>CAWCJT010000001.1:0-182862 GCA_963795975.1 uncultured Gammaproteobacteria bacterium
GGCAAGCTCGTATCGGTTGAAGAGGATGGGGTGGCGCTCGAGGTCGATCAGGAGCGCGTGCAGATGCGGTTCGAGGAGATCGGCAGAGCGCGGTTGGCGCCTTAATTACTTTGCATCTTGGGGCGTGTCCCCGGGGATACTCGTGAACAAGGAAATTCTGATGGTCGTCGATGCCGTCTCGAACGAGAAAGGCGTCGATAAGGAGATCATCTTCGAAGCGCTCGAAGCGGCGCTGGCGTCGGCTACCCGCAAGAAGCACGGCGAGGACTGGGACGTGCGCGTCGCCATCAACCGCAAGACCGGTGACTACGAGACCTTCCGGCGCTGGAAGGTGTTCGCCGACGATTCGAAGGAGCTCGAGAACTCCCGGCCGAGCTGCGGCTGGATGACGCGCGCGACCTCGAGGCCGGACGCTCGAGCCCGGGCGGCTACGTCGAGGAGCCGATGGAGTCGGTGGCGTTCGGCCGCATCGCGGCCCAGCAGGCCAAGCAGGTCATCGTGCAGAAAGTGCGCGAAGCCGAGCGCGCGCAGGTGGTCGATGCCTACAAGGATCGCGTCGGTCACGCTGGTCAGCGGCGTCGTCAAGCGCATCGACCGCAACGGCATCTACGTCGATCTTGGCGGCAATGCCGAAGGGTTCGTGCCGCGCACGCGACATGATCCCGCGCGAGCAGCTGAAGCCGCAGGACCGGGTCAAGGCGTACCTGCAAGCGAGGTGCGCGCCGAGCCGCGCGGGCCGCAGCTGTTTCTGACGCGCACCGCGCCCGAGTTCCTGATGGAGCTGTTCAAGCTCGAGGTGCCCGAGGTCGGCCAGGGCCTGATCCAGATCCTGGGTGCGGCGCGCGATCCGGGCATTCGCGCCAAGATCGCGGTGCGCAGCAAGGATCCGCGCATCGATCCGGTCGGTGCCTGCGTCGGCATGCGCGGCTCGCGCGTGCAGGCGGTCTCCAACGAGATCTCCGGCGAGCGCGTCGACATCATTCCGTACGACGAGAATCCGGCGCAGTTCGTGATCAATGCGATGTCGCCGGCCGAGGTGCATGTCGATCGTCGTCGATGAGGACTCGCACAGCATCGACATCGCGGTGGCGGAGGAGAAGCTGTCGCAGGCGATCGGGCGCGGCGGACAGAACATCCGTCTCGCGAGCCAGCTCACCGGCTGGGAGCTCAACGTCATGACCGAGTCGGACGCCGAGGCGAAGAGCGAGACCGAGGCGCGCGAGCTGGTGCAGAGCTTCATGAAGCAGCTCGACGTCGATGAGAACGTGGCGACGATCCTGGTGCAGGAGGGGTTCTCCACCGTCGAGGAAGTGGCTTACGTGCCGCAAGCGGAGCTCATGGCGATCGACGAGTTCGACGAGGACATCGTCAAGGAGCTGCGCAACCGTGCCCGCGACGTGCTGCTGACGCAGGCGATCGTGAGCGAGGAAACCCTCGATCAGTCGATGCCGGCGGACGATCTGCTGCTGCTCAGGGCATGAGCCCGGATCTGGCGCTGGCGCTGGCGCGCCGCGGCGTGCGCACGCGCGAGGATCTGGCCGAGCAGTCGATCGATGATCTTTCCGATATCGAAGGACTCGCCGCGGAAGAGGCCGGCAAGCTGATCATGACGGCGCGTGCCCCCTGGTTCGAGGCCGGGCACTGAGGCAATGACCGCGAGGTTCTAGCTCATGGCTGAAGTAACTGTTTCCCAATTCGCGCAGGTACTGAAGGTGCCGGTGGATCGGCTGCTCGTGCAGCTCGATCAGGCTGGCATCAAGGTCGCCGGCCCGGACGATCGCATCAGTGACGAGGCGAAACTCGAGCTGCTGACTCACCTGCGCCGCAGTCACGGCAGCGAGGAAGAGGGCAGTGCGCCGCGCAAGATCACCTTGAGACGCAAGACGCAAAGCGAGCTCAAGCTCGCGAGCAACCAGGGCAGGGCGCGCACCGTGAACGTCGAGGTGCGCCGCACGCGCAACTACGTCAAGCGCGACGTGCTGCAGGAGCAGGTACGCCAGCAGCAGGAAGACATGCGATCAGAAGCGCGTCGAGGCCGAGCAGGCCGCGCGGCGCGAAAGCGAGCGGCTCGAGGCCGAGCGGCGCGAGCACGAGCGCATGGAGGCTGAGAACCGCCGGCGCCTGGAGGAAGAGCAGAACCGCAAGAAGGCGCAGGAGGATGCGCGCCGCGTCGCCGAGCAGCAGGCACGCGAGGAAGCCGAGCGGCGCGAGCGCGAGTCGCAGCGGCGGGCACCGAAGGAGCCGGTGATTGAGAGGCTGCGCGAGGCCGCACAGCCGGAGGAGCCGGAGGAGAAGCAGGCGACGCGCTACGGGCGCGAGGAGCTGCACGTCACGACCGACGTGAGCTCGCGCTACAAGAAGAAGCGGCGCGCCAAGGGCCGCTCGGTCGCGGTGAGCGGCGATGCGCGCCACGGCTTTGAGATGCCGACCACGCCCATGAAGCGCGAGGTGTCGATCGGCGAGACCATCACAGTCGCCGAGCTTGCGCAGAAGATGGCCGTGAAAGCGACCGAGGTCATCAAAGTCCTCATGAACATGGACGTGATGGCCACGATCAATCAACCGCTCGATAAGGATACGGCGGTGCTGGTGGTCGAGGAGCTCGGGCACACGCCGAAGGTGCAGCGCGAGAATCTCATCGAGGAGGGCCTGCAGGGTGTGGCCGAAGCGGGCACCGAACTCGAGCCGCGTCCGCCCGTCGTCACGGTCATGGGCCACGTCGATCACGGCAAGACCTCCCTGCTGGACTACATCCGCCGTGCCAAGGTCGCAGCCGGTGAGGCGGGAGGCATCACGCAGCACATCGGCGCCTACCATGTGGACACCGAGAAGGGCACGATCACGTTCCTCGATACGCCGGGTCATGCCGCCTTCACGGCCATGCGCGCCCGTGGTGCGAAGGCGACCGATGTGGTCGTCCTCGTCGTCGCCGCCGACGATGGCGTCATGCCGCAGACCATCGAGGCGATTCAGCATGCCCGTGCTGCGGGCGTTCCCATCGTCGTCGCGGTCAACAAGATCGACAAGAACGATGCCGATCCGGAGCGGGTGCGCACCGAGCTCGCCAAGCAGGAAGTGATTCCAGAGGAATGGGGCGGGCAGAACATGTTCATCAACGTCTCGGCACGCACTGGCGCTGGCGTGGATCAGCTGCTCGATGCGATCCTGCTTCAAGCCGAGGTGCTCGAGCTGAGCGCGCCGCGCTCAGGCCTTGCGAGCGGCGTCGTCATCGAGTCGAGCATCGAGAAGGGCCGCGGCGCCATCGCGACCGTGCTCGTGAAAAAAGGCACGCTCCACATGGGCGATCCGTTCCTCGCTGGCAACGAATTTGGGCGCGTGCGCGCGATGTTCGATGAGGCCGGCCGCCCCGTGCAGGAGGCGCTGCCCTCCATGCCGGTCGTCGTGCTCGGCTTGTCCGGCTCGCCCAACGCAGGCGATGAAGTGCTCGCGGTCGAAAGTGAGCGCAAGGCGCGGGAAGTCGCGCTGTATCGGCAGGGCAAGTTCCGCGACGTGAAGCTCGCGCGCCAGGCGACGCGTCCCGAGGATGTGTTCTCGCAGCTCGAGGCCGACAAGGCCGGTGTGATCGCGATCCTGCTCAAGGCGGACGTGCAAGGCAGCGCCGAGGCGCTGCGCGATGCGCTCACCAAGCTTGCGACCTCCGAAGTGCAGGTGAAGGTCATCGCGAGCGGCGTGGGCGGAATCACCGGCTCGGACGTGCAGCTCGCGGCGGCCTCGAAGGCCCACCTCATCGGCTTCAACGTGCGCGCCGATTCCGGTGCGCGCGAGGCGATGAAGGAGACGGGGCTCGACGTGCGTTACTACAGCATCATCTACGAAGCGATCGATGACGTGAAGCAGATGATGAGCGGCATGCTGCAGCCGGAGATCAAGGAGCAGATCGTCGGCATCGCGCAGGTGCGCGAGGTGTTCCGTTCCAGCAAGTTCGGTGTCGTCGCGGGCTGCCTCGTCACCGAGGGGCTCGTCCGCCGCAACAATCCGATTCGCGTACTGCGCGACAACGTCGTGATCTTCGAGGGCGCGCTCGAATCGCTGCGACGCTTCAAGGACGACGTGAATGAGGTTCGCGCCGGCACTGAGTGCGGCATCGGCGTCAAAAACTACCAGGACGTGCGCGTCGGCGATCAGATCGAATGCTTCTCGCGCATCGAGGTCGCGCGCACGGTGCAGTAGGTCGTGAGAAGACATCAGCAACTTGAGGCGCAGATTCAGCGCACGCTCGCCGAGCTCATCAGCCGCGAGGTGAAAGATCCGCGCGTCGGCAACGTGACGATCACGGCGGTCGAGCTGGCGGCGGATTTGAGCTTGGCGCGCGTATTCTTCGTGCCGTTTGCATCGCGTCACGATGCGGCCGAGGTCGCCGAAGGACTCACTCGCGCGGGCGGCTTTCTGCGTGGGCAGCTCGGCCGCAGGCTGGGCCTTCGGCACGCACCGCGGATCGCGTTCGTGTTTGATGACACCCTGGACCGCGCCGCGCGCCTGACGAGCCTCATCGATGAGGCGGTCGGCGAGCGCCGCACCGGCGCGACGGCGGCGGACGATGAAGCACCCGGCTGAGCAGATCAGCGGAATTGTGCTTCTCGACAAGCCCGAGGGCCTATCCTCGAACGCCGCGCTGCAGCGAACCCGGCGTGCGCTCGGCGCCGACAAGGCCGGCCACGTAGGCAGCCTCGACCCGCTTGCGACCGGCATGCTTCCGGTATGCCTCGGGGAGGCAACGAAGGTCGCAGGTGAACTCGTCGGTGGGCGCAAGCGTTACCGCTTCGCAGTGCGTCTCGGCGCGGCGACTGCGACCGGCGATCGCGAGGGCAACGTCATCGAGACCGGGCCGGTGCCGGCTCTAGAGCGCGACTCGATCGAAGCCGTCCTCGAGCGCTTTCAAGGTGTGCAACAGCAGGTGCCGCCGATGTATTCGGCTTTGAAGCGCGATGGACGCCCGCTCTACGAACTCGCGCGCGCGGGACTGGAAGTCGAGCGGGCGCCACGCACGATCGAGATCGGCGAGCTCGCTCTGCGCACTCTCGAGCCCGATACGCTCGAGCTGGATTTGCTGTGCTCCAAGGGAACGTACGTGCGCGTGCTCGCAGCCGACATCGCGCGCGCCCTGGGAAGCTGTGGCCATGTCGTGCGTCTGCGGCGCCTGTGCGTCGAGCCCTTCGCAAGCGAGGCGATGATTACGCTCGAGGCGCTCGAGGCGGACTGCAGAGCCGGCACGCAGACCCGCGTTGATCGCGCCCGATGAGGCGCTCGCCGCTTTGCCGCGGATTGCGTTCGCCGCGCAGGAAGCCGCCCGCATCGTGCATGGACAAGGCGTGCGGACGACGAGCTTGAGCGGACCGGGCCGGGTGCGGCTCTACGATGATCGCGGCCGGTTCCTGGGTTTGGGCGAGGCCGACGGTGCGGGCTTCGTGCGTCCTAAGCGGCTGTTTTCCTTGTGGCAGGGCTGGGCCAGCGAGTAGAATGCCGCGCTTTCTAAATTCAGGGTAAACACAGTAGCTTGCAGGAATATTGCGCAATGACCTTAACCAGCGAGAAAAAGGACGGAATCGTCGCGCAGTTCCGTCGCGGACCCGCAGACACCGGTTCCCCCGAGGTACAGATCGCGCTGCTGTCCGAGCGGATCAACGGCCTGGGCGAACACTTCAATGCTCACAAGCGCGATCACTCATCGCGCCGGGGATTGGTGAAGCTCGTCAATCAGCGTCGCAAGCTCCTCGACTATCTGAAGTCGACGCAGCCGCAGAAGTACCAGGAGCTGGTAGAGCGCCTGGGACTGCGTCGCTGACGCCGCGCACGTGCCGCCACAACGCACCGCTGACGCCCACTTCTTCCAGAAGCGAGTGACATGCGGCGGCTCGGAGCGCGCGCTGCGCTTCGTGCGGCCTGAAGCTTTCTGCCCCATTCATTCGTGAGGATCTAAGCGTGACCGCTTTCAGTAAGTCATTCGCGTACGGTGCACACACCGTGACGCTCGAGACCGGTGAGCTCGCCCGCCAGGCCGACGCCGCGGTCAAAGTCGCCATGGGCGACACCGTCGTGCTCGTCACCGCCGTCGCGCAGCAGCAGGCGCAGTCCGGGCGCGACTTCCTTCCGCTCACGGTCAACTACGTGGAGAAGACGTACGCCGCGGGCCGTATCCCCGGCGGCTTCTTCAAGCGCGAAGGCCGGCCGACGGAGAAGGAGACTCTCACCTCGCGGCTGATCGACCGGCCGATTCGTCCGCTCTTTCCCGATGGTTTCTACAACGATGTGCAGGTCGTCGCGACCGTGCTGTCGATGGATCCGGAAATCGATGCGGACATTCCCGCGCTACTCGGCGCCTCCGCAGCGTTGACGCTGTCGGGCATTCCTTTCAGCGGCCCGATCGGTGCTGCGCGTGTCGGCTACCAGAACGGACAGTATCTGCTCAACCCGACCGGCAAGGATCTGGCGGAGTCGCAGCTGCATCTGGTGGTTGCGGGCACCGAGGCGGCCGTGCTGATGGTCGAGTCAGAGGCACAGGGCCTCTCCGAAGAGGTCATGCTCGGCTCGGTGGTCTTCGGGCATCAGCAGATGCAGAGCGCCATCCGCGCCATTCGTGAGCTTGCGGCGCAGGCGGGCAAGCCGCGCTGGAACTGGCAGTCTGCCGCAGACAATGCCGAGCTCGGAAGCGCCATCTCACTGCATGCGCAGGCGGCGCTGTCGCAGGCGTATTCGATCACCGAGAAGCTGCAGCGCCGCGATCGACTGCAGGAGATCAAGCATCAGACCGTCGCATCGCTCGCTCAGGGCTCCTCTCCGAAGTGGACGGAAGAGCAGGTGGAGAGCCAGCTCTTCAAGCTCGAGAGCAACATCGTGCGTCAGCGCATTCTCAACGGCGAGCCCCGCATCGATGGACGCGATCCCCGCACGGTGCGTCCGATCCGGGTGAAGGTGGGCCTTTTGCCGCGCACGCATGGCTCCGCACTGTTCACTCGCGGCGAGACGCAGGCGCTCGTGACGGTGACGCTCGGAACCACGCGCGATGCGCAGATCATCGACGGACTCGAAGGCGAGCGGCGCGAGCCTTTCATGCTCCACTACAACTTTCCCCCGTTCTCGGTCGGCGAGACGGGGATGATGGGCTCGCCCAAGCGTCGCGAGATCGGGCACGGCAACCTCGCACGCCGCGGTGTGTCCGCGGTCATGCCCGACATGACCAAGTTCCCGTACGTGATTCGCGTGGTGTCGGAGATTCTCGAGTCGAACGGCTCGAGCTCGATGGCGAGCGTCTGCGGCACGAGCCTCGCGCTCATGGATGCGGGCGTGCCGGTCAAGGCGCCGGTCGCGGGTGTCGCCATGGGGCTGGTGCTCGAGGGCAGCCGCTTCAAGGTACTGACCGACATCCTGGGCGATGAGGATCACCTCGGCGACATGGACTTCAAGGTCGCGGGCACGAAGGATGGCGTCACGGCGCTACAGATGGACATCAAGGTCGAAGGCGTGACGCCCGAGATCATGCGCATCGCGCTCGATCAGGCCCGTGAGGGCCGGCTGCACATCCTCGGTGAGATGAATCAGGTGCTGAGCTCGTCGCGTGCCGAGATGTCCGAGTGGGCGCCCTCGATCATCACATTGAAGATCGATCCGGAGAAGATTCGCGACGTGATCGGCAAGGGCGGCGCCGTCATCCGCCAGATCACCGAGGAGACAGGCACGACCATCGACATCGAGAGCGATGGCACGGTGAAGATCGCCTCGGTGAACAATACCGCCGGGCGCGAAGCTCAGCGCCGCATCGAGCTCATCACCGCGGACGTCGAAGTCGGTCGGATCTATGAGGGGCGCGTAGCGCGTCTCATGGATTTCGGTGCGTTCGTGACGATCCTTCCGGGCCGCGATGGCCTGGTGCACATCTCACAGATATCCGATGAGCGCGTCGAGCGCGTCAGCGACAAGCTCAAGGAAGGCGATGTGATTCGGGTGAAGGTGCTCGAGGTGGATCGTCAGGGCCGCGTTCGCCTGTCCATGCGCAACGTCGACGGCGCGTAAGCTGCGCGAGCGCTTGACGCCAATCAGGCGGAGGAAGAGCCCACCGGCTTTTCCTCATCTGCCGCATCGGCGCGCGCGCGTGCGGTGGCCCCCATGAGATTGCGGAAGATCTCATCCTGCACGGAGCGCCAGCGCTGATAGTTGCGCTGAGTCACCGCCGCGATGGTTTCCTGCGGATCGGTCCCGACGATGGCCTTGGCGCGCTCGCGCACTTCGCGCTGCTGACTCGCGAAGAGCTTCAGGCTCTGCTCCAGATAGCAACCGATGACGCCCTGCATGGCACCGCCGCCATAAGAGCGGATGACTTGCGAGAGAAAGTCACGACTCATCAGCGGCTCGCCGGCGTGCTCTTGCTCGGCGATGACCTGCAGCAGGATGCTGCGCGTGATGTCTTCCTGACTCTTCTTGTCGATCACCACGAAGTCGATGCGCTCGACGACGAGCTTGCGGACATCGGCGAGCGTGATGTAGCGGCTCTCCACCGTGTCGTACAGGCGGCGATTGGGATATTTTTTGATGACCCGTGGCTCGCTCATTGAAGCCCCCATCGTTATATGTGTAGCCGCCAGAACGGCGCCTGGCGGGTCGGCTTCGTCGATCCCCTCGCCGCATACCTTAGTACAACTGGGAAAAGCAGCCAAATCAGCCTGTCACAGGCACGCTTTTGAGCCCGCTCAGATTGGCGGGTCGCCAGTGGCGGATCGCCCAGTCGAGAACCTTCTCGGGGGTCTCGCGCTCGAAGCTTTCGGGTGGCTTTTGCTGTAACAAACACAGGGCACGGACGAGGGCTGCGGCGGGCCGATGGGAGTCGATCGCGACCGATCGGCGCGATTTGGCGAGCTTGGCGCCACCTGGCTCGACGATCAGGGGCAAATGCGCGTAGCCGGGGCGGGCAAAACCGAGCCTGCGCTGCAACTCGAGCTGCCACGGCGTGCTTGAGAGCAGGTCGGCGCCGCGCACGACATCGGTGATGCCCTGGGTCGCATCATCGACGACGACGGCCAGGTGATAGGCATAGATGCCATCGCGACGCTGGACGATGACATCTCCTAAAGTGGGCAGATCAAATTCGCACGGCCCCTGGATCCGATCCTCGAACCGGCACGGGCCATCGGGGAGCCGAAAGCGGGTCGAGGTGGGCCCGGAGCGGCTGGGACCCGGCCGGCACGTGCCGGGATAGCCGCTCACCTCGAGCCCGGCGCGATTCGCGCGGGAGCAGCTGCAGGGGTAGATGGCGCCCGATTCGCGAAGCCTGGCGAGCGCCTGCGCATACAGCTCGATGCGCCGGCTTTGATATTCGACCGGCCCATTCCAGCTGAGACCCAGGGATTCGAGCACGCCCAGGATCTGAGCGGCGCTTCCCGGCCGCACGCGCGGCGTGTCGAGATCCTCCATGCGCACGAGCCAGCGGCCATCGCGGACGCGGGCTTCCAGGAAGCTTCCGAGCGCTGCGACCAGTGAGCCCCAGTGCAGGGAGCCGGTCGGGGAGGGAGCGAAGCGGCCGACGTAGCCGCGGGGACTAGCGGTAGCGGTCGTCGCGGTCGCCGTACTGCCGCTCGCGCCGTTCACGGCGCTCCTGAGCCTCGATGCTCAGCGTCGCCACAGGGCGCGCCTCGAGACGCTTGATGCCGATCTCCTCACCGGTCTCGAGACAGTAACCGTAGGTGCCGTCCTCGATGCGCTTGATGGCCTCGTCGATCTTGCGGATGAGCTTGCGCTCGCGGTCGCGAGTTCGCAGCTCGAGGCTGAACTCCTCTTCCTGCGTGGCACGGTCATTGGGATCGGGGAAGTTCGCCGCCTCGTCTTTCATGTGCGTGACGGTGCGATCGACTTCGACCATCAGGTCGCGCTTCCAGCTGAGCAGGATCTGCCGGAAGTGCTCCGACTGCTCCTTGCTCATGTACTGCTCACCGCGCTTGACGATGTAGGGCTGAACGTTGCGCGGCCCAGCGAGCAAACTGCCGGGCTCGGCGCCTTCGGATTCCTCCGCGTCCGCGGGGTGTGCAACGGGCGCTGGCTTGCGCCCCGCCGCCGGCATCGCCGATGTGGCCGGCTTGACGGGCTCGCTGGTTGAGGCCGGTGCAGTCTCGGTCGCTTTTCGCATCAGTTCCGTTGGCTCAGTGCTCGCATGCGGGGCCTTCGCGACCGCTGCTGCGGGCTTGCGCGTGGTGGCCGCGGGGGCCGGCGTCTTGCTGCGCGTGTGCGCCACATGAGCCGCCGTCTTGGGACGCTCCACTGGCTTGCGTGCCGCCGCCTTGCGTGCCACCGGGCGGCTCGCGGCCTTCTTGCCTCGAGCAGGCTTCGGCGCGGTCTTTTTCGCCGGCATCAGTCGCTCCTCAAAAGGATGGCCCTCAAAGGACGCGCGATTATACCGGCGCTCCCGCGCCTGTACAGGGCAGCGGGGCAGGCCTTGCGGCCCTCAGGAAAGACTGACGGGAGCGGGTGCCTGCCAGCCCTCTTGTCTGTGTTCCACGACAACGCTGGTGTGGATTCCGCCTCGCACATTGAAGCGGGCAGTCAGACGCAGGAAGCGCGGCGACAGCGCGGAAATGAGGTCCCGGGCGATCTCGTTCGTGACCGCCTCATGAAAGGCGCCCACGTCACGGAAGCTCCAGATGTAAAGCTTCAGGGACTTGAGCTCGATACACAGCCGGTCGGGCACGTACTCCAAATCGAGGATCGCAAAGTCCGGCTGTCCCGTGCGCGGACACAGGCAGGTGAACTCCGGCAGGGTCATCCGGATCGTGTAGTCGCGCTCGATCTGCGGATTGGCAAATGTCTCGAGCTGCTTGAGCGGTCGCGAAGGCATACTGTGCGCGTTTACTTTATCATGCGGCCTGCTTCTGTCGGGGTGGCCATTTCACGATGCGGCTGACCAAGATCAAGCTTGCTGGATTCAAGTCCTTCGTCGATCCGACCGCGGTCGAACTTTCCCGGGAATCTCACAGGTGTCGTCGGCCCCAACGGCTGCGGCAAGTCGAACATCATCGACGCCGTGCGCTGGGTCATGGGTGAGCTGTCCGCACGCCATCTGCGCGGGGACTCGATGGCCGATGTGGTGTTCAACGGCTCGGTCGCGCGCAAGCCGGTCGGCGCGGCATCGGTCGAGCTGATGTTCGACAACAGCGACGGCAAGATCGGTGGCGCGTACGCGGGCTACAACGAGGTGGCGTTGAAGCGCATCGTCGCGCGTGACGGCACCTCGAGCTACTTCATGAACGGGGCCCGCTGCCGCCGCAAGGATATTACCCAGCTGTTTCTGGGCACCGGCCTCGGCTCTCGCAGCTACGCGATCATCGAGCAGGGAATGATCTCGCGCGTCATCGACGCAAAACCCGAAGACATGCGCATGTTCGTCGAGGAGGCGGCCGGTATCTCGCGCTACAAGGAACGGCGCCGGGAGACCGAAGCGCGGGTCGCCGAGACGCGTGAGAACCTCGAGCGGCTGCAGGATGTGCGCGACGAGGTCGAAAAGCAGATTCGCCATCTGCAGCGCCAGGCCGCGACGGCGCGCCGTTATCAGGCGCTCAAGGAGCAGGAGCGGCGCGCGCACGCCGAGCTTCTGGCATTGCGGCTGCGCGAGCTCGACAGCGGCTCCGAGGTGCACGACAGCGCGATGCGGCAGCGCGAGCTGACGATGCAGGCCGCACTGGCCGATCAGCGCGCCGCGGAGGCGGCACTCGAGAAGCAGCGTGCCTTTCAGGCCGAGCGCAGCGAGCAGGTCTCCGTGGTGCAGGCTCGTTATTACGAGGTCGGTGCACAGATCAGCCGCACCGAACAGACGATCCAGCATGCGCGTGAGCTGCGCGAGCGCCAGAGGAACGATCTCGAGCAGGCCCGTGCGACCCAGGGTGATCTGGCCGCACACATCGAGCGTGATGAGCGCGAGCTCACGAGTCTGCGGGCCGACATCGAGCGGCTCGCTCCCGAGGTCGAGGTGGTTCAGCGCACGGAGCATCATGCGGCCGCGACGCTCGAGGCTGCCGAGCAGGAGCTCGCGAGCTGGCAACGGCGCTGGGAGGAATTCAATGGCGCGCTCGGCGCAGCCAATCAGACCACCGAAGTCGAGCGGGCTCGCATCGAGCAGCTCGAGAGCCAGCTCTATCGGCTCACGGCACGGTCGGATCGTCTGGCGATCGAGTGTGAGCAGCTCGCGGCGCAGCAGGCGAGCGGGCAGCTCACGGTGCTCGCCGGGCGCGAGGCCGAGGCACGCGCCGAGGGCGAACGCCTGGCGCACGCGCTCGATGGCGCGCTCGCGCGTGTGCAGAGCTTGCGCGCGGAGCAACTCAACGCGGAGGCGCGCCTGGAGAGTGAGCGCTCTGAGCGGGAGCGCGCCCGCGCCGAGCTGCTATCGCTCGAGGCACTGCAGAAGGCAGCGCTCAGCCACAACGCAGGTCGCGCCGGGGAATGGCTCAAAGGCTCGGGGCTTGCCGAGTGCCCGCGCCTCGCCGAGACCCTCGGGGTCGCCACCGGCTGGGAGCGCGCAGTGGAGACCGCGCTCGGGGATTACCTGGATGCCGTGTGCGTCGATGCGCTCGATGAGCTCGCGCGCACACTCGATGAGTTCGCATCCGGGCGACTCACCCTGCTCGAGCGGCACGGCGGTGCCGCAGGGGCGTCCGCACGCGAGAGCGGCGGCGGGGAGCATCTGAGCGAGTTGCCCGCACTCGCGAGCAAGCTTCTGAGTGCGCCGACCGCAGCCCATGCCCGGCTCGCGGGCATTTTCGCGGTCGAGTCGCTGGCGGATGCCCTGGCTCTGCGTGGATCGCTGCGTGCCGCAGAATCGATCGTCACACGCACCGGTGAATGGGTCGGTCCACACTGGGTGCGCGTGAGCCGCGGTCACGATCAGCATGCCGGCGTCATCGAGCGCGAATTCCGGCTCAAGGCTTTGCGCGGTGACTTCGAAGTACGCGAGCTGCGGGCGCGTGAGATGGAGAGCCGGCTCAATGCCGTGCGTCAGGCGCTTGCGAAAGCGGAGTCCGAGCGCGATGGCCTGCAGGCGCGCATTCAAGGCGGTCACCGCGAGCACTCCGATCTTCTGGGGCAGCTCGAGGCCTCGCGCGCGCGCTCGCAGGAGTCGGCGTTGCGGCGCGAGCGACTCGACGAAGAATCCGCCGAGGCAGCGCGCGAGCGCGACTCGACGCAGGATGCGCTCGCTCGTGCACGCCTGGAGCTCGGGCGCGGACTCGCACTCCTCGCAGATCTCGACTCGCGTCGGCCCGAGCTCGAAGGCGAACGCGACGAGCGGCGTGAGTGCGTCGCGAGCGAGCGCGCCCGGGCGCAGGCCGCACAGCTTGCCGCGCGCGATCTTCTCATTCGTATGGAGTCGCGACGCTCGAGCGAAAGCTCGATCGCGGTGGGTCTCAGTCGCATGGTCGAGCAGCGCACACAGCTGCTGCGACGCTGCGAGGAACTCGAGCGCGAGCTCGCAGGAGGCGATGCGCCGATCCTCGAGCTCGAGAGCCGTCTCAACGACATGCTCGCGCGCCGGCTCGAAGTGGAGGCCGAGCTTGCCGCGGCGCGCCGGGCGCTCGAGCAGGCCGACGCGCAGCTGCGCAGCCTCGATGAGCAGCGCCAGGGCGCCGAACAGCGTGTACAGCTCGCGCGTGAGGCCATGGAGCAGGCGCGGCTTGCCGCGCAGGAGACGCGCGTGCGGCGCGAGGCGATCGCCGAGCAGTTCGCGGCGACGCAGTTCGAGCTTGCGCAGATTCAGCAGGGCCTCGCCGCGGAGGCGAACGTCCCGCAGTGGGAGCAGACGCTGGGCGAGCTGCGCGCCGATCTCGAGAAGCTCGGCCAGGTCAATCTTGCCGCGATCGATGAGCTCAAGGAGCAGACCGAGCGCAAGGAATATCTCGACCGCCAGTTCGCCGATCTCACCGATGCACTCTCGACGCTCGATGAGGCGATGCGCAAGATCGATCGCGAGACGCGCACACGGTTCGAGGAAACCTTCGAGCGCATCAACGCCGGTCTCAAGGAGAAATTTCCGCGCCTGTTCGGCGGAGGCCACGCCTATCTGGAGCTGGTCGGCGAGGACGTGCTCTCCGCCGGCGTTGCCGTCATGGCCCGGCCGCCCGGCAAGCGCAACAGCACGATCCATCTGCTCTCGGGAGGCGAGAAGGCGCTCACTGCGGTGGCGCTCGTGTTCTCGATCTTCGACCTTAATCCCGCGCCGTTCTGTCTGCTCGATGAGGTGGATGCGCCGCTCGATGAGCACAACGTCGGCCGCTTCTGCGACATCGTGCGCGAGATGTCAGCGCGCGTGCAGTTCATTTTCATCACGCACAACAAGGCGACGATGGAGCTGGCCTCGCAGCTCATCGGGGTCACGATGACCGAGCCGGGCGTTTCGCGCCTGGTCGCTGTCGATGTCGACGAGGCCATGCGGCTCGCAGCAGTGTGAGGCGCACGTCATGCCGGAGTTGCGTTGGACGCTTCTGGTACTGGGAGTCGGCTTTCTCGCCGCCCTCGCGTGGTGGGAGCTGCGGCGTCCGCGGCAGGCGGCGCATCGGGAGCACCTCAACGAGCCGGGGGTGCACGCGCATTCACCGCCGGAGCCGCTGGCGCCTGAGGATCGGCGCGAGCCCGCGCTCGGCCTGCCCGAGATCGGCGTGCCCGAGGTGGCACGCGCGCTACCCATCGTGGAGATCGCCGATGATTCGATGATCGGGCTGCGCCTGGACGGGCAGGCGCTCGAGCCGGTGCCGGTCGTCCTCGAGGAGGATGCCGAGGCGATCGTGCCCACCGAGCCCGCCGAGGCCGAGTCGGTGAGTGCCGATGCCGGTGCCGATGCGTATGCCGATGCCGAGCCCGAGAGCGAGCCCGTTCCTCCGCCAACGGAGATGACAGCCGATCCCATCGTCGAGTGGCCGGATGAGCCCTCGCGTCGCATCGTCGCCATTCGCATCATTGCGCACATGGACCGCTTTCCGGCCACGCCGTGCGCCAGGCGCTCGCCGCCGAAGGCTTCGTGCTCGGCAAGTTCTCGATTTTTCACCGCGCCGGCGCCGGATGGACGCGCGCTGCATGAGCGTCGCCGGACTCAACAAGCCCGGGACGTTCGATCAGGATTCCATCGACCTGCAACGCTTCGGCGGACTCAATCTGTTCACGGTACTGCCCGGCCCGCTCGCCGCGGATCAGGCGTTCGACGAATTGCTCGGCGCCGCGCGCAGACCTCAACGAGCGCCTGCAGCGGCGCGCTGCAGGATGAGCGTGGCGATCCGCTGACGCCCGTGCGTGCCGCCTCGATTCGTGACGTCGCTCAGCGCCGAACCTCCATGAGACGCGACGCCGCGGCGCGCATCGCCGAGCTGCGCGACAGATCGGCCAACACGACTACCGCTACTACGTGCTCGATGACCCGAGGTGCCGGACGCCGAGTACGACAGGCTGATGAGCGAGCTCAAGGCGCTCGAGGGCGAGCATCCGGAGCTCATCACGCCCGACTCCCCGACGCAGCGCGTGAGCGGCGAGCCGGTCGCCGCCTTCGGCGTGCGTCACGCATGCCGTTCCCATGCTCTCGCTCGACAACGCCTTCAGCGAGGAGGACGTGCAGCGGCTTCGACCGGCGCATCCACGAGCGGCTTGGCGCGGAGGGTGATCATCAACTACGTCGCCGAGCCGAAGCTCGATGGCCTGGCGGTATCGCTGATCTATCGCGCGGGCAGCTGCATCGCGCAGCCACCCGCGGCGATGGCGCAAGGGCGAGGACGTGACCGCCAATGTCCGCACGATCCGCGCCGTGCCGCTGGTCGCTGCGCGGCGCGCCGCCCGAAGCTCATCGAGGTGCGCGGCGAGGTGTTCATGCCGGTCGCGGGCTTCGAGCGGATGAACGCGCGGCGCAGCGAGCGCGGCGAGAAGGTGTTCGTCAATCCGCGCAACGCCGCCGCCGGGAGCCTGCGCCAGCTCGATCCGCGCATCACCGCGACGCGCCCGCTGGATGCATTCTTCTACGCCGTCGGCACTGGTCGAGGGCGGCGCGATGCCAGCGAACACAGTCGGGGCTGCTCGAGGCAGCTGGCGAGTGGGGCTTGCCGACCTGTCCGGAGGCGCGCGCGGTCGCGGCGTTGCGGGCTGCCTGGAGTACTTTCGCGCGATCGGCGCGCGCCGCAGCGCGCTGCCGTATCAGATCGACGGCGTGGTCTACAAGGTCGACTCGCGCGCCGACCAGGAGCGCCTGGGCTTCGTGTCGCGCGCGCCGCGCTGGGCGCTCGCGCACAAGTTTCCGGCGCGAGGAGGCGCTACGGCGGTGCGCGACGATCGAGTTTCAGGTCGGCCGCACCGGCGCGCTGACCCCGGTCGCGCGCCTCGAGCCGGTGTTCGTCGGCGGCGTCACCGTCAGCAACGCGACGCTGCACAACATGGATGAGGTCGAGCGCAAGGACGTGCGCGTCGGCGACACCGTCGTGGTGCGGCGCGCCGGGCGATGTCATTCCGGAGGTCGTGCGGGTGGTCATCGAGCGCCGGCCCGCGCGGCACCGCGGCGCGCGGTCAAGCTGCCCGAGCGACTGCCCGGTCTGCGGCTCGCCGGTGGTGCGCGTCGAAGGCGAGGCCGCCGCGCGCTGCACGCGGCGGCTTCACCTGCCCGGCGCAGCGCCAGGAGGCGCTGCGGCATTTCGCGAGCCGCCGCGCGATGGATATCGAGGGCCTCGGTGACAAGCTCGTCGAGCAGCTGGTCGAGCAACGAGCTGGTGCAAGCACCCGCGCGACCTGTATGCAGCTCGAGTCGAGGCAGCTCGCGGAGCTGGAGCGCATGGGCGAGAAGTCGGCGCGCCAACCTGCACGCCGCGATCGAGCGCAGCAAGCGACACGACGCTGCCGCGCTTTCTGTTCGCGCTCGGCATCCGCGACGTCGGCGAGGCGACCGCGCAGGCGCTCGCCGAGCACTTCGGCACCCTCGAGGCGCTGCGAGCGGCGACGCGCCGAGCAGATCCAGGAGGTGCCCGGACGTCGGTCCGGTGGTCGCCGCGAGTGTCGCGGCATTCTTCGCTCGACCGCGTCATCGCGCGGCGCTCGAGCGCCTGCGCAAGCTCGGCGTGCACTGGCCGCCGATGGCGCCGCGCCGCGGCGCGCAGCGCAGGCCACTCGCCGGCCAGACCTGTGGTGCTGACCGGGACGCTCGCGGCGCATGACCCGCGAGGAGGCCGCCGAGCAGCTGCGCGCGCTCGGGCGCCAAGGTCGCGGCTCCGTATCGAAGAGGACCACTACCTGGTCGCGCGGCGCCGAGCCGGCTCGAAGCTCGCGCAAAGCCCAGGAGCTCGGCGTCGAGGTGCTCGATGAGCGGATTCCTCGACTGCTGGGCGGAACACGCAGTAGCTCTCGTCGGCAGCACTGCCGCTGGGCCGCCGTCGCCTGAAATGCCGCTTGGTCTATGTCTGGTCTTCTCGACCTTGGCGCTCTTCAGCAGATCATCCTGATAGGCGCGGAACTTCTTGCTCTCGCACGATCTGTGCGACGCTGGTCCTTGACCTGATCGACGACGGCGGTGCCAGCGGTGCGCGTGTCCATCGAGCTGGATCACGTGCCAGCCGTACTGCGTCTGCACCGGTGTATGCGTGTACTCGCCCTTCTTCAGCGCCACCACGGCATCGGCGAAGCGGCTTGACCATGTTGGTCGGCGAGAACCAGCCGAGATCGCCGCCTTGTTCCTTCGAGCGGGTCGCATCGAATCCTTCTTGGCCAGATCGTCGAACTTCGCGCCCTTCTTGAGCTGCGTCGATGATCTTCTGGGCCGCATCCTGCGTTGCGACCAGGATGTGCGCGACGTGGTACTTGCGTCTTGCGGCAGCGCGCGACCTGGGTGTCGTATTCGGCCTGCAGCTCCGCGTCGGTCGGCTTCTTGTCCTTGCAGGTAGTGCTCGGCGCCGGCCTGCTGCAGAAGCTTCAGGCGCGACAGCTCGAGCAGCGGCGGTCTCGCTGTCCTTGTCCAGCCCGTGCTTCTCCGCCTGCTGCGCGACGAGCTCGCCGCGCACCAGGTTGTCGAGCGCCTGCTCGCGTCTGCTCCGGCGTCAGCTCGGTCGGGTCTTGCCGGCGCGTAATGCCCTTGACGTAGATAGTCGAACATGGTCGCGGCTGATCGGCGTGCCGTTGACGGTCGCGACCGGCTGTCTCCCCGGTCGCGGCTCGGAGGCGCCGTGGACGTGAGCTTGGGCTGGCAGGCCGCCAGCGCGCAGCAAGACTCAGCGAGACAGGGCCAGATCGTGACAAGTTTTCATGTAGTTTTCTCAGATAAGTTACAAGATATTTATGAGCTTATTCCTTCTGGGTGTCTGCGCCTTCATGCGCCAGCGCATGGATCTCGCGTGCCCAGCAGCTCGCGCCAACGCCTCATAGACGCAGCCGATGCCGTTGCAGGCGTGTAGCGCCCGCGAAACTGCTCGGACACGATCCGCACGCGGGAAGTGCCCCCTTCGCGCGCACCGGCGTGGCCGGCATGCGCGGCGCTGTCGTCGCGGACCTCGAGCTGCAGGGGCTGCAGCGCTGCCAGCTGCGCTCGAGCCGCCTGCGGATACTGCCGCCCGATCCTCGCTCGCATGGGGGTGGCCGGGGTCATGGGCGTGCTCAGGTCGCAGCGAGGACGCGCTGGTCTCGGGCCGCGACAGCCACGCCGAGCTGCAGCGGCCGCGAACACGACCGTGAGCGCGCGGTGAGACCAAACACCTTGAAGTTGACCCAGGTGCGCTCGCTGGCATTGAAGGCCACCAGCAGGTTGACGACCGCCGAGCAGCGCATAGAACAGCGACCCAGAGCCAGTTGAGCCGACGCCACGTCGCGCTGCGGCACGCAGCCTCGCTGCGCCCAGGCCGTGCCCAGCAGACGCTGCGCGAGCGGTGCGCTCGCCGATCCAGACACTGACGAGGAATGCGAGCGCCACAGCCAGAAGAACATCGTGGGCTTCCACTTGAAGGAAACGCTGATCGTGCAGGATCAGCGTCGCCGCGCCGAGCGCGAGCACCAGCGCGGCACTGACAGCGGTGCATCGGTGGGATGCGCCGCTGCGCAGCCAGATCCACGACGCAGCAGCACCAGCATCGCGACCATCAGCGCCGCGGTGGCCACGTAGATGCCGTGCGGTGTAGTAGGCGACCAGAAACGCCGCCAGCGGCACAAGCTCGAGCAGGGCTTGCATTCGAACTTATTTCCGGATGCGATGAAAAGGCCGCATATGATAGCTGAAATGCCGCCGTGTACGCTAGACCCATGAGCCAGTATTCGAGCTGCACCCCCAGAATCCGCAGCTGCGGCTGATCCGCCGCGCGGCCGAGATCGTGCGCGAGCGGCGGGGTCATCGCCTATCCGACCGACTCCTGCTATGCGCTCGGCTGTCACATCGGCGACAAGGCATGCGCTCGAGCGGGTGCGACGCATTCGCGGGGCCGACCGTCATCATCATTTCACCTGGTATGCCGCGATCTGGGCGAGAGCGGCGCGCTACGCGCGCATCGACACCCTGCAGTTTCGGTTGCTGAAGGCCTGCACGCCGGGGCCGTTCACGTTTCTGCTGCCGGCGACGCGCGAGACGCCGCGCCGGCTGCAGCACGCAAGCGCCGCACCATCGGCATCCGCGTGCCCGATCACCCCGTGCCGCAGCATGCTGCTCACCGAGCTCGGCGAGCCGCTGATGAGCTCGACGCTGCATGCTGCCCGGCGATGAGCTGCCGCTGACCGACGGCGCGCAGATCCGCGCGCGCCTGGAGCACGAGATCGATGCGGTGCTCGATGGCGGCCACTGCGGCATCGAGCCGACGACGGTGATCGATCTGGCGGTGATCGCCGCCGATGTGGTCGTGCGGCACGGGCAAGCCGGCGATATCGGCGCGCTGCTGCGCGAGTTTCCTGTATAATCCGAGCATTGTCCACATTGGGGCGCGCAGCGCGGCGCCGCGGGTCTCCATGCAATGAGCGCCAATCCGCAGAGGCGGCGCGTGCTGTCCGGCATGCGCCCCACCGGCGCCGCTGCATCTGGGCAACTATCACGGCGCGCTGCGCAACTGGGTCGAGCTGCAGTATCAGTACGAGTGCTATTTCTTCGTCGCCGACTGGCACGCGCTGACCACCGGCTACGAGGACACCGCGCGCCTGCCGCAGCACGTGCACGAGGTCCTCATCGACTGGCTGGCCGCCGGGCTGAATCCCGGCGTCGCCACGCTGTTCGTGCAGTCGCACGTGCCGGAGCACGCCGAGCTGCATCTGCTGCTGTCGATGATCACGCCGCTCGGCTGGCTCGAGCGCGTGCCGACGTACAAGGATCAGCAGGAAGCTGCTCAAGGACAAGGATCTGGCGACCTACGGCTTCCTCGGCTATCCGCTGCTGCAGAGCGCCGACATTCTGCTCTACCGCGCGGCATTCGTGCCGGTCGGAGAGGATCAGGTCGCGCACGTGGAGATCACGCGCGAGATCGCGCGCCGCTTCAATCATCTGTACGGTCGCGAGCCGGATTTCGAGCAGAAGGCCGAGCGCGCCATCAAGAGCTCGGCGGGCGCAACATCACGCTCTATCGGCAGCTGCGGCGCAAGTTTCAGGAGGCCGGTGATACCGACGGCGCTCGAGCGCGCGCGGGCGCTGGTGGAGAGCAATGCCCGCATCACGGTCGCCGATCGCGAGCGCCTGCTCGGCTATCTGGAGGGCTCCTCCGTCAGCATCCTGCCCGAGCCGCAGGTGCTGCTGACCGCCACACCGCGCGTGCCGGGCCTCGACGGCCGCAAGATGTCCAAGTCCTATGGCAATACCATCGGGCTGCGCGAGGATCCGGATGTCGTCGCGCAGAAGCTGCGCACCATGCAGACCGACCCGGCGCGCGTGCGCCGCACCGATCCCGGCGACCCGGAGAAATGTCCCGGTGTGGGATCTGCACAAGATCTATTCGGATGAGCCGACGCGGCAATGGGCGAACGAAGGCTGCCGCACGCCGGCATCGGCTGCCTCGACTGCAAGAAGCCGGTGATCGAGAGGATCGTCGAGGAGGTCACGGGCATGCGCAAGCGGGCGCAGGAATTCGAGGACAATCCCGAGCTGGTACGCAGCATCGTCGCCGAAGGCGGCGAGAAGGCGCGCGAGGCTGCGCGCCAGACGCTCGATGAGGTCCGCCGCGCCATGCACCTGCGCTCCGATTGAGTCAAGATCACCATGAAGCTCGTGGTCTCGAACACTCCTGAGCCTCCAGCACCCAGCGTCCCTCCCGAGCAGGTGGAGATGCCGTTCGCCATGGTCAACGGCGAGCCGATGACCCAGCTGCCGCGCGATCTGTACATTCCGCCGCAGGCGCTCGAGGTCTTCCTCGAGGCCTTCGAAGGCCCGCTCGATCTGCTGCTGTATCTGATCCGCCGCCAGAAGTGGACGTGCTCAACATCCCGCTCGCGGAGATCACGCGCCAGTACATGCAGTACATCGAGCTGATGCAGGAGCTGCAGCTCGAGCTCGCCGGAGAGTATCTGGTGATGGCCGCGACGCTTGCGGAGATCAAGTCGCGCATGCTGCTGCCGCGCGCACACGCACTGGAGAGCAGCGGGGAGGAAGACCCGCGCGCTGAGCTGGTGCGGCGGCTGCAGGAGTACGAGCGCTTCAAACAGGCGGCCGAGAGTCTCGACAGCCTGCCGCGCCTGGAGCGCGATGTCTGGAAGGCGAGCGCGGAGCTCAAGGACCGAAAGGTCGTGCGTCTCATGCCGCAGGTGACGCTGCAGGAGATGCTGGTCGCCTTCAAGGAGGTCGTGGTACGCGCCGAGCTGTTCGCGCACCATCACGTGCAGCGCGAGCGCCTGTCGGTGCGGGAGCGCATGTCGGACATCATGTCGAGCCTCGAGCGGGCGAGTTTTGTAGAATTCGTGCGGCTCTTTCGAGCCGAGGAGGGCCGGATGGGAGTCACTGTCACGTTCGTCGCCATCCTGGAGCTCGTGCGGGAAGGGCTGATCGAGATCGTGCAGGCCGAACCGTTCGCGCCCCTGCACGTGCGCGGTGCGGCGCCGAATCGGGGCTTGCGGCTCGTCTCGGCTGACGGGGTCGTCGATACATGAACGAATTACACCTTAAGAATGTCATCGAGGCGGCGCTGCTGGCTGCCGGGCGTCCGCTCGCCGTGGACGATCTCGCCGAGCTGTTCGATGAGTCGATGCGACCCACGCGCGAGGACATCCGCGCACAGCTGAGCGCGCTCGCAGCGGAGTACGCGGGCCGCGGCGTCGAGCTCAAGGAGACGGCCACCGGATTTCGCGTGCAGGTTCGGCGCGAGCTGGCGGCTGAGGTCTCGCGGCTGTGGCCGGAGCGGCCGCCGCGCTACTCGCGCGCGCTGCTCGAGACGCTTGCGCTGATCGCTTATCGTCAGCCGATCACGCGCGGCGAGATCGAGGCGGTGCGCGGCGTTGCCGTCAATCCCAACATCGTCAAGACGCTGCTCGAGCGCGGTTGGATCCGCGTCGTCGGTCAGCGCGATGTGCCGGGTCGGCCGGAGCTTCTGGGCACGACGCGGGAATTCCTCGATTACTTTGGCCTGAAGAGCCTGGATGAGTTGCCGCCACTCGCCGAGCTCAAAGCCATGGCCGATCTCAACGTGCAGCTGGATCTCACGGCTGCGCCGGCCGCAGCGCCGGGGCCGGGCACGGCGGCAGCGGCGTCGATTACCTCCGAAGACGATGCCGAGGCGCTGCTGACGACGGAAATCGCATCGCCAGCCGATGCGGGAGATGACGAGGCGGGCGAGGATGATGAGGCGCAAGAAGGCATCCGCGGGGCCTCGGGCCTCGTCGCCGCGCGGCTCACGTCGGAGGACTGACGCGCGCGCGGACTCACCGCGCGCGTCGGGGACTCCGCCTGAGGAATCGAGCCCGCGACTGCAGAAGGCGCTCGCTCAGCTTGGGCTCGGCTCGCGCCGCGAGGTTGAAGCGTGGATTCGGGCCGGACGCTTGAGCGTCAACGGCAGCGTCGCGAGTCTCGGCATGCGCGTGCAGAGCGACGATCAGGTGCGCCTCGATGGGCGGCTCATCCGCCAGCGCGCGCCGCCGCCCGAGCAGGTTTTCATCTGCCATCGCTCCCCCGGAGAAGCACTGGCACGGCCCGATGAGTCCCTGCGGGATCCGTTGATTGCCCGGTTGCCGCGCACCGCAGGCCGCCGTTTCATCGCTGTGAGCCCCATGCCACGCATCGATGGCGGTCTCGAGCTCGTCACATCGGACGGCACGTTGGCCGCGAGGCTGCAGCGTGCGGTGCGACTTCTCACGGCCGACTTCAGTGTGCGAGTGCTCGGCGAGCTCACCGCGGAGCACCTCGAGAGCCTGCAGGCGGGGGTGCTCGATCAAGGCGAGCCGCTCACGATCGTGTCGTGCGAGGCGGCAGGCGGCGAGGGCGTAAATCGCTGGTATACGCTCAGCGCACGCGGCGCCAGTGGCAAAGATGTGCGCCAGCTTTTCGAGCGCCAGGGGGCGCGCGTCAGTCGCGTACTGCGCACGCGGCTCGGACCCATCACGCTGCATCGCGCGCTCGCGCGCGGACAGTTCCGGCGGCTCGGACCTGGGGAGCTGGCGGGGCTGCTCAACGCGGCGAACGATGCATTCGAGCCTCATTGAGCATCGAAGCTGCCGCCGGTGACGCCGCGGCTCGCAGGTCCAAGCAACGCGAGATACGGACCCGTCAGGGTCTCAGGCAAAGGCAACTCCTCGACAGACTCGGCCGGATAGGCCTGGCGTCGCATGCGTGTGCGCGCCTTGCCGGGGTTGAGCGCATTCACGCGGATGCTCGTGATGTTCTCGAGCTCGGCGGCGAGCACTTGGGTCAAGCCCTCGATGCCGAATTTGGAGACGGCGTAGGCACCCCAGTAGGCGCGACCGCGGCGCCCGACGCTGCTCGAGGTGAAAAGGACCGAAGCGTCAGAGGAAAGCTTCAGAGCCGGCAGCAACACGTGCGTGAGCGCGAAAGCCGCGGTCAGATTCACGTGCAGGACCCGGCACCACGTCGGCACCTCATAGTGCTCGATCGGTGAGAGCGGCCCGAGGATGGCCGCATTGTGCAGCAGGCCATCGAGACGGCCAAAACGCTCGAGCACGCTCTGCGCGATGGCCTGATAGTCGGGCGCGAGGGATTTCTCGAGATCAAGCTTCGCAATCACCGCCGTGCCAGATCCGAGTGCCTCGATCTGCGCGCGGACCGCCTCGAGCTTGCGCTCGCTGCGTCCAGCGAGCACGACGTTCGCGCCGTGGCGTGCGCAATCGATCGCGACCGCGCGCCCGATTCCATCACTCGCCCCCGTCACGAGGATGACGCGATCCGAGAGCTCCGAGGGTTGCAGGGACACGCGGCGCGGATCGAACGGCGTATTCAACAAGAGCACTCCGGCTGCAAAACCAATCGACCTCTTTCGGCCCGGCGCGCCGCACGCCATGCCTGCCATGCGTCCGCGAGGCGGCTCGCTCGGACAGAGCGGCGCCGCGCGAGCACGGCCCACACCAGAAGCCCACGCAATGGGGCCTGGTGCTGGGCGCTGAGCAGCGCCACGCAAGCGGCGAGCTCAGCGCGCAGTCTACTGTGTTGCTCACGGTCCTGTGCCTCGAGCGTGAGACTCTCGATGAGCTCGAGCTCGCATAGCGCCGCACCGAGGCGCTTGCCGAAGGCGAGCGCGAGGGCTGGCTCGCCGGGCAGGGCGCAGCGCGCCACGGGCACGGTGATGGCGCAGGCCCAGTGCGTGCAGTAGGCATCGAGCTCGCTGCGAGTCGGAAATGGTGCGCCGGCCAGATCCCAGCGGGTCACTTCGATGAGACCTGATAGATCCAGGCCGGACACACCGCACGCGGCGAGCTGCGCGTGCGCGGCGCGGGCAAGGGGATGCAAGGCAGCGCCCTGGGCAGCGCGCAAGCTTTCCTCGTACCACCATTGCAAACGAACGTGCGCGACGGTGTGGTCGAGTCCCTGCCGGGTCGCGGCTGCGATCTGCTCCTCGAGCGCGAACAGCGCCGTAAGCAGCGCGCGTTGCGCGGCCGGTGCGTACAGGCACGCGAAGTATCGCGGTGAGCCCCGATCGTCGGGCCGCGGCCCGCTCTCGCTCTCGCGCTCAGGGCTCGCGGGCATCCGGTGCGTCAGGTGCGCGGGGCGGCAGAGTCGGGCGAACCAGTTCTTCGATCGGCTCGAGTGTGGGGAGCGGCGCATCCGCCGTCACGCCGAGCTCCGGGAAGCGCCGCGCCTGCGGCAGCACCTGCCGCTCGAGTGAGCCGACCGTTGCGTTGTAGGCTTCCACGGCAGCCCCCAGCCGCTGCCCGACCCGACCAAGATGTGAGCAGAACGTACCGAGACGCTTGTACAGATCCTGGCCGAGCTCGCGAATGAGCGCCGCGTTTTCGGCGACCTGCGTCTGCCGCCAGCCGTATGCGACCGCCTTGAGCAGCGCCATGAGCGTGGACGGGGTCGCGATGATCACGCCTTGCTTGAGCGCATTGTCGAGCAGCTCTGGCCGCTCGCTCAGCGCCGCACTCAGGAACTGATCGCCGGGCAGGAACAGCACCGCGAACTCCGGACTGCGCTCGAACTGCGCCCAGTAGTTCTTGGATGCGAGCTCGCGCACACGCCCCTCGACTTGTTGCGCATGCCGCCGCAGCGCCAGCTGCCGTCCCTCCTCGGTCGCCGCATCGAGCGCTTCGAGATAGGCATCGAGCGGTGTCTTCGCATCGACCACGAGGTCACGCGCATCGGGCATGTGCACCACGAGATCGGGTCGCAGCGTGCCGGCCTCCGAGAAAAAGGTGCAGCTGCTCGGTGAAGTCGCAATGCTCGGCCATGCCGGCGAGCTCGACGACCCGGCGCAACGTGAGCTCGCCCCAGCGTCCGCGCACTTCGGGCCGGCGCAGTGCCGTGACGAGGTTGCGGGTCTCGCGCTGCAGCTGCGCCTGTCCGCTGTTCAGCGTCTCGATCTGGGTGCGCAGCGATGCGAAGGCGTCACGCCGGTCGCGCTCGAGGCTCTGCACCTGGGCCTCGGTCCGCTCGAGCGCCACGCGCAGCGGCTCGACGAGCTGGGCGATCGCAAGCTCGCGCTCCTTGAGTGCGCCTTGCGCGACGACTTGATCGCGCCCGAGTGTCTCGCGCGCCATGCGCAGGAAGAGCTCACTGTTGTTGCGCAGCGAATCGGCGGCGAGCGAGTCGAAAGCGTTGCGCATCCGTGCTTCGAGGTCACCTGCCGCGCTCGCCCGCTCGGCTTCCTCGCGGGCATGCGTTGCAAGCTGTACCTGCGCCCGGCCGAGCTCCACCGAGAGCTCACCGAGGCGGCGCGTCGCCCGCAGCTGCGCGAGCAGAAATCCGAGCGCCACGCCCAGGGCGAGCGCGAGGCAGGCGAGTGCGATCATGAGTGGTGTGGTCACGGGGTGCTCGCGAGCGGCCTTTGCAGCGTCGCCCGGCTCTCGAGCCAGTCGAGCACTCCAAGTGGTGCCTCAACCCAGGCATCGGCGGGCCACAGCTCGGGTCGCTCCTCTTCGCGAATGTAACCGAACGAGGCCACGAGCACGCGCATGCCGGCCGCTTTCGCGGCGAGCACATCGCGCTCGGCATCGCCCACGTAGACGCATGCACCGGGCTCGACGCCGAGCTGTCGCGCCGCATGCAGAAGCGGTGCAGGATGAGGTTTGCGCTGCGCCAGCGTGTCTCCACTCACCACCGAGGCCGCGCGCGTGTAGAGGCCCAGGTCCTTCAGCAACGGCTCGGTGAGCCAGCCGGGCTTGTTGGTGACGATGCCCCAGTGAAGCCCGCATCGCTCGAGCGTCTCGAGCAATTCGGCAATGCCCTCGAAAGGCCGCGTACGCAGCGTCAGCCGTGTGCGGTAGAGCTCGAGAAAGCGGGCCCGCAGCACCTCGAAGCGCTCGGGCTGCGCATCCTCGAACCCGAGCCGCACCAGAGCGTTCGAGCCGTGCGACACGAAATTGCGGACCGCCTCGAATGGGAGCGGAGGCTGCTGCTCCTCGGCGCGCAGCGCATTGAGCGAGTCGACCATGTCCGGTGCGGTATCGAGCAGGGTACCGTCGAGATCAAACAGCACCCCGCGAATGCTCGCTTGAGCACTCACGCGAGGGCATCCGTGGGTCGAGAAAGATGCGCGAGATAGTTGACCGCGGGGTTGCGGGTCAGAGCGACCTGCTCGGTCAAAGGATCAAAGCGGACACCCGCGATGGCGCGCAGGTCGAGGCCGGCGGCGCGGCCCCAGCGGGCAAGCTCCGCCGGTCGAATCAGGCGCTCGTACTGGTGGGTCCCCGCAGGAATGAGTCCGAGCACGTACTCGGCCGCGACGATCGCGCTCAGAAACGATCTCAGATTGCGGTTGAGCGTCGAGATGAAAAGCTCGCCCCCCGGGCGCAGCAGTTGGGCGAGGGACCTCAGCATGTCTGCGGGCGAGGGCACGTGCTCGAGCATCTCCATGCAGGTGATGACATCGAACCGACTGTCCGTCTCGATGAGCGACTCGGCGGAGGCGACGCGATAGTCGATTGAGAGTCCCTGCTCGGCGGCATGCGCGCGCGCGACATCGATCATCGCCGGGGCCAGATCGATCGCGGTGACGAGGGCGCCGGCCCGCGTCAATGATTCCGCAAGCAGTCCTCCGCCGCAGCCGACATCCAGTATCCGCGCGCCGCTCACGTTGGCACGCTGCACGACGAAATCCGTGCGCAGGGGATTGAGCAGATGCAGCGGGCGAAACTCACCGCGTGCGCCCCAGAAACGCTGCGCGAGGGAGTCGAACTTGCCAAGCTCGGCCGCATCGGCGTTGGTGGCGTGCGCGCCCGGAACCTGTGCGCTCACGGCATGTCCTGCGCGCAGGCAAGCGGCCGCGCCTCGCCCGCGGATTCAGTTCCGCGGTCCCAGCGTTGCGCGATGAGGGCGAGCTCACGCTCGTCGAAGGCCAGCAGGCGTCCGCGTGACACCGCCGCGCGTCCGCCGATCCACACATCCGTGACGTGCTCGCGGGTCGCAGCAAAGATCAAACTCTCTGCGGGCGTCGAGAGGGCCTGCGACGACAGCGCCGACACGTCCACGGCGATGATATCGGCCGCTTTGCCGCACTCGAGCGAGCCGATGGATGCCCCGAGTCCGAGGGCGCGCGCGCCACCGAGGGTCGCGAGCCTGAGCGCAACGGCGGGCTCGA
The DNA here is from genome assembly GCA_963795975.1 of uncultured Gammaproteobacteria bacterium. Taxonomy (GTDB): domain Bacteria; phylum Pseudomonadota; class Gammaproteobacteria; order Steroidobacterales; family Steroidobacteraceae; genus CAWCJT01. The sequence continues at coordinate 28,137 of CAWCJT010000001.1, forward strand.
GCCTCGCATGCAAGGCCGCCGCGCGCGCTTCGGCAAGGATATCGAGCGCCCCGGCGCGCGCATCGACGCCGCTGCCGAGGCCGATTGAAATGCCCCTCGCAAGCAGTGCGTCGAGCGGTGCCAGCGCACTTTGCGCGCGCAGACTTGCCTGCGGCGCTGCGATGACCGCAACGCCCGTGCGAGCCGTCAGTTCGAGGTCGTGCTCATCGAGCATCGTCATGTGCAGTGCAGTGAATCCCGGGCGAAGCAGGCCGAGGTCGTGCAGGCGCCGCAGCGGCCGGCTGCCGTGACACGCAAGGCCGGCGCGCACGGCATCGGCGGACTCGTGCACCGGCATGACGATCCGCGCATCGAGCTCATCGGCGACCGTGCGTATCCGCGTGAGGGTGGCATCGCTCAGCTCCGAGCCTGTGGGCGCGAACTGCAGGCAGACGAAGGGATTGGCGCGGTACTCATCCCACAGGAGCTCGGCCTGCGCGAGATGGGCCGTGGCAGCGTCGCCGCGACGGCTTGCGGACTCCGCCACCGGCAGGCCGATGACTGCGCGGACACGCGAGCTCGCAGCGATGCGCGCCACCTCGCGCGCATGGGCATTGTCATCACCGAAGCAGGTGATGCCGGCGCGCAGCATCTGCCCGAGCGCAAGGAGCGTACCGTCACGAACGAAATCCGCGCTCTTTTCGCAGGAGGCCTGATTGCGCTCGAGTACGCTTGCGGTGCGCGCGTATGCGTTGACCAGACCCGGCAGCAACACGTGCCCGTCGCGCACCACGTGCTCGCGCGCCTCGAAGCGCGCACGCAAAGTCGGCGTCGGGCCGATGGCAACGATGCGTCCAGCTTCGATCGCGACCGCATGTTGAGACAGCGCATCCGTGGGCGGTTCGATGGGCAGAACCCAGCGGGCCTCTATCAGCAAATCGACCGGCTGCCTGCTTTGCATCGCGCTCCTTCCAGCTCCCAGCAGTATATCGCGCGAGTGCGCGAGCCGCGTCGGCGAGCAGGGGTCATGTGATACAATTTCGGGTTTATGTAGGCCTTCCAAGCCCTCGGAAACATGCCCGGAATCGCGCGCGAAATCCTGTCCGTCAACCTCGAAGACGAGATGCGCCAGTCGTATCTCGACTACGCGATGAGCGTCATCGTCGGTCGCGCGCTGCCTGATGTGCGCGATGGCTTGAAGCCGGTGCACCGGCGCGTGCTCTACGCGATGCGTGAGCTCGGCAACGACTACAACAAGGCTTACAAGAAATCCGCACGTGTCGTCGGCGATGTGATCGGCAAGTATCACCCGCACGGCGATACGGCCGTGTACGACACGATGGTACGCATGGCGCAGCCTTTTTCGATGCGCTATCTGCTCATCGATGGCCAGGGCAATTTCGGCTCGGTGGATGGGGATATGCCGGCCGCGATGCGCTACACCGAAGTGCGCATGTCGCGCATCGCGCACGAGCTGCTGGCCGACATCGACAAGGAAACCGTCGACTTCACTGCGAACTACGATGAGTCGGAGAGGGAGCCGGCCGTGCTGCCGGCACGTGTGCCGAACCTGCTCATCAACGGCCAGGCCGGGATCGCAGTGGGCATGGCCACGAACATCCCGCCACACAATCTCACCGAGGTCATCAACGCCTGCGTCGCGCTGCTCGAGGATCCCGCGCTGCCGCTCGCCGCGCTGATGCAGCACATTCCGGGACCGGATTTTCCCACCGCCGGGATCATCAATGGCGCGCAGGAGATTGCGACTGCCTATCGCACCGGTCGCGGCCGGCTCTCGATCCGGGCGCGCACACACATCGAGGAGCTGGACGGCAAGGGACGTCAGGTCCATCATCGTCACGGAGCTGCCGTACCAGGTGAACAAGGCGAGGCTCCTCGAGCGCATCGCCGATCTGGTGCGCGCAAAGGAGATCGAGGGTATCTCCGAGCTGCGTGATGAGTCGGACAAGGACGGCATGCGCGTCGTCATCGAGCTCAAGCGCGGCGAGGTGGCGGAGATCGTGCTCAACAATCTGTATGCGCAGACGCCGATGGAGACGGTGTTCGGCATCAACATGGTGGCGCTGCAGGACGGCCAGCCGAAGCTGCTGTCGCTGAAGGAGATCCTCGAGGCGTTCATCCGTCATCGGCGCGAAGTCGTCACGCGCCGCACGATCCATGATCTGGCGCAGTGCGCGCGAGCGCGCGCACGTGCTCGAAGGACTCGCGGTCGCGCTCGCCAACATCGATGCGGTGATCGCGCTGATCAAGGCCGCGCGCCTCCCCGGCCGAGGCGAAGATCGCACTCATGAGTCGCGCCCTGGCCAGCCGGCATCGTGCCGGAGCTGCTGGAGCGGGCCGGAGCGGTGGCGACCCGGCCGGCAGAGTGTGGCCGGAGAGGTGGGCCTGACGGAGGCGGCTATCACCTCTCCGAGGTGCAGGCGCAGGCCATCCTCGACATGCGTCTGCACGCGGCTGACGGGACTCGAGCAGGACAAGATCATCGAGGAATACAAGGAGCTGCTCGCCGCCATCGCCAATCTCACGGACATTCTCGCGCGCCCGCAGCGCCTCACCGACGTGGTGCGCGACGGAGCTTCTCGAGATGCGTGAGGCATACGGTGATGCGCGCCGTACCGAGATCAATCGCGATCATCTGGATCTGACGACCGAGGATCTGATCGAGCCGCAGGACGTGGTCGTCACCCTCTCGCATGCGGGCTATGCGAAGTCGCAGCCGGTCACGGAGTATCAGACCCAGCGTCGCGGGGGCCGAGGCCGGGCGGCGACCGCCGTGAAGGACGAGGACTTCATCGAGAAGCTTTTCGTCGCCCACACGCACGATACCGTCCTGTGCTTCTCCAATCGGGGCAAGGTGTACTGGCTCAAGGTCTACGAGCTGCCCCAGGCCGGACGCGGTGCACGTGGCAAGCCCATGGTCAATCTGCTGCCCCTCGAGGAGGGCGAGAAGATCAATGCGCGTGCTGCCGGTCAAGCAGTTCGACGAGGAGCACTTCGTGTTCATGGCGACGAGCCAGGGCACGGTCAAGAAGACGCCGCTGGCCGCATTCTCGCGTCCGCGCACGAGCGGGATCATCGCGGTGGATCTGCGCGACAACGACAAGCTGGTCGGCGTTGCGCTCACGGACGGCCAGCGCGAGATCATCCTGTGCACGAGCGGGGGCAAGGCGATCCGCTTCCACGAGGAGGAGGTGCGTCCCATGGGGCGCGATGCGGCCGGCGTGCGCGGCGTGCGACTCGGGGAGGCCAGGAAGTCATCGCCTTGATCGTGGTCGGCGAGGGTCAGGTGCTGACGGCGTCCGAGAACGGCTACGGCAAGCTCACGCCGCTCGATGACTTTCCACGACACGGGCGCGGCGGCCAGGGTGTGATCGCGCTGCAGACGACGGAGCGCAACGGCGGCACGGTCGCGGGGCTGCAGGTATCGGCAGGCCAGGAGATCATGCTGATCAGTTCGACCGGCACTTTGGTGCGCACCGCCAGTCGATGAAATTTCGGTCGTCGGGCGCAATACCCAGGGCGTGCGACTCATTCGCCTCGCCGAGGGTGAACGTCTGACCGGCATCGAGCGCGTGGAAGCTCTGGGCGACGAATCGGCGGAGAGCGCAGAGGCGGCCGAGCCGCCGCCGGTGTGACGGCCGTGCGCGTATTCAATTTCGCGGCCGGGCCGGCGATGCTGCCCCTGGAAGTTCTCGAGCAGGCACGCGAAGAGCTGACGGACTGGCACGGCAGGGGCATGTCGGTGATGGAGCTCAGCCATCGCAGCAAGGCGTTCGTCGCCGTCGCACGCGAGGCGCAGACGCTGCTGCGCGAGCTTCTCGGGGTGCCGGGCAGCTACCGGGTGCTTTTCCTGCAGGGCGGCGCGACCGCACAGTTCTCGGCCATGCCTCTGAATCTGACGGCCGCCGGCGAGACCGCCGACTATCTCAATACCGGCGCGTGGTCGAAGAAGGCGATCGGTGAGGCCAAGCGCTACTGCGAGTGTAACGTCGCGGCCGATGAGCGGCGAGCGGCTACAACACCGTGCCGCGCGCGGATGCCCTCAAGCTGAGCGCGCACGCCGCGTATCTGCACTACACGCCCAATGAGACCATCGGCGGTGTCGAGTTTGCATACGTGCCCGATGCGGGTGCGACGCCCCTCGTGGCGGACATGTCCTCGACGTTCCTGTCGCGGCCGATCGAGGTCGAGCGCTTCGGCCTGATCTACGCCGGCGCGCAGAAGAACATCGGGCCCGCCGGCCTGTCGGTCGTCATCGTCCGCGAGGATCTGCTCGGGCGCGCGCGCCCCGGCACGCCGCGGTGCTGGGATATCAAGCCATGGCCGAGGATGGCTCGATGCTCAACACGCCGCCGACGTTCGCCTGGTATATGGCGGGACTGGTTCTCAAGTGGCTCAAGGCGCAGGGCGGCCTCGCCGCCATGGGGCAGCGCAACCGGGCCAAGGCGAAGCTGCTGTATCAGGCGATCGATGGGTCGGGTTTCTACCGCAATCCGGTGGCCACGAACTGCCGCTCGTGGATGAACGTGCCATTCACGCTGGCGGACCCGAAGCTCGATCACGCTGTTCCTGTCACGAGGCCCACGCGGCGGGGCTCACCAATCTCGAAGGCCATCGCTCGGTCGGTGGCATGCGCGCGAGTCTCTACAACGCGATGCCGCTCGCCGGCGTGCAGGCGCTGGTCGGCTTCATGAAGGAGTTCGAGCGTCGCAACGGCTGACGCAAGTCTCATGCGCTACCGCATCCTGACTCTCAACAACATCAGCACCGCGCGGTCTGGAGCGTCTGCCGCGCGAGCGCTATGAGGTCGCAGCGGACCTGGACGCGCCGGATGCCGTCCTGGTGCGCTCGGCCGACATGCACGCGGCGAATCTGCCGCACTGCGTGCTGGCGGTCGGCCGCGCCGGTGCCGGCATCAACAACATTCCGGTCGCTGCACTGAGCAAGCGCGGCATGCCGGTGTTCAACGCGCCCGGGGCCAACGCCAATGCGGTCAAGGAGCTGGTGCTGGCGGGGCTGCTGCTGGCGGCGCGCAATATCTGTCAGGCCTGGTCGTTCGCGCGCACGCTCGAGGGCGACGATGAGGCCATCGACGAGGCGGTCGAGGAGGGCAAGAAGAGATTTGTCGGCTTCGAGCTTCCGGGGCGCACGCTGGGCGTCGTCGGCCTGGGTGCCGTCGGCGTCGAGGTCGCCAATTCCGCGCCGGCGCTGGGGATGAAGGTGCTCGGCTACGATCCCGCAGATCACCGTGCAGCGCGCCTGGCAGCTGTCCTCGAGCGTCGAGCAGGCGCTCTCGCTCGATGATCTGTTCGCGCGCTCGGATGCGGTGACCGTGCACGTGCCGCTCAATAACGACACCCGCGCACTGGTCGGTGAACGATGCGCGCCTGAAGCTCATGCGCAAGGGGGGGGTGATCCTGAACTTCGCGCGCGCGCCGATCGTCGATGAGCGGCCGTCATTGCGCGCGCTTGATGCGGGGCGCCTGCGCGCCTACGTGTGCGACTTTCCGAGCAGCGCGCTGCAAGGATCATCCGAAGGTCGTCGCGCTGCCGCATCTGGGCGCCTCCACCGGTGAGGCCGAGGAGAACTGCGCCGTCATGGTGGCCGATACGCTGCGGGAGTTCCTCGAGAACGGCAATATCCGCAACTGCGTGAATTTTCCCGAGGCGGTGCTGCCGCGCGTCCCCAATACGACCCGCCTCGCGATCGCCAACAGCAACGTGCCGAACATGGTCGGGCAGATCTCCACCTGCCTGGCCGCCGCGGGTCTCAACATCGCGGACCTGCTCAACAAGTCGCGCGGCGAATATGCCTACACGCTGATCGACGCGGACGGCGCTAGCGATGCGGCAGATCTGCTGGGCCGCATCCGCAAGATCGACGGGAGTGCTGGCGGCGCGGATCGTCTGAGCCGTCGAGCGGCAGTGACGCGATGGCCGAAGCAGCGAAGACTCGCGGTAAGGCGCGCGACGAAGAGAGCGCCGCGAGCGCGCACGCGCGGCGAGCCGCCGCGCTTGATCTGCCAGAGGTGCGCGCGCAGATCGATGCCATCGATGAGCAGCATGCACGACGCTCCTCAATGAGCGCGCGACGCCTCGCGCAGCAGGTCGGGCATCTCCAAGCACCGACGCGACGGTCATACGGTCGATTTCTACCGCCCGAGCGCGAGGCCCAGGTGCTGCGCATGGCGCGCGAGCGCAATCGCGGGCCGCTGCGCAACGAGGAGGTGCTGCGGCTGTTCCGGGAGATCATGTCGGCGTGCCTGGCGCAGCAGGAGCCGCTCAAAGTCGCCTTCCTGGGGCCCGAGGGCACGTTCACGCAGACCGCGGTGCTCACGCATTTCGGTCACTCGGTGCGCGCGCTGCCGCTGCCCTCGGTGGATGAGGTGTTTCACGAGGTCGAAGCCGGCAACGCCGATTTCGGCGTCGTCGCCATCGAGAACTCCACCGAGGGCATGGTCATCAACACGCTCGACCGCTTCCTGACCTCGCCGCTGAAGATCTGCGGTGAGGTCGAGCTGCGCATCCATCAGTTTCTGATGGGACGATGGACTCGCTTGGAGCGCATCGAGCGGATCTGCTCGCACCAGCAGGCGCTCGCGCAGTGCCGCGGCGTGGCTGCGATGAGCATCTGCCCGACGTCGAGCGCGTCGCCGTCGCGAGCAACGCCGAAGGGCGCGCGCCGTGCGCGCGATGAGCAGGGCACGGCGGCCATCGCCGGGCAGACCGCGGCGGAGGTGTATGGCCTGCAGGTGCTCGCGCCCGAGATCGAGGATCGCGCCGACAACACGACGCGCTTCTTGGTGCTCGGCCGCAAGCTCTTCGCGCCGAGCGGCGCAGGACCGCACGACCCTGCTGGTCTCGGTCGGCGACACCAAGGCGCCCGGGGCGCTGTTGCGCTTGCTCGAGCCGCTCGCGCGCGCATCGCATCAGCATGACCCGCATCGAGTCGCGGCCGTCGCAGCGGCGCAAATGGGACTACGTGTTCTTCATCGACATCGAAGGCCACGTCGAGGACGCGCCGTGGCGCAGCGCGCTGGCGGCGCTCAAGCAGCGCGCCTCGCTGTTGCGCATGCTCGGCTCCTATCCGCGCGCGACTGTCTTGAGCGGTGACGAACGAAGCGTCCTACCAGGTCGAGCCCGGCGCCGCCGTCAGCGGCGAGGTCAGGTCCCGGGGACAAGTCGATTTCGCATCGCGCGCTGATGCTCGGCGGCATTGCCGAGGGCGACACCGCATCGCGGGTTTCTCGCCAGCGAGGACTGCCTGGCGACGCTTGCGCGCACTGCGCGCGCTGGGCGTGCGGATCGAGCGGCCCAGCCGACGGCCAGCGTCATCGTGCATGGCCGCGGGCGCGCAGGCCTGCACGCCGCCTCCGCGGCGCTCGACATGGGCAATGCGGGCACCGCGATGCGGCTGTTCATGGGGCTGCTCGCCGGGCAGCGCTTTGACTCGACGCTGGTCGGGCGATGCCTCGCTCATGCGCCGGCCGATGGAGCGGGTCGCGGCGCCGCTGCGGCAGATGGGCGCGCGCATCGAGCACCCGCAGAGGACGGCCCGCCGGTGTGACATCCAGGGCGGGCAGCGCTCTCAGGCGCATCGACTAGAGCTGCCGGTGGCCAGCGCCCAGGTGAAGTCGGCCATGCTGCTGGCGGCGCTTACGCGCCGACGGGCGCACCCGCGTCACCGAGCCGGCGCCGACGCGCGATCACACCGAGCGGATGCTCGCGCGCCTTCGGCGTCGAGGTGCTGCGCGCGCGGGCGCACGATCGCGCTTCGAAGGCGGGCAGCCACTGCGCGCGGCACCGCACATCGAGGTGCCGGGGGATTTCTCCTCGGCGGCCTTCTTTCTGGTGGCCGGCTGCCTTGGCCGCCGCAGGACGGCGCTGCTGCTGCGCAATGTGGGCGTCAATCCGACGCGCACCGGCCTCCTTGAGATGCTGCAGCAGATGGGCGCCGACATCCGCGTGCACGCGTCCGCAGCAGCGGCTGGGCCCGAGCCGGTGGCATGACATCGAAGTGCATGCCAGCGGTCCTGCGCGGCATCAAGGTGCCCGGAGGCCGCGGTGCCGCTGTCGATCGATGAGTTTCCGGTGTTCTTCATCGCCGCGGCGTGCGCCGAGGGGGAGACGCTGGTGCGCGGCGCGCTGGAGCTGCGGGTGAAGGAAAGCGATCGGCTCGCCGTCATGGCCGAGGGACTTACGACGCTCGGCGTCGAGCATGAGCTGCTGCCGGATGGCATGTGGATCCGCGGCGGCTGACGGTTTCGGCGGCGGCACCATCGACAGCCACGGCGATCATCGCATCGCGATGGCCTTCGCGATGGCGAGCCTGCAGGCGCGGGCGCCGATCGAGATCCAGGACGTGGCCAACGTCGCGACCTCGTTTCCCGGGTTTCGTCGAGACGGCCCGCGCAGCTCGGATCGGCGTCTGACCGAAGAGTCTGCGTGAGACTGATGACGCCGCCGCTGCCGTCGTCACCATCGATGGCCCCAGCGGCTCCGGCAAGGGCACGATCAGCCGCGCGGTGGCCCGCCATGCCGGCTGGCACCTGCTCGACAGCGGCGCGCTGTATCGCCTGGTCGCGCTGTGCGGGCCGAGCTCGGGCTTGACCCGGACGATATCGCGGGCCACGCCGCGGTCGCGCCGGCACATGGACGTGATCTTCGGCACGCGACCTCACGGAGGCGAGCGCGTATCCTCGCCGGCCGGGACGTGACGGCCGATCCGTACGGCGGAGATCGCCGGCCAGGGCGCCTCGCGCGTGGCGGCCTGGCCGGCGGTGCCGGCAGGCGCTCCTGGAGCGCCAGACGGCCTTCTGCCAGCCCCCCGGGCCTGGTCGCCGACGGCCGGGACATGGGCACCGTCGTCTTCCCCCAGGCCGCCCTCAAGATCTTCCTGACCGCAAGCCCCGCAGAACGGGCCCGCAGGCGCTATAAGCAGTTGAAAGACAAGGGGTCGGATGTTAGCCTTGCCGCCCTTTCGCGCGAGATAGCCGAACGGGACTTGAGGGATTCGACGCGCGCCGTCGCCCCCCTGAGGCCCGCGCCCGACGCCCACGTGATCGATTCGACCGGCCTGTCGATCGAGGACGTGGTCGAGCGGGTGCTCGCGCTGGGCCGCAGCCGCTCGCTGTGGCCGTGAAGCTCGCGCTTGATCGCGCGGAAGCAGTTTGACGTGCCGCGCATGAAGCGCTGCGCGTATGTATCACCACCCTCGGATCGCGATGGATGCAGGTTCAGATTGTCAAGCACGGCCGATGCCGTGCAAGTGAAGGTATGACAGAAAGTTTCGCCCAGCTGTTCGAGCAGAGTCTCGCCAACCAGCGCATCCGCCCGGGGATGATTCTGACCGGGCTGGTGGTCGATGTCATCCGACGACGTCGTCATCGTCAACGTCGGACTTGAAGTCCGAAGCCGTCATTCCCGTCGAGCAGTTCAAGAACGAGCGCGGCGAGATCGAAGTCAAGGCCGGCGACCAGGTCGAAGTCGCGCTCGACTCGGTCGAGGATGGCACTGGCGAGACGCGCCTGTCGCGCGAGAAGGCCAAGCGCGCCCGCACCTGGACGCGCCTGAAGAGGCATTCAACAAATCCGAGATCGTGACCGGTGTGATCACCGGCCGCGTCAAGGGCGGCTTCACCGTCGAGATCGAGAACGTACGCGCGTTTCTGCCCGGCTCGCTGGTCGATGTGCGTCCGGTGCGCGATACCTCCTATCTCGAAGGCAAGCCGCTCGAGTTCAAGGTCATCAAGCTCGATCAGAAGCGCAATAACGTCGTGGTCTCGCGCCGCGCGGTCGTCGAGCAGGAATTCTCCGCCGAGCGCAGCGCGCTCATGGACAATCTGCAGGAAGGCGCGGTGGTGCGCGGCTGCGGTCAAGAACCTCACCGACTACGGTGCGTTCGTCGATCTGGGCGGCATCGATGGCCTGCTGCACATCACCGACATGGCCTGGAAGCGCGTCAAGCATCCCTCCGAGGTGGTCAAGGTCGGCGATGAGATCGACGTGCGCATCCTGAAGTTCGATCGCGAGCGCTCGCGCGTGTCGCTCGGGCTGAAGCAGCTCGGCGCCGATCCGTGGGAGAACATTGCCCGCCGCTATCCGCCCAACACCCGCGTGTTCGGCAAGGTCACCAACATCGCCGACTACGGCGCGTTCGTCGAGATCGAGGACGGCGTCGAGGGTCTGGTGCACGTCTCGGAGATGGACTGGACCAACAAGAACGTCAATCCCGGCCAAGGTCGTGCACACCGGCCAGGAAGTCGAGGTCATGGTGCTGGACGTCGACGAGGAGCGTCGCCGCATCTCCCTCGGCCTCAAGCAGTGCAAGGCCAACCCCTGGAAGGAGTTCGCCGAGAACTACAACCGCGGCGATAACGTCTCCGGCCAGATCAAGTCCATCACCGACTTCGGCATCTTCATCGGCCTGCCGGGCAACATCGACGGCCTGGTGCATCTGTCGGATATCTCCTGGGATCATGCCCGGCGAGGAAGCGGTGCGCAACTATCAGAAGGCGCCAGCAGGTCGAGGCCATGGTGCTGTCGATCGATCCGGAGCGCGAGCGCATCTCGCTCGGCATCAAGCAGCTCGCGAAGGATCCGTTCTCGGCCTACATCGCCGAGAACCCCAAGGGCACCATCGTCAAGGGTCTGGTCAAGGAAGTGGATGCGCGCGGCGCGGTCATCGACCTGGGCAATGGCGTCGAAGGCCAGTTGCGCGCCTCCGAGCTCGGCCGCGATCGCATCGAGGATGCGCGCAGCGGTGCTCAAGGTCGGCGAGGAGATCGAGGCGAAGTTCACCGGCGTGGACCGCAAGACCCGCACCATTTCGCTGTCGATCAAGGCGAAGGAAGTGCACGAGGAAGCCGAGGCCGTGCAGAGCTATCGCTCGGAGCAGACCTCCGAGCGGGCACGAGCCTGGGCGATCTGCTCAAAGAGCAGATCGGGGATCGCAGCTGAGAGCGAACGCACCTACAAATACAACCGTAACGGTCGCCATGACCAAGTCGGAACTGATCGAGATCATCACGGCGAAGCAGAAGCATCTGCCCGCGAAGGACGTGGAGCTCGCGCTCAAGCAGATGCTGGAAATCATGAGCGACGCGCTCTCGCAGGGCGAGCGCATCGAGATCCGCGGCTTCGGCAGCTTCTCGCTGCACTTCCGTCCGCCGCGTCAGGGGCGCAATCCCAAGACCGGCGAGGCGGTTGCGCTGTCCGGCAAGTACGTGCCGCACTTCAAGCCCGGCAAGGACCTGCGCGAGCGAGTCAACGACGGCGCGGATCGTCCGATCCGCGACTAAGAGCGCGGTGCGCGCTCAGTGTTTGCGCTGCCTCCTCTTGTCCTCGCGCTCGCCTTCATCGCGGTCGGCATTGCCTGCTATCTCCTCGGGCGGCGTACGGCGCGGGCGCGTACCGTGCGGCTGCCGCGCGATTACTACATCGGACTTGATCACCTGATCAATGATCGCTTCGACCGGGCGGCGGAGGTGTTCGCGCGCGTTGCGGAATCCAACGGCGACACCGCCGAAATCCAGTTCGCACTCGGAAGTCTCTTTCGCCGGCGCGGGGAGGTGGACCGCGCCATCGCCGTGCACACCCGCATCAAGGAGCAGGGTGGTGCGGCCGTCCAGGATCAGGCGTCCTTCGCGCTCGCTCTCGATTATCTGAGCGCGGGTCTCATGGACCGCGCCGAGCGACTGTTCGAGGAGCTGGGTGCCTCGCGGCAGTATCGCAACGAGGCGCTCGAGCATCTGCTGCGGATTTACGAGCAGCAGGGCGACTGGGCGAATGCGCTCAAGATTTTTCACGAATTGCCCGCGGAGGTTCAGGCCGAGCGTCGCCGGGTCGCCGCCCACTACCTGTGCGAGCTCGCCGAGCACGCGATTCTGCAGGGGGATGCCGAGCGCGCGCGTGCGTTGCTGCGTCAGGTGCAGAGCCACGACGATGCGCTGCCGCGCGCGGCGATCCTGACGGCGCGGCTGCTCGAAGCCGCCGATGACGTGCGTGGCGCCTTCGAGCTGTACCTGCGCGCGTTGCGCGATGATCCGGGACTTGCGCTCGAGGTGATCCCGCGCGTATCGAGTCTCGCCGAGCGACTCGGGCGCAAAGCCGAGCTCGCCGAGGATCTGTGCCGCAGTCTCGGGGAAACCGGCCGCCTGAGCTCACGACAGCTCGCGTGGCTACTTCTCACGACGCTTCCCGCCGAGGAGACGCGTCGAATCGAGGGCTTGACCGGTGAGCGCTTTACCGCCGAGGCAACGGTTGATGCCCCGGCGCTCGGCGCGTTGCTCGCGAGGATTGGCGCTGCCGGCGGCCGCTATCAGTGCGAGGAGTGCGGCCTCAACAGCGTCGGTTGGTACTGGCGCTGCCCCAAGTGTCGCGCCTGGGATAGCATGCTGCCCGCCGTTTTCAAGTGGGCGGAACGTACGGACGCTGCACGCGCGCGCTGATCGCCTCCGACAATAGTCTTCTCGCCACGTAGCTGCGCTCGCCGCGGGTTACACTTTGCCTCTCACCTCAGATCGTTCATGCGAGGAGCGGTTTCATGAAGTCTCAATCGGTCATCCGAACCGCAGTCTTTCCGGTTGCCGGTCGCGGCACGCGCTTCCTGCCCGCGACCAAGGCAAGCCCGAAGGAAATGCTGCCGGTGGTGGATAAGCCGCTCATTCAGTACGCCGTGGAGGAAGCACTGGCTGCCGGTGCGCGCCGCCTGGTCTTCATCACCGGCGCCTCCAAGCGCGCCATCGAGGATCACTTCGACTCCGACGAGGAACTCGAGAACATGCTCAAGGCGCAGGGCAAGAGTGATCTGCTGAATCAGATTCGCAGTGTGCTGCCCTCGTACGCCGCCTGCATCTATATCCGTCAGCCCGCGCCCCTGGGTCTCGGGCATGCGGTGCTTTGCGCGCAGCCGGCCGTGGGCGCGGAGCCTTTCTTCGTGCATCTGGCGGATGATTTGATTCGCGGTGAGGTGAGCTGTCTTGAGCAGATGGCCGATGTCTACGAGTCAAAGCGCGCGAGCGTGCTCGGCGTCGAGCTCGTGCCGAAGAAGGACACCGAGAAGTACGGCATCGTCGAGATCGAGGCGGACAAATCGGCGACGGGCCGCATTCGCAGCATCGTCGAGAAGCCGAAACCTGCCGCGGCTCCGTCCAATCTTGCGGTCGTGGGTCGCTACGTGCTCACGCCCTCGATCTTCGAGCATCTCGAGCGCATCGGCCGCGGCTCGGGCGGTGAGATTCAGCTGACCGACGGCATCGCCTCACTCATGCGCGAGGAGGCGGTCTATGCGTACCGCTTCACGGGCAAGCGCTACGACTGCGGCAGCAAACTCGGCTATCTGCAAGCGACGGTCGAGTTTGCTCTCGGACATCCTTCGCTCGGTCAGGATTTTCGCAAGTACCTGCAGGGGATGGTACGCTCGCCGACCATGCGCACGCGCCGCTAACGGAATGTGGTGCGTGGCGAGCATCAGGAGGATGTGAATGGCCATTCGTCGAAGCAATGACTCCAGTCGTACCACCACGCCCGCGACCGCGACTCCCGCGCCCACCAAGCCAACGAAGCCCGCTCAGCCCACTTCGTCGGCCAAGCCGGTGACGGCAAGCTCCACAACGACACCCGCGCCCGCGGCGGCGGCGACGACCACCACCACGACGACAACGGCGACTGCGCCGCGACGTCGCGCAAAGCCCGCGCAGGTTTCTGCGGACGTGCGGCGCGCGATGATCGCGGAGTCGGCGTATCTGCGTTCGGAGCGTCGCGGGTTCGCACCGGGATTCGAAGAGCAGGACTGGCTTGCGGCCGAGAAAGAGATCGACACGCTGCTGTCGGCCGGGCCCGGCGCTTCGCAGTAGCGCGGGTCGGTGTCGTCCGCCCGACGCCGGATGAGCGTCGGCACCCAGATGCGGCGGCTGTCCGCCCTGTGAACCCTCCCTCGCGCTGTGTCTTGACGACGCGCGAGTGATATAGTCCTATATAACACCAGAGGGGTCAGGTCGAACCAATTTCCGGGGAACGGGTCGTCGGCATGGACGATAAAACATCGTTGCTCGAGCAGCTGCGCATCGATCGTTCGAGCGATCGCACTGCGACAGAGCCGCGCAGGTGGCCTATCTGGCTGGGCGCGGCGCTGGTAGTCATCGCCATCCTCGCATTCGCAGCCTGGTTCTGGTTGCGCCCTCGGGGAGTGCCGGTGAAGGTCGCCGTCGTGCGCGATGTGAGCACACAAAGTGGTGGCCACATCGCGGCCGCATCGGCGCTCGATGCTTCCGGCTACGTGGTGGCGCGGCGTCAGGCAACCGTTTCCGCAAAGACGATCGGTCGCGTGCTCGAGGTGCTGGTGGAGGAAGGGCAGCACGTCGAGGGGGGCCAGGTGGTGGCACGCCTGGATGACTCGAATACCCGCGCGGCGCTCGAGCAGGCGCGCGCGCAGCTCGCGCAAAGCGAGGCGAGTCTCAAGGCCGCGAAAATCGCCCTGGCTGATGCGACGCCGATCTATCAGCGCATGCAGCGCCAGAGCGTTGCGGCCGTGATCAGCGCGCAGGATTTCGATGCGGCCAAGGCGACCTTCAACGCCGCACAGTCGAACTACGACGTGCAGCAGGGCGCCGTCGACGCCGCCCGCGCGGGGCTGACGGTGGCACAGCGCTATCAGGACGACACCATCGTGCGGGCACCGTTCACGGGCGTCGTCACCGACAAGGCGGCGCAGCCCGGGGAGATCGTCTCACCGCAGACCGCAGGCGGCGGAGGCTTCACGCGCACCGGCATCTGCAGCATCGTCGACATGGACTCGCTCGAGGCCGAAGTCGACGTTAGCGAGAACTTCATCAACCGGGTGCATGCTGGACAGCCAGCGACCGTGAAGCTCAATGCCTATCCGGACTGGGAAATTCCCGCGAGCGTCATCGCGGTCATCCCGACGGCGGACCGCTCCAAGGCGACCGTCAAAGTGCGGGTCGGCTTCAAGGTGAAAGACCCGCGCATCCTCCCGGAGATGGGCACGCGCGTCTCGTTCCTGAGCGAGGCGAGCGCCGACTCTGGCCAAAGCGACGGACCGGGCCAGCACGCGACCGTGCTGCCCGCCGATGCGGTCCAGGCGAATGGCGATAGCGGCGTGGTGTACGTGATCGAGGGCAACCATGCCCAGAAGCGCACCGTGCGCCTCGGCGGCAAGACGAGTGAGGGTCAGCAGGTGCTGTCCGGACTCTCCGCGGGCGAGCGCGTCGCGATCGCGGATTTCAGCAAGCTGGGTGAAGACACCCAGGTCGACGTACAAAATTAGGCGTGCCTGACACGCAGGAGTGAGCGCTCATGGCGACGGTCGTTTCCCTGCATAACGTGGTGAAGCGGTACATCCGCGGCAAGCAAAAGGTGGAGGTGCTGCACTCCCTCGATCTCACGGTCGAGAGTGGTGAGTTCCTCGTGCTCATGGGACCGTCGGGCTCGGGCAAGACGACGCTCCTCAATCTGATCGCAGGCCTGGATCGCCCGGACGAGGGCGAGGTGATCGTCGCCGGGGAGCGCATCGACAAGCTCTCGAGCAGCCAGCTCGCGCAGTGGCGCGCTCGCCATATCGGCTTCGTGTTCCAGTTCTACAACTTGCTGCCGGTGCTCAACGCCGAGCGCAACGTCGAGGTGCCGCTGCTTCTCACCAAACTCTCGCGCGCGCAGCGCAAACAGAACGTGCGCGCGGCTCTGGAGCTCGTCGGGCTCGCCGATCGCGCCAAGCACAAGCCCGCCGAGCTGTCCGGCGGTCAGCAGCAGCGTGTTGCGATCGCGCGCGCCTTGATCGCCGACCCGACGCTTCTGGTGTGCGATGAGCCGACCGGTGATCTCGACCGCGAGAGCGCCGAGGACATCCTGAACCTGCTGCAGATTCTCAATCGCAAGCAGGGCAAGACCATCATCATGGTGACGCACGATCCGCGCGCTGCGGCGTACGCCTCGCGCCGGCTGTACGTGGACAAGGGACGCTTGAGCGCCGAAGAGACGCGCAGCGTCGCCTGATGCGCTTGCCAATGCCCACGAAGTATCTGCCGCTCATCTGGGGCGCGCTGCGGCGGCGGCCCGCGCGCACGCTGCTCACGGCACTGTCGGTGATCACGGCGTTCTTTCTGTTCGGCGTCCTGCAAGGGGTCAACATCGGCATCGACAACGTCATGAAGGTGGTGAACGTCGCGCACCTGCGCGTCATGAGCCGCATCAGCATGGCCGACGTGATGCCGATCTCACACGTGGCGCGGATCGCGGCGCTCCCCGAAGTGAACGGTGTGACCGGTCTCACCTACATGGTCGGCAGCTACCAGCGGCCCAACAACATGCAGGCGGTCATCGCGGTCGACATCCCGGAGATGCTGCGGATCTACCCTGAGCATCAAAGTCCCGACCGATCAGCTCGCGGCGGTGATGCGTACGCGCAATGGAGTGGTCGTCGGCAAGGCACTCGCCGCGAAACAGGGCTGGAAGATCGGCGATCGGATCCCGATCAACGGCCTCAATGTGTCGCGCAAGGACGGTCAGCCCTGGGTGTTCGACATCCTCGCGCTCTACGACCTTGATCAGCACGACTGGGCGACCCAGATGATCGCCAATTACGACTACTTCAATGAGGCGCGCTCGAGCGGCAAGGACACCGCGATGCAGATTCTGGTGGGCATCAAGAACCCCTCGCAATCGCCAAGGTATCGCAGGAGATCGATGATCTGTTCGCGAATTCGCCGGACCAGACGATCACGCAGAACGAGAAGGACTTCATTCAGGGGCTGCTGCGCCAGGTCGGCGACATCAGTTTCCTCGTGAACTCGATCGTCGGCGCGGTGCTGTTCACGCTGCTGTTCCTGACGGCCAACACGATGGCTCAGTCGGTGCGCGAGCGCGTGCCGGAGCTTGCGGTGCTCAAGACCGTCGGCTTCACCGATGCCGGGGTGCAGTGGCTCGTTCTGATCGAGGCGTTGATCTTAAGTCTGATCGCCGCCGCGCTGGGTCTCGGGCTCGCCTCGCTCGTGCTGCCTGCGGTGAGCTCGATGCCGCAGCTCGGTGTCGGTGCGATGCACGTACCGCGCAACGTCATTGGCTATGGGCTCGCTGCCGCCGCGGTGCTCGCGCTCGCGAGTGGACTGCCGCCCGCACAGCGCGCGCGCCGCCTGCAGGTGGCGACCGCGCTGTCCGGACGCTGAAGAGGGCAGGCCATCGCATATGAATCTCGCGAAACAGATCGTCGCGGTCGTGGGCGTCAACTTTCTGAGCTTGCCGCGTCGCATCGCGACCTCGCTCGTGATCGTGATCGGCATCGCCGGTGTCGTCGCGGTGTTGATATCGGTGCTCTCGGTGTCAACCGGGCTCACCGGAGCGCTCACCGCCACGGGGCGACCCGACCGCGCAATCGTTCTGCATACGCAGTCACAGGCCGAAGTGGGCAGCACGCTCGCGCGCGATGCCGTGCTCACGGTGCTCGATAAGCCGGGAATCGCACACGGCCCGGACGGCAAAGTGCTCGCCTCGGCCGAGATGCTCGCCACCGTGAATCTTCCGCGCCGGGACAACGGTCTTCTCGGCTCGCTCACGCTTGCGCGGCGTCTCTTCGCAGCTCTTCGCCGTGCGACCCGAGCTCAAGCTCGTCGAGGGCCGAGTGTTTCGCAGCGGGCTGCGCGAGGTCATCGCCGGACGCGGTGCCCAGGATCGGTACCGGGGTCTCGCCATCGGGGACAAGGTGCGCTTCGGGGAGACCGAGTGGACGGTCGTCGGCGCCTTCGACAGCGAAGGCGGTGCGCACGATTCGGAACTGCTGGCGGATTCCGAGACGGTGCTGTCCGCGTATCAGCGAACCACGTTCAATTCGGTGACGCTCAAGCTTGATGGCGCGCAAGGCCTCGACCGGTTGCAAAGCGCGATCGGTCAGGATCCGACGCTCTCGGTCACGGCTGCGCGCGAGACCGCTTATTACGAGCAGCAGTCGCAGCAGTTCGCGCGCTTCCTGAGCATCATTGCCCGTTTCATCGGCGCCATCATGGCGGTCGGCGCGATCTTCGCGGCCCTCAACACCATGTACTCTGCGGTCAGTTCCCGAGCCGTCGAGATCGCGACGCTGCGTGCCATCGGCTTCAGCTCCCTTCCCGTGGTGATTTCCGTGATTGCCGAGGCGCTCGCGCTCGCCCTCGTGGGTGCACTGATCGGTGCTTCGGCTGCCTGGCTCCTCTTCAACGGCAACACGGTGAGCACGCTCGGCGGGGGAGGCGGACTTTCGCAGGTGGTGTTCCATCTGCACATCGGGGCCGCGCTCATCGGTCTTGGCATCATCTGGGCCTGCGTCGTCGGACTCATCGGTGGTCTGCTGCCCGCGATCCGTGCGGCGCGCGTGCCGGTCGCGACGGCACTGCGCGCGCTCTGAGGCAGGAAAGGGCGGCCGTGCCGGTTCGGATTCGAACGACGCATGTGGGGAGCCTTCCTGGGCCGCCCGGCTTCGATGCCACGGCCGAACTGTCCACCGCGCAGCTGCACGATGCCGTCGCCTGGGCGGTGGGCCAGCAGCGCGCGATCGGCCTCGACATCATCAACGAGGGCGAGCTCACCAAGGGCGGTGATTGGCTCGCCTTCATGAACGACCGTCTCGGCGGCTTCGAGCCCCGAGTGACGCCTGCCGGCGGCATCATCGCCGCGGGCAAGGATCGCGAAGAGTTCGGCGATTTCTATCGGTGGGCCTCCGAACGGCAGACGCTTTTCTTCATGGCCGATCGGCGCATGGCGGTGGCGCGGCGCTACCTCGTGTGCACGGCGCCGATCACCTACACCGGCACGGCTTCGCTCGCTCGGGAGATCGCGACCCTCAAGGAGCTCGTGCGCGATCCCAAGGAGTGCTTCCTGACCTCGACGGCTCCGGCGAGCCTCGAGCCGTATCGCGGCAACGAGTTCTATCGCGACGAGCATGACTTCCTGTGGGCGCTGGCGGAGGCGCTGCGGGTCGAGTACGAGACGATCGCACGTGCCGGCTTTCAACTTCAGGTCGATGATGCCTGGCTCGTCGCGCTCTGGGATCGAATCGGCATCCGCATGGGACTGCAGGAGTTTCGCAAACGCTGCAGCGAGCGCATTGCCGCGCTCAATCACGCCCTTGCGAACGTGCCCGAGGAGCAGATCCGTTACCACCTGTGCTGGGGCAGCTGGCATGGCCCGCATGCCTACGACATTCCGCTGCGCGATGTCGTCGACATCATGCTCAGTGTCAAGGCGCGTTATTACTCGTTCGAGGCCGCGAACGTGCGCCACCAGCACGAGCACACGGTCTGGCAGGAGACACGCCTGCCGGCCGGAAAAGTGATTCTGCCAGGCGTCGTGACGCACTCGACCGATCTCATCGAGCACCCGCAGCTCGTGTGCGAGCGGATTCTGCGCTTCGCCTCGCTCGTCGGCCCCGAGAACGTCATCGCGAGCACGGACTGCGGCTTCGGTGGCCGCACGCATCCGCAGATTGCCTGGGCAAAGCTCAAAGCGCTGTGCGACGGGGCGGCGCTCGCGAGTGATGCATTGCGCGAAGCCCACTGAAGCTCAGGTAAGATCGGCCTCCGGGAATTGGGGGGTCGCATTGACGGACGTTTCGCGCGCGGTATTCCTGAGCTACGCCTCGCAGGATGCGGACGCCGCCCGTCGGATCGCCGCGGCGCTGAGCGTCGCCGGCATCGAGGTGTGGCTCGACCAGAGTGAGCTGCGCGGCGGGGATGTCTGGGATCAGAAGATCCGCCGCGAGATTCACGACTGCTCGCTCTTCATTCCGGTCATTTCCGCGAACACCGCCTCACGGCACGAAGGCTACTTCCGCCTCGAGTGGAATCTGGCCGATCAGCGCACCGAGAAAATGGCCCGCAATCATGTGTTCGTCGTCCCGGTGTGCCTGGATGCCACTCCGGAGCAGGGCGCGGACGTGCCGGAGTCCTTTAAGCGCGTGCAATGGACGCGATTGCCGGGCGGTGAGACGCCGCCCGTGTTCGTCGAGCGCGTACGACGACTGTTGTCACCCGAGTTGCCTGTGGCGACCCCGTCACCGGCGAGTGCGCCAGCTGGCCCAGTCGCCGCGGCGCCGATCTCAGGACACGCGCCGCTGGCTTCGACCACAGCCCCGCCCGTACCGGTTGCTTCGTCCCGTGGATCGCGACGCACGCTGCTCGCGGTCGCCGCGGTGGTGATCCTAGGAGCGCTGGCTTATCTCGCGATCGAGAAGCCCTGGATGGCGAAAACGGCCGCTCCATCGCCGGTCGCGCTCGCACCGGCGGCCGCTCCGCGCGATGCGCCGGCAGGGTTCAGCCCGCCGCCACACTCCATCGCCGTGCTGCCGTTCGTGAATCTGAGCGGGGATAAGGAGCAGGACTACTTCTCCGACGGACTCACGGAGGAACTGCTCGAACTCCCTCGCCGAGATCAACGAGCTGCAGGTCGCTGCGCGCACCTCCGCGTTTTCCTTCAAAGGTCAGAACAGCGATATCGCGACGATCGCCCACAAGCTCAATGTCGGCTCAATCCTGGAGGGGAGTGTCCGCCGCTCCGGCCACACGATCCGTATTACCGCGCAGCTCATCAATGCGCTGACGGGATTTCATCTGTGGTCGAAGACCTACGACCGCGACCTGGGAGATGTGCTGAAGCTTCAGACCGAGATCGCCACCTCAGTGGCGCAAGCGCTCAAGGTGACCCTGCTTGGGGATGTCAGAGCGAGAATCGAGCTCGGCGGTACTCACAATCCGGCCGCTTTCGATGCCTACCTGCGCGCCGCCACGGCGCAGCAAACGCGACGCAGTCAGGCGGAAAGTGCAACGTTGATCCCGCTGTACACCGCCGCGATACAGCTCGACCCGGAATATGCGCTTGCGTACGTCGGGCGGGCGGGTGCCACCGAGGCCTACGCGGAAGAGACCGCGACCGGAGCGGCCATCCGCGAGAACTTCAAAAAGGCCGAAGCGGATGCCCGCAAGGCGGTCGCGCTCGCTCCCGACTTGGGGCGCGCGCACGCCGCGCTTGCGGGTATTTTGGAGTCGGGCCTGCTGGATTTTGAACAAGCGAGTCGGGAATACGAGCGCGCTCTGGCACTGGCATCCGGGGATGCGCAGGTACTGCGCTCGAGCAGCCTCTTTGCCGCCTCGATCGGCCACTTCGACGACGCCATTGCCGCCGCGCGGCGCGCGGTTCTGCTGGATCCGCTCGATCGCCGCAGCCATACCACGCTCGCTCGGGCGCTCTACGCGGCGCGTCACTACGCGGACGCGGTGAGTGCTTATGGGGAGGCCATTCGACTGCGGCCTGACTTCAGGCCGGCTTACGGCATTCGCGGTCTGGTGCTCTATGCTCTTGGGGACTTGGAGAGGGCGCGGCTCGACTGTGAGTCCCAGGAGCGGACTGACTGGGTGAATCAACAGTGCCTTGCCGTCGTATACGAGAAACTCGGGCGGCACACGGATGCCGAAGCCGAGCTTGCGAAAATGATGACCGTGCTTGGAGATGCTGCCGCTTATCAATACGCGTCAATCTACGCACAGTGGGGTGATCGCTCGAAGGCGCTCCAGTGGCTCGAAACGGCCATGCGCTTGCGAGACCCCGGCCTTCAACAACTGAAAACAGATCCTTTAATGGATCCCGTCCGGCAGGAGCCGCGTTTTCAGGCGGTGCTGCGCGAGTTGAAGTTTCCGGATTAATGGGGGTCGCAGAACCCGTGACCGATATGGCGCGCGCAGTATTCCTGAGCTACGCATCCCAGGATGCGCAGGCTGCAGGTCGAATCGCCGAGGCGCTGCGTGCCGCCGGGCTCGAAGTCTGGCTCGATCAGAGCGAGCTGCGCGGCGGCAACGTCTGGGACCAGAAGATCCGGCGCGAAATCCAAGAGTGCGCGCTTTTCATTCCTGTGATCTCCGCTAACACCGCCTCCCGGCACGAGGGCTACTTCCGCCTGGAGTGGGATCTTGCGGATCAGCGCAGTCACAAGATGGCGCGCAATCATGTATTCGTCGTACCGGTGTGTCTGGATGCCACCCCGGAGCAGGGCGCGGATGTGCCCGAGTCCTTTCAGCGGGTGCAGTGGACACGGCTGCCTGCGGGTGAAACGCCGTCCGGCTTCGTCGAGCGTGTCCGGCGGCTCCTGTCACCCGATGTCTCGACCTGCGAGCCGGCCAACGGCAAGCGTCGCCGCCGCGCCGGTCGCTGCTCTCACGGAGCACGCCCGGTCGACTCTGCCCGCTACCGCATCCTGGGCATCACAACGCGTGCCAATCGTGCTCCTCGCCGTAGTACTGATCGGCGCCGGGGCTTATTTCGCGATCGAGAAAGTGCGGACATCAGTCACGACCGCACCGGCGGCCGCTCCACGCGGTGCGCCGGCCGCGTTCAGCCCGCCGCCGCATTCTATTGCTGTGCTGCCGTTCGTGAATCTAAGTGGAGACAAGGAGCAGGAGTACTTCTCCGACGGGCTCACCGAGGAGCTCTTGAATTCTCTCGCCGAGATCAACGAGCTGCAGGTCGCTGCGCGCACGTCGGCCTTCTCCTTCAAAGGTCAGAACACCGACATCGGAACGATCGCCCGCAAGCTCAACGTCGGATCGATCCTGGAGGGGAGCGTGCGCCGCTCCGGCCACACGATCCGCATTACCGCGCAGCTGATCAATGCGCTGACGGGATTTCATCTGTGGTCGAAGACCTACGACCGGGACCTGGGAGATGTGCTCAAGCTTCAGACCGATATCGCAACTTCCGTGGCCGAGGCCCTCAAGGTGACCCTGCTCGGGGATGTCCGTGCAAAGATCGAGTTGGGAGGTACACACATACCTGCTGCCCTCGATGCATACCTGCGCGCGTCCAAGACCTTTCAATCGAGACGCACTACGAGCGAGGTTCCAGCGGTCATCGCCGAGTACACCCAGGCGATAGGGCTCGACCCCGAATATGCGCTCGCATACGTGGGCCGATCGATTGCGCGCGTCGTTTTTACTGCGGAGGAGGCGACGGGGGCAGCCGTGCAAGAAGGCTTCAAGGAGGCGGAAGCGGACGCGCGCAAGGCGCTTGCGGTGGCCCCCGATCTGGCGCAGGCGCATGCGGCGCTTGCGCAGGTGCTCGCGCAGGGACCCTTTGATTTTGCACAGGCTCGCGAGGAGTACGAACGCGCAGCAGCGCTCGCACCGGGGGCGGCGGATGTGCTGCGCCAAAGCAGCCTCTTTGCCGCCCATGTGGGGCACTTCGATGCTGCCATCGCGGCTGCCCGGCGCGCCGTCGTGCTCGACCCACTTGACCGCCGCAGCCATGGCACCCTCGGCGAAGCACTGTACCAGGCGCGGCGCTATGCGGAAGCGCTCATGTCTTACGCTGACGCCATCAGACTCGCTCCCGACTTTAAGCCGATGTACGCGAATCGCGGGTTTGCCCATATGGGGCTCGGGGACCTCCAGAGCGCACGCGCGGAGTGCGAGGTGCAGCGTGACCATTGGGAAAGCGAGCAGTGCCTGGCCATGGTGTACGACAAGCTGGGTCGGCACGCGGATGCGGAAGCCGAGGTGTCGAAAATCAAGGCAACGGCAGGCGATTCCGCGGCATATCAATACGCCACGATCTACGCCCAATGGGGCAATCGCCCGAAGGCACTCGAGTGGCTCGACACGGCGATGCACCTGCGAGACCCGGGGCTCATCAACTTGAAGACCGACCCGCCGCTGGACCCCTTGCGAAAGGAGCCGCGCTTTCAGGCGGCGCTGCGGGAATTGAACTTCCCGGAGTGATCTTTTAGATACTGCTCGCGGCGCTGTGTGCGGCGCGCTCGGGGCCTGCCATCTCCATCCAGCGCCGGATGCGCGCGGCATCCGCAACGCGGGTGTACTTGCCGACGGAATTGAGCAGGACGATCAGGACGGTGCGGCCTTCGATCACCGCCTGCATCACCAGGCACTTGCCGGCCTCGACCGTGTAACCGGTCTTCTGCACGATGATGTTCCAGGTCGGGCTTGCGACGAGGGGATTCGTGTTGCGGAACTCGAGCATGCGGCGGCCGACGCGTACGGCGTAGCCTTCATCGGTCGAGTAGTCGCGAATCGTCGAGTTCTGCGCCGCGGCAGCCACCAGCTTGGACAGGTCCTCGGGACTTGCCACGTTCTCGCTCGAGAGGCCCGCCGGGTCGACAAAATGCGCGCTCGTCATGCCGAGCTCGTGCGCCTTGACGTTCATTGCGCGCACGAACGCCGGCATTCCACCGGGATAGTTGCGTGCGAGCGCATGGGCGGCACGATTCTCGGAGGACATGAGGGCGAGATGAATGGCCTCGCCACGGCTCAGCTTGGTGCCGACGAGGAGGCGCGAGTACGCACCCTTGCCACTGATGCGGTCGTCGGTGAGAAATCTCGATGACTTCATCGAGTGGCTGCTTCGCATCCGCGACGACGAGGGCCGTCACGAGCTTCGTGATGGAGGCGATCGGCATCGCGACATCAGCGCGACGCGAATAAAGCACGGAGGAGTGCGTCTCATCCAGAACGAGCGCGGCGCTCGAGCGCACGCCGGGTTCGTCCGCGGAGACTCGCACGCGATGCGTGTGTACACGCACGGCCTTCGCATGCGCGGACGTCGAAGTCTGTCCTGCAGCACAGGCGAGCGAGCCCGTGAAGAGAAGCTGCACGAATGCGAGCGTCAGTACGCCATGCCCCCTGTTCATCGTTTTATTGCCCTTCCTATACCGACCTGTTGAGTCTAGCAAACCACGCCGCATTGCGAGCTCGGCGTGATGCAAGCCGTATTTTGTCGTCCCGAATTAAGTCCCCGCGGAATCAGCTCACAAACACGCCAGAGGCGGCGCGTGCGCACGGCGCGAGCGGTGAAGCAGTTCCGCAGGGCTTTATCATTCGTATATAACCATATGTTTTTACATAAGTAAATATCGACGCGCTGTTCACGCCGCATCACGCTGTGAACAATAGCCGCGAGCGCCGTGCACAGGCGGCGCGAAACCCCACGAGGCAGCGCGCCAGCATGAGTTTTTTCCGCAGGATTCTTCGGCTCGAAGTCATCGTTTCGGGGCTTGTGATCATCTCGCCCTGCGCGTTGGGACAGGTGGCGACCGCACCCGATACACCGGAGCCGGGCTCGATCGAAGAGATCGCACGCGCGACCACCGAGACGCGGTTTCTCTCGCCCTGGGTCGCCTATCTGCCGCACTCCGATGAGCGTGCCTTCGCCGCGCGAGTTCCTGCATCGCATTCCGGGTGCACCGGGTGAGCTCGTCAACTCCGCAACGGCGTACGCATATAGCCGCCTCCTGGCGCGCTCCTCGCCACGCGTGCGCGTCTTCAACATCGGACGCTCGGAGGAAGGGCGCGACATCATTCTGCTTGCGATCGCGGACGAGAAGGGCATCGCCGATCTCGAGCGTTTGAAAGAAACGACGGCCGCACTCGCCGATCCGCGTCGCACGGCCCCATCGGCTGCGGATGCGCTGATTGAATCGGGGCGGCCAGTCTACTATTTCAACGCCGCGCTGCATTCGGATGAGACAGGCTCGACCGAGGCGATGCTCGAGCTCGCCTATCGGCTCGCGGTCTCGGAGCAGCCGATGATCCGCCACATCCGCGAGCAGCTCGTCGTGCTCATCAATCCGGTGTGCAATCCCGATGGCCGCGACAAGCAGGTGGAGTGGTTCTATCGATATTTGAAAGGCAAGACGGATCTCGCCAGCCTGCCGCGCCAGGCGCCCCCGTATTGGTCGAAGTACGCCTACGTCGACATCAATCGCGACGCGCATCAGCTGGTGCACGAGACCACGAAGGCGGTCGCGCGCATGTTCTTCGATTGGCACCCGACCGTCGTGCACGATCTGCACGAGAGCGTCGGTCTTCTGATTACGTGGAACGGAACGGCGCCGACGAGCGCCTTCGTCGATCCGGTGACCTACGATGAGCGCTTCGAGCTGAGCTTCCATGAGATGCAGACGCTCACGGCCTTCGGCATGCCGGGCGTCTGGACGTACAACTTCGGCGATGATTTCGCGCATCTGTATCTCGACAGCATCGGACTCAATCACAACTCGATCGGCCGCGGCTACGAGACCTTCGGCAACGGCACGGCGGAGACGCTCGAGCGGGAGGTGCCGGACGATGAGCAGAGCCGCGAGTGGTATCGGCCGCTTCCCGGTCCGCAGGGTACGTTCCGCTGGTCCGCGCGGGACAATCTCAACTACACAGAGACCGCCGCCCTCGCGGTGCTCGACAGAAGCGCGCAGGAGTCAAAGAGCCTGCTCAAGGACTTCTATCTCGCGGGACTGCACTCCTATCGCAAGGGTCTGGAAGAGGCGCCGTTCGCATTCCTGATTCCGCAGGACCAGGGCGACCCGATGCGCGTCGCACAGCTCGTGCAGCGGTTGCTATCGCAGGGCATCGAGGTGCAGCGCGCGGATCAGAAGCTCACCTTGAAAGAGGGTTCCTTTGCGGCCGGTACGTACGTCGTGCGCCTGGATCAGCCGTACCGCAACTATGCGGTCGAGCTCCTGACGCCGCAGCTTTATCCGCTCGATGCGGGCGAGCCCTACGATGACATCTCCTGGGAGCTGCCCGCGCACTATCACCTGAACGTCATTCCCACAGCCGACGCTGCCGTGCGCTCGGCGCCGCTCGCACCTTTGAAAGAGCCGCCGCATCCGCAAGGCACCGTATCGGGCGACGGCGCGGTCTTCGTGCTCAAGGATACGGGCCAGGAAGGCTTGCTCGAGGCGCGGTACCGGCTCGCGCGCTTTCGGGTCGCGATCGCCGAACGGGCCTTCGAGGCGGATGGCGTGAGCTATCCGGCCGGATCCTGGATCCTTCCCGCACAGACGGGTCTCGCCGCAGCCGTGCGCGACACGGCAGAGGCGCTCGGCCTCGATTTCCACGCGCTCTCAAGTGCACCTAGTGCGGCCACACATCCGGCGCCCGTGCCGCGGCTCGGACTGTGGGTGCCTTGGGCCGACACGGATACCATCGGCTGGGCGCGCTACGCGCTCGATCAGCGCCACATTCCCTACACCTACGTGCGGGATGAGGACATCCGAGCAGGCAAGCTGCGCGACCACATCGATGTCCTTATCTACGGCCACGTCGACCTCGAGCTCGCCGAGCAGATTCAGGGAATCCCGCACGAGTGGGGGCCGATGCCGTTTCAGAAAACTGCGCAGACGCCGAGTCTCGGTACCCCCGCGTCGTCGGCCGATATCACAGGTGGCATCGGCTGGAGCGGACTCGCCGAGCTGCAGCGTTACGTCGAGGGCGGTGGTCTTCTTGTCACGCTCGGCAATGGCTCGATGCTCGCGCTCGAGGGTGGACTCGTGCGCGGGGTGCGCCGCGAGGCAGGCGGCGTTCCACGCAGCACTCAAGGAGGTGGTGCCGCGGCAGCGGCGGCCTCACAGCAGGCGGAGACGCGCACGCCCGGTTCGCACGTGCGCGTCACGTTCGTGCGCGCCGATCATCCGATCGCCTACGGGTATGCGCCGCGTACCCATGTGTTCCGGCAGAACTTCGCCCTGTACTCGACCCCGCGGCGCTGGCTGCGCATGGCGTACTGCACCGTCTGCCTCGACGGCCCCCTTGATCCGAGCGGGGTCGTGCTCGAGTGGGGCGACCGCGACGGCGCGCCACTTCTGGTGAGTGGTCAGGTGTGGGGCGGACAGAATCTGATCGGGCGACCTGCGATTCTGGATCTTCCGGCTGGGAAGGGTCACGTCGTGGCGTTCAACTTCAATCCACTGCATCGCGATCTGAATCGCGGCGATCAGCGCATGCTGTGGAATGCGATTCTCAACTGGCGCGCGATCCTCGCGCCGGGTGAGGTCAAACCTTGATACCCGTGGCGCGCTCCTGATCGGGAATGAGGCGGCGCGCACACCAGAAATAATGGAAGGTGGCCCAGAACCCCGTGGGCGCGAGACACAGCAATGCGAAGCGCAGCGAATCCGCATTGGCGACGTGTCCGGGCGCGACGAAGTCGCTGATGAATCCCACGGCTTGCGGTGCAATCACGAGATTGCCGACGTTGGCGACGAACAGCGTCATCGCGCAGAACATCGCACGCATGCACGGCTCGGCGAGGTTGTTGAGCAGGCCGAAGCACGGTCCGATGTAGAAATAGATCGAGGGAATGAAAATCCAGAAGAGCCATGTGGTGACGGTCAAAGAGTGGCCTGCATAAATGAAAATCGACACGACCGTCGAGACTCCGATGCAGGCCCCCAGCAGCCAGACGATGCGGCGCGGGTCGCGCATCGCGGGGCGGCCCATGAGCCACCCCGTCGCGACCGTCGCAAGACCGCCCCCGAGAAGATGCATCCACTTGGTGAGATCCGAGGCCTGACTGACCGTCAGTCCGTAGCTGCGCAGCAGGAACGTCGGCGTCCAGTACATGAGTCCCCAGCCCCACAGGGCCGTGACGGCACTGCCGATCATCAGATGCACCGCGGATTTCTGCTGCCACAGAAAGCGCATGGTCTCGACGAACGTCGGCCGGTTGCCTGCGCCGCAGATATCGAGCTGACCGCGGCGTGGCTCGCGCACGGTCAGGAACACGAGCGCACCGAACACGACGCCCGGGATGCCGAGCCACAGGAAGACGGCTCGCCAGCCGTACTGATCGGCGATCACGCTCGCTACGTTGTAGCCCAGCCACGCGCCGATCGGCGCACCGAGCGAGAAGATCGTAAGCGCCATCGGGCGGCGCGCGCAGGGAAAATAATCCGACAGAATCGAATTGGCTCCAGGGGTGCCACCCGCTTCGCCAATGCCGACTCCGAGCCGCGAGAGCAGGAGCTGCCAGTAGTTGTGCGCGAGCCCACTGAACGTCGTCATGAACGACCAGACGATGACGGAAATCGTGACGATGTTGCGCCGGTTGCCGCGATCGGTCAGCGAGGAGAGCGGGAAGCCGAAGAATACGTAGAAGAGTGCGAGCGAGACGCCCGTCAGGAACGCGATGCCCGAATCGGTCAGATGCAGCTCGAGACGGATCGGCTCGAGCACGGTCGTGACGACATAGCGGTCGGCAATGCTGAGTGTGTACACCAGCACCATGACGATGAGCACGTACCAGCGCGCAACCGCCGAGACCTGGGGCGAAGCCAAAGCCGGCTGCATTGCGGGCGCGTTGACGGCCATCCGGTACCTTTCCTCGATCGAGCTCGCGGCATTATGGCCGCGAGGCTTGCAAAGCTATACTGATTTTTCAGCGAAGCACACGCGGCGGGTCCATGACGCGCAACCCTCGTTTCGACATCCTGTTCGAGCCGGTGCGAATCGGTCCCGTGACTGCGCGCAATCGCTTCTACGCGGTTCCGCATGCAAGCGGCATGACCAACCGCATGCCGCGCATGCGGGCCGGCTTTCGCGGCATGAAGGCCGAGGGAGGCTGGGGCGTCGTGTGTACGGGATACGTGTCCATCCATCCGAGCACGGACGATTCGCCGCTGCCGTACGCGACGCTCTGGGATGAGAACGACATCCGCTCGCATGTGCTCATGACGGACGCGGTGCACGCGCATGGCGCGCTCGCCGGCATCGAGCTCTGGCATGGCGGCGGCTCCGTCTCCAACAAGACCAGTCGCTTGCCGCCCCTTTCGCCCTCGGGGGTGTCCTGGATGGCGACCCATGTGGGATTCATGGGCAATCAGCGCTCCAAGGCGATGGACGCCGCCGACATCAAGAATCTGCTGCGCTGGCAGGCAGAGGCCGCGCGCAAGGCGCGCCGCGCGGGTTTTGACATTATTTACGTGTACGCCGGCATGGGCTATCTGCCGTACGAGTTCCTGCTGCCCGAGTGGAACCGGCGCACGGATGCATACGGCGGATCCGTCGCGAATCGAGTCCGTATCGTGCGCGAGCTGCTCGAAGTCACGAAGGACGCGGTCGGCGACACCTGCGGCGTGGCGCTGCGCATCAGTCTCGAGGAGCTGCGCGCGCGGCGCAGCGAGCGGGCTGCATCGGAGGCACACGAGGCGGTCGAGCTCCTGGCCGATGTGCCCGATCTGTGGGACGTGAAGATGGATTCGAGTCCGACCGACTGTGCGCCCTCGCGCTTCACACCCGAGGGAAGTCACGAGCCGGTGATCGACTTCGTCAAGAAAATCACCAACAAGCCCGTCGTCGGAATAGGGCGCTTCACCTCACCCGATGCCATGGTGTCGCAGATCAAGCGTGGCGTGCTCGATCTCATCGGTGCGGCGCGGCCCTCCATCGCCGATCCGTTTCTGCCGCGCAAGATCGATGAGGGCCGCGAACAGGACATTCGCGAGTGCATCGGCTGCAACCTGTGCATCGCGAGCTGGCATGACAGCGTGCCGGTGCGTTGTACGCAGAACCCGACCATCGGCGAGGAATGGCGCCGCGGTTGGCACCCGGAGCGCGTCGCCGCTGCGGGAAGTGACGCCGCCGTGCTCATCGTCGGTGCGGGCCCCTCGGGTCTCGAGTGCGCGCTGACGCTTGCGCGTCGTGGGTATCGCGTCTCCGTCGCAGAGGCGGCCGATGATTTCGGCGGACGGCTCCGCTTCGAGACCAGGCTGCCCGGGCTTGCGACCTGGGGCCGTGTGCTCGATTGGCGCCTTGGCCAGTTGCAGCGTCTCACCAACGTTGCGCTCTATGCCGGCAACGAGCTGTCGGTCGAGGACATTTTGGGCCTCGAGCATCAGCGGGTCGTCATCGCGACCGGCGCGCGCTGGACGCGCGCACTGTATTCTCCTCTCGAGTTGCCCGTCGGCGAGCTCGATCGGCGAGGCGTTTACACACCGAGTGACATCGCCGCGGGCGCGCTGCCCGAGGGCCCGGTGGTGGTGTTCGACTTCGATAACTACTACATGGGCAGCGTCCTCGCCGAGCATCTCGCGAAGAGCGCGGATTCCGTGACTTACGTGACGCCCGCAGGCCACGCCTCGGCGTGGGCCATCATGACGAACGAACAACCTCAGGTGCACCGGGCGCTCGCGCAGGCAGGCATCGGACTCGTCACGCTCTCCTATGTCACCTCATTCGAGGACGGCGAGGTGGTGCTGGCGAATCTATTCACCGGTGCAAGCCGCCGTTTGCCCTGCAGATCGCTGGTCATCGTCGGCATGCGCGCCGTGCGTGATGAGCTCTACGCGGCGCTCATGGCACGCGCTCAGGACCTTGCGGATGCGGGCATTCGCTCGGTGGACCGCATCGGCGATGCACTTGCCCCCGGAGCGATCGCACACGCCGTTTACAGTGGACACCGCTTCGCGCGCGAGCTCGATGAGATGCCTGGTGAGGCGCCGTACCGCCGTGATGCGCCCATCATCGAGTCCACGCCGGTGCTGTACGAGACGTTGGATCGGACACGCCCCGCGCCGTGATTCCCGCGGCCGTGACGC
Source organism: uncultured Gammaproteobacteria bacterium (assembly GCA_963795975.1). Classification (GTDB taxonomy): domain Bacteria; phylum Pseudomonadota; class Gammaproteobacteria; order Steroidobacterales; family Steroidobacteraceae; genus CAWCJT01. The sequence goes on from CAWCJT010000001.1 coordinate 59,490, forward strand.
CGGGCCAGGCACTGGCTCGATGGGTCCGCTGGCGAATCTTTGCGCTCCTGTTCGGGTTCGGATGCGTCGCCTACCTGCAGCAGAAGAGCATCACCGTCGCAGCCGCGCGCATGATGCCCGATCTGGACTTGAGTCAGATGCAGATCGGCTGGCTGGAATGGGCGTTCGTGCTGGGTTACGCCGCATTCCAGTTCCCGGGCGGAGTGATCGGCCAGCGCCTCGGTGCGCGGCGCATGTTCGTCCTCATCAGCCTGATCGCATTCGCAGCGACCGTGCTGACGCCGCTCGCGCCGCATGCGTTGCACGGCGCAGCGCTCCTGAGTGTGCTCCTCGTTCTGCAACTGCTGCTCGGCCTCGCGCAGGGACCGGTCTTTCCGGTGAGCTCGGGAGTCATGGAAGCCTGGTTCCCGGGCCGCTACTGGGCGCTGCTGCAAGGACTTCAGTCGATGGGATTGCAGCTCGCAGCGGCTGCAACGCCCCCGATCGTCGCGTATCTCATGGACTCCGTCGGCTGGCAGCAGGCGCTGTTCTGGCCGGCACTGCCTGCGCTCGCGCTCATCGCGCTGTGGGGCTGGTACGCGCGTAATAGCCCTGCGGAGCACCCTTCAGTCAGTACCGCAGAGCTGGCCGAGCTCGGCGCCGCGGCGTCTGCGCCCCAGACCTCGACGATCTCCTGGCGACGCCTGAGACAGCTGGTCTTTGATCGCTCGATCCTGCTGCTCACGCTTTCCTACATCTGCATGAACTATGTGTTCTACCTGATCGCGAACTGGTGCTTCCTGTATCTGGTGCAGGAGCGGCATTTCACGATTCTCGAGAGCGGCTGGCTTGCAACGGTGCCCCCGCTCGCGGCGGCACTCGGCTCAGGAATCGGTGGCAAGCTCGCAAGTGATGCCTGTGCGCGCCTGGGTCCACGCTGGGGCTTTCGCCTGGTTCCATTGCTTGCACTGCCGAGCGCGGGCGTGCTGCTGCTCGCCGCGGTCTATGCTCCGAACGCTTACGAGGCCGTGATCGCGCTCGCCTTGTGCTATGGCGTCATCGAGCTCACCGAAGGATCGTATTGGGCGGCGACGATGTTCGTCGCACGCACCGACTCGATGTCCGCGACGGGCGTTTTGAATACCGGCGGCAACATCGGCGGTCTGATTGGTATTCCCATCGTTGCCTATTTTTCCGGTCACGGCGCCTGGAATGCCGCCTTCCTGATCGGAGCCTCGTTCGCGCTCCTCGGGGCGCTCGCCTGGCTCGGCATCGATGCCACACGCGAGGCGGGCACAGCGCCGGTGGCAAGGCGCGATGAGCCTTCTGTGATTGCGGCGGATCATTGAAAGCGGCGCTCCTCATCATCTCTCGCGCTCGCGCCGCTTGCCGTGCAGGCGCAGCCGCTTCGACTGCAGGTGGGCTCGCTTGCGCTCGAGCACTGTCAAACGCGCGCGCCGTGGTGCGGCCGGCTGTCGCGGCCGCTTGATCCGGCAGGCGCGGTCAAGGATTCGATCTCCATCTACTTCGAGTACTACCCACATTCCGCGCCGGGACCCGCGGAGGGCACACTCGTGGCCGCGGAGGGTGGCCCCGGTTACTCCACCACCGAGTCACGCGATGATTACCTGGCGCTGTACGAGCCGCTGCGTTCGCGGCGCGATGTCCTGCTCATGGACTATCGCGGGACGGGCCGTTCGGGCGCGCTCAACTGCAAGAGGCTGCAGAAGGCTCCTGCGCTCACCGAGGAGCTCATGGGTGAGTGCGGGCGGCTGCTCGGGCCGAAGGCGGCCCTCTACAGCACGGCATTCGCGGCGGATGACCTGGCGGCGCTTCTTGCGGCGCTCGGGCTTGGGAAAGTGGACTTGTACGGCGATTCCTATGGGAGCTTCTTCGCGCAGGTGTTCGCCGTTCGTTACCCCGAGAAGCTGCGCTCCCTGGTGCTCGATGGCGCCGATGCCGTCGAGGCTGGTGATTTCGGCTGGTATCCGAACTACCCGCCGGCGACGCGCGAGAAATTCAACCTCGTCTGCCAACGCTCCCCGGACTGCAATCGACAACCGGGGACCTCGGTCGATCGCATTCGAGCGGCGCTTGAGAAGCTGCGCGCGTCGCCCATCGATGCGAGTGCTCCCGATGGCGATGGCCGGCCGCAGCGCTTTAAAGCGGACGGCGCAGCGCTCGCGACGGTCATGTATGGGAGCGCGCCACGCTACGCGTCGGTGCGCGAGCTCGATGCGGCCGCGCGCGCGTTCATGCAAGACGATGCTGCGCCGCTGCTGCGTCTCATGGCCGAGTCGCGCGTCAACACCGACTCGCGCGAGCCCGATCCCGCTCCGCAGGCATACAGCGCCGCGCTGGCCGCGGCCGTGAGTTGCCAGGATGAGCCGCAGATCTACGACATGTCCCTGCCGCCCGAAAGCCGTGTACTCGAGCGGGATCGCATCGTCGCGCAGCGCGAGCGTCAGGCACCCGATACTTATGCGCCGTTCAGCTTCGCCGAGTATCGGGGGATGCCAGTCGACTACGCCTTCATCGACCAGTGCGTGCGCTGGCCGGTGGCACCCCGAGCCCATCCAGCCGGAGAGGTGCTCAAGCCTGCACACTATCCGGATGTGCCCGTCCTCGTCATCTCGGGCGATCTCGACAACCTGACGCCGATCGCCGATGCGCAGCTGGTGGTGCGCCACTATCGCCGCGCCTTCCATCTCATCCTGCGCAACAGCTTTCACGTGAACGCCCTGCCGCGCGCACGCAGCGGCTGTGCTGCGGGCATCGCCCGCACCTTCATCGAGAGCCTCAAGGTGCCCAATACCGACTGTCGAGAGACGGTGCCGCCGGTGCGCGTCGCACCGCTCTTCGCGCGCTTCGTGCGCGAAGTTGATCCGGCGCAGCCTGCATCGGGCAATGCGACACAGCGGGAGGCGCTGCGCACGGTGGCCGCCGCGGTGTTGACCGCAGCCGATGTGATCGACCAACTCGAGTCCAACACGACGGGCAAAGGCGTGGGTCTACGCGGCGGCTCATTTCAAGTGACCGCTGCAGCCGGCACCGATCGGATCGAGCTGCACCAGTTCCGCTGGACGGAGGATCTTGCGGTGTCCGGAAGCATCGTGCGCCCTGCGCGTGAAGGCTGGGTGACGGCGGAGCTCTTGCTCGAGGGGCCTGGCACATCGCGCGGCAAGCTGAGTGCGCGCTGGCAGGGCATGGGTGAGACGCAGGCCGAGTTGCGCGGTGAGCTCGATGGCCAGCGCGTCATGGCGAGCATGGCTGCACCGTGAAGGCATGCGCTCTATGATGCGTCCTTCAGCGACCCCTCACGGTCCGGAGAAACCTGTGCCCCCATCGCATTCCGTTTTCGACGCGCGAACCTGTGCGCGTGCGCGCGAGGATTTTCCCTCCCTCAAACGCGAGTTCAACGGGTATCCGGTCGCCTTCCTGGATGGGCCCGGCGGCACGCAAGTGCCGAGCTCCGTCGTTGCGGCCATTGCCGATTGCTACGCGAAGCGCAACGTGAACACGCACGGCAACTTTCCGCCCTCGGTCGAGCTCGATGCGCGGCTCCTCGCCGCGCGCGGGGCGATCGCAGATTTCCTGGGTGCGGCGGGTCCTGAGCGCATCTCGATCGGTCAGAACATGACCTCGCTCGCATTCTCACTCTCGCACGCCATCGGTCACTCGATCGCGGCGGGTGATGAGGTCCTCATCACGCAGCTCGACCACGAGGGGAACCGCGGGCCCTGGCAGCTGCTCGAATCTCAGGGCGCGCTCGTGCGCGAGGTGCCGCTCCTGCCGAGCGGTGAGCTCGACTATGAAGCGATGGCGCGGCTCATCAGCCGGCGAACGCGCTTGCTCGCGCTCGGCTGCTCATCGAATGCGATCGGAACGGTGAACGATCTGAAGCGATCGCGCGAGCTGACGCGCGCTTCCGGTGCGTTTCTCATTCTCGATGCGGTGCACTACGCACCCCACTTTCCGATCGATGTGGGTGCGATCGACCCGGACTTTCTGCTGTGCTCCGCCTACAAATTCTACGGACCCCACGTCGGCATTCTGTATTCGCGTCCGGGCGCGCTCGAGTCACTGACGACCGACAAGCTCGGCGTGCAGGAGGATGCCGCGCCCTATCGGATCGAGACGGGCACGCTCAATCATCCGGCGATCGAGGGTGTCGCTGCGGCGGTCGACTATCTCGCGCGCTTCGGGCGCGGTGATTCGCGCCGCGAGGCAGTGCATGATGCGGTCGCCGCCATCAGCGCCTACGAGCACTCGCTCGGACAGTCGCTGTGGTCCGCCCTCGCGCGCCTTCCCGGCGTGCGTCTGTGGGGCGTCCCGTTCAGCGACGCGCAGCGCGCGCCGACTGTGTCCTTCACAGTGGCGGGACACGATCCCGCGCTCGTGGCACGCCGGCTCGGCGAGCGCGGCATCTGCGTCTGGGATGGCAACTTCTATGCGCCACGCCCGGTCGCGATCCTGCAGGTGCCCGGCGGCTCGCTCATCCGCGTGGGCTTCTCGATGTACAACACGGCGGAGGAGATCTCCCGCCTGGTCGAGGTCATCGAGAGCCTGTAGCGCCGGGCAGATTTTCCACCGGGAAGAAACTCGACGCGGCGGTGGTGCGGACAAAATCCGCTGCCGCCTGCGTCTCGGACTTTCCACCCGCAGGCGTCGAGCCTCGCGGTCGTGGCAGTGCGACGACTTTGCGGAACGCAGCCTGCGCCGCCGTCGGCCCGGGTCCGAATTCCCGCGTCGCATCCTGCGCCTTGCGCACGTCCATCCACAGGCTCCCCTGCAGCAGATCGAAGCCCAGCATGGTGACCGTGGTATCGACGGCCTGACGCGCGCGCTGCACCTTGACGCGCGTCTGTGCCTGCAGGTCCTCGACCGTGGAGACGATGGCGGCGCCGAACGGCGCGACCGGATTCATGAGCACCTGGATCTCCTGCTGCAGATCCACCGGTGCGTAGCCCCAGAAGCCTTCCTGGACTCCCTTCAGTACGTCGCGCGCGGCGACCCCGGTAAAGAACGTGTTGTGGAAGCGATCGATGCGCAGCATCACCACGATGTCCATGTTGCCGAGCGCGATCACGAAGTTCTCGAGCTTGTTGGCGAGCGGGTAGGGGTCCCAGTTCGCGTTCGAGACGATGTAGCCGTGCAGACCATGGCTGAGCGAGCCGCCCTTGATGTAGTAGCGCATCATCTGCGGCGTCGAAAGCTCCCAGGAGTCTGTCGGTGACAGACTGGTGGTGACCGCGGGGTTGTGATCCGACGAGTTCGCCTGGAAGAGCACCTGATCGCGAAGTGCCGACCACTCCTCCCAGGCCGCGGCCTGCCGAATCGAGGAAGCGCGCAGGCTCTCGGGATCCTGGATGATGCGATGCTGGTCCGCGCCGAAGAGATAGCTGCCCTTGAGCATGTTGAGCATTCGCGTCGCGTGCCAGTTGAGCCAGCGCTCGGGGCGATCGTGCTGCACGACGGCGCTCAGCGGCGTGATGCTGCTGTTCATGCCGTTGAGATCCATGGCGTAGATCAGATCAGCCCACTCGAGCGCCCCACGCGCATCGTGCACGACGAGCGCGGCCTGCCCCGTCGCATAGGCATCGCTGCTCGTGAGCGCATTGTCGTCGGCAGCGAACGGCGTAATCGGCTTGAGCCCAGCCTGACGCAGTGCCTGCTCCGCCGGCATCCGCACGCCATTCAAGTAGACCTCGCCCGCACCGACCATCGCGGCGCCGACGTTGCCGAGCTGCGCGAGGTCTCCCTCACCCAGCGTTCCGCGTGACAGCACGACCGGCGTGATGCGCTTGTTGAGCAGGTCGGTGAGCATCTGCGCGAGAGGCGGGCTCGGCGCGTTCCAGGTCATCGCATTGGCGCGCACGACCATCATGGCGCGCACGATCTCCTCCGAGGAGACTTCGGGTCCGGTACCGAAGCCCGCACCGTATCGAAACGTCCCCATCTGCCGCTGCTCGATGAGAGGACGATTCTTGGCCGACATCGGGTCGCCCTCGAAGATCACCGTCTCGCGCTGATCCCCCGCCCCGCGATTGAACCAGTACACCGCGATTCCCTCGGCAGATGCCTCGAGCAGGAGTCCGTAGTTGTCCGCCTGCCGCTTCTGTGCTTCCGGAGCGATCGCGATTTTCGCGCCGTAACGCGCCACATCCACGATCTGCTCGATGGTGAGATCGTGACCCGTCAGAGTGACCGTCTCATCTGCCTTGCTGGGCGTGATGGCTTGATAGTCGGCGGCGTGAGCGGCGAGCGCGTGCAGAGACGTCGCAGCGCCGAACAGCGCGACCACGAGAAAGCCTGTGACCTTTCGAGCTTCTTCGATCATTGAAAGCACCTGCCGTGAATCGATGCGTGGGGGTGAAGGGAAAACTCGGGCGACCCGATTGTAACCACGCCATCGACAGATGGGGCGATTGCTGTTGCAGCGACGCATCGGCGACTGTCGTGTCATGAAATGGTCCGACCGCTTTGCCAGGCGACGAGTGTTCTCGCCGCGACCATGAATGCTTGCCGTATCGGCGTGCGCAAGACTAGAGTGACGGCACCTGATCGCTTTTTTCGATCGGCCGATCCAATTTCTCGACTTGGAAGTGGTCGCCAACTATGAAAAGCTTGCGCGGGGTTTGTTACAGCGAATGATCGTTGCGTCAGCGCAACGTCCGGAGAACGACTCGACCAATGCAGAGTGAGCGGCTGCAATTGGCTGCAACAGATTCGAGAGCGGGGAGCGGTGGTGTTCGCACTGGGCTCGAAACAACGAGCGAGCCCGCAGTGGTCGATCCACCGTCCTCGCCCTTTGAGCTTGAAGTGCGGCGCATTCGCGCGCTCATGGAGCGCAGCGACTTCGCGGGCGCGCTCGATGCAGCACAGAGACTTCGCACCGAGGCACCGCAGAACCGCGACGTGCTCTACGTGACCGCGGTGTGCCAGCGATACCTGGGACGTATTCAGGACGCACTCGCGACACTTACCGAGCTCGAGCACTGGCATCCGGAATATCCGCGCCTGTATCAGGAGCGCGGTCACTGCTATGTCCACTTACGCGTTGCGGACAGTGCCATCGGGGCATTCGAGCGCGCGATTACTTTGAATCCTTCGCTTCCCGCGAGCTGGAATGCTCTGCAGGTGCTGTACCGCATGGGCGGCCGGGCGGTGGATGCGGACAACGCCGCGGCGCATGTCGCGACGCTTGCAAGCTTGCCGCGCGAGATCGTCACAGCCTCGAGCATGTTCTCGGACGGTGAGTTGCATAGCGCCGAGCGCGTCGTACGCCAGTACCTCCTGACCCACGGGGATCATGTCGAGGCGATGCGCCTGCTGGCTCGCATCGGCATGGAGCTCGACGTGGTCGATGATGCCGAGCTCCTGCTCGAGACCGTGATGCAGATGGCGCCCGATTACCACGCGGCGCGCTACGACTACGCGCTCGCGCTCCTCAAGCGCCACAAGCACGTGCGGGCTCGCGAGGAGATGGAAAAGCTTCTCGCGATCGATCCGAAGAATCGCGTTTATCGTACGACGCATGCGACGGTGTGCACGGGCTTTGGTGACTACGAGCGCGCACTGCCGCTGTACCGGGAGCTGCTCGACAGTTCGCCGCAGGATGCGGAGCTGCACCTATCGATCGCGCACGGACTGAAGACGACGGGGCGGGTGGCGGAGGCGGTCGAGTCCTACCGGGCCGCCGCGGCCAGCCGGCCACGGTTCGGCGAGGCTTACTGGAGTCTCGCCAATCTCAAGACCTATCGCTTCACGGACGCCGAGCTCGAGCGCATGCGCGCCGAGGAGGCCGATCCGGCGATCAGGCTACCGGACCGCTACCACATGTGCTTCGCGCTCGGAAAGGCGCTCGAGGACCGGGGCGTATACGAGGAATCCTTCCGCTACTACGTGCGCGGCAACGCGCTGAAGAAGCAAGAGTGCCGCTATCAGCCGGGTCCTATAGAGCGCAACGCGCGTCTGCAGGCCGAAATGTGCACGCGCGAGTTCTTCGAGGCGCGCACAGGTTACGGCTGCGACAGCACGCAGCCTATCTTCATCGTCGGATTGCCGCGCTCGGGGTCGACCCTGCTCGAGCAGATCCTCGCCTCGCACACGAGGGTCGAGGGCACGATGGAGCTCGCGGACATTCCGCGCTTGGGGCAAGAGCTGCAGGGCCGAGAGATCCACCCTGCCACTCCGCGCTATCCGCGAGTCCTCGGTGAGCTCAGCGCCGCGGACTTTAAGCGCTTCGGCGAGAAGTATCTCGAGGACACCGGTCCGTACCGGCGCGGCCAGCCGTTTTTCATCGACAAGATGCCGAACAACTTCCGCCACATCGGCCTCATTCATCTCATGCTGCCGAACGCGCGGATCATCGATGCGCGACGCGAGCCCATGGCCTGCTGCTTCAGTAACTTCAAGCAGCTTTTCGCCTCGGGTCAGCAGTTCACCTACAGCATCGAGGACATCACGAGGTATTACCGCTCCTACCTGGACTTGATGGCGCACTGGCATCAGGCCCTTCCGGGCAAAGTACTTTGCGTACAGCACGAGGACGTCGTTGAGAATTTCGAGGCGAACGTCCGACGCATCCTCGATTTCTGCGGGCTCGACTTCGAGCCGGCCTGCCTCGAGTTCCACCGCAACGAGCGCAAGGTGCACTCCGCGAGCTCCGAGCAGGTGCGCAGGCCGATCAACCGCGAGGGCATCGATCAGTGGCGTCACTACGAGCCGTGGCTCGGCCCACTCAAAGAGGCGCTCGGGAGTTTGGCTGAGAGCTGATTTCATCAGAGATTCGTGAGAGCATGGATTTGACGCTTGCTTAAGAGTCGATCGCACCGGGCCAGGGGGGCTGCACGCGGTCCGTAATGACAACATCGGGGAGAGCCACCTTGAAAATGAATCTGAAAGTCTCTTGTGCGGTCGGTGCCATCCTCGGCGCATATGCCGCCGCGGCACTGGCCGACGGTCAGGCAACGCCGGCATCGCAACCGGGCGCAGCCGCCGAAGAGGGCATCAGCGAAGTCATCGTGACGGCGCAGCGCCGCGCAGAGAGCATCCAGGACGTACCGATCACGATCCAGGCGCTGACCAGCGAGACACTCACACAGCTCAACGTCGAGAACTTCGATGAGTTCGTGAAATATCTGCCCAACGTCACGCAGTCCACCAACGGCCCTGCACGGGGCGATGTATTCATGCGCGGCCTGAGCGTCGGCGGCGGAGGCGGCGAGGGCGGCGGCACGACGGCCGCATTCCCCGCAGTTGCCATCTATCTTGATGAGCAGTCGGGGCAGCTCCCGGGTCGCAACCTCAACGTCTATGCGGCCGACCTCGAACGCATCGAGGTGCTCGAGGGTCCGCAGGGCACGTTGTTCGGCGGCGGCGCGTTGAGCGGCGTGCTGCGCTATATCACCAACAAGCCCAAGCTCGACGTGACCGAGGGCAGCGTGACGGCCGCCTACGGCGTCACGGCCCATGGTGACCCCAACGGCAACCTCAACGCGATGATCAACCTGCCGGTCATCCAGGATACGCTCGCCGTGCGCGCGGTGATCTACTCCGATCGCCAGGGCGGCTACATCAACAACGTCGAGAGCACTTTCCAGCGACTGCCGACCGACTATGGTCTGGCACACAACAACGGCGGCGTGGTGCCCACCAATAGTGTCGTGATCAACAACGACAATATCGTGGGCAATGCGATCAACCCGGTGACCTACACGGGTATCCGGGTGGAGGCGTTGTGGAAGATCAACGATGATTGGAATGCGCTCCTCACGCAGTCCTACCAGAACATGGACGCCGAGGGTGTGTTCTACGAGGACCCGTTTGGCTCGCAGGGGCTGGTGGTCGATTCGAACACGCGGCCGATCAGCGGCCAGGCGCTGCCGCCGCTGTCCGTGACGCTGTTCAATCCTTCGTACGACAAGGACAAGTTCGAGAACACCGCCCTCGTCGTGAATGGCCAGATCGGCCCGGTGAAGGCCGTCTACGCCGGCGCCTATCTCGTGCGCAATGTCGATCAGGTACAGGACTACACCAACTACGCGCGCGGCGTTTACGGCTACTACTACCAGTGCGCCGGGTATTCCTCGAAGTCCGCTGCGGCCGGCGCTTGCTACACGCCGAGCACGGTGTGGCGCGAGAACACGCGCAATACGCATATGAGCCACGAGCTGCGCTTCAGCACACCGGACGATTGGCGCATCCGCGGACTCGTCGGTGTGTACTGGGAGAAGTACAACATCGTCGACCAGACGCAGTGGGCGTACGTGACCGTGCCGCAGTGCACGCCAACGGGGCTCACAAGCAACTGCTATCTGCCGATTCAACCCTGGTCGGGCTCGCCAGCCTTCCAGCCGATCCCGCCGACGGGCTTCTTCGATGACGTCGAGCGCGGTTACAAGCAGCTCGCGGAGTTCGCCTCGATCGACTTCGACATCATTCCGAAGGTGCTGACGATCTCGGCCGGAATCCGGCACTTCATGTACGAAAGCAGCGAGACCGGCGGCGATGTGGGCAGCTTCTATTGCAAGCAGTTCGCGCCGACGACGTACTTCGGCTTCTGCCAGGCTCCGTACGGAACCGACTTCAGCGCGAGGCAGACCGCGGTCACCAATGTCGGTAACCGCGAGCGCGCCAACATCACCTACCACTTCCTGCCCAACGAGCTGCTCTACGCGACGTTCTCACAGGGCTTCCGTGCCGGCGCAGTTCAACCGTTCCACCTCCTGCCACCTGAAGGGTACCGACGGTCAGAACGAGTACTGCGTGCCGGCGATCACCGTGCCGGACAATGTGACCAACATCGAGTTCGGGTGGAAGACCGAGTGGTTCGAGCGGCGACTGCAGTTCAACGCGCGCGATCTATCAGGAGAACTGGGACAACGCCCAGACTGGATTCTTCGACCCGCAAGGCGGCCTGGGTAATCTGGCGTTCGCGACCAACGGCCCGAGCTACCGCATTCGCGGCTTCGAGCCGCAAATTGTGACGATCCCGTTCCCGGGCCTCACCTTCCAGTTCTCGGCGGCATGGAACAGCTCCAACCAGACGAACTCGCCGTATCTGGTGGATAACTGCGCTCCGTCGACCCCCGGCTCGACGTGCAAGACCACGGCCAGCGTCAACTACGGTCAGAACATTACTTCGATCCCGAACCCGTACGGTCCCCTGGGCAGTCCGACCTCGTACTCACCGCCATTCAACATGAGCGCACGGATCCGCTATGAATGGCCGATCGGCGAGTACAACGCGTTCGTGCAGTTCGGTGGTCAGCACCAGGGTCACATGGTCACGGCGACGGGTTATGTTGTCGGCTACGACATCGATTCGATCACGACCTACGATGCATCCGCGGGCATCTCGAAGGGACCATGGGCCGTTTCGCTGTTCGGGACGAACATTACGGATGTGAATCAGAGCCTGTCGACGAACAGCGGACAGTTCATCATTTCGGAGTATCCGCCGCGTCCGCGGGTTCTGATGCTGCGATTCGACTACAAGTTCTCGGAGAAGTAACGCCTCTCGCCAACCACTCGCGCGCCACTGGAACATCGGGTTCCCGTGGCGCGTGATTGTGGGTTCCTATCCCGCGCAGCCCTGGTGTGGCGGGATTCGTCCCCCGTTGCGGTTCTTCAGTAATAAGGCCTTTCCGGGTCGAATGACTGGAGATTCGCGATGTTGCGTGCGTCGATCGTTGCGATCCTGGCGCTCACCGCGGCGCGCATCGCCGCGGCGCATCATACCTACGCCATGTTCGATTCCATGAAGTCGGTGACGCTCAGCGGCACCCTCAGGGAGTTTCAGTGGACGAACCCACACTGCTTCATTCAGGTGCTGGTTAGCGGCCAGGGAGCGCCTGCTGAATGGAGCATCCAGATGGACTCGCCGCAGGCGCTTTACCGGCGCGGCTGGCGACCGAGGACTCTCAAACCCGGCGATAAGATCTCGGTGGTGATCCGTCCCACCAGGGACGGTTCCCGCAGCGGACGCTACGTCTCCGGGACGGGACCGGACGGTAAGGCGCTGCTCGAGGACTAACCCACATGAGAAACGTCCTCCTGGGGTTACTTCTGGCTTCGTTCTCTGCGGTGCTTTCAGCGCAGCCGGATCCCTCGGATCGCGCCAAACGCTTTGCAGCGCTGCCGCCGTGGACCGGCATCTGGGAGACGGAGCTGTCCGCCAAACTCAGCGCTGGCGAGCTCGACAAGGAGATGGGCGAAGCCATGCAGCATCCCGAGCGGATCACGGCCGTCCTGGCGCCGAAAGGGACGCTGCAACCGGCCGAGGTCTTCTTCTTCAGCCTGGTCCAGCTCAATGGCAAGCCACCGTACAACGAAGAATGGGATCGGCGTTACGAGCACCTGAAAGCGAAGATCCGATCAGCGCCGGCTTCGGTCGTGAAACCCGGGAGCGTCAAGGCGTGTTCGTGGGAGTTTCCGGAGATCATGGAATCACCCACCGATGGCGTGTTTCAGATCTTCGTGACGCCCGAGGAGACACTGCTTCTTTTTGGTGACGGACAGGCTCGGCACATCTTCACGGACCGCCCGCATCCGAAGTCCGAAAACCTCTGGCCTACGGATCTCGGCAACTCGGTCGGGCATTGGGAAGCGGACACGCTGGTAATCGATACCATCGAACGCAAGCCGGGGGCTTTCATCCGCATCCCCTATTTCCTGTCGCCCGACTTGAGTGAGCAGGCGCACTTTACCGAGCGGCTGCGCATGAGCGGCCCCGATGCCATGCAGGACGACATGACGATCGAGGATCCCGCAAGGTTCGCTCAGCCGTGGAAGGTGACCTTACGATTCCGTCGGGTCAAGGATATGGACTGGCTGATCCCCAGTGACTGCACCGAAAACGATCGCTTCCGCGTCGTGCACGGCCAGGAGACGATCGCGCCGCGTTGATGCTTATTGGAACTTGTACTCGAACACCAGAGCCCAGCACTCGGGGTCGAAGCGGCGTCTGAGCGACGATGAACTGATCGGTGCTCACGAACGTACTCGCGTTCGAGTTGCTCAAGTTCTCCGCGTACACGCTCACGATCCAGGGATCCTTCTCCAGGCCCGCCCAGGCATCGTAGGTCGTGTAGGCCGGGTTCTCGAACCGCCCGCGGGAATTCGTGACCGTCTCACCCACTCCGAACGTCGGATTGGCGCCGGCCTGAGTGAACGAATGCCCGCTGTGCGCTGCGCCGAATTGAATGTAGGGCGTATAGGCGCCCATGCTCCACTCGTAGCGCGCGCGCAGACTGAACTGAATCGGTGGCGCATCCGCGCTCGGCGCACCGACGGGTCCGTAGGGGTTCGTGATCGGCGCGCAACCCGTGCCCGTCGCGCTGCAGACTTCCGTGATCGGCTTGCCGAAATTCACGCTCGCCGGGTTCTCATCGATCAGGGCCGGTGAGTTGGTCTGTTCGCTTTGGTTCCAGGAGGCCGCGCCCTGCAGCGTGAGTCCCGTGAAGACACGCGCGACCAGCTGCGTCTCGACGCCCTTGATCAGGAAGTCCTGACCGTTGGTGTCGTAGAACACGTTGCCGGTCACGCCCGGATCGAAGAATTCGACCTGCACGTTGGTCCCATTTCTCGCGATAGAACGCGCCGTTCCATTGCAGCCGATGATCCCACCACTCGGTCTTCCAGCCGATCTCGTTGTTGTCGAGCTTGTCGGATGAATAGGCGCGGCGGGACTGCGTACTGCGCGACGCCGTCCGGGCCTGGCGCATAGGCGAAGAAGCCGCCGTTCTGATTGAAGCCACCGGGCCGGAAACCCTGCGAGAAGGTGTAGTACACCATGTGATCCGGGGTGATGTGCCAGGTGAGATTGGCCCGGCTGCTGCCATCCGGTTTCGGTGTCCGAGAACCCTTCTGAATCCAGGTTGTAGCTGAACGCGCTCTGGCAGCCGCCCGCCGGGACACCCGCTTCGAAGCAGCCGAAGGTCGACATACACTTCCCTTGGAGGAGTTCTGGAAGCGGAAGTGGCGCGTGCCTGCGGTGATGGTGAGCACCTTGGGAATAAGGTCGTAGTCCAGCGAGGCGAACGCCGCGGTCTGCTTGGTCTCGCGCACCGTATCCTGATAGAAGGAGACGTGATCGCCCTGGACCCCGGGATTCGACGACCGTCGTGTTCGGGAACGTGCCAACGTCCGATTAGCAGCCCGTGTTGCCTTCCGGCGTCCCTGGCGTCGCATTGGTGGTGCAGGGCGGGATGGTCTTGTAGCAGCCAGCCCGTCTGGTCGTAGAGCGTGTTGTCTTCGTAGTACAGACCGCCAATCGCGCGCACCCGCCAGTCATCGGGTGTGCTGACCCTAAATTCGTGCTGCATGTGTGTGTTGCGCTCGACCGAATGCCAGACGGCGCTCGGTGAGAAGCAGGTCGGCGTGAGCGAGGCATCCGTGAGGAACGTGCCCGGGCCGGGCGGTCCGTAGCACTGGTAGTAGTCGGCGAACACGCCGCGCGCGTAGTTGGTGTAGTCGCCGATCTGATCGACGTTGCGTACGAGATAGCCGCCCGTGTAGACCGCGCTCAAGGGACCGAGCTTGCCGTTGACGGTCCAGGCGGTGCTTTCGAACTTGTCCTTGTCGTAGGCGTTGTTGAACAGGGTCACCTCGAGCGGCTGCAGCGGCGCGCCGTCGGATGCGTTGGGCTGCTGATAGAACACCCCCTGTGCGTCCATGTTCTGGTAGGACTGGGTGACGAGCACGTTCCAGTCGTCGTTGAACTTGTAGAGCAGCTCCGCCCGAATGCCCGTGTAAGTCACCGGATTGATGGACTGGCCCTCGATGTTGTAGTTGTTGATCGAGGGGCTGCCCGGCGGTACGCAGAAGCCGTTGTTGGCACCTCCGTCCGGGCACACGCCATTGACGGCCGTGGAAGTCTGCATAGTGAATACCGACATCGGTGTCCTTGCGCGTGAAGGTCGCCGGAACGTTGTCGATGTAGCCGCCGCGGTGGTCGTCATAGATCACCGCGCGCACGGCCATATGGTCGTCGATCAGCGGCAGATTCAGCACGGCAGTTGCGTCTGCCATTCGGATCGCCATGCGCGGTGACGCCGTAGCTCGCCTTGACGTCGCCTCGGTCGCATCGAGCTTCGGCTCGTTGGTGATGTAGCGAATGACGCCGGCCTCGGCACCGGAACCGAACAGCGTGCCCTGCGGGCCCTCGAGGACCTCGATACGGTTCAAGTCGGCGGCATAGATGTCGAGGTTGCGATTGGGCAGCTGCCCGGACTGGTTATCCAGATAGATGGCGACGTTGGGAAGACGCCGGTGGAACCGCTGCCCTGACTCGCCTGCGAGCCTGCGCTCAAGCCGCGCATGAAGAGCTCGTTCTGGCCCGGGCCGTTGCTCGCTGACGTGACGTTGGGCAGATATTTGATGTAGTCGTCGAAGGTCTCGATGTTGAGCTGCTGCAGCGTCTGCGCCGTGAACGCCTGCATGGAGATCGGAACATCCTGCATGTTCTGTGCGCGGCGCTGCGCGGTCACCGTCACTTCCTGAATCGCGCCCTCAGTCGCCTCCGCTGTCGGCGCCTGCGCGCTCGCCGGAGGCTCCTGCGCCCGCGCGGCAAGCGATGCACTACTGAGAATCGCCGCGATGGTCGCGGAAATCTTGTTGTTCATTTTCGTGGCCCCCCTTTCTCGCAAGGCCGGGTGCAGCTTATGCCAAAGTGATATCTTCGGTCACGTGCATCGAAAACGAAATCACTCCTTGAGCGCTGCGCGCCCCAACATCATCGTCTTCATGGCGGATCAGCTGACCGCGCGTGCGCTGCGTGCGTACGGCGGCACGCGTCGCCCGCACGCCACACATCGACGCACTTGCGTGCAAGACGGGGTCGTATTCGATGCCTTCTACTGCAACAGTCCGCTGTGCGCGCCCTCGCGCTTCTCGTTCTCTCCGGGCAGCTGCCCTCGAAGATCGGCGCGTACGACAACGCAGCGGAGTTTCCGGCGCAGGTTCCGACCTTCGCGCACTATCTGCGCGCGCGCGGGCTACCAGACGATGCTCGAGCGGCAAGATGCACTTCTGCGGCCCGGACCAGCTGCATGGTTTCGAGGAGCGCCTCACCACCGACATCTATCCGGCGGACTTCGGCTGGACGCCGGACTGGACGCGCTTCGAGGAGCGTCCCGGCTGGTATCACACCATGGACTCGGTCACCCAGGCGGGCTCCTGCATGCGCACCAACCAGATGGACTTCGACGACGAGGTCGTGCGCCGCGGCGCGCCAGAAGCTGTTTGACCTCGCGCGCGGTAAAGAGCGTCGGCCGTTTTGCCTCGTCGTCTCCATGACCCATCCGCACGATCCGTACGTCGATCCCGAGCACTACTGGAATCGATATCGCGACGAGGACATCGACATGCCCCGCGCGTCGCTGATCTCGCCGGCCGTGAGGATCCGCACTCGAAGCCGCCTGCGCCACGTGATCGGCCTCGAGCTCGTCGAGCCGACGGCGCTGCAGGTGCGCGCGGCGCGCCGCGCCTACTACGGTGCGGTGTCATACGTGGATGATCAGATCGGAACGCTGATGTCCACGCTGCGCGAGGCGCGCCTCGGTGACGAATACCGTCGTCTCGTGCTCGCCGATCACGGCGACATGCTCGGCGAGCGCGGGCTGTGGTACAAAATGAGCTTCTTCGAGCCGGCGTGCCGTATTCCGCTCATCGTGCACGCACCCGGACGCTTCGCGCCCGCGCGGATCGCAGAGCCCCGCATCGCTGCTCGATGTGCTGCCGACGCTGGTCGAGATCGCGCAGCGGCGGCGCACGCAGCGCCCTGGCCGCGCCGGTGGATGGTCACAGTCTCGTGCCTGCGCTCAAGGGCGAATCGAGCCGCGAGCCGTGCGAGGTGATCGGTGAATACCTGGCCGAGGGCGCGATCGCGCCGATCGTGATGATCCGACGCGGTCGCTACAAGTTCATCCATTCGCCGGTCGATCCGGACCAGCTGTACGACTTGATGGCCGATCCTGACGAGCGCGTCAATCTCGCCGACCGGCACGAGCACGCGCGCCTCATCGGCGCATTCCGCGCCGAGCTCGAGCGGCGCTGGAATCTGCCCGCGGTGCACGAGGCGGTGCTCGCCAGCCAGCGACGCCGCCATTTCGTCTACGCCTCGCTGCGTCACGGCCGCTACCAGCCCTGGGATTTCCAGCCGCTTCGCGACGCAAGCCGCCTTTACATCCGCAACGACCAGGAGCTCGACGATCAGGAAGCGATGGCAAGATTCCCGCGCCCGAGCTGAGCGCCTCGCACTCGCACTCGGTGCGCTGCTCGCGCTTGCGGGAGGGAGCACGGTTTTAGCGGCTGGTGTGGAGCCGGCGAGCTGTCGCATCGTGCGCCTGGCCGATGTGGGGTGGACCGATGTCACGGTCACGACCGCGACGCTGAGCCGCGTGCTTCAAGGGCTCGGATACGAGCCGCAGACGACCCTGCTGTCAGTCCCCGTCACGTTCGCATCGATGCAGCGGCGTGACATCGATGTGTTCCTGGGCAACTGGATGCCGGCGCAGACGCGCGACCGTGAGCCCTATCTGAAGGATCATTCCGTCGAGATCGTGCGGCCGAATCTCACGGGCGCGAAATACACCCTCGCGGTTCCTGCTTATACCTACGCAGCCGGGTTGCACGACGTCGCGGACATCGCTCGCTTCGCGGGCCCGCTGGATCATGCGATCTACGGCATCGAGTCCGGCAACGATGGCAACCGGCACATCCTGGAGATGATCCAGCACGACGAGCACGGGCTGGGAGGCTTCCATCTCGTCGAGTCGAGCGAGCAGGGCATGCTCGCGCAGGTGGCGCGCGCATACGCCGCGCGTCAGCCCATCGTTTTCCTCGCCTGGGATCCGCATCCCATGAACATGCAGTTCGATCTGCGCTATCTCACGGGGGGCGATACGTCCTTTGGACCGAACTACGGCGGGGCAACGGTCTACACGCTCGTGCGCTCAGGCTACCTGCAGCAATGTCCGAACGTCGCGCGGCTTCTGTCCAATCTCGAGTTCACGACCCGCGGCGAGGATGAAATCATGCAGGCGACGCTCGTGCGCCACGAGAGACCCGCTCTCGCCGCGGCCGCATGGATGGCACGGAACCCCGCGCACTTGCGAACTGGCTGCATGGCGTGACGCGTGCCGATGGCGGCACCGGATGGTCGGCGCGCCAGCCCGGTCTCGGCTTCAACGCGCGCATCGACGGCTGGGTCACCTCGCACAAGCTTCCCGTCGGCGATGCCGTGGCCGTGGGTATCGAGTAGGTCCAAGCAGCACGGCGCGATCCTATTTCGAGCGATCGCAGCGATCATCCTGGGTTCGATCGCCATCGTTTATCGGCTCTTGCAGATCGTACCCGCCGCGCTCGTCGTCCTGATCCTGGCCGTGCTCGCGTGGCTGCCGCGACACTCATGGGCGGTCGCGGCATTCGTCGCGCTCGCGCTGTTGCTCATCATGAATCTCGGCTACTGGCAACCGATGCTCGAGACGCTTGCGCTCGTGACGGTGGCGACGCTGGTCGCGACGCTCGTCGGCGTGCCCCTCGGCATCGCGGCAGGCCATCGCCCGGCGCTCGCCGCGATGCTGCGGCCGGCGCTGGATCTCATGCAGACGCTGCCGACATTCGTCTACCTGATCCCGACCCTCGTGCTCTTTGGTCTCGGAGTCGTGCCGGCCTTGATCTCGACCGTGATCTTCGCGCTGCCGGCCCCGGTGCGTCTCACGCAGCTTGGCATCGCGGGCGTCCCGCGATCCCTGATCGAAGCCGGTGAGGCCTTCGGTGCGACGCGCTGGCAACTGCTCTATAGGGTGGAGCTGCCAAGCGCGGCCCCCCTCATCTTTGCCGGCATCACACAGTGCATCATGCTGAGCCTGTCGATGGTCGTGATCGCTGCCCTCGTCGGCGCCGGCGGACTCGGCGTACCGGTCGTGCGGGCGCTCAACACCGTGCAGGTCGGCATGGGCCTCGAGGCTGGCATCGTCATCGTGCTGCTCGCCATCATCCTGGATCGCATCACGCGAGCGCTGTCGGGTCCTCAGCGCCCCGGCATGGGCGGTCCACCGGGATAAGAGGTCAGGTCAGGCAATGTCATTGCCACAGGACCTTTAAAAGACTATATTTAGTCCGGTTGCCGATCGGCCGAGAGCATCGCCATGCGCTACTCGACTCGCATCAAGCCCATCAGTTACCTCAAGGCAAACGCGGCCGAAGTTCTGGACGACCTGCAAGAGCGGCGGCAGCCGCTCGTCATTACCCAGAACGGCGAGGCCAAGGCCGTCATCCAGGACGTGACGTCCTACGAGGAGACCCAAGAAACCTTGGCGCTGTTGAAAATCCTGGCTCTCGGCGGCGAACAGGTGGCCCGGGGCAAGGTGAAGCCGATGCGGGAGGTCGTGAACCGTCTGCGGTCGACAAGTACTGCTGACTGATGCGCCACGAGGTCGTCCTGACCGCCCACGCCGAGTCGGATCTGGAGCAGATCTACACCTACATCGCCGAGCACGACTCCAAGGCGAGTGCCGATCACGTGCTCGAGCGCGTGCTTGAAGCCGGCGATTCCCTATCGTCACATCCCGGGCGCGGCTCGATTCCAAAGGAATTGCGTTCGTTAGGCATGACGGAGTATCGCCAAGTGTTCTTTAAACCCTATCGGCTGATTTACCGCGTGCACACCACACAAGTGGTGATCTATTTGATTGCCGATGGCCGACGCGATATGCAGAGCCTGCTCGCGCGGAGAATGCTCGGCAACCTGTAGCACCTCCGGCACGGTAATCTCGTGCCGGAGGCGGACCCCAGGCCCTCAGCGCCCGGGCATGGGCGGCCCGCCGGGATAAAAGGTCGAGGCCGGGTTCGATTTCAGGAACCGGTACGCGATCATGCCGTAGGGCACCTCGGGTCTTTTCTCGGGCTCTTCCTGCCAGGGCAGCTCTTTGCGGAAGGCCGTCCAGACGGCGGTGGGCACGGGGCCGAAGCCGCGTGAGGCATTCTGAGCCTTGCGCACATCGAGCCAGTAGGTCGCGTTCCACAAATCGTAGCCAAGCAGCTGGTAGGTCAAATCGACGACCTGCTGTCCGCGCATGCCTTTGAGACGCGTCTGTCCCTCGATGTCGGCGACACCGAGATCGGCGGCGTTGCCTTCCGGCACGAGACTGGTCGACAGGCTCTGAATCTCCTGCCAGAAGTCCATGAACACCCAGAAGGGCTCAGAGAGGACGGGCGAGTTCTTGATCTGCTCGGGGGTCAGCACGTCTTTGGGATAGATACCCGTGAAGAATGCGGTGGGTCCGCGGTCGGTGAACCGCTCGATTCGTTGCGCCACGGCGGCGTCCATGTTGGCAAGCGCATTGGTGAAGGCTTCCACGTCGTTGGCCATGGGATAGGGATCCCAATTGGCCGTGGAGAACACATAGCCGTGCTTACCATGGCTCAAAGGTCCGCCCTTCACGTAGAAGCGCATCATCTGCGGGGTGGCCAGATCCTTGGAATCCGTCGGCGATGCGCCGGGGATCACGAGGGGGTTGAGGTCGGCCGAGTTGATCTGCATGAGGACGCTGTCGCGCAGCGCGGCCCAGGCCTGCCAGGCGGCGCCGTCCCGGATGTAGGAGGCGCGCATGCTCTGCGGATCCTGCAGAATCCGCGAGTCTTCGCGCTCGTAGAGATAGCTGCCCTGCAGGATGTCCATGATGCGGCGCGGCGTCCCAGTTGACCCATTTGAAGGGCCTTGCGGCTTGGACGGCGGAAACCATCGGTGTGATGCTCGAGTCCATGCCGAGCTTGTCGAGCGCATAAGTGAGATCCGCCCATTCGAGTACGAGCCGGCCGTCGGCTGCAAGCAATGGCGGCGCGCGCATCGCCGTAAGCGTTTTCCGCGCCAACGAAGAACACATCGCCGGTGAGGGGCTTGAGTTTGGCTTGAGCCAGCGCTTGCGCGGCTTTCATCCGCACGCCTTTGTAATAGACCTCACCGTGTCCGGTCATCGTGGCATGGATGTTATTGCTCACGGCCGGAAAGTCCGCCTGGCCCAAGGTGCCCCGGGTGAACGCGACCGGGGTGATCCGATTATTGAGCAGATCGATGATCATCTGCATCACCTGGGGATCCGAAGCGCCCAGCGGTGCGGTGTTCGCGCCGATGAGCATGACGGCCCGCACCAGATCCTCATCGGGAATCTCGGGCGACCCGCCGGCTCCCAGCATCGGCAATATCGGCGTATCGGATTGCTCCGGGGCCTTCTTGACCTCACGTAGTGCCCCCGCACCGCGGTTGAGCCCGTAGACCGGGATGTTCTCGGCCCCCGCCTCGGCGCGCAGATCGCGCATCTCTTGCGCACGCTGGAATGCATCGTCGCTGTATTTGACGTGCGCGCCGTAGCGGGCGACCGCGATGAGCTGCTCGAGCGTCAGATCGTGTCCGGACACAACGACAGTCTGGCCGGACATGCTTGGAGTGATCGGCGCGTAGACGTACTCGTTGGCCGCGAATGAGCCGGCCGGCTGACTCGAAAACCAGATGAGCAGACCGAGCAAGCACCCTCGAACAATTTGCCGCCGCGATGTCATACGAATCCCCCTCTCACCATTCCGGTCACGTCAATCAGTGGCGGTACTGCCCGCCCGATCAGCCAGTGCGGCTCGAAGCGGCCCGAGCCAAGGCTCGAAATGCCGCCATTGATCGAGCCCTTCGCGATAGATGGGCTGGCGAACCTGCTCCGAGCTCGCCGTGCGCACGCTGCGCTCGGTACGAAAGAACTCAAGACAGGCGGGCTCGAACTCAAGTCCGCAGAAATCCAGCAGCCGGCGCACGTTCGACTCCAGATCCGAGACCACCTCTTCGTGTTGCACGCGCAGGATCCGCCCGGGCAGCACCGCGTTCCAGTGCGCCATGAGCTCGATGTACATGCGGTAGTAGCGCGCGATGTCCTCGAGGCTGTAGGTGAATTCCTGACCCGACGGCGAAGAGCTGCTTGAAGTTGCTGAAGCAGCACGCCATCGGCTCGCGTCGCGCATCGATGATCCTGCGCATTCGGCAGCATCAGATGGATGAGGCCGATGTGGCGGAAGTTGTTGGGCATCTTGTCGATGAAGAAGGGCTTGCCGCTGCGGTAGACGCGCGTGTCTTCGAGATACTGCTCGCCGAGCGCGCGCAGCTGTCCGGCGTCCAGCTCGCGCAGCACGGCGGGATAGCGCGGCTCGCTTTCGTATGATTCGCGCCCGCGCAGGCGCTGCACCAGACGCGGAACGTCCGCGAGCTCCATGGTTCCCTCGACCTTCGAATGCGAGGCCAGAATCTGCTCGATGAGCGTCGAGCCCGCGCGCGGCAGACCGACGATGAAGATCGGATCGGCGGCAGGACAGCCCACTTCGCGGCGGGCGCTCAAAAACTCGGGGGTGAAAAGCTGTGCCTGAAGTCGCGCATTCTGCTCGATCGGCTCGGGGCGGTAGCGGCGTCTCGCTTTTCTTCAGCGCGTTGCCGCGCTCGTAGTAGGCGAATGATTCGGCGTAGTCAGCCCGATCCTCGAGCGCTTTGCCGAGCGCGAAGCACAGGTGATAGCGGTCGACGAGCCGCGTCTGGGCGCGGCTCTCCTCGAGCGCGCATCCGCTCGATCTCGGCCTCATCGAAACGATAGGTCTTGAGGTTGGCGAGGCTCCAGTAGGCATCGCCGAAGCCGGGCTGCGCGCGCGCCGCGGCCTGGTAGGCCTCGATGGCTTCCTGCTGCCGCCCTGAGCGTCTTGAGCACGTGCGCGACGACAGATGCAGATCCGCAGCCTGCAGGAGTCTCGGCAAGCAGCTCCCGATAGACCTGCAATGCCTCGGCGTGCTCGCCCAATGCCACGAGCACGTTCGCATGCGCGGCGCGGTAACTGCGGTTGCCGGGCTCGCTCGCGATCAGCTTCCTGGATTCCTCAGTGCCCTGGCGTGCCGATGACGCTGCAGCAGCACGCGCACATAGTCGTAGCGTGCGGGCTGATAGGTCGGGGCGTACATGAGCACGCTCTCGAGCAGGAAGTCCGCATCATCGAGCACCTCGAGCTTCACACCGATCTGCGCCAGCAGCCGCATGGCCTCCACATCGGTGGGATGGGTCTGCAGGAATTCGCGAATGATGCGCTCAGCCTCGTAGACCTCTCCGTCGGCAAACAGGCCCGACGCCGTCACGACGGCGGTTGGCAGCGTCGCAAGCTTCGCCACGTGGCTCGCCGCGGTGCGGGCGTCCTCGGCTCGACCCGCAGAGCGAAACAGCACTTCCAGCGCCTTCCAGCTCGCGGGCAGGGCGGGATTCATATTCACGGCGCGCAGAAACGCATCGAGCGCGGGGCCCGGCTTTCAGCGGCGAGAAACAGTGGCCACGCTCCTGGTACAGCCGGCTGTAGGCGGGGTGCACCGCCTCCAATCGTGCGAGCGTTGCCAGCGCGTCATCGATGTGACGCAGATAGCGCTGGCTCACGGCGATGAGATAGAGGACGTCCCGATTCTCTGGGACCTCCGCGAGAGTGCCTGGGCGCCCGCGAGCGCGGTGGGGAACTGTCCGCGCTCGAGAAGGGCGCGAATCCGGAAGACTTCGGTCTCGATGCGCGATCGCGCAGGACGGGCAGCGCTCGGCTGCATGTTCGCTCCCGGCTGACGCAGGTACCGAGCGGCCGGCTCGACGGCCGCGGCACGATTGTACATGAGGCCTGCCGTGGCTACTTGCTCGTGAAGTTGTAGCTGTAGGTGAAACCGCAGGTACGCGGCCGGTTCACGGTATATCCCAGTATCGAGGCGGTCGTTTGAGTCAACTCGTCCACGATCACATTGGTCACGTTGTTGCAGTAGGACTGTACCGTCCAGTCGTCCTTCGAGACGCCTGCGAACACGTCATACGTCGTGTATGGAGGCATGGTGAAGGTCTGCACGTAGCCGGCAGCTGAATGCGTCGGCCCTTGATGCTGTGCGCCGAACTGCACGAACGGATGGAAGTCCGCCGCAAGATCCCATTGGTAGCGCAGGCGGCCGCTCGCCGCGAAGGGCGGCGACTCCGCCAACGAGCTGCCGGGCAGTCCGAAGGCGTTCTGAATCGAAGTGATCGGCTGGCCGTTCACGTTGTAGAGGTACGGGGAGTTCTGCAGCGAGCTGCTGTTCCAGGCGGCCGAACCCTGCAGCGTCAAGCCGCGGATCAGGATCGCGTTGAGCTGAATTTCGATGCCGCGAACGCGATAGTTGGGGCCATTGGTCTCGAAAGCCAGGTTCCCGAGGTTGGCGTACGGATCGTTGAAGGTCGTGATGACGTTGTTCCACTTCTCCTGATAAATGGCGGCATTGAACTGCAATCTGCGATTGAACCACTCGGTCTTCGCGCCCACCTCGTTGTTGATCAGGGTGTCGGGCTGCCACGCGAGCGGGGTCTTGTAGTCGAGATCGCTGCTGAAATGCTCACTGACGATTGAATCCGCCGGGGCGGTAGCCCTGGGAGTAGGTGTAATAGGCCATCACATCGGGCGTGATGTGATACGTGAGGTTGACGCGGCTCGCGCGTACCGACATCGTGATTGCGCTCGTTCAACATGTCCAAGTTGTTCGCGCCGTTCACACAGGGCGGTGCGCCCGCCCCGTAGCAGCCGAAGCTGCCCACGGCGGTGCCCGACTGGAAGTTGTCGAAGCGAAACCAGCGGATGCCCCCGGTGAGCGTCAGTACCTGCGGGATGATGTCGTAATCGGCGGATATGAACGCCGCCATCTGTTGGTAGCCGCGGCTCGCGCAGTCGAAGAACGAGTCGTTGACGTTGCGAACGCCGGGTTGGTCGCGCACACGTACCCGCCGGCGGACCCACCGGCGTAAAGCCAGGCGCCGTCTTGTAGAGCCAGTCGGTCTCATCGTGCAGCGCGTAGTTTTCCCAGAAGACGCCGACCAGGCCGCGCAGGCGCCAGTCGTCCGGCGTGCTCACGCGCAGCTCATGGCTCTGGTGCGTGTCGCGATCCGTCTCGTGCCAGGTCGTGCTCGGCGAGTAGCACTGCGGCGCAGCTGCCGCTCTCTGCCGTGGAGACGCATTGGTAGTAGTCGGCGTAGATGCCGCGCGCGTAATTCGTGTAGTCCTGATACTGCTCGACGTTGCGCACCAGATACCCGCCGTTATAGACCGCGCTTGAGCTGCGCCGATGCGGCCGTTGACGGTCGAGCGCGGTGTTCTCGAACCGGTCCTTGTCGTACGACGGGTTGTAGAGCTGCACCGACAGCGGCGGCAGGCGACCGACGTCGGCGTCGGAGCCGTCGCGCGTAAGTCGCGCTGTAGGGCTCTCGTAGAACACGCCCTGCGCGTCCATGTCCTGAAAGGACTGCGAGACCAGCACGTTCCAGTCGTCATTGAACTTCCACAGCGCTCCGCACGCATGCCCTGGTAGGTGACCGGGTTGATCGCGTTGGCGACCGAGATTGTTGTTGTTGACCGAGTTCAGCGCCGTCGGCGGGTCCCGGGATATCGTTGGCGTAGCCGGCGTAATGGATGACCCACGTCGGTGCTCTGCCGGACGAACGTGCCGGGCACATTGTTGATGTAGCCGCCGCGATGATCGTCGTAGATCGACGAGCGCGCACCGCCAGCGTGTCGGCGATGAGCGGCAGATTGAGCGTCGCCTCGACGTTGCCGCTTTGGGTCGCCGTGGGCGGTCCAGCCGTAGCCGGCGTTGACATTGCCCTCGGTGACATCGAGCTTGGGCTTGTTGGTGATGTAGCGGATCACGCCGGCCTCGGCGCCTGCGCCGAACAGCGTGCCCTGCGGGCCTTCGAGCACCTCGATGCGCTCCAGGTCGGCCGCATAGACGTCGAGATTGCGGCCCGGCACCTGCGCGGACTGCTCATCGAGGTAGACGGCGACGTTCGGGAAAGTCGCCGTCGATGCCGTCACCCTGGCTGCCTCACCGCGGTCCGACGCTCAGGCCGCGCATGTAGATGTTGCTCTGGCCGGGGCCGTAGCCGCCGATGGTGACGTTCGGCAGGTATTTGACGACGTCGTCGAAATTCGTGACGTTGAGTTGCTGCAGCGTCTCGCCGGTCAGCGCCTGGATCGCGATCGGCACATCCTGCACGTTTTCCGCGCGTCGCTGCGCGGTCACGGTGACCTCTTGCAGCTCGTTCCCGCTCGCCGAATTCGCGTTTGCCTGCCCCGATTGATCGGCGGCGAAGGTCAACCGACTCGCGACCAGACACGCTGCTACCGCACCATCAATTACTCCCCAGCGCGCGCGCTTGAGCGGGACGCGTACGCCGTCAGTTTTCTCTCTAAGGGCTCGGCTCTTTTGGACCCTGCGCGCGCACTTCGCCATCGTTCACTCCCAATAACGAGTTCATCGATTCCGTGGCGGTCATTTGGGGACAGGTTTTTTTTGTTGCGTAGTAGTTAACCTTCTTGCATACCGATAACACGCGAGTAGATTATGGTCAAGCGGCGCAATAGCAACAGCGCGTGGCGTGAAGGCCAACGCGCGGGAGCAAAAACGTATGAATGGTCGAGCCAATGATCGCGTCGAGCAGCGCGACCGCCTCGCGTTGCGCGCACGCGCCAGCGTGCTCGCGATTGCGCTTGCGATCACGTGCGGCGGTTGGGCAACGCTCGCCGCGGGTGCGGCACCGCCGTATGAACCGATCGATCCGTCGCTCGAGGCACAAACGATCACCCTCACCGGTCGCGATCTCACGATCGAGCAGGTCGTTGCCGTCGCGCGCCACGGCGCGAAAGTGCAGGTGAGCGAGAGCGCCCGGCAGCGCGAGTCGGACAACTATGGTTTGCTCCTCGAGGCCACTGCGGAGGGAATTCCGATCTATGGCTTCAATCGCGGCGCGGGCGATAAGCGCGAGGTGGTGATCTTCAAGGGCGACGCGATGTCGCCGGACAACAAGCCGAGGATCGAGCGCCTCGAGAGCGAGGCCTTCCGCTCCGGCGTGCTCGAGGGACTTGGGCCCGAAGTCGATCGCGAGGAAATCGTCCGCGCCCTGTTGGTCGTGCGCGCGAATGCCATGACGCATAACGCGCCGAGCCCGCAGCTCGCGCAAATGCTCCTTGATCTGCTCAATCACCGCATCACGCCCGTCGTGCAGTCCCGCGGCAGCGTCGGCGAGGCCGATCTCGCACAGCTCGGAAAATATTGCGGGCGCGATGGTGGGTGCGGGCGAGGTCTACTACCGGGGCAAGCGAATGCGGGCGTCCCAGGCCTTGTCGGACGCGGGTCTACAGCCGTTGCACCCATTTGGCTCGGACGTGAGCGCCCTCGTGAGCAGCAACGCTTACGCCACCGGCGCAGCGGCCTTGGCCGTCTACGATGCCGAGCGTGCGCTCAAGTGGGCGGATCTCGCGTACACGGTCGACCTCAACGGCATGAACAGCAGCGTCACGCCGTTGAGCCTTGTCGTTCAGTGCGACCGGCCGGAGAAGTGGCTCAACTGGGATGCGGCGCGCGTGCTCGCGATGCTCAAGGGGAGCTACCTCTTCGAAACCGATCCGGCACGCATCATCCAGGATCCGGAAAGCCTGCGGGCATCCTCGATCAGGCAGGGATCTGCGTGGGAGGAGTGGGCGGCGCTCAAGGATGCGGTTGTCTTTCAGGCGAACGCATCGGATCACAATCCGGCCGTGCGCACGGGCCTTGGCCCGACGGACTCGTGGGAGCTTGCGACCCCGCAGCTCATGCGCTTCTACGTCAAGGGTGGTCCCGAGAGTCACGGCCAGCATGGCTTCGTGGTATCGAACGCAAACTGGGATCCGTATCCGCTCGCGAACAAGCTGGAGAATTTCGTGACGGCCCTCGGCAACATGGACATCGCGGTCACGCTGAGCATGGATCGCTTCAACAACCCGTTCTTCACCGTCGTGAAGGCGAGCGACGTTCTGCATGGTCAGTTTCCGCGAAGACTGGGGCTACACGCCGGTCGCGCTGCAACAGCAGATCCAGAGTCTGATGAGCCCGGTCTCACCCTCGGGGGCTGCGATCGTGAGCACCGTCGAGGACCTGCAGGCGCAGACGCACATCAAAGTCGAGCACGTCCAACAAGCGGTCGCGGTGACCTTCGATCTTCTGAGCTTCGATCTCATGCGGGGCACGCTCTGGATGGATGTTCGCAAGACGCAGAACGCTCATCGCGCATTCGGCCCCGGCGCGACAGCCGTCTGGACGGCGCTGCGCAAAGAGCTGCCGCTCAGCAACGACCCGAGTCAGCAGCCGGAGCGCTCCGATGCGGCCCGCGCGGGTGAATTCATCCGCAACACGGATCCGGACAGTCTCTTCAAAGACGGGATTCCAGCCCCCACCGCCGCAATCTCGCAGGACTGCAAGCCGCCGTCATGAAGCCTTGGCGGCCGAGGTCCGCCGGCCACCGCCGCGCAGCATTCCGAGCGCCAGCAGGGCGGAGGCCAGCATCAGGAACAGGCTGACCGCATTCAGCACCGGGCTTGCGCCCTCGCGCATGCGCCCGTACATCATGACCGTCAGCGGCGCATCGGCGCCGACCAGCATCAGCGTCGTATTGAAATACTCGAACGACATGAGGAAGGAGATCGCCGCCGAGCCGATCAAAGCCGGCCGCAGATAGGGAAGCGTGATCGTGCGCAGCACGGCAGCGTGCGAGGCGCCGAGATTGAGCGCCGCCTCCTCGAGCGTGCGATCGAAGCGCTTGAGACGCGCGCTGATCATCAGCGTCGCAATGGTTGCGACGTAGGAGAACTGGCCGAGCACGACCAGCGGCAGGCCGGGGCGCAGGAAATCGAGCTCGAGGCCGAACCAAGCCTCGGCAACGTCCGCCATGCGGCTGAAGAAGGCGAGGATCGAGATGCCGAGGATGACGCCGGGAATCACCAGCGGCGCCAGCATCAGCACCGACAGCGCCTGCTTTCCCGGAAAGTGCCAGCGCTCCATCAGAAATGCGTTCGCGGTGCCGACCAGCACCGACAGGGCGGTCACCCAGCAGCGCGACGACGACGCTGGTCCAGATGCTGCCGAGCAGCTCGGTGTCGTGGAACAGGCCGACGCGGCCCGAGGCGTCGTTGCCGAGAAACCAGTCGAGCGTGAAGCCGTGCCACGGCGGCGCGGGATACGGTGCGTCGTTGAACGCGAAGATCGCGACGATGGTGAGCGGCAGGAACAGGAACACCAGGAACGCGGCCACGTACAGTGCGGTCGCGGTGCGCAGCCAGGCCGGGCGTGGGAGCGAGGAGATCATGTGCGGCGCATCACATCGACGAAGCGCTGGCCGCTCAGCCGCAGCCCCAGAGCCACCATGGCGGTGGACAGCGCCAGCAGCAGAAAGCCGAACGCGGCGCCCTGTTCCCAGTTGAAGCGCACGATGAACTGCGTGTAGATCAGCTCGGTGAACCACTGCGAGTTCTTGCCGCCGAGCAGATTCGGTGTCAGGTAATTGCCGAGCGTGAGCATGAACACCACGATGCAGCCGGCCGTGATGCCGGGCGCGGCATGCGGGATCGACGATGCGCGCAGAATCGGTGCGGCCGCTCGCGCCGAGATCGTAGGCGGCCTCGATCAGCGAGTTGTCCAGACTCTCGAGACTGCTCACCAGCGGCACGACCATGAACAGCAGCGAGGTGTAGACCAGACCCACCAGAATCGTCGCATCGTGGTAGAGCAGCTCGACCGGCATCGCCGTGATGCCGAGCTTCACCAGCAGCGCGGGCAGCACGCCTGATTCGCGCAAGCAGGATCAGCCAGCCGAGCGCGCGCACGGTCTCGCTGACCCAGAACGGAATCAGGCAGACGATGAACAGCAGGGAGCTCGCCCTCGGTCGTGCGATTTTGGTGATGACCCAGGCGATGGGAAAGGCGACCAGCAGTGTCAGCGCGGTGGCGAGCGCCGACATCACGGCGGTGCGAACGAATACCTGCCAGTACAGCGGCTCGGCAAAGAAAGTGCGGTACTGCTCAGGCTGGGCCGGTACTGACGCGGAGCGATGCGCTCGCGAAATGACAGCAGCGCCAGATCCACGTGCGGCAGGACGATCAAGCGCGAACAGCCACAGCAGCGCCGGAGCAGCAGCAGCGCGAGCATCAGCCGCCGCTGCGGCAGCGCTCGTTGCGGCGGCTCAGGCATGGGCGACCGGGGTGCCCTTCGCGGCAAAGCAGATCGCCCGCTGCGGGTCGAAGCCGAAGAACACGCGCTCGCCCACTTTGAGATCGGCAAGACGCCCGGTCTGCGGCAGGGCGACGCGAAACTCGAATCGGCTCGCTTCCTCCGCCAGCAGGACCGCTGAGTTGGCGCCGTCGAAGAGCAGGCTCTGCACTTGACCGCTGTAGCGGGCGCTCTCGCGCGGCAGACGTTCGGCATCGCGCTCGAGGGTTGCGACTTCCGGGTCGCACGAACGCCGCGACCGCATCCCCGACGGCAACCGCGCCGCTGCGTGCGCGCGCTGACCGACCAGCCGTCGCGTCGTTGCGAGCTCGGCCAGCTCGCCGTCGTGCCGCGTGACTCGACCCGCGATGCGGTTGTTGGCGCCGACGAATCCGGCCACGAACGCGGTGGCCGGGGAGTAGTACAGATCCTGCGGCGTGCCGAGCTGCTCGAAGCGGCCGTGGTTCATGACCGCGACGTGATCGGACAGCACCAGCGCCTCGGACTGATCGTGCGTGATGTAGACGAACGTCGTGCCGAAGGCCGCCTGCAGCTGCTTGAGCTCGATCTTCATGTGCTCGCGCAGCTTGAGATCGAGCGCGCCGAGCGGCTCATCGAGCAGCAGCAGCGTGGGCTCGAGCACCAGGCTGCGTGCGATCGCCACGCGCTGGCGCTGACCGCCGGAGAGCTCATCGACGCGTTTGTGCGCAGCGCCGGCGAGTCCGACCCGCTCGAGCATCGCCTCAGCGCGGCGCAGGCGCTCGGCACGCGCGACGCCGCGTCGCGCAAGGCCGAACGCGACGTTGTCTCCGACCGACATCATCGGAAACAGCGCCAGATGCTGAAACACCATGTTGACCGGTCGGCGATTCGGGCGCGACGCCGCGCATGCTGCGTCCGCCGATGCTGGATGTCGCCGCAGTCGGGAACGGTGAAGCCGGCGATCATGCGCAGCAGCGTGGTCTTGCCGCAGCCGGAGGGCCCGAGGATCGAGAAGAAACTGCCGCGCTCGACGTTGAACGACAGCTCGTCGACGGCCACGATGGTCAGCGAAGTGCTTGACCAGCGTGCTCGACGCTAGATCCGGGGTGCTCAATTGGCGGCCTTGATGCGATCCAGAATGCGTCCCTCGAGTCTCCTCGAGCCCGGACGGAATCGCCGGATACCAGTGGATGTCTTTGAAGGCGCCCTCGGGGAAGCTGGCGTTGTACTGCGCGCGCATCTCGGGTCCACCAGCGTCTCGGTACCCCGCGCGGCGGTCCAGTTGCCGACGATTGCGGTGATGCGCGCGGCGACATCGGGACGCATCGTGAAGTTGATCCAGGCATAGGCGGCGGCATCGTTACGGCCACGCGCCGGCAGCGCGAAGGTGTCGAGCCAGCCGAGCGCGCCCGAGCGCGGCACGATGAACTGGATATCCGGATTCTCGCGGTTGAGCGTCCAGCCGCCGGTATCCCACATCGCCGCGGCGATCACTTCGCCCGAGCGCATGCGCGTTCAAAAGCTGATCTTTGTTGTCGTAGAAGAAACGCACATTCGCCTTGCAGGCCGACAGCGTCGCGCCGACGCTGTCCATCAGCGCCGCATAGGCCTTGGGATCGTCGTACAGCGCGAACGGATCCTTGCCGGAGGCGAACGCAAACGCCATCAGCACCGGACGGCGCAGGCGCATCGAGGTCTTGCCCTTGAGATCCGGCCGGCACAGATCGCGGATAGTCGGCGACCTTGGCGCGCTTGGTGTTGGCGACCAGGCCGTCCGCACCCCACAGGTAGGGCAGGCCGTAGAGCTTGCCGTCCAGCGTGGCGTTCTTGCGCGTGATCTCGAGAATTTCGGGCGTGAACTGCTCGATCTTGACCTTGGACAGATCGATCGGCTTGTAGATGCCGAACTCGCGCTGCACGCCGGTGATGCGATCCTGCGAGGGCTGCGCGAGATCGAAGCCGGCGCCGCCCGTGGCGCGCAGCTTGGAGATGATTTCCTCGTTGTTGGACAGCGTCACCTCGACCTGGATGCCGGTCTCCTGCTTGAACTGCGCGATCACATCGGCGGGCGCGTAGTCGGCCCAGGTGATGAGCTTCAACCGCTTGTCATCGGCGAAGGCGGCCGTCGTAAGGGCGAGCCCCAGCGTCAATGCGCAGGCGACGAGTCTTCTCATACGGGCTCCAGGAAGTGCGTGCAAGCTGTTGAAATTAATTTGTCTTTTCCGGCGTCAGCGACTCGACCGCTCCGAAGAGCAGATTGCGGAAGTCGACGTCCGTGCGCTCGAGCTTGGTTGCGCCAATGGGCGCCACCTGCGTCAGAAGCACGGCGACGATGCCACTCTTCGGGCTCACGAGCCAGTGGGTGTCGAACACGCCGCCCCATTCGTAGTCGCCCTCGAGGGTGGCCTGAGGCGCGTGCGCGGGATCGATCTCGACGCCCACGCCGAGGCCGTATCCGAGGCCGACCGAGCTCTCGCCCCAGAACTTGTACATCGCATCCGGGGGCACCTGATTGTGCGTCATGAGCCCAACGGTCACGGGCGAGAGGTACTGCCGGTGGTTGAGGCTGCCGCCGTTTGCCAGCATCTGCGCGAAGAGCAGGTAATCACCCGCGGTCGAGATGAGCCCACCGCCACCGGATGGCCAGGCCTTCTGATCCGTGGGATCGGCCAGCAGACCCGGCTCGAGCGCGATCAGTTTGCCCGCGCTGTCGTGGCGATACACGCTCGCGAGTCGTGACCGATCTTCGGGCGCAATGTGGAATCCGGTCGAGCGCATGCCGAGAGGCTCGAAGAGTCGCACGCGCAAGAACTCATCGAAGGGCATCCCGCTCACGACCTCGACGAGCCTTCCGAGCACATCGTGCGCGTAGCTGTAGCGCCATCCCTCGCCCGGCTGGAAGTACAACGGCGCGCTCGCGAGACGGCGCACGGCTTCCGCAAGGCTCGAAGCGTGGGTTAGATTCAAGTCCGCGTAGGCCTTGCCGAGCGCGCTCGTGTTGTCGTATCCCGGCCCGTATCCGAGCCCGCTCGTGTGGGTGAGCAGCTGGCGAATGGTGATGGGGCTTTTCGCAGGTTCAGTCGTGATGTTGCCTTGCGCATCCGTTCCGGTCGCCACGCGCATGTGCGCGAACTCGGGCAGGAAATCCGAGAGCGGATCATCGAGGTGGAAGCGGCCTTCCTCATAGAGCATGAGCACCGCAACCGACGTGACGGGCTTGGTCATGCTCGCCATGCGAAAGCGCGTGGTGAGGCTCATGGGCTCGTGGCGGGCGATGTCCATCTCGCCGACCGCGTTCGTGTACACGAGCTTGCCGTAGCGCGCGACCATCATGACGTAGCCGGGCGCCGCCTGGCTCGCGGCCTTGCCACGGAAGTACTCGGCGAAGTGCGCAAGGCGTGGTGAGGAGAGTCCGACATTCTCGGGGGAGGACTGCGGCAGCGGGCTCTCCGAAGGTGTGGCCGCGAACACGACGGCGGACAGGAGGAGCCCGACGCTTGCGGCAAGAAACGGCGTTCGCAGGCTCATGCGGACCCCGGAACCGTGTCTGCACGGCGCGCACTGACTTCGTATCCCGGCGATTCGGGCTCGTCATCGACGATCTCCGCGGGAAAGCCTTCGCCCAGCACCTTGAAGCCACAGGCTTCCTCGAGGCGCCGGATGATGTTCGGTGAGTGCTCGCGCGCGCCGTAGCGCGCCTGACCGTCCTTGAAAATGCCGAGCACCAGCGGGGAGATCTCAAGCGGAACGCCGTGCTCGCGGGCGAGGCGGTCGAAGAGCCCCACGTCCTTGATCACGAGATCCATGGTGAAGTTGATGTCACGGCTGCCGTTGAGGATGACCTGCGACTCGGTCTCGTGAACGAAAGAGTTACCCGAGGAAATGCGGATCGCCTCGTACGCGACGTTCATGTCCATGCCGAGCGCCTTCGAGGCGGTGAGCGCCTCCGCGAGCGCAGCCAGGTGCACGGTGCACAGATAGTTCGTCACGACTTTGAGGGTCGAGGCGCTGCCGAGCTCGCCCGTGTGCAGAATGCGCCGACCCATCGTCGCGAGGACCGGCAGCACGCGCTCGAACGTCTCGCGCTTGCCGCCCGCGAAGATCGCTATGTTGCCGGTCGCAGCGCGGTGGCAGCCGCCCGAGACCGGGCAGTCCATGACCGCGCCACCGAGTGCTTCGACGCGCGCCCCGAGCCGTACCACCTCATCGCGATCCGTCGTGCTCATCTCGAGCCAGATCTTTCCGGGCGCGAATCCCGCAAACACCCCATCGTGAGCCTCGAGCACCTGAGCCGAGATCGAAGGCGAGGGCAGGCACGTGATGATGAGGTCGACGCGCTGCGCGAGCTCGCGCGGTGAGGCTGCGGTGGCGGCGCCGCGCTCGGTGAATGCGGCCACTTTAGCCGCATCGAGATCCATCACGGTGAGGTCGTACCCGTTGCGCAGCAACGTCCCCACCAGTTTCGAGCCGACATTACCGAGTCCGATGAATCCAACCCGCATAGGTGTGACAACTCCAGGGAGACGAGGTGCGCGCAGTATAAGAGGTTCTTGCGACGCATCTCGCGATCACGTCCGCTGGAGCTAAAGGAGTGTCCACGTCAAGCCCAGCGAGAGCATCGTGGGATTGGCGTTTGAAGTATCGAAGCGCTCGTACTCGCCGCGAATCCCGATGGGGCCCAAACGGTATTGCACACCGACGCCGCCTGCGACATGGGTGTCCGTGCGGCTGAAGTGAAAGAGTTGCGTGGTGCAATTAAAGCAGGGTATTGCACCATTGAGCGTGGTTTCCATCCGGGCCACGCCGCCTTCGCCGAAGAGATCAAGAGAGGGCACGCCCATTGGAAGGTAAAGCATGCCGTAGGCAGCTGCTCCTTTGACCGAGGCATCCGCTTCAATGCCCACCTGGGTCGTGCTCGGATGGCCAAGATCGACGTATTCGATCTCTGCGCCCAGGAAAGACAGCGCACGAATGCCCGCCATGACTTTGAATGCGGAGTGATGCTCGGAGAATTCATAGGGTGTGTATTGCGGCGCCTCCGCATCGACCCGGGACTGGCCAGCCGATGCGCCGACGTAAACGCCGAGGAGATCCTGAGCATGGATGCGCGGCGCGAGGAAGAGGGTTGAGGCGACACAGATCGCCAGGGCAGTCCATCGCATGAGTACTACTCCTTGTCCGAGAAGAAGCGATCCAGCTCGCCCCCCGATGCGGCATCGGCAAACCCGTCGAACCGGCCTTCGCTCGCGAGCAGCTTCGCTGCGCGCATGAAGCCGCCCCACGCCGAGCGCGCAAGCGCACCCCCGACACTTACGCGTCTCACACCGAGCGCTGCGACATCGCGCAGGGTGAACTCGCTCGGTGAGCCGATGAGCAGGTTGACGGGCTTCGGTGCAACCGCCTGCACGATGGCCGCGATGTGCTCGCGGGTTTTCACACCTGGCGCATATAAACAATCAGCGCCCGCTTGCGCATAGGCCTTGAGCCGCCCGATGGTCTCGTTCAGATCCGGCCGGCCGACCAGGAAGCACTCCGCACGCCCGATCAAGAGTACATCGCCTCCGGCCTTGTCGAGCGCTGCGCGCGCCGCGCGAATGCGCGCCACGGCCGCATCGAGCTCATAGAGCGGGCGCTCGGCGTTACCGGTGGAATCCTCGATCGAGAGCCCCGCGACGCCAGTGCGTGCGGCGAGCGTGACGCTTTCGGCGACGCCGGCTGGTTCTGCGGCGAAGCCGCCCTCGAAATCCGCATTCAGCGGCAGGTCGGTCGCCGCGACCATACTCTCCAGGTGCGCAAGGACGCGATCCCGGGTCAGGCTGTTATCGGAATGGCCTTGCGACCAGGCGAATCCGGAGCTCGTCGTCGCGAGCGCCTTGAATCCGAGGCCCTGGAGATACAGGGCGCTGCCCACATCCCAGGGGTTTGGGATCAGGAAGCAGCCGGTTTCATGGAGCTGGCGGAACGTCCGCCGCTTATCGGCAATGCTGGGTCGGGGTGCAGGCATCCCTTAAGGATCCGCACCGGCAGGCGAGATGTAAAGTGGGGCGCGCTTCGCGGAGATACGCTTCCTTACGATTGCGGCGGCGGCGCGGCGTAACATTCCCGCCATGATCTACTTTCTCGCGCTCATTCCCGCAACGGCGCTGACGATCGCGGGTTACTTCGCCCTCTACTTGTCGACCCGGATGGAAGGCGGCCTGCGCACCTTCGGCAAATATCTCGGCGTCTGGGCGTTCACGCTTGCCGCGCTCGTGGTGCTCGGTGCCATTTTCGCTGCAGCGCACGGCAGGCATCACGGCAGGGGCATGCACTGCATGGGAATGCACGGCATGCCTGGTCCGGGCCACATGCCTCCGCCCTGGCATCGCGGCTTTGGGCCTCCGGCGGAGCGCGGCCCGCCGCCGCCACCGGGCGCGCCCAGGTGCTCCGGGCGGCGAGTCGGCGCCGCCGGTGCCGTCCAATGCGCCCTCGCCACCGTCCTCGAGCAGCGGTTCGTCGACGAGTCACTGAGGACGCTTGTAGACGACTCCATCCTTCATCACGAAGGCGGCGCGCTCGAGCGTTGCAATGTCATCGAGCGGGTTGCCCGGCGTTGCGATGATGTCGGCGTAGTAACCGGGTTGCAGCACACCGATCTGCCCGTCCCAGCCTAGCAGCCTGGCGCCGTTCAAAAGGTCGGCCTGCAGCGCGGCTGCTGGCGTGAGCCCGTACTTCACCATGAGCGTGAGCTCGCGTGCCTGCGTGCCGTGCGGGAAAGGGGCCGACGTCCGAGCCGGCGGCGAAGGGAATGCCCGCGGCAATCTGGCGTTTGAATTCCTTCACTTTGTAGTCGAGCAGCTCGCGCTCGCGTGCCGCCTGCTGCGGCGTCTCGGCGTGCTCGAGGAAATACTCAAACACCGCAAATGTGGGCACTGCAGGAATGTGTTTGGCGATCATGATCTGCATGGTCGCGGGACTGAGCTGCGTCGCGTGATCGATGGAGGCGACGCCCGCCTGTGCCGCGAAGTTCACACCCGGCTCACCCTGTGCGTGCACCGCGACCGTCGTGCCGAGGCGCGCCGCCTCATCGACCGCGGCTTTGAGCTGCTCGAGCGTGTATTGATAAGGCGTGTGCAGCACGCCGTCACGGAAGGAGTCGTGACCGGTCTCGTAGATCTTGACGAAGTCAGAGCCTTGCTTGTGCTGCTCGCGGATCACTGCGACCAGCTCGTTCACGTTATTGGCATAGGTCGCGTTCGACAGCACATGCTGCTCGGGGTTGCGTCCGTTCGCATCCTCATGGCCACCCAGGATGTCGACCGCATTGCCACTGATTCGCAGTCTCGGTCCGGGAATCAGCCCTTTGTTGATCGCATCGCGCACAGCGGTGTCCGCCGAGCCGGCTCCTTCGGTTCCCATGTCCCGCTCGGCCGTGTAGCCGCCCATGAGGTCATCGCGCGCGGCGAGGGTTGCGAGAATGGTGCGTTGGGCCACCGACTCATCGAAGGTCTGCGAGGCTTCGGAGCCCGGATGCAGAAAGAGGTGCACGTGCACGTCGATGAGACCGGGAAGCAAAGTGCGATCGCCGAGGTCGATGACCTGCGGGTCGCCCGTGTGCGGTACCGATGTGCCGACGGCCGTGATCCGCTCACCCTCGATGCGGACTTCGCCGGGCGAGAGGATTTGGCCCTTCTGCACGTTCAAGAGTCGCGCGGCGTGCAGAACGATCGGGTGTGCATCCGACTGCGCTTTTGCGGCGGAAGAGGCGGCGATCAGCGTCAGCAGAAGGCCCGCGCGTGCCAGGGCCCGATGGTGCGTTTTCAATGACGGAAGTTTACACTTCCCGCCATGCGACTTGATTGATGTCAGCCATACGGTCGAATCTGGGATGGTCACGTATAAGGGGCTACCCGCACCCCTGATCTGCGACTACCTGTCGCGTGAAGCCTCTCGAGGCCGATATGCCCCCGGCACCGAGTTCCAGATCGGTCGGATCGATATGGTGGCCAACACCGGGACGTACGTCGACAGTCCGTTTCATCGGTACGCCGAGGGCAAGGATCTGTCGGATCTGCCGCTCAGCTCGCTCGCGAATTTGGATTGCATCGTGGTTCGCGCCGCACTCGGCGGCGGACGCGCGATCGATCGAGAACTCGAACTGGCGCCAGGGCAAGTCCGCGGTCGAGCCGTGTTATTCCAGACCGAGCTGGGACCGCCACTGGCGGACGGACAACTACTTTGAAAGCTTTCCGTACCTCAGCGCACGCCTTGCGGAGTGGCTACGCGATGCCGGTGCATCGCTCGTTGGCATCGATTCTCACAATATAGATTGCACGGACACTGGCGAGCGGCCTGTGCACTCGACACTCTTGCGCGCCGACATTCCCATCGTCGAGCATTTATGTGGCCTCGAGAACCTGCCTGAACGGGGCGCGCGATTTTTCGCCGTGCCCGTCAAGGTGCGCCACTTCGGGACTTTCCCGGTGCGTGCTTTCGCGGCGATTGCGGAGTGACTGCGAAAGGCTTCAGGTCGAGGTTCTTGACCAGAAAGGCAAAGATATCGCCGTTCTGCTCGATGGCCTGTCGCACCGTCGCGCCGCCGCCGTGACCCGAGGATGACTCCAGATACAGGAGCACGGGTGCGGGCCCAGCCTGTGCCGCCTGCATCGCCGCCGCGAATTTGAAGGAATGCATGGGCATCACGCGCGTGTCGTGATCGCCGGTCACGATGAGCGTTGCAGGATAGTGCTTGCCCGGATGCACGTTATGCACCGGCGAGTAGGCGAGCAGCGCCTTGAAGTCCTCGGGGTCTGAAGGTGATCCATAGTCGCCGGCCCAGCCTGCACCCTGACCGAACCGATCAAAGCGCAGCATGTCCATGACGCCGACCTGTGCGATCGCCGCACCGTAAAGATCCGGGCGCTGCGTGACGCAGGCGCCGACCAGAAGTCCACCGTTCGATCCGCCCTGGATCGCAAGCCGTGACGTGCGGGTGTAGTGCTGCGCGATGAGCCATTCGCCTGCGGCAATGAAGTCATCGAACACCACCTGCTTGTGGGCACGGGTGCCCTGACGATGCCAGGCCTCACCGTACTCGCCGCCGCCGCGGATGTTGGCGAGGGCAAACACGCCGCCCATCTCGAGCCACGCGATCCGCGCCGGGGCGAACGTGGGAACCGATGGAATTCCGAACCCGCCGTATCCATAAAGCAGGACGGGATTGTTGCCGTCGAGCTTCAGGCCCTTGCGGTAGGCGAGCATCATCGGAATGCGGATGCCGTCTTTGCCGTGATAGAAGACCTGCCGCTGTTCGAATGCGGTGCTGTCGAACGAGACATGCGGCGCACGGAAGATGCTGTGTTGTCCGGTCTCCAGATCGACTCGGTAGATCGTGGGCGGCGTGATGAGATCGGTGAAGGAATAAAAGGTCTCGCGAAACTCGGGACGGCCTTCGAAGCCGCGCGCAGTCCCGAGGCCCGGCAGCGTCAGTTCGCGGCGCGGACTGCCGTCGAGTCCGTAGCTCGTCACGCGAGTATGCGCATCGTGCAAGCGGCGCACGATCAGCTGATGATCGACCAGCGTCACGCTGGTCTCCGTGATGGCAATGGCGTCCGACTCGGCCGGGATCACGGTCTTCCAGTGCGAGCGGGCGGGCTCTGCCGGGTCGACCGCAATGACGCGGCCGTTCGGCGCATCGAGGGTCGTCAGGAAGTACAGCGAGCCGGCGTCCGAGCCGACGTACAAGTACGCCGCATCGAAGCCTTCCGCGATCGCAGTGACCTGGCCGTCCTTTGCCGTATCGATCAAATAGACATTCTCACGACCCCGGTCACCAACCTCGCCCTGTCCGGCCATGACCACGAGCCATCGTCCATCACTCGTCACGTGCGGCAGGTATTGCCAGTCCCGATCCGCCGGTCGCTGCAGGAGCTTGCGGTCGGCGGAGGCGGGCGTGCCGAGAGCGTGATAGTAGAGGGCGTTGTCGAGATCCTGGGTCGCGAGTTCCTGACCGGCGGCGGGCGCGGGGAAGGCGCTGTAGTAAAGCGCTTTGCCGTCCTGCGAAAACTGTGGCGAGTAGTACTTGGTGAAACGCAGCACATCGGGCAGATCTTGTCCCGAGTCGAGGTCGCGCACGTGCCAGTCGGTCCAGTCGGAGCCCGATTCGGACACTCCATAAGCGAGGAGCCGGCCGTCGCGGCTCGCGACGTATCCCGTCACGATGCGGCTGCCGTTCGTCGATAGGACATTCGGATCGAGCGCCACCATCGCGGGCGCATCGAGCGAGGAGGTCACGTACAGCACGCTCTGGTCCTGCATGCCGCTGTTGCGGGTATAGAAATAGCGCCCCCCCGCATGGAAAGGCACCCCGAAACGCTCGAAGTCGTAGAGATCCGCGACGCGCTTGCGGATCGCCTCCCGCGCGGGAATCCCGTTGAGGTAGCGCTCGGTCAGCTGGCCTTCGGCGCTCACCCAGGCTCGCGTTTGCGGTGAGTCGATGTCCTCCATCCAGCGGTAAGGATCGGGCACGCGGGTGCCGTGATAGTCATCGACCACGCTGCCACGCTCGGCCGGCGGATACATGATGGAGCTTCCTCTCGCCGCGGCGCTCGCGGACGTTGACAACAGCGCTATCGCGCACGCGGTAACGCAGATCTGGATGTTCAAGCCTCGGACTCCCACGCGGTGATGTGGCCTCGAGATGAGGGCACGCATTGTAAATCGTAGTAAACTGCGTTCACAGAAAAGGGGTAAGCGATGACGACTCAAGACCGTTCGAGCGAGCATTCACGGCGTGACTTTGTGGCCTTGTCCACGGCGGCCGGCGTCATCGCCGTCATGCGGACCGCCGCAGGGGCGGAGGTGCAGGTCGTCGAGAAGGATGTCGACATCCGCACGCCGGATGGGACCTGCGATGCCGCTTTCATCCACCCGGCGACCGGACAGCATCCGGGTGTGCTCATCTGGACGGATGTTTTCGGCCTGAGGCCCGTCTTTCGCGATT
The DNA here is from genome assembly GCA_963795975.1 of uncultured Gammaproteobacteria bacterium. Taxonomy (GTDB): domain Bacteria; phylum Pseudomonadota; class Gammaproteobacteria; order Steroidobacterales; family Steroidobacteraceae; genus CAWCJT01. The sequence goes on from CAWCJT010000001.1 coordinate 100,524, forward strand.
TCGGCAAGCGCCTGGCTGCCGAAGGGTACGCCGTGCTCGTTCCGAATCCGTTCTATCGGACGGCGAAAGCGCCCGTCATCAGCGATGTTTCGTCGTTCAATTTCCAGGATCCCGCCAGCCGCGCGAAGCTCAACCAGTTCACGGGACCCATCAACGTCGCGGGCGCGATCGAATCGGACGCGAAGGCCTACATTGCGTATCTTGGTGGGCAGCATCAGGTCAGTAAGACACGCAAGGTGGGAACACAGGGCTACTGCATGGGCGGACCGCTCGTGGTCAAGACCGCGGCGGCCGTTCCGGATCGCATCGGCGCCGGCGCATCCTTTCACGGCGGCGGACTCGTCACGGATAAGCCGGACAGCCCGCACCTGCTTGCGCCAAAGATCAAGGCGAGCATGTATTTCGGCATCGCCGCGAACGACGACATGCGCCAGCCCGACGCCAAGGACAAGCTGCGCGAGGCATTCACTGCCGCGCACGTGCCGGTGGAAGTCGAGGTCTACCCGAACTCGCAGCACGGCTGGTGCGTGCCGGACATGCCGATGCAGAACGGCATGCCCATTTACAACAAGCCCGACGCCGAGCGCGCCTGGGGCAAGCTCATCGCGCTCTACAAGACCGCGCTGGCCTAGGTTCTTCGTGGCATGCCGAACGAGACGCCGCGTCAGCAGCTGGCGCGCTTTCTCGGCAAGTACGACCGTGCGATTGCGGCGTCGGCGCGCGCCGCGCTCGCCTGCCTGCGCCGTCGCATTCCCGGTGCCCAGATGCTGGTCTACGACAACTACAACGCGCTCGCCGTCGGCTTTGGCCCAAGCGAGCGCGCATCGGAGGCCGTTCTCTCCATCGCCGTTTATCCGCGTTGGGTGACGTTGTTCTTCCTGAAAGCGGCTGATCGCTGCGGCGCTCGATGCGGCGCGGCCTCCCATCGATCCTGCCGCACCGGGCAAGCTCGTCATCAAATCCGTCTCTGCCAAGCAGCGCCCGCGTCGCGTTGAAACGAGGAGTTCAAGGTCATGACATCAAACCAGTGGCTTGCGTGGGTGGGGCTCGCCGCCGCGATTGCCATCACGCCCCAGGCCGCGAATGCGCAGGTGAGTCGTGGAGACCGCTATAGCGGTGTCCCGTGGGCGACGCGCTCGCCGGTGCTCGCGCAGCACGGCATGGCGGCGACCGAGCAGCCGCTCGCGTCAGAGATCGCCATCGACATTCTCAAAAAGGGCGGCAGCGCGGTGGACGCCGCCATTGCCGCAAACGCCGCCATCGGACTCATGCAGCCGGTGCTGAATGGCATCGGCGGCGATCTTTTCGCCATCGTCTGGGACCCGAAGACCAAGCAGCTCTACGGCTACAACGGCTCGGGCCGCGCGCCCATGGGCCGCGATCTCGCGAGACTGCAGAGCGAGGCGGTCGCTGCCTGGAAGAAGCTCGGCCAGGCGAGCCAGCCCTTGCACATTCCGCTCGTCGGCTCGCTGCCGATCACCGTGCCGGGCACCGTCGATGCCTGGTTCGCGCTGCACGATCGGTTCGGCAAGCTGCCGATGGCGGAGGTGCTTGCAGCCCGCGATCGACTACGCGCGCAACGGCTTTCCCGTGACCGAGCTCATCGCGAGCTACTGGAAGCGGAACATGGCGCGCGTTCGAGCAGGACAAGGCCATGATCGAGGAGCTCGACAACGCGCGCGCGACCTATCTGATCAACGGCCACACACCGGCGCAAGGCGAGGTGTTCCGCAATCCCGATCTGGCGGCGACTTTGAGCGCCCTCGCAACCGGCGGGTCGCGACGCCTTCTACAAAGGGGAGATCGCGCGGACCATCGACCGCTATTTCAAGCGGATCGGCGGCGACCTGCGCTACGAGGATTTCGCGGCACATCACGGCGAATGGGTCGAGCCGCTGTCCGTCAACTACCGCGGCTATCGACATCTACGAGCTGCCGCCGAACGGTCAGGGCGCTGCGGTGCTGCAGATGCTGCAGATCCTGAAGGGCTTCGACCTGAAGAAGATGGGCGCCGGCTCGGCCGACACGCTGACCGCGATGCTCGAGGCGAAGCGTCTGGCCTACGAGGATCTGGCAAAATGGTATGCGGATCCGGCGTTCGTGCAAGTGCCGATGAAGGGCCTGCTGTCGGATGCCTATGCCGAGGAGCGGCGCAAGCTGATCGATCTCAAGCACGCAAGCCGGAGATCGGGCCGGGCGATCCGCACCTGCACGACGGCGACACGATCTATCTCACCACCGCCGATAAGAACGGCATGATGGTCTCGCTCATCCAGTCCAACTATCGCGGCATGGGCTCGGGACTCGTGGCCGATCATCTGGGCTTCATGTTCCAGGATCGCGGGGCGAGCTTTATTCGCTGAATCCGAACGCGGCGAACGTCTATGCGCCGGGCAAGCGTCCGTTCCAGACGATCATCCCGGCTTCGTGATGAAGGACGGGCAGCCCTTCATGTCGTTCGGCCTGATGGGCGGCGACATGCAACCGCAGGGCCACGTGCAGATCCTCACCGACATCATCGATTTCGGCATGAACGTGCAGGAAGCGGGCGACGCCGCGCGCTGGCGCCACTTCGGCAACGCGGAACCGAACGGGCGAGCCCTCGACCGGAATCGGTACGGTCGAGATGGAGTCGGGTTTCGATCCCGCCGTGAAAGCCGAGCTGGCACGGCGCGGCTATCAGATCGCGCCCGGTCGCGGCAGCTTCGGCGGCTATCAGGCGATCATGTGGGACGCCAAGCATCACGTGTACTGGGGCGCCTCCGAGATGCGCAAGGACGGCGAAGTCATCGGGTATTGAGGTGCGTATGAGGCGGCGTCAGGACACTGTTAATGCGGCGCGTTCCGTCGCAATTCTCTGTGCTGCGATCTTGGCATGGCAGGTGCAGCCCGCAACCGCCGCGGCGGATGCAACACGCGCGCGCATCGATTCAGGCGCGATCGAGGGAAGCCTCCGAGAACGGCGTGATCGCCTTCAAAGGCATTCCGCTTGCGCAGCCGCCTGTGGGCGCGTTGCGGTGGCGGCCGCCGCAACCCGTCAAGTCCTGGAGCGGCGTGCGCCGCACCGTGAGCTATGGTGCCGACTGCATGCAGGTGCCGTTTCCCGGCGATGCGGCGCCACTTGGTGTGACGCCCGCCGAGGATTGTCTCGTATCTCAACGTCTGGCGACCCGCGCGCGCGTCCGATCACAAGCGTCCGGTGATGCTGTGGATCTACGGCGGTGGCTTCGTGAATGGCGGCAGCTCGCCTGCGGTCTATGACGGGACTCAATTCGCGCGCGATGGCATCGTGCTCGTGAGCTTCAACTATCGCCTGGGCAACTTCGGTTTCTTCGCGCATCCGGCGCTGAGCGCCGAGCAGCCCGAAGGCCCGCTCGGCAATTACGGCCTGATGGACCAGGTCGCTGCGCTCAACTGGGTGAAGCGCAACATTGCCTCCTTCGGAGGCGATCCGGGCAACGTCACGATCTTCGGTGAGTCGGCCGGGGGTATGTCCGTCAACGTCCTCATGACATCTCCGCTGGCGCGTGGGCTTTTCAGAAGGCCATCGTCGAGTCGGGTGGCGGACGCCCCGGGGTCCTGGGCGGACGAGCTCTGAAGGGATCTGCGAATTCAGCAGAGGCCCTGGGCGTCGCGCTCGCCAAGCGGTTCGGCATCGAGGATGAGGGCGCCGACGCGCTCGCGCGCCTGCGAGCACTTCCGGCGGATCAGCTCCTGAGTGGACTCAACATGGCGACGATGTCGCGTGATCCGACCTATGCGGGTCCTATCCTCGACGGCAAGCTCAATGTCGGCGCGCCGACGGATTTGTATGCCGCGGGTCGCGGAGCGCAGGTCCCCTTCATGATCGGCGCGAACAGCATGGACATCGGGTTCATGCAGGCAGCGACGCTCGATGAGCTGTACGCGCAGTTTGGTCCGGATGCCGCACAGGCTCGGGCGCTCTACGGGACCGATCCGACCGCGGATGTGCGCGCGGTGGCCTTTCGCGCCGGCGGCGATCAAATGATGGTCGAGCCCGCACGCGCGATTGCACAGCGGCTTGCGGCACGGGGCCAGCCTGTCTACGAGTACCGCTTCTCGTATGTCGCAGAGTCCTTGCGCAAAACGACGCCCGGAGCACCACACGCCACCGAGATCCCTTACGTCTTCGACACCGTCGCGGCCCGCTACGGGAAAGACTTGACGCCATCTGACGCCGCCGCCGCCCGCACGGTGCACCGCTACTGGGTCGCTTTCGCTGCAAGCGGCAAGCCCGAGGTCGCAGGCGAGCCGTCGTGGCCGGCCTACCAGGCACACTCTGACAAACTCATCGACTTCACCGACCACGGACCCGTGGTCGAAGCCGACACCTGGAAGCCGCGCCTGGATGTGGCGCAGCGAGTGAGCGAGCGCAAGGAGCACGCGGGAGGCGGTGACAACGCATCGCAGGTGACGCGGTAATGCGGGCCTTGTCTCGCCGCGCTCGCGGCGCGGGCGCTGCGGGAGTGTGCGGGGTCACGCTCGTCGGTTTCTTCGCGACAGTCGCGCCCGCCGCGGCTGACGAGCGTGTCGAGGCGCTGCTCGCGAAGCTCACACTCGAGGAGAAGACGGCGCTCATGGCCGGTGGCAGTGCCTTCGCCACCGCGGCCGTGCCGCGGCTCGGCATTGCGTCCATCAACGTGTCGGATGGCCCCAATGGCGTGCGGTCCAACGATGACCAACCCGCGACCGTGTTCCCGACGGGGTCGGCCCTCGCGGCAACCTGGAATCCAGCGGTGCTGCAGGCCGTCGGCGAAGCCATCGGTCGCGAGGCGCTCGCGCTGCACGTGCAGGTCATGCTCGGGCCCAACGTCAACATTCAGCGTTGGCCGCTCTCCGGCCGCAACTTCGAGGACTATTCCGAAGACCCGTTCCTGACTGGCACGCTGGGCACGGCATTCGTGCGCGGCGTACAAAGCCAGGGCGTCGGCACTTCGGTCAAACATTTCGTGGCGAACGAGCAGGAGCTGCGAAGACTGACGAGCAGCTCGAACGTGGACGAGCGCACTCTGCGCGAGATGTATCTGCTTCCGTTCGAAATGATCGTGAAGAGCGCCGAGCCGTGGACGGTCATGGCCTCTTACAATCGCCTGAACGGCACGTACATGTCCGAAAACCGCCCGCTCTTGCACGATCTGCTGCAGGGCGAGTGGGCTTACTCCGGGCTCGTGGTGTCGGACTGGGGCGCGGTCCACTCGACGGCACCGGCAGCCAGCTCGGGCATGGATCTCGAGATGCCAGGCCCACCGCGCTTCTTTGGCGCGCCGCTTGCGAACGCGGTGCGCAACCGTGAAGTTTCGCAGGACGCGATCGATGATGCCGTGCGGCGGGTGCTCGGCTTGCTCGCTCGCGCGGGCGCGCTCGATCACCGTCCACGCGCTTCCGGCGAGCTTCTGAGTCCGCGCAACCGGGCGGTCGCACTCAGCGCCGCGCGCGAGGCCGTCACGCTCCTCAAGAACGAGCATTCCCTGCTGCCGATCGACAAGACCCGCGTTCACACCGTTGCGATCATTGGACCGAACGCGGACGTGCCGCTCTACGAAGGAGGGGGAAGCGCAGCCGTGATTCCGTCGCGCATCGCGACGCCGCTCGAGAGCTTGAAGCGGATGCTCGGCCCCAAAGTCACCGTGCGATACGCGCGCGGGATGGACAACGATGCACTGCCGCCGCCGGCCGATGCGCGTTTGATGAGCCCGACACGCGCACGCACACAGCCTGGACTTGTGTACCGCTACTACGCCAACAGCGATTTCAAAGGACGCCCTGTGGTGCAAGGCGTCACCAATTATTTCGACAAGCTCGCGCTCGGCTCGAAGCTCAACCCGATGTCGGCGCGCTTCGAGGGGTATTTTTGGCCGCCCCGTGACGGCAACTACGGTTTCAGCGTGAGCCAGAACGGACAGGCGACGCTCTGGGTCGATGATGATGTGCTGATCGGACAGGGCCATGGTCGCACGGTGCCGCCGACATTCGATTTTGGCGCGGAGACTCGCCTGGCAGAGATGCCCTTGAAGGCCGGAAAGGCTTATCGGATCCGCATCGACTATGTCACCACGCAGCCCTTTCATTCGATGCATCTTGGCCTTCGCGTGCCTACGGGTCCCGTCGATGAAGCCTCGCACGCGGCAGAAGGGGCGGATGTCGCGATCGTGTTCGTGGGCTCTTCTCGCTCGACCGAGATCGAAGGACGCGACCGTCACAGTATGAGCCTGGAGGCGCATCAAAATGATCTGGTGCTGGCGGTGCGCGCGGTCAACCCCAATACGATCGTTGTCCTGCAGAGCGGCGCCCCGTATGCCTTGCCCTGGGTGCAGCGCGTTCCCGCAATCATCGAGGGCTGGTTCGCGGGCGAGGAGGGCGCCGATGCCATCGCGGAGGTGTTGCTCGGCGAGACGAACCCATCTGGCAAGCTGCCGATGACCTTTCCGCAGCGGATCGAGGACAGTCCCGCGTACCTCTACTACTCAGACGGTCCGGATGCCAACTACGGCGAGGGGGTCTTCGTCGGTTACCGCTACTTCGACAGGCGCCACATCGAGCCTCTGTTCCCATTCGGACACGGTCTTTCGTACACCACGTTCGACTACCGCAATCTCACGCTTGCACCCGCGGCGGCAGGCGCCGATGGCAACGTCGAGGTGTCGGTGGATGTGCTCAACACGGGGCAGCGCGCTGGTGCGGAGACCGTGCAGCTCTACGTGGTTGACGGTGCGACCACCGAAGTCGTGCGGCCAGTGAAGGAGCTCAAGGCATTTCGCAAGATTCAGCTTGCGCCGGGAGAGTCTCAAAGCGTGCACTTCACGCTCGTGCCGCGAGATTTCTCCTACTACCGGATCGACAAGCACGAGTGGGTCGCGACGCCTGGACACCACGACATCCTCGTGGGCAGCTCCTCGCGCGACATCCGCCAGACGCGCGGCTTCGAGTATCAGTAGCCTCAATCAAGTCACGTCGCGCTACTACCGGCCCGAGCTGGATGTGCTGCGGTTCGCAGCCTTCTTACTGGTCTTTCTCAGCCACACCGTCCCAGGCGAAGACGCTTTCTATCGGCAGGCCCATATTGCTTCCCCCGCAGCCCACGTGATTGTCGCGATTGCCGCGGGAGGCGCGTTCGGCGTGGATCTGTTTTTCGCGCCTCGAGCTCGTTCTTGATCACGACTCTTCTGCTTCGCGAGCGGGAGAGGCAACAGCGTATCGATGTCCCGCGCTTCTACCTGCGCAGAGCGCTGCGAATCTGGCCGCTCTACTTCGTCTTTATCCTGTTCGCCTGGACACTCGGCGGACACATTGCACTCGGCCCACTACCCACGAAGTATTTTCTCGCATTCGTGTTCTTCGCAGGCAACTGGGCATGTGTCGCATGGGGGTTCCCGCAAAGTATCGCCACGCCGCTGTGGTCCGTGTCGATCGAGGAGCAGTTCTATTTGAGCTGGCCGATCGTTCTGCAACTGTGGAGGAACTGCCTGCCCTGGGTCGTCCTCGGGCTCATGGTCATAGCCAGCATCACCCGCGTTCTCCTGGCTGGCGCACGGCGCCGTACATCCTCAGATTTGGTGCAATACGTTCGCCCGACTCGATCCTATTGCGGGTGGCGCACTCGTCGCGCTATGGACGCAGAGGGCGGAGCTGGCGCTGGCGCCGTGGCTGCGGTGGGTCTTGATCGCAGCTGGCATCGGTGTCTTCGCCGCAGCGGCGAGATACGGCGATGTCGCCGACATACGGGCCCTGTTCACTTACCCAGCCGTCACGCATTGCCTGCGTCGCGCTTCTCATTGCGACGCTCGGAGCCTCCATTTATCCGGGCGCAAATCGAATCGCTTGCACGCTGGCGTATCTGGGCCGAATCAGTTACGGGTCATACGTATTTCACCTGGCAGTGATCGAGGTCTTCAATGTGCCAACCACTCGACGAGCCGATGGCGCGGTCTGCTCGGATCCTGATGGCTCTCCTGACGACCATCGTGCTGGCGGCGCTGTCGTACCGTTACTTCGAGTCGCCGTTCCTGCGCCTCAAGGAACGATTTGCGTGGGTGCAGTCACGGCCTGTGTGAGGTCAAGTCAGTCGCGCTTCTTGCCTTTGCTTTGCGCACGGTTCGTGAAGCGCGCGTTGCCGAGACCCGTGCCGATGGTGAGGATGCCCCAGTGCTCTCGCTCCGTCATCCGCGGGATCTCACTCAGCCCCTGCACGACGGCATCGTTGTGCATGACGACGGCGGTCTCGTGCTCGCCGATGCGCGGAATGTGCTCGCGGATCTCGCGCGGCAGATTGAAATTGCTGCTTTCCCAGTTGCCCGGGAGATTCTGAGCGCCACGCTCGATCGAGCCATCCTCGCGGATGACGCCCGGGCAACCCAGGCCGATGACTGGTGCGAGACGCAGGGCCTTGTTTTCTTTCATGAGCGCCGTGAACATGCTCACGAGCTCCTCCACGGCGTGGCCCCGCTTGACGTTCTCCTCGCCGGCGTGACACCAGAGTTTGAAATCGACGACGCGCGCTTTGGACAGATCCTTCGCTTTGGACAGATTGAGCTCGACGACCCCTGCGCGCAGGTTCGTCCCCCGATGTCGGCTGCAAGCATGGCGTCGTAGCCTTCGATCATCCACGCCGGCAGCAGATGCCCGGTGCCGATGAGCGCGGCTTCGTCCGGATCGTTGTGAATGAGCGTCGAGGTCGGTCTCGATGCCGTCTTCTTTCAGAAGCAGGTTCGTGCGGGCGATGGCGAGCTCGCCGATGCGGCTCGCGCGAAAGCCGCCGCCCACGATGATGCATTCGGTGTCGCGCCAGGATTTGAGCTTCAGGAAGCGGCGGATCACGCCCCGAAACTGCTGCGCGAAATTCTCGACCGCGCCATGGATCATCGCGGCCGCTTCGGGCTCGCCTTTGCTCAAGACGGCGCCAAGCTTCTTGCGGCTGATCTCCGAGCTCGGCTTGTCGCCGAAGGGATCTTCTCCGCTGTCGCGCAGTGCCGCGCGCATTTCATCGAGGATTTTCGAGAAGGCGCCCTTGTTCGCCTTGTCGCCGGCATAACCTTCCTCGTCCTCGAGCTCGAGGCTATAGCTGTCCACGAGGACGCTCGGCAGCTGCCGAGCACCGTGCGTGGGGAGGGTGGGGTGTTCTTCGGAACGCTTGGGTGACTCGGTGTTCGCCATGCCCATCCTTGCTTGGGTCGTGATTGTGTGTCGGGCAGTAATGCCAAGCCCGAGTCTGCTAAACGGCAGATGCCGGCACGGGTTCCCGATGTGAGGGTCTCATCGCATCGATTCCGCGACCACCCTGAGCTGATGATCGGTGTCACCGAACGTCGCGTTGATTGCGGTCAGACGCTTGAAGTAATGGCTGACCGCAAGCTCGGCGGAAAGTCCCATGCCACCATGCAGCTGCACCGCCTGCTGGCCGACGTACCGGCCGGCTTTACCGATGAAGGCCTTTGCCGCCGCGATGTCGTGGCGACGACGCGCCGCATCCGCGGAGCCGCACCGCCCGCTTGCGAGGTAACTCATCGAGCGCGCCTGGGTGGTCAGGATGAACATGTCAGCGATTCGATGCTGCAGCACCTGAAACTGGCCGATCGGCCGTCCAAACTGCACTCGAGTCCTGACGTACTCGAGCGTTGCCTGATTGAGCGACTCCATGATGCCGACGGCCTCTGCGCAGAGGGCGGCGATCGCCTGCTCCAGCGCCTCCTCGATCGCAGGCAGGCCGACGGCATCGCCGAGCACATCCTCGCCGCAGACCGCGACATCGTGCAGCTCGAGATCCGCGCCATTGCGACCATCGTGGGTGCGATAGCTTCGCAACCCGACTCCGGAGCGCGTGCGCTCGAGAAGGAAGGGCGTGACGACCCCCGTCGGCTCCTCGCGCGCCGTGACGATGAGCGTGTCGGCCGTCGCGCCATCGAGGACGCTGCTCTTGCGCCCGCTGAGTACCCAGCCTCCATTCTGGCGGCGTGCGCGTGTGCTCACCTGATCGAGCGCGTAGCCCGCCCCCGGCTCGAAATGCGCAAGAGCGATGCGTCGCTGCCCCTGAATGAGGGCCGGCAGGAGCTGAGATTGTTGAGTGGGGGAGCCGTGACGGGCGATCAGCCCACCGGCCAATACGCTGGTGCTGAGAAAGGGCTCGAGCACGAGCCCCGCTCCGATCTGTTCCATGACGACCATGACTTCGGCAGCTCCTCCGAGACCGCCGTATTGCTCGGGGAGGCCGACGCCCAGCACGCCGAGCTCTGCGAGGCTCCGCCATGCAGACTCGCTGAATCCATGGGGGGTTGTGAGAATCTCTTTGCGAGCCGCGAAGTCATACTCGCGAGCGATGAACTGCCGCACCGCCTCGCCGAGCGCCTGTTGTTCCGCACTGAGCTCGAAGTCCACGGCGGCTACAGACCGAGCAAGCGCTGCGCGATGATGTTGCGCTGGATCTCGTTGGACCCACCGTAGATCGAAGTCTTGCGCAGATTGAAGTAACGCGCGGTCAACCCTGCAGGCACCGCCTCGAGGGCGTCCGGTCCGATCGCCTGCATCTTGAGCTCCGAGAGCGCCTGCTGAAAGTCCGAGCCGCGAACCTTGAGCACCGAGGACTCAGGTCCGGGATTCGTGCCGCTCTGAAGCAGGCGCAGCACCGTGAATTCAAGCGCGAGAAGATCGACCTCGAGCTCCGCGATGCGCTCACGGAACCGCGGATCATCCAAGAGTCTTCGACCCTCGAGCGGCTGGCGCTGGGCAAGCTGCTTCAAGCTTCGAAGCTCACGCTTGGACTGTCCAAGCTGCGCGATGCCGGTGCGCTCGTGTGCAAGGAGATATTTGGCGTACGTCCAGCCCTCATTCTCCGTTCCGACCCGGTTTGCCGCGGGCACGCTCACGTTGTCGAACCAGATCTCATTCACCTCGTCCCCGCCATCGAGCAAGGGAATCGGTCGCACCGTGATTCCAGGCGTCTTCATGTCGATGAGCAGGAAGGTAATGCCCGCCTGCGGCCGCACCTGCGCATTCGTGCGTACGAGGCAGAAGATCCAGTCAGCAAAGTGTCCGTACGTGTTCCAGGTCTTCTGGCCATTCACCAGATACTGATCGCCACGCAACTCCGCGCGCGTTCGCAGCGAGGCAAGATCAGAGCCCGATCCCGGCTCCGAGTAACCCTGACACCACCAGTGCTCGCCCGAGAGAATGCGCGGCAGAAAGTATTCCTGCTGCGCAGGGCTGCCGAAGGCCATGAGCACGGGTCCCACCATGTTGACGCCAAAGGGAAGGATCGATGGGGCGCCGGCGAGACTGCATTCTTCGTCGAATATGAGCTGCTGCAATGTCGACCAGCCCGGTCCGCCGAAGCGGGTAGGCCACGACGGCGCCGACCAGCCGCGCTCGTTGAGGATCCTCACCCAGGAAAGATAGTCCTCGCGAGCGAGCGGCTGGCCTTCGAGGACCTTGCTTTTGAGCTCCGTGGACAGCCGCTGCGCGACGAACTCGCGCACCTGCAGCCGGAACTGCTCATCAGCGGCAGAGAACTCGAGATTCACACTGCGCCCCTACTGTACTGCGCGATTGCGTCCCACCCAGTAGGGCGCACGCAGCTCGCGTTTGAGAATTTTGCCCGCCCCCGATTTCGGCAGCGGCTCGAGCCGCACGTCGACCGACTTCGGAAGCTTGTATCCGGCGATGAAGCTGCGGCAGAAATCGATGATCTCGTGCGCATCGACCGAGGCCTCACCGCGGGGCACGATCACCGCGTGCACGGCCTCACCCCACAGCTCGTGCGGCACGCCGAAGACGGCGGCTTCGAGCACGGCAGGATGCCGATGCAATACGTCCTCCACCTCCGTGCTGTAGACGTTCTCACCGCCCGAGACGATCATGTCCTTGCTGCGATCCACGAGGAAGAGGTACCCCTCGGAATCCAGATATCCGACATCCCCGGTCCAGAACTCGCCATTCCGCAGGGCGGCAGCCGTCTCCGCGGGCTTGCGCCAGTAGCCGGACATCACGTTCGGACCTCGCAGCGCGATCTCTCCGATCTGCCCCCTCGGCAGCGCGCGGCCATCCTTGTCGAGCACTCGCACTCGCACCCCCATCACGGGCACGCCGCAGGAGCGAGCATGCGGATCCTCGAGGAGGCGTTGCTCGTCGAGCAAGACGGTGGCGGAGGAGCCGATCTCCGTCATGCCGTAGAGCTGCGCCAGCTCAGCGTGGGGGAATGCCTCATGCACCCGGCGCAGGACCTGCGTCGCGATCGGCGAGCCGCCGTGTACGATGCCCAGGACCGTATCGATCCGCCGCGGGCGTTGCCGCTGCTCCTCCGCGAGAGCAGCGAGCATCGTCGGCACGCCCGTCGTGTCGGTGACGCCGTGCTGGGCGATGAGATCGAGCGCCTGTCCCGCATCGAACGTCGGCAGCAGCACTTGAGTGACGCGTCGCCAGATATACAGGAGCACGGAAGCAGAGCCCGCGACGTGGAACAGGGGCGCCATGAGCAAGAACGTCGCGTGGTACCGCTGCACACGCAACATCATGTTGTGGCACGTGTTGGCCATGATGTTGCGGTGAGTGAGCATCACGCCTTTTGCACGCCCGGTCGTACCGCCCGTATAGAAAAGGCCCGCAAGATCGTTCTCCGTCACATCCGAGCCCAGGACCGCCGGTTCCGAACGCGCGAGCAGTGACTCGTAGGACTCACCGATACGGATCGTGTGCTCGACGAGCCCCGACAGCGCTCCAGGATCGCGATCAGTCAACAGCACCCGTGCGCCGGAATCCTCGAGCAGATACTGCAGCTCCGCGGCTGCGAGGCGCGTGTTCAGCGGCACGATGACGAAGCCCGCCGCCGGTGCGCCGACGTAAGCCTCGATGTAGGCGTGAGAGTTCTTGGCGAGGATGGCGACGCGGTCGCCCTTGAGGAGTCCCAGGCGCTTGAGCCCGCCGGCCAGTTGCGCGGCGCGCCGGCCGAGTTCGCCGAAGGACAGCTTCACATCCCCGTCGATGACGGCGATCGCATCGGGTGCGAGCTCGCACGCATGCTGCAGGGGATCGGCGAAGGTGAGCACGGGCGGCCTCGATGCGCGAAGACATAATATTCGCGCTCGATTTGAGGCTTGTCCATCCACGCGCGGAACAGTCGTTCCTGTTGACCCTCGAAAGCATCCTGTGGCATATGGCCGCATGAGTGCGCCCGTCGAACAAACCGCCGTTTTTCATCGATCGACGCAGACGCGTCCGCCGGTCGCGGTGGGTGGCTCGGGAATCGAGCTCATCGCCGCAGACGGTCGGCGGTTCATCGATGCATGCGGGGGCGCCGCGGTCTCCTGCCTGGGCCACGGCCACCCGCGCGTCATCGAGGCGATCCAGCAACAAGCCGCAACGCTTGCGTATGCGCACACGAGCTTCTTCTCGAACGCTCCGGCCGAGGCCCTCGCCCAATCCCTGACGGCGGCCGCCCCCGGCACTTTGAATCACGTTTATTTCGTCGACGACGGCTCCTCCGCCGTGGAAACCGCGCTCAAGATGGCGCGGCAATATCACATCGAACGCGGCGCATCGAGTCGCACGCACGTGATCTCGCGCCGGCTCAGCTACCACGGCAACACCCTGGGCGCGCTCGGCGTGAGCGGGCATCTCTCGCGGCGCGCACCTTACGAGCCGCTGCTCGCTTCGAGCTCACTGATCGATCCGTGTTTTGCCTATCGTTATGCGCAAGTCGGGGAGACTCCGCAGGCGTACGCACGCCGCGCGGCGGATGCGCTGGAAATCGAGATCCAACGGTTGGGTGCCGAGCGCGTCATGGCCTTCATTGCGGAAACGGTCGTCGGTGCGACCTGCGGCGCCGTGCCGCCGGCGCCCGGCTACCTGACGCGCATCCGGGACATCTGCGACCGCCACGGCGTGCTGCTGATCCTCGATGAGGTGATGTGCGGAGCAGGGCGCACGGGCTCATTCCTTGCCTGCGAGCAGGACGGCGTCGTGCCGGACCTGGTTACGCTGGCCAAAGGGCTCGCGGGCGGCTATCAGCCTATCGGGGCCGTGCTGTGCTCCGATGAAGTGTACGGCACCTTTGCGCGAGGCTCAGGCGCATTCGTGAATGGCCACACCTACAGCGCGCATCCCATTGCGTGCGCGGCGGCGCTCGCCGTGCAGGAAGTGATTCGCGAGCAGGATCTGCTGGCGCGCGTCAAGGTCGCAGGGGATGAGCTGCGAGTGCGCCTCGCAGAGCGCTTCGGTGCACATCCCTTCGTGGGTGATGTTCGCGGGCGTGGCTTGCTCATGGCGCTCGAGCTCGTCGCGGAATCGCGACACGCGCGAGCCATTTGATGTGGCAGAACAGCTGGCCGCCCGCGTGAAGGCGCACGCGTTCGAGCGTGGGCTCCTGGTCTACCCGGGCTCCGGCACGATCGACGGAAGGCGTGGCGATCACATTCTGCTCGCGCCGCCCTATACGGTCTTAAGCACCGAGCTCGAGGTCATCGTTGATCGTCTGGGCCACGCGATCGATGCCGCCACGGCCGACAAGAAGCCATCGTGATGCGCGATCGACGCTACGACGTGCTCTTCGAGCCGGTGCGCGATCGGTCCCGTGACGGCGAAGAACCGTTTCTATCAAGTGCCACATTGCAATGGCATGGGCTGGACACAGCCGCAGGCGCTCGCCGCACTGCGCGGCGTCAAGGCCGAAGGAGGCTGGGCGGTGGTGCGACCGAGGAGGTCGAGATCCACGCGACGAGCGACTGCGAGCCTTACCACGAGGGACGGATGTGGACGGACGAGGATGTGCCCGCGCTCGCCCTCATGGCCGAAGCCGTGCACGCGCATGGCGCCCTCGCAGCGATCGAGCTCGATGCACCACGGCGTCGCGTGCGCGAATCACGGCTCACGCGAGATTCCACTGTCGCCTTCGCATCGTCCCGTGATGACGTTACGCGCCGGTCGCAGGCGCGTGCCATGGACAAGAAGGACATCCGCGATCTTCGCGATTGGCACCGCGAGGCGGCGCTTCGCGCGCAAGCCGCGCGGGCTTCGACATCATCTACGTCTACGCCGCACACGACTTGAGTCTCGCCACGCATTTTCTGCAGCCTCGGCGCAATGACCGCACGGATGAGTACGGCGGCAATCTCGTCAATCGCGCGCGGCTGCTGCGCGAGCTCATCGAGGACACCAAGGAGGCGGTGGGCGATCGATGCGCGGTGGCCGTCCGTTTTGCGGTCGATGAGCTGATGGGCCCGGCCGGGCTCACGTGCGCAGGCGAGGGGCGCGAGGTACTCGAGATGCTCGCGGAGCTTCCGGACTTGTGGGATGTCAACATCGCCGCATGGTCCAACGACAGCCAGACCTCGCGCTTCGCGAAGGAGGGCTATCAGGAAGATTACATTCGTTTCGTGAAGTCGGTGACATCGAAACCCGTCGTCGGCGTCGGGCGCTTCACCTCCCCGGATACGATGGTGAGCCAGGTCCGACGCGGGGTGCTCGATTTCATCGGCGCCGCCCGCCCCTCCATCGCCGATCCCTTCCTGCCCAAGAAGCTCGAGGAAGGACGCGTCGATGACATCCGCGAGTGCATCGGCTGCAACATCTGCGTCACGAGCGACTACACGAGCACGAATCTGCGCTGCACGCAGAATCCCACTACGGGTGAGGAGTGGCGCCGCAAATGGCATCCGGAGCGCATCGCGCCCTCGCAGCTCGGATGCCACCGTGCTGATCGTCGGCGCTGGCCCGGCGGGGCTCGAGGCTGCGCTCGCTGCGGCCCGCCGCGGATATGACGTGCATCTTGCGGAGGCATCGGCAGCAGCTCGGCGGGCGGGTGACGCGCGAGGCGGCGCTGCCGGGTCTGCGCGAGTGGCTGCGCGTGCGTGACTGGCGTGTAGGACAGCTCGCCAAGCTCGACAATGCGCACCTCTATCGCGAGAGCCGCCTCGATGCGGCCCAGATCCTCGAGTTCGGTGCGCGACACGTGGCGATCGCAACGGGCGCCCGCTGGCGACGCGACGGCGTTGGGCGCGAGAACGGAATGCCGATCAACGGCTTCGAGCACGAGGCGGTCCTGACACCCGATGATCTCATGGAGGGACGCGTCCCTCAGGGACCCGTCGTGGTGTTCGACGATGATCACTACTATCTTGGAGGTGTGCTCGCGGAAGCCTGCGTGCGTGCCGGGCTTTCCGTCGTGCTCGTGACGCCCGCGTCCATCCCTTCAGCCTGGACGGTCAATACGCTCGAGTCCGTTGCGATCGCGCGCCACCTGGCCCGGCTTGGGGTCGAGGTTCTCACGTATACCAACGTCCGCTCCTTCGATGGCGAGCGCGTC
The DNA here is from genome assembly GCA_963795975.1 of uncultured Gammaproteobacteria bacterium. GTDB lineage: Bacteria > Pseudomonadota > Gammaproteobacteria > Steroidobacterales > Steroidobacteraceae > CAWCJT01. The sequence goes on from CAWCJT010000001.1 coordinate 116,830, forward strand.
ACGCTGAGTCATGCACTCACGGGCGCGATCACGCAGCGGGCTGCGCGCACGATGGTCACGGTGACCGCGCGCTTGCCAACGGATGCGCTCTACGAGTCGCTCAATGAAGAGGCGGCGCGAGAGTCGGCTGCAGGAATGGCAACCCTCACACGTATCGGAGACTGCCTCGCGCCGAGCACGCTTCAGGCCGCCGTGTATTCTGGACACAAGTGGGCACGCGAGCTCGACGCCCCGATCACAGTGGTGCCTCGCGAGCTGCCGCGGATGGCCACCGTATGAGGAAAGCGACATGAGTTTCAAACTCACCTACTCGACCATGTTCGATCCGCCCGCCGAGCTGCACACGCGCTTTGAGGATGCGATGGCGCGTACGTTGCGCTTGCTCGGCAAGAGCCACGCGCTTCATATCGGGGGCGAGGATCGACCGGGTGCGAAAAGCGCCGTCAGCCACAACCCTGCCGACCAGGATCAGGTGCTCGGCGAGTTCGCGATCGCCAGCGCGCAGGATGCGGATGCTGCCGTCAAGGCCGCAGCCCGTGCGTGGAAGGGGTGGAAGGACATGCCGACCGCGAAGCGAATGCAGCTCCTGCATCGTGTCGGGGACCTCATCGCGGAGCGGGTGTTCGACATCGCCGCCGCTCTCACGCTCGAGGTCGGAAAGAACCGCATGGAGGCGCTCGGAGAGGCACAGGAGACGGCGGATTTCTTTCATCTCTACAGCGAGGAGTTCGAGAAGCTCGGCGCATTCGATCGGCCGCTGCCAAATGATCCGATGAGCGGCTACGTCTCGCGCAATCGCAGTGTGATGAAGCCTTACGGGGCCTGGGTGGTCATCAGCCCGTTCAACTTTCCCTTCGCGCTGTCCGGAGGCCCGGTCGCCGCCGCGCTCGTGACCGGAAATACGGTCACCCTCAAATCTGGACCCGCAACGCCCTGGGCCGGCCGGCTGCTCGCCGATTGCATCCGCGATGCGGGTATCCCGCCCGGGGTCTTCAATTATTTGAGCGGCGCGGATCCGCAGGTTGGACCGGCGCTCATCGAGCACCCGTTGACTGCGGGAGTGACTTTCACCGGCTCCTACGATGTCGGCATGCGCATCGGCCGCACCCTCGCCACGGGTGCGCAGCCGCGTCCCTATATCGCCGAGATGGGCGGCAAGAATGCCTGCATCGTGACGGCAGCCGCAGATCTCGAGCGCGCTGCAACCGGCATCGTGCGCTCCGCGTTTGGCATGGGCGGACAGAAGTGCTCGGCGCTTTCGCGTCTGTACGTCCATCGCGACCAGGCCGATGCGCTGCTCGAGCGCATCGTGGCGCAGACGCGTGCCCTTCGGATCGGCAATCCTGCGCAACGCGAGTTCTGGCTCGGCCCCGTGACCACCCGCAACGGCTACGATCACTACGCACGCTACGCCGAGCTTCTGCGCTCGCAGGGTGCGCACTCACTGGTCACTGGTGAGCAGCTCAAAGAGGGCGCACTGGCGCGTGGCTTTTTCGTCCGTCCCATCATCGCCGAGGCACCGACCGAGCATCCGTTGTGGCAGACGGAGATGTTCCTGCCGATCGTGATGGTCTACCGTGTCGCCTCGAACCAGGAAGCCATGCAGCTTGCGAACGCCTCGCCGCTCGGGCTCACGGCCGGGTTCTACGGAGCACCCGATGAGGTCTCCTGGTTTCAGGAGAACATCGAGGCGGGCGTCACGTATGCCAATCGTCCACAGGGTGCAACGACCGGCGCGTGGCCGGGCTATCAGCCATTCGGCGGCTGGAAAGGTTCGGGCAACAGCGGCAAGGCGATCGCCTCGTTCTATTATCTGCCACAGTACATGCGTGAGCAGTCGCAGACGGTCGTCGACTAGCACATGAAAGCCTAAGGAGTCTGCCATGCCTCCACGTCATCTTCGTACGGAGCTTCCGGGACCTAAGGCGCGAGCGCTGATCGAGCGCGATCGGCTCGTCACATCGCCCTCCTATCCGAGAGACTATCCCTTCGTCATGTCGCAAGGCCGCGGCGCGGAAGTGTGGGATGTGGATGGCAATCGCTTCCTGGACTTCGCGGCCGGCATCGCCGTGTGCTCGACCGGACATTCCCACCCGCAGGTGGTGCAAGCCATCAAAGATGCGGCCGATGAGTTCCTGCACATCTCGAGCGACTACTGGCACGAGCGCATGACCCAGGCTTGCGGAGAAGATCAACTCGCTCGAGCCAATGCGCGAGCCGGTGCAGGTGCTCCTGTGTCAAAGCGGAACCGAATCGGTCGAAGGGGCGCTCAAGCTTGCCCGCTATGTCACCGGGCGCCCTCGCTTCATCGGATTCCTCGGCGGCTTTCACGGCCGCACGATGGGCTCGCTCGCCTTCACCGCGAGCAAGTACACCCAGCAGAAGGGCTTCTTCCCGACCATGCCCGGCGTCACGCACGTGCCCTATCCCAACCCCTACCGGCCGCTCTTCGCCGGAGCGGATCAGGGCAGGGCCGTGCTCGACTACATCGAGATGCTCTTCCAGAGCAACCTCCCGGCGAGTGAGGTCGCTGGGATCCTGGTTGAGCCGATTCAGGGCGAGGGCGGCTATATCGTGCCGCCGGATGGCTTTCTCGAGGGCCTGCGCGGTGCTGTGTGATCGGCACGGCATTCTGCTCATCTTCGATGAAGTGCAAAGCGGTATCGGCCGTACCGGCAAGATGTTCGCAAGCCAGCACTGGGGTGTCTCGCCTGACATCATGACCCTTGCAAAGGGTCTTGGCTCAGGGCTTCCGATCGGTCTCGTCGTCGCCTGCCGGCGGCATATGCAGATGTGGAAGCGCGGCGCGCACGGCAACACCTTCGGCGGCAATCCACTCGCATGTGCCGCCGCCCTGGCAACGCTCGATCTGGTGGAGCGCGAATACGCCGCTAACGCGGCGAAGGTGGGCGAGTATTTCAGGGTCGCCTGCGAGAGCTCAAGGAGCGCTTTCAGTGCATCGGCGATGTCCGCGGCAAGGGCCTCATGATCGGCATGGAGCTCATCGAGGATCGCACCAGCCGCACACCGGCTGCGGCGCTCACCGAGCGGCTTTTGACGCGTGCCTTCCACCATGGCCTGCTACTCCTTTCGTGCGGCGTGAGTACCGTGCGTTTCATTCCGCCGCTCATGATCAATCGCGGCCATGTCGATGAGGCGATGCCACTGATTGAAGCGGCTCTCACCGAAGCCCTTGCAGGACCCTGATCGACCCATGCCAGAGCCGACGGGGGAGGGGCGGGCACTCGGCTTCTGGGCGTCGACCGCGCTCGTCGTCGGGAACACGATCGGCATCGGGATCTTCGTGCTTCCGGCCTCGCTCGCATCCTTTGGACTCAACGCCTTGTCCGCGTGGGGCGTCACGATCGTCGGCTGTCTTTTTCTCGCGATCGTGTTCGCAGGCCTCGCGCGAGCCTTTCCGCGTGATGACGGCGTCTATGGTTACGTGCAGCGCGCGTTCGGACCCCACTCGGCATTCCTGATTCTGTGGTGCTACCTGGTCTCCTGCTGGATCACCAACGCGGTGCTCGCGATCGGCGTCGTGGCCTATCTCTCGGCCCTGTTTCCCTCGCTCGCAACCAACCACGGGCTCGCGCTCATCACGGCTTTATCGCTCGTGTGGCTTTTCGTGCTCATCAACCTGCGGGGCGTGCGTGCGGCCGCATCGGTGCAGCTCCTGATGACCGTCGCGAAGCTGTTGCCGCTTCTGGGCATCATTCTGCTCGGGCTGTGGCAGCTCGGCGTCCATCCGGCGATTTACGTCGCGAACCTGCCCCGACGCCTGCTTCCTGGCACGACCTGATCGCGGCCTCGACCATCGCGCTCTACGCCATGCTCGGCATCGAGAGCGCCACGGTCCCCGCCGGCAAGGTCAAGGATCCTGCGCGCACCATTCCTCGCTCGACCATCGTCGGAACACTGGTCACGGCATTCGTCTACCTCGGGATCTGCGCGATCCCGGTGCTGCTCATTCCGCAGCACGAGCTCGCAACTTCCGATGCCCCCTTTGCGCTCTTGTTCCAGCGGCTCATCGGGAGCCAGTCGGGGCAGCTGATCGCGGTCTGTGTCGTCGTGAGCGGTCTCGGGTGCCTGAACGGTTGGACGCTGATCTGCGGAGACCTCGCGCGAACGATGGCCGCGCGCGGCAGTCTGCCCGCGACGTTCGCAAGTACCGATGCGCGCTCGGTGCCCATCTACGCGTTGCTGCTGACCGGCGTGCTGCCGAGTCTCATGCTCGCCATGAACTACAACGACTCGATGGCGGGCGTGTTCACCTTCCTGAGCGTCATGGTCACGGCCGCGAACATGCCGCTCTATCTCGCCTGCGCCATCGCGGTGTGGATTCTGTGGCGACAGGGCGAGCGCGCGGCATCACCGGTTCGTGAATTCATCTGGCTCGCGGCCGCGCTGCTCACCGTCGCCTACAGCATCTGGATCTTCCTCGGCATGGGCGCGAAGCCACTGCTGTGGGCCATCGTGCTCGCGGTCGCGGGCATTCCCGTGCACTTAAGTTCGCTGCATTGGCGCAAGCGTCGCGTGTTGGCAGAATCCTCATGAAAAAAAATCCTTGCATCACAATCCTCGCGATCGCCGTCCTGGGTGCCTGCGCGACGGCCGTGCAGGCCGAGCGCGAGCCCGTGCTCAAGCAGATCGATCTGCCGCACCCCTATTACTACCGCGAGATGTATCTGCCGCAGCTCACGAGCGGGCCGAGCAGTCTTGCGTGGTCGCCGGACTCGCGTGAGCTCGTCTATTCGATGGCCGGCATCGCTGTGGCGCCAGTCGCTCGACACAGCACGTGCGCACGGCAGCTCACGGCCTCGGTGTCCTATGACTACCAGCCCGATTGGTCTGTCGACGGCCGCTGGATCATCTACAGCTCTTATCGAAACGATGCGATGGAGCTGTGGGTGCTGGACATCGCAAGCGGACGCAGCGCCAGCCGCTGCTCGCCAACGGCGCCGTCAATGTCGAGCCGCGATTCTCACCCGACGGCAAGCGCAGTCGCCTTCGTGTCGACCTCGTTCAACAGGCACTTTCATATCTTCGTCGGCCGATTTCGCAGCCGGGCAGCTCTCGACACATCGAGCGCCTGACGGGTGAGCACATAAGTGAGCTGCCCCGCTACTACTACAGCGCCGTACGACCATGAGATCAGCCCGGTGTGGTCGCGCGGACGGGCAGGAGATTCTGTACATCTCCAACCGCAACCATATCTACGGCACGGGCGGCTTCTGGCGCATGCGCCGCGCCAGGCGGTGACGCCGCTGGACGCGAGATTCACTACGAGGAGACCAACTGGCGCGCGCGACCGGACCTGTCCCCCGACGGTTCAGCCGCCTCGTGTTCGGCTCCTATACCGGCCGGCAGTGGCACAACTTCTGGCTGATGCCGCGCGCGGGCGGCGACGCCTTTCCGCTCGCCTACGGCGACTGGGATCAGATCAATCCGCGCTGGTCGCCGGACGGACGGCGCATCGCATTCATCACCAACCGTGGCGGCAACACTGAGATCGCGATCGTGCCGATTCCGGGCGGGAGTCGTTCAACCGCTCACGATCACTCGAGCGGCATTACCTCAATCCCGACCGCGCGAGCTGCACATTGCACCTGCGCACGCACGCGGGTGCAGCCGCGGCGCGCGCGGATCAGCGTCACGGATGCGGCGGGTCTTGCTCATGCGCCGGCAATGATGCATGGGTCAACGCGGACGACGGCTTCGATCGCAAGCAGCGGCACTTCGAGGCGCATTATTTTCACGCGACGCGGTGACGTGGAGCTCGATGTCCCGGCCGGCACGATCAACGTGGACATCATGCAGGGATTCGCGCGGCGCTTCGAGCAGCATCGAGCTGACGGTGACGCGGGCAGAGACGGCCGAGCTCACAGTGAATCATCGACGAGGGCGCCTGGAGCGTCCCGGCGGCCGGGCGCTGGGTGAGCGCGTGATGTCCACGTGCACATGAACTACGGCGGCGCGTATCGCAATACGCCCGCGCATCTCCTCACCCAGGCGCGGGCGGAGGATCTGTCCGTCGTGGAAGTCGCTCATCGTCAACAAGGAGCAGCGATTTCCCGATATCGCCTACAACGGCACGGCAGATCGATCGGCGCTCGCAGCCGGAGCACTCGATCGTGCACGGGCAGGAGTACCACACGAGCTACTGGGGGCACTTCGGCTTGCTCGGGATCAACGATGGCATCATCCTGCCGGGCTACGTCGGCTATCCGAATACCGCCGCCTCGAGCCTGTATCCGACCAATGCCGACGTGGCGGACATCGCCCACGCGCGCGGCGCATTCGTGGGCTACGTCCATCCCTTCGATGAGCTGCCCCGAACCGATCGACAAGCCGAACGAGACACTCACGAATGAGCTGCCCGATCGATGTGGCGCTTGGGCAAGGTCGATTACATGGAGATCCTCGGCTTCAGCGATCATCGCACCACCGCGGACGTCTGGTATCGGCTGTTGAATCTGGGATTCCGGATTCCTGCCGCAGGCGGCACCGATGCCATGGCGAATTTTGCCTCGCTGCGCGGACCGGTCGGCATGAACCGCGTGTATGCGCGCGTGCCCGACGGGGTGCTGATGCCGGGCGGATTTCACGGATGCGATCAAGCAAGGCCACACCTTTGCGACCAATGGACCCTTCTCGGACTCACGCTCGGCAGCTTCAGAGGTCGGCGACGAGCTGCGCTTGGATCATCCTCAGAGCCAGGTGCCATTTCGGGCGCGCTTGAAGTCCATCGTTGCGGTCGATCACCTTGATCTGGTCTGTGCCGGTGAGCCCGTGCGCGCACTCATCCATGGCAAGGCGGTTTCGCAGGCAGATATCCGCGGCACCCTCGATCTCAAGCAATCCGGTTGGTGTGTTCTTCGAGCCTCGAGCGATGGCGCCCGCTATCCCGTGCTCGACAACTACGTCTATGCGACGACGAGTCCCATCTACGTGACCATCGCCGGTGAGCGGCCGCGATCGCCCTCCGATGCGGAATTTTTTGTGGCTTGGGTCGATCGCGTCACCGCGGCAACCTCTGCGTATCCGGATTGGAATAATGCGGAGGAGAAGGCGCACGTGCTCGGCCTTCTGGGGCAGGCACGCGCTGTGTATCAAAAACTCGCCCAGTAGTTCTGTCGCGCCTCAGGCTTTGCTGAAGCGGATCGCAGCGCGCGCCCGTGCGCGCTCGGCTTCCACCTCGCGGTCGCGTGGACCCGTGGTCGTGATGAGCGAGCTGATCAGGACTTGCGCGGCGCTTGCCACCTCATCGACGGCACGATCCCAGACCGGCTCGTTGATCTTCGATGGACGGTTGTATCCACTTAGCTTGCGAACGAACTGCAGCGCCGCAGCGCGAATCTCCTCTTCGCTCGCCGGGGGCTCGAAGTTGAAAAGGGTGCGAATGTTGCGGCACATGTTTGTTCCCTAAGTCCCTAATAATATGAGTAAATTATGTCACATCACCTGCGCCTGTGCGGGCGAGGGGCGGTGCGCCTGCGTGTAGACTCTCACGCCTTCATAGTCTGGAGTACACCGATGAGCAATCCGATCCCCGTACCCTCTTACCAGGACGACCCGAACTGCCGCGAGACCTTCGTCGAGACCGTGCAGGTCGGAGTCGATGCCATGGGTTTCGCGCGGGTCGAGTTTTGCGTGCTGCGCTGGGATCCAGACCCGCCGCGCACGCCGCGCCGCGTTCCGGTCGTGCGCCTCGTCCTGTCGCGGCCTGTGGCGCTCGCCTTGCGGGACCAGCTCGTCAACATGTCCCAGCACGTGACGCCGCAGACCACGCAAATGATGAACATTCCGCCGACCTCATCGGCGCAGTAAAAGAAGGAGCCGCCGCGGCTCAAGGGGTCGCGGCGGCTCAAAGGCCCGCGGGCAGCGCATGTGCACTTGCCTCAGCCGAGATTCAGATGCGTCACCTGGAACAGCAGGCTCTGAGCGATGAGCAGCTCCACGAGGACGATCGCGATGGCCGTGGCGGCAGGCGCGAAGCGGGAGAGCAGTGTGTTGGCGTTCATGATGCGTTGGCTCCTGTGTTTGGTTTGGAATGGCGCTACGATGCGCGCTCCTGTCCCGGGCAACAAACGCAGTTACTGAGCCTTCGTTAAGGAAAACTTAACGTGCCAACCGCCTTCGATCGCCTGCCTCTTGCGGCACTTCGCGTGTTCGAGGCGGTCGCATCGCACTTGAGTTTCACGGCTGCCGCCGAAGCGCTGCACGTCACACCTGCCGCCGTGAGCCAGCAGATCAAGTCCCTGGAGGACTATCTGCAAGTACCCCTGTTTCGCCGCAATGGCCGTCGCGTCGAGGTGAGCGATGAGGGTCTGGAGCTGTTGCCGGGCGTGCGCTGCGGCCTGCGCGAGCTCGAGACGGCGCTACAGCACATCAAACAGCATCAGCGCGCGGGTCCCCTTCAAATCACGATGCTCGGCTTCGTTCCTGCAGATCTGGCTCCTGCCACGCATCCGCGCCTTCCGCCGCAAATATCCTGACGTGACGCTGCGATTTCATACCTCGCGTGAGCTCGTGGATTTTTCGCGCGCGCCGATCCACATCGCGCTGCGCTTCGGTCGTGGCGATTATCCGAATCTTCACGTCGAGAAGTTCATGGACGAGTGGATGGTGCCGGTGGCGCATCCGGAGGTCATCAAGCAGCACGGGTTACTCGATCGCAGCTCCGATTTGAGCAAGTTGCCGGTGCTCGACAGCGACGATGAGCCCTGGCGCGTGTGGCAGACGGACGATGCGCAGCGCAAGTGGCAGGCACGGGTGCCGTCCATCGACGACTCGGCGGGTCTTTTGGCGGCGGCCGAGGAGGGGCTCGGCTTTGCGCTCATGCGCTGGACTCTGGTTGCGCGCTCGCTGCAGAAAGGCTTGCTCAAGGTCGCGGGCAAGGAGGTTCTGCCATACGGCTCTGCGTATTATTTCGTGTGTCCGCCACCTTATCTCGCCCTGCCCAAGGTGGCCCAGTTTCGCGAGTGGTTGTTTGCGATCGCGGGGGAGTTTCCGCGGCCGCCGACGGTCAAACGATAGCGGGGGTGGTTTCGCCGCCTACGCGTCTTGCACCGATCAAGAGCCAGGCAGCGGCGCTGGCGAGCGCTGCGCCGACACCGATCAGGAATGCGGTATTCCACAGGCCGCGTCCCGACAGATAGGCGACGATCGGAATTCCGACGACTCCGCCGAGGCTGCCACCGGTATTCATCACCCCGCCGACGGCCATGGTATTGCTGCGGCCGATCGTCATGGCCTGGGCCCAGAACGCACCCTCGGTGAGCTCGACGAGGCCATAGCACACGGTGAGCATCGCGACCGCGGTGTAGGCGCTCGCGGCATGCACGGTGGCAAGCAGCAGCAGCCCTGCCGCGGGCAAGGCGAGAAGCGGCACGAGCTTCAGGCCACGCCGACTTCCGAGCCGCACATAGAGCCAGCTCGTCAATGCACCGCCGATGCCTGCGCCGAGGCCCGCCGCGGTCGGCGGAGCGGTCGCAAGCCAGCCGCTTTCGAGCACTGAGAAATGGCGCTCCTGCACGAGGTACAGGAAGCACCAGTTGCCGATGAGGTAGAACACGTAGTTCATGGAGAAATACGCGAAGGTCAGGAGGAGCACGTCGCGGTCCGCGCACGTCGCCCAAAGCTCCCGAGCGCTGACACGCGGGTTGGTCTCAGGCGCATCGGTACTGCGTAGCAGCGCGAGCTCCTCGCGTGAGACGCCTCGATGTTCGCGTGGGTTGTTGCGAGCGTACCAGGCCCACAAAGCAAAGAGCGGAATGGCCGGGATGGCGGTCCAGAAGAGCGCCCACTGCCAGCCGATGGTGATCATGAGCGCTGCGATGAAGGGTGGGGCGAACGCACCGCCGAGTCCGAGGCCCATGGTCTGAAGGCCCTGCACCAGCGCCCAGCGCTGCGAGGGAAACCATCTTTCAAAGACGCCCGTCGATACGGGAAAGGTCGGCGCCTGGCCGACACCCATCACGAACTGCAAAGCGATCAGAACGAAAAACAGAGCGGTGCCAGCGAGAACCTCCGGCGCCGTGACCGTTGCGGTGATGCACAGGACCGAGATCACACCGATCCCGAGCACCGTCCAGCGGGCACCGAAGCGTTGGCCCGCGATGCCGCCCGGAAGCTGGAACAGCGCGTACCCGATGACGAAGGCCTGCTCGAGCCAGCCGATCTGCAATTGCGTGAAGTGCAGCGTCGGCATCATCCGCTCCGCTGCGACGGTCAACCCACGCTGTTGCAGATACTCGAGAAATCCGATCGCGAAGAGAAGGCCGAAGATGCGCCAGCGTACGCTCACGTACTCGCGTGCTCGCTGCGCCCGAGATGTCGCGCCGAGAACTGCAGAAGATCCCAGATGGTGCCCTCGAAATTGTCGGGCGCGAGCGGACCCGGGACGTAGTAACGGCTCTTCAGGCCCTGCTGCAGTCGCTCGAGCGTGGCACGATCCTCCTCGCAGAACGCTTCGCAGAACTTCACGTAGCTTGCGACCTCGGGCGCCTTGGGATCGCTCAACTCACCCGTCACACCCCAGCGGATTCCCACCGTGTCAGCGGTGAGCGGGCGCAAGCACATGTAGATGGTGAAGTGCGGGCAGATGCCGACGACGAAGCTCGGGTAGACACAGTAGAAGACATCCGAGCGCCGCTCCTGCTGGGTCAGTGTCGGCGGATAGGGGCCTCGCTGCGGACAGCTGGGTGAGAAATTCGCGCGATAGCCGGTGAAGGCGGGACCATCGGGCAATTTTTCGCAAAGGCTCGTCGGGGTGATGGCATGCAGCGTCTTCGCGTGCATGGGGCTTAAGTGATAGCCCTCCATGAAATTCTCGACGAGGCACTTCCAGTTGGTGTTCCAGATCTCCTGAGTGCCGTACAGGAAGTGTCGCTCCGCCTGATGATAGTTTCGAATGTACGGCTCGGTCGGCGCGAGCAGGGGTCCGAGTGGCTCGGCCGTGCCGTCCAGATTCACGAAAATGAAGCCCTGCCAGATCTCGGTGCGAAACTTCGGCAGTTGACAGCTGCGTTTCTGGAAGTGCGGTCCCTCGGCGATGAGTGGCGCCGCAAGAAGCTGACCGTCGAGCCCATAGGTCCACGCGTGGTAGCCGCACACGAAACGCGACGTATGTCCGGCGCCGTCCATGATCTTGTTGCCGCGGTGCCGGCACACGTTGGAGAGGACGCGCACCTCACCGCCGCTGTCGCGCACAACGAGGAGCGGCTCATCCACGAGATCGGTGGTGAAGAAATCCCCCGGCCGTGGCACCTCACCGACATGTCCTACGCACACCCACTGCTTACGGAAGAGCTCATCACGCTCGAGTGCGAGAAATTCCTCTGATGTGTAGTAGGGCGCGGACATCGCCCTCGCGCGGTCGCGGGGAAGCTCCCCCAGGGCAGCGAGCTCGGCGCAGAGTTCGCGCACCGTGGAAGTTATGAGAGCGGTCATCTGGAGGTTGATCTTAGCGGAGGACTCTGCGGAAATCAGCGCATGGACCCGCGCATCGAGCAGATCCTGCAACCCTATCAAGGCGAGAACCCTGGTGCAGCGCTTTTGGTGATCCAGGAGCGAGAGAGTCTCCTCCGATACGCCTGTGGTCTTGCCGATCTCGAAGCGCGGATTGCCGTGACGGCCGCGACCAATTTCAGGCTGGCCTCGGTCACCAAGGGCTTCACGGCCGCCGCCATTCTGCTTCTTGCGCAAGACCGAAAGCTCTCCCTGGATGACTGCGTTCGCAGATGGCTGCCGTCTTTGCCCGCCTTGGCCGATGCGATCACACTGCATCAGCTTCTCACCCATACCTCCGGACTCATCGACTACGAGGAGGTGATGGCGGACACGGCCACGCGAGCTCTAAACGATGCGGACGTACTGCACCTGCTCGAAGGGCAGCATCGCACCTACTTCGCCCCGGGCAGCGCCTATCGCTACAGTGACAGCGCGTACGCACTGGCGGCTCTGGTCGTGGCGCGAGTATCCGGTTTGACCTTTGCGAGCTTCCTGCGCGAGCGGATTTTCGCTCCCCTTCGAATGAGCGCAACGCTCGCGTACGAGGAAGGTCGTTCGATGCTCATGCAGCGTGCTTTCGGCTACAGCCTCGCGCAAGAGGGCTGGGCGCGCACCGACCAAAGCCTGACGAGCGCTGTGTTGGGTGACGGAGGGGTCTATTCCTCGATCGACGATCTGGCGAAATGGAACGCGGCGCTCGATGAGCCCGGACTTTTGAGCGCCGAATCGCTTGCGCTCGCCTTCACGCCCACGACGATGACCGAGGATGCGAACCTGCATTATGGCCTCGGATGGCGCATCAGCGGTGAGACCGTCTGGCACTCGGTGAGACACTCGGATTCCGCAACGTGATCGTGCGTTGGCCCGGCAAGCGCTTTGCGGTCATCTTGCTCACCAATCGCAACGGGCCGGAGGTCTATACGATCGCGCTCAAGATTGCGAAACTGTTCATCCCAGACGCCGATTCCGTGCGCGCCTCGCAGGTGGTCGTGGGACCTGACTCCGGTGCGCACCCACTGCCGAGGATGACATGAGCGACCGTTTGAGAACCATCAGCCCGGTCGATGGCCGGGTCTACGTCGAGCGCGATCTCGCCAATGCCCAGGCGGTCGATGCGGCGCTCGAGCGCGCCCAGCGCGCCCAGACCACATGGCAACGCACACCTCTCGCCACTCGCATCGAGGCCCTCGAGCGCGCCGTCGCTGCCTTCGTGGCGAAGGGCCCTGCGGTTGCCGAGGAAATCACCTGGCAGATGGGCCGGCCGATCAGTCAATCGCCCGGGGAGATTCGCGGGTTCGAGGAGCGCGCCCGCTACATGCTCGGCATTGCGGCCGAAGCGCTGGCGCCGATCAAGCCGGGGCCGAAAAGCGACTTCGCGCGTCAGATCAAGCGGGTTCCGCTCGGTGTGGTGGCCGTGATCGCGCCGTGGAACTACCCTTACCTCACGGCCGTAAATGCGGTCATTCCCGCCCTCGCTGCGGGCAATGCCGTCGTCCTCAAGCACTCGCATCAAACCCCGTTGTGCGCTGAGCGATTCGCGCAAGCGTTCGAAAGCGGTGGCCTGCCGCGCGATGTGTTCCAGTTCCTGCATCTCTCACACGATGACACGGCCCGGCTCATGTCCGATTCGCGGATCGCGAGCGTCTGTTTCACGGGCTCTGTGGCGGGTGGGCGCTCGGTTCTCGCAGCGACGGCGGCGGGATTTGCGAGCACGGGGCTCGAGCTCGGCGGCAAGGATTCCGCCTACGTGTGTGCCGATGCGAACTTTGCCCACGCGGTGGAGTCGTTGACCGATGGGGCATTCTTCAATTCCGGCCAATCCTGCTGCGGCATCAAACGCATCTATGTGCACGCGTCGATCTTCGACAGGTACGTCGAGGCGCTCGTGGCCCTGACGAATCAGTATCGGCTCGGCTCACCGCTCGAGCCGCAGACGACGCTCGGACCGATGGTGCGGACCGCAGCAGCGGATGCCGTGCGCGATCAGGTCGAGGCGGCGGTCGCGCAGGGCGCCCGACAGTTGATCGATCGCAGCCGATTCGGGCTCGACCGGCGTGGTACGCCGTACTTTGCACCCCAGGTCCTCACCCATCTTGATCACTCGAACCCCATCATGCGTGAGGAGACCTTCGGGCCGGTGGTCGGGATCATGAGCGTCGCCTCGGACGAGGAGGCGGTGCGACTCATGAACGACAGCGACTACGGCCTCACCGCTGCGATCTACTCGAGCGACCCGGAACGCGCCGAGGCGCTCGGTGATCAGCTCGAGACGGGCACCGTGTTTCTGAATCGCTGTGATTATCTTGATCCGGCGCTGGCGTGGACCGGCGTCAAGCATTCAGGGCGGGGCTGCACGCTCTCGCGTGTCGGCTACGAGCAACTGGCGCGCCCCAAATCCTTTCATTTCCGAGTCAAAGTATGAGCGCCACCTTGAAAGCGAACTGGAGTTTTCCGACGCGTATCTGGGCAGGGCCCGGGCGGCTCAGCGAGCTGCCGGCCGCATGCGCGCAGCTGCGCATCACGCGACCGTTGATCGTCACCGATCAGGCGCTCGCAACGCATGCCATCGTGCGCAGTGCGCAGGAGGCACTGTCAGCGGCTCCGATATTCGCGGAAGTCAAAAGCAACCCGACCGCGAGCAATGTCGATGCGGGACTTCGGGCCTACCGAGCCGGTCGGCACGACGGCGTGGTTGCGATCGGCGGGGGCTCGGGACTCGATGCCGGCAAGGCAATCGCCTTCATGTCCGGGCAGACCCGTCCTCTTTGGGACTTCGAGGACATCGGGGACTGGTGGACGCGAGCCGACCCGCAGGGGATCGCGCCCGTCGTGGCCGTTCCGACCACGGCTGGCACGGGGTCGGAAGTGGGGCGTGCGTCGGTGATCCTCAACCAGGAGACCCATCAGAAGAAGATCATCTTTCATCCGCAGATGATGCCCGGGGTCGTGATCTCCGACCCCGAGGTCACGGTCGGACTGCCCGCGAAAATCACCGCAGCGACGGGCATGGACGCGCTCGTGCATTGCTTCGAGGCCTTTTGCGCTCCGGGCTTTCATCCCTTCGCGGACGGCGTGGCACTCGAGGGCCTGCGACTCATCGCCCGGTTCCTGCCGCAAGCGTGCGCCGACGGGCGCAATCTGGAAGCACGCGCCAACATGCTGGCGGCGGCCTCGATGGGTGCTGCGGCATTCCAGAAAGGGCTCGGTGCCGTGCACGCGATCGCACACCCCGTCGGCTCCTGGTTCGACACGCACCACGGGCTCACCAACGCCGTGATCCTGCCGTACGTGATGCGCCACAACCGGCGAGCGATTTCCGAGAAGGCCGAAGTCATGGCCCGAGCGGTCAATCTGCCGAGTCCGGGTTTTGATGCCTTGTTCAATTGGGTACTCGAGCTGCGGCGCACGCTCGGTATTCCCGGCTCGCTCGCCGAGATCGGCGTCAATGTCGGCAACGCGGCCGTCATCGGCCAGGAAGCGGAGAAGGACCCGTCCGCGTCCGGCAATCCGATCAAAGTGAATGCCGCGGACTTGGAGCGTGTCTTTCGCGCTGCAGTCGCAGGCGATCTCAAATCGCTCGACTGATCCCATCACGGATCGACCCCGCCATGAGTGCACCTAGAGTCCTCATCCTCGATGGCAACGTCGCGACGATCCGGGCGCGCTATCGCGAGATGCTCGGCTATGACACCGGCACGGGCTACGCGCGGGCCCTTCGACGGCTGATGCCGGATCTTTCATGTGATGTCATCTATCCGGCGGATGAACACGCAACGCTGCCTCAAGGCACGGGGCTCGAGAGCTACGATGGCGCGGCGATCACGGGCTCTGCGCTCTGCGTTCCGGATGGCGGCGCGCCGGTCGTGCGCCAGATCGAGCTCGTGCGGGAGATTTTTCAGGCTGGCGTTCCGATCTTCGGCAGCTGCTGGGGACTGCAGGTCGCCGTGGCCGCGGCCGGCGGTACAGTCCGGTCCAATCCGCGTGGCCGCGAGTTCGGCTTCGGGCGTCGAATACAGCTGACACCTGCGGGCCGAGCGCATCCGCTTTTTGCCGAGAAGCCGGAGGTATTCGAGGCGCCGACCGTGCATCGCGACGACATCCAAACGCTGCCCTGCGGCGCCGAGACGCTCGCGACGAACGACATGGGACTGCAGGCAGCCGCGTTCTCGCACGCACGCGGCACCTTCTGGGGTGTGCAATATCATCCCGAGTACGACTATCTCGATCTCAGCGCCGTGGCTCGGCGGTACGGTCCGGGCTTGATCGACGGCAACGTGTTCAGCGATGCCACGGCCATGCAGAGCTTCGTGGCCGACATGCAGGCGCTGCAGGCCCATGCGGATGACCGGCCACTTCTGTGGAAGTACGGGCTCGGTCCATCGATGCGCGATCAACACGTCCGGCGGGCGGAGCTGCGCAACTGGCTCACGGCTCAGGTTCTGAGGCGTTGCGCAGCGCCGGAGCGCGAGCGCGTCGTAAGGGGCGCAAGCCATGCGGGACTTTCGCGGCAGGGTTGCGGTCGTCACGGGCGCGGCCTCCGGCATCGGACTTGCGAGCGCGAAGCGCTTCGCCCGCGAGGGGATGCACGTCGCGTTGCTGGATGTTCGCGAGCCGGAGCTCGCTCGCGCCGTGCAAGAGTTGGCGGCCATCGGCGTCCAGGCCGTCGGTATCGCAACCGATGTGTCTAGTGCTGATGCCGTCGCACGTGCAGCTGAGCAAGTCACCGCGGCGCTCGGCCGCGCGCATCTGCTCCTTAACTGCGCGGCAGTCTTCATACGCGGTCCTGAGGTCGCCTCGGTCGAGGATGACGTTTGGGACTGGTTGCTGCGCGTCAACCTTTACGGTGCCATTCACTGCATCCGCAGCTTCCTGCCTGGCATGCGCGCTCACGGTGAAGGCGGGCACATCGTGAACATGGCGTCGATCTCCGGCTTCGCGGTTGCGGACCGAAGAAACGGGGTGTATGCCACCTCCAAGTTCGCGCTGGTTGCGCTCTCGGAGACGTTGGCGCACGAGCTTCGCGGCAGCGGCGTCGATGTATCGATCGTGTTGCCGGCTGCGGTCGCGAGCGGCTTCTATGAAAATTCTGCCGAGCTTCGCGGCTCGCTCGGAGGTCCGAATCTCTTTCCGCAGGCCCCGCCCGACACCGCGTCGGGCATGACACCCAACGAGGTGGCAGAGCGCATGCTCGACGGGATTCGTCGCGGGCAACTGTACATCGCGACGCATCCGGACACGCGCGCCTTTCTCGAAGAGCGCCACCGCTCGATCATGGCTGCGTACGATGAGGCAGCGCGGTGGCAACCGAAGGCAGGAGATTCGGCGTGACACGGGGACGCAGGGTTTTGGTGGTCGGTGCGGGGCCGACGGGCGTGCTGTGTGCACTGGGCATCGCGAAAGCCGGCGCCGAGGTGACACTCATCGAGCGCGAAGCCGACATCGTCGGCTCACCGCGCGCGACGGTGTATATGGCCTCCACCCTCAAAGTGCTCGATGAGCTTGGGCTCCTCGAGGAGGCGCGCCAGACGGGCGGCATCGGCTATGAGTTCAATCAGCATTTCAAGCTGACAGGCCGAATCTGTCACATGGATCACCGGATCATCGCCGACCTCACGCCGTACGCGTACACGCTGCATTTCGGCCAGGACGAGCTGGCGCGCCTCGCGTTGCGTCACCTCCAAAGACTGCCCCGGACGCATGTCGAGTGGAACACCCGCTTCGTGAGCCTGAGCCAACACGCCGATGTGGTGTCCGTGGAGCTCGAGACGCCAGCGGGGCTGCGCAGCCTGGAGTTCGATTGGGTGATCGGAGCGGACGGTGCGCGCAGTGCGGTGCGTTCCGCCATGGGCGCAAGCTTCGATGGCTTCACCTGGCCCGAGACCTTCATGGCGACGAACGTGTATTACGACTTCGAGAGTTTGGGCTGGGTCCACTCGAACATGGTCGCCAACGTCGAGAACTGGAGGGTCGTGGCGCGCCTCAATCGACAGGAGCACTTCTGGCGGATCTCGTACAGCGAAAGCGGCGAGCTGTCCGAAGAGCAGCGGCTACAGCGGATTCCCGAGCGTTATCGGGTGTTCCTGCCCGACTCGCGCCCGTGGCACCTCGAGCGGGCAAACTCTTATCGCGTTCATCAACGCTCCGCGTCGGCTTATCGCATCGGACGCGTACTACTGGCCGGCGATGCGGCGCATGCGACCAACCCGATCGGCGGGATGGGACTCACGAGCGGCATTCAGGATGCGAGCGGCTTGATTCGCGCTTTCGGGGCGATGTTATCCGGCGATGCGAGCGATGACGTGCTCGATTGGTACGCCCATGAACGTCGCCGCTGCTTCCTGGAGATCGCCAATCCGTCGGCGATTGAGTTCAAGCGCCGCGCTCAGGAGGCGGATCCCGCGCGGCGCTTGGAGGATGAGCGCAACTTCGTAGCCATGATGCAGAACCGAGACGTGCACCGCGCAGCGCTCATGTCGATGTTCGAGCTCTGCGGACGGCCGTATCGACCGGACTGGCGCGCCGCGCTCATCGCGCAGGATCAGGCTCGAACTAGCGCAGGATCACTGGTGCTCGGCGCCGACATGGCGGCGCGAGTCAGGCATAGCGCCGAGATCGAGTAATCAGAAGTCCGTCACTCATCCGCTGAGGCAACGCGCGGCGCGATCGCCTCGAGGAGCTTCTCAAGATCCACCGGCTTGACCAGATGGCGATCGAACCCGGCCTCCTTGGCCTTGCGGCGGTCCTCGTCGCTTCCCCAGCCGGTGAGCGCAATCAGCAGCAGCGGTTTCGGCAGCCGCTCCTCGCGACGCAGACGGCGCGCGATCTCATTGCCGCTCAGGCCGGGAAGCCCGATGTCGAGCAGAACGACGTTGGGCTGAAACTCGAGGGCGCTGTGGAGCGCCGCTTCGCCCGTGTGCGCAACGCAGGTCTTATGGCCTTCGAGGCCCAGGAGCATCGCCAGCGTTTCGGCCGCATCGACGTTGTCATCCACGATGAGAATGCGAAGCGGCGGACTTCTGGCCGACGCGGCGTTGTTCGTATCCAGGGTACTTGTCTCGACCGCGGTTGCCAGTGGAAGAGAGACCGTGAAGGTGCTGCCTGCGCCCAAGCCGGCGCTGGCCGCGGCGATCGTGCCGCCGTGCATCTCAGTAAGGCGACGCGACAACGTCAGGCCGATGCCCAGGCCGCTTTGCGCACCGCTGCTCAAGGGCTGCGCCTGCGTGAATAGATCGAACACCCGAGGCAGCATGTCGGGCGCGATGCCGTCACCCGTGTCGGTGACTTTGACCACCAGCCGATCTGCCTGTGTCTCGGCCGCAATCTCGATGCGACCCCCAGGCGGGGTGTAGCGCGCCGAGTTGCTGATGAGATTTGCGATGACCTGTGTCAAGCGGGTGATATCGGCGATGAGCGGAAACGGGTCTGGGGCCAGGCGCATGGTCAGCTCATGTCGACCGGCTTCGACCGATGGACGGGTCGCTTCGAGTGCGCTGTGCAGCACCGTCCGGAAATCGATACGCTCCATTTTCAAATCGATCTTGCCGAGCGTGATGCGCGAGACATCGAGCAGGTCGTCGACCAGGCGCACCAGATGGCCGAGCTGTCTTGCCATCATCTCGCGAACGCGTGCAAGCTGTTCTTCGTTGCCTCCGCGCTCCAGCAAGTGCAAACCGCTGCGAACGGGCGCGAGCGGATTTCGCAGTTCGTGGGCCAGCGTCGCCAGGAATTCATCCTTGCGGTGATCTTGCTCGGTGAGTCGATTGTTGAGCTCCGTGAGACTCTGCTGATCCTGCTTCTGTGCCGTCACGTCCACCGTGACGCCATCGAAATGTGTTGGTCTGCCGTCGCTCGCATAGAACGCACGACCGAGAGCTCGAATCCACTTTTGCTCGCCCGAATGAGGATGAAGGGTGCGATAGATGACGTCGTATCGGCTCGCGTTTGCGATCGCAACCTCCATCGCCGCACGCGTGGGCTCGCGGTCATTCGGGTGCAGGCGGTCATAGAAGTCTTGAATCGTCACTCGTGCGTCGGGCTCGATGAAGAAGTGCTCCCGGACACGCGCATCCCAGGCGAGCTCTCCGAAAGGTAAGTCGCAATGCCACAACCCGATGCCTGAGCCGAGCGCAGCAAGCTCGAGTCGCGCATGGCTCACGGCCAGGGCACGCTCGCTTGCCATGCGCGATGTCACGTCCCTGGAGATGCTCAGCACACACGGCTCGCCGCCTGCCACGGTCAATGGCACCGCGCTGCTTTCCATCGAGCGGCGCGCGCCCTTGAGGCTCATGATGTCGAAGGTGATGAATGCGGCTTCGCCTTGGCAGACCCGCTCGTGGAACTCGCGATAGAGCGCCCGATGCTCAGGCACGACGCCCTCGAAGATGTTGAAGCCGGCGATTGAAGCGAAGCTGTCGGCCTCGATCATCCCGAGTCCGGCCGCATTCATCTGCAACAGCCTGCCGTCGGCAGACACGAGCTTCACGCACTCGGGCGAGGCTTCGACGATTGCGCGGTGCCGCGCCTCGCTGACCTGGAGTGCTTCGTGCGCTCGCTGACGCTCGATGGCGAGCGCCGCCGTGCGGGCCAGCACTTCAACGAGCACTCTCTCCTGAGGTGAAGGGCCGCGCTTTTGCAGGAAGTACGTGCCAAAGGTACCAAGGACCGTGCCCGAAGCCGACAGAATGGGTGCGGACCATGCGGCCTTGAGCCCGAGATCGAGCGGCAGATGCGACAAGCCGCACCAGGCCGGATCCTCGGCAATGTCAGCGGTGATGACCACTTCCCTGACGCGCGGCCGCCGCGGCGCAGGTGCCCACGTTAGCTGCGATCTCGATGCCATCGATGGCACTGGAGTAGCCCGCAGGCAGATTCGGTGCGGCACCTGTCGTGAGGTGCTTGCCGTCCGGTGTGACCAAAAGAATCGCAGCGCGAACGGTTCGCGTACTTTGGCTCTCGACGATACGGCACAGACTTGCGAGAACCTCTTCGAGCGACTGGTTCTGGACGATCAAGTCCAGAACGGCCTTCTGGGCTGCAAGCAGCGCAGCGGCGATATTCGCCGAAGAGTCATCCGTCGGGATTTGCGCGAGAGCGGTCTCTGACATATCGAGCTCGTTGTGGGCCGCCCGCCTTTATAACCCAAAGCAGGTCGTGCGTGGGGGGTTGACTTCGAGCTGCCGGCGATGCGAGATGCGGCCGTGACCCAGACTGCCTCGATCGATTTGGCCGAGCTCGTTCGGCTCATTCGCGAGATCAAGATCGCGTTGCTCACAACGCTCGATCGCGATGGACAGTTCCATACCCGTCCGGTGCAGACGCTGCAGGTGGAGGACGACGGCACGCTCTGGTTCTTTACCGATTGGAGCAGTCCCAAAGTCCAGGAATTGGACCGCGACACGCGGGTCAGTGTCGGCTTCGCGGACCCCGCGCGAAATACCTACGTCGCGGTGAGCGGTTTGGGAACGCTTTTGAAGGACTCAACCAAGGCGCGAGCGTTGTGGAGTGCGGAGCAGCGCGCCTTCTATCCCGAAGGCCCCGACGATCCACGTCTTGCACTGCTGCGGGTGGCGCTACACAAGGCCGAATATTGGGTCGCGCCGGGACGTGCGTCTTACTTGATTGCGGCAGCTCAAGCAGGCGCGACCGGCGAGCCGGTCGGCGTGCTTGGCGAGAATCGAAAGATCGAGTAAGTCCGGACGGCTACGGCACGCGCACGCGGCTCTTGGCGCTCTCGTACGCTGCATTCATTCGCACGCGCTGCTCGCTTGAGAAATTCTTTTCCGCGTCTCCCCAGACGTTGGCTTCCTCTTCATCGATGTGATGCTCGACGAGCTCCTTGAGCACCTTTGCCGTCGCTTTATGCTCGGGAGACGTCGCATCGGGCATGGAATCTAGCCGCTGCAGTGTCTTCGATGCCCACTCGTGCTCGAGGTAGCCCTCGTAGCCGTCCCGCTGAGCATCCTTGTCGCGTAGCTTGATCACCGCATCGTAGAGCACTTTCTGTTCGGCCTTCGTATGCGGAACAAGCGCCAGCTTGATTTTCTCGACCAGGCTGCGGCGTTGCGCACCGCTCTGCGCCTGTTCGAGCTCCGCGAGCAGTCCTTTGACTTCCTCGTGCTCCTGTTTGAGCGTATCCAGAATGTCGCGCCCGTTGCCATTGTTGTTCGGCGCGATCGCGTTCACGACCTTTCGAGCCGTGGACTTCAATTTCGATTTTACTTTCACGTGAGACTCCGTTCTCGTCTGGAGCGTTATAGAAGCAGGGAACCTAAACGAACGGTCCGAGTTTAAGGTTCCCCAAGCTGTAGCGATGGCGGCACGGTGCTTGCTACTCAAGCCTCCGCGTCCCCCCAAACCCATTGAGGAATCGATATGAATCGCAAATATGTGCCAATTCTGACTGCAGTGCTGTGCGGGGCCTTTGCGCAGACGGCGCTTGCCGAGGACGCTGGCCTCGCGGTCAAGGATTCCGTCGTGACCACGAAGGTGAAGGCTGAATTGGCTGCTGACTCGGATACCAAGTCGCGCCACATCAGCGTGAAGACCAAGGACGGCATCGTCGCCCTCACGGGTACCGTTAACTCAAAAGCCGAGAAGGACAAGGCTGAGCAGGACGCGCGCACCGTCAAGGGTGTCAAGGATGTGATCAATAAGCTGGACGTCGCTCAATAGGCACAAGACAACGAGGCGAACCTTTATGGAAGTCACTCCCCGACCTTTGGCTGCGGGTCCAAGTTACGCAGTTGAACCTGCCGAGTCGTCCAAATCCGCCGTCTCATGGGCGGCCATCATTGCCGGAGCCTTCGTGGCTGCCTCGGCGTCCGTGATCCTCATGGCGTTGGGTGTAGGACTTTCGTTCGCGTCCGTCTCGGTCTCCTCACTCGGCGCTGGCTCCGCCACGCGATTCACGGTGATGACGGCGATCTGGTTGATCGTCGTCCAGTGGGTGGCCGCCTTCCTGGGCGGCTACGTC
This sequence comes from uncultured Gammaproteobacteria bacterium, assembly GCA_963795975.1. Lineage (GTDB taxonomy): Bacteria > Pseudomonadota > Gammaproteobacteria > Steroidobacterales > Steroidobacteraceae > CAWCJT01. The sequence goes on from CAWCJT010000001.1 coordinate 139,316, forward strand.
ACCGGCCGCCTGCGAATCAAATGGGCGGCGCTGCACACCCACGAGGTGTTCCTGCGGGATACCGCTCATGGATTCATCACCTGGGCCGTTGCGATCGTACTGTCGGCGTTCGTGCTCGGCACAGCCGGATACTCCTGGCTCGCAGGCGGGACTCGAGTTGAATCTACCGGTTCAGCAGCCGGATCCTACGAGGTCGACAAGCTGTTCCGGTCTGAACGGGCCGCCCCCAGTGCGTCCTCGGGTGAGACACGTGCCGAGGCGACTCGCATCCTGGCGCGGGGCATCGCCGATTCAGCGATCCCACCGGCTGATCGGGCCTATCTCGCGCACCTGGTGTCGGAGCAGACCGGCCTTTCAGCAGCCGAGGCGGACACGCGCGTCGACGGTGTGTTCACCGAAGTGCAGCAGGCCGCCGATCGGGCTCGGCACGCCGCGTCGGAGACCGCGATCTACACCGGGCTTGCCTTGTTGATCGGTGCATTCATCGCCAGTGTGGCCGCGGCACTGGGCGGACGGGAGCGCGACGAGCACCCTTAGTACCTTGAGCCACGGAAAAAGGACGCTGCGGAAGACTGCAGCGTCCTTTTTTATGGGTGCCTATGAGCTACTTGGCGCCCGGAGGCTTCTGTGGCGTCTGACCGCCGCGCTTCGTCAACTCCCGATCAACGCCGTGGGACCCGCTCTGCGAGCCCTGGTCCGGGTGCGTCTGCTGCCGGCTGCCCGCATCGTTCGGGCGCGCCGGCGTCGTGGGAGGGGAGCCATCCTTTGCTCCGCCCGGGCTCATATGCGCCCGAGCAGCAACAGAACGATCACGATGAGCAGAACCAGGCCCAGTCCACCGCTCGGGTAGTAGCCCCAGCCGGTGCTGTAGGGCCACGCTGGAAGGGCGCCCAGCAGCAGGACAACCAGGATGATGATCAGCAGGATTCGAAGCATGACGACGCTCCGGAAGACCGAGACTTGACCTACAACGCTGCAGAGCTTCCGCGGTTCCGCTCGGAAGCGGAGTCGACGCGCGGAACGTGGTAGTCATCGAGGATTCGCGCGACGGCCGCTCGGTGCTGCCTGAGGATGGTGTCGATCTCATCGCGCAGTTCGGGCTCCCCACCGCGCACCCCGATCGCGATATCGAACGTCATCGGCCACACCCGCCCATCCAATTGCGGCGTCACGCGCTCCAATCGCAGGGGCACCCGGGACTGGCTCGCAAAGTAGCCCGCGGCCGGGCCCCAAACGATGCCCACATCGATCGATCCGTTCGCGACCGCATCGACGATGTCGCCAAGCGGGTGTGGCCGCCGAGAGTCGCCGTAGAGCATGAACCCTCTGACGTTCTGGGTAATGCCTCGTTGCGAGAGCGCATGGGCGGGAGGTGTATTGGTGGCGTCGTTCCCCACCATCTGCACACCCACAAGCAGCGTCTTGAGGCGCGGATCATCGAGGGTCAGGCCCTCGAGCGCACGGTCCCGGCGCGTGACGAACTCGTACGTCGAGCGATAGTAGGGCCGCGTGACGATCATGCCCTCGGGAGTCCCCGCGACACCGAGCCAGATATCGCAGCGCGCAGCGCCGAGCGTATTGCGCACATAGCCGCGTCGCTGTGCCCACCAGACATCACGGAGCGGCGTGCCGAGGTTCTTGGCGAGAAGCGCCGCGATTTTGTTTTCGAAGCCATCGCGGGCCTGGTCCGAGAATGGCAGATTATTGGGGTCCTCGCACGCAACCAGCGAGCGGGCCTCCTGGGCGTAGGTCTTGGCAGCAGCCGTCACGTCGATTGATGCGCCGCTTGCGAGGATCGCGGTGGCCACACATGCGCCGGCCAGCATCGAGCGAGCCATCTCAGTCATGGCCCCTTGAGAGTCGTCCCGTAGTCGTTCGTCGTGTCGGGCGGCGCGGACCAGCCCGTGTCCTGGTCCGCCGCATGAGGCACCGGCGCCGGATCCTGTCCGGGCGTGGGTCCATTCTGCGCCGCAAGCGTTTGAGGCAGCGAGAGCGAGCGCACGTACGTTGCGATCTGCCACAGCTGCTCGTCGGGAATCTTGCCGCCCCAGGACGGCATGCCGTTCGGCCGGCCCTCGACGAGCGTCTGGTGGATCTGCTCGAGGCGTCCACCATAAATCCATTGCACCATCCATGAGCGAGGGTCCCATGCCGCCGCCGCCATTGGAGTGACAGCCGGAGCAGTTGTACTGACTGAACAACCGCTTGCCCTGGGTGACGGCGTCCGCATTGTCGTAGTAGGCCGCCGCCTGGGGCTGGGTCGTCGTCAGGGTGTAACCGACGCCCGGCGAGAGCCCCGAATCAATCACGCCGGGAATCGGCGGACCTGAGGTCGGCTCTGAGGTCGGTGGTGCCCGGTTGCATCCACCGAGGCAAACCGATGCGAGTACCGCAAGGCTAGTGAGGAAGCGCGAACACATACAGCGTGCCTCCTGCCGTCGTGTACTTCGGCAGATCGCACATCGTGTTGATGAAGCCGAGCGCCGCAGAGCCATCTCGCGGGTCGACCGGTCCAGATACGATGGCTCCGGACCAACCTCCCACGCCCGCCAGGACGGCGATGTATTGATGGCCGTCGGGACCGCGGTAGCTGATGGGCTGTCCGATGATTCCGCTGTCGACCTTGTAGCGCCAGCGCTCCTCACCCGTCTGTGCATCGACGGCCTTGAACCAGCCGTCCATGGTTCCGTAGAACACCAGGCCTCCGCCCGTGACGACGGTGCCGGACCAGATCGGAAAATTTTCCTTGTCGGCCCATACCGCACGCCGGCGCACCGGATCCCAGGCAGTGAGCTCTCCGCGGTTGCCGCCCGGTCCCGGCTTCATATGCACCTCCGCCCCGACGTATGGAGTGCCCTCGATGTAGTTCACCTGCATGCTCATCCAATCCATGCACATGTTCTCGTGCGGGATGTACAGGAGGCCCGTGTCGGGACTGAAGCTGCTGGGATTCCAGTCTTTCGCGCCCGAGGCCGTGGGGCAGATGTCACGCACCTCATGCCGACCTTGGTCATGCTTCTCGGGATTGACGAGCAATCGCCCGCTCTTGAGATCGACTCCTTTCGATGAGTTCACCGGTCCAAACGGATCGGCGGAGAGGACCTCACCGTTGGTCCGATCGATCACATAGACGTAGCCGTTGCGATCGAGATGGACCAGAACCTTGTGCGTCTGTGCCGCCGAAAGGCATGTCGAGCAGGATCTGCTCGTTGATGCCGTCATAGTCGTGCTCGTCGTGCGGCGAGAACTGATAGAACCAGTGCGCCTGGCCGGTCGCAGGATCGCGCGCGAAAATGCCGGCGGTCCACTTGTTGTCTCCGGGGCGCTGCTCGGCATTCCAGGGCCCGGGATTGCCCGTGCCGTGATAGATGATGTGCAGCTGCGGATCGTAGGTGACCCACCCCCAGACACTTCCGCCGCCGATCTTCCAGGCATCCGGGGGCCAGGACTTCACGCCGAGATCCGTGCCCCGGTCGGAATCGTAGTACGGCTTGAAATCGGCCCGATCAGCACGTCCTTGTCCGGCCCGGTGTTGTACGCCTTCCAGAGGAGCTTGCCGCTGTCCTCATCGAGCGCAGGCGATCCAGCCGCGCACGCCGAGCTCTCCGCCGGAGTTGCCGACGTAGACACGGCCGTCGGCGACCAGTGGCGCCATGGTGATCGTCTCGCCGGTGTTGATGTTGCCGAGGTGCGTGCGCCATGCGGCCGCCCCGGTTTTCACATCGAGGGCGATGGTCTGACCGTCGAGTGTATTGAAGATGTATTTTCCATGGCTCACCGTGCCGCCGCGATTGACGACGTCGCAGCACGCGACGCCCTGACTCGCGGGCATGGGGCTGGGCGCGAAGTTCCACTTGAGGGGTGCGCCCGGCTTGGTCAGATCGAGTGCGTAGACGTAATTGGGATATGCGGTCACGACGTACATCGTGTTGTCGGCCACGATCGGAGCGGCTTCCTGTCCCTTGTTGACTGCGAGCGAGAAGCTGAAGAGCGGTTGCAAGCCCTTCACGTTGGCGCTGGTCAACTCTTTGAGTGAGGAGTAGCGCGTCGAGGCGTAGTTCTTCGACGGCATCGTCCACTGGCCATCATCAGCGGGCGTTTCCGCGGATGCCTTGCCCGCCTCCGGCGTCGGCTCCGAGAGCGCATGTCCGATCTGCTCGGGGGTGAAGACTTCTGCCGGATCGACCGGAGCCGGAACCGTCTGCGCGGCGGCAGAACCCGCGGCGAGCGCGACGGGAAGAAGGAACGCAAGCGATCTCATTTCAGCCTCCGCATCGCGGGAGCGCGATGTAGCCAACGGCCGTGACAAGGTCGCCGCGGCAAAACCGAGATTCCACACAAGGCCCCACAGAGCGAAAAAGCACGACCTGCCGATCCAGGCGCGGGCCGCGTCGGTGCGCGCCGCTGCGTGCGTGGCGCTCAAGGTGCGCCAGGACAAATGCGCCGCGGCGAGCGCGAGGAGCACGCCGAAAATGAGGAGCGCAACCATCGCATCCATGCTCCAGGAGGCCGTTGCGAGCGGGGCCGCAAGCCGATGATCGTGCGGAAAGCAGGGCCAGCTCGCGAGCCAATAGCCGGCACAGAACTGGACGAACCAGGCAACGGGGCCGGCCCACAGCGCGAAGGCGCTGCCGAGCATGGCGACGCCGCACCGCGGGCGCGGTCGGGTTGTGGCTGCAGCGGTGCGCCGGCGCGATCATCGGCCGAACCCGAGATAGGGCGTCATGTAGTACGTCGCGAACACGAACAGCCAGACGATGTCGACGAAGTGCCAGTACAGGACGCCCGCCGACACCGCCAATCGGCGGCGCGGGCTGAAATAGTCGAGCGCGGTCCACAGCAAAAGCGCCGCGAGCACGATGAGCCCCGCGATCACGTGGGCCATGTGAAATCCGGTGGTGACGAAGTACAGCGAGGCATAGCTCGATGCGCCGATCTGGAAGGCCTTCGCCTTCCACTCGAGGCCCTGCACGAGCGCGAAACCGATCCCCATGACGAGCGCGGCGCCAAATCCAGTGAGCGCGCGGCCGTGCCGTCGGGTGAGGACGCCCGTCTCGCCGAACCACGCCGCGCCGCTCGAGGCAAGCAGCAGCAGCGTGTTGGGGAGGGCGAGCTTCAGAGAGGGCGAGCGCTCGAGCAGCCAGCCGGTTTGAGCACCCGCGCCGATGTAGTAGTAGGAGAAGAGCAGATAACAGAACAGCGCCGCCTCGGTCGCAATCAGCGTGCCGACGCCCCAGAATCCGAGTCCAAGCCGCCCGATCGGCCCGACGGGCAGGTTCTTGGGTTGCGAGAGAAGCACTTCAGCCACGGGCCGGCTCCCGCATGACGGACGGCGCCGGCTCGCGCTCGCGCAGCTCGCGCCGTGGCCACAGCCACACGAGCAGCGCGATCAGGCAGATCAGCAAGCCCACACCGATCGTGAGCCAAACCTTGAGGAGCAGGCCGACGAAGAGAACACCGAGCCCGATCGCGAGCAGCAGCGGTGCCGCGGTGTCCTCGGGCATTTCCAGCGATCATCTCGGGCGCCGCATCGAGCGCCGAAGTGACGATGGTCTCTTTGCCCTGATCGAGCAGCATGCCGCGATCGATCGAGGATTCGAGGTTGGACTCTTTAAGCCGGGACTCCCACAGCGGATGGCGCGAGGCGACCGTCGGGATCACCGCAAAGTTGTAGGGCGGAGGCGGCGAGGGCACGGACCACTCAAGACTGGGCGCATCCCACGGATTGGCGCTCGCGTGGGCCCCGCTGCGCAGGCTTTTCACGACATTGACGATGAAGAGCAGCACGCCGATCGCGAGCACGAAGGCTGCCGATCGAGGTGATGAGATTGAGTGTGTTCCAGCCCATGCCGTCCGCGTAGGTGTAGACCCGGCGCGGCATACCGAACAGTCCGGTCAGATGCATGGGCAGAAAGGCGAGATTGAAACCGATGAACATCGTCCAGAAATTCCAGCGACCGAGGCGCTCATCGAGCAGCCGTCCGGTGAACTTCGGGAACCAGAAATACAGCGCGCCGACCACCGGAAAGACATTGATGCCGATCAGCACGTAGTGCAGGTGTGCGACCACGAAGTACGTGTCGGTCAGCTGCCAGTCCACCGGCACGCTCGCCGTCATGAAGCCCGAGACCCCGCCGATCACGAACAACAGGATCATCGATGAGAAAAAGAGAAAGGCGGTGGTGATCACGGGGCGCCCGAGCCAGATCGTCGCAAGCCACGCAAACACCGCGACCGCCGAAGGCAGCATGATCACGATCGAGGCGCCGGAGAAGAACGACAGCCCCATGCCCGGAAGGCCCGTGGCGAACATGTGATGAACCCACACGCCAAACCCCAGGATCATGGTCGCGACGGTGGACAGCGCCACCACGGAGTGACCGACGAGGGGGCGGCGGCAGAACACCGGCAGGCCATCGGACACCATGCCCATCGCCGGCAGCACGATGGCATAGACCCACGGGTGCCCGAAGATCCAGAACAGGTGCTGCCACAGGAGCGGCTGGCCCGCAGTCCTGCGGGTCAAGAAGTGCGTGCCGAATTGCCGATCGATCCACAACAGAAAGAACGCGAGGCTGACCGCCGGCACGACCAAGAGATTGGCCACGTTGGCGGTCAGCGTGCCCCAGATCATGATCGGCATGCGATTGATGGACATCCCGGGCGCGCGCGTTCGAAACGCCGTCACGATGAAATTGGCCGCGCCCACGGTGGTCGAGATCCCAAGAAGCACCATGCCGAGTGAATAAAAGTCCTCGTTCAAACCGGGGTTGTAGTCTTTGAGTGCGTACGGGACGTAGTTGAACCAGCCGTCGTTGGGTCCGTTGCCGGTCAGGAAGCCGGCGTAGAGGAAAATCCCGCCGCGAGGTAGACCCAGTAGCTGAGTGCATTGAGCCGCGGAAACGCCATGTCGCGGCTGCCGAGCAGCAGCGGCCACAGATAGTTGGAGAATCCGGACAGGATCGGTAACGCATACAGGAAGATCATGGTCATCCCGTGCGTGGAGAAGAGCTGGTTGTACTGCTCCGGCGTGAGATAGCGAAAGATTGGGCCTGGCGAGCTGCACGCGCATGATCAGCGCCTCGACTCCGCCCAGCAGCAGGAAGATGAAGGCCGTCACGATGTAACGGATGCCAATCTCTTTGTGATCGACCGTGGTGAAAAATCCCTTGAGGCCCGGCGAGCTCTCCCACAGCTCGAGCAGTCTGGACTGATGCTCGACGCTGTCGCTGCGATGCGAGGCGTCCTGAAGTCGCGCGGCCTTCATTGCAAGGTCTCCAGGTACGCGAGCGTGTCCGAGAGCTCGCTCGGCGAGAGATTCTGGTTCGGCATGAGCGTCCCGGGTTTGAGGTCCGCTGCGGCTTCGATCCACGATCCGAGCGTGCCCACCCCGGTCGGCAACGTGCCCGCCGCAATCATCTGGCGGCTCATCACATGAGTCAGGTCCGGTGCCGAGACGGCCCCCGCGGTCGTGCCGCGAACCTCATGACAGAGGCCGCAGCGGAACTCGATGATCTGAAGTCCACGGCCCTGCGCAGGTGTCGCGGGGGCCGGCGCGTCCTGCAGCTGATGCGTGCGCCAGCGCTCGAAGTCTGCCGCGGACTGCGCAACGATCTCGAACTGCATGTGGGCGTGCTGCAGGCCGCAGTATTCCGCGCATTGCCCGCGGTAGCGCCCCGGTTGCGCGGCCTGCAGCCAGGCCACGTTCGTTTGGCCCGGAATCAGATCGGTCTTGCCCGAGAGTTGCGGAACCCAGAAGCTGTGAATGACATCGCCGCCATGCAGTCGGATGAGAACGCGGGTGCCTACCGGGATGTGGATCTCGTTGGCCGTGGTGAAGGTTTGAGCGGGCTCGGCGGAGTCATATCGGACCTGCCACCACCATTGATAGGCCGTGACGTCGAGTGTGAGCCTCGCATCGCTCGGAGGCCCCGAGACCTTGGCGAGCGCCACCATGGTCCAAACCAGCGTGACCAGGAGCGGCACCACCGAAAGACCGACTCCGAGGCTGATCCAGCGCATGCCCGCCGCGCCCGATAGAACCGGCGCATTGTGCAGGTCGGAGGCAGTACCGCGTCTTGCCCCGCTGTGCCGGAGGGCTGCGACCAGCAGTGCAGCGATGATGGCGATGACGAGAACGGAGACGATGACCGTCCAGTACGTCAGGGGAAGAATCGTCCCAGCACGCTCGCCCGAGGCAGTGAGATAGCTGAGAGGAGGCGTGCTCACACCGGCCTCGGCGTTTCCAGATCACGCCACAGACGTTGTATCGAGCGCAACGCCACGTACAGAAACAGGGCGATGCCGGGGACCCACATGAGCGTCCCGCCGAACTGTTGGTCCTGCAGCGGGGTAAGTCCCCAGGCGGCCGTGGTCGTCAGATGCGCAAAGAACAAGGGGATGTGAGGCAAAAGCGAGCACCGCTCCGAGGAGCCCCATCTGCATGGACGTCGCAAGGCCCACCACCAGCACCTGCGCCGTCCGATCCGGCGGGTGATGCAGCAGCTCGCGCCACAGGATCGTGGCGCTGCCGAAAAGGCTGATGTGCATCGACCAGTAGATCCAGGTCGAGGTGAAGGTCGCGTCATACGGGATAGGCATGTGCCACACCCACAGGAAGACGAAGAACGCGACCGCCGATGCGTACAGCCGAACTCCACTGCGCGCCGCGATGGCGAGATCGGCCAAGCCGAGGCGATGAGCGGTGCGGCGATGAGCACCAGAATCATGTGTTGTCCGATGCGCGCGGAGAAGAGCGCGACGGACAGCGCGCACAATGGGGAGATCAGTGCGGCGGCGGCAATGCACCAGCCCGCCGAAGCCAAGAGGCGAGTGCGCCGGGTCCGACTTACATACACATGTAAGAAAGCCAGCGCGACGAGTGCCGCAATCAGGATCGGGTCGAGGTTGAATCGCGTCAGCAGCTCCCCGGGGGCGGGAGGCGTGCCGCAGTAGGGCAGCGGGACGTTCACGGTCTACTCATCGGAAGGCGCGCTCGGTCAGTGTGTCGACTTACCAAATGCCGAAACGGCTGCCTCGACGACCTTCTGGTCCTGGTCCACCGTGCCGCCGCTGGCGCCGACCGCACCGATGACGCTGTCACCCATTTTGACGGGCATGCCACCCGCGAAGATGACGACGCGCTCGTGATTCGTGTTTTGAATGCCGAACAAGGGCTTGCCCGACTGCGCCATCTTCGCGAGCTCCTCCGTCGCCATATCAAACGCGCGTGCGGTCCAGGCCTTGTTGACCGCGATGTTGATGCTCCCCATCCAGGCGCCGTCCATCCGTACGTGCGCGACGAGCTCGCCGCCCGCGTCGACCACGGCGAGGTTGTAGGGAATGCCGAGCTCGCGGGCCTTCTGTTCACCGGCGGCAATGAGCTGGCGTGCATCTGCGAGGGTTAGTGAGCTGACTTGGCGGGGCATGGGTCTCTTCCTTGTCGAACCGGGGCGCCCCTATGCAGCAATTTCTGCGCCCGGGCTGAGCGTAGGCGCAACGGGGTGCAGTGCTTGCTTGCAGCGATCGCCATCACAAAAGGAGTTCCCCCATGGCTACGACGGCTCGTCCTCTCGCTCTGGTGACCGGCGCATCGAGCGGCATCGGTTATGAACTGGCGCTCGAGTGCGCCCGCAACGGCTACGATCTCATCGTGGCTGCCGACCGCTCGCTGTCAGCAGTAGTCGGTGAGGCACAATCCCTCGGAGCGCAGGTTGAGGCGGTCGAGGCGGATCTGGCGACGTTGGAAGGGCTGCAGGAGCTCTCGCAGTCAGTTCGTGACCGCCCCATCGAGGCTCTGATCGCCAATGCCGGACATGGCCTCGGCCGGGCCTTTCTGGATCAGGACTTCGCCGAAGTCGCGCACGTGATCAACACCAACGTCACGGGGACGCTGTACTTGATCCAGAAACTGGGCAAGCCGATGCGCGAGCGCCGGGCCGGCCGCATTCTGATCGTGGGATCGATCGCGGGCTTCACGCCTGGAACCTATCAGGCGGTATATAACGGAACCAAGGCCTTCATCGATTCGTTCTCCTGGGCGCTGCGCGCCGAGCTCAAGGATACGGGCGTGACGGTGACTTGTTTGATGCCGGGCGCCACCGAGACGGAGTTCTTCAAGCGCGCCGACATGATGGATACGAAGGTGGGGACCGAGAAGAAGATGGAGGCGGCCGACGTTGCGCATATCGGTTTCAAAGCCATGATGGATGGCGAGGGCGACGTGGTCGCGGGCTGGAAGAACAAGATCACGGCCGCGGTCGCATCGGTGACGCCGGCCACGATGCTGGCCGAACAGCACCGCAAGCAGGCGCAGCCGGGTACGGCCAAGCAGTAGCCGCACACTGAACGGAGACGACGACATGGCTGAGCACATCTCTCAAACGACGCAAGGCGATGCGCCGCTCTCGACGGCGCGCGAGCCTGACGCCAAGGCGGTGCCGGGGGCATCCGCTCAGGCGGGCCCGGACGATGAAGTGGTCGGACGCACGGTCACGATCAATCGGCCCCGCGCCGAGCTCTACGCGTTCTGGCGCGATTTGCGCAATCTCCCGGGCTTCATGCAGAGCATCAAAGAGATCCGCATCCTCGATGAGCGCCGCTCGCATTGGGTCGTGCAGGCGCCGGCGGGCAAGACTGCGGAATGGGACTCCTTGATCACGGAGGATCGGCCCAATGAATCGATCTCCTGGGAGTCCGTCCCCGAGGCGCGTATCCGGCATTCCGGGAGCGTCCGATTTCGCGATGCGCCGGCGGGCCGAGGCACGGAGGTGGTTGCGACGCTGGCTTACGACCCGCCGGCAGGGGCGTTGGGGAAGGCATTCGCCAAGCTCTTTCAGCGCGAGCCGAAGGTGCAGATGCGCCAGGATCTGCGCCGCTTCAAGCAGTTGATGGAAACCGGCGAATGTCGCGACCAGCGCCGCATGACGCGCGCACTCGTAGGACCAAATTAAATGCTACGACAAGGAGACGACCGAATGAGAGCTCTGACCTGGCATGGCAAGCACGATGTTCGCGTCGACACGGTTCCGGACCCGCAGATCGTCAATCCGCGCGATGCGATCATGCGCATTACCTCGACGGCCATCTGCGGATCGGACCTGCACTTGTACGATCACGTCATCCCGACGCATGAAGTCCGGCGACATCCTCGGCCATGAGTTCATGGGTGAAGTCGTGGAGGTGGGCCCGGGAAATCAGAATCTGAAGATCGGTGACAACGGGTCGTCGTGCCGTTCGTGATCGCCTGCGGCAAGTGCTATTTCTGCCAGCAGGCAACAGTATTCCGGCATGTGACAACTCGAACCCCGCCGAGACGGCGGATATGTCCGAGATGCTCTACGGTTACTCCGATGACTGGGGCCTTTCGGGTACTCGCATCTCACGGGCGGCTACGCGGGCGGGCAGGCCGAGTACGTGCGGGTGCCTTTCGCCGATGTTGGGCCCGATCGTGGTGCCGGCCGGCGTTGAGGATGACAAGGTGCTTTTTCTATCCGACATTTTGCCGACCGGGTGGATGGCGGCGGAGAACTGCGAGATCGAGCCCGGCGACACCGTTGCGGTGTGGGGCTGCGGCCCGGTCGGGCTTGTTCTGCTGTTCAGAGTGCGCCTTGCTCTGGGAGCGGAACGGGTCATCGCCGTCGATCACTATCCTCACAGGCTGGAACTGGCCAAGAATCATGGGCGCCGAGGTGGTCAACTACGAGGAGGTGAGAGGTACGAGAGGCACTGTTTGAAATGACGGGCGGTATCGGTCCGGATGCCTGCATCGATGCGGTGGGTATGGAAAGCCATGGCTTCGCCGCTGGATAACATCTATGGACCAGATCAAAACCGCGGTGAAGCTGGTAGACCGAGCAGCACGCACGCTTTGAGGCAAATCATTCTGGCCTGCCGCAAGGGCGGACGCCTTTCCATCCCCGGCGTGTATGGGGGCGTGGCCGACAAATTTCCGCTCGGTGCACTGATGGAGAAAGGGTCTCATCGGTCAAGAGTGGCCAAACACATGTACAGAAGTACTTACCGGCGACTGCTCAAGATGATTCTCGAGGGCAAGACTCGATACCACGTTTCTGATCAGTCACCGGTTGCCCCTGGAAGAGGCTCCGACCGGTTATCGGATCTTCAAGGAGACAGCAGAACGAGGTGACCAAGGTCGTTCTCAAGCCAGGGCAACCGAAGCTGCACTGAGGTACGCCGACGCCGCGTGGCCGCGCGAACTGTCCTGCAACTGAGGTTTCTGCGGCGCGCCGAGCGCTATCGTCGCGTGGACGCACAGCCCTCGATCCGAGGTCGAACCGACTTCTTTGCGGCCGCTGCAACGGTGACGCAGGTGCTTGGGTATGGCGGAGCGACCCCGTTCCTGGCGGATTTGAGCGAGTCCCTCGAGGCTGTCAACCTCTTGAGAGCCGGACAGATCGATCGCGGGCTGCTGTATGCCGGCGGCAGCATCGAGGCGAACACGGCGCACTTCGTCCACTACGAGCAATGCATCGTGCAGCAGGCCCTCGAGCGGCTGCGATCACGCAACCCGAAGAGCTACGCCGAGCAGATTCGCTGGGCGAACGCGGCGCTCACATTCGCGATGCAAGCCGGGCTTCATTGGGGCTGGGGTGCGTGCGCCCTGTTCGCCGACGCCGTGCGCCGCTGCAGGCCCAAGCTGGGTCGCGGCATAGAATTTGCGGATCAGGCACACCGCGAAGTCCTCGGCGTTGAGATCGCACGGGCACACCGAAGCAAATCCATGGAATTCCTCATTCGGTTTTTGATCGGGGGCGCGGTGGTCTGCCTGTTCGCCGCTTTGGGTGATGCCGTGCGGCCCAAGAGTTTTGCCGGAATCTTTGGCGGAGCCCCTTCAATCGCGCTCGCAACGGTAGCGATCACGATTCATATGCAAGGGGCGCCCTACGCAGCCACGGAGGCACGCTCGATGATGATCGGCGCGTCCGCCTTGGCCGTGTACGCGTGGATCGTCAGCCGGATCTTATGGCGCACCCGAAACGCGACGCGCGTGACACTGACGATGATCGTCGTCTGGTTCGCCGTCGCCTTCGGCGGCTGGTTCGTGCTGCTCAGACACGTCCATCATGAAGGTCGCCTTCGATGCTGCGGCTCTGCGGTCGACGAACTGGAAGCAATATGCCGTGCGTTTCGTGCTCGGCGGCCTGGTCACCGTAGCCGCAGGCCTGATCGCAAAGGGTTTCGGGCCCGAGATCGGAGGTCTGTTCCTGGCGTTTCCGGCCATTTTCCCCGCGGGCGCGACGCTCATCGCCCAACGGGAGCGCCAGAAGAAGAGGCGCAAAGGTCTCAATGGCGAATTGCGCGGAGCACGGGCGGCGGCGTTGGATGCGGCCGGCACGATCCTCGGCGCAGTGGCATTGATCGCCTTTGCGTTCGTGCTGTGGCGATTCCTGCCGCGCTTTCAGCCGGCGGCCGTCATTGGCGGGGCCCTGTGCGTCTGGATCGCACTGTCACTGGCACTGTGGTGGCTGCGTAAGAAAATTTGAGAGCAACCAACTGCGCGCCTGTTCGTTAGATCTCTCAACAATCACGGAGAGCGTCATGGACGAGAATGCGAGCGGCGCGCTGTCACGCCGGCAAGTCATGGGATGGGTCGGGATGGGCGCGGCGGTCGCTGCGGCACGCCCGGGCCTTGCTCAGGAGTCGAGTGGGCAAAGCAGTGTTCAAGGTAAAGGGAGCCGACGATGCAGGATCCGCGCACGAAATATCCGAAGCCGCCGTTCAAGGAACAGACGCAGCCCTGGCCGGGACTTGGCGGCAAGATGGACCCGAAACCCGATCATGGCGAGACGAGCTATCGCGGCTCCGGGCGCCTCGCTGGGCGTAAGGCGCTCATCACGGGCGGTGATTCTGGAATGGGCCGCGCGGCGGCGATCGCGTTTGCGCGCGAGGGCGCCGATGTCGCGATCAATTATTTTCCGACGGAAGAGCCGGATGCGCGCGAAGTGATCGAGCTCATCAAGCAGGCGGGGCGCAACGGCGTGCCGATCCCGGGCGATCTGCGCCAGGAGGCCTTCTGCCAGCGGCTCGTTGCCGAGGCGGTGCAAAAGCTCGGCGGTCTCGACATCGTCGTCTGCAATGCGGGCCGCCAGCAGTCCAAGGCATCGATCCTCGATATCACGACCGAGGATTTCGATGCGACCATGAAGACCAACATCTACGCGCCGTTCTGGATCATCAAGGCAGCGCTGCCGCATCTGAAGGCGGGCTCGTGCATCATCGGCACGACGTCGGAGCAGGCGTACGATCCGTCGCCGGAACTGTACGACTATGCGCAGACGAAGGCCGCGACGATGAATTACGTCAAGTCGCTCGCGAAGCAGCTGGGCGGCAAGGGCATCCGCGTCAACGGCGTGGCGCCGGGCCCCATCTGGACGCCGCTGCAAGTCAGCGGCGGCGCCTCGCCGCAGAAGTACGAGCACTTCGGCAGCACGACTGTCGCTGGGGCGCCCCGGCCAGCCCGCCGAGCTCGCCTCGATCTATGTGCAGCTCGCCGCCGACGACGGCAGCTTCGCGACCGGCAATATCTACGGCTCCGGCGGAGGGCAGGGACAGCCCTGAGCGATCATTTCTGGCGGGGCGGGGTGAGCGTCGCCCCGGGATCGATCAGCCGCCCTTCGCGCTGTGCCCGGGTTGCGATGAGGAGGGCACGCGCGACATTGCGCACTTCCTCTTGAATCGCCTCATCCGCATCGAGCGCCTCGTGACTCGTTGCGTAGGGCTGCCAGTATCCGATGTACCGATCCAATGCGTCGGCGCCGATGAGACCCATGGAGGTGAGCCAGTCCGCAATACTGCGTCGCACCCCTTCCGCCCCTTCGGTGTCGCCGTGGACGACATGAGCGAACAGGCGGCCTTCGAGGTGTTGAGGATAGTGCCATCCCGCGAGCTCGAGCTTCTAGGAGGAAGCGCGTTGCCCCGCGCGGGTCCTCGTGTGCCTTCTGCGCAAGCTCGATGGCCTGCCGCGCCGCGCGCCACTCATCGGATAAGTCGTAGTCCGGATCGGCAAATCCCGCACCCGCTTTACTTGTGTACGGGCTCTTGCGGCTGTGGCTGTACGCATCCCAGGCCGCTGCGCAAACGCGATCGAGCTCAGCCGACAGCGCCTCGAAGCCCGGATCCTGGAATTGAAGGCGAAAACGCCGTTTGAACTCCGCCTCGGGAAGGCGAGGGTCTGGCATGCCTTTGCGCGGGCGTGTGCTCACCTACGCGGTCGCCATCTCTTCGACCAGAGCGAACGCACGGGTGATGACCTGACGACGCACCCGATCCGGGTCGCCATCGGTGAACTGCTCCTTGACGACGCGGACTTCGCCGCTGCGAAGTCCTGCGGCGAAATAGACGAGACCCGGGGGATTGCCGTCCTCGTCGGCGTCGGGCCCGAGGACTCCCGTCACGGCAAGACCGATCATCGCGTCCGAATGGCTGAGCGCGCCTTTGGCCATTTGATAAGCGATGTCGGCGCTCACGCTGCCCCCGTCCGCGATGAGTCGCGCGGAGACCTCGAGCGCCGTGGTCTTCTGGTGCTTGGTATAGGCGACGAAACCACCCTGGAGGCAGTCGCTTGCGCCGGGCGCGTAGGAGAGCAGGGCGGCGATGAGTCCACCCGTGCACGACTCGGCGGTGATGATCGTGAGGTTCAGTTGCTTCAGTCGAGCGACGAGCGCTTGCGCCTGCGTCACGAGCTCCCCATCGACGCACAATCGCTCGGTCATGGGCGCATCCTCTTTGGTGCTGATGAGATAGAAGCCAGTACAACGGCGGCGGCGGCATGAGGGTTCATGTCCGAATAGCGGTGCCGCAAGCTTTGCAATGAAAAGTGTTTACAAAGCATCAGACCTGCTCTATCTGTGTGCGGACAACGGTGTGGGTTATGCGGAGGTGTGTGCGTGAGTCGAGAGGCAGAGCGAGAGGACTTGGTTCGGTTGGCGGATTATTTGCAGGCGGAGCGAGGCGCACTGCTTCGAAGCTGGCGAAAACGAGTCGCCGCGGACAAGCTGATCAGTGCCGACGCGACGCTCGTACGAGCGCAGTTCTACGATCACATTCCTCGCGTGCTCGATGCGCTCGAGCAGCAGCTGCGCACGTCGACGCAAGCGGTGCAGGCCGCTGCAGCGAGCGATCAGCGCAAGGGTGCCGCCGATCACGGCGCGCAGCGCTGGCTGCACGGCTATCACTATACCGAGACGATGCGCGAGTGGGGCCATCTGCAGACGAGCCTCACCGAGCAGTTCGAGACGTTCGTGCTCGCCCATCCGCAGCTTGATCCGCTCGCGATGAGTGAGGCGCGGCGTCTGCTCAACCGCCTGTTCGTCGAGTGCATGGTCGAGAGCGCCGCGGGCCACGTGCGGCTGCAGGAAGTCGAGGCGGCGAGCCGCTTGCGCGACCTCGAACAAGCGCTGGCGAGTGTGCGCGCCCTCGAAAGGCAGCGCGCGGAACTGTGGCGGGAGGCTGCGCACGATCTGCGTGGCAACGTCAGCGCCGTGCAGCTCGCGGCAACCGTTCTGGCACGCGAGAATGCAAAGCTTCGACCGGACGCCTCGCGCATCGTCGAGCGGACCACCAAAGCCCTGGCCGTGCTGCTCGATGACCTGATCGAGCTTGCACGCCTGGAGTCCGGTCGGGAACGGCGCAAGATCGCCTCGATGGATGCCGCCGTTCTCGTGCGGGAGGTCTGCGAGGAGATGCAGCCGCTCGCCGCCGAACGGCATTTGTTCCTGCACATCGACGTTCCGGCTTCGCTTGCCGTCGAAGGAGACGCGGTGAAGGTCCGCAGGATCATGCAGAACCTCGTACAGAACGCGCTTAAGTACACCGCCGAGGGCGGGGTCAAGGTGTCGGTCGCGCCGGGTCTTTCCGGCGGGTTGGAGAGCTGGGAGC
The DNA here is from genome assembly GCA_963795975.1 of uncultured Gammaproteobacteria bacterium. Taxonomy (GTDB): domain Bacteria; phylum Pseudomonadota; class Gammaproteobacteria; order Steroidobacterales; family Steroidobacteraceae; genus CAWCJT01. Next base: position 156,215 of record CAWCJT010000001.1, read on the forward strand.
TTCAGATCCAGGATACGGGCGTCGGCATCGCGGAGCGATCCACCTCCGCCATTGCCAAGGTGTTGCGGGCGACGACGACGGAGTCCGCGGATGAGGAGGGCGCTGCTTCGCATCAGCCCCCTGAGGTCATTCCGACCCTGGAGAGTCTGTCCTCGGAAACGCCCGCGGCGGCGTTCGGCGAAGGCGTGGGCCTCACGATCGTCAAGCGCCTCTGCGAGCTTCTCGATGCGACGCTGGAGGTCGCCACGGCGCGCGGCCGCGGGACCACCTTCCGCATCGTCTTTCCATGCGAAATTCGCCGCGCCGGACTGAGTCAGTCCGAGCGACCGAGCAGCAGTCCCACTCCGACTCCCACCGCGGCGGCGACGCCCAACGCGAACAGCGGTTGCGAGCGCGTGGCTTTGGTCGCCCGGCGAGCAAGGGTCGCCTGCGCCGACCGCAGCGATTTCTCGACGTTGCGTCGCATCCGCGTCACTTCCGGACTCGCCGCTGCATCGCCCACGCGGTCCAGCAGTTCCGTGATTTCACCGTACAGATCTTCAAGATCCACTCTCATAGGTCCTCCTCGAGACAATGTCGGGATAGTGAGCAAACGCTGTGCCGCGGCTTGCGCTCGAGCGGCATAAGTCTTGCTAAGCATCCGCTTGCGTATCCAAACACTGGGGAGAAACGGGTGATGACCAGATCAATCAGCATGGTATGGGCGCTGGGGGCGGCCGCGATCATCGGGATGGCGGGCTGCAATCAGGCGAAATCGCCCGATGCGGTACAGCGTGACGTGAATAAGGCCGAGAGCTCGGGTGAAAGCCAAGTCGCGCGCGCGGAGCAGAGCGAGGCTCGGACGGATGAGCGGCAGGAAAGCCATGTCGCTTCAGCCGTGGACAACGCGAATTCTACCGAAGTGAATGCCGCCGTCGACACGGCGGTCGCTCAGGCGGAGGCGGACAACAAGGTTACGCTCGCGAAGTGCGAATCACTGGGCGGCGCCCAGCAGAAGACATGCCGCGATCAAGCGAACGCGCTCCTCGATGCGGCTAAATCCAAGGCGAAGGCGATCAAGTCCGGCCGGGAGTGAGTTTGCGACGGGGGCATCACTCAGCGAGGCGGACGAGATTTCGTCCGTCTCGCTTCGCGCAGTACAACGCCGCATCCGCCCGCGCCAGCAAAGACTCGAAGTTCTCGTTCGGCCGGGCGCCGGCGATCCCAATCGATACGGTGATCGCGCCACTGAGCTCGGTGCCGTCGATCCGACGGATGCGTCCGCGGGCCACCGCGATGCGGATCTGCTCGGCCAGTGCCTGAGCGCCCTGACCGGAGGTGCCCAGGAGCAGCACGGCAAATTCCTCACCGCCGAGGCGCGCGGCGATGTCACGGCCCTTGATGTTCGACTGCAGGACCTGGCCAATGGCGCGCAGCACGCGATCGCCCAGCAAGTGGCCATGGGTGTCGTTCACGGCCTTGAAATGGTCTACGTCGACCACGAGCAGCGCCGCCCCGTCGAGGGTGCCCGCGATCTCCTGCACCGCACGCTCAAGTCCGCGTCGATTCTTGAGACCCGTCAAGGCATCGAGCAGCGCCTCGCTCTGTGCGCGCTCCAGCTGTTCGGTGAGCACGCCGACCTGATGGGCATTCGCTTCGAGGCGCTCCGATGCGGAGCGGGTCGCCGCCTGCATGCGAGTGGTCTCTTCCAGCAGTTCGCCGATGACCGACTGGACCCGCTCGAGGGCTACGGGTCCGGAGAGCTGCGAGCGGGTCTGCTCGAGCGTCACCCCGAATTGTCCCGTGCCTTCTGAGGCGGCAGCGACGGCCTGTACGGCCTCCTCGAGCAAAGTCCGCAGCTTCTGTTGCAGTTTTTCCAGATGCTCCATGTCGCGGTCGACGATGTGACGCGTGTACGAGCGCGTAGATCTCGTCTTCCGACAGGGGCTGATGCTTGTTCAGCCGCTCGGCAAGGATTTCACTCAGGGGCGGATTGACGCCGGCGACGTGCTCGTACCACAGACAGTAGCTGACGGGATGTAAGGCAGCCTGCTGTTGAGCCATCAAAGGCAACGCCAGGCGGAGCAGCTCGGAGCTCTTCTCTTTACTCTCGGTATATCGCATCAACCCTCGGACGTGCTTTACAAAGTTGGTTTACATCGTCCGTGGCTCTATCGACGGGCCTCCCTGTCGGATCGAGAACGATTGGAGTGTAGCCGAGTTCCGTGAGTCCGTTTCGGGGGAATTCGGAACGTCACAACGAAGTCGGCGTTAATACCCAGACTGTTAACTTCGAGGGATACCACGATGGATTCAGATCGCGTGAAGGGTGCTGTAAAGAAGAAGGTCGGTGAAGCGAAAGAGGTCACCGGGAAAGCGCTAGGGGACGAGAAGCTGCGACAGCAGGGCAACGCCGAGAAAACGGCCGGAACCGTGCAGAATGCGGTCGGCGGTGTGAAGGACGCGTTGCGCGGCAAGTAGACGTGGAGAGGGCGGCGGGCACGGCCCGCCGCCCTGCGGACGACCGCGCGGGGTGCCGGATCGGCATCGCCTCGTGGAACAACCCGCCGAGCGAGCGGGAACGCCGACCGAAGGAGCGGTCTCATCTCGCGCAGTACGCCGGCTGCTTTAATTGCGTCGAGATCAACTCCTCATTTTATCGCCCGCACCGCCGCGAGACGTATCAGCGGTGGCGGGACAGTACGCCAGCGGACTTTGCGTTCTCCGTCAAGATCCACGCACGCTGACCCATGAGTGCGGGCTTCGTGGGTGCACTCGCGAACTGCTTAGCTTTATCGATGAGGTCACAGGGCTCGGCGACAAGCTCGGCGTGCTTTTGGTGCAGCTGCCGCCGAGCCTCGAGTTCGACGCCCGGATCGTTCGAGCGTTCTTCGATGGGCTCAAGGGCAGCAGCTCGGCTGCCATTGCCTGCGAACCCAGGCACGCAACTGGTTCACGAGTGAAGTGGAGTCGCTGCTCGAGCGGCTGGGTATTGCCACGCGTCGCGGCGGACCCGTCGCGGGGCCTCGCGGAGATGAGCCTGGAGGCTCGCTTGATCTTGCGTACTACGGTTACACGGCACACCGCAGCTGTACTACTCTGCTTACGAGACGGATTTTCTGCGCCGCATCGCTGCAGAGCTGCGGATTGCAACCTCGAGGAGCGATACCGTGTGGTGTGTCTTCGACAATACCGCCCGACACGAATCGTGGCGCAATGCGTGCGAATTGCGCGCGCTGATGGAGCAAGGATCTGATGAGCAATAGAGCATCGAAGGAAGGCCAAAAGATTCCGGACGTGGAGCTCGCCGACACGACTGACGGCAAGGTGCGTCGCATCGCAAGCCGCGAGCTGTTTGCGGGGCGTCGCGTCGTCCTGTTCGCGCTCCCCGGGGCCTTCACGCCGACGTGCAGTACCGCCCACGTGCCCGGGTATGTCGCGCTGCTGCACGCCTTCAAGTCCGCGGGAGTCGACGAGGTCATCTGCCTGTCCGTCAACGATCCGTTCGTGATGGAGGCCTGGCAGCATTCAGAGAAGGCGCAGGGCGTGCATTTCGTGGCCGACCCGTTTAGTGAGTTCACGAATGCGATGGGCATGGATGTTGACCATCGCGACGCGTTCCTCGGCACGCGATCCTGGCGATACTCGATGCTGGTCGAGGACGGGACCATCAAGAAGATGTTCATCGAGCCGGACAAGCCGGGTGATCCGTTCGAGGTATCCGACGCCGAGACGATGCTCAAGTACATTCAGCCCAACCGCAAGACGATGGGAGCGGTGCTCGTGCTCGCACGCCACGGCTGCCCGCACTGTGCGCGCGCGCAGAAGTTGCTCAACGAGCGCAGTATCTCATTCGACATCGTGCATCTGGGCGATGAGCTCAGTATGCAGGGCGTCAAGGCGGCCTCGGGCGGTGCGACGGTGCCGCAAGTCTTCATCGAAGGGCGTCTCGTCGGCGGCGCCGATCAGCTCGCAAAATATCTGGAATCACACTGAATCCCTTCTTCACCATCGGACACTCGACCCGGCGCCTCGATGAATTTGTAGCGCTCCTGCAGGGCTCGAAGGTCAATCTGGTCGCGGACGTGCGCACCATTCCGCGTTCGCGCACCAATCCGCAATACAATCGCGAGACCCTGCCGCAGTCTTTGGCCGCATTCGACATCCGCTACGAGCATCTGCCTGCGCTCGGTGGCCGGCGTCCACGTCAGCCCGCCGTGCCGCCGGAGGTCAACGCGTTCTGGGAGAACGCGAGCTTTCACAACTACGCCGACTACGCACTGAGCGAGACCTTCCACGAAGGACTTGAGCGCTTACGCGAGCTGGGACGCGAGTCCCGCTGCGCGATCATGTGCGCGGAGACCTTGTGGTGGCGCTGCCACCGGCGCATCGTGACCGACTATCTCCTGGCGGCGGGCGAGACCGTATGGCACATCGTGGGCCCTGACAACGTCGCGCCGGCGAGTCTGACGCCGGCCGCGCGCCCAGAGGGAGGCAATGTGGTGTACCCGCCGGAGCAGTTCCAGGGCTCGCTGCTTTAGGGAGTCAAGCGACCCGGTTCGTCAGTGAAAATCACTGATCGACACCATGCCGACCAGCTTTCTCTGACGATCCAGTACCGGGAGGCGGCGCACCTGCAGCCGAGCCATCTTTTGGGCGACCTGCTCAACGTCCTCGTCCTCGTAACAGACTTCGATACTCTCGGTCATGACCTCGCCAACGGCAGTCTGAGTCGGATCGCAGCCCTGTGCGTCGCTGCGGACTGCGATATCGCGATCGGTCACGATGCCAATGATGCGGTGCTCGTCGCCGACTGGAAGTGCCCCCGTGTCGAGCTCGGCCATGTAGCGCGCCGCCTGCTGCACCGTGTCCTCGGGGCTGGCGAGCCGAACTTGCCGCGACATGATCTGGTTGACTTCCATGCCTCGTCCTCCGTGTGAGATTGAAGAAGCTAGACGCGCGATCCACGCGCTTAGTTCCGCCGACTGCTACAGTGCAGGCCGACTGCAACGGGGCTGTCGAGGCATCATCTCGAGAGAGCGATCTCGCGATTCGATCGAGCGCGGAGCCGGGTACCAGGTCCTGCTCACGTGTCTCCTGAGTCTCAATTTCGGGATCGTGCTGTTCGATCGCAACGCGCTCGGGTTTCTGTCGCCGTTCATTCAGCCCGAGCTCCGCCTCAACAACACGCAGATCGGTCTTTTCGCAAGTGGCTTGTCACTGACCTGGTCGCTGGCGGCCTTTGGAATCGGAGTGATCGCCGATCGCTTCGGTTCGCGCAAGCGCCTGCTCGTGCTCTCGACGCTCCTCTTCGCGCTGTGCTCGTTCGGCTCCGGTATCGCGGGCTCCTTTGCGATGCTGCTCGCCGCGCGGCTGCTCATGGGCGCAGCCGAGGGCGGCATCATGCCGATCAGTCAGTCGCTCATCGCATCGGAGGTCGATCCCCGGCATCGGGGACTTGCGATGGGCGTCGCGCAGGGCTTCGGCTCGAGTTTGCTGGGCTCGTTCGTCGCTCCGGTGATGCTCGTCAGCTTTGCGCTGCATTTTGGCTGGCGACACGCGTTCTTTCTGGCCGGTGCGCCGGGCCTGGCGACGGCCCTTTTGATGCTGTGGCTCGTCCGTGAGCCCGTCGCGAGCGCGCCCGCTCCCAGGACACAGGCCGGCAGCGCGCGATCCGAGTCGCTGCGCGAAGTGCTTGCCGATCGAAACGTCATCCTGTGCGCGCTCCTGGGCGTTCTGCTCGTCTCCTATCTGGTCGTGTGCTGGGCCTTCATGCCGCTGTTCCTGACCCGCGTGCGCCAGTACAACCCCGCCACCATGGGGTGGATCATGGGCACGCTGGGCATCTCGGCGACCATCGCCTCATCGGCGATTCCCGCGCTGTCCGATCGCATCGGACGCCGTCCGGTGATGATCGTGATGCCGATGCTCGCGGTCATTCTGCCGCTCGCTGCGCTCTACTACACAGGTTCGATCTGGCTGCTCGCCGCGCTCTTCATGGTCGGCTGGGCCGTGACGGGCATCTTTCCGCTCTTCATGGCGACGATTCCGGCGGAAAGCGTGTCCGCCTTGCACATCTCAACGGCCCTCGGCATCTGTATGGGAACGGGCGAAGTACTGGGCGGTGTCTTGTCGCCCTTTGCCGCAGGCTACGCCGCCGATCGGGTCGGGCTTCAGGCACCGATCTGGATCATGCTCGGGCTTGCGGCTGTGAGCTGCGTGCTCGCGCTGGGGCTGCGCGAGACGGCGCCCAGAGTGCTCGCGCGAGTGCAGGAGCTTGCGTGGAAGTCCTGAATATGAGACTGCTGTGCGCCCTGTGCGTGTGTGGCGTCAATCAGGCCAAGGAGCTCGATGTTCCAGAACTCGGCGTCAAGTTCACCAACGTACCAGATCAAACAAGCGTGCCCAGGATGGGCGAGCGCAAGACTGGCTCTGAAGTCTCCGTAGCCTTTGGCGGCGCTCTCATCTATGTGTTCCGCGCGGATGATGCGGTCCCCGACGAGACCGACACCACGACCGATATCTTTCGCGACGCGCTCGTCGCGCGACGCGACAACCCGATCCGGCGTCGTTCGAACGGTCATCGCGCGGAGATTGCGGGACACGCCGGCTGGGCCTTCATAAACGTCGAGCAGACTGCGCCCGGACTTGCACAGTACACCTGCATCGTGTTCCTGGTCGTAGACCACCACCTTCTTCGGCTCACGGCCCTCGCACAAAGCGCCGCGCAGGCGAGTCACGCGGAGTACGACGAGGCAGTCAGAGCCCTCGACTCGATCCGCTTTGTACCCCCGCAGGGCGTTGCGGTCGCGCCGACCTCCTGGATGGACCTGGGAGTGCATCTCAAGCGCTTTAATGCGCGCGCTGCGGGAGACGTTTACCCTCCGCTTGCGCGACGTTTGCACGAGGAGGGACCCGCCGATGTGGAGTTTGGGATCAGCGCCTCCGGCCATTCGGTCGCACCTAGGGTGCTCTACGCGGCATCGCCACAAACCTGTCCCTCGACGCGCGAAGAGCCCTTGTTTGCCGGCGCCGACATCGAGCAACTCTGCGCAACCTTCGTCGGCCCAGCGGGCAGCACTCGGTAGCGGTCCTCTCACTGCCCGGCAGCGAGCTCATAGCGCGCGCTGCGACCGGCGCCCTGCGCGCGAAGTACTCCTCGCTCGACCAACTCTGCCAGGTCGCGCTGCGCCGTGGCCGGACTCGTGTGATTGAGATGCGCGTACTTCCTGTTCGTCATTCCGCCCACGAATCCGCTGGGACCCGCATCGAGTAAAGCATTGAGCGCCTTCTGTTGTCTCTCGTTGAGGCCGGAGCGCGCATGACGCATCCAGAAGCGCGCCTTCTTGAGGACACGCTCGACGGTATAGCTGCTGTCGCTGCAGGCCGCGATCAGTTGCTTGAGGAACCAGTGCAGCCACTGCGTCGCATCCAAGCTGCCGCGAGAAATGGCCTCGAGCGCATCGTAGTACTCGTTACGGACACTCATCAGCCGGGCCGACAGGCTATAGAGGCGTGATGAGCGGCTCTCATCCTGTGCGAGCGCTCGATCGAGCAGTGCGCGTCCGACCCGTCCGTTTCCATCCTCGAAGGGATGGATCAGCTCGAACCAGACGTGCGCCACACCAGCTCTCAAGAGTCCGTCGCTGTCCCTTGATGGTCCGTTGAACCACTCAAGGAAGCGCTTAAGTTCTTGCTCGAGTCCGCGTCGAGGCGGTGCTTCGTAGTCACGCGTTCGCGCGCCGCCGAGCCCGAGACGATTCGCATGGGTGATGCTCCGCGCAGCCGACCTACTCGGATCGGGCTCAGCCCGGATCGACCCGTTGGGAAGAGGGCCGCTTGCCATGCACACAGCTTTCTGACCGTCGTCGGCTCGTTGAGCTTTTGCGTGGCGTCGAGCAGTAACTCGGCCAGCCCCTCCACATTTTGGGGAGCCGCGGGCAATCCCGCGCTCGGTAAACCGAGCCGGCGCGCCAGCGAGCTGCGCAAGGCATTCGCGTCCACCCGTTCGCCCTCGATGGCGCTCGTTGCAACACCGTCCGAAATGAGGACTTCGAGCTGCGCCTGAAGATCCGAGTCCGGATCGAGTACCCGCGCCATCCCAAGCAGCTCGCCCTGTGCCCGGCGGGCGGCCGCGAGCGGCTGCGCCAGGGCGGCCCGAATCCCAGTGGAATTCGGGCCATTCGGGCCGCTGCCAGACCCAGGGCTTGAGGTGTTTAGCGGGCATAATCGCCTCAGGAATTGAGGTGATTATAGCCGCTAATCACCTCACGGAGGCGTGCGGGCGTCACGTTACTTCGTATGCGAGGCGGCGCGCGGGCACGGCACACTTGAAGCTCTTTTCATCATCGGTGCTGCCGGTACCCGAATAGACCGCGACTTGCGGATGCGGGCAGAGGGGCCGGGTGCGCGGCGGGGCGTTCGGAGGATTGCTCACCACGATGCGCTCGGGGGCCTGGCCCGTTTCGACCCATCGATCGACGATCGAGATGGGATCGAATACGAAGGGACCATCACCGCCCGCGCAGTGCTGCATGCCGGGAATCATGAAAAGCCGCGCGTTCGAGGTCTTCTTCGGGTCCGAGTGAAGAGGTGAGCGCGGTGTAGAAGTTGAGCGTGCTCCGGGCTGGAATCAGCCCGTCGGCCCAGCCATGCGACAGAAGAAGCTTGCGCCCGCCAGTGAGATACGCATCGAGTCCCTTGGGTGGGACATCGAGCGTGGCGCCGTCCGCTTTCTGCGCGCGCGTCACGCCTGTGTCGTAGTCGAAGCTCTTGAAGTCCCAGGCCGGATCTTTGAACACGAGATCCCTGAAGTACGTGTAGGCGACGCCGAAGGGTTGAGGCCCCTGGGTCTGGGCCACAAAGAGGGCTTCACTGCCGGGCTCGAAGCCCGGGAAGATCTGCTCGCCGGTGCGAGGATTGCGTGGCCCCTGATAGATCGCGCGCGCCGCGGCGACCTGCGCACTCGTCAGACAGTCCGCCGAATCACCTGTCTTGCACGCGAGCACCGCCGGATCGAAATGGCATGTGCGCGGGTCGCTGATGATGCCGTCCTTGACGCCATCCGCGGCATCGCAGGCCTCGACGGCGGCCTTGTGCAGCAGCGCAAATTTGGGAGGTGGAATGTGGCTCGCCGCATCCTTGAGTGTGGCGTTGCCGGTCCAGATCGAGCTCACCATGAGCGCGGTCATCGGGTTTGCGGCCGCCATCGAGGAAATCCCGTCATAGTCCTGCGGATACCGGTAAGCCTCCATGAGGGCCTGCCGCCCTCCGGTCGAGCAGCTCACGAAGAGCGAGCGGTTGGCGCCCTTGCCATAGAACGCCGCGATCACTTGCTTCGCGATCGCCGTCATTTCATGCGGCCCGCGGTATCCGAAATCGATCAGCTTCTCCGGATGCCCCGCCGCGAAGCTTGCATCGAACGGACTGCCCTGATGGCCATCGTCCGTCGCGGCCGTGGCGTAGCCCATCGCAAGCGGCTGCGCCATCGAGAAGTGTGCGATCGAGCCTGCCCACACACCGTTACCCGTGCCGACGAATTTGCCGTTCCAGTTGGCGGCCGGCATCCAGACCTCGAAACGAATGTCCGAATCGGCAGTGGGGCGGCTCGTTCCAGTCACGCGGCAGAATGCGGGCAATTGCGCATAGGCGCCCGGTGGCGCGGGTGGGCCGTTCATTCCGGCGGCGGCGGGCGGCTTGAACGCTCCGGCCGGCACGCTCTCAGCGAGCGTGATCTCGACGTGGTCGAGCTTGAGTGAGGAGAGTTGCGCGCAGTCCGCGGCGTGGGCCGAGCGGCCGACTGATGCGATCAGCGCACCCGTACCGAGGACATAAAGCAGAGTATTGGAGCGCTTCATTTGGATTCCTTCTAGGCCTGACGTGTCAGCGTGAGGCCTTGGCCGTCGGTGGATACGATGAGTGTATCGCCCGTGACCCAGGCCTCGCCGTTCATTTGCTGGCCGCCGGCTTCGGCGTGCAGATGGCCTGCGGCATCGATCGACCAGTGGCCCGGTCGGTCCTTGCCCATGATGTTCGCGCTCACGCGCCCATCGGAAAGGAAGGTCACCGTCACGAAACCGTTGCTCCACGTTCCGAGGATCGCCTGCGCGAGCGGGCGCGGGTCGCGGCCTTCGGGCGACGGCGGAGCGTCCGGCGCTGCGAAGGCGGCCTTGACCACGTTCGCCATCCCGGCCACTTGAGCGCGCGCTTCGTTGCGCTCGCGTGGGCTGTGCGCCTTGAAGGCGGCGCTGGCGGATTTCGCGATACTCTGGAGCGACACGCCCTCGGCCGGCAGCGGCGCATCCGCAAGCGGCTCGTAACTGACGATGTGGCGGCTCAAAGGCAGGAAATACAGCCGCATGTAGCCGGCATCCGGTGCCGCCTCATACGTGGCAGAGGAGCAGCTGAATTCGCTGTCACCCACCTGCAGGTAGTGCAGCGCGTGGTGCTCCGTCGGCACCCTGCGCTTACCGATCGCGCCCTGCACCGACTCGACCTTGCCCGCGCGCAGATCGCGCACGATGGGATCAGCGCCGCCCAGGTAGCGCACGATCAGAAATCCGGCGATGGCAAAACAGATGAGGGGAATCAGCACGCGGGCCACGTGCGAGGCGGTCGGTGAGGCGAAAAATCCGACCAATAACCCGATCACGATGAGCACTGCCGCGAACTGAAGGCCACCCTTGCGGCGGGATCCGGCGCAAGTTGCGCAGGTTCTTGACCTGCGTGCTCGAAAGCTCGCCGCGGCGGTTGGCTTCGAGTGCGTCGGCTGGATAAGGACTCGGTGCGTTCACCGTCATGCTGGAGCCTCCCCCGATGGCACGGATCTTAGAGCCGCCGCCCGCGCACCGCCACGCCGACACTCACTCAGGCCTATACACCCGATGCTTTCCGCGCGATCCTCGATGAATGGGCCCGTTGCGCCTCTACACGTACTTTCGCAGCTCGGCGACGTATCGGGTGCGCATTGCCCTGAACTTGAAGGGCCTCAGCCTACGATGCGGTGCCGGTGCACCTCACGCGTGACGGGGGTGAGCAACACAAGGCCCCGTTTGTTGATCGCAGCCCCGCGCACCTCGTGCCGGTGCTCGAGGATGGGCCGTTCGCGCTCACCCAGTCGCTCGCGATCATCGAGTATCTGGAAGAGACGCACCCGACACCGCCGCTCCTGCCGCGGGCGCCTGCCGAGCGCGCGCGGACCCGCGCCATGGCGCAGGCCATCGCCTGTGACATTCACCCGATCAACAATCTGCGCGTCATGCAGTACCTCGAAAGGAAGCTCGGCGTCGATGAGACCCACCGGGCCGCATGGTCGCGGCACTGGATCGAGCTGGGGTTCGATGCGCTCGAGCAGCTGTTGAGCTTGCCCGAGCACACCGGAGCCTTCTGCCATGGGGATGCGCCGAGTCTGGCGGACTGTTGCCTCATTCCTCAGGTCTTTAATGCGCTGCGCGTGAAATGCGCGATGGAGCGCTGGCCGACGATCCAACGTATCTACGCGCACTGCCTGACGCTGCCGGCGTTCGAGCAGGCGGCGCCACAGTCCCAGCCCGACTTTTCGGTCTGACCACTGCCTTCCGCGCCCAGCCGAAGCTTCACGGAGCCGAAAAAGCTACACTGGCGGCCCCCACGCGAGGATCACCAATGAGACCGCGACGACGTGAAGCGGCGCGTGCCGGAGCGGCCGGACCCGTCAAGCGATCGAGCGCCTATCGCCAGCTCACGAATCCGTTCGAGCCGGTGAAGATCTTCTCGGACGATCAGGTCGCATACCTTCACGAGTCAGCGCTCGGCATCCTCGAGCGGCAGGGCATGCGCGTGCTCTCCGAGCGCGGCCGGCAGGTGTTCGCGGCGGGCGGTGCCGAGGTCGACGAGTCGACCCTGATGGTGAAGCTCGATCGAGGCCTGGTGGCGAAAGCACTCGAGACCGCGCCCGCCGAAGTGAATCTCGTCGCGCGCGATCCTGCGCGCACGACGCGGGTCGGCGGCAAGCATGTGATTTTCGCGCCGGTGGCGGGGCCGCCGAGCGTCACGGACGAGAAGCGCGGCCGCCGCTCAGGAAGGATCGAGGACTATCGCGAGCTCGTGATGCTCTCGCAGGCGTTCGATGTGATCCACGTGCTCGGCCAGATGACCGAGCCACAGGACTCACCGGTGCACGTGCGGCATCTTGCGACCTCGCTCGCGCAGCTGACCTTGGGCGACAAGCCGCCGTACTTCTACTGTCGCGGCGACGGCCAGCTCGGGGACTGCTTTGCGATGCTGCGCATCGCGCATGGCATCGACGAGTCGACGTTTTCTGCCGAGCCGCGCTGCTACTCGATCGTCAACACCAACTCGCCGCTGCAGCTCGACCGCCCGATGACGGAGGGCATCCTCGAGTTCGCGCGCACCGGCCAGCTCGTCATCATCACGCCGTTCACGCTCGCAGGCGCGATGGCGCCCATCACCATCGTGGGCGCACTCATGCTGGCGCACGCGGAAGCGCTCTTCGGGATCACGCTCGCGCAGCTCGTGCGCCCCGGGGCACCGGTGATGTACGGCAGCTTCACCTCGAACGTCGACATGAGCTCGGGCTCACCGGCGTTCGGCACACCGGAGTACGCCAAGGCCGCCTTCGGTGCAGGTCAGCTCGCACGCCATATCGGCATTCCCTGGCGCTGCTCGAGCGCGACCGCATCGAATGCGCCCGATGCGCAGCCGGTCTACGAATCGCAGATGAGCCTCTGGGGCGCGCTCCTCGGGCGGGGCCAACTTCATGCTGCATGCGGCGGGCTGGCTCGAGGGCGGACTGAATGCGTCCTATGAGAAGTTCATTCTCGATGTGGAGATGCTGCAGATGTTCGCGGAGCTTTTTCAGCCACTGCAGGTGACGCCGGATGAAGTCGGCCTCGATGCCGTCGCTGAGGTCGGGACCGGGCGGGCATTTCTTTGCGGCGGCCCACACCATGGCGCGCTACCGGGATGCCTTCTACACGCCGCTCGTCTCCGACTGGCGCAACTTCGGCGCGTGGAAAGACGATGGCGCCAAGACCGCGACCATGCGCGCCACGACGGTGTGGAGTGACACCCTCGCGGCGTTCCAGCCACCGCCGATGGATCCGGCGATCAGCGAGGAACTCGATGCCTTCGTGCGGCGACGAACGGAAGAGGGTGGAGCGACCCCCGCCTCGTAATGACATGAGGATGCGAGGCTAACTCATTGTCGATACAGGAAAGATCAGACATCATCATCGTCGGGGGCGGCATCGCCGGGGCGAGCGCCGCCTACGAGCTCGCCTCCTTCGCGAAGGTGACCGTGCTCGAGCGCGAGCCGCAGCTCGGATATCACTCGACCGGCCGCTCCGCGGCGAGCTTCACCGAGAATTACGGCACGACGATCATCCGTAGACTTGCGATCGCGAGCCGGCCATTCCTGGAATCTCCACCGCCGGGATTCGCAGAGCACTCACTGCTTTCGCCGCGCGGCATGCTCACGATTGCGCGTGAGGATCAGCTCGAGCTCCTCGCAAGATCGCTCGAGCAGGCGCGCGCGCTCGTACCGAGCATCCATCGCATCACGCTCGATGAGGCCTTCGCCCTGGTGCCGATTCTGCGGCGCGGCTACGTCGTCGGCGCCTTTCTCGAGCCCGACTCGCGCGACATCGATGTGAACGGCCTGCACGTCGGCTTCATCCGCGGCGCGCGGCATCGCGGCGTCACGATCGTGGCGCAGGCGGAGGTGACGGCTGTCGAGTACGGACGCGGACGCTGGCACCTCGCGACCACGCAGGGCGCGTTCGAGGCCGATATCCTCGTCAATGCCGCGGGCGCCTGGAGCGATGTGCTCGCGCGAGATGGCAGGCGTGAAACCCGTGGGACTCATCCCGAAGCGCCGCACCGCCTTTCACGTGCCGGTGCCCGCGGGTATCGATTCGCGCGCGTGGCCGATGGTCGATGACGTGGCCGAGGAGTTCTACTTCAAGCCGGACGCCGGACAGCTCTTCGTCTCGCCTGCGGATGCGACGCCGAGTGCACCGATGGATGCGTACCCCGACGACCTCGATGTGGCGCAAGGGGTCGAGCGGCTCGAGCGTGCGACGACGCTTGAGATCGATCGGGTCTCGCGCAGCTGGGCGGGCCTGCGTTCGTTCGTCGCCGATGGCGCACCGGTCGTGGGCTTTGATGATTCGGAGAAGCGGTTCTTCTGGCTGTGCGCGCAGGGCGGCTACGGCATCAAGACTTCGCCCGCGCTGTCGCGCGCCTGTGTGACGTTGATCCGCGAGGATCGGCTGCCGGAGGATCTCGTCGCGGCTCGGCATCCAGAAGGCGGAGCTTTCACCGCAGCGACTTCGTCGCTCTTCTTAACCTTCGGGTACATCGCATGGACATTGAACGCTTCGAAAACGGACCGCGCTTCTGCCGGGTGCTCTCGCACAATGGCACGGTCTATGTCGCCGGTATCGTCGCCGATGACCTCTCGGGCGATACCACGCAGCAGACGGCCGAGATCTTAAAGAAGATCGACGGCTATCTCGCCCAGGCGAAGAGCCACAAGTCGAAGGTCTTAAGAGCGGAGATCTGGCTGCGCGACATCGCAGACTTCGACCGCATGAACAAGGCCTGGGATGCCTGGATCGACAAAAGCGCCATGCCGGTGCGCGCGACCGTGGAGGCACAGCTCGCGGGCGACGGTTATCGTGTCGAAATCATGGTGACCGCGGCGACTTAAGTGACGCCGACGCGCGATTTCCTCAAGAACGCGCAGCTGCGGGCGCTCGAGCGGGAACGGGCGCGCGGACACCTTCCCCGGCGCGAGTTCATTCACCGCGCGATGCTGCTCGGAGTCGCCGCGAGCACGGCGTATGCGCTTGCCGGCTGCGGCGCCTCCGCGCGTGAGAGCGCCTCCTTTCCCGTCGGGCCGGCTCAGGGCCCGCCGCGACGCGGCGGCATCCTGCGCATCGGTCAGATGATCGCGCGCATGAACGACCCTGCGACCTACAGCTGGGTCGAGATGTCGAATCAGACTCGGCCGATCTGCGAGTGCCTGACGGTTCTCGGTGCGGACAACGTCATCCGCCCCTGGCTCCTTGAATCCTGGCAGCCCTCATTCGACCTCAAGAGCTGGACGCTCCATGTGCGCCCGGGCGTGCGCTGGCACAACGGCGAGGAGCTCACCGCCGAGCACGTTGCCTGGAACGTGCGCCGCTGGCTTGATCCGATGGTGGCGTCCGTGAACCGGGGACTGTCGACCTTCGCGGCATTGAGCCCGAGCGGCGTCGAGGTGCTCGATGCCCACACACTGGCGCTTCATCTCGCACAGCCGGTGCTCTCGGTCGCCGAGGACTTCGCCGAGTACTCGACCCACATCGTGCATCCGTCCTTTCGCCCCCCGCTCTCCAAGAACCCACTCGGCACCGGGCCCTACACCCTTGCGCAGTTGCGCGTCGCAGAACGCTGCATCCTGCGCCGGGTCACGCACACGAGCGACGGCAAGCCCTTCACGTACTGGGGACCTGAAGCCTTTCCCGATGAGATTCATTTCTATAGCTTCGAGCAGGACAATCAGGTCGCGGCGCTCGCCTCGGGGAGCGTCGATCTGATCTACGAGCTCAACGTCGATCAGCTCGAGCTCGCGCAGTCCATTCCCGGCGCGCGCATCGCCTCGGTCGACTCGGCCCAGACCATTTGTCTTCGCATGCAGGTGGATGCGAAGCCCTTCGACGACATCCGCGTGCGGCGCGCCATCGTCCAGGCGGCCGACAACGAGGCGATCGGGCAGCTCGTCTTCGGACGCTACGCGAGCCTTGCGGAGAACTACCACGTCGCGCCGATCCATCCCGAGTACTTCGCCCTGCCGCGGGCCGCCCGCGATGTGGCAGGCGCCCGCCGGCTTCTCAAGAAGGCGGGGTATGCGTCGGGCCTGGATGTCACCATTTCCGTCGGCAACAACGATGGCCCGTGGCACCAGGCCTGCTGCGAGGCGCTGCGCGACCAGGTGAAGGAAGCCGGCATTCGCTTGAACGTCGAGGTGCTGCCGCCGACCCGGTACTGGGAGGTGTGGAACAAAGTGCCCTTCGGTGCGACCTCCTGGTCGCACCGGCCGCTCGGCACCATGGCGCTGTCGCAGGCATATCGCAGCGGTGCGGCGTGGAACGAGACGCACTTCTCCGATCCGGCATTCGATCGAGCGCTCTCGGAGGCCGAGGCCGTGCTCGATCCGGCGCAGCGCCGATTGAAAATGCAGCGCGTCGAGGAAATTCTCCGCGACGCCGCCGTCATGGTGCAGCCCCTGTGGCGTCCGGTCTTCGGTCTCTCCTCGGAGCACGTGCACGGCTATCAGCCGCACCCGACGCGGCAGATGCACCTGGGCTCCGTCTGGTTGAGCTGACACACGCATGCGACGCCTTCTCGCAAGACGCATCGTGCAGATGCTTCTCATCATGCTTAGCGTTTCGGCGCTTCTTTTTGCGATCTTCGATACGGACCAGTTCCGCCGCAAGCTCGCGGTGGCCGAGCTCGGCGGCTTTGGCGTCGCGACTCTTTCGGAGAGCAACTATCAGAAGTGGCTTTCGAAGAATGGATTCGATGAGCCGTTCCTCGACGCGCTACGGCGCCTGGCTCGGACGTTCTCGCGCATGGGGAGCTCGGGGAATCGCTCGAGAAAGATGTGCCGGTCGCGACGCTCCTTTCGGAAAGCCTCGCGCACACGGCGATCCTCGCGTTCTTCGTGTTCCTGTTCATGATCCCGCTGTCGCTCGGCCTCGGGCTCATGGCCGGGGTGAACGAGGGCTCGCTCCTGGATCGGGCGATCTCCTTCCTCTGCGTCCTCACGACCTCGACGCCGCAGATCGCAACCGCAGTACTCCTCACCGTCCTTCTGGCGCTCGGGCTACAGATGGGTGCCGGCGAAGTCCGCGATGCTCGAGGGCTTCTCGTTCCGCGAGCTCATCCTGCCGCTCCTGACACTCCTCATCTACGAGGTGGGCTATCTCGCGCGCATGACGCGGGCGGCGACGCTCGAGGTGATGGCGGCACCATACATCCGCACGGCCGTGCTCAAAGGTCTGCCGCGGTCGCGCGTGGTGTGGAAGCATGTGCTGCGCAATGCGCTCGTCGTGCCGGTCACGCTCGTCTGCCAGGAGCTGAACGGCCTTCTGTCGCAGATCGTCGTGGTCGAGGTGTTCTTTCAGTACTCGGGATTCGGACGGATGCTGTTTGATGCCGCGAACTTCGGCGACATCCAGGTGCTGCAGGCGGCGACTCTGATTGCCGTGCTCGTTGCGGTGGGCTCGCAGTTCTTGTCCGACGTCGCGTACGTCGTCTTGAATCCGCGCATGCGGTTCGCGTAATGAGCGCGGCCCTCGCCATGGCGCCCCTGTCTTCACCGACCTGGCGGCAGCCGATGCGCTGGATGGCGCCGCTCATTCTCATCGTATGGGTTCCGCTCATCGCCTACGTGATGTTCCGGCCGCAGCTGGGAGAGGGCGCCTCACTCGTGCTCCTGCCGGCCATCCCGGCCGTGGTGGCGCTCTATGTGATCGCGCTTTCCGCCTGCCGTGGATCCTGGGTCGCCTGCATCGGGCTCACGCTCGTGTGCTTCTGGTTCCTGGTCGCGGTCCTCGTGCCGTTCCTGCCGCTCGCGGATCCCGACAAGCCCATCGCCTCCCTCGCGTTGCCCGGGACGATGAAGCATGGCGTGCATTTTCTTCTCGGCTCGGATGCCCGGGGGCGCGACATGCTCGCGCGCACGCTCTGGGGCTGTCAGCGCGTCCTCGTGTGGGGCATCACGGCCACCACGGTCGCGTATGCCGTCGGCATCCTGCTCGGGCTCGTCGGTGGCTATCTCGGTGGCTGGTGCGATGATCTCGTCTCCTTCATCGGCAATCTCTTTCTCTCCTTCCCGGTGATGGTGCTCCTGATCCTGATCTTGAATCTCCTGGGGCAGAGCGGCTTCAACATCGTGATCGCGGTGACCTGCTCCGCTGCGCCGATGATCATGCGGGTCGTCCGCGGCCTCACGCTCGAGGCGAAGCACCGTGATTACATTCTCGCAGCCCAAACGCGTGGCGAGAGTGTGCTCTGGATCATGCTCATCGAGCTCTTGCCGAACGTGCGTGGGCCGCTCATCGTCGATGCCTGTCTGCGCCTGGGCTACACGACGGTTGCGATCACGACGCTCACGTTCCTGGGGCTGGGCCTGCAGCCGCCGGACCCGGACTGGGGACTCATGATCAAGGAGGGCGCGACCGCGGCACTGCTCTTCAAATACTCTTACCTCATTCTCATTCCGGCGCTGTCGGTGTCGAGCCTGATCCTGGGGTTCAACATGATTGCGGATGGCCTGCGCGAGCTCGGGGGCCGAGCGTGACGGCGGCGGCATACGACGTGCGCCCCGATGCGGTCACGGCGCCGGTGCTCGAGCTGCGTCACCTCAACGTTGCGTACTCGGTCGGCACCCGGGTCTTGCCGGTCGTGCGGGATTTCAACCTCGCACTCAAGCCCGGTGAATCGCACGGCCTCGTCGGGGAGTCCGGCTGCGGCAAATCGACGGTGGCGCTCGCCATTCTGCAGTGGCTCGGGCGTCACGGTCGCATCACTTCGGGTGAGGTCCTGTACAAGGGTCGGGACCTGTGCACGCTCTCGGGCGAGGCGCTTCGAAAAATCCGCGGCGCCGAGATCGCCATGGTCTATCAGGAGCCCATGGCATCGCTCAATCCGACGATGCGTATCGGCGAGCAGCTCGCCGAGGTGCCGCGCTATCACACAGGCGTCTCGCACCGCGAGGCGCACGAGCGCGCGAGGGCGATGCTCAATCGCGTCCAGCTCACCGATGACCGTCGCATCATGCAGGCCTATCCGCACGAGCTCTCGGGTGGTCAGCAGCAGCGCGTCGGCATCGCCATGGCGCTGCTCTCGAATCCTTCGCTGTTGCTTCTCGATGAACCGACCACGGCGCTCGATGTCACGGTCGAGGCCGGGATCGTCGATCTCATCGGCCGCCTCTCGGCCGAGCTCGGCATGTCGATGCTCTACATCTCCCACAACCTCGCGCTCCTGCGCACGATCTGTGAGCGCATCACGGTCATGTACGCGGGTGAAGTGGTCGAGGCGGCACCGACAGCAGACACTGTTCGCAAGATCCCCGCCATCCGTATACGCGGCAGCTCCTCGCGTGCGATGCCGAGCGTCACGGCGCACAAGGACCAGCGGTCACTCGAAGGCATCGCTGGTCAACCCCCGGCTCCCGATGGGCGTCCGAGCGGGTGTGCCTTCGGACCGCGATGTGCCTATTTCGTCGCGGGACAATGCGACGCGGCACCGGTGCCCCTGACCGGCGGGACGGGCTTCCATGAGATGCGCTGTCTGCGCAGCGATGAGATCGAATGGGCCGTGCCGTCGGGCGAAGCGACCATGGCTCGCGGCACGGTGTCGGACTCGACGGCTCTTCGAGTCCGAGAGCTCACCAAGATGTATGGAAGCATCGCCGCGAACGACCACGTGAGCTTCGAGATTCGGGAAGCCGAGACGGTCGCGCTCGTCGGGGAATCGGGCAGCGGCAAATCGACCGTCGCGCACATCCTCATGGGGCTGACGCAGGCGACAGCCGGTTCAGCGAGCCTCAAGGAGCAGGAGCTTGCTCAGCTCCCCGTGAACCGGCGCACGCCCGAGACGCTCCGCGCGCTGCAGATGATCTTTCAGAACCCCTTCGATACCCTGAACCCGAGCCAGAGGGTCGGTGCGCAGATCGCGCGGGTCATCCGCAAGTTCGGCATCGAGCGGGATCCTGCGGGCATCGCGGCCCGTGTGAAAGAGCTCCTCGCTCGCGTCCAGTTGCCTGCCGAGCTCGCCTCACATTTTCCAAAGCAGCTCTCCGGCGGCCAGAAGCAACGGGTTGCGATCGCGCGCGCTTTCGCGGGTCAGCCTGAGCTCGTCGTCGCGGATGAGCCGGTGTCGGCGCTCGATGTGTCGGTGCAGGCGGCCGTCGTCGCGCTGCTCCTTGAGATCCAACGCAACTCGGGCACGACGCTGCTCTTCATCAGTCATGATCTCGCCCTGGTGCGCTACCTCGCCGATCGCGTCGTGGTGATGTACCGGGGATGCGTGGTCGAGCAGGGCACGACCGAAGAAGTCTTCTCGCCGCCCTATCATCCCTACACCGAGATGTTGCTCGCGGCGATCCCGATCGCCGATCCAAGCGTTTTGAAACGCTCGGTGCCACCGGGCGTCGAGACCGCTTCCGTCCACGGCGCGCGGGTGGGATGCTGCTTCGCGGCGCGCTGCGCCTACCGTATCCGCGGCACCTGCGAGAGGGAGGAGCCTCCGTTGAGGGAATTTGCCTCAGGGCATCGCATCGCCTGCCATCTGCCGGTGGAGGAGCTCGCCCGCATGTCGCCGATCTTCGAGGTCACACCTTCATGACACGCCACCTCACGCTCGCTGCCTGTCAGATGGGTCCGGTTCCGCGCCGTGCCTCGCGGCATGAAACGGTCGATCGTCTGGTGCACCTCTTGGAGCAAGCGGCCAGGCAGGGCGCGGAGCTTGCGGTCTTTCCGGAGCTCGCGCTCACCACGTTCTTCCCGCGCTGGGCGATCGAGGAGGGGAAGGAGATTGCGGGGTTCTTCGAGCAGGACATGCCAGGGCCCGAGACGAAACGTCTGTATCGAGGCCGCGCAGCGCCTCAAGATCGGGTTTGCGATCGGGTACGCGGAGCGATTCCGGGAAGGTGCTCACGAGCGGCGCTTCAACACCATGGACCTCATCGGTGATGATGGACGCCCACTCGGGCGGTTTCGGAAGATCCACATTCCAGGCTCGGCCTCTGCCACTCCGGGTGTGACGACGCACCTCGAGCGACGCTACTTCGAGCCGGGTGATCTCGGTTTTCCGGTGTTCGAGTTCCGCGGGGTCCGGATCGGCATGGCGCTCTGCAACGACCGTCGCTGGCCCGAGACGTACCGGATGCTGTGCCTCAACGGAGCGCAAGTCGTCCTCATCGGCTACAACACGCCTGCGGTGCTCGAAGAAGCCCCCGAGCTCGGGCACCTGCGCATGTTCCACAACCACCTGCCGATGCAGGCGGGCGCCTATCAGAATACGCTCTGGGTCGCAGCGGCGGCGAAGGCGGGGCTCGAGGACGGACAGGCGCTCATCGGTGGATCGTGCATCATCGCCCCGATCGGGCGAGCTCGCCGCGCTCGCTACGAGCCTTGGGGATGAAGTGATCGTGTACCGGATCGATCTCGGACTGATTGATGTCTGTCGGCGGGTGAACTTCGACTTCGCGCTCTATCGACGGCCGGATCAGTACGCGCTCATTGCGGAGCGGGCAGGTCCGCCATGACACCAAGCGCGCCCACGAACCCGGAGCCGGAGTTCGACCTCGCGGTGATCGGCGGCACGGTCGTGCTGGAAAGCGGCGCGACCGCACCAACATCGGCGTCTCCGGGGAAGTCATTGCAGCGATCGGTACGCAGCCGATGCGTGCGCGACGAGTCATCGATGCGAGCGGCAAGCTCGTGCTGCCGGGCGGCATCGACAGTCATTGCCATCTCGATCAGCAGCCGTGGGAAGGCAAGACGACGGCGGATGACTTTCGGACGGGAACGCTCGCGGCGCTCTGCGGCGGTAATACGACGGTCATCCCTTTTGCGATGCAGATGCGGGGGCAGTCGCTGAAAGAAGTCGTGCGCGACTATCACGAGCGTGCACGACCCAAGGCGTACATCGACTACGCCTTTCACCTCGTCATCGGGGATCCGACGCCGAAGGTGCTGAACGAAGAGCTGCCGGAGCTCATCGAGCAGGGCTGCACCTCGATCAAGCTTTTTCTGACCTATGAGGGATTGAAGCTTGATGACTACGAGGTCTTGAAGGTCCTCGAGATCGCGCGGCGCGAAGGCCTCATGATCATGGTGCATGCCGAGAACGACGCCTGCATCCGCTGGCTCACGGAGCGGCTGCTCGAGCAGAAGAAGACCCTGCTCAAATATCACGTCGTGGCGCATTCGGCGATCGGTGAGCGCGAAGCGACCTACCGCGCGATCAGCCTCGCCGAGCTCGTGGAAACCCCCATCCTCATCGTTCACGTCTCCTCAGGCCAGGTGGTCGAGGAGATTCGACGCGCGCAGCGACGCGGCGTGCCCGTCTATGGCGAGACCTGCCCACAATATTTGTTCCTGTCCTCCGAGCAGATCGATACCTGCGATCTTGAGCGGCTCTAAGTACGTCTGCACGCCACCGCCGCGTGAGCGGGACAACCAGCCGGCCATGTGGGAGGGGATCCTGGATGGGACGTTGGCTGTCTTTTCCTCCGACCACTCACCGTTCAATTACAGCGAGAAAATCTCAGGCGGACCGGACACGCCATTTCACAGAGGTGCCGAATGGCATTCCGGGGATCGAGACGCGGCTGCCTCTGCTTTTCTCTGCATCACGGGCGGATGGACGGTTGAGTCTCGAGCGGTTCGTCGAGATCACGACCACGACGCCCGCGAAGCTGTACGGGCTGTACCCAGGAAGGGAGTGATTGCGGTGGGGTCAGATGCGGATCTGGCGATCTGGGATGCCGAGAAGAGGGTGACGATTCGAACCAGTGCTGCATCACGCGGTGGATTACACACCGTATGAGGGAGCCGAGGTGAAGGGCTGGCCAACCGTAACAATCTCACGCGGCCAGATTGGTGCGGAAGCGATCCGTGTTCTGTCCGAAAGCCGGAAGGGGGTGCTTCCTGGCTTGTCGGCGACCGTTTGGAGTTGCTCAAGAAATGCCGCGCTAGAAGGCCCGCGGTCGCCTCCTAAAGCCGCGGATCGTTGCTGCGAGGGTGTACGGCGAATGGCGTGGTTGGTAGCGCGCCCCGCTTCTCGATTTCCCGACCCTTCGAAGGGGTTACTAACTACTCCCAGTGGTAGATCGGCGGCTCGGAAATCGGGCGTACAGTACCGACTGCCGGCATGGCCGTCTTGAGTCGGATCGCGCTATCGACCCGGAGGCGCCACCCGCAAACGGCAGCCTTCGGGAAAGGAATTACGGAACAGCATTCCGCTACTCCGGCAGAT
Source organism: uncultured Gammaproteobacteria bacterium (assembly GCA_963795975.1). Lineage (GTDB taxonomy): Bacteria > Pseudomonadota > Gammaproteobacteria > Steroidobacterales > Steroidobacteraceae > CAWCJT01. The sequence continues at coordinate 179,231 of CAWCJT010000001.1, forward strand.
TCATCTTCCGCAGGAACGCGTTGTAGCGACGTTGCCCTCAAGATTCTTAAACAGCGGATCGCCCTAAAGGAGATACAGATCCTCGTCCCGCAGCTCGTAAGCTCGGTCAAGCCATTCGAAGGCGCGATCCTTTTCGCCGCGGAACGCATACACACGCGCGATCTCTGAGGGCCAGGAAGTCCCATTCTGTCGAATCGCGTGCGCGAGTCGCGCGTCAGACTCCTTCTTTCGCCCGGCGCTGAATAGGGCCATCGCGGAACCCTCCAGCTGGCCGTCGTCAAAGTCTCCCTTGCAAACTCCGCCAGAGCCGTTTCGTTCTTACCTTCGAGCATTAAGGCCTCGCCGAGAAAATACTCGCCGGATCCGAATTTCGGCGTGATCTGCAGCCCGCGACGTATTGACCTTTCCGCTTCAGCGAAGTGGCCCGTGTGCAAATAGACGTTCCAGCCCAGAATCATGTGGGCGACTGGATTCAATGGGTCCAGTTCGATCGCCTGGATTGCGAGCTGACGGGCGTCATCCCATCGGCCACGCGCCGCCGCCAACTGGGCTGCGATTTGCACCCCATTCGTTTCACGAGGGGCTAGCGCGAATGCCTCCTGCAACTCCCGCTCATCTCCCGGGGCCCTCCGGAGAAAAAATCCAACACGTCGTAAACGCTAGCGCCGCATTAGCCAGAAAATGAGCGACAGAATCGCGCTCACGATCAACATTGTCGTGACCGGGAAGATCAACCTGAATCCCGGGCGATCGATGATGATGTCGCCGGGGAGATGAAACAAGGACACCTTCTTGAGCCACGGCCAGAGCAGCCCGGCAATGACCAGAATCGTTCCGAGGACAATGAGAGGTCGGTGACTGGCAACTCGGCATTTTAGCCTCGGGTCAGTTGTCCGGATAGCGATGTCCATGCCCGTTCCTGACCCCATTCCGGCCGATCGGTCCTCTCCAAAGCAGACGAAACCTGCTGACTGCCGACGCGGCGGTGGCGCTCGCGGCTATCTTCTAGCGATGGGCGCCGCGTTCGTCCGAGCGATGACCTGGACGGAATGGTTTGGGGCCGCGTGCGGGTGTAGAGTGAGCACGATCCTCAACAGGAGCGCAACGCGATAACTCTTTTCTGGCGCAGCTCCGAGGACGCAATCATGAAGAACGCATATGCTCAAAATCCGTCCGCTCACGCAACAGGACCTCTCGCCGGCTGATCGCATCATCAGTGCCGCGTTTGGCACGTTCTTAGGTGCACCAGAGCCCCAGAACTTTTGGGCGGACCTTGCCTTTGCCCGCACACGCTGGCCAGCTGATCCGACCGCTGCTTTTGGCGCCGAATGGGACGGCGAGATCGTCGGGTCGAATTTCGCCACCCGATGGGGAAGCGTTGGATTTTTCGGGCCGCTGACCGTCCGCCCTAACCTCTGGGATCGCAAGATCGCCCAGCGCCTGATGGATCCCATCATGGAACGCTTCGACACATGGGGCGTCACACACGCAGGGCTGTTCACGTTTGCTCAAAGTCCGAAGCATCTGGGTTTGTATTACAAGTACGGCTTTCGACCGCGGTTCCTCACTGCGATCATGTCCAGGCCGGTCCAGATGACGACACGGCGCAATTCTGAATGGTCAGCGTATTCCGAGATCTCCGAGCGCGAACGCGAGGAAAGCCTGAAGGCTTGCTCTAGCGTGACAACGTCGATATACCCGGGGCTCGATGTGGAGCGGGAAATCCGGGCGGTGCAGTCGCAGGGCTTAGGCGACACCGTGCTGCTGCATGACGGTCACGACCTCAGGGGGTTCGCCGTTTGTCACTGTGGTTCCGGGACCGAGGCTGGAAATCAGAAGTGCTACGTCAAATTTGGCGCCGTGAGACCGGGGCCGGCGGCCGAAGCACAGTTTGATCAATTGCTGGACGCGTGTGAAGCACTGGCGGTGACGCGGGGCCTCGCGCGCGTTGAGGCGGGTACGAATCTCGCTCGGCACGAGGCATACGGAAAACTCCTCGCACGTGGCTACCGTACGGACATTCAAGGTGTCACGATGCACCGACCGAATGAGGAAGGGTACAGTCGGGCTGGCGTGTATGTTGTCGACGATTGGCGCTAACCTAGATCGTGGTTAACGACTTCGCGACTGTCCGGTATGGAGGGCGGATCGCTACGGCCGCTTGTGGCCGCTCGGCTACGATCGCAATGCCCGCTTTTGACCCCTTGCCGACGGCCGCGATCGGCAGCTTCGGAGCAGTGGGATTGCGAACTTTCCCAAGAACGATCATTGGCGCGGGCACCTTCAAGGGCGCCGGCTTGATTCGACCGGTCGATGACTCCCCCTGGCCCCGGAGTAATGCCGACCAGCCGTGTCGGCTCAAGAATCTGCACCAGATGCCATTCACCTTTGGAGACGATACAAGCTTCTCCAGGCCCCAACTCACAGGGCTCGTCCGGTGCGGATTCACCGGTGACTCTCACTTTTCCAGAGATGATGTAGATCAGCTCGTCGCCATCCGGATGCAACTCGCCGCCGTGTGGTGGAGTACGAGTCATGTCCGCGATTGCAACGATGAGCCCATCGCATAGGGCCGGCGGTCCGGGCTGGTGCTCGACAAGAGACATGGATAAGTCGCGAGAAATCGCGATTGAGAACCGTGCGGAATCGACCTTGGTAATTTTCCCCATTGCACTCTCCCCAGCAGCCCAACCCATAGTCATTTATTGGAGAAGAATCGACAGACTCAACTTGACCCGAAACGGTCGGACGGGAGCGGCTGCTTCCGGGAATCCAAATTCGTATCTACCTGCGTGGCTGGAACTGCTACGTGACCGGCGGTCCACTACGACTTGCAGCCGAGGATAAGAGCGTCCCATCTTCGAATGGTTCTAGTTTCTCATGAGCAAAACGAATCAACTGTTCGATTGCATCCAGGGGAAGTTCCGATTTCTTTCCAGATGCATTAGGATTGAGGATCAATGCCAAATGGCACCGTCACACCGGGAATATCCAACATTCGCCATGGAAATTACGGTGACATTGATCAGCTCAATAGCTTGGTCCGTTGCTGTATCGAAGCGATGCGTGCTATCGGAATTGATCAATGGGACGACGCCTACCCCACCCGTCAGATCACATTCACGACATTCAGAGCGGTACATTGTATGTAGTCACCGCCGCCAATCAGACGATTGTTGGCTCACTCGTCTTGAATGATAAGCCGGAACCAGAATACTCGCTGGTCAAGTGGACCATTCAAAAGTCTCGTGTTGCGTTCGTTTACCGTCTGATGGTACATCCGAGTTATCAACGACACGGCATCGCCCGCCAGCTCATGCAATTCGCCGAAAATAGAGCATCGGAGCTAGATTTTGGTGCGATCAGACTCGACGCGTTTATCGCTAATCCCGCCGCCTTGCGTCTATACGCTAGTCTCGGTTATCAAGTAGCCGGAACAGTGATGTTCCGAAAAGGACCGTTTCATTGTTTTGAAAAGGGGCTGTAGTTAGCCGAGCGGGCGTGAGTCACTGATTGTTCAGCTTTAGGCAAAGATAGAGATTGATCAGCTAGGCAATCACCCGATTTAGCTTACCGCAGGACACAAACGTCCGCTTTGTGGCAGGCATTTCCGAACTTTCGATGACGGGTCT
>CAWCJT010000002.1:0-7832 GCA_963795975.1 uncultured Gammaproteobacteria bacterium
ACGACGCAGGCGCCGGATAACCCGGACTACCTGGCCGTGCAGGGTCAGCTGCGGGCCGCCCGACGCTCGCTCGACTCGCTGCGCGCCCAGGAAGCTCGAGAGCGCAGGGACATCGCCACTTACGAGTCCGGGCTTTCCATTGAGCCCAATGTTGAGCGTGAGTACACTCAGCTGCAACGCGATTACGACAATGGACGCGCGCGTTACGAGGATCTGCAGGCGAAGATGAAGAATGCGGCCCTTGCCCGCACGATGGAGCAGGAGGAGCGTGGCGAAAGGTTCACACTGCTGCAGGCACCAACGCCGCCCCGGAAACTATATTCTCCAAATCGCCTCGGAATTGTTCTGCTGGGCCTGGTGTTAGGTCTGGGCGTGGCATTTGGATGCGTGACGGCGGTCGATGCCGCGGATCCGTCAGTGCGGGGGACGGCGCGACCTGCAGGAAATCATCGGCGCTGCGCCGATTGGGGCGATCCCGAGACTACAGAACTCTAAGGACCTGCGCTTGCGCAAACTTCAATGGGGATCGGCGATCGCTGTATTCGCCGTTGCGTTCATAGCGGTCGCAGTGACTGTGCTGTCAGCACGATAGGAGCGCTAAGCGGACGCGGTACGCGTTCATCAGCTTTATATGGTTATCGAGAGAGCACTGGAGAAATTGCGACAGGCCGCGGCAACCAAGGCTGGCGCACGATCGGCTGCGCCGCGGGAGTCGGCTCGGCGCATTACCGCGCCGGCACAGGTTCCGGCTGAGGTTCGTCCGACTTTTCCACATCTTGAATGCGATCGCGCCACCGCGATCGCGCAGCGGATTTTGCTGCCCGATACGTGGCCGCAAACGAAAATGAGCGCGTCGCGGCCGCGTACCGCATCATTCGCACGCGGTTGCTGCACACGATCCGGACCCACAATCTACGCAGTCTCGCGATCACCAGTCCGGGCCCGGGCGAGGGCAAGTCCGTCACTTCGATGAACATCGCGCTGAGCCTCGCGCGTGATCCGACCTGCAGCGTCTTCCTGCTCGATCTGGACATGAGAAATCCGAGCCTGTGCCGCTACGTCGGGGTGCAGCCGCCAGCGAGCTCATCAGCTATTTCGCAGGCAACGTCGATGCGAGCTCGGTGCTGTTCTCGATCGGCATTCCCAACCTCGCAATCGCCGGCAGCGTGACCAGCACCGATCAGGCTTCGGAACTTCTGGGATCGGGCCGTCTGGAAGACCTCATTGATTACATCGGCAGCATTGCGCAGACCCCTATCATCCTGCTCGATCTGCCGCCGGTGCTGGTCACGGATGAGGCGCTGCTGATTGCGCCCCGGAGTCGACGCCACGCTCATGGTCGTCTCGGAAGGCAAGACGCGCCGCGACAGTCTCATGCGCGCCCAAGCCGTGCTCGCGGAGTTTCCGTCGGCGGGCGTGGTGCTCAATTGCTCGACCGAAGCCGTGGGTCGCGGCGGTTACTACTACGACTACCAGTAGCTGCCGCTAGGCTCGAGCAAGTGCCGCGAGCTCAGGCGGGGGCGACGCCGACGGCCGCGATCTTCTTGCTGAGCACCCGCACCTTCTTGCCGTAGAGACGGAAGATGATGCGCAGCGACAGCTCGAGCACGCTCGTCACGGCGAGCCCAACGTAGTTGAGAGGATTCTTCCAGAAGACGTAGAGCTTGAGCGCGAAGACGCGGACGTCACGAAAGCCGCGAGGGTCAGGATCTGCTCGAGACTGTACTCGGTGACGTTGTAGAAGTGATCGATGTTGTGCGAGAGGTTTTCCGAGCCCACGAACGGATTGGCGCCATTCATGGCGTAGACCACGACCCGCCCACCGGGCCGCAGCGCGGCCCGGCACAAGCCCAGAAACTCGATGGTCTCCTAAGCGTGAGATGGTTGAGCTCCTGCTCCGGAATGATCACATCGAACTGACCGGCCTTGCCTTGCAGGAATTCGAATGCGCGCGCGACCTCACAGGGCAGGCCCTTACGGCGCGCGTGGTCGACTTTCGCAGCATCGGAGTCGATGCCGAGCACGGCGGTGTAGCCGCGCTCGCGCAGCATGTTCACGAGATAACCGGGGCCACAGCTTATGACAAGAATGCGAGCGGCGCGGTCCGCCGGCATGTGTGACAGATAGTTGGCGCGATAGTACGCATTGAACGCGTTGTAGCCCTTCTCGATGTCCTTCGGCGCCTGCCAGTAGGAATCAAACGGCTCGAGACGGGCTGGCGAGCACGCGCGGCTGGCGCTCGGTTGGAGGCGCGCGCGATAGGCGTTCATCGTGCAACTCCTTGAAATTCGTGCTTATACAACCACGACGCTACCGTGCAGAATACACGGACTCGGGCAGGCCAACGGGACGTTCGTAACACATTGCGGATTCTATTCTGCAACTATGAGTACCCGCCGCTCGGCGGGGGCGGCGGCGTAGTCATGGCGGCAATGGCACGCGTACTCGCACGCCGTCACGATGTCACAGTGATCACCTCGCGCGCTGGCGACCTGCCGCGCAAAGCTCCGATGCCGGAGTGAAGGTCGAGCGTGTGCCGGTCCTCTTCCGCCGCAAGCTCGCGGTCGCGAACCTGCCGTCGATGGCGGCGTATCTGCCAATGGGCTTCTGGCGCGGGATGCAGCTCGGACGCCGGCGCGGCTTTGACATCATCAATACGCATTTCGCCGTTCCGACTGGCCCCCTCGGCGACTGGCTGGCGCATCGACTTCGGCATCCCAAACATTCTCTCGGTGCACGGCGGTGATCTGTACGATCCTTCCAAGAAGAGCTCCCCGCATCGGCACGCGCTGCTGCGTACGGCCGTGGCGCGGCTGCTGCGTCGTGCCGAGGGCGTCGTCGCGCAGTCAGGCGACACGGCGCGCAATGTGTCCCAGATCTATGGCGTCGAGCGGCCCGTCGAGCTCATTCCACTCGGCATCGATCGTCCGCCGCGCGAGGGCGGGGCCGATCGCGCCCAGTTCGGGCTGAGCGAGGCTGCCTTCGTGCTCGTCACGGCCGGCCGCATCGTCGCGCGCAAGGCCAGCACACAGCTCATCGAGACGTTGGTGGCAGTACCCGATGCCGTGCTGCTCGTCGTGGGTGACGGGCCGGAAGCCGAAGCCGTCGTACGCCTGGCCGCCGAGCGCAACGTGTCCTCGCGGCTGCGCATGCTCGGCTACGTGAGCGATGAGGTGAAGTATCAGGCGTACCGAGTGGCGGACCTGTTCGTCTCGACCAGTCAGCATGAGGGCTTCGGTCTGGTGTTCCTGGAGGCGATGGCGTTCGGTCTGCCGATCGTCTGTTATAACCGCGGCGGCCAGACCGATTTTCTCGCAACCCCGCGACCGGTGCGGTCGTACCGCTCAACGATCTTCGGGCTTCAACGCTGCGGTCCGGGCGCTTCGCGCTGCGCCCGAGCAGCGTGCCGAGATCCGACGCCATAATCTTGTCCTGGTGGAGAACTTTTTCATTGACCGTTGTGCCGAGCGCTACGAGCGGCTGTTTGAAGAGGCCGTGATATCAGGCCAGCAGGCGGGCGCGCGGCTGGAGCGTCACTAAGATGTGCGGCATCGCAGGCATCGTCGGCCCAAGGCCATTCTGAGCGAAGGCATGCAGCGCATGCTCTACGCGCTGCGGCATCGTGGTCCGGACGGCGAGGGCATCGAAGCGGATGCGCACGCGATTTTCGGCCACCGCCGGCTCTCGATCATCGACCTCGCCGGCGGCCGCCAGCCGCTCGTCAATGCCGATCGCACCATCTGGTTGGTGTGCAACGGCGAGATCTACAACTACCGTGAGCTGCGCGCGGATCTGGAGGCGCGCGGCCGACGTTTTCTCACGAACAGCGACTGCGAAGTGATCATTGCGCTCTACGAGCTGCATGGCGAGCGGTTGCTCGAGCACATCCGCGGCATGTTCGCCTTCGCACTGTGGGATGCGCCGCGCCGCCGCTTGCTCGCAGCACGCGATCACCTCGGACAAAAGCCGTTCTATTACGCCCAGACCTCGCGCGGATTCGCGTTCGCATCCGAGATCAAGGCTCTGCTCGCCTTCGATCCTGCGCTGCGCGAACTGGACCTCGCGGCGCTCGATCAGTATCTCGGCCTGCGGCTCATTGCACCGCCGCTGTCGATGTTCAAAGGCATTCGCAAGCTCCCGCCAGCGCATCTGCTCATTCTTGAGGCGGACTCGCAGCCGGTGATCCGACGCTACTGGAAGCTCGGCTATCAGCCGAAGCTTCAAGGCCGAGAACGCGCTCCTCGATGAGCTCGAGTCCAAGATCGAAGAATCCCTGCGTCTGCATCTCGTCAGCGACGTACCGGTGGGCGCGTTTTTAAGTGGCGGTCTTGACTCGAGCCTGCTCGTTGCGATGCTTGCGAAGCGGGTCGGGGTCAAGGATCTGCCGACGTTCACCGTGGGGCTGCCGCACCAGCGCTTCGATGAGGCTCCGGCGGCGCGCCGGGTCGCGCAGCTGTACGGAACGGATCACCACGAGCGCAGTCTCTCGCCTTCACTCATCTCGCTGCTGCCGGATCTCATCTATCACCTGGATGAGCCATCCGATCCGCTTTCCCTGTGTACCTATCACGTCGCGGAGCTGGCCCACCGCTACGTCAAGGTCGTGATCGGTGGCGACGGGGGAGATGAGCTTTTCGGCGGCTACGATCGCTACTACGGCAACCTCTACGCTGGACGCCTTGCGCACGTGCCGGCGCTCATTCGCCGAGGCATGTTCGGGCCGGCCCTGTCTCTCATTCCGGAGGCCGGTTGGTACAAGAGCGTCGGCCATCAGTTGCGCTGGCTGCACCGGCTCTCCTTCCTGGAAGGCGGCGAGCGCTATGCGGGGAGCCTGAGTTACTTCTATTTCGATGCGGCGCAGCGCCGGATGCTGTTCTCGCCCGCCGCTGCAGAGCAGCTGTCGCGGCGCGCCCGCCGAGGATGCCATCCGGCTGCCGTACGAGGCTGCGCAGGGCGATGCGCTCGATCACATGTTGAGCGCCGATAGCGAGGTGCGTCTGCCTGATCATCCGGTCATGATTACCGACCGCATGTCGATGGCGCACGGCCTGGAGGCGCGCAGCCCCTTCATGGATCATCGTCTGGCGGAGTTCGCAGCCCGCCTGCCCTCGAGCATGAAAGTCAAAGGGCGCTCGCTAAGGCTTGCGCAGAAAAAGCTCGCCGCACGTTACCTGCCACCCGAGATCCTCAATCGGCCCAAGCAGGGATTCTCCTCGGCGTTGCCTTACATTCTGCGACGCGAGTATCGGCTGCTTTATGATCGGTTCCTGCCCGACTCGCAGCTGGTGAAGGCGGGCATCCTTGAGCGCGCTCCCATCGATGCGCTGTTGCAGGCTCACCTTGCCCGGCGTGCCGATCATGGCAATCGTCTGTGGCTTCTGATCAACGCGGAGCTGTGGTATCGCATGATGATTCAAGGTGGCAGCCGCGAGTCGCTGCGCGAGGAGCTCGGTGGAGCAGGGCTGACGGCCGCCGCCGCATGAAACGCATCACCCGGGTGCTGCTCAGGCAATTTGCGAAAGCTGCACGCCCTTATCTTCAGTCCTATGGGCTGCTGCGCACCTCGAAGGTCTTCAATACTTCGGCCCTCGTGTGGGAGCCCGGCGCCGAGCGCGTCCTCGTTCTCGCCCCGCACATGGACGATGAGACGATCGGTTGCGGCGGCGCGCTCGCCCGGCATGTGCGTGCCGGAGCGACCGTGCATGTCGTCTTCCTGACGGATGGCCGTCACGGCAGCGGCAACGTGACCTCGCTCACCGGCGAGGCCCGTCAAGCCGCACAGAGGAACCTGATCGCGACGCGCAAGGCGGAGGCCCAGCGCGCGCTCGCGACACTCGGAGTGCAAGGCTCGACGTTTCTGGACGTTGAGGATGGCACCTTGTCGCAGGACACGAAGGTGGTCGAGCGGCTGCGCGCCGTGCTCGAGGCGCAAAGGCCCGAGCTCGTGTACGTGCCGTGCTTTCTGGAGCAGCATCCCGACCACTACGCGGCGAGCCGCGTCCTGCTGGCGGCGGCCGAGGGCAGCTCATTCGCCTTCCAGTGCATCGGCTACGAGGTGTGGACGCCGCTCTTTCCGAACTGCGTCGTCAGGATCGACGATGTGGTCGAGCTCAAGCGATCCGCCCTGTCCGAATACAAAAGCCAGCTCGCAGAGCTCGACTACATGCATTCGGGGCTCGGTCTCAACGCCTATCGCTCGGCCGCCTTCACCGGTAACCGGACGCGTTTCGCAGAGGCGTACTGCTCGGTTTCGCTGCAGAATACCGCTCCATGTTCGACGCCTACCGCGGCGGCGCCTGACGCATGCGCATCGGGGTGATGTTGCGGCACTACGAGCAGCATGGCGGTGGCGTGCGCGTGTATACGCGCGCGCTGCTCGAGCATCTCATCGCAAATCCCCGCGGTCACGAGTACGTGCTGTTCTTCGCCAACCCCAGCCTGCTGGGCACGTACCGCGCGCCGCACGTCTGGGAAGTGTACGTACCAGGACGATCGGTCCTCGCGTGGGACCAGATGAATCTTCCTCGGGCCGTGCGTCGGTGCGGCATCGATGTCCTTTTCAATCCCAAGTATTCCGTGCCGCTCAGCGGAAGTTACCCCTCGGCCTGGGTCTGTCACGGTCTTGACTGGTACGTCATGCCGTGGGCGTCGCGCTTCATCGATCGCATGAGCCATCGTTTCCTGGTGCCGCGCTACGCGCGGCGTGCCAGCGCTGTGGTGGCTGTCTCGGAGGTGACGCGTGAGCACCTGATGGAATTTCTGAGCTTTCTCCGGAGCGCATCACGACGGTATACACAGGCATCGACTCGGCATTTCAGGCGCAGTGGGATCCCGCCGCTTTGCAGGCGGTGCGCACTCGCTACGGTTTGCCGAGCGCTACGTGCTCTACGCCGGAGCCATATATCCGCCGAAGAACTTCACGCGTCTCGTGCAGGCCTATGCGCGCGTGGGACCACGGCTGGGCGTATCGCTCGTGATCGCCGGGGGACCAATCGCTTCCTGTCCGAGCACGAGCTCGAGGAGCCCGCCCGGCTCAAGCTCGGCGATTGGGTCAAATGGGCGGGCTGGGTGGACTCACAGACACTGCCAGCGTTCTATCAAATGGCGCAGGCGTTGCTGTTGCCGTCCCTGTTCGAGTCGTTTGGACTGCCGATCCTGGAGGCGATGGCATCGAATTGTCCGGTTGTGACCTCGAATCGTTATGGCGCGAAGGAGATCGCCCAGGATGCGGCCGTTCTCGTTGATCCGGAATCAGTTGATTCCATAACGGAAGGCTTGGAGCGTTTATTGAATGACGCTGTTCTGCGATCGCAATTGAGGGAACGCGGCAAAGCACGCGCCAATCTTTTTACGTGGGAACGCTGCGCCAAGCAGACCCTCCAAGTGCTCGAAGGCGTCGCGAGAACGCCGGCGTAAGAAATCGTTAGCGCCGACCGCAGAATTTCGTTAACCCGCAATGTTGCGTGCCGCATACGCGCGGAACGCGACCGCAAGCCCCTCACGCAGTGGCACGCGAGGCTGCCAGCGCAGCAGCGTTTTCGCCTTCGAGCAATTCCACTCGACGCGCGCAAGGCGGCAGCGTATGCGGTAACGAGTCGTTTCCGGTTCCTTGTGGCGGGCGCGCGCCGCCACCTCCGCCATCATGCCAAGGGCGTAGTACGCGGCCAGTGGCATGCGCAATACGTGTGGCAGACCGTTGGTGCAGCTACGCAGCAATTCGAGATAACCGCGCTGCGAAATAGCGTCGTCGTCCACAATGTTGAACGTCTGGCCTGCGATATCGTTAACCGTGGCAGCGAGAAGCAGCGCTTCCACGGCGTTATCGATCAAGG
>CAWCJT010000003.1:0-1107178 GCA_963795975.1 uncultured Gammaproteobacteria bacterium
GCTTCAAACCGTTAGTCTTTGATCCTCGTAGCGCCGCCGCAGCACTGGCGAAGAAGTATCACCTGTTGGTCCATGTGCAATACCGTTGGGGCGCAATATTCGTCGCTGATCTGCCGGCGGAGATAGTCGCGGAACTGCGCTGTGAGCCGGACGTCGAGTACATTTCGTACAATGGCCGTACTCGGGTAAGCGTACGGCACCTAACTATCGTTGGAGCGGACCGTGAGAAGTGAGAGGGTTAGCTCCGCGGGCGCAGGTGAGAAGTATGCGCCCGCGTCACTTGGCCAGATCTGGTGTGCGGCCGCTCAACTTTATCGTTAGACATCTCAGGAATGGTGTTTCTGTTTCTCTCGGAACTCGACGCTTCCAGCACCTGGTTCAATGCCGCTGCCGCATCTTCGGGCCCCAATGGGCAGCCGCTTCGTTCCAAGCCGTACGTCGCGAGTGTTGAGCTTGGTACAGTCCCCAAGTAGAGGGGCCCTCGGTTGCTGCGAGGCAGCAGCAAGCGCATGCTCGGTGTGTATTCCGTCGTCGCACCGATCCGATCAGCTGATGTGTCGCGGCGGCTTCGTTCGTGCCGCTGGCGCGTTGCAGGGGCGTCTCAATCAGGAGTAACGGTTTGGCTGGGACACGATGTCTAACTTACGTTGGAGCGGACCGTGAGAGACCAGCGGCAGACTGTGATGTTCTCTAAGCTCATGGTGTGCTGGGTCAGCGCTCCGCCGCGGGCGCGAAACCAGTATGCGCCCGCGGCGCTGATCCGGCCTCATCGTGCGGCCGCTCAACTAGGTCGTTAGACGGCCGGTGACGTCGCGTGAGTTACGACCTCATGGTATTTGATGCGAGCGCAGCACCTCGTGGGCGCACCGCGTTCGACGCTTGGTATGACCATCAAACGGAGTGGTCGGAGGGGCACAGCTATGATGATCCTGCTGTTACCACGCCAGCCTTACAGCGCTGGTTTATGGAAATGATCGAGCACTTTCCGCCTATGAACGGTGCTTTGGCGGCGGGCTCGTACGAAAGCACCGTCACTGACTACGGTATCGGTAAGGTCGTCATTTACTCGGCTTTCGCATCCTTTCAGGGAAGCGGCGGCTATGTCGCGGCTAAGGCTCTCGCCAGAAAGCACGGCTTGGGTTTCTACGCTTGCAGTGAGCCTGAGGGAGAGTTGCTCTTTCCGGAGAGCGCGGGATGGTAGGTGCTGTGAAGGGTCAGGCTTCGAGGCTATGAGCCGCCTAACTATCGTTGGTGCGGACCGTGAAGGTCTAACCTGCATAGCTTTCTCCTAACAGCGCTTGTGGCGACTTGGGTTGTCGCTGACACGAGGGCAGGTGGGCGCACGCATGCTTCGTTTGACCACGGTTGGTTTGTAGTGGCCGGATTTCCACTTTATCTTCCTTACTACCTTATCTCGACGCGACGATGGCGACGGGGGCTTCCGATTTTGGGCGCAATCGCGGTGCTTTTTGTGGCGCCGTGGTTTGCAGAATGGTTAGTCTGGCTCTTTGGCTCTTTGAGGTGATTGTCTGGTATCTACAGCCGCTCGTACGTCTATTAAGGTTCATCCTCTCGCATGTCAGCTAACTATCGTTGGAGCGGATCGTGACGCGCGAGGTAGGGAACTCGGCGAGTGCGGGGGCATCGTGCGCTCGCCTCGGGGAGGTGCGCGGCCGCGCGGCCACTCGACTTAGCCGTCAGGCGGCAGAGGAGACCCGATGCCACGAGTTGTGCTACCCGACTTTGCGATTCTAGTGGCGATTGCAGTGGTCGCTTCGCCTGCGTTCGCGGATAACTCCGGACTCTTCGCCAAGCTACTAAGTGATCCGACACAGCAGCAACGCGTTATAGATGCCGCGGGACGCTCCACCGTTGTCCTTCAGAATCCTTGTCCCGCCGCGCAGTTCAGGATCGGAAACAAGTTCGTCCCATATAGACCGGTGTCATTCGATGGTGCCGGTGCGATTGTCGGCGGCGCTTGGAAGGAGTTCGTGCAGGCTGAAGGCTGTGGCCGAACGCGCCTGCTTAGTGTCTTGGTCTCGGTCGAGGGTCCGAATAAGCTAGCCACAATGCCCTTGCTTCCCGGAAACACACACGCGGACGCCCTATTGCAGAAGGATGCGGTTAAGCATGCCGTTGTTGCTCTGTCTATCGCACCCGGAGCCCGCGAGCCGAACTGTCAGATCGGTTACGTGGCAAACACCGAGTATCTCGACCAAGGAACAGAGAGCTTGCCAGGAGCAAGAGGACCGGCTTGGCGTGAGCTGTGGACCCTCGCCTCTTGCACTCAAAAAATGCTAGTGCCGATGCGCTTCATTCCCGACTCGACCGGAACGCTTATCAGCGCTGGACCTGGTACGGAGATCAAGGTAATACCGCTCTCAACGGGGGGTGTGTAGTGCCTGCGTTGGTGCAGCCTCACTATCGTCCGAGCGAACCGTGGCATATCGGGTAGGTGGCTCAGCGAGCGCGGAAGAGATTGTGCGCCCGCCTCGCCGGATGGCCGGTTAGGCGGCCACTTAACTTCATCGTTAGGCGTCATGCAGATCGTCCCACCTCGAGGCTCTGACGATCCCGCGTGGCTCAAGATGCGCCTGGCGTTGTGGCCCGAGGAGTCCGAGTCCGGTCACTTGGTCGGAATGGCGGATGCAATCGCGCGTGCGCATCACGTTCGACTTGCGTTAGACGATGCCGCGTCGGCGCTAGGCTTCATCGAGGCGTCGAAGCGCACCGACTACGTAAATGGTACGAGCAGTTCTCCGGTGGCGTTTATCGAAGGTCTGTACGTCGAGCCAAAGGCGCGGCGCCACGGCGTGGCGCGGGAACTTGTCGAGTCGGTGGTGAGCTGGGCTTCCTCGGCAGGGTGCATGGAGCTCGCCTCTGATTCATTGCTCGATAATGGCGTAGCGCACGAGGTACACCGAGCACTGGGGTTCACAGAAACAGACCGTGTAGTCTACTTTCGCCGGGCGCTACATGATGCCTGACTATTGTTGGAGCAGACCGTGAAGCGTAGGGTAGATAGATCGGCGAGCGCCGCAGACAGTGTGCGCTCGCCTCGCCCGATAGGCGGTCATCTGGCCGATCAACTTCATTCTCAGGCCGCACCCGACAGGTGTTCGATGCTTCACGCTCTCCGCCTTGTCGCAGTGCTTACTGCCGCGCTTTTTGCGGGCGCCGCCCTCTACATCAACATCGCCGAGCAGCCGGCGCGACTGAGGCTCGATACACGCTCGGCTGCGTCCCAGTGGGCGCCCAGCTACAAGCGGGCCACCTGGATGCAGGCGCCCATGGCCGTGGTGAGCTGTGGTTGTGGCATTGCCGTGTGGCTGTTTGGCGGGGGCGGTGGCTGGATGGTGGCGGCACTTCTCATCGGCCTGGTGGTGCCGTTCACGCTCCTCGTCATCATGCCCACGAATCAAGCGCTCCTTTCACCCGGCCGAGACTTGAGTTCCTCTTCGACCCGCTCCCTACTCGAACGTTGGGGCCGATTGCACGCAGTGCGAACGGCGCTTAGCGTTGCCGCAACACTGCTCTACCTTTGGCTGCTGAGTGCCGGCGGCCGCTCAACGTAGGCCTTAGAGCGCGGCGTCAATGTCGCCCAGCGTCCTCTTTCTCCTGGTTTTCGCCCTGGCTTGGTACAACGTCGGCACTATCTGGGCTCATGAGGTTGATATCTTTAGGACGTGGCGCCTCGTACCTGCAGCCGCCTTTCACGAGGTTCAGTCATCACACTGGCATAAACTGCCCTATTGGGTTCTTGTGCCCGTGGGACTGACACTCGCGGGCTCGTTCGTGCTGATTTGGCATCATCCAGTCGCCATCCCCCACTGGGCGCTCGTAAGCAACGCCGGATGCCAACTCCTGTCAGCGGCTCTCACCGCCGTTCTCTGGGGTCCCTGGCAGTCAGCCCTGAGTCGTGACCCAACCGGGCCGGCGAGTCTCTACTTGAAGCGGATTGTCCGATTGTCCGTACTCATTGGATTCGTGTCGCGTTAATAACGGCTGGAGGACTCTGCCTTCTAACTGGCCTCGCGTCGGGCGGCATCGCATGAGGCCGTCACGCTACCGGGGTACGCCCGAAGGTCGAAGCGCTTTATCCGTCGTTGGAGCGGGCCGTGAGAGTCAGGGGCTTCTGGACGGGTTGGAGTGACCGTGAACCAACAGCTGATATTCGGGCCCTTCCTAGCGCTGATGGTCCTCACCTTGCTTGTGTGGCTCTACATGTATGCGCGACGCATCCCATTCATCACGCAGTCAAAACTGACGCCGGCGCAATTGGCGCCGCTCGAGCTTGCACGTCTATCGCCGGCCGCTGTCTCAAATCCGTCAGACAATTTGAAGAACCTGTTGGAAGTACCGACAATGTTCTACGCGCTCTGTCTCTACTTGTTCGTAACGCAGCGCGTCGATGCCATGTATCTTGTGGCCGCATGGATATTCGTATTCTTCAGAGCGCTTCACAGCTTGGTTCACTGTACTATCAACATCGTGATTCTACGGTTTTGGCTGTACGCCGCATCGACTTTGGCCTTTTGGCTTATGGCACTTCGAGCCACAATCTTGGCGTTGCAATAAGATGACGGATCCGCCCGAGTACTGGTTTGCCGCTAAGCGCTATGGGTGGGGTTGGGGATTGCCGCTCAGCTGGCAAGGGTGGGCTGTTTACGGCCTTTGGTTGGTAGCCTTCCTTAGTGGCGCGCGGTACGTGCGGATTGGGCCGCACCCTTTGGCTTGGCTCGTGTTCGTCATTGCCATGTTAGCCATCCTGTTCAGCATCTGTAAGTGGAAGGGTGAGCCACCACGTTGGCGCTTCGGAGACTGAATGTGACCTGGAGGTGCGCGATGTCGAAGGAGATTATCCATACCAATGAAGCCCCGCATTCACTTGCGAGCTACAGTCAAGCCGTCAGGGCTGCGGGCCTTGTCTTCGTCTCGGGCCAGGGTCCGTTTGACGCGAAGACAGGGGAAGTGGTTGGAGAAACAATCCAGGAACAAACGGCGCAGTGTCTTCGGAACGTGGAGGCAATCTTGCGGAAGGCGGGCACCTCTCTCGAGCAGGCTGTAAACGCGACGTTTATCCTTGGTGAGGAAGCCGACTTCCAGGGCATGAATGAAGAGTGGGCTAAGTGGTTTCCCAAGAATCCGCCGGCCCGCCAAGGAGCCAAACTACCCATCCGACCAAAAGGAATGCGAATCTCTATTGCGGTGGTCGCGGTCGCGTAGTGTCGGCGGCGTGAGAGCGCAGATGAAGCGTCGTCTGGCCTTAACTCTCGTGGTCCTCGTCCTTGCGACTTTGCTGCAGTGGTACCTTAACCTGCCGACGGCTTGGCCGCCGCCGCAGTGGAGATGGAGTTTGTCGTCCTTATTCGGCGGTCTGAAGCAGATAGTACCAGCCGCTGCCGCCGGATTTGTTGTGGGCCATAAAGGTCTGCTGCTTGGTGCTCTCGTGGGTTTTTTTGGCCGTGTCGCTGTGACAATGCCCATTTACGCCGCGAGAGAATCCAGCGCGCCCATTTTTGTGACCCTGTTGCACGCAGCTGCCGGGGCTCTCGGATACGCGGTGGTTTCCGCAGCGGGTGGTGGCACCGGCCAACTTCTGCGCTATAACTTTCGTTGGAGCGCCCCGTGAAAGATGAGAGGAGGTAGCCGTGTGGCCTCGGTGGTTGACTGATGCGTTGAGTGGCAAGCTCTCACTCGCACGCGCCTTTTGGGTATGGGGCGTTGGCGTATCGGTCGCGTACTCTCTCATCGGGGCGTTCATTGACGTCGAGCGCGCTCTAGCGCTAACTGTCTATCTGGTTCTCGGACTCGCCTTGGGGTTAGTCCAGACCGTGATTCTGTGGCGCTCTGCTTCGAATTCTCGATCGACGTTTCTGATCAGACTGGTTCGTGCGGTAGTGATTGTCGGGTTGATCGTCACGGCGCTAACGCTCTACCTCGTACTCACCAATCCAAGCGTGTTCCGCTTGCCGTCGCAGCTCGACGGATATTCGATTTTATCTGCGCCGCCTGTTCGGAGTGCGTAGAATGGACCAATGGCCGTTCTGCAAAGTAGATACTTCGTGCGCCTGCGCCCGGACCTGTCACCGCAGGATGCCAGCGAGTTTCGTGCGTTTGCGAAAAAGCCACCCTCTGGCAAACCGCCAAGTGACGGTCGACTCATTCTCGCGTGCGCCAGGATAGACTTAAGCCACCATGTCTTTGCCAAACTGACAATCACCCTCGACGAGGGAGCACCACCGATTGACCTCTGGGTTCCCCATCAAATAATCCTAATGATCGGTGACATCAGCGAGATGGGTCGGGCTCCGGTGGTGTTCACACCAATAGACTAGTGCCCACGGACGGGGCATATCATCGCCGCGTCCGCGAGCTGGAGCGTGGTAGCTCGGCGAGCGCGTTCCTCAGGAGAACCCGCGATGATCCACGGTAGCTGTCTTTGCGGCGGTGTAAAATTCGAGATAACTCGCACCGTCGGGCCGTTCGAGCTGTGCCACTGCACGAGGTGCAGAAAAGCTGGCGGCTCCGCATTTACCGCCACGGTGGGAGTGCGGCGCGACGACTTCCGTCTCACCTCGGGTCGGGACTTGATACGTGCATACGAAGCTCCAGTACGCGAAGTTGCGCCGGGCTACCGTACGTTCTTTTGCACTGGCTGCGGCTCACCTGTGCCGAATCCGAACCCTGATACACCGTGGTTTGAGGTTCCGGCCGGTGCTCTGGATGATGACCCGCAGCTCCGCCCGGATCGACACATTTTTGTCGAACTCAAGTCCCCATGGTTCGAGATCGCCGACAACCTGCCGCGACTTGATAGGGCAGCGCTGGTCCGTCTTCGCAGTGCTCAGGCCAGCTCATGATGGTGCGTCGGCTCGATCCTGACCGGGATGGCGTTCCGCTTCGAGCAATAGATCTTCGTAAAACGCCCCGAATGGAAGTGTGCGATGCCGAATCTGGATTTCGAGCACCCACAGATCCGTGGCGGGTGTGAAGGATGTAGCCGCAAGCGTTCCTGAGTGAAACGCCTTGTGAGGAAAGTCACCGAGGCGATGGCCATCAACGCGGGGCGCTAACTCCCAGCCCATCGAACCAGCAACCTGGCGCGCGTATCCGTAGAGCGCCGCTCCCGTCACCGCGTCGGTGCGCCACTTCTGGTGAACGCGATCGAAGACTTGGCGGACAGCGATGCTCGCGCGCTGCATTTCCGGATCGTTGCCGACCACGAACGTGTTGCCGCCGTCACCCTCCCATTCCTCCCATACAGGGCCGATGTCGATATAGAAGATATCGTTGTCGCGGAGCACCACGTCCGGCGCCTCTTTGTCCCAATAGGTGAGTAAGGTGTTCACACCGAAGCGCAGATAGACGCCGTGCCAGCCGCGCAATAGTCCGAGATCCTTCAGCACCGTCCTCGCGAACTCGACCCCCTCACTCTCCCGCATACCCGGCCGTATACCCGCCGCAATTTTCGCGAGCGCGTGCCAAGTGTGCCGCCGCGCTTCCAGCATCTTCGCCTTGTCGTAATGCGGGCCGACGCGTTCTTCAGCGTGCACGTCGCTCATCGATGGGACTCTCGTGTTCCGTGAATATTGGTCGCGAAGGCGAGATAATACGACTTCGTCGTGGCCTGGGGTAAAGGTACCTGATCGTTCGACACCTCAGACTGATGGCTAACTTTCGTTGGAGCAGATCATGAGAGGTGAGGTAGGTAGCTCGGCGAGCGTGCGCGACCAGTGGAGTGTCGTTGCCACCTTCGGAGACAAGGTCCTGGCCGAGGCAGCCTTGGGCCTGCTGGAGGACCAAAAGCTGCCCGCTCGCATCACATCCGACGGATTCGTCCCGGGCCTTGGAAGTGAGTTCAAAGTCCTGGTGCCGGAACAACTGCTCGAGCGGGCGCAGTCGATCCTCGAACGACCTGACGTATCTGAGCAGGAGCTGGCCGACCTTGCGACGGGTCAGTCGCACGATTCAGCAAAGGAGTCGTAGTTCGACGGCGTCAATCCTGGCGATCTGCCATGCGCTCAACTTAGCCGCTAGACGGCGAACTGGGGTCTCTATGCCGGGTCCGTTCGATTCAACACGTGATGTAATCATCCGAGCAGCCGATTTTGACTCTGCGGTCGCCTTCTATGAGTCCGTCCTTGGGCTGACTGTCTCGTACAGGGGTGCCGACCTCGTGGGGTTCGATACAGGGGCCTTTACGCTATATGTGGAGGGCGGAGCGCCGCACGGCCCGGTTTTCGAGTTGCTGGTTTCCGATCTCGCCGAGGCGAAAGCCCGATTGTTGGCCAATGGGTGCCGCATCGTTGAGGAGGATCCGGGGATTCCGCGTTGCTATATCGAGGACCCGCATGGGTTCACATTCAATCTTGGACAACGAAAGGGCGCTGTCTAAACTTTCGCACTCGAAGAGACTGCATGGGTACGCCTAAGTATGACAAGTTCGCGGATCTCGATCCGTTCTTCGCTATCGTCATGAAGGGGCTGGAGGGCCTTGTCGATGGCCACCATTTCTGGGACGCCGTGGCCGCTGATGCGGTCTTCGAGTTCCGTTACCGTTTCCCAGGTTGGCCCGAACGCCTCGAGAGCCGGGCCGCGTATATGACAGCGCTGGAGGGGTACCGCATGCAATTGCATAGCGCTAACGGACTCGTGGTGCATTCGACGCGGGATGCTCGCGTCGTCATCCTCGAGTACGAGGTTCACGGTACAGCTCGATCGACTGGAAAGGCGTACGACAACCGTTTCTGTTCGATTGTCACCATCTCAGATCGCAAGATCGTCCATTGGCGTGATTATATGGATTCGCTTGCTCCGGTGCTGGCAACGTCGACTTCATAAGGAGGCGCAAGTGATCTCTGGAGCGCACGTCATTCTTTACAGTAAAGACGCCGAAGCCGATCGGGCATTCCTTCGTAACGTCTTAGCGTTTAAGTCCGTCGACGCCGGACACGGCTGGCTCATATTTGCTCTGCCGCCGGCGGAAGCCGCAGTCCATCCGTCCGAAGAAGGCGATGCCTGCGAGCTCTATCTCATGTGCAGCGATCTCAAAGCGGAAATGGCTTCACTGGAAAAGAAGGGTGTTAGCTGCTCTTCACCCCAGGAAGCACGGTGGGGTTCCGTGACCTCAGTGCGCCTGCCTGGCGGAGGACGGGTTGGCCTATATCAACCGAGACATTTGACAGCCGTCGCGCTCCAATAGCGAATCGTGCGCATCAGCATCAAGAAGAAAGGCCGACGGCACCAGCTCTCCTGTCAGAGGCCGGATGGGACCTCGGTCGTGTCCGACCTGGGACCCAGCCTCCCTCATCACGATCTGGCCCACTTCGTGGTTGAGCATAGATTCGGCTTGAGGCAAGGCTTTTTCGGCAATATCGCAAGTGGGTACACACCCGAGCAGCTCGCGGATAAAGAGATTATTGGACGCTTGGGTCCAGAGTCTGCAGCAGCGGAGATACTGGCCAGGGCGCTGCAGTCCCTGTCTTCCGGGGCCTGTTCACCTGAAC
The DNA here is from genome assembly GCA_963795975.1 of uncultured Gammaproteobacteria bacterium. Lineage (GTDB taxonomy): Bacteria > Pseudomonadota > Gammaproteobacteria > Steroidobacterales > Steroidobacteraceae > CAWCJT01. Next base: position 9,510 of record CAWCJT010000003.1, read on the forward strand.
AGTTCGAGGAACTGGTAAATACCGAATTGGCGCAGTGGTCCATACCAGCCTTCCGCGCAACACCTCAGGCCGTCGACACAATGCGGGCTGATTTCGAGAAACTCACAGATCAGTATGCTGCATTGAATGACGGGGAGAGCATGAGACTCGAACTAGCACTCGGCGGTTCCATTCAGGAATCGCGCCGTCAAGGGGGGATACCATGATATGGACACAGGCTAAATTGTTGAGCGCGGCGGTAACGGTCCTCGCCGTCATCGTCTGTCTCTACACCGGTGTCGTCGTTGGCCGCATGCGTTCAAGACACGGCGTGAAGGCACCAGCGGTGACGGGCGCTCCGGAATTTGAGAGAGCGTATCGCGTGCAGATGAATACTCTCGAGCAGTTCGTGCTGTTCTTGCCGCTTCTGTGGGTTGCGACTGCCTTGCCAGTTATGATCGCGTATCTGCCCCCGGCTTTAGGATTGATCTGGGTAGCAGGCCGCGTGATCTACATGAAGGGCTATATGGCGGATCCAGTCAAGCGCGGCGTAGGTTTCAACATCGGCGCCGGTGCCGTGCTCGGTTTGCTGGTGCTTTCGATTATCGGAATCTGTCGCACTTGGGTGGCGCTCAGTCCCTAGTGGCTCGAGCGCATGGTACCAGTCAGCTCTGCCGGTTATTCCGGTACGCCGCTCGCCAAGAAGCTGGGCATCAAGGCGGGAAGCAGGGTATTCGTTGCGAGTGCCCCGAAGGGCTATCTTCAACTTCTTGAGCCGCTACCCGCAGGTGTGGTGTTCGCGAAGCGTGTCTCACCGGCCATTAATGTTGCTCACGTATTCGCGGCCGACCGGCAGGAACTGAGCAGACATCTGGATTCACTGAGGCGCTTGCTCAGCCCCGAGGCAATGATTTGGGTATCGTGGCCCAAGAAGGCCTCGAAGGTCGTTACAGACGTAACCGAAGAGGCCATTCGCCAGATCGCGCTTCCTATGGGATTGGTGGACGTCAAGGTCTGTGCCGTCACCGACGTATGGTCTGGTTTGAAGCTTGTAGTCCGCAAGGAGCTCCGTTGACGTTTAGCGGTGGCACACTCAGAGCGGAGCCTGCCGTCCCTCGCATCGGTGTCGCCGTACTCGTGCGACGAGACGGCCTTGTCCTTCTTGGCAAACGCGCCGGCTCACATGGCGCGGGCACATGGCCTGTGCATTCGGAATGTGGACGATGGCCCTTACACGAACGATGTATTCGCTTCAGAAGGTAAGCACTACGTGACTCTCTTCGTCACGGCCGATTGCCCTCGCTATGCGCCCTAACTATTGTCGGACTGGATCGTAGTGGATCAGCTGGTAAACGCATATCCGATATTGTTCGTACTCGCAGGATTTGCCGCCTCGAGTCTGCTCTACAGACGCGCTGTTGCGCTCATGTCGGCCGATGCGAAGGCGGCGCTGGTTGATGCGACATCACGCACTAACCTGCTCGTTCTTCTCGTGATAGCGGTCTTCGTTGCCTTGCTGTTCTGGCGTCCGCTATTGGGATGGATATTCCTGGGATGTGCCTATCTCGGCCTGGGAGTGCGCTCGGTATTTCGGCTGCGAAAACTGCAACTACCCGAGAGAGCCGCTCGACTTATTCTGGTGGGTAACTGGGCCGGTATCGCTGGTATCGTGCTTTGCGCTCTGATCTTCGCGAATCGTGGCTAGCCTGATACTGAGTTGCGAGCTTACGTGTCCGGAGTGCGGCTTCAAGTCCGTGGAGGAGATGCCGACCGATGCGTGCGTTTTCTTCCACGAGTGTCAGGCTTGCGGCAAGCTGCTTCGACCGAAACGAGGCGACTGCTGCGTATATTGCTCGTATGGAAACATCAGGTGTCCGCCGGTCCAACTGGAACGTAAGTGCTGCGGCTAGTGCAATCGATGACGGCAAGGGTGTACGCTCACTGAGATGAGAACACTCACCCGGACGGTGTTTGCACCGATGCCATCGCCTGCATCGGCCGACGTGCCCCCAATCGCGTCCTTTCGGCTGAAGTTGCCGAGGACGAGGAGGTGCAGTGGCTGTGGACATCCACCGGCGAGGATCACTTATGTCAGTGGCTACAACATCGTGACGCGACTGGAACCTGAAGTCGGAGCTGCGAATGAAGCTCACATTCAACCACATCGGACTGCCGACCAACGGTTCCTTTAGCGGAGAGATTCCGGTTCCGCGCCTGAAGGTCACGGTCAGCGATCACCTGAATAATCCCTTCGGTATCCAGTGGCAGCGTTACGACGATGATGCCCCTGTCCCCGAGATCGTCAAAACCACCGCTCACGTGGCGTTCGAGGTTGACGATGTCCACGAGGCGATCAAGGGACACAAGATCATAATCGAGCCAAATAGTCCGTCCGCCCGGTGTCGTCGTCGCGTTCATCGAAGTCAATGGCGCCCCCGTCGAACTGATGTCGATTGATCGGACAATCAGGAAAGACCTCTGATCGGTCGATCGTTTCTATGAGAAGCCTGATCGCGATATTCGCGCTCTTGCCTCTGGTGCCGCAGATCGCCATGTCTGACGAGTATTTCCGCTGTGGCAACTGGGTAGTGTCGGCTGACATGTCCGTGGCTGAGCTGCTCAACAAGTGCGGAAAGCCTTCCTCAGAGAAGGTCTCTACCGAGGACGTGCGAAACGTCTATGGAGCCAAGGTCGGTACTTCAACGACTCAAGTATGGCGCTACGACCGAGGATCCAGAGCTGCAGCGAGATCGTTACGGTGGTCGATGGACAGATTCGCAGCATGGAGCGCGGCAAGTGACAACGACCCCGGTTCCCCACAGGCCTCAGTCTCCCTGGCGACGGTCTCGTGGCCGGCGCTTTTCGGCTCCGCCATACCACTGACTCACCGTCCCTGCGAAGCGCCTCTCGTCATCGCGGCGATCGCCGTGCTTTTGGAAGCTGCACTTGCATTGACTCGAAAGCGTACAGTTCGGCAGAGGCAATGATGGCGCTTCGGAAGCGAAGAACCGTTTCCCGGCCAGCGCTTCTATGGCAGCGCAAGACTTTCTGGGGCACACGATCGAGACGGAGTGATAACGCTTCGGGCGTACTTCTTTCATAATATTTATACTCGCCTTTGAGCCCGCACCAGCATAGTCCGCTTATCCCGAAATGGACCGTGACGGAAGGCCACTTTTGCAGAGCCCTCGCGGTCGCGACTTCCACTCACAGGAACATTGTTTAACTTTATGTCGGAGCGTAGCCAGTGAAACCCATCCTGAATCTCGATGAGGTCAAGTTTGACGATGTAGAAGAGAACGGCCTCTACACATCCTCCCGCGGCCAAATCAGCGATCACATCGGTGCCAAGAAGCTCGGCTATAACCTGACGGTTCTGCCGCCCGGCAAGGTCCAATGTCCCTTCCATTGCCATCACGCAGACGAGGAGATGTTTTTTATTCTGGAGGGGGAAGGTGAATTGCGGTTCGGTGACGAGCGCTACCCCATTCGAAAGCACGATGTCATCGCATGCCCGCCCGGAGGCCCGGAAGTCGCGCACCAGATCATCAATACGGGCGCAACCACGATGCGCTACCTCTCGCTATCGACATTGGGTGACGTGGAGACGTGTGAGTATCCAGACTCCCAGAAGGTCATCATAGTCGCCGGCCCGCGTGGCAATCGAAACCTGAGGAAGATGTTCCGGACGGAGACTGCAGTTGACTACTATGACCGAGAGAAGGGCTTGCCTTCCGGCAGCCTTTGAGACTCATATGCTGGAGATGCGCCCCAATTGCGAGTGCTGTGACCGGGATCTGCCGCCGGAGTCAGCAGAGGCATTGATCTGTTCGTTCGAATGCACGTTCTGTCACGGTTGTGCCGGCACTGTCCTTGCAGGCAAATGCCCGAATTGCGGTGGCGAGCTGGTAGCCCGTCCGCGTAGACCCGCTGAACTGCTAAATAGATATCCGGCCAGTACGGTTCGCAAAACGAAGCCTCGTGGGTGCTGAAGCCATGCGCACTGCCATTCTTCTTCTCTCGGCTCTCTTCGTTACATCCGCGTACGCACAGCGCTATGACATCGTGGTCGCGGGCGGCCGGGTCATGGATCCCGAGTCAGGGCTCGATGCCGTCCGCAATATCGGCATCGCTCACGGCAAGATCGTGAAAATCTCGACGGAGCGACTCACGGGCGAGCGCATGCTCAATGCCAAAGGATTGGTCGTGGCGCCGGGCTTCATCGATTTACACCAGCACGGACAGGACCCCGACAGCGGTCGCGTCAAGGCGTTCGATGGTGTGACGACCGCGCTCGAGATGGAGATTGGAGTGCCCGATGTGGCGGCGTTCCTGGCCGGCAAGCGCGGACACTCCTTGATCAACTACGGCACGTCCGCGAGCCACGCCGCCGCCCGCGCGCTGGCGTTTGGCGCACCGCTCGCCGAGGGTACGATCCTGCCCCAGGCGGGCCCGGCCACGGATCAGCCGGCGAGCGATGCGCAGATCGACCAGGTTCGAGCGCGGTTACGTCACGAGCTCGATGCCGACGCGCTGGGTGTCGGTATGGGGCTTCAATACGTACCGGGCGCTACGCGTCTCGAAGTGATCGATATGTTTCGGCTGGCTGCCGAGAGACACGTTCCCGTCTTCGTCCATGTCCGAAGCGCGGGTCGGCATGAGCCCGGCTCCAGCATCGAATCGGTCGGCGAAGTGATCGGTGCTGCCGCCGTATCCGGCGCAGCGCTTCATATCGTGCACCTCAACAGCATGTGCACGAAGGACAGCGCTGAGTGCCTCGCGATGGTCGCAGGCTCTCGGGCACGGGGGCTCGATGTAACCACCGAGGCATATCCTTACACCGCCGGTATGACCTACATCAACTCAGCCTTGTTCAATCCGGGCTGGCAGGAGAAAGAGGGCATCGATTACGGCGATCTGCAGCTTCCCGATACCGGAGAACGCCTGACCCGGCAGAGGTTCGAGGCATTGCATGCTTCGAGCCGCCCGCAACTCGTGCTCCTGCACGTGAACACGCAAGAGATGGTCGATTTAGTCATTCGGGATCCCCTCGTGATGATCGCCAGCGACGGAGACAAGGGTCACCCGCGCAACGCGGGTACGTATTCGAGGATCCTCGCCCGGTATGTTCGCCAGATCGGCGCGCTCACACTGATGGATGCGATCCGGAAAATGAGTCTGATGCCGGCACAGCGCATGGAGAAATCCACCGCGTCGGCGCATTCAAAGGGACGGGTCCAGGAAGGTGCCGACGCGGATATCGTGGTGTTCGACCCGAAGGCGATCACTGACAACTCGACGTATCAGGCTCCTATGGAGCCGAGCACCGGCATGCGGTTCGTGATCGTCAACGGGACGATCTTGATCGATCAGGGCAAGCTGGTCCCGGATAAGTTCCCCGGGACGGCGCTTTAAGGCATCAAAAATCGCTCGGAGAGATGGCCTCAAATCCGGGATCGTTCTGCCGACTCAGCGGCAGCGCATCGCGATCGATGCGGCGCCCGCGAATGTAGAGATCCACGATCTTGTGGGTGTCCGTGATCGTGCGGTCGGGCCGTCCAGCGACGACCATCACGGTCGCAAGCTTACCAGGCTCGATCGTGCCCCAATCGCTTGCGCCGATGAACTGCGCAGCATTGCGTGTCGCCATGGAGATCGCCTCAAGCGGCGTCAGCCCCGACTCGACGAGCAGCTCGAGCTCATGGTGCAGACCCTCGCCCTGCATATCGCCGGGGTACGCCGCGTCCGTACCGGCGGTGAGCATCACACCGGCGCGAAGGAGTGCGCGTGCATTGGCCATCGCATTGTTGAGAAGTTCCACCCAGCGCCGCGCGCTCTCGGTCTCGGCGGGACTCAGCTTGCGCTCGGACTCCTGCCGCAAGCCCTCCAGAAATGACGGCGGGCTTGTGTCGCGCACGAGCGGATCTCGCATGAACGCAAGATCGTGCAGCCGGCGCCGACTCTGACTCTCGAACACTGCAAGTGTCGAGATGAAGGCGACGTGGTGTGCTCTCATGAACTCCACATCCTCATCGGTGAGTCTGCGCGTCGGCAGATGGGCAAAGCCGTAGATCCCGTCCTCGACGAGGTCGCGCGAGCCGTTCCGTTGCCACTGATCGATGATCACGCGCAGTGAAACCTTGTGACCCTCCTCGACCAGGCGCTCGAGCACCGGGTGCGACAGGCCGACATAGGCTTTGATGAGATCGACGTGATCGCGCTGCAGCGCTTTGACGACGCTCGGCACTTGCGTGACCGACGGCACCGAATACGACAGGGGCGGCCACGCGGGGTCGGCGCCGTCGATGAGTGGTCCTACGCAGTAGATATGGGGCCCGAGCAAGCGCCCCGCGGCAACCTCGGCGCGCATCTGCACGATGTACGGCTGCACGTTGCCGGTGTCGAGCACCGTCGCGATGCCCGCATAGAGGAATGCGTTGAGGTAGCGACGATAGCCGAGCATGTCGGTCGCATGCCCGTCCCAGCCGCCGACGAGGTGCACGTGCATGTCGGCAAGCGCTGGCATGAGGACCTTGCCTTTGAGATCCGTCGTGCGTGCGCCGGACGGGATCCGAACGTTTGCCGCTGGACCTGCGGCTTGAATGGTCTCGCCACGAACGACGATCGTCGCAGGCTCGATTGCCGGGCCGCCGCGACCGTCGATGAGCACCGCGTGGGTGAAGGCTCGCACCGGCGCCTCCGCGGCAGAGGCAGCCGGCGCCAAGGCGCCCGCAGCCGTCGCGAGGCCGAACGAGAGTGCAATCCGCGCGCAGGTTCCTGGGGACACGCTCACTCGAAATGCATGCGCACTTCGACGCCTGCGGTTCGGGGACGATTGGTGACGAAGCGTAGCTGGCCTGGAATCGTCGCCCCGATCAGGATGGCATCGCTCAAGTTGGCGTGCTCGTTAAAGAGATTCTTGACGAACGCCACGATCTCGTAGCGTCCGCTGCGCGCGCCGGCCCGCAGATCCGTGAGGCTGTATGCCGGGCGGTACAGTGGATTTACCTGAGCATTGTTCGCGGAGAAGCTGCCGCCCACATGACTGAAGTCGATGCGCCCGAAACCGTTCCACTCACCCGTCAGATGTCGCTCGTACTCTGCATTGGCCGAGCCGGTGATCTCCGGTACCTCGTAGACGGGGCTGCCCGCGAGCTGCGGGCTGTCGAGACCTTGTTGAGTAATGCGCGCGTCTACGTAGCCGAAACCGATTCCGACCGTCAGTTCGGCCAGTGGCCGACCGCTGAACTCGAGCTCGAAGCCCGTGCTGCGCGCCGCGCCAGAGTTTCCCGTGAAGCCGTAGCCGCACAGAGGCAGGGAGACGAGCTGCTGAATCTTCTGCCAGTCGATGAGGAACCCTGCGGCGTTGAACGTGTAACGATGATCGAGCCAGGTTGACTTCATGCCGAGCTCATAGTTCCAGAGAAAATCCGACTTGAAGGTCGTGATGTCGGAGGCTGTGACGCCCAGATTCTGAAGGTCGGTATCGCACCCCGTCGGGGCGGGTCCCGGCGGCAGGGCGATGTTGTTGCCGCCCTCGCGAAAGCCCTTGGCCGCGCTCGCATAGAAGAGCACCTCGGGCGTCGTCTGGTACTCGATCAGATACTTGGGTGTGTAGCCGGTCTCGCTTACCGGCGCCGAGTTGTAGATGCTGGGTGCGCCGCCGAAGAAGAAACCGTTGGTGTATTGAGTGAACGTCGCCGTATCACGGAACCAGCGCACGCCGATGGTCGCCTTGAGGTTGCTCAGGATGTCGTACGAGATATCGCCGAATGCGGCGTACTCGCCCGCGTGGCGCGAATCGACGAACGCCAGCACGAGATCACTTCCCGGGCCGAAAACGGTAGAGAGCCCCGGGGCGGTCCATTCGTAGTTTCGCGGCCGGGTGCTGCCTGAATAGAAGCCGCCGACGATCACCTGCAGGGGGCCTGGGAACGAGGAGGCAAAGCGCGCCTCCTGAGCGAAGCGCCGCAGGTCGATCTCGCGCGTGATCGGGCTCTGAAAGGGGCTGTTGAGGCCGAGATCGAGCGAGTACGCGAGCTCATCGGTGTCGTCCTCGGTCTCAAAAGTCTCGCGCTCGAAATAGGCCGTCGAGGACACGATCGAACCGTACGGCATCGTGTAGTTGACCGTGAAGCTTGCGAGCCACCATTTATCGTTGCCGCCCTCGCCGATGTTGTACACCTCACGCTGCAAGAGGTTGTCCTGTGAGATCTCGGCGTACGGGACGCCGTTCTGCTCGGTCCGCTGATACATGATGCGCGGCGTGAACGTGAGCCCGCTCACCGGCTCGTATTTGAGTGCGATCTGGCCGCCGAAATAGCGCATGCTGCCCACATCGTGGAGCGTGTACGCGGGAGGGCCGAACACCGGGAAGGCTGCGGAATAGGGGCCAACGCCTTTATCAAACCAGCCATCGTCAAACTGATAGAACCCGCTCGCGCGAACCGATAGCACATCCGTGACGAGGGGTACGTTGATGGCGCCCTCGACGATCTCATTCAAGGAACCGTGCGCCGTATCGGACAGCCCGGCGTGCACCTCGCCGCTATAGGCAGTCGCGTCAGGTTGCGCGGTGATGATGCGCACCGTACCGCCCATCGACTCGGCACCGTAGAGCGTGCCCTGCGGGCCCCGTAAGACCTCGATGCGCGCCACATCCACGATGTGTGGGTCGAGGGTCTCGAGAACCGGGGTGTCATCGATGTAGAAACCAGTGGTGTTCGAGCCTTGAATACCTCGCAGTGCGATGCCACGTGCTGCGAGCGAGCCGTCCGCCGCCCCGATCCCGAACGACAGGTTGGGGATCGAGTTGCCGTAGTCGAAGAAGTTCTCGACGCCTTTCGACTCGAGCTGCGGCGCGGTCAATGCGGTGATGCTCAGTCCGATGTTCTCGATGTTCTCGGAGCGCTTGGTGGCGGTCACGACGACTTGCTGCAAGCCCTCGCTGGAAGACTCGGCCGAGCTATCCGCACCCGGCGTCTGCGCGCGCAGCGGCGCGGTTCCGAGCAGCAAAGCGCCGACTGTCAATGCAATCGAGCTCGACAGGACAGATCGAATCTTCTGCACTCGAGTTCCTCCAGTAGAGCGGCTTGATGTTAGGGAGTTTGTGCGTCGACAAAGCATGCGAATCGACGGGAAAAGCATGTTTTAGGACGCTCACGGTCGCAGCGGTCAGGCCATCGCCCATTCGCGGCGTTCGTTGCGCCGCCACGACAACTCTGGATCAAACAAACGGGCTCAGTGGGCACTGACTTTCGCAAGGAACTGCACGACATGGCTCCAGGCGTCATAGGAGCCCTCGCAATTTGCATTCGGCAGACCGCCGGTGGCCTCGAAATCCTTGGCGACAGGATGGAACACGAACGAGGAAAAGGGTCCGCCCGTTCCGACGCGCGAGACCATGTGCCCGGCTCCGGGATAGATGTGGACTTCGGCGCGACCCGGCTGGCCGTGGGCGGCCAGCCGTTTGCCGATCTGCGCCGCGCCGATGAACGAAGGCCACATTTGATCGGCACCGGCGCCAATCGCCAGTACGGGCCCGCTCATGTTCTCGAAGGGAATGCCGAGCTTCGCAGCGATCGACGCATCGCTCCAGGTATTGAGATAGTAGGGCGTGCCGATGAACCCGGGGGGCTGGTTCGAGTGCATGGCATCGTCGGCATTGTTGGAGTCGGTCTCGCCGCGGTCGGCTGCGAGCGGCTTGCCTTCGTAGGTCCACGCTGCGACCACGTCTTTGATGCCCGTACCGAATGCCCCGTTCGTCAAATGCGAGGGCACATAGACGATCGCAGCCGCAAAATCCTTGGGAAAGTAGCTCGCGGCGAGCCCCGCTGCCTCGGACCCGCGCGAGGTTCCCATGATCGCAACCTGATGCGCACCCGTGCGTTGCTCGAGCCAGCGGGCTCCGGCACGGAAGGTCTCGAGTGGAATGTTGAGCAGCGTCGTGGGCAGATCCTTGTAACCGAAGATTCCCTGCGAGAGTGCGGGGTGGCCATGACTTGCGAGGAGAGCGGCCTGCGCATCCGGCAAGCCTCCGCCGGAACCCGCGACGACAACGATCGGAATTCCGCTGGGTCCCGACGAATCGGCCGCAAAAAAGTGCCCCCGCAGGCCACCCTCGGCCGAGACTTCCTCCGGCTTGCGAGTGGCGCCGTAAGAGCGCTTCACGGTCGTCGTTCCAATGGTCTTGCCATTGATGACGGCACCCACGGTGACGGTATATACAACACCCACATCGAGCGTTGGCATGGTGCCGAGCTCGGGGTGTTTGGGAAGCTGACCGAGATAGCGACCCAACTGGTCCGGAGCCACCGGAAGGCTCGAGCACCAGAGCCCATGCGGGCTTACACCCTCGTAACTGCCCCCGAGCGAGGGCGAGGCGTCGACATCGACCAGCCCATCCGCGTCCGCCGAATATTCCCCCACGGCGGTCCAGATCCGACCGTTCGCATCCGGCCGCGCCGCACTGATCTTCACCCGCGAGCCCGGTAGAACGTGCTTCAGGACGACGTGAAAGGGGTCATCGATGAGTCCGGTGGGCGGGGTGACCACAAGTGTCACCGGCTCTGCTGCCGCAATCGTCATACTGAAAGCGAGCGCAACGAGTGGCAGAGTCATTTTGAGCAACATGCGTTTGTCAGTGTCCAAGCTGCCGACGCTTCCAGGCCCGCGGCAGCTCGCCAAAGTGACGCTTGAAGGCCGCAGTGAAGTTGGCAGGGTACTCGTACCCGACGGCGTACGCGACCTGGGCGACCCCGTAATCCCCGCTCACCAGAAGCTCCGCGGCGCGTTCCATGCGCCGTTGCAGGATGTACTCATAGATCGTGAAGCCGAGCGTTTCGCGGAAGCGCTCTTTGAGCTTGGTGCGGTTGAGGCCGATCATGCGCGCGAGCTGCGGGATATTGGGCGGGTTCGCGTAATGCTGCGCCAGGTAGTCGCGAGCCTCGTAGACGCGCGCAGTATCGCGGGTGCTCATCCGCGCGCTGCAATGCTGTCCGAGCATGCGGTGTTCGAGTATGCCGAGGACTTGCAGCAGCAGCTCGACGCTGAGCGTCTGCAGATGACGGTCGCGCAGCGCCCGCGAAAGCTCGTGCCGGGACTCGACGATGCGACGTGCGACGTGCAGCACTTCGGAGCTCGGCGTGAGACGCTGATGTGTCGCCGTTCGACCCGGAACGAAAAGAGCGTTGAGCGGCGCGGGAACGTCTCGGAGATTCAGGCCGAGTACTTGATCCAGAAGATGAGGGCGGCAATGCAGCACGACCATGCGCGTCGCCTCGTCCGCGCCAATGTAGTAACCCTCGCAGCTCGCACCCGGCGAGACATAGAGCAGCGCTTCCGGCGCCCGCGCGATGATGTCTCCGGACCTTGAACGCAGCGTGCCCGACAACAGGATGCGCAGCTTGAAGTAGTCCGTTCCCTCGACCCGCACCCAGGTATCGTTTCGATAGGTGGCATCGGTGACCGACAGCATGAGTGCCGTCCAAGGACGATAGAAGTCCCAGTAACCGTCGCCTTCGCTTGCGTGCAGGAAGTGACGCACGCTGGCCGCGGACCAATGCGCTGCAGGCGCGACAGACACGGAATCCGTCGCCGAGCCTGCACCCAGCATCTCCCCGAGCACGCGCTCCACATCGTCCTGGAGCATGCCGACGATAGGGTGCGGCGCGACGAGAATGTCGGCACTCCCCGTGAGCGGACTGAAGTGGCGCTCCCTGCGCAGCCGCTCCTGAAAGGTTACAGTTCCGGCACCCATTCGATCACCACCCCTTCGCGAGTCAATGCGGCCATGAACCCGTTCGCCGTCTCTTGCATGCGTGCGCCAGCACGGCGCGCCAGCTCGCGCGCGCGAGTTAAATCGCGGGAAGTCAGGACCATCGCCGCAAGCTGTGGCAGCTCACCGCGGCTTAGGTTGCCTGCGTCGCCATACCGAGCTCGATAGGCGTCGGGCGAATGGAACGTCAGGGACGAATCACCCAGACGGATTCGGGCTGTCCCGTGAGCCGAGCTCGCCAAACCACATCCGGTGACGCGCTCGAATTCATGCGAAATGCGCGCATCGTCGGCGACGATCACCAATTCCTTCAAGCGCACGGCGCCGTTGGCATGTGGCGGCCGGTCCTTCCGCCATACGAACTGCGGCGTGAGCTGCTCGCAACAAAAGATCAGAAAAGGAAGGCTCGCAGAGCGCTCGAGCATGGTCAGATGGAAACGCGCGAGCTCATTTTTTCCTTCGATCTCGACGCCTCGCGCCAGCTGCGTGGGGTCGGAGACCTTCAAGTCCCGCTCGCGCCAGGCCGCATAGGTGCGCTCAGCCGAGCCCCTCAGCGCGATACCCCAAAGGCCGGGCGAATCCATCATCGCGCGATAGGGCGAGGCAGTCTTGGAATCAGCCATCCCGAGCAGCTCGATGTATGTACCCTCGAGCATAATCAGATGGTTGGCGGTTCCGCCGGTCTGGTGAAAGCCGCGCGGTGTGATCGCGAAGCCGAGCGCCTGCCACGCAGCGGCAGAACGATCGAGCTCCTGCACCATCACGATGAGATGGTCAATGCCTTGAACAATCATTGGGCCCTGCCCGAGCATGCGTTCCGCAAGCGTCCCCTCCAACGCCGTCCGATCGCAGTATTCATGCTTCGGATCGGATGGCCCGCGCCCGGTGAATAGGATTTAATCGATCTTGGGCAAAGAGGCAACAACTCCTGCGATATAAGCATATGACCCGGTTGCGTGAGCTCCATGGCAGCCGTTAACCCGCCCAGTGCCGAGCAGGTGTCGGCGATGCTCGCGGAGAGTCCGTTTCATCGGGTCCTGGGTCTGCGGCTCGAGTCGATCGATCCCACTTCCCGGAGCGTCGCGATCCGTTGTGCCTTCGATCCAGCCGTCGGGCGTGCTGCCGGGACAAACCAGTACCACGGTGGAGTGATCGCGAGCCTCATCGACATCGCCGGTGACTTCGCACTCATCGTCGCGCTCGGCCACGGTGTTCCGACGATCAATCTGCGTGTCGACTACCTGCGCCCCGCCTTTGGGAGCGATCTGATCGCGCGCGCAGTGGTTCGCAAGAGCGGCCGGACCGTCGGCGTGGTCGACATCGACGTGGAGGACGGCGAGGGACGTTTGATCGCCGTCGGACGTGGTTGTTACGGCACGCAGGCGGGCTAGCCTAGGAGGCAAGGGAGTCCACCATGCGAGCGCTGCTGACGGTCGCCCACGGAGGCCGAGAGGTGCTTCAACTGCGGGACGTGCCGGATCCCACAGTCGGCGCGACCGATGTGCTGCTGCGTGTCGCGGCCACGTCGGTCAACTATCACGACATCTTTACGCGTCGTGGGATGCCCGGAGTGCGCATCCAGCTACCGGTCATCGCAGGCTCCGACATTGCTGGCACCGTGCTGTCCGTAGGACCGCAAGCGCAGCCTCAGTGGATCGGTAAGCAGGTTCTCGTCGATCCGGTGCTGCGCGAGGCGGATCGCGTGGGCATGCTCGGCGAGACACTTCCGGGCGGTCGCGCAGAGCTGGTCGCAATCCCGCAGTCCATGCTGGTCGAGATTCCCGCCAGCGTCAGTTTCGAGCAGGCAGCGGCGCTTCCCCTGGCGTATGGAACTGCCTACCGGATGATCGTCACGCGCGGCAAGGTCCAATCGGGTGAACGTGTGCTCGTGCTCGGCGCGAGCGGCGGTGTGGGCGTCGCTTGCGTACAGCTTGCGAAGTTGCTGGGCGCTCAGGTCGTCGCGTGCGCGAGCAGCGCATCGAAGCTCGAGCGCCTGCGCGAGATCGGCGCGGATCACGTCGTGAATTATCAAGACCAGCCGTTCCTCGATGCGGTGAAGGCGTTGTACGGCAAGCCTCGCGTGACGGGCACAGGAGGAGTCGATGTCGCGATCAACTTCACCGGCGGCGATACGCTCGTGCCGACCCAGAAATGCGTCAAGGTCGGAGGGCGGATTCTCTGCTGCGGTGCGACCGCCGGATTCGACCTGCACCTCGATGCGCGCTATTGGTGGACGTTCGAGCAAACTCTCATCGGTTCGGATGGCTGGATGAAAGAGGATCTTGCGACGCTTCTCGGACTCGTTGCCGAGGGCCGCCTGAAGCCGGTCATCGATCGTGTGCTTCCGCTTGCCGACGCAGCCGAGGGTGAACGGCTGCTCGAAGATCGCGAAGTCTTTGGGAAAGTCGTACTGAAGCCGTGACGCGTCCCGTCACATGACCCGCTTCACGAACCTCGGCGACATTCTGCGACTGCCGGCACTCGCCGATCGCCCGGCGTACCTCGACCTGCGGCGACCGGAGCGTCCGCTGAGGCTCAATGCGCGCGAGCTCGACGCGGCCATCATCGCCGTGGCGCGCGGTCTGGTCCGGCGGGGCATCCGCATCGGCGACCGTGTCGGTATCCTGGCCGAGAATCGCTTGGAGTTCGTGACGACGTATCTCGGCGCGATGCGCATGGGCGCGATCGCGGTGCCGGTGAACTTCAAGCTGCCTGCGGCGACCATCGCGCACATATTCACTGATAGCGGCATCTGCCTGGCCTTCGCCGACGCGAGACGCGTTGCACAGGTGCCGAGCGGCGTGCCGATGATTTCCTTTGACGAGGACGGCGAGTTCGAGCGCTTCCTGGATCCCGGGCCGGCCGAGGCATTCGTGGCCACCGAGGAGGACCTGGCCGAGATCCTCTACACATCCGGCTCGACTGGATTGCCGAAGGGGGTTCCCCTTTCGCACCGCGGCCAGCTCTGGGCTCTGTCCAATTACTGTGAACCGCTGGATGAGGCGACTGCGATCGAGCGCACGCTGGTGGTCGCACCGCTCTATCATATGAACGGTCTTTTTTTTACTACCGTCGCGCTCTCCAATCGAGTGATGGTGGCCTCGCTTCCGCGCTTCGATGCGCGGACCTATTTGCGCACGGTAGCCGAGCAGCGCTGTACGATCCTGTCGGGAATTCCGACGATGTTCGCCCTCATGGTGCGTGAGCGAGAGCTCATCGCTCAACTCGATCTCAGTTGCGTACACGAGGTATCCATTGGCTCGGCACCCCTCACCGATGCATTGCTTTCTCAGATCGAGAAGCTCTTTCCCAAAGCCCAGGTGTCCAACGGGTTCGGCACGACCGAGGCCGGGCCCTCGGTGTTCGGACCACACCCAGACGGCTTGCCGGCGCCGCCGTTGTCGTTGGGATATCCGCGCTCGAGCATCAGCTGGCGCTTGGTGGACGGCCCGACAGAGAGTCAGGGCGTGCTCGCCCTGCGCACGCCGGCTCTCATGTGCGGCTATCTCAACTTGCCGCAGGTGACCGCGGAGAAAATGCGCGATGGGTGGTATCTGACCGGCGACATCATGCGGCATGATGAGAACGGCTTCTTCTTCTTCGTCGGTCGAGCCGACGACATGTTCGTGTGCGGAGGCGAGAACATCTATCCGGGAGAGGTCGAGAAGCTCCTGGAACACCATCCCGATGTCGCACAGGCGCTCGTCGTGCCGGCGCCCGATGACATCAAAGGTCAGATTCCGGTCGCTTTTATCGTGCCGCGCGCAGGCAAGCATCCATCGGCCGAGGCCATCAAGCAGTACGCGCTCGAGAATGGGCCCGCATACGCGCATCCACGCTTCGTGGAGCTTCGCGACCATCTGCCGCTCTCCGGAACGCACAAGATCGATCGCGCTTCGCTGGTGAAGGAGGCCGAACGGCTTTCGCAGGCTGCCGGGCGTTCGACGCCGTCGTAGCGAGAGGCGGACGCTTGTTCAGTATCCGCGAACCCACGCTGAGCCTCGACGAGGGCAAGCCCGCGGCAGGCGGCATCGGTTGGCTCGGCTATCCCCGTGCCGCCTGGCTCATCATCGGGGTGGAGTTCTGGGAGCGCTTCAGCTTCTACGGAATGCTGGCGATCCTCGCGCTCTTTCTTACCGATGACGTGGCGCACGGTGGCTTCGGTTGGTCCTCCGCATCCGCACTCGCACTGGTGGGCGCCTACTCAGGCGCCATGTACGCCTTTCCGGCGTTCGGCGGCTACCTTGCCGACCGGGTTCTCGGCCGACGCCGGGCGGTCGCCCTCGGTGCGAGCGTCATGCTGATCGGTCAGGCGTTGACCGCATCCCCGGCCTATCTGCCCGCGCTGCTCGGCGTGTGGCACCACGTGCCCTTGCTCGCGGCATTGCGCGGGCTCGGGGTTCCACTGGGAGACATTCACAGAACTGCGGACGTGAGCGCTGCCATCGCCGCACACGGCGCCGCTTTGCCCGTCGCTCAGGGCAGGGCCCTGTTGAGTGAGGCCTACTTCCTGAGCGCCGCGGGGTTTTATGCCGCGCTCTTTTTTTTGATACTCGGCAATGCGCTCATGAAGTCGACCCTCGTCGTCCTGTGCGGCGAGACCTTCCGGCCCGATGACCCGCGCCGTGAGGCTGCGTTCGCCTACTACTATCTGGGGATTTCCGTCGGTGCCATGCTTTCGGGCTTCGCCGTCGGCATCGTCTCCGAACGCTTCGGATGGCCGTACGGATTTGCGGTGGCAGCCGTCGGGATGGCGTTTGCGTTGAGCTTGTATCTATTTTTTTCGCCACGCTGGCTCAAGGGCATCGGCGGCCGAATTCGCCCGGGAGAGCAGGCTGCACCCCGGGGGCGACGCCCGTCACAGAAACAGTGCTGCGCAGCGCGCTCGTACTGGTCTGCGCGGGATTCATGTGCACGTTCAGCACCGGCTGGTTCCAGATGTTCGGAAGCTGGTCGCTTTTCATCGAGCGCTCGGTTGACCGTGCGGTCGGCCCGTGGGTAGTGCCGGTTGCATGGTTCTCGTCGTTCAATGCCGCGTTCGTCATCGCCATCGCGCCGCTCATCGCGGCGCTGTGGGTCAAACTTGCCGCGCGCGACCGGCCGGTCAACATCGTCGCGAAGTATTGCTTTGCACTCTGCATGGCCATGCTCGGGAACGCGCTCATGTGGTTTGCGGGGAGGCTCGCGTCGCATGGCGGACAAGCACCGATCTGGATGCCCATCGCGAGCGTCTGCATTCTCGGAATCGGCGAGATCGTCGCCTGGACCGCGACCTACGGCTTCGTCTCACGCGCGGCGCCCCAAGGGTTCGCATCCGTCACGATGGGCATCTGGTATCTCCTGACCCTGGGTCTCGGCGGTTATCTGTCCGGCGTCACCGGCGCGTGGGTCGATGCCATTGGATTCACGGCCACGTTCGCGGTAATCGCTGTGGCAATGGCTCTCGGCGCAGTCCTCGCTGTGATCTTGCGTGCACCATTGAAACGGCTCGCGACGCAGGCCGGCGTTGCTCTCTGACATCAGGAAACCCGCATGTCCCCACGTTCGCTCATCTCACGCCGACAGGTTGTGCGCCGCGTAGCGTCTGCTGCGAGCTTATGGGTCTTGCCGCCCTGGCCTCGCGCCCAAGCCGCGGGCATCCATTCGCGCGAGCTTCTGGAAATGAACGCCGTGCAAGCGATCAAGGCAATGCATGCGGGCGAGCTGGCTGCCGAAGACTACGCTCGTGCGCTGTTGCAACGCTGCGAAGCGGGTGCGAGTCTCAATGCATTCATCAGTCTTTTGCCCGAGCAGGTCCTGCGGGACGCGCGGGAATGCGATCGCCTGCGGAGGGCTGGAAAGCCGCTCGGAGCGCTTCACGGCCTGCCGATTCCGATCAAAGATAGCGTCAACACGCATGACTACACGACCACTGCCGGCACTCCTGCGCTCAGACACTTTCGTCCGGCAGCCGACGCACCGACGGTAAAGATACTGCGCGACGCGGGCGCAATCGTCCTCGGCAAGACGAATCTGCACGAGCTCTCGTACGGCTATACGAGCAACAATCACGCTTACGGGACGATCCACAATCCCTATGATCCGAGTTGCATTCCCGGAGGAAGCAGCGGAGGCACGGCGGCGGCCGTCGGCTATCGAATGGCGCCGCTCGGAATCGCCGAAGACACCGAAGGCTCGATTCGGGTACCGGCCGCCCTGTGTGGGCTCGCAGGATTACGTCCCACGACACACCGCTACTCGACGAGCGGTTGCGTCCCGATCACTCCGCTATTCGACCAGCTCGGACCGCACGCGCGCTCAGTTGAGGATCTCATCCTTTTCGACAGCGTGGCGACAGGAGATCAGGGCACCGTTTCGCGGGTCGCGCTAAAAGGGATGCGACTTGGCATCATCCGCTCCTTTTACTTCGAAGGTCTGGATCCTGAAGTCGAGCACATCATCGATCGGGCGCTCGAAAATCTGCGACGCGCCGGCGTCCAGATCATCGAGGGTGAGCTGCCCGAGCTCCCCCGCTTGATCTCGCTGACGACCGACCCGGTACAGAACCATGACGTGAAGCCCTCATTGACGCGTTATCTCGCCGAATACCGCACCGGCATCAGCTTCGAACAGCTCTACGCACAGGCGAGTCCGGATGTACGGCGTCTGATCGAGCCCGCGATTACGCCGGGCGGCCGGGACTTCGTGACGGACGAGCAGTACGCCCAAGTAACCCAGGTACATCTGCCGGCGCTCAAGAAGCTCTTTGCTGACTATTTCGCGCGCAGCGGTGTGAGCGCAATTGTGCTGCCGACGACCATTCTGCCTGCGCCGAAGATCGGCGAAGAGGATATGGAGGTCGAGGTGCGCGGCCGGCGCATGCCTCTCGATGTCGCGATCAGCCGAAACATCGCGCCCGGCAGCACTGCGGGACTGCCGTGTCTGGTCATGCCGGCTGGGCTCACCGCCAAAGGTTTGCCGGTCGCCATTCAGTTCGATGGTCCGGTGGGCCACGACCGTTCGCTGCTGTCGCTCGGCCTCGCTGTGGAGCCGGTGCTCGGACGAATCGCTCCGCCCACGTCGCTCAGTCGCGCTTAAGCTTCTGCTGTAGTCGCCTGTCTCCAGACGGCTACGCGCGAACGTATCCGTTCAGCAACGTCAGCCTCATCCCACGCCCCGATTAGGACGGATTCTGCCCGCAGGATGCGGGCTTGTCGGAAATGTAAGGCACCTTGGCGCGTTCAAACTATAGGCGCCGTCCGGTAATGGGCATTGGAGACCAAATGCGCGATCGAACGTCGAACATTTCGCGACTTGTCGTCTGCACCGCAGCGGCATCGACAGCCCTGATGAGCGCGTGCGCGCACCACCGTCCCAAGCCGCAACAATTCACCACGAGCGCGCCCTACAGCAAGACGTTTTCGGGTTCCGGAGATGTCGTGTGCTGGAGCGTCAAACGCGCACTCTTGAGTCAGGGCTACATGCTGGATCATCCGGGCGAGGGCGGTGTGCTGACCGGCGTCCGCGACGAACAGCCGAGCGCCAAGCTGAATGTGACCTTCCGTCTGCAGACGACGTGTGCGGACAACCGCAACGGAACGAGCATCGTGTTTGTGAGCGCGACTCGCGAGGAGAATGAGCTGCAGAAAATGAAGCAGTCGACGAGCGTCGGCGTGGGACCGGCGACACTGACGATGCCGTCGGGATCGGCCCAGGTTCTTGGAACGGTACGGCGCGAAACGATCAAGGACCCTGAGTTTTATAACCAGTTCTTCGGGCTGGTGCGCAATTACTCGGACCAGGAACGGCTCTCTCAGGCCGCGCGACCGATGCCCGATTCGACGCAATCGGCGCGTCCGGCTCCCTCGAGCGACGCCTCGCCGAGCCCGCAGCAATAGAACATCGACGTAAGTCGATGACAAAGGAGGTTCCATGAACCGCAGTAAGCTCATTGCAATCGCCGTTGGATCGATCCTCGGAGCGAGCCTGCCGGGCGCATTTGCGCAGACGCCGTCGCCAGACGACAACCAGCGCCCGCAGGCGAACCCTCCGCATGTGAGCCCCGACGCGCGAGACGGGATGACGTGCGTGCAGACGATCGGATCAGGGCGACGTTCGGTCAGACCAGGACATCCGTTCTGACCGCCAGGACATCCGCTCGGACGAGCGCCAACTGA
This sequence comes from uncultured Gammaproteobacteria bacterium, assembly GCA_963795975.1. Lineage (GTDB taxonomy): Bacteria > Pseudomonadota > Gammaproteobacteria > Steroidobacterales > Steroidobacteraceae > CAWCJT01. Next base: position 29,421 of record CAWCJT010000003.1, read on the forward strand.
ACCAGAACCGCGCAGACATCCGCGCCGATCGACAGGATGTGCAGAAGGACGAAGCCAACCTGCGCGCGCGGGAGGCCAATGCGGCCAAGACGCAGGCAGACCTGCAGGCCGATCGCCGCGATGTGGCGCAGGACCGCGCAAATCTCAACGCCGAGCAGAACAAGATCAATCAGAATCGCACGGACATCCGCACGGACCGCTCCGACATCCGTCAGGATCAGGCGAACCTGCGAACCGAGCAGCGCGATCTGCGGCAGGACTACGCCAAACAGCGTGCCGGTACGAATGAGCAGCAGGCGATCGATCAGGCACGTGGCCAGATCAGCGCGGACCGTCGCGACATCCGTCAGGATCGATCGGATATTCGCTCGGACGGGCGAACCATCGGCGCGGACGAGAGGGTTGCTCGGGCTGACCGCCGCGACATCGGACAGGACAACAGGGACATACGGTCCGATGAGCGAACGCTGAGCTCGGATCAGCGCGCCATCCAGACAGATCGCAAAGACATCGGCCAGGACCGCAGCGACATTCACAAGGACGCGGGCACCATCCGTTCCGAGCGCCAGGACCTGCGTGCGGACCGCACAGACTTGCGTACGGACCGTACCGACCTGCATGCGGATCGCAGCGGCAATGCGAAGCCGGAGAACAATGGAGTCAAGCCGCAGCTGAGCGCGAATACACTCGCCAGCAATACGGCGGACAACAGCAAGAAGACCCAGAACGAGCAGGCCACGAAAAAGCCGTGGTATCACTGGTTCTACTAGCCGCGCACTCCGATCGATGAACTGAACTTCCTGCACGGGATTTCCTCCCGTGCAGGACTTTTTTTGCCGTGAGGTCAGGCGCTGCTGTCAGGCCGACTCTGACTCGGCCAGGGATGCTCAGCTTTGTGATCGAAGATCATGCCAGCCTCGGCCCGCTTCATCGTCCAGTCACCGTTTCCGATTTCCTCTTCCAGCTGGCCGGGAGCCCAACCCGAGTGCCCGATGAAAATGCGCAGACCCTCCATTGGGCTCTCGCGACGAAGCAGCTTCAGGAGCACGTCGCGGCTCGTGCTCAAGTAAACACCGTCGCAAGCCTTGATCGCGTGCTCAGGCGGCGAGGAAGCACGGAACAGGAACCACACCGTGTCCACTTCGACGGGCCCACCGAAATAAACCTTATCGTGCAGTGGCGCAAGGCGAGTGAGTTCTGGAAAGAGCTGCGACACCGTGATCCGGGTCGGTCGATTGATGATGATGCCCGCGGGAGCAGGACCGAGATCATTCATGACGAGCACGGTCGAGTCGGCGAAGTTCGGATCTGGAAGCTCGTCCCGTGCGGTAATCAGGATTGCAGTCAGCGACTTGGGCTCGTCTGCCGGGATTCGCAACGGCCACGCAAAACTGATCAAGACCGCCCAGAGTGCAACTGCCACGCCGCGTCGCATGGGTCTATGTTAGACCCGGGGCGGCGCCGCGTCTTCTACAGAAATCGAAATCTGAAGGAGCCCGGCCTGTCGCGTTCCACGCGTCCTGCGGTTGCGCCCGTGAAATGCGCGGGGAAGAACACGGCATCGGTATCGGCGTTACCCTCGAGCAGACGCGAGCGGGTTGCGCCCGCTTTCTCTGGATGCTCATCGGCAAAGAATCGCGCATCCGGACGGACCAGCTGAATGGGATGATGGAAGCAGTCGCCGGAAAAAATCGCGCGCCCCGCACCGCATTCCGCGATGACGCACAGATTGCCCGGCGAGTGTCCGCTCGCATCCTCGAGCCAGATTCCATCACCGATCTCTCGATGAATGCCCATGCCGGCATCGACGATGTCCGCAAGTCCGGCATCCAGAATCGGCGCCACGCTGTCATCGAAGGCCTCGCGATGTGTGGCTTCGTGCTCCTGGGTGCGAAAGAAATCGAGGTCTCGACGGCCGAAGAGATAGCGTGCATTCGGAAAGGTGGGAACCCATCGTCCATTCTGCAAACGGGTATTCCATCCGACATGGTCGAAGTGCAGGTGCGTGCACATGACGAGATGAATATCTTCTGGCCGCATGCCCGCGCCCGCGAGATTCTCGAGGTAGCGCGTCTGCAGATTGCAGACCGGGGCAAGACTGCGCTGCTTGCCATTGCCGCAGCAGGTGTCGACCAGGATGTTGCGCCCATCGACCTGCAGGACGTAGCTGTGCACGCTGATGCGCACGTTCGCCGCGCTCGGCTCATCCGCCAGATCGGGATCCCAGTACCAGCTCTTCAGGCGTGCCAGATCGTGCGAATCAATGCCAGGCAGCGCCACGGCGAGTGGAATGACTCCATCGCCCTCGTAGACCCGGGCGATCTGGAGCCTTCCGAGCCTAACGTCCCTCATACGCGCGAGCACTCGGGGCAGCCGGGGCCTCGCGAATGGAGAGAGTCAGCGAACGAGGGGACCATGATCACTGATCGTTCGCGAGGCCCGGCGCCTGCGTACACGATAACAGCGACGGCGCTCGACACAACGAATCCTTGGTTCTATTCCGATATCCGAAATGCATGTTGCTCAAGCAGGTAGCAGATGCAGGTACGGTTTCGCCCCGTCCAGCACCCGCGCATAGGAGGGACGCGCGATCATGCGATCAAGATAGGCCATGGTCATCGGGTGGGTTTCATGGAAGGGACCGTAGAATCGCGCACCATAGTACAGGGCCGGCGCTGCCGCGCAGTCCGCCATCGTGAACTCCTCTCCCATCACCCAGGTCTTCCCGGGCATCTTCGTCTCGAGAAAATCCAGCGCGCCGCGATAGGCACGCCGAGCTTCCTCCACGCCATAGGGGTCGCGCTGATCGGCTGGCCGCAGCCGATCAGCGGGCCACTTCTGCATCGGGGTGTGCAGGTAAAGATCGAAGAAACGGTCCGTCATTCGCACCTGGCGGGCGCGTTCCGGGTCGTCAGGCAGCAGCCTGAGCTTGCCTGGATAGTGCAGTTCCAGGTACTCGATGATGATGGTGGATTCCGGAATCAGCTGATCGCGTTGCTCATCTCGGAGAACCGGAAATTTGCCGACGGGCCAACGCTTCTTGAGATCCGCCATGGTTGATTGGTCAAGGAGCACCGGCTCGAAGGCGACTTCCTTCTCGTACAGCGCGATCAATGCCTTATGGCAGTACGAGGAGAGCGGATGCATGTACAGCTTGAGGCTCATGAGGTGTGTGAGTGATGCGATCCCAGATGACCCCTGGGCTCAAGAGCCGAGGCGGAACGCCTCCGAAAGAACCAGTGCTGTACCGCCAGCAGCGTGATCCCGACACCCAGCACCTCGTGGAGGATCCGGGTGATGCGCTGGGATTCATCATCGCTCAGGAAAAAAAGCGCAAAGCCGCTCAACGTCAGAACGAAGAGCACGGCCGTGAACACGCTGCCGCTCAGGCGCCGCTGATCCTCCATCCACCAGCGCATCACATGTCGCGCGGAGATCCAGCCGAGCGCGTACATCGCGAGGATCGCTACGACGCCGTGAATCAGCAGTACTGGCGACTCCAGAGGGTGCGGCGTACGGCCAAACTGTTGCTGTCGAGCGAAGAACTGGTCCAGCACCAGCCACAGAAGTCCCGACAGCCACAAGACGCCGCTGACGGCGTACACCATGAGCCGGCGCCGGCGCGGCATTCGGCGATGATGGTGCGCATGAGGGTGCGCGGGGTGCGGTCGGGCGGGGCGCATGAATCAGCTGGGTCCGGAAGAGGGTCGTAGCGCGTTCTGCCAAAGGGCCATCAGCCAGCGCACGCCTTGCGTCACGTGTTCCGAGGAGAGCGTGGCGCCGGAGATGTTCTTGATGTCGATTCCGAAACGTATGCTGTCGAGGCTGCTGCGATGGTCGAACTGCGCCCGCCAGGCGGGATTGCGAACCTCTCCGCCGTGGCTTTCCCGGTAAGACATGATCTCGAGATGACGCAGCGAGCCCGTCGGCTCGATGCCGACTGCGTAGGTGATCAGATTCTGCCGGCCGATGACTTCATCGACAAAGACGTGTCCCAGAAGCGCACCCTTTTGCGTCGCCTTCCAGATCCGGATCATTCCATGTGAAGGTTGCGCGCCTGCTTCGGCAAGAAGCGCCTGCAGTTGAGCGGGGCTCTGTGTGACGAACACTTCCGTGAACGCGTCCGCGTCCGGAAAGATCGCGTGCTGGGCCATGTCGATGCTCAGGTAATCGGCCGCCACCACCACAGGCGCCGGTATGAGCGTGGCGAGAAGCAGGCCGGGAATCGAGGAGCGGTAGCTCACGCGGCAGCCCGTGGGTGATACTAATGAGAATAATTATCATTTAGGTGCGAGTCGGTGACAACCCAGGCCCCTTATGTCACATCACGAGTCCAGGTGGCCCTCGGGACGTTCGTGGCCATCGAGGTCGAGGCGGATTCGGCTTCGAGAGCCCAGAAAGGCATTGCCGCAGCCATCGAGGCCATCTCGATGGTGGAAGGCCTCATGCATCCCAACCGCCCGGGCAGCGATCTGACCGCGATCGCCGCCTGCCCGACACACGCAACGGTGTCCGTCCATGCATGGACGTGGGATGTACTCGAGCTTAGTCGTCAGCTGCATGCGGCGTCCGGCGGCCTTTTCGACCCTTGCCTGAGCGATACGCCCGGGCGCCTCGGTGATCTCGAACTCCTGGAATCGGGTCGCGTACGGCCCCGCTCGCGAATGCGCCTCGACCTCGGAGGCATCGCCAAAGGCTATGCCGTCGACCGGGCGCTTGAAGTCCTGCAGCTCGCCGGCTGCCAGGGCGCGTTGGTGAACGCGGGCGGTGACCTCGCCGTATTCGGTAAGAACAGCCGCAACATTCTTTGTCGGTCGCCGGCAGGGAGCGCGTGGGTCGAGCTCAAGGATGCAGCCCTCGCGAGCAGCGACGCCGAGGCAAGCAATCGGCCATCCGAGCATCAAGGCTACTACGACGGTGCGGATCGCACTCGGGTGGTCCTCGGACGAGCGACCGTCACCGCGCGGTGCGCGGCGCTCGCCGATGGGTTGGCTACCTGCGCTCTCCTATGCGAAGGACCGCGATGCGACGCGCTGCTTCAGAATTTCGGTGCCACGCGCATCAGAACGCAAGCCCGATACCCAAATCGAAGCGAGTGAAATCGCTGTTGAGGTCGAACCACTGATAGTCGGCCTTGAAGACGACGTGGGGTGTGACGTAGAAGTTCGCTCCCACCGTCAAGACCCGATCGCGAGCGACCGGCCAGTAGCCGTAGTCGCCCGGACTCGCTGAGAGCGGTACGAGGCCTGCCGGCACGATGGGGCCCGGGGTTCCTTCGTAGCGCGAGCCGAGATCGTAGTACTCCCAGCGCGCGAAGGGTGCCAGGCGATAGTCGCCATGCGACCACAGCTCGTAAGCGCCCTGGAAGTAGTAGCCATAGAACTGCGACGGAATGGGATTCGGCGAGCCCGGGTTGGACGCATTCGCGAGCCAAAGATTGCTGATGGCTCCGTGCGCATAGAGCGCCGCCAGATCGAACTTGCCGGGTGTCCAGCGCGCATGGGCCTCCCAGAGCGTCACGCGCTGATTGCCCGGAATCGGCGCGTTGGGCGGTGCAGGAACCTTCACCGCATCGCCCGTACTGATGGCGGCGCCGAGCGTCAAGCCCGGGATTCCGTAGTACCCGAGCGCGACGTACTGGCTCAAGTGCTGTGCATTGGAAAGCCCGAGCTCCTGGTGGGTTGCCTGCAGCGGGGCGGAGTCACTGTCCTCGAGATCGAGTGCGGTGGTGTACAAGGGGAACTCCGGAGCGAAATTCCACTTCGACAGGTCGAAGCCGGTGGTGAGGCCGGCATTCCAACCGAGGCCAAAGGGCGTGTCGCCATGAAGATTCAAACCACCCTCACGCCATGTGCTCGGAATGATCAGGGTCTCGACGAAATTGCGTTGCACACCATAAAAGTTGGTCGGCTCGTGGTGCTCATTCAAAAATCCGAACGGCATCAGGAAAAGCCCCGCGCGCAGTCCGACGGAATCGTAGAGCTGCCGATCGATGTAGAACTGCTCGACCTCGAACTCGCCCACGTCACTTGCAGAGGCCACGGCATGCTCCACCTCGAACTCGGAGTTGAACTCGGTTCGATCGTCGAACGTGTAACCGATGCCGAACACGGCGCGCGCGAGATCAGCCTCAACGCGCTCGCCGAGATGCGTCGGATGCGTGTAGTAGGCCTCGCCATAGCCCCAGAGCTTCAGGCCTCCGAAAGGTGATGCGGCGGGCGCCACGGTGGACGCCGACACAGCGGGCGGCACAGGATTTGATGTGGGCGGAACTGGATTGGATGAGGGCGGGATCGGGCTGGCTGTCGTCGCAGCAGGATTCGCCGCCAGTGTTCCTTGAGCGATCTGCCGCTCGAGCGCCTGTTGACGCAGCTCGGTACGCTGCTGCATCTGGAGGAGCGCCCGATTCTGCTCGGCGAGCTCTCGCAGCTGTGCCTGCACGGCCTTGAGCTCGCTGGTCAGAGCGTTGATCTGGCGTCGCTCTTCGGATCGAGCCGAAGGGGCGTCGTCGGCGAGGGCGACATTCAGGAAGCCAACCGCCACCAGCACGAGTCCCCACTTTTGAATGCGGTAGTCTCGACGTGAACGATTTCGCGGCTCGCGCATCATCGGTGTAACTCCCTCAGTCGGTCGTTGCGTGGGTGCTCGGTTGGCATTGAGCCGGCACGTTGTAGGCAGACGGGTCGTTCGGGTCGAAGCCGTCCGTCAACGTGCATAAAAAAGCCACGACGTCATCGATCTGCTGCGCCGTGAGCGTCGGTGCCTGGCCACCGCCAAACACGGGCGGCGTGTACGGAACTTCTCCGATGTTGACGTTGGCGTCGTACTCGACGGGCAGATCGTTGTACTCGTAGAGATCCGGAGTGCCGTTCGCTGCGATGTAGAACGTACCGACCGCAACGTACGGATTGCCCCCCGCGCCTGCGGGGACCGGATTGGGGTTGTTACCCGAGTTGTTGTTCACGTCGCGGGTGACGTACCACTCGATGACCTGACGCAGGTTCGAGAACACGCCGTTATGAAAATACGGTGCCGTCACCGCGATGTTGCGCAGCGTCGGCACCTTGAAAAGACCACACAGCGAGGTCGTCGTCGCGAGATTGGGACGTGCGTTGGTGTCGCTGGAGGAGGGCGCCATGGGCCCGCACAGTCCCATGTCGTAGTACGCGTATTCGGCGTCCGCTGGAACATCGACGGGCGTCAGCACCGTCGCGATGGCCCGTCCGTCGATCGGGCTCACGCTGCCTGGCAAATTTGCGGGAATCGACCAGTTGCGCGGTACACCGATATTGTCGTAGCTGAAGTCGGTGAAGAGCGCGCGGCTCGCGAATCCTTGTGCCTGGCTGGGATGGCACGCCGTGCAATTTCCCTTGCCGGGATTGTTGAAGAGCTCAAGGCCGCTCTGTTCCTGCGCGGTCAGCTGCGCCTTGCCCTGCAGCCAATAGTCGTATTTGCTGCTGAAGGGATGAAACTCGTCGTCCCCGGTCTCGTATGCCGCAATCGCGAGCCCGATGTCCTCGAGTGTCGCCTGGGGGTCGGCGAGCACGCCCTCACCGTAGGCGGCAATGAACGCCTGCAAGGTCGCCCCGGACTTCTGCAGTCGGGTGAGGAGCTCGGCAGCATCCTTGTTCGCCATCTCAAACGGAGTCACGAAGGGTTGTTGCGCCTGCGCGGCGAGTGAGGAGGCGCGGCCATCGCGGAAAAATCCGCCAACCGGGCCGTCAGCGAGGGAGAAGGGCGGCGTGAACGACGCATACATCAGCGAGGGCGCATTTCGAAAGCCCGGCTGATCCATGTTGAGACCCCCGAGCGGCACCGGCAGACCGTGATCCGTGGTCGGATCGGCCGTGAATGCCCGACTGGGGACATGGCAGGTTCCGCAACTCTGCTGTCCCGATGCCGAGAGGCTCGCATCGAAGAACAGCGCTTTGCCCGCCGCCGCGGCTAGCGAGGCGCTTGGCTGCGGAGCCGGACTTCCCGTCGACTCATCGTCTGCGCCGCCGCCGCACGCCGACAGAACAGCCGCCACGAGGAGAACGCAGACGTAGGACCGTGAGCGGCTCGGCTTCATGTGTTGTGGTTTTGCGCAGGCTCAATGCCAACCTTCCTGTCATTACGAATGGTATCGAGAATCATTCGCATTTGCAAATAGGAGCCATCGCATCATCTGCCGATCCTTCTGGCCTGATTCCCGCCGCTTATCCGCGCCGGTCTTTCGCGATCACGATCGAGTCGAAGAGCTCGTAGCTCGAGGTGGGTTGCCGGTCCGCGGCGGCGGCATGGTAGTACCGCATCGTGATGGAGGTCTTCCCGTGCGCCGCGCCGGGATCCAGATCGAAGACGGCGATTCCATAGCCGGTCACGGTGTCGCGGCGCGCTGACCAGATGGCCTCTTCCAGTGCGTCCGCGCCATGTTTGATGAAGAGGCCTGATGTCGCACCGGGCAGGGGCCGGTTGGGGCGAGTGATGACCTTTGCTTGCGGTGAGCCATCGCGCGGACTCACGCCGTACACATCAAGGGGCGAGCTCGTTCCACCACCGCCCAGGATGAGATGAATGGTGCCAGCGTTCGTGTCGAAGCGGCCGTCTCCAGGCTCGGATGTCATCAGCGGTTGCGGCTGCAGCGTATCGACAGGCTCTCCCGTGGCCGCATCGCGCCCAACGTGATGATTGCATCCGCGCACCGGCCAGCTGCGCTCGTAATCATGATCGTGACCGCACAGCACGAGATCGACTCCGTAGCGATCGAAAAGTGGCAGCCACGTTTCGCGTATGCCTTTATCGCAGCCGTTGCCATTCCTGGTGGAGCTCAAAGCATCCTGATGCATTTGCACGATGACCCAGTCGATGCTGGGATTCCGGCGCGCCGCGGCGAGAGTCTCTTCGAGCCAGCGCGTCTGCGCGCCCGAGCTGTAGCCGCGGATGTACAGCGAAGTGCCCGCCTCGATCGGTCCGTAGCCCGTGCTGGGCGCTGGAGCAAGAGGTAGAGGGCCAGGGTGAAACGCGCCGCTGTCCTGGTAGATCACATCGTCGGCCGCGAGGGAGATGAACAACACCGAGCCGACTTGAAAGCCGTACCAGCATCCCTGGAACGAGGTTCCATTGGCCGGTAACGCGTAGCGCGTCAGATAGGAGTTCATTCCCTGTGCGCCGTTGCAGAATTCGATCTCGTGATTGCCCGGGCACGGCATCCAGGGGCGATACGCCGCCGATCGCTGCACGTTGTTGCCGAAGTCGGCCCATACGGCGGGTTGCGCGGACGGATTCAAATTTGCATAGCACAGATCGCCGTTGAGGAGGTGGAACAGCGGTTTGAACTGCTCTACCGCATCCACGGCGTGGCGACTTTGCGGCGATGACATCACCCATGAGGTCACGGGCGTCGCGAGATCACCGTAGCTCGTCCAGCGAAATGCCCGTCGTCCTCGTGGCGCGGTGCTGAAGCTCGCCGCGAAGGGATCGTGCCGGCGACCGTCATTGTCGGCCGTGACGCTGTAGTGATAGGCGGCGGCGGGACTGAGGCCATCGAGCTTGGCGTGGTACGTGAAGACGGTCTGGCCGTTGAGCCCATCGGTATAGGTGCGCTGAATCGCGTGAATGGTCGCCGGCGCAGAGTGCGGCCCCTTCAGCACGACTCGTGGGTTGACCGCCTGCGCTGGCGAGACCCATGACACGTACACCATGCTCGAGGGGTCATCACCCCAGGTGAGGTGAATCTGCTCGGGGGTCCCCTCGGCCGGCGCCGTCGTGGAAGCCTGGCCACGCACGGCGAAAGGCGATGCAGTGGCGGCTGCGCCTGCTGCCTTGAAGAAATCGCGCCGGGAAATCTCAGAGCTTTTCATCGTCCACCCACATTGGCCTCTCGACAACCCAGGATTCGCGCAGTATCAAGGCGTATCAAGGAGCACACCACACCATGATCAATCGACGCGAATTCCTCGCCACCGCGGGAGCCGCCTCCGTCCTCACTTCGAGCACCGCGCGGGCGGCAGAGGTGACCGGCGCCGAATCGCAGAAGCTGTTTCTGCCGCCCGACCACCTCGTGGCATCGACGGATGACCGCTTGCCCTTGAGCTGGCACAAGGAGCGGACGCGTCGCTTGCAGTCCCGACTGGCCGAAAAGAACCTCGACGGCGTGCTGCTCACCGATCAATGGAACATCATTTACTTTACCGGACTTTTTCACACCAACACGGAACGGATGATGCATGCGTTCATCCCGACCGTCGGAGAACATCCGGTGTGGTTCTATCCGGCTCTGGATCGCGATCTCGTACGCACCTGGTGGTACGAGGATGGCGAGATGTATTTCGACTGGCTCAACGTTGATGGCGCCGCTCCCCAGGAAGGCAAGGTCATCAAAGGCCCGAAGCACGATTTGTGGCGCTGGGCGCTCGGTGGTCTGAAGCGCCGTGGCTTCACGGGCAAGAAACTGGCCGCCGACAAAGAGCTCGTCCCCTCTGCACAAAAGACCGTCGCCGATGTGCTGGGCCGCCCGATGGCTTCAGTGGCGGAGGATTGTCTTTACTTTCGAGAGCGAAAGACACCGCAGGAGCTGGCACTGTCCCGGCGCGCCTACGCCTATTTCGATCGTATCCATGCCTTTGCACGCGATCTCATCCTGACGCACGGCACCGATCTTACGGACTTCGAGGTCGGCAATGCGGCGACGAAATTCGGCACCGATCTCATCCTCGCCGACATCAAGCACGACGGGCGTCCACACAGTGCCGTGGGCATCGTCGTGGACATCGAGTGCCGCGTCGGCCAGACCACCGGTTACCCACATCCGAATCAATTCCTGTACAGCAAGATCGAGCGCGGCAAGGCCTTGCAGGTCGAAGGCATGGTGCAAATCGGCGGTTGCGGGGGCGAGCTCTATCGTCCTTACATGATTGCGCCTCGCACACCGCACATGGAGAAGCTGTGGACGGTCGTTCGCGATTGCTGCCAGATGCAGAAGGACCTCTCGCGCAAGGGCACTGAGTGCGCAGATGTCGCGTACGCGATCCACAAGCATCAGGTCGCAGAAGGCATGCAGAAGTACATCTATCACCGTCCGGCGCACGGTCAGGGCATGGAGGGCCACCAGCCGCCGTATCTGGCGCTCGGCGATCACACCGTCCTCGATACGGGGATGTGCTTCTCGGTCGAGCCGGGCCTTTTCGATCCCGAGACCGGTACGGGCGCGAACTTCTCGGACGTGTTCGCCGTCGAGCCGGACGGACCGTCGCTGCAGATGTCACGGCTTCCGTATAGCGAGGAGTGGCACTGGATCAAACTTTGAAGAAAAGACGCAGGCGCGTGGCGCTTTGCGCCCGCGCTTTGCGTATTTGACCGCCGCATTGATGCGGCACTCGTCGCCTTGACCATTTGTCAAAGCGTGGCGTTTACCGCGATGGCGTCACGTATTCCTGAGTGGGAACAACCCAAATCCAAATTCACTCAGGAGTCAATTACCCATGAAGAAGCATCATCTATCTGCCATCGCGCTCGCCGTTTCAGCGCTCGTCGCGGCTTCGGCAGCTTTCAGTGAAGAACCCGTCCTTCCCGCCGACGCCAACGCCATGAAGGCACCGGTACCGAGCGATCTCGGCAAGCTGCGTACCCCGCAGACCGTGCTGCCTGCCGTCGAGGAAGAGGCTGCGGCCTCGGAGTCCGGCTTCGGCCGCCTGCTCTCGGGCGTCGCGCAGTCCTCTGGCACGAACCTCAATCCTCCCGTGGTCATCACGGCCAGCGGCAGCGCGACTGCCGTATCGATCAACGAGACGGGCACGGGCCGTGGCCTCTCCTCGACGATCACGAACTCCGGCAGCGGCAGCAGTGCCGTCTACGGGCAGACGAACGGCAACAGCGCCGGCGTCAAGGGCGTCAACACCGGAACCGGTAGTTCGGGTGGTATCTTCCAGGTGACGGATTCCGCAAGCTCGCAGCCCGGTCTTTCGGCATCCACGAGCGGCTCGGGCAATGCGATCGTCGGTCAGATCACGAAGAGCAACAGCAACTCGGCAGCCATCGTCGGCAGCAACACCGTCACCAACGGCGTCGGCATCGGCGTGCAAGGCAATGGCGGCTACATCGGCCTCTACGGGTCCGGCGGCGACTTCGGTGTCTATGGCTACGCCTCAGCATCGAGCGGAATCGGTCTCTATGGTTTTGGCGCGGGAGAGGGCGTCGAGGGGTCAAGCAGCTCGGGCAACGGCCTGTACGGCTTCAGCTACAACGGTGATGGAGTCTACGCCTACACCACCTACGGCTCGGGCGTCTACGCGTACAGCAACAATAGCTTCGGCGTCTCCGCCAACAGCTATTACGGGCGCGCGATCAATGCGCACAGCGTGAGCGGCCTTGGGATCTATGCCAGCAGCGACAACAGCTATGGCATCTGGGGTCAGAGCCACAACCAGTTCGGCGTGATCGGCGAGGACTCGGGCACCGGCATCGGCGTCTACGGTTCGAGCGCGTCGGGCTATGCCGGTTACTTTGCCGGTAAGGTCGGTGCGACCTCCTTCGTCACGGTGAGCGATCGCAACGCGAAGACGGCGTTTGCTCCGATCAGCGGCTCGAATGTTCTCGAGCTCGTCACGGAGCTGCCGATCACCTCCTGGACGTTCAAGGGCGATGCGAGTCATCGTCACATGGGCCCGATGGCGCAGGACTTCCATGCTGCGTTCGGCCTGAATGGCGATGACGACACGCACATCAATCTGGCGGATGCCGCCGGCGTGAGCCTCGCGGCCATCCAGGAGCTCAGCAAGCAGCTCAAGCAGAAGGATGCACAGATCGCGGAACTGCAGGCGCGCGTCTCAGAGATGAAGACGACGAATGCGGAGTTCGCGGCACGGATGGCGAAGCTCGAGCAGCGGATGGCCGCTCCGGGCACCATGACGGCGAGCCTGCGCGTCACCGCACAGGAGGTCACGAACTGAGATTCAAACGGCCTCAACCCCCGCGGGCGTGGCGCCTCTCCCCCAGGTGCCACGCCCGCGGCTTTATTTTCAGCTCAAACTTTCAGGGCACCCCGAGCGCAACGAGCTCACCGGGCGAATCCTTCGCCCCGACGGCAACGACGATGTACTGGTGCCCCTCCGTCTCGTACGTCATCGGCACGCCCGATTGATTCGCAGGGAGCGTGAATTTGAAGATCATCCGCCCGGTTGCCTTATCGTAGGCGTAGAGCTTGTCTCCACCGCCCCCCGCGCGATAAAGACCGCTGCCCTCACCGGCGAAGAGCAGACTCTTCGTGATGAGCAAGCCCACTTGATCGAACGATCCGGTGCGCGGGATCGCCACGTCCTTGAGCGCAGGGTTATCCCGCGCCCACGCAGGCGTATCGCTGTTGGGAACCATCCAGACATGCTCGCCGGAATTCAAGTCGATCGCTGTGATGCGACCCCACGGCGGCTTGATGAGCGGAAGCCCATAGGGGCCACCCAACGAGCCCTTCGGAAAGCCCTCACCGTAAGCGCCGATGTAGGCGAGCTCCGAGAGCTTGGGATCCTGACGCAGTCCGATCGGACTCGTCGAGGAGATCGAGCTCACGTAAAGAATGCCGGACTGCGGATCGACGGCGGCGCCCTGCCAGTTCGCACCGCCGGACAGGGATGGTCGCAGCAGCGTTCCAAGATTTCCGTTTTCGTGCACGATCGACGGCGGCAGATAAGGCGGCCCGAAACGATAGTGGCTCACGATCTCGAGCGCCTGACGCTTGATGTCCGGGGTGAAATCGATGATGTCCTCGGTCCTCAAGCCCTGCGGCTCGAAGGCAGCGGGCTTAGTGGGGATCGGCTGCGTGGGTGAGCTCTTCTCACCCGGGACATCGCTCTGCGGGACCCGTACTTCCCTGATCGGCCAGACCGGCTTACCTGTCACGCGATCGAAGACGAACGCATAGCCCATCTTCGTCACCTGCACTACGGCTGCAACTTTGCGCCCAGCGACGGTGATGTCGGCGAGCACCGGGGGCGCCGGCAGGTCGTAATCCCACAGGTCGTGATGCACGATCTGGTAGTGCCAGATCCGCTTTCCCGTGCGGGCATCGAGGCAGACCAGTGAGTCGGCGAACAGGTTGTCGCCCTTGCGCTGACCGCCGTAGAAATCCGAGGTCGCTGGCGCGATCGGTATGTACACCAGGCCCCGCGCCGCATCCGCCGAGAATGGCGCCCAGGATCCTGCGTTGCCGCTGTATCGCCAGCTCTCCTCGCGCCAGCTGTCCGCTCCGAGCTCTCCGGCCTGAGGAATGGTATGGAAAGTCCACTTCAATGCACCGGAGTGCACGTCATAGCCGCGGATGAAACCGGGAATGGCATTGCGCGAGGCCGGGGCAGCACCGGCCGCGAAGGCGGCTCCCACGATGACCACATCGTCCACGATCACCGGAGGCGAGCTCGAGCCTGGTCGCGTTTTCGGCAGTTCCTCAACGCGCGGCAGACCCTCCCTGAGATCAACGAGCCCCTCATGGCCGAAGGAGGCGATCGGGCGCCCGCTCTTTGCATCGAGGGCGATGAGCTGAAAGCCCGGCGTCACGCTGAGAATTCGGCTCGGCTCCTCGGCCGAGCCGCTGCGCCAGAACGCGACGCCGCGACCGGAGTTTCTGCGCGGAGCGAGCGCACCCCGTTCACCCTCATCTGGGCGGTACAACCACAGCGTCTCTCCTGTCGCGCCGTCGATCGCGACCACGTCCCGCCGCACGCCCGCACTCGTGTAGAGGATTCCATCCGCCATGAGCGGAGTCGCTCGGAAATAAAATTCAGGGGTTGGTCCGAAGTTGTCGGACTTCCAGCGCCAGAGCACGCGCAACCTCGCGACATTGTCGCGGTTGATCTGATCGAGCGGCGAGTAGCTGCTGCTCGCGAGATCGCCGCGATTCTGCAGCCATTCGGTGCGGCCGAGCGCGGCGGCGCGCGCGGCCGTTCCGCCTGAGTCTGCCGAGAGCCAGCCATTCGCGCGGCGGATGTGCGTGATCGCCGCCGTGTAATCGGCGGGACTCAATGATCCCGGATTCGTCGGCGGCATGGTGCGACGAACGAACTGCTCGAGCTCCGCGGAGTCCTGGCTGCCCCAGCGCCTCTGAAATTCGCTGCCGATGAGGGCGGGCCCGGTCTCACCGCCGCGCAGCTCGGCGCCATGACAGTTCGAGCAGCTGCGAAGGTAGGCATCGTCGCTTGCGCGCGCGAGGGATTGAGCGGCGCTCGCCAGGACCACCGTCAGTGCCACCAAACCCACTAGGCGAGTCCTCAAGCGCTGACCTCCGTCGTGACCCTGTAAGCCTGAGAGAACACCTCCGGCATCCGTACCGCGCGTCCCGAGTCGAGATGGATGCAGACGTATTCCGTGCGGGCACGGGCGAGGGTCGTACCGTCCGATGCGCGCAGCACCTGAAAACGCCGTTCGACGCGCAGGCGATGATCGCTGCCCATGATCCACGTGGCCGCCTGGACGCGATCGCCGAGCGTTGCGGCACGCACGTAGTCGATCTCCGCCCGATGTGCCGCCATGCCCCGCCTCAGGCGGGTGCACTCGGAGATCGGAACGCCCAGGGCCGCCGAGTGAGACCAGGCGACATTGTCGAACCATTTGAGGTATACGGAGTTGTTCACGTGCCCGTATGCGTCGATGTCCTCGGGTTGGACGCTCAGCTCGACGATGTGCGGATTAGGATAGTCGAAGCTCGCCAATCGAGACTCCTATGAAGAAGCAGACACTCAGCCTGTCCGTCGCTTTCGCCCTCATCGCGTGCGGGTTGTGGGGTGCCCCTCGGGCGCAAGCCCCGGGGGAGCCTACCGCACTCGTGCCGCATGACTGCGATCGCGCCTGTCTGCTTCACATCGCCTCCCTTTACATCGATGCACTCGTGCACCACGACCGGAGCCGGGCACCGTTTGCGCCTGCCGCGCGATTCACCGAGAACGATGTCCTCCTGCCGCTCGGAACGGAAGGGCTCTGGGCGACGATCAGCGAAGCATCCTCCAGCGCGCTCACAGCTGCCGATACGGAGACGGGAAACGTAGCATGGTTCGGAACCGTGAAGGAGTACGGCGTCCCCGCCTACTATGCCGTCCGCCTCAGGATCCGCGAGCGCGCCATCACCGAGATCGAGTCCGTCATCCAGCGCAAGCCGGATCTTCCGGCTCCATTCGGAGACCCGCAGAAGCTCGTGCACGATCCCGCTTTCGCCGAGGTCCTGCCGGCACCTCAGCAGCGAGCACGCGAGCGGCTGCGTGATGTGGTGTACGGCTATTTCAGTACGGTGGCACGCAACGACGGCGAGCTGCTGACGCAGTTCGATCCGGACTGTCAGCGCACCGAAAACGGTATCAGCACGACGAGTGGAAGCTTCGGAGCGGCCGCGATGGCCAAAGGCTGCGAGCCCCAGTTCCGCCTCGGCATCTACCGTCTCAACAAGCGAGTCCGTGACAGACGCTTTCCCATCATCGACGAGGAGCGCGGGGTCGTCGTGGCCACCGGCTTCTTCGATCACGACCTGAGCTTCGATCGCTATGCGCTCGGCGATGGCGCGGAACGTCAAACTCCGCTCAAGTGGCCCAACTCCTTGTCCTTGATGGAGGCATTCAAGATCCGGGACGGACTGATCTATCGCGTCGAGGCCGTTTTTACCTACGTTCCGTATTTCATGGCCTCACCCTGGACAGCCCCACCCGAAGCATCCCCGCCGCGTCAGGAGATGGAAACGGCCGCCAGCTCGCAATGCGATCGTGCGTGCCTCACGGGGATGGCCGATGACTACATGAATGCCCTCGTGGCCCACGATCCCTACCGGCTGCCCTGGAGCACGAGTGTTCGCTACACCGAGAACAGCGTGTCGATGATGCTAGGAGAGGGGCAGTGGGCCTCTGTGACGGGAAAGTCTGCGAGCGCTCTGCACGTGACGGACCCTTCGACCGGCAACGTCGCCTGGTTCGGCGTCATTCTCGAGCACGGACAGCCTGCCTACTTCGCCGTGCGACTTCGTGTTCTCAATCGGCACATCGCCGAGGCCGAGGCCGTCATTCACGGCAAGGGAGAGGCTGGTCCCTTTGGCGATCCGGATCGCTACCTGCACGATCCGGCATTCGAGCAGACGATTCCACCAGCAGAACGTGCGTCCCGCGCGCAGCTCATCGATTTGGCCAATGGCTATTTCAGCACCCTGCAGCAGAATGACGGCACGATCCGGACGCACTTCGATCCTGGCTGCGAGCGCACCGAGAACGGCATCTCGACGACCCGAGGCGGGTTCGGCAATTCCGCCATCGCCCGGGGTTGTGAGGCGCAGTTCAAGCTCGGACTGTATCGCTTCGACGATGAAGTGCGTGCGCGACGCTTCGAGCTCGTGGATGTGGAGCGGGGCATCGTCGTCGCGACCGGTTTCATCGATCACGGCGCGCACTGGATGCGCTACCGCACCACCGACGGCAAGGAGCGCGAGTCGCCGTTTGCGTCGCCGAACTCGCTCGGTTTGATCGAGGCGTTCAAGATCCGAAACGGCCGGATCTACCGGGTCGAGGCGATTTTCAGCGTGCTGCCCTACCGCATGCCATCACCCTGGGTGAGGTGATTCATGTTCGTGCGCAATCAATGGTACGTCGCCAGCTGGGATCATGAGATCGATCGGCAGCCCCTTGCGCGCACGATCTGCGGCGAGGGCATGCTGCTCTACCGGCGTTTCGATCGCAGGGTGGTCGCCCTGCATGATGCGTGTCCGCACCGCCTTCTGCCGCTTTCGCTGGGCATCAAGGAAGGCGACAACATCCGGTGCCGCTACCATGGCCTCTTGATCGACAGCGAGGGGCGCGCCCTCGAGATGCCCGTCACGAGCGAGCGGGTACACAAGAGCATCTGCGTGAAGGCCTATCCCGTCGTCGAGCGCCATCGGTTCGTGTGGGTCTGGATCGGGGATGCCGAGCAGGCGGACGCCAAGCTGATTCCGGACTTCTGGCCCTGCTCGCATCCGGACTGGACGTTCGATGGCGACTACTACCGTATCCAGTGCGATTACCGCCTGGTGATCGACAACCTGATGGATCTGACGCACGAGACCTACACGCATCAGGGCTCGATCGGTCAGCCGGAGATACTCGAGGCGCCCATCCACACCCAAACGGACGGCAACCACGTCACCGTGACACGCTGGATGCCCGCAATCGATGCCCCGCCCTTCTGGCGCAATGCACTCAAACAGGAGGGGCCGGTGGA
Organism: uncultured Gammaproteobacteria bacterium; assembly: GCA_963795975.1. Lineage (GTDB taxonomy): Bacteria > Pseudomonadota > Gammaproteobacteria > Steroidobacterales > Steroidobacteraceae > CAWCJT01. Next base: position 47,616 of record CAWCJT010000003.1, read on the forward strand.
TCGCTGGCAGATTTGCCATTTCCTCGCTCCCTCATCCGTGATCATCGATGTCGGAGTCGCACCGATTGCCGCACGCGCGACGCTCGAGAAGCATGACGATGGCGTGCGGGGTTTCGTGATCGATGCGCTCGCACCCGAAAGCGATACGAGCTGTCATTACTTCTGGGGAATGGCGCGCAACTTCGACATCAACGACGTGGGCTTCACGGCACGGCTCAAGCACCAGCAGGGGGCCGTGTTTCGCGAGGATGTCGCCGTGCTCGAGGCGCAGCAGCGCTCGATCCTCGCCAATCCGCACCTGAAGCTCAAAGCCTTCAGCATCGATGCGGGTGGCGTTCGCGCGCGCCACGTCATCGAGCGCATGATACGCACGCAGGATGCGGCGAATACGGGAGCCACCTCATGAAGCGTGCTGTGCTGGATGTCTCTGCGGCGATTCTGTTCGGCTCGGCTTGTGTCTCGAGCCCGCACCTCGGCATGGCAGCGGATCTCAACAGTCCGACCGGAAAGAACGGACTCATCATGGTGGACAAGATGGGCGGGGAGGTCCGTTTCTTCGATCCCGCCACCGATCAGGAGCTCGCAAGCCTCATCCCGGGGCCCGATCTCACCATCCGGCCACATGAGCTTGCCATCTCGCCCGATCACAAGACCGCATACGTCACGATCTATGGCGATGGCGTCTACGGCCGCAATCCACATCCGGGCCACACGATCGCGATCGTCGATCTGTCATCCCGCAAGCTGGTCGGCACCATCGATGTGTCTCCTTATCAAGCCCCGCACGGCATCCAGGTCGATGCGGCGGGCAGGCTTTACGTGGCGTGCGACCTCAGCCGCAAGGTTCTGATCATCGATCCCAAAAAGCGCCGCATCGAGGCTGCGATCGACGTTGAAGGAACCGGCCACCGGCTTGCGCTGCTGCCGAATGCCCGCAAACTGTACGTCGCGAACAAGAATGACCGTCTGTTCGTGAGCGTCGTGGACGTGCGATCGCGCAAGCTCATCGGCCGGGTGCCGATGCCGAATGGGTCCGAAGGCATCATCGCTTCGCCCGATGGGCGCTACGTGCTCGTCGCCGATCTTACCCAGCCGTACCTGCACGTCATCGCGACGAGCACGGACACGGAGGTCGACAAGATCCCGGTGCAGGGAGCCGAGAAGGGCATCTACAAGATCTTCTACAGTCCGGACGGTCATCGCGTGTTGACCTGCACCGCCACCGGACAGGTCAACATCTTCAACGCGGCGGATCTGCATGCGCCGCAGCATGTCGTGCAGTCTGCCGGAACCGCGCTCATGGGCATTGCATTCGCACCCGACGGCAGGACGGCGCTCGTCGGCAATCATGGCGAGGGAACCGTCACGCAAATCGATCTCGAGACGGCGAGCGTGATGCGCACGTTTGCAGCGGGCAAGGGAGTCGAATCGCTGACTTATTTTTGAAGGAGCAGGGCATGAGCACCTTCCATCAAGGCCGGCGCCAGCTTCTCAAAGGACTCACCGCGATCGGAGCGGCAGGTCTCACAGCTCGCGCAGCCGATCTCAGGCCTCGCCCGACGCCAGGTGCCGACGTGGGCCTGCACTACAATCCGAGCGCGAGCTTCGATCTCGAGGTGACCGAGCTCGAGGTGCGACGCAATCGTGCTGGCCGAATGCTGCTCGCTCGCATCTATCGTCCGAAGGGTGCTGGCCCTTTCCCGAGCGTCCTCGATCTGCACGGTGGTGCGTGGAACACGAAAGACCGGCACGCAGAGGAGCCGATGGATCGTGCATTGGCTGCGAGCGGGGTTCTCGTGGTTGCGATCGATTTGACGCACGCACCCGAAGTGCCCTATCCCGCATGCGTCGAAGACGCTCATTACGGGGTGCGCTGGCTGAAATGGAAGGCGCCCGCATGGGGCGGCGATCCGTCCAGAATGGGTATCTATGGCAGCTCAAGCGGAGGACATGTCGCAGAGCTCATCGCCATGAGGCCGCACGACCCGCGCTACGGCTCGATCGCGCTTGCCGCCGCGCCGCGGCTCGATGCCACGGTATCGTACGTCGCGATGCGCTCACCGATCAGCGATCCGTACGCGCGCTTTCAGAATGCAGAGCGGCTGAAGCGCACGGACATGGTCCACAACCACCAGACGTTCTTTCAACCCTGGAACAGCATCTTCGAAGCCAATCCGCAGCAGATCCTCGAGCGTCACGAGCCTGTTTCACTCGTTCCCCTGCTGATCATGCAGGGCGCGCTCGATGACAACATGCTGCCGAGCATCCAGGCCAGGTTTGCCCGCACTTATCAAGCCGCAGGCGGGAAGTGCGACTACGAGGTATTTGCCGGCTGTGAGCACGAGTGGGTCGCGAAGCCCGGCCCGCAGACGGATCGCGCCCGCGCCATGGTCAGGGCGTTCATCGCCAAACAGGTCAACGTATGAAAATCGGCTTGCAGATCCCCAACTTCACTTGGCCGGGCGGCGCTTCGACCATTGCAGCCAAGCTCGCCGAGATCGCGCGGGCTGCTGATGACGCCGGCTTCTACAGCCTGTGGGTGATGGATCATTTCTTTCAGATCAGCATGGTCGGCCCGGCGGAAAACGACATGCTCGAGGGCTATACCGACCCTCGGCTACCTGGCGGCGCACACGCGCCGAGTGAAGCTCGGCACGATGGCGACCGGCGTCATCTACCGCTATCCCGGCATTCTCGTGAAGACGGTGACGACGCTGGATGTGCTCTCAGCGGTGGGCGCAGCCTACTTCGCCATCGGCGCGGCCTGGAACGAGCAGGAGTCGAAGGGGCTGGGCGTGCCCTTTCCGCCGCTCGGCGTGCGCTTCGAGCTGCTCGAGGAGGCGCTGCAGATCGCAAAGCAGATGTGGTCCGCGAATGACGGCCCCTATCACGGCAAGCACAACCATCTCGAGGAGACGCTGTGCGGCCCGCAGCCGCTGTCGCGTCCCCACCCGCCGATTCTCATCGCGGGCGGCGGCGAGAAGAAGACTCTGCGGCTGGTCGCGCAATATGCGGACGCCTGCAATCTGTATCGGTAATCGCCGAGATGGTCAGCGCCAAGCTGGCGATTCTGCAAGGAGCATTGCAGGACGCTCGGCAGAGACTACGCCTCGATCGAGAAGACCTGTCTTGGCACCGTCGAGCTCGCGGCCAGGGAAGATGACTCCGGCCGATGTGATTGCGCAATGCCGCGCGCTCGCCGCAGCGGGCGTGCAGCACGCGATTTTCAACATGCCGAATGTGGAGCGGATCACGCCGTCTCGAGATCTTTGGCCGCGAGATCATCCCCGCGGTCGCAGATCTCTAGAGCGGGGTCAGGACGACCACCGGAATCTGCCGGGGCGTCTTGACCTGGTACTTCTCGTACGGAGCGTAGATCTCAACCATCTTGCGCCACAGATCCGCGCGCTCCGGTCCTTCGGCCGTGCGTGCTCGTGCGGTGAACTTGTCGGCTTTCACCTGCACCGTGACCTGCGGGTGAGCCTGCAGGTTCAAATACCACGCCGGGTGCGCGGGCGCTCCTCCCTTGGAGGCGACGACCACGTAGTTCGCTCCGAAGTGGCCGAAAATGAGTGGCAGCGTCAGGCTCTTCCCGGACCTGCAGCCCGTGGTCGTGAGCAGCAGAGTCGGGACCATGCCCTCGCCGCCGCGCGCACCCGCATCCCACAGATAGCCGTCCCGGCCGTCCGTCGCGAGATAGCGTGTCAGATGATCGCGGACCCATTCGGGCATCTTTGAGGTCTTCTGCGTCTCGCTCATGAGATCACCTTGGATGAAGGATGAGTTTCTGCGCGCGCCAGTTGAGCAGCTCGGCGACGTAGAGCTCATTCTCGGCCGGGCAGGCGAGGCCGTGGATCCAACCGAATTTCTTCAGCACCTTGCCCGATCCGCCGAGCCAGCCCAGGACTTGCCCGTCGAGCGTCAGCTTGTAGATGCGACCGGGAAACGCATCGGCTACGTACAAGATATTGCGTCGGCCCGGGTGTGATGCACATGCGCCCAGGGTGAGCCGGGCTGCAGCGTGCCCGAGCTCGCGGGCCCCGTCTCGGCCGGCCGGTTTCCGATCGCGACCGGCGCGTCCGCAGGTGCGGGCACATCGATCGTGAGAATCGAGAGCAGCTTGCCGTCGCCGTCGAACACCTGGATGCGAGCGTTACCCCGATCGGCGATGTAGATGCGGTCCTGGGCGTCGACGACCATGGATGCAGGTTGTTGAACTGCCCCGGCGCCGAGCCAGGCTCGCCCCACGATTTCAGCCAGTTGCCGTCGCGATCGTATTTCGCGACGCGCGAGTTGATATAGCCGTCACTGATATAAATGTTGCCTGCGGAGTCTCGTGCCATGTCCGTGACCTGGCGAAACAGGCCATCGACGGGCGGTCGCGGCGGATTGGGATGCTCGAGCGGATGCGCGTTCTCATCCGAAGCCTCCGCCTTGCGACCGAAAACCATGGCGACGCGTCCCGCGGGGATCGAAGCGCACCACCACGTCGGAGCCCTTGTCGGCGACCCAGATGTTGTCCTCGGCATCGACTCGTACCGTGTGCGCGTACGACCACGCGTACAGGTTGTGACCGATCTCGCGCACGAACTTACCGCTCGCATCGAACTCCAGCAGCTGCGCAGCGGCTGCGCCGTAGGCGGGACCGGTCGTATTGCCGCGCGAAAGCACGAAGATATGGTGCTTGGAGTTGACGGCGATGCCGGCGACCTCTCCGAAGTACAGATCCGCCGGCAGCTGCAGAAAGTCAGGCACCGACTCGAATGGGATCTCGGGCGGCATCGTCTGCGCGATCACGCACGGCGCCAGAGCGAGGGCGAGGAGCGTGAGGATGATCGCAGGGCGCATACGTTGCATCGGAGCCGCAATATACGATACTGGCGCCCGAGAATGTCGCGAACCTTCGATGTCTCCGGTCTGCTCGAAGAGCGCCCACTCGGAGTCTTCAACTACCGGGTGATCGCCCTGTCGTGGCTCATCACGGCCTTCGATGGCTTCGACATGATGCTGATCGGGTTCACCGGCCCGTACATGCGCGATGAGCTCGGGTTCTCGGCAAGCACGCTCGGTCACCTGATCTCCGTTGGCGTGTTCGGGATGCTGCTCGGCGGGTTTCTGTTCTCCTACGTCGGGGATCGCATCGGCCGGCGTACGACCATCATCATCGCCGGGGTCTCCTTCGGGCTTCTCACGACGGCCACTTCATTTGCAGGCACCTATCCGGCTCTGCTCGTGCTGCGGTTCCTCGATGGGCTTGCCCTGGGCGGTCTCTTGCCCCTCGCCTGGGCCCTCAATGTCGAATTCGTACCCCGCCGGATGCGCTCGACCATCGTGACCGTCATCATGATGGGCTACAGCGTCGGCAGCGCCGGCGCGGGTCCGATCACGAACTGGATCGCGCCTCACCACGGATGGCAGGGCGTCTATCTGGCCGGTGGACTTGCGACGCTGTGTGCGGCGCTCGCTCTGTGCGTCGGCCTTCCGGAGTCGATTCGATTCCTGGTCGTGAAGCGCAACCGGCCCGATCGCGTGGCGCGGCTTCTCAAGCGGATCGACCCGAGGCTCGATGTCTCGCCAAGCGATGAGTTCGTGCTCGCGGATGAAGCCCCGAGCGCGACCCATTTCACGGTGGGACAGCTCTTTGCCGGCAACCTGCGGCTCATCACCCCACTGCTCTGGGCGGGCTATTTCGCAAGCTCGCTCGCCATCTACTTCTCATCATCCTGGGGTCCGAGCATCCTCGAGGCGCTGCACTTCCCACGTCAGACCTCGGCGCTCGCCACCTCGGCGGCGAGCCTGCTCGGGGCGGGTGCGGGCCTCGCGCTCATGCGCTTCACGGACCGACGCGGCCCCCGATCGGTGGCCGTCTACCCCGCACTCGCGGTGCCGCTGCTGCTGGTGCTCGGGTTAGGCTTGGTCCCGGTCGGGGCGTTCCTGCCCTTCGCGATCCTTGCCAACGTACTCATCAGCGGCGAGCATTTCGGCGTGCACTCGATTGCGAGCGTCTTCTATCCCAGCGCCATCCGCGCAAGCGGTGGTGGCTGGGCCATTTCGGTTGGGAAATTCGGCGCCGTGCTCGGCCCCTTGATCGGCGGCGCGGTTCTCTCGAGCGATCTGCCGATCGTTCGCGTCTATGCGTTGCTCGCCATTTGTCCGGCCGTGCTCTTCGTGTGCGCGCTCGGAATCGCGGCGGTTGTGCGCCGCAACCGCCCCGGCCGCCACGCCGGCGTGGAACGATCCCAAAAGCTCCCCGTTTCTTGTGCGGAGGTGACTCATGCGTCCTGTGCTTCTTTTTGCTTCGAGCTTTCTTGCACTGGTCGTGGGCTCAGTGGCCCATGCCGACAACTACTCGGACACGATCGAGACGTTCAAGCAGGCCGGCGAGAGTGCGCATTTTTTCCATGACAGCTACGCGTATGCGCTCTTCCCCAACATCGGCGAAGGTGGATTCATCGTCGGTGGGACGGGCGGCAAGGGGCGCGTCTACGTGCATGGCCGCTGGGTCGGCGACACCACCGTGGGCGGCCTATCCGTCGGCTTTCAGGCCGGAGGCAAGGTGTTCAGCGAAATCATCTTCTTTGAGGACAAGCGTGCCCTCGATGAATTCGAGTCAGGAAGCTTCGAGTTCGAGGCCGGCCTGAGCGCGGTGGCGATCACTGCGGGGGCGGGTGTCAGCGCGGGCACGAACGGCGCGCAGGCGAATGCCAGTGGTGCGGACCGCAACGCGACCACGGTGGGCGCGTATCAGAAAGGCATGGCCGTCTTCACCGTCGCGAAAGGTGGACTCATGTATGCGGCGACGGTCGGTGGACAGAAGTTCTCGTTTACGCCGCGAAATCCGCCGTAGCTCTCAACTTTTGTCCGGGCAGCCTTTCTCGTGCGCCAGCGATATGCGCAGACCATTGGCTGAGAAATCGAGTCTCAAGCCTTTGGTTTGAGACGTGAGCTCAATGGTGACCTCGTGCTTGTTCTTGAGGAGAGCCGAGGATCCCCCGCGCGCGATCGCGGCGCCCGCTGAAATGGCGAGGTAGTCCCCCGCGAAATCATCCAGGGACTTGAGATTGAAGACCTTGCCCTCGGCCTTGACGTTCGCCGCGCCAATCTCACCGAGCGCGAAGCCGCGGACGCAGAATGCCACCTCCTGCCCCTGGTAGCTCAATGTCCCGCGACCCCAGCTGAAGCCGATTCCAGCGCCGACGAGCCCGCCTGAGAGCGTAAGCGTTGCATCCGGCGTCTCAGGCGCCTGTGCCTCGGCGGCCCCGGCGAGCAGGGCGAGACACAGAGTGACCATGAACCTCCGAGTTTGAATGGGCGGCATCGGTGCTTTGACCTCAGAGTCGGGAATTGTAACCGGAAGACCCGCAACCGGGGCCCGCGCTCCTGCTCGTGGTCGCGTACGGCTTTCATGCCGCCGCTCCGGCGAGTAGTCCCATCGCCGACGCGGTCATGCGCGGCGAGCCCAGTGAAGTGCTGGCGCGGCTCATTGCCTCAAAGTCGCAGGTCGATGCGCCCCAGGCAGACGGGAGCACTGCTGACACCGCTCATGTTCGCGGCGCGCGAGGGCAATCTCGAGACGGTGAAGCTGCTGCTGGACCGGATCGAACATGGGCAACTCCAACCAGTATCTGGATTACGACGTGCCGCAGGTGCTGGTCGGGGGCGCTTCGGCGACAGTAACGGACGAATCGAATTCGTTTGATCAGCTGAGCGCCAGATGCTCGCGCGTCTGCCTGGACGACAGGACGCGCACTCCGAGTGACTCGACGATACGGCATGCGCGCTCGACGAGTGCGCCGTTCGTCGCAAGGACACCCTTGTCGAGGTAAAGATTGTCCTCGAGTCCGACCCGCACGTTGCCACCCAGAAGCACCGATTGCGCGACCATCGGCATCTGCATGCGCCCGACGCCGAAGGCCGACCAATGCACACCGCGCGGCAGAGCATCGCGCATGGCCTGCATGGCCTGCGGGGTCGCCGGAGCTCCATAGCGAATGCCGAGGCACAGTTGAAAGAGGGCGGGCTCCTCGATCAGGCCTTCGCGCAGGAGTTGCTTCGCGAGCTCGATGTGCCCGAGCTCGAAGACCTCGATCTCCGGGCGAATGCCATGGCGCCGATATTCGCGCGCCATCAGGCGCAGATAGCTTGGCGTCGTGCCGTAGAGTGCCTCATCGAAGTTCAGGGAGCCGCAATCGAGACTGCCGATATCAGGCCGCAGCTCGAGAATGTGCGCCATGCGCTCATCGGGGCCGACGAAATCCGTGCCGGGACCGAACTCAAGTGGCGCATGGCTTGGGCCGACCATGAGATCACCGCCCATGCCGCCGGTCAGGTTCAGGATGACTTCGGTGTTGACCGAGCGGATGCGCTCGTACACCTCACGGAACAGGCGCCCATCGCGGCTTGCTTTGCCCGAGGCCGGATCCCGTACGTGCAGGTGCGCGATCGCCGCGCCCGCGGCATGCGCCTCGAGCGCGGCAGCGGCAATCTGCTGCGGCGTGACCGGAACGTGCGGGTTCTTACCGACCGAGTCACCGGAGCCCGTGACGGCGCACGTGACGAAAACGGCCTCGCGCACGACGGCGAGGATCAGCGATGGTTCGCGGCCTCGGCCGCCATCTTGAGCTCGATGTTCACCTGATCGAGCAGCTCCTTCGCCTTCTGGGCATGACCGCCGAGATCCCATTCGTTGGCGGCCTGGGCGGCTGTGATCCGCTCCCACGCCTGATGCGACAGACGCTGCGCGGCCGCAAGATTGGGATGATGACCAGGCCGGAACGTCGCGCACCGGCGGGTCCGCGGCGCACAGGCTCGTGGTCAGCACTGCGCTCAGGATCAACCCGGTCAGAATCAGGTGTTTCATGTCGGCTTTCTCCCTTAGGGACTCACGTGGTCCAATTCGGCGATCGTGGCCTGCGAGGGGCCGCGCGTAGAATGCAGTCGAGCCGCGGTGGCTTCGGCCCCGGCGAGCGCGCGTAGCACGTTCTCGCCCGCGACTTTCGCCACGTCCTCGTCGCGCCATCCGCGACGCATCAGCTCGATCAGCAGATCCGGGTACTTGTCGACGCTGCCGAGTCCCTCGGGAGTCGACTCGACACCGTCGAAGTCCGAGCCGATGCCGACGTTGTCGACCCCGGCAACCTGGCGAATGTGATCAATATGATCGGCCACGTTCGATATCGTGACGCGGGGCGCGGGATGCGCAGCCTTCCAGGCATCGAGCGCGGCTCGGGCGCGGTCGGGCTGACCGATGTAGAGACCGCCGAAGGGTGGACTGCTGTACCGGGCCTGCTCTGCGGCCAGGTCCGCTTCCCAGCGGTTTCGCGCCTCGGACACATAGCCCGGATTGAAGTTGACCATGACGACGCCGCCGTTGCGTGCCACGAGCTTGAGGATATCGTCGGGCACATCGCGCGGATGATCGACCAGGGCGCGCGCGCTCGAGTGGGAGAAAATCACGGGCGCCTCGGTGGTCTCGAGGGCTGCCCGCATGGTTTCCGCCGAGACGTGGCTCAGATCGACCAGCATTCCGATGCGGTTCATCTCCCGCACGACCTCGCGCCCGAACGGCGTCAGTCCATGGTGTGCGGGTGCGTCGGTCGCGGAATCGGCCCAGTCTGTGTTGCTCGAGTGCGTCAAGGTCATGTAGCGCGCGCCCGCGGCATACATCTGCCGCAGCATCGCCAGGGAGTTATTGATCTGGTGACCGCCCTCGATGCCGATGAGCGAGGCGATTCGACCGGCGCGATGGACGCGGCGCACATCCGCGGCGGTATACGCCATGGCGAAGTCGCTCGGATAGCGATCGGCCATGGCGTGCACGAGGTCGATCTGCTCGAACGTCATCTGCACAGCCAGGGGTCCATGGACCTCCACCGGGATGAAGACCGACCAGAACTGGCCGCCGACGCCGCCCTTTCGCAGGCGCGGAATGTCCGTCATGAGTGCGACGCCACCCGCTGGTGGGGCGATCGCGGCCGTGTTCTTAGTGAGATCGATCGCATCGAGCTTGCCCTGGAAGCGCGTGCGCACCTCCCAGGGCAGATCGTTGTGACCGTCGATGAGGGGGGTCTGCTTGAGAACGTGCGCCACGCGCGCGGAGTAGTCGCTCGAGTTTGGAGCGGCCCCTGTGAGTACGGGCGCGAGCACCGCGCCGATCGCAAGCAGGCGGACTAGAAAATGCGGCATGGCAAGGACCCCTGGGAGACGGATTCTATCTTATAGACTCGATCGCAAGCTGCACAGCGGCGCGCTTTGCGGGACAATCTGCCTGCATGCAGCCACTGCGCGCCTCCTTCGCTGTTCTCCTTGTCACGAGCCTTCTCGCTGGATGTGCATCCGTGAAGCCACCTCTGCGAACCGTCCCCCACGTCGACCTGCCCCGGTACATGGGCCACTGGTATGTCATCGCGAATATCCCTTATTTCGCGGAGAAAAACTGTCTTGACTCGATCGAGAGTTATGCGCTGCGCAGCGACGGCAAGATCGACAACTGGTTCACGTGCCGGAAGAAATCGTTCGATGCGCCGCTCGAGCGCCAGGTGAACGCCATCGCCACCGTCGAGGACGAGACGACCAACGCATTCTGGCGCGTGCACTTCTTCAAGGTGATCTCCGTAAAGTACCTGATCCTCGACCTCGACCCGGACTATCAGTGGGTCGTCGTCGGTCATCCATCGCGCCGCTATGGCTGGATCATGTCGCGCGCGAAGACGCTCACGGACTCGACCTACGATGCCATCCTCAAGCGGCTCGCAGACCAGGGCTACGCCATCGAGAAGTTCAAGAAGGTGCCACAGCGCCAGGCTTCGGCAGCGTCTGGCCAGCAGTGACCGAGCTGCTCGCAGTCGGCGCATGTGTCACGCTCATCGCGTTCGCGCTCGTTTGGGCGATCTGCGTACGCATCGGTAATTACGGGTTCCTCGATGCCATCTGGTCTCTCAGCATCGCATTCCTGGCCCCACTCTATGCGCTCATCGGTGCCGGTAACCCCGCGCGCAAGCTCGCCTTCACTGCCGTGGGGATGGCATGGAGCCTGCGGCTTGGCCTCTACATCCTGCTGCGGGTGTGGCGGCACCATCCCCAGGAGGACAAGCGTTACCGCACGTTGCGCGAGCAATGGCCCGGCCCTGGACGCTTTCTCGTTTTCTTCGAGCTGCAAGCGTTGATCGCAGTGCTTTTCTCGCTGCCTTTCCTGCTCGCGGCCATCAATCCGCAACCCGAGCTCGGCGCGCTCGAGCTCGCGGGGCTCGCGCTCGCGCTTTGCGCGACGGCGGGTGAGGCCCTGGCGGACTGGCAGGCGCAGCGTTTCAAGCGTGACCCGGGCCATCGGGCTTTGGTCGTGAACGTCGGCTTGTGGCGCTACTCGCGGCATCCGAACTATTTCTTCGAGTCGCTCGTGTGGTGGGGTTTCTGCATCGCTGCGCTCAGCTCGCCGCACGGCTGGATCACGCTCGCGTGCCCGGTTCTCATGCTGTTCTTCCTGCTGCGCGTCACGGGCATTCCGCTCACGGAGAAGCACTCGCTCGAGAGCCGCGGGGATGCCTACCGCGAGTATCAGCGCACGACGAGTCGATTCATCCCGTGGTTTCCAAAAACGTGAGGTCGCGAGTACCCTGCCCGAACTGTCTTAAGTACCCTAAGGTGAGATGAACACTCCGACGCTGCCCGATCGGCTCCTCCCGTTCTGCTTTCACTTCTTCCGACAATTTTTCTGGGGCTGCCTGGGTCTGCTCATGTTTCCGGTGCTCGGGCGGGCCGTCTTCGCTTCGATCGCCTACTCGACCAAGCGCATCACGGACACCGTTCTCGCACTGCACGACCCGGTCGCTGAGGCCAGCCAGCGACTCTCCGGGCCCTTCACGCTCTTCGTCGCTCTGGTGGTCGCGCGCTTCGCCTTGGACGGCGCGATGTGGTTCTGCTCCTACAACACCCGCTCACCGATGCTCGTTCGCATCAAAGAGGAGGTGTTCGCGTACGCACAGCGGCTCTCGCCCGCGTACTTCGAGAGCACCCTGTCCGGCAAGATTGCCCACCGCTCCGTGCTGCTGCCTGATCAGGTGCTGATGCTGTTCGACATGATGGTCTTCGATTTCGTCCCGAGCAGCATGTTCTTCGTGTTCGTCGCCGCCTACTTTTACATTGCAAGCCCGCTGTTCTGCGCGGCCGCGTCCGCGAGCATCGTCGTGTATTTCGCAGCGAGTCTTCTCATCGGCCGCGAGTGCACTCGGCGCGCTGCCGCCAACAACGAGGCGCGCGCCGCGGTGACCGGACGCATCGTCGATGTGATCACGAACATCCGCAACGTGTTCTTCTTTGCCAACCAGGCGCTCGAGGACCGCGAGCTGCGACAGTACACGGGCGAGGAGTGCGACCGGCGGATGGCGCTTTATCGCTCCGTCGTGCGACTGCGCTGCGTGCAGTACCTGATGGACATCAGCATGTGGCTCGGCTTCGTCGGTGGCGCACTCTACGCGTGGGTGCATGGCGCGATCGGCGCCGGCGATTTCCTCATGGTCACCGCTCTGACGGGCTCGCTGCTGCAGACCGCATACAATCTGGGGCAGCGCATTCCCGAGTTCTATGAGCAGCTCGGCGCCGCCCGCGAGAGCATCGACACACTCATCGTCCCCGCGACGATCCAGGATCGGCCCGACGCTCCCGTACTCGGGGTCAAGCGTGGCGCCATCGACTTCGAGCAGGTCGCCTTCGCCTACGATGCAGGCGGACGCGGCCAGCGCAACGTCGTCCAGCAATTCGAGCTCCACATCCCGCCCGGTCAGCGACTCGGCCTCGTCGGGCCGAGCGGAGCCGGCAAGACGACGCTCATGGGACTGCTGCTGCGCATGCACGATGTCACCTCCGGATCGATCCGCATCGATGGCCAGGATATCCGCGAGGTCACGCAGGAGAGTTTGCGGGCGGCGATTGGCCTCATTCCTCAGGACACGAGCCTGTTTCACCGCAGTCTGCGCGAAAACATCCGCTATGGCCGTCCCGGCGCCGAGCGACGAGGAAGTCATGCTCGCCGCGCGCCGCGCCCACGCGCACGAGTTCATCATCGAGCTCGAGCATGGCTACGACACCCTCGTCGGCGAGCGCGGTATGAAACTCTCCGGCGGCCAGCGACAGCGGATCGCCATCGCACGCGCCATTCTGCGCAATGCGCCGATCCTGCTGCTCGATGAGGCGACCAGCGCGCTCGACAGCCATAGCGAGCAGGTGATTCAGCATGCGATGCGCGAGGCCATGAAGGGCAAGACCGTCATCGCCATTGCGCACCGATTGAGCACGGTGATGGATATGGACCGTCTCATCGTCCTCGATCGCGGCGTCATCGTCGCCGACGGCTCGCACGCACAGTTACTGCGTCAGGGTGGCCTCTACGCGGAGCTCTGGCGCAAGCAATCCGGGGACTTCAATCCCGTGCGCCGCCGTCCGGTGACGGTCGGGGAGCCGCAACTCACGCAGTTCGAGAGCACGGCCACGGGGCTCATCTTCGAGGAGCATCAGGCAATCTCCGAGCAGGAAGAGCGGCCGTAATTTTCAGACGAGCTGCCGGAGCACGATCAGAGCGAGCGTGACCGTGATCGCGCCGCCAATCCGCGTCGCAATCTGAGCGAACGGCATGAGGGACATGCGATTCGCGGCGGTCAGGATGGCGACATCACCCGTGCCACCCTGGCCTGAATGACAGGCCGTCACGATCGCTGCATCCACCGGATACAGTCCCACCCACTTGCCGGTTACGAAGCCCGCAGTGACGAGCGCGAGCACGGTGACAACGATTGTCAGCAATTGACGCGGCGCAAATGCTGCCATCAGAGTTTCCCATGGCGTCATGGCGACGCCGATGGCGAACAGTAAGGGATACGTGACTGCGACCTGAAAGTAGCGGAACACGAAGCGCGCGCCGATCTCGATTTGCGGGGACACCGTGCGTGTCAGCTTTACGAGAACGGCCAGGAACAGCATTGCGACGGGAGCGGGCAAGCCGCACAGCCTGTTCGCGACGAGGCCCAGCAGATAAAGGGAGAGTGCGAAGAGTGTCGCCGCCGCAACGCGGCCCACATCGACACCCGTCTCCGCGGTGGCGACGTTCTTCTGCAATCCCGATCTCGCTGGCCGGTTGCAGATGGCCGTTCCCGGTGAGTCCGGGGCGCTTCTTCCCGAGAATGTCGAGCGCCCCGGCCAGTAGAATGGCCGTGAGGCTGCCAAGCATCACGACCGGGAGCACCTCGCCGAACAGCACGCCCTGTTGCTGGTGCAGGATCTCGGCATATCCGGTCGAGAGGGGCAGCGCGCCTTCGCCGACGCCTCCTGCCATGATGGGCACGACAATGAAGAAGAATGTGTGCCGCACACCGAGCCCGAGGAGCGCGCCGGTGAGCGTTCCGACGACGGCAGCCGCGGTGGAACCCGCCGCGAGCGGCACGAAAATCCTCGCGAAGCCGCCGATCAGCAGGCGGCGGTCCATACCGAGGATGCTGCCGACTATGATTGCGGCAATGAAGAGATAAAGGAAGTTCGTCGAGAGCGTGAAATCAGCCACGGATTGCACGATGGCCCGCGGCAGCATTCCGTAATAAACGAGTGCCGAGGGAATGAACGTTGCAAAGATGGCCCCGCCGCCAATCTGACGGATGCCCGGCAGACGCTTGCCGAGCTCGGCACAGGTGAAACCGCCGACCGCCAGCACTGCAACGGCCATGTTGATCTCGGATGGCACGCGCCCCGTCGCCAGCACGAAATAGGCGATCACGGCGATGAGCACGGCATACACCGGCAACGGAATGACACCGATTCCGAGATCCATCACGCGCCACCAGGCTGCGGGCCAAGATCCACTGGAAACGCTGCGCTGCGGAGGCGTTGGCGGCGACGGTATCGTGTGGTGCACCGAATCTGGCATGTGTCCCCCCGACGCACTGACCTACAATGAGCGGCCTTCTTAAGGGCCGCCGATGTTGCGTGACAAGACTATCAGCCGACGCGCCTTCTCTGCGCTCGCCCTGGCGCTGGGCTTGTCGCGTTTCGCGAGAGCAGCCCGCAGCGGTGAGCCTCAAGGTCCGTTCGATGCGCTCCTCGAGAGCAACGTCCGCGTGCGGATGCGTGACGGTGTTCATTTGGCGACGGATGTGTATCGACCTGCGCGGGATGGCAAGGCCGCGCCCGGGCGATTTCCGACACTCATGGAGCGCACACCCTACGGGCGCAACGTCACCAGCTTTCGAGACTTTACGGCGAACAATCCGAAGCCGAAGACCCGCGCCGAGGTGGCGCAGTACTACGTAAGACACGGCTACGTCGTGATTTTTCAGGATTGCCGCGGACGCTACGACTCGGAGGGGCAGTTCACGAAGTATCTGAGCGAGGGTGCGGACGGATTCGATACTTGCCGATGGATCATCGCACAGCCATGGAGCGACGGCCTGATCGGAACCATGGGCCTTTCGTATGCCGCACACACGCAGGTGGCGCTGGCATGTCTGGCTCCGCCGCGGCCTCAAAGCGATGTACATCGACTGCGGCGGATTCTCCAACGCATACCAGGGCGGGATTCGTCAGGGTGGAGCGTTCGAGCTGAAGCAGGTCACTTGGGCGTACAACCTCGGGCTGGAAAGCCCTGAGGCGCAGAGGGACCCGCGACTCCTCGCACAGTTGAAGTCCGAGGATCTGAAGGCTTGGTTTGCGAGCATGCCCTGGAAGCGCGGGCACACGCCGATCAGCGCTCTGCCCGAGTACGAGGACTACGTCTACGAGCAGTGGGAGCACGGAAACTTCGATGCCTTCTGGAAGCAGCTCGGCATCTATGCTGCCGGCTACTACGACGGCTTCGCCGATGCGGCAATGGTGCATCTGTCTGGTTGGTACGACGCTTATGCACGCACCGCCACCGAGAACTACGTGGGTCTGGCCAAGCGCAAGCGCGGTCCCGTGCGGCTCATCATGGGCCCATGGACGCACGGCGCGCGCTCGACTCCCTATGCAGGAGATATCAGTTTCGGCGAAGGCGCGACGCTTGATGCCGCAGGTCATGCGGACTACTTTTCGCTGCGGCTCGATTGGTTCGATGCCCATTTGAAGGGCAAAGGCAGCCGGACCCGAGCCGGCCGTTCGGATCTTCGTGATGGGTGGGGGCAGCGGACGCAAGACGAAGGAAGGACGGCTCGAGCATGGCGGGCGCTGGCGCAACGAGTCGGACTGGCCGATTCCGGATCGGAAGCTGACGCCGTATTACATCGATGCCCGCGGTCAGGCTCTCGACGCAGTGCTCCAACTGCGAACGGCGATTCATTGACGTTCGATTTCGATCCCCGGCACCCGGTGCCGACCCTCGGTGGCACCATTACTTCCGGCGAACCCTTGATGCGCGGGGGTGGCTTCGATCAGCGCGAGGGCCCTCAGTTCTACGGCTCACGCGAGCCGTATCTGCCGCTCGCGGTGCGGCCGGACGTGCTCGTGTTTGAGACGCCACCGCTCGCTGCTGATGTGGAGGTGACGGGCGAGATCGAAGCGAATCTATGGATCAGCTCGGATGGTCCGGACACCGATTTCACGATCAAGCTGATCGATGTGTATCCGCCAAGTGATGATTATCCGGACGGCTTCGCTGCTGAATCTCACCGACGGCATCCTGCGCTGCCGCTATCGCGATTCGTGGGAGAAGCCGAGCCTGCTTGTGCCCGGGCAGGTGTACGCCGTCAAGGTGACGGCATTTCCGACGTCGAACCTTTTCAAGTCAGGGCACCGCATCCGGCTCGACGTCTCATCGAGCAATTTCCCGCACTTCGATGTGAACCCCAATACCGGCACGGCCGAGGGTCGAGGACTGAGTCGAAGAATCGCTCGCAATACGGTGTATGCGGACGCGAGCCGTCCGTCTCATGTCATCCTGCCGATCATCCCGCCGCGGGTATAGCCGCTACGCAGCAGCAGAATCCGCGTCCAGCGGCGAGCCACGCTTCTCGACGAGATAGCGCGCACAGGCGAGCGATATGACACACACGATGGCCATGTAGATCGAGATCGCCACATTGCGGTGATATCGATCGAACAGCGCAGCCGCGATGACCGGCGCCGGCCCGCCGCCGAGGATGGCAGCAAGCTGATACGCGAGTGATGCGGCCGAATAACGCACCCGGGTGCTGAAGAGCTCCGAGAAAAGCGCGGCGAGAGGTCCGTACGAGATCGCGTTGACCCATCCACCGACGGTCGTCGCGACGGTGATCCAAAGCAGTGAGCGCGTCTCAACCAGCGGGAAGATGGCGAACACCCAGATTGCCGACAACAGCACCCCGGTCATGAACATCCGCCGCCGACCGATGAGATCGGACAGCCCTCCCGTTACGAGCATCGCCGGCGCAACCAAAACCTGAGCGATGAGCACGGCAATGAGCAGCGTGCTGCGCGGCATGCTGAGTCCGACGGAGCTCGTGGCATAGCCGACGATGTAATTGGTGAGGATGTAGAACATCACGTTGGTCGAGGAGTAGGCGAGCGCGGCGAGCAGAATGAGCTTCGGGTAGAGCGCAAAGGCTTCGATGACGGGTGAGCGTGTAGGCACCGAGGGAGCATCCCGGCGAAGACGCTCGAAGAGGGGCGTCTCACGCACTCGCAAGTGAACGAACACGCCGAGCGCGACGAGCGCGATGCTGCATACGAACGGGATGCGCCAGCCATACGCCAGGAACCCTTCGGAGCTCGTCAGGCCACTGGCGGCGAGGAACGCGAGGTTCGCGGTGACCACTCCCACGGGTACGCCCGCTTGCGCCATGGAGCCGTACAGACCGCGACGGGTGACCGGCGCATTCTCGGTGGCGATCAGCACCGCGCCGCCCCACTGACCACCTATTGCCAAGCCCTGGATGAAGCGCAGCACGACGAGAGCGAGGGGCGCGATGGCGCCGATCCGGCTGTAGGGAGGCAGCAGCCCGATCGAGGTCGTGATCAAACCCATCATGATCATGGCGATGGCCAGGCTCGTCTTGCGACCGATGCGATCGCCGAAATGTCCGAACACGATCGCGCCCAAGGGACGGGCGACGAATCCCACGGCAGAGGTGCTGAACGAGGCGATGAGCGCAACCAGCGGCGACAAGGTCTGCGGGAAGAACAGCGTCGGAAAGACGAGCGCCGCCGCTGTGCCGTACAGAAAGAAGTCGTACCACTCGATGCTCGCGCCCATGAGCCCGAGCAGCGCGGAGCGCAGCGGATTTGAAGCGTTCATCGGCTGCGTCATTTCGCGGGTCCCTCGCATCGCGCAGATCAATCTGCAACGGGACATGATACGAGCGCCAGCGCAAGCATATGTCGCACACGCGCAACGAACGTGCGGACTAGCCGGCGAGGCCGTTGTGACTTAAGCTGCTGCGACGCGACACACTGCGAACTGCGTCACACTTCCGGGACTCTCCGGTGAGATGCCGTTCGAGGTATCGTGATCGCGGGTATTCGAACAACAAACCAGGGGATTAACGGAATGAACCTCCTAAATGTCTGCCGACAAGGCACGCGCCTTGTCGCGATTGCTTTCCTCACCACAATTTTCGGATTTCTATCAGCATGCGGCGGCGGTGGCGGTTCATCCGGACCACCCACGCTGACTTCGATCGAAGTCTCCGCAGCGTCCGGCTCGGTCGCGCTCGGCACGACCGATCAGCTCACGGCGACGGGCGTCTACAGCGACAACAGTCACCAGACCATCACGAGTTCGGTGACCTGGTCATCTTCGAATACCGCCATTGCGACGGTGAGCGCCAGTGGATTGGTCACCCCTGTCGCTGAAGGCAGCTCGACCATCACAGCGACCATGAGCAGCATATCCGGCACGACAAGCGTGACCGTGACAGCCGCGGCGGTGACGGCCGT
Organism: uncultured Gammaproteobacteria bacterium; assembly: GCA_963795975.1. GTDB lineage: Bacteria > Pseudomonadota > Gammaproteobacteria > Steroidobacterales > Steroidobacteraceae > CAWCJT01. Next base: position 66,483 of record CAWCJT010000003.1, read on the forward strand.
TGCGGTGACTCCGGCGAGCAAGACGCTCGCCAAGGCGGCAACCACGCAACTGACGGCGATGGCGACGTTCTCTGACAATACCAATCAGGACGTCACCTCCAAGGCGACTTGGACTTCAAGCGATACCAATGTCGCGACCGTTGTTAGTACTGGAGGTAGCACGCCTGGCCTCGTGACCGCGGTTGCAGCCGGTACGGCGAACATCACGGCGGCATTCGGTGGAAAAACCTCGCCGGCGGCCGTGATCACGGTCAGCGCGGCGTCGCTCAAATCAATCGCAGTGACACCCGCGAATCCCGGGTATTGCTGCCGGCCTGACGCAGCAGTTCGTAGCGACTGGAACTTACTCGGACAACAGCACGCAGAACATCACGAGCTCGGTGACCTGGTCGTCCGATACGACGACGGTCGCGACTATCAACACCGCTGGCCTGGCGAGCACTCTCATTCCCGGGACCGCGAAGATCACGGCGACATCCGGCACCATCTCGGGCAGCACGACGCTCACCGCGACGCCCGCGACTGTGGCCTCCATCGCGGTGACGCCTGCTAATCCGAGCGTAGGCATCGGGTCGAGCGAGCAGTTCAAAGCCACTGCAACGTTTACCGATAAGACGACTCAGGACTTGACGACGACGGTAACCTGGTCATCGGGAACGATGACCGTCGCCACCATCAGCAACGCGGGTGGCTCCAACGGTAAAGCGATTACAGGCGGAGCTGGGATGGTGACGGGTACGTCGGTCATCACGGCGACCTGCTCGACGGCGACCTGCACAGGTCGACGATTTCAGGCACCACGACGCTCACGGTGACCGCTGCGACGCTGGTCTCTATCGCGGTGACACCAGCGAATCCCACCATCGCTAAGAGTGCGACTGAGAATTTCGTGGCAACAGGCACTTACAGCGACACGACCACCAAGGTCATCACGACCTCGGTGACCTGGTCGTCCTCCGATACGACCATTGCAACGATCGCTCCAACAACGGGGATTGCAACTGCCACGACGAAGACCGGCAGCACGACGATCACCGCGACGTCGGGTAGCGGGGCGAGTGCGATCACTGGCAACACCAAGCTGACCGTCGGCGTCGGTCCCTTCGTTTACGCGGCGAATACCAACGGTGGCAGTCCCGCTGGCACGATCTCCGCGTTCACCGAGGGCAGTGCAGGTGACCTGACTGCAGTGGGTACTTCTGCAATTGCGGCCGGAAAGAATCCTCTGGCGGTCACGACGGACCCGCTTGGTAAGTACGTTTATGTGATCAATCAGATAGACCAAACTGTCGGGGAGTACGCGATCGGCTCGGACGGTTCGCTGAGCGCGATATCAACGGGGACCGTTTCGCTGGCTGCCAGCGCGTTCCCACGCGACGTTAAGGTTGAGCCTTCCGGCAACTACCTGTACGTCACGGATCAAGGCTTGAATCAAATCGAGGCTTTCAACATCGGGGCCGATGGTTCGTTGACGCCGAATGCGGGTTCGCCGTGGACCACTCACGGTGGCCCGTACGACATCGCCATCTCTCCGAATGGCCAATACCTGTACGTGTCCCGTGCGATCACTCCGGCGGGTGATGTCACCGAGTTTGCGATCAACCCGGACGGAAGTCTGACTCTGACCGGCCCTACGGGTGGAACGCAGGCGGGCGACACGCCAGAGGGCATCGCGATCGCACCGAATGGCCAGTTCCTCTATGTGGTCAATTCGGGCGACGATGACGTGCAGATGTTCTCAATTAGCCCCACCGACGGAACGCTCACGCCGGGTCAAACCTTTGGTACCAACGGCAAGGATTCCGGGACGCAACGGCAGCGATGGCGATCACGCCCGACGGTAATTACCTCTTCGTGACTAACCCTTATAGTGGCAACGTGTCGGTATTTGCGATCAACGCAGACGGCACGCTGGGCACGGCAACGGTCTTCGCGACAGGGGATACGCCCGTTTCGGTCGCCATCGATGCAACAGGGACGTATGTATACGTCGGAATCTGAACGATGGCACGATCAGCGAGTACTCGTTCAGCGCCGGTACGCTGATGCCGCTTGGCTCGAGCCCGGTCAACTCGGATCAGCAAGAGGGCGTGACCTCGGTGGTCGTCGCACCTTGATCTGAGAGTTCGAACGCGCCCGCCGGGACTTTCCCGGCGGGCGCCTTTCCGCAAGCGGCACGGAGTTTGCGTAGGACGCGTGGCACTAAGCTCGTGAGGCCGAGCCACCATGATCGCAAGAGGCGACAACCGACCAAGCCCGGATGATCTTCCGAACGTGGCGACGCATGCCGGTCGCCACGTCTCTCCCCTCGACCGCTCCCTGCAGCTCATCATGGGATGCGGGCTCAGACGGGACGATCCCATCATCGATGTCAGTGGCGGCGATGGCTCGCTCGTCGGGGCCTTGCTCCTGCTCGGCTATACGGATGTGACGGTCGTCCAGTCCTCTCCAGTGGGCTTCTCAGCGTTTCTGGAGCGGCTCGGAGATTGGGAGTCGTGCCTGACCGTGCTGAGGGGGGATGTGACACAGCTGCACCTCAAGCGTCGCTTTGCGCTGTGGCATGACCGCGGAAGTTTCTGTTTGCTCGAGTATCCCGAGGATCGCCAACGCTACGTCGAGGTCCTCGAAGAGGCACTGCGGCCGGAAGGACACCTGGTCATCGCGACCATCGGCCCCGAAGGCCCGCAACAATACGGATCACAGCGGGTGCGATGCTACAGCCAGGCGACGCTGACGCAGGAGATGGGCTGTCGCTTCGAGCTCGCCGAGCACTCACTCGATCTTTTCGAAGCGCCCTCCGGCGAGCACCATCACTTTCTGCATTGCCGCTTCCGCCGGCACGCCCCGCATCCGAGCTGGAGCGCCTGAGCTCAGGCCCGGCTCCAGGCCGGAGCCTTGAAGCTGCTTGCCTTGATCACGAGCACGTCGCACGCCAGAGCATCGAGCGCACTCTCAGCCGTACTACCGATGAACAGGCGGTTCAGGCCTGAGCGGGACACGGCCCCCATGACCGCGATCCCGGCCTTCACCCGCGCAGCGGTCGCCTGAAGCTCCCCGACGATGTCGCCCATGACCAGATGACGCCGAGAGGGCGGAATGTGCGCGCGCTCGGCGAGACGATCGAACGCGCGTCGAATGTGCGCCATGTGTACACGCTCGACCTCCGGGTCCTGCCACAACGCGGCCTCTCCGAGCGTACTTCGCACACCGGTCAAGAGCGGCATGTAGGCGTGGAACACATGCAGCGGTCGCGACAGCATGCGGGCGAAGGCCGTACCTGCGCTCAGCAGCTCGCGATCGAGCTGCGCCGGCTTGGCGTTCGCATGGAAGGGATCGACGGCCACGAGGAGCGAGCGTTTGTCATAGGGACGCGCTGACTTCAACAGAAGCAACGCGCACGGGCAGTAGCGGATGAGCTCCCAGTCGGTATTCCGCAGAAGCCAACGGCTGCCCGTTCCAGCCGCCTGCGCGGATGCAATGACCAGATCGCTGCGAGCCGCTACGGCGCGCCTGACGATGGCTTCATGCGGCGGGCGATCATCGACCACATGGGCGCTCACCCGAATATTTCGCAGCAGTGGCGACTCAGCGATCCGGTACAGCCGCTCTTCAATGAAACGCAGGGCTTCAACGCCGCTCACTTCAGCGGCATGAAAGAGCTCGAGACGCGCGCCGCTCGAGCGGCACAACTTGGCCACCTTGCGCAGAACTCCAGGTGATACGCGCAGCGGGGCACGGATCGCCAGCAGAATGCGTCGTGGTTCCTTTCCCATGATCTCAATCCTCCGGTCGCACCATCTCAAACACGCTCTCGACCACCGCGTACTCGCGATAACCCAGGCGGGCGATCGGACGCAGGCGCGCAATCGAGACGTGACCATCGACGAGCAGATGATCGGCAATATGAATGCCGAGCACCCGTCCGATCACCATGCGATTGATCTCGCCAGAGCCCGAGTCCTCACCCGGAAGCTCGTTCACGGCGACGACGCGGCACTCGAGGGCGATGGGCGTCGCCGCCACGCGCGGTGGACGCACCAACGTCGAGGCGACCGTCTCGAGGCCCGTGAGCGCGAACTCGTCAATGGTCCGGGCCACGCGCTTGCTGGAGAGGTTCACGGCTTCCCGCAGATCCCACGTGGCAAGGTTGGCGACGAACTCGCCGGTCTCGCGCGCATTGCGGGTGGAGTCTTTCTCGCCGCCCTCGATGTGCTCGCCGTTCGCACAGTACATGACCATCGGCGGCCGCTCGCTGACCGCGTTGAAGAAACTGAAGGGAGCGAGGTTCGGCACACCCGCGGCATCGAGCGTCGAGATCCAGCCGATCGGCCTCGGTACCACGCACGCCTTGAACGGATTGTGCGGCAGGGGAATCTTCTTGCCATCGAAGCGGACGAACACCGACCCTCTCCTTCCCGAGGTTGCGCAAAGTAGCCTGCCGACCCTTGCCCGCAGCCGTCAACTGAATTGTTCGCCCGCGACGATTCCGGTACGGTCAACCCATGCAGACGGACATTGCCATCGTGGGCGGCGGCGTCATGGGCTCGGCGCTCGCCTACTGGTTGAAGCGTTTGCAGCCACGGCGCTCGGTGAGCGTCATCGAGCGCGATTCACGCTACACGTACGCTTCATCGGCGCTGTCGGCGGCATCGATCCGTCAGCAGTTCACGACCCCTGTGAACATCCGGATCTCGCAGGCCAGCATCAAGTTCCTGCGAGGAGCCGCTGAATGGCTGGGCACCGGCGATGAGACGGTGAACATCGGCCTCAAGGAGGCCGGTTATCTGTACCTGGCGAATGAGACACAACGGCCGGCCCTCGAGCGTGCCCATGCGATCCAGCGCGCCCATGGCGCGGATATCGCCCTCCTCGATCCGCAGCAGCTGCGCGCTCGCTTCAGCTGGCTGAGTACTTCGGAAATTGCAACCGCATCGCTCGGCTTGAGCGGGGAGGGCTGGTTTGATGGCTATGGGCTTCTGACCGCTTTTGCGCGCAAGGCACGCAGCCTCGGCGCCGAATTCTTGCGCGGCGAGCTGGTCGGCATCACGCTGCGCGGGAATCGAGTCTGCGAGGTCGCGCTCAACGATGGCAGGAGCATCGGCTGCGATTACCTGGTGAATGCAGCCGGGCCCTGGGCCCAGGCGGTCGCAAGCCTCGCGGGGGTCGAGCTGCCCGTCGCAGCGCGCCGGCGCACCGTGTACGTCATCGCCTGTCCGAGCGAGATTCCCGAGCTGCCCTTGCTCATCGATCCAACCGGTTTTTGGATCCGGCCTGAAGGGCGGCTCTTCATTGCAGGACTGCCGCCGCGTGAGGATGTGGACGGGGCCCCTCTCGATCCGGACTACGCCTCGTTCGAGTCCGAACTATGGCCTGCGCTCGCCTTGCGTATTCCGGCATTCGAAGCCGCACGGCTCGAGCGCGCCTGGGCTGGCTACTACGAGATGAACACCTTCGATCACAACGGCATCGTCGGCTTTCACCCGCGCATCCGAAACCTTTTCTTCATCAACGGCTTCTCGGGGCATGGCATGCAGCAGTCTCCGATCGTGGCGCGCGGCGCGGCGGAGTTACTGACCGAGGGTCGCTTCACGACGCTCGATCTGTCGGCGCTCGCGTACACTCGAATCGCCGAGAATAAGCCCCTGTACGAAGCCAACGTGATCGGCTGAGCGTTCTCGGCAATGTGACCTCAATGCTTGAGCGTCGAATCAAACAGCGCCAGCATCGTCTGCCAGTGCCGCTCGCTCGCGGCGGCATCGTAGACGGGAGTGTCGCGAAACACCCAGCCATGCTTGGCCGGGTAGGTCTCGATCCTGTGATCGACGCCGGCCTGCGTGAGCGCCTCCTCGAGGCGCTGCTTCATCGCGTCGGGAAAGGACTCATCCTCGATTGCGCCCGCGACGTAGACCTTCGCGCGCATCCGTGGAGCGAGCCGGTGCGGACTGTCCGGCGTATCGGTTGCCAGCCGGCCGCCGTGATACGACGCGGCAGCGAGGATGCGCTCGGGATAGGTGCCCGCGGCGATGAGCGACATGCGGCCGCCCATGCAATAGCCCGTGATGCCGATGCCGCCGCGGTGCACATCTGTTTGAGCCTCGATGTGCTCGAGGAACGACTGGGTGTCGGACATGATGTTGGCGGGCGTCGCCAGCGAGAAGAACTTCTCCATGAGGGTCTTGCGCTTCTCGGGGTCGGAGAAGACGGCGTGCGGATCCATCGGCTCGTAAGGTCCCGAGCGATAAAAGAGGTCCGGCAGGAGTGTGTAGTAGCCGTGACGTCGCGAGCCCTTCGCCGATCTCGAGCATGGCCGGTCGAATGCGCGAGGCCGTCCATGAAGACGAGCACCGCAGGCCACCGCCCCGCACCGGAAGGTCGGTATTCGTAGCTCGGGCATACACCGTCGCGGGTCTTGATCTCAATACGTGTCATGTCGGTTCCGCCTAAGCGAAGAAGGCTGCAACCCGGATCTCGATACTCGAGCGCGGCACCTCGGTGACAGGACAGCTCGGATCATCGAATGCGGTATGCGCGACGTGGTGCGGCCGTTGCCGATCCGATTCGTTGGTCACGAACACGAGCGCCTCATCCGTTGTCATGTCGCGGAAGTAATGCCAGCGATGCGCTGCGTTGTAACGCAGCACGTAGCTTTCCGCCGTCCGCTCGGGCACACCGGGGAAATCAAACACCGCAAGGGCCGGCACGATGTCAGCGGACTTGAGGGAGCGGGCATCGCAGACGGCGAGCGGAATGTCCTGCGGCGGAGGCGTCAGAACCCGCCAGATGTTGTAGTGGGCGAAGCGCGTGAAGGTCCAGTCCTGCTCGAGCGTGGCGAAGGTCTGCTCCGCGGTGCTCTTGCCCCTCGCGTCGCTGTAGTCGATGTGCACGAATCGCGCCGGCACCGAGTTCTTGAGTTTTCCGGAAAGCTCCGAGCGCTCACCGAAACGCACGAATGGGGTCGCGACCACCGAGGCCGCGCGGGCGCCCGTGACCTCGCGGATGAGATCGCAGGCTTCCTGGAAGTACACGCGCTCGAGCTCGGAAGAGTTCAGAAAGTCCCGCACGGCGGAGCGGTGCGGGACGAGCTGAAAACCCTCGCGTGCGAGGCTCGGCGGATCCCGGCTCGAGCGCGCATTGCAGATTCCGACCGTGCGTGCATCAAACACATGCACGTCCCGCGAATGGTCCATCGCGTGGTACCGGGGGGTCTCCTGCATCGGGGCCGTGTAGTTGACGACGGCGTCGACGTGCGTCGCGGGCTTGGGCACCGCGACAATATAGTCCCGCGCCGGCGCGCAGTGCTACGGTAGCGGCTCCACGAATGAGCTCGGCAGGGGGGATGATGGCGGCTCCGGTCAGTGCGAGACAGGCGTACCCGCCCGCGCGCACCGCGTGGTACATGGTCGGCGTGCTGATGCTGTGCTACACCCTTTCGTACGCAGATCGGCAGATCCTGGCTTTCCTCGTCGAGCCTCTGAAGCACGACCTCGAGATCTCGGATACCCAGTTCGGGCTGCTGCAGGGCGCAGCCTTCGCTCTGGTCTACACCTTCTTTGGATTGCCGATGGGAGCGCTCGCCGATCGGCTCAGTCGCCGCAACCTCGTGGCGATCGGTGTCTTCGTCTGGAGCCTTGCGACCAGCGTGAGCAGTGTCGCGAGAAGCTTTCTCGCGCTCGGAGCGGCCCGCATGGGGGTCGGCCTCGGGGAGGCGACACTGAGTCCATGCGCTTTCTCCATGATCACCGACTCATTTCCGAAGGAGCGTCTGAGCACCGCCCTCAGTGTGTACACGATGGGCATTCAGCTCGGTTCCGGCCTCGCTCTGGTCATTGGCGGGGTGGTCGCGCAGGCGGTGAGTCATATGCATCCGATCAGGCTGCCCGGCGTCGGCTTCATCGCAGCCTGGAGGGTGACGTTTCTGATCGTTGGCGCGCCGGGTCTTCTCGCCACGCTGCTTATGATGAGCGTGCGTGAGCCCGCGAGGCGCGCCTTGCTGCTCGATGCAGGCGGCCAGGCAGCGCAACTGCGCCTCACGGATGCGCTCGCGCAAATCCGGGCGCGCTGGCGCTCCGTCGCGGGAATCGCTGCGATGATCAGCTGTCAGGCGACCTGCAACTACGTGCTTCTGACCTGGGGGCCGGCATTCTTCGAGCGCATGCATCACTGGCCGAAAGACCGCACCGGGCTCGTCCTCGGCCTGACCACACTCGGATGCGGTTGTCTGGGTCTCTTCGTCGGTGGCCGCATGTCCGATCGCTGGCAGCGCCACGGCATCATTCACGGACCGCTGCGGGTCGGCCTGATCAGCCTTCTCGGGATGGCGCTGCTCCTCGGACCCGCGACGCTCTTTTCTTCCGCGCTCTGGACCGTTGCAGCGCTCGTCGGCGCCGTGTTCTGCATCGGTCTCCCCATCGGCTGCGGTTACGCCGCCGTGCAGCTCATTTTCCCCAATCAGGCGCGCGGCCTCGTTTCAGCGATGATCATCTTCGCGGTCGCGCTCATCGGGCTCGGATTCGGTGCGCTGCTACCGGGGCTCTTGAACGATCATCTTTTCCACGATCCGCAGCGCATCGGTGCTTCGATGTCGATCACGGTATTTCTCGCGTGCCTGCTCGGTATTACGGCGTATTTCGCGACCGTATCCCCGTACCGGTCGGATTACAGCGCCGCGCATCCTGAGGTCAGTGCTTTTCTGGGGGCGACGCGAGATGGGGTAGCGCCGCCACCCGTTGAGGCGTGATCTTGTCCCCGTAATGATTGCCGAAATGGCTGCGAACGTAATTGACCACCGCTGCGATCTGCTCATCCGTCAGACGCGGCACGCCGAAGGGACCGCTGCCGCCCGACGCATGACCAAACGGGGGCATGGCGTTGCGGCCCTGCAGGATCGTGAGTGCGACGAACTGCCATGACACGAGCGCCGGATCCGCCGCCAGACTGGGGTAGCGGCCTGCGCCCACGGCTCCCTTGCCATCGCTCATGTGGCAACCCTGGCAGATGTGTGTGTACACCTCCGTTCCGTTGGCGCTCACGAGCTCGGCGGAGCTGCTGACGCCGGGATCGTCCGCGCGCGCGATCGCACTGGCCGTGCACACGAGTACAGTGAGGACGCCGCGAAGGAAAGGCGGGATTCTCTGTCCGATCATGCGCCGCTCCCAGCGCTGACGATCCGCTGGTGCAGTCGTTGCACGGCATCGAGTGCCGAGGTGACGGCGCCCTCCTGCCAGCCCCCGATGTAGGAGGCGTGCTCACCCGCAAGCACGACCCGGCCGTCGATCGCACAGAGCGCATCGTAATGCTCGTGCGCGCGTCTCATCGCTCCATGTCGCAAAGCAGCCCAGCGTGAACGGAGATCGGTGCCAGGCGACGGCGACACCATTGTCGAATTCCTGTCGATACTGGGGGTGGATCTGATGGCCGTACTCGACGGCCTTCTCCACCCGCTGCTGCGGCAGTCATGGAGGTGAACTCCATGGCATTCAGACCCCAGATGTACGCGCCGAGCAGTACGCCCTTGCCGCCGCTGTGAAAGCCGGTATTGGGATAAGCAATGTTGCCGATGGGAAGGTCCGTGTAGGTGATGCCGCCGTAGATCTGCTCATCCTCTTCCCAGAATCGGCGCTTGAACTGCAGGCCGACTTTCACAGCCGACCAGTAGGGTACGGCGGCAATGGCCGCGGCCATGCCCGTGCCGACGTTCATGGGAATCTGCGACAGGATCGACAGCGGAATCGTGCACACGCACCAGTCGGCGTGCGCGCTGAGGGCTTGGCCAGGCGCGTTCCGATCCTCGTAGCGCACCGTGACACCATGGTCGTCCTGATGAATCTGCGTCACCTTCGCGTCGTAGCGAATCACTGCTCCGAGCTCGCGCCCGAATGCCTCACCGACGCGTCCCATGCCGCCGACGGGCTGAAAAAGCGCCGACTGCATGTCGAAAATGTCACTCACGGAAATGAGCCCCCACAACCCCGAGCTCAAGACATCCTTCAGGCTCATGGGATCCGAGGGAATGGGTACGCCATCGAGACCGCCGCCGGGGTTCTTGCGATAGCCGCGACGCTCGCTGCTCGCCTCGCCTGCGACGTAGCGAAGATCCTGATCGAGGGCGCCCCATTCGCGCAGCGACTCGAGCAGCATCTCCTGGTCCTGCTTGCTGACGGCTGCATCCAACGCCTGCTGGCGCGTCGCCTTCGCCAGGAGTTCCGCGACATATCCCTGGTAGTCAGCCTTCACCTCACGGAATCGCTGCGGCTTGCCACCGAAGTAGCGGCTGCTGTGCACGTAGGCGTTGTAGTTGACCTGTACGAATGGCTCGAGCGGCACCCCGAGCCGCCTGCAATAGCTCAGCATGCCGCGGTGGTGGTAGGGGATGCGCCACGGACCCGGATTGATGTAAAGATCCTTGTCGAACTCGCAGCGCTGTGTCGCGCCACCGAGCTCGGTATAGGTATCACCGCCGCGCAGCGTCCAGTTGCGCCCGCCGGGGCGGCCGTTGTATTCGAGAAGCTGAACCTGATAGCCGGCATTGCGCAGCTCGTACGCTGCGACCAGGCCCGCCATACCCGCACCGAGCACCAGCACACGTGCACCGCGCGGCGCACCCTGCAGCTCGATCGGACCGCGATAGGGCGATTCCGCCGCGAAACCGAGGCTGGACATCGCCTGATACATCGCCGAATTGCCGGCCGCGAGTCCGATCATCCTGAGCAGCGCTCGCCGGCTCAGTGCAGTCTCACCCTCGTCGTGTTGCATTCTCGTTCCTTTGGCTCGAAGCCACGCGATAATAGAGGGTATGACTGAGGAAACCCAAGACCGCCGAGCGATGCTGCGCTGGATGATTGGAGCTGGAAGTGCGGCCGCGGTGCCGCTTGCACGCGAAGAGCGAGCACATGCGGCCGTCGAGCGCGCGACGCGCGGCATGCCCGCACCCCGCATCAAGGATGTGAGCGTGATTCAAGTCGGAGGCGGCGGCGTCAACGACTCCACGGTGGTCAAGGTTACGACGGATCAGGCGGGGCTCTATGGCTACGGGTGTGCGACCCACACCTTTCCGGGCGGGCGCGCGCGACTCGTTGCGGCTGCCGTCGAGGAATACTTGAAGCCCCTGGTCCTGGGCCGCGCGACCGATCGGATCGAGCAGATCTGGCAGCTGTGCTACATGAGCTCCTACTACAAGAACGATGCGGTCCTCAACTGCGGCATCGGCGGGGTCTGCGATGCGCTCTGGGACATCAAGGGGCGCCAGGCGGGGATGCCCGTATACCAACTCGTCGGTGGCAAGTTCCGCGACGCCGCCGACATCTATCTGCACGTCAACATGGGCTTACAGGATCCCGGGCGGCAACTCGTCGAAAACTCGATGAAACTGATCGCCACCGGCTGCCGGTATCTGCTGGTTGCCATGTTCGCGCGCGACGGAGCCACCAGCAATCTTTACGGTCAGCCGAAGTTCGAGGACGGATCGGCGGCCTTCGACCGCGACAAGGAGACGCGCAAAGTCCTCGCGGCCCTCGAGCGCTTTCGCAAGGACATGCCGCCCGAGATCGGAATCGGTGTCGATGTGCACTCGCTGCTCGACCCGTTGCGTGCGGTCCAGTTCTGCAAGGACGTCGAGCCGTTCCGGCTCTTTTATTGCGAGGATCTTTTCGCGCCGGAGGAGGCGGGCCACTACAAGATCGTGCGGCAGCAGTGCACGACGCCGCTTGCGATCGGTGAGCTCTGGAACAACCCCCACGAGTGGCAGCCGCTGGTGCAGGATCGGCAGATCGATTTCATCCGCCATCACGTGTCGCACGTCGGTGGCTTTACGGCCGCGCGGCGCATCGCCGCCTTCGCCGAGAATTACGAGGTCCGATTCGCCTGGCACGGCGCCCCGAACTCACCGGTCGGGCACATGACGAATCTGACGCTCGACCTCACTCAGTCGAACTTTGGCATCCACGAGCATTTCGATTATCCGCCCATCGTGCAGGACATCTTCCAGGGCTGCGTCGAGATCAAGAACGGCTACGCTTGGATCAACGAGAAGCCGGGCTGGGGCATCGAGGTGGATGAGGCGCTCGCGGCCAAGCATCCGATCACGGACGAACACCCGAACGAGTTTCGCGCGCCGGATGGCTCGATCATCCAGGGGACGGGTTAGCGCGAACTCGCTGCGAACTCACCACGGGTCGACTGATCCGTCGTACGAGATCACGCCCTTTGAAGCCTTTTCCGGATCGAGGTGGTCGATGACGGCCATCATCTTGCTCACGCTCTCAACCGGACTGATGGCTCCCATGTGCACGTGGTAGTCAGCGGTGAAGCTTGCGAACATCGCTGTATCTACGGCACCCGGCGCGATGAGCGCCACGATGACGTGCGATGACTTCAGGGCGCTCGCCAACGCCTGCATCCCCATGTTGAGGGCTGCTTTGCTGATGCTGTAGTACGTCGGCGGTGACTTCAGGTGTTGGATCACGCCGATGGAGCCAAGACCACTCGTCAGCGCGATGATCCTGCCGTGGCTACTCGCGGCGACATTCGCGCGAAATGCCTGCGATACGGCCAAGGCGCCATAGACGTTCACGTCCATGACCTTGTGGAACGCGGGGCGGCTCAATGTACCGAGCGTCTGATCCGCGACATTGCCGAGTATGCCGGCGTTGTTGATGAGCACATCGATCGCTTTGCCCTGGTACTTGAGCGCAAGAACGTCGATATCGTGATCAGTTCTGACATCGAGGCGCTCCACCGTGACGGTTTTCTTTCGTGCCGCGAGCGTCCGTAGTTCGGACGCCGCTGCGGGGTGGCGGCAGGTCGCGATGACCGTGTCGCCTCGGGCGGCATATTGCCGGGCGAATTCAAGCCCGATACCCCGATCCGCACCGGTGATGAGCACGGTGTCCGCGTGCACGGCGCCTGCGGCAATGAGGCATGTAAAGAGCGCCGCAAACAAAATATCGCGTAGCATGAGCCTCTCTCTCGTGCGGGCAGACTAACTGCACGGATTGATGGGCTTGAGCTCGACGCGCCGATCGAGCACATCGCTTGCATCATCGCGACCGGTGCCGATGATGTTCTCGCGCGAGCCCGCCCCGCTTGCGACGGTGCGGTGCTTCAAGCCCGGCTTGTCTTCTTCCAGGCGGGATTGAATGTATTCGGCTCGCAGCAGTGACAGATTGTCGTTCATGGCCGCCGGCCCCACCGGACTCGTGTGCCCCGTGATCTGCAGGCAGGCTTGGCTCGCGAGGGCCTGCGTCGCGATCTGCTTGAGCCAGGAATCGTAGTTCGCGCTGAATGCGCCATCGGAGGCAAAGCGCACCGACCCGGGGCGAAACAGGAACTTCACCGCGAGCCGCTGCTTGCGAAAGCCATAGTCCACGAGCTCCCGAAAGGCCGCCGCCGCGGGCTCGGTGCGTCCAAGCTTGAAGAGCGCAAGATACACACCGTTGTAGACACGCAGCTGATCGCCCGCGGGCGACTTGCGCGCCGTCGTGTATAGAGTGAGTGCCTCGGCATAGTGGCCCTGATCGTAGGACTCTTCGGCCTCGCTGATCAGAGCGGCGGTCGCGAGGCCTTCGAAATAGGTCGGATTGATCGGATCACCCACCTTGCTGCCCTGGCAGTTGGCCACGTAAGCCTGGATGTTCGGGTCCTCGAGCCACGCGGGGCTGTCGCTGAACGTCGCGGTCGGGGTCGCATCGGCCTCTGCGATGCGCACTCGTACCACCGAACGGGCGATGATCTTGCCGCTTTTGAGATCGAGCATCACGAGGCAGAACCAGTACGATTCGCGCGCGCCTGTCGTCTTCATCTGCGCATTGACCGGAGTGAACGTCCCGACGAGCACGCGCGGCTGCTGCCGCAGGCTCTCGGCGGTGAGGCGCTGAACCGAATAGCGCGGAAACTCCTGCTTGACGATCGCCATGATGCGATCCTGAATGCTCTGCGTCGCACGCGACTGATAGCCGCTCGCGCCATCGATCAGCGGGTCGATCACGACCGCGATGGGATCGGCTCCGCCGGAGGGCGCGCTCGTGAACACCGCTTGCGTCGTTCGCACGACGGCTTCCTCGAAGCTCACAAGAGCAGGCAGAGCAGGCGTTGCAGGTGGCGCGGGGGCTTGCGCGACAGGCTCGGGCGCAACGGCCTGCCGAGGTGAATTCTCGATGGTATCGCCCGGGACGCAGCCGGCGAGCGCACCGAGCAGCGCGAGCGCCGCAAGCGTCCAGCCAAGACCGCTATCGGCACTGGTCTTTGAGATAAGCACGGTCGTTGTCGCTCAGAGTATTACCCAGTTGTGCACGCTCGAGGAGCGATCTGCAGCGGTCGCTTTGCCCCTTCGGCGCACTCGGCGTCGCTCGGCGCAGCTGTGCGTACTTGCGTCTCGAGTGCCTTCACGCGATTCGCCGCCAGCGCGGCAAAGCTACCACGCGGAAATTTTCTGAGGTAGGCGCGAAAGTCCGCCGGGTCGTGGCTCGCCTTGATGGAGTCCCAGTAGGCGAGCTCCACCTGCCCCCGGTCGCTCCCCGGAAGCACGGTTTCGCTCACTGCCGCCGCCCCATGAAAGTAAAAATCTCCCTCGATCGAGGCTTCCGACCAGGGTGTCTGGCGCCCGTGCGTATCCACCTTCACGGCAGCAATCACCCGTTTGAACATCTGCTCGAGCGGCACTCCAGGCGCACGCATCGCCTTGACCAACTCGCCCGTGAAGATCCCGTTGGTGCCGAGCGCGCCGTCCTGTGCGGTCTCTCCCGGCGCTGCGGCGTAGGCGATGAACGTTCCGCTCGGCGCGCTCATGCGCGCGAGCCCGCGCTCCATGCCGCGGGTGCGCGGCAATGGGTTGTCGCGGCAGGCATCGAGAATCACGATGTTCATCTCGTTCTGCGCGTTCTGCATGGCGTGCAGCACGCGCGCAACGTCGAAGCCGTTGGCCTCGAGGTCGGACACCGATTGGATGTCGGCATCGACCGGAATCAAATAATTCGCGCCATCGACCTGAACGCCGTGTCCGGCGTAATAGAAGAGTCCGATCGCGTGTGGGTCGCGCGCGATTCGCGCCGCGAACTCATCGACTGCCCGATACAGGTCCACGCGCTTTGCGTTGAGCCGGACGACGGTCTCGAAGCCGGCGCTGCGCAGTGCTTGCTGCATCAGGCCCGCATCGTTCACCGGGTTGGCGAGCCTCAACCGGCTGCTCGAGTAATCGCTGTTCCCGACGATCAGCGCAATACGGCTCTCGGCGGCCGCGGCGCATCCGGCCGACAGGCAAAGCACTGCAACCAAAATTCGAAGTGGAAGCAATGCTTAGCCTGCAGTGATGAGAGCCCCCTTGTGCGACTTTAGTTTCGTGCAAAAGAGCGGAGCAGGCAAGCTACTCCGAAGTGGTTGGATCGATCACCGTCGTCACGGCCGAGATCTTGTTGGCGGGAAATCCGCCGAGCTCAGCGTGACGCCGCACGAGTGATTCATCCGCGGCGTGATACACGCAGTAGAGCTTGTCTGCAGTCACATAGCTCTGAATCCAGTGCACGCTCGGGCCGAGACTTGCGAGCACCCCGCAGGACTTTCGCGAAATGGTCTTCAGCTCGGCCTGACTCAGCTTGCCGGCACCCGGGATGTCTCGCTCGATGATGAATTTGGGCATGTTCGATCTCCTTCAAAGATGGCCTCACATGAGAATAGTGTCATCCGAACCTGGCCGCTGCGTCTTGAAACGGTTATGAAAATATTCTAAAAGGCCGGGCATTCCCGGGCTGCGACCGCCCGGGATCCCTTTATTATTCAATATCTTAGCGCGCTACGCTGCGAACCGCCGCGTAGGCCGTCACGCTCGTGCGATCAACGTCGATGAGCGCTTTCGCGATCGCTTGATGCACACAAGTCGCGTAGCCTTCCTGAAACTCGAGCGAGCGCCCCTCGAGATTGTGGCAGACATGATAAGCCGCGCTGCGAATGCGCTGATACAGCGCGCCGGCGCCACGAGTGTTGTTGAGATCAAGGTCCGAATAGCGGACCACGGCCGTGTTCGATGCTGCGGCGTCATCTGCCAGGGCGATGGCGGAGCCCGCGAGAGTCAATGTCGTCACGGCGATCAGAGCGGATAGTTTATTCATGTCAGTCTCCAGATGTGGGTTAATAGAACCTTCGACGGCGTGCAGGATCGCTCCTGGCCGCGGGGAAGTATTGAAGTGTTCCTGAAATCGCTCTGAAATCTCGCTGTGAATCATCTACGCGTCGGTGCATTCGAGCTCTATCCGTCGGAGCGCTTGCTGTGTGCTTCAGGCAAGGCGGTGGAGCTTGGCGCGCGCGCATTCGATCTGTTGCTGGTCCTGGTGGAGCAGCACGGCCGGCTCGTCACGAAGTCCACGCTGATCGAGCGCGTCTGGCCGCGCCTCGTCGTCGATGAGAACAATCTGCCCGCGCAGATCGCAAGTTTGAGGCGCGTGCTCGGCGCGGGCGCTATTCGCACCGTGCCGGGTTACGGCTACCGCCTTGAGCTTCAGGTATCGAGCGCAGATGCGCCGGCTCAAGCGACTTCCACTGAACGACTCGAGCCGCCGCCCGAAAATCTGCCGCGCCGCTCGTGGCCTCAGAGGTTGGGACCGCTCATCGGACGTGACGAGGATGTGCATCGCGTTCGCGAAGCGCTCGACCGCTCGAGCGTCGTGACGCTCGTCGGCATGTCCGGGGTCGGCAAGACTCGTCTTGCGCAGGAAATTCTGGCTCGAGAAACGGAGAGACCCGGGAGCCTCGTGGCGTGGGTTGCGCTCGAGTCCCTGGAGGACTCGCAGCACGTTGCCTCCGCCATCGCGCTCGCCGTGGGAGTCTCACTGCCCGACGGAGTCGACGCGTTTGCAGCGCTGCGCCAGGCCCTGGAGCAAGTGCCCGCACTCTTGATCCTCGACTGCGCCGAGCATCTCGGTGAGCGGCTCGCCGCGCCGCTCGCACAGCTGATTGCGCAGACACAGAGCGTGCGCGCACTCGTCACCAGCCAGGCGCCGCTCGGCATTGCCGGCGAGACGGTCTACCGCTTGTCCGTGCTGCCCGTTCCCGCAGAGGACACGCCGCAAGACGAGGCCGCGCGCTATGCGGCGGTGGAGTTGTTCGCACGACGCGTCGAGGCCGCAGACCAGCATTTCAAACTCTCCGGTGTCAATACACCGCTCGTGGCGGAGATCTGTCGCCGGCTCGATGGCATTCCGCTCGCGCTCGAGCTTGCCGCAGCGCGTGTTCCGGCGCTTGGGTTGAGCGGACTGCTCGACCGGCTCGACGATCGCTTCAAGCTGCTCAAGACGGCCGGCCGCTCCGATCCGCGTCACGGCGCACTGCATGCGGCGTTTGATTGGAGCTACGGACTGCTGACTGCCCCGGAGCAGCGGGTCTTCAATCGCCTGGGAACGTTCGCCAGCACCTTCTCGCTCAACGCCGCCGCGCGCTGCGTGGCCGATCAGGATATCGATACGTCAGAGGCGATCGATCTCATCGGCCGGCTCGTCGACCGATCGCTCGTCACCGTGCTCGCAGCGGATCCGCCGCGCTACGCTTTGCTCGAAACTGCGCGCCAATACGCGATCGTAAAGCTCGCTCTGCAGGGTGAGCTGCAGGCCGCGCGCGCGCGCATGGCCGCGGCGATGCTGGATCTTCTGGACACGGCGCACGAGGAATATTGGTCTCTCGATGACGCGATCTGGCTGCATCGATATGTGCCCGAGCTCGACAACGTCAGAGCGGCACTCGACTGGGCGACGGCGAATGACAGCGCGCTCGGAGTCGCACTGTTCGGATCCGCCTGGCCGCTGTTCGTGGAGACCGATTTGTATGCGGAAGGGCGCGCGCGCTATGCAAAGATGCTCGCGCTGCTGTCGGATAGCCTGCCGCGGGCCCGCACGGGACGCTTCTGGGAGGCGGTCGCGACCTACGACACCTCACGGCCCGGTGAGCGCGCACGCTATGCGGCGGAGCTCGCCGCATCGATGCACTCCACGACCGAGCATCCGCGCTCG
The DNA here is from genome assembly GCA_963795975.1 of uncultured Gammaproteobacteria bacterium. Lineage (GTDB taxonomy): Bacteria > Pseudomonadota > Gammaproteobacteria > Steroidobacterales > Steroidobacteraceae > CAWCJT01. The sequence goes on from CAWCJT010000003.1 coordinate 84,470, forward strand.
CACTATTACGCGCTCATGCAGCTCGCGCTCAACTGGCGTGCGGACGCGCCGGCAGCGCAGGCGGCGTTCGAGGCGGGCCGCCGCCTCGAGGAGCCTCTGTGGCCGGCGCGGCTCCTCGCGCACGGTGCGCTCACCGAGGGTACGCTGCTCGTCGGTGCGGGCCGCTTCGTCGAGGCGCGCGCGGCTTATCAGCGTGCGGTGCGCTTGGCGCTGACCACGAGCGAGCGGCAGGCACTGGCCGCAACGGTCAACCTCGTCGAGCTCGACATCGCCTGCGGCGACACCCGGGCCGCGCTGCAACTGGGCCGTCCGCTCGCGGTGAGCCTGCATCACATGGGGCGGCGGGAGACTCGCTTCGAGCTTCTGGGATTGATTTTCAGCGCACTGCTCTTGAACGGCGAACTCGATGAAGCGCACTCGACCGGGTGCGAGCTGTACGCGCTCGCCGTGCAGCTCGATCCTGGCAAGCTCTTCGCGGTGCTGGACGCCATGGCGTTCCTGGCCTGCACCGAGCAGCGCCATGACGATGCGCGCCGGATCGCATCGAGCGCCGAGGCGACCCATCAGTCGCGCGGTCTCCCCGGGCGCCGTCCGGCAGAGGAGCGCATGCTCAACGCGGTCGCGACGAGGCTGGAAGCCGAGTTTGGCCGCGACTGGCGCAGCGGCCCTGACGGCACCCCGGGTTGCCTGGATCCGGCTGCGGCCTGCGCGCTGGCGCTGCGTCTGTCCGCGTGAGGCGTCTAGCGGCCGAGCTCGCCGTGCAGATACGCGGTCAGATCCTCGACGGCCTGCTCGTTCAATAGCTCCGGATAGAGCTTCGGCATCGGCGGCTTCGGGTTCTTGATCGCGGCCTCGATCGAGGCCTCATCGCGACGCTGCGCGATGCGACTCAGACGATGGTCTGCGATGAGGTTTCCATCCACGCCATGGCAGCTTACGCAAACCTGACTGTAGAGCTTGCGTCCACTCGCGAGGCTCGTATTGACCGGCTGCGTGCCGTGCAGCCCGAAAATCACGACGCTCGGCACGCCAAGCGCGCCAAAGGCCGTGCGCGAGACATTGCCCGAGGCCACTGCGATGAGCTGGCGGCCACCGATTTCGTAGGTGATGACACCGCCTGCGAGCGCACCGCCTGTCTGAACCTTGCGCAGTAGCTCGCCATTCTGAGTGTTGAAAATGAGGAGATTTCCGGCGAGATCACCCGTGAGCGTGATGCCACCGGCGGTCGGTGTCACACCCGCGATGACGGGCTTTTCGGCGTGATAGCGCCAGCGAACGGTTCCGGTCTGACTGTCGAGCGCGGTCACCCAGCCGGTGACCGGCCCGACCGGCTCCACCGTGCCGCCAAAGCTCACTTCTGAGGGCGAATAGTGCGTCTTGCCGGATTTCACGATGAAGCACGCATCGACCGATCCGGTGATGAGCAGTCCGTTCAAGCGGTCCAGCGTCGGCCCGTTCCACTCCACACCTCCCGCATAGCCCGGACAAATGCGAATACCCTGCGCGGTCGCGCCTGGATAGGGACCTTCGATGGTCGTGACCGGCGTGTGGAATAACCGCTGACGCGTATCGCGGTCCAGGGCCGTCACGTAGCCATCCTTGCCCGCGAAGGCGAGCACGTCGCGCACCTGACTGTCCCGGTAGAGAACGGGCGCCGCGACGAGGTCCATGTCCTGCCAGTCCTCGGGGGTGACCTGATACCACCATTTCAATGCGCCCGTGCGCGCATCGAGCACGACGATCGAATCAGTGAAGAGATTCTGCCCCGGGCGATACCCACGATCGATGTCGGGCCATGGATTGCCGACCGGCACGAAGAGCTCGCCGGTCGTGACATCGAGCGACATGACGCCCCAGACTCCGCCGCCGCCCGTCTTCGCCGACTGTGGTCGCTTCCAACTCTCCGCGCCCTTCTCGTTTCCGATGGGAACCGTATTGAAGCGCCACAGCTCGCGACCACTCATCGCATCGTAGGCCATGACCCGGCCGCGGGCGCCGAGCTCGCTCCCCGCAATCCCAATGTAGACGACGCCTTGCCAGGCGAGCGGCGCCCCAGCCGCGGACTCCCCGAGGCGCGGCGCGCCAATCACGTTCTTCCATAAGAGCTTGCCGCTCGCGGCATCGAGCGCAATGAGCCGGGCGTCCCCGGTGCCGCGAAAGACGCGCCCATCGAGGACCGCGAGGCCGCGATTCGAAGGCGAGAAGCGCTCCTCCTCCGGCAGGTAGCTGTATCGCCAGCGCACGGCGCACGTGCCCGCATCGAGGGCGATCGTCTCGCGTCCGGTATCGGTGTAGAGAACGCCATCGGCCACGATGAGTCCGGCATGAAACGTCGTCGGGCCGTCGATCTGCAGACGGCACAGCTCGGCAAGCTCGCCCACGTTGGCGGGCGTGATCTCCTTGAGCGGCGAAAAGCGCTGCCCGTCGAGGCGGTTGTTGAGCGTGAGCCACTGTCCCCCGGGAGTGGGCTCCTGCGCGAGCACCAGCGACCCCGCCGCGAGCAAGGACCCGAGGAAAAAGCGCCAAATGTGACGGGCAAGGGAACTCATGTGGGGCCCCAATCCTACATGGTGTAGGGATCGCCGAAGCGGCTCAGTCTTCACCTTGGCCGGCATGCCCTTGCTACGCCCGGGCGCGGTGTATTCCGGCGAAGAGGAGGCTGATCGATGAGTGTGTCCCGTATCAAGACAGGTATCGAGGGACTCGAGGAGATCCTGGAGGGGGGACTTTTAGGCGAGCGACTGTACTTGATCGATGGCAATCCAGGCTCGGGCAAGACCACCTTGGCTTTGCAGTTCCTGCTCGAGGGCAGGAACGCCGGCGAGAAGTGCCTGTACGTGACGCTGTCGGAGACGGCCGAAGAGTTGCGTCAGGGAGCGGCCTCGCACGGCTGGTCACTTGATGGCATCGAGCTCTTCGAGCTCGTGCCCGATCACCAGTTGGAGGTATTGGGAGACGGTCCGCTGACGATGCTCGAGCCATCCGATGTGGAGCTGCTCGAGACGACGCGCAGCATCATCGCAACGATCGAGCGCCTGGCACCGACACGCATCGTGTTCGACTCGCTCTCCGAGATGCGTCTTCTTGCGCAAAGCTCCCTTCGCTACCGCCGCCAGATTCTCGCGCTTAAGCAGTTCTTTGGCGGACGGCACGTGACCGTGCTGATGCTCGACGACCGTACCGCAGAAGGACCCGATCTGCAGCTTCACAGCATCGCGCACGGTGTCATTGCGCTGTACTCGAAGGCACCGGCATATGGCCGCGCGTTCCGGCAGTTACAGGTCCTGAAGTTGCGGGGCAGTGACTATGCAAGTGGATATCACGATTTCGTGATCCGGCGCGGAGGCATCACCGTGTTTCCACGTCTGCTCGCGGCCGATCACGACTCGAGCTTTCCCCGCGTGCTCATCGCGAGTGGGATAAAGCAGCTCGACACGCTGCTCGGCGGCGGTATCGAGCGGGGAACCAGTACGCTCCTCGTCGGCCCTCCAGGAAGCGGCAAGTCCACGCTGGCACTGCAATACGCGGCCGCCGCGAACGAACGCGGTGATCATGCCGCTGCGTTCGCATTCGATGAATCCAGGGGCGCGCTGCTCGCCCGATCCACGGGCATGGGACTCACGCTGCGCGAGGGAACAGGGCCGGGCGAGATCCTGCTGCGTCAGATCGATCCGGTTGAAGTGTCTCCCGGTGAATTCGCGGCGCTGGTGCGTCACTCCGTCGAAAAAGACCGCGCACGCGTGGTCATCATCGACAGCCTGAACGGCTATCTGAACGCCATGACTCAGGACAACTTTCTGACGGCTCAGCTGCATGAGCTGCTGTCGTACCTGAATAACAAGGGTGTCACGACCTTCATGGTGGTGGCTCAGAACGGCATGTTGGGTGCGAACATGACCTCGCCGGTCGACGCCAGCTATCTGGCCGACTCGGTGATCATGCTGCGCTACTTCGAGCATGCCGGCAGCGTCAAGAAGGCCATCTCAGTGATGAAGAAGCGCACCGGTGGGCACGAGGAGTCGATCCGCCAGCTATGGTTCAACAACGAGGGGGTGCACTTGAGCGAGCCCCTGCTGCAGCTGCGAGGCGTATTGACCGGGGTGCCGGTTGAGACCCATTTCGCGTCCGTGCACAGCCCAACCGGGGTTGCGTGAGGGTTTTCATGGATGAGCGACGAGTCCTGATTCTTCCCCCGAGTCGCCGGGACGGTGATGTCACCGGTCAGCTGCTTGGAGGAGCGGGTCTCTCTTGCCTCATCTGTGAGAGCGGCTCGGAGCTCGCCGAGCAAATGGACGCAGGGGCCGGTGCGATCGTGCTGACCGATGCAGCGCTGCGAAGTCCTCACATCGATGAGCTGCGCGCTGCGCTCGCTCGACAGCCTGCCTGGTCGGATCTTCCGGTCGTGCTGTTATGTCAGATCGGAGCACAGCCTGCGGTACTGTCGCAAGTGATCGCCTCGCTGACGAACGTCACGCTGCTCGATCGGCCAAGCTCGGCTCGCATTCTGTTGAGCGCCGTACAGGCCGCCGTGCGAGGTCGACTGCGTCAGTACCAGCTGCGTGATCAGCTCGAGAAGTTGCGCTCCGCGCAGGACGCATTACGAGCTCGCGAGCGGCAACTGCACCTCGCCGACCGTCGCAAGGACGAGTTTCTGGCCATGCTCGCGCACGAGCTGCGCAATCCTCTGGCGCCGATTCGCAACGCCGGCGAACTGCTCGCGCGCGTTCCGCCCAATGATGCCCGCACGCAGACCAGCGCGGGCATCGTCAAACGTCAGGTGGCGCATCTGTCCCGGCTCGTCGACGATCTGCTCGATGTATCACGCATCACCCAGGGCCGCATCGAGCTGCATCGCGAGTGCATCGATCTGACGCGTGTCGTCGCCCAGGCCATGGAGAGCGCGGAGCCGCTGTTCCGCGAGCGTGAGCATCGGGTCTTTCTCAGCTCGAGCTACGGGCCTTTTTGGGTCGATGGCGATGCAGCCCGGCTCGTGCAATGCGTGACCAATGTCTTGACCAATGCAGCGAAATACACGGACCCTGGGGGCCAGATTCACGTCGAGGTGCGAGCCGAGAACGGCGAGGCCGTCATCATCGTCGCCGACGATGGCGTTGGCATCGCACCCGAGCTTCTGCCGCAGATCTTCGATCTCTTCGTGCAGAGCGAGCGCTCGCTCGATCGCTCGCAAGGGGGCCTCGGAATCGGTCTGTCCGTCGTGCAACGATTGATCCACATGCATGGCGGCACGGTCAAAGCCAAGAGCGACGGTCCCGGACGGGGTGCGACGTTCGAGCTGCGCGTGCCGCGCGTCGCGGCACCTGGCACGCAGCAGCCATCGCCACCGGCGCAGGGGATCGCCGCGCGGCGGATTCTGATCGTCGATGACAACACGGACGCGGCGGACTCGCTGGCGATGATCCTCAACATGGACGGACACCGGGCCGAGCCGGTCTACGATGCGCGCGCGGCGCTCGAGCGTGTCGGTACCTTTGCACCCGAGATCATTCTGCTCGACATCGGCTTGCCGGGCATGGACGGGTATGAGGTCGCCCGGCGTCTGCGTGCGAACGGCAGCCGGGCGCAACTCGTCGCGCTGACGGGTTACGGCCGGCTCGAGGACGTGGAGAAGGCAAAGGCTGCCGGATTCGATGCGCATCTGGTAAAGCCGGTCGACGTGCAGCAGCTGCTGCGCCGCCTTGCACACTGAGCGCGGTCGGGAACCGAGCGCCCTTGCAGTACAATGGCGGCCACGGAGGTATTGACCATGGCCACTGCGACCCGCTTGCCCGACAGGCTGCACCACACCGCGTACGTCGCGCGCAACCTCGAGGCGACCCGCCATTTCTACGAGGATGTCATCGGGCTGCCGCTGCTTGCGACGTGGTGCGAGAGTGATGAGCTCTTCGGGGCGGTCCGCACCTACTGTCATTGCTTCTTTGGTCTGGCCGACGGGGGAGCGCTCGCGTTCTTTCAATTCGCTCGCCCGGAGGATCAGGCTCTTTTCGGACCCAGGATGCCGGCCTCGCCGTTTCATCACATCGCGCTCAAGGTCGACAAGGCGGCCCAGGAGGGCATCGAGGCGCGGATCGCGGCCGAGGGCATCAAGGCACCTCGCACGTATGTCCTGGAGCACGGCTATTGCCGCTCGGTGTACGTTGAAGATCCGGACGGCATGATCTGCGAGTTCACGCACGATCACCCCAACGTCGAACGCATCAATCGCGAGCAGCGCGGCAAGGCCCATCAGGAGCTGCGCCGATGGCTCGCCGGCGATCACACCACCAACAACACCTTTCGCTGACAGGCGATGAGCTTCGGGGCGATCGCCGCAAGCAGGAGATAACCCGCCGCGCCGACCCAGATCGCAACGTCAAGTGACGTCTCGATGCTCACCAGTACCGCCGTTCCGGATGCGAGGACGCCGGCCGCGCCGTTGATGGCCCAAAGCCATGGCGTCGCGCGCGGAGCGATCCGCTCGCAGATGCGCATGCCGGTGGGAAACATGAAGCCCATCAGTATTCCCGCCGGCGCGATCGTGAGCAGACTGACCGCTGCCCGCGCGGGCAGGGCTCCCGTTTCGGCCTGCTCGAGCACAGGGCCCAGCCATAGCGGCAATAGCGCGAGGTAAGCCGCGAGCAGCAGCGGCCAGCTCGCGAGCGACCCGGGCGTCAGGCGCACCAGGCGTCCCGAGAGCACGCTTCCAACCCCCGTTGCCAGGATGAGCCCGAAGAGGACGATTGCGAGGGCGTAGGTCGGATGACCCAGCAATAATGACATGCGCTGGATGAGGCTGATCTCCACGAACATGAACGCAACGCCGATCACCAGGAAGTACCCGCTGCTCAACATCAATGCGCGCGCATCGAGCTCGCGCGCCGAGGCCGCGGCGGGGATCAGAATGACCACCACGACCACGACCGCGGATATTGCGATGAGCGTCAGCAGGGTCAGGGAAGCGGCCAGATTGCCCCGCATGATGCCGGGCGCCGACAGCGCCGCGGTAATCATGGAGGCCGGATCGGTGAGTCTGAGTTGATTGAAGAAGAATGGATTGGAGTCCCAGGTCGGTGCGAGATTAAGGGGGGTGCTCGCGCCGATGCGCACGAGCTCGGCAGCGTCCCGGGCATGCAGAATGTGCTCGAAGACGGGATCCAGGGCCGGGCGTTCGGGGGCAACCAGTGTGTGAAACCGCAATCGCGCGACCGTCTCATCCAGAGTCGCAACATCAGCACGAGTCAGTGGCGCCCGCCCGATCAGGAGCGTCGACAGGTCGCCGTTTGCAGCCAGGTACAGGTGTGATGCCGGATCCGGCTCACCCATCTCGAACAGCGTCGCCATCGCAAGTGACAACACGCGTGCCGTCTCGTCGAGCTGCTCGGGCGCATACCAGCGCGAGACGGTAAAGATCCCGCTGGGCGTCAGCCGCGCGAGAAAGCGCTTCCAGCCGTTCACCGTGTAAAGGCCGTTTTCCGAAAGCGTGAAGGCTCCGGCGCCGGTGGCCGCCCAGGTGTCGATCAGACTCATTTGAATCAGATCGAACTGCTCGTGGCTGCGGGCAAACCAGCTGCGGGCATCATCGGTGTAGAGCTTGAGTCCCTTGATGTGCGCCGCGCCGCTGAAGTCGCGATAGTCGCGGGCAAACAGCCGCACGAAGATGGGATTGTATTCAACGCCCGTCACATCGTTGAATCCGAAGATGGAGGCGGTGAGCAGATCGCGACCGCCGCCGATGCCGATCACGGCGGAGCGTCCCTGATGACGGATGTAATACCCGAGGGACGGCAGGTCGTATCGAAGGAAATCGAGCTCGTGCGGGTCGCCATGGTATCGATAGATCGGGGTGCCGGCATCGCCGTCGATATTCAGCCAGCCTTGATCGAGCTTCACCTCCGGCGCGATCGCGGACGCGCTCCACAGGAACGCGTCCGAATGTGGACGCATCTTCATGGCGATGCGCGAGAAGGAGTTCCAGCGCTCTTCGGTGAGCCGCTGGGTTTTTGCGGTCTCACTCTTGACGACGAGCGGGCGCAGGCCGCGGGTGCCGAGCAGTGCGTTACCGATTGCGATCACGAGCAGAAGGGCCGCGACAACCCCGGGTTGCAGCCAAGGACTTCGCGGTACGGATGAGGCGCCGTCGACCCGCGCACCCCCGGCAAGACCGGCTCGCTGGAAAGCCATTGCGGCGAGTGCACCGACAGCTCCGACCAGTATGATGGCCGAATACGTGTCCGTCAGCGTCAGAAGCGCCAGAGTCAGGAGGCACCCACCGGCTGCCCCCAGCAGATCGACGCCATAGATCAGATTGATTGGACCGCCGCTGCGCGTCAGAACGAGGCTGACGGCAATACCCAAGAGTATGTACGGCGGAAGGAGGACCACGATGGCAAGGGTCCACACGACGAGGAAAGAGAGCGTCGCCTCGAAGTACGCGCTCAACGCCAGACTCAAAAGGACCGCGAGACTCGCGAGCGTCGACCAGGCGAAATACGCCATCACCCGGCAGAGCAGCGCGAACAGCCGCTGGGGCGTGTAAGCCTGCTCGAACCGATAGAACACGGCGAGCGCACCGGCGGTCATCCCGAGCATCGCCACGCCGATGGCAAAGAACGCCAGATGGTAATAGCCGATCACGGAGAGCACGCGCGTCTCCATGATCTGGAGCATCAGGCTGCACATGCAGGTGAGGAACACACCAGCCAAGAACCACAGATCGCGGCGCGGAGGGTCTGTCGCCATGATGCCCAAAATGGTGCAGTGCCTGGTTGCTGCTAGCAATAGGGAGAAGTACGAGTCGAATTCGGTTGCCCGGCCGACTATGGGATAATTGGGGATACTTGGCACCGCAAAGGCTGATCTCTTCGATGTACGACCGCCTCGCTCTTCTGGATCTTCTCGGCCGCTCGACTGCAGGACACACGCTGCCGCAGCCGTTCTATACCGATGCCCGGCTGTACGACTTTGACGTATCGGTGATTTTCACGCGCTGCTGGCTCCTCATCGGCTTCGAGGTCGAGCTGCCACACGCCGGCTCGTATCTCTCGGCGACGATCGGCTCCAATCCGGTCATCGTGGTGCGGGGGCGCGACGGTGTCATGCGCGGCTTCCACAACACCTGCCGTCACCGAGGCTCGCAGATCTGCGCCGAGGGGCGTGGGCGCACTCCGCGCCTCGTCTGTCCCTATCATCGCTGGACCTACGATCTCGATGGACGACTGCTGGGCGCCGCGCGCATGCCTGAGGACTTCAGGCTCGGCGATCACAACCTGCAACCGATCCGCGTCGAGCTTCTGGGCGGGTGCATCTACGTCGCGCTCACGGATGAGGTCCCGGAGTTCGCGCCATTTCGCGATGCCACACTGCCGTTGCTCGCGCCGTTCCATCTCACCGACTCGAAGGTCGCATTCGAGTCGACGCTGATCGAGAAGGCCAACTGGAAACTGGTGATGGAGAACGCTCGCGAGTGCTATCACTGCGCCGCGAGCCATCCGGAGCTCAAGCACTCGTTCCCGGTGAACTTCGGCCAGGGTTTCAGCTTCGGCGAGGATGAGCACAACCGGCTCTACAGTGAGCGCATGTCGCAGCTCGGGCTCGTCACGGCACCTTCGATGGGTTCGTGGTGGCACGTCGGACGCTATCCGCTCAACGCGGGAATGCAGAGCTTGTCGATGGATGGCCGTCCCGTGGTCGCTCGTCGGCTCATCGATTTCGATGAGCCGCACATCGGCGGATTGCGCTGGGCCAATGAGCCGAACAGCTTCTGCCACGCGCTGCCGGAGTACGCCTTCATGTTCACTGCGATTCCGACCGGACCGCAGGAGACCCGCGTGATCTCGAAGTGGCTGGTGCACAAGGATGCAGTCGAAGGCGTCGATTACCGCATCGATGCGCTCACGGAGATGTGGACCAAGACGAATCTGCAGGATCGTGAGCTCGCGGAGAACAACCAGCGCGGCGTCAATGGACTCGGCTACCGTCCGGGCCCGTTCTCACCCGATGCCGAGGAACTGGCGATCCGCTTCAACGACTGGTACCGCGAGACGCTGCGCGCAGCCTGCGCGGAGCATTATGTCCCGCATGCGCCGTGAGTCGACATAAGCCGAATCTCGATGCAATGCGTGATGCAGTTAACTCCGATCGGGGCGCACTGCGCTTACCTTGCCGAAGTCCGCGGAACTTCGGGGATGCCAAGCGATGCGACTCAATCAACGTGCACACGCTGCGGTCGCAGTGTCCTTGCTGCTCGGCCTGTGCGGCTGCATCAGCAACGGCGGCAACGACGATAGTCCTCCCGCGACGACGGTCAGCACGACCAGCGGCGGCGGTGGTGGCGGCACGACGAACCCTGGCCTCAACGGCAGCGGCGGCACTTTCAATCCCAACAATGACTCGCCGGTCGCGACACCGGCGGTCAACGGCATGTATTCGGTCGTCGTCGGCGCGACCGGCACGTTCAGCATCACCTTCACATCGAGCGATGGGGGCACGATTCACGGGCTTGCGATCAACGGCAGCCTCGCGACGCTGCCCGCAGGCTGGACCGGCCCCAAGCAGTTCGCGTGCGCCAACGTCAGCACCGGCAGCGGCTGCGTACTCAATCTGACGTACAAGCCGACGGCGTATCTGGCGAGCGCGACATTCACGCTCGAGTACGTCTATCTCGACAGCGCGGGCGGCGCTCAGACGACGGCGCCGCCGCTGACGATCCAGTATCGCGCGACCACGAACGACAACATCGTCGGCACGGCGGCCCCGACCGGTCAGATCGTCGCGGTCGTCGGCATGGGAAGCCAGTCGGTCAACGTCAATTTCGCGACCGACGATGGTCATCCAGCCTCGGCACTGTCTGTCACGACTGATCTGTCCTCGCTGCCGGCGGGCTGGAGCAGCGGCTCGGGCAGCTTCAACTGCGCGACCGTGAGCGCGGGCAATGGCTGTCAGCTGGCACTCACCTACATGCCGGCCATGTACGCCATCGGCACGCTGACACTCAATTACAGCTACAACGATGATTCGGGAACCCTCAAGACCGGTTCCATCAACATTCCGTACGCTGGCACAACCGACGACAACGCCGTTGCGACGGCCTCGCCGTCGGGGCAGATCACCGCGATGGTCGCGAGCGGGAGCCAGCCGGTGAGCGTCACGTTCACCACCGATGACGGCAATCCTGCGACGGTGCTCAATCTCACGACAGATCTTTCCACCCTGCCGGCGGGCTGGAGCAGCAGCGCCACGACGTTCAGCTGCGCAACCTTCGCCACCGGCAGTACCTGTCAGCTGCCCCTGACGTATGCGCCGGCGGTGAACGCCAGTGGCACGCTCGCACTCAATTACACCTACACGAACGATGCCGGCTTCGCGAAAAGCGGCATGCTCAATATCGCCTACGCCTCGACCGAGCACGACAACGTCGTGTGGGCCGCGAGCAGTAATCCCGTCGTCGCCAGCGTTCCCAGCAGCAACCCGGTGACCATCACGTTCACCACGGACGACGGCAACACGGCCTCCAACTTCGTCATCACCTCGGGTCTCAGCGCGCTGCCGGCCAACTGGAGCAGCACGGACACGACGTTCTCGTGCGCGAGCGTCAGCACCGGTACGACGTGCCAGTTGCCGCTCACGTACGCGCCGGCTGCAGTCGACAGTGGAACGCTGTCGCTCGGTTACAGCTACACCGACAACGCGGGCACCGCGAAGACCGGTACGGTCAGCCTCTCGTATTCCGCGAATTGATCTTCGGCCGATGAGCCCGTTGCGCGCGGCACGAATAGTGCTGCTGCGCCACCGGATCAATTTGAGGAGGATCCTCATGCCGGAGGCAGAGACGACGGAACGGGCTCGACGCGACAAGCGTCAAGGCAAGGCGCCGACCACTCAGGCCGGTGAGTTCATACGCGAAGAGATGCATCACATCCGCGAAGGCAAGCACGGTGCTCGCTCGAGCCGTCAGGCGATCGCGATCGGTCTGTCGAAGGCGCGACGCGCGGGTGTCGAGCTCGCTCCGCCGCAACGCGGAGCGGCTTCCGAGAAGACTCGCAAGAGTGCGGCGCGTGACTACGCGCGCGGCCACAGTCAGTCATCCCGGAAAAAATCCGTGAAGCGATCGCGGGCAACGCTGGGAGCGCTCAAGCGCGAGGGCCATGGAGCGGCTTCTCATAAGGCGCTTGCGGCGCAGACGCGCTCGGCTTCCCGGCGCCGCACGGGCACGCAGCGCTCGGCCTCTGCCCGCAAGGCCGTGCAGACCAAAGGTGCGGGCGTGCGCTCCGCGGCCGCGCGCAAAGCGGCGCAGACGCGCGCGCTTCACGCCCACTGAGTCGCGCCGGCTAGCGCTCCTCGCCCGGGGGGCGTTTGCCCTTCGGCGGCGGGTTCGCCGCTTTCTGCTTGGGGGCGTTGTAGCTTTGAGGATGCGCGGGCGCGTTGACGCGGGGCTGTCCTGCGACCAGTGCGCCGTTGCGGGGGGCTCCTGGCCGGCCGGCATTCGCGGGCGATGAAGGACGCGATGCGGATGGCTGGAACGCTGCGGGGGCGCCGCCGTGCGCACCCACCGTACCCGGCCCGTTGAACACGGCCGGCCGCGCAGTGGCTGCAATCGCAGGTCGGCCGCCATTCGCGTGAGCGAAGAGGGCCGGGTTGCGGACCGCCTCCTGTACGTGCTGCCGCTGCATCGGTGTCGGTGCAACGTGTGACTCTTGGGCGGCGACACGCTCCTGAGCGGTCGGGCGCGCGGCGAGCCCGCCGGCTCCGCCGTTGAAGCTCACGCGATTGACCGTGACGTTATTGATCACCGTCTCGTTGTAGGTGTTGTGGATCACGGTCACGTTGACGCGTGTGATCGCCTGGTTGTACTGGAATGCGCCCCCGGCCCAGCGTCCGCCGACATAACCGGTGCCGACATAGCCGAAGCCGTAGTTGACCCCGCCATAGAAGCCGACGTGGGGACCCCAATAGCCGGCATGAAAGACATAGACCGCACCGACGAATCCCCAGTATCCCGGGGTCCAGAGCAGTCCAACTCGAGGCGGCGCGACCCAGGTCCCGGGGACCCAGTAGTAGCCAGCCGGGGCGAATGCCCAGTAACCCGGAGTCCAGAGGTAGCCGTCCACGGGGCACGCGGGTTGCTCGTAATCCGGGAGCGGCGGTGGCGGCTCGCTCGCCTGCAAGGCGGCATCGGCGCCCGGGTCGGGCTGGGAGTACTCGACGGGCGGGGGTGCCGGCGGCGGCGGAGGCGGCGCCACGTAGACCCGTGGGGGCGGCGGCGGCGCTGCGACACGCACAACGCAACCCGTGAGGAGCGCCGTCGCGGCTAGTATGGAGAGGACGGCGCCATGGACCGCCGGATTGCCGTGCAAATTTTTCACTGATGTCATGCAGCCCACCCTGAGTGTCGATTGGATGCAGCCTACTGAGCAGGCCACCGATCTAGACACCCATAACGTCACAGTTTGCAACCTGCCGACATGCATGACGGAAACGTAAGTGACCGCTGTCGCCAGTGCCCGACACGTAACCCGGCCCGGGCGCTGAAGTGACAGTGAAACCGCCGAGGTTCAAGATGCCACGACGAGAGGTAACGACATGAATGCCCCGCAACAGCTTCACGCCCTGGGCCAGAGTCTCTGGCTTGATAACATCACCCGCGATCTGCTCGACAGCGGCACACTCAGTCGCTACATCCGGGATCTGACGGTCACGGGCCTGACCTCCAACCCGACGATCTTCGATCTGGCGATCAAGGCGGGCGGTGCGTACGACGAGGACATCCGCAGCCGGGCGCAGGCGGGCAGGTCGGGAGAGAAGCTGTTCTTCGAGATCGCGCTCGCGGATCTGACCCGGGCGGCCGATCTCTTTCGACCGATCCACGAGGCGACCGGGGGGCTCGACGGCTGGGTATCCCTCGAGGTCTCGCCTCTGCTCATCAACGATGCGCGCGGCACCATCGAGGCGGCCGCCCAGTTGCACGCTCGGGCGCAGCGCCCGAACCTCTTCATCAAGATCCCGGGCACGCGCGCGGGCGCGGAGGCCATCGAGGAATCTATCTTCGCGGGAATTCCCGTGAACGTGACGCTGCTGTTCTCGCGTGAGCAGTACATCGCCGCGGCGGAAGCCTATCTGCGCGGCATCGAGCGCCGTATCGAGGCAGGCCGCGACCCGCGTGTCACCTCCGTCGCGTCACTGTTCGTGAGCCGTTGGGACGTGGCCGTGAAAGACAAGGTCTCGGCAGCGCTTCGCAACCGGCTCGGCATCGCAGTCGGGCTGCGTACCTATAAGGCCTATCGTGAGCTTCTGGCATCGCCCCGGTGGCGCAAGCTCGCTGGTTCCGGCGCGCGTCCCCAGCGTCTGCTCTGGGCCAGCACCGGGACGAAAGATCCGTCGGCATCCGATACGCTCTACGTCGAGGGGCTCGCGGCGCCGGACACGATCAACACCATGCCCGAGAAGACGTTGCTGGCGTTCGCCGATCACGGAACGGTGCGCGGCGCCATGCCCGTCGACGGCGGAGATGCGGAGAGCACGTTCGCAGAGGCGCAGCGGCAGGGTATCGACGATGAGGCGCTCGCTGCGAAGCTGCAGCGCGATGGCGGCGAGGATTTCGCAAAGTCCTGGAGCGATCTCATGCAAGTCATCACCTCGAAGAGTCAGGTGCTGGCCAAGGCGCGCCAGGCGTGAGTCCCTCAAAAGCGACCGATGCCGCGCCCGTGCGGGGTACCCCCCTGCCGGAGCGCCCCGCCTGGCAGGCGCTCGCGCGCCACCAGGAGAAGGCGCGCGGCCTGTCCTTGCGTGAGCTTTTCCAGGCCGATCCACGGCGGGGCGAGCGCCTCTGCGCCGAAGCGGCCGGACTGTACCTCGACTACTCGAAAAACCTCATCACCGATGAGACGCTGAAGCTGCTCATTGCGCTGGCCCAGGAGTGCGGTCTCACCGAGCGCATCGCGCGCATGTTCGCAGGCGAGCGCATCAACGTGACGGAGAATCGCGCGGTGCTGCACGTCGCACTGCGCGCGCCGCGATCACAGAAGCTGCTCGTGGATGGCGTCGATGTGGTCCCCGAAGTGCACGAGGTGCTCGACCGCATGGCGGCATTCTCGGATCAGGTGCGCTCGGGTCAGTGGCGCGGACACACGGGCGAAGCCATCCGCAACATCATCAGCATCGGCATTGGAGGCTCCGATCTCGGCCCGGTCATGGCCTACGAAGCCCTGCGGCATTACAGCCGGCGCGAGCTCAGTTTCCGGTTCATATCGAACGTCGACGGCACGGACTTCGCCGAGGCCACGCGCGACATCGAAGCCGACGAGACGCTGTTCATCGTCTGCTCGAAGACCTTCACGACGCTCGAGACGCTGACCAATGCGCATACGGCGCGCCAATGGGCGCTGCAGAAGCTCGGCGATGAGCGTGCGATCCGCCGCCATTTCGTCGCCGTCTCGACCAATGCAAAGGAAGTGGCCAAGTTCGGCATCGACACCGCCAACATGTTTGGGTTCTGGGACTGGGTCGGCGGGCGCTATTCGATGGATTCGGCCATCGGGCTTTCGACCATGATCGCCATCGGGCCGGAGAATTTCCGCGCCATGCTCGAGGGCTTTCATGCGATCGACGAGCACTTCCGCACGGCGCCCCTCGAGCGCAACCTGCCCGCTCTCATGGGGCTCATTGCGATCTGGAACAGCAATTTCTGGGGCGCGAACACCGTCGCGGTGCTGCCCTACGATCAATACCTCAAGCGCTTCCCCGCGTATCTGCAACAGCTGACGATGGAGAGCAACGGCAAGCACGTCACGCAGGATGGGGCCACCGTGCGCTACGAGACCGGCCCGATCTACTGGGGAGAGCCAGGCACGAACGGCCAGCACTCGTTCTATCAGCTGATTCATCAGGGCACGCGCATCGTGCCCTGCGACTTCATCGGCTTCTGCCAGACGCTCAACCCCGTCGGTCATCAGCATGATCTATTGATGTCGAACCTGTTTGCGCAGACGGAGGCGCTCGCGTTCGGCAAGACGCGCGAGGAGGTCGCTGCGCGAGGGCACTGATGCCGCGCTTGCGCCCCATCGTGTATTCGCGGGCAATCGCCCGACGAATACCATCCTCGCCGAGCGGCTGACACCCGGCACACTCGGGCAGCTGGTCGCGCTCTACGAGCACAGCGTCTTCACGCAGGGGACCATCTGGAACATCGATTCGTTCGATCAATGGGGAGTGGAGCTCGGCAAGGTGCTTGCGGCGAAGACGATCCCCGAGCTCGAGAGCGCGCAGGAGCCCGCGCTCAAGCACGACAGCTCGACCAATGCGCTGATCCGTCGCTACCGCAAGCTCAAGCAGGCCGCGCCGTCCGCAGGCTGAGCTTTCACGACGCCCATCCGCCTCCGAGCGCTTTCACCAGGAGCACGCTCGCGACGAGCCGGCGCAGCTGAATATCCGAAGCCGATAATCGAGCGCTGAGCGCCGCATTCTGGGCGGTGACGACCTCGAGATAGGTGACGATGCCGCCCTGATAGCGATATTGGGCCTGCTCGAGCGCGCCGGTGGTCGCCGTGACGGCTGCCGCTTCACTCGTGCTCTCGAGAGCGAGCTGCCTCAGCGCCACGAGGTTGTCCTCGACTTCCTGGTACGCGGTGAGAACGGTATTGCGGTAGTTGGCGACCTGCTCATCGTATCCAGCGTGCGCCTGCGCAGACTGGGCGCGGTGCAGTCCGCCATCGAACACCGTCAAGATCGCGGCCGGTCCGATTGACCAAAGGCGGCTCGGGGCTGTGATCCAGTTGGCGCTCGAGGTGCTCTCGTAGCCTGCGGTGCCGGTCAGACTGAAGACGGGAAAGTAGGCCGCGCGTGCGACGCCGATCTGCGCGTTCGCAGCCGCGACGCGGCGCTCAGCCGCAGCAATGTCCGGACGGCGCTCGAGGAGCACCGAGGGCATGCCAGGATCGATGGCAGGTGGCGTCACCTCGAGCGGCAGTGGCCGTGGCTCGAGGTGAAAGGAACTTGCTGATACCCCAATGAGCAAAGCGATGGCGTGCTCGGTCTGCGCGCGCTGCAGGCGCATATCGGCCGCTTCAGTCCGAGCCGATTCGACCTGCGCGCGCGCCTGATCGACGTCGGCCAGAACTCCGGCGCCTCCGTTGAACAGGTTCTGTGTCAGCTCGAGCGCACGGCTGTACTCGGCCACGGTTCGGTCGAGCAGCTCCTGTCGCATATCCTCACTGCGCAGCATGAAGTAGTCACTCGCGAGCTCCGCGTGCGAGCTGAGATCGAGCGCGGCAAGATCGGCGCTCGTGGCCTGCTCGGTGGCTCGAGCCGCCGCAACCGTATTGCGTACCCGACCCCACACGTCGAGCTCGTAGGACAGATCCGCATCGAGCGCGAAGTCGTTGAGCACCGCCGGGCGCGCGGGGTTGTAGCTCGGTGAGTTGACGGAGGTCCGATACCGCGTGACCGTCGGACCCGCCGTGATCGTGGGGAAGTAGGCTGCCCGCACGATGCGGGTCTGTGCACGCGCCTCCTGCAGGCGGGCGAACGCCGCCTTGAGGTTTTGGTTCGCCTCGGTGACTCGTGCCTCGAGCGCATCGAGGTCCGGATCGGCGAACGCGTTCCACCAGCGACTGCGAGGCTGTGGGGCAGCCGGCTCCGCCAGCTTCCACTCGCCAAGCTCCTGGTAGCTGCTGGGAGGAGTCTCGGTCTGCGGTCGCTGGTATCGCGGGGCGAGCGAGCAGGCCGCGAGCGCCGCGCACGCACCGCTCAGCAGTCCGAGGCTGCGCGCGCTCACGACTTCGGCGCGATCCGCACCTGTGCTCCCTCGATGAGCGAGTCGGGTGGGTTGTCGATGATCTGATCCTCACTGGAGAGTCCGGAGAGAACTTCGACCGAGCGTCCGAAATCGCGCCCCTCGACGATGCTCTTGAGGCTGATGCGTCCGTTGGCTTCGACGACTGCAATCTGAAGTCCGGCCGCGCGGAACAGCAGCGCGCTCGCCGGCACCCGCAGCGTGCCCGCGCTGCCAGGGATCTTGATGTGGACCTCCGCATAGGCGCCCGGAAAGAGCTCACCCGTCGGGTTGTCGACCTGGAACTCGGCCTGCAGGGTGCGCAGCACCGGGTCGAGCGCGCGCGCGGTGCGCACCAGCGTCGCCGGATAGCTCTGGCCCGGATGCTCGGTGAAGCGCAGATCCGCCTGCACTCCCGGTTGCGCGCGCGTCGCGTAGGGCTCGGGAACCTGCACGTAGACGCGCAGCCGGTGCGTGTCGGCGACCCGGAACAGCGCCGTCCCCGCGCTTTCTCCCGCATTGATGAGCGCGCCGATGTCGGTATTGCGCAGCGTCACGACACCATCGAAGGGAGCGGCGACGCGTTTGAAGGACTCGAGCTCCTGCAAGCGCGCGACGTTGGCTTGAGCCGATGCGGCGGTGGCGCGCGACGCCGCGGCATCCGCCGCCTTGGTGTCGGCATCCTGCTGCGACACGGAGCGCGTCGCGAGCAGTCCCTTCCAGCGCTCGTCCGTGCTTTCCGCAAGCCGCGCATTGGCCTGCGCCGTGACGAGCTGCGACTGTGACTGCCGCAGCTCCTGGTCGACTTCCGGCGCGTCGATCTCGGCGAGCAGCTGGCCCTTCTTGACGGGCGCCCCGATGTCGACGTACCACCGTTTGAGGTAGCCGCTGGTGCGCGCATAAATCGGCGCCTCGATGAAGGCCTGCACGTTCCCCGGCAGGACCAGATCCTCGATCCCCGGACTGCGGCTCGGCTTCTGCGTCATGACCACGGGAACAGAGGCGACCACCGTCTGGCGCGTGAGCTCATTTCGCGCCCTGACCCGGCTTACGACGCCCCAGACGGCCAGAATCACTGCAACCACCGCGATGATCCACAGGAAGCGGCGTAGGCCCTGCAGTGACTGCGATTCGTGCGTCTCGCTCACGCTTTCTGACTACCCGTGCGGCCGTGGATGATGCTGAACACCGTCGGCACGAACAGCAGCGTCGCGCCGGTTGCGAATATCAGGCCTCCGATGACCGCGCGTCCGAGCGGTGCATTCTGCTCACCTCCCTCGCCAAGTCCGGTGGCCATGGGAATCATGCCGATGATCATGGCGAGAGCCGTCATGAGCACAGGCCGAAAACGTGTGAGGCCGGCTTGTGAGGCTGCGGTGCGGGCATCGTCTCCGGCATTCATACGCTCGCGCGCGAAGCTCACCATGAGCACGCTGTTGGCCGTAGCAACCCCCATGCACATGATCGCGCCGGTGAGCGCCGGGACGCTCACGGTGGTACGCGTCAGGAACAGCATCCAGACGATCCCGGCGAGCGCCGCTGGAAGGGCCGTGATGATGATGAACGGATCGAGCCAGGATTGGAAATTGACGACGATGAGAAGATACACCAGCACGATCGCGGCGAGCAGACCCACGAGCAGCCCCTCGAACGAATCGTTCATGGTCCGTACCTGGCCGCGCACCTCGAGCCGCGAGCCGCGCGGGAGGCTGCCACGCGCCTCCGTCACGATCTTGTCTACCTGCGATGAGATGAAACCGAGATCCGTATCCTGCACCGACCCGTAGATGTCCAGCACCGGCGCGGCATCGTAATGACTGACCACGGCGGGGGCGGTCGCACGATGGATGCTGGCGACGTTCGCGAGCAGCTGCGCGCGCCCGTTTCCGGTGACCGGAGTGCTCGTCAGATCGTTGAGCGTCTCGAGCTGCGACTGCGGGGTTTGCGTGACGACGCTGTACTGCGTTCCGGTATTCGGATCGATCCAGAAAGACGGTGAGGTCTGGAAGCTTCCAGACAGAGACACCAGGATGTCGGAGGCGACATTCAACTGCGTCAGTCCGAGCTGCTGGGCCTTGGTGCGATCCACGTCGACCTGGAGCTTCGGATAGTCGGAAGCCTGCTGGATGCGCACATCGACAGCGCCCGGGATGGCGCGGATTTTCTGCAGCAGTCGATCCGCCACCGCGCGGTTGCCTGCGACGTTCGTCCCCAGGACCTGTACGTCGATCGGGCTGGGCAGCCCGAAGTTCAGAGTCTGGCTGACGATGTCGGCAGGCAGGAACATGAAACTCGTCGAGGGGAATGCCTCCGTGAGCGTTCGACGCAGCGTGCGCTCATAGTCCGCGGAAGGATGATGATTCGGAGTCAGCGCGACGAAAATATCGGCATCGCCCGGACCAACGGGTGCGGAGCTGCTGTAGCTGAGATTGATGCCGCTATAAGGCAGGCCGATGTTGTCGACCACACTTTCGATCTCATCGGCAGGAATGACACGGCGGATGAGCACTTCGACCGCGTCGCACAGCGCGGCGGTCTCCTCGATCCGCAACCCGGTGCGCGCGCGCAAGTGCAGCTTCAACTGGCCGGAGTCCACCGTCGGGAAGAAATCCTGTCCGAGACCCGGAAGGTAGCGGCCCAGCGGAAACGCCAGAATCGCAGAGGCGACCATCGCGCCCAGGAACACCGTGGCAAAGCGCGGCGCCCGCTCCAGGGCAAGCTCGAGGAGGGCGTGATAGCGCTCGCGCAGACGCTCGAAGGCCTGCTCGAAGCGTCGCTGCCCCCGCCCGAGAGGGCCCGTCGGGGTTTCGGCTATGCGCTCATCGTGCCGCTTCAGCCAATACTTCGAGAGCGTCGGCACCAGGGTCCGCGACAGCAGATAGGAGGCCAGCATGGCGAACACCACGGCCTCCGCAAGCGGCACGAACAGATACCGGGCGATGCCTGCGAGCAGGAACATCGGCACGAACACGATGCAGATCGCGAGCGTCGATACGAGTGCGGGCAGTGCGATCTGATGAGCGCCATTCAGGATGGCCGGCTCCACGTCCTCGCCGCGCTCGAGGTGCCAGTTGATGTTCTCGATGGTCACCGTGGCATCGTCGACCAGAATCCCGACCGCGAGCGCGAGACCGCCGAGCGTCATGATGTTGATGGTCTGTCCGAGCGCCGCAAGACAGGCGATGGAGGCGAGGATCGAGAGTGGAATCGAGATGAAGATGATGATCGTGCTGCGCCAGCTGCCGAGGAACAGGAGGATCATAAGACCGGTGAGGGCCGCAGCGATGGCGGCCTCACGCACTACGCTTGAGATCGCAGCGCGCACGAAGATGGACTGATCGCCGACGAGCCTGATCTTCAGTGATGGCGGCAGCGTCGCCTCGACCTGCGGCAACCGCTCGCGCACATGCTTGATGACATCGAGCGTGGAGCTCGTGCCACTCTTGAGGATGCTCATCAGGGCCGCGCGCCGGCCTCCCATGCGCACGATGTTGGTCTGCGGCGGGTAACCGTCGCGCACGTGCGCCACATCGCGCACGTACGTCACCGTGCCATTGCGGGCGCTGATCGGCAGGTCGTTGAGCGCCTCGATCCGATCCGGGCTCGCGTTGATGCCGACGTAGTATTCGAGCTCACCGATTTTTTGAGTGCCGGCCGGAAGAATCAGATTCTGTGCGGCGATCGCCGCCGTCACATCACCCGCCGACAATCCGTGCGCACGCAGCGCGTCCGGGTCGAGGTCGACCTGCACTTGCCGCTGCTTGCCGCCGTAGATCTGCGGAATGGACGCGCCTGGCACGGTGGCCATCGCGATGCGCAGGACATTGCTGCCCAGATCGAATATCTCCGCCTCCGAGAGCGTGTCGCTCGTCAGTGCAAGCTGGACGATCGGAACCGTGGAGGCGTTGTACTCCTCGATGTAGGGCGGGTTGGTGCCCGGCGGCATCTGCCTCAACTGCGTCTGCGACACCCCGGTGATCTGCGCATACGACATGTCCTCCTTGGCGTGCGGCTGGAAGTAGTACTTGACCACGGCAATGCCATTCAGCGACTGCGACTCGGTGTGCTCCACGTCGTTGACGCTGGTCTGCGCCGTGCGCTCGGTGTTGAGCACGATGCGGCTCGCCATCTCCTCGGGCTGCAGACCGGTGTAGTTCCAGATCGCCGCGACCACCGGAATGTCGATGGCGGGAAAGATATCGGTCGCGGTGCGCACGATGGAAAACACACCAAGCAGCAGAATGAGAATCGCCAGGACGATGAAGGTGTAGGGTCGCTCCAGGGCGACGCGGACGATCCACATGGCTTTAGCGGTATTTGACGCCGGCGCCCGTGTTGAACACGACCACACGGTCATCTCGGCGGATGAGCCCACGCTCGCGCAGCAGCCCCATGGCGGCCCAGGCGGCGCCCCCTTCGGGACACACATCGATACCCGAGCGTGCGGCCAGGTCACGCGTCGCCCGCTCGAGCGCCTCTTCGGCGATCGCGATCGCCGTGCCGCCGGTCTCGCGCAGCGCCCGCAGGCACAGGAAGCCGCCGAGCGGTGAGGGTACGCGCAGCCCGAATGCGCGCGTGCGCGGATCGGGCCACGCGCTCGTCTGCTGCGCTCCGCTCTCAAAGGCTTTCACGACGGGCGCACAACCGGCCGCCTGCACCGACACTAGTCGTGGCGATGCGGCGTCGCGGCCGATCCAACCGAGCGCGCGCATCTCATCGAAGGCCTTCCACATCCCGATGAGCCCCGTCCCACCGCCGGTCGGATAGAGAATCACCTCAGGTAATGCGCCTTCGAGTTGCTCGACGAGCTCGTACGCCATCGTCTTCTTGCCCTCGATGCGGTACGGCTCCCGCAGGGTCGAGACATCGAAGCCGCCTTCAATGGCCTGTGCGCGCAGGAACCGCCCGGCATCGGCGATCGTACCGCGCACTCGGTGAGTCACGGCACCATAGAGCTCGCACTCGGCGAAAAAGGGCTCCGGCGTGTCATCCGGCAGCGCGACGATCACAGGCAGTTGCGCCCGTGCGCCGTAGGCGGCGAGTGCGACCGCCGCGTTACCGGCCGAGGGCGCACTCAGTGCACGCGCGCCGAGGTACTTGGCCATCGAAACGGCCAGCGTCATGCCTCGTGCCTTGAAGGAGCCGGTGGGATTTCTTGACTCGTCCTTGATCCAGACATTGGGCTCGACCGCAAGGAGCGGCGTGAAGCCCTCGCACAAAGACACTTCGCGGCCGGCAGGCAGGGGCAGCAGCTCGCGGTATCGCCACAGAGTCGGGGGCCGCCCGGTGAGATCGGAAAGCTTCAAGGAGACCGACGCCAGATCGTAATCGACCCGAAGCGGCATTCCGCACGCTGCGCACACCGTCAGCAGCGCATTCGGGTCGTGCTCGCGCTCGCAAGCGAAACAGCGAATTCCAAGCACGTGAGTCGTCATGCGGGCGCACTGAGCGAGCGCGGCAGGCCGGGCTTGCCCTGAGCACACTCGAGCGCGGCGCGATCCCAATGGGCCGAGCGCGCGGCGGCCTCGTACGTACTCTGAAGAAAATCGAGCAGCATCGCCTCAGGATCTGCGCAGGTACGCAGCGTCGCGTACGGGAGCAGGAATTCGCCGAGCTCCCGGCTGAAGAAGGCGGCCGCGGGACGTACGGGGCAATCCGCAAATCCCGGCGGCGCCGGATAGGCATAGGAATAGAACGAGGCGTCCATCCCGGCTCCGCCCGGCCAGAAACCTGCGCTGCTCACCTCGTGCGAATAGGCGTCCTGCATCACGGCCACCGAGAGGCCTGGGACGGACTGCGTGTAAAGAGGTGCGGTCCTGCCGGAGAAGCGCGTGACCGCAAGATCAAAGCTGCCCCAGAAGAAGTGCACGGGGCTCGACTTGCCGGTGAAGCGCGTCCGGAATGTCTTGAAGAGCCGATCAGCCTGCACGAGCACTCTCCAGAAGCGCTGCGCATACTGCGCATCGTAGGCTGCGTGCGTCTCGTCACGATCAAAGCGGATCGCATTCGGAATCTCGCAAGGAAGCAATTCGATCCTGACCTCGATGCCAAGCTCGGCAAGCGCTGCCATGAGCTCGCGGTAGAAGCTCGCAACCGTTTGCGGCCTAAGGCGCAGCTTCCGACTGTCTCCGGTGCTCACGTCGATGCGCAGTGCGTGCTCGATGAAGTCGAACTGGATTTCGAACGACTGCGATTGATAGGGAACAGGCGAAGTGGTCAGTCCCCGGCTGGTCACATACAGCGCGACGTGCCAGCTGTGATTCAACCAGTCGGTCTGCGCCAAGCGGATCTTGCCGACGATCTGCGTCCACAGATGCAGGGTCGCACAGGTCTCGCTCCACGCAGCGTACGGAAGCTCCGGCCAGGTCGTGGCGAGGGGAGTGCTCATGTGAGATGTCCTTGTGTCCAGGCCGCGATCAACTCTGCGAGCTCAATGCGTACTTCCTCATCACTGCGGCCTGCACGCGCGGGCACATGGAACGAGTGGTCGGCAGCCTCCAGGACGCGCAGCGTCGCATGCTTGCCGAGGCGCTCAATGAGCGGCTCGAGGAGAGCCAAGTCGGCCAGCTCGTCACGCGTTCCCTGCAGGAACAAGAGAGGAATCTGCACCTTTGCCAGATGCTCGCCGCGCGCTTCGGCAGGCTGTTTCGCAGGATGCAGCGGAAAGCCCAGAAACACCAAACCGCGTACGCCGCAAAGCGCGGCGCCAGCCTGCGCCTGCGAGGTCATGCGTCCTCCGAAGGACTTGCCACCTGCAAAAAGCGGCAACGATCCTGCGAGTTGCGACAGATGGCCGACCGCGGCGCGTACCGTTGCGTGGCACAGGGCCGGTGGATCGGGCCGCCGCGAGCCCCGCTGCATATAGGGAAACTGATAACGCAGCGTCGCGACCCTGCGCTCTGCAAGCTCGCCCGCCATGTCGGCCATGAAGGCGTGGGTGATGCCGGCGCCCGCGCCCGGGGCGAGCGCCAGAGCGCAGCGCGCATGCGACGGCCGCCGCCAAAGTCCCGAAACGCCGTGGCTCGCATCGACACGGATCTCGACGGATTCGCTGGCTGCCTCGAGCATGGCACAGGCGCAATTCAGCGAGCGCGCAAGGCCCGCGTCTCGATGAGCTCGCGGTATGCGGCGAGCCCCGGAGTCGAGAGTCCCACGACCTTGCCCTGATCGTCCCATTCCCGCAAACGCACGGCGTCGGCGCCGTACGGCTCCGCCGCAAAACGCGCAACCTCCGCAGCTGTCATGGGGCCGCCCTGCAACTCGAGCGTGCGCACGGATGCGGCACTGAGGCGGGAAAAATAGCCGGGGTCGGTGGCGCACAGATAGCGTTTGGCCGGAACGTGCAGACGCACGGGCTCTGCGATCTCGGCACCGAATCGCGCCTCAAGCCAGCGTGCGCCGACTTCCTCGTGCCGCGAATCGTGAGTCCACTCGGCGAGATCCGCGGGCACCTCCTCGAGGAGGTGCCCGATATCGTGCAGCAGGGCTGCGAGGATCAGGGCGGGCCGAGCATTGGTCTCGCGCGCGAAGTACGCAGCCTGGAGCGCGTGCTCCGTCATCGAGATCCGCTCACCGAAGTAGGCGCTCGAGCCGCTGTGCTCGTAAAGGGACAGGATATCGCTCGAGAGGCTCATGGCAGATGACTCCGGGAGGCAGAAGCCCGGGCCCCCAGGATATACAGAGCGGCTGCTCCCAGCGCCGCCGCCGCGCTCACGATCGCGAGCGCCACGAAAACGGCGCTCCAGCCGTAGGCGACTCTCAGTCGTCCCACGGGGTCACCGGCGAGCACGCCGCCGAGATAGCCGACCCCGTCGATGATACCGGAGGTGACGGCGCTCGCCCGCTTACCGCCGAAGTCCAGGGCGAATGCGCCCCCGAGGTAGGAGTAAGGTCCCAGCAGGCAGAAGGCGACGATCCCGATTCCCACGAGCGGGAGCACCGAGCCCGCACCCCCGCGCGCGCTCATCAGCAGCAACAGTGCCGCAGCCGTGCCCAGAAGACCCAGAAAAAGCAGCAGCGCCCGTCCGTTGAGCCCGAGACGGTCGCTGAGCCAGCCCGAAAGCAGTACCGATATCGCTCCGAGCCCGGGAAAGAGCGCGCTCTCGCTCGCGGCCTGACTCACGCTATAGCCCAGATGCTCGCGCAGATAGAGCGGTGTCCATGCATTGAATGTCTCGCGCACGATCGTGCAGCCGAGTGACAGCAGGCACACGAGCAGAAACGCGCGGCTGCGCAGCAGCGGCAAAAGCAGCTCGGCGAGGCTCGCGGGCCGTGACTCGGATGCCGCGTAGAGATTCAAGGGATTCGCTTGCGCCTCGGCAAAGCCTGCCTCGACGCGCGACTCGCGCAGCAGCGCGCCGTTTGCGAGCAGGAACACGCCTGCCACGACCGCCGCGAAGAAGAATAAGCCGCGCCACCCGAAGCCGTGCTCGAGCAGCGCCGTCATCGATTTGCGTGCTGCCCAGTCACCGACCAGGTAGCTGAGACTCAGGATGCCGATGATCGTGCCGTAGGAGGAGTAATCGAACCACTTCGAGGAGACCTTGATCAATCCGGCCCACGCTACGGACTGCGTGAGTCGGTTGCCGACCCAGGCCAGCGTGAAGACGGGAAGCGTACTGCCCGCGCCAAACCACAACGTGAAGATGGTTGCTCCGGCGAGTCCGAGCAGAAAACTGCGCCGGCCGCCCCACAGATCACCCAGCCCTCCGAGGAGCAGCTTGCCGAGCGCGTATGCCAGCACGCCGAGGGATACGATCGAGCCGAGATGAATCACGGCATCGCCGTGACTGACGCCGCGCTCGCCGAGGGCATCGATCAGCAGAGGCGTAGCGACTGCCAGGTCGGCGCGGCAGAAGTAACAGGCCGCGTAACCCCCGAACAGAAGCGCAATGATCAGGACCTGTCGCGAGCGCAGCGAGCGCGCCGGGCCCGCCTCGCTTCGGCCCGGCGAATGCGCTTCAGCCGGTACGGACATAGTTCAAGGGCAGCGCAGTCGTCGATTTGATCGTCTCGAGCGCGAAGCTTGCGCTGACATCGAGGAACTCGACGCTCGCAATGAGCTTTTTATAGACGGCGTCGTAGGCATCGATGTCGGGGACGACGACCCGCATCAAATAATCCACCTCCCCGCTCATGCGGTAGATCTCGACCACCTCAGGCACGTCACGCACGGCTTTCATGAATTTCTCGAACCAGGCCGAACTGTGGTTGGCGGTGCGCATCGTGATGAACACCGTCGTGCCCACATTGAGCGCCCGCGCATCGAGCAGTGCCACCTCACGGCGAATGACACCGCTCTCCTTCAACTGCTGAATCCGCCTCCAGCACGGGGTCTTGGAAAGACCGATGCGCTCGGCGATATCGGCGGCGGTCAACGACGCATCCCGTTGCAGCAGATCCAGAATTTGGCGATCCAGTTTATCCATAGAACATTGTTGCGCTGACGGCCACAGTTCGGGAATATTGTTGCGCCGAGATGGGTGTACTGTCTAGTCAACGCAACACTGTGACATGCCTACGGGGCTAAGCTCCCGGCATGAGCCTCGGAGGACTTTTCACGGAGCACCCCGCCTCGGTAGGCGAAAGCTACCTGGAGCACCTGCGCGCCGCGTTCGGATTCGCGCTGCGCATGTGGATCGGAGGTGCTGCCTGTTTCGTGCATGCCCTCTTTCCCTTTCTTTGCATGCGCACCGGCAGCGACTGTATCGCAGAGCTGAACGAGCGCATGGTCCGTAACCGTCGCCGCGCCTTGGGGCGCACTGCGCTCGAGTCCCACTCTCAGACCGTGAGCCTCGAGCGGCGTGGTTGAGCGCCTGCGGCAGCGCGTAGCGGCTCGACTGCCTGCGGCGGACGGGATTGCACTCGCGCTGGCGCTGGCCCTTGCCGCCATGCTGCTATCGCGCGCGGCAGGCCTGTGGTCGGGCACGGCGGGGCGTGCGTCCATCAGTCCCGTGCTCTGCGCCATCATTCTCGGTCTCGTATGGCGCAATACGGTGGGCGTCGGCCCGCGCTGGCTCCCTGGTCTGGAGTGGGTGACGTTCCGCCTGCTGCGCGTGGGCATTGCGCTCGTAGGCCTGCGGCTCACGCTCGGCGGCGCGGGCTCGGTCGCGCTCGTGGCCTTGCCCGTGGTCATCACCTGCATCGTCACAGCGCTTGCACTGAGCATGGCGCTCGGACGATGGCTCGGATTGAGTCAGCCTCTGCGGATCCTGCTCGCGGCAGGTACCGCCATCTGCGGCTGCACCGCAGTGGTCGCGGTGGCTCCGGTCGTGCGGGCGCGACCGGCGGAGACCGCGATCGCGCTCACGTGTGTCGTGCTGCTCGGGGCCATGGGTATGCTCTTGTATCCCTGGATCGGCCAGAGCCTGTTTGCAGCAAACCCTCAGTCCGCAGGCATCTTTCTCGGCACTTCCATTCACGATACCTCCCAGGTCGTCGGCGCAGCACTCATTTATGCCCAGCAGTTTGGCGCGCCGGACGTTGTGCCGGTCGCAGGCTTCACGAAGCTGCTGCGCAACCTCACTCTGCTCCTGATCATTCCGCTCGCCGCTTCGTGGACGGCGGACAAGAGCTCGCAGACGGCACGCGCGCCCCGCGGTCCCGGGGCCTGGCTCGGCTACTTGAGTAAGGCGCTGCCCGGATTTCTGGTCGCCTTCGTACTGCTCGCAATCCTGCGTAATGTCGGTGATCACGCGCTGAAGAGTGCCGCGACACAGGCGGCGTGGCAGCAGATGCTGAGCGCAACCTCGGCGGCATCCGAGCTCTTCCTGGTGTGTGGCATGACGGCGGTCGGGCTGGGTGTGGTCCTGCGCGACTTGCGTCAAGTGGGCTGGAAGGCGCTGGTGAGCGGGTTCGCCGTGGCCGTGGCCGTCGCCGCCTGCAGTCTCTCGATGATCTTCGGAGTGCGACACCTGATCGGCTGACGCGGCCTCTGCAGCGACCCCGGTCGCTCATCCGCGTATCATTCACGATGTGTCATTCATGGACGCATCGGGGATCTGGCCGTGAAACTCAGCGCCCGTAATTCTCTTCCAGGTGTCATCCGCAGCATCGAGCAAGGCGCCGTGAACGCCGAGGTGACGATCGAACTCGCACCCGGACTCAAGGTCATCTCGATCATCACCCTCGATGCCGTCAAGAGTCTGCAGCTGAAAGTCGGCGCCAAGGCCTACGCCGTCATCAAGGCATCCAGTGTCATGGTTGCGGTGGATTGAGATGCGAGGTGTGCTGTCGCGAGCCCTGGGTTTCGCCGTCCTCGGCG
This sequence comes from uncultured Gammaproteobacteria bacterium, assembly GCA_963795975.1. GTDB lineage: Bacteria > Pseudomonadota > Gammaproteobacteria > Steroidobacterales > Steroidobacteraceae > CAWCJT01. The sequence continues at coordinate 113,494 of CAWCJT010000003.1, forward strand.
CTTTGCTGGCACAGGCAAGCGCGTGCGCCGGCAATGCTCCTCAAAATCTCGCAGCGCCCGCGCGCGATAACCCCAAAGTAGCCGGCCCGCCGCAGACCGCGGTCCTCGCGGGTGGTTGCTTCTGGGGTGTACAAGGGGTCTTCGAGCACGTGCGCGGCGTACGCCGCGTCATCGCGGGGTACGCCGGGGGGGATCGAAAGACTGCGGAATACGAGACCGTGAGCTCAGGCCGGACCGGTCACGCCGAATCCGTCGAGGTCACCTTCGATCCTGCAATCGTTTCGTATGGCGAGATTCTGCAGGTGTTCTTTGCCGTCGCGCATGATCCCACGCAGCTCAACCGGCAGGAATCGGATGTCGGGACGCAGTACCGCTCCGAAATCTTCTATGTCGACGATACGCAACGCGAGATTGCGCAGGCATACCTCGCACAGCTCGGGCGCGCCCACGCGTTCGAGCGGCCGATCGTCACCAAGCTCGAGCCGCTCAAGGGTCTGTATCCGGCCGAGGACTATCATCAGGACTTCCTGTTTCACAATCCTCACAACTCCTACATCGCCTTCTACGACTTGCCGAAGATCGAGAATTTGCGACGGGTATTGCCGGCACTCTACGTGACCGACCCGGTGCTCGTGGCCAGCTCCGTCCAGGGGCAGCACCGCTGAGCGACGCGAGTTGATGCCATGCAGCGGCGCTACGTCACCGTGGATGTGTTCACGGATCGAGTGCTCGGTGGCAATCCGCTTGCCGTCGTCCTCGAAGCCGGCGGCCTCACGAGCGCACAGATGCAGGCGATCGCCGCCGAATTCAACTATTCGGAGACGACGTTCGTGTTGCCGCCCCGCGACCCCAGGCACACGGCGCACGTCCGCCTTTTCACACCGCGCATTGAAGTCCCGTTTGCGGGTCACCCGAACGTGGGAACTGCCGTCGTGCTGGCGCGTGAGCTCGAGGGCCAGGGTGCTCTGCGCTCCGAGGAGCTCTTCTTCGAGGAGATGGCAGGTGTGGTCGCCGTGCGCCTGATGCGAGACCGGGGCGCCATCGTAGGCGCCGAGCTGACCGCGCCCGAGCCGCTGTCACGCGGCGCAACCGTCAGCGTCGAGGATGCGGCAGCGTGCCTGTGTGTGAGCGTGGCTGAGGTGTCGAGTGCCAACCACGTGCCGCAGGTGGTGTCAGTGGGGTTGCCGTTTCTCGCGGTCGAGCTGACATCTCGTGAGGCGCTGCGACGGTCGAAGCCGAATGCCCTCGTTCACGAGCGCGTACTGCCGCCGATCGGCACGGACGGCGTCTTCGCCTATGTGCAGGGGCGGCATGCGGGAGAGCTGCACGCACGCATGTTCTCGCCGCTCGATGCCACGCCGGAGGATCCTGCGACCGGGAGTGCGACGGCGGCGACGATCGCTCATCGTGCGATGCTGCAACCCGAGCGAGATGCGGACATGGCCTGGCGCGTGGAGCAAGGCCACGACATGGGCCGGCCGAGCCTCATCCTCGGGCGCACGCTCAAGCGCGACGGAGTCGTCACGGCCGTGCACGTCGGGGGCCACGCCGTGCCCGTGATGCGCGGCGTGCTGTGCGTCGATTAGAAGGACATCTGCAGCACAGCGCGGCCGCCGCTCAGTGCGGCCAGGACCATCAGCAGACGCAACACCCAGCGCCGAGCCTGCGATGAGTCGACGGATCTGAAGGCTCGGTTGCCGAGCCAGACCCCGACGATGAGCGCCGGCGCGTAGAGCAGGGCGCGCTCGAGCACGGGGCGGTCGATGAGACCGTCATGCCACTGCCACGCCAGCCCGAGCAAGTCGGTGAATAGGAAATACGCGATCATCGAGGCGCGCCCGGTCGCAACCCCCGCGGGTGAGCCGAAGAAAAAAATGACGACCGGCGGACCTCCGACTCCGATGCTGCCGTTGAGCACGCCCGAGGCAAACCCGGTGCCCGCCGTCGCCCACCGCCCGGGCATCGAGGCGAGCACGAAGCCGCGCGCGAGCGCGAGCGCGATGATGAATACGACGATGCCGAGCGCCAGGGTCAACGGCGCGGCGGGAGCGTGAGCGAGGGCGTACACGCCAAGAGGGGTCCCGAGCAGACATCCCAGCGCCAGCCAGCGCAGTGATGGCCAGTGCACGTCGCGCCAGGCCCCGGCGAGCAGATGGGCGCTCGCTGCGACTTCGAGGATGAAGATCGACGGGACGATCTGGCGGGGCTCGAGCACGATGGCGAGCGCCGTGATCGACAGCAGCGAAAAACCGAAACCCGCATAGCCGCGAACGAGCGCAGCGATGAAGACGCAGACGAACGAGAATACGAGGGTCGTCACCTGCATCGTGCTGGGCTCATGGCAAGCAGAGCTCCAGCAGGCGAGGATCATCGGACAGCGTGCGTGCATGTCCGCTCGGAAATGCAATCGGCACCACCGCGTCCGGCCCTGTCGAGGCGCGCCCCGATCTGCACCCGAGCCGGCGGTGGCAGACAGCGCACATGCAGATGGGCGATGACGGTGGGTCCCGCATCAAGCCGTGCGAGTCCGATTGGCCAGGGCAGGCGCGCGCGAAAATAAGGATCGTAGCTGTGGTGCAGTGTCGTCACGGCAATGAGCTCGGCGGCACCGTCGTGCTCGCGCCACTCAAGAATCTCACTCAAACAGACGTGACAGAACTCGCGGGGTGGATATTGGACCGCACCGCAGGCCACGCAGACCTGAAGCGAGAGGTGCCCGTCGGCCGCGGCGAGCGCGCTCGTCACGTGATCGAGCGCGCAAGCACCGCAGCGCCGGCGCACAGTCCGCGATCGTAGGTGATCATGCCGTACCCGGACACGAGCGCGAATCGGGCGCGCGGCACCGGATGGGCCAGGTTCTGATCGGTCAGCTGCCGCACCGCTTCGATGAGTCCCAGAAATCCCCCCGCGCACCCCGCCTGGCCTACCGAGAGCTGACCGCCACAGGTATTGAGCGGAAACGTGCCATCAGCGGTGAATGAGTTCGAGCGCACCCAGGACGGCCCCGCGCCTTTGGCGCAGAAACCCAGATCCTCGAGCTGGATCAGCGTCATCACCGGATAGTCATCGTACGTTTCGACGAGGTCGATGTCGTCGGGCTCGACGCCGGCGGCTGCGTAGAGCGCCTCGCGATCGAGAGCCCATCCACCGCGCATTTGAATGGGATCATCCGCGAAGGCGTTGTGCCGCTCGCAACTGGAAAGAACCCGCACGTATGGCAGCTTGAGCGCTCGTGCGCGCGCTTCCCGCATGACCAGCAGTCCCTCGGCACCCGCGCAGGGCATGACACAGTCGAACAGGCACAAAGGCTCGGCGATAAGGCGGGCGCTAAGATACTCCTCGAGGGAGAGGGGCTTGCGCAGCAGCGCGAGCGGGTACGTGAGCGCGCTTGCGCGCTGCTCGACGCACAGCTTCCCGAAGTCTTCCCGTCGCGCGCCGCAGGTGCGCATGTAGTGGTCGGTCAGAAGCGCGAAGTTCGCGTTCGGCCCTCCGAAGCCATAGGGCACAACCGCATCGCGCGCGAACGTGCTGAAGTTCTCGAGGGTCGTGCGAAAAGAATCCGCGTGATGCGTATCCGCGCCGATGCAAGCGACGATTTGCGCATCGCCTGCCTGCACGGCGCGCAGGGCCCGCCGGATTGCGACGATCCCGCAGGCGCCGCCCAGTGGCAGATTGTCGAGCCAGCGCAAACTCAGGCCCAGGTGCTGGGTGAGGCCCACCGCGGTGTCGGGCGCGAGCGTGAAGCTTGCAAGACACAACCCGTCGATCTGCGCTTTATCGAGGGATGCGCTGCGCAGCAGCTGGCTGAGCGCGCGGGCGGCGAAGGAGTGTGCGTTGCGGGGCGAATGACGCTCGTACGGTACCGTCACGGGGGCGGCGAGCACGACATCCTCGTAACCCTGGGGCATCGCAGACATCGCGCTCTAGAAGGCCATGCTGCCGACGGAGGTCCCGCCGCAGACGAACAACGTCTGGCCCGTGATGAATCCGGCTTGCGGTGCGGCGAAGAACAGGACCGCCCGAGCCACGTCCGCTGGTTGCCCAAGCCGTCCGACCGGCACCGCGCGCTCGACTCGAGCGAGGCGCTCGCTGCCACGCGGAACGAGCGCATGGAACATCTCCGTTTCTTCAATCGGTCCGGGCGCGACCACGTTCACGGTGATCCCATCGGGCGCAAGCTCCAGCGCCCAGGTGCGTGCAAGTCCGATCAGGCCGGCTTTGGTGGCGGAGTACACGGTCCGCTTGGCAAGCCCGAGGACGGCTCTGGTCGAGACGAGCACGACCCGGCCGAAGCGCCGCGCTCGCATGGCTTGCAGGTTCGCCTGCACGAGCGCGATCGCCGTGCCGACATGCAGCTGCGTCAGCGCCGTGAGGTCGGCGGCGGACACCTGCTCCAACGGTTTTTCGAGAATCGCACCGGCGTTGTGCACGATCGTGGTGATCGGATATTCGGCTGCGAGCTCGCGCGCGATCTGTGCGGTGGCTGCCGCGTCCGTCAGGTCGACCGTCACCGCGCGTAGCCGGGCCGGCACGTCGCGCTGCGTCCGCCGAGCCAGGCTCAGCACCTCGTAGCCATCATCGAGCAATTGGCGGCAGATCTCAGCGCCGATCCCGGTGCTGCCGCCGGTCACCAGTGCCACCTTGTCCGACATCGCTACCTCGTCATGTCAGGCGACGCTTCAGGTCGCGCGTGTCCACACACTCACCCCGCGTGCGCAACCCGAGCGCCATCTCGCGCAGCTGCTGGCGCTGAATCTTCTGCGTCGCGGTCACCGGTAAGTCCTCACAGAATGCGACATAGCCGGGAGCCTTGTAGTAGGCGAGACGCTCCAGACAGAACTCGACGATGCCGTACGCCAAGCGGGCGGCATCCACGCTCGTGAGGCCGTCGCGCCGCACGATGCACGCCAGCACCTCATCGCCTCGCAGTGCATCCGGCACGGCGGCTACCCCGACGGCGGCCACACCGCCGTGCTGCAGTATCACACCTTCCACCTCGACGGCCGAGATGTTCTCGCCGCTGCGACGAATGACGTTCTTCTTGCGATCGATGAAGTGCAGATGCCCGTCCGGATCCCGCGAAACGATGTCACCGGTGTGAAAGTAGCCGTCACGCCAGGCCTCCTCGGTCGCCGCTGCATTCTTGAGATAGCCTGCGAAAAAGCCGCGACGAGGTGAGGATCCGGCGCTGCGCACGAGCAGCTCCCCCGCAGTCTCGTCGGCCACATCGCCGCCGGCTTCATCGATGATGCGCACATCGACGCCCGAGCCGGGCCGGCCGAAGCAGGCCGTTCCGCACTTGCGCGGCTCGCGGTGGGCAATGATGGCTGCGCCCGCACCGGTCTCCGTCATGGCCCAGGCCTCGAGCAGCGGAAATCCAAAACGCGATTCGAAGGCAGCATGCTGGCTTGCGCTCACGCCGGCCCCGAAACCGAAACGCAGCCCGTGCTGTGTATCTGTGGGACCTGCAGGAAACTGCAACAGCAGTGCGGGCATGACGCCCAGGTAGTGCAGGATCGTTGCCTGCGAGGCGCGCACGGCCGGCCAGAAGCTCTCGGGATGAAAGCGATCCAAGGGAATGATGCAGCCTCCGCTCAGCAGCATGACCATGGTCGAGAAGGCCATCGCATTCATGTGATGCATGGGCAACGGCGTGATGAGCCGCTCGGCGCCCACGCGGATCGAGGCCAGATCGCCGAGCTGCGCATACCAGCGGCCAGCCCTCAGAAAATACTCATTCGGGAGGACGCATCCCTTGGGCTCGCCGGTGGTCCCGGAGGTGTAGAGCAGGGCACATTCCGTGGAGAGATCCGCTGCAATCTGTGCGGAAAGCTCGCGGTGACGGGTGAGCTTGAGCTGCGGGAGCTCCTCGGGGGTGACGACCGCCGGGGCGAGAGGTACGCGCGCCGCAGCATCGCAGAGCCGCGCGCGCCAGCGGTGAGCGCGTCACGGCGAGCCGTGCTTCGCTGTGCGACAGAGCGTACTCAAGCTCAGCGGCGCGCCAGTCCGGGTTGAGCGGAACGACCGAGGCGCCCAGGAGGTTGAGCGCGAGCCAATGGATGAAGCATTCGGGCGTGTTGCCAAGGAGCAAGGCGACGCGCTCGCCGCCCGCGATGCCCGCGGAGCGAAAAGCATCGGCCGCCAATCGAACGGCCTGCAGGGTTTCTGCGTACGTCAGGAGCCTGGGCTCGATCCCATAGCGCGCGGCCGTGTCTGCAACGATCTCGAGAAAGGGTCGCGCGCCGTGCTCAGCAGCCGTCCGAGCGAACGCCTGAAATACGCTCATTACAGGAACATCTGGATCGAAGGCAATGCGGCGCCGCGGTTGAGGAGCTCGATCTGCTTGACCCGGATCCGAGGCCCCGACCCTTCGTCATCGACGAGATGGTGATAGACGACCCCCGTAAGACACAGCTGCTCCTCGCCGCGGCTTTCGAAATAGGCGAACGGAGTGCGCAGGACCGGCCGGTTGGGGCTGCCGAGCGCAGGCTCGAGCCGCGGGACCTGCAGCACATGCTGGCAAAAGCTCGGTAGCTGCTGCGAGAAAGCGTTCGAGCGCTTGAGGCGCTCGATCCGCACCTTCAAGAGAAGCTTGTCCTCATGGAAAAGCGAATTGTGAGATCGCCCAGCTCCTGGCCGCGAGCGAGAGGCATCCAGTAGATGGCATCGTCGGTGAACAGCTCGAACCACTCATCGAGACGCTTCTCATCGATGAGCCGCGCCTCATCGTAGATGAAATCCTGCAGCCGACCGAGTCGCGACATCGCCGCTCATCGCGATGAGCTCGCCTCCGCGTCAGGTTCATGAATTTCGGCCAGGCCGCGAACTGCGCGCGCATCGAAATCTCGTTCGTGCCGTTGTAGATCCCCGCGGCTGGCTCGGGCGCGCTCGCGTCGAAATTGCGGTGCAGGCTGACCCACTCGTTGCCACTGCCGCGAGTCCCTCCTGGATGGAGCGGTAGCAGTGCAGATCGTCGTGTCCGACAACGGAGGTCGGGGCATTGATGAGCCGCGTATAGGTGAGCGTGCGGCCAACAGCTCCTCGGGCGCATCCACGAGCCGGAACGTCCAGCTCTCGATCAGAGTCTTGTCGACCGCGATCGGCCGCACGACACGGATCGCCTGAATCGCGCCCTTGATCGTGAGGCTCGGGATAGTAGACGGTGTTGTGGCGGGCTTCGCCGAGGATCGCGCGCGCGCGCTCCTCGCCGTAAGCCTCGTCCATCCGCGCCTCGTATTCGCGGAACGCCCGAGTACTCGAATGGATGGAGAAGTTCACACCGGTATAGCTGTGGCCGTTGTCGTAGACCTGACGCCCATTTCTCGAAGAAGTCGTAGCCATTCACGAAGGGCACGAACTGCTCGATCGACCATGGGCTGGCGTGCCCCGGTGGCGCTGACCTCCCACAGGTTCCGCGCCGTGCCCGCCGAGGACTCGTGCGCGACCATCGGGTGCATCGTATCGTTGAGGTTCTCGACGAAACATCTTCCAGTTGCAGTCGTGCAGGTAGCGCAGCACTCCCCCGGCCACCTCGAGGCGCCCGGCGGGCGAGCGATCGACCATGTTGTCGATCGAGGTCAGTGACTCGCCGAAATACTCATGGAAATCCGGGTCCCGCGCGAGAGAGCCGCGCGAAAACGAAGCCCCGGTAGTTCACGACGTTGGCCAGGCGTGTGAAGGCCCCGGCCGCCGCGGACGGCTTCAAGCCGTTCCGTCGTAGCCGACTCTGAGCGGAATGGTGCGCAGGTCTGCCGTCGAGACGATAAGTCCAGCCATGGTAGGGGCAGCGCAGACGGACCGCCCGGGCAGCTGCCGGACACGGCGCTCACGAGCCTCGTGCCCTTGTGCGCGCAGCGGTTGGCAGCACCCGTATCTCGACCTGCCGCATCGCGCAGCATGATCACAGGCTCGGAGGCGATGTCGGTCGTGTAATAGTCGCCCGCGCGGGGCACCTGAGCTGTCGTGGCCCACGAAGATCCAGGTGTTGCGCCACAGCTGCTGCATCTCGAGGTCGAACAGATCCGGATCGATGTACAGATCACGGTGTACGCAGTCCGGTCGCAAGAGCGCGGCCAGCCCGGCCGGGTCCGAGCGATCAGCGCGCGGCTTCATCAACCCTTGACGACCTCGCAATGCTGATGCGCCTTGCGCAGGCGCGAGCACGCAGCTCTTGCATCGGATTGACTCATGGGCCCCGAGCGCACGCGCGTGAGCTTCTCAGGAGGCGTCGGCGCTACGAGGACCACTTCGTGGAGAATCTTTGCATAACGCGATCGCAGCTGCGCCCGGGCGTGCTGGGCCTCTTTCTTGTTCTTGAAAGCGCCGAGCTGAACGCGATAGCCGCTCGAGAGCTGTTGTAGCTGGGTCCGCGCCTGGTCCGCCTCGGCACCCTGTGGGTACTTCTGCAGAAAACTCTGCAAGGCACCCGCGCTGCCATCGGTCTGTGCAAGCTTCCAGGCGGCAGCTTCCTCGAGCGCAGCGAGCTTGTCGCGCGCTTCCTGCGCATGGGCACCACTCGGCTCGCTTTTCAGATATTCCTGATAGGCTTCGGCCGTGTTCGCGCTTTGAGCCGAGCTCCAGGCTTGTGCATCCTCGAGGCCCTGGATGCGCACGCGCGCCTCCTCGGCGTGTGCGTCCTTCGGGTGGCGCTGCAGGAACTCCTGGTAAGCGGCGACAGTCCCCGCCGTGTTGGCCCGATCCCAGTCCTTTTGAGTTGAGTTGCACGCCGCGAGCAGCGACGACAGCACAAAGCAAGCGAGCGTCAATCTCTTCATGGCACTGCGATGGTAGCATCGCAAGAATTGGGCTGCACGGCGCCACTGTTCAGGGCAATCTGAGTCGCGACACCAAGGAGCCGACTCATGAGCTTTCGCATCAGTGGTTTGCCCGCACAGCCGTTTGTCCCGCTTTTCACGCTCACGGATCAGGAGCTGGCATCGCGCGATATCATTCGGATGACAGTCGATCGACATCCGGGATTTCCCTGCCGCGTCAGTCTCGAGGATGCCGATCCCGGTGAGAGCGTGTTGCTCCTCAACTACGAGCACCTTGCGGTTGCAAGTCCGTATCGCTCAAGGCATGCGATCTTCGTCCGGCACAATGCGCACGAGGCTCGGCTCGCGGTCGGTGAGATTCCGCAGTCGCTGCGCCGGCGCCTTCTCTCCGTGCGCGCGTTCGATGAGGGCGGCATGCTGCTCGACTGTGACGTGCTGGTCGGTGAGAGGCTCGAGGAGGGCATCCGCAAGCTGCTGCAGGGGCGGGCTGCCTATTTGCACCTGCACAACGCGAAGCCCGGATGCTATGCCGCGCGGGTCGACCGCGCTTAGAGCAGGTCCTGCACCGCACGCACATTCAGATGTGTCTCGAGGGTATCGGCGAGGCGCTCGATCGACTGCTCTCGCAAAGAGCGGTAGTCGTGGGGTTCGGACCCGGCGAGTCCCATCCAGCGCAGCAGGGCGGCGCAGGCCTCGGGCCTCTCGAAGATGCCGTGCAGATAGCTGCCTGCGATCTGACCATCAAGGCTGATGGCCCCATCGTCGCGTCCGTCCTCGAGGCGCACGAGCGGATGCTCGAGAGCGGCTCCGTGCGTGATGCCCGCGTGAATCTCGTAGCCGGTGACGGCCGCCGATCCGAGCACGGTTCCTGCGACGTTGCGCAGCTGCTTGTGCGCGTCGAGCTCGGTCCGCATCTCGAGCCAGCCGAATCCTGAAGTCGTACCGGGTTCGCCCTCGATGCCGAGGGGATCGGCAATGCTCTCACCGAGCATTTGAAACCCGCCGCAAAGCCCGATGAGCTTGCCCCCATAACGCAGATGACGCGCAAGGTAGGTCTTCCAGCCGCGCTCGATGAGACTCGTCAGATCGGCGCGCACATTCTTCGATCCCCCCAGGATCACCACATCGACGGGCGGCGGGGGTTCGTCGATTCCGAGGTAACGGAAGTCGACTTGCGGATGAGACCGCAGCGGATCGAAGTCCGTGTGGTTGCTGATATGCGGCAAGACGGGTACGAGCACGCGTAAGGGGCGGCCGCTCGCCGATGCGAGCCGCCGCTCGATCCCATCCTCGGCATCGAGGTTGAGACCATGCAGATAGGGCAGTACGCCGAAGACCGGCTTGCCCGTGCGATCCTCGAGCCACCGAAGTCCGGGATCGAGCAATCTGCCGTCGCCGCGAAATCGATTGATGACAAAGCCTGCGATACGCGCCTGTTCCGAATCGCTCAGTAGCGCAATCGTCCCCACGCACTGCGCGAAGACGCCACCGCGATCGATGTCGGCGATCAGCACAACCGGACAGTCGACTGCTTCTGCAAATCCCATGTTCGCTATGTCACGGTCTCGCAGGTTGATCTCGGCTGGTGACCCCGCGCCTTCGGCAATGACCGCATCAAACTGCTCGGCCAGCCGGCGGTACGAGGCGAGCACCGCCTCGTGCGCGATGGGCTTGTAGGCGTGGTACTCACGAGCATTCATATTGCCGATCGCGCGACCCTGCACGATTACCTGGGCGCCGGTGTCGCTGTTGGGCTTCAAGAGCACCGGGTTCAGATCACTCGTCGGTGCAATGCCCGCCGCCTGTGCCTGCAATGCCTGGGCGCGTCCGATCTCACCGCCATCGACCGTGACGGCACTGTTGAGTGACATGTTCTGTGGTTTGAACGGTGCGACGCGCACGCCGCGCCGATGAAGCAGTCGGCACAGCCCCGTGACGAGCGTGCTCTTGCCCGCATCAGAGCTCGTGCCCTGAACCATCAGGCAACGGGCAACCACGCAGGAGACCGACGTAATTCAGGAGGGAAGCTTCGGGCGCGTCATGATGCAGATCATGGCGCGCCCGAAGCACAGTTCAGCGGCGGGCCCAGTGGCCCTCTTCGAAGTGATATCCGCCCGCTCCGCGAACCCAGCGGTGCTCGACCCAGCGGAACCCCGGACGCGGAGCCTGCCAATGACCGGGGACCCACACATGTCGTTCCCCGGTCCAACGCCAGTAGCCGCCGGCCCAGAAATAGCCCGCCACGGGCGGAGCACCGTAGACCTCCACTTGCGGCGCCGGCGGAGCCACGGCGACCACGGCACCTCCGCCGTAGTAGGCAGGCCTTGCCGTCACGACGCACCCGCCGAGACTCAGTGACAGGAGCAGCAATGCAGCGACGGCGCTCGTGCGCGAAACTATGGTTTGCATGTAAAACACCTCGTCATGCGTAGGCGCATGCGGCGCCTCTTGGATATCAAGAACGCGTTATCCGCATGGCGGTGCACATGCTCCTCAAAAAAGGGGGGCCGCGCATGCGACGTATTTCACATCTTGGACGGAGCACCGTATGAGGATATCAGGTCGGGTCGGTTTGAGTTGCGTCGCGGCGCTCTGCTTAGCGGCACAGCCCCTCTGCGCTGCAGATCTGCAGCGCGCCACGGCAGCCGACGTGGATGCGATCGTGGCGGAATGGCTGAGCGAGACCCAGGCTCCGTCGGTGTCGATTGCCGTCGTGCAAAGTGGCGCGCTGGCGTACGCCAAGGCGTACGGCGACGCACACCTTGAGCCTGCGACCGCTGCGACGACTGCGACGCGCTATGCGATCGACTCTGTCTCCAAGCAGTTCACCGCTGCTGCGGCTTTGATTCTGGAGCAACAGGGAAAGCTCTCGTTGAGCGATCCGGCGAGCAAATGGCTGCCGCGATTGGGGCCCGCGGGCAAGGCGACGGTGCGCCAGCTTCTCACCCATACGAGCGGCATACGCGATTACTGGCCGCAGGACTTCGTGACTCCCGAGATGACGCACGCGACGAGCGTCGCGGCCATTCTCGATGAGTGGGTGAAGCGGCCGCTCGATTTCGCTCCGGGCTCGGACTGGCAATACTCGAACACAGGCTACGTGCTGGCCGGAGCCATCATCGAGAAGGCTGCCGCACAAGATCTGTTCCGCCTTGAGAGGCAACAGATCTTCGAGCCGCTGCACATGCGCCACGTTGCCGATGACGATGCGGAGAATCTGGGACCTGAAGATGCCGCAGGCTACACTCGTTATGGCCTTGGGCCGGTGCGCGCCGCGCTCAAGGAGGGACGTGGCTGGCGGTTCGCCGCCGCGGGACTTGCCATGCAACCCAGCGAGCTTGCGCTCTGGGACATCAGTGTGATCGAGCAATCGCTGCTCAAGCGTGCCTCGTATGCCGAGGAAATGCAGGACACGCTCCTTAAGGATGGATCGAAGACACACTATGGGCTGGGGGTCTTCGTGCGTGGGACGCCAGGGCATCTCGAGGTCGCGCACGACGGGGCAGGCTCGGGGTTTCTGGCGAGCAACCGGATCTGGCCCGACGAGCGCATGGCGGTCATCGTCCTGACCAACAACGACTGGGCAGGTCCGAGCGAGCTTGCGGATCGGCTCGCGTTTCTCTTGCGATCGCCAACGTCGCAGGCGGCGCGCGCCCTGCGCGTTTTTGCCGGATTGCAGCGCGGCGTCATCGACCGCACGCTCTTCACCGATGTGGGAAACTTCTACTTCACGCCCCCGGTGCTAGCCGATCTGGCCTCGAGCCTCGGGCCCCTCGGTGCTGCGCGCTCGATGGAGCTCGAGCAGGAATCGCGCCGTGGTGGCATGATCACGCGGCGCTGGAAGATCCTCTGCAGGCAGGCGCGGCTGGAGGTCGTCGAGCGCGGTTTCCCGGATGGGAAGCTCGAGCAGTTCCTGGTCCTTGCGCGCAACGACTGAGGTGAGCGGAATGTCCGAAGACCTGCATGCCGAAATTGAGCGCCTGCGAGCCGAGAACGCGGCCTTGAAGCGGCCCGAGCGCGGCAAGCTCTCCCTGCGGGTGAGCGAGAAAGGCGCACTCTCGATTTATGGGATGGGCCGCTTCCCCGTCACGCTTTACAAGGAGCAGTGGCTGAAGCTCCTCGGCATCGCCGAAGAGATCAAGGCGTTCATCGAGGCCAACAGCGATCGTCTGAAGACGAAGGACTCCGACTAGGCCAGCAATTTGGAGCCGATCAGGTCCGCGGCTTCACGAACTTGAGCGTGAAACGGTCGGATTCTCCGATGGCCGCGTACTTGGCGCGGTCCTTGTCACCCAATGCATAGGTCGGCGGCAGGGTCCAGACGCCCTTCGGATAGTCCTTGGTGTCCTTGGGGTTGCTGTTGATCTGTGAGCGCGCGACGAACCGGAAACCCACCGACTGGGCGAGCTCGATGGCGTACTGCTCACCGGTGTAGGCCTGCCCACTCTGATGCGGCACGAAGTTCGGGTCGTTGTTGCGATGCTCCTCCACACCGAGAATCCCGCCGGGCTTCAGGGCGCGGTACATCTGCGGCGAACACCTCTTTCTGCGTCCCACTCCAGACCCAGTTGTGGATGTTGCGGAAGGTGAGCACCATGTCGGCGCTCCCGTCCGGGGCCAGCTGCATCTTCTTGCCTGGGGCGAGCACCGACAGCTCGACCTTGTCGAAGAGCTGCGGATGCGCGGCAAACAGCGCATGCAGCTCGCGGTTGTACTGCAGGTCTTCAGCGTCCTTCGAGTCCGGATCCATCGCCGCCGCATAGAGCTTGCCGTGCTCGCGCAGATAGGGAGCGAGGATCGCCGTGTACCAGCCGCCGAACGGCCAGACCTCGACCACCGTCATGTCGGGCCGGATGCCAAAGAAGCTCAAAGTCTCGACCGGATGGCGATACGGGTCGCGCGCCTTGTCGGCGCTCGAGCGCGCCGGGCTGTTGACCGCCTGTCGGAGCTTTTGGGCCGCATCGCTGTCTTCAGCCGAAACTGCCGAGCTTGTCGCGACGAGGCAGGCCAGAATCGACGCAGCCGCCAATCCGGCTTCGGCGAATGCGCGCGCGCCTTGTTGCCGCATGGAATCTCCCGTGGCGTGGATTTTCTGGTGGTTAGGGCGCGCAGCTTGCCACGTGCGCGGGCGCTTGTCTCGGGCTAAGCTTCCAAGCCCGAGCTCTTGCAGGAAGGCCAAGTCATGAGTCAAGCAGGTCTTGATGCCAAGGCCACTTCGGTCGTCGTGAGCACGCTCAATCGGATCCTTGAACTCGAGCTTGCGGGACTGGTGCGGTATCTGCATTACAGCTTCATGATTTTCGGTCACAACCGCATTCCTATCGTCGGCTGGTTGCGGGAGCAGGCGAACGAGGCCCAGACGCACGCCACCCAGGCGGGCGAGCACATCACGAACCTCGGCGGCCATCCCTCACTCAAGATCGGGGCGCTGCTCGAGACGCACAAGCACAACGTCGATGAGATTCTGAGTGAGGCCTTGCAGCATGAGGAGGAGGGCCTCGCGGAGTATCACAAGCTTCTGGAGCTCGTCGCCGGCAAGAACGTCATGCTCGAGGAGTATGCGCGCGATCAGATTGCGGCCGAGGACGCGCACCTGGCGGAGATCCGCAAGATGATGCGCAAGCCCGGATCCATCAAATAGCTGCGAACCTTAAGAGGGGAAGATCATGCGATATTCAGTCTGGCTTGCTGCGGGCCTCGGCCTGGCAGCTGTGTTGTCATCCTACGCAGCCGGGGCGGCCGAGCATGTCCCGGGCTACATCGCCAAAGCCGTCGCCGATCCTGGCCGCCCGGCTCAGGACAAAGAGGCCGATGCACAGCGCAAGCCCGCCGAAACGCTCGCGTTCGCCGGCATCAAGCCTGGCCAGAAGATCGCCGAGCTGCTTCCCGGGCGCGGCTACTTCACGCGTCTTTTCAGCAAGGCCGTCGGCCCGAAGGGCCACATCTACGCGTACCCGCCGCCGCGCCGTCCCAACGCTCCCGCTGATGCGCCGAATCCGGCCGCTGCGGTCACGGCCATCGCTGCAGATCCAGCCTACTCGAACGTGACGGTGGAGACCTTCAGCCCCGGCAAGCTCAGTGTGGCCGAGCCCGTCGATGTGGTGTGGACATCGCGCAACTATCACGACCTCCACAACATTCCGAATGCCGACATCAACGCGTTCAACAAGTCCGTATTCGATGCTCTGAAGCCCGGTGGTCTTTACATCGTGCTCGATCATGCCGCCGTGTCGGGCTCCGGAACGCACGATACCTCGACCTTGCACCGTATCGACCCGGAGGCGGTGAAGAGTGAAGTGACCGCAGCCGGATTCGTTCTCGCTGGTCAAAGCGACGTGCTGCACAGCGTGGATGACCAGCACACCGCGCCCGTGTCGGACAGCTCGGTGAAGGGCAAAACCGATCAGTTCATCCTGAAGTTCCGCAAACCGGCACACAAGTAGCGGGTTGACAACTCAACTGCGCTAAGATCTCTCATACAGTCGAGCCGGCCATGAGGAGTGAGATCATGAGAGCGACGAAAAGCGTGATCGGCGGTGCGTTGTTGGCGCTGTTTTCGACTCCCGCCTATGTGCATCACTCCGGCGCGATGTTCGATATGAGCAAGGAGGTGCAGGTCAGCGGCACCGTCGTCGAGTTTCACTGGACCAATCCGCACGCGAACTTCAAGGTCAGCGCCGCCAATCCTGCCGGCCAGGAAGAGATCTGGGCGGTGGAGATGAACAGTCCCAATAATCTGGTGCGCGAAGGCTGGAAGCGCACCACGATCAAGCCGGGTGACAAGGTGACTGTGACCGTCAGACCCCTGCGCGACGGCAAGCCGGGCGGGCAATACGTGCGGATCATGCTCTCCGACGGTACGGTGCTCGGGGGCGAGCAGAAGCGCTGATATGAAGGCTTCAACAGGGTGGTACGGGTCTGGTCTTGCCGCGGTGCTTCTGTTGGGCTGCGCGCTGGCGTGGGCGCAGCAGGATCGATCGGCCGGATTGTCACAGTCGCGACAGGATGAGCTTGCCCACAAACACGACGGCTACTACGGCGCCCTTGCGCCGCAGAACCTCGCCAAGCGTCGGCCCAAGCCGCCCTTCGACCTGACGGGAACCTGGTTCGTGGATCTGCGGCACTCTTTCCTCGATTTCATGTTCGGGCCTCCCTATCCGGAGTTCTACGAGGCGGGCAAGACCGCCATGAAGGAGGCTGCGGCGGCCCGTGCGGCCGGCAAGCCTTATCGCGACAGCATCGGGCAGTGCTATCCGGCGGGCATGCCGATGATCATGACGCGCGTATGGCCCATCAACATCATTCAGCTGCCGACCGCGATTCACATGATCTTCGGGTTCACCAACAGCCTGCGGATCATCTACCTTGATGGGCGACCGCACACCGAATCCGATATCGCCGTGCCGAGCTACAACGGCGAGTCGATCGGCCACTGGGAGGGCGACACGCTCGTCGTCAGCAGCAAGTATTTCGAGACCAATGAGCACTGGATCGACATGGGGCTCCCGGTCAGCGATCAGTTCGAGATCACCGAGCGGATACGACTCCTCGACAAGGGAATGACGATGCAGATCGAGTACATCATGACCGATCCCATGAACTGGAAAGGAGAATGGCACAGCACCCACCGCTGGCTGCGCCAGGACTACAGCGACGTGCCCGAAGTCGAGTGCCTGCCGAATTTGAACGAGAACCTGCCGAGCACGGAGAAGGGACAGCAGGCCATCGAGAAGCGGCGCAGCGAAGGCAGCAAGGCGAGCGCGCCTTCCGAGGCGAAGTAGGCCGCGCCAACAGGCTCAGGAGTTCGGGCATGCGAACGCGATGGCTCTTCGTGACACTGCTGGTGGCGGCCGAACTGTGCGCGGTCAAGCCGTCATCCGCGCACGCGGCGGGAACGCCGCCGGATCTGACCGGCATCTGGAGCTGGTACATCGAGCCGGGCCAGCGCAGGGTGTCCACGACCGGTGGTCCCGGTCTCGATTTGCCTTACACGCCGCAGGCGAAGGAGCAGGTGCAGGCTTATCGAGCGCTCGTCGCACCCACCGGTGACAATCCTGGCGCGCACTGCCTCGGCTCAGGCATGCCCGAGTCGATGATGTTCTCGGGCGGTTATCCGATGGAGATCATCCAGCGGCCCGACCAGATCACCATCATCTACGAAGCACACAGCGAGGTGCGCCGGCTGTATTTCGGCTCCAAGGTCATCGCACCGGCAGATCGCATTCCGGCGCGCAACGGTTACTCGGTCGCGCATTGGGAGAACGATGTGCTCGTCGTTGAGACCACGGCGCTCAAGGAGCAGGAGGACCAGGGCTATCCGCACAGCGATCAGGCGCGTATCGTCGAGCGCTACCACCTGAGCACCGATGCCAAAGGCACCAAGGTGCTGCAAGCGGACTGGACGATGACCGATCCGCAGTTCTACACCAAGCCGGTGACTGCGACCAAGAAGTGGGCCCTGGATCCCAAAGGCATTCTGCTGCCTTACGAGTGCGATGAGGAGACCTGGCTCGATCATCTCGAAGAGCTCAAGAAGGGCAAGACCGCAGCGGCCTACAAGTGACCGCCATGGAGCGAGTTATGAATAGAGCAAGACTTGCACTCATCACGCTGGGCTTCATCAGCGGTGTCACCGCGCCGGCGTTCGCGCATCACTCTGCGCAGATGTTCAACTTCATGAAGCGTGGTGAGCTCTCGGGTGTCGTGAAGGAGATCCGGGTCATCAACCCGCACATGAGTCTCACGCTGGCGATCGACGGCGAGAACGGCGCGACCAAGCAGATCGCATTCGAGGGTCACAGCGTCAACAACTTCTATCGTGCCGGCTGGAGGCCGAACATGGTGAAGGTCGGCGATCACATCAAGGTCGAATTTGCGCCCCGCAAGGAC
The DNA here is from genome assembly GCA_963795975.1 of uncultured Gammaproteobacteria bacterium. Lineage (GTDB taxonomy): Bacteria > Pseudomonadota > Gammaproteobacteria > Steroidobacterales > Steroidobacteraceae > CAWCJT01. Next base: position 131,157 of record CAWCJT010000003.1, read on the forward strand.
GGCCAGGATGGTGGCTTCGTGGTGGGCTTCACGACCGCTCAGGGGCAGGAAATCGGCTTCAAGATGCCCGGGGCCTCGTAGTCCTCAGCGACCCCATAGCGTCCTCGAGGCGATCCGCGCTCCCTCGACGAGGGCCGCGAGCTTCGCCCACATGATCGAGGGATGCACGCGACGAACGAACGGACCCTGCGCAAATCCGCAGTCGGTGCTTGCGATGAGACTCTCCCGGCCGACCAGTGCGGCAAGCCGCGTGATTCGCTCCGCCACGAGCTCCGGATGCTCGACGACGTTGGTGGAATGGCTGATGACACCCGGCAACAGCACCTTCTGCGCCGGCAGCTTGACGCGTTGCCAGATGCGCCATTCGTGCTCATGGCGTGGATTTGCCATCTCGATCGCGTAGCCCCCGGTGCGCACGCGCAGGATGAGGTCGATGATGTCTGCAAGCGCTACATCCGAGACATGCGGCCCGTTCCAGCTGCCCCAGCACACGTGATAGCGCGTGCGATCCTCCGGGATGTCGCGTAGGGCGCGATTGAGGGCTTCCACCCGCAGCTCTGCCCAACGCCGGTAGTCCTCAAGAGTGCCGGGTGGCACCATGACGTTGTAATAGGTTGCAAGATACGCATCGTCGATCTGCAGCACGAAGCCGGCCTCGATGATCTGCCGGTACTCCTCATTGAGCGCATCCGCGACCGCGAACAGGAACTCCGCGTCACTTTCGTAGTACTGATCCTGGCGCTCCGGCAGGACGCTGGCCGGAGCGACGGCAGTCATGAAAAGCTCGCTGCTCGGAATACCGCGGGCGGCGAGGCGCAGGTCTTCGATGTCGCGCTGGATGGCGGCCTGACCGATGTAGCGGATCGGCCCGGTCACCGCCCAGCCGCGCATGCGCGTGAATCCTTGCGTGCCATCGTACTCGCGATAGAACTCGGCAAACTCGCGGCGATCGCGGCCATGGATGGCGCTCGGCATGCGCACGTCGCCCGACGGCGCCTCCGTGCGCACGAAGCCGCTCATGCGCTCGAGCACATACCTCGACCAACTCACGTTCTTGCCGTATTCGCCGTCGTTGATGATGTCGAGCCCCACTTGAGCCTGGCGAGCGACGACATCCGCGACCGACTGCTTCAGGCACTCTTCGAACGCCGTCTGCGCATCGCTCGCGCCGGCCTCGATACGGCGCAGGAATTCGATGAGCGCAGGCGGACGGATGAGGCTTCCGACATGTGAGGTGAGAATACGGTCGCTGCTACGGTTCATCGGTTCGGACCTCGAGCTCGTTCTCCCAGTTCGCGACGACGACCGTCGCGACCGAGTTGCCGACGACGTTCGTTGCGCTGCGGCCCATGTCGAAGAACTGGTCCACGGGCAGCACCAGCAGCAGTCCCGCCGCCGGAATGTCGAAGTGCGGCAGCGCGGCCGACAGCACGACCAGCGAGGCGCGCGGCACGCCTGCGATGCCTTTGCTCATGACCATGAGCACGAGCAACATCGTGAGCTTCTGCAGGAACGTCGTCTGAATGCCATACGCCTGCGAGATGAACAGCAACGCAAAGGCGCAGTACGCCATCGAGCCCACGAGATTGAACGAGTAGCCCAGAGGCAGCACGAAGCTTGCCACCCGGCTCGAGGCACCGAAGCGCTCGAGCTGCAGCAGCGTCTTGGGATATGCGGCCTCGGAGCTTGCGGTCGAGAACGCAAGCAGCACCGGCTCGCGGATCGCCTTCACGAACCGGCGCAGATGATGCCTGACTGCCGGCAGGGCAAGGCCCAACAGTGCGAGCCACAAAAGCGCGAGCGTCGCATAGAAACCGCCGAGCAACCGGGCATAGATTGCGAGGATGCCGGGTCCGTGGAGAGTGATCGTGGCTGCGATCGCAGCAAAGACAGCGATCGGTGCCGCGAGCATCACGTAGCCGGTGATCTTCAGCATGACCTCGCCCAGCGCCTCAACGACCTCAACGAGCGGCCGGGCTTTTTCCGCAAGCGCCGCGCAGGCAATGCCGACGAAAAGCGAGAACACGACGACCTGCAGGATCTGATTGCCCGCCATCGCTTCAGCGATGGAGCGCGGCACGAGATGGGTCACGAATTCCCGTGCTCCAAGATCGCCGCCCGCAACGCCGGGCGTTGCGGCATCGGCCGGCACGGCGAAATGCAGCGCGTTGCCCGGCTCGAGCCAGCCCGCCATCAGGATCCCGAGGCATAGCGATACGAGTGATGTCAGGATGAACCAAGCCAGAGTACGCAGGAGCGTGCGTCCGATCGAGCCGGTGCGGCCGAGCTGCGCGACCCCGCCAATCATCGTCGCGAGGACGAGCGGTGCGATGATCATCGAGATGAGTCGCAGAAAGACCTCGGTGCAGATCGAGAGGTCGGCTGCGATCGTGGCCTTCAGTGTGGCATCGACGATGAGGGCGCTGCACGCCCAGCCCGCCGCAACGCCTCCCAGCATCGCCAGCACGATCGCCAATGTGAGCTTGCTCACTAGGTGGCCCGCTGCGAGCTAGGCCCCGGCCGGCAGCGAGCTCGCTCGCTGAGCGAGACGCCGCCTGCGCTGACTCCAGTACCGATGGATGAACAGGTACACGACTGGCGTCGTGTACAGCGTCAGGATCTGACTCACGATCAGGCCGCCCACGATCGAGATGCCGAGTGGGCGGCGCAACTCGGTGCCGTTGCCCGAAGCGATCGCGAGCGGCAACGCACCGGCGATCGCCGCGCACGTGGTCATGATGATCGGTCGAAATCGCAGCGAGCATGCGCGCACGATCGCCTCCTGCGGATCAAGCCCGAGCGCGCGCTCCGCATCGAGGGCGAAGTCGACCATTATGATCGCGTTCTTCTTGACGATGCCGATGAGAAGCAGGATGCCAAGGAACGCGATGATGCTGAATTCCGTATTGGTTACGAGAAGCGCCAGCAGCGCGCCCAATCCAGCCGAGGGTAGCGTCGAGAGAATGGTGAGCGGCTGGCTGTAGCTTTCGTAGAGCACGCCGAGGACGACGTAGATCGCAACCAGCGCCGCAAGCAGTACCAGGGGAATGCTGGAGGCGCTCTGCTGAAACAAGCGCGCCGTGCCGTACGAGCTGCCGCGGATGCTGACCGGCATGTGAATTCGGGTCATGGTGCGCTCGATCGCGCTCATCGCCACGCTCAGAGGCTCCTTGTCCGGTAGATTGAACGAGATCGAGGTGGAGGCCGAGGTTCCGGTGTGATTGACCGCGACGGGCGTCGTGGTTCCCGCGAAGTGACTGAATGCCGCGAGCGGTACGACCGTCTCCGCTGCGACGCTGATGGCGGAGCCCGTTGAGGTGTTGCCGCGGCCGGCATTCGCGAGCGAGTTCGACGCAAGGTTGCGCGCCAGATCCTGAGCAACGGCGGTGGCGCTCGCGCTGGCTGCCGCGCCCTTGAAAGTCGTGGTTCCGGCCACGGCTTGGGTGGCTTGCGTCCCGGACACGGTGCCGCCGGAGGTGCTGACATAGAGGTCGCGCAGCACGTCAGGATTCTGCCGGAACTCCGGTGCCACCTCCATGACGACGTGGTACTGCTGTGGGCTGAAGGGGTTGTAGATCGTCGACACCTGGGACTGCGCGAACGCGTTGCCGAGCGTACTGTCGATCTGGCTCTCGGTGAGACCGAGTTGCGATGCGCGGTCCCGGTCCGTGACCACATCGGACTCCAGTCCGCCGGGTTGCAGATCACTGTCGACGTCGGTCACCTCGGGCACGCTCTGCAGGGCGATCCGCAGCTTCTGTGACCAGTCTCTGAGCTCGGTCAGGTCATCGCCGAGCAACGTGTATTGATACTCCGAGTTCGCGGATCGCCCACCGCCCCCGCCGCCGATGTCCTGCACGGCTTGCAGATAGACCTTGACCCCCTCGACGCGCGCGAGCTTGGGCCGCAAGCGATCGAGGACCGCCTGCGCAGACACGCGGCGCTCTTTGAGCGGCTTCAGGATCACGCTGATGCCGGCGCTCGCGCCGCCACCGAAGGGGCCGAAGCCACCGCCTCCCACCGAGCCCGACACGCTTTTCACTGCCGGATCGTCCTGGAGGATCTTAGCGACCTGCTGCAGCTTCCCCTTGACGAGTTGAAACGATGCGGAGGCGTCTGCGCGGATGGCACCCTGCAGTTGACCGATATCCTGCTGGGGAAGAAAGCCCTTGGGGACGACGACGTAGAGAAAGATGTTGAGCGCGATCGTTGCGAACAGCGAGGTCAGCGTCAGCCAGCGGTGCTTGAGTGCGACGACGAGCGAGCGCCCGTAACCGGCTCTGACTCTCTCGAAGCCACGGGTCCACGCCTGCGCGAACCGCGACTGTGGCCGCTCGTCATGCCGGCCAAGCAGACGCGCGCACATCATCGGCGTAGTCGTCAGAGAGACCACGAGTGAGATCAGGATCGCGATGGACAAGGTGATGGTGAACTCGCTGAAGAGTCTGCCGAGAATGCCCGGCATGAGCATGAACGGCATGAACACCGCGACGAGGGACAGGCTCATCGAGACGACCGTGAACCCGACCTCGCGGGCGCCGCGCAATGCGGCCTGCAGACGCGAGGTTCCGGCCTCGATGTGCCGCGTCGTGTTCTCCATGACCACGATCGCATCGTCGACCACGAATCCCGTCGCGATCGTGAGCGCCATGAGTGAGAAATTGTCGAGGCTGTAGCCGAGCAGATACATGACGCCGAAGGTCCCGATCAGTGAAACCGGCACGACGACGGCGGGGATCAGCGCCGCCCGCCCGCTGCTCAGGAACAGATAGACGACGAGGATCACCATGCCGATCGCGACCAGCAACGTCTGCTCGATCTGGCGCAGCGAGCCACGGATCGTGATGGATCGATCGAATATGACCTGCAGATCGATCTTCGGGTCGATCTGGGCCTTGAGGTGCGGCAGCTCGGCTTTGACGGCATCGACGACGTCGATGATGTTCGCGCCGGGCTGCTTGAAGATCTGCACCGACACCGCCGGCTTGCCGTTGTACAGACCGTAGGTGCGGACGTTCTCGGTCGCCCCGTCCTGCATGTCGAGCACCGTGGCGACATCGCTCAAACGCACGACGTTGCCGTTTCGATGCGCGATGATCAGGTTGCGGTATTGCGATGCCTCGCGAGCATTGTCGTTGGTGTAGATCTGATAGCGCGCCTGTGGCGTCTCGATGGCGCCCTTGGGGGCATTGGCGTTGGCGTTCGAGATCGCGGCGCGGATGTCCTGTAATCCGATGCCGTACTTGGACAGCGCAAGCGGATTGACCTCCACGCGCACCGCCGGCAGCGCGCTGCCGTTCACGTTCACGGCGCCGATGCCGTTGATCTGCGACAGACGCTGCGAGATGACGGCGTCGGCGGCATCGTAGATCTGTCCCTGGGTCAGTACGTCCGAGGTCATGGTGATGGCCATGATCGGGAACTGCGAGCTGTTGATCTTGAAGTAGGAGGGATTGCGAGTCAGTGAGCTTGGCAGATCGGCGCGTGCCGCGATGATCGCTGCCTGGACGTCGCGCGCGGCACCATCGATGTCGCGGTCGATGCCGAAGGTGAGCTGGATATTGGTGGAGCCGACCGTGCTGGTGGAGGTCATGTCATCCACATCGGCGATCGCCCCAAGGTGACGCTCGAGCGGCGTGGCGACCGTAGCCGCCATGACCTCGGGACTCGCGCCCGGAAGCGAGGCCGATACGAAGATCGCGGGTACGTCGATCTTGGGCAGCGGTGCGACCGGCAAGAGCGTGAAGGCGGCGGCACCCGCCAGCGCGACGCCGGCTGTCAGCAGAATGGTCGCGACCGGCCGCGCGATGAACGGCGCCGAAAGATTCACGTCGGAACTTCCGCGAGGTCGCCGTCGCCTCGCGCCGCAGCGCCAGCCTGGCTGCGGCGTTTGGAGATCCGGTCGAACGCGAGATAAATGACCGGCGTGGTGAAGAGGGTCAGAACCTGACTCACGAGCAGTCCGCCGACGATGCTGACGCCGAGCGGATGCCTGAGCTCCGAGCCAGTGCCGGTACCGAACATCAGCGGTAGCGCGCCGAACATCGCCGCGACCGTCGTCATGAGGATCGGCCGAAACCGCAACAGACAGGCTTGATAGATCGCCTCGCGTGCGGACAGCCCCTGCTCACGCTGAGCGTCGATTGCGAAATCGATCATCAGGATCGCATTCTTCTTGACGATGCCGATGAGCAGAATGATGCCGATGAGAGCAATGATGGTCAGGTCGTCGCCCGCGAGAATGAGCGCGAGCAGCGCGCCGATACCGGCCGAGGGCAGCGTCGAGAGAATGGTGACCGGGTGCACGAAGCTCTCATAGAGCACCCCGAGCACGATGTACATGACCAGCACGGCCGCGAGCAGCAGCAGCAGCTCGTTGGCCAGATTGTTGCGAAACGCGAGCGCCGCACCCTGGAACGTCGTGCGGATGCTCGCCGGCAGCTCGACCTGCTGCTCCACCTGCTCGATCGCGGTGACCGCCGCTCCGAGCGATGACCCCGGCGCGAGGTTGAACGACACGGTGGCCGCGGGAAACTGCGCGAGATGATTGATCAACAGCGGCCGAGCTTCGATCTGCACGGTCGCGACCGCCGACAGAGGCACTTGTCCGCCGGCTGCCGAGGGCACGTAGATCGAGGCGAGTGAGTCCACGGAGGCGTACGCGGTCGGGTCCGCCTCGATGATCACACGATACTGATTGGACTGGGTGAAGATGGTCGAAACGATGCGCTGACCGAAGGCGTCGTACAGCGCATTGTCCACCGTGCCGACGCTGATGCCGAGCCGTGCCGCGCTGTCACGGTCGATTGTGACGTAGGCTGCGAGCCCGTTCTCTTCCTGATTGCTCACGACATCGGCGAGCTCGGGCCGCTGTCGCAGCGCGGTGACCAGCTTCGGCGTCCAGCTCGCGAGTACGCTCGCGTCGGCGTCCTCCAGCGTGAACTGATACTGGGTACGGCTCACCGTATTGTCGAGTGTCAGATCCTGCGCCGGCTGCATGTACAGAGTGATGCCCGGCACGCGGGCCGTCTCGCTGCGCAGGCGACGGATCACATCGATGGCGCTCGCGGAGCGCTCGCCGCGCGACTTGAGATTGATCAGAAATCGCCCGCTGTTGAGCGTCACGTTGCTGCCATCGACGCCGATGAACGACGACAGGCTCGCCACATCCTTGTCGGTCAGGATGGCCACAGCCAGCGCCTGTTGCCGCTCCGCCATGGCCGCATAGGAGATGGACTCGCTCGCTTCCGATACCCCCTCGATGAGGCCGGTGTCCTGATCCGGAAAGAACCCCTTGGGAATGAAGTAGTAGAGCAAAGCGGTCACGGCAAGGGTCGCGATCGCGACGTACAGCGTCATGCGCTGGCGGTTCAGCACCCAGGTGAGTGAGTGGCTGTACCATTCGACGAGCCGCTCGAACCATCCCTCGTGTGGTGCGTCGTGCACCTCGTTGCGATGTCGCAGCAGCTTCGCGCACAGCATCGGAACCAGGGTGAGCGAGACCACGGCCGAGATCAGGATCGTCACGGCGAGCGTCACCGCGAACTCGCGAAACAGCCGTCCGACGACGTCCTGCATGAAAAGGAGCGGGATCAGCACCGCGATCAGTGAGACCGTCAGTGAGATGATCGTGAACCCGATCTGACCGGCTCCCTTGAGCGCCGCTTCGAGCGGTGGCTCGCCGCTTTCCAGGTAGCGTGAGATGTTCTCGATCATCACGATCGCATCGTCGACGACAAAGCCGGTCGCGATCGTCAACGCCATGAGCGTCAGATTGTTGAGACTGAAGCCCGCGAGATACATGACCGCGAACGTGCCGACGAGCGACAGGGGCACCGAGAGACTCGGAATCAACGTGGCCCGCACATTGCGCAGGAACACGAAGATCACGAGCACGACCAGCACCACGGCGAGGGTCAGCTCAAATTCAACGTCGCGGATGGAGGCCCGGATCGTCGTCGTGCGGTCGGTCAGCACCGTCACATCGACTCCCGCCGGGAGCGACGCTCGCAGCTCGGGCAGGATGTCCTGAATGCCGTTGACGACCGACACCACGTTGGCTCCCGGCTGCCGCTGCACATTCAGAATCAGTGCCGGCGTCGTGTTCATCCAGCCGGCGAGCTTGCTGTTCTCCGCTCCGGATTGCAGGGTGGCCACGTCTCGCAGGCGCACTGGCGCGCCGTTGCGATAGGCGACAACGATATTCCCGTACTCCTCGGCGCTCTTCAGCTGATCGTTGGTGTTGATCGTGTAGGCGCGCGAGGGACCGTCGAAGGTCCCCTTCGGTGCGTTCTGATTGGCGACGTTGATGGTCGTGCGCAGGTCATCGAGATTCAGACCGTAGGCGGCGAGGGCGCGCGGGTTCACTACCACCCGCACTGCGGGGCGCTGGCCGCCGCTGATGCTGACGACGCCCACGCCTTTCAACTGCGAGATTTTCTGCGCGATACGCGTATCGGCGAGGTCTTCCACTTCCGTAAGCGGCATCACCTTCGAGGTGATCCCGAGCGTCAGAATCGGCGCATCCGCCGGGTTGTACTTCGCATAGATGGGCGGAGCCGGAAGATCTTGTGGCAGCAATACCTGCGCTGCATTGATGGCGGCCTGCACTTCCTGCTCAGCCACATCGATGGCCAGGGACAAGCTGAATTGCAGGGAAATGACCGAAGCCCCGGCCGAGCTGGTCGAGGACATCTGCGCAAGTCCGGGCATCTGCCCGAACTGCTTCTCGAGCGGAGCGGTGATGGCAGAGGTAATGACCTCCGGGCTCGCTCCCGGATAGAAGGTCTGAACCTGGATCGTCGGATAGGCGACTTCCGGAAGCGCCGAGAGCGGCAGCACCCGGTAGGCGATGATGCCCACGACCAGGATCGCGACCATGAGCAAGGTCGTCGCGACCGGCCGCATGATGAAAATGCGCGACGGGTTCACGGCCTATTTGGCAGCGACTGAGCGCGGCCGCGCATTCTCCGGTAGGACGATGCTCGCACCGTCGCGCAGCCGATCGCCACCGTCGGTGACGACCAGATCGCCAGGCTTGAGCCCCGCAGACACGGCGACGCGTTCACCGTCTACGGTACCGAGCGTCACCGGCCGTACCGCAACCGTCTTGTCCGCTTTCACCAGGTACACGAAGGTTCCTACGACACCATTCGGCGCACCACGATGCACGGCCGCGTTCGGCATGATGATCTGATTTCGCAAAGTGTTTGCGATCAGCTGAATGTTGACGAACTGGTTGGGAAAGAGAACGCCGTCCTTGTTGTCGAACAGGGCGCGCAACTTGATGGTGCCGGTGGTCGCGTCGATCTGGTTATCGAGTGTCAAGAGCTTGCCCACGGCAAGCCTGTTGCTGTTACTGCGATCGTAGGCTTCGACGGTGAGCGTCGCCCCATCGTGAAGACTGCGTGCGATCGAAGGCACGAAATCCTCCGGAACCGAAAAGATCGCCGTAATGGGCTCGAGCTGCGTGATGACGACAATGCCGTTTGCGTCGGTCGGAGTCACATAGTTGCCCTGATCAACCTGCCTCAGCCCGACTCGCCCGGTGACGGGCGAGACGATGTGGGTGTACTGCAGATTGAGAGCCGCGGTGTTGATCTGCGCCTCATCGCCGGCGACCGTTCCCTCGTACTGCGCGACCAACGATTTCTGTGTGTCGAGCTGCTGCTGCGCGATCGAGTCCTCGGCGATGAGATCCTGATAGCGTTTGAGATTGAGGCGCGCATCGGCGAGCAACGCCTGATCGCGCGCGAGGTTCGCCTTCATCTGATTGAGCGCGGCCTCGTAAGGGCGCGGGTCGATCTGGACCAGAAACTCGCCCTGGTGCACGAGCTGACCTTCGGTGAATGCAATCTTCTGCAATATGCCGCTGATCTGCGTGCGCACGGTGACGGTCGCGAGCGGCGTCACCGCCCCGAGGCCGGGAATTCGGACGACGATATCACCCGATGACACGGATGCGACGGACACGGCCATCGGTGCATCCTGATCGCTCTGCTCGCGATCACGCACGGTCGCGCGGTGACGCCTCACCATGAGCGCCAGTACCACGATGAGGGCCAGGACGCCGACACCGATCAACACGATTCGCCAGGTTCGCGCGTTCGTCGTTGCGAAGGGTCCGCCAACGGCGGCGCCGACACGTTCTTGCTCGATTACCACATTTTCACCGAAATTCGAGCCCAATCGGCACCGAATCGGTGCCAGTTCGAGCTCCGCCTTGCAGGCATCAAATCCCGTGACGGCCGAGCCTTGGCAGTTGTCTTTAGGAGGGCTCGTGCCACTTTAGCGGGTCATCGGGGGCTGGGGCACTCGCTTTCATGCTGAAAGACATTTGCCTTGACCACTGAGCCGCCGCGGAGTTTCCGGCGAGGATGGCACAGAATTTGGGAAAGCGGGGGCGCGCCGAGGTGGGAAACGGCGGCCAACAGGCGGGGGAAGCCAGCGCGGGGGTGGTCGCCCCCGCGCCGTTGTTCACGCGATCAGCTGTTACCGGGTTTGCTCTGCCCGGGCTGATGCTGCTGGCCTGGCGTGCCGTGCGTCGTCTGTGAGCCCGACTTGCCCGGCTGGTTGGCGCCCTGGCCGCCGCTTTGACCGGGGGCGCCGCTCTGACCGGGTTTGTTCGTGTCCGGCTGCGGGCGCTGGGTCTGCTGATCGGGTTGGTTCTGCTGTTGAGTTCCCATCTCCACTCTCCATTGATTGGGGGCACTCTCAAGCTACCAACCACCCACGCCAGCAACCAGACCCGGCACGCTCGACTTGACGTGAGTTAAGTCCTACACGCTCAAGCCGCCGTCTACCGACTCAACTCGACTTGGCAGAGCCCTTCGGCAGGTGCTGCACGACCTCGAGCGTTTTGTCGACGTTCTCCTTCGGGCTGAGTCCTCCCACCGTCGCCGCCACCTTGCCGTCGGGGGTCACGACGAATGTCGTTCGTTCCGCGAACCCATGACCGATCTCCTCGCCGCGGGTGTTCTTCATGCCCGGGTGCGCATCCATGACTTTGAGGTCGTAGCTGTGGGCGATCTTGCCGTCCGCATCGGAGGCGACCGCGAGCTTGCTTGCGCAATACTGCGGGTCGGCCGAGAACTCATTGAGCGTCGCGATCTTGTCGAGTGAAACCCCGATCACACTCGCGCCCGCTGCCTTGAACTTGTCCATATCCTCCGCGAACGTGTGCGCCTGGATGTTGCAGCCGCCGGTGAATGCCGACGGATAGAAATAGACGACGACAGGCCCCTTCTTGAGGGCCTTCTCCAAATTGAACGTGAATTCCTTGCCTGCAAGCGAGGCTTGGGCGGTGAACGGCGGCGCCGTTGCCCCGTTCTCGAGCGCTGCGAGCGCGGGCAGAGTGAGGCCGGTAAGAGCGAGCGCGATCAGTGGACGATTCATGGAGGCACCCTGGATTGAGCGGCGCAAGCGCCGCGGGAGTTGGAGTTGCGGGCAGGCGACAAATTCTAACACTCGCGCTGAGGCGCCGAGTAGTCTCAGGCGGCGGCGCTGTGTAACACTTGCGTGACAGTCTGAGCATCATGACGTCAAGCCTCCGTCCCCGTTTTGTCCGGCCAGTTCGGTGTCCTCGTCGTCACCGTGAACGTGTTGCTCGATCAACTGGGACTACCCGTTCCCGCGATCCCCACCCTGATCGTCGCCGGTGCACTCGTTGCGGGCGGTCAGTTGCCCCTGCCGGAGCTTTTGATCGCGACAAGTCTGGTCTGCGTCATCGCGGACGCCTCCTGGTACCTGGCCGGCCGAGTGTGGGGTAATCGGGTGATGCGGCTCCTGTGCCGCGTGTCGCTCACCCCTGATTCGTGCGTCAGCCAGACTCAAAACTACTTCGAGCGCCTGGGACCGAACGCGGTCATCCTCGCCAAGTTCGTCCCTGGCCTTGCCCTGATCGCTCCGCCGCTCGCGGGCGCGACGCGCATGCGCCTGGCCCGCTTCCTCTCGCTGACGACCCTCGGGTCGACGCTGTGGATCGGAGCGGCGCTCGCGATTGGCGCGTGTTTCAGATCCCAGATCGCGTACGTCCTGCCTCGGATCGCGGCCCTCGGCCGTACGGCCGCTCTCGCGGTGCTCGTGCTGGTGATGGCCTACGTCCTCTTCAAATGGTGGCAGCGGCGGCGCCTCTACGCGGCGCTGCGCATGGCGCGGATGACGGTGAAGGAGCTCTATGCGCTCATGGACGCCGGTGCGGCACCGCTGGTCGTCGACGTTCGCTCTGCGACTGCGCGTACGCTCGATCCGCGCCACATCCCGGGCGCCATTCATCTTCCGCTCGAAGGGATCGAAAGCCGGCTTGCAACGTTGCCGCAGGACCGCGAGATCGTGCTCTATTGCACTTGCCCGAACGAGGCTTCAGCGGCGCGGGTGGCGCAGGTTCTCATGAAGAACGGCTTCAGGCGCGTGCGGCCGCTTGAAGGCGGTCTCGACGCGTGGGTCGCGGCGGGGTACTCCGTGGACGCATTCGCGGTCATCGCCCAGCGTCCCGCCGATGCCCCACAGACCGCGCTCGAATCATCTGGCCTTTAGCGTCGGAAAGACTGCATGCATCACTCAGGACTGCGTTTGATGGGAGTGGCGCTCGCCGTGATCGGCAGCATGATCGCGTGCAGTCCGAGTTTCCGCATCTCGAGCACCGATCTGCCCGAGGGACAGCCCTTCAGCTGGCGCAATGTCGGGAACGCGTTCGGCTGCCACGGCGGTAATGAGTCGCCGGCGCTCGCATGGACGGGCGTGCCACCCGGTACCCACAGCTTCGCGGTCACGATGTATGACCCCTACAAACCACCGGTTTCCGGCTGGTTCCACTGGGTCGTGTACAACCTTCCGGCGAGCGCCACGGGACTGCCGCGCAATGCAGGGACCGCAGACGGTGCGCGCTTGCCGGCCGGCGCCAGGCAGGGGATGCCGGATGGCGATGCACCCGAGCCGCACTACTACGGACCGTGCCCCGCCGTCGGTGATCCGGCACACCGATATGTGATCACGGTGTACGCGCTGAAGGTCGATCATCTGGATGTGCCGCCCACCGCGACGCCAGCCGACCTTGACTACGCGGCCAACTCCAACATGATCTCGAAGGCTTCGCTGGTGCGGCTCTATCAGCGCGCACCGGGCGGCCGCTGATCTGCAGGCGCCGAGCGCAGTCGACGCAACAGCCACGCAACCGCCACCACTGCAGCGCTGACGGCACTCCACGCAAGCTGAGTGCGCAGATCGGGTGTGAGGGCCATCAGCACCAGCACACAGCAGATCCCGAGCACGATCAGCCAGCTGAGCCAGGGAAAGAGCCACATCTTCAGGGGCAGGGGCACTCCGGCGCTCTCGAGCTGGCGTCGCAGACGAATCTCCCCGAGCGCGACGATCATGTAGATGAACAGAATGATCGCGCCGGAGGTGTTGATGAGGAACAGAAACACTCCGTTCGGTGAAATGATCGAAGCGGTCGCCGCCAGGTACCCCGCGACGCTTCCGACGAGAATGCCGATGCGCGGCACCTTCTTGCCCGAGGTGGCGGCGAGAAACCGAGGCGCATCACCGCTCTGAGCGAGCTCGTGCAGCATCCGCGAGGTGATGTAAAGGCCGGAGTTCAGACACGACAGCACGGCGGTGAGCACGATCGCCGACATGACCGGCGCCGCAGCGGGAATGTGCATGGCGCCGAGCGCGATGACGAAGGGTGAGAGGCCGACAGGCAGGGTGCGCCAGGGCACGACCGCAACGACCACGGCGATGCTGAGCACATAGAACACGAGAATCCGCAGCGCCACGGTACGCACCGCACGGGCGACGTTGCGCGCCGGATCCTCCGACTCAACTGCCGCGATGGTGGCGACTTCGCTTCCCATCATCGAGAAGATCACCACGGGAATGGCCGTGAGGATGCTGCGCGGTCCAAGGGGAAAGAAGCCACCATCGCTCGTGACGGTGTGATAGGCCCCGGCGAGCCCCGGACCCCAGAGCAGAAACGCGATGCCCGCCAGAATGAAAAGCCCGATGACCGCGACTTTCAGCGACGCGAACCAGAACTCGAGCTCACCATAGACACGCACGGAGAAAAGGTTGGTCACCGTCATCACCGAGACGAGCACGAGACCGATTTCCCAGATCGGCACAGCGATACCGATGGGCTGAAGCCAGCTCTGCAGTAGCTTTGCGCCAGCGACCGTCTCCACTCCCACCGTGATCACCCAGAAGTACCAGTAGAGCCACCCGGTGATGAATGCGGCCCAACGCCCCAGCCCGAGCGCGGCGTACTCGGCAAATGTGCCAAGCCCCGGCCGGGCCTGTGCCATCTCGCCGAGCATGCGCATGATGAAGAGGACGAGCAGCCCCGAAAGCGTGTAGCTCAAGAGGACGGCCGGTCCCGCCGTGGCGATGGCGGCGCTGCTGCCGACAAAGATCCCCGCCCCGATGATGCCCCCGAGCGAGATCATCGTGACGTGGCGCTGCTGCAGCGAATGAGCCAGCGTGACGGCCGGCGCGGCAGGAGCTTGTGCGGCGAGCGACACGGCTAACGTGCGCGAAACAGATGCGCGTCGCCGGCGGGGGCCGTCCCGCGATCATAGGGACGCGCGCTCAGCATGTAGAGCAGGCCGAGCAGAACCACGCCGGCCGCGATCACGATCATGCCGTAGTTGCTGTACCAGGGATCGTTCGGGCTGCGCGGCCAGACCATGTCGACGATCGCGCTCAACGCCATAGGCGAGCGCGACGATGTTCACCGGCCAGCCCCAGCTGCCCAGCGTGAAAGCGGCCGGCGGGCTGCCAGCCCTTCGCGCGCGCGATCAGCGCGCCGAGCACGAGCATCTGAAAGGCCATATAGATTCCGGCAGAGGCGAAGCTGATGATGGTCGCGACGGCGTTCTGCAGCCACAGGCCGCACAGCGCGATCAGCGGCGGGGATGAGCCCCGCCACGAGCAGCGCCGCGACCGGCACGTGCGTGTGCGGTGAGATGCGGCTCAATAGCTCGCTGCCGACAATCATCTCGTCGCGCGCGTAGGCAAACAGCAGCCGGCTCGCGGCCGCCTGCATGCTGAGCGCGCACGAAATGAAGGACACCAGAACCACGGCGAGCACGGCGCGAAAGCCGACTTCGCCCATGGCGGTGCGCAGGGTCGTCGCCACGGGATCGGTATCCTTGCCGGAGATGACCGCGCTCATGTCCGGCACGGCGAGCATGAGCGCCAGGCACACCAGCATCGCGGCGCCGCCGCCGACGTAGATCGTCATGCGCATCGCCTTGCGGAATCATGCGGCTCGCATCCGGAGTCTCTTCCGCGACATCGCCGCAGGCCTCGAATCCGTAGTAGCAGAACATCGCCGCCAGCGCGGAGGCGAGAAAGGCCGGCAGGTAGCTGCCGCCGTGCGCAACGCCGAAGGTGTCGAACAGCGCGCTGAACGGGTGATGGCGCGCGAACAGCAGCAGATAGCCGCCGACGGCGATGGCGCCGATGAGCTCGCAGACGAAACCGAACATGGCGACGCGCGCCGAGCAGCCGCGTGCCGCTCAGGTTGCAGCAACGTCGCGATCACGATCATGCACGATCGCGATGGTCGTCGTGATCGCCGGCGTCGGTGCGAAGCCCGAGCAGCTGCGCCAGGAACGGCGCGCCGCCGGTTGCGACGCGCCGCGATCGAGACGAACAGCGCCCAGCCATAGACCCAGCCGGCCATCCAGGCCCAGCGCTTGCCGACCAGGCGCCGCGCCCAGGGGTAGAGCCCGCCCGAGATCGGGAACTGCGAGACGACTTCACCGAAGATCAGGCAGACGAACATCTGCCCGATGCCGACGAGCAGGTACCACCAGAACATCGGCGGTCCGCCCGCCGCGAGCGCGAAGGCGAACAGGCTGTAGACACCGACGACCGGCGACAGGTAGGTGAACCCGAGCGAGAAGTTCTCAAGCTCGGACATGGTGCGATCGAACTTCGAGGTGTAGCCGAGCGCACGTAACTGCTCCGCGTCAGCGTCGAGAGTCCCTGCGGCGTCGCCAATCGCAGCGGTCGAACCAGTCGTTGCGCGGGCCGTGTCGGTCATCCCCAATCCTCATCGCACTGCGGTCGCACCGAAGTGTGCTGCAGGCGCGAACAGTTTGCCCTGAAATCTGAGCCTGCGCCGGCTGCGCGCGGCCCGATGCTCCCCATGCAACCGGCTTGTATGGCAGTAAACCGTGTGGTACGAATAACGCGCGACTCGCGCCGGCGTACGGGTCCGCGGACCAGGCCCGTGCCCCTCATAAACCCGCGTCGGACGGCGCTACAATCCGTCCCCCTTGGCCGACCCGCATGCGCGCAGACACGATTCCACCTAAAACCATGGCACGACGGAGGGAATAGCTTATGGCGCGCGATCCCAAACACGACGTTCTGTTTCAGCCGATCAAGATCGGGCCCAAGACCTTGCGCAACCGGTTCTACCAGGTGCCGCATTGCATCGGCGCCGGCTCCGACCGGCCGGGCTTCCAGGCCGCGCACCGCTCGCTCAAGGCCGAGGGCGGCTGGGCAGGAATCAACACCGAGTATTGCTCGATCCATCCGGAGTCGGATGACACGCATCGCCTGTCGGCGCGCATCTGGGATGCCGGCGACGTGCGCAATCTGCGCGCCATGACCGACCACATTCACAAGTACGGCGCGCTCGCCGGCGTGGAGCTGTGGTACGGCGCCTCGCACGCGCCCAACATGGAGTCGCGCGCGACGCCGCGCGGCCCGAGCCAGTACGCCTCCGAGTTCGAGACGCTGACCTATTGCAAGGAGATGGACCTCGACGACATCGCCCAGGTGCAGCAGTACTACGTGGACGCGGCGCTGCGCTCACGCGATGCGGGCTTCGACATCGTCTACGTCTACGGCGCGCACTCCTATCTGCCGCTGCAGTTCCTGTCGCCCTATTACAACAAGCGCAAGGACAGCTACGGCGGCTCGCTCGAGAACCGGGCGCGCTTCTGGCTCGAGACGCTGGAGAAGGTCCGCAAGCGCGGTCGGCAAGGACTGCGCGATCGCCACGCGCTTCGCCGTGGACACGCTGTATGGCGAGGCCGGCGTCGAGGCGGAGCGCGACGGCGTGAAGTTCGCCGAGCTCGCCGACCCGCTCGTCGATCTGTGGGACATCGACGTGGGTGACATCGCCGAGTGGGGCGAGGATGCCGGCCCGTCGCGCTTCTATCTGCAGGGCCACCAGGTTCCCTGGACGCAAGATCATCAAGCAGGTGGTCGAAGAAGCCGGTGCTCGGCGTGGGCCGCTTCACCGATCCGGAGAAGATGACGGAGATCGTCACCAAGGGATATCGCCGACATCATCGGCGCCGCCCGGCCTTCGATCTCCGATCCGTGGCTGCCGAAGAAGATCGAGGAAGGCCGCTACGACGACATCCGCGTCTGCATCGGCTGCAACGTGTGTATCTCGCGCTGGGAGATCGGCGGCCCGCCGATGATCTGCACCCAGAATGCGACCGCCGGGCGAGGAATATCGCCGCGGCTGGCATCCGGAGAGAATTCCCGAAGAAGACTTCGGACGACTCCGTACTGGTCGTGGGCGCCGGCCCCTCCGGGTGCCGAGTGCGCCCGGGTGCTGATGGAGCGCGGCTACACCGTTCATCTGTACGACACGGCCGCCAAGATCGGCGGCCATCTCAACTCGGTGGCGACGCTGCCCGGGCTCGGCGAGTGGGGCTATCACCGCGACTATCGCGAGCTGCAGATCGGCAAGCTGGTCAAGAAGAACAAACAGATCCAGGTGGCGCTCGGCCAGAAGCCCATGACCGCCGCGGCGGCTCTCGCCTACGGCGCGGAGAAGATCGTCGATCGCCACCGGCTCGTCCTGGAACACCGACGGCACGAACTGCCTGACGCACGATCCGATTCCGGGCGCCGATGCCTCCCAGCCCGACCAACTCACCCCGGAGCAGGTGCTGGAGGGCAAGAAGAAGATCGGCAAGCGCGTCGTGATTCTCAACGCCGATACCTATTTCATGGCGCCCGAGCCTGGCGGAGAAGCTGGCGATCGCGGGCCACGAGGTCACGATCGTGACCGGCGTGCACCTGGCGAACTACATGCACTTCACGCTCGAGTATCCGAACATGATGCGGCGCCTGCACGAGCTGCACATCAAGGAGCTGCATAACACCTTCTGCTCGAAGATCGAGCCGGGCCGGCTCGAGATCTACGACATCTGGGGTGACGGCTCGAAGCGCACCTATCGCGGGCCGGGCGAGTCGCCGCGCGATGCCAACAAGACCCATCGCTGGATCGATTTCGATTCGCTGGTGCTGGTCACCGGCCGGCATTCCAACGACACCCTGTATCGGGAGCTGAAGGCGGAGCAAGGCGAAGTGGGCCGAGAACGGCGTCAAGGAGGTCTACCTGATCGGCGATGCCGAGGCGCCGCGGCTCATCGCCGATGCGACCTTCACCGGCCATCGCCTGGCGCGCGAGATCGAGGAGGCGAACGCGCAGCAGCCGAAAGCCTACAAGCGCGAGGTGGCGGTCTGGGGCGTCTCGCACATGCCCGGCGGCAATCCCGAGTTGGAGTACCAGACCTGATGCGACGGGCGATGAGCCGAGACGGACTCCGTCACGCGGGTACTGTTCGAGGACTTCACGCCCTCGGCGGTCCGCGCTGTTCTACGTGATCGGCTTCGCGGCCATCGCGGTGTTCTGCTACGGCGTCTACGTGCAGGTCCGCAAGTACCGGCGCGGGCGCCGCCGCTGGCTCTCGATGGCGGCCTGTCTGACACGTTTCGGGACGATGGTCGGCATCGGTGCTCAGTCACCGCACCGTCGCGCGGCGTGACCGGCCGGCGGGCGCCGCGCATCGCCTGATCTTCTATGGCTTCGTGCTGCTGTTTCTCGGCACCGCGACCATCACTCTCGACTACGACATCCTCGGGCCGCTGTTCGGCGTCCATTCTGGCACGGCGAGTTCTATCTGTGGTTCTCGCTGGTGCTCGACATCGCCGGCGTCATGCTCGCTGGCGGGCTCGCTCTACATGATGTATCGGCGCGGCTGGCTGCGGCCGCCGAAGCTCGACTACGCGCGCCCTGACCGCGCAGCCCGGGCGATCCTGACTACGACCGCAGCGACTACCGGCGCGAGGACTGGGCATTCCTGTGGACGCTGCTCCTGATTGCCTTCACCGGCTACGTGCTCGAGGCGGTGCGTCTGGTGTGGCTCGCCGACCGGCCGGACGTCTGGGACACGCGCTGGTGGTCGCCGGTCGGGCGCGGCGCTGGCCGAAGCGATGCGCGCGGCCGGCCTCGGCTCGAGCGGCGGCGGGCGGCTCTGCGCCAGGACTGTGGTGGTTCCACGGGCTGCTGGCGCTCTCTTCATCGCGCTGATTCCGTTCACGAAGGTCAAGCACATCTTCACCGCCGCGGGCTCGCTATGTTGCGCGATCCGCTGGCCGCACAGCGCCTGCCGCGCGTGCCGGCCGAGCAGAGCACGTCGGGCGTGCAATACATCACCGACTTCACCTGGAAGCAGCTGCTCAACCTCGATGCCTGCACGAAGTGCGGCCGGTGCCACGAAGCCTGTCCGGCGCGCGCGGTCGGGCGCGCCGCTGTCGCCGCGCGATGTCATCCTGTCGCTGCGCGAGTTCGCCAACAAGACCTCGAGTACGGGGCGCTGCCCGCCGAGGCGCGAGCTCGACGTGCACGGCAAGGCCCGGGCCAGGTGGCCATGGAGACACTCTGGTCCTGCCGCACCTGCATGGCCTGTGTGGAGGTCTGCCCGGTGGCGGTCGAGCACGTGCCGATCATCGTGCAGATGCGCCGCAAGCTGGTCGAGGACGGCGAGATGGATCCGCAGCTCAAGAAGACGCTGCAGACGCATCCACAAGAACGGAAACTCATTCGGCGAGTCCCGGCGCAAACGCGCCGCGTGGACCAAGTCGCTGCCGTTCACGGTGAAGGATGCGCGCAAGGAGCCGGTCGAGCGTGCTGTGGTTCGTCGGCGACTACGCCTCGTTCGATCCGCGCAACCAGAAGGTGACGCAGGCTTTTGCCACGCTGCTGCATGAGGCAGGGGTCGATTTCGGCATTCTCTACGAAGGTGAGTCCAACGCCGGCAACGATGTGCGCCGCGTCGGCGAGGAGGGGCTGTACGAGCTGCTGGCGGAGTCGAACATCAAGACGCTGTCGGCGGCATCGTTCAAGCGCATCGTGACGACCGACCCGCATTCCTACAACACGATCCGCAACGAGTATCCGGATTTCGGCGGGCAGCTACGAGATCCAGCACTACACGACGCTGCTGCTGGAGCTGCTGCAGGACGGGGCGCTTGCAGCTCGCGCGGCCGCTGCGCCGCAGAGTGACGTTCCACGATCCATGTCATCTCGGACGCTTCAACAAGGGCTACGACGCGCCGCGCGAGATCCTGCGGTCTGCTCGGCTGCGAGCTCATCGAGATGGGTCGCTGCCGCTCGAATTCCTTCTGCTGCGGCGCCGGCGGCGGCCGTATCTGGATCGCCCGATCCGGTCGGTGCGGATAGGCCCGCGCACAATCGCATGCGCGAAGCGGCGACGATTCGCGGCTCTGGAGGTTTATCTGGTCAGTTGTCCGAAGGATCTGACGATGTTCGAGGATGCGCTCAAGGCGACCGGCAACGAAGGCAAGTTCGTCGTGCGTGAGCTGATCGAGCTGGTGCCGAAGCGCTACGACCGGAGAAGGATGCGCCGGTCGCGCAGGCCACGCTCGCCCCGGCGCATTGAGGCTCAGCATGAAGATTCTCGTCGCAGTCAAGCAGGTGGCGGCCCTCGAGGAGGACTTCGAGATCCGCGGCCGACGGCAAGGATGTCGATCCGGACTTTCTGGTGCGCGACCTCAACGAGTGGGATGACTACTCGCTCGAGGAGGCGATGAAGATCAAGGAGGCGGCGACGGAACCGGTCGAAGTCGTCGCCGTCTGCGTCGGGCCCGAAGAGGCCGACGAGGCGCTGCGCAAGTGTCTGGCAAAAGGCGCCGATCGCGCCATACGCGTGTGGGACGAGTCGATCGCAGGCTCCGACTCGGTCGCGATCGCGCGCATCATTGCGGCGGTCGCGCAGCGCGAGAAGCCCGACATGCTCTTTGCCGGCGTGCAATCCTCGGATCACGCGTTCGCATCGACGGGTATCGCGACCGCGGCCTTCCTGCGACTGGCCGCACGCTGCGGTCGTGGCGCAGCTCACCTATCAGCCCGGGGCGAAGACAGCGGTGTTGCGTCGCGAGCTCGAAGGCGGGCGTGCTGCACGAGGTGCAGATTGAATGCCCGGCGGTACTGACGATCCAGCTCGGCATCAATGCGCCGCGCTATGCCTCTCTGCGCAGCATCAAGCAGGCCGCGGCCAAGCCCATCGAGGTGCTGACGAGCGCCGATCTTGGCGTTGCGCCCGACTCCGTCGGCGCGAGCGGCTCGCTGTCGCGCATCCGGCGCATGTACATTCCGGACAAGGGCCGCGCGCAGATGATCGAGGGAAGTGTGGAGGAACAGGCGGTCCGGCTCGCGCAGATCATCAAGGACCGAAGCGGAGGTGCCGCATGAGCGAGATTCTGATCATCGCGGAGTCGCGGCGCGGCGAGCTGCGACCGATCACGCTCGAGCTGATCACTGCGGCGCAGGCGGCCCGCCGCGGCGCCGATGACAAGGTCAGCGTCGCCGTGATCGCCGATGAGCCCGAGCGACTCGTGCCCTCGGTGAGTGTCGCGGGTGTGGATCGGGTCATCACCGTGAAGGTTGCGGCACGCGACTTCGACCCTGAGCTGTACGAAGCCACCGTTGCGGCGCTCATCCAGTCGCGCAAAGTACCGCTCGTGTTCGTACCCCACAGCATCGACTCGTTCGGTTACGCGGCGGCGCTCGCCGCCCAGAACAACTACGGCTTTGCGACGGACGTGTTCCGTTTCGAATACGCGGGCGATGAGCTCGTCGCGACCCGGGGCGGATATGGCCAGAAGGTCAACGTCGAGGTCGACTTCCCCGGCAAATCCGTCGTGGTGCTGGCACTGCGCGGCAACGTCTTCAAGCCGCCCGAGGCCACGGCGAACCCCGAGGTGGTGAGCTTTGCTGCGCCAGCGGTGACGTCGCGCTCGACGAGCCGCGAGCTCATCGAGATGGCCGCGACCGATGATGTCGATATGAGCGCGGCCGAGTTCATTCTTGCCATCGGGCGGGGTATCGGCGAAGAATCGAACGTCGCACGCTTCCGCGAGCTCGCCGAGGCCGTCGGCGCGACGCTCGGCTGCTCGCGACCGATCGCCGATGCGGGCTGGCTGCCCAAGAGCCGGCAGATCGGCCAGTCGGGCAAGACCGCGAGCGCCTGCAAGCTCTACGTGGCGATGGGGATCTCCGGTGCGATTCAGCACCTGGCCGGGATGAAACACGTGAGCACCATCGTCGCCGTCAACTCCGACCCGGGCGCTTCGATCTTCACCATTGCCCAGTATGGGATCGTGGGCGATGTCTTCGAAGTCGCGGACGCTCTGAGCACACATTTCGAATGAGCGGGGAGAGAGCACTGTGACGACGGCTGCTGACAGCGCACAGCCTGCGCAAGGCGCCCAGGCCGGGCAGCTCGAGCGCGGGATCGATTGGACGGGCGCGTTCTGGGTCGCAAGTGGCGTCCCACCGCTCGTTTTGTTCTCGATCGGCCAGGTGGCCTCCTACGTGGGCAACCTGTCCTGGCTGGTGTGGACCGCCTCGATCGCGATGGGCTTCGTGCAGTCCTTCACCTATGCGGAGATCGCCGGACTGTTCCCCAACAAGTCCGGGGGCGCATCCGTGTACGGCGCCATCGCGTGGGTTCGCTACAGCAAGCTCGTCGCCCCCGTCTCGGTGTGGTGCAACTGGTTCGCGTGGTCGCCCGTGCTCTCGATCGGCTCGACCCTCGCGGCGGGCTACATCCTGAGCGGACTCTTCGCTCCTGACTCCGTCATCAATACGTGGCAGCTGACGCTGTTCGATCTCGGCGCGGTCCGCGCCGGACTCACACTGCGTATCAATGCGGTGTTCATTCTCGGGGCGATCCTGCTCCTGAGCGTCAAGCTCATTCAGGACGGAGGCATTCTGCGCTCCGCCAATACCACCAAGATCATCGGCATCTCGGCAATGATCCCGCTGCTCCTGATCGGCATCACGCCGATCATCACCGGGGACATGGTGCAGGCGCATTTCTTCCCGCTGGTTCCGCTCGGCCACAACCTCGACGGCAGCGTGTTCAACGGCACCTGGGATCGTGCCGGGTGGACGGTGATCGCGGGTGGAATGTTCCTGGCCGCCTGGTCCACGTACGGCTTCGAGACGGCCGTGTGCTACACGGGCGAATTCAAGGACCCGAAGACCGATACCTTCAAGGCCATCTTCTACTCGGGCCTGCTGTGCGTCGTCGTCTACACGCTCGTGCCGTTTGCATTCCAGGGCTATCTCGGAGTCGGCGAGCTCGTGAAGCCGGCGGTGCTCGATGCGCACGGTGCGGTGGTCACTCAAGCGGAGTACAGCGGCATGCTGGCCCCGGATATCTCGAGCGGCATGGGCGTTGCGCGCGTGATGGCGAAGATGGTGCACTTCGGCGGATCGATCGGCGGGGCCTTCGTGGTCGTGATGCTGATCCTCGCGATCGTGCTGTCCATCATGACGACCATGTCCGGCTCCTCGCGCACCCTCTATCAGGCATCCGTGGACGGCTGGTTGCCGAAGTATCTGTCGAAGCTCAACCGCCACGGCGCGCCCTCCAACGCGATGCTGACGAACCTCGGCTTCAACATGATCCTGCTTCTCATGTCGGACTACGTGTTCGTGCTCGCGGCCGCCAACGTCGGTTATCTGATCTTCAGCTTCCTGAATCTGAACTCCGGCTGGATTCATCGCATGGACCGGCCGCAGCAGTATCGACCCTGGCGCGCACCGACCTGGATCATCGCGGCAGGGGCGCTCTTGTCCTTCGTGAACATTGCATTCATCGGGATGGGCGCGGATGTGTCGGGCGCGGGGACACTGCGCAGCGGGCTGATCTTTGCAGCGCTGATCGTTCCCGTATTCGTCTACCGGCACTACATCCAGGACAAGGGAAAGTTTCCGGATGCGACCAAGGACGATCTGGAGATGACGGAGGGCACGGTCGCGCGCAGACGTGCGGGCATCCTGCCGTATCTGGCTCTGCTTCTGGGCATCGTGATCATGCTCGTCACACATTATCTCGCGGTGTAGGAGATACGAGATGGCATTGACCTGGCGAACTTCGGTACTGGCAGATCGGCATCGCGCACTCGGCTCGAAGCTCGAGGACTGGAACGGCATGGGAATGCCGTGGACCTACTCGAAGAGCATGGCGGACGATCACGTCGCGATCCGCACGCGGGCGGGACTCATGGATGTCTCCGGCCTCAAGAAGCTCTACCTGACCGGCCCGCACTCCTCGGCGATCCTGCATTACGCGACGACCCGCGATGTCACCAAGATCTACCCCGGGAAGTCGGCCTACGCCTCCATGCTGAATGACGCCGGGCACTTCATCGAGGACTGCATCCTGTATCGCACGGGCCCGAACACGTGGATGGTCGTGCACGGCAGCGGCGCAGGGCACGAGACCCTGACCAATGCCGTCGTCGGTCGCAATGCCGCGCTCGTGGTCGATGATGATCTGCACGACTTATCGTTGCAGGGGCCGGTTGCGGTGGACTTCCTGGCGAAGCACGTGCCCGGCATTCGCGAGCTCAAGTACTTTCACCATATGCCCGCGACGCTGTTCGGAAGACCCGTGCTCATCTCGCGCACCGGATACACCGGCGAGCGGGGCTACGAGCTGTTTTGCAAGGGTGAGGACGCCGGGCATATCTGGGACACCATCCTCGCCGAAGGCAAGAGCCTCGGGATCGTACCCGCGCAGTTCGGCACGCTCGACATGCTGCGCGTCGAGAGCGCGCTGCTCTTTTATCCCTACGATATGTCGCAGACCTATCCTTACGAGAAGGATCCGCCGGGCGACACGCTCTGGGAGCTCGGACTCGAGTTCACCGTCAGTCCCGGCAAGACGGACTTTCGCGGCGCGGATCAGCACTATCGCGCCGAGGGCAAGGAGCGCATCAAGGTCTTTGGGCTCGAGGTCAACGGCAATGTCCCGGCGGACCTGGGTGACCCGGTTTATGCCGACGGCAGGCAGGTCGGAGTCGTGACCTGTGCGATGTTCTCGCCCGTGCTCAAGAAGTCCCTGGCGCTCGCGCGGCTCGAGGTGCCTTACGCTGTTCACGGCAAGAAGCTCGAGATCCGCGGCAAGAACCTCAAGGAAGCCGCAACGGCGCACACGCTGCCGTTCTACGACCCGGATAAGAAGAAGCGCACCGGCGTCGGCTGATCGGCCGCGGCCATTCGAGGAGGACCATCATGCAAACCCGGCTTCTGATCGCTGGCAGCCTGAGCGAGGGTGAGGGGCCGGCTGAGAGCATCATCGATCCGGCGCGCGGCAGTCAGATCGCGCAGGTGCCCGAGGCGAGCCGGTCTCAGGTCGACGCCGCCGTGACGGCTGCGGAGCAAGCCTTCGACGGTTGGTCGCAGACGCCGCCGAAGGATCGGGCAGCGCTTCTTTTGAAGCTGGCCGATGCCATCGAGCGCAACGCTGGTCAGCTTGCGGAGCTCGAATCGATCAACACGGGCAAGCCGCGGGCAGCCATGCTGAACGACGAGATGCCGGCCATCGCGGATGTGTTCCGTTTTTTTGCCGGTGCCGCACGCACACAGCACGGCGCACTCGCGGGCGAGTACCTGCCGGGCTTCACGAGCATGATTCGCCGCGATCCCGTGGGCGTCGTCGCCTCGATCGCGCCCTGGAACTATCCGCTGATGATGGCGGCCTGGAAGCTCGGGCCCGCGCTCGCCGCCGGCAACACGGTCGTTCTCAAGCCCTCCGAGCAGACACCCCTGACTGCGCTGGCGCTCGCTGAGACTCTGCGGGAGCTTTTTCCGCCCGGGGTGGTGAACGTCGTCTGCGGTCGCGGTGAAAGTGTCGGCGCCGCGCTCGCAGCGCATCCGCGGGTTCGCATGATTTCCGTTACCGGTGATGTCTCCACCGGTCAGAAGGTGCTCGCCGCGGCCGCTGGGAATTTGAAACGCACGCACCTCGAGCTCGGTGGCAAGGCGCCGGTGATCGTGTTCGAGGATGCGGATATCGATGCGGTCGTCAGCGGCGTGCGTACCTTCGCGTTCTATAACGCCGGACAGGACTGTACCGCGGCGTGCCGCCTGTATGCCGGCGCCAAGGTCTACGAGAAGCTCGTCGCCGAGCTCACGCGGGCCGTCGGCACGATCCGGATCGGTGCGCAGAGCGAGGAGGGTGTCGAGATGGGCCCGCTCATCTCGGCAGCGCAGCGCGATCGAGTCGCAGGTTTCGTCGCGCGAGCCGCGGCCCAGTCACACGTCGCGGTGACGACGGGCGGAAAGGTGCGCACCGGCGGCGGCTTCTTCTACGAGCCAACCGTCGTTGCGGGCGCGTTGCAGTCGGATGAGATCGTGCGGCGCGAGGTGTTCGGCCCGGTAGTGTCGGTCACGCGCTTTACGGATCCAGAGCAGGCGATCGCGTGGGCCAACGATTCCGAGTACGGTCTCGCCTCATCGATCTGGACCAAGGATGTGTCGTTCGCAATGCGCGTCGCATCGCGGCTGCAGTACGGCTGTACCTGGATCAACACGCACTTCACGCTCGTGAGCGAAATGCCGCACGGCGGATTCAAGCGCTCGGGTTACGGGAAGGATCTCTCGGTCTACGCACTCGAGGATTACACCGTTCCCCGGCACGTCATGGTCAAGCACTAAAGTCCTACAGCGGTTCCGCCTCGTCGATCGAGTCGCCCTGATAGATGATGATCGACAGGAAAACGATCGGCAGTCGGATGAGGCGCTCCGGACCATGCGGTACGCGGCCGGCAAAGGTGAGCGCATCCCCGGGATTGAGCGGATAGGGCTCATCGCCATGGCGGTATGTCATCGAGCCCTTGAGCATGTACATGAACTCGACGCCGGGATGCTCGAAGCCGGGAAACACTTCGCTCTTGTCCGTGAGGGTCACGAGGAAAGGCTCGAAGACCCGGCGCGGCCCGCGCTGCGATGCCAGTAGATGATAGGTGTGGCCGCGCTTGGTTCCGCGGCGCACGACCTCCAGGCCCTCGCCTCGGCGTACGAACTGCGCCGGACCGTTACCCGCGCCGAAACCCTGCAACAGGTCGGTGAGACTGACCCCGAGCGCCGTCGTGAGAGCGGCAAGCGTATCGAGGCTCGGCACGGCATCGCCTGTCTCCAGGCGACTCAGCATGGCGCGGCTGATACCGGCGCGCGCAGCAACGTCGCGCAGCGTGAGATCCTGCGTGATCCGCAGGCGCCGCGTGACTTTTCCCACGTGCTTGCCCAGGCGGGCACCCTGCGTGTCGCGCGGACTGCCTGGGCCATTCTTCTGACGCACTGGCATGCGGCGGCTCCTGTGCCCGTCACACTGGCGAGACCCGTAGTCTAGCGGCTACCATCGATCGCACCATCCCGTTCTGCCCGAGACGCCCAATCGACTCCGTATCGCTCCCATCCGCTGCTGCGCCGATACGAGGACGGCTCCTGCGAGTGCTCGGTACGGTGTTCGCATTCTGCGTGGTGGTGGGCACGACCATGGGCGGCGGGATTCTCTTCGCGCCGGGAAAGGTCGCGGCGCTGCTGCCGAATGCGACGCTTTACATGGCTCTGTGGGTGTTCGGCGGCATCAATGCCCTCCTGGGCGCCACGGTGTTCGCCGAGCTCGGGGCGATGATCCCCTTGAGCGGCGGGCCCTATCCGTTCGCGCGGCGAGCGCTCGGTGAGTATGCCGGGTTTTTCGTGGGCTACGTGCAGTGGGCGCTCGACTGCGCCTCGGACGCCGCGGTCTTGCTGCTCATCGGAGAGTACTCCTACGTCCTGGTGCCCGGGCTTGCCGGACACGCGATCGCGGTCGCCTTTGCCACGCTCGTCCTGCTCACGGCTCTCAACTGGCCCGGCGTGCGCGAGGGCGGCCGTCTGCAAGTCGCGGTGACGTTCGCGAAGACGATCGCGCTCGCTGGGGTGGTGGTCGCCGCGTTCCTGGCGCCGGCCGCCCCGCCGAGCTTAGGTCCGTCGCCGACCTTGCCGCACGGATTGGCGCTCGCCGGCGCCTGGGTGCTCGCGATGCAAGGGGTGATCTTCGCCTATGACAGCTACTACGTGGCCATCTTCTTCGGTGAGGAGCTGAAGGATCCCGGACGGGAGATTCCGCGCGCCATCTTTCGCGGTCTGGCATTGATCATTCCAATCTATCTGCTGCTGAACCTCGCGTTTCTGCGGACGCTGCCGCTCTCGCGCATGGCCGGCGAGCCGTTCGTGGGCGGCGCAGCCGCGCAGGCACTCTTCGGTGCGCACGGAGATGCCGTCATCCGCATCATCGTGATCATCTCCATCCTCGGCACCGCGAATGCCGGCATTCTCATGACCGCGCGCGCACTGCTTGCCATGGGCCGCGATGGCCTGTTCCCACGCCAGGCCACGATCGTGAACGCCGGCGGCACGCCGACGTTCGCACTGCTGCTGAGCACCCTGGTGACGATCGTGTTCCTGCTGTCGGGCACATTCAATGCCGTGCTCGGCGTCGTCGCCGTCCTTCTGGCGGTGAACTATCTGCTGATGTTCGTGTCCCTGATCGTGCTGCGCCGGCGTGAGCCGGACACGCCCCGACCGTATCGGGCCTGGGGTTATCCGTGGACGACCTGGAGCGCCATCGTGATCGGCGTCGCATTCATCATCGGGGTCGCGGGGAGCGATCCGCACGACAGCATGCTCGCGCTCGGCATCCTGATCGTCAGCTATCCGCTCTTCATCGCGACGCAGCGACTCCTGAAGCGCGCCCCGACATGAACAACGTCATCCTCAACAAGGCCGCGGCGGAGGCCCTGCGGCGCGAGTTCGTCGGCTGGCAGTGCCGCGTGCGACAGCTCGCGGCGCGCGAGGACGCAGGCCGCCCATCAAGCGGCATGCGTCCGCGTGTCACCACCCGCGACGGCGTCGAGCTGTCAGCGGGCGTGACGGTCCTGATCATCGAGGTCGAGCCGCGCGAGAGCACCGAGTTGTTTCGCTACCAGTACCTGCGGACGAACGATCCCGGTGAGCGCTACGAGAAGATGCTGGAGATCCTGCAGGCGAGCTACTTCCAGGATCCGGCGCGCTTCTCCGACCTCATGACTGCGCTTTTCTTACCGCAATCGGCGTTTGCAGCGGCCCTCATCGCCGAGGGTGTCTGCGTACTCGAGTTCGAGCAGTACACGCAGGGCTACCGCGTTCCGTGCACCGTGGCGCGGCTTCAGCCGAAGACCGCGTTCTACGAAGCCACGGTGTGGCACAACCGCATGTTCAATCCGCGCCTGCCACCGGATCCGGAGATCCTGGCGTTCCGCGCGGATTGGCCGCACGCAAGCGGCTTTCGCACCTAGAACTTGCGATAGGCGTTGTTGAGCTCGACCATCGGGTGACGCGGTGACATCTGGAATTTGATGAGCAGCTCGCGCGCGAGCATGTCGCGATCCTGCTGATTGTCGGGAAGCTTCACGTCCTCGGGCACCGTGACCCAGCCGTTCACGTTGCGGTCGAAGACCGCGGCTTTGCCTTCCTCGTATCCCAGATGCACGTCCTCGAGCCAGTTGAGATCCGACCAGCCCATCACCTCCAGGTACTTCTTGAGGAAGGGCGTGATGCGCGTGTAGTCGGGCACCAGGTTCACATCGTAGCGATAGCCGATGTGCTGTCCGATCTCCTTCTCGCGGTGCGTGTCCAGGCCGGCCGTCTTGATGAAATGGTCGATGTCCCTGGGTGCTTCGCGCGCGGGCGCGGCTTTCGCAGCGAGCGGCTTGCCGTTCGATCGCTTCTTCTTCGCGGTCTTCTTGGACTGCGCGTACTTGCGCAGCTCGGTGACTTTGGCCATGGGTATCGCTTCCTAGTAGCGGGTCATGTCGGGACGGCCGACCGTGTGCTGTGAGCCGGCGAGCGGCACCATCGCGAGGGCAGAGGCTTCCATGGTGAGCGCGGCGAGATCCTCGGGCTCGAGACTGTGCACGTTGGTCTTGCCGCAGGCTCGCGCCATCATCTGGCACTCGATGGCGAGGCAGTGCAGGAAGTTGTAGACGCGCTCTGCCGCGGTGTCGGGGTCGAGCCGCTTGCGCAGCACCGGGTCCTGCGTGGTCACGCCCACCGGGCAGCGCCCCGTATGGCAGTGATAGCAGTAGCCCGCCTCGACACCGATCTCCTTCTCGTAGTCGGCCTCGGGAATCGCCCTGTTGCAGTTGAGAGCCATGAGCGCGGAGTGGCCGATCGCGACGGCGTCGGCACCGAGCGCCAGCGCCTTGGCGACATCACCACCGTTGCGGATGCCGCCGGCGTACACGAGCGAGATCTCGCCGGTCTTGCCCACATCATCGAGCGCCTTGCGCGCCTGCCGGATGGCTGCGATACCGGGGATTCCGGTCTCCTCGGTCGCGATGTGCGGGCCGGCGCCGGTGCCGCCTTCCATGCCGTCGATGTAGATGCTGTCCGGCCCCGTCTTCGCCGCCATGCGTACGTCGTCATACACGCGGGCCGCGCCGAGTTTGAGCTGGATCGGGATTTCGCCGTTGGTCGCCTCGCGGATCTCGTTGATCTTGAGCGCGAGATCATCGGGGCCCAGCCAGTCAGGGTGACGCGCGGGCGAGCGTTGATCGATGCCTGCCGGCAGCGAGCGCATCTCCGCGACCTGATCGGTGACCTTCTGGCCCATCAAATGCCCGCCGAGCCCGACCTTGCATCCCTGGCCGATGAAGAACTCGCAGGCATCGGCCAGCCGCAGATGATTCGGGTTGAAGCCGTAGCGCGACTGGATGCACTGATAGAACCACTTGGACGAATAGCGGCGCTCGTCGGGAATCATGCC
The DNA here is from genome assembly GCA_963795975.1 of uncultured Gammaproteobacteria bacterium. GTDB lineage: Bacteria > Pseudomonadota > Gammaproteobacteria > Steroidobacterales > Steroidobacteraceae > CAWCJT01. The sequence continues at coordinate 162,077 of CAWCJT010000003.1, forward strand.
GCCCTCGCCGGAGCAGGTCGCAGTGCCCGCCATGGTCGCACCGCGTGCCAGGGCGATCTTCGCCTCATAGCTCAGCGCGCCAAAGCTCATGCCGGTGATGTACACCGGGATGTCAAGCACCAGCGGACGCTTGGCGCGCGGGCCGATGACCGTCTTGGTCTCGCACTTCTCGCGGTAGCCTTCGATCACGAACCGCGTGAGCGTGCCCGGCAGGAACGTGAGATCGTCCCAGCTCGGAATCTTCTTGAAGAGCGAGAAGCCGCGCATACGGTAGCGGCCGAGCTCGCTCTTGATGTGAATGTCGTCGATGACGTTGGGCGGAAAGATGAAACTGCGGCCGAGCAGATTGGTGTTGCGGCTCGGCTTCTTCTCCGTCGCTGGGATCGGCCGCGGGGCCTTCTTTTCCTTGGGCATGTCCGTCGTTCCTCTTAAAGAATGAGCTTCTTCTCGGCAGGCTCGAGATTGTCGTAGTTCCAGAGCTGGCGTCCGGCGGCGATCTTCTGCATGTTCTTGATGCCGCGCGGCGCCGCAAGTCCATACAGTTTCAACTTGCGCTCGAGCCACTGCACGTCGAGGTCGGTCATCTCGGCAGGAACGGCATCGACGCCGAGTCCTGCAATCTTGCCGCCGACGTAGATCGTACCGTCGTACATCGAGTCGCCCAGATTCTTGCCCGCATCACCGAGAATGACCATGCGGCCGCGCTGCATCATGAAGCCGCAGAAGGCTCCGGCGCGGCCGCCGATGAGAATGGTGCCGCCCTTCATGTCGATGCCGACGCGCGCGCCGACATCGCCTTTACAGACGAGATCCCCGCCGCGCATCGCCGCCCCGAAGGTCGAGCCCGCATTCTTCTCGATGACGATGGTGCCGGCCATCATGTTCTCGGCGCACGACCAGCCGACGCGGCCTTTGATATGAATGTTGGGCCCGTCACTGAGGCCGCAGCCGAAGTAGCCGAGGCTCCCATCGATCGTGAGATTCAAACGATTGAGGATGCCGACCGCGAGCGAATGCTTGGCGCCCGGGTTCTGCAGCACGATGCTGCCGTAGCCCTCGCGCATGAGCTCGCGCAGCTTCAGATTGACCTCGCTCGTGCTCATGTTGGCCGCATCGAACGTGGTGCGCTTCTTGAAATCGACCTGGAAGGCCTGCGGATAGGTGAAACGCTCTTCTTCCTCCGGCCGGAAGAAGCGCTGTTGAGTGCGGCCAGCGAGCTGCTCGGTATGCATGCCGAGCTCGGTGGCTCTTGTGTTGACTGCCATGAATTTCCTCCAGAGCGGATGCGCGGTCGGCTTCAGTTCTTCCAGACGCGCACTTCACCCTCGTACGGATCGAAGGTGTCTATTTCGTGCGGAAAGACGCTGCGGATCGCCACTTCCTCCGAGGCGAGCGCGATGAAGCGATCACTCTCGTACAGCACCATCGGCTTGGCGGCCATCACATCCTTCGCCATGCCCAGGCTGTCGGACGTTGCCACGAGGTACGTGAACACACCATCGAGCTCCTCGATGGACTCCTTCATGGCGTCCTCGAGCGTCCCGCCTTGAGCCATCTTGTCGGCCAGGTAGACCGCGATGAGCTCGGAGTCGCAGTTCGAGACGAAGCGATGACCGCGCCGCTCGAGCGCGCGCCGACCGTTCCAGTAATTGGTCAGCTGACCGTTGTGCACCACGGAGACATCCGCGAAAGGGTATGCCCAGTACGGGTGGGCCGAGCGGATGTCGACATCGGACTCCGTGGCCATGCGGGTGTGGCCGATCGCATGCGTGCCGACGAACCCGGGAATGGAATACTGCTTCGAGACCCGATCGGCATCACCCAGATCCTTGATGAGCTCGAGGCCGTGGCCGATGGAAAGAATTTCGGCGCCATCCACATCCTCGATGAAGTCCGCGAGCCGACGCAGGTCACCCTCGAACGTGATGCGCATGCGCAGCGCATACTCCGTCGCCTCGTCGATCTCGAGGACTTTCGCGCCGAACTCCTCGAGCCTGCGCTCCACTTCCTGCCGGCGCTCACGCACCTGCTTGTGGATTGCGAAGCCCTTCAGCATTTCATCCTGCTCGGCGACTTTCAAACGGACAATCAGCTCCTTGCCGCGCGGCTTGCCGTACAGCGCGTAGCCCGTCGAGTCCGGTCCCCGGTGCTTGAGTGACTGCAGCATGGCAGTCATCTCCTTGCCCACATCGCCGGTCTTGCCGCGATGAATCAAACCCGCTATTCCACACATACTGATCGTGCTCCTGAAATGCTCGCGCCGTGCGCCATCTAGGGCAGGTAATCCCAGTAGGATTTGAGGTCCCAGTCGGTCACGGTCGACATGAACTTTTCCCACTCGTCCCGCTTGTAATGCGTGTACACCCGGTACATCTCATCCGGCATCGCCGACCTGATGGTCTCGTCCTTCTCGAGCTCGGTCAGTGCCTCACCGAGCGACATGGGCAGCTTCTTGACCTTCTTGCCGGCGGCCATGGCGGCGTAGATGTTGCGCTCCTCAGGCTCGCCCGGATCGAGCTTCTGCTGGATGCCGTCATCGAATGCCTTGAGAAGCGCCCCCGCCATCAGATAGGGGTTCACGGTCGAGTCCACTGAGCGGTATTCGAAGCGTCCGGGCGCTGAGATGCGCAGCGCACAGGTGCGATTCTGATAGCCCCAGTCCGCGTACACCGGTGCCCAGAAGCCCGTGTCCCACAGACGGCGATAGGAATTGACGGTCGAGGAGCCGATCGCAGTCAACGCGCCGACATGCTTGATGACACCGCCGATGCAGTGGAGTCCGATCGGGCCGGGCTTGGCTTCACCCTTGAGCGGCATGAATGTGTTCTCACCGCCCTCGAGATAATGGAAATTCTGCTCGAGCCCGGGAAGCTTGTCGTTGCCGAGCTTGTTGAGCTTCTCACTGCCACCGCGCCACAGGGACAGATTGTGATGGCAACCCGAGGCCGAGACGCCCATGAACGGCTTCGACATGAAGCACGCGATGAGGTTGAACTCGCGTGCGACCTGAGCGCAGATCTGCCGGTACGTGGTGAGCCGGTCCGAGGTGCGCAGACAGTCATCGTACATCCAGTTGAGCTCGAGCTGACCCGGCGCGTCCTCATGATCGCCCTGAATCATGTCGAGACCCATTGCGCGGCCATACTCGATGACGCGCATGAAGACGGCACGCAGGGATTCGAACTGATCGATGTGATAGCAGTTCGGCTTGCTGAAGCCGCCGTCGGGCAGTCCGTCCGCACCTTTCTTGAGCCACATCATCTCCGGCTCACAGCCGTGGCGCAGGTGCAGGCCTTTATGAGCCTTCTTGAACTCCTCATGGATGATGCGCAGGTTTCCGCGGCAGTCCGAGGTAAGGTGTCCGCCTGGATTCACCCTCTCCTCGCGATTGCGAAAGCAGGTACAGAACACGCGTGCGATGCGCTTGTCCCAGGGCAGCTGCACGAAGGTCTCGGGATCAGGGATGCCGACCAGCTCCGAGGCCTCGGGCCCATAGCCGATATAGTTCTTGTGCCGATCCACGAACAGGTTCGCCGTCGAGCCGTACACGAGCTGAAAACCGCGCTCGGCGGTGCGCTCCCAGTGATCGGCGGGGATGCCCTTGCCGACGATGCGTCCGGTCACCGAGACGAATTGGAAATAGATGTACTGAATTCCCAGCTGATTGATCTTCTCGCGCACCTGCTTGACAAGATCGCCTCGGCCCGCGGCGTTGACGTGGGCTTCCAAATCGCTCATTGCAATCCCCTTCTATCGTGATTCTGTGCGGGCGTTTCCTAGCTCCACGGAAACGGGCTGTTGGACGTCGGATGCAGCTTGCCTTCAGCAAAGCGCGAAAAGCGAAACGGCTCCAGCAGCTCGCTGGGGCGTCCGCAAATGTCTCCGGCGACGAGCTGGCCCACGCCGATCATCTTGTATCCGTGGTTCGAGTCGGCGATCACGTAGACGTTATCGCAGAAACGGTCGAAGACAGGAAAATTATCGGCTGTAAACGAGCCGATTCCACCGGAGGGCTCGCGCTTGAATTGAGGTAGCTTACCTTCGAAGCGCTTTTGGCAAAAGGCGAGGGCGGAGCACCACATGTGGGCGAAGTCCTCGCCGACCACGAAGTCCGGCGATTCCGGCCCGTAGGGGTCGATCTTCACCTGCGCTGGATCCGCCTTCACCTTGAAGGGCATCGCGCCACCCTGCACGCCGCCGAAGTTGAAGTCGGGCTTGTAGTAGATCCCCCAGAGCTGCTCGGTGATCACGGAGCGGTCGCGGTCGGAGTACAGGGTCGCATCCGTATCCACGTGGATCACGGGCGGCATCTGTCCATCGTTGGTACGCTGCAGGCGAGGGTCGACGCCGAGCGTGCCTTCCTGCAACGACCAGAACGTCCACATCGGCACGTCATGGTGCAGCTTGCCGTCCTTGCCCTTGATGCTGATCGCGGCCGGCAACCCGAGCAGGTCCCAGATCTGCTTGACCCACGGACCGGCTCCGACCACGACGTACTCGCATTCGATCGCGCCCTTATCGGTCACGACTGCTTTGACGGCCCCGGCGTTGTCCTTCTGAAAGCCCGTCACCTTGACCCCGCTCAGAATCGTCACGCCCTCCTTCTCGGCCTTGTTCGCCAGTCCGCGAATCGAGGCCTTGTTGTTGGCGTAACCGCCTTTTTTCTCGTGCAGCACCGAGGTAATGCCCCGCGCCTGCCAGTCCTGGAAGATGCCCTTCATGTACTCGAGCGAGTCCTGCTCTCCCTCGATGAAGACCGACTCGTAGCCGATCTCCTTCTGCTGCCGGGCGATGCTCGCGACCTGCTCGTGCATCACTTCGGGGCTGATCTGCATGTAGCCGACGGGGTGATAGCTGAAGGCCTCGGGGTCGCTGTCCCAGACCGACACGCTGTGCGCCATCAGCCGGCGCATCGCAGGCTGGAAATAATTATTGCGTATGACGCCGCAGGCGATTCCGGAGGCGCCCGCCGCGATTCCCGTCTTGTCGAGGACCAGGATGTCCTTGCCGCTGCCGCGTCCCGAGCGACGAAGGTTCTCTGCCAGGTGCCAGGCGGTACTCAACCCATGAATGCCGGCGCCAATGATCAGGTACTTCGTTGCTCTGGGAAGGGCCATATCGACCATCTCCGAGAAGGGTGAGCTAGGCAGGGGGGACTTGACGTAGCGGCTCGATAGTGGCACATGTGTTCTACCGATTTCAAACCAATTAGAGCCATCCGTGAACCATACCGTCGAGAATGGTCCGACCATTGGCTCCGCACCGTCCGTTGAGCCGGCTCGCGGCTCTGCCTGGATCACCGATCATCTGCGCCATGCGATTCGCACGGGGCGCTACGCGCACGGAGCGAAGCTGCCCGCCGAGCGGGAATTTGCTTCCTCCTTCGGCGCATCGCGCGCAACGATTCGCACGGCGCTGATTCGACTGGAAGTCGAGCGGCTGGTGACACGGCGTGTCGGAGCTGGAACCTTCGTCAACTTTCGCTCGCATGGCAGCAGCGAGGACATTGCCGAGCTCACCAGTCCTCTCGAGCTCATCGAGGTTCGCCTCGGTATCGAGCCACAGATTCTGCGCCTCGCCGTGCTGAATGCGACGGGTCGCGACGTGGAGCGCCTGGGCAGCGCGATCGCCGCCATGGAGGAGTCGAGCGCGACGACCGACACGTTCACACTCTGGGACCGACAGTTCCACGAGCTGATCGCCGACGCGACGCGCAATCCACTCATGGTCTGGATCTATCGTCAGATCAACGATGTGCGCACTCACACCCAGTGGAGCGCCATGAAGGACAAGGTGCTCACACCGCAGCGGATCGCCGAATACAACCAGCAACACGTGGCGCTGTACGAAGCCATCCGCGCCCGCGACCTCGAAGGCGGAGTCGCGCTCATCACCAACCATCTGCAGTACGCGCGGCGCCAGCTGATGGGCGCATCGGCGGGCGAGAGCGAAACGGACCGGCATGACCTGCGCGCCTGAAGGGGCCGGCTGAGTGCCCTGGCGCCTTGCTCGCTTCGCGCTCTCGGGACGTCACCCCGAGCCGCGGATGTTCACGCGCGCATGAGCGGCTGAAGTCGAGCTACGACGTCGTGATCATCGGCGGTGGCGGCCACGGACTGGCGGCGGCCTACTATCTCGCGCGCGACCACGGCATCCGCAATGTGGCGGTGCTGGAGAAGGGCTACCTCGGCGGCGGCAATACCGGCGCGCAACACGACGATCATCCGCTCCAACTATCTGACGCCCGAGGGCGTACAGTTCTACGACGAGAGCGTGCGGCTGTGGCGGGACCTGTCGCAGGACTTCGACCTCAATCTGTTCTACTCGACGCGCGGCCACTACACGCTGGCGCATACCGACGCGGCAATGCGCACGATGCGCTGGCGCGCCGAGGTGAACAAGCATTTCGGTGTCGACAGCGAGGTCGGTCGATGCCGCAGCGGTGCACAGAGCCATGCCGATGATGGACATCACCTGTGCCGGACACGCGCCGGTGCTCGGCGCGCTCTATCACGCGCCCGGCGCGATCGCGCGCCACGATGCGGTCGCATGGGGCTACGGCCGCGGCGCCGACCGGCGCGGCGTCGAGATTCATCAGAACACGGAAGTCATCGGCGATCGAGCTCGAGGACCGCGGCTCCGGACCGACGCGTGACCGGAGTCATCACCAATCGCGGCCGCATCGCCACCCGCAAGGTGCTGTGCGCGGTCGCGGGCGTACACGCCGCGACTGCTCGCGATGGTCGGGCTGCGCTCGCCGATCTACATCCATCCGCTGCAGGCGATGGTGTCCGAGCCGCTCAAGCCCTGGCTCGATCCGATCGTCGTCTCCGGCTCGCTGCACGTGTACGTCAGCCAGAGCGCGCGCGGCGAGCTCGTGATGGGCGCCTCGCTCGATCCGTACGAGCTGCATTCGACGCGCTCGACGCTGGACTTCGCCGAGTCGCTGGCGGCGCACATGCTCGAGCTGTTTCCGTTCCTCGTCGGACGTCAAAGTCAACCGGCAGTGGGCCGGCATGGCGGACATGACGCCCGACTTCGCGCCGATCATGGGCCTGACGCCGGTGCGGGGCTTCTATCTGGATTCCGGCTGGGGAACCTGGGGCTTCAAGGCGACGCCGGTGTCGCGGCAAGACCATGAGCTCATACGGTGGCGCACGATGAGCGCGCACCCGCTTGATCGAGGCATTCGCCTTCGATCGCTTCGCAGCGCTACGCGCTGACCGGAGAGAAGGGCGCGGCGTCGGTGGGGCATTGAGGACAGTCACGGCATGAAACTCATGACCTGCCCGATCAACGGGCCGCGCGTGATCAGCGAGTTCGCCTACGGTGGCGAGCTGCGCACCGATGCCCGACCCGGACGCGGTCGAGTGATCGCGACTGGGCCGACTACGTCTTCAACCGCAACCGCGTGCCGGGCGTCAAGCGCGAGTGGTGGTGCCACACGCCGAGCGGCGTCTGGTTCATCGCCGAGCGCGACACGGCCAGCGACACGCATCAAGCGCACTTATCTGTACACGGCCGGCGCCGGGCCATGAGACGACTGCCGCCCGTACCAAGGCGAGCTCATCGATCGCAGGCGCACGCGTCGAGTTTCAGCTTCGAGGGCCGCGCTGTCAGGGCTTACCGCGGGCGACACCATCAGCTCAGCGCTCGCTCGCGAGCGGCGTGCGCGTGCTCGGCCGCTCCTTCAAATACCACCGGCCGCGCGGCGTGCTGAGCGCCGCCGGACACGACGTCAACGCGCTGATGCAGGTGCGCGACCGCGCGCTGCAGCGTCCCCAACGTGCGTGCCGATGTCGTCGCGGTCGCAGCCGGGTTGGGACATCGACGCGGTCAATACCCGCGGCGGTCTCGCGCGCGACCGGCTCGCGATCCTCGATCGGTCTCGCGCCATTCTTGCCCGTCGGGTTCTACTACAAGGCGTTCCATGGCAAGCGCTGGTTTCCGCGCTGGGAGCGCATGTTCCGCAACATCACGGGTCTCGGCCAGGTCGATCTCACGGCGCCGCGCCGGCCGACGCCCAAGCGCTACGATTTTTGCGACGTGCTCGTGATCGGCGCGGGCCCGTCGGGCCTGGCCGCGGCACTGCGCGGCCGCCGAGCGCGGCGCGCAGGTGCTGCTCGTCGATGAGAGCCCGGCTCCCGGCGGCAGCGGACTTTACGCGCGCGGCGCCGAGCGGCGGGCGGCGCGATGAGATCGCGGCGCTGATCGCAGACGCGTGCGCGCGAACCCGCAGCATCCGCCTGCTCGCTGAACACCTATGCCGCGGGATACTACGCCGACCACTGGGTTGCCCTCGTCGCGCCGCGAGTGCCTCGTCAAGGTGCGCGCCGGCAGCGTCATCGATCGCACAGGGCGCCTACGAGCAGCCCGCCGTGTTTCGCGGCAACGACCTGCCCGGTGTGATGCTCGCGAGCGCGGCGCAGCGTTTGATTTATCGCCACGCCGTCGCACCGGCGACGCGCATCGCCGTGCTGACGGCGAACGCGCGAAGGCTACGCCGCCGCGCTGGACGCGCTGGCGCACGGCATCGAAGTGGCGGCGGTGCTGGACCTGCGGCCGGAGCCGCGGTGCGCTCGAGCGCCGACGGCGGCCAACGCGCTCGCGCGCGCGGGCGTCGCGCTGCACCACGGCGGTGCGGCCGATCGAGGCGTGCGGTCGCAATGCGCAGCTGTCGGAGATACTGTATTCGCAGCCGCGGCGAGCTCCGCGGCGCCGCAACGACTCTTGATCGATGGCTTGTGGATGAGCGTCGGGTTCGCGCCCGCCAATGCGCTGCTGCATCAGGCCGGACGCGCGCATGCGCTATGAGTCCCGCGCTCGAGCAGTTCGTGCCCAATGACGCTGCCCGACGGGTGTCTTTGGCCTGCGGCAAGGTCAACGGTGTATTACGGACTGCGCGGATCGCCTGGCCGATGGCGCATGCGGGCGCCGCGGCTGCAGCGCGGCTCGGGATACGCCGGTACCGAGCCCGCGCCGCGCGCCGCAGCTCGGCTCGAATGCCGCACTCACGCCTATCCGATCTTTCCGCATCCGGCGGCAAGGAGTTCGTCGACTTCGACGAGGACCTGCAGGTCAAGGACATCGAGAACGCCTGCAGGAAGGGTTTGACAGCAGCGAGCTGCTCAAGCGCTTCTCGACCGTCGGCATGGGCCCGAGCCAGGGCAAGCATTCGAACATGAATGCGCTGCGGATTCTGGCGCGGCTGCGTGGCGAGCCGGTCGAGCGCGTCGGGCACGACGACCGCGCGTCCGATGTTCCACCCGGTGCCGCTGTCGCATCTCGCAGGACGCGGCTTCACGCCCGAGCGGCGCACGCCGTCGATTCACGAGCATGCGGCGCTGCGGCGCCGTATGGATGCCGGCGGGCAACTGGCGTCGACCCGAGTATCTATGCGGTCGCGGGCAAGTCGCGCGCTGAGGCGATCGCAGAGGAAGTGCGGGCGGTGCGCACCCGCGTCGGCCTCATCGATGTGGGCACGCTCGGCAAGATCGAGGTGCACGGGCCTCATGCGGCGGAATTTCTCGAGCGACGTGTACACCGCGCGCTTCGCGAACCTGAAGGTCGGGATGACGCGCTACGGGCTGATGCTCGATGAATCGGGCGTAGTCATCGACGACGGCGTCATCGCGCGCCTCGGTGCCAGAAGCGGTTCTATTTCACGACCACGACCGGAAACTCGGCGACGCTGTTCCGCGAGTTCGGGCGGCTCGCCGACCTGGTGGGGACTGCCGGTGGGACTGGTCAATCTCACCGGTCACTATGGCGGCCTTCAATCTTGCCGGGCCCGCGGCGCGCGCGATGCTGCGGACGCATCACGAGCCTCGATCTGACCGAGGCGCATTTCCCTATCTCGGCGTGCGCGAGGCGCTCGTCGCCGCGGTACGCCGTGCCGGATCATGCGCGTCGGGTTCGTGGGGGAGCTCGGCTATGAGATCCACGCTGCCCGCGCAGCACGGCGCTGCGTTGTGGCAGCGCTCTCAACGAGGCGGGTCGTGCTCACGGGATCCGGCCCTTCGGTGTGGAGGCGCAGCGCATGCTGCGGCTCGAGAAGGGACACATCATCGTCGGCCAGGATTCCGACGGCGTCACCAATGCGCTCGAGCTCGATATGCCGTGGGCGATCAAGATGGACAAGAAGTTCTTCGTCGGCCAGCGCAGTCTGCGCATCATTGGGCAAAGTCCGCGCCGCCAGACGCTGGTCGGATTCAAGCTCGCGAGTGACGGGGGCCAGCGTTTGCGCGAGTGCAATCTCGTCATCGCCGATGGGCACATTGCGGGCCGCATCACGAGCGTCGGCTGCTCACCGACGCTCGAGTGCCACATCGGACTGGCACTGGTCGAGCCCGCAGTCGCCGCGCGGGGTGAGCTCAGGATCCGCACGGAGGAGCGCGACGAAGTCACCGCCAGCATCGTGCCGCCGCCGTTCTACGATCCGCACGGCGAGCGTCAGAAGATCGAGGACTCGGATCTCGCGGAGGTTGCCTCCTGATGTCCGCTACCCGGGCCGACCTGCACATCGAGGATCTTTCATCACGGCAGCGTTTCGGATGCAAGGGCCCTGGTGCCGAGCCGTGGCTGCGCGAGCGAGGATTCGATGTGTCGCCGGGTGCCAATAGCGGGCGCATGAATCGCAGCAACGCCTGGGTCGCACGCCTTGCAACCTCGGAGTTCCTGATCGAGGATCTCGGCGGCGCGGACGAGTCGGTGAAGAGCGCATGGCGCGCACTGGCATCGGATCAGCCGCCGCCAGGGGTATACCCGGTTCTGCGTCAGGATTTCGTCGTCGGCATCTCGGGCTCCGGCACGAAGGCGCTGCTGCGACAGATCTGCAACGTCGACTTCGATCCACTCTTCGAGACGCAGGGCGCACCGGACGGATCCGTCGTTCTCACCTCGATGGCGGGCGTCGGTGTGGTCGCGTGGCCGGTTCGCTCGGCAGATCTCTGCAGCGTCACGCTGTGGATGGATCCGAGCTTCGCGCACTACTTCCAGAATACGCTGCGAAGCGTCACGAGCGACTTCGGGCGATAGTTCGCGGCGGCGCATCGACGCCGGTATCCTTGACCCTGCTGATTGCAGCACAACGAGAATCCGGGGAGAGTCTTTCATGCGTGCATTGAGATCAACGTGCTCCGGCATCGTGCGTGCAGCGCTCGCCGGAACGACGCTCGCGCTCGCAGCAGCCGGCGCGCATGCGGATGAAGAGCAAGCTCCAACGGACGCGGCCTCATCTGCAGCACCGCAGGAGGCGGGCTTGCAGGAGGTGGTCGTCACCGCACAGAAGCGCGCCGAGAACCTCCAGCAGGTCCCCATCGCGATCACCGCTCTGTCCGGTGAGAAGCTTGCGAGTCTCGGAGTCATCAGTACACAGGACTTGGCGTCAGCAAGCCCCGGTGTGCTGATCACCGAGTTCGGCCAGGCCGCAAACGCGATGGCGATCTACATCCGCGGTGTCGGGCAGCTCGATTTCGCCGAGCACCAGGAGTCGCCCGTCGCGCTGTACATCGATGGCGCCTACTTGAGCTTCCAGGGAGCGGCCAACCTCGGGCTGTTCGACCTCGATCAGTTGTCCATCCTGCGCGGCCCGCAAGGCACCCTGTTCGGGCGCAACGCCAACGGAGGTGTCGTTCAGATTACGACCGCCAAACCGACCGACACCTACGGCGGATACCTGAAGGAAACGGTCGGCAGCTTTGGCCAGGTCACCACGGAGGCCGCGATCAACGGGCCCGTGACCGACGCTCTGGATGCGCGCTTCTCCTTTCAGTATGACCGCAACTCTCCGTGGCTGCATAACACCCTCGGTGCTTCACTCGGTGCCGACAACACAGCAAGTGCCCGTTTCCAGTTGCTGTACAAATTCTCCGACAGTGCCGAGGACTTGCTCCAGTTCTTCGCCTCCCGATCGTTCCCCGTTGCGGCTGGCATGTACATCCCGTCACCCGCGGCGCCGAATCCGGCAAATCACGACCTCGCCGAGGACAACAGCGGCGCCCTGTTCGTGAATTTCTGCGCGAGTCTCGGATTTACCGTCGCACCCGGCGCCACCAACTGCTATGGCTATCGCGGGCCATCGAGCATCGGATTTAATTTCTCGGATCCGCGCGTCGGCAATTTCGCGCGCTCGATCGGGGGCGCCACCAACACGTTCACCGATCAGTTCTCGTGGGCCAAGCTCACCTCGGTCACCAACTATACGAACTACGGCAAGCACTACCTGGAGGACGACAGCGACGATCCGATTCCGATCATCGGATACCGCAACGACACGGCCGCCTATCAGATTTCCGAGGAATTACAGCTGAATGGCCAGAGCGGCCCACTTCAATGGGTCGGCGGACTCTACGTTCTCGACATCCGCGGCCACTACGACAACGAGACCCCACTGGCGGATATCTATAACCCCATCCTGATCACGGGCACCAACTATCTGCAGGACGTGACCACGTATGCGTTGTTCGACCAGATCGACTACGCATTCAACAATGAGTGGAGCCTCACGCTGGGAGAGCGCATCGAGCGGGACAAAAAGAGCATCAACCTCACGGCATTCTGCGCGATCGCAAGCCCCGCCTTGTGCACGGCTTACTTCCTGACTCCCACCAACGAGTACGTGCAGGGCCAGGCACTCGATACCCAATGGTCCGGCAATCTGCAGCTTAAATATCAGCTGAACCCGGATCTGATGCTCTATGCGGGTATTCGCCGTGGCACGAAGGGCGGTGCGATCTCGGCGACGACGTACCCGGCCCCCGGGCTGACGTTCGACTCCATCTACGTCAAGCCCGAGATATTGACGGACTCGGAAATCGGCTTCAAATCAGAATCATTCAACCACCGCCTGCGACTGAACGGCGACATCTTCTACTATCACTATCAGGACTATCAGGCGTTCAAGTTCGTCGATTTCACGAGCATTCTGTTCAACGCCCCGGCACGCGACTACGGTGCCGAGCTCAGCGCGCAGATGTTGATCACGCCGACACTGACCGCGGATATCGGCTTTGCCTATCTGCACACCAAGGTGATGGACGTTGAATTGCCGGATGGCACCTATGGGGATCAGCAGCAGCCACTCTCGCCGAACATTTCCGCGACCGCCGATCTGCGCAAGGAGTGGCACGCGCCATTCGGTACGTTCTTCGCCGCGACCAACTGGATTTATGTCGGCGCACGCTATTACGGCTCGGTGAACCAACCGGAGCTCCTCGGTCCGAAGTATGTGGAAGGCGAGGTGAGCACCGGCTATACGACGCCGAATAGCAAGTGGAACGCCACATTTTCGGTCAGAAACGTGACCGACCGGGTCATCACCGTCGATCGGTTTGATGTCGTGTCGAGCGGTGGATACTCGGAGAGGAACCTGGCGCCGCCGCGCTGGTTCAGTTTCGAGGTGCGCTACAGCTTCGACTGAGGACCTCTGGCAGACTAGGGCCCATGGATGGGACCATCGATGGAGCCGGCGCCCCGCTGCGCCGCATGGCGAGTGCCATCGCGCTCGTTGCGGCCATGGTTCTCATCGTCGCCAAGCTCTGGGGCTGGTTGGCGACCGACTCGGTCGCGCTTCTGACGTTGGCCGCCGACGCCGTCGTCGACATGCTGGCTGCGCTCGCGACGTTCTTCGGCGTGCGCTTTGCGCAGCAGCCCGCCGACCTCGAGCATCGCTTCGGTCACGGAAAGGGAGAGTCCCTGGCCGCGTTCACGCAGGCGGTCCTGCTGGGCAGCACGGCCATCGTGCTCGCGGCGCAGTCCTGCTGGCGTCTCGTCTTTCCGCAGCCGCTGACGGATCTGGCGCTGGGGCTTTGGATCTCGCTGGGAGGCCTCATCGTCTCGAGCGCGCTCGCGGCCATGCAAGGATGGGTCGTGCGTCGAACCGGCTCGACTGCGATCGCGGCCGACCGCGTGCACTATCTGTCCGATGCGCTGCTCAATGCGGCGGTCCTCGTCGCACTCGCGCTCACGCGCCTGACCGGCTGGGAGCGGGCCGATCCCGCCTTCGCCCTATTGATCGCTGCGTACATGATCCTGAGCGCCCGCCACGTCGCCGTCGCGGCATCGCACCAGCTGCTCGATCATGAGCTACCGGCGCAGGAGCGCGAGCGGATCAAGGCCGTGGCTCTCGCCTGTACGGGCGCGCGCGGAATCCACGACTTGCGCACTCGCGATGCAGGCGATCGGGTCTTTGTCGAGTTTCATCTCGAGGTGGACGGCGAGGTGAGCGTGCATGACGGACACCAGATCGTCGATACCGCCGAGCGTGCCATCGCCGCGCTCTTTCCCAAAGAGACCGAAGTGATCGGACATCTTGAGCCCGCCGGGATTCTGGACGAGCGACTCGACGATCGCGTGCGACGCCCGGCGTAGTGAGCAGCAACCGCAGATTCTTCGGCACGGCGCTGATTCTCGGCCTCGTGTCAGCGATCGGACCGTTCGCGATCGACATGTATCTGCCCGCTCTGCCCACGATCGGTCGCAGCCTGCAGGCCAGCCCGGGCGCGGTGCAGGCGAGCCTCACGGCCTTCTTCGTCGCGCTCGGCGTCTGTCAGCTGTTCTACGGGCCGCTGTCCGACATCATCGGCCGCAAGACCCCGATCTACTTCGGACTCGCGGTTTTCGGGCTCGGCAGCATCGGCTGCGCGCTCGCTCCGAATATCCACTTGCTGATCCTGTTTCGGGTCGTGGAGGCCGTCGGGGCCTGCGCAGGCTCCGTCGTGCCACGCGCCATCGTGCGCGATCTGCACACGGGAGCCGATGCCACTCGACTCATGTCGCTGCTCATCCTCGTATTCAGCGTCTCTCCCATCCTCGCGCCTCTGGTTGGCAGCTTCGTGATCGCACTGGCGGGCTGGAGGGCTGTGTTCTGGGTCGTCACGGGCGCGGCCGCGCTGGGTGTCGTGCTCACGGCAACTCAGCTGAGCGAGACGAGACCTGCGGCAGCACGCGCACAAAGCAGCTGGTTCGGTGCGCTTCAAGGTTATCGACTGCTGCTGAAAGATCGCCGGTTCATGGGCCTGGTGATCGCGGGGGCATTCGGCATTTCCTCCTTCTTCATCTATCTCGCCAACTCCTCGTTCGTCCTCATCGGGCACTACGGCCTGTCGCCCTCGGCTTACAGCCTCTTCTTTGCGCTGAACGCCGCGGCCTTCATCGGCGCCGCGCAGCTCAATGGCTGGCTCACGGGGCGCTATGGACTCGCTGCGGTCATCCGGGTGGCCGTCACAGGCTTTGCGCTCGCGATGCTCGCGCTCGCGATTGCGATGAGCCTCGGCAACGATCGGCTCGATGTGATGGCGGCACTCCTTTTCGTGGCCTACGGTTTTTTGGGCATGGTCGTCCCGACGGCCTCCGTGCTGGCGCTCGAGCAGCACGGAGCGATCGCCGGCACGGCGTCGGCACTGATGGGTGCCGTACAGATGATCGTCGGCGCGAGCGTGATGGCGGCTGCCGGCGCGTTCGCCAACGGCACCGCGGGCCCCATGGTCCGGTGCATTGCGGCGGCCGCAGTCATCGCTTTCGCGCTCGCGCAGCTGACGCTGCGCCGAGCCTCGGGCACGCCGGTCACGCGTAGCGAAACAGCGCCTTGAAGCCGAAGTCCATGTGCTGCTGGATGTGGCAGTGGAACAGCGACAGGCCGGGCTGGTCGGCCGTGAAGTCGACGGCGACGCGTCCGTACATGGGCACGACGACGTGTCCTTGATGATGCCCGCGGTGGGCTTGCCGTTGATGTCGACCAGCTCGAACAGGTGGCGGTGCAGATGCAGCGGATGGGCATCGTCGGTGCGGTTGCGGAAGACCAGCCGATAGCGCGGCCCTGCTTGCAGCACGAATTCCTGCTCGTGCGGATAGGGCTTGCCGTTGACCGTGGACAGGTTGAACTGGCCGGCGCCGCTCGGGAATTTTTTCGAACACCATGCTCGATGGTCTGCTCGGGCGCGGCGGGTGCGCCGCTGCGGCCGCACGGCCGAAGAGCGTGTAATCCCAGGCGCTTGCCGGGCTGCGGCACCCACTGCGGCTGCGCGATGCTGGTTGGCGTACTCGACCACGACGCCGAGGCCGGCCTTGCGGATGGCGTCATCGGTCGCGCCCAGGATCCAGACGCCGGGCTGGTTCATTTCGACGTAGGCGTCGACGCGCTCGCCGGGGCCGAGCGTCAGCACCTTGACGGACTGCGGCGTGGGCACCGGGTTGCCATCGAGCGCCAGCACCTGGAACTGGTGACCGGGCAGGGCGATGCGTGCGGTTCTCGATGCGCGCTGGCGTTGAGCAGGTGCATCAGCACGCGCTGCCCGGCCGCACGCGGATCGGCTCGCCGGCGCCGAGCGCCTTGTCGTTGATCGAGTAGAGCTGGAGCGTGACTTCAAGCCCGTTCGGGCGCGTGTCGAGCACGGCGGGCTTTTCGGGCTGCGGGCCGCGCTGCTTCCTGCTCGTCCGTGTCCACGAGCTGGTCGGTGTAGAACGGCTCCCAGTCGCGCAGCGCGAGAAAGACTTCCTGATCGTAGTGCCCCGGGATCGCGCCCGAGTCGATCATGAGAAATCCGAACTGGCCGGTGTAGGTGCCGCGGTGCAGGTCGCCCATCGCCATGGCGTGCGAGTGATACCAGCGCGTGCCGGCGGGTCGCGGCGTGAAGTGATAGCGGCGGCGGCCGTGCGGCGGCACGGGCGGCGTGCCTTCCTCCTCGGCGCCGTCGACCTCGCGCAGGGCAGGAACAGCCCGTGCCAGTGCACCAGCTCCGGCGCGTCGGTGTCGTTGATGACATCGACCGTGACGGGCTTGCCTTCGCGCATGCGCAGGACCGGGCCCGGGCGAGGTGCCGTTGTAGCCGATGGTGCTGACGAAGCGGCTCGGGCGCGAGCTCGAGGGCCACGGGCGCGATGCGCAGCGTGAAGTCGGCCGTGTCGGCGGGCGGCGGCGCTGCGAGCCCCCATGTCCGATGCAGGGCCTGGCCGCCTGCGCCCGCAGCTTGCCGGCGGCGGCCTGGCCGCAGGGTCGCTGCAGCCAGTGTTACGAAGTCACGACGTTCTCGGCGCTGCAGGCTCGTCAGTCAAAAATGGTCTCATGCCGTGTCACGCGGTCGACAAGCGCTTGGACCGACGGCGCAGGTCGAAGCGACCGCTGCCGGTGGCAGAGTCGCTACACTGATGCAGCAGGCTCACGCGCGGGCGTCGATCATGCGGCATTCGAGCTCTGCGCGGCGATGCTGTCGCTACTGCGTTGTGCGCGGCTATCGGGCTGCGAGCGCGCTGCAGCGCACAGGAGACAGCGAACGACGCCGGCGAGAAGGCCGAGTTCTACTGGTCGCGCCTGCGCTACACCTCGAGCGGCTACGGCATGTCGCGGTTACGGGTATGGCTATGGCTTCGGTTCGGCGGCTGGTCGCGCGACTATCCGAAGGCCGATCGGCAGTTTCTGCTTGCGCTCAAGCGCCTCACGCGCATTCAGATGCGCTCGACCGAGCAGGTGGTCGATCTGGACAGCGATGAATCTTCAACTATCCCTGGGTGTACGCGGTGCAGGTCGCGAACTGGACCTTCACCGATGCGGAGGCCAGACGACTGCGCGAATATCTGCTCAAGGGCGGCTTTCTGATGGTGGATGATTTCCACGGCACCGCCGACTGGGAACGCTTCATGACCGGCATGCGCCAGGTGCTGCCGGACCGGCCGGTCGAGGACCTGAGCGACAGCGATGAGATATTCCACGTGCTGTACGATCTCGGCGCACGCTTCCAGGTACCCGGCGAGCAGTACGTGAATACCGGCCGTACCTATGAGAAGGACGGCTACGTCCCGAAATGGCGCGCGATCCGCGACGACAAGGGCCGCATCATCGTCGCGATCTGTCACAACATGCATCTCGGTGATGCCTGGGAATGGGCCGACATGCCCGAGTATCCGGAGAACTTCGCCTCGATGGCCTTCCGCGTGGGCATCAATTACATCGTCTACGGCATGACGCATTGACGACGCTCGCTTGAGGCGCCGCCATTCCGTGCGATGTTCGAGCTGCTCTTCAAGTATCCGTACGCGCTGTATGCAAGGGCGAGTTCGTCTTCTGAGCGCATGGCCGCGCTGGCTCCTGGCAGCGCTGATCGTGCTTGCTGCGGTGGCGCTCGCGGCGATGCTCATCCCCGGGCGCGAGCCGCACCTCTGCACAACCGGGTTCGCCTTGCGGCGCTGTGGCTGCTCGAGACAGCGCTCGCGGTGCTCGTGCTGTTGCTGCTGTGGCAGCCTGCCATCGCGGTGCGCGAGCTCGAGCCCCGACAGAACATCGTTGCGATCGCTGTCGATGATTCGCGCAGCATGGCGCAAGTGGAGCAGGGTGAGACGCGCGAGGCCCATGCCATCCGCGCGCTGCGCTCCGGCGCGCTCGCAGGGCTGCAGCAGGATTTCCAGATCCGTCTTTATCGGCTCGATACACACGTCACGCGCGTCGATCGCATCGATGAGCTCGGCCCGCCGAGCGCCTCTGCGACGCATATCGGCGCGAGCCTTAACAGCTCATGGATGAGACGGCGGGTTTGCCCGTCGGTGCCGTCGTGCTGCTTGAGCGACGGCGGTGACAATTCAGGCGGCATCGATCGGGATGCCATCGCTGCGCTGCGTGCCCGGCGTATCCCCGTCTATACCGTGGGCTTCGGGGCGCGCAGGCTGTTGCGCCGGATGTGGAACTGGAGGATGTGAGCGTCACGCCACGCGCTCTGGCCGGCGCGCGTTTGAGTGCCACCGTCAAATTCCGCCAGAGCGGCTACACGGGACAGAAGTCACGATTGGTCGTTCGCGATGGGACGAAGCTCCTCGCAGCACGCGACGTTGTGTTCGGTGCCGCCGAGCGGATGCAGTCCGAAGAGATTCTGTTCGACATCGGGACCGGCGGGGCGCAGTCGATCGAGTTCGCGATCGAGCCGCTTGCCGGCGAGGTGAACCGGGCGAACAATGCAGCTCGTTCGTCTCATCAACGTCGATCCGCAGCCGCGGCGCATCCTGTACTTCGAGGGCGAGCCACGCTGGGAATACAAGTTCATCCGGCGGGCGGCAGAGGACGATGACCGCTGGATCCAGCTGGTCTCGATGCTGCGCACCACCGAGAACAAGATCTACCGGCAGGGCGTGGAGGATGCGCACGAGCTGGCCGATGGCTTCCCGAGTCGACCGGAGGAGCTCTTCGCCTATCAGGCGATCATCATCGGTTCGGTCGATGCGGGTTATTTCACGCCCGATCAGCAGGGCTTGCTGCGTGAGTTCGTGGATCGGCGCGGCGGTGGGCTCCTGCTCCTCGGCGGACGCGAGTCGCTGGCCGACGGCGTATGGTCGCGGCTCACGGGTCGCAGAACGCTGCCCGTGACGCTGCCGCTCGCGCACGACACGTTCCATCGCGATCACGCGACCGTCAGCCTCACGCCCGCGGGCGCACAAAGCGTCATCTGCCGCCTGCTCGATGATCCGGCCGCCAACCTGCAGCGCTGGCGCACCTTGCCGTATCTGATGGACTATCAGGACCCGGGCACGCCGAAGCCGGGCGCGCTGGTGCTTGCCGAGATGCACTATGGCGGGCGCACGATGCCGCTTCTCATCACGCAGCGCTTCGGGCGCGGTCGCACGGCCGTGCTCGCGACCGGGGGCACTTGGCGCTGGCAAATGAGTCTGCCGCTGGGGGATCGCTCCCACGATGTGTTCTGGCAGCAGCTGCTGCGCTGGCTCGCAGCCGACACACGCGGCCCGTTGAGTGTCTCCGTCGATCGTCCGCAGCTTTTCGATGAGGGCTCGATCAGCCTCGAGGCCGACGTGCGCGACAAGCTCTTCACACCCGCAGCCGATGCGCGCATCGCAGCGCATCTGCTCGGACCAGGGGGACTCGCGCGCACGATCGAGCTCGATCCGGTCCACAACGCGCCCGGACAGTTTCGCTCGAGCTGGGCACCACCGGTCGCGGGCAACTATATCGCCGAGGTGACCGCGCAGCGGGGCAACGAGGAGATTGGGCGCGATGTCGCGACCTTTCAGCGCCTCGATGGTCTGGCAGAGAGTTTCCACCTCGAGCAGCAGCGCGCGCTGCTCGAGGAGCTCGCTGCGAGCACCGGGGGACGCTACCTTCAGGCGACGCAGCTTGCGAGTCTCGCGCGGAGCATTCCCTATTCGCAGGCCGGAATCACGGTGCGGCAGGTGAAGGAGCTGTGGAGCGTGCCCGCGGTGTTCCTGCTGCTGCTGTCGCTGCGTTTGGGTGAATGGCTTCTGCGCCGCAAGTGGGGCGTGCTATGAGGGGCGGCGCAGTCCTCCTGCTTCTGCTCGCGTTGCCGTGGAGCGCCCCGTGCGCGGCCGGCGAGCTACTTCGTGACCGTCGCGGGCCTCGGGGGGGATCCGGACTACGAGCAGCGCTTCGAGAAGTGGGCCGGCGATCTGGATCGGGTGCTCAAAGGCGCAGCCCCCGATGCCCGGGTCATCACGTTGAGCGGCCGAGAGGCGACACGGTCCCGTCTGTCCGAAGCGCTGCAGCGCGTCGCGGCGGAAGCTCAGCCGGATGACGATTTCGTGCTCATGCTCATCGGTCACGGTTCGTACGATGGCATGCAGTACAAGCTCAATCTCGTCGGCCCGGACATCTCAGCCGAAGATCTCGCCGCGCTGTGCGAGCGCATCCGGGCGCGCCATCAGCTCATCGTGAACATGACGAGCGCGAGCGGGGGCTCGCTTGCCGCGCTGGCCCGCCATGGCCGTGCCGTGATCGCGGCCACGAAGTCCGGTACCGAAAAGAACGCGACGGTGTTCGCCCGATACTGGCTCGAGGCCCTGCAGGACCCGACGGCCGACCGCGACAAGAACGAGACGATCAGCGCTCTCGAGGCCTTCGAGTATGCTGCCCGCAAGACCGCCGAGTTCTACGAAACGCAAAAGCGCCTGGCGACCGAGCACGCCGTGTTCGTCGATCGCGAGCATGGCGCGCCCGTACGGGCTGCATCGAACGAGAGCGGGGCAGGCTCCGCACTCGCGCGCCTGACGCTCGTCCGGCTCGGCACATCACGCTCGGTGGCGTCCGATCCGGCCAAGCGCGGACTTCTCGCGCGCAAGGACCAGCTCGAGCAGCGGATCGACTCGCTCAAGTATCGACGCGCCGCATTGTCGCCACAGGATTACAAGCGTCAGCTCACCGATGCGCTGGTCGAGCTGGCGAAGGTGCAGGAGGCCCTGGAGCGGTGAACATTCTCATCGTGGTTGCAGCCGCGACGCGAGCTTTTGCTGCGGACCCCGGACAATGCGAGGCGCTTGATCGGCACGGACACGCTGCGCAGGCGGACGCCTGCTTCGAGTCCCTCACGCGCACGGGCAATGATTACCTTCGAGCCGAGGGTGACTGGGGACTGCGGCGCTACGAATCCGCGAACGCAGAGTTTCGCGCGGCGGTGCGCCAGGCGCAGGGCAACGCTCTGTACCGCGTACGCTGGGGCCGGCTGCTGCACGAGCGCTTCAATGATCGCGAGGCGACGGACCTGTTCCACGATGCGCTGATGCGCGATCCGCACAATGCCGCCGCCTATGTCGGGCTCGCCCTCGTGAGCGCCGGGGGCTTCGATGACCATGCCATCGAGTGGGCGCGCAAGGCACTCGAGCTCGACCCGCATCTGGTCGAGGCGCACGAGCTGCTCGCGAACCTGGCGCTCGAGGACTCCGACCGGCGCGAAGCGGCCGCGCAAGCCGATGCCGCACTCAGCGAAGCGGCGGACGCGCTCGATGCCATGGCGATTCATGCCAGCTATCGAGCTGCTCAGCGACCGCTCGCCACAGAGCTGGCTCGAGCGAATCCGCGCGATCAATCCTGCCTATGCCCCCGGTTATGCGCTCGTTGCCCATCACCTGATCCTCAACATGCGCTATGAGGACGGTGTCGCGTATTTCCGCAAAGCCATACAGGCCGATCCCAAGCTCTGGTCGGCGCGCTCCGAGCTCGGCATCAATCTCATGCGCCTCGGTGAGGACGGTGAGGCGCGCCATCAGCTCGAGTTGTGCTATCAGAATGGCTATCGCAACGATGCCACGGTCAACACGCTGCGATTGCTCGACAGCTACGCCAATTTCCTGGTGTTCAAGGACGCGGCGACGATCCTCAAGCTGCATCGCAAGGAGGCCGAGCTGCTGCATCCCTACTTCGATGCGCAGCTCAAACGTGCGCTCGCGGATTACGAGCAGAAGTATCGGATGAAGCTTCCAGGAGCCGTGCAGGTCGAGGTCTACCCGGATCACGAGGACTTCGCGGTGCGCACGCTGGGCATGCCGGGACTCGGAGCCCTTGGGGTCACGTTCGGGATGGTGGTCGCGATGGATAGCCCCACCGGGCGCAAACCGGGTGAATTTCACTGGGCGAGCACGCTGCGGCACGAGATGAGTCACGTCTTCATCCTGACGGCGACCCACCACCGCGTACCGCGCTGGTTCACCGAAGGTCTCGCGGTTCACGAGGAGGCGCAGGCGGCGCCTCAGTGGCGTGACCCGATGACTCCGGATATCGCACAGGCGCTGCGCGAGCGCAGGTTGCTGCCCGTCGCGCAGCTCGATCGGGGATTCGTGCGCCCGGAGTATCCGGCGCAGGTCTCGGTCTCGTATTTCCAGGCCGGGCGCCTTTGCGATTACATCCAGGAGCAGTGGGGCAATGATGCGCTGCTCGGCATGGTGCACTCATACGCTCAGCTTGAAAGCACGCGCGATGCCATTCAGCACAATCTGGGTGTGGCCGCGGAAGAGCTCGACCGGCGATTCCAGACGTGGCTCTATGCAAGCGTCGCCGACACGACTCGCAACCTCGACGATTGGCGCGAGCGTCTCAAGCATCTCAACGCGCTCGCGCACGAGAAGCGGTATGCCGAGGTGATCCGGGAGGCACCGGATGTTATTCATCTTTATCCCGACTACGTCTTCGACGGTAACGCCTACGAACTGCTCGCACAGGCCGAGCTCACGCGCGAGGAGCGCTCGGGAGCGGCGCAGACGCTGCAATCCTACGTTCGCGTCGGCGGCCGGGATCCGGCCCTGCTGTCGCAACTTGCGACGCTGCAGGAGGCACTGGGTGACAGCCGGGGCGCAGCCGCGACCCTCGATGCGATCAACGACATCGACCCCGCCTTCGGCGCGGAACCGCACCGCCGCCTGGGCGCCCTGTGGGTCGCCCAGAAGAACTACGCCGGCGCGATCCGCGAGTATCGCGCCGTCCTTGCGCTGCACCCGCTCGATGTGGCCTCCGCCCAGTACGATCTCGCCACGGCCTATCTCGCGGCAGGCGAACGCGATCAGGCCGAGGACGCGGTGCTCGCCGCGCTCGAGGCGGCGCCCAACTATCGGCCCGCGCAGAAGCTGTTGCTGCAACTGAAATCACCCTGAGAGTGCGCATGAACACGACAAGTGCCGGGCAGGATTCGACCGCCGAACTCGCAGAGCGGGTCGAGAGATTCCGCGGCGTGCGCGAGCGCATTCTCGCGCAGGTGCGCGCCGTGATCGTCGGCCAGGATCAGGTGCTCGATGAAGTGCTCACCGCATTGTTCGTCGGTGGTCACTGCCTCATCACCGGCATGCCCGGGACGGCGAAGACGCTCCTCGTGCGCACGCTCGCTCAGACCCTCGGGCTGCAGTTCCGTCGCATTCAGTTCACGCCGGATCTGATGCCCGCGGACATCACCGGTACGGACATCATCGAGGAGGATTCCGGGAGCGGCCGCCGCCAGTGGCGCTTCGTGCAGGGGCCGCTGTTCGGCAACATCGTGCTCGCCGACGAGATCAATCGCACTCCGCCCAAGACGCAATCGGCGCTCCTCGAGGCGATGCAGGAGCTCTCCTGCACGGTTCGCGGAAACCGGTACGAACTGCCGCGGCCGTTCTTCGTCCTCGCTACGCAGAATCCGATCGAGCTCGAAGGTACCTATGCGTTACCCGAGGCTCAGCTCGACCGCTTCCTCTTCAACACCGTGCTCGACTATCTGAGCGCGGAGGATGAGTTGGAAGTGGTCGCGCGCACGACCGCCGATCGAGTCGTGCATACCGAGGCGGTGACGGACGCAGCCGAGCTGCTCGGTTTTCAGGATCTGGTGCGCCAGGTTCCCATTGCGGATTCCCTCGCGCGCTTCGCGGTGCAGCTCGTGCGTGCAACCCGCCCACAGGGGCCAGGGGCGCCACCTGTCATCAAGAAATATGTGACCTACGGTGCAAGCGTGCGCGCGGCCCAGTTCATCGTGCTCTCGGCGAAGGCACGTGCGCTTGCGCTCGGGCGCTATCACGTGAGCCATGAGGATGTCACTGCACTCGTTCTGCCGGTGCTCAGGCATCGCATCATCCTGAACTTTCACGCCGACTCCGATCGGATCAGCGCGGACGAGATCCTGTCGCAGCTCATGACACGCCTGCCGGCACCCGAGAGATAGGTGGATCGCTTTCTCGACCCGGCGATTCTGGGGGCCATCTCGAGTCTCGAGCTCGTGGCTTCGACCGTCGTCGATGGCTTCGTCGCCGGGCTGCACCGCTCGGCCGACTTCGGCTTCAGCCAGGAGTTCGCCGAGTATCGGGCCTACTCGCCCGGGGATGATCTGCGGCACGTCGATTGGAACGTGTATGCGCGCAGTGAGCGGGCCTATTTGAAGCGCTATCGAGGCGAGACCAACAGCCTTCTGACCTTGCTGCTCGATGCCAGCCATTCCATGGACTACGCTTCGCACGCGGTGAAGAAACTCGACTATGCGCGCTTCATTGCGGCCTCGCTCGCTTACCTTGCCGTGCGGGTGCAGCGCGATGCGACGGGTCTTCTGGTTTTCGACGACGAGATCCGCGCCTATGTGAGTCCATCCGCTCGCCACGGCCAGCTGCCCCGGATCCTCGGCGCGCTCGAGCAGGCCGAGGCGCGCGCGCGTACCTCTCTGGAGGCGCCGCTGACACGCCTGCGATCCCTGGTGCGACGCCGCGGCATCGTCGTCGTGCTGTCGGATTTCTACGAGCCTGCGGAGAGGATCGTGCGTGCGGTCGAGCCGCTGCGATTTCACGGCAGCGAGGTGGTGCTGTTTCACATTCTCGATCCGCAGGAGATTCGTCTCGAGCTCGGCGCTTCGGCGTTGCTCGTGGACCTGGAGACGCGCGCACGCATGGAAGTGAGCAGCGAGTACGCCTCCGGCGAATACCGTGCGCGCATGCAGGCGCACATTGCGGCGCTGCGCGAAGGCACGCGCGCTGCGGGCATGAGCTATCACTTGCTGCGCACCGATCGGCCACTCGATCAAGCCCTGCGCGAATACCTCACCATTCGCGCGGCGCGCCACTGAGCGCCATGGGCTTGCTCTTTCCAGGCTTCCTCATCGGCGCACTCGCACTGACCGTGCCGCTGTATCTGCACTTGCTGCGCCGGGAAGCTGCCGACCCGAAGCCATTCAGCTCGCTCATGCTCTTCGAGCCGCGGGTGCAGAGCGCGGCGCGGCAGCGACGCTTGCGCTACTGGCTGCTGCTCGCGCTGCGGCTGGCGCTGATCCTGCTTCTAGTGCTCGCTTTTGCGGGTCCCTATATCAAGCGCGCCGCGGGAGCGGCGCCTGAGAAGCTGCTCGTGCTCGTCATCGACGATTCGTTCAGCATGCGTGCCGGGACGCATCTGGCGCAGGCGAAGCGGGATGCGCTCGAGCTATTGGCCCACAAAGGCGCGCAGGAGCGCGCGCAAGTGCTCGCCCTCGGGTCGCGGGTGCGCGTCATGACCTCCGCGACAGCCGACCTCGACACGCTGCGCAGCGCGGTCACGGCGCTCGAGGCAACCGACGAGCGTGGCGGCTTCGCCGCCCTCACCGGCGCCGTACGCTCACTCGGTGAGAGCGAGCATCTGCCGATCGAGCTGCATCTTTTCAGCGATATGCAGCGCTCGGCCTTCGCATCGAGCCTGACGGAGATGCTTCTGCCTCGCAACGTGATGCTCGTGCCCCATCGCATCGGTCAAGGTGCCGAGCCGAACTGGGCGGTCGAAAGCATCGCCGCGCCCGCGCACATCCGGAGCGCGGGCGCAGTGCACATCAGCGCTGTCATCAGAGGTTTTGGCACGGCCGCCGCGGCCCGCACCGTCTCACTTCTGGTCAACGGCAAGGTCATGGCCACTGAGCGCGTCATGGTCCCGGCTTCCGGGCGCGTGACGGCCGAGCTCGAACCGCGCGATGTGCCTTACGGACTCAACCGCTGCGCCGTGCGAATCGACTCGGGTGACATTCTGGCAGCGGATGATGAGTTCCTGTTTACGATCGAGCGTGCCGACCCGAGCCGCGGACTCCTCATTCATCAGGCGGCGGATGCGCGCTCGGGACTGTACTTCGCCTCCGCGGCCGCATCGGTGCCAGGCAACGCCGTGCAGCTCGAGGAGGTGACCCCGCAGCAGGTCTCGACGATCGATCCGTCGCGCTACGCGTTCGTCGTGATCCTGGATGCGGCTTCGCTGCCCGGCAGTTTCCTCAATCGGCTGCGAGCGTACGTCGAGGGCGGCGGAAGCGTATTCATGGCGCTGGGCACCCTCGCGGCCCAGCAGCGCGACATTCCCCTCTTCGGCGGCACGATCACCGGAGCGCGCTTCTTCTCGCGTGACCCCGCCGGCTTTGCCGCAGTCGGGCACATCGACACAGGCTACGCGCCCGCTGGAACTGGGCGCGCCTGGGAAGGGGTCAAGTTTTACTGGGCTGCGAACCTCGTCGCGCCCGGAGCGCGCGTGACGGCGGCGCTCGCGGACGGCACACCGCTGATGCTCGAGAAGGACCTGGGGGAGGGCCGCATCGTCGTGCTGGCATCCGGTCTCGACAACCTCACCAACACGCTGCCGCTGCACCCCGGGTTCGTCGCGTTCGTCGATCGGATGTTGCAATACCTCACGGGCAGCGCCGATCGCAGCAGCGCTCGGGTGGTGGACGATTTCGTGAGCCTGCGCACGGCGCGCGAGCGTGCCGTGGCCGTGGAAGTCATCGACCCGAGCGGGCGACGCCCGTTGTCGCTGGCCGAGGCTGCGTCGGCCGAGAGCTTTCAGCTCGCGCAGAGGGGATTTTTTGAGCTGCGGGCCGCAAATGGGCGGCGCCATCTCGTTGCGGTCAACGCCGATCGGCGCGAGTCGGACCTGACCCCGATACCCGACGATGTGCTCGCGCTGTGGCGCGGCGCTGGCGCCGCGCCGTCTCGCACGGCCGATGTCCGCATGCGCGCCGACGCATCCGTGCCGTACGATCTGTGGTGGTACGCTATGTTGCTGCTGCTGGTCACGGCGCTTGCCGAATCATTCATCGGCAGCCGCTATCTCAGCACGCCGCAGGAGCGGGCATGACGGCGGTTCAGGAGCTGCGTTCATACCTCGCGCGACTACAGCGGCGCGTGCGACTGGGCGTGACCGCGCGCGGCGCCGCGGTGCTCGCGACGGTCGCAATCCTGACGACGTTGCTGCTCGCCCTTCTGTGCAGTCGTCTCGCATTCTCTGCCGCAAGCCTGTGGAGCGCCCGCATCATCCTGTGGCTCGCGCTCGCGCTCGCGGTCGTGCTGGGGCTGGCGATGCCGCTGCGGCGGGCCACGCTGCGATGGGCGGCGCGGCGCGCCGAGACGGCCGTGCGGCAGTTCGGCGAACGACTCATCACCTTCAGCGAGCGCGACACCGGGCATGATGAGCCGTTTCTGGAGCTGCTCGCGCGCGACACGTTGCGCATCGCCCGCGATGCGGGCCCCGAGGTGTTGTGCCCGGACCGCAGGCTCGCCGGGCTGGTGGCGATCGCACTCGCGGCAACGGGAGCCCTCATCTGGTTGATTCGCGCAGGCCCGGGATACCTTGGCTATGGCGCGCTCGCGCTCTGGACGGGTGCGCCCGCGACGCCGTACTACGTGCTGCGCGTGAGTCCGGGCGATGCGTCCATCCGCAGACACGGTGATCAGCTCATCGCCGTTGACTCGATCGGCGGCTTCTCGGCCAGGCCGCAGCTTCGTGCACGCTACGTCGGCGCAAGTCGATGGGAAGAGATCACGATGCAGCCACAGCTTGCGACTTCCGGCTTTCAGTTCCTGTTCGCGGGTGTCGGTCAGGATCTCGAGTACTTCGTGCAGGCCGGACCGCTGCACAGTCCGCATTTTCGTCTCAGGGTCGAGGATGTGCCCTCGGTGCGCCACATCCGCGTCACCTACCATCATCCGGCCTGGATGAATTTGCCCGATACCGTCGATGAGCATTCCGGCGACCTGCGCGCCTTCACCGGCACCGAGGCTCGGCTTGAAATCACGACCGACTTGCCGCTGCACGGCGGTGCGCTGCTGCTGGATGACGGCCGGCAGATCACACTCTCGGCGTTGGGCAATAACCGCTATCAAGGGGTGGTCGCGATCGAGCGGGACGGGGTCTACCACATCGGCACCCGCGACTCGCACCAGGCGCAAAGAGTCTCTGGCGACTATTTCATCGAGGCGAGTGCGGTGCAGCCGCCGAGCGTCGCCATCGTGCGGCCGGAGCGCGACTATCGGGCAAGCCCGATCGAGGAGGTCACGGTGAGCGCGCAGGCCGACGCGCCGTTCGGTCTTGAGGAGTTCGCGCTGCATTACTCGGTCAATGGTGGCGCCGACAGAGTGCTCGACCTGCTCGATCAGAAGGGGGCGCGCAAGACGAGCGCGCGGCGCGTATTGAGCCTCGAACCCCTGAAGCTCGTGCCAGGCGATGTGGTCAGCTTCTACGCACTCGCGCGCGACGCGCGCGCCGAGGCGCGCTCCGACATCGCCTTCATTCAGGCAGAGCCTTTCGAGCGCGAGTTTTCCCAGTCACAGCAATCGGGTGGCGGTGGCGGCGGCGCGGGCGACGCCCAGGCGCAGATCGCGGAGCGCGAGAAGGAGATCATCGCGCAGACCTGGAAGGAGTCCGGTCTCAAGACTGCGAGCGCGCAGCAGGCGGCGGAGCAGGCGAAGTTTCTTTCTGACGTGCAGGCCACGCTGCGCGCGCAGGCGCTTTCGCTTGCCGGTCGGCTGCAGCTGCGTGAGCTCACCAGCGCCAACGAGCAGTTCGACAGTCTGCAGGGCGAGATGAGCGCGGCGGGGGCGGCCATGCAGCCCGCGACCCTCGCCCTGCGAGAGCAGCGCTGGAACGATGCCGTACCGCAGGAGCAGAAGGCGCTGCAGCATCTGCTGCGGGCAGAGGCGAACTTCCGTCGCATCGAAGTGGCGTTCGGCAACGCGGCGAGCGGATCCGGCGGTGTCAACAGCGCCGGCCGCGATTTGGCGAGCCTGTTCGATCTCGAGCTCGACACACAGAAGAATCAGTACGAGAGCGGCCAGTCGGGCTCGACCAGCGCGCAGCAAACCCATGACCTCGAGGCGGCATTGCGCAAGCTCGATGAGTTGGCGCGGCGCCAGGGCGAGCTAGCCGCACGAAGCACGAGTCAGCAAAGCGCCGAGCAGCGCTGGCAACAGGAGATGCTGCGCCGGGAGACCGAGGAGCTGCGGCACCAGACCGAGGCGTTGCAGCGCGAGCTCGAGCGAGCGGGTAATGATCGCGGCAGCGGCGCCGTGCCTGGAGCATTGGCGAGCCGCGACGCCGAGGCACACAGGGTGCAGGAGGCGCTGAATCGACTCGGCGAGGCCGAAGATGAGATGCGCCGGGCGGTCGACGGCCGCGACTCGAACCTGCAGGGTGCGGGCGATGCGCGGCGCGCCGCCGAGCAACTGCGAAGCGCGATGGGTTCAATGGGCGCCTTGCAGCAGCGGCAGACCTCGCATGGGATCGACGCGCTGGTGCACGGTGCCGACCGGGTTGCGGCCGAGGAGCAACGACAGGCCGCGCAGCTGCGCCGGATGGGCGCGCGCGCATCCGCCGCGGGATCTCGAGCGAATGATCGATGAGCGTCAGCGTCTGGCCGACGATGTCGCTCGGCTCACGCAGGACATGCGCAGCGCCGAACAGGCCGCGGCCGCACGCAGCCGCGGTGCGGCCTCCAGGCTGCGCGATGCGCTCAATGATCTCGATCAGGCCGACACGGAAACCCGGCTGCAACGCAGTGCCGATTGGCTGCGGCGCGGATACGGCGGTACCGGCGAGCTGGCGGAAGCCGATATCGGCGCCTCGCTGCAGCACCTGCGCGAACAGCTCGGCGAGGCGCAGCGCGAGAGCAGTCAAAGCGCGGGCGGCGCGGATGCCTCGGGTGCGGGCGAGGCTCTGGATGCCCTGGCGAGAATCCGCGAGCGTCTCGCGGCGCTCGCACCGCAAGGCGCCGCGGGCGGATACGACGCTGATGCGATCAACGGAGGCTGGAATGCCGGAGCGAATCCGGGGCTTTCCGGCCGAGCCGTCCCGGGCAGTGCGCCCACGCGCGAAGCGATGCAGCGGACGTTTCGTGAGCAAATGAGTGAGCTCAATGCGCTGCACCGAGCGGTGGGCGACGATGCAGCATCCCGGCGCAGGGCAGACGAGCTCATCCGCGCCATGCAGAATCTCGACCCACACCGCTTCCCCGGCAATCCGACCATGGTCGCGGAGCTCTATGCTCGCATCGTGAGTCAGGTGGACCAGCTCGAGCTGCAATTGCGCAGCGAGCACGGCGAACAGAATGTGCCCGTTCGCAGCGATGGGCCGATTGCGGTGCCGTCCGGCTATGACGGCGCCACGGCTGAGTACTTCCGCAGATTGAGCAAGAGTAATCCGTGACAATAAATCCTTTGGCCGGCAAACCGGCGACAGAAGTGGAGCGGGTCGATATTCCGCGGCTGGTCGTCGGCCTACTACACGCAGGCACCCGACCCCGGCATCGCCGCGCAACTGGTCTCTTTCGGCACTTCCGGGCATCGAGGCTCGGCGCTCGCAGAGGACGTTCAATGAGGCGCACGTCCTCGCGATCAGCCAGGCGATCTGCGAGTACCGCAAGCAGAAGGCAATCGACGGCCCATTATTCCTGGGCATCGATACGCACGCGTTGTCGGTTCCGGCATGCAGCAGCGCGCTCGAGGTGCTCGCCGCGCACGGGGTCGAGGTGATGCTCGCGCAGCGTGACGAATACACGCCCACTCCGGTCCTGTCGCACGCCATATTGACCTACAACCGTGGGCGGCGATCTGGACTGTCCGATGGGATCGTCATCACGCCGTCGCATAACCCGCCAACCGATGGCGGCTTCAAGTACAACCCGCCGAACGGCGGTCCTGCCGACACCGATGTCACAGGCTCGATCCAGACGCGCGCCAACGAGCTGTTGCGTGCGTCGCTGTCGGGCGTGAAGCGCATCCCGCTCGAGGCGGCGCTTCGGGCATCCACGACTCACCGGCACGATTATCTCAACGCCTACGTGGCCGACCTCGGCGAACGTCATCGACATGGAGGCGATTCGCGGTGCCGGTGTGCACGTGGGTGTGGATCCCCTGGGCGGTGCGGGCGTGCACTACTGGGGTCCCATCGCCGAGCGCTACGGCCTCAATCTGACGGTCGTCAGTGAGGAGGTCGATCCGACCTTTCGCTTCATGACGCTCGATTGGGACGGCCGCATCCGCATGGATCCATCGTCCCCGTACGCGATGCAGCGACTGATGGCGATGAAGGATCGTTTCGACATCGCGGTCGCCTGCGATACCGATCATGACCGTCATGGCATCGTGACTCGCAGCGTCGGACTCATGCAGGCCAATCATTACCTCGCGGTCGCCATCGATCATCTGTTTCGCTCGCGCTCACAGTGGCGTCCCGAGGCCGGTGTCGGCAAGACGGTCGTCAGCAGCAGCATGATCGACCGGGTGACCGCGCGGCTCGGCCGGCGTCTCTACGAAGTGCCGGTGGGCTTCAAGTGGTTCGTCGACGGCCTCTTTGATGGCTCGCTCGGTTTCGGAGGCGAGGAGAGCGCCGGCGCCTCGTTTCTGCGTCGCGACGGACGCGTCTGGACGACGGACAAGGACGGTATCGCGCCCGCGCTGCTCGCTGCAGAGATCACGGCGCACGCCGGCCGCGACCCCGGTGAGGTCTACGGGGCGCTCGCCGCAGCCTTGGGAGCGCCGGTGTTCGATCGGGTGGAGGCGCGCGCGACGCCCGAGCAGAAAAAGCGGCTTGCCCGATTGTCGGCGCAGCAAGTGCGCTCGAAGGAGCTCGCAGGCGAGCCGATCAAGGAGATTCTGACGCAGGCTCCCGGTAACGGGGCCGCGATCGGTGGACTCAAAGTCACTGCAGCGAGCGGCTGGTTCGCAGCGCGCCCCTCCGGAACGGAAGACATCTATAAGATCTATGCGGAAAGCTTCCGCGGAACGGATCATCTGAAGCGCATCGTGGAAGAGGCGCAAAGCATCGTGACCGCTGCATTGAGCGGAGCGTAGGCCGTCGCTGCGGACCGCGTTTCGGTGAAGATCCACTCCAAGGACTACCGCGTCCCGGCCGGCAAGCACGTACATCTGCGCGAATGGCCGACGCGCATCGAGCCGGTGTGCGCATCGAAAGAGGGCTACCGCGCGCTGCTCTCCGATCATGTGGAGCGCATGCGTGAGCTGCAGGAGCAGCTGTACGCCTCCGACCGTTACGCGCTGCTTGTGATTTTCCAGGCCATGGATGCCGCCGGCAAGGATGGGGCGATCAAGCATGTCATGTCCGGGGTCAACCCTCAGGGCTGCGAGGTGTGGAGCTTCAAGCATCCGAGCGAGGAGGAGCTGCAGCACGATTTTCTGTGGCGCACTTCGCGCCGGCTGCCGCCGCGTGGAAAGATCGGCATCTTCAATCGCTCGTATTACGAGGAGGTTCTCATCGTGCGCGTGCATCCGCGCATCCTGCGCGCCGAGGGAGTGCCCGGAAGGACCGTCGCGAACAAGAAGCTCTGGCACGAGCGCTATCGGGCGATCGTCGATCTGGAGCGTCACCTGTCTTTAAACGGGACGCGCATCGTGAAATTCTTCCTGCACCTTTCGAGCGAGGAGCAGCGCAAGCGGTTTCTCGCGCGCATCGATGATCCGAAAAAGAACTGGAAGTTGAGCCCGGCAGATCTCGCCGA
This sequence comes from uncultured Gammaproteobacteria bacterium, assembly GCA_963795975.1. GTDB lineage: Bacteria > Pseudomonadota > Gammaproteobacteria > Steroidobacterales > Steroidobacteraceae > CAWCJT01. The sequence goes on from CAWCJT010000003.1 coordinate 195,034, forward strand.
GCGCAAGTACTGGAGGCAATACATGCGAGCCTACGAGAAGTGCCTCGCGGCGACGAGCACCGATGAGGCGCCCTGGTATGTCGTTCCGGCGGATGACAAGGACGATGCCCGGGTCATCATCTCCCAGATCATCCTCGACACGCTCGCGGAGCTGCGCCTCGACTATCCCGAGACGACACCTGCGCGCCGCCGAGAGCTTCTGGCCATGCGTCGTCAGCTCGCGAGGTCCCCATGATCACGCACCGCGGTGGCTGTCACTGCGGTCGAGTCCGCTACGAGGTCCGCGCGCCGAGCCGGATCGAGGTCTCCGAGTGCAACTGCTCGATCTGCAGCAAGGCGGGCTATCTGCATCTCATCGTTCCGGCGGATCGCTTCCGGCTTTTGAGCGGCGCCGATGCACTGAGCACCTACACCTTCAATACCGGGACGGCGAAGCACTTGTTCTGCTCGGTCTGCGGCGTGAAATCCTTCTATGTTCCGCGCTCTCATCCGGATGGCTTCAGCGTCAACGCGCGCTGCCTCGACCCCGGATCGGTCGAGCACATGAGCGTGATCCAAACCAACGGTCGCGAATGGGAGCGGCAATACCCAAAAGGGCGCGGCGAGTATTAGGGCTCGATCAGCTGAGCCGTCGCAGCCTTGATGACCGCTTGGATGCGCGTCGCGACGCCAAGCTTGCTGCGCGCATTGTCGATGTGAAAATCGACGGTGCGCTTGCTGAGTCCGAGGATCTGCGCGATCTCGGCCGAGGTCTTGCCCCGCGCAGCCCAGGTCAGCGTTTCCACTTCACGCTTGCCGAGTGTCGTGCGCTTCGGCCAGGTATTGGAGCGTGCGCGGCGCGCCAGACGTGACGCAATGGCGGCGGTGAGCACCTCGAGGTCCACCGGCTTGGTGACATAATCACCCGCGCCGAGATGCTGATCTCGCAGCTGGCGCTCGCGATCCGCGTCTGCGATGAGAAAGACGAAGGGCATCGGAGGAATGCGCGGACGCAACGACTTCGCGCGCTCGAGCAGATCGAGACCCGACATCGAGCCCAGATTCAGACTCGCAACGACGACTTCCGGCGCATCACGCACCATCTGACCGAGAGCGATTTCACCGTCGGGGACGATGGTGACTGCATACGGATGCTCGTTGAAATGCTGCGCGATCCTTTGCGCGCTCTCGCGGTCAGGCTCGACACACAGGATCCTTTTGCGAGCGGCTCTCGTGCTCTGCATACCACGGCGCCCGACGGGACAGCGTTGATCTTCGGGTCATGACGCCGGACTTCAATCGATGCTACGCCGACCCGCTTTCGTGACCCTTTCCGCATCGGGCGGCGTGTCAGGGCTCGGTTTCTGTCAAACAGCGGGCAGGATCAGTCCAGCTGAGCAGCCGAAGCCGATCCGAGTGGCACCCACTCGCTCGCACCAGCCGCTGAGCGCGACGCAGTCGCCATCCAGCAGAAAACGCCGGCGTTCATCACCCGCCAAGTCGATCTCCTGCGTACCGCCTATCGTCAACTCCAGCAGTGACCCGGCCTCTGCGGGCGTCGGACCCGACTGTGCACCGCTGCCGATGAGATCGCCGGGCTCCAAGTTGCAGCCATTGACGGTGTGATGGGCGATCAGATGCGCCGGGGTCCAATAACAGTGCCGGAAGCTCGTGTGGGACAGTCGCTGCGGGGCGATACCCGCCGAGCGCATGCGCTCGCTCTCAAGCGAGACCTCGAGTGTGATATCGATCCCGCCGCTTGCGCTCACGGTCGAGTCCTCGAGATACGGGAGCGGCTGAGGATCCTCGGCGGGGCGGGCCCACGCGCAGCGGAAGGGCTCCAAAGCCTCCAGTGTCACGATCCATGGAGAGATGGTCGTCGCGAAGCTCTTACCCAGGAACGGCCCGAGCGGCTGGTACTCCCAGCCCTGCAGGTCGCGCGCCGACCAGTCATTGAGCAGGCACAGACCGAAAATGTGCTGCTCCGCCGAGGTAAGTGGCACGGCAGGCGCCGAGGGCATTGCCGGGCCCGACGAAGAGGCCAATCTCAAGCTCATAGTCGAGCCGTCTGCTTGGGCCAAAGATCGGGGCCGTGGCGCCCGCCGGGAGGCTTTGTCCGCACGGTCGCGGGAACGCCTGCTGCGAGACGCGGACCGACGAGGCGCGCCCGTGGTACGCGATCGGCATCCATTTGTAGTTGGGCATGAGCGGCTGGTTCGGACGCAGCAGGCGCCCGACGGCGGTCGCATGGTGGATCGAGGCGTAGAAATCCGTGAAGTCGCCGATGCGGGCCGGCAGGCTGAATTGCGCCTGCAGCCTGCGGGAGCAGCCGCGCGGCCTGCGCAGCGCGGCGCGGCGCGTCGGAGCGCAGCAGCCGCGACAGCGCCAGCGCGCAAGGCCGACCAGGCGGCCGAGCCTTGCGACATGAGCCGATTGAGCGCGGCTCGGCCCCGGCGCCAGGGCCTGGCGCCGCGATGCCCCTCGCCGAACGCGGCGCTGCCGCATGCACGGCCTGCAGATCGAGAATCTGGTCGCCGATCGCAACGCCACCGCGCCAGGACTCCTCAGAGCCGGCACCTCTGAAGATGCCGAAGGGCAGATTCTGCAGTGGAAAATCGCAGTCGGGTACGTTGGCGCACGTGACCCAGCTGCGCAGCGCCGGATCATGCGTGTCGTTGAGTGCATCATGCGCCGCCGTCATCCGCTGCGGAGAAGCGGCGCCCGAGCCAGTCCCAGCAGCGCGCATAGTCGCTTTGCAGCTGTGGCAGCGCGAGCGCCGCTGCGGTTGGGCAGATGACCGTGCGCGTCTCGAACATGAAAGCCATGGTGTTGGCGAGATATTCCGGGCGGGCGGTGTCGGCCCGCGGTGGCCTTGTCGAAGGTTGCCGCATCGGGACCGTGGCCGCTCATGCAGTTGTGCAGCGAGGCGCCGCCGGGGAGGAACCCCTCGGCCTTGGCGTCGTACACACCCTCGATGAGTCCCATGAACTCGCTGGCGATGTTGCGGTGATACCAGGGCGGCCGGAAGGTCGTGGTCATGCACAGCCAGCGCGGTGGAAAGATCACGAAGTCGAGGGCGTCGGCTCCCGGGGTGTCGCTGACGGACTGCAGTACCAGGAAGATCGAAGGGTCGGGATGGTCGAAGCTGACCGAGCCGATGGTATTGAAGCGGCGCAGGTCATACTTGTATGGCGCACAGTTCCCGTGCCAGGCGACGACATCGAGCGGCGAGTGATCGATCCGCGCCGCCCACAGATGACCCATGAACTTGCCGAGCAGCTCGAAATCACCCTCGAGATCCTCGTAGGCCGCAACCGGCGCGAGGAAGTCGCGCGGCCGTGCCAGACCATTGGCGCCGATGGGTCCAAGATCCGGCAGCTTGAGCGGTGCTCCAAAGTTCTCGCAGACGTAGCCGCGCGCCTCGTGGTCCGGAGTCTCGACGCGAAAGCGCACGCCGCGCGGGATGACTGCGATCTCAAGCGGAGCGACCTCCAGGCGGCCGAACTCCGTGGCGAGGTGCAGCCGGCCGAGCTGCGGCACGATCAGAAGCTCGCCGTCCGCGTCGTAGAAGAACCGCTCGCGCATCGTTCGATTGGCGACGTACCAGTGAATTGCGCAGCCGCTCTGTGTCGCGGGCGAGCCGTTGCCGCCGATGGTGAACAGTCCCTGGACGAAATCCGTGGGCTCGCCCGGCACCGGCAGCGGGCTCCAGCGCAGTTGGTTGGGCGAGGCCGCTGCGATGTCGAAGCTGTTGGTGAGGCGTGCGGCATCGATGCGCCGGAAAGGCCCGTGCACGGCCGCCGGGCGGATCCGGTAAAGCCATGATCTGCGGTTGGCGTGCCTCGGCACCGTGAATGCCGTCACTGAGAGCTGCTCCGCATACAGTCCATACGGGCAGCGCTGCGGGCGAATTGCGTACCTCGGGCAGCGCGCCGGGCAACGCCTCGGTCGCGAACTCATTGCCGAAGCCGCTTTGATATTGCATGCGAGCGGTCCTAGTCCCGAGCCTTCAGTACACCGCGCCGGATCTGATCCTCCTCCATGCTCACGAACAGCGCGCGGAAGTTGCCTTGGCCGAAGCCATCGTCTCCCTGGCGCTCGATGATCTCGAAGAAAATGGGGCCGATGAGCGTGCGCGTGAAGATCTGCAGCAGATAGCGTCCGTCGGCGCCGTCGACGAGGATGCCGCGCTTCCTGAGCTCCTCGACCGGTTGGCCGTGCCCGGGCAGCCGCTGCTCGAGCATCTCGTAGTAGGTATCCGGCGGTGGCGACATGAACGCGAGGCCACGGGCGTGCAGCTCGTCCCAGGTGGCGAGGATATCCGAGGTATGCAGCGCGACGTGCTGAATGCCCTCGCCATGATATTGCTGGATGAACTCCTGGATCTGATCGACCGCACCGCTGCCCTCTTCGGACTTCGGCTCATTGATCGGGATGCGGATCTTGCCGCAAGGCGCCGCGAGGGCACGACTCGTGAGCCCGGTGTACTCCCCTTTGATGTCGAAGTACTGCTGCTCGCGGAAATTGAAGACCCGGCGGTAGAAGTCGTAGAAATAATCCATCCGACCCTTGCGCACGTTATGCGTGAGATGATCGATCGACTCGAGGCCCGCACCGACAGGATGGGCTTCGATCCCCGGCTCCATCACGAAGTCGATGTCGTAAATCGTCGGGCCCTGGTAGCGGTCCACGAGATAGATCAGGCTGCCCCCGATTCCCTCGATGGCCGGAATGTTGAGCTCCATCGGACCGACTGCGCCCTTCACCTCGCGCGCGCCGGCGGCGAGCGGCTGATGCAAGCGCCTGTCCGGCATCGGCCACGCGAAATGCCATGGCGCACGCGCTCGGGCCGTGCTGGCGGGCAAAGCGCTGCGCCAGACTGTTCGGCTCGGCGTTGACGATGAAATTGATCGACCCCTGGCGGTACAGCGAGACGTTCTTGGAACGATGCCGCGCGACGCGGCTGAAGCCCATCGATTCGAAGACACGCCCGAGCTGCGCGGTGTCGGGCGCGGTGTACTCGACGAATTCGAAGCCGTCCGTGCCGAGTGGATTGTCCATGGAGCTTGCCTGACTGGCGCCGCCGGGTCATGATCCTAGTTAGTTGCGAGCGCAACTGTCAACCGGAGACTATCGCTTGAGCCGCGATCCAGCCGCGCTCGATCTGCCGCAGTTCGTGCCCTTTCGCCTCAACAGGCTTGCCGTGGCGGTGAGCGAGTACCTGTCGGCGATCTACCGCGATCGTTTCGGGCTCGGAGTTCCCGAGTGGCGCGTGCTCGTCACCGTCGGGCCGCGGCGTGGCTGCACGGCGCAGTACATCGCCGCAAGCACTCGCATGCACAAGACCCGCGTGAGCCGAGCCGTGGCGGCGCTTGCGCAGCGTGGCTGCATCACCCGCGCCGTGAGCACGGACGATGCCCGTGAAGTACGCCTCGAGCTCACGCCCGCCGGGCGGCGCATCTATGCCGCGCTCGTGCCGCTCGCGCTCGAGCGGGAGCGGACGCTACTATCCACCCTGGACCCGAAAGAGCGGCGAGCGTTCCTGCAAGGCATCGCGCATCTCGAGGCACGCCTCGGACTGACCAGCGAATGACGGAAGAATCAACACCTGCGACGCTTACGTCCGCCCACAAACGCGTCGGCGAGCGGCGTTATCGCGAGATCGCCGGACTTTACTGGGAGGACTTCGTGCCTGGAGATGTGTTCGAGCACCGGCCTGGCCGCACCGTGCTCGACGCCGACAACGTCTGGTTCACACTCCTGACGCTCAATACTCAGCCGGTGCACTTCGATGCCGCCTACGCCGCCCACACCGAGTGGAAGCGGCTCCTGGTCGACTCGACGTTCACGCTTGCGCTGCTCACGGGGATGAGCGTCCGCACGGTCAGCGGCAAGGTCGTGGCCAATCTCGGCTGGGACAAGGTGCGCGCCTCGCATCCGGTGTTCGCCGGCGACACGCTCTATGCGGAGAGCACCGTTCTGCACAAGCGCGAGTCGAAGAGCCGGCCCACACAGGGCATCGTCACGGTCGCGACGCGCGGGCTCAATCAGGACGGGGTTGAGGTCATGAGCTTCGAGCGCACGATGCTCGTCTACCGCCGCGGTCACTCCCCCGAGGACGCTGCGCATTACTGAGCCTCAGACAGCCAGCCTCGCCGACCTGCAGAGCATCGCGCAGCGTGTCATGCGCGCGCACGGGCTGCAGGCGGATTTCTCACCGGAGGCGCTGCGTCAGGCGCAGCAGGCGACGGCGGCGTTGAGCGGCGGCCCGGGCGTACGTGACCTCACATCCCTGCTGTGGGCGTCCATCGACAATGACGATTCACGCGACCTCGATCAGCTCTCGGTGTCCGCGCCCGCAGCGAATAGCGCGACCCGGGTTCTGGTGGCCATTGCGGATGTCGACGCGCTCGTCGCAAAAGGCTCGCCGGTCGATGAGCACGCACGCATCAACACGACCTCCGTCTATACCGCAGCGCAGATTTTTCCGATGCTGCCCGAGCGGCTCTCGACGGACCTCACCTCGCTCGGCCAGGGCGTCGCGCGTCCGAGCATCGTGATCGACATGACGGTCGGCTCCGATGGGATCGTGAGCCAATCGGAGATCTACCGCGCGCTCGTCATGAATCGCGCGAAGCTCGCCTACGGCAGCGTCGGCGCCTGGCTTGCGAATACGGGCCCTGTGCCACCACGAGTCGCGGCGGTGCCTGGCCTTGATGCGCAGCTGCGCCTGCAGGATGCGGCGGCGCAGCGTCTCAAGCAGGCGCGGCACGAGCGCGGCTCCTTGACGCTCATGACCCTCGAGGCCCACCCCGTGTTCGAGCATGGCTTGCTGACCGACCTCGCGCCGGACATCGCAAATCGCGCCTCCGATCTCATCGAGGACTTCATGATTGCGGCGAATGGCGTGGTCGCACGCTACTTCGCGGGCAAGGGTTTGCCGTCGCTGCGGCGCGTGCTGCGGACACCCGAGCGCTGGGACCGGATCGTGGCGCTCGCCGCAAGCATGGGCGCGCACCTGCCCGCCAAGCCCGACGGCGTCGCATTGAACGCATTCCTGACTCAGTGCCGCGCTCAGGCGCCCGGAGCGATTTGGGGATGTCTCGCTCAGTGTCATCAAGCTGCTCGGGCGCGGCGAATACGTCGTGCAACGCCCGGGGGATTCGGTCGACGGTCACTTCGGACTCGCCGTGCGCGACTACGCTCACTCGACGGCCCCGAATCGGCGCTTTCCGGATCTTCTGACGCAGCGGCTGCTCAAGGCGGCACTCTCCGGCCAGTCGGCGCCGTACTCCGATGCGGAGCTGCAACGCTTTGGCAGCGCACTGCACGCAGCAGGAGGGTGAGGCCCGCAAGGTGGAGCGCCAGGTCGGCAAGTCAGCGGCCGCGCTGCTGCTCTCGAATCGCATCGGGCAGCGCTTCGATGCGCTCGTGACGGGCGCCTCGCCCACTGCGCACATGGGTGCGCATTCGCGAGCCGACGGTCGAGGGGCTTCTCGTGCGCGGCTCTTCCGGTCTTGATGTGGGCGATCAGGTTCGCGTCGAGCTCATTCATACCGATGTCGCGCGTGGCTTCATCGATTTTGCGCGTGCGGGGTAGGCTCATGTCTTCCGATGCTACGGGACGACCACAGATCGCCTATGAGGACGAGGCCTTCCTCACGAGTCCCGATGCGCGTCCGCTACGGATCCTCGCGGAATATCTCGCGCCGATGCAGCGTTTCCGGCGCGCGCACGTGCACGACACGATCGTGTTCTTCGGCTCGGCGCGTCTCGCCGAGTCGGGCCCGCATGGACGCTACTACGCCGATGCGCGCGAGCTGGCGCGGCTGCTCACTGAGTGGTCGCAGAGCCTGTCCTCGTCAGCGCATCGATTCGTCGTGTGCTCGGGAGGTGGAGGCGGAATCATGGAAGCGGCGAACCGCGGTGCTGCCGACGCCGGCGGACGCACCATCGGCCTCAACATCAGCCTGCCGCACGAGCAACGGCCGAATCCGTACATCACGCCGGAGCTGTCGTTCGAGTTCCATTACTTCTTCATGCGCAAGCTGTGGTTCGCTCACCTCGCGCGCGCGCTCGTGGTGTTTCCGGGCGGCTTCGGTACGCTCGATGAGTTGATGGAGATTCTGACGCTTGCGCAGACGCGTAAGCTCGCTCGCCAGATCCCGGTTCTGCTCTACGGCCCAGAGTACTGGAGCGAGATCATCAATTTCGAGGCGCTGGTTCGGCACGGCATGATCAGTCCGGAGGACCTGCGGCTCTTCCGCTACGTGGATGACCCTGCGAGCGCCCTGAGCATCCTGAAGAGCGAGCTTACAACCGAGGCCGAGGATGCCTCACCCGCCTTCGCACACTCTCGCGAAGCGCACTCGTCGACCCTCTAGCCGTCCGTCTCGGTCACACCTCGATCTGGCGGCCGACCTCAACGACGCTCTCGGCCGGCAAGTTGAATCGATCGATTGCTTTCACCGCGTTGCGGTAGAGGAATGCGAAAAGCGGCAGCCGCCAGTGGGCCAGCAGGCCGCGCTGCGAACGCCGCACGACCAGGTCGCGCGCCGCAAAATAGACAGCACTGTCGAGGTCGATGGCACGGTCGAGTCCGGGCAGACTGTGCAGCGCAGCGCACAGATCCGGAATCTCGATGAATCCGAATCGCACTGTCGCGTGCCAGAACCCCTCCGCCACCGGCTCGAGCGCGCAGCGGCGCCCCTCCGAGATGCGTGGTGTTTCCTCGAACACGACCGTGAGCGTCAGGACGTTCTGTTGCAGGGCTCCCGTGTACTTGATGTGATCGAGCAGCAGCAGTGGAATCCTGCGCGCGGAGCGCGTCAGGAAAATCGCGGTACCGGGCACGCGGGCAATGCGGTCGGCGGCGAGGTCGGCGAGCAGGCGCTGCGAGTCGATCGGCTTTTGAGCCAGACTGAATCGCACGCAGTCCATCCCTGAGCGCCAGGTCGTCATCACGAAGAACACCAGCGCGCCGAGCGTCAGAGGCAGCCAGCCGCCTTCGGCGATCTTCAGCAGATTGGCGCAGAAGAAGCTCACGTCGACGACCAGGAAAACGCCGGCCACGGCGAGCGCAACCGGCAGCGACCAGTGCCACACGCGCCGCATCGCGGCGTAGAGCAAGCAGGTCGTGAGCAGCATCGTGGTGGAGACGGCGGTGCCATAGGCACCGGCCAGGCGATCCGAGCTTCGAAAGAAGACGGCGATGCCCGCGGTGGCGAGCATCATGAGCCAGTTCACGACCGGCACGTAGATCTGGCCGTAGGTGCGATCCGATGTCTGGCGGATGCGCACTCCAGGCAGCCAGCCAAGCTGCATCGCCTGGCGGGTCATCGCGAACGAGCCGGTGATGATCGCCTGGCTCGCAATGACGGTCGCAATCGTCGCGAGGATGACGAGCGGGTAAATGGCCCAGCCCGGCGCGAGCAGAAAAAACGGGTTGCCATCGCCGCTCGTTCCGCGCTCGATCAATAACCCGGTCTGCCCGGCATAGTTGAGCAGCAGCGCCGGCAGCACGAGTCCGTACCACGAGATGCGGATCGGCCCGCGGCCAAGATGTCCCATGTCCGCATACAGTGCCTCGGCGCCTGTAATGCACAGGAAGACACCGCCGAGCACGAGAAATCCGACCCGATCGCTGTGCGCCAGGAAGCGCACGGCGTGCCGTGGATCGATCGCCGCCAGCACCGCGGGGTGGCGCACGATGCCGCTCAATCCCAGAACGGCAATGACGATGAACCAGATGAGCATGATCGGCCCGAAGGTGTGACCGATGTGCTCGGTGCCGAGGCGCTGAGCTGCGAACAGGCCGACCAGGATCACGACGGCGAGCGGCATCACGTAGGGTTTCAGGGCGGATGTGGCGACGTTGACGCCTTCGATCGCGCTCAGAACGGAGATCGCAGGGGTGATCACACCATCACCATAGATCAGGGCAGCGCCGAGAAGCCCCATCGCGGTGAGGACGTACGTCCCGCGTCGAAAGCCGTTCGCACCGACGAGGGACATCAGCGCCATGATCCCGCCCTGACCGTGGTTGTCCGCCCGCATGACGAGCAGGCAATACTTGATCGACACCGTGATGATCAGGGTCCAGATGATGAGCGAGAGAATCCCGAGCGCTCCCTCGGCCGGGAATCGCCCGCCGCTTGCCTGAACGACCGTCTGCAAGGTGTACAGCGGGCTCGTGCCGAGATCACCGTACACGATCCCGAGCGCCGTCAGGGGCGCCCAGCGCGCTCGCGACTCGGGCATCAGCGCGACGGCCATCGAGCCTGGAGCTCGGCGCCGCTAGTCACGGCTGTGCGCGCAACGTCTCTGCGCGAGCCTTCGCCGCATCGAGCTCGCTGCGGGCCTGGTCCTGACATGCCTTGTGCGCCTCGGGCGCCAGGGCTTCGCACTTCGCGAGCGCAACTCGATAATCGCCTTCCGCCCGGGTAAGGGCCACATCGTAGGCTGCAACGGCTGTCTCCTTATCGGCCTTGTGAGCGGCAGCCGCCACGGACCCGTTCGCGGATGCATCGATCTTCGCTTGCTCCCCACGAGCCCTTGCTTCGCTTTCCACCGCCTCTTGCTGCGCCTGGGCCACGTGATCCTGCACCGTCGATGGCGGTTCGGCTCTGCTGCAACCCGCCAGCACGGCGATGGCGATCACCGCCAGGATCCATGAGCCTTGTTCATCTCTCATCAGATTGCGCTCCCATCATGACGAAGCAGAGCGGTGCAAGCCACGTTCCCGGCTGAGCGTGGATGCTGCACTGCAGCAAGACTACTTGGGCTTGCGCGTGACAGTGTGCCCGTTATCCTGAAGTGGTCGCGCCAGTCGGTGCATCCGTCACGGAGGTGCCGCCGTACCAGGCCGGGTGGGCTCAAGCAAAACAAAAAGGTTTCCCGCGATGGGACGATGGTACGCGGCCGTACTGCGTTGGTTCGACAGTGATACGGCTACGAAAGGTTCATCCAGCACCCCCGCTGCGGGCGTGGACTGGACGCGTATCGTGCCGTTCGTCCTCGTCCACGCCGTTTGCATCGCCGTGATCTGGGTCGGTTGGAGTCCGGTGGCGCTGCTCGCCGCCCTGACGCTCTACCTGGTGCGCATGTTCGCCATCACGGGTTTCTACCACCGATATTTTTCGCACCGCTCCTTCAAGACCTCACGAGCGGGGCAGCTCATTTTCGGACTGCTCGGGGCCTCGGCGGTGCAGCGCGGCCCCATCTGGTGGGCGGCTCATCATCGGCATCATCACGCACACTCCGATCAGCCGGACGACGTGCACTCACCGGTGCGCCACGGATTCCTGCAGGCGCACATGGGATGGTTCCTGACACGCGAGGGTTTCGATGCCGACACGAAGCTCGTGCGCGACCTGCTCAGGTTTCCGGAGCTCATTTGGCTGGATCGCTTCGATATTGCCGTTCCGTTCGTGCTTGCGGTGATCGTGTTCCTGGTGGGGTGCCTGCTGCACCACCTCGCGCCGTCACTGGGGACCAGCGGCTGGCAGCTGCTCGTGTGGGGTTTCTTCGTCTCCACGGTCCTGTGCTATCACTGCACATACCTCATCAATTCGCTCTCGCACGTCGTCGGGCGACAGCGCTACCGCACGGGTGACTCGAGCCGCAACAACTGGCTGCTTGCGCTGATCACGCTTGGAGAGGGCTGGCACAACAACCACCACCATTACCCAAATGCCGCGCGGCAGGGGTTTTACTGGTGGGAGATCGACATCACCTTCTATCTGCTTAAAGTCCTGTCCTGGCTCGGAGTCATCTGGGACTTGCGGGTCATTCCCGTCCAGGCGCGGGATTTCTCTGCGCGTCGCCTCGCAGGTCCCAGAGAGCGGTCGCCAGTTCGGCCATGAGAGTCGCGGTCATTGGCGCCGGAATCTCCGGCATGGTCGCCGCGCATCGGCTGTGCCGCCAGCATGAGGTCACGGTGTTCGAGGCCGCGGACCGCCTGGGCGGACACACCTGCACGATCGACGTACCGCTCGACGGTCGCATCTTCGCCGTCGACATGGGTTTCATCGTGTTCAACGACTGGACCTATCCTCGCTTCTGCAGTCTGCTCGGCGAGCTCGGCATCGAGTCCCAGCCCTCGCACATGAGCTTCTCGTTCAGCTGCGAGCGCTCGCGGCTCGAGTACAACGGCACCTCGCTCGATACGCTGTTTGCGCAGCGGCGCAATCTGTTGAGTCCGATTTTTCTGCGCATGCTGGCGGACATCCTGCGCTTCAATCGCGGCGCGCGTCGCCTGCGTCGCACGGGTTGTCCGCAGCAGTCGCTCGGTGAGTACCTGGCACACAGCCATTACTCGCGCGCGTTCATCGAGCGCTATCTCGTGCCGATGGGCCGCTCGATCTGGTCGGCCTCCGAGGCGGCCATTCTGGATTGTCCGCTCGAGTTCTTCGTCGACTTCTTCGATCGACACGGCTTTCTCAGCATCGACGAGCGCCCGCAGTGGCGCGCGATCCGCGGCGGCTCGCGCGAGTACGTGCACCGGCTCGCCGAGGGCTGGCGTCGCCGCGCGCGCCTGGCGACCGCCGTTGCCGGCGTGCACCGCACGCGCGATGAGGTGTTCGTGCGAACGGTGCGCGGCGAGGTGGAGTGCTTCGACTTCGTCGTGTTCGCATGCCACTCCGATCAGGCGCTGCGCCTGCTCGATCCGCCCACCGCGCTCGAGCGGGAAATACTCACGGCGTTCCCGTACCAGGCAAATGAGGCGGTCCTGCATACCGATGCCCGGCTGCTTCCGCGTACATCTCGGGCGCGCGCGGCCTGGAACTATCATCGGCTGTCTCACGACAGCGGCCCCGTCGCCATCACTTACGACATGAACATCCTGCAGTCGCTCGACGCGCCAGCGGTGTTTCTGGTCACTCTCAATCGCTCGCACGAGATTGCTCCGCAGCACATCCTGCATCGCGAGCGCTTCTATCACCCGGTCTATACCCCTGCGGCGGTCGCGGCCCAGAGTCGCAGACAGGAGATCAGCGGCCACAATCGCTCGTTCTTCTGCGGTGCGTACTGGCGTTACGGCTTCCACGAGGATGGCTGTATCAGCGGGGAATGGGCCGCAACGGAGGTGGCCGCGGCAGCGCGCGCGGAGCTCCGGCCCGAGGGAGCGCTGCTGGAGTCGTGCCGATGAAGAGCAGCCTTTACAGCGGCTGGGTTCGTCATCGGCGCTGCGTGCCGAGCGAGCACTCGTTTCACTATCGCCTGTTCATGATGTATCTGGATCTCGCCGAGCTGCCGCAGCTGTTCGACCGATACTGGCTCTGGTCAGCACGGCGATGGGCGCCGGCCTGGTTTCGGCGCGCGGATTACCATGGCGATGCCGCAAGGCCGCTCGATGAGGCCGTGAGGGACCTCGTGCACGAGCGCACCGGCACGCGGCCTGCGGGACCGATTCGCCTGCTCACGCACCTGCGCTATTTCGGCTACTGCTTCAATCCGGTGAGCTTCTATTACTGCTTCGATCGAGAGGATCGCGAGGTCGAGACGATCATCGCAGAGATCACCAATACGCCCTGGCACGAACGTCACGCCTATGTCCTGCCCGTGTCGCAGGCCGAGCTCGAGGGGTCCTCCTGGCGCTTCTGCTTCGCGAAGCAGTTCCACATCTCGCCGTTCCTGCCCATGGATATGGCGTATGACTGGCGGTTGAGTCCACCCGCGGATCACCTGCAGGTCCACATGCAGAACTGGCGCGACGAGCGCGCCGCGTTCGCCGCCACGCTGAATCTGACGCGCCGCGAGCTCTCGGGCGCCGCGCTCGCCCGCGCGCTGCTCGCATTCCCCTTGATGACGGGACAGGTGACCGCCGCAATCTATTGGCAGGCGCTGCGCCTTGCGCTTAAGCGGACGCCTTTTTTCAGCCATCCGAGACTGTCATGACCAAATCGTCCATCATCCCGGCCGAGGTCGGCCTAGTTGAGTCGCGCCAGCCCTCGCTGCTGGCCCGTCTCGGAACGTCGGGTGCTGCTCGGACAGCTCGGTTCGCTCGAGTCGGGTCAAATCGTCCTGCGTGATGAGCACGGGGAGGGCCGCTTCGGCACCCGTGACTCGGACGGCGGGCTCATTGCGACGGTGCTCGTCGATCACCCGCAATTCTTCGCCGATGCCGCATTCGGCGGTACGGTCGGAGCCGGCGAAGCCTACATCCGCGGACTGTGGCGTTGCGATGACCTGACAGCTCTCGTACGCATCCTGGTGCGCAACCGGGAGGTGCTGCAGAGCCTCGAGGGTCCCTGGGCGAGCCTCACCCGACCGCTGCAGCGGCTGCTTCACGCAATGAATCGCAACAGCCGCGCGGGGAGCGTGCGCAATATCGCCGCGCACTACGATCTCAGTAACGAGCTCTACGAGCTCATGCTCGATGAGACCATGGCGTATTCGTGCGGCATTTTCGAGCGCGAGCAGATGACGCTGCACGAAGCCCAGATCGCCAAGTTCGACGCCGTCTGCCGCAAGCTCGCGCTGCGCCCGCAGGATCATCTGCTCGAGATCGGGACGGGCTGGGGCGGCCTTGCGATCCATGCTGCGACCCGGTACGGATGCCGTGTCACGAGCACCACCATCTCGCGTGAGCAGTACGCCTATGCGCGCGCGAAGGTCGCCCGACTGCGCCTCGACGATCGCATCACCCTGCTGCTCGAGGACTATCGCGACCTCGAGGGCCGTTTCGACAAGCTCGTCTCCATCGAGATGATCGAAGCGGTCGGCGCTGATCATCAGGATGAGTACTTCGCGCGCGCGGCGCTGCTCTTGAAGCCCGACGGCGCAATGCTGATTCAGGCGATCACCATTCAGGACCAGTTGTATGCAAACGCGCTGCAATCGGTCGACTTCATCCAGCGCTACATCTTCCCCGGCAGCTTCATTCCCGCAGTCAGCGTCATGGCCGAGTCCATTCGGCGCGCGACCGACCTGAAGATCGTCCACCTCGAGGACATCGGTCCTCATTACGCGCGCACACTTAAGGAGTGGCGCAAGCGCTTTTTCGCCTCGCAAGCGCGGGTGAAGCAGCTCGGATTCTCGGAAAGCTTCCTGCGCCTGTGGGATTTCTACCTTTGCTACTGTGAAGGCGGCTTCGCCGAGCGCCAGCTCGGTGATGTGCAGATGCTGCTCGCAAAGCCGCACTGGCGCGGTTAGATCACTCGATGAGCGCGCGCCCCGCCGTTGCGGCACGCCTGCTCGCTGCTGCCCTGGCAATGCTTGCGACGGGGTGCACCAGCACGCTGTTTCTGGCGGCGAATGCTCCCTCTTATTTCACCTCGGTGCGCAGCCGCACGGATCTCGCCTACGGCAATGACCCGAGGCAGCGTCTCGATGTCTACGCCCAGCCCGGAGCGCACGAGCTGCCGGTGGTCGTATTCTGGTACGGCGGTGCCTGGTCGAGCGGTCGCAAATCGCAGTATCGATTCGTCGGCGTGGCTCTCGCCGAACGCGGATGCATCGCCGTGGTGCCGGACTACCGGCTGTATCCGCAGGTGAGGTATCCCGCCTTCATCGAGGATGGCGCTCTCGCCGTCGCGTGGGTCGAGCAACACGCCCGGGAATTCGGCGGGGATCCCTCCCGGATCGTTCTCATGGGCCATTCCGCGGGGGCGCATCTTGCGGCGACGCTCGCCATCGAGCCGCAATATCTCAAGAAGGCGGGCGCCGATCGCCGTGCCATCGTCGGCTGGGTCGGATTGTCCGGTCCCTATGCGCTCGATCCCGACACGGATGAGCTGCGATACCATCTTCTCGGCGCCGTACGTCATGGCGGACTGGCAGCCGGCGCGTCATGTGACCGGCGATACGCCGCCGGCGCTGTTGCTGCACGGCGAGGACGACCGTCGGGTGTATGCGCGTCAGGCGATGCAACTGCGCGATGCGCTCGCCAGTCACCGCGTGCCGGTCGACCTCGAGGTGTATCCCGGGCGAGGGCACAGCGACACCATCGCCAGTTTCGCCCGGCTCGCGCGCGGACGGACTCCGGCTCTTGAGCAGACGATGCGTTTCGTGGCGAGCCTCAAGTCTCAGGCGGCGGCGGCCTTGCAGAACAAGTAATGTGAGACCAGCCACTCCCGCCCTTCGGCATAGCCCCAGAGCTCGGCGCAGGCCATGAAGAACACGCGCCAATAGACCCACCAGCGCTGTACGTCTTCGGGACCGTAGGTTCGCTCGAAGATCGGCGCGGACCTCGCTCGCGTGCCGGTCCATGTTGGAAAGCCAGCACTCGCTCGTCTGCTCGTAGTGGCGGCCATCCACGAGCCAGTGATCGATGAGTCGCACGTCGCGCTGGAAATACGACAGCAGGTCATCGCTCGGCATGATGCCGCCCGTGAAGAAGTAGCGCGCGAGCCAGTCACTCTCATCGCGCACTTCGAAGGGGTACGCGAGCGTGCGGTGCGTGAAAATGTGCACGAAAAGCGTCGCGTCGGCTCGCATCCAGGAGGCAATCTTCCCGAGGAGGCGCTCGTAGTTGCGCATGTGCTCGAACATCTCGACCGAGACGACGCGATCGAAGCGAGGCGCTCCCGCAAAGTCGAGCTCGTTCATGTCGCAGGTGATGACTTCGACGTTGTGCCGGCCTGCAGCGGCGGCGCGCGCGTCGATGAACGCCTTCTGGCTTCGCGAATTCGACACCGCCGTGATGCGCGAGCGCGGGTAGTGCTCGGCCATCCATAGCGTCAAGGAGCCCCAGCCGCAGCCGAGCTCCAGAATGCTCTCGCCATCGAGCAGGCGGGCGCGCTCGCAGGTCAGTGCGAGCATTGCCCGCTCCGCCGCATCCAGCGAGCGAGCCGTGTCGGTGAAGTAGGCCGAGGAATACTTGAGCTGTCGACCGAGCACGAGCTGGAAGAACTCGCTCGGCAGCTCGTAGTGCTGGGCGTTCGCCTCCCCGGTATTGATCGCGATCGGGCTCGCGCGCAGCTGTCCGATCAGCTGCATCAGACGCTGCTGCGTCGCCTCGACGCCGTCGCGCCGTTCCTGGCGCAGGCGCTGGCGCAGTAGACGGCGAATCCCGATGCGGATCAGCCAGTCGGGCAGCAGATTGCGCTCGAGGAGCCGCATCGAGAGACTCGGCGACTCCGGGTAGACTATGGCGCTCATTTTGCGGTTACGTCACTCGGACCGGGCCGGATGCACCGACTCAATTCTATCCTGCGAGCCAGCATGCTTGCCGCGGCCCTTGCGGTCGCGGCGAGCGCGTCACCCCTGCAGAACATGTCCTATCCCGCAGCCCCGCGCGGGGAGCATGCGGATGTGTACCACGGCGTCAAGGTTCCCGACCCCTACCACGGGCTCGAGGACATCGACTCACCGGAAACCCGGGCCTGGGTAGGAGCCGAGGCACGCCTGAGCTCGGAGTATCTGGCGGCGATTCCGGACCGCGATGCGATTCGAAGCCGTTTGCGCAAGCTTTGGAATTTCGAGCGCTGGAGCGCGCCTGAGAAGCACGGTGACCTGTGGTTCTACACCCATAACGACGGTCTGCAGAACCAGGCGGTCGTGTTCGTGACCCCCGATCCGAAGGACCGCGGGCGTCTGCTGCTCGATCCGAACAGGCTCTCGGCCGACGGCACCATTGCGCTTGCAGCGCAGGCGGTGAGTGCGGACGGCCGGCTCTTCGCCTATGCATTGGCGGATGCAGGCTCGGACTGGGAGACCTGGCACGTACGGGACGTGCAAAGCGGGCGGGATCTCCCCGATGTGCTGAAGTGGTCCAAGGCGAGCAGCGCGAGCTGGCGCAAGGACGGCTCGGGCTTTTACTACTGCGCCTACGATGCGCCTGACTCGAAGGATGCGCTGAAGGCGGCCAATGCCTATCAGAAGCTCTTCTTCCACAAGCTCGGCACGCCCCAGTCCCAGGACGTCTTGATCTATACCCGTCGAGATGATCCGAACTGGTATCTGACCGCCCGCGTGACCGACGACGGCCGCTATCTGGTGATCGAGGCGACGCACGGTGATGAAGTAGAGAACACCGTGCTGATTCAGGATCTGTCGCAGCCGGACTCGAGCGTGACCCCGCTGATCGCGCAACCGAACGCCGTGTACGACGTGCTCGGGAACGTCGGCGAAACGCTCTACGTTCGGACCGACTACGTGACGCCTCACTATCGCATCGTCTCGATTCCGCTCGCGCACCCGGCGCCGGCCAGCTGGCACACCATCGTCACGCAGAGTGCCGATGCGATTGACGGGGCGACTCTCGTGGGTCGGCAGCTGATTGCGCGCTACCTGCATGATGCCCGCAGCGCCGTGCGTCGCTATACGCTCGAGGGCAAGCTCATCGATGAGGTCCGGCTTCCCGGCCCTGGCAGCGCGAGCGGCTTTCAGGGGCACCTGGAGGATCGCAGTACTTTCTACCTCTATAGCAGCTTCACCAGTCCACCCACGGTTTATTCGCTGGAGCTGGCGAGCGGCGCCACCGCGCCGTGGCGTACACCAAAGCTCAAGGGTTTCGAAACCGCGAATTACACGACCACGGCCACGTTCTCCACCAGTGCGGATGGCACCCGGATTCCGCTTTTCATCGTTGCCGCCAAGGACGCGAAGCGCGACGGCAACCAGCCCACCATTCTGTTCGGCTACGGCGGATTCAACATCTCGCTGCAGCCGGCCTTCTCGCCGGCCGTCACTGGCTGGCTGCAGCTGGGCGGCGTGTACGTGCTCGCGAATCTACGCGGCGGGGGCGAGTACGGCCGCGCCTGGCACGAGGCGGGGATGAAGGTCCACAAGCAGAACGTGTTCGATGACTTCACAGGCGCTGCCGAATATCTCATCGCTGAGAAGTGGACGCGGCCCGAGCGCCTGGCGATCTGGGGACGCTCCAACGGAGGGTTGCTCGTCGGCGCAACGCTCGAGCAGCGTCCCGAGCTCTTCGCCGCGGCCGTGCCGCAGGTCGGCGTCATGGACATGCTGCACTTTCGCGACTTCACGGTCGGCAAAGGATGGGAGTCCGACTTCGGCAGCATCGACGACGCCGATGAGTTTCGCGCCATGCTGCGCTACTCGCCCCTGCAGAACGTGAAATCTGGCGTGAATTATCCGGCCGTGCTCGTGACGACGGGTGACCACGACGATCGGGTCTTTCCGGCGCACAGCTTCAAGTTCACCGCGGCCATGCAACACGCAGACCCGCATGGGCGCCCGATTCTCATGCGCATCGAGACGCGGGCCGGACACGGCGCAGGCAAACCGACCGCCAAGCTGATCGACGAGACCGCCGATATATTCGCTTTCGTGCGCGAGGCGATGGGGCTCGAGCCTCGCTGAACGCAGCTCAGGACGCCTCTGCGGCCAGGATGCGCAGGTCGTGCGCAAGATCCTCGATCGACACGTTGAGCGGGGCCACCAGGCGCAGCCGGCCAGTCGCGCCGATGATGTAGAGGCCTCCGGAGTGATCGATGGTCGTGGCGCCATTGGAGACGATGCGCGCGTGCTGCACCGAGAATGACTTTGCCGCCTGATTGATGCCGTCCGGAGTTCCGGTCAGGGCGGTTGCGCGCAGCCCTGCCATCCTGACGTACGCATCGAGCTGCGCGGGCGTGTCGTGCTCAGGGTCGAGTGTGACGAACAGCAATTCGATCCGGTCGGCGGCTCGACCGAGCTGTCGGCCCGCGAGCGCCAGCTTCCGCAACGTTGCCGGGCACACGTCCGGGCATGAGACGAACCCGAAGTAGACGACCACGACGTGGCCCTTGAAGTCCTCAAGAGCACGAGCCCGGCCCTTCGTGTCGGTCAAATGCAGATCGGGTGTTGCGACCTGTGCGGGCCACTGCGGCAGGTGAAACGCGCCAGCATCGGGGTCGGCCCGACCAAGGGAACTCGCCAGCGCGAGTGAAACGACGACGAAAACGCGCAGCGACATGCTCAGGGACACGCTCCCGGGACAGGTTGTACCGATGTCAACGACAGACCGGACGCTGAGCCATCCTGTATTTCGATGGCCTTGATGGCGATGCGATGGCCCGCCTCGCGACTCAGATCAAAAGGCTCCGCGGCGAGAATCGGTACGGAGCGCGTGCCGACGGGCCATTTTGCCATTGCGGTGAGCTCTGAGCTCGAGGCGGATTGAGTGCTGCTCGACTCGAGCCGGCCGACCTTGCGCAAAGTCCACCGCTGGGAAGTCTCGCGCGCGAGGCAGCCGGTGGCGCGCACCAGCCTGGGGCCGCTGTGCGGCGGGCCAGTGGCCGCAGCGCGCTCGATGGAGTATTCGACGATCGGGCTGAACATCTCGTCCCAGGTCTGATTCTGCTCGCGAAAGTGCACGACCTTGTCCGGTCCGCAGCGCTGCGCCGGATCCTCCAGCGCGGCCTTGACCAGATGCTTGTTGTCGCGCGAATTGTCATAGCGCGCGCGTGCAATGAGCTTGCTGCCCGGGGGTAGCGTCACCGGGTCACGCAGCTGATAGGTCAGCTGCCAGTGAAAGTCGTACCGAGGCACGGCAAGCAATGTCTGCAAATGGCCGTCCGGCCACACCACGGAGTAGTGAAAGCTGCTGCCGCGCAGGTGCGCATGCGGCTGCAGAGCGCGGATGGTGAGCGGCCGCAGGACTGCGGTGACCCCGGTCAGCTCGAAGTCCGATTCGAAGGCCGCGATCGGTGGGATCGCAAAGTCGGTTCCCTCGGCCTTCGTGCCCGGGGTATCGGTGCGCAATTCCTGGCCGTTCGCGATCAGGGTCTTGCCGGGCATCGGTGCGCGGAAGATCTGCTGGCGCGGGGCGCGATCGGTGAACCACAATCCAATGCGCGATTGATCCGCCTCCGGCTTGCCGGTCGTGGTGTAGTGAATGTTGAAATTGATGTAGTCGTTGCCGCCGCCCTTCAGCAGCTTTGCAACGCCTTGCGGGTATGCCTCGAAAGTACTGCCGGGTGTGTACGCCGCGAGCATGTCGTACGTCTCGGCATCCGTTGGATCGACGACCGCCGGGTGCACCTGAGCGAAGGAGCCGTCGGGCAGTCCCGCCTGGCGAGCGACTTCCTGGAGTTGCTTCACGGTTTGCGCAGTCACCCCATCGGGCAGGGTCACCTCCGCGATCGCCATGTGATGGACCACCGCTGCGTTACCGGGCAGCGCTTGCAGAGCTGCGATCCAGCGGTCGGCAGGCAAGGGCACCTTGATGAGGACGCGGACGTAGGGCAGCTCGCCATTGGCCGGCAAGTCGATGCGCGGAAAGCTGATGATGGCGTCGGGGCGGCGGCCCTGCGGATCCAGCCAGCCATCGTATGAGCGCGCAGGCGCACTCACTTGATCCTTCCCCGCCGCGGCGCCCTGAGCAACCCACCTCGTCAGCGTCGCGATCTCGGCCTCCGTGAGCCGCGGATCGTTGCGAAAGGCCACGCTGTCACCGGGATCTGCGAACCACGGGGGCATAGCGCGCGACCTCACCGATGCCAGCACGCGATCGGCCGCGCTGCGGACGCCCTCGTACTGATCGAGCGGCAACTGCGGCATGCTGCCACCTGCATGGTGACACTCGACACAATGATGCTCGAGGATGGGTGCGACGTCACCGCCGTACGTCGGCGTCTGTGCCCGCGCGCCGGTCAGGCTCGCAACTGCAATGACCGAACAGAAAAGCGGCGACCGCGCCCGCACCGTGCGCCTCCGGACGTTGGCCTCGAGAAAGGGCAGCGGCTACCATAGCATGAGGAGAGCGAGTACCCATGCCGCTGACCCCCTTTCATATTGCCGTGCAGGTGCGCGACATCGATGAGGCGCGCCGCTTCTACAAGGAAGTGCTCGGATGCACCGAGGGACGCAGCGACCGGCACTGGGTGGACTTCAATTTGTATGGCCACCAGTTCGTCTGCCATTTGAACCCGACGCTCGGACCCCAGGGCAAGATCGGCGCGCATTTCAATCCGGTCGACGGCGATAGCGTGCCCGTTCCGCATTGTGGAGTCGTTCTCGAGATGCACGTCTGGCACGAACTCGCAGGACGCCTCGAGCGCCACGGTGTGAAGTTCGTGGTCGAGCCCCACGTGCGCTTCAAGGGCGCTCCGGGTGAGCAGGCGACCCTGTTCCTGCTGGATCCATCCGGTAACGCGCTCGAATTCAAATCCTTCCGCGATATCGGCGCACAACTCTTTGCGACCTGAGATGGCAAACGAATACGACTTCGTAGTGATCGGCTCGGGCCACAATGGGCTCGTCGCAGCCGCCTATCTCGCCGTCGGGGGCAAGCGTGTCCTGGTACTCGAGCGCAACGCCTGGTTCGGCGGTGGTGTCGTCACGCGAGAGCTGACGGTGCCCGGTTTCCGTCACGATCAGCACTCCATGGCGCACATCTTCATACAGGGCAACCCGCTTCTGAAGAACGACGAGCTCGCACTCAAGAGCCGATACGGCCTGCGCTACGTCGTGCCTGAATTGCCCATGATGTCGCTGTTCGAGGACGGCAGCTCGCTCGCCCTGTATCGCGATCGGGAGCGAACCTGCGCAGAGATCGGCAAGTTCTCGCGCCGCGACGCCGAAGCCTATGGTCGGCTCGCGCAGCAGGCCGCCGAGTGGCTGCCGATGATCGCATCCACGCTGTATTCCGCGCCCGCCCCGATGGGCGCCTCGACGGCGATGATGGACCAGAGCCGCGAAGGTCGCGCGCTGTGGCGCGTGACGCAGATGAGCACTCACGATCTTCTGTCCCAGTACTTCGAGCACGATCGAGTGCGGATGCATTTCGCGCGCGTTGCAGGCGAGAACCTGGTCTCGCCTGACGAGAAGGCGACAGCGATCGGCGTCTTCGTGTTCGTCGGTTTTCTCGAGGCGTACGGTTTTGGCGTCCCGGTCGGGGGCAGCGGTGCCTTGACGAACGCCCTGATCGCTTGCATCCGCGCCCACGGCGGTGAGGTGCAAGCTGACAAGAGCGTGGAGCGTGTGCGTGTTCAGAATGGACGTGCTCGTGCCGTGCGTCTGGCGGGCGGCCTCGAGATTGGCGCGCGCGAGGGCGTGATCGGCGCCATTCATCCGCATCATCTCGGGCAGATGGTCGAGAGTCTGGATCCTGCCATCGCCCGCGCCGCCGCGGCCACCGAGGTGTCGCCGAACGCGTGCATCACGATCCACGCGGCCTTGAAGACGCCGCTGCGCACGCGCGCCGGCGATCCCATCCGCGCCGTGATGACCGAGCTCTTGCCCAACCGCTACGAGCAGCTGCGCCGCTCGTTCGATGAACTGCGCTACGGCGAGCTTTCGAGCTATCCGCTCGTCGGAGTCGGCTCGCTGTCCGAGTTTGATGCATCGCGCGTACCGTCCGGTGCAGCGACGCTGCACGCCTGGGACTACGTGCCGTACGTGCGCGCCGACGGGCGCTCGTGGGATGAGTCGAAGCGCGAGTACGCGGAGCGGATGCTCGAGCACATGGTGCGGTTCCTGCCGAATCTGACGCACGACAACATCATCGGCTATCACTGCGACAGCCCGCTCGACATGGAGCGTACTTCGCCGAGCTTCGTGCACGGCGATCTGCATGGAATCGGGATGTCGACTTACCAGTCCGGCTCGCACCGGCCCACGCCGGAGCTGAGCCAGTTCACCATTCCCGGAATCGAGCGGCTCTATCTGGTCGGTCCGTTCCAGCATCCCGGCGGTGGAGTCTTCGGTGCCGGGCGCGCTACGGCACAGAAGGTCTTCGAGGACCTACGCCTTGACTTCGGGAAGCTCGCGCGCGCGTAGCACGCCCTGCAGCCAGGCGGAGATATCCGCAATCTCCGGACCGCAGACCTGGTGCTGCATTGGATAGGATTTCCAGGACACGCCATAGCCCTGTGCCAGCAATTGATTGCGCGAGAGCTCGCCCAGCTGAATCGGAAGCACCGGATCATAGGTGCCGTGGCACATGAGGATGGGAATGCGCTGATTCGCGGCAGCGGCTTCGGCCGCAAGCGTGCTGCGCAGCGGCAGATAGGTGGACAATGCCATGACACCCGCCAACGCCTCGCGATGGCGCAGGGCCGCATGCAAAGCAATGGCGCCCCCCTGCGAGAAGCCTGCCAGCACGATGTTGCTCGCCGCGACGCCGGCCGTCTGCTCACGCCGGATGAGTTCCTCGACCAGCAAGCCGGAAGCACGAATGCCACGCTCATCCTCGCTCGCATTCTCTGAAAGACCGTGGATGTCGTACCAGGCGCGCATCCGCGCCCCACTGTTGATGGTCACGGCGCGCACCGGTGCGTGCGGAAACACGAAACGGGGCTGCAGCGTGTCTGGCAGCCGCAGCTCGGGAACGATCGGTACGAAGTCGAAGCCATCGGCTCCGAGCCCATGCAGCCAGATGACCGAGCCGCGCGGCGGTTGCGTCGGCGTCAGCACGACACCTTCAGCATCCTCTTTCTGCACGTAACTCAAGCTGGGCACACTCCAAAAGGGGGTTGCGCCATCATAATGTAAGATCGTTCATGTGGAGCAAACGCCCGCCCCTACGAGCAGCCGCTCAAAGAAAGTGATCTACGCCGCGACGGCTGCGAATCTCGGAATCGCTGCCACGAAGTTCATCGCGGCTGCGGTATCGGGCAGCTCGGCCATGCTGTCCGAAGCGATCCATTCGGTGATCGACACGGGTAATCAGCTGCTGCTCCTCTTCGGTGTGTATCGCAGTCAAAGACCCCCCAATGCGACCCATGCGTTTGGCCATGGCAAGGAGCTTTATTTCTGGAGCCTCATCGTCGCCGTATTGCTGTTCGGCGTCGGCGGCGGGATGGCGCTGTATGAGGGAATCGGGCACATCCTGCGGCCCACTCCGCTGGAGAGCCCATTCTGGGCCTACACGGTGCTCGCAGTCGCCGCGGTGTTTGAATCAGCCTCGCTGATCGTGGCGGTCCGAGAGCTGCTGAGGCGGCGCGGTCCGCGCACCTTCTGGTCGCGGGTCCATCGCAGTAAGGATCCTGCGGTCTACACGACTTTCTATGAGGATTGCGCGGCTCTCGCCGGCCTCATCGTCGCCTTCGGCGGCGTCTATCTCGGACACCGCTACAACACGCCCGTTTTCGATGCGGCCGCCTCGGTGATCATCGGGGTGATCCTGTGTGTGGTCGCCCTCACGCTCGTGTATGAGAGTCGAGGGCTGCTCGTGGGCGAGAGCGCGAGCGCCGAGACGCTCGCGAGCATCTGTCGCATCGTCGAGAGCGACCACGCGATTCGCACGGCACGCACGCCGCTCACCATGCATCTGGGACCCACCGAGATTCTCTTGAACCTCGATGTGGAGTTCGAGCCGGGTATCTCAGCGAGCGAGCAGGTCGCCGCGGTGGCGCGCATCGAAGATGCCATTCGCCGGCAGCATCCGGCCGTCAAGCGTATTTACATCGAAGCGCGGCGGCTGACCGGGGATCCTTAAGCGTGCATCCTGTTAGGATTGCGTGCTACTGCGAGCGATGAGCTCGCCGCGGAGGCTGCTTGACCGACCGGCAGATCGACTACCGCAGCGCGGGGGTGGACTACGATCGCATCGATGCGCTGAAGATTCGGGCACAGCGGGCCGCCCGCGCCACGGCGCGGCATTTGAGTGTCCACGGCGCACGCGAGCTCGAGCGCTCGCGGGGCGAGTCTGCCTTCGTCGTGGAGATCGGCGGGCTGCTGCTCGCCACGACGACGGAGTGTCTCGGAACGAAAGCCCTGGTCGCCGACGCCATGCGCCCCATCTCGGGGCGCACGCATTACGATGCCATCGCGCAAGATACGATCGCCATGGCGGTGAACGATCTGATCACGGTCGGCGCAACGCCGCTCTCGTTGCAGGCTTACTGGGCCGCGGGCAGCAGTGATTGGTTCAACGATGGGGCGCGCATGGAGGATCTGGTGCGCGGCTGGCAGGCCGCATGCGATGTCTGTCAGGTCGCCTGGGGGGGCGGGGAGACACCCGCGCTCTCAGGTGTGGTGGCCCCCGACCGCATCGATCTGGCCGCCTCCTGTGTCGGCGTCGTGCAGCCTCCCGAGCGCTTGATGCTCGGCGATCGGCTGACTGCAGGTGACGTGATCGTGCTGTGCGGTGCGAGCGGCATACATGCCAATGGGGTCAGCCTCGCGCGCAAGCTCGCCGAGCGTCTCCCACGCGGCTACGCCACAGCGCTCGAGAATGGCCGCCTGTATGGCGAGGCGCTACTCGATCCGACGACGCTGTACGTGCCACTGCTGGAGCAGGTCTATGCCGCGGGCATCACCCCGCATTACGCCATCAATGTCACGGGTCATGGCTGGCGCAAGCTCATGCGCAGCACACTCGAGCTCACCTATCGCATCGTGCAGCTGCCGCCGGTTCCCGCGGTGCTCAGCTTCATCCAGCGCGAGGCGGCGCTCGATGCACGTGAGGCGTACGGCAGCCTCAACATGGGTGCAGGGTTTGCGCTTTTCGTACCCCCGCAGTTCGCAGCCGCCACGCTCGCCGCCGCGGCCCGAGCCGGCATCCCGGCGTGGCAGGCTGGTATCGTCGAGCGCGGTCCGAGGCGTGTCGTCATCGAGCCGCTGCAGATCGTGTACGAGGCCGGCGAGCTGCATCTGCGGGACTGAGGGTGAGCAGATCAAACGCTCGCGCAGCGCTCCTTTATCGAGCGCTGCGTCCACTGCTTTTCGCGCTCGACGCCGAACAGGCTCACCGGGTCACGCTCGGCCTGATGCGCGCCGCTCAGCGCCTGCAACGCCACGCAGGCCCCTGCATCGCGCCCGGCGGTCCGCTGCAGATCCTGGGGCTCGAGTTCCCCAACCGGCTCGGCCTTGCGGCCGGTTTCGACAAGAACGGTACCTGCGTCGATGCGCTCGGCGCTCTCGGCTTCGGTTTCATCGAGGTGGGTACGGTCACGCCGCTCGCACAGGCCGGCAATCCACGACCGCGCATCAAACGCATCCCCACGCAGCGCGCGATCATCAATCACATGGGCTTTCCCAACGAGGGAGTCGGGGCCGTCTGCGCGCGTCTCGCCCGCAGGCGGTATGCCGGGGTCTGCGGCTTGAACATCGGCAAGAATGCTTCGACGCCGCTCGAGTCCGCCGCCGAGGATTACGCACGGTGTCTCACGGCGGCATTCGGTTGCGCCGACTACCTCGCGATCAACGTATCCTCTCCGAATACGGTCGGTCTTCGGGAGCTGCAGATGGAGGAGCATCTGGCACCGCTTCTCGAGCGGCTGCTCGAGATGCGCGCTCGACTCATGGCGCAACGTGAAGGTCGTCTGCCGCTGCTTCTGAAACTCTCGCCGGACCTTTCGGCATCCGAGCTCGAGGCCGCGGCGCGAGTCATCGCCGGATTGCAGCTCGATGGTGCGATCGCGACGAACTCGACGGTGCGGCGTCCGATGCCCGTGGATGGCGGCGATGTTCCGGGCGGCATGAGCGGACGGCCTTTGCATGGCCTCGCCCTCGAGACGGTGCGGACACTGCGCCGTCTTCTGGGCCCCGGCATTCCAATCATCGGCGTCGGAGGCATCGCCTCGCTCGAAAGTGCGCGCGAGATGCTCGAAGCCGGCGCCGACCTCATTCAGATCTACACTGCGTTGGTGTACGAAGGGCCCGAGCTGATCGATGAGCTCACGCGGCTCTGACTCAGCAGGAGAAGAAGGTTGGTGATGAAGATCGCGGTCTTGTTCGGCGGCACGAGCGAGGAGCGCGACGTGTCGATTGCGAGCGCCGCGCAGATCGTTCCTGCTCTGCGAAGCCTGGGCCACGAAGTGATTGCCGTCGATACGGCGACCGGGCGGCTCACGGCACAGGCGGAGACTCGCCTGCTGACAGCAGGCGTCGCGCCGCAGCCGCCCTCGAGTGCTGCGCTTGCGGATTTGCGCAGCTCCGCGCTCGCCCTCACGAGCAACACCCGTGAAATCCACGACGTCGACGTCGTCTTCATGGCCCTACACGGCGGCGCAGGGGAGGACGGGCGCATCCAGGCCGTGCTCGACCTTGCAGGCCTCGCCTACACCGGCAGCAATCACATCGCGAGCGCGACGGCGATGGATAAGGATCTTTCCAAGCGGCTGTTTCGCGGTGCGGGAGTACCGACTGCGGATTGGGTGATGGCGCCGGTCGAGGCGAGCGAAGTCGCAGCAACTCTGGGATGGCCGGTGGTCGTCAAGCCGAACAAGCAGGGCTCGACGGTCGGCCTTTCAATCGTGCGGGCCGCAGCCGAGCTGCCAACCGCGATCGAGACGGCGCGGCGCTTCGATGACGAGGTGATGGTGGAGCGCTTCGTGCCGGGGCGCGAGATCACCGTGGGCATTCTCGAGGGTGCTGCGCTGCCGGTCGGTGAGATCCTCACGCCGGGCGAGGTGTTCGACTATCAGGCGAAGTACCAGCAGGGCGGAGCACGCGAGGTCTTTCCGGCGGATCTGAGCGCGCAGGCCACGGCTGACGTGCAGGGGCTCGCCGTGCGCGCGCATCATGCATTGAAGCTCGGCGCGTACAGCCGCATCGACTTTCGCCTGGACGCGACCGGCCATTTCTGGTGCCTGGAGGCCAATTCGCTCCCGGGCATGACCTCGGCGAGCCTGCTGCCGCAGGCTGCCCGGGCGATGGGCATCGACTTTCCCGGACTGTGCGATCGAATCTGCCGCGCGGCCCTGGCGCGGCGCGGTCGCTGAGCGCCGCCAGGATTTGCCACAAAGAGTCGCCGAATCCGCACCATTGCGCCCTTTCCCGCTCCCTTCGCCGGCTTGAAATGATCACAGGCGGAGGCGAGGCGCCTCTGCCACTGACAAGCAGGCGGAGGGAACGATCATGGACAAGTGGACCCGCACCCGAGTCGTGCGATCAATGCTCATCACTCTGGCAGTCTCCACGGCCCTGGCGGCACAGCCGCTTCAGGCCGCGGACGGATCGAGCGAGGCTCCCAAGAAGGCCTCGAAGCAGGAGACCATCGGTGTCTTCACCGGCTTCGTGGTCGGCGCGGTCGCCGGTGGGCCAATCGGAGCCGCTCTCGGCTCCGGAGCAGGCGCGTGGCTGGGCGACCGTTATCACAAGCAACTCGTCGCGAAGCAGGAACTCACGGCAAATCTCGGCCGCAGCGAGGCCGAGCGGGAAAGTCTCGAAACTCAGCGCGCTCAGCTGACAGGGACGCTCGAGCGCACGCGCGATCTGGGCGCGGAGGTCGACTTCCGAACCAACGACGCCAGTCTGAGCAGCGAGTCGGTCGAGCGCCTGACTCGCCTGGGGACCCTCGCGGGCGCATTGCCCGATGTGAAGATCCGAGTCTGCGGCTACGCGGACCCTCGCGGTACGTCCGGGTACAACCTGGCGCTTTCTCACAAGCGCGCCGAGGCGGTCGCCGCCGTGCTGACTCAGGCAGGGGTGAGCACGGAGCGGCTCACCATCGAAGCGCGCGGCTCTGAGGACTCGACCAGCGCCGAAGGAGATCTCGATGGCTATGCGCTCGAGCGGCGCGTGACGGTGCAGCTCGAGGGCCCGAGCGATGGGAAGCTCGCGCAGGCGCAGTGAGCCGCCGCGGGCGCCGCACGGCATGTGCGGTGCGGCGCCCGCTCGCAGGTGACATAACGCGAGCTTCAGGAGACCTGGTTCGCAGATTCACCGTCCGAAACGTCGGCCCGCGCGGGGCGCCTGCAAAATTAGAACGGATTCGCCCCTCCCATCGCTTGCGGAGTTCATGTTCATGGAGACGATCACCATCGTTGCTCATGCCGAGCACGGCTTTGGCTTCTCGACGGTCGCGCTGCTCGCGCTGGCCATCGTCGTCGTGGGACTGGCTGCTTGGCACATCCACGCGCGCGGCGGTCTTTTCCGCGGCCGCGGCTGATTCTCGAGATCGAGATCGCCGCTGCGCGCAGCGCACCGGCGAGTCCCTCAGGTCGTGCGCACCACCGCTGCGAGCGTCTCGAACATCTGCTGAATTTGCGCTCGCTCCACCACCAAAGGCGGTGACAGCGCAATCACGTCTCCGGACTGCCGCGTCAGCAGTCCGCGATCGAAGCACTTCGTGAAGGTCTCGAACGCACGCGCCCCGGGCCGTTCGGGTATCGGCTCGAGCTCGATCCCGACGACGAGACCGTAGCTGCGCACATCGATGACGTGTGGCACGCCTTTGAGCTCGTGCGCCGCATCCTCCCAATCTTTCGCGAGCGTCTTCACTCGCGTCAGCAGGCCCTCGCGCTCATAGATATCGAGCGTCGCCAAGCCCGCTGCGCAGGCGACCGGGTGCGCCGAGTACGTGTAGCCGTGGAACAACTCGATGCCGTCGGCGCCGCGCATGAACGCTTCGTGCACGCTGCGCTTGACGATGACACCGCCCATGGGAACGCTGCCATTGGTCAGACCCTTGGCGCATGTGATGAGATCGGGCGTCACGCCGAATTCCTGCGCCGCAAACGGGGATCCCGTGCGGCCGAATCCGGTGATGACCTCATCGAATATCAAGAGAATCCCGTGCCGGTCGCAGATCTCGCGCAGCCGCTCGAGATAGCCGCGCGGCGGCAGCAGCACTCCGGTCGAGCCTGCGATGGGCTCGACGATCACTGCGGCAATGTTTGAAGCATCGTGCAAGGCGACGATACGCTCGAGCTCATCCGCCAGATGTGCACCATGCGCGGGGCGTCCGCGGGTGAAGGCATTGCGGGTGAGATCATGCGTATGTGGCAGATGATCGGTGCCCGGCAGAAGCGCCGCGGACCACATCTTGCGATTCGGTGGAATGCCGCCGACGGAGATGCCGCCGAAACCCACACCGTGGTAGCCGCGCTCGCGGCCGATGAGACGGGTGCGGGAGGGCTCGCCGCGGACACGGTGATAGCCAATCGCAATCTTCAGCGCCGTATCGACCGCTTCGGACCCTGAGTTCACGAAGAAGACTCGATCGAGTCCGGCCGGTGCAATCGCAGCGACGCGGTCTGCGAGCTCGAACGCGCCTGGGTGCCCCATCTGGAAGGGCGGCGCATAGTCCAGGGTCTCGAGCTGGCGCGCGACGGCCTCCTTGATCTCGCGACGGCCGTGTCCGGCGTTCACGCACCAAAGACCCGCCGAGCCGTCGAGGACTTGTCGGCCCTCGGGCGTGTAGTAATACATTCCCGACGCACGTGCCAGCAGTCGCGGCTTGGCCTTGAACTGACGATTGGCGGTGAAGGGCATCCAGAAGGATTCGAGGGTGTAGTCCGTGGCCATGCGCTGGGCTCCAGGATGTGAACCGAGAATCATAAGGAAATTTGACAACCTGGGCCAGGATTGCCGAAATAGGATCGTGTGAGCGCCTCCGCGATCGAGCGCGCCTATGTGCGCGTGGCCAACTGTTCAAGCCCGCCGGAACAGATCCCTGCCACCGTCGATCTGATCCTCGCAATCTTCGATGACTTCTACGCGCAACTGTGCGAGTACCCGTACCGCGCGCAGCGCGCCTTTGAGTCGATGAATCCCCATGATTCGATCCGAATCAGCAAGGAACGCCTGGGTCTTTACAGCCGGTACATTGCGGAGCACGGACCCCGCATTCTCGATGTCTTTCCGGCCCTATCGGGCAATGCCGATCTGTGGGGTGCGATGGAGCCGCTTCTGCTTGCCAGGATCGCTGATCGGTACGAGGCTGACATCGCCTTCATGTTTGCGCACTCCCTGCGCCGCAATACCAATCATGACATCTGGCGTCCCGTCGCCTACTCGTTTCCTCCGCCGAGCGAGGGTCGCGCAGACTCGATGGCCCAGGTCCACAGGCATCTGCCACTGCGCGGACGCATCGATGCCAATTTGTTGAAGGAGATTTTGCAGATTCCCGGGTTCAGTGCGCCCTTCCGGGATCTGGAGGGGGACGCGGCTCGCATCGTGGCACGCGTCGAGGAACTCATGGCTGCCTCAACGAGTCCAGCGCAGCCCTCGGCGCTGGACGTGATCGAGGCCGGCTTCTTCCGCGACCGCTACGGGTTCATCGTCGGACGCTGGGTCATGGATGATGGACGACTCACGCCGTTCGTCGTGGCGCTGCTGAATAGTCCTGGAGGCATCTACGCAGATGCGGTGCTGCACGAAGTTGCAGACATTCACAGTTTATTCAGTTCCGCGCTCGCGAATCTGCACGTCACCACGCGGCTGTACTACCAGACGTGCGTTTTCCTTTTCAGTCTCATGCCGCGGCGCCCGTTCGGGCACCATTATTCGACGATCGGTTTCAACCACGTCGGCAAGGTCGCCATCCTGCGTGAAATCATCGGTCAGCTCCATCAGAGCGGCCAGAGACTGCAACGCTCTCCCGGAATGCCGGGTACTGTCGCCCTGGGCTTCACCTGCGAGGCCTGTTCATATCATTTGAAGGTCATTCGGGATCAGCCCACGAAGTCCTACAAGTGGGGCGCGTTCCCCGGCGTAGCGGCCGTCCTCGACAAGTACCGCGTCGTGCACGAAATCAACCGCGCCGGAAGCATGCTCGACAATGTCATGTACTTCAATTTACGCCTGGATCGGGATCTGTTCGAGCCCGAGCTTCTGGATGAGATCCTGCAGCAGGCTCCGGGGAGCGCGCAGCTCGATGGCGACGGCATCTTCATCCGCTCGCTGATCGTGCAACTGAAAATCGTACCTCTGCCGGTCTATCTGCAGACCGCGAACGAGGCAGACACCTGGGCCGTCATTCGCAGTCTCGGGCATTGCATCCGCAACAACGCCGCGACGAACATCTTCAACAAGGATCTGGACTCGCGTAACTACGGTGTGGGCCGTTACGGTCGAGTGCTGCTGTTCGACTACGATGCGGTTGAAGAGCTGACGCAGGTCAAGATCCGCACCAATGCTGACCGCGAGCCAGGGGAGGAGACGCTACCCGAGTGGGTCTTCGAGGAGGGAGTGATTTTCTTGCCCGAGGAGATCGAGTACGGGATGCAACTCAACCATGAGGTCGCGCGCCGAGCCTTTCGCGCCCAAAACGCGGACTTGCTGCGGGTCGAATATTGGGATGGCATCCAACGCAAACTTCTGCGGGGCGAGGTGCCGGAGCTGCGCATGTATCCGCGCGCAACGAAGCTGGTCGCCGAATCGCGCAGTGTCGAAGAATGACTGCGTCATTCCAGTCACGCGAAGGCGAGCCAGGGCCGTGGAATCCCGGGATCCAGTCGCAGATACCGACTCCGCTTCGGGGTTTGTCCACCATCCTGCGGCCCGAGAACGTCTCGACGCAGCTTGCAGAGGCCATCGAGCTACAGCAGCTGACCGGCCTGCCGCTCGCCGAACTGGTTGCTCTGCGGCCCGAGCGGCTCCTGCTGCATGAGGTCCTGATCCGGGTAACCGCCGACCTATCGGTGCCGGACGGCTCGCGCATAGAGGATTTGGGTGTCAACTTCAGAGAGATGACGACACGACTTCTGCGGCGCCATCTCGAGCCCAGAATGTCAGAGATCGTCGCCGCGCACAGCGACACGCGGGGGAGACTGGCCGCGATCATCGAGCGTGCCTGCCGGGCGCCGTCCGCTGCCGAGTCCTCACCTGTAGCGGACTCCCCCGTGACGGGGCGGAGTGCGGGGCGTCTGGGCCTCTGGGCCCGGCTGCGTCACGTGCGCCGGGCGCCGGCGTCCGCGGCTGCGCAACTTTCGCCCCTGCCGGACACTCGTGCCTTAGGCCCCGAGCGAATTCCCGCATGGGAGCAGGCGGCGAGCAGGACCTCGAGCGCGCTCGAATGCGCAGCGTTGCGCTCTTTGGCAAAGGTGGTGGGCGCGCTGTTTGCGACGCACGGGTGCGCCTGGGGCACGCGTGAGATGGTGGTCTCTCTCGCTGCGACGATCGCGTGCAATACCCATGGCAGCGATGTGATCGGCGATCTCATCGAGCCCTGGTTGCTGGAGGGCGCGGCGAAAGAGGGTTATGCGCGACTACCGCGGCAGGAGCAGCCCGTCGTCATCAATACCAAGGGTCCGTCGGCATCGGGCAAGAGCAGTCTGCGTCCCCTGCAGCGACAACTTGCCGGAAAGATCGGGGTGCAATGGACCGACTTTGCCCTCATCAGTCCCGACATCTGGCGCAAGCAGTTGCTTGATTACGGCTTGCTGGGCGCGGCCTACAAGTACGCGGGCGCCTTCACTTCCGAGGAATTGCAGATCGTCGACCAGAAGCTCGACCGCTACATGGCGCGCAAACAGCGACGGGGCACGATGCCGCACCTGCTCATCGATCGCTTCCGCTTCGACAGCTTTGCACCCGACTCGGACGAGGCGGGCAGCAACTTGCTGACACGGTTTGGTCATTCGCTCTACCTGTTTTTCATGATCACTCCGCCTGAGTTACTGGTGGAGCGAGCCTGGAAGCGCGGACTCGAGGTGGGACGTTACAAAGCCGTCGACGACACGCTCGCGCACAGCGTCGAGGCCTATGTGGGAATACCCGATGTGTTCTTCACCTGGGTGCGGCGCTCGGACAAGAACATCCATTTCGAATTTCTGGACAACTCCGTGCGCCTGGGCGAGCTTCCGCGCACGGTGGCCTTTGGGACCAACTCGACGATCAACGTGCTGGACGTAGCGGGAATGCTCGACATCGTGCGCTACGGACAGGTCAACATCGATGCGGCGGAGCCGGGGGCGCTGTACCCGGATCCAGCGGTGCAGTCGGCGCAGCGCAACGTCGTTTTTCTGGAGCGTTGCCTGCGGGGCTTTGAGGAGATCAACTTCGCGGATGCCGCCTCAGGGCGAGTCTACCTTCGGATGCAATCTGGGCGGATCGTGCTCGCAGATCGGCATGGCCTCGCGCAGGTCTGCGCGGACTCGGCTGCGCTCGCCGGGCTACGCGCGGTCGTACCGAGTGTCTTCGACCCGAATCTGCAATGCTCCAGCACGCCGGCGTACGTCGGCGGTGAGCCGGGTCAGCGGCCCGTTTGGATACTGGGCCACTGGGGCGGGCGCGTCCCGCAGTCCTCTTAGCCGAGAAAGTCGCAGTAGCGGTCGACGTGCGCGGCCAGATCCAGTGTGTGCTGGCGAGTCAGCCGCTCGGCCAGCTCGGTATCGCGCTTCTCCAGTGCCTCGATGATCTTGAGGTGGTCGATGATGGAGCGTGATGCCCGATCGCTCTGAGTGATGGTTGCCCGGCGTATGGCGCGCACGTGAAGCAGGAGGTTGCGCGTCGTGTCGATAATCATCTGCGAGCCGCCGAGGCGAATCACCTCGGTGTGAAACGCGATGTTCGCATCGGAATATTCGTCCAGATGCTCCGCCGGCGGTGAGTTCTGGAATTCGTCGAACAGATGGCGCAGCTTGGCAATTTCGGCGTCCGCCGCATGCAACGTGGCGAGCCGCGCGGCCATCGACTCGAGCGCGGCCCACATTTGGATCATCTCGATCACCTGGCGCTTCGATTTGCGGATGATGTAGATGCCTCGCCGCGGGATGGTCCGAATGAAGCCCTCCTGCTCGAGCAGCGACAGGGCTTCACGGATGGGTGTGCGGCTGACCCCGAGGGCGGTAGTCAATTGCCGCTCGTCGAGCCGCAGCTCCTGCTCTGGGTTGTAGATGTCCGTATCGGCAATCGCTGCCTTGAGCAGGGCATACGCCTGATCGCGCAGGCTGGTCGCATTGAGGGGCGCGAGGGCGAGCGGCACGCTAGTGGCAGCCCGCTGAAGAATGCTGGCAGTGGTATTCATGTCAGGACCGTCGTCCACCAGCTCATATATCTCGTGCAAAGCCGTGGCCGTTTCAAGCGGGGAATTATATCCCGCCGCTGCGCCGCGGTTTCGAACAGTCAACTGCGAGCGTGGCAGCAAGGGGTGCGGCGCGTGCGAATTGACTTATAAAAATTTAAAAATATATGATATACCAGCTTAAGAAATATTACGTCGGATCGAGCGTTGGGACAGCCGTGCACAGATGAGGGCGAACCGTGATCGAATCCGCGCAATCGGGAATGGGTTTTTCTCTAGACCGTCGCTCGGCGCGCTGTCGAACGCCGGGCGCACTGTGAAGTACTGCTCCCGTGTTACCTGATTGTACATATTGCGACCGCGCGTCAGCGGCGGTCCTGTGACCTCCCTACCTCCGTGCTGTGGTCCCACCCTCGGTTGACCGTGCTTTTCTAGCGAGGGCGTTTCAAAAAAATTACAGAGGGGACGGATATGAGCGCGAATCCTGGTGCGATGCAGCCGAGCCGATCGGCTCTGGCCAATCCGTGGGTGCAACTGGTCATCGGCGTCGCCTGCATGGCGTGCGTTGCGAACATGCAGTACGGCTGGACGCTATTCGTCAATCCGATCGATGGAAAATTCCACTGGGGAAGGGCGGCCATCCAAGTGGCCTTCACGGTGTTCGTCGCCGTGGAGACGTGGCTCGTGCCCGTCGAAGGCTATCTCGTGGATCGCTTCGGGCCCAAATGGGTGGTCATGTGCGGCGGCATCCTCGTGGCGATCGCCTGGGTCGTCAATTCGAGCGCGAGCTCGCTGACCGTCCTGTATTTCGCTGCCGCAATTGGAGGCGTCGGCACGGGCGCGGTGTACGGCACGTGCGTGGGCAACGCACTGAAGTGGTTTCCGGGACGGCGTGGTCTCGCCGCCGGAATCACGGCATCCGGATTTGGCGCAGGCGCGGCGCTCACCATCGTTCCCATTTCCCACATGATCGACAATGCGGGTTACCAGCAGGCCTTCTTCACGTTCGGCTTGCTCCAGGGTGGCATCGTGTTCGTGCTCTCCTGGCTCATGCTCTCTCCGCCGCCTCCGCTCGTCGCGCCGAAGGTGCGCCCGGGACAGTCGGCGTACAACTACCGGCCCACAGAGGTACTGCAAAGCCCGGTCTTCTACGTGATGTACGTCATGTTCGTGTTGATCGCCGCCGGCGGGCTGACCATGGCCGCCTCGATGGCGCCGATCGCCAAGGACTTCAAGATCGAGAAGATCCCGGTCGAGTTGTTCGGACTTATCATGCCGGCGCTCGCCTTTGCGCTCGCACTCAACCGCATCTTCGACGGGGTGGGACGTCCCTTCTTCGGTTGGGTGTCGGACCAGATCGGACGCGAGTACACCATGGCGCTCGCGTTTACTCTGGGAGCCATCGCGCTCTTCACATTGAGCCGGTCCGGTACCAACCCGGTCATGTTCGTGCTCATCACAGCGTTCTACTTCGGTGTGTACGGTGAGATTTTCAGTCTCTTCCCGGCGACTCAAGGCGATACGTACGGTCCCAAGTTCGCAGCAGCCAATGCCGGCATGCTGTACACGGCCAAGGGCGCAGGGTCATTTCTCGTGCCGATCGCCACGGCGATCGCGAAGAGCCATGGCTGGAGCACGATCTTCATGCTGTTCGTGTGCCTGAACCTGACTGCAGCGGTTCTTGCGCTGGTGGTTCTGAAGCCCATGCGCGTGCGTCACTTCGCGGCCACCGCCGGTCTGCTCGCCTCGCAGGGCGGAGCCGTCGCGGCCGGAGGCGTAGGCAGACCGCGCACGACCTGACAGTTCGCAAACGCTCTGCCTGACATCCTCCGTCGCAGTCGATTGCGACGGAGGATGTCAGGCACAGATTTGGAGGTGATATGGCCACTGTAAATCCGATGCCTCGGCCTACGCCGTCGACGACGGCGGAGGACACGCTTCAAAGGAAGAGCCGTGATGCGGGCGTCGTGTCCGGTGGCCACCTCGTCGCTCGGGCCCTGAAGAACGAGGGTGTGGATACGATTTTCACGCTTTGCGGCGGTCACATCATCGACATCTACGATGGCTGCGTGGATGAGGGCATCCGCATCATCGACGTGCGCCATGAGCAGGTGGCTGCGCACGCGGCGGATGGATATGCGCGCCAGACCGGCAAGCTCGGCTGCGTCGTCACCACCGCAGGACCGGGCTGCACCAATGCAGTCACGGGTGTGGCAACCGCATTCCGCTCGGAGAGCCCGATTCTGCATATCGGCGGCCAGGGTGCTCTCACGCAGCACAAGATGGGCTCGCTGCAGGATCTGCCCCACGTGGACATGATGTCGCCCATCACCAAGTTTGCGGCGACGGTGCCGAGCACGGAGCGCGTGGCGGACATGATCTCGATGGCGGCGCGCGAAGCGTTCAACGGCGCGCCCGGTCCCGCCTATCTCGAGATTCCGCGCGATGTCCTCGACCGTGAGGTCGACGCGACGAAGGCGGTGATTCCCAAGCCGGGTCACTACCGAGCCTCGACGCGCTCGATCGGTGATCCGCGCGATATCGAAACGCTGGCGGACCTCCTCGTCGATTCGGAGCGGCCGGCCATCCTGTATGGCCAGCAGGTCTGGACGGCCCGCGGGCACGAGGAGGCAATCGCGCTGTTGCGCGGGCTCGACATTCCCGGTTACTTCAACGGCGGAAGCCGTGGACTCTTGCCGCCCGGAGACCCGCACCATTTCGATCGGACGAGAGGCAACGCGTTCGCTGAAGCGGACGTGATCGTGATCGTCGGTACGCCGTTCGACTTCCGGATGGGATACGGCCGGCGCATCAGCAGCAAATTGAAGCTGGTGCAGATCGACATGGACTATCGCACGGTCGGCAAGAATCGCGATATCGATCTGGGCCTCGTTGGTCATCCCGGCGCGATTCTCGGCGCCGTGCTGCAGGCAGCGTCGGGACGCTTGAAGAAGGACAAGCGTCAGGCACGCCAGCAGTGGATGAAGAAGCTATCGGATGCGGAATCCGCGGCCACCGAAAAGCTGATGCCGCTTTTCAAGTCCAACAACACGCCCATTCATCCTTACCGCGTCGCCTACGAACTGAATGAATTCCTGCAGGACGACACGATCTATATCGGCGACGGAGGTGATGTCGTGACGATTTCGGCCCAGGCCGTGCGTCCGCGCCGTCCCGGCCAGTGGATGGATCCGGGTGCGCTGGGCTCGCTCGGCGTCGGAACCGGCTTCGCCATCGCGGCGGGTCTGGCGAACCCCAGCAAGGAGGTGCTGTGCTACTACGGCGACGGCTCCTTCGGAATGACGGCCTTCGACATGGAGACCGCGAATCGTTTCGGCGTGCCCTACATCGCCGTCATCGGTAACAACTCGGCGATGAATCAGATTCGCTACGGGCAGCTGGCCAAGTACGGCGAACAGCGTGGCAGCGTCGGTAATCTGCTCGGGGACGTGCCGTTCGGCAAGTTCGCGGAGATGCTGGGCGGTTACGGCGAGGAGGTCCGCGACCCGGCACAGATTGCCCCGGCGATGCAGCGGGCGCGCGACTCGGTCAAGCGTCTGCGCCGCTCGGCCGTGATCAACATCTGGGTCGATCCACGCGAATACGCTCCAGGCACCAAGAATCAGACGATGTACAAGTGAGAGGCGTTCGGAGATTGGAATGGCTAAGGCACTAGACGGGGTCCGTATCCTCGATTTCACGCACGTGCAGTCGGGACCGACCTGCACACAGCTGCTCGCATGGTTCGGCGCAGACATCATCAAGGTGGAGCGCCCGGGTACGGGTGATGTCACGCGTGAGCAGCTGCGCGACGTCCCGAACGCCGACAGCCTGTATTTCACGATGCTGAACCACAACAAGCGCTCGATCACGATCGATACCAAGAGCGAGGGTGGCAAGCAGATTCTCGAGAGGCTCGTGAAGCACTGCGATGTGCTCGTGGAGAACTTCGCTCCCGGTGCGCTGGACCGGCTGGGCTTCACCTGGGAGCGCATCCAGCAGCTCAACCCGAAGATGATCGTCGCTTCGGTAAAAGGCTTCGGGCCGGGCCCCTATGAAGACTGCAAGGTGTATGAAAACGTCGCGCAATGCGCGGGCGGAGCCGCATCGACCACAGGCTTCGATGATGGCCCGCCGCTCGTCACGGGCGCACAGATCGGCGACAGCGGCACAGGCTTGCATCTGGCGCTCGGCATCGTGGCCGCACTGTACCAGCGCAAGAGCACGGGACGCGGGCAGCGGGTGCTTGCCGCGATGCAGGACGGCGTTTTGAATCTGTGCCGTGTGAAGCTGCGCGATCAGCAGCGTTTGGCTCGAACGGGTGTGATGAAGGAGTATCCCCAATATCCGCACGGAAAATTTGCCGAGGCCGTGCCGCGCGCCGCTAACTCCTCAGGCGGCGGTCAACCCGGGTCTATCGTCAAGTGCAAAGGCTGGGAGAAAGATCCCAACGCTTATCTTTATTTCATCGCGCAGGCGCCCGTGTGGAAGGAGATCTGCAAAGTCATCGGCCGTGAACAGTGGATCACGGATCCCAACTACGCAACGGCCGACGCCCGCCTGCCGCGACTGAAGGAAGTGTTCGATGCGATCGAGGCTTGGACCGCCACGAAGACCAAGTTCGAGGCGATGGCGCTGCTCAACGAGCACGACATTCCCTGCGGCCCGATCCTTTCGATGAAAGAGCTCGCCGAGGAGCCCTCGTTGCGCACCACGGGCACGGTCGTCGAAGTCGACCATCCGACCCGCGGCAAGTATTTGACGGTCGGAAATCCGATCAAGTTGAGTGACAGCGTCACCGAAGTCAGGCGCTCGCCGCTCCTGGGCGAGCATACCGAGCAGGTACTCGCGGAACTTGGATTCGGCTCACCGGAAATTGCGGGTTTCCGCAGCAAGAAGGTTGTTTAAGCAGGTCGTCGTTCGCATCTCAAAATAGGGGGAGAATCATGATGACTGGCATCAGAGCGCGCAGATCGCTGATCGCTTCGCTCGCCGTCCTTCTGGTCGTGTGCGGGCACTCGGCGCAAACCGTGGCGCAAACCACACAGGACCAGAATAAGAGCATTCAGGACAAGATGCAGGTGCTGCAGGACCGCATCGATGAGATGAATCGCGAGTTGCAGGCCATGAAGGAGCAGCAGCGCCAGCAGAGCCAGGCGGTCGTCGCGGCGACTGACACGGCCAAGAAGGCGGCCGCCACGGCCGACAAGCAACAAACCGCGCTGGCCAATATCACGAAGGGCTTCTTCGGCACGCTGGACGCCTCGGTCGATTACACGACCAAGGGGATGAACGGACTCGTTGCCTATCCGTACGGCTATGCGACGGGTGCACCGGGTAGTCCGTACGTGATTACAGGCCCTGCCAAAGCGCCGCCGTACGGCAACGTCAGCTGGCTCGGCATGATGTCGAGCAATGGCTCGAACCTCGGCTATCGGGGTACGCATCACATCGATGCGTGGGATCTGGATCTGCAATACCAGATCTCGACCGCCTTCGACCTCGTCGCCGCTCCCGGCCTGCAGAACACCTGGACCAAGCAGTCGAACACCGTACTGGGCGCCATCGGATTGGGCGATACCTACATCGGCTTCGCCAAGAAAAACTGGGGCCGGGTACGGTTCGGCGAGATGTACATGCCCTACAAGACCTCCACCGACCGGCTGAATCCCTTCAGCGGGCAGCTTGGCAATTACAGCACGGTCATGGGCAACACGGGCGGTGACAACCGCGTCGAGTTCGGCACGCGCATGGATCACGTGGTGAGCTACCAGTCGCCCACCTTCGGCGGCCTCAACATCGAGGCGGCATATGGCTTCGGTCAGCAGGTCGATCCGAACAGCAACTTGACCTCGCTCGGCTCTCCCGACTGCTCCGGGGGTAACGTTCCAGGCAGCGGCAATCTGCCCCTCAATTGCGACGACGGCGGGTTCGATGACGCGTATAGCGTCGCCATGAAGTTTGAACGCGACGGCCTGTATCTGACCGCGGCCTACGAGATGCACAAGCGCGTCAATCGCAGCAGCGACGGCGATGGCTCGAACAATCCGTACTACGGCTACATCTTCGGTCTCGGTCCGAACAACCCGCTCAGTGCCCAGCTCCTCGACTGGGCCGACTACCAAGCCTATGCCGGCGAGTACCCGAACTGCCCGCTGCCGCGGGCACACCTGAGTTCAATACGGCCGTCGACGTAGCGGATGAGTGGGCCATGAAGTTCGGCGGCCAGTACA
The DNA here is from genome assembly GCA_963795975.1 of uncultured Gammaproteobacteria bacterium. Lineage (GTDB taxonomy): Bacteria > Pseudomonadota > Gammaproteobacteria > Steroidobacterales > Steroidobacteraceae > CAWCJT01. The sequence continues at coordinate 236,776 of CAWCJT010000003.1, forward strand.
GCTTTCACTTTCGGGCTCACGATCTCCTATCTGTACGAGGATCTGCACCGCGAGGTGCCTCAGTCCATGGAGTGGCAGAACGAGCGTCAGCGCACGGGCCAGTGGGTGGCGATCGAGCAGGATTTCTTCGGAGGCCGGGACCGGATCGCGGTGGGCTGGGCGCATGCGGGCGCGTCGGTCGGGGATCCGGGTGGGCAGCATAACTTCAACCCGAACGGGATCGGCGACAATCAGGCGAACATGTATACGATCGCCTGGTGGCATCAGCTCGACAAGCAGCTGACGGTCTACTTCGATGCCGCCGAGACCGTGAACGACGGCAATGCGCACTACGACCTCGGCGCCGGAGGTCACGGCATCAAGACCGATTGCCACGACGCGACGCACGCCGCAGTTCATCGACTACAGCAGCGCCGGACCAACGACCTGGGGCGGCTGTCATGAGATCGGCATCTCGACCGGAGTCAACTTCCGGTTCTGACGGGATCCGGGTGAGGCGGCAGCTGCCTTCGATCGGCCGGCTTCTGGCGCTGACGCTGGGGCCGGCCGTTGTGGGGTGGCAGCCGGAGCTCGTCCTCTGCGAGGAGCCGCGGGCTGAGATGGAAACGCCGGAAGTCATCGTCTCTGCCGAGAGAGTGGCGGATGCCGCGCTGCAGGCGAAGGTCGAGCAAGCGCTCGATCAGGACCCCTTCATCTTCAGCGAGCGTGTTACGGTAAGGGCCGAGAACGGTGTTCTGCGGATTGAAGGTGTCGTGTACGGCCCGCACGACCTGCGCCGGCTCCTACGCCTGGTCCGGCGCATCGCGGGCAAGCGGCGCATCATCAACGAGCTTGAGCTCGAGGCCGAAGACGACGACGATGGAACGGGCTAGAGGTCGGATCTTGAAGGAGATCCAATGTGTTGGCGCTCATGACTCGAATGTTTCGCATCGCACTGACGGTCACGGTGTTGTGTGGGATGGCCGCCTGCGCCAGCGGGCCGCCCAAGAGTGAGGCGCAACAGGCGGCCGATACGGCGCTGGCTGGGCCACGTGGAGAAGGCGCTCGCCTCGAACCAGGAGCTCTATGCGCGCCATATCATCGTCAGAGCCGATGACGGCGTGGTACGGCTGTCGGGCTTCGTGTGGGAGCCGCCTGACATCACCTCGGCCGAACGGATCGCCGGCTCGGTCGACGGCGTGGTCAAAGTGGTCAATAGCTCTGGAACTGCAGCGCAATGGCGTGGATAACTCCGCTGTCAGTCGATGAAGATCGCCGTCATCGGAGTCGGCGCCATCGGCGGCTACGTGGGTGCACGCCTGGCTCTCGCGGGCGAGGATGTGACTTTCATTGCTCGCGGCGCCAACCTCGACGCGCTTCGGATGAACGGAATTCGCCTCTTGATGTCCGATGGCAGCGAGGAGGCCGTCCGAGACGTCAAGGCGACCGCTGACTATTCTGGCGCCGGATCACAGGATGTGGTTGTGCTCGCCATGAAAGCGCATCAGGTTGCAGCCGTCGCGGCCGATGTGCCGAAGTTGTTTGATTCGGGCACCACTGTGGTGCCGATGCAGAACGGTATCCCCTATTGGTATTTTCACCGGCACCCCGGAACGCTCGCCGGCACGTGCGTTGAGAGCGTCGATCCCGGTGGCGTGATCGCCAAGCACATCCCGTGCGAGCGCGTGATCGGATGCGTGGTCTATCCCGCAACGGAGCTGGTGTCGCACGGGGTGATCAAGCACGTCGAGGGGAATCGATTTCCCGTGGGCGAGCCCGACGGAAGCAAGTCCAAGCGCGTGACACGGATCTCCCAATGCCTCACTCGAGCGGGAATGAAGTCGCCGGTGCTCGAGGACATCCGCTCGGAGATCTGGCTGAAACTGTGGGGCAACATGACCTTCAACCCGATGAGTGCCCTGACCCGGGCAACGCTCGCAGGTATTTGTGAGTATCCGCTGAGCCGCTCGCTCGCCGCCACGATGATGCGCGAGGCGCAGGAGATCGCGCACAAGCTCGGCGTCACCTTTCGCGTGCCCCTGGAGAAACGTATCGCCGGCGCGGAGAAAGTCGGCCACCACAAGACCTCGATGCTGCAGGACGTGGAGGCGGGGCGCGGGCTGGAGATCGATCCTTTGCTCGGAGCCGTCATCGAGCTCGGTCGGCTCACGCAGACGGCGACCCCACACCTCGATACGGTGTATGCGTTGACGAAACTGCTCGCCAAGACGATCGAGGAGCCGAATCCGCCCACCGCAGGACGGTAGTCCTGAGATTCGAGACCCTCAGGTCACCAGATGCTGTGGCGTGCCGGCGCACCACAGCTCGATGTTGTCGATGAGCTGATCGGCCAGGAACTGCATGGCGCCTTGGGAAGCCCAGGCGATGTGCGGGGTCAGGATGAAGTTGGGGCGCCTGAGGTCAAGGAGCGGGTTTCCCTGCCGCGGCGGCTCGATGGTCAGCACATCGAACCCGGCACCGGCGATGAGTCCTTCGTCGAGCGCGCATACCAGCGCCGTCTCGTCCACCAGCCCCCCGCGGGCCGTATTGATGAGGATCGCATTGCGCTTCATTTTGCGAAACGCGTTGAGGTCGATGAGGTTGCGTGTCGTCGCAAGCAGCGGACAATGCAGTGAGATCACGTCCGATTCGGCGAGCACCTGCTCGTGGGGAGTGAACGTCACACCCTCCATCCTGGGCGGGGGGTGGTCTGCAAAAAGAACCCGCATGCCGAATGCGCGACCGATTGCGGCAGTGCCTTGACCGATCGCACCCTCGCCGATGATGCCGAGCGTCGAGCCGTGCAGGTCGCCGATATCGTGTGTGAAAAAGCAGAACTGCTCCGAGCGGTTCCAAACGCCGCTCTGCACGTCCTCGCGATAGGCCAGAATGTTTCGGCGCAGTGCGAGGATGAGCGCGAAGACGTGCTCCGGTACCGTGTGGATCGCATAGTTGCGAATGTTGGCGACCGCAATGCCGCGTTCCTTGCAGTAGCCCACGTCCACCACGTCATAACCGGTTGCGGCGACGGCAATCAGTTTGAGCTCGGGCAACTGTTTCAGGGTGTCCGCGCGCAGCGGCACCTTATTGATGATGGCGACGGTCGCCGCATTGAGTCGTGGAACGACCTGCTCGGATGAGGTCTGGTCGTACTCGAGGTAGTCGCTCGCGCAGTTCGGGCGCCGGACCTTCGCCTTGAGGGAGGCGCGGTCCAGGAACACGACGCGCTCATTCATGCGGCGAGGCTCGTGCGAGATGTGCCGGCCGTCTGCACTGTCGCAGGAGCGTGGCTGCGCCAGAAGCGCTGTGCCGCGGCGACCCCGCTTCCCGGCTCGATCTTCACACCGACATCGAGCATGGCCATCTCCGCTCCAGCGAGCGCTCCCAAGAGCATGAGCTCATTGAGGTCGCCGACATGACCGATCCGGAACAGCTTGCCCGCAACTTTGGAGAGCCCGGCACCGAGCGCGAGGTTATAGCGCTCGAACGCACGCGCGATGACCTGGCCGCCGTCGGTACCCTCGGGCACCATGACCGCCGAGACGGTATCGGAGAACCACTTGGGCTCGGTGGCGCAGAGCTTGAGTTTCCAACCCTCCAGCACCGCAGCGCGTACGCCCGCGGCGAGATACTGGTGGCGCCGGAAAATATTCTCGAGTCCTTCTTCGGCGATCATCGCGAGCGATTCTTTCAGGCCGTACAACATCGGTACCGAAGGCGTATACGGAAAATAACCGGAGGCGTTGGCCTTGACCATATCGGCGTAGTCAAAATAGCAGCGCGGCGATTTCGCTGTCCTCGATACCTCGAGCGCTTTGGGGCTCACGCATGTTATTCCCATTCCCGCCGGAAGCATGAGACCCTTCTGCGAGCCGCTGATGCATACATCGACGCGCCACTCGTCCATGCGGAAATCGATGCTCGCGAGTGCACTGACCGAATCGACGAACAGCAGCGCGGGATGACCCACATCGTCCATCGCGCGTCGGATCGCTGCCACATCGCTCGTGACTCCTGTGGCGGTCTCATTCTGGCAAACAAGCACGGCCTTGATGCGATGATGCGTATCGGCGCGCAGCGAGGCGTGATAGCGCTCGATCGATGCGCCTTCGCCCCAGGGTGTTTCGAGCACTTCGACTTCGTAGCCGAGCCGTTGGCACATATCGACCCAAAGATGACTGAATTGCCCAAACCGCGCGACGAGCACTTTGTCGCCGGGACTGAGGCAGTTGGTGAGCGCAGCCTCCCAGCACCCGGTTCCGGAGGATGGAAATAGAATGGGCGTAGCGCTCGTGGTCTTGAACACCGGTTTGAGCCCATCGAGACACGCAAACGTCAGTTGGGGGAAGCTCGGCGACCGATGGTCTTCCATCGGGACGGCCATGGCCCGCAGCACCCGATCGGGAACGTTAGTGGGTCCTGGAACGAACAGGAAGTTGCGACCAGCCATGAAAGCTCCTCGCGGGCACAGGGCAGGGGGATGCCCACACAAGATATATGAGACGCGCACAAGATATATGAGATATGAGAGGGTGTACATATAATGGTCGGCGCCCGATTTTTCCTCGCGGAGGTGCACTCATGCGAATTGCCATCGTAGGTCAACAGGATTTCGGCAAGGCGGCGCTCGAGGCATTTGTCCGCCGGGGCGACACCGTCGCCGGGGTGTTCTGCGCACCGGAAAAGCCCGGAGCGAAACCCGATCCGTTGCGGCTCGCAGCCGAGGCTGCAGGCATTTCCGTCTATCAGGCGCCCTCGCTCAAGACGCGAGGATGCGCGCGAGAAGTTGAGTGCGCTGAAGGTCGATCTGGGCGTCATGGCGTACGTCCTGCAGTTCGTTCCGCAGGAGTTCGTGCACATTCCCAAGGGGGGGATGATTCAGTACCACCCTTCGCTGCTGCCCCGTTACCGCGGGCCGAGCTCCATCAACTGGCCGATCATTCGGGGTGACACCGAGACGGGTCTCACGATCTTTCGACCGACGGACGGCCTCGATGAAGGCCCTGTGGTCCTGCAGCGGCGTGTGCCCATCGGCCCGGACGACACACTCGGGAGCGTCTACTTCGAACGCCTATTTCCGCTCGGAGTTGCTTCGCTTCTCGAGGCGGCGGATCTCGTGCAGGGCGGACGAGCCGAGGCCAAGGTGCAGGACGAGACGCAAGCAAGTTATGAAGGCTGGTGCCGAGCGGCCGAAGCCCGGATCAACTGGCACAACCACGTTGATCACATCTACAACCTGATCCGCGGCTGCAATCCGGCCCCCGGGGCCTGGACGACCTTCCGCGGGAAAGTCCTGCAGTTGTTTGATGCCCGCAAGCATCTCCTCCGGAAGTTCGGCGATGTGAAGGGCCGTATCGGCGCCGTCAGCGCCATTGAGAGCGAGAGCTGCTTCGTCACGGCTCAGGGCGGCCAGATCGAAGTGCTCAAAATCCGTTACGGCGACGGCAAGAAAGTCACCGCTGCACAGTTCTGTGCTGAGGCGGGCGCTCACAGTGGATTCGATCCTCGGAGAGGAGGCCTCATGACGACGGCGTACATCACGCATGCCGACTGCCTGCGGCACGAGATGGGACGCGGCCATCCCGAATCGCCGCAGCGACTCAGCTCGGTGAACGAACACATCCGAGATTCCGGGCTGCTCGAGAAGATCATCTGCCTGGAAGCACCGCTCGCCTCGGATGCGCAATTGAAACGAGTGCACCGTGCCGCCTACATCGATCTGATTTTCGCGAACGCGCCGGATGAAGGTTACGTACAGCTCGATCCGGATACGGCGATGAATCCGCACAGTCTCGCCGCCGCCCGTCGCGCGGCAGGGGCGGGCATTCTCGGGATCGAAACAGTGACGAGCGGCCGCGCGGCGAATGCGTTCTGCGCCATCCGCCCGTGTGGACACCATGCGACGCGGTCGCGTTCGATGGGTTTTTGCATTTTCAACAATGTCGCGGTGGCGGCGGCGCATGCGCTCGAGCAGGGTGGGCTCGAGCGCGTGGCGATCATCGATTTCGACGTGCACCACGGCAACGGTACCGAGGACATTTTCAGTGCTCCGGAGTGGCAGGATAAGGTCCTGATGACGGGGTTTTTCCAGCATCCCTTCTATCCTTACAGCGGTACCGTGAGTCCCGCACCGAACATGGTGAACGTGCCGCTCGCGGCGGGCAGCGACGGTGCGCTGGCGCGTCAGGCCGTTGAGAAGCGCTGGTTACCCGCTCTCGAGGATTTCGAGCCGCAACTGTTGCTCATCTCTGCGGGGTTCGATGCGCACCGTGACGATCTGCTCGGCGGCCTCGCGCTCGTCGAGGATGATTACGTGTGGATCACCCGGGAGTTGATGGCGATCGCCGCACGCTTCGCCGAGGGGCGGATCGTCTCGATGATGGAAGGCGGTTACAACCTGACGGCTCTCGGCCGGAGCGCCGTCGCGCACGTGCGCACCTTGTCCACGCACTGACTCGGCTCAGTTCGTGAGCACGATCTTCCCGATGTGGCTCGAGGATTCCATGAGACGGTGCGCCTCGCTCGCCTGGGTCAGCGGAAACGTCTTGTAGATGATCGGACGTGCACGGCCGGCAGTGAGCAGCGGCCAGATATTCTCGTGCACCGCCGCGGCCACCGTGGCCTTCTGCGCGACGCTCCGGGAGCGCAGGGTCGATCCCGTCAGGGTCAGTCGCTTTTGCATGATCGGCACCAGTTTGAGCTCCGCCCGAGTGCCACCCATCGTGGCGATCAGGACGATCCGCCCCTCGACCGCCGCCGCTTCGATATTACGTGCGAGATAGCTGCCGCCGATGATGTCGAGGATCACATCGACACCCCGGCCGCTCAGTGGCCTCGCGCACGATCGCGACGAAATCCTCCGTCCGATAGTCGATGCCGCGAAGGGCGCCGAGCTTCTCGCACGCGCGCGCCTTCTCCGGACCCCCCGCTGTAGCGAACACGTGCGCGCCGCATTCCTTGGCGAGCTGGATCGCGGTGGTGCCGATGCCGCTCGTGCCGCCGTGAACGAGGATGTGTTCGCCTGCACGGCAGCGCCCGCGATCGAAAAGATTCGTCCACACGGTGAAGTACGACTCCGGGACGGCTGCGGCCTCCACGAGGCTCATGCCATTCGGTACCGGCAGACAAAGCGCAGCGGCCGCCACCGCGTACTGCGCGTAGCCGCCGCCGGGCAGCAGCGCCGTCACCTGATCCCCCAGCGACAGTCCCGCGACCTTCGGCCCCAGGGCTACGATCTCGCCGGCGATCTCGAGTCCAGGTAGATCCGATGCGCCGGGCGGCGGCGGATAGTGTCCTTGCCGCTGCAGCACATCCGGCCGGTTAATACCCGCCGCAGCGACGCGCACGAGTACCTCGCCTTCTTCGGGAGACGGAACCGGCCGCATCACCGGACGCAGCTGCTCGGGTCCGCCGGGCGCCGCGATCTCGATGGCTTGCATCTCGCGCGGGATCAGGTTGATGGAAGTTCTCCTTTAAGACTCGCGTCCTGCGATACCGAAATATAGTTTAACTTGGTACGAGCACAGAACGGAGGCGGGGCCTTGGCCAAAAACACGAGTGTTTCCTGTTGACGCTACGCGAAATAACCTCATGAGCGCCTGGCTGGACGCGCCCGTCGCATTCGTGGATGTGGAGACGACGGGATGCCATCCCTTCGCCAGCCGCATCATCGAGATTGGGCTGGTGGCCGCAAGCGGCGGCGAGCTTCAGTACGAGTGGAGCTCGCTCGTGAACCCGGGCGTCGCGATCCCCCCGTCCATTCAGCACTTCACGGGCATCACGGATGAGATGGTGCGGCATGCGCCATCCTTCGAGGAACTCGCGGATGAGCTCGCCGCGCGCTTCGAGGGTCGCCTGTTCGTGGCGCACAACGCGCGCTTTGACTACGGGTTCTTCCGACGCCAGTTTCGCGAGCTCGAGCGCTCGTTCACGAGTCGTGTCGCCTGCACCGTGAAGCTGTCGCGCCGCCTGGACCCGCAGGTCTCCCGGCACAGCCTCGATGCGATCATCGAGCGCTACGGGCTCGACTGCGAGCGCCGCCACCGCGCGCTGCCCGACGCGCGAGCCCTGTGGCAATTCTGGCGGGCGCTGCGCGCGACGCGGGCGCAATCCGACATCGAGCGTGCGCTCGATGAGATCATCCATCTGCGCTCGGTGCCTGCGCACCTGCCGCAGGAGCTGGCGGAGGAGCTTCCGGAGCTGCCCGGGGTATACCGCTTTCACGGCGAGGGTGATGCGCTGCTGTACGTGGGCAAGGCGAACAACATCCGCACAAGAGTGCTTGCGCACTGGCAGGGCTCGGCGCGTGATGCGAAGTCTCAGCGGCTCGGCGAGTTGACCCGCCGCGTGAGCTGGACCATCACCGCCGGCGAGCTCGGTGCACTGCTCCTCGAGGCGAAGCTTGTGCGCGCGGCGAAGCCGATCTACAACCGGCAGCTGCGCGGAAGCGACGCGGCGTGGACATGGGTCATCGCGGACGACGGCGCAGCTCCAGAGCTCGCACCCATCGACCAGGTGCCGCTCTCCTTCGAGCACAGCGACACCTTCGGCCCGTACCGAACGCCGACCGCCGCACGCAGCGCCCTCGCAGGGATCGCACGCGAGCACCGCCTGTGTCTACGTGTCCTGGGACTCGAAGACTCCGCGGGCAGCTGTTTCGCCTATCAGCTCGGCAAGTGCGTCGGTGCGTGCGTCGGCGCCGAGCCGCTGCGACTGCACAGCCTGCGTCTGAAGCTCGCGCTCGCGGCGCAGCGCCTGAAACCCTGGCCATTCGCGGGGCCCGTGGGCGTTCGCGAAGTGGGCGCCGGCGGGCTCACGCAGGTCCATGTGCTCGATCGCTGGCGGCACCTTGGGACACTCGAGGACGGCGATCATCTTCCCGGCTCGAGTGCGCTCCAACCCTTCGATATCGATGTCTACCGGATTCTGGTCCGAGCCTTGCGCGACTCGGGGCACTGGACGCTGGTTCGCCTCGGACGCGATGTGGACGCGGCGTGAGCACACCGTCGCTGCGCCTGCAGGCGAGCTCGCCGCGCGGGCTTGCGGATTTGCTCGCACAGGAGCTGCGCAGCTTTGGAGCGCTCGATGTGCGCGAGCGCTCAACCGGCGTGTCCTTCGAAGGCTCGCTCGCCACGGCGTACCGCGCCTGCCTATGCAGCCGGATCGCCAATCGGATTTTTCTCGAGATCGCGACCTTCGAGGCGCCCGACGCGGAGAGCCTGTACCGGGCCGCACGCGAGCTTGACTGGTCAGCGCACGTTGGCGCCTCGGCGACGCTCGCCTGCACCTTCAGCGGACGTCACCCCACCATTACGCACACGCATTTTGGCGCTTTGAAGTTGAAAGACGCCGTTTGCGACGCGCTGCGCGCGCAGGCTGGCTATCGGCCCGATATCGAGCGTGTGCGTCCGAGCGTGCGCGTACACGCACATGCCCATGGAACGAGCATCACTCTTGCCATCGACCTGGCCGGCGAGAGCCTGCATCGGCGTGGCTATCGCAGCGAGGCTGGCGATGCGCCGCTCAAGGAAAACGTTGCGGCCGGCGCTTTGATGCGCGCCGGCTGGCCGCAGCTGGCACAGTCGGGCGTGCCCTTTCTCGATCCGATGTGCGGATCGGGAACGTTCGTCATCGAGGCGGCGATGATCGCCGCGAACATCGCGCCCGGATCGATCCGCAGCTACTTCGGCTTTCTGGGATGGAGGGGTCACGACGCCGCGCTCTGGGGTGAGCTGTGCGCTGAAGCGGCAAGGCAACGGCGCACGGATGGCGCGACGCGGCGATTTCATGGTCGCGATCGCGACGCACGCGCCATCGGATCTGCGATGGCCAACGCCGAGCGCGCCGGCGTCGGCGAGCTCGTGCAGTTCGCGGCCGCGCGTCTCGAGGACTGCACCCCACCGGCACAGGCGCCGTCGGGCCTTCTGTGCACGAATCCACCCTACGGCCTCAGGCTCGAAGATCATGAGGCCGCACGCGCCGTGCACCGCACCCTCGGCCGTGTGCTGCGTGAGCATTTTCAAGGCTGGGAAGCGGCCGTTCTGACCGGAGCGCCCGACTTGGGTCTGGAGCTCGGTATCCGCGCGCGCCGCACGCACGTCATGTGGAATGGCGCGATCGAGTGCCGGCTGCTGCGGCTCAACGTGGTGCCTGCGAGCTTCCGCGAGCTGACGCCCGGCGATGCCGCGCCGCGGATCGATGCGAGCCTCAAGGACTCGCCCGGCGCACGCATGTTCGCGAACCGACTGGCGAAGAATCTCAAGCGGCTGGCGCCGTGGGCGAGGAATGCGGGGATCCACGCGTATCGTCTCTACGATGCAGACATGCCCGAATACGCTCTGGCGATCGATCAATATCAGCTGCTCGACGCTGCGCCGTGGCTATATGTGCAGGAGTACGCTGCGCCTGCGAGCATCGATCCGCAGGCCGCCCAGCGCCGGCGTGCCGAAGCGCTCTCGGTCCTCACGCAAGTCACGGGCGTAGCCCGCGAGCACATGCGCTTGCGCCTGCGGCAAAGGCGCGCGCGTGGCGAGCAGTACACCAAGCTCGATGAGCAGGCCCGCTTCCATGTGCTCGAGGAGGGCGGACTCAGGTTTCGCGTCAACTTCGATGACTACCTCGACACGGGACTCTTCCTGGATCAGCGGCTGACACGCGCCCGATTGCGGGCGGCAGCTCAGGGTCAGCGCTTCCTCAATCTCTTCTGCTACACCGGCACCGCGACCGTGTATGCCGCGGCGGGAGGCGCCTCTGCGAGCACCTCGGTCGATCTATCGCGCACCTATCTCGCGTGGGCCGCGAAAAATCTCGAGCTCAACGCATTGACGAGCGCGCGGCACGTGTTCGTTCGCGCCGACTGCACCGAGTGGCTTGGCGAGTCCGCACGGCGCGGGGAGCGGTTCGACCTCATCTTTCTTGACCCGCCGACCTTCTCGAACTCCAAGCGCATGCATGGTGTGCTCGACATTGCCCGCGATCACGCAGCGCTCATCGATTCGTGCGCCAGTCTGCTCGCGCCGCGCGGGCTCCTGCTGTTCGCAACCAATGCTCAGCGCTTCAAGCTCGATGAGCGGCTGGGCGAGCGTTATCGGGTCGAGGATGTCTCGGCGGCGACGCTGCCACGTGATTACGAGCGCAATCCGCGCATTCACCGCTGCTACGAGATTCGCTTGCTCTAGGTGCGATGCGCTGCGCTTAGAGCATGTCGCGCAGCCGGTAGTACAGCATCGCGAGCACCAGCGCCGGGCGTCGCAGCGCACGCCCGCCGGGGAAGTCGCGGTGCGGAATTCGCGCAAACACATCGAAGCGCTCCGCATGCCCGGCCACGGCCTCGGCCAGCAACTGCCCCGCGATGCTCGCCAGCACGACGCCTTGACCGGAGAACCCCTGCAGGAAGTACACGTTTGGGGCGAGCCGGCCAAAGTGCGGCGCTCGGTTCAGCGTGATGTCGATGTAGCCTCCCCAGGCATGCTCGACCCGCAACCGGCTGAGCTGCGGGAAGACCCGGACCATGCGCTGACGCGTGGTCGCGGCGATTCGGGCCGGATCGAACCCGGAATACGTGACGCGACCGCCGAAGAGCAGGCGCGTGTCCGCGGCGAGCCGGAAATAGTCGAGCACCCAGTTCATGTCAGCGACTGCCGCGCGGTTGTTGATCAGGGCGCGCGCCCGCTCCTCTCCGAGCGGCTCGGTCGCAATGATGCAGGTGCCCACGGCCATGATCTTGGAGCGCAGCGATGGAGCGAGAGCGCCGAGATAGACGTTGCCGCACAGGATGAGATGCTCGCAGCGTACTTCAGCACGCGGTGTTCGCACGGTGATTCGTTCGCGGCCATGGAAGCTCAGCGCGCGGCTGTTTTCAAAGATGAGCGCTCCTGCGCGCTCGGCGGCGTCCGCGATGCCCAGGACGTAGTTGAGCGGGTGTAGATGACCTGCCAGGCTATCGTAGAGGGCGCCGACGTAGCGCGATGTCGCCAGTACGGCGCGCACTTCGTCGCGCGGCATGTAGCGGGCGGCGGTATAGCCATACTGCTCGCCCAGCTGCCGCAGCAGTGCGCGCAGCTCGATCTCGTGGCGCTGCTTGATGGCGACCTGCATGTGTCCTTCGACCCAATCACATGCGATCCCATGGCGCTTGATCAGCTCGCGCACGAGCTCGAGTCCGGCCACCGTGACGTCCCAGACCGCCCGCGCATCGGCAGATCCGGTCAGTCTTTCGAGCTCCTGCTGGCCAACGCCCGTCCCAGGCAAGGCTTGACCGCCGTTGCGACCCGATGCGCCCCAGCCGATGCGGTGTCGTTCCAGAACGGCTACGCGATAGCCGCGCTGCGCGAGATGCAATGCGGTCGAACAGCCTGCCAGGCCGCCCCCGACAACGCACACGTCGCATTCGATGCCGTCGACGAGCTCGGCTCTCGCCGGCGCCGGATCGGCGGTCGCTGCGTAATAGGGACTGACACGGGCGAGTGAGCCTCGCGGCGACGACTTTTGAGTTCTCATGATGCTTGCGTCCGTCCGCGGCCGCGTGCGCAGGATACGCGTCGTGATGCAGTGGCGGCAAATCGCTGGAGCTGTGGTCTAATAGAGCCATTCTTATGACGCGTCGTCGCCCCGTCATCGGGCTTCCAGCCGATCGGCACATAGTCGCCTTGCACCCCTCTCACGCCGTGGGGGAGAAGTACATCCGTGCGGTGATCGATGGCGCGGGAGCCATTCCACTCTTAATTCCGGCGCTCGGGTCCGAGCTCGACGTCGATGAGCTCTTGTGCCATCTCGATGGGATCCTCTTCACCGGCAGCCCGTCGAACGTAGAGCCGCATCGATACGCAGGCCTACCGAGCGCACCCGGCACATTGCATGACCCACACCGTGATGCGACCACGCTCTCATTGATCCCCAGGGCCATCGAAAGCGGCGTTCCAGTGCTCGGCATCTGCCGCGGATTTCAGGAAATGAACGTCGCCTTTGGCGGCACACTGGTGCAGAAGCTGCATGAGGTGCCCGGCAATCTCGACCATCGTGACGATGAGAGCGCGCCACTCGACGTGCAGTACGCCGAGGTGCACGATGTCGCGCTCGCGCCCGGTGGCTTGCTGCAGCGTCTCGTCGGCGCCGATCGCGTCCGGGTCAATTCACTGCACTCTCAGGGTGTGGATCGGCTTGGCGCCCGGCTCGTGGTCGAAGCGCGCGCGCCCGATGGAGTCATCGAGGCGTTTCGCGTTGCGGATGCGCCCCGCTTCGCACTCGCAGTGCAATGGCATCCGGAGTGGCAGGTGACGAGCAATTCCATGTCGAAGGCGCTCTTTGCCGCCTTTGGCGCGGCGAGTCGGGAGCGCGCACAGAATCAGGTGCATCATGGCGAGTGACATTCAGCAATTCTTCCGCGATCACAGCATCTCCGAGGTCGAGGCGATCATTCCGGACATGGCCGGCATTGCGCGCGGCAAGATCATGCCGGCCGAGAAGTTCGCGGAAGACGAGGGGATGCGTCTGCCGGAAAGCATTTTTCTGCAGACCGTCACCGGCGACTACCCGCCCGACACGGGCGACGCCATGAGTCCAGCGGAGATCGACATCGTCCTCAAGGCCGACCCGAAGTCGGTGCGCAGGGTGCCGTGGGCGGCGGAGCCGACAGCGCAGGTCATCCACGATTGTTTCTATTCGGATGGGCGCCGCGTGACGATGGCGCCGCGCCATGTGCTGCGCAATGTGCTCGAGCTTTACGTGCAGCGGGGCTGGGAGCCGGTCGTTGCTCCCGAGCTCGAGTTCTATCTGGTCGAGCCTAATATCGATGCCGACTATCCGTTGAAGCCACCCATCGGTCGCTCGGGTCGCGCGGAGCCGGGTCGCCAGTCATACAGCATCGCCGCGGTGAACGAGTTCGATCCGCTGTTCGATGACATCTATCAGTTCTGCGAGGATCAGGAAATCGAGATCGATACGCTGATCCATGAGGACGGCCCTGCGCAGATGGAGATCAATCTCATACACGGCCGTCCGCTCGATCTTGCGGATCAGGCGTTCCTCTTCAAGCGCACCGCGCGCGAGGCGGCTCTGCGTCACAAGATGTACGCAACCTTCATGGCGAAGCCGCATGCCAAGGAGCCTGGCAGCGCCATGCACATTCACCAAAGCGTGATCGATCGCAAGACACGCAAGAGCATATTCAGCAATCCGGACGGGACGCCGTCACAGCTGTTCTTTTCACACATTGCCGGCCTGCAGAAATATCTGCCGGCTGCCATGGCGCTCTTCTGCCCGAACGTCAACTCGTATCGGCGGCTCACGCGCTACCAGACGGCGCCCATCAATATGCACTGGGGATACGACAATCGCACGGCGGGTCTGCGCGTGCCCAACTCGACACCCGAAGCGCGCCGCGTCGAGAATCGTTGTGGTGGCGCCGATGCGAACCCGTACATCGCAATCGCGGCCTCGCTCGCGTGCGGATACCTGGGCATGGTCGAGGAGCTGCAGCCATCTGATCCCATCACCGGGAGCGCCCACGATCTGCCGTTCGGCCTGCCGCGCAGCCTCGATGAGGCATTGCGCGAGCTCAAGGCCTGCGAGCCGCTCGTGAGACTCCTGGGTGAGGCATTCGTCGCGGCATTCACCATCGTGAAAGAAGCCGAGTACGAGGTTTTCCTGCAGGTCATCAGCTCCTGGGAGCGTGAGCACCTGCTGCTCAACGTCTGAAAGGAGCCATCGAAGCCGTCGTGAACCGCCTGGTCCGCTTGCTGTGTTTGGGCGCGCTCGCGGCTGCATGCGCCGCTGCGTGTGGCGGCCGGCCCGAGTCCGCAGCGCCTGCCGCGGCGGGACCCGAGCCGAAGGTGCTCAACCTCTATATCTGGAACGATTACCTCGCCCCGGATACGGTGTCGAACTTCGAGAAAGAGACCGGCATCCGAGTCTCCGTGAGCAACTACGGCAGCAACGAGGAGCTCGACAGCAAGCTGGCACCCGGGCGTTCGGGCTACGACGTGGTGGTCCCTTCGGCCTCGTTCTACGAGCGGCAGATTCGTGCCGGCTACTACCGCACGCTCGACAAAGCGCTGCTGCCGAATCTCAAGAACATGGATCCCGACTTGCAGCGGCGGCTCGCAACGCACGATCCGGGCAACGAGCATGCCGTGCTGCACATGTGGGGTACGACGGGTATCGGCTACAACGTGCGCAAGGTCGCCGAGATCGATCCCAACGCTCCGACGGACAGCTTCCGCATGGTTTTCGATCCTGCAGTGGCCCGCAACTTTCAAAAATGCGGGATTGCCGTGCTCGATTCAGCGAGCGAGATGTTCAAGATGGTCCTTTCCTACATGGGCAAGGATGCGAATGCGCAGAACCCCGACGAGCTGCGCGCGGCCGCGGATCTCATGACGAAGTTCCGCCCATATCTGCGCTATGTCGATACGCAGCGCATGGTCTCGGATCTTGCGAACGGGGAGATCTGTGTCGCGATCGGCTATAGCGGAGACATTCTGCAAGCGCGCACGCGCGCGCGGGAGAATCAGACCGGTCAGCAGATCGCCTACTCGATCCCGAAGGAAGGCTCGATCATCTGGCTCGACAGCTATCTGATTCCGAAAGATGCTCCGCACCCGCTCAATGCGCATCTGTTCATCAACTACATGCTGCGCCCCGAGGTCATCGCCGCCGTCAGCAACACGACCAGTTACGCCAACGGCAACCTGGCCGCCGCTGCCTACGTGCGTCCGGAGGTGCTGCACGATCCCAACATCTATCCGCCGCCCGAGGTACGCGCCAGGCTGGTGCAGGATCTGGCCGACTCACAGCAGACGACGCGCCTGATCACCCGCCTGTGGACGCGCTTCATGACCGGTGCCTGAGGCGGTTCCGTGGGTGAGCCCTATATCCGTATCGAAGGCGTCAGCAAGCGCTTTGGCGAGCTTGCTGCCGTGGATAACGTCTCGCTGGATATACAGCGAGGCGAGATCTTCTGCCTGCTCGGCGCATCCGGCTGCGGCAAGACGACACTGCTGCGCATGCTCGCCGGATTCGAGCAAACGAGCGGCGGGCGCGTCCTGATCGATGGCGTCGACATGGCTGGAGTGCCGCCGTATCACCGCCCGGTCAACATGATGTTCCAGTCCTACGCGCTGTTTCCGCATATGACGGTCGAGCAGAACGTCGGCTTCGGCTTGAAGCAGGAAGGCATCGACCGAGAGGAAATTGGGCAGCGGGTCGCGGACATGCTCGGCATCGTGAAGCTGCGCGGCCTCGAGCACCGCAAGCCACACCAGCTCTCAGGAGGGCAGCGTCAGCGCGTCGCACTCGCCCGCGCGCTCATCAAACGGCCGAAGGTGCTGCTCCTCGATGAGCCTCTGGGGGCACTCGACAAGAAACTGCGTGAGCACACGCAGTTCGAGCTGCTCAACGTTCAGCATCGGCTCGGTGTGACGTTCGTCGTCGTGACACACGACCAGGAGGAGGCGATGACGCTCGCCTCACGGATCGGCGTCATGAACCATGGGCGGATCGTGCAGGTCGGATCGCCGCGGGAGATCTACGAGTCGCCGCGCACGCGCTTCATCGCGGAGTTCATCGGCAGCGTCAACACGTTCGAAGGACGTGTGACCGAGCAGGACGCGGGTCGCATGGTGGTCGAATCCGCAGAGCTGCAGGCTCCACTTTTCATCGGACAGAACATCGAGGCGACGCGGGGATCGATCGTATGGGCGGCAGTGCGGCCCGAAAAGATGCGCTTGAGCCGTGAGCCGCCCACTTCCGCATACAACCATGCGCAGGGCGTCGTGACGGACGTGGCTTATCTGGGCGACACCTCGACCTATCTGATTCAGCTCGAGTCCGGCAAGACGCTGCGCACGACCGAGCCCAACGCGGAGCGCGATTCAGCAGGCAGGCTCGCGCGCGATGAGCGGGTGTGGGTCAGCTGGCACGAATCAAGCTGCGTCGTGGTTACGGAGTGAGCATGAGACTGCGCCGCCGAGCCGAGCGCTGGGGCCGCACCGCGGTCATCGCGCCGCCGCTCCTGTGGCTGCTGCTCTTCTTTCTGATCCCGTTCGCGATCGTGCTCAAGATCAGCTTCGCCGAGACCCAGACCGCAGTACCGCCTTACACCCCGCTTCTGGAGTGGGTGCAGAGCCGGCCGCAGCTGCATCTGCATGCCAGTAATTATCTTTATCTGCTGGATGATCCTTTGTATGTGCGGGCGTTCCTGAGCTCGCTCGAGGTCGCTGCGCTCTCGACGATCCTGTGTCTGCTCGTGGGCTATCCCATGGCGTACTACATTGCGCGCGCGGACGCGAGCTGGCGTAACACGCTGCTGCTGCTCATCGTGCTGCCGTTCTGGACATCCTTCCTGCTGCGTGTCTATGCGTGGATCGGGCTGCTGCGCAACAACGGCGTCATCAATCAGCTGCTCATGAATCTGGGCATCATTCATGAGCCTCTGGTGATGCTGCAGACCAATTTCGCCATGTACGTGGGCATCGTCTACTCCTACCTGCCGTTCATGATCCTGCCGCTGTACGCGAATCTGGAGAAGCACGACGACACACTCCTCGAGGCTGCGATCGACCTCGGGTGCACGCCGTGGCGGGCTTTTTTGCGCATCACGCTGCCGCTGTCCTTACCGGGAGTGATCGCAGGCTGCATGCTGGTGTTCATTCCGGCCGTGGGCGAGTTCGTGATCCCAAGGCTGCTCGGCGGCACGAACTCGCTCATGATCGGCCGTGTACTGTGGGATGAATTCTTCTCCAACCGCGATTGGCCCACCGCGAGCGCGGTGGCCATCGTCCTGCTTCTGGTGCTCGTCGCGCCGATCATGGTGCTGCAGCACTATCAGTCGCGGCAGGACGAGGCGGCCTCATGAAGTTCGGGCGTTCACCCTGGCTCCTCGCCGCCTTCGCCGGCGGGCTTTTTTTCCTGTACGTGCCGATCGCATCCATGATCGTGTTCTCGTTCAACGCGTCACGGCTCGTCACGGTCTGGGGCGGTTTCTCGGCGAAGTGGTACGGCGAGCTCTTCCGGGACCATCAGATGCTCGGAGCGGCGTGGCTGAGCTTCGAGATCGCGACCGTCACGGCGACCCTCGCGGTCGTGCTGGGAACGCTCGCCGCGCTGGCGCTGGTGCGGTTCACGCGTTTTCGCGGGCGCACACTGCTCTCGGGAATGGTGACGGCGCCGCTCGTGATGCCGGAGGTGATCACGGGGCTGTCGCTGCTTTTGCTGTTCGTGGCGTTTGAGCCTTTGCCGTTCATGCCACAGACGCGGGGATTCAGCACGATCGTCATCGCGCACGTGACGCTCACCTTGTCTTACGTGACCATCGTAGTGCGTTCGCGCCTTGCGACGATGGATGGCTCACTCGAGGAAGCCGCCATGGATCTGGGTGCGCGGCCCGCCAAGGTGTTCCTGGTCGTCACCTTGCCGATCATCGCGCCGGCCGTGGCCTCGGGCTGGCTACTCGCGTTCACGCTTTCGCTGGATGACCTCGTGATCGCGAGCTTCACGGCAGGCCCTTCGACGAATACGCTGCCGATGATGATCTTTTCCAAGGTGAGGCTCGGTGTCACACCGGAGATCAACGCGCTCGCGACGATCATGGTGGCGATCGTGACGGTGTTCGTCATCTTCGCGGGCGTGCTCATGTCACGCCAGGAGCGCGCACGACAGCGCGACATTCGTTTGGCACAGGCTCTGGGCAGCTGATCTTATGGCACGACAATATCTCGGTATCGACGTAGGTGGCTCGTCCATCAAAGCGGGCCTGGTGAGCATCGATTCGGGCGCGATCGCGGGCGAGGTCGTCGCCGCGCCGACGCCACAGCCGGCCACCCCGGCGGCGATGATGCAAACCATCCGTGGACTTGCGGAAAAACTGCCGTCCTCAGGTCCAGTCGGACTCGCCTTTCCGACGGTCGTCAAGAATGGCAAGGCGCGCACCGCGGCGCACATCGATCGAAGCTGGCTGGATGTCGACGGCGCGCAGCTTCTCACGAGCACTCTCGGGCGCCCGGCGGTATTCCTCAATGATGCGGACGCGGCCGGCATGGCCGAGATGGCCTGGGGCGCCGGACGCGGTGCCAAGGGCACCGTGATGATGCTGACGTTCGGGACGGGCATCGGCTCGGCGTTCTTCATCGACGGCAAGCTCCTGCCGAACACTGAGCTCGGACACATGGAGGTTCGGGGCATGGAGGCGGAAGAGTGGGCCTCGGCACGCACGCGCACCATCGAGCATCTGGACTTCGCGGCGTGGGTCGAGCGCGTGAACGTCTGCCTCGAATGCATGCATGCGCTGTTCTGGCCGGACCTCTTCATCCTGGGCGGTGCCGTCAGCGAGAATTACGACAAGTTCGCATCCATGCTGCGCTCCGAGGCGCAGCTGCGCTGCGCGAGCTTCGGTGGCCGCGCGGGCATTTGCGGCGCCGCGCTCGCGGCCGCGAGTCTTGACTGATGCAACCTCGCAGCAAGCTTCCTGATGTCGGCACGACGATCTTCGCGGTGATCTCCCGCCGTGCGCGCGAGCTCGGCGCGCTGAACATCGGTCAAGGCTTCCCGGACTATGAGATCGATCCGCGATTGGGCGAGCTCGTTGCGAGCGTAGTCGCCGCCGGGCACAACCAGTACGCGCCGATGGAGGGTGTCCCGGAGCTGCGAGCGGTCATCGCGGCGAAGCTCGAGGCAACCTACGGCGTGCAGGTCGATCCGGATCGTGAGACCACCGTCACGCTCGGGGCGACGGAGTCGATCTTCTCGGCGATCCTCGCCTTCGTCGCAACGGGTGATGAAGTCATCATCTTCGATCCGGCCTATGACTCGTACGAGCCCGCGGTTCGACTGGCGGGCGGGCGGGCGGTGCGTGTGCCGTTGCTGCTGCCCGATTTTCGCTATGACTGGGATCGCGTGCGAGCGAGCCTGTCGGACAGAACGCGGCTCATCATCATCAATACGCCCCACAATCCGAGCTGCACGACGGCTTCGGCCGAGGATCTGGCGGCGCTCGCCGAGCTGACCCGAGGCCGCGACATCCGCGTGCTCTCGGACGAGGTATACGAGCACGTGGTGTTCGACGGCCGCGCGCACGCCTCGGTGCTGACGCATCCGGAGTTGCGCGCGCGAAGCCTGGCGATTTTTTCCTTCGGCAAGACGCTGCATGCGACCGGCTGGCGGGTCGGCTATTGTGTCGCGCCCTCCGAGCTCACGCAGGAGCTGCGCAAGGTCCACCAGTTCAATACGTTCACCATCGCGACGCCGCTGCAGCACGCGATCGCAGCGTATCTGCGCGAGAAGCCGCAGGTATGGCGCAGCCTTGGCAGCTTCTTCCAGGCGAAGCGCGATCGCCTGCGCGCGGCGCTCGCAGGCTCGGGCTTCGAGCTGCCGCCTGCGGCGGGCACCTTCTTTCAGCTGCTCGACTTCGGACGGCTCGTCCGCACGAGCGACCTGCAGTTCGCGGAGCAACTGCTCACGGAGGCCAATGTTGCGACCATCCCGCTATCGCCGTTTTATGAGACGCCACCGCGACATACGTTCGTGCGGGTGTGCATTGCCAAGCGCGATTCGACCCTCGATGAAGCCGCGAAGCGCCTGCGGGCCTTCGCCGCAAGCCGTGCGCATTGAGCAGATGGCTCCATGAAGAAGCAGACGAGGGTCAACCATCCGCCCGAAACACCGCTTGCCGGCGACAATCGCCCGGTCGTCGCGCCGATCTATCAGAGCGTCAAGTTCGAGTTCGACAGTCTCGATGAGACGCTGCACTTTCTGCGCGGCGAGCGTTCCGGCTACTTCTACTCGCGCACATCGAACCCGACGACACGCCAGCTCGAGCTGCTGCTTGCGGAGCTGCAGGGACGGGAGGACTGTCTCGTCACCGCATCAGGCGTCAACGCGGTAGCGCAGACGCTTCTCTCGCTGACCAAGCAGGGCGATCACATCCTGTGCTTCGTTGAGACCTACAATCCGACCCGCTATCTGATCAGGCGTCTGCTCGGACGCTTCGGCGTCATTCACACCATGCTCTCGATCGAGGATCTGCCGGGGATCGAGCGCACCCTGGCGACGCAGCCGACGCGGCTCGTCGTCTTCGAAAGTCCGACCAACCCGGTGACCAAGATCGCGGACATCCCCGCGCTGACACGCATGGCCCGGGCCCGCGGCGCGCTCACCGTCATGGACAATACGTTCGCGGGCTTTCATCAACACGGCGAGTACGATGTGGACGTTTTTCTGCACAGTCTCACCAAGTACGCTTCCGGCGCGGGAGACGTGATGGGAGGCGCGGTGATCGCCCGCGCGGAGATCATCCGCGGCCTGCGCAACGATTTCGGCGCATTGGGCGGGGTGCTTGATCCGCATGCCGCCTTCCTGATACAGCGCGGACTCAAGACCTATTTCATTCGTTACGAAGCGCAGTGCGTGACGGCTCTGCGCATCGCGGAGCTGCTGGCGGCGCACCCTGCGGTGGCGAAGGTGCATTACCCTGGACTGGCCACACATCCGCAGCATGCACTCGCTCGCGCGCAGATGCGCGAGTTCGGCACCATCGTCACGTTCGATCTGCGCGGCGGGCTCGAGGCCGGCGCGAAATTCACCGATGCCCTGCAGCTCTTCGCGCTCACGGCGAGCCTGGGATCCACCGAGTCGCTCGTGGTCGCACCGCAGATGATGCGCGGGCGCGAGTTGACGCCTGAGCAGACCCGGATCTCCGCTATCACGGACGGCACCGTGCGGCTATCGATCGGACTCGAAGATGCCGAAGATCTGCTGCAGGACGTGAGTCAGGCGTTGACCGGCTGCTAGAGGTTGCGGATCAGAGCGTTGCCGAATTCGGTGGTCGAGACTTCGTTCGCGCCTGTCATGAGGCGGGCGAAATCGTACGTCACGATCTTCTGGCCGATGGTGCGATCCATCGCCGTGATGATCGCATCCGCGGCCTCGGCCCATCCCATGTAGCGGAACATCATCTCGCCCGACAGCAGCACGGACCCTGGGTTCACCTTGTCGAGGTTCGCGTACTTGGGTGCCGTGCCGTGCGTTGCTTCGAAAACCGCGTGCCCGGTCAGATAATTGATGTTGCCGCCAGGGGCGATGCCGATGCCGCCGACCTGCGCAGCGAGCGCGTCGGAAAGATAATCGCCGTTCAGATTCAGCGTCGCGATCACGTCGAATTCGTCGGGGCGCGTCAGCACCTGCTGCAGGGCGATGTCCGCGATCGCGTCCTTGACGATGATGCGACCGGACTTCTTGGCCGCATCCATCTCGCTGTTGGCATCCTTCTCGCCCTTCGCCGATTTGGTGCGCTCCCACTGATCCCAGGTGTAGACACGGTCGGCGAACTCGCGCTCGGCGAGCTGATACCCCCAGGCACGGAAGGATCCTTCCGTGTACTTCTGAATGTTGCCCTTGTGCACGAGCGTCAGACTCTTGCGCCGGTTTGCGAGCGCGTACTCGAGGGCCGCGCGGATGAGACGCTCCGAGCCCTCCTTCGAGACCGGCTTGATGCCGATGCCTGAGGTTTGCGGGAAGCGAATCTTCGCGTAGGCCTTCGGGAACTCGCGCTGCAGGATCTGCAGGAACCTGCGGTTCTCTTCCGTACCCTCCTCGAACTCGATGCCGGCATAAATGTCTTCGGTGTTCTCGCGGAAGATCACCATATCGACCTTCTCCGGCGCCTTGACGGGTGACGGCACACCCTTGAACCAGCGCACCGGTCGCAGGCAGACGTACAGATCGAGGAGCTGTCGCAGCGCGACGTTGAGAGAGCGGATGCCGCCGCCGACGGGTGTGGTCAGCGGACCTTTGATCGAGACGAGATAGTCCCGGCAGGCTTGCACCGTCTCATCCGGTAGCCAGCTCTGACTGAGCTTGTATGACTTCTCGCCCGCATAGATCTCCATCCAGTGGATCTTGCGGCGTCCGCCGTACGCTTTGGCCACCGCCGCGTCCATCACGCGCACGCTCGCCCGCCAGATGTCCGGACCCGTACCATCGCCCTCGATGAAGGGAATGATCGGTTGCTCCGGCACGACCAGCTTGCCGTCGCGAATGGAAATCTTGGTTCCAGTAGACATGCGGGAAAACCTCGAGCAGGCAGCGGCGCGTCATGCTAGCACGGCGATACAATGACGTATGGCACGCACGCTGACATCGACTCCGGTGGCCGATGGGTTCTGGATGCCGGCGGAGTTCGAGCCGCACGCCGGCTGCTGGCTGCTGTGGCCGGAGCGGCCGGACAACTGGCGCGACGCCGCCCAGCCTGCGCAGCAAACGTTCGCGGCGGTCGCCGCGGCGATCTCGGCATTCGAGCCGGTCAGCGTCGGTGCGTCGCCCGCGCAGTTCGAGCGCGCGCGTGCGCTGCTGCCGACAGCCGTGCGGGTCGTGGAGATGTCCCACGATGATGCATGGATGCGCGATGTGGGCCCGACCTTCGTCATCGATCGTCAGGGGCAGCTGCGAGGAGTCGATTGGAGGTTCAACGCCTGGGGCGGACTTGATGGCGGTTTGTACTTTCCGTGGGACCAGGACGATCTGGTGGCACGCAAGGTGCTCGAGATCGAGGGCCGCGACCGGTATCGTCCGCCCTTGATCAATGAGGGCGGCGCGATACATGTGGACGGCGAGGGCACGGCGCTCGTCACGGAGGAATGTCTTCTCAACGCCAACCGCAATCCAGCCCTGAGTCGCGAGGAGATCGAGGCGCGCCTGAAAGCGTATCTCGGGGTCCGCTGCG
Source organism: uncultured Gammaproteobacteria bacterium (assembly GCA_963795975.1). Classification (GTDB taxonomy): domain Bacteria; phylum Pseudomonadota; class Gammaproteobacteria; order Steroidobacterales; family Steroidobacteraceae; genus CAWCJT01. Next base: position 260,465 of record CAWCJT010000003.1, read on the forward strand.
TGGTGTGGCTCGGGAAGGGAGTCTTCAATGACGAGACGGGAGGTCACATCGACAATCTCGCCTGCTTCGTCCGAGCGGGCGAGGTGTGTCTGACGTGGACGGACGACCGGCGCGACCCGCAGCACGCGATCTCGCGCGACGCACTCGAGCGCCTGCTCGATGCTCGCGATGCGCTCGGTCGGCGCCTCAAGGTTCACAAGCTACCGATGCCGGGCCCGCTTCGGCTCACGGCGCGCGAGGCGCGCGGCATCATCGCACGGGAAAATACCAAGCCTCGGCGCGCGGGAGAAAGGCTCGCCGCAAGCTATGTCAACTTCTACATCGCCAATCGCGCGATCATCATGCCGCTGCTGGAGGGACGCACCGATGGGGCGGCGGCCGCTCGCCTGCGACGACTCTTTCCCGGGCGTCGAATCATCGGGGTTCCCGCACGCGAGGTGCTCCTGGGCGGCGGTAACATTCACTGCATCACTCAGCAGGTGCCGGCCCGTATCGCCAGACGCAGCGGCCCGCCTCCCGCCGGCCGGGGCCGATCTGTCGCAAAATAGCTGTCGTCAAGCGCCGACACCGTTGAACAGGCCTTAGCACGGGTAGGGTAGCGCCGGCAGGCATTGCCGAATGAAGGCTTCGTGACGGATCTCGCACGTGCCGCGGGGGTGCAGCTGCCATTCTTGTTGGGCTGATCGGCCTGTCCTGGCGAGGAGCCAACATGCGAGCCTTCATTTGGATGACCTTCCTGGCGGTTGCCGTCGGCGCCGGTGCGGCGGCCCTGCGCGTGGAGCACAACCCCGTGCGCACGCACCCGCAGCGGAGCGTGCAAACGGGCCCGCAGCGGTTCATCGTCAAGTTGCGCGCCGCGGCCGCGACGGCACTCCCCAGCGCGCCTGCACCGACCGCGCGTGAGCGCGTGACTGCGCTCGTGGAGCGCGCGGGTTTGGGGCTCACTCAGCACCGTCCGATCACTGAGCGTCTGCACGTCGTGCAGGTCGAGCCCGTTGCCAGCGAGGCGCTCGAGCAGACGCTCGCGCGCCTGCGCGCCGATCCGGACGTGGAGTACGTGGAGCCCGACGGTCACCGCTACGCGCACGCGGCCGCGCCAAATGACACGCTCTATCCGCAGCAGTGGTACATGCAGAGCTCCACTGCGACACCGAGCGCGGTCGATGCTCAGACGGTCTGGAGCATGTACACGACCGGCAGCAGTACGCTCGTCATTGCCGACATCGATACCGGAGCGCTGTACACCCACCCGGATCTGCTCAGCACCAGCCAGACGGGCGGACGGCTTCTACCCGGCTACTGCTTCATATCCGACGCTTTCGTCGCGAACAACAGCACCTGTCCCGGTCCCGACGCATCGGATCCGGGCGACTGGGTGACGCAGTCCGACATCGACAGCTCCCCCAACGGAGAATGTTCAGGTTCCTCCGTGTCCCCCAGTTCCTGGCACGGAACGCGAACCGCCGGAATCCTCGGAGCCATCACCAACAACAGCGTCGGGATCGCCGGGATGACCTGGAATTCGCAGATCCTTCCCGTGCGCGCTCTCGGAAAGTGCGGCGGATTCGACTCCGACATCGTCTCGGGGATGCTCTGGGCAGCGGGCATTTCCGTGAGCAACACGCCCGCAAACACCCATCCGGCGAAGATCATCAACATGAGCCTCGGCGGCACCGGTGCCTGTCCGCAGAGCTATCAGGATGCGATCAGTCAAGTCACTGCGCTCGGTATTCTCGTAGTCGTTTCGGCGGGTAATGAAGGCGGTCCGGTCGATGCACCGGCCAATTGTGCGGGCGTTGCAGGTATTGCGGGGCTGCGCCAGGCCGGGACCAAAGTCGGCTTCAGCAGTCTCGGCCCAGAGGTCGTGCTCAGTGCGCCGGCCGGGAACTGCGTCAACAGTGCACCCTTCAGCTCGCAGAACCCCTGCCTCTACTCGATCGAGACGACCTTCAACGACGGCCAGACGAGCCCCGACCCGAACGGGAACACCTATACCGATCAAGTCCTCAATCCGAATCTTGGGACGAGCTTCTCGGCGCCCATCGTGTCGGGCATCGCGGCCCTCATGTCGGCGGCCAACAGCAAGCTCAACTCCTGTCAGCTGATCGCACGTTTGAAGGAGGGCGCGCAGCCCTTCCCGCAGAGCTCGGCGGGGGAGACGACCCAGCCGCCCATGTGTCACGTGCCGGCGAACTCGAACGACTTGCAGGATGCAGAGTGCATCTGCACCACCGATGGGCAGACCTGCGGTGCGGGCATGGCGAACGGGCCTGGTGCGCTCGCGGCCGCGCTGCGTCCCATTGCGGCGATCAGTGTGCCGGCCAGCGTCACCGCGGGCCAGAGCGTCACGTTGCAGGGATCGGGCAGTGCCGCCGCCAACAATCACACACTCAGCACCTATCAGTGGAGCGCTGTGAGCGGTGCCACGCTCAGCGTGCAGGGAGCGACCACGGCCACTGCGAGCGTGACGCTGCCTGCGTGCGGTCTCTTCACCGTCCGGCTGACCGTCACGGATGATGCGGGTCGGCAGGACAGCGCTGATGTCGTCATCGGGCCAATTAGTGTCAAGACGAGCGCCCCACCGACGGCCGGTTCCTCGACCGCCTGCGCGAACACGACGCCTTCGATCGCGCTCGATGTCTGCCCCGCGAGCACGAGCGTGCAGGCCGCGGGTGGTACGGAGTCCTTCACCGCCTCGGTTGCCAATACCACGAACGACGCGGTCGTTTGGCAGGTGAACGGTATCGCCGGCGGCAACAGCACCCTGGGTACCATCTCGGCGACGGGTGTCTACACGGCACCCGCCACGGTTCCTTCGCCCTCGACGGTCACGGTGTCCGCCATGGCCGAGGCGGATTCGACCGTCAGCGCCTCATCTCAGGTGACCGTGACGGCGCCCCCCAGCAAGAGCGGCGGCGGCGGCGGCGGCGCGCTCGATCAGCTGACGCTGCTCGCGCTCACTGTGCTCGTGTTGCTTCAGCGTCCGGCGGCCAGACGCTGAGCGGTGTCGAGCCAGGTCTTCTGCGCACGCCGATAGTGCGCCGGCGCGATGCGCGCCTGCTCGAGCAGCTCGCGTGCGACCGTCTCGGCCTCCGCGGCACGACCCTGTGACTTCAATAACTGCGCGTAGCGCACCGCCGCTTCGGCGCCCGGAAAGTAAGGCGCGAGTACCTTGTACTCCTCGAGTGCCTTGTCGAGATTGCCTTCACTCTCGAGGGCGCGCGCATACAGCAGATGGCCCTCGGGCGACTTGAAGTCGGGATTGTGCCGAATGAGCTCATCGAGTGTGCTTCGCGCGGCCGTGGCGTCGTCCTTGGCAAACTGCGCGCGCGCAAGCCCGAGCATGAGGTTGGGGTCGTGCTCGTAAAGCCCGCTCAGAATCTGTCCGTACACCGCAATCGCCTCATCGTTGCGGCCGTGCCGCAGCGAGCTCTTCCGCATAGCGCTGGCGACTCGAGACGTTCGCGGTGACGCGGGCCTCGCTCTCATAGCGGCGCAGATCCGCCTGCGGGTCGAGTGCCTTGCGGACCCCACGGGCCGTGCGGCGGGCGGTCGTGCTGCGGAACAGATCGGGCAGCAACTCCGCGGCGACATACGCGATCACGCCTGCGTAGGAGAGGAGCGCGAGGACCCAGATCCAGATCTGATTTCGTCCAGTCTTGATGACGTGGATGATCAGCAGAGCCTGGATGATCAGCGAGAGGACGGAGAGTCCGAAAACGAACGACATGCGCTACCTCGAGGACTTCGATTGTATCGGCAGTGCAAACGCCATGACGAAGTCGCCTCGAGGCGTTCCGAGACCTCCGTGGCCGCCCGCCGCGATCACGATGAACTGATGCTGTGCCCGCCCTGCACGGTACGTCATCGGTGTCGCCTGGCCGCCCGCCGGCAGCTTGAACTTCCACAGCTCGCGTCCAGTCTCGACATCGAACGCCCTGAGGTAGCTGTCCATGGCTGCGCCGACGAACACCAGATCGCCGGCGGTGACGATTGGGCCGCCCATGTTCGGCATGCCGAAGTTGCGGGTCGGGGCGAACCAGGGCCCGAAGCCCTCGGTTGATCCAAGCGGCACTTGCCAGGCGATGCGATTGTGCCGCAGGTCGACGCTCGACAGGGTGCCCCAGGGCGGTGCCGTGCACGGCAAACCCCATGGGGACAAGAGCGGCTCACGTCGCACCGCGTAAGGCGTACCGGCCTGTTGCGCATACTCGGCGTGCGCGGATTGCGGCTGACTTGCAAGGTTCGGCGCGCGGGATCAGCGTGACCACCATCGGCAAGTCATTCACGGCGGCAAAGACACGCTCGCGGTGCGCATCGTACGCAAGACCGCCCCAGTTGACCCCGCCGATGTCGCCCGGATAAAGGATGGTGCCCTTCAGATCCGGTGGCGTGTAGATACCCTCGTTGCGAAGGCGCTCGATGAGATCGCGACATGCACCGCGGTCCCAGAAGGTCACGCCCCAGGCCTCCTGCGGGTCGATGCGTGCAAAGGATACGAGCGCGGGCGTCTGCGGAAACGGCTGCGTCGGTGAGGCCTGCTCGCCCTGAACGGCGCTGCGCGGAACGGGGCGCTCGACCACGGGAAATATGGGCTTGCCCGTGTCGCGCTCGAATGCGAACAGCATGCCGGTCTTGGTGGCCTGCAGCACGGCATACAGCGGACCCTCGCTGCCCGAGAGCTCCACGAGCGCGGGCTGGGAAGCCAGATCGAAATCCCACAGATCGTGGTGCACGAGCTGCTGGTGCCACACGAGCTTGCCGCTCATGGCATCGAGCGCGAGCAATGAGTTCGCGAATCGATTGCTGCCGAGCCGCTCACCGCCGTAGAAATCGGGACTCGCGGATCCGGTCGGCACGAAGACGAGGCCACGTGCCGGATCGACCGACAGAGCCGCCCAGGCGTTCGCAGCGCCGGTGCGCTGTGCCTGATCCGCTCGCCACTCCGCTGCCGCGGGATGGGTAGGTGAATCTGGAATCGGATCGAAGCTCCAGCGAAGCACCCCGCTGCGTGCATCGAACGCGCGCACCAGCCCGCGCTCGCTGCTCACTGCACGATTGTCGCCGATCGCAGAGCCGACGATCACAAGGTCGCGGTAGACCGCGGCCGGTGAGGTGAGCAAGTATTGACCGCGATTCCTCAGGCGCACATCGCGGGTCAGGTCGATGGCTCCGTCGCGACCGAAATCCGTACACGGTTTGCCACTCAGTGCATCGAGTGCGAGCAGACGCCCATCGAGCGTGCCGGAGAATACGCGCCGACTACAGTTCCCGGTGGCCGCGCCGTCCTGCCAGAGCGTCACACCGCGCGAGGTCGCTTCGGCATAGCGCACGCTGCGGTCGATATGAGGGTCGTAGCGCCAGTGCTCGCGGCCGCTTTCCGGCTCGAGCGCAATCACGATACCGGTCGGCGTGGTGAGGTAGAGCGATCCGAAGGCGAGCACGGGTGTCGCCTCGAATGTGAGTTTGCCTGCACTGGCGAAGCCCGCTCCGAGCTCTCCGGTGCGATAAGTCCAAGCAAGCCGCAGCTGCGCGACGTTGGCGCGATTGATCTGGTCGAGGCTCGAGTAGTGCTGCGCGAAAATATCGCCACCGTAGTATCCCCAGTCACTCGCCTCGGGAGATTGCGCCGTCGCCTGAGCGCAGGCGAGCAGGCAGGCGAGGGCCGTGAAGCGGGCGGTTCCGAGAAGAACGGTCGGTGGCATCGGCGCATTATCGGCGATGACGGCAACATCCGGCCACGGGCCGCGACTGGTATTCTTGCGCGGTGATGCAATCACCGCGGGTGGTCTTGTCGCGCTTTGGCGTCGTCAGCGCGCTGATCGCGACACTTTCGTTGCTCAGTTCGCACGCCGGAGCCGTGCATGCGGCACAAGCGCCTGCGGCACAAGCGCCTGCGGCTGAGCCGGGTCATCGCCTGCGCGTCGGCCTCGTGCTTTCAGGAGGCGGAGCGCGTGGCGCTGCGCATATCGGTGTGCTCAAGGTGCTCGAAGAGCTGCACGTCCCGATCGATGCGATTGCAGGCACCAGCATGGGAGCCGTGGTCGGCGGACTCTACGCGAGCGGCCTGAGCGCACGCGAGATCGAGGCTGTGATGAGCTCGGTGAACTGGCAGGAGGCGTTCCGCGACCGACCACCCCGCGCCGAGTGGAGCTTTCGGCGCAAGGAGGAGGATCGGGATTTCCTGGTGAAGTTTCCGCTCGGGATCCGCGGCGGCAAGATCCAACTGCCCAAGGGCCTGATCGAAGGCCAGACTCTCACCATGATGCTGCGACGGTTGACCCTGCCCGTGGCACAGATCGACCAATTCCAGGACCTGCCTACACCGTTTCGGGCGGTGGCGACGGATCTCGCGAGCGGCGAGCCGGTCGTGATGCAAGGCGGGTGATCTCAGCTCGGCGATGCGCGCCAGCCTCTCCGCCCCCGGCGTCTTCAGTCCCGTCGAGCGTGAAGGCCGCGTCCTGGTCGATGGTGGCATCGCGGAGAATCTGCCGATCGATGTGGCCCGCACGATGAACGTGGACGTGCTGATCGTGGTCGACGTGGGGTTCCCACTCTATACGCGCGAGCGGCTCGGGACCGCGACGACGATCTCCAATCAGATGCTCGCGATACTGATCCGACGTGATTCGCAGCGACAGCTCGCGACGCTCACGTCGCAGGACATCATCGTGAGCCCGCAGTTGGGTGATGCCTCCTCGTTCGACTTTGGAATCGTTCCGCGAGCGATTGCGCTCGGGGCGCAGGCCGCGCGCGCTGCCGCAGATCAATTGCGCAGCCTCACCGTCAGTCCCGAGGCGTATGCGGGGTACGTCGCCCGTCGCGACAGCGTGCGCAGTCCACCGCCGCGCGTCGAGTTCGTGCATATCCAGTCCGCACCACACAGTTACGTTCCCGATCTGCAGACGGTCTTCGACCAGCTGGTGGGGGCGCCCCTCGATGCATCTCAAGTCGAACGGCGCGTCACGGAGTTCTATGGCCGCGGCGATCTCGAGCTTCTCGACTATCGACTGGTACAGAACAACGGTGAGTACGGCCTCGATGTGACTGCACAGCGGAACTCGTGGGGCCCCAACTACGTGCGCTTCGGGCTGAGCCTGCAGGATGATTTCCAGGGCAACGCCACCTACAACGCTGGTGCGCGCGTCGTGCTGTCCCAGATCACCCCGCCGGGCGGTGAATGGGTCTGGGATCTGCAGATGGGGGTTGATCCGCATATCGAGACGGAGATCTACCTGCCGCTCAAGCAGTCTTCCCAGTATTTCTTCTTCATGCCGCATGCAGAGTTCGGGGCGCGCAACTTCCCGCTCGACAACGCGAGTCTGCGGGAGATTGCCGAGTACCGGATCCGCACATTGAGCTACGGCGTGGACTTCGGCCGTCAGTTCGGCAACTGGGGAGAGATCCGCACCGGTGTTCTGCACGAGGAGGGGCGTGAGTACGTACGCATCGGGGATCCCGGCGACCCTGCGCTACCGACCATTCCCTTCGACGCAAATGGCTACTTCGTTCGCTTCTCGTACGATCGCCTGGATTCCGTCGACTTTCCGCGCGAGGGCCAGCTCGCGAGCATCGAGTGGGACGCGCAGCGCAACGAGCTTGGACAGTACGAGAACTACCGCAAAAGCACTGTGAACTGGCTGATCGCGCATACTTTCGGCAGGGACACCGCGGTGCTGTGGACCTCTGCAGGCGCCGGATTGAACCAAACCGATCCGCACGATGTGCGCGAGCAATTCACGCTCGGCGGGCTCTTCAATCTGTCAGGTCTCGCCGCACAGTCGATCACCGGCCAGCAATACGCCATCGCGCGCGCTCTCTTTTATCGCAAGATCGGCCGTGGTGGTGAGGGCATCTTCGATTTCCCGGCTTACGTGGGCTTCTCGATCGAGGCCGGGAACGTCTGGCAAAATCGCGGCGAGATCAACTGGGGCTCGGCGCGCAAGGATGGCAGCATCTTCCTGGGTCTCGATACGCTGGTTGGTCCCCTGTATGTGGCGACCGGCTATGACGACAGCGGCCGGCAGGCGTTTTATCTGGTGCTGGGGCGCACTTTCTGAAAGGCTCTACAAGCCGCGGCTTTCGGCGAGCTTCTCGATTTTCTCGAAGATCAGCGACGGACGGTCACCCTGACGGGAGTATTCGTGGCGGCGGCTCATCTCGATGAGTGCAGCGTCACGCTCCTGGGGCGTGGCGTACCAGTGCAGGCGATGCCACTCAGGGCCGAGGAGCTTACGAAAGGGATCACCGGGAGGAAGGCTGACACGCACCCCATAGGGGCGCAGCTTTTCCACCTGTGGCGCGCGCAGATTGTGAGCTTGGCTGATACCCATGAAAGGAAGCTTACCTCAGTCTTCGATCTCGATGAATTCGAACGCCTCGTTGCTGGGTCCGTGCGCCACCATGACCCGCGCGGGCCGTCCATCCGGAAGACCGACGTGCGAGGGCGCAGCGACAGGCTCGATCTCAAATGGACTCAAACGCTCGATCAGATCATCGAGGTCATCGCAACGGCATGTCAGAAGGTTGATCCCGAGGGCCCCCAGGCGCGAGGCACGAATGGGCAGCTCACAGTCAACCAGTCCGACTAGCAGGATTCCTCCAGCCGTCGCCTTGGCAGCGTCGAGGCGCGCGAGCCGCAACGCCGTGCCGGGATTGAATCCAAAGCCTTCGAAGCAGGGTGCGCCAGCGCCCACAGTCAAATCGGCTTCGTGCATCACGCGATAACCGAGTGCCTCCACATAGAAGCGACGCGCACGCGCGAAATCCGCGCTCAGAACCCAGACCGATCCCAAAGCACCGCGGCGCCGGGACGGGTCCTTGATCAGCATCGGAAGACCGCTCACCGTCGCGGGAGTACCTTTCCAGTCCGAGACTCCAACGCGAAAATCCAGCACCCAGGGTCCGGCACTGATCGAGAGCTCATCCGTTGGACCTCGAGCAGCCAAGGGGTCCGTCGGCGGGTCCTCGAAAACGGCTAACCTCACCCTGCCATGGCGTTGGGTCCAGTGCGCCAATTCAGTGAGGCGGACGGATTCATGCACCGGATAGCGCCACGCGGACAGCAACCCAACCGAGGCGTGACCGTCGCTCAGCGGGGTCAGCCCGAATTGCTCCTGAAAAAAATCCCGATGGCGCTCCAGCTCGCTTACGGCAACGGTAACGGATTCGATAGGCCCGACCATTTTCCGATGTTACGTGACCCGCGGCTTGAGTTACGAGAGAGCGGCCCCCAGACTCATACTCCCGAGAAACAGTGAGTCAGAGCCATGGCCTTCTTCCAGTCGAAGTCGTCAATGCCGGGTGCATCCGATGGACTCCCCGGGCGGCAGAAGCCCCTGCAGGTACTCGAGACACATTTCGTGAACGGACAACGAATCGTCCCACCCTTTCCTGCGGGCCTCAAAGAAGCCATGTTCGCCCTGGGATGTTTCTGGGGCGCTGAGAAGCACTTCTGGCAGCTGCCCGGGGTTTACTCAACGGCCGTCGGTTACGCAGGTGGCCTCACACCGAATCCGACCTACGAGGAAGTGTGCAGCGGCCGCACCGGTCATGCCGAGGTCGTTCGCATCATCTATGACCCGACGAAGATCACCTATGAGCAGTTGCTGAAGGAATTCTGGGAGTCGCACGATCCCACCCAAGGTATGCGTCAGGGAAACGACGTGGGTACGCAATACCGATCGGCGATCTATGTGTTCGATGACGAGCAGCGCAAGGCAGCCATCGAATCAAACCGTGTTTTTCAGGAAAGCCTGCGCAACTCCGGATTCGGTCAGATCACCACGGAGATTCTTGACGCGCCTCAGTTCTTTTACGCCGAGGATTATCACCAGCAATATCTGGCGAAGAATCCACGCGGGTATTGTCCGGATCATTCGTGCGGGGTCAGCTTCAAATCTGCGGAGTTACAGGTGAGGGGAGAAGGCGTAGTCGGTGTTACACCGAGGTTCCGGCGGAAGTCGAGGGTTAGTCGCCGGACTTAAGATCTCTGCTGTTTCTGCAGAAAAATCCAGCTGATTTCGGCGCTGAAGTCTACCGGAATTCTACCCGTGTTTCGGACCTAGGAAGTCCGCGGGGAAGGATGCTGACGCCGAATAGGGTCGAGATTGATTACAAAAGAGATCGAGGCGGCCGGCACGCCGAAAGATAGCAATGAGATCCGCCGCCGCGGCTTCCGCGGACCACTACCCAGAAATCGCCCGGCGATGTGCGGAAACTCGGTCAGAAAGAGAGAGACGGAGACCGCCCGCGATCCATGCGGACAGTCTCCAGCGCATTGGCCGACTGGCCGTCTTCTCTACGGTGTGACAGGTACCGTGGAATCGATCGTGACGCGTGTTGCGTTGATGGTTCCCTTGACCGTCGCCACAGGCCCACCGGGTGCGACATTGAGGGAGTCCGTGGTGGTCCACACGTACACTTTGAGCGTGAACGAGCCGGTCATGTGGTTATCGTCGGTGAGATGCACCGTCTCAGTGAGCTGGATCGCATTGGCGGGGCTCTGTCCGGTTGAATCCCAGCCGAGCGGGAAATGGTTGAGCTGGTACGTGTTGCGTCCGACACGCTTCCAGACACCGAGGCAGAAATTGCTGGTAATCGGCGCGTGCAAGCCTGAGTTCTGGATCTCCGTGCCGTCGGAATGCCACTGAGCATAACCGTCGTCCACCACGACCGCCCCAGTGGGGCCCGTAACCAACTCAAAGCGCCACATACCGACGATGCTCGGCTCGTCGCGCCACCCGCCATCGTCGCTCGTGAGCACGAATCGTCCCGCCGCTCCTGGCCGATAGTAGGCTGACAGCAGGGTCGGGGACGCTTGCGTCGAAGGGGTCCAGGCGTTCGGTTTGGGCGCTGGCGGCGCAAAGCCGCATCCGGCCTGCGCACTGTTCGCCATCGAGAAGCCGGCAGCGCTTAGTACGAGTGCCGGCAGCAAGGGTCGCATCGAGAGTCTCATGGTCTTCCCTCCAATGTTTGTAGGACTTACGTGGTAGGTCGACTACCGCAGCGCCGCTGGGGCAGGACCGTGCGGCACGCTCGCGCGGGACAGGCGAGCGCCAGCACAGCGGTGAGCATGGCCGTGGCCGACGGATTGCTGGTCAGTGACATGGTTATGGTGAGTTAGGGTCGTTAACTGCCAGAAACAGCGGGTTATAAAGTCCGGTGCGGATGGCCGGATACCAGTGGGGGTACAATTGACTTCAGGGCTATGAATTCTCTTTGTATAGGCCCTGAATCGTCATGAACCCCCACTTGAGGGTCGACGTGGACGAGCAAACGCGCCCGAGGGCATACGAATTCGGAGATTTTCGCGCCGATGTGGCGCAGCGCGTGCTGGTGCTCAAGGCGAGCGGCCGCCCATTGCCCTTGAGCTCCAGGGCGTTCGACATCCTGCTCCTCTTCCTCGAGCATCCCGGCGAGCTGCTGGATAAGTCGACCCTGATGGCGGCCGTCTGGCCGACGGTCGTGGTCGATGAGAACAATCTCAACCAGCACATCTCCGCGTTACGGCGTGTGCTCGGCGAGCGGCCTGAGGAGCACCGATTCATCGTGACGATCCCTGGTCGGGGCTACCGCTTCGTCGCTGCGGTGGGCCCCGTGCGCGGTATCCGGGAGCGCCGCCGCCGGTCGAGCAACCGATCGTCATCTCGCCGAGCGCCGAGGCCAGCGTCGTGACGGCGGCTCATCTCGGCACTGCGGCGCACGAACCCGCCAGCAAATCACCGGCCGGCAGGCTTCGGGGGGGGGTTCGCGGCAGGTGGATTAGCGCTGGTGGTCGCCGCAGGCTGCTACCTCACCATTCATCTCACGACACGGGAAAGCGGCAGCGCCGAACGCCCTCACGCCACCTCGATGAACATTCGTGCCGGTTCGCAAGCCGCGGCTTGCCGTGATGCCTTTCGAGAATCTGAGCCCCGATCCTAAGAATGCATTCTTCGCTGACGGCCTTCACGGCGATCAGGTCAAGCAAGATCATCCGAGCGCATTCCCGGTGTCGAGGTCATCTCCCGCACGACGATGATGAGCTATCGGACGGGCCCGCCCAAAGCTTTGAGCGTCAAGAGTACACCATGGCTCGGAGCATCCCACTTGATCGAAGGCTCGGTGAGGCGCGAGGCGAACAAGGTACGCCTGACGCTGGAGCTCATCGACGCATGTACCGACGGACACATCTGGTCGGCAGCTACGACCGAATGCTCGCCGATGTTTGAATCTGGAGTCGCAGGTGGCCGAGGAGGTTGCGGCACAGCTTCCCGCGCAGCTCGCACGCTCACAGCGGCCGGCCGCGACATTCATACGCGACACTGAGGCGTTCGATCTGTATCTCAAGGCCCTGCTGGCCTTTCGCACCTTCATCGATGAGCCGTCGGAATTCCGGCAGATCGAGGATTTCCTGTCGCAGGTGATCGCGCGGGAGCCGGATTTCGCACTCGCCTACGCGCAGCGCGCGCTCGAGCTCGAACGCTCATGTTCATCTCGGGCCGCGAGACGAGCGAGGCGTTCGTGAACCAGATTCGCTCCGATCTGGCCACTGCCCAACGCTTGGCACCGAATGACCCGATCGTTCTCGCGGTCAGCGGCTACTTCCAGATGTGCGCGAACGACACTTCCGGTGCACTCGAAGCTTATGCGGCTGCCGAGGTGGCCGGACTCACCGAGCCGGAGTACCTCCTACCGAAGGAACATCTGCTGCTGCGGCGCTCGCGCATCGAGGAACTCAATGCAACCGTGCGGCGCACGCTCGCCCTGGATCCTGCCGATCCAGTCGTAATCAACCTTGCGATTATCACTTCTATCGCGACGGCAGCCCGAGGACGCACTGCGGACCGCCGAGTACGCGCGGACCGCCTTCCCGGGCTATATCGGCTGGCGTCCATTCATCCTGCTGGAATTCGCCGGGCGAACCGAGGAGCTGCGCGCTGTGCTCGAGCATGACGCTCCCACGAGTGACCCCGCACACCTGGCCGACTCGCTCCCTCTCTATTTCCAGCTGCTGCTGTACGAGCATCGCTACGCGCAGCTACGCGCCCAGATCGACCGTGTGCCGGTCGCGAGCAGCCTCTACTACCGCGGGATCGACTTCGGCCCGGTCGGTCTGACGCCCACGGCACTGCTTCGCGGCTGGACGGACCTCTTGCTCACGGACCGACCGGCGGCGCGCGATGATGGCCGCGCGGTGCTCGAATTCGTGCAACGCCAGGCGCTACACCGTGGAATGGTGCCTACCTCGACGTGCTCAAAGCTGCGGGCCACACGTTCACGGGGGACTGTGCGCAGGCACGCGCCGCCGTCAATCGTGCCCTCATGCAGGTGGCGCGGTCGGACAACGCCGTCATCTGGACCAGTACCGCATTGAACGTCGCGCGTGTGGATGCTTGGTGCGGTGCCGCCGATGAGGCAGTCGCACTGCTGCAGCAGATATCAAGCGGCAGACCTGGCGTGGGACCGGCCATCGTGACGCGCGATCCACTGTTCGCCGTACCGCTCGGGGGGGTGCCGGCGTACCGGAGACTGACAGATCAGCTCGAGGCCACGATGCGGCTAACCCATCTTGAGTGAAGCGCGCTCCGGTTCGGACACCGGCTTACAGGGTCTGCCAATCAAAGCCAACCAAACCTGCCGCAGACCGAACAGATCGACGTGATTTATCAGAAATTGTCATCACCAGCGCGGTCCTCCAGCCCAACGCAAACAGCAAAACAGCAGCAGCAGTGCGGCACTGGCGCAAAGAACGTACGCATCGAGCCGGCGAGCGCACCATCGAGCTGTCGAGGAACGAACCAGCCACCAACATGGCTTCAGCGGCAAGGACTAACGCGCGAACGGGATTCGTCGAGCTGCGCTGCATCGAGCTGATAGGATTCCGACCTGCTCTACCGCCAGATCGACGTCAACGTCTACCGAAAGTCGACCGGTCGGCGACCAGTGATGGTGTTATCGAGGGGATTGTGTGGGATTTAAACCTTCAGCGCCGACTATCACCAGGATCTGGCGAAGAATCCGCGCGGATATTGCCCCGATCATTCGTGCGGAGTCAGCTTCAAATCCGCGGAGTTACCGGTGGGGGAGAAGGCATAAGCGCCCGGACTCTACCGGCCAGTCGCCGCTAAGATAATCCGGGGCGAAGAAGGACGACGGATTTTCGGTTCGCGGCAGACGGAAGAGGGGAGTTGAAGTCCCGTGCACATCGTGCCGAAGGACCCGCAAGCGTCGGTCTTCAGCCATCCACGGTGTTTGATCGCGTGTGCGGCTGGACGCTCAAGGGACTATTCTTGCAAAGGGTGACGCAGGCGAGATCAAGGGTGGCCGCCGCCGGCACCTCCCCGGGGCCGTGATCAAACCCTTTACTGGAGAGACCGATGAATAGTCCGTTCAAAGTGACAGCTGTCCTGACACTCGTCCTCGCCGCGAGCGTGTACGCCCTCGTGGCTCCGACCTCGGCATGGGCCGCTGGGCCGGATTCGGAGAAGGCGCTATTGCAGAAGCTCGTGGACCACCAGGCGATCGAGGATCTCATGACGGCGTATGGGATGACGCTCGATCATCGCGACTTCCCGGCATTCGGTCAGTTGTTCGCCGAGGATGCGACCTACGGTGGCAGCCGGGGCGAGCCGACCCGCGGCCGGGCCGCCATTCAGGCGCAGCTCGACAAGACCCTGACGAGCAACGTGAATCACCTCCCGGAGCCTGGCCATCACGTCTACTTCGATCCGTTGATCGAGATAGACGGCGATCACGCGACGGGGCAAACCCTGGGCGCCTACGCGGTTCCCGATCCGAGCGCCAGCTTCGGCTGGCGGCTGACATTCTTCATCACCTACGAAGACAAGTTTGTCAAGCGCAACGGACATTGGCTCTTTCAAGAACGGAGGCTTGTTGCGGCCAAGGCCCCGTCGGCAGCGCAGGGATCCGCGCCAGCTGGGCAGGCACCCACAGCGCCGGTGCGCTAGGACCGCGAAGGACGGCGGCTCGTGGGAGCCGCCCTGACCGTACATATTGGAGCGACGGACGAAGTGCGAATCGTCCCGGCGATTCACGGGGCCGTGAAACAACGAATACGTTTCTGCACGTCACGCGACGAGGTACGGATCGCTTTTGCGACGGCGGGCGAGGGCCCTCCGCTGATGCGCGTCAACAACTGGTTCACGCACCTCGAGCTCGATTGGGACAATCCGGTATGGCGCCATTGGTCCGCGGCCCTCGTCGAACGTCGAATGCTTGTCCGTTACGACCCGCGAGGCTCGGGCCTTTCCGATCGGGACGTGACCGATTTTTCGCTCGATGCCATGGTGGCGGACCTCGAGGCGGTCGCCGATGCACTCAAGCTTCGGCGCTTCCCACTGATCGGCTTGTGCCAGGGGGGGCGGTCGCCGTCGCGTATGCGGCACGCC
This sequence comes from uncultured Gammaproteobacteria bacterium, assembly GCA_963795975.1. GTDB lineage: Bacteria > Pseudomonadota > Gammaproteobacteria > Steroidobacterales > Steroidobacteraceae > CAWCJT01. The sequence continues at coordinate 275,857 of CAWCJT010000003.1, forward strand.
ATCCGGAGCGTGTCAGTCGCCTGGTGCTCTACGACAGCTACCTCTACGGAGCCTTCGTGGACGCCGCGGACCAGAAGCTGGCAAAGCAGGCACAGGCGTTCTCGCAAATGATCGAAACCGGTTGGGGAAGGAAGATCGGGGCGTTTCGCGAACTGTTTGCGAATCTGCTGATGCCAGAAGGCGCCGGACCCGAGCTCAAGTGGATCGGTGAACTGCAGCGGCACAGCGCGTCGGCGCCAACCGCTTGCCGACTATGGAATGCCTTCAACACATTCGACATTCGAAGCGACGCGTCGAAGGTCACTGCACCCACGCTCGTATTCCATGTGCGAGGCGATGCCATGGTGCCGTTCGAGGCGGGCCGACGTCCCGCCGCTGCGATACCGAATGCTCGCTTCCTGCCGCTCGAGGGGAAGAATCACATCCTTCGTGCCGATGAGCCGGCGTGGCTGAACTTCAAGAAAGAGCTGAATGAGTTCCTTGGTGCGGACGAGCAGATCGATACCTCCACGCCGGAGGAGTTCGCTGCTTTGACTGCACGCGAGAGACAGATTCTAGACTGGATTGCACGAGGTCAGACCAACGCTCAGATTGCACGCTGCCTACACATCGCCGAGAAGACGGTCCGCAATCACGTCACTAGCGTTTTCTCCAAGCTCGGTGCGCAGCATCGCTCGCAGGCCATTGTGATGGCTCGCAAGGCCGGTCTCGGCCGCGACAGCTAGCCGCAGCGGCCCCAGCCTGGGACCTGCGTCCTAATAGTCGCGGTCGCTCCTGCGGAAACTCGTTTCGATATAGGGCCGTCGCCTCATGACGATGTCGCGGTGCCCTGTCACCCTGTGAGTGTCGAATTCATACGAAACCGAGGGTGCTATGAGCGCGAGCCGAGTGAGCCTAGTCCAGCAACGACAACATCCGCTGCGCGAGCATTACCGCAGCACTCCGGCCGACGCCTGGATCAGCGACGGGGCGCAGACCGTAAGCGCGTGCGGTGGGGATCCGTTCCACGGCGTCGTTGTGCCTGCCAATGGCGCCGATTCACCCGTGCAATTCGGGATTCACCGGGCCGTGGGTGGTTTTCACGACAACCCGAATCCTGGCGATCTGCTGTGCGCGGCAGTGGCAGCTTGCTTCGACTCGACGTTGCGGATGATCGCCGATCATCGTGGCATTCGCCTGGAGTCCCTTGAAGTGAAGGTAACCGCAGAATGCGACGTGCGCGGTTGCTTGCGGGTAGAAGGCGCGGTTCCTGTGGGATTCCAGCGCATGCTTTGCAGTGTGCGGCTGCAAACAAAGGATCACGTCGATGAAGGCACGATGAAGATGCTCCTTGCCGCCGCAGAACACAGTTGCGTCGTCATGCAAACGCTGCGTAGCGGTGTCGCCGTGCAAACGCAAGCCGAGACCAGCGATGCTGCGGCAGCCACCTAATGTAGCGCGCGCCAGGCTGCAGGAGTGCGTGGCCGAGCAGCGCCCTCATTGCCGGTAGAGAAATTGGGTGCCGGTCATGTCGCCATTGCCGTTCCCGGCAAAATAGCCCGCAAACACAGCGCGGCTGTCGGTTTTACCGCGCGGCAGAATGGCAGTGACGCCGGTCCGGACCGGACCCTTTCCGCGCACCAGCGCTCCGTCGCCCGAGATCAGCGTTTTGAAACCGACCTCGACGCCTGCGACATCAGTAATCGCGTCCGAGCATGGGATGTTGCGCGTCTACTGGCAAGCTGACGGCTGGATTTGCTCATTCCTGCGGCGCATCTGTGGACTGGGTCCTTGCCTCGAAGCGGAGAATTGCCGGAGCTTACTATCCATGAGGCGCAACTCTCTGTGGTTCGGCATTCTGGCACTGAGCGTCACGCACGCGGTCGTTGCAGACACGCAGTGCTCCATCAGCGATTGGCCCCTGGAGATGCCGGAGGGCACCGCGGACTTCGTGCGTTTCATCCACCCATCGACATTGCCCGTGGTCACGCACGTCCAGACCGTGACCCGTAGGGTGAGGTCGCACGCGAGCACAGCTTCCGGAGGACCCGCCGCCGCGCCGCGTGACTGGAAGGATCGCCGCTCGCCGACGCCTTCGCCGTATCAGAAAGTCGTCTATGCGGTGATGGACGACGACAGTAAACAGCTCGAGCGACTTCTCAAGTCGCCGCGCGCGGATCTTGACCCATCGGCCGGCTCCGACCGCCTCGGTGGCCTGCTCAACCTCGCCGCCGGGCTTGGCGAGCCCGACGTGGCACGCGTCCTGATGGCCCATGGCGCTCTCGCCCGGAGTCAGCCAGGCGACCCGGTCGCGTTGCATCCGGTCGCAGACGCGATGATGGGCCTCGAGGGCTACCTGAACACGCGCGATCGGCCTGAGCCCTTCTTCAATAGGCCGCCGCGCTCGGTCGCGGGCTACTTAACGGTGATCCACTTGCTGCTCGACGCCGGCGCCGATCCGGACGCGCACATCGTACCGAGCGAGGACCTGACGGCCCTCAGTCATCTCATGCTCACGCCGCGCTTCGACGGCGATGTCGATCTTGCCGCAATGCTGATCGCGCATGGCGCGTCCGCGGATGGCTCCGCTCCCGATCGCTCACCCCTCGGCTTCGCGCTCGAGAATGGGTATGACGACTACGCCGCCGTGCTGCTCGCCGGCCACCACCTCTCCGAGGCCACGTTGAACTACGGTGTCGTGATGGCCATGACTCGAGACAACCTCGCCATGGGCCGAACGTTGATCGAGGCCGGTGCGGACCCGAATTTCAAGATCGGGAACATCCCGGTCCTGTGTCGCACGCTCGAAGTTCCGGAGCGCCGTGTGCTGTCGCTCGCGCTGCTCGCGCATGGGGCGGATGGCAACGCGGATTGCGGCAACAAGGGGACTCCTGGGAGTACGCCATTGACCTTGGTCGGTGCGGACGATCACGAACTGCTCGACCTCTTGTTGGCCCGGGGAGGAACGCTCGGCGTACCCGCGCAGGACGCGGCGGACTTGCGCGCACACGGCGTCGATCCGGGCCCGATCAACTGGGCGCTCCCGCACCGCCGGGACTATATCGCGTCCGCCCTGCTCGCACGCAATCCGGCGCCCGCGCACGAATGCGGCGCCGTCGTGTACGCAGCGCGCTTCGGTGCTGCCTCGACGCTGGCACAGTTGCTCAAGCTCGGCGAAAACCCGAACAGCGTTTCGGAGCGCGGGGTCTCCGCGTTGATGGCCGCCGCCTTCCATGGCGAGGCGAAGGCTCTCGATGTATTGCTCGCGCAACCGCGAGTGGACATTAACCGCGCAACGCCAGGTCATTACAATCCAGGATTCTTCACAATCCAACTCGATGGGCGGCACCCTCCGCTGACATTTGGGTCGCGCACCGCGCTCATGTTTGCGGCGCTGGACGGCTCCGCCGATGCGGTCTCGCTGCTCATCGCGCACGGGGCCCGGCTTCACCAGAAAGATGCGGAGGGGTTGGAGGCGGCCGACTACGCCCACGATGCTGCCGTCGCCCAGCTTCTCTCCGGCGCAAAGAACTAGGGCGAGTCAGTGACACCGGCTTGTAGGAGGAAAACCCGCTAGATTTTCTCGTTCGATTGTCGGGAGCTGAATTCAGAAAGACGGTAGGCTGCTCTGCCACTCAGGCAGACGCAAGGTGCATCGGGATACGAGGCCTTCCATGAAACGCATCAGCCATTTGATCCATATGCGAATTCGCTACGCGATTCTGCTAAGCATCCTGTGCGGCATCGTCGCGGAGGCCGGACCATCGCCCGTAGTGGATGAGGCTGGCGCCATCAGACACGCGCGTTTGCAGCAGAATGCTGCGATCGCGCAGCACGACGTTGACGCGATTGCCTCCTACTGGACGGATGAAGTGACCATATGCAGGGGGCTTGGGGCGCAGGTGGCGGGCAAGGAAAATTACCGCAAGCTCTTCGAAGAGGACGACCCGAAGGCGAAGGATGTGATCGTTTATCAGCGCGTTCCCACAGCCATTGAGGTAAGCGTGCCTTGGCCGCTCGCTTTTGAGACGGGCGTCTGGAAGGGCCACGTCCGCGACATTCACGGCGCGGTCGTGATTCAAGGCCAATATGCTGCGCAGTGGGTGAAGCGAGCTGATCGATGGCTCATTCGCTCTGAGGTCTATGTGGCGCTCGACGGGTCGGACTTCGGGTTGAAAATGAAGTCGGCCCCGTAATCCCAGTCGAGGGAGTAGATCCATCAATCACTTTATCTCGATCCGGCATAACTCGCGTAAGCGTCGCGGCCTGCCAGCGCTGCTGCTGGCGGTCTCGTGGCATGCAGCGCTCGCAGCGGGCGCGCCGTCTGTGGCAGACGAGCAGGCACGCTGGCAGGCGGAAGCTGCTCGGATAGAGATCGCTCGCGACGACTGGGGCATCGCCCACGTACACGGCCACACTGATGCGGACGCCGTCTTTGGCATGATCTACGCGCAGGCCGAGGATGACTTCAACCGAGTCGAGAGAAACTACCTGACTGCACTCGGGCGCAGGGCCGAGGCCGAGGGATCTCAGGCGCTCAGCGCCGATCTGCGCCAGCGCTTGTTTGTTGATCCCGAGCAACTGCGCTCTGACTACGCGCACAGCCCCGCCTGGCTGGTCGCGTTGATGAATGGCTGGGCGGATGGCCTGAATTACTTTCTCGCTACCCACCCTCAGGCGCATCCGAGCGTGCTGCATCACTTCGAGCCGTGGATGGCGCTCGCGTTTACCGAAGGCAGCATTGGCGGTGACGTCGAGCGGGTGAATCTAAGGGCGCTCGCCGCCTTTTATCATGTGGGCTCTCAGCCTTCTGGGACTCCTACCGCGGAAATTCCTTGGTCGCGCGATCGCGCCGGGTCGAACGGAATCGCGATAGCCCCAGCGAACACGCGCGATGGCCATGCGTTGCTGCTGATCAATCCGCACACGACGTTCTTCTTCCGCTCCGAGTTGAGCATGTCGAGCGACGAGGGACTGGAGGCCTATGGCGCGGCGACCTGGGGCCAGTTCTTCATCTATCAGGGCTTCAATCCCCACATCGGTTGGATGCACACCAGCACAGGCGTCGACAATGTCGATCAATTTGCCGAGACGATCGTCAAGCGCGGCAATCGGATCTACTATCGCTATGGCCGCGAGCTGCGTCCGGTGCAGGTGAAGACGATCCAGCTGCACTATCGCACCGACGGCGGGACGTTGGCCGTCAGTATCTTCAAGACCTACGCGACCCACCACGGTCCGATCATCCGCCAGGAAGGCGACAAGTGGATCAGCATCGCGCTGATGAATAAGCCGGTTCCTGCGCTCGAGCAGTCGTTCCTGCGCACCAAGGCGATCGACTTCGCCTCTTACCAGCAAGTGGCGCGGCTGCAGGCTAACTCCTCGAACAACACCGTTTTCGCGGACTCAAAGGGCGAGATTGCGATGTTGCTGCCGCAGTTCATGCCGCGGCGTGACAATGGGTTCGACTACACCAAGCCCGTCGACGGCTCCAATCCCGCCACCGACTGGAAGGGACTGCATACCCTCGAGTCTCTGCCGAGCATCGTGAATCCACCAGGCGGCTGGGTATTCAACAGCAACGACGCGCCGTATACGAACGCGGGCCCCGACAGCCCGCGGCGCGAGGACTTTCCGCGTTACATGGACACGGCCGGCGAGAATCCACGCGGCCTGCATGCCACACAGCTCCTGTCCGCTCGCAAGGACTTCACGCTCGAGTCGCTCCAATCCGCAGCGTTCGATTCCTATCTGCCGTACTTCGCGCGCGTGATTCCCTTGCTGATGCAGGCGTACGACGCGCTGCCGCCCGAGGACCCGCTGCGCATCGCAGCTGTACGACCAGATCGAGCTGTTACGGCACTGGGACTATCGCTGGTCGGATCACTCGTTGGCTACTTCGCTGGCCGTCATCTGGGGGGACTCCCTGTGGGACGCGTTCGTGCGCCCCGAGCACGAGGATGAGAGCCACAGTGCCTGGGACGACATGGCGGACAGCGACCCGATGCAGAAGCTGCAGAAGCTGGCCGCGGCCTCGGACCTGCTGATGCGGGAGTTCGGCACTTGGCGCGTGCCCTGGGGCGAAATCAATCGCTTTCAGCGGATCAGCGACGAGGTCGTGCCACACTTCAGCGATGCCGAGCCGAGCATTCCGGTGCCCTTCACCTCATCGCGCTGGGGGTCGCTGGCTTCCTTCGGCGCCAAGTCCTATCCCGGCACGCGCCGCTATTACGGTACCGGCGGCAACAGTTTTGTCGCGGTGGTGGAATTCGGACCGAAGATACGCGCGGGCGCCATTACGGCCGGCGGCGAGAGCGGTGATCCCCATTCGGCGCACTTCAACGATGAGGCCATTCGCTACGCCCGCGGACTATTGCGGCGGGTGTATTTCTATCCGGAAGATCTCGTCGGACACGTCGAGCGTCGCTATCACCCGGGACAATAAAGGCAGCCAGCCGAGGTACGTGCCTCACCCTTCCCAAGGTGATGAGGGGTCAATTTCGTGCCACGCACCCGGTGCGAGCCCGTCAAGGCAGACCTTGCCGACCGCGGAGCGAATCAGTCGCAGCGTCGGATAGCCGACACGGGCGGTCATCCGGCGTACCTGGCGGTTCTTGCCTTCGGTAAGCCTGAGTTCAAGCCAAGTGGCCGGAATTTTGGCGCGGGTTCGGATCGGTGGCTGACGTGGCCACAGACCGTGGGGCTCGTCCATCAGCCGGGCGTGTGCGGGCCGTGTCGTGAAATCTCCCAGATTGACACCGCGGCGCAAATGCCCGATCGCCTCGGCAGACGGCACCCCCTCGACCTGTGCCCAATAGGTCTTGGCCAGCTTGTGACGCGGCTCGGTGATGCGCGCCTGTAGCTGCCCATCGTCCGTGAGCAGCACCAGGCCCTCGCTGTCAGTGTCGAGGCGACCGGCTGGGTAGACATTCTTGATGTCAACGTAGTCGGCAAGTGTCTGCCGATCTGGCTCGGGACTGAACTTGCAGGCGACTCCGAAAGGCTTGTTGACGGCGATCAGCACGCCTTGCAGTCAACCCAGGGCGCGCGCGATCAGATCGCGCGGTACCGCGGTTCGAGGAATCACTGACGCCGCGGCTCTGCCTCGGCGGCCACCGCCAGTCCGTGTGCGTGGCTGACTGAACCACTCTCGCACGTCAACGTCCAGACCCACCCCATGCATGTAGTTATAAAGCGCCCGCTTGAGTCCCGCTGCGAACAGGTCGTGATCGATCCCGGTGGAGTCCGTGAAGTTGATGTCATTGTTGGCGAACGTAGCTTCTGTCGGCGGCGACAGGGTCACACCGTAGCGTTCGGGGTGCTGACCAACCGGCGAATGCACGGTGCAGGTGAAGCGGTGGAAGAACCCCGACTGGATACAGCCGGCGGCGAACAGTTGGCGCACATATTCGAGCGCATCGACGGTGTCCTGAGCCGTCTGAGTCGGAAAGCCATACATCAGATAGGCGTGCACCAGGATGCCCGCGTCGGAAAAAGCGCGAGTGACCCGGGCAACCTGTGCGACGGTCACGCCCTTTTTCATGAGCTGCAATAGCCGATCGGAGGCGACCTCCAGTCCGCCGGTCACTGCAATGCAACCGCTGTCGGCCAGCAACCGGCACAAGCCAGCATCGAAGGATTTCTCGAAGCGAATGTTGCCCCACCATGAAATTTGCAGTTTCCGCCGCAGCAGTGCCTGTGCCAGCACCTTTAGCGCCTTCGGCGGTGCGGCCTCGTCGACGAAGTGAAATCCTGTCTGACCCGTCTCGCCGATCAGCGACTCGATGCGCGTCAGCAGCACCTCGGTGCCAGCGAGCTCATAGCGGGAGATATAGTCAAGATTAACGTCACAGAAACTGCACTTCTTCCAATAGCAGCCGTGCGCCACCGTCAGCTTGTTCCAGCGGCCGTCCGACCAGAGCCGGTGCATGGGATTCAGAAGATCCAGCAGTGACAGGTAGTCCGCTAGCGGCAGTCCGTCGTAGGTCGGCGTGCCGCTGTCGGCCAGCGCGATTTCCGGTTCACTGCAGTTGATGAAGCGGCAATCGCTCGCATAGGTGCGCACCAGTCGGTCGAGGGGCCGCCGGTTTTGGAGATATTCGATCAATGACAGCAGCGGGCGCTCGCCGGCGTCGAGAGTAACGAAGTCGAAAAACTCGAATACCCGCGGCTCACGCAGCGTACGCAGCTCGGTGTTGCAGAAGCCACCACCGAGTACCGTGGTCACGGTCGGATCTGTGCGCTTGATCGACTGCGCAATTCTGAATGCGCCGTAAACGTTGCCGGGGAACGGTACGGTGAGCAGCACCAGGTTCGGCCGATGCTGTGCAAGCGTGGTCAGAGTCAGATCATGCAGGATCGAGTCCAGCAGGTTGTGCGGTGCTGCCAGCGCCGCGTAGAGCGGCTCGAACTGAGGCTGGCTGGCCGCCAACGATTCGGCGTACCGTACGAACTCGAAGCGCGAGTCGATGGCGTCGCGGACCACATCGGCAAGATCATTCAGGTACAGAGTGGCAAAATGTTTGGCTCGATCCTGTACCCCCAGGGAGCCGAATGCCCAATCAAGGACATCGCCCGCAGGTTCATTGGCGACGTAATGCTCCAGCGCTTGAAAGCGTGGGCCCTCGGGCAGGTAGCGTCTGGAGACAATGCGATAGGCGAGATTGGGGTCGCGGCCTTGGAGAAACCGGACCGTGGGAGCGATGGTGGTCAGATAGTGGGCAAACTGCTCGGCAAAGGAGCGGGTTGCGTCCGTTTGCCGGCTCTGGGGCAGCGCGCCGAGGGCGTCGCGGATCGAGCGCAGGCCCTGCGGCGAGAGCAGCTCGAGCGCCAGCGCGAGCGACAGATCGGACTGTGCTGCGGCAATGGCGCGTGAGCGCATCAAACCGGTCAGATACGCCGTGGAGGGATAGGGCGTATTGAGCTGCGTCATCGGTGGGATGATCGATAGAACGCGCACGTCGTCCACGCCCCCAGTATATCGCGTACCTCTCAGGATCCGTCCCGGCCGTAGAATGACTGCATGGAATTCACCTTGAACATTGCACTGGTGCGCGAAATCCTGCACGGCGAGCGGCGCCAGGCGCTGGCGGACATCGCCGTGGGCGGCGCTGTGGCCGCATTGGCCGACTCGCAGCGGCGGCATGACGCCCGCATTGGCGCGGCGGCCGACGTACAGACGTTGGCCTGCCGGGCGGGCTGCAGCTGGTGCTGCCACTTCACCGTCGATGTGCGTGCAGCGGAAGTGTTTCGGATCCTCGACTACGTGCAGCGGGCGTGGACGCCGGCGCAGCAGGCTGTGCTGATCGAGCAGATTCAGAAGAATGCAGCGCGGCTGCAGGGATTGGACCCCGAACAGCGCGCGACTCTCAATCTGCGGTGCCCGTTTCTCGGCGAGGATCGCTGTGAGATCTATGAAGTGCGACCGCAAACCTGCCGCAACTATCATGCGACCGACGCGTCGGGTTGCTGCAAGTCCTTCGAGGAACCGGGGAATCTGGAAATCGATCCTGAGTTCGCGCCGGAGGTCTACCAGGCCGGTGCCGCACACGTCGAGGCCTTCTGCGGCGCTCTGCGCGAACTCGGTTACGATGCGGACGCCTACGAACTGAATGCTGCCCTGGAAGCTGCGTTGGCGCAGCCGCAAGCGCGCGCGCGTCTGGAGCAGCATTCGCGTCCCTTTGCCGCTTTGACAGGCGTGCCGGTGGTCGAGGAATTCGACCAGCTCGACGATGATTGAGGAAAATCCGCGGATGCTGCGAACCACCGCTTCGTTCGTTCTCGTTCTCTGTCTCTGGGGCAGTGCGACAGCTTCGGACACGTTGCTGAAGAACGTGATGATCTACGACGGCGGGGGCGAGGCCGGGTATTCCGGTAACGTCCGCATCCACAATGACCGCATCGCTCAGGTCGGGGTGCAATTGCAGTCCAGGACGGGCGAAGAAGTAATTGATGAGCACGGCCTTGCTGTTGCGCCGGGTTTCATCGATATGCACAGCCATGCCGACGGTGGCGTCAGAAACGATAGGGGCGTTCTCGACGATCCGAACGCTGAGAACGTTGTTCGTCAAGGAGTGACTACGGTCTTCGTCGGCCAAGACGGGTTCTCGCAGTACCCGCTTGCCGCCTTTCTGGATGAGCTGCAAAAGCACCCGGCGGCAATCAATCTCGCGAGTCAGGTCGGCCACAGTACGCTGCGTATACGGGTGATGGGCAAGGACCTGTTTCGTCCTTCCACCTCCGACGAGCTCGCAAAGATGAGCACGCTTCTGGCGACGGAAATGCAGGCAGGTGCTTTCGGGTTGTCCACCGGTCTGGAATACGCGCCCGCGCACTCTGCAACAACCGAAGAGGTGATAGAGCTCGCAAGAGTTGCCGCCGCCCATGGTGGGTTCTACACCAGCCACGTCCGTGACGAGGCCGACCATGTATTCGATTCGTTCGCGGAGATCATCCGGATTGGTAAGGAAACTCCGATTCGGGTGGAGATTCAACATATTAAGCTCGGATCCGTTCCTGTATGGCACATGGCATCCTCGCGCGTTTCACAAGTGTTCGCGGAGGCGAAGAGGAACGGCGTGAATCTGCGAGCAGACGTTTACCCATATACGTACTGGGAGTCGGTACTGGATGTGATTGTGGCCGACCGCGACTACTTCAATCCGGGCAAAGTGGGCAACGCTATTACTGACAATGGAGGTGCCGACCATCTAACCTTCACCGACTACCCGCCCGACTCATCCTTCAATGGCAAGACGCTCCAGGACCTCGCCGCTAGTTGGGGAGTAAGTCCCACTGTGGCCTACATGCGGGTAATCAAAACTTCCCAGGACACAGGGAAGCCTGCTCTCGTGATAGGCGCGTCGATGAGCGAGGATGACGTTCGGTGGCTGATCGCCTATCCGACCATCATGTTCTGCTCGGACGCCAAGCTGCACGACAGTCACCCGCGCGGCGCTGGAACCTTCCCACGCATCCTTGGTCACTACGTGCGCGATGAGCATGTGTTGAGTTTGCCGGTCGCGATTCACAAAATGACCGAACTTCCCGCCCGGCAGCTCGGGCTGATCGATCGCGGCCGCATTGCCGTGGGCTTTGTTGCTGACCTCGTGGTTTTCAATCCGGCCACCGTGCGCGACGAGGCTTCTATCAGGAATCCGCAAGCCCCACCGCAGGGAATGCCTGATGTGATGGTTTCCGGTACCTGGGTAGTCCGAGGTGCGAAGGTTACCGGCGCGCATCCGGGCAAGGTTCTCCGCCGCAGGAACAGCGCGTAGATTGATCTCGGCCAGCCGCACGTCCCGTGTCCCGATCCGAGCGCGACACGAGCTGACTCTTCACGGCGGAGTGATTGTGAACTTTCCATCCACAACGGGATTGCGTTCATTCTCCGAGCAGTCCACCTCGATGAGCCGGTCCACGTCAGTAACGCGCTTATAACGGATCGCGAGCGACCACGAGTGCGCGAAGCGAAGCGGGTCGTCGATGGTCATGCGATCCTGAAGCGTGTCCTTACCAACCTGTTCAAGGCGCTCTGTGAACCGTGCTTGGACGCTCAATTCTGCGATCCCAGGGACAGGAATGTGTACGATTTTATCGCCGTCGTTCAACGAGTGCTTCGTCCAGCCGTGAAACCTGCTCAGTTCGTTGGTGGACGACGTTTCAATCGCAAAAGTGATTTGCCGAATCACGTGCGACTGCGCTCCAGTCAGAATTTATATCCCGCGAGGAAGGTGATCACCCGCGGACGCAGCGGGACTTCAGATTTGATGAATTGCCCGGATGAAATGTTTGTTGGTCCGTAAGCGTTGCTCAGGTTGTGGCCGACGATCTGTGCCGTCCAGTTATCCTTCGCAACGCCGAGAGCACCATCGTAGGTGGTGTAGCCGGGGATCTGGTAACGCAACAGCGTTGTGGTCGGGTATCCGGTCGGAGGGCTCTCATTTGCGGCGTTGCCATTCGGGAAATTCGCCGGTTCGTTGCTCATCGACGCAATGTGATTTGCGCCGATCCAGGCAAACGGCTTGTAGTCGGCTGCCGCCCAGTCATAGCGCGCCCGCAGCTCGAACTGCCAGGGCGGCGAGAACGGCGGGCTGGTCCCGAGCTGGCCGAACGGATTCGGGAACGGCGTACCGTCGATCTGGGTGATGCACTGACCTTTTGGGGTCGGATTATTCGCGGTTCTAGGATTGTTTGGGTCAACGCCGACCGAGGTCAGGCAGCTGCTCGATTGGCTCAGGCTGTTGACAGAGCTCGATCCCTGGACGCTGAGCCCTGCGATGATCCGCGCGACGAACTGCACCTCGAAACCGCGGATGTCATAGCTCGAGCCATTGGCAATGAAGGTCGATGGCAGGCCGGTAAACAAGCGCTGGATATTCTCCCATCTCATGTAATACGCCGACAGATTGATCAATATGTGGTGGTCGAGAAATTCACTCTTGAAGCCGACCTCGTTGTTGGTCAGGTTGTCGGAGTTATAGCCTACGGGCTTCTCGTACTGATCGGTGCCCTCGGCTGCCGAGTACGGAACCTCCCCTCCAATTGAGGGCAGTTGACCGGGGAGCGATGGCACACGGTTGAAGCCGCCCGGCCGGAATCCCTGCGAGAAGGTGTAGTACGCCATCATGTCCGCAGTGATGCGCCAGGTCAGGTTGCCGCGGCTACGGTAGCCGCTTTCGCTCTTGCTCAGGTTGATGGGAATGCCGCAGGCCCCTGCGGCAAGGCAGGCCCCATTAGGGTGATTTAGGAGGGCCGGGCTCGTGGTCTCGCTGTAGAACTCCGACCCTTCCTCGAACTCCTCGTAGCGGTAGTGGCGCGTTCCGCCGGTCAATGTGAGTACCTTCGGGATCAAGTCGAAATCGATCGAAGCGAACTCCGCCGTCTGCTTATAGCCGCGCTGATCGTCTTCGCCGAAGGCGGTATTCGTATCTGTACGCAGGCTCGGATCGCCGGCAAAGGAACCGGGGACGGGTCCGACGGCGGACAGGCACGCTGAACCGCCCGCCAGCGCCAACGCAAGATTGGTCGGATCACACTGCGGGATGGTCAAGTAGTTGAAGTTCATCTGGTCATCGATGACGAATTTTTCCCAATAAATTCCGACCAGCCCCCGCGCTCTGGATTCCGGATTGGTACTGATGCGCAGCTCGTGGCTCGTGTGCTGGTTCGCTACGGCGTCCTGCCAATCGCCCACCGGCGCGTAACACTGCAACTTGTGAGTGCGCAATGAGGGAAAATTCGCAGGGTTAAAGAATCCGGCACCCGGCCCGATGCAGGCGTAGTACGCGCCGAGGCCGCCGCGCAGGTAGTTGGAATAATCCTGCTGTCCCTCGATGTGGCGCTCCATGAAGCTGCCGGCATAGACCACGCTCAGATCGTCGACCTTGCCGTTTAGTGTCCAGGCCGTGCTCTCGTAGCGATCCTTATTGCGCGCCGGCGTGAAAGCGGTGATCTGATAGGGCTGAAGAGTCTGTCCATCCGGGGCGGTCGGATAGGTGTAGAAATATCCGTCGGCCTGCATGTCCTGGTAGTTCTGCTGCAGGAGCACATCCCAGGCATCGTTGATCTTGTAGAGCGCGGAGAGCCGGACTCCTTGGTAGTCCACCGGGTTGGTGTTCGTTTGCAGCAGAGTTCCGTTGCTGGCTATCGGATTGACTCCAGCCAGGACTTGCGGTGAGTTGGGCAGAAAGCCAATCGTGCCAGCGACATTCGAGATATAGCCCCCCTGGCGATCAGAGAAAACCACCGCGCGGACGGCCAGCGTGTCCGCGATCAGCGCTACATTGAGCACCCCGTTGAGGTTACTGTTCTGATCGCCGCCAGCCGTGGTGCCGTAGCCCGCATTGAACTCGCCGGAGGTGGCATTGAGCTTCGGCTTGTTCGTGATGTAACGAATGGCACCCGCCTGGGCGCCGCCGCCGAAGAGCGTCCCCTGCGGGCCCTCCAGCACCTCGACCCGCTCCATGTCGACCAGGTAGACGTCGTTATTGCGGGCTGGGAACTGCATCGACTGTTCATCGAGATAGAGCGCAACGTTCGGGAAGGGGGCGGTCGTCGATTGCGTCTGGTTCCCGGAGCCATAACTCCCCAACCCTCGAATGAACACATTACCCGTGCCCGGACCGTTACCGCTGTAAGTAACGTTGGGCGTGTATTTCAGCAGGTCAGTTGTAGTGGCCACGTTGAGCTGTTTCAGCTCATCGCCCGTAACGACCTGAATCGTAATCGGTACGTCCTGGAGGCTCTCCTCGCGGCGATTGGCAGTGATAATCACCTCGTCGCGCGGCTCTGGCGTGAAGACCCGCAGCGTCGCCAGCGGCGTCGCCACGCCGGCAAAGATGCGGATGCCGCGGGCTGTGAGGTGCTCGAAGCGCAATCCGGTGCCTTGGAGCATGCGAGCGAGCGCTTCATCGGCACTCAATCCCGCAGCCACCGCCTGGGATTTCTGATTGCTGATTACACTGGAGACGTAGATGAGCTGTAGCCCGGTTTGACGGCGGAACGCGGCGAGGGCCTGGGCGAGAGGCTGCGCGGGAATGTCGGCGGCGAGCGCCACGGGTTCATAGGACACGGCTAACGCTGGTGACGGACCAAGAACTGCGACGGGCGCGCAAATCGAGAGCCCACGCAGCACCCTCGACACGACCGTCGCGATGTCGGCTGAACGGCGACGCGAACCGACCCCCATGCACATCCCACTCAGGTATCTGCGTACGCCCTGACTTCCAGCTTAGCGTAGGCGGCTGTTCACCGTAGGGTCCGGCTCACCAAACCCCTAGTCCTGGTACACGCGAATCACTGTCGCAGTCACTTCGACGCGCACCCCTTTGAGCGTGCGCAGGAAGGCAATGAACGTGTCGGTGTCGTCGGTCGCAAAAGCCCCACTGATTCGCAAACTGCGTAATGCGGGCGTGACGACGTCGATCGGCTTCGGCGCGTAGCGATTGAACTCAGTCGCGACACGCTCCAGCGGTTCGTGGTCAAACACCACCTCGCGATGCAGCCATGCCGTGAAGTGCTCCGCCTCAACAGCGACGGGTGTGGCCGGCCACTCATCTGCGGCCACCCGAATCTGCTGGTCGGCGCTCACCTGCACAAGCCGTCGTAGCTGGTTCTCGCGCGAGTTGGTGGCGGGCTCTCGCAACGCCGCAGACAACCCGACCGCAACCCGTCCCTCGACCACGGTGACAACGGTCGAGTCTTCCTGCAGGCGCACATCGAATTCAGTTCCGACCGCGACGACCTCGGCCGATCCGGCCAACACCCGAAATGCTCGTGCGGCATCATGGGCGACCTCGAACCCCGCCTGCCCGGCAGTGAGTGTCGCGAGCCGCTCGGTCTTACCGAAGCGGACCGTAGCCGCACTGTCGGTATTGAGGTGCAGCACAGAACCGTCCGCAAGGCGGCGGTCCAGGAATTCGCCGTGCCCTGTCTCGAAATGCTGCGTGGTAGAGCTCACTGGTGCCGATGCGGGCGCTGTGGGCCTGAGATTCCACCACGTAAACAAGCCAAGACTCAGCGCACCGAGCCCGGCCGCCGTTACGGCAGCGGTCAGCCAACCTCGTGAGAGTCGCCCTCTGACCGGTGCGATAAGGCGTGGCCAAAGCGCTTGGACTGCGGCATCGTCGTCGGCCCGTGCATCCGCGAGAACGGTCTCGATGGAATACTCAGGATCGGTGCGGGCGTCGCGCAGATCGCGCGCGATCACAGATACGCCCAGAAACTCCTCAACGTGCACGGGAGAGCCCTTCAGCCAGGCGGTGAGGGCGGCGGAATCCCGCGCGTCGAGCGAATCGTCGTCGCTCGCCACGAGCCAGTCGGCGGCCTGTTCGGCAATCGCGTTACGGACCTTCTCGTCGTTGGAGGTCATGGATTCAACCCAGCCGCACCATGCGACGTCGACAATGACCGAGCGCCTGTGCCACGTACTTCTTCGCCATCTGCGGGGACACCCCGAGGTGGATCGCGATCTCCCGGTAAGTGAGCTCGTGCGTGAAGCGCAGGACCACCGCGGCGCGGCATTTCGGGCGCAGCTGCTGCAGCACGACCCCAAGGCGCGCGACCCGTTGCGTCGCATCGAGGTCTCCGTCGAAGGCGGGCAGCGTCTCTAGCTGCTCCGTCGGAGGGGCTTCTTCGAGGTCGATGCTGCTCGCCTGCCGACGCTCGAGCACCGCATGCTCCTTCACAAGATTGTTGGCTACGGTGTAGAGATAGAGCACGGGATTGCGGATCGCTTCCTGGTCGCTAATGCGCAGCATCCGTACATAGACTTCCTGCGCGAGGTCCGGGGCATCGGCCTTGCTGCGAATCCGACGCCGGAAGAACGTCTGCAGGGCCCCGCGGTGCTCGGCGAACAGCCGCTCGACCAGCGATGGTCTTGGGTTAGCCAAGGCAGTGCCGACGCATGAGGGTTTCTCCCTATCTTCGTATAAGAGTCCCCCAGCTCGAATTTGGCAACCAAAGCTTGTAGGACAGCCGTCATCCCGATTGAGGGGTGTCCAATTCCTCGCTCGGGGACTCGTTGTCAAAGAAGGGAATGATCAACGCTTGAATGGCCAGGGATGCTTTCCCAACCAATCAAAGGAGACGACCCGTGAAGTCACACACACTCGTCAAAATATCCGTGGGGTTCCTGGGCCTGAGCACTATTGTTCTCGCGGGAATGTTGAGAGCGCAGGAATACGCAGAGAGAGACGACGAAGCCAGGCGCATTCGCATAGGTTTCGAAATATCGCCGGTTCCGCTGAACCTGGAAGGGAAAGACCCGAGCCTTGTGGGGCTGGGCAGCTATTGGGTCAACGCCGTGAGCGATTGCAACTTTTGCCACACCTCCGGCGGGCCGCCAAACTTCAATTTCGCTAAAGGTTCCAACCCGTACTTTGGCCAGAAGAAGAAAACCGACGCAGTGACCTATCTGGCTGGAGGCACGGATTTCGGCCCGGCCGTTCCCCCCATACCGGGTATCTATCCCCCAAAAGAATATGGGAGCTATGTTGGTCCGGACATCATCACCCGCAACTTGACGCCGGACAAAACCGGTCGGGCCGAAGGAGGCCACACCCTCGCTCAATTCAAGGAAATCTTGCGGACCGGGCACGATCTGGATCACATCCACCCAACCTGTAAATCGGCGTTGCCTACTCCCGCGCCGGCAAACTGCATCCCGCCTCCCGTCGACGGAAATCTGCTCCAGATCATGCCCTGGCCAAACATGCAGGATATGTCAGACCGTGATATCGAGGCTCTATACGAATATCTGAGTGCCATCCCTTGCATCGACAACACGTCTAGCCCGCCGCCAGCCGGCGCGCCAAACGAGCTACGCAACGATTGCGGTTGAAAGGGCACAAAAGAACGACCGCGAAGTTACAGAGGAAGGACGACCATGAGGCTGCGACACATGACGACCGCCGTAATTGTTGGCGGGTCCACTGTCCTTGCGATCCCCTGCGACGCCGCGGCCCTCAGCGGCGAGCTCGTCCAGTTTGATGCCCCGGGGGCGGCCACGACCGTTTCTGCGATCTGCGCGACACAGTGCGGCACGATAGCCTACGCAAACAACGATGAAGGCACCGTCGTCGGGTCTTACACCGACGAGTTCGTCGTTCCGCACGGATTCATCCGCAAGCGCGACGCCCACATCATCTCATTCGATGCGCCTGGCGCCGGACTCGGGTCCTATCTTAATCAGGGAACCGTTCCCTACAGCATCAATGCCTTCGGCGTGATCGCCGGACAGTACGAGGATTCGAACAATGTGTTCCACGGATTCATACGCTACCCCGACGGCTCAATCGTAAGCTTCGACGCTGCGGGGGCCGGGACCGTCGCGGGCGCAGGAACACTCGCCTATAGCATTAACGTTGAGGGAGAGACCGCAGGCGTCTACATTGATGACGCTGGCGGCCAGCACGGGTTTGTGCGGTCACCGTGGGGTGAGATTACGGAATTTGACCCACCGGGGTCCGTCTACACGATGGTCTGCGAGGAAACTTGCCTCAATCGGGAAGGAACCGCTACCGGCGCTTATGTCGATGCGAATCAGGTGCTACACGGGTTCGCGCGTATGCGAAACGGTACATTTGTCACCTTCGAAGCCCCCAACGCCGGCACGGGCGGTAACGGCGTAACGAGCATCTCCGACAGAGGCGAAATCGCGGGCTACCTTCTCGCTACCGATAATTCGTATTACGGCTTCGTCCGCCATCCGAATGGAACGTTCAGCGCGAACTTTCAGTTTCCGTCGCCAGGTCCGGGGACGATCTTCTACTCAATCAATGCGCTGGGCGTGACGGCTGGCGACTATCTCGACGCCAATTTTGCATTCCATGGCCTTTCGCGCTGGCCCTCCGGAGAAGTGAAGACCTTTGACGCGCCCAATGCGGGCGCCGGCGCGTTTCAAGGAACTCGTACATCGACCAATAACACCGCAGGCGAGGTGGCCGGATGGTACGTTGATTCGGCCGGTCTCAACCACGGCTTCGTATGGAGGAAGTAACCCCTCACTCGTGCGGGGTCAGCCTGTGGCTCCGTCCGCACTGCGCCACCTGAGTGGCTCTAACCTCGGCACCATCATGACCCAGCCGACGATGCCTAGCGTACTCATGACGGCCGCGACAACGAACGCCAGCTCGTAGTGTCCCGTGCGCTGGACGATGAAGCCGGTGAGCGCCGGCGAGATCATACCCGGGATATTGCCGACGGAATTCTGGATTCCAACCCAGCGGCCCGAGGCCTTGGGTCCAGCAAGGATCTGCCCCATCACGTAACAACCCGCTGAAGAGGCACCCATCATGACCTGGAAGCCAAACATCGCAGCGACCGCGGCCGATTGTGACCCCCACGCCATGATCAGCATGAACACCACCGATCCACCGTGCGCTAACCCCATGATCAGCTTCCAAGCGAAGTTTGCCGACCGGCCCCGGCGGACGTAGCGGTCGACCAGAAAACCGGTGAGGAGCGCCGTTACGCCGTTGACGAGGTAGCCGGCGGTGCCGACCCTTTCCATCTGGTGCATCGAGAAGCCATGCTCCTCCTCGAGATAGCTCGGCAGCCAGCCCAGCATGAAGTACCAAAGATAATTGCTGGAAAAGAGTCCCAGGCTCGTGCCCCACAGCCCGCGCTGCGAGAGCACCATCGTCCAGCTCGGCGTCGAGGCGTCCGCGCGCGCCGTGGCGAGCCTGGGCAGCTTCACGCGTGACCACGGCACGAGCCACAAGAGCGAACCGACACCGAGGAGAAAGAACATTTCGCGCCAGCCGACCGAGTCGATGAGGATTCCCGCGAGCCAGATGCCAATGCCGGGTGCCATCAGATAGCCGAGACTGATGATGCCGTTCGCCTTGCCAAGGCTTGCAAAGGGCACCACGCAGGCAAGAAGCTTCGACACGGCCGGGAATCCGACGCTCTCGCCGAGGCCGAGCAACAGTCGCACTAGCAGTAGCGACGCAAATCCGCCAACTGCGCCCATGAGTATGGTTGCGGCTGACCAGATCACGAGACCTCCCGCAAGCACCCAGTGCGCGCCATAACGCTCCGCGAGCCAGCCGACCGGAATCTGCACCCAGGCGTACATGTACCAAAACGCGGAGAACAGGATCCCGTAGTCCTGAGCGGTGAGTCCGAGGTCGTGCCGCATCTGCAGCGCGGCCGTCGGCATCGCACCGCGATCGATATAGTTGATGCCCAGCACGAGCGCGAGTAGCGCAACTACGTAGAAGGGGCGGGAGAGGCCGGCAGCACGCGCCTCGGCCGCTGAAAGTACGGCGCCATGTTGGTCACCCGAAGGTGGCAGAGGGCTCATCGGTTACGAGCGAGACCTGAGTGACAGAAGCGGTACAGATCCTAACAAAGACTGCGAAGCGTGCGGGCGCCATCTGATGGTCGTCCCATGACTGTGTCAGCAGAGGCTCAAAAAGAGAAGGCCCCGCGAGCGGGGCCTTCCAATGCACACAACTGTTGTGCGAGAAGGCGAGCGTCAGGCCGCGGCTGCCAGCAACTGCCAGTTCTTGGGCAGAATCACGGTGTCGATGGCGTGCACGATGCCGTTCGTGGCAACGATATCCGCCTTGGTGACGCGAGCCCCGTTAACTCGTACGTCTGATGAGGACACCACTGCCGTCAGTGGAGTGCCCTGCGCCGTTGCCAGTTCTCCCGACTTCAGATCTCTGGCCATCAAATAGCCCGAGACGATGTGGTAGTTGAGAACCGCTTTAAGCTTGCCCGCGTCCTTGAGCAGGCTGTCGTACGCTCCCGCCGGAAGCATCTTGAATGCCTCATCGGTAGGTGCGAAAACGGTGAACGGCCCCTTGGCGGCCAACTCAGCAGTCAGACCCGCCGCCTTGATTGCTGCAGCGAAGATCGCGAGATGGCCCGCGTCGGCCACCGTTTCGACGATGGTCTTCGTGGGCGCCGTATTAGTGTTCCTGGCGGCCTCGCCAGCACGAACGTTGTTTGATTGATCCATAAATTAAGCCTCGACGTATAGCCAGCGAGAATTCGCCGACCAACTCAGCTCGTATGCCGGCTGAGGGCGCGGAGTATGCGCGCTAACGCGCGCGTGTGCGGCGGGCGAGGAAAATAAACATTCTTGCCGCGAGCGTGCTGAGATCTAGATCATTTGGGCACCAGATTCACCTACGCTAAATGGAGTTTGGCAAGTCGTATAATTTGATGCGTCCAAATGGATAAGGATGTCGATCGCGCGATTCAGGAACCAATAGGAGAACGTCACTATGAAAAGCTCAGCGCGTCGATGGCCAGCGTTCGCTTTGCTCGGCTGCATGTGCGCTCATGCCCAGGCAGCACTCGGCGTGGAACCGTGCAAGCTGCTGACCGCGGACGAGGTCGGTAAAGCGCTCGGCGGTCCGATCTCCGCAACTACCCCACTGGGGACAACGGCTTGCATCACGTCCTCACGGTCTCCGGACTCAATGTCGAGCGCTACCGCCTGTTCGCCTACAGTGCGCCGAATACCTTCTTCACGAGCGAGCTCGCCTGACCCATGGGGTTGGCGCGGATCTGGTGCTCTTCCTCGGCGATGCGGCTGAACAGGCCATCGAGCGCCTTCGCGGTGACGTATTCATTAAGATTCGCATCCTCGGCCGACAGCAGGCCAAGTTCTGATGCCTTGCCTGCGTATTCGTTGTATTTAGCGGCGAGCCCCAGTTTGGCGGTTTGTGCGGCAACCACCGGCTTGAATTTCGCGCCCAGCTGCACGCTGGTCGAACGACGGAAGTAGTTGGTGGCGGCACCGTCGCCACCGGTGAGGATGCTCTTGGCATCTGCGAGCGACATGTGTTGCAGGGCCTGCTTGAATATCGGCTTTGCTTGCGCCATCGCTTGCTCGGCGGCGTGATTCATGGTGACCCTAAGCTCATCGGCCTGACCTCCCATGCCGACCAAACGCAACGCACGGTCGGCCTTCTCGAGCGCCGGCGGCAGGGGGATCGCGACCTTGGGGTCGTTGAGAAACCCGTTGTTGGCGCCAAGCTGTGCGACCGCAACATCGATCCCCTTGGAAAGCGCACCCCGCAAGCCGCCGGCCGCCTCCTGGGACGTGAGCGCGTCGAGTGCGGCAGAGGCGGCGAGCGCCGCACCGGCCCCGCCAATCGTCAGCAGAAATGCGAACAGCATTCTGTAGTTCAAGCTGAGCGTGCGCATGGCAGTACTCGATCGCGACGGCTGAGTTTCTCAAGCCCGATCTGCAGTCTAGACTTAACGGAGGCCAGCCGTGCGAGAAGGTCCTGGATATTCTGGAGCATTAACCCGATGAGCCTGGCTGCACACGCGCTCCTCGCACGAGCCCATAGATCCCGATCGCCATCCAAATAAAGTTAAGCGTTGCGGATGGATAGGCGCCGTTCCATCCGCTGTTCACGATGAAGCCAGCCCCCGACAGCACGTTGAGCCACTGATAGGCCGGGGAGAGCGAACGCAACCGACCCGAGGTCAGCAGTAAGTAGGCCGATAGCATCATCGCTGCGGCCGCCCAACCGATGATTTCGATGACCACTCGCAATGTCGGCATTTAATTTCCTTTGCTCGAAGCCGGCCCCTCAGGGCATTCTCGCTCAGCCCACGCAAGATCAAGAGAGGAAGGATGCAGGGGGTGTCGCCAACCCGCCGGAGCCCAGCGGCCGGGGCCGTATTTCTGAGCTACGCCTCCCAGGATGCCGAGGCGGCCAAGCGTATCTGCGATGCCCTGCGCGCCGCTGGGATTGAGGTTTGGTTCGACCAGAGCGAGCTGCGAGGGGGCGACGCGTGGGATCAGTCGATCCGCAAGCAGATCAAGACCTGCGCTCTATTCCTTCCGATTATCTCGCGTACCACGCACGATCGGCGGGAGGGCTACTTCCGTCTGGAGTGGAAGCTGGCGATTGATCGCTGTTACCTCATGGATGCCAACCTGGCCTTCCTGTTGCCCGTCGTGATCGATGACACCCGCGATGATGATGAACGGGTTCCGGAGCGGTTTCGGGAGGTGCAATGGACGCGTCTGCCTGCGGGCGACACGCCTCCCGTTTTTGTGGAGCGTGTACGTCGTCTGTTGGCGGGCGAGACCGGTGAGACATTAGCGGCGGCCCGTACGGGAGCAGCGTCGGGGTCTGTACCGGCAGTCGGGGCACGGGCGCCCGCATCAGCATGGTCGAAGCGCGTGCTGTCCGTGGCTGCCGCGGTGGTGGTCATGGCAGCGGCTTATCTCGCCATCGAGAGGCCCTGGATCCCGAAGACTGTCGCGACCGCTGCCTTCACGCCGCCGCCGCATTCGGTCGCGGTGCTGCCGTTCGTGAACATGAGCGGTGATAAGGGGCAGGAGTACTTCTCCGACGGCCTCACGGAGGAACTCCTCAATTCCCTGGCCGCAATCAATGAGCTGCAGGTCGCGGCCCGTACCTCGGCGTTCTCCTTCAAGGGCAAGGACACCGACCTGGGCACGATCGCCCGTACGCTCAACGTCGCGGCCGTCCTGGAAGGCAGCGTGCGCCGCTCGGGAAACACGATCCGGATCACCGCGCAGCTCATAAACGCGGTCACTGGGTTTCACCTGTGGTCCAAGAGCTATGACCGGAGCCTGGGGGACGTATTGGAACTTCAGAGCGAGATTGCGACCGCCGTCGCCCAGGCACTCAAGATCACGCTCCTCGGCGATGTCTCCGAGAAGATCGAGCTTGGCGGCACGCGCAATGCCGCCGCCTTCGATGCATATCTGCGGGCGTCAAAGTTGCGTCAATCAAGACATGACGATGCGAAGGATATCCCTCCCGTGATTGCCGAGTTCACGGAGGCGATCCGGCTGGATCCGAACTTCGCGCTCGCGTTCGTCGGACGCTCGTACGCTCTCTCGGGCTATGCCGAAGCCGTTGCGACCGGAGCTGCGATTCGCGAAAACTTTGAACAGGCTGAAAGTGACGCGCGCCGCGCGATCGAACTCGCCCCAGAACTGCCATCGGCGCACCTGGCACTTGGAAGTATCTTCGAGAATGCCACTCTCGACTTTGCGCAGGCGCGTGTGGAATACGAGCGCGCACTCGCGCTCGCCCCGGGCAACGCGGAGGTACTGCGCTTCAGCGGAAGTTTTGCCGCCTACATGGGGCACTTCGATGCCGGCATAGCCGCCGCACGCCGCGCGGTCGTACTGGACCCGATCGCTCGCAACAGCCACCTCGTACTCAGCGGAGCACTCTATGCCGCTCGGCACTACGCGGAAGCGGCGAATGCTTATGCAGAGGCCATCAGCCTCAATCCTGACTATACGGAGCCCTATGCGGACCGCGGCCTCGCCTTCTACGGACTCGGGGACCTAAAAGGCGCGCGCACCTCGTGCGAGACGAAGCGAGATGACTTGTACAGCCCCCAGTGTCTGGCGATCGTGTACCACAAGCTGGGACGGCACTCCGATGCCGAAGGCGAACTCGCGAAGATCAAGGCACGATCGGGAGATTCTGGTGCTTATCAGTACGCCACGATCTACGCGCAGTGGGGCGATCGCACCAAAGCGCTCGAATCGCTCGACACCGCGATGCGCTTGCGCGACCCGGCGCTCGAGTCCCTGAAGACGGATCCACTCTTTGACCCACTGCGCAATGAACCGCGTTTCCGGGCGGCGATGCTGGAACTGAAGTTTCCTGACTAGAGCTTTCCAAGCTCCCGACGCATGATCTTTCCCGTCGATGTCTTCGGCAGGTCGGGCACGAAGCGCACCGCGCGCGGTTGCTTGTAAGCGGCGAGCTCTCGTCGGCATAACGCAAGAATGCCCTCCACATCTTCCGCCGCGCCGGGTTTCAGTACAACGTAGGCGATCGCCACCTCGCCTTTCAATTCGTCCGGCGCGCCGCCGACTGCAACCAGAGCGACACTTGGGTGCGCGGCAACGACGCGCTCGATCTCAGCCGGAAACACCTTGAATCCTGCGCTGTTGATCATGTCCTTCTTTCGGTCGACCATAAACACCGCACCGTCTTCGTCCATGCTCGCGAGATCGCCGGTATGCAGCCAGCCATCCGGCTCGATCGTCTCACGCGTCGCCTTGTCGTTGCGCCAGTAGCCTTGCATGATGATGGGACCACGTATCATCAGCTCGCCCACTTCGCCGCGCGGCATGGTCCTGCCGACGTCGAGCGTGTCGGCGATGCGCGCTTCGCAGAACGGCAGCGCGACACCGATGGACCCAAGCTTGCGCGGACCGTAGACAGGAAAGGTCGTGCCCAGGCCTGCAATCTCTGTCATGCCCCACAGTTCGATCAGCGGACAGCCGAATCGCTCTTCCACCTCCTTCATTTTCGCGACCGACATGGTTTGTCCGCCGACCGTACAGCGCGTCAGTGATGATAGATCGCGCTTGCTCAGATCCGGATGCGCGAGCATGTACATGTACATCGTGGGCACACCCTCGAACATGGTGGCGCGATGTGCCTCGAGTGAAGTCAGCATGTCTGAGGCGTCGAAGCGCGCGTGCAGAACGAGCTTGACCCCATACATCAACGCGCTCTGAAACACGACATTCCCGTAGACATGTGGGCATGGAAGTGCCGTACAGATCACGTCGTGTTCGCTCTTGAGATGCATCTGGGCGGTCATCGCAACGTTGGTCACGACCGCGCGATGCGACTGCATCGCGCCCTTGGGATGGCCGGTGGTGCCTGACGTGTAACCGATCGTCGAAGTCGCCGTCGCTTTGACTCGCACGGTCTCGAACGGCACCGGCTTTGCGACGAGCTCGTCAAACGGGACGGTGCCGGCGATCGTCTGCGAGCCGAACGCAATGGCGGTCAGTCCTGAGACGCCGGCCGCAAGCACCGGCTCTACTTTCTCGGGCGACCCAATCAGTGCCGTCGCGCCGCAGTCCTTCGTGACGTAGGCGACCTCCGAAGGGGTCAGCATGACATTTACGGGGTTTACGATCGCCCCCGCTCGCAAAGTCCCGTAATAGCTGACGATCCACTCCCACGAATTCGGTGCGTACAGCGTGACACGGTCGCCCGGCGTAACGCCCCGCTTGACGAGACTGGCTGCGAGCCTTCCCGAGAGGTCATCGATGTCTCGAAAGGTGAGCTCACGCGCACCCGTCACGAGCGCGATGCGGTCACCGTACTTCTGGGCCGCGTAGGCCGGTATCTCTCCAAGGGTTTCCAGCATATGACCCGTTTCCCCCACTTGGGCTATTTCAACTTCCGTCCTCGCCCCATATGACCCGTCCTCCCTTGATCGTGTCTCGCACACGGGCAAATGCCGTCGGGTCTCTTGCCGGGTCCGCGTTGAGCAACACCAGATCCGCATCCATGCCGTTCGCGATCCGTCCTTTGTGGGCGGAAAAACCAAACCGCCCGGCCGGAGCAGTGGTGAGAGAGTCTAGAATTTGCCTCCAATCGAGTGCATTTGACATGAGGCGATATTCTTCGGTCGTGTCGAACGCGTCGGTGTAACCAACGTCCGTCCCGAAGAGAATCTGGCCTCCCGCGGCGGCGTAGCTTTTCACCTCCGCCGTAATCATTGTGATGACGCGCTCAAGATCGTCGGGCCTTTCCCCGGATTTTCGCGCCTCGACTTCGAAAAGGGTCATGGTTGGAATCAAAGCCATCTTATGCGCGCGCATCCTGGCGATCAGCTGGTTTGACCAGGCTGTGGGAGCGTCGCCACCATCCATGGCCGTCGTGTGAGCCAGGACATCGACGCCAGATTCGATCGCCACATTCAGTCCCGCGAGGTTGGAGGGATGAGCGAAAGCAGGTTTGCCGCGCTGATGTGCTTGCGCGACTACGGCTTTGGCGATGTCGATCCGCATGGGCAGAACGCCAATTGTGCCTCCCACGATGGCGCCGGCGAAGATCTTCACTCCATCTGCGCCCTGATCGAGTTGCCGTGCTGCGCGGGCTGCGGCTTCCGCTGGCGTTGAAACCTCTTCGTCCGGCCAACCGCTCGTTTTGAGAAAGTCGCGCACATAGATCGGCGTGCCGTCCTTAGGGAAGAAGGGATCTCCGACGGTCAGAATCATGGGACCCGCGATCTCACCCGAGTTCACGCGCCGACGTAGGGTTAGCGCGTTCTCGGTCGAGGACGCCAGATCGAACACAGCGGTGAAGCCCCAGCGGGTCAGCATGGCCTGCACGCTGCGCGTCAAGGTGTCTGCGTTCGTCGTAGCGGCATGCAGCAGGTCCGGGGTCATCAGATGGATATGGCTGTTCCAGAATCCGGCGGTCAGTACGGCACCGTGGGCGTCAATCACGCGAGCCCCTGGGGGAACAGGCGTGTTGGAGCGGGATCCCACGCGGACGATGCGACCGTCCCTCACTATGACGACGCTGTCCTCAACAGGGGCCGCGCGGGGCGACGGATACATTTTGGCGCCGACGATGGCGAGCTGTGGCGGCGCCGAAGATTTCGAGTCCTGCGCAATCACTGTTGCATTGGCACTCAGAAGAAAGCCGATCAGTATGTAAGGGCGCAATTTATCCATTGAAAAACTCGTCACGGGAGGGCTGGGGACCGACTTGGTCGGGCATCGGCATGGCGGCGACCTGGAGCACGTCGGCCTTCGTCCCGTGGAAGGCTTTTGGCAGGCCTTGAACCGCCTCCTCATCGGACTCTGTTTGCGCCCGTGCGCCTGAGATCGCAGCCAGGAACAGTACGATGGCTCCCGTTGCGGCCCGTGTCATGTCGGTCGGCCTTTCGGAAAAAGGGTGGTCATTGTGCCCAAACCAGGCAGCGCAGCCTATAGTGGCGGAAATTCAGATAACGATCCTCTGGAGGTCTCATGCGAATCCGCCTCGTTGCGTTCGGGCTGCTGGCACTAGTCCCGAGTGTGATCCTTGCGGCAATCGTGCCCTATCCGCCGGGCTTTGAGACACGCATGGTGCAGACCAATGGCACCAGTCTTTACGTACGCGTTGGCGGCAAAGGGCCGGCCGTAGTTTTGCTACACGGCTTCGGGGACACTGGAGACATGTGGGCGCCCCTTGCCGCCGTGCTCGTCAAGCAGCACACGGTCATCGTGCCTGATCTCAGGGGGATGGGGTTGTCCGCTCACCCGGACGTGGGGTACACCAAGAAGAATCAGGCCCTCGACATCGCGGGGGTTTTAGACACGCTCAAAGCCGACGGGGCGGCGCTGATAACGCACGACATCGGCAATATGGTGGGCTACGCACTGGCGGTGCAGTTTCCGAGCCGCATTACCCGCTGGGCGGTGATCGACGCGCCGCTGCCGGGCGTTGGCAACTGGGACAGCATCGTACGTAGTCCGCTTCTGTGGCACTTCAACTTCAGAGGACCGGACGTGGAGCGCCTGGTACAGGGTCGCGAGCGGATCTACCTGGACCGGTTCTACAACGAGCTCTCGGCACATCCAGAGCGAATCGACGAGCAGACCCGGCAGCACTACGCCGAGCTGTACGCAAGACCCCATGGCATGCATGACGCCTTCGAGCAATTCGGTGCCTTCACGCAAGATGCCACCGACAACAAGGCTCTGCTGGCTTCGAGGGGAAAGCTTCCGATGCCGGTACTCGCGGTTGGCGCGGAGAAATCCTTCGGCCCCGGCATGGCCGATGAACTGCGGTTCGTCGCCAGCGACGTGACGGGAGGCATCATTCCCGACTCGGGTCATTGGATCATGGAGGAGAATCCGCAGGCGACCATTGCGCTTGTCACGGGATTCATTGGGTAGAATCGGAGCCGGGGGAAATCCAATGGCATTGGCAGAAACCGAACAACTCACTCGGATGATCGCTGCTGCGGCGCTGAGCCGTGCCATTTGCACGATCGGCGAGCTCGGGGTTTCCGACCACATTCAGACCGGGACCCCGCAATCAATCAAGACGCTCGCCCGCCTCACGGGAACCCATGAACGATCGCTGTACCGTCTGCTGCGGTTCACAGCCAGTCACGGGATCTTTCGAGAGACGGATGACCACGAAT
Organism: uncultured Gammaproteobacteria bacterium; assembly: GCA_963795975.1. GTDB lineage: Bacteria > Pseudomonadota > Gammaproteobacteria > Steroidobacterales > Steroidobacteraceae > CAWCJT01. The sequence continues at coordinate 304,255 of CAWCJT010000003.1, forward strand.
TCGAGCATACGCCGCTTTCGGCGGCCCTAAGGAGCGATGCCGAGAGTACGTTCCGTCCCGCCACGCAGATGTTTCATCGCCTGTGGGCAGCATGGGACGGACTCGATCATTCGGTCAGGACTGGCGAATCCGGCTGTCTCAAGGTGTATGGAGAGCCACTGTTCGACCACATTGGGCGGCATCCGGAACTCGGCCCCCTGTTTGATGCTGGAATGACCGCGTTCCATGGGCACGAGACGGGTGCGATGCTGGAGGCGTACGACTTCAGTGACGTCAGAACTCTGGCCGACATCGGCGGGGGCAATGGCTCGCTCCTCTCGGCAGTCTTGCAACGCTACCCACAGATGCGCGGCATTCTTTTCGATCTGGGTCACGTCGTCAGTCGTGCGCGCTCCAACATGCGGGCACTCGGGCTCGATCAGCGTTGCTCAGTGATCGAAGGTAGTTTCTTCGAATCCGTCCCGACCGGAGCCGACGCCTACCTCATGAGGCACATCATCCACGATTGGACGGACGAGCAATCTGTCCAAATTCTGGCTAATTGCCGCAAGGTAATTCCCGCGACAGGCAGGCTCCTGCTCGTCGAATTCGACGTGCCCGCTGCCAACCAGGCGTCACTCGGCAAGGATGCGGATATGATGATGCTCGCCTTTCCGGGCGGCATGGAACGTACCGTGGAGGAGTATCGGACGCTGTTCGAGCAATCCGGGTTCCGTCTGGGCAAGGTGACTCGGACCAAATCAGCGGTAAGCGTCGTTGAGGCACGACCTGCCTGATCGGCTGATATGCGTCCCGCGATTGGCCCGATGATCCGCCTGCTTGCGGCTTCATTGCTGAGCGCCGCAACGCTCGCGCAAGCCGCCGGCGCCGCGCAGCTCGCGCCTTTGGCCAAGGTGACCACGACGCGTCTTTACGTGTTCGATTGTGGAACCCTCGTGTACAACAAGCCGGAGGACTACAGACTGACGCGGGATGAGGTCAAGGACACCAACATGGGCGTCACGTGTTATCTCGTGATGCACCCGAAGGGGATGCTGCTCTACGACACCGGTTTGAATGATCGACTGGTCGGACGGCCGCTGTACGAGAACGTGCTCGACGGGTATGGACAGATCAAATTCAATACGTTGAGTGGACAGCTCGCCGACATCGGTGTCACGCCCGCCAATATCGATTATCTCGTGCTGTCGCACTACCACTGGGACCATATCGGCAACGCGGGCGATTTCGCCGGCTCAACGTGGCTTGTCTATCAGGGCGATCGTGATCACATGTTCGCAGCGGAAGCGCGCGCTCAGGCATGGTTCAACCAGTATTCGGCATTGGAAAGGAGCAAGACAAGAGTCCTCAGCGGCGACTACGACGTCTTTGGTGACGGTACCGTCGTCGTACTCGCAACGCCCGGGCATACCGAGGGACACTGCTCGTTGCTGGTGCGATTGAAGAACACCGGGCCCGTTGTGCTCTCGGGTGATCTATACCACTATCCGGAAGAACACGCGCTGGGCCGGATGCCAGACGAGGAAAAAACCACGGGTACGGTTGAATCGCGCAAGAAGATCGAGGAACTGCTGCGAAGGACCGGAGCGCAGCTGTGGATCGGTCACAGCATGGAGTTCTTTCGCACGGTGCGAAAATCGCCCTCATGGTACGACTGACCGCAAGCACACGTACGGCGGCGGCGCCCTGGTCTGCGGCGAGCGATCGCACGATCTACGGCGTCTGGATCGGAATCGTCTGGGCGGCGGTGCTCGTCGGCTTTGGTCTGGACTTCACGCGTTATCTGCGTGAAACGCCGGCGCCCCCCTTCATCTTGAACCTTCACGCAGCGGTCTACGTCCTCTGGCTCGCGCTCGTGAGCTTCCAGATCCTCTGGATCGAGACAGGAAATGTGCGCCGTCACATACAGCTTGGCTGGGTGACCGTGGGCGCATCCGTTTTGATGGTGCCGTTGGGCCTGGCGGCAGCCTTCGTCGATCAGGCGCGTCAGGTTCATCAGCCCGATTACGCGCCGCAGTTCCTGGCGCTCGAATTCGAGGAAATGATCGCGTTTTCTGCCTTTATGGCCGCGGGTGTCATTTTTCGTTGGAATGCGGCGGCCCATAAACGATTGATGCTTTTGTCGGCCATCGCCATCTCCGACGCTGGATTTGCCCGCGTCTGGCTCATGGGATTCAAGACCGAGCTCCCGGGCCTCTTCGGCTGGTGGTTGCAGTATTTCTGGGGCATCTTCCTGATGCTCGTCGCGATGGCGGCTTGGGATCTATGGCGCCGGCGGCGAATCCATCCGGCGGTCTTGTTTGGCGCAGCTTTGCTGTGGACGGGTCAGATCATCGTCACCGTTCTGAACTTTTCACCCGGCTGGCGGCAGACGATGGTTCGACTGGTGGATGCTTGGGGCTACTCAGGTTGATACCTGCTGCTAGGTCGAGCGCCGCGGAATAGGCCGCGTCACGGCCAGCGTTCCAATCAGCGAAGGTGAGGGGTACGACGATGTCGGGCTGTAGAGTCGTGACTCGAACGGGATAGAGCCAGTTGAGCCAGTAACATTCGCGCAAGTCTGTGCAGGGATGTCCGTAATCGTGTTTCAGCCTAGCGTAGTGGACACAGACCTTCAGATTTGGCAGGCACGCCTTCAGGCCCTCCGAGAAAAAGGCTAACCGGTCGCCGATCGGCTGTCCGATGATGGTGACGCGATCACCACCCGCATCCTTCACGAACGCTGTGGTAGTGATCGCGGCGGAGAATGTTCCCGAGTCAGTGAGTACGAATATGCGCCCGCCGGGCGTGAGTAAGCGTGGCAACACATGCGAGAAATGCCACGTGTTGGTGTAATCGCCCCCGCCGTCGCCGCGTAAATCCAATATGACGGCGCAAGGCGGGCTGGCGCGAAGTGCCGCTTCCGTCGAAGCGAGAAAAGGCGAGATCTTCTGGCCGTCCTTGTCCGCGATGCTCTGCAACCGCACGACCTGGGCGCAGCTTCCGGGCGGGCGAAACAGACGAAAGTGACTCGAGAAATCGCGCCACGTCTCCGGCACTTTGCCGGATCGAGGACGATAGGCGATCCAATCGTCCTGTGGCAGATCGAGACCCTGCGGCAAAGGAGATGCCTCCAATCGATGAGTCACCATCCGTCCGTCAGGCATCGTCACGGTCCAGCTTGATGCTTCGGGGCCGGCGCTGATGCCAAGGCCATACAGCAGGTCTTGGACGGCCATGAATTGCGAGGCTTTGTGCCGCCGGAAAACTTCGACACCACCTTGCAGTGTCTCGAGGCGCGGCAAGATGCGGTCGACCGATTGCCCGTCGATGCTGTCGACGCGCCCACCGAGCATGTCGCCATAGGCAGCGGTTGTTCGCATCACATAGAAGCCTTCGGCGAAGCGCGTCACCCGCAGCGGCAGAATCAGCGTGACTCCATCTGCCGCCGCATCCAGGCGCGAATGGCCGTTGTCGGCGAGAGCCATCAATTGCATCAGCTCGACATGCAATGTTTGCGACGGTAGCGCGTCGGGCAAGGACTCGAGAGCCCTGATACGCGCTTCGGCTGTCGAACGTGCGGCTGGTGAGAAGGCACGGTCCAACGCCATTGTCTTTGCGAAATAGTCGAGATCCTGGCGCTGCGCCTCAAGCGCGGATTTCGGCGCGGGATAACTCACCCTCGGCCCCTCGTGGCCAAAGTCGAATTGGAAGGCGACGATCAGGCCGGCAAACATGGCGAATGTGGTGAGGGCCACGCCACATACAACAAACGCCAATCGACGAAAACGGCTCGCAGGCATCGGTGGGCCGGAGGTTACTGCACGTGCCGGTCTTTGGTCTCCGGGAGCGCCGCTGCTCCGATCACCAGCGTGATGGCTGCCACGATGATCGGATAGCGCAGGCCGTAATAGATATCACCGCTCAACGCCACGAGCGCAAACGAAACCGTCGGGAGGAAGCCGCCGAACCAGCCGTTTCCGATGTGATACGGCAGGGACAGGGACGTGTAGCGGATGCGGGCCGGGAACAGTTCGATCAGCCAGGCGGCCATCGGTCCGTACACCATCGTGACGTAGAGCACGAGAACTACGAGCAACAGTAACACCATCGGATAGTTGATCTGGTCGGGCTCGGCTTTGGCCGGATATCCCGCCTGCTCCAAGTTGTCTGCGATCGATTTGGAGAAGACATCGCTGGCCGTTTTGAGTTCCGCAGCTGACATGGCGCTGCCTTCCACCGACGCGATCGAAGGCGCATTGCCGACACGCACCTGAGCGACGCTGCCAGTCGGAGCGCTCTCGTTGCGATAAGGCACACCGGCCTTCGCCAGAGCTGCCTTGGCGATGTCGCACGAGTGCAGATACTTCTTCTTGCCGACCGGATCGAATTGGAACGAGCAGGCATTCGGATCCGCAATTACCGTGACAGGGGCGGTGCTGGAAGCCCGCTCGATGGCAGGATTGGCGTAATGCGTCAGACCCTTGAAGATCGGTATGTAGGTGAGCGCGGCCAGCAGACAGCCGGCCAGCACGATCTTCTTTCTGCCGATGCGATCCGAGAGGCTTCCAAACACGACGAAGAAAGGAGTCGCGAGCAGCAGCGCTCCCGCGATCAATAGATTGGCAGGCTGAGCGGAGACTTTCAGTACCTGCGTCAGGAAGAACAGGGCATAGAACTGGCCGCAGTACCAGACGACGGCCTGGCCGGCGGTGGCACCAAGAAGCGCCAGGATGACGAGCCGCAGATTGTCCCAGCGCGCAAACGATTCGGTCAGCGGAGCGATCGAGCGTTTGCCCTCGGCCTTCATCTCGAGAAACACCGGCGATTCGGCCAGCTGCAGCCGGATGTATACCGAAATCGCGAGCAGGACGATCGAGACCAGGAATGGAATGCGCCAGCCCCAGGTGTCGAAGTCTGCGCCGAGCCAGTTGCGGGTGAGGAGGATCACCAGCAAGCTCAGGAAAAGGCCCAGCGTTGCTGTGGTCTGGATCCAGCTCGTGTACAGGCCGCGCTTGCCTTGCGGCGCGTGCTCGCCGACGTAGGTGGCCGCGCCGCCGTATTCGCCGCCGAGTGCCAACCCCTGAAGCATTCGCAACGCGATCAACGCCACCGGTGCGATCACTCCAGCCGTGGCATAGCTTGGCAAGACACCGACGAGCGCGGTCGACATGCCCATGATGACGATCGTGATCAGGAAGGTGTGCTTGCGGCCCATCAGATCCCCGAGGCGGCCGAACAACAGCGCGCCGAAGGGCCGAACCGCGAAGCCCGCGGCGAAAGCGAGTAACGCAAAGATGAACCCTGTGGTCTCATTCACGCCTGAGAAAAACTGCTTGGAAATGATGGCCGCGAGCGAGCCGTAGAGATAGAAGTCGTACCACTCGAAGACGGTGCCGAGACTCGATGCGAAGATGACTCGGCGATGCGCAGCATCGATGCCCGATTCATAGGCAGACAAAGTCTTGGTAGCCACGGCACGATTCCTTCTTGTTTGGTGATGCGAAGACCCGGCCCCACTCACTTTAGACGTATTGTTGAGCTTGCCGCTACGGCGAGCCGGGGCGCACACTGTGCCGATCGCTTTAGCAGTGGGCATCGGCCCTATGACGCCGCGGAGCACAATCCTCAGCTCACTGCCAATCAAGATGGCTGGACTGCTTTCGCTGCTCATCATGCCAGCCGCCGCCGCAGGCGCCACCGCTCATTCGTGCAGTACCCTCGCCTCGATGAAGATCCCTCACGTGCACGTGGTGTTGGCACAGGAAGTGAGCTCCGGCCACTTCAAGTCGCCGAGCGGTCCCGAATCAGTCACGGATCTGCCACCGTTCTGCCGCGTCGTAGCTCAAATCACACCCACCGCGGACTCCGAGATCGGTGCGGAGATCTGGCTTCCCCTGACTCGCTGGAACGACAAACTTCTCGCGGTCGGCAGCGGCGGTTGGGGTGGAGACATCTCATACACCGAGCTGGCAGAGGGGTTGCGGCGCGGCTATACGGCCGGCGCCACGGACGACGGTCACAGGGGCGCCGGCGCCAGCTTCGTCCTGGGGCATCCGCAGAAGCTCATCGACTTTGCCTACCGCGCCGAGCATGAAATGACGCTTGAGGCCAAACGCCTGATACAAGCGCTTTACGGCCATCTGCCGGCGCATTCCTATTGGTCGGGCTGTTCGGGAGGTGGGCGCGAGGGATTGCTGCAAGCAGCGAGATACCCACGGGAGTTCGATGGTGTCCTCGCCGGTGATCCCGCCAACATCCGCCGCAATGCCTGGGCCTTGTGGCTTGCCGTGCAAACGCTCAAGGATCCCGCTGCGCACATACCGCAAGAGAAGTACGCGATAATCCACCAGGCTGTGCTGAACGCCTGCGATGCGAGCGACGGGCTGAAGGACGGACTGATCGAGGAGCCGGAGCGCTGCCAGGTTGACTTCAAAGCGTTGGAGTGCGAAGGCCCGGACAGTCCCAGCTGTCTGACGCCTAGACAGGTGCAGACCGCGCGCGTACTCATCACTCCCCTCAAAAGCTCGACCGGCGACACCCTGTTCCCGCGACTCGAGCCTGGAACCGAATTGCGCTGGTCCAGGCTTGCCGGCGGACCGGAGCCGGCGGCTTTATTTCTTGATGAATATCGCTACGTCGTTTATGGAAGGCCCGACTGGGACTGGCGCACGTTTGATGCGGACCGCGACGCAGCCAAGGCACATGCGATCGATCAACATGTGGATGAGCTCGACCCCAACCTGACTGCGTTCGCGAGTCGAGGCGGGAAGCTTCTTATCTATCACGGTTGGGCTGACCAGCAGGTCGCCCCGGGCTCCAGCGTGGAGTTCTACAAGGCTGCGCTTCAGCAAAGCTCCGTGAAGCGCACCGACTGGATTCGTCTATTCATGGTGCCGGGAATGGGACATTGCGCGGGTGGCGAAGGACCCGACACCTTCGACGGGCTCGGTGTCCTCGAGCGTTGGGTCGAGGAGGGTCAGCCGCCCGAGCGCATCGTCGCTTCGCAACTGGATAAAGGAAAGGTGCAGCGTACCCGACCGCTGTGCCCGTATCCCCAGGTTGCCCGCTACGACGGGACGGGCAACCCTGATGATGCCACGAGCTTCGTCTGTCGATCAGCAGGAGAGACTCAATGACCAGGAATGTGATTTGTTTGTGGTACGACGGCAAGGCCGAGGAAGCTGCCCGGTTCTACGCCCAGACGTTTCCAGACAGCGCCGTCGGCGCGGTCGGCCGCGCCCCTGGCGATTATCCGGCGGGCCAGCAGGGCCAGGTGCTGACAGTCGAGTTTACCGTGGTGGGCGTACCATGCCTCGGGCTCAATGGGGGTCCGGCCTTCAAACACAGCGAGGCTTTCTCGTTTCAGATCATTACCAATGATCAAGCCGAAACCGATCGCTATTGGAATGCAATCGTCGGGAATGGGGGAGTCGAAAGTGCATGCGGATGGTGCAAGGACCGCTGGGGATTGTCGTGGCAGATCACCCCGAGGGCGCTGTTGGATGCGGTGAGAAGTACGGATTCTGCGGCCGCCAAGCGCGCGTTCGAGGCCATGATGGGGATGAAGAAGATCGACATCGCCGCAATTGAAGCAGCACGTCGTGGTCCGCAACGCACTTAAGCTTGCAGCGGTGCTTGCGCTGAGCGGGCAGGCGGCTCACGCACAGATGCCCAAGGAAGAAGCCACAATCAGTGAGCTGCACGCGGCATACCTGTCCGGGAGGGTGACCGCGGTCCAGGTCGTTCAGTTCTATCTGAACCGTATCAAGGCTTACGACCAATCGGGGCCGAAACTAAACGTTGTCATCGCATTGAATCCGAAGGCCCTGCACGAAGCGCAGAAGCTCGATCAGGCATTCCGCTCCACTCGGAAACTGACGGGGCCACTGCACGGTATCCCCGTCCTCTTGAAGGACAATATCAACACGAAGGATCTTGCGACGACGGCGGGATCGAAAAGCCTCGCGGGATTCGTCCCGGCAAGCGACGCGACCGTCACGGAAAAGCTGCGCGCTTCAGGGGCCATCATCCTCGCGAAGGTGAACCTCCACGAATTCGCCGTATGGGGTGAGACCGTCAGCTCGATCCAAGGCCAGACCCTGAATCCATACGACTTGACGCGAACGCCGGGCGGCTCGAGCGGTGGAACGGGGGTCGGCGTGGCTGCGGATTTTGCGGTTGCCGGCATCGGCACGGACACGGTCAACTCCGTTCGGTCGCCCGCATCGGCGAACTCGATCGTCGGCATTCGACCAACGCTTGGTCTCATCAGTCGTGCGGGCGTGATTCCCTATTCCATCACCCAGGACGCCGTAGGCCCACTTGCGCGCACGGTCGCAGACGCCGTGAAAGTCCTTGCCGTGCTGGCGGGTTACGACCCTCTGGATCCGGCGACTTCATGGAGCATCAACCGTGTCGAGAAGAATTATTTGGTTCATCTGCGCGCCGACGGCGTAAGGGGCAAACGGATCGGAGTCTTGCGATCCTTCTTCGGAACCAGTTCGGTACACGAGGAGGTCAACCGGGTTGCCACCGAGTCTTTGGCCGAGCTGAATAGACTGGGTGGAATACTCGTCGAGCTCGATACTCCAGATCTCGATAGCGGAAAGATCGTCTCGGACATCAGTGTGCATCTGTATGAACTGAAGCCGAGCCTGAATGCGTATCTTCAGGGAGCCCACGCGCCGGTAAGCTCTCTCGAGCAGATCATCGAGTCCGGGCGATTCCATCCGAGCATCGGCGACAGCCTCAGGAAGGCACAGGGTCTCGAGCTCGACGATGCGTATCATCTGCGACTGCAAAAACGTGCTGACTTGCAGCAGAGGGTGATGGCTCTGATGGCTCAATACCGCCTGGATGCCATCGTTTTCCCTCATCAGCAACGGCTGGTCGTTCCCATCGGTGAAACACAGGTGGAGCGCAATGGGGGGCTGGGATCCGTGACCGGATTTCCGTCCATCGTCGTGCCAGGCGGTTTCTCCTCATCGACGCCGAACGCGAAACTGGGGGTCCCGGTGGGCATTGAGTTCCTAGGCAGACCCTGGTCCGAGGGTGTTCTGATTGAGATCGCTTCCGGATATGAGCAGGGCACCAAGCACCGTCGTGCGGCCCCTACAGCGCCACCGCTATGAAGTCATGCTTGTGCCAGCGATTCGTCTGGCTCCTCGCCACCGTGGGACTGGCTGTGCCTGTGGGCCGAGTCTCCGCACATCACTCGTTCGCCATGTTCGATGCGAAGCAGTCGGTGGCCTTGCATGGCATGGTCAAGGAATTTCGGTGGACCAATCCGCACGTCTTCATTCAGTTGCTGGCGAACGGCGATGCGGGCGTTGCAGGGGGCGAATGGAGTATCGAGTTGACGAGTCCCGAGCATCTCGTTCGCGCGGGCTGGAAGCCCGGAACGTTGAAGAGCGGAGATGAGGTTACGATCGTCATTCATCCCATTCGTGATGGCAGCATGGGCGGACAGTTCGTCTCCGGGATTGCGGCAGACGGGACCCCGATCGGTATTGCCTCCTCAGCGCGTAGGCGGGATTCCAAATGATCCTGTTCCCACGGCCTCGTCGCGCCGTACAGACCGCGCTTGCGGCGACGCTGCTCGTGCTCCAGGCGCATGCCGAACCCTCTCAAGGACGATCCGGGACATTCGCGCGTCTACCGAACTGGACCGGGCAATGGGAAATCGTCGGTGTCACACCCGATGCATCCGGAGGCTTCGATCAGTCGCTGCAGGAGGTCGTACAGGAGATGCGCAGGTGGGGGGCGCCACCCTACAAGCCAGATGTTCAGGTCTCGTTTACCAAAGCCGTGGCCGACGTGCGCAGGCGGGTGCTCGCCGCTGCTCAGGGGACTGGAGGTCCCACACCCGGCTTGCGGCCCGCATGCTCGTTTGGATTTCCGATGCTGATGGTGTTCTCGCCACTGATGTTTGAAGCGTTGATTACACCTGAGGAGACCGCGATGATCTTCTCAGGTCGCGAGATTCGCCATATCTACACGGACGGTCGGCCGCATACCGCGCAGGACGACCTTTGGCCCACACCATGGGGCGACTCGATCGGGCATTGGGAGGGCCAGACGCTCGTTGTCGACACGATCGAGGTCAGCAACCCACCCGGTCTCGGCGGGGGTGAGGGACCGGTCATCGTGGCAGGCGGAGGGGACAGCGATGAGTACGAGCTGATCGCTGTCTTCAGCGCGCAGGCTCATTTCACCGAGCGAATCCGCATGCTGGGCAATGATCATCTTCAGGATGATATGACCATCGTCGACCCCAAGAACTTCACGCGCCCGTGGCACATCAGCCGGCAATATCGCCGGGTTACCCGCATCCATCGGATGGTGCACGAAGACTGCGAGGGCGAGGAGCGCAACCCGGTGATCGATGGGCGGTTCACTCTCACGCCGCCGCCGAAGCGATAACGCCGGCGCTAGTGGTCGTGCTCTTCGTGCTCGTCGCGTCGGCCCTCGTCGGGACGGCGTTCCTCGGGACGACCTTCGGGGCGCTGCGGTGGCGCATGCTCGCGTTGCGGGGGCGCATGCTCGGGCGCGGCGTGCTCGCGCGCGGGAGCATGCTCTTCTGCCCTCGGCCGGGGTCCCGGCGCAGCATGCGGCTCGGGTCGCGCACCTCCGGCATGATGAGGTGGCGGTTCTCGATGTGGTACCTCAGCCGGGTGCATGTGCGGCGGCATTTGGCGATGAACCCATTGTTCACGTTCATGGTAGAACGGTCTGCCGCGGTAGTAGCGGTCCCAGTACTCGCCTAGCGAGAAGGTGACGACAGGAATCCCCAGGCTCGGCGCATACGTGTAGAGCGGAACTCGATCGCCCTCGTAGACGTAGGCGATGCCGGTCGCATAGGCCCAGCCGTGGGTGTCGGCGAACGCCACATCGCACCAGCTCCAGTCATCGAGGCAGCCCTGTACGTTGACTGGCGCACCCGCTTCGACCTGCGCCACCGTCGGGTAAGTGCGGTCGGGCCCTGCACGGACGTGCAGGGTGCGAGTCGCGTAGGCGTTTTGCGCCTGCGCGGCCATCGTGGCGCTGAGAAGTACGGCCGCGAAGAGCGCGGTCTCGATAAAGCGTCGCATGGCGTCACCTCGGCAATAAAAAAGCCGCCCAGCGTGGCGGGCGCGAAAGGTCGAGACTTTAAGTCGAGCGAGGCAGAAAGGTTCCCTACGCTGCGATTGATTGCCCTCTCAGCGTGCGAAAGGTAATCGAATAACGCAACGCAGGCACGGGCGGGACGCTGTGCTGCCACTCCCACCGCACTGCGCCATGCAAGCGGTAGATCGAACGCGGCTCGAGCTCGACGGAAATCGACTTCTCGCGGGGCCTGGGAGGGTACGGTCGAAAGCGCATGCGGCACGAGCTAAGCAGTGATATGCCGACGACCAGATCGAATTCGGGTAAGTCGCGATGCCAGCCGAGCTCCGTTCCGGGCGAGTATTCGGTGACGAGCCCGTGCGTAAAGTCCTCTGCCGCGCAACCCGCCCAGGCGGCTGCGCGCGCGCGCAATGGATGCAGGAAATCGGCGATGGGATCTGCCGCCTTCAGTCTCCGCGAGGAGAAATCATAGCTCCCGCCGTAGCTGACGATCCGTCTGTACGCCAGAAACTGCTTGTAGCGGGCCCGGGAGAAGGGCAGGCCCTCGATCTGGCCCAGCAGTTCTGATTCTTCCTCCCTCGACAGAAAGTCGGACTCGTAGAGGAAGCCCCGGGCGAACGTCACCGGGGAAGCTGAAAACAGACTGCTTTGATTCAGGTGAATGGCAGTTCCTCGTGCGACGCCCATACCCCATGCACCTGCTCGCTGATCCGGAACGGCAGGATGACGCGTGCGAGCTCCTGCATCCGCGGTGCATCGATGATGATGAGTTCGGAGCGCGACGCGACAAGGTTCGAGTACACGCCCACCAGATAGCCGTCGCCCTCAGGCGCCTTCGCGTTGCGGGGAACGAAGCATGCCTCCTGGAGCGTCCCGTCGCCGCCGACGAAAAGGGTCTCCACCTTTCCGGTCGCCATGTCATAGCGGCCCAGACAGTTCGTGATCGGAAATGCACGAGCGGATGGGTCGGTGAGATCGGAAGGGCGAGTTGGATCGGCGTAGCCCATATAGCCATAACGATAGGGCAGGGATGCGAATCGATCGTCGATGCGAGGCAATCCGCCCGGAGCCGTCGTGAAGGGGTTTTGCTCATCCCAGCCGTCGTGTTTGGATCTGAGATCCACGGTCCAGCGGCGAATGGTCGAAGTCCCCGTTTGAGGGGTCCAGGGCTCGCCGCTGCGTTGGGGGAAAAAGGGGAATGGATTGGCATCCGATACCGCCCCGTCGACGATTAGGCGGTCGCCGTCGCTTGCGGCGTTGAGCGTATGAACCATCGCGTTCGGCGGGCCTTTGATCCAGCGCACGTCCTTGGCATCGCCATCTCGCGGCAGAACACACAGATAACCCGGCAGACGGTCATCCCAGTACCAATGGATATTTCCGGCCTCCAGCCAGGCCTTGTCCGTCGTGAGCGGAAACACCGGGATCACGATGTGGCTGCGGGTGATCGCCATATCGTGCATCTCGCTCACGTACGGAGCCTGCAGGCGCACCTCTCGCGTCACGTGGCCCGTTCGATCGATGGTGTAGACGTAGACATCTCGCGAGGCCTCGCCTGCGGCCTCGAAACCGAAGCAAATGAGCTCTCCACTGACGGGATCGACCTTCGGGTGCGCGGTAAAGGTGAGGCTCTTGTACTTGCCGTAGAAGTCCCACTCGCCCCGCGTTTCGAGCGTGTGTGGATCGATCTCGTACGGCCTCGAATCCTCTTTCGTAGCGAATAAGCGTCCCGCGTGCACGACCGGAGTGGTGTTGGCGACAGTGCCGTTCAGTGCGCGTACGGACGCATCGTCACCTCGGCGATTACGATAAATGCCGAACAGCTGTCGGCCGGCGGCTCGATTGGCCTCGTAGCGCGGTGTGCGCACGAACCGCCCCTTGTAGTCGACACGGCCATTCGAGAACCGGAACATCGAAATGTAGCCATCGGCGCTGAAGGGAGCATCCAGCGGCGAATTGGGCGGGTACAGCCAGTCCCCGCCCAGGCGGTAGAACGTGCCGCGAATATCGCGCGGAACCTCACCTTGAACCTCGCAGTCGAAGACCTCGCCCTCGAAGCGCAGCGTGGTGAAGAAATCGCCGGAGAAATGCTGATTGCCAAAGCGCTGAACCATGGGGCTGTACTCTCCTCAAGTAACGGGCGCGCGGACTTCAGCTAGGGTCGGAAAGTGTGTGGGCCGCTGTCAAGGTGACTTGTAAGCCTCCATCGCCGCCACTCCGCCCGCCGCCGGATTCGGCCTGGGCATCGCTCGACCGGTGACAGGATTCGGGTAGTGGAAAGGCTCTACGAAAAAGCTCGGGTAGGTCAGATAGATCGTGGTGGGAGGAAGATCGGGCGGCGGTAGAAAGCTGTCCGGCCGAGTATTGGGTGTCGCGGCGAACTGCCATCCTTCCTTGTAACTCGTGTACATGTTGAAGGACGCGTGCAGCTTGGCGATTTTCCAGATGCCGCCTTCCTTCACATACTCGTTCTCGTAGGTACAGTCGCCCCATCCGCCCGTCCCCATGACGAAGGCCGTCCAGCGGCCATGGCCGATGCGTCCATCCGGCTCGACGTCCACGATGCCCTGGAACTGCTGATGATTAATGATTTGACCCTTGCGAGGTCCAACGGGCCCTAAGCCCGTGATCAGATACTCGAGCGCACGCTTCTTGCCGACGAAGACCCCCCTTCCGCCGATCTCCAGGGTGCCGTTCTCCTGATACAGATCTGCAACGTCCGGCCACTGCGCCTTGTCGACATAGTAGCCATAGGCGCGCTGCACTTTTTCGATGGCGTTGTGGTCTTGCAGTCGGACGATCCGATCCTCAAGAGCCCGGACCGACGGTGACTCGCTTCTCACATGTGGCGCGGGCGTCTCACCCGTGACCGGATTGCGATAGTGGTACGCAGGAAGATAGACATCAGGGAATGAAGCGTAGACCTCCGTGGGAGGCCTGTCCGGCGGCAGCACTTTCGACGGGCCGTCCATCGCAATGGGTCCGTCGTGCCAGCCCTTGTCATAGTCCGCGACCACGGTGACGTAGTAGTGGAGCTTGGAAATCCTCCAGTGGCCGGCCTCGTTCACGTATTCGTTCTCGTATTCCCCTTCACTCCATTGCCCCTTGCCATCGGCGGCGAGCTCCACGTCGCTGCGCCACCGTGCCTTCGCCGTGCGATTGTCCGATGCCACATCGATGATCGGTTGCAGCATCATGTAGTTGTTGAGCTGTCCCTGCTTCAATCCCCCTGATCCAAAAAGTGCGCTCAGAGCTTTGAGGATGTGGGCACGGCCGACGTACACGCCGCGCTGCCCGAACTCGAAGGTGGCATCTTGCGAAAAAAGCGACGCCACCTGCGGCCACAACCCCTTATCGAAGTAATAGCCGTATCCCGCCTGAAGGGCCTCGAGCGCCTCGCGCGAGCGCAGCAGATCGATCTCGCGCTGATCGGCTGCGAGAGCGGCCTTCGGTTTCGATGCCACTGGAATCAGATCCATTACGGGCGTCCGATAGTGAAACGGCGGGACGAAGAATTCCGGGTACGGTTTGTAGCGCACCGTCGGTGGACGATCCGCGGGAAACGCTTTGGCTACGCTTGATCTCCAGTCAGCACCGACGGGTTTCAATGCGGCCCATCCGCCTTGATAGGGTGCGACGAAATTGGGATAGAAGTGGATCTTCTGAATCTTCCAGACCCCGCCTTCCTTCACATATTCGTTCTCGGCGATGCCATCGCCCCACGCCGCGTACTCGTGGAACTGGCCGAGCAATGCCAGCTCGCGCCATCGAGCCTGCGCACTGCGGCCATCGGCGGCCACGTGAACGACGGGCTGAAGCTGCATGTGATGGTTCATCTGACCGTACGGCAGCCCCGGACCTGGATGGCCTCCACCCTGACGGATCAGAAACTCGCGTATGCGTGACTTCCCGACGTAGACTCCGTCGACCCCGGTCTCGAGCGTCGCCTCATCCGTCAGAAGATCGGCCGCCTGATCCCAATAGCCCTTGTCGATGTAGTAGCCATACGCACGCTGGAGCTTACGGATCGCATTTGCATCCTCGAGCCGTTGCACCTCTTCGGACAGCGTCGCAAGTTGCTTCTCCAGTCCCTTGTCGGCCTCCTGAAGCGGCACGGCATATGCCCTGAAAAGCCCAGGATCCTGTCCTTTGAGTTTGGGATCGACCAGATAACCGATCTTGCCCTCGAGGGCGTACGCGACATGTCCCACAAAGGTCACAGCGGGCGGCGAGATCAGTCCATCACGCAGCACGCGGATGGTTGCCCGATTTGCCTCGATGGTTACTTCATCGATCCGTCCGGCGCTGCCTTCGGCGAGCAGGAATTTGTTGCCCTCGAGGAGGCGGAAGCCATCGGGCGCGCCGAGCGGCAGGGATGTCTCGAGTGCCACGATATCAGCAACAGCACCGCTCGGCTTGCGCTCGACCCGCACGAGCTGCCCACGCGTCACGATGTTTGCGTACAGCGTGCCGTCTGCACTGAAGACGATCCCATCGATTCCCTTCAAACGATCGTCCTGCACGAGCACCTCGAGCATCTTCGACCCAGGCGCAAGCCGCAGGATACGGCCGTTGGGTGTATCTGAGACGAATGCCGTACCGTCTTGCTCGATCGTGATGTCATTGCAGATCGAAGCCGGGGGTGGAAACCGAAACGCACCTTTTTGCTGGCCGGTCTTGAGATCGAACGCCATAAGCGCGGCGACTCCGATCGCCGGTGGCTGACGTAGCGAAGTGGGTGACGAGCAGACCCACAGCGTTCCGGAGCGCTCGTCGGTCAGGACGCCGAAAATGCTCAGCAAGCCATTTTCCGCCGTCGGCGTGATCCATCCTTCCGCTTTCGACGCGCCGGGCAGTGCGCGAAACACGATGCCCTTTATGCTGCCCATGTAGAGGGTGCCATCGCGGGCGGCGCTCATGCTTTCCGGATATACATCCGTGTCGTTGATCACCACCTCCCGTGGAAGCGTCTGCGCCGCATTGGCCGCAGCCGGCGCGAGTGCGCAGGCAGTGAGACCTGCAAGTACGATATGAAAACGGCCTCTGTTGAAGACCATCGCGTATTCCTCGTTCACTTGCGTTTGGGCGGCGGCAAGAATGCGGGTTGCCAGTCCTCTTGGGCACGCGTGATCAGGTATGCGTGGATCGCGTGCGCCTGTGCCTCGGTGAGCACGTCTTCAAAGCTCGGCATACCTTGTTTCTTGCGCTCGCCGCCGCGAACGATGCTCAGGAAGCGTGCGTGCGTCTCGGAAGTGAGATGTCGCAAATCCTTCGCACCGCCTACCGCGTTGACTCCATGACACGTCGCGCAGTTCTGACTGTAAAGGACTGCTCCCTGCAACACCTCGTCCGGTGACTGCGGCGTAGTGGGCGGAGCCGGAACACTCGCCGACGGTGGAGCGGGCGGAAGAGTCGCTCCGGGGACGTCGATCGCGAAGACAACCAGGCGCGCAGGCGCAACCGAGAACGGCTCAGGAGAATCGAGGTCATGCACGATGGCGTTGTTCCAGCCTGCGTTCACGGCGATGTACTGCTTGCCATCGACGCTGTAGGTGATTGGACCACTGACTGGCACGGACTCGACCGGCATTTCCCAGAGTTTGCGACCATCCGTCGCGCGATAGATGGCCAGTGTCTTGTCGATGGTGCCCTCGATGAGCAGGTTCCCCGCAGTGACGAGAGTCCCGCCGTTTCCCGGATGCGGATAGGGCACTCGAAAGGCTTCGCGCTGGTGCGCCGGGTCCCAAGCCAGCATGTAACCCTTGTCGCGCACCGCGGCCTGTGCGTTCAGATCGCGACGCAAGTCGGGATAATTCGTGACGCCCATGGCAGCCGTCGAGCGGCCCTTCACGAACTTGAACTCGCCGTCCGCAAGGCGCGACACGACCGTCCATTGCTCCATCGCCGGGATATAGACCAGACCGGTGAGGGGGCTATAGGCCATCGGGTTCCAGTTGTGGCCGCCTCCGGAACTCGGCGTCATGAGATGAGGCTTCACTTCGAGAAGCGCATCGGCGTCGATTTCAGGGCGCCCCGTCTTCAGATCGATACCGTGCGCCCAGGTATTCGGTACGTAGTTGCGTGCCGAGATCAGTTTGCCGGTCGCACGGTCGATGACATAAAAGAACCCATCCTTCGGTGCGTGCAGCAAGACGTGGCGCATGCGACCGGCGAGCTTGAGGTCAGCGAGAATGATCGAGCTCGTGCAGTCGTAGTCCCATTCCTCGCCCGGGACTTCCTGGTAGTGCCAGACGTAGTGCCCATCGTCGGCATTGACCGCGACGATCGAGCACAGGAAAAGATTGTCGCCACCGCCTGGGCTGCGAAATGCACGCGGTATCGGCGAGCCGTTGCCAGTGCCGAAGTACACCAGATTCAAACGGGGATCGTAGACGATCGTGTCCCAGTCATTGCCACCTCCGCCTTGTTTCCACCACTCCCCATTCCAGGTCTTTGCGGCCATTGGCATGACCGGGTCGGAGGCGGCGCCCTCGGGCAATTTCGCTGGATCCCCGGGCACGATATAGAAGCGCCAGGCGAGCGCGCCCGTATCGGCGCGATAGGCGGAGATGTAACCGCGGGCACCCAGGTCTCCGCCAGCGTTGCCGATGAGCACGAGTCCGTTGGCGATCCGCGGCGCGCCCGTAATGGAGAGCGGCGCATCCGGCTCGAGCGTTTGTACGCTCCACTCGGGCTTCCCCGTGGCGGCATTGAGCGCAATGAGGCGCCCGTCGAGCGCTGCGACGTAGATGCGGCCGTGCCAGGCCGCGACCCCGCGACTCACCGGCCCGCAGCAGGCGATGCGCGCAAACTCGACCGGCACCTTGGGATCGAACTGCCACAACAGCTTTCCAGTCGAAGCTTCGTACGCCGATGTGATGTCCCAGGCGGAGATGTTGTAGAGAACACCATCGATCTCGAGCGGCGTCGCATCGACGCCGCGATAGGTGTTCAGATCCGCGTACCAGGCGATCTTGAGGCGCGAGACGTTGGACTCGTTGAGAAGCCTGAGCGGACTGAAGCGCTGCTCGTCCCATGTACGACCGACGCTCATCCAGTTGCCAGGCTCGCGATCGGCGCTCTCGAGCCGCTCCTGCGTCACATCAGCGGGCGCCATGGTCGAGGTGTGATCTGGCGCGCACAATGCACCGGCCGTTCGCAGCGCGAGCAGAAGTCCGCATAGCACCGGCGATGAGGCATGCCGATTCTTTCTTGTCGATTGCACGAAGCACGCTCCTCGATGTGCCGGCATTATTGCGTGATACCCTGCAATCCGCGAGGCCGAGGGGAGTCGGACGATGAAGGGACGGGTTGCGCTCGTGACGGGCGGCGGTCGAGGAATCGGCCGCGAGGCTGCGCTCCTGCTGGCTGCGGCGGGTGCGCGCGTGATGATCGTTGCGCGCACCGCGCCAGAACTCGAGAGCGTCGGCCTCGATTATGTCGCGGCCGATCTCGGCACCGCGGAAGGCTGTGCCCGCGCGGTGGATGCGACCGAACGGCGACTGGGACCGATCGACCTGCTCATCGTCAATCATGGCATCGGCTCCGCGCACGAGCGGCTTGTCTGGGAACAGGATCCGAACGTCTGGCGCGAGACGATGCGTATCAACCTCGATGGACCGTTCGAACTCGCGCGCCTCACGGTTGGAGGCATGTGCCAACGCGGTTTCGGTCGCGTCGTGTTCACGAGCTCAACGGCGGGTGAGAAGGCCGAGCGTTCCGGAAGCGCCTATACCGCTTCCAAGCACGGACTGATCGGTCTCGCGCGTGCAGTGGCTCAGGACGCGGGTCCCTTCGGCGTCACGTCCAACGCCGTATTACCGGGCTGGGTGCGCACGGCCATGGCGGAGCGCTCCGCGAAGGCGGAGGCCGAAAAACGCTCCGTCAGCGTCGAGCAGGTGTGGCGCGAGCGCGCGGAGATCTATCCACAGAAGCGGGTTCTCGAGCCACGCGAAGTGGCAGAGGTCATTGCGTTCTTGTGCAGCGATGCCGCCGGCGCTGTCAACGGCGAGGCGATTACCGTCGCGCTCGGTGGCATCTGGTAGCGACTAAAGCAGCTGCACGTTCACACCATCCGGATCCTTCACGTAGAAGCCGTACTGCCAGTTCTCCTGGGCAGTGAGACCCAGCCTCGCGAGCGTTTTCGTCACGGCTTCCTTCTCGAAGCCCTCGACGGCGACGCCAAAGTGATCGACGGTGCCGGTCGGAGACTCCGTGCGCAGCGAAATCAGCACGTGTTCGCGCCCGAGTCGCACGATGCCGTGCGCCTTGTCTTCGCTGAGTACGGACAGTCCGAAGAGGCGACTGTAGAAATCAACGGAACGCTGCAGATTGCTCACGAGTACGGATACGTGATCGATCCCCTTTGCGACCACGCTCGGGCTCGGTCGCGGCAAGGACACCTGGCTCGATGCCACGAGCATCGAGAGGCCTTGGATCAGCTCTCGGCGCGAGAGCGTGCCGCGCTCGAAGCGCTGGACCATGTCGCCGATGATGGGTTCCATAGGGGCGAGAAACTATCATATTGGTCAACCGTTGGACCGGTCCGGCGTTAGACGCGCAGCGTGGTCATGTGCGTTTCAGGGAGGCGATTACCCATGCGGCATCTTCGGCGTCTGCTCACGCTCCTTGGTCCGTTCGCCCTGGCGGCCTGCGGCGGCCATGACGATTACTACTTTCCCGGATATGCCTCTGCGCCTCCAGGTACTTACGCGAACCTCCAGGTCGTCAACGCTTCCGCGGATGCGCCCCCGATCGCGTTCCAGCTCGATGGGGTCACTCTCCTTCGTCGGCTCGATTACGGCCAGGGGACGGGAGAGCAGCCGATCACGCCGACCCCCCACAGCGTAGCGATCCAGATCGCTACACCGGGCGGTCCAACGACCGTCATTGGCCCGTCTACCTTGGACGCGGCGGCCAACATGGACTACGTGGTGGCAATCGAGGGTAACGTCCCCGTCGGGGGTGTCATGCAGCCTGATGGCATGACGGCAGTTGTCTTCCCTCACACGCTCGCGGTCGTGCCTGCGGGCTCGACGCAGATTCAAGTCCTGAATACGGTGGTAGGCACACCCTTCAATGTCTACCTGACGACACCCGGTGCGGATCTCGCCTCGAGCGCGCCCTTGGGCAGCGTAGCCTTCGAGGGCTCGGTGGGACCTACACAGGTTCAGGCGGGCGCCTCGGAGATCCGCATTACCGACTCGACCGGCACCGTCCAGTATGACTCGGGCACGATCACACTCGAAGGGGGTAGCGATCTCGTCGTCGCAATCCTCAGGGCCACGCTGTCTTATCCAGTCGCGGCTTTGCAGCTCGCCATCATCGATGCGTCGGGAAATATCAGCTCGCTGCCCGCGGTCGGCACGTCTGCTTTCTTCCGTGTGATTCATGACTCACCGGATGCGCCGGCGCTTGCCGTGACGGCGAACAACAACAGCACGCCGCTCGTGTCGAGCGTCACCTACGAGAGCTCAACCAACGGATATCTGCCGGAGATCGCGGGCCAATACGATCTGGCGATCACGCCCGCGAGCAATCTGAGCGATGTGCTGACCGATCAACCTATTTCCCTCAGTGCCGGCAAGGCGTACTCGCTCTATGCGATGGGTCCGTTGGCGCAGATTTTTCCGTTCGTGACGCGCGACGATGTTCGCCGCTACTCGGACCTGGCCCGGCTGCGTTTCATTCAGGGCGCACCCTCAGCCAACCGCGTTGACGTGTATGTGACGGCGTCCGGAGCGGGAATCGTGAGTGCGACGCCCACGTATGCGGCCGTCCCTTTCACCGGCGACACCGGCTTTGTCAGTTATGCTCAGGGCTCGTACGACCTGACCGTCACGGCAGTCGGTAGCAAGACGCCGATCCTCGGTCCCGTGCCTCTGACCTTGCAGAACAGCGGCATCTACACCGCCGTCGCGCGCGATGCGCCCGGCGGTGGTGCGCCTTACGGGCGGATCAGCCTCGATGACCTGTGAGCTTCACGGCACCGAGAAGGCGAGCAGTACGTTGCCCGGCGTTTCCGAGACGACGCCGTATCCTGAGCCGATGAAAAGCATGCCGTCGGCTACCGTCGCGCCGGAGGAGATGATCGAGCCGCCGTGTGCGGGCACGGCATTGACGGTGTCAAATGCCTGCGCCGTGTCTACGTGCCACAATTCACGACCATCCTCGCTCGAAACTGCCCACAGCCGCCCATCGGATCCTGCGACAAAGATGACGCCAGGAATGACCGTGGCAGCGGCCGAGTAGGTGATTTTCTTGTCCGGCGTGGTGTTGAGTCGCGTGAACCAGATTCGCTGCCCGTCCGACAACCGCACAGCAGCGACGCCTCCCACGTTCAGCCCGAAATAGGCGTTGCGATCATCCGTCGCTCCGCCCCAGATCGGCCCGCGATTGCCAGTGGCAGCCGGGAACGAGGCCTGGGAGCCGGGTGAGTCGTCCACGACGTTCACGTGCCAGCTCACCGTGCCCTGCTTCTGCGCATCCAATGCGAAGATCTCGCCCGGCTTGGTGCCGAAGACGATGAGAGATCGGCCGCCAGTCTGGGTCAGCATGGGCGACATCGGGATGTCCCAGTCCGGTCCTACGTGCTTTGGACAATTGTCGGTGAATCCCGTCCCAGAGCATCCGACGATGAACGAGTCGTCCTTGTAGATTTGACGCACCCAGCGAATTTTGCCCGTGGCCAGATCAAGGGCGACGATGGCATCGCTCGTTGCCGGCGCGGGATAAGTGGAGGCATCTCCAGTGCCGACATACAAGGCATGGCGCGCGGCATCCACGGTCGGAGTGTTCCAGATGGGCGCGCCAGCCGGTGCCCATTGCTGCACGCCACGAGAATTCTTACGGGTAGGATGCGGGTGCTCCTTGATCGAGTAGGTTTTCCAGATCACACGGCCCGTGGCCGCATCGAGTGCACTGACACTTCCGACCGCCGTGCAGCACGGATAATCGAGCACGCGCGCCTGGAAACCCTCCCACGCCGAGATCGGTACGTAGAGACGGCCCTTGTACAGCGCGGGCGCAGCGGTGACGCGCGTGGCGAAGTGGTCCTCGACGCGCGTCTTCCAGATCTCGCTGCCGTTTTGCGCATCGATCGCATAGGCGGTGGCTTTGAGATCGCCGAAGAAGACGGCGTAGCGGCTATGGCCCCGTGCTCGGATGGGGCCGATCGTCATCGCATTGCGCACGCCGGCGAGCGTGCGATATGACCAGTAGACGCAACCGGTGTGTGCATCGAGTGAGTAGATATAGCCGGTATCGGTTCCGACGAAGACGCGCCCCGCCACGATCGTGGGTTGTCCGTAGGCGGACGTGCCGCCCGGAAAGCCGAAGGCCCATTTCAGCTTGAGTCTCGGCACCGCGGTGGCATCGATCCCAGCCGCCATCGCCGTTTGATATCGCGCGTTGCGCGGGCCGTTACCCCAGCCATTCCATCCGTCGCTCGAGGATGTATTCATCGGCGGATTGCGCGCGCACCGGTTGGGCATGGAGCTCGCATCGCCGGTGTGCTCCGAGCCGAGCAGCTGGCCTGCCAGCGACTCGGAGACCCGCCGTCGATCTTCTTCGCTCAAACTGTCACCGACGGATTTCATGACGCCCGCAGTGAGAGCTGTGTAGATGCGCTCGGGCGACATGCTGCGCAGCGCCGCCGGTGAGGGCGCGCGCTCGTACGCGGGATTGCCATGACAGGAAACGCAGTGTTGCTGAAAGACCGCGAATCCGAGCTCAGTGCCTTGACGCTCCGCTGAGTGAGTCGGCCCGGCGGCGGGTGCGGCATCCGCCCGGGCGACTTGGACAGGCAGCTGCAGCGCGAGCCCCAGAGCGCCTGCGCAGAGCCTCACGCGCAGCACGACCTGCTACTTCGCGCGCTTGGCGGTCAGCTTTTCCATGGCCACACCCGCCACATCGCGGGTGAAATCGATCTGATCGGCCGAGGTGACCGTCCCGCTGTAGACGACCCGCAGCGGCATTCCCTGGAAGGAGAGATTCTCCACGAAACTGACTTTGTTTCCGTCCACTTTGCCTTCGGTGATTTCCGTATCGCCATTCGCTGACTTGGCTCGCCCCGTGAGCTGAGAGCCCTTCACCAGGAATGTGTACGTGTAATCCTGCTTGCCGATCTGGGTGTCGAATGATGCCGTCCAGGTCCCGGAGATGTTCGGCGGATCGGCCGCCAACACGAGAAGTGGCAGGAGTGCGAGTGCCAGACCCAGACCACAAAACTTCTGCGCAGTCATTTTTATTCCCCCTATGCGATCACACCAGGCGACATCAGTTTATCAGTTCGCGCAGTGGACCTATGTGCTTCTCGTAACGGCGCCAGCGACCCGTCGATGAGGCGTTGATCTTCTGCCGCACCTGCCATCGACTCGCAGTGATGACAACGCGCTCGGTCTCGATGAAAGTCCAGGCACTTCGGATCCCAAGGCAGGCCAATGAAGTCCAGCATGCGTCGCGTCCAGGTCTCCTGATCCGTGACCAATTCTTCGTATGGCACTTCGAGCAGAGCCGTCGCCGGCACCACGGCGCGCCAGTGATCGCTGATGCGGGCGTACTCGCGGTAGTAATGCGCCAGATCCTCGAGGTCGTTCGCGTAGGCACCGATGTTGAAAAAGTTCTGGAAGTACACCGACAGGCAGGTATCGATCGGGTGGCGTCGCATGTGAATGATGCGGGCATGCCTGAAGGCTGCGTGAATCAGACCGACATACATGAAGTTAGCGGGCATCTTGTCGACGACGCGCTGCGCAGCGCCAGATAGCGAGGTCAGATGGCCGAGATAGTCATTCGCGAGCCCGGGTACCAGCTCTAGAGGGGATGGGCCCTCCAGCTCCGCTTTGCGGTACGTATCGTAAGCAGCATTCCAGAAGCTCACCTCGCCAGCCCCGAATACCGCCGGATGAGACGCCAGGATCTGTTCGGCCAAAGAGGTGCCCGACCTCGGCATGCCGATGATGAGCACCGGGACCTCGGAGGCCGATGCCCCACGGGCGGCTTCGGCGCTGAGCCAGCTGCGGGAGCTCGCGATGATCTGGTCGATGCGCTGTGTCAGTCTCGCGCGGTCGTATTTGACTCCATATCGTTTGGTCAGCTCATTCGCCTTGCGGTAGTGATCGAACGCGCTGTCGTATTGGCCCAGATCGTCGCAATACTTGCCGAGCGCATAGTGCAGGCCGATCTCGTGGCCCAGCGCGAGCGGCTTTGCCAGTAAGGCTTC
The DNA here is from genome assembly GCA_963795975.1 of uncultured Gammaproteobacteria bacterium. GTDB lineage: Bacteria > Pseudomonadota > Gammaproteobacteria > Steroidobacterales > Steroidobacteraceae > CAWCJT01. Next base: position 328,565 of record CAWCJT010000003.1, read on the forward strand.
GGCGCGCTCCCGCCACGGCGTATCCTCGGAGGTCATCCTGCGGTGCGTGGCGATGTTGACCAACGCGAAGGAGAAATTTGGATCGAGCTCGAGCGCGCGCTCGAAGAGCCGCTCGGCCTCCAAAATTGGCCGCGGTCCGCATGCAGCTCGCCCAGAAAAGAGAGTGCTTCGACGTAGTCCGGGTTGATCGCGAGTGCCGCCCGGCAGCTGACTTCGGCCTCGGCCGGTCGTCGTTGCTGGCGTAACGCGAGCGCGAGACTCAGATGTGCAGGGGCGTAATCGGGCCGTAGCCTCAGCGCCTGCTTAAAACTCGCGATTGCCTCATCTACCCGTCGCAACTCAAACAGCACATTGCCGAGATTGCACAGGTTCTCGGCCTTTGCGGGTTGCAGCTCGACGGCCTGACGATACAGGGGCAGCGCGCCGCGACGGTCGCCCAAGTCACGCAACACGTCGCCAAGCTTGTTGAGTGCTTCCACATAGCCAGGGTTGAGCTGCAACGCCTGGCGGTAAAGAGCCGCGGCCTCATCCAATCGTCCGAGCTGTCGCAAGGCGTTGGCCAGATTGCACACGATCTGCACATCACCGGGCTTGAGCTCGAGCGCGCGCTGGTAGCAATTGACCGCCTCGGAGCGCTCGCCGAGTTCCATGAGCGCGTTTCCAAGATTGTTCTGCGCCTCGACCAACCGAGGGCTGAGACTCAATGCGCGCTGGTAGAGCGGAACCGCCTCGCGCGCCTGTCCCAGTTCCCGCAGTGCGTTGGCCGCATCGACGAGTGCGTCGGGGTTTTGGGGTTCGATGGCCAGTGCCTGACGCAAATAATCGAGCGCCGCGTTCCATTGCCCGCACTCATACAGGGCAGCGCCCAGGTTATGGAGAGCTTCGGCGTCTCGCGGCAGAAGTTCGGCTGCGCGGCGCAGCGCCTGCAGGGCGTCTTTGCCTTGCCGCATGAGAGCGACGCTCAGAATCTTCCATAGAATCCCGGAATGGGGTTCGAGCAGCAGCGCAGAGCGCGCTTCGGATTCCGCCGTGCTGAGCTTGCCTTGATCGACGAGAGCGACCAGCGCCCCGATCTCATGCGCACCGGAGGGCGGTCGGGTGGGTCCGTCGCGCAAGCTGCCATGGCAGTGCTTGAATTTCTTGCCGCTGCCACACAGACAGGGGTCGTTGCGGCCTGGTTTCGCGCTCATGTCACGAGCGATAAGTCGTCAGTGCGTCGCCGAGCGCATCCTTCAGCGCGCCGAGCCAGGGCTCGAAATTCCGCCACTGGTCGAGTCCCTCGCGGTTAAGCGGCTGACGTACCTGCTCGGAGCTTGCCGTGCGTACGCTGCGCGCCGTCTTGTAGAAATCGACGCATTGCGGCTCGTATCCGAGACCGCAGAACTCGAGCACGCGGCGTACGTTGCCTTCGAGGTCATCCACGACATCCTCGTGATACACGCGCAGCACAGAGCCGGGCAACACCTGATCCCAGTGCCGCATGAGCTCGAGATAAGTGCGGTAGTAGCGCGCGATGTCCTCCATGCCGTAGGTGAATTCCTGGCCCTTGGCGAACAGCTGCTTGAAGTTGCTGAAGCAGCAGGCGAGGGGCTCGCGTCGCGCGTCGATCACCTTGGCCTCGGGCAGCATGAGGTGAACGAGGCCAAGGTGTCGAAAGTTGTTCGGCATCTTGTCGATGAAGAACGGCTTATCGGTGCGGTAGATGCGCGTCTCTTCGAGGTAGCGCGCACCGAGAGCGCTTGCATCTTGTGCGGTGAGCTCCGCGAGCACCTGAGGATAGCGGTCGCTGCGGGGATCGATCTCGCGCCCGCGAAGCTTCGCCACGAACTGCTGGACCGTGGCAAGCTCCTGAGTACCCTCGACCTGCGAGTGTGAAGCCAGGATCTGCTCGAGAAGCGTCGAACCCGAGCGCGGCAGACCGACGATGAAGATCGGATCCCGCGCCGGCGACCCCCAGCCGCGCCGCTCGGCGAAGAACTGTGCCGTGCATACCTCGATCTGCCGGCGTGTGTTGGTCTCGATGATTTCGGGGGCATAGCGGCTGTCCGCGCGCTTGAGCTCATTGCCGAGCCGATAGTAGTGGAAGGATTCGGCGAACGAGCCTTGATCCTCGAGCGCCTTTGCCAGCGCGAAGCACAGATGCAGCCGGTCGACACGCCCGGTCGCAGGGTCCGCCTCGAGCGCGCGAATCTGCTGCAGCTCCTGCGCCGAGAAGCGATAGGTCTTGAGGTTCGCGAGACTCCAGTACGCATCCCCAAATCCCGGGCGCGAGGCCGCCGCGTGTCGATACGAGGCGATCGACTCGGGCTGCTTGCCGAGCGTCTTCTGCGCGTGGCCGATCGACAGGTGCACATCGGCGTCGGCAGGCGTGCCGTTCAGGAGCTCACCGTACAGGCCGATGGCGCGCTCATGCTCGCCGAGGCCGACGCAGGCGGTCGCATACAGGCCCTGGTAGCGCAGCCGGTTCTGCGGGTCCTCCTGCATGAGCTTCTCGAGCTCGCGTGCGCGCCTGCCTCTCGCGATGCATTTCGATGAGCACCTCGGCGTACTCGAGCCGTGCGGCGCGATAGTCCGGTGCGATCTTGACGACGGCGGAGAGCAACAGCTCCGCATCGTCGAACACCTTGCGCGCCATGCCGATGCGCGCGAGCAGCCGCATGGCTTCGACCTGAGTGGGGTGCTGCAGCAGATACGTGCGCACCATGGGCTCGGCATCATCCAGATCGCCATCCAGGAACAGGCTGGTCGCGGCGACCACCGGCGCCGGAATAGCCCGCAGCGTGGCCATTTGGTCGGCGGCCCGCTGTGCCTCGGCCGTCCGGCCCGTCATCCGGTTAAGCCCCTCGAGCATGCTCCAGCTCGCCGGCAGCGCGTAATTGAGGATGACTGCCTGCTCGAACGCCTCGATCGCGGGCTGCGCCTGGCGCAGCGCCACGAAGCAATGGCCGCGTTCCTCATAAAGACGGCTGAAGCGCGGGTGACGCTGCTCGAGACTTGTCAGCGTCTCGAGCGCGTCGGCCGGACGCCCGAGATTGCGCAGCGCGATGGCCTGGAACAACAGCGTGTCGCGTAGCTCGGGCGAGCTCGCATGGAGCGCACCCGCCGCGGCGAGGGCTTCTTCGAACTTTCTCTGTCTGAGCAGAGTCCTGATCTGGGGTATGCCGGCAGGCGAGGCGGCAATGTCAGGGATAGCGTCCGCCGAGCTCATGCGCTCCAGAGTGGAGGATGGGGCGGACTTGTCAAGGTCGCGCCCCATGGCTCATCGCGGTTCGGTCAGAACTTGTATCCGATCGTGAAGGTGAGTACGCGCGGCCGCAGCGGAACCTCCGCCTTGATGAACTGCCCGGAGGATATGTTCGTCGGTCCGTACTCGTTGCCCAGATTGCTGCCGGAGAACTGCGCCGTCCATGCGTCCTTGGCAATGCCGATGGACGCATCATAGGTCGTGTATCCCGGGATCTCATAACGCAGCAACGTCGTGGTCGGCGGGATTCTGCGAGGGATAGTCTCCGCTCGGGAAACTCGCCGGCTCGTTGCTCATCGAGCCAATGTGGTTGGCGCCGACGCTCGCCCAACGCCTTGTACTTGTCCAATTCCCAGTCATAGCGCGCGCGGACGTTGAACTCCACCGCCGGGGAGAAGGGCGCCCGAGTGCCCAGCTGGCCGTACGGATTGGTGTACGGCAAGCCGTTGATCTGAGTGATGCACTGGCCGAGCGGCGTCGGGTTCGTAGGCCGCTGGCGATATTGCTCGCCAAGCACGGGGCATTGGTCTGCTCCGACGAGTTCCAGGAGCTCGAGCCCTGGATCGTGAGCCCTTCCCATACGCGCGCGATGAACTGGATCTCCACGCCCCGAATGCGGTAGCTGGGGCCGTTCACGTCGAACGTCGTGTTGCCGAGATGCGAGGGATCGAACAGCGGCAGTTGGATGTTCTTCCAGTCCATCTGATAGATGGATGCGTCGAACTGGAGCCGATGCTCGAAGAACTCGCTCTTGAAGCCGATCTCGTTGTTGATCAGGTTGTCCGAGTCGAACCCGAGGGTTTGTCGAACTGCTTGCCACTTCCATCGGCGTTGGCCGGAGCGACCGCCTTCAGATTGATCGTGCTGCCGTCGAGGCTGGTACCGGTGCGGTTGAAGCCGCCCGGACGGAAACCCTGCGAAAAGGTGTAGTACGCCATGATGTCGGGCGTGATGTGCCAGGTGAGGTTTCCCCGGCTTCTGAAGCCGCTCTCGCTCTTGTTGAGGTTCATGCCGAAGCCGCAATGCGTGCACGTGTTGTTGGGCACGTTCAGCACCGTGGAGGTTGCGCTGTAGTACTCCTGGCCGTGCTCGAACTCATCGTAGTGGTAATGGCGCGTACCGGCCGTGAGGGTGAGGACCTTCGGGATGATGTCGAAGTCCGCCGAGGCGAACTCCGCGAGTCTGCTTGTAGCCGCGCTGGTCGTCCTCGCCGAACGCCGTGTTCGTATTGTCACGATAGGTCGGATCACCCGCGTAGTAGCCCGGCAGCACCGGGCCTACGGTCGTGACGCAGTCCGGGCCGCCGGCGGCCGAGATCGCCAGATTCTGCGGGCTGCACTGCGGGATCGGCATGTAGTTGAAGTTCATATCGTCGTCGATGATGAACTTTTCCCAGTAAATGCCCGCGAGGCCCCTAATGCGATAGTCCGTGTTGGTGCTGACGCGGAACTCATGACTCTGATGCGTGTTGTGGACCTGGTCGCGCCAGGAGCCAACGGGCGCGTAGCACGTGGTCGGCTTCGCCGAGCGGAAGTAGGCGTAGCCCGCGCCCTGCCCCGAGCAGGCGTACCAGGCGCCGTGGTTGCTGCGCATGTAGTTGGAGTAGTCCTGCTGGCCGTCGATGTTACGGTACATGTAGCTGCCCGTGTACACGACCTTCAGCAGATCGGTGACATTGCCGTCCACGGTCCAGGCGGTGCTCTCGTACTCATCCTTGTTGAACGCCGGCGTAAAAGCGGCGATCTGATATGGCCCGAGCGGCGTTCCGAGGGCAGTGGCCGTTGTCGCGTCGCCGGCGTTGGGATAGGCGTAGAAGTAGCCGTCGGCCTCGAAGTGCTGATAGTTCTGCTGCAGCAGCACGTTCCAGTCGTCGTTGATCTTCCAGAGCGCGGACAGACGCGCACCGCCGTACTGGACGGTGTTGAGATCGTTGCCCTGCACACCCGCGTTGGCGACCGGCGGACTGCCCGGGCGCACCAGTGGGTTCTTGATTCCGGGATCCGCCACGGTGACGGGCGGCACCGAGATGGTGCTCGGGACGTTCGAGATATAACCACCCTGATGGTCGGTGAAAATCACTCCGCGAAGGGCGAAGTTGTCACCAAAGGGGAGGTTGAGCGTCAGGTTCGCGCTGTAGTTGGGGTCGCCGTCCGCGGTGACACCGTAAGACGCGTTGGCGTTCCCTGAGGTCTCCCCAAGCTTCGGTTTGTTGGTGATGTAGCGGATCGCGCCGGCCTCAGCACCGCCGCCGAACAGCGTGCCCTGCGGTCCTTCGAGCACCTCGACGCGCTCCATGTCGACGAGGTAGACGTCGTTATTGCGCGCCGGGAACTGCATGGCCTGATCGTCGAGATACAGCGCCACATTCGGAAAGGGCGCCGTGGTCGACTGCGACTGGTTGCCCGAACCCACGCCGCCCAGTCCGCGGATGAAAATGTTGCCCGTTCCCGGCCCGTTGCCGCTGAAGGTCACGTTCGGCGTGTACTTCAATAGATCATTGAAGTTCACGACATTGAGTTCTTTCAGCTGATCGCCCGTGATCGCCTGGACCGTGATGGGCACGTTCTGAATGGATTCAGCGCGCCGCTGTGCCGTGACGACGACTTCTGCGATGCCGCCCTCAGATGTAGCAGCGGTCTGATCCGCCTGTTGCGCGTGCAGACCGTGCACGCACGTCCCGAGCGCGACCGAAATGGCATAGGCCAACTGCCTGTTCTGTTTCAAGAGACCTCCCCGTGAATTCAAAGAGCGACGCTGCTCAAACGGCAGACATTCGTATGACAGATGTCTTGCGCCGCCGATCCTGGTCGAGAACTATGTCAACAATGTGCAACGTTAGCCAGATTTCAATGACAAGCGCAAGCGCGTTCGACGCGCATCTTGTGCTGCATGCGACGCGCTTGCCGTACCGTTGCCCAGGTGTCCGACACCGGGATCTGTGCCAGGCCGTGACACCGCGGTCATGAAAATCAACAGGATAGCTTTGCCATCCCAAGCTTTGTCTGAGCTTGCACGCGACAGGGCGCATCCCCTCGTTGATAACTGTTGTTCGGGGACAACGAAAATTTCACCCGACCTGAGCCTCGATGATGGAGCTCCAGCCTCCAGCCGGAATCACCCGGCGCAGGTTGAGTCCGGCCAGCGCCACCACACCCTCCCACTCCGCACGGGTGCGTTCGCGCCCCGTCGTCATCGCCAGCATCTCGATATCCAGGTCGAGCGCGAACCCACCACGGGTCGAGGGCTCGATGACTGCCTCGATGATGAGAATTTTGGCGCCGCGCGGCGCTCCGCTCTTCACGTTCTGGAGGATTCGGACCGCCTCGGCGTCCGACCAGTCGTGCAGGACCGTCATGAGCATGTAGGCGTCGCAGGCTGGGATCGGGTCTTTGAAGAAATCTCCTGACACATAGGTGACGCGTGGAACGGTCCTGCGCCGCGCGTGATCGATCACGGCGGGCAATTCGAAGAGCACGCCGCGCGCCTCCGGCGCCCGCTCGAGAACCGCATATAAGAGGTGTCCGAGCCCACCGCCGATGTCTCCGATGCACTGGAGGCCTCGAAAGTCGTAGGACTCCAGGACCGGCGTCAGCTGCATGAAGGACTTACCCTCCATGGCCTCGTGGAATAGCTGCGCCTCAGCGGGATGCGTGCGCAGATGGGCGAAGAGGCCACCCTCCGTCACTGCGGCGATGGAAGGCTGACCCGTCCGTACCGCCACATCCAATTCCCGATACGCATCCCAATGCACCTTCAGTCCCATCATGCGTGCGAGCGAGCGAAGCGAGCCCGGCACGCCGGATCGCAGCAGGCGCGATGCCGCGTTGTGAGCGAAGCGCTCACCGTCATGCTCGAAGATTCCGTGGTTTGCGAGCGCTCTGAGCACTCGATGCAGGGCCTGCGGCTGACAGCCCGTACTGTGAGCCAAAGCATCGGCGCTCTGCGGCTGCTCACCAAGCGCATCGGCCACGCCGAGCTCGGCCACGATGTGCAGGCAACGCGAGGACCAATAGGCAACGGCGAGATCCATGACGGCTCGCGCGGGGCTCGTTTCTTTGCTCATATTTGCCTCGAGAGCGCCGGTTCGGCGGGGCAGTCTATACTGCCGGCGAGCAGCTGTCGGAGCTTTGCGTTTGCAGCCATCCGTGGTGTTTGCCGAGCCCTGGGAAGCCGAGGCATTCGCTCTTGCCGTGGAGCTGAGCGCGCGTGGGTACTTTACCTGGGGCGAATGGTCGCTTGCGCTCGGCGCGGAGCTGCGCGAGGGCCAATCAGGCAAAGGCGCCGGAACCTCCAGCTATTACCAGTGCTGGCTCACGGCCCTCGAGCATCTGATCATCGCGAAGCACCTGTGCGACCCTCAGGCGATTGCCGCACGCAGGCAAGCCCAAGCATGATGCAAGGGCTACAGCGGTACGGATGGCGGATGCTGCTTCTGGTCGGGCTTGCGCGCGCCGCGTGCGCAGATCCGCAATATCCAGCGCCGCGTTTTGTCGACTCCGAGCGCGTGCCGAAGCTGCAGACGGCGTTCGCCGACGTCGATCGGTTGTTCCGTGAATATGCTTCCGGTGAGCACATTCCGGGAATGATCTGGGGCATCGTGATCGATGAGCGGCTCGCGCACGTTGCGTCCGTGGGAGTGCAGAGCCTTGCAACCGGAGCACCCATCGATGCGAGCACGGCGTTTCGCATCGCCTCGATGACCAAGAGCTTCACCGCACTTGCCATCCTTCAGTTGCGCGATGAAGGCAAGCTTTCGCTCGATGATCCGGTCACCAAATGGCTGCCGGAGCTTGCCTCGTTGCAGCTGCCGACGCGCGACTCCGCGCCCCTCAGGATTCGTCAACTTCTCAGTCACAGTGCTGGCTTTCCGGAAGACAATCCTTGGGGCGACCAGCAACTTGGAGCGAGCGAGGCGGATCTGACAGGCTGGTTGCGTGCTGGCCTTCCGTTCTCTACGTCGCCCGGCACACGCTATGAGTACTCGAACTACGCCTTCGGGCTGCTTGGCCGAATCGTGACGCGCGCGGCGGGTATGCCGTACGAGAAGTACGTGCAGAGCAGAATCCTCGCAAAGCTGCACATGGATTCCTCGACGTTCCGCTTCTCGGACGTACCGGATGAACGGCGAGCGATCGGTTATCGACTGCGGCCGGATGGCACCTATGCAGAAGAGCCTCCACTGCCTCAAGGCGCGTTCGGTTCGGCGGGCGGATTGCTCACCACCGCGACGGACCTCGGTCGATACGTTGCGTTTCAGCTCTCTGCCTGGCCGCCCCGTGATGCTCCCGATGAGGGACCGGTACGCCGCAGCTCAGTGCGGGAAATGGGTCACATGTGGACCCCGGCGAACCTGACGGTGCGGAAGGTCGATGGCAAGGAGCAGGCGACGGTCAGCGGCTATGGCTTCGGGCTGCGAATACGCTCGGACTGCCGCTTCGAGCACATCATCGCCCATGGCGGGGGTCTGCCGGGCTTTGGCTCCTACATGGAATGGCTGCCCGATTACGGGGTCGGAATGTTTGCCATGGCGACGCTGACGTATTCGGGCCCGTCGGAGCCGATCAGTCGAGCGTGGGATGTCTTGCTCAAGACCGGGGGTCTGCAGCGTCGCGAGCTTCCCGCATCGCCTCTGCTCGCGGACATGCGGGTGCACATCATCACACTGTGGCGCCATTGGGATGATCAGGAAGCACGCCAGGTGGGCGCGATGAATCTTCTGATCGATATTCCGGGTGAGCAGCGGCGTGCAGAGATCGAGAAACTGAAGAGCGAGGTAGGCGAGTGCGCCGCCGCAGGTCCGCTGCGCGCAGAGAACTGGCTGCGAGGTCAATTCAATATCCCATGCGCGAACGGTGTCGTGGGAGTCTTTTTCACGCTCTCGCCTACGCGACCACCTGCGATCCAGCATTTGAGCTTCCACAAGCTTACGAGCGCTGAAACGCAGCTCGGTGCGCCGACCGGCGCTCCTGCCGGAGTCTCCTGCGAGTGACCGCGTGTTCTCGATCCTGCCGCGCTGAGGTAGGATTTGGCGAGTGGCCCAAATTCACGGGGTAGAAAAAATGACACAGCCCAAGGCGTCCTCGGACCGACGGGATTTCATGCAAGCCGCACTCGCGACGACCGTCATGTCGACGGCTGCGGCCAAGGTTTGGTCGCGCGCCAGCGAGTCGGACAAAGCCGCGGTGCTCGCGCAGATCCCGAAGATGCATGACGCAAACATCAAGCGACTGCAGGAATGGATCGCGCTGCCGTCGATCGCCGCCGAGAATCGTAACTATCCCCAGGGACCGGAATACATGGCGAAGCTCGCGCGCGATGCGGGCTTCACCAACGTCAAGCTGGTTCCGAGCTCCGGCAAGCCCGGCGTGTTCGGGCGAATCGATGCCGGCGCGAAAACGACGGTTGGCATCTACTTCATGTACGACGTGAAGCAATTCGTGCCGGAGGAGTGGAGCTCGCCGCCGCTCGAGGCGCGCCTGGTGCAGAAGCCGGACCTCGGTACCATATGCATGGGGCGCGGGGCAGTGAATCAGAAGGGACCCGAAAACTCATTCCTGAGTGCCCTCATGGCCTTCCGCGCTGCGGGCAAGAAGCTTCCGGTGAATCTCGTCCTGGTGTGTGAAGGTGAGGAGGAGATTGCCTCGCCTCATTTTTCCGAGATTGTCATGTCTCCGGAAGTGCTCAATGCGCTCAAGACCTGTATCGGCGTCTTCATGCCCGAGGCGGCGCAGGATCCCAACGGTGGCGTGGAGGTGTCACTGGGCGCGAAGGGTGTCGTCGAGCTGGAGCTCGTGTCGAGTGGCGAGAAATGGGGCAGGGGTCCCAAGCACGATATCCACTCGAGCCTCGAGGCGCAGGTGGACTCGCCGAGCTGGCATCTCATTCAGGCGCTCAACACGCTCGTGCAAAAGGATGGGCATACGCCCGCGGTCGAGGGATTCTTCGAGCGCGTGAAACCTCTCACCGATGTGCAGAAGAAGATGATCCGCGACTACGCCGCCGAGTCTCCGGAGGAGGTGCGCAAGAAGATGCTGGGCGTGGAGCGTTGGGTGCACGACGCCAACTGGATCGACAGCCTGGAGCTGCTGGAATCGCAGCCCACCATCAACATCGAGGGTCTCGTCGGCGGATACACCGGGCCGGGCGGCAAGACTGTCTTGCCGCATCGCGCCGTCGCCAAAATCGACATGCGCCTGGTGCCGGACATGACGGCCAAGGACACCCTCGAGAAGCTGAAGGCGCACCTCGCCCAGCATGGCTTCGGTGACATCGAGGTCAACATGAGCGGTGGGTACGATCCCACCCAAACCGATCCCACCAGCAGACTGATCCGCGCGCAGCTTGCCACCTATCACAAACTCGGGCTCGATCCGAAGCTCTGGCCGCGCGGCGCCGGCTCATGGCCGGGGTATGTGTTCACGGATGCTCCGCTCAATCTTCCCGCGGGGCACTTCGGCCTCGGCCACGGAACGGGCGCTCACGCGCCCGATGAGTACTATCTGATCGAGTCCACCAATCCCAAAGTGCGCGGACTCGATGGCGCAATCGGTTCGTTCGTGGAGTATCTGTACGCGCTGGCGTGAGTCGCCTCAGGCGGCGCTGTAGAGGAATTCCACGAATGAGGTAACGGCGCCGTCGAGACCGGCGACGGCGGAGTTGGCCGAGTCGATGAGGTAGTACTCATCCGGCGCATGCGCTCCAGTCCCATGGCCCAGGCCAAATCCTGCGCAGGGCAGACTCAATGGTGGACTGGTGAAGCGGTATCCCGGCCAGGAACCTGGATCGCGCGGTAGCACCTGTGGCGTGTGGCCCAGACGGCGATAGGTCGCGAGGACCGCCTTCACGATACCGCTCTCCGCACTCGTTTGAGTCGGATCATAGCCTCCGCGTCATGTTCACTTCGATATCGCCGAAGCCGTGTTTGGCAAGATGAGCTTTGACCTTCTGCAGAGTGTCGGCTGCGGTCATGTCGGGGACGAGACGCATGTCGATCTTTGCCACGGCGCGGTGCGGCAACACCGTTTTGCCGCCCGGGCCTGTGTAGCCTCCAACCAGCCCTTCGATGTTGATGGTGGGATTCGAATACAGAGCAATGAGCGAATCCTGCCAGGGCAAATCGTGTACCCAGCGCTCGACCCCGAACTCCGCCTTCTCGGTGCTTTCCGGCACGGCCGCGGCGTAGGCCGTGACCATCTGCTTCTGCGCGTCATTGAGAGGTTTAACGCGCTCGAAGAACCCTTCCACCGCAGGCGTGTGTCCGTCCTTCTCCACCAACGTATTGAGAGCCTGTACCAGATGCCAGCTCGGTGAGTCGACCTGTGCCTCCAGACTGGAGTGAATGTCCTTTTTAGGGCCGCGTCCCCACTTCTCGCCGCTCGAGACCAGTTCCAGCTCGACGACACCTTTCGCGCCGAGCGTGAACAGAATGCTGCCGTCGCGGTTCTGGCTCGCATCGGGCAGTATGACTCCGGATGTTTTCTTGAGTGCCGCGAGCACCTCAGGGCTCGTCACGATCTCGCCGAAATGCGGCGAGCCGATCTCTTCTTCCCCTTCGGCCACCAGCACGAGATTGACGGGCAATTTCTTTCCCGCCGCTTTGAATGCCATGAGTGCACTGATGAAAGAGTTCTGAGGGCCCTTCTGATTGACGGCGCCGCGCCCCATGCAGACCGTGCCGAGGCCGGCGCTCGGAACCAGCCGGCCCTCGAGCGGCGGCGAGCTCCACTCCTCCGGGACGAATTGCTTCACGTCATACATGAAGTACACGGCTAACGTGTTGCGTGCGCCGGAGTCGAGTGTGCCGAAGACGCCAGGCTTACCCGATGTGGAGATCAGCCTCACGTCGCTGAACCCTGCCTCGCGCGCCAGCTTCGCCATGTGCTCGGGGCCTTGCGGGTAATTGCGGTTCTCTGCAGCGATCGAGGGCAGAGCGATCCAGTCCTGCAGGCGCTTCACGTTCTCGGCGTGCATTTTCTGAACATAAGAAAGCACGCTCTTCTTGTCTGCCGCGCTCACCGCCGCGAACGCTGCGACGGGGGCCGCGGCCAGGAGCGCTCCCGACATCGTGGCCACGAAATCACGCCGGCTCAGACCGCCGTCGACAGAATCGCTCATGCTGTTCATCCTGTTGTCAGAGAATGGGCTGCGCTGGCCGGGACGCTATTGTGCCGCGATTCGCCCGCTGGCGCGCGACATCGCTTGACGTTTGCGTGACCTTGGGTGAGTGTGCGCTGCTCGAGGTGCCAGGGGGTCGGTCTCGTGTCAATAGCGGCAGGGCGAATCGTATTCATGGCGCTCGCGCTTGCAACGGCGATCGTTGCGCGCGCCGAGGGTCCCTCCTTCACGATCAACTTTCCGGCAGCACGCAGCGCGACGCCACTGGATGGTCGCGTGATTCTGCTTCTAAGCCGCGACTTCAGCCGCGAACCCCGCGCTCACGTCGAGCCCAACGAGCCTCTGGCCTCGCCCTATCTGTTTGGGCTGAATGTCGATGGCCTGGCGCCCGGTCGCGAGGTGGTGCTCGATGATGCGGCGTTCGGCTGGCCGGCCGGTCATCTGTCACAGGTGCCTGAGGGTGACTACTTCGTACAGGCCGTGCTCAATCGGTACGAGGTTTTCCGGCTGAGTGACGGCCGTGTGCTCAAGCTGCCGCCGGACAAGGGAGAGGGTCAGCAGTGGGCGCGCAAGCCCGGCAATCTGTATTCGCTGCCGCAGCGTGTGCACATCGAGCACGGCCACGCAACACCGAGCGCGATCGCTGCTCGATCAGGAGATCCCTCCGATCGAGCGCAAAGTCGACACGGAGTTCGTCAAGCACGTCCGGATTCGAAGCGCGCTGCTGTCGAAGTTCTGGGGCCGCGACGTGTATCTCGGCGCACACGTACTCTTGCCGTGGGGCTTCGCCAGTCATCCACAGGCTCACTATCCGCTCATGGTGTTCCACGGCCATTATCCGGATGACATCTCGGAATTCCGCACCACCGCCTGCGGACCCGAACCTCAAGCCCGAGTACTCGACGCGCTTTCACCTCGCTGGCTACAACCGGATCATGCAGCAGGAAGCCTACGCTTCGTACCAGAAGGTGGATCTCGAAGGACTTCCCGCGCTTTCTGGTGCTCGAGATCGAGCACGCCAATCCCTATTTCGACGACAGCTATGCGGTCAACTCTGCGAACCTCGGCCCCTATGGGGATGCGATCAATCAGGAGCTGATTCCGGAAATCGAGCGGCGCTTTCGCGGGATCGGGCAGGGCTGGGCTCGCTTCACCTACGGGGGATCGACCGGGGGCTGGGAGGCGCTCGCAACCCAGGTGTTCTACCCGGAGATGTACAACGGCGCTTTCGCGGCATGCCCGGATCCGATCGATTTTCGCGCCTATACGATCGTCAACCTCTACGAGGACAAGAACGCCTACACACTGCAGGGCGAGGCCTCTGCAGTGGAGCGGCCCGCCTTCCGCAACTATCTGGGCGAGGTGTTCGCGACCCAGCGGGATGCGAATTACATGGAGCTCGCGCAGGGCGATCGCAGCCGTTCAGGGGGTCAATACGACATCTGGCAGGCCGTGTTCAGCCCTGCGGGGAAGGATGGCTATCCAAAGCCGATCTTCGACAAGCGCAGCGGCGAGATCGACCCCAACGGTTGCGGCCTACTGGCGTGAGCACTTCGACCTGTCGCATATCATTGCGCGGGATTGGGCGACGCTCGGTCCGAAGCTGCGCGGAAAGATCCATATCTATGTTGGCAGCGGTGACAACTACTACCTCACCGATTCGGTTTACTTTGCTCAGGAGCGGCTCGAAGCCCTGCGGCCTGCGTACGAAGGCAGTGTCGCGTACGGCGATCGGGCCGAGCACTGTTGGAATGGCGATCCGAAGCTGTCGAACGCCTACTCGCGGCTGCACTACAACTACCAGTATCTGCCCGTGATTCTCCAGCGCATCACGGATGCGGCTCCGCGAGGCTCGGACCTGACGAGCTGGCGCTACTGAGCTCAATGCAAAAAAGAGGGCCTACCAGCGTAGGCCCTCTGCGTCCTCATCGCGCTCTTTTCTATTGAGACGAAAAGTCGAACAGATCGAACAGATCCCCCAAGGCCGGCGAGTTGAGCGGCACATAGGGATTGTCTGCGCTCGTGATCGGATTAGGCATATTGTCGCGGCTGCGTTTGGTGACAGGCGCCAGACCCCAGTTGCGCTCGATGAACTTGAGGATCGAGACGTGATCACCGTATTCGTGGGAGATGTGCCCCGCATCGGTGTACTTGGACACGACGATCAGGGGAATGCGTGTACCGTCGCCGAAGAAGTCGAGCGGCTGAACGTATCCTGAGTCGTAATAGCCGCCGCCCTCATCGAACGTAATGAGGATCGCCGTATCGGCCGCGTACGGCGATGCCTGCACCTGATCTACGATCTTTCTCACGAATCCTTCGAACAAATCAAGCTTCGACGATGCAGGGTGTCCATCGACGTAGCCGCTCGGTTTCACGAACGAAACAGCAGGCAGGCTGCCGGCCGCGATGTCGCTGTACAGGTTCTTGGAGTCCTGAATGTGTGCAGCGACCTGATCGGGATTAGCCATGATCGACGTGTCGTACTGGAACGGGTTACAGATGTTGCAGTATTCGTCCGCGTTCGGGCCATTCGTTCCATAGTTGAGTTGATAGGGATCCGGGACGTAGTTGTCCCACTGGTCGCCGTAGTATTTCCACGAGACTTTGGCGTCGTTCAGCGCGTCGCCGATACTGCGAACCGATGACGGCGGAATGGTGAACGGCGTGTTGGCCGGGTTTTGGTCGATATAGGCATTCTTGCCGTTACCGAAGTAGCCGGGGTTATAGTTGTTCAACAGATAGTAGTGGCCGCTCTCGCAGTGCGGGTTGATCGGTTTCGCGAGCGATTTGAGGTAATTCACGATCGCGCCTACGCCGGGTTGACTCGAGTCCGCGCATTGGCTGTATGAGCCGCCGCCGCTCGCGGGCGCCGACTGGTACGGTGGCGGGAATCCGGTGTTGAAACTCTCGCCGTAACCGTCTTCGGTGTACCAGTTGTTGGTCCCTGCGGCTGGATTCGGGTTCTCGATCTCATTGACCGTGCCGGCATCCGGATTCGGTTGTCCCTGGTAGAGCGCAGTGAAGACCTCGACGTTGTTGGGAGGCTTCGCCGGGGTACCCTTTCCATCGCTGAACCAGATGGCGTCGCCGTGGCCGAGCATGATGTGATTCGCTCCCGTACCGCCGTTTACGGACTGATGGAAGTTGTCGCTCATCGCATAGTGGTCGGCGAGGAATTTGAGATAAGGCACGTCACCTCGCTGGACGTTGTAGAAACCGAGAGCGGTGGACCCTTCGCCTGTCGTCGTCGCTCCCTTTGCGTAGTCCGTGCTGAAGTTGGGGGGCTGAGCCGCGCCGTTCGTGCCGGCGCCGACCGTCACCTCGACCCATGAAAACAGGCTCCCGTTGCATCCGGACGGGTTGGCCGCCGACGAGCGTTCCGCCGTGCAGTCGAGCTGCTGCCACATCTGGTAAAAGCGGTGAACCGGACTCGCAGCGTAGGAGTCGTAGGTCATCGCGCTGTAGTTGGTCAGCTGAAAGGGGCCGGGCGGGAGCTGTTCAGCATTCGAAATCCGAATATCCGGTGTCTTCGAAGTAAGGCCGGTGCCTCCGCTTACGAGATCGGTGTAGTACTCGGTGCTCGGCAAGCCCGACTCGGTTCGCATTGCGCAGGTGAGGGCCGAGATCGCGGGCTTCGTATCACAGGGATTGGAGCCGGAGAAATAGCCGTGGCTTCCGCTCGGCCCACCGACCAGCGGCGCGGGCATCCGATTGTTCGCGAAGGGTTGCTGCGGCGGAGTGAGGAGAAATGCATCGCCGCCAGAATCATAGGCAGCCAGCTGCTCCGCCTTGTAGAAGTTAGCACCGGGCACGGCGTTGTTGCTCGTGCCGAGCTTGACGATGCCCTCGGAGAGCAGATTGTTCACGCTCTGTCCCGGGCGCGGTACATAGGTCGCAAACACGTGATCGAAGCTTCGATTCTCGCCGATGATGACGATTACGTGTTTGATCGGTGTCTGCGTCTGTGCCATGGCGGACGGTTGCGTGGCCGCTGCAGCGACGCTGGTCGCGCTGCCAAGACCCGCCTGAATCGCTGCAGAGGTGAGCGCCGCGGTAACGAATACGCGCCAGCTCGCGGACACGGTTCTAGGTAAATCCATGATGAGCTCCCTGTTCGAGATGGACGAATGAGAGATGCGAGAAGTTATCGTCGCTGTGTTGCAGAAAGATGTTTTAGCGAGGCTTTTATGGCGCTGCTGCCGGTAACACGCGGACCGTGCCCATCATTCCGCGGTCCTCGTGCTCGAGCAGGTGACAGTGAAAGACGAATGTGCCGACGGTGCTCGGATCCCGAAAATCCATGCGCAGGCGCACGCTCGGATAGCTCAGCGTGCGGCCCGTGAAGTACGGAACGTTCACCGTGTCGCGCAGAAAGCGCTCGTTGATCGGCACTCCGGACCAGTCCATCAGCATGAAGTGAATCTGATGAATGTGAAACGCGTGCAGCTCCGTCGAGCGGTTCTCAATGATCCAGTCCTCGACATCACCTTGCCTGACGGTGACGTTTGGAGAGTCGGCGCTCGGATTGAATGGGGCGGGTTCTTGGCCCTCTACCGTCAGATAAAACTCGCTCGCGCTGTTGGGGTCGGAAGGATCGTCGAGCCTTTCCGAGAAGTACAGTCGCCGCACGTGTGCCGGCTCGACGCTGGCGAGTGGTGGCAACCTTGACGGCGGGAGCGGTGCAGCGACCTGCTGCAGCCGCGAGATCGGCTCCGAATTGTCTGCAGACGCGACGATTCTGGCGAGTGCACGGTTTGGATCGTTCTCACCGCCTTGGCCCGTGTCGACCGTGCGCGTAACGAGAAGTGCCGGCTGTCCCGCCTCGGGTGCAGTCACGATGAATTCAGCACGGGCGCCCGGGGGAATGCCGATGTGATCGATGCGCACGACGGACGGTGCGTCCGCAGAGTCTGCATTGAGCGGCACACCGTCGATTGCGACGATGCCCAATGGCTGCGGTACGTTCGAATGCAGCAGCGCGAGATTCAGGTACGTTACAGCAGATGCATTCAGCACACGCCACAACTCGCGCGCACCGGCTTTCATCCGCATAATCGCGGGCGGATAATCCGGATAGGGTGCCGGAACCCAGTTGAGCGAGAGGTCCTTTGCCGGTTTGCCGAAACCGGTCCCGGTATTGGCTGCATCGCCGTCGCGGTCGATCAACATGTGGGGCATGACCGGCTCGGATTTCGCCGGGGGCGCATCCGGATTGAGCAGGTCCTGATCACGCACGACGAGTACCCTCTCGCGCAGCCCAGCGACCTCGGGAATCGCGCGCTCGATACCTTCAATGATCAGCGCACCGGAGGCTCCGCCGAGCACCTGCTGGCTGCTGAAGCCATGAATATGCGGGTGATACCAGTAGAGTCCGGGATGGGCATTCTCGGGCACGCGGAAGCGGTATTCGAAAGGCGGGTCGCTCGGCTGGATCGAAGTCCGCAGAACCTCGTCCGCGTGACAGAGCGGTGGAATGGACAAACCATGGAAGTGCAGATTGGTTGAGACGGCGCTCATCACGGCGCTGTTGCAGGGGCTCGAGCTCGGGCGCTGCGAGTGGGCCGCGTGGGCCGAGGCGATGGAGCGGGCTGGCGCAGGTGCGCCGCGCAGCTCGTTCTTCAAACGCAAAATCAGTAGATCTCCTGGATGCAACCGCAAGGTTGGCGATCGCGTGCCATCCGCAAGCTCATAGCAGTAGCGGCCCGCGCCGGGACCGGTGGCCTCGCCGCGGAACCGCAAGTCCACGTCGAGCACCCCATGTCTGCTGCGGATGTCTCGCGGCTCGGACACTTCGCTGCCGGGCCTGGGTTGTGGACAGGCTCGCGAGTCCGGCGAGACCGCCGCGACCCCACTGCAGGGCGCACCGATGGCGGCCAAGCTCGCGAACATCCAATGCAGCGGGCGCACCTGTCAGACAGTACGCTGACACAGTGGCTGCGATGTGACAGCCGCTACTTGAATGCCGCTTTCGGTTGATGACCGCTGATTTCAGCGCCGGCATCCTTCGCGAGCGTCGCGTAGGAGAAGAAGGCGAGTGCGCTCAGTACACCGGCTAGCACCAGGGCCACGCGGAAATCGAACAAGCCGAGCGCGGGCGCGCCGCGCAATTGACGGCTGAAGTTGAGCATCAACGCGCCCAACGCGACGCCCATGCCCATGCTGATCTGCTGTGCGAGCGAGGAGAGTACGCTCGCGGACGCACGCTCCTCGGGCGTGATGTCGGCAAACGCGATGAAGGTGATTGCCGTGAACTGCATCGAGCGGCTTGCCCCAGCGAGAATGAGGATGAGTGCGCTCAGCACCTGTGGGAGATCGGGCGAAATCAATGCGCAGCCCGCGATCCCGAGCGAGGCAACGGTGCCGTTGATCATGAGCACGTTGCGCATGCCGTACCGGCGCAGAAGCCGATTCGTGAACGCCTTCATGCACAGATTCGCCGCCATATAGATGAGCAACAGCAGACCTGAGGCGACCGGGGACAGCCCGTAGCCGACCTGGAACATCAGCGGCAGCAGAAACGGCGTCGCGCTGATCGCGGCGCGGGAGATGTTGCCGCCGGTGATGCAGCCCACGAAAAACGTGCGCTCCCGAACCGCTCGCAGGCGCACCACCGGGTTTGGCACCGACTGCAGATGACGGACTGCGATGAAACCGGTGAGGGCGGCAGCCGACAGCAGGATCGCCCCGAGCCCAAAATCGGGGTCCCGCGCGCCGATGACATCGAGCGCGTAGGTCAGGCAGCCGAGTGTGACGGCCATGAGCGCAAAACCTTTCCCATCAAACGAGGAGCGCTCGCTCGCTTTCTGATTCGGGATGAAGGTCAGTACCAGAGCCATGCCCGCGAGGCCGAGCGGCACATTCACATAGAAGATCCAGCGCCAAGAGGCTGCGCCCGTGATCAGGCCGCCGAGCGGAGGGCCGACGACCGGCGCGAACAGCGCCGGCCATACCAATGTCGAAAGCGCCCGCATCAAGTCGCGCTTTTCGGCGGTTCGCAGCACGACGAGCCGGCCGACCGGCGACATCATGGCGGCGGCTGCGCCTTGGACGACGCGCGCCGCAATGAAGCTCAAGAACGTCGGTGCGGCGCCGCAGGCCATCGAAGAGAGCGTGAAGAGCCCGATGGCACCGCAGAACAGATTGCGGGCGCCGACGCGGTCGGCGAGCCAGCCGCTCGCAGGAATGCAGGCCGCCGTTGCGAGAACGTATGCGGTCACACCCAGACTCATCCGTGTTGCGCTCGTGCCGAAGCTCTCGGCCATGCGCGGAATCGCCGTCACGATGATGGTCGCGTCCAGGTTCTCCATGAAGAACGCGCAGGCGACGATCAGAGCGATGAGCATCGACCGCTTTGCAAGAAGTTCCGACAGCGAGCGGCGGACGGCGAGGCCAGGCATGCATGGGACAGTAACGCAGGGTTGAGCGCACAATACAGCGAAGGAGATCGCCGTGTACCGGAAGGTCTTGCTTTGCTACGACGGCAGTGCGGAGGGTCGCAAGGCGCTACGCGAAGGGGCCGAGCTCGCCCGCGCGATAGGTTGTGAGGCGTACCTCCTCGCGATTTGCCGCAGCCTGATCGCAAGCTCGGTGCCCGAGGGTGTCACTCCCCAGCTCGCCAGCTGTGAGGAGACGATCGCCAAAGCCCTTCTCAATGAGGGCGTGCAGAAGCTCAACGAGCTCGGCGTGCGGGCGCAGGGAACGCTCGTGTTCGGCGATCCGTTGGTGCACATCCCCCACTATGCGCGGCAAATCGCCGCGGACCTGATCGTGGTCGGCCATCGACCGCGCGGCCGGCTCGCCCGCTGGTGGAGCGACTCGCGCGAGCAGACTCTTCTTGATCTTGTCTCCTGCAGCATCCTCGTTGCGACGGGAGCCGAGCGGCCGACTTAGGGTCACAATATGTCGCGGCCCGCGAACTTGAGTTACGACGAATAAACATTACGTAAAAGACTGAACGGCCGCGGTTTACATTATGTCGCCTCGGCGCGACAGCGGGCTAATTCTCGCTGGCGCGCACCATTCAGGTCGTGCCAGTATGCCGGCCATCGCCTGGCGAAGGTGCGTCCGCGCCTTCTGATCGGCACGAACAACAACACGTCGTGGGAGCTATGGGGATAAGACAGTTTGCCTCTGTTGCGTGCGCGAGCGCGGCGCTGTTGCTTTCAAGCTGTGGTGGTGGCGGCGGTGATTCGACACCGCCACCAACGGTCACGCCGTTGAGCGTCACCACGTCCTCCTTACCCGACGGCCAAGTCGGCGTCGCGTACAGTCAGACGCTCGCGGCAAGCGGTGGAACGGCGCCGTACAGCTGGTCCGTCACCAGCGGATCATTGCCCGCGGGCCTGTCACTCGCTGCCTCGAGCGGTGCGATCACAGGAACGCCCAGCACCGCCGTGAGTGGTGCTGCGGTCACTTTCACGGTCACCGATTCGGAATCGCCGGCGCAGAGCAAGACCGCAAATCTGAGCCTCACGATCGCAGCAGCGCCCACTCCGGCGAGCATCACGACGACCTCCCTGCCGCAGGGCAAGGTCGGTGCCGCCTACAGCGTGACGCTGACCGCCACGGGCGGCAAGCAGCCGTTCACCTGGATGATCACGAGTGGCACGTTGCCTGCCGGCTTGGCGCTCGATGCGGCGACCGGAGTGATTTCAGGGACGCCAACGGCCGCAGCAAGCAATGTCGCGCTCACCATCGTCGTGAAGGACGCCAACAACACGACATCCTCCGGCGTCGCACTCGCGCTCACCGTCGCCCCGAGCTTCAGCATCGCCACGACTACGCTGCCGAACGGTCAGATCAGCTCGCCCTATTCCGCGACGCTCACTCCGAGCGGTGGAATCGCACCGATCAGCTGGTCCCAGACGGGCGGGACGTTGCCGGCAGGTCTCTCGCTGAACACGGCGAATGGTCAGATCACCGGTACGCCAAGCGCAACGGCTGCCCAGAGCCAGCTCACGTTCCTGGCGACGGACTCGAGCAACCCGGCTCAGACCGCTTCGGTGACCCTCACTCTCAATGTGAGTCCAGCCGTCATCAGTCTGTCGCTGTCGCAGACCAGAGCCGCCTTGACGATCACCCAGCCGCTGCAACTGTCCGCCACGACCAATGACAATGCCGGGGTTTCCTGGAGCGCGAATCCCACCGGGGGAACTTTCAATCCCACAACGACCGCCGGCGGCGCCAATGTGACGTTCACCGCGCCCTCGACGGCGGGCGTCTATACGATCACGGCGACGAGCATTACGGACGGCACCACGAACAGCTCGGCGACGGTGGCCGTCACCGACCTTGCCGGGGTTTACAGCTATCACAACGATGCGGCGCGTGATGGCGCCAATGCTCAGGAGTACGCGCTCACCACGTCCAATGTCGCCACGTCGAGCTTTGGCAAGCTGTTCACCTGCACCGCTGATGGTGCGGTCTACGCCCAGCCCGTCTGGGTCGCCAATCTCACGATCAACGGCGCGGTGCATAACGTCGTGTTCGTCGCGACTCAGCATGACGGCCTGTTTGCATTCGATGCGGATACGAGTCCCTGCCAGACGCTCTGGCAAGTGAGCCTCATTGATTCGAGTCACGGTGGCACGAGCGGCGAGCAGACCGTGCCGTCGGGCGGTGCTGGGGGCCATTACGTCGGCAACGGTATCGGCGACATGGCACCCGAGGTCGGCATCACGGGCACGCCGGTGATCGATCCGGCCACCGGGACGCTGTACGTCGTGTCCAAGTCGATGAACTCCGGGCATACGATGTTCTATCAGCGTCTGCATGCCATCGACATCACGACGGGCAATGAGAAATCGAGCTCCTCGCCGATCCTGATCAGCGGCACCGTGCCGGGTACGGGCGACAACTCGAACACGGTGACCTTCAATTCCCAACAGGAGAACCAGAGAGCGGGGCTCGTGCTCGTCAATGGAACCGTCTACATCATCTGGGCCTCGCACGAGGATGACAATCCGTATTACGGATGGGTGATGGGGTATACCTTCAACGGTTCTGCATTCACCCAGACGCAGATTCTCAACGTCGCGCCCAACGCAGCCTACAGCGGCATCTGGATGAGTGGTTCCGCCCCGGCGTCGGACTCGAGCGGCAATCTCTACATGATCACCGGCAACGGCGTGTTCGATGTGAACACGGGGGGCAGCGATTATGGAGATTCCTACCTCAAGATCGCCACGAGCCCAAGCCTGAGCATCACAGACTATTTCACGCCGTCCGACTATGTGACGGACAATAGCTCCGACGGCGATTTCGGAGCCGGCGGTGCCGCAGTGCTGGTGGATTTGCCGAGCGGTGCTCCAGTGCAACATCTCGCCGTCGGCGGTGGCAAGGACAGCAACCTTTATGTACTGAATCGCGACAACCTGGGCCATCTCGGCGATACGAATGCCTGGCAGGAAATCGGCTTGGCCACAGGCATCTTCGCGACCCCTGCCGCCTGGAACAATCAACTGTTCGTCGCGACGCAGCTGGGACCGCTCGTCTCATACCAGCTCAACACGACGACGGCGCAATACTCGCCCCTCAGTACCGCGACCTCGCCCAACCACTTCGGCTTTCCCGGATCGACTCCCTCGGTCTCGGCGCGCGGCACCACCAATGGCATCGTCTGGGCCATGGACAATGGGACATCCTGTATCGGTAAGCAGTCGCAGAACTGCGGTCCGACGATACTGCACGCTTATGATGCGAGCAGTTTGAATGAGCTCTGGAACAGCTCGATGGTCGGAGGCGATGCCGCGGGCAATGCCGTCAAGTTCAATGTGCCCACCATCGCCAACGGCAAGGTCTACATCGGTAGCCGCGGAAACAACACGGGTAACCTCGCCACCCAGACCGGTGGTCTGGACGTCTACGGTCTGAAGCCGAACTGATGGTGCGCCCGCTCAGCGGGCGTTGCGAACGCTGAGGTAAATGCGCAGGCAAAGTGCGACGGCCAGGGCAACTCCCAGCCCTTGGGCGAGAGACAGATGTGCGGCCAGCCAGTGCAGCGTCAGCGTCAATGCGTACGCTACGCTCGAATAGACGAGCACGCAGGAGCCGATCAAAGCCACGAGGATGACCCCGTCAGAGCGAGACGGGTTTGATCGCGCCGCACGCGTCGCTGTCTTCGGTCGCTTCATGTGAAAGACGATAACAGCCCTGCGGTAACGGCGTCAGTCACACTGCGGTGACAGGTTGGTTAAGGTTGCGCCTGTGAGGGGCGCTTGCGAGGCTCAGGCTCGGACGCAAACGAGGGCTCGCGCCGGCGTACCGGCGCGGTCGGCGGGGGCGAGCGCGTCGAGGTCGCCCGGAAAAGCTCGCGCCGCAGCAATGAGAAGCCGCCAACGATGATAGTCTCGACAAGGAGCGCGAGCAGGAGCGCAATGCATACGCCATAGAGGATCGCCGTCGCATCGAGCGGTACGGTGTACGAATATGCGTCCACGGTTTCCTGAAGCAGTTCCCGATTGGCGTCCGTTGCCACGTGGAGCAGCCGTGCAAGCGGCGACCCGCGCATCGCCTCGAGCTCGGCGCTGAAGATCCTCAGGCGCCCATACATCGCCTCGATCGTCTTGGCCTCGTCTCTGAAAACGGCATCGCTGCTCGAGGCATGGTGCTTGATGAGCGCATCGACGCTGCCGCCGAAATATTGATCGGCCGTGCGTTGGAAGCCCGCAAAGTTCCGCTGCACTTCCAGATAGTGCGCGCTGACGCGCTTGCCGTACTGATCCACGAAGCCCGGGACCTGTACGCCTGCGAGCAGGCCCAGGGCGAACACGACGAGTCTCAGATACGCTCTCAGCATTTTCGGCCGCCTCCGCAGCGGCCTGCCGCAGCATACCGCACTAGGAGTCTGAGCTCAGGATCTCGCGGATCTGCAGGGTCTTCGGGTCGAAGATCGCGAGCACCGGCGCTTGCCGTCCCGTCATGAACAAGGTGATCGGCTGGTCAGGCGGGAAGCCATCGCGACTCATGCGCTCCTTGAGCGTCGCCTTTTGCGACTTGCTGAAGAGCATCTGCTTGTCGACGGGCTTGAGCTGCTTGCGCAGCTCAGGCAGACAGCTCTCCCAGCTCTTGAAGAAGCGCGGCATCTGGATCACGTCGGTACCGCCGAAGACGGCTGCCGTCAGGATCTGGGTGCGCACCTTCTCATCATCCGGCAAAGGCGCCCAGGTCCAGCGCGGCAGGCTATACCAGCGAGGAGTGAAGTGCGGGTTTTGAGATGCCGACAGCGCGATCTCGCTCGCATCCAGGTCGGAGGCCTGCACGATCTGCAGTCTGTCGACGGAAAATGCGTAATAGAGCGGCCGTCCGTGCCACAGCGTCGTCGCGCCGTAGAGCAGCGCGAGGATCTGCACGCCGACGATAATCGCGATATCCCGCACGAGGCCCCGCACGGGCTTCGAAGGGTTGGCAACGATCAGTGTGAGGAGTGGCCCGAGCACGACGTCCACGCCGACCATGACGAGCGCGACGCGCAAAGCCCCCGTGAGGTACCAACCCGGCCAGCGGTACCAGCCGAAATAGAGCGTACCGAGCAGTAACAACAGCGCCGTGGCGCTGCTGAGCGCGTGCAGGCCGAAGGCTTTGAGGCGAAAGTTCATGACAGCTGCTGATCCTGGCCGCGCATATTTTTTTCGAAAGAACGCGACAAGTTAAGGGGCTAGACCCTGCGAGACGCCAATTTTGCGGAAGGCGTCACAGGTCTTGACCCTATAAGGGCTCGGGAGAGACCATGCCGGCTCATGACTGGCAGCTCGAGGCGTTCCTTTTTACGTTCGACCTGGGAAGGTGTCGGGGCCGCCTGGGTCGCAGCGCACTGGCCCGCGATCGCAACCGCAGGGCGCGCAGCCGCAGCGTCGACCACGACGGATCTCGGCTATCTGAAGGCTGCCGATGCCGCCGATGTCGAGGCCATTGCGGCGCAGATCGTTCCGAGCGGCGCGACGCCGGGTGCTCGCGAAGCCCACGCGGTGCAATTCATCGACCGTGCGCTGGGCTCATTCTTTGCGGGCTGGGCGCCCCAGTTCCAGCAGGGACTGCAGCAGTTCCAGACCCGGTTTCGCGCGGGCCACCCGAGCGCCGGAGGCTTCGCTGCGGCCGGCTCCGCAGAGCAGGTGACGTTCCTGAAGAGCATCGACAGGACTCCGTTCTTCGAGCAGATGCGCACCCTCACGATCCTCGGAATGCTGGCATCACCCAAGTACGGCGGTAACTACGCCTCGACGGGGTGGCAGCTGATCGGCTTCGCCGATGAGCACGTCTTCAGCCCGCCGTTCGGCTATTACGACAAGGACTACGCGGGATTTGAGCCGTACGAGCCCCGGAGACCGGAATGACCGCGCGGACCTATCGCCCGAGCGATACCGTCGACTTCGTCATCGTGGGCTCGGGGGCTGCCGGTGGTGTCATGGCCCGAGAGCTCGCGCGTGCGGGCTTCAGCATCGTCGTCCTCGAGCAAGGACCGCGTCTGGCAGCCGGAGACTTCGAGCATGACGAGCTCAAATATTTCTTCCTGAGCGGCATTACCAACCCGCCGGACAAGTCACCGCAATCGTTCACCAACGATCCCTCGCGACCGGCGCAGCGCCTGATGGACAGCAATGCGCTGGTCTACGCGCGCATCGTCGGCGGCAGCAGCAACCACTTCACCGCCAACTTCTGGCGTTTCCACGACGTCGATTTCCACGAACGCTCGCTTCTCGGCAGCATCGCTGGCACTGGCTTCGCCGATTGGCCCATCGGTTATGACGAGCTCGAACCCTACTACACTCAGGTCGATTGGGAGATCGGTGTGTCGGGACTGGCCGGTGCGAGCCCATTCGATCCGTGGCGCTCGAAGCCCTATCCCATGCCGCCGCTGCCGGTGAAGTCCTCAGGCGTGCTGCTCGAGCGGGGCGCGCGCAAGCTCCGTTTGCATCCGTTTCCAGCACCGATGGCGATCGTATCGCAGCCCTATCGCGGGCGGCCGGCTTGCGTGAGTTGCGGGTTCTGCATGGGGTTTGGCTGTGAGGTGATGGCGAAGTCCTCGACGCTGTACACCATGATTCCCGAGGCCGAGGCGACCGGACATTGTGAGATTCGACCGCAGAGCTATGTGTTTCGGGTGGAGAGCAATGCGCTCGGTCGCGCGACGGGTGTCACCTATTTCGATCTTCATGGCCATGAGCAGTCGCAGAAGGCGCGCGCCGTCGTGCTCTGCGCGAACGGCGCAGAGACTCCGCGCTTGCTGCTCAACTCGGCAACTTCGCGTGCGCCGCATGGACTTGGCAACTCGAACGGCCTCGTCGGCAAGTACCTCATGTTCAATCAGGGAGCGGGTGTCCACGCCGTCTTCGAGCATGAGCTCAATGAGTACAAGAGCGTGCAGGTCACGCGCGTTCTGCATGACTTCTATGATTCCGACCCTCACCGTGGGTTCTACGGGGGCGGCGGAATCGACGCTCGTATCAATCCGCAGCCTGCCTCATGGGCGCTGACGAGCGGCGGGGATCTGCCACGCTGGGGCGCGGAGCTCAAGGCAGCGGATGGAAGCCTTCCCGCGCTCCATGGTGTGCCAAGGCCACTCGACTTCCCTCGCCCTCGAGTCCAACAGCGTCAGCATCGACCCCACTCTCAAGGATGCGTGGGGCGTGCCGGCGATGCGCGTGACCTACAAGGATCACCCGGACGACCTCGCCATGTCGCGCTTTCTGCAGGATCGCTCCGTCGAGATCATGCAAGCCGCCGGGGCCCAGAAGATCTGGCGTGAGGATACGGCGGAGTCGAGCTTCTCGGTGCACCTGCTGGGCACGTGCCGCATGGGTAACGATCCGCGCACATCTGTGGTGGACAGGTTTCATCGCACCCACGATGTGCCGAATCTCTTCATCTGCGACGGCTCGAGCTTCGTCACCTCGGGCCGCGGACAGCCGACCATGACCATTCAGGCACTCGCCTTTCGCGCCGCCGATCACATCGCGCGTTTCGCGAAGCGTAACGAGATCTGAGCGTGTTCAGTGCTACGCGAGCATCACGGGGAGCGATTGCAACCCGCGAAAGCGCGCACGGGTACCGCGCGTCGGCGTCCCCGTAGGCTCTATTCGCTGAAACCGCTGGGCGAAGCGCAGAATCGCGATCTGCGCCTCCAGTCGTGCGACCGACATGCCTGCGCAGGCGTGCCCACCGGCGGCGAAGGCCAGATGACGGTTGGGCTTGCGCGTGATGTCGAAGCGTGCCGCGTCAGGAAATTCGTCTGGATCGCGATTGGCCGAGCCGATGCACAGCGTGAGGTACGCGCCTCGCTCGAGCGTCCTGCCACCGATCGAGACGGATTCGACGACCAGGCGATTGCCGAGCTGATTGGGGCTCTCGTATCTGAGGCACTCCTCCACGGCGCTGCCGATCAGCTCCGGAGCGGCCCGCAGCTGCTGCAGCGCATGCGGGTGTGTCATCAGCAGGTTCAGTGCATTCCCGACCAGATGGGTCGTTGTTTCGTGGCCCGCATTGAGAAGGAACACGCAGTTCTGCAGCAGCTCCCATTCTGACAGGTCATCCGCCTGCAGCAGACGCGTCAGCAGATCCGATTCGTCGAGCGGGTGACGCCGGCGTTCACGCACCAGTCCGCGCAGATAGTCGCTGAATTCCTCGACGGCCTGGTTGCCCGCGACGCGCTGCCCTTCGGTGATCCTCGACTCGAGGGCTCCAAGGATCGCGAGCGACCAGCCTCGCAGCGGACCTCGTTCCTCGCGCGGCACGCGCAAGAGATTGCCGATGACCTCCACGGGGATCGCCGCCGCGAACTCCTCGATGAGATCGACTCGCCCGCGCGCCTCGATGCGGCCGAGTAAATCATCGACCAGCTTGATGATGCCGGGTTCCATGTGCTTGAGCACCCCTGGCGTCAGCGCCGCGAGAATCTGCCGCCGCACCCGCGTGTGGTAGGGCGCGTCGTTGAACACGAGGCTCGATGTGTGATGTGCGTACAGCGCGGAGTCGGTGCCGAATTTCGGCGCGAAAGCCTCCCGCTTGTCGGAGCTGAAGCTCGTGCGATTGCGATAGATTCGGTCGAGATCGGCGTAACGAGTCAGGAAAAAGCCGCCATCCGTACACTCCAGCACGGGCGCATACGCGCGCAGCGCGGCGTACGTTGGATAGGGATCCTGATAGAAGTCCGCCTCGAGCTGCGCCGGATCGAACCGCGAGGCAAGCGCGCGCATTGTCTCGGCATCGATCACAGCAAGGACTCCAGCAGCGCCACGAGCGCTTCGGGCTTCTCGACATGCGCATTGTGTCCGGCACCCGGGATCTCGACCGCGTGCGCGTCGTGAATCTTCAGCTGCTCGATCGTGACCAGCTGATCGTCGCTGCCGCGGGCGAGCATTACACGAGCCTGTGCGCTTGCTGCCAGTGTTTGAAACGGCGCACCTGCAACCTCGAACGTGCGCGGGTCCTGCGCAAGACGCCACCCCTCGGGGCAGGCGACCACGCCACGAGCAAGCGAGGCCTCTGCAGCTGCCACGTGTGAATCGAGCCCGGAGACTCGGCGGTAACGCGCCAACGCTTCCTCGCGCGTTGCATAGCTTCGAACCGGGCGCGCCGCGAGCTCCGTTGCGCTCGCAAGCTCAGCGGGGGTCCAGAGAATCTTGGGGCCGAGTCCCACGACTCCTCGGACCCGCACACCGAACCAGCCACTCGCAAGGGCGAGCGCGATGTATGCACCGAGCGAGTGGCCCGCCACGAGCACATCCGCGCTGCCGCGCAGACCTTCGGCGAGCTCGGCCGCAATTCCACCCACGCTGTAGTGCGGGCGCCACGCGGCGGTGCCGTGTCCAGCAAGATCGGGCGCGATGAGTCGAGACGGGACACGTTGCTCGAGAACCGCGCACACGTTCGTCCACACAGCGCCGGTTGCACCCAGCCCGTGCAGCAGCAGAACAGTTGGCGCGCGCGTCATCGGGCGAATTGTACCGAAAGCACGAGCTCGACACGGTTCGCACAATTCTTGCTAAAAGGCGCGATCGGGTAATCTCGCGCCCGCGCATGAAGGGGGGCTGGCGCATAGACGCTTTGCGATCCATGGAGTCTCGGACAGCCGGCAGGAACGGAGTTCTGAATGTATTCGTCGCAGGAAACCGACAATCGCCCCACGCTGCCCACGCTCGATACGGCGCACTACTGCGTAGTGCGCGTGCGCGAGCTGTGTCGCTCCGCACTGATCGAGCGGGGAGGCTGGCTCATTGCGGCCGTATTGTGCGCCGCCTATGTGGCCGAATTCGCTCACCTGAGATCGTTTCCGCTGCAGGATTTTCCCAATCATCTGGCGCGCGGACGGATCATTGCCGACGCGCTCTTTCAGCATGGGCAGCAATTCGGATCGACCTACGCGCTGCACCTGATGCTCGTGCCGTATCTGCTGCACGATCTGCTGCTCGCACTGAGCATCGAGTTGTTCGGCGTGGCTGGCGGCGCGGCGGTATTTGCCTCGGTGGTGCTGCTTTCGTTGCCGCTCGCACTGCTTTTCTACATGCAAGTGACCCGCGTCGCTCCGCAGGCGCGGCTGCTCGTGTTCCTGCTCAGTCTGTACTTATCCACGGACTGGTTCTTCATCATGGGGTTCATGGCGTTCCGCCTGGCCGTCGCGCTGCTCGTGGTGCTCGCGGCACTCACGCAGCTGCTGCGAGAACGCTGGGACGGACGCGTATTCGTCGCCTACGTCCTGCTGCTCGTTCTCGGCTATAGCCTGCATCTCACCGTACCCGTGTTCCTTGCCGGAATTCTCGGCGTGACCGCGTTGGTTCGGCTCTGGTGTCGTACGAGCACCATTCAGCGTGAGCTTCTGCTCTTCCTGCCAGTTATTGCGATTCTTGCCGCACACGTGGGAGCCGGGTGGGAAACGCATTCGGCAGCGAATCCCCCCTCGACCGACTACGAGTGGGGGACGTGGCACACCAAGCTGCGCTATCTAGATTTCGAATTCGAGCGCTTCGGCGGGCATCCGGCAAAGCCGATGATGCTCATTCTGTTCGCCTGCCTTCTGTGGCCCGTCCGGCGTGAGCTGCGGGCGGCGCTTTTCGGCAGGCCAGCGGTGCTCGAGCATCTGGCGGTCGCAGTGGCATTTCTAAGTCTTTATTTCGTCATGCCCCGATCGCTTGCCGATTCCGCCTACGTCGACGTACGCGCACTTGCGATCGTGACGCTCGCTTTGCTCTTGGGCGCTCTGTATCTCTCGGATCCCGGCTCGAGTGGTCGCGCGTTCAAGACGATGCCGGTGCTGGCTCTCGCGGCGGTACTTGCGATCGTCAACCTCGCCTATCTCGCGCGTCGCCTTGAGCGAAACGACGCGGCCATGACCGCCTATCGGGACGTTGCCGCCGCTGTGCCACGTGGCGCGGCGGTGCTGCCGATCTACACGCAAAGCCGGCAGGGAACGGTGCGCCCCTTCCTGCATGCCGGATCCTTCCTGGTGCTGGATCGTGATGCCACGATTCCCTATCTGTTCGGCGCCGATCACGGTGATCCGATGAAATACTTCCGCTACCGGCATCGGCCGTACATGCCCGATGAGTCCTGGTACGTGGACGAGATGCGCTGGAATGCGGGCTCGGAGTTGACCTACAAAGTGCGAGGGCAGACTTATCGGTGGCGCTTCAAGTACTCCAAGGACGAGATGGAATGGACGATGATGGACCTCGCGCCTGTGGATTGGAGCCGCGTGGCGTGCGATTACGATTTCGTGCTCGCAACGTTGCCTCTCGATCCGACAATGCTCGAGATTCCGACCCGCACCGTCGCCCGCAACGCAGTCGCGACACTTCTGGCGCTTGATAAGAATGCCTGCCGTCCAAGCCGGATGGCTGAGGTGCGCATACGCGCTCCGTGACGATCGAGGGTTGGGCTCCCGACTAGCCTACGGCGTCGGCGGTCACGGCAAGTCGGTTGCTCGACGCGGGCTGCGCACGCAG
Source organism: uncultured Gammaproteobacteria bacterium (assembly GCA_963795975.1). Classification (GTDB taxonomy): domain Bacteria; phylum Pseudomonadota; class Gammaproteobacteria; order Steroidobacterales; family Steroidobacteraceae; genus CAWCJT01. The sequence goes on from CAWCJT010000003.1 coordinate 359,861, forward strand.
TCGCGGCGAACTCAGGGCGGCCTTCAGGAAGGCGAATGCATCGCCTGCCGGCATGGGCCGGGCGAGAAGGTAGCCCTGAATGTTGCTGCAGCGTTCCTGCGCCAGGAACTGCCACTGCTCCTGGGTTTCGACACCCTCGGCCACGACCTCGAGTCCGAGCGCGCGACCGAGCGCGATGGTGGCGCGGCACAACGCTGCGTCGTAGGCGTCGGCTGCACAATCCTTCACCAGCGAACGGTCGATCTTCAGGCAGTCGACGTTGAACAGCTTCAAGCGCGAGAGTGACGAGTGCCCCGTGCCGAAGTCATCGATGGAGAGTGTCACGCCGAGCGTTTTCAGGCGCGCCAGATGCCGCACTGCGAGCTCAGGTGAGCTCATGGCGGCGGATTCGGTGATCTCGAGCTCGAGAAGGCGCGCCGGAATTCCGACGACCGCCAGTACGTTTGCCACGCGCTCGGGCAGATCAGTCCGCGCGAACTGCGTCGGCGACAGGTTCACGGATACCCGCAGCGGCTCCATGCCGGTGTCGAGCCAGCTCTTGAGGTCGCGGCACGCCGCCTCGAGCACCCATTGCCCGAGCGGCTCGATGAGCCCGGTCTCCTCCGCGATGGGAATGAATGCGCCGGGGAACACGATGCCCCGGGTGGGATGCTGCCAGCGAACCAGAGCCTCGATTCCCGTCGGCCGTCCTGTGATGGTGTCGACGCGGGGCTGATAGTGCAGGATGAACTCGCCACGCTCGAGCGCGCCCCGCAGCTCGACTTCGAGCGAAAGACGGTCCGTTCCGGGCGTCATCGAGGCCTGGAACATTCTGTAAGAGTCGCCGCCCTGGGACTTCGCCACGTACATCGCGAGGTCGGCGTGCTTGAGCAGCGTGGTTGCATCCTCGCCGTCGAGCGGAGAGATACTCACGCCCACACTGCAGGAGGTGTAGACGATGCGGCCCGGCAGCTGCACATTGCCGCGCAGCTGCTCGAAGAGCTTGCGGACGATGGCATCGAGCGGCGAGTTCTCGCGTATTCCGGGTATGACGACGACGAACTCGTCGCCACCGAGACGCGCAACCAGATCGGAATCACGGACGCTCGCGCGGATGCGGCGTGCCACCTCGACGAGCAGCTTGTCGCCGGCGTCATGGCCGAGCGTGTCGTTGACGTTCTTGAAACGGTCGAGGTCGATCAGCATGACCGCCGTTCGAGTGGCGTTCTCGGAGGACTTCTTGAGAATCTCCTCGAGCCGGGCCCGCAATCCGAAGCGGTTCTCCAGCCCCGTCAGCGCATCGTGATAGGCCAGGAAAGCGATGCGCTGTTCGGAGCGCTTGCGCACGCTGATGTCTTCCACCATCGACCAGATGTGCTGCTGGCCGTCGGGCGCGCGCACGATGATGCCGGTGATCTGCACGGAAACGCGCGAGCCGTCCTTGCGCACGAGCTCCTTTTCCACCGGCCCGAAGCGTCCATCCGCGAGCAGCAGCTCGACACGGCGCCGCTGCTCCGGATCATCATCATCGATGGCCCAGTCCCACCAGTTGGTCGCGAGCATCTCTTCCTGCGTATAGCCGGTGATCATCTCGATCGCATGATTCACCTGCAGAAAGCGTCCATCCCGATCGTTGAGCGCAATGCCGAGGGGTGACAGATCATAAAGACTGCGCAGCTTCGCCTCGCTCACCCGCAGCTCTCGCTCGGCGAGCTTGCGCAAGGTGACATCGCCCACATAGCCCGTCCACAGCGTCGTGCCTTCTGGCTCGCGCAACGCCATGGCGTCGCCCTCGATCCAGCACTCCGATCCGTCCTGGCGAATGATGCGATGCTCGATGTGCCAGGGCTTCGGTGCTTGCGCCACGTCGAGCTCAGGCGCTTGCCTTGGCGCAGCCTGTACGTCCTCGGGATTGAGCGCATCGGAGAGGTGCTGGGGCTCACGCATGATCTGCTCGGCCGAGAGGCCGTAGACCGACAACGCACCCGGACTCGCATACAAGAACTGGGCCTCATCCTCGGCACCGATGCGCATCTGGAAGATCATGCCCGGCACGTTCGCCGCGATCATGGCAAGGCGCTCACTCGCACGCCTGCGCTCATCGTCGCTCACACGCATTGCTTCGCGCAGCTGCACCTGCGAAGTCACCTCCGCCTGGATGCACACCCATCCGATCAGCTGCGCGTTCGCATCGAGAAGGGGCCGCGCGTCAGCATCGAGCCACCACTCGCGTCCATTCTTGCCACGTACCAGGATCTCGAAGCGCACGCCACGCTGCGCGGCAAAGGAGTCTCTGGCCTGGCGCATCGTCGCCGGGTCCGTGCCTTCAAAGAACAGCAACTCGCTGATGTGATGACCGAGAGCTTCCTGCGCGGTGTATCCCGTCAGTTGGGTGAAACTGTCGTTGACGTAGACGATCCGCCGCTGGGCATCGGTGATCGTCACCGCGTACCCCGTGTGCTGCGTGGCGAGAATCACCCAATCCTGCAGCGAGCGGGCATTCGTGTGCGCACTTGCGCTCGTGCGCAGCGCGCGATCCACGGCCCAGGGCACCGAGAACAGACCAATCAATGTAAGCGCCTGCAGAGCGTTGGTTGCGCCATTCGCGCTTGCAGGGTGCATGAGGAAATGACTGCCTATTGCGAGCGCGGCGCTCGCCGTCCAGGCAGCCGCAACGATGCTGCGGCGATGTGTGTCGAATAGCATGCTGATTCGGCCGCATCCTCAGCACAAGAATGGCAGCACCGGTCATATCCATCTCGGCAGGCGTATCAAATGCTTGATCCATCGCTGCTCACGTGTGTGACTTGAGGCACAGTTCACAGCAAGCGCTCACGCCGTCGGGTCCCAAACTTCTGCGGCGCAACATAATGGCGACCGCAGTGCGGATCCCCTGTCGCAAAGCGCAGACGTTGTGCGGAAACGCACGCGTCAACGGCCCCATTGTGGCCACGTTTGAACAGATCATGGACGACCGAGGCATGGAGCTTGCTTCCGTTGCGTCAACGCTCAACCTACGGAGAGAAATCTCGTGAACAAACATCCAGCGCGCTTTCTGCTCGCGGCGCTCCTACTCGCGGCGTTGCCCATCGTCTCGCAGGCGTTCGTCGCCGTATCGATCAGCGTCGCCCCGCCGGTGCTGCCCGTCTATGAGCAGCCTCCGATTCCCGCGCCGGGATATCTGTGGAGCCCGGGCTACTGGGCGTGGGACGCACAAGACTATTACTGGGTCCCCGGAACGTGGGTGCTCGCGCCAGAGCCGGGGCTGCTGTGGACACCGGGATACTGGGGCTGGGTCGACGGCACCTATCTGTGGCACGAGGGTTACTGGGGTCCGCGCGTGGGATTCTACGGCGGCGTGGATTACGGGTATGGCTACTCCGGCACCGGCTTCGTGGGTGGCGAGTGGCGCGGTGGCACCTTTTTCTACAATCGTGCGGCCGCGAACCTGGGAACCGTGCACATCACCAATGTGTACGAGCACACCGTCGTCAACAACATCACGGTCAACCGCGTGAGCTTCAATGGCGGCAGCGGTGGCACGCACGCTCGGCCAACAGCCGCCGAACTTGCGGTGGAGCACGAGCGACACGTATCGGCGACTCCGGTGCAGAATCAGCACGAGCAGCTGGCACGCAACAATCCTCAGCTGCGGGCATCCGTGAACCACGGCCATCCAGCCGTCGCGGCGACCGCTCGTCCGACGCAGTTCTCGGGACACGGAACCGTTGCCTCGCGTGATGCAAGCCCCGCGTTGCGTGCCGACCGTCCGCCAAACGCCCCGCAGCATGTCGGTGCCACGAGCCCGCACGCTTCCGGCAGCGCCCGCATCGAGCGCCCCGAGGAGCGCCCGGCCGAGCACGCCCCGGCCGAGCACGCCCCAGCGGCGTTGCATGAGCCCGCGCGCGAGGTGCCGCATTCCGCGCCCCATGAGGCGGCGCATGCACCACCGCATGAGGCGCAGCACGCTCAGCCAGCCCGCGAGGAGCGGCCTCAGGGGCGACCGCACGAGGAACCGCGGGAGCACTGAGCCTGCTTTCGGCAGTTGACGCGGGGCGGTCCGCAGCGGACCGCCCCGCTGACATTCGTCTTGCTGCTTTGCGAGACTGCGACGCGCTTCACATCAAGTCGGGCCCTGGGCGCTCGATAACGCCTACATGGCCTGGAATCCCCTCAATCTGCTCGGCTTGGGTCTTTGGCGAACCTGGCTCGATCGGCGTGGCCAGCTTGCCGCAATCAGCCAGGCACTACCTGTCATCGAATTCGATCTCGAGGGCAACGTCATCGGGGCGAATGAGAACTTCCTGAAGGCTTCGCAGTATTCGCGGGAGGAGCTGCGTGGCGCACACCATCGAATGTTCGTCGATGCGGACCAGCGCGATACGCTCGAGTACCGCGAATTCTGGAACGCGCTGCGACGTGGAGAGCGCCAGTCAGCTCAGTACAAACGCGTGGGCAAGAAGGGTCGAGTTGTCTGGGTTCAGGCAACCTATTATCCGGTCCTTGGCTTGTTCGGCCGGCCCTTCAAGGTCGTCAAGCACACCGTCGACATCACCGAGCAGATGCTGAAACAGTCCGATGCGCTCGGCCAGCTCGCGGCGATCAGCAAGGCGCAGGCGGTGATCGAGCTCGATCTGGACGGTACGATCCGTGCGGCGAATGAGAATTTCCTGAGCTTGAGCGGATATGCGCTCAAGGATCTGCAGGGCCGGCACCACTCGATGCTCGTCGAGCCCGACGTGCGCGATGGCGTGGAGTATCGCGCACTGTGGGCGAAGCTCGCTCGCGGCGAACATGAGGCGCGTCAATTCAAGCTCGTGGCCAAGAGCGGCGGGGAGTTGTGGCTGCAATGCAGCTTCAACCCGATCGTGGATGCGACCGGCCGCCTCTTCAAAGTGGTCGCATACGCAACCGACGTGACCGAGCAGGTGCTGCTTGCCGAGCAACTGCGCACGGCAGTCCGTGAGATTCAGGCCGTCGTGAGTGCCGCGGCTGCGGGCGATCTGGGCGGTCGAATCTCGCTCGAGGGCAAGACGGGCGAGCTGGCTGCGCTTTCGGCCGGAATCAATGCGCTCGTGGACGTTGTGACCTCTCTCGTGCGCCAGATACGTGACGCGGCGGGTGAGGTTCGCACTGGAGCGGAGGAAATCTCCTCCGGCAATATCAATCTGTCGCAGCGCACCGAGGAGCAGGCATCGAGCCTCCAGGCCGCTGCATCCTCCATGGAGCGCATGGCGGGTTCCGTGCGTCAGACAGCCGAGAACGCAGCGCAGGCCAATCAGCTCGCCATTGCCGCCTGCGGACAGGCAGAGAAGGGCGGTGCCGTGGTCGGCGCAGCGGTCGGCGCGATGAGCAGCATCAACGCCGCTTCCGCCAAGATCGCAGACATCATCGGAGTCATCGACGCCATCGCTTTTCAGACCAATCTCCTGGCTCTCAATGCGGCCGTGGAAGCCGCGCGCGCCGGTGATCAAGGCCGAGGGTTCGCCGTGGTGGCAAGCGAGGTGCGCAGCCTCGCCGGTCGCAGCGCGACTGCGGCCAAGGAGATCAAAGCGCTCATCAACGACAGCGTCTCCAAGGTGGGCGAGGGCAGTCGGCTGGTCGATGAGTCCGGACAGACGCTGGGTGAGATCGTCGCCGCGGTCAAGAAGGTGACGGCGATCGTCGCCGACATCGCGGCTGCGAGCCGCGAGCAGTCGACCGGCATCGAGCAGGTCAATCGCGCGATGACTCAGATGGAGGAGGCGACACAGCAGAACGCCGCGCTGGTCGAGCAGGCAGCCGCCTCGAGCGAGTCCATCGTCGAGCAGGTGCGCGCGTTGCACGGTACGGTTGCGCGCTACAGCGCCGGCGAGAAATCCGCTGCGCCGCGCTCATCTGCGAGAGGAGCGACTGCGGCACGGTCGCTTGCATCGGGCGAACCACCGGCCCGCGCGCAGGTTTCAGTTCGACACTGACCCGCTCAGGTCCCCATTGCGGGTTCCTCTGCGCGTGAGATCAGCGCGGGTCGGGCTTCAAGGTCCACGGCGAGCGCATGTAGTAGGGCGCTTGAATGAAGGTCGCTTCGACTCCGGTGATCATGTCGTTCTTGATCTTGAACATCTCGAGGAATGCCCACGTCTGGGGCTCGCGGAAAATCGAACGCGTCTTGGTGCCGTCAGTCAACGTGTACTCATCCATCACGCCTTTGTGATCGATGAAGCCGCGCGCCATCACGAGGCCGCGCTCCTCATCCACCAGAAAAAAGTCACGATCGCGCACACGCTCGTTGAAAGCGTAGCGGCCGAGCCTGAAAGCGTGCTCGAGGTCGGTGAATTTGAGACCGTTCTCGCGCCGCGTCGCATCCGGCGAGAAGCGCGTGTAGATCTGCCCGGTATTGTGCTGCAGCGTGGAGAAATAGCCGTTCGCGCGCTCGATAAGACGCTCGCGCGCTGCGCGTTGCGACGGCGGTACGGTCCGCTCCAGATCCGGATCGTGCTCAAACTCGTGAACGTCACCGAAAGGGGTCGGTGGACTGCTGAGGTTGCGCTTGGTGGAAAGCATGTGCTCGATCTCGGTGATCTGGCTTCCGGCCACCTTCAACCGCACGGCCAGGTATCCCGGCGTGTCCCTCTGCATGATCGCCGTATAGAAGCCCACGTTTCCGCTCTGAGGATCCGAGAGTGTCAGGGCGGGGACGACCTGCTCGGTGACCGTGTCCCAGCTCCCGTCCGGGAACTGCATCTCCACGTTGTTCTCCGTGAAGCGGACATTGCTTGCGATCGGCGCAAGCTTCGGGTCGTGCTTGAGATAGGCAGCGCGATAGCGATCGGCGATGCTCTCAAGACAGCTCTTGTCGCACGACGGCGCTGCAGGAGCGCGGGCGGCGCCGAGGCTCAACAACGCGAGAGCGAGGCAGGCTGCAGTCATCGACTTGACAGAGAGCATGTGCAAACTCCGGTCCAGGTGTGGGCCAGCGCTCAGCGCTCGCGCAGGCGATGGCTGTCGTCCGCTTTGAGGTCAAGATCGTAGATGCGCCGCAAGTCGGCGATCTTCGATAGAGTCGCGGCATTGAAGGGGGTCCTGTCCTCGAGCGCGTGCAGCGTGATGCCTTCGAGCAGATCGCCAAGCGACATGTCCAGATATTCGGCGAGACCCTTCAGTACCTTGAGTAGGCGTTTTTCGAGGCGCACACCGGTCTGTACTCGCGTGATCGGCTGACGCTCGCTCGGTTGCGAGCGCACGGAAGAAACGCTCGTGCGGCGTTCGCGATGGGTTGCCATGGTACATATATACCACGCCCTGGACGATGCTACGCTTGTCGCCATGGAGCCACTCGAGGTCCTCGGATCGCAGCGCGATGCGTTCGACATCCCGCCTGAGATCACGTATTTGAACTGCGCCAGCCTGGCGCCGCAGCTGCGCAGTGTCACGCGCGCCGGCATCGAGGCAGTGCGCGACGGCGCCGCGCCCTGGCATCGCAGCTCGGCGTCCTTCTTCGAGGGACCGGAGCGGCTGCGCGCGCTCGCGGCGCGTCTGATGAATGTGGACGCCGATCAGGTTGCGATCGTGCCCTCCGTGAGCTATGGCATTGCCCTGGCGGCGGCCAGCGTCTCGGTCGAGCGTGGACAGAGCATCGTGGTGCTCGCCGACCAGTTTCCCTCGAACGTCTACGCGTGGCGGGCGCTCGCCCGAGCTCGAGGTGCGCAATTGCGTAGCGTGCAGCGCCCTCCCACGCAATGCTGGACGGGCGCCGTGCTTGATGCCATCGATTCGTCGACGGCTGTCGTCGCCGTACCCAATTGCCACTGGACCGACGGCGCGCTGGTCGATCTGGTGCCGGTCGCTCAAGCGGCGCGCTCGGTCGGCGCCGCGCTCGTCGTGGATGCGAGCCAGTCCTTCGGCGCCTATCCGCTCGATGTGAGCGCCATTCGGCCCGATTTCCTGGTTTCGGTCGGATATAAATGGCTGCTGGGGCCGTACACGCTCGGCTATCTGTATGTCGCGCCGGAGCGCATCGCCGGCAGTCGGCCGCTCGAGCTCTCCTGGATGGGGCGCGAAGGCGCCGAGGACTTCGCCAGGCTCATCGACTACACCGATGAGCTGCGCGCGGGTGCGCGCCGCTTCGACATGGGAGAAAGCTCACATTTCACCTGCCTGCCCATGGCGGTCGCCGGGCTCGAGCAGATTCTGCAATGGGGCGTGGGGCGTATTCAGCGCTCGCTGACCCCGCTCACTCGCATGCTCGAGGTCGGCGCGCGCGAGCTCGGCGGCGAAGCACTGGCCGAGAGCGAGCGCGTCGGTCACCTGATCGGCATCCGGCTGCCGGGCGTGCGCCGCGAGATCGTCGCGGACACTTTGGAGCGCGCCCGCATTTATGTGAGTATCCGCGGCAGCAACATTCGCGTTGCGCCGCACCTCTACAACGATTCTGCGGATGTGGAGCGATTTGTGTCGGCGTTGAAGAAGATCATCGAGGAGGCTTGATGTACAGGCGGCAGTTTCTGCGCACGAGCGCTGCGGCATTGTCCGCATCCGTTCCCTGGGCCCCGACGCTCGGCGCGGAGGCAGCGCAGGCAGGTGGCGTGAAGCGCCGCGGTAGCGCTCAACCGTTCGATTACGCGCGTCTGAAAGGGATGGCTCGCACGCTTGCCAGTGCACCCTACAAAGCGCCGACGGAGCAGCTGCCTGCATCGATCGCGCAGCTCGACTGGGATCACTGGCAAGCGATCCACTTTCGCGAGGAGCGCTCTGTGTGGGCCGGAGAGGGACTGCGCTTTCAGGTACGCTTCTTTCATCTCGGCTTCCGCATCCGCAAGCCCGTCCATATGCACCTCGTGCAGAACGGCCGCGCTCAGGAGATCGCCTTCGACCCCTCGATGTTCGATTACACGCGGGCGGGCGTGCGCACGACCGACCTGCCCGCGAACATGGGCTTTGCGGGCTTTCGACTCGTCTTTCACACCGACTGGGTGCGTGACCGCGCCGCATTTCAGGGCGCCTCGTACTTTCGCGCGGTCGACGGAACAGGTCAGTACGGCATGTCCCAGCGAGGGCTCGCGATCGATTGTGGCATGCCAATTCCGGAGGAGTTTCCGGATTTCATCGCGTACTACCTGGAGCGTCCGGCACCGGATTCGAGCCGCATCACGCTCTACGGACTGCTCGACTCGCCGAGCGTCGCCGGCGCCTACCGTTTCATCGTCGATGTCGGCGACAGCCTCGTCATGGACGTGGATGCGGCGCTCTATCCTCGCAAGCAGATCGATCGGCTGGGGATCGCTCCTGGCACGAGCATGTTCTTCTGCGGCAAGAACGACCGGCATGCCTCGGAGGACTGGCGGCCCGAGATTCACGACTCCGACGGACTGCAGATGTGGGCCGGCTCCGGAGAGTGGATCTGGCGCCCGCTCGTCAATCCGAACACCGTGCGCGTGAACGCCTATTCGGATGAGGCGCCGCGTGGTTTTGGGCTCATGCAGCGCGAGCGCAACTTCGAGCAGTACGAGGACGATGGCGTCTTCTACGAGCGCCGGCCGGACGTGTGGGTCGAGCCGAAGAGCAACTGGGGGAAGGGGTCGGTCACGCTCGTCGAGATTCCGACGCGCGATGAGACCATGGATAACATCGTCGCTTTCTGGAATCCCGCCGCCAGGCCGCAGAAGGGGCAGGAGCTGCTGCACGGCTATCGCCTTTACTGGTGCCGCGAAAATCCGTTCACGCCCAAGCTCGCCACGACTCAGGCGACACGCGCCGGTATCGGCGGAATCGTCGGGCAGAAGCGCACCCACTTCTCGTGGCGGTTCGTGGTCGATTTCGCGGGCGGTGACCTTGCGCTACTGGGGGAGGGCTCGCGTGTCGTGCCCGTCATCACGGCCTCGCGCGGCCGGGTGGAGATCGCCTCGGCGCGGCCGTTGACTCCGGTGAATCAGTGGCGGGTCATGTTCGATCTGGCGCTCACCGACGACAGCGTCGAGCCGATCAACCTGCGACTTTTTCTGTCCGCGGACGGGCAGGCGCTCTCGGAGACCTGGCTCTATCAGTACACACCACCGCCGCCCGATCAGCGCAGGTTCTAGGGCTGCTGCGAGCCGGGTTGCGCGGCTTGCAACCACTTTAGAAAATCGCGCACGGGCGGCGTACCTTCCGCGGGCGCCCAGGATGCAAACTCGGATGCCGTCGCCGGATCGTACGGTCCTTGTTTGACCTCCAGAAACGCGGAGCCATCAACGCGGGCGAGCAGCGTGTGCCACGTGGCCGGTGGCATTTCGTAAGCCATGCCGGCCGCGCCCTCACCGGCGACATCTCTCGACACCACCTGCCCGCCGTCATCGAACGTCACGACATCGAAGCTGCCGCGCAACACACATGCGAGCTCGGCCCGCGTGCGATGGCGGTGCGGACGGAAATACGACTCACGATTCGCGACGACGATGAAGCGCTGCACGACATCCGATGCACCCGCATGAATGTTGTAATGCGCCCGCCCGCGCGGGCTCGCGGCGGCCTGAACGGCGAGCTCATCGAGAATCGAGCGCTCGAGCACCCTCATTCTGATCTGAAGCGCCAACGCGTCATGTTCTGCAGCGTAGCTTTCTCATCGAGCCCGAACGCGACGCGCGGGCGTACGGCGTACACCGGCTCCTTCAATCCCAGAATATCCGCCTCCATGGACGACATGTCGTAGTCGTACTTGCGGGCATATATCGCAAGCACCGACTTGAGCAGCGTCACGTCCGTGACCCTCTCGGCGGTTCCTTCCAGCACCACCGCCTGCTCGGCCTGCTCGGTACCGATGACACAATGCGCATTCAGGCTGAGGTTGAGTGCCTTGCGTGACTCGCTGCCGGTGCTGAAGTAGAACACGCGCTCGAGCCACAGGCCCCAGATCACCATGAGATGCGGGCGCCCGTCGGGTCGCGTCGTGCCGATCCAGTAGTTGTGGCTCTTCGCGAGCCGCTCCTCGGCCCAGCTCCAGGGCATGAGGCCCTCACCGTGCGACGGCAGGCCGTAGCCAGGCATGTGCGGACGGCTGCCGATCGGCTCGCCGTCTGAAGCCTTCGATGTGGTGCTCACGAGGAACTCTCCGGAACCACGACGGGTTGCTTCGTGGCGCGCGTGAGCCGCGCCTTGGGCGCGTCGGGTTGAGACTCAGGCCGAACGCTTTCGGCTGTGGCCACCGCGGCAAGCGTCATCTGAACGCGCAGTCCCGGCTGGTTGTCGGCAAGCTCGAGCACCCCGCCGTGCAGCTTCGTGATGGCCTCGACGAGGCTCAATCCGAGTCCGACACCTGGGGTGCCGCGGCTCGCATCTCCGCGATAGAAGCGCTGCGCGACCTTCGGTTTTTCCGCATCCGGGATGCCGGGCCCGTTATCGGCGACCACGATTCCCACGGTCGAGTCCGCGCGCCGTACGCTCTCCACGATCACCGTCCCGTCCTCCGGCGCGAACTTGAGAGCATTGTCGATGAGATTGCTCACGGCCTGCGCGAGCAACACCCGGTCACCGGAGACCATGACAGGTCCGCCCTCTCGGAACGAGAGCGTCACGCCTTTGAGCTCAGCCGCTGGCAAATAGAATTCGACCGCCTTTGCGGCCACCTCCGCCACGTCGACCTCGACGAACCCGGAGCGGCGCATTCCGGTATCGATCTCGGCAAGCCGCAACAGCGCGTTGAATATGCGGATCACGCTGTCCACGTCCGCGACGGCCGCATCGATCTCGGCGAAGGTCTCCGGCGCGGCGGGCCGCGTCAACGAGAGCTCCTCCAGGCGCGAGCGCAGCTCGGCGAGTGGCGTGCGCAGATCGTGGGCGATCGAGTTCGAGACGTTCGAGACGCCGTGCACGAGCTGCTCGATCTGTTCGAGCATGCGGTTGATGGTTTGAGCAAGCGTGTCGAGCTCGTCACCGCTCGCTCGCGTGGGCAGCCGGTGACTCAAATCTCCGTGCATGATGGCCGAGACGGTCTGGCGGATGCTGTGGATGCGCCACAGCAGAGCGCGCCGGATCAGGATGCCCCCCAGGAGTCCGGCTACGCACAAAACGGCGACGGCCCCGGCGAGGCCGTACCAGAAGCGGCGCTCCACCGGCGCGAAGCGTTGCACGTCGCGTCCGACCAGGAGGTTGTAGCCGCCCGGCAGCACGCTGCGCACCACCACCGACTGGGTCGGGCGGCCGCCCAGATCGAGCGTGACGGTGTAGCTGCCCGGCTGGCGCGGCACCTCGCGCGGCCAGGCCTGCAGATTGCCCGCAAGGCGCCGCTGCGACGCGTCGGTGAGCAGCAGAATGCGCTCCCCGGCGATCTGCATCCCGACGCGCTCGTCGATGAAGGCGACGAGTCCCTGCGGGCCACGACGCAGGAATACCTCGCCCAGCCGTTGGGAGTCCTCGCCCAGGATCTCGATGCGAGCATCCTCGATCGCAGCCTGCCAGGCATAGCGCAGCGGCACGGCGAAAAGCACGAGCGCGGCAAGCCCGAATACGACGTACGCGAGCGGCAGAGCCACCGCCGACGATCGAATCATCCGGTTCATCGTCTCAGCCCTCAGAGGCTGCCATCATATATCCGGCGTTGCGCACCGTGCGCAGCAGGGGGCGCTCGGAGTCCGCGTCGATCTTCTGGCGCAGCTTGCTGATGTGCACATCGACCACATTGGTCTGCGGGTCGAAGTGATAATCCCAGACATTCTCGAGAAGCATCGTGCGCGTGACCACCTGGCCGGCATGTCGCATCAGATACTCGAGCAGCTTGAACTCACGCGGCTGCAGCGAGATCGGACGCGAGCCCCGCATGACTTTGCGCGACAGCAGATCCATGCGCAAGTCGGCCACCTCGAGACTGGTTTCCGCGCCGTCCGGGCGCGCGCGCCGGCTCAGGGCATCAAGCCGGGCGAGCAGCTCCCCAAGCGCGAACGGCTTGGTGAGATAGTCATCACCCCCGCTCTTCAGGCCCTTGATGCGCTCGTCGACCTCGGCCAGCGCGCTCAGGATCAGGATCGGCGTGCGGTTGCCCGAGGTGCGCAGCGCCGCAATGATCTGCAGGCCGTCGATGTTCCCCGGCAGCATGCGATCCATGACGATGACGTCATAGTGCTCGCTCGCCGCCAGGAACAGCCCGTCACGACCGTTCTCGGCATGATCGGTGGTGTGACCGGCCTCCTGCAGCCCCTTGGTCACGAAGCGCGTCACCCGCTCGTTGTCTTCTACGACCAGGACTTTCATGGCAGTGAGTTGCGGATCGCAGCGGGCAGGGCGCTGCTCGTGTCCTCGAGCGGTTCACTGGCTGCAGTGCGCCGGCGCATGAGGCGGTTGTTCAGGCGATCGAGGTACAGATAGATCACCGGAGTCGTGAAGAGCGTCAGCACCTGGCTGAGCAGCAGGCCACCGACCATGGTGTAGCCCAGAGGCTGGCGCAGCTCCGAGCCGGTGCCGCTCCCGAGCATCAGCGGCACCGCTCCGAGCAGGGCCGCCATGGTCGTCATCATGATCGGGCGGAAGCGCAGCAGGCAGGCCTTGCGGATCGACTGCTCCGGAGTCAGGTGCTGCTCGCGCTCGGCCTGCAGCGCGAAGTCGACCATCATGATGCCGTTCTTCTTGACGATGCCGATCAGCAGGATGATGCCGACGATGCCGATGACGGACAGGTCGAAGTGGAAGGCCATCAGCATCAGCAGTGCGCCCACGCCCGCCGATGGCATCGTCGAAAGGATGGTCAGTGGATGGATGTAGCTCTCGTACAGCATGCCCAAGATGATGTAGACCACGATCAGCGCCGCGAGAATCAGGAGCGGCTCGGTCCCGAGCGAATCCTGGAAGGCCTGCGCCGTTCCCTGGAACGAGGCATTGATGCTGTTCGGCATGTGCAGGCTTGCGGCGGTGCGCGTTGATGGCATCGACCGCATCGCCGAGCGCGGCACCCGGCGCGAGATTGAACGAGAGGGTCACTGCGGGGAAGGTGCCCTGGTGATTGATCGACAGCGACGGTCGGCTGATGCGTGTCGAAATGCACCAGCGTCGACAGCGGCACCATCTGTCCGGTGAGCGGTGACTTGATGTAGAGCTTGTTGAGGGTGTTGGGATCGGCCTGCAGGCTCGGCGTGACCTCCAGGATCACGTGATAGGCATTGAGCTGCGTGAAGTACTGGGTCACCTGACGCTGCCCAAAGGCATCGTAGAGCGTCTGATCGATCTGGCCCGGCTGGATGCCGAAGCGCGCAGCCTGATCGCGGTCGATCGACCAGCGACAGCATGGTGCCGCTCGTTTGCTGATCGGAGGCGACATCCCGCACCTGCGGCAGATTCTGCGATGGCCGCCAGCAGCTTCGGCGCCCAGTTGTTGAGCTCGTCCAGATCCGCGTCCTGCAGCGTGTACTGGTACTGGGTGCGCGAGGTGCGCCCGCCCATGTTGATGTCCTGCGCAGCCTGCAGGAACATTGTCGTGCCGGACACCTGGGCGAACTCGCGGCGCAGCCGCACGATGACCTGATCGGCGGTGGCCTTGCGCTCGATCGCGCGGCTTCAGAGCGATGCACTGCCAAGCCGTTGTTGACCGGGCGCCGAGCCGCCGATGGCAGCGCCCCAGGAGGCGACATCCGGATCGTGAGCGATGATGTCGATGAGCCGGTGCTCGAGGTGCACCATCTGGTTGAAGGAGATATCCTGAGCCGCATCGGACAGACCCGATGAGGACGCCGGTGTCCTGCTGCGGGAAGAATCCCTTGGGCTCCGACCACATACAGGAGCCCGCGAGCGCCACGGTGGCGATGAACGTCAGGAGTGTCGGGCGCTGATGGCGCAGCACCCAGTCCAGCCCGCGCGTGTACTGCGCAATCATGCCGTCGAAAAAGCGCTCGATCCACATGTAGGCCTTGCCGTGGCGCACATGCTTCTCATCGCGCAGGAACAGCGCGCACATCATCGGCGACAGGGTGAGCGAGACGAAGGCCGAGACCACGATGGTCATGGTCACCGTGATGGCGAACTCGCGGAACAGGCGGCCGATGATGCCGCCCATCAGCAGCAGCGGAATGAACACCGCGATCAGCGAGATGCTGATCGACATGATGGTGAAGCCGATCTCGCCCGCGCCCTTGAGCGCCGCCTCGCGCGGCGACAGGCCGGCCTCGATGTGCCGATAGATGTTCTCCAGCATCACGATGGCATCGTCGACCACGAACCCGACCGCGATGGTCAGCGCCATCAGCGACAGATTGTCGAGACTGTAAGCCGCAACGATACATCACCGCGCAGGTGCCGAGCAGCGACAGCGGCACCGTGACGCCCGGAATGATCGTCGCCCAGACGTTGCGCAGGAACAGGAAGATCACCATCACGACCAGCGCGATCGTCAGCAGCAGCGTGAATTCCACGTCGTGCACCGAGGCCTTGATGGTGGTCGTGCGGTCGATGATCTTGATCGACCTTGATGCGACGGCGGCACGGCCGCAGTGCGTGCGGCATCAGCTCCTTGATACGGTTGCACCGTATCGATGACGTTGGCGCCCGGCTGCTTGAAGATCTGCAGCAGGATGCCGTGCTTGCCGTTCTGCCAGCCCACGCATCTGGTCGTTCTCGGGTCCGTCGACCGCGACGCCGATGTCGCGGATGCGCACCGGGGCGCCGTTCTGGTAGGCGATGATGATGTCGTTCCAGGGCGCCGCATTCAGCAGCTGATCGTTGTCGTAGATCGCAAAGTTGTGGAGCGCGCCGTTGATCGAGCCCTTGGGTGCATTGACCGTGGCGTTGGCGATGACGCCGGCGATGTCCTCGAGCTGGATGCCCATGGTGGCGATCTTGGCCGGATCGACCTGAACGCGGACGGCCGGCTTCTGCTGGCCGCCGACTGACACCTGGGCGACGCCCGGGATACGCGACATCTGCTGCGCCAGGATCGTTCTCGGCGTAATCGTCCACGGCGGTGACGGGCAGCACGTCGGAATGGACCGCATACATGAGAATCGGCGAGTCGGCCGGATTGACCTTCTTGTAGCAGGGCGGGGACGGCAGGTTCTTCGGCAGCTGGCCGCCGGCCGCCATCGATGGCCGACTGGATGTCCTGCGCGGCCGCATCGATGTTGCGGTCCAGGTCGAACTGCACCACGATCTGGCGTGGTGCCCAGCACGCTGGTCGAGGTCATCTGCGAGACACCGGGAATCTCGGCGAACTGGTACTCGAGCGGCGTCGCGACCGTGGACGCCATGGTCTCCGGGCTCGCGCCCGGGCAGCTGGGCGCTCACCTGGATGGTCGGGAAATCCACCTGCGGCAGCGGTGCCACCGGCAGCAACGGAAAGGCCACGATGCCGACGAGCAGCATGCCCCGCCATCAGCAGCGAGGTGGCGATCGGCCGGTGGATGAAGGGGTCGAGATGCTCATGGGGAGCCAGCCTTACTGCGCCGCCTGCTCGGCGCTCGCAACGCGCGCGCGAGCCGCATCGTTGACGCGCACCGCGCACCGCCCGGCTGCAGGCGATACTGATTGCTGGTCACGACCCGCTCGCCGGGCTGCAGTCCGCTCGTCAACGACGACAGTCTCCTCGCTGTTGCCGCTCACTTTGAGCGGCGCGCATCGACGGTCGAGTCGGGCTTCACGACGTAGGCGAACATGCCGTCGGGTCCGCGCTGCAGGGCCGCCGGACGGAATGGTCAGCGCGTTGTGCATGGTGCGCAGCAGCACGCGCGCATTCACGAATTCTCCCGGCCAGAGCGCTGCTGCGGCGTTCGGAAAGGTGGCCTTGACGCGGATCGTGCCGGTGGTCTGGTCGATCTGGTTGTCGATCAGCGCCACCGTGCCGGTGTCGAGCTCGTTGCCGGTCATCGCTGCGACAAGGCGGCGACGCCGACCGTGCCGCGTGCCAGCGCCTCGGTAGAGGTCGGTGAGCGAGCCTTCCGGCAAGGTGAAAATCACGGAGATCGGCTGAATCTGCGTCACCACGACGATGCCGGTGGTATCGGCGGCGTGCACGATATTGCCCGGGATCGACCAGACGGATGCCGGTACGCCCATTGATGGGCGAGATGATGCGTGGTGTAGCTCAGCTGCGTGCGCGCGTTCTCGATCGTCGCCTCGATCGCCCTTCAGTTGCGCCTGCAGCTGCGCCACCAGCGCGCGCTGGGTGTCCACCGTCTGCTTGCTGGCCAGGTTCTGCGGCGCGAGCACCATGTAGCGCTCCAGGTCGCGCTTGGCGTTCGCGAGCTGCGCGTCATCCTTCGCCTGCATCGCGAGGGCCTGGTCGAGCGCGGCCTGAAACGGGCGCGGATCGATCTGCGCCAGCAGATCGCCCTTCTTCACCGTCTGACCCTCGACGAACGCGACCCTGTGCAGCTGGCCGTCGACGCGCGCGGTGATCTTGACGGTGTAGAAGGCCTGCACCGTACCGAGCCCTCGAGGTACACCGGCACATCGGCACGGGTGGCGGTTGCGACATCGACGGCAATCGCCAGGCGCGGCCGCGCGCGACGGCCGCGAGCGTACGTGCGCGACCCGGTGAGAGCAGCCAGGCGATGAGCAGCAATGCGAGCGGCTCCCGCGCCGAGCAGCACCCAGCGCCGCCGGCTCATCCAGTGCGGACTTTCCGTCACCATTTGCCCGTCCTTCGATGCTTGCCAACCGCCGCCGAGCGCCTGATAGAGGTCCACCAGCGCCTCAGATGTGTGAGCTTCACCTGCGCCAGCGTGTCCTGCGCGGTGAACAGCGCGGTCTCGGTATTGAGCACGGTCAGGATGTTGATGGTGCCGGCATGGAACTGCGCTTGCGCGAACTCGTAGGCGCGGCGCGCTTTGTCGACGGCAAGCTGCTGGCGCAGCAGCTGCTCGGCGGTCTGCTGCACGGCGATCAGCGAATCCTCGACATTGCCGAACGCGGAGATCACCGTCTTATGATAGTCGGCCAGCAGCTCCGCGTAGCGCGCCTTGCTGTACTGATACTGACCCGGCGAGCGCGCCGCCCTCGAAAGATCGGCTGCGTGAGCCGCGCCGCCGAGTGTCGAACACCCGGTTGCCGCGGCGGGTAGCAGGTGGCGAGCGCGGGGCTGGCGTAGCCGCCGCTGGCGGTGAGCTCGATGGTGGGGAAGAACGCCGCGCGGGCCACGCGGATATTGGCGTTGGCGGCGATCAGCTGCGCTTCGGCGTTGGCCACATCGGGGCGGCGGCCAGCAGCTCCGATGGCAGCCCGGCGACGAGCGGCGGCTGCGTGAGCTCCTCCAGCGTGACTGCTGCGAGTGCCAGCGCTTCCGGCTCGTGCCCGAGCAGGATCGCGAGCGCATCGAGCTTCTGGCGCAGCTGCTGCGCGAGCGGCGGGATCGCGGCGCTCAGTGTCGCGACCACCGTCTCCTGCTGCGCCACATCGAGCGCGGTGGCGGTGCCGACCGACTGCTCGAGCTTGCAGTCCCTTGCAGGGTCGACTCCGCGCTTGCGAGGTTGTCGTTGGCGATGTGCAGCCGATCGTGCAGCTCAAGCGCCGTGAAGAATGTGTTGGCGCACGCTCGCCATGACACTGAGCTGCGACGGTCTCGCGGTCGTAACGGCTGGCATCGGCGGCGCCACGGCGGCGGCGCGCGCCGCGCGATTCTTGCCCCAGAAATCGAGCTCGTAGCTCGCGGTGAGCTGCGCAGTGAAGTTATTAAAGAGCGCCGCCTGAGGCGTGGTGAGGATCTCGCGCGCTCCGGAGGCATCGGCATTCAGCGAGGGCAGCAGCGGAGCGCCTGCAATGCGCACCTGCGCATCGGCCTCCCGGATGCGCGCGACGGCCGCTGCGATGTCATCGTTTGCGCGAATGGCCTGGGCGATCAGGCCGTCGAGCTCGGGCGAGCCGAAGCCGTGCCACCACTGCCGAGGGCCACTGCGGCGCCCCGACCTCGGAGCTGTTCCAGGCCGGCGGCGGCGCAATGTCAGGCCGGTGGTAGCGCGGTCCGAGGTTGCAGGCTGTCAGCGCCGTCAGGAGCGCTGCGGCGAGACCGTTGCGCACGCAAGGGATGCGGCAACCACCGCAGCGCCGAATGGCGTTCGGGTTGAATGTCACGATCTGAAAAGCCCTGCCGTGCGATGCGCGGCCGCGGGTGCCGCCGCACTGGTCAACGCATGAATATAGGCCCCGGTGCCCGCAGCCGGGGTGGGCGAATCATTAAAGTCCGTTAATCGGCGCGGGACACCGACGGGGCGGCGTCTGGCGACCGTGATGCTCCACGTTCGGCAGCAGCCCCGCCAGCAGCCCGAGCGCGGGGAGCCAGGCGCAGAGCTGATACACGAACTCGATGCTGGTCGTATCGGCCAGCTTGCCGAGTACCGCCGCGCCGATGCCGCCCATCCCGAAGGCAAAGCCAAAGAACAGTCCGGCGACCATTCCGGTCTTGCCTGGCATCAGCTCCTGCGCATAGACCACGATCGCCGGGAATGCGGAGGCCAGGATGAAGCCGATGGGCACGCGTCAAGAGGCACGTCCAGGCGAGGCTTGGCGTGCGGCAGCAGCCAGCGTGAACGGCAGCACGCCGAGGATCGACACCCAGATGATGTACTTGCGCCCGAAGCGATCACCCAGCGGTCCGCCGAACATCGTGCCGAGCGCGACGGCGCCCAGAAATACGAACAGGATGAACTGCGCGCTGCGCACCGACACGTGGAAATGATCGATGAGATAGAACGTGTAGTAGCTGGTGAGGCTTGCCAGGTAGAAGTACTTGCGAGAAGATCAGGGCGAGCAGCACCGCGATGGCGCCGCGCACGTGCCGCCTGTGCAGCTGCTGATGCCCGGCGCCCGCCTTGCGGCGCGGTCCGAGACGCGCGAGCCCGTGCTCGCCATACCAGCGTCCGACCTGGGTCAGTACCAAAATGCCCAGCAGCGCTGCGAACCCGAACCAAGCGACGCTCGTCTGCCCAGCGGCAGCACGATGAATGCCGCAAGCAGCGGGCCGATGGCGGAGCCGACATTACCGCCGACCTGGAAGATCGACTGCGCAAGTCCATGCTGGCCGCCCGAGGCCATGCGCGCGACCCGCGAGGACTCCGGATGAAAGACGCTGGAGCCCGTGCCGACCAGCGCCGCGGCGAGCAGCAGCAGTGGATAGTTGGCAGCGAACGCCAGCAGCAGCAGCCCGCACAGCGTGAAGCCCATGCCCGACCGCGAGCGAGTAGGGCTTGGCTTTCGGTCCGTGAACGCGCCGATCACGGGCTGCAGCAGCGAGGCGGTGAACTGGTAGGTGAACGTGAGCACGCCGATCTGCACCGAAACTGAGCGCATAGGAGCTCTTCAGCATCGGATACATCGCCGGGATCAGCGACTGCATCATGTCGTTGAGCAGGTGGCAGAAGCTGATGGCCGCGAGAACCCAGTAAGTGGTCCTCGCGGCCGATGCGGCTCGCGTCATGCCCGCGGCGCTTTCGCTCACGAATTCGCTCCGTTTCACTCGTCGAGTTTTGCAAGCATGATGCCTGTTCGTGGTGGCGCAGGTCCATGGATTGCTCCATCCTGCCGCCATGACGATTCTGCATGTCCGGCATCGGACGACATACCGCTACCGCACCCCGGTCGAGTTTGGCGAGCACCGCGCTGATGAGCCGGCCTCGAGACAGCCACGATCTGCAGGCTCATCGACACGACGCTGCGTCGATCGAGCCCGCGGCGAGCGCGTTGCGCTGGCTCCACGATGTGTTCGGCAACTCGATCGTGCTCGCGACCTTCGAGGGCCGGGCGCAGGAGCTGACGTTCGAATCGGCGTTTCGCGCCGAGCATTTCCCGCCGAGCCGACAGGAGATACGCGTCGAGCCCTACGCTTCCAGCTTTCCTTTCAGCTATTCGGCCGATGATGCCGTGGATCTCGGCCGTACGAAGGAGCGCCATTACGCCGATCCGGAGCACAAGATGGACGAATGGGCGAAGCGCGCTGCTGAGCAGGTGCCGAGAGGCGCGCACGCTCGATGCGTTCTCAGCGCGATGACCGCGGCGATCAAGAAGCAATTTCAAATATGCGGCCCGCGATGCGGTCGGTGTGCAGACGCCACTCGAGACCCTGCACCTCGGCAGCGGCAGCTGCCGGGATTTCGCGCTGTTCATGATGGAGGCGGCGCGCAGCCTCGGGCTCGCTGCGCGTTTCGTCTCGGGTTATCTCTACGACGAGCGTCTCATCGGCGCGGGCGGCGGACTGGTCGGCGGCGGCGCGACCCATGCGTGGGTGCAGGTCTACTTGCCCGGTGCGGGCTGGGTGGAATACGACCCGACCAATGCGCTCGTCGGGGGCCGCAACCTGATCCGCGTCGCCGTGGCGCGCGATCCGTCGCAAGCCGTGCCACTCGCGGGCAGCTTCACGGGCGCATCGGATGCATTCGTGTCGCTGTCGGTGAGCGTCGAGGTCACGACAGAGTGATCGGCTCGACGGTGACATCCACCGAGAGCTCATGTGTGCCGCCGCCGAGGATGATTCCGCGCAACGGCGAGACATCCCCGAAGTCCCGGCCCCACGCGACGGCGATGTGATCGGTCCCGACGCGAGTATCGTTCGTCGGGTCAAGCTCGATCCAGCCGAAAGGCGGCACTGTATACCGCGACCCAGGCGTGCGAGGCGGCCTCCGCTCCAAGCTGGCGCTCGCCCGCTCCTCACGAGGCGTCGGTGCGTCGGTGCCGCAGCCTGCGCACGTAGCCGCTCACATAGCGCGCGGCGAGTCCTCGCGAGCGCAGGCAGGCGATCATGAGGTGCGCGAAATCCTGGCACACTCCGCGCCGGTATCTCGAGCACCTCGCTGAGCGGGGTCGCGATGGTCGTTTCGCCGGGCGCGTACTCGAGCTCGCGTGTGCAGTTTCGTCATCAGCGCTTGCGCGCACGCGAGCATCGGCGCGCCCGGCGGGAAAGCAGTCCTCGGCGTAGTCGGTGAACGCGCGCTTCACACGCACGTACGGGGACTCGTGTCGGAAGCGGCAGGCCTCCAGATCGTCACGCGCCGGCGAGCGGCCGTGATAGGCGAGATCGTGTGCGCGAGCCGCTCCCACGGGATGGTCTCGGCGGCGGGCACGCCGGGCGCGGGTAGCACCTCGACCTCCATGTCGCGTGGTCACCTCGAGTTCGCGATGGGGATGCTCGAATTCCACGCGCGTCACGGGATTGCCGAAGGCGTCGATCTCGTCGCGGCGCCGTAGGCGCAGCCGGGGCGATACTCGATCGTGTGCTCCAGGCACTGTTGATAAGGGCGCAGGGCGCGGCACCAGGTGCAGCAGCTGATGTGAGTGCACGACGTCGCTGCGCGTAGACGTAGCGCCGTCTCGTGACGGATCCGATAGACGCACGCGTCGCGCTCATGTGGCGAGTGCCTGCGTGTCGAGGCTGGTGTGCGAGAAGTGCCGCATCGAGAGGCGGTCGGAGAGCTGCGCCGGCCGCGGCGGCGATGGCGCTGCAGGCGCGACGCGAGCCGTGCCCGCGCGTTCGCGCCTCGCCGGCCGCTGCCCTCGAGCGCCACGAGCTGCTCGTCGCTCAGCGCCGGGATCGCCTCATCGAGGCGCACTTCGCTGCTGCCGAGCGCAGAGAGGCCGCCAGCGCCGCCAGGTCGCGCGCGATCGCGTGTGCACTGGAAGGCAAGCGCGCGCGGGTGCTCGGCATCACGAATCAGCAGATCGAGCGTCGGTCCAAGCCGCGGCGCGACGGCGTAACGTGGGCGGTAGACGCGCAGACTGTCGCAGGCTTCGAGCAGCCATTCGATGTGACTTTGCTGAGTCGCCGAGTCGGAGGTCAGGTGCCGCGCCAGCAGGCGCGCCAGGAACTGCAGTCGCTCGAGCCGGCGGCCGATGCGCAGCAGTCGCCAGCCTGCATCCTGCGTCATGTCATCCAGTGCGAATCCGGCCAGCGCGGCAAGGGAGAGGAGCAGTCGATCGAGAGCCTCGCGCGGCTCATCGCGCGCGCACGCTCGTCCGGCTGCAGCGCCGCTGCAGCTCGACCACGGCGCGCCAGCAGCCTGCCGACAGCCGGCTGCGCACCTGGGAGGCGCACCAGCCCAGGCGCCGCACGTCGGCGACGATGCCGTGCGGATTGCTCATCGTCACGCAGCGCGGCCGAGGGCTCGGCGTCGATGGCGAGCACGCCCAGCTCGCGGCAGAACTTCGACCGCAGAGCGCCAGACGCCGGCCTCGCTGCGCGACCCGAGCGTGCCGCAGCAGCCGGGCCTTGTCCTCGCAGCGCACGGTGTAGCGCCCGAACCAGTAGAGATTCTCGACCAGCCGCGAGGGCATGTCGTCCTGACGAACCGGCACGCGCGCCGCTGTGACGCGGCTGGCTCCGTGCGGGGTCAGCACCCGGGTCGGCAGCACCCAGATATCCTTGCTGCCGCCGCCGCGCTGGGTCGAAACCACATCCACCGCGCCGTCGGTCGCGGCAATGCGCGCCAGGCCGCCCGGCATGACCGATGCCGGCCTGCGCCGTTCGCGAGCGCGTACATGCGGATCGAGACCGCTTTGGCCGCGAAGCCCGGCGCGCCGCTCGGCCGCAGCACCGGAGCCTGCGAAAGGGCCACGTGCTCCTGGCGCGACATACGCGTGCGGCCGCGCGCGTAGCCGCGCGATGAGCTCGGCGCGCGCGCTCCAGGACAGGGCGGATCCGAAGACGCGGCTCGAAACGTTGATTCGGATAGGCGGGCTTGATGACGAGTTCGTTCAAGATGCGCGAGCACGTACTCGAGCGCGGGCGGCTCGCCGCACCACCAGGTCGCCACCGCCGGCAGAGCCAGCGACTCGCCGAGCAGCCGCTCGGCGAGAGCCGGAAGGAATCCGAGCCACGCGGCGGACTCGAGCACGCCGCTGCCGAGAGCGTTCGCCGAGTACGACGCGGCCCGCTCGTACGGCTCCCGACGAGACCCGGGACGCCGAGCGCGGAGTCGCTGCGCAGCTCCAGCGGATCGCAATAGTCATCATCCAGACGGCGCAGGATGCGTGTGCACGCGCTTGAGGCCCGCCAGTGTCTTCAGATAAACGGTGTCGTTGCGAACCGTGAGATCGGTGCCCTCGACGAGCGGCGACGCCCAGCTGGCGGGCGAGGTAGGCGTGCTCGAAGTAGGTCTCGTTGAAGGGTCCGGGCGTGAGCACCGCGGCGAGCGGATTTTCGCCGTCACCGCTCGAGCTCAAGAGCTGTTCGCGCAGCGGACCGAAGAAGCCGCGCATGCGGCGCACGCCCATCTCGCGCATGGACTCAGGCAGCACCTGCTCGATGATCTCGCGGTTCTCGAGCGCATAGCCCGCCCCCGAAGGCGCCTGGGTGCGATCCGCGAGCAACCACCAGCGGCCGTCCGGCGCACGCGCGAGATCTGCGGCATAAAGATGCAGCCAGATACCCTCGGGCGGGCGCACGCCGTGGCACGGCCACAGGAAATTCGGATGTCCGAACGGCAGCTCGGGAGGCACCAGGCCTTCGGCGATCAGTCGCTGCGGGCCATACAGATCGGCGAGCAGCGCATCGAGCAATCGCGCGCGCTGAGCGACACCCTCATCGATGGCGCGCCATTCGTCTGCCGTGATGAGCAAGGGCAAGGGATCGAGCGTCCCAGGGCCGGTCGGTACCCTTGGGGTCGGCGTAGACGTTGTAAGTGACGCCGTTCTCGGCGATCAGTCGGCGGGTGCGATCCATACCGCGGCGCGTGGTCTCGCGCGCGTTGTGCCCGGTCATGTGCCGCAGCAAAGGGTCCCAGTGCGGTCGCACGACGCCCTCAGCATCGAGCAGCTCGTCGTAGCGGCGCGCATCGGGGATGTAACCGGCCAGATAGGGTGCCCCCGAGGCGCTCGCGCGCGCATGGTCATGTGCGTGCGCTCAAAGAGGAGGTCGGCATGCGCCGCAGGTCCAGCGTGAAGGGAATTCGGCACTCGGCGCCTCGGTCGGCGCGGTCCAGGTTCCCGGGGTATGCCCAATCCGGAAGAAGCGTGCGCGCCGGCGGCTTTCGGACTCGAATGCGTTGACGGGAAGCGTCTCGTAATTGCGTCCTCCGGGATGCATGACATGGTATTGGCAGCCTCCGAGCGAGCGTTCCATCCACGTATCCAGCAGATCGAAGGTCAGTGGAGCGTGTGACGCCGATTGTCGGATGCAGGGCCGAGGCGGGGCGCCAGGCGCGATAGCGCACTGCCGCCTACGAATTCGCCGACGACACCGGTCGGCCGCAGCGGAACGCGGCGGCCATTGCAGCTGATGCAGTAGCGATCCGGCGCCAGGCCCGTGACCTGCGAACCTGCAGGCGCTCGACCGATGAGTCGACATAGCGGACGGTGCCGGCCGGGGCGCCTCCTCGCCCAGCACGTGCCACGGTTCGAGCGCCTGACGCAGCTCGACCGTCGATGCCGCGCGCGGCGAAATCACCGTAGCTTTGGAAAGCGGAACTCGAAGTGCGGCGCGAACCATTCGACCTCGCAGCGCGTGACCTGCGGCGTTCTGCTTCGGCGATCACATCGGCAAAGTCTTGCTCAACGAAGTAAGGCAGCATGAAGCGATCGTGCAGCTCGGTTCCCCAGCGCGCCAGTCGCTGCGGGCGCATAAGGCGTTCGCCAGAAGCGCGCGAGCAGGGAGCGCAGCAGCAGTTGCTGCGTCAGGCTCATCCGCGGGTGGGGCGGCATCTCGAACGCGCGCAGCTCCAGCAGGCCATGCCGGCCGGCAGGTCCATCCGGCGAGTAGAGCTTGTCGATGCAGAACTCGGCGCGGTGCGTATTGCCCGTCACGTCGATCAGCAGATTGACGGAACAGTCGGTCGACCAGCCACGGCGGACAGGACGCATCCGGTGGCGGTACCTGCTGGAAAGCGATCTCGAGCTCGTAGAGCGAATCGTTGCGCGCCTCATCGGTGCGCGGCGCCTGGGACGTGGGGCCGAGGAACATGCCCGAGAACAGATAGGACAGCGATGGGTGGTTGTGCCAGTACGAGAGCAGGCTGCGCAGCAGATCCGGACGGCGCAGGAAGGGCGAGTCCGCAGCATTCGCGGCACCGAGCACGAAGTGATTGCCACCGCCGGTGCCGGTGTGCCGGCCGTCCAGCATGAACTTCTCCGAGGTCAGCCGTGACAGCCGCGCCTGCCTCATAGAGAAAGGAGGTGCGCTCGCTCAGCTCCTCCCAGCTCGCGCTCGGGTGGATGTTGACTTCGATCACGCCCGGATCGGGGGTGACTCGAAAGCCCGCGAGCCGTGGATCCTGCGGCGGCTCATAGCCCTCGATCAGCACCGGCTGCGACAGGGCACGCGCGGTGTCTTCGATCACAGCCACGAAGCTCGAGGTAGTCCTCGAGCCTGGGTACGGGTGGCATGAAAATGTACAGCACGCCCGCGCGCGGCTCGGCGCACATTGCGGTGCGCGTGATCGGACGCGGCGGATGCTGCGGCCACGGTCGGCGCAGGCTGCGAGTGGAGCACCTCCGTGGGACTGCGCCGCGGCGCGCCCTTCGGGCAGCGGCGGAAAGACCTGGTTGGGGTCCGGTGGATGTACGTGCGGATAGTCAACTGGCGCCACCCAGGGCAGGGAATCGAGTGGCAGCCGGTATCCGAGCGGTGAATCCCCGGGCATCAGATAGCAGCGCTCGTCCCGCAGGAACCATCGACTGGTCTGCCATTGCGTGCCCGCCGAATCACGGCTCAGAGGCAGCACGAAACCCGCGACCCGCTCCAGACCTTGCTCGAAGACCCGCGCCAGTCGCGCCCGCTCCTGCGGATCGCTCAGCCGGGAGTTAAGGGATCGACGTTCGAAGGCAGGCGCCGCTCGCGCCACAGGTAGTAGAAGGCATCCTCGTAGGCAGCGAACATGAAGGTGCCGGCGCCAGACCGAGCGTCTCGGCGATGCGGGCGAGAAAGCGCCGGGCCGGCGTCGGCCTGCACCTCGTAGTCGACCGATTCGTCTGCCAGCAGCTCCGGAGTGCCCCAGATGTGGCACACCGTCGCGGCGCCAGAAGCAGTTCAGCGACCAGCGCGGCAGAGGCTCACCGGGATACCACTTGCCCTGTCCGAAATGGGTCAGACCGTGCGGCGCATAGTGCTCGCGAAGGCGGTGGAAGAGCTCCTCGGCCAGCCGTCGTTTGTCCTCCCGAGCGCCGCGGTATTCCATTCGGCGCATGATCCGGATCGTCGATCGACACGAAGGTGGGCTCGCCGCCCATGGTCAGACGCACATCGAGAGCGGCGAGCTCGGTGTCGATCGCGTGCCCCGCGCTGGCAATGTCCTTCCAGTGCGCCTCGGCTATAGGGCTGTGGTCACCCGCGGTGCTTCCCAGATGCGCGTCGACGCTGCATCGCGTGATCGAACTCGACTTCGCAGTTCCTCGACTCGACCTGCGACCGGAGCCGCCGAGGAGGGCTCGGGTGTGCAGGCGAGCGGGATGTGGCCCTCGCCGGCCAGCAGACCGGAGGTCGGATCGAGGCCGATCCAGCCGGCGCCCGGCAGATAGACCTCGCACCAGGCATGCAGATCGGTGAAATCCGCCGCCGGTCCTGACGGACCCTCCAGCGGGGGCACGTCGGGCTTGAGCTGGATGAGATAGCCGGACACGAAGCGCGCGGCGAGTCCCAGATGCCGCAGCAGCTGCACCAGCAGCCAGGCGGAGTCACGGCAGGAGCCGGAGCCTTGCTCGAGCGTCTCCTCGGGAGTCTGTACGCCCGGCTGCATGCGGATCAGATAGCGCACGTCGCGTGAGAGGCGCTCGATTGAGCTCCACCAGGAAAGTCGACGGTGCTCGACTGCTCGCGCGCGGGATCGAGGCCAGATACGCGCTGCAGGCGCGGCTCCGCGGGCAGCATGATGCAGATAGGGCGCGAGCTCGCGCTGCTTCGGCCGGCTCGTAGTCGAAAGGGAAGCGCTGCGCGTAGGGCTCGAGGAAGAAATCGAACGGATTCAGCACCGCCATTTCGGCGACCAGGTCGACTTCGATGCGCAACTCCGTGGTGCGCTCCGGGAAGGTGACGCGCGCGAGATAGTTCGCCTGAGGATCCTGCTGCCAGTTGATGAAGTGCTTGGCCGGCGCGACCTTCAGCGAATACGACAGCATGCGCGTGCGGCAATGCGGTGCCGGCCGCAGCCGCACGATCTGCGGACTCAGCAGTACTGGGCGGTCGTAGCGATAGCGCGTGACATGGTTGAGCGCGACATGAATCGACACGAAGACCCTCCGGCTCGGGCGCCATTATACGGATGCCGCTCAGGCGCAAGGGCCGCACCAATTTGGAACGGGCGCACCAAATCGCGGCAGCCGCGCCGGCGTGCTTGGAACTCGGCCTGCCGCGGCGTATGTTGGGTCAAAAGTCCCAGAGCATCCCGCGCAAATGAACATCGATTGGGACGTCTATTCCGTCCCGGGACTGCACGATGAGCTGGTCGGACCTGCCGGTGGCGCGCGCGCGGCCGGCCGCGCACTGATGCGCTACCTGTCCGAGCTGGGGGGCGAGGAGATCGGCGTGCGCCAGCAGGCCGCGGAGCTCGCCATCAAGGCGATGGGAATCACCTTCACCGTCTATCACGAGCAGGGCGGCTCCATCGATCGCGCCTGGCCGCTCGATATCATTCCGCGCACGATCTCGCGCAAGGAATGGTCTCGGATCGAGCGCGGCCTGCGCCAGCGCGTCACGGCCATCAATCGATTCATCGATGATGTCTACCACGAGCAGCGCATCATCGCTGATGGCGTCGTGCCGATCGGGATCATCGCCTCCTCGAATAACTTCCGTCCCAACTGCATGGGCATCAGTCCACCGCTCGGCTGCTGGGCGCACATCTGCGGCACCGATCTGGTACGCGACAAGGACGGCACGGTGTACGTGCTGGAGGACAACCTGCGCGTGCCCTCCGGCGTCTCATACATGATCGAGAACCGCCAGGTCGTCAAGCGCGTGTTCCCGGAGCTGTTCGACAGCGCGGCGATTCTGCCCGTCGATGACTACCCGGCGCAGCTGCTACGACATGCTGGTTGCGCTGTCGCCGCGGCGCGGAGCGCCGCCCGGAAATCGTCGTGCTGACGCCCGGCATCTACAACTCGGCCTATTTCGAGCACGCCTATCCTCGCGCGCCAGATGGGTTGCGAGCTGGTCGAAGGCCGTGATCTTGCGGTGCACGATGACGACTGCGTCTACATGCAGACCATCCGCGGCTGGACGCGGGTGGATGTGATTTATCGCCGCATCGATGATGACTTTCTGGATCCGGAGGTGTTCCGCGCGGACTCGACGCTCGGAGTGCCGCGGTCTGATGCGCGCCTGGGCCAAGGGCAACGTGGCGCTCGCGAACGCGCCCGGTGCCGGCGTGGCCGACGACAAGCTGGTCTACACCTACGTGCCGGAGATGATCCGCTACTACCTGGATGAGGAGGCGATCCTGCCGAACGTGCCATCCTGGCGCTGCTGGCGAGCCCGAGCAGCTGGAGCACGTACTCGCCAACCTCGAGTCGCTGGTGGTGAAGCCGGTCGATGGCTCGGGCGGCTACGGCATGCTCATGGGACCGATGTCGACACAGCGTGAGCGCACGCAGTTCGCATCGGCGCTCAAGGCCGCGCCGCGCAGCTACATCGCGCAGCCGGTCATGACGCTGTCGACGGTGCCGACGCTCGTCGGCGAGCGCCTGGAGCCGCGGCACGTCGACTTGCGCCCCTTCATCCTGAGCGGCGCCGACACCTACGTCACCACGGGTGGCCTGACTCGCGTGGCCCTGCGCAAGGGGACGCTGGTCGTCAATTCCTCGCAGGGCGGTGGCAGCAAGGACACCTGGATCGTGGACACGGAGGCCTGAAGCGTGCTCGCCCGGGTCGTCGAGAGCGTGTACTGGCTGGCGCGCTATCTCGAGCGCGCCGAGAACACCGCGCGCCTCGTCAGCGTGAATACCAATCTGCTGCTCGACCTGCCCCGGCTACGCTCTTGGCTGGCAGCCGCTCATCGATATCACCGGCAGCCGCACGCTCTTCGACTGCCAGCCACAAGCGCAGCGATGAGCGCGAGGTCGTGCAGTTCCTGATCGCCGACGACGAGCAATCCGGGGTCGATCGCGAGCGCCTTGCGAATGGCACGCGAGAACGCGCGCACCGTGCGCGACATCCTGCCGACCGAGGCGTGGGAAGTGCTCAATCAGTTCTTCCTGGAATTCGGCGAAGAGCTGCCAACGGGACTCAGCCGGCGCGCGCGCTTCAATTTCCTGAAGCGCATCGTGCTCGATTCGCAGACCCTCACGGGCGTGCTCGAGGGCACCATGAACCGCAACGATGCCTATACCTTCATGATGCTGGGCCGGAATCTCGAGCGCGCCGACATGACGAGCCGCATCGTGGACGTGCGCTCGGCGCAGCTTCTGCCGGCGGATGCACCCGAGCTGAGCCATTCGACACCATCCAATGGATGAGCGTGCTGCGCTCCCTTTCCGGCTACGAGATGTACCGACTGAGCCGGCGTACCCGGGTGAGTCGCGCGGATGCGCTCGAGTTCGTCTTGCGAGACGCGCAGTTTCCGCGCGCGTGTCTGTTCTGCCTGCGTCAGATCGAGGCTGCGCTCGGCGCCCTGCCACGCAGTTCAGGCGTCCTTGAGACGCTTGCCGCTGTGAGCAGCTTTCTCAACGAGGCGGCCCTCGCATCGCTCGATCAGGCCGGGCTGCACCAGCTCATCGATCATCTGCAGCTGCATATCAATGCAGTGCACGACGCCATCGCCGACACCTACTTCCCCTCGCAGGCGGTGCTCGTGCAACGTCAGGCGCAGGAGAGCGAGCCTGAAGATCGAACGCTGCCCCTGTTCGCGGACGCGCCAGAGGGCCCGGTGCACACCGCGTAAGTGCTAGGGTTTGAGTTCGAGCCGATCGGTGGTCGCGGCCTCGACGGACTTCCTGGAGTAGGACAGCGGAAAATACGCGCCGCGGTCCCACAGTGGCATCAGGTCCTCATAGTGCACGCTTCCGGGCTGCCCACTTTGCCCGGGCGTGTTGATCGCCACCGAACGATCCCAGTCGCCGGTGTCCAGGATCTCGCGGTAGCTCGCACCGCTGACTTGCTGCCAGTGCTCATTGAAGCTGGTCGCATCCACGGTGTAGCCGTCGCCCGGGCGCGGCAACGGACCCAAATCGAATCCGGCGGCATCCGGCAGCTGATCGAGCGGGTGACGGAAGTGCATGCCGTGAAGCTTTCCCCAGGACCAGCCTGCGGGGTCCGGACCAAGCGCTTTCTCGAGCTCGCTGCGGGCGCTACGCGAGTGCATCCTCGAGGAGTGCGTCCCGGGTTGCGACCGGATTGGCGCCAAAGAGCTCCTCATGCGGATCGGACAGCACGGTGAGCAATGCGCTCGGCGTCAGGTCCTCATAGTGCGCACTGTCCTTGGCCGAGAAGCGCACGGCGAGCGCTCGCTCGATCTGTCGCATCCAGACTTCGTAGAGAGCCGCTGCGGATGACTCCCGCGTCACCGCGGCGTCCCACTTGAGGAAGGCTGCGAGTTCCGGCTTTGCGCGCAGTACCGTCGCACGCACCAGGCTTTGCAGATCACGCGCCGGGAGCGATACGACATCGTTCTGCAGCGCTTCCATGTCGGCGATCGTGAGCTTGTGTCCGCTGCGGACGTGCGACTCGATCACCTCACGGATGCGCTCGTATCGGTAGGGCGGGGTCCATTCGAAGCCGACCGGGTAGGGATAGTCCTCGGGGATCATCTTGTGATTCGCCGTGGCGACGAATCCCTCGGCCGGATTGAAGGTGTGCGGCAGAAGCGAGGCTGCGAGGAAGCCCTTCCACTCGTAGTGGCCCGCCCCGGGAACGGGCAGGAGCCCTGTCCAGCTTCGAACGGGCGCCAGACCGGCCGAGTGCTCGCCGATGTTGCCGGCGCGATCGGCATACACGAGATTCTCCGAAGGCACTTTCCAGCGCGGGCATCGCCGCCTCGAACTCGCTCCAATTCCGGGCCCGATCGATGCCAGGGAGGCGAGATATCCCGCCGTTCCGGGCTCGCTGCCCACCCAGCGCAGCGCCAGGGCGCGCGTGCCGTCCTGCCACAGCACCGGGCCATGGCGGGTGAACTTCAGATCGATCGCCCGGCTCGGGGCGCCCTTGATGTGAAAGTCCTCGCGCCGCAGCGTCATCCGCGCCCAGCCGCTTTCGGTTCGATACTCGAGCGGATCGCTCGGGTTGAGCTCCTCGACATACAGATCCTGCTGATCGAGGCCGAAAATGGTGAAGCCCCATGCGATGCTGCTCGTTGTGGCCGACGGCAACCCCCGGCAGTCCGGGCTCGCCGGCGCCGATCACATTCCATCCCGGGGCGACGAGATGCACCATGTAGCGCAGCGAGGGCAGCGCGAGCACCCGGTGAGGATCGTTGGCGAGCAGCGGCTTGCCGCTGGCGGTGAGCGATCCGGAAATCGTCCAGTTGTTGCTACCCTCGCGCGTCGCGCGTGGGAACTCGATGCGCTGATCGCTGCCGACGAGATTGCTCAGAAGGTCGGGCGACAGTCCAGCCAGATCGACGCCGGGCAGCAGGGTCCAGCGGCACGGCAGGATCGAGATCAGCCAGCTTCGGCGGCGTGCTTCGCACCGAGTTCTCGAACGGCGCGGGCTGCGGTGAGCTCGCCGACGGCATTGCCGGTCATGGAGAACGCGGCCATGCGGTTCAGGCAGTCCTCCGGCTGCCAGGGTTCCGGCGCGAAACCCGCGAGTCGGAAATTCGCAGGGCAGTCCGTGAGCCGCCCGAGCGCTGAGAGGATCGCGATGTAGGCGTTGATGCCGTCGGTGAACGCGTTCAGTATCTGCCCGGCATCCGGAGCATAGCTGGCGTATTCCGTCGCGCAGGTCTCCCCGATAGGCAAGCGCCCGCGCGTTCACGTCGCGCTGCAGGGCGGTTGGTCCAAGAATCTCGCTGAGCCGCCCCTGTCCGGCTCGCTTCCACAGCTCCATCTGAAACAGCCGATCCTGCGCGGCGACTACGCCTTGCGCAAAAAACAGATCATGCTGGTCTCTGCGCATAGATATGTGCGACGCCCCATCGGTCGCGCAGCACCTGCACGGGCCGGGTCAGGCCCGGCAGTATGGAGCTCACCGGCGAGCTGTCGACAAACCCTGGCCAATATCGGGAGTCGTCGAGTCGGCGCCCGGCGCCGCACCGCACCACGCGAGCGCGAGCATGGCGAACCAAGCGATTTTCATGCGCGCACTGTGGACCTCAACGTCCCCGGCGCTCCCAACGCGCTGCCGTAGATCGCGAAGCTCGAACCTCGGCGTCAGTGCGACGGCGGCTCCTGGCCTGGCTTCGGATCCTCCATCGGGAAGGCCCGGGCAGCACCGTCGGAGCTGGCCGGGGGAGGCGTGACGGGAGCCGTGTTGGTCGGAATCGGGGGCGTTCCAATCGGCGCGGCCGAGGCCGAGGGTGGCAGGCTCGAGCCGGTGCTCGAGGCCACCGCAGCGAGGAACCGGCGCGCGATATCGCTGTTCGTGGTCACGGTGCGACTCACGATCTGTGCGGTCGTCACGACGCCGCGATCATAGAAGCGCGCGTCGGCGTTATCGTCGATGGTGAGTGCGCTGCCATCGAGGGCCACGCCGATGAAGAGTCCCCGGTTTCGCGAGTAGGAGTACACCTCCGAGGAGAACGTCGGATCGGTTGCGGCCGAGGCCTGACGGCCGACGGGGCCTGCCGCGACGGAGGCATCTGCGCCGAGGGTGAGTCTCCCGCTGGTCAACGAGTCGATGCTGCGCTTGGTGGTGAATACCAGCACCACGTCGGTCGACTGCACGCCGATCTGCCAGCCGATGCTTCCGCCGGTGAGGTTGACGAAGATCGGACTCGTGAACCGGCCATCCTTGTCCCGCACCACAAGCACGCCGTTGCCGCGGCGCCCGCCGGCAAATACGGCAACCTTGGTCACATCCGGAATCACCGCGATCCCATAGGCACGCTCGAGCAGCCGATCAGGCACGAACTGGTCCGGTGAAGTACGCAGCTCATTGAGCACTTGAGTGGCGATGAGCAAGCGGGCCTCCTCGCGACCTTGTGCGTGGGCCGAGGCGGCAGCCCAAAGCAGAACGAGGAGTGATGGAATCGTGAGCAGATTGACGCGGTTTCGCATCCTTAAGTCCCTCATGGCTTGTCGCCGAACGCCGACGCGCGCATGCGCTGCGGCTGATTGGGGCGCAAGCTTACTCCAGGCGCGCGAGCAAGTGGACAGTTTGAATGTACCATTCGCCCATGAACGCAGGAACGATGTGCAAATCCGGTGCGGCACGCGGCGCGTTGCTGCTGCTCGCGGCTGCGGGCGCTGCGTCCGCGCCGCTTCGCGCGGAGTGGATCTATCGCGAAGCTCCCATCATGGGCACACGCTGCGATGTCGAGTTGTGGAGCGAGGACCGCGCGCAAGGGCGAAGCTGCGATCGAGAAGGTCTTCGTGGAGCTGCGCCGCATCGACGATGCGATGAGCACCTACAAGCCCGAGAGCGAAGTGTCGATGGTGAATGCGACCGCATCCCAGCACCCGGTGCACATCACGCAGGAGCTCTATCGACCTGATCCAGACATCGCTCGACTATTCCAAGCTCACGCGCGGCAGCTTCGATGTGACTTATGCGAGCGTCGGCTACCTCTACAACTATCCGAAGCACATCCATCCGGACGATGCCGCTATCGCGGCCGCGCTGCCGGCCATCAGCTACCACCACGTGCACCTCGATCCGGCCAGCCGCACCGTCAGCTTCGATCGCGCCGGGGTGCGCATCGACTTCGGGGGAATCGGCAAAGGCTACGCGGTCGATCGCGGTATCGCCGTGCTGCAGGCTGCGGGCATCGACCGCGCCATGGTGAACGCCGGGGGCGACACCCGCATCATCGGTGATCGTTTCGGCAAGCCCTGGGTCGTCGGCATACGCGATCCGGACGACCGGGACAAGATCGTGGTGCGCCTGCCCGTCACGGATGCGGCGATGTCGACCTCAGGCGACTACGAACGCTACTTCGATGAGAACGGCGTGCGCTATCACCACATTCTCGACCCGAAGACCGGCAAGTCGGCCCGCAAGGTCCGCAGTGTGACCATCATCGGCCCATACGCCACGCGCACCGATGCGCTCACCAAGAGCGTGTTCGTGATGGGCGCGAAGGAGGGCATCGACTTCATCAACACACTGCCCGATGTCGATGCCGTGGCGATCACGCCCGACGGCAAGGTCTGGTATTCGAAGGGCCTCGAGCAGCCGAAGTAGGTCTAGAAGTAGAGCGAGACGAAGAACTGATAAATGCTCGCCCTGAGCGAATACAGCGGCGCCAGATTCGGATTGATCGCGGTCGTGGGTGTGACGAGGGTGAAGTCCTCGTAGTTCACCATGAAGTAGTCGTACCGCAGGTTCACCGTGCTCTTCTGAATCCAGGATACGCGCGGGATCGTGAACTGATAGGACGCGCCGACGCCCGCCGAATAGCTCTTGTAGGTGGCCAGCTCGCGATTGCGTGACTCGAAGTTCTGCGCGTTCGCATAGGGGAAGAGGTTGCTGTAGAAATTGGCGTGGTTCTGGTTGTAGTACCGGACGTTGCCGTCGAAGACGAAGTTGCGCCACGGCTGGGTGTATCCGAGCTGCGCCGTGTTCGCATGGATGCCCCAGGTGTCCGTGAAAAAGCGGTATTGCAGATCCACCGCCGCGCGGTATGGCAGGTAATACTTGTAGTCGCCCCCGATCGCGTTGCTCGTGCGGGTGCTCGGGTCGACCTCCGGGCCCTCGCTGAAGCCTTTGGGGCTCGTCGGATCCGCGTACAGGAGCTGGCGATAGGGGTTGCTGAGCCAGCCCTGATCCGTGATGACCTCGAAATTGAGCGCCAGAATGGAGTTGCGGGTCAGGATCTGGGTGAGGCCGATCGCGTACGAGCGCTCGTCCATATCCTTCTTGCCGAAGCTCGGGTCATGGATCTTGTCCTCGCAGACATCTCCAACCGCGGAGCGCATCGCGCACTCCATCTCGTAGACATCGTTCCAGGTACGGCGGTAGCTCAAGCTGATCGTCGTCAGATCGCCGAACATGTCCTGGCTGACCGAGAACGACGCCGTGTTGGAGCGGTAGTCAGGCTCGTAGCTGTGGGTGAAGCTCACGTTGTAGGTGGACTTGCCGTACAGGATACTCGGCCGAAACGCTGTCCTGCGTGCGCTGCTCGACTGTATGGGCTCGCGTAGAGCTCGCACATCGACCGATGCACCCGAGACCACGTCGATCAGGTGGTTGTACGACACCGAGACGTGATCACCGATTTTCTTGCGGATCAGCCAGGACTTGCCGTCAATGAGCTGACCGCCGCCCTGATAGCGGCTCCATTCCACATCGGCGCGATCCTCGGGCAGCACATCGGTGAGACTCGGAGCGCTGTAGAGCGCGCCGAACGCCAGGACACCCAGCGTGAGCCGCATGCGCCGCGAGGCGCCGGCCATGCCTGTGCGAGTCGCGCCGGCGGCGCGTCCGAAGATCAGTTGCATCCGCACCCACCGCCCTGAGCGCCGGTCCCGCCGCGCGCTGCGTTGCGCACCTCATAGACATGGTCCATGAAGGCGGACGCGACCGGGTCGCGATCAAAGGCCATGATGGGATCAGCGAGGTGCTCGCGCTCGTACGGCTTCACCCAGGGCTGCACGGGGGAGCACGCAGCCATGCCGACCGCCAGCGCGAGGGCGCATAGCACTTGAACCGCTCGCACCCGCGTCACTCCCGCATCAGCGTGCGGATCTGGTCGAGGTATTCATTCTCATCGCCGGGCTTATAGCCCTGATGCAACAGGCGGAAGTTGCCCTTGCGATCGATGAAGACGGTACTCGGCATGCCGGACACGTTATAAAGCTTGCTGACCTTGCTGTCTGTATCGAAAAGTACCGGGAAGCTCACCGGGGTCTGCTTCAGCCAGTTCTCCGCCGCCTTGGTATCCGGCTCGACATTCACGCCGATGAGCGTGAAGCCCATCTTGCTGTACTTCTTGTAGATGTTCTCAAGCAGCGGCATCTCCTGGCGGCACGGTCCACACCAGCTCGCCCAGAAGTTGATCATCACGACCTGGCCTTTGTACTGGCTCAGAGTGACGGTGCTGCCGCCTCGAGCCGGAAGGCTGAACGACGGCGCGGGGCCGGGAGCTCCGGCGAGCGCAGGCACCGCAATGAGGAGCGCGGCAACGCTGCGGACGGTGATGCGGGTCAATGCGTGTCTCATACCAACTCCTGGCCAGATGAACCCTCAGAAAAAGACGGTCGCGCCCAGATGCGCCTCGAGATTGCTGGCGAGCTTGTTGACGCCGAACAGATCCGAGTTGTACACCCGATCCTCTACCGCGACGTGCACCGCGAGCCAGTCTGCCGGCAGGATGCGGTAGCCCCCACCAAAGTTCACCGTGAACTTGGTGTCGCCGCCGAAATCCGTCGCGCCGATACCGGCCAGCACGTAGAACGAGCTGATCAGGGCGAGGTTGCGACCGAGAAACACCTCACCCGGCAGGAAGTTGTAGCCCAGGGAGAGGTCGTAGTACTTGAACCACCTCTCACTGTTGGTAAGCAGATTGATGTTCGAGAGCACCTCGAAGCTCGTCCGGCCGGCGCTGCGAGCGCCCGGCCTCCGCCTGAAAGAAGAAATCCTCGGTGACGTGGTACCCGGCCTGCACGCCGTAGACCGGGTGTGCGCCGAAGTCCTCCACGTTGAGCGTACCGACGTAGCCGCCGAGCTCGAAGTTCTGCGATTTGATCTTCGGGACCTTGATCTGCCGCCGTTGCACGTCGGGCTCGATCACCCGCGGCGGCGCGTTACCTGTGTCCTGCTGGTCCGCCTGCGCGCTTTGCGCGTCGCTCGCCGCCGACTGGGGCGGCGGCTTGTCGCGCCCCATCCAGTGGCGCACCGTGGCGCAGCCCGAAAGGCTCAGCGCCAGCATCAGAAGAAGAATGCGAACCCGGCTTTCCATTCGTCGACCTGCTGATTCTCGTTGCGCTTGGTGAAGATGATGTGCTCGGCGTACTGGGCCCGCAGGAACAGCCTGCGGGTGAGGTAGATACGGATACCGCCGCCCACGTACGCGGACTGGTCGGAGCGGTCCGAAGGCTGCACGAGCGTCGCCTTTGGCTCAGTGTGCACGAAACCCGTGCCGAGCATCACGAAAGGCGACCAGCGCCACTCGGGCAGGAAGACGTGTGTGAATCCGATGTCCCCGGTCGTACCGTTGGAGACCGTTCCCAGGAACTGTCCGAGCGATGCCTCGATGGCGAGGTTCGGATTGAGCGAGAACGAGCCATAGACCGAGATCAAAGAAGCTCCGCCGTAGTCCCCGTAAAGGAAGGCGCCAGCCTCCCAGCGGTGCGCCGTGAAGCCGGCGCGATCGCCGAGATCGAACGTGAACGGCGTACCGTCCGCGAGTACGGTCTGCAGCATGTCGCGCTGCGCCACCCAGCCCTCGATGCCGCGCTCGGTGCGAACCTTGAACCAGTCGGTATGCCGCTTGAGAACGTCGACGCTCTCGTTGCGCGGCACGACGTGAAACACGGGATAGCCCCGTCCCGGCCCGGTATGCATCTCCACGTAGGGCGCGGTCACGAAGACCTGCAGGTACTGCGTCGCGCAGCGTCCCGGTGTGGTGACGGCAAGGAGCGGCAGCATGAGCGCCAGGAGACGGATCGACCAGGAGCGCAGCAAGGTGCTCCTAATTGAGCGGTGCTTTAGGGTCGAACGGATTGTTGAAATACTGAGCCCCTATGTCCAGCCACTCAGAGAGCAAGCGCAGCTCCGACGGGCTCAGGATGCCCGCGTGGATGCTGTCCCCCGATCCGGCAGCAAAGCGACCGAAGAAACTCGTCGAAGCACCCGCGTTGCTGGCGACCATCGATGGAGCGATGGGTACCGGCACTCCCGGGGGTACCAGTACGTCCGTCAGCACGCCCATGTTAACCGTCTGCTCGTTGTGTGTGGAGACCAGATCGAGGTACGAGATGAACTGCAGAGGCTGAGTGGTCGAGGGCGTGCTCGTCAGATCGACCTGACCAGCGGGCACCTGGACGTTGCCCATCGCATCCTGCTTGTTGTGACAGCCGGCCTGATTGCACGTGTGGTCCGCGATCACGTTGCCCATCGCGTCCAGCGTCTGGCGAGTCTTGTCCCACATCGGCTGCACGTGCTCGATGTAGTTGATGATGATCCGGCAGGTCGAAGCCCAGCCCGCGAGGCAGTTGTTGGTCGTGGGCGCAAGCGTCGTGAACGTCGGATCGAGGTAGCTGTATGCGAACGGCGCATCCGGCGCGCGCACCGCAGGGTTGGTCCATACGTCCTGATAGCTGACCTCGACGCTCGGCAGCATCTGCATGCACGGCGGCGTATCCGATGCGCAGCTCGTGCGGCTGCGCGTCTCGGCCATCGTCTCACCCGCATTCGGCGAGAAGATCGCAACGGTATTCGTGAACGGTACGCCCGTCGCGGCGGCGCCGGCATAGACGGAGTTGAAGAGATTTGTGCGCCCGTGCGACTTGGCCGTCATGCCGGTCGCCGGATTCTGCTGCGCGGCCGGCGTATGACAGCCGTTGCACTTCATTTCCTCGCCCGGCCGCAGCTGCAGCCATGCATCGTGAACCGGTGATATGCGCCGCCCGCTCGCATCGAGAATGCTGATCTGGAACGCCACGTTCGAAGGCACTTCGATGCGCACCGAGCCGTCCGGCTCCACGGGCGCGTAGCCCAGGATCTCGCGCATGTAGTTGGTGACCCCGAAGGCGGCCTGATTGAGTTTCAGGGTCTGCTTGTCGGGCAACGATACCGGCTTCTCCAGGCGGATGAAGCGCGCCGGCCGCTGCGCGGCCGTGGTCTTGCCGGGATCCGCCACGGTCGCAATGTTCGGTGTGGCCGTATCGACGCCGTCGAAATCGTACACGCTGCGGATGTTGAGCACGCCGACACCGGCATCATAGAAATCCTGATTCAGGGCGACGCCGGGCTGCTGGTCCAGGATCACCGCAGGCAGTGTACGCGGCTGCGCAGCCACGAGGTCGGTGATCATGATGCCGTCGACCGGCTGCATGATGGGCATGAGGGTGTTCAAAGTCGGGTCGAACATCCACACGCTGTACAGAGGCGGCGCGGCCGTCGCGGTCGGGCTTGCGAGCGCCGATGTCGTGCACGGCACGATGGTGTTGGGTGTGACCGAAGTGTCGAGCAACCGGCACTGCGACCAGCTGACGAGGATGCGCCCCGTCCCGTCCCACAGGGGGAAGCCCGCATAGAAACGGCCGCCGGGCGAGGGGCCCGGAACCGTCAGCACTTCGTTGGTGGTCGCGGCCACCTGAGCGGGACCCACCGCGCCGGCGCTGGCCAGAGTGGGCTGCGTGTTTTCGACGTAATCCTGGGTGTCGATCTCGATCAGATCGCCACCGAAGTCGGTTCCGAGCGGCGCGGTCTTGCTCTCGGTGCCCGTATACGGCCGCACCAGGGCGAGAACGCGCCCACTTTGCATCTCGTGCGCCTTCACGAACTCGATCACGTTGGTGTTGGTGCCGGTCGCGTCGGTGCCGGTCGCATGGCTGTTGGCGCCGTACAGCAGCTGCACGTTGGTGCCATCGGGATTGGCGGTATACAGATGCATGCCGTCCTTGCCCGGCGCATCGTCCCAGCGCGTCCACATCACCTGCCCGCTCATGAGCACGGTCGGGTCACGGTCGTCGCTCTGGTTGAAGGAGATCTGATGAATGTTGCTGCCGTCCGCATTCATCACGTGCAGCACGAACGCCGGTTCGGTGCGCGCCTCATCGTCGGCCGTGAACTGCGGGAAGCCTTCATCGAGCAACACCGCCTCGGACTGGCGCTGGCGGGTCGAGCTGAAGACGATGCGTCCGTCCGGCATGAACTGCGGAGCCACATCGTTCACCGTCGCCGGATCCGGATCCGTATCCGGGTTGATCACCAGACTCAAGGTGTCGCTGGCGATGACGTACTGCCAGATCCGCCACGAAGGCGCGACGGTCTGCTTCATTTTCGCGGTCAGTGGTCCGCGCATCGTGAAGAGAATCGTCTTGCCGTCGTCAGAGACGCTCACATCCTTCACATCGTACGTTGCCGCCGTCGCAGTGCCCGTGCCCGTGATGCGCTGCGTGATGTTCGTCTCGGTGCCGCTCGGTGAGGCGTTGGATCGCATGAAGAGGTCGGCGCCCGAGGGCGTCGCGGTCGCCCCGGCCTTGACGGTCGGCGGCAGGTTGGCGAACCGCAGCATCCGCAGATCATCCTGCGTCGTCGGAACTGAGTACCGCTTCACATAGAAGATCGGGTAGTCCTGCGTCTGAGGGTCGGCGGCCTGACCCGAGGCGGTCTGCACATAGCCATTGCCGCTGCTGCAGCCGGCGAGCAGCCAGGCGGACACGCAGCCGAGCAGCGCCCAGGCACGACGGAGCGGCCACGGGCTCGATTTGCTGTTGTCGCAGCTGCGCCATATTCAAGACTCCACAGTTCGCGCACTCACAGTGAGGCGCGTCGCAAGCGATCACTCATCCCGAGTGCGCATCTTACGTAATCCAAGATTGCGCAATGGGCTTTGTCCGTTCTGCCGACCCCATCACGGCGCTGCATGCTCGGAACGCGGTTCATTTGACGCGTGCCCGCGGGTGCGCATCTCGACGCGTACCCACGCAGGGTTCGGCAGTAGCGTTAGGTAGACGTTCGTCAGCGCAACCGCCGTGACCCACCTCGCAAATCGGTGCGGGGAGCATAGCGAAGTAGACAAAACAGCAAAGATGTCGGCAGCGCGCGACGTTTGCCAGTCGAGACAAACGGGGCGGGGTTTTTGTGTGCCTATAGTGCGCCACGCATAGCGGTGCGTGAGTGGGAGTGAACGAGTGCCATGAGCATCAAACGACACTGCGAATCTCTGGCGAGCGCGTCTGGCAAGCGCAGCGCCATCGGCGCGCTGATTGCGCTCATTCTGTGCGCACCAGTCAGCGCTGGTCCCAACGAACAGGCGGAGCGCATGTATGAGCGCATCGCCGGCGTGCCGCCATCATCGACAGAGCTGTCGCAGATGGCGGGCGACATCCAGAGCAACAATGCGCTGGCCGCTGCGCAGGTGGCTCTCGCCTCACCCAGCTTCTACAGCACGGTGCTCAAGAACTGGGCGATGCCCTGGACCAACAAGACGCAGACGGTGTTCGCGCCTCTGAACGACTACGTCGCGACCGTCATCGGCATGGTGCGCGACGACGTGGCGTTCAATACCGCGCTCTCCGCGGACATCCTCTATACGAGCAACGCTCCGGGCCTGCCGGCGCCTGCGCTCGGGAACGACAACCACTACCAGACGGCCGAAGCACAGAACGTCGATTTGAAGGCGACGCTGGTGCAGACGACGCAGTCGGGCACCTACGGCGTGCCTGCGGCCGCGACCGCAGGTCTGATGACGACGGCCGCCTCGGCGCAGGCCTTCTTCTTCAAAGGCACGAACCGCGCGATGGTGCGCTTTACCCTGATCGCGCATCTGTGCGATGACTTGCAGCAGATCGAGGACATCACGCGCCCGAGCGACCGCATCCGTCAGGATGTGTCGCGCTCGCCGGGCGGTGACAGCCGCGTATTCCTCAACACCTGCATCGGCTGCCACAGCGGCATGGATCCGATGGCCGGAGCGTTCGCGTACTACGAGCTCGATCTGACCTCCGAACGCGATGACCTACAGCCCCGGCACCGTGCAGGCGAAGTACCACATCAACTCGACCAACTTCCCGCAGGGCTACTTCACGGTCGACGACAGCTGGATCAACCGCTGGCGTCAGGGACCCAACCAGATTCTTGGCTGGTCAGCGAGCCTGCCCGGTAGCGGCAACGGCGCCAAGTCGCTCGGGCAGGAGCTCGAGTCGAGCGATGCGTTCGCGGCGTGCCAGGTGCAGAAGGTCTTCCAGGCCGTCTGCTACCGCCCGCCGACGACCAGCGCGGATTTCACTCAGACGGCGCAGATGAAGAGCGATTTCAAATCAGGCGGCTACAAGATGAAGCAGATGTTTGCCGAAGCCGCCGTCTACTGCATGGGCAATTGAGGTAGAGCGTCATGAACGGCCCGAAACTCATTCGCTCCAAAATGCGGACCTTCGTAACGGTCGGCACGCTCGCCCTGACGGCCCTGCTTGCGGCCTGCACCGGCGGAGCTCCGACCTCGTCGAACCCGGTCACGACCGCGGCCACGACGCAAAGTTACACCGGTCCCGCGCCCGGCAACGCCGACGTACAGGCGTTCGAGGCGAATCTCTGGGTGAACATCAACCCGAACAATCGCTGCGGTGGCTGTCATCACCAGGGCGGTCAGTCGCCGA
The DNA here is from genome assembly GCA_963795975.1 of uncultured Gammaproteobacteria bacterium. Classification (GTDB taxonomy): domain Bacteria; phylum Pseudomonadota; class Gammaproteobacteria; order Steroidobacterales; family Steroidobacteraceae; genus CAWCJT01. The sequence goes on from CAWCJT010000003.1 coordinate 403,034, forward strand.
TGTTCGCGCGCACCGATGACGTGAACCTCGCCTACCAGGCGGCGAACACGGTCGTCAATCTGCAGCAGCCGAGCCAGTCGATCATGGTGCAGAAGGTGGCCGGCGGTCATAACTGCTGGCTCGCCTCGCCCCAGGCCTGCGCCGACACCCTGACGCAGTGGATTCAGAACTGGGCCGGCACCAGCTCCGGTTCTGCCGGCACGCAGCAGATCCAGCTCGTCGCGCCACCGGATATGACCGTGGGTGCAAGCAAGAGCTTCCCCGGCGGCACGGCGGGTGCGGCGCTCTATCAGAGCACCGTCTACCCGATCGTCCATCAGTACTGCGCCCGCTGCCATTCGGACACGGCGGCCTCGCAACAGCAGCCGTACTTCGCGAGCAACGATGTCGTCGACATCGCCTATCCGGCGGCCCAGCCGAAGATCGTCCTCGCGGATGCAAATCCGACCAATGCGACCCCGGCGGTGCCCTGCACCGTGACCGGCAGTGGCACGAACGGCGCCACGACCTGTCTGTCGCGGTTCGTGCAGCGCCTCGTGCAGGACCATCACAACTGCTGGAGCGATTGCACACAGGATGCACAGCAGATGCTGGCCGCCATCGTCACGATGGCAAACCAGATCCCGCTCAGCCCGATCGATCCCTCGCTCGTCGTCTCAAAGGCGCTCACCCTGTACAACGGCACGATCGCCTCGGGCCAGGGTCGCTATACGGACTCACAGATCGCTCTGTATGAGTTCAAGACCGGCTCCGGCAACACCGCCTACGACACGAGCGGCGTACAGCCCGAGCTGGATCTGACGCTCTCCGGCGCCTGACCTGGGTCAACGGCTGGGGTGTCACCATCAATGCGGGCGGTAAGGCCCAGGGTACGACCACGGCGAGCGCGAAGCTGGCCGACCTCATCGGCTCGACCGGTGAGTTCTCGATCGAGGTCTGGGCGAACCCCAACAATCAGGCGCAGACAGAATGCCTGGATCGTGAGCTACTCCGGTGGACCCGCCACCCGCGACATGACGCTTGCGCAGAACGCCTTCCAGTATGAGGGCCTGGTGCGCAGCAGCGTCACGGATGTGAACGGCATGCCGGCGCTGGCGACCAACCCGAACAACATGGTCGCGCAGGCTGCGCTGCAGCACGTCGTGCTCACCTACGATGCGGTGAACGGCCGCAAGCTCTACGTCAACGGTGTGTACACCGGCGATGTGGACACCAAGGGCGGCGGTGCGCTCAGCAACTGGGACAACACGTTTGCCCTGGTGCTCGGCAGCGAGACCTCGGGCACCAATGCCTGGCAGGGAGAGCTGCGCTGGTCGCGATCCACAATCGTGCGCTCACACCTGCACAGATTCAGCAGAACTTCAACGCCGGCGTTGGCGAGAAGTACTTCCTGCTGTTCGACGTGTCGAGCCTCACCAACATGGCGCAGAGCTACATCATGCTCACGGCGCAGCTGAACGATAACTACTCGTACCTGTTCAGCAGTCCGACCTTTATCAGTCTGGACTCGACGGCGATGCCGCCGACGACCCGATCGCCGGAATCCGCATCGGCGTCAACGGTGCCGAGGCTCCGGTCGGGCAGAGCTACATCCCGCTGAACGTGACTGTGAGCCACGGCCGGGTACAACGCACCAGGCAGGGCAGCTGCTGTCGACGGTGGGTGCGGTCATTCGCTCTGAGAACGGACCTGCGTCGGATCAGTTCTTCCTGTCCTTCGCACAGATCGGCTCGCATACGCACAGCTACATGGATCCGGTGGTCACGGCGCCTGCGCCGACGCCAGGCCCGGCCGTGTCGGATCTGGGCGTGGCGACGTTCGAGCGCGTCAGTCAGAGCATGGCGAAGATGACCGGTGTCACGCCGCTCAATACGAACGTCGCGGCGACGTACGCAAGTGTCCAGCCGGCACTTCCGTCGATACCCGACTTCGATGCGTACGCCTCGTCCAACCAGACCGCGCTCGCGCAGCTTGCCGTCGCCTACTGCAACGCGATGGTGAGCGATCCGAACCTGTCGAAGAGCTTCTTCGGCGCCGGGTTTCGACGGCACGCAGCCCGGTAGCTGGGCGCAGACCAACCAGTCGATGTTGATTAACGCGATCTACAACAACCTGGTGGGCACGAACGGCGGCACCCAGCTCACGAGCCAGCCATCGCTCAGTGCCGTGCAGACCGAGCTCGCAGCCTGATCGGAACGCTGGCCGCGGGTTCGGCCGGCACTCAGAGCGGCGGCGCGGGGATCATCTCGACGGCGGCCTGCGCGGCCGTGATGTCGAGCGCCTCGACGCTGGTGAACTAGCAACTCGCATTTTCGGAGAGACAGCCATGATCATTCGCAAGAAACTGCCGCGCGCCAAAGGGCTCCACGAGCCTTTGCTGCACACGGATCATCCGCGCCCGGTTACGCGGCGCCAGTTCCTGGCCGCTGGACTTATCGGCGGCCAGGCTGCGGTGCTGGTGCCGGCCGCTGTCATGAACCTGCTCGCGAAACCGCGCGACGCGCGCGCCGCTCTAGCGGGCGACATCAGCGGTCTGGTCAGCCAGTGCGGCATCTCGACGACGGGCGCCGACAAGATCCCATTCATCTGCTTTGATCTCGCCGGCGGCGCCAATCTCAATGGCTCCGAGGCGCTGATCGGCCAGGCAGGTGGACAGCTGAACCTTCTGTCCACCGCGGGCTACGCGAAGCTCGGCTTGCCCGGTGACATGCTGCCGAACTCGCCGAACACGGCGACGGCCAGCAAGAACTTCATCGATACCTCGCTCGGCCTCGCGTGGCACTCCGACGGTGGCATTCTGCGCGGCATTCAATCCAAGGCCTCGGCCGCGGCGCAGGCGAACACGAACGGCGTCGCCATCGCTGCCGTCTCGCAGACCGATACGCAAGACAACCCGCACAACCCGATGTACGGCATCGCCTTGGCGGGCGCGAACGGCGCGCTGCTGCAGCTGATCGGCACTCAGGCGACCGTTTCGGGCGGCAACTCGATGGCGCCGGCCGCCCTCATCAATCTCTCGGAGATCCCCTCGGTCATCACGCAGGCGAGCGATTGCACCGGCCTCGTGAACACGGGTGCGCTTGGCACGATGTTCACCGATCCGAACGACACGATCGCGGTGCTCGAGTCGACCGCGCGCCTCTCCGGCGGTACGAACCTCAGCAGCTTCTCGGGCAAGCTCGGGGCCATCTCGACCATGCCGGGCAACGCGAGCTCCGATTCGGCACTGAAGACGGCGATGCTGTGCGACTATGCGAAGACGACGGCGCTCGTCAACACCTTCGGTAATCCGGCCTCGCTCAATCCGGATCTCGACACCAACATCGTCGGCGCGGCGAACAGCATCTTCACCGCGGCCGATTATCAGGACTCGAATATCCGCGCGACTGCGGCTGTCATGAAGATGGTGGTCAGCGGCTTCGCCGGCGCGGGCACGGTCACGCTCGGCGGCTACGACTACCACGATGGCACGCGCGCCACGGGCGAGACCAAGAACTTCAATGCGGGAATCTGCATCGGCGCATGCCTCGAGTACGCACGCCGCGTGGGCCGTCCGCTCATGGTCTACGTGTTCAGCGACGGCTCGCTGGTTTCCACGCAGATGGCCGACACCTCGACGGCGGGCCGCGGCAAGTACGGCTGGCAGGGCGACAGCTCCACGACGGCGAGCACGTTCTTCCTGGTCTACAATCCGGGCGCGCGACCTTCGCTCATGTCCGGTGGCAGCGGCAACCAGATCGGCTATTTCAACGCCGACGGATCCGTAAACACCTCCTCGAGCCCCGCGGCGAACGCCGTGAACCTGCTGGTGAACACCGTGTGCCTCAACTACATGGCGTTGCACGGTCAGACGGGCAACTTCGCGACCGCGTTCGGCAGCAGCAACGGCCTGGGATCGAGCGCATCGCAGCTCGATCCGCTCATCGCGTTCAATCCGATCGTCAACGGCGTCGTCTGACGCGACACCAGGGCGCGCCCGCCTGCGGGCGCTGCCTTGTCGCAGCACCGAGCCCGGCCACACGGGGACCGCGTGTGGACGATCTGATGCGGCCTGTCGCACAGATTCGCGCACCCGGCATGCTTGTCGCGCAAATCCGACGCCACCGGCTATTCAATCCCACCGGCCTATGCGGCACGATGCCTGATCGCGCTCGCGCGCCTCTCGTTGCGCTCTCGGCACATGCGCTTGCTTCCCAAGTTGTCGACCTGGTTCGTTGACATTGTCAAGTTCGCTGTGCGAGGGTTGCTCGCGCGCCGCGGACGCTTCGGTCGCATGCCGCCGCGCGAGCTGCTTCATAGCCGAAGGACGCGTTCGTGCGTCGGTTGAAACTGGTCTTGCGGTGTATCGCCGCGCTCATGATCGCCACGGTCAGCCTCACGGCGTCGGCCGCCGGCTATCCGCTGCTCGATGCGCAGGCGCCGGACTTCGCGTTACGGGCCTTCGCCGGGGACAACATCCGGCTGTCCGAGCATCGCGGCGAGGTCGTCGTGCTCACGTTCTGGAGCACGACGTGCACGACGTGCGCGGCGGAGCTTCAGGCGCTGGGGCGCAGCTACGTGACGTACCGGTCCGCGGGTCTGCAGATGTTCGGAGTCAGTGTGGATGACGACCAGGTGCGTGCCCGCGATTTTGCCGGTTCGCATCACGTCGCCTTTGCGATGCTGGCAGACCCGCAAAAGAGCGTGAGCAGGCTCTATCAGGTGGACAATCTGCCGATGACCATTCTCATCGACCGCGGCGGCACCGTGCGCCAGGTGATGCGCGATTTTGGACCAAAGAGCGAAGCGCTCTATCTGCAACAGCTGCGTGAGCTGCTGAACGAATGAGACGGAGTCCTATGTCAGTGAAGCCCTTCCCCCGCCGCACGTTGCGAAGCTTGGCCCTCGCTGCGCTCCTGTCCGTGCAGCTGCTCGCGTTCGCACGGGCCCAGCCTTCGACCCCCGCGGCCACGCCCGGTCCCGCTGTCTCGACCGCGCCTTCGGAGCAGCCCACTGCGCCGCAGGCCCCGGCTGCTCAGACAGAGCCGGGTGCGGCGGCGCCGACACCGCAGCACCCGCACCCGCACCCGCACCGGCAACGGCAACGGACTCGTCAGGAGCCGCTGCACAGCCTGCCGCGCCTGCGGATGCGACCGCCCCGGCGGCGCCCACGGCCGGTGACACACGCGGTCTCGATGAGGAAACTCAGAACCTCAAGAAGGATGTCGTGGATCTCAACCGCGATCTGTTCGTGCTGGAAGAGGAGCTGCTCTTCCCGGCCAACACTCAGGTCGCCGTGTTTCTGTCGATGGACGTGGGGGATTTCTTCGCCCTCGACTCGGTGACGCTCAAGATCGATCAGAAGGAAGTCGCCAACTACCTTTACACTCCTCGCGAGGCGGACGCGCTTCTCAAGGGAGGGGTGCACCGGCTGTACGTCGGCAATCTCAAAGTCGGCGGGCACGAGCTCGTCGCATTCTTCGCCGGCAAGGGCCCCAACAACCGCGACTACAAGCGCGGCGCTACGATCAAGTTCGACAAGGGTATCGGCGCAAAATATCTCGAGCTCAAGATCAACGACAAGCAACGGCGCATGCAGCCGGAGTTCGAGATCAAGGACTGGGAGTAGAGGGCCCGTGAAGCTCGCCGGTCTTGCTGTGGCTGTGACCGCCGCGCTGCTATGCGCCGGGCGCGCCACCGCACGCCCGGATCCCAACAAGCTGCCGCCGACCCGCGTCCAGGACCTGCACTACGGCGATGTGCTCTTCTATTTCTTTCAAGGCGATGACTTCGAGGCGATCACGCGTCTCAACGCTTACGATCACTGGGGGTTGATGCCGCATCACACCGCCGAGTCCCAGCTGCTTCTCGGCGGCCTGTATCTGTCGCTCGGACTGCACAACGAGGCGGGAGTGCGCTTCGAGAAGCTGCTCACGCCCGATGTGCCCGTGGGGGTCCGCAATCGCGCGTGGTTCTATCTGGCACAGGTGTGGTACGCGCGCGGCTACCTCGATCGCACCGAGCAGGCGCTGCGCCAAGTGCAGGGCAAGCTGCCGGCGCAACTCGAGGCGCAGCGGACGCATCTGCTCGCCAACGTGCTATTGCGCCAGGGACGATTCGATGAGGCAGTGCAGCTGCTCAAGGACTGGCGCGGCTCCCCGGACTGGGTTGCGTACGCGCAGTTCAATCTCGGCGTCGCGCTCGTGCGCGAGGGCAAGGTCGACGAGGCGGACGCGATTCTCGCATCCGTCGGCGAGCTCGGCACTGCGCAGCCCGAGATGCTGGCGTTGCGCGACCGTGCGAATCTCGCTCTGGGTTTCGCCTATCTGCAAGCCAACAAGCCCGACAAGGCGCTGCCGATCCTGCAGCGCGTGCGCCTGAATGGGCCGTACTCCAACAAGGCATTGCTGGGAGTCGGCTGGGCGCAGGCAGCGCTCGGCGACTACAAGGGGGCGCTGGTTCCCTGGCTCGCGCTGCGCGGCCGCAACCTGCTCGATGCCGCCGTGCAGGAGTCCTATCTCGCCGTGCCCTACGCGTACGCCAAGCTCAATGCCAACGCGCAGGCAGCCGACAACTACGAGGACGCGCTGCGCTCATTCGCGCTCGAGGGCCAGAATCTCGATGAGTCCGTGCAGCGCATCCGCGACGGCAAGATGCTCGATGCGCTGCTGACCGGCGATCAGGACACGCGTTACGGCTGGTTCTGGCAGTTGCAGAGTCTGCCCGCCGCGCCGGAATCGAGATACCTGTACCCCCTGCTCGCCGACCATGACTTCCAGGAAGGCCTCAAGAATTTTCGTGACCTCGGCTACATGGGGCACACCCTCGAGCGCTGGTCGGACAGCATGGAAGCCTTCAGCGACATGATCGATACGCGTGAGCACGCGTATGCGCAGCGCCTGCCGCGCGTCGATGCGCTGCTGAGCTCTGGGGCCGCCGACAAGCTGCAGCACGAGCGCGACGATCTCGAGACGCGGCTCAACGTCATCGAGCACGCGAAGGACGTGGCCGCAATCGGCTCGCCGGAGGAGCGAGCGCAATGGGAGCGGATCCGCGCAGATCGAGGAGGCCTTGTCCCAGGCTCCGAACGACGACGCGAACAATGCCTTGCGCGAGCGGCTGCGACTCGTCAAGGGCGTACTGTATTTTCGCTTGAACGATGCGTTCAAGGCGCGCGAGTGGCAGGAGCGGCGCACCCTCAAGGATCTGGATCTGGCGCTGCACGAGGCGCAGAGCCGCTGGGTCCGCGTCGAACGTGCCCGCCGCAGCGTCCCACGGTCAATACGGGCGAATTTGCCGCGCGACTCGCGGCGCTCAAGGCGCGCATCGCGGCCTTGCAGGCACGCCTGGCGGCATGGAGCAGAAGCAGCACGAGCTACTTGCAGCAGATCGCCGTCGCCGAACTCGCCGCGCAGAAGGACCGGCTGGACGACCTACGAAGTGCAGGCGCGCTTTGCGCTTGCCTCCATGTACGACGCGCGGCGAACGCACCGAAGCCCGCGCCTGCAAATCCACCGCGCGCGGAGGAGCAGCCGGCGGCCCCGAGCGATGCTCCGGCCAACAGCGAGCCACCGCCGTCCCCGAACCATCCGGATCCCAAGCCGTGAGCCTCGCTCGTCCAGTCGCAGTCATCACGACGCTGACGCTAGCGCTCGCCGCGATGGCGCCGGTGCCGATCCGCAGCGCGAGCAGACCATCGGGGACTTGGTCTCAAGGCCGGTCGACGTGCAGACGAACACCCCGCCGGGCCGATTCCGCGAAGGCGATGGAGAACTACAGGCGCTTTCTCGAACTGCAGCGCACCGATCCGAAGCTGCGCGCCGAAGCCATGCGCCGCCTGGGCGATCTGAATCTGGAGTCCGGCCAGGTCGAGCGCATGGAGAAGGAGCTCGTCGCAGATCGATCTGCAGGGCGCCGAGGCCATCCGTCTCTATACGGTGCTGTTGAAGGCTTACCCGGACTATCGCGCGCAACGACCAGGTGCTGTACCAGATGGCGCGCGCCTACGAGGCGACCGGCCAGCCGGAGCAGGCGCTCGCGACGCTGGATCGCATCGATCGGCCGCTATCCGCGCACCCGCAGCTGGACGAGGTGCAGTTCCGCCGCGGCGAGTTGCTGTTCTCGGCCAAGCAATATCCGCAGGCGCCAGGCCGCGTATGCGGTGGTGATCAAGCTCGGCACCGCCTCGGCGTTCTAGAGCCAAGTCTGTACAAGCATGGCTGGTCGCTGTTCAAGCAGTCGTTGAACGAGGAGAGCCTGCCGTCCTTCGCCGGCGTGCTGGACCAGCAACTGCTCGGCGGCAAGCTCCAGGGTCCGCTGCAAGCGCCCGGAGCAGCTGACCCGCGCCAATCGCGAGCTGGTCGATGACACGCTGCGGGTGATGAGCATCACCTTCTCCTACCTCGATGGGGCGCAGACGTCGATGCTTTCTTGAAGGGCACGGCGATCCGCCCGTACGCGTATCTGCTGTATTCGCGTCTGGGTGATCTGTACGTCGAGAAGCAGCGCTATCAGGATGCCGCAGCCGCGTACCGCGCCTTCGTCGCGCGCGACCCCGAACAGTCCATGCGCCGGATCTGGCGATGCAGGCGATCGAGGCCTATACTAAGGGCGGCTTCACCGAGCTGGTGATCGATGGCAAGCGCGAATATGTGCAGCACTACAACTTCACCGCGCCTTTCTGGAAGGGGCGGGCGCGGGCCGAGTATCCGGCGGTCGTCAAGGAGCTGAAGACCAACCTGCAGGACCTAGCCACGTATTTTCCACGCGGCCGCGCAGAAATCCAAGCGCGTCGCGGACTATCAGCAGGCCGCGCACTGGTACCGCAATTACCTGACTTCCTTCCCGGACGAGCCCGATTCCGCCGCCACGAACTATCTGCTGGCGGATGCCCTGTTTGAAAGTCGAGCAATACGCGCAGGCGGCGAGCGAGTACGAGCACACCGCCTACGGCTATCCGAAGAATGCCAAGTCGGCGGCCGCGGCCTATGCGGCGCTGGTCGTCCTACCAGAAGGGCGAAGAGAGGCTCTGAGCCGGCGAGGCAAGGCCGCCTGGCACGCGCGCGCGATCGACGCCGAGCATCAAGTTCGCGCAGAGCCTTTCCGCGAGCATCCCGAGAGCAGCGGTGTGCTGACGCGCGCGGCGGAGGACATTTTCGCGGCGCACGATCTGCCGCGCTCGATCCAGGTATCGCAGCTGCTGCTGGCGCGCACGCCGCCGGTGGAGCCTGCGCAGCAGCGCATCGCCTGGAACATCATCGGCCAGTCCCAGTACGATCTGGGTGTCTATGACTCAGGCCGAAGGCGCCTTCATCCAGGCGCGCGATCGTTCGCGGGCCCGGACCCGGCGAATGTGAAACTGCGCGCCGACCTGACCGAGCGCATCGCCGCGTCGGTGTACCGCCAGGGCGAGGCGCGCAGAAGGCCGGCGATGCCAGCGGTGCGGTGGACTGATTTCCTGCGGGTCGCGCAAGGTGGCGCCGGATTCCAAGATCGTCGGCACCGCCCAGTACGATGCGGCGGCCGGCTCATCAATCTCAAGCAATGGGACCAGGCCATCGCGGTGCTGGAGCCGTATCGCAAGCAGAACCCAAGAGCGAACTGCCGAGGATGTGACACGCAAGCTCGCGGTCGCCTACTGCGGAGGCCAACCGGCCGGCGGATGCCGCCGCGGAGTTCGAGCACATCTCGGCCAACACCACCGAGGAGCCGCGCGGTACGCCGCGAGGCCTGCCGCGCCGCGGATCTGTACGGAAGGCGGGCAACGCGCGCGAAGACCGTCGCCATGCTGGACGCGAGGTCGATTCCGAATATCCGACGCCGGTTGCCGATGCCATCGAAGTGCGCGAGCAGCTGGCGCAGATCGGCGGCAAGTGACGGCAACAGCGCCGCGAGCGCAATGGCTGCGCGAGATCGTCCAGGCCGATGCGCAGGCGGGCGCCGCGCGCACCGATCGGACCGATACCTGGCGGCGAAAGCGCAGCTGAAACTGGCGCAGCCGCTGCGCGATGCATTCCGCGCCATCCGCCTGGTGGCGCCGCTGAAGAAGAGCCTCGTCGCCAAACGCAAGTCGATGGAGGCGGCGCTCGCGGCCTACAAGGCGGCCGCGGACTATCACGTTGCGGAGGTGACCACGGCTGCCACGTACGAGACGGCAGAGCTGTATCGCAGGCTGGGCAAGGACGTGATGGACTCCGAGCGGCCGAAGAAGCTTGAACAAGGATGAGCTGGAACAGTACGAATCACTGCTCGAGGACCAGGCGTTCCCCTTCGAGGAGCAGGCGATCCAGATTCACGAGATCAACACGGCGCTGGCCCGCGATGGCGTTTACGATGAATGGGTGAAGAAGAGCTATGTGGCGCTCGCCGAACTCAAGCCCGGCTCGATATGGCAAGACGGAGTTGACCCAGGATGTGGTCACTCAAGTCAACTGAGTAAGGCTGCGCCCGTGGCGCTGCGGTGCTGCTCTGCGCCTGCAGCAGCACGCCGCAGCGCACGGACGCCTGCGAGCCGGCCCCCGCTCCGGTGGCGGCCCGCCCCGCCAGCGCCGCGCCCAACGGCCCGGCAAGCCCCGCAGTTGCCACGAGCCGCGCGACTGCGGCGGCGCTCGCAGGCAGCACGGCAGCGACCGCACCGCCGGTCGAGATCCCACCGCGTGCCGCCGCGGATTTCGCACGCGCCGTGGGACTGGTGCGCGCCGGCAAGGATGACTGAGGCGGAGCTGGAATTTCAGCAGATCGCCGTGGCCTATCCGCAGTATGCCGGGGCGGACTGGTGAATCTCGGCATCCTTTATCGCAAGACAGGCGAGCTCGAGAAGTCCGAACAGGCCTTGCGGGCGGCGGTGCAGCGCGACGCCGGTGACGCCGAGGGCTGGAATGAGCTCGGCGTGACACTGCGGCATGCGCGGAAAATTCCAGGCTGCCGCCGAGGCTTACAGCCACGCCATCGCTGCCGATCCGAACTTTGCGCCGGCGTATCGGAACTTGGCGATCTCCTGGATCTGTACCAGGGAGACGCGCCGGGAGCGCTGACGGCAATGCAGCACTACAAGGAACTGACGGGGACGAGAAGGCCGTCACCGGCTGGATTGCCGAGCTCAAGCAGCGTGCCGGCAAGAACGGACCACCGCCGCAGGCGAACGCGCCGCCGGCGGCACCTGCCAAGGCGGGAGATGCGAAATGAGCAAAGCAACCTTGTGGTTGGGACCTCTTCTAGGGCTTGCGACCGTCCTCGCTGCGGCGCAGCCGCCGACGGCGACGGATTCCAAGAAGGAGGACATCGAGCCGGCGGTGAACACCTCGGCCCCATCTGCCGATGCGCCAAAGCCAACGGAGGCGCCAAAGCCAACGAGCCCACCGGCGGTCACGCCGCCCTCGGTCACGGCTTCTTCGCCCGCGGCCGTCGGCGGCGGCTGATTCCGCCAAGACTCGTCCCGCAGCCAAAGGCAGTGGCAACGCACACGATCGCATCGAGCTGGATACCACCGAGATCACTGGCAACAAGCGAACTGCCCAAGGTCATGTACATGGTCCCCTGGAAACACTCGGATCTGGGCGATATGATCGGCAAGCCGGTCGAACAGCCTGCTCGATGAGGTGCTGCAGCCCGTCGATCGTGACGTATTTCAGCCGCGAAAAGCGGTACTACCACGCACTTACGCCCCCCGGGGCAGCGACGGGCGCCGCAACGCCCGCCGCCGCAGGCGCGGCGCCGTCCACGAGCAACACCAGTAATGGCTCAGCCGCTCGGGATGAGAGATAGGTCGTAGCTTTTTGGGTATATGTCATTAAGTTTCGTCATGCTCGAAGCACTGGGTTTGCTTCCGTCGGGAGTCTGCTGATGAATCTGTGGAATACGATCGGTCCGTTTCTTTCAGGGCGGTGGGGAATTCATGTTCCCAATCGCCGTCGTGCTCGTGATCGGCCTGTCGATCGCGATCGAGCGCTACATCTACCTGGCGCATGTCTGGATGCGCAACCGCCAGCTGTGGAACGAGATCGTTCCGGTGCTGTCGCAGGGCAATTTCCGCCAGGTGGTGCAGATCACATCGAAGTCCGACTCTGCGATCGCGCCAGATCCTCAACTACGGACTCGCCCGCATCCAGGCGGCCCGGCGTCGAGATGACATCGAGAAGGCGATGGAAGAGAGCCTGATGGAGGTCGTGCCGCGCCTCGAGAAGCGCACGCACTATCTGGCGACTTTCGCCAACCTCGCTACGCTGCTCGGCCTGCTCGGCACCGTCATCGGCCTGATCAATGCGTTCGCGGCGGTCGCGACGGTCAATCCCGCCGAGAAGGCCAACCTGCTCTCGGCCAGCATCTCGGTCGCGATGAACTGCACGGCCTTCGGCCTGATGACGGCCGTGCCGCTGCTGTTCATCCACGCGTTGCTGCAGACCAAGACCACCGAGCTCATCGACAGTCTGGAGATGGCGTCCGTGAAATTCCTGAACGCGGTCACCGAGCGCAGGACGGATGCACCGGCTCCGGCAGCGGCCTGAGCCTGCCGGCGGTTTCGGACCCATGCGCCGTTCCTACGACGCCAAGAAGCTCGCGCGCCGCAAGCGCAAGCCTGCGGAGCTGCTGCTCGTGCCGATGATCGACATCTTCACGGTGCTGGTGACGTTTCTGCTCATGACCGCGGTGTTCTCCCGCACCGTCGTGCTGCAGCTGAATCTGCCGGCACAGCAGGCCGAGTGCAAAGAGCCGGACCCGCCCAGGACCTGCAGCTGGAGGTGCTCGTGCGCAAGGATCTGCTCCAGGTCGCGGACCGCAATTCCGGACCGCTGGCGACCATGCCCAATACCGACAAGGGCTATGACTACGACGGCGCTGACGACGTATTCTGAAGCGGTGAAGGCGAAATTTCCGGAAAAGACGGACGCCTCCGTGCTGCTCGAGTCCGACATCCCCTACGACACCCTGGTGCAGGTGATGGATCGGGTGCGTGTCTTCGAGGTGGCCATCGGGCCTGGGGACGCGTCAGGCCGAGCTCTTCCCGGACATTTCCATCGGAGATGCCCCGCCATGATGTCGAATCGCGCGCGGCGCATGGCCGAGCACCACTCCCGTCACAGCGCGGGCGCCGAGCTGAATCTGATTCCGCTCATCGACATCCTCTCGGTGATGGTCTCGTTCCTGCTGGTCTATTCGACCGAGGTCGAGGTCATCCAGAACAGCAAGGGCATCGAGATTCCCGCAGTCGATCGCCGAGGCGATGCCGCATCACTCGGTGGTCGTCATGATCACGAAGAGTGACCTGTTCGTGCAGGGCGAGCGCATCGCGACGGTTGCGGAAGTGCACGCGGCCTCGGCGCCGATCATCGCGCCGCTGCGCGACGGCGCTGAAGCGACCGATGCTCGTCGGCAAGGACATGAGCGAGCGTGATCTCGCGGCGCGCGAGATCACGATCATGGCCGACAAGTCACTGCCCTACGATGTGCTGAAGAAGGTGATGGCGACCTGCACCGACGCGGACTACGGCAAGATCTCGCTCGCCGTGCTGCAGAAGGAGAAGCCGATCGCCGCGGGCCGCTACCACGCGGCCTGACGCACGGGAACATCACACGTGGCACTGGCACCTTTTTACCGAATCTACGACCTGCCCTGGGAGGTCGATCCCGAGGAGCGCGACCGCTTCCGCAAGATCCTGCGCGTCTCGCTCATAGTGCTCGCCCTCTTTTCGATCCTGTTTCCACTGCTGCCCGCGCCCAAGCGCCAGACGGCCGAGGAGGCTGTGCCGCCGCGACTGGCGCGTGTCATGATCGAGCAGCAGCCGAAGCCGCCACCGCCGCCGCCGACCCCCAAGGTCGAGGAGAAACCGAAGCCGGTCGAGAAGCCGGTTCCGGTGATCAGGCCTCCGGTCGACCGGGTCGAGGAGGCGCGCAAGAAGGCTCAGAAGTCCGGTCTGCTGCAATTCCAGGACGAGCTCGCGGATTTGCGCGAGAAGGTCAATCTCGATGAGGGTCAGACGAAGAATCTGACCGGGGCGGTGGGCGCCGACTCGCACGCCGAGCGTTCCCTGATCACCTCCAAGGTCGGAGCGGGCAGCGGCGGCATCACCTCGGCCAACTCGAGTCGCGGCTTCGGCACGGGCGCAGGCTCGCTCACCGGTCACGACACCACGATGGTGAGCTCCAACATTGCTCACTCGGGCCTCGATACGCGGGGGCCGACGCGGACCGGCTCGAGCAACAAGGCGGCTCGCAGCCGCGAGGAAATCGAGCTGATCTTCGACCGCAACAAGGGTGCCATCTACGCCCTTTACAGCCGTGAGCTGCGCGATCATCCCGAGCTGCAGGGCAAACTCGTGCTCGAGTTCACGATCGCGCCCTCGGGGGATATAACGATGTGCCGGGTGGTGTCGAGCGAGCTCAACGATCCGGACCTGGAACGCAAGATCATCGCCCGGGTGAGGCTGTTTCACTTTGAGCCGAAGGACGTGGAGTCCATCACCACCACCAAGCCGATCGATTTCTTCCCGGCTTGAGGCTCGTGACATGAACCTGCAGTCAGAGATCGAGTACTTCAAGGAGCTGCGCCTGATCGACAAGGCGCGGCTGCTCAATCTGTTTCTGCACGAGCTCGCCGAGGAGGCCCGCGGCACCTACGGACCGGGCTCGGAGCAGGTGCACGACACGGCACACCTGCGCTTCGTCAACGAGCTCGTCCACCGGCTCACACGGGTCATCGAGCAGTTGATGGCCGAGGACGCTGCGCGTCCGCCGGATGACATCGTCCTGCGGATGCTCCTGTCCGGGCGCGCGGACAAAGTGGCCGAGCGCCTGGTCTTCAATGCCTACCGGCGCGCCATTCAGGGCTTTGAGAGCTTCGATACCACGGTCCTGATGACCTCCTGAGCCGGGGCGCTCCGCGCCGCACGCGGAGGTGATCTCGTTGCACGGTGCGCCGCAAGGCGGCACAGTGAAACAGATGATCGCGCAGCCGCTTACCCAGGTCCTCATCATGCTGGCGGCTTCCGTGTTCGTGGTGGCACTCGCGCGCCGCCTCGGCTGGCCGCCCATGCTCGGCTATCTGATCGTCGGCATGGCGCTCGGCCCGCACGCCATCGGGCTCATCTCCGAAAGCAGCACGACGCGCGAGCTGCCGCAGCTCGGCGTCGTCTTTTTGCTTTTCACGCTCGGACTGGAGTTCTCGCTGCCGCGCATGGTGGCCGTGCGGCGCGAAGTGTTCGGGCTCGGGGCTTTGCAGGTCGTACTGAGCGTCGCGGTGTTCGCGGCCCTGGCTCGTCTTCTCGGGGTGCCGCTGGTCGCCTCGGTCGTGATCGGGGCGGCGGTTGCGATGAGCTCCACCGCCATCATCCTGCATCAGCTCACCGATCGCGGAGAGATCAACCGAACGCATGGCCGGCTCGCCTTCAGCATGCTGCTGTTTCAGGATCTGGCGTTCGTGCCGTTCCTGGCGCTGGCTTCGCAACTCGATCGGGCCGGTGCCACGTTCTTCTCGCTCGAATCGAGTGTGCTGCCGGCGACCGCAGGCGCCGTGCTCGCCGTGGGAGTGGTCCTCGCAGCAGGACGCTGGCTGCTGCGTCCGCTGTTTCACGAAATCGCCCACAGCCGTCTGCGTGAGCTCTTCACCATGTCGGTGCTGTTCGTGGTATTGGCTGCGGCCTGGACCTCGTATATCGCCGGACTGTCTCTCGCGCTCGGCGCGTTTCTCGCCGGGATGATGCTCGCCGAGACCGAGTACCGGCACCAGATCGATGCGGTGATCCGTCCCTTCCGCGACATCCTTCTGGGGCTGTTCTTCATCTCGGTGGGAATGCTGCTCGATGTACGGCTGCTCATCGGCCAGTTCGCGCTCGTCTCGGCGCTCCTCGTCGGTTTTCTGTTCATCAAGCTCATCATCGCAGCGGCCGCGACTCGGCTGTTCGTCTCCTCGACCTTCAAGGCGGTGCGTACGGGCGTGGTGATGTCGGTCGGCGGCGAGTTCGGCATCGCGCTGCTGACGATCGTTCTGGAAAGCGGGGCGGGTGCTGAGCGGCTGGCGCAGCCCTTGCTCGTGGCAGTCGTGCTGTCGATGGTTCTCAGCCCACTCATTCTCGCGAACAACGCGCGCATCGCGCGCTTGCTGCTGCGCGAGGAACGACCGCGCGCGATACTCGAGCCCGAAAATGTGCTCACCGGCTCGATCGCGCAGCGCGAGCACGTGATTCTCTGCGGCTACGGGCGCGTGGGTCAGAACGTCGCACGCGTGCTCGAGGCGCAAGGATTCGAGTTCATCGCGCTCGATCTCGATCCGGCCCGCATCCGGGCCGCGCGTCAGGCGGGGGAGCCTGTCCTGTACGGTGACTCCGCCGATGAGGAGATGCTCAGCAAGGCGGGCATCGGGCACGCGAGCGCCCTCGTCATCAGCTTCTCCAATCCGGCGGTCGCGGTCGGTATCGTGCGCAGCGTTCGGCGGCTGCGAGCCGATGTGCCGGTGCTCGTGCGCACGCCCGATGATGCGCGGATGCAGGAGCTCAAGCAGGCAGGCGCCACGGAGATCGTGCCCGAAACCTTCGAAGCGAGCCTGATGCTCGTCTCGCAGGTGCTGATGCTGCTCAACGTGCCGGTCTCACGGGTGGTGCGCGCGATCGGCGAGATCCGCAACGATCGCTACGCAGTGCTGCGCAACATCCACCGCCGTGAGGACCCTCGTCCGGTCGATGACAGCGCAGGCTACCGCGAGGAGATCAAGTCCATCGTGATTCCTCCGGGTGCCTGGGCAGTCGGTCGCACCGTCGATGATCTACGCGCCCGCGGGGCCGAGGTGGCTTTCACCGGCATTCGCCGGCACGGCATCCTCGGCCGTGAGCCGGCCGGGGACACACCCTTGCGCGAGGGTGATATCGTCGTCATCTACGGCCAGCCGGAGGCTCTGGAGCACGCCGAAGGAGTCATGTTGGCCGGCTGAGTGTCCTGGCACCGAGGTAACCCCCATGCACAAGAGCCGTTTGGCCGGTTTCATCATCGACTGCCAGACCGAGGATCTGGATCGTGCTGCCGAGTTCTGGGCGGCCGCCCTGGGTTTGCCTATCCGCTCCGCTGCGGAATCCGGCGAGGCGTATCGTACGCTCGAGACGACGGGTGACGAGGTGCACATCGAGGTGCAGCGCGTGGGACATCCGAGCCGCGTTCACATCGACATCGAGGCGGACGACATCGAGGCTGAAGTGCGCCGACTCGAGGCGCTCGGTGCGCGCCGCATCACGCAGGTGCGCACCTGGGTCGTGCTCGAGGCGCCGACCGGACAGCGCTTCTGTGTCGTGCGACCCCAGCGCTCGGATTTCGCGGCGCGCGCCAACCGCTGGGAGGGCGGCAAGCTCTCGCAATGAGACGCACCGAAATCCACTTTCCCGGCGCGGCACGAGGCGCTGCGTGAGGACGTGCATGCCCTTGGCGAGCTCGTCGGAGAGACGCTGAGCGAGCAGGGCGGACCGGAGCTGCTCGAGACGGTCGAGCAGGATCGCGTCATGGCGATCCAGCGACGCGAGGGAGATGCGGACGCGGCAGCGGCTCTCGGTGTGCGCGTACGCGGCCGGCCACCCGCGCAGGCGCGCGATCTCGTGCGCGCGTTCTCGGCCTGGTTTCAGGCGGTGAACCTCGCGGAAAAGGTGCATCGGATCCGGCGGCGCCGCGAGTACTTTCTGAAGGAAAGCGCCCGTCCGCAGCCCGGTGGCGTCGAGGATGCGCTGGTCGCGCTCAAGGCGCAGGGCGCCTCGCTCGAGGAAGTCTTGAGTCTCATCGGCGACCTGCGCATCGAGCCCGTGTTCGCAGCGCATCCCACCGAGTCGACCCGACGCACGATGCTGCGCAAGCAAGGTCAGGTCGCTGAGCTTTTGCTGCACCGTCTCGACCCGGGGCTCACGCCCGCCGAGTCGCGTGATCTTTGGGCGCGGATTCGCACGGAGATCACAGCCGGTTGGCAGACGGAAGATCATCCGCGCGAGAAGCTCACGGTCGCGGATGAGCGTGAGCACGTGCTTTTCTACCTGAGCGAGGTTCTGTATCGCGTCGTCCCGACTTTCTATGAGGAGATCGCCGACGCACTCGAGAAGCTCTATCGCGTCGGCGGCCAGAGCCTCGAGCTGCCGACCATCCTGTCATTCGGCTCCTGGGTGGGCGGCGACATGGACGGCAATCCCGAACGTCCACGGCAAGACCATCCGCGAGACGCTCGCCCGGCAGCAGCAGGTCATCGTCAGGGCGTATTACGACGATTGTCAGGCACTGGCGCAGCGCCTTTCGCAAAGCGCAAGCCGTATCAGCGTCTCGCCTCCGCTCGCACAGCGCATCGATGAATATATGACGCTGCTGCCGGCCTCGCGCGCCATGACCCCCGCGCGGCACGATCGCATGCCGTATCGGGTGTTTCTCGGTCAGATCGCCGCGCGCTTGAGTAACGCCTTCGAAGGGCGCGCCAATGGCTATCAAACCAGCCAGCAATTCCGCGCCGACGTACAGCTGATCGCAGACAGTCTGCGCGCCAACAAAGGTTGGCACGCCGGGTACCATTCGGTGCGGCGGCTGCTGCGCCGCATCGATACATTCGGCTTCCATCTGGCCGCGCTCGATGTGCGCCAGCACGCCGCCATCCACCATCAGCTCGTCATGCGTGGCTTGGATGATCCGGCCTGGATGACGCGCTCGGCGAGCGACCGTCACGCGCGCCTGGCTGCGGCGATCGAGCGCGACGCGGGTCCGCAGGGGGAGCCGGATCCGCTCGCCAAGCGCAGCCGTGGAGTCTTCGAGGCCATTCTGCAAGGCCGGCACCGCTACGGTGCGGATGCGGTGGGATACTACGTCGTGAGCGGCGCGCGCGACACCGATGATGTGCTCGCGGTGCTTCTGCTCGCACGCTGGGCGGAAGCCTATGACAAGCGCAGCGGCGAGGTGGTGCTCGATGTGGCGCCGATGTTCGACTCGATCGAGGCGATCGAGAGGAGCGGTGCGATCATGCAGCGCCTGCTGGCCGATCCTGTCTACCAGCGACACCTCGCAGCGCGTGCCCGCCGTCAGTGTGTTCTGCTCGGGTACGCGGACAGCAGCAAGGAGGGCGGGATCTGCGCCTCGCGTCTTGCGATCGAGCGCGCGCAGCTCGAACTGTCCCAGGTGATCGGAGCCGCGGGCACACAGTACGCGATCTTCCACGCGCGCAGCGGCAGCGTGGCCCTCGGCGGTGGGCGTATCGATGCGCTCGTGCGCAGCACGCCGCCCGGCAGCACGAACGGAGTGCTGCGGCTCACCGAGCAGGGAGAGATTCTCAATCAGAGCTACGGTCAGCGTCCCATTGCCATGCGCACTCTGGAGCGGGCATTTCATGCACTCGCTGTCGGCCTGGCCACGGCAAGGCGCGGCGAGGCGCAGGCGGTGCCCGGCGCGCATCGTGAATGTGCGGCGACACTCGCCGAGGCAAGTCGCGCCACGTACCGCCAGCTCATCTATGGCGAGCCCGCATTCGCCGACTACTTCCGCCAGGTGACGCCGATCGACGTGATCGAACGAATGCAGATTGGCTCGCGTCCGGCATACCGCGAGCCAGGCGGCCATCTCGAGGCGCTGAGGCCCGTGCCGTGGGTGTTCGCCTGGACGCAATCGCGGCACATGCTGCCCGGTTGGTACGGAGCCGGAAGCGGCCTGGCACTCGCGCTCGAGCGCCATGGCCTGGAGAGCCTGCGATCGGCCTATACGGGCTGGTTCTTCCTGCGCCAGCTTCTGGATGACATCGAGGCGATGCTGGCACGGGCGGATCTGGAGATTGCGCAGGCGTACAACGTGCTCGCCGCCGCGCCGCTGCATCGCTTCTTCGTCGACATCCGCCTGGAGTATGCGAAGGCTCGCGATGCGGTACTCAAGATCAAGGGACACACGGCGCTGCTCGATGGTGACCCGACGCTGCAGCGCTCCATTCAGCTGCGCAATCCCTACGTCGATCCGATGAATCTGATGCAAGTCGATCTGCTGCTGCGCTGGCGCGCGACGCAGCGCGAGGACCGGGATCTTTTCGAAGCCCTGCTCGCGAGTATCAGCGGGATATCGCAGGGTCTGCAGAGCACCGGCTGAAGGTCTGGGGAGGAAGCAGCGGCCATGATCGCGATTCGTCCCGCCGCGGAACACGAGGCTGCGCTCATCCTGGGCTTCATCCGCGACCTCGCGATCTACGAGCGTCTCGAGCATGCAGTCGTGGCGACCGAGGCGGACCTGCGCAGAACGCTATTCGGCCCGCATCCGGTGGCGCACGCGCTCTTTGCCTGTATCGACGATGAGCCCGTGGGTTTTGCGATTTATTTCTATAACTACTCGACGTTCCTCGCTCGCCCCGGCGTGTACCTCGAGGATCTGTACGTGCGGCCCGCAGCCCGCGGCCGCGGGGTCGGGCGGGTGGTTCTCGCGTACCTCGCGCGCCTCGCGCTCGAACGGGGCTGCGGCCGCCTTGAGTGGTCCGTGCTCGACTGGAACGAGCCGGCCATCCGCTTCTACCGCGCTCTCGAGGCTGTCGCCGGCCGATGACTGGACGACCTACCGCCTCTCAGGCGAGGCGCTTGCCCGCCTCGCTAGGCACTCGCACTCCTAGACACTCGCACTCGCGCCCCCCACCTGCATGAGCGCGCCGTAGGCCGTCTCGGACATGGGGCGGCTCGTTCGCTCGGGGTCGGCCGGGAGCGGCGCGCGACCCTCGAGCATCTCGAGCAAGGAGCTGCGTGCGCGGGCGACACGGCTCTTGATGGTCCCGACCGCACAGCCACAGATTGCAGCGGCTTCCTCGTACGAAAAGCCGCTTGCGCTCACCAGGATGAGAGCGGCGCGCTGTCCGGGGGAGAGCGTCGCGAGCGCGCGGTTCAGATCCCGCAACTCGAGTTCGCCGTCATGATCCGGCGGCACGCTGGGCTCGGGAAGCAGCTCGGGTGCGATGTCATGCGCCTCGAACTTGCGGCGGCGCAGCTGGGAGTAGTGCTCGTTGCGCACAATGGTGAACAGCCATGCCTTCAGATTCGTGCCTGGCTTGAAGCGACGAATGTTGTCGAACGCTCGCAGCAGCGCCTCCTGCACCAGATCGTCGGCGCGCACCGCATCCCGACATAGCGAGCGCGCGAAGGTATGCAGCTGAGGCACGAGAGACACCATCTGCTCGGTGACCTCATGATCGCTGTCCGGATCGTATCGCCGCGAATAATCCGGTACGGAGACCGACGGCTGATTGAAGTCTTGCGTGTGAGTCTGAGCGATTGGATCCGAGTCCATGAAGCCTCCCGGCGAAAACTTGACTGACTTGGCTACAGTCAAGCTACTCGCTGCGGCCAGATCGCAGGATCGGCGGGAACCCGCGTAGGGCTGACGCGTTTGCCGAAGCTGCTGTCGGACGTGTCCTACGCTCGAGCTGTAGTCAGACAGCTCCTACGGAGTCTTGACGAATGCACCGATGGCGCTTCGGCTCATCCGGCCACAACCTACCTGCGGCCCTACAAAACGCCCGCGAGGAGAGACGAAGCATGAAAGCCCTACCATTTGGAATGATGGCCGTAGCCGCACTCGCGGCCGGGTGCGCGAGCGGTCCGCCGCGCCCGACGGAAGAGATGACGCGCGCGCGCACGCTCATCGAACAGGCCGAGCAGAATGGGGCTCAGCGCTACGCCGCCGCCGACCTGCAGGAGGCGCGCGACAAGCTGCAGCAGTCAGACCAGGCGGCCAACAAGGGCGATACGCGCGATGCGCAGTGGCTTGCGACCGAGGCGTCAGCCGATGCGCAGCTCGCCTCCGCGCGGGCTTCGAACGGCAAGGCGCAGGATGCGGCCCACCAGGTCGACCAGGATCTCGCCACGCTGCGCAATCAAACGGTGCACGCCCGCCGCGCCGCCGCCACAATAAGGAATCATCATCATGTCAGTTGAAAACAGCCGCAATCTTCTAGTGGGAGCCGCGGTCGCCGCCGTCCTCCTCGCAGCCTGCGCGACACAGCCGCTTCGCAACGACGAGCTCGATCAGGCACACAGCGAAGTCCAGACGTTCGCACAGGATCCGGATGCCGAGCGCGCGGCCGGCGAGCAGCTGCGTGCGGCGCAGACCGATCTTGCGAACGCCGACGCTGCGGAAGCCAAGCGTGAGCCGCCGGCAGAGGTCTCTCATCTGGCATATCTTGCGCGCAAGGATGCGGAGACCGGCATGGCTCGGATCAATGAGCTCCGTGCTCACGAGCTGGTCGCCCGCGCGGAGAGCGAACGTAATCGCATTCTGCTCGATGCGCGCACCCGGGATGCCGAGCAGGCGCGAAGCGCAGGCCGAGCTGGCGCAAGAGCAAGCCGCGCAGGAATCGCAGCGCCAGGCGCAGGCTGTCGCAGCTCGCCGCGCAGCAGGCGAGCGCCGATGCCTCCCAGGCGCGCACCCAGCTCGAGAGCCACGCAGCAGCAGCTCGCGGACTTCAGGCCGAACAGACCGAGCGTGGCATGGTGCTAACGTTAAGCGATGTGATGTTCGACACTAACGAATCGACACTGAAGCCGGGTGCGGCAGATCGACTCGACCGGATCGCATCGTATCTTCAGGCCAATCCGCACACACACATCATCATCGAGGGTTATACGGACAGCACGGGAACTGCCGCTTACAACGAGCAGCTCTCGCAGCGGCGCGCTCAAGCAGTCGCAGACCAGCTTGAGTCGCGGGTATTTCCGCCGACCGCGTGCGATCTGTTGGTCGCGGCGAGGAATCGCCGGTCGCGACTCAACGGGACCCAGGCGGGGCGCCTGCAGAACCGCCGAGTCGAGATCATGTTCTCGGATACCGGCGGGCGGTTCGCGCAGGGCGCGGATTCGACCGCGCTGCGTTAAAGGAGTAACAATCCAGGATCCGGATGATCGCGAGCGCATCGATGGCTCGCGACATTCCGCGCCCGGGCGGCGATCGTCGGGATGATCAAGCGCGGCGGAAGTCGACGGCCGGCAGCTGCATCGAGCGTCGGTACTTCGTGACCGTGCGCCGCGCGACTTTCACGCCGCGGTCTGCCAGAAGCTCGGTCAATTGCACATCCGAGAGCGGGTTCCTGCGATCTTCTGCTGCAATGAATTCGCGCAGCAGGGCGCGAATCGCCGTGGCGGAGCATGAGCCGCCGCTCGTCGTCGACAGCTGACGCGAGAAGAAACGCTTGAATGCCACGACCCCGCGCGGCGTCGCCATGAACTTGTGGCTCGTGGCGCGCGACACGGTCGACTCATGCAGACCAAGCTCATCGGCGATCTCGCGCAGCGTCAATGGACGCATGGCGAGGTCGCCGTACTCGAAGAAGTTGCGCTGCCGAGTCACCACGGCTTCGGCGACCCGCTGAATCGTGAGAAAGCGCTGCTCCAGATTGCGGACGAGCCAGCGGGCCTCCTGCAGGTGCTGCGCGAGCAGCGGGGTCGAGCCTTCGCGTACGCGCCGGAAGTGCTCTGCGTACTGCTGATTCACGCGGATGCGCGGATAGATCGCGGAATTGATGGAGACGACCCAGCGCTTCTTTTCCTTGCGGACGATCACGTCCGGAACGATTGCGCGCGGCTCGAAACTGCCCACCTTGGAGCCCGGACGCGGGTCGAGGCTGCGGATCAGATCAAGAGCCGTCTGCAGCTCCGCCTCGCCGCAGCCGAGTGCATCCCTCAGAACGTCCATGATCGCGGGCCGCGACCAGTTCGAGCTTGTTCTGCGCGATCTCGATGGCCGTGGCGCGGCCGGGCGTCGTCGCGCTCCAGCGCATTGAGCTGCAGGCACAGACATTCGACAAGGTCGCGCGCGGCAATTCCGGTGGGCTCCAGCGTTTGCACGATTCGCAGCGCCGTCTCGAGCTCTCCGGGCGCGATGCTCGGCGCGAGCGCCGCGAGGTCGGCGAGCGGCTGGCGCAGGAACCCATCCTCATCGAGCGCATCGATAATGAGATGGGCGAGATCGTAATCACGCTCCGTCAGTCCCAGCAGCAGCAGCTGCTCTCGCAGCGAGTCGTACAGCGTCGACGGCGAGGCGGTCCACTCCGTCCAATCCGGCGTGTCGTCGCTCGCGGCGCTGCCGTTCGCCGAGGAGAAATCCAGCTCCCCGTCATGCGAGTCGTCGCTTGACTCCTCGCCGCGCAGGCTCGTCGGCCGCCTCTGCGGCTTCCTCGATGAAGGGATTCTGCGCGATGGCCTGCTGCAGCTCCTGCACGCACTCGAGCGCGGACAGTTGCAGAAGCTTCACGGACTGTTGCAGGCGAGGGGTCAGCGTTAACTGCTGTTTCAGGCGCAACCCCAGTACGGCGCTGGTCATTCTTGGGCGTTCCTCTGCAAGTCCTGGCTTGAGCAAAGCAACAGCCGTGCCAAATCCGAAACGGCGGCCCGAGCTCAGCGATGATTCCGACACGCAATCAATACGTGACCGCAGGTCCGGTTCCCGCCGGGGCAGGTACAAGTGGAACGCTGCGCCGAACGAAGTCGGCGCGAAATCAGCGTCGTGCGCTCAGATTCCCGACTGCCAGGTGCTCGGCACGCCGGCTGCGCCAATGGCCTCTTCGATGGTGAGGCATGCATCGCGCGCCTCGGGCTGTGCCCGCAGGCTGCGCGCGATGGAATTGAGGAAAGTACACATGAGAGGAAGATTCGGGTGCGCTGCCTGCAGCTCTCCCTCGATGCGATCGATGAGTTCCAGCAGGTCTTCCTGATCGCAGCTCGGAAAGGTCATCGTGACGACCTGCTCCTGCACGGCGACCAGCGCCCGATGTACCGCGGTTAGCTGTTGCCCATCCATAACGTCCCCGGCTGCAGTGACCAGCGCGCAACTCGCCGCAGTCTTGCATAACACCTGAACGCGCGGAAGCCCGGACACCCGATCAGAAGGCGCACGTGCTGGAGGCAGACAAAAAAAGAGCGGGCTGGTCGCACCACAGCCCGCCAAACGGGGGGTCTTCGGTAACGGACGCCGCTTCGCCCGCTGGGCCAAGCCACGTCCAGAAAGCTTTGTGCGAACGGAACTGCGTGCAGCAAACCCCGTTCCCGCCTAATCGGTTTGCAAAGCACGTGCCAGCACCGCCGGTACCCGCGCAGATTGAAGACTCCAGGCACGGTTTATGCTGTAGCTCATTGGTCGCACTGGAAATTAGAGGGATGCAATGCGAACTCAGGATACGATTCGAACACTGAACCGATTGATACGCGCATGCCGCGACGGGGAAGAGTTCTGCGAGTCATGTGGTGACGCCGTTCAAAGCCCGGATCTGGGCTCGATCCTGCGCTATCGCGCGCAGGAGTGGGGACGGCAGGGCGATGAGCTGCAAGCTCTTGTTTTGCTTCTGGATGGTGAGCCCGCTACCACAGGCGGGGCGACCGCGCTCGTACTGCGCACCTGGCTGCTCGCCCGGGCTGTCGTGCTGGGGCCGAGCGATGTCGCAGTGCTCGATCACTGGCGGCGTCTGCACGAGCGTGCGCTCGATGCCTATGAGGATGCCATCGGCGGATATCTGCCCGAGCGCATTCGCCGCACACTGAGCCTGCAGGCGGACCGCGTCGCGGAACGCTTGGAGCACATCGAACGGGTCTGCGCGCAGCGCGGTGCACAGCCGCACAGTGCCGAGAGTGTGTAACTCGTACAGTAGCGCCAACACGAATTGAAAAAACTACCGTCGACTGCGGCGGCCCTATGCCTGCTGCTCGCCACGGCGCTTTCGATCGCCGTGGCGGCTGCGCCGGAGCTGAATCCCGAGGGCCTCGAGTTCCTGCGCCTGGTGGCACGCGACGACCTCCTGCAGATGGAGGCGGCGCGATTGGCCGCCGCCAAAGGCACAAGCCCCGCGGTGCATGCCTTCGCTGATGCGACGCTCAGGTCGCGTTCGCGGGTACAGGACAGCCTGGCGCAGCTCGCGCAAAGACGCGGAGTCGCTTTGCCGACGGCGGTCGACCCACGCAGCGCGCCACCTGTGCTCGATGAGCTCAAAAACAAGAGCGGGCCGCCGTTCGATCTCGCCTACTCCGAGGCCATGCTGGAAGCCAATCGCGGCGCGGTCAGGCGCTTCGAGCAAGCCGCGCACAGTGACACCCAGGATCCCGAGGTGAAAGCCTTCGCCGCAGAGCAACTGCCCCGGCTGCGCGATTATCTGCGCATGGCGCAGACGCTGCCGAGCGCCCACCAGGGCTGATCGAGCACGGCTCTTGCAGATGCATCGCACGCGCGCGATGCTGGATCACTCTGTTTTCGAGCGCGCGTTGTCATGACGCTCACGAGCTCGCAAAACGCTCCGATGGCCCCTCAGCGCGGCAGTCATCTGCGTGGCGCTGGGCGCGATCGCAGGCGCGTGCGGTGCGAGATGGATCCCGCATCCCGACGACCACGCGCACCTGCTCGATTCGCTCAGCGAGACCGCGCTGCTCGTGTGCCTGTTTTGTGTGGGGCTACGCCTGCAAGCACCGCTTGAGTGGCGGCTGTGGCGCGCGCCGGTTCACCTCACATCCGTCACCCTGGCCGTGACGATCCTGCTGGTCGCGGGCGCGGCGAATGTCTTTCTGAACCTGTCCTTCGCTCAGGCCTTGCTGCTCGGGGCGATTCTCGCGCCGACCGATCCCGTGCTCGCGAGCCAGGTGCGCCTGCCCTCGCTCGATGCTCAGGAACAGGAGGATGTACGGTTCGTGCTGACCGCGGAAGGCGCCCTCGGCAGCGCGCTGGGCTTGCCTGCCGTGCTGTTCGCGTGCGCATTGCTCGGTCATTACGATGCGGGCCCGCTGGCGTTGCGCTGGGTGAGCCTCGAGCTGGTATGGGCGATCTGCGCCGGCGTTCTGCTCGGCTGGGGAGTGGGCTGGCTTGCAGCTCGTCTGCTCGCGCGTCTCGACTCCATCGGCAGGATGGGACTGGCCGAAGCGCTGCTGATCGTGACCGCCGTTGCCTTCGCTTACATGGGCGCATTAAGTCTGCACGCGAGCGGGCTCACCGCCGTCCTGATCGCAGGCAACGCACTGGGGCGCGGGGGACATCTGCGGCCGAAGCTCGTCCCGCCGCGCATCGGGCGGTGGCTCGTTGGAGTCACCGCACGCGTCGAGCAGCTCGCGGAACTCCTGCTGTTGCTCGTGGCGGGTTTTCTGCTCGCAGTGTCCGAGATCCGGCCGGCGCAGTTCCTGTTCGCGCTCCTGGTGCTCGTCGCTATACGCCCGCTCGCGGCGCGGCTGGGGCTTGCGGCATTAGGGCTGGCGGACCGACCGCGACAGGCGATCAGCTGGTTCGGGATGCGCGGCATCGCCTGCCTCTACTATGTCCTTTATGCGCTCAATGAAGGCCTGAGCGCGCCGCTTGCCAGCGAGCTCACGGCGGTGACGCTCGCCGTGCTCGCCAGCTCGATCGTCCTGCACGGCCTGTCAGCCGCTCCCGCTCGCCAAGGGGGATGCGGACTCGGGGGCTGAAACCAAACGCTGACTCAGCCGTTCATGTGGCGTCGTGATAATCTTCGGCCGACCATCACCAGGGCGCACAGCCGGTACGCCTGAATTTCTTGCGGTTGGGCCGGATCGAAGCACGAGCATCGACCGTTCCTGTCCGTATGGCGCGTTGACGCTTCGGCCAAGGGGGTCGAGCCACCGTTCTCGACGCGTCGACAATTTCCTGCGAGGTAGACATGGCACACGCGCTGATTGTGGATGACGATCCGGATGTCGTCGGGTGGCTGGAGACCGTCGCCCGGATGGAGGACTTCACAATCGCGCGCGCCCACTCGCTGCGGGAGGCGCGGATCGAGCTGGGCCGGCAAACTCCGGATGTGTTGTTGACCGACCTCAGATTGCCGGACGGTGAGGGAATCGAGCTGGTACGGGAGCTCGAGAGGCCCGACGCCACTGAGGTCATCGTCGTCACTGGTCACGCGACGGTCGACAGTGCGGTCGCTGCGCTGCGCGCAGGCGCCAGTGATTATCTCGTCAAGCCGGCGGAGCTCGACCGGGTGCAGGCCGTACTGCGACACGCCAAGAAAGCCTCGGCCCTGCATCATGAGATCGGAGAGCTGCGCGAGGAGTTGCGCAAGCTGGGTCGATTCGGACGCATTCTCGGCGGCTCGCCTCGCATGCAGCTGCTCTACGATCAGCTGGGCCGTGTCGCCCCTACCTCCGCCACGGTCCTGCTGGTCGGCGAAAGCGGCACCGGCAAGGAACTCGCCGCCCAGACGGTGCATGATCTGAGCCGGCGGCGGGAGGCTCCCTTTCTGCCCGTCAACTGCGGCGCCGTCGCGCCGCAGCTCATCGAGAGCGAGCTGTTCGGCCACGAGCGCGGCAGCTTCACAGGCGCCGACCGTCAGCACAAAGGGTTCTTCGAGCGGGCGCACGGCGGCAGCATCTTCCTGGATGAGATCACGGAGATGCCGATGGAGCTGCAGGTGAAGCTGCTGCGCGTCCTCGAGACGAATTCGCTGCTGCGCGTCGGCGGCACCCAGCAGATCCCCTGCGACGTGCGCGTGATCGCCGCCACCAACCGCGAGCCGGAGAAGGTCGTCGCGGAGGGCAAGCTGCGTGAGGACCTCTATCACAGGCTCAATGTATTCCCCATCCGGCTGCCACTGCTGCGCGAGCGCGGAGCGGATATCGAGCAGCTCGCGCAGTACTTTCTCGATGAGCTCAATCGCATCGAGGGTACGAGCAAGTCATTCTCGCGCGAAGCCCTCGTGCGCCTGTATCAGCACAGCTGGCCCGGCAACGTGCGCGAGCTCAAGAACTACGTGCAGCGCGCGTACATCATGGCCGACGACGTGATTGAGTGTGACGTGGCAGTGTCGGGTCCTACGCCAAGCCGGAGACGGGAACGACCGTCACCATACGCGTGGGCACACCTCTCGAGGAGGTGGAGCGACGCGTGACGCTCGCAACCCTTGCGTACTGCGGGCATGTCAAGCGCAAGGCGGCGGAGATCCTGGGCGTGAGCCTCAAGACGCTGTACAACCGCCTGGAAACGTACGGGGAAAAGGACCCCGAGGATGTCGGCCAGTCCTCCGAGAGGGGTGACGCGCGCTAGGCCGACGCTCATGCCCTCCATTCGCATCGCAGTCGTGGACGACCATCAGCTTGTACGGATCGGACTCAAGCAGATCATCGAGTCCCAGTCGGACTTTTCCTGGGTCGGCGAGGCTCGCACGGGACGCGAGGCGCTCACGCTGCTGCGCTCGGCACCGGTTGATGTGCTGCTGCTCGATCTGTCACTTCCCGACATGTCGGGGCTCGATGTCCTGCGACAGATCAAGTCACACCACGACGCGGTCTCGACGCTGGTGCTGAGTGCGTATCCGGAAATGCAGTACGGGCTCAACGTCCTGCGCGCGGGGGCGAGTGGCTTCGTCAGCAAGACCGCCGACGACAGCGAACTGTGCCGCGCAATCAGAGCCGCCGTTCGCGGCGGACGTTACGTCAGTCCGGAACTGGCCGAAGTGCTGGTGAGCGGTATGCAGGGACAGGCAGGAGAGCCGCGCCACAGCGTGCTGTCGGAGCGGGAGTTCCAGATCTTCTGCAAGCTTGCGGAGGGCAAGAGCGTTTCTGAGATTGCGGCGAAGCTGTTCCTGAGCGTCAAGACCGTCAGCACCTACAGGACGCGCATCCTGGAGAAGATGGGGATGAAGACCAACGCCGACATCACCTACTACGCGATCAAGAACGAACTGTTGCAGTGATCACGATGAGCTCGCAGGAAGCAAGATCGGCAGACTTCAGCAGCACGCTGAGCTGCGAGCGCCGCATCCTCCTGATCGAGGACTCT
The DNA here is from genome assembly GCA_963795975.1 of uncultured Gammaproteobacteria bacterium. GTDB lineage: Bacteria > Pseudomonadota > Gammaproteobacteria > Steroidobacterales > Steroidobacteraceae > CAWCJT01. The sequence goes on from CAWCJT010000003.1 coordinate 432,728, forward strand.
GAGGCTCTGAGCCGGCGCCTGGTGGAGCTGCTTTCCGAGCCAGGACGACTCGCGGTCGCGGCGCAGGCGACGACGCAGAGCCAGGCGCTGTCGCGGCTGCAGGAGTCCGCCTTCGACGTGCTGGTCGTCGACATCGAGCTCGCCGAGGGCAACGGAGTCGCCGTCATCCGCGCGGCGCGCCAGCTGTATCCGCCGGAGGCGCAGCCGCTCATCGTCGTGCTCACGAATTACGCATCCGAGTTCGTCCGCGATCATTGCTTCGCCGCAGGCGCTGACTACTTCCTGGACAAGATGCGCGACATCGCCTCCTTGAAATCGATCGTGGCCGACGGCAACTCGAAGTGGGCGGCTCCCTCGAGCCACTGACGTGCAGCCCGGCGACTGGGCTTGCGATCAGGCGCTTGCGAGTGGGCGCCCGAGCTCGATGCGAACCGCAAGGCCGCGGCCGGGTGCCGAGTCAAGCGTGAGCCGGCCACCGAGCGCCTGAACGCGCTGGCGCATGGCCGCGAGCCCGTGCTTCCAGTGAAAGCTCTCGCTGCTCAGGTCCATTCCCACCCCATCATCGATGAGCTCGAGAAGGTACCGCTCTCCCTCGTAGGCAAGCTTGATGTGCACGCTGCGCGCGCGTGCGTGCCGGATGACGTTGTCCAACGCTTCCTCGACGACGCGGAAAAGCGCGATGGCCTGCTCGCGGGGCATCTCTTCTTCACCCACCATCGCGACTTCACATTCGAGCCCAGCCTGACGGCACGCGGTCTCCAGATAGGTCTTGAGCGCCGTCTGCAGTCCGAAATGCTCGAGCAGCGATGGGCGCAATTCCTCGACTACCCGCCGTTTCACATCCATCGCTTCATCGAGCACACCGCCGAGCTGCTGCAGGCGCTGCTGAATGAGCGCAGGCTCGAGCACACGTCCCTGCATCCAGGACAGATCCATTTTTGCGGCGGTCAGCAACCCGCCGAGCTCATCATGCAGATTGCGAGCCACCTCCGATTTCTCCAGCTCCGTGAGCTGCAGCAGATGGGTCGCAAGCTCGGAGAGCTCGGCATTCGAGCGCGCGAGGTGTTCGCGGACGCCCGCCGCTGCGTTCAGCCGAGCGATCGCAAGGCACAAGCCGATGCACGCGAGTGCCAGGAGCACGACAGCCGCCTGCACCCAGTGCAGCGCACCGGCCTGCGCTGCCCAAAGCCCGAGGACACCGAGGGCGATACTCGCGAGCAGTGCGGTGATGATGGCGAACGCACGCAACTTCAGCGCTTTCTCTTGGCCCTGAGCCTGCGCATCAGGGCCGCCAGGAGGAACCATCGGATACGCGGTGTCGCAAGCGCTCGCACCGCGAGGCGCCCCGCGCCGGCGAGCCAGACCAGCGAGCGGCGGTCCTGCCACTCCGCGAGCGTGGCGGCGAGCGTGACGCGCTGCAGGTGCGCCTCGAGTTCGAGCAGCTGACGGCGCCGCGCGATCGTCTGCGCCTCCTTGTCGCTCACGGTTCCGCCGCGCCCAGCGAGGCGCGATCGAGCCGCAGCTGCGCGATCACGCGCGCGAAGATCGGGTCTCGCCGCATGACGAGTCTGCGCAGCGCGAGCCAGGCGAACAACGCCGCGAACGCGAACACGACGAACAGAGCTCCGAGCACGATGAAACGGACATTCGGGGGGAAGGCGAGGGCCACCCAGATCACCAGCGAGAATCCGGCAAGCCATCCGCACACGACGGCGAGCGTGGCCAGGCGCAGCTCGCGCGAAATGTTGAGCCGCTCCTGCTCGAGCTCGAGGGACAGCAGCTCCAGCCTGGTTTGAGCGATACGCAGCAGCTGATCGAGCAGATGCTTGCCGCGTCCAATGATCGGCTGGGCTGCGTCCGCCATCACGCTCATTCCGGCGGAGACGGAGACGGCGACGGCGAGCGGCGCGCGAGGATCGTGCCGATGAGAAGGCCGATCCCCGCAGCAATGGCGACAGCGGCCCAGGGATTCTCCTGCACCCAGCTCTCGGCGGCGCTCGCCACGCGCTGGCTCGTACGATTCGCCTGCTCTTCGATGTCCGCAAGACGCGCGCGTGCCGCGTCGATGCTCTCATTCACGCGTGAGCGCAATCCGGCGAGCCCTGCATCGCCGTCACTGCCGATGGCATCGAGCAACGCCTCGGCCTGATTGACGATCTGGCGCAACTCCTCCGCGAGAACCGCACTGGCGTCCGTCGTTTGCTCCACCATATTTGCTGCGCCTCCGCGCGCTTCCCAGTGACGGCCCGGATTGATTGTAGGGGCGGGCTCAGGCCGAAGCCAATGCATGCAGCAAGCAGGGTGCCCGCGATCGTGGGGTTCAATGCCCCTCGAATCCGATGAGCGTGCGCACCGGAACACCCATCGACTCGAGCTTGCGTGAACCTCCCAGATCCGGCAGATCGATGATGAAACAGGCGGCGAGCAGTTCGGCCCCGAGCGAGCGCAAGAGCTTGACGGCGGCTTCCGCGGTGCCCCCCGTGGCAATCAGATCGTCGACCAGAATGATGCGCTGCCCCGGCGTGATGGCATCCGTGTGCATTTCCATCTCATCGAGTCCGTACTCGAGGGAATACGCCACCCGCACCGTGGTGTGGGGCAGCTTGCCTTTCTTGCGGATCGGCACGAAGCCTGCGGACAGCTGATACGCCATCGCGCCCCCCAGTATGAACCCGCGCGCCTCGATGCCGGCAACGTGCTCGATGCTCGAGCCGGCCCAGGGCCGTACGAGCTCGTCTACGGCGCGGCGGAACGCCCCCGCGTTGCCCAGGAGCGTGGTGATGTCGCGGAATAGAACGCCCGGCCGGGGGTAATCGGGGATGGTCCGGATGAACGCTGTCAGATCCTGGGGCGCGTGCGCTGGCATCGTTGATTACCTCCTGAACATATTCTGCACTACCGCACAGGGTCAGCCCGAGCTCGCCCGTTGTTACCGACTTTGTCACTTCTCGTGCGCTAGGGTAGCTCCATGCTGCCTCCAACATCCTCTCGACCTTTGCGTGTGGCCATCTGCGGCGGCGGCGCGAGCGCGGTCCTGCTACTGAGCGCGCTGGCGCGTCACGGCCATCGGCCACTCGCGATCACCGTCTTTGAGCCCCGCTCTCGGCTCGGCCAGGGCATCGCCTACTCGACCGATTCGCCACTGCATCTTTTGAACGTGCCTGCGGCGCGGATGGCGACCAGCGAGGATCCGGAGGGCTTTCTGCGCTGGCTGCGCGCCAAACGTCCCAAAGCCGTCGGAGAGTGGGGGCGGGATGATTTCGCACCGCGCGCTCTCTACGGACGTTATCTCGAGACGTTGTGCGAGACGGCTCGCGCCGCCCCGCATCTACAACTGACGCGGGCCTGCACCGTGGTCGAGCGCGTTCGCCAGCACGGTGAGGGCTGGGAGGTCGTACCGGCGCGCGGCGCACCGCTGCGTGCGGACGTTGTGATTCTGGCCACCGGCAACGAGCCACCGGTTCCGATCGCCTCGAATGTAGCCGCTGCGGCGCGGGCGCTGATCATCGAGAATCCATGGGATGGGCGCGCCCTCGATGGCATCGCGCCCGATGCGCCGGTGCTTCTCGTCGGCTCGGGCCTGACCGCGGTCAACGTCGCGCTCGATCTCCTCTATGCCCGTCATCATGCGGGGCCTGTGATTGCCTGCTCGCGCAGAGCGCTGCTGCCGCGGCCGCACGGGCCGCGCGCTGCACTACCGTCCGAGCTGTGCCAGCGTTTGGAGTCGGCCTCGTTGCGCGAAATTCTGCGTCTCGGCCGCGAGCTCGCCGCGCAGGATCCGACGGGTGCCGGCTGGCGCGGTCTCATCGATGAGTTGCGTCGCAATTCAGCGGGCATCTGGCATCGCCTGAGCCTTCCCGAGAGACAGCGTTTTCTCAGACACCTGCGCCCGTTTTGGGAAGTTCACCGCCATCGCCTCGCCCCGGATGTGCACGCGCGACTCGAGGCCGCGATGCGCACCGGAGAATTCCGCACGATGAAAGGGCGCATTGCTGCGATCGAACCCGGACGCAGCAGCTCCACGCTGCAGGTGACGTTCACCCGATCGGGACGGTCCCAGGTTCTGAGCTTCGCACGCATCATCAACTGTACCGGGCCCCGGGGCGGCTTGACTGACAGCACGAATCCACTGCTGCGCAGCCTCGCAGCCGGCGGTATCGCCGTGGATGACCCCTTTCGGCTCGGGCTTGCGACCGATGTCGACTCGCGCGTGATCGGAGCCGATCGCAAGCCGCATGCAACTCTATTCGCCCTCGGTTCGCTCGCGCGCGGCCAGCGCTTCGAGCTCACCGCGATACCGGAGATCGCCGAGCAGGCGCGGCAGGTGGCGTGCGAGATCCTCGCGCTGCCTGAGCTCGTTGTGCGTCGCAACATCTGTGAGTTCACCGTAGAATCAGCGCTCGATGCGCAATCCCTGGGAGTGATCACCGATGCGAAGGCCGCTTGGAAACTCGGGCTTGAGCGTGGGTCCGCTGGCGTTCGGCGGCAACGTCTTCGGCTGGACCGCGGATGAGGCTACGTCGCTCAAGCTGCTCGATGCTTTGTCGCAGCCGGGTTGAACCTGATCGATACCGCCGATGTGTATTCGCGCTGGATCCCCGGGCACAAGGGCGGTGAGTCCGAGACGATGCATCGGCAAGTGGTTCAAGCGCCGCGGCAAGCGACCAAAGTCATCATTGCCACCAAAGTCGGCGTGGAATGACCCGGCAAGAAGGGTCTGTCGAGAGCTTACATTCTGCGCGCGGCGGAACGACTCGCTTGAGCGACTGCAAACCGATTACATCGATCTATACCAGTCGCATCGAGATGATGAGAGTACGCCTCTGGAGGAAACCCTCGAGGCATACGGTCAACTCATCAAGCAAGGGAAGGTGCGGGCGATCGGCGCATCCAACTTCAGCGCCGTACGCCTGGAAGCGGCGCTGCGCGCGAGTGCGGCCGGCGGCTATCCGCGCTACGAGTGTCTGCAGCCGGGGTACAACTTGTATGACCGTGCGGACTTCGAGGGCGCGCTACAGGATCTGTGCCGCCGCGAGAATCTCGGTGTGATCAGTTATTTCTCCCTTGCGAGTGGCTTCCTGACTGGAAAGTACCGCTCCGAGAAGGATCTGGAAGGACGCGCACGCGCCTATCGCGCCAAGGACATGCTGAACCCGCGCGGCTTGCGGATTCTGGCCGCCCTCGACAGCGTCGCGAAATCATTGGGCGCAACACCTGCGCAGGTCGCACTGGCGTGGCTGCTCGCGCGTGGCGTCACGGCACCCATCGCAAGCGCAACTCGTCTCGAGCAGCTCGATGAGCTGATCGGCTCGACGCGCCTGACGCTCGGAGCGGACGCGCTCGCAAAGCTGGACGACGCGAGCGCCCCCGTGAGCTGAATTTCACGAGTGCCGGGAGGCGAGGAGCGCGAGCTCGGGCGGGATCGGTGCGACATCGATCAGGACGTTGATGCAGGTTGGCTCCCCGCTTGCGAATGCCGCCCGAACCGCGGGTCCGAGGTCGGCGATTTCGCGTACGAACGCACCGCGGCAGCCGAACCCCATTGCCACTTGATCGTAACGTGCATCGCCCAGGCGCGTGCCACGCACCGGGTTACCCAAGATCTCCTGAAAATGCTGCGAGGCGGCCCAGCTGCGGTTGTTCATCACCACGACGACGATGGGCAGGTGGTGGCGCACGAGCGTGTCGAACTCCGCGATCGTGAAGCCGATCGCTCCGTCTCCGGCCAGGCAGAGCACGGGCCGAGCCGGATGAGCGCTCTGCGCGCCGATCGCAAGCCCGAGTCCGAAGCCCACCGCGCCGAGGAAGCCGTGAGTGATGTAGCTACCTTCGCGCCGCTGGCGAATGACCTCGTTCATCCAGTGATAGGCTTCGGCCCCATCGCCGATGATGATGGCATCCTCCGGGACATGATCGGCGATCGCCGAGACGGCTTGATAGGGATGGATCGGGGGTGCCGTGCGCTGTAGCGCTTCGCTCACTCGCTGACGCCGAGCTGCACGCGCCTCGGTGATCGCAGCAAGCCAGCGCTCGCGCGAGGGCCACGAGCGGCCACCGCCTGCATCGATCAATGCGCGCAAGGTCTCGCGTGGGTCTGCACTGATCGCGACCGCCACGTCGCGCAGCCGGCCGATCTCCTTTGGATCGACCTCGACGTGAATGATGCGGGCGGCTGCGGGAACCAGCTTGTCGCTGACGCCGAGGGTGAAGAGACCAAAGCGCGTCCCGAGCGCGAGGACGACATCGGGGCGATCTTGCGCCGCGCTCAGGTCCGCGAGCTTGTGAAATGTTCCGCCATAGAATGCGTGATCGCTCGGCAGAAGGCCGTGCGCTTGAAAGTCGGAAAATACCGGAATGCGGGCGAGCTCCGCGAGCGCGCGCAATTCGGCGGAGCAATCCGACTGCCACGCCCCCGACCCGACAAGCAGAATCGGTCGCTCGGCGTTTGCAAGCAGATCGAGCGCGGCCGCGACACTTGGGGCATCGGGTACCGCGCGTGAGTCGACGCGGATCGTCTGCGGGATGCGCGCGGATGCGTCATCGAGGGTTGCCGTAAGCACATCGATCGGTACATCGAGAAGGACGGGCCCGCTCGGAGCGGAGGTCGCGATGCGGATCGCATGTCCTACGAGCCGCGGGATGTCCCGTGCAACGGTGATTTGGTGCGACCACTTCGTGATGGGTCGCGCAATGGCTTCCTGGTCAATGCCGGCCTGCAGTGTATTGGTCTCGGCATCGCGTAAGGCCGCAGCGCCACTGATGTACAGCACCGGCGTGCGATCGAGGTAGGCATTGGCAATGGAGGTGATGACATTGGTGAAGCCGGGCCCGGCGGTCACCATCGCAACTCCCAGCGTGCGTGCGGCGCGCGCATAGCCTTCCGCTGCGTGACCCGCAGCGGCCTCGTGGCGCGTATCGATGATGTCGATGCCATGCGCAGCGCACGACTGAAACAATGTTTCGAGGTGGGCGCCGTGCAGCGCGAACACCTTGCTGACCCGTGCGCCGACCAATGTGCGGACGAGCAGCTCGCCGCCCGTGACGGTGGCCATGGCTGATGGAACTCCTCGGAGAGGCCCGTCGGGCCTTCCGGCATGCTACATTTGGCAGCTCCCGAAAACAAAAGACGAGCGACTTGAATGGCACCTCCAGCGACCAATATCGAGATTGCCCAACGGGCCAAGATGCGGCCGATCCTCGCGCTCGCGAAGGATCGGCTCGGCATTCCCGAGGAGTACCTCGAGCCGTACGGCCGCTTCAAGGCCAAGATCGCGCTCGACTACATCGCACGCTGAAGGACCGGCCCGACGGCAAGCTGATCCTGGTCACGGCGATCTCCCCGACGCCGGCCGGTGAAGGCAAGACCACGACCACGGTCGGCCTGGGCGATGCGCTCAATCGCATCGGCAAGAAAACGATCATCTGCCTGCGCGAGCCGGCCCTCGGGCCCGGTGTTCGGCATGAAGGGCGGCGCGGCCGGCGGCGGCTATTCGCAGGTCGTGCCGATGGAGGACATCAACCTGCACTTCACCGGCGATTTCTCCGCCATCGCGCTCGCCAACAATCTGCTGGCGGCGCTGATCGACAACCACATCCACCACGGCAACGAGCTCGGCTTTGATGTGCGCCGCATCGCCTGGCGGCGCGTGGTCGATATGAACGATCGCGCGTTGCGCGAGATCGTCATCGGGCTCGGCGGCCCCGCCAACGGCTATCCGCGCCAGGACGGCTTCGACATCGTCGTGGCCTCCGAGGTCATGGCGATCTTCTGTCTGGCGACCAGCGTCAAGGATCTCAAGCAGCGGCTGGGCAAGATCGTCGTCGGCTATACGGCGGATCAGAAGCCGATTCTGGCGCGCGACCTGAAGGCGCACGGCGCGATGACGGCGCTGCTGCGCGATGCGCTGGCGCCGAATCTGGTGCAGACGCTGGAGAACAATCCCGCCTTCATCCACGGTGGCCCGTTCGCCAACATCGCGCACGGCTGCAATTCGGTCATGGCGACGCAGACGGCGCTCAAGCTCGCCGACTACGTGGTGACCGAGGCCGGATTCGGCGCCGACCTCGGCGCCGAGAAATTCGTCGACATCAAATGCCGCAAGGCCGGACCTCAAGCCCGCGGCCGCGGTGCATCGTCGCCACGGTGCGCGCGCTCAAGTATCCACGGCGGCGTCGAAGTGGCCGAGTGGCGCAAGGAGAACGTCGCCGCGCTGGAGAAGGGCATCGTCAATCTCGAGCGCCATATCGACAACGTGCGCAACAACTACGGTCTGCCCTGCGTGGTCGCGATCAATCATCGCGCCGAGGACACCGACGCCGAGGTCAGCGCTTGATCGAGCGCGCCGCCGACCACGGGCGTCAAAGGTGATTCTGGGCCGCCACTTACGCCGAGGGCGGCGCGGGCGCGGTCGAGATCGCCGAGCGAGGTCGTGAAGCTGTGCGAGCAGCCGAACTCACTTCAAGTTCGTCTACGAGGAAGCCGAGCCGCTGTGGCAGAAAATGAAGGCCATCGCGACGCAAGATCTACGGCGCCTGCGGACATCACCGCCGACAGCAAAGGTGCGCGCGCAGATCAAGCAGCTGCAGGAGTCGGGCTACGGCACTACCCGGTGTGCGTCGCGAAGACCCAGTACTCGTTCTCGACCGATCCGAAACTGCGCGGCGCGCCCTCCGGTCACATCGTCAACATCCGCGAGGTGCGGCTCGCCGCCGGCGCGGAGTTCATCGTCATGATCTGCGGCGATATCATGACCATGCCCGGACTGCCCAAGGTTCCGGCGGCCAACACCATCGACGTGGACGAGAACGGCAAGATCGTCGGGCTGTTCTAGAACTCGGGAACGCTAAGGCTTCACGACCGCGAGCACCACGATCGCGATCAGCAGCAGCGCGGGTATCTCGTTGAAGATGCGCAGCCAGCGCTGCGTGTGGACGTTGCGGCCGCAGCGCAGCGCCTGCATGAGCGCGCGGCACCAGAAGTGATAGCCGACGAGCGCGCCCACCAGGACGAGCTTGATGCGCAGCCACGGCTGCTGCAGATAAAGCGGCTCCGACACGATCATCGCGACCCCGAACAGCACCGCGAGCGCACCGCCCAGCGTCATGATCGAGAAGAGTCGCCTTTCCATGACTGCGAAGCGCTCCATGCCCGGCGCATCCTCGGCCGCAGCGTGATACACGAATAGCCGCGGCAAATACAACAAGCCCGCGAACCAGGTCACGACGAACACGATGTGAAACGCCTTGAGCCAAAGCATGGGCGTCAAGTATACGGCGCGCTGGCCGCGCTCAAAATGCAAATGTCGCTGCCTTGCGACAACCGCGCGCCTTCCCCATGAACCGCCCGCGTCCTCACGCGTTGGTACAACGAGGGCGCGAGCGTCGGCTCGCGAAGTGATGGAGGTATGTCCAATGCGTGCAACATTGAGCCACCTGTCGCTCGAGCGTGGGACCGGCATCGCGGTCGTCGTCGCACTCCATGCGGCGCTCATCTATGCGCTCGCAGTGGGGCTCGGCGTCATGCACTTGCCGACGTTCGTCGAGCCGATGAAGGCCGTCATCATTCAAAGCGCTTCGGAGCAGCCGAAGTTCAAAACCGAGATCGTGAAACCGGAGCTCGAGCAGCCGAAGGTCGACATGGCGCAACCGGCGCCCGAAATCCCGATCGACGTTCCATCCGATGCGACTCCGCCGCCGGATTCTGCGGCTTCCTCGAGCGCGCCCTCGGAGGTTGCCGATCTGCAGGTGAATCACCGCACGGACCCCGTGTATCCGCCTGCCTCGCGGCGCGCGGGTGAGGAGGGGACGACGGTGCTGCGCGTTCTGGTCGACGAGCGGGGACGCCCGGGGGACGTCAGCATCGTTCAAAGCAGCGGCTTTCCGCGGCTCGACCAGTCGGCCGTTGAGGCCATTCGTCGCTGGACGTTTGCCGCGGCACGCAATGGCTCTCAAAGCGTGCGCGCCTACACCACCGTGAAGGTGAGCTTCCGTCTGGATCGATGAGCGCTTGAGATTATGTTGAGATGATGTGCACGGTTCCGGTGTCGGAAAGTTTGACACCGCAACCCTGGTCGGCGGGCTGAAGTCCTCATAAGTACCTGTCGGCACGGGTGCTGGGATTCCCGGCACGCGGGTTGCACCATCACAGATGCCCAAAGAACAAGAATCCTGCGGCGAAAAGCAGAAAGGATCTCACGCTGATGCAGCGCCGGTTTCGTGCTCCACGCGCTGTCGCCCGTGCGCGGCGGGACCGAATCGGTGCCCGCATTCTTCTCGCGCTATGCGCCGCCGCGTTGTGCCTCGTCGCTCTGAGATCCCATGCCGCCGCATACGCGACTGGCGTCCTGCCCACGCGCCCCGCGGTTGTGCCCGCAGGCCTCAAGTTGCCCGAGTACATCGGTGTGCTGGATTTCATGGGGGAGCGCAGCCGCTCGGATGCACGCGCTGGCCGGTCTTATTCCTATCGAGCCGCAGGGCTTGCCCTCGACATCGACGTTTACGACTACCGGCCCGAGCAGCTGACGGGCGGTGTCGACTCGCCATTGCTGCAGCAGCAGTACGTGCAGGCGTTGAACGCGGCACGTGCCGCGGCTTTCGAGCGCCATGCAAAGCTGGTGCAGGAGGATATCGTGCCGCTCGGCAACGACGGGCACTACAAGGCCCTTGAAGCCGTCCTGCAGCTGCGCAAGCCTGGTTTCTCCGGACGCACGTATCTGTGGGTGGGCGCCATTCGCGGTCACCTGCTCGAGATGCGGCTCGATGTGAAAAACGGATTCGAGGATGACGGCCACGTGAGCCGCAGCGAGGTACTCGCAGCGCTGGGTGATGCACTCGAGCATCCGGTTCCGGGCGCGGTGCAAAGCGCGGCGGCGGCGCCGGCGCCGAAGCGCAACGTCACGATCCTGTGGGACACCACCACGCCGCCGGCGGAGCGCGAACTGTGGATGAGCTATCTCTACACAAGGGCCGCGCAAGCGGCTAAGGAAAGCGACGATCGCACGCTCGAGCTCGGCGAGCGGGAAGCGTCATTCGAGGAGGAGGTGCGCGCCCGTCGCGTTGCGGTCAACCTCTATCGCAGCATGGTGCGCAAGGACCCCGGTTTCCATTCGGCCTATTTCAAGGATCTCGATCGCGTGGACGCAGCCGGCTTCCTGCGCGAGTACGTCTGGCGCTACCTGCACTCAGCCGCATGGCCGACCCCGGATGCGCTGAACCTGCGGCCCTTCGATGCCTGGCGCTCGTCCCATCTTGCCGCGCATGAGCCCGTGACGCACGGACGGATCGCCATCCGGCTCGCGACCGACTGATCAGCCCTGCGAGCCCCACACTTTGCGCGCCACGTTGACCACGAGCTCGAGCTTGCGCCACTGATCCTCGTGAGAAAGCTTGTTGCCGATCTCGTGGCTCGAGAACCCGCACTGGGGTGACAGGCAAAGATTCTCGAGCGGCACAAGGCGCGCCGCCGCATCGATGCGGCGCATGAGCTCGTACTCGCTCTCGATCTGGCCGAACTTCGTCGTCACGAGGCCGAGCACGGCCTTTCTGTTGCGTGGCATGAAGCGAAGCGGTTCGAAGGAGCCGGAACGAGGCGAATCGAACTCCATGAAGAAGCCGTCGATGTCGCAGCGGAACATCGCCTCGGCAACGGACTCGTAGTCTCCCTCGGTCGCCCAGGCACTGCGAAAGTTTCCGTGGCAGGTATGCAGAGTCACGGTCATCCCGGCCGGGCGGCCGCGAAGCGCCGAGTTGATGGTGTCGACGTAGCGCTGGGGCAGCTGGCTCGGGTCGTCACCATTGCGGCGGCAGCTGTCGCGGAACTTCTCATCGGCGAGGTAGGCGAAGGCGACATCGTCGAGCTGCAGATAGGTGCAGCCCGCCGCGGCGAGATACGCGATCGCCTGTGAGTAAGCCTGTGCCGTGTCGTGCCAGAACTCTTCGAGATCCGGATACGCCTCTCGCGAAATCGCGCCGCGTCCGCCACGCAGATGCAGCATCGAGGGGGAGGGAATGGTGAGCTTCGCCGTGCGCCGCGTGACAGCCTTCAAGAACCCGAAGTCCTCGGTCATGATCGGCTCGCGGCAGCGAACCTTGCCGGTGACGGTTGCAATCAGCGGCTGGGTCTCAGCGCCCCCAAATTTCGGTCCGGGCCCCTCGGCGAGCGTGACGCCCTCGAGTAGCCTCAAAAAATCGAGGTGCCACCACTCGCGGCGAAATTCCCCGTCCGTCACTCCGATAAGACCGATCGACTCCTGGCGCGCGACCACGTCGCGGATTGCGTCGTCCTCGTGCTTTTTGAGCTCGACCGCGGAGATCTGCGCGCGTTTGCGCTGCTCGCGCGCAGCGATGAGCGAAGGGGGACGCAACAGACTGCCGACCTGGTCGGCGCGAAACGGCGGGACAATGCCGGATTTGTTGCTCATGAAGGCACGTTGGAATTATGCCAGAACCGTGCCGAACGGTCGGCCGCGCGCTTGCCGGGGCAAAGCCGCGCGTCTAAAGTGACTTTGCGGCGCGCCTCGCCGGGTTCGGTCATGCTGTCGAGCGATCTGTCGGGAAAAACGGCCGTGGTGATCGGCGCAACGGCGGGCATTGGTCAGGCCACCGCGCGGGCATTCGCAGCCGTGGGCGCGAACGTTGTGGTGGCGGGGCTGGGTGAGCCGCAGGGCGAGGCGATCGTAGCCAGCCTGCGCGCGCACGGCGCGAAGGCCGTATTCGTGCAGGCAGATGTCACGCGGGAGGCGGACGTGGCCTCGGTCCTGTCTCGCGCCGAGCGCGAGTTCGGCCGCGTGCACGCAGCCGTCAACAATGCTGGCATCGAAGGTCGCTTCGGGCCGGTACAGGATGCGACGGCCGATGACTTCGATCGCATCATCGCAGTGAACCTCAAGGGCGTCTGGCTCGGCTTGAAGTACCAGATTGCGCACATGCTCGCGCATGGCGGTGGCGCGATCGTGAACACGGCATCGAGCGCGGGCATCACGGGGATCGCGAACATCGCCCTCTACACGGCCAGCAAGCACGGCATCGTCGGTCTCACCAAGGCCGCGGCGCTCGAGCTTGCGCGCTCGAATATACGCGTGAACGCGGTCGCGCCGGGTCCGGTCGACACAGATCTGCTGCATCGGATGGTCGGTGGGCACATCAGCCTCGATACGATCGCCGCGAGCGTGCCCATGGGTCGGATCGCGGCCCCGCACGAGATCGCATCCGTGATCGTCTGGCTCTGCTCCGATGCCGCATCGTACGTCACGGGACATACGCTCGCCGTCGATGGGGCGCTCACCGTCGGCTGAACGGAGTGAAGCGATATGGCTGATCTCAACGAGACAACGATTACTCAGGCCGTCAAGGACCGGATGGCGGACTGCGATGATCCTCGATTCAAACAGATCATGTCATCGCTCGTGACCCATCTGCACGCCTTCATCCGCGATGTACGTCTGACGGAGCAGGAATGGGTCACTGCGATCCAATTCCTCACCGACGTGGGTCAGACCTGCACGCCCAAGCGTCAGGAGTTCATGCTCCTCTCCGACACGCTCGGCGCATCGATTCTGACGATCACCCTGAACCACGCCTCGGAGCGCGGTTCGGTCGAGTCCACCGTGCTCGGTCCGTTCTACTGGGAAGGCGCGCCGGAGCGTCCGCTTGGCAGCGATCTTGCCGAGGGGGTGAAGGGGGAGCCCGCGTTCTATTCCGGACGCGTGCTCGATGTCGAAGGCCGTCCCATCGCGGGCGCATTGCTGGACATCTGGTCGGGCGATGGCGAAGGCTACTACGACATGCAGCTCGGCGAGGATGTAGGCATGCGCGCGCGCGGCAGGATCCACGCCGACGCGCAGGGGCGCTATTGGTTCCGCTCCATCCGTCCCTCCTTTTACCCGGTACCCACGGACGGTCCGGTCGGCCGCATGCTGCGCGCGATGGGGCGTCATCCGAATCGGCCCGGACACATACACATGATCGTCTCGGCACCAGGCTATCAGACGGTCACGACCCATCTGTTCGTGGCCGACAGCCCGTACTTGCACTCGGACGCCGTGTTCGGGATGAAAGAGTCGTTGATCGTCAAGTTCGAGCGGCACGAGCCGGGTCCCGCGCCCTTCGGTGAGCCGATGAAGGTGCCTTACTTCACGGCCGCATACGACTTTCGTCTGCGCAAAGCCGAATGAGCCCGGAGCTGTCGCCGGCGCACGTTCTTGCGCTGTATCCGCCCCACGCCGATACGATCAGCTCACTGCTTCGAACGCGCAGCGCGGCAGCTCCCGACAAGATCCTGCTCGTCGTCGGTGAGCGGCAGTGGAGCTACCGCCAGCTCGAAGAGACGAGCGTGCGCCTGGCGCACGTTCTGGCGCATCGCGGGCTCGACGCCGGTGCGCGGCTCGCGCTGATCGCGCCGAACAGCGATCTGAGTGTGCTTCTGTTCCTCGCCGTCGCCCGGCTGCGCGCCTTGTTCGTGCCGCTCAATCCCGGAAGCACCGACCAGGAGCTCCGGTTCCTGCTCACTCATACCCGGGCACGCCTCATCGTCAGTCAGGATGCGGACGCGGAGCGGGCGCGTGCGCTCGCGCCGACCGAGCCGCTCGCTCCGCAACACCTGACGCTGAGCGAGCTCGGTGCGGATCTCGGAAGCGTCGCGGACATCATCGAGCGCATCGCAGGCCTCGAAGGTGCGTCCGATCCGGCGAGCCTCGATGAGCCACGGCCCGATGATGCGGCGGTGGTGATCTACACGTCCGGCACCACCGGCTTTCCCAAAGGCGTGGTCCATACGCAGCGCAGCTACGTGCTGGCCGCGGAAGGCTTCGTCGCGCGCCTTCACCTGCAGCCGAGCGAGCGGTTGCTGACCGTCATGCCGTTCTATCACATCAATGCCCTGTTCTATTCGCTCGGCGGCGCGATCGCCGCCGGCGCGACGTTGATCACGACGGCCTCCTTCAGCGCCTCGCGCTTCTGGAGCCTCGCGACCGAGACCGGCGCAACCCAGTTCAACTTTCTGGCGGCAGTGGGCAACATCCTGATCAATCGACCGCGCTCGGAGTTCGTGCCGCAGCATCGCCTGCGCAAGATCTACGGCGGGCCGATCAGCGCGCGCATGGAACAGGTTTTTCGCGAGGAGTTCGGCGTACCGGACCTCATCGAAGGCTACGGAATGTCCGAGATCCCCGGCGCCTGCTGCAATCCGTTCGCGGGCGAGCGCAAGCCCGGAAGCATCGGCAAGCCCGCGGTGCATCCGCGCTTTCCCGGCGAATTCTCGCAGCTTCGGATCGAGAGCGATGACGGAGGCGTGCTGGAGGCGGGCGCGACCGGCGAGCTCGTCGTCCGCACGCCCATGATCTTCAAGGAGTATCTCGATGATCCGAAGCAGACCGCCGCTGCTTTCCGCCGCGGCTGGTTCCTGACCGGAGATCTCGCCCGCTGCGATGAGGACGGATACTTCTATTTCGTCGCGCGCAAGAAGGACATCATTCGCCGCCGTGGCGAGAACATCTCTGGTGCCGAGCTCGATCGGGTGATCGGCGAGCACCCGGGGGTCGTCGAGGCCGCGGCGATCGGCGTGCCCTCCGAGCTTGGCGAAGAGGAGATCCTGGTGGCGGTCGTGACCAAGCGCGACGCGAGCGTGACGGTGCGGGACATTCTGGAGTGGTGCCGCGGGCGGCTCGCGCCCATGAAGCTGCCGCGCTATGTGGTGTTCGCCGATACACTGCCGCACACTCCCTCACACCGCGTCGCGAAGCACCGTTTGAAGGCCGATGCCGCGCTGCTCGCACAGGCGGTCGACACTCAACACCCATGACGAGCACACCCAAGTCGATGGACAAGATCATGGCGCTCGCCAAGCGCCGTGGCTTCATTTATCAGGCCTCCGAAATCTATGGTGGCCTGAGCGGGTTCTGGGACTACGGTCCTCTTGGGGCGCAGCTCAAGAAAAACCTGCGCGATGCCTGGTGGGAAGACGTGGTGCTCGATCCGTGCGGTGGCGAGCTCGGTCCGAACGGTGAGCGAGTGCGCGTGGTGCCGCTCGACAGCAGCATCATTCAGCACCCCAGGGTCTGGGAGGCGAGTGGGCACATCGCAGGTTTCAGCGATCCGATGGTCGACTGTCGCGAGACACAGCAGCGCTATCGCTTCGATCACCTTGCGGTGTACGTGCCGGCAACCGCTGATGGAACGGCGAAGACGCTGTTTGCGTACATGCCCGACACGCCGAGCGAGCAGAAGCAAAAAAAGAGAGCCGAGAAGCAGCTCGGTGCAGTGACGACGATTCCGCTCGGAGCAGCTGCCCCAGGCCGAGTGGGCGAGGCTGGTCGCGCCGGATGCAGACAAGCCGGGCACGTTGACCGAGCCGCGCGCCTTCAACCTCATGTTCAAGACCTACATCGGCGCGACCGCGACGGAGAAGGATGTCGCATACCTGCGGCCGGAGACTGCGCAGGGGATCTTCGTGCAGTTCAAGAACGTCATCGATACAACGCGCGTCAAGATGCCCTTTGGCATTGCGCAGGTCGGCAAAGCATTTCGCAACGAGGTCACGCCGCGCAATTTCACCTTCCGCAGCCGCGAGTTCGAGCAGATGGAGATCGAGTTCTTCTGCCATCCCGAGCAGGCGCGCGACTGGTACGCATTCTGGCGCGAGCAGCGCATGCGGTGGTGGCAGCGACTGGGCCTCGCGGGCGACAACCTGCAGCTGCGCTCGCATGCAGCGGACGAGCTGGCGCACTACGCCCGCGAGGGCGCCGGCACGAGCGATGTCGAATACCGCTTTCCGTTCACGGCTCCCGGCTTCGGCGAGCTGGAAGGCGTTGCCCATCGATCCAACTTCGACCTGGCGCAGCATCAGCAGAACTCGAAGGTGTCGCTCGAGTATTTCGACGCCGAGCGCGGCGAGCTGCTGCCGAATGGGTCGCGTCGCGGTGAGCGCTACCTGCCGCATGTGATCGAGCCGTCGGCCGGCCTCGACCGCGGTGTTCTGGCAGTGCTGTGCGAGGCCTATCGTGAGGACCCTGCGCGCGCGAGTCCTGAGCTGTTGCTCCTGCATCCACGGCTTGCGCCCATCAAGGCAGCGATCTTCCCGCTCGTCAACAAGGATGGGATGCCCGAGATCAGCGAGAAGCTCCATGCCGAGGTGCGTCGGCGTTTCGGACGGCGCGGCGTGATCGAGCACGATGCCAAGCAGGCGATCGGCAAGCGCTACGCACGCATGGACGAGGCCGGCTGTCCCTACTGCCTGACGATCGACGGCGAGACGGCGCGCGATCAGAGCGTCACGGTGCGCGATCGCGATACGGCGCGGCAGGAGCGCATCGCGCTCGACAAGGTCGTCGACTACCTGGGAGAGCGGCTCGGCGCGGGCTGACGCGGCCGAGCACCGCAGAGAATCTGGTGTCCGCGCCGTACCGCAAAGTCGTGCTCGGGCCGCGCGCGGTCAGCGCCGAGACCCGGCCCGACGGCACCACGGTCGTGCGCTCATCGAGCGCGCTCGAGCCCTATCCGAGCAAACTGACTGACCGGCTGCTGCTGCACGCGCAGACTCAGCCGCAGCGAATCTTTCTGGCGATGCGTGATGCGCGCGGTGATTGGCGTACGCTCACGTACGCTGCGGCCCTCGAGGCCATGCGCCGGATCGCAGCGAATCTGCTTGCCCGAGACCTCTCGTGCGAGCGCCCCATTGCCATCCTTTCGGGCGCCAGTATCGAGCATGCGCTGATCGCGCTCGCGGCGATGCACGTCGGCATCCCGTTCGCCCCGATCTCGCCGGCGTACTCGCTGAGCTCTCCCGATCTCACAAAGCTGCGACACGTGCTCTCCCTGCTCACACCGGGCCTCGTGTTCGCACAGCACGGCGCACGGTTCACACACGCGCTGGAGCAGGCAGTGGGTGAGGAGGCGGAGGTGGTCGTGTATGAGGCGCCGCCGCCGCGCCGCGCGACGACAGCCTTCGAGACGCTCACGCGCGCCGCATCGATCGCGATGAGTGATGAGGCCAGCGCCAGGGTCGCTCCGGATACGATCGCAAAGATTCTGTTCACGTCCGGCTCGACGGGCTTCCCAAAGGGTGTGATCAACACTCAGCGCATGCTCTGCTGCAATCAACAGATGTGGGTGCAGTCGCTGCCCACGCTCGCGGCCCAGCCGCCCGTACTGATCGATTGGCTTCCCTGGCATCACAGCTCGGGCGGCAATCAGATTCTGGGACTCACTGTCTATCACGGCGGCACGCTCTACATCGACGACGGACGGCCGCTGCCGCAGGAGTTCGAGCGCACCGTGCGCAATCTGCGCGAGATCTCACCCACGCTGTACTTCACCGTGCCGCGAGGCTACGCCGAGCTCATTCATCATCTGCGGCGCGACCGCGTGTTGCGCGAGCGCTTTTTCGCGCGCGTCGCGCTGTTCTATTACTCGGGAGCTCCGCTTGCAGAGGGTATCGTCGCGCAGCTCGATGAGATCGCGCTCGAGGCCTGTGGCGAGCGGATTCCCATGTTCTGCGGCTACGGCGCAACAGAGAGCGGGCCGTTTGCGCTCTGCGCGAACTGGCTCACCGAGCGTTCAGGCCTCGCGGGTCTGCCGGTGCCGGGCGCGGAGCTGAAGCTCGTGCCGCGGGGAGGAAAACACGAAGCCCATCTTCGTGGCCCGAATGTGACGCCCGGCTACTGGCGGCAGGAGGATCTCACGCGCGCCGCGTTCGACGCGGAGGGCTATTGGCGTACCGGCGATGCGCTCAGATGGGTCACACCCGGCGACATCGAGTCCGGACTGGCCTTTGATGGACGATTGGCCGAGGACTTCAAGCTCTCGACCGGCACCTGGGTGAATAGCGGTGCGCTGCGCGCACGCCTCATCGATGCAGCCCTGCCGCTCATCGCCGACGTGGTCATCGCGGGCGAGGGACGCGACCACGTTGCGGCACTCATTTTTCCGGACGTAGCGGCTTGCCGCAGCCTGAGTGCGCCGGATCTCCGCGAGCGTCTGCGGGATGCCCTCGATCACATTGCCCGCGAGAGTACGGGCTCCTCCACCTACATCGCGCGCGCCGTGGTGCTCGAGGAGCCTGCCAGCGCTGCGGCCGGCGAGATCACGGACAAGGGCTCCCTGAATCAGCGCACCATTCTCGCGCGGCGTGCCGCCCTCCTCGATGCGCTCTACCGCGACCCAGCGCCGCCGGGCGCTTACATCGCCACCCCCTCTCGCGCCTGACTCCCTCTCAAAAGACCGCTCGACTGGTGTTTCTGCCCGAATTCGGGCAAAAAGACGACTCTTGGTTCGCGCTCCTGGCAGACTCTCCATGGAATTGAGCGAGATCGAAGAGCTGATCGGGTACCTCGCCCGCACCACCCGGCTGTCCGCATCCGAGGCGCGCCGGCTGGTGGGGGAAGTCTTGAGTTTCCTGGGCGAGACACCCGAGGACTTCGTCCGCAGACGCCATCGCGCGCTGCAGGCCGAGGGCCTCGCCAACCCGGAGATCTTCGCCCGCGTGTCCGCGGAGCTCGCGCAATGGCGGTTCCGGGCGCCCCGTTTCACGGCGCGCCAGATCCGCCGAATCATCTACGGCTGAGGGAGTCGCTCGAGCATGTGCGGGATCGTGGGATACATCGGCCGCCAGGACGCGGTGCCGATTCTGATGGAGGGCTTGCACCGCCTGGAGTATCGGGGCTACGACTCAGCCGGTATTGCCGTCGTGCGCGGCAATGAGCTGCGGATCTGCAAGAGCAAGGGCAAGGTGCGCGAGCTCGCGCGAGGGCTGCCGGCCAGTTTCCGCGGGCACGCCTGGAATTGCGCACACGCGCTGGGCGACACACGGCGAGCCGAGCGATCGCAACGCGCACCCGCACACCGACGCGCACAAGCGCTTCGCGATCGTGCACAACGGCATCATCGAGAATGCCGTGGCGTTGCGCGCCCAGCTTGCGGCACAGGGTGTCAGTTTTGCTTCGGAGACCGACTCGGAAGTGCTCGCGCACCTCATCGCCGGAATGCGCGGCGATACGCTGGAGGATGGTGTGCGGGCTGCATTACGCCTCATCACCGGAGCGTACGGGGTCGCGGTGATCGATGCGGAGCGCCCGGACTCGATCGTGGTCGCACGCAATGGCAGCCCGGTCATTCTCGGCATCGGTGCGCAGGAAATGTTCGTGGCCTCGGATGCCGCCGCGCTCGTGCGCCACACTCAGAGCATCGTGCATCTGGATGACGGTGAGCTCGCGGTCGTGCGCGCCGGCAGCTATCGCGACCTCCATGCTCGATGGCGGGCCCACTGCGAAAACGCCACTGTCGATCGAGTATTCGAGCGAGGCGCTCAGCAAGGGGGATTTCGCGCACTTCATGCGCAAGGAGATCGCCGAGCAGCCCGAGGCGATCGCGCGCACGCTGAGCGGCAGGCTCGAGCCGCGCTTTCATACGACCCGGCTCGGAGGCCTGGAGCTTGCCGCGCGCGAGCTGCTCGAGGTGAAACGCGTCAAGATTCTCGGCTGCGGCTCGGCCTACATCGCGGGCAGCGTCGGCGCGCACTTGATCGAGCAGCTTGCGCGCATCCCGGCACACGCGGAGCCGGCCTCCGAGTTTCGCTACCGTAACCCCGTGATCGAGCCCGACACGCTCTACGTCGCCGTGAGCCAGTCCGGTGAGACCTTCGATACGCTCGCAGCGCTGCAGGAGGTACGGCGCAAAGGCGCCCGCGTGCTCGGCATCGTCAATGTCGTCGGCAGCACCATCGCGCGCGAATGCGGCCGCGGCATCTATCTGCATGCTGGCCCCGAGATTGCGGTCGTCGCAACCAAGACCTTCACGTGCACCGCCGTCGCATGCGCGCTTCTTGCGATCCATCTCGGGCGCCTGCGCGATCTCTCGGCCGCGAGCGGAGATCGCCTGCATTGAGGCCTTGGCGCGGCTGCCGGATCAGGTGCGCGCGCTGCTCGAGCACGAGCCGGCGATCGCAGCGATGGCACGTGAGCTCGCTCCGTACCGCAATATGTTATTTCGTCGGACGCGCGGCGGGCCATCCGGTCGCGATGGAGGGCGCGCTCAAGCTCAAGGAGGTGAGCTACCAGCACGCCGAAGCGTATCCCGCCTCGGAGCTCAAGCACGGGCCGCTCGCGCTCATCGATGCGGAAACACCGACGATCGTCGTGATGCCACGCGATGAGCTCTTTGCGAAGAACCTGTCCACGATCGAGGAGATCCGCGCGCGCGGAGGTCCCGTCTATCTCATCACCCACGAAGGGGAGATACCGTCGGGTGTGAGCGGCTCGCTCACTGTCCCGGTCTCGGAGCCGGAGCTCGATCCCATCCTGCTCAACATTCCCCTGCAGCTCCTGGCGTATCACGTGGCCCTCGCCAAGGGCCGCGACATCGATCAGCCCCGCAATCTTGCGAAGTCCGTGACCGTCGAGTGATGCCCGAATCGGAGTCTTCCTGGCCAGCGTCGCGCTACGGTTGGCTGATCGTGGGACTTTTGGCGCTCGCATCGGTCGGCTCACAGTTCGATCGCACCGTCATCAATCTGCTCATCGCACCGCTCGAGGCGGCATTCGGCCTGGATGACACGCGCTTTGGCATGCTGCAGGGCGTCGCATTCGGCATTTTCTACGTGCTTGCCTGCATCCCGATCGGACGCCTGGCCGATCGATATCAGCGCCGTCTCATCATCGGTGTGGGCATCGGTCTTTTCAGTCTGCTCGCCATGGCCTCGGGTCTCGCCCGAACCTACACCCAGCTCTTCCTGACGCGCATCGGGGTCGCAGTCGGAGAGGCGAGTCTGACTCCCGCGGCGCTGTCACTGCTGAGCGACCTGTTTCCTCCCGAGCGCCTGGGCCGTCCGGTCAGCGGTTTCTTCATGAGCGCGCCGATCGGTCAGGGACTCGCGTTCATGGCAGGCGGAAGCCTGCTGCAGTGGCTTTCGACCTCGACCGTGCTCGCATCGGGACCGCTCGCTGGCTTGGCTCCCTGGCAGGCGGCGTTCATGATCGTGGGCTCCCCCGTGGTGCTGCTCGTGCCATTCTTTCTGTTAATGGCGGAGCCGCCGCGCCGTGGCACGGCGGCAAGGCAATCCCTGCCGCTCGCCGATGTGGTGGCGATCATCCGCCAGCGTGCGCGCGCGCTCTTGCCGATGTTTGCAGGCTTCGCAATGGTCAACCTCGTCTCCTATACGTTCTTCATCTGGACACCGGCGCTGTTTCAGCGCTCCTACGGCTGGAATCCTGCGCAGATCGGTTTGAGCTTCGGTCTCACGCTGCTTGTCGCGGGAACCTCAGGGGTGTACTTCGCCGGCTGGCTGAGTGATTGGCTTGCACGCCGTGGGCATCTTGATGCGCACCTCAAGGCAGCCGCATTCGGGTTCGTGGGGTGTGGATTGCTCGGCGCGCTCGCCCCGCTCATGCCGAGCGCCGCCGCGGCGCAGGTGCTGCTCGTGCCCGCGATCTTCCTGAGCATGATGCCCTATCCCTGCGCGGGAACCGCGATCCAGCTGATCGTGCCCAACCGCGCTCGCGCGCAGGTCACGGCCATCTACGTGACGATCACCACGCTCGTCGGGCTTGGCGTGGGCCCGTTCGTGGTCGGCACCATGACGGACCGTGTGTTTCACGATCCGGCCGAGATCCGCTACTCACTCGCCGTGGTGATCGGTGTCGCAGCACCTTTGATGTTCGCGCTGCTCATGGCGGCCTGCGCTCCATATCGCGCGCTGCGCGCCGGCGATGCAACAGGCGAGGCCGCGATCAGAACCGATCCGTGATCGGCGTGCGGACGAAGCCTTCGGGATAGTCCTCGACGCGATTGCCGACGATGGTGAATTCCTTCCTCCTGCCGCTGAATCTCTCCTCGAGCTCCATGTAGCCCCGCGGGTCGAAGAGCGGCGTTGCACTCATGCCGTAGATGCCGGTCGCATCCTTCTTGTCGCAGGTATAAAGACAGCCCTGCTGCTCGAAGTTCCTGCGGCCGTGCTCGAGCATGCCATCCATCGCTGCCTTGAGCAGATAGTGCATCGTCATGAAGTTGAAGCCGAGCGGATAGATTTCCTCCACCGTCACCTCCGGAACGCCGTTGCGCCCGGCAACGTCCGGATACATCTTCCAGCCCGGCACCTTGCGCGCGACATAGCGGGCATCCTCGAGGCTGCTGAGCTTCACCACCGTCGTCATCTGCGCCCCGAGCTCGACGGCCGCGCGGCAACGCTCGATACCTTCATCGAGCTCGGTCTTCGGGTCCGCGTTGGTGCGCGCGATGAGTATGCAGTCCGTGCCCTCGAGCGCGGCGAGCGCAGCCTTCACTTTCTCGTAGTACTTCTCGCGCGCGATGAGCTGCGTCGACTCCTCCATGTCCCCCGAATCCTCGAGCTGCAGGGCGGTCGCGCCCGCGCGGGCCATGCGCTTGCAGGCGCGGTAGACCGCGAGCGGGCCGCCGTAGCCGTTCTCGATGTCCGCCGCGAGCGGCAGCGGCGAGGTCTGTGCGATGCGGCTCGTGATCCATTCGATATCGGTGAGATTGTTGAAGCCGTAATCGAGCACTCCGTTCATGGCGATCGAGACTTCACCGCCGCTCAGCATCATGGCAGGAAAGCCCACCATCTCGACGGCCCGCGCCGAGGCGCAGTCGTACACGCATGGTGCGACGACGCACGCGCTGGATTCCTGGAGCAGCTGTCGTAAGGATTTCCTGGCCATGGCTCACACCTTTGAATCGAGAAATGCATCGAGATCCCTGAGCAGTACGTCCGCCATGCGCGTCCGTGATTCGACGGTCGCACTCGCAATGTGCGGCGTCAGCACGACCTTCGGGCTCGCGCGCAGCGCCGCCGGCACACGCGGCTCGTCTTCAAACACATCGAGCGCGGCGCCTGCGAGACCGCCGCTCTCGAGGGCCGCGCTGAGCGCGGCCTCATCGACCACCGAGCCGCGCGCGACGTTGATCAAATAGCCCTCAGGGCCGAGCGCCTCGAGCACGTGCGCGTCGATGAGCTTTCGGGTCGTGGCATTGGCGGTGCAGGCGAGCACCAGAACATCGCATCCGCGCGCGAGCTTGAGCAGATCAGCGTGATACTCGTAAGGAACATCCTTGCGCCGCGGGCTCGTGTAGGCGATGGGACCGAACACGGCCAGCCGCGCGGCGATCGCTCGACCGATCTGCCCGAGTCCGACGATGCCGAAGCGCCGGCCGGTGACCTTGCGCCCAAGTGGCCGGTCGCCGCGCTCCCAGCCGCCGCTGCGAACGTGTGCATCGCCTTGAGGGATGGCGCGCAGCAGCGCGATGATCAGTCCGACTGCGAGATCGGCCACGTCCTCCGTGGGCACACCCGGCGTGGAGGAGACCCGCACGCCGCGGCCCTGCGCATGGGCGAGATCGACCTTGTCGATGCCGACGCCGTTGATCGCAACGACGCCGAGCGCCGGGAGCGCATCCATGAGGGCGTTGGTGCACCCGAGATGGCCACCCGTGATCACGGCTTGCACCTCGCTCGCATGCCTGCTGCAGCCAGCTCGCCTGCTCCTGCGCGCCGAGCTCGTACCAGCGCACGACACCAAACCGCTGGCGAAGTGCCGCCTCGAAATAATCCGAAAAAGGGCACAGCTGCAGGGCCTTGGGATAGGCGGCGCTCATGAGGCTCTCAGATCACGGCGACGATTCCGCCGTCGACGTACAAGGGTCTGGCCGTTCACGAAGTCGGATGCCGGCGAGGCGAGGAACACGGCCGCCCCGTGCAGATCCTCGAGCTTGCCCCAACGTCCCGCAGGCGTGCGCTTGCGTAGCCATTCATCGAAGAGCGGATCATCGACGAGCGCCTGGTTGAGCGGCGTTGCGAAGTAGCCGGGGCCGAGCGCATTGATCTGCAGGCCATAGCGCGCCCAGTCGGCGCACATTCCTTTCGTCAGATTCTTCACCGCCCCCTTCGAGGCCGTATAGGGCGCGATCCCGGGACGGGCGAGCTCGCACTGCACGCTGCCGACGTTGATGATCTTGCCGCGGCCGCGCGCGATCATGTGCCGGGCCACGGCCTTGCTGACGTAGTAGGTGCCGTCAAGATTGGTCGCCATGATCTCGCGCCAGTCCGTGTCGGAGAATTTCTCGAGCGGAGCGCGACGCTGGATTCCCGCGCAGTTCACGAGGATGTCGATGGGCGCGATCGACGCCTCGACCGCATCCACGCAGGCCGTGACCTGGGCTGGGTTGGTCACATCGAACAAGCTCGACATCGACGCGCACGCCGAGGCTTCGCAGGTGCTGTCTCGCCTGCTCGAGCGCCTCGCGCGAGCGTGCGCTGAGCACGAGGCGCGCACCGGCGCGCCCGAGCGCCTCGGCGATCGCAAGTCCGATACCGCGCGATCCGCCGGTGATGAGCGCGGCTCGGCCGGCCAGATCGAACAAATTCGTGGTCAAGCGGTGTTCTGTTATCGTGAATGCGGCACGGTGTGAAGTTTCATATGCTGGCAGCGGTTTGTCACGGTCGGAAGGATCTGCGGATCGAGTCGCTTGCGGACACACCGCTCAAGAGCGGCGAAGTCCGCGTTGCCGTCGCCTTCGGCGGCATTTGCGGATCCGACCTGCATTACTATCACCGCGGCGCAGTCGGTGACTTCGCGCTGCGCGAGCCGATGACGCTCGGCCACGAGATCTCGGGGACCGTGATCGAGGTCGCGCCGGATGTGCGCGGCTTCGCGCCCGGTACGAAGGCTGCGCTTGATCCGAGTCGTCCTTGCCTGTCGTGCAGCTTCTGCCGCGCCGGCCGCAGCAATCTGTGCCTCAACATGCAGTTCCTGGGAAGCGCGGCTCGCTTCCCGCATGTACAGGGTGGCTTCGCGCAGCATCTGGTGTTGCGCCAGGACCAGATCGTTCCCGTACCCGAGGGCACGGATCTGCTCAAGCTGTCCGTGGCCGAGCCGCTGTCGGTTGCGCTGCATGCGCTCGCGCGTGCAGGCAGCCTCATGGG
Organism: uncultured Gammaproteobacteria bacterium; assembly: GCA_963795975.1. Classification (GTDB taxonomy): domain Bacteria; phylum Pseudomonadota; class Gammaproteobacteria; order Steroidobacterales; family Steroidobacteraceae; genus CAWCJT01. The sequence continues at coordinate 458,649 of CAWCJT010000003.1, forward strand.
CAAGCGCGTACTCGTGACCGGCTCGGGTCCGATCGGGCTTCTCATCGCGCGGGCAGCGCGCTTCGCCGGCGCGAGCGATGTGGTCTCGACCGACGTGGCCGATGCTCCGCTTGCGATCGCGCGCGGACAAATGGGCGCATCCACGACGGTCAACGTTGCGAGCCGGGCAGACGGGCTCACGGCCTTCGAGGCCGACGGGGGTTACTTCGAGGCGGCGTTCGAGGCGTCGGGCTCGCCGGCGGCCCTCGAGTCGATCTTCCGCGCCATGCGTCGAGGCGGGCGCATCGTGCAGGTCGGGATGATGCCTGCCGGCACGGCTGCCGTTGCGGTGAATGTGCTGCAGTCCCGTGAGATCGAGCTGGTCGGAGCCTTTCGCTCGAACGATGAGTTCCGACAGGCGGTGGCATTGATCGTGAACGGGGCCATCAACGTCGCGCCCATTCTGTCGGGTACGTATCCGCTTGCGAAAGCCGCCGCGGCGCTTGAGCTTGCGGGCGATCGCTCAAAAGTCGTCAAGCTGCACCTCGCACTCGCCGAATGAGAGTCGCAGTCGTCGGAGTGGGAGTGATGGGCGCGGCGATTGCGCGCCGTCTCATCGATACCGGTGTACCTGTGCAGGTCTATGACGTGCGCCGCGAAAGAACGGCCGGACTCGCAGAGCAGGGCGCGCAGGTGGCCGTCTCCGCGCGTGAGGCGACCTCAAGCGCAGACTTCGTGATCTTGAGTCTCAATACGGCGCCGATCGTGGAGAGCGCGGTTTTCGGCAAGGAGGGCATCGCAGCAGCGGCGGACTCGAGCAAATTGCTCATCGACATGTCGAGCATCGATCCGGCGGCGACGCGGACCCTGGCCGCGCGGCTCATCCAGGCTACGGGCATGGGGTGGGTCGATGCGCCGCTGTCCGGCGGCGTACCGGCCGTCGCGCGCGGAGCCCTGACGCTCATGCTGGGCGGACGCGAGGCTGACATCGCGCGCGCCCGCTGCGTTCTGTCCAGGCTGTCCAATCAGATGACCCATCTGGGCGAGGTCGGAGCCGGCCAGACGGTGAAGCTGGTCAATCAGATTCTGTGCGCCAGCACGTTCATCGCGGTGGCCGAAGCGACCCGGTTTGCGGAGCAGCTCGGAGTGGATGCCACGCGTATTCCTGCCGCGCTGGCTGGAGGCCGCGCCGACTCGCGCATCCTGCAGGAGTTCATGGCGAAGATGGCGCGTCGGGATTTCTCACCGACCGGCCGCATCGACAACATGCTGAAGGATCTGGAGACAGTACAGGCCGCGGCACTGGATCGGCGCATCGCGCTGCCGCTGACCGGGCTCGTCGCCGAGCTGCATCGCATGCTCGTGGCGGGCGGTCTCGGCGCCGCCGATAGTGCCGCCTACGTGCAGCTCTTCGACCTCGGCGCGCAGCGTCCGCGGTGATCCGTGCGATCGTCGTGATGGGCGCGAGCGGTTGCGGCAAGTCGACCCTCGGGCGCGCTCTGGCGGCTGCACTGCGTTGGCGATTCATCGAGGGCGACACGCTGCACCCGCCTCAAAACATCGCGAAGATGTCATCCGGTGTGCCGCTCACGGATGAGGATCGCTGGCCCTTCCTCGAGAATGTCGGCGCTGCGATCCACGCAGCAGGCGCCGACGGCGTCGTCGTCGCCTGCTCGGCCTTGAAGCGTGACTATCGGGACCGGATTCGCGCGCGCGCGGGCGAGGTGGCATTCGTGCTGCCGAGCGTGGATCGCGCGCATCTGCTGGCGCGGCTCGCGCACAGGCGTGAGCACTTCATGCCACCCACGCTCGTCGACGGCCAGCTGCAAGCGCTCGAGCCGCCGCAGCAGGATGAGCGCGCCCTGGTGCTCGATGGAAACGCGAGCACCGAGCTCCAGGTGCGCAGGGTGCTCGACGCGATCGCATCAAACCTATTGCAGTGAGGGTAGCTGACGCGTGTCTACGTAGGCGACCGCGCGGGGCCCGCGCGCCGTGAAATAGAGCATCTCGCCGAGGCGAACCGCGCCACACGCATAGTTCACCTCGGCCGAGCCTGCGCGGCTGAGCAGAGGCCGAACGGATCCGCTGTGCGGGTCGATCTCGACGATCGTCCAGGGCTGCGGACACGCACCGCCATCGCAGGCTTCGATCCTCTGGACCTCGGTACGCTGACCCGCCACGAGCAGTGAGCCATCATCGAGGCGGTGGATGTTGTCGGGCATGAAATCAAGCTCGATCTCGCGCCGACTGTGATCCTTGAGCGAGAGGATGACGAGCTTGCGCGCGCCCCAGGCGCTCGCGTAGACAAAGTGTCCGTCTGCGCTCACCTCGAGCCCATTGGCACCCGACATCTCGCTGTTTGAGACGGAGCGAAACCCCGCGCGCGCATCCCATCGCAGGATGCGGCCGGTACGCTCGCCATGCGCCATGCGCGTCCACGCAGCTTTGTCATTCGGGTCGTAGAAGGAGGTGACGAGAATTCCGCCATCAGGCAGCGGCGCGACCGAGTTTGGCAACGTATCCGATGGCAACATCGCGCAATCGACCCAGGTCGCCATCGGCTTCTCGCCCCGGGTATCGATGCGGAAGATCTCGATGGCTCTTCGATCGCCGTGATTGGCAGCGTACAGCGTGTGCCGGCCATCGCGGCCTGCGCGCAGCCCCAGTCCGTCGGTGGACATGCGCTCGAGATCGGGCGGCCCCGGGCAATGAGATCCGGAGTTGCGCTCGGGCCTGATCAGGCTTCGTGCGGAGGGAAACAGGATCGAGGATCGCTTGCGCTTCGTGTCGATCAGATAAAGATGCGCCGGCGTGCCGAGATTCAGGCCGCTTGCGATGAGCCATCTGGCTCCGGGGAGCTGCGCCAGGTCCTCGCTGCCGACTGGACCGCAGATGAAGCTCAGGCCATCGCGCGGCGCGCAGGGCTGCGCGGCCGCGATCTGCGCCAATCCGAGAAGAAGGAAAGGTGCGAGGCGAACCCGCCGGCGTGGATGACGCCTGAGAGGCTCGCCTCGCACTGCTTACATGGTGTGTTTGATCTGGAGATCGATTTCCAGCGGCGGTCCGGGGTTGGCACCCTCGGTGCCCTGTCCGGCGGTCACGAGGTCGAAGACGTTCATGTAGTACTTCTTACCGGTGAGGTTGAGCACTTGAATGATCGCCTGCCAGTTCGCCTTGGAGGAAGCCCAGGTCAGATGGGCGTTATAAGTGGTATAGCCGCCAATGTGGTTGTACGGATCATTCACCGCCGCGGTGAAAATGCCGCTGCGGGTCGCTCCGTCGATGCGAGCGGTGACCGAGCCGATATCCGTCGACGGGCACCGTGTACTGAACGCCGCCACCGCCGGACCATTTTGGCGTCCAGGGGGGCACATCGCTCAGGGTGATGCCAGTGGCCGGGTCAACGCTCACGAAATTGAACTCGAGCCAGCTCAGCTGAGCATCGGCCTGGAAGCCGCCGAAGCGGACCTTGTTCTCGAACTCCACGCCCTTCTGATGGGCTGCGCCCGCGTTGTACGGCAGCGCACAGGGGGAGCCGAAGTTGATGCCGGCTGCCGCGCTCGCTGCGGCGATGGAGGGGATCTCGCTGCAGTTGGTGAGCGTAAGCTGCACGTTCCGGTACTGCGAGAAGTACGCGTCGACGTTCGCGAACACATGGTTGTCGAACCAGCTCGTCTTCAAGCCGAGCTCGAACGTGGACAGTGTTTCGGGTCGGAACTGGATGGCCTGCGCGATGTAGAACGGACGTGGATCAACACCGCCACCCTTGAAGCCGGTGGAGTACTGCGCGTATGTCATGATCTGGTCGGTGAGGTGGTAGGCGAGGTTCGCGCGCCAGTCCCAGCGCGTCGCCTCGTAGAACGAAGACACCCCGTTCAGCGGGCTCACAAGAGTCGCCGAGCCGCCCAATCCGCCTTCCGGATTCAGGCGGACATAGTTGTAGGTCTTGTCCTGTGCCGTATACCGAGCGCCGAAGATGGCATCGAATTTCGGCGTGAGATGAAACTCCGTATTCAGGAAGCCCGCCTTGTCATGGGCCTCGACCGGGTCGTTCTGGTAGAAGTTGAGAATTCCCGGAAACGCCGGGATCGCATACCAAAGATCTTCGTGTCCGAAGTACACGGTCAACTCGCGGAAGTAGTAGCCACCGACCGTGTAATCGAGGAATTTGTTCCAGTCGCCCGAGATGCGCAGCTCCTCGCTGAACTGGTGGTGCTCCATCGACTCGGCGCCAAGATCCATGGGCCAGATCGATTCGCTGTTGTCATGGACCCAGGTTGCGGTGTAGCCGCGGTCCGAGAGGATGTTCTTGACGGACAGATCGTCCGCGAGCTTCCAGTCCGTAGTCAGCGAGAGGCCCCAGTTCTCGATGGTCTGGTGCGGGTCGACGCAGAACGGCGGATTGTTCTGGTTATTCCCCAGTCCCGGAATCGTGAACGGGATCGGATTGGCGACTGCCGGAAGACAGAAAGACGCATAGCTTGCGTAGAAGTTCCCCGGCATCAACGCCGGAACTCTCGTCGTGTCGTAGGGCAACAGATGCCCGTTGGTCGTGACGACCGCGAGCGTCGGCGAGTTCACAGCGGCTGCTGATGAGTTGGCGACGGGAAGGGCGAGCGGCCCCGGACCGGCATAGGCGAGCGTCTCGGCCGGCGCTTCCTGATTCGTGTTGGTCAGATCGCCGATCAAATTGAATTCAAGGTTGTCGCTGGGGACATAGCGCACCGCGATACGACCGCCCGCATAGCCGATGCCCCCGAGCTCGCCGAGCTTGCAGTTGGTCGTCTGTGCGAGAAATCCGGGGAGTACCGAGTAGGTGCCGGTCACGCCGTTGATGTCAGTTGCGGTGAAGCTGGGATTGGAACAGCCGAAGTCATAGCGGGTGACGTATCCGTCCTGATGGTTGCCGACGCCGCTGATGCGCACGAACAGATCGTCCGTGATCGCGAAATTCGTCGACGCGCGCAGCTCGACGTGATTACGGCTGCCACCCAGAAGATCGAACGTGGTGCTTTCGGTCGCATCGGGTCGCTTGGAGAAAAGCTTGACCGAACCGCCCTCGGAGTTCATGCCCTCCAGGGTGCCCTGAGGACCGCGCAGCACCTCGACGCGATCCAGATCGAGCAGATCCAGCACCGAGCCGGTCAACGTGCCGAAGTAGACATCATCGATGTAGATGCCGACGCCCGGCTCGAGGGCGGGATCGAGATCGCCTGGCCGATGCCGCGGATGAAGGCCGCAATCGAGGGTCCGAATGCGCCCACCTGCGAGCTCAACGAGACGCTCGGAACATCCTGGGTGAGCTGCGTGATGCTCGTTTGGCCGCGCGAGGCGAGATCAGCCGCACTGACGGCCGTGATGGCGAGCGGGGTCGATTGCACGTTCTCATTGCGGAACTGTGCGGTGACGATGACCTCCTGCAGGACATCGCCGCTCGATGCCGCCGCGGGAGCGGGCGTCGTCTGTGCGTTCTGCGCGAACGTGGGCCCGGCGGAGATCAGGAACACGGCCGAGCTGGCCGCCCCTGCCATTCCGAGCGTACGGCTTCGGCGGCGTCCAACACGCGATGACGAATGATCACGCGAATCGCTCATCTGCATTCCCCCTCGCAAACGAAACTGTCGCAAATGGTCCGCCAGCCGATGACACCCTGGCGTGAAGGTGCAACCCCTATGTCACGTCGTCGTCGATCTTCTTTTTCTCTTCAGAATCGTGGTGCAGGCGCAACACTACTTCTCGGAACAGCACAATTGATGTTGCGCGAAGACTATAGTCGCCCGCTAAGGCGTGTCAATCAGATGATGACTGCGTAGTGGTCGTGGCGGTGCAATGTCCGCTGTTGCGTGCGCCCCACGCCCTTCATCGGTGGGCCAAATGAAGCCGCAGCGGGTCGTCTCCGACGAGCCGGAACACCGAGAGCAGCGCCTCGCGAGCGAGTTTCGGATCCGCGCCAAGCCGTCTCAGCCGCTCCCGGTCCGCCCTGCGCCGCTCGGGATCGCGCTCGCCGATCCGGCGCCGGTTCTCCTGCGCCATGGGTGAGGTGACCTCCTGGAATACGCGGCGACGCTCCTGCGCATAGGCTTCGAGCACGGCCTCGTCGTGCTTCCCGGAAATGACCGCCGCGAGCGCATCCGCAAGCCAGAAGGCATCGAGCAGGCCGCCCGTGAGGCCAAGCCCGCCAACGGGGTTGACGACATGAGCCGCATCCCCCGCGAGGAGCACGCGGCCGACTCGAAAACGCTCGGCGCACCGATTGTGGACGCGGTAGGGCGAGACGGCTTCGGGCGCCTGAGCCGCGAGTCCGGGCGCGAATAAAGCGTACCGGTCGGGCAATCGTCGGCGGACCTCTTCTTCCGCCATCCCCGGCTCTTCGCGATAGGTGCACCGCCAGAGGCCGCTTTGATCGATCTGGGGAATGACCGCCCAGTGATCCGCGTCGAATACGATGTTCGACTGCCCGAAGCCATGCGCTGCGAAATCGAAGCGGACATTGGTCGCGACGAACCACTCAGGCCAGCTCACCCCTTCGAGCTTGAGACCAAGCGCGCGCCGCACGCCGCTGTGCGTGCCATCGGCTCCGACCAGCCAAGCGGTGCGCACTTGCTCGACCCCGTTCGGGGTCGCGACGCTGAGCGTCACCTGCTTGTCGTCCTGCGTGATCGCGGTCAGCTCATGGCGCCAGCGGACCTCGGTTCCAGGAATGCGCAGCAGGTGGCGCAGGATGATGGCGGCGAGGGTCGGCTGACCGAGATGCAGGTTGAAGGGGTAGGTGGTGTCCTCGCGGCGGATCACGGCCATGTCGAGCATGGCGATCAGCTCATGTTCCAACGTCCAATAATGATAGGTGTGTTTGAGCACACCGACGGCGCGCAGATCCTCGAGCAGCCCGAGTGCGTCGAGCCGTTCCACGACGGGAGAGTGATAGACGACGGCTCGGGGCTCCTCGCTGATGTGTGCGGCCGCATCGAGCACCACGACTCGGATACCCGCGCGCGCGAGCTTGAGCGCGGTGATGAGGCCGACCGGCCCCGCGCCGCAGACGATCACGCCATCGATGGGCTCGCGCATGCGCCGGGTGAGCGTGGCGAGTGCCGCTCCGTCAGGCTTTGCGCCGAAATGGCAAAGTCAGAAGGAATAGCGCCAGCCTGAAGTTCAGAAGCTTGAGCGCGGCGCGCGCTTCTTCCGGCCGCAGTTGCGCCGTGAGCGGCATCGCCCCGAATACCTTGCCCCGAATCACGAGCCGGTTGCCATCACGCTCGAGTGAATCGATGCGCATGAGCTCGCTGTTGTCGGGTGAGAAGAGTTTCATGGAGTTTGCGTGGGCGCGTCAGGCGAGGAACCGGGCGACGCAGTCGCGCGCTTCCTCCAGCTCATCGAGCACCAGATGTCCCGCGTTCTCGAACAGCGCGAGCTGAGCATTCGGCAGCAGGCTCATCCATTTTTGAGCGCGCTCCACCGGCACCAGACGGTCCGCCTTTGACCACACGAGCAGCGTCGGCATGTTGAGGCGATGCAGCCAGCGTTCGAGCCTGGGATCAAAGGGTCCGTTCGGCGCGACTCGCCTGGCGGAGGCGATCGAGCGCTCGATCTCGGCGGTGTGCGCGGCCGTCTCGGCGGCATCGCGCGGCAGATACGGGCGCAATGTCTCCATGTCGTTGACGAGATACGAGTACATCTCCTCGAGGCTCCACGAGCCCAGCGGCGGTCCGGGGTGCTCCGGATCGGGCAGCCCGGCCGGAGCGACCAGCACGAGCTTGCGCACCCGCCGTGGATGCAGCACCGCGAATTCGGCTGCGAGCCATCCGCCGAGTGAGAAACCGACGAGATCGAACGGTGACAGCTTCAGCTGATCGAAGAGATCCAGATAGTGCAGCACGTACTCGTGGATGCTGTCCATCTGCGGATCATCGCCCGACTCGCCCCAGCCGGGATGCGTCGGCGCGATGACCTTGAAGCGCTCGATCCAAGGGCGCGCGAAGTCGAGCCCGGTCCAGTTGCCGGCACCATGAAAGTAGACCACCGGTCGACCCTGACCGGCGACGTGCACCACGGTCTTGATGCCATTCACGAGATATTCGCAGCGTCTGAAGCCCTTCGGCGGATTCAGGCCGCGGTCCTCGAGCCGCGCGCTCATGTGGCCCTCGCCGGATCGGCATCCAGGCGCACGGCGATGCCTTCGAGCGCCGCACTCGGCGCGCGATAGCGCTGCATCACCTCGGGGTCGTGTCCGGGAATGATGTGCTCGGCACTGTCTGCGAGCTCGTGCAGGCGCTGCCAGCCGTCCACCATGGCGGTGACCTCGGCGACGATCGGGAATGGCCGCCGCTCGTTCATGTTCGCAAGATAGTGTGTCGCATCCGAGGCGAGCACGAGCCAGCCGCGCCGCGTCCAGATGCGCACCACCTGCAGACCGCGCGTGTGGCCGCCGACATGGTGAAGCGTGAGTCCGGGTGCGACCTGCGCATCGCCGTCATGAAAGCGTACGCGGCCTGCGAACACGTTGCGCACCATCGCGACGATCTCGTCCGGCTCGTAGGCCGCGGCGAAGAATTCGGTCGCCATATAGCGTCCCGTGGCGTAAGCCATCTCGCGGTCCTGAAGGTGAAAGCGCGCCGACGGAAAGAGGTCGAAGTTGCCGACGTGGTCGTAATGAAGGTGCGTGATGATCACATCCTCCACGGTCGCGCCATCGACTCCGAGCAGCCGCAGACCCTCGAGCGGAGAGCGCAGAAAATCGCGCTTGCGGCGCCGCGCGGCCGCCTCATTGAAGCCCGTGTCGATGACGATCGTGCGCCCCGGCCGGCGCGCGAGCCACACGAAATAGTCCATCCGTGTCGCCGCCTCGTGCGGGTCGCCGCCGATGAAGTTCTCCGCGGCGCGGCGAGCGACGGTCGCGTACCGCACCGCATAGACCTCGAAAGGCTGCGGGGCATCGGCTGGCGAGCGCGGTTCGGTCATTTCTCGCCGGACCGTCCGCCGTGGGTTTCGAGATACTTCACGATCTCAGTGTTGTCGGCGCGAAAGCCGAGCTCATTCTCTGCCTGCGACCAAAGGCGCGCACATTCGGACAGCAAAGTGGACGGTGCGCCGGTCGCGCGAGCCAGCTCGAGCGCAAGTCGCAGATCTTTCGCCATCAGACCCAGTGAGAACCCCGAGCCGAAATTGCGGGGCAATACGAAGCTCGGGTATTTGTGCTCGGTTGCGCTGTTGCGGCCCGTCGAGGCATTGAGGATCGAGACCATCACCGCCGGGTCGAGGCCGAAGCGCTCGCCCGCGAGCATGGCCTCGGCCGCAACCGCGAGATTCGCGGCGGACAGGTAGTTGTTCAGCGACTTCATGGCATGACCGCTGCCGGCCGCACCCGTCAGGAACGCGCGTCCCAGCACTTCAAGCAGCGGGCGGCAGCGTTCGACCGTCGCGGCATCACCGCCCGCCATAATCGCGAGCGTGCCGTCCACGGCTTTGCGCACGCCGCCGGAGACCGGCGCGTCAATGAGCGTGATGGCGCGGGCCTCGAGCTCGCCACTCAGCTCACGGGTGCCGACGGGCGAGGAGGAGCTCATGTCGATCACGACCGAACCGGCGCCGAGTCCAGCGGCTACGCCGGCTGGGCCCAACAGGACTTTGCGCACCGCGTTGCCATCGGGAAGCATCGTGATGAGGATGCGACAGGCGGCGCCGAGCTCGCGCAAGGATGCTGCGCGCTCGCCTCGCGCCTCACTCAGGAAGCGCGTGATCGCCTCCTCCGAGGTATCGGCGATGATCAGACGATAGCCTGCGCGCGCGAGGCGCAGGCCCATCGGGCCGCCCATGTTGCCGAGCCCGATCAGGCCGAGGTGCTCTGGAGGCAGGAAAGGCTCGGACATTCCTTCAATCCACAAGCGTCGTGATGTAGTGGCTGTCCATGTACTCGCGCAGGGCGAAGATCTTGCCGTCCTTCACCTCGACCCACCATGAATAAAGGTTGCTGTAGGTCTTGCCGTTGCGCAGGCGCCCCAGGCCCCGCGTCTCGACCGCGACCAGCGAGCCGCGCGAGACGATGTTATCGATCTCGACCTTCGGGTCGCCCGGCTCGAACAGTCCGCGCACCGGGGCCAGGAAGTCATCGATGATGCCCTTGCGTCCGCGGTGCACGCCCGCGCCTGGCACATCCTTCACCTGCACCGTCCAGGTTGCCTCCTCGTGCAGCATCGGGCGCACGCGCTCGAGCTCGCCCGTACTCAGCGCTCGAAAGAAATCCAGTACCACCCGTTCGCTGGGGGTCGTCGCAAGAACCATGAGGGCTCCTTTACAGGCGCGGCCATTTGCTGCGCACGCGCACCGACATGAGTATGGTTCGCGGCAGAAACCGAGTCAAAACGCAGCTGAAGTGCTAGCCTTTCGCCATGCGCTTCACGCACGTCGGCTACGCACAGCAGCTGCGCTTCGGCGTGGGCTGCTGCACCGAATCCGGCGGATTCCTGCGCGCGCTTAAGGCAACACGTGTGCTGCTGGTGACCACGCAGCGGCGCCGGACCTCGGAAAACGGACAGCGGGTTGCTGACAGTCTCGGTGCAGTGCTCGTCGCGGTGTTCGATGGCGTGCGATCGCACGTACCCGAAAGCAGTGTTCAAGCGGCGCTTGAGCTCGCGCGCCGCGAGCGCATCGATGCGATCGTCAGCTACGGCGGCGGCTCGAGTGCCGATCTCGGCAAGGCCGTCTGTTACTTCATCGAGCAGGAGCGGGGCGCGCTCGGCACGTCATGCTTCGACAGGCCTGCCGTGCCGCACATCGCCATCCCGACCGCATACTCGGGTGCGGAGGTGACGGCGCATTTCGGCATGACCGACGAGGCAGCGCGGCGTAAAGCAGGCGCAGGGTCTGCGACCACTGCGCCGGCCGCCGTGCTGTACGACCCGCAGGTCACGCTCGATCTGCCGCCGCGAGCGAGCGCGGAGACCGGCATGAACGCACTCGCGCACTGCGTCGAGGCGGCATGGTCGCCGGCGCGCACGGTCGAGGCGGAAGCCGTCGCGCTTGCGGGTGCGGCTCGCATCTATCGATGGCTCCCCGCGGTCTGTGAGCGACCCGGCGACCTCGAGGCGCGTAGTGAGATGCTCGCCGGTGCGATGCTCGGCGGGCGCGCTCTGCAGAACGCCTCGATGGGTGTGCATCACGGACTTTCGCAGCTCGTCGGCGGCCGCACGGGCATCGCGCACGGCCTGGCGAACGCGGTGATTCTTGCACATGCGATCCGCTTCAACGCCGATGTGGTCGGCGCAGTCACCGAGCGCCTCGCGGCCGCCTTCGGGCGCAGCGACGGGGATGCGGCCGCAGCGGTCGATGCGCTGCGCGCGCGCATCGGATTGCCGGCGCAGCTCTCCCAATGTGGTGTGACGCGCGAGGATCTCGATGTCATCGTTGAGTTGGCCGTCGGCAACGCCAACGTCGGCAAGAATCCCAAGAAAGTGAGCCAGGCCGACGCGCGTGCCATTCTCGAGACGGCGTATTGATGAGGAGACAGACGCATGGCGCAGTCCGCAAGACGAGTGGTCACGGGGCATGATGCGAGCGGCAAGTCGGTCATCGTCTTGGATGGGGCACCGCCGCAGCACCACCGGATGCACGGTCGCGATATCGGGGCCGATTTCATCGAGATCTGGTCCGACGCGGCAGCCGTCCCGCGCCTCAACTCACAGGTGGCAAGCGAGCCCAACGAGCGCACGTTCACGCTCATGCCGGTGACCGGGCACCTGCTGCGCATCATCGACATCTATCCGCCGCACGCGGGCGGCAAGCGCACGGTCATGCACCGCACCAAGACGCTCGATTACGCCCTGGTCATTACCGGAGAGGTCGTGCTCATCCTCGAGGACAGCGAGGTGACCCTGCGTCAGAGTGATGTGGTGGTTCAACGAGGCACGAATCATGCCTGGGAGAATCGCTCCGACAAGCTCGCGCGCATGGCGTTCTTTCACATCGACGCTGAGTTCAGTCAGGAGCTCTTGCGTACGCTACCGCAGCCGCTCGAGCTCATGCGGTAAGGGGCACGATGTCGATGACCGCGACCGTACAGCCGACTGCAAAGATCGGAATGGGTGCGTAGAACCACAGCTTGCCCTTGCTGCCTTCCGTGGCGCCGGCAACCGCGATGAAGGTGCGAATCTCGAAGCCCCCTTGCCCCGCCTCGCGATGCGTCGCCTCATCGGTGTAGGCAAGCAACTCATCGCGGCGGTTGTCGAGAAATTTCTCCAGGAAGTCGCGATCCCATTTTTCGTTGATCTTTCCGGAGTCGGGGGTTGCGGGCCAGTGCGAGATTCCACCCGTGCCGATGAGCGCGATGCGCTCGGGGGCGCGATCGCATGCACGGCGCAGGGCGCGGCCAAGCGTCCAGCAACGCTTGAGCGGTATCAGGGGCGGACCCTGGCAGTTGATGTTGATGGGAATGATCGGAAGATCGTAGCGCGGTGTCAGAAAGTTGAGCGGGACCATGATGCCGTGATCGAACTTCCACTCCTCGGCATAGGCGAGGTCGACGTCCTCCATCATCTGTGTGATGAGCTGCCGTGACAGCTCCGGCGCGCCGGGCACCCGGGTGCGTTTGATCCGCAGCCACTGCTCGTCCTCGATCGGCCCCTCGTAGCCCGCGGCCATCCCCACACAAAGGGCCGGCATGTTGTTCATGAAGAAGTTCGCGAAATGCTCCGCGCCGACGACGACCAGGGCATCGGGACGCGAGGCCTCGAGCGCACGTCGCATGCGATCGAAGCTCGCATAGAAAGGCTCGCGTAACGCGGGATCGGCGCGCTCGGCTCGGCCGGTGATGCCCGGCGCATGGCTGCATACGCCGGCGAACACGAGACTCATGGATCCTCACCTGCGCGCACGTACAGTCCAGTGCGAACCGGACCGTAGCGCCGCTCGCCGGCCCGCATCGCCTCGATGTAGGCATCCCACTCGAAACCACGCAGCGCCGCATAGTGCATCAGAATCTGGCCGTTGACGCCCATCACGTAGAGCAGCCCGATGTCCGGCTCGCGAATGGCGCGCAGCTCCTCCGCGTCGAGCTCGTATTCACCGAGCAGGCTCTCGAAGTCCTCCTGGTACCGCTTGCGCACGCTCGGGTCGCGATTGAGCTGATAGAGCAGCTTCTGCATGTGATAGAGACTCATACCTCACTCACCGTCTGTTCGAGCTCGCGCAGCAGACGAAAAAGCTCATCCAGGCGCTGCGCGCCAAAGCGTTGCTCGATGGCACGGTAGATTGCCTCCGACTGCGGCGCGTGCGCCGAGATCAGCTTCAAGCCGGCGGCCGTCAACGTCACCACACTGCGCCGCAAATCAGTCTCGACGGTGGCACGGCTGATGAGGCCGCGCGTCTCGAGATCCGGAAGAATGCGCGACACGCTCGGGAGCAGAAGACACGTGCGCGCTGCGAGCGCGCTCACTTCGAGCGGCGTCTGACCCGCCAGAGCGCGCAGGATGCGCCACTGCTGCTCCGTCACACCGTGAGCGCGCAGCCCGGGCCGGAAGCGGCGCATCACGGCCTCTCGAGCGCGCAGCAAGGTCATCGGCAGCGAATCCGCAAACGCGCGCATGGCCGGCTTAGGCTTGTGTCATCGACCACTCGGTTGCGCAACGTGCCGACACCGGAAACCTCGACCTCCACCACATCGCCCGGGCGCAGATAGCGCGGTGGATCAAAGCGCGCACCCGCGCCCGCTGGGCGTACCCGAGAGAATCACATCGCCGGGCTCGAGTGTGCAGAATCTCGACAGGTATGCGATGAGATAAGGACATCGGAAAGAGCATCCGATCGCTGGTGTCATCCTGACGCGTCTCGCCGTTCACCCGTGTGGTGACCCGCAGCGCTCTCTCGCCGAGCTCGTCCGCCGAGGTGACCCACGGCCCGATCGAGCCCGAGTGATCGAAATTCTTGCCCGGCGTCACATTGAACTTGGCGTGGCGCAGCCAGTCGCGGACCGTGCCCTCGTTGGCGCAGCTGTAGCCGAACACATGCTTCAAGCGCGTCCGATTCAGCGATGCGACGCCCCCCGGTACCGAGGACGATCACGATCTCGCCCTCATAGTCGAGCTGCTCGGACTCGCGCGGTCGCACGATGGGCTCCTCGTGCGCGACGAGCGAGGTGTGGCTGCGCATGAAGATGCTCGGGTATCGGGGTCGCTCGCTGCCGTCTTTGTATTCCTCGTTGCGCTCGGGATAGTTGACGCCGATGCAGAAGTAACGCGTGTGCCGTCCGGCGGGAGAAAGAATGCGCACATCCTCCAGCCGATAGTCCACGCAGGGTGCTTGGGCCAGGGCGCGGGCCGCCTCGAGATCGGGCGAGCGGATCAGGGAGAGAAGATCCACTGCCTGCGTATCGAGCCGCGACCTCACATCCATGATCCCGCCGTCGCTCACGACCCCGAAGGAGGTGCGCCCTGCGGACGGCGAAGTTGAGCCACTTCAAGCAGCGCTCTCCTTGAGGAGCCCGGCTCGCTCGAGCACTCCGGTCGAGGCGGCGCTCGAGCTCGGGCGTCGCGGGGACCATCGGCAGCCGATGCTCATTGCGCAGCAGGATCCCGAGCCGCTTCATCATGTACTTGATCGGGATCGGGTTGGTATCGAAGAACACGGCCTGATTGATCTCGAAGAGCCGGTGATGCAGCGCCTGAGCGCCTGACAGATCGTTGCGCCAAACGGCTTCGCACAGATCGGCCAGAATGCGCGGCTGCAGATTGCCGACCGCATTCATCAGTCCGCAGGCGCCCACCGCCATCATCGGAAAGCTGAGCTCCTCCAGGCCCACGAAGACCCGAAAGTCCGTGCCGAGATGGGCGTGAGCACTCGGAGACCAGAGCCGAGGTCGTTCACCGCCTGCTTCATTCCGACGAAGCTGGGTGAGCGGCTGCGCAGCTCCTTGAGAGTGTCGATGGTGACGTTGACGGCCGCGCGTCCCGGAATGTGATAGACCATCCAGGGCAGATTCGTGAGCGAGGCCATTCGAGGTAATACGCGATGAGCCCACGCTGCGGCGGCCGGATGTAGTACGGCGTGACCATGAGCAGCGCATCAACGCCGCGGCTTAGCGGCGTGCTCCGTAAGTCGCAGCGTCTCCGCCAGGGACTGCGAGCCGGTCGCGGCGACGACGGGGACACTTCTTGCCGCCACCTCGACCGCCACATCCACCAGCCGATTGCGCTCCTCGACCACAGAGTCGAGGGCTCCGCCGTCGTGCCATTGACGAGAATACCGTGCGATGCCGTTTCTGATCTGAAACGCAACCAGGCGGCGTAGGCGTCGTAGTCCACCTCGCCGTTACGAAACGGCGTCACCAGCGGCGGAATGGAGCCTTTCAACTGGTCGAGCTGCATGCTCATGACACCTCCGTCGAGGCCCGGCGCACCGCGCCCGAATCAGGCGCCCAGCTTCGGCACGCGATGCGTGCCGTGCGCGATGCAGATGTTCTTCGTCTCCATGTAGAAGTCGAAGCTGTAGTCGCCGCCGTCGCGGCCAATGCCGCTTGCCTTCATGCCGCCGAATGGCGTGGGCAGATGACGGTTGTTCTCCGAGTTGACCCAGACCATGCCGGCCTCGACGGCGTGCGCCATGCGCAGCGCCCGACCGGAGTCGCGGTCCAGATATAGGCGGCCAGCCCATAAGGCGTATCGTTGGCGATGTGCAGCGCCTCGGCCTCGTCCTCGAACGGCAGCACCGTCAGCACGGGTCCGAAGATCTCCTCGCGGGCGATGCGCATGTCGGCTGCGCGCGCCGGTGAGCAGAGTCGGCTCCACGTAGTAGCCGGAGCCCAGCATGCTGCGCACGACCGCCGCCGCAGCGCTGATCTCGCGCCCTCATCACGCGCGATCTTGAAGATAACTCAGCACCTTGTCGAGATGCCGTTGATGGATCGAGCGGCCCGATCTCGGTAGCCGGATCGAGCGGATGGCCGACGTTCAAGCGCGCCGACCCGCTCGGCGAGGCGCTCGATGAAGCGATCGTGGATCGAGCGCTGCACCAACAGGCGGCTCGATGAGGTGCAGCGCTCGCCGTTCAGGCTGTAGATCATGAACACGACCGCATCCAGCGCCCGTTCGAGATCGGCATCCTCGAAGACGATCACCGGATTCTTGCCTCCGAGCTCGAGGTGCACGCGCTTCAGCGTCGGCGCGCCCTGGCTCATGATGAGGCTGCCGGTGCGCGACTCACCGATGAAGGCCGTCGCGCGGATCGCGGGATGTTCGGTGAGCAGCGTCCCGGTGCTGCTCGCCCGATGCCGTTCACGAGATTCACCACTCCGGCGGGCACGCCGGCTTCCGTCATGATCTCCGCGAGCAGCATCGCCGTCAGCGGGCTCCACTCGGCAGGCTTGTGGACGATCGTGCACCCGGCGGCGAGGGCCGGCGCGATCTTCCACGTCGAGAACATGAAGGGCGTGTTCCAGGGCGTGATCACTCCCACGGGACCGATCGGCTGACGCAGCGTGTAGTTGAGATGCTCGGCCGCGGGTAAGGACAGTCCATCGGCCGCATCGGGCGCCCGGTCGGCAAAGAAGCGAAAGTTCTCGGCGCCTCGCTCGGCCGCCTTGCTCATGAAGCGCAGCGCCTGTCCCGTGTCCATGCATTCGATGAGCGCGATTTCCTCGGCGCGCGCCTCGATGAGATCGGCAACCTTGTGCAGGATCGCGCGCCGCGCGGCCCCGGACAGGGTGCGCCAGCTCGAGAACGCGGAACGCGCCGCCTGTGCTGCCCGATCGACGTCGTACTCATCGCCCGACGCCACGGTGCACAGCACCCTCCCATCGACCGGCGAGAGGTTCTCGAGGATGTCCTTACCGTGACTCGACTGGTGTTCCCCCGCAATGAAATGCCCGAGCGTGCTGCTGCCGAAACGCTCGAGCAGTCGCTCGGCCTTCCTGAGGTTCTCGGCGAGCGTGCTCATGCCTGTGTCCCGGCCCGCTCGCGGCGGGCCTTCACGAGCTCGTGCAGATTGTTCTTCTTGAAGCTCAATTCAGGGTCGAGCTCCTGCATCTCCACCGAGATCCCAAGCGGAGTACTGGCGAACAGCTCGCCCAACTCCACGCATGCTGCATTGAAGATCTGCTCGCAGGCTCGACGGCGGGTCGGGATGTCACGACCATGTCCCACGCGCACCGAGACGTGCACGAAGGCATTGTCCGGGTGCCCGTCGGCAATGCAGTAGCTCTCGGTCTCATAGGCACGCGTGCGCAGTCCGCCGATCGGAAAGATGCCCGACGCAAGCGCGGCGGCGTGCAGCGCCTGTACGAGCTTCTGGATATCAAGGCGGCCGCGCAGATTGCGCGAGTGCTCGATGACGATGTGGGCCATGGCCATCTCCCCAGCCGTGCGTTATTTAACATCGCAACTATCTCATCGCCGCCGCCGCGCGGCAAGCCCGTGACTGCCTATAATTGCCCGATGCGGCATAAGGCGAAGAGGCAAGCGGGTTTGCGCGCGCTGTGCGCGGCGATGGCGCTCGGGCTCGGACTTGCCGCGCACTGCGTTGCAGCCACGGCACAAACCCGTCACATCAACGAGACCGATCTTTTCAGCTTCGTCTGGCTCGGTGACCCGCAGATCTCACCGGATGCGCATGAAGTGGCCTTCGTGCGTGTGACCGCCAACGAGAAGAGGGAGGACTACGACACGTCCATCTGGACCGTGTCGCTCCAGGGCAATGAGGCCCCTCACGAGCTGACGCAGGGCAAGCATGATGCCGCACCCCGGTGGTCGCCCGATGGGCGCGCGCTCGCGTTCGTGCGTGCGAGCGAAAAGGATGGTAAGCCCCAGCCCGGACAGCTCTGGATCCTGCCGGCGCAAGGCGAGCCTTTCGCGCTCACCGATCTGCCGAAGGGCATCTCGAAGCCCGTCTGGTCGCCCGATGGCACGAAGATCGCCTTCCTGAGCCGAACCAACTCCGATGACATCGCCAAGCAAGACCGGGCCAAGGATGCATCGAAGGGACATGGGGCCAATGAGCGCGAGAGCGATGTGCGCATCATCACCCGAGCCGTCTATCGATCCAACGACACCGGCTATCTCGACCCCAAGCATCCGGATCACATCTGGATCGTGCAGATCGCGCCCAGTGCGGATCAGAAAGCCGAACCGCGGCAGCTGACGAATGGCCCCTTCAGCGAAGACAACGTCTTCTGGGCGCCCGACGGGGAGCACCTGTATTTCACATCGGATCATGTCGAGGAGCCGTACTACGAGACTCCACGCACGGATCTGTACGCTCTCACGCTGCGGAGCGGCGAGCCGCAGAAGCTCGCGTCGATCGAGCTCGATGCGCGCTCCTTTGCGCCAAGCCCGGACGGCAAGCGCGTTGCCTTCGTGGCACAGTCGACGCATCCGGTGCGCTCGTACTCGCAGCCCGATCTGTGGATCCTCGATCTCGCGCCGCAGGCGCGCCCCCGCAACCTCACGGCGCAGTTCGACTGGGACGTCGCCGCGCCCGTGGCCGGCGACAACTCGGCGCCTCGTGCCGGCGGCGACAGCCCGCCGGTGTGGACGGCCGATGGCACTTCGATCATCGAGTCCTACTCGCGTGAGGGGCGTACCAATCTGGCCTTCTTCAACGCGACGAGCGGGGTCGAGAGCGACATCATCGCGGAGGCACAGTCGGTGCTCGCGTTTCGTGCAAGCGCCGATGCGGGCGTTCTGGTGTATGTGGCATCCAGTCCCACGAAAATCGGCGATCTTTTCGTGCTGCGCCGGAGCGCGCCGAATGCTCGACCGCTCGAGCTCACGCACTTCAACGACGAGCTCTTCGCGCAGCTTGATCTGAAGGCACCGGAGGAGTTCTGGTACCGCAGTTTCGACGGCAAGCGCGTGCAGGCCTGGCTGCAGAAGCCGCCCGATTTCGATGCGCAGAAGAAGTATCCGCTCATCCTCGACATTCACGGCGGACCTCACAGCGCGTACGGCCAGGTGTTCGATCACGAGTTCCAGTGGATGGCGGCGCGCGGCTACATCGTGCTGTATCCGAATCCACGCGGCAGTACGAGCTACGGCCAGGCCTTCGGTAACGTCATCCAGTACCACTATCCCGGCGACGACTACCGCGACCTGATGGCGGGCGTGGATGCCGTCCTCCAGCGCGGCTACGTGGACGTGAAGAAACTGGGCGTGACGGGAGGCAGTGGTGGAGGGCTTCTGACCAACTGGGTCGTGGGCCACACGACGCGCTTTGCCGCCGCGGTCGCGCAGCGCGATATCGCAAGCTGGGCGGACTGGTGGTACACCGCGGACATCACCCTCTTCAATCCCAACTGGTTCCGCGCACCGCCCTTCGAGGATCCGAGCGACTACACCGCACGCTCGCCGATCACCTACATTCGCAAGGTCACCACGCCCATGATGTTCGTGCTCGGAGAGAGCGACAGCCGCACGCCGCCTGAGGCGGGCGGAGATCAGATGTTTCGCGCGCTGAAGTTCCGGCACATCCCGGCGGTGATGGTGCGGTTCCCCGGCGAGACGCACGAGCTGTCACGCTCGGGCAGCCCATGGCATCGGGTCGAGCGTCTGCAGCACATCGGCGGCTGGTTCGATCATTGGCTGCGAGGTGAGCCGAAGCCCGAGTACGAGGTAGCAACAGCGAGGTGATCTCATGGCAACGAACGATAGAATTGCGCTCGTCACAGGCGCGGGCAGTGGAATCGGACGGGCGGCCTCGGTTGCGCTTCTGAAAAACGGGTTTCGCGTTGTCCTCACCGGTCGGCACGGCGAGTCGCTGGGACAGACGGCTGCGCTTGCGGGGCCGGCCGGCAAGAACGCGCTCGTGATCACCTCGGACGTGACGGACCCGGGCTCCGTGCACCAGCTTTTCGCCAGCACACATTCGGCTTTCGGGCGGCTCGATGTGCTTTTCAACAACGCGGGCATCACTGCACCGGGAGTTCCGCTCGAGGATCTGACGGTCGCGCAATGGACTTCCGTGATCGCAACCAATCTCACCGGCGCCTTTCTGTGTACGCAGGAGGCGTTTCGCATCATGAAGAGCCAGAGCCCGCGTGGTGGCCGCATCATTAACAATGGATCGATCTCTGCGCACGCCCCGCGCGCCCATTCCGCGCCCTACACCGCGAGCAAGCACGCGATCACCGGACTCACCAAGTCCACCTCGCTCGATGGTCGGGAATACGATATCGCCTGCGGCCAGATCGATATCGGCAATGCGCGTACGGAGCTTGCGGACGGTCTGATCGCGGCAGCGAAGGCGGCAGGCCGCGCGCCAGAGCCCTTCATGGACGTTGAGCTCGTGGGCAACGCCGTGCTGCAGATGGCGCAGCTGCCCCTTGAGGCCAACGTTCAGTTCATGACGATCATGGCGACGAAAATGCCATACATCGGTCGCGGCTGACGGGGTACGCCTATGCTTACGCTGTATCACTGGGAACCGAATGCGAACTCGGGCAAGCCAATGCTCGCCCTGGCCGAGAAGGGTGTGCCCTACGAAAGCCACTATCTCGACCTTCTGCAGTTCGACCAGCACCAGCCCTCGTACCTCAAGATCAATCCCGACGGGACCATACCGGCGCTGGTGCATGACGACCGGGTCCTGACCGAGTCCACCCCGATCATGGAATACGTGGACGAGGCATTCCCCGGCCCGCCGCTGCGGCCGAGCGATCCCAAGCAGCGCTGGCGCATGCGCTGGTGGATGCGCTTTTTCGATGCCTACTTCGCCCCCTCGCTGAGCATGATCGGCTGGAGCGTCTTCGTCGGACCTGCGGTGCGCCAGCGAGAGCGCGCAGAGCTCGAGGCCGCGATCGAACGCATTCCGCTTGAGTCGCGGCGCGTTGCCTGGCGCAAGGCGATGTTCAACGAGTTCAGTGAAGCAGAGCTTGCGGAGTCACGCCGACGGGTCTGGTTCGCGACCGACATCCTCGAGCAGCACCTCGCGCGTCACGCGTGGATCGCCGGACCGAGCTATTCACTCGGTGACATCAACGGCTTCAACCTCGCCTACGCTCTGCCGCTGTCTCAGCCTGAGCGCTGCAACGATCAGAAGACACCGCATATCCTGGAGTGGCTGCGCAAGATCTATGAGCGGCCGGCCACGAAGGCGACGTGGGCGAAGGGGCGTACGCAGATGGCCTCACGCGTCACCATGCTGCAACGGCCGAATTGAGGCGAGGAAGTCGACATGCTCGAGCTCTATCACTCCGAGCCCAACACGTTCTCACTGAAGCCGCTGATTGCGCTCGCGGAGAAGCAGGCCCAATTCGTGAGTCATCCGTTCGAACCGCTGCGCTTCGAGCAGTTTGCCGCGGACTTTCCGCGCAACCTCGAGTCCGGACTGCAACTCGAGCGCGAAGGACCGCTGCTGGTGCATGACGGCACGGTGATCTCGAGCTCGTTCTTCATGCTCGAGTACATTGCCGAAGCGCTACCTGGTATTGAGCTATCGCCCGGCAATGCCTATGAGCACTATCGCGCGCGAGCCTGGGGGCAGTATCTGGGCTTGCAGCTCGGACCGGGCGTGAGTGCGCTCGGTTGCGCCAGGTATCTGCTACCCGCACTGCGGCAGCTCGATGCGGCGCAGCTGCGCGCACAGATCGAGCGCATCGAGCCACAGGAGCGGCGCGCAGCCTGGGTGGCGCTGATCGATGGCAGCTATTCGGAGCCGTATCTGGCGCGCACGCGCGAGCAGTTGCGGATGCCCGTGAAGCGGGTGGAGGATGCGCTCGCAAAAGCACCGTGGCTCGCCGGGGCGAGCTATTCCATCGCGGATATCGATGCCTATTCGATGCTGACGGTGCTGCCCGATCTTGCGCCCGAGTTGGTGAGCGATGCGAAGACACCGCGGCTCATGCAGTTCCTGAACCGAATGCGCGAGCGTCCCGCCGTCAAAGCTGCGCTCGGTTACAGCAGGAGCGGCAAACCGAGCGAGGCCTTCGTTCCGGGCGGCGAGCCTTCACGCTGGGGCTGAGGCTCGCGGCGCGCTCACCCCGCGGCTTGCGCAGCACGATAGAAGTTGCCGGAGCGCACTTTCACCAGGGCCTTGCCCGAATCGAACGCGACGCCGAGCGGATCACCGCCCTTTGCGATGACCTCCATCTGCTGCAGCAGCAGGCGGCGCTGCATCATGATGCCCCGATCGCTCGTCACTAGATGTTCCTCGGAATGCAGCGAGATGGGTCCCTGACCTGCCTGTGCCTCGTAGTCTCCGGGCGTGCGCTGATGCTCTGCCTCCGTCATCTCACCCCATCTTTTGCCGTTGAGCAGCATGCCGCGGAACGTGATGCCCGCCGGGATCTTGCTGACCATGGCCTGCACATAATGGGAGTCATCGACCGGCACGACCCAGGAGATGCCCGCGGAATGGCCCGGTTTCAGCGTCACATCGGGCACGCTCATGATGTTGGGCATGAGCCATGAGGAGATGCGGTCGACTTCCTGGCCGTCATCGAGCGTGCGAACCGCGGAATAGCAGACACCGTGGTCGGCGTAGAAGAAGTCCACCTTCGGCATGAGCGCGAACTGCGGTACGAACTGCACGACGCTGAACGTCGAGTGCAGCACCTGCACGTGGAAAGGATCCATGACGTTGTCGTTCATGTGCAGCCAGCTGTAGGGCACGACCTCGAGACTGTCATCACCCGTCGAGCCGAAGCCGCCGAGGCTGCACCAGATCGTCTCACCGGGCGCGAGGCTCTCGAGATTGTCGTAGCGCGGAAGCACCGGCGTCTTCTCCGGCGGCCCGAGATAGGCAAAGACGAAGCCGTAGCGTTCCTGCACCGGATACCAAGGCTGGCGCGCGTTATCCCGATGCCGTCCGCCATCCGGCTCGCAAGGCTGATCGAGGCACCGTCCCTGCACATCAAAGAGCCAGCCGTGATAGCAGCAGCGGATGCCACGGTCCTCCACGCGTCCGTAGAAAAGTGAAGCGCCGCGATGCATGCAGCGCGGATAAAGCAAGCCCGCACGCCCCGAGCGGTCGCGAAACAGGACGAGGTCCTCACCCAGGACACGCACCTTCTGCGGAAGGTCGGTGAGCTTGTGCGACAGCCCGACAGGATGCCAGTAGCGCCGCATGAGCTCACCGCAGGGCGTCCCGGGACCGACCTGTGTGAGCAGCTCGTTCGGGTGCTGCGCTGGCCGGCCGTAAGCATTGCCCTCGTTCGCTGGACTGGGATCGCTCATAGCGCGCTCCTGCGATGCGTCTGGGAAGGCGAGTCAGATTGAACCCAAAAAAAGCACTGCGCAACCGACTGCATGTACCATAAGAGCCCCCACTGTGGGGCTCAGGAAAGGGTATCCGCATGCTCATTCTCAACGGCGTCCGCAGCGCGCTCGGCGCATGTCTTGCCGCGAGCGCCGGACTTGTCCTGCCGAGCCTCGTTTCTGCCCATCACTCTTTCGCGCTCTTCGATCACGTCAATCGCGTGACGATCACCGGAACGGTGGGGAAGTTCGATTGGACCAATCCGCACGTCTTCATCATGCTCGATGTCACCGAAGGCGGAGCGACCAAGCGCTACACCGTCGAGTGCGCGAGCCCGAACGTCCTTACGCGCGTGGGCTGGAAGTTCAACGATGTGAAGGTCGGCGACAAAGTGACACTGCTGGTCAATCCACTGCGCAACGGGGAGCCGGGCGGGATGCTCGAGCAGGTGACGCTCGCAGATGGCCGCGTGCTGAGTGACGGTAATCCGCCGGGCGGCGTGTTTCCTCGCTCCTAGGAGCGCTTATGAGAATCCAGACTCTGCTCTGCGCTGCGATGCTCATCGCCTCGACGCAAGCGCTCTCGGCACAGCCGGCTGCCGAGCCGGACATCACAGGCACGTGGGCGCGGTATCCCGGCTTTCGCACGCCACCGGATCCGAAGCTCGTGCCGCCTGCTCCCGGGAAGCTGATGCTGAAGGCGCAGTACGCGGGACCGTATGAGGCGCGGCGCGCCGCCGAGCGCGCCTCCGATGAGCGTGGCGAGCCGATCGCCGCCGCGGGGACGGACTGTCTGCCCTATGGCATGCCGGAGATGATGTCGGCGATATACCCGCTCGAGATCCTGCAGACCCGCGGCCAGGTGACGATCATCGCCGAGGCGATGAGTCAGGTGCGCCGCATCTTTCTCAACAAGCCACAGCTCAAGATGGGCGAGGCGGCCCCGGGATACTACGGGCATTCGGTCGGTCACTGGGAAGGCGGTACCCTGGTCGTGGACACGATCGCCGTCAAGGACAGTGTTCTCGGGCACAGCGAGATGCCCCACAGCGATCAGATGCGGATCACGGAGCGCTTTCACCTCGCTGCGCCGGACATTCTGCACGATGAGATCACCGTGTTGGACCCGGTCGTGCTGCAGCAGCCGTGGACCTTCACGTTCGCCTACAAGCGCATTCCGGACTACGAGATGCTCGAGTATGTCTGCGAGAACAATCACGAGTATGTGGACGACAAGGGCGTGACCCATGTGCGACTGCAGGACACCAAGCCTTAGGAGCTGGCCATGAACGCAGTGCTCAAGCCGGATCTGCAGGAAAAGACCGCGCGCTTTCTGGCGCAGACTCACGGGCTCTTCATCAACAACGAATGGGTCGAGCCGCAGGCGGGCAAGACCATCGACGTCATCAACCCGGCGACAGGCAAGGTATTCGCGAAGGCCGCAGCGGGCGGAGCGAGCGACATCGATCGCGCCGTGCGTGCGGCCCGAACCGCTTTTGAGAGCGGCCCGTGGCCAGCCATGCCGCCGGTGGAGCGTTCAAAGCTCCTGTGGAAGCTCGCTGATGCAATCGAAGCGTCGGCAGATGAGATCGGCTACGTCCTGAGTCTCGACAACGGAATGCCGATGATGATGGCGAAGTTCGCCGGAGCGCTCGGTACCGCGCGCGGACTGCGCTACCTCGCAGGCTGGTGCGGCAAGATCGACGGCGCCGTGCCGACGCTGTCCGAGCCCAACAAGCTGGCGTACACGCTGCGCGAGCCCATCGGCGTGATCGGCGCCATCACGCCGTGGAATTTCCCTTTTGCCATGGAGGCCGACAAGATCGGCCAGGCCATGGCGGCAGGCTGCACGATCGTGCTCAAGCCCGCCGAGCTCACCCCGCTCGGCGCGATTCTGCTGGGCCGACTCGTCCAGGAAGCGGGTATTCCCCCGGGTGTCGTGAACATCGTCACGGGCTACGGCGATCCCGCAGGCAAGGCGCTGGTCGAGCATCCAGATGTCGACAAAGTGACTTTCACAGGCTCGACCGCCACCGGAAAGTGGATCGTTCAGGCCGCGGCGGCCACGCTCAAGCGCGTCACGCTCGAGCTCGGGGGAAAGTCCCCGACGTTCGTCTTTCCGGATGCCGATCTGGAGAAGGCGATCCCGGGAGCCGCGATGGCCGTGTTCGCCAACGCGGGACAGATCTGCGTCGCGGGCTCGCGGCTCTATGTGCACCGCAAGGTATTCGACCAGGTGGTTGCAGGCGTGACCGGCATGGCCAAGGCGCTGAAGGTCGGGTCGGGCCTTGCACCGGATACGCAGATGGGGCCATTGGTGTCGCAAGGCCAGCTCGATCGGGTGACGGGCTACATCCAGTCCGGCCGAAGCGAAGGTGCGCAGGTTGTCGTCGGTGGCGAGCGGCAGGGAAGCGAGGGTTACTTCCTGCAGCCCACCGTGCTCGCCGAGACCCATCGCAGCATGCGGGTCATGCGCGAGGAGATATTCGGGCCCGTGATCTGCGCCATGCCAATGGACGATGAGGATCTCGATCGGATCGCCAAGGTCGCAAACGACACGACATACGGCTTATCGGCGTACATCTGGACACGTGATGTCGGCATCGCCCACAAGCTTGCGCGCAAAATCAAAGCCGGCACGGTTCAGATCAACGGTGGGGTGGGTCTCGATCCTGCCGTGCCCTTTGGTGGCTACAAGCAGTCGGGCTGGGGCCGCGAGCGCGGTCGAGACGGCGTCGAAAGCATGCTCGAGACGAAGGCGATCGGGCTCTCGCTGTGAGATGGCGCGCGGCGCGCCGGGCTCACGCCGTCGTGCCGCTCCCGACGCGCAGGTCGCGCGCCATGCGAATGGCATCCTCGACGCTTTGATAATAGCCCGCGACTCGCCCGGTCTCGCGGTAGCCGAGCGTCGCATAGAAAGCACGGGCGCGCTCATTCGTGGCACGCAGCTCGAGCTCGATGACGAACGTGCCGGCGACCACCGCACTCTCCTCGAGCCAGCGCACCAGCGTGCGGCCGAGCCCGCGGCGTTGATGTGAGATCTCCACTGCGAGCAGATTGAGGTGCGCGCTCGTCTCACCGAACTGCATGACCGCAAATCCGATGACGCGGCCGCCCGTTCGGGCTGCCAGCACGACGCTTTCCGCGTGACGAATGTGGCGCGCGACGCGCTCCGCCGGCCATGAGGGCGCAAGTCCCGCCTCGATGAGTCGGGAGGACATCGCAGCGATGAGGCAGGCATCCTCGAGCCGCGCGAGGGCGAGACCGGGCTGCATCATGAGATGAACGGGAGGTCCGGCATGGACCAAGATTCCGCCCGCAGCGGTCGCCGCGTCAACTCCAACCGGGATCGGCTAAAATACTGAAACAATGCCAAGCAGCTCAGTGGATTCGCCACGAGGGAGTCTTCCGGCGAAGGCCCACCCGTACGTGAGCGTCGTCATTCCCGTGTACAACGAGGAGGCCTCCCTGCCGACCTTGTTCTCGCGCCTCTATGGCGCGCTCGACCGGCTGGGAATGCGTTACGAGTGCATTTTCGTGGATGACGGCAGCCGCGATCGCTCCGTGGCTTTGCTGCGGGCGCAACAGCAGGCGCGGCCCGCGGAGACCTGCGTCATCATCTTTCAGCGCAATTTCGGGCAGCACGCGGCCATTCTCGCCGGATTCGAGCACTCGACGGGGGATGTCGTCGTGACGCTCGATGCCGACCTGCAGAACCCGCCGGAGGAGATTCCGCGACTCATCGAGGCGGTCCGAGCCGGGCATGACTATGTCGGCACCATTCGCCGCGGGCGCCAGGATCACTGGGCACGCAAATGGCTGTCGCGAGCGATCAACGGGATCCGTGACCGCACGACGCAAATCCGCATTACCGACCAGGGCTGCATGCTGCGCGCATACGGCAGGCCCGTCATCGATGCGATCAACGTTTCGCACGAGGTGAACACCTTCATTCCGGCGCTCGGCTACCTGTTTGCGCGCGATCCCACGGAGATCGAAGTGGCGCACGAGGCGCGCCATGCCGGTCAGTCGAAGTACTCGATGTACAGGCTGATCCGGCTCAACTTCGACCTCATGACCGGCTTCACCACGGTGCCGCTGCAGCTGTTCTCCATGCTCGGCATGACGCTGTCGGTGCTGTCGGGCCTGCTGTTTCTGTGGCTGGCCCTGCGCCGACTCTTCCTTGGACCGGAAGTGGAAGGCGTATTCACGCTGTTCGCGCTCAATTTCTTCTTCGTGGGTCTGGCCCTGTTTGGAATCGGCCTGATCGGCGAGTACGTCGGCCGCACCTATGAGCAGGTGCGGGGCCGGCCGCGCTACCTGATTGCGGCCGTGCTGGAGGATCAGGCTGAGGTCGCGGGGGATCGGGCTGAGGTCGCGGCGGAGCGCTCCGTTCCGCTCGAGACCACGCGTGTTTAGCGCGGTCGTCTTTGCATACAGCGAGGTCGGATTTCGCTGCCTGCGCGAGCTCCTCGATGCCGGGGTCCGGGTGCCGCTCGTGTTCACTCACGAGGACCGCCCGGGCGAGACGCAATGGTTTCAAAGCGTCGAGCGGCTCGCGCGCGAGCGCGGTGTCGAGGTCGTGACCGCGGCCGATCCGAACATCGAGCCGTGGATCGAGCGCCTGGCCCGCATCGCCCCTGAGTATGTGTTCGCATTCTATTATCGCTCCATGCTCGCCGAGCGACTGCTCGCAACGGCCCGCTGGGGTGCGCTCAACATGCACGGCTCGCTCCTGCCAAAGTATCGAGGACGCGCGCCCATCAATTGGGCCATTCTGCAGGGCGAGACGGAAACGGGCGCGACGTTGCATTACATGGTGCGCAAGCCCGACGCGGGCCCCATCGTCGCCTCCGAGGCGGTGCCCATCGGCAGCGACGATACGGCGCTGACCGTCTCGATGGCGGTGGCCGAGGCGGCAGCCCATCTGCTGCGTGCGCTGCCTGCCGCGGCTTGCCGAGGGTCCGCCGGCTGCGACGCCGATGAATCTCGAAGCGGGCTCGTACTTCGGCGCTCGCACTGCGGAGGATGGACGCATCGACTGGGACTGGCCTGCGGCACGCGTGCACGCGCTCATTCGGGCGGTGGCTCCGCCATTCCCTGGCGCCTTCACGGATCTCGACGCTCAGCGCCTGCTCTTCGTACGCTCACTGTGGACGGGCGAGGCAGCCGCGCATCCGGATGCTGCGCCTTGCCTGTACGCGGAAGGCGATGGCCGCCTGCATGTTGATTGCCGCGATGGGGTCCGGCTTGCCGTCACTCACATCACCGTCAATGGCCGCACTCTCGATGCGCGAGACTTCGCCCGGCAGTATGGGCGCGGCCCGCTGCACCTCGACAACCGTACCTTGAGAAGGAAAGCTCAATCATGAAGAAGCTGCTCATCCTCGGAGTCAACGGCTTCATCGGCCATCATCTGAGCGAGGCGATCATCCGCGGCACCGACTGGGATGTCTATGGCATGGATCTTGAGTGCGACCGACTCGCGAACGTGCTCGGCGACAAGCGCTTTCACTTCTTCGAGGGCGACATCACCATCAATCGCGAGTGGGTCGAGTACCACATCCGCAAGTGCGACGTGCTGCTGCCGCTCGTCGCCATCGCGACACCTGCCACGTACATCAGCGACCCGCTGCGGGTCTTCGAGCTCGACTTCGAGGCCAACCTGCCGCTCATTCGTCAATGCGTGAAGCATAAAAAGCGCGTGGTGTTCCCCTCGACGTCGGAGATCTACGGGATGTCTCCGGATCGGGAGTTTCACCCGTACGACTCGGCGCTCGTGCTCGGCCCGGTACCCAAGTCGCGCTGGATCTATTCGTGCAGCAAGCAGCTTCTCGACCGCGTGATCTGGGCCTACGGCGCCGAGCAGGGCCTCGACTTCACGCTGTTTCGGCCATTCAACTGGATCGGCCCCGGGCTCGATCGCATGACGACGCCGAAGGAGGGCAGCTCGCGGGTGCTCACGCAGTTCCTGGGCAACATCGTGCGCGGCGAGAACATCCAGCTGGTCGATGGGGGCACGCAGCGCCGCTGCTTCACCTTCATCTCCGAGGGCATCGATTGCCTGATGCGCATCATCGCCAATCCGAACGGCGTGGCCTCGGGCAAGATCTACAACGTCGGCAATCCGCACAACGATTTGTCCGTGCGCGAGCTCGCGGAGTTGATGCTCAAGACCGCGAAGTCGCTCGATGCGTATGCGGAGAGCGCCGCGCGCGTGAGGCTCGTCGAGGTATCCGCGGAGAAATACTACGGCGCGGGCTACCAGGACGTGCGCGGTCGGGTGCCCTGGATCTCCAATACCACCGAGGAGCTCGGCTGGTCGCCGCGCATCGATATGCCCACGGCGCTGCGCAACATCTTCGAGTCCTACAAGGCGAATCTGCCCGACGCCCGCGCACTCGTGGATGCCGGCTAACACAAGCGTGCAGCGTCACGTCGCGCTCAAGGTGGACGTCGATACGCTGCGCGGCACGCTCGAGGGCGTGCCGCGCCTGCTGCGCTTGCTCGAGCGGTTGCACCTCGGTGCAACCTTCTATTTCAGCGTCGGCCCGGATCACACCGGCAGAGCTTTGAAACGCATCTTCCGCCGGGGGTTTCTGCGCAAGGTGCGCCGCACGTCCGTCGCGTCGCACTACGGCTGGCGGACGCTTCTGAACGGCACGCTGCTGCCCGGCCCGATGATCGGCAAGCGCGCCGGCGCGGCGATGCGTGCGACGCGCGATGCAGGCTTCGAGGTGGGTGTGCACTGCTTCGATCACGTGCGCTGGCAGGATGGTGTCGCGCGCGCCGATGCGGCCTGGACACGCCGCGAGTTCGAGCTCGCCATCGCGGCAGTTTCGCGATGTGTTCGGCGTCGTGCCGGAGTCGCACGCGGCGGCCGGCTGGCAGATCAACCCGTACACGCTCGAGCTCGAAGGGGAAATCGGCCTGAAGTACGCGAGCGACACGCGCGGGACGCGTCCATTCCTTCCCGTCATGCGCGGGGTGCGTGGCACCTGCATGCAGATTCCGACGACGTTGCCGACGTTCGATGAGCTCATCGGCGTCGACGGACGCACTAAGGATGAAGCCGCGGACGAGGTGCTGCGCATCACACGCTTTGCCCCCTGCGCGGCGCACGTCTTCACGCTGCACGCTGAGCTCGAGGGTCAGCAGCTGCTGCCGCAGTTCGAGCGCCTGCTGCGTGCCTGGCTGGATGAGGGCTGTACGCTCGTGCCGATGCGCGAGATCGCGGCTCGTTTGAAACGCTCGGAGCTGCCGCAGCATCTGGTCGAGCTCGAGGAGGTTCCGGGTCGCTCCGGAGCGCTCGCCGTACAGGGTCGGGCCGTGACCGAAGCGGTTACGGTGCCGTGAGCGAGCGGCGAGGGGCCCGCGTCTCACTGCTTCTGCTCGGCCTTGCGGCCACGTGGCTTCTGCTGCTGGGTTTCCGCGGCTTGTTCAATCCCGATGAGGGACGTTACGCCGAAATCCCCCGTGAGATGCTGGTGAGCGGGGACTGGGTCATCCCTCACCTTGATGGCCTCGTCTACATCGAGAAGCCGCCTCTGCAGTACTGGGCCACTGCCATCGGCTATGTGCTGTTCGGGCAGACCGATTGGTCGGCGCGGCTCTATACCGGCCTTTCGGGGCTTGCGACCGTGTTGCTGACGGCGGCGTTCGCGCGTCGCCTCTGGGGGCCTGCAGCCGGCTGGCGCAGCGGCATCATGCTCGGCAGCTCACTGATCGTCATGCTGCTGAGCCATCAGCTGACGCTCGACATGAGCCTCACGCTCTACACGACCCTGACGCTCGTTGCGTTCTGTATCGCCCAGGACGCGGGCACCGAACCTCGGCATCGAACGCGCTGGATGTGGCTTGCCTGGACGGGCGCGGCGGCTGCGTTTCTCACCAAAGGGTTGATCGCAGGTGTGCTGCCGATGCTGACCCTCGCGCTGTATTCGGTGTTGCAGCGTGACTTTGGCGTGTGGCGCCGACTGGGCATTGCGGGGGGGCTGCCTTTGTTTCTGCTGCTCGCCGCACCGTGGTTCGTGCTGATCCAGCACCGGCTGCCGCAGTTCTTCGATTTCTTCGTCGTGCGAGAGCATTTTCAACGCTTCGCCACGCGCCTCGAAGATCGATACCAGCCCTGGTGGTTCTTCCTGGAGATCCTCGCCATCGGCTGCCTGCCGTGGATCTCGCCCACCGTGCGCGCGCTTGTGACTGGTTGGCGTGCCTCGCGGCCACGCGGGTCGTTCGATGCTCGCCGGCTCTTGTGGGTGTGGAGCATCGTGGTGCTCGTCTTCTTCTCCGCTTCGGATTCCAAACTGATTCCGTACATCCTGCCGATGTTTCCCGCGCTCGCGCTGCTGACAGGCACAGCGCCCGAGGAAAGGCTGCGCCGCGATCTGCGTGCGACCGCACTCGGCCTCCTCGCGGCGGCCGTCGTGTTCGCCGTCGGCGCGGCGTTGCTGCCCCGTTTTCTGCATGATCCAGCCCGCGCACCATACTTTCTCGACATACGCACCCCCCTCGTGCTGATCGCCGTGACGCTCGCGATCGGTGGCTGCGCCGCCCGGCTGCAACGGGGCTCGAGTCTCGCTCTGACCACGACGATCGGCGCGAGCAGCTATGCCGCCTTCGCCGGCGTTCTTTGGGCGGCCAGTCTTCTCACTCCGGTCTATTCGGGCGCCACGCTGATGCCGCAATTGCGCCCGCTGCTCGCTCCCGAGACTCCCATCTACAGCGTCCGCACGTATGATCAGAGCCTGACGTTCTACCTGCAGCGAACGGTGACGCTGGTGGATTGGCGCGGCGAGCTCGACTTCGGACTGACTCTCGAACCACAGAAGGGCATTGCCTCGCTCGACTCCTTCGTGACGCGCTGGCGCGCTGAGGGACAGGCGCTTGCCGTGATGGAGCCGGACATCTACGCGCAGCTGCAGGCTGCGGAGCTGCCGATGGTGCTGCGTGCGAGTGTGCCGCACGAGCTCGTCGTCAGTCGCCGCTGATTCCGCTTGCCTCACGAGGGCCGTACATGACCACTGTGACCTGGCTACTGCTTCTCGGAGGCGTTGGGCTCAATGCCGCGGCGCAGCTGCTTCTCAAAGCGGCGACCCGCGCGAGCGGCGTTCTGATCGGCGACACGGGTGGCATCTCCTGGGGCGCGGCGCTGCAGTTGATGCACGCGTTGCCTCTATGGCTCGGCCTCGGATGCTATGGGATCAGCGTGGTGCTGTGGCTCGGCGCACTGTCACGGGTTTCGGTGAGCATTGCCTATCCGATGCTGTCGATCGGCTACGTGGTGAACGCGTTTGCTGCGGCGCTGCTTTTCGCCGAGCCGCTGACGGCGGCTAAGCTGGGCGGCATCGCGCTGATCGTCGTCGGAGTGGTCGTTTTGGCGCGCATCGCCTGAGGGAGTCTTTCGCGATGAGTACCTCGGATTTTCTACCCTTCACGCGTCCCAATATCGATGAGGAGACCATCCGGGGCGTCGGGGAGGTTCTGCGCAGTGGCTGGATCACCTCCGGCCCGCAGGTCAAGGCGTTCGAGGCCAAGTTGTCGGAGTACGTCGGCGGTCGGCCTGTGCGCGTGTTCAACTCAGGCACATGCACCATGGAGATCGCGCTGCGCATCGCCGGCATCGGCCCGGACGATGAGGTGATCACGACCCCGCTGTCGTGGGTCGCGACAAGCAACGTCGTCCTTGCCGTCGGCGCGCGTCCGGTCTTCGTCGATATCGATCCGTCCACACGCAACATCGATCTGGAGCGCGTCGCGGCGCGCATTGGCACCGCGACGCGCGCAATCATTCCCGTGGATCTGGCCGGCCTGCCGGTCGATCGCGACCGCCTGTATCAGCTCGCGGCCCAGCATCGCTTGCGCGTGATCGAGGATGCGGCCCAGTCGCTCGGCAGTCACTGGCGCGGTCGGCGCATCGGCTCCACGGGAGATTTCATATCCTTCAGCTTCCATGCCAACAAGAACGCGACGAGCATCGAAGGCGGCGCCCTGGTCGTCAACGACGAACGCGAGGCGCAGCTCGCGGAGCGCTACCGGCTACAGGGTGTGGTACGCACCGGCTTCGATGGCATGGAAGTCGAGTTCGCCGGTGGAAAGTTCAATCTGACCGATGTCGCAGCACGCGTCGGTCTTGGCCAGCTGCCACACCTCGAGCGTTTCAATGCGCGCCGACAGGAACTGGCGCGTGCCTATTTCCGATTGTTCGCCGAGCGCGGCAGCGCGGAACTCGACCTTGAGCTTCCACAAGCCGATTTCGCGAACTCCAACTGGCACATGTTTCAGGTCGTTCTGCCCGAGCACCGACTGAGCATCAGCCGGCCCGAAGTGATGGCGCAGATGCACGCGGCAGGCATCGGAACGGGAGTGCATTACCCGGCCATCCATCTTTTCGCGCTCTATCGGCGCCTTGGCTGGAAGGCGGGAGACTTTCCCCAGGCTGAGCGGGTGGGTCGCAACATTCTCACGCTGCCGCTCTTCCCGGCCATGCGCGATGACGACGTTCCGAGGGTCGTCGATGCGCTGCTCGAAATCCTGCGCCGCAATCGAGTCAGTGCTGCCGCGGCTTCATGAGATAGGCGTTTCGATCCGCCGAGCGCACCCGTACCTGCGAGGTCGACTGGCCGCGTGCGACCGTAAGTGGAATCTCGGTGCCGGCTGGGCCAACGCCCCAGATGCTGCGGAAGAGCTCAGGCAAGCTTGCGATCGGGTGGCCCGCGACTTCGAGCACGAAGTCCCCGGCTCGCACGCCCGCGCGGTGCGCGGGTCCGCCCTGTGTCACGGCGCTCACGACCAGGCGACCCTGCAGCTCGTTGGCGTAGAGCCCGAGCCATGGACGCGGCGGTCGCGCCGGCTGGCCGAAGGTGACCATCTCATCGAGTACGGGCTCGAGCACATCGATCGGAACGAACATGTTCGCATCGAAGCTCTCGCCACTCACGGCTTCCTGTACCAGCAGCGAGCCGACGCCGATGAGTCGTCCGCTCGTGCTGACGAGCGCGGTGCCGCCCCACTGCGGATGGGGTGGCGCGGTAAAGAGCGCTTCATCGAGCACATACTCCCAGTGGCCCGCGAATTCGCGCTTGGCGATGATCTTGGCGTTGAGGCAGTGCTGCAGTCCGCCGAAGCCGAGCACGATCACATCATCGCCGACGCACAGGGCCGACGCAGACGCACGCTCCAGCGCAGGAGCATCGAGCCGTCCCAGAGGCAGCACGAGCCCGAACCCGCTTGCCTGATCATAGGCGAGCGCATGGCCCGGTGTGACCGCGCCGCTGTGCGTGGTGAGCCAGATCGAGCTCGCCTCGGTGATGAGATAGCCGATGGTGACGACGAGTCCGTTGGCGCTGATGACGACGCCGCTGCCAATACGCTCAGTGCCGAGGATCGATGCGGTGAAAGCCTCTTCGGGGACTTCGCTGTGGACCATCACCACGGATTGCAGCGCCGTGTCGAGGTCGAAAGGCCACTGTTCCCGGCGCGGCTGCAGCGCTGTGGGGAAAGCCCATTCGTTGGATTCGGCCATTCAGAGCGAATGTATCAGGCTGCACATCCGCGTCAATGCTGCGCGATCGGCGCGCCGATGTACTCGCGCAGCAACGTGACGATGGCGCTCGCCGCCTCATCGCCGATCCGCGCCTCATCGGCGGGGGCGCCCGCGAGTCGCTCGAGCCAGCCGCTGCTGTGCGGCTGCTCCTCCCAGACCATGAAGAGCGGCAACTCGTCCTCGCTCTTGAGCGCGAGCGAGATCAGAAAGAACGCCGACTCCGCGGAGCTCGAGGTGCTCAGCAGAAAACGCCACAGGCTCAAGGAGGGCACGGCCTGCGCGCGAAAAACGATACGCCGGACGTGATCGAAGCTCACGACTCGCTCACTGCTCCAGATCCACAAGCGACGCGTAACAATCCGGACTTGCCGCCGTTGCCGGTCGACCGACACACACCGCGCATAGGAGAAGAGCCACAGAAGCTGCGCTAGCCAAGGCGTGCAGCCGCTCAGCCGGTCTGGCGTGACGAGCAGCTTCGGAGTGAGACGCAACGAATCCATCGCAGTGCGTTCATTATAATGACGGCCCTCTACTTAGCTGCGAGCGAGCCATCACGAAACTCAAAGCCTTTTGGCGCGCGAGCCTGCTCATTTGCGCCTCGGCCATCGTCTCGTCCCAAATGGCGACGGCTGCCCCGACCCACATCCGGCACGTGTTTGTGCTCATGCTGGAGAACCAATCCTTCGGGAGCGCATTTGGCGCAAGCTCGCAGGCACCCTATCTCGCGCACGAGCTGCCCGCGCGCGGTGCACTCTTGACCCGCTATTACGCGATCGGCCACTACAGTCTTGACAACTACATCGCCCTGATCAGCGGCCAGGGCCCCAACGAGGCCACACAGGAGGACTGTGGCAGCTTCGATGATTTTCGGATGACCGGAAGTGGGCTCGACTCAGACGGCCAGGCGCACGGCATCGGCTGCGTTTATCCCAAGTCGGTGCCGACTCTGCCCGATCAGCTGGAGGCCGCGGGCCTCACCTGGCGTGCTTACATGGAGGACATGGGACAGGATCCGAAACGCGAGCGTAAGGTCTGTGGGCACTCGCCACTCAATCGTACCGATCAGCTGATCGCCGCGACACCGCGCGACCAGTATGCGAGCAAGCACAACCCCTTTATCTACTTCCACGCCATCATCGATGACCCAACTCGCTGCGGCACACACGTGGTGAATCTTGAGCGCTTGACGGGCGATCTGCAGAGCGAAGCGACGACGCCCAACTACGTCTTCATCACGCCCAATCTCTGCCACGACGGACACGATGCACCCTGCGTCGGCGGTGAGCCGGGCGGCTTGATCTCGATCGACTCGTTCCTGCGGCGCTGGGTCGCGCAGATCACGGGCTCAGCCGCCTTCAGGCGTGCCGGCCTGCTCATCGTTACGTTCGACGAGTCCGATGGATCGGGAATCGACGGCTTTACCGGCTGCTGCGGCGAGCGACCCATTGCTGGCGCCCGCTATCCGCCCGGCCTTGCGGGTCCGGGTGGCGGACGGGTTGGCGCTGTCCTCTTGTCGCCGGCGATCAAAGAGGGCACCGTGTCCGACGTACCGTATAACCACTATTCGCTGTTGCGATCCATCGAGTCGATTTTCCAACTCCCGCCGCTTGGTTTTGCGGCGGATCCGCAGCTTTCTGCTTTTGGCGAGGACGTTTTTCAAGCCGGGATGAATTGATCACTACCGGATCGGCAAGACGTGCAGGCGCGCAATCGCGCGCAGCGCGAAGCTCGAATGCACGCGCGCGACACCGGGCAGGCGGGTCAGATGCTGACGATGCACGCGCTCAAAGTCGGCCGTGTCCGCAACGACGATCCGCACGACATAGTCGAAATCCCCCGTCATCAGATAGCACTCCATGACTTCGGGGATCTTGCGTACCGCGTTCTCGAACGCCTGCAGGTCCGCCTGATCCTGCCGACCGAGGGTGATGTTCACGAACACGTTCACGGGCAGTCCGGCTTTCTCCTGATCGATCCGCGCCCCGTACCCGGTGATGAGGCCCGAGGCCTCGAGTGCGCGCACGCGCCGCAGACACGCGGACTCTGACAGGTGGGCCTTTTCGGCCAGCGCCGCGTTCGTGATGCGTGCGTCGTTCTGCAGGACATCGAGGATCAAGCGGTCGACGCGGTCAAGCTTCAAATTTTGTGCGGTTTCGACAGGCATACGCGCAATATTCTGCCAAAAAATGACTGTTCTGGCGTAGTTATTTCAATGTTTCGCCAGATCTTCGGAGTAGCCTTGCTTCATCGTCACTGTTCGGCGAAGGAGTCTCCATGCGTATCGGTGTGCCACGCGAGATCAAGGTCCACGAGTATCGGGTGGGTCTGGTGCCTGCAGGCGTCCGCGAGCTCGTCTCTTCCGGTCACGAGGTGCTGATCGAGACGCACGCGGGCGAGGGGGTGGGCATTCTCGATGGGCACTACGTCGCCGCGGGCGCCACCATCGTCCCGGATGCGGCGGAGATCTTCCGACGGTCCGACCTCATCGTGAAGGTGAAGGAGCCGCAGCTCCCCGAGTGCCGCATGCTGCGCGAGGGGCAGGTGCTGTTCACGTACCTGCATCTGGCGGCCGATCCGGCGCAGGCGAAGGCGCTGATCGAATCCGGTGCGACGGCGATCGCTTACGAGACTGTGACGGCTGCCGATGGGTCCTTGCCGCTGCTCACGCCGATGAGCGAAGTCGCGGGCCGCATGTCGGTGCAAGTTGCAGCGACCTGCCTGCAAAAGGCGAACGGCGGAAGCGGGGTCCTGCTCGGAGGCGTCCCGGGTGTATCGCCTGCGAAAGTCATCGTGCTCGGCGGCGGAGTTGCCGGTACGCACGCGACCGAGATGGCCTCCGGCATGCAGGCCGACGTGACCGTCGTGGATCGTTCGGTCGGCCG
The DNA here is from genome assembly GCA_963795975.1 of uncultured Gammaproteobacteria bacterium. Taxonomy (GTDB): domain Bacteria; phylum Pseudomonadota; class Gammaproteobacteria; order Steroidobacterales; family Steroidobacteraceae; genus CAWCJT01. The sequence continues at coordinate 496,226 of CAWCJT010000003.1, forward strand.
CCTGCGTGAGCTTGCCGCTCAGTTCGGCAATCGTGTGAAGACCATGTACTCGACCGCCGAGGCCATCGAGCAGCTCGTGAGCGAGGCCGATGTCGTGATCGGTGCGGTGCTCATTCCCGGCGCGACGGCTCCCAAGCTCGTCACCCGAGCGATGGTCGAGAAGATGAAGCCACGTTCCGTGATGGTCGATATTTCGATCGATCAGGGCGGTTGCTTCGAGACGAGCCGGCCCACGACTCATGCGGATCCGACCTACACGGTGAGCGGCGTGATTCATTACTGCGTCACGAACATGCCCGGTGCGGTGCCACGCACCTCGACCTACGCTCTGACGAACGCGACGCTGCCCTTCGTTCGGGCACTTGCGGATCATGGCTGGCGTGCGGCGCTCGCGCGCGACCCACATCTTGCCCGCGGCCTGAACATCCACGAGGGTGAGGTAAAGCACGACGCCGTGGCACGCGCGCTCAAGGATGTCGTGTTGCAATAAGATCCCTTGAGATGAGCCTCTCAACTTTCGACATCTTCAAGATCGGTATCGGACCATCGAGCTCGCACACGATGGGGCCGATGCGTGCCGCGCGCGAATTCGCCCTCGAGCTCAAGCGCGCGGGTTTGCTCGAGCGTACACGTGAGGTCGCCGTGCGGCTTTACGGGTCCCTTGCGCTCACCGGCGTCGGTCACGGTACCGATCGCGCGGTGCTGGTGGGACTCGAGGGAGCCGAGCCGCAATCCGTCGATCCGGACAGCATCGAGCCTGCCGTTCAGCGCATCCGCACGACGCAGCGACTGCGATTGCTCGGAACACACGAGATCATCTTCGATGTACCGATGCAGCTGCTCTTCATGCAGCACGAGCGGCTGCCGCGTCACTCGAATGGCATGCGCTTCACGGCGCTCGGCGCGGACGGTGCGAAGCTCGCGGAGGAGGATTACTACTCCATCGGCGGTGGGTTCGTCCTGCGAGGCAATGAGCCCGAGGCGCGGACGGCTGAGCGGAGCGCTCCTCCCTATCCGTTCGCTACCGCGGCAGAGCTTCTGGAGCGCTGCCGTGCTCATGGGTTCGAGCTCTTCGAGCTCATGATGGCGAACGAGTGCACTTGGCGCTCACAGTCGGAGGTCCGTGCGGAGCTCCTCCACCTCTGGCAAGTGATGCAGGCCTGCGTCGAACGCGGCTTTCGGCAGACCGGTGTGCTACCCGGAGTGCTGCGCGTGCGCCGGCGCGCCCCCAAGCTTTATCGGGTGCTGACGGAAGGCGGCACGGGGGGGCCAGGACCGCTCGACGTAATGGACTGGGTCAACGCCTGGGCGCTTGCGGTCAATGAGGAGAACGCGGCCGGAGGCCGCGTCGTCACCGCGCCTACGAATGGGGCCGCCGGCATCGTTCCGGCAGTACTGCACTATTACCGGCGCTTCGAGACGGGCGCGAGCGAGGACGGCATCGTTCGCTTCCTGCTCACCGCCGGCGCGATCGGCATGCTCTACAAGCGCAACGCTTCCATCTCCGGCGCCGAAATGGGCTGTCAGGGGGAGGTGGGGGTCGCCTGCTCGATGGCGGCGGCCGGCCTCGTCGCGGCGCTGCACGGGACGAATGAGCAGGTCGAGAACGCCGCCGAGATCGGCATGGAGCACAACCTCGGTCTCACCTGCGACCCCGTCGCGGGCCTGGTCCAGATTCCCTGCATCGAGCGCAACGCCATGGGTGCGGTGAAGGCGATCAATGCGGCGAGGCTTGCGATGCGAGGGGACGGCACACACAAGGTGTCGCTGGATCAGGTCATCGCCACCATGCGTCAGACCGGCCACGACATGTCGACGATCTACAAGGAGACCTCGCAGGGCGGCCTCGCGGTCAACGTTCCAGACTGTTAGAGCGAGCGTAGCGGCTGCGCATCGTCGATGAAGCGCTCGAACCGACCCTCCTCGATGAGTTTCGTAATCGCCTCGATGTCGGGGTGAAAGAAGCGATCCTCCACGTACGGCTGCGCCGCGGTGCGCACCTCGGCGAGCGCGGCCTCCAGGGGCGGAGAGCTTTTGAGCGGTCGATGAAACTCGATACCCTGCGCGGCCGCGAGAAGCTCGATGCCGACAACGCCTGCGGTGTTGTGCGCCATGTCGCGCAGACGGCGAGCCGCGAAGGTCGCCATGCTCACGTGATCCTCCTGATTCGCCGAGGTCGGAATGCTGTCGACGCTGGCGGGATGCGCAAGGCTCTTGTTCTCCGACACGAGCGCAGCTGCGGTGACGTGTGCGACCATGAAGCCAGAATTCAGGCCGCTGTCTCGCACCAGAAAGGCCGGCAGTCCGCTCATTTTCGGATCTACGAGCACGGCAATGCGGCGCTCGGACATCGAGCCGATCTCGGCAATGGCGACGGCGAGCGCATCGGCCACGAAGCCGACCGGCTCGGCGTGAAAATTGCCTCCGGATAGCACGGCATCATCCTCGGCGAAGACAAGCGGGTTGTCGGTGGCGGCATTCGCCTCGATCTCGAGCACCTGCGCAGCATGGGAGAGCGTATCGAGGCACGCGCCCATGACCTGGGGCTGACAGCGAAGCGAGTAGGGGTCCTGGACCTTGGCGCAGTCGCGGTGCGACTCGCGAATCCCGCTGCCGGCCAGCAGGCGCCGATAGACTCCGGCGACCTGCTCCTGCCCGCGCTGGCCGCGCGCGGCGTGAATGCGGGCATCGAACGGCGCGTCACTTCCTTTGAGCGCATCGACGGAGAGTGCGCCCGCGACGACTGCGGCGGCAAACGCACTCTGTGCTGCGAAGAGGCCATGCAGGGCGAGCGCGGTCGAAACCTGGGTGCCGTTGAGCAGAGCGAGCCCTTCCTTCGGCTCGAGCGTGATGGGTGAAAGCCCCACCGAGCGTAGCGCCTCGGCCGCGGGCAGCTCCCGGCCACCCACACGCATCCGTCCCTGACCGATCATCGCAGCAGACATATGCGCAAGCGGCGCAAGGTCGCCGGATGCGCCCACGGAGCCTTGTGAAGGGATGCACGGATATGCGCCGCGCTCGATCAGAGTCCGCAGGAACTCGACGAGGGCCGGACGCACCCCTGAGTGACCGCGCGCCAGGCTTATGAGCTTGAGCACCAGCACCAGCCGGACCACCGCATCATCGAACAAAGGCCCGACGCCGACCGAGTGAGACAGCACGAGGTTGCGCTGCAAGTCGCTCAGGCGCTCGCGCGGAATGCGTGTCTGCGCGAGCAATCCGAATCCGGTGTTGAGGCCATAGACGGGCTCGTCTGCGCCGAGAATGCGGCCGACCGTGCGGTGCGCGGCCTCGATCCGCTGCAACACCTCGCCCGTGAGCTCCACGCTCGCGCCTTCGCGCGCGACCTGGCGCAGCACCTCAAGCCCGATGGGCGCTCCGGCGAGACGCACTTGAGCGTTCATGACAGCATCGGCAGGTTGAGCCCTTGCTCGCGTGCGCAGTCGATCGCCGACGCATAGCCCGCGTCCGCGTGTCGCATCACACCGGTTGCCGGGTCATTCCAGAGCACGCGCTCGATGCGCCGCGCCGCGGCAGGCGTGCCGTCACAGACGATGACGACGCCGGCATGCTGTGAGTAGCCCATGCCCACGCCACCGCCATGATGAATGGAAACCCAGGTCGCACCGCTTGCGGTGTTGAGAAGCGCATTGAGCAGTGGCCAGTCCGAAACGGCATCCGAGCCGTCGCGCATCGCTTCGGTTTCGCGATTCGGGCTCGCGACCGAACCCGAATCGAGATGATCACGGCCGATCACGATGGGGCCGCCGAGCTCACCGCGCGCAACCATCTCGTTGAAGGCGAGCCCCAACCGATGGCGCTGTCCAAGACCCACCCAGCAGATGCGAGCGGGGAGTCCCTGAAATTGAATGCGCTCGCGCGCCATATCGAGCCAGTGATGCAGATGGTGATCCTCCGGAATCAGCTCCTTCACTTTCGCGTCGGTACGATAGATGTCCTCCGGATCGCCTGACAGCGCGACCCAGCGAAACGGCCCCAGTCCGCGGCAGAAGAGGGGGCGGATGTAGGCGGGCACGAAGCCTGGAAAAGCGAAGGCATCCTTTACTCCTTGATCGAGCGCCACCTGACGGATGTTGTTGCCGTAGTCAAAGACGGGGATGCCCTGGCGCTGAAATGCCAGCATCGCCTCGACGTGCCGCGCCATCGACTTGCTGGCTTCGGCGGCGACGCGCGCGGGATCCGAGGCGCGCGTGCGGTCCCATTGCGCGAGCGTCCAGCCGCCTGGCAGATAGCCGTTGACGGGATCGTGCGCGGAGGTCTGATCCGTTACCGCATCGGGGCGGATTCCACGGCGCAGGAGCTCGGGAAGAATCTCGCACGCGTTGCCGAGGAGACCGACTGAGACAGCCTTGCGGGAGGTCTTGGCGCGATCGAGGCACGCGAGCGCCTCATCGAGTGACTCTGCGGCGACGTCGAGGTAGCCCGTCTCGAGGCGTTTCGCGATGCGCTCGGGACGGCACTCAATGGCGAGCATCGACGCTCCGGCCAGGGTGGCAGCGAGCGGCTGAGCGCCACCCATGCCACCGAGTCCTGCCGTCAGAATCCAACGGCCGGTGAGATCACCCCCGAAATGTTGACGGCCCATCTCCACAAACGTTTCGTATGTGCCCTGCACGATGCCCTGACTGCCGATGTAGATCCAGGAGCCGGCGGTCATCTGGCCGAACATCATCAGGCCCTTGCGGTCGAGCTCATTGAAGTGCTCCCAGGTGGCCCAGTGCGGGACGAGATTGGAGTTTGCGATGAGCACGCGCGGCGCATCGGCATGAGTGCGAAACACTCCCACGGGCTTGCCCGATTGAATGAGCAGCGTCTCATCCTCGCCCAGGCGTTTGAGCGTCTCGACGATCCGATCGAAGCACTCCCAATTGCGCGCCGCGCGACCGATGCCTCCATACACCACGAGGTCTCCCGGCCGCTCCGCGACCTGGGGATCGAGATTGTTCATGAGCATGCGCAGCGGCGCCTCGGTGAGCCAGCTGCGGGCACTCAGGGTCTTGCCGCGCGGTGCGCGAATCGTGCGTGATGAATGTGTGGAGTCGTTCATGGATGAAACCGTCCTCTCAAGTCGAAGCGTGACCCGGGATGGGACAAGGTAGCGACGGATGCGACGATGCCGCGCGTCCAGGTGCGACGGCGGACGACGAGGCACGGCTCACCTGCGGGCATTTCGAGCAGTCGTTGAGTGTCCGCATCGGGCGCGACGGCCTGAACGACATGCTCCACATCCTGCAGGGGAGCAACCAGTATGAGATACGCATGCGGGGTATCGAACTGGAAGTTCCAGTCGAGATACCCAGGCGCGATTGCCGGATTGACGAAGCGATCCTCGAGCTGAATGGGCAGCCCGTTGTCCAGATGCACGATGAGGGAATGGAAGAGTCCCGTGCCCACACGCAGATTGAACGACTCCGCGAGCTCATCCGAGGCAGCGACCGAATCGTGCGCGATGACTCGAGCCGAGTGATCGTGCCCGCGGCGGCGAATCTCATCCGCCATGTTGCGGATCTGCAGCGGGTGCGTATGCGCGCGGTGCGTGGCAACGAAGGTGCCCACGCCCTGCAGGCGATCGAGGTAGCCGGCCTCCGTGAGCTCGCGAAGCGCCCGATTGACGGTCATGCGCGAGGCACCGAGGAGCCGCACGAGCTCGTTCTCGGACGGGATCCGTTGCGATACGCGCCAGGCGCCGCTCTCGATCTTGCCGAGAATGTGGCTCTTGATGCGCTCGTAAAGGGGGGCCGCCTTCGCAGGGCCTGACTGCGGCATCTCTTGCACATCTCATCGAGTCAGTTGTATGAGCATGTATATACAACCATTGCGGTGAACTGTCAATGTGAGAACCCCGCTCCTGCGGGTCAGCAGTCACCCGGTCAAGTCGCGGTGTTAGTCGTGGACGATGCGATGCACGAACTGCACGCAGGTCGACCCTTCACCGACGGCGGCGGCCACACGCTTGATGCTCCCGCAGCGGACGTCTCCGACGGCGAAGATGCCCGGCAGATTGGTTTCGTAGAGGAACGGCGCCCGACTCGTGAGGGCATTGCGTGCGGATAGCTCATCGGCCGTGAGCTCGAGGCCGGTGCGTACGAATCCTTTCTCATCGAGGGCCACGCAACCCGCCAGCCAGCCGGTATTGGGAACCGCGCCGGTCATCAGGAAGACATGCTTGATATCGCCTGTCTCAGTCGTACCGCTCACTGTGTTGCGCCAGCTCACGCGCTCGAGCCAGCCAGCACCCTCGAGCTTGCACAGCTCCGTGCGCGTGCTGAGCGTGATGTTCGGACTGTCTTCGATCCGGCGGATGAGATAGCGCGACATCGTGTCCGAAAGGCCATCCGAGCGCACCATCAGGCGCACGCGGTGGCAGGTCTGGGCGAGGAATACGGCGGCTTGACCGGCGGAATTGCCACCGCCGACGATGATGATTTCCTCACCCACGCACAGATTCGCCTCGACTTTACTGGCGGCGTAGTAGATGCCGGTGCCCAGAAACCGCGAGACGTTCTCGAGCTCGAGCTGTCGATATTGCGCGCCCGTCGCAATGATGATGGTCCTTGCGAGGGCGACGTGCTCGCCGGAGAGCTCGACTCGGTAAGGCCTGCGCTCGCAGTTGAGGCGCAGCGCTGAGCGCGCGATCGTCACGTCGGCCCCGAACTTCTGCGCCTGCACGAGCGCCCGCCCCGCGAGCGCCATCCCGGAGATTCCGGTCGGGAAGCCGAGGTAGTTTTCGATCTTCGAGCTCGAGCCTGCCTGGCCTCCGGGCGCCGTCGACTCGATCACCAGCACATCGAGTCCCTCGGAGGCGCCATACACGGCAGCCGCCAAGCCGCCCGGCCCCGCGCCAATCACGACGAGATCGCGCACGCGCTCGTCATCGATCTGGGGATTCATGCCCAGGCAGTCAGCCACTTGCGGGTTGGTCGGATTCTTCAGTACCTGGCCGCCGGCGCAAACGACGATCGGCACCTCTTCCACCTTGACCTGGAAACGGCGAGATGAGCTCTTGTCCGTCTGCATCCGTCTCGGCGTCGCGATACACGAACGGGAAGCCGTTTCGGCCCAGGAACTGCCGCAGCCTGAGCGTATCGGCCGAGTGGCGCGAGCCGATCAGAATCACGGCTCCGGGCGAATCGATGAGTGCCATGCGGCGCAGGATGAATGCGCGCATGAAGATCTCGCTGATCTCGGCATCCGTCTGCACGAGGCGCCGCAGGGCCTCGTGTTCGATGACCAGCGCCTCGCCATCCTCACGCACGCGCGTGCGCACGAATCCGCCGAGGCCTCGCAGTGCGCTCATCTCGCCGGTGAACTCACCGGGCCCCTGCACCGTCACTGGCAAGTCGCCGAGCAACCCGGGACGCACGACCTCGAGCGAGCCCGACAGGATGACCAAAGTGCGCCCGCCGCGATCGCCGGGTTGCACCACGACCTCGCCGGCGCGAATCGGCATGCGATGACCGAAGACTTCAAGCCGCCTGATTTGCGCGTCCGTCAGCCGCGGGAAGACTTGCGAGCGGCGCGTCTCGATGATGCTCGAGACCATGGCTAACGGCGGTGCAAGGCCGCCTCGGTCGCATCGAGCAGGGCGTGCAGACCGAATGAGACATCGCGGATTACGCCGTTCACGAAAAACCCAGGCGTGCTGCGCACCCCGCTGCGCCCTCCACCTTCCACCTGCTCGCGCACGCGCTGCAGGTAAACGTGGTCGTCCATCTCCGCGGTGAATCGAGCCATGTCGAGCCCGAGTCGTTCCGCATAGCCGTGCAGATCGCGTGGCTTGAGGTGCAACTGATGGTCGAAGAGCAGATCGTGCATCGGCCAGAACTGGCCCTGTCCACCGGCGCACTCGGCCGCCTCGGCCGCGGCGAGCGCATGGGGGTGGGCGAGCTCGAGCGGAAAGTGGCGAAACGCGACCCGCGCCTTGCCGGCGAAGCGGGAGAGCAAGAGCTTCACCGCAGGCGCCGCCTGCTTACAGTTCGGACATTCGAAGTCGGCATACTCGACGATGGTAACCGGCGCGTGCTCGGGGCCGAGAACATGGTCGGTAGGGCCCACGGGCACGGCCAGATCGATGCGATGCTCGACGCTCATGAGCGTCATGTTCTGCCCAATTCCCTATTTGCGCCACCGCCGCCTCGACCGAGTCACTTATAATTGAGGCCATGAACGACACCAGCTCCGCACAGCCCCGCCCCCCCTTCGGCAGCGTGCTCACAGAGTCCATGTCCGTCGCGTGGTTCAGCGATGGCAAATGGTCCGACCCAAAGATCCAGCCGACCGGGCCACTGCCGGTTCATCCGGCCGCGCACGCACTGCACTATGGCAGCGCCTGCTTCGAGGGCTTCAAAGCCTACCGGCGCGCCGATGGACGGGTGCACGTGTTTCGAATGGACCGCCACATCGAGCGACTGCGCCAGAGCGCGCGTGCGCTCATGTTGCCCGAGCCAGATGCGGCGCAGGTGGCCAACATGGTCATCGGCCTGATCGACCGCTGCCGGCGCGACGTACCCGAGGCACCCGGTGCGCTGTATCTGCGCCCGGTGCTCTTTGGCACGGTAGCCAACATCGGTGCCGCGAGCGTCCCGTCATCGGAGGCGTGCCTCACCGTGCTCGCAAGTCCCGTTTGGGATTACTTTGCGGGCGGCCTCAAGCCGCTGCGGATCTACGTCGAGCCCAATCACCGCACCGCGCCGCACCTGGGCATGGTGAAGACCGGCGGAAACTACGCCGCAGCGCTCGGTCCAACGCTTGCCGCACGGCGCGAGCATCGCGCGGATCAGGTGCTCTTCTGTCCGAACGGGCAGGTTCAGGAGACGGGCGCGGCCAACTTCCTCCTCGTTCGATCCAAGGCGATCCTCACACGCAACCTGGATTCGAGCTTCCTGCACGGTGTCACGCGTGACTCACTTCTGACCCTCGCGCGTGATCGGGGCTATACCGTGAGCGAGCGGCCGTTCGAGATCGACGAGGCGCTGCGTTGGATCGGCGATGGCGAAGCAGCGCTCTCGGGTACTGCGGCGGTGCTCGCCGGCGTCGGAACACTCATTTATTCGGGCCGCGAGTACCGCGTCGGCAACGGCGAGGTCGGACCCGTCACCCAGGCTCTGCGCGCAGAGCTGGTGGCCATTCAGCGCGGCGATGCCGAGGACAAATTCGGCTGGCTCACACCAGTGTAATGGCCAAAGCCTCGCGCCTGCACGTTCCTCATCCGCCGGCGCGGCCCGGCGATCGGCCTGATTTCGGCTACGTCCGGATCTCCCCCGCCGGGGCTGTTGCGCGGCCGGACATCACTGTGGCTGCCCGCGACATCGAGTCGCTGGCGGTGGACATGGTGCGCGTGCTCGATGACGAGCAGCGTGCAGTCGGTCCGTGGAACCCGCACCTGGATCCGCAGGAGCTGCAGGTTGGTCTGCGGCACATGCTTCTCACACGGTTGTTCGACGAGCGCATGCAGCGCACGCAGCGCCAGGGAAGAATTTCCTTCTACATGAAATCGACGGGCGAGGAGGCCGTGTCGGTGGCCGGAGCGATGGCGCTGCGACCGGACGACATGCTTTTCCCCTCCTACCGCAACCAGGGACTGCAGGTCGCGCGCGGCCGCGGGCTCGTCGATCTGATGTGCCAGCTGTTTGTCGAACACACACGACATGTGCAAGGGCCGCCAGATGCCAGTGATGTACCACTGGCGCAGTGGCAACATTTTTTCGATCTCCGGCAATCTCGCGACGCAGTTTCCGCAGGCGGTCGGTTGGGCCATGGCGGCGGCCATCAAAGGCGAGGACCGGATCGCTGCGAGCTGGATCGGGGAGGGCAGTAGCGCCGAGGCCGATTTCCACTATGCGCTCACGTTCGCCGCGGTCTATCAGGCCCCTGTGATTCTCAACCTGGTGAACAACCAGTGGGCGATCTCGACATTCCAGGGCTTCGCAGGCGGCGAGCACCGCAGCTTCGCGGCCCGTGGCCCAGGTCACGGCATTCCGGGAGTCCGCGTGGACGGCAATGATTTTCTGGCCGTGTACGCCGTCACGCAGTGGGCCGCCGAGCGGGCTCGACGCGGCGCCGGGCCCACGCTCATCGAGTTCGTCACGTATCGCGCTTCGGCTCACTCGACGAGCGATGATCCGGCGCGATACCGGCCGAAGGAGGAATGGCAGGCCTGGCCGCTCGGCGATCCGATCGCGCGCCTCGAGCAGCACCTCATCGGGCTCGGCGAGTGGTCCACGGAGCGTCAGGAGGCGCTGCGGCAGGAGCTCGATGCGCAAGTCGCGCGCCGCTGGAAGGAGGCCGTGTCCTACGGCACTTACACCGAGGGACCGCAGCTCGATCCCGCCACCATGTTCGAGGATGTGTTCAAGGAGATGCCCGCGCACCTCGCGCGTCAGCGCGATCAGCTGAAGGCGCTGATGAAATCCCGGGGAAGCTGACGCATGCCCCAGATGAACATGGTGCAGGCCGTGAACTCGGCGATGGACGTGATGCTCGACCAGAGATCCCACCGTGGTCGTGATGGGAGAGGATGTCGGCTATTTCGGCGGCGTCTTCCGCTGCACCGAAGGCTTGCAGCGCCAGTACGGCGAGCATCGGGTACTTGATACGCCGATTGCCGAAGGCGGCATCGTCGCGGCGGCGATCGGCATGGGCGTCAACGGGCTACGGCCGGTGGCCGAGATCCAGTTCGCGGACTATGTCTATCCGGCTTTCGATCAGATCGTGAGCGAGCTTGCGCGATTGCGCTATCGCACCGCCGGGGAATTCTCCGCCGCCGTGACCGTACGCATGCCCTGCGGCGGCGGCATTCGCGGCGGTCAGACTCACTCGCAAAGTCCTGAGGGCATCTTCACGCACGTATGCGGGATCAAGGTCATCATGCCCTCGAACCCCTATGACGCGAAGGGACTCCTGATCAGCTCGATCGAGGACGACGATCCCGTCATCTTCTTCGAGCCGAAGCGGATTTACAGCGGCCCCTTCGACGGCGAGCCCAACAAGCCGGCGGTGCCCTGGAGCACGCATCCCAAGGGGGAGGTGCCGGAGGGGCACTACACCGTGCCGATCAGTCGCGCGCAGATCGTGCGGGCCGGCTCGGAGGTGACCGTCGTGGCATACGGCACGATGGTGCATGTGGTGGAGGCCGCAGTGCGCCTTGCGGGAGTCGATGCGGAGATCATCGATCTGCGCACGCTGGTTCCGCTCGACACGGACACGCTGTGCAGCTCGGTCTGCAAGACCGGGCGCTGCGTGATCGTGCACGAGGCCACGCGGCTTCGGCGGGTTCGGCGCCGAGCTTTCAGCGACGGTGCAGGAGGAGTGCTTCTGGAATCTGCTCGCACCGATCCAGCGCGTGACGGGCTGGGACACGCCCTACCCGCATGCGTTCGAGTGGGAGTACTTCCCGGGCCCGGCGCGTATCGTGGCGGCGCATCAAGACCGTGATGGAGGCGACGTGAGCCGTTACGTGTTCAAGCTTCCGGATCTGGGTGAGGGCACGGTCGAGGCCGAGATCGTGCAGTGGCGCGTGCGGCCCGGCGATGCGATCGCCGAGGACGACGCGCTGGTCGAGATGATGACCGAGAAGGCGACCGTCGAGGTTCCTGCACCCGTCGGCGGGCGCGTGCTCTCGGTCACGGGTTCGCCGGGCGATCGCATTGCCGTGGGCGCTGAGCTTGCCGTCTTCGACACCGACGCTGCGGCGAACGGGCAGGCGGCTGCGGATTCCCCTGCACCTGCGAGTGCGCCCGCGCCTGCGCCCGCAAGCGCGCCGCCTGCTGCTGCTGCTGCCGCCGCTGCCGCCGCCGCTTCACGCACCGGCCGAGTGATGACCTCGCCCGCGATCCGTCGGCGTGCCCGCGAAGCCGGCATCGATCTCACCCAGGTGAGCGGCTCGGGGCCGAACGGACGCATCATGCGCGAGGATCTGAGCGGGCATCTCGATGCGCGCTCGCGGCAGCCGACGCCCGTATCAGAGCCTGCGCAGGGCCCCGCGACGCAGGAGATCAAGGTCATCGGACTGCGACGGGTGATCGCGGAGCGCATCAGCGAGAGTGCGCGCACGATCCCGCATTTTTCGTATGTCGAAGAAGTGGATGTGACCGAGCTCGAGGCGCTCCGAGCTCATTTGAATCGCAGGCATGCTGCGGACACTTCGCTCACTTATCTGCCTTTTCTCATGCTCGCGCTCGTGCGCATCCTGCCCGAGCACCCCGAGTGCAATGCTCTCTATGACGCCGAGCGCGGCGTCGTGACGCGATACCGTGCCGTGCACATTGGTGTTGCGACTCAGACGCCGGATGGTCTCAAAGTCCCGGTCGTGCGCGACGTGCAGGCGAAGTCCTTGCGCGAACGTCGCGGCGGAAGTGCGGCGGCTTTCCGAAGCCGCACGCACCAACAAGGCGACTCGGGCCGAGCTCACCGGCTCCACGATCACCGTGACGAGCCTCGGAAAGCTTGGAGGAATCGTCTCAACGCCCATCATCAATGCGCCTGAGGTCGCGATCATCGGGGTCAATCGCGCAGTCGAGCGAGCCGTGGTCATCGGCGGGCGCATCGAGATTCGTCGAATGATGAATCTGTCCTCATCATTCGACCACCGCTTCATCGACGGACACGACGCCGCCGGGATGATCCAGGCTCTCAAAGAGCAACTGGAGCACCCGGCGACGATTTTCGTGGACTAGGCGCGCGTTACTTGGCCGAGGCCAAGTGGCCGGAGCCGTCGATCTTCACCTTCTCCGTCGTGCCATCGGTCTTTGCGACCTTTATTTCATAACGCACGGTGTCAGCCTTTTTCTCGACATCCGCATCGAGTGCCTTGCCGGCGGCATGCTGCTCCGCCATGTGGATCGCGCTCACGAGGTTCGTCGGAGCGTTGGAGATGTCCTGCGCTTTGAGCCGCGTGAACACCTTCTCAAACGACTCGTTACCGGCGGACTCAATCTTGCCGGTCGCCGCATCGAGCTTGTACTTCATGAGTTTCGTGCCGTCATTGCTCAGCACCTTCACGTCGTACGCGCCGACACCGCTGCTCGCCGCTTTATAGTCGGCATCGATGGCCTTGCCGTTGCCTTCGCGCTCCGCCATGCGGATCGCATCCGTCAACGAGACCTTGACACCTTCCGTCGCTTGAACTTCGCGCTTTGCGCTATCGGCTTGCGCAGCGCTCACCGCGAGGGCCATGGCGACGGCCGCAACTATCGCTCTCGAATTCATACCGTGACTCCTCAGGTTTGGCTGACCTCACTGCAACGTCCGAGTCGCGCGAGGGTTCCGAGAGGAATGGGCGGTCAATCGGCTTCGCCGAGGCCCCAGCCGCCGTCAATCACGATCTGCTGGCCGGTCAGGTAAGCCGAGCCCGGCGAGGCGAGAAACAAAGCAAGACCCTTGATGTCGGGCGGAAAGCCGACGCGATGCATGGGAATGCGCTGACCGACGGCCTTCTGCACCTCAGGGTTCTTGGCGTGGCCGCCGCCGATGTTGGTAATGAAAAAACCGGGTGCAATTGCATTGACCGTGATGTTGTACGCGGCCAGCTCGAGGGCGACGTTGTGCATCAGATGCGCGGCCCCCGCTTTGGCCGCCATGTAGGCAGCACCGATGGCCGCCTCGCACTTGAGGGCCGCGAGGGATGTCGTGACGATGATCCGTCCGGATTTGCGCGGCTTCATGTGTCGTGCTGCCGCGCGCATCGTTGCGAAGACGCTGTTCAGATTCACTTCGATGACCTTGTTCCAGCGCTCGTCGCTGTAGCGCTCGAGCGCGCCCTGCTCGATGCGCGGGCGCTCCTCGCCGACCCAGGCCCCGAGAAAGCCCGGACCGGAGTCGATGCCGGCGTTCGCAAACACCACATCGAGCCTGCCATAGGCGCGGGCCGCCTCATCGACCGCCTTATCGAGGGCTGCATGATCGGTGACGTCGACGGTCTGACCGCGTACATCGAAGCCGGCCGCGCGCAGTCGCTCCGTCTCCTCTGCGAGCATCCGTGCGTTCAGATCGAGAAGGGTGACGCGCGCGCCGTTCTCGGCGAGCGCCTCGGCGTAAGCAAGCCCCAGGCCGCTCGCTGCGCCGGTCACGACCACACCGTAGCCTTCGACGGCGAAGAGCTCGGAGATTTTCATCGCCGCAGTTTAACCGATCCGCGTCGCGCCCCGGCGCTCGCGCTGCGCGGCTACTTGCGGCTGGACTCCATCTTGCGCAGCAGCTCGGCGTCGCGCTGGTCCTGCTCGCCGCTCTTGGCGTGCTTCAGGGCCGTTTTCTCTGCCTCCGTCAGTCCCGGTTGCGCATCTTTTGCCGAGCCTTCGAGTGGCTGCCCGCTCTCTTCATGTTTCTTGACGAACTCGCGTGTCTTCTCGTCATAGCGGCGTGCGGCCTCGTAGTCCCCTTCACCTTGGATCTTCGATGTCATGCCTGTACTCCAATCGTTTTGGACTTCCGCGGCTGCCCTAGCAACGCCCGTACCCGGCGGTATGATGCTTCGATGCGCACGCGCGGTGCGATACGGAATCGTTTCTTGGCGGGCGCAGCGCTTTGCCTGGCGTGGAGTCAGTCATTTGCGCAGTCCTCCGCAGATCCTGTTGCCGCGCTCGCTCCGGATGAACGGCCCACGCTCATCGTGCAACTGCCCGCCGGGCCCTTGATGCTCGCCCGGCAACCAAGCCTGAGCACGACACAGCGGCTCGCCTTTTCGCTCGGTCTGCGCGCGCGGCCGCGTCAGTCGCTGGAATCCGTGCCGCTGGCGTGGCGTACGGACCAGCCCGATCGGGGTCTCGCACGCGAGCTGCGCACAGCGCTCGACCCCCCTCAGGCCAACTGGCCATGGCGCGAGCTGCGAGTGCTCGGCGGCTCCGAGCAGGTGGATCGCGAGCTTGATCGCCACGCTGGAGCCGATGTGGCGATCGCCAGACTCTCATCCGAGCTGCAGGATCTCGGCACCCGGGTGCAGCTCGTGGCGCGGGCCGAGGTCACCATCGTGCGCGCGCTCGGCACGGCGCGCGAAGCGCGCAGCCACATTCTTCTGCGGCATCTCGCCACCCCTTTGGCCGCGGACTTCGCCCATGCGCAGCGCGCCGCGGCGCAATTTCGGGCGGCGGGGCCGCTTGATCAGGCCGTGCGCGTGGCCGCGCTCGACCTCAGCCGGCTGCTTGCGGTGACGGTCGAGCGCGCCGATGCGCCGGGTGGTCTCGCGGCCAGCGCAGGTCGGCGCTTCAAGGATCTACCGCGCGATGCCGCCTGCAGCGAATGCCGCGCGGACGATGCGGTTCTGCACCAGGAGTCGGGCCGCATCTGGATTGCGCCGGCACGAAGCCCGAACACCATCGTATCCCTACCCCTGTCCCGCCCAGCGAGTTGAGGAACATGAGCAACGAGAACGCGAGCGGCGCGCGCCGCGGAAGTCAGGTGCTGCAGCGATTGCGCGAGCGAGCCGCCGGCGATCTGGTATCGCGGGTGAGCACGTCAAGGACGTGACGACACATCCGGCACTGCGCGGCGGGGTGCAGACGCTGGCCAGGCTTTATGACCTGCAATGGGAGCATCCGGAAGTCACGCTGTATCGATTCGCCGACCAGCGGCAACAAGGTGGCGCGCTCGTTCATGATGCCGCGGACCCACGAGGAGCTCGCGAGCGTCAGCCGGGCGATGAAAGTCTGGGAGGACTACACGCACGGCATGATGGGCCGCGTGCCGGACTACATCAATCGCGCCATGACCGGCTACGCGGCGGGCGCAGCCTTCCTGGCGGAGGCCGACCCGCGCTTCGGCGCCAATGCGATGCGCTACTACGAGTATCTGCGCGAAAATGATCTGTGCCTGACGCACACGCTGATACCGCCGCAGGCCAATCGCGCTGTGAGCCTCGCGAAGCAGGCCGATCCGTTCCTCGCTGCGCGCGTCAAGGAGGAGACGGATGCGGGCATCGTCATTCGCGGCTGCCGCATGCTGGCAACGCTGCCGATCTCCGATGAGATCATGGTGTTTCCCTCGACGGTGCTGCAAGAGCCCGGAGGAGGATGCGCCGTACGCGTTCGGCTTCTCGATTCCCAACGACACCCGGGACTGCGCTTCATCTGCCGCGAGAGCGTGGACTACGGCCGATCGCACTTCGATCACCCGCTCGGATCGCGTTTCGAGGAGATGGACGCGGTAGTCGTGTTCGATGATGTGTTCGTGCCCTGGGAGAACGTCTTTCTGTACCGCGACATCAACGCGCTGCAACCAGGCCTATGCGCGCACCGGCGCCGTCGTGCACATGACTCACCAGGTGGTCGTCAAGAACATCGCCAAGTGCGAATTCATGCTGGGCCTCGCGGCACTGCTGGTGAACACGATCGGTGCGGAGGTGTTTCAGCACATCCAGGAGAAGCTCGCCGAGATGTGGGTGAACCTCGAGACCATGAGGGCCTTGCTGCGAGCCGCCGAGGCCGATGCGCAGCTCGATGAGTGGGGCGTGATGCGCCCGGCTTGGGATCCGCTGGATGCCGCGCGTAATCTGTTTCCGCGCCTGTATCCGCGGATGGTCGAGATCATTCAGCAGATCGGCGCGAGCGGTCTGGTTGCCATGCCGACTGAGCGAGGATCTCAAGGGGCCGCTCGCGGAGGACATCAAGCAAGTACTACCAGGCCGCCCGCGCGGAGGCCTTTGATCGCATTCCGCTGTTCCGCCTGGCCTGGGACGTCTCGGTCTCGGCATTCGGTTCGCGCCAGGTGCTGTACGAGCGATTCTTCTTCGGTGACCCGGTGCGCATGGCCGGTGCTCTGGTCACGGGCCACAACGCGCAGATCCAGCAGTACGCGGAAAAGGTCCGCGAATTCGTGCGGCAGGATCGCGAGGAGTGAGGATGGCCGCGGATGCACGGGCCTTTCGGGACACCATCGCGCTCTTCGCGACCGGAGTTGCGATCGTCATCGCAGAAGTGGAGGGTCAGGTACATGCGATGACGGCGAACGCGATCACCTCGCTGTCGCTCGATCCGCTGCTCGTGCTCTTCTGCCCGGGCAAGCGGGCGCGGCTCGCGCAGAGTCTCGTGCAGATGCAGCGCTTCACGATCAATTTCCTGCGCGAGGACCAGCAGGCGCTCTCGAGCTATTTCGCTGGAGGGTGGAAGGATTCTGCGCCGCCTCCGTTCCGTTTCGTCCCATCCGATGCCGGCCCGCGCTTGCAGGGAGCGCTCGCGACGGTCGGCTGCGAGACCGAGCGCGTCAGTGAAGCCGGCGATCACTGGCTCGTCGTCGGCCGGGTCGTGCTCCTGCACCGGGGCGTCGCACCGCATCGGCCGCTTCTGTTCTTTCGCGGCAAGTACCGCGCGGTCGACTTCTCGCAGGGAGTGACTGCGCCGGATCTGACGCAGGTGGAGGACGAGCCCCCGCATATCTTCTATCACCCCTGAGCTCTCAGCCAGCCAAGGCTTGCCAGCGTGTCGGCCGTCGGATGATATTCCGCGCCCACCCAGCCCGCGTACGCACTCGACTGGATGGCCGCGAAGATCCGCCCGAAAGGCAACTCGCCACTGCCGGGCTCGTGGCGGCCGGGACAATCGGCAAACTGTATGTGCCCGATGAGCGGCAGAAGTGCGATGAGATTCGCCTGCGGCTCAAGGCCGATGCGCGCCGCATGATAGATGTCGTACTGCAGGCGGGTGCGCGCATCGCAGGCGCGCAGGATCCTCTCGGCGCTCGCGAAATCGCTCACCAGATAATCCGGCGCATCGTATGGATTGATGACCTCCAGAAGCGGCCGCGCGGAGACGGCGGCGAGCTGCTCGGCCGCCAGCGACAGATGCTCGGTGAGGAGCGCCTCGCACGGCCCTCTCTCCGGTGCGGAAGCGCGGCCGGCCAGCACGTTCACGCATGCACAGCCGAGCGCGCTTGCGTACTCACAAGCGCGTTCGAGCTCGGCTCGAAATCTCGCGCGATGCTCGGGGCGACAGGCCATCCCGGGTGCACCGGCGACGGGCCCCATCGGGGCGTTGATCAGGACGACCTGCACGCCCGCCTGGCGTGCGCTTGCAGCGAGATGAGAAGCGGGTTGCTCGTAGGGGACCTGAATCTCGACTGCCTGAAAGCCCGCCGCGCGCGCGGCTTCAAAGCGCTCGAGTAGCGCTCGCTCGCGAAAAAGAAGGCTGATATTGGCCGAGTAACGCAGCACAGGACTCGAGTATGCGGCCCGCTCCCAGCCTTGACAATGACAGCCTAGGCAAGTATTATTCGCGGCATGGCTGAAGCACTGAAACAGCCGCCGCAGGCGGAGATCTACGACGCGAAGACGTACGAGCCTCGCAAAGGGATCGGCCATCTGGTCGGTCGGCTGCGCGGGGAGTTGCTCGCGGCGCTCGATCAAGAGCTCGCGGCAAACGAGCGCCTGGCGCCGCTCGAGGTGACGGCGGCCCAACTCATCATCGTCGCCACGCTTGCCGTGAGTGAGAGCCGCAAGTCGGCCTCGGATCTGTGTAAAGGGATCTCATACGACGCTGGAGCTATGACGCGCATGATCGACCGGCTGGAGAGCAAAGGTCTGATCCGGCGCGAGCGCTGTCCGGATGATCGAAGGCTCGTTTACCTCGAGCTCACGGATGAGGGTAAGGCGGCCTATCCGCACATGCGCGAGGTTTCGCGCACCGTGACGAACCATTTCCTGCGTGGCTTTACCGTGGCAGAGGCCCGGACGCTCGAGAGCCTGCTCCTGCGCATGCTCGGGAACGCTTGAGTTTTTTTGAGTAAATGCTTGCCTAGGCATTGTTAGCCTTGGCAGGGGAGACGAGGATGAATACCAAGGTCGCTGGCTGGGTGAATCGAGGCATCGCGGGCGTGCGCGAGTTCGGTCCTTACGCCGCCGCCGAGCTGCTGCTGCCCGGTGGCTCGATCATCGCGGTCCTGCTGTGGCTCTATCGCCATCACAAGCGAAATGGTGCTGCGTCATGAGTACGGTGCGCACGGTCGTGGCCGCAGCGCTCGCCGGCCTCATGCTCAGCGCTTGCGCAACTCCGCATGGACTTGCGCCACAGGCGCGCGTGCGAAGTGCCGACGAGCTCAAGAGCGGGCAATCGTTGGCGGTGGTGCCGAGCCGCGACGATGCGTGGCCGCGGGCGCACTGGTGGACAGCGCTCGGGGATCGGCAACTCGATCAGCTGATCGAGGAGGCTTTACGCGACAGCCCCACGCTCGAGATCGCGCAGGCGCGCACGCGGCGTGCGCTTGCCCAGGCGGGCGTTGAGAATGCCGCGCTGTATCCGCAGTTGACGGGGAACGCAAGCGCGACGCGCGAGGAGTTTCCGGGCCACTCACTCATCCCGCCGCCGTATGCCGGCAGCTGGAATTCCCTGAGCGAGCTTTCAGCGACGCTCTCGTGGGAGCTCGACCTGTGGGGCAAGAACCGCGCCGCACGTGCGAGCGCCGTCGACGAGGCGCGCGCCGCCGCGATCGACGCCAGTGCTGCAAGACTTGCGCTGTCGGTGAGCATCGCGCACGCCTACATGCAGCTGCAGCGGGCATACCTGCAGCTCGATGTGGCGCAGGCGACGCTCGCGCAGCGAGAGCAGATCTATTCGCTCACACAGGAGCGAAACGCTGCAGGCCTCGACTCGCGCCTGGAGCTGAAACAGGCGGAATCCGCGTTGCCTCAGTCACGCGAGCAGATCGCACAGCTCAACGAGCTCATCGAGCTCACGCGCAACGAGCTCGCCGCCCTCTTGGGTCAGGGTCCTGACCGCGGCCTCGCAATCGAGCGGCCTGCCGCAAGCGAGCTCGCCGCGTTCGCGCTTCCGAGCCGTGTGCCCGCCGAGCTTCTCGGTCGGCGCCCTGACCTCATCGCCGAGCGCTGGCGCATCGAGGCTGCGCGCCAGAGCATCACCGGCGCACGTGCGGCGTTCTACCCGGATGTCAACCTGGCCGCACTCGTGGGCTTTCAGAGTCTCGGCCCGTCGGGTCTGCTCACCGCCGCAAGCCGTGAAGTGGGGGTTGGACCGGCGCTGAGTCTGCCGCTCTTCGATGCCGGGCGGCGACGCGCGCAGCTCGCGGTGCGCGATGCCGAATACGATGCCGGTGTCGAGCAGTACAACCAGACGCTGGCCGATGCACTGCGCCAGGTCGTCGATCAGCTGGCATCGATGCGCAGCGTGGCCGAACAGCGCACGCAGCAGCGCGAGGGACTTGCGACGGCGCAGGAAGCGTACGACCTGGCGATCCTTCGCTACCGCGAAGGCGTCGGCAACTACCTTCAGGTGCTCACCACTGAAACGCAGCTGCTCGAGCAGCGCAGTCTTGATGCGGATCTGCGCGCCCGCGCTTTCGATCTGTCCGTCAATCTGGTGCAAGCCCTCGGCGGCGGCTTCAGATCCGCGACCGATCCGAAGTCCATGACTCAAAGCAAATGAAGCACCTCGCCTGTCATTCCGGCAAACGCGCCGCGCTGGCGCTGGCTCACGCTCGCGGTCGGCACTTTCGCGCTCATCGGCATCGGCTACGGCGTCTACTGGCTCACCGTCGCTGCGCTACCACCAGTCGACCGACGATGCCTACGTCAACGGCAATGTGGTGCAGATCACGCCGCAGATCTCCGGCACCGTCGTCGCCATCGGTGCCGATGACACGCAGTTCGTCCAGGCCGGAACAGCCGCTGGTGCGGCTCGATCCGGCCGACGCCAAGGTCGCGCTCGACCAGGCCGAGGCGCAACTGGCCACGACGGTGCGCGAGGTGCGCAGCCTGTTCGCGACCTCGGCGCAGCTGCAAGCCGACAGTCGCCATGCGCCGGACCGACCTGCGACTGGCCGAGCGAGGATCTCGCGCGCCGCGAGCGGCTGGCGAGCTCCGGCGCGATCTCGGGCGAGGAAATGCAGCACGCGCGCGATCGCGTGCAGCGGCGCCAAGGCGGCGCTGCTCGCCGCGCAGCAGCAGCTCGCAGCCAACCGCGCACGCGTCGATCGGCACGACCATCGAGGATCACCCCGATGTGCGCAGCGCCGCGCGCGCAGCGTGCGCAGACGCCTATCTGACCGTACGCGCGCACCGTGTCTGCCCGCGCCGGTCACCGGCTTCGTCGCCCAGCGCAACGTGCAGCTCGGACAGCGCGTGAGCCCGGGTACGCCGCTGATGGCCGTCGTGCCGCTCGATCAGGTCTGGGTCGATGCCAATTTCAAGGAGCCGCAGCTGGTCGGCATGCGCGTGGGTCAGCCGGTGACGCCTGACCGCCGATCTGTACGGCAGCACAGTGTCGACTATCACGGCACGGGTGGTCGGCTTCGGCGCCGGCACCGGCTCGGCCTTCGCCCTGCTGCCGGCGCAGAACGCCACCGGCAACTGGATCAAGGTCGTGCAGCGCGTGCCGGTGCGTATTGCGCTCGATCCACGCGAGCTGGCCGCGCATCCGCTGCAGATCGGCCTGTCGATGCAGGTCGACGTCGACACGCGAGACCGCAACGGCGCGCGCCTGCCGCACAGTCGCGCGCAGCGTACCGGCCTACGCCACCGATGTGTTCGACGCCCGACTCGGTCGCCGACGAACGCGTGAGAACGATCATCGCCGCCAATGAAGGTGCCGACGCAGCGCGGCGCAGCGATCACGCCGGGTCCGGTGCGGCGGTGCCGGCCCACTGGCCGCCGCCGCCGGGTGCGCGACGCGGTGGCGGCGCGCCGACCCAATCTGCATCCGCGCCGGAGCCAGAGCTCCATGCCCACCCCCGGCGCAACGGAGCCGGCCGCGCCGCCGCCGCTGCGCGGGCGCGCGCTGGCGCTGGGCACCGTGGCCCTGTCGCTGGCGACGTTCATGAACGTGCTCGACACCTCGATCGCCAACGTCTCCATCCCGGCGATTTCCGGCGACCTCGGTGTCTCGCCGGACCAGGGCACCTGGGTGATCACCTCCTTCGGCGTCGCCAACGCGATCTCGCTGCCGCTGACCGGCTGGCTGACGCGGCGCTTCGGACAGGTGCGGCTGTTCACGCTGGTCGATGTTCCTGTTCGTGGTCGCCTCGTTTCTCTGCGCGCTGGCGCCCTCGATCGGGGTGCTGATCGTGCTTTCGCGTCATGCAGGGCGCGGTCGCCGGACCGATGATTCCACTGTCGCAGTCGCTGCTGCTGTCGAGTTACCCAAAGGCGCAAGTCCGGCAGCTGCGCTCGGATGTGGTCCGATCACGACGCTGGTGGCGCCCGTGGTCGGGCCGCTGCTCGGCGGCTGGATCACGGACAACATCGCCTGGCCCTGGATTTTCTACATCAACGTCCCGGTCGGCATTGCGCCGGCACGTGACCTGGTTCATCTACCGCACCGCGAAACGCCGACGCAGCGCGTGCCCATCGACGCGCGTCGGGCTCGGCGCTGCTCGTCATCTGGGTCGGGGCGCTGCAGGTCATGCTCGATCAGGGCAAGGACCTCGACTGGTTTCAGCTCCAGCGCAGATCGTCGCGCTCGCCGTCGTCGCGGTGGTCGGCGTTCGCGCTGTTCCTGATCTGGGAGCTGACCGAGGATCACCCGATCGTCGACCTGACGCCTGTTCAGCGGCGCAACTTCTGGGTCGGCACGCTTGCGATGCTGCTCGCCTACGGCGTGTTCTTCGGCAACGTCGTGCTGTTGCCGTTGTGGCTGCAGCAGTACATGGGCTATACGGCGACCTGGCCGGCATGGTGCTGGCGCCCGTGGGCTTGCTCGCGATCCTGCTGACCCCGCTCGTCGGGCGCAACATCGAACCGAATCGACCCGCGCTGGTTCGTGACAGCGGATCCTTCGCCATGTTCGCGCTGGTCATGCTGATGCGCTGCCACTTCAACACCGACGCGTCGATTGGCAACGCTTCTCGTGCCGACGTTCATTCAGGGCGCGGCGCTGGCCGTGCTTCTTCGTGCCGCTGATCACGCTCGGCGCTGTCGGGCTTGACGTCCGGAGCGCATTCCGGCGGCCTCGGGGCTTTCAATTTCGCCCGCATCACGGCAGGCTCGTTCGGCACCTCCATCGTGACGACCCTCTGGGACCGGCGCGCCACGCTACATCACGCGCAGCTCGTCGAAAGGGTGGGTTCGGCCGCAGGCGCGACCGCCCTCGGCTCAGGACCATTGAATGCGGGCCCGCAAGGTTACGGCGTGCTCGACAGGCTCATCGAGCAGCAAGCCTTCATGCTTTCCGCGACCGAGATCTTCTATGCCTCGGCATGGCTGTTCGTCGCACTCGTGGCTCTGATCTGGCTCGCTCGCCCGGGCCGGGATGGCGCCGCCGTCAGCGCCGGCGGGGCGCACTAGCGAGTCATCCGCAGGCCGGTCGTGCGTGCGCCTTCGAGTGCCACGGCGTACCCTCTCGTCCTGAAGCCTCGCCGCATATCTCGAGGGGGACTCGATGTCGCCGACCAGGTCGTTTCGAATCGCAGCGCCGTTTCTCGCCGGGCTGGCCGCGCTGCTCGCCGCCTGCAGTACGCACTCGAGCGGTGAGAAGGCGCAGGCCGTCGATGCGCTCGAGCGCCGCATCGCGGAGCTGCAAGCTGAGGCGACGCGCTTGCAGGATGCGAGCGCGATCCGCCGCCTGCAGCGGGCCTATGGCTACTACGTCGACACCGCGGACTGGGATCAGGTCGCTGACCTCTTCGCCGATGATGGCAGCATCGAAATCGGTCTCGACGGTGTCTATGTCGGGCAGCGACGGGTCCGTGCCTACCTGCATGCCCTCGGGCAGGGCCGGCAGGGTCTGCAGGCCGGTCAGCTCAATGAGCACATCCAGCTCCAGCCCGTCGTCGACGTGGCAGCGGACGGCCGGAGCGCCCGCGGCCGTTGGCGCGCCTTCATCATGGCTGGCATGTACGGACGCAGTGCCATGTGGGGTGAGGGGACCTACGAGAATGAATACGTCAAGGACCACGGAGTATGGAAGATCAAGCAGCTGCACTGGTATCAGACATTTCTGGTGCCATACGAGGGCGGCTGGCTGCGCAACAAGGACTTGAACGGCGGCATCTTCGTGTCCGCGCAGTTGCCACCTGATCGCCCGCCGAGCGAGCGCTACGAGACCTGGCCGGGGGTCTACATTCCGCCTTTTCACTATCCAAACCCCGGACGCGCGACTGCGAGCTCGAGCGCAACGGGGACGCCGAGCGTGGTGGCGGCGAGCTCTGATACGGAAATCACGCAGCTCGCTGCCGCGGCCAACGAGCTCGCGCAACGCATCGAGCGGCTGAAGGACACGGAGCAGATCGAACGGCTGGTCTCGATCTACGGCTACTACCTCGACAAACAGCAATGGGATGATCTCGCCGATCTGTTTGCCGCGAACGGGAGCATGGAGATCTCCCAGCGCGGTATCTACATCGGCAGGCCGAGCATCCGGCGCGCGCTCGAGCTTTTCGGGCCGCAGAACATCGAGCCTGCGCATCTGCACAACCACATCCAGTATCAGCCGGTGATCCACATCGCGCCCGACGGTGCCCACGCGTTCACCCGCTCGCGCGCCTTGAGTGAGATCGGCACGTTCCAGCGCACTGCCATCTGGGGTGACGGCGTCTACGAGAACGAGTACGTCAAGCAGAATGGCGTCTGGAGGATTGCGAAGGACCATGTGTACACCACGTTCTTCGCGAGCTACGAGGGAGGCTGGCTCAATGCGACCGGCCGCTCTCCGAAGGCGAGCGGAAAGATTCCGCCTGACCGGCCTCCGAGCGAGGTGTACGAGTCCTACCCCGAGGTGTACATCCCGCCCTATGACTACCACCATCCGGTGACGGGCGCGCCCATCGATGTTTCCCGGAGCGCGCAGCCATGAAGCATTCGATCCTCGCGGCCGGGTCGGCCGCCCTGGTGTTCATGACCCTCAACGCATCGAGCGCCTCGCCGGCATCCCCGAGCGCCCTGAGCGAGCGGATCGCAAGCTTGAGAGCGAGCACGCAGCAGCTTTCCGAGGATCTCGGGCGTCTCGAGGATGAACGCGCCATCGAGAATCTGCAGCGAAGTTATGGATTCTTCGTCGACAAAGCTCTGTGGAACCAGACGGCCAACCTGTTCGCCGACAACGGCACGCTCGAAATCGGCGGGCGAGGTGTTTTCGTCGGTAAAGCCCGCATCCTGCAGTACCTCGTGTGGCTCGCGCCGCAGGGCTTGACGCGGGGCAAACTGTTCAACCACACGCAGCTGCAACCGATCGTCACGATCGCACCGGACGGCCGCAGCGCGCACGGCCGCTGGCACTTTCTGGCGGAGGTCGGGGATTTTCAGAAATCCGCGCTCTGGGGCACCGGCACGTACGAGAACGAGTACGTGAAGGAGAACGGTGTCTGGAAAATCGCGAAGCTGCACGGATTCTTCAGGATGTACACACCGTAT
Organism: uncultured Gammaproteobacteria bacterium; assembly: GCA_963795975.1. GTDB lineage: Bacteria > Pseudomonadota > Gammaproteobacteria > Steroidobacterales > Steroidobacteraceae > CAWCJT01. The sequence goes on from CAWCJT010000003.1 coordinate 521,526, forward strand.
GCGGATGGCTGGGGCAAGACCGCGGTGCCGAACACGCATCCGGAGAAGGATCTGCCGCCGGATCGGCCGCCGACGGTGCAGTACGAGGATTACCCCTCGACCTACGTTCCGCCGTACCACTACCCGAACCCCGTGACAGGCAAGTAAACCTGGCCACGGCACGACGCCGCACGCGTCGCCGCAGACGCGGGGGGCTCGCGGGTCTGTGGCCGAGCGCGAGTGTCCGCAGGGGCACATGGCGGGCACTGCAGCGCGCGCCGCGCCTGCTGCAAGCGACGATCGTGCTCGGCGTTCTTGCCGTCCTCGGACTTGCGATCAACGGTATTTATCAGGTCGCGCGCAAACCCACCGAGCTGTTCTTCCCGGTATCGGGCACGCTCAACAAGACGCCGAGCGAGACCTGGCGCGACTACGGGCCACTTTTTAGCAAGTACTCGACTTCGTTGATCGGACCGGAACTGCTCGCGGCACTGGCCCAGGTCGAGGGGTCAGGAAATCCCGTGGTGCGCACCTACTGGCGCTGGTCCTGGAGCCCGCATTTCTTTGAGCTGTACCGTCCCGCCTCATCGGCGGTCGGGATGTACCAGTTGACGAACGGTACGTTCGCGCTCGCGCGTCACTATTGCATTCGCGACCATGCGGTCATCGAGGATGGTCCATGGAATGACTGGCACTCCTGCTGGTTCAACGCGCTGTATGCCCGCGTGATCCCAAGTCACGCGGTCGAGCTGACCGCTGCGTATCTGGATCGCAGCATGGCCGCGGCGATCGCGCACAATCCGCAGCGCCATGCGACCCGAGCTCAGCTGCAGCGCCTGGCCGCGGTGATCCACCTGTGCGGCGCAGGCGCCGGTGAGGCATTCGTGCGCCGCGATTTTCGCCTGATGGCCGCCGAGCGGTGCGGCGACCATGAAGTGCACGTCTATCTGGAGCGGGTCGATGCCATGCGTCAGGTGTTCGAAAGCCTTATGCTTGGGCGGTGACTGATCCGGTCGAAGCTCCCCGCGCCTCCACCGCCCAGAAGACAGCGCGCTACGTGCTGATCGTGGCGCTCGTGCTCCTCGGCGCCTGGATGCTACGGCGATTCTTGCCGGCGCTCGCTTGGGCGGTCGTGCTCGCGATCGCGACCGCAGCCCTGTTCAATCGCTGGAGCGCGCGCTTCTCCGGCAAGCATCGGCAGCTCTGGGCGGCCCTCACCTTCACGATGCTGGTCGGCATCGTGCTTGTCGGGCCCCTGGTGTACGGGGGCATCATCGCGGTGCGCGAGGCCATCTCGCTGCTGCGCCATTACGCGGAATCGGCCCAGCAGGGTCCGCCGCCGCTGCCGGACTGGCTGCTGCAGTTGCCCTGGGTCTCCGACTGGATACAGGAGATGTGGCGCGAGAACCTCGGTCAGAACCGCGAAGCCACCAACCTTCTGATTCAGCCCAAGCATGAAGTGTTCGAGTGGACGCGCGTGCTGGGTCTGCAGGTCATGCGGCGCATCACGACGCTTGGATTCACGCTCCTCACGCTGTTCTTCATCTATTTGAAAGGCCAGGAGCTCACGCGCAGCGTACAGCGTGCAGCGCGGCGCATGTTCGGACCCTCTGTGGAGCCCTTGCTGGTGCACATGGTCGGCGCGATCCGTGCGACGGTCGACGGGGTGGTGCTGGTTGCGGTGGCCGAGGGCGCCCTGATGGGCGTTGTCTATGCGATCGTCGGTGTGCCGCATCCGGCGCTGTTCGGGGTCCTGACAGGCGTCTTTGCGATGATCCCGTTCGCAGCTCCGATCGCATTCGGCGTCGTGGCCGTGATTCTCTTCTCTCAAGGGGCGGTCGGATCAGCCGTGACCGTCCTCGTCATCGGTCTCATCATCCTCTTCATCGCAGATCACTTCGTGCGCCCGGTCATCATCGGCGGCGGCGCCCGGGTGCCGTTCCTGTGGGTCCTGCTCGGGATTCTCGGCGGCATCGAGAGCTTCGGCTTGATTGGGATCTTTCTGGGCCCTGCTCTCATGGCTGCCTTGAGCTCGCTGTGGCGTACGTGGTCGGCCGAGCACCCGTCCGCGGAAAACATGATGTGAGGCGCAGGGAACCTGCGACATGGCCTCTCATTGTTAGCGTAACGTCGTGACGATCGTGCGCGACGTGAGTTCGTTTTCGCACAAGGAGTGAGAAGCATGACAACCGCTACAGGCCACACGGGCGCCATTCGCGCCAAGAAGGTGATCGGCACGAGCGTCACCAATAACGCCGGTGACAAGATCGGACAGGTCGAGGACGTGGTACTCGACAAGCAGTCGAACAACATCATGTTCGCTGTCGTGGGATTCGGAGGCTTTCTGGGGATGGGCGAGAAGTATCACCCGATCCCCTGGTCGGCCCTGGACTATGACGAAGGCCGTCAGTCCTATGTCGTCGAGTTCTCCAAGGAGCAGCTCAAGGCGGCGCCTGCCGGCTCGATCGATGAGCTGACCCGCGCAGACGGCACGAATCTGTACCGAGACCGGGCGTTCGACTACTACAAGACGCCCCGCTACTGGACGTGAGTGTAGGAGGCGGCGCCGGCCGGGCCGGCGCCGCCACTTCGCGTCGAAAACTTCGCACCTACCTCGCCAAACGCGACTTCACCAAGACGGCTGAGCCAAGCGGGCAGGGCCGGGTTGCGCCATCGGGTCAGCTGCGCTTCGTGATTCAGCGACACGACGCGCGGCGGTTACACTTCGATTTGCGACTTGAGCTCGACGGGGTCTTCAAGTCCTGGGCCGTGACACGCAGTCCCTCGATGGATCCGGGGGATAAGCGCCTCGCCGTCGAGGTCGAGGACCACCCGCTTGAGTACGCAGACTTCGAGGGCACCATCCCGAAAGGGCAGTATGGCGGCGGTACCGTGCAGCTGTGGGACCGCGGCTTGTGGCAGCCGGTCGAAGAGAGTTCACCCGAGAGTGCGCTCGAGGCGGGAAAGCTCAAGTTCCTGCTCGCGGGACACAGGCTGCATGGGCCCTACGTGCTCGTGCGCATGCGCCGTGATCGAAGTGGCGGCAAGCGCAATAACTGGCTGCTGATCAAACAGAAGGACGAAAAAGCATTTGCGCCCAATGGGCGCGGCCGTCCGCGCGAGGAGCTGCCTGGTTTCATCGCGCCCGAGCTTTGCAGGCTCGTCGATGAGCCGCCATCGGGGAGTGGCTGGGGTCATGAGATCAAATTCGACGGCTACCGATTGCAGCTGCGCATCGCACGTGGCCAGGCGACACTGAAGACCCGCAAGGGGCTCGACTGGAGCGCGAAGTTTGCAGCCATCGTCGGTGAGGCGACCTCGCTCGAGGACTGCATCATCGACGGCGAGGCCGTGGCGCTCGATGCGAAGGGCGTGCCGAACTTCGCGGCGCTCCAGGCCGCGATCGCCGAGGGCAATACGCGGGAAATCGCATTCTTCGCCTTCGATCTCCTCTTCATTGGAAACTCAGACCTGCGCGCGCTCTCACTCCTCGAGCGCAAGCAGAAGTTGAAGCAGCTGCTCACGAGGGGCTCGCATCCTCATATCCGCTACGTCGATCATTTCGAGACCGATGCCGAGACCGTTCTCGAGTCCGCGTGCCGGACGGGCCTTGAGGGCATCGTGTCCAAGCGCCTGGACTCGCCGTACCGCAGCGGTCGGGGCGATAGCTGGACGAAGACCAAATGCAGGGCGGGACACGAAGTCGTCATCGGCGGCTGGACGAGCGCGGAAGGCTCATTACGGGCATTGCTCGTCGGCGTCAACAAAGGCGGTCGCCTGGTCTACGTCGGCCGAGTTGGAACGGGTTTCGGCCAGGCCGCGGCGAAACAATTGCAGCGACAGTTGCGGACCTTGGAGACCGACCACAGCCCGTTCGGGGGCGAGGGCGCGCCCAGCCCGAAGCAGGAAATACACTGGGCCCGCCCTAAACTGGTGGCTGAGATCGAATTCGCCGGCTGGACCGGAGGCGGCATGGTGAGGCAAGCGGCGTTCAAGGGACTGCGAGCAGACAAGCCGGCTCGGGAGGTGCGCGCAGAGAAGCCGCCACCGCCCGCTCCCGCAGCAGTCATGGAAGTGTCGCTGTCGAATGCGGGTAAGGTGCTTTGGCCGGCAGCCGCCGGTTCGCCGGCATTCACCAAGCTCGACCTGGCGCGCTATCTGCAGACCGTCGGGCCGTGGATGCTTGCACACGTGAAGGGGCGGCCGTGCTCGCTGGTCCGCGCGCCGGAGGGCATTGAGGGCGAGCACTTCTTTCAGCGCCACGCAGCATCAAGTGCCTCCGCGCTCTTTACTCGCGTGAAAGTCTCGGGAGATCGTGAGCCGTATCTGCAGATCGATCGGCTCGAGGCGCTCATCGCGGCCGCCCAGATCGCAGCGCTCGAGCTGCATCCCTGGAACTGTGCGCCTGGCAAACCCGAAACACCGGGCCGGCTCGTGTTCGACCTCGATCCCGCGCCGGATGTGGGATTCGATCGCGTGATCGCTGGGGTACTCGAGCTGCGCGAGCGTCTGGAAAGCCTTGGCCTTGCGACCTTCTGCAAGACGACAGGTGGCAAAGGTCTGCATGTGGTGGTGCCGCTTCAGAGCCGAGGCAAACTGGGATGGACGCAGGCCAAAGCCTTCGCCCAGGGCGTGTGTGCGCAGATGGCGGCCGACAGTCCGGAGCGCTATCTCCTGCAGATGGCCAAGAAGGATCGCGTGGGTCGGATTTTCCTGGACTATCTGCGCAACGATCGCCTCTCGACCGCCGTCGCACCGCTGTCCCCGCGTGCGCGGCCCGGGGCGCCCGTCTCGATGCCGCTCAACTGGCCGCAAGTGCGTGCGGGTCTTAACCCCGCGCGCTTCACCCTGGGTACGGCTCCGAATCTTCTGAAGCGGAGCAAGCCATGGACGGACTACTGCGACTCCGAGGTGCCGCTCGAGCGGGCGATCCAGCGCTTAAGCCGCGGGCGCTAGCGCTACCCGTGATGGTGGTGACCACCCGGCCCGTGGACGTGGCCGTGGGCCAGCTCCTCCTCAGTCGGCTCTCGGACGTTGCTCACCTCGATCTCGAAGTTCAGGTCCTGGCCCGCGAGCGGATGGTTTCCGTCGATCGTGATCAGATCGCCCGCAATCTGGGTGACGGTGACCGGGCGCGGCCCATGCTGCGTCTGCGCGGTCAGGCGCATGCCGACCCGCACCTGCGCGATGCCTTTTAAAGTGCGTCGGGGAATCCGCTGCACCAGCCGATCGTCGCGCTTGCCATACCCGTCCGCCGCGGCGACTTTCACGTTGAGCTTGTCACCCGCGCTCTTGCCTTGGAGCTCACGCTCGAGACCCGGCACGAGGTTGCCGTGGCCATGCAGGTAGGACAGCGGCTCACCCTCGGACGAAGCATCGATGACCTGGCCTGCGTCGTCCTTGAGCACGTAGTGCAGCGTGACCACGGCGTCGTTTTGGATATTCATGCCCTGCGCTCCAAAAGTGAGGCTGCGATCCGGAACGTCCGCCGCGGGCAGCGAGCGCCAGTCTATCCGGACCCGCTAGAATCGGGAACTGCTCTGGGGATCTCGCACATCATGGACAATCCGTTCGCCAGCCCGAGTCCGCTGCCATTCGAGTTGCCGCCGTTCGATCGGATCGGCACCGACGATTATCGCGAGGCCTTCGAAGCGGGCATGCGCGCGCAGCTCGAGGAAATTGCGGCCATTACGCAAAATATCGCGCCGCCTGACTTCGAGAACACGATCGTGGCGCTCGAGCGCAGCGGCCAGCTGCTCGAGCGGGTCGCCGCGGTGTTCTTCAATCTCAATGCCTCGAACACCGATCCGCAGATGCAGCAGATCGACTGCGAGATGGCGCCCAGGCTCGCGGCGCACGAGGACTCAGTCCTGCTCGATCCCGCGCTGTACGCGCGGGTTGAGGCGCTATACCAGCAACGCGACAGCTTGAGCCTCGATCCCGAATCGCTCGAGCTCCTGATCCGACACCGCACCCAGTTCGTGCGCGCCGGCGCGCGGCTCGAACGCAGCGATCAGCAGCGGCTGCGCGCTCTGAATGAGCGCATCTCCACACTGACCACGCAGTTCAAACAAAACGTGCTCAAGGCTACTCAGGACGCTGCAGTCGTTGTCGAGAATGTGGGCGAGCTCGAGGGCCTCTCGACAGAGCAGGTGGGTGCGGCACAGGCCGCCGCCGCGGCGCGCGGCCTGAATGGGAAATGGCTCATCCCGTTGCAGAATACGACCAGCCAGCCGGTGCTCGCGCAACTCAAGTCACGCGCTTTGCGCGAGCGGATCTATCGCGCCTCGATCAACCGGGGCCGCGGCGGCAGCAGCGACAACACGACGGTCGTGGCCGAGCTCGTGCGCCTGCGCGCGGAGCGCGCCGAGCTGCTCGGTTATCCGAGCCACGCGGCCTATCAGCTCGAGGACGAATCCGCCGGCAATCCGCGCGCGGTGGACGACATCCTCTCGCAGCTCGCGCCAGTCGCGCTCGAGCGCGCCAGCGCCGATGCCATACAGATGCAGGAGCTTGCCAATCAGCAAACTGCGCGCGAGGAGCGCCCCGCCTTCGAGCTGCGCGCCTGGGATTGGCCGTACTACGCAGAGCAGTTGCGCCGCGCCCGCTATCGATTCGATCAGGCGCAGGTGATGCCGTACTTCGAGCTTGACCGGGTGTTGCGCGACGGCGGTGTTCTACGCCGCGGAGCGCCTTTACGGCCTGACGTTCGCGGAGCGTTCGGATCTGCCGCGCTATCACCCGGACGTGCGCATCTTCGAGGTGCGCGACTGCGACGGCGCGCCGCTCGCGCTCTTCCTCGCGGATTACTTCGCCCGCGACAACAAGCAGGGTGGTGCGTGGATGTGCAGCTACGTGCGCCAATCACGACTTCTGCGTGCCAAGGCAGTGGTCGCCAACAATCTGAACATCCCCAAACCACGGCCCGGTCAACCCGTGTTTCTCACGTTCGACGAGGTGACGGCGATGTTCCACGAGTTCGGGCACGCTTTGCACGGCCTGCTCTCGAGCGTGCGCTATCCGCTCCTGTCCGGCACCAACGTGCCACGCGATTTCGTCGAGTACCCCTCGCAATACAACGAGATGTGGGCCCGCGATCCTGCGGTGGTCGGCCATTTTGCGAAGCACCACGAGTCCGGCGAGCCCATGCCACCCGAGCTGCTTGCGAAGGTGCTTGCGGCCAACAAGTTCGATCAGGGCTACGCCACCACCGAGTATCTCGCGGCCGCGATGCTCGACCAGGCCTGGCATGGGATCGGAGCTGCGCAAGCGCCTGCACCCGAGGCGGTCGTCACGTTCGAATCAGCAGCTCTCGAGAAGCGCGGGCTGCACCATCCGGCGATTCCTCCGCGTTACCACTCGACTTACTTCGCGCACGTATTCGCGGGGGGCTACTCCGCGGGTTACTACGCGTATCTTTGGAGCGAGGTGCTGGCGCGCGACACCGGTCAGTGGTTCAACGAGCACGGGGGCCTCACGCGCGCGAACGGCGAGCGGCTGCGCACCAAGGTGCTCTCACGCGGACGCAGCGAGGACCCGCAGAGCCAATTCCGCAACTTCTACGGGCGCCCGCCCGATATCCAGCCGCTGCTCGAGTACCGCGGCCTCAACTGACGGTCGCGTTACTCCACGTCCGGATAGGGGCCCGCGCCTTTCTGGGCAATGAAGCGGTCCACGCGCGCCGTGAGTACCGGCAAAGGCACCGAGCCGAGCTCGAGCACGGCGTCATGGAAGGCACGGACGTTGAATCGGTCGCCGAGTGAGCGCTCGGCCTTGGCGCGCGCCTCGAGGATCGCCCGCTCTCCCAGGTAGTACGACAGCGCCTGACCGGGCCACGCGATGTAACGATCCACCTCCGTGTCGATCTCGCGCACCGGCAGCGCGGTGTACTGTCGCAGATAATCCCGCGCCTGATCGCGCGTCCAGCCCTGGGCATGCACGCCCGTATCCACGACGAGGCGTGCGGCGCGCCAGATCTGATAGCCAAGCATGCCGAAGCGATCGTAGGCGGTTTCGTACATGCCCATCTCGATGCCCAGGTGCTCGCAGTAGAGCGCCCAGCCTTCACCGTATGCCGAGATGTAGGTGTGCTGGCGAAACTCCGGCTGATTCTTGTGCTCGAGCGCAAGCGCCATCTGGAAGGCGTGGCCCGGCGCGGACTCGTGCAGCGTGAGCGCCGTGAGGTTATAGAGCGGACGGCTCGGAAGGTCGTAGGTGTTCACGAGATAGACGCCGGGACCGCCGCGCCCCGCGGTGTAGAACGGAGCCAGATCATTCGGAACGGGCCGGATCGCGAATCGGCCCCGGGGTAGATAGCCGAAGAACTGGCTCGCCTTGCCATCGAAGCGCTTGGCGATCCAGGCCGCGTGCATCAGCAGCTCTTCGGCCGTCTTTGGATAGAAGCGCGGATCGGTGCGCAGGTACTTGAGAAACGCCGGGAAGTCCCCTTTGAACCCCGTCTCCTTCATCACCGCGACCATCTCCTGGTGCAAGCGCTGCACCTCGGAGACGCCGAGCGCATGAATCGCATCGGGCGACATGTCGAGCGTGGTGAACTCGCGGATCTTCGCCCGATAGTAGGCCTCGCCATCCGGCAGTGCGCGTGCTGCGAGTGTCGTGCGCGCGCCGGGAACGTACTCCGCGCGCATGAACTGCAGCAACTCGACGTACGTCGGCTGCACGATCTCCCGGATCACCTGCACAGCCTGCGCGCGCAGCTGTGCCTGCTGCGCGGGCGCAATGCCCGGCATTTCCTTGAAGGGTGTGTAGAAGAGACTTGCCTCAGGCGTCGACTGTGTCACCGCGGTGATCGACCCATCGCGGCCGTCGAGCGTCACACGCGGAGGCGTGAAGCCACGCTTGAGCCCGGCACGCATCTGATTCATCTGTTCGTGAAAGTACCGCGGCACATCGCGCATCTGCGCGATCCAGCTGCGGTAGTCCTCGAGCCGCGTGAAAGGACGACGCGCGGTGTAGCCGAGGTCGGTCCAGAAGGTCGTGTCGGAGTTGGCCGGCATCTCGAAGTCTCGAAAGCGCTGGTTCGCGATCAGGACCTCGATCTGGGGCTTGTAGATGTCGTAATTGACCTGCTCATCAGCCGAGAGATCCGCGCGTCGGATGCCATTGACCTTGTTGAGGACGTCCTCCCAGTAGCGCTGGCGCATCTGCTGCGTCGCCGAATCTACCTTCGGCAGATGATCTTTGAGAGGCCTGCGCGTGTCCTCGGTGTCGGCGAACTGCTCATCGCGCCATTTCCATTCCGCGGTGTAGATCGCGCGAAAGCGGGCATCCTCTGCCGCGGAGGCGAGCGTGAAGGTCGGTGCGATCACGACGAATACGAGCGAACCAGCCGCCATCGATCGGTAGAGGGTACTGAGTATCATCGTTGTATGTCCCACGAAGCGAGTGGCGTAATCTACCCGTGTCTACGAAGCCTGTACGGAGCGTTCGTCATGCGAAAAGCATATCTCGCTCTTCCAATGGCGCTGTTGGGAGCCCATGCGGCTGCCAAGACCGTCTACCTGGATAACGACTCAGCCCTCGCCGCGCTCAAGGCCACCAACCCGGACCACTATGCGCGCGCTCGCGGAATCATGGCCGCAGCGAACCACCTGTGCCGCCCGGGGCCAGCGAATGTGTACTACGCGCGCTACCACGCCCAGGACATCACCTGCCCGCGCTTTCAGGTGTTCACCAGCTTGCCGCCCAAGCGGCGGCTGAGTTTCAAGCTCGACGACACGCTGTATGTCGCGATGGTGGTGATCACGGAGCATCCGGGACGCGCCGAGCCGGTGCGCTAGATCAGAACGATCCGGCGGCTTAGGAGCAAAGCCCGGTCGGCGCTCGGACCCACGAGAATGTCGATGTCACCGGGCTCGAACACCGAGCGCAGCGCAGGCCCGAGGAAGCGTAACTGCGCTGCGCGCAGCGTCATCGTGACGGTACCGGTCTCGCCGGGCCGCAAGCTGATTTTGCCGAATCCACTGAGCTCGAGCAGAGGCCGCGCGACGCTCGCGACGAGGTCGTGCGTGAACAGAAACAGCGTTTCTTGCGCGCTGCGACGGCCTGCATTCGTCACATCCACTTTGACCTCGATCGTGTCGCTCTCGCGCGCGCGCTCGGGCGCGACGCGCAGGTTTGCGAGCGTGAAGCGGCCATAGGACAGGCCGTGACCGAAGGGAAAGAGCGGGTCATTGGGGACATCCAGGTACTTGCTGGTGTAGTGATCCTTGGGATCTGCGGGCCGGCCGCTTGGCCGCTGCGCGAAGAATAGAGGCACCTGTCCCAGAGCCCGCGGCCAGCTGATCGGTGTGCGGCCATTCGGCGAGAGCCGGCCGGTGAGCACATCGGCGAGCCCGTGACCGGCCTCTGCTCCCAGGAACCAGGCGGCGATGAGCGCGTCGACCTGCGCCGCGAGCTCGGAAAGCACCAATGGTCGGCCGGAAAAGACGATCGCAACGACCGGGATACCCCGCGCCCGAGCCTCATCGCACACCGCTTGTGTGAGCTTGCACTGCCTGCCTGGCAGAAAGGGCTTTGCCCGACTTGCGGCCTCACCACTCATGCGAGCCGCCTCGCCGAGGCACAGCAAGACGGCCTGCGAGCCGGCGCAAAGCCGCACGGCCTCTGGGATCCCGGCATCCTCTGCGTCGTCGATACCGACACCCCGAGCGTGCACCAGTTCGGTCTCGGGCAGAGCCGACTTAAGGCCAGCGAGGACGCTCACATGACTATGGGTCTCGGCTGCGAGGGACCAGGGTCCACCCATTTCCGCGGCGGCGTCGGCCAGGGGGCCGATGACGGCGAGGCGACGCACGGTGCTCGAAAGGGGCAGCACATCGTTCACGTTCTTGAGCAGGACGATCGAGCGGGCTGCCGCAGTGCGCGCCAACGAGCGTCGGCGCTCGAGGGCCGCAGGCGGCTCCGGTTGTGCGCCCCGCCGGTAAGGATCATCGAAAAGACCGAGCCGCTCCTTGAGAGTCAGCACGCGCCGCACGGAGGCGTCCACATCCTGCGATGACACCAGTCCGCGCGTCAGCGCCTCGGGAAGGCCTTTGCGATAGGCATCACTCATCATGTCGATGTCCACGCCGGCCCTGAGCGCGCAGGCCGCAGCGTGTGGTAGATCCGCGGCGATGCCGTGACGGATCAACTCGGCAATGGCGTTGTAGTCGCTCACCAGCACCCCGTTGAAGCCGAGCTCGCTGCGCAGACAGTCCCGGAGCAACGCGACGTTGGCCGTCATCGGAATGCCCGCGAGATCCGTGAACGCCGGCATGACCGCGGCGGCACCTGTGGTCACGGCCTGGGCAAAGGCGGGCAGGTGCACCTCGCGTACGGTGCGCTCGGAGATATCCACCGAGGCGTATTCACGACCAGCGGTCACCGCGCCATAGGCGCAGAAATGCTTGGCACAGGCCGCAACGTGCGCGGCGGAGCCAAGATCCGTACCCTGAAAGCCGCTCACCTTCGCGAGCGCAAACTGCGCCGCGAGCCAGGGATCCTCACCCGGTCCTTCCGCCGTACGGCCCCAGCGCGGATCGCGCGAGACGTCCAGCATGGGGGCGAATGTCATCGCGATGCCATCGGCGGCGGCTTCGGCAGCCGCCTCGCGAGCCGTCATCTCCCAAAGAGGGGGATCGAACGAGGCGATCTCGGCGAGCGGAATCGGAAAGAGCGTGCGGTGGCCGTGGATCACGTCGAACCCGATGAGAAGCGGGATCCCGAGCCGCGACTGTTCCACGGCAAGGCGTTGTAACTCGTGCACCGGAGCCGCGCCGTGCAGATTGAGGATATTGCCGATGCGGCCGGCCTTGATCGCCTCGGTCGAGTCGCCCGCGATCGTCGGGCCCGTGACCGCGTAGCCCGCCGCCGTCATGGTGAGCTGCCCGAGCTTTTCCTCGAGCGTCATCGCGCTCATCAACTGTTCGATTCGGCTCATCCGCTGAAGTCCTGGTGGCTGCTGAGCGCATCATAGTCGCTCGCGCGGCGGGAGCCGCGCTCGCGCGAATGTGTTCGAGTTCCTTGGCTGCGAGCCGGCTTGCAGCTTAAGCTGCTTTTTCGACTCGAGCGGAGAGGTGCATGGCCAGGGGCGAGAAGACCTCGAATCGGAAGGCAGCGAGGAGCAGAGCGGGCGCTCCGGCTCGAGCGACCGCGGCCACACTGGCCACGCTGCCCGACGAAGAGCTTCTCGAGCGCCTCCAGCGTCAGACGTTCAGCTACTTCTGGGACGGCCTCGAGCCCATGAACGGTCTCGTGCCGGACCGGCGCGTGGACGGCACCGACGAGGTCGAGGACAAGGCCGCGATCGGCGGCTCCGGCTTCGGCGTCATGGCCATGATCGTGGCCGTCGAGCGGGGCTGGATCACGCGGGCGGCGGCCGTCGAGCGTCTCGGGCGGATGCTCGATCTGCTCGCGCGCGCGACTTGCTACCACGGCGCATATCCGCATTTCCTGAGCGGCAGCACGGGCGCGACCATACCCTTTTACCGCAAGGATGATGGCGGCGATCTGGTGGAGACCTCGTTCCTGTGCATGGGACTGCTGTGTGCGCGGCAGTACTTCAATGCCGACACGCCGAGCGAGAGCTCGCTGCGCGGACGCATCGGCTGGCTATGGGAGGAAGTGGAGTGGAGCTGGTATACGCAGGGCGGCCGCGCCGTCCTGTACTGGCACTGGAGCGCGAACAACGGCTGGGCGATGGATCATGAGATTCGTGGCTGGAACGAATGTCTCATCACCTATGTGCTTGCGGCGGCCTCGCCGCGCTACGCCGTCGATGCGAGCGTGTATCACCGCGGCTTTGCCGCCGGGCGTGGCTTTCTGAACGGCAAGTCGTACTACGGAATCGAGCTGCCACTCGGAATGCCTTACGGTGGACCGCTCTTCTTTGCGCACTACTCGTTTTGCGGACTCGACCCGCGCGGTCTGACGGACCGCTACGCCGACTACTGGGAGCTCAATCGACGTCACGTCGCGATCAATCGAGCGCACTGCATTGCCAATCCCGCACCGCTACAAGGGTTACGGGCCCGACTGCTGGGGCCTCACGGCAAGTGACGATCCCGATGGGTATCTCGCGCATGCACCCGATCTCGACAATGGCACCATCTCGCCGACCGCGGCGCTTTCGAGCCTGCCGTACGCTCCACGCGAGGTCCTGGCCGCGCTGCGGCACTTTCTCGCGACCTACGGAGAGCGGATCTGGGGACGCTACGGCTTCAAGGACGCGTTCTGCCCGCAGCGCAACTGGTATGCGCACAGCTACCTCGCAATCGATCAGGGCCCGATCATCGCCATGATCGAGAATCATCGCACCGGCCTTCTGTGGAAGCTTTTCATGGGCGTACCCGAGATACAGGCGGCCTTGCGTCGTCTTGATTTCTCGAGCCCGCATCTCGAGCAGGCGCAGCGCCGTTGATGTACGCGCCCGATGCTGCGTTCGAGCGCTGGATTCGCGAGCAGTACCTGCGCGCCGCGCAGTGGATGCGAGCGAGCATCTCGCCCGTCACCCTTACCAAGCAACGCCCCGGCTTCGATCAGACGATCCATCCGGCGAGCGGCTCCATCGTCGCCTCTCCGGTGCTCGCGGACTACGATCCGGATCCGGACTACTTCTTCCACTGGTTCCGCGACTCGGCGGTCATCATCGATGCAGTGCGGATGCTGTATCTGGATGGCACCGCCGCCGCCGAGGCACGGCCTCAATTCTCGGACTTCCTGCGCTTCAGTCTGTCGCTGCGCGAGCTGGACGGACGCAAGTTGGCGGGATCCTCGAGCTGGCGCTCGCGGGTTGCGCCGGACTTCCAGCGCTTTCTGCGCGAGGATTCCGAGCTCGCAGCGATCTTCGGCGAGCTTGTGGTCGGGGAGACGCGCGTCAATGCCGACGGCTCGCTCGATATCTCGAAGTGGGCGCGCCCGCAGCACGATGGCCCGCCGCTGCGGGCGCTCGCTGTGCTGCGCTGGGTGCGTGATGCCGACCTCGATCGTGAGGTGGTCCTCGATGCCGCGACGTTGATCCGCTCCGATCTCGAGTTCACGTTCCGCCACGCGCGCGAGCCGTCCTTTGACATGTGGGAGGAGGAGAGGGGACTGCACTATCACACGCTGTGCGTCTCCGCGGCGGCGCTCGAGCAAGGAGCGCGCTGGCTCGAAAGCATCGACGGCGGTGCGCAAGCGCACGACTATCTGGCGGAGAGCGCGGCGATCCGCGAGCTTCTCGATGGATTCTGGCTCGCGGATGCGGGCTACTACCGCTCGCGCGTGCTTTCTTCCGGGGAGCGCTCCACAAAAGAGCTCGACATCGCGGTCGTCCTCGCTGCCATCCATGCCGGATGCAGCTGGAGTACCCATTCCGTCGATGATCCGAGGGTACACGCCACGCTTGGGCGGCTGGAGGCGCTGTTCGATGGCGCGTATGCGATCAATCGCGGCCGCAGCCCGGGAATGGGACCGGCCATGGGCCGTTATGCAGGCGATGTCTACTATTCGGGCGGCGCGTATTACTTCTCGACCTTGGGCGCCGCCGAGCTCTGCTTTCGTGCGGCCGAGCGCGATCGCGGATCGGCATGGATCGAGCGCGGCGATGCGTTTCTGGCAACCGTGCGCGCCTTCACACCCGCGAGCGGGGAGATGTCGGAACAATTCGACCAGCGCACCGGTGCGCAGACCTCGGCGCGGCATCTTGCCTGGAGCTACGCCGCATACATCTCCTGCGTGACCGCCCGGCGCCGCATCGAGCAGCAGCTACGATGAGCGAGAATTCGAAAGAGCTCGGCGAGCTTTCCGAAACCGCGTCCGACAGCGGCGACGTGGAACAGACCGGGCTCGTGCGCCAGCTCGGCGGGTTGGTGCGCGCGCTGCTCGCATCTCGGGTCGGAAAGGCCGTCATATCGGTGAGCACCACCATTCTGCTCATCATCATCGCAACGGCCTACGCGCAGATCCGACTCAATCGCTGGAACAAGCCGTTCTACGATGCGCTCTCGCGGCGCGACTTCAGCGACTTCCTGCACCAGCTCGGGGTGTTCGCCATCATCGCCAGCTCGCTCCTGGTGCTGAACGTGGTGCAGCGCTGGTTCGTCGAGACCTTGAAGGTGAAGTTGCGCGAGGGACTGGTGAGCGATCTGCTGCGCGACTGGATGCTGCCCCGGCGGGCGTTCTGGCTTGCCAACGCGGGTCCGATGGGCATCAATCCGGACCAGCGCATGCACGAGGATGCGCGCAAGCTGTGCGAGCTGTCCGCCGACCTGGGTACGGGTCTTCTGCAGGCGTCGATCCTGTTTGCGACCTTCGCCGGTGTGCTGTGGGTCCTGTCGAGCGATGTGAGCTTCCGCATCGGGGATCGCGACTACGCCATACCGGGCTTCATGCTTTGGGCGGCGATCATCTATGCCTTCGCGGGCTCGCTGCTGAGCTACTGGGTCGGCAAGAGTCTGATCCATCGCAACGCCGAGCGCTACGCGCGCGAGGCCGATCTGCGCTTTGCGCTGGTGCGCATCAACGAGCACCTCGATGGCATCTCGCTCGCAGCGGGCGAGGCGGACGAGAAGCGTCGGGTCGATCTGCATCTGGCGAACGTGCTCGCGGCGACACGCCGCATCGTCACGGGGCTCACGAACCTCACCTGGATCACCGCCGGCTTCGGCTGGATTTTGCAGGTCGCGCCGATTCTGGTCGCAGCACCGCTGTACTTCGCGGGCAAGATCTCCTTCGGCGGACTGATGATGGCGGCGGCCGCCTTCACCCAGGCACAGTCCTCGCTGCGCTGGTTCGTCGACAACTTCAGCACCATTGCCGACTGGCGTGCCACGCTGCTGCGTGTCGCGAGCTTCCGTCACGCACTCGACGAGGCGGAGTCTCTGCGCGACTTCGAGAGCCGCATCACCTACAACGAAGGCGAGCCCGGCACGATGATCATCGATAATCTCGAGATCGTCTCACCGACCGGCTCGGATATTCTCAACGAGCGGCACGTGACCATCCGAGGAGGCGAGCGCATCCTCATCGTCGGCGCTCCCGGGGCCAGCAAGACACTCCTCTTCCGCGCACTTGCAGGCCTCTGGCCCTGGGGCGATGGGCAGATCACGCTGCCCAAGGACGAGCAGATCCTGTATCTGCCCCGCGGCACTCCCTATCTGCCGCGCGCCTCGCTGCGCGAGGTACTCGCCTATCCGTTGAAAATCGAGAGTTTCGGCGCGGACGCATTCGCCAGTGCGCTGCGGCGCATGGGCCTCGAGCGCCTCGTGCCCATGCTCGATACGACTCGCCGTTGGGACCGCGAGTTGAGCCAGGATGAGCAGCTGAGCCTTGCCTTCGCGCGCATTCTGCTGCAGCGCCCGCCGTGGGTTCTGATCGACGACACATTCAGCTCGCTCGACGATGAGGCGCTCGAGCGCGTGGTCGAGGCCTTCAACAACGAGCTCGAACAGACGTGCCTCATTCACATTGGCCGGGCCGCCCAGGCGCGCGACCCGCTCTTCACGCGCGTCCTTCATCTCATGAAGGCGCAATCGCCGATGGCACGCGGACGCGAGAAGACACATGTCTGACTCCCGCGCGCGTCCGATCCGATCGCTCCACTGGCTCATTCTGCTTTTCGCAACGCGGGTGTGGGCGGACCAGAACTTCGATTTCCACCCTCCTGCCAGTGCTGGCGATGCGAACGTGCCTGCGGTGATGCGCGATCTCGCATTGCGTGTCTTGCCCGTCTATCAGGAAAACGATCCCGAGCGCTATCTGACCAACCTCTCGGCCCTGCAGCTCGTCGCCGCCAACTATCTGGCAGCGAACACCACACGCGATCAGCTGCGCGATCGCAGGCGCAACGCGGACTCAGGTCGACCAGTTGATCGATCCTTGGTTTACGACCTGTACGCGCGCGCGCGCGCGACCGAGGATTCCGAACACGTCCCATTCTCGAAGGCCTTTGCGCGGGCGTTCGGAGACGCAGTGCCCCGTCTTAGTGATCGCGACGATTACACGTTCATGTCGTGGCTCGAGACGCCGCCGGCCGTCTACCGCGACGCCCTGCAACACGCGTTCGATCAGCGCCGCGCGAAGGGCTCGCTGACTCTGCCGGAAGCGATCGATCTCATCTGGACGTACCTCAATTTCGAGGCATCCCGCACTTTCCGGCCGCTCGTCGATGCGCTCGAGGCCGACGATGATGCACGCCGCTATGTGACGGACGAGGACCTTCTCATCGAGATACCCGGTGCGGGCAGTTTCTCCGCGGTGCTCGTGCGTCCGAAGGACGAGTCGCGCGCTCTGCCGACGCTTCTCGAGTTCACGATCGATGTCTCGGCGAGGAACGCCGCAAAGGAATGCGCCGCGCACGGCTACGTCGGCATCGTCGCCTATGGGCGCGGTAAACGCCGAAGTCCGGGCGAAGTCGATCCATTCGAGCGCGACGGCGATGATGCACGGGCGGTCATCGGCTGGATTGCGCGCCAGCCCTGGAGCGATGGCCGCGTCGCCATGTACGGTGCGAGCTACAGCGGCTTCACCGCCTGGGCCGCCGCCAAGCGCCTGCCCGGAGCGCTCAAAGCGATCGCCACGGCGGCGCCGATGGCGCCCGGCATCGAGTTTCCGATGATCGGCGGCATCTTCCGCAACTCTTCCTACCGATGGGCCTCCTACGTTGCAGACACCGAGGGCGTCGACCGGCGCGTGTTCTACGAAGATCCACCCTGGAAGACACTCGATCAGACCTGGTACACGAGCGGCAAGCCCTACCGGGATCTTGATCGCATCATCGATCGGCGCAGCCGGATCTTCGAGCGCTGGCTCAGCCATCCGAGTTTCGATCGCTATTGGCAAAAACTCGTGCCGTACCGGGAGCAGTTCGCGCACATCAACATTCCCGTGCTCACGATCGCGGGCTATTACGGCGCGGGCGAGATCGGCGCGCTCTACTACGCAGGGCAGCACCGTGCGTATCATCCGCGAGCCAATCACACGCTGCTCATCGGCCCGTACGACGACGGCATGATGGAGCACCCGCCCGCGCCCGTGCTTCGCGGGTATCAGATCGACGCCGCTGCGCTGGTCGATCTGCGCGAACTGCGCTACCAGTGGTTCGATTACGTGCTCAAGGGCGCATCGCGTCCGCCCTTGCTGCAGGATCGGGTGAACTATCAGCTGATGGGGGCGAACAGCTGGGAACACGCCTCCTCACTCGAGGCACTTGCCAAGAACGCACAGCGTTTTTATCTCGACGGTGGTGGCGAGGGTGATACCCACCGCCTCAGCGCGCGCAAGCCCGCGGAGACGACGTTCATCGCGCAGACTCTCGATCTCATCGATCGCACCGACGCCACGTGGACGCCTCCGGGCAGTCTCGTAGGCAAGCAGCTTCCTGTGCACAACAGCCTGATCTTCATGAGTGAGCCACTCAAGCGCACGCTCGAGCTCGCAGGCTTGCTCAGCGGGCGGCTCGACTTCAGCGTCAACAAGGCTGATATGGATATCGTCCTGACGGTTTACGAGCTCATGCCAAGCGGAGACTATCTGCAGCTCGGTGCTCCGGATGAGCTGCGCGCCAGCTACGCTTCCGATCGCAGTCGCCGCCAGCTTCTGAAGGTCGGCCAGCGCCAGGAGTTGACCTTCAAGAGCGAGCGCATGCTGAGCCGGCGCGTGCAGGCCGGCAGCCGCCTCGCCGTGGTCCTGAGCCTCAACAAGCGACCGGACCAGGAGATCAACTACGGGACCGGCAACGAGGTGAGCGGCGAGTCGATCGCTCAGGGCAAGGTACCGATCAAAGTACGCTGGTTCGGCGGAACCTACCTTGACCTGCCCGTGCGCCGCTCGCCCTGAGGATGCAGGCTCAGGCGCAGTTCATTTCTTCGAGCGTACGCGCCCCATGAAGTCGCGCTTGCCGAGCGTCACGCCTTTCAAGCGCAGGATGTCGTAGGCGGTCGCGGCATGGAAGTAGAAGTTCGGCAGGGAGAAGGATACAAGGAAGCTCTCACCCGTGAAGTCGATGTGGCGCTCGCCAAAGCTGAAACGCATATCACGGCCAGCGAATCCTTCGACCTCGGAAGGATCGATCTGCTCGAGCGAGCCGATCGTCGCCGTGATACGCGACCTCAAGGTGGCGAACTCCTCGGGAGGAGGCGCCATATCCGGTGAGAGGACGCCGCGTCGCAGTCCCTCGATGGCGCCGAGCGAATGCACTGCGGTCGACTTCACTTGATAAGCAAAGGGCAGCATGTCTTCGGCGAGTCGCGCCTGGATTAGCTCGCGCGGCGCGAGGCTCTTCTCGGCGCAGAAGCTCTCCGCCTTGTCGATGAGGCCGGCGACGGCGCCGAGCGTCTGCAGATATGACGGAACTATGGCGGCGTAGAGCGAAAAGGCCATGGCAGGACTCGCGAGGGAAGTTTGTCGCGCGGATTCTAGCACTTTAAGATCAGCGTCCCGAACGAATCATCCGAAGTCTCGACTCAATGTCGCAATACACTCTGGTCACGGGCGCAACCAGCGGCCTGGGCCTGGCGACTGCGCGCGCTCTGATCCGACAGGGCCATCGCGTCTTGCTGCATGGCCGCGATGAGCGTCGCGGCCGTGCCATCATTTCCGAGCTGCTCGCCGAGCGGCCCGCGCACGCACCGCAGCTATTGCTCGCCGACTTTCGCTCGCTCGCCGAGGTGCGCCAGCTCGCGCTGTCGTGTCTCGCGGCCGCGCCACGGCTCGATGTCCTCATCAACAACGCGGGTGGCGCCTTCTTCTCGCGGGAGCTCACGCGCGACGGACTCGAGCAAACCTTCGCGGTCAATCACCTGGCTCCGTTCCTGCTCACGACGCTGTTGCTGCCGCGGCTGCAGGCCTCTGCGCCTGCGCGCATCGTGAACATCGCATCCGCCGCGCACCGAGGGCAGGCTCTCGACTTCGCCGATCTCATGAGCGCGCGCGACTACAAAGTCATGCGCGCATATGGTCGCTCGAAGCTTGCGAACATTCTGTTCACGCACGCGCTTGCGCGCCGTGTGTCGAGCAAACTCGTGACGGCGAATGCGCTGCACCCGGGGGTCGTCAATACGCGCATCGGCCAAAACGGACCGTTCGCGCGGCTGCTCGGACGCATCCTGATGCCCATGATCGGCATCTCGCCGGAGGAGGGCGCGAAGACCAGTATCTTTCTTGCGACGGCTCCGGAGGTCGCCGAGACGAGTGGCGGCTACTTCGTACGCTGTCAGATGCATGATCTCGCGACCGCGCCGGAGGCAGTCTCGGAGGAGGTGAGCGAGCGGCTGTGGCGCATCAGCGAGGAACTCGTCGCCCGCTTCGCCACGCCCGTGACCCGCGAGACGGGACCGAGCTCGTGAGCCTGCGCGCGTGGATGGCATTCGCGGCACTCGGTGTGATCTGGGGTCTACCCTATTTTTGCATCAAGCTCGCGCTTCAAGATTTCTCGCCGTTCGTGGTCGTTTGGGGCCGGGTCCTGCTCGCGACGCTCGTCCTGTTGCCGATTGCCTGGCGGCGCGGGGCGCTGCGCTCGCTCGGCGCTCACAAGGCGGCGATTCTGGCATTCGCAGTGGCCGAGTTCGTGATTCCGTTCATCGTCATCGCACTCGGCGAGCAATGGATCAGCTCATCGGTGACTGGCATCCTGATCGCGGCTGTGCCGTTGTCGGTCGCCTTGCTGTCGCGTTTCTTCGGTGTGCACGAACCCTTGGGATTGTGGCGTGCGACGGGCCTCATCGTGGGGTTCATCGGGGTTGCCGCGCTCGTGGGGCTCGGCACCATCAGTGGCTTTCTCGGCTGGCTCGGCGTCGGATGCATGCTGCTCGCGACGGTCGGTTACGCGATCGGTCCGCTCATCATCCAGCGCTACCTGCGGGGACTTGATTCGATCGGCCCGCTCGCGGTGAGTCTGTTGATCACGGCGGTGGTGTTCACGATCCCGGCGCTGCTGACTCTGCCCGCGCATCGTCCGTCTCTGCTCGGGATATCTGCGCTCGCCGTGCTCGGCATCGTGTGCACGGCGCTTGCCATGCTTCTCATGTTCTACCTGGTCAATCACGCCGGCGCATCGCGCGCGACGGTCATCACGTACATCAACCCGGCAGTGGCGGCGCTGCTTGGAGTTTGGCTGCTCGATGAGCGGCTGGGAGTCGGCGGGATGATTGCGTTTGGCCTGATTCTGCTAGGCTCATGGCTCGCCACGCGCGGTAAGCCAGCGCATTGAGCGTTGCCATGTCCACGACCCCACTCAAACTCCTTTCCTCCATGGCCGGTCGAGAGATTCTGGCCGGGCTGGCGGCCGAATTCGAGCGCACGACGGGCCAGGCGGTGCGTGCCGAAGCGGCTGGCGGCGTGAACGTCGTCAAGCGCATCCAGGCAGATGAGCCCGTCGATGTCGTGGTTCTCACGCAGGACGCGATCGATAAGCTCATCGCCGAGGGCAAGCTCCTGTCAGGGACTCGGGTCGATCTCACCAGATCCGGCGTCGCGGTCGCCGTGCGCGCCGGCGCGCCGAGACCGCGAATCGACACACCGGAGGCGCTCAAGCGCGCCGTGCTGGCGGCGCAAAGCGTGAGCTACTCGACCGGTCCGAGCGGTGTGCACCTCGAGAAGGTGTTCGAGCGCTGGGGTATCCGCAGTGAGATCAAAAGCCGTCTCGTCGTCGCGCCGCCCGGAGTGCCGGTCGGCTCCCTCATCGCCAAGGGCGATGTCGAGCTCGGATTTCAGCAATTGAGCGAGCTCATGCATCTACCGGGCATCGAGGTGGTGGGGCCGCTCCCCGCGGCGGTGCAGATCATCACGACATTCTCGGGCGCGGTCTCCAAGCACAGCACTCAGCCTGATGCGGCGCGAGCGCTGCTGCGCTTCATGGCGGCGCCCGCCGCCACGGCTCTCAAGCAAAGTCACGGCATGGACGCGGCTTAAGGGCGTCCTCAGAGGCCTGTGAGGGCGGCATCCACGGCCGTCTTCAAACGATCGGCGATCTCCTCGAGCTCAGATTCGCTGACCGTGAACGGCGGTGCGATGAGGACATGATCTCCGGCTTTGCCATCCGCCGTGCCCCCACTCGGATAGCAGATGAGACCGCGCGCAAGGGCGTGCTCCTTGATGCGTGCGTGCAGCTTGAGGGACGCCGCGAAGGGTGTCTTGGTGGCGCGATCAGCCACGAGCTCGATGGCCCAGAAGAGCCCGCGCCCACGGATGTCCCCGATGTGCGGGTTTGCTCCGAACCGCTCGCGCAGCAGCGCCTCGAGCCGTGCGCCGCGCTCGCGCACGCAGCGCAGGAGATCCTGCTCGCGGATGACGCTCTGCACTGCGAGCGCTGCGGCACAGCCGATCGCGTGGCCCATGTAGGTGTGGCCGTGATGAGAGAATCCGCTGCCTCGGGCGATGGCGTCATAGATTTTTTCGGCGATGAGCGTCGCGCCGATGGGTTGGTAGCCTGCGCCGAGGCCCTTGGCGAGGATCAGGAAGTCGGGCGCAGATGCCTTCCTGCTCGCACGCATGCAGCGTGCCCGTGCGGCCCATGCCGCACATGACTTCATCGAGTATGAGCAGCACGCCATGGCGATCGCAGATCTCGCGGATGCGCGCGAAATAGCCCGGCACCGCGGCGGCCGCGCCGAGCGTCGCGCCGACGACGGGCTCGGCGATGAATGCCGCGACGTTCTCAGTACCTAACGCCAGGATGGCGCCTTCGAGCTCGTTCGCGACACGGGTCCCGTAGTCACGCTCGGTCTCACCCGTCCGCATACCCCGATACGCGAAGCAGGGAGAGATGTGCGTCACCGCCTGCAGCAGCGGCAGATAGGTCTCGCGCCGTGCATGGTGTCCGCTCACCGCGAGCGCACCGAGCGTGTTGCCGTGGTAGCTGAACCAGCGTGAGATGAAATGTCGGCGCTGCGGCTGCCCACACTCGACGTGAAATTGACGCGCCAGTTTGAGCGCCGCCTCCGTGCCCTCCGAGCCGCCCGCACAGAAGAAGACCCGCGCGAGCCCGCGCGGCGCATGCGCAATCAGCTCATCGGCGAGCGCCTCCTGCGGCTCGTTGGAGAAGAATCCCGTATAGGCGAAGGCGAGCCGGTCGACCTGACGCTTGATGGCCTCACCGACGAGCGGGTGACCGTGACCCAGGCAGCTGACTCCGGCTCCGCACGAGGCGTCGAGATAAGCACGGCCACTCTCATCGAATAAATAGATGCCTTCGCCCCGGACGGCGATGGGGGAACGCTCGCGTGTATCGCGGCCGAAGACGTGGCTCATTCCCGAGGATGGTATCAGAGCACCCCGCGGCGCTCGCGATCCTCAGGCGCGGAGAATCATTCCTCTTCGGGCGGCTCGTCGTGCTGACAGCTGACGACGAGAGTGCGGCGCATGCCTTGCACGAATGTCGCGCCGTCATCCGCGCGCGCGAGCAGCATCCCGGGCTGTGGATCCGCGGCCGTGACCATGTCGTAGCGCCCGCTACAGATCATCGAGGCCTCATCCATGCACGCTGCGAGGTCGCGTGAAGCATGGGGGCAACGAATCGCCCAGCCGTGCGTGCCATCGAGCAGCGCGACGGGGCGCGCGGTCACGCAAGCCGTCGCGGGCAGCGCAAGAAACACGATTGCGGCGAGGCGTCCAAATGACATGGGGCTGACTTGATCGTTCGAGGGTTACCATAAGACGCTCGCGCAGGCAGGGCGGCGGTGACGCAAATCACACCGGTCTGCGTATGCTTGTGATGCAGTGCGCGACTGAAATGATAAAGTCAAACCTGGCTCGTCATATGTCACCTCAAACATGAACGATTGGCACATCGCACAGCTCAATGTCGGCCGCACGCTCGCGCCACCCGATAGTCCCCAAATAGCCGATTTCATGGCTGCGCTCGACGCGATCAATGCGCTCGCCGATACGTCGCCGGGATTCGTCTGGCGCCTGAAATCAGACAGCGGCAATGCGACGGATATCCTCGTCTCGAGTGATCCCAATTTTCTGGTGAACATGTCCGTATGGGATTCGATCGAGGCATTGTTCGATTTCGTCTATCGCACCGCTCATACCGCAGTCATGGCGCGGCGGCGCGAGTGGTTCGAGAAGCCTTCGCAGGCGTTCCTGGTGCTGTGGTGGATTCCCGCGGGTCACGTGCCGGGCACTGAAGAGGCGCTCGCGCGTCTCGAGCATCTGCGGCGCGAGGGTCCGAGCGCGCACGCCTTCACGTTCAAGCAACGCTATCCGCACCCTGGAATGGGCGGTGCTCCGCAGGATATGAAACCTGAGCCTTACTGCGTCGGGTGGAGTTAAGACAGCGGTCGCTGACGCGAGTCGCGGCCGATGCCGCCGTACAAATCAAAGCCTCGTTCGAGCCAGCGCAGCAGGAGCTGGTCGGACGGGTCAAGCGGCGGCAGCGTCGCGACGCTCGAGACCCACTGAAACGCACCGAGCGCGATGTAGTCGGCGTAGTTCGGCGCCGCGCCACCCAGGAAAGGTTGCACCGCGAGTCGTGCGCGCAGCGGCGCCAGGGATTCTCGCAGCGCTGGCAGATGCTGAGCGCGGTCGGCGCTAAAGCTCTCGAGCGATGTGCCCTGGATCCGCGCTTCGCGACTTTGGCGAAAGTAGGCTTTGTCCTGCGAACGTGCGGCGTGGTAGACATCGAGCACGTACAGGCGAAAGAGCTTGCGCACGACCTCGGCCAGGAACCACGCGTCCACTAGCTTCACCATCGCGTGCTCGGCCGGACTCGAGAAGAGAGGGGTGCCGGACGGGAAGGTGCGCTCGAGGTAGTCGGCGATATCCCAGCTCTCGGCCATCACCGTACGCCCCTGCTCGATGATCGGAACCGTTTTGAAGCGGCCCTCGAAGATCTTTGGAATGTCCGTGAAACCGATGGGCACGGACACGAAGGGGATGTCTTTCTGGGCAAGCGCATAGCGAATTCGCCACACGTAGGGGCTCGCCGAGCGCCCGTTCTCGAGCACGAGCTCGTAAAGTCGCACTGGCTCGGACTCACTCATGAGATCGACGCCAGAGCCTGCTCGAGATCGGCGATCAGATCCGCTACGTCCTCGATGCCGGTCGAGTAGCGCACCAGGCCTTCCGGGAATGCCCGCGGCGGCGCGCTCCTCGGCCGTGCATTCGACGTGGCTGGTGACCGACGGCGGTCCGACGACCGTCTCGACGCAGCCGAGATTGGCGGCGCGGTGCGCATAGCGCAGCCTGGGCAGGAACAGCCTTGATCGCGTCGAGGCCGCCGCGGACGCTGAAGCTGAGCACGCCGCCAAAGCCGCGCATCTGGCGCCGGGCGACGTCGTGGTGCGGGTGCGTTTCGAGACCCGGGTAGTTGACCTGTTCGACGGCCGGCTGCGCCTGCAGCCAGCGTGCGATCGTGAGCGCGCTCTGGTTCTGTCGCTCGACCCGCAGCGCCAGCGTTTTCATCCCGCGCAGCAGACTATAGGCGTCCATCGGGCGCCAGCGCCGCGCCGTTGATCTCGCGGAAATGGTACAGCCGTTTGATCAGCGCCTGGCTGCCGCAGGCGGCGCCGCCGAGCGCATCGGCGTGGCCGCCCAGATATTTGGTCGCGCTGTGCAGGACCAGGTCCGCGCCCAGCTGCAGCGGGTTCTGGTTGATCGGCGTGGCGAAGGTGTTGTCGACCGCCACGAGCGCGCCGACGCGCGTGCGCGGCCTTCGCCAGCCGCGCGATGTCGACGATCTTGACGGTCGGATTGGTCGGCGTTTCGAGGTACAGCAGCTTGCAGCCGCGGGCGATTTCGGCTTCGATCTGCGCGAAGTCGACGGTGTCGCACAGCGCGACCTCGATGCCGAAGGGCGGCAGAAACTCGGTGAACAGCTTGTTCGTGCCGCCGTAGCTGTCCTTGATGGACACGACGCGATCGCCGGGCCGCAGCAAGGCGAAGAACGTCGCGCTGATCGCGGCCATGCCGGAGGAGAAACTCGTGGCCGCCTCGGCACGCCTCGAGATCCCGGATCTTCTCCTCGAACGCGCGCACCGTCGGATTGGTGTTGCGCGAATAGATATGGCCCGGCTCGCGCTCCGAGCGCCACCGCCTGCCAGGTGTCGAGATCGCGGTAGCCGAACGACACGCTGTGCACGACGGGCACCTGCGTGGCGCGCTCATAGGGCTCGTGATCGGTCTCACCGCCCCAGACCGCGATGGTGGATGGGCTGGGTGCACGGCTCATGAATCCCTCCGTTTCGTCGCATGATTGCATGTGGTCGTGGGGCGCCGCTACGGCAGCTTGGGCTCATCCGTGCGAGGTGATCACCGGATTTTTTCAGCAGGGTTGTCGATTTCCATTCGGCTGCCTCGTCGTAGTATGCGTAGGTACCAATCAGTTCAGGAGCCGTCATGAGCGCAAACAACACCTATCTCGCGGTATTCCATGGCAGCAAGACGAGTCCGCGACGAGCCGCCTGGGACGCTCTTCCCGAGGCGGAGCGACGCGCGAAGGAGCTCGAAGGCATGGCCGCCTGGAAGGCCTGGGTCGAGCGGAATCAGCAGGCG
The DNA here is from genome assembly GCA_963795975.1 of uncultured Gammaproteobacteria bacterium. GTDB lineage: Bacteria > Pseudomonadota > Gammaproteobacteria > Steroidobacterales > Steroidobacteraceae > CAWCJT01. The sequence continues at coordinate 547,977 of CAWCJT010000003.1, forward strand.
ATCGTTTACATGGGTGGACCATTGGGGAAGACCAAGAAGGCACGCAGCGCGGGATCGAAGACGCCAGCAACAGCCTCGGTGCGCATTCACGGTCGTGCGCGCGGATTCGCATGAGGCTGCCGCAAAGCTGTTCGAGAAGCATCCGCAGCTTTGCGATCTTTCCGGGCGACTCCGTCGAGATCATGCCCATGCTGCCGATCCCAGGCGGTAGGGAGACTGACCATGCCCAATACAGTGCGACTCCATCGAGTCCTGACCACGAAACCCGAGAAGGTGTATCGCGCCTTCATCGAGCCCGACGCAATGGCCAAGTGGCTGCCGCCGAACGGCTTTACCTGCACCGTGCACCACATGACGCCGAAGCTCGGCGGGGCCTACCGTATGTCGTTCCGCAATTTCACCACGGGGCAGTAGCCATTCGTTCGGCGGTCAGTATCTGGAGCTCGTCCCGAACGAGCGCCTGCGCTACACCGACAAGTTCGAGGACCCCAACCTGCCTGGTGAGATCCAGGTCACCGTGACGCTGAAGAGGGTGCCGGTGGGCACCGAGGTCCATATCGTGCAGGAGGGCTTGCCGGATGTCATTCCAGTCGAAGCCTGTTACCTGGGCTGGCAGGAGTCGCTGCGCAACCTGGCGAAACTGGTCGAGCCGGAAATCAATCAATGAAAAACCCGGCCGGCGCTTCGGCGCCGGCCGTCAGCCGCAGTGGCACAATGTGCCCATGGCAAATTCCACTCGCCTGCTTGCGCCGGACGAGCCATTTCCCGTCATCGAGGTGAAAGCGCGGGAGGACTCCAGTTTCGTCATCGTCGTGGACCATGCGAGCAGCCGAATCCCGCGCAGCCTCGGCACTCTCGGGCTTGCCGAGGCGGAGCTGCAGCGGCACATAGCGTGGGACATCGGTGCTTTGGATATCGCGCTCGGCGTCGCCTCGGTGCTCGGCGCCGCACTCATCGCACAGAGCTATTCGCGACTCGTCATCGACTGCAATCGCGATCCCACCGTGCCAACGTCGATTCCAGTCCTTTCCGAGCATACGAACATCCCCGGTAACGTGGATCTGGGCGAGGCGGACAGGCACACGCGCCGCAGCGACATTTTTGAGCCATACCACCAGCGCATTCGCTCATTGCTCGTTGCGCGCCACGCGGCCGGCCAGCCGACGATCCTCGTGGCGCAGCACACCATGACCGACGTTTTCAAGGGAGTGGCGCGCCCGATGCACGCCGCCGTTCTCTACAACCGCGATCCACGCTTCGCGCGCCTGGTGCGCGATGCGCTGCGGCGTGAGTCAGGCCTGGTGGTCGCCGACAACGAGCCCTATTTCGTCAGCGACGCTACCGACTACACCATTCCAGAGCATGGCGAAAGGCGCGGATCCCTCACGTCGAGATCGAGGTCCGACAAGATCTGGTGCGAGACCGAAATGGGCAGGAAGAGTGGGCGCGCCGCATTGCAACCGCGCTGCGCGCGGCCGAACAGGCGTTTCGAGCCCCTTCCGAGGCTGCAGGGTGAGCGCCGGGACCTTCTGGAGGGGGTGTGGGGGCCGCACAACGAGGGGTTAACTGCAGGTAAACACTGATTCCACATTCTGGACGTGACAGCCGGTCCGCCGGGCGCTACCGTATGTTTACGCAGGACAGCGCTAATAAAACATAAAGGGGAACCCAATGCTCATCCTGACTCGCCGCGTCGGCGAGGCTCTGAAGATTGGCAATGAAGTCACAGTGACCGTGCTCGCGGTGAAGGGAAATCAAGTGCGAGTCGGAATATCTGCGCCGCGGGAAGTTGCCGTACACCGCCAGGAAATCTTCGAGCGCATTCAGCGCGAAGGTGACCGTCGCGCCGGCTAAAAAAATCCCGCCATCAGGCGGGATCAAATCGAGTTCCGCTTATCGCGCGAAGCCCTCATCGAAGAACCACTATTTGGTTCTGCTGCCCACCCAGCGCTTTGGAGACGGGATAGCCTTGATAGGCGGAATGGACATAATCCAGCAGGTCAGGCTGCCGGAGACGCCGGGACGACTTTCCAGTAGACGGCGTAGCGCTCGTCGAAGATTTGATTGAGTGGCGCGAGGTTGAGCAGACTCGACTGCCCACGAGTGCGGAACTCGAGCGGCCTGCCAGCCACTGGCTCGAGCCAGCTGGCAGGATCCTCCGAAGGTGCCAGGATCGAGGCGATGGCTATCGGATCGGACCTGTATTCGGGGACTTTCCGCGGCTGAGTGGGCTCCGCCCGCAGATTGCCTGGATTCAAACCAGCGGTCCCGAGTCGCCCCGCAAGAACCAGCGGGCCGTACATGACGGCGGTTAATGTGGGGTCGCCTGGCAAGGCCCGCGCGTGCAAGTGCATGGGCAAGCGCACCTTGAGTTCATCGTGCCCGCTCCAGGTGCGCTCGATCGACAGATAACTGTCCGGCTCTGCGCTCTCAATCAGCGGCTCCCCATTGAGCGATGCCGTAGCACCCGAGGTCCAGTAGGGAACACGGACGCGCATCGCCATACGCACCGGGCGCGCACTGTATACGTGCACGCGCAGCTCGTCGTCCTCAGGAAAGGCAGTCTCGAGGACCAGGCGGATGCCGCGCTCGCTCCAGTCGAGCTCTGAAGGAACGAACAGATTCACGTACACGCCCGCGTCGTCGTGAAAGTAGATGCTGTCGCCGAGCTTGGCGAATGCTTCTGCCATGCTCCCTGTGCAGCACCAGAAATCCTCGAGCGGCGTGCCGAAGAGCTTCCAGTAGCCGCTCTGGAGTGGCAGGTAGTAAAGCTTCTCACCGTCGGTCGGATGCTGAACCCCGAGGATGCCGTTGTAGAGCGCTCGTTCCTGGTAGTCGGCCATGCGGGGATCAGCCGTCCAGCCGAAAAGCAGCCGCGTCAGCTTCAGCATGTTGTAGGTGACACACGACTCCTCGGTGTAACCGGAAAGCTCGTGCGCGAGTTGATCGGGCGGTGTGTTCCAGGATTCGCCGTTGCTGGTGCCTCCGGTGCAGTAGGTCCGTCGTTGCGAGACGGTCTGCCAAAAAAAGGACGCCGCATCGTGCAAGCGCTGGTTCCCGCCCAGTTCGAAGCCGCGCGCTGAGCCGATGACCTGCGGAATGGTCGTGTTGACGTGCAGGCCCTGGAGCTCGTCGCGTTCCGCCGCAAGCGGTGCAATGAGGCGTTGCTTGTCGAATCGTTGAGCGAGTCTGAACCAACGCTGGTCCGCGGTCGCCGCAGAGAGGTTGTAGAGGACCTCGTTCATCCCGCCATATTCACGCTCGAGCACACGCGCCATGCTGTCCTCATCAAGTGGCTGGACCCAGCGCTCGGTCCAGCGCGCCATGCCGAGCAACGTCTCGAGCGCCCCGCGGTGATGACTCAGCGTGTAGGTGTCGAGCAGTCCCGCCATGATCTTATGGAGGGTGTAGAACGGTGCCCACGCAGGCTTGCCCGCCCGAAGACGATCGAACAGCTCCAGCGGGAAGGCGCTCAAATAGCCCGAGCCAAGCGCCGTCTGGCATTTCGCGAGCTCGTCGGCGATCTCGATACCGCGATCCCGCGCCCCGGCATCGCCTGTCTGAGCCGCGATCAGCGCGCACGCGGACATGAAGTGTCCCGTGAAGTGGCCGCGGAGTTCGTTATCGGGTGCCTCCCAGCCACCAAGTGGCCGGGCGGAGCTCGGTAGGCCCGCGGTCAGCCGGAACATATGCAGCAGTCGGGCGGGATCGAGGCGCATCAGATAGCCGCGATTGACCTCGAGCGCATCGAGCATCGGCCCAGGTCGCAAGCGCACCGAATGCAGATCGAACGGGCGCGCCCGAATCGATGATTCGCGTGTCCCCTTCGATAGCGCAGCGGACAACGGTTGCGGCACGATCGATGCCGCCGAGGTCAGCACCCCCAGAGCGAGCAGCTCACGCCGAGAAAGGGGATCGCACATGACTTTCGAATGATATAGGCGGTGCTAGACTTTCTGCAGTGAAATCAGACCGTCGACTGCAGTGGGGCATTCTCAGCTGCGCCAATATCGGCGTGAAGCGGGTCATTCCGGCAATCCTGGCGGGCGAGCGCGGAGCGGTCGCGGCGATCGCCTCACGTGATCCGCGGCGAGCGGCCGAGACTGCTGCACGCTTCGACATCGCTCGCAGTTACGGCAGTTACCAGGCGCTGCTGGACGATTCCGACATCGAGGCGGTCTACAACCCCCTCCCCAACCATCTGCACGTCGAGTGGACCGTCAGGGCGCTCGAGGCCGGCAAGCATGTGCTGTGCGAGAAGCCCATCGCGCTCAATGCCGCCGAGGCGCGTGCCATCCTCGGCGCGCGCGACCGCAGCGGCAAGCGGGTCATCGAGGCATTCATGGTGCGCTTCCACCCGCAATGGCAGCGAATTCGCTCTTTGGTGCACACGGGCCGGATCGGCACCGTAGGCGCAATTCAGTCAGCGTTTCTGTTCACGGTTCTCGATCCCAAGAACGTGCGCAATCAACTGCAGATCGGCGGCGGCGCGCTCTATGACGTGGGCTGCTATCCGATCGTCACGGCTCGATACGTGTACGCGGCTGAGCCTGAGCGCGTGGTCGCACTCATGGACCGCGACCCAGAGCTCGGGGTCGACCGTCTGAGCAGCGGCATCGTTGCGTTTCCGGGCGGACGCCAGCTGATTTTCAGCAGCGCACTGCAGCTTGCCCCGTACCAGCGAGTCGTGATCCTGGGGTCGCAGGGGCGCATCGAGGTACCCATCCCCTTCACGCCCCTGAAGGATCACGCTTGTCGCATCCTCATCGACAGCGGCCAGAGCCTCGATGGCAGCTCCGCGATCAACGAGGACTTCCCCCCGGTCGACCAATATGCACTGCAGTGCGACGCCGCGGCGGCCGCATTCCGCAACGAGATGACCCAGGAATTCCCGATCGAGGATGCCATCGCGAATATGCGCGTGATCGATGCACTCTACCGTTCGGCGGCCGCTGGCCGGTGGGAGCCGGTTTGAGCCAGCGCCGGTTGCCCGTCTGGGCGCTGGGCCTCACGATCGCCTTGTTTGGCATGTACGGCGGCCTGCTGGTGATCACCGTGCCGCAGCTCTTGAGCGCCCGCCACGTGCCGGAGGCGACGATCTCGGCAATCACTGCGGCGACGATCTCGCCGGGCTTCTGGGCCTTTATCGTGAGTCCGGTGCTCGATGTGCGGTTCAGTCGGCGCTGGTACTCGATGGTCACGGCGCTCCTGGCTGCGCTGCTCCTGTCGCTCGCTCTCCTCAATCTCGATGATCTCGTCCTCGTCAAATGGCTTCTCGTCGTCGGCTTCTTCTTCGGGAACCTGTACCAGAGCGCCCTGGGAGGATGGCTTTCGAGCATCATTCGAACCGAGGAGGAAAATGCGCTCAGCGTGTGGGTCACGATCGGGAATATCAGCGGTGGTGGCGCGATGGGGATGATGGCAGGCGAGGTCGTGCAGCGTCTGTCACCGCCAGCTTCCGCACTGGTGCTCGGGGCGATCGTACTTCTTCCGACACTGCTCTTCGCCTTTATGCCCGCGCCAGGTCCGGACCGGCGGCTGGCGCGGGACACTTTCCCGCAGTTCTTCAAGGAGGTGCTTGGTCTTCTCAAGCGGCGCGAGGTGCTCCTTGCGCTTGCTCTTTTCATCGCGCCCGCTGCCACCTTTGCGCTGGTCAATCTGCTCGCGGGACTCGGCGCCGATTTCCACGCCTCGACGCGCTTTGTCGGGTTGATCGGCGGCGCTGGAGTGCTCGTGGCGGGCGTTGTCGGCTCACTGATCTTCCCGCTGATCGATCGGCTGCTGCCGCTGCGCTACCTGTTTCTGGCCGTCGGCGTCGTTGGCGCGGCATTCACGCTCATCCTGCTGCTGTTGCCTCGGACACCGATGACTTTTGCGACGGCACTCATCGGCGAGAACGTGTTTCAATCGCTCGCCTTCACCGTCTCGGCGGCGATCACCTTCGATACGATCGGACGCCGCAATCCCTTGGCCGCGACGACTTACGGTCTGATGATGTCCGCGTTCAATATCCCCAACACTTACATGGTCATGGTCGATGGCTGGGGCTACTCGTGGCGCGGCGTCGCGGGAAGCTATGCCGTGGATGCGGGGCTCAGTCTGCTCGCTTGCGGGCTGCTCGGCCTATGCATGGCACACGTGACGCGCCGTGGCGTTCTCAGCGAACGTACGATGCCGCGTTGAGATCGATCGTGCTGCCGGTCGCGTGATCGGCTAGTCCGCTTGCCAAAAACACGACCGTCGGCGCGATGTCTGCGGGTTCGGTCAGTCGCGACAATGCGATGTCGCTCGTACCGTAGTCGGCGCCGTACTGATCGAAGAACGCCTGTGCCATCTGCGTACGCGTGAATCCGGGTGCCACATTGAAGGCGGTGACGCCCGCCTTGCCGAAGTGGCGGGCGAGCGAGCGGGTCAAAGCGACGAGGCCGGCCTTGGAGGCTGCGTACGCGAGATATTCGGGCTGATCGCCACGAAACGCAGCGCGCGAGGAGATGTTGACGATGCGTCCGCCGCCTCGTTCCCGGAAGTGAGTCAGCGCGAGTCTGCACAAGAACGCTGCGGCGCGCAGGTTGACCGCCAACGTCTCGTCCCACTGTTGAAGCCACGCCTCCGGCGCCTCCTCGAGGGGCGATGAGAGCGCGATACCCGCGTTGTTGACGAGTACCTCGAGGTGCTCGAAGCGTTGCAGCACCTCATTCCAAAGGCGCTCGCACTGGTGGGGCATCGCCAGATCCGCGCCGAAAGTCTCGGCGCCGCGGCCGATCTCCTGAGCAAGGAGCGCAGCGGCATCGCGTTCGCGACGGTAGTGAATTGCAACGCGCGCACCGGCGGCGCCCATGCAGCGCGCAATGGCCGCGCCGATGCCGCGGCTCGCGCCCGTGATCAACACATTCCTGCCGGTCAGATCGATCTTCATGACCACCGCAGTATACGGGCACGCGAATCGCTTTACAGAATGTGGCGGGCTCGAGACTTAATCTGAGCGCGCGAAACAAGTGAGAACTGCGTCACATTGGATTCTCACTTCATCGCGAACCGCGTCAGCTATGTTGCTCAGGTCCGATTCGAATCAACTATAAGGGGACACCGGATAATGAGTCTGTGCAGAATCAGCCGACAGGGCGGAGCCCTAGCGGCGCGCGTGTCTTTCGCAGCTCTATTCCTCGTGTTTGCTGCCTGCAGCGGCGGACATGGCGGCAGTAGCGGTCCCACTCTGCAATCTCTCGAGGTCACACCGACCAATCCATCGGCCGCTGTTGGCGTGAGCGAGCAATTCGTCGCCACGGGCATCTACAGCGATGAAAGCCATCAGGACGTCACCGCGCAGGTTACGTGGTCCTCATCGAGCGGCTCGATCGCCACGATCTCGAGCGCCGGTATGGCAAAGGGCGTCGCAGGCGGAATAGCCACCATCAGCGCCGCGATGCAGGGCGTGAGCGGCAGCAGCACATTCACGGTCACCCCGGCCGTCCTCAACAAGATCGAGGTGACCCCGACCACCCCCACTCTGGCGAAGGGCTCGAGCGTGCAGCTGACCGCCATGGGTGTCTATTCGGACAACTCGACGAAAGATCTGACGACTCAGGTCGGCTGGTCGACATCCGCGTCGACCGTCGCATCGATCAGCGTTGCGGGCATGAGCACCGGACTCACCGTCGGCAACGCCACGATCACGGCAACAAGTGGCAAGGTCTCGGGTAACACCACACTGAGCGTAACGTCCGCGGTTCTGAAGTCGATCGAAGTCTCACCGCAGAATCCATCCATGCCGCGCAACTTCATCCTGCAGTTCAGCGCGACGGGCGTTTATACGGACAACACGACACAGGACCTCAGCGGACAGGTCAGCTGGGCCTCGAGCCAGGTCAACATCGCTTCGATCAATTCATCCGGCCTTGCGACCTCCGCGGCGGCTGGCAAGACCGTCATCTCCGCAAGCTTCGGCAACGTGGCAAGTGGTGCAAATAGCAGCACCTTGACGGTCACCTCTGTGGCGCTGAACTCGATCGCGATCACGCCCGTGAATCCGAACGTTCCGCTCGGAGCCACGCAGCAGCTCAAGGCAACAGGCACTTTCTCCGACAACAGCACGATGGATCTGACGCGCCTCGCTACCTGGAACTCCAGCCAGAAGGCGGTGGCGACCGTCAGCAATGCGGTACCAACCAACGGGCTCGCGACTCCGGTTGCGCTCGGCGTTACGAGTGTCACCGCCATCGTCGGACCGATCTTCTCGCCAGCCATCCAGCTGACGGTCACGCCCGCAGCCCTGGCGTCGATTGCAGTCAGTCCTTCGAGCCCGAGCGTGGCGCTCGGCCTGCACCAGCAATACGCCGCGACGGGTCACTACACGGACGGTTCGACGCGAGCGCTGACAGGACAGGCGACCTGGTCCTCGTCCAATACCACGACTGCGACCGTGAGCAACGCACCGTCCTCACAGGGTCTCGCCACGAGCGTCGGTCTCGGTGGAACCAACATCAGCGCGACCCTCGGCAGCGTATCGGGCAGCGCCTCACTCAGCGTGACGGCCGCCGAGCTCGTCTCCATTGCCGTGACGCCGTCGAATGCGGTCGTGCTCGATGGTGGCACAGCGCAGTTCGCCGCCACGGGTACTTACACCGACAACAGCAATCAAAACCTGACGAGCGCTGTGACATGGGCTTCCTCCAATGCGGGAGTGGCGAGTGTCAGCAATGCTTCAGGATCAAAAGGTCTCGCGACTGCGGTGAGTCGCGGCAGCACCGCGGTGAGGGCGGTGCTCGGCAGCATCACGGGCAACACGACGCTGAGCGTCGTGACTGAATTCGCTTACGTGCCCAACTTCAATGATGCGACGGTCTCTGCCTATACGATCAGCAGCAACGGCATGCTGAGCGCCAATGGCACATCCAACACGGTGGCAAGCGGAGTTCAACCGTACACTGCCGCGGCCGATCCGAAGGGACAGTATCTTTACGTCGCCGACGAATTTGCCGGGACGCTGTCGCAGTACACTATCAACACGGACGGGACGCTGACGCCGATGAGCCCGGCGTCGATCGCGGCGGGCACCTACCCCCGGTTCGTGCTCGTGGATCCGACCGGCTCGTACGTGTACGTCACGAACAGCGGTGACAACACCGTCGCGCAGTATGCGATCGGCGCTGACGGCACACTCAGCGCGGTGCCAGCCGGAACGGTTACAGCGGCGGGTGGCCCCGTGGCCATGGCAATCGACCCGAGTGACCACTACGCCTATGCGGTAGGCAGTATCTGCAACTGCGTCTCCCAATACACGATCGGCGCGGGTGGGGTGCTCACTCCGCTGGGCTCCGCTGCGATCACGGAGAACGGTCCGGCCGCGATCAGCATCACGCCCGATGGCCGGTTCGCATACGTCGTCAACTCTACCGACGACAGCGTGACGACGTTTGCAATCGGCGCGAACGGCGCGCTACAGGCCACCGCGGGAACCGCGACCCAGAACACACCGAGGTCGATGGCCATCTCTCCAAACGGGCTCTTCGTATACGTCGCCAACTATGGCAGCAACAATGTCGAGGCGTACTCGATCAACAGCGATGGCTCACTGAGCTCTTTGAGCACGCCGGTCGTTGCCGTCGGCAACGAGCCGACGGCGATCGGCTTCGATCCCAGCGGCAGCTTCCTCTACGTGATCAACAGTGGCGATGACGACGTGCTCGGATATTCGGTGGGTGCCGATGGCTCACTGACGCCGCTTCCGGGTGGTCCCGTCGGGACTGGCAACTGTCCCCTCTGGGTGACGACGACCGCGCACTGAACCTGCTCCTCGATTGATCCTCTGCTCATCCGTGTGCCCGCACAGGGCGCACGGATGAGCGCTTCCCTCCGGCGCATGTCTCCATCTCGCGACGACTGAAGCACTGGCATAACTGTTGCAGAACAAGCCTGGGCGACACGGACGGGGGGAGGGCCCATGCACGAGAAGTCGTATCGGCGCGCGTCATGGATTGTCGGTGTTGTGGCGGGAAGCGTGACGGCATGTGGCGGTGGAGGTGGAGCTTCCGGATCGCCGCCGACGCTGAGCTCCATGAGCTTCACGACGAATGAGAATGTCAAGCTTGCCGCTCAGCTCTCGGCCACCGATCCGCAAGGGCAGACGGTCACCTTCACGCAAACGGGCCAGCCCGCTCACGGCACACTCAGCGGCTTCACCGCAGCAGGTAGCTTCAATTACCTGCCGAACGTAAACTTTACCGGCAGCGATTCCTTCGGCGTGCAACTGATGGACTCCGGTGGCAACACAGCCGCCGGGACCGTTTCCATCACCGTGCATGTGAACCACCCGCCCACTGCGGGTAACGAGGCGGTTCGCGCCGACGGCTCCGCGCTGAACGCCATCGCCGTGTTATCACAGGCGAAAGATCCCGACGGCGATCCCCTCACCGTTACGATCGCGAAGCAGCCGCTCGTCGGTATGGCCGCCGTGAATGCCGACGGTACCGTCAGCATCACGAATCTTCCGACCGGATTCAAAGGCGTGACGCAGTTTCAGTACCGCGTCACCGATCCGAGCGCGGCGAACGCAACGGGAACGATCGCAGTCTTCGTCGGTGCAGATCCGTTTCGCGCTTTATTCGCAGGCGATGCTTCCGGCAACGGCACGCCCGAGGTGTATCTCACCGACTTCGCGAACGCTGCAGCGCGCGTGACGCTGGCGACACAAGGCGCCGCGCGCTTGCAGGGCTTCGCCAACTCGGCGAGCGGCGCGACGATTGTGTACCGCAGCGCGGATCCCAGCGCCGCGAGCGCGAGCAGTCTCTGGGTGGTGCAGAGCTCGAGTCCGGGCACGGGCGTTCAGGTCGCCCTGCCGAGTGGGGCCACCCCCGTCACGGACAGCAGCGGCAAGGATCAATACCAGGTGAGCCCCGACGGACAATGGGTGGCGGTCGTCGCCGCAAGCGGTGGTGCTTACAGCCTGTATGTGCTCTCCGCATCGAACCCGGCCCAGCTCAATCTCGCAAGTCCCAAGGGGACGGTCTTCGTCGATCTGCCTCGTTTCTCGGTCGACTCGAAGAGCCTCTTTTTCCTGGCGACCTCGGCCGCAAACCGCGCCAACAAATCGCTGTACACCGTTGCATTGAATGCGCCCACCGTCAGCGCGCAGGTCTCGGCCGCCAATGTCGCAGCGACCGACGACGTGCTCGACTATTTTGTCTCACCCGATCAGTCGCGGATCATTCTGCAAGCCAATCGCTCCGACATCGAGGGCTTTTACTTCATCGATCCGCGTAACCTCGGTGTCGAGATCCAGTTGAACGCGCCGCTCGGCGCTGGCGAGACCATCATTGGAAATGCGGACAGCGAGCCGCCCGGGCTCATCGCAAGTCCACTCGGCGATCAGCTCGCGTATACATCCCAGCCCATCGGCGCGACGCAAGCGCATCTCGTCACCGTCTCTTCGACTCCCGTGCCGCAGACCATCGGTCCGGCGGGTGCCCGAGCAGTCCGTTTCCGCCCCGATGAGGCCGCCGTTCTTTATTCGACTTTCACTCCCACGGCGACCATCAATGAGACGGGAACGCCCGATCAGACTGTCGGACCGGGTATCGATGCCTGGTATGACTCTACGGGAAACATCGTGCTGCTCGAGCAACTGCAAGTGACGGGATCGAGCAGCACGTATTTCGTGCTTGCCAGCACCGTGCGGGGCTCCTTCGGCACGACCCAGTCGCTCGGCACTGCAAATGATGCCGCCACCTATTTCACGGTCAGTGGATTCGATCGCGGCGTCGTCATCTTGGGTCAAAGTGCACCTGGGTCGACGGTGACGGGCGTGCAACTCGAATTGATCAATGCGCTCGCTCCCAATGCCGCGTTGCCTCTTGCTGAGTTTCAAACACCCTTGAGCCTGACCTCAGATCTTGCCGCGGTCATCACCTACTGAGGCAGAGCGCCCGATTTCATGCCCGGGATCCAGGGAGCGGGCTCCACGCTTACCGTTTCCACGGGTGCTTACGCCCCCAGCGAGTCTACCCACTGCCGTTCACGACATTGGCGGCTGAGCTCGCCGCTACCGAAATCGCAAGCTATTGTTTTTGCGGCCTTTGTCTGATTAACAAAAGCAGGAATCCTCCTACAAGAATTACCTCAGGTTGGGCGTAGCAGCCGGCCGCACGAGACTGCATTCTAGGTCACCAAATCCGGGAGGACAGCACATGACAAGACTTCAGCGTTCGCGGCGTGCCCCGCGCCTGGCGACTTCTAGAGTCGACGAACTCGTGTACGCCATTGCGTTGGCGATGGTGAGACGACAGATGCGCCGAAGCTGGGCACGCAGTTCGAATTGAAACAATCACAGTCGCAACCGACCCCGCCTCTCTAGCCAGAAAATCGCTAGCCCAACGAGGAACGCGAGCCCGACGTTCCACATGGCGAAGGCCGTGGTAGTGAGGGTGATGAAGCGTTCGCCTTTGTTCTTGCTGAAGTCACACGAGCCCAGAGCCAATTGGGCCCCGGTTAGAAACAAAATGACACCCAGGACCGGCTGAGCAAAGACGGCAAACAGCGCCTGGACTGATGTGCTGAAGAACAAGGCAAGACAAAGCAGAATGCTGCCCAGAATGATCGGTGCACCTCCGGTGCGAGCCCCGAACGCGACGTGTCCCGCCATGCCGCCCGCACCGTGACACATCGGCACGCCACCTAATACTGCGCCCGCGAGGTTCATCACACCCGTGGAAGTCGCGATCCGGTTCTCGGTGACGGCTCGATCTGGGAATAACCGATTGTTTTCCTCGCGAATGGCAATGATTGCGTTGCCCAGGGTCAGCGGCAACTGCGGAATCGCGAGCAAGGTTGCACCGATCAGAAAGTCGTGCCATGTGAGACTGGCGAGAGCGAAGCTCGGCAAGCGAAAAGCGGGCCTCGTGGCCGCAAGAGCCTGCAGTGCCAGCGGATTCAGGATCGCTCCACAGCCGATCCCAAAGAGAAGTAGCAGGAACATTGCAGGAATAGCCCTGTTCGTCAGTAGAAGCAACGTTCCCATTAGCGCCACGGCGGCAATAACCCAGCCTCCCTGCATGAGCTTGATTCCCTCCAGCATGAAGCTGATGCCGAGCCCCAGCACGATGCCAATGACGACGCATCGTGGGACCAACCTTGCGATCGATTTCGCTGCGCCGGTGAGTCCGAGCACAAGCCATATCAGACCCGTGGCAAGGCTCGCCGCCGTGACGGTAGCCGCAGTAATCGTCGCGGTCTGCGCCGCCTGCGTCGCTGCGACGGCGCCAATCGCCTTCATGGGCTGAACAGGGAACGGTGTTCTGTAGATGAATCCGCAGGCTAGCATCGCGGCGCCGAACGAAAAGAGAATGCCGAACGAATCCACCTTCACAACAGCAATGTAAGCGACGACAAAGGGAATGAGAGTACCCAAGTCGCCGAACGCACCGGCCCATTCCATGCGATCGAAGCGTATCGCTGAGCTCTCGCGGGGCTCGGGCTCACTCGATGTGCTGATCGTGGGTTTTCGCATCCCCGAATGCCGGATTTTTGGGGTCCAGCTTCGAATTCTCTCCCAAAGCGCTATGTTTATAGGGGATCAGCGCTGCCTTCGCTTGACAATTCGATATTAGTTGAAATATCGTATCATAATGAAGGCGCGAGACGTGATTGACGCCTTGGGTGCGCTAGCCCACGAACATCGGCTGGCGGTCTTTAGGCTTTTAGTCGAGCGAGGACCCGAGGGACTGCCTGCCGGACATATCGGCAAGCGATTAGGTCTGGCTCCCTCATCGTTGACCTTCCACCTACAGGGCTTGCAGCGCGCCGGGCTCATCAGTCAGCGCCGCGAAAGTCGACAGCTCATCTATAGCGCCGACTTTGAATCAATGAACAAGGTCATTGGATACCTGACGGAGAACTGCTGCGCGGGCAGCCAATGCGTACCGGAGTGCGCTCCTGCGCGCTCGCGGCGTGCCGCCACGGCCGCCTGAGCGTCCCAATGCCCGAGCCTTTCATGATTCGGGCACGACCGCCGCTCCTGCCAGCGATCGCACTTCTCGCGGCGCAGGGCTTGCCGTGCGACGATCTGACGGATGAGCACTTGGAGCATTTCTTTTTCGCGGGCTCGGACGGCGCTCCTATCGGGCTTGTAGGGCTGGAAATCTACGGCCGCGATGCGCTCTTGCGATCGCTAGCCGTCGGCGAGAGTGAACGGGGTCGTGGACTCGGATCGAGGCTCGTCAGGCGAGCGGAGTCGCATGCAAAGGCGCAAGGGGTGAGGGGCCTCTACCTGCTTACAACGACAGCCGAGGGCTTCTTTGCGCGCCTGGGCTATTCACGCATCGATCGTTCCGGGGCATCGGCTTTGATCCGGGGTACGAAAGAGTTCGCGACTCTGTGCCCAGAGAGCGCGGCATTGATGGCCAAAAAATTTCGGGGTGCCTCATGAAGCGAATGCACATCCACGTAAGTGTGGACGATCTGGATGAGTCTATCCGTTTCTATCAGAGGGTCTTCGGTGCGGGCCCCACGGTATGCAGGAGCGACTATGCGAAGTGGATGCTCGATGATCCTCGCATCAACTTTGCGATCTCGATGCGTGGGCGAACGGCTGGAGTGAATCACCTGGGCTTCCAAGTCGAATCCGAAGAAGAACTACATGCGATGCGCGCGCAGCTTGAAGCTGCGGATGCACAGATGCTCGAGCAGCGCGATGAGCCTTGCTGCTACGCGCGCTCGGACAAGTATTGGGTAACGGACCCGACAGGAATCGCGTGGGAGACCTTCCGCACCTTGGGAAGCATACCCGTCTATGGCGAAGAACGCGGTGCACGACGGGCAAGACCGACGCCACGGGTTGCTGCGCCAAGTGACCTCGAAGCCGCGGCTACAGCGTCTTGTTTCTCTGCACCGGGAACTCTGCGCGCAGCATCCTCGCGGAGTCGCTCCTGAACCACTTGGGTCGCGGCCGCTTCCGCGCCTTCAGTGCAGGTAGCTCGCCCAAAGGAGCTGTGCATCCTCTGGCGCTCGAGCTCTTGAGACAGCGCGGCCTTCCGACCGCTGGGCTTCGCAGCAAGAGCTGGGATGAGTTCGCGGCCCCGGGAGCGCCCGCGCTCGATTTCATCATCACCGTCTGTGACAACGCGGCCGGGGAAGTCTGTCCGATCTGGCCGGGCAAACCGACCACTGCGCACTGGGGAATTGCGGATCCGGCTGCGGTCGAAGGGAGCGGTGAGCAGAAGACACAGGCCTTTCTGACGGCACTTCACCAGCTCGAGCTGCGAATCGGAGGGTTTCTCAATCTGCCTTTCGAGTCCCTCGATCCTGAAGTTCTCAAGGCGCGAGTGAGAGCGATCGGACAATCGCAGTCCATGATGCGGCGGCTCTTGGCCGAGGGAATCGGATCCCTGCTGCTTGCAGCAACCGTCATCGGCTCGGGCATCATGGCGGAACGGCTGGCGGGCGGGAATCTGGCCCTCGCGCTCATCGCCAACACGGCCGCCACTGTTGCCGTGCTCGCAACGTTAATCGCGCTCTTTGGCCCCGTGAGCGGTGCCCACTTCAATCCCGCGGTGTCCCTCGTGCAGGGCTGCGCGGCGCGATCTCGTGGCCGGCAATGCTCGGCTACGCCATCGTGCAGGTTGTCGGCTGTTGTGCGGGTGCTGTTCTCGCACATGCGATGTTCGAGCTGCCGCTGATCCAATCCTCGGTTCACGCGCGAACGGGTGTCGCGCAGTGGCTTGCCGAGTTCGTGGCCACACTTGGACTGCTGCTCGTCGTAATTGGCCATCGTCGAAGTCAGGATGCGCCCTGGATGGTGGCGGCATGGATCGGCGCGGCCTACTGGTTTACTTCTTCGACCTCGTTCGCGAACCCCGCGATCACGATAGCCCGCGCGCTCTCGAATACCTTTGCCGGCATCGCGCCGTCGCACGTGCCGGCATTCATCGCCGCGCAACTTCTGGGTGCGACCGCCGCGATACCCGTTGCGCGCATTTTGTTTTCGCCGGGCTCAAGAGGCGCGGAGCTGGAGCCGGAGATTCAAAGGCGCAAGCTATTGAATTGAATCGGGGTGACAGGAATTGAACCTGCGACTCCTACGTCCCGTGCTCGTTCGTATCTTTCAGATCGTCTAGGGCATCTCAGATCAGTCTCTGCAGTTGAAGTTCACCGCCGATTCGCTGTCTCCGGTGCCGTCGTAAGCGGCATGCTGCGGATACGGGCACAGCGGACGGCTGCGGCCAGGGAACGACTTTCCCGTCGCGATAACTTGGGTGGGCGCGTGGTCTTGCTCGACCCAATCGACAATCGCCGTGAGCAGGTCGAAGTGATCCAAAGTGGCCTCACCGCCGCCGCAATGTCCCATTCCGGGCACTAGGAAGAGCCGGCTCCAGTCCGTGACGGGGCCGGGACCATTGTCCGCCTGCAGCTGTTTGTAATAGCGAACCGTGTCGAGTGCCGAGAACCACGGGTCACTCATGCCATGATAGAAGATGAGTTTTCCGCCGTGTGAGTTGAACGCGGACAGATTCGTCCAGGCATCGGTGTCTCCCGCCATCTCGCGGGCGTCGTGCGCCTGCGCCGCCTGCGCGTCGACGTCCATCGTGGTGCCGGTCGGCGAGGGTCCGACCGGACTCATGCCTCCGCCCAGAAGTCCGGGAATGCCCGGGCCGCTGAATGCAATGCCAGTGTCGTACGGGAAGCCCGGATACACCTGCAGGCCGGCGGCGGTGCGTGGCCCCGAGAAGGCGCGCTTGATCGCCTGGACCTGAATCTGTGAGAGACAGGCGTCTGTCTTCTTTCCCTTACACTCGAGCACGGAAGGATCGAATCCGCAGTGGCTGACATCAAAGATCATGCCATCGCGCACGCCGTCGAGTCCGTCGCACGCTTTCAGCAATCCCTCGACGACGAGCTTGCGATCAGAAGCCGACAGGGCTTGCGCAGTAAGGGAATGGCCTTGGGCGTCTTTGGGCGCCGCGGCATTCAGGGACGTCGTGACCCAGCGCGTCGCGAGGTTGGAGTAATTGGTGCGCATCGCCGGGGCACCGGCAACGATGCCGTCAAACTCGGCGGGATAGCGCTGCGCTGCGATCATCGCCTCGCGCCCGCCGGTCGAGCAACCCACAAAGTAGCTATGCGACACCGCGTGTGCGTAATGCGCTGCCACCAGAGGGCGCGCGACGGCTATTACCTTTCCGATGGATTGGTACAGGAAGTCGAGGGCCGCCTGCTGATCCGCAAAAAAAGAGGCATCGAACACCATGCCTTCGTGGCCGGAGTCACTGCTCACGACCGCAAACCCACGCATAAGCGCCGAGGTATCCCCGGCGGCTGTGGCACCCACGGGCGGTTGCACCGACCCATTGAGGCCACCGCCACCCTGATAAAGCAGAACGTCCGTTCCATCGTTCGGGCATTGCCACGGCGAAGCGAATACCGTAGGACTTGCCGTCACGCCCCAGGTGCGCGCCCACAATTCCATCAACGCGGCAATGCGCGGGCACTTGTAGAGGAATCGGTGGCGCGCCTGGCGGCGGGTTCACGACCCCCGCAGGAACATCCTGCGCTTTCTCGATGGAGGCGTTAGCAATCGGCGCGGCGAACTTGAGCAGAGACGCGCAGTCCTGTGCGGCTTGTGCCACCGAATACGGCAGCACGAGCAGAACTGCGAGCCCCCTGAGATGCACGTAGAACTGGCGAGCCATGCAAATTCTCCCTTGGGGACTACGGATTGCGGGCAAAGATCTATGTGCGGAGCACAAGCCGGCGTGACAAGATCAGCGACGAACAAGGCTTCGACGATGACAATAACCATAACGAACCAGAGTCACCAACATGGCAGAGGAACTACAGGTCTCTTCCGTCCTAGTGCACGATACAGCAAGGCCTCGTCCATGATTCCCGAATCGGGAAGCCTTCTGAACTCGCGACCTGCTGCACGGGTCGGACAGCTGTGCTTGCATTTTCCGAACCTCGCTGCAGCGAGACCCAAAATCTGAGGAGGTGGGTGCTCAAATGATCTCACATGATGCGCCCGTCAACCCGCCGTCAAACGACAGCTCTTCCGATCTTCTGTCGAGACTCTAGTGCCAAATTTAAGACTCATTACCTCACTGATCATGCTGTGCGCTGTTACATCTACGAGCCCTCATACTCATGCAGCGCCACCTTCGGCGACCGAGTCTGCGCCCAAGCCGCGGAACCGGGCCGAAGCCACTGACGTGATTCGGCAGTTGCGGCGCATCGTGACACCGAATGGGGTCGAGCGCGCACAGACCGTTCGAATCGGCGGAGTCGATCAATGGGTCACCATCCGCGGCGACGACCAACGAAATCCGGTGCTGCTCGTTCTGCACGGCGGCCCTGGATATGTCGAGATGCCGCTGAACTGGTGGTATGCCCGCAGCTGGGAAGAATACTTCACCGTCGTCGAATGGGACCAACGCGGCGCGGGTAAGACCTACTTACTCAATAACCCGGAAGCCGTTGCACCGACGATGACGCGCGAGCGCTTCGTTGAGGACGCCGAAGAGATGATTGAGTGGCTGCGCAAAGATTTCGGCAAGAACAAGATCTTCGTCTGGGGTCATTCCTGGGGCAGCTACCTAGGCCTTGAGCTGGCGCGCCGCCACCCCGAGTGGTTGTATGCCTATATCGGAACCGGCCAAGTCACCAATTCACCCGAGAGCGAGCGGCGCGGCTGGGCTTTTGCGCTGGCGGCGGCCAGGGCTGCGCACAACGAACAAGCCGTGGCGGAGTTACAGTCCATAGCGCCCTACGGTGCACCCGGCAAACCGTTCGCGCTAAAGGACGTGATCATTAACCACAAGTGGTCTGACTTTTACGGCGGTGTGATGGCTTATAGAACCTCTCAGGAGGATGAGAGTCAGGCCACCCGCTTGTCACCCGATTACACGGACGCCGAAGCCCCCCACATATTCGATGGCAACGAATATTCCGAGCGATTTCTGTTAGCTGATCTCTTGAACATGGACCTCAGTCAGGAGACGGTGATTGACTGCCCAGTAATCCTGCTCGAAGGTCGTCAGGATCGTACTACCAACGCCAGCTTAGCCTATGAATGGTTCAAGCGCGTGAAGGCGCCAACAAAGCGATTTGTTTGGTTTGAGCACTCTGCTCACGAGCCTGAATCGGAAGAGCCAGGCAAGTTTCTGCTCTCGCTCGTCCGCTACGCGCTTCCGTTGGCGACCGGAGGCGGTCAGGCGCAGCCTTAAGCCTCGAACGCGATATTTTCTGCTTCCTCAAAGCGGTCGGTCGTTCCCGAGCCGGTACACCAGGTCGCATGCCCGCGAGCTGAGCGCGAGCGTCGGCCAGGGCCACCATCAGATCCGCGAGCTTGAGTTTCAGTTCGGCTTTGTCTCGCGTGTGCTACGCGTGAGCACGCCCTTCGCGATGTTGTGTGCCATCGTGATACTTCTCGCGATCGTGCGAAACTCTGCGCTACCGCTCATCGTCATATCACCCTTGGATTCTTGTTAGGCGCGCTTCCTTGGGTGAAGCGTCGCCTACCTCTATGACTGACCCGCTGTCGGGGAAATTTTGAGTAAACAGCGCGAGACAACGCTTCCCGAGTTGTCGAGCCGATGGATAGAGAATGCCGTGTAGCCCAGCGGCAGAGGCCAATCGCCCAAAGATCTGGGAATTCGAAGGCAAGTCGAACTGCAGCGGAAGCATACGCCAGTTCGGGCTAACCAGTTGCCGCTGAAGGGTAATTGGAGATCGAATCAGCCAAGGAGCCTGACGCAATCCGAGACGGCGGGCCATCGGCAGAACTGCCTTAGGCATCGGGAAGCTTTTGAGAACGTTGGTGAACGGCTTTAGCGCCTCGAGGTTGCTGACGTTCGATTACCTGCTCGACCACCCCGCGCACGCGAACCTGTGAGACGAACCGGGGGCGCGCAATGCAAGGTCTTCAGCAGTGAGTGCTCCCGGCTTGGCTCTGCTTTGTGTCCCAAAGCGCTCACGGAAAGCGGTCTCATAGTCCTCCGCGATGTACAGCGCTGGGAATGGCGTGAACGCACCGGGGCTGAGTTCGGCTCCTACGTTGAAGCGACCGCCATTGTTCTTAAGACTGCCGGCGTCGGAGAGCGGGTCTAACGAGTACCGATAGTCAACTATTCGGCTCCATCCGTCGAACGAGTAGGAGGCGAGCGCCTGCGAACGCAATGCATCGAGCAACTCGGACGCGTGACCTTGGCGAAGCGGTTCGAGGCCGAAAAAGAGTGCGCGATGCAACGCATCGAGATTGCCCTTAGCGGCGAGCCAAGTGTGGAGCGATGTCTGGTCGAATCGCTCGAGTTCTACAAGAGAAGGTAGGTCCGGCTCCTGATGCGAGCCGAGAGGCCGCGTGCTAGGAGGCTGTGCTCGCCGCTTCCGATGCATGTGCCTGACCCGCGGCCGTCTTTGCGTTTTCTTCCATGGCGCTCATTACGAATCGGCGAAGTTTCTCGTACCGGCCATAGCGAATCATGTCCCGCGGGCTGATGTTTCCCAGCAGCGGATTCTTTGTCTGGAACCAAAGCGCCGTCTTTGTGGCATCACCGGCGAAGAATTGCGCGACGAGCCCACAGATGTTTGCGATTTCCTTGAGTCGGTCCAGTACTTCTTTTTCGGAATCTTTTGATCGAAACGTACGGAGGCCGGCGCGACGCCAGCTAGCTTGGCCACTGCACGCTTGTCCAAATCTAGAAAGCCTGCGACTTCTCGGGCGTTCAGCGTCTGATTAGCCCAGAACCCGAGGTAGTCTCGGTCCGGAACGGTTCCGAAGAGTTCGCGAGATATCGCCATTGGCATTCCCTCTAGCCCAGCCAATATAGCGCTAATTCGAGCTGCGGGAACCAAAATTCAACCAAGATCTGACCAAAGTCTCAAGCCACTACCGCGGGGTTGGCAAATCGGGACTTCATCCCAGAGCACATCTGGAGCACGCGAAGCCCAAGTGACTCGCAAGCCGCCCTTCTCTTATCTAACTCCCTGTTTTTATTGGTCGGGGTGACAGGATTTGAACCTGCGACTCCTACGTCCCGAACGTAGTGCTCTACCAGGCTGAGCTACACCCCGGCGCGGGCGCCGAAGTCTACTTGACCCCCACTGGGGGTTCAATCGATGAGCGTCAGCCGGGTGGATTCGGACCGGAGAACTTGATGGGCGTTGCGCCGGTCACCGGTCCGATGCTCGCCGTATCGCTCACGTAAAGAGAGACTTGGCGCTCGAAGCGTAGATTGCCCTGCACGACGGCGCCTGGGCCGATCACGATCTTGGGCTTGTTGTTGCCAAAGTGGAACCAGGATCCGGTCTGCCGTTCCACGAGGATCCCGCCCTCGACGTGGGAGTTGCTGCCCACGTTAATGTCCCCGCTCACGGTCTTGATGCCTCCGGCCACGTGCGCTGCCTGCAGGACGATGTCGCCGTTGACGTTTGAGAGCGCTCCACCTACGTCGGCGCCGCTTTTGAGCGTCAGCGTGCCATTGACTGCAGACACCCCGCTCGAGACATGGGCCCCGTCCTCGAGCGTGACCCCGCCGTTAACGGTATTGAGGGACTTTGCCGTCGCGTGCGCGCCGATTCCAATACTGCCGTTGACGGTATTGGCATCGGCGAGCGCCGCATTGTCATCGACGTGAATCGAACCGTTGACGGTATCGATCTCACCACTTGGCTGGCCGGCGGGTACGTGAATGGAACCGTTCACGGTGTGCGTGCCGTTTTCGCCGCTTGCGGTGACATCCGACTCCGGGCCCTTCTGCGAGTCGTCGGTCGCGTTCATACATCCCGTAAGGACGCCAAGCATCACCGTCAGAGCCAACGGAGCCGTGAGAGCCAAGAAAGAGCGCGTCATGGGCTTCCCCTCGCTTCAGAAACGAAGCTATGTCGTGTGCTGTACCGCGAAGCGGGCGAGTGCGACCAGACCGTCCTTGTAGATCGAGGGAGGCAACACCTCGAGCGCACCCAGGGCGCGCTCAGACTCCGCGCGCGCCAGATGGGCCGCATATTCGAGCCCGCCCGTGGAATCGATGGCCGCGACGATCGGCTCGAGCTGCGCGAGGCCTCCTTGCTGGATCGCCGTGCGAATGACTGCCCGCTCAGGTTCGCTCGCCGAGCGCAGCGCGTGAATGAGCGGCAGCGTCGGCTTGCCTTCGGCCAGATCATCGCCGAGGTTTTTGCCGCGCAAGGCTGGATCGGAGCGAAAGTCGAGTACGTCATCCACCAGTTGATAGGCGGTCCCGAGGTGGCGACCGTAGCGCGCGAGAACCTGCTGGATATCACGCGAGGCGTCCGAGAGCACAGCGGCGACTTCGGCGCCGGCTTCGAAAAGGCGCGCGGTTTTGCGGTAGATGACCTCGAGGTAACGCTGCTCGGTGGTCTCGGGGTCATGAGCATTCATGAGCTGCAGGACCTCACCCTCGGCGATCACATTGGTCGCATCCGCCATGATTTCCATGACACGCTGCGAGTGCAGCGACGCCATCATCTGAAACGCCCGTGAATAGACGAAGTCACCGACGAGCACGCTCGCCTGGTTGCCGAAGACCTCGTTCGCCGTATGACGCCCGCGCCGCATCGAGGAACCGTCCACGACATCATCGTGCAGCAGCGTCGCGGTGTGGATGAACTCGATGAATGCAGCGGCTTCGACATGCGCGTACCCGGTGTTTCCGCAAGCCCGGCCCGCGAGGACCACCAGAAGGGGGCGCAGGCGCTTGCCGCCGCCTGAGATGATGTGCTCGGCGACGCTGTCGACCAGCGGCACCGCACTTTTCAAACGGCTGCGAATCACCTCATCGACTGAGGCGAGGTCGGTTCGAACGAGCCTGCGGATGTCTTGGAGCGTCATGGACGGGGAAATCGCTGCCGAGTCATGCATCCTAGCCGAGGCCAGCCTGGCGGAGAATGGATTTCAGCGCCCTTGCATGAGCGTAAGTCCACGCGAAAGCTGGAGAAACCGGGTTTGACCCATCCCGCCGCCCTCAGTAGAATGCGCGGCCTTTCGCGCACCGATCGGGTGCAGCTTCCCCAGGAATTCAGGTATGTACGCGGTGATCGCCACAGGCGGCAAGCAGTATCGAGTCACCAAAGACGCCGTGCTGCGCGTTGAGAAGCTCGACGCCGAGCCTGGCGCCACTGTCGAGTTCGGGCAGGTGCTGCTCGTGGGCGACGGTGCCAACGTGAAGCTCGGCAAACCCCATATCGATGGGGGCAAAGTCACGGCCACAGTCGTGCGGCATGGCAAAGGTGCGAAGGTGTCGGTGGTCAAGTTCCGCGCGGCGCAAGCATTATCTGCGGCAGAAGACGCACCGCCAGATGTTCACGGAAGTGAAGGTCACGGAAATCAGCGGCGTCTGACGAGGATTTGCAGCAATGGCACATAAAAAGGCAGGCGGCAGCACCAAGAACGGCCGCGACTCCCACTCCAAGCGACTGGGCGTGAAGCGCTTCGGTGGCGAGCACGTGCTCGCCGGCAATATTCTGGTGCGTCAACGCGGCACGCCCATGCGCGCCGGCCAGAACGTCGGCACCGGTACGGACCACACGCTTTTCGCGAAGGTCACGGGCCGGGTCGAGTTCAAGAAGAAGGGTGTCGAGCAGCGGCTCTACGTGAGCGTCGTCCCCGAGACGACCTGAGCGCTCGATTCTCGAGGCGGATCACCGAACCCCGGCCCAGCGCCGGGGTTTGTTTTGATAGGCCGTAGATTCATGAAGTTCGTCGACGAAGCCCGGATCAAGGTGCAGGCCGGCAACGGTGGTCGCGGCTCGGTCAGCTTCCGTCGAGAGAAGTTCGTGCCCTATGGCGGCCCGGACGGCGGCGACGGCGGGCACGGCGGGGGCGTGTATCTCAAGGCAGTGCCCGGCATTAACACACTCGTGGATTTTCGAGTCGCGCGCACGTACAAGGCTGAATCGGGCGAGGCGGGCTCAGGCAACGACTGCACCGGAGCGGGTGGTCAAGACCTCTACATCAGCGTTCCTGCGGGGACGGTGATCCGCGATATCGACACGGGCGAGCAGCTGGGGGATCTGCTGAGCGTCGACGACTGCCTGCTCGTTGCTCGGGGCGGAAAGGGTGGTTGGGGAAACGCGCGCTTCAAATCGAGCACCAACCGCGCGCCTCGACAGTTCGGTCCGGGCCTTCCAGGGGAGAAACGCTCTCTGGAGCTCGAGCTCAAAGTCATCGCCGATGTCGGACTCCTGGGGCTGCCCAATGCCGGCAAGTCGACGCTCATTCGTGCAGTCTCCGCGGCGCGGCCGCGAGTCGCCGACTACCCCTTCACCACCTTGCACCCGAATCTCGGCGTGGTTTCGGTGGGCGAGCACCGCAGCTTCGTGATGGCCGATATTCCCGGCCTCATCGAGGGCGCCGCCGAGGGCGCAGGGCTCGGCATCCGGTTTCTCAGGCATCTGCAGCGCACGCGCCTGCTCCTGCATCTGGTGGACATCGCGCCGCCGGACCCCGATGCAGATCCGGTCAAGGACGCGCGGGCGATCCTCGGGGAGCTCAAGAAGTTCAGCAAGGAACTCGCGGCGAAACCGCGCTGGCTCGTACTCAACAAGCGCGACCTGCTCTTGCCTGAGGAGGCCGAGCAGCGAGCCCGCGAGATCGTGCGCCGGCTGCGCTTCCGGGGCCCCCATTTCCTGATCTCGGGTGCAACCGGTGAAGGAACGCGAGAACTCACGCAGGCCGTGATGCGCTTCATCGAGGAGACGGCAGGGCAGCGCGAGCGCGCTGCCGCGGAAGAAGACTCGAGCCCTTAGCCCATCGCGCGAACGCGCGCGGCGAGGCGGCTCTTGTGTCGTGCCGCCTTATTGCGATGAATGATCTGCTTGTTGACCAGGGTATCGATGACCGGAACGGCCTCGCGATAGCCGGCTTGGGCCGCGTCCTTGTTACCGCCTGCAACGGCCGCAGTGACTTTGCGCACGGCGCTTCGCATACGGGAGCGCAGCGCGATGTTGCGCTCGCGATGTTTCTCGGCTTGGCGTGCGGCTTTTTCGGCCGACTTCGTATTGGCCACGGAGCTCTCCGGGGGAACAGACCGTCTTTCGGGGCGCGGTAGTTTGCGGATCGACCTGCGCCTTGTCAACGCGGCCGCGTGCACAAGTAAGCACGAAGCGAATGATTTCCCTATACTTTCAAGCGTTCGGCGCCACTGGCTTAGCGCTCATGAAGCTCATTCGCGGACTTCCGAACCTGCGCGCGAGCCAGCGTGGGTGTGCCATCACGATTGGGACGTTTGATGGCATTCATCTGGGTCACAGGGCGCTGCTCGAGCGTCTGAGGGCTCACGGCGCGCGACTGTCGCGTGCGACGATGATGGTCACGTTCGAGCCGATGCCGCGCGAGCATCTCGTGCCGGGCGATCCGCCGCCGCGCCTCACGTCCTGGCGTGAGCGTTGGCGGATCTTGAGCCGGACGAGTCTCGACTACATATGGTTGCTGCACTTTAGTGAAAACGTGCGCAGCATGTCGGGAGAGAAGTTCGCCGAGTTGCTGGCGTGCGAACTGAGGGCGGCGGTCGTGGTCGTGGGTCACGACTTTCGCTTCGGTCGCAACGGTGAAACGACGGCGCCCATGCTGCAGGATGCGGGTCGTCGGCTGGGATTTGCGGTCGATGTGGTGGAGCCCGTGCTGATCGATGGCGTGCGCGTCAGCAGCAGCGGTATCCGCCAAGCGCTCGCGCAAGGAGACCTCGCGCGGGCCGAGCGCTGGCTTGGCCGGCGCTACGCGATGAGCGGCCGAGTCGTGGAGGGCGCGCACCTTGGCCGCACGCTCGGGTTCGCGACCGCGAATCTGCGCCTCGAGCGCCGCCGCCCTGCCCTGCGGGGAATCTTCGCGGTGCGCGTGCGCGGCGCCGCCGGGTGCGAGTGGCTCCCGGGTGTTGCAAGCCTCGGAACGCGACCGACGGTGAATGGCGGTTGAGCCGCTGCTTGAGGCGCACCTTTTCGATTTCGATGGCGATTTGTACGGACGTGAGATCGAGGTGGAATTCGTCGCGAAGCTGCGCGAGGAAGAGCACTTCCCTACGCTCGACGCAATGGTCGAGCAGATGCACCGGGATGCCACGGCGGCCCGAGACGTACTGAGAGCGTGAGACAGGAATTCGAGTGACCGACGAGTACAAAAACACGATCAATCTGCCGCAGACCGAGTTTCCGATGAAGGCGGATCTCGCCCAGCGCGAGCCGGCTTTGCTCAAAGCCTGGGAGGCGCAGGACCTCTACGGCCAGATGCGCGCAGGTGGCGCGCGGGCGGCCGCGCTTCGTGCTGCACGATGGTCCGCCGTACGCGAACGGGGTGATTCATCTCGGGCACGCGCTCAACAAGATCCTCAAGGACATCATCGTCAAAGCCCGCGCGCTCGACGGCTTCGATGCGCCGTATGTGCCGGGCTGGGATTGTCACGGCCTGCCGATCGAGCAGCAGGTCGAGAAGAAGCACGGTCGGCCCGGACAGAAGCTCGATGCCGCCGCCTTCCGTGCCGCGTGCCGTGCATTTGCGACCGCAGCAGATCGATCTGCAGCGTGTCGATTTCCAGCGCCTCGGTGTGCTTGGCGACTGGGAGCATCCCTACCTCACGATGGATCCGCGCTATGAGGCGCAGCAGATCCGCGCCCTCGGCAAGGTGATCCGCAACGGTCACGTCTACCAGGGCGTCAAGCCGGTGCATTGGTGTCTGGATTGCCGCTCGGCGCTGGCCGAGGCGGAGGTCGAATACGAGGAGCACACATCGCCCGCGATTGACGTGGCGTTTCGGGTGGTCGACAACGCGGCACTCGAGCGAGCGCGTCGGACTTGCGCGCGGGTCCCTGGGATCAGGACCGGTCGAGGTCGTGATCTGGACGACCACGCCCTGGACGCTTCCGGCCAACCAGGCCGTCGCATTGCGCGATGTGTATCGCTATGTGCTCGTTGAAGCCCAACGTGGCGAGGAGACGCAGGCGGCTGATGCTTGCCGCGGAGCTCCTCGAGCCAAGTCTGAAGCGCTTTGGCATGACCTCGCGAGCGGTCCTGGCGGATTTTTCCAGGAGCGGCGCTCGAAGGGCTTGCGCTCGAGCACCCGTTCCAGAATCGCGACGTGCCCGTCGTGCTCGGGGACCACGTGACGCTCGATGCCGGAACGGGCGCGGTGCATACCGCTCCGGCGTCACGGTCATGAGGACTTCGCGGTCGGACAGCGCTATGGACTGCCGGTCTCAAATCCCGTGGGCAATGACGGGCGCTTCCTGCCTGGCACGCCGCTGGTCGCGGGGCTGAAAGTGGAGGAGGCGAACCCCGTCCTCATCCAGGCACTCGAGGAGCGCGGGCGCGTTGCTGCATCAGGAGGCCTTTCGTCACAGCTACCCGCACTGCTGGCGCCACAAATCGCCCGTCATCTTCCGCGCGACGCCGCAGTGGTTCATCAGCATGGACCAGCAAGGATCTGCGCGCCCACGCGCTGCGCGATATCCGCACGGTGCGCTGGACGCCGCCGTGGGGTGAGCAGCGCATCACCGGCATGATCGAGAACCGTCCGGACTGGTGCATCTCGCGCCAGCGTACCTGGGGCGTGCCGATGGCGCTTTTCATTCACAAGGAGACGCGCGAGCTGCATCCGCGCACGCAGGAGCTGCATCGAAGAGGTGGCTGCGCGCGTCGAGAAGGAAGGGATCGAGGCGTGGTTCGCGCTCGAGCCGGCGGAGCTTCTGGGCGCGGAAGCCGCCCAGTACGACAAGCTCACGGATGTGATGGACGTGTGGGCGGACTCCGGGCTGTCGTTCGAATGCGTCGGCACGCTGCGACCGGAGCTCGCAGCACCCGTCGACCTGTACCTCGAAGGCTCCGATCAGCATCGCGGCTGGTTTCATAGCTCGCTGCTGATGTCCGAGGCGCTGTACGAGCGCGCGCCCTATCGCGGTGTGCTGACCCACGGGTTCACCGTCGATGAGAAGGGCCGCAAGATGTCCAAGTCTCTGGGCAACGTGGTCGCTGCCGCAGAAGGTCGTGAACAGCCTCGGCGCCGATGTGCTGCGTCTGTGGGTCGCCGCGACGGATTACGCGAACGAGATGAGCGTGTCGCGATGCGCTCATCAAGCGCATCGGCGACGCCTACCGGCGCATGCGCAACACCGTGCGCTTTCTGCTCGGCAATCTGCATGACTTCGATCCTGCGCGCCACGCGGTGCACCCGGCGCGAGATGGTCGCGCTTGATCGCTGGGCGATCGAGCGTGCGCGCGAGCTGCAATCGCAGATCATCGAGGCTTATCGCGAGTATGCATTCCATCTCATCTATCACAAGATCCACAACTTCTGCATCGTCGATCTGAGCGCGCTGTATCTCGATATGGTGCGCGACGGCTCTACACCACGCCGGCGGAAAGCCGCGCGCGCCGTTCGGCGCAGACAGCGCTGTATCACATCGCCGAAGCCATGGTGCGCTGGCTGGCGCCGATCCTGTCCTTCACGGCCGAGGAGATCTGGCGTTACCTGCCGGGGCCGCGCAGTGCTCGGTCTTTCTGTCGACCTGGCACGAGATCCCCGAGGCAGGCGCGCGTGACGTCGACTGGGGCGCCTTGCTCGAGCTGCGGCGCGATGTGACGCGCGAGCTCGAAAGACTGCGCGATGGCGGCGCGATCGGTGCGCCGCTGGATGCCGAGGTGGATATCTATTGCGTCCCGGCCGAGCTCGCACGCTTCGATGCACTGGGACGAGGAGCTGCGGTTTTTCCTG
This sequence comes from uncultured Gammaproteobacteria bacterium, assembly GCA_963795975.1. Taxonomy (GTDB): domain Bacteria; phylum Pseudomonadota; class Gammaproteobacteria; order Steroidobacterales; family Steroidobacteraceae; genus CAWCJT01. The sequence goes on from CAWCJT010000003.1 coordinate 576,674, forward strand.
ATCACATCGGCCGCGCGCATGCACGAGTGCTTCGGTCGCGCCGGAGGGCGCCGCTGCCTGCGGTCGATGCAGCGCGTGAGGGCGTCTGGGTTGCTGGTGCGCCCCTCGCAGCACGCCAAATGCGTGCGCTGCTGGCAGCATCGTCCCGATGTGGGTACGCACGCGCAGCATCCGCAGCTGTGCGGCCGCTGCATCAGCAATCTCGGCCCAGGCGAAGCGCCGGAGGTTTGCTTGAACACTCAAGCCGTGGCGCGCCCGTCAAGCATGCTGGGCAGGCTTGAGCTGGTTACCCGTCGCCGTTCTCGTCGTGATCCTGGATCAAATGTCGAAAGCCTGGATCGTGCGGCATTTCAGCTACGGCGGGAGCCGCGCGCTGCTGCCGGTGCTCGACATCACGCTGCGTGTACAACACCGGCGCGGCCTTCAGCTTCCTGGCCAATGCCGCGGGCTGGCAGCGCTGGTTCTTCGCGGGCCTTGCGGTCATCGTCGGGCTCGGTATTGTGCGTCTGGCTGCGCCGCATCAATGCGCCGCACGCAGTGGCTGCTGGCGCTCGGCCTGTCCTTGATCTGGCCGGCGCGCTGGGCAATCTCATCGATCGGCTGCGACTGGGGCACGTGATTGATTTCATCGAGGCGCACTGGAAGGATGCCAGTTTTCCGGCCTTCAACGTCGCGGATTCCGCCATCACCGTCGGCGCCGCACTGATCATTGCTCGATGCCTGGCTCGAGGGACGACGCAGGAGATCCTTGATGCAAATCGTGCTCGCCAATCCCCGCGGCTTCTGCGCCGGTGTCGATCGGGCCATCGAGATCGTCGAGCGCGCGCTCGCGCTTTTCGGCGCGCCGATCTACGTACGCCACGAGGTGGTGCACAACCGCTACGTCGTCGATCGGCTGCGCGACCTGGGTGCGGTGTTCGTCGAGGAGCTCGCAGAGGTGCCGGACGGGTGCGACCGTGATATTCTCGGCACACGGGGTTTCGACCGCGGTCGAGCGAACGGCGCGCGAGCGCGGCCTCACGATATTCGATGCGACCTGTCCGCTCGTCACGAAGGTGCACATGGAGGTGCAGCGCTATGCGCGCGATGGGCGCGACGTGATTCTGATCGGCCACCAGGGGCATCCTGAGGTCGAAGGGACGCTCGGACGTTTCGATACAGTCCTACGGTGGCAGCATCTATCTGATTCAGAATGTCGCAGGAAGCCGAGCAGATGCGGGTGCGTGATCCGTCAGCGACTCGCCTTCGTCACCCAGACGACACTATCGATGGATGACACCGCCGAGATCGTTGAGGCGCTGCGCAAGCGCTTTCCCGTCCTTGCGACACCACGCAAGGAGGATATCTGCTATGCGACGCAGAACCGCCAGGATGCGGTCAAGAAGCTGCTCGATCAGTGCGATCTGCTGGTCGTGGTGGGCTCGCGTGCGAGCTCGAACTCCAATCGCCTGCGTGAGCTCGCAGAGCGGGCAGGCATACCGGGTATCTGGTCGACGGACCCGATGATCTGCACCGCGAGTGGTTCGAGGGCAAGCGGTCGATTGGCGTGACGGCCGGCGCTTCGGCCCCCGAGGTGTTGGTGCAGGAAGTCATCAAACGCCTGCAGTCATGGGGCGCAGAGCCGCCGCGCGAGATCTACGGGCGCGAGGAGCATGTCGTCTTCGGATTGCCCCGGGAGCTGCGCCACTCACAGGCCTCCTGAGCCCTCAGCGCCAGCAAAGTGCCGTGCGATCGGCGCCGCTTGCGTCACGAGCATTCCGGATCCCACTCTGATCGAGTGAGAAGCTGTGGCAGTTCGGATCGCCGTCGCCCGACGCCGGGTCGTTTGCGAGCGCTCGGGCGGTGAAGCGGGAAGGGCGCACCGGGTCATCCACCTCGAGGCGTAGGGTGTAACGGGCTTGAGGGGTCGTTTCGGGCAGGCCGAGACTCTGGGGAAGACCAGGTGCCAGGCGCGAAGCGTAGCGGTTGTACTGGATCAGATAGCGTTCCTCGGCTGCCTGGATCCTGCGTAACGCCTGCGTTGCCTCTGCGCGGCGCATGCGCAGGGCCCGTGTGCGATGTACCGGTATCGCAATCGCGATGACGACCGCGACGGCAACCAGCAATACGAACAGCTGACTCAATGTAAATCTGCGACTCAGCGCCACCTGGTCGGACACCGCATGATTCCTCGGGTTTTTTGGGTACGGCGGTAGCTTGGTTATAATCCGCTGCATGCTCGATCGCCAGCAATCCGATCGCGATGCAAGCGAGTGCGCCCGGCGCCTGGAGGGCTTCGGCATCCGTCCGACCCCGCAACGAGTGCAGATCGCGGCGCTTCTGCTGAGCGCGCCCCAGCATCTGTCGGCCGAGCAGATTCTGGCAAGCCTGCGCGGCAGCGGTGCCCGGGTTTCGAAGGCGACTGTCTACAACACCCTGAATCTCTTTGCCGCACGCGGGGTGATCCGCCAGCTCTCCGTGGACGGCGCGCGCGCCTGGTTCGACTCGAACGTGGCGCCGCACTATCACTTCCACGACGAGGAGACCGGTGCCCTGACCGACGTGCCGGTACCTGAGGTCGAGTTCAGCCGCCTGCCGGTACCGCCCCCCGGCATGGAGCTTGCAGGCATCGACCTCGTGATTCGCCTGCGGAAGAAGAGTTCGTTACTGTAGAATTCGGCCCCGCACGGTCGCTCGTCGCGAAATCGGTGCCGGCTTAGCTCAGCTGGTAGAGCACATCATTCGTAATGATGGGGTCGGGGGTTCGACTCCCTCAGCCGGCATTCAAACTCGCAGGCGGTAGAATACCCGTGTGGCACGTCCGCACTTCCTCCGAATTGGCTCTGCGCTAGCTTCGTCGATCCTATTGATGTCGTGTGCGAGTTCTTCGCACGTGCTCACCGGCACGGTGCACCCGGCGATCTCACCGGATCAGGTCAACGTGTACACACAGGCTCCCGAATACTTTGAGGAGATCGCGCAGATCAGGGCGAGCAGTAAAGCTTCCTTGCGAAGCACTGAAGAGAAGACGGATGAGGCGATTGACGCCCTCAGACGTGAGGCCGCACGTCTTGGAGCCAACGCCATCGTGCTGGAGGAAGACGAAGAGGATGGCCACGAGGACACGGTAGCCTACAGTCGAACGACCGCGACGAGGAACGACGAAGCGCCGGACGGATCTGGAGGTCAGGCGGCGACGGTTGCGATTGCTTCGTCTGACACCGTGCTTGCGAAGACAGTCCGAGGATTGGCGATTTACGTTACCGAATGACCGCTCAACGCGCAGCGGCAAGGGTGTTCTTGTAAATCTGACCGCCCTTCATGATGAGCGCGAGTGAGCTTTCCGGATGCGAAAGTATCGAGATGTCTGCGAAGGGATCGCCATTGATCAGTACCAGGTCCGCATAGGCGCCGGGCTCGATGACACCGAGCTTGCCTGGGTAAGGATTGCGGCGGCCCGACATCGCCAGCAGCTCTGCGTTACCGGAGGTGGCCTGGCGCAGGATCTCGATCGACGTGAACCACTTTGCCCGCAGCGAGAACTCGCGGCTCTGCCGTGCCTGGTTGTCGAGTCCATAGACGAGGTCGGTTCCAAAGCCGATTTTGAGCTTTAGCCTCTTCGCAGCCTGCATCATTCGGTCGGTGGCCGCCCACACCTCTTCGAACTTCGCGCGCTGTACCGGGGTGATGCCGGCGGGCGGGGTCTCATAGACCACGACATTCGTCGACAGCCAGATGCCTCGATCCGCCATGAGTTTGAGCGTGGCGTCATCGAGAAGGTGTCCGTGCTCGATGCAGCGCACGCCGGCCTCGATGGCATGTCGGGTCGCATCCGGGTTGTAGCTGTGCACGGTGACGTACGTACCGAAGCCGGATGCCGCTTCAACGGCGGCATGGATCTCCAGCGTGGTGTATTCGCTCACGTAAAGCGGATCGAATTCGGACGAGGCACCGCCGCTTGCCATCACCTTGATCTGCGAAGCCCCGTGCCGCAGTTGCTCGCGCGCCGCCGCAAGGACGGCGGGTATACCATCGGCGAGCACCGCATCTCCGAGACGCTCATCGAGGCTGAGTCCCGATCCGGGGAAATAGCGCGGGAGATCCGTCAGATCGCGACTGTCTCCATGTCCGGAGGTCTGTGAGATCACGGCGCCCGAGGGGTACACGCGAGGTCCCGGGTAGACTCCCGCGTCGATCGCCTGCTTGAGACCGAAGACGTTGCCACCGGTGTCGCGCTGTGTGGTGAAACCGCGCATGAGCGCCGCCTCGGCGCCTTTGAATGCGAGCGCCGCGGCGTATGCGGGCTCCGTATGGCGCATCTCTTCCGGCGTCAGAACACTGTTCATGTGGACGTGCGCATCGATGAAGCCTGGCGACAGCACTCTGCCGCCGCCATCGATCACCTTGGCATCAGCGCTTGCAGTCAAGGGTGTCCGCGAGACCTGCGCGATTTTGTCACCGACAACGAGCACCTCCACGCCATTGACGGGCTCGTTGTGGCCATCGAAAACACGAACGTTGCGAATCAATGTGGGCGTGGATGTGAGCGATGCGGCCGCCGCACAGGCCGCAGATCCCAACGACGAGATGGTCAGCAGGAGTGGCGCAATGGCCGTCACGCGATAGAGTAATCCATGCATCTCAAGGTACCTTTGTCGGTGTCACGGGATAGCCCGCGTCGCGCCAAGCCTTCATACCGCCATCCAGGGCGACGGCGCCGTGAAAGCCCATCTGGCGCAGCGTCGCGGTTGCAAGCGTCGAGATTCGCCCGAACTCGCAACAGACGATGATTCTGCGGGTCGGATCGGTCAGCTCTTCGTTGACGCGCAACTCCAGCTGGCCGCGCGGTAGCAGTCGCGCTCCGGGTATGTGCGCCGTGTCGAAGGCGTCTTTCTCGCGTACGTCCAATACGATGAGCTCATCCTTCGCGCACTCGATGTACGTCTTCAGCTCGGCAAGCGACATGAACGGAACGATGGCAGCCGCTTCGGCGAGCATCTGCGCGACGGTCTTGCCGCCACTCATGTTGGTGCGCAGCGCCTCGGTGATGTGCGTCGGCATCGTGAGGTTGAGGGTATTCATCATCTGGATGAATGCGGCCCGGTCGCGCTTCTGCAGGCGCGGATTTTCGGCCAGCTCTTTGCCGATGGTCGAATGGGTTCGCCCCTTATATTCGTGAGCCGGGAAGACCTTGAGCTCGAGATCGAGTTTCAACAACCCATCGAACAAGCTTTCATACAGTGCCTCCGCACTGCCGCTCGGCAGGTCGGTGCGGCCGGTCGCCCCGATGAGCAGCGTATCGCCCGTGAACACGCGGTCCTCAATGCGCAGGCACATCGAGTCCCGCGTGTGTCCGGGTGTGTGCAAGGCCTGAAGCCTCAAGCGCCCAACGACCAGGAGCTCACCGCTTTGCAGGCGCAGATCGACGAACGGCGCGGGGCTCGCGCGATGCATGACGACCGGCACATTCAGCTGGCGCGCGAGCTGCTGGGTGGCCGAAAAATGATCTGCATGGGTGTGCGTATCAATCACGTAGCGGATGCGCAGTCCATCCCTTGCTGCCAACGTGAGGTAGCGGTCCAGCTGGCTCAGCTCCGGATCGATCAGCGCGGCTGCGCAGGTTTGCTCGCAGCCGACCAAATAGGATCGACAACCGTTCGTCGCGATTGCCTCGAATAACATGCGCACACCCCTCTCAGGCGAGGGCCTGACGATACGCTCTGGTGGTTGCGAGGGTCCACAAATCGGGCAACAGTGCTCGCTCGCATGATGCGCACACGGTCCTTGTATGCCGCGATGGTCCTGCTGCTGGGATGTCAGATGCCCGAGGTCTCATCCGTTCGCGAGATCGGGAACGGCGGCTATTTCGTCACGCTCGCCTCGGCGCCTGCGGAGAGCGGGGCACGCGAAAGGCTGATGCGCCTGGCAAGTCAGAAAACCGAGAGGTTCTGCTCGCGGCAAGGCAAAACGGCACGGCTGCGCGATCTGATGGTCGGCAGGAAAGACGAGGACACGATCATCGCGTTCGATTGCCGATAGCCGGAGGGATCCCAAGGCCGCAGTCATCGCTTTTCTGCCCGGTGCGTTCCCAGGGAGGCAGCCGATCAAGGAGGGTACGTGCAGCTTCACAGAATATGTCTGTATGGGCTTGTGCTTACGACCTGTGCGCTGTCGGCCGCGGTCCGGGCCGATGCGCTCACGGATGCGCAGCTCTTGCGCGAAAGCGGCTGCGGTGGTTTGAGCCGGCTGTCGATTCCCTGCGCCATGTCGAACTCCTGGATCGCGCCGCACAGCATTGGGCCGCTGGACTTTCCGTTGACAGCGCTGCCCGGCAAGCAGGCTATGCAGCGGAGCAGCTCGCTGGTATCCGGGTAGCGCGGTAACGAGGGCTGCGACGCTGCAAATCCTGAGGCGGACGAGCTGCCTCACGCTGATGAGCCGCAGTCTGACGGAAATCGGGACCTATCGGCGCGGTCTGGAATCCTGGCTCGTGCTCGCAACGCCACATCTCGCACGCGGCGGTTCTCAAGCATCATTTGGGGAGCGGGTGCTCGAGCTTGTGAACCAAGTGCGTGCCCGGGGAACATCCTGCGGTGCGAGAATGTTCGCGCCGGCGAGGGCCCTGCGCGCATCCGGTACCCTGGATCGCGTTGCGTACGGTCACGCGATCGACATGGCGGGACATGACTATTTCGAACATGAAGACCTCGCGGGCCGCACACCGGCCGATCGGGTGCGCGTGGCCGGGTACAGTGAACGGCTCGTGGGAGAAAATATCGCCTATGGCCCTGCGTCTCCGGAGGAGGTCGTGCGAGGTTGGCTCGAGAGCACCGGACACTGTGAAAACATCATGGATCCGCGCTTTGCAGAGATGGGACTCGCGTACGCTTCGGGCCGTGCGCCCGGAGGCCGATCGGGTCAGGGGCTGTATTGGGTGCAGGTGCTCGCGAAGCCGTCGCCTGCAACTTGATCGCCTCTGGCGTGTTCTGACGAGGGGGGATTCGTTATGCGCCGCGCCATGAGAATTCTAGGTCGCATCCTGTCCATCATTCTGGTCGTCGTCATCGTGTCGCTGCTGATTCTGGCGCTCGTGGTGAGTCACAACTCGCCCTGTCGTGCCGCGGCAGCCGCGCCCGCCGGCTGACGCTCGAATGAAAGCCGCACTCTACCGCTGCTATGGGCCACCTGAGGTCGTGAAGCTCGAAGAGACGGCGAAACCCGTCCCCAAGGACAATCAGGTCCTCATCCGGGTTCGCGCCGCATCGGTCAATCCCTATGACTGGCACTTCATGAGGGGCTCGCCCTATTTCGTGCGGCTGCTGGTGGGCGTCGGCACGCCAAAGGACCCGCGTCTCGGCGTTGATTTCGCCGGGACCATCGAAGCGGTCGGCAAGGACGTGAAACGCTTTCGGGTCGGCGATGATGTATTCGGAGGCGCAGATGGTGCCTTTGGCCAGTATGTCGCGGTTCGAGAGGGCGGATCTTTCGCGGCCAAACCGACGACCGCGAACTTTGAACAGGCCGCCGCCATTCCGATCGCCGGCATTACAGCTCTACAGGGCATGCGTGATCTCGGGCACGTGCGGCCGGGGCAGAAGGTGCTGATCAACGGGGCATCGGGCGGCGTCGGCACCTACGCGGTGCAGATCGCGAAGGCCTACGGTGCCGAGGTGACGGGCGTGTGCAGCACGCGAAACGTCGAGATGGTTCGAGCCCTCGGCGCAGACCACGTGATCGACTACACGCGCGAGGACTTCAGCCGTGGGCCGGAGCGCTACGATTTGATCTTCGACACCGTCGGCAACCGATCATTCACTGAGTATGCACGGGTCTTGAAACCGCAAGGCACGTACATCGTCGCAGGAGGGCCGCCGGGCAACTGGATCGGACCGCTGATGGGCTTCATCAAGGTGGTTCTCCTCGGACCTTTCATGCATCAGAGCTTTGTGGCGCTCTCCGCCCACATGGATCAGGCGGATCTCACGGAGCTGGCGGCGCTGATGCAGAGTGGCAAGATCAAATCGGTGATCGACCGCAGCTATCCGCTCGGCAACATTTCCACGGCGATCGCCTACCTCGAAGCGGGTCACGCGCGCGGCAAGGTCGTCATCGACGTGGACTGAGCCATCGCGCCGGCGAACCCTCTAGCGCCGCCGCAAGAGCGCGTAGGCGAACGATTGCTCCGCGCCACCCGGAGTGCGATGCCGCTCCGCGCGAGAGCGCTCGAGCTCGAAGGCAGGACCCAGGAGTGCGGCGATGTCCTGCGGCGACCGCCGCGTCACCGGCAGCCCGCTGCAGCGCTCCGGGCCGTCGGGCGCAAAGCCGCTGATCAACGCGTAACCCCCGGCGGCGACGCTCTCCGATGCGACCTGCGCGTATCGACTGGTATCGGCAAAGTCCGCGAGAAAATGCAAGACCGCCCGGTCATGCCAGAAGTCGAACCCAGCTCTGGGCAGCTGCGCGGTGAGCACATCTCCTGCGTGCCACTTCACGGTGCGTGCCCACTCGCCGAGCCTTCGTTGTGCAACGGCGAGGGCCTCCTCGCTGACATCGAGCACCGTGACATCCCGCACGCCGCGCGCGATGAGATCATCGACCAGGGTCGAAGCCCCGGCGCCGACATCGATCACGCGCGAATCGGAAGAGAGCCCAGCGATCGTCAGAATCTCAAGTGACAGCTCGAGGTGCGGGCGATACCAGCTGACCGAATCGGTGCTCCTGGTTCGATAGACATCCTGCCAATGTGCCGCGCGGCGGTCCGTTTCCATCCCATGGATCATACCTCTAGGTTGCGAGCGCGCGGCTCGCGCGCAGCGTCTCGGGATGGTGCGTGCCCAGCTGCGTGCTCAGTGTCGCTGCCGCGCGCTCAAGAAGAGGGCGGCCGCGCGCATCACCCGTCGCCACCAGCGCCTCCCCGAGCCGCTCCCGCGCGATGGCGAGCTCCCAGCTCTGACCCCAAAGCAGCCTCTCGCGAAGCTCGACGGCCTCCGTCAGCAGTGGTACGGCCTGGGCGGGCTTTGATTGGGCGAGCAGCGCCTGGCCCTCGAACGTGAGCGCTTGGGCGAGCCCGATCTGGCCAGCCGGACCGAGCTTGCGGTACTCAACGATGATGTCGGTCAGTTGGTTTTGTGCCTGGGCACTCTGCTGCTCATCGAGGGCGAAGTGTGCGCCATAGACACGATCACGCAGCGCAGCGATGCTCGCCGACTCATGCCGTGCGCTCTCGAGCGCGACGTTCTGATTGAGGGCAGCTCGGGCGGCATCCTTCTGGCCGAGGCCCCAGAGCCCTTCGGCCAGAAACACTCGATCCTGCATGGCGACCGGGCTTGCCGCGCCCGCGTAACGCTCGGCCATCGCGGTGGCCTCTTTCAGAACCGGCACTGCCTCGGCGTATCGCCCGTAGTCATTGAGCGCAAGTCCATAGTTACCCATCGAGGCCGCGACGGCTGCCGAATCACCGGCCGCGGAGCGGGAATGCTCGAAAGCATTACGCAGCAGCTCGCTCGCTTCTGCGATCCGTCCAAATCGCAACGCGAGTGTCCCGGTGTTGCCGAGCATGGTGAGCGCGTCGATCTCATCGGCGCGCCCAAGCATCGTTTGAATGGCGAGGGACTGATGGTAGGCCTTGAGTGCATCGTCCCAGCGGTACAGCGCAGTCAGCGTGATGGCGATCGAGTTGTAGAGGTTCGCGGTCTCGCGGTTCCCGACTCCAGAGAGCGCAATCCGCTCGGGAATCGCGGACTGGTAGGTCGCAAGAGAGCCCGCGAGATCCCCTTGGCTTCGCTGCAGACGGCCGCGAATGTTCATGCCCTGCAGTCGCTGCTCGGCGTATTGCGACGGAGCGCGCTGCCAGAATGACTCGGCCTGGGACAGAAGCTCGGAGGCGCGCTTGCCGTTGCCGCGGGCCATCTCCACCTCCGCAAGCTGCTGGCGGACCGTCGCCACCGCCTGAGGGTCGGCTTCCGGGCCTGCCTGCGCCAGAAAGCCCTCGAGCAGCGGCGCCTGACCCTCCAGGTCCTCAAGGGCGCCGTACAGATCGGAGAGCGTCTCCACCACCTTGCCCGCGAGATACGGATCTCCACGGTATTGCGCGAGTACTCGCTGCGCGCTGCGATCGAGCATCGTCTTCGCAGTGACAGGCTCGCTGCCGTGCTCCGCGACGGACGCGCGGAACATGCTCGTGAGGTTGTAGCGGATCGCCTCCTCGCGGTTTGCGGCGTTTTGAGCGATGTCGCGCTCCACGGCAATGCGTCGCGCCTGCCAGCTCATCACTGCAAGACCCGCCGCAAGCGCGACGACGATCGCGACGACCGTCGCGACGCCGACCGTGTGCCGCCCGATGAACTTGCGGGCCCGGTACCAGGCGCTGTCCGGTCGCGCGCTCACCGGCTCATTTCTCAGGTAGTGCTCGATGTCATCAGCAACTTGGGCGACGGTCGCGTAACGCTCCGCGAGGTCACGCTTCAGGCATTTGAGAAGAATCGTGTCGAGATCACCTCGCAGAAGCTTCCTCGCGCCAGGGCTCATGGCGATTTCGCTCGCACGCGGTACGCGTACCGAGCGCAGCGCGAGTGCAAGTGCCAGTGCTCCCGTGCCGCGCAGCTTGTACGGTCGCTGACGCGCCAGAAGCTGGTACATCACGATACCGAGCGAATAGACGTCCGAGGCGGTACCAACTGCGCCGCCGTCGAGCTGTTCGGGCGAGGCATAGTCCGGCGTCAGAGCCTCCCCGAGCTGGCGTGTGAGCGATGACTCGGCCGTTGAAACGGGCTCGCTCGCGTTCGATTCGAGGAGCTTTGCGATGCCAAAGTCGAGCAGGTGGGCCTGGCTGTCGGAGCCGACCTGGATGTTGGACGGCTTGAGGTCACGGTGCACGACGAGGTGCGCATGTGCGTACGCCACTGCGCGTGCGACCTGCAGTACGAGCAGCAGAATTTCACGAATCGGCAGGGCGCGCGCGATGCAATATTGGTCGATTGGCTGCCCGGGGACGTACTCGAGCGCGATGTAGGGGCGTCCATCCAGCGAGACCCCGGCGTCGTAGAGCCGCGCGATGTTGGGATGCTCGAGCGCCGCGAGAATGTTGCGCTCGCGCGCCATGCGCGCAGCAAGACCGGTGGACGCGCCGGCGAGATGCGGCAGCTTCAGAGCGACCTTTCGTTTCAGGATGCCGTCGCTGCGCTCGGCGAGCCACACAGAGGCCATCCCGCCCGCACCGAGCTCGCGCTCCAGACGATATGGACCGACGCAGTCGCCCGGTGAGAGCTCCGATGGCCACGCCCCCTCACCCGTGAGCTTCGGGAGCGTACCCAGGAAACGCTCTGCGTCGGCGAGATCGGGACGCGAGAGCAGCTCGCGCAGCACCGGTTTCATGGCCTCGTGCTCGCCGCTCAAACCTTCGACCCAGGATGCGCGCTCAGAGGGCGAAAGCGTGAGGGCACTGTCGAGCAATCGGCTCAGCGCCAGCCAGTCATGAGCGGCGATGCTCATTGCCGTCAGTCCGTGCGCCTGGCGAGCGCTGCCGTCAACATGAGGCGCGCCTTCTCCCACAGGCGCCGCACCGTGCGATCACTGAGGCCGAGCGAGTCCGCGATCTCCTGCTCGCTGAGGCCCGCGAAATAGCGCATCTCGACCACGGCCACGACGCGCTGATCCACTCGCCCCAGCTCCTCGAGTGCTTCGTGCACGCGCAGAATCTCGTCCGCGCCGCTCGCAACGCTCTCGGCGATCTCCGTGCTCAACGTGATGTGGGCGGCGCCGCCGCCGCGTCGGGCTGCAGAGCGTGCGCGCACGAAGTCGACGATGACCGAGCGCATTGCCTGACTGGCATACGCAAGATAGCGGCCACGGTCCTCGGGCTCGAAGCCTCCCGCCTGGGCGAGGCGAATGTACACTTCGTTCACGAGCGAGCAGGTGTCGAGCAGGGTGTTGCGCCCGCTGCGCGCCAAACGGATGCGGGCGAGCTTCTGCAGCTCGCCGTAGAGCTGGCTGAAGACTTGGTTGCGCGCCGCATCGTCGCCCTTTTGAGCGCGGCGGATCAGCACGGTCAGTTCGCCCATTGCTCACCGTCGCCGGCTGGCAGGCCAGGGTCATCTTAGCCGAAGCGCTGCGTCGCACACCCCCGTATTGCCGTTGCGTCGCAGCGAACCCTGCGATAGCGCATTTTGACGGCGTTCGCGCTTGTAAGGGCAGATTCGAGGCCAATGTCCGCAGGCGTGACATCGCTCACAGCCGCGGGCGCCCGGCAGCCGTAAACCGCATGGGTTCGGTCGGGGGAAAGCATGAGTTCTCGCCTTGCAGGTCGCACAGTGCCCGCGGGTGCACGAGGGTCCGTGGACTCTCTCGTGCTGCCCTGCGCAATCCTGCTCGCGCTTGCGACCTTCGCCCTCGATCTGCGCTTGCGGTTCGAGACGCTGACGGGCGCGGGCTATGTGCTCGCCATGCTCATCAGCCTTTGGTCCGCGCGTGTGCGCCATGCCGTCCTGACCGGCGCGCTTGCCGTCAGTCTCATCCTGCTGGCGCCTTTCTTCGCGAGTCCAGGTCCGGAGCGGGCTCGGGCGCTGCTCGAGCATCTGCCGCTCGCGCTCATGGTCGTCGGCATCGCAGCCTTCGGCCTTGCAAACCTGCGACGCGCGATCCGCGAATCGCTCGCGCTCGCGCAGGCCGGACGTGAGAGCGATGCCGTGCGCTTTGCGCTGGTGCGTGCGCAGGAGGCCGAGGACCGGCTCGAGCGGGCGTCGCGCTCGAGCCTTGCCGGTCATTGGGAGCTCGACTATGTCAAATGCACGCGCTGGCACTCGGCAAGCTTCCAGGCACTGCTCGGCTATGAAGAGAAGGCTGTCACGGACTCGGTCGACGAGGCGACCGCGCAGACGCACCCTGATCATCGGCAACCAAGCTACGAAGGCTTCATCCATTACCAGAGCACCGGCGCGCCCTACGATGTGACGGTGCCGCTGAAGACCGCGGACGGAACCTACCGCTGGTATCGCATGCGCGGCGGCGCCGAGCTCGGACCCGACGGGCGGGTGCTGCGCGTCGCCGGCTCAGCGCAGGACGTGCATCAGCAAAAGATTGCCGAGGATCAGCTGCGGGAGGTGCAAGCGCGCTTCGAGCGGGCCGTGCAGGGAACTCAAGATGGACTGTGGGAGATCGATCTCACGGGGCTCACCGGACGCTTCTGGCTCTCACCGCGCATGCACGAGATCCTGGGATATGCGGAGGGCGAGCTCTCGGATCATCACGGTGTGCTGCGCAGTCTGGTCCACCCGTCCGACCTGGCACTGTCCGACGCGGCCGTGCAGAGGCAGCTCGAAAAAGCCGTGCCCATCGACATCGAGGTCCGGATGCGCACGAAAAGCGGTGAGTACCGCTGGTATCGCATGCGCGGCAGCCCGGGTGTCGATGCGAGCGGACGGGTGATCCGCACGTCGGGCTCGATGCAGGATGTGACCGAGGCACGCACGGCGCGCGAGGCCCTGGTGCGCGCCACCGAGGCCGCCGAAGCGGCGAGCCGCGCCAAGAGCGCCTTCCTCGCCACGATGAGTCATGAGATCCGAACGCCGATGAACGGCATCATCGGCATGACTGCGCTTCTTCTCGACACCGTCCTCGGTCGCGTGCAGCGCGAGTACGCCGAGGCGGTTCACACGAGCGCCAACTCACTGCTTGCCATCATCAATGACATCCTCGACTTCTCAAAGATCGAGGCCGGCAAGCTCGAGATGGAATCGCTCGAGACGGACCTGCGCAGCCACGTCGAGGATGTCGGTGTGCTCATGGCGCTGCAGGCGGCGCAGAAGGGTCTCGAGGTCATCGTGCACGTGCACAGCGAGGTGCCGCAGGTGGTGCGCAGCGACCCGCACCGCATCAGGCAATGCCTGCTCAACCTCGTTGGCAACGCTATCAAGTTCACGACCACCGGCGAGATCGTGCTCGAGGTACGCTCGCTCGGACTCAGCGAAGGCAAAGCCCTGGTGCGCTTCGAGGTGCGCGACACGGGCATCGGAATCGCCCCCGACGCTCACGCCGAGCTGTTCCGGCCGTTCACACAGGCCGATTCCTCGACGACTCGGAAGTTTGGCGGAACGGGGCTTGGACTTTCGATCGTGAAGCGCCTCGTCGAGCTGATGGGCGGCACGGTCGGTGTGCGCAGCGAGCGCGACAAGGGCTCGGCGTTCTGGTTCGACTTGCCGCTCGAGCCGCTGGAGCCAAGTGGTCGCACCGCCCAGCTGCGCCTCTACGGTAGCGGACGCCGCCTGCTCATCGTCGATCCGAATGCGACGCATCGCCGCGCTTTGCACGGACAGCTCGAGTCGTTCGGATTTCGCGTACAAACCGCGGCCAGCGGCACGCAGGCGCGCGCGGAGCTACAAGGTTCGGTGGAGGCGGGCGAGCCGTACGCGGCCATACTGATCGACGATCGGGTATTCGATCTGGAAGGATCCGCGCTCCCCGAGCAGCTGGCGGCGGATCCCGCCTTCAGCGCCGTGCGACGGATCGTTCTGACATCGCTCGAGCGCGCGCGCGACACGGAGCAGCTGGCGGCGCGCGGTTTTGCCGGCTATCTCGCCAAACCCGTGCGCACGCGTGAGCTGCGGGCCTGTCTGGAGCAGGTCCTGATGCGCGATGGCGAGGGCTGGAGCACGGGAACCCATCCGCTCGTGAGCGGCGGCGGCCTCGCTGCGGCCTCGACCCAGCGTCAGTACATCGGGCACGTTCTGGTGGTCGAGGACAATCCCGTCAATCAGAAGGTGGCCCAGCGTTTTCTCGAGCGTTTGGGTTGCAGTGTGCACGTGGCGAACGACGGGGCAGAGGCGGTCGAGGCATGCGCGCAGCAGCGCTTCGATCTGATCCTGATGGACATGCAGATGCCAAACATGGATGGCCTCGCGGCGACCCGAGCGATCCGCAGCCGCGAAGGCACGGCGGCGCGCACGCCGATCGTGGCGCTGACCGCCAACGTGCTCGCCGGGCAGTCTCAGAGCTGCATCGATGCCGGCATGGACGATGTGCTCACCAAGCCGCTGGAAGTTGCGCGCCTGCAGGACGTGCTCGAGCGTTTCATCGCGCCGCTCCCCGAGGCGGCTGCCCCAGGCGCGCGCCACTCGGGGCCCGAGCTCGGATCGGCACCGCTCGATCTCGCGCGCCTGGCAAACCTTGCGGGCGCCGATACCAGTTTCATGAACGAGCTCATCGGTGTGTTTCGCACCAGTGCGGGCCATCTGCTTGCGGAGCTGCGCCGCGCGCTCAGCGCAGGTCCGGACCGAGCGCAGCTTGCACGCGAGGCGCACAAGCTCAAAGGCGCCAGCGCGAATGTCGGGGCCACCCGTTTGCGTGAGCTTGCGATCCGGCTCGAATCACTCGCACCGGGCGCGGAGCCAGATGAGCTCGGACGCTGTGTGGAATCGATCGCGGTGGAGTGCGCGGAGCTCGATCGATTTTTTTCGCGCATGGACTTCGCAACCATTTTGCCGCGCTACGCATCTTAGGAAGCAGGCGCCCCGCCCGGGCTTGACGGTCCCTCAGTGATGTAGTTATATATAACACCAGAAGACCCCTGGTGCCGGCAGACTACGGTCCAGGCCGGGACAGAAACCTCGCCATGCTGCGTCGCAACAGGCGCAACGCAGCGGATCTGAAGGACGCGACGTGGGTGCACAACCAGAGAAGACCCCCGAGCTGCTGGAGGCTCAAGAACAGGTGACTTGGCTCAACCGGGATCGCCCGGCGGGGCCGATGCCCTTGCCAGCCGAGTCGGCGACAGCACACATCCGGCCGGTCGATCCGTTACCCCTGACGGACCGGCAGGAGCGTGCAGCCGACTCGGCAGGCTCCAGCACGGGCGCGTTCTCGCGCATTCCCCGACGCTGGATCGCGGCCGGCGTCGTCGCGGCGATTGCCATCGCGGTCGCCGTGGCGATCATGCGCCCGAAACCCCATGCAGCCGCATCTCTTGCGGCTTCGGAAGGTGCCATTCCGCTGGTCACCGCCGTGGCCCCCGGACTCAGCTCGGTGACCTCCTCCGTGAGTTTCACGGGCACCATCAATGCCCGCTTCGACATGCCAATCGGTACGGAGGGTGAGACGGGTCGGATCGCGGCCGTCTACGTCGAGGCCGGGGATGTCGTGCACCGAGGCCAGCTTCTCGCGCGGCTCGACAACGAAGTGATGCGGCCGCAGGTGGACCGCCTGGCAGCGTCCCTCGAGGAGGCCCGCGCGAATGCCTCCCTGGCCGATGCGCAGTACGCCCGTGCCCGCGGGGTCGCCTCCGCCGGAGCGCTCTCCGCCGAGGAGATCGAAAAGCGCCGCGCTGCGGCCATCACGGCGAACGCGCAGGTCAAGGTGGCCCAGGCGCAGCTCAATGAGTATGAGGCCCGGCTCAGCCATACCGAAATCCGCGCGCCCGCCGACGGCGTCGTGCTGACTCGATCTGCCGAAGTGGGCCAGATCGCAACGCCGGGCGGCTCGGCGCTCTTCCGGCTGGCCCGGGGTGGAGAAGTGGAGATGCGCGGCCAGGTCGCGGAGCAGGATCTGCCTTCGCTCGAGGTCGGCCAGAACGCGACGGTGCGCCTGACGGGCATCGATCGCCCTTTCACGGGCAAGGTGCGGCTGCTCGGGGCCATCATCGATCCGCAGACGCGCCTGGGTGATATCCGCGTCTCTCTGTCTCCCGATCCGATTCTGCGGCCGGGTGCCTTCGCGCGCGGCAGAGGTGATGACGGGAAAGGCGCAGCGCCCCGTGCTTCCCCAGACGGCGGTGCTCACGGACGACCGCGGTCCCTACGTGCTCATCGTGACTCCTGAGAGTCGCGTGGAGCGCCGCCCGGTACGCATTGCCGATACGGTGCCCGAGGGCCTCGTGATCGCCTCCGGCCTGACAGGTCAGGAGCGAGTCGTGACGACGGCGGCTGGATTTCTGCGCCCGGGCGAGCGCATCAGCGTTGCGCCCCTCAAGGGCAGCGGGTCGTGAAAAACATCTCCGCCTGGGCGATTCGGCATCCCGTCCCGCCGATCGTCCTGTTCGTGGTGCTGTTCTTCGTGGGCGTCGTGGCCTTCGTGCGCTTGCCCATCAATCTCAATCCGGACATCAACTATCCGCTCGTGTCGGTGGTCGTCGGTCAGCCCGGCGCGGCGCCGACGGAAATCGAGACCCAGATCATCCAGAAGATCGAGGGCGCGGTTGCGAACGTCGGCAACGTTCACAGTCTCACCTCGCTCGCCATGGAGGGGCAGGCGACCATCAACATCGAGTTCCAGATCGGCACGCCGATCGATCGCGCGGTGGCCGACGTGCGCGATGCGGTGGCCAAGGTGCGCGTCAATCTGCCCGAAGGAATCGACGAGCCGCTGATCCAGCGCATCGATGTTGGCGGCGGTGCGATTGCCTATTACGCCGTTAGCAGCCCCGCCATGAGCGAGGAAGAGCTGAGCTGGTTCGTGGACAACGCCGTCACCAAGCGACTGTTGTCGGTGGCGGGCGTCGCGCAGGTGCAGCGCGGGGGCGGGGTGGATCGGGAGATCCGGGTCGAGCTCGACCCGGCGCGCATGCAGGCCCTCGGCCTCACCGCCGTGCAGGTCAATCAGCAGCTGCGTCAGCTCAATCTCGATGCGCCGGGTGGACGCGCTCAGGTCGGCGGTGGTGAGCAATCGATCCGCGTGCTGGGTGGGGCGCAGAGCGCTACGACGCTGAGCGATACGCAGATCGTGCTTCCGGCCGGCGGCACAGCGCGACTCAGGGACATCGCCGAGGTGCACGACGGTGTCGCCGAGATCCGCACCATCGCGCGCCTGAACGGGCGGCCCGCGACCACGTTCGGCGTGTACAACTCCAAGGGCACCTCCGATGTCGGAGTGCTGAAGAGTGTCGAGACGGAACTCGCGAACATCGCGAAGGAATATCCTCAGGTGAAGATGGAGCAGGTCTTCACCACGGTGGAGATCACGCACGAGATGTATCACTCGGCGCTCAGCGCGCTGATCGAAGGCTCGCTGCTCGCGGTAGCCGTCGTGTGGCTGTTCCTGCGGGACTTTCGGGCGACGGCGATCTCCGCGCTCGCCATTCCGCTGTCCGCGATCCCGACGTTCGCCTTCATGCAGTGGATGGGTTTCACCCTCAACCAGATCAGCCTGCTTGCGCTCTCACTGGTCGCGGGCGTGCTCGTTGACGATGCCATCGTCGAGATCGAGAACATCGTGCGCCACATGCGCATGGGCAAGAGCGGCTTTCAAGCGGCACTCGATGCGGCCGATGAGATCGGGCTCGCCGTCGTCGCAACCTCCGCGACCATCATCGCAGTGTTTCTGCCCGTGAGCTTCATGGGCGGCATCGTAGGTCAGTACTTCAAGCAATTCGGACTCACGGTCGCGGCGGCCGTGTTCTTCTCGCTGCTGGTCGCTCGTCTCATCACGCCCGTCATCGCAGCCTACACGCTCAAGCCCGAGAGCGGCGCCGTGCATCACGACGGTCCGATCATGACGCGCTATCTGCGCCTCCTGCGCTTGAGCATCCAGCACCGCTGGATGACCCTCGCAGCGGGCACCGCCTTCTTTGCGTTCTCGATCTACGTGTTCACGCTCGTGCCGACCGCGCTCTTTCCCGCAAGCGACTCCCGTGCCGCGATCCTGAACATCGAGCTGCCACCGGGCGTTCGTCTTGAGGACACGGCCGCGCTCTCAGCGGCGGCTTACCGCATCGTCAGCCGATACCCCGAAGTCGCGAGCGTCGTCGAGAACATCGGCTCGACGGACACGGGCGAGGTCCGCGAAGGCTCGCTGTTCGTCGAGCTCTTGCCGCGCTCGCAGCGCAAGCTCACGGAGCCGGAGTTCGAGAAGGCCGTGATGCGCGAGCTGCGCACGATTCCCGATGCGCGCCTGTCGTTCCAGAAGCAGTCGGGCGGCGGCGGCAACCACGACGTGGTGATCTACCTCACGGGCGATGACTCGGCCCTGGTACAGCGGACGGCGGAGAAAGTCATCGGCGAGATGCGCACGCTGCCCGAGCTCGCCGATCCAGTCATCGATGGGGATCTGCAGCGGCCCGAGATCGTGATCCGTCCGCGGCTCGATCTGGCCGCACAGCTCAATGTGACTGTGCAGAGCATCAGTCAGACGATCCGCATCGCAACGCTCGGCGATCTGCCGCAGAACGGCGCGAAGTTCTCGCTCTCGGACCGGCAAATACCGATTCGCGTGAGTCTGCTCGAGCATTCACGGCGCGATCTGTCGACGCTCGAGAATCTGCCGGTGCCGACTCTGGCGGGCAAGGTCGTGCCGCTGAAGGCCGTCGCCGACATCAGCTTCGGCCAGGGACCGACCAAGGTACGCCGCTATAACCAGAGCCGGCGCCTCGCGCTCACGGCAGACTTGAACGGTGTACAGCTGGGGCCCGCCCTGAAGAAGATCTATGCGCTGCCGACTCTCGCCCACCTGCCGCAGGGCGTGCGCCTGGTCGAGACGGGGGATGCGCAGCTCATGACCGAGCTCTATACGAATTTCGGCATCGCCATGGGTACCGGTATCCTCATGGTATTCGCCGTGCTGGTGCTGCTCTTTGCACGCGTGTTTCAGCCCATTACCATTCTGTCGGCGCTGCCGCTGTCGATCGGCGGTGCGGCGCTCGCTCTTTTGATCACGAACCTGGCATTGTCATTGTCGGTGGTCATCGGCTTTTTGATGCTCATGGGTATTGTCGCCAAGAACTCGATTCTGCTCGTCGACTTCGCCATCGAAGAGATGCGTGCCGGTCGCGATCGTGTTACCGCACTGCTGGAGGCCGGCCACAAGCGTGCTCGACCCATCGTCATGACGACGGTCGCCATGATCGCAGGCATGGCGCCCGTGGCACTGGCGGTCGGAGGCAGCTCGGAGTTCCGCGCGCCGATGGCGATCGCGGTCGCGGGCGGCCTCATTACCTCGACGGCTTTGACGCTCGTCATCGTTCCGGCGGTCTTCACGCTCATCGACGATATCGAGAGCTGGCTCGGCCCCCGGATCAGTCGCCTGTTCATGTCGACATCGCCGTCGCAGGTCCCGCAGGCGCCGAAGCCGAGGCCGCAGGCAGCCGGCTGAGCCTTGACGCCACCCGCCGCCGCAGTCTCTGCAACCACTCCGCACCAGGGGGCCGGCCGCTCGGCGCTCTGGGTGCGTGCAATCGCGGCGCTGCCGTGGTGGATGCTCTATGGCATCGCGCACGGCCTGAGCTCACTGGTCGCGAGCGTATTTCCCTATCGCAAGCACGTGGTGCGCGAGAATCTCGCGCTCGCTTTTCCCGAGCTCGACGAAGCTGGACTGCGCGATCTCATGCGCCGCTACTACCGAGGCTTCGCCGAGGTGCTGATCGAGATCGTGAAGTCCATCCGGCTCTCTGCGGATGAGATCCGCGGCCGCGTGAGCATCGAAGGCCTCGATACGCCGCGCTCGCTGATCGCCGCCGGCTCACCCGTGCTGCTCGTGGCCGCGCACCAGTGCAACTGGGAGTGGATGCTGCTCGCGCTCACCACGCAGCTCGGATATCCACTCGATGCGGCCTACAAGCCACTCGTGGACCCGTGGGCCGAGCGCGAGATGTTGAAGCTGCGGACCCGCTTCGGGGCTCGGCTCGTGCCTGCGCAGGGTCTGCTCGGTGACATCATCAAGCGCGGCCGTACGCCGCGGGCGATCGCTATGGTCGCCGACCAGGAGCCGCGCACGAGCGAGCACAAGCACTGGACCCGCTTCTTGAATCGAGAAACCGCCTTTTACGTCGGCGCCGAGGAGATCGCACGCGTCACCCGCTTTCCCGTTTTTTTCGTGGGGATGCGGCGCACCGCACGCGGTCGCTACACGGTGTCGATCGCACCGCTCGCGGCGCGCGGCGAGGTGCTCGCCGCGGGAGAGCTGACGGAGCGCTACGCGCGCCGTGTCGAGACGCAGATTCGGGCCGAGCCCGCTGACTGGCCCTGGTCGCACAAACGCTGGAAGCTCAAGCGCTCGCTATACGGACGCAGTTGAGGCGGACGCACCGGCGAGCTTCGCCTCGAGATGCCGCGCGAGCTCGGCGATGGTCGGATACTCGAAAAGCTCGGTGAGATCGACCTGGCCGGGATAGAGCCGATCGATCTGCTCGTGAATCTCGATGAGCTTGAGCGAGCTTGCGCCGATCTCGAACAGATTGTCGTGCAGGTCGATCTTCTTGCCTTCGAGCGCCGCGTCGCAGATCGACTTGAGCTGATCCTCGATGGCGCTGCGCGATGCGCTGGCCGGGCCGCGCAATGAGGCTCGCAACGCCGCAAGCTCGGCGAGCTCGGCGGCGAATTCGCCTTCGACGTAACCTTGCTCGAGCAGATGGCGCTGAATCTTGCCGCTCGTGGTCTTTGGAATGCGTTTGACCGGAACGACCTGCGCCACCTCGAGTCCGGTGTGCTCATTGACGAGCCGCGTCACCTCCGTCGCGATCGACACGAACTCCTTGAGATCGCCACGGTGCAGCACGAACACGATGAGCTCGTCAGCCTGTGCCCCGGCCGGGCGCACGCCCGCCACCACCACCTTGCCGAGGTCGAGCCCGTGCGCATGCTGCGCGATGCTCTCGAGATCGTGCGGATAATAATTCTGGCCGTTCACGAACAGGATCTCTTTGTCCCGTCCGGTGACATAGAGCTCGCCCGCGTGCAGCACACCGAGATCACCCGTGCGCAGCCAGCCATCGGAACTGAACGCGCGCGCGTTACTGTCCGGGTCCTCGAAGTAGCCGCGCGTGACGTTGTCGCCGCTGATCTGGATGTGCCCCACCGTGTCCTCAGGCAGCAGCCTTTCCTCGTTGTCCACGATCCGCAGCTGTGTATGCAGGATCGGATAGCCAAGACCCATGAGCTCGACGGCATCGCGTGTCGCCGCTGCGGCCTCCTGAACACGCGCACCCACCGTCAGCTGATGACGATCCAGGTGCAGGCGGCGATAGCCCGTGCCCGGCTTTGGAAAGGTGACCGCGAGCGAGGCCTCCGCGAGACCATAGACCGGATACATCGCCGCGGGCGCAAGGCGAGCAGGCGTCATGCGCCGCAGGAACTCATCGCACAGACTCACGGAGATCGGCTCGGCGCCATTGAAGATCAGGCGCACGCTCGACAGATCGAGTCCGTCGACCGGGCGATCACCCAGCACCTTGAGGTAGTGTCGATAGCCGAAATTCGGTGAGCACAGAATGGTGGCGCGCTTGCGCGTGGCGAGCGTGAGCCACAACATCGGCCGGCGGACGAACAGCTCCGTCGGCATCAGATGCGGATGCGCGCCGTGCGCGAACATGAAGATGTGAAAGCCGATGAGACCCATGTCGTGCGTCAGCGGCATCCACGACAGGCTCACGTCATCGGACGAGAAGCGCGCGCTGTCGTTCGCGCCGAAGTAGTTGGCGATGATGTTGCGGTGGCTCAGCACGACACCCTTCGGCTCGCTGGTCGAGCCGGAAGAGAACTGGATGAAGGCGGTGTCGTGCGGCCTGGCGCGATGCGGGCGACCGGGGCGGGAGATGTCATCGAGCTGATCGACCAGGAACGTGCGCACCTTCAATGCATCGAACGTCTTACCCGCGCCTACCGTCCCTGCGAACGCGCCGATGCGCTCGAGCGCGCGTCGCTCGGTGTACAGGAACGGGTTAACGAGCTTGTCCGCGATGCGCAGCAGCTTGTGCCGATGTTCATCGCTGATGCCGATGGCCACCGGCACGGGGATGATCCCGCCGAGAATCGCCGCCCAGAAAGCATCGATGAAGGGCTCGTTGTCTGACAGAAAGAGGATCAGCTTGTCGCCGGGCTTCGCGCCGAGCCGTTGCAGGTGATGCAGGATGCCGAGGGCACGCTCATACAGCTGTGCGAAGGTGACGCTGCGCTCGTTCTGTTCGCCCTCGAGGTAGGTGACGCTGCGCGGCCGGTCGCGGTTGCTCTCGATGAGTTCGCCGAGGGTCGTAAAATTGGGCATCAGCGACGTTCCAGCCTCATGAACAAAGGTTTGCGGGTCCTCAGGTTGATCTGAGCTTCGAGCTCGATCGGCCCTCCCGAGGGATAGCTCAGCCGGTAGTGGCGCGCGACCTTGTACAGATGCATGAGCATTTCGTAAAGAGCCAGTGTCTCGCCGATGCAGTGGCGGGGTCCGGCCGCGAAGGGCATGTAGGCGAAGCGCGGCCGCTCCGCTTCGTGGTCTGCAGCAAAGCGCTCCGGGCGAAAGGCGTCAGGCTCGAGCCAGTAGCGCGGATGTCGATGCAGCAGATAAGGACTCAGAAGCACATCCGTGCCGGCGGCCACCGCAAAGCCGGATAGCACGTCCGGACCGACCGCGCGCCGCGAGAGCAGCCAGCCCGGCGGAAACAGCCGCAGCGCCTCATGCACGACCTGCTGCGTGTAGGGCAGGGCCTCCATCTGCGCAAGGCTTGGAGAGCTCGGCTCCTCGGGAGCGGCTTCGATCTCGGCGTGCAGCCGCGCATCCGCCTCGGGATGCTGCGACAGCAGATACCAGGTCCAGTTGAGTCCGCTCGCGGTGGTCTCATGGCCCGCGACGATCAGCGTCATCACCTCATCGATGAGCTGCCGGTCGGCCATGGGATCGCCCGATTCCTTGTCGCGCGCGTCCATCAGCATGGCGACGTAGTCGAAATGCTCCTCGGTTTGCGCGCGGCGACGCTGCACGAGCTCGCCGACGAGCTTTGCGAGCGAGCGGAATTTGTACGCGAAGCGCAGGTCGCGCGCCGGCTCCTTGGTGAGCACCTCGAAGGGATTGCCACCGAGCTGCGCTGCGAGCCGCTCGAGGTCGCGGCCGAAGATCGAGCGCAGGACGACATCGAGCGTGAGCTCGCTCATGTCGTCGGTCACGTTCACGAGCTCGCCGCGCTGCGCCTGCGCTTCCCAGCGCGCGATGAACCGATCATTGGCGCTTGCGATCACTCGAGCGAACTCGGTGATGACGCGCCGGTGGAACAGGGGCTGCATCATGTAGCGCTGGCGACGCCACAGTTCGCCCTCGCTCGTCATGATGCCGTTGCCGAGCAGAATCTTGACGCGATCGAGGCCGACGCCCTTGGTGTAGTTGCGATGGTTACCGACGAGCACCCGCTTCACGTCATCCGGGTGATTGATGACCCAGGTGTACGACTTGCGCGTTGGCGAGAAGACCCGATAGATGTCACCGTGGCGCGCGAACAGCTCGGTCATGCGCTCCAACGTGTCGTCGGTGGCACCGATATCGAACTGGATATCCGCCTCAGGCGGTTGCGGCGCCGCGGCCGGGTCCGTCGCAGTCATGCTAGAGCGAGCGAGCTAAAGGTTAATATCATCGCATGACCGATCCGGGGCCGGGCGGTGGCCTGCGCAACACCATCTATCGCTCGCTGACGCGTTCCGGCCGTCGCATGACCGCGACGCGACGCCTGCTCTATGGCATTGCCGTCCCGCTTGCCCTGGGCATCGTGCGACTGTGGCTGTGGACATGCCGTGTGCGGCACATTGCCGGGGCGGAGCATCTCACCCAGGCGCTTGCGAAGGCGCCTTCGCTGATCCCGTGCTATTGGCACCAGCATCAGCTGTTTTGTGCCAAGTATTTGCTCGAGCAGCGTGCGCGCGGACTCAACGTCGGCTGGCTCATCAGCCCATCGGTGGATGGCGAGCTCGGCGCCATCGCCGTACGCCGGCTGCACGGCCACGTGATCCGCGGCTCCTCGACGCATACCGGGGCTCGGGCGCTGCGCGACTATTACCACGCACTCGTCCAGCAGGGCATCTCACCCATCGTGACGCCCGATGGCCCCCGCGGGCCGCGCTTTAAGTTCAAACCCGGCGCCATCCTGCTCGCCCAGATGTCGGGCCGGCCGATGCTGCCGATGGCGTATGCGGCCTCCCGCGCACGGCTTATCAAGTGGGACAAGTTCGTGATTCCAGTTCCTTTTTCCCGGGTGTCGCTCGCCATCGGGCCGCCGCGTTACGTGTCGCGCGTTCTCGATGCAGCGGGGCTGGAGAAGCTGCAGGTCGAGATGGAGGCCGAGCTCAAGAGGCTTTATCAGCTTGCGCGCGCGGGACTGACCTGACGCAGGCGCGGCCCTGGAGGGATCCCGCCTGTAAGTTCTGTTAAGACAAATGGTTAGCTTGAGTTCCTCAGCGGTTATGCGAGAATCCGGCCTAACTTAATCAAAAGCATCGCGGTAGCATGACCGGAGTCGCCGCGGGCCGGAGACGCGTCTGCCACACTCGCAAAGCTTGAGTTACTGAGGGAGCGTCGTCCGACTATGTCGAGCCTGCCGCCGGAGACTCCCACAGAGTTCACGGCGTCCGATGTTCTATCCGCTGATTTGATGCGAGGCCGCGCGGCACCACCCGTGCTCGGCATCGATGTTGCCTGCACGAAGATCGCCGTCGATTTCCAGAACATGCGGCGCGAGAGCGCTGCGGGCTGTGTCCAGAGAAATCTGGAGCTGATCGCCGAGATCACGGCGAGCGACTGCGCCTTCATGGCCCTCATCGGGCCCGAGGGCAGCTTCGGCGAAGTGCAGGTCGTCCGCCGGGGTTTTGCGCAGTGCCAGCCCGAGTCGCTGCGGGGGAGCTCTTGAGCGCGTACCCCTGGTTATCCGGACGGCTCGAACACCTGCGTCTTTCCGAGCTACGCGATACGGGCGCGCCGCGGCCTGAGCAGGCGGCCGAGGCGCGGCGCTTTGCCGAGCTGCAGATGGGCTCGGTGCTGCTCATCGTGTTTCGTATTCAAAACCAGCCCGCAGGCGTGCTCGCGCTCGCGCGTGCAATGCCGCGCGGCTCCTGGGACGTGAACCTGCAGCTGCTCCTGAAGCTCCTCGGCACGAGCCTGGGTACGGGCCTCGAGCGGCTGCGCACCGAGATGCGCCTGGCGAAGCTCGAGGAGCGCATGCATCTGTCGCAGGCGGCCGCCAACGACGGCGTCTGGGACTTCGATGTGGAGAACAACGAGGTCTACTTTTCGCCGCGCTGGAAGGCAATGCTCGGCTACGGCGATGATGAGATCCGCGATTCGCCCGACTGGCGCAATCTCGTGCACCCCGATGACATGTCGCGGGTGCAGGCCGCGATCCGCGATCACGTTGCCGGCAAGCTGCCGATCTTCGAGAGCGTGCATCGCATGCGCCACCGCAGTGGCGAGTGGCGCTGGGTCATCAGCCGTGCGCAGGCCCGCGTCGATGATCACGGCCGGCTCCTGCGGCTGGTCGGCGTGGAGCTCGACATCACCGAGCGCAAGATCTACGAGGAGGCGCTGTTTCGCGAGAAGGAGAGCGCGCAGATCACGCTGCAGTCGATCGGCGATGGCGTCATCACCACCAACGCGAACTCGACGATCGATTACATCAATCCGGTGGCCGAGGAGCTGACCGGCTGGCGGCTCGAGGATGCGATGGGTCGTCCGGTCGAGGAGATTTTCCGCGCGTTCCACGAGGAGACCTGCGAGCCGCTCGAGAATCCCTTGTCGGTGTCGATCCGCCGAGTGCGCCCCATCAAGTCGGTGAGGCCGATGCTCCTCATCCGGCGCGACGGTAACGAGCTGTACGTCGAGAGCACCGCAGCTCCGATCCGGGATGGCTCCGGGCACGTCGCAGGCGGTGTGCTCGTGTTCCACGACGTGAGCGAGTCGCGCGAGCTCAACCGCAGGCTCTCCTATCACGCGAGCCACGATCTGCTCACCGGCCTCGTGAACCGTCGCGAGTTCGAAAGCCGCATGGAGCGGGCGCTGAAGAGCGCCAAGGCACGCGAAGCCTCCTATGCGCTGTGCTATCTCGACATCGACCAGTTCAAGATCATCAACGACAGCTGCGGACACAGCGCGGGGGATGCGCTACTCGGTCAGGTCGGTGCGCTCCTCAAGTCCAAGGTGCGCTGGCGCGACACGCTGTCGCGACTCGGCGGTGATGAATTCGGCATTCTGCTCGAGAGCTGCTCGCTCGATGAGGCCATGCGTACGGCGGAGGCGTTGCGCGAGGCCGTGCGCAACTTCCGCTTCAGCTGGGAGGACCGCGTGTTCCGCCTCGGCGCCAGCATCGGAGTCGTGCCGATCACGGCCGACAATGAGGATGTCGCCTCTATCCTGTCCGCCGCCGATAGCGCCTGCGCCGCCGCGAAGGAGAGCGGCCGCAATCGGGTGCACAGCTTTGCCGAGAACGACATCGAGCTCATGCGCCGCAGGCGCGAGATGCAATGGGCCGCGCGCATCAATGCCGCGCTCGAGGAAAGTCGCTTCGAGCTCTTCCGCATGACGATCCAGCCGTTGCAGCGCGTGGAGCCTGGCGCGCACTACGAGCTGCTCTTGCGCTTGCGCGATGAGAATGGGCGTATCGTCTCCCCGGACAATTTCATTGCCGCGGCCGAGCGCTACGGCATCATGCCGGCGATCGACCGCTGGGTGATCGAGAATGCATTCCGCTGGCTCGTCTCCGAGGCAGACGAGCGCGAGAAGCTCATCCTGTGCTCCATCAATCTGTCCGGGCAGAGCCTGGGAGATGACAAGTTTCTGCCATTCGTGATCGAGCAGTTTCACCGCAGCGGTATCGATGCGCGCAAGATCTGCTTCGAGATCACCGAGACCGCGGCCGTCGCGAGCTTCTCGCAGGCCAACCGCTTCATTCAGGCCTTGAAGGAGCTCGGCTGCAAATTCGCGCTCGATGACTTCGGCACTGGTCTGTCCTCGTTCGGCTATCTCAAGCATTTCCCGGTGGATTTCCTCAAGATCGATGGCAGCTTCGTACGCGAGATCCTGCGTGATCCCATCGATCGGGAGATGGTGCGCTCGATCAACGAAATCGGCCATCTCACGGGCAAGCAGACGATCGCCGAGTTTGCCGAGAATGCCGAGATCATCCAGATGCTCACGAGTCTTGGCATCGACTACGCACAGGGTTACGGCATCGCGCAGCCGCAGCGCGTGCTCAAGGCCGTCGGCGCTTAGAACTCGAGCCGCATCGACAAGTCGACGGCCCGCACATGCTTGGTGAGGGACCCGACCGATACGAAGTCCACCCCGGTCGACGCGATCGCGCGCACGCTCTCGAGCGAGACGCTGCCGGAGGCTTCAAGTTTGACGGGGGCGCCCAGCGCGCGATTGCGTTGCACGGCCGCGCGCATGTCCTCGAGCGTGAAATCATCGAGCAGGACGATGTCGGGCCCGGCGGCCAATGCTTCCTCGAGCTCGGCGAGCGATTCCACTTCGGTCTCGATGCGCACGCCACCCGCCGCGCGGCGGGCTTCTGCGATGGCCGCGGTGAGTGAGCCTGCGGCCGCGATGTGGTTCTCCTTGATGAGCACCATGTCGTAAAGACCCATCCGATGGTTCTGGGCGCCGCCGCAACGCACGGCGTATTTCTGTGCGCTGCGCAATCCGGGCACGGTCTTGCGCGTGTCGAGCACGACGCAGCCGGTACCGCTCACGGCCTCGACGAAGCGCCGCGCAAGGGTTGCCGTGCCGCTCAACAACTGCAGGAAGTTGAGCGCGGTCCGCTCACCCGTCAGGATCGGCTGCGCCGGTCCCTCGAGCCGCAGGATGACTTGAGCGGGGTGCACGAGCTCGCCATCCTGCGCCTGCCACTCGAGAGCGACCCGCTCGTCGAGCTGCCGGAAGGTCTCCGTGACCCAGGGTGTACCGCACAGCACCGCCGGCTCGCGCACGATCACCCGACCGTGCACACGCTGGGTGTCCGGCACGAGGCTTGCCGTCACATCACCCGGACCGATGTCCTCGCGCAGAGCCGCGGCAACCTGCCGCGTCAGATCTTCGGCTGGCGGCCGTTCGATCAGAATGGCAATCCGTGCGAAGCCGAGGCCATGCACAGCAGCATCGGAATCGACAGCACGAAGTTGATGCGCGAAGCCATGCCCGCCGTCTTGCGTGCCTTGGCCTTCTCTTCGTCGGTCGCGGGCTTGATGCCGAGGATCTTCTTCTGGTTGGGCCAGATCAGGGCCCAGACATTGAAGAGCATGATGGTTCCGAGCCAGGCACCAATGCCGATGATGAGTCCGTACTGCTCCTGGGCGCCATGCCCCAGCGTCAGCGCGCTCACGAAGTGATGATCGCGCACGAGGTACCAGGCTCCCATCAACCAGGTCGCCAGGGCGCTCCATCGAAACCACCACAAGGCGCGCGGGGCGATGTATTTGGTCACGCCCGCTCCGCCCGGTCCGCCCTTGTCCGCGGCGGCGACCGCAAGGCCCGGGGTCTGCACCAGGTTGAAGTAGTAGAGCAGTCCGATCCACGTGATGCCGCTGAGGATGTGAAACCAGCGCGCGAGCCCGAGCTCGTGGAACGTGCCGGTCGACATGCTGAGCGCAGCGCAGATGATGATGACGATGATCGCGGCGATAAAGCCGGTGATCATCGCGCCGGAGACGGAGTTGAGCGGATTCATTGCTTTGTATCTCCCGGGGAAGTCACAGATTGCAATCGCCCAAGTTGTTGTTCTGCCAGGGCTTGAGCGACAGCCAAGTTGAGGTTTGAAGAATAGGCGAGGACCCCCCATAATTCAATGCGGAGCCGGTCTGCGGCCCCATGAACCGATGAGCGCCCCCGCCGACGATCGTACAGAGCCGCCGCGTCCGAACTCTCCCTGCGTGAACGTGTGCGTCCTGGATGGGGCGGGGTTCTGCGTCGGCTGCGGCCGCACGGGCGCGGAGATCGCCCGCTGGACGGCCATGAGCGCGCGGGAGCAGTGGGCGCTCATCGCGGCGCTCGCGGAGCGACGGCGGCACCGCTGAACCGCGGCGGGCGTTGTCGGTCTTAATGGAATCGTGAGGTGTGATCGTATGGATGTCGTCGAGCGTATCAAGTCGGAACTGACCTCGAGCCCGGTGGTGCTTTTCATGAAGGGCACGCCCGATTTTCCTCAGTGCGGCTTCTCCGCACAGACCGTTGCGGCACTGCGCGCCTGCGGCGCTCAGTTCAAGCACGTGAATATTTTCGAGGAGCCGGAGTTGCGCGAGGCGCTCAAGCGCTATTCCAACTGGCCGACCTACCCCCAGCTTTACGTGAATGGCGAGCTCGTGGGCGGCTGTGATATCGCGCTCGAGATGTATCGCAGCGGCGAACTCAGGAAGCTGCTGTCGGAAATCGGCGTCGTCACGGCCTGAGCAGCGGCGCGCTGGCGCGCTTTTTCAAATCTCTATTTGCGGATCGTCGTTGAGCTCGCTCTGGGTGTCGCGCCAGCCGAGCGCAACCGCACGCTCCTCTGCCATCAGATAGCTGCTGCGCATCCGGTTGCAGATATAGCAGAAGAGCTCCGCCGAGCGCTCGGCGTCGTACGCGGCGGAATGCGCCGAGCTCGCGTCCCACTCGATCCCGGCGACCGCCGCTGCCTTGGCGAGGACCGTCTGTCCGAGCGCCGCGCCCGCGAGCGTCGCGGTATCGAAACTCGAAAAAGGATGGAAGGGATTGCGCTTCATGTCCGTGCGCGCGATGGCCGCGTTGAGGAAGGCCAGGTCGAAGGCGGCGTTGTGCCCGACCAGGATGGCGCGCCGGCAGCCATAGGCGCGCACCGCATGGCGCACCTCGCGAAACACCCGCTGTAACGCATCGCGCTCAGGTATCGCGGGACGCAACGGATGGTGCGGGTCGATGCCCGTCACGCTGAGCGCGGCCGGTTCGAGTCGCGCCCCTGGAAAGGGCTGAACGTGATAGCTGTGCGTCGCACCGCGCTTGAGTGTCCCGCTCGTATCCATGTCGATCACCACGGCCGCGATCTCGAGCAGGGCATCGGTCGCGGCGTGAAAGCCCCCACACTCGACGTCGATCACCACCGGCAGGAAGCCGCGAAAGCGACGCGACATGAGTCCCGCGGCCGGCGCGAGCGCTACCGAGCCGTCATGGAATGAATCGTTGCTCACGCGCTCAAGCGCCAGGCGATCTGCTCGCCCGCTCTCATCGGTACCAGCTCCTCATCTCCGAAGGGGTAGCTGGCCGGCACCTGCCACGCCTGCCTCGTGAGTGTCACGCGCTCCTCGTTGGGCGGCAAACGATAGAACGCGGGACCGAACTCCGAGGCGAAGCCCTGCAGTCTCTGCAGTGCGCCCGCGGCTTCGAACACCTCGGCATACAGCTCGAGCGCCGCGTGCGCGGAGAACATTCCCGCGCAGCCGCATGCCGTCTCCTTGGCGCTGCGCGCGTGCGGCGCGCTGTCGGTGCCGAGAAAGAAGCGCGGATCGCCGCTGACCGCAGCCTCGACGAGCGCCTCGCGATCCGTCTCGGCTTTGAGAACCGGCAGGCAGTAATGATGCGGGCGGATCCCGCCGCGCGAAGAGCGCGTTGCGATTCATGAGCAGATGCTGCGGCGTGATCGTCGCAGCGATTCCCGCGCGGGCCGTGCGCACGAATTCGACAGCGTCGCGCGTGGTGACGTGTTCGAAAACGATGCGCAGCCGCGGAAAGCGGGCGGCGAGCGGCGCGAGAACCTCATCGATGAAGCGCGCCTCGCGATCGAAGACATCGACGCGCGGGTCTGTCACCTCACCGTGCACCTGCAGCGGCATATCGATCGCGCTCATGGTCTCGAAGACACCGATCGAGCCTGCGGATGTCCGTGCACGCCGTCCTGCGAATGCGTGGTCGCACCGGCCGGATAGAGCTTGCAGCCGAACACGCGGCCGCTCGCGTGCGCGCGCTCGATCTCCTGGGGCTGGTGTGATCGGTCAGGTACAGCGTCATCAGCGGCTCGAACGTCGATCCGGCCGGCCGCGCGGCGCAAGATGCGGCGCGTAGTAGGCGAGCGCGAGCTCCGTGGTCGTGATCGGCGGCTTGAGATTTGGCATGACGATGGCGCGGGCGAAGCGCTGGCGCGTGAAGGGCAGCACCGCACGCAATGCCGCGCCGTCGCGCAGGTGCAGGTGCCAGTCGTCCGGCCGTCGCAGCGTCAAGGTGCTCAAACGCGCCGCTCCAGCTCGCGCAACACGTTCTGTCTCAGGATCAGCTCGAGCGCATACCGTACGCCGAATCCGGTCATGTCGGTGTGAATGTGCGCGAGGCCGCCGCTGCGCACGGCGGCGGACAGGTCCACATGGACCCACGGCATGCCTTCGCGGGACGAAGCGGCTCAGAAAGCGCGCCGCGAGGATGTGGTCGCCCTTCGCCTCAGGCGCGCATTGCATGATATCGGCCACCTTGCTGTCGAGATCCGAGTCGTAGTCGGCATCGAACGGGAAGCCCCAGACGCGCTCGCCGCTTTGCGCGCCGGCCGCGATGAGCGTGTGCGCAAGGTGTGGCTCGTTGGTGAACACTCCGCTCATGCGCTCGGTCAGTGCATAAACGCACGCGCCGGTCAGCGTTGCAAAGTCGATGATCAGGCGCGGCCGGGTGCGACCGGCCAGCGCGAGCGTGTCGGCGAGCACCATGCGCCCCTCGGCATCGGTGTGGATCACCTGGATGGTGGTGCCGTTCGCGGCGCGCACCACATCCTGCGGGCGGTAGGCGCTCGGACCGATGCGGTTCTCGGTGATGGCGAGCCAGGCATCGACTGCGATGCGGCGCCGCGAGCTCCGCCAGCGCAGAGCGTGGCAAGCGCGACCGCGCTGCCGGCCATGTCGGTGTGCATGTCGAGCATGCGCGCGATGCGGCTTGAGATTGGTGCCGCCGGTATCGAAAAGAATGCCCTTGCCGACGAGCGCAAGGTCACGGCGCGGCCGCGACGCCGCGGCGCGGGCGATAGCGCAGGTGGGCGATGCCGGCGTTGCGGCGGCATTGCCTGCGGCGACGGCGAGGAATGCGCCCGCGCCGAGGCGCTTCAGTCGGCCTCATCGAGCCAGCGCATGGCAAGCCCGTGCGGCGCGCGAGCTCGGTGAGCATGCGCCGATAGCCGCGCGCATCGAGCATGTTGGGCGGCAGCGCGGTGAGCCAGCGCGCCAGATTGTTGCCGCGCGCGCTGGCGCGCGACATGCTCGAGATCCGGTCGCTGCGCACCGATGAGATCGATGTCGAGCGATGGCGCGAGCGCAGGTCTTGGCTTGCGAAACGCGGCAGCGCGAACGACTGCGCGAGGCCGCGGACAGGAGCGCCTCGAGCGCAGCGCCACGCCGTCCTGTCCGGGCGCGGCGAGGGCGATGCGACGCGGCTGTGCTCGCCGCGAGCTCCCGAGCATTCGGCCGGCGAGCGCGAGCGTTTCGAAGGCGCTCGCATCGGCGCGCAGCACTCCCAGTACCGCGCGCGTCTGCGCGCTCGCAGACCGAGCGTGCGGAGCGCACCGGGCCGGCGACGCGTCTCGGCGACGCGCAGCAGCCTGCGCCAGCGCTGCGCTTTCGGGCAGCTGCGCGAACAACACCTGCTGCGCGCCTCTCCGGAACGATGACAAGCAGCGCATCGAGGCTGCGGCGTCGCGCGCTCGCTGCAGGCGCTCGACGGTGACTGAAGCGGCGGAAGATCGAGCGTCGGCAGCAGCGACATGCGCTGTCAAGCACAGCGTGCCTGCATGAGGCCGGTGAGCCACGCTTGCTTGACCGTCGCCAGTGAAACCCGGATCATTACCCGGCTTGTTCAACGCGAATTCACGCGCAGTCCAGCTGCGCATCCTAGCACAGCACGTTCGCACCCGTGCTGCGCACCGCGGCATGAACCGCCATGACGCTCCAAAGCTTCAAGACCTCGACCCCGTCGAGACGCAGGAGTGGCTGGAGTCGATCGACTCGGTGCTCAGGCTCACGGCGCCGAGCGCGCGCACTTTCTGCTCGAGCGCCTGATCGACCACACGCGCCGCTCCGGCGCCTATCTGCCGTTCAGGCCCAACACCGCCTACGTCAACACCATTCCGACCGGGCTCAGGAGCGCGAGTATCCGGGCGATCGCGCGCTCGAGCGGCGCATCGAGGCCTACATCCGCTGGAACGCGATGGCGATGGTGGTGCAGGCGAATCGCAAGTCTCCTCCGAATACGGCGGCCACCTCGCCAGCTACGCCTCCTCGGCGACGCTGTACGAGGTCGGCTTCAATCATTTCTGGCGTGCGCCCTCGCGACGCAGCATCCCGGCGACATGGTGTACATCCAGGGCCATTCCTCGCCCGGCATCTACGCGCGCGCCTATCTGGAAGGCCGGCTGAGCGAGGAGCAGCTGCTGCATTTCCGCCAGGAGGTCGGGCGGCAAGGGCCTGTCCTCCTATCCGCATCCGTGGCTGATGCCGGATTTCTGGCAGTTCCCGACCGTGTCGATGGGCCTGGGGCCGATGATGGCGATCTACCAGGCGCGCTTCATCCGCTACCTGGAGAATCGCGGGCTGGTCGCGCCGTCGGATCGCAAGGTGTGGGCGTTCTGCGGCGACGGCGAGATGGATGAGCCGGAGTCGATGGGCGCGCTCACCATGCCGGTGCGCGAGAAGCTCGACAATCTGATCTTCGTCATCAACTGCAATCTGCAGCGCCTCGACGGTCCGGTGCGCGGCAACGGCAAGATCATCCAGGAGCTCGAGGCCGCGTTCCTCGGCGCCGGCTGGAACGTCATCAAGGTGCTCTGGGGCTCGCGCTGGGATCCGCTGCTGGCGCGCGACACGAAGGGCATGCTGCAGCGCGTCATGGAAGAGTGCGTCGACGGCGAGTATCAGAACTTCAAGGCCAAGGGCGGCGCCTACACGCGCGAGCATTTCTTCGGCAAGGATCCGGAGCTCAAGGAGATGGTCGCCAACATGTCCGATGAGGAGATCTGGCGCCTGAATCGCGGCGGCCACGATGCGCGCAAGGTGTACGCCGCCTACTGCGGCGGCGACGCCAGCACAAGGGCGCAGCCGACCGTCATTCTGGCCAAGACCGTCAAGGGCTTCGGCCTCGGCAAGGCGCGGCGAGGGCCAGATGGTCGCGCACCAGCAGAAGAAGCTCGATGTCGAGGCGCTGCGGGCGTTCCGCGATCGCTTCAACATCCCGGTCTCGGACGAGGATCTCGACGAGCCTGCCGTTCCGCAAGCCGGCGCGAGGACTAGCGAGGAGATGCGCGTACCTGCACGCGCGGCGCACGAGCCTCGGCGGCTATCTGCCGGCGCGCAACGCAGTGCGCCGCCGCTCGACGATCCCGCCGCTCGAGGCGTTCGACGCCGATGCTGGAAGGCACCGGCGAGCGCGAGATCTCCACCACCATGGCGTTCGTGCGCATCCTCACGGTGCTGCTCAAGGACAAGAACATCGGCAAGCACATCGTGCCGATCGTGCCGGATGAGGCGCGCACCTTCGGCATGGAAGGCCTGTTCCGCCAGATCGGCATCTACTCCTCGGTCGGCCAGCTCTACACGCCGCTGGATGCCGAGACGCTGATGTCCTATCGCGAGGACAAGAAGGGCCAGATGCTCGAGGAGGGCATCAACGAGGCCGGCTCGACCTGTGCTCCTGGATCGCGGCCGGCACCTCCTACGCCAATCACGGCATCAGCATGGTGCCGTTCTACATCTATCTACTCGATGTTCGGCTTCCAGCGCGTCGGCGATTTCATCTGGGCGGCGGGCGACATGCCAGGCGCGCGGCTTTCTGCTCGGCGCGACCGCCGGCCGCACGACGCTGGCGGGCGAGGGACTGCAGCATCAGGACGGTCACAGCCAGCTGCGTCGCCACGACCGTTCCCGAACTGCGTCGCCTACGATCCGACCTATGCCTACGAGCTCGCGGTCATCATCCAGGACGGCATGCGGCGCATGTATCGTCGAGCAGCGAGAGCGTGTTCTACTACATCACGGTGATGAACGAGAACTACGCGCAGCCGGCGCTGCCGCGCGGGCGTGGAGGCGGGCATCCTCAAGGGCGGCTATCTGCTGCAGAGCGGCGGGCGCGGGCAAGGTGCGCGCGACGCTGCTCGGCAGCGGCACGATCCTGCGCGAGTGCATCGCGGCCGCCGCAGATGCTCGAGAAGCGACTATCGGCGTGCCGGCCGATGTGTTCTCGATCACCAGCTTCAGCGAACTGCGGCGCGAGGCGCTCGAGTGCGAGCGCTGGAATCTGCTGCATCCGACGAGAGCCGCCGCGCGTGCCGTACGTGCAGCAGCTGCCTGAAGGAGCGCGACGGCCCGATCGTCGCGGCGACCGACTACATGCGCACCGTGCCGGATCAGATCCGCCAGTGGGTGCGCGGGCCGCTACGTGACGCTCGGCACGGATGGCTACGGGCGCAGCGACTGCGCGCGCGGCGCTGCGCCGGCACTTCGAAGTCGATCGCAACTTCATCGCGCTGGCGGCGCTCAAGGCGCTGGCCGACGAGGGCAAGATCGATCGCAACGACCGTGACGCAAGGCCATCGACGACGCTCGGCATCGATCCCGCCAAGGCCGATCCCTTGAATCCGTGATCAGTACTCAAGGAGACCACGCCTTGACCGCGTCAAAGAAATGCGAGTGCCCGACCTGGGCAACTTCAAGGACGTGGCCGTCATCGACGTGCTGGTCAAGCCCGGCGAGAGCCATCGAGGTCGACGACGCCGCTGCTCACGCTCGAGACCGAGAAGGCGACGATGGACGTGCCGTCCACCGTCGCCGGCGTCATCGAGCAAGTGCACGTGAGCAAGGGCGGCGACACGTCTCGGCCGGCGATGTCGTGATCGCGGTACGCTCGCAGGTCGACGCGGCAGATGCCGCACCTGCGGCAGCGCGCGCCGGCCGCGCCATGCGCCGGCTGCCGCCGGCGACCGCGGCAGCGGCCATCGCCGCAGCCGACGCCGCGACGCGCGCGCCGCAGGCCGCCGCGCCGCTGCAGCCGCCGATGCGTCGCGGCTGCGCCGCGCGCGCCGCGCGCCTCGATCGATGAGACTGGCTTCTCGACGCGCGCACGCCGAGTCCCTCGGTGCGCCGGTTCGCGCGCGAGCTCGGCGTGGATCTCGCGCGCGTGAGCGGCACGGGCTCGAAGGGGCGCATCACCGAGGATGACGTCAAGGCGTTCGTCAAGAAGGCTGCTGACGGTCGGCGCGGGCAGCCGCCGGCCGGCGTCAGCGGCCGGGCCTGCCGAGCGTGCCGGTATCGACTTCGCCCAGTTCGGTGCCGATCGGAGATCAAGCCGCTGACGCGCGTGCAGCGCATCTCCGGGCCGCGGCTGCATGCGAGCTGGGTGAACCTGCCGCACGTCACGCAGTTCGACGAGGCCGACATCACCGAGCTCGAGGCGGTGCGCAACAACTGAAGTCGAAGGCGCAGAGGAGGGCATCAAGCTCACGCCGCTGGCCTTCATCGTGCGCGCCTGCGTGCGCGCGCTGCAGGAGTTTCCGCGACTTCAACTCCTCGCTCGATGCGAGCGGCGAGAACCTGATCTACAAGAAGTACATCCACATCGGCTTTGCGGCCGACACGCCCAACGGCCTGCTGGTGCCGGTGATCCGCGATGCCGACCGCAAGGACATCTACGAGATCGCGCGCGCGCTCGCGCGAGCTGTCCGAGAAGGCGCGCGCCGGCAAGCTCACTGCGGCGCAGATGCAGGGCGGGTCGCTTCACGATCTCGAGCCTCGGCGGCATCGGCGGGACGGCGTTCACGCCCATCATCAATGCGCCGGAGGTCGCGATCCTCGGTGTGTCGCGCTCGGCGCATCGAAGCCGGTGTATCAGGACGGCGCCTTCGTGCCGCGACTGATGCTGCCGCTGTCGCTGTCCTACGATCATCGCGTCATCGATGGCGCGCTGGCGGCGCTTCACGAGCTATCTGGCGCAGGTGCTGGCCGAGCCACGCAGCCTGCTCGAGGCGGTGCCGTGAGCCCAGCGCTGAGCTCGATCGATCTCGTCGTTCCGGATCTCGGCGACTTCAAGGCCGTGCCGGTCGTCGATGTGCTGGTCAAGGTCGGGCGACAGCATCGAGGTCGAAACGCCGCTGATCACGCTGGAGACCGACAAGGCGACCATGGATGTGCCGTCGACGGCGGCCGGCACGGTCACCGAGGTGCTGGTCAAGCGCGGCGACAAGGTCGGCAAGGGCGCGCTGA
The DNA here is from genome assembly GCA_963795975.1 of uncultured Gammaproteobacteria bacterium. GTDB lineage: Bacteria > Pseudomonadota > Gammaproteobacteria > Steroidobacterales > Steroidobacteraceae > CAWCJT01. The sequence goes on from CAWCJT010000003.1 coordinate 614,530, forward strand.
TTGCGCGCATCGAGGCGCCGACGGCGCAGAGCGCAGCGCCCGCGCCCAGGCGCCGCAGCGTCCACGACGCATCGGCGCCCCCGGCCGCAGCAGCACCCCGGCCGCGAGCACCCGCCGGCTGCCGCCGCGGCGGACTCGTCGGGCGACACGGTGCGCATGCCGGTGCCCGACATGGCTGCGCGAGCACGCGTCGAGGCACGCGCCGATCGCAGCACGCAGCTGCTGGTGCTGGCTCGGCCCGGCGGCTATACGGCCGCGTTTCGCGCCGCCGATCTCGGCCTGAAGGTGACGCTGATCGAGCGCTGCGCACCTGGGCGGCGTGTGCCTGAACGTCGGCTGCATTCCATCCAAGGCGCTGCTGCATGCGGCCAAGGTGATCGAGGAGCCGCACGCGATGGCGCGCATGGCATCAGTTTCGGCGAGCCGACGCTCGATCTGCGACAAGCTGCGCGGCTGGAAGAGCAGCGTCGTCAAGAAGCTGACCGGCGGCCTGCGACTGCTCGCCAAGCAGCGCAAGGTCGAGGTGGTGCGCGGGCAGCGGGCAGCTTCGTCGAGCCCGCACGTGCATCGAGGTCGAACGGTCGCAACGGCAGCGAAGCGCATCCGCTTCGAGCAATGCATCATCGCGGCCGGCTCCGAGGCGTGCGGCTGCCGTTCTGGCCCGAGGATCCGCGCATCATCGATTCCACCGGCGCGCTCGAGCTGCCCGGCATCGCCGGCACGCTTGCTGGTGATCGGCGGCGGCATCATCGGTCTGGAAATGGCCTGTGTGTACGATGCGCTCGGCAGCCAAGGTCAGCGTCGTGGAGCTCACCCCGCAGCTGATGCCCGGCTGCGATCCGGATCTGGTGCGAGCCGCTCGAGAAGCGCATCCGCGCGCGCTACGGCAGATCCTGCTCGGCACCCAGGTGACCGGCGTCGAGGCCACCAAGGAGGGGCTCGGGTCAGCTTCGCAGGGCGACAAGGCGCCCGCAGCCGCAGACGTACGACCACGTGCTGGTCGCGGTCGGGCGCACGCCCAACGGCAAGCGCATCGGCGCGGAGGCGCGCCGGCGTGCAAGGTCGAGCGAGCGCGGCTTCATTCCGATCGACAAGCAGATGCGCACCAACGTGCCGCACATCTTCGCCATCGGCGACATCGTCGGGCCAGCCGATGCTCGCGCACAAGGCGAGCGCACGAAGCCAAGGTGGCCGCCGAAGTGGCCGCCGGGCACAAGAGCTGCTTCGATGCGCGCGTCATTCCCTCGGTGGCCTACACCGATCCGGAGATCGCCTGGGTGGGTCTGACCGAGACCGACGCCAAGGCCAAGGGCATCGCCTTCGAGAAGGGCGTGTTCCCCTGGGCGGCGAGCGGCCGCTCGCTCTCGCTCGGGCGCGATGAGGGCTTCACCAAGCTGCTGTTCGATCCGGACACGCACCGTCTGCTCGGCGGCGGCATCGTCGGCACCAATGCCGGCGAGCTGATCAGCGAGGTGGCGCTCGCGATCGAGATGGGCGCGGATGCGGCCGACATCGGCCTGACCGTGCACCCGCACCCGACGCTGTCGGAGACCGTGGCGTTCGCGGCCGAGGCGTTCGAGGGCACGCTGACGGATCTGTACATGCCCAAGAAGTGAACGCGCCAGGCAGCTGGTGGGGGAATCCGCTTCTTCGCGTCGCACGACTGCGATGGGCCAACCTCGTGAGGCGTCACCGCGCCGTCTTGCTGATCGCGGCAATTCTGAGTCTGATCCTCTGCATCTGGCTCGTGCAGCAACCGCTCACGGCTCGCGCGCTGCGCTTGCTCGCGCGACATTCGATCATGGGCGGCCTCGGCGTCGCCGTCGCCTTTCAAACCTTGGTGGCGCGCCGTAGCGAGCGCATCTATGCCGAGAGGGCCCACTCCTGGCTCGCTGCCCTGCCGGTCTCCTTGTTGCCAGGCTGGCGGATCATGCTCATCTCGAGCCTGCAGCTGTTGCTGGTTGTTGCCGGCGTGACGCTCCTTGCTCTGGGATCGGGCGTGCCGGCAGGCGAGGCTCGCACACTGGAACTCGCATGCATTGTCGGGGCAAGCCTCGGCGGGCTCATCGGTTGGGCCGGCGCGCGGGGGGCTTCGGGCACGAGGCGCCATTCGCGTTATGCGACCGTCAGGAAAATTCGCGAGCGCTGGAGTGAAGCGCCGGCGCTGACACCGCTTTCGTACTGGTCCGTTGCGCAGGCGCGGGCGTTCGCAAGACCCAAGGTCGCTGCGCGGTTCCTGGCCTTCGTGCTGCTCGCCATTCCAATGGGTGTGTCGGGCGCCGCGGCTCTGGCTGTGGCCGCTGGCGCGTGGCTCGGGCTGAATCTCCTCATGCTGTCGGCGGCTGCGACGCGCGTCGCTTTTCAAGCCGCGTGGTGGCTCGCGCCGACCGGGCTCCGTTCGCCCCGATTCGCTGCCGCGATGGCCTGGCGGACGCTTCTGCATCAGGCGGTCACGTGCGCCTTGGGTGCGCTCCTCATCGAGACGACGCAGCCGGCGCGCGCTGCGCGGCGCGGGTTGCTCTTGTTGCTGCTCTATCTTGCAAGCTCGAGCCTCGTCACCCTCGCCGTGTGCGTATACGCCTCGGAGCGCAGGCGATGACCTCGAACGCATCGCCCGCGCTCGAAGTGAACGCGCTCACCGCGGCCTACGCGAGCCGGATCGTGCTCTCGAGCTTGAGCCTGCGCGTCCACTTGGGCGAGTGGGTCGGTCTCATCGGTCCGAACGCGAGCGGCAAGACGACGCTTCTGCACTGCGTGGCCGGCCTCGTGCCGCGCGTACTATCCGGTGGCATCGCCATCGGCGGCTGCGCCCTGAAGTCCGATGCCCGCGAAGCCAAGCGGCGCCTGGGCTTCGCGTGCGCGGTCGACCGACTGCCCGAGCTTCTGACCGGCCGACAGTGCCTGGAGGTGTATGCCGCAGCCAAGGGGTTGAAGTGCGTGGATGCGCAGGTGCTCGAGCTCATCGAGCTGTTTCGCTGTCACGATCTGCTCGATCAGTTCGTCGAGACGTATTCGCTCGGGACGCGCCAGAAGCTCTCCGTTCTGCTTGCGCTCCTCGGGGAGCCGCAGCTGATCGTGCTCGATGAGGCGTTCAACGGCCTGGATCCGCGCAGCGCGCTCGTGCTCAAGCGACACCTGCGCGCCCGCGTGACGGCAGGACGCTGCGGAGTGCTGCTCGCGACCCACGATCTCGATGTGGTCGAACACTACGCCGATCGCGTGGCATTGCTGCTCGAGCGGCACATCGTGCACGAATGGGGTGCGGATGAGATGAAGGCGCTCAAGTCCTCGGCAGAGACGGGATTCGAAGAAGCGCTCGCGGCTGCCGTGGGGCACGCCTGAAGATCAACTAGTGCAGGAAGTCGAGCGGATCACTGTAGTCATCGCTCCAGGGCCGGCTCGTGTAGTGGGGTAGCAGCCGCACGACGGAGGCGAGCTCGACTCGCTCGAAGTACTGAGCTTGCCGGGAAAGCAGTACCCAGATACTGGGCGAATTGAACTCATCGGTCGTGTCGGTGATGACGATGCGGGCCTCAAGAGCGCGTAGCTGCGCGATGCGCGCGATGACGGGCGGCAGATCGAGGTAGCGATTGCTGGTATGGAAGGCAATGAGCCCTTCGGGCTTCACGTGCCTCAAGTACAGGTCGAGGGCCTCGATCGTGAGCAGGTGCACGGGTATCGAATCGCTCGAGAAGGCATCGATCGCGAGCAGATCAAAGCCCTGGGGTGCTTCGCGCTGCAGACTCAGGCGCGCGTCACCCAACGCGACTTCGATACGCGCGGCGCTGTCGTTCAGATAATGAAAGGGATTGCGTGCCAGCGCGAGCACTGCCGGGTTGAGCTCATAAAAGCGCACCGTGTCGCCGGGCCGCCCGTACGCGGCGAGCGTTCCGGCACCGAGCCCGATCACGCCGATGCGCCGCGGCACGCCGATTCGCTCGAGGGCGGCGAAGGCTCGGCCAATACCCGAGGAGGCGCCGTAATACTCGGTCGGCGTCGTACGCAGCGCGGGCGACTCGAACTCCATCCCGTGCAGCGTTGCGCCGTTGCTCAGGAACAGGGCTTTGCCCGAGCTCGGGGAGGTCTGCTCGTAGATTCTGAGCACACCGTAGAAGTTGCGCTCGCTGCCGATGCTCGTGAGCTCGAATAAATGAATGAGATAGCCCGCCGCTCCCACGGTCAGGATGCAGATGCCGACTGCGAATGAAATCGCGCCGCGCGATTGTCGGCGCGTGAAGAGAAGAAGGGCGAGCGCAAGCGCTCCCATCCCGATCTCGAGGTCGTAATCGAAATTGAGGACCGCGGGCGCGACCAGTGCGATGAGCATTGCACCGAACGCACCGCCGGCCGAGACGATGAGATAGAAGCGTGTCAGATGTCGTGGCGAGGGTCGGGTCAGGGCAAGCCAGCCGTGACAGAACAGGCAGGCGCATCCCAGCAAGGCTCCCAGTGCGCCGATCTGCACGCCGATTGGCCAGGAGTGTCCCCGGGAGTCCGGCCATTCCAGATAGATGGCGAGCGCGGCGTATAGGGCGGCCGCCACGACGACGAGTGCGAACAGCACGGGTCTCGACAGCCATCGCGTCCATTGAAACGCAATGATGAAAGTCACCAGGTAGATCGCCAGAGGAATGACCCACAGCAGCGGGATCGCCGCGATATCGCGCGTCATGCGGCTCGTGACGGCAATGAGCAGGAACGAGGCGAGTGCGGCGAGCCCCGCCCAGCGAAGCTGCTCGAGGACAGTCGGCGCCGCAGTGCTGCCTGCCTCGCTCGCCACGAGCGCAAGTTCGGCATCGGCGCCCGTCATCGCCCGCGGCCGTGCTCGTAGACGGATCAGACACACGATCATGGCCATGGCCCACACCACGTAGCCGGCCGACCAAACGAGCGCCTGCAGCCGAGTGCCGAGCGCGCGCTCGATGAGCGTCGGATAGGCGAACAGTGCGAGCATCGAGGCGAGATTGGACAGCGCGAAAAGCCGGTAGGGGCTGCGTCCCGGAAAGGCTCGCGCGAACCAGCTCTGCACGAGCGGGGTGGTCGCGGCCATCGATACGTAGGGCAGACCCACCGTCACCGCGAGTGCGCCAAGAAGCCGCCACGCGGGATTTTGCGGATCGGGGGGACGCCATCGCGTGGCCGGAACGATGGGCAGCGAGAGAACGGCGGCGAGCACGATCACGATCAGGCAGGCGAGCTGAGCGTTCAGGCTGACGCGGCGGGCGAGCACATCGGCATACGCGTAGCCCGCGAGCAATCCCACTTGAAAAAAGACCAGGCAGATTGCCCAGACACCGGCGGCACCGCCAAACCAGGGCAGCAGCTCCTTGGCGATGATCGGCTGCACCAGAAACAGGAGGAACGAGCCGCTTGCGATGCTGAGCACACACAGGCCGAGCATCACGCGATCGCCTGGCGCGCTCATGGAGCAAGCCGTATGAGGCGCTCCAGATAAGATCGCTCATCGGGAGGTATGCCGCGACGCTGCGCTTCCCAGAGGGCTTCGGCGAGGAGCTCGAGCATCGCATGCTCGGCGGCGTGGATACCTCCGAGCCGCGCCGCAAGCTTGCGGTGCACACCTGCGATGCCGCTCGGTCGGTCGGTTGCAACCTGCTCGCGGATCGCAAGGTGCAAGCCCATGTGCAGAAACGGGTTCTGCTGGCCACCTTCCGGTGTGAACTCGGCGGCGAGCGCAGTCTCATCTGCCTCGAGCCAGCGCACATATTCGGGATGCTCGGCGATGACCGCGGCAATCTGCGCCTCGAGCGGCTCAAGCAACTGATGGGCCGTGAACTTGCGCCACGCGGTGAGGTACATCCGCCGCAGCTGCTCGCGATCGTATCCGGAAAAAACCGACATCGCGGCGCTTCGAGCTCTCAGCGCGCCATCGGGTGTTTGCGGCGCGGGCGTGCGCTGTCGCCGGGAGGGGTCTTGTGACGATACTCGCACAGGTCCTCGATGATGCACTTGGGACAGGCAGGCTTGCGAGCCGTGCAGACGTAGCGTCCGTGAAGCAGCAGCCAGTGGTGTGCATTCTTGCGGTAGGCCTCGGGCGTCGTGGCGAGGAGCGCCTCTTCGACGGCCCGGGGTGTCTTCCCAGGCGCAAGCCCCGTGCGGTTTGCAACCCGGAAGATGTGCGTATCGACCGCGATCGAGGCCTCGCCGAACACCATGTTGAGGATGATGTTTGCGGTCTTGCGGCCGACACCCGGTAGTGCTTCAAGATCCTCCCGCCTGGAGGGAATCTCGCCCCCATGCTTCTCGATGAGCTGGCGACACAGGGCGAGGAGATTCTTGGTCTTCGAGTTATAGAGGCCGACGCTCTTCAGATACGGCAGCAGGCCTTCGGGACCGAGCGCCAGAATGGCTTGCGGCGTGTTCGCGCGGGGAAACAATTGATGTGTCGCGGCATTCACGCTGCGATCCGTCGTGTGTGCGGAGAGCATGACGGCTACCAGCAGCTCGAACGGTGTCGAGTGCTCGAGCTCGGTCGTCGGCGCGGGATTTGCCGCCTGCAGTCGCCGGAAGATCGCTCGACGACGTACCGGGTTCATGCCTGCCGCCGTGCTTCGAGAAGCGCATCGCGTTCGTGAGCCCGGCGCTCGAGGCGCGAACGGTGTGCCTCGAAGCGCTCGCGGTTGGCGAGTGCGGAGGGTGCGGTCGGCGTCGCGCGAAGTGCGCTCGCCGGGATCATCTGGATGCAGTCGACCGGGCAGGGCGCGACGCACAGTTCGCAGCCAGTACAGAGTTCCACGAGAACCGTGTGCATGTGGCGTGGCGCGCCGAGGATTGCATCGACGGGGCACGGCGGCAGGCACTTGGCGCAGCCGATGCAGCGGCTTTCATCGATCTGCGCCACGGTTGCCGGGGCCTCCAGGCCGTTCGTCGGATTGAGTGCCAGAGCCTTGCGCCCAAGAAGCTGAGCCAGCGCGGCAATCGTTGCGGCACCGCCCGGGGGACATTGATTGATGTCCGCCTCATTGCGCGCAATGGCCTCGGCATAAGGACGGCAGCCCTCGTAGCCGCAGCGCGTGCACTGCGTCTGGGGCAAGAGCGCATCGATGGCCGTGGCAGGGCTCACGGCTCGGCCGAGACCCTAAGCATCACGTGACCTGCATGCCGGGTGTGGCACCGCTATCCGGCGAGAGCAGAAAAACTCCCGGAGTATCGCCGCTCGCCGCGAGGACCATGCCTTCCGAGAGCCCGAACTTCATCTTTCGCGGCGCGAGGTTCGCGACGACGACGGTGAGGCGACCGATGAGGGTTGCCGGATCGTAGGCCGATTTGATGCCGGCGAATACGGTACGGGTGCCGGAGCCAAGATCGAGGGTCAGCTTGAGGAGCTTGTCCGCTCCCTCGATGTGCTCGGCGTTGATGATCCGCGCCACGCGCAGGTCGATCTTGCGGAACTCATCGATCGAGATGCTCGCGGAGGCGGCCGTCGCCGCAGGCAGTGCGCCCGCGCCGGTTCCAGGCGAGGGCGGGGAAACAGAGGCGCTCACAGGGGTTGGCTCCTTTGCACTGGCGAAGAGCGCATCGAGCTGCGCTGGCTCGACGCGAGTCATCAAGTATTCGTACTCCGCGATTGCATGTCCGCTCTCCAAAGGCGTGTGCACGGCTGCGAAATTCATCGGGGCGCGCAATCCCAGGAAGCGCTCGGCGCGCGCGGCCGTCTCCGGCAGCACAGGCTTCAAGTACAGGGTCAGAAGGCGAAACGCCTCGATCGTCACCGAGCACACGCGGTGCAGATGCTCGTTGTCGCCCGCATTCTGAGGGGAGCCGAAGTTGCGCGACAGCGTCCAGGGCTGCTGATTGCTCCACCATTCATTGACCTGATCTGCAAGGCCCATGACGAGGCGGATCGCGGCGCCGAACTGGCGCTGCTCATAGAGTGCCGCGATCGGCTCGGCGGCGCGGACGGCTTCCTCGAGAATTGCGTCGTGATCCGAGCGACGGATGCGTCCTCCGAAGTGCTTCTGCAGCAGGTTCGCCGCCCGGCTCGCGATGTTCACGTACTTGCCGACGAGATCGCTGTTGACGCGCGCCAGAAAGTCGTCCGCGTTGAAGTCCATGTCCTCGACGTGAGAGTTGAGCTTCGCGGCGATGTAGTAGCGCAGCCACTCCGGATTCATTCCGACTTCCAGGTAGCGCAGCGGGGATAGGCCGGTGCCGCGCGATTTGGACATCTTCTCCCCTGATACGGTGATGAAGCCGTGCACGTACACCCTGTCCGGAACGCGGTAGGGCGCGCCGGCAAACTTCAGCATCGCAGGCCAGAACAGGGTGTGGAAGTAGATGATGTCCTTGCCGATGAAGTGGATCTGCTCGGTGTCCGCGGCCTGCAGGAACTGCTCGAAGCTGCGCAGCTCACCGTGGGCGCGCGCTTTGCCGCTCGAGAAATAATTCTCGAGCGCCGCGAGGTACCCGATGGGCGCATCGAGCCAGACGTAGAAGTACTTGCCTGGCGCATCGGGGATCGCAATGCCGAAGTACGGTGCATCGCGCGAGATGTCCCAGTCACTGAGCGTCTGCTCGCCCGTGCCGGCGAGCCACTCACGCGCCTTGTTCGCCACCTGTGGCTGTAGCCGCCCCGGCTCATTGATCCACGCCGTCAGGAACTCGACACAGCGGGGATCGGAGAGCCGGAAGAAGTAGTGCTCGGAGCTCTTGAGTACGGGGGTCGCGCCCGTGAGCGTCGAGTACGGAGAGATGAGGTCGGTGGGCGCGTAGACCGTGCCGCACACCTCGCACGCATCGCCGTACTGATCCTTGCTGTGACAGTTGGGACACTCGCCCTTGATGTAGCGATCGGCGAGAAACATGCCTTTGACCGGATCGAAGAACTGCTCGATCGGACGCGAGTAGATGAGCCCGGCCGACTTGAGCCTGCGATAGACATCCTGCGAGAGCTCGACGTTCTCGGGCGAATCCGTCGTATACCAATGGTCGTAGCTCAGATGAAAACCTTGCAGAGTACGCGGCCGCTCGGCGGCGATGCGCCGCACGAGCTGCTGCGGTGTCACGCCCTCGGCCTCGGCCTTGAGCATGATCGGCGCGCCATGGGCGTCCTCGGCACCGACGAAATGCACCTCGTTGCCCTGCATGCGCTGAAAGCGCACCCAGATATCGGCCTGGATGTACTCCATGATGTGGCCGATGTGGGAGGGGCCGTTGGCGTACGGCAGGGCGGTCGTGATGAAAAGCTTGCGCGGCATGCCTGTAGTCTACAGGCACCCCGTTTCGAGCGGCACGCGCGGGCGCTAGCCCTGGTCCTTGACGGCCTCGAACTTCGTCTTGTTGATACCCTTCTTGTAGGCTTCCTTGCCCGTGACGACGCGCTGGTCGAGCAGCTGCTGGATAGCCGTATCCATGGTGCGCATGCCCGTCTGCGCACCCGATTGCATGGTGTTCTCCAGCTGATCGAGCTTGCCCTGGCGGATGAGGTTCGCCGCTGCCGAGGTATTGACGAGAATCTCGAGCGCAGCGACCCGGCCCTGCTTGTCCGCGCGCTGCAGCAGCTGCTGCGAGACCACCCCGCGCAGCGAGGTCGAGAGCATCGTGCGCACGTGCGACTGCTTGTCTGCGGGGAAAACGTTGATGATGCGATCGACGGTCTGAGCGGCGCCGTTCGTGTGCAGCGTGCCCATGACCAGAATGCCCATCTCGGCTGCCGTGACCGCGATGCTCATGGTCTCGAGGTCGCGCAACTCGCCGACCAGAATCACATCCGGATCCTCGCGCAGTGCCGAGTGCAGCGCTGCGCCGAAACTCGAAGCGTGCACGCCGACCTCGCGCTGGCTGATGAGACAGTTCTTGCGCTGGTGCACGAACTCGATCGGATCCTCGATGGTGAGGATGTGACCCTTCACGCGCGAGTTGATGTCGTCGATCATCGCGGCGAGCGTCGTGGACTTGCCCGAGCCGGTCTTACCCGTGACGAGAATCAAGCCATGACTCGCACGGCACATCATCCGCACGGCATCCGGCAGTTTCAGCTCGTCCATGGTAAAGGCCTTGGACGGAATGGCGCGAAACACAGCTCCGATGCCGTTCAGCTGCCGCAGCACGTTGACGCGGAAGCGGCCGTGCTCGCCGAACGTGTACGCGAAGTCCGCGCCGTCCTTCTGCTCGAAGCGGTCGACGGCTGCCTTCGGCATGATCTCGTACATCGCATCGTGCACGAAAGTCGCATCGAGCTTCTCGTTCTTGAGCGAGGTGAGCTCGCCGTACTGGCGCACGCGCGGCGGATCGCCCGCGATGAAATGCAGGTCCGAGCCACGCTTCTCCAGGACCTCGAGCAAAAGGGCGTCGATCGCAGCCATTTGCGCGCCCGCTAGCCCGAGGCCGCCGACGCGGGTGTCGAGGCGGCCATGTCGACCTTGGGCAGCACGCTCGTGTCCGTCACGAACTTCTGGAACTGCCGCTTGTCGCTCGCGTAGGCGTACGCATCGTCCGGATCGATCTCGCGCGCTGCGATGGCTGCGAGCAGCGACTGATCGAGCATCTGCATGCCGAGGTCGCGACCGGTCTGCAGCTGGCTCGGAATCATGTGTGTCTGATCGGCCTGGATGAGCTTGGCGATGGCCTTGGTCATGACCATGATCTCGCAGATCGCCTTGCGCCCCTTGGCGTCGGCGGTCTTCACGAGGATCTGGGTCACGACCGCGAGCAGACTTTGCGCGAGGAAGCTCTTGGTCTGCTCGCGCTCCTCCACCGGCAGCGCATCGATGATGCGGTCGATGGTCTTCACCGCGCCGGTCGTGTGCAGCGTGCCGAGAACCAGATGTCCGGTCTCGGCGGCCGTCATCGCCATGCGGATCGTCTCGCCATCGCGCAGCTCACCGACCAGGATGACATCCGGATCCTCGCGCATCGCGGCGCGAACGCCCTCTGCGAACGTCGGAATGTGCGTGTGCAGCTCGCGCTGGATCACCTGGCTGTTCTTGCTGCGATGGACGAACTCGATCGGATCCTCGAGGCTGATGATGTTGAGCTTTCGGGTGTGATTGAGGTGATCGATCATCGCCGCAAGGGTGGTCGACTTGCCCGTGCCGGTCGAGCCCGTGACGAGGATCATGCCCTGATGGAAGTCGCACAGCTTCGTGACGATCGCCGGCAGGGCGAGCTTCTCCAGGCTCGGCACCTCGGAGGGGATCGCGCGAAAAGTGGCGCCGATACCGCTGTCCTTGCGATAGATGTTCACGCGGAATCGGCCGCCGTCGGCCGATACGTAGGAGAAATCAAGATCGTTGCCGGCATTGAAGTGCTCGGACTGCGATCGAGTCAGGATCTCCGCGACATAGCCCTCGAGCTCCGCGACGCGCAGGTCGCGAAACTTGATCGGCAGCAGATCCCCGTGCATGCGCAGCATCGGTGGCACGCCGACCGCGAGATGCACGTCGGAGCAGCCCTGCTGCATGCCTAGCTTCAGGAACGCGTCGATGCGCGCCACGGACCAACCTGCCTTTACGACCCCACGGTGCCCTGACATTCGCCCGGATCGGGCGAGCTAGGCAACGCCTGGCAGCCGGAAATTTGACGTAACGCACGAAACTCGGACGTTTGGGGCCCGGCGGCCACCGGCGGGGACGGTTCTAGCGGAAGTGCTCCAGAGCGACCCGCAGCTCGTCCATGGTCTGGAAGCGCTTGGCCTTGTCGACGGCCATGGCCTTCGCGACGAGCTCGCTCAACGGAGGCGGCAGGTTGGGATTCACATCCAGCGGCGCCTTCGCCTTGCCCTGCACATGCTGATACATCACGGACATGTGATCGCCGCGGGAGTAGGGCGGAACGCCCGTCAGCATCTCGTACAGCATCACACCCACGGCGTAGACATCGGCGCGCTCGTCGACCTTCTTGCCGAGGATCTGCTCTGGCGCCATGTACTTCGGCGAGCCGATGACGTAGCCGGTCTTGGTGAGCTGTGTATCGCCCTCGCGCTGTGCGGCCGCGACGCCGAAATCCACGATCTTGAGCAAGCCCTCATCATTGATGAGCACGTTCGCGGGCTTGAGGTCGCGATGCACGATCCCGACCTGGTGGGCGACCGCCATGCCGGTCGCGATGTCGCAGCCGAACCCGAGCGCGCGCTTGAGCTCCATCGGCTTCTCATTGACGATCTCCCCGCCGAGCGTGTGCGACGGGAAATACTCCATCGAGATCGCGTAGAGGCCCTGGATGTACAGGAAGTCGTAGATACGGATGACGTTCTTGTGCGTGATCTTGCGCGAATAGCGCAGCTCGTGCACGAAGCGCTTCATCACTTCCTCGTCCTGAGCGACATTCGGATTCAGGAATTTGAGGATGAGCCGCTCATCGACCACGGTGTCCTCCATGAGCAGCACCGTGCCGAATGCACCGCGACCGATGCGGTCGATGTATTTGTAGCGCCCTTCGATGATGTCACCGGTCTTCAACGTCGAAATGTCGAGCTTGCTCGCCGCCTCGCCCTGCCTGGCCGATTGAGCGATCGACGCGTCCGACATGAGCAGCGTGCGCGCGGCGACCGGCGCCGGCGCGGGCGGGCGGGGCAGGCCTGCGCCGGAGGTGCTGGCCGGCGTCGGTGTCGCCGACAGCGTGCTGCCGATGGTGCGATTGTCGAGCTCGGCGAGGGCGGCGCTCGCCATGCGCGCGATGGTCTGGTCCGGCGAGGTGGTCTGAGACTGCAGCTCGAGGCGGATCCGGTCGGCGTGCCGGTCGTCGGCGAGTTTGGCGAGCGCCTGGATCGTCTCGATGCGCACCTCGCGCTCCGGGCGCGCAAGCAGCGGCAACATCGGATCGATCAGCTTCGCGTCTCCGACCTTGCCGAGCGCCCGCACGACGATCGGCAACGCCTTCGCATTGCCGTTGCGCAGCATCTCCGTGAGCCGTGGCAGCGCTCGCTTGCTGCCGATCTCCGCAAGCGCATCCACCGCGCGCTCACTCACCCACCAATCATTGTCGCGCGTGGCCTCGATGAGATGATCGACGGCGCGCTCATCCTTGGTCTGATTCAGGATCTCGATGGCGGCACGGCGAATATCCTCGTCGCGGTCCTGCACGAGCTCGAGCACCGCCTCGATCACCTTGGGTCCGCCGATCTTGCCGAGCGCATCGGCGGCGCGGCTGCGCACCCACCAGTCGCTGTCCTTCAGCGCCTCGAGCAGATATTTGACCGACTTCGCGTTGCCGACCTCGTTGAGAACCTCCACGGCCGCGCGCCGTGCATACTCATTCTCGTCCTTGAGCACGTCGATCAAATATCGGACCGTATCCGGATGATTCGCCTTGATGACGACATCGACGGCCTTGTTCTGCACGTCGATCTCCGGATCGCGCAGCAGGGCGCAGACCCGTTCGACGTCGATGGGACCGTCCATGCGATGCAGGGCGCCGAGGGTCGCGCTGCGAATGAGCTTGTTGGGGTCCTTCAACTGCGCCTGTAGCGCGGTCTGCACTTCCGGTGTGTTGAAGCGCGCCAGGATGTTGATGATGTGCACGCGCGCGATCGGATCCTTGCCCTGCAGGCGCCCGACGAGCTCGGATGCGGATTGGGCGTCGGCGATCTCACCGATGACGCGGAACAGCGCGGCTTTCTCGTTCGCCTCCTGCTGATAGGCGACCGTCAACAGCTCACGCACGCCAAAACGCTGCTTGTGGGCCGAGATCACCTCGAGCAGCGCCGATTTCGAGATGCCGGGCGTTGCCAGCGCCTCGAGCAGCAAGTGCGGCGGAAAGCTGCGGCTGCTGGTGAGGGCCCAGGAGATACCCGCGATCACTCGCGCGCTGCCCTCGATGAGCCCCTGCATGAACTGCGGAAAGCTCTTCTGATTGGCGAGTGCCGCGAGGACGTCGACGAACACGACGGTCGAGTTCTTGTCGGCATCCGGCAACGCCGCAAAGATGGGTTCAATCGCGCTCGAACCCATCTCCTTCAGCTTCGCAGCTGCCTTCTGCGCCGCCGGGTCGGTCGGCCCGGCCGAGGATCTGATCTCGGTGACCAGCCGATCCGCGCGCAAATTAGTGAAAAAGCTCATTCACCCGCCATCGGAGCCATTACGCGCGAATCCTTCGCAGCCTGCCAACGCGTGCGGAGGCTCGGCCAACCACGGCGGCCCTGACCTCCCGTCAGCCGACTTTGAGATGCGTGCCGACCGGCCCGTACGAATTATGCCACAGGCGCCGCACACGCTGCGTCACGCGGCTTGCGCGGAAGCGCTTTGCTTCACGATACACACTACAATGCCGCGCCTATTCTCGCCATGATTCATGCCATGAACGACAGCACAGCTGCCGCCGTGCGGGCGGCCATCGAAAGCTATGTGGATCCCTATCTCGAAGAGACTCTGGGCTCCGCGCAGGCGCTCACCGCACTCGATGCGCAGGCCGAGGGATTCCTCGCGCAACTGCGATTCGGCTTTCCGGTCGGCGGCTATGCCGCGGAGCTGACCGAATCCTTAGCGCAAGCATCTGGCCGATGCCGGGCTGCCCGCCAATGTCGCCGTGCGCCTACAGGCGGACATTCACGCTCATGCCGTTCAGCGACCTCTGAAGCCGTTGCCGGGAGTGAAAAACGTGGTCGCCGTTGCCTCAGGCAAAGGGGGCGTGGGCAAGTCGACCGTGGCCGCAAATCTTGCGCTCGCCTGGGCTCGGCAGGGGGCGCGCGTCGGCGTGCTCGACGCCGACATCTATGGACCGAGCCAGCCGCTGATGCTCGGACTCACCGGTCAGCGACCGACGGCCCCTGATGGCAAGCACATCGAGCCGCTCGAGAGCCACGGCATCGTCGCGATGTCGATCGGCTTTCTGGTCGACGCCGAGCAGCCCATGGTCTGGCGCGGCCCGATGGTGACGCAGGCCCTGACACAGCTGCTTGGCGACACTCAATGGGGCGAGCTCGACTATCTGGTCGTCGATATGCCCCCGGGAACCGGCGACATCCAGCTCACCCTCGCTCAGCGCGTCCCGGTTGCGGGTGCGGTGATCGTCACGACCCCGCAGGACATCGCGCTCGCGGATGCGCGCAAGGGTCTCAAGATGTTCGAGAAGGTGTCGGTGCCTGTGCTCGGAATCATCGAGAACATGAGCGTCCACATCTGTTCCCAATGCGGGCACGTCGAGCACATTTTCGGTGCGGGGGGCGGGCAGCGCATGGCACAGCAGTACGACGTGCGGCTGCTCGGCGAGCTGCCGCTCGACTCGCGGATCCGGGAGGAGGCCGACGGCGGTCGCCCCACCGTCGTGGCGGCGCCTGATTCCCCGCGCGCCCAGGCCTACTTGGCGATGGCGCGTCGCACCGCCGCGACACTCGCGCGCCGCGCGCGCGATCGCAGCAGCCTATTTCCCCAGATCGTGGTCGAAGAATCATGAGCATCAAGTCCGACAACTGGATCCGTCGCATGGCACTCGAGCAGGGCATGATTGAGCCCTTCGAGGCAGGCCAGGTCAGGCAGCAGGACGGGAAGAAAATCGTCTCGTACGGAACGTCGAGTTACGGCTACGACGTCCGATGCGCGGCGGAGTTCAAGATCTTCACGAACATCAACACGACGATCGTCGACCCCAAGCAGTTCGATGCCAAAAGCTTCGTCGATCTGACCGCGGATGTCTGCATCATCCCACCCAACTCCTTCGTGCTCGCGCGGACCGTCGAGTATTTCCGCATTCCGCGCAACGTGCTCACCATCTGCTGCGGGAAATCGACCTACGCGCGCTGCTTTCGCGGGGACAGCCGGGTTGCACTCGTGGACGGCACAGCGCCTACGCTCGAGGAAATGGCGAGAAGGCACGATTCGGGAGAGCTTTTCTGGGGCTACAGCATAGGCGAGAACGGTCGTCTCATCGTTACGCTGCTCGATGCGCCGCGATTCATCGGCCGGGACGCGCTGCTCGAGGTCACACTCGATAATGGCGAGCGCATTCACGCTACTCCCGACCATCTGTTCATGCGGCGCGACGGTCGCATGACTGCGGCCCATCAGCTTCGGTGCGGCGATGCGCTCATGCCCCTATACCGCGATACCTTCCGCGGCTACGAAATGGTGTACCAACCGATCGACGGGTACTTGCTTCCGACACATCGGTTGGCGGACGTGCGAAGCGATCGCGCAGCGCAATGCGTTCGTGTCGGGTATCAGAATCACAAGATCGCATCAGTCCGCGAGCTTCCCGGGGAGCACGATGTGTACTGTCTGACTGTGCCGGAGGCAGGCAACTTCGCTCTCGAGGCGGGCGTCTTCGTGCACAACTGCGGCATAATCGTGAACGTAACGCCTTTGGAACCCGAGTGGGAAGGTCACGTGACGCTCGAGTTCTCGAACACCACGCCATTGCCCGCCAAGATCTACGCGCATGAAGGCGTCGCGCAGATGCTGTTCTTCGAGTCCGATGAGGTTTGCTCGACGTTCCTATCGGGATCGCGGCGGCAAGTACATGGGCCAGCGGGGGGTCACGCTGCCCAAGACCTGAGGAGACACCCGAGTGATTCGGTGGCCCGGCGTCTGGGGCCTCAGGTGCCCGTTCGCTTGAGCTCGCGCACGTGCAGCGAGATATCCACCCGTCCGCCGCGCTCGCGCTCGGCTTGCACCGGCAGATAGCCGAGGCTCTCGGCGAGCCACAGACGCGTGACGCGGTCGGATCCGGGGCGATCGCTGCGATACACGACCGTATCGAGGTGTCCAAGTGGGGTGTCGAGGGACTGCGTGCGTTCGTGCGTGTAGTCGTACTGCTTCGCCTCGTTCTTGTCGAAGAGCGCAAATCGTTGCGGTGGATGGTCTGCGATCAGATCGCGCATCAGCTCGATCTGCACGGACAGCGGATCCTGCGTTCCGGCCGGAATCTCCACGTCGATCATCTTGCCCTCGGAGGTGCCACGAGCGCGCATCGTGCCCCAATCGAACTCGACAGACTCATCATCATCCTTGCCGCCACCTTCTTCGCGGTAGGTGAGCGGCAGGACATGGCCATTTTCGATCTTGAAGGTGCTCGTCTGCGTGCGCGCGCCTGGAAACGCAACGAGAAAGATCCCGTGTGCGCGTATGCGCGAGCTGTAGGTATACGTATCGGGGCTCGTCTGTTTGACATCGAGGGTGGAGTAGCCGGCTGTGATTCCGTGCCACTGCAGCGCGTAGGTGGCTGTGAAGAGCGGCACCTTGCCATCGTCCGCGCGCGCCCACGCACAGGCGCAAAGCGCCGCGATCAGGAGCGCACCGGTGGCCCGGCTATGCTTGGGCGTGGATCGGATCGGCACCTGCGGCATTCTACGGAAAAGCGCCTGCCGCACCGTACAATACGCCGATGCGCTTCCCTACACGGTCCATGAGCTGGCGGAGCTCGCGTACGTCTGTGCTTTTGCTCGTGAGCCTCGCGCTCATCCTCGGCTTCGCCGGGCCCGTCACGGCGGCTCGTCCGGTGCGTGTCTACGAGGCGACAGTCCGCACGCCCGATGCCGCGGCCGCCGCTCAGGAGGCCATGCGGCAGGTGCTCGTGCGCGCGACGGGGCGGCGTGATGCCGCCGGCGATCCGGTCTTTGCGCCATTCATCGCCAATGCCGGGCGCTATGTGCAGTCCTCGCGCGGTCTTCCGGATGGCTCGACATCGGTCGTGTTCGATGGTGCGGCGATCGAGCGCGACATCACGGCGAGCGGACGCAGCGTCTGGGACTCCGAGCGGCCCTTCACCATCGTCGTGCTGAATCCGCCCTTGACCGGTGCGGCAGCAGACAGCGCCCGTCGCAGTCTGGAAGAGAGCGCCGAGGGACGCGGATTGCCGGTGAGTCTCGTGCCGATGGCGCTGACCGACGCGAATGGCAGCGACCTTTCGAACGACGCCGTTCTGCAGAACGCTCAGCACCTCGGGGGCGACGCCGCCCTCGTGGGCCGCGCCGACACTGGCGCATCCAGTGCCCAGTGGCACTGGACACTGCTCACCGGCTTCTCCAGTGAGAGCTGGACCGGGGGCTTCGATGCCGGTGTGAACGGTGCCGCGGACGCCCTGGCGCGTGTGCAGGGCAGTGCCTTGCCCATGCCGGAGGCGGAAGCGCTCCTCGAGGTCACCGGCGTAGGCACGCTCAATGACTATGCGAGCGTGGAGCGCATCCTCAGCGAGCTGCCCGGAGTGCGCCGCTCGGGGTTGCAGGAAGCCGAAGGCACGACGGCGACGTTTCGCGTGCTCATTCGGGGCGGCGCGGAGGCGGTGGAGCGGGCTTTGAGCGCCTCGAATCGCTTCACGCGCACTGGCGTCGCCAACGGCAGGTTGATGTATCAGTACCGGCCTTAGCAGTTCGATCGACAGCGCTCCAGCAGAGCTTCGCCGTGCGTCACCTGCCGAACATCATCTGCGTCCTGCGAATCGCCCTCATCTGGCCGATTCTCACGGCACTGCGCGGCGGCAACTTCGACGCTGCCATGCTGCTCTTCGCGCTGGCCGCTCTATCGGATGGGCTTGACGGGTATCTCGCGAAGCGCTTTCGCTGGACCTCGGAGCTCGGCAAGGCACTCGACCCGCTCGCGGACAAGCTGCTTCTGGTGACCGTGTTCGTGTACTCGACCTGGCTCGGGCTCGTGCCGCAATGGCTCACCGCGGCAGCCGTCGCCCGGGACGTGCTGATCATCCTGGGGGCACTGGTTTATCGGCTCTGGTTCGGGCCGCTTCACGGGCGACCGACCTGGCAGAGCAAGCTCAACACGGCGTTGCAGGTGACCTATCTTTTCTGCGTGATGGGCTATCAGGCGTTCGGCCTTCCACCGGTCGAAGTTCTGGCGGCGCTCGCCATCCTGACCCTGTGCACCACGATCCTGTCGGGCTCGGTCTATATGATCGCCTTCACGCGGCGCGCGCTCGCGGTGGCCTGAGCGCATGCGCCAGCTTCCCCTCGGCATTCGCATCCCGGACCGGGCCGTTTTCTCGAGCTTCCTGGCAGCCCGAAACACCGAGGCCGTCGAGCACCTGCAGCGCCTGGTGGATCGTGCCGGCGGCGGTGCGGCCTTCGTGTGCGGCGCAGGCGGATCGGGCAAGACACATCTGCTGCAGGCGGCGTGCGTGCGCGCAAGCGAGTCGATGCGCGCCGGGTACTTCCCGCTGCGCGAGCTCGCAGTGCTTGGGGTCGAGGCACTCGAGGGACTGCCGCAGCTCGCCTGCGTGTGCCTCGATGATGTGGACGCCGTGGTTGGCCGGCCGCAGTGGGAGAACGCGTTGTTCGGCCTGCATCGGGAGATGGAGGAGCAGGGTGGGCGGTTGCTCGCCTCCGCGCAGAAACCCCCGGCACTTCTGCCCTGGTCCTTGCCGGATCTGGGCTCGCGCCTTGCGGCGAGCGCCGTCTTTCAGTTGCGGCCTCTCGATGAAACCGAGCAACAGGAAGCGCTGCAGCTGCGCGCCCACGCGCGCGGCTTCGAGTTGCCCGAGGAGACCGCTCGCTGGCTACAGCGCCGTTTCCCGCGTGACATGACGACGCTCTATGATCTGCTCGACACGCTCGATGAGGAGGCGCTCATCGCGCAGCGTCGCCTGACGGTTCCCTTCATCCGCTCGGTACTACTGCGCCGACTTGAGTCGTAGCGCGAGCTCCGCCACGCGGCGGCCGAGGCTCTGTGCGAGCGCTGATTCCTCCTCCTGTAATCGCCCGGCGCTCTCACGTCCTGAGACGTGGGACGCACCATAGGGACTTCCGCCGGCGAGCGTCTCGTTCAGCGCACGCTCGGTGTAGGGAATCCCGACGATCAGCATGCCGTGATGCAGCAGGGGCAGCATCATGGACAGCAGCGTGGTTTCCTGGCCGCCGTGCATGGTCTGCGTCGAAGTGAACACCCCGGCCGGCTTGCCCACGAGCGCTCCGGTGACCCAAAGCGATGCCGTGCTGTCCAGAAAATATTTCAAGGGCGCCGCCATGTTGCCGAAGCGGGTCGGACTGCCGAGCACGAGCCCGTCAGCCGTGCGCAGATCTTCGAGCGTCACGTACGGGGGACCACTTGGCGGGACTGGAATTGCGGCGCCCTCGCTTTCGGCGGACACGGCAGGAACGGTGCGCAGCCGAGCCTGGGCGCCGGCCGTGCTCTCGATGCCGCGACAGAC
The DNA here is from genome assembly GCA_963795975.1 of uncultured Gammaproteobacteria bacterium. Lineage (GTDB taxonomy): Bacteria > Pseudomonadota > Gammaproteobacteria > Steroidobacterales > Steroidobacteraceae > CAWCJT01. Next base: position 634,576 of record CAWCJT010000003.1, read on the forward strand.
ATGACGTGCCAGCTCGGCCGTCGAGCCGTTGCGCGAATAGTAGAGCACCAGAACTTCGGCCATCGAGTGGCTCCGGTTGAAAGGCCGCCGGTGGATGCGGAGTATGGCGCATGGTCCGGAGGATCTGTTGGGTCAGCGGTCGCGTGCAGGGCGTCTTCTATCGCGGCACGGCCGCGGCACGCGCACGCGAGCTGGGGATCACAGGCTACGCCAGGAACCTCGCTGATGGCCGGGTGGAGGTGCTCGCGTGCGGCGAGGACGGCGCCGTGCAGAGCTTTATCGAGTGGCTGTGGATTGGCTCGTCAGCGTCCCGCGTGACGGCCGTGCAGGTGCTCGAGGCCGAAGCGACCGATCAGCCCCCGGAGGGCTTCAGGACGGCCTGAGTTACGGTCTGGGCGCCCGGCAGATCGTCGGCGCCGGTCCAGCGGGACCAGCGATACAGGACTGCATCCGAGTAATCGCGACGCCCCACGCTGCCGTTGTACCGCGCCAGCGCACGAGCGAAGTTGTTGCGTTCCTGCTTGAGGTAATACCTGAGGATCGCACACCCCATCTGCACGTTCGGCCCGATGCGGGTCAAGTCGAAGCGGTGCATGCCAAGCTGCTCCGGCCAGAAAGGCATGACTTGCATCAGCCCCACTGCACCGGCGGAGGAGACCGCCCATCGATCGAATCGGCTTTCCACCTCGATGAGCGCCATGACGAGCCCCGGCGGCAGCCGGGTCTCTCCGGCGCGATGGGTCTCGCAGTAGACGAACTTGAGGATATCGAGCCGCTCGGACTGGTTCTGCACCGTACGGCGCAGCCGGGGCTCCATGAGCTTGTACCAGACGGCCGAGTCGTAGCGGTCGACGAAGCACTCAGCCTCGGCGATCGCGTGCGTAACGACCGCTTTGAGCTCGGGATCGCGCTGTTGGTCTGCCTGCGCCCAACCGCCGAGCCCAAAGCTCAACACGCAGGCCAGGATCAGTCGTGAATGGCGCAGCCCAAGCAGTCGCATGGTGCGATCGTGAGTGACCGAACTCGCAATGACCACGACGTATGTCACATCGAGCGTCGGCTTTTGGCGAATCTGCCGGTCCCGTATCATCCGGATGCCATGGAAAACGAGATCGAGGAGACGCCCAGGCCCCGCCGCAAGGGCATCTACCTGCTGCCCAACCTGCTCACGACGGGGTGCCTGTTTTCGGGCTTCTACGGCATCGTCGCGGCAATCGACAAGCATTTCGCGCCGGCGGGCATGGCGGTGTTCGTCGCCATGATCTTCGACACACTCGATGGTCGGATCGCACGCCTCACCCGTACCGAGAGCGCCTTCGGCAAGGAATACGACAGCCTCGCCGACATGGTGGCCTTCGGCCTTGCGCCGGCGATCATGTCCTACCAGTGGGGGGTGGTCAGGATCGCCGAGTACGGCCGTGCCTGGGGCCGATTCGGGTGGCTCGCGGCCTTCTTCTACGCGGTCACGGCGGCGCTGCGGCTCGCGCGCTTCAATGCGCGCTCGGCGAGCGCCGACAAGCGCTACTTCGAGGGCCTACCGAGTCCATCGGCGGCCGCGATCGTCGCGGCCTTCGTCTGGTTCTCGAGCGAATGGCGCGAGCCCGGACTTACGGGGCTCATCGCGGCGTTCGTGGTGACGGCGACGGCCGGAGCATTGATGGTGAGCCGCTTCAGCTACCCGAGCTTCAAGCAGTTCGATCTCGACCGGCGCATTCGCTTCGCCTACATGCTCTCGTGCCGCTTTTCTTCGTCCTGATTGCCATCGATCCCCCGACGATGCTGTTGTCCATGTTCGGCAACGTATGCGCTCTCGGCGCCCGCTGCTGTGGATCGGGCGTCGCATTCGTCGTCTGATCCGTGGCCCTGCGCCTGCGGGTTGATTCGGTGGACGCACCCCGCCGCCTCGACTATCTGAAGACCCTCGGCATCGACGTATGGGTCGCCGCGCACCGCTTCGGGCGTCGCGGCCGCCGCGCCGCCAGTGATGACTTTGAGGCCGTCCGATCCCATCACGATCGCGCGCTGGGATGCAGCTCAACGGCGGAGGTCGCAGCGTGTCGCAAATGCACCCTGCATACGAGCCGCACCCAGGCGGTCTTCGGCGTCGGCGACATTCATGCGCAATGGCTCGTCGTCGGTGAAGCACCGGGAGCCGAGGAGGACCGTCAAGGCGAGCCCTTCGTGGGCCGGGCGGGACAATTGCTGAATGCGATGCTGCGCGCCATCGGACTGGCGCGCGGCGAGAACGTCTACATCGCGAACATCCTCAAGTCGCGTCCGCCCGGTAACCGCGATCCCAAGCCCGAGGAGGTCGCGAGCTGCCTGCCTTACCTCAAGCGGCAGATCCTGCTCATCGAGCCGCGCGTCATCCTCGCCGTGGGGCGGATCGCCGCACAGAATCTGCTCGGGACCGATGCGCCTCTCGGCACGATTGCGTGGCCGCGTGCACCATTTCGGAGAGCTGAACACGCCGGTCATCGTGACGTATCATCCGGCCTATCTCTTGCGCACTCCCGCCGAGAAGCGCAAGGCGTGGGAAGACCTGAAGTTCGCACGCAGCGTGTTTCGTCAGCTGAGCGCGGCTTCGTAGGATTGATGATGGCGACCGCCCCCGACTGGGTCCCTGCAGTACACGTGGCCATCCGCCCGATGACGGAGGCGGATGTGACGAGCGTCGTGAGCATCGAACGCGAGTCGTATCAGTTTCCCTGGAGCGAGGGTATCTTTCGCGATTGTCTGCGCGTGGGTTACGTATGCCGGGCCGCGATCGCCGAGGAGGCGCTCGTGGGCTATGGCGTCATGAGCGTCGGGTGCGGGCGAGGCCCATATCCTGAACCTGTGTGTGGATGCAGCCGCGCGTGGCCGCGGCGTCGGACGCACGCTTCTCGGGTACCTGCTCGATCGAGCAGCGGCCGCAGGCATGGGCGAGGCGTTTCTCGAGGTACGCCCTTCGAATACGACTGCGATCCGCCTCTATCATTCCCTCGGTTTCGAGCAGGTCGGAACACGCCGCGGCTACTATCAGGCCGTCGGCGGCCGCGAAGATGCCTGCGTGCTGAAGCTGCCGCTGCGTGGTCGACGGGCGCGGGCTTCCGGTTGACTCAAGAAGTTTCGAACGAGATCAGGCGTCGACGTACCTTCGCCATCATCTCGCACCCCGACGCCGGCAAGACCACGCTGACCGAGAAGCTGCTGCTGTTCGGCGGCGCCATCCAGATGGCTGGCACCGTCAAGGGGCGCAAGGCGGCACGTCATGCGACCTCCGACTGGATGCGCCTCGAGCAGCAGCGCGGCATCTCGGTCACCTCCTCGGTGATGCAGTTCCCCTACCGCGACTGCATCGTCAATCTGCTCGACACGCCGGGCCACGAGGATTTCTCGGAAGATACCTACCGGACTTTGACGGCGGTCGATTCGGCACTCATGGTCATCGACTGTGCCAAGGGCGTCGAGGAGCGCACGGTGCAAGCTGATGGAGGTGTGCCGCCTGCGCGATACGCCGATCATGACGTTCATCAACAAGCTCGATCGCGAAGGCCGTCCGCCGATCGAGCTGCTCGATGAGATCGAGAAGGTGCTGAAGATCCGCACCGCCCCGATCACCTGGCCGATCGGCATGGGACGCGAACTCAAGGGCATCTATCACCTTCTGGAAGATCGCATTTATGTGTATCAGGCAGGCGAGAAGGGCCGGGTGGGTGAGAATCTGACGATCGAGGGGCTGCGAAGTCCGGAGGCGCATCGAGTTTCTGGGCGAGGGCGCGGCGGCCTTCGCGGCGGAGATCGAGCTGGTCGAGGGGGCAACCGACGCCTTCGATCCAGCCGAGTACAGAGCGGGCCGGCAGACGCCCGTCTTCTTCGGCTCGGCCATCAGCAGCTTCGGCGTGGAGGAGCTGCTGCGTGCCTTTGCCAAGCTATGCGCCCGCTCCGCTGCCGCGCATGACTCGCGAGCGCGAGGTCGAGCCGCTCGAGGACGCGCTTGCGGGGTTCGTCTTCAAGATTCAGGCCAACATGGACCCTGGACATCGCGATCGCATCGCCTTCATGCGGCTTTGCGCGGGGCGTTACGCGCGCGGAATGCGGCTCTATCACACCCGGCTCGGCAAGGAAGTCCGGGTTGCCGATGCGCTCACCTTCATGGCGGCCGACCGCGCCCAGGCCGAGGAGGCCTACGCCGGGGACATCATCGGGCTGCACAATCACGGCACGATCAACATCGGCGATACCTTCACCGACGGGCGAGCGGCTGTCCTTCACCGGGATTCCGAGTTTCGCGCCGGAGCTGTTCCGCCGCGCCGTGCTCAAGGATCCCCTGAAAATGAAGGCGCTGCGAAGGGGCTCGGACAGCTGTGCGAGGAGGGGGCGACACAGCTCTTTCGACCCCTGCGCAACAACGAGCTGATCCTCGGGGCGGTCGGACAGCTGCAGTTCGAGGTCGTTGCATTTCGCCTGCAGGACGAATACGGCGTGCAGTGCGTGTTCGAGAATGTCGGCGTGCACACCGCGCGCTGGGTCGATTGCGCCGATCATCGTCGGCTCGAGGAGTTTCGCGCGCGCGCGCTTCGATCATCTGGCGATCGATCACGGCGGCGCGCTCGTCTATCTCGCGCCCTCGCGGGTCAATCTGCAGCTCACGCTCGAGCGCTGGCCGCAGATCGAGTTCCGCGAGACGCGCGAGCACGCAGACGCAGCCGAGCCACCGCGCGCTCGAACGCCCTGATCGCCTCGAGCGGCGCGCTCGGCGCACCGAAGCGCAGCAGCGCATAGCGCCGCAGCAATGGCTCGACTTGTATGCCAGCTGCGGCTGCCGGGCACGCACGCTTGCGGCATAGGCGAGGGGTCCCTGATGCGGCTGCGCGTGGGATCCCGACGCGGGCCGAGTTTGCGCGCACAACTCGCACATAGGCGCGCGCAAGCCGATCGGGATGCGGCGGTCGGCGGCATGCGACCGAATTTCCAGGCGCACCAGGCCAGCCACGCGCTCATGCCGAGCGTCAGCAGCGCGGCAAGATGCTTCCAGTCCGGAGCGGCGATGCCGAAGTTTCGCAGAGACGCAAGTTGTGAGCCGTAGATTGAATCCCACGACGCGGTCGCTCCACCAGGCATTGGCCGCATCCCAGCGCCTGATCGGCCGTGTGCAGCCACGGCACCCGGTGCATCAAGCGCTCGGGCACCGAGAACGGCACCGGGAAGCAGATCGAAGAGGCCGCGCTGCAGCCGCTCCGGCGCGACCACGGCGGTGGGATCGATGCGTTGCCAACCTGCCGCGCCGAGCCAGATCTCCGCCCAGGCATGCGCATCCGATTGGCGCACCAGAAAGTAGCTGCCGATCGGATTCCACTCACCGCCGAGGTAGCCGGTCACGACACGCGCGGGCACACCGCCGGCCCGCATCAGGGTGACGAACGCCGAGGCGTAATGGCCGCAGAAGCCGCTGCGCGCGTGATGAACAGGAAGTCGTCGACCGGGTCGAGGCCGAGCGCGGGTGGCGTCAGGGTGTACTCGAAGCCCCCGCTGCGAAACAGCTCGAGCACGCCGCTCGACGAACGCGCGTCGCATCGGCCGATCGCGCCCGCAGCTCCCGCGCCAGCGCAACGGCACGCGGATTCGCTGCCGCAGGCAGCGCCAGATCCATGTGCTGCTCGAGGCCTGCAGCGGCTCGAGCGCTCGGGTGCGTACGTGGGACTGGGCTTGATACCTCAGCTGCTGGGTGATGGGTTCCGCACCGAGCAGCTGATGGTCGAAGGTCAAAACCAAGCGCTGCCCCGGAGCATCGACCGCGCCGATTTCATCAGGGTGTCGAGCGCGAAGCCACCAGCGGTGCTCGGTGCGGTTCGAGCTGCACGCGATAGCGGTACGCGGGACCGAGCCGCTCGAGCGGCGCGGGCGAAGCCATGGTTCGTGCTCCGCTGCTCCAGGTGATGCCGTTGAATCGATGCAGCACCGGGCCGCGCCAATACCGCTCCTGTGCCGGCGGAATGCCGCCGCAGGAACCAAACACGAAATGCGGGGTCCGCCGAGTCGGTGAGCTCCGCGATGCTGCTCGGCGTCATGGTGTCGCTCAGATCCGGTGACGGCCTGACCCGCCTTCGGTACTGCCCAGAATGCGCCGGAGAGCCGCGGAAAAAAGAGAAACAGCACCACGGCGAGCGGCACCGCGTAGGCGAGACTGCGCGCCTGCAAGCAGCGCGGCGGCCCTCGGCGCGAGCGCGCTGCGTCGGATGCGCGATGCACAGCAAGGCGCAGCAGCAGACCCACAGGTGCACGAGATACAGCGGCACCAGTGCGAGCCGCTGCTGCTGCAGACAGGCCGCAACGAGCAGGAATAGCGCTGCCGCCACGACGATGTACCGGTCGCGCCGCGCCGTCGCCTCGAGCAGCTTGATCGCGCCCATGACGATGAGCAGCGCCGTTCCGGCCGTCAGGCCGTTCAGCGTGTGAAACATCATCAGAATCGCGCCCGTCAATCCGAGCGCCAGGATCGTTTTCACGAGTTTGCCGGGCAGACGCATCAGACCCAAAGCGGCTGCGACCGACCAGGCTGCGCAGGCGAGCGCCGCCGTGCTCGCCCACACCGGTACCCGCTCAACGTGCAGCAGAACCCCGAAGAGGAACGCCCCGGCGCACCACAGCAGAGGCCGCAGTCCTTTGAGATCAACCACGCCGACTCAGCTCCAGACCGTGAAGTGCGAGGGCGGTGAGGCAGCCGTGCAGGTGCTGCGCGCCACCAGCGGGCTTGATCTGCACACCCGGCAGCTTCAGTCCGTAGTGCTCCGCGTGCTGCTCGGCATCGACGGCCCAGCGGGCGAGCTGCTCCAGGCGGCGCTCGGTGTCGAGATCCGTCAGCCGCTCGAAGTCGAGCACGCGCCGGGGCGCTCCGTGAGAGATGAACTCCTTGACGAGAAGCGGTGCCCCTCGGGCATACGCCATCCAGGCGACCTGGCGCGGAGAGTCGCCATCGCGAAACGGGCGCAGTCCGGCCCATACGTCCGGTTCTCCGGCACCTCGAGGCGCAAGACCTGCCTGCGCGCCGCTCTGCCAGAGGCAGGGCTCTTGAGCCCTGTGGCCGCGGATAGACGATGAGCTCGAGCGCGCGCACGTGCACCCAGGTCCAGGCCCGGAAGAGCCCGAAGGGATGACTGGTCGCGATTCTGAAGCGCTCGATCTGCAGGATCCCCCGGTGCCGAGTCGGCACGGACAGGCTCAGCCGGCAGCTCGATTGCGGCGGTAGATCGATGACTGCGGCCGCGCCCTCGAGCGCATCGGCCTCGAGCCGGTAGCGAGCGGCGCGGGAAGGATTGACGAGCGGCACGACGATGGTGCCCGACTCCCCCGCAAAAGCCGGTGCGGTCACGGCCTCACCGACGATGACTCCGAGCAGATTGCGATGACACTGATGCATCGCCACGAGCGCGAAACCGATCAGCACGAACGTGAGAAGAAGAGCAAGACTGTTCGCGTAGTTGAGTCCGGCGATGAGCATGCATGCGAGCAGCACGCCGAACCCCAGTCCGGCGCGCGTCGGCAGAATGTAAAGACGGCGGCGCTGCAGCGTGAACCGGTAACCGATCGAGGCCCTGGCGGCGTCTGGCCAGCGCCGCGGCTTTGCGTCGCAGTAGCGCTCGCAGCGAGGCGATGTGCCTCACGGCGGCACCGGCACCGCCTCGAGCAGCTCGCGCGCGAGGCTTCCGTCGCGCGCGATGCCGCTCGCCGATTCGCGGCGCTCGAGGCGGTGGCCCACCACTGCCGCGGTCACCGCCTGGATGTCATCCGGCAGCACCGCGGCGCGTGCGGCAGCGAAGGCCCACGCCTGCGCTGCGCGGATCAAGCCCTGACCGGCGCGCGGCGAGAGCCCCAGCTTGAAGTCGGCGCGCTCGCGTGTGTATTGAATCAACGCCTGCACGTACTGCAGCAGCGGGTCCGAGACGTACACATTGCGCACGGCCGTCTGGATGCGCATGACGGCCGCCGAATCGAGGGCCGGCGGCATCTGGGCGAGCAGATCGCGGCGCTCGCCGCTGCGCAGCAGCTCGCGTTCGTGCTCGCCGTCCGGATAGCCGAGCGTCACGCACATCAGGAACCGGTCGAGCTGCGACTCCGGCAGCGCGAACGTACCGATCTGCTCGTGGGGATTCTGCGTGGCCACGACGAAGAACGGCGACGGCAGCGGATAGGTCGTGCGGTCCACGCTGACCTGCCGCTCCTCCATCGCCTCGAGCAGAGCGCTCTGCGTGCGCGGACTTGCGCGATTGACCTCATCGGCGAGCAGCAGCTGCGTGAAGATCGGGCCCTTGCGGAAGTGAAACTGCTGGGTCCCGCGATCGAAGATCGGAACACCGATGATGTCCGCAGGCAACAGGTCGCTGGTGAACTGCACGCGCTGCCACGCAAGTCCCAGGAAGTGCGCGAGCGCATGCGCAAGGGTCGTCTTGCCGACGCCGGGGATGTCCTCGATGAGCAGATGTCCGCGGGCGAGCAGGCACGCGACGCACAGCCTGATCTGCGTCGGCTTGCCCAGGATCACGCGCTCGAGCGCCGCGATGGCCTCGGTCAGTGCACTGAGGGGCGGTATCGTTCACGATGCGAGCAGCGTGCGCACGCGATCGAGCTGCGACTGCAGGCCTGCCACCGCGCGCTCGAGCTCGGCGGCGCGCTCGCGCTCGGCTGTGACGATCGCCGGTGGCGCATGCGTTGCGAATTGCGCGTTCGCGAGCTTCGCGCGCGTCTTGGCGAGATCCTGCTGCGTCTTGCCGATTCGTTTCGCCAGACGCTCGGCCTCGGCGGCCGCATCGATGAGCCCCGCCATCGGCACGAGCACGGTCAGCTCGCCGGCGAGTGCCGTCGCCGCCTGCGGGGCAGCCTCGCCCTCACCGAGAATCGAGAGGCTCCCAATACCAGCGAGACGCTCGAGGTGGATGCGGTGGCGTTCCATGTTGGCCCGATCCTCGGCGCTCGGCGCCGCGCAGCAGTACCGGCACCGAGCGCGCCGGGTCGATGCTCATCTCGCTTTTGATCTGGCGCACCGCAAATACGAGCCGCTGAATCCATTGCACGGTTCGCTCGGCTTCGCGGATCGGAGGCGAACTCGCTCGACTGCGGATACGGGGCCAGCATGATGGTCTCCCCCGCGCGGCCCGCGAGCGGCGCAACGCGCTGCCAGATCTCCTCGGTGATGAAGGGCATCAATGGATGCAGCGCGCGCTGCAGGGCCTCGAGCATCTCGAGCAGCGTGCGCCAGGTGGCGGCACGCACCGCCGACCGGACTCGCTCTTCAAGAGCGACTTGCGAGAACTCGATGTACCAGTCGCACAACTCGTACCAGGTGAACTCGTAAAGCGCCGTCGCCACGAAGTCGAAGCGATAGCTCTGCATGCCTGACTCGATCGTGGCGAGCATGCGGCCGAAGCGCGAGCGAATCCACCGGTCCGGTATCGAGGCCTCCTTGTGTGTGGCTGTGGCTGTATCGGCCGGCTGCGCTGCAGCCTGACCATCGGCGCAACCCTGCCGAGCACGAAGCGCGCCGCGTTCCACAGCTTGTTGCAGAACTTGCGATAGCCCTCGACGCGCGACAGATCGAAACGAATCTCGCGGGTGGGCGTCGCGAGCGCCGCGAAGGTGAAGCGCAGCGCATCCGTGCCGTGAGGTGCGATGCCGGACGGAAATTGCCGGCGGGTGTGCTTCTCGATGCTCGGCGCGAGCTGTGGCTGCATCAGGCCGCTCGTACGCTTGGCGATGAGGGAGGCGAGATCGATGCCGTCGACGATGTCGAGAGGGTCGATGACATTGCCCTTCGACTTCGACATCTTCTCGCCGTGCTCATCGAGGATGAGTCCGGTGATGTACACGTCGCGGAAGGGCACTTCCTGCATGAACTTCGAGCCCGAACATCATCATCCGTGCCACCCAGAAGAAGATGATGTCGAAGCCTGTGACGAGCACGTTCGTCGGATAGAAACGCTCAAGCTCGGTCGTGCGCTGCGGCCAGCCGAGCGTTGAGAATGGCCATAGCGCCGAGGAGAACCAGGTATCGAGCACGTCCTCGTCCTGGCGCAAAGGGGTGTCGCGCCGAAAGCCGATGACGTGCGCGCACCTCGCTCTCACTGCGGCCGACGTAAACGTTGCCCTGCAGCGTCATACCAGGCCGGGATGCGATGCCCCCACCACAGCTGTCGGCTGATGCACCAGTCGTGGATGTTGCGCATCCACTCGAAGTAGGTCTTCGACCAGTTCTCGGGGATGAAGCGCGTGCGCCCCGACTCGATCGCCTGCACCGCCGGCGCCGCAAGTGGCGCGATGCTGCACGTACCATTGGTCGGTGAGGTACGGTTCGAGCATCGCCCCGCTGCGATCGCCGCGGGGCACGGAGTGCCGGTGCTTCTCGATGCGCTCGAGGAGCCCCTGCGGCCTCGAGCTCGGCCACGATCCGCTCGCGCGCCACGAAGCGATCGAGGCCGACGAAAGCGCGCCGGCACATTCTCGTTGAGGGCCGCGCGCGGGGTGAGGATGTTGATCTGCGCAAGCTCGTGTCGCAGTCCGACCTCGTAGTCGTTGAAATCATGCGCCGGGGTGATTTTCACGCAGCCCGAGCCGAAGGCTGCATCCACGTAGTCGTCCGCGATGACCGGAATCAGCCGGTCGGCCAGCGGCAAACGCACTCTGGCGCCGATCAGGTGCTGGTAGCGCTCATCGCTCGGGTTGACGGCCACCGCCGTATCGCCGAGCAGGGTTTCGGGGCGGGTCGTCGCAACGACGACATAGCCGCCGCGCTTCGAGTGGATAGCGCAGGTGCCAGAGCTGGCCATCCTCCTCGTCGTTCTGGACCTCGAGATCCGAGAGCGCCGTGAGCAGCACCGGATCCCAGTTGACCAGACGCTTGCCGCGGTAGATGAGGCCATCCTCGTGCAGGCGCACGAACGCCTCGATGACGGCCGCGGACAGGCCCGGATCCATGGTGAAGCGCTCGCGCGTCCAGTCGACCGAATCGCCCAGGCGGCGCATCTGCGAGGCGATCGTGCCGCCGGATTGCTCCTTCCAGTGCCAGACGCGTTGCACGAAGTGTTCGCGCGGTGAGATCACTGCGCTTGCAGACCGGCCGCTTCGAGCTGGCGCTCCACCACCATCTGCGTCGCGATACCCGCGTGGTCGGTGCCCGGCTGCCACAGCGCCGCATCGCCGCGCATGCGGTGATAGCGGGTGAGCGCATCCATCAAGCGTGTGCTGAAACGCGTGGCCCATGTGCAACGTGCCCGTGACGTTTGGCGGCGGAATGACGATGCAATAGGGCGTGCCCGCTGCCCCGCGCGGCAAACCAGCCGTGAGCCTCCCAGCGTTCGTAGATTCGCCGCTCGATCTCCTGCGGCGCATAGACTTTGTCCATCAGCAATCTGATAGCCGGGCCGGCTGAGTCCGCCCCCACGTTGTGCGAGATCGGGTGCGAGTCCGCGTTCGCGATAAACCTTGAAGCGCTAGCGACCCGACTCGCGGCGTGCTGCGTCCCCGTCGATGATCTCGACGATCCGTGCGGCCTGGGCCGCGCACTCGGGCACCTGGCTCGCCAGATTGATGAGCACGTCGATCGCACCTTCGGGAACGGCACCGCTCGTGAGGAGCACCGGAGCTTCGCACGCGGGGCCGCGCTCGCGAGCTCATGTGGAATGAAGCTGCGGTCATCGCCACTCGTCCACAAGAGCTCATCGAGCTGGGCGAGCTCGCGCGGGTCGGTGTGCCGGATGAGCACGTTCTGTGATGCGCGGTACGCCTTGTCGACGATGCGACAGGCGAGCTTGAGCCGCGCCGCATCGGAGGCCTCGGCGAGGACATAGAACGTGACGTTTGGCGCCGCCTGCGACACGGGCTTCGAAGCCGATGCCGGTCAGGACCGCCGCGTGCGCTGGACCAGGAACTCGGATAGAAGCGGGGTGGGGCGGCCGGTGCTGCCCTTCTGAGCGCCGCCATGGTAGGCAGTGCCGGCGATGTCGAGATGCGCCCACTTCAGTCCCTGAGTGAACTTCGCCAGGAATGCCGCCGCGGTGATCGCGCCGCCCTCGCGCCCGCCGATGTTGGCGAAGTCGGCGAAATTGCTTTTGAGCTGCTCGCCGTACTCCTCGGTGAGCGGCAGCTGCCAGGCGCGGTCATCGGCGCGCACGCCGGCAGCGACCAGATCGCGCGCGAGCGCATCGTCGTTGCTCATCACGCCCGTGTGATGCGCGCCCAGCGCGACGACGCAGGCGCCGGTGAGGGTGGCGATGTCGACCACGACCGAGGGCTCGAAGCGGCGGGCATAGTGCAGCGCATCGCACAGAATCAGCCGGCCCTCGGCGTCGGTGTTGAGAATCTCCACCGTCTGTCCGGAGGCGCTCGTGACGATGTCGCCGGGCTTGATGGCGCGGCCGCCCGGCATGTTCTCGCAGGCTGGCGACGAGACCGACGACGCGCAGCGGCAAGGTCGCTTCGGCCGCGAAGGTGATCGCGGCGAGGACAGCAGCCGCGCCACTCATGTCGAACTTCATCTCGTCCATGCGCGGCCGGGTCCTTGAGCGAGATGCCGCCGGTATCGAAGGTGATGCCCTTGCCCACCAGCACCACGGGCGCGCCGCTGCGCTGCTTGGCACCGCGGTAGTCCAGGACGATGAAGCGCGGCGGCTGCGCGCTGCCCTGAGTCACGGCCAGGAAGCAACCCATCTTCTCGCGCCGGATGCCGGCCTCATCGAGCACCTTCACGCGCAGGGCGCCGTACTTCTTGGCCATTGCGCGGGCGCGATCCGCCAGATAGATCGGCGTGCACACATTGCCAGGCAAATTGGCGAGGTCGCGCTGCGCGGTCATGGCCGCCGCGACGGCATTGCCATGGGCAAAGCCGCGCCGGGCCGTCGCCGCGGCGCTCGATCGAACCGGACCTGCCACCAGGCGCTCGAGCACCGGCAGTGGCGGGCTCTTGCCCGTTTTCAGATCGTTGATCCGATAGAGCGTGCTGCCGGCGATCTCAGCGATGGCGCGGCCGAAGTAGTAGTCATCGAGCTCACGTGCCGCCGGCCGCTCGATGGCGATGGCGGCGCTCTTGATCCGCGTGCGGGCGAGCGCTGCAATCGCTGCTGCGTACGCGCGCCGCCAGGCCTTGCGTGTGAAGCTGCGCGCGGGGCCGAGCCCGGTCAGCAGAATCCGGCCGGCCTTGACGCCGGGAACCTCGGTGAGCAACAGCGTCTCGCCCATGCGGCCGGCGAAATCGCCACGCGCGACGATGGCCTTGATCCGGCCCGCCGCGGCGGCATCGAGCGCGCGCGTTTCCGAGGCGAGCTCGTACTCATCGAAAACGCCCGCGACGACACAGTCGACGCTGAGCGCCGGGAGCCCCTTCGACCAAAGGTCCAACTGCATTCCGATCTCCTGCGTCGCCGCCTCGTGCTACCTTAGACTTCGCGTCCCGTCCCGGGCGCGGAAGTCTAACCGAATTCGGCCGGGTGGCGCTTTTGGGGCGGATTCTCGATCGTTACCTACTGCGTGAAATCGTCACGAGCTGGCTGGTCATCACGACGGTCCTGCTCGTCATCCTCCTGACCAACGAGGTCGCCCGCGTCCTGAGCCGGGCGGCCGACAACCACTACCCCCGCAGCATGGTGCTCGAGCTGATGGGCCTGGGCGCCCTGCACAACCTGAGCATTCTGATCCCGATCGGGCTGCTTCTGGGGGTCGTGCTCGCCTTCGGGCGGCTGTATCACGACAGCGAAATGACCGCCGCACTGGCCTGCGGCGTGGGACCGGCGCGCATCTACGTTCCGGTCGGACTGCTTGCGATCGTCGTGACCGCACTGCTCGCCTGGCTGTCGCTTGATGTCGCCCCCTCTGCCATGTTGCAGATTCTGAACCTGCGCAGCGCCGCATTGCGCGCCGGGCAATTGGCGCCCGTGGCGCCAGGGCGGTTCAGCACGTTCAGCGGTGGAACCGCGGTCGTCTATGCGCAGAGCGCTGGCTCCGACGGCACGCTCGCGAACGTGTTCGTCGAGCGCAGCCACGCCGGGCGAGTCGAGGTGGCTCTCGCGCGGCGCGCGCGTCACGTGGTCGCACCCGACGGCTCCTCCGTGACGATCACGCTCTATGACGGCGAGCGTTTCGAGGGGACACCGGGGACCGCACGCTTTCGCATCATGCGCTTCGCGGAGCATACGATCCCGGTTGAGGTGCCGCGCATCTCGGATGAGATTGCTGATCTCGATGCCGCCCCAACGAGTGCGCTGCTGCGCACCCCGGATCTGCACAAGCAGGCAGAGCTGCAATGGCGGCTCGCGCTGCCGACGATGTGCATCGTGCTCACGATGGTCGCGGTGCCGCTCAGTCGGCTGCGACCGCGTCAGGGCCGCTATGGACGCGTCTGGGCCGTGGCGCTCCTGTATCTGGTGTATTCGAATCTGATCTCGGCCGGGAGGATCTGGATCGAGCGCGGCAAGCTGCCGGCCGCGCTCGGCTTGTGGTGGATACATGCCGTGATCATCGTGCTCGTGATCCTCATGGTGCTCGGCCCCGGCTGGGTCGCCCGGCTGCGTCACACGGAGCATGCGGCATGACCCTCATCGATCGCTATATCGTGCGCGCCATCCTGGGGGCGACCGCGCTCGTCATGGCCGTGCTCATGACACTCGCGGTTCTTTTCACCTTCATCGGCGAGCAGGACGATGTGGGCTCCGGGCACTACACGACGCTCAGCGCCTTCTGGTTCTCCGTGCTCAATCTGCCGGCGCAGGCCTGGGATCTGCTGCCAATCGCCGCTCTCATCGGTGCGCTGCTCGGTCTTGGGACTCTCGCGCGCGGCAGCGAGCTCACGGTGCTGCGCGCCTCCGGCGTTTCGGTGGTGCGCATCGCAGGCTCAGCCCTCATCGCTGCATTCATACTGCTGGCGGCCGAGATCATTCTCGGTGAGCTCCTGGCGCCGCCGCTCGTCGAGGCCGCGCAGCGCGACAAAGCCTTCGACCGCTTCTCCAACGTGACCTTTGGCGCCGGTGCGGCCTGGGTGCGCGACCGGGACGTCATACTGAACGTGCAGCAGCTTGCGAGCACTCGGCAGTTCGGCGGCATGCTCGTGTTCGAGCTCTCACCGGATCACCGGCTCCTCGCCATCGGGCGCGCCGCCCGCGCCACGGCGACCGGCAAGCGCGAATGGAGCCTCTCGGGCTACACCGAGTCGCGCTTCACTCCCGAGCGCGTGCTGGCAAGCTCAGCCCCGACGCGCACACTCGAGTCGAACGTCGGCGCCGGATTTCTTGCGCTCGCGACTGCCACGCCGGAGCAGCTGGGCGTGCGTGCGCTGTGGACCGTCATCAGCTACTACCGTGCGAACGCGCTCGATCCGCGTCCCTTCGTCTTCGCATTCTGGTCGCGCATCGCCCGCACCATCGCGATCGCCTTCACCGTGCTGCTCGCCATTCCCTTCGTCCTCGGAGCCTTACGCTCGGCCGGCACCGGCGCGCGCATGATGGTGGGCCTTGCTCTGGGCATCGCCTTCTTTCTGCTGCAGCGATTGATCGAAAGCGGAACGATCGTCTTCAGCTTGAACCCGGTGCTGCTCGCGTGGCTGCCGACGCTGCTGCTCGCCACCATCACGGTCATCCTGCTCGCGAGGGCACGCTAGGCAGGGCAGGGGCAGGGACTCTAGATCTAGAGCGGCTGCTTGAGCACGCTGATGACGCGCGGCTCCAGATAGGACTTCAGCCCGAGCACCGAGTACTGCCGGCCGATGCCTGACTCCTTGGCGCCGCCGAACGGCACGGTCGCAGAGGTGGCACGGTGCTGGTTCACCCAGGCCGTACCTACTTCCAGGCGCGCTGCGATCGTCGCGGCGCGCTCGGGATCTGCGCTCCATACCGAGCCCGACAGGCCGTAGCGCGTCGCATTCGCGCGGGCTAGCGCATCCTCGATATCGTTGAATTTAAGGATCGGAACGATGGGGCCGAACTGCTCCTCCTGCACCAGGCGACTGTGCTCGTCGATATCGGCGACGATCGTCGGTGGGAAGAAGTAGCCGGGCCCATCGGGCAGCTCGCCTCCCGCCAGAATGCGCGCACCGCGCGCGCGAGTGTCCGCGAGAATGCTCCGAGACCCGCTCGTACTGCTCCTTGTTCTGAATGGGGCCGAGCTGGGTGCTCGGCATCAAGCCCGCTACCGAGCCGCGCTTTGCGCGCTTCCTGCGCGAGCGCCTCGCACAGTGCCCCGTAGATTCTCTCGTGCGCGTAGATCCGCTTGATCGCCATGCAGACCTGGCCGCTGTTGACGAACGCGGCGAAGAACAGCTTCGGTGCGATCTTCTGCGGGTCCACATCATCCAGCACGATGGCGGCATCGTTGCCCCCGAGCTCGAGCGTGAGGCGCTTGAGCGTGCCGGCGGCGCTCGCCATGACGCTGCTTGCCGGTCGCGACCGAGCCGGTAAAGGAGATTTTGTCGAAATCCCCGGGTGCTCGCACATCCACTCGCCGAGCTCGTCGCCGCCGGCGAGCACATTGACCACGCCGGGCGGAAACACAGTCGCGCAACAGCTCACCGACCTTCAAGGTGCGCAGCGGTGTGTACGGCGAGGGCTTCAACACCACCGTATTGCCGGTGTACAGCGCCGGACCAGCGGACCTGCGGCGAGATTGATCGGCGCATTCCAGGGCGTGATGATGCCGACGACGCCAAGCGGGTAGTAGCTGCAGCTCGATGCGGCGCTCGCGCATCCTGCGCCAGGATTTCATCTGCGATCGGCGATCTGCGCCATTCCTCGGACTGTGTGGCGGCGCGCCCGATCTCATCGCGCGCCTGTGCCAGGGTTTGCCCTGCTCGCGCGTCAGAAGCTCGGCGAGCTCGGCCTGATTGTCGCGCAGTATCTGTGCCATGCGGCCGATCGGCTGCGCGCCGCTCGCGCGCACGGAGGTTTCGCGCCAGCGCCACGAATGCGCGGCTGCGCGGCCGCCACCGCGCGGTCGAGCTCCTGCGCGCCCGGCGGCCGGCGCATCGCGCGAAGACCCGTCCCGTCGCCGGATTCGATCACGTCAAACCATTCGCGGCCGCGCACCAGTCTCGCCGTCGATGAGGATGCGCGAAATCCGATGCGCGATGGCGCTGTGTCTGCGTCGAGGCTCTGCGGCCGGCCGTGCTGTCATGGGGATTCCTCGCGATTGTGTACGATGGAGCCAACATAACCCGAGAGCGACCGCTTCCCGCAGCAGCCACGATGATTCCGACCTGCAAGGCCCCCGATCCGAACACCCACAAGCCCAAGTTTCGCCCGCCGCCGGGCGCGTGCGATGCGCACTGCCATATTTTCGGTCCCGGCGACCGATATCCGTACGCGCCGGATCGCACCTACACGCCGCCGGATGCGCCGCTGCGAGCGCTTCCGCGAGCTGCAGGCGATGCTCGGGCTCGACGCGCGCGGTGCTGGTCAATGCCAGCTGCCACGGCACGCGACAACACGGGTCATCCTCGATGCGATCGCGCAAAGCGGCGGCCAGTACCGCGGCGTGGCCAACGCCGACGACAGCTTCACGCGAGCGGGACTTCGAGCCGCTGCATGCCGGCGGCTTTCGCGGCGTGCGCTTCAACTTCGTGAAGCATCTGGGCGGCATGCCCGACATGGGCGAGTTCCACCGCATCATCGCGCGCATCCGCCCGCTGGGCTGGCACGTCGACCTGCATTTCGATGCCGGCGATCTGGTCGAGCACGCGCATCTGCTGCGCGACGCTGCCGGTGCCGTTCATCATCGATCACATGGGCCGCGTGCCGACCAAGGCGGGGCTCGAGCAGGAGCCGTTCCGCAGGCTGCTCGAGCTGTGCTCGCAGCAACGAGCGCTGCTGGGTCAAGATCAGCGGCTGCCGAGCGCATCTCGAGCGCCGGGCCGCCGTTCACGGACGCGGTGCCTTTCGCGCGCGCGCTGATCGAGGCCGCGCCCGAGCGGATCCTGTGGGGGACCGACTGGCCGCATCCGAACATCGCCAAGCACATGCCCAATGACGGCGATCTGGTCGATCTCGATTCCGCTGATGGCGCCGGAGCCTGCGCTGCAGCGCCAGATCCTGGTCGACAATCCGCACCGCCTGTATCAGTTTTCAAGGCTTGAAGGAAGGCTAATGTCCGACAAGCATCTGTCACCGTACCTCGACGAATTCGAGGACATCCCGGGCACCATGGTGTTCAACGCCGAGCGCTCGCGCCAGGGCTATCACCTGAACATGTTCTGCATGTCGCTGATGAAGGCCGAGAACCGCGAGGAGTTCAAAGCCAACGAAGCGGCGTACCTGCAGAAGTTTGCGATGACGCCGAGAGCAGCGCGACGCGGTCCTCAAGCGCGACTGGAGCCGGATGATCGAGCTCGGCGGCAACATCTATTTTCTCGCCAAGCTCTTCTCCACCGACGGCTTTCGTTCCAGCACGTCGCCGCGCGATGACCGGCATGCCACCCAGGAGGAATACGCCGAGATGATGCTCGCGGGCGGCCGCCCGATCCGAGGGTAACCGCAGCAAGTCCAACGAGGCACCGGCGTCGAAGCCGAGACGCCGTGGCTAAGAATCATCGCCGGCGTCAACCACCTCCCACGTGCCGGCGATCGGTGCGGCCATCGATCTCGGCAAGCACGCAGACGCCATACTGGGCGCCGGTCTTCAAGGGCTTTGAGTTCTCGAAGCAAATGGATCGCCGAAGCACAAGCCCGACGTGATCATCCTCGATCTACAACGATCACGCCTCGGCATTCTCGATCGACTGATCCCGACGTTCGCCTGGGCTGCGCCGATGAGTTTCCGCCGGCCGACGAGGGCTGGGGCCCGCGGCCGGTGCCGGTGGTGAAGGGACATCCGGATTTCGCCTGCCACATCGCGCAGTCGGTGATCCTGATGAGTTCGATCTGACGATCGTCAACAAGATGGACGTCGATCACGGCCTGACCGTGCCGCTGTCCCTGCATGTTCGGGACAAGCCCGCGGCGTGGCCGTGCAAGGTCATCCCGCTGGCGGTCAACGTCGTGCAGTATCCGCCGCCGACGGGCAACCGCTGCTTCATTTCGGCAAGGCGATCCGCAAGGCCGTCGAGTCCTATCCGCGAGGATCTGCGCGTCGTGATGTTCGGCACCGGCGGCATGTCGCACCAGCTGCAGGGCACGCGGGCGGGACTCATCAACCGCGGAGTTGGACACCCGCTTCCTGGACAACCTCGACCAAGGATCCGGTCGGCGCTGACCACGCATCGCCGCACCTGGAGTACGTGCGCGAGGCCGGCTCCGAAGGCATCGAGCTGGTCATGTGGCTGATCGATGCGCGGTGCCCTCGAACGAGAACGTGCGCGAGGTCTACCGCTTCTATCACGTGCCGGCTTCGAACACGGCGCTGGGCCACATCATCCTCGAGAACGAGACGTTCGTGAGGCGGGCCGGCGGTTCGAGGGCGGCCGCCTAGGGCAGGAGTTTCCATGAAGATCGTAGTCGCCGGACAGGGCGCTTTCGGCATCAAGCACATCGAGGCCATTCAGAAGATCGAGCGGCATCGAAGTCGCCTCGCTCGCCGGCGGCAGCCCGGACTCCACGGCGGAGGTGGCGCGCAAGTACGCCATTCCCGCACTGGACGACCGATCTCGGCGAAAGCTCTGGCGCAGCCCGGAGTCGAAGCCGCGATTCTCGCCACGCCCACTCAGATGCATGCCGCCCAGAGCGATGCAGTGCCTGCGGGCCGGCAAGCACGTGCAGGTCGAGATCCCGATGGCCGACAACCTCGCCGATGCCGAGCGGGTGCTGGCGCGTGCAGACAGGAGACGGGTCTGATCGCCATGGCGGGACATACGCGCCGCTTCAATCCGAGCCACCAGTGGATCCACAAGCGCATCCAGGCCGGGCGAGCTCAAGGTGCTGCAGATGGACGTGCAGACCTATTTCTTCCGGCGCACCAACATGAATGCGCTCGGCAAGCCGCGCAGCTGGACCGACCATCTGCTGTGGCACCACGCCTGCCACACGGTCGACCTGTTTCAGTACCAGACCGGCCAGACGGTCTCGCGCTGCTACGCGCTGCAGGGACCGATGCATCCGCAGCTCGGCATCGCCATGGACATGAGCATCGGCATGAAGGTGCCCTCGGGTGCGATCTGCACCCTGTCGCTGTCGTTCAACAACGATGGGCCGCTGGGGACCTTCTTCCGTTACATCTGCGACAACGGCACCTACATTGCCCGCTACGACGAGCTGGTCGACGGCAATCAGAAGCCCATCGATGTCTCGAAGGTGGACGTCTCGATGAATGGCATCGAGCTGCAGGACCGCGAGTTCTTCCGCGCCATCCAGGAGAAGCGTGAGCCCAATGCCAGCGTGCGCAGGTGCTGCCCGCGATGCGGACGCTCGATCGCCTCGAGCGCTCTCTCGAGGAATCCTGATGATCATCGACTGCCACGGTCATTACACGACCGCGCCCAAGGCGCTGCAGGAGTACCGTGACAGCCAGATCGCGGGCCTGAAGATTCCGGGACACGTGCCCGCGCCGGCGCGACTCCACATCACGGACGATGAGATTCGCGACAGCCTGGAGAACGCGCAGCTGAAGCTGCAGCGGGATCGCGGTACCGATCTCACGATCTTCTCCCCGCGTGCTTCGGCCATGTCTCACCACATCGGCAACGAGACCACGAGCCAGCACTGGACGCGCGCGTGCAATGATCTGATCTATCGCGTCTGCACGTTGTTCCCCGCAAACTTCGTCGGCGTGTGCCAGTTGCCGCAGTCACCGGGTGTGCCACCCGCACACAGCATTGCCGAGCTCGAGCGCTGCGTGAACGAGCTCGGCTTCATCGGTTGCAACCTCAATCCGGATCCATCCGGCGGCCACTGGAACTCGCCCCCGCTCACCGACCGGTACTGGTACCCGCTCTATGAGAAGATGGTGGAGCTCGAGGTGCCTGCCATGGTGCATGTCAGCGCCTCCTGCAATCCCAACTTCCACGCCACCGGTGCCCATTACATCAATGCCGACACGACGGCGTTCATGCAATTTCTGACGAGCGACCTGTTCAAGGATTTTCCGACGCTGCAAGTTCATCATTCCGCACGGCGGCGGCGCGGTGCCGTTTCACTGGGGACGCTACCGGGGACTTGCGCAGGACATGAAGCGGCCGCCGCTCGAGGAGCTCCTGCTCGGCAACGTGTTCTTCGACACGTGCGTCTACCACCTGCCGGGCATCGAGCTGCTGCTCAAGGTGGTGCCGGTCGACAATATTCTGTTTGGCTCGGAGATGGTCGGTGCGGTTCGGGGGATCGATGCACGCACCGGGCATTACTTCGACGACACCAAGCGCTACCTCGATGCGCTGCCGCTTTCCGAGTCCGACCGCCGGAAGATCTTCGAAGGCAACGCTGCTCGAGTGTATCCGCGGCTGGCGAGGCGACTTGCCGCACTCACTGCCGCAACCTGAGCCGGGACTCACCCCGGCGAAGCTGCTCGAGCGCGCGCACGCTCTGCGGCCGCTGCTGTACGCACAGCAGGAGGCAAGCGACCAGCGCGGCTATTACTCCGATGCCCTCCACGAGGCTCTGCTCGAGGGCGGGTTCTATCGCATCCTGCAGCCGCGCCTCTTCGGCGGCTATGAATTCAGCTTCGAGACCTTCATCCGCGCGGTGATGGAGCTCTCGCACGGCCATCCGGCCGCCGGCTGGTGCTTCACGCTCGCCGCCTCCCACGGCTTCGTTCTGGCAGCGCACTGGCCGCAGCAGGCGCAGCGCGAGCTCTTCGGCGCGAACGGCGACTTCCGCTCGGCCATGACGGCAGGTCCCGCGGGCACGTATCAGCGAGTCGAGGGCGGCTATCGAGTAAGCGGCGTGTTCCCGTTCGCGTCCGGCATCCCGGTGTGCACGCATTTCATGGGTGCGGGCGTCATCCCGGGCCCGACCGGGAAACCTTCGATGGTGTACTTCGTGGTGCCGCGATCGGATTTCACCATCCTGCCCGATTGGGGCGGTGATGAAGGCATGGGGATGCAGGCGAGCGGCTCCAACAGCGTTGAGCTGAAGGATGTCTTCGTGCCGGATCATTACATCATTCCCGCAAACGTCATGATGTCATCCGAGCACTCCCCGCAGGGCACTCCCGGCACGCGCCTGCACGGCAATCCGATGTACCTCGGGGTGCTCCTCGGCTGGTTCAGCTGCGAGTTCGGCGCCATCCTCACCGGGGCGGCGCGAGCAGCGCTCGATGAGTACGAGCACATCCTCAGGACGAAGCGAATGCTCTTCGACCCCAAAACCGTGCGCATGCACGATCCGAACAACCAGATCACGCTCGGTGAGGCGCTGAGCCGCGCCGACGCCGCGGAGGCACTTACGCTTGCGGCCACCCGGCTGTATGCGGAGCAGTGCGAGCGCTGGGGCCAAGAGGGCAAACCCGTCACGGCGGCGGATACCCTGCGGGTCTGGAGCCTGTCGCGAGAGGGCTGCCGTGCCGCCTGCGATGCGGTCGAGATGCTGTTTCGAGCGGCCGGCGCATCCGTCAGCAAGCGTGGTCAGCGATTGCAGCGCTACTTTCGCGACGTGCAGATGTATCGCATTCACATCCAGTCGCAGCCGCTCTTTCCGGGCCTTCGCGGCCAGTCCCAGCTCGGCTTGCCGCTGCCGCCGCCTTTCGGCGGCTGACTGCGCTGGACAACGTAACCCACACCCTCATTGGCGTGCTCGTGGGCGAGTCGATCAACCGCGGCACGCAGGCGCGCGCGTTACCGAACGCGCCCGTGCGGCGTGGTGCGATCGTCACGCTCATGGCGGTCGGCAGCAATCTGCCCGATGCGGATCTGGTGTATTCCTGGCTCAGCGGCAACAAGCTCGACTATCTCCTCGAGCATCGCGGCTACACCCATACCCTCCTCGGCGCGCTCATCATCGGCGCGGTGTGCTATCTCATGTGCAGGCTCGTGCTGCGATGGCGCGGTTATGAGGCGAGTCCGGCGGATCAGGGCCTGCTCGCGGGAGTCGCATTCCTGGCGCCACTGCTGCACGTCGCCATGGACTTCACCAACAGCTACGGTGTGCATCCCTTCTGGCCGTTCGATGAGCGCTGGGTCTACGGGGATGCGGTTCTCATCGTGGAGCCGCTCCTGTGGGCAGCGTGCGCGCCACTCGTCTTTCTGCTGCGCTCGAGGACGGCGCGCGCTTTGGTCGCGTTGGTTCTCGCCACAGCTGTCGCGCTGAGTGTGGCATCGGGACTCGTGCGGCCGTTCAACGCGGCATTTCTTTGCGCCCTCACGCTCGCACTTCTGTGGCTCGGCCGTCGCGGTTCGCCGCGAGTGGCCCTGACGGTGTCGATTCTGGTCTGGCTCGCGACGACCGGCGTTTTCTTCGCTGCAAGTCATGTCGCGGCGCGCCGGGTCGAGGCACTGGCGGCGCGAGATTTCCCCGATGCGACTCTCCTTGATCATGCCCTTACGCCCATGGCGGAGGATCCTGTGTGCTGGCAGCTGATTCTCATGCAGCTCGAACGTGGAAGCTTCGTGCTGCGTGAGGCGACGGTGTCCATCGCGCCGACGTGGGTGCCGGCGAGCGCCTGTCGGCGTCGCGGCTTCGGTGAGCCGTCGCTGGCGCCCCTCGTCGCGGTCTCCGCCGAGTCGACGCGCGCGATCGCCTGGCGCGGCCAGATCGCGCTTGCTCCTTCGAGCCTCGCGAATCTCGCGGCCCGCGATTGCGCGGCCGCGGCACTGCTGCGCTTTGCGCGTGCGCCCTGGGCGAGACAGCGCGGCGCGCAATGGCTCCTCGGCGACCTGCGCTTCGGTGGCGCGGGCGGCCGGCTCGGCATGGCGGAGATCGAGGTTCCCGGTCATGCTGACTGCCCGCGCCATGTGCCGCCGTGGCGGCCACCGCGCGAGGATGTGCTGCGCGCCACGGGGACGAGGATCGACCTGAAATGAGCTCAACGTTGTTTCGGCTGCTGCGGCAACTGTGGGTTCAAGTTCTCATCGCAACGGCCATTGGCATCGCGCTCGGCTACATGCGTCCCAATCTCGCCACACAGATGAAGCCGCTCGGCGATGCGTTCATCGCGCTCGTGCGCATGCTCATTGCTCCGGTCATCTTCTGTACTGTCGTACACGGCATCGCGGCCATGCAGGACATGCGCCGTGTGGGACGCGTCGCCGTGAAGGCGCTCATTTACTTCGAGATCGTGACGACGCTCGCACTCATCGTTGCGCTCCTGGCCGCCAATCTGCTCGCACCCGGTGCGGGCATGCATGTCGATCCGCACGCGCTCGACACGCGCGCGGTAAGCGACTACGCCAGTCAGGCGGCGCACCAGAGCGCCATCGAATATCTGCTGCAGATCATTCCCACGACCTTCCTCGGCGCGTTCACGCATCCCGAGGTGCTGCCCGTGCTGCTGGTGGCCGTGCTGTTCGGCTTCGCGCTGGCGCAAGCTGGAAAGGAAGGCGCGGCGCTGCTCGCACTGGTCGAGCGGCTGTCGCAGGTGTTCTTCCGCATGGTCGGCTTCGTGATGTGGGTTGCGCCGCTCGGCGCCTTCGGTGCCATCGCCTTCACCGTGGGCCGCTTCGGTGCCACGTCGCTGCTCTCACTCGGCAGGCTGCTGCTCGAGTTCTATGCAGTCTGCCTGCTTTTCGTTTTCGTCGTGCTGGGGACGATTGCCTATGCGGCGGGGATCAGCCTGTGGCGGCTCATGAAGTATCTGCGCGATGAGATCGTCATCGTCGCCGCCACCACATCGACGGAGACGGTGCTGCCGCGACTCATTCAGAAGCTGCGTGCGCTCGGCTGCGAGGAATCGGTCGTCGGTCTGGTCATACCGACGGGCTATTCCTTCAATCTGGATGGCACTTGCCTGTATCTGGCGATGGTCGTGGTGTTTCTGGCACAGGCGACCGATACGCCACTGCCCATCGGTGGGCAGCTCGCGCTCCTTGCAGTGCTGCTCCTCACCTCCAAGGGCGCAGCGGGCGTCGCCGGCGCGGCGTTCATCGTCCTCGCCGCTACGCTGGGTGCCGTCGGTACGATTCCCGTCGCGAGCATTGCCCTGGTGCTCGGCATTCATCGGCTGATGGCCGAGGCGCTCACCTTCGTCAATCTGATCGGCAACAGTATCGCGACGATCGTGGTCGCCAAGTGGGAGGATGCCCTCGATACGCAGACCCTGTACGCGCAGGTGGGGCGTCGCGGAAGCATCGCGACGCCGGGCCCGGCGCACCCGTCGAGCGAATCTAGCGGTATTTGAGACCGAGCGCGGCGAGCTTGCCGCGCATGTCGTACAGATCGAGCCCCAGCTCGCCTGCCGCGAGTCGCTTGCGCTTCTGTTCCTCGTTCGCGACGCGTTTCTTCGCAGCCTCGGCGACCGTTGGTGATTCTGTACGGGTGACGCACACGACGCCGTCGTCATCCGCCACGATGGCATCGCCGGGCTCGATGCGCTGGCCGGCGCAGATCACGGGCACGTTCACCGAGCCCAGGCTCGCCTTGACGGTGCCTTGCGCCCAGATCGCCTTGCTCCAGAGCGGAAATTTCATTTCGGTGAGCGTCGCCACATCGCGCACGCCGGCATCGATGATGAGCGCACGCACGCCGCGGGCCTGCAGCGAGGTGGCGAGCAGATCGCCGAAGTAGCCGTCGCTGCAAGGTGAGCTCGGCGCGACGACCAGCACATCGCCGGCCTGACAGACCTCAACCGCCACGTGGATCATCCAGTTGTCCCCCGGCGGCACGAGCACGGTGACGGCGGGTCCAGCCACTGAGGCGCCCGAATAGATGGGGCGCATGTAGGCGGCGAGGAGGCCAGAGCGGCCCTGCGCCTCGTGGACCGTCGCGACCCCGTACTGGCCGAGGGCGGTGATGACGGCAGGGTCCGGCCGTTCGATCTCACGCACGACGATATGCTCGTTCATCGCGGGCTCCTACTTGGGTGAAGCGGCCGGCGGCACGCCCTTGCCCTTGGCAGCCGGCTTGGCCGGCTCGGGCAGCTTCTTCAGCAGATCATCCAGCGGCCTGAAGAGGGAGTCGTACTTGTACGACGGGATCTCGAACTCCCAGCCCGCGAGGCGTGCATTGAGCGCTTTGGCTTCGTCCTCGTGATCCTTGGAGCTCGCCTGGGCAGCGAGTGCGATGAAGCGTTGATCACCTTCCTGGTGACCGCTCAGATCAAGCGTCAGACCATCGAATGTCTGGAACGTCGCGTGCGCGGGCCCGGGGCTCTCCTTCGCATCGGCTGCGCTCTTGTGGGGCGATGCAGGCAGCGAGACGGGCTTGGCGGCGCGGCTCTCCGTGCTCGCCTTGCGCACGTCATCGAGCGACAGGGCGGCAAGCCCGCTCGCGGTGACGTTGGCTGCTGCGGTGCTCGCGAGCTCACGGCCCTTGGGAAGGTCGGGTACCGTGAAGTCTGTCTGCTGCGCGCTCGCGCGCGTGACGGTGTAGGCGGGCCCGCTGGCCGGCTGAACGTGAATTTCCTTGATGCGCTGCTCGGGGATGTCGATGAGGGCGCGATCGAGCCAGCGACGGGGGTCGGCATCGGGCGTGAGCTGCGGTGAGGCCAGGAAGCTCTGCGGGGTATCGACGACGCGAACGAACGTCGTCTTCGCGCCCGATGTCTTGCCGACGATGAGGCTCAACGTTTTCCCAGGCTCGACCACATCGACCCGTGTACCGGTCGCCTGCGGGGAGGTGACATCCTGAACACCGATCTGCGGATAACTCGCCGGCTCGCGGGTCTTGTTCTCAACGACCTGAAGGTCCGACAGATCGAGGAGAAGCTTGCGAACCTGACTCGAGTCGGACGGGAACTCGCGCTCCGCGACGATCCAGTCCAGCGCGGTCTTCTTCAAGGTGGCGTGGGTTCCATCGCCCTTCGACAGATGCACCTCAGTCACGCTGTTCAGCGTGCTCTTGAGGGTGGGCAACACACTCTGGCCGCTCTCGACCGTGCGCTCGAGATGGCGCTGGGAGGAAATCCACAGCGCAAGGCCAATCAACACGAGCCCGGCGACGAGCAATATCCCAATGCGGCGCGGTGTCATCATGATGTCTTCTCGGCGACGCGCGTCGGTGCGGCCGGGGTGCGTCGCCTGCGGTGCAATCCGATGGCGAGCGCCGCGAGCGCGAAGATCAGCGGCACGACAATGATGTTCAGAACCTTGATGGTGCTGCCGAGGTGGGTGATGTCCGCGTCGAGGCCCGCGCGCACGCTGCGCAAGTCCTTGCGGATCTTGAGCTTCTCCTGCTGAAAGCGCTCGATCTCCTGCTCCTGCTCGGGCGTCAGGATCACCGCGGAGCGGTCGTTGCGGCGTGCCTGCAGCGCGGTCAGTTTGTCCTCGGTCGTGCGCAGCTGGGACTCGAGCTCCTGCTCCTTCGCGCGGAACCGCTCATCGGCGCTCGCGCGCAGTGCCTCGACGCGCCGGAATGGCCGGGTATATGCGGCCCGTCCGCGCACGCTGATGAGATCATCGCTGCCTGCGAGATTGTCGAGCGCGTTGAAGACCAGATCGCCATTGTTGGCCCACGGCTGCGCGACACGCTGGCCGAAGAGGTTCTGCTCCCGCACCCACAGGAAATCCGCGAGCAGATCGGTGTCGGCGACCACGACGAGCTCGAGCGGTTTCGCCGACGCCTTGAGCGGTGTCTCGCCAGCCGCCAGTTGTACGCCGGCCGGCGGTCCATTGGGGAACGCCGACTTCACGTTGCCCGTCACGCGCGCAGCCAGCGTGTAGCGCTCGCCGGTCGGATGAAAGTTGTCCCGCAGCGTCGATGGATCGAACAGCATGGTGAAGCGATCGACCGGGATGAGGCCGGCCTGATTGCTCGACTGCAACAGAGGCTCGAACTTGACGGTCGCACCCTTCTTGGGCTTCAGGTAGCCGGCGGTGGCCAGGTTGACGCTCGACAGAGCGGCCGTGATCACGTCCTGGTGATTGAAGCTCGAAGTATCCAGCCCCAGGATCGCAAGGTGCCGCACCGGCCCCTGGCCTTCGCGCATGGTCACCGAGAGCGCGCGCTCGGCATCCCCCACGACCTGCTTGGGATCGAAGTCGACACCCCACGCTGACAGCAGCGGCTCGAGGTGTGAGGAGCGGTCCGCACCGACAGCGGCCATCGGGTTCTGCGGATTTGCGCCCGCCGTGTCCTGCTCGGAGAGCGGATCAATGAACGCGAGCACATGTCCGCCGCGCAGCGCGAACTGATCGATGGCGTACTGGGTTGCAGGTGACAGCTCCTTCGGGTGTACGAGGACCAGCACGCTCACATCGGCATCGATCTTCGAGACATTCGCATCGAGCATGTGCACGTTGAACAGCTGTTGCGCCTGCTCGAGCACGACCCAGGGTTCGCGCGGCTGACCGGAGCTGGGGTCGAAGCCGCCGCCCATCGGCAGGCTGGAGAGCCAGCCGACCACCGGCTTGTGCGTGTCGGCGAGCTGGTAGACGACCTTCATCACGTCGTACTCCAGGAACTGCTCCTTATTCGGGTCGAAGAACTCGATCGCGGCATGACCGTCGGTCGAGTTGGTGCCGGCGAGTCCGAAATACAGCTGCTTGCCGCTCGTGCCGGTGGGCACGGGATGCACGCCGAGCTCGCTCGCGCGGTCCTCGTTCTCCGAGAAGGGCTGCGGATCAATCACGTGCAGCACGAGCTTGCCGTGGGAGCGGGCGGCGAGCTCATCGAGAAAATCGCGCACCCGGCCTGCGTAGGTCTTGATCTGGGGATAGTCGTCGGCTGCCGCGGAGCTGAAGAAAAAATACAGATTAATCGGCTCCTTCAATCCCTTGAGGATGTGATCGGTCCCGGGCGCGGTCGTATACAGGTGATTCTGCGTGAGATCGAGCCGCCAGCCGCGCAGCGCGAACCCCGCGAGGATGGTGATGCCGGCGAAGACGAGTGCGAGCGCGATCAGTGCGCCGCCACCCAGAGTCGAGCGTTTGTTCATGGAGAGGGCCTTTACGGACTACTCGGCCTTGCGGACGTCAAGGACGACTACGGTGGCGAGCAGGAAATATGCGATCAGCATTCCGAAATACAGCAGATCGCGAAAGTCGATCACGCCTTTTGCGATCGATTCGTAATGCGTCAGGAACGACAGCGATGCGATGCCATCGACGAGCGTCTGCGGCGCCCAGCCGCGAAACGCATCGAGCACCATCGGAAACCCGGCCAGCAGGAACACGAAGCAGACGACGACGCCCAGGATGAAGGCGACGACCTGATTGCGCGTCACCGCCGACATGCACGAGCCGATGGCGAGAAAGCCGGCCGCGAGCAGCAAACTGCCCACATAGGCGGCGAGAATCGCCCCGTTGTCGGGTGCGCCAAGATAGTTGACCGTGATCCACAGCGGAAAGGTGAGGGCGAGGGCGATCGCGGCGAAGAGCCACGCGGCGAGGAATTTGCCGAGCACCGCCTGCCACAAAGTCACCGGCAGGGTCATAAGAAGCTCAATGCTGCCGCTCTTGCGCTCCTCGGCCCACAGCCGCATGGACAGTGCCGGGATCAGGAACAGATACAGCCAGGGATGAAAATTGAAGAACGGATTGAGGTCCGCCTGGCCGCGCTCGAACAGGCCACCGAGATAGAAGGTGAACCAGTTCGCGAGCACCAGGAATATGAGTATGAAGATGTACGCGAGGGGCGTTGCGAAGTAGCCGCTGAGCTCGCGACGCATGATGATGCCTACGTTGCGCATGTCGTCGCCTTCTAAACCGTGATGCTGCGGAATACTTCGTCGAGCCGACCGGACTCCAGGTGCAGCTCCTTGAGCTTGAGGCCCTGGCTCGCCGCCAGCTCACTCAGTGCCGGCAGAATCGTCGCGCCCGCCCGAGGCAGGCACGTGAGCCGCGCTTCGCGCTCGCTCACCTCGACCTCGGCGACCCCGGGCAGAGCCGCGATGAGGGCACGCGTTGCGGCAAGCTGACCCGAGTTCTCGAGACGCACGGTGACGGCATTGTAGTAGCGCGACTTGGTGGCAAGACCCTGGGGCGTGTCGTCGGCGACGATGCGCCCGCGGGCGATGATGATCGCGCGCGTGCACACGGCGTCGACCTCCTCGAGGATGTGGGTCGAGATCACCGTGATCTTGTTGCGCGCCATCTCGTTGATGAGCGTGCGCACCTCGTGCTTCTGATTCGGGTCGAGCCCATCGGTCGGCTCATCGAGAATCAGCACCGGCGGATCGTGCAGGATCGCCTGCGCGAGACCCACGCGGCGCCGAAATCCCTTCGACAGGGTCTCGATGGTCTGATGGAGAACCGACTCGAGCTGCAGTCGGGCGATGACATAATCGAGCCGGGCGCGGCGCCGCTCGCCGAGCTCGCGCAGATCGGCGATGAACTCGAGGAAGCCCTGCACGGGCATCTCCCCGTACGCGGGTGCGCCCTCGGGCAGGTAGCCGAGGCTCGCTTTCGCCGCGAGCGCATCCTCTTCGATGTCGTGCCCGCAGATGCTTGCGCGACCCGAGGTCGGGCTCACGAAGCCCGCCAGCATGCGCATGGTGGTGGTCTTGCCCGCGCCGTTCGGTCCCAGAAATCCCAGCACTTCCCCGGGCTGCACCTCGAAGGTGACATCGTCCACGGCGGTGAGGGAGTCGTAGCGTTTCGTCAGGTGCTCGGTCTTGATCATAAGGATGGCGGTCTAGAGGACGTTCTTTGTAAAAAAGTTCCCGCAGGCACTTGGCATATGCGGGCGCGGATTTTGGTCAATTGCCCTATCTGAATTCAAGGTGTCGGCGTTCGCGCCGTTACAGCACAGGAGGGGTTGGATCGACTTTCGCGGAGGCTCCGACGATGTGGTGGACGGCACGCAAGGACTCCTGGCCGCCGCATACGGCCGAAGAGGGCGAGCACGATCGTGCGCATCCGCCCTCGCAGGCCGGTCGATTTCGCGGTGCGCCGCCGAGCCCGCACGCGCTCGGGTATTACGTCGAATGTCATGCGAACTGGCACGATGCCGCGATGCCCGATCACGCACGCCGGGCACTTCGCTTGCGATAATAACCAAAAACAGCAAGTTATATCCAAAATCTAATCTTCTTTCTCGAAAGCGATGACGCCCTTTCGACGCGCTTGTCGTCACGGGATCGAAACGCCCCTGTCATGCGTTGTTCAGAGCGTAGCGGCAAGCTGGGCGGGTTATGACGGGCGATGCCTTTTCGCCTCGCAATCGATGCGATGGCCGGTTACCGGAGGATGTCCTGCTCGTCGATGCGGCGCTCGATGACGGGGCACCATTCTGCTCCAATCCGGATTGCGCGCTGCACGTGCGGATGAGCGATCTCAAAGTCACGAGCGCCGGTAACTGGGTCTCCCTTTGCGATGGACGCATCTTCGGCCGCGGCCGCTTCCATGGTCGCATGTTCTGCGATGCTTGCGGCACCCGCCGCGGTCCAGTGCGGCTGAAAGCGCCTTGGTTCAGTAGCGCCGCGGCTCGGTTCCCCGAGCACGCCAGTAGAGAATGACCAGCGCGCCACCGAGCATGCCGCCCAGGTGTGCAAAGTGTGCGACCCCCATCTCGTAGCCGCTCACGCCGAGAAACAATTCGAGCAGTCCATAGAGCGTGACGAAGAGCCACGCGGGCATCGGAATCGGGGGAAAGAGCAGAATGATCCGCTGCCGCGGAAAGTACAGGGCGAACGCGAGCAGCAGCCCGAACACGCCCCCCGAGGCGCCGATCGTCGGCTCTCCGACACCTGAGAGAACCTCCGTCGCGAGCTGCACGAGGCCCGCGGCGAGCACGCACGCCAGGTAGTAAACGACGAATCGCTGTGGACCCCAGAAACGCTCGAGCGCCCCGCCGAACATGAAGAGCGCGAGCATGTTGAAGAAAATGTGGCTCCAGCTTCCGTGCAGGAACGCGTAGGTCAGCAGCTGCCAGACATGGAACTCGGGCCCGAGCGGCATGAGCGCGAAGAGCTCATCGAGTGCATGGCGCGTCGCGAGCTGCGCCAGAAATACACCGACGTTCAGAAACAGGATGGCCCGCGTTGCGGGCGGAAGCTGAGCAAACATCTGCCGCATTTTACTTCATGCGATACTCGCGAGCCGCGCGATGGTGCGCGCCGTCGGGGCCAGGCATGAGCGCAGCCTTCATTTGCGATGCAGTCCGCACGCCGATCGGGCGCTACGGGGGGGTGCTCGCGAGCGTGCGCGCGGATGATCTGGGGGCCATCCCGCTGGCCGCGATTGCGGCACGCAACCCGAGCCTCGATGTCGCCGCAGTCGATGAAGTATTGCTCGGCTGCGCCAATCAGGCGGGCGAGGACAACCGCAACGTCGCGCGCATGGCGGTGCTGCTTGCCGGGTTTCCGGTGAGTGTGCCCGGCGCGACGGTTAATCGTCTTTGCGGCTCGGGACTGGATGCGATCGCGATGGCAGCCCGCTCCATCCGCGCGGGCGAAGCCGAGCTCATCATCGCGGGCGGCGTCGAGTCCATGTCGCGCGCTCCCTTCGTGATGCCCAAGGCCGACGCGGCCTTCACGCGTCAGGCGCAGATCTTCGACACGACGATCGGCTGGCGCTTCGTCAATCCCCGGATGCAGGCGGTCTTCGGTGTCGACTCGATGCCCGAGACCGGTGAGAACGTCGCGCAGCAGTTCGGCATTGCGCGTGAGGACCAGGATCGCTTCGCGCTGCGAAGCCAGCAGCGCACCGCAGCGGCAGCCGCGCGCGGCTTCTTCGCGACCGAGCTCATTCCGGTCGAGATTCGACAGCGCAAGGGGGCACCGATTGTGGTGCTGCGCGACGAGCACCCGCGGCCCGAGACGACGCTCGAGCAGCTGGCCAAGCTTCCCGCGCCGTTTCGCGCCGGGGGAAGCGTCACCGCAGGCAACGCCTCGGGCGTGAACGATGGGGCCTGTGCAGTGCTGATCGCCTCGGAGCAGGCCGCCTCGCGTCATCGGTTGACCCCTCGTGCCCGCATCGTCGCGGCGGCTACGGCCGGGGTCGAGCCGCGCATCATGGGCATGGGCCCCGTGCCCGCGACGCGCAAGGTGCTGGCGCGCGCGGGGCTCGAGCTCGCCGAGATGAACGTGATCGAGCTCAACGAAGCGTTCGCATCCCAGGCCCTGGCGGTACTGCGCGAGCTCGGCCTCGCCGATGACAGCGAGCACGTCAACCCAAACGGCGGCGCCATCGCGCTGGGACATCCCCTTGGCATGTCCGGGGCCCGTCTGGCGACGACCGCGATCGCCCAACTGGCCGCGATCAAGGCTCGCTATGCGCTGTGTACGATGTGTATCGGCGTGGGGCAGGGGATCGCGATGATCCTGGAGCGGGTGTAGTGGCCGGCACCGGCTTTTACGGGTGGAAGCTCGTCGCCGTCTTCTGGGTGATCGTCTTCATCAATCTTGCCTTCGCGGCCTACGGTGCGCCGGTGATGAATGGCTACATGGCGGCCGACTTCCACCTCTCGCGCGAGGCGGCAGGCTTGCCGTACGCGGTCTACACGGTCATGTCGGGTGTGCCAGGGCCTCTCGTCGCGCTGTGCATCGCGCGCATCGGCGTGCGTCGCACGGTGGTGCTCGGAAGCCTGCTGCTCGTCGTGGGCTCGGTGGCCATGGCGACGATCGTGCACGGCATCGAGAGCGCCGTGATCTGCGGCGGCGTCCTGATCGGGCTCGGCGTCGTCTCCGGCGGCCCGATCGGGATTCAGCCGGGCGTTGCCCAATGGTTCGTGCGCCGCCGGGCGCTCGCCCTCGCCATCGTCTATTCGGCGGGCGGTGTGGGTGGGTTCATCGCTGCCCAGTGGGTACTCAACCCCGTCGTGGCCGCGTACGGCGGCAACTGGCGCGCCGGCTGGTGGGTGATGGCGGCGCTGTCGACGCTGGCGGCGGTGATCGCGGCGGTGTTCATCCGCGACCGCCCTGCGGACCTCGGTCAGGTTCCTGATGGGATATCCGAGCCCGCCGCGGGCGGCGGTGCGGCGCGGCTGCCTGCACCGCGGTTCATCACCACGGAATCCTGGTCATTCCCGGAGGTGCTGCGCTCGGGGCGCTTCTGGATCATGGTGCTCGCACTGTGCGGAGGCAGCGCGGGATACACCCTCATGCTGGCCGAGGGCTGGCTGCATTTGAGCGACCTCGGACACTCGGCGACCGAACGTGCGGCTGCGGTGAGTGTCATGACGGGGTCCACGCTCCTTGGCAAGGTCGCGCTCGCCTCATTCGGCGACCGGTTCGATCCGCGCTATATCTGGGCCATCGCGACCGTCGCGCTCGGTCTCGGCCTGATGCTCGTCGTCGATGCCCGCAGCGCAGCGAGCCTTTATCTCTGTGCCGTGTGCATCGGCTTCGGTTTCGGCGGTGCGCTCGTGTGCATGATGGCCGTGCTCAGCAATTACTACGGTACGCGAGCGTTTGCCGCCGCCGCGGGGGTGGCCGCGGCGCTCAATACCGCCGTCAGCTTCTTCGGTCCCGTCATCGGGGGCAGGCTGTACGACAGGCTGGGCAGCTACGCGCCTGCATTTTATTCTCTGGCCGGATGGTGCTTCATCGGAGCAGTGGCGCTGTGGCTCGTGCGGCCCCCGGTACGCGGCGAGGAACGACTGACGGACGGACGAAGGCCGGCATGACCGCAGAAGGCGATTTACTTTGGACGCCGAGCCCCGAGTGGGTGGCGCGCTCGAATTTGACGACGTACATGCGCTGGCTGCGCGAGAAGCGCGATCTGCGCTTCGCCGACTATCACCAGCTGCAGCGCTGGTCGGTCGAGGACCTCGATGCCTTCTGGGCTTCGATCTGGGACTACTGCTCGGTCGAGGCATCCACGCCCTACACGAGCGTGCTCGGCCGGCGCGAGATGCCCGGCGCAGACTGGTTCCCCGGCGCCCATCTCAACTACGCGCAGCACGCGTTGCGTTATGAGCGGCCGAACGCGACGGCACTCATGTATCTGAATGAGCGGACGGCGCTCGACAGCCTGTCGCTGGCAGGAGCTCGGCGGTCGGGTGCGCGTTCTTGCGACGCAGCTGCGCAAGCTCGGTGTGCAGCGCGGCGATCGCGTCGCCGGCTATCTGCCCAACACCCCGCACGCCGTCATCGCGATGCTGGCAACGACCAGCATCGGTGCGATCTGGACGAGCTGCGGGCCGGACTTCGGCACTCGAGGGGTGCTCGATCGCTTCACCCAGCTCGCGCCGAAGGTGCTGTTCTGCGTCGATGGCTATCAGTACGCAGGCAAGCCGTTCGACCGCCGGGACGAGCTCACGCGCATCATCGCGGAGCTCGACTCATTGCAGCACGTCATCTGCCTGCCCTACCTGCACGCAAGCGAGCGCAAGCCACTCTCCGCGCACACGCAGTTCTGGGACGATCTGTTCAACCACCCGCCGGTGCCTGCGAGCGGGATTCGATTCGAGCAGGTGCCCTTCGCCCATCCGCTGTGGATCCTGTTCTCCTCAGGCACCACCGGCTTGCCGAAGGCCATCGTGCACAGCCACGGCGGCATCCTGCTCGAGCAGCTGAAGGCACTCAATTTCCAGATGGACATGCATCCGCAGGAGCGGCTGTTCTTCTACACGACCACCGGGTGGATGATGTGGAATTTCCTGGCGAGCGCGCTCGTCGCGAACGTCACCCCGGTCCTGTACGACGGCAGTCTCATGCATCCCGAGCCCGATGCACTCTGGCGCATGTACCAGGACTCGGGCGCGAGCATGATCGGGGCGAACCCCGGCTACGTCGCGCTGCTCGAGAAGGCAGGTGTTGCACCGCCGCGGGAGAAGTTCGACCTGTCGCGGCTGCGCTCGGTGATGCTCGCCGGCTCACCGGTGACACCCGAGGTCATGGCCTGGTTCTACGACAACGTGAAGACGGACATGTGGGTGCAGAACGGCAGCGGCGGCACGGACATCTGCTCCGCGTTCATCGGCGGGGTGCCCGTACTGCCCGTGTATGCCGGCGAGATGCAGGGCCGCCTGCTCGGCGTCGACTCCTATGCCTTCAACGACCGCGGTGAGAGTGTGGTGGACGAGGTCGGTGAGCTCGTGATCACCAAGCCCATGCCCTCGATGCCGGTCTTTCTCTGGGGCGATGACCACTACAAGCGCTACCGGGAATCGTATTTCGACGAGTATCCGGGCGTGTGGCGTCAGGGGGATTTCTTTCGCATCAATCGGCGCGGCGGCTGCTTCGTGCTCGGGCGCTCCGATGCGACGCTCAATCGTCATGGCGTGCGGATCGGGACGGCGGAGATCTACCGCTCCCTCGCGCTGCTGCCGGAGGTCGAGGACTCCCTGATCGTCAATCTCGATCTGCCGGGTGGCAAGTTCTTCATGCCGCTGTTCGTGAAGCTGCGGGCGGCGACCACGCTCGATGCGACGATCATCGAGAAGATCCGCATGAAGCTACGCCAGGAGTACTCGCCGCGGCACGTGCCCGACAAGATCTACCAGGTGCCGGACATTCCCTACACCCTGACCGGCAAGAAGATGGAAGTCCCCGTGCGCCGGCTGCTGGCGGGTCTGCCCCTTGCCAAGGCAGCGAATCGCGATGCGGTCGTGAACCCGCAGGCGCTCGATTACTTCCTGGAGTATGTGCGCACGCAGAGTGATTATTCGATGAGCTGATCGCACCGGCGCTTGGGCCCGGCACAGCTTGACGGCGGCAGAATCGGCTCACTAAGCTTTTCGGCCCTTCTGGAGACATTCCATGCAGGAAGTTCAGCTGTTGATCGGTGACCGCGACGTGTCGGCCAAGAACTCCGCGACCTTCAATCGGCAGAACCCGGTGTCCGGAGAAGTCGCAACGCGGGCGGCGGCGGCGAGCCCCGAGGATGCGAAGGCGGCCGCCGATGCGGCTGCCAAGGCGTTTGCGAAGTGGTCGACGACCGGACCGAGCGAGCGGCGCGCGAAGCTCAACAAGGCGGCCGAGCTGCTCGAGGCCCACGCGGCCCAGTTCGCGACCTTCATGATGACCGAGA
The DNA here is from genome assembly GCA_963795975.1 of uncultured Gammaproteobacteria bacterium. GTDB lineage: Bacteria > Pseudomonadota > Gammaproteobacteria > Steroidobacterales > Steroidobacteraceae > CAWCJT01. The sequence continues at coordinate 671,453 of CAWCJT010000003.1, forward strand.
CCGGCTGCACGATCGGCTGGGGGCACTTCAATGTGCACTTCGGCGCGATGCTGCTGCGCGAAGCGGCAGCCATGACGACACAGATCACCGGGGAGGTCGTGCCGTCGGACGTGCCGGGCATGCTGGCCATGGCGATTCGCCAGCCCGTGGGCGTGGTACTCGGCATCGCACCCTGGAATGCCCCGGTCATTCTCGGCGTGCGCTCCGTCGCCATGCCGCTCGCCTGCGGCAACACCGTGGTATTGAAGGCCTCCGAGGTCTGCCCGGCAACGCATCGATTGATCGGCACGGTCCTCAAGGAGGCGGGCTTCGGCGATGGCGTCGTGAACGTCATCACGCATGATGCCAAGGATGCCGGCACCGTCTCGGAGGCGCTCATCGGGCACCCGGCCGTGCGCCGCGTGAATTTCACCGGTTCGAGTCGGGTCGGAAGGATCGTGGCCCAGACCGCCGCCAAATATCTGAAACCCGTGCTGCTCGAGCTCGGCGGCAAAGCGCCGCTGATCGTGCTCGAGGATGCGGACATCGACGCGGCAGTCAACGCGACCGTGTTCGGTGCATTCGCCAATCAGGGACAGATCTGCATGTCGACCGAGCGCGTCATCGCGCACGAGAAGATCGCCGATGAGTTCGCCGCGAAGCTCGGCAAGCGCGTTGCCGCCTTGCCGTGCGGGGATCCGCGCCAGGGGGAGTTCGTGCTCGCCTCGGTGGTGGGACGGCCAACCGTCGATCGGGTCGAGAAGCTCGTGGCCGATGCAGTAGCGCAGGGAGCCAAGCTCGTCGCAGGGGGCGAAAAGACGAGCGGCACCATCATGAAAGGCACGGTCGTCGATCATGTGACGCCGAAGATGGCGCTCTTTCGCGAGGAGTCCTTCGGTCCGCAGGTATCGATCACGCGGGTGAAATCCGCCGATGAGGCGGTCGAGCTCGCAAACGACACCGAGTACGGCTTGTCGGCTGCGATCTTCACCCGCGACATCGCGCGCGGCATCGAGCTTGCCAAGCGGATCGACACCGGGATCTGCCACATCAACTCGCCGACGGTGCAGGATGAGGCACAGATGCCCTTCGGTGGTGTGAAGGCATCCGGTTACGGCCGTTTCGGCGGCCGGGCCGGTGTTGCCGAATTCACCGAGCTGCGCTGGATCACCGTGCAGACGACGCCACGCCACTATCCCTTCTGAGGTGATGTATGGATCTCGGGCTCAAGGGCAGCAAGGCCATCGTAACGGGTGCGACGCAAGGCATCGGCCTATCGATCGCAAAGCAGCTCGCGGCAGAGGGCGTCGATGTGGCGATCTGTGCCCGTACCCCCGCGAATGTCGAGCGCACGGTGCGCGAGCTCAAGGGCCTGGGTGTCAATGCCATCGGCGATGCGGTCGATGTCACACAGCACGATGCCTACGTCAAATGGATTGCGGGGAGCGCCGAGCGACTGGGCGGCCTCGACATCTTCGTGTCGAACACCACCGGCACGCCCACGCACGCCGGCGAGAAGGGCTGGCAGCTGGGCTTCGAGACGGACATCCTCGCTGCGGTGCGCGGCTGCGAGACGGCGCTCCCTTATCTCAAGCGCTCGAAGTCCGGGGCGATCGTTCTGATCGCGAGCATCTCCGGGGTCATGTCGAAGGCGCTGCGTGCGCCCGGGATCCTGGCCTATGGCTCGATGAAGGCCGCGCTGATCGCGTACGGCGCTCAGCTCAGCAAGGAAGTCGCGAAGGACGGCGTGCGCGTGAACATGGTGTCACCGGGACCGATCTACTTTGAGAACGGCGCCTGGGATCACATCAAACAGCGCGCCCCCGCAGCCTATGACGATGCCATGAAGCACTGCGTGATCGGCCGCCTCGGCAAGCCCGAGGACATCGCGACCGCCGTCGCTTTTCTGGCAAGCGCCCGCTCGGGATTTACCGTCGGACAGAACCTGCACATCGACGGCGGCTACATGGAGCACATCGCCTTTTAGCTCGAGGGCCGCCCCGCTCGGCCCGGTTGCCAACTGCGAGGCCGGATTCCACATGGGGGCTAAGCTGCTGCCACGGGGGCAGCGAGAAGACCTCCGGGGGCTTGTCAGGGGTGATTCTGGCGGTGACGGATGCTTCGCACGCGGTATTCTTAAGCTACGCCTCGCAGGATGCGGAGCCTGCGCAGAAGATTTGCGAGGCACTGCGTGCAGCCGGGATCGAGGTCTTTCTCGATCAGAGCGAGCTGCGCGGCGGGGATGTGTGGGATCAGAAGATCCGGCGCGAAATTCACGACTGCGCGCTCTTCATTCCTGTCATCTCAGCCAACACGGCCTCGCGGCATGAAGGCTATTTTCGCCTTGAGTGGGACCTTGCCGACCAGCGCACCCACATGATCGCTCGCAGCCGTGTGTTCGTCGTGCCGGTATGCCTGGACACGACGACCGAGGTCGCGGCGGATGTTCCGGAGTCGTTTCGGCGGGTGCAGTGGACACGCCTACCCGGCGGCGAGACACCCCCGGCTTTCATTGAGCGGATCAAGCGCCTGCTGTCCCCCGAGCTCTCCCCCGTCAGCGCCGTGCCCGCTGCCGTGCCGGCATTCAGGGAGCCGGTGCGCGCCTCCCGGAGCTCAAAGCCGCTTACTGCTCGTGATCGTTGGCGTGTTGGTCCTCGCGGCGCTGGCGTACTGGGTCGCTGACCGGTTCTGGATCTCCAAGCATCCAAACACGTCCGCTGCGGATGCAGCATCGCGGGCCACTGCGGAGCCCCGCGCCGCCACGGCCTTCAACCCGCCGCCGCACTCGATCGCGGTGCTGCCGTTCGTGAACTTGAGCGGCGACCCTAGCCAGGACTACTTCTCCGATGGGCTCACCGAGGAGCTGCTGAATTCGCTCGCCGAGATCAACGAGCTGCAGGTCGCCGCGCGCACCTCCTCGTTCTCCTTCAAGGAACACCCCGACATTGCCACCGTGGCCCACAAGCTCAACGTCGGCGCAGTGCTCGAAGGCAGCGTGCGGCGATCGGCGCACACCATCCGCATCACCGCGCAGTTGATCAATGCGGTCACGGGCTTTCACCTGTGGTCGAAGACCTATGACCGGGACTTAGGGGATGTGCTGAAACTTCAGACCGAGATCGCCACTGCGGTGGCGAGCGCCCTGAAAGTGACGCTCCTCGGGGATGTCGCGGCCAAAGTCGAGCTCGGCGGGACGCACAATCCGGCCGCCTTCGATGCGTATCTGCGCGGGGCCAAGGCGTATAGCTCGAGACACGAAGCCAAAGAGCTCTCCACCGCGATTGCCGCGTACACGGAAGCGATTCGCCTGGATCCGCACTATGCGCTCGCGCTCGCAGCTCGATCGGGCACCCTTTCCACGGTCGCCGCGGAGGCCGAGACGGCAGCGGCGGCGCGTGACGGCTTTGACAAGGCGCAAGCCGATGCGCGACAGGCGCTCGCACTTACACCGGATCTTGGCCAGGCCCACCTTGCATTGGCGGTCGTGTCGGAAAACACCCTCGACTTCACTCAGGCGAGCGAGGAATTCGAGCGCGCCCTCGCACTCGCGCCGGGCAATGCCGAGGTTTTGCGAAGAATCGGCTCATTTGCAGCCCGCATGGGGCACTTCGATGCGGGCCTTGCAGCCACCCGGCGCGCCGTCGTACTCGATCCGCTCGCTCGCGCAAGCCATACCGCGCTCGCGCGGGCGCTGTATGTAGCACGCCGATATGAGGAGGCGGTTGCGGCTTTCGCAGATGTCATCAGCCTTGAGCCCGGCTTCACGGATACCTACGGCGAACGCGGGTTTGCCTATTATGGGGTCGGGGATCTTCAGAGCGCGCGCGCCTCATGCGAGACGAAGCCGGAGTACTGGGCGAGTCAACAGTGCCTCGCGGTGATCTATGACAGGCTCGGCCGGCACGCGGATGCGGAAGCCGTGCTTGCGAAAATGAAAGCACCACTGGGCGATGCCGCGGCTTACCAGTACGCCACGATCTACGCGCAGTGGGGCAATCCGCCTAAGGCACTCGAATGGCTCGAGACGGCGTTGCGGCTGCGGGATACGGGCCTGGTGAACCTCAAGACTGACCCGCTTCTGGACCCGTTGCGCAAAGAGCCGCGCTTCAAGGCGGTGATGAAGGAGTTGAAGTTTCCGGAATGAGGCGGGTGCGACTCCGACACGATTCCCTCGTTCCTTCGAGGGATCGATCCAACGTCGGCTATTTGGAAAATTGAGTGTTCTGCTCGAGTGGCCGGAGCTGGCCGATCGGACTCTTTGTGACCGGCCGGTTTACAGTGTAGCGTCACGATCCCAAAAATCCTTCTGCCCACCGCAGGACGCACGCGCGGCTCTTCGTTAGCGAAAGAAATTCCTGAATCCGCGGTCCCCCTGACTCAAAACCCCGATCACCGCATTCGCCACCAGCACGCCCTTCTCTCGCCTAACGGTCATCGGTTGCGACTTGCTGCTCACATAGAATAAGTCATCCCCGTTCCGAATGCGCTCGTAAGGCCGAGTGAGCCCCGGGGCCGTTAGAAGTTGGTGAGACTGGTAGGGCTGCATACTTCCATACAACTCGTTGATGAGCTTGTCAGGGAAGAACAGTTGCGTTGTGAGGACTTCACGCTCGTGAAACGCCTTCACATGGATGTGTGTAGTGCGGCGCGCAACGATGAGCGGAGGCGGCGCCGCCACGATCTCCCGCCCCGGCACGATCGTCTCGAACTCGACGTAACCCTTGTCGTCAGTGCGTTGATGACCCCGCGCAAATGTCTGCCCGGCGGTATCGACCGGCTGAAGATCCGCGCCGACATTCGAGTAGAGGCCGGTAGCATCCGTGTGCCACACATCGATGACCGTAATAGTCGCCAGGGTAGAGTAAGGCCATACTTGTCCACATGTCCGGCCCCGACGAGGCCCACTCCGAAAACACGCTTGTCTCCGGATCACAGAACGGCGGCTTGCATGCGGCGTTAGGTGGTCGACCCGAGAACAAGAGGATTGGCTCCTTGCCTGGCACTGGCAGTTCACCAAGGAGGCGCGCCCCTTCCAGGTTTGTATGGAATTGCTTTGCGCCGCTATATGTCAGCGTGGATCCGGGTTCCGAAGCAATCGCTGCAGTAAGAGTCGTGATCAACGATAGGAATAGCGAGCCGCCGCCAGCAAGGCACCGTAGTCCTGACCGGATAGAACGCGCTGTGACTGGCATGCTCATGCTGTGCAGGCATCGATATGCGGTACGACTATACGCTCACACGCGCCAGCGCATTTGCGCGGCAATTCAGTCCGCTCTCAGGCTCCTTCAGTCACCGGTCGAGCGTCCCGTCTTGGCCCGCAGGCGGCAGGTCCTCGATACGACGGAACGCCGCTGAATAGCCTCCGGCTCCGTCTCCTGCAAGAATCCCACACCGGGTCTCGGGCGCAGAGAAGTCGGGATGCAGTTCATCGAGAACAACTTGTTCGGAGTTCGTGCCGCGGTCTATGAGCTGGCTTGCGGCGCCGATGTGCCGCGATTTCTGCTGCTGCCGATGATTCATATCGGAGCTCCCGCCTACTATCAGGATGTTCGCTCAAAGCTCGCGCAGTGCGACACCATTCTCTTTGAATCCGTCCGGTCACTGCGAGCAAGGATTTTGACCCTTTCGTACAGCATTCTTGCACGCCGCAAACGACTCGGCTTGGTAACACAAGGGTCGGCTCTTCCACTAAGAGACCTCCCGGCAAAACTGGTCCACGGCGATGTCACGGCCGTGCAATTCGCTGACGACTGGAGGCGGCTGCCGTGGCAGTTGCGCGCCGCCCTCTACATTGGCGCGCCGTTACTCGGCACATACCTGTATCTCACCGCTACGAGACGCTCCCTCGGCAAGCGCCTACCCACGGATGACCTACCTTCGACAGAGCAAGTTATGAGGGAGGACCAGATGCCCGCCTTTCAGGAGGCGATTGTTCACGCGCGCGACAGGAAGATCATCGAAAACATCCGGGCGATCCTGCGAGACAATGCCACAGGACATTCGATGACGGGAATCCTATATGGCGCCGGCCACATGGCCGCGATAACGACGGCGCTGATGGGAAGCCTCGGGTACCGAGTGGTCAAGGCGGAGTGGCTATCGGTGTTCGACTATGAGGATGCTTGAGCGTCGAGTGACGCCGGTTCGTGCTCGCTGAAGCGCGCCGCGAGTGTCTGCATTGGCGGGGTTGCCGCGTCTTATGAAGGGCGGCTTTTGGCCGTGAGCGACGATCTGAGGCTGCAGTCGGAGCGAAGCCACGAGGGGAATCCAGAGCTCATCGCCCTGAGGCATTCGGTACGCCGCCTCTGCAGCGCTTGTGCAAGTACCCCTCAGCGCAGCTTCCAGGCCTGCGAGTCTTCACGCTCGGCCTCCCCGATCTTGCGAAAGGCGCGCATAACAGTATCCGGATCTTCCTGCCGCAGACCATCGACGTAGATCACGAGTGCATCCTGCCAACCGAGGCAGACGGCGATCAAGTGCTCGCGCAGGATTGCAGCGCGCGTCCCGGGCCGTATCGGCGCGCTGCGCAGGCGGCTTTCGAGCGAGCGCCACTGTGGCAGCAGCCGCACCTCGACTTGCATGACGAAGTCATCTCGTGAGTCGGTCTCGTCCATGAGAGAGCTGAGCGCCCAGCGGAATTGCGACTGTAGGTGATCGGATGTGTCGGCGAACTCCTCGAGTCCTGTGCGAGTGGCGGGCGCCAGTGTTGTGACTTTGGCACGCGAGCTCGCATCGATGGTCGTGACGGCAACCGGCCGGCGTGCGGTGAGCGGCGTGACTGTGCGCAGATGCAACCACGCAGCCGCGGCCGCGGCAATCAGCATGGCCAGCGCGAGCACCACGATAACCCGGCGAACGTCTCGGCGGCCGCGCTGCTGGGTTCCCTTCGTGGCGTCGAGCTCCACGGTGCACGAGGCTGGCAGCAGCCCGACGATGTCGGCCGCTACCGTCGAGTCGCGAGCCCAGAAGCTTAAGTGACTGCGGCACGCATCGGCGTGGAAGTCCATGTGTACGGCATCGCCTTCGCGGTAGATCTGTCGAATCTGGGGCCTTGGTACGAAGCGCCGTTCGTGTTGCATGAATCCCAGCAACTGGCAGCGCGCACCGCGCATCAGCACGCCCGACGGCGCAACGCGCACTGTGCCGCCACCCGACCAGTGGTAGCTGTTCGAGGGCTTCTCGAGCAGGCCCGCAAGACCGCGCGCTTGCGTGAAGCGTACCCGGAACTCCGTTTCCGAGAGTCTGACGCCATCCGCTGCTCCGCCCATTAGGAAATGCTATGACGGCCCGACGCCGCGCGCCACTTGCGCTTCACCGGATTCGCGCCGCAATACGGTGAACGTCGACGCTTCCTGGCCGATCTGAGCCTGCCGGTTCGTCTCATCCCAATGAGTACTTGTGACCCCAAGATGACATCCGAATCTCCCCATTTCATTCAACCAATAGTCGCGAAGCGGTCATTGAAACCGGCCGCTGGCTGATTGCCGGCGGTCGGCCAAACTTCACGTTAGACTACAGGGAAGCGTCGTCCCGAGCAGATTTCCGTCTCGGCGAGAGGGCATCTATGAGAGTTGTTCGCGTGGCTTTGGCAGTTTGCGCGATCGTGCTGGGTACGGGTGCGAGCCCGCCGGCGGCGACGACGGATCCGGCGACTGGCGCGAACAAGACCACTCCGCTCATCCTCGAAAAGGACGAAGGCGAGAGACGAGTCTGGAGACCGGTCGAAGGATTGGAAGGGCAACCCGGGCTATTTATATTGAAGGTCGATCCGAAGAACGGCGGTTCGGCACACCTGGTCTTCGGAACCGAGGACTTAGCTCCGGGAGGGAAGATCGATCGCCACAGACACCCGGGATCGGATGAAATTCTTTTTTTGCCGAATGGGCGAGCAAAGGTAAGTCTGGGCGATAGGGTGAGGGAGGTGCATGGCGGCGCCACGATCTTCATCCCCGCAAATACGTGGATCGCCGTAACCAACATCGGAACTGACGCGATAAGAGCCGTCTTCGTGTTTTCCGCGCCTGGATTCGAGGAGTTCATGCGTGCGGAATCGGCTCGCGAAGGTCAGAGACTCGTGCCGCTCTCAAAGGCTGAGGACGCGGAGATTGCGAGCCGGCACGCACACGCAGTAATTTACGAGGCGCCGTAAGCAAACGGCTCGCCAGAGCCGGCGATGCTCGATCATGTCCGCTTTCGCGGCAAGTCACTAATAACAGGCGGCTGGTGGCCGATCTGAGCCTGTTGACGAGCCACCGCAACACCGATGCGTACTTTCCAACCACTGTCACCCGTCGTGAGTGACCGCTCACGAGCAGACAATTCAGCGGTGTTTGTAGCTGAGGCTGGTCTTGGTGCTAGTCGCTCCGTACTGCTACTTCATTTCGCTAGGCATATCTTGAGCTGACACAATCTGCCAAGTGCCTCGCCGTTTAAGCCAAGTGTCCGTCCAAGTGAGTTTGACCCTGTGCTTTCTCCCGTCGGCCTCAACGTGTACCGCGCTTTCACTGCCATACAGGATCGCCATTGCGTCACCGAAAAAATGGACCCTCACCTCGTATAGCGTGCACGCTTCTTCGGGAACTCCACTTTGGGCATGCGCGACCGCCTCCTTCTTCGAGTAGAGCGATCCACCCGGCGAAGTTCCTTGAAAATCCTCTGCCAGAATCGTCTTTTCAATGCCGTTATGAGTGCAGCCTGCTTCCGCCCACTGGCGCTCGAAGGCGATCAGAGACTTTGCCGTCGGTTCATCTGCCGCGGCCCAGCGGCTTTCTTGCGCGTGCGCTGGAATCCAAGACATCAAACCGATTGTCATCGTGGCGGCCACGGAAAACTTACTACGCAGCAAAAAGTTGGACTTCATTTCGCTCCCTCGCAATTGAATGCTCTCGGCAGGAGCTCGCGGCTCGATCAGAAGCAAGCTCCATGGCGCCTGACATGGCCCGAAAGGCTCTGCAGTCTACTTCATTGCCAACCGATGGCGGTTTCCCGCAACATGAGTTGCGTCAGCGAAGCCCTCATATGCTCGAGTCCGGAAAATCAGAAATACCTGATACTGCGGTGAGACAGGTGTTCATCAGTTACGCCTCCGAAGACGGTGTTGTCGCAAATAAGATGTGCGCGGCAGTGGAGGCGGCCGGATTGCCATGAGCTGTTGGTTTATGCGAAGTTCCAAATGTCTTGTTCTCGTCGTTTGTTTCATGACGAGTGCGCCCGGCTCCAGCGCGACGGCCCCGTTCACACTCGCTCCCTGGATTCAGCAGCAGAAGCTGACCGCTGCCAATGGCGCGCGCGACGACGTGTTCGGATATTCGGTCGCCCTGAGCCGGAACGACGGCCTTCATCGGCGCTGCAGGCAGGACTTTCGGCAGCAATGTCGGGCAGGGCGCCGCCTACGTGTTCACGTGCACTGGAAATCCCTGCACCTGGATGCAGCAGCAGGAGCTGACCGCCGCCGATGGCGCGCTCGACGATGAGTTCGGAAACGCGGTCGCCGTGAGCGGGAATACCGCCATCATCGGCGCTTGGGGTAAGAATTCCTTATACCTGCCTGCAGCGCCGACGACCGCTGTAGATCCGCAGGGCGCTGCCTACGTGTTCACGTGCTCCGGAAATCCCTGCACCTGGACGCAGCAGCAAGAGCTGACCGCCGCCCATGGCGCGCACGGCGATGAGTTCGGAAATACGGTCGCTGTGAGCGGGAATACCGCCATCATCGGCGCGCCATACAGAAATTCCTACCAGGGCGCCGCCTATGTGTTCACGTGCTCCGGAAACCCCTGCATTTGGAGGCAGCAGCAAGAGCTGACGGCCGCTGATGGCGCGCACGGCAACGTGTTTGGATATTCGGTCGCTGTAAGCGGGAATACTGCCCTCATCGGCGCGATCGGCAACAATTCCTCGCGGGGCGCCGCCTATGTATTCACGTGTTCCGGAACCCCCTGCACCTGGATCCAGCAGCAAGAGCTGACCGCCGAAGATGCCGCGGGCGGCGACGTGTTCGGAACCCGGGTCGCCGTGAGCGGGGCTACGGCCGTCATCGGCGCCCCGGGCAAGGCTATCGGCAACAACTCCCTGCAAGGCGCGGCCTACATCTTCACGTGCTCCGGTAGCCCGTGCACTTGGAGGGAGCAGCAAGAGCTGACCGCCGTCCATGGCGCGAGCCGCGACGAGTTCGGAAACCGGGTCGACGTAAGCGGGGATACTGGTCATCATCGGCAATAATTCTTCGCAGGGCGCCGCCTACGTATTCACTTGCTCGGGAACTCCCTGCACCTGGAAAGTGAGAGACTGGTGGCCCTTCGGGACCCGCAAGCAGCAGCAGCAAGAGCTGATCGCGGCCGATGGCGCGCGCGGTGACGAATTCGGATATTCGGTCGCCGTAAGCGGGAATACGACCATCATCGGTGCTGCGTACAAGAATTCCTACCAGGGCGCCGTCTACGTGTTTGGCCCGCGGCTAGGCAATGTTCCAGTGTTCAACGATCTTGCGACCGGCAATGCGATAGATCTTGCGCACGCCGCCGGCAGTGAAGCTCGTTAGCAGCCGATCGACCGCCACGTGAAGTACCTGCCGCTCATATGGTCCGGCATGTGGAGCAAGCCGGTACGCACGTCGCTGATATTTCTTCAGGTCTGCGTGTCTTTCGCCCTGTTCGGCGTTCTGCAGGGGATGAAGGCCGGGATGGACCTAGCCATCGAAAAGACTCGCGCAGACGTGCTCTACGTCGGTCCCGCCGTGTACGGCGGCGCACCTTTGCTCATGGCTGACCTGATCCGACTCCGGTCCGTTCCTGGTGTGAAAACCGCATCGTTCAACTACGGCATGGTCACGTTCTATCAGAAGCCGACCCAGCCTGTTTACGTGCTTTCTTTCCCGCCGAGCGATTTGTTCCGCACGCTACTGCCGGAGGAGTTCAGCGTTCAGTCCAAGGACCTCGAGGCCCTCCGCAAAACGAAAACCGGCATATTGATCACCGAGGATATCGGCAGGAAATACGGATGGCATATTGGGGATAAGATTCCCCTCATCTCGAACACGCCGCAGACCAACGGATCGGAAACTTGGACCTTTGATATCGTGGGGATGGTCACGTTCCACAATAGATTCGACGAGGCCAGTTGGGTGTTTGCCAACTACTATTACGTCGATGAGGCGCGAGCCCTGGACAAGGGGACGATTGGCCATTTCTACGTGATCGTGTCGGACCCGAAACAGGCGGGCGCCGTGAGCGATGCGATAGATCTCGCTTTCGCCAACTCGGCAAGCCCAACACACACGGTATCGTTCAGGGAGTCCGCGCAGCGAGCGATGGAGTCACTAGGTGACCTGAACTTCGCCATCCGCTCGATCCTCAGCGCGGTGCTGGTGGCTTTGGTGTTCTCGACGGCCACCATGGTGATGCGCACCGTCCGCGAAAGAGCGCCCGAACTGGCTGTGTTGAAGACGCTCGGCTTTAGCCACGCAATGGTGTTCTGCCTTGTTGTGGCCGAGTCGTTGCTTGTGTGGATTCCCGCCTCGTTGGCGGGACTCGCGCTGGCTTGGTTTGCCTTCCCCCTTGCCGCCAAGTACATCGCCGGACTTTCGATGCCGATGGTGGTCGTGGCCTTTGGAGTTCTGGGAGCCGTGCTCGTGGCCCTCATCAGCGTAGCCGTGCCGGCCCTGCGAGCGGCGCGGCTGGACATCGTCGACGCCCTGGCGGGACGTTAGGCCCACATGGATTTCTTCAAACAGCTGTGGATGCTTCTGCGCATGAACCTGCTCGGATTGCCCCAGCGCCTGGGATTGGTGTGTACCATCGTTGTCGGAATGACGTGCGCCGTTGGGGTGCTCGTCGCCATGCTGGCCATGGGTATTGGAGCCCGGCGGGCAGCGATGGGAAATGTGCGCCTTGACCGGGCGAGCGTGCTGAGCGTGGACGCGATCGGCCCCGATCAAAGCGACATACCGAAGGACCTTGCGGTGCAGATCGCGGATCTACCCGGGATAGCGCGCAACGCAAGCGGGCAGCCGATCGCGGTGCCGGAAGTTTTCATATTCGTTCAGGCCAGGAGAAAGGACACTAGCAACTCGATCGGCTTTCCCGTGATCGGCGCGGGCCCTGGTCTAACCGACTACGCACCCGAGCTGCACCTAACCGCAGGCCGCACGTTTCGACCTGGGTTGCGCGAGCTCATCGCGAGCAACTACTGCGCGCACCAGTACCAGCATTTCAGTGTCGGAGAGAAGCGGGTCATACAGGGCACCGAGTGGCTCGTTGTAGGGAACTTCGACCTCGGACGCACAATGGGGAGCTGCTTCGTGTACGCGGATGCGGACACCGTTCTCTCCGCCTTAAGGCGCGGCAGCTACAATGATGTCAATGTGACGCTGCAATCCTCCGCAGCCTTTGACGAACTCGTCAGCGCGATCAAAGCTAATCCACTGCTGCATGTCAAAGTTGAGCACGAAGCGGAGCTGGCCGAAGCCGCCGTGCATCGAGTCAACGGAATACTGAATTTCGTCAGCTACTTCGTGGGTGCCATACTGGCCGTGGCAGCTACGATCGGAGCGGCCAATTCCCTTTACGCGCTCGTGGACGCGCGGCAGCGAGAGCTCGCCACGCTGCGCGCCGTCGGATTCAGGAGCGGGCCGGTCATGGCTTCGACGCTATCAGAGGCCATTCTTCTCGCGATTCCCGGTGCGTTGATCGGCACGGGGCTTGCCTGGCTATTCTTTAGTGGCCTTGCTGCAAGCCCGTTCGGATTCGGCTTGCATCTTGTCGTTACGCCACGTCTAGCCGCGTTGGGTATCGGCTGGGCGCTTTGCATGGGTGTGATTGGCGGGCTCTTGCCTGCGGTTCGAGCTTCGCGCGTCCCTGTAACGGTCGCGCTACGCGCGACGTGACTATTTTCACAGCTTGAGGTCGACCGCGCACACGGCGGCCCCAACGGCCGCATTCTCTCCAGCCGGAACGAGAATCTCGAGCAGCGTCCCATCGTTCGCGGCCGTGACTTCCTGCGTCACCTTCTCGGTCTCGATCTCGTAGAGCGGATCGCCCGCCTTGAAGGTCTCGCCGGGCTGCTTGTGCCACTTGGCGATCGTCGCTTCCTGCATGTTCATGCCGACTCGATTCAACTTGAGGTTCACGCGCATGGCTGCATCAGCTCCGCGCGACTTCAGTGGCGACGGCAGCGATGCGCTCAGCGTTGGGAATCATGCGCTGCTCGGCATTGGGGGCGTACGGCAGGCACACGTTCGGCACCGTGACCCGCTTGATGGGCGCCTTGAGTGCCCCGAACGCCTTGTCGGCGAGCACGGCGGCGATATGGCTCGCGACGCTGCAGCGATCGCGCGCCTCATCGACGACCACGACCCGCCCCGTCTTCTTGGCCGCGGCGACGAGTGCGGCCTCATCGAGCGGCACGATGCGTGCGCGGATCGATGATCTCTGCCTGGATCCCTGCCGACTCGAGCTTCTTGGCAGCCTCGAGTGTCGGCTTCAGCATCGACCCGATCGCGATGAGCGTCACATCCTTGCCTTCACGTACCGTGTTCGCCTTGCCGAAGGGAATGGTGTAGTCGCCGTCGGGCACCTCTCCCTGCTCGCCGCCACGACCGATGGCCTCCATGAAGAACGTCGGGTTGTCACCGCGAATGGCCGTCTTCAGAAGGCCCTTGGCGTCCCCGGGGGTTGCCGGCAGCACGAGGTTCACGCCGCCGAGGTTCGCGAGCACCGGATAGCCGCTGTCGCTGTGCTGCGCGGCGTTGGAGCCGCCGCCGCCATACGCGGCGATGACCGTAATGGGCATCTTCGCCTGGCCGCCGGTCATCAGTCGCAGCTTTGCCATTTGATTCGCGATGGCGTCGAACCCCGTGTAGATGAAGTTCGAGAACATCATATGCAGCACGACGCGGCATCCTGCAGCCGCGGCCCCGACCGCCATGCCGGTGAGCGTCGCTTCGCAGATCGGCGTATTACGGATGCGGTCGCGCCCGAACTTGTCGAGCAGTCCGCGGGTGTCGCCCATGATGGCGAGCTCCACGTCCTCACCGTAGACGATCACTTTGGGATCGCGGCTCATCTCTTCGATGAGCGCCTCGTTGATGGCATGGGTGTAGCGCTTGCGAGCCATGGTCTTCCTCTCGGTCAGGCCTTCTGACCGACGAACATCAGATCGAGCGCGAGCTCGGGATCGGCCGGCTCGCTGTCCTGCGGCGAACTTGACCGCATCCTCGACGATGCGCAGCGTCCGCTCATTGAGTCGCATCAAGATCCTGGACACGCGCCCCGGCCGCGAGCAGCCCCTCGCGTGCGCGGTCGAGCGGATCCTTGAGCCGCCACTCGTCGATCTCGTGCTTCTCGCGATACTTGCCGCCCGCGAGGAACAGGTCCTCCGCCTCGAGATGGCCCTGGATGCGATACGTGCGTGCTTCGATGAAGGAGGGCCCCTCGCCGCGGCGTGCACGTGCCACCGCCTCGCCCGCCGCCTGTGAGACAGCCACGACGTCGTTGCCATCGATGACCGTGGTCGGAATCTTGAACGCGCGCGCGCGGTCGGCGATCTCACCCGAGGTCACGTGTGCGGACGGGGTGAACTCGGAGAACTGATTGTGTTCGCACACGAAAATCAAGGGCAGCTTCCACAGGCTGCTCACGTTCAGGCATTCCATGAACACGCCCTGGTTGGATGCGCCATCGCCGAAGAACGCGACCGCGATGCGCTCATCATGCGTGACTTTCGCGGCGAAGGCCGCGCCGGTTGCGATCGCAAAACCAGCGCCCACGATGCCGTTGGCGCCGAGAATGCCTTTGGAGAAATCGGCAACGTGCATGGAGCCACCCATGCCCTTGCAGATGCCGGTGCGCTTGCCCCAGATCTCGGCCATCATGGCCTTGGGATCGCCGCCCTTGCCCAGGAAGTGTCCGTGGCCGCGATGGGTGCTCGTGATCCAGTCGCTCTCGCGAAGCTGCGCGCACACGCCGGTCGCGATCGCCTCCTGTCCGATATAAAGATGCACCGCGCCCGGCAGATTTCCGGCCGCTGCATCGCTGCGCAGCTGCTCCTCCATCCGCCGGATCAGGAGCATCCGCTCATAGAGTGCGAGCAGCTGCTCTTTGCTCACAGCCGAACCCTGTTGACCACTCGCCATGCTGCCTCCCGCTCTTTATCCAAACTGCGCGATCGTCGTCGTGAACGCGCGCTGCGTGACCTCATCGATCGGCCGTTGCCGCAGCGCCTTGTTGAGTACCTCGATTCCCCAGGGCCCCGCCCAGCCCGCGGCGCGCATGTGCTCGACGAAGCCGCGCACATCGAACTCACCCTCACCGCACAACTGCCGATGCTGCGTGGTCTCGAGGGCCATGTCGGGAAGGGACTTCTTGATATAGCCGTCATTGAGCTCGATGCCGACGATGTGGCGCTGTGGAAAGCGCGCGATGTCATCGTAGGGAATCTTGAGTTTCACCAGATGCCACAGATCGAAAAATATGCCGCCGTTCTTTGCGCCGGCGCCCTCGACGAGCTCGCGCGCGAGTGCCAGCGAATCGATGATGCAAAACGGCATGAGCTCGTAGCCGATCTTCGTGCCGTACCCGGACGCCTCCGTACACAGAGCGGCGAACGACTCGATGAGATGGGGCATCGGACAGGGCTGGCGAATGAAATCACCGACCTTCACCGAGCGCGCGGACAGGGCGCCGGCCGCCTCGAACAGGAACCGCTTGCGGATATCGGACAGTCTTTTCGGCTCGGCGGTCAGGAACCAGTCGTTGATGAACTCGAGCTCCACGTGGCGGATGCCGTTGTCGTCGAGGATCTGCCGCATGTCCTTGAGGCTGAGGGTGCGCAGGGTGTGCTCGAGATCGGCGTGCCAGATGCCGATACCCGTGAATCCGGCTCGCGATGCCGATTCCACGCGTTCGCGGAAGCCGACGGTGCTGTACTCATGGTCGGTATGTGGCTCGGCCCCGACGGCGAGTGTCCAATAGGACGCAAGCAGATCGACGGCAGCGGCCATGTGTGGATCCTTCGAGGACCGAACGCGGGGGTGAAGGTTGTACACCGCCCTCCGCGGCGCCGTAAAGAGCGAGGGCGTCCCGGACCAGTGCCCGGGACGCCCCCCCTCTCGACCCCCTCTCGATCCGTTGCGCGGTCAGCCTTGAGGCGCCGCGATCGTCAATGCCACGTGGTCCTCGGTGCCGACCGCACGTGTGATGTGGCCCTTGCCTGTCAGATCATCCATGAGGAGGACGCTGCCCGGAGCGAAGCGGCGCACGGTGCCGTCGCCGACGGTGACCTCGGACATGCCTTTCAACGCGACCAGGTACATGCGCCGCGGTGCCTTGTGCCAGTCCTCCTTCGCGCCGCGCGGCAGCAGAAGCAGGGTCGCCGCGCCCTGGGATCCTGGAAGCGTCAAGGAGCCAAGCGGCGGCCCGGTGCCCGTCGAGCTCGTGGAGTCGAAGGGCAGCTCCACGTCGCGAAAATGCGAGACACCCTTGTCATCCGCGTAAAGATGGCAGTAGGAGAGCGTGCGCTTGGCAGCAGTACTCATGCTGTGACCCTCATCGGCGCGTGGCGTCGCCAAGGGGATCGTCGCGAGCACGCACACGATCGGCAGGATTCGTACGATCTTCATCGTCAACCCTCGCATTCTGCGGCTCGCATCTTAACTCGATCAGTCGCGCCGGCGGTACTCGGCGGGCGTGAGGCCGTAGCGCTCGCGGAACACACGCCCGAAGTGTGAGGCGTCGTTGAAGCCGTGTCTGAAGGCGATCTCGGTCGCGGTCTGGCCGCGCTGAGCGAGGTCATCGAGTGCGCGCGCGCACTCCTCGAGACGCCGTCGCAGGATGTAGCGCCCGAGCGTCTCGCCGCCCTCGCTGAATACGTGATGGATGTAGCGCGCCGACATGCCGAGCGCCCGGGCGGCGCACGTGGGGGTGAGCTTCGGGTCGTGCAGATGCGCCTCGACGTAGCTGCGCACGCGCTCGCGACGCGCCACCGATAGAGAGGTCGTCTGCGACAGGGCCTGCGAGACATGCGCGTAGGCGCTCGCAATCAGATCGAGCACCGCCTCGCTGAAGCGCGGCCCGAGCGGCAGATCGCGCTCGCTGTGGCACTCACGCCAGAAGTGTCGAAGAAAGCCCGACAGCAATCCTGGAACGGCGGTGGCGCCGAGCATCGGCAATGCGACGACGGCCTCCGGGCTCGCCATCCGCCGCTGCAAGTGTGCCTGCCCCATGCACAGCACGACCATGCGATTGCGCTCACCGAACGTCACCTGGTAAGGACGGGAGCTGTCGAACAAGGTGAAATCGCCGTACCGGAGCACGGCCTCGCGACCCTGCTGGCGATTGACGCTGACGCCGTCGAGCTGCAGGCAGAGGAAGAACTTCGCATCCGGTGCGCGCGCGATGTGCGCCTGCGAGTGATGCACCGTTGCCGGATCGGAGCAGATCTCCGCCACGCGGATATCGCCCACTTCGGCAAGCGCCAGACGCCCGGTGAAGGTGTCGCGCTCGAGCGGGTCGGCCACGAGCTGCGTCAGGGCATCACCGGTGAGCGCGTTCCAGTAGTCGAGTCGCCGTCGCGGCGCGACGCCGGCGGTCGAGAACACCTGCACCCGGGCCATTCTTCCCCCTCGCGTGGGAAACCGCTGCGAAGTGTACTATCGTGTGAGACCCGCATCTCCCGGAGGTGATCCGTGAACGCTTTGCCCGCATCGATTGCAGCACAACCCGAGCCGTCGGCCGCGGTGGCTCGTTTCGTGAAACGGACCCCACGACTCCTGATCGGCGGCGAATGGGTGGAGTCCAAGTCTCAACAGAAGGTTCCGGTGTTCGATCCGGCCACGGGACGCGAGATCGGCTCGGTCGTGGATGCTGACGCGCGCGATGTCGATCGCGCCGTTGCCGCGGCGCGCCAGGCGTTCGAGAAAGGCCCCTGGGCCGACATGCTGCCCGCACAGCGCGAAGCGCTTCTCTGGAAGCTCGGTGATCTGATCGAGAAGCATGCCGATGAGCTTGCCGAGCTCGAAAGCGTCAACAACGGCAAGACCAAATTCATGGCGAGCATCATCGACATTCCCGGCACTCGCGACTACTTCCGCTACATGGCGGGCTGGGCCACCAAGATCGAAGGCTCGACCTACAACACCTCGATCCACGGCCCCCCGGGGGTGAAGTTTCATACCTACACCACCCGCGAGCCGGTCGGCGTCGTCGCGCAGATCGTGCCCTGGAACTTCCCGCTCGCGATGGCGGCGTGGAAGCTCGGGCCGGCGCTCGCCGTGGGCTGTACCTGCATCCTGAAGCCTGCCGAGCAGACCCCGCTCACCGCGCTGCGCCTTGGCGAGCTGATCCTCGAGGCAGGCTTCCCGCCGGGCGTCATCAACATTCTCACGGGCTTCGGTGAGACGACCGGCGCGGCCCTCGTCGCGCATCCCGGCGTCGACAAAATCGCATTCACGGGCTCGACTGTGGTCGGCAAGCTCATCAACAAGGCCGCGACCGATACCTTGAAGCGTGTGTCGCTGGAGCTCGGTGGCAAGTCCCCGGTCATCGTGCTGCCCGATGCCGATCTCAACTCGGTGGTCGGCGGCGCAGCGAATGCCATCTTCTTCAACTCCGGACAGGTGTGTACCGCGGGCTCACGCCTGTTCGCGCACCGCAAGGTGTTCGATCAGGTCGTCGAGGGTATCGCGGCTGCGGCGCAGTCCATCCGCCTGGGTCCGGGCCTCGACCCCAGCACCCAAATGGGGCCGCTCGTCTCCAAGGAGCAGCAGGAGCGCGTGCTCGGCTACATCGAGTCGGGTCGCAAGGAAGGCGCGAAGGTGATGACGGGTGGCGAAGCGCCTGGGGGATCCGGCTACTTCGTGAAACCGACGGTGCTGGCCAACGTTCGGCCCGACATGAAGGTGGTGCGCGAGGAGATTTTCGGGCCGGTGCTCGTGGCGCAGCGTTTCGATGACATCGATGAGATTGCCGCGGCCGCCAATGACACTCCATACGGCCTGGGCGCCAGCATCTGGTCGAAGGACCTGAGCTGCCGTGCAGCGTCTGGTTCCAAAGATCCGTGCCGGCACGGTCTGGGTCAACTGCCACAACATGGTGGATCCGGCGATGCCGTTCGGCGGATACAAACAATCAGGTCACGGCCGCGAGCACGGCCGTGCGGTACTCGAGCTCTACACCGAGCTCAAGTCCGTGTGCATGGCCATCTGAAGCTTCGAGGCGGGATCGGCGACCGTAGAGTCGTCGATCCCTCGTGCGCGGTCGGGTGTTGCGAGGGGGTCACTCACATGCGCTTTTCAATACCGTCGATCGGTGTTCTCATCTTGTGCGCCGCTTGCGGCGCCCCATCCAACACGGGTCCGATGCCCGCGGCGCAACCAAAGAAGGCGAGCGCGGCGGTCGATGCCCAGCGGCTGCTCGCTGCGGCAGATGACTCCGCGAACTGGCTGACCTACGGGCGCACGTACGATGAGCAGCGCTTCAGTCCCCTGAAGCAGATCGATGCGACCAACGTCGGGCAGTTGAAGCTCGCATGGCATTACGAGCTTCCAGCCGATGCGCGCGCGCAGGAGTCGACTCCGTTGATCATCGATGGAGTGATGTACGTGACGGGCGCATGGAGCACCGTGTTCGCGGTCGATGCGCGCACGGGCCAGGAGCTCTGGTCATACGATCCGAAGGTCCCTGGTCCCGCTGACTTGAACGCCTGTTGCGACGCTGTGAACCGCGGCGTCGCGGCCTACAACGGCAAGCTGTACCTGGGGACGCTCGATGGCCGGCTCATCGCACTCGATGCCGCTACGGGCAAGCTCGCCTGGGAGGTCCGCACGACACCCGAGGGCGCGCGTTACACCATCACGGGTGCGCCACGCATCGTGAAGGGGAAGGTGCTGATTGGAAACGCGGGCGGAGAGATGGTGGTGCGTGGCTTCGTGTCCGCCTACGACGCCGACACCGGCAAGCTCGTATGGCGCTTCTATACCGTGCCCGGCGAGCCTGGCAAGAGCGACGGTGCCGCCTCGGATCAGGTGCTCGAGTCCAAGGCCCGTGCGACCTGGAAAGGCGATGAGTATTGGAAACTGGGCGGCGGCGGTACCGTCTGGGACGCCATGGCCTACGATCCGAAGCTCGATCTGCTGTACATCGGCACCGACAACCCCGGGCCGTGGAACAGCAAGGTCCGCACCCCGGGGGGCGGCGACAACCTGTTCACCGCCTCGATCATCGCGTTACGCCCGGATACGGGCGAGTACGTGTGGCACTATCAAAACACGCCCGAGGACAGCTGGGACTTCAGCGCCTCGCAGCACATGATCCTCGCGGATCTGACGATCGACGGCATGCCGCGCCAGGTGATCCTGCAGGCTCCGAAGAATGGCTTCTTCTATGTGATCGATCGAACGAACGGCGCCCTGATCTCCGCTCATCAATACGTCGATCACATGACCTGGGCGAAGGGCGTCGATCCGAAGAGCGGCCGTCCGATCGTGAATCCGCAGGCGCGCTATGCCGAAGTCGGCAAGCCTTGGCTCAATGCGCCGGGGCCAGGCGGGGCACACAACTGGATGCCGATGTCCTTCAGTCCGCTCACGCACCTCGTCTATTTTCCGGTCAGCGAGATCAGCTTCCCCTTCGTTCCCGTCAAGAAGTTCGAGCCGAGCATGCTCGCGTGGAACGTCGGCATCGATCTTGATGCGGCGAGTCTGCCGCAGAATCCGGCCATCAAGGCGGCGGCGAAGGCGGGTCTCAAGGGACATCTGGTCGCGTGGGATCCGGCGACGCAGAAGGAGGTCTGGCGCGTCGAGGCAGGTCATCCCTGGAACGGTGGTGTGCTCGCGACGGCCGGCAATCTGGTCTTCCAGGGCGATGCGATGGGACATTTCACGGCCTATGCGGCCGAAAGCGGCAAGCAGCTATGGTCGATCGAGACCCCCACCGGCATGCTCGCACCGCCCGTCAGCTATCAGGCCGGTGACGATCAGTTCGTCGTCATCGAGCAGGGCTGGGGTGGTGCGTTCGGGCTTGCGGCCGGGGAGCTTGCGCGGGATTCGCAAGTCGACCGCGGCAACGTGCCGCGCGTGCTCGCGTTCTCATTGAAAGGCACCGACACGCTGCCGAAGCCGCCCACGCAGCGCGAGCAACCGTTGCAACCACTCAAGGAGCTGGGGACTGCCAAAGTCGTGGCGCAGGGGAAGGAGACCTACCATCGCTACTGCGGTGTCTGTCACGGCGACACCGCCGTGAGCGGCGGCGTGCTGCCCGATCTGCGCTTCTCCGCAGCCATCACGGATGACGCGCTCTTTCAGCGCATCGTTCACGATGGAGCTCTGCAGGCGCGCGGGATGGTGTCCTTCGCCGCCGAGCTCAATGCCGAGCGCATCGAGACGATCCGCGCATACATCGTTCATCGCATCAACGAGAGTGCATCGGAGCCGCGGCACGGCGCTGCCAACGCGCACTGAGTTGCGAATGCGTCGCCCTATTTGACGAGGGCGAGACGGTCGCCGGACATGCGCTCGAGCATCCAGCCCGGATACTCCGGCGCAAGCGCCGAGACGTGATCGAGGCTTGTGAGCTCGGCGCTGGTCAGGTGCAGATCCGCCGCGGCGAGGTTGTCGCGCAGCTGCTCGCGCGTCTTGGCTCCGATAATGACCGACGTGACATGTGGCTGCGCGAGAAGCCATGCGAGCGCGACTCGAGCGACCGACACCTCGTGCGCCTGCGCGATGGGACGCATGGCGTCCACGATGCGAAACAGACGCTCGCGATCGACCGGGGGGAAATCAAAGCTCGTGCGGCGGGCGCCCGCCGGGCCTTGGCCGTCGCGTGTGAACTTGCCCGACAGCAGGCCGCCGGCGAGCGGACTCCAGGGCAGAATCGCGAGCTTTTGATTCTGGGCGAGCGGAACGATCTCGCGCTCAAGATCGCGCCCGGCGAGGGAGTAGTAGGCCTGCACGCTCTCGAAGCGGGCGATCCCGTGGCGCTCGCTGATTCCGAGCGCCAGGGCGATCTGCCAGGCAGCAAGATTACTGAGCCCGATGTAGCGCACCTTGCCCGAGTGCACACAGTCATCGAGCGCATCGAGCGTCTCTTCGATCGGAGTCAGCGGATCATGTCCGTGGATCTGGTAGAGATCGATATGATCGAGCTGCAGGCGTTTGAGACTCGCATCGAGCGCTGCGAACACGTGATAGCGCGAGAGGCCTGACTGGTTGGCACCGGGACCGGTGCGCCCGAGCAGCTTCGTGGCCAGTACGAACTGGTCGCGAGCCAGTCCGAGCGTCCTGAAGGACTGTCCGAGCATCGTCTCGGAGCCTCCGGCCGAGTACACATCCGCGGTATCGAAGAAATTGACTCCGCGCTCGATGGCATCGCGTACGAGCTCGTCCGCGCTCGACTGATCCATTTTCGCGATCGACGCCCAGATGCCTTCGCCACTCGAGAACGTCATCGCCCCCAGGCAGATTTCGGAGACGACGAGACCCGTATTGCCGAGCTTTTTCATGCGCATGAGCCATTATCCCCGCTGGCGCACGCTCCCTGCTAGCGCACGGCGTAGTAACGAAAAATTGAGTGATCCGGGTTGGTGCGACGCTCGCCGCCGCCGACGATGACGGTGCGGTTGAGCCAGTCGTGCGGGCCCTCGGGGACACGGAAATAAGGCGTGCAGCGGAAATAAGCCTCGCGATCCCCCTGCGCCGCGTAGACGTAGCCGAGGTTTCGGATGTAGATGAGCGTGCCGTCGCTCGCCTCGAGCAGATAGTGCGCATTGAGCTCGACCACACCATCGGTGCGAACCGCGGCCCAGTCGGCACCGCTGTGCTCGAGCACTTTGCCGTTGAGCCGCGGGCCCTCGACGAGCCCGCTCTTGACGGAGGTGTAGCCCTGACGCGCTCCACCGGAGACCGGCCCGAATACGCGCCGCTCGTGAAAGTCGATGCGTACGTCGAACGCATGCTCGAGTTTGAGAGCGACCGAGGTTTCCATGGCGGCACCGCAGGCTGACGGGACGCTTCGAGTATAGTGCACGACCTGTCGTGCAAAGCTTCGACTACATCATCGTGGGCGCAGGGTCTGCGGGCTGTGTCCTCGCGAGCCGCTTGTCCGAGGATGCGCAGATCAGCGTGCTGCTGTTGGAGGCGGGTGGTGAGGAGCGCGGCCATCGCCGCATGCGCATGCCGCTCGCCTGGCGCGACACATTCATGGATCCAAGCCTCGGCTGGGGTTATCTGAGCGAGCCCGAGCCGTACGCGGATGAGCGGCGCATACCTGTGCCGCGCGGCAAGGTGCTGGGAGGCACCTCCTCCGTGAACGGCATGATGTACTCACGAGGGCACGCGCCGGACTACGACCACTGGCGCGATCTTGGACTGCCCGGCTGGAGCTACGCGGAGGTATTGCCCTATTTTCGCCGCTCGGAGAGCAACTGGCGCGGGCAGACGCTGTATCACGGCGCCGCTGGACCTTTGACGGTCTCGCGCCACCTCACCGATGAGGTCATCTACCCGCGGCTCATCGCGGCCGCCGAAAAGCTCGGCTATCACCATCTCGAGGACTTCCACGGCGCCGAGATGGTCGGCTTCAGCGCGCCCGACTTCAACGTCCATCGCGGCGAGCGCGCCAGCACCGTCGCGCGCTACCTGCGTCCCGTCATGAGCCGTCCGAACTTGCAGGTCGAGACGCGAGCCGTGGCGCATCGGGTGCTCATCGAGCGCACGCGCGCGAGCGCAATCGAGTACGAGCAGAATGGGCAGCCGATGCGCGCCATGGCGGCACGGGAAGTGATTCTGGCGTGCGGCACTTTCAATTCACCGCAACTGCTGCTGCGATCGGGCATCGGACCACCCGACGAACTGCGCAGCGTGGGCATCGAGCCGCGTCATGCTCTGCCAGGGGTCGGCAAGGCGTTGCAGGATCATCAATCCGTCGGCGTGATCTACGCGGCGAGCCGGCCGATCACGTTCGAATCCGAGCTGCGACTTGACCGGCTCGCGCTTGCGGTACTGCGCTGGCGCATGTTCGGCACCGGTCCGGTCGCGGACCTGCCGGTGAGTGCACAGGGCTTTCTGCAGCTGCGGCCGGATTCGACGTGCCCGGACATCCAGTTCCTGGTCAGTCCGGTGTCGATGGCGGCTCGCGCCTGGTTTCCAGGCTGGCGCACGGGAGCAGGACATGTCTTCTCGATGGCGAATGTGCTGCTACACCCGCAAAGCCGCGGCGAGGTGACACTGCGCTCGAGCGACCCTCGCGAACCGCCGCGTATCCGCTTCAATCTGCTCGAAGCCCCGGCCGACCGGGCTGCGCTTCGCGTAGCGATTCAGTTTGCACGCCGGTTCTTCGGCACTTCGCCCGCAAGCGAGCTCGTGACACGCGAGCTCACGCCGGGGCCGGAGATATGCAGCGATGCCGATCTTGATGCCTACCTGCGCCGCTCTGTAGGAACGGCGATGCATCCGACCAGTACCTGTGCGATGGGTACCGGTGAGCAGGCGGTCGTGGATCACGAGCTCAAGGTTCGCGGACTGGGATCGCTTCGAGTCGTCGATGCTTCGGTCATGCCGACGATCGTCGGGGGCAACACCAATGCGCCCACCATCATGATCGCCGAGAAAGCCGCCGATCTGATTCGCGGGCGACAGCCGCTGCCGCCTGCGCATCTGCCCGATGGGACGAGTCAGGCCGACGTGACTACTTCGCCGGTGACGGGATGAGGGTAGTGGAACGGATGCACGAACGTCTTCGGCCACACGGCCGGAAGAGGCCGTAGCTCATCAGGTCCGCGCGGATTCTCGGGAAAGGTGCTCGTGTACGGGCTCACCATCAGCAGCGGCTCGCGTCCCGCGTGCGCCCAGCCTTCCTCGAGGCGCGCCTGATAGACGATGCGATAGTTGAAGAGCTGAATCTTCCAGACGTCAGTCCTCGCGGACGTATTCGTTCTCGTAGATCCCGGCCTCCAGAAACTGGGCTGGAATCCGCGCTGGGGCGTCCTTCTTGCTCTCGTGCACACCGCCTTGCATGAAGCAGCGAAACCGGCCCCAGGCGCGGCTGCGGTCGGGTGCGACATCCACGATGTCCTGCGCGATGATGTGCTCGAACAGCAGGCCATCGACCGGACCGTTGAGTCCTGAGGCTCCGCCGTACAGTCGGCGTGCGCCGCGCTTGCCGCGAAAGATTCCATTCAAGAAATAAAGCACTGCGTTCTCGGCGAAGAGATCGACGATGGCACCGAACAGGCACTTGTCCATGTAGTAGCCGTACTTGAACTGCAGCGTGCGCACGGCCTGGATATCGGCGTGGATGCCGACTTCGCACGTCAGGGAATCGATGCGGCGCTCGAGGCTCTCGAGCTTGTCTTCGAGACTCATAAGGACTCACTTTGCCTGGGCGGTTGCGAGCATGGCGTCGATGTCGTCACCGAGCTCCATGTATTGACCCGAGAGTGCATCGTAGCGGCCCGATGCGAGATCAAGGCAGCGCTGCGCGCAACGCGCGAGATCGGCGTCGCGATCGGGCGCGTCCTTCTTTGCACGCAGCCGGGCGACCATTCCCGGCAGCCAGCGCTGCGCGTCGGGAGAGCTCATCGTCTCCTGCGCGATGCCCGTGAACACGAAGCCGGGATCGATCGCGAAGATCTGCACGTTGAGATCCTTGGCCTCGGCGGCGGCCTCTGCGGTGATGCGGGTCTGTGCAATCTTGCCCACGCAGTACGCCGACAGATACGGCGCCACCACCCGGCTCGCAAGCGCCGAGACGATGATGACCCGACCGGAGCGTCGCTGTGTCATGCCCGGGAGTACCCGGTGCAGATACAGAAGCGGCGCTCGGATATGAATGCGCTGTGCGCTCCACCACTGCTCCGGATCGACCTCCCAGATCGGCCCGAAGGGGCCGGGTACACCGGCGTTGCTGACGAGGAGGGTGGTCGCACCGAACTTCTGCTCGCTCGCATCGGCGACCCGCGCGACATCCGCGGGCTCGGTGACATCTCCGGCGATGGCCAGGGCGCGGCCGCCCGCGGATTCGACCTCACGCACGACGGCGTCGAGCTCCGTGCGGGTGCGTGCCGTCAGCGTCACCGCGGCGCCTTCGGCCGCGAAGCGCAGCGCGATCGAGCGTCCGAACCCTCTCCCGGCGCCGGTGACGATCGCCACTGCGCCCGACAGTTGAGGTTGCATGCTGGCTCCGTGCGTGTGGATGGAGCGTAAGTCTAAGCCAGCGGCTCGGGTCGGGCGATCTGATAAAGTCCTGCAGCCCCCCGCGGCTGGAGTGAGCGATGACTAATAGCCATGAGCTCGAGGCGCTAAGGCACGAGGTTGCCCGGTTGACCAGGCAAGTGAGCGCGCTCGAGGACGCCAGTGCCATTCGACGCGTGCAGTTCTCGTACGGCTACTTCATGGACAAAGGCCTGTATCGAGAGGTCGTCGATCTGTTCGCCGCGGACGGTGAAGTGCGGTTCATGGGCGGTATTTTTCGCGGGCGCGATCTGGGTGTGCGCCGGCTCTACATCGATCGCTTCCGCACGACGTTCACACGCGGACGCAACGGACCGGTCTACGGGTTGCTGCTCGAGCACCTGCAGCTGCAGGACATCGTCGATGTTGCCCCCGACGGGCAAAGCGCGCGCGGGCGCTTTCGTGCGCTGCTTCAGGGCGGCAGCCATACGAGCCGCACCGATGCGCCGCCGGGGATTCCACAGCAATGGTGGGAGGCCGGGGTGTACGAGAACGAATACATCAAGGAAGGTGGTGTCTGGAAGATCAAGGTGCTCGACTACTGTCTGACCTGGCAGGCGGACTTCGAGAAGGGTTGGGCGCACAGCACCCCCTATGAAGGACCCTTCTTCAAGAAAACCTATCCGGAGGACCCCGGTGGACCGGATGAGATCAGCCCCGAACGGCCGCCGTTCTGGCCGGATACGGGCGTCGTACCGTTTCACTTCCCTCACCCGGTGACGGGGCGACCGATCATCGTCGGTGCGCCGTGACCGGCGAGCTACCGTGGCCGCGGCCGCGCCAGGCCTGGTATGCGGTCGGCATTTTTGCCGTCGCGCTGATGTTCAATTTCCTGGATCGCGGTGTGATCGCGCTCCTCGTTCAGCCGATCAAACGCGACCTGCATTTGAGCGATACCGCCGTGGGGGCCCTCATGGGTCCGGCGTTCATCTTCTTTTATCTGCTGCTCGGTCTGCCGATCGCGCGGCTGGTCGACAGCAAGAGCCGGCGGGTCATCATCGGTGTGGGCATCGCCGTGTGGAGTCTCATGACGGCCGCGTGCGGCTTCGCGCAGAGCTTCTGGTCGTTTTTCGTGTGCCGCATCGGAGTCGGCGTGGGCGAAGCCTGCAATGGCCCGGCGACCTTCTCGATGATGGCCGACATGTTTCCGCGCGAGCGCCTCGCGCGCGCGGCGGCGGTGATGAACTTTGGCTTCGTCGCCGGCAGCGGGATCGCCACGCTTATCGGCGGCGCCGTCATCGATTTCGTCTCCAAGAGGCCCGAGGTGAGCGTGCCAGTGCTGGGTTCGATCCATCCGTGGCAACTCACGTTCCTGGCGGTGGGATTGCCCGGACTCATCGTGGCGGCGCTCCTGTCGACGGTGATCGAGCCTGCGCGGCGCGGACGACTCTCCACTTCGGCGACGGCTCAGACACGAGCCGGCAAAGCGATCCCGCTGCGCGAGGTGGTGCGCTTCATCTCGCAGAACCGGACCACCTACGCACCCATGTTTCTCGGGCTCGCGTGCCAGTCGATCGTGAGCTTCGGCATCCAGAACTGGGCCCCGACGTTCTTCGTGCGCACGTTCGGCTGGACGATTCCCCAGTTCGCTCTCAGAGCCGGCCTTTTGATGCTCGTGTTGTGGCCGCTCGCTCTGATTCCGGGGAGCCTGCTCGCCGAATGGCTGCAAAGGCGCGGCCACGACGATGCCAATCTGCGGGTGACGCTGATCGCGCTGTCGATCTTCGTGCCGTTGGCAATCCTCTTCGCGCTCATGCCGACGGCGACGCTTGCGATCAGTGTGCTCGGGGCCACGTTCCTGGTTACCTCGCTCTCGATCGGACCGCAGAACGCCGCGCTGCAGATCGTCACACCCAATGAGATGCGCGGTCAGGTGACCGCACTGTTCCTGTTCATTTTCAACGTCTTCGGCACGGGGCTTGCGCCCCTCGTCATCGGCCTCGTCACCAATTACATCATCGGCTCGGAGGCTCTGGTGCGCTACTCGATCGCGCTGACGGCGGCCGTCATGGGACCGCTCGCGCTCATCATCCTGTGGTTGGGACTCAAGCCGTACGCGCGCAGCGTCGCTCGCGCCCGTGCCTGGAGCTAGGAGCACAAGGAGAGCGGCATGAGCGATGGGTACACGACGAGCACGGCGCTTCTGGAAGCCATGCGCGAGGGGGGCGTACGTTATCTGTTCGCCAACCTCGGGAGCGATCACAGCGGCTTCGTCGAAGCGTTCGCTCGGGCACGTGCGGAGGGGCGCGAGCAGCAGTTTCCCGCGCTCGTCACCTGTCCGAACGAGATGGTCGCGCTGAGCGCAGCCCACGGATATGCGCAGCTGACCGGCGTGGCTCAGGCCGTCCTCGTGCACGTCGAATGCGGGACGCAGGCACTCGGAGGCGCGGTACACAACGCAGCGAAGGGCCGCATTCCCGTCCTGATCGTTGCCGGGACCTCGCCTGCCACGCAGGAGGGCGAGGCGCGCGGCAGCCGCAACGAATTCATTCACTGGATCCAGGATGTGTTCGATCAACGCGGGCTCGTGCGCGGCTACATGCGCTACGACAACGAGATTCGCCTGGGCGCGAATGCCAAGCAGATCGTGCATCGCGCGCTGCAGTTCGCGCACAGCGAACCCAAAGGACCGGTTTACCTGACTGCGGCGCGTGAGGTTCTCGAGTCGGAGATCGAGCCGGTGCGCATCGATCGCGCCGAGTGGCCCGCAATCGCCGCGGGCGCCCTCACGATGAGCGATGCGGCACTCGTTGCAGAGCAGCTCGCGGGCGCGCGCCGGCCACTGATCGTGACCTCCTACGTCGGGCGCAATCCCCACGCTGTCGCAGAGCTCGTGCGTCTGTGCGGGCGCCTCGGAGTCGGCGTGCTCGAGTCGGTACCGGCTCGCTTCAACTTTCCGGTCGACGATCCGTTGCATCAGGGCAGCCAGTGGAACGAGAAGCGCCAGAATGCCGCGCTCGCCGAGGCCGACACGATTCTCGTGCTCGACAGCGATGTGCCGTGGATTCCCCAGCTCAACCGTCCGCGTGCGGACGCGCGCATCCTGCACATCGATACCGACCCGCTCAAGCAGCAGATGCCACTCTGGTACATCCACGCACGCCATGCCTTCCGCGCGGATGCGGCGACGGCGCTGGGGCAGATCAATGAGCGGCTCGATCACATGACGATCGATGCCGAGGCCGTGCGCGAGCGCATCGCGCACTACACGCGCCGGCATGCGACGCGGTGTGCAGAGCTTGTGCGGCTCGAAGAGGCGCCCGCAGAGACGATCACGCCCGAATACCTGACGGCGTGCGTGCGCGAGGCGATCGGTGAGGAGGCCATCGTACTGAGCGAGGGCGTCACCAATTTCACGGCCATCAGCAATCACATCGGCCGCGTGCGACCCGGCACGCTCTTCACAGCCGGGGCCGGTTCGCTCGGCTGGAGCGGCGGCGCCGCGATCGGCGCGAAGCTCGCGCAGCCCGACCGCCTCATCGTCGCGCTCACGGGCGATGGCAGCTACCTCTTCTCGATCCCCTCGAGCGTGCACTGGATGGCGCGCCGTTATCGCACGCCATTTCTGCAGGTCATCTACAACAACCAGGGTTGGCGCGCACCGAAGTTCTCGGCACTCGGTGTGCACCCCGAGGGCTTCGCGAGCCGGGCTGAGGATATCGGCGTCGGTTTCGCCTCACCGCCCGATCACGCCGGAATCGCGGCGGCGGCCGGCGGCGCCGACGCGCAGACGATCCATCGGCCCGATGCGGTGATGCCGGCGCTCGAGCGGGCGCTGCGCGCGGTGCGCGAAGAGGGCCGCGCCGCGGTCATCGATGCCTGGCTCGCGCCCCTCTAACGCGCGGCAGCCGTGGCCTCTGCGCTCCCCGAGGCGCTGCGCTCCAGTCGCGCGATGCGCTCGGAGAACTCGCTTTGCAGTGCCCCGAGCCGCGCCTGGAATTGCGCCTGCAGCTGGGCAATCTGCGCGTCCTTGTCCTTGAGACGCTTGTTGAGCTCCTGGATCGCCGCAAGGCTCACACCGGCTGCGTCGGTCAGACTGATGTGCGTCTCATCGTCGCCGTTGAGGCCGAAAGCCGCGTGGAAGTCCTGCGCCGTCGGGCCGATATGGCGTTTCGCGGCGTCGGCCTTGAACTGCCACGACGTGACGGGCAGCGCCGCGACGCGCTCGAGCACCTGCGCGCCGTCGACCGGCGCAAAGTCCGTCTTCGCATTTCGATCGCTCAGCGATACGAAGGAAAAAGCCGCCGCGGTCCCCGCAAAGTATCCGGCATAGCCCGTCCGGCTGTAGCCGTATACGCCCTTGCCATTGCCGAAATCGACACCGATCACGCCGTAGTAGTTCGTGCTTTGACCAAAGACGCCGAAGAGCGTGTCGCTGGCCGCGTAAAGGCCAGCGCCGGTGCCACTGTGCACCATGAGAGCGGTCCCGCTTTCGCTCGATGCCAAGATGGCCGTGCCCTGGCCGCTGGCGGCTTCAAAGGCCGAGCCGGATCCCGCCGTGCTCGCCGACAAGGCGGGCTGTCCGCTCGCGGAGTTCGTCACTTGGAAAACGCCACCCAAACCACTGCCGGAGTTGATCCCCTTGACCCCCGCGCCGCTGCCCCTCGTCTCTCCGTACACGGCGCTGTTGCCGTTGCCGGAATTGGTCAGGGAAGACGAGATCCCCCGGTTCGTCCCGCTGTCGGTGATCGTCACTGCCTTGGAGCTGCCGCCATAAGTGATGGTGACGGGTGGATTCAGCGTGGTACCCGAGGCCAGCGGTGCCGTCTCCTCGACGGCGCCTGGCGTCTCTTCAGAGGCGGTCGCGGAAATCAGCGGTCGCTCGAGCGCTGGAGCCCGAGGCGGGTCCGCCGCGCGGACTGCCGCTGCCGAGAGTATGGCTGAGGCGGCCATCGAGCCGAGACGGATGCTCATGATCGCGAACTCCTATGAGGCTTTTCGAATCTGCAGTGCCTGAAATGAAGAACACCGTCCGGTACCAAAACCGGACAGCGGTCCGCCGATGCGGGAAGTGTCGCGAGCACTCGCGATTCTAGCGGTCGAGGTGGAATACGCGTTCAGCGTTCGTTTGAAAGAGCTTCTTCTTGTCTTCCGCCGCAATGGGCAGATTGTCGGTCGCGATGACCTCATCGGCCTCGAACTGATACGGGTAGTCCATCGCGTAGAGCACGCGCTCGACGCCGAGCACCTGCTGACAGAAGAGGATCGCGGGCGCCCACGGATGGCCGCTCGTGGTGACGTAGATGTTCTCGCGCAGGTACTCGCTCGGCAGCTTGCGGTTCGGCTTCCAGTGCGGATAACGCTTGGAGTTGAGGGTCGCGCGATACATGTAGTCGAGGCGAAACATCCAGAAGGGAAGTGCCTCACCGGTGTGGCCGATGACGATCCTCAACTTCGGAAAACGGTCGAACAGACCGCTCACGATGAGACGCAGGATGTGCAGCCCCGTCTCGACGCTGAACCCGTAGATGGCACCGTCCAGCCCGCTCTGCAGGAATGGTTGGATCATGCCGGGCGGTGGCGTATTGGGGTGGATGTAGATCGGTGCATCGCAGGCCTCCGCCGCCGCGAAGATGTCCCAGAACTTCTGATCATCGAGGTACTCCCCGCGCGAGTGGGAGTTGATGATCACGCCCTTCAAACCGAGCTGCTGGATGCCGCGCTCGATCTCCTGCGCGGCACGCGCAGGATCGTGCGGAGCGATCGCCGTGAGTCCGACGAAACGCCGCGGGTGGCGCCGAATCGCCTCCGCGAGCTGATCATTGCTCGAGCGGGCGAGCGAGGTGCCGGTCGCGGCATCAAATACCTGGGCCCCGGGCGAGGTGAGCGACAGGACGTGCATGTCGATGCCCGTCGCATCCATGTCGGCGATGCGCCGTTCATCGAGCCACTGCAGCTTCTCGATGATCGACTGCGCGCGCGCGCTCGGGCTTCCGAGGTAGAAACCCCACATCGTGTTGAAGCCCGGATCATCGATGCTCTTGCGTGCGAGCGCCTCACGATACATCGCGAGCATCTCAGGCGTCGCAAAGGCCTCCTCGGTCGCGATGCGGCGATACGGCGCGGCGGGCACGCGAGGCGCGTTGGCGCTCATGGCATCACTTGCGCTGCTTGGACCAGTCCGCGAACGTGCCTCCGCTTTCGGCGAGCTGCTTCAGAAGCGGCGCCGGCTCCCAGTAGTGGCCGTGCAGGGCGTGCAGGCGGCACACTTCCTCGTACACGTTGCGCAGGCCGAGCGAGTCTGCGTAAAACATGGGGCCGCCGCGAAAGCGTGGAAACCCGTAGCCGGTCGTCCAGATGACGTCGATGTCGCCGGAACGGTAGGCGATGCCCTCGGAGAGGATCCGCGCGCCCTCGTTGATGAGCGGATACACACACCGTACCTGAATCTCCTCATCGCTCATGGAGCGCTGCTTGATGCCGAAGCGTTGCGCGACCTGCGCGATGATCTCAGGTGTGCGTACATCCGCGAGGGGCGTGCGGTTGCCGGCCTCGTAGCGATAGAAGCCGACGCCGGTCTTCTGCCCAAGGCGGTTCAGGCGGGCCATCTCATCGATGGTCTCGTTGTATGGACTCGGGCGAAACTTTCGGATGCCGGTCGTCTCACGCGCACGCAGTGCAACGTCGTTGCCGCCCATGTCGTTCATCTTGAACGGCCCCATCGCAAAGCCGAACGCTTCGATCACCCGATCGACCTGCTCGGGCGTCGCGCCCTCGAGGAGCAGCTGATCCGCCTCGCGCACGTAGCCATCGAGCATCATGCGGTTGCCGACGAAGCCGTAACACACACCGACGACCACACCCACCTTGCGCAGCTTCTTGGCGATTGCAAGCGCAGTGGCAAGCGTCTCCGGGGAGGTGCGCTTGCCACGCACGATCTCGAGCAACCGCATCACGTTTGCGGGACTGAAAAAGTGCAGTCCGACGACGGACTCGGGGCGGCCGGACACCGCGGCGATCTCATCGAGGTCGAGCGTCGAGGTATTGGTCGCGAGAATCGCGTCCGAGCAACGCGAGGCACCGAGCCGCTTGAAGATGTCCTTCTTGAGCTGCATGTCCTCGAACACGGCCTCGATGACGAGGTCCACGTCCGCGAGATCCTCCAGTTGAGTCGCCCCATGAATCAGCGCGAGGCGCTGCTCGAGCTGCGTCGCGTGGATGCGTCCGCGCGCGACCGAGCTCTCGTAGCTCTTGCGGACGCTACCGAGACCGCGCGAGAGCGCTTCCGCATTGGCATCGACGATCTCGACCTTGAGTCCCGTATCGGCACAGGCGATCGCGATGCCTGTGCCCATGGTGCCGGCACCGATGATGGCAACGCGGTTGATGGGACGCGCCTTAACGGATTCGGGCAGGTCCGGGATGCGGGCGACTTCGCGCTCTGCGAAGAACAGATGACGCAATGCCTTCGATTCGAGCGAGTCGAGAGTGATCTGCGCGATCTCGGTCTCGCGCTTGAGCCCCTGCTCGAACGGCAGTTGCGTCGCGGCCTTGACGGCCTCGACGGCATAGTCGGGCGCACGCTGCCCGCGCAGTTTCTTGCGCACGGCCGCGAGGCTCTGCTGGATGAAAGCCTCATCGAAGCCCTGGGTATCGACGGGCAATTCAGAAGTCGGCCGTGGCTTGGCGCCGCCTGCGACCAACTCGCGGGCATAGGCGATCGCGCCATCGGTCAGATCTGCGCTGATGATCCGATCGACGAGGCCCATGCTCTTGGCATCGCTCGCGCTGACGGGCGTCGCGCTGAGGATGACCTCGAGCGCCTGGCGGGCACCGATGAGGTGCGGTAGCCGCTGCGTGCCGCCTGCGCCGGGAATGATACCGAGCGTCAGCTCGGGAAGTCCCAGCTTCGCATCCGGTGATGCACAGCGATAGTGGCAGGCGAGGGCGAACTCCACCCCCGCTCCGAGCGCGGTGCCGTGGATGGCCGCGATCACCGGCCGGGGAAATTGCTCGACCGTCGCGAACAGCTCGCGGTAGCTCGGCTCACCGACGCCGGTGTCGAACTCACGCAGATCCGCGCCTGCAATGAACGTGCGCCCGGCACAAACGATCACCACGGCCTCGAGGGAGGCGTCTTTGCGCAGCGCGCGTACCTGATCGAGCAGTCCGCGGCGCACGCTCGCCGACATGGCGTTCACGGGAGGATTGTCGATCGTCAATACCGCGACCGCATCTGCGCGGCGCAGGGAAACCACATCGGCCATCGCTCTTCTCCGCTCAGGGAGCTTGTTCGCTCACCGGCCGTCAGTATATCTATAATCGCCGCTCCCTCGAGGAGCTAGAGCCATGGCGAAGTATCAGTCGAATTTGAAGCTCGACCAGCTGGTCGCGATCGACGTGCACACGCACGCGAACATCTCAGGGCGTGCGCCGCGTGACCCGTGCGCGCTCGACTTCGATCGCGCGATGGCGAAGTACTTCAAGAGTGGCAAGCCGCCGACCATCGCCGAGGTCGCGCAGTACTACCGCGAGCGGCGCATGGCGGCCGTGATCTTCACCGTGGATGCCGAATCCGAGGCGGGTCACTGGCGCATTGCCAACGAGGAAGTGGCCGAAGTCGCGGCAGAAAACAGCGATGCGCTGATTCCGTTCGCGAGCATCGATCCCGCGCGCGGCAAGATGGGCGTGCGCGAAGCGCGGCGGCTGATCGAGGAATACGGCGTGCGCGGCTTCAAGTTCCACCCCTCGATGCAGGGGTTCTACCCCAACGAGCGGCGCGTTTACCCGTTGTATGAAGAGATCGCGGCTGCCGGACTGCCGGCGCTTTTCCATACGGGTCAGACCGGAGTCGGTGCGGGACTCCCGGGGGGCATGGGGGTCAAGCTCAAATACTCCAATCCGATCTATCTCGATGATGTCGCCGCCGATTTTCCGACGCTCACCATCATCATGGCGCACCCGTCCTTCCCATGGCAGGACGAGGCGCTCGCCATCGCCACCCACAAGCCGAACACGTACATCGATCTGTCGGGCTGGTCACCGAAGTATTTCCCGCCGAATCTGGTGCAGTACTCGAATACGCTCCTCAAGGAGCGGGTGCTCTTCGGCTCCGACTATCCGGCCATCACCCCGGATCGCTGGCTTGCGGATTTCGAGAAGCTCGCCATCAAGCCCGAGGTGCGCCCGCTCATCCTCAAGGACAACGCGGTCAAGCTGCTGAAGCTCGCCACCTAAAGATCCTCGAGCTGCGGCGTGAGCACGGGTGTCTGCCCGCTGCGAACGATCGCCTCGGCAACGCGTGCGCGCGGTAGCACGTGCGCCGCGTAAAACTTGGCGCCATCGATGAGAGGTCGGCGCAGCTCCGGGCCGCATGTGGGCTCGAGCGCACGCAACGCACTCAACGCCCACTGCCAGCCTCCGGCGATCGCGCCGAGCCATTGCAGGAACGCGTAGGCAACACAGCCCGCAAGCTGCGGCTCGGCGGGCAGTCGTTCTCGCAGCTCATGGCTCGCGGCGCGCAGGCGCGCGCACTCACCGAGCAACGGATCGCGCAGGCCGACGAGCTCGCGTACGGCCGCAGTGCCTTGCAGAGCCTGGGCCGTCGCCTCGATGAGTGAGAGCAACTCATCGAGCTCGGCACCGTCGTCGCGCAGCACCTTGCGCAGCAGCAGATCCTGAGCCTGGATGTAGTTCGTGCCCTCGAAGATCGGACCGATACGCGCATCGCGATAGATCTGCGAGGCCTCGCAGGCATCGACGTACCCAAGTCCACCATGCACCTGCACGCCGAGCGAGGCGACCTCGACCGCGATGTCGGAGCAGCAGGCCTTGGCAAGCGGGGTGAGGAGGCCGAGTCGGCGACCTGCGCTTTCGCGCAGGGCCGTGCTCGCGCTTCTCTGCTCGGCATCGAGCGCCGCGGCGGCCGTGTAGGCGAGGCAGCGCGCGGCATGCGTGAGCGTCTTCATGAGAAGCAGCATCCGCCGCACGTCTGCGTGCTCGATGATGGGTCGCTGCGAACCATCCGCCCCGCGCCCCTGGTGACGCTCCCTGGCATGAGCGCGCGCGAGCTGCAGCGCGCGCTCGGCGAGCCCGGTCGAATGCAGCGCAACGCCCAGGCGCATTTGATTCATCATCGTGAACATGCACGCAAGACCCTCATGCTCGCGTCCGATGAGCCAGCCGCGCGCACCGCCGTGCTCACCGAGACTCATGGCGCAGGTTGGGCTCGCGCGAATGCCCATCTTGTGTTCGAGGGATGTCGCGACGATATCGTTGCGGGGAGCTTCGCCATCGCCGGCGCCGAGACGCTTGGGGACGAGAAAAAGAGAGATGCCGCGCGTTCCGGACGGCGCGTGCGGGGTGCGTGCGAGCACCAGGTGAATCACGTTCTCGGTGAGGTCGTGATCGCCCCAGGAGATGTAGATCTTACGGCCTCTGAGAAGCCAGCTCCCGCCATCGGGCTCTGCCAGAGTACGGATCGTCGAGAGGTCCGAGCCGGCCTGCGGCTCGGTGAGACACATGGCTGCTGTCCAGGCGCCGCTTACGAGCTTGGGCAGATACCGCTCGATGAGCTCGGGGCTTGCGTGACGCTGCAAAGCTCCGACGGCGCCCACCGCCGATTCGGGGCACATGGCAAAGGCGAGATTCGCGCCGGCCCACATCTCCGTGGTGGCCGCCGACAGCAGGATCGGCAATTCCTGGCCACCGTGCTCGGCCGGCGAGGCGAGGGCCGGCCAGCCATCCGCGCAGAAGCGGCGGTACGCATCGGTGAAGCCAGGTGGGGTCACCACGCCACCCGCTTCGATCCGCGAGGGGTTCGCATCACCCACGCGGTTGAGCGGGGACAGCACGTTGCCGGCAAATCGAGCGGCACCCTCGAGCACCGCCGGCGCGAGCTCATCGAGTACCGAAGCGCAGCCTTCGATCGAGCGCAGCTGCATCACGTCCGCCGCCTGCGCGATTGCCACGCGCATGAGCGCGAGCGGGGCGTCGTACGCTTGGGCCATGAGGGCGGATCTATTCGATTTTCAGATAGGCAGTATTACAGAAAACGCGTTGCGGCAGCGTCGGGCCCGATGGAAAATCACGCGCTTTGCGCCCGCCCGCAGGCCCAAGAACATTGGGGAATGCTCATGAAAACCAAGGCAGCCATCGCATACGCCGCCGGCAAACCACTTGAAGTGGTGACCGTCGATCTCGAGGGGCCCAAGGCGGGTGAAGTCCTCATCGAGATCCGCGCGAGCGGTGTGTGTCACACCGATGAGTTCACGCGCTCCGGTGCGGATCCTGAAGGATTGTTTCCCGTGATCTTCGGGCACGAAGGTGCCGGCATCGTGGTCAACGTCGGACCCGGGGTCACCTCGGTCCGCAAGGGCGATCACGTGATTCCGCTCTACACGCCTGAATGTCGGCAGTGCAAGTCCTGCCTGTCGCGCAAGACCAATCTGTGCACGGCGATCCGCGCGACTCAAGGCAAGGGCGTGATGCCCGATGGCACCAGCCGCTTTTCGATCAATGGCTCGAAGATCCACCACTACATGGGCTGCTCGACGTTCTCGAACTACACGGTGCTGCCCGAGATCGCCGTCGCCAAGATTCGCGAGGATGCACCCTTCGAGAAAGTCTGCTACATCGGCTGCGGGGTGACGACGGGAGTCGGCGCGGTCATCAATACGGCGAAGGTCGAACCTGGCGCGAACGTCGTCGTCTTCGGGCTCGGAGGCATCGGCCTCAATGTGATTCAGGGCGCGCGTCTGGTCGGCGCCAACAAGATCGTCGGCGTCGACATCAATCCGCGCCGCAAGGTACTCGCCGAAGCGTTCGGCATGACCCACTTCGTCAATCCGAAGGAAGCCGGCGGTGATCTGGTTCAGCATCTCATCGCCCTCACCGACGGCGGTGCCGATTACAGCTTCGAATGCGTTGGCAACGTCGATCTCATGCGTCAGGCGCTCGAGTGCTGCCATCGCGGTTGGGGCGTATCGGTCATCATCGGCGTCGCCGGGTCAGGCCAGGAGATCAAGACCCGGCCGTTTCAGCTCGTCACCGGGCGTGTCTGGAAAGGTACGGCCTTCGGCGGCGCGCGCGGCCGTACCGACGTGCCGAAGATCGTGGATTGGTACATGGACAAGAAGATCAACATCGACGATCTCATTACCCATGTGATGCCGGTCGAGAAGATCAACGACGCGTTCGATCTCATGCATCGCGGCGAGTCCATCCGCAGCGTCGTGACGTTCGCCTGAAGGATCGCGGTGACGCTCGAGACGATCAGTCAGCATCGCTGCTTTGAGGGTGTCGTCGGCTTCTATCGTCACGCCGCCACCTCGACCGCATGCCCGATGCGCTTCGCAGTGTTCGCCCCGCCGCAGGCGCAGACCCGTCGCGTGCCGGTCCTGTACTACCTGGCCGGACTCACGTGCACCGAAGAGACGTTCATGATCAAGGCGTGCGCGCAGCGAGTCGCCGCGCAGCTTGGTCTGCTGCTCGTGGCGCCTGACACGAGCCCGCGAGGTGCGTCCCTGCCCGGGGACAGCGAGTCCTGGGACTTCGGTGTCGGAGCGGGCTTCTACCTCGATGCGACGCTCGAGCCTTGGTCGCGCCACTATCGAATGTACTCGTACGTGACCGAAGAGCTGCCTGCGATCATCGAGGCGAGCTTTCCGGTCGATCGTGCGCGGCAGGGAATCTTTGGCCACTCGATGGGCGGTCACGGCGCACTGACGATCGGCCTCAAGAATCCGGACCGCTACCGCTCGATCTCGGCCTTCGCGCCGATCGCCGCGCCGATGCGGGCGCCCTGGGGACGCAAAGCCTTCCCCAGATATCTGGGCCCGGATCAAGCCGCCTGGCGGCAATAC
The DNA here is from genome assembly GCA_963795975.1 of uncultured Gammaproteobacteria bacterium. Taxonomy (GTDB): domain Bacteria; phylum Pseudomonadota; class Gammaproteobacteria; order Steroidobacterales; family Steroidobacteraceae; genus CAWCJT01. Next base: position 710,456 of record CAWCJT010000003.1, read on the forward strand.
GATGCGACCGAGCTGATGCTCGAGCTCCCCGGTGCGCGTGATCGTGCGGAGATCCTCATCGATCAGGGCCTCGCCGACCAGTTTCTGACCGAGCAGCTATACCCCGATGCCTTCGAGGCTGCCTGCCGCAAGGTGGGGCAGGCGCTGACGCTGCGCCGGCACGCGGGCTACGATCACGGTTACTATTTCATTTCGAGTTTTATCGAGGATCACCTGCGCCATCACGCGCGGCTCCTCGGCACATGAAGATCACTCAACAGGAGCGGACATGAGCGCGCAAAGTTTGGAGAGTGTGTTAAAAACAGCGGGCAACACCGTGAAAATGTTGCGTAATTCTCAGCTCGGCGCCTACGTCTATCCAGTAGTGCCCAGCGAATACACCAACTGGCGCGATGAGCAGGCCGCGTGGCGCAAGTCCGCCGTGCTGTTTGATCAGTCGCATCACATGGCCGAAATGACCGTGAAGGGTCCCGATGCCCTGAAGATGATGAGCTACCTCACCATCAACAGCTTTCAGGGATTCGCACCCAACAAGGCAAAGCAGATGGTTCCCGTGAGCTATGACGGGTACGTGATCGGGGACGGCATCCTCTTCTACACCGCCGAGAATGAGCTGCTGTTCGTCGGCCGGGCACCGACCGTCAACTGGCTGCAGTTCCACGGCGAGACCGGTGGATTCAAGGTGGATCTGATTCGCGACGACCGCTCGCCCTCGCATCCGCGCGGCAAGGCCGTGTCGCGCCGCCATTACCGCTTCCAGGTACAGGGCCCGAACGCGTGGCAGGTCCTGGAGAAGCTGAACGGCGGCAAGATTCCCGACGTCAAGTTCTTCACGATGGACGCCATCAAGATCAAGGGCCGCACAGTGCGAGCCCTGCGACACGGCATGGCCGGCGCTCCAGGACTGGAAATCTGGGGCCCGTACGCCGAGTACGACGAGATTCGCGACGCCATCGTCGAGGCGGGCAAGGAGTTCGGGCTCGTGCAGGTCGGCTCGCGCGCATACGCGAGCAACACTCTCGAGTCGGGCTGGATTCCCTCGCCGCTGCCTGCGGTCTACACCGGCGAGAAGATGAAAAAGTATCGCGAGTGGCTACCAGCGGGCGGCTACGAGGCGACGGGCTCGATCGGCGGCAGCTTCGTCTCCGACAACATCGAGGACTACTACACCTCGCCCTATGAGCTCGGCTACGGTCCATTCATCAAGTTCGACCACGATTTCATCGGGCGCGAGGCGCTCGAGAAGAAGGCCAAGGAGCCGCACCGCAAGAAGGTGACCTTCGCCTGGAACGGGGAGGACATGGGCAAGATCTACGCCTCGTTGTTCATCCCGGGTATCGAGCACTACAAGTTCTTCGATATCCCAATCGCCAACTACGCATCATCGTCCTTCGACAAAGTGACGATGGGAGGCAAGGTCGTCGGTTACTCGATGTTTGGCGGCTACAGCTACAACGAGCGCACCGCGCTCTCGCTCGGCGTCGTCGATCCGAACATCAACATCGGCGATGTGCTCACGCTCACCTGGGGCGAGGAGAACGGCGGCACCAAGAAGACCACCGTCGAACGGCACAAGCAGCTCGACGTGCGCGTGAAGGTGTCACCGGTGCCCTATGCCGCCGATGCGCGCGAGGGCTACCACGAGGGTTGGCGCACGCGCACGGCATGATGCTTGCTCCTGGCTGTGTGTCATTAAGGAGGCGTTCATGTCATCGCAAAAGCCGTGGGAACCCAAGATTGACTCTCCCGACTACTTCAACGCCGAACCGAGCGTCGTTGACAAGAAGGCTCTTGACTCGACGATTCAAGACGCCGAGGAGGACACCGGGCCACTCGAGGGCACGCGAGATCTCTCCGATGAGGATTCCCTGGAGGACGTAGCCGCTGATGCGACTAAAGCCCCCGCGCCACCTCGATGAACAACGCCCGGAGCCAGGCATGGCCCGGGTCGGGCTCGTTGCGCTTGTGCCAGAGCAGGAGCTCGTGACTGTCGAGCGCATCGAATGGCAGGGCGAGCTTCTTGAGCGGCAGGATCGGTCCCACGAGCAGGGCAATGCGCTCCGGGACCGTCGCGATGAAGGGCGTGCCGGGCAACAGAAAAGGCAGCTCGAGCAGACTCTGCGCCGTTGCCCGCACGTCGAGGTCCAGGCCTAGGAGGCGCCGAATCAGTTCCTCGACCGGTAAGGTGTGACCGGGCGGGCGTGCGAACACGTGCGGTAACGCCTGGTATTGCGCTGGGGTGAGCTCGTCGCCGACGGCCGGGTTGTCCTGAGAGACGAGACAGACCCAGCGCACGGGCCGCAACTCCACGATGCGCAGCGTGTCCGGCAGAGCGCGCAGCCCGAAGAGGCGCAGGATGTCGAGGCACAGGCACAGATCGGCATCGCCGTACTCGATCCGGGTGAGACTCGTCTGGGAAACCTGCTCGATGTGACACTGCACACCGGGTGCCTCGCGCGCGACGCGCTTGAGCGCCGCGGGTACGATGCCGCCGGCGGCCTCGTCCGTCACGATGACGGTAAATGTCCGCCGCACGGTCGCAGGATCGAACGTCGGCTGCGTCCCGAGCGTCGCCTGGATCCGCAGCAGCGCCTCGCGTACGGGCTCGACTAGCGATAGACCCCGCGGGGTGAGTTCCATGTCGCGCCCCACCCGTACGAGCAGGGAGTCGTCGAAGTAGTCCCGCAGCTTCTGCAGTGCGCGCACTCATGGCCGGTTGTGAGACGAACACGCGCTCGGCAGCCCGCGTCACGTTCTTCTCGTGCAGCAGTGCATCCAGAGCGATCAGCAGGTTGAGGTCGAAGCGGTTGAGTTGCATGTTCTTTTCGGGGCTTGCCGCGGAGCATATCGGACGCGAATATGGGCCATGCAAGCCGTTGACCCCCCTGCCAGTCTGCCCGGCGAACCGGCCCCGATCCAGGACGGAACGCGCGTCGGCGCCGAGTCGGCCGGATCCGACCTCGAGGTGCTGCGCTGGAAGGACGGACAGAGCAGCCGGACGATGGATCGGGTGGCGGAGGAGATGCCCATCGCGCTCATGTATCACGGCGTACCCCACGTTGTGATGCTGGCGACACCCGCCGATCTCGTCGATTTTGCCTATGGCTTCTCCGTGAGCGAGGAGCTGGTCGCCAATGCGAGCGAGATTCGATCGGTGGAGATCGAGCCGGTTCCGGAGGCCGTGGAGGTCCGCGTCTCGATCGCCTGGGAACGTTTCCCCGAGCTATTGCGCAGGCGCCGCAATCTCACCGGCCGCACCGGGTGTGGCCTCTGCGGCTCCGAGACCCTCGATCAGGCCATCCGCTGCGAAACACGGGTCGGAACGGGTCCGACCATCACCAGTGCAGAGCTGCACGCGGCGATCGTGCAGCTCGAGTCCGCTCAGCCGCTCAACGCCCGCACAGGCAGTGTCCACGCCGCTGCGTGGGTGTCACCCGGGCAAGGCATTCAGCTCGTGCGTGAAGATGTGGGACGACATAATGCCCTCGACAAGGCGATCGGGGCGCTCGCCCGGGCGGGCACCGATTTCGGTGCCGGCTACATGCTCGTGACCAGCCGGGCGAGCTACGAGATGGTGCAGAAGGCGGCGGCGGTTGGCATTACCTTCCTGTCGGCCATGTCGGCGCCGACCGCGTATGCGGTGCGAACGGCGCAGCGGGCCGGGCTGACGCTCGTCGCTTTTGCCCGTCGCGAACGGCACGTCGTGTACGCGCACCCGCACCGGCTCATTGCATAGCGGCCACGAATATCTCCTATCCCAACTATCGATTTGCTCGGTGGACCTGCCACCCGTTACCGTCCGCGCCACTGCCGCGCAGGTGCAATGGACGGACATCCCATGAACGTCGCCAGAAGCCAGGCCGTCGCTGCGGTCAACTCGAGTGAGACAACCGGGGCTCCGCCGCCGAGCTCAGCCTCGCCCCCGTTCCGTTTCTACGACAACCGTCAGAAGTACCTGGCGTTCGTCAACACCTGCAACGAGAAATCGGCCATCGCGCGGCGGGCCATCCAGGAGCTCGCGCACGTGCGTCCTTCACCGCCCGCGATCCGCGTGTTCGATGCGGGAATGGGCGATGCAACCGTCCTGTCGCGGCTCATGCGCGGCATGCACCATCAGTTTCCGACGGTCCCCATGTCGGTGGTGGCGAAGGAGATCAGTCTCGAGGACGTGCGGCTGGGGCTCGAGAAAATGCCCGACCGGTTCTACGAGCATCCGGCGACGGTGCTCGTCGTCACCAATCTCAACTATGCCGAGGCCCCGCGGCTCATGCCTCGCGATGCCTTGCTCGCCTCCGCCCTCAACTGGCAGGAGGTGCGACTGACCGGAAGCTCCGCGCACGAGTATGCCGAGCAGATCGAAGAGCTCGGTCCGACGCTCGACTATGGCTGGCAGACCAAGCCGAGCTCGAAGTCCGGCAACCCGGTATATCTGCGGCCCGCCGTGCTCGTGGTGTATCGCGAGGATCACAAGTTTCTGCTCGATGGGGTGATTCCAAAGCCGGGCAGGATCTTCGAGAATTACGATCTGATTCTCGCCTCGCAGCCCTGGCGCGCACGCACATCAGCCGAATCCAAGGCGCAGAGGGTCCTGGCGCCGCTCGTGCGCAGTCTCGCCCCGGGCGGGCGTCTGCTCGCGATTCAATCAGCCGGAAAAGATCCGGCGCTCGAGATGATCCAGAAGCTCTGGCCGGGCGAGAATCCCTTCCAGGTCGACCGGCACCAGCTCCTTGCGGCGCTCAAGAGCGAGCTCGGCCGCGACGCGCGGGATTTCACGCTCAGCGCTCTGCCGGATGACCGTGCGATCTTCCGCTACGACATGCACACGCTGCCATCCGAGATCGGCGACCGCATCGGCACCTCGACGCTGTTCGCCGCGTGGAACGCCGCCATCTACGTGAACCAGATCGAGGATGAGCGTCTGGACTCGGTCGTGCAGAGCAACGCCTATCTTGAGGCCACACAACAGGTGCTGCAGAAGCATGGTGGCCTGTGGTTCAACGACGAGACTTTCGTGGTGAGCCGCCGCCGTGCCTGAATCAACGACGCTAGGGATGACCGATACCGTGACGCCGACCGTGTCCGCTGACCTCAAGAACCGCATCGTCCAGTTCGCGCGCGATTCCTCGACCGAGATCTCCCCGCACGATGAGGGGATCCTGCCCGAGCTTGCGAGCACGCTGCCGTCCCGCACGACGGTATACGTGGCGCATACGCCGAAGGCCACTCTCTCCGACGTCGTGCGTACGGCGGTCAAGACGGCGGCGGTTGGCCTGCGCGCCTCACCGCACATTGTGGCGCGCCGGATCGAGAGCCAGCAGGCATTGCGCGCCGGGCTGCGCGAGCTCAGGGCCGCGGGCGTGGAGCAAGTGCTTCTCGTGGCGGGCGATCGCAGCCCGCCGGCAGGAGAGTTCTCGAGCACACTGCAGATTCTGGAGTCGGGTGCGACCCTTGATGCCGGCATCCAGCAACTCGGGGTTGCCGGACACCCCGAAGGCCATCCGGCGGTGCAGGCCGATGAGCTGTGGAAGGCGCTCGAGTACAAGCAAGCCTTTGCCGAGCGCACCGGCACGCGCGTCCACATTGCCACCCAGTTCTCTTTCAAGCCCGATGCAGTGCTCGGCTGGAGCCGTCAGCTGGTCGATCGCGGGATCACGCTGCCCGTGCATCTGGGTGTCGCGGGGCCCACGCCGCTGCCCAAGCTCATCAAGTTTGCGGTCCAGTGCGGCATCGGCGCCTCCTTCGGATCACTCATTAAGAACATGGGCGCCATCGGTGGCCTCACGGGTCTTGCGACGACGCCGGATCAGATGGTCACGGGGCTCGTGCGCGGCGGCGCAGGTCAGAGCTGGAACCGTGTGATCCACCCCCACGTGTATGCCTTCGGCGGTGTGATGGCGACGGCGAAGTGGCTGCGCGCGCTCGTCGATGGGGCGTTCGAGCTCGATGAGAGTGGCGAGAAGTTCACGGTGAGCGGCTGATGAATGCACTCGTTGCACCGCTCGGCAGAGCGCAGCTGAAGGCGCGCATCCTCGAGTTCGCCCGCGGTGCATCGATCGAGATCACTCCGCACGACGAGGAGCTGCTTCCGGCCCTCGCCAACAAGCTGCCGGCGGGCACCACCATCTACGTGGCGCACACCCCGAAGGCGGTCGTCGACGATGTGGTGCGGCTTGCGGTCAAGATCGCGGGGCTCGGATTTCGAGCATCGCCGCACATCGTCGCGCGCCGCATCGAAAGCGAGCGCGCGCTGCGCGATGCGCTGGCGGAGCTGCGTGAAGGGGGCATCGATCAGATCCTCCTGATCGCCGGCGACCGCGATCCGCCGGTTGGCAAATTCTCCAACACGCTCGAGATCCTCGAAAGCGGCGTCACGGTGGAGACCGGCATTCAATCGGTCGGGGTCGCGGGCCACCCGGAAGGACACAAAGCGCTCGGGCAGACGACCCTATGGAGCGCTCTCAAGCACAAGCAGGAGTTCGCCGATCGCACGGGGACGAAGGTGCACATCGTCACGCAGTTCGGTTTCAACCCCGAGGCCGTGTGTGCATGGGAGCGGCGCCTTCTCGAGAATGGCATCCACCTCCCAGTGCACGTCGGCATCGCGGGTCCGACGCCACTTCCGAAGCTGATCCGCTATGCCATGCAGTGCGGGATCGGCGCCTCCCTCGGTGCGCTCATGAAGAACATGAGTGCGATGGGCAACGTTGCGCGACTGGCGACGGCGCCCGATGAGATGCTCATCGGCCTCATGCGCGCGGCAGGCGGATCGACACAGCTCGTCGCGCCGCACCTGTACGCCTTCGGAGGTGCGATGGCCACGTCACGCTGGCTGCGTGGCGTCGCCGATGGGACCTTCGAGCTCGACCCGAGCGGTGATCACTTCACGTTGAGTGCCTGAACATGAGTGTCCGAAATCCCGCCGCGCATCGCGCGCTGATCTGCGGCTCGCTGGCTTATGACAACATCATGCTGTTCAACGGCCGGTTCAAGGACCATATCCTTCCCGACAAGGTCCACATCCTGAACGTCTCGTTTCTGGTGCCACAGCTTCGCCGTGAGTTCGGCGGCTGCGCAGGCAATATCGCGTACAATCTCAAGCTGCTCGGCGACGCCGGCTTGCCGATGGCGACGGTGGGCCGCGACTTCGGTGCGTACCGAGAGTGGATGCAGCAGACAGGAGTGCCCGCAGATCACGTGCGCACCGTTGAGAGCGAGCACACGGCGCAGGCCTTCATTACCACGGACCTCGACGATAATCAGATCACGGCGTTTCATCCCGGAGCGATGCAGCACGCCCACCTCAATAAGGTGGCCGATGCCGGCTCGCAGGTGGCGGTCGGCATCGTCTCTCCCGACGGCCGCGACGGCATGCTGCAGCATGCCGCGCAGTTTGCGCAGGCGAAGATCCCGTTCATCTTCGATCCGGGGCAGGGCATGCCGATGTTCGAAGGTGCGGAACTGCGCGCGTTCATCGAGCAGGCGACCTGGGTGACGGTCAACGATTACGAGTGGCAGCTGATGCAGCAGAGGACGGGGTGGTCCGCATCACAGGTGGCCGAGCGGGTGCGGGCGCTGATCATCACACAGGGGGCCGAGGGCTCGGTGATCCACGCGCAGGGGCGTGAGTTGCGGATCCCCAGCGCGAGACCCGCGGCCGTCGTGGACCCCACGGGCTGCGGCGATGCGTATCGCGCCGGCCTCATCCATGGCTTGCTGCGCGATCTGCCGTGGGATGTGACGGGGCGGATTGCCTCACTCATCGGTGCCATCAAGATCGAGTCACGCGGGACACAGAATCATCGCTTCACGCAGGCGCAGTTTGCCGAGCGCTTCCAGAAGAGCTTCGGCATGACGCTGCACGGCTAATCGAACTTCAAAGGCAGGTTAAGGCTCATGGCGAACAACTACGTGTTTACCTCCGAGTCGGTCTCCGAGGGCCACCCGGACAAAATGGCGGATGCCATCTCCGACACGGTGGTGGATGCCGTTCTCGCGCAGGACAAGCGCGCTCGCATCGCGGTCGAAGCACTGGTGAAGACGGGCGTTGCGATCGTCGCAGGCGAGCTCACCACGACCGCGCAGGTGGAGTTCGAGGCCCTCATTCGCAAGACCATCCTCGATATCGGCTACGACTCCTCGGAGATGGGTTACGACGGCGCGAGCGTCGGGGTGATCAACATCATCGGCAAGCAGTCTCCCGACATCGCACAGGGCGTCGATCGCAAGGATGAGAGGAAGCAGGGCGCCGGCGATCAGGGACTCATGTTCGGCTATGCCACGAACGAGACCGATGTGCTCATGCCCGCGCCGATCACACTCGCGCACCGTCTGGTAAAGCGCCAGGCCGATGTGCGCAAGCGCGGCAAGCTGCCCTGGCTGCGGCCAGATGCGAAATCCCAGGTCACGCTGCGCTACGAGGATAACGTGCCGGTCGGACTCGAGGCGGTCGTGCTCTCGACGCAGCACTCGCCGGATGTCTCCACCAAGACGCTGCGCGAGGCGGTGATGGAGGAGATCCTGAAGCCCGTGCTGCCGACAAAGTGGATCGACAAGCGCACGAAGTACCACATCAATCCGACGGGCCGATTCGTCGTCGGGGGTCCCGTCGGTGACTGCGGCCTCACCGGGCGCAAGATCATCGTCGATACCTACGGCGGATACGCCCGTCATGGCGGCGGCGCATTCTCGGGCAAGGATCCCTCGAAGGTCGACCGCTCCGCGGCGTATGCAGCGCGCTACGTCGCCAAGAACATCGTTGCCGCGGGACTTGCGGAGCGCTGTGAGGTTCAGGTCTCTTACGCGATCGGCGTTGCGGAGCCCACCTCCATCATGGTCGAGACCTTCGGCACGAGCCGCCTGTCGCGCGACCGGCTGACTCAGCTCGTGCGCAAGCATTTCGATCTCACACCGTACGGTCTGCGCGAGATGCTTGACCTCGCGCGCCCGATCTATCAGAAGACGGCCGCGTACGGTCATTTCGGGCGCACCGAGACGGAGTTCACCTGGGAGCGCACGGACAAGGCGCAGGAGCTGGCCGCGGACGCCAAGGGTCAGGCGCGCGCGGCTTAGCCGGGATTCGGAAAACCACCGCACACTTGGGTGCGATGGCGCGAGCAGCCGAGGGGCGCTGCGACGGCGGTCAAGGAACCGCTTGCCAGGCTCGGTGTCGATCGCGACGTAACGGTAACGGCGCTCGTGAGCGTGCTGCAGCACGCTCACTGCACAAACCTATGGAGCTTGTGAGCTTATGAACGCCAATCTCAAACCCACCAAGGGATTCACCGACTACAAAGTGGCCGATCTCGCGCTCGCCGACTGGGGGCGCCGGGAGATCGCGATCGCCGAATCGGAGATGCCTGCCCTCATGGCGATCCGCGAGGAGTACGCCTCCCTGCAGCCGCTGCGTGGCGCACGCATCACCGGATCGTTGCACATGACGATCCAGACGGCGGTGCTCATCGAGACGCTGAAGGCGCTCGGTGCCGATGTGCGCTGGGCCTCGTGCAACATCTTCTCGACCCAGGATCATGCGGCCGCCGCCATTGCCGCGAGCGGCACACCCGTATTCGCCTACAAGGGCGAGTCGCTCGAGGAGTACTGGGAGTACACGCATCGAGATCTTCGACTTCGGCGACCGCGGTCCGAACATGATCCTCGATGACGGCGGCGATGCAACGCTGCTCATGCATCTGGGAACCAAGGCCGAGAAGGATGCGGCTTTGATCGCGCATCCCGCGAGCGAGGAGGAGACGTATCTCTTCGCGGCCATCAAGAAGCGCCTGAGCACGGCTCCCGGCTGGTACTCGAAGGTCTCCAAAGAGATCCGCGGCGTCACCGAGGAGACGACGACGGGCGTGCACCGCCTGTATCAGATGCAGAAGGAAGGACGCCTGCTGTTTCCGGCGATCAACGTCAATGACTCGGTGACCAAGAGCAAGTTCGACAATCTCTATGGCTGTCGCGAATCGCTGGTCGATGGCATCAAGCGGGCGACTGACGTGATGGTCGCCGGCAAAGTCGCCCTGGTGTGCGGCTACGGCGATGTGGGCAAGGGTTCGGCGCAGGCGTTGCGCGCGCTGTCCGCGCAGGTGTGGGTCACGGAGATCGACCCGATCTGCGCGCTGCAGGCCGCGATGGAGGGCTACCGGGTCGTCACCATGGACTACGCGGCCGACAAGGCCGATATCTTCGTGACTGCGACCGGCAACTTCCATGTGATCACCGGCGAGCACATGAAGAAGATGAAGAACCAGGCGATCGTGTGCAACATCGGGCACTTCGACAACGAGATCGATGTGGCCTCGCTCGAGAAGTGCAAGTGGGAAGAGATCAAGCCGCAGGTCGACCACGTCATCTTCCCCGACGGCAAACGCATCATCCTGCTCGCCAAGGGCCGCCTGGTGAATCTCGGCTGTGGCACCGGCCATCCGAGCTACGTCATGAGCTCCTCGTTCGCGAACCAGACGATCGCGCAGATCGAGCTCTTCACCAACACCGACAAGTATCCGATCGGTGTGTATACGCTGCCGAAGCATCTGGATGAGAAGGTGGCGCGACTGCAGCTCAAGAAGCTCAATGCGCAGTTGACCGAGCTCACGGACAGCCAGGCGCGCTACATCGGCGTGTCGAAGAGCGGTCCGTACAAGTCCGATCACTACCGTTACTGATTGCATCAACCATGACTGCCATAGTGATCGACGGCAAGGCCGTCGCAGCCAAGGAGCGCGCCAAGACCGCCGTGCGCGCGCGTGAGTTCGCCGGCCGCTTCGGGCGGCCGCCCGGACTTGCCGTCGTGCAGGTCGGGGATGATCCGGCCTCGACGGTCTACGTACGCAACAAGCGCAAATCGTGTGCCGAGGTCGGCATCGAGTCCTTCGCGCACGATCTGCCCGGCACGACACGCGAGGCGGAGCTGCTCGAGCTCATCGGCTCGCTCAATCGCGACGCCCGTGTCGATGGCATCCTCGTGCAGATGCCCTTGCCCAAGAGCATCGATTCGAACCGCATCATCGATACCATCGACCCCGCCAAGGACGTGGACGGGCTGCATCCTGTGAACGAGGGACTGCTCACCGTGGGACGGCCGGGCCTGCGGGCCTGCACTCCGAGTGGCTGCATGCGCCTGCTCGCGGAGGTCGGTTGCGACCCCTCGGGCAAGCGCGCGTTGGTCGTCGGGCGCAGCATTCTCGTCGGCAAACCCATGGCCCTGCTCCTTCTCGAGGCCAATGCGACCGTGACGATCGCACATTCGCGCACGCGCGATCTGGCCGCTGCCGTGCGCGAGGCGGACATCGTGGTGGCGGCCGCCGGGCGTGAGGCGATGATCAAGGGAGCCTGGATCAAGCCTGGGGCCGTCGTCATCGATGTCGGCACCAACAAAGGGGCCGATGGCAAGTTAAAGGGTGACGTGGAGTTCGAGCCGGCGAGCAAGGTGGCGGCCGCCATCACCCCGGTGCCAGGGGGCGTCGGCCCCATGACCATCGCGATGCTGCTCTCCAATACCGTCGAGGCGGCTTTGCGGCGTGCCGGAGCGGGCTCGGGAACCGTCTAGCCTCCACATCCACTGCACGGCATCATGGCGTCCCCCTCGGTCGCGTAGGTAGAACCATCATGCTCAAGCGACTCACCGGTCTCGCCCTTGCCGTCGTGGGTGCCTTTGCACTTGCGGGCATCGCGCTGCATCGCCACGAATCGATCAACGCGTTGTGGATTCTCGTGGCCGCGCTGTGCATCTACGCGCTCGGCTACCGTTTCTATGCCGCCTGGATCACGGCGCGTGTCTTCGTGGTGGACGCCTCGCGCGCAACCCCGGCCGAGCGGCTCAATAACGGGCGGGACTTCGTGCCAACGCATCGCTGGGTGACGTTCGGCCATCATTTCTCGGCGATCGCCGGCCCCGGTCCACTCGTGGGTCCCACGCTCGCTGCGCAGTTCGGCTATCTGCCCGGCACGCTGTGGATACTGATCGGGTCGGTCCTCGGCGGCTGCGTGCAGGACATGACGCTGCTCTTTCTGTCGATGCGGCGCGATGGCCGCAGCCTGGGTCAGATGGCGCGCGATGAGCTCGGACCCTTCGGCGGCTTCGCGGCATTCATCGGCACGCTGCTCATCATGGTCATCCTGATCGCGGTCCTCGCGCTCGTGGTCGTGAACGCCATGAAGCACAGCCCCTGGGCGACCTCGACGGTGCTCTTGACGGTCCCGATCGGCATCCTCATCGGCCTTTACCTGCGCGGCCTGCGCCCGGGGCGGGTTCTGGAGGCCACGGTCATCGGCGTGGTGCTGATGCTGCTCGGGGTTGCCGCGGGCGGCATCATCGATCAGCACGAGGGTGTCAGAGCCTGGTTCGACTGGTCAGGCCCTGCGCTCGCGGGCTTCATCATCCTGTATGGCCTGATCGCGGCCGTTCTGCCGGTCTGGCTGCTGCTGGCCCCGCGCGGCTACCTGTCGACGTTCTTGAAGTTCGGCACGGTGGCGCTGCTTGCCGTCGCGATCCTCGTCATGCATCCGCAGCTCAAGATGCCTGCACTCACGCAGTTCATCGACGGCTCAGGGCCGGTGTTCGCCGGAAAGATCTTTCCATTCGTGTTCATCACCATTGCCTGCGGCGCGGTCTCCGGGTTTCACGCGCTCATCTCGAGCGGCACGACGCCCAAGCTCATCGCCAACGAGGCCGATGTCCGGCTCATCGGCTACGGCAGCATGGCGCTCGAATCGTTCGTCGCCATCATGGCGATGATCGCCGCCACACTGCTTGACCCCGGAGTGTATTTTGCGATCAACACAAGTGCCGGCATCGTCGGGGCGACACCGGAGGCTGCGGTTCATACCATCTCGGGGTGGGGCTTCCCGGTCTCGGTCGCACAGATGCAGGCGCTCGCACACGATATGGGCGAGCACACGCTCTTCGCCCGGACGGGCGGGGCGCCCTCGCTCGCGGTGGGCATGGCCAGCATCTTCGGCTCGACCTTCGGTCGCGGTGTGCTCGGAGCCTGGTACCACTTGCGCTGATGTTCGAGGCGGTGTTCATCCTGACCACCATCGATGCCGGTACACGCGTCGGCCGCTTCATGCTGCAGGATCTCATCGGCCAGGTGTGGAAGCCCTTCGGCCGCACGTCATGGTATCCCTCGGTCGTGATCGCGAGCACGGCCATCTGCGCGGCGTGGGGGTACTTTCTGTATGTCGGGAGTCATCGATCCCAACGGCGGCATCAACATCCTGTGGCCACTGTTCGGCATCGCCAATCAGATGCTCGCCGCCATCGCACTGTCCGTCGCGACGGGCATCATCGTGAAATCGGGGAAGGCGCGGTACGCATTCGTGACGGGACTTCCACTCGTGTGGCTCGCCATCGTCTGCACCGTGGCCGCCTGGCAGAAGGTGATGAGTCCCGATCCGAAACTCGGATTCTTCGCCGGCGCGAGCGATCTGGCCGCCAAGCTTGCGACCGGCGCATTGACGCCCGAACGCGCTCACGTCGCCCCGCAGCTCATTTTCAATCAGCAGCTCGATGGCTGGCTCACGATCGCGTTCACGCTGATCCTGTGGTTCGTCATCGTGGACATGACGCGCATCTGCGTGCGCTGGGCGCGAGGGCTGCCCACGCAGAGCAGCTCCGAGACGCCCCGTGCGGTATCCCAGCTGCAGGCCGTGGGCACGGGAGCTGCGACGTGAGCCTCCTGCGTGCGCTGTGGAGCTGGCTGCGGGAAGTGTCAGGTGATGACGCGTATGAGCGCTATCTGCGGCATCATGCGCAGCATCATCCCGGCGCGCGGGTTCCCACGCGCGGGGAGTTCTACACACAGGAATTGCAGCGCAAGTGGAACGGCGTAAGCCGGTGCTGCTGAGAGCTTAAGGAGATGTGATGGCCGAGGCGACGACTCACACGCTGGGCGGGGATGACGAGGATGCCGTCGACAGCAGCAGACGCTCGATGCTGCTGGGTGCGACGGTTGCACTCGGTGCGACCGGCGCAGTGTTCACGGCGATACCCTTCATCGAGTCGTGGCTACCCTCGGAGAGCGCGCGCGCCGCAGGAGCGCCGACCGAGATCGATCTTTCGAAGCTCGAGCCCGGGCAGATGGTGGTCAGCGTGTGGCGCCGCCAGCCGATCCTGGTCGTGCGTCGCACGCCGCAGATGCTGTCGCTGCTCGCCAATCACGATGGCCGCCTGAAGGACCCGACCTCCGCAGACTCCAGTCAGCCGCCTTACTGCAAGAACCCGTTGCGGGCACGCTCCGGGGACTTCTTCGTCGTGATCGGGGTATGCACACATCTCGGCTGCCTGCCGAAGCCACGCTTCGACGCCGGGGATCCGGGACTGGGTGCGGACTGGCCTGGAGGGTGGGCGTGTCCCTGCCACGGCTCGCGATTCGACCTGGCAGGACGGGTATTCGACGGTTCACCGGCCTCGGTGAACCTGGTCATTCCGCCCTACGCGTTTCCGACCCCGCAGCGGGTCGTGATCGGCCTGGATAGCGCTTCGGGCTCGACCGCTAGCGCCTAGCGAGCGAGGGCCTCAGCCCGTCGAACGTGCTGGCTCGGTGTGCGGTGGCTCGTGGTCGTTGACGACGCGCCGCGGCTTTTTGCGGGCCCCGCTCGCCAGGGTCGCGATGGGTGCAGCGGGCGCTCCAATCACAATGCGATGGACCAATGAAAGGCTGCCGCAGCTCGGGCAACGCTCTGCCCAGCTCGGCGACTCCCGCTCGCACGTCCCGCATACCCGCGCATGCACTATGCCCATGGCTGACGCCTCCTGGTGGCCGCCGCCCAGGCCCTCCGGGCAGCGGGGCGCGCAGTGTAGCGAATCGGAAGGTTTCAGACGAGCGTGGCCTTGATCGGCGTCGGTTTGTCTCGTCGGCGAATCAATTGCGCCGGGCTATTGTCAAATTCTAGGGCGGGGGGTCGAACCCGAAGCGCTCGAACGCCGCGAGAGCGGCCTTGGAGTGCAGATACTCGAGGAATTGCGCGGCAGCGGGACGCGCCGTGCGGGTCAGGGCGGCTGGATAGATGATGGGCGGGTGGGAGCTGGCCGGAAACTCCGCCACGATGCGTACCCGTTTCTCGATGAGCGCGTCCGTGCGATAGACGATGCCGAGCGGCGCTTCCATGCGCGCCACGAGCTCCAGGGCGGCCCGAACGTTCTCCGCACGAACGATGCGGTCCTGTACGTCATTCCAGACGCCGAGGTTCATGAGAGCGGCTTTGGCGTATCGGCCTACCGGGACTGAGTCGGGATCACCGGTCGCGAGATGGCCGGAGCCGAGCGCCGACGCCAAGGCAAATCCCGGGCTGATGCGAACGCGGATGGGGCTTGATTGCGGAGCGATGAGGACGAGGCGATTGCCGACGATGTTCCGCCGCGACGGCGTCTGGATGAGCTCATGCTTCTGCAGGTAGTCCATCCAGTCCGTGTCCGCGGAGAAAAACAGGTCGGCGGGCGCACCGGCCTCGATCTGGCGCGCGAGGGCCGAGCTCGCCGCGTAGGAGAGCGCGACGTGCGCACCGGTCTCGCGCTCGTAGCGCTCCGCAATGTCATTCAGCACATCCGTCAGGGAGGAGGCTGCAAGTACCACGACTTCGCCGCCCGGTGCCTCGGCCGCCTGTGCGAGGAGCGTGAGGCCTGCCAGGACGCAGCAGGCGGCGAGCCGTCGGGTCAGTCTCACGGGCCACCCCATTCGCTGTATTTGCATGGCGATAACGATAGGGCGCTGTCGGCGCACTCGCAAGCGTACGGAGGCTTCCGCAGTGCGCTTGCGTTTAGAATCGCCTGGTGAGCAAGCGTGCGAACAGTTTCTCGGTCCGTCTGCGCATCGATCTCGAGTCGGGCGGATCGCTCGGACCCGGCAAGATCGCTTTGCTCGAGCACATTGCCGGCAGCGGTTCACTCTCCCAGGCGGCGCGTGAGCTCGGAATGAGCTATCGGCGTGCGTGGCTGCTGCTCGATGACATGAATCGGGCCTTCGCAGAGCCGGCAACGACGTTGAGCATCGGAGGTGCCGGAGGTGGAGGGGCGCAGCTGACCGAATTCGGCCGGCAGCTCGTGCGCACCTATCGGGAGGTGGAGGAGGGGGCGAGCGACATGGCCGGTGCCCGCTTTGGCTGGCTCACGCGCGAGACCGTCACCGCGGATTCCCAGGCGCGCTTGCCACGCCGGCGGCTCAGCCGTCCTGGGACTGGTACACGCGCCCGCGCAGCGAAACGGTCTTGACGAGCACCCACACCGCGCGCCCGACGCTGAGCGCAAGCTCGGTGCTGGCGGCGGCCGTGACGCGCACGATGAGGGATGCGCCACCGATGTCCACTTCAAGCATGCGGGTGTGCGCGTCGTCCGCTTCGATGGAGCGCACGAGCCCGCGCAAGGTATTGCGCACGCTGAGGCCGCGCGGCGGCTCGATCGCCACGATGAGCTCGCGCGCGAGGAGCTGCACCCGCACGCGCTGACCGGTGCGCAGCCCCTGGGCCTCGATACTAAGATGGCCATCGCCCACGCGCACCCGGGCAAGGCCCTCCGCGGCATCCAGTGTCTCGATCTCCCCCTCGAGGACGGCGCCGATGGCCTCCGGACCCACGATCGCCCGCAGCTCGGGCCGTCGGCTCACGCTTGCGATATCTCCTTGCGCGATGACGGCGCCCGCCTCGAGCAATACGACATGCGTCGCAAGCCGCAGCACTTCCTCGAACTCGTGGCTCACGTAGATGATGGGAATGGACAGCCGGTCGCGCAGCCGCGCGAGGTAGGGCATGAGCTCCTCGCGCCGGGCGGCATCGAGCGCGGCAAGCGGTTCATCGAGGAGCAGCAGCCGCGGCTGGCTCAGCAGCGCGCGCGCGAGCGCGACGCGGCGCTTCTCTCCGCCCGAAAGCTGCCAGGTCCGACGGCCCAGGAACTCCGCAAGCCCGAGCAGCTCGATGACCTCCTCGCGCTCGATGTGCCGGGCCGCATGGGGTGCGCGCTTCTCCCCGTAGCGCAGGTTGCCGTTCACGCTCAGGTGCGGGAAGAGTCTCGGCTCCTGAAACATGTAGCCGATCCGACGCTGCTCGGCCGGCACGTTGATCCGCGCGCTCGCATCGTAGAGCGTCTCACCGTTGAGTCGGATCGATCCGGCATCCGGCCGCAGGAGACCGGCGATCAGATTGACGGTCGTGCTCTTGCCGCAGCCGGAGCGTCCAAAGAGCGCGACGAGTCCGGGCGCCGTGCTCTCGAAGGCGACGTTGAGCTCGAAGGTGCCCTGCCGCTTTCTCACGTTGACCGAAAGCATCACGGCCCCAGACGGCGGCGCACGCCACGGACCAGCAGCTCTGCGAGAAGGAGTCCTGCGAGGCCGAGTGCGAACGCGATGATCGCGAGCCGTGCAGCGGAGGCGCTTCCGTTGGGTGATTGCAGCGCCGTGTACAGCGCCAGCGGTACGGTGCGGGTCTGCCCGGGAATGTTCGACACGAAGGTGATGACCGCGCCGAACTCTCCGAGTCCGGCGGCGAAGGCCGTGATCACCCCCGCGAGGATTCCCGGCAGCATGAGTGGCAAGGTGATGGTCGCAAAGCGATCGAGGGCTCCTGCGCCCAGGCTGCGCGCGGCATCCTCGAGGCCACGATCGACCGCATCGAGGGAGATCCGAATCGCGCGCACCATGACCGGAAAAGTCATGACCGCGGTGGCGAGGGCCGCCCCGTTGCGCGTGAAAATCAGCTGCAGACCGAAGGCGCGCTCGAGCCAGGCGCCGAGCGGACCGTGACTGCCGAAGAGAATCAGAAGGACATAGCCGACTGCGACCGGTGGGAGCACCAGTGGCAGATGGACGAAGGCATCGAACAAGGTCCGTCCTGGAAAGCGGCGGCGCGCGAGCAGCCAGGCGATGGCGATCGCGAACGGCAGGCTCAGCAGCACGCTGCGCAGCGCCACCGCCAGGCTCAATCGCACGGCCATCCATTCGGCGTCGGTCAGAAGCATGCGGGGCAGAGCAGCTTTGGCACCTCGAAGTGCGTGACGTGGCGCACAGTTCAGCGCCCGCAGGATAAGATAAGTTAAGCAGGCATCGCAGCGCGGGGCGAAGCTTTCGCCCAGGCCAAACGGGGGCCATCCGCGGGTCAACCCACGGTCGCTAGCCAAACGGGGGGCGGTCCTGGCTTGAGAAATCGTGGTGCACCAGATCGGCGATCCGCTCGACGGTCAAATCCGCGGGCGGATACGCTGACATCACCGCCGCATCGTGCGCGTAGTGCCCTTGTCGCGGCAGCACCGTCATCACCCGATCACCCCACGACTGCTTGAGCGCGTGCAGGATGCGAATCTTGTCGTCGATCATCACGTAGCGGCGCGCCGGGTAGTGCCGCTCGACGGCATCGAGCATCTGCTCCTTGTGGATGTAGATGAGGACGCGGCCGTCGACTGCGTCCCACAGCCCCGAGCGCTGCACCTTGCGAGGCTGAAACACCACATCGCCGTCGGACAGAATGACCGTCAGGCCGAAGCGCGCGAGATGGCTCAGCACCTGCATGACATTGGGATAGAGGCGATCGGGGAAGGGATAGTCCACCAGGAATGAGGACATGTTGAGCAGGCCGGGGATCATCGAGGTCACCCAGCCGATACTCCTGCAGCGCACCCAGATAATCGACGTAGCCGAGGCGGGAGCGCACGCTCTCCAGGATCTGTGCGTAGCGCTCGCGGCTTTCGACCCCGTACTCGCCCTCCAGGTGATCCATCAGATCACGGATGAGCGCGTCGTTGTCGAACAGTGTGTTGTCGACGTCGAGAAGAAAAACCACCGGGGTGACGGTGTCAGCCGATCCCACGTCTCAGGCCCCTCGATCGTAGATGGCGTTTGATAGAATCCAGCGGATCGAATCGGCGCGCGCCTGATTCACCGGTTCGTCCGGGATCGCAGCCGAGCAGCGCCGCATGGCGTGCCGCCAGCACGTCGCGAAACTCGGGGTGGCTGAGAATATAGAGCTTGTTGTTGCGGATGCCCTCGAGGACGTAACGACCGGCGGTGACGGCTTCCATGGCATTGAGCATCATCTGCGGCGGAGGCGCTCCCTGTACCAGGTCCGGGGTTTTGTAGCCTGTCTCGGCAAGGCTCGCAGGTCGACCGAGTCCGCTTTCGGCAATATTGGATTTCACCGGCCCCGGACAATAGACCGACACACCGATCTTGCGACCGATCATGTCCGTGCGCAGTGACTCCGACAGTCCCACGACAGCGAACTTCGAGGTCGAATACAAGCCCACGGAGCCGAGCGCCGCGATACCGCCCATCGAGGACACATTCACGATGTGACCCTCGAGGTCCGAGGCGATCATGCGCGGCAGGAACGTGACGATTGCATTGACGATGCCGCCGAGATTGACGCCGAGCACCCAATCCCAGTCGGCATAGGTCGCATGCTCCATGAGGCCGTGCACGCCAACCCCGGCATTGTTGATGAGGATCTGCACTGGCCCGAGCGTGCTTTCGACATCCGCGGCGGCCCGGGGGAAGCCGGCGCGGTCCATCACGTCGAGCTTCACCGGATGGACCACCTCTTGAGGGCGATCGCGAAAATAGTCGAGGCACTCCCGCAGGTGGTCTTCACGCCGATAAGTGAAGGCGACCTTGGCGCCTTGTTCGGCGAGCACCTTGACGAGCCCTAAGCCGATTCCGCTGCTGCCGCCCGTGACGAATGCGACCTTGCCCCGCAGATCTCTCATGACGGCTAGCGTACACCGTGTGAGAAGGGTCCTACAGTCAGGACCGGGTCCGGCCGACAGCGCGGGCGTCGCCCAAGCGGGATGCTGCCGCGAGTACCGCAGAGGAGCGCGTCATGCTTTATTACGCTTTGGTGTTCTTTGTCGTCGCGATCGTCGCGGCCTTGTTCGGCTTCGGTGGCATCGCCGCCGGGGCGGCCGGAATCGCCAAGATCCTTTTCTTCATCTTCCTGGTGCTGTTTCTCATCAGCCTGGTCGCCAATTATACGAGACGCGTCTGACGCGCCAGACAAGCTGATCCGACCACGCAAATGGCTCCGTCGCGCCGCCTGCGCGCGCGGCGGGGCTATTTGCTCTCGCGTGCGACCAGGTATTTGACGAGTGCGATCGTCTGATCGTATCCGCCGGCACTCTGCACCGTGAGCCGGTACTTTCCATTGACGACCATCGTCGGTGTCGAATCGGCCCCGTAGGCGATGACGAGCTTGTTCGCGCGATTGACCTTGAGTTCCACCGCGAAGGATTTCGCGGTCGCAATGAATTTTTCCGGCGCGACGCCCGCGGCGCGGCTGTAGAACTGCGCGGCATCCTCGATACTCGGCAGCGGACGCCGCAGTTGGTGGGTGCGCTGATCGACGACCCCGAGCTCACCGCTGCTCCACACCGCATTGAACACCGCATCGTGCGTCTGTTGGGCCACCCCGAGAGTCTGTGCCGTGTAATAGGCGCGCTGGAACACCGGCCAATCCTCCGCGGCGTTGTACGCGGCCGGCACGTAGTCCATCTCGGCATTGGCCGGGAGGGCGGCCTTGAGTCGGTCCGCCACCGTGTAGAACTGAAAGCACGCGGGGCAGGCGTACGAGAACACCTCCGTGACCTCGATCTTCCCCGCGGCCACGGCCGTCGGCTGCGCGGGCTGGATGAGAAAGTAATTCTTGCCCTCGACCCACTGCGCCGCGGGCTGCGCCGAGGCGCCCGTGGCAAGAAGCATCAGAACGACCGGAAATGTGCTCGAAATCCGCCCCATGGAAAATTCCTCGTTAATGGCTGCGCGCTGCAACCAGGACCGCATTTTGCTACGACTTGTACGTCAACCGAACAGTTCCGCTGCCAGGAGATAAACGAGCATGAACGATCTGACCGCGAAACCAGAATTTACAACGGCTCGACCCGAAGTACGCACCCGCGCGCGGCTCGGCGTGCTGCTCGCGCTCTCGGTCGGGTTGGCCACAGGGTATTCGGCCCCCAGCCATAGCGCGGCCATCGAAATCGCGATTGCGCCACCGCCCCCGAGAGTGATCGAGGCGCCCCCACCCAGACCCGGCTTCGTCTGGGCGCCCGGCTACTGGGCATGGAACGGACATGAGCACGTCTGGCGGGAAGGCCACTGGATCCCGGAGCGCCACGGCTACCGCTGGATCGCCGACCGCTGGGATGAGCGCCACGGCCATTGGCACTACGTAGCCGGACACTGGGAACGCTAAGCGTGGGCGGCGGGCACGGCTCGCGGTTGCTGAGTGCCATCGCAGTCCTTGCGATGGCCGCCGTTGCAGTGCCCGCGGCCGAGCCCACCTGTGATCTGAAGCTCGCCGTGCAACTGACCCCGGACGTCCCCGACGCGCGCTCGAGCTCTTTTCTGAGCTCGCTGGTCGGGGACCCCGGATATCAACTCATCTGGCTCGGACACCGCGACGATCAAATGACCGAGGAGCTCGAGCTCATGGGGCCGGGGCCCGGCTACCGCTGCGATGCGGTCGTCGCTGCCATGCGCAAGGATGCACGCGTGCAGTCGATTCGCATTCGAGGCACCGACGCGGATAACAGCTGAGGCTCAGGCAACCTTCGGTCCAAGCTCACTCGACGCTCTTCGAGCCGAGATTGGACAGCGAACTTTGCTGGCCGCTTGAGTTGTAAGCCGCGATGCCGAAGTAATACGTACCCGGCGCAAGGTTCGATACGACGTAGCTCGTCAGACCGGGGTTGGCGACCTGAATGCGCTGCGTCAACGCACTCGCGCTCGTCCCGTATTCGATGCTGTAGCCAGCCAGATTCGTCAACGTCGATCCATTCGTGTTCTGCGTGGGCGGTGTCCATGACACCGTCGCCGAGCCGTTCGCGACCTGCGTGACGGTGATGGAGAACGCCTTGAGAGAAGCCGATCCCTGGCCATCGCTCACGGACATCACGATGTCGGACGTCGTGCCGATGCTCGCCGCTTCGGGTGTGCCGGACAGCTGTCCCGTACTGGAGTTGAAGCTTGCCCATGAGGGCTTGTTGCTGAGGCTGAACTTGAGCGTGTCGCCGCTCGGTCCCTTGGCAGTGGGCTCGAAGCTGTAGCTCGTGCCCACGACGACCGCGCCAGCAGGTGTGCCGCTGATGGTCAGTGCACTGCTCGTCTGCGCTCCCTTCACCGCGATGGAGAACGGCGACAGGTGGCTCGTCGTGGCGCCGTCGGTCACCGCGATCTCGATGTTCGAGTAGATCTGCGCGTTGTCGGGCGTCGTGCCCATGAGCTTGCCGTCGGACGTATCGAAGTTCGCCCACGAGGGCTTGTTGGTGATCAGGAATTTGAGCTTGCGCTTGGCCGAATCGGTGGCCCACGGCTCGAACGAGTACGACTTCCCCTCACCAACGCTGGTCGTGGGACTGCCGCCGATGTAAAGGGTTGCGTGCGCGCTCGTGCAGGCGATGAGCGTCGCGATGGACGCCACCACGCGCGGCACGCTGCGGCCGGAGCGGATCTTCTTCGGGAAAAAAGGTAGAGCCTCGGTCGAAATGACGAGTTGCATGCGATCCCCCGCAAAGCTGGACGAACAAGTTGTTTGACGCGAGGCCGCTGCGTGCGCGAGGGGCGACTCACCCTCGCGCGCGCGCATCACTTCTCAAAGAGTGAATTGCCGCGCGTTATGTGCAGTAAATCGCAGTGAGATCCACGTCACAAATGTCGCCCGATTGAGACGTGCGATGTTGGCGACATTTATTGCGGTCGATTTAACAGAACGACGCGCAACTTTACAGAACGCGTGCTTATGGTAAATGCAGAGAAAAACTCTTCGAGGCGGGATGTTTGAAAGGGCGCGCGTTCACTCCATCAGACGCACGCCCGTCACGAAATATTCGGTCTCTCCGAAGCACGTGCTCGGGATCCAGCGGTGCTGTTCGTAGTGCACCGCCATGCGTTTGCCGAGCCCGGCGTTGATGGTGTTCGCGACCGCATCGCTCGTTACGGTGAAGGCGAATTTCTCGGACATGGTGCCGGGCATGGTGACCATCGCCATCTCGCCTTCCCAGGTCTTGCAGACCCAGCCTCTCTTGGAGAATTTCTGCACGTATCCCGCGCGCTCGCCGCTCGAGTAGGACCAGTGCAGCATGAGCCAGCTGAAGCCTGCGAATCCCGCGCCGCCGATGATCACGAGCGCAACCAGGAACTTGAGCATGTCAGTTCTCCGCTCGAGCGGGCAGCGCCTCGATGATGCTGAATGAAGATGTCGTCGGCAGGATGCGCGTGAGCTCGAGACCCGCCTGTGTGAGCAGTGCCCGATATTCGCCTGCAGTGCGCTCCATGCCGCCCGTGGCGGCGAGCATGTGAATATCGCCGCGAATCACCAGCGCCTGCTGCGCATCGCAGGTCACGAGCTCCGGTGCGATCTGCTCGATGATGAGGACGGTGCCCCGCGCGCCTGCCGCGACAGCGGTGTTGCGCAGAATTTGAATGGCATCGGCGTCGTTCCAATCATGGATGATGAACTTGAGCAGATAGCAATCTGCGCCAGGAGCAACGCTCGCAAAGAAGTCGGTCGGAATGAATCGCGCGCGCTCAGCGACGCCTGCCTCGTTGAAAAAGCGCCGCGCATCGCTCTCAAGATAGGCGAGATCGGCGCTCGCACCCTCAAGATGCGGATACGCCTTGAGAACCTGCGACAGCAATGCGCCGTAGCCGCCACCCAAGTCAACGACATCACGACAGCGAGTGAAATCGTAGGCATCGACGATGGCGCGCGCGACGACCAGCGTCTGCTGCGCCATCGAGCGATTGAGGACCGAGGCTTCCTGCGGCCGCTCGGCCATCGAGTAGAAGCCCTCGCGGCCGGAGTGATTCCAGGCCGCGCCGGTGCGCACCGCATCCTCCAGGTGCGTGAGTGCGGACCATGTGCGGCCGCCCCAGTGCAGCGCGACCACATGCAGTGATCCTGGGACGTCCTTGCGCAGATACTGTCCCGCAGCCGTGAGCTCGAATCGATCGCCACCGCAATGCCTGCACTGATCGAGAACCGCGAGTGCGCGCAGCAGCCGAAAGAGGGGCCCCGGCGCGACATTGAGTCGAGCGGCCATGTCCTTCGAGCTCGCAGCGCCCTCGGCAAGAAGCTCGGGAATGCCGAGGCGCACCGCGGCGTGAATGACCTGCGTGCTCCAGCACGCGGTGATCAAAGAGGCCGTGAAGGCTCGCGGTTCGGCGCTGCGATCAGAAACACTCACGCGTGGCGAGTATCGTGGTGCTACGGCTTGCCGTGCAGGATGCGCGCCGGCAAGAGAACGAGAGCGCGCAGCAGCTCGAAGATTCCGTGCAGCGTGATGCCGACGATGCGGAACGGCAACGTTAAGAGCCATGCGATCGGCCATAGCACGAGTGCAAGCAGCGCGAGCGGCCAGCACAGCACCAGCAGGATGAGCCACAGAAGCAGCGCGACCATGGTGCGAGGCTAGCGCGGCGAGGCGGTGACGGCAACTGGCCGCCGCATTGCGTTCGGGGTCTCAGCGCAGACGCGACATCCAGACATCGGCGTCGGGCCAGGCCGCAAGGCGCTTGACGCAACGAAAGCCGCTGTCCTCGTCGGCTCGGGTCGGCGACTCGAACAGATGTGCCGCAGCGCGCTGATTGGCGGGATTCGACTCGAGCCAGGAACCCCCTTTGAGCGCAACCCTTCCGCCGTCGACCTTCTTGTCGACCCACTGCCAGACGTTCCCCGAAAGACCGCGATAGCGGCCCCCGATCCCCTCGTCCGGGCCGTCGCTCACGTGCGGGGGAACTTTGAGCGCACGACCGACCTCCGGAGCAGCGTTACCCCATGGAAAGACGTTTCCCTGCGGTCCGCGCGCGGCATATTCCCATTCGTCCTCGGTAGGCAGCATTTCCTGCTTGTCACGACAGTACGCCTGGGCATCCTTGTAGCTGATGGCGACGACCGAGGAGTCGTCATCGACCGGATGTCGCTTCACTGCGTTGCGCCAGCTGCCACCAGGCACCTGTTTGAGCTGTGACCCGACGAGTGCGTACGCACCTCCGTTCGCTTCGGCCTCCGTGCTGTAGCGCGCGCGGTCGGCGAATTCCCGGAACTGTCCCACGCTGACCGGCATCCGATCGAGCTCGAAGGGCTTGAGCATCACGCTGCGCAGGGTCTCATCGTCGTACCAATCGATCTTGCAGTCCTTCGCATACTGCCGGCACAGGCTCAATGCCTGCTGCAGCTGCGCCGGCGTGCTGCCGAGCGTTGCGCGTCGTGGTGCGCCCTCGATGAGCTGGCGTACGCTCTCGAGCGCATAGCTATGGTGTACGTCGAAGGTATCCGCCTCGACTCCCAGCGTAGTGAGCAGAAATGTGACCTTGGAACCCGCAACCATCGGTTCGCTCGGCGGCGTGGGCGCGCTCGGGCCGAAGATCCAATCCCATGTTCGTGCGAGGAGGCCTCTGTCGGAATCCGCACCGTCGACAGTCGCGTGATTCGGCGCCGGCACGGTGTTCGTGGCTACCGTCGGCGCAACGTCTGGAGTCGGGGGCTTCAGTGGAAAATACCAATCGTGAGTGAGCGAGGAAGCCTCCCAGGGCACCTGCTGTGCCCCCGTCGCAGCCTCGACGCTGACCCGGACATGTTTGAAGGCCTGCTCCACCGTGACATATTCGTGCATGGCTTTGGCGAGCGCCTCGCTGTAGGGGCTGTTGCTGCCGCTGCCGTCCTGCGCAACCTGTCCCGGTGCCGTGGAATACTCTATGAGCACCTCTGGCGGCGCCTCCATCGTGGCGAGCCCTCGGTCGACGCTACGCATGCTGCGCACGAACGGATTGTTGCGACAGGCATCGAGCACGACGATGTTGAGATGGTTGTGAGCGTTGCGGATCTCATCGAGGACCCAGTCGGCGCTGACGGCCTCGATGTCCATGTCGCCCTCGCGCTCGATCCTTGCGGTCGTTGGGATGAGGTAGTTGCGGCCGTTCAGCTGGGCGCCATGGCCGGCGTAGTAGAAGAGGCCGACGGAGTTCGGGCCGGCATTCTGCAGGCGCTCACCGAAGTCCTCGATGGCGCGCTTCATCGTGGTCTGATCCGCGTTGATGCGGGTGACCACATCGAAGCCAGCGCTGTGCAGCTCGCTCGCGATGAGCCGTGCATCGTTCGCCGGATTGAGCAGCGGACCGTTGCTGTAGGCGCTGTTGCCGACGACGAGCGCGATGCGCTTCTCGGCGCTGTACGCGAAGGCAGGCACAAAGAGCGCGAGCGCGATGATGAGCGCGCTGGTCAGGCGGTTCACGCCGCACATGTTGTTCACGTCTTCTCGCCCCGGCCGCGCGCTTCGAATGGCCACGCTGGCTAATCGGCTGCTCTTTCCGGCATTATCGCCCCGATCATCGAGCGGGTGGAAAATAATATGAACGGCCGCAATATGACACGGCGCGTCGCGGAAGGGGTCGCGGCGGTGGCGCTGGCAGCGGGGACTTCCCTCTTTCCGGTCGAGCTGCGCGCGGGGATCGTGCGCGACGTACTGTACTCCTTGCATCTGAGTCCGAAACCACCGCCGGCGACTGCCGGTCAGGGATTGCCGCGCCAGGGTTTTGCCTGCTGCAACCTGCATTACAGCAAGGACTGGATCGATGATGGCAACTACGCCGAGCTGCCCCTGATCTCGGCTGGCACGCCGATCGAGGTCGACAGTTATGGCAAGGACCGGGCGTACGTGAAGATCGACGGCAAGCCGATGCGTCTCGGGCACGAGTATGGACGTGACCAGGAGTCGCTCGAGGTCTGGGTCAACAAGATCGTGGTCTCGGTCGATCCGCGGCCGCGCATGGCGGGCTGGCCCAAGTCCGTCCGGGATGCCGTGTACGAGGGCAAGATCATGACGGGCATGACGCGCGAGCAGGTGATCGCCGCTGTCGGTTACCCGCTCACGAACGAGAACGTGTCACTGGATCAGCCGACCTGGCGAATGTGGCGATCCAGTCGTGGGGAGTACCAGATCAACTTCAGAGCCGACGGGCATGTCCGCTCGGTGACCGGGGATGACAGCGTGACCAGCCAGATGCTGTACCGGCCCGAGAAGTAAGGGCTCAACGCGCGCGTGCAACCAGCAGCACGTTCGCGAATGGCGTGCCCCGACTCATCCATCGGGCCTCGCTGTCGAAAGCGCAATCCGCCAGCAGCGCGCGCCAGTCCTCCACGGGACGGCAACAGGTGCTGAACCAGCCGTGACCGCGTGCCAGCATGATGAGGCGATCCAGGCCGTACGTGAAGTGAAAGCGGGCTCCAGCGTTGGCATCGCCCACGCGGATGAGCAGCAGGCCTCCCGGAGATAGCGCCGTGCGGATTCGCCGCAAGGTCTCGATTTGAGCGTCGGGCGGCATGTAGTGCACCACATCGAGGACGACCACCGCATCGGCGGCGCCGAATTCCGCGGTGCGGATATCCCCTTCAATGACGTTGAACGCGGAGCCGAGCGCGCGGCGTCCGCGCGCGACTTCGCGTGGCATGAGCTCGATGCCGCGCACGGCACGAGAGCGTGGCTGGGGCCAGCCTCTGGGCCATAGACCGCTTTGGTGACAGCGCATGGCGGCGTGCAGCCACGCAGCGAGCAAGCCCTGTCCACAGCCAAGGTCGAGGACGCGATGACTGTCGCCCAGCAGGTCGTGCCGCAGGATGGCGCCAAAGATGGGATCGAAGTTGAGCTTGCCGCGGGCGAACCCATACGCGAAGTGGCCTGCCTTGCGGTAGGGCTCGGCGGCGTTGGCGACGAGCGCGTTCCACACCGAGCGCGCGTTGCCCGAGCGCAGTGCTGCCCGAGGCAGCCCCTGAGGTGAGACCTGTGCCGTCTCACGCACCGTCACGGAGGGGGCGCACCCATGTCACGGATCTCGACCCGTCGATTGCGGGCATCGTTGGGATGATCGGGCGCGAGCAGATGTTGCGAGCCGTAGCCGATCGCGTCGAGCCGCCGCGCGTCGATCCCGTGGGCGACGAGAAACTGCTTGACGGTCTCGGCGCGGCGCAGTGACAGCTGCTGGTTGTAGCGGGGATTGCCCTGTGCATCCGTATGACCGGCCACGACGAAGCGATCGCCCTGCAACGACTGCGAGCTGAGTGCGAGCTGCAGCTGATGCAGCTGTGTAGACGCGGCGGCCTTGAGCGCACTCGAGTTGAGCTCGAACTGGATCGCGAGACTGACCGATTGGGTCACCTGGTCTCGCCGAGCAAGGCCACGGCCCGGTACGAAGCCGCGAGTGGTGGCGTGAGGCCGAAGCTGTTGCTCGATCTCGCTGCCCGACATGACGGGCGCTTGAGGCTCATCGCCAGGCCCGTCCGCGCGCGCGAGCCACGCAGCGCCGAGCAGCAGCCAGGTCGCGGAGAGAGCGCCGGTCAGGCGCGCAGCGCCTTTCTTCATTCGATGCGGTCCAGTCCGAGCGAGCGCCGGATCGCATTGTACGTATCCTTCGCCGTCGCCAGTCGGTGCTGCTGCTCCTCGCTCGCACCACCGGGGGCCGTGCGCACCTCCGTCAGGGCGTCGAAGTAATGCGCGCGTGCGCGCTCGAGCTCACTCGCGCCGCCCGACTCAGGCTCGGTGATCACCTCTTGAATGTTCACCTGGCGCGAGAGGATCGTGGTCGTGGCGCTGCCGACCGCGGACGCGACGACATCGCTGTGCGAACCGATGATCTCCGCGAGAGCAAGCTGCGCTTTGTTTTCGTTTTCGGACTCGGTCACGGCCACCTCGATGGTGACCGGCATGAACTCGAGGGGCTCGTGCGGCAGATCCTGGTATTCGGCGTTGCGCGCATCGAGCTCGGCCGACTGTGTCTGGTATTGCACCGCAAGTCGCGTCCGCTCGGCGCGCAGACCATCGGCCACGGCGCCGCTCGTCGCGGCAATGCGCGTATCCAGACCCGTCATCGTGCGCTGATTGCGCGTCATGGCGCGCTTGAGCGCTTCGATCTCGCCCATCACCTGCTGCTGGACTTTCGTCTTCTCGTCGTACGCACGGCGCGCATCGGGACTGAGTGCGGGCACGCGTAGCCAGGGTGAGGGGGGGTTCGCGCCACCGCTCGAGCGCGCTCCGGCGTGCACGGCGCCGAGGTTGACCCACGCGACCGACAGCACCTCCTGCTGATCCGTCGCGGCCGGGTTGGATATCTTGAGCGTGTAGAGCGCGGAGCGCGTCGCCTTCGCATCCTGTGTCGTGAGCAGAGATTGGATGCGATAGCCGGCATCCTTCAGTCGGTAAGCGGTGCCGTCGTCCGAGAATTCGAAATGCGCCTCGTACACGGCGCGCGCGTTGCCTTTGACGCACACGTTTGCGCGCCGCAACTGATTCTCGATCGAGTCATCGGTACGGGTCGTCTTCCACTCACTGCGCGGCAGCTTCATCGTCTCCGGTGCGAGTGTTTTCGGTAGGTAGCGGGCGCTGCAGTCGGACGGCTCGGGCTCGAGGGTTGCCGCGACAACCGTCATGCAGCCAAGATGAGCGTTGATGTGAACGTTCGGCACGGGCAGCAAGTCTGCCCGGTACAGATTCATTTGCTTGACCATCGCGTAGCGCGTGTCCTTGCGCACCGCCTGCGCCTTGATCCGGTTGGCGACCAGCTGTGCCTCGTGGTTGAGCAACAGCTGTACGATCTGGCCGACCACAGCGCCGATCAGCGGCAGAAACTTCGGATTGCCCGGCTCGCTCGCCTCGCCGGGTGTCGCCGGCACGAAGAAAGGCTCATCGGCAATGATGCAGGCGTCGTTGACGAACGCGTGGATCTCGACCTCTTCGTGCGCCGCCCGTGAGGCAGGCGCAAACGTTGCGCTGAGACACGCGCCCGCGAGGCACGCAAGAAATCGCACGCTCACGCTCCTCATTGGACGGCCACCCCTACCGGTAGGGTGACCGCGGCGCGCAGCCCGTCGAGTCGGCGCAGCACGAGGGCGAGATGCTGCTTTTGAGTCGGGTCGGTGAGCGTCGCGAGATCCGTCACGATGCGCTGGCGGGCCAGATCGCCGAAACGCTTCGAGCAGCACCCCCGCCTCGAGCAGGTCAAGTCCCGCGCAGGCTTGCGCGTTGAAGACCCACACGATGGGTCCGCTGCCACTGCGGTCGCTCATGCCGCAGCGATGCGGCGGCGGATCACCCAGCCACAGCAGGCGAAATAGATCGAAGATGGCCCCCGAATTGGCGGCAAAGTAATTGTGCCCGAGCATGTCCGCGGGCACGGAGGACATATCGATGGTATCGAGACCCATTGCGCGCACGATGCTTGAGCCTGCCATGCCAGCGCGCGGTGCATCATGGAACAGCTGGGAGCCGCGCAGTGCGTAGTCGGTGTCCGATGCGTACAGGGTGATGCGATCGGCAACGGCCGCGAGCGGCTTGACGGCATCGACGAAGTAGTCCCGGTCCACGTCCGGCGCGGTGAAAATGATCTGCCCGAAAATACGCGACGGACCTCGCTGCGGATGGTTCGCAAGATAGGTCTGCACGGCCTCGATGAGAGCGCGGCTTCCCATGCTGTGCGCAAGCAGATGCACGTGCCGGGCGCCGGATTGCGCGACGACCGTCTCGAGAAAGTCGGCCAGCCGGCGACCGCTGATGCCGACCGCAGCCTCGTCCGCGGTGTATGCGGTGGCGCTGCCGCGCGATGGCCAGCTGTAAAGAAGCGGCGTGCCATCGAAGTCGAGGTCGTACACCAGCTGCGCCGCGCGCCGAGCCGCATCCTCGAAGGTATTGTTGAAGCCGTGCACGAAAATGAACAGATCCTCCGCGCTCGCCGCGCCGACCTGCTTGCGCAGCTCGCTCAGGAAGTCGTTGCGCCCGAGGGGGACCACTTTGTCGAGGAGCACATAGCGACTGCGCGCCTCGCCCGCGTCGAACACGTACTCAGCCCAGCGCGGCTGTGTTTCGAGCTCTGCCTCGCGATGAATCTTCGGGATGGTGACATCGAGATAGCCGTACTGCAGCTCGCCGCGCTCCTTGCCGTAGTAGAGCGCGGGCTTGAGAGAGCCAGAGGTCGCGCGATTGGTGCCGTAGAAGACCCGCACGGTTGCGAAGCTCTGGCTCTTTCGCATCTGTTCAATCAGATCGTGCGGGCCCGGGAATCCGCGCTGCGCCGACGCCGCCTGGATTTCGCCCCGCACCCGGCCCAGCGCGGTCACATCCCCACTTGCCTGGTAAAGCTCCTCGAGTTTACTTAACGTTACCAGGACGTTTTCGTGGTGCGCGCCGTAGGTCCGGCGCTCGATCTGAAGTATCCGCAGCTCGAAGCCCTGCGCATCGCTGTAGTGCTTGCTCTTGAGCCGAAGATCGGCCAGCGCGGTGAGCACCGGCACGAGGTCCGGGTGGTCCGCGCCGAGCGTTCGCTCCTCGAGCGATAGCGCCTGCTCGAAATACCGGACAGCGCGCGCCTCGTCACCCGCCTGCGCGGCAAGTGCACCGAGATCGCGCAACAGATCAGCTTGAGTGGATGGGTCGTTCGCGCCGGCCGCGAGGTTGGCCGCCTCCTCACCGCGTGCAAGTGCAAGCTGCGTCTGGCCGGAGGCCTTGGCTTGCTCGAATCTCTGGCAGGCGCGCAGCAGATCAGCGGACTGCGCGAATGCGCCGACGGGAGCAAGGAGAACGAGGAGACAGGCGAGGCACCGCACAGAGCTTCGAGCTTCTTTTCCGCCCTCGATTTTTGTACTTTACCGCAACTTCGATGAGACTTGGCAGACAAATCCGGGGGTTCGCGATCGCGGCATGCGCCACGCTCGGCGCAAGCGCGGCTTGCGCGCGCAACGTCGCGCTCCTCATCGGTGTCGGACAGTTCGCCGATCCGCTGCTGCGCTCCGAGCAGCTGCTCGGAACCGAAGCGGACCTCGACTCGATGCAGCGCACGTTGACGCAGCGGTGGGCCTTCGCCGCCGCCGATGTGCGTACGCTGCGCGATCGAGAGGCAACCCATGAGCGCATCCTTGCGGAGATTACGGCGCTCGAGCAGCGCAGCGCCCGCGGTGACACCGTGCTCATTTATTTCAGCGGCCACGGCACGAGCGCCAGCGCCGAGAACAACAGCTACGATTTGCCGTACGCGACGGGAGCGTGGGTACCGTTCGACGTGGACATCGGCACGCTCGCGAGTGCGCAGCGCACCTTGATCATCGGCCGGCGCGACCTCGTGCCGCGTCTCAAGCGGCTCGATCAGGCCGGCCGCTCGGTGGTTGTGGTCTCCGACAGCTGCTACTCGGGCCAGGTCGTACGCTCCTTCGGGCAAACGCACAGCCGGCTTCGCTTTCTGAAACTGGTCACGCGCGATCTCGGCGTTGCGCGCGCGAAACCCCAAGCGCCGGCCGCGCCGAGCGTGCGACCGCCGCCGCCTCCATATCCCTACCAGCACGTACTGCTGCTTTCCGCCGCGAGCGACAGCGAGGCCGGAGCGGATATCTCGACGCCGCTCGCACTCCAGCAGGCTCCGACGCTCGATGGCAAATACCACGGCGCATTCACGGATGCCTTCCTGCGTCTGCTCAACGGGCAGCTCCTGCCCGGGACATTCAACTATGCGCAGGCACAGGTCGCCCTCAGCAGCTTTCTCGAGCATCGCCACTTTGCGCAGCATCCGCAGCTTCTGCCGGCCATCGCCGAGGATCCGCAGAATGTCGGCTCGAGTACTTTCCTGGGGGCGCCCGGTGGCGCAGCGCCCGTTTCCGCAGCCCCCGCTTCGTCCGGGACGAGCACCGCCTCCCTCAACGTGCGCCTCGAGTCTGTCGCGGCTGCCTTGAGAGCCAGGATCGCAGCGCTGCCCGGCGTCGAGCTCGTGACTCAGAATCCCGAGCTCATCGTGCGACAGCAGGGCACGCAGACGCTCCTGCTCGGGCCGGCTGAAGATCCCATTCTTACGACGACGGCGACGGATCCGGCTCTGCTGCGGCGGATCGCCGCGCAAAGCTGGCTCAAGCGCTCCATCCCCACTGGACTCGACCGGCTCGGCCTGCGCGCCGAAACCGATCCTGGCAGTCGAGGCAGCACTTACGTCGAGTGCGAAACATTCGTATTCGAGGTCCGGCTGCAGAAGCCGGCTTACGTCATGGTGCTCGATCTCGACAGCCATGGTGATCTCACCGTGCTCTACCCCACGAGCGATGCGGAGCGACAACTCGTCGTGCCGGGGAAGCCCCGCGCGATCCCGGATGCCGATCCGCGCCACCGCATCCTGGTGCTGCCGCCCTTCGGCTCGGATCAGGTCGCCGTGCTCGCCTTCGAGCGCATGCCATCCTTCTTCGGCGAGCTCAACGATTCGCAGCGCTTCGATACGCACAGTGCGCGTGCGGCCACGCTGGCGCGTGGACTTGCGGAGGCCGCGCATGGTGGGATGAGCGCGCAGCACATTGCCGTCTACACATACCCGGGCCGTGCGGGCGCATTCTGCGCCCGATGAATGCGGCCCGCAGGGGGAACAGAATGAGTCATCAGCGCATGCCGGCCATCCGGGGCTGGCGCACCGCAGCGCTCGCTCTCGCGGCATTCTGCGCCGGGTCGGCGCGTTTGCATGCCCAGACGACGGGATATCACGCGCCGGAGCTGCCCTCCAATCACGCGCTCCTGATCACCGTGTCGGGATACAAGCGCAGTCCTCTGCCGGGTGTCGCCCTTGATCGGCAGACGGCGCTGGATCTCGCCGCGCGCCTGGGTGTTCCGCGACAAAACATCACCGAGCTCAGCGAGGAGCAGGTCACTCGTGAGGGCGTCCGTGATGCCCTGGCGAGCATGGACGGCAAGATCATGCCGGGCGACAAGCTGTTCGTGTATTTCTCGGGCCATGGCGCGCGCTTCTTCAGCAAGGAGCTCAATCAATGCACGGAAAGCATCGTCATGCAGGACATGCACGTGATCACCAACCGCGAGTTCGCGGGAATGCTGAAACCCCTGAGCCGCAAGGCCGACAAGACGATCGTGATGCTCGACTCCTGTCACGCAGGCGGAGTAGCTCAGGCAACGGCTGATCGGGGGATCGTGCCGCGGCCTCGGGGCCAACGGCCCAAGTTCAGTCCGGAGGCCTCGAGCCCCGAGTGCTCTCAGGCGGTCAACGTACGCAGCTTTGCGCAGGTCCGGGGAGCAGAGGTCGGCACCACCGACCACAACCTCGCCATCCTCGCCGCCGCCCGCAACAACGAGGTGGCATGGGACACGCTCGACGGCGGCGCGCTCACCTACAGCGTCCAGCAATGCTTCGCCGGAGCTGCGAAGGATACGGATCACAGCGGCGCGCTCTCGATGGACGAGCTCACGAGCTGCGTGCAGACACGGCTCGACAAGATTCAAAAGGAGGTGGACCGCCAGCACGCGACGCTCGCGGGCAACACGGGTCTGATTGCCGGCTTCGCGGATTCGAGCCCGGCGGTGCTGGCAGCCGCACCGGCAGCAGCTCCGGCTGCCGCGCCGGCTCCGCCTCCGGCGCCGGCTCCGACTCCGACGCCGGAGGCAGCTCCTGCGGCGGCCGATCCGTTGGCGATGCTGACCGACATCTATAACCAGCGCGATGATCGCTGGCAAGTGGAGGCGAGCGTGGATCAGCCTCGATTGAAGATCGGGAGCAACCTGACGATGTCGATCCGCTCGCAGCGCGATGGCTTCGTGTACGTGTTCTATGAGGGCAGTCGCGCCGACACGTTCTATCTGCTGTTTCCAAACCAGCTCGATTCGGCCAATGCGATTGCGGCGAACCACACGCTGCGTCTGCCGCGCCGTGACTGGAGCGTGACCGCGCTCGGGCCACACGGTACGGATCATCTGATGGTCATGGTGAGCGCGACGCCGCGTGACTTCGGCCCGCTCGCTTTGCCAGCTGCGTACGTGAGCGCATCCGGACCGTTCGAGAAGTTCGAGGCGAGCGCTCCCGTCTCGGCGCTCGTCACGCAGCTTGCGACGCTGTCGTCGGCGGCTCGTCAGGGTCCTTGTCGAAGCGCCGATCAGCGTGATCTCGGTGTGGCTCGGCGGTGCTCGAGCACTTTTGGCGCGGCGCAGTCGAGTGTCGAAGAGACGGATTGAGCTTGATCAGGCCGTCGCGGGGGCTGGCATTGCGAAGCGTTCGATGACGGCGAGCAGTCTTTGCGCGACGCGCTCGTCGATCTCGGCCGCTCGCCCGGAATGGACCGGGTAGCGCGCTCGCGCTTCGACTCCTGCGGGCGAGTATTGCAGCTGCACCTGCGGGGTGACCTCGTTGTACGCTCGTGAGGCGGTCGTGCGCTGGATCTCCCGTGTCTGACGCACGATCTCCTCCTGGTAATCACCCACGACCTCGGTCAGCGCGGCCAGGAGCTTGTCCTTCAGAGCGACATAGTCGGCGCCAGCGGGCAGGCCGAAGCTCGCCTCGTGCCAGGCGAAGTTCACGCCGGGCAGCTGACGGAAAAGTCCGCCCGAGGCCTGAAACACGATGGAGTTTGCAAAGGCCACGACTCGTCCGGTCGGCGTGGGTGTCCCTTGTGAGCTCAGCTCCATCAGATGCATGCGAACGAGTCCGAGATCGATCACCTCACCGATCACGCTCCCCACCTGGACGTGGTCACCGACGCGTACGCCGTACTTTCCAATCAGGAAGAAGTAACCGACCACCGACACCAGCACGCTCTGCATGGCGACCGCGACGCCTGCGGTGATGAGTCCAGCGAACGTTGCGAACGAGCTCAGCTTGCTGATGAAGGCGATTCCCAGGATGACGATCAGCGTCGACCACAGGACCAGCTTGCGGGCAAGCAGCAGCTGATAGCGGCGGCGTGGCTCGTGCTCGTATTTGAGGACCGTCCGGCGCCAGAACTCCGCCCCCAGAAAGACGACTGCCAGCACCGCGACCAGAATGAGCACGCGAGTTGCGAGCCTCGTCAGCACTTCGTGGTACTGGTGCAGCGCCGAGTCACGCCAGCTATGCAGGTTATGCCGATACTGATCGAGGAGCACGCTCTCCTTGCTCAGGGGAATGAGGATCTGCGAGGTCTGAGTGAAGAGCCAGGCAAGCGTGTCGAACTGATCGCGCACGCTGCGCAAGGCGACGGTGCCGGCATGGTCGGCGTCGGCCGCCAGGGAGTCGCTGCGCGCAGAGAGTGCCTCGAGCTGCGTGACTGGACTGGTGCGCAGCTTGGAGAAGGTCTCCTGCAAAGCAGCCGTGCGGCGATCGATGGCCTCGATCGTGCCGATCTTCTGCGACAGACGCAGCGCCTCGGCGCTCAAGTCCCAAAGTCCGATACCGCGGGGCGCGGTCATCTCACCGCCAAGCGTGGACGTACCGCTTGCAGTGGCACTCGGGATCGACGCGGCGATCGCATCGATGTGTGCCTTGAGCGCGGTGACACCGGCCCGTCGGGCGTTGTTCTCGCTGGCGAACTGGGCGATCGTGTCGAGCAGATTCTTCTGCGCGCTCACCATGTCGAGCTCGCCTTGCAGCTCTGACAACTTGGCGGAAAGCTCGCTCTGACGGGCGCTGGCACCGCCGGCCAGCGCGCGGCGGGTCGCATCCATCTCCGAGATGATCCCTTGTCGGCGCTGATCGGCTTTCTTCTGCAGTGGCTCAACGTCGCTGCTTGATTGCCTGGGCCCTGCAGCGTCGGCATCATCCGCCTGACTGCTCAGCAGCTCCGCATTGGCGCGCGCGATATCGAAGGCGAGGGCGATGACGCGATCGGCCGTCTGCCTGTTGGCGTACAGGATGAGCAGGTCGCTCGGCTGTGTCGCGCTCTGCTGCTGTGTGCCGAGCGTGCGATACCAGTCGAGGGTTTCATCGAGGATCTGCACCACTTGCTCGGCGCTGAGGACGTCGCGCCGAGCTGACCCCGCGTGTTGCGCCCCTGGCTGCTCGTTCGTGGCGCAGACTGCAGTCGCGGCGGCTGCTGCCCATAGCATGCCCAGCGCAAAGACCCCTGATAGGCGCATCGCAGGCAGGATATCGGCTTTCGCTAGCGGCTGGCCAATTGCGCGGCGGAGGCGCGCACGCGCTCTTCGAGCGTTTCCCTGATCATTCTGAAGGCAATCCAGAATTCCTGAATGTCCGTTAGATTTCCGCGCGGCGTCGAGCGCACGATCGATACACGCAGACGCACGCCCCCGGGAAGGTCCGCAGGAACGAGGTTGAGCTGCTCGATATCGGCCGCCGCGCCAAAGGAGCTGGCGATGGCGTTCGCGTGTTTACGGAGCTCTTTGAGTTCTCTCGGATCCACGAGCTGTCATTCTACCGTCACTTTTCGGCGGCCTGCGCCACCACAGTCTCGAGTACGCTGAGCGGGAGGTTCCCATGGCCGAGGACCGCGCGATGAAATTCGCGCAGGTCGAAGCGTGTACCCTGCCTGCGCCGCATATCCTCGCGCAGCTCGAGTAAACGCAGTTGTCCGAGCTTGTATCCGAGAGCTTGGCCGGGCCAGGCCATGTAACGCTCGATCTCGGCGACCGTCTCACTCGTGGCATTTCCGGTGGTGGCGCTCATGAACGCGATCGCGTGCTCGCGAGTCCACCGCAGCGCGTGGATCCCGGTGTCCACCACCAGTCGGACGGCACGGAACAGCTCGTCATTGAGACGCCCCAGATCTCCGAATGGATCATTGCGATAGGCCCCGAGCTCGGCCATCAATCGCTCGGCGTACAGCGCCCAGCCTTCGTTGTATGCGTTGAACGAAGCGACGTGCATCAGCAGGGGCTGGGTACCGAGCATGGCTGCGATGGCGCCCGCCGTGAAATGACCCGGCACTCCTTCGTGGTAGGTGACGCTCGGCAGCGCGACGCGCGTCACGGCGTTCATGTCGCGCATGTTCAACCAGAAGATTCCCGGCATCTTGCCATCGAGCGAAGGCGGGTCCGAGTAGGCACCGGGTGCACCGGCTTCCGTGGCCGCAGGCACGCGGCGCACCTCGAGCTGCGTTCGCGGAAACAGCTCCTGCGGCAGTATTTCCGGATAACGCGCCTCGGCTCCGCGAATGAGCTCACGCGCATAATCGAGCGCCATCGCTCTTCCCGCGCTCGTGCTCGCGAAGCGGAACCGGGATTCCGTGGTGATTGCCTTGACGCGCTCGCCCACGGAGCCTTTGGAGTAGCCGTTCTTGCTGAGCAGGGCATCCATCTCCGCCGTGATGCGCTGGATCTCCGAATGTCCCAGCCGGTGGATCTCTGCCGGGGTCAATGAGGTGCCTCCCAGGGAGCGCACATTGGCGGCATAGAGCGTCTCGCCCTGTGGCTGGGCCCATACACCGGCCTCCATCCGGGCGCGCGGGACCATCGATGCGATCTGCTCTCGCAGTCTTGCGAACGCCGGGCGCACCGCCTGATCGATGGCGGCGACGGCGCGCGCGCGGGCCGACTCACGCAGCTCCGGGGCTAGGCCCGCGGCCGCGGTCCGCGCGGTCAGTGCCGTGATGAGCGGCTGCGCTGCGGCATCACCCGCGAGGAATGCATCGAAGACCGGCAGCGATTTGCTCAGCAGGATCTGTGGAGGTCGACACCCCAGAGCTTCATCCGCGCGTACTTTCTCGCGCACCGCATCGAATCCGGGACCCAGGCCCTCGAGTTTCATGAGCCAGGCGTCGAGGGCCTGCGGAGTGCCGAGCGATTGCTGGGCCATCATGACGTTGGGCGTGTCGATGTGCGGACCGGCAACCGGAGAGATCACATAGGGAACGTGTCCGGAGAACCACAGCGGGTTCGGTCTTCCGTACTTGATGCCCTGGGTGCGGATGCCGCTCGCGATGATCTCCCGAGCCGTGGCGAGGTGCAGCGAGCTCGCAGGGTCATCCGGGCAGCTGGTTTCCACGAGCCATTGCGCCGCCTCGGCGAGCGTGCGTCTGTAGTGCTCTTCGCTTGCGGTCGACCAGTCGTCCATCCGGCGTGCGAGCGGTCCGCCGTCGAGTGCAGCGGGCGCACCGTTGTACACGGCGACCTCCGGCAGACACTCGAGGAGCGTATCAGCCACCTTGGTAAGGGTCGGAAGGACTTCGCACGACTCGGCGCCCGTGGCGGGTCGGATCCAGGCCAGTCCCGTGCTGGCCGAGACCATGGTGAGTGCGTCGCGCCGGCTGATCCAGGGCATCCGCGGACCTCGATGACGACTAGGAAAGGGACGCGAGTCTACACACATCCATGCTGAGCCCGCTGCTAAGCTCGCCCGGCGCGGCGAGTGGTTTGCTGGCATGGCGCTGCGGTGCAACAGGAGGTCGACCGCGATGATCATCGAAAACTCTGAGCAATTGACGGCGGCCGTGCTCGCCGAACTGCAGCGCGCCCCGGACCCCCGAATGAAGGAGATCCTGACAGCTCTCGTGCGACATCTGCACGAGCTCGTCCGTGAGCTGCGCTTGACGCAGAAGGAGTTCATCCAGGCCTGTGGCTTCATCGCCCGATTGGGGCAGCACACGACCGAATCGCACAACGAGGTGGTATTGCTCGCAGGCTCGCTCGGGGTCTCCACGCTGGTGTGTTTGTTGAATAACGCCGGAGCCGGCCACGAGGAGACGACCGCAAATCTGCTGGGGCCGTTCTGGCGCCTGCATTCACCGCGGATCGAACGGGGTGCATCGCTCGTGCAGTCACCGACCCCAGGTACGCCCCTGTTCGTCACGGTGACGGTGCACGACAACGCGGGCGGTGCCGTGCAGGCAGCGCAGGTCGATGTGTGGCAATGCTCGAGCGAGGGCTTCTACGAAAATCAGGATCCGACGCAGTGCGACATGAATCTGCGCGGCCAGCTGACGAGTGACACCGAAGGTCGTGTCTGGTTTCGCAGCATCATGCCCTCAGGCTATCCCGTGCCCGTCGACGGTCCGGTGGGCGAGCTGTTGCGCGCGCTCGGGCGCCATAACATGCGGCCCGCGCATCTTCATTTCCTGATCGAAAAGCCCGGCTACAAGACCCACGTCACGCAGGTTTATTTCAACGAAGACGAGTACCTGAACTCCGACGTACAGTTCGGCGTGACCCGCGCCACGATCGGTGACTATGTCCGGCACGAGAGCAGGACGGGTGCACCGGCCAGCGACGTGACGGGGCCGTGGTACTCGCTCGATTGCACGTTCGTGATCGAGCCTGGCGTATCCGAGTTACCTCGTCCGCCGATCACGGGCAAGGCGCGCGGAGAGCGTCCGCTCTTCGAGGTGCTCAAACGGCTTTGACGGCGTGAACTCCCTGCCGTGTGCGGCGGTCAAAGCCGACGCAGTCTGTTGGGAGGAGTCCTGCATGCGTCATTCTCAGCTTTGGGCACCGTTCCTCGCGACATTGGGCCTGAGCCTGACGGCGTGCTCGGTGGGCCGACCGCCCCCGCTCGCAGCCGCACCGGGTTCGAGCTCAGAGGCAACGCCCGCCGCATATCAGTGCGGCAGTGAGGGCAACCCCTGTCGGCCGCCGGCCCAGCTGTGTGAACTGCGTGGCGAGAACTGCACGCCTCTGCAGCGTCCACAGTTCTGCCTCACGGGCACGCCGCGGTGCGCCGGGCTCGCAGCGCCCGCGCTCATTCCGGTGCTTCACTTCTTCAATGGTGCCCCAGCTTCGTGAAGAACTCGATGATTTTCACGATATAGCCGAGGGTTCCGCTCAGCGAGGCACCCACGTGCTGGGCGGGCAGGATGCTCGCGACGGTCCCGAGCGTCGAGGCAAAGAGCTGTCCCATCGAGCGGAAGTCGAACGGCACCACGCGCATGCTCTCGACGCGCTCGAAGAGCTGCGAGAACTGATTCATCGCCTGCACGTCGACGAGCGAGGCCACATCGGCGCGTGCAGCCGCAGAGCGCGGCAGCACTTCGGCCTCGTAAAGTCGCACCTGTTCCATGACTCGTTCGCGGTAAAGCCGCAGCGCGCGCCGCTTGGTGCGCCGCAACTGACGCGTGAACATCAGGAGCGGCGCGAGAAACAGCGTTGGTCCGACGAGCACGAACCCGAGCACCGGTCCCCACACCGGTGGTATCCACATGTCGACGCCTTCGATTGCGATCTCGTAGCCCACCGTCGCAGCGACATTGCTGATGCCGTACGCAAAAAGCACCCACGCAAAGTGGCCCTGAACCTTGCTGACGAATCCGATCCCTCCGACACGGTCCGGATGCGTGGCGACCACATCGAGCCGCAGGCGTGAGACGGCGCGCAGATACTCGATCCACAACAGGCTCTTCCATGCGATCCGCAGCCACCAGTAGTTGAGCAGTGGCAGCGCGACTGCGAACTCCCACCAGCCAGGCGCGGTCGGGCAGCGCAGCCGTCCGCAGGGACCCGAGTGCCAGCTCGGCGTGAGGCCGGGGTGGCGCAGCTCGGTGAAGATGATGAAACCGGACAGCGCAAATCCCGCCACCAGGCAGATCGCATCACTGATCCCGGATCGCTGCATCCGATCGATGCGGCGGTGTAGTGCGCTCAGCCGCGGCAGGTCATGCTCGAAAATCACGCCCGTATCGGAGAAATCGATCCCCGCGTCACGGGTCGCGCGGTCCACGATCGACTCGGCCAGTACGAAAAGCGGAAGCCCGACGGCGAACTGGGCGTAGGCCGCGAAGTCGGCGAAGAAATTGCTCCCGGAGAGCTCAGTTCCAGTGTAGCCGTTCAAGACAGCCAGGATTGCCGTGATGAGCCAGGTGACGCCGAAGAGCAGGAGCGAGCGGCAAATCACGTGAAAACGGCGCCGCCGGCCGCACGGACCCAGGCGTGCGAGCGTTCGATTGAGGACATCGCCCTCGAACAGCGAGAGCGGATGAACGCGGTGGGAAGGTCGTGCGGTATTCAAGATCGGGGTGGTCAGGCGCTCCCGCCAAACTTCATCTGGATGAAGCCGAGGCGCTCGAGAAACTTCCAGGTGCCGTTCTCGCGCACGAATCGATCCTTGAACTCGCCGAAATAGATCGGGCCGGGTGAGTTGAAAGGCGGCTTGGCATCCCCGCCGGGTGTCGTCGCGATCATCGTGAGGTAGGAGATACCGTGCGCCGTGTCGCGGCTCTCGACCTCGATCATCACGTTGGTCGCCAGATGCTTCGTGAGCAGTGACTTCGGACGCGTCAGCAACGAGGCGCGGATATTCTCCCGGCCCTGGATCCGTTGATCCGGGGTCATCGGCCGCGCGAGCGTGCCGTTCTTGGCGAAGAAATCGGCTGCGCCTGCCGTATCTCCCAGATCCAGCGCACGCGAGTATTCATACACGATGCGCTCGCACGCGCGCTCGATCTCGATCCGTTCGGCGACGCTCAGCGATTCACTCATAGTCGTCTCCAGAAAGCTGGCCCTCGGGAATGCTCGGGATTATCGCCGCAGGCGGGGGCGATCGTCCCAGAATCAGGTCTGCGGCCTTCTCGGCGACCATGGCAACCGCAGCATTGGTGTTGCCGCCGATGATGGACGGGAATACGGAGGCGTCGGCTACGCGCAGGCCCGCGAGCCCGATGACGCGTAGCTGCGGGTCGACGACCGAGAGCGGATCGGTTCCCATCCGGCATGTGCTGACCGGGTGATGGACCGTGTACGAGTGGGCGCGGACATAGTCGAGGAGGTCCTCATCCGTTTGAACGTGACCTCCGGGAAGGATCTCCTGCGCGTGATACTTGGCGAACGCGCTTGCGCTGAAGATCCGACGGACGAGACGCATGCCACGCAGCAGCGGTCGAACATCCTCGGGGTGCGAAAGAAGGTTCGGATCGATGAGCGGCGCGGCCATGGGATCGGGACTCGTCAGACTCACGCGGCCGCGGCTGCGTGGATACAGTCCGACCGGACTGATGGCAAAGCCGTGGCCCAGTGGAAACGGGAACGACGGCGGCGGGCGCTTCGCCGGCTGGAAGACGAGCTGCACATCCGGCTTTACGAGCGCGGGCTCGGTTTTAAGGAATGCCGCCGACTCAAAGATGTTGTTGGCCAGGGGCCCGCTTCGCAAGAAGAGGTACTGGGCAATGTTCAATAGATTGCGCGGCATCGCCCGCAGCGAGATGCCATACGAGGTGGGATCTCGGGTTGTCATGTGAACCGGGCTTGCGAGGTGATCATGCAGGTTCATGCCCACCCCCGGCAGATCGTGCCGCACCTCGATTCCAAGCTTGGCAAGCTGCGCGGGCTCACCAATGCCCGACAGGAGCAGAAGCTGCGGTGACTGGATCGCCCCGGCGGTCAGGACCACCTCTCGCCGCGCAGCAAGCTGCAGTGTCGTCCCATCGGCGCGGCGGACCTCGACCGCCTCGACGCGGCGGCCGTTCAGAAGCAGACGCGTGGCGCGCGTGCCGGTCAGCACGCTGAGATTTGCGCGTTTCAAGGCCGGACGCAGCAGTGCGTTCGCGCTCGTGACGCGCGTGCCGCCACGAATCGATACCTGGCGCAGCGCCATCCCCTCGGACTCTCCACCGTTCAAGTCCACGCGAGCGCGGAAGCCGAGGGACGCGAGTGCATCGAAGAATGCGAAGTTCAGGGGATTGGGACCGCGGATGCTGCGAACGTTCATCGGTCCGGACTGGCCGTGGAATGCGCTCGGGCCGAAGTCCTCGTTGTGCTCACTGCGACAGAAGTAAGGCAGCACCTCGCGGTAGCTCCAGCCCGTGGCGCCGGCATCCGTCCAGGCGTCGTAGTCGCTGGGATGGCCCCGGAAGTAAACCATGCCGTTGATGAGCGCCGAGCCGCCGATGCCGCGTCCTCGGGGGTAGGGAATGCGGCGTCCGTTCAGCTGCGCCTGCGGCGCGCTTTGGAAACGCCAGTTCAGCCCCTGAGAGCGCTGCGCGATCACGACGGTGGCGGGAATGTCGACGAAGACACTGCGACCGCTGCCGCCGGCTTCGATGAGGCACACCGTGTGATGCGGATCTTCCGAGAGTCGCGCGGCGAGGAGGCAGCCGGCGGTACCGGCCCCGACGACGACG
Organism: uncultured Gammaproteobacteria bacterium; assembly: GCA_963795975.1. Lineage (GTDB taxonomy): Bacteria > Pseudomonadota > Gammaproteobacteria > Steroidobacterales > Steroidobacteraceae > CAWCJT01. Next base: position 754,202 of record CAWCJT010000003.1, read on the forward strand.
TAGTCGAATGCTTCCGCCAAGCCGCTCATCGTCTGCCGCGCACGTTTGTTACGTTGGGGGTTTGTCGCGGCTTGCCATCGGTCATCCAGACCGCGATGTCCCAGGCATTGCGGATGCCGTTGAAGAGCAGAATCAAAGACAGCGCCGCGACGGCATAGAGGGCGTCCCTGGGCTCGCGCCAGATCCAATAGGCGCAAACGAGCAGACCGCCGTAGACGATGGAAGGCAGGATTACATTGAAGATCCAGTCCTCCCGTACCGGGATATAGCTGGGTGTATGGCGGCGCAGGCTGGCGCAGATCGTGCCGCAGTAAATCGATCCGCCCGCTCCGAGGACGGCAAGCCCCGCACTCAGGCTCAGAATCCTCTGGTGCGGCATGCTCATGTAGGCCGCGAGTGCGAGCACACAGCCGAAGTGTACGATCGTGGGCGTCACATACGCGGTCACGCCCGAGGACTGGACCTGGCGGGCCTGCAGCACATCGCGCACGAGCGCGATCACGACGAAAGTGAGTCCCGTCAGTCCCCCGGCTGCACCGCCGATGATGACGTAGAAGTTGTCCCAGCCAGCGAGTGGTGATGTATCCACGCGTCCGTCCCCCTGCCGAGGGATCTTCTACCGCGGAACGGTCGCCTCGGTCCAGCCTCCGCCAAGTGTCTTGTACAGCGTCACGAGGTTATCGAGCTGGGCCTGCTTCAGTGAGAGCAGCGTCTGCTGGGCGGCGTACAGCGAGCGCTGCGCGTCGAGCGAGGTGAGATAGCTGTCGACACCCGCCCGGAACCGCAGCTGTGCCAGACGATAGGCGTCGGCGTCGGCTTGCACCAGGGCCTCTTGCGCCTCGAGCTGGTCGTGGTAGGTACTGCGCGCACTCAATGCATCGGACACCTCCCGAAAAGCGGTCTGGATGGTCGCCTCATACTGCGCGATCGAGATGTTCTTTTCGGTGTTCGCCAGATCCAGATTGGCGAGATTGCGGCCGCCCGTGAAGATCGGCAACGTGATCGTGGGAGCGAAGAGCCAGGTTCCAGTGCCCTTCTCAAACAGGTTACCGAGCTTGCTGCTCGCGTAGCCTGCCGAGCCTGTGAGCTGAATGCTGGGAAAGAACGCCGCGCGCGCAGCTCCGATATTGGCGTTGGCCGCTCGCAGCGTGTGCTCGGCGGCCATGATATCCGGTCGCCGCGCCAACAGGTCCGAGGGCAGGCCGGCCGGCAAGTCCGCGAGCAGTCCCTCGCCATCGATATCCTGTCCTGAGGGCAGGTCGCTCGGAACCTCCCGGCCCAGTACGAGTGTCAGGGCGTGCAGATCCAGAGCGACCTGACGCTGATACTGCGCGAGGCTCGCACGCGCCGCGTCGACCGACGTCTCCGCCTGTCGCAGGCTCAGAAGCGTGGCGGTGTCGCGGTCGAACATGGCCTTGGTGAGATCGTAGGACTCGCTCTGGCTCTGCAGGGTCTCCTGCGTGAGTTTGAGCAGCGCCTCATCCGTGAGCAGCGAGAAGTAGTCGGTGGCGACCTCGGCGACGAGCGAGATCTGGGTGCCGCGACGATTCTCCGCGCTCGATAGATACTGCTCGAATGCTTGACTCGTGAGGCTGCGCTCGCGCCCGAATAGATCGAGCTCATAGTTGGTGATGCCAACGCCCGCCGTGTAATAGCGGAAGATGGTTCCGGGACTGCCCGATACCTGCACGCTCGTCGCACCGCCACCTCCGCCCGTCGTGCCGGCCAGCGGCGTTGCGCCGTTGGCCGGAATCTTTTCGACGACGCCGGAACCGGAGAGCGAGACTCCAGGCAAGAGCACCCCGCGCTGAATCCGGTACTGGGCTTCGGATGCCGCGACGTTCAGGACGGCAACGCGCAGATTGCGATTGTCGTTGAGGGCGATCTCGATCAGTCGCCGCAGCCGGGCATCGGTGAAGAACTCGTTCCAGCCGATCTCTGCGGCGGCCACGGCCTTCTCGGGTTGCTGTGCGGGCGGCTGCGCATCCTGCGGCCAGGAAGTGCTCACCGGCAGGTCCGGGCGCCGATAGTGCGGCATCATCGTGCAGGCCGAGAGCCCGATCCCCGCGAGCGCTGCAAGCATCCAGCGCATCATTTACTCGCTGTGCGCCCCGCGTGCGTCGCCGAGGTCCGTCGCCGCGGCCGGCGCGCGCCGGCGCTCGACCAGGCGCAGCACCGCGACGAAGAACGCCGGCACCAGGAAGATCGCGAGCACCGTTGCACTCAGCATCCCTCCGGCAACGCCCGTGCCGATGGCGTTCTGGCCGCCGGAGCCCGCACCAGAGGCGAGGGCGAGGGGGGTCACGCCGAGGATGAATGCAAAGGAAGTCATGAGGATCGGACGCAGACGCTGGCGCGCCGCCTCGCTCGCTGCGTCAACGAGATTGCGACCGCGCTCGTGATTCTCCTTCGCGAACTCGACGATGAGAATCGCATTCTTCGCCGACAACCCGATCGTCGTCAGCATGGCGACTTGAAAGTACACATCGTTTGCGAGCCCGCGTGCCCAGGTGGCGAGAACGGCGCCGACGATCCCAAGCGGGACGACGAGGAGCACCGCTACGGGTATGGACCAGCTCTCGTAGAGTGCCGCGAGACACAGGAACACCACCGCGATCGACAGGCCATAGAGCAGCTCTGCCTTCGATCCTGCGAGCTTCTCCTCGTAGGAGAGTCCCGTCCATTGGTAGCGGACTCCGTTCGGCAGCTTTGCAGCCAGCTTCTCGATCGCATCCATGGCCTCGCCGGTGGCGTGACCCGGCGCAGGCGCACCCAGGATCTCGATCGAGGGCACACCGTTATATCGTTCGAGCTTCGGCGACCCGAACGCCCAGGAGCCGTGCGCGAACGCCGAGAAGGGCACCATCAGGCCGGCCGTATTGCGCGCGTACCAGCTTTCGAGATCCTGCGGCAGCATGCGTGCGGTGGGATCACCCTGGATGTAGACGCGCTTGACTCGGCCGCGATCGAGAAAATCGTTGATGTACGAGGAGCCCCACGCCGCGGTAATGGTGTCGTTGATGTCGGAGATCGTAAGCCCGAGTGCGCTAGCCTTCTCCCGATCGATCGAGATGCGGTACTGGGGCTCGTCATCGAGACCGTTCGGACGTACGCCCGACAGAATCGGATCCTTGCCGGCGGCTTTGACGAGCTCATTGCGCGCCTGCATGAGCTTGGTGTGACCGGCCCCGGCGAGATCGACGAGCTCGAGATCGAATCCCGCCGCGTTGCCGAGCTCCAGTGCCGCGGGAGGCGCAAAGCCGATGATCAAGGCCTGCTGGGAGCTCGCGAAATGACGGGTAAGCCGCGCTGCGATCTGCTGCACGCGGTTGCGCGCACCGCGGCGCTGATCCCAGGGCTTGAGACGAATGAAACACAAGCCGGCGTTCTGGCCCTTGCCGCCGAAGCTGAAGCCGCGCACCTCGAGGACCCCATCGATCGCCTGCGCCTCATCGGTCAGCAGATAGTGCGTCACCTCGTCGAGAACGGAGACGACGTGGGTGGCCGTTGCCCCAGGAGGCGCAACGATCTGGACATACATGTTTCCCTGATCCTCATCGGGCAGGAATCCATGTGGCAAGCGCAGGTAGCCCACGGTGAGTACGACCGTGAGGACGGCGAGAACGATGAGCGCGCGCCCGGAGCGCCGCGCCAATGCGACCACGCTTTGCCCGTAGTGCGCCTGCGCGCGCTCGAAGCCGCGATTGAAAAGGCTGATGAGGCCGCCACCTTTGCGGGAGCGGCGCTGCTCCGGCCGCTTGAGCAAGGTCGCACACAGAGCTGGCGTGAAGATCAGCGCAACGAGCACCGACAGGATCATCGAGGACACGATCGTGATCGAGAACTGCCGATAGATGACGCCCGTTGATCCGCTGAAGAACGCCATCGGCACGAACACCGCCGAGAGCACCATGGCAATGCCCACCAGAGCGCCGGTGATCTGGTCCATGGAACGGCGCGTGGCTTCCTTGGGCGAGAGGTGCTCCTCCTCCATCACTCGCTCGACGTTCTCGACGACGACGATCGCATCATCGACCAGAAGGCCGATCGCGAGCACCATGCCGAACATGGTGAGACTGTTGATGGAGAACCCTGCGGCCGCGAGCACTGCGCAGGTGCCCAGCAGCACGACGGGCACTGCGATGGTCGGGATCAACGTCGCGCGGATGTTCTGCAGGAACAGCAGCATCACCAGGAACACCAGGAAGATGGCCTGCGCCAGCGTCTTCACCACCTCGGTGATCGACTGCTTCACGAACGGCGCCGCATCGAGCGGGTATGCCACCTGCAGACCCGGCGGAAACGTCGACTGCAGATCCGCCAGCGTCGCTTTGATCGCGGCGATCGTATCCAGAGCGTTGGCGCCGCTTTCGAGCTTGATGGCAAGCCCGGTCGCCGGATGGCCGTTGTACTTCTGGTCTACCGAATAGTTCTCGCTGCCGAAGGTGATGCGGGCAACGTCGCGCAGACGCACCTGCGCTCCGCTTGGCTCGACGCGCAGCAGGATCTGGCCGAACTGCTCCGGTGACTGAAGATAGGAAGGCCCGAGGATCGTGGCGTTGATCTGCTGGCCCGGCACCGCTGGCAGTCCGCCAAGCTCACCGGAGGCAACCTGAACATTCTGCGCCTTGATGGCGTTGCTGACATCGAGGGGTGTCAGCCCGAAATTGTTGAGCTTCGCAGGGTCGAGCCAGACGCGCATCGCGTACTGCGTGCCAAAGAGCTGATAGTCGCCGACGCCGGGAACGCGACTGATCGGATCCTGGATGTGCGAGGCCACGAAATCCGACAGATCCCGGCTTTGCATGCTGTCGTTGGTCGAGACGAAAGCGACGACCAGAAGAAAATTCCGTGTCGACTTCGCTACGCGCAGGCCCTGTTGCTGTACCGCCTGAGGAAGCCGGGGGGTCGCAAGCTGCAGTTTGTTCTGGACCTGCACCTGCGCGATGTTGACGTCGGTCCCCTGAGCGAAGTACAGGTTGATCGTGATGCTGCCGTCCTTGTCGCTCTCCGATGAGAAGTACACCAGGTTGTCGAGGCCGCTCAGCTGCTGCTCGATCACCTGCACCACGGTACTTTCGACCGTCTCGGCGGAGGCACCGGGATAAGTGACCTGGATGGAGACACCCGGGGGTGCAAGGCTCGGATACTGAGCCACGGGCAGTGTCGAGAGCGCGACGGCGCCCGCCATCATCACCAGTATGGCGAGCACCCAGGCGAAGATCGGCCGATCGATGAAGAACCGCGCCATGATCGTCCTCAGTCGGCGGAGCGGGCGACCGCGGGCGCGGCCGCTCCCGGCGCAGGTCCTTCATGCACGGTGACCTGCATGCCCGGTTGCGCCTTCTGCGTGCCCCCCACCACCAGCCGGTCGCCCTCCGACAAGCCCTGCGTGACGACCCACTTGTCGCCGATCGCGCGATCGAGCGTCAGGTCACGCTGCGCAACCTTGCTATCGCGATCGACGATGAGCGCGGTTGCCGTGCCGTCCGGTGAGTGGGTGACGCCCGTTTGAGGCGCGAGAATGGCGCCCTGACGCATGCCCTCGTCGATGCGCGCGCGCACGAACATTCCAGGCAGCAGCAGATCGGAGCCGTTCGGAAAGATCGCGCGCAGGGTGACGGATCCGGTGCTCTGGTCGACCGTGACCTCCGAGAATTGCAGCGTTCCGGGCTTGTCGTAGGCGCTGCCGTCCTCGAGCACGAGTTGAACGGGTGCCTTGTCCGCGCCCGCGCTGCGGATCTGCCCGGAGGCGAGCTCGCGCTTCAAGCGCAAGAGCGTGGTGCTCGGCTGAGTCACGTCCACATAGACCGGATCGAGCTGCGTGATCGTCACCAGACTGCTCGTCTGATTCGCCGTCACGAGCGCTCCCTCCGTCACGGCGGAGCGCCCGCTTCGGCCTGCGATCGGCGAGTAGACCTTGGTGTAAGCGAGATTGATGGCCGCAGTGCGCACCGCAGCCTCTGCAGAGGCCACGTCGGCCTGGTCCTGCTGCAGCGTGGCGACGGCATTATCGTAATCCTGGCGACTGACGGCGCGCGCCTCCACCAGCGACTTGTATCGGTCGGCCAACAACTGAGCAGCGGTCACGGAAGCCTTGGCGCGCTCGAGCGCGGCCTTTGCGCTCGCGAGGCTCGCGTCGTACGGCGCAGGGTCGATCTGATAAAGCTGCTGACCTGCGGTCACCCGATCGCCTTCGGTGAAAAGCCGCCTCTGGATCACGCCGCTGACCTGCGGGCGCACATCCGCTACGCGAAACGCCGAGACGCGTCCGGGAAGCTCGGTGGTCAGCGCGACTGGCTCTGTGTGCATCGTGACGACGGTCACCTGTGGCTTGGGAGGCGGTCCGCCCGATCCGTGGCCGCCGCAGCCGGCTGCGAGCAGCGCGCAGGTCGCGGCGAAAGCCGCGCAGCGGATGACCGAACGCTCGAGAACCCAGGGCATGCTTGCTCCGATGGTGGGCGTTAGGCCGCGCTCAGACCCGTGAGGCGGCACGATGCTTTGGGGGCGCGGAAACGGCACGGTTTCCGAGAGAAGAAACTAAGGGGTTTCCATTCGTTCGTCAATCGGCGATATTTCGCGACCACGATGAGCGTACCCGGTGTTGAAAATGAACTGCCGATCGAGCCCGCAGGCCGCGAGGCCGGCCTGCGCGGCTGTCCGGAGGGTGGCCGACGACACCAGCTCATCGAGGTGGCGGAGGAGATCTTCCTGGAGCGGGGCTATCACGCTGCCACGATGGACGACATCGCTCGGCGGGCCGGGATGTCCAAGAAGACCATCTATGTGATGTTCGAGAGCAAGGCCGCCCTTTTCAATGCGCTATTGGCCGCGAGGCTTGCACCGCTCGCAGCTCCCTTGCCGGATGATGGTCGACCGCTGCACGAGATCCTGTGCGAGTTCCTGCGCTCGGTCGCGAACCTGGTGCTGTCGCCGAGACAGATTGCGCTCACACGTTTGATGATCGCCGAATCGCCGCGTTCGCCTGACGTCGTGCTCGCGCTGCGCAGTCAGGCTGTTTGCAACGGTGATGGTGCGCTCGAGTCCTGGCTCGCGCGTCAAGTCGCGCGGGGAACGCTCGCGTTGCGCGATCCGCGTGAGGCGGCAGCCATGCTGTTCGGCATGTCGATCGGCGAGCTCGCGCTGCGCCAGCTGGCGAAGGGCGCGCCGATGCCGAGCGAGGCGGAGTTGCAGCGGCGCATCGAGTTGTCGGTGCGCATGTTTCTGGCCGCGTACGCGCAACCGCTCTCATCGTCCGTGCTCTCAACTCGTGGCAGCGTAGGCGCGTTGTAGCGCGGCGCGTTCTTCCGCGCTCAGGCCGCGACTGAAGTGATTCAGCGGATCCCAGATCTCGGCCGTCTCAAAGTATGTGGCCCGGCACTCGAGATGAATGAAGCCGCCCGGATAGAAGAGTCCCTCCTGATAGAACACCAGCCGGATGCGCCAGCTCGCACGCTCGATCAGATGGCGGCAGTGGCGGCAAGTGGCTTGACCACTCGGCGAGCGTTCCGCTCCGTCGATGCGCGCCATTCGGCGATGGGCTGAGCTGGCGCGCGCCGCACGCTCGAGCATGGCACGCTCCGGCAAAGCTGAATCCCCGGCTGCCAGTGCCTCCAGTAATGACTGTGGGCGCTTGTACGCCGCGCACAGCGGATGAAACCACACTGTCATATCCCCCTCGCCGAACAGGTTCGGAAGAGCCTCGCCAAAGCGCAGGCTGTCGCGACGGATGTACTCGCCGCAGCCCCGACATTTGGACCGACCGCTGAGTGCGGATGCTAGAACGTGAGGCACGCTCGGCCGTTGAGTGCTAACGTCCCGCCAGTATGTCGGACCGATGCGAGCTCGTGAAAGGAAATTAAGATGCGAAATTCAGCCACGTATGCGCGTCATCTTCTTTACGCTGCGCTTGTCTGCGTCGCGACTCGAGCACTGGCGGATGCTCCAGCCGCGTACCATCCGATCAACGCGACGATGGCTGGTCAGACCATCACGCTTACCGGCAATGACCTCACCATCGAACAGGTCATCCAGGTGGCGCGCTACGGCGCCAAAGTCGCCGTCAGCGCGGAAGCGAAGCAACGCGGCCTCGACACCTTCAATCTCATGAACGAAGGCGCCGCCGAGGGCATCGCGATCTATCTCTTCAACCGCAATGCCGGCGCCGGCCGCGAGGTCGTTCGCTTCAGCGGCGATCCGATGTCGCCACAGAACCGTGCGGACCTGGAAGCGAAGGCGCTCGAAGCGTTCAAGAACGGTGAGGGCTCCGATCTGCATGGGGCGGAGTTCAATCAGGAAGATGTGGTCCGCGCCATGATGGTCATTCGTGCGAACCAGATGACGTATCTGCCGGCAAGTCCGGGGTTGCTGCAGGCGCTGGTCGATCTGATCAATGCGGACATCACTCCAGTGATGCGCTCGCGCTCCGGTACGGGCGAGGCGCAGGGCCCATCGGCAGGTCCAATGAACGCGGCCATGGTGGGTGTCGGTGAGGTCTATCATCACGGCACACGCATGCCCGCCGCGCAGGCGCTGCAAGCGGCCGGGCTCAAGCCGCTGCAGCCCGCGCCTGGCGATGCGACGCTTGGCACCGTCAACTCGGATGTGGCCGGTCTTGGCGTCATTCTCGTCGAGGATGCCCGCAGCTATCTGGACTGGGTCGATCTTGCGTATGCGATCGATCTCGATGCGATGAACAGCTCGATCACGCCGCTCTTCATGCCGGTGCAGGTAAGCCGCCCCTACAAGTGGATCAACTGGGATGCCTCACGCGTCCTCGACATGTTGAAAGGAAGCTATCTCTTCAACGATGACAAGACGCGGATCATTCAGGATCCCGAGAGTCTGCGCGCCGGCTACATTCGGCAAGGCTCTGCGTGGGAAGAGTGGGCCAATCTGCGCGACGCCGTCCTGATTCAGATCAATGGAACCGAGCACAACCCTGTCACGCGAGTGAACGTGTCCCCGAAGGATTCCTGGGAGCTCTCGACTGCGCAGGCCATGAAGTATTACGTGAAAGGCGGCGCCGCCAACAACTACAAGCATGGGTACGTCTTCTCGAACGCCAACTGGGATCCATACCCATTGAGCAACCGAATCGAGGCATTCACCATCGCTCTGGCAAACATGGATGTCGCGGTCATGCTGCGCCAGGAGCGCTTCCGCAGCACTTTCTTCACGGTCGTGCGCCCGCAGGAACGTCCTGCCCAACACGCAGTTGCTGCAGTACCGCGGTCGGGGCTGGAGTACGCACGAGGTGTGGCAGACGATCCAGGGCCTGATCAATCCGGTGCCCCCGGAGGGGTATTCCTCGGACGCCGAAGGGGTCGAAGAGCTCGATGCGGAGCCGCTCTTCAAGGTCAAACGGGCGCGTGAAGCCCTCGCCGAAAGCTGGATGCTCGTGGCGAGTGACCTGATCGCCGGCACGCAATGGATGGACGTTCGCAGGGCCCAGGATGCGAGCCGCAACTTCGGCGAGGCGCCGACCGCGGCCTGGATCGCCCTGCGCAAGGTCGGAACGAATGCGCCGGAGATTCTCTCCTTCATCGAGGCGACGCCTGCCGCGAACTTCTATCGAGGTGGACCGCCCGCTCCAAAACCGTCAAAGTGAGCCGATAAGGGGAGGTCCTGAGGTCTCACTGTGGAGCGCACGAGCCCTGCGACTGAGGCCCAGACATTTGCGGGAGCTACGACCCCGCCCGCCGAAACCGCGATTGCCGCGACCTACCTGCGAAGTGGCACTCCAGCGAGCCCATCGCTCGGTGACATCGGTACCGGCAGCCGTCTGCTGAACGACAAATTCGAGCTGCAGCAGCCCTTGGGGGAGGGCGGCATGGGGGTCGTATTCCGGGCCATCGACCTCGAGGCGGCACGCCTGCTCGATCCACACCCGTACCTTGCGATCAAGGTTCTCAATGAATCGATCAAGCGCGTGCCACAGGCGCGGCTCGCCCTGCAGCGCGAGTGCAGTCGTGCGCGCCGCCTGTCCCATCCGAACATCATCCGGGTCTACGAGTTCTACGAAGACCGCGGCCGGGATGTGTGCTTCATCACCATGGAGCTGCTGCAGGGCCAGTCCGGGGCCGCTCTGATGCGTGATTACCCGCAGGGTATGCCGCTGCGGGAAGCCCGGCGGTTGATCGAGCAGCTATGCAGCGCTCTGACTTATGCGCACACGCAGCCAGAGGCTGTCGTGCATTCGGACCTCAAGCCGCAGAACCTCTTCGTGACGCCTGATCATGTGGTCAAGGTGCTCGATTTTGGCATCGCAGCGCAGGTGCGCCGCGAAACGACGGATCCCCACAAGACCTATTTCGATGCACGCGAGCTGGGGGCGCTCTCGCCCTCACACGCGTCCCTGGAAATGTGGCAGAAGATGCAGGCGGACCCGCGCGACGACATCTACAGTCTCGGTTGCATCGTCTACGAGCTGCTCTCGGGCGCGCACCCCTTCAAGGGCGCCACCGCGATGGAAGCCTTCAGCTACAAGCTGGTACCGACGGACATTCCTCAACTCAGTCGCAGTCAGAACCAGGCGCTGCGACGCGCCCTGGCGCTGACACGGCCCGAGCGAACCGCCTCGGTCAGCGAGTTCGCCCGCGAATTCGCGCAAACTGGATTTCGCGTGCCTGCGCTGTCACGGGCTCGCCTGTGGACGACGGTCGGGCTCGTCGCCGCAGCTGGACTTTTGGGCATTTTTCTCGCCACGCGCGGGCCTGCGCCGGCACCCGCCCCGCACGCGGTGCAACCGGGAGCCGGCGCGATATCCGGCCAGAGCGCGGCCAGCCTCGGGCAGTTCCTAGGGATCACGGACGCCTTTGACGCTGGACGCTCATACCCGCGCGATCAGGTCCGCTCGGCCATCGCCGCGGCGCCACGCCGTGCCCAGCTCGGAAGCACTCAGAGCGAGATCGACGCCGCGGTGGCGCTGTGCCTTCGGTATTCCAGCGATTGTCCTCGCGGCGCGTACGCGGACGAACGGTACCGGCAGGTGCTGTTGCAGCCGTTTGCAATCGATGCCGCTGCGGTGACGGTCGACAACTTTCGCAGTTTCATCGGCGCGACGCAGTATCGAACGGAAGCCGAACGCGCCGGCGGAGCCTACAGTGCGAGCGGCCGCACCCTGCGCTGGGTGCCGGGCGGCTCCTGGCGCAATGCGGTGAGCAAGGGGACACCCAAGGGCGATACCGCCGTGGTGGGCGTGACGTTTCATGACGCACAGGAGTATTGCCGGTGGAGCGGAATGCGCCTGCCGTCGGAGGATGAGTGGGAGTACGTCGCGCGAGGCCCCGAACGCACGGTCTTCCCGTTCGCCAATGCGCTCGCGTCCCCGACCCCGACGCCGGTGGTCAGACCCTCTGCGACAGACGGACCCGCCGAGGGTATCGCCGGGCGCTATCGCGGATTGTCCGGAAACGTCTGGGAGTGGGTCGACGCCGAAGGCCAGGGAGGTCTGGACCGGCGGGTGCTGAAAGGGGGGTCGTGGCTCGAGCCGAACCCCGCAGATCGGCGTGCTGCGGCCCGGCGCTCCGAGCTTTCGACCCATGCAGATGCCGATAGTGGGTTTCGTTGCGCCCGATCGGTCGACAGTTGGCCGGACGCCGATTTCTGGGTCCGGAGCCGCCTCTAGCTAAGGCCCGCCCGCTTCAGCGTTTGGCGGACGCGGAAGGCTCCTCGGCCTGGAAGATGAAGTCGACCCGGCGGTTCTTGCTCATGTTGGCCTCGGTGTCGTTCGGCGCGATGGCGCCGGCTTTGCCCCTGCCGGCCGCATCCAGCTGAGCCGCGGTCAACCCGAAGTTCTCGAGCAAGTACTGACGGGCGGCACGGGCACGCCGGTCGGACAGGCTGAGGTTGTATTCCTCGGTTCCCAACGCGTCGGTGTGTCCCTCGAGCGTCACCTTGCGGTCATGGAACTGCGAGGCGAGCGCCTCGCCGAAGGAATCCAGTTCCAGCCTGCTCTGCGCCGTCAGCCGATCCGAGTCGAACTCGAACTCGATGCGCGTCGGCAGGGTCATGTGTCCTTCCTCGACAGCGCGAAAGATGCTGCGCGTCGTATACTGGGTCTGGCCAGAGGGGGCATTGACCAGATAATCGACCCGACGTGCCACGAGCAGGAGTCCACGATCCTGCAGGGCTTGCAGCTTTCGGGCGAAGGCATCGGCGTGGGCCCGATCAGCGCCCAGGCTCAAGGGCGCATTGCCATCGCCCAGAGCCTCATCGAGCCGTCGATTGGAGAACAGAAAGATGATGTGCTCTCGTCCGAGCGGCGGTTGCACCGAAATGGGCAGAACTCCGCTGACGCTCGGCTGCGCTCCCTCGCCTTTGACCAGGCGCATCTCCCCGTGGCTCGACACCAGCAAGAGCGCCAGATATCCCGGATGCGCGGCCTCGAATTCGGCCTGCAGCGCCTGATCGGTCACGGCCTCATCTTCAGAAAGTCCTGAAACATCCACCGAGAACTGGGCGTCAGCCCAGTTGTTTTTGATCGAACCCAGGACCTCATTGACGGCGACCGGGTCGCCGGCGAATGCCGCTGGGTTGAGCGCCAGCAGTCCGAGACCGATGACGCAGAGAGCAAGGCGCGGTGTCTTCATTGTTTGTGCCCGCCCGATGGAGGCGATCTGACCTGTGCGTGGGGTGATTATCCCTCTCTACGGGGATACATGCCAAGCGGACGCGGCCAGGGATGCAAACAGGCTCGCTACGCTTGGATGACGGCCTTCTTCAAACAAAACCCGACAAAAGTCGTCCGGCTTCTTGCGCTCCCAACTGGCAGATGGCAGATTGAATCAAGCAGGTACTGCGGGGGTGCAGTGCGAGAAAAACAACGAGGATTCAGCAGCAGATTTCTGGAGCTTGCGTTGCTTCTCGCTCCGACCTGCGTCCTGGCCGCTCTCGCGCCGAACCCTCATCAGGCTTACCGGGTGGCCCTGGTGATCGGAAATGCTCACTACGCCACCGTCGCGCCCCTGAAGAATCCGGAAAACGATGCGCGCGACCTGTGCGCCGCCCTGCAGTCGGTCGGTTTTGCGACGACCTGCGCCATCGACGTGCCAACGCGCGTCCAGTTCAGGGCCCTGATCGAGGACTTCGTCGAGGGTGTCCCGGCGCAGAGCGCCACCCTGATCTACTACGCGGGGCACGCCGTTCAGATCAGCGGAGAGAACTACCTCATCCCAACCAAGGCGAATCTGACCGATCCGGCCTCCGTGGCGAGCGAATCCGTCACGCTCTCCTTCCTCATGCAGCAGCTGGGACGCACCCACGCGAAGGTCACGATCGTCGCCCTCGATGCTTGCCGTAACAATCCCCTGGCATCATCGGGCGGCAAGCTGCCCCAGGGCCTCGCGGACGTGACCGACATCCCGAACGACACGGAGGTTTGGTACGCCACGACGGCCAACAAGCCTGCGCTTGATGGCGTCGGACGCAATGGAACATTTACGAAGCATCTGCTCGCGCACCTGCACGACAACGGCACCGTCGATGACCTGTTCAAGCATGTTCAGTCGGACGTCGAGGAGGAAGCGCAGCAGCTCGGCTACGTGCAGAAGCCAGTCCTCTACTCGGTCTACAAGGGCAAGGACGACTGCCTGGTCCAGTGCGAGAAGCTCGAGCAGCTCGAAGTCGACAACGACCGGTTGCAAGCGCAACAGCGGGAGAACGAGATCAGCCAGCGCAAGAGCGAGCTGCGACTCGCCGAAAAGAGCGCCGAGAACGAGAAGATGAAGAAAGAGCAGCAAGAGGCCAGGAAGCGACAGCAGGATTCGAGAATTCCGCCGGCCTTCTAGGGAAATCAGCACAAATATCACGCCATGAGCGGTGACGGCCGGCGTCACCGCGGTTGATCGGGGAGTCCAATGCCGTTCGGACCATCGAAGGTGCGTCGCATCGCGACGCTGGCAAGCTACGCTCTTGCGGCTGCGCTGAGTGCCCAGGCGGACGCAGCCGACTTGCAGTTCACGGTCGGTGCCAAGCTGTGGGTCAACGAGTGGACGAGCTGGACCCCGGCTCACACGGCAACGGATGTCTACGTCATTCAGACGATCGCGAGCAACACGCACGTTGCCGTGATTCCACAGCTGAATGCGTTCTACGGGCGCTGGCTCGTGGCCGGGAGCTACTTCGCCGGCACCGACTATGCCCTGGGCGGAGGGGTCACTCCCACCACCGGCCAGATCAATCCATTCGTCGCCACGCGCAAGGAGGCCGACGTGAACGTCGGCTATTACGTGCTTCCCTCCCTCGCGGTGACGATCGGATACAAACAGATCCAGCAGAACTTCGTGCACATCTCCAACCCGGAGTTCTACAAGTGGACCGGTCCGACGATCGGGTTGCTGGCCTCCGCGCCATTGCAAGGCGGTCCGCTGTCGGTCTACGGCACGTTCGCCTATGGCCGCCTTGGTTTACATGCCTCTGAGCCCGATTTGCTGGACGCCGAGGTCCAGCAGTTCGCTCACTACAACTTCAACGCCGACTACTTTCTCACCGAGCTCGGGCTTGCCTACGGGACGCCAACACCCCTCAAAGGCTTGTCGCTCAGCGTGACATTGGGCTACCGAGTTCAAGTGGTGAATACCCGCGACTTCAATCTGGAAACGGGTCCCGGAGGCGGTTTTCAGCCGACTGACCTACACGACTTGACGCAGGGGCCTGCCTTCAGCGTCCTCGCGCGCTTTTGAGGTGCTGACCATGATCACAGCCGCTCAGCCGGGCCCCGTCTCGCGAAGCAGACTCGGATGTGTCGTCCTCGCGCTCTTCGTCTGGCTCACCGGGTGCGGTGACAACAGCAGCAGCAACTCTTCCTCGGCAGGCAGGGTCACATTCTCGGTCTCCGGCTCGGTTGCCTATCCGCAAACCTTGACCGACCAGGGCCCGCTCTACGTTCAGCTCAATGGAGGCTCTCCACTCACGCCGAATACCGATGGCACGTTTGCGTTGAATGATCTGCAGGACGGGGATCAATGGTCGGTTGCCCTTGCGACCACGCCGCGCTTCGAGACGTGCAAGTTTGCGAATGGTTCGAAGCAGATGGCCGGCGTCATCAACAATGCAAACGTTCAGAACCTTCAGATCCAGTGCGCTCCCACCCAGTATTCCGTGAGTGCAACCGTCCAAGGCCTGCCGACCGCGACCTCCATCGTTCTGCCCGCTGGCAAGACCTTCAAGGATTACACGCTCGTTCTGCACCTCACTTCCCAGTCAACGAACTTCATCGGGACTGGCGCATCGAGCGACACCAAGCTCACCATCACAGGAAATCAGGCGACCGCGCTGACATTTCCCGGCTCGACGATCGATGACGGCAGTAACTTTCAGATCAGCATCGAGCAGCCGGTCTCGACGAATACGGAGGTATGCGGCAATACCGAGGTGGCCAAGAATGGATCGGTTTCGCTTCAGCCGCTCAACTGCAGCATCCGCAACAGCTCGTCGTTGGGTCGCATCAACGGCGGTTCGGTCACGGCGGAGGTGGATTGCGTGCCGGTCGGTCGATTTGTGTACGCGGTCGCCGCCAATGAGCCAATCAACAACATACCGCAGCAGGGCGCCGTCCTTCCCTACATGATCAACTCTTCCACCGGGCAGCTGACGCTGATCGGTTCGGCGGCGGCCGCGACCGATATCGATCCCGGTGAGCTCGTGGTCGTGCAGCAGCACCCACCCTCTGATACCAGCTGTCCCGTAAGCGGCAGCCAGTCCTTCGCGTACGTGTCGAACAACGAGCTCAATGGCATCGCCCAGTACGACATTTCGCAGTTCACCATCGATGACGCAACCGGCGCCATCGCTGCGCTCAACCCGGCAACGGTGCTATTCCCAAGCGATCCGCAGAAGATGAAGCCGCCGTGGAAATTCGCCCCGGCCGTCGATCCGACCAAAGATGCCATCTATGTCACCGAGGCCAACGGAATCTACGCTTACTCCTACGGCATCCAGAGCGACGGGCAACTGTCGCCGGCGGTGCAATACGGCGGATACAACACGTCCTACAACAGCATGGTGTTTCATGGCAGTAACGCGTATCAGGTGAACGAGAAGGGTGGCCCGCCTTACATCACCCAATACAGTGCCGCAAGCGGCGGTGCACTGACTCCGGCTGCCGGAAACAAGATCAACGTCGATAGCGATCAGCCGCTGTTCCTGAGCTTCGAGCCGCTCGGCCGCTTCGCTTACGTGCTCTCTTACACCTCGTGTACTTCGGAGCAGACCAAGACGTGCCCAGGGACCTCGCCGCCCGGGATCCTGGCCTTTCAGGTGGGATCGAACGGCAACCTCGTTCAGATCGGCAGTGACATGGCCGTCAGCCAGGACAATGGCGTCGTCGGAAACTCCGGCACCTATGCGCCGATTGCTTACGACCGGACCGGAACGTACGCGTTCGTGCTGAATCAGCAGGCGACCAGCGTCAGCGTCTTCCAGATCAATCAGGACGGCTCGCTCTGCTCGGCGGTGGGTAGCCCGTTCCAACCCGGTTACGGGGTCAACCCGTACAACATCGTGATCGATCCGAGCGGACGATTCGTCTACATTCTGTATGCTGGAACGAGCACGATCGCTGCCTACTCGATCAACCTCACCGCTTATGTTCCCGATCTCGACCTCAGCACCGGCTGCAGCGCCACGGTATCGGGAGACACTCCGGCGCTCGCGCCGATCGGTGTGTATCCGGTCACCTATTTCCCGGGAGACTCCCGGATGGTGATCGAGCAAAGCGGTCGATACTTGTATGTGGGTAGCTACAGTAACTCACCCGAAGGCGTGATCGGCTATCTGGCGGGTCAGACTGGCGCGGTGAGCGGCTTCTTCATCGACGCGAACACGGGAGCGTTGACTCCGGTCGTGGGCAGTCCTTTTCTCACGCCTGCGGGCATGACGTTCATCTATGCGCTGGCTCTGGTTCCTTGAGGTCATTTGCTGCCTGATCCTGCTTTGCGGTGTGGCTGCATCGAGCGCGAAGTACGCCGATCAGCCCGAGGATCTCATTGGTCGACCGGCGGACCTCGATCTTTCAAAAGGGGTGCAGGCGCCGCATCGCGATGTCACAAAGCTTCCCGCGACCTTCGCCGGAGCAGCCAAGACGCAACCCGCGGATCCGCAGTGGGGCCGCTTGCCTTATCGACCGAACAGCCGGCGCGACCTGAGCGGGATCTGGATCAATCAAGGAGGCATCGGCTGGAGGCCGGGTATTGCTCCGGGAAAGGGCCAAGACCCGCCACTCACGCCCGAGTACGCGAAGATCTTCGAGCGTCACCTTGAGGATGCCGCGGCCGGAAAGCCCACTGGAGATCCGACCGCGGCATGCTTGCCACCGGGAATGCCACGCATCATGACGATGACCTATCCGATGGAAATCACGATGGGTCCCGATCGGGTCATGATCTACGGGGAATGGGACGAGCAGGTGCGGCGCATCTTTGTAGACGGGAGGTCTCTGCCCGAGGATCCCGAGCCGACGTACAACGGCGAGTCGGTCGGGCATTGGGAAGGGAATTTCCTGCTCTCGACCGCCTACGGCTTTCGTGCGGACACCAATATGGAGGCTTCGGGCCTGCCGAAGAGCGACAAAGCGATCGCCTACGAGCGCATCTGGCTGGCGGACGACGACACGCTGCGCGATGAATTCACCCTCGTCGATCCGGTCGCCTTCGTGAAACCCTGGACCGTGACCAAGACTTACAAACGCGCGCCACCTGGTTTCAAGCTCATGCCTTACGTGTGCCTGGAGAACAATCGAAACCCGCTCGGTCCGGACGGGGCGATCCGCGTGATCCTGCAATCAGGCGACAGCGCCTCGCATTGAATTCGAGCGATTGGAGAAAACTCATGCGCCCCCGTGCAACTGTCATGGCCGCCCTGCTCACGGTTTCGGCGGTCGCGCTGGCGGAATCACCGCCCACTCTCGCGACGCTCATCGATCGAGCTCAGATCGAGGACTTGCTCGTCGACTACTACGGACAGCTCGGTGGGGCCGATCGGAACCTCGGCTCCTATTACGTCGAGGACGGTGTCCTTGATGTGAATGGGATCGTCTCACGCGGGCGGGGAGCGATCGAGGATCTGTACCAGAAGCTGACGGAACAGGCGCCGCGCCAGCCGGGCAAGTTTCACATGCTCCTCACGAACTCCAAGATCGTCGTCAATGGTGCGACGGCGAGCGCAGATCTGATCTGGACCGGCGTACGCTCGGAGAATCCAAAGGCGACCCCTCAGTTCGTCGAGCAGGGCCGCGAGCACGATGAGCTGGTCAAGCGCGGTGGGCGCTGGCTTTTCAAATATCGTGTCATCACGAGCGATGGGGGACTGCCGCCGATGTTCGAGAAGAGTTACAAGGAGCGATGAGCGTTCGGCCGGCGAAAAGCACGGCGAGCGCAGACAGCATGCACAGGGCGCCCGCGATCACGAACGCGTGATCGTAGCTGCCCTCGTCGGTGCGAATGTAGCCTGCGACGGCGGCCGCGACGGCCGCGCCGATCTGATGACAGGCGACGATCCAGCCAAACACAATTCCGCCGCGCTCGAGGCCGAAAGCACGGCGTGCCAGTGCGACGGTCGGTGGCACCGTGGCGATCCAATCCAGTCCGTAGAACACTGCGAAGAGCGACAGCCCCGAGCCGCTATCCATCAGGCTCCTGGGCAAGTACAGAAGAGACAGTCCGCGCAATCCGTAGTAGGCGAACAAGAGCCAGCGATTGTCGAGACGATCGGAAAGCCAGCCCGAACCGGTCGTGCCGATCAGGTCGAAGATGCCCATCAATGCCAGAAGTCCTGCAGCCTGCACCTCCGGGATCCCATGGTCCATGCACGCGGGAATCAAATGCGTGCCGATGAGGCCGTTGGTGCTCGCGCCGCAGACGAAGAAGCTTCCGCCGAGGATCCAGAATTCACGCGAGCGGGTCGCGCCCTTCAGGGCATCGAAGGCTGCCGCCCAGGGGCTGACGGAAGAATGCGTCGCACTGCGTTCGGAGCCGCGCGAACCGACGGGTGCGAGCCCGACATTCTCGGGCGCATCGCGCATAAGCCACCACACAAGCGGCGCCACGAGGAGCGATACGAGCGCCATGGTGAGCGCGGCCGATCGCCAGCCGCTCATCACCACGATCTTTGCCAGAAGAGGTAGAAAGACGAGCTGTCCCGTCGCCGAGCTCGCCGTCAGAAGCCCGACCGCAAGTCCGCGGTGGCTCTCGAACCAGCGCTGCACGATGCTTGCCCCCACGACGATGGCGACGATGCCCGTACCGGCCCCGACGATGACACCCCAGAGCGCGATCAGCTGCCACAGCCGGTGCATGCCGACGGTGCCGAGGGTTCCAAGCCCGATGAGAAGCATGGCAGCGCTCACGACGCGGCGTGCGCCGTAGCGCATGACGAGCCCGGCGGCAAAGGGGCCAATGAGTCCATAGAGCAGAAGATTGATCGAGATGCTCACGGAGATGAGCGAGCGCGACCAGCCGAACTCCCGCTCGAGCGGAACGATCAACACACCAGGCGTCGCACGCACGGCGGCGGAGCTCAGCAAGGCCACGAATGTCACGCCAAGAATGACCCAGGCGTAGTGCGGTTTCTTCATAGACTGACCAGGACCGGGCAGCCAGGTTAGCCCGCATCGCGATGGCCAGAATGACGAGCATCCCACCTTTTCTGCCATACGCGCTATAGTTGGCGGCGTGAAGCGGATCGTCATGCTGTGTGTGTCGCCGGCGCAGGGAGTGGACGTGATCGGACCCCTCGAGGCGTTTGCCATGGCAACTCAGATCCTGGCTCACGCGAGTCGACGTTCCGGCTATCAGATCGAGCTCGTCACGGACCGGGCGGATTTGACGATCCTCACGAGCAGCGGTGTGTCGATCCTGGCGCACGGCCGCTACGGCCAGGTGGCCGGCCGCGTCGATACACTGCTCATCGCAGGCGGACGCGGGGCTCGACGCTCGCAGGATCCAAGTGTCGTGGAGTGGTTGCGCAAGATGGCAAGCCGCAGCCGCAGAATCTGCTCAATCTGCACGGGCGCCGCACTGCTTGCACGCGCGGGTCTGCTCGACGGACGCGCGGCAACCACCCATTGGCTTCACGTCGATGAATTCAAACGCGCATATCCGCTGGTGAACTGGGATCCAAACCCGATCTGGCTACAGGACGGCCGCGTGTACACCTCGGCAGGGGTTTCGGCGGGCATCGACCTGGCGCTCGCGCTCATCGAGGAGGACTTCGGCGCGGCCATTGCCCTGGAGGTGGCGCGCAAGATGGTGATCTTTCTGCGCCGACCTGGAAGTCAGGCGCAATTCAGCGCCACACTTGCGGCGCAAGCCGCAGAGCGCAAGTCGCTGCGCGACTTGCAGGCCTGGATTCCCGAGCACCTGGACCGTGACCTCACCGTCGAGGCCCTTGCGGCGCGGGTCTCGATGAGTCCGCGCAATTTCGCGCGCGTGTTCGCTCGCGAGCTCAACGCGACACCCGCTCGCTACGTCGAGCGCGTGCGCGTCGAGGCGGCGCGTCGCCAGCTCGAGTCGAGTGAAGACGGTGCGGATCGTATCGCCCAGCGCTGCGGCTTCTCCAGCGCAGAGGTGTTGCGACGCGCGTTCACGCGTCACTTCAAGATCGCGCCTTCACTGTATCGTAGGCACTTTCGGGCCCGCGACACTCGCCCGAGAGCCATCGCCATCTGAGAGGGAGGGGGAGCGTGCAGACAGTCCACTATCCGAAGGAGCAGATGCACCGGATTCGCTACAGCAGGCTCACCGAGAAGCAGATCGGGGACAAGCTCGCTGCCGCGGCATCAGGGCCAACTTGTGCGACCGCCTTCAGCGATGCCCTCAGCGGCAAGTCCGTGACCATCGTGACGGACGACGGCCTGACCCTCGGGTACCACTTCAAAGCGAAAAACCGGCTCTCGCTCGTCGCGGACGGAGGCGGGGCGGTTCAGGCAGGGTACGGCGCATTGACACTGCAACGATTGATCCTCTTCAGTCACATGGTGCCCGGTACGCAGAAGGGGTATCAGGTCATCGTGGATCCCCTGCAGCGCCTCGCGACCGTCTTCGAGATCTGGTTCAGCGGCTATAGCGACAATCGCGAGGTCCAGCGCCAGATCCACTTCGGCTACATCCAAGGCTCCGAAGCGCCCACGACGCGGCATAGCCTCACCAACCGTCTTGAAGGCAAGGGATTTCATTGGGTGCAGGACACCGGCATTGAGACCCTGGAGCTGTACCCGTCGGCCCTGTATTCGACGTTTGTCGAGCTGACGCGGCTCGGTGGCGAGCTCTGTTTCTGCGGACCTTCAGACTACGTGAAGATCGATGATGACCTCTACATCTATTCCCGCGTGGAGTGCGAGTTTTCCGGCACGATGACGCTGTATGTGCTCGATCTCAACGAGCTTAGGCAGGCGGGGGTGCGTCTCGGCTTCGACGCAACCGACGCGCTCGAGTACTACATGTTCACCGGTACGGGCGAGATGGTCGGACAGATCGCGCTGTTTGAGCCGTTCGACGATCACGGCGAGAAGATCGTGCTCGGAAACCGGCCCTCGATGAGCAGGAAGGGCGAGCGGCCGGTATATCGACCATTGCTCACCAACCCGGCGATGTCCCACGAGGAGGTGGAAGCGGCCGTTGCCAAGAACACCGTTGCCTTTGGCGCGCCGAGCCCGATGGCCGGAAATCGGCTTCCCGCAAGCGCTGCGCTCGTTGGCAAGGAGCTGACCGTTCGCTACGACGATGGCGGTCCGGTACTGCAATACAAATTCGACGCGGCCGACACGCTGCATTGGCGCACCGAGCACGCAGACTGGCGCGAGGAGCGATACGCAGCGTGGGAACCTGCGCCCGGAGTGGTGTTCTTTGGACATCTGCTCGGGGGAAGCCCGCGACACGATGGCGTCGCCGTCGTACTCGATTTCCAGAATGCACTCTCCTGCTGCGTGCAGGGCTGGCTCGGCACTCCCTACATGGCCAACGAGGCCGCGCGCAAAACGTGGTTCGGCGTCATCGAGATGGATGGATCGATCCCGCCCCAGTACCGCCGCCACACGTTCACCGATGAGCTCGTGGGTCGCGCGATGACGTGGAACTACTCGCCCGGTTTGACCTCGATGCATGTGTACACGACACCCCATTCGTTCTCGTGGATCATCTTCCTGCCGGGCGGCGCGGGGGGGCTCGAATGGAGTGGTCCTGCGCAGTACGTGAAGCTGCGCGAGGATCTCTACCTCTTCAACTGGCTCGAAGAGGCCTGCAACGGAACCCTGGGAATTCTGGTCATCAACACGCGAACCATGCACGACTGCGGCATCGGTTATCACTGCGGCAAGATGGGTCTGAGCATGAGCAGCATCGGTGCGCAGGCACGCAATGCCGGCGCATTCAATATTCGCCGGTTCTACGTATGACGAGGCGCTCTGATGAAGGCCGACGGGGGTTCATCGGCAGCGCGAGTGCAGCCATCGCCGGGACGCTTGCCTGGGGTGCTTCGCGGCCGGCGGCCGGCACGCCGGCACAGCCGACGGCAGATGCGGTCCGTGCACTGCATCGGGAGTACATCCGTCGACTCAATACGGGTGCGCTCGATCAGCTGCCAGACTTGTTCAGCTCGAGCGCGCGCGTGTGGTTCAACGGCGGCATCTTCGAGGGTCGCGACCGCGGTGTTCGCCGCTTATTCGTCGAGCACTTCGGCAAGCGCCTGCGGCCCGAGCCGGTGCATCTCACCTTGCTCGATCGTCCCCACGCCGAGGACTTCATCGAGGTGGCGAGCGATGGTGCGTTCGCGCGCGCGCGTTTTCACTGCCTGGTGCAGGCGCAGTCCACCTTCCAGTCGACTCTGACGCTCATCGAGATGGCCCGGCAGCAGGGCCAGGGCGCGGCGCAGTGGTGGGAGATGGGACGCTTCGACTACACGTATGCCAGATCCGACGTAGGCTGGCGTATGGCGGGACTGCGCTATCGCTCCTTGCCGCACGATCTCATCGATGCGGGGCTGCGTTCCCCTCCCGATCACGTTCCAGCCTTTTCGGCTTGCTATCCCTCACACCCCGCAGGCCCCGATCGGCTCGAGCCGAGCGCCAGCTAGGGCGAGCTCGTCTGCGCGGAATCGCGCTGGCGCACGAGTTTCGCGGGTGCGATGAAGCGCCAGCCGCGCTCGGCCACGTCCTGCAGAATCTTTCCAGTCGCTTTTTCCAGACGCACGAGGATCATCGGATAGTTGAGATAATGATCGGTCAGAAAGAACACATCCGGCCGCGCCTGCAGCATGATCTGCCGATCGAGAAAGTCGCATCGAATCGCCAGCCCACATTCGGCTTCCGTCCGCCAGCGCGACAGGAACTTTCCACGTACCTTCACCGATGGTGTGTCGTGGACCCTGTGGCTTCGGCGCCAGGCAAATCCGGGTCCCGGTGATGCGAGCGTTTCCGGCAGCGCGAGCACGAGGCTCAGATAGCGCTCATAGCCGCGCACAATGGGCGCAGGGATCGGGCGTTCGCGCACGGTTGTACCTCTTCCGGATTCAAAGCAGCGCGAGCGTCTCGCGCCGCCAGGTGACATCTTGCCAGCGGCGGAAGTCGGGCAACAGCATGGGAGTATGCGCCTGACGGACGACCGTCAGATCATCGAGACGAAGCTCCTGGAAACGGCGGCTGAATCGGGCCCCGATCTTCACTTCGCGCACGACCAGGAGGCATCTGTTATGCGGTACGAATCCGGCAAACTCGACATAGCCTTCATTCGGGTCCGTGAGTGCCGGTGAAAGCACATCGACGCGCCACGAGCCCGCATATCGATGAAAAACCCAAAGCTCACGCCAGCTCTCCAGTGGCTGCACTGCGAGCACGAGGCCCTCGCCTTGTGCGATCGACTGGGCCGACGCCAGCCAAACGATTCCATAGGTGCAGCGGCGGGAGACCGGAGCCGCATGTGGTGGCGCCATCGCCGGCGCGAGTGAGACACAAGTCTGCCCCGGTTCGCCCGGGGTCGCAGTCAGAGTGAGCGGCTCGGTTCGGCCGCTCAGCGTCGAGGCGGCCCAGCGTATCGCGCCCACGCGCACGGCCGCATCGACAAACTCGAAGCGGCGATCCTCGCCCAGATCCTCCGGATGCACCTGGAGGAGCTCGGTCATGGCGCGATCGGCGGCCTCGCCTGATGGGGTGTGACTGCGAGCCTGCTCGAAGGCGATGGATGCGAGGACCGCAGCGCGCCGCGCATGCAGCCGGCTGCGAGTCATGGCGCTCAAGTCCCGATCCGCGATGACATCGAGAATGGCCTTTCGTTGCTCATCGAACGATGCGCGTGGTATCGGTCCCAGACTTGGGTCGATGCAGTCTGCGCGCGTGAGACCGAGCGCTGCGTGCGCTCGCTCTTCGGTAGTGGCGTGGGACAGTGTGAGGACCTGGCGATACAGCTCACCGTCGTAGCACAACCGCGTCTGTCCATCGCGCTCGAAGCTGCGCATGCGCACGCCGAATTGCTCGATCACCTCGAGCTGGGCGGCGAGGCCTTTGCGCAGGCCATTGCCCGCTCGAGGCCTGATCGGCCAGTCGTTCTGCCATTGCAGCGATGGCATCGAGCGGCTCGGCCGTGAGTGCGCCCGTCGGTACGGCGCGCAGATAGGCGGCGCCGTAGCTGATGCCGAGCGCCTCGCGTCCCGGGCTCGCGCGCAGAAAGCGGACCACAGCAAGCAGCTCGGGTGCGGAGGACTCGCCGAGTGAAACCAGGCTCGTGGCATCGCGTCTCAAATATCCGCCCTGCTCGCGCCGATAGTTGTAGACCTGCAGATAGTCGGCGCGCTCGGCGCGGACCTCCAGCACATCGCCTTGCCAGAGGGTTGCGAGCTCGACGGCGTTCGATTGGGGTGCTGCACGCAGCGCCGCGTGATCGGGAAGGACGATCGCAAGCGTCGCGGTGAGGGCGAGCATCATGGCGCACGCTCCGCGACCGCATTAGCTGGAGATCCGATCAGGCTCGAGCCGATGAACTGGCCGCCCACCGGCGTGGGCGCGATGATGACCTGGACCTTGTCGGAGAGCTTGTCGGCGAGCGCCTTTTGAATCAGGAGCGGGTAGTGGGCGATCAGTGCCCCCTCACGCTCCATCTGGCCGGCATTCGCCTTGCCGACGAGCTCGAGCCGGTAGGCCTCTGCCTCCGCGAGCTTCTGGCGCGAGTCCGCTTCGCCTTTCGCCTCAATGCGCCTCGCCTCGGCCGTACCCTCGGCGCCGCGGATGCGCGCGACCTTTTCGGCTTCTGCCTCGAGCCGGCGCTGCTCGATCTGCTTCTGCTTGAACGGCAGGATGTGCTTCATGGTCTCCTCCTGAGCGCGCGCGGCGATGACCTGCGCCTCACCCTGCGCCTCAGCCGCCTTCTGTTGCCGCACCTTGACGGCCTCGGCCTCCAGTTGCGACTGCTTTACCTGCGCTTCTTTGAGCTCGAGCGTGTATCGAATCTTCTCGGTCTCGAGCTCTTCTTCGAGCAGCCGTTCCATGCCGGCACGGTAATCCGGTGGCAGATCGACCTTCCCCATGTCCACGCCGCGCAGCACCAGGCCCATCGAGGACAGCTTCGGTGCGAGCGCGGCCAGGATCTCGCGCTGAATTTCCGCGCGCTGACGTGAAAAGATCTCGCGAACCGAGTGTCGCGCGAACAGTGGGTACACGACTCCCTGTACAGCGGGCCGCACAAGGTCGGCGTTGAGATCATCGGGAAACTCCTTCGACATCTGCGCAATGCGGGATCGGTCGATCGTCCAGCGCACGGCCAGGTCGACGCCGATCGAGAGACCTTCGCTGGATTGGAACGGCGCTGCACCGGTGGCGCTCGCACTCTCGAGCGCTCGATACACCTGGTCGCGAGTCGAGTAGCGCCGGATCTCATGGATGCCGGGAAGCACCCATACCGTTCCGGCCGTGAAGGCGTCGACGGAGGCGTCCAACACATTCATTCGTACGAGCACCTCTCCACGATGCGCGGTGACGAGTGGCGGATGAAGATAGGCAGCGTAGGCGAGTCCTGCCAGCAGGACGACGATTGCGATGCGCACGCGTAATCGGGACGCCGTCAGGATGAGCTCGCGAAGCTGCCGCCCGAGCAAGGCGCCTAGAGTTCCGAGTGGCTCAATGATGATGCGACGTACGGCTTCGAGCAGTGCATCGACACGACCGGACATGACACGAGACTCCCGCTGCTGTCGGTAACGCAGAGTCTCGGGGTCCATTCTGGCGAAGTGGTGTGGGAATTGTGGCAACCGGTGGCGCACCCTACGGTAGGATAGGCCGCAGGCCGAGCAGGAAAACCAGCGCAGAAGGGGGACTTCATGATGCATCTGACGCGGCGGCAATTCGCATGGTTAGGCGGGGCGACGGCATTGTCGATCGCCGAGGGCATTCCTCTGCGGGCGGCTCCCGATGCGTCTCACAGCTCGACCCCGATAGACCCCATGACGCTCGTCGCGCCCGAGTTGCGCGGCCCGTTGCAGGCATTCCAAAAGCAGATGCAGTCCGGTCCACCCATGGAATGGACGGAAAAAGGCCTGGCACGCATGCGCGCCCCGGGATCGGTGATGCCACAGGTGCCGCCCCTCGCGACGCCTTCGCACACGGAGCGCAGGATTCCCGGGGCCAAGGGGGCACCCGATGTTCGCGTTTTCATCATCAACGCCGCATCGGATGGCCGCAAACGTCCCGCGGTGCTGCACATGCACGGGGGTGGCTACATTCTCGGCCGGGCAGCGGATGCCGTGCGATCACTGCAGCAGCTCGCGACACTTCACGACTGTGTCGCAGTGACGGTCGATTATCGCCTGGCGCCCGAGACCCACTTCCCAGGGTCCCTCGAGGACAACTACGCCGCGCTGCGCTGGCTGCACACGCATGCAGATGAACTCGGCGTCGATCCTCATCGCATTGCCATCATGGGTGAGAGTGCCGGCGGCGGTCACGCGGCGGCGCTCGCCATCGCAGCGCGCGACCGAGGCGAGGTTCCGCTCGTGCTGCAGGTCCTGATCTATCCAATGCTCGACGATCGCACTGGAAGTTCCCGCCCCGTGCCGTCCCATATCGGCACCTATGTGTGGACCGCGGAGGCGAACCGTTTCGGCTGGAGCGCCCTGCTCGGGGTACCCGCGGGAGGCGCGACGGTTCCCGCCGCGGCCGTACCGGCGCGCGTGAAAAGTGTGGCCGGGCTTGCACCCGCATTCATTGGGGTAGGCTCGATTGACCTTTTTGTCGAGGAGGATCTGGTCTACGCGCAGCGACTCATCAATTCGGGCGTGCCGACCGAAGTGGTGGTGGTTCCAGGCGCCTACCACGCATTCGATGCACTCGTACCGGATTCATCGGTTTCGAAGAATTTCAACACCGCGTGGAACGATGCTCTCAAGCGGGCATTTGCCGGCAGGGCGTAATCGAACCCGGACGGAGGCTGCGATGCGCTTTTCAGTCACTCTCATCGGGACGATCGTGGTCATGACCTGCGCCGTGGCACGTGCCCAAGTGCCCCCGATGGCGGCGCCGGATCAGAAGGCGCTGCTGCAAAGCGCGGAGCCGAAGCTGGCCGCGAACAAGAAGCTGGTATTCGACATGTGGCGCGCCATCATCCAGGGCGGCCACACGGAGCTTGCTCCGCGCTACTTCACGCAAGACTACATTCAGCACAATCCCAACGTTGCGACGGGTCGCGATGCCATGGTCACTTACATGAAGGCGACGCGCCCCGTCCGTCCGATTGCTCCGGACATTACCTTTCCGGTGATTGCGATCATGGCGGAGGGAAACCTGGTGATGGTCGCGACAGTCAGTTACGCACCCGATCCCGAGGCGCCCGGACACAAGTACGCGGGCACACACTTCGATCTTTTCAGGATCGAGAACGGGAAGATCGCCGAGCACTGGGACAGCGTTGCGAAGGACCGCGCGGCGCTTCACTTCAATCCCAACGTCGACAGCAAGCCCTGAGCACGCGTCCCAGCAGCCGGCCGTTTCCGCGGCCGACTTGGCGAGTCGACGCGCGGCGAGTATAAGGCTACCTACTACAGCGTCGGACGGCTGTAATAGGGGACAGTCATCATGAAAGAACTCAAGGATAAGGTCGCGTTCGTCACGGGCGGCGCCAGTGGTATTGGTCTGGGAATCGCCGGGGCCTGCGTCGAGGCCGGGATGAGAGTAGTCCTGGCCGACCTTCGTCAGGATCACATCGATCAGGCGACCGAGAAGTTCAAGCAAAGCGGGCAGACCCAACGCGTGCATGCGATCAGGCTCGATGTGACCGATCGCGAAGCGATGAGCGCGGCCGCGCGCGAGACCGAACGCGTGTTCGGCAAGGTTCACCTGCTCGTCAACAACGCCGGCGTGGGGATCCAGGGACCATTTCAGGGCATTACGTATGCCGACTGGGATTTCGGGCTTGCCGTGAATCTCGGCGGCGTCATCAATGGCATACAAACCTTTCTGCCGCGGATTCGCGCGCACGGCGAAGGTGGACATATCGTCAGCACCGCCTCGCTCGCGGCGCTCGTCCCCATGCCCGCCATGTTCGTCATCTATGTCGCAGCCAAGGCGGCCGTCGTTGCAATCTCCGAGACCATCCGCGCAGATCTCGCCCGTGAAAACATCGGCGTGTCGGTCCTGTGTCCCGGTCCGGTGAGAACCAACATCCACGAGGTCTCAAAGAACCGGCCGCCGCAATTCACAGTGGGTGAGGCGTTCGGTCAGGCCGAGCAGGCCGGAGGTACGCAGGTGGCATTCCCGGCGATGATGGAACCCGCCGAGGTCGGTGCACGGGTGCTGCGGGCCGTGCAGAACGACGAGCTGTATATCATCACCCACGGCGAGTGGCGGCCGGGAGCCGAGCAGCGACACGCGGCGATTCTCGCGGCGATGCCGCAGAAGATCGATCCGGCGCTTGCTGCATGGATCCAAGGTCCGCGGGGTCGCTAATGCAAGACAACAAGCGGATCACTCTCGAGCCGTTCCGAGCGGTTGCCCCGCACGGAGGCCTCATGAATCGCTTCGAACAGCAGGTGTCGGATTGCATGAAGCCCACGGCGGCGCTCCTGGAGCGCACCACCGATCCGCTTCATCGGTCGATACTTCTGAACTTTTGGCGCCACGTTCACCTGGAAGGTGCCGGCGAGTACGAGAAGATCGTCGCGCCCGACATGATGGCCGATCATCCGGTCTATCGCGTCACGTGGGGCGCCAACCCCGCCGTCATCGAGGGTAAAGAGGGCGTCCTTGGGTTTTACCGCAGTGTCGGTGAGGCAGTGCTGTGGCATTCGGACGATCGTCTTGCCGTCGCGGACTGGGGCATCTGCGATGAGATCACGTTTCATCAGCTTGCGCTCGGGTCGGATCTTCGGCAGGTCGGCTACGATGTGAAGCACTCCGATCGGCTCTACCATGTACACAGTCGGCAGGCATTCATTTGGCCGTACGACAACCAGGCCCGGCTCATCGGCGAGCATCTGTATGAAGATAAGACGAGCCTCAAGATCGAGGAAGTCGATCGCTCGGAAGCCATCACTCCAGCACGCGTACGTGAGATTCATCGCGAGCAACTGCGCCAGCTCGATTTGCGGCGTGGGCCGAAGTTCTGGGTGATGGATCGGCGCTGATAGAGGTTCGTGGCTTCAGCCGAACTCGAGATGCTCTTTACGCCGATTCGCATCGGCAGCCTCACCGTGCGCAACCGGTTCGTCATACCCGGGATGCAGCGCGGGTTCATGAACGATGGGGCCCCGACGCCGAAAATGGTCGAATACATGCGCCGCTGTGCGGCAGGTGGCGTCGGTCTCGTCATCAGTGAGTCGACTTCTCCGGATCATCCATCCGCATACTGGCAGCCCATGATGGGACGAATGGAGCCCACTACGCTTGCGGCGTGGCAGCGCGTAGTTGAAGCCGTTCATGGCGAAGGCGCGGGGTTCCTGCTGCAGCTGTGGCATCCGGGCGCGATGCGTCGGGTCGCAGAAGGACATCCTCTTGCAGGCTATCCCGCGCTGAGCCCGTCAGGGCTGATTCAGGGCGGCCGCTCCAACGGTCGCGCCATGACCGGCGCGGAGCTCGATGAGCTCAAGCAAGCCTACGTCCGCGCCGCCTTGCACGCGCAGTCACTCGGCGCGGACGGCATCGAAGTCCACTCGGCGCACGGCTACCTGCTCGATCAGTTTCTGTGGCCCGAGACGAACCGGCGGGAGGACGGATACGGCGGGCGGACACTCGCTGAAAGGGCTCGCTTCTCGGCCGAGATCATCGAGGGCATCCGTGCGGCGACCGGCTCGAGCTTCGTGATCTCGTTTCGCTTCTCACAATTCAAGGAGGTCGATTACGGGGCGACAGTCGCATCGGATCCCGAGGATCTGCGCGGCATGCTCGAGCGGCTGCGGCGCTGCGGCGTGGATCTCTTCAACGTGTCTTCACGGCGCTTTCAAAAAAGTGAGTGGCCCGAGAGTGCGCACGCGGACTATTCGATCGCCGAGTGGGCCAAGAAGTTCACGGATGCGCGCGTCATGACCTGCGGCAGCGTCGGACTCGATGTCGAGATGTTCGCGAATCTATTCGACGATCAGGAACCTGCGGAGCTTTCCGTGGAGCGCGACCTCAAGTTTCTGGCGAGTCGCATTCACCGCGGGACACTCGATCTGGTCGGGGTGGGACGCATGCACATCGCCAACAACGATTTCGTCGACAAGGTCCGCGGCGCTCGTTGGCGTGAGCTGTCTTTATTCAACAAGCGAGCCCATCTCCTCGAAGCCATGGAGCAACTCGAGCCAGGCTTTGTCGAGGAATCCCGCAAGAATGTCACGACCGACTAGCATCGAGCGCCGCGAGTGGTCCTTCAGCGAAGATGATGCTCAAAGAAGTCGGCCGTCGCGTTATAGGCGCGCAGCCAGGTGTCGTGCCGCAGGAAATCGTGGATCTCATCGGGAAAGACGAGCTCCCAGTGAGGGACGTTGTGCGCCTGCAGGGCCTCGGCGAGCCGCACCGTCTCCGAAAAGGCCACGTTGTGGTCGTCATCGCCGGCAATGAGCAGCACGGGCGAGCGCCACCGATCCACCGACCCGAGGGGCGAGGCCGCGAACGCGGTCTCGAGCACGCTCGCAGGCGTGTCGCGCACATAGAGCGGATGATCGTCCCGCTGCCCCAAGGTCCAGTGATGCCAGTCATGCACGCCGTGAAAGTCCACGCCGGCCGCAAACAAATCCGAATTGCGCGCGAGGCCGAGCGCAGTCAGATATCCACCATAACTGCCGCCCCATAATCCAATACGCGCCGGGTCGACATCGGCACGGGCCCGCAGCAGATCGGAGGCCGCGAGCACGTCTTCATATTCGCTGGCACCGGTGACTCCGGTATGCGGCGCCTCCCGAAAGTCCAACCCGTAGCCGATGCCAGAGCGATAGTTGAGCGCGAGCACGACGTAACCGTGGTTCGCCAGATACTGATTCATCCCATAGGCATTACTGTAGTAACCCATGTAGTGCCAACCGAGAAGCATCTGGCGGATGGGTCCTCCGTGCATGAAGATGAGTGCCGGGTGTCGCTCCGCCGAGGCGCGGGCAGCGGCTTCGCCAGGCGGCAGGAAAAGTATTCCGTGCGCCGCGACACCGGCGCGCTCCGGAAGCCGGACGGAGACCGGCTCGATCAGGGACTTCGCCGGGAAATCGGCAGGCAGCGGATCGCCCGAAAGCTCCTCGATCGAGCGATCAGGAGAGACGACGGCGACGTGCGCGGGTATGCGCGCGCTCGAGCGCAGGAATGCGATCCGACGCCCATCCGACAGCACAGCGGGCTCCGTCTCGATGCCCGTGCCACTCGTCAAAGCCTGCAGGTGTCCGGTCGCCGGATCAAGCTGCCACAGATGGCGTCGGTCCTGATCGCCCTCGTTGCTTGCATAGATGATGCGATGAGCACTGGAATCTGCCGAGGCGAATTCGACTTCGAAGTTGCCGGGTGTCAGGAGTGTCGCGGCTCCTCCACCGACCGGGGCGGAGTACAGGTGCAGCCATCCGTCCTTTTCGGCCGGAAAAACGAGCCGCGAGCCCGCCCAGAAGATCTGCGTGTCAGACGCAAGAGGGAAGAAGACACTTCCGGGCCCGTCTGCAGCGCGATAAACCTCCCAGGCGCGGCCGCTTTCGATCTCGACGCAGCGAATGGACCAGGCTGGGCCGGTGCGGTGCGGCCCGATTCCGACCTCATCCGGTGTAACAGGCAGGCGCAGGAAGGCGATTCGCGCGCTATCGGCAGACCAGCGCGGCTCGGCATCCAGGGCCAGACTCGGGTCGAGCCAATGCAATGTCTGATCGGCGAATCGGAACAGACCGATGAAACTGTGATCCCCGCGCTGGCTCACGAAGGCAAGCGAACGACCGTCAGGAGAGAAGCGCAGCGTCGTGACATCGCCCCGGACCTTGAAGAGCGTCGTGGGCTTTGCATCCTGTCGCACCGGCATCGAGAAAACCTCGCCGTGATGCAGGAACACCAGGCGCTCGCCATCGGGCGAAACAGAAGGCGCGTGGCCCTCCGCCAGCTTGACGGCCTCAACGCCATCGAAGCCAGCAAGCTCGATCTCGACCGCCGTGCCGGCGGTCAGCTCCGCCGGGTTTGGAGCCGGCTTGTCGGGACTCTCGTTGTCACCCCCACGCACGAACAACACTTGATCGTGGTGTGGGACGAAGGTGAGGTCATAGATGTCCTGGCCGTCGTCGGCGGTGAAATGCGTCAGCGCCTTCGTTTGAAAACCATGATGATCGGCGCGCTCGAGCGCGAGCCAGACGTTGCGCGCACCGCCGAGATCGCTGACCCACGCCAAGCGCGGCGAGTCATCGGCCGCGGTGATGTCGCTCGCGAACGGCGCCGACAGGATCTGCTGGAGAGCGAATGGACGCGCGTCGGCCACGGAGAAAACGCCAACGGCGAGCAACAGGCGCCAAGAGCCGGGGTGAGTACGCAGCATTATTTGAATACCTTCTCGAACCAATGATGCGCGTAGGGATTGTCGTTGAAGCGGGCGATCTCACCATATCCGGCCGACCGGTACAGCCGCAACGCTTCGGTGAGCGCTGCGTTGGTATCCAAGCGCACCGCGCGCAACCCCCGTTGCCATGCTTCCCGTTCCAGGCGCTCGAGGATGCTGCGCGCGATGCCCAAGCCGCGCGCCTGAGGCGCGACCCACATCCGCCTGATCTCACCGATGCCGGCCTTGCAGGGTTCTGAATGCGCCACAGCCGACCGTCTCGCCGTTCAGGCGGGCGATCAGGAAGCAACCGCTGGGCGTCGAGTAATCGGCGGTCTCCGGTGGCGCGTCCTTCTCAAGCTCGAAGCCTTCCCGAAAACGCGCTGCCAGCTCGGCGAAATATCGGCCGAGGCACTCCTGCGCCTCCAGTCCAGCGGGGTCGACTGATGCGAGCTCTACAGGCGGGGTTGCGCGGTCGCGAGTCAGGCGGCGCGACGCCATAGCCGCTCGCTCGCGAGCTGCGCACCGGCGACGAGCGACTGCAGCTTCATCCAGCAGAAGGCCGGAAAGACGGCTCCGAAGCCGGCAAACGTACCAAAACCGCAATCGCTGCCCGCAATGACTCGCTCTTTGCCCACGATCGCGGCGTAGCGCTCAATGCGTTGGGCGACGACCTCGGGATGCTCGACATAGTTGGTGTTCGAGCCGATCACGCCCGGAACCAGCACCTTGTCCGCCGGCAACGGAATGCTCTTCCAGGCCTGCCATTCGTGCTCGTGACGGGGATTCGCGCCCTCGATGAGAAGTGCCATTGGCTTGGCCTTGAGGACGATCGGCAGCAGCCGCGCACAGTCCATGTCGTGGATGTGGGACCCTTCGTAGTTCCCCCAGCACACGTGTAAGCGCAGCCGGTCTGCAGGAAGTGCCGCGACGGCGTGATTGAGGGCTTGAACCTGAAGCTCGGCGTAACGCAGGAATTCCTGATCACTCAGGTTCTTGAATCGAGAGTGCCGTCCCATGGCGAGATCCGGGCAGTCGATTTGCAGGAGCAGGCCGGAGCGGACGATCAACTCGTACTCCTGCCGCATCGCCTCGGCCAATGCGCCGAGGTAGTCCTCGTGCGACTTGTAGAATTCGTTGGGTTGAAAAACCGCAATCGTTCCCGGCGAGGCTGCGTTCATGAAGCCTTCGCTGCGGCGGCTCGCCGCGAGCGCGGCCTTCAGATTGGCGATGTCCTTTTCCAGCCCGCTCAGGTCGCGAACCTTGATGGCGCCGCGGCACACCGGTCGTCGATACGTCGCCGAATGCCCGGCCTTGACCAGACGGTCGCGATAGTCCGGAAATTCATCGAGGTCCAGTGGCGTGGGACGCGCAGAGTCGCCTTCGAATCCGGTCAGACGATGCCGTATGTATGTGGCATAGCTGATCTTGCTCATCTCGCCGTCGGAGGGGATGTCGACTCCGGCCTCGACCTGCCGCGTGACCGCCTGCTGAACGGCGGTGCGCATGACCTCATCGAAACGGGCGGCATCGTAGCTCTCGCCCCGATCCTGTGCGAACAGCAGATCCACGACCTCCTGTGGTCTCGGCAAACTGCCCACGTGTGTCGTCAGGATCCGCTCGCGGCTCGTCATCATAGATCAGCGCCATCCGCCGTTTTGCTCGGGCCGTGGACAATAGCTCGCTTCGCGTGTGGACGAAAGATGAGGTCGAACCACGGTTGCCAGGTCTTCTTACCATCGATCGAGCGCACGGCGACCTCGCGAACGCCCTCGGAAGTGCGCTGCCAGGAGCCTTTGACCCAACGCTCGCCAGCGCCCGCTGATGGGCGCTCGCTACCGATCAGCTCCATGAGGCCATCGTGAAAGTGACCTTCGACGATGAGCAGGCGGCCGCGGTCGGTGACCCAGCTTTGGTGCCAGAGGCCCCGTGAGGCATCGTAGATGCTGAAACTGCGACCTCCGTGGTTCTCCAGGTCGTCGTATTCCTCGAGCAGGACGCAGCCGCCGAGGATCGAGCTCACGCGCGCGTGGGCAACTTGCTTTTGAGTGTCCCGATCGAAGACGTCCCAATCGCCGAGCCAGAAGTCGAACTGCCGGTACTCAGGGGCTGCGCACGCCAGGGCGCCCGTAACGGCGGGCGCTGCCATGGAAGTCACTGCCGCGACGCCCGCTGCGAGGGCGAGCGCACACGGCAGGACTGCTCGAGCTCGTGTCATGGATCAACAGTACGCCTGTTGATCCTCAGCAGACAAGAAAAGCTCTACAAGGAAAGCCCTCAGTTGAACAGTTGCGGGAGAACCGGGGTGCCTTCAATCTGGACGGACTCGAGTGCGTTGGGATCGAGTCCCAATGCTTTGAGAATGGTCGGAGCCACTTGCATCGTCTCGACGAACGCCGTGTATTGGGCGCGCGCAATCGAGGGATGCGAGACCAGCAGCATCACATTCGTGTCGTCGAACGCGAAACCGCCGTGCTCTTCCTGCTTCGCCGTGCTACCCGTGTACGTGTGTCCGATGTTCGGCTGCACGATGATGTCAGGCACCCGCGAATCACCGCCGAACTCCGGCAGGCCCGGCTTGTTGAACATGGTCGTCAGTGCCTTGTCGTAGAAAATCTCATCGATTGCGAGCTCGGCCGCATTGGCCTGGAGCTCTGCGACCGCATCGTGCACGGAGCAGTTCGGTGAGAGCCAGATCTGCGAGATGTCATCCTCGGTCGGACCGATGCCCGTCGGGTTCGCCGGGGACTCGGAGAAAGGCAGGCACTTCTCGAGCACCGTCGCAGGAGAGGAGCCAACCTTGAGCTGCGGCACGTAGCGCTGCGGGTCGATGGGAGATTGGCCGTGCTTCGAGGTGATGATGATCAAAGTCGAATCACGCAGACCTCGCGCTTCGAGCGCGTTCACCATGCGCCCGATACTGGCATCGACGAACACGATCTCGCTTCGCAACGCGGGTGACGGCGTCCCGTGCGGATCGAGATAGCCGCCCACGACCGTGGGCGTCAAGGTCTTCTCGATGAACTTCTGGCCGACGCTCACGGCCTGGAAGTTCATGCCCAGAATCTCAGGAACCGGTGCATTGCGCGTATTCGCGTGGTCCCGGCCGTAGATCTCGTTGACGACCGCGGTGACCTTGATGGTGTCGTAGCACTGGATGTTCTTGAACGAATTGGTCCAGGCGGTGAGATCGGAGGTTGGATCGGGTATCTTCGAGCAGTCAAGCCCTTCGGGGGTGCGGACGCCCGGCAGCGCGACGACGGTGGAGTTGATCTCGGGGCTGTAGTAGTCATCGAGGTTCTGTGGCGTGCTCGTGCCACCCGGGCCTGCGACAGAGGAGTACGCGGGGTGTTTGTCGGACCAGGCCGTGTAGCCGCCCGCTGCATGGATGACCCCGAAGATCGTGTTGGTACGCACGAAATTCCAGGGATAGACAGGCTGGCAGCCCTGCATCGGATCACGCGGCAGCTTCTTCGGGTCGATCGAGGCATAGCCGCCATCCGTCAATGATGCGCCCGCAAGGCCACCGTTGAGCTGAGTCTTGTCGAGATCGATCCCTTCTTCGTACTCGGTCGTCGTGCCGTTGGGGCCGCCTTCCGCGCAATGACCGCCCGCGACGCCATTTCCGGTCGTGATCGTCGGCGGAGCGAGTACCCGGTCATAGGCCACGTCATAGAATGCGCCGACCGTCTTGGGTGAGCCGCCGGAGACGATGGCCATCAAACCCGGGAATGAGTCCGAGGGACGAGACGTGGTCGTTCGAGTGTACGTCACGCCCTTCGCACCAAGTTGCGCAAGTGTCGGACAAGTCTGATCCGTCACGCAGTTTTGAAAATCGACGGCGTGCATGCCGTCGATGCTGATCAGAAGTACGTGCTGGAAGGTTTGAGTTCCAAGCGCGGCGGAGTGCGCGGTGAGCGCAACACCCGTCGCGATAAGAAAGGACGTGCCCGCTGCAAGCTTACGAATCATATGGCTCCCCTCGGTGCGCACCCGTGCGACCGTGTATTGGCTTGGCAATACAAAGTGCCTGCACGACGTTAAAAGTACGTTACAGCCATGCTGCCTCGAGCCGCGCCTTGATCGCTGCATGCAGCTGACGCTATAAGGGGTGCTTCCGAAGGAGTCGCATCATGATCACCGTTTCCGCGTTCAAATGGGTGCCGGACTTCGCGAAGGGTCAGGTGCGTGACCTGCGCGTGCGCTGGGCGCTGGAGGAGGCCGGCGTGCCGTACCGGACGCGCCTGCTGTCGCAGGGTGATCAGGACCAACCCGACTATCGAGCTCTACAGCCGTTCGGTCAGGTACCGATCCTGGAGGACGAGGGGCTGGTTCTCTTCGAGTCGGGGGCCATCGTGCTGCATGTGGGTGAGCGCAGCGAGTCGTTGTTGCCCCGGGAGTCAGGCGCGCGGGCGCGCGCGGTGCAGTGGCTCATTGCCGCACTCAATTCAATTGAGCCCTTCGTGATGAATGTCGCACTGATTGATCTGTTCTACGCGAATGAGGAGTGGGCGAAACTGCGCCGGCCTGGTGCCGCTGAGTTCGTCTTGCGGCGTCTCGGTGCGCTTTCGAGGTCGCTCGGAGAGAAGCCTTTCCTGGATGGTGAGATCTTCACGGCTGGCGATCTCATGATGAGCTCGGTATTGCGCATTCTGGCGAATACGGATCTTGTCTCGCGAGACCCCCGCCTTGCGGCCTACGTCGCTCGTTGCACCGCAAGGCCGGCTTTCAAGCGTGCACTTCAGGCGCAGCTGGGAGACTTTCAAAGCGCCGCGTGACCCTCTCAGTCGAGCGGCCAGGGGACCGCACGCTGCAACTTATCATTTGAAGTGTCGGCTCCCTCGGAGTGATCGGCGTCGCCTAGCCTGCGCCACCAGGGGTCGACACGCTCGACCCGCGCAGGTTCCACGGGCTCACCGAGCCTCGGCATCATGAGATGCGCGCCGTTCTTCGTCCCCTGCTCGAAGAGCACTTCAGCCGGTTGCTCCCAGGGATGCATCGCAAGACTGAACGTTCCCCAGTGCACAGGCAGAAGTGTGGCGCCACCGAGGAGCTCCAGCGCCTTGAGCGCATTCACGGGTCCCAGATGCATATCTCCCCATGCGGGATTCCACGCTCCGATCTCCAGCATCACGAGGTCAAAGGGCCCGAGCCGGGCGCGAATCTGCTCGTATTCGGTGGTCAGCCCCGTGTCGCCGCTGAAGAAAATTCCATGGCGATCGGAGCGCACGACGAACGACGACCAGGCGGTTGCGTTGCGCGTCTTCAGCGTTCTGCCGGAGAAATGCTGAGACGGTGCGGCCGTCACGCGCAGGCGCCCCGGCACCGCCTCGTGCGACTCCCACCAGTCGAGCTCGGTGATCCGTTCCGGAGCAATTCCCCATGCTTCAAGATGGGCACCGACGCCCAGCGAGGTCACGAACGGCACATTGCCTTTTGCGAGCGCCCGGATCGTCGGGTAGTCGAGGTGATCGTAGTGATCGTGGGAGATGATGACGACGTCGACCGGCGGCATCTGGCGAAGGGTCACCGGGACCGGCTGAAATCGCTTTGGCCCGGCAAGACGCAGCGGCGATGCGCGTGGACCCCACACTGGATCGGTCAGAACGCGCATGCCATCGATCTCGAGAAGGACGGTCGAATGGCCGAGCCAAGTCGCCCGAAGAGCGCTGCCCGGCGGCTTCTGCCAGATTTCGAGCGGGCTCATCGACGGCAACGGATGTGGGGGAATGCGCCGGCTGTCGCTGCGGAAGAGATCCTTCCAGGTGGGCATCGGCGCCGTGGGGTCGCGCAGTCCCGGCAGGATCGGATGCACGTTGCGGAATCCGAACCCCGTCCACCGCGGTGACGCGCGCATGCGCTCGAGGCGGGCGCCCTGCGCTTTCGAACCCAATGATCTCACCTCGAGATCTTGACAGACCCGGAGGCCGATGACGATTTGGGCACGCGCGCCACTGCTATGCTCTAGCAAACCGGTGGAGGAGAGGCGTGACGAGAGGGCGACCCAAGGCGACCGCGGCCGTCGGTGTGACCGAGCACGGAAACTCGGCGGTGCTGGTGACCATCGCGTCCGATGGTGCGCTGCTGGATCGACGGCGCATCGATCTGACGAGCGGTTTGCCGACGCATCCTTATCATCATGAGGGGTCGTGGGCAGTGGGCCGTTATGTCGAGAGTCCCTGGGCGCGCGCGATTTCCCTCCCCGACGCCTTGGAACTGGTGGAACGCGTGCGCGAGTCGGCCGCGCACGGTGCGCGCGAGAGCCTGGCCGCCCTGGCGGCGAGCGTTCCGGCCATCACCAGGATCGCGATTCGTGTTTGCCCGAAGCTGCCAGCGACGAACGAAGAGCGGATCAGAGACACTCGCGCCGCGAACGTCGCCGACTCCGTCATGTATCGCGAATCCCTGGCGTCGGCGGCCGAAGCGCGGGGCTGGTCGGTGTATTGGTATGAGCGCGAGTCCGTATTTCGGGATGCAGCCGCCGTTGTGCGCGATCGTGATATCGATGCGTTCCTTGCTGCGATGGGTCGTTCGATCGGACCGCCCTGGCAGGCCAGACACAAACTTGCTGCGGCTGCGGCAGTGGCCGCCGGGTCCCCAGGGTGAACGATTGATCACGCTGCCGTAATGCTCTCTTCGAAACAACTCGCGCGTGTTGATGCGCTGCTCGATGCGCTCCTCGAGCTGCCGGCGTCAGCTCGAGCGCAGTGGCTGCAGCAGACCTGCGCGGACGATCCCGAGGTCGGCGCCGAGGTGTCGAGCCTCGCGCAGGCTGCTCAGTCCATGGGCAGCTTCATGGAGACACCACCCGCGGCTCAGTCCGTCGAGACTGCCGAAGCGCTGATCGCGCCCGGAAGCCGCATCGGTTCGTGGCGCGTGATTCGCCTGATCGGATCGGGCGGCATGGGTGAGGTGTATGAGGTGGAGCGAGCGGCCGGAGGCTTCTCTCAACGAGCTGCGGTGAAGGTGCTGCGCAGCGCCGCTGCCTCGCAATTGGAGCGGTTTCACGCGGAGCGCGAGATCCTCGCGCGGCTCGAGCATCCGGGTATCGCCCGCCTCTACGACGGCGGCGTACTGGCGGGGCGGCCGTTCATGGTCATGGAGTTGGTGAGTGGTGACACGATTACCGACTACTGCGCGCGGACGCATGCCTCACTCGCGCTACGGCTGCGCCTGTTCATGCAGATTTGCGAAGCCGTCGCCTACGCGCATCGCAATCTCGTGGTGCACCGAGATCTCAAGCCCGGCAACATTCTGGTCGCCGAGGACGGCAGCGTGAAACTGCTGGACTTCGGTATCGCGAAAATCCTTGGCGATGACCTCAAGGCACAGACTCAAACGCTCGCAGCGCCCATGACTCCCGGCTATGCGGCACCCGAACAGTTGACCGGCGAACCCGTGACGACAGCGACGGATGTCTATGCCCTCGGGGTATTGCTTTTCGAGCTGCTGACGGGCACGAGATTGCGGAGCGCGACGGCCTCCATTGCAGAGTCGGTGCGCACCATTGTCGATCAGTCTGCGCCACTCGCCAGCCGAACGGCCGCCACGCGGGCCGACGGCTCGGTGCCACCGCGCGTTCTGCGCGGTGATCTCGACGCAATCATCGCAAAGTCATTGCGACGTGAGCCCTCCCAGCGCTATGCGGCGGTCGAAAGTTTACGCGCCGACATCGAGCGGTTCCTTGCCGGTGAGCCCGTCACCGCGCGCGCGGGCGCTCGTCTCTATATCTTCGGTCGTGTCCTTCGCCGCTATCGCTGGCAGGCGGCGGCGATCGGCGCAGTGTTTGCCGCGTTGGCAGTGGGACTGGGAACGGCGGCGCTGCAAGCGCACCGCGCCGATATCGAGCGCGACACGGCACGTCGCGACCTGGCTCGCGAGGAGGCGCTGCGTTATTACCTGACAGGGATGTTCCGCAAGTCGGCAGACGCCCATGGCACCTCGCCAAGTGCAAAATCGATGCTCGATGAGTCTGCGCAGCGCGTGCTGCGCGAATATCGCGACCAGCCGGAGCTGGCCGGCCGGGTCGTCGTCACGCTCGCGGATTTGTACCAGTCACTCGAGGATGTCGAGGGGGCGGCCACGCTGTTGCAGGGGTATTTGTCAGAAGCGGGTCCCAAATCCGATCCGGTCGCTCTCGCGGATGCGCGTCAGAAAATGGCGAACATCGAGTTCCTGCGGGGCAACCTGGGGCAGGCAGAGCAGCTCTTGAGCGCTGCAGAGTCGTTCTGGGCTCATTCA
Source organism: uncultured Gammaproteobacteria bacterium (assembly GCA_963795975.1). Lineage (GTDB taxonomy): Bacteria > Pseudomonadota > Gammaproteobacteria > Steroidobacterales > Steroidobacteraceae > CAWCJT01. The sequence goes on from CAWCJT010000003.1 coordinate 795,379, forward strand.
CCGGACCGATATGCGGAGGAGCAACTCGAAGGCCTGGGCATCAGAGCTCGACTCCAGCGCGCCCACGGAGATCTCGCGGGCGCGATACTGACCTCTCAAGAGGCGATCAAACAGCGCATTGCGGTTTCCGGCCGGAACAATCGCGAAACGGCCCTCCTGTACAACTCACTCGCCATCAGCCTGACCGCCGCGAACCGGCTCGACGAAGCACTCGGCGCCTATCATGAGACGACGGCGATCTACCAGGCCCTCGGGCTCGGTGAGGGTCTCGATGCCCAGATCGTGCTGGGGAACACCGGCACGCTCTTGTTTCGCACGGGCCAGTTGCGCGAAGCCGAGCCTTTGCTCCAACGGGCGGTGGAGCGCGAACGAGCTCTTGCCGGAGACTCTGCCGCGGTGGCTGCAGCCCTTGGTTACGACGGCAAGCTTCTGAGCATTCGGGAGCGAAATGACGAATCGCTCAGAGTCCTCGGCGAGGCTGTCGAGCTCGGCTCGAGGTTCGCCGGCAAGACCAGTCCCTTGACGCTGCAGAATCGTCTTTTTCTGGGAGAGGCGCAGTTAGGCGAGGGCGATCGGGCATCAGCACGCGCGACACTGGAGGAGGTCCGGCGAGACGTGCTCGAGAAGCTCGGCCCGTCGAATCCGTTGGCGCTGCGCTGTGCGATCGGACTTGCGCAGGTGCTCGCAGCCGAGGGACGGCTGGATGGCGCGCGCAGCGATCTGGCTTCGGCGATCACGGCACTTCGTGCCCTGGGCCCGCGTGGGCAAGTCACCTTGGCGGAAGCGCTCGTCGCCTCCGGTGACGCAGCCCTCAAGCAGGGAGACAGCCGGGCAGCCGTGGGTGCGGCGAGCGAGGCGCTCGAGCTTTATGGCAAGGGCAGGGAGCACAGCTGGGAAGTCGGCCTGGCTCGCGAACGATTGGGTGAGGCACTGGCCGCGCAGCATGACCGCCGCGCGCGAGAAATGCTCGAGCAGGCCGCTGCAATGCTGGAAGAGCAGCTGGGAAGCGAGCATAGCGAGGTACGGCGCGCTCGCATGGCCTTGGGACAGCTGAGTCTATAAAACCCTCATCCGGCTTTTTGGGTTGGCGGGTTTGGCCCTCACTCGCGGTTCTTCCGTACATGGGCCTCGCATCGATCTCAAGATTCACTCTGGCTTGCGCCCCCGAGCTCGCGAAACAGCCACGCTCTTGCCTTGAGCCAGTCGCGCTGCGCCGTACGCAGAGAGACTCCGAGCGCGCGGGCCGTCTCCTCCTCACCGTAGCCCGCAAAGAAGCGACACTCCACGACATCGGCAAGGCGGGGCGCGTTGCGGGCAAGGCGCTGCAGAGCCTCTTCGAGGGCGAGCAGTCCCTCGTCGCTATCAACGCTCAAATCGGCCGCTCCCGAGAGCGTAACGTGTTGAGCTCCGGCGCCCCGTTTGACCGCACTGCGCTGTGCGGCGTGATTGATGAGCGCATGACGCATCGCGAGGGCGGCAGCGCGCAGAAAGTGCGCCTCATCGTTGAACCCCGGCGCACTGCGCAAGCGCAGGTATGCCTCATGGACCAACGCCGTCGTCTGGAGGGTCGCGTTGCCGGGGCTACGCGCGCGCAGCATCCCGGCGAGCCGCTTCACATCCGCATAGAGTACCGGGAACAGCTGAGCTGCCAGCTGTCGAACCTCGCTTGACGTGGCCGCATCGAACTCCGGAATCGGAATGTCTGAGGTCTCAGCCATGAAGACTATTTTAGCCTCTTGCGCTTCGCTGTGCCTTGCGGCCGCCGCCATCGCGAGTGAACCTGAGAGCAGTAGGACCGTGCAGGTCGCAGGCACGGGAACAGATTGGCTCGATGGCGCGATCGTGCACTCAAAAACGCCAACTGCGCACGGTGAGATACAACGCAGCACCGAGATCGTCGACTTGCAGGGAGATCTCAAGGGGAAGGTGCTCTACCATGTCACGACGACAATCGACACGCAGAAAAACACGCTCGTCAACACCGGAGACCAGGTGTTTTCGGGCACGATCGCCGGCTCCGAACCGCTCATGCTCCATGACTCGAAATTTCGATTCGAGGTGAACTTGACGACTGGAGCAGAGCACGGATCCGTTTATCTACTGGACCACATTGCAGGACCGAAAGCGCGCTGCGAGCTCGAGGTCACGGGAACCGGAAAGAATCCCGAAGGCAATCCGACATTCAAGTACGTCGGTACCTGCAAATTGACGACCTCCCCGATTCGCGCGGAACGCGCTCGATAGGCTCGACTTTCTCGCTTTGCGCGGTTCATACTGACTGCGCCGTGATTCATTCCGTCACCCGCATCGAGCTCATTACCGGCCCGGCTTTCGCGGAAAGCCGGGGAAGGCTTGAGCCTCGTGTGGTTGCACCTCCGATATGGAATGACTCGCATCATGACTCCGACGCCAGAAGAGCCGCAGACACGACTGTTGTGCCTGCGCGTTCTTGCAGAGCTTGACCCCGGCGTATTGCCACGCGTCCTCGCGTACTTTCAGAACCTCAACATCATCCCGCGCAGAGTGACAGCGGAGCGCAGCAGCTCGCCGGCTCTGCATATTCGCGTTGATGTCGCTGGACTGGCAGAGGAGCGCATGTCGTTGATCGCGGCCAAGATCGGGCAACTCCCGGCCATTGGTCACGCATTCTGGCATCGGCTGTAAGTCCGGGATCATAATCGTCAGGATTAAGGGCAGGCTTCAAGGGGTGGCTCATGCGCTGTGCGTCCGTGTCTCTGGTGGCACCCCTCGCGGTATGCGTCGTCGCTCTGACGGCGTGTGGAAGTCAGAGTACGGCGCCCGCGACACATGCCAATGCCTCGGCGGCGCAGCCGGAGCATCCGAACCCGTATGCAGCACTTGCCAAACTGCCCGACTGGAGCGGAGTGTGGGACGTCACCTTCAGATCGGCGCGGTCTGGCCAAAGCATGCCTGCGGGACCGAAGTTCACGCCTGACTACCAAAAACAGTGGGACAAGTATCAGGCGTTGAACAAGCAGCAGAAGGGCCTGAATTTCGTCTCTCCGGTGGCGAGCTGCATTCCTCCGGGGCTGCCGCAAAGTATGACCGAGCCGTACCCGATCGAGTTTCTGTTCACCCCAGGGCGCGTGACGATCCTCATTGAGACTTACGGACTCACTCGCCGCATCTACACCGACGGCAACCCACCGCCTGCAGATCCCGATCCTTCATTCCAGGGCACATCGGTCGGCCATTGGGAAGGGGGCGCACTGGTCGTCGAGACTTCCGCGATCCTCCCGGAGACCAGTCCGGTGAACGGGATCAACGGTCACAGCGACAAGCTACATGTGACCGAGCGGATGCATTTGGTGGATCCGGATACGTTGGAGATCACAACCACACGTATCGACCCGGCGGTTTTCCTCGAACCCTTTACGACGGATACGTACTACAAACGGCATCGCGACTGGAAAATAATGGAATACGTTTGTGAACAGAACAATCACGATGCCCTGGACGCCAATGGAAACGCTGCGTTCAGCCTCAAGCACAAGCCTGGAGAGTAGCTCGTGAAGCACGCACGATGGGCATTGTCCGCGGCGACATTCGCGGTGAGCCTCGTTCTTGGGCCGTCAGCGAGCGCGCATCACTCCACCGCCATGTTCAAGTGGGGCACGGAGAAGGAGCTGAACGGTACCATCGAGAAGTATCAGTGGACGCAACCGCACACATTCTTGTGGATGCTCGTTCGCAGCAACGATGGGAAGACGCAGGAGTGGGGCCTCGAGGGCATGAGCCCGAGCTGGCTCGGACGGCGGGGCTGGAACATGCACACACTGACGGTCGGTGAAAAGGTGAGCGTCGTCTACTATCCACTCAAGGACGGCCGCCCCGGCGGTTTCTACGTCCGCGTCAAAATGCCCGACGGGAAGGAACTGGAAGCCCTTCCGACCCGCAACTGAGCGGGTCTCTGCATTGCTGCTCGAAGCCAGTCCGCCCAAGAAGGGCAGGAGGACCGATGAAGCACGTGGCGACCGCGACTAAGATTACTTTGCTGCTTACGGCAAGCCTCATCTGTGGACTCGCTCAGGCGAAACAGTTCGTGTGCACCACAGGCGTGGCCTACGCTTCGGATTCAGATGGCAAGTTGAGGATCAAGGAGGGCAATTCGAACCCACAGAAGACATTCACCGTTGATACCGCTACTGGAATCGTTCAGGGAGATCAGGTGTTACCCACCGGCTCCTATACAGTCGTGTACGCAGGAACGAACTCCGATGGCGCGAAGCTTCTTCGCAGCGATGCCGCACGACTGGAAGTGCTATTCATTGCGACCTACGCAAAAACTCCCTTTCCCTTCCTTTTTACGGATGGCTTAGCCGTACACACCGGCACTTGTCGGCCTTCGTCCTGACCAGTCGGGCGAGCACCACGACGAAGCAGAGTGCGCTCGCACGCACTGATTCGGTGCATTTCTGACTGAGGCCAGATACATCCTGCACTCCTTCGCAGGGGAGCAGGAGTGCAAGTCAAGTTCATCGGGCGGCGGATCAAGGGGTTTGTAGCGGTCGCAGATCTGGCCCTGTATTGGGGAATGATCTGCAAGAGCGCCGAAGAGCGATACAAGATCCTTGCCTTTTGGGAACGACATGGGCTCAGTGCCACGCAAGAGGCGTTCGACGTGTCACGTCGAACGCTCTTTGCGTGGCAAGCACAGCTGCGTGGCGGGCAGGGCAGACCTCATAGCCTGGCCCCACGCTCGACCCGACCCAAGCGCTTGCGCCAACGCAGCTGGCCACAGCCCCTGATCGATCAGATCCGCAGCCTGAGAAAGGCTCACCCCAACCTCGGCAAAGAAAAACTGCACGTATTGCTCAAGCCCTTCTGCCACGCCCACAGCCTCAGTTTGCCTAGCGCCCGCACCATCGGACGACTCATCGCTGATGCGCCGGACAAAATGCGCCACGCACCCCTTCGCACCTCGCGCTTTCACCAAGGCCGCGTACAGCGCCATAAACGTGAGAGAAAGCCTAAGCGCTATCGTCCCGAGAACCCCGGCGACTGCGTCGCCTGGGACAGCATCGAGCGACGCCGTGATGGCCTCAAGCGCTACCTGCTCACCAGCACCGATCTGAGCAGTCGCTTTGGCTTCGCTGTGGGGGTCAGTTGGCTCACCAGTGCTCGTGCCTCACTCGCCTGCCGCCTGCAGCAACTGCTCTTCCCGCTGCCGCCAGCACGTGCTCTCGGACAATGGCCACGAATTCGCCCTGCACTTCGATCAGGCCCTCAAGCTCCAGAACATCCCCCATTGGCACACCTACCCGCGCACCCCAAAGATGAATGCGCACTGCGAGCGCTTCAACCGCACATCCAGGAGGAGTTCGTCGACTACCACGAGGAGCTCTTGTTCTAGGACCTGCCAGCCTTCAACGATCGCCTACTGCATTGGCTGACTTGGTACAACCTCGAACGCCCACACCATGCCTCGCACTGCAAACTCCGATCGACGTAATATCCAGCTTCATCAAGCGCCAGTGCAGGATCTCCTGGCCCAGTACAATTTCTTGACACCCGGCGACCGGGCGCAGTATTACGATCTGAGTGGTTCGTAATAAACCCTTATCCGTGTAATCGACACCCGCCATCGAGCGTGCGAGGTCCGCGATGTCCGCGATGCCGGCCTGTTCGAGCGCCGCACCGGTGACGGGGGTAATGCTGATCGGTAAGTCCTGTGCGGACGTTTCGCGGTGGTTCGCCGTGACCACGACTTCCTGCAGGCCGCCCAGCATCGCGGCGTTCTCAACGCCGCGACTCACGCTGGTGTCGGCCGTTTCCGCGCCGTTCGCTTCGGAGCTCGAAACATCGGTGGCGGCGCCCGGTGATCCGTAAAGCGCCGCCACGACTGCGGCAGCAACGGAAGTGACGCGGTCGTAACGGCGCACGTTCCGCCTCGACAAGGCTCTTCTTGGCATTCGGGCCGATCTCCTTCGACAAGTTGGACCCCAACCCGCCAGGAGATCATCGAGAGCCTTTGTTCCGGGATCCGCGCCTCGCACAGGAGATCGTTCCCGGGGCACTCTTCAGTTCCCCTAGCAACCGAATCTCCCGGGCTTGGGCTTCCCTCGAAATTTCGGACCTCAACCAACGTCTTTATGCGGCCTTTCTGAGCATTGCTTCGAACTCATTGGGTGAACGATAACCGATGCTCGAGTGCAACCGGGTCGGATTGTAAAAGGTTTCTATGTAAGTGAAGACAGCAGCTCGAGCCGCCGCGTGCGTTGCAAAGCGCTGCTGATCCAGATATTCGCCTTTCAGGCTCGAGAAGAAGCTCTCCATCGGTGCGTTGTCGTAGCAGTTGCCCCGTCGAGACATGCTCTGGCACATCCGGTACTCCTCAAGCTTGTCGCGAAACGCGGCACTCGCATATTGACTACCCCGATCCGAGTGCACGATTAGCCCTGCACAGGGCGGCTTCTGACGGGTGTAGGCCATGGTAAGGGCATCGACAGCCAGGCCGGCATCGATCGTCGAGCTCATCGACCAGCCGACGATCTTCTTCGTGCACAGATCCTTCATGCCGGCGAAGTACAAAAAGCCCTGATCGGTAGGCAAGTAACTGATATCGGCGAGCCAGACCTCATTGGGCTTCTCGCATGCGAAGTTCTGCTCGAGCAGGTTCGGTGCGATCGGCAGTGCGTGGTTCGAATCGGTGGTCCGGCATCGCTTCTTGCGATGCCGTCCGATAATCTCATTTTCCCGCATTAAACGTCGCACCCGCTCGCGGCCAATCGAGCGGCCCTGGCGCTTCAATGCGGCATGAATGCGCGGGCTGCCGTAGCTGCCGAAGCTCTGTGCGTGCAGGACCCGGATCTCGCTCACCAGGCGCTCATTGGCGAGCTGTCGGTTCGAAGGTTCCCGATCGCGCCACTCGTGATAGCCGCTGCGGGATACCTCAAGCAGCTCGCACAGCATCGACACTGGATAGCACTCTCGCAAGGACTCGATCGCTGTGAATCTCACTGCGACTCCTTGACGAAGAAGGCCGTCGCTTTTTTTAAAATCTCCTTCTCGAGCTTCAGTCGTGCATTCTCTGCACGCAGCTTGCTCACTTCCATCTCCAGCTCGCTCACCGTGGGTGCTTTGCGAGACTCGACATTGAGCGATCCGTTCAAGGCCTGGCCCTGCCGAGCTCGGCGCACCCAGTTAGCGAGGGTCTTCTCGGAAATCTCAAGCCGCCGAGCCGCCTCGGGAACCGATAATTTCTCCTGCAAAACCAACCGCACGGCCTCGGCTTTATACTCCGCCGTGAACTTCCGCCGGGTCTTCATCGCTTTGCCTCCAAGTCGTCAAGATTAACAACTTAGAGGTCCGGAAAAACGAGGGAGGCTTATTTGTCCCGCCGTGTATCCAAGAGCCGTGCCGCGATCGCGCCTCCTGGACTGCCTCTCTCGGACCAGCACCCACTTCAATCAGTGAGCCGGAACCCTAGACGCACATTGACTGACGCGGTGCAAGGCCTGTGCCGGACTGCCCGAGGGGCAGGCTTTATATTGGGATTCCAATGTGAAACAAGTCGATGCGAGCGGAAGCGGCCAATCGATCTCAGATCCGGCAAGACAGCCCATGCCCCAGGATCGAGCAGAGTGGAAACCGCCGGCACCAACATGGACGTCGTCACGGCCCGCTAGAATCCCCGCAATGACGCTCAGAATCGCGGACCGATGGTTTGAATGGGAGCGACTCGCCGACGGCGTGACCCGCATCTGGGAGCCGCACGTCATCCGCGTCATGCAATGCAATATCTGGCATGTGCGCGGAAGAGAGCGTGACTTGTTGATCGACACGGGTATGGGCATCGCGAGTCTCCGTGACGCCGCCGAAGAGGTTTTCGAGAAGCCCCTCATCGCTGCTGCAACTCACACACACCTCGACCATATCGGTTCGCTGCATGAGTTCCGGCAACGCATCGTCCATGAGGCCGAAGCGAGAACGCTGACCCGGCGATCGGAAAACTGGAGCATGCTGCGCGCGGAGCATCCGGTCGAATTCATCGCCTCGCTCGAGAAAGCGGGCTACGAGGTCGACAGCTGCTTCATCACGGCACTGCCGCATGCGAAGTTCAATCTGCGAGAGTTTTCCTGCCCACCGGCTCCCGCGACCCGGCTCGTGCAGGAAGGTGACGTGATCGATCTCGGCGATCGGGTTTTCGAGGTGTTGCATCTGCCCGGTCACTCTCCCGGCAGCATTGGCCTTTGGGAGGGATCGAGTCAGATCCTCTTCTCCGGGGATGCGATCTACGATGGGCCGCTGCTCGATGAGCTCCCTGGCAGCAGCATCGAGGACTACCTCATGACCATGCGGCGCTTGGAGAACCTGCCGGCGCGAGTCATTCACGCCGGACACGACCCCAGCTTCGACGGTGCCCGGCTCAGGCAGCTGGCACGGCAGTATCTGGATCGTCGTGGTTGAAGGCGAGCTGGATCTCGCGGCTCAGGCTTCTAGTGACTTTCGGCACGTGCGCTCGGCGCCGATTGCCGGGATGATCACCCGCATGCCAACCCGATTCACCGCCGTTGCCGATCTTCAGCGCCGCCTGCTCGTGCTCGAGGAGCTGGCGGCGTATGCCGCTCTACTGCGCCGGGAGGCGCTGGCGCGGGAGGTCACACGGCGGGAGCGGGAAATCATGAGGGCGCTCGAGCCGGCCGACGATGCTCATCTGCCCACCTCCAGTATCTCGATGACATCGACTTCCTGTTGACCCAAGCGCAGCCATTCGGCAACGAGCGGTTGATCGAGCAGTCGGTCCAGATATTCTTTGGCCACTCCTTTGAGCTGAACGCCGTAAGTCTGGAACCGTGTCGCAATCGGCGCGAACATGATGTCCGCCCCACCAAAAGCGCCGAATAGCCATGGGGCGCCGCCTCGGTATCGTTCCCAGACTTGCACAACACGTTCGATATCTGCCGTAACCTCCGTGGTTCGCTTTGCGTGGCGTCCTCGTGCGCGCGTGTTGACGGGCATCGCGGCGCGAAGCGCGTTAAACGACGAATGAATCTCGCCGGCGAGGCTTCTCGCGCGGGCTCGATCGAACCGGTCAGCAGGCCATACCGCTGGGTAGCTCTCGTAGAGATGCTCGAAGATGGCCAATGTGTCCCAGATCGGCGTCCCGCGATCGATCAGCACGGGCACGAGTCCGGTCTGTCCGCCCAACGCACGAACCGCCTGCCGTGAGTCAGTGCGATAAAGCGGAATTGTCACTTCGGTGAATGGCATCCCCAGCATCTTCAGTAAGAGCCAGGCGCGCATCGACCACGAGGAATAATTCTTCTGCCCGATCACCAAGGTGCAGGTTTCGGCCTGACCGCGGTCGGCTCCCTTCAACTCGTTGAACTCCAGGACGTTGGCTTCATGACCGTGGCCTTGAATTTTGGCGTAACCAGGCGGCAAGACCCGCTTCGGACAACGTGCCCTCAGCCACCGCAACGAGTGTCGCAACCTCGTCCGGCTGCGACGGCTCGAGTTCGTGCCTATTCAAGTAAAGAAATGCGCGCGTCGTGAGTAGTGCAGTGCGTTTGTTTCCGTCGTTGAGAGCGTGATCTCTCGCCACTTCGGTGCACAGCGACCCCGAGTGCATCCACCGCATCTTTCGTCAGGATGACGCCCAGGGAATTGCCGACTTTTCGCACTTTGACGACGGTTGCCCTGGGGTCGTCCACTCCGAGAAACGTTATAACAACTGTGATACCGAATCGCCTGGCCTGTCAACGGTGCCTGAGCACCGAGCCCGTAGAAAACCCTTATCCTTGACCGCATGCACTGTGTGGAGGGAGAGCATGAGCGGCACGCTCAAGATCGGTGATGACTGGAACGCGATCCGCGTCATCGCGCTCTCACAGACCAATACCCGGAAGGCGATCGCCGAGTCGTCGAGAACTCGATCGACGCGCACGCGAAATCCTTCACAAGTTGCGAGATGCCCGTTGCGACGCCGGGTCGCGCCCCCATGACGCGCCGCCGTCTGTTGCAGATGAGCGCCGGAACCCTGATCGCCCACACGGTGGGAGCGGGCATCTTGGGCCGCGTCGAGGCGGGCGAGGGAGTTGGGAACGAGCGCGTCGAGTACGGCAAAGAGACACTGCCGCTCGCAATCCGATCGCGCCGCGTCGACAACAATAACGGTCTGACGATGCACATTCTGGAGGCCGGCTTCGAGAAACCCGGGACGCGCTGCGTCATCTTCCTGCACGGCTTTCCGGAGCTGGCGTATACCTGGAGGCATCATTTGGTGGCGATGGCCCGCGCGGGATTTCACGCCATTGCGCCTGACCTTCGCGGTTACGGATGCACCGCCGCCACGCCCGTTCGGTTCGAGGACGATCTCTTTCCGTATTCGAGACTGAATCGAGTGAGCGACGTCCTCGGACTCACGCGCGCGCTCGGGTATGAAAAAGTGGCCGCTGTCGTGGGGCACGACTGGGGCGCGCCGATCGCGCAGTGGTGTGCGTTGGTGCGACCCGATGTCTTCCGATCTGTGGTGAGCATGAGCAATCCGTTCTACGCCACGCCGTCGTTCCGTCTCGATACGGCCGGCCATCCGGTTGCCGCGGCGCCGAGCGGGGACATCGATCGGGATTTGGCCGCGCTTCCGAGACCGCGAAAGCATTACGTTGAGTATTCGGCCAGCCGCGAAGCGAACGAGAACATGTGGCACGCACCCCAAGGGGTGCACGATCTCCTGCGCGCCATGTATTACTTCAAGAGTGCGGAGTGGCCCGGCAATCATCCGTTCGCACTCAAGGCCTCATCGGCTGCGGAGTTCGCCAAGCTCCCGATTTACTACGTGATGGATCTCGACAAAGGAATCGCCGAGACCATGGCAACGGCGATGCCCACCCGAGAACAGATCGCCGCATGCCGCTGGATGACCGAGGCTGATCTGCGGGTCTACGCCGATGAATATACTCGGACGGGCTTTCAGGGCGGCCTCAATGCCTATCGCGTGCTGACGGATCGGGCATACGCGGCGGAACTCAACCCCTTCGCGGGACGCCAGATCGACGTCCCAGCGCTCTTCATCGGCGGCGCGCGTGACTGGGGCGTACGGCAAACTCCCGGCGCGTTCGAATCCATGCGCGAAGCCTGCTCCCAGCTCGTCGGGGTTCATCTGGTCGACGGCGCCGGGCACTCTGTGCCGGAGGAACAGCCGGAGAAAGTAAATCGGTTACTGACTGAGTTCGTAGGGCGGATTGGCGTCTGACACTCAAGACCCAGGAAGCCTCGGACGTGGTGGAGAGGCTTCAGCTCTTTAAAGGGCTATGTTGCTTTTAGCCCATTTAAGGGCTAAAATCCACACAGAGCTTTAAAGGGCTAAACTGCCAATGGACTATCCCCTGTTAACCCCAGGCCAGCTCGCGGCCTATCTGCGTTCGCTCCGGCGCTCCCGGCGACTGACTCAGTCCGCACTGGGCTCAAGGCTAGGCCTGAGCCAGAGACGGATTGCCACGATCGAGAAAGACCCCGATGCCGTAAGCATCGGTCAGGTCATGCGAATCCTGGCGCTCCTGGACGCGCGCCTCGTCCTTCGGATTCCAGATAAAGGCAAGGACACAAAGCCGCCGCCGCGGAGCAACGAAGGCACTTGGTAGTCCGATGGCAAGCCTGAACGTCTGGATGAATGGCGAGCTCGTCGGCGAGTGGACGACCAGCCGAACGGGTACCCCAATCCTTCGTTATGCAGAGTCGTGGACCCGATCCTCTCATGCTCGGGCGCTCTCGTTGTCATTGCCCATCACTTCCGATCGTGAAATCCGGGGAAACGTCGTCGACCACTACTTCGACAATCTCCTCCCGGACAATCCCGATATCCGCCGCCGCATTCGAGATCGGTACAGACTCAAATCGACCGATGCCTTCGACCTGCTGGAGGAAATCGGTCGCGACTGTGTGGGTGCAGTTCAATTGCTGCCCCCCGATCAAACGCCCGAGGGCTGGAACAAGATCGACGCTACGCCACTCTCCACGGCAGATGTAGAGCGGGAACTGCGAGCTGTTGCGGCGCCGCCATCCGGAATGCGCTCGGAAAATGACGACCACTTTCGAATTTCAATCGCCGGAGCGCAGGAGAAAACGGCTCTGCTTAGGATGGGCGGAAGTTGGTACCGACCGCGCAAGGCAACGCCGACGACGCATATCCTCAAGTTACCGCTCGGCGCCATCGGAAACTTTCAAGGTGATTTTTCAAACTCGGTCGAGAACGAATGGCTCTGCTCCCAATTGCTTCAACAGCTCGGCCTTCCGGTCGCGCATACGGAAATGGCTCAATTCGGTGAACAGAAGGCACTCGTCGTCAGGCGCTTCGATCGTCGATGGGTGGGTGTGGACGCTGGCCTTGTGGAAAGGCGCCGATACTCCCCCGGAGAAGGCGCGTGGATCGCCCGCTTACCACAAGAGGACTTGTGTCAGGCGACGGGACGACCTCCGACGGAGCGATACGAGAGCGACGGTGGCCCTTCCATGGAGAAAATCCTGGAGATTCTCGCGACGGGCACACGCTCCGAGCGCGACCGAGCCGACTTCGCTCTGGCGCAGCTGACATTCTGGCTGCTCGCCGCTACAGATGGTCACGCCAAGAACTTTTCCATACACCACTTGGCGGGCGGCGCTTTCGAAATGACACCGCTCTATGACGTACTGTCAGCTTGGCCAGTGATTGGAAAAGGTGCCCATCACCTGCCCATACAGGATGCGAAGCTAGCGATGGCCGTCGCTGGAAAGAATCAGCACTACAGGATGCTCGAAATCCAGGCTCGACATTGGCAAGCACTTGGAATCCGCATTGGCGGGGCGGAGTTGTGGGATCGAATGCAGTCACTCGTGGAGGCGGCGCCGCGCGCCTTCGATCGAATCAAGCTTCCGCGCGCCTTTCCGGAGATCGTGATCTCCCGAATCTCCGAAGGAGTCCGCCGGCAGTCCGAACAGTTCCGAAAGGCCCTTGGCACACAAAAGCGTGATTGATGGTCATCCCGGGGACAGCATGCCCCGCCGCGCGGACCCCCCTGTCCGCGTAATCTACTGATAAACCTGATCTATTTGGCGCTCCCTACGGGATTCGAACCCGTGTTACAGCCTTGAGAGGGCGAATCGCGTTCAGTGTTGAGCCTGTGGTATAACCAAAGTTATACTACAGACAATGAAGACAGCGATCTCCCTGCCAGATGAGATATTCGAAGAAGCCGAACGCCTCGCCCGGCGCCGTGGTATGTCGCGCAGCGAGCTATACGCCAGAGCCGTCGCTGAATTCGTCAAGGGGGAGCGGTTCTTGGGCGTGCGTGAACTGCTCGATTCGGTGTACGCCGCTGACCCGAACGGTTCGCGCCTCGATCCCGCGCTTGGAGAGATGCAGGCGCGATCGCTGCCCAAAGAGGAGTGGTAGTGCGTCGGGGATATCTGGTGGGCCTCGCTCGGTGACCCGTCAGGGTCCGGACCGGGCTTCCGCCGCCCGGTCCTCGTGGTGCAAGCCAACGATTTCAACGAGAGTGCAATTGCCACCACGATCTGCGCGGTCCTCACTGCTAATCTGCGTCTTGCGGCGGCACCGGGGAATCTCCGCTTGACTCGTCGGGCGAGCGGGCTTACGCGAGACTCCGTCGTGAATGTCTCGCAACTGATCACTCTCGACAAGCGACTGCTGACTTCGCGGGTCGGCCGAATATCAGCGGAGGCGCTGCGGAGTGTCGAAGCAGGGCTCCGGCTGGTATTGGCGCTCTAGCAGCTGTTCAGCCGCGGGCCGTTGAATGGGAGCGACCACCGTCTGAGCTGACAGACAAAATGGTGGGCGCTGCGGTTACGAGAGCCTTCCGCAAGGCCAAAAATTCATATGTCGCGTTTTATCGCGCGCCCATGCAAGACCAGGCGTGCGGCGCACACATTTGGGCGCTCTTTGAAGGGAGTATCACGTTGGAATTCATCGGTCTGGCGCTGCCAGATCGCCTGTGATGCAAAGTCTTGCCGGGCTAAAGATCCAAGAAAGTGCGACAGACAGAATGTCTGTGGAACTTCAGAGGTAGCAAGCGTATCGGTTCTCCGGCGACAGACTGAGGCGCCGCGATCACGACAAGCAGCCCGGTAGCCAATATGACGAAACTTGAGGCGACCCCGCTTTCGGTGCCCTGGTCTTCTCGTAACTCATTGATTCTGTGCGCCGTGCAAAGGCACGGTCTTCCAGTGGGGGTGCGAGTCCCACCCGGCAACTGTCGCTCCAGCCGGTAGTAATCGGAGCAGCCGTGGAGGTAACGAAGCGGCTGAAGCCTTCGGTGTAAAGGGTCACGTAAGGCGATCTGGCGAGCTGGCAGGCCGTAACGTGAGTGAACGCTGAGCAAGCCTCGAAAAGAGTAATGCGGAAGCCGACCCGATCAGAATCTCGGGGAAGGCTGTCATCGTCTGGGGAAGCGAGCGACAAACGCACCCGGCCGATTCCGCCGGGGTATTGGCGATGGCATGTCATGCGCAGGAAGATCGGTAGCAACACGGGAAGCCCTATGCCGTGAACGAGACGTGAACGAGCAACCGGACGACCCGCGAGGGACAGGCTGGGCCGTAAGGGGTGACGGAGAGGCCCGTAGTACCGCTGAAGCCGGGTAATGCCGGTGGAGGGAAGGAGCCTCAGTTCAAGATGAGCGTAAGAAGTAGCGAGGAACGGGAGATTGGGCGAACCTAACAACTCCGCCGAGTGTTCAGAAGCTACAGACGGCGCTACATGCCAAAGCGAAGGAAGACGCCGAGCTATCGGTTCTATGCTCTGTACGACAAGCTGTACCGAGAGGATGTGCTGCGATCATGCCTACCAGTGCTGCCGTGCGAACGCACGGTGCGCCGGGGGTGGATGGCGAGACGTTTCGAGGACATCGAAGCGTACGGGGTAGAACGCTGGCTCGGGGAACTGGCGAAGGAGCTCAAGGAGAAAGACGTATCAGCCGCAAGCGGTCCGCCGAGTGTATATACCCAAAGCCCGACGGCAAGCTGCGGCCCGTTGGGCGATCCCGACGATCCGTGATCGGGTGGTGCAGATGGCGGCGGTGCTGGTGCTTAGGCCCGATCTTTGAGGCCGACCTGCCAGCCGGAGCAACACGCTTATCGTGCCGGATCGAAACGCGCTACGATGCGATCCGGCAGGTGCACAGCCTGCTGAAGACCGGTCATACGCAGGTCGTCGACGCGGATCTCGCCGGCGTACTTCGACTCGATCCCGCACGCCGAACTGATGAAGTCAGTGGCACGGCGGGTCGTCGATCGGCACGTGCTGCATCTGATCAAGATGTGGCTCGAAGCGCCGGTCGAGGAGACCGACGAGCGGGGTAGAAAGAAGCGCACGACCCGGCATCGCGATGAGAAGCGCGGTATCCCACAGGGTTCGCCACTTTCGCCACTGCTCGCGAACCTGTACATGCGACGGTTCGTGCTGGGGTGGAAGCGGAAGGGTTTTGAAGCAGCGCTTCAAGGCGCACATCGTCACCTACGCTGACGATCTGGTCATTTGCTGCAAAGGCAACGGCGACGCAAGCTCTCGACGGCGATGCGGTCACTGATGGCGCAGCTGAAGCTGACGGTGAACGAGGAGAAGACTCGTGTGTGCTGCGTGCCGGAGTGAGAGGTTCGACTTCCTGGGCTACACCTTCGGGCGATGCTACTCACCGAAGAGCGGTCGTGCCTATCTGGGCACCCGACCTTCGCGAAAGAGCATTCGCCGAGGCTCATCGAGCGAGCTGCGACGCAGAGACGGATCTGCGTACCGGCCTGCTCGAAACGAGACCTGATCGTGCAGCGTATCAATCGCGGGCTGTTGCAGGGCTGGGCGGGGTATTTCTGCCTCGGCCCCGTCAGCAAGAGCTATCGGACGCTGGACCATTACACGAACCGTCGGCTGCGCCGGTGGCTGTGCCACAAGCACAAGGTGAGGAATAGCGGGTACGACACGCTTTCCCGACGGGTATTTCTATTACCCGGCTGGGTCTCGTGCGGCTGCGGCGCCTTGACGCCAGACCCGTCCGTGGGCGAACGCATGAGGTCTTGTCCGAGAGCCGGATGCGGGAGATCCGCATGTCCGGTTCGATGAGCGGGGACTGGAAACGGGGGCCCATCAAGGACTTACCGCGCCAGTCCTCGACTCTACGTGGCGCTCCCTACGGGATTCGAACCCGTGTTACAGCCTTGAGAGGAACGCAATCGGATCCAGGGTTGTCCATCCCATTCTGATATAATGCTGAAAAATATAGGCCTTTTCTTCACGGCTGTCCTGCTAGTCTGCTATAAGCTTTTCACGCCGTTTCACGCGGGGTATTTACAGCCTATGGCTGACCTGTCACGAAAGCGCGAGCGCGAGCGACTGCCCGCCCGCGACTGGCCCTATACCCAGCGGCTCGCCGAGGGCGCTTACCTCACATTCCGGCGGGGACCGAACACATGGGGCGCTCGATTCCGAGATCGGGAGGGTGTGCAGCACCACATCCCATTCCCTCGTGTCCAAGAATTCGATGACGCGAAGCGCGCCGCGGAGCAGTGCATTGACAACTGGGTGCGACAGCCGTGCGCCGTGCGGTCCGCTCGAGCGTCAGGGCAGCGCTTGAGACCTATCTGACGCACTTGCGCCGGGAGGGACGCCCGGATGCGGCCCGCGAGGCGCAGTGGCGATTCAAGGCTGCCGTGTACAACGATCCGTTTGCCGAACTGGAACTCGAAAAGGTGACGAAACAGGACTTCCGCGAGTGGCGCGATCGAGTCCGTCCGGGCAGGACGCCACGCACCGTGAACCGTTACACACGCGCCGTGCGCGCCGGGCTCAACTGCGCCATCGACCTGGGCCACGTCGGAAATCCAGCGGCATGGAAGGTGGCGGCGCTGTCGGATGACATCGAGGATGAGGGAGAAACGGCCGTGTTTCTCTCCGCCGATCAACGCAAGGCGCTAATCGGCGAGGCTTCACCTCCTGCTGCGGCATTCTTCCGAGGCTTGGAGTTGACGGGCGCCCGCCCCAAGGAGCTGGCGGCCGCGGTCGTGAGCAGTTTCGACGGAAAGTCGATACGCCTTGCCCATCGCAAAGGTCGTCCCCCCAAGTTGCGTGCCCGTCTGGTCGTACTCTCAGCAGACGGCGTCAAATTCTTCGAGCGACAGACGGGGGGCAAGTTGCCGGGCACGCCAATCTTTACGGAAGACGGCGAGCAGCCGTGGCGCCGGCACATCTGGGCGCGCGAATTTCGAGCGGCGGCCGACGAAGGTGAACAGAAGGCACGCGGGAAGTCGCGGGTGCCGAATAGCGCCGGGACGTACAGTTTCCGGCATGCTCGCATCAGCGAACTGCTCCAGCTGCACGGCGTTGACCCGCTGACCGTGGCTGCTCAGACGGGCACAAGTCTCGCGATGATAGAAAAGGCCTACTTCCGCTTCATACCTAGCGCTATGCACGAGAAGCTCGCGGCAGTGCAGGACGCTCGCTGAGTAGTGACGCCTCTAGTGATCTCGTGCGAGACGATCCGTGAAGCACCTGCAGAGTTTTGCCGATAGATCGCAGCGCAAGCAGCGAATGCCTTGCGAGCCCGACGCGAACGCAGCATGCGAGGCCGCTCCGAGTCGGAAACGGCCCTGCGATCCGGCTCATCAAGCTAACTCCAGCGTAGCGGCAGCCAAGACTCAAAGAGCGCAGGACTGCATGCTTGTCGTGCCGCCGGACCTGAGCACTGAGGACACTCGTCAGTGAGCCGCGGCTGCGGGGCTGTCGCTGTGGTGGGGTGCAGGGCTGAGCTTCCCGGGCGCACGGCCCAGTGCGGCAGTGCATGGGTCGGCCCGATGCCGACGCATCATTGTATTTCATTTCCCGCGCGGGTCCTGGCGCGCTAGTCTGTTCCGTCATCGAGTGAATTGCCGACGGAGAGCCCGGATCGTGAGCGCAGCTGACATCGTGCATCTCAGGTATGTCGCGGTCGGCGTGCCCGATTTTCGCGGCGAGCGAAGCTGGGTGGCCAATGTCTGGGGGCTGTCGGAGGTGGGACTCGATGGCGAGACGGCGTATTTCGCGGCCGCGAGCTCTCCGAACGCCTACGTGTACCGAGTGCGCGCCGCGGAGGAAAGACGGCTCGATCTCATCGCTTTCGCCGTGGCGAACGAATCGGCGGTGAACGCAAAGGCGCAACGGTTGGCCGAATCCGGTGTGAAGCTTCTCTCCGAGCCGCATCAGCTCGCGGGACCCGGCGGCGGCTACGGGTTCCGGTTCTTCGACGTGGACGGCCGGACGGTGGAGATATCGAGCGGCGTCGCCGAGCGCTCGCCCCGCGCGCTCGGTCACGGGGAATCCATTCCGGCGGCCTTGACGCATGTCGTGCTGCACACCCCCGACATCAAGCAGTCGGTCGCATTCTATGAAAGGAATCTCGGATTTCGCGTGAGCGACTGGCTCGGCGAGTTCATGTGCTTCCTGCGCTGCAACTCGCTGCATCATTGCCTCGCATTCCTTCCCGGGCCGGCGTGCCTCAATCACGTCGCGTTCGAGATGCGCGATCTTGATGAGATGATGCGTGGCACCAGCCGGCTGGTCAAAGAGGGAGTCGTGCTCGGCTGGGGGCCGGGTCGACATACGGCAGGGAATAATTGCTTCTCGTACTTTCTCGCACCCTCAGGGAACGTGCTGGAGTACACCGCGGAGGTCCAGCGAATCGACGAGGCGTCCTGGAAACCGACGGTCTACAAGCCATCGCCCGAGATCACCGATCAGTGGGGCACCGGATCACTTTACGGTGGCGGACCGCAAAAGCTCGGAGCGCCTGCGCTCGATCCCGGCCTGTGGAAGCCGCCGCCCGCGTAGTCGCGCGCTCACGCAGTCGGCTTGCGCTCGAGGATGCAGGGATTGCGCAGCTGACCAAGCCCTGTCACGTCTCCCTCGAGCAGGTCCCCCTCGCCGATGAATCGATTGTAATGCGTGCCATTCCCGGAAGGCGAGCCGGTGAGCACGAGATCGCCAGGAAGCAACTGCACGTGCGCCGAAATGAACTCGATGATCCGGGCAACCGAGAAGATCATATCGGCGGTCGATTCGTCCTGCATGACCTGTCCGTTGAGCTTCAAGGTAATCCGCAGCTGCTGCGGGTCGCCGACGAACTCCGCGGGTGTCAGGTATGGGCCGATCGGTAAAAAAGTGGGCGTTCCCTTGCTCGCCACCCAATCCATGCCCATCTGTGGAACGTCCGGACGCGCAACGTGCTCGCGCACGGTGATGTCGTTCGCGATGGTATAGCCGGCCACGTAATCGAGCGCCTCGATGCGAGCGACACGCCGCGCCGGCCGGCCGATCACCGCCGCGAGCTCCAGCTCCCAGTCCGGCTGACGGACGTTGTACGGGACCACGATCGGGTCGTGCGGGCCCGTGAGACTCGATGCGAGCCCCATGAAGACGAACGGCTTGCCACTCTGGGCGCGCTTGCGCATCATCTCCGCCGCATTCGCGCGGACCTGGTCCCGGTCGGTGGTCGAATCGCGCGCAACCGCACCGTCCACGATCAGATCGACGACGTGCTTGTGGTAGTTGGCACCCGCTTGAAAGATCTGTCGCGGCACGAGCGGTGCGTGGGTGCGAAGTTGTGAGAGCGCGGTGCCCGTCATCGAGCTCCCGGCCGCGAGCTCCCGAGCGATCGTGCGCAGCGCCGGAAGATTGTCGTCCCAGCGATCGAGCAGGCCGAGCACCGAATGAACGCCGTGCAAGTGCAACCCCAGCTTGCGCTCGAGTCCTCGAAGCCCGTGGACCGCGTAAACCTGCTCGCCGAGTACCAGGCCCGCGAACGGAGGCTCTCCCGCGGCGGCGAACGAGCCGAGCCGAAACACTTGGGCCACTGCCGTACTCACGACAACCCCAAAAGTTTGGCTGCCGTTGCGCCCAGGATCTTGTCTCGGTCGGATTCGGACAGCTGCGCATGGAACCCGATTGGGTCCGGTTCGGACATGTCGAAGGGATAGTCGGTCCCGAGGCAGAGATGGTCTGCGCCATAGGTCTCAATCAGGAAGCGCAGCTGTGCCTGGTCAAAGACGAGCGTGTCGAAGTAGAGCCTGCGCAGGTACTGGCTCGGCGGCCCGGAGATATGCCGCCGGCAGTCCGGACGAACCCGCCAGGCGTGATCGAGCCGGCCCCAGTACGTCGCCGCGTAGCCACCACCGTGAGCAACGCACACCTTCAGTCCGGGGAGCTGCTCCAGTACGCCATCGAAGATCAGGTGGGCGACCGCAATCGTGGAGTCGATCGGATTGCCGAGCAAGTTGTTGAGGTAGTGATCGCGGAGCCGCTCGCCATGCGTGAAGCCGAGCGGGTGCAGAAAAATCAATACACCCATCTCCGCGGCGGCGGCGAATACGGGGCGGAAATCAGGGTCGGAGAGTTCGCGACCGTTCACATGCGAGGAGATCTCGATGCCTCGTAGACCGAGCTCCTTCGTGCAGCGTTTCATCTCGGCGGTGGCGAGCTCTGGTGACTGCAGCGGGATGACGCCCATCCCGACGAACCGGTCGGGTCGCCGTGCAACGGCGGCTGCGATGCCATCGTTAATGATGCGCGCGGCCTCCCGTCCCACATCGGCGGGTGCCGCATAGATCGTCTGGCCCGGCAAAGGGGAGAGGGCTTGGATATCGATGCCCGTCGCGTCCATCTCCACGAGGCGCTCATCGAGCGAGCTCAGCTTCCTTCCAATTCGCGCGAACAGCTCCCGGTTCACAGCGTCGCTGTCCGGAGAGCTGAATCCCATCGCCGGCGCCTGCGCGGCGTACGGCCGAAGCATTGCCTCGGCTGCTGGAATACCCAGATGCGCGTGGATGTCGATGACCTTCGTCGTGCCGCCTCGGCTTAGGCGAACGGGAGCCGCCGATTCGGGAGTGGTCGAGGGCGCAGTGCAGATCATGACCTCTGACATCAGGCGTCTCCCGTTCTTCCGCCAGCGAGTCGCCCGCGGCGCCAGCGGCCCATGGCGCCGAAGAGCTCCGGGGCGGATGCCGCAGGCATCTGCGCGCCGAACTCGCGATAAAGCGCGTAGACATTGGCCACGATCCGTTCGGCGTCCGGCCAGTGCGCGAACTCGCGCAGCGCGATGTCGGCGGCCGCCTCTTCCCAACCGAGGCGCGCCTCGTAGCGGCGCCGTGCTTCGAGCAGCAGATATTCGAAGTAGTGCTTCTGCGCTCTCACCCCGGACTTGTCGGTGATCGGGCCGTGCCCGGGGACGATCGTCTCGAGCTCTAGCCCGAGCAGGTAATCGCAGGCGTGGATCCAGTTCTGCACCGGCCCCGCCCACATGATCGGACTCGCCTCGCTGAACAAGATGTCTCCGGTGAACACGGTTCGATCGGCAGGCACGTGCACGATGGTGTCCGAGCGCGTGTGAGCCGGGCCGAGATCGACCAGATGCACCTCTTTGTCACCGACGCGCAGCGTCAACTCGCGCTCGAAGGTTCGGTTCGGCGGCACGATCGTCACGCCGGAAAAGTCGAACTGGCGGCCCATGGTTTCGTGGAAGAACTCCCCCCCGTCGCCCATCTGCTGCCAATCGCGCGCCATGCGCTCGAAAGCCGCCGGGTTCATACGGGAGATTTCTTCCGCTGCAGCCTTCCCCGAGATGATCTCTGCGCCGCGGACGAGCTCGTTGCCAAGCACGTGGTCGGGATTGGCATGCGTGTTCACGAGCTTGCCGATCCGGGCCGCAGCGGGAACTTTGCGCTGCATCTCCTCGAGCATGGCACGCGTGATGTCGAGGCCCATCAGCGTATCGATGAGCAGCGTCTCGCCGCGGCTCTCGATCAGCCCTGCATTGCTCCAGCCCCAAGTGCCGTCGGGTTGCAGATAAGCGAAACAGCCGCTGCCGAGGTCATGCAATCCGTGAGTGAAAGGCCACTGGCTCATGCCGCATCCCCATTGCCGTAGGCGAGCGCGCGTTCGCCGACTCGGGCCGCGACGCGCGCCCGTGGCCATCATACGATTATTGCGCTACTCTGGGAATTAGTCCCGGAGCGATCGATGACCTACATACCGCAGCACGTGCACTTGGTTGGAAGCATCGGCCTGCCAAGCGGAGCGGATGTCTTCCACACCTGTGGCCGCATACTCGGGAGGCGCTTACAGCGCATTCCGGACGGTGAGCCGGGGGGCAGAAGGCTATGGATCAGCTGGCAAATTCCGCTCCTTAGAGCTTGTCCTTTTTTCCAGCTCGCAATGGCTCCGCAGCAGCCGGGACAGATCTTCGGCCCGCTGAGGCTCGCCGACGGAGTACATCCGGAAGAGGTGCGGTTCGATGAGCTGGGCTACGCGCTGGAGGCGCGGGCGTCGTATCAGGATTTCCTCGAAGCAAAGGCGCGTGGAGACCTGCCGCAGGGGGTGCGTTTTCAGGTATCGCTCCCCACGCCCTACGCAGTCGTGTGGGGCCAATTCGTCCCTGAAGTGCTCCCGATCGCCTTCGAGGCCTATACCCAGGCCATGCTGCGCGAGTTGCAGCGCATCTGCGAGCGCATCCCGCACAAGGAGCTCGCCATCCAGTGGGACGTGTGCTTTGAAATGGTGATCTGGGATGGAAGCGGGTACTTCCGCTGGAACTTGCCCGGGGACCCGCGGACCGAGATCGTCAGACATCTCAAGCGTATCTCCGAAGCGGTCCCCGAGGATGCAGAGCTCGGATACCACCTCTGCTATGGCGATCTCGATGCGAAGCATTTCTTCAATCCCAAGGATGCGAGCGCCATCGTCGAGCTCGCGAACGCCATCGACGCGAACGTCGAACGCCCGATTACCTATATCCATGCGCCGGTGCCGGTCGACCGCACGGACGACGAGTTCTTCCGGCCGCTGGAGGGCCTGAAGCTTCGTCCCGGCACCGAGCTCTTTCTCGGCGTCGTGCATGCGCGCGACGGGATCCAGGGACTGAACGCTCGGATCGCGGCGGCTGCCCGGCATGTACCGTCGTTCGGAATCGCGACAGAATGCGGAATGGCGCGCGCCCGCACGCCGAGCGTCGTGACAAGGTTGCTCGAGCTTCACGCCGCTGGCTCCGGCGAGCCGGCGACCTAACACGACGTGAGCGGAGAATCGAAGAAATGGCTGCCGTAGAGAATGTCCTGATCGTCGGCGGCGGATCGAGCGGGATGGCGCTTGCGATGTGTCTGCGGCGCATCGGTGTCGAAGTCGATCTCATTGATAGAGATCCGGATTGGCGAGCCGTCGGCGCAGGACTTTCGCTGAACGGGGCGAGCCTGTCCGCCTTCAACCGGTTGGGCGTGCTCGAACGCATGGGGATCGAAGGCCACTTCCACGCAGGCTTCGAGCTCTATGACATCGATGGGAAGCTCGTGCATCGCGCCGTCCCACCGCGCGATCCGACTGGCTTGCCGCTGGGCGGAGGAATTCTTCGGCCTGTTCTTCACAGCATCCTCGCGAGCGCGACGCATTCGGCGGGCGCGCGGGTCCGACTCGGCGTGACGGTTGCCTCGCTTCACGATGAGGAGTCAGGTGTCCTCGTCAGAACAACGGACAACGAGGAACGGCGCTATGAGCTCGTGGTCGGCGCCGACGGACTGCACTCGCAAACTCGAGAGCAGGTGTTTCCCGAGGCTCCGAAGCCGCGCTTCACGGGGCAGGGGTGCTGGCGAGCGGTATTCCCGCGGCCTGCGGGGCTCGACTGCGTTCAAATGTACATGGATACGCATCACAAGGCGGGGCTCAATCCCGTCTCCCGAGACGAGATGTATATGTTCCTGCTCGAGCACGTGCCCGACAATCGGCGCATGCCCGAGGCGAACTGGCCCGAGCTGCTCGCGCAGCGTCTCGCCCCGTTTGGGGGTATCTGGCGCGAGCTGCGTGCCAGCCTCGGCGCCGAGTCCCGTATCAACTATCGGCCGCTCGAGGCGCTTCTGCTCCCCGCGCCCTGGCATCGCGGACGTGTCGTCCTGATGGGCGATGCCGCGCACGCGACCACGCCGCATGCGGCGTACGGCTGCGGTCTCGCGGTCGAGGACGGAGTCGTGCTCGCCGATGAGCTCGAGCGGGAGTCGTCGCTCGATGCCGCGCTAGGCCGGTTCATGCAGCGGCGGTTCGAGCGCTGCCGTGCCGTGGTGGAGGGGTCTGCCCGGCTCGGCGACCTCGAGATCGCCCACGCTAGTGTGGGCGAACATCAGGCGGTCTCGGCGGCGCTCGGCCGGGCGATCGCTCAACCTATATAACGCGCCAGTGAGATCAACACATGAGGACACCCGGAGCTTCCAAGCAAACAGCACGGGCGAAGCGCCCAGCGCCGATCGAGCGGGCGACACGAGAAAGGCGGGTCGCACCCCGCGCGAGCACAGCCCGACGCCGTCGCACGCCGGGCCGTCCTGGTCGTTCCGAGTTGAGCGTCGGCTCGGACACGATCGTGCTCAAGGCCTGCGAGCTCTTGCGCCACGTCGCGCCGCGCGAGCTCTCCCTCATCGGCCTTGCACGCCACGCCGGCATCGACCGCTCGCTCATCCGCTACTACTTCACGGATCGTTCGAGCGTCCTGCTTGCCGCGGCGCGACACCTGTTCGGGATCTTGAGGACTCGACTCAGCGTGGTCGAGTCGCGCTTTGCCGACGAACCGGAGTTGCGCATCCGGGAGATGGCCGTGGTCCTTTTGAGATTCCAGATCGAGCATCCCTACTTCCACCGGCTCATGATCGACGAAGTGGTGCAATCGTCGACGAAGGACGCGCAGGAGTTCTTCCGGTCGTTCACCGTACGGGCCGTCGGGGAGTATCGGGGCATGGCCGCTGCGACGGCGCGGTGCGGGGCTGCCCGCGCCTTCGATGGCGTCTTCCTGTATCTCGCGATCATCGGCATGTGCGAGTTCTTCGTCACGGGCGGACCCATCCTGGAGGTCGCATTCGGCAGAGGCTTCGATCCGCAGGAGATAAGCCGCCGGTATGAAGGTTTTCTGCGCGAATACGTCATCGACGGCATTCGCAAGCGCACGCCCCGATAAGGGACGCGCTTGAGGAGAGAAAGCCATGCACGAGCTCAATGAGACGCACGATCCATCTCGGCGCAGCTGGCTCGAAGCGGCAAACCGCTCCGATTGCGACTTCCCGATTCAAAATCTGCCGTTCGGCATCTTCCAGCGAATCGCTGCCGGGCCCCGAGGCGACGAGCCCCCGCGGGGCGGGGTAGCCATCGGCGATCGTATCGTCGATCTTCCCGCCGTTCTGGCCGCAGGCCTCTTCAGCGGGGAAGCGGCAAAGGCCGCGGAAGCGGCTTGTGGGGCGACGCTCAATCCGCTCATGTCGCTACCTTGCCCGATCGTTTCGTCGCTCCGGGCGCGGCTTTCAGATCTGCTACGCATCGGCGGACCGGATTCCGAGCTCTTGAGAGCTCGCGCGTCGGACCTTTTGCTCCCGGCGCAATCCGTTCGGCCGGAACTTCCGGCGACGATCGCCGGCTACACCGACTTCTCCTGCTCGTATACGCACATGGGCGGAATGCGCGGCGGCGAGCCCGCCTCGATTTTCTTTCGGTTCCCGATCGGCTACAACGGGCGCGCATCCTCGATCAGACCGAGCGGGTTCGTGGTGACTCGGCCCCGCGGCCAATGGACAGCCGGCGCCCCCTCGGCCGGTTCGCCGGTGGCGGACGCTGAAGTGCGATTCGGCCTCGAGCCGCGGCTCGACTTCGAGCTCGAATTTGCCGCTTATGTCGGCCAGGGCAATACGCTGGGCGACTCGCTCGCCGTGGATCAAGCAGCGGACCGGCTATTCGGTTATGGCTTGCTCAACGACTGGTCCGCGCGTGGCATTCAGATGCTCGAGATGGGGGGCCTCGGGCCCTTCCTCGGCAAGAGCTTTCTCACCACTATTTCTCCCTGGATTGTAACCGACGAGGCGCTCGCTCCGTTTCGCAGCGCTCGACCCGTCCGTCGCGCCAGCGAGCCGCCGGTGCCCGCACATCTCGACAGCGAGCGCGATGCGCGAGCCGGGGGGTTGAGCATCGCGCTCATGGCGTACCTGCAGACGGCAGACATGCGAAGCAAAGGACTTCCGCCCGCACGCATCGTGCAGACGAACTTGAGTCATCTGTATTGGACTTTCGCGCAGATGCTCGCGCATCACACGAGCAACGGCTGCAACATGCAGCCCGGCGATCTCATCGCGAGCGGAACCGTGTCGGGTCCGGAGCCTGAGGGGCGTGCCTGCCTCGCCGAAATCAACCAGCGCGCCACGAAGTCGCTCGACTTGCCGGGCGGCGAACGGCGGATGTGGCTCGAGGATGGTGACGAGCTCACCATCCGGGGCCGCGCGTTCAAGGAGGGTCACGTACCGATCGGTTTCGGAGAATGCGCCGGACGAATCGTATGCTCGAAGGTTTGACGCGGCGGTCGGCGATCGCGCCAGCAGCCGACTCGGCGGAGCCGGGCGAGTGGTACGCGGGAAGTGCCGGGCGGCAATGGCGTCTGGTCATCGTACTGCTCGTCATGACCTCGCTCGGTGCGATCGATCGGCAGGTCATCACCCTGCTCGTGAATCCCATCCGGGCGGCGCTCCATATCACCGATGTTGAGATCAGCCTCGTCGTCGGCGCGGCCTTCGCCGTATCGAACACGCTTTTCACGCTGCCGGCCGGCTTTCTCGCCGATCGCATCAGCCGGCGGGGGTTGATTGCCTGCGGGGCGCTGATCTGGGCGATGTGCACGACCGCGTGCGGAATGGCGGGGTCCTTCGCCCGGTTATTTCTGTGTCGCGTTGGCGTGGGATTCGGCGAGAGCGTGATTCAGCCCGGTGCGCTCTCCATGCTGCGTTCCGCCTTGGCGCCCGAGCGGCGGGGACGCGGGTTCGCGGTTCAGGCAATGGGACTGATGGGCGGCTCGGCGCTTGCGCTCATCATCGGGGGACTCTCGATCGGCCTCATCGAAAGATCGGGAATCGATCGCCTGCCGGTCTTCGGCCACGCGCAACCCTGGCAGATCGTGCTGATCTGCGTCGGTCTTCTGGGCTTGCCGGCACCGTTGCTGCTTTTATGGATCCGTGAGCCTGCGCGGAACGCGCACAGTTCCACAGCTTGCGCCCCAGACATCCGCGACGCGCTCCAGCTGGTTCGCCGGCGCTCGAGCGTTTTTGTCCCGTTGCTCGTGTTTCAGCTGAGCATGACTTTGTTGAGCCTGAGTTACGCGGCGTGGGTTGCCGCCATGATCGGCCGCAGCTGGCATCTGTCCTACGCACAGCTCGGCACGTCTGTGGGATTGATGATGCTTACGCTTCCGCCCCTGGGTCTGTGGGTTGTCGGTCATTTGATCGATTACTCGGCCGCGCGCAGCGGCGTGCGCGGGGTGGTTCTCGTGGGGCTCGTTGCGACGGCGCTCGTCGGCGTCGCGGCAAGCACCGCTCCGCTTGCTCCGACACTGCGGGTGTTCTGGATGGGCTTCGCCAGTCTCACGTTGGTGAGCGGCACCGTTTTTCCGATCAATGCGGCCGTCACGGCGAGCATCACGCCCGCGGACAGCATGGGCAGTATCAGCGGTTTGCAATTCTTCGCCATCGGGCTCGTCGCAGCCGGTCTGGGGCCGACCATCGTTGCCGCACTCAGCCAGGCGTTGTTCAGCGGGCCGCATGCGCTGGCGGACGCATTGAGTCTCACGTCCTGCATTTATTCGGTGATTGGATTGGCCGCCCTCGGACGGGTCTATCACACCATCGATCGCCCGCAAGACGCCCCGGGCAACGCGGTCGAAGCATGACCGCGATCTCATCGGCCGTGGTGGTGGGCGCTGGCATCGTCGGCCTCGTCTGTGCACGGGCTCTGGCGCTCAAAGGCGTGAGCGTCGTCCTGTTGGAGCGCAAGCCCGCGATCACCGACGAGGGCGGCATCGGCATCGGCCTGCAGTCGAACGCGATGAACGCCCTCGGGGAGATCGGTCTCGCGCAAGCCTGTCTCGACGAGGGCGTGCCGGTCGACACGATCACCGTCTGTGCACCGGACGGCTCGCCTGTCGCGTCACGCCCGACCGAGCGCTATCGAGATTCGCCGTGGCCGGGTTACACGGGCATCAGCCGAGCGGCGCTCCACGCCATTCTGGTCGAGGGCGCGACCCAGGCGGGCGCGCAGATCGTCCCGGATGCTGAGGTCATCGATGTCACCCAGGATGCGGCGGGTGCGTCGGCGGTTCTCGGCGATGGGCAGAGCTATTCGGCCGATCTGCTGGTGGGCGCCGACGGCATTCACTCCCGCGTGCGGGCCATCGCCGCTCCCGATCGGGCAGAGCTCGTTGCACTCGACGAGGGGGTCTGGCGAGCCCTCATCAAGGGGGTTGAGCTCCACGATGTTTGCATGATGTTCGGCGGGCCTGTGGGAACGATCGGTTACTGCCCCCTTCGAGGGGACACCTATCTTTATGTCGTCGACCAAAACAGCAAAGCACCGACCCCCGATGAGCCTGCGCTCGCGGCGCGCCTCTTGGAGCGGATCGGAAACGTCCCGGGATTCCCGGCTCGCTTATTACCGCACCTTTCCCATCGCCCCGGCGACGTGACGTACCGTCCACTTGCCGTCGTCCGAGTGCGTGCTCCTTGGTATTCGGGACGCATCGCCGTGATCGGAGATGCTGCGCACGCAGGGCCGCCGACGCTTGCGCAGGGAGCCGCGATGGGCATAGAGGATGCGGTCGTCCTGGCCCAGTGCCTCGCACAGTCGGGTGGTGTGGCGGGGAGTCTCGAGGCTTTCATGCGGCGCCGCTATGAGCGCGTGCGGACGATCGTCGAGGCGAGCGTCACCATTTCCCGCGCACAGATGAGACCAGGACAGCGTGAAATGGTCGATGCCCAGAAGGCGGCAGCTCTCGCCCTTGCGACCCCGTATTGAGCTGAATCGCCAAGGCGAGAGCGGTCGCTCGGGACGGCTAGAGTCCGCGAGCGCGCGCGGTTTCCTCATAGGTGACGGCGAGACCTTGCGCTTCGAGCTCGGCTTCGGCTCGTGACTCGCGCGCAAGCGCTCGCGCGACGGCGGGGCGGCGTTCGAGGCGCTTGGCGTGCTCCACGATGCTCGGGAACTTCGCGGCGGGGAAACCCGCACCGGTGATGCGGAACCACACCCAGAAGAGGTAGGCATCCAGCAACGACCACTCCGCGCCCAGCAGCCACGGCTGGGTTGTCAGACGGGTGTTCACAGATGCCAGATGGAAGCTCATCGCGTCCGCGGCCATTTCGCGCACGCGCTCAGGCCCGCCGGTCACATCGCAGAAGAATTGCGGTAGCCGAATGCGCGTGACCAGTGGGTGAAGATCGCTCGAGAAGAACGCAAGCTGGCTGACGAGCCTGGCGTCGGCGAGTGCATCACCTGAGAATGGGAGCAGGGCCGCCCCGGGATATGACTTCGCGAGGAACGTCAAAATCGCGACGTTCTGCGTCAGCGGTTGGCCATCGACCAGAAGCGTCGGGACCTTCCCGGCCGGATTGAGCGCAAGGTAGTCCGCTGACCTGTGTTCGCCCTTTTTGAAGCGTACCAAATGCGTCTCGAATGGCGCGCCAATCTCCTCGAGTGCGATGAGCGGAACGCGTGAGCATGCCCCGGGCGCAAAATAGAGTGCCAACTTCATCTTCACCCTCCATCGGCCGACCGCCCTCAGCATGGATCGATTCGGCGTCGACGAGCTCGTCCTCGAATGCTCGACTGACGTTTCTCAGAAGTGAACCGCGCCCCGGACTCCGTACGTGCGCGGAGGTTTCAAGACCGCGGCAATCGTCGGAATGGCCGGATAATTCGACGATGGAGCGACCTCCTCGGGCACTGCGGCGTTGGAAACGTTGTTGAGGTAGCCAGTAACGCTCCACCGATGCCCTGGCGGGTTGAAGGTCAGATCGAGATTGGTAATCCAGTAGCTGCTCACGCGAGAAGCAGGCACATAGCTCACGTCCGTCTGGCGGTCCGACTCGTACTGAGTATTCACATCGGCAACTAGCTCGCCCGCGCTCCCGAGCCGAACCGTTTGCTGCAACCCCAGGTTCGCGACCCACTCTGGCGCCTGCAACAGCGGCAGCCCGCTGCAGTTGATGCGGAAGTTCGGGGGCACCGGTCCCGTCGGAGGAATGAGCGTGAACGCGCACGCCGATCCTGAAGTCGGTGGAGCGCTGCTGATATAGGTGAAGTCCGTATACCGGGCGTGCATGTACTGGATGTCGGCGCTCAGGACGGTCGTCGCGGTAGCAAGCCACTGGGAATCGAGCTCCCCACCCCGGTTTGTCGAACGGCCCGCATTCTGATTCGGAAAAATAGGCAGGAACCCCGGCCCGAACTGCGCCAGCTCGAGCGCTGCGACCTGCTGATCTTTGTACTCGAGGTCGAAGGCTTCCAGGTTGAGTTTGAGGCGGCGATCGAGGAAAAGATTCTTGATGCCCGCCGTGTAGGCAGTCACATGCTCCGGTTCATAGGTATCCCCCCGGGCATCTCCGGGTACGTTGAGGAAGAAGCCACCGGACTTGAAGCCCGTCGCAACGTTCGCGTACAGCAGTGAGTGTGACGCCAAATCCCACTCGGCGCCGACTTTCCAGTTCGCCGCATTCCAGCTCCTTGTCCCGATGGTCGGAAAGACGATCCCGAGACTGTTTTGTGGCGGAGGCATGATGGACCGTGTTGGATAGAAGAACGAGTCCACCGATTCCATCGAATCGGTGTCTTTGCGTTCGTAGGTGTAGCGGCCGCCCGCGGTGAGGCGGACGGTCTTCGACACGGCCCAGGTGAGCTGCCCGTACCCCGCCCAGCTCCGGTCGTCATTGTCGATGTGCTGCACGCTCGTCGCGCCGTTCGCTTGAGCATCGTATTGCGCATCACCCGTCTGCGACCCATTGAAATAGTACACACCAGCGATGTAGCTCAGCGGGTGATCGAGGCTCGATGCGAAGCGGGCCTCCATCGAGCTCTGGTGAGCGTCGTTCAGCTCGCGGATCATGAACCCGGCCGCTGGACTCAAGAAGTCGTAGTGATCGGATCGATAGGCGGGGATGAATGTGAACTGTCCCCCGAGAACCGACCATTCGAGATCGCCGGAGACGCCCCAGTAATGATTGTCCTGGAATGAGTCGGTTGGCAGGGGCTGGCACGGAGCAACCGGAGACCCGGGAAACGGAAATAGCGGACAGCTCAAGCCAGCCACGAGCGCCCTCGATTCGGTGACGTCACTCGTCCAGGGTCGACTCAGGAACGCCCCGGCGGCATTGGTCAACGTGGCGCCCTGGCCGCTGCCACCTTGGCGCGTGTAGTCCGCGCGTAGGATCACCGACAGGTCCGAGTCGGGATCGACCCGGAAGGACAATCGTCCGGACTGCTGGTCCTGATCGTCAGTGCCGTCATCGAAGTAGCCGTCGTGTTTGGCACTCTGGAAAGCTGCGCGAACCGCCACGTTTGATGCAAGCGGCAGGTTGACGTCGCCGTTCAGCGTGACGTCCGAGTAGTTTCCGTACTGTGCGCTGAAATCGCCGCCGAAACCAAAGGTCGGCGAATTCGTGATCACGTTGATGGCCCCGCCGGTCGCATTGCGTCCGTAAAGCGTTCCCTGAGGCCCCTTGAGGACCTCCACCCGCTGAAGGTCGTAGAACAGTCCCTCGAAAGCGGTCGTCCTGGCGAGATAGACGCCGTCCATGTTGACGGCGATGGCTGGGTCACCGAACGAATTGACAACGAGGCTGCTCACCCCTCGGAGGGTGATATTCGAATAGGGTCCGCTGCCGGTGTACGCCTCCAGGGCCGGTACCAGCTGGGCCAGGTCGCTCACGGCTGTGACATTGCGCTGGCCAATCTCCGCTCCGGTTATCGCGGTGACGGAGATGGGTGCGCTCTGCAAGGTCTGCTGACGCCGCTCTGCCGTCACGACGACTTCCTCAAGGGCCGGAGCGCTCGTATCGGCGCCCTGCTGCTGAGAGGATGCTTGCTGCGGGGGGGTGGATTGCTGAGCAGTCGTGATAGCCGGCGCAGCCGCCGCGAGCGCCAGACCGATCGCCCGCCATCGGATTCTCTTTAGCTCCACCGCTCCCCCTCGAATGCGCATGCGGAGGGAGGGGGCCCTCGGACTTGGGTCAGCGCTGGTGCTCCCCTCCCGATCGCGAAGGAGCGTAAGGGAGCGGACTAGGCGCGGAAAAATCGTTTCGGTGGATTTCCGCTCATCGACGCCACCGATGGGCGGCTCGCGGAGGCAGCTCGCACGGAGGTCAGCCGCTCGAAGCGGGCCTCCATGTCGCGCGCCGCCTCGTGCAGGGTACTGCGCATCCAGAGCACCGCCGCATCCGTATCGAAGTGCCGGTGCCACTGCACCGCTTCGGCGAGGCGCGGTGTCTCGAGCGGCAGGTCGAAAAGGCGGATTGGAAGGTATTGAGCGTAGAACTGTGCATGGCGACGATGAACCGTCGCGATGCGCTGCGAGCCGACAACGCTCGGAAACACCGCGGTGAAGTTCATGACCACGACCTCCACGCGCCGATCGAGGCCGAGCCCCTCGACGACCCACTCATCGAACATCACCCCACGCGCCGTCCCGAATTGCGCCACAACATGTCCGAGCGCGAGATAGCTCTCGAGGGACAGACTGGCATCCGCGGAAATCCGCGGATTTTCCTTCCAGGCAATGCACACGAATTCATCCTCGAACAGCCGCTCGTGCGGGTGCTCCTTGGGCAGATATCGCTCGGGCATGATCAAGAAGTCGACGGAGCCGCGCTCGAGTTCCTCTGACGGGGAGTCCACATCGTTCGAAAGTACGTCAATCCGGACGCGAGGCGCCAATGTCTCGATTCGCGGCAGCGCGAGCGACATCAACACGGTCGCGGCATAATCCGACATCATGAGCTTGAAGTGCCGCTTAGAGGTCGCCGGGTCGAACACGGTCTTCGTCGAGATCGTCGCCTGGATGTTGAGCAGCGCGTTTCGAACCGGTTCGGCGAGGCTCTCGCCTAGCGCAGTCGGCACCATCCGGCGGCCGACTTGGACAAGGAGTTCGTCCCCGAAGTAGTCACGGAGCCTCGAAAGCGCTCCGCTCATGGCGGATTGCGTGAGGCGCAGCCGCTTCCCCGCGAGCGTGATGTTCCGCTCCCGGAGGAGGGCGTCGAGCGCGACGAGAAGGTTGAGGTCGAGATTGCGGAAATGCACGGCTACGCCCCAATCGGCGCTCGATCCACTGAAACGCGCGCACCAGTACCCATGTGCCGAGGACAGAATACACGAAGTGCGGCAGGACTCGTCGGCACAGCGCGTTCCTATCGCAAAGGTGCAACAGCTGCTTTCGCTACTGGCGCGCCGGGCGCAGCGCTCTAATAATTCCCATAAAAGGGTAATATACTTTGCCGGTGGCTGTTGACGAGCACGCCGAAGGGTCCCGTGGTTTGCGGGCCAGAGGCGGCGCCCAATGAGGTAACGGCGGACGTGACCAGACCGAAAGCGCCGCAGAGAGGTGTAACTGCGCTCGTTCTCGATCGCATGTACCGGATGCCCACTGTATTCGGTCCGGCGCCGGGCCCACGCAATGTACCGCATGAACGGCAGCATCTGCGCTTCGAGAAGGAAACGATTGCGATTGCGGTCACGGCACGCACCGATCCGACATCGCTCGCGCAGCTGTTACCGCCACGCTGTGAGCCCGACGGCGAGGCTCGCCTCGAGGTTGGAGTCTACCAACTCACGAATGTCGGATGGCTGGCTGGCCGGGCTTACAACATCGTAATGGTGATGATCCCTGCCGTATTCTCCGGCGAGCGGGAAACCGTGCGGGGATCGTTCATTCCTGTTCTCTGGGAGAGCTTGTGCGACCCGATCCTCACGGGACGAGAGGAGCTCGGCTGGCCGAAATTGCCGGCCGAGATACCCGATGCCACGTTCGAACATGGATCGTGGCGCGCGGGTGCCAGTTGGCAGGGGTTTCGATTTCTCGATATCGAAGCGACCGCGTTCGTCGAGGCGGTGGCACCGGAAGCTTCTGCTCCGATGTTCGTTCACAAGTACATACCCCGGTGCGGACAAGGGGAACACGCGGATGCGTCGTATATCGCCGTCTCAGGAGCGGAGCGACCCGCCTCCGTGCGCGAGTTCAAGCGCGGAACGGGTCGGTTTGCATTTCACACGGCGCAATGGGAAGACATGCCGACGCAGTACCCCATCGTCAACAGACTCGCTGCGCTGCCCTTGGAATTCGCATGCGCGACTCTAACGAGGACTTCGGGAGGCGGGGATCTGAGCAGCCAGAGAATCGTGTGCTGATGGTCCGGCCGGGAGACTCCCCATGCTGAAGCCAGTTCGACGCGTCGTCACCGGACACAACACGAAAGGTCAAGCGATCGTCCAGAGTGACTCCATCGCCCAGTCGACCGATGTCGCAAGTGGCCAAGCGCGGTTCGCTCTGCTCTGGACCACTGATCGCTCGCCCGCAGACAATGGCGACACCAAAGACGCGGCGCTGCGACATGTGGGACTCACGTCGCCGGGAGGGACCGTGTTGCGCATCGTGGATTTCGCACCGGGAACGAGGTCGCCGATGCATCGCACGTGTTCGGTGGACTATGGGGTCGTGCTCGAAGGGGAGATCGACTTGGAGCTCGATAGTGGCGAGGTCAAGCACTTGAGCATGGGCGACGTCGTTGTGCAACGTGGAACCAGCCATGCTTGGGTGAGTCGCAGCGATCGTTGGGCGCGCATGGCCTTCGTGCTGATCGAGGCGGCGCCGGTACTGATCGATGGCGTTCCGCTCGAGCCTACGCATAGCTGAGTGTGCGCCGCTGGACTGCCGAGGTAGGCGGTCTTCGGGGAACGAGCCGTAAGTAACGACGACACCTTCTGATAGGACAAGCCGCAGAGCGCGGTAGGAGGCAGCGTTTGCGTCGAGGTTGACCAACGGTCAGGGATCGTTTCGCCCAGGGTGGTATGGGCAAATCGGATCGCAATGCATCGATACCGGTGATTTTTCTGCACGGCCGATCTCGTATACGCTTTCGCGGCGAAGTGGGGTGGGAATGCGCTTTCCGAGAGCTCATGTCGTGGGTCGATGTTGAGGCCGCCTGCATTGCAGCAATGCTGTAGGTCATTCCGCAATGCGGAGCTCGAGCTGCGTGAATTCCAAAAGTTCGTTCTCAACCCGCTCGCTCCGATGCCCAAAGTCCTTCCGCAGCCCCGCACCGCGGAGGACGAGTGCGACATTCGCGACGTGGCGGCATTTGTCGAGGGCTGGCCACGGTGAGCGGCCGAGCGCGCAAGTCTCGACTCCCTTGGACGACCGACATGCTTGCCACGGTGAACAAGCCCGGGAGAGCTCTCATGCAGGTCCACACAGCCGCCTTTGCAACCCTCGCAGTGCTCTTCGCGGCCTTTGCCGCGGCTGCGCCCGAGACCTATCAGCTCGAGAAGACGCACGTCGACCTCGTGTTCACGATCAATCACGCGGGCTTCTCGCAGAAGCACGGGTCATTTCGCACACTCGATGCCACCCTGCATTACGATGCCAGCGCGCCCCAGAACAGCTCCGTGACCGTGACGGTGAAGACCGATTCGCTGGATACAGGGTTCGCGGCGCGCGACAAGGACGTAATGGGTCCGATGTTTCTCGATGCTGCGAAATACCCCGAGATGCGCTTCGTGTCGACCAAGGTGACTCCCGCCGCCGGCGGCTCGCTTCGCATCGACGGAGATCTGACTCTTCACGGCGTCACAAAGCCGATCGTGCTGCACGCCAAGCTGAACAAGCTCGGACCGAATCCGTTCGACAAGAGATCGACGGTCGGATTCACGGCGACCGGGACGCTCATGCGCAGCGACTTCGGCATCTCTTCCGCGGTGCCCGTGATCGGGGATGAGGTCGACATCACCATCGACGCAGAGTTCAATCACTCCTAGTCCGGTGAGCTCGCGCCGGACGAAGATCACCGAGCACGGTCGATACGGGTGATTTTTCCGCACGGCCGATCTCGGATACGCTTTTCGCGAGGTAAGTGGGGTGGGAATGCGCTTTCCGAGAGCTCATGTCGTGGGGTCGATGTTGAGGCCGCCTGCATTGCTGCAATGCTCTAGGTCATTCCGCAATGGGGAGCTCGAGCTGCGTGAATTCCAAAAGGTCGAGGATCGTGCGGTCGATGAGGCGATCGCTGTACAGGAGCGCGCAGGAATCGACGTGGTCACCGATGGCGAGCAGCGGCGACTCGCTTTCGGGGATGTATTCGGCCAATCCGTCATAGGCATCGAGGCGGTCGCGCCGGTGCCGGTCGGCGAAGGACCGCTCTGGCGCGGCGGGGACGCAAGCTCGCGCGGTCTGGACATCTCCTCACCGACCGGAGGGCACATCGTCGGGAAACTCCGGCGCGGAGAATCGAAGGCCGCACAGGAATTCGTCTATGCTCGAGCACGCGCCACGCGGCCGGTGAAAATCACGCTCCCCAGCCCGACCATGCTCATGGCGTCATGGTCACCGGAACGCTCCGCCCAGGCCTACGGGAACCTCGGGGAAGCGCTCAATGACGTTGAGGAAATTCTCAGGCAGGAGGTTCGGGAACTCGCGCTCCTCGGCTGTCGGCATGTGCAGTTCGATGCGCCGGAAACCACTTTCGCGATCGAGGGCGAATCGTCTGTGATGCTCCGAGCCGCGGGCCGAACGCGGGAGAGCTTCTGCGCGGAGGTTGTCGACCGCCTGAATCGGGTCGCAGTCGAGCCTGGCGTCGAGTTTTCCGTCCATTTCTGCCGCGGCAATGCGCGCGGTCATTGGCATTCCTCCGGCGGTTATGCGGCCATCTCTAAACTCGTGTTCCCGCATCTCGGCCGGTTCAAGTACGTCCTGCTCGAGTACGACACCGAGCGTGCAGGTACATTCGAGCCGCTCTCGGATTTACCAGACAGCTGCTGTGCCGTGCTCGGCCTCATCACCACCAAGAGCGGCCGACTCGAGAGCCGGGAGTTGCTCACTCGGCGCATCGAGGAAGCAGCGAAGTACTTCCCGCGGGATCAGCTGGCCATATCCCCGCAGTGCGGCTTCGCGTCCGATGCCAGCGGCAATCCGATCACGTTCGATGAGCAAGAAGCGAAACTGCGGCTCGTGGCCGAAGTAGCGCACGAGGTGCTACGGTAGGGATAAAATGCTCTCGCGATTGACGAGCGCGGCCTGCCGCTTCCACCGCCGCGGTGAAAGTACTACGCCAGCTGAAGAAGCTGAATCGCAAGTCCAGCGACCTGCGGCACGTCTTCCAGTGGAACGGGAAGCCTGCGGACGATTGCAACGGTCACGCGTTCAAGAACGCCGTAGAGCGGGCCGGATTGTCCCCGCTACGGTGGTGGCATGACCTACGCCATACCTTCGCCTCCTGGGCGCTCCAGCAAGGCGTAACGCTGCCCGAACTGAAAGAGCTTGGAAGCTGGAAGAGCTTCGATATGGTGCTCACCTATGCCCACCTCGCGCCGGATCATCTGGCCAAAGCGGCTGAGCCACTCTGCAAAGCCTTCGCGTGAAGTAGATCGAACCCATATCGCAAGTCGCGCGGTGCAGCGTCGGCTCGCTAAGTCTTGACCAGCTACCATGATACCTGGTCTTCACGCCACCGGTGGCAGTCCGCGCTGTCTACTTCGCAGCCAGTCTCGACGTATCAAGCTGGTCGTTCCGGCCTTCGGTTAAGTAGGGAAAGCGTTCTGCCGTGGCACGAACGTTCTTAATACGCCGACCGTAGTCACCCCGTTGGACAACAACTTCCAAGTAGCATCCAACTGTGACAACTAGCCCGACCCGGGCAGCTCGGAATAATGCGTATCGAGGTCTCCGCGAAAGTGGCGCGCTGCGAAGAAGTAGTGGATGGCTCCCCAAGCGCTGAACAGCGACATCAACATGATCGATTGCTGAATTCCTGACGCAGAGGCGCTTTGACACCTGTGTCTTAGGGGCTCGATCAGCATTGACCGAGCGCCTGAAGACACGCACAGCGCCTTGAAATTCCCCTGACCAAAGATGTGCTGAGCAAAGAGATCGCTCAGCAACCCGGTCAGCGAGGGGCCCAGACCCAGGCCCACAATGCCCAACACCGCGGCCACGACGAATGCAGAGGAAGCGCGCATGTTCGCCGAAACCATGTTTTGCGCGATTGCGAGCGTGGGCGTGAAGTAGACAAACAGCAGTGTGAGCCCGATCAGCAGGATGACGACGGTGCCGGAGATGCTGCCGCGAGTCTCCCCGAGTAACAGGAGCGGGGAACTCAGCAAGAGCGCAATCCCCGGACCCCACACATACCATCGACGGTCGTGTCGGCCAGCACGCTCCACTCCAAAGCCGCCGAGCGAGAATCCGGCCACCATCGTGACGATGGCCAGGATCCCGATCGCCCGTCCCGTTTCGGTTAAGGTCGCGTGGTGGACCGAGACAAAGAAGCGCCCCCAGAACTGGCCGAGGCCGTTCATCGTCACCGACGCCAGTGCGGCACCGATCAGCACGTGGCGCATAGAGCGCTTGCCGAGCAGAAATCGAAAGGTTGCCCGCATCGCCGGCGGTGCGGTTCCCCCGCCGGGCCGCGAGTCGGAGAGCCCTCGTATCGGCTCTCGGACCGTCAGCAATACGAGGGTCGCAACCAAGAATCCGGCCACCCCGAGGCTGAGGAACCATGCGCGCCAACTTCCGTGCTGAGCCACCCAGCCGCCGATCGTTGCACCGAGCGCGGCTCCAATCGGCGCCCCGAGCCAGATCAACGTCATTGCGGAGGCGCGTTTCTGCGCCGGGTAGTAGTCACCCACCAAGGATGCAACGGTGGGGGAAAAGCCGGCATCGCCTATCCCGACTCCCACACGGCATATCAGCAGCTGCCAGAAGCCACGGCATGCACCCGAAAGTACCGTCGCGCCAGCGAAAACTGCGGTCGAGGCGGACAGGATCCAGGAGCGGTTCTTGTGTTCAGCCAAGCGCGCAAGTGGCAGTCCCATGAGTGTGTAGAAAATTGCGAATCCAAGCCCCTGCAAAAGTCCGAGTTCGGTGTCCGATAGATGAAGTTCCGCCTTGATCGCGGGCACAACGGTGGCGAGACCCTGTCGGTCGGCCAGGTTCAGTGCCGTCGCAAGGAACAGTACGCCCAAGAGCCATGCGCGATAGCCGCACGAGAATACTTGCGTCCGGGTCACGGGAGCACCGGATGCGTCAAGAGACCTCGGAACTGACGGTGCGCCCAAGAGGACCGCTTTCCCCGAGCGAGCCAGAGCTCACCCGGCGCGCGCCTTGGCGGGCGTCCCTTCCTCTTCGCGCAGACGCTTTGCCACGAGTTGGTTGAAAAGCGTGATCGCCCGATCGGCGCTCGTCGGCATAATCCGGGGCTCGGGTGTCGAGTCGATGACCCGT
This sequence comes from uncultured Gammaproteobacteria bacterium, assembly GCA_963795975.1. Taxonomy (GTDB): domain Bacteria; phylum Pseudomonadota; class Gammaproteobacteria; order Steroidobacterales; family Steroidobacteraceae; genus CAWCJT01. The sequence goes on from CAWCJT010000003.1 coordinate 834,666, forward strand.
TGCTGCGCCTCAATCATGGTGCGATCTTCTTCAAAGGCCTTACCCGCAATCGCCATCAGTGTGTCGCGTAGAGCGGCATCGCCGTGCTTTCGGTGCGGACCCCAAGAGAAGAAGTACCGAGAGGTCTTGGCGGTGAGCGGCGTGACGGCTTGGCTGGTGAAGGTTACCCCGTCAATCGCAAGGTCTAAATTGGGGGCCTCGCCAACGAGCTGGTTCTTCGTGCCCACGGGAAATGCGCCGCCCGTCATCAGCAAGACACCGGGCAATAAGAAGTCGTAATGCGAATACCGCTCCACGGCCTGCGGATAGCCTCGGCCCGGTGCTCCGGTCCCAGGCTCCACGGTAATCCAGTGCTCGACTCTCACGCCGTGCGCGAGTGGGGTGATCTTTGGCCGCTCCCGTGCCCACTGCTCGCTCGCACCGAAACTATTGGCGTGGACATAGCTCAGGTGGCTGAAATCAAGCAGATTGTCATTGATTAATCGGGCCTCGGCGGCGTAATCGAGCTGTCCAGAGCCCAGGATGTAATTCGGGTCATCGAAGCCCACCGCTGGAGGGATCAACCTTTCATCGGCCGCGCTCGCCTCGCCCATCCAGACCCAAATCCAACTGTGTCGGTCAACGACGGGATAGGCCCGCACCTTCGCGTGCGGAGGTATGACGTCCTGACCCGGGATCTCGGTCACGGCTCCCGAGGCGTTATAGACCAAGCCGTGGTACATGCACCGAAGCTTGTCGCCCTCGCACCGTCCGAGCGAAAGCGGAGCCAACCGGTGTACACACCGGTCCTCGAGGGCTGCGATCCGGTCCTGCTCATTGCGCCATAGCACAACGGGTTCACCCAGGATCTGAACGCCAAGAGGCTGATTCGTCTTGAGCTGGTGGGACCAGGCAGCTACGTACCACAGATTTTTCGCGTAGGGCAAGGCGCCCTCCGGGATTGGTAATTTAATGTACTTAAGTGGAAGTTTCATTTAATGTCATTAAGGAGTCAAGGGTTCGAGGAGTTCACGTGCGCCAAGGAGCAAAGCCGCTTCGCAAGGGATCAAAGTTAGACCGCGAATTCATCCTCGAGGCGGCCTTCGAGGTCCTCGACGCCGAGGGGTTCGACGGACTGAGCCTGCGATTGGTCGCCGAGAGACTGAAGGTTCAGACGCCAGCTCTCTACTGGCACGTCGAAAACAAGGCTTCGCTGATCAATCTCATGGCGGCGACGTTCTCCGAAGTGGCCAACCGGGACAAAGACCAAGCCTGCGGCTGGAGAAACAAGTTACTCGCGTTCGCGCGCGCCTTGCGTCGGGCCCTGCTGGTCCATCGCGATTCCGCAAGACTGTCCCTTGCCGCATCCCCAACTGACGATCCCAAGGAGCGTGCGGAGAGGATTGCAGCCCCATTAGTCGCAGAGGGATTGAGCACTCGCCAGGCTTTGAGCTACTGCGCGTCGGTGATCGCTTACACGATAGGCTGGGTCGCCTATGAGCAGAGCCAATCCATGCACGATTACCTTGCGCAAATGATCGATTTCTCCGACAGCTTTGACACGGGGCTGCTGGCTCTCGTGGGCGGTCTTCCTAACCCGCCCACCAGAGGTCTTAGGGGCGGCACCGTTCGTCCTATTCGGTGAGATCTGTTACGCGTTGGACGACCGTGAGGGATAGGGTATACAGCTCAGCGAGCACCGGAGCTTGAACGGAAGATTGAAATGACAAGGAACATGTCTGTCGTGCTTTACCTTGCGGTGTTGATTGCCGTTGTGGTGAGTGTAGATTTACTGTTCTTTAAGAACCGATTCTGGGAACGGCTGATGGTGAACATCGGCATTGTCTTGGTGTTTGCAGCCTTTTATTTGAGATTCCTAGAGAACCGGTAGACCGGTAATCTTGCGGTGCGGCACCAGTTGCTGGTGGCATTTGGCCGGCCCCTCCGGGTCAACAACAGGCCTCGCAACCGTCGCTGAGCGGCCAACTCAGGCTTGGACTTTTAATCCGACACATCAGGCCGGCGTGGATCGAAGTGCGGTAATCATGAATCGTCGTGAACTTCTCGCCGGCTTCTCCGCCACCGTGGTGACAGGCTCCGCTCGCGCCGCGGACGCGGGACCAGAGATCGCGTTCACCTTCGATGACCCCAAAACCCAAGCCGTGGCTGGCCTGCGCTGGCAAGAGGTCAATGAACGCATCCTCAGCGCCTTGGATCGACATCGAGTCAAATCGACTTTGTTCGTTTGCGGCATGCGCATCGACAGTCCGGCTGGCCATGACCTGATCGCCGGGTGGAACGGCGCACAACACCTGATCGCCAACCATACGTACTCACACCTCGACCTGAACCGTGTGAGATGATGTTGATCAAGGAAGCCGGATCACTGGCCTGCGCTACTGCACTACCGGCAAGGGGCGGCGCGCTGAGAATGCCGCCACGACCTAAAGCCCCGTGGCACTTTTCGCAGCGATCTTTGTAAGTAGATTCGCCAGAGACGACTCGATCAAGCGAAAAAACGCTTTCGTCCGTGCGTTCGTAAGCCGGCAAGCTCTTTAGATACACCGCCATGGCGCGCACATCCTCGGGAGCCAATTTCTGCAGGCTATTGACAATTACTTCGTTCATGGGTGTCAACGGGCTTCCAAGGTTGACCATCGATCGGCGTGCAAAATTGACCAGGGCATGCCGGGTTATTTCCTGATCTGAGGTCTTCTCTCACCGGTTACACGCAGGGCAGTCTGATCGGCCGAAGGCCGGGCAGAAGCTCTTTCTCTTCGAGCATCTGTGGAAGAGCGACCGCATAGGAAGCCCTGAGAGCGGCGATCATGGGGTGGGCGTAACCTCGTATCCCCCGGTCTCGGTCAACTGCGCTTCTTGAAGCGATAGCTGTCGTTGCCGGTCTCGATGATGTCGCACCGGTGGGTGAGCCGGTCGAGCAATGCGGTGGTCATCTTGGCATCGCCAAAGACGTTGCTCCATTCCCCGAACGACAGGTTGGTCGTCACGATCAGGGAGACGCGCTCGTAGAGCTTGCTGATCAGGTGGAACAGCAGCGCACCGCCGTCCTGCGAGAACGGCAGGTAGCCGAGTTCATCGAGCACGATCGCGTGTTGATGCAGCAAGCGTGTCGCCAGGCGACCGGCGCGGCCTTCGCGCTTTTCGGCATCGAGCTGATTACAGCATTTGCGGTCTTCCCTTCTTTTTAAGCGGCGAAACGCCGGACTGGCGTCAGCTCACTCACCGTACCGAGTTCGCGGGCATCCGAATACTCAAGCGCCACCACGCTACGCGAATCGACCTTTCCGCGAGAACTGTCGAGGCGCGCGTAAATGATGCGAGCCGTACGACTCTGTCCTACGAAAAATTATTGATTGGCACGGGAGCGATTCCCGTCCGACCCGCGATCAAGGGATTGAGCCTTCCCGGGGTGTTTTTTCTGCATACGATGGGCGATTGTTTTGCGATGCAAAGGTACATCGATGCCGCTAACCCGCGCCGGGCAGTCATCATCGGCGCGGGCTACATCGGCCTTGAGATGGCCGATGCGCTCACGACGCGCGGTATCAAGGCCACTCTAGCCAGCCGTACAGCTACCGTGTTGCCAACCGTGGATCCGGAGTTCGGCGCGATAGTCGCTGAGGAGCTTCGGCAACATGGGGTGTCGGTTCAAACCAGTGTCAACGCGCACACGATCTCGCAGGGCGATGACAGCCTTTGCGTTTCGGGCAGCAATGGTTTCGTGCAGGAGTGCGACCTAGTCCTGCTAGCTGTCGGCATCGAGCCCAACACGCGTATCGGGCGTGACGCGGGGCTGAAAGTCGGCGTACGAGGAGCGTTCTTGACAAATCGTCAGATGCTGAGCGAAGCGCCGCACGTGTACGTCGCCGGGGATTGCACGGAAACCTGGCACCAACTTCTGCAGCGTTATGACTATCTTCCGCTCGGTACGACCTCGCACAAGCAGGGCCGCGTCGCGGGGGAGAATGCCCTGGGTGGGCGCTGTGAGTTTCAGGGATCTCTTGGGACGCAGGCCGTCAAGATTTTTCAGCTCGTCATTGCACGCACTGGACTGCGCCAGGACGAAGCTGAACGCGAAGGGTTCGACGCCCATACGTTCGAAAGCGTTACGACTGATCACAAGGCCTACTATCCGGGTGCAACACCGCTCAGAGTGCGGGTGACCGGTGATCGTCGAACGGGGCGGCTGCTTGGAGCCCAGATCCTCGGTGCGTGGAAAGCAGAGGTGTCCAAGCGCGTGGACGTGTTCGCGACCGCGTTGTTTAACGGGATGAGGGTCGCGCAGATGTCGGAAATCGACCTGAGCTACACACCGCCGCTGAGCAGTCCATGGGATCCCGTCCAGATCGCCGCACAGTTCTGGAGCACGAGCCTAGGGTTTTGAGCGTAACCCCTTAAGCGACTTCCGAATGCTGAGGAGTACGCAGGGGGCGAATCCGTACGCCATCCCCGTTCGCTAGACAATAGTCCCGCACCACTTGATGAGCTTCGAGGAATGGTCCATGATATTTCGATGAAGATCGAAATAGCGGCTCGCCAGCTCGAAGCATTAGGCAGTCCCGTGCGCCTAAAGCTCTACCGCGCGCTGGTGCGCGCCGGGGACGACGGGCTGCCGTGCGGCAGCCTGCAAGCAAAGCTCGGCGTCGCCGCTTCGACTTTGTCGCACCACATCCGGCATCTCAGACACACCGGCCTCATTTCACAGGAACGCCGTGGTACGACACTCATCTGCCGCGCGAACTATCCCGCGATGAATGACCTGGTCGGTTTCTTGGTTGACGAGTGCTGCCTGGACGCGGCGTGCTGCGAGGCGACTCGGGTAGCGTGACGTTTTTTTTGGCCTTCTTATTTCGATGCTTGTAGAAATAACGAGTGAGGATCCGATGAGCACAATCCAAGAGCTTCCCGTCGCGATCATCGGTGCCGGCCCGGTCGGTCTGGCGGCCGCAGCCAATCTCGCCGAGCGGGGAGTGCCATTTCGTGTCTACGAGGCGGGTGAAGCGGTCGGGGCAAATGTGCGTGATTGGGGCCACGTGCGGATTTTCACGCCCTGGGAGCAAAGCGTCGATCCTATGTCGCTCAGACTCCTGGAGTCCTCGGGCTGGAGACTGCCCAAGGGCGCTGCACTGCCGAACGGCCATGATCTGTGCCAGCAATACCTCGCCCCGCTCGCGGCGCTGCCAATGCTTGCAGGGAATATCGAAATCGGTGCACGGGTCATCGCGATTACGCGGCGGGGCATCGACAAGGTGACGGGTACGAATCGCGCCGAGCGGCCTTTTGCGCTTGTGGTCACGGATCGCGCCGAGTTTCAACGTGTGATGTATGCGCGTGCGGTAATCGATGCCTCGGGAACCTGGCAGAACCCCAATCCACTGGGGGGCTTCGGCGTCGATGCGCTCGGGGAGGCCGGGGTACGTAGTCGTCTTGCCTACGGCATGCCTGATGTCCTCGGTGCGGAACGATTGCGATATCGCGGCAAACGGGTCGCTGTGGTGGGTGCAGGATACTCAGCGATCAATGTATTGCTCGATCTTGTGCAATTGAACGGTACCGAGCCGACTTGGGTCGTCCGCGGCCGCAACATGGCGCGGATTTACGGCGGCGGAGATGCCGATGAATTAGCTGCTCGCGGCAGACTCGGGACACATGTGCGCTCTCTCGTCGCGAGCGGCGCGATCACGCTGGTGACTGGGTTCTCGACGGAAGCTGTCTCCGACTCCGCAGATGGATTTGTACTCACTGGCGAAACCGATCATGGGCGGCTGAGTCTATCGCCAGTCGATGAGATTATCGTCGCCACGGGACAGCGACCCGATCTCGCGATGACGCGCGAGCTTCGCCTCGAGCTCGATCCTTGGCTGGAAAGTGTCAAGGCTCTGGGCCCGATGATCGATCCCAATATCCATTCCTGTGGTTCCGTGGAGCCGCATGGTCATCGTGAGACTTCACATCCGGAACCGGGCTTCTACACGATCGGGGTCAAGAGCTACGGCCGCGCGCCGACGTTCCTCCTGCTGACAGGATATGAGCAGGCGCGCTCTGTCGTGGCCGCGGTCGCGGGCGACCTTGCAGCCGCAGACGATGTCCACCTCGTTCTGCCAAACACCGGAATCTGCGTAACCGATTTCGACGCGGCCGGTTGCTGTGGCGGTCCCGCGCCGGCCAAGGCGGACGCCTGTTGCGTGGCCGATGCCGTCGCAAAGGATGCCGGTCAGAAAGGATGTGGCTGTGGGTGATGGCGTGATCTCCGAGAGGACGGCGACGAGCCTTCCTCCAGCAGGCTTGATTGTTCCGGCGCTCGGGATCACGCAGATCCTGGCCTGGGGTTCTTCGTACTACCTGCCAGCAGTGCTCGCGAAGCCGATAGCGGCAGAGACCGGCTGGCCGCTCGGATGGGTCGTCGCTGGCCTGTCGCTCGGTCTGCTGATCGCTGGGCTCATCGCACCGTTTGTTGGCCGACGCATCCACGAGCTCGGCGGTAGACCAGTACTCGATCGACCAGCGCTCTGCTTCTGGCGTTGGGGTTCATTGTTCTTGCATGCGCACCGAACCTCGAGGTCTTCATCGCCGGGTGGGGGGTCATAGGCCTCGGAATGGGTACCGGGCTCTATGATGCCGCGTTTTCAACATTGGGCCGCATCTATGGCCTTGGCGCGCGCCGGCACATCACGACGCTGACGTTGTTCGGGGGCCTTGCCAGCACTACCTGTTGGCCCTTGTCCGCATTTTTCCTGACGGAGCTCGGCTGGCGCGGGACCTGTGCCGCCTACGCCGCGATCCAGATCATGATTGCGCTCCCCATCTATCTGTTCGCTCTCAAGCGCTCTGCTAGGCCGCTAAGACCCGACGAGGAGGCGAGCAAGCCAAGAGCGACGGCCGCCTGCTGGCAACGCGAGGCACCGAGCTCTTTTTCTATTGGTCGCGGCGCTATCACGATCGCGTCCATGCTTTCCACCATGATGTCGGTGTATCTGTTGACGTTGCTGCAATCGCGCGGGCTCACCTTGGCTGCGGCGGTTGCGCTGGGAACGTTAGTAGGTCCTTCGCAAGTCGGTGCGCGCTTCATCGAGATTCTGATCAGTGGCTATCACCATCCGATCTGGACCAAGATCGCATCCGTTTCCCTCGTTGCTATCGGACTGCCGCTACTGTGGACGCAGATCTCGTTCATTGCGCTTTGCCTCGTCTTTTACGGGGCCGGGATCGGATTGGAATCGATCGCTCGTGCAACGCTTCCCCTTTCCTTGTTCGGCGCCGCGGCCTACGCGCCCATCATGGGACGGTTGGCGCGGCCGAGCCTCATTGCCCAGGCGGCGACGCCCTCGATCGGCGCGTTTCTCATCCAGGGTCTAGGCGCGCAGAGAATGCTGGGGGTCGTTTCACTCGTCGCCTTGGCCAACGTGGCGCTGGTCTGCGCGCTGTTCGTGCGCGTCGGAGATGCGCGAAGGCAGGCAGCGGGACTATCTCCAATTTAGAGTCTGCTCCCATCACTCCCCCATTCGTGGGTTATATGCCGGGTTACACGGAGGTTCAGCCTCTATGGGTGCCAACGCGGAGTCTGTCAGGTGGCGCTCGCCGTCTCATCCATCTACCAAAGTGCTCAGGCCTATTCCCAGCCTCGCTAGCGTTGCGGGGTTCCGCTCCATAAATCCTGCGCTGAAAAAAGATCGTGGCGGCGGTGTCCCAAACCCCGGAGACGGGGCCTAAATTGCGGGACGCCTATGCTCCGTGCTTCTTGGCGCGACTTTTCACGTGAGTTTCACGTGGCGCGCCGCAGGTTGCATGCAAGTGGTTGATTATATGGCGCTCCCTACGGGATTCGAACCCGTGTTACAGCCTTGAGAGGGCTATGTCCTAGGCCTCTAGACGAAGGGAGCGTGCAGTGAGGGGCCTTCTGCGGAGCGCGGTATTATATGCAGCCTGCTTCATTGCTCAAGCCGAACAGAAACCGCATTGAACTCTCCTGCTGCGCCCGCGCCGGCGCCTGCTGTCCAGCCCCGGATCATTCCACGATCTGAGCACTCCATATCGCGTTCGGGCATCTCGCCCAATGCGTTGCGCGTGCTCTACCGCCTGCGCGACGGGGGCTTTCAGGCTTTCCTGGTCGGCGGCTGCGTACGCGACCTGCTGCTTGGCATCGTGCCCAAAGACTTCGATGTGGCAACCGATGCGCTGCCGGAGCAGGTCAAGAAGCTGTTCCGCAACTGCCGCCTCGTCGGTCGCCGCTTCCGTCTTGCCCATGTGTTTTTCGGTCGCGAGACGATCGAGGTCGCAACGTTCCGAGCCGCGAGTGCACCATCGCAGGGTGAGGAGCCGATGCCGGATGCCGACCCGGAGGACGGGGAGGCGCCTGAGATCGATGAGCCTCTAGAGCCCGAGCTCATGGAGAGTGACAACGAGCCGAATACGATGCGGCTTCTGGATGAGACCGGACGCATCATTCGCGACAACGTGTATGGCTCGATCGGCGAGGACGTTTGGCGGCGTGATTTCACGGCCAACGCGCTCTACTACAACATCGCGGATTTCTCGTTGTGGGATTACGTTGGCGGGGCGGAGGATATTGCCGCGCGAACCCTGAAGTTGATCGGCGATCCCGAGACGCGGTTCCGGGAAGATCCGGTGCGCATGCTGCGTGCCGTGCGCTTCGAGGCGAAGCTCGACTTTCATCTGGATCCCGCGACGGCCGCGCCGATCGAGCCCCTCTGCGGGTTGCTCTCCGGCGTACCTTCGGCCCGCCTCTTTGACGAGACATTGAAGCTCTTCCTGAACGGGTATGGGGCTCATGGTTACGAGATTCTTCGTCGCCGCGGCCTGCTTTCCGTGCTCCTGCCGAGCGTCGATGCGTACGTCGTCGCGCACCCGAACAGTCTGGTGGAAAAGCTGCTGGTGCAGGGACTCAAGAACACGGACGCGCGCGTACTTGCCGATAAGCCCGTGACGCCAACCTTCCTGTTCGCTCTGCTCCTTTATGGACCGATCGCGAAGGCGATCGAGGGCACGCCGCCACAGCACTGGCATGAGCTCTCGACGATTCTTGCGGCTTGCGATCAAGCGCTGCGTGAGGCGCAGGCGCACGTCGCGATCCCGCGCCGCTTCGCGCTCGGAGTACGCGAGATGTTCGCGTTGCAGCCGCGTCTCGAGCATCCGCGTGGCCGGCGCGCGCTGCGGCTGCTCGAGCATCCGAGGTTCCGGGCGGCGTACGACTTGTTGCTGCTGCGTGCAGAGCATGGCCTCGCCTCGACTGAGCTCGCGCAGTGGTGGACGCGGTTGCAAACCGTCTCTGCAGAGGAACGCGAGGCTATGGCCGATGCCCTCGCAGCGGCAGCGCCGCGGCGCGAGGGAGCGCGACGCGGCCCGCGTCGCAGGCGCCGGCGTCGACCGGCGAGCTCTGCTTGATGTCATGCAATGAGCGACGACAGATCGATGACGCTGTGGCGTCCGGCGTACATCGGACTCGGCAGCAATGTCGATGAACCGCGCGTGCAGTTGGCGCGCGCATTCGATGCCCTAGAACGCATCCCGTTGACATTGCTCGTGCTGCGCTCGCCGCTGTATGGCAGCCGGCCGTTCGGTCCGGTAGAGCAAGCTGATTTCGTCAACGCGGCGGCGGGTGTGCTCACACGGCTGGATGCACCGGCGCTGCTTCACGAGCTGCGCGCACTGGAGAGCGCATTCGGGCGTCCCGTAGTGCATGTGCGCTGGGGTCCGCGCGTTCTCGATCTCGATCTACTCGTCCATGGACGCGAGGTGCGCGATGAGCCGGACATCAGGTTGCCGCATCCCGGTATAGTGGAGCGCAACTTCGTTCTGTATCCTCTTGCAGACATCGCTCCGGATCTCGACGTTCCCGGGCTCGGTCGAGTGGCCGAGCTCAAAGGACGTATCACGTCCGAAGGCATCTGGCCGCTTCTCAGCTCCAACACCCTTGCATGAACGCTCCGGCTCCAACTCATCGTTTCATTGCGGTCGAAGGGCCGATCGGCGTCGGCAAAACCAGTCTAGCGCGCAAACTGAGCGAGAGTCTCTCGGGCGAGCTGGTGCTCGAGCAGGCTGCGCAGAACCCGTTTCTGGAGCGCTTCTACCGCAACCCGCGTGCGGGCGCCTTTCCGACTCAGCTTTATTTCCTCTTTCAGCGTGCGCAGCAGCTCGCGGCGCTCAACCAGCAGGACCTGTTCGCGCCCGTGCGCGTCGCGGACTACCTGCTCGAGAAGGACCGGTTGTTCGCCCGCATCACTCTCGATGAAGCGGAGTATGGGCTGTACGAGCAGGTGCAGGCGCGACTCGGAATCACGCCGCCGAAGCCCGATCTCGTCGTCTATCTGCAGGCTCCAGTCGATGTGCTGATCGAGCGCATCGCGCGCCGTGGAGTCGAGTACGAACAGCACATCGAGCGTGACTACCTCGAGCGCCTCAACGAGGCGTACGCGAGGTTCTTCCATCAATACGAAGCTGCACCGCTCTTGATCGTCAACGCAGCCTCGATTGATCCAATCAACAATCCGGCAGATTATGACGAGTTGTTCGCGACCATCGGTCGCATGAAACGCGGCCGCCTCTATTACAATCCAATGCGCAACCGTAGTATCTGAGGCATGTACACCCAGCTGCAGATGCGCGATTCCGCGCGACCCCCCGTCACTCTCGCTACCCTGCAGAACATGAAGGCGAGCGGGGAGAAGATCGCCGCGCTCACCTGTTACGACGCCAGTTTTGCCGTGCTGGTGGATCAGGCCGACACGGACATCGTGCTGGTGGGGGATTCGCTTGGGATGGTGATTCAGGGCCACGACACGACCGTGCCAGTGACCATGAACGATGTCGTGTATCACTGCCGGGCCGTTGCTCGCGGGTTGCATCGCGCATTCCTCATGGCTGACCTGCCATTCATGAGTTATCCCTCCAAGGACGTGGCACTCGCCAATTCGGTGCGTCTGATGCAGGAGGGTGGCGCGAAGATGCTGAAGCTCGAGAGCGGCGCCGGACAGGTGCAGATCGTCGAGTTTCTGGCAAGGCACGACATCGCCGTGTGCGCGCACCTGGGGCTCAAGCCCCAGTCGGTGCACAAGACGGGCGGCTTTCGGGTGCAGGGTCGCGAAATGAGCGCGGCCGAATACATGTTGCGCAGTGCGAAGGATCTCGAGTCAGCGGGGGCGGACGTGGTACTGCTCGAGTGCATACCGGCGAGCCTTGGAGCCAGCATTACCAAGGAACTGCGGGTGCCCGTCATCGGTATCGGGGCCGGCGCGCAGACGGACGGACAGATCCTCGTGCTGTATGACATTCTCGACATCACGAGCGGCCCGAAGCCACGCTTCGTGCGCGATTTCATGCAGGGTGCCGGCACCAATCTGCAGGCCGTGAAAAGCTATGTACGCGCCGTGAAAAGCGGCGAGTATCCCGCCTCCGAGCACTGGTTTCAGTAAGCCGGACCAACGGATCGAGGGGGCGGAGTCTGGATACCGTCAAGAGCATTGCCGATGTGCGCGCGCACGTGAGGCGCTGGCAGCGCAACGGTGAGCGCGTGGCGTTCGTTCCCACGATGGGTAACCTGCACGCCGGGCACGTGAGCCTCATCGAACTGGCTCGTCGCCACGGCGATCGGTTTCTCGCCAGCATTTTCGTCAATCCGATGCAGTTCGGGCCCAACGAGGACTTTGCGCACTATCCGCGCACTCCGGATGCGGACGAACGGATGCTCGCGGCAGCGGGCTGTGATCTCATGTTCATGCCCGATGTGGCTGAGATCTATCCGGCCGGCGCCGCGGAATCAACACGCGTCGAGATCGCGCAGCTCTCGCAGATCCTCGAAGGCGAGCATCGCCCCGGACATTTCGAGGGGGTGACGACAGTCGTGGCCAAGCTCTTCAACATCGTGCAGCCACATTTCGCGGTGTTCGGTGAGAAAGACTTTCAGCAGCTCACCGTGATTCGCCGAATGGTGGCGGACCTTTGCCTGCCGATCGAGATCATCGCGGCGCCGACCGTACGCGAGCAGGATGGCCTTGCGATGAGTTCGCGCAATCAATATTTGACACCGAGCGAGCGGCAGCTCGCGCCGCGCATCTTTGCGGCGCTCGAGCGCGCGCGTCAGCGCGTGATCTCAGGCGATCCTGATCTCGGAGCCATCGAGTGCGAAGGCGTTGAGACGCTCGCTGCGGCCGGGCTCCGTAGCGACTATTTTTCGATCCGCGACGCCCGGAACTTGAGTCCGCCGACAGCAGGCGCGCTCGATCTCGTCGTGCTCACGGCGGTCCGCATGGGGCGCGCTCGCCTCATCGACAACATCCAAGTCAGGCGGCCGGCGCACTGAGCGCGGAGCGCTGTCGCTTGAGGGCCCAGGCTACGTGCTCGCGGACGAGCGCTGAGCCATCCTCGCGCCGGCGCTCGAGAGCAGCGATTACCGCCTGCGAGCGAGGCGCATTGCCGAGCGCCACCGCGATGTTTCGCGACCAGCGCTCGTAGCCAATGCGATAGATGGCCGAGCCGCGCATTCTTTCCTCGAAGTCAGCCGCGGTCCATGCGAAAAGTGATGTGAGGCGAGGCGCATCGAGTCCGTGTCGCACTTTGAAATCCGGATGGGTGGCGGCGCGGGCGAACTTGTTCCACGGACATACGAGCTGGCAGTCGTCACAGCCATAGATGCGATTGCCGAGCGCGCTGCGCAGCTCGACGGGGATGGGCTCTTTGCTTTCGATCGTGAGATAGGAGATGCAGCGCCGCGCATCCAGACGATAGGGCGCAATGATCGCGGCCGTCGGACAGGCTGGAATACAGGCACTGCACGTGCCGCAGTGCGCGCTGGCCGGTGCATCGGCTGGCAGCGGCAGGTCCGTCAGAATCTCGCCCAGAAAAAACCATGAACCCGCATCGCGGGCGATGACGTTGGTGTGCTTGCCGATCCAGCCGAGACCAGCATTGCGGGCCAACGCCTTTTCGAGCACCGGTGCACTGTCGACGCAAACCCGGTAGCCGAAGGGCCCGATCTGTGCGCGCAGTTCGGTCGCGAGCCGCGCGAGGTTTGCACGCATTACCTTGTGATAATCGCGACCCAGGGCGTAGCGTGATACATAGCCGAGTGCACCGTCCGTGAGCGTCTGTTGTGCGCTATGCGACTCGTCCGGCCAGTAATTCATGCGCACGGAGATCGCCCGCACCGAAGCCGGCGCGAGCTCGGCGGGCCGGCTGCGCAGGGTGCCGTGCCGCTCCATGTAATTCATCTCGCCGTGGTAGCCGGCCTCGATCCAGGTGAGCAGATGGCGCTCATCCTCGGCAAGCTCAAGGCAGGCAACGCCCAGCGCATCAAAACCGAGCTCCCGAGCGCGCATCTGCAGTGCGCGCTTGGCGCGATCAAGATCGACGCTTTCAAAGCTCATCGGGCCCGCCATGGCGTCTTAGTATAATGAGACGATGGCTCTCCCGGCCGCCCTGTACTCCGCCGCGCAAGTGCGCGCGCTCGATGCACATGCCATCGAGCAACTCGGCGTTCCGGGCTATACCCTCATGAAGCGGGCGGGCGAAGCCGCTTTGCGCTTCCTGCGAATGCGTTTTCCGACTTCGCATCGCATCGTCATCGTCTGTGGTGGAGGCAACAACGGCGGCGACGGTTACGTCCTCGCGCGCTTTGCGCAGGCGGCGGGCCTGACCGTCACGGTTCTTGCCACGGTGCCAGCGGAGTCGCTGCGAGGTGATGCCAAGCACGCCTATCAGGATTTCATCGCGAGCGAGGCGCAGGTGCGGCCGTTCGCCGCAGAACACCTCACGCAAGGGGAGTTGATCGTCGATGCGCTCTTCGGCACGGGCCTGCACAGTGCCATTCGCGCGGACGCGGCACAGGTGATTCGCGCCATCAATGCCGCGGCGCGCCCGATCTTCGCGCTCGACATTCCCTCCGGGCTCGACAGCGATAGCGGGGCGGTGCTCGGTGAAGCGGTGCGTGCCGACGCGACCGTGACCTTCGTGGCCCTGAAGACGGGACTCTTCATCGGCGAGGGTCCCGAGCATACGGGCGCCTTGTTCCTTGACGACCTCGCGGTGCCCGTGCCTGCAACCGCTGAGTTCGCTCCGCGGCTCGAGCGCATCGTCGAGACCGAGATCCGCAAGGCGCTGCCGCGGCGCGCGCGAGATGCGAACAAGGGCGATTTCGGCCGGGTTCTGATCATTGGCGGATCGCTCGGCATGGCGGGCGCTGCACGCCTGGCGGGTGAGGCCTGTCTGCGCGTCGGAGCGGGGCTCGTCACGGTCGCCGTCGCGCCCGAGAACGTCGCGGCGATCGTCGCCGGGATGCCCGAACTCATCTGCTGGGGCCTCAAAGGGGCGGACGAGCTTCCTCCTCTGATCGAGCGGGCGCAGGTGATCGCAATCGGCCCCGGTCTCGGTCGCAGCGACTGGGCGCTGAGTGTGCTGCGGAAGGTCCTCGGAACCGACAAGCCATTGGTCGTCGATGCCGACGCCTTGAATCTGATCGCGCTGCATGGCGCGCCGCCGCGAGATGGCTGGATCCTCACGCCGCATCCCGGAGAGGCGGCGCGGTTGTTGGCGGTGAGTACCGAGGACATCCAGCATGATCGGCTCACTGCGCTCGATCGACTCCTCGAGCGCTATGGGGGAACTATCGTCCTCAAAGGTGCCGGAACCCTGGTCGGAACGCGCGGCCAAACGCCGGGCATCTGCGAGCGCGGCAATCCAGGCATGGCGAGCGCCGGGATGGGAGATGTGCTCACCGGCACGATCGCGGGACTTCTGGCTCAATGCCGAGATCTCGCCCTGTCCGCGCGGGCCGGGGTACTGGCGCATGCGATGGCCGGGGATGCGGCCGCACGCAGTGGCGAGCGTGGCCTGCTCGCTGGCGATGTCGCTCGGGAGCTGCGCGGCTGCGTCAACCTGTGAGCGCGAACGCCGCTGCGCCCCTGAACCTGCTTTCGCCATCGGTGCAGGAGACCGAGCGCATCGGGACGCGGCTCGCCGACACACTGCCGCCGCTCACGGCGCAGCCGGGCATCGTCTACTTAAGGGGTCCGCTCGGTGCGGGCAAGACGACGCTCGCGCGAGGCTTCCTCGCGGGTCGGGGGTTCAGCGGCACGGTCCGCAGCCCCACCTACACGCTTCTCGAGTGCTACGAGCTCTCAGACCTCGTCGTCGTGCATTTGGATCTGTATCGTATCGAGGCGGCATCGGAACTCGAGGCGCTCGGAATCCGTGACTTTCTGACCGCGAATCACGTGCTTCTCATCGAATGGCCGGAGCGCGGGGTCCCAGGGCTGCCGGCCCCGGATCTCTCCGTGGCCATGCAGGTTGAGAGCTCTCATCACGAGATCGGACTGCGGGGCGATACGGCGCTTGGCGCGGCATGGCTGCGGCGGCTAGTTGAATTGTTGGCGGCCAGCTCGTAGATTACGCGGCAGAATAGACCACGAAGTACATGAAAAAACGTACTTTTCTTTTTCGAGGGGTCACCGGTCTCGTTTTGTTGGCGCTTGGCACTGCAGCTATGGCGGCCACGAACGTCCGTGCCGTTGCGCTCGCGACGTCGGAGGAGGGTGCGGGTCTCAGCCTCGATCTGTCTGCTGGAACCTCCTACAAGCTCTTCCACCTCGATCATCCGTATCGAGTGGTCATCGATTTGCGCGATGCGCGGCTCGATCATCGAGTGCGCATGCCGGCCGCCGGCGGGTCAGTCGAAGCGATTCGAGCGGGCGTGCACGTTCCGGGGGAGCTGCGGATAGTGCTTGAGCTCAAGGCGCCGCTTGCGGCGCATGCAGAGTGGACAGCCTCGGCGCAAGGTCCCCGATTGATGGTCAGAGTGGGTGCGGCGCAGGTTGCGTCGGAACCGGAAGTCCACAAAGCACTACCGGTGCGGATCGAGCACGCGCCGGTGGACACCGGTCGTGAAGTCGTGATCGCGGTCGATGCCGGTCACGGCGGACAGGACCCGGGTGCGACCGGTCACTACGGGACTCGCGAGAAGGACGTGGTGCTCGCGATTGCGCGCGCGCTTGCGCACCGCATCAATGGGGAGCCCGGCATGCGGGCGGTGCTGACGCGCGACCAGGATACCTTCGTCATGCTGCGCGATCGCATCCGTCGTGCGCGGCTTGCGAAGGCAGACCTCTTCGTTTCGGTGCATGCCGACTCCATTCACAACCCTGAAGTCTCCGGTTCTTCGGTCTACGTCCTGTCCGAGCGCGGCGCGACCGACGAGTCGGCGCGCTGGCTCGCCGAGCGGGAAAATTCCGCCGACCTCATGGGGGGCGTGAGGCTTTCGGACAAGGACAGCACGCTCGCCTCGGTGCTGCTCGACCTGTCTCAGTCGGCAACCATCAGCACGAGCATGACTGCCGCCGAGGGTGTTCTTAGCGCGCTTGAAAGCGTTGGCGAGGTCCGCAAGCCGCATGTGCAGCAGGCCGGATTCGTCGTGCTCAAGTCGCCGGATATTCCCTCGATGCTGGTCGAGACCGCCTACATCTCGAACCCGGCCGAGGAGCGTCGCCTTCGAACCGATGTGCATCAGGGCAAGCTCGCCGACGCCATCTTCGCGGGGCTTCGAAATTACTTCGAGCGCTACCCGCCCGCCGGCACCCGTTTTGCGCAGAACCGGGAACGGGCTCTCGGTACCGCCACCGTCCTCGCCGGCACACCACCGGCAGCTCAGCCGGCCGCGCAATAGCGCATCGAATCTTCGACGCTGAGCCGCATTGAGCGGCGTCTGATTCCCATGCACCATGCACCCGGGCGTATCCACTGCGCCGCAGGATGCAAGAGCATGTCGATCCGCGTACTTCCCGAGGAGCTCATTGACCAGATCGCCGCCGGCGAGGTCATCGAGCGCCCGGCATCCGTGGTCAAGGAGCTCGTCGAGAATAGTCTCGATGCCGAAGCGCGTCGCATCGAGATCGACGTCGAGCGTGGCGGGGTCGGTTTGATCCGGGTACGCGACGATGGAGGAGGGGTGCCCGCGGAGGATCTGACGCTCGCCATCGCGCGCCATGCGACCAGCAAGATTGCCGCGCTCGACGATCTTCAGGCGATCCTTACGCTGGGCTTTCGCGGTGAGGCCCTGCCGTCGATCGCCTCGGTTTCGCGTTTCCGACTGGCCTCTCGCATTCGGGACGCTGCCGGCGCGGTGGAAGTTTCAGTCGAGGGCGGGATGGTCGGACCGGTGCGGCCCTCTGCCCAGCCGCCAGGGACGACGGTCGAAGTGCGCGACCTATTCTTCAATGTCCCGGCACGGCGCAAGTTCGTGCGCAGCGATGCCACAGAGCTCGGTCACATCGTGCGTTTGACCGAGCGGCTCGCGCTGTCGAAACCCGCAGTCGCATTCAAGTTAAGAAGTGCCGACCGACTATTGGTCGATGCCCCGGCCTCCGACAGCGAGAACGCAGATCGCGAGCGGATCACCACCGTGCTCGGGAGCCCCTTTCTCGAGCAGGCGTTACCGATCTCAGAATCCACCGGCGGCGTTTCCCTCTCCGGCTGGATCGGGCTGCCGACGGCTGCACGAGCGCAAGCCGACACCCAGTTCTGGTACGTCAACGGGCGCTACGTGCGCGACAGACTGCTGACGAATGCGGTACGGCTCGCCTATCGCGACGTGCTGTACCACGGAAGGTATCCCGCCTATGTCCTTTATCTGAGCATCGATCCGGAGCGGGTCGATGTGAATGCTCACCCGGCAAAGCTCGAGGTGAGATTTCGCGACACGCGCCAGGTGCACGGGTTCGTCCTGTCGACTCTGGAACGAGCCCTCGCAGCGACCAAGCCGTCCTCCGGAAATGGCCCTGTTTTGCTTGCAAGCACCGCGTTGCCTCGAGCGGCGGATCCGTGGAATGTGCCTCGGGAAATTGACCTCTGGGGTGCACGCGAGCCGACGCCGCCCGCCTATGATTTTTCGGGCCTTTCCGAGCCGATCTTTGCGTTGCCCAGCGATGGGGCGCCGCTCGGTACCGCACTCGCCCAGCTGCACGGGGTCTACATCCTCGCGCAGAATCAGGATGGATTGATTCTGGTGGATATGCACGCCGCCCATGAGCGGGTGCTGTATGAGCGGTTGAAGGCCGAGAGCGCCGCGAGCGGCGTTGTCTCGCAGCATCTCGTCGAGCCCATCGTCCTGGAGCTCAAGTCCCATGAGATCGATGCGCTGACCGCGCAGGGTCCCGACTGGGAGCGTGCAGGTTTCGAGATGGATGCACTCGGACCGACCCGGCTCGCGATCCGTCGGATTCCCACTCTGCTCTCCATGAAGCATGCGGAGGAGGTCGTCCGCTCAGTGGTGCGGGACCTGGAGCTCGAGACCGGGGCGAATCATCTGGAGGAAGCCGCTGACCGTTTCCTGGGCACGCTCGCCTGCCGCACGGCGATTCATGCGCACCGGCGATTGACGCTGCCGGAGATGGATGCACTGCTTCGGCAAATGGAGGCCACTGAGCGCGCCAACCAATGCAATCACGGCCGGCCGACCTGGACACGCCTCACGCTCGGCGAGCTCGATCAGCTCTTTCTGCGTGGGCGCTGAACATGCCGTGCCGGCGACCGCGCTGCCGGTCGTCGTGCTCGCCGGACCGACGGCAATCGGGAAGAGCGAATGGGCCTTGCGGCTCGCGGAGGCCTTACCCGTCGAGATCGTGAGCGTGGACTCTGCTCTCGTGTACCGAGGGATGGACATCGGTACCGCGAAGCCATCGCGCGAGACGCGCGCGCGGGTGCCGCACCACCTCATCGATACCCTCGAGCCGACCGAGGCTTACTCCGCAGGCCGGTTTGCGACCGATGCGGCCGCTCTGATCGCCGAAATCCAGGCCCGAGGCCGGATCCCGCTCCTGGTTGGCGGCACCATGCTCTACTTTCGTGCGCTGTTCGGCGGCATCGCGCCGCTGCCGCAGGGGTCGAGCGAGCTGCGTCGCTCGATCGATCTGCGCGCTGAGCGTTTGGGGTGGCCTGAGCTTCATGCCGAGCTCGAACGGGTCGACCCGCAAGCCGCAGCGCGCATCCATCCACACGATGCGCAGCGCATTCAACGTGCTCTCGAGGTCCATGCGGTCGCCGGCGAGCCGCTGTCGCAGCTTCAAAGGGCGACACCCGCGGGCTTCACGGGGTGGCGGCTGCGCTGGTCGCTGGTGCCTGCCGATCGAGCGCTTCTGCACCGGCGAATTGCCGAGCGGCTGAGCCAAATGATGGCGCGCGGATTTCTCGCCGAGGTGCGGCATCTGCGCGCGCGCGCGGATCTGACGGCAGAGCATCCCGCAATGCGGGCGGTCGGCTACCGTCAGCTCTGGGCGCACCTCGACGGCCGCTTTGATCTCGCTGAGGCGATCGCACGCACTGGCGCCGCGACCCGGCAGCTTGCAAAACGTCAGCTCACTTGGCTGCGTGCGACGGGATCGGCCGATTGGGTCGATCCATTCGTCGCAGGATCCTATAACAAGTTGTATCAGGAACTGCGCCGTGAGCTCGATGGCGTTCGCCGCTTTGGCGGCGCCCATGGTAGTATGTGACACCATGCCTGCGCTGCGGGGCACGGAGCTTGCTGGGATCGTTGTCTATGGAAAGGACACGTGCGATCCTCAACCGAACAATTACAAGCACCGACAACAAGGAGAAGCCGATGGCCAAAGGCCAGTCTCTGCAAGATCCCTTCTTGAACGCCCTGCGCAAAGAGCGCGTGCCGGTGTCGATCTATCTGGTGAACGGCATCAAGCTGCAGGGCCAGATTGACTCGTTCGATCAATTCGTAGTGCTGCTCAAGAACAGCGTCAGCCAGATGGTCTACAAGCACGCCATTTCGACCGTTGTGCCCGCGCGCAACGTGCGCCTCGCGCCCGAGGAGGGCGGAACTGCTGCTGCGACAGCAGAGCCTGTCGTTGAATGACGCGGCCGACATCCTTGATTGATGTTCACTCGCCCGCGTAGCGGCGAGCGCGCCGTACTGGTGCGCCTGGGTCTCGGTTCACAGGTCGACCCGGAGGACCTCCAGGAATTCACGCAGCTCGCGCTCTCCGCCGGTGCCCTGCCGGTCGCGACCGTCACCGGACGGCGTGAGCGCCCTGATCCGCGTTTCTTCATGGGCAGCGGCAAGGCCGAAGAGTTGCGCGCCGTCGCAAGCGAGCACGCCGCGGACGTGATCCTCGTTGACCACGCACTCTCGCCAAGTCAGGAGCGCAACCTCGAGAAGCACACTGGCCTGCGCGTGCTCGATCGCAACGGACTCATACTCGATATCTTCGCCCAGCGCGCACGCAGCTTCGAAGGTAAGCTCGAAGTGGAGCTCGCGCAGCTGAAGCACATCGCAAGCCGTCTGGTGCGCGGTTGGACTCACCTCGAGCGGCAGAAAGGTGGCATCGGTCTGCGCGGCCCGGGCGAAACACAGCTCGAGACCGACCGGCGACTGCTCGGACAGCGCGTCCGGGTGCTCACCAAGCGCCTCGCCCGTATCAAACAGCAGCGTGATACGGGTCGACGCATGCGCGTCGAAATACCGGTGCCCACGGTCGCGCTCGTCGGCTACACCAACGCGGGCAAGTCGACCTTGTTTCGCGCACTCACCGGTGCCGATGCGTACGTGGCGGATCAACTGTTCGCGACGCTCGATCCGACGGTTCGCCGCATCAATCTGCGGGGCGGCACACCGATCGTGGTGGCCGACACCGTTGGGTTCATTCGCGAACTGCCGCACGAGCTCGTAGCGGCTTTCCAGTCGACGCTCACTGAGGCGCGCGAGGCGACACTCCTGCTGCATGTCATCGATGCGAGTGATGCGCGCCGCGAGGCGCACATCGAGCAGGTGAATGAGGTCCTCGAGGAGATCGGTGCCGAGCACATTCCGCAGATCGCGGTCTACAACAAGATCGATCGGCTCGGCACGGCTGCGCGCATCGAGCGCGATGACCAGAATCAGCTCGTCGCGGTATGGATCTCCGCCGCCGCGCGCAACGGCCTCGATCTGTTGCAGCAGGCGATCGCGGAGCGTCTGGCCCGCACGGCACGCGCGGCGCGCGTGCGTCTGCCGGCATCCGCCGGCGCCTTGCGCTCCAAGCTCTACGCGCGTGATGCGGTGCGCGCCGAGCACATCACCGAGGATGGGTCCATCGAGCTCACGGTGGAATTACCCGACGTGGAGCTGCTCGTGCTCGCGCGCACGCCCGGGGTACAGATCCTGCAGCAGCAGGGCGTCGATATACCTTGTACGCCCGCCGAGCCATACCTACAATCGGCCCCTCCCGCGAGCGCGGCCAAACTGTCCTGATTTCTCGAGGTCCCTTTAGAACCGAGCGTGTCGGCGCGCTTATTTCGCTATGGCGTGGAATCAACCCGGTCAAAACAATCCCTGGGGCCGGCGTCCCGGCCAGGGGGGCCCGGATCTGGATGAGAAGATGAAGAGCTGGCAACGCAAGCTCGAGTCGTGGCTGCGCATCGGCGGCACGGGCGGCGAGGGAAGTGCTTCGCTGCTCATCTGGGTCGCCCTGATCGCGTTCATCTGGTGGCTCGCGAGTGGATTCTTTCAGATCGGAGCGGCTGAGCGCGGGGTCATTCAGCGATTCGGCAAGCTGACCGAGGTACGCCTGCCTGGAGCGGGCTGGCACCTGCCCTGGCCGATCGAGACGCTCACGAAGGTCAACATCGCCCAGGTCTCCAGCAGTGACTACAAATCGCGTGTGCTCACGGCTGATGTGAATCTCGTCGAAGTGCGCTTTGCGGTCCAGTATCAGCTCACCGATCCCATCAAGGCGCTGTTTCGGGTGCGTGACCCGCAGGCGACGTTGAATGAGGTGAGTGAAAGCGCGATCCGCGAGATCGTCGGCCAGAGCAATCTGGAGGACGTACTGGTCGGCGCCACGCGCCCTCAGGTCACCAAGCGCACCAAAGCGCTGATTCAGCGCGTACTCGATGCTTACAACACCGGCATCGAGGTGACGACCGTGAATCTCACCGACGTCCAGGTGCCCGAGGACGTGCAACCTTCGCAGCGTGACGCCAACAAGGCGCTCGCTGACCAGGAGCGCCTGGTCAAGGAGGCGCAGGCGTACGCCAATGGCATCGTGCCCGCTGCGACCGGCATTGCCGCGCGCACTCAGCAGGATGCCCAGGCCTATCGGGCCCGTGTCGTTGCGCTGGCCGAAGGACAGTCTGCGCGCTTCACGCAGCTCGCCGCCGCCTATGGACGGGCGCCTGAAGTCACTCGCGAGCGCATGTATCTCGACACGATGGAGAGCGTGCTCGGACGTGCGAACAAAGTGATCGTCGATCAGAAGCCGGGCAGCGGCAACATGATCTACTTGCCGCTCGATAAGCTGATGGGACGCGGGTCGAGCAGCGCAGGTTCGACCGAGTCGCAGCCTGCGGAGCGCTCGATGAACGCCGTACCGAGCGATACGGATACGGTGACGGTGGAAGGCCGCTCGCGGGGAGAGCGCTGATGCCCGCGCGCACCATACCGATCGTCATCGCCGTTGCGGTTGTGCTGCTCATCGTGGTCACCTCGCTCTTCACGGTGAGCGAGACGGAGCTTGCGATCCGCAGCGAGTTCGGCGCCATCCTCGATGCGAAGTACGATCCGGGCCTGCATTGGAAGCTGCCCTGGGATCAGGTCGTGAAGTTCGATCGACGCATCCTCACGCAGTCCTACCAGGGCGAGACGTTCCTCACCAACGACAACCGCGCTCTCACGGTCGATTTCTACATCAAGTGGCGGGTGAGCAATGCCGCCATGTATTTCCGGGCGACTGGCTCGCAGGAGGACATCGCCGGTCAGCGGATCTCCGAGATCGTCAAGGACGGGATCAAGAGCGTCGTCGCGCAGCGTACGCTTCAGGAAATCGTCGCCTCCGAGCGCAGCGCGGTGACCGGTGAGATGTTCGGCGGTGCGAGTCGGGCGATCTCCAGTCTCGGCGTCGATCTGGTCGACGTGCGCGTGCAACGCATCGACTTGCCACCCGATGTGGCCTCGCGCGTGTACGAGAACATGAAGCAGAACTTCGCGAAGATCGCGAGCCGGCTGCGGGCCGAAGGCGCGAGCTCGGCGATGAGCATCCGCGCATCGGCCGAGCGCGAGCGCACGGAAATCATCTCGAACGCCAAGCGCGATGCATTGCGCGTGCAGGGCGCCGCGGACGAACAGGCCGCGGATACGTACGCCCGCGCCTACTCGGCGAACCCGGAGTTCTACTCGTTCTGGCGCAGCCTCCAGGCCTATGAGGGCTCACTCGGCAAGGATGGCGATGTGCTCGTGCTGGCGCCGGAGGGAGAATTCTTCAAGTATCTGAAGGATCCGGGTCGCGCTGCGGCGCGTGCACCGAGCCGTTGAGCGGCTGCGCCCTGCGGCCCATCATCGGGAAACGCCTGCGTGTCATTTAACTTTTCCGATCTCGGCGCCGCGATCGCGTTGCTGCTGGTGCTCGACGGCATCATGCCCTTCGTCAATCCCCGCGGCATGAAGCGCATGCTGGCGAAGCTTCTGGAGATGGGGGATCGCGAGCTACGCATCGCTGGGCTCGGCTGTATGCTCGTCGGTGTGGCATTGCTGTATCTGGTCAGCGGTTGAGACATGGGCAAGTTCGTCATCATCATCGGGACCCAGTGGGGCGATGAGGGCAAAGGCAAGATCGTCGATCTGCTTGCCGAGCGCGCGGCCGCCGTCGCCCGATTTCAGGGCGGCCACAACGCCGGCCACACTCTGGTGATCGATGGCCGCAAGACCGTGCTGTCGCTCATTCCTTCCGGCATCCTGCGTAAGGATGTGCGCTGCTTCATCGGCAACGGCGTCGTGCTCTCGCTCGAGGCGCTGATGCGTGAAGCGAAGATGCTGATGGAGCAGGGCGTACCGGTGTTCGAGCGCTTGCAGATCTCGCCGAGCTGTCCATTGATCCTGCCTTCCCACGTGGCGCTTGATCGGGCACGCGAGCAGGCGCGCGGCGCCGGCGCGATCGGTACCACGGGTCGTGGCATCGGTCCGGCCTATGAGGACAAGGTGGCGCGACGGGCGGTGCGTGTTGCGGATCTTTTCGAGCGCGAGAGCTTCGCATCCAAGCTCCGGGATCTTTACGACTTCCACAATTTCGTGCTGGAGAAGTACTTTCAGCAGCCGCCCGTGGACTTTCAGACGGCGCTCGATGAGCAGCTCGAATACGGTGCCGCCGTGCGGGAGATCGTCGCCGACGTGAGCCGGGCGCTGAATGAGCTGCGCGTCGCCGGCGCGAACGTCTTGTTCGAGGGCGCGCAAGCAGCGATGCTCGATGTGGATCTGGGGACATATCCCTTCGTCACTTCATCGAATACGACGGCAGGATTCGCCGCCACCGGCACCGGAGTGGGTCCGCGGGCCTTCGATGAAGTGCTGGGAATCGTGAAGGCATACACCACGCGCGTCGGATCGGGGCCATTCCCGACCGAGCTTTTCGACAGCATCGGTGCGCACCTCGCGCGCGTGGGACGTGAGGTGGGATCGGTCACCGGGCGCCCGCGTCGCTGTGGCTGGTTCGATGGGGTGGTGCTGCGCCGCTGCATCACCCAATCGAGCGTAAGCGGGCTCGTGATCACGAAGCTCGACGTACTCGATGCGCTCGAGCGACTGCAGCTGTGCGTGGGCTACCGATCGAACGGTGTCATGAGTACCGATCCGCCGCTCTGCGTCGAGGGCTATGCCGGTGTCGAGCCGATTTACGAGGAGATGCCGGGCTGGAGTCAGTCGACGGTTGGTGTGACTTCCTATTCAGCACTGCCTTTGAATGCAAGGCGTTATCTGGAACGTATAGAGGCGCTCGCCGGCGTCCCCATCGACATGATCTCCACGGGCCCTGAACGCGATCAAACCATCGTACGACGACACTCCTTCGCTTGAGTCAGCGCCTGCGGGCACACCGCTTGCTTGTGCCGCCGCTGTCAGAGGCCGATTTTCCGATTAGGCATGAATTCCTGGATCGACGCTGAAGCAGATCCTCCGCCCGTCACCGAGATCGTCGAGGTCGCGGTGGAGTTTGGATCGAGCGGTACCACGCAGCTGCGCGGCTATCGCCTCGCAAGCCGGGCCGGCGGCGAGTCGTTGTGGCTCAATGCGCTGACGCACGAGCCGTTTCCCGACGGCTGGCGAATCAGCCGCTGGAAGAAGGCAGAGGGTCGGACCGTGGAGAACGCCGGGGAACCAGCAATGCCGCGATGAGGACCTGAACGGTCTCATTGCGCTGGTTGACCGTCTCGTTGCGGATCTTCACGACTCCGCGGTCGGGCCGCGAGCGTGAGGGAATGAGCTCGATGACCTCACTCTCCACGTGCAGGATGTCGCCGGGGCGCGTGGGTTGCGGCCATTTGATCTCACCACCCAGACCGACGACTCCCGCAGCCAGCTGAAATTCGCTGTCGACGATGAGGCGCATGGTGATGGCCGCCGTATGCCAGCCGCTTGCCGAGAGTCCCCCGAGCACGGATGCCTGCGCCGCCGTCTCATCGAGGTGAAAGGGCTGCGGATCGAACTGCGTGGCGAACGCTCGGATCTGTTCAGCGCTCACGTGATACTCGCCGCTGCGCGATCGCTGCCCGACTCGAAGCTCATCGAAGTAGAGTCGTCCCATTGTCGTTAGTCCTCTGCAGAGTCCCGGCCGACGATCTCGGCGCGAATGTCGGCAATCTCGCGCGCGCGCGACGGGCGGGCACCCTCGCAGCGCTGTGCGCGCGGGCAGCGCGTGCTGCGCGGACAGATGATGCGCGCCGGCTGCTCGAGCGCATCGCTGACCCATGCGATGTTGAGTACGTTCGCAACCGCCGACAATGCCTGCGCCGCGCTCTTGGGCACGCGCGCCTCTCCATGGTGGGCCAGGCATTCGGAGCCGATGGCCGCGATGAGATCGCGCGCGTTGGATTGGTTCGAGTCGAGCGCCGGTGCGAGATCGACGCCGACGGAAAGCACGTGCGGGTTTCCCGCCATGTCACGTACCGGACGCGAATGACAGCAGTAGAGCAGGGAGCGCTCTGCGTCGCGCAACACCGAGATCTGCGATCGTGGCTCGCCGCGATGCGAGTCGATCATGCGAAATACCGCCCAGTGCGGGCACGGATCGCTCACCTGGGCGAGATTGCCCCAGGGGAGCGGGATGCCATTGCCGCGATAGACCGCGCGCAGGTATCCAGGAGGGTAGGCGTCGAAGAAATGCCAGTACGGATAGGGTGACACCTTGGTCATGCGCCGCATGATCACGGCCGCGGTCAGCTCGAGACGCGCGGCCGCCTCCACGCGGTGACGCTCGCGCATCAGAAATCGCCGGAAGGGAATCTTCGGCGCAAGCAGCGCGCCCGCAAAAAAGCTGCACTCGAAGTCACGCCAGGCGTGCAGCACGTCCTGGGCGCTCATGCCGGCCCCGGCCGCGCTGCCTTCCGGGCTGCCGCCCATCTCCCCGCCCGTCGCGTGCGGCGACTTCATGCCATCCCCGCCGTGCAGCACCTTGTGAGCAATGTGTGCGGCGAGATCGAATTTCAGACGTGCCGGATCGGACTGCAGCGCGCGATTCGCATAGATGGTCCGCGGGGCATCGAAGAACGAGCGCACCATGCTGCGGACTTCCCGATCCTTATCGCGCGCCAGCACCGGCTTGCGATCGAACCAGCGGATCTCGAGCGCATGTCGCTTGCAAAGCTCCATGAGATCGGTGGCGGAAAGCGGAAAGCGCCGACCTCCGATCGCGTCGGCCGCGCGCTCGAGATCGGGGAAATCGTTGCGCGACATCTCCTGATGCGAGCGGATGAGCAGATGGGCAAATTGCCGCCCGCTCGTTCCAGTCTGGGCCAGCAGCTCCGGAATGGCCGCCTGCAGTACGTCCTTGGAAAAAAGAAAACCCGGCTCGAGCGGGATGCGCGCCGCGCCGCCCGTGCGGCACCTCGGCGGGAGCAGGCTCGAGCTCGGGGCTCTCATCCAGGAACCAGGCGGTCTTGCGCTGAAATACGGCGGCGAGAAGCTCCAGCAGCTCGGCGGAGGGCGCGCGCTTGCCGCTTTCGATCATGCTGAGATAGGAGACCGACGGTGCGCTCTCGGGATCACGCTCAATGCAGCGCGCCGACACCTCCTCCAGAGTCAGTCCGTTGCGCTTGCGCAGCCCGCGCAGCTTCGCTCCGAGAAAGTGTCCCTTGCGCAGCAGTGTCGACATAAGCCTGCCTTCTGTTGCTCATGTGAAATTAACATTGTGAAGTTTCTGTAGTCAAATTCCAACGAGATATGGCCTATCCTGCCATCGATCCACTTGCATCGGCTCGATGCCCCGACACACAGGAGCCCACACTGATGAATTCGCTTCGAACGCTTCCCTCGGCCGACGAACTGCGCCACACCTGGCGCGACAGCCCGCGCTGGCACGGCATTACCCGCGCGTACTCCGCCGAAGATGTGGTGCGCTTGCGCGGGACGATCGCGGTGGAGCATTCGATCGCTCGGCTGACGGCGGAGAAGCTGTGGCGGCAACTCAACGAGCGTCCATTCGTGCACGCTCTCGGGGCGCTCACCGGAAATCAGGCCATGCAGCAAGTGAAGGCCGGACTTGACGCGATCTACATGTCCGGCTGGCAGGTGGCGGGCGATGCCAATCTTGCCGGCGCCATGTATCCCGATCAGTCGCTGTATCCCTCCGACTCGGTCCCGGCTGTCGTGCGCCGGATCAACAACACTCTGCGCCGCGCCGATGAGATCCATCACGCGGAGGGGCGCGATGGCATCGATTGGCTGAAGCCGATCGTTGCCGACGCCGAAGCGGGCTTCGGCGGTGTGTTGAACGCATTTGAGCTCATGAAGCAGATGATCGAGGCAGGCGCGGCCGGAGTGCACTTCGAGGATCAACTCTCCTCGGCGAAAAAGTGCGGTCACATGGGTGGCAAGGTGCTGGTTCCCACCCAGGAGGCGATCAACAAGCTGGTGGCCGCGCGCCTCGCGGCCGACGTATGCAACGTTCCGACCGTGCTCATCGCGCGCACGGACGCCGAATCGGCCAATCTGCTCACGGCGGATGTGGACGAGCGCGACCAGCCCTTCATCGATCAGACGAAGGCACGCACCTCGGAGGGCTTCTTTCATGTGAAGACCGGGCTGGCGCAGGCGATTGCACGCGGGCTCGCCTATTCGCCGCATGCGGATCTGCTGTGGTGCGAGACGGGCAAACCCGACCTCGAGGAGGCGCGCGCGTTCGCCGAGGCGATTCATGCCCGCTTCCCGGGCAAGCTGCTCGCCTACAACTGCTCGCCCTCGTTCAATTGGAAACGCAAGCTCGACGATGCCACGATCGCGAGCTTCCAGCGCGAGTTGGGCGCCATGGGCTATCGTTTCCAGTTCATCACGCTCGCCGGATTTCATGCGCTCAACTTCTCCATGTTCGAACTGGCGCGGGCCTACAAGAGCGAGCACATGAGCGCCTATGTCGCCTTGCAGGAGGCGGAGTTTGCGGCGGAGGCGAGCGGCTATACCGCGACCAAGCACCAACGCGAGGTCGGCGCCGGCTATTTCGATGCCGTGACACAGACCGTCACGGCGGGCACTTCCTCGATCACCGCACTGGCCGGAAGCACCGAGCTGCAGCAGTTCCAATCAGCCTGACGGTGACGCCGGGCGCCGCGCTCCAGCGGGCGGCGCCCGGCGTGGGCAAGCCGACGGAACGAGCGTTGCCGCCAGCGGCAGTAGTGGTACCCTGTGCGGCCACCGCTGCCTGCTTGTGAGCTCGAGGAGAAGTCGCTCATGCCCGATAAGAATGCACTCAAGAATCGTCGCAAAGCCCCGCTCACCACGCCGACGGACCTCGGCGCGGATGCGGTGCGGGACATTGGCGGCGCGCTGAACGCATTGCTCGCGGATGTCTTTGCGCTCTACATCAAGACGAAGAATTTCCACTGGCATATGAGCGGTCCGCATTTCCGCGACTACCATCTGCTGCTTGATGAGCATGCGGATCAGATCTACGGCATCACCGACGATATCGCGGAGCGCGTTCGCAAACTCGGCGGAACCACCATTCGCTCGATCGGCCACATCGCCCGTCTCAAACGCTTGTCTGACAACGATGCCGACTATGTCGATGCGCAGGACATGTTGAGCGAGCTGCGCGAGGACAATCGCACGCTGCTCGCCAGCATGCGGCAGGCGCACGATCTGTGCGACGAGCATCGCGATGTTGCCACCGCCTCGCTGCTCGAGAACTGGATCGATGAGGCCGAGCGGCGCATCTGGTTTCTCTTTGAAGCGACGCGCCGCTCGCGCTGACAGCCGCAGCGGCACGGCCGCAGCGGAATTCCTTACACGGCGAGATTGCGTTTCGGTCAACCGCGGCATATCTCGAGCGCTACTGGGGACGTGGTAACGCGCGCCGCGGAACGAATGCGCAGGTGCAGCTGTCGATGTCTTATGTGCTACGTTTGCGTTGCCGTGGACGTTACCGCAACAGTCCGTAACACTTCCTTATTCTGGATCAGGAGCGATCTTATGAAGTTGAACAGAACGTGCGCCGTGCTCCTTGCAGCAATGGTGGGCGTGACTGGAGCGGCCATCGCGACGGAGGCCGACACGGCCGGCACTGCGACCACGCCTGCCACGACGCCGGCCCGCCACTGGGGTCATGCCCGCGGCGGTCTGCTGGTCAGGACTCTGCTGCGCGCGACCCATCAGTTGAATTTGACGGATGGGCAGAAGAGCAGCATCAAAGGCATTCTCGCATCAGCGCGCTCTGCGCAGAGCGCGAGCACTCAGAACGCGCCCGACATCACCGTGCTCGGAAATCCGGGGCATCCGGATTACTCAAGTGCGGTACAGAGCGCGAAGTCGCTGGCGAGCACACGGCTCGATCGCCAGAGCGCTGTGGCAACGCAGATCTATGACGTGCTGACGCCGGCTCAGAAGACGCAGCTGCCCACCGTCCTCAGCGCCATGAAGGCGAAGGCGGCGCAGCGCCGGGCCGCGTGGCTGCAGATGCGCAGCGCGGGCAGCGTGAGCGGTAGTTGATGCGTCCGTCCACGCGAGTGCGTGCGCTTGCGAGCGCACTCATTGCGGGATCACTGGCCCAGTCCGCGACGCCTTCGGCGCTCGCGGCACTGGGCGGGGATGCCGCCTCGGTGCAGGCGGATGGCCTGCGCATGAAAGGACAGCTGCGCGTGAGCACCGCGCCGGGCGGCTATCAGGTACACGAGATACAGCTTGACTCGGGCACGCTCGTGCGTGAGTACGTGTCCGCCGACAACAAAGTCTTCGCCGTGAGCTGGCGCGGTCCGAGCATTCCGGACCTGCGCCAGACGCTCGGCAGCTATTTCCCCCAGTACGTCGCCGCCAGCAGCGTGCCGCATGGCGGCCATCACCATCTCGATATCGCTCAGCCGGGCCTCATTGCCCACTCAAGCGGTAATATGCGCGCGTACTTCGGCTTTGCTTACGTGCCGGATCTCCTTCCGCCCGGATTCTCGGCCGCAGACCTGAATTGAGGATTTGCCTGGTGCTCAGACACTTTGCTCTGGCTGCGATCTGGATCGCGGCTCTCATGGTTACGGCTTGTGGCGGCGGCTCGAGCAGCAGCAGTAACTCGGTTACCGCCGCCGCGAGCAATGTCGCCACGGTCACGGTGAATGCCGGCCCCACGGTAAACGGCCAGTCGGTCGGCGATATCAATCTGCTCTTTACGAGCGTGAAAATCTGCGCTCCGGGCAGCACGACCGCCTGCCAGACAATCGACAACATTCAGGTCGACACGCAATCGTACGGCCTGCGGATCATCGCCTCGGCGCTGTCGGCATCCGTATCGCTGCCCGCGGAGACGGATGCAAACAACAATCCACTCGCTGAATGCGCGCAATTCGCCGACGGGTACAGCTGGGGCATGCTGCATACCGCCGACCTGACGATCGCGCAGGAGAGCGCCAAAGGCATACCCGTTCAGGTGATCGGCGATCCAGCCTATCCGAACGTTCCAGCCGACTGCTCGAGCGCGGGAGCCCAGGAGGACACTGTCGCGACTTTCGGTGCGAACGGGATCATTGGAATCGGCCCGTTCGACCAGGACTGCGCCGCTTGTACGACCGGTACGCAGAGCGGGCACTACTACGTGTGCCCCACGGCAAGCGCCTGTCAGGATACGACCGTGCTCGTGGCGCAGGAAGTGAGCAATCCCGTCTACCAGTTCATTACCGACAACAACGGCGTCATCATTGAGTTGCCCTCCGTCGGGGCCAGCGGTTCGACGAGTGTGACGGGATCGTTGGTCTTCGGCATCGATACGCAGCAGAACAACGTCTTTGAGAATGTGAACGTTCTGTACGCGGGCACGAACGGGGAAGTGACCGCGGTCTACAAGGGCAAGAGCCTGGCGAACAGCTTGTTCGATACGGGCTCCAACGCGAATTTTGTTCCGGACACCTCGATTCCCACGTGCGCCGACAATCCCTTCATGTGTCCGAGCTCGACGCTCTCGACGAGCGTCACGAATGAGGATGCGACGGGGACGACCTCTGCGGTGACCCTGAACATCGCCAATGCGGATACGCTCTTCAGCAGCAATCCCACCTTCACGGCCTTCAGCAACCTCGCTGGCCAGAACTCCGACGCCACGCAATTGGTGTGGGGAATGCCGTTTTTCTTCGGGCGCAATGTCTACGTTGCCTTCAATGGGCGCACGAACACGGTCGGGACCGGCCCCTTCTACGCCTACTGAGACACACTCAAGACGACAGTTCGTGCAGGGCCTGTTCGGCGGCGCCCTCGCACTCAGCACGGGGCACCCTCGGACGTACGCGAGCGGTCGCGCGGCCGACACCCTCACGGGAACCTCGTTCGATCTTCAGATCGGCGCGATGCCGATCAATCTCACCGGCCGGGCGCGCTCCGCCACCCTGGTGAACGGAAGCCTGCCCGCTCCCACGCTGCGCTTTCGCGAGGGAGACGCCGTCACGCTGCGCGTCAGCAACCATCTCGATGTGCCGAGCTCGCTCCACTGGCACGGTCTCATCGTGCCGGCAGACATGGACGGAGTGCCCGGGCTGAGTTTCACCGGCATTGCACCCGGGGACACCTACACTTATCGCTTCCCCGTTCGCCAGTCCGGTACCTACTGGTACCACGCACATTCGCGCTTTCAGGAGCGACCGGGCTCTATGGCGCGATCGTGATCGAACCGCGGCAGGGCGAGCGCCACCACGCCGAGCGGGACTACGTGGTGCTGCTCTCGGACTGGAGCGATACGGATCCGGAGCGCATCTACCGCACGCTCAAGCGGCAGAGCGAGTACTTCAACTATCAGCGCCGCACACTGGGTGATTTCTTGAGCGATGCGCGCCGACAAGGCCTCGGGCGCACGCTCGATGAGCGCGCGATGTGGGGCAGGATGCGCATGGATCCGACCGACCTGCTCGATGTGTCGGGTCACGCCTACACCTATTTGATGAACGGAGTCCCGCCGGCGGGCAACTGGACCGGGCTCTTCAGACGCGGCGAGCGCATCCGATTGCGCATCATCAACGGCTCCTCGATGACCTTCTTCGATGTCCGCATACCCGGACTGCCCCTGAGGGTGGTTGCGGCCGACGGCCAGGACGTTGAGCCCGTGACCGTCGATGAGCTACGCATCGGCGCCGCCGAGGTCTACGACGTACTGGTCGAGCCTCAAGAGGAGCAGCCGTACACGATTTTCGCGCAGGCGACTCGATCGCTCCGGTTACGCCTGCGGCACCCTCGCTCCGCGCACGGGACTTCAGGCGCAGATTCCGCAGCTCGATCCACGGCCGCTGCTTGGGATGCTCGACATGGGCATGGCGGGTGGGATGTCGATGCAGTCCATGGCAGGCATGCCCGGGATGCAGGACATGCACTCCCGCGACTACGGTCCGGGTGTCGACATGATCGCGGCCCAGCCGCAATCGCGACTGGATGACCCGGGCGTCGGGCTGCGGGGCAACGGCCGGCGCGTACTGACCTATGCGGACCTGCATACGCTCGGTGGAGCGATCGATGAGCGCTCGCCGAGCCGCGAGATCGAGCTCCATCTGACCGGACACATGCAACGCTACATGTGGTCCTTCAACGGGCAGAAGTTCTCGCAGGCCGAGCCGCTGCGGTTCAACTATGGCGAGCGCCTGCGGCTCGTGCTCATCAATGACAGCATGATGCTGCACCCGATCCACCTGCACGGCATGTGGAGTGAGGTGGAAACGAGCGCCGGGGCCTTCCTTGCGCGCAAACATACGGTCGTCGTGCAGCCCGGTGCAAGGCTCAGCTATGCGGTCACGGCCAACGCACTCGGCCGCTGGGCTTATCACTGCCATCTGCTCTATCACATGGAGGCGGGCATGTTCCGCGAGGTGATGGTGGCACCGGATGCATCGTCGGGCTCGAGTTCATGACCGGACGGCGGCGGTGCAGCGTCATGATTGCGCTGGTGCTGTCCGGCCTCACGGCAGTCGCATGGGCGGGAACCGATGAGATGGCCTCCCTCATGCAGATGAATGACCGCGAGCGCATCGGCAAGATGCAGGTGGATGAGCTCGAGTGGCGCGATACCAGCGACGGTGGCGCCCTCGTCTGGGAGGGTTACGGCTCGTACGGCGGCGACTACGACAAGCTGTTCGTGCGCAGCGAGGGCGAGCGGGTGGACGGTGACACCCGCAACGCACGCGTCGAGCTCTTCTGGGACCGCATCATCACCCGCTGGTGGGACCTGCAGGCCGGCGCCCGCGAGGACTTCGGCGGCGGACCCTCACGTACCTGGGCCGCGCTCGGGCTCATGGGGGTTGCGCCGTACGGATTCGACACGCAGCTCACACTCTATGTCGGTGACGCCGGCCGTGTCGCGGCTCGGCTGCGCACGGAAGTCGACCTGCTTGTGACGCAAAGGCTCATTCTGCAGCCACAGATCGAATCCAACGTATACGGGCAGCCCGATCGCGCCCGCCGAGTGGGAGCCGGCGTCGCCGATGTGGATATCGGGGTGCGACTGCGCTATGAAGTCCGACGCGAGCTTGCGCCTTACTTCGGTATTGCCTGGACGCAGTGGTCGGGCGAGACCGCACGCCTGTTGCATCCGCTCACGGCGCGCCGCGGCGAGGCACAATTCGTGGCCGGACTTCGGCTCTGGCTTTGATTCAAACTGATTGCGCATCGGGAGATCGAGCATGAGAGTTCAGTTCATCGCACTCGTCGCAGCCTTTCTTGCGGCCAGCCCGCTCTGTCTAGCACATGCCCATCTGGTGGGTTCCACTCCGGCCGAGGGGGCGGTTCTCACCGCGTCGCCCCAGCATCTGGAGCTGAGCCTGTCCGAGCCCGCGCGCCTGACAGCGGCGTCGCTTCGTCGCGGAACGGACAAGCCCCAGTCACTGACGTTTGCATCCTCCGCACCCGCCCAGCATATCTCGCTCGACTTGCCGGCACTGCAACCCGGCCCCTATACGCTGCAGTACCGCGTCATCAGCGCGGACACGCATATCGCCTCGGGTACGGTGCACTTCACCGTGGCGGCTCCGTCGACACACTGAACGCTGCCGCATGGCGGCGGATGTCGTCTCGGTC
The DNA here is from genome assembly GCA_963795975.1 of uncultured Gammaproteobacteria bacterium. Taxonomy (GTDB): domain Bacteria; phylum Pseudomonadota; class Gammaproteobacteria; order Steroidobacterales; family Steroidobacteraceae; genus CAWCJT01. The sequence continues at coordinate 869,161 of CAWCJT010000003.1, forward strand.
ATTGTGCGAGCCGCAGCACTCGTCCTTCTACTGCAGGCGAGCGGTGCGGCCATCTTCCTCGGCCTGTTCCACGCGGAGCTCGGCAGCTGTCGCGAGCTGCTGCGACCTCAGGCACGCATCGTCGCGATCTGGGCCATGCTCGCGATCGGCGCTCAGTATGCGCTGGAGGCTGCACGCCTCTCCGGAGAGCTCTCGGGGGCATTCGATCCAACGCTCCAGCGCATGGTGCTGGGCTCACCGACGGCCACCGTGGCGGCGCTTCGGATCGGCGCGCTCGTGCTCATCATCGCGAGTCTCACTCATGCCGCTTCATGGCATCGGGCGCTTGCGGCGATCGGGGCACTCCTGACGGCAGGCTCGTTCGTCCTCGTTGGACATACGAGCGTCCACCCCGCGCGATCCGCTCTTGCGGCCGCGCTCGTGGTGCATGTCCTGGCCGTGCTGTTCTGGCTCGGTGCGCTCTGGCCGATGTATCGCTTGAGCCGCCCCGAGACGCTCGAGACGCTCGGACCTCTCGTGCGCCGCTTCTCGATCATTGCGGTGTGGATCGTGCCATGCATCCTGATTGCGGGGACGATGCTCGCGTTCGTGCTGATCGGAAGCCTGCACGCACTGACAGAGCCGTACGGCCTGACGATTCTCATCAAGCTCGCCGCGTTTGTGGGACTCATGGTTCTGGCAAGCGCCAACAAATGGCGCCTCGGGCCCGCACTCGGGCGCGGAGAGCGATGGGCCATCCGCCCGTTCCGACACAGCGTCGCGACGGAGTACGCCGCGATCGTGTGCATCCTCTGCGTCACGGCGGTGCTTACGACTTTCCTTTCTCCGTGAGCCGGGCTATAGAGGATGGCTATGATCAGCGATGACCGCACGTTGCGCCTCGCCGCCACGCGTGAAGCAGTCTGGAAAGCATTGCACGATGTGGGGGTGCTGCAACGCTGTCTGCCGAACTGCGAGCAGCTCGAGTGGCAGTCGCCGCAACAGTTGCATGCGATCTTTCGGGTACGGCTCGGGCCGCTGCATCCGCGCTTGCAGGGCACGATCGAGCTCAGTCACATTCAGCCGCTCGAGGGTTACACCATCAGCGGACGCTTCGAGGGGGCCATGGCCGGGTTCGCGGAAGGCTCATGCGATGTGCGTCTCGAAGGGGACGGGGACGAAACGCTGCTTCACTATGACATCCGCTCTTCGGCCGGAGGCAAACTCGCGCGCTTCGCTTCGCGGCTCACGGAAGGCTCGGCCACGAAGCTCGCCGAGCGTTTCTTCGATCGCTTCGCCGCCATCGTCGACGGCCAAGAAACAACGGGTTGAGTCAATCTATCGGTGCCGTCGCGCAAGCGCGGCCTCGATACCGGCTGCGAGGGCGAACAGTTTGTGGTCCGCGCCGCGCAGTCCCGCGAGCATGAGCCCGACGGGCGCCGTACCGGGCTCGTGGCAGGGGAGTGATATCGAGCACCCATCGAAAAAATTGACCACGGCGGGATTGCGCAGGGCGAGTGCGTTGCATCGCACGTACCCGGCATCCTCGACGAGCTCGCTCATGCGGGGCGCGCAGATCGGAGTCGTCGGCAGACACAACGCATCGTACGGCTGCATGCGGGCGCTCACCCGTTCGATGAAATCTGCTCGCTGACGCTGCAGCTCGAGGTATTCCGCCGCGCTTTGCTCGCGACCGCGCAGGATCCGCGTCAGGACGCGCGGATCGTACTCCGCAGCGTGCTCGGCGATGAGACGCACATGGCGGGTGTAGAGCTGCGCAGCCGAAAAGCCTCCCTTTGAATTGAACTGGGCCAGCTCCGTGAGCTCCTTGAGCGGCAGCTCGCTCACATGCGCTCCCGCCCGCGCCATCGCCTCGAGCGCTTGCTCGAAGGCCCTGGCGACCGTGGCATCGAGATCCTCGAGCACATATGACTGCGGCACGGCAAACCGCACGCCCGCCGCCGCGATGGGCGCGAGGGGCCGCAGAGGCTCATCGGCAAGCACGGCATCCAGTGTTGCGCAGCATGCGACGGTGCGCGCCAGAGGCCCGATCGAGTCGAGCGTGCTCGAGAGCGCATAACACCCGGTGCGGCTCACCCGCTGTGCCGTCGGCTTGTAGCCCACGATGCCGCAAAAGGCCGCCGGCACGCGACAGGAACCGCCCGTATCCGTGCCGATGGCTGCGTGAGCCATGCCGTCCGTGACCGACACCGCCGCGCCGGAGGAGGAGCCTCCCGGAGCGCGCCCGTTCGCGCGATCCCAGGGATTCAGGGGCGTGCCGTAGTGCGGATTGAGACCGAGGCCCGAGTACGCGAACTCGGTCATGTTGGTGCGTCCGATCACCACGAAGCCCGCCGCACGCAGTCGCGCCACGATGGTCGCATCGCGACGGGCAGGCGGCTCGCTGCGCAAGAGGACCGAGCCTGCCGTCGTGACATCGCCTGCGATGTCGAACAGATCCTTCACCGAGACCGGAATGCCCGCATAGGCAGAGGGCTCGGCGCCGCGTTCGCGCATTCGGTCCTGAGACTCCGCACAGGCGAGTGCTTCGGCACGGTGCACTTTCAGAAAGGTTCGCGTGCCTTCGCCAGCCGCATCCTCGATGCGCGCCAGGCACTCCTCGGTCAGCGCGCGGCTCGTCGTGCGCCGTGTGGCAAGATCATGCGCCAGTTGTTCGAGGCTATTTGTCTCGGCTCGCATTCCAGGGCAGGTCCTTCAACGGGGCGCCGATGCGCTCGCAAGCGCGCTCGAGGGCTCGGCGGGCATCGCCTTCCGAGTCCAGCGGCGCGACACCCACCCGTCTTTGCCATGCGGACCAGGGTTGCACGCGCATCTCATGCCGTCCTGCAGAAGTATGAACCTCCTGAGTGTGGACGAGAACACGCGCTGTGAGCTCCTTGAGAGCCGTGCCGCTGCCGGCGATGGGCACGCTCGCTGCTTGCGCGCGGCGCAGAAGCGCGCGCGCCGGGCTCGAGAGCTCACGCGACAGAGTGGACTCATTCGCGCCGACCATCGTCAGCAGGGCGGGCCAGAGCGCTCGGTGCACGAGCGTGTCCTTCTTGCGAAGGAGTTTCACCAAAAGCACATCTGGATGCTCGGCAAGCTGCGAGAGGGTTGCGAAGATCTCGCGGGCGCGCGGGTGAGACCACCAGGAGCCGGCGAGCGACTCGCCCGTCAGCAGCGTGACCACGTTCGGCAGGACCTTGTCCTGCTTGAAGAGCAGGCCCTGCTCGCAAAGAGTGCCGAGGACCTTCGAGGCGAGCGGAGTCATTGCTAGAATCGCCCGGTATGAACGAGAAAATCACGATCACCAGCGCTGGCAATACGGCAGCACCCGCATTTGCACTGCTCAAGCAGCTGGGATTCGAGGTGACTCACGTGCACGATGCCTCCGGACGATGCACCGAGTGGCTGCAGGCCGAACGAGACACTTGTGTATTGCGGGCCGAGGATGCGCTCGCCCTGCTCGGGCTTGCGAAGCTCGTGGAGTGCAAGGGCGCGGAGTGGCGCGCCTCGCAGCAGGAGATCGATACGTTTCTCGACTTCGCGAGCGAGAGCGTTTGAGGCCAGCCGCCGTGTACACCCTCTACATTGCCAACAAGAACTACTCCTCGTGGTCGCTGCGGGCGTGGGTTCTCATGCGCGAACGGAACATTCCCTTTACGGAGCGACTCGTCCCGTTCGGCCAGAGCGAGAGCTGGCAGGCTTTTCGGAAGATTTCGCCGAGCGGGCGCGTGCCATGCCTCATCGATGGCAAGACCGTGGTGTGGGACTCGATGTCGATTGCGGAATATCTGGCCGAGCGTCACGAGGGAGTGTGGCCCCATGACGCGCTCGCTCGCGCCTGGGCACGCAGCGCGGCCGCGGAGATGCATTCCGGCTTTGCGGGATTGCGCAGTCACTGCTCGATGAGTTGCGGTGTCCGCGTGCAGCTTTACGAGCGACCCGCGCAGCTCGCAGAGGACATCGGGCGCATCAGCACTTTGTGGAACGACGGACTCACGCGTTTCGGTGGTCCATTCCTTGCCGCGGGTTCGTTCACGGCAGTCGACGCGTTCTTTGCTCCGGTCGCCTTCCGCGTGCGCTCGTACGACCTGGATCTGGACGCGACGAGCAGGACCTATGTCCAACGACTCCTCGACCTGCCCGCGATGCGAGCCTGGTACGAGGAGGCGCTGCGTGAGAAATGGCGCGATGGGCCTCACGATGCCGAGGTCGAGCAACTCGGCGCGGTGGTAGAGGACCTGCGCGCGAGGTAGGTCGGCCCGCGAGTGGGTCAGTCCTCGCTCGTGACCGAGGCGGTCAAGGCCGCAGCGAGCGCCGCATCACCCGTGACCAGATCATGCCAGGTGAGCTCGCGACCCTTGCGGTGTCCCTTGAGGGTCAGCTTGAGCCCTTCTGGCGAAATCGTCACGACGTAGGCCTTGCCTTCCACGGCAATTTCTCGTTTCAGCGTTTTTTCGAGCTTGGTAACCATAGCCGTATGGTAACGCGCCGGCCGGGTGAGGGGGAGTCTATTTGAATCCGCGCTCGTTCGTGCGTGCGCCCTGGCGCCAAAGCACGGGGAAAAGCGGATGATCCATCGTCGCACCCGCGGGCAGCTCGGCGATGAGTCCAGGGAATTCGGGCGAAGTGCGCCATGCTCGCGGCGCGTGCCGAATGTCATCACCCAGGAATCGCACGGAGAACACGCGTCTGCGCCGGATGCCATCGACGCCGCCGGCCGAGTGCAGCGTCAGCATGTGAAAGCACACAAGATCGCCGGGCTCCAGCGCCCAGCCGAGAACGCGATACGCCTGCGGGTTCGCGTCAACGTCCGGCAGATCCGCGAGCGAGCCTTCTGGAAACCACCGAGCCTGCTGATCGAGGAACGTGCGCGGCATCAGCCACGGGCCCAGATGTGAGCCGGCCACGAACTGCAAAGTCGTCGCCCGGCTGACGGGATCCACCGGGATCCACATGCTGACGTTCATGCGTCCTTCGATGTTGTAGTAGGGCTGATCCTGGTGCCAAGGTGTCCGCTGCCGCGTGCCCGGCTCCTTGGTGAGCATGTGGTCGTGATACAGCCGCACCGTATCGCTCTGCATGAGCAGACCCGCCGCCTCGGCGAGCCGTGACTCGAAGATGACGCGACGGTAAGCCTCGTTCTCCTGCCAGGAGCAGAAGTCCTCGATGAAACGGCCCGGATCATCCGGGCGGCTCGCGACCTTTGCGCGAGGACTCGGGCGCGCGAGATTGGCATCGATGCCTGCGCGAAGCTGTTCGACTTCCTGGTGGCTCAGCACGCCGCGCAGACACACGGCGCCGTCGCTCCGGAAAGCCTCCCGCTCGGCAGCGCTCACGATGGGCCACATCCACCCAGTATGCCGGACTCGACACGCGGGCTGGAAGTTCGTGACAATGCGGCGTGCAGCGCGACGCTTCCATTTGCATCGTCTCGCGTGCTGAGTATCACGCGATGCCGTGGCGCAACGGCCGCGGCACGACGCACGAGATCGTGCGTGAGCCCGCTGGCGGTGAGAGCTTCATCTGGCGGCTGAGTCTCGCCGATGTGCCGGCCTCTGGACCCTTTTCTGCCTTTCCAGGTTACGAGCGCGTCGTGGTGCTCGTATCGGGCGATGGCTTCACGCTGGATTTCGGGGAACACGGCCGCGCAGAGCTCACGCCGGCGGGGCGTGTCGCGCGCTTCTCCGGAGATTGGCGGACCCATTGCGCGCTGCTCGGCGCTCCGTGCTCGGACCTGAGCTGGATGGTGCGGCGGGCGGATGCGCTCGCCTCGGTGAGGCTCCTCGAGCTCCCCGCAGAAGGCGCACATGAGTTCGACCGCGACGCCATGGGTGCATTTTTCTGCATCCAAGGTGCCGTCGAACTCTTTGCAGGCGGTCGCAAGTTCGCCCTGGCCGAATGGGATACCGCCCTCGTCGCGCCGCGCGGCGAGCGGCGCTGGCGGTTGCAGCCGAATGGGCGCGCGAGCGTCGTCGCCTGTCTCAGCGCGCTCCCGCGCGTTCAGGACGCATCCGGCGCGAGTGGGACTACATCGTGAAACTTGGTGTAGTCGAATCGGTCGATGCCGTGCTCGCTCACGGTGAGGATATCGACGAACGTGTGATTCCAGCGCAATGAGGCAGCCTGGTACTGGTGGCGCGCCATCAGAATCTGCCCGGTGGTTTCATCTGTTCCGCTCAACGTGAGAAGCAGGGAGGCATTCGCCGCGGCCAGGGATTCATTCGTCGCACGTGCGAGCGGACTTGACTCATCGATCACGTGCAGAATGTTCCAGCCGAAGAGGAACGTGGGCTGTTCGCTGCGCCGCAGGGGCAGATCGTAGATGCGTCGAATCGAGTAGCCCTCGATCGTCTTCTCGTCCTTGATCAGGCGCAGCTGCGCCGAGGCTTCCATGACGATGTTCTGGCGAGCGTTCGCCGCGCGCAGCATCAGAGTGGTCTTGCCGTCGAACGGCCGGATGACGGCATGACGCGCAAACAGGAATCGCGCGGTGGGGCGCGAGAAGCGCGCGAACATCATGCCCGTCATGAGGGCAAGACTCATGAGTCCCGTGAAGATCTCGAGCGCCGCGATGACGTGCGCATACGGCGTCTGAGGATGCATATCACCATAGCCCACCGTCGCGAGTGTCTCGACGCTGAAGAAGAAATCACCCCAGTAGTTGGGTGGGTTGAGGTTGGCGAGGTCGCCCGGCTCAAGCGCGTACGCCATGGCGAACAAGAGATTGAAAAGGGCGAAGAAGCAGGCAAATCCGCCGAAGATGCTCGGCCAGCCCGCGGTCATGAGCAGGTGATAGAGATCCTGCCAGGGACGGCGCGGCAAGCCGATCGTGATGAAACGGCGGCCCAGTAACGTGACGCGCGACAGCCGGGCTTTGGAATTCACGGCCCCAGTTTAGCTTGGATGGGCGCCGATACGCCCTTTCTGCAGCGACACGGCATGAATGCGCGTCGCGATCACTTCCTTCCGAACTGCACAGTCCGACCGAGGCGCCATGCGGCGCGGCTCGCAGCAGTCATCTCAATCGGGAGGATCCATCATGAGGCAAGGATTTCGGCTCAAGAATCTCGGCGCGCCACTTCTGTGGTCATGCTCGTGTCTCGCAATCTCGCTGCTCGCGAATGCCAACACGCCGCCGTATCCGCACAGCCGGACCATCACCGGCATGACGTGGAATTTTTCGAGCGTGCTCACGCTTCGCAAGGCGGTCGGCAGTGACCTTTGGCCGCTCACCTGGGCCGCCGATGGCAATCTCTATGGGGCGTGGGGGGACGGCGGCGGATTCGAGGGCACCGAGCAGAGCAAGACGACCGGACGTGCAAGCCTTGGATTTGCCCGCATCAGCGGCACACCCGAATTGGGTCATCCCGACAGCTTCGTGGGAGAGAACATCTGGGGTCAGGCGCCGAAGTTCGCGCAGTACCAGGCGACCTTCGGCGGCAAAGTCGACGACATCATCTCGATCGGGGGCGTGCTCTATGCGCAAGGCGGGCTGTGGACGGCCGCCAATTGTGGCTGTCCGGACCCGACCGTGAAGAACAATGACAATCCCGTGCGCACGCTCACCTGGTCCTCCAATCTCGGACGCAGCTGGCACATCGCCTCCTGGACGCACTCGCGGGATCTCGGCGCCTCACTGCAATTCGGAGCGAACTATGCCGGCGCGTGGGATCCCGCCCATGTGTACTGGTATTACCAGGGAGACGTGAATGTCGATGCCACGCACCTTTATCTGCGTCGCGCCGCTGTCGATCGCATCACGCTCGACCCCGCAACGCTCGGTCAGCTCGAGTATTTCGCCGGCATCGACTCGAGCGGTAACCCGCTGTGGTCCATTTACGCAGCCAACGCTGCGGCGGTGTTCGCGGACCGCAGCATCCCTGCAGGCGTGTGGGCCAACCAAAGCATCGTCTATGACGCACCGCTCGGCCGCTATCTCATGACGGCATTTCACGGCGAGGGCACGGGCCAGGTGGGATTTTTCGAGGGACCCAATCCCTGGGGTCCGTGGTCGACGATTGCGTATTACGAGGACTGGGGCGGTTTCAATCTGACGGCCGGTGAGGGCAATGGGCTGTCCTTTCCCGGCAAATGGATCGCAGCCGACGGCAAGAGGCTGTGGGGAGTGTTCTCGGGACAGGACAAGGGTCCGAATGGTCCGAATGACTTCGACTCCTTCAATCTCGCACCCGCCTCGCTCACGGTCGTCGATGGTTTGCCCGAGATCACCGCGCCCGCAGCCGAAGCGCATATCGCGCGTGGAGAGCAGGTGACGGCTCGCGGATCCGGTCCCGCACTCATGTGGCATATCTCGCGCGTCGATGAGTCATCGCTGCCGCTGATCGCCGCGGGTAGGGGCGCTGCGATCACGTTCATCGTTCCCGAGGATCTGAAACCGGGCGCGCTCGTGCGCCTGACGCTCACGAGCTCGCAGGGCAGGGTGTACCGCGACCTCACGGTCATGCCCTGAAGGCTCAGGGCTGCGGCCCGCTCGACCCTTCCTCGTGCGACTCCATGCACCATGAGTAGAAGCTGACGATACCCGCGGCGGCTGCGACCGCCGCGGAGCTCGCGGCGACCAATGCGGCGACGCGCACGATCAAGGGTTGATGGGAAAAGTGCAGCGTCACGGCGATCCTCGACCAGCCGTGCGGCGTCCAGCGCGCCGCAATGAAGCCAATGATCACGGACACGGCGCTCGTGAGCCCGGCCACGGAGACGACGAACCGGGCCACTCGCTTGTGATGCAGTCGCTGCTGGAGGGTTGCGTGCATCTCTTCTGCTCGTTCTGATGAGGCGACGCGGCTCAAGATTCTAAAGAGGGCTCAGCTGGCGGGCAACGGTCGAGTGCACATAAGATGGCCGCCCCTCCACGGGAGCCCATCATGCTTCAGTTCAATCACCCGCTGCTGTCCGTGTTCCTGCTGGCCGCGACCGCGGCACAAGCCGACACCGTTGTCGTCACGGCCGATCATATGATCGATGTGATCGGGGGGCGAGTGGTCGAGCAGCCACAAGTCACGATCACCGACGGGCGCATCAGCGCCGTCGGGACGCAGGACGGGACCGCCGCACAGGCGTCGCGGCGCGTCGACCTTCACGGAATGACGCTGCTGCCCGGCCTCATCGACATGCATGTGCATCTCACGTCGGATCCGCGCTACAGCGGCTATCGCAAACTTGAGTTCACCGACAATTTCTGGACCGTCGTCGGCGTGGCCAACGCGAAGCGCACTCTCGAGGCGGGGTTCACGACGGTCCGCAACGTGGGCTCGAGCAATTTCGACGATGTGGCGTTGAAGCAGGGTATCGAGGCGGGCTATGTACCCGGCCCGCGCATCGTGCCTGCGACCTACGCCATCGGCGCGACCGGTGGTCATTGCGATGACAACGCAGTTCCCGCCTTCCATCAAGACACCGACTGACGCAGATCGCAAACGGCCCCGAGCAGATGCGTGCCATGGTGCGCAAACTGCGCAAGTACGGCGCCGAGGTGATCAAGTTCTGCGGCACCGGCGGGGTGCTGTCGAAAACCGATCAGGCAGGCGCGCAGCAGTACAGCCTGGAGGAGATGAAGTGCGCTGGTCGAAGAGGCACACATGCTTGGACTGCAGAGTCGCGGTTCATGCGCATGGAACCAGCGGCATCAAGGACGCCATCCGCGCCGGCGTGGACACGATCGAGCATGCCAGTCTGGCCGACGCCGAGGCCTTCGCGCTCGCCAAGCAGCACGGCACCTATTTCGCCATGGACATCTATAACGATGACTACATCCTCTCCGAGGGCGCGAAGAACGGCGTGTTCGAGGAGTCTCTGGCAGAAGGAGAAGGCATGATCGGCCGCAAGCAGCGCGAGACGTTCAAGGCTGCCGTCAAAGCCGGCGTCAAGATGCTCTTCGGGACGGACGGCGGCGTCTATCCGCAATGGGGACAATGCGAAGCAGTTCGTAACGATGGTCACCTGGGGCATGACACCGATGCAGGCGATTCAGGCTGCGACCGTCACGGCCGTCCGAGGCCCTCGGACGCACAGCCGACGTCGGCGCCATCGCAGTCGGGCGCTACGGGGATCTGATCGGGGTCGCGCGGAGATCCGCTTGCCGATGTCACGCTGCTGCAGTCCGTGCCGTTCGTCATGAAAGGCGGCGAAGTCGTGAAGCACTGAGCCTACAATCCGCCCTCATGAAACCGATGACGTGCGGCCTGCTCCTTGTCGCCGTTTGCGCAGGGGGCATTTCGCCCGCGCATGCGCAAAGTTCCTCGCGCTCCCTCGAAGGGCGGCGCGCCGCCCAGAACGCACTGTTCGAGGAGGAGTACGAAGCCGAACTCAAGGCGTATCCCGAACGGGCGACGGCCTATGGGGACTACCGTTACAACGACCGGTTGAACGACTATTCACTCGCCGGCGCTGCGAGCGCACAGGCACGAGACAAGGCCTTCCTGAAGCGCCTGCAGGCAATCGCCACGACGGGCTTTGACGAGCAGGACCTGGTCTCGCACGAGGTGCTGGTCCGAACGCTCGAGCAGCATCTCGAGGATCATCGTTTCAAGGAATACGAGATGCCCGTCAGCCAGGTGGATGGTCCGCACATTCACCTCGCCGACCTGCCGCTCGCCGTGCCATTCGATTCAGCGAAGCAGTACGAGGACTACATCGCTCGGCTGCACCAGATCCCGCGCGCGTTCGAGCAGACGGAGCAAGTGCTGCGCGCGGGCTTGCGCGATCAGCTGATGCCGGTGCGCTTTTTGCTCGAGAAGGTGAGGGCGCAGTGCGAAGGGGTCATCGCCGCTGATCCATTCGTTCTGCCCACCCACACGTTTCCGTCGAGTATTCCCGCCGCGGAGCAACAGCGTCTGACGCGGCAGATCACCGAGACCGCGGAGCGCGAGGTGCTGCCGGCCTACCGGGCTTTCGGGCAGTTCATCGAGCGCGAATACGCACCGCACGGTCGCTCCGTGCTGAGCGTCACTTCGTTGTCCGATGGTGAGGCGCGCTATCACAATGAGATTCGCAGCCGCACCACCGTGAGCACGCTCACGCCCGATCAGATTCATGAGATCGGTCTGCGCGAGATGACGCGGATCGAGGCGGAAATGGCGCGCCATCGCTCACCAGCAGGGCTATCCGGATGTCGCGTCCTTCCGCGCATCACTGCGCACCAATCCGAAGTATCGACCGGCCTCTTCGGAGCAGATCGTCGATGACTTCCGCAAGTACATCGACGGGATGAGACCGAAGCTGCCGGAGCTCTTCGGCTTCATCCCGAAGGCGCCCGTGACAGTCGAGGCGATGCCGCCGTTCGAAGCCGCTCGCGCAACACATTATTCGACCGGCACCCCGGATGGCTCCCGGCCCGGACGCGTGATCGTTGCGACCTCGAACTTCGCCGAGCGCAGTCTCGTCGAGGATGAAGCGACGGCCTATCACGAGGGCATCCCGGGCCACCACATGCAACTGTCCGTGGCGCAGGAGCTGCCCGGCCTGCCACGATTCCGGCGTCATGTCGCCAACTCGGGATACATCGAGGGCTGGGCGCTGTATGCCGAAGAGCTCGGCAAGGAGGTCGGGCTCTATCAGGATCCGATCAGTGACTACGGACGGTTGTCGAGTGAGCTGTTTCGCGCGGTGCGTCTCGTCGTCGACACCGGCATTCACGCCAAGGGCTGGACTCGAGAGCAGGTCGTGGACTTCTTTCGCAAGTCCGAAGCCGTCGATGAGCCCACCCTTCAGACCGAAACCGATCGCTATATCGCGTGGCCGGCCCAGGCGCTCGCCTACAAGCTGGGCCAGCTCAAGTTTCGCGAGCTGCGCGAGCGGGCCCGGCGCCAGCTCGGTCCGGGATTCGACCTTCGCGCGTTTCATGATGAGATGCTGAACGGGGGTGTCTTGCCCCTGGACCTGCTCGATGCGCGCACGGATGCCTGGATCCGCGCCCAGAATCTGTCGCACGGCGTGGCCGGCACGCCCTAGGAAAGCGATCCCTTCAGCGGGCGATACGCACCATGGCCTCGAGGCTGCGCTCGACATCGGCATCTGTCGTTGCCCAGCTCGACACGCTGATCCGCATGGCCGTGCGCCCCTGCCAGACCGTGCTGCCGCACCAGCAGGTTCCATCGCGCTGCAACGCTGCGACGACCGCGAGGGTTTTTTGCGCATCACCGAAGCTCACCAGAACCTGATTGAGCACCACCTCATTGAGTATGGCGTGGCCGGCGGCGCGTAACCCGTCGGCGAAACGTCGCGCCTGGCGGCAGTTTCGCTCGACGAGCTCGGCAAGACCGGCACGCCCCAGTGAGCGAAGCGCGGTCCAGACTTCGACGCCGCGCGCCCGGCGGGAGAGCTCAGGTGTGTAGTCGCACGGGTTGCGGTTCGGCGTCGCGGTCGGCAGGTATTCGGCCTTGATGGCCATGGCGGCCTGCAGCGCACCCGCATCGCGTGAGAACGCAAGGCCGCTGTCGAAGGGAACGTTGAGCCACTTGTGGGCATCGGTCGCCCACGAATCCGCGCGCTCGAGCCCGCGCGTCAGCTGACGCAGCGAGGGCACGGCTTTCGCCCAGAGGCCGAAGGCCCCATCGACGTGGACCCAGGCCCCCGATGCGTGCGCCGCCTCGATGAGGGGGGCGAACGGGTCGAAAGCACCGGTGTTCACGTTACCGGCCTGCAGACACAGGATGGTCGGGCCTTCAATTGCGGGGAGTGAGTCGGCTCGCATGCGTCCCTGATTGTCGACCGGAACGCGAACGACACGGTTGCGCCCCAGACCGAGCATACCCAGGGACTTCAGAAGGGTCGGGTGTGCCTCCTCGCCGGTGATGACGGTGATCGGGGGTGCGCCGAAGAGCCCGTCGCCTTCCACGTTCCAGCCAGCCCGCGCCAGCACCACATGCCGTGCGGCGGCGAGGGCGGCGAAGTTCGCGACCGTCGCCCCCGTCACGAATCCTGCGCCGGTGCCGGATGGCAGCTCGAGCAGCTCGAGGAGCCATCGCAAGGCGACCTCCTCGAGCCGAGCGACCCCGGGGGTGACCTCCGATAGCGCCGTATTCTGATCCCATGCGCTCGCAAGCCAGTTTGCCGCGACGGTGACCGGCAGAGCACCGCCGCAGACGAACCCAAAAAACCGAGGCCCGGCGACCGCCATCGTCGCGGGCGATACGGCGCGATCGAGGAGAGCGAGTGTCTCGGTCGGGTCGGACGCCTCCCTGGGGAGGGGTTCGTCCAGCTCGGCCAGAGCCTCGACCGCGGTCGCGCTCGGGGCCACGGGCCGTGCGCCCAGTTTCTCCAGATACGTCCGCGCCCGCCGCGCCGCCTCATCGAGGATCGTGTACATGGCGACATTCTGCAATCGGCCCGCCCTTCAGAGAAGGCTCAGAGAAGCTTTCGACCCGGCTGAGGACTCCCGGGACCCGCTCGCCCTAGAACAGCGCGCCACCACACTTTCCGGAGAGTCCCATGCAATGGCTTCGATCCGATGCGTCCTTGGAGACCCCTTCGCCCGTGACGATCTATACCCTCGGGCGCTTCGAGCTCCTCATCAATGGCACTTTGCTGCGGTTCGAGGGGCGCGGTCCTCGAAAGCCGCTCGAGCTTTTGAGCATTCTGGTCGCCTTCGGGCCGCCGGGCGCCGCCGTGGGTCCGCTCACCGATCTGCTCTGGCCGCAGGCCGACGGCTTCGATGGGTATCGCGCACTGATCACGACCCTGCATCGCCTGCGGCACCTGTTACTGCACCGCACGGCCGTCCATTTCGGTGTGGGTCGCCTTTGGATCGACCCCGCCGTGTGCGCGGTGGATCTGTGGAAGTTCGAACAGCGGCTGGCGGCCGCCGAGGACCGGGAGGCGTTGCGTTGCGCACTGGCACTTTACGCAGGACCGTTCCTGAGCGGGGATGAGAGCTCGTGTGCGCTCGGCGTGCGCGCACGACTCGAGCAAAGTATCGCCCGCGCCACGCGCAGGCACTGGATGCGCCCGCAAGCGCACGAAAGCTGGACGGCGCAGGCTGTCTGAACGCCGGCATGGAAGCGGCCTATACTTTCGCTCCTCCACGCGCAGTAGGTTCGCCATGTCGGCGCAGCGCCGCCCCGGATCGTGGCAGATCGGCGATTGGGTCGCCGATCCGACCGATGACACGCTGTCGCGTGGCGCGGAAGTCAGCAAGCTCGAGCCGCGCATGATGCGGCTGCTCCTTCGCCTGGCAGAGCATCCCGGAGCCGTCGTCAGCCAGGACCAGCTCCTCATCAACGTCTGGGCGGGCGTGATCGTGGGGTCCGCCTCCGTCTATCAGGCGGTCTCACAGCTGCGCAAGGTGCTCGGTGACACAGGCGACAAGCCGACTTACATCGAGACGGTCGCGCGCAAGGGCTACCGGCTCATTGCGCCGGTTCAGGCGCCCCGATCGGAGGTTTCGCCCCCGGCAGATGCGCCCCCCGTGCAGCGCATGGCGATCGGATGGGGCATCGGCATCGCACTCGTCGCGGTGGTCGTGGTGGCCGCAGGGCTCCTGTGGCGCCACCGGCTGCAATCCGTGCGGCAGCCCACATCGATCGCCGTGCTGCCATTCCTGGACCTCACCGACGGCAAGACGCAGCAGCCCTTCTGTGACGGTGTGACGGAGGAGCTCTCGAACTGGCTATCGCAGATCCCGACCCTGCGCGTGGTGGCGCGCAGCTCGGCTTTTGCGTTTCGAGACCAGCAGACCGACGTGCGAGAGATCGGTCGCGCTCTCGGAACGACTCACGTGCTCGAGGGCACGCTGCGCATGGCGGGCAGCGCGATTCGGGTGACGGTGCAGCTCATCGGGACTCGCGACGGCTACAACGTGTGGTCGGGTTCATTTGATACGGTGTCGCGCGACCTGATCCACGTCCAGGAAGAGGTCGCACGGGCGGTCGCCGATAACCTGGAGCTGCGCTTGACGGATACGGCGCTACAGAACCTGGCGCAGCGCGACAGCACGAAGGAGCATGCCTACACGCTGTACCTGGTGGCCCGCCATCACGAGCAACAGCGCACGAAGCGGGACAACGAGCGGGCGATCGAGCTTTATAAGGAGGCGCTCGCCGCGGACCCGGATTTCGCGCTCGCGCTCACAGCCTTGGCCTGGGCGTATCTGAATCAACAATATTTCGACGACCGCCCGCTCGAGGAAATCGCCGCGGATATGCGCCCGCTGCTGGCGCGGGCGGAGCGACTCGCTCCGCGCCTACCGGAGCTGTATGTGACGCGTGCCGCGATGGAAACCGACCTTTTTCAAGGTGCCGAGGCACTGAAGGATCTGCAGCGCGCACTGGCGCTCAATCCGGGTTCTCGAGAAGTGCACGCGGAATTCGGCATGCACTACCTGTTGGACGGCGAACCGACGAAAGCCTTGCAGCACTACGACCGCGCCGCCGTACTCGACCCGCTGGACTACTATTTGCAGACGCAGCGGTGCCGCGCCCTTGCGGATCTCGCGCAATTCGACCGCGCTGCGTCCGCGTGTGAGCGCTCGCGCCAGTTGAATTCAAGCGCCGCGCCGGCCTACGAGGCATCGAGTGAGATGGAAGAGGCGCGCGGTCGGATTGGCGAGGCGCTGCGCTGGAATACGGCGCAGTTTGCTCGCGACCCGGATTCGCGAACGATCTACGCCAACCGTGGGCGGCTGCTGATGATTCTCGGACTTCCGGAACGCGCGCGCGAGAATTACGAAGCGGCGCTAATCGACGCGGATGACGCACGCACGAGCCAGGTGCTCGCGTGGCTGGACCTCGTGACTCTCTACGCACAGCGCGGTCGGGACGCGGTACGGGCGCGAATGGCGGCGGCCGGACTCGATTCAAGCCAGGATCCGGACATCCTCTTTGAGCTGGCAGGAATCGACCTTCTGGTCGGCGAGACTGCGGCTGCGCGTGCGCTGGTTGATCGCGCGCTGGGGTCCACGAGCCTCAGGCCCGACAATTTGGCCAATGCATGGGAGGCACGCGCTGGCCGCTCGTACCTGGTGATCGCGGCTGCGGCGCACCAGGCGACCGGGGATCCGGCTGGTGCCGAGCGCTGGCTGGTGCAGGCGAGCGAGCTGCTGGAGCGGATGGCGGTGGCAGGCATGCATCGGCACAGCGTCTTTGAGCTGCGAGCTCAAATTGCCGCGCTGCGAGGTCGCTCCGAGGAATCCGTGCAGCTCTTGCAAAGCGCGGTCGATCTCGGTTGGCGAGAGGTCTGGTCCGCCGAGCACGAACCCTACTTCGCTTCCGTACGAGCGAATGCAGGTTATCGGGCGCTCATCGAGCGCGTACGCGCCGAGAACACACTCGAAAGCCAACGACTGCCACCGGAATGGGTCGCCCCGCCCATGCCGAAGAGCTGAAGCGGCAGGTCAGCGCATTCGACGGTGCGTCGATCCCTTCGATTTCGGCGGCACCGACTCGTGCGGCGCGGTTCCGATGTCGTTCGGCGAATGATCACCGCCCCCACTCGGCGCGATGCCAGCGGTGGGATCGCCTCCCGGCGTGGGGCTGGGTGTGCCGCCCGCAGTCTCGACCGTGCCGCTTCCGTCCGGGTTACCCCGAGCGATGGGACCGATCGGAGTGCCCTGGTCATGCGGACCCAGTCCGGGTGGTGTGTGCGTCGTTGGGCCCGGGGCGGCGCTCACCCCGTCGCCGGCCGGTTTCGCCCTTCGGATTGGGTGGCTGATGGGCGTACCCTGTCTCTTCGGGGGGCGTTTGGGTGACTTCGGGGGAGACACCTTCGTGATGGGTGCGGCCGCCTTGCGCGCCGTCGGTTTGCGCCCCTTCTTGGCGTGAGCCGCTTTTGCGGCGGACGCGCCCCGAGCGGTACGCGCACTCTTGGCGGAAACGCTCTTCGCCTTCCGAGGTGATGTCTTGGCGGCGACTTTGGAGCGTGCAGTAGCTCGGCTCGCCGATTTTCTCTTCTTTGCAGCCATGGCGATCTCCCACGCGATTCGCTGATTGACTCTACGCCAAGCCGCAACAGAGCGCCATCGGGACGGTACACCCCGTGGCGTGTACCGTCCCTTCGGACGATTTTCAGCGTACGACGGCCGCGATGGCCGGCCCGCTGACCCGCGGGGTGGCAGCGTTCATCACCACCCAGTTCTGAGTCACGAACTCCGATTGCGGCGAGAGCTTGCGGGCTCGGGTCGCATCGCGCACCGCCTCCTGCGAGCGGCCTGCCAGGAAGTTGAGCACCGCCCGGTTCGAGTAGGTGAGGGCGAGCCCCGCGTTGTGGCCCGAGCTGATGCCGAACGCCGGATCTGGAGAGTCGAGTCGCGCGTTGATCACCGCGTCATCGCAGGTCTTCTTCGCGCTGTCCCACTCGTGTGTCATGACGAGCGCGACGCACAGGTTGGTGGTCCGCGAGACCTCATCGCCGTCGAATCTTCGGCTGGCGATCTGCTTGATGGCCTCGGCATACTTGCCCACCTGCAGAGCTTGCGAGCCGGCCGCACCCTCGATGTAAGACAAGACGATCTTGTGCGGAACATCCCCGGCCCGCGCTGCGATGGCGAAGGTCGAACCCAGAGCAATGGCGCTCGCGGTCGCGATGGCGACGCGAGATGAGTTGAATCGAATCATGATGGCGAACTCCTAATCGTGTGTTTGGATCGGAACCGCTCGATCCGTTCGGATCGAGTGACTGCAGTCTCGCCGGGCACCGGTAACGCGCCGGTAACAGGAAGTCGCCACGCAAATAAGGAGAGATCGATGGACAGCACACGCAGACGCTTCCTGACTGAAACAACACTCGCAGCGGTGGCCGCTTCGGCGGCTGGGCTCGCAAGTCAGCCCGCAGATGCCGCGCCGTCCGAAGCGCAGCCGGCCGGCTGCCCGCATGTGCCGACACCGATGCGGGACGTTGCAGGTAAGGTTGCCTTCATCACCGGCGGCGACAGCGGCATTGGCCTCGGCATTGCGCGCGCGTTCAGCGATGCGGGGATGAAGGTCGTGATCACCTATCGCACCAAGGCACATCTGGATGAGGCGATGAAATATCTCGAGAGCGCCGCGGATCGCGTGCATGCGATCAATCTCGACGTGACCGATCGCGCCGCCATGGAGAAGGCCGCGCAGGAGACCGAGCGGGTATTCGAGAAAGTCCACGTGCTCGTCAACAACGCGGGTGTCGGCGTCTTCGGCGGCCTGGGCACGGCGACCTACGATGACTGGGATTGGGGCATGGGCGTCAACGTCACCGGGGTCTTCAACGGTGTGCGGGTCTTTCTACCGCGCATCAAGAAGCATCAGGAGGGCGGCCAGGTGATGGCGACGTCATCCCTGGCCGGTGTGATCGCGCACGGAACAGCCGGCGTGTACACCGCCTCCAAGTTTGCCGTCGTCGGCATGATGGAAGCGCTGCGGCACGAGCTCGCCGAAGCCAACATCGGCGTGTCGGTGTTCTGTCCTGGCCTCGTCAACACCAACATCGGAAACTCGAATCGCAATCGGCCCAGCTCCCTTGCCGACAGCGGGTTCAAGCCCGATCCCAAGATGCTCGCGAGCATGCAGAAGCAGATGCGCGAGATGCGCGGCCCACCGCCGGGCATGGATCCGCTCGATGCCGGTCGACGCGTGCTGCGCGCGATGCAGAGCAATGATCTTTACATCCTGACCACGCCCGAGTTTGAACCCGAGATTCGGGCGCGTGGAGAGGCAATCGTCGCCTCGCTGCCGACGGACGTGCACCCGCCCGAGTCGCGCGTGACCCTGGGTCGTATGCTGGTCGGCAACACCGCCTACGCAGAGGAGCGGGATCGCAGGCGCTGTGAGAATGCGCGCCCGCGCGACGCGTAAGGAGCCAGGCGCGCCTTGAGTCGGATCAACCCACCGGACAGACGAAGAGCTGCGCAGGCGGAAGATTGCGCCGCTCGAAGCTGCGGCGAACCTCCCCGAAGCTGCGCTCGAGCACGGGAAGCACGCGTGCCGTGAACTGATAGACCAGGAACGCTCCGCCCGGCTCCAGTGCCGCGCGTGTCTTGCTCACGATGTCGGCCTGCAGCGCCCGCGGCATGCTTCCAAGCGGAATGCCGGAGATGATGTATTGCGGACGTGGCAGCGCGAGCCGCTCGAGCACGCCTTGTACCTCGGCCGCCGAATCATGCACCACGTGCAGCCGCTCGTCGGGCAGGGAACTTGATAGAAACCGCACGAAATCTCGATTGGTCTCGATGGCAACGAGCGTCGCATCAGCACGCATTCTGCGCAGGATCTGGCTCGTGAAGGTCCCGACTCCCGGCCCATATTCGACGATGACTCTGGCGCGCTCCCAGTCGACCGGCTTCAATACCTGGTTCACCAGGAAGCGCGAGCTCGGAATGATGGAGCCCAGCATGGCGGGGTGGCGGATGAAGTTGGCGGCGAACAGCATCATCTCGGCGGTTCGCGATCGCGTAATCGTCTGCATGGCGCGTCTCCTCACAAAAAAAGTCAGTTCGCGGTGATTCCGACCCATCGGGCACTCGTGCTCCAAAGTGACTCCTGCAGCAGCACATCGTTGGCCAGCGACGCCGCCGGCTGCCGGATGCCGTTCTCGTCGTAGTACTGTCCACTCACGCCCGCCAGATCCTCCGCGAGTGCGAGCTGCAAACTCGTGCGCGCCCCTCGCTCGGCATCCACGATCTCTCGGCTGAGTAGCGGCTTGATGACACGCAGCCATCGAGGCAGCAGATTCGTCGCGACGACTCCGGGATGCAGGCAGTTGACGGCGACCTTGGTGTCGGCCAGGCGGCGGGCGAGTGCGAAGGTGTGCAGGACATTGGCAAGCTTCGACTGCGCGTAGGCGGCAAGGCCACTGTAGCGCGCGCTCGGATCGCGGATACCGTTCAGATCCATCCGGCCCTTGAAGTGCACGCGAGAGGCGACATTGACGACACGGGCCGTCTCCTGCAGTCGTGCGCACAGCAGCGCAGTCAGCAGAAACGGGCCGAGATAATTGGTCGCGAAGGTCAGCTCGAACCCATCGACCGACATGCGGTGGCGGGTACTCGTCATGCCGGCGTTGTTGATCAGAAGCCCGATGCGTCCAAAGCGTTGGCTGACCGCCTCGGCGCTGCTGCGCACCGAGGCAAGAGAGGCGAGGTCACACGGCACGACATGAACGTCTGCCTGCGGGGACTGGGCCAGAATCTCGTTGCGCACCGCCTCGGCCGCCGGCACGTTGCGGCAAAGCATGACCACCGTGTGACCCGCCCGCGCAAGCTCGCGGCTCGTCACCCGGCCGATACCGTGCGTGGTGCCCGTGATGACGCTGACCGGGCTCATGCGTGTGGCGCCAGCTGCAGCAGGGGCTCGCCCATCCGGATCACGGTTCCGGGCGCGAGATGCTCACACAGCGCCACTCCCTCGGGCGCAAAGGCCACGATGGTCGAGCCGTGCTGGAACCAGCCCATCTCCTCGCCCTTCTGCAGTGGTGCGTCGCAGGCAATCCGGTTCGGTCCCCGGTATTTCAGGTGCAGCAGCACATCGACGAAGTGCAGGCGGATGCTCGCCACCAGGATCGCGGCAATCGGTACGAGCGTGATGAGCGGGCCGGAAGGCTCGAGCCGGCAGCGGATGATCGCGCGCTCATTCTTGCAGAAGAGCCTCTCGATGCGCTGGAGCGCGATTGGGTTCACGTTCCAGGTGTCGCCGGAGACATAGGTGACTTGCTCGACCCGGCAGTCATAGGGGGCATGGAAGCGGTGGTACATGCCCGCCGTCAGGCGCAAGGTCACGTAAGTACCGTTCAAATAGCTGCGCACGAGCTCCTCGTCCCCGAGCAGATCTCGCAGCGCATACGGGAAGCCTTTGGCCTGAAGGACCGATCCGGATGCCACCCGCCCCATCGCGCCGACGATGCCATCGCAGGGGCTGACGAGCACGGCTGGATTCGGGATCGATCCGGCGCGCTCCTTCCTTGAGCTCACGCGTGAAGCAGTCGTGCAGACTGCGAAAGCGGCTCGACTTGGCCTCGCTCAAGTCGAGTTCGGTGAACAGCCGCCACAACGCGATCCCCGCCCGGCACAACAGCGGCTGCTCGAGCCGGCTCAGCCAGCCCATGACGAGCGTCAGCCAGCGGCGCGGCAGGCGATTCGTCAGCAGGAAATTGATGTCTTCCTGCTGCGTGATCCGTCCGATGAGCGATCGAACTGTCATCGAACTGTCACCGAACCGCAATAGTTTGCGGGCGGGCTTGTGATGCCGAGGTGAGGATGCAAACGAGCATATTCTGGTACGTGGCGGCCGCCTTGATCGTGATCGTCGCGCTGCGCGCGGCGCACATGCGCCTTGCGCTGTCGCGCGCGAAGCATCGCTCGCTCGCGGGGCATGCGCGGATCGCCCGGTTCATCGCCAAACGCATCCCGTACTACGAATACGATGAGGCGGAATTCTTCGGCGTCGATGGCGCTCCGGCCGAGATCGAGCAGGCCCGGCGGGCCGGGTTCATGCGCCTTGCGGCACTGTACGCCGAGCGATTTCCGAAGAGCGCCGCATTGACGCGCGAGGTCCAGGAGTCCGTATCGGACCTGCAGTTCACCGCGCGCTATCGCGTGCCCTTCCAGTTCAGCCGCGTGGTCCGGCAGTACTTGAAGGGCGGGGTCTTTCTCGAGTCTTCCTCCGGAACGAGCGTGACCGATCTGGATGGCAATCGGTTCTTCGATCTCAGTGGCTCCTACGGGGTCAATCTCTTCGGCTACGACTTCTACAAAGGCTGCATCGAGCGCGGCGCGGCGCTCGTGCGCGAGCTCGGACCGGTGCTTGGTGCATACCATCCGATCCTCGCCTACAACGTGCGCCGCTTGCGGGAGATCTCCGGTCTCGATGAGGTGTCGTTCCACATGTCCGGCACCGAGGCGGTGATGCAGGCGGTGAGGCTCGCTCGCTATCACACGGGTCGTAAATATCTCGTGCGCTTCTGCGGCGCGTATCACGGCTGGTGGGGCGATGTTCAACCCGGCATCGGCAATCCGGTCGCCGCGGAGGGCACGTACACGCTCAAGGACATGGCGGAGGCCTCGCTGCGGGTTCTGCGCATGCGCCGCGACATCGCGTGCGTCCTCGTGAACCCCGTCCAATCGATGCACCCGAACGCGCACGCGCCGGCCGATTCGGGGCTCATCGACAGCGCACGCGGCGCGCAGTTCGACCGCAGCGCCTACACCGACTGGCTCAAGGCACTGCGCCGGGTGTGCTCTGAGCGCAACATCGTGCTCATCTTCGATGAGGTGTTCGTGGGATTTCGGCTTGCGCTCGGGGGTGCACAGGAATACTTCGGCGTGCGCGCCGACATGGTGACGTACGGCAAATCCCTCGGTGGCGGCCTTCCGGTCGGTGCGGTGTGCGGCCGGCGCGAGCTGATGCGCCGCTTTCGCGAGGACCGGCCCGCCGACGTTTGCGTCGCCCGCGGAACCTTCAATTCCCATCCTTACGTCATGGGTTGCATGCACGAGTTCCTGCGCAGCCTGCAGAGTGAGCCGGTGCAAGCTCTGTATCGCGACCTCGATCCGCTCTGGGATCGGCGCGCGCAGGAGCTGAACCAGCGGCTGCGGGCCGCCGGGCTGCCTGTTCAGGTCTCGCATCTGTCGTCCATCTGGAGCATCAACTACGCGCAGCCTTCGCGGTACAACTGGATGCTCCAATACTATTTGCGCGCGGCGGGGCTGGCGCTCAGCTGGGTAGGCACGGCGCGTTTGATATTCAGCCTCAACTACTCGGATGCAGACTTCGCCGCGGTCGCCGAGCGAATCGAATCGGCGGCCGCGGCGATGCAGCGCGATGGCTGGTGGTGGGCGGGTCCGGCGCTCACCAACAAGGCCATCAAGCGGCGCGTGCTGCGCGAGCTGCTTCAGGCGCGGTGGACCACGTCCGCCATCGGATCCATCAGCTCCCCACGCAGCACATACAGCGGAGCCCGGAAGTAGAGCTTGATGTCGTGGAAAGGATCGGTCGCGATCTTGGTGAACCAGACCAGGCCCGTCAGCACGCTTTGCTGAATGAAGAGCTGGATGGTCCGAAAGAGCAGGGCGCCGAATCCCAGCAGGAGCCACATGTCGCCGAGGTGGTGCATGAACTCGGCGTTGCCGCTGGGGAAGATCCCGAACAGCGTCGGCTCGAGCCACAGTGCGACCGGGCAAAGTCCCCATAGCGAGAGCAGAACCACCTTGCGCTTGAGGTTGTAGCCGACCTTGATGCTCTCCTTGTGCGCGTGGGTCGCCTGATTGACCTCGTCATAATCCTTCGGCTCGAAGAAGAAGTGACCGACCTGGCGGGTGACCATGGCGACGAGCCAGGCCACCAGGGCGGCAGCCACGGGGTTGGTGAAGATCAGCACATAGGCCGCCAGGAAGCTGAGGGCGCTGAGCAGGTGCAGCGATTGGTTGATCCGGCAGTGGTGGTAGTAGCGATGGTCATCCCACCGCTGCTTCTTCAGCTCTTCCAGGAATGCGTGCATTCGACTGCCTCGGTCGTTATCAGCCCGAAGGTGGGGCATGAAGGATTTATAGGAGAATTGTTAATAGAGCATGACAACCCCTTGGAAGCGCACACGAACTTCGTGTCATGCGCTGCCTGCAGGGAGCTCCCCGAGCGCCCTCAGGCTGTCGATGAGTTGCCGCTCACCGTCCTCCTTCGAGGGGACGTCCCACTCCGAGAGGACCGTTCCATTGTGATGGCGGAACACGACCCGGAACGGCATTTCGGTGCCCGAGTTCTGAATCACATCGCCGTAAACCAAGGCCATACGTGCCTCCGTCTCCCCGCCCAGAGGGTGCAACGCGCAACCCTCCATGGGGATCCGGGTACGATACGCAGGACCGTCAGCCGGAGCCAGACATGTGAAGTACCTGTGCCTGCGTAATCAGTTGATTCTAGGGGGGCTTGCCGCATTCTTGGCGGCGCACGGTGTCGCGTGCGGACAGGTGTCGCCGGGCCTTCAGGAGGTGCGCCGGCACTGGCTCGATGCGAACGTCAACGTGCTGACTTTCCACAGCATCGACCAGATCTTCACGACACGGCGAGTCGATGCTGGCCCGACCACCTGGGCACTGCCGCATCAGGACGCGAAGCTCGATTTCACGTACGAGTATGGCGGCAAGACCCATGCGGCCGCCGAGTTTGCGGACCGCACCTTTACGAACGCGCTGATCATCATCAAGAACGGCAAGATCGTGGCCGAGATCTATCGCAACCAGACCACGGATGCGAGTCATTTCATCTCCTTCTCCATGGCGAAATCGATCACCTCCTTGCTGATCGGAATTGCGGTGGCCGATGGCTTGATCCACTCGGTCGACGACATGATTACGGCGTATGTCCCCGAGCTGAAGAACTCGGCCTATGACGGGGTGAGCATTCGCCAGGCGCTCGACATGCGATCGGGGGCCGATTACCGCGAGGTCTACGTCTCGGACCATCCGGACCTGCTTGCGACCGCGTTCGAGGCTGCCTTGGTGGAGAATCGCGCGTACTTCGCCGACTTCGCGCGAACGCTGACGCATGCCTATCCCCCGGGGGAGCATTTCAGCTACTCGACGATCGAGGCCTGCGTGCTCGGCTGGGTGCTCGAGCGGGCGACGAAGCAGAGCATCAGTCGCTTCACGGCCGAACGACTCTGGAAGCCCGCCGGTATGGAATCCTACGGCTTCTGGATGGTGGATGGCCCCGGCGGCAAAGGTCGCGAATTCACGGGCGGGGGTTTCAATGCGGTCGCGCGCGACTATGCCCGGCTCGGTCTGATGATGCTTCAGGGCGGCCGTGCCGGCAGTCGACAGGTCGTACCGCAGGCCTGGGTAGCGGAGTCGACTCAACCCTCCTCACGCGAGGTCGCCGATCCGTCCGAGCCGAATTTCGCCTACCATTACCAGTGGTGGCCGCTCACGCAATCGCAGGCCTACATGGCGAGAGGACTGCAGGGCCAGGTGATCTACGTGGACCCGGGCACGCAGACGGTCGTCGTGAAGCTCTCGTACTTTCCACCAGGGAACACAGAGCCGTTTCGGGAAACGCTCGCGTTCCTCCAGGCTGCTTCACGCTGGCAGGTGCCGTAATGCGCTCGTTATTCCAGCTTGCAGCGTACGCCGTGATTCTGGTGCCCTGGCTCGGCGAAGCGGTTCAGGCGCAGCCCCAATACCACCCGATCGAGCCATCGCTGGCCGGCGAGACCGTCACGCTGACCGGGCATGACCTCACCATCGAGCAACTCGTGCGCGTTGCGCGCCACGGCGCAAAGGTCGCAGTCAGTCCCGAGCTGCGAAAGGGGGCGGCTGACTCCTTCGGACTGATGCTCGAAGCGCAGGCGGAGGGCGTTCCGGTCTACTTGTTCAATCGCAGTGCGGGGTCGGGGCGAGAGGTCGTCTCTTTGACAGGCGACCCGGACTCCGCGCAATACAAACAGGAGCTCGAGCGCCGTTACAACGGTCCGACCTACATCGATCCGCTCGGTCTCGGCGAGGAGATCGCGGATGAGGAAGTTGGCCGCGCGATGCTGGTCGTCGATCTGAACAACATGCGCTACCTCGCGGCCAGCGCGCCATTCGTGCAGGGCATCGCCGACCTTCTGAACCACGGGGTCACCCCTGCCGTTCATTGGCACGGCGCGCTCGGGGAAGCGGACTTCGTCCCCACGGGAGAAACATTGCGCGGACATGGATATGCGTACTACCAGGGCGTGCGCCTGCCCGCCGCGGACGCGTTATCGCGCGCGGGATTGAAGCCGGTTCATTTCGAGGGCGCTGACGGCAACCTCACGACCACGAGCGCACTGACCGCGGGATTCGCCGCGCTTCTGGTCTACGACCTGCGCCGCCTGATCGAGTGGCACGATCTGGTGTGGGCCATGGACCTCGATGGAATGAACGGCAGCATCGGTCCTCTGTCGATGCCGGTGCAAGCGACCCGACCGTTTGCGTGGTCCAACTATGCAGCGGCTCGCGTCCTCGACATGCTGAAGGGCAGCTACGTTTTCAATGGCGAATACCGGACCATCCAGGATCCGGAAAGCTTGCGTGCCACGGTCTGGCGAGATGGCGGCCTGTGGCAAGCCTGGGTCCGATTGCGCTACAGCACACTCATCCAGATGAACTCGACCGACCACAACCCGACGGTGCGGCCGGATACCTCACCTGAGGATTCCTGGGAGCTCGATACGCCGCAGCTTCTCAAGTACTACGTGAAGGGCGGCAAGTACTCGAATGGCAAACACGGCTTCATTTTTTCCAACTCGGACTGGGATCCGTATCCCCTCGTGGATGACGTGGAGGCCTTGCCGATCTCGCTCGTCAATCTCATGGTGATCGTCGTGCAGCGGATGCATCGCTTCGAAGACACGTTCTTTACGGTGACCGACCCGGCCAAGGTGCTCGAGGCGCACGCCGCCCCGGGCGAAACGAGCGGCATCGGCAACGGTGGGGGCGGCGGAGCGATTGCCGATGCGCTGTGGCAGGAACTGAAGCCACTCGCGAATCCGATACCGCCGGATGGAGTAACGGCCGACAAAGGCGTCGGCGATCTCGACGCCGTACCGATGTTGAAGCTGATGCGCCTGCGCGATGCGCTGGACATCTCGCGGCAGATTCTCGCTCAGGATCTGCTGAATGCCGCATTTTGGATGGACGTGCGCAAGCTCGAGAAGCCCGAGCGCAGCTTCGGCGCCGCGCCCACGGCGGTTTGGATGAGCCTGAGGGGAGTGGTTCCCTTTCGCGTGCAGCCGGACGCACCGCCTGCGACGAGCTCCGCCGGCGACCGCGCGACACAGTTCCTGCAGATGCACGCGCCGGAAAGCTTCTACACCGCGAGCGCGGTTGCAATGCCCGTTGAGTACGGTGTCAAACCTCCCCTCGCCGAGCCGACGAAGGCCAGGAAGCACTGAGCTGGCTGTTTAGTATTTCTTAACGCGCGCTCAGCAAAGGCAAATGCCCGCTCGCCGCGGGGCCAGCAGTATGGCGATCAAACGGCCACCGGGAGATTGCCATGAGATCGTCGACAGCGTTTCTGGTTCGTTTCGCAGCCGCTGGGCTCGTATGCCTGGTAGGCTCGCCATGCCGCGCCGATGCCAACGCGGATAGATCCGATTCGAGTCTCGCCACGCGCTCTGTGACGGTTTCGTGGAGGGACATCGACCTGGCTACGGCGGCAGGGCGCCGTGAGCTGTACCGGCGCATCCAGGCTGCCGCCCATGTCGCGTGCACGGCACTCGAAGTGGAGCGGCTATTCGAGCCGCTTTTCCCGCAGACCTGCTTCGAGCAGGCGGTCGATGCGGCGGTCGCGAAAGTGCCCGATGCAGGCCTCGCGGCCTTGCACCGCGCGGTCAGGGATCGTTCAGATCATGCCGGGCAGTAGCTCATCGAGGCGGCTGATCGGTTGCTGTTGAATTCTGCTCAGTGCGTCGCGCAAGTACTCCTCCGCATTGAGCTCGTTGAGCATCGCCGAGACGATCAGCGAGTAGACACCGGCTGCTCGCTCGCCGTTCGAGTCCGCGCCGGCGAAGAGATGGCTTCTGCGGGTGAGCGCGACACTTTTGAGCGCGCGTTCAGCCGGTTCGTTGTCCGCATCGATGCGGCCGTCCTCGAGATAGCGGGTCAGCGGCCTCCAGCGAGCGAGCGTCGCGCGCACCGCGGCTCCCTGTGCTGACTTGGCGGGCACTCGGCGAGCGCAAGCATCGAGCCACGCCCGCAAGTCCGTCACGAGCGGGGCCGCACGCGCCTTGCGTGCAGCAAGACGTTGAGCCGCGGAGCCGCCGCGGATCGTGCTTTCGATGTCGCGGATCGCATCGAGCCGTTCGAGTGCCTCCGCACTGATCTTGGATGGCTCTGCCTCGTAGAGGTCGAAGAACCTCTTGCGAAGGTGAGACCAGGAGGCAGCCTCCTGAATGCGATCCTCACCGAACACGCGATCGAACGCGTGGTCCTCGCCGGTATGAAGAACCCCCCCGAAGCCGGCGAGGTGCACGCGAGGATGTCGCGCCTTGCGATCCGGCGTGAAGCGAAACATCACGGCGGCAGCTCGGGAGCCTCCCCAGGCTCGCTCGTCGCGTACATAGGCCCACAGCCGTCCCATTCTGGCCTTGCCCGTGCGGGAAGCCCGCACGGGGTAGGGCATGTCTGAGGCGTGCAGATTGGAGCCTGCCAGGACGTACCGGCTGAGACTCTCGATCACAGGCTCGAGCACCGCGTGTGCACCGGTCACCCAGCTCGCAAGAGTCGAGCGATCGAGGCGCACGCCGGCGCGAGCATAGAGCCGGCTCTGGCGGTGCAGCGGCACGTGGTCGGCGTACTTGGCGACCAGGATGCGGGCCAGCACGGCCGGGCTCGGCCGCTCACGCCGCAGGGCATGTGCGGCCCACTGCGGATCGAGAGTCAGCTCGAGCTGCTCGCTGCTCAATCGTGGCGGATCGATCGGCGTCTGGGAGCGCTCACCTTTCAAACGCTCGAGCTGCGACCTGAGCTCGATCACCAGCCGCTTCAAGGTGTCGATGTCGTCGGGCAGATCGAGGGCCGTGCCCATGCTGCATTGTAACAGAGGCACTTTGAGAGCTGTTTTGAGCCCCGGATGGCGCTTTTTCCGCTGAGCAGACGTAGTCAGGAGTAAGAGCACTTGAACGGGAGCCTTACGACCATGAACCAACCCGGAGTCCTGCAGATGGCACGGCGTCGAACGCAGCGCTGGGTGGGCGCGGTGTGGCTCTTGACAGTGCTGCTGCTTGCCGGTAGCTGGTACGCCGAGCGCCATCAGACGCTGGCATTCATGGATACATGGCACAGCCCCCATTCCTCTTTCTGAACGAGGGTGCGCGGAACGCTTACCTCGCAGTGCTCGCGGTTCATTGGATCTCGGAAATGTTCATCATGCGCAAGGTCGGCCCCAACCGGGTCGAAGACCGCGGACCATACCGGGCTTTGCGAATCGTCTTTCCTGCGGCATGGCTCGTGGCGGCCTTCGCAACGCGCATCCCGCAGCCGATCCTCACGGCTGCGTCGAGCTTTTATTGCGGTCTCATCGCGATGGTGGTGGGACAGTTGCTGCGCTGGTGGTCCGTGGCGACTCTGGGCCGCTTCTTCACCGTTAACGTCTCCATCCATGAGGGTCATCAGGTCATTCAATCGGGGCCCTATCGTCTGATCCGGCACCCCTCGTACACCGCCATCCTGCTGATCTATGGCGGCGCCGGGCTTTGTTTCGGCAATCCGATCTCGATCAGTGCCTTGACGCTCCCCGTGCTGCTCGTGCTGCTCTACCGCATCCGCGTCGAAGAGCAGGTGCTGCAATCGGCCCTGGGCAGTGCCTATCGCGACTACATGCAACGCACGAAGCGACTGATCCCCGGCATCTATTGATTCTCGATAGGCCCGGCCGCTGACGCGCTCACGCGCGGGGGCGAAGGTTTTCGGGATCAAAAAGCGGTTCGCGCTCGACGGTCGCAGCGCGGCGCTCTCCGAGGACATCGATCGCGAGTCGCGTGCCCGGCTGCGCGTCCGGCGTGCGTACATACGCGAGCGCAACGCTGCAGCCGAGCGTGTGGCTGAAGACCCCCGAGGTGACCGTACCGACGCGCTGCGAGCCGGCGAACACCGAGCTGCAATACGGCGCATCGGCATCACCCGCCTCATCGAGCACCAGCGGGACGAAGCGGTAGCGTGAACCCGCGTTACGCTCGGCACACAAGGCTTCGCGACCGACAAAATCGCGCTTCTCGAAGTCCACGAAGCGATCGAGCGAGGCCTCAAGCGGCGAATATCCGCATTCGAGGTCACTCTTCCAGCCACGGTAGCACTTGTCGATCCGCAGGCTGTCGAGCGCATACATGCCAAAGTGGCGCAGATCATGCGCCGCGCCCGCACGCAAAAGACACTCGTAAACGTCCAGCACGTGCTCGGTGGGTATGTGCAGTTCCCAGCCGAGCTCGCCGGCATAGTTGATCCGCAAGGCCCACGCTCTGATGGAGCCGATGCAGATCGATCGAGCGGAGAGCCATGGAAAGGCGGAGTTGGATAGATCGGCGTCGGTGATTGGCTGCAGTACCGCCCGTGCGCGAGGCCCCGCCACGATCAGGGTGCCGAACGTCGAGCTCAGATCGCTCAACCGCACGCTCGCATCTTCAGGCAACGCTCGGCGAAGGAGGTCATCGTCATGCCACTCGGCGATCGCCGCTGAGATCGCATAGAACGTTTGCGCAGCAAGGCGGGTGAGAGTGAACTCGCTGAGGATGTGTCCGCGCGCATCGAGCGCGTAGGCGAGTGCCACGCGTCCCACGCACGGAAGGCGCGAGCACACCAGCCGATCGAGCCAGGCCGCCGCGCCCGGTCCTTCGATCAGGAATTTGGTGAAGCCCGGCAGATCCATGATTCCGACGCCACTGCGGACGGCGTGGACTTCCTGCCCGACGGCGGCGAGCCATTCGCGGTCGCGACGAAAGGTGAGTTTCGGCTGCAGCGCAGATTCCCGCGGGGCGTACCAGAGTGCGCGCTCCCAGCCGCCGCGCATCCCGAACTGTGCTCCTGCGGAAGCGAGGCGTGTATACAACGGCGAGCTTCGCACGGGCCTCCCGGCCGCACGCTCCTCGAACGGAAACGCAGGGGCATATTCGTTCTCATAGACCTCGATGGCCTTCGCAAGTGCAAAGGCCGGCGTGGCGTAGCCGGTGAAGCGCCGCGGGTCCATCGACCACAGATCCCATTCAGGACCGCCGTTCACGACCCACTCGGCGAGGGCCTTGCCTGCGCCGCCGGCTTGAGTAATGCCGAAGCTGAACGTGTTGCAGTGGAAGAAGTTGTGCAGCCCGTGGGCCGGCCCGATGTACGGCAATCCGTCCGGAGAGTAGGGAATCGGGCCGTTTACAACGCGTTTGACCCCGGCGCGTCGGAGAAGGGGTACGCGCTCGCAGGCCGCGCTGATGTAGCTTTCCAGCCGTTCGAGATCATCCGGCCAGAGGCGGTAGGAAAAATCCTCCGGAATGCCCCCGAGCCATTGGGGCATCGCCTGGCGCTCGTACGGACCAAGTATGAAGCCGCCTCGCTCCTGGCGTAAGTAATAGGACACATCCGGATCGCGCAGCAAGGGCAGGCGCTGCGCGCGAGCGCACAGCTCGGGGATGTCCTCGGTGACCAGATATTGATGCGATAGAGTGACGAGAGGCAGCTGCTCATCGAGCAGCGCCATCAGTTCCGCCGCGCGATAGCCCGCGGCGTTGATGACGATGTCCGCAAGGAGTTCGGCGCGATCGGTACGGATGCGCCACTCGCCGGTCGGCTGCTGCTCGAGGCCCGTCACGCGCGTGAAGCGCTGAACGCGCGCCCCGTTGCGGCGTGCCGCGGCAGCCAATGCCTGCGTCAACTGCGCCGGATCGATATCCCCATCCTCAGGGTCCCACAGCGCGCCCTTGAGGCCATCGAGCTCGACGAACGGATAGTGCTCACGCAGCGCTTCGGGCGTCAGCATCCGATAAGCCAGATCGTTCGCATGCCCGAGGCCGAGTACGTAGCGATACTCGTCCATGCGCTCCGCGGTGTGCGCGAGGCGCACCGAGCCCGTCACGTGATAGTTGATCGGATACTCGACCGCCTCGGCCAGACGCCGATACAGCGCTACCGAATATTGTTGCAGCTTGAGCACGCCCCAGCTCGTGGAGAAGGTGGGGCAATTACCAGCGGCATGCCACGTGGATCCCGAGGTGAGATCGTCCCGCTCGATGAGCAGCAAGTCCCGCCATCCGAGCAGGCTCAGGTGATACAGGCAACTGCATCCGACGGCACCGCCGCCGATCACCAGGGCGCGTACGTGTTCGACCATGTCAGTTCAACACTGCGGTAGAGTTCGCCAAGTGAATCCGCGCATTCCAACCGAAGCCGACATCGTGATCATCGGCGGGGGCATCGTGGGGGCGAGCGTGGCCTACCACCTGGCGAAGCGCGGTATCGGCAACGTCGTGCTCTTCGAGCGGCAGCGTCTGACGTGCGGCACCACATGGCACGCGGCCGGGCTCGTGGGGCAGTTGCGGGCGACACAGAATCTGACACGCCTTGCGAAATACACGGCTGAACTTTACACCGGACTGGAAGCCGAGACCGGGCAGGCGACGGGCTTCAAGCGCACGGGATCGCTTGCGGTCGCTGCCTCGGCTGCACGGCTCGAGGAACTCAAGCGTGGCGCCTCCATGGCACGCTCGTTCGGCCTGGAGGTGGATCTATTGTCGCCCGCACAGGCGAAGGAGCGCTGGCCGCTGCTTGCGGTGGAAGACATTCTCGGGGCCGTCTATCTGCCCAAGGACGGGCAGACCAACCCCGTCGATACGACGCAGGCGCTGATTCGCGGAGCGCGAAGCCGTGGCGTGCGCGTCATCGAGGACTGCAAGATCACCGGTATCCTCACCGCCAACGGGCGCGTGACAGGGGTGCGTGTTGCGAGCGCGGAGATCAAGTCCAAGGTGGTGGTCAACTGTGGCGGCCTCTGGGCTCGCGACATCGCCGGCTGGGTGGATGCCACGGTTCCGCTGCATGCAGCAGAGCACTTCTACATTGTGACGGAGCCCATGCCGGGCCTTGCACCCGGGCTGCCGACACTGCGCGATGCCGACGGCTGTACGTACTTCAAGGAGGACACCGGCAAGCTCCTCGTAGGATGGTTCGAGCCTCGGGCGAAACCATGGGGAATGAAGGGAATTCCCGAGACCTTCAGCTTCGAGACGCTGCCGGAGGATCTGTCTCACCTCGAGCCGTTGATCGCGGCCGCGATGCGACGCGTGCCCGCGCTCGAATCGACGGCGGTACAAGTCTTTTTCAACGGTCCGGAAAGCTTCACGCCCGATGATCGCTACCTCCTGGGCGAACACCCCGAAGTAGCAGGGCTCTATGTCGCGGCCGGCTTCAACTCCATCGGAATCCAATCCGCCGGCGGTGCTGGCAAGGTCCTTGCCGACTGGATCGTGGACGGTCATCCGCCCATCGATCTGTGGGACGTCGATATCCGCCGCGTCATGCCCTTTCAACGAAACAAGAAGTATCTGCACGATCGAACCGTCGAGGCGCTCGGACTGCTCTATGCCATGCACTGGCCGTTTCGGCAGGCCGAGACGGCGCGCGGCGTGCGCAAGTCGCCGCTGCATGATCGACTGAGCGCTCAGGGCGCCTGCTTTGGCGAGGTTGCTGGCTTCGAGCGTGCGAACTGGTTCGCGCCACGAGGCATGAAGGCGCAATACGAGTACAGCTACGGCCGACAGAACTGGTTCCCGCTCTCGGCGAGCGAGCACCAAGGGGTGCGCGAGCAGGTCGGTCTGTTTGATCTGTCCTCGTTCTCCAAATTCATCGTGGAGGGACCTGATGCGGAGCGCGTACTGAATCGAATCTGTGCGGCGAATGTGGCGGTTCCTGAGGGCCGGATCGTCTACACGCAGTGGTTGAATGAGCGCGGCGGTATCGAGGCCGATCTCACTGTGACGCGCGAGTCCGAGGAGCGCTTCCTGGTCGTCACCTCCTGCGCCACGCAAGTGCGTGACTTCACCTGGCTGCGCCGACACATTCCCGCCGACGCGCGCGCCATCGCGGTGGATGTCTCGGCAGGCTATGCGGTGCTTGCGATCATGGGCCCGAACAGCCGCGGGCTGTTGAGAGGTTTCCGATGCCGATTTGTCGAATGAACGCTTTCCATTCGCAAGCTCGCGCGTGATCGATGTCGGGTACGCGCGCGTGCGTGCGAGCCGCATCACCTACGTCGGAGAGCTAGGCTGGGAGCTCTACGTACCCGCGGACTGCGTGCAGTGCGTCTACGATGAGATCGTCGCGGAGGGTTGCACCACGGTCTCGTGCACGCCGGCTACCATGCGCTCAACTCTTTGCGAATCGAGAAAGCTTACCGACACTGGGGTCACAACGTCGGTGACGAGGACACCCCACTCGAGGCCGGCCTGGCGTTCGCCCTCGATTGGGATAAGCCCGGAGGGTTCATCGGTCGGCAGGCGCTCGAGACGCAACGCCAGCTCGGCGTCAAGAAACGCCTCGTGAACTTCCGGCTCGAGAGCGAGAGTCCGCTTCTGTACCACAACGAGCCGATCTGGCGGGATGACCGGCTCGTGGGCCGGCTCACCTCGGGAATGTTCGGTCACACCATCGGCCGGCCGCTCGGTATGGGTTACGTGGAAAGCGTGGAGCGCGTCACACCCGAATGGGTGGCGGAGGGGCGCTACGAGCTCGAGATCGCCGCCGAGCGCTATCCCGCGAGCGCCTCCTTGCGCCCGTTCTACGACCCGTCCGGGCTTCGCATCCGCGCGTAATCGGATACATTAAGTTTAAGAATGCACGGTTCGTGACACGCTTCGAAGACCCGCCGCCGGCGCGTCGCAAAGATGGAAACTGCCCCGAGCTAGGGGCTGCACGGAGCAACGGTGTTGGATCTCATGGTCAGGATCTTGGTCGCGATGCTGCTGGCGATGGCATGGCCACTCATGTCCCTGGCAGACGACGAGGCACAGGTGCAGCTCACGGCGGTGCGAGCGCTCCGCTGGGCGTTCTACGCTCCGAACGGCTACCGCTGGGAGTACTCGGGCATCATCGTGATCCACAACGGTGAGCTCGGGTATTCCGCATTTCCGCGAACGCTCAAAAAAGTGGACGCGGTCGAGATGGACGCCGATAAGCAGCGCGCGCCCGGCGATACGCTGGTCGGTCTCTATCACACCCATCCCTGCAAGCCCGAAGAATACTTCCCGCAGTACTTTTCGCCGCAGGATCTGGTGTCGGCATTCTTCTACCACGTGCCTACGTTCATGCTCGATGAATGCACGGGCCAAGTGCATGAGTTCGACCCGGCACACGACCATGCGCGCGACACCGGCACCGTCGTGACGGTCGCGCGCAAGGACGGAAGCCAACGGCAGTTCCATCTGCCTGCGGGACGCATCGTCGGCGATATCGGCGACCGCGGCCCGGACCTCTCCGCCATCGAGCGGCTGATGAGCCGAGCCCTTTACTGAAGGGGCGCTCTTTGCGAGGTGCTACGCTTGGGCCAAAAGAGGGTCCGGGCATGCGCGCGCTGAGAACCGTTGATGATCGGTGCACTCCTCGCCGTGTCAGTTGCGAGGATACAGGCGGCGGTTCAAACGAACCTCGAGAGCCTCGTGTTGCCTCCCCCGGTGCCGCCGGGCGCGGCAGTGCGACCCTATGTCCGAGTCGCGGCTTCCCACGTCGCATTGACCCATGTGCGGGTGATCGACGGCACGGGTGCGGCGGAGCTCACCGATCAAACCATCGTGCTCGAGGACGGCAAGATCGTGTCGATCGGCCCGTCCGCGGTCTCGCCACCTGCACAGGCTCAGGTGCTCGACCTCAGCGGCCACACCGTTTTCCCCGGGCTCGTGGGGATGCACGATCATCTGTATTACATCGCGCGCCCGAATCTCGATCCTGCAGGCAAAAGCGAGCCGCCGCTCATGGTGCCGCAGATGACCTTCTCCGCTCCGCGTCTGTACCTCGCAAACGGTGTCACAACCATGCGCACGACGGGGAGCGTCGAGCCCTATTCGGACCTCAACGTGAAACATTCGATCGATGCCGGAACCCTTCCCGGGCCGCATATCGATGTGACGGGCCCGTATCTCGAAGGACCCAATTCGCCTTTCATTCAGATGCATCCGCTCAAGGACGCCGCGGATGCACGCAAGACAGTGGCCTTCTGGGCCGAGCAGGGCGCGACCTCGTTCAAGGCATACATGAACATCACGCGTGCCGAGCTCAAGGCCGCCATCGATGAGGCGCACCGCCGCGGACTGAAGATCACCGGTCACCTGTGTGCCGTGACCTACCCCGAAGCCGCAGCATTGGGTATCGACGATCTCGAGCACGGATTTTTCGTCAATACGCAGCTCGACCCCGGAAAGGCAGCGGATGTCTGCCCCGAGAGCTCGGGCAACCCAACGCTGCTCGCAATGGAGCCCGGCCGGAGCCGAGGCCACCTCGCTCATACATAACCTGATCGCGCACCATGTCGCAGTCACCTCGACGCTGCCGGTGTTCGAGCAGAGAGTCCCGGGCCATGCCCCCCTGTGGCCCCGTGCCCTCGAGACGCTGACCCCCGAGGCGCGCGATGCCTATCCTGTACCTGCGCAATTTGACCAATACACTTCCCCCCGAGCAGGCCCGCGAGCGGGTCACGGCGTTCCGTCACGGCCTGGAGCTCGAGCGACGCTTCGTCGCCGAGGGAGGGCTGCTTCTCGGCGGACCTGACCCGACAGGAAATGGCGGGGTAATCCCCGGATTCGGTGACTTGCGGGAGATCGAGCTGCTGGTCGAGGCGGGTTTCAGCGCGAGCGATGCCATCCGGATTTCGACGTTGAATGGCGCCACTTACCTGGGTCTTGCGGGTCGCATCGGAACCGTGGCACCCGGGAAGAACGCGGACCTCGTGGTCGTGAAGGGCGATCCGGCCCAGCGCATCACGGATGTGGAGAACGTGGAGCTCGTGTTCAAGGACGGGGTCGGTTATGACTCACCGTCACTGCTGAATTCCGTGCGCGGCCGCTATGGTGAGTACTGACTTTGTTGTAAAATCAAGCGCTTATCATGGGCTATCGATCGCAGTTCGCCGCAGCCATCACCGGCTCTCTCGCCCTCGGCGCCGCCGCGCCTGGTGCGTGGGCCGCCGATGATCACGCACCTGCGCAATGGGGCGCGATCCAGCACTATTGCGTCGAATGCCACAACACCAATGATTGGGCAGGCGGCGTCGCGTTCGATTCGATGTCACCCGAGCAGATCCCGACGGATGCGAAGGTCTGGGAGGATGCGATCAGCAAGCTGCATGGCGGATTCATGCCTCCGCCCAGCGCAAAGCAGCATCCGGATCTGCGCCAGGTCACCGAGCTCGTCTCCTGGCTCGAAGGCACGTCTTGACGCCATGCGAGCACCGAACGCCGGGGCGCATTCCGCTGCGGCGCCTGAACCGGCGCGAGTACGCCAATGCGGTGCGGGACTTGCTGTTCACTCAACGTCGACGCCGCGGCGCTGCTGCCCGATGATCATCACAGGGCGGGCTATGACACCGATGCCGCCGGGCTGCAGGTATCGCCCTCCTACGTCGACCAGTACGTGAATGCCGCGCGCGTGGTGGCGGCCCAGGCCGTGGGCAATCCCAAGGCCCCGGCGGTGACGACGACGTACGGCAACCTCGGTGACATGGTCATCTCGCTGCAGGTGCGAGGTCATCCCGGCGAGGGCAACCAGCAGCTCTATCGCGACGGCATGCCCTTCGGCACCCGCGGTGGGATAAGCGCCGAGTACATCTTCCCGGCCGACGGTGACTACGCGCTCACGATCGGTGATCTGGCCCTGGGACGCGACGTGCCTCTCATGGAATTCGAGAACACCGTCGTCGCACTGCTTGACGGTAAGGAGTTCTTCCGCACGCATATCGGCGGGGACGCCGACCAGAAGGCGATCGATCAGCAGCAGCAGGTCGCGGTCGAGGCGATCAACGGACGTTTGCGTAACATCAAATTCCACGCGGCGCAGGGACAGCATCGCATCGCCGTCACCTTCGTGCACCGCGATTTCGCCGAGAGCGATGAGCGTCTGCGCGTGACCGCATTGGAGGGCGGACAGGAACGCGTTCAGCTGATGCATGCCTTCCAGATCCGCGGGCCGCTCGCGGTTACGGGCTTGAGCGACTCACCGACACGGACGAAGATCTTCCTGTGTCATCCGGCGAGCCCGCAGGAGGAGCCAGCCTGTGCGCACCGGATCATCGAGCATCTCGCTCGGCTCGCCTTCCGACGACCCGTCAGCGATGCCGATCTGCATCCGCTGCTTGGCTTCTACGAGGCAGGACGGCGCGAGGGCGGCTTCGAGGGTGGCATCCGCGATGCGCTCTCCGGAATCCTTGCAAGCCCGTGGTTTCTCTACCGCGTGGAGACGCCCGTGGCACAAGTGCGAACCGGGACTGCCTCCGAGGCCACGCTCAGTGATTTGACGCTGGCCTCGCGCTTGTCGTTTTTCCTCTGGAGCAGTCTTCCGGACGAGGAGCTGCTGGACCTCGCTGCGGACAACCGCTTGAGCGATCCGCAGGTGCTGGATGCGCAAGTGCGCCGAATGCTGGTCGATCCGAGGTCGAAGTCGCTGGTGGATGGCTTCGCCTTCCAGTGGCTCAATCTCGCTCGGCTCGACGAGATCGTTCCGGATCGTGCGCAGTTTCCCTACGCCACCGGAGCGCTCGATCCGCGGCCGCTTTTCAAACAGGAGCTCTCGCTGTTCGTCGACAGCGTGCTGCGCTCCGATCAACCGGTCACGGCTCTGCTGAGCGCGGACTACACCTATCTCAATGAATCACTCGCCATGCTCTACGGCATGGAGAACGTGAAGGGCGGGCAGTTCCGCCGCGTACAGCTTGCGGATTCCAAGCGCTGGGGCCTGCTCGGCAAAGGCGCGATCCTCATGCTCACGGCCAATCCCGACCGCACGGCCCCCGTGCTGCGGGGCGCCTGGATCGTGGAGCGGATACTCGGCTCGCCAGCGCCCACGCCGCCGCCGAACGTGCCCACGCTCGCCGAGAACGTGCACGGCAAGCCGCCCAAGACGGTGCGTGAGCGCGTCAATCAGCACAGCACGAATCCCAGTTGCCACGCCTGTCACGGGGTCATGGACCCGCTCGGCTTCGCACTGGAGAATTTCAACACCGTGGGTCAGTTTCGCGAGCTCGATCCGTCCACGCGTACGCCGATCGACACGAGCGGCGTGCTGGCGGATGGGACGGTGATCAAAGGACCGGACAGATCTGCGCGATGCGCTGATGGCGCGTTCGGAGCTCTTCGTTCAGACCTTGACCGCGCAGCTCATGTCCTACGCGATCGGCCGCCCGCTTGATTTCTACGACATGCCGGTGGTGCGCCGCATCGCGCGCGATGCAGGACGCGACCACGAGCGCTTTTCCTCGATCGTGCTGCAGGTGGTGCAAAGCGATGCGTTCCGCCGGCGCGAGCCGCGCTCGCAAGCGGCGCAACCTGCGCTCAAGAGCGCATCGCTGGCTGCTCCGGCCGCCGAACCGAACGGAGGTAACTGAACCGTGTTTCTGACCAGGAAGCATCTCTCGCGGCGCACCGTCCTCAAGGGCGCGGGTGCATGCATCGCGCTGCCTCTGCTCGATGCCATGATCCCAGCCGGGACGGCGCTCGCGAACACGCCGGCCGCGGTCAAGCCGCGTCTCGGATTCGTCTACTTCCCACACGGTGCCGTACAGAAATTCTGGACGCCGGAGGGGACCGGCCGGGATTTCAAATTCTCGCCGATCCTCAAACCGCTGGAGCCGTTCCGCGACTATGTGACCGTCGTAACCGGTTTGCGTAACAAGGGCGGGGAGAGCGCCGATCCTCACGGCATCATCGAGAGCAGCTGGCTCACCTGCGTGCATCCGCAGGAGCGTCAGCCTGCCGGTGACATCGGTGTGAGCGCCGATCAGCTGGCCGCACGGCAGATCGGCCAGGATACCTCCCTGCCATCCCTGGAACTGTGCGGGGAGCCCGGCGGCTACAGCTCGGTGTCCTTCCGCACGCCACTTCAGCAGATGCCCATGGAGGGCAACCCACGCAAGGTCTTCTACGGAATGTTCGGGCAGGGCGATTCCAACGAGGAGCGCCGCGCCATCATCAGCTCCCAGGGCAGTCTGCTCGACTACGCCCAGGAAACGACGGCCGACCTCAACCGCCAGCTCGATGCGGGCGATCGAGCGATCGTGAGCGATTATCTTGACTCCGTTCGTGAGATCGAGCGGCGCGTGCAAAAGCTCAAGGTGGCCTCCGAGTCCTTCGGCAACCTGCCGAATGCGCCCCTCGGTGCGCCGGATGACTTCACCGAGCTGCTCGATGTGCAATTTGAAATGATGGCGCTCGCCTGGCAGACCAATCAGACGCGCGTCGCGACCTTCAAGCTTGCCAACGAAGCCACCATGCGCGCGTACACCATGGTGAATGTCACCGAGGCCTTCCATCCGCTCTCGCACCACGGCGAGAAGGAGGATTCCTTCGAGAAGCTGCTGCGCATCCAGTCCTTCCACACGGCTCGCATGGCCAAGTTCCTGCAGCGCCTGAAGGGCATGAAGGAGGGCAGCGGGAGCGTGCTCGACAATGCGGTCATCCTGTTTGGCAGCAACATGGCCAACTCCGACCGTCACAACAACGATCCCATTCCGCAGGTCATCGTTGGGCGCGGCGGTGGCATCAAGGGTGGGCAACACCTGCACTACCCGCAGGACACGCCGCACGCGAACATTCTGGTCACGCTGCTGCAGAAGGTGGGCGCGTCCGTGAAAAGCTTCCCTTGCAGTACCGGAGTCCTCACGGAGGTTTAGTCGATGCGGGCATTGACCGGCATTTGCGCTGCAAGCCTGCTCGCTTTTTCGAGCGTGCACGCGGCCGCGGGTGATCCGGCGGGCCCTCCGGGCGGCGACGGATGCGCGAGGTCCCGACGGCAGCACGCCCCTGCAGTGGGCCGTTTACCGCAACGACATCGCCGAGGTGAAGCGCCTGCTCAAAGCGGGCGCGAAAGTCGACGCGGCGAACGATTACGGCGCGACGCCCATGCAGATGGCCGCCGCAACGGGCAATACACAGATCCTGACGCTCCTGCTCGGGGCCGGAGCCGATGTGGACTCGCCCAATGCGGAGGGGCAGACCGCCCTCATGGAGGTGGCGCGCACCGGCAATGTCGAGGCGGCGAGGCTGTTGCTGGGACACGGTGCGACCGTCGATGCACGCGAGGTCTGGGGCGGACAGACGGCGCTCATGTGGGCAAGCGCGCGCCGCCATCCGCAGATGATGCAGCTGCTGATTTCCCACGGCGCGAACGTCAACGCGCGCAGCGCGTGGCGTAACTGGGAACGCCACGTCACTTCCGAGAGCCGTGCCAAGCGCACCAACGCCGGAGGACTCACGCCGCTCATGTATGCCGCGCGCGAGAACTGCCTGGAATGCGTCGATGTGCTCATCAAGCATCACGTCGATATGGATCTGCCCGATCCGGATGGCGTCGCTCCGGTGACCATCGCGATCATGAACATCAACTGGGACGTGGCGAAGCGGCTCATCGACGCAGGCGCCGATGTCAATCAATGGGACATGTACGGTCAGGGCCCGCTTTACGCCGCCGTCGTGAACAGCGTGCCGCGCCCATTATCGTTGTTCGGCGGAGGACCGGTACCACAATCCGCTCGACCCGCCGAACAAAGCGACCCCGAAGGAGGTCGTAGCGCTGCTCCTGGACAAGGGCGCGAACCCGAACATGCAGCTTTTCTATCGGCCCGCCGGCCGCAGTGCCGGAGGTGCCGCCCGCGGGGCGACGCCGCTCATGGCGGCCGCCGCGGAAGACGAGGTCGATCTGGTGAAGCTGCTGCTCGCACGGGGCGCTGATGCCAAGCTGTACCAGGCCGACAACGAGACGCCGATCATGGCCGCACTGAGCGGGCGCGGATCATTCGGTGGCGGTGGCCTTGCCAATTCGCAAGCAGCGGTCGAGGTGCTGAAGCTGCTGCACGATGCGGGCACGGAAGTGAACATCATGTCCATCCAGCACCACCTGCTGCGCACCCGCGGCGGCACTGCGCTTCACTTCGCGGTGCGCGCAGGCTCTGAGGAGGCAGTGAAGCTGCTCGTGTCCTGGGGCGTCGACGTGAACGCTCGCGACCCCGATGGACTCACCGCGCTCGACTACGCCATGGCCCGCGGCTATGTGCCCTTCCTGGCGCAGCGCCAGCCACCGCAGACAGGAGCTTGCGAAGCTCTGCGCGAATCCGGGGCGACGGTTGAACTGGCCAAAGCTTCCCGACTGGCCGCCGGTGGGGCCCGCCGCTCGGCTATGAGGCAACCATCTGGCCGCTCGCAGCCGAGCGATGCGCTCGAGCAGCGAGCACGAAGTATCCGCCGATGTATCCGCCGGGGGACTTGCCCAAGTTCCTCGCTGCGCAGGGCGTGGCGCCCAAGGTCTCGGCTCCCAGCGGATCCACGCCGCCTGCAGCCGTGCCCGTCGCCAAAGTCCAGCAATATTGAGATGTCGCGGATGAATCGGTCTCTCGCGCCGCCGCCTGCTGAAGGGCGGGATCCAACTGTTGGGGCTGCTTGCGCCTCCCGCATTGCTCGCTGCAGGGCCCCCCGCGAGATCACCGCCACGCCGCTGACGCCCAAGGAGCGAGGCGGTCTCACGCTGCTGCAAGGCGCCGGCTGCAACGTCGTCGCCATGCCGGGCGCGGACGGCGCGCTGTTGATCGACGGCGGCCTCGCGGCCGAACTCCAAGGCGCTGCTCAAGGCCGTGGGGAAGGCCACGGGTCAGCGACCCGCGTGAGCACGCTCATCAACACCCATTGGCACCCTGAGCAGACCGGATCCAATCTGCCCCTCGGGCGCCAATCGCGGGGTCATCATCGCGCACGAGGTGACGCGGCTGTACGAGGGACGCAAGGCCACCTCGGTCTGCTACGAGGGCACGTACGGACCATTTCCCGAGAAAGCGCGCGCGACGAAGACCACGCGCACTTCGGGGTCTTTGAATTCGCGGGCCAGCATATCGACTACGAGTATCTGCCGGCGGCGCACACCGACGGCGATCTGTATGTCCATTTCCCGGAAGCCAACGTGCTCGTCGCCGGTGGCCCGGTATCGGGTAGCCACTGGCCCGTCCTCGACATCCACAACGGCGGTTGGCTGGGCGGGCCTGGTGCGGGCGTACGAGAAGCTCGCGACGGTGGTCAAACCTGACACGCGGATCGTTCCCGCCGAGGGCAAATTGCTCACGGGTGCGGACATCGCCCGTTATCGCGACATCTATCAGAAGCTCTTCGCGGAGATGTTCGACTATTTCAACAAGGGCTACGGCCCATCGGATGCGGTCGCTGCGCGCCCGCTGAAGGAATACGAAGGCGAGCTGGGCGATCCTTCGACATTCATCGCCGGAGCGTATCGGAGCTTGCTGCAGGCATACGTGCCGGACTAGCCCAATTGCCGCGCGAGTCGAGCGCGGGATGCGATTCCTCGCACGAACGTACCTCCTTGCTCGCCATACTCGACGATCACCGCGTGAGAGGCGTTCGTGCGCGCAAAGAGATTGACGAGCTCGCTGACTCGCGCTGCGCCGACGAACTGCCAGTCGAATGTGACGACTCGCTCCCACGGGGTCATGATGTCGGCCAGCTCGATCTCCTCGTACCGGGAGATCGCAGCGTGAGCGCTGAGCGAGCGGTTGAGAGCCTGTATATCAGAGTAGGTGATCAATCCTCTGACCACCTCGATCTGCATGACGAGCAACGCGTGAACTGCAGCGACGGTCATTTCCCTCAGTGCATCATTTGATCGTGCGATCGGCGGC
This sequence comes from uncultured Gammaproteobacteria bacterium, assembly GCA_963795975.1. Taxonomy (GTDB): domain Bacteria; phylum Pseudomonadota; class Gammaproteobacteria; order Steroidobacterales; family Steroidobacteraceae; genus CAWCJT01. The sequence continues at coordinate 912,435 of CAWCJT010000003.1, forward strand.
GATCGTCACCGGTTGCTCCCAGGTGAAGTCGGTCACCGCCCGAATAGCGCGATCGGTTGCTACGATGCGCGCCTCGCGAGCGGCATTGGCGCTTCGCATTGAACGCGGCGAGACCGTGCGGTGGACCGCAATCGAGCCGTCGAGGTAAGCAACCGGGTTCAATGCGGCGAACGTTGAATCGGCATGGGACATGAGGACCCTCCTGGGTCGAGTGAGTGTCGCCGCTGGAGCCGGCGCAGTATCAGCAGCACGGCCGCGATCAGACTGCCGCCAGGCAGCGTAAGCACCATGAGAATGTAGGGCGCCAGGTCTCGCATGGCTGCGACGAGACGGAAGGTCCATGGTGCGTGTTGAGTGTTCATGATTACTGAAGTGCGGCGAGGTGCTCCATGAAGGAATCGTCCGCCGGACAGGCCGGTTCTGCGGAGCGCGTACTTCGTTCTGCTGCACCGTCGATGCTCTGGGTCTGAGTCCGAATCAGTAGGCGTCCGGCCTGTGCACACTCTTCGGCATACTCGAAGAGCGAGCGCTCGGCGCGAGGTGCGAAGTCGAAGACGCCGCCCAGCGGATAGGATGCGGGTATCGCTGCGTAATCGAGCGCAATGCCGCGCCGATGAACCGCATCGAGTGTCGAGAGCAACTGAGCGCGGGTCGCGTGGCTGAGTCCAGCCGAAAGGCTGCGGCTGAAGATCGATAGGGCGTTGGCGTGGGTATGTCGCGGAAGATCGCGCAGAGGTCCATCGATGATGACGCGAATGAAAGTACGCTGCGATCCGTCCGCGCCATCTTGCGCGAGATACTCGACCGCAGGCTCGATGAAGAAGGGAAGTGTGACGCCGCCATCGACGTGCGTCTCCACCCGAACTCGGTCCGCGGTGCGGAACCGCACGACGACCGGTGGCAGCATTCCTGGGACGCTGGCCGACGCGAGCAGCAGACTCTGTACCAATGGCTTGGCGTCCTTGCCGCCATAGCGCGCGACGGACCCCAAATCCCAGATGACGGGCTCACCCGTTGCGAAGTTGGTCGTGGCCACGAGGAGCAAACGGCCCTTGGTTGCTTCGGCCGCGATCGCGCCGAGCATGTCGTCGTTCGCATAGCGCTCGATGAGCTTGCGTAAGCGGTGATCACTGTAGAGGCTGGAACCAAACAGGGCGCTCACGCCGCGCGGCTGCAGCAGCCCATCGGTCAAACCGTCCGTAAAGATCGAGGTCAATGGCACATCCTGGGACGGTCCGAGAAACGCGAACGGGGCAAGCAAGGCGCCCGAGCTGACTCCGGTGACCACCGCGAACTCGCGCCGATTGCCCGCGCGAGTCGAACCGACGAGGGCTCCCGCGCCGAAGGCACCGCTCGCGCCGCCGCTCGAGAGTGCCAGGATGCTCATCGGGCGCTCGCCGAGCGCCGCACGCAGGCGTCGGCCGACCTCCTGTGCTGACACAGTCTCGAACTCACCGTTGGCGTTGAGCGTCCGTACTCCGGACACGTCGGCCAGGGTCTCGTTGTCGCCCGCGGGGTCCATCGGAAGCTGCGGTCCGAGTGAGGCACAGCCAGCCAAGAAGATGACGCAGCTCGTGACCATGGACGCCCAGCGGCGCTGCGTGGCGGTCATGGTCGTGTGTCTTGGCATTTGCGTCAGGTCGTCTTACGAAATCGAGCCGAGCGTTGCCAAACTAGAAGAAAGGTCGCAAGGGGAATAGTGGTCCGTCGGGTCACGGACCTGCCCTCCCAAATAGGGCGATGCCATCTCTCGAAAGAGTGAGAGGCGAACGCGCTACGCGCGCAGGAGGTGGAGAGCCGTCGGACTAGTGGTGGCTCGCCTCGACATGGTGGTCGATCCAGCCGATGAGGAGGTCCGCGACCTGGTTGCTGTTCTTGTCCTGCATCAGCATGTGGCTGTTGCCTTTGAGGCCGAGCGCAGGCAAGTACATCGTCTCAGCATCGCCGCCGGCCTTCTTGAGCTGATCGACGAACGTGTTGCAGCTCTTGAGCGCATCGAGCCAGCTGAAGGGCTTGGTCACATCACCCAGGTGGTCGCCGAACATCACCAGAGTTGGAATCTTGGCGAGCGTCGCAAGCTGCGCAGCCGTGAGGTCGGTGTCGCATCGGGTCTCGATCGTCACCATGGCGCGGATTCCCTTCGGATCGATGAGCGCTGCATCCTCCGGAAAGAATCCGGACTCTGAGTGTCCGATGAGCACCGCACCGTTGAGCTTCACGCCAAGCGCAGCCATTTGCGTCCAGGTGGGATTCGGGTTCTCCGGCAGCGTCGAGTTCAGATCCGGAATCATTTGTTTGTAAAGCTCATCGACGGCCTGCACGGGGAATTTCTCGTCGGCGTAGGCCTCGCCGAACTTCGGGCCAAACCGAAATACGGTCCAGGCAAACTCATGAGTTGCCTCCAGAATGCGAGGCGGCTTGGGATTGGCGCTCGTGCCCGTGTCGATGAAGCTGCTTGGATCGAACCCGGAGCGGGCGCGTGAGACCTGATCGGCGAGGTAGACTGCGCGGCCCTTGCGCACGAAGTACTCGCTCCAGCCCATGCGACCGTCCGGGGTCGTCTCCCAGGTCTTGCTGCTGAGGCAGCAGCCGTGCACGAAGACGACGGGTGCGTGGCGCTCGGCCCGCATGGGAATCTGGTACTGCACATACATCTGATCGACGGTGATCTCACCGGTCTGCGCCGGTATGAGACCGCCCGGGCCGGCAGCGGGGAGCTTGATGGATTTGCTCTCGCCGCCGACGAAGAAGCTGCCTTGCTCCTTCAAGGTGAGTGGGCCGGCAATCTGCGCGAGTCCCAGAAGTGGTGCGAGTAGGCCAATCACCGACCCTGCAACGCAAAGCCCGGCTCGTTTCATGTTATTTGCCCACCGTGACGGATGCGACCGTCGGCACGTTCAAGGGTACACCCGCATGCCATCCGTTGCGAAGGTCACCGGCCCTCGATAGTGGGTTGCGATGGACGCCTTGACCTGCGCGCTTCGGGCCTCGACGGCGGGCGAGAGATGACTGAGCAGCATCGCGCCGACCTGAGCGCGCTGCACCAGCGCTCCGATCGCGTTGGGCGGCGTGTGTAACGTATACAGAACCTCGGGTGAGCCGGGCGGATCGAGCACAACCGCATCGAACACCAGCAGATTCGCGCCATGCGCGATCTGCTCGAGAGCGGGCAGGCCGTGCGCATCGATGTCGCCGCTGAAGACCACGCTGTGCCCACGAAAGTCGATGCGATAGATGCTCGCGGGCGCATCGCCGTGATGTCCGCGGATTGCGCTGATCTTAAGCTCTGTCCGCTTGACGAGCGTGCGGATTGCGTCGGATCCGGCGCCCGAGCTCGGCAGATCGGTGACGCTGAAGCTGACGGGCGCTGAGAAATCCTTCAGGTAGGCGAACGCACCGTTTGCCCCGAAAAGCAGCCTGATGAACTCACTCGTCGATGGAAATGCAGCCGAATCCGCTTGCGCCCGTTGACCCGTGGGTCCGAAGACCTCGAAGTGAATGGGACCTGCGGAGGAGACCGCGCGCGCTTTGACGAATCCCGGCAACTCCGCTGCATGATCGACATGCAGATGAGTCAGGAGGACCGTGTCGAGCGAGTCGAGTGACGAGTGTGATTCACCGAGTCGCGCGAAGGAGCCGGGACCGGCGTCCACCAGGAGGCGAGGCGTGCCCTCGAGCAGCACCAGATAACTGGAGGAGGCACGGCCGAGCGCCGCAGGACCGCCTGACCCCAGAACGATCACCTCAAGAGGCGCACGGTTGCCGCTGGAGGCCCGGGGATTCTCCTGAGCCGGCGCACGGTGCAGCGCCATGAGAAATCCCAGCGTGATTGCAACGAGCTTGCCGAATCTCATGCGGATGCCATGCTATGGGGGTATGACGGCGAGCATCTCAGATAGCATCTCACGGCGCGAGCTGATGCGGCGAGCCTTGTCCGCGGGTGCCGGGCTGCTCGTGTCATCCGCGATGCCCGCCGCACAGCCTCAGGCGCCCGGAGTCATCACCAGGCCCATTCCATCAAGCGGTGAGCGAGTTCCCGTGATCGGAATCGGGACGATTTGGTTTCGGGACGCGCAGTATCCGCAGTTGAAGGCCGTCCTCGAGCGCATGCATGCCCTCGGAGGAACGCTGATCGACACGGCGGCCGCCTATGGCGAGAGCGAGGGCGTCATCGGTCGCGCGTTGGCCGAAACGAAGCTGCGTAGCAAGATGTTCATCGCCACGAAGTTGAGCGCAGGAGGGTCGAGGCCGACCGCTCCTGTCGGGAACGGGCCGCCTCAAGGGTTCGCGGCACCACCGGGCGTCGAGCCGATTCCGGGCCCACCGCCAGGGGTGACACGTCCCCAGGGAGATGGCATCGGGGGCGAGGAGAGCTTGCACCGCTCGCTCGAGCGCTTGAGGACTGATCACGTCGACTTGCTGCAAATCCACAGCATGAGCGGCACCGACACTCTCATGCCACAAATGCAGGAATGGAAGCACGCAGGGATGATCCGCTACCTCGGCCTCACCACATCGAGCCCGCGGCAGCACGCCGACATGTTGAGCGCGATGCAGCGTCACAGACCCGACTTCATCCAGATCGACTACTCGATTGCGAATCGCGAGGCGGCAAAGACCGTGTTGCCGGCGGCTCACGATCTGGGCGTGGGCGTGCTCGTCAATTTGCCGCTCGGCCGTGCCACGCTGCTGCGCCGTCTTGCCGAGCGCCCGCTGCCGCCGTGGGCTACCGAGATCGGCGTGCACAGCTGGGGTCAGTTCCTCCTCAAATACGTGGTCTCGCATCCCGCGGTGACGTGCGCGATTCCGGGCTCGCTGCACCTGGAGCACCTCGAGGACAATCAGGCCGCGGGTCGCGGACGCCTGCCGGACGCGGTACTGCGCCGGAAGATGGAGCAGTTTTGGGATGACATCGCGCCGGTGCCTGCAGCATGAAGTCTTCCGGGTTCCTGATGTGTGCTTGCCTAGCGCTCATCGCGTCCGCTCCCGTGCGCGCCGCGCCGGGCGATGAGCGGTACGCAAAGCCCGGACGGATCGTCGCGGTTGCGGACGGCGCGCGCCTCAGCCTTTACTGCAGCGGGACCGGCTCGCCCGTCATCATCTTCGACGCCGGCCATGGAGACTGGGCTCCGGCTTGGGCCACCGTGCAACCGCGCGTGGCGGGGTTCACGCAGGCCTGCAGCTACGATCGAGCCGGCGTCGGCTTCAGCGATTCAGGTCCGGCGCCACGCAGTGCCGCCCGCCTTGCCGAGGAGCTGCACGATGCGCTCCATGCTGCCGGGGTTGGCGGACCCTACATCCTGGTCGGTCATGCCTTTGGCAGCTACCCCGTGCGCGCCTTTGCCGACAGTTATTTGCGGGAGGTCACCGGGATGGTTCTCGTTGATCCTGATGCTCGCGATGTGGAGTCGGGTGCTCTCGAGGGGTTCTGGAACAGGATGTATGCCCGGCAGCTTCCGCAGCTCGAGTTGTGTCGTGATGCCGTGACGGCGGGAAAGCGGCTGCCACTCGCACCACCCCCGAACTATCCGCACCTCACGTGTTACGACCGCTTGTTCCGGAATTTGCCGGAGTCTGCTTTTTCCGCGCAGTTGAATGCGAAGCTCGAGCAGATTGCGGGGCAGAAAGCTGCTGTCTACCAGGAACTCATCGCCGAGATGCAGGAGATGCCGGCTGACGATGCTTATCTGCGCGCGCACAAAACGCTACTCGGCAAACGGCCCCTGCGCGTGATCTCGGTTTCCCATCATCTGACGGACCGGCCCACGACCACGAGCGCGGAACATCTCGAGCACATGCAGCTGTCCTACGAGCGGGCTCTCGCTGACTCCCATCTGCTCGAGCTCTCATCGGACGCGAAGCAGACGTTCACTCAGACGGGGGCGTACGTTCAGTTCGAGCAGCCGGACCTCGTCATTGCGGCGATTCGAGAAGTGTACGAGCTCTCGATCTCGCGGGACGGCTCCTGAGGATAACTATGATCACGAACTTCAGCGATCACGCAGCGAATGAGCGGACCTTTCTTTCATGGATCCGCACCGGCGTCGCCGTGATCGCTTTTGGCTTCGTCATCGAGCGGTTCAATCTGTTCCTGCTCACCATCGCCCAAGCCGCGACGGCGGCGACCGGGGCCGGTGAAGTCCGGCTGCCGCGCCTGTCGGGCCGGCTGGGCCGATACGAGGGCCTGGCGTTCATATTCGGAGGCGTCGGCCTCATCGCGCTCGCGACCATTCGCTTTGCACGCACGACCCAGCTGCTCGACAGCCCGGAGGCCCATACCGCCGAGAGCATCCGGACCGAGCTGATTCTCTCAGCGCTGCTCGTGCTGCTCGTGACCAGCTACAGCGTGTATTTGGCGTTTCAGTCCTGACACGCTGACGCTCGACAAAGAAAAGCCGCCGTGTAACTTTGCCGGCTGCCCGGTGTTCTACCCAGGTGGTCAGTGCCGGCCAAGAGGAGTTCGCGCATGCAAGGTACCCTGAAGAGCTCATTGTTGGGCGCATCGCTCATCGGCGTCGCCTTACTCATCGCCACCCCCGCAACCGAGGCCAAGGGCTGCGTGAAGGGTGCGGCCGTTGGAGCTGTCGCGGGACACGTCGCTGGCCACCATGCAGTGCTGGGCGCCGCGGCCGGATGTGTCGTCGGTCACCACCTGGCAAAGAAGAAGGAGCAGCAACAGTCGCAGCAGCAGCAGGCGCCGCAACAGGCGCCACTACAGCCTCACCTGCCCGCATCGCCACAACCGCCGGCGCAGCCCCAACCCGGAGCTGGCGTCGCGACTTGAGAGGTGATCGAACGGTCGGCAGCGTTCAGGCTTCTACGCCGACGGGGATCTCATAGCCTGCACGAGGCAGTAGCCGCTTGAGCAGCGGTCCGGTCATGACCGTCGTCACGACCGCCATGATGACGAGCATCGTGAAGACCTTCTGAGGAACGAAGCCCAGGTCAAAACCGATGTTGAGGACGATCAGCTCCATCAACGCGCGTGTATTCATGAGCACGCCCAGGATCGTCGACTCGCGCGCGTCAAAGCCGGCCCAGCGACCCGCCACGTAAACCGGAACGATCTTGGCGACGATCGCCGTCGCCAGGATCACGCCGAGCCACACGAGATCCTCGCTCCTCGAGAGACCCAGCACATTCGTGCGCAGGCCGGTGAAGGTGAAGAACACGGGCAGAAAGAACACCATGACGAACTGGCCGGCTTGGCGGCGCCAGGCCTGAACGAAGTTTTCGTACTTATGAAACAGCAGCAAGCCCGCCCACCTGCAGGGTGAGGCTCATGGGTGAGAACCGCTCCGCGGCGTAGGCAGAGACGACCGCGAGCAGGATCCAGCCGACGACATCGTTGACGGCGGCGGCGGAGATGGCGACCACTCCGATGTGTGTGCGCGTCAATCCATACTCGCGCAGGATACGTCCGAGGATCGGTACCGCGGTAATGGCAAGCCCGATGCCAAAAAAGAGGCTGTAGGTCACCGAGTCCGTGGTCGGGGCAAGGTGCGGCGCGGAGAAGTGCCCGATCGCAAAGCCCAGGATCAGGGGCGCGCATATGGAAACGAGGGCAATCGCAATCATCCCTCGACGATTGCGATTTGCTAAGAGATGCGAGAACTCGAAATCGCTGCCGATCTGGAACATCAGAAGAATGAGGCCGATCTGGCTGATGATCGTGATGGGCAACGATGCGCTCGCACCGAACAGCGTGCGCGACCAGTCCGGGAAGAAGTAGCCGAAGAGGGAGGGCCCCAACACTAGCCCGGCGACGATCTCGCCGATGACGCCCGGTTGTCGCATCGCCCGAAACGCCGTGTTGAAAACCCGTGCGGCGCCGATCATCACGATGAGCTGCAGCAGGATCAGGAACAGTGCGTTCTCAGTCTGATGGACGGATGGCTGTAGGAGAAAATGCTGCGTCGCTCGCGGAGGGTGCGGCATGATAGCGCCCCGGAGAGAGGGGGTTAAAGTGAAACGCAGGCTGATCCTTGCGCTCGTGTGCGTGTGGATGTCCGTCACGGTGGCGCCTGCTGCGCGTGCCGAGAGCGGCACGCAGATCATTCTTCTGGGAACAGGAGGAGGTCCGGTGCCCCGCAAGCTGCGCTCACAGCCTGCGAGTCTGCTCGTGGTCAACGGCCGCGCTTATCTCATCGATTGCGGTGATGGCGTCGTCCGTCAGCTCGCTCTGGCCGGATTCGCACCTCCCCAGGTCGAAGCGGTCTTTCTGACACACTTGCACCTTGACCATACGCAAGGCCTGGCCTCGCTCGTGGCATTCGACTGGACCGGACGAGGCAAGAAAGCGATGCAAATCGTAGGGCCGCCGGGCACTGAACTCCTGACCCAGCATGCGCTCGCCTATGACTCGGTCGCAGAGGCAATCTTCACTCCGCAGCTGCCTGGCTTGCCGCCGATGGCCGATCTCGTGCACCCGCGCGATGTCGATATCGCGAAGCCCGGCACCATTTTCGAGGACGACAGGGTCCGCGTGGTTGCCGTAGCCAACTCTCACTATGCAACGATGCGCCTGCCGCGCAGGTCCTACGGCGTCGACCGGTCGTATTCCTATCGATTCGAGACCGCCAACCGAACGGTGGTGTTCACGGGCGATACCGGCCCGAGCGACGCCGTCGCGCAACTGGCACAGGGCGTGGATGTTCTGGTGAGCGAGGTGATCGACACGAAGGCTCAGCTGGCCTTGATTGCGGCCCGCACGGTCGGCACGTCGGTTTCACAGCAACCGCTCATCGATCACATGCTGAAGGAACACCTCGCGCCCGAAGAGCTCGGCAAGCTCGCGCGCGATGCGCACGTCAAGCGGGTGATCCTGACGCACTTTTCTCCCGGCGCCGACTCGGAGACGGACCTGTCTGGATACACGCGGGGGGTGAAGCGCTATTTCTCGGGGCCTGTGACGGCGGGTCGAGACCTCGACCGGTTCTGAAGCGTCAGTCGGCCGTTGCGCTCCAGGAGGCAAGCACGCCGCCATCCGCGGCATAGGTGGCTCCAGTGCAGTAGCTGCTCTCGTCGCACGCCAGGAAGAGCATGAGGCGCGCGATTTCCTCGGCGCGTGCATAACGACGCATCGGAATCGTCGCTTTGATCGCGGCAGCCATCTCCTCGGGTGCTCCAGAGGATCGATGAATCCGATCCATCATGGGTGTGTCGGTCATCCCGGGCAGGACGCAGTTGACTCGGATGTTCGCCTTCGCAAGCTCCAGGGCAGCACCCTTCATCATGCCGACGACGGCGTGCTTGGAGGTGGTATATCCGGAGGTTTGCGGTATGGCCGATGCTCCCTGGATGGAGGAGGTGATGACGATCGAGCCACCCCTTCGACGCTTGAGTGGTGCAATGGCCGCACGCAGTCCAAGCCAGACGGCACGGACGTTGATCGAGATGACCTCGTCGAACACCTCGAGCGGATAGTGCTCGAGCGGCGCATTGACACCGGTCACCCCGGCGTTGAGGAGAGCGATGTCCAGACCGCCGAACCTGCGCTCCGCCTCGTGATAGTAGGCATCGACCTGCGATGGATCGGTCACGTCCGCTTCGAAGCCGTAAGCGGCACCGCCGACGGATGCCGCCGTGCCCCTGACGTCCGCTCCGGGTCGATCGACGAGCAGAACCGATGCACCTTCGTGCACGAACAGTGCAGCTGCAGCGCGCCCGATACCACCGGCGCCGCCCGTAATGATGGCGCTCTTGCCACGTAGCCGGCTCAACCGCGCACCCTCTTTGCGAGAAACGCATCGATGCGCGCGTTAGCGGCCGCCGCATGCGGATGGCCCATCAGATTGAACGCATGGGGCGCTCCGGGATACACCGCAAGCTCGGCCTCGTTTCCGGCAGCGATCCAGCGCGCGTAGACGAACAGGGAGTCATCGAGGAACGGGTCCAGCGTTCCGACCGTGAACAGCGCGGGCGGCATGCGCGAAAGCTCGGCATACACGGCCGAGATATCGGGATTGCGCCGCTGTGATACGTCGGGCGCATAGGCGTTGGAGCACTGGGCAATGTCAGCGGTGCCGATCACGAAGCGTCGGGCGCCGATCCAGATCTGGCTCGGCGTCATCGATGTGTCGAAGTTGCCATAGCTCAGATTCACGGCACTGAAGCCGGTGAAGCCATGCTTGTCACGCATCCGAACGAGCGTTGGAACGGCGAGGGTGGCGCCGGCGGATTCCCCGCCGATCGCCAACACCGCGCCGCCGAACTGCGAGCGCACCTCGCGCGCGAGCCACAACGCCACCGCCTCACAGTCATCCCAGGCGGCGGGGTACGGATGGGCGGGCGCGAGGCGGTAATCCACGCTGATGACGGCAAGTCCCGTCGCGTCTGCGATGCGCTCGAGCAGACGATCATCCTGATCGGCCGAACCGAATACGAGACCGCCGGCATGCAAGTGCAGGTAAGCGCCAAGCGGGCTTCCGGCAGCCGGTGGCACGACGCGCACGCTGACCTCTCGTCCCTCAGGCGTGCTCACGGAGCGCACGCTCGCGCGCGCCGACTTCGGTACGGGCGGAAACGGACTGGGAGCCGCGTCATCCGCCGTTCGCGCCGCAGGCCCCGGCGCTTCCGTCGTGCGCTTGAGGAGCGCCTCATTGAATGCCTTGACGTCGGCGGGTATCCCTTCTGCGCGAAACAGGGCTGGTTCGAAAGGATTGACCGACATTTCGTTTCCCTTACCCATCGATGGTGGCCGGCGCTCCGGTCCAACTTTTCATCTCGTCCAGGCACTTGCGCGCGAAGAGTTCGATCGAGTGAAGGCACTCCTCGTGCGGCATGCCGCCCGTGTAGAGGTGCGGAATCATGCCTTGCGGTTCGCGAATGCGCCTCACCTCCTCGAGCTGCTGGAGCACCTCTTTGGGATTGCCCGCGATCGAGCTCTTGTAGGCGTTGTCGATGGCGCTCTGCGCCTGCTCCGGTGTCATGCGCAGCGCACTGTAGCTTTCATAGCCTTTGATCGTGCCGTGATGATCTGAGGTCATCTCGTAGTTCTTGACCGCGGCTGCGAAGGTCTTGGCGGTGTATGTGCGCGCGAGTTCGCGTGCGCGGTCCCCGCTTTCATCGATGAAGACGAGATTCGAGCAGAAGGGCGCCACCGGGCGCTCGCCCAGATGCGACTCGTGCCAGGCTTTGAGCCAGGCATCGGATGCGTCATCGCCGGTCACACGGCTGAGAGCAGACTTCGGTTGCACATGACCTGCCACCATCGGCTGTCCGAGATAGAGTCGTCCGAGGCCGAGCTTCGCTGCCGAGACCATCGATGCAGGCGAGCCAGCGGCGCAGAACGCGCGGCCCTTGAGCGGCCGAATGGGGCGCGGTCTGAGCTCGCGACGCGGTTGCCGGAATAGCTCGCCGCCCTCGATGACGCCCGTCTCCGTGGCCCGCATCACCATGGCCACGCTCTCGTCGAAGCGCTGCCGGGCCTCGCCCTGATCGATGCGCAGACCTTCGTATTCCACGCGGGACAGGCCTCGTCCGAATCCGATCAGCGCGCGACCGCCGGAGACATGGTCGAGCAGCAGGATTTCCTCCGCCATCCGAACCGGATCGTGCCAGGGCACGACGAGCACCTGGGTTCCGAGGCGGACCCGCGGATGCCGGCCCGCGAGATAGGCGAGGTACATGAGGGGATTCGGACTGATCGAGTAGTCGCTGAAGTGATGCTCCGTGATCCAGATCGACTCGAAGCCTCGCTCCGCGGCGAGCTCGAGCTGTTTGAGCTCCTCGCGCACGAACTGAACGTCATCGATCCTGGAGTGGTTCGCAAAGCCGGTCGCAATGCCAACGTGCATGGAAACATTCTCCGTCGAGGGCGTGGATCTGTATAAGGTAACCTTGCATGAAGTGCAAGCCGTCAGCGGGAGCTTGCTCCTATGACAGGCAAGCTTATATTGTGCGTCGATCGATCACAGCCAAGGCTCGATGCCAGCATGTACAAGCGTCCCGTCGGCACGATTTACCTGCTGAAGCGCGTGGAGCTCGCCGTGCGCAGCTGCATGGAGGTCGCGCTCAAGGAATTCGATCTCACCCCCGCGCAGCTTCTGATGCTCTTTCGGCTGCGCGACCACGCGGAGCTGTCGAGCGCGGCGCTGGCGCGCGACATCGGAGTGAGGCCGCAGTCGATGATCGGGTTCATCCGGCCTCTGGAGCGCAACGGATTGCTCGAGCGCGAGCCGAGTCCGCGGCATCAACGGATTCTGCACATGCGTCTGACGCCTGCAGGGAAGAAATTGGTGGTGAGCGCGCTGCGAGCGGCCGCGCGGATCGAAGCGGAGCTTCTGGTGGATCTGGATGATAAGCAGATTGGGGCGCTCCAGGATGCCCTGACGAAGATCTGGCAGCGTGCCGAAGCGCACGAGCTGCACCCGGTGTCCATTCGTGCGAAGGCCGAGCGTTTCGTGCGCGAGCGACTGGCAAGTACCCAACGGCGCGGACTGCGTGCGCACGCAGCTGTGGCTCGAGGACGTAACCGATGAAAATATTGTCTGGCCGAGTGGCCTTCGTGACCGGCGGCGCAAGTGGCATCGGCCGCGGCATGGTCGAGAACTTCCTGAAGGAGGGCATGAAGGTCGTGATCGTCGATTGGAACGCGGATCACCTGGATGAAGTCAGACGGGAGCTCGCGGGCCGCGCCGATGTGCATTTCGTGTGCACGGACGTTCTCGGATCGTGCACAGGTGCGTGCGGCAGCCGAAGAGGCTGTGAAGACCTTCGGCAAGATTCACCTGCTGTGCAACAACGCAGGCATCGGCGGCGGCGGCAACGCGGATGATCCGGACTTCGAGGCCTGGGACAAGGCGATGCGCGTGAACTTCGGCGGCGTGGTGAATGGAGTCAAGATCATCACGCCTCTGATCCTCGCTCATGGCGAGGGAGGACATATCGTCAACACGGCCTCGATGGCCGGCATCGTGCCGCTGCCGCTACCGGGCGCCGGGGCCTACATGACCGCGAAGTTCGCGGTGCGCGGCTATACCGAATCGCTGCGACTATCGCTTGCGCCCAAGGGCATTGGCGTCTCGTGCCTGTGCCCGGGAGGTACCCGCTCGCGCATCATGGAGATGCGCAATTCGAACAACCCCCAGCACCGCGCGATGGTCGATGCGCTCATGTCTCATTCGATGGATCCGGTCGAGCTCGGCGCGGCGGTCGTCACTGGGATCCGGGCAAACGCGCCCTACATTCTCACGCACGCCGAGTTCCGCGACGAGGTGCGCGAGCTTCACGCACTCCTCGAAGGTGCCTTTCCCTTGGACCAAGTCGTGCCGGTCGGGCGCAAGGCGTTCGAGGACCAGCGCCGTGAAATGGCGGCTCGATTGAGCGCACTGCCGGTCAAAGACTGATCAGCTTGGCGAAAATGGAAGGAGCGGCTTTGCCCCGCGACCGCTGGTACGTGCTCGTGGTCCTCACGATCGTCTACGGGCTCAACATCGCCGATCGGTTCTCGATTTCGACCTTGATTGAGCCGATTCGCCTCGAGCTCAGGCTCACCGACAGCGGGATCGGCTTTTTGACCGGCGTCGCGCTGGCGGTCTTCTACGTGACGATCGGAATTCCGCTCGCCGTCTGGGCCGATCGTTCGAACCGGAAGATGATTCTCGCGGTGGCCCTGGCGGCTTGGTCAGCCATGACGGTCGTGTGCGGTCTTGCGCGCAACTACGGCGAACTGCTGCTGGGGCGCTTCGGCGTCGGTATTGGAGAAGCAGGCGGAACACCGCCTTCCACATCCATTCTCGCCGACAAGTTTCCGCCGCAAACGCGTCCCAAGGCGCTCAGCATTTACGCGCTCGGGGCCTGTCTGGGCGCATGGCTCGGATCCTCGATAGCCGGCGGCGTCGCGGAACGAAGCGGGTGGCGCGCCGCGTTCCTGGTGCTCGGCATCCCGGGACTGGTACTCGCTTTGCTCGTTGCGCTCACGGTCCGTGAGCCTCGGCGCGGGCAGCTCGATGAGAGCCCGCAACCACCCAAATCGGCGACGTTAGCGAGCACCCTTCGATTTCTGGTCGTCCAGCGATCGGCGCTGCATCTCATCGTCGGGGGCTCGGTGGCGACGCTTTGGAGCTGGGGGCTCATCTGGTGGACACCCACATTTCTGCAGCGCTCGCATGGGATGAGTGTCGGGCAGGCCGGAGCGCTCCTCGGTCCGATGCATCTGATTGCGGGCACGGCCGGCACGGTGCTTGCGGGCTGGCTGATGAGTCGGCGCGCCGCTACCGACCCGCGCTACGTTGCCCGGTTGCTCGCATGCAGCACGGCGCTGACGACGATCCCGTCGATCTTCGTGTATTGGGTTTCATCGAGGGAGATGGTCACGGTGCTGCTGTGGATTTTCGTGCCGGCGGTCTATTTCTATCTGGGTCCAATATTCGGTCTTCTGCAGAACGTCGTCCCCGCGGGGATGCGCGCGACGGCGTGCGCCATCCTGCTTTTCCTGGCGAACGTCGCCAATCTCGTCATCGCTCCGCAGGCCATTGGCTGGCTCAGCGATTGGTTTGCCGGCTCATTCGGGGCTCGCTCGGAGTCGCTGCGATGGGCATTGCTGCTTCTCGCGCCGAGCGGTTTGTGGGCCGCCTGGCATTTCTGGGTGAGCGCAGCCACCATTCGCGAGGACCACCTGCGAATCTCTCGCGCTTGAGCTAGCATCAATCCATGCAAAGCAAAGCCATATTACCCATCGGCATGACGTTCGTTCTTGCGGTCGCGGGAGGCTGGTCGCTCGCCGCGCAGGCGGCGCCACACGAGCTGCTGCTCGCGTCGTCCAAGAAGGACCACACACTCGCCATCGTCGATGTGGCGTCCGATCGAGTCATTGCCAAAATGCCGATCGGCCCCGATCCGCATGAGGTGATTGCGAGCGACGACGGCAAGACAGCGTTCGTTTCCAACATGGGGAATTCCAGCCTGCACCGGATCGACGTTCTCGATCTCGTCGAGCACAAGGCGCTCGAGCCGATCGACACGGGTCCGCTCACGGGAGTTCACGGACTCGTTTTCGCCGACGGTAAGCTTTGGTTCACCGCTCAAGGCGCGATGGCCCTCGCGAGGCTCGATGTGGCGACACGCCAGGTCGAGTGGATCATTGGGACGGGTCAGAGCTGGACGCACATGCTGGTGCTTGCGCCGAACCGCGAACGAATCTACGCAACCAACGTCCTGGCCGGCACGCTCAGCATCTTCGAACTGCAACCGGCGCCCACGCCGATCTGGGTGCATACCATCGTGCCGACCGAGCGGGGCTCCGAAGGGGTGGATCTATCGCCCGACGGCCAGGAGCTGTGGACGGCGTCCTCTGCGTCGGGCTCGATTTACGTGATCGACACGGCCGCCAAGAAGGTGGTCCAGACCCTGGATGCGAAAGTCGTCGGAGCGAACCGAGTCAAATTCACGCACGACGGCCGGCGCGTGCTCATCTCGAGCCTTCGAACCGGGGACCTCTCGATCTATGACGCGAAGGCCCGGACTGAGATCAAACGCGTTCGACTGGGGACGGGTTGCACCGGCACTCTGGTTGCCCCGGACGATGCGCGAGCCTACATCGCCTGCTCGTCCGACAACTATGTTGTCGTGCTTGATCTGAAGCGACTGGAGCCGCTCGAGCACATCGATGTGGGGCCGCAGCCCGATGGACTGGCGTGGGCGCCGTCTCCACGGCTATGACTGCGAGGATTTGAGCTCCCCGAGCACGGTCGGAATCAGCTCGGACACAGTCGGGTGGATGTGCACGGCCCGCTGCAGCATCGTATAAGGCGCTCGGGCATACATGGTATCGAGGACGGAGTGAATCGCTTCGTCTCCGCCTGTACCCAGAATGGCCGCGCCGAGAATCTGGCGCGTCCCCCGATCGACGATAACCTTCATCAAGCCCTGCGTCTCGCCCTTCTCGATGGCACGCGCAACGCGCGTCATCGGTCTGGATCCGACGAGGACTTGGTGGCCACTCGCCCGGGCCTCGGCCTCCGTGAGCCCCGCGCGTCCAAGCGGCGGATCCGTGAATAGCGCGTACGCAAGAAGCCGGTCACGGACACTGCGCTGCTCACCATCGAGCAGATTTGACGCGACGATCTCGTAATCATTGTAAGAGGTGTGAGTGAAAGCCCCGCGGCCGTTGCACTCGCCGAGGGCCCAGATCCCGTGGGCGCTCGTCCTGAGCTCATCGTCGACCTTGATATAGCCGTGGTCATCCAGTTCCACGCCGGCTCGATCAAGACCCAGATCATCGGTATTGGGCTGCCGTCCGACGGCAAGCAGGACGTGAGATCCCAGTACTGCAGGCTCTCCGGAGCGACAGGCGACGTGGACGCAGGTCTGCGTGCTCATTCGCTCAAAGCGAATGCATTCGGCTTCCGTCCTGACCTCGATGCCCTCCGCCTCGAGGATTGCGCGCATGGCGTCCGATATTTCGAGATCCTCGCGGTGAATCAGCCGCGAGTTCATCTCGACGACCGTGACCTGACAGCCGAACCGGCGAAAGATCTGCGCAAACTCCAGCCCCACGTAGCTTCCGCCGATGACCACCAGGTGCCGAGGCAGATTGTCCAGCTTGAGGATCCGCGAGTTCGTGAGATAGTCGATCTGTTCGATGCCGGGCAGGGGCGGCACGCGGGCTCGTGCCCCAACGTTCAAGAAGATCCGCGCAGCCGTGAGCACATCCTCTCCGATACGTACCTGCTGCGTTGATTGAAGCTGCGCGTGCCCACGGTAAACCGTGCAGTTGTCCGCACCTCTGACCCAGGATTCGACGCTCTCCCGAGAGCGACGCACGATGTCTTCCTGACGCTGGCGGACCCGCGTCCAGTCCACGTTCACGGGCTCGCCCAGGCTCACTCCAAATTCGGCCGAGCGACGGGCCAGATGCGCAGCGTAGGCGCTCGCAACGAGCGCCTTCGTGGGAGTGCATCCGGTATTCACGCACGTGCCGCCGAACAGTTGCCGCTCGATCAGGGCGACACGCATGCCTGCGCGCCCCAGTCGAACGGCCAGTGAAGGACCTGCTTGGCCTGCGCCGATGATGATGGCGTCGAAAGCGCGGGTCATGGCATATCCACGATGGCGAACCTCGAGACTACTCGCGTTCTCTCTCGAAAGGGAGAGGCGCGCATTACCAAGCTGGTATGCCCGGAATCCGTCGAACGGTGACTGCCATCTTCGCACTCGTGATCACACAATTCGTGCATGCGTGATCACACAAAGTCTGCTTACATCCTGGTGAGTCTGCTCGCCGCTGCGCGGCTCGCACTCGCGGATCCCACGCCGGCGGAAGGTCCCGGTGCCTGTCCGGGCGCCAGTGCGGCCCAAGCGCGTGTGCTCGCCGATCACTATTCGGAGCAGGGTGCGTATCAGCAGGCTGGGGAGTGCTATCGGCTTGCCGGTGACTACGATCGCGCGAATCGCGAATTCATGCGGGCGTCTCGCGCTTCAGTCGCCGCAGGGTCGCACCAGCTGGCCGATGATCGAGACGTGGCCAAGGCCCAGTGGGCCCGGCTTCAGGCGGCTCTGCATCACACGCGCTGATTGCGCGAGTCTCCTGCCGCGATCGCATCCAAAGTCGCCATCACCTGATCTGGCAAGCGTAGCGAGCCGGCAGCCAGGTTCTCGCGCAGATGGGCGAGCGAGGACGTGCCGGGGATCAGTAGAACGTTCGGAGCGCGCCTGAGGAGCCAGGCGAGCGCCACCTGCATCGGTGTTACGCCCAGCTGCCCGGCGACTCCGGAGAGCTCCGAAGACTGCAGTGGTGTGAATCCACCGAGCGGAAAGAAGGGCACGTATGCGATGCGGTGCCTGGCGAGCTCAGCGATCAGCCCATCGTCGGCTCGCTGCACCAGGTTGTAGTGATTCTGTACGCAGACGACAGGCGCGATGCTGCGCGCCTCGGCGACTTGCGCCGCGGTGACGTTGCTGAGCCCCAGGTGGCGAACGGCGCCCTTGCGCTGCAGCTCTGCCAGCGCCGTGAACTGACGCGCGATGGATTCCTCTCGAGGATGGTGCACATCGCCCATGATGCGAAGATTGACGACCTCGATCGCGTCAAGCCCGAGGTTGCGGCGGTTGTCGTCGATCGCACGGGCGAGATCCTGCGGCTCTTGGGCGGGGAGCCATGAGGCGTCGCTCCCACGTACGGCACCGACCTTGGTGACGATCGTCAGATCGGCCGGATACGGGTGAAGCGCTTCACGAATAATCTCGTTCGTGATGTGCGGACCGTAGTAATCGCTCGTGTCGATATGATTGATCCCAGAGTCGACGGCCTCTCGCAGCACGGCGACAGCCGTGCGACGGTCCTTTGGCGGTCCGAAGACCCCGGGGCCCGCCAACTGCATGGCGCCATATCCGATGCGTTTGACCGTGCGATCTCCCAGCACGAAGGTGCCCGACTGGTCTTGCATGATCTGTCTCCTTCCGCGCTCTGCTAAAGATTCGCCATGCCTCCATCGACGTTGAGCTCAACGCCTGTGATATAGGAGGCATCATCCGATGCCAGGAATGCGACAGCGCTCGCGATCTCCTCCGGTCGACCCATCCGCCGCATCGGAACGCGAGCGGATATGCCGGCCTTGAAGCCCTCGATCTGCTCGGCCGTCATGCCGCTGCGCTCGAAAATGGGCGTCGCGATGGGACCGGGCGCTACCGCGTTGACGCGAATATTCCTGGCCTGCAGCTCCGCTGCGGCCGTGCGAGCGAAAGACCGAACGGCCGCCTTGGTCGCTGCATAGATTCCCATATTCTCCGCACCCTTGCTTGCGGCAATGCTCGTGTTGAGGACCACGGATGCGCCATCGTTCAGATGAGGTATGGCCTTCTGCAGGGTGAAATACACCCCCTTGACGTTGATCGCGAAGAGCTCATCGAACAACGCCTCCTGTGATGCGGCATAAGGCGCGAATTTGCCGACACCCGCGTTGGCGAAGAGCACGTCCACTTTGCCAAGCTTGGACGTGACGATCGAGAAGAGCCGATCGATGTCAGCGAGCTTCGCGACATCTGCCTGCACAGCCAATGCATCGCCGCCCAGTGCGCTGATCGCAGCGTCGAGTGTCTTGGCATTGCGGCCGGTGATCGCGACGCGCGCGCCCTCCCGATGGAGGCGCTCAGCGCTTGCGAGACCGATGCCGCTGTTACCTCCGGTGATGACCGCGACTTTGCCTTCAAATCTTTTCATGAGGAGTTCCTGCTTGGATTACTTAGTTCAGTATTACCGAACCATGGAACTTACGGAAAGATCAGAATAGAATGAGCATATGACCCGGTTCGTGCATCCGGCGATTGAGGACATCACGCTCACGGGCGTCCTCGGTGCACTGAGCGATCCGATGCGCCTCAGGATCTTGAAGACGCTCGTGGAAAGGCGAGGCGACTCTTTATCGTGCTCGGGGGCGGCACCGTGCGCGGACATGGCGAAGTCAACCCTGTCGCATCATTTCCGGGTGCTGCGCGAAGCCGGGCTGATCCATACGACCAAGCGGGGTGTGGAGAATCTCAACAGCGTGCGCTGGGACGAAATCAGTGAGCGCTTCCCGGGTCTACTCCGGGCTATCTTGAAGTTCCAGCCGTAGAACGCTTCAACCCTCGACTTCGGTCTGCGGGCGATCCTCGCCGCTTGCGACTTCGTGGTGCCACTTACCTTTTGCGTCCTCGTAGTCGATGGCCGTCGATTCCCCGGGTGTCGACTGTTCACGCGCTGCAAGGCGGGCCGCGGCACGCGCGAGTTCGCGCGTGCGAAACGGCTCTGAGAACGTTCCGTCCGCTTGATAGGCCCACCCACCGTCGTGGCGCACGACCCTGTACACGATCTTGCTCATCGCAGCTCCATCCACCGATTGTTCAGATCACACCCAGCACCAAAAGGATGATGACGATGATGACGACCAGGCCCAGTCCCCCGCTTGGGTAGTATCCCCACCCGCGGCTATGCGGCCACGTCGGCAGAGCACCGATCAGAAGCAGGATCAGGATGATGATCAGAATCGTGCCCATGGCATCCCTCCGCGCCTGGGGATTTGATCATAGAAATTCTTTGGGCCTGCCGAGGTTCCGCCGGATTTGTCGATCTGCGTGCGGTTGATTCGTCGTACAGATAGCGAAGCGCGGTGCACGATCGTGCGCTCGGGGCGAACGACAGTCTTATCAAGTGCTTAGGAGATCGGTATGAAAGTGATGGTCCTGGTGAAGGCGACGAAGGAAAGCGAAGCGGAGGTCATGCCGACCGCCGAGCTCATGGCGGCGATGGGAAAATTCAACGAATCGCTCGTGAAGGCCGGCATCCTGCTCGCTGCGGAGGGCCTGAAGCCCAGCCGCTACGGAAAAAGAGTGCACTTCTCTGGCACGAGCCGGACCGTCACGGACGGACCATTCTCTGAGACCAAGGAGCTCCTGGCAGGATTCTGGCTCTGGCAGGTCCGCTCGATCGAAGAAGCCACCGAATGGGTCAAGCGCTGCCCAAATCCGATGATCAGCGAATCCGACATCGAAATCAGGCCGCTGTTCGCGCCGGAGGACTTCGCGGCTTCATGATGAAGCCGCCCGGATTCTGAGGGCGACCTTTGGCAATGCACGAATGTTTGGCTCGACCCAGCGCACACGGGCGTCCGGACCGTACAACGTCTCCGGCTTCCAGTAAAGGTGCAGCAGCTCGCGGGTCAGGCGTGGCTCGTTCTTGTCCACAAACTCCTGAAAACTCTTCGCGTCATGGCTTGCGAGGAGCCGCATCCAGCCGCGTGTGATCGTCTCGTGATACAGGTCGGCTTTCCCGTGGTGCGCTCCGAACCCCCGAATCAAATCGGCCGCCTTGGCGATCGCGGCCTCGAGACCGAATTGCTCGAGCAGGAGCCAGCCGAGGCGCAAGTGATCGCCATGGTGGAAGGCTGCGGCGCTGTAGCTCAAGTCCCTGAGAGCGGCCAGGAACTGCTGATCGGACATGCCAAGGGATCCCAGGCGCATAAGCTACCATGGTACCACAGTACCATGGTAGCTCAAAACAGGGTGGCTGGCTGCTCTAGAAGCTCAGGCGTGCGCCGATGTAGGCCGAGCGGCCGGGCGTGCCGTATTGATAGGCGACTTCGTAGTGGCGATCCGTCAGATTTTCCACCCGACCAAATATCTCGAAGTGCGTCGTGATTGGCATCGAGGCTCGAAAATCCACGAGCACATAGCCCCCGAGCCGGATCTGATTCGCCGCATCGTCGAAGCTGGGTCCAGAGTAGCGCAGCACCAGGGCGGTGCTGAGACGGAAGGGCCACAGATAGTTGAGGTTGGCGTTGGCCGCATTGCGCGGACGCCGCGGCAAATCGTTTCCATAGGTGGAGGAGCCGATCGAGCGATCCTCAGCATGGGTTAAGGTGTAGTTGCCCGTCAGGGTCAGGGTATCGGTGAGCTTCAGCGAGCCGATCAGCTCGACGCCGTGGGCCAAAGAGCGTTCGATGTTGGCGTAGTAGCCGAAGGGCTCGGTGGCGCACAGTGGGCTGGGCGTCGAGCAGTCGAAGAAATTGATGAGGTCGCGGCTCGTTCGCTCGAAATAGGTGGCAGACAATATGAGCCGCTCATTGAGTGCGTGATGCTCGATGCCTGCATCCCAGCTGTTCGCTGTCTCCGGTCGCAGAGCCGGGTTGCCGTAACTGCTGTAGAGCTGGAAAAGCGAGGGAGCCTTGAAGCCCTGCCCAAAGCTTGCTCGGATGACTGTGTGTTCATTGGGGAGCAGCCAGGCGAGGGCGGCCTGCCCGGTCGTGTGACCACCATAGACGTCGTGGTGGTCGTACCGGCCGCCCGCGGTCAAGGTGAGCCCCTTCAGCAACTCGTACTGGGCTTGCAGATAACCGCTGTCGATGATGATGCCCGCTGACAGAGGCGGCGTTCCAGGGACTGAACGTGTCGATGGTCGAGTGCTCGTTCTGTGCACCGAATACCACTTGTCCTGCGTTCGTGAATTGCCAGGTGCCCTGATATTCCTCGCGCACATTGCGGCCGAATGCGTAGAACGTCTCGGTGGTCGGATAACCGAAGTTCGCGGGCGCGTTTGGATCGAACTCGCGGGTTTCGGAGTCGGTGTACTGCACGGAGACGCGGTTGCTGAGTCCCACATCGGGCACTCGCCAGGTCAGACCTGCGTATCCGATGCCTTGCTGGGTCTTGCCATACTCGTTGTCATCTCCGAACGAGAATGTCGGAGTGTCGTAACCGTCGAAGTCGGTGCGCGCCGAGTCGAAGTATCCGCGCAAATCCAGATCCAGATCCGGGGTCAGCGCGTAGCGCAGCTGCGCCGCGCCCGCACCGTTCTGACTTGCGCAGTCGCGTCGACCCCCCAGGTATTGATCGAAGCAGGGGATGCCGCTCGTCCCAAAATAGTTGGCGGCAACTCGCCATCCGAGTGCGTCGCTCGTGCCGCCAAAAGCGGCCGTTCCGTAACCGGTGTCGTGGGATCCGCCCTCGAGACTCGCGCTGCTCGTGAGCTGCCGATCGGGCGGTGCGGTTTGGATGTCAATGACCCCGCCGATCGCGTCACTGCCGTAGAGGGTCGACTGCGCGCCGCGCAGGATCTCGATGCGAGAGGTGTCGCCGATCAGCAGGCTTTCGAAATCGTAGCCTCCGCCCGGTAGGGACGGGTCTGTCATCTTGACCCCATCGATGATCACGACCGTGTGATCGCTCTCGGCACCGCGTATGAACACGGAGGTCGGCTGTCCGGCTCCTCCCGCGCGAGCCACCGTGATTCCAGGGGTCTGCGCGAGAAGGTCGGAGGCCATGATCGCCTGACTTTGTTTGATGCCCTCCTCGGTCAATACCGTGACCGAGCTACCGACTTTGGACAACGGCTCTGGCGCGCGATTGGCGACGACCACGACCTCCTGCAAGGACATGTCACCGTTGGAAGATTGCGCGCAGGCCTCTGCGCTCAGGAATGTGAGTGGAAGGCTGACGAGCAGCGGCACGATGTGTTGTTTCACGGACGAACTCCCAAGTTGCGAGATCCAATGGATCGCGCGGGAGGCGGCCGGCTTGATCAACTCTAACGAGTACGACTTGCTGCCACGCCTGCCACGCGGTCTGTGTCGCCACTCGGTAGTTCCGCTCGTGCAGCACACCCCGGCTGCTCGATTGGGCGACCGCGATAAGCAGGTCTCCTGGCTTGCGGCTTGGGTCCGCGCATCACCTTCCCGGATTCCTTCCAGTGGTCTTCGATGCGCGGCGCACCGCGTACAGTTGCGGGGGCAGCCCGGGCTTTTGACCCGAGTTCCCGTTTTAATCCCCTGCGGGGAACTTATCGCGTGCTTGGAAATTGCCTGAGCAGCCTCGCTGAAGTCAACCGCGAGACTGGCAATTGCTGGGATGCTCCGAAAGAAAGGTCAAGATATCAGGTACTTATAGGAAGTTGGCAAAAACCCCCGTCTCAGGCGTTAATACATCTTGTTGGTTCAGTCGCAGCGCGCAGCGGCACAATATAAGAGTAGGGAGGTCGAACGCCGTACCGGGAACGCCGAGGAGGGCGAATGCGAGGCGGAGCTTTGTTTAGTTGTGCAGTGATGCGGGTTTGCCTGCCGGGGATTTGGCTTGCCCTCTCGGCTGGGATCGCGCAGGGCGAGGAGCCTAATTCAGACTCGGTTCAGACGTTCAACAAGCTTCTCAACACGAACTGCTCGAAGTGCCACAACAGCACTGATTGGGCCGGAGGCCTGGCCTTCGACACGATGGATCTGAGCCAGGCGGGCGATGATCCGCAGGTGTGGGAGAAGGCGATCAACAAGCTCACAGGCCGGCTCATGCCCCCGGCCGGTGAGAAGCAGCCGAGCCAGGCTGACGTCGATGCGTTCTTGGGTTTTTTGAAGACTTCGCTCGATTCATCCGCGGCAGATCGCGGTGTGGGTCATGTGCCCCTCGAGCGTCTCAGTCGGACCGAATTCGCGGCTTCTGTGAAGGGGCTCCTCGGCGTCGATGTCGATCCGAAGCAGATTCTGCCGACCGAGATCGAAGTGGATGGCTTCAGCAACATCGCCGGAGCCCTGAGCGTCTCACCGACGTTCATGGAGCAGTATCTGTCTGCGGCGCGCCACGTCGCTCAGCGCGCAGTCGGGCAGCCCGTTCCCAAAATGGCCACCGTCTTCTATGGCGGTGGCGGAGGCGGGGGCGGCCAAGCGGGACTCGGTTCTCCGACGCAGTACACCCATCGGGACGGATTCCCCTTGGGCACGCGCGGAGGCGTGAGCTTCACGCACGTCTTTCCGGCCGACGGCGAATATCGGTTCAACTTCATGGACGGCGACAGTCTCGATGCCGGCCTGTATCCGCGCGGAATGGAAACCACGGCGACCCTGCTGATCCTCGTGGACGGTGCGGAGGTCGCGCGCAGACAGATCGGTGGAGCGGAAGATCTCGCGCTCGCCGACCGCGATGGCCCGAAGGGCCGCACGACCATTGTCGCCAAGGTTTCTGGTGTACCGGCACAGATCAAAGCCGGTGAGCACACGGTGACGGTCACCTTCATCGAGCGCTCGTGGGCCGAAAGCAATGATCCGACGGGCGCAGGCAGGACCTTTGGCATCGGTATGCCCATCATTCGCGACGGCATCCAGGTCGTCGGACCTTATTCGCCGCAAGGCCTCTCGTTGAGCGCGAGTCGTGCCAAGATTTTCGTCTGCGAGCCGAAGCAGGCCTCGGAGGAAAGGCCGTGCGCGGAGCGGATCGCCCGGCACCTGGCGACGCGTGCGTTCCGGCGTCCCGTGACGGATGACGATGTGAAGTGGCTGATGAAGTTCTACGAGAACGGCCGCTCGCTGCCCGGCGGGTTCGACTCGGGCGTGACGGAGCTCATCACCGCGGTTCTCTCGAGCCCGGATTTTCTATACCGCGCGATCTCGAGTCCGGCGACGCCGGGGCAGCCTCGCGCAGCTGACCGATCTGGAGCTCGCGTCGCGCGTTTCCTTCTTCCTCTGGAATCAGGGTCCCGACGAGCAGCTGCTCGATCTGGCTGAAAAGAAGGAGCTGTCAAAGACCGAGGTCCTCGACGCCCAGGTCGCGCGCATGCTGAAGGATCCGCGCGCCGAATCGCTCGTGACCGACTTCGCCTTCTCCTGGCTGAACTTCGGCACCTTGCGGCAGATCGAGCCGCTCGATCGCGAATTCACGGCTGATATGCGGACGAACTTCGAGACCGAGGCACGACTCTTTCTGGGGAGCGTGCTGCTCGAGAACCGCAACGTGAACGATGCTGCTCACGGCCGATTGGACCTTCGTCAACGACTCGCTCGCGCGGCAGTACGGGATCCAGGGAGTACTCGGTCCGCAATTCCGCAGAGTGACGCTCGCGAACCAGAATCGCTGGGGGCTGCTGGGCAAGGGCGCGTTCGAGTTGCGAACGTCGTATTCCGATCGCACCTCGCCCGTGCTGCGCGGCGCCTACGTGCTCGACCGGCTCATGGGCACTCCGCCCACCCGCCGCCGCCCAGCGTCGATCACCGATCTGTCGTTCCACGAGGGCCAGCCACCGACCACCGTGCGCCAGCGGCTCGAGGCCCATCGCGCCAACCCGACCTGCAGAGCGCTGCCACGGCGCTCATCGATCCCCTGGGCCTCGTGCTGGAGAATTTCGATGTGACGGGACGCTGGCGTACGGTCGATCCGGTGACGAAGGTGGCCATCGATCCGACCGCGGAACTCTCCAGCGGAGTCGTGCTGCGCGACCCGTCGGATCTGCGGCGCTATCTGACGCGGCAGGCCGGACCAGTTCCCGACGACGGTGACGAAGCGTCTGATGATGTACGCGCTCAATCGCGAGCTCGAGTACTACGATATGCCCCAGGTCCGCAAGATCGTGCGCGATGCCGCCGCGAGCAACTACACGTTTGCCGCCTCGATCACCGGCATCGTCAATAGCGACGACTTCCGGCGCCAGGGCCCGGACGCGACAACCGAAGGCAGGCGCCCGGGCCAAGGTGGCCTCCGCCGACAGCGGCGGCGCGCGACACGTCGCAGCAGCGACAGGAGAAATAGGCGATGGCCGTGTTTCTGACCAAGAAGCATCTGTCTCGACGCACTTTCCTGCGCGGCAGTGGCGTGGCGCTGGCGCTGCCGTTTCTCGACGCGATGGTTCCGGCGGCCACGGCGCTGGCCGACACCGCGGCTGCGCCGAAGATTCGCGCGGGATTCTTCTATCTCCCGCACGGCGCGATCATGAACAACACCGTGTTCGGCAAGGAAGTCGACTTCTGGACTTCCACCGGCAAGGGCGCGCGACTTCAAGCTCGGCCAGACCCTGGCATCCCTTGAGCCGCTATAAGAAATACGTCACGACGTTCGACAATATCGAGAATCAGCGCCGCCGGCGGTTCCGTCCACACGCTGAATCCGGCGACCTGGCTCTCGTGCGTGCATCCGGACACCGCGGCGAAGGGCGCCAGCATGTCGATCACGCTCGATCAGGTGATCGCCCAGCATATTGGACAGAAGACCGCGTTGCCCTCGCTGGAGGTGTGCTCTGAAACCACCATACAGGTGGCCGCCTGCGGCGGCGCGGGCTGCTACTACGCCTCGACGACTTCCTACGCCGGTCCCAATTCGCCGCTGCCGATGGAGTACAACCCGCGCAAGGTGTTCATCCAGCTCATGGGTGAGGGCGACACGGCCGCCGAGCGCGCCGCATTGCTGCGCGAGAACGTCAGCATCCTGGACATGGTCACACGAGCGCGCCAAGGCGCTGCACAATGATCTTGGCGCGGGTGACCAGGCGAGGCTTGCGGATTATCTTGATACCGTTCGCGAGCTCGAACGGCGCGTGGCGATGGCGGGCGCGCGCGACCTCAAGGGGCTCAACGTGCCGGACGCGCCGCTCGGTGAGCTCGAGGACTTCGACAAGCAGGTCCGGCTGATGTTCGACCTGATCGCGCTTGCATATCAGGCCGATCTCACGCGCGTGGTCTCCTACGTGATGGTCTCCGAAGGCACCAACCGCACCTACAACTTCGTCGGCGTGCCGGATGCGTTTCATCCGGTCAGCCACCACTCGAACGACCAGCGAGCGCATTCGCCGGCTGCAGGTGATCGAGCGCTATCACATGGAGCGGTTCGCGGACTTCCTCAAGAAGCTCGCGAGCATCAAAGAGGGCGACGGCAGCATCCTCGATCATTCGCTGTTCCTCTATGGCTCGAACATGAGCAACAGCAATCAGCACGACAACTATCCCCTGCCCGAGGTTCTGGTGGGCGGGGCAAACGGTGCGCACGTCGGTGGAAAGAATCGTCACGCTGCCGGCACGCACTCCGCTTGCGAATCTGCACCTGACGATCCTGGACAAGCTCGGGATCAAGCAGAAGAGCTTTGGCAACAGCACCGGCCTTATCACCGATGTCTGAGACGCGACATGATGACGACCGACCGCAGAAGCTTCCTGCAGTCTGCCCTCGGCGGGCTCGCAGGTGCTGGCGTCCATGCCGCTGCTGGGGAGCTTTGTCGAGCTGCCAGCAACTTCCAGCGAACGGTCGGCTGCCGGCAAGACAGCGCTTACCGAGCGAAAAGCTTGCCGAACGGGTCAAGCTCATCAGCGGGGCGCCCGGCAACGTGGTTGCCCTGTCAACCAGCGACGGCATCGTGCTCGTCGACAGCGGCTCTGCGCGATGAGCAAGGCCGTTCGCGCGAGCCTCGGCGGTGCGCGCGTGCACACCCTCTTCAACACCCACTATCACGCCGAGCAGACCGGTGGCAATGCGCTGTTCGGGGCATCGGCGCGCCAGCATTCACGCCCATGTCATCACGCGCCAATGGTTGGCGACGGACTACTACGTGCCTGCCGAGGACCGGTGGGTGAAGGCGCTGCCGGCGGCGGCGCTGCCCACCTCGACGTTCCGCGACAAAGGCGAGCTGAAGGTGGGAGCGGAAAGAATCGAATGCGGCTACTTGCTCGAAGCGCACACGCGCGGGGACATCTACGTGTTCTTCCGGGACTCCAACGTCCTGGCCGTTGGCGATGTCGCCTCACCCCTGCGCGATCCGGCGCTCGACTGGTATGCGGGCGGCTGGCTCGGCGGACGGGTCGATGCGATGGACGATCTGCTGAAGCTGGCCAATGACGAAACCAAGATCGTGCCTGCCTACGGGCCGTGATGACGCGCGCGCAGCTTGCAGGCAGAGCGCGACATGATGCGGCATCTCTACGAGCGCACGACGGAGCTCACCGATCATGGGCGCAGCGCGCAGGACATGCTGGAGGAGGGCGTCATGAACGAAGTGGGCCGCAAGTTCGATGATCCCTATCGTTTCCTCTATGACGTGAGCAAAGGCCTCTGGGCCCACTACACGAATTTCGGAGGCAACATTGTTTAAGTCAACCATCCATGCGCGTGCGCATGGCTGCTGCGATCGGCTTGCTGCTGCTCGGGGTGTCGGCTGCTTCCAGTGCAGCGTCTTCTGCGCCCCAGACACTCGTCGATCTGATCCGCGCGGGAAATCGCGAGGCCGTGCTGGCCGCGATCACCTCACCCGATATCGATGTGAATGCGGCGCGAGCCCGATGGCTCTACGGCGCTGCTGTGGGCGACCTACAGAGGTCGATCATGAGCTGGTGCGGGCGCTGCTGAAGGCGGGCGCGAAAGCCAACGTCACCAACCACTACGGATCCTCGCCGCTGATCGAGGCGGTCAAGACTCGGCGATGTCGAGCTCGTGCGCATGCTGCTCGATGCGCGGCGCGGATGCCAACTCGTCCAATCAGGACGATCAGACCGCGCTCATGCTGGCCTCGAGCATCGGCTCGCAGCCGATCGCCGAGATGCTGATCAAGCGTGGCGCGAAGGTGAATGCGGTGGAGAGGTTCCGCGGTCAGACGGCGTTGATGTGGGCGGCAGCGGAGAACCATCCGGAAATCGTCGAGCTGCTGCTCAAGCACGGGGCGGATGTCAAAGTGCGCGCAAAGTACGACGACTGGCCGCGCCAGATGACCTCCGAGCCGCGCGCGCAGTTCCGCCAGACCGGCGGGCTGACGGCACTGCTTTATGCCACCCGTTCCGGCTGCTACCGCTGCGCCGTCGCCATCGTCAAGGCCGGCGCGGATGTGAATCAGCCCAATCCCGATGGCATCACCCCGCTGATCAATGCGATCGACAACCGCAGCTACGACATGGCGATGTTCCTGCTCGACAAGGGCGCGAACCCGAGCGCATGGGACATGACGGGCCGTACGCCGCTGTACGTCGCGGTGGACATGAACTCCTACAACGGGCACAGTGGCTTCGGCAGCGGCAACTTCGCTGGTTTCGAGGAGCCCCTCGCCGACGCGTCCGCAGAACACGGCCAAGGCGATGGATGTCGTCAACCGGCTGCTCGGCATGGGTGTCGATCCCAATCATGAGCTCACGCGCATGCGTCCCAACGGCAACGGCAGGGGCCGGTTCGCCGACTACATGATGCGTGGCGGCACCGGCCCGCTGATGATCGCCGCGATGACCTATGACGATGTGGCGATCAAGGCGCTGCTGGCGCACGGTGCCGAAGTGGATGTGCCCAACGTATTTCAGATCACTCCGTTGATGGCCGCTGCGGGCATGAGCGGCTCCAGTCGCGGCGGCGTCGGCAGTGCCATTACGGCGGCGGCTGCCACAGCAGACGGACATCCAGGCGCGCGTGATCAAGACCATGGACCTGTCTGCTGGATGCCGGCGCAAACATCAACGCCCGCGTCATCGACAGCCATACCCACACCGCCAAATGATTGCCTACGTCCAGGGCCGTGATCACGAGGGCCAGACGGCACTCTTCTCAGCTGCCGAAGCGGGCTGGGACAAGGTCGTCAAGCACCTGCTGGACCGCGGCGCAGAGCCGAACGTGCATGACGCCGCCGGCAAGACCGCGCTCGACTACGCACGTCACCCGACTCCGGCGGGGCCCGGAGCACCGGCGCGAGACGGTCCCGAAGCGGTTGCAAGCCGCGCCGCAACGGTGGCGGTGCTGGAAGCACAGCTGCCGAAGTCGGTCGTTGCGACGGACGCCGCGCAGGTCAAGTAGATTTGTTCTGCCTGCGGGCCGAGTCGGCACGCAGCACGGCGGTTGCGGCCTGTTGCAACACATCGGTAGGGATCACGGACAGATCTGCACCGGGCGCGAGACGCAGCTTTTCGCGAATCGACTCGAGCACTTGCCTGTTGGCGTAGCTGTGCGCATCCGCGGGGTCATCCCCCTGACTCGAAGTAAAGTAGCTCAAGATCTTGGGCCGGGTCGTGTTTGCGAGTGAGAGCTCGACGAGCTTGGCACGGTATTCCTTCTCCCAATCCTTCAGCTTCGGAAACCGAGCCTGGTCCGCGAAGTGCTGCGACTCGTGAGCCAGGAAATTGACACGAAAGTTCTCATCGTCCAAAGAGGGGTAAGCGGGTACGACGGCGTACAGTCCCTCGGGCCTGGTCCAGCCACCGGTGCCACTTCGTCCGCAGGTGAGAAAGCTACCCCAGCCGCGACTCACGAATCCGTCCAGGAAGAAGACCCGAGTGGTTTGCTCACTTTCCGGCAGCGCAACCTGGACCTGCCGATCGGTCTGGGACGACCAGATCATGAGCTCATGGAGTACCCCGGTCTTGCCCTCCAGCGAGTGATAGCCAGCGCGCTGCAGTCGCGCCTCGATCGCCGACTCGGCCAATGCGACATCCTTGAGCTCCGGGCTCTCGAGGAGGCTTCGCAACTGCGCCAGCAGCGTTTTGTCTGCCTCTGCGCGCATCGGGGGGCCACCGAGCACCGCGTTTCGCCAGTATGTTTCGTAGGCCTCCAGGATGTGACGCGCAGACGAATCGGAAACGCTCGGCTCACCCTGAGGAGGTTCTTCGAGCCGCCGGAGCATGCACTCACGAAGCTGCGCATCATGGGCGCTCAAGTGAGCTGGCGCGAGCGCGTGCAGCATGCTCTTTGCCCTGTCACCGTTGCCTTGAAGGATCGGACCGAGCACGCTCTCGATATGCTCGCTCGGAGCGCTCGCGACAGGCTGTGCTTCCACGGTGAGCGCGACACACACCAGGGCGATCGTTCGGATCGAAAAAAGCAACGGCTTTCTCATAACGCGTGTGGTTAGATGCGAACCCTTCGATTTGCGTTTGGATACGGTACGCACGACGAAGGCCGCAGGCCGAATCACAGCACGGCCCGAAGGTATGGAATTCTTCTGAAGACCAGCGAAGACAGCGAGAAAGTGGCGAACCCGGCGAGGAGTGTCAAGAGCAGGGCTTTCCATGGGCCGGGCAGCGCGATCTCGTGCAGCAGAATGGCGCCGGCGACGATGATCGGCGGATGAAACAGGTAAACGGCGAACGCATTCCGCGATAGAAAGCGCGCGACGGGTCCCTGGCGGTCGAAGCGGCTTCGATAAAAATCAATCAGCAGGTACGAGACGCCAACGCAGACGAGCGACTCCCACAAGCACTTGAGTGCGCTCAACAGGTTCAGTCCGCCATTGAGCTCGTCCGCAGACTCCGGGTGGATCAAAACCCACGCCACGATCGATGCCCAGATCGCAACGGACACCGCGAGGATGCCCACGCTCGTTCGCACCATTGCGGGCGCGAGCGGGCGCTCGAGCCACTCGCCTCTCGAGGCCACAACGCCGGCCGCAAACATGAGCGCATACTGCGGCACATCGGCGAAGTGCACGTTCAGGATGGCTATGCCACTGGGACTGAACACGCGCACGATGAAACCTGCGGCTGCCATGACCACGACGAATGCGAGAGAGCCTGCGATGGTCGGCCGCTCGGCAACGACGAAGGGCGTTTTCCAAAAGGGAGCGATTGCAGAGCGCAGGCAAGCATACGTGATGGAAAAGGTGAATAAGACGACGCAGAACCACATTGGGCCCGTCCCTGAAAGCCATTCTCCGTCGATGAGATGTTCGACCCATTGCCGCCCGAAGCCGCCGCCGCCGGTCCAGGTCCTCGAAATGTAGTACTCGGTGACGGGGCCGACGATGAACACGTAGCAGAGTGTCGGTACGATCAGTCGAGTGAACCGGTCGTGTACGTAGTGCACGAGACCTCTGCGCTCGTACGAGGCAGGAGTGAAGTACGCTGCGACGAAGAACAGCAGTGCCATGAAGAAGGCCTGGAGCCAGCTTTGATAGGTGGCAAAGCCGATGCGCTCGACCAAGGACAGCGGCGGGCGGTCCGTGTAGTACCAGTTGCCAAACGGACTGTACGTATCACAAGCATGCATACTCAGTACGAGGATGATCATCGTCCATCGAATGTTGTCGATGAACAGCAGCCGCCTTGACACTGGTTACTGATAACTCATGGTGAAGGTGGCCTGCGCATGCACGCTGCCCGCGGACAACGTCGCCGGCGCGGTGCCCGAAGGGTTCGTGTCGTCGCGATAGTACTGCACGGTGAGCGGGACGCCGTTGACTGCTGCTCGAAGCGCCCAGAAACCATTGATGCGTCGTGCCCGCCGCAGCCGAATCGGGCCCGAAAGCCACCGGTCCGGCGCTGTTCAGGATTCTCAGTTTGATGCCCTGAGCCGTCGAGTTCGGGGCCAGCGTGAGCAGCGAGGATGTGTTGGCGGGCGTCGTGGCATCGCTCAGGGTGATATAGACATTGGCGCCAGATGCGCAGTTCAAGCCGATCGGGAAGGGCGTATCTCCGGCCGTCTTTCCGACCGCAGCTCAATGCCGTCAGCGATACCGTGGCAGATTCACACTCACGCTGGGAGTCGTCACGGTGCAGGTGATCGGAACGACTGCGCTGTTGCTCGCGCTCGTCGGCAAGCGTGTTGGCGATTCCCGTACTCCAGCTGCAGCTGCCCGTCGGAGTGAAAGTCACGGTCACGCTCGGCAGGCTCGAGAGCGAGTAGCCGGAGACCACCTGTCCGGTCACGACCAGGTTCGCCTGGATGCCGGGCAGCGCACCGTTGCCGGGCGCGCTGATGGTTCCTGAGGTATAGCCTCCGCTGGTGGAGGTGATCAGCGTCTGGCTGGCGCCATTGACGACATAGAAGCTGACGCCAATGCCGCTCACGCTGGTCTGATAGATGCCGCTCCCGGCCGAGATTTCCGTGCCATTGACCGTGGCGGTCTCGATCAACGCACAGGTGATCGCGTGGCGGTGGCCGCGGCCAGGGCGCGTGGCCACCTGGCTGCCCACGGCGGCGTCCCTGGGGACCGAGTAGGGTCCCGCGGGCGAAAACGACAGTGTGGCGGGCGAAAAATTGATGTCTGTGCCATGGCGGGTGCGCCGCCAGGAGCAGCAGCCCGATCACCCCGCGTGAGCAGGCTGCCACCGTAGCATCGCCGCGCCTCATCTAGCGCTGTCCTATGGTGCTGTATTCGGTCAGCGTTGCCGCTGCCGTCACGCTTGTTCAGCGCGACGGATCGACTTGCACGTGGCGTCGATGCGGCACGAAGGGCCCGTCGCCCTTGTGCTTCGGGGGCAGCTGGTACTTGAAGGCGCACTGCTGATCGGGCGCATCGCCCCAGCGCGCCGTCAGCGTGCCGGTCTCCGCAATGCCGCGCAGGTAGATGCGCCCATCCTGTCCGGCCAGGCCCACTTCGCTCTCCTGATCGTCGTAGACGCTGGCACCGAAAGGAACCACCGATCCGTCCGCCAGATGGGCCGTGATCAGGATGGGCCCGCCCGCCCACTGTCTGGAAGCGGATCATCACGACGGAATTGACGCGGGGCGCGACGGATTCGCTCGTGCTCTTGAACTCCACATCCGGAGAGACGGTGTCGTCCGGGTCGATGTTGATGCTGTTCAGCCGATAGGGCAACAGGAACGGCAGCACGGCGTAGCCGGAGCGGTTGATGGTGGTGCCGACGCTATTGGTCACGCGGGCCCCTTCGGCGCCGATGGCCTCGACGACGCCGATGGTGTCGGTCATCTGGTTTGCCAGCGTGATGCCCCCGGGATGGACCACCATGCCTCCCGTGGCTCCCACGGACTGCTGGGAATAGCCGCTGCCCTCGCTGACGCTGGCGGACACGCTCGGCGTAGGCACTGCGGTACTGGCCGCTGGCCGTGTAGGAGTCATGCCCCGGAGGTCTGGCTGGCGGAGGCGACTGTAGCTCAACTGGTTGTTCTCGCCCAAGGTGCCGTTGATGACTTCCTGTGCGCTGCGGGTGCGCGCTCCGCCGGTCGTGTCCTGGATTGAAACTGGTCGAGAGCATGGGCGAGTGTGGAGAATGTCCCAGTGGCAGCGAGAAGTTCGCCTGCACCCGGTTGTCGGGCTGTCCCGTGATCGCGTTTTCTGGCGGGCGACCGAGATGCTATAGCTCAGGCTCGTGCCCCAGAGCCGGAAATGATTGGTGTAGCCGGCCTGGAACTGCGGTCGTCGTGCCGGGCGAGTTCCAGTAGTCGAGTACCGAGGCCGTCAGATAGAAGTTACCCCACCGACCGGGCAAGGTCTGGTTGATGTTGATCTGCCACTGGCTGCGCGCGTGATCGACGGTGTCGGGACTGGTACCTGAAAGCGGCAGCCTGACGAACTGCCATTGCGCATCGCTGAAGGAATAGTAGCCACTGGAGGAGTAGCGGTACGTGGAGAGCGTGATGTTGGTCTGCGTGTCGCGGACCAGCTTGCTGTAGCTGAATCGCAGGCTCTGGCCGCTGGAGGAATAGGTCATCCGTGATCGTCGGCTCTGGCCTCGGTCACATCGGCCGCCATGGCACCGAGCTACGGTGTTGACGGCGATACCCAGCAGCCCGGCCTCGTAGTGCTGGGCGCCCACGGCGCCGGTATAGCCGGTCAGGTAGTTGTTGAAGCCATGCTGCAGCGTCGCCTGCGTGAAACGCTCCGTCCCGGTGAGGGAGGGCTGCTCGCACTTCCCCGGCCACCGACGGAGTAGCGCCACACGCCCGGGACGCAGCAGCTGCACCACGGAGGCATACGGGACCGTGAAGCGTGTCCTGGGTGCCGTCGGCCTCATAGACCGTGACGTGCAGATCGCCGCCGTAGCCTGTGGCGTACAGATCGTTGATCTCGAAGGCGCCGGGCGACACGGTGGTTTCCAGGATGGTGTTGCCGTTCTGGGTGATGACGACGCGCGCATTGGTACGCGCAATGCCATGCACGACCGGTGCGTATTCAAGCTGCGAATCCGGCAGCATCTGATCATCGCTCGCCAGGGACACGCCGCGGAATCCGAAGCTGTCGAAGACGGCGCCATCCGTGAAGCTGTCGCCGACTGTCAGGTCGCTGCGGATCGAGGGGATGTCGTGAGCGAGATAGGTGGCGATGTTCTGGTAGCTCGAGGTGCCGTCCGAGCTCACCTCGACGGAGGAGCGCTGCCGCAGGTGCCAGCTGCCGAAGTTGATTCCTGCCGCCAGGTCCAGCATGACCATCCGTCGTGGTCACATCGGAGCTCGTGGAGCGATACGCGTTGAGTTGTAGCCCAAGCGTGGCCGACGGCACGCCACTGTCCCAGAACTCCGGGCTCGACATAGCCGCGCGGTTTGTGCAGCATCGCGGCCTGAGGAACACTGATGTCGAGCCGCAGCTGGGACAGGTCGAAGGACACCGCGGCATCCGGAATCATGGCCTTCAGATCCACGCAGCCGCCGGACTGGCCTTCTGCAGCTCGGTCCGCGCGGGCGCGGAAGCTTCTCGAAGTCAAGTCCGATCCGCGCGATGAGCGCGCGGTCGATGCACGGCAGGGCGATGTCGCTGCCGGGCTGGGCAATGAAGCGAACCGAGGCGCGGCCCGACCCACTTGCCGTTGATCTGCAGATCGACCATGTAGTCGCCGGGAAGCACCGGATTGCCGCGCGAGAAGCGGGACACGTCGACCTGGGATCCGCCCTGAAGAAACGCCGGGTTGAATTCCACCTGTGGTGCGGCAGCGGCCGCTGCGCGGCGTAGGTGCCGGGAGCAGCGCGAGCGAGCGCGAGCAGCGCGAGTCGCAGGCCTGGAGCGGCCCGGCTCAACAACTCCGGCGGAGTCGGTCCGTGGGCCAGCCCCTCGCAAATCGCCACGGAGGCATCATGCGGATCATGGCACCGATCGACGCGGAAGCCGTGCCGTTTACGTTCGCCGCCGTAGTCGTTGACGAACCAGTATTCGACGGCGAACGGCGCCGCTGGGTGCGGTGAGCGGATCTGGCAGATCGAAGCTGCGGCTGGCGAAGGGATCCACCATATCCGCCTTGGCAATGATCGGATGGCCCGCCACGGTCAGCAGTGACCTGGATCAGCGAGACGTGATACGCGGTAGGGATTGCTCGCCTGGATCGCCACGAGCTTGCCGTCCTTGGACAGCAGCTTCCACGTCAGGCGCGCCGGCGCATCCGCGGCGGAGCCCGCAAGGCCTGGCAGGACGGAAGAACACCTTCATGCGGTGCTTGAAGGCGAGGTCCAGCTGATTGGGCAGATCCGGGTTGGTCGCGGCACGCGGCGGTATATCGAGCACGTTGAGCCAAAACAGCGACTCACGATCCTCGGGCAGCGGATCATGGGTGTAGACCAGCCGCAGGCTCTGGCCCTTGGTGGGATCGAGCCTGAACAAAGGCGGCGTCATGACGAAGGGAACTTTTGATTCGCCCGGCTTCGCATGCGGATCGCCCGCATCGAGCCAGGCCTGCACCAGGGACGGTGTGTCGCTGGGATTGCGGATGTGGATGGTCACTTCGCGTTTGGCCGCCGGATACACCACCCGCGTGCCATCGACGATGATCCCTGCCGCAGCATTGGGCGCGGCAGCGAAGAGCGCATGGCCGCGAAGAACACCGCCAATGTGACTTGAGGTGCGCGAAATCCAAACATCCCCGGACCCTTCCCATGATTTCCAGACTGGGCGCGGTGCGTTGCCGCGCCCAGCGTGCACTTAGTTGTAGATCAGCGAGTAGGTGACCTGTGTGTTCACGGCACCAGCTGTCGCCCCACTGGCGCCCGCGCCAGTAGTCGAGTATCCGGCATAGAACCACTGCGTACCGCCGGTCGTCAGGACAAGAGGTGAGGGCTGATTGGTTCCCGTGCCAGGCATGATCTGCGTGCCGACGACGGTGGATCCCGAAGCGTTGTAGAGTTTGACCTCGACGTTGCTGAATCCGACGCCAGTCGTGTTGATGAGACCACCGGTCGCCTGATCAACCTTCGGGCCCGCCTCAAAATAGATTTGGACGTGAGTCGGCGCCGCCGCCGGACTTCCGATATCGGTCGCTGCGGTGCAGCCAGTCACGCCGACGCTGAAGAAGGTTCCCGCCGCCGTCGTTTGCGGCGCCGTCCCGGTCAAGGCCGCCGTGTCGACGGTCGGCAAGGCCACGGTCGCAGTGCCGGCATTGGACGCGCCGTTGACACTGAGCGTACAAGTACTTGCCGTCACAGCACCGGTAAAGGTAATCGATTCCATCCGATGCCTGACCAGCCAGCGGCAGCGCCATGGCGGCCGCGATGCCGGCGCCGATCATTGCTCGCTTGATCAAAGTGTTCATACGATCCTCCCGAGATGTACGCTCAAGCTTGCAGCTGCGATCCATCGCCGCCGTATCGACTGACTCACGGTTTACTTAAGAGTGGATCGACGCTCAGCCAATCTGTGCATCAGGTCTCAATTGAGGCCGGACCGCGGTTACTTCTCTTTGCTGGGGTCGTACCAGACGGCTTCGATGTTGTGACCGTCGGGATCGTAGACGAAGGCGGCATAGTAGCCGGGTGAGTAATCGCGATAACCCGGCTTGCCGTTGTCCTTGCCGCCGGCCGCGAGCGCTGCCTTGTAGAAGGCTTTTACCTGCGCGCTCGACTTCGCTTCGAACGCCAGATGAGTCGGGACGACGGTCCTTTCCCGATTGATCCAGAAATCAGTGTTCGTACCGTCGTTGAAGCCTGCGGACTCGCCGAAGTTCATGTTGTTGCGATAGCCGAGAGGCTTCAGCGCCTTCATGTAGAAGGCCTTGGACTTTCGATAGTTCTTAACCGACAGCGTGGTGTGCGCAATCATGTGCTTCCCCTGAAAGTCTAGCTTTCATTCTTCCAGCCGCCTCCGAGCGCCTTGAACACAGCGATCTGAAGCTGAATCAACGACGCATCGGAGGCGGCGACGGCGGCATCCAGCGACACCAGGGTCTGCTCGGTGGTCAGCAGGTCCAGGTTGGTCTGGGAGCCCGCCACATATCCGGCGTGCGCGATGTCGAATGAGCGATGGATCTGTCCCTGTGCATCGGCCAACGCCTGGCGGCGATCCAGGGCGGCGCTGTATTGCGCGAGAGCCTGCTCGGTCTCTTTGAGTGCGGTGAGAACCGCCGAATCGAAGCCCGCGAGCGCAGCGGCCTGAGAGGCCTTCGCCTGCGCAATGCGGGCGCGCGGACCTGCCTGATTGGGAAATGACCAGCTGATGGAGGGGCCGACACCCCAGATGAGACCTACGCTGTTGGTGAGCTGCGACGGTTCAACCGCCGCCCCCCCGTAAAATCCCGCCAATCGAATCGTCGGATAAAGGTCGGCAGTCGCAACGCCGATCTGTGCGGTGGCCGCGGCGAGTCGACGCTCCGCTTGACGCACGTCGGGCCGGCGGCTGATCAGCGAGCGCCCGTCTCCGATCGGAATGAGCGAGGCGACATGCGGGGGAACTGCGCATGTCTCGATCTCGCGTGGCGCGCGCGCCGGCGTGCGACCCAGAATGGCCGTGAGTTCGAACAGCGCCACGCTGCGCGAGCCCTCGAGCTCAGGGATGGTGGAGGCGACCTGCGCGACGAGCGCTCGGGCGCGCGTCACATCGAGCTGCGAGCCGGCGCCGGCCTCATAGCGATTCTGCGTGATCTGTGCTTCGTGCGTGACGACATCGAGCGAGTGGTGCGCGACCTCGAGTTCTTCGCCGAGCGCACAGATCGCCCCGTAGGAGCGTGCGGTCTCTGCGGCGACGACGATTCGCACACTGTCCCGATAGGCCGCCAGCGACTCGGCATTGGCGTTCGCCGCTTCGATAGCCCGATGAATTCGACCGAACAGGTCGACCTCATAGGCCACTTGAAAGACATCCTCGTAAAGCCAGAAGGTCTCAGGCGGGCGGCCGGTGAGCTCCAGAATCTCATCCGTGGTGGGATCGCGGCCCCGCACCGCACCGGCAACCACCTCCGTCGAGGGATACCGGTTGGCGTGCACGGCCCTTGCCACTGCGCGCGCCCCCTGAAAGTTGGCGTCAGCCGCCGCGAGCTCAAGATTGGCCGTGAGCGCTTCCTGCACCAGGCCGTCCAGCTGCGCGTCGTTGTACAGCCGCCACCAGGCATCGGGGGGCGCCGCCGCCGTTTCAACGCGTGCATTGAGCGAGACGAGCGGTGCCTCAGCGTCCTTGGGCAAGTCAGGTCGGCGATAGTTCGGACCCACGTGACAGGAGCAGAGCCATGGCGCCAATGCTGCCGTCAGGGCCACCGCAGGCCACAAGCGTCTGGTATCAGGAGTCATGGCGCTCTGGACTGCCCGATCGGGAAGAGCGGTCTCGCCGAGGCGGGTCCTTCGGGCGCCGTGCTTCGAGTGACGATGATGAGGAGCGCAATTGCCGTGAGGAGTGCGATGATCACGAAGCAGTCCATCACCGACTGCGTCGTCGCCGCCGCGCGCACCGCGTTGCCCAGCACGAGGGCTCCGCGCTGGGTGGCGCCCGTTGGATCGATGACATGGGTCGTCGCGCTGCCGTAACGCTGAATCCGCTGCAGCACCTGAGGGTCCCCGGCCTGCACGTGCAAACCGATGAGGTTCGATGCGACCTGTTCCCTCACCCGGGCCAGTGTGGTCACGAAGGCCGTACCCATCTCACCGCCCAAGAGGCGCGCCGTCTGCAGCACGGCGCCGAAGGTCAATGCGTCCTGGGGCTTGAGGTGCAGGATGCCGAAAAAGATCACTCCGGACAAAGCAAAGCTCTGCCCGAGCGCCTGCAGCAATTGCGAAGGCAGAAACTGTTGGGTTCCCCAGATGGGCGTGAGGTTATACGCGACCATCAGACAGGCGATACTGATGAAGATGAAGCCGATCGAGGAGACGAGTCTGGCATCCGATCGACGCAGCATGAGTGCTGCGAGCGGACAGAAAACCAGCTGGGGTATCGCTATCCAAATCAGTGTGTCACCCACCTCGAGATCGCGGTACCCGCGCACCGAACCCAGGTATAGCGGGATGAGATAAACGGTCGAGAGAATGGTCAGACGCAGGAAGGCGATCAGGACGAACTGGCTGGGCATCGGCGCGCCGAACACGACCTTGAGATTCAACAGTGGACGAGGTGTGCGGGCTTCGTGAAGAAAGAAGGCCAGAAGGAGAAGGGCGCCGGAGCCGAACAGCGCCCACACGAGCCCTGAGTTCAGCCAATCGAGCCGATTGCCCTGATCCAATGCGGCGTAGATGAATGCCAGGCCGATTCCGCCCGTCACCAGTCCAAAGAAATCCGCGGGTGGGCGCACGGTGATGGGCTTGGTCGCGATGCCGAGCCGCAGACAGACCGACATCAGGAGGGCAAGCGGAACGTTCTGCCAAAAGATCCAGCGCCAGGTGTGATGCTCGACGTACCAGCCCTCGAGCGAGGCCGAGATGTTGAGCGAGAGCTCGAGATTCAGTGCGTAGATGGCAATCCCAAAAGACCAGTACTTGGGCGGGACGTTGAGCAGGATGAAGCTCAGGGTCAGCGGGATGAAGAATCCGCTCGCTATGCCTCCTAGGAATTGCATCGTGAGCAGCGTCGCCAGGTTCGGGGAGTACGGAGTCAGGAGCGAGATGACCGCGAATGCGACCGATGACCAGATCAGGACGCGGCGTGGACCGAAAGCGGCTCCCATCCAGACGGCAATCAGGGTTACGAACATCTGCGCGACCGTCTGTGCCGTCGTAATCCAGGCACCCTCGTCGAATCCGGCGCTCACCGCGCCGCGGATGTCTGCCAGGCCGAATGTCGAGAGCCTCCCGTTCAAAGTGGAGATGAACGTCCCGAGCAGCACGGCGGTCAGGCCGAGCCACGGAATCGACGTGGGCGGCGACGGCAGCGTCGGAGCTTGAATGCCCGCCCGCGAAGGCGCTATCGATTCAGTCATCGTGATCGATGCTCGCGAGCATTCACGCTCGCCTCGACGGACATGCCTGGGACGAGTCGATCGGTCAGTCCATCCGTGTCATCGAGGACGACCTTGACCGAGATGCGCTGCACGACCTTGGTGAAGTTACCCGTCGCGTTGTCGGGAGGGAGGAGGGCAAATTGCGCACCCGAGGCGGGAGCGAAAGACTGCACGTGACCGCGCAGGGTGTGACCGGGAAAGGCGTCGACGGTGATTCGAGCCGTCTGTCCGACCGCCATGTGTGTGAGCTGGGTCTCCTTGTAGTTCGCGATCACCCATACGTCGGGAAGCGGCGTCAAAGTCGTGATCTGGCTCCCGACCCCAACCAATTGGCCAGGTTTCACCTGCCGCTGTCCGACCACGCCATCCTGAGTCGCTGTGATGGTCGTGTACTCCAGGTTCAACTTCGCCACGACGAGTGTGGCTCGCGAAGCCGCGACGGCCGCTTCGGTCTGGGCGATCTGCGCCTCGAGTACGTTCAGCTGGCGCTCCGCTGCGGTTGCTTGAGCGCGATTCTGTGCGAGCTGTGCCGCGAGTTG
The DNA here is from genome assembly GCA_963795975.1 of uncultured Gammaproteobacteria bacterium. Taxonomy (GTDB): domain Bacteria; phylum Pseudomonadota; class Gammaproteobacteria; order Steroidobacterales; family Steroidobacteraceae; genus CAWCJT01. The sequence continues at coordinate 953,950 of CAWCJT010000003.1, forward strand.
CGCCTGGACGGTATCGAGCTTCTCGCGCGCTTCGGTAGAGGAGGAACCCGTGTCGAGGAGCCGTTGTTGCCGCGCCAGGTCGCGGCCATTCTGGTCACGCAGAGCGACGGTGGATGCCACGACCGCATGAGCCGCCTGCAGGTTGGCGAGTTGCAGCTCTCGCTGCGCCTTCAGCGCCTGTGCCTGAGCCGTCGCGGCCTGAATGTTCGCCTCGGCCTGAGCGACCGCCGCACGGTAATCATCGTCGACCAGGCGAGCAAGCACTTGTCCCTTGTGCACCCGCTCGTAGTCACGAAAAGGAAGTACGCGAATGTAACCGGCCACCTTCGCGGAGATGGGGGTCAGATCCGACTGCAGATAGGCATCGTTCGTACGCTGCCAGCCTTCCCCGCCCTCCCATCGATTCCAATTGGCCGTGACGACGAGGATGATGGCGATGGCCACAATGAAGACCAGAATCCGCCACGCGAACTCGAAAACCCGGTTCCAATCGAGATCCCACAGAGTCATGGCTGGATGTTCTTGATCTTCTGGTTGCTACCCCTGGGATTTCAGCATTGACCGCGCCGGCCGACAAGCCTACGTTGGGGGAGCGCTGGAACACGCGTTGCTGCATCGCCGGCGGTGGTCCAGCCGGCATGATGTTGGGGTTCTTGCTCGCACGCATGGGCGTCGAGACGATCGTTCTTGAGAAGCACGCAGATTTTCTGCGAGATTTTCGAGGCGACACCATTCACCCAGCGACGCTCGACCTCATGCACGAGCTGGGGCTCATCGATGAGTTCCTAAAGCGCCCGCACCAGGAGTTGGTAGAGCTCGCCGCGCAGGTCGGGTCCGACAGCGTCACCATTGCCGATTTCCGACATTTGCGGACGTACTGCAAATTCCTGGTCCTGATGCCGCAATGGGAGTTTCTGGATTTTCTCAAGCAGCATGCCGAGCGCTATCCGGGATTCCGTCTGGTCATGCAGGCTGAGGCGACCGAGCTGATCGAAGCCGACGGCGTTGTGACCGGATTACGCGTGAGAACTCAGCAAGGCCCCGTCGAGGTTCACGCGAGCCTGATCGTGGCGGCGGATGGCCGGCGCTCGGTGATCCGGCAGCGAGCCAACCTTGCGGTCGAAAATCTCGGTGCGCCCATGGATGTGATGTGGATGAGACTCAGCCGTCGATCCGATGATGCGGGCCAGACCTTTGGGCACGCGGATCGCGGCCGGATCCTTGTGCTTCTGAATCGCGAGACGTACTGGCAGGCCGCTTTCGTCATTCCCAAGGGGGATGCCGAGCGCATTCGCGCACGCGGACTGGATGCGTTCCGGGAGGAGATTGCACAGCTTGAGCCGTCCTTGCGAGACCGCGTTGGAGAATTGCGTGATTGGAGCGACGTGAGCCTGCTCACCGTCACCGTGGATCGCTTACAGCGATGGTCACGCCCGGGTCTCTTATGTATCGGTGACGCCGCGCATGCGATGTCGCCTATCGGTGGGGTTGGAATCAATTTGGCCATTCAGGATGCCGTCGCGAGCGCAAATATTCTCGGACAGGTGCTTTTGCGGCGCGCTCCCTCTGCGGCTGAGCTCAACGAGGTTCAGCGCCGGCGGAGCTTCCCGACATGGGCGACGCAACGACTTCAGGTCGCCATACAAGAGAGAGTCATTGGACGTGTCTTGAAAAGCTCGAAACCGCTATCCCTTCCCTGGCCGTTTCGGCTGCTGCGCGCGTGGCCGATCCTGCGTCGCATTCCCGCCCGAGTCCTGGGCGTGGGGTTCCGGCCGGAACACGTGAGGACGCCCGAGCTCAGATGAACTTGCGGCCTGAGATCTGCGTCGGCAGCGGCAACCCGACCTTGCGGCAGAAGGCGGCGAAGCGCGGATCGGACTTGAAACGCAGGATGAAGGGATCGTAGAGAAGATCAGAGATACCGTTGTCGTGGGTGGTCCAGGCCCGATCAAGCCAAGCGAAGGTTTGCGTCGCGTCATTGCGCACCGCATACACTTGCGCGATCAAATAGGCGGCAATGCCGGCGTCATTATCGATGAGTGTCTTGAGGGCCGCATCAGCCGCACGTTGGTTGCCGCCGATCTGCCGCGCAAGGGCGAGCGCGACATCCAGCTGTGGCCCAGGGGACTCCTGCTGAGCGGCTGCGAGTGCGGCCTGAGCATGGCCGCGCTGAATCTCGATGACCACGAGCTGTTCGTGGTAGTAGGTTCCTCCGGGCTGCAGCTCGAGGGCCCTGCGACTTGCCCACTCGGCCTCATCGAGGCGATTGAGACCTGAGAGATACGTGGCGAGCCCGTGATACCAGTTTGCGCGCAGAGGCTCGATGGCGAGCGCCGCGCGTGTGAGCTCGATCGCCTGCTCCACCTCGCCGAACGTGGCGAGCTGGCCTCCGAGGTCGATCTTCGATTGAGCATCGTTCGGCGCGAATTCGGTGGCACGGCGGTACTCGGCTTCCGCCCCCCGCCAATTGAAGTCCGCGTTCTGAAGTACGTCACCTCGGGCGAGATGCGCTGCGGCGAGTTCCGGTGCGACACTGAGCGCACGGTCGGCCGCTGAGCGTGCCTTGGCGAACGCCTCCTGCAGGGCAGGGCCCTGAAGGTATTGACTCGCGAGGTCGGTCCAGGTCTTTGACTGCCAGCTCAGTGCAAGCGCGTAGCGCGGATCGAGCTCACTTGCCTGGGCGAAATACTCGATCGCCTTGCGATCATCGGCTTCGGTGTCCCGGGAAACGTAGAACCGGCCTTGCAGGTAGGCGTTATAGGCCTCGAGGCTTCCGCTGGGTGGCTGCTCGCTTTGCGCCGCGGCATGCCGGCTCACAACGAGCTTGGCCCGCAGCGCCCCGACGACGGCATGCGTGATCTTGTCCTGCAGCGCGAAGAGATCCTTGTATGGCCTGTCGTAGCGCTCGGACCATTGCGTGCTTCCGTCGTTCGTGTTGATGAGCTCGGCGCTCACCCGCACCGCATCGCCTGAGCGACGCACACTTCCCTCGAGAAGGTGCGCGACCTGCAGCTTCGCACCGATGCTGCGGCTGTCTTCCTTGGGATTTCGGAACTGGAACGATGAGAGCCGACCAATGACCTTGAGCCCCGAGAATTGCGAGAGCTCTGTGATCAAATCTTCCGAGATCCCATCGGAGAAGTACTGCTGGTTCGCATCACCGCTCTCGTTGAGGAGGGGCAGCACCGCGATCGAGCGCGGTGGCGGTGCGAAGGACACGGTGCCCGAGGCAGCTCCATCTCTGTGCTTCAGATACACCACGGCCGCGGCTGCAAGAAGGGCCGCGCCGCTGGCAGCAATGGCGAAACCGAGGGCCTTGTGCGCGATAGGAGGGCTTGCCGGGGCCAGAGCTGCGAGCAACTCCTCCACCGAGCTCGTGCGCTTTGACCGCTCGAAAGCGAGCGCCCGGGCGAGGGTGCGGTTCTGCTTGCGCGACAGCGCCGCGAGCGGTTGCGGCCGCAATCGCTCATTGAGCGCCTCAAGCGCATTGAGGGCAGCAAACGGGTGCTTACCGGACAGCATCTCGTAGATCACGCAGCCGAACGAATAGATGTCGTCGCGAGCGTCAGGCTCACGTCCCTGCAGCATTTCGGCGGCAGCATAGGCCGGGGTCAGCGCGCGGGGTCCTGCGTGAGCCGTGCGACCCCGTGACGCTCGGGCGATGCCGAAGTCGAGCAGCTTCGTTCGTCCTGAAGTCGTGACAAAGATGTTGGCTGGCTTCAGATCGCTGTGCACGACGCTGTGATCATGAGCGCAGGCCAGCGCCGCGCCCACATCCTGGATGATCGGCCAGGCACGGCTGAAGGGCATGCCGCGCCCGAATTCTTCATCCAGGAGGTCGTTGAGCGGCTTGCCCTCCAGACACTCCATGAGTACGTAATGCCGCGTACCGTCCGAGTTGAGCGAATGCACGTCGACGATGTTCGGATGGCTCAGCTTGCGAGTCTTGTGAACTTCATCGCGCAGCAGTGCCAGCGCATCGGCGCGCAGGCCGCCGTGCAGCACTTTGATCGCGAAGGTCTCACCCGCGACCTGCTCGTCGCGGGCAAAGTACACCCGTCCCATGCCGCCTTCACCGAGGGAGCGGTCGAGTCGGTAGCGGCCACCCAGAATATGACCAGTGAGGTCCGCCTGTTCGGAGGCAGTCGTGTCCGGCGACAGGCGCTCACCCGTCTTCATCCCAGCTGCATCAGGGACACGTTTGGCGGTTCGCTCAGACATACCTGCGCACGGGAATGGGCGTGATTGACCATCGTGCTACCAGGCTTACGCAACCGGTGAGACTCATTTCACCGAACGTCTTGTCTCGAGAGCCTGAGCCATGCGAAGGTCTCATGGACCGTGACACACGGCACATTCACGATTCAACGCCGGGACCGAGGAGCACCAGATGTTGTTTCACCTTGATTTCCACGTCGAATATCCCGCCTCGATGTCACAAAAAGACCTTTTCTCGATCTGGGCCCGGGAAGCCGACGCGGCTCTGGGTGCAAAGAAAGCGGGCGCGGTGGTCGACCTTTGGAAATGCGTTGGCGCTCGACGCATTTTGGCCATCGTGAACGTGGATGGTCCGGACACGCTCGACCAGATTCTGCTCGATCTGCCGATCATGAAAGAGCATGGTCAGCACGTGCAGGTCGAAGTGACTCCCCTGCGTCGCTATGAAGATTTTGCGGCTGATGTGAAGAAGCGGATCTAGCCGCGGCTCTCTGAGAGCCGCTTGTAAAATTGACAATGTGAATTTTTCGCACCCTGCAGGGCCGCTGAGCGCTCGTATGATCGTCGAAGGAGCCACCAGCTAGAGAGTGAGTCCGCAATGGCACCTTCCACCGAGCCTCACGTGGGCGCCTGGTATGACGGTGAACTGCATACCGGCACGTTCCGGGTTACGTATTACGATGCCTCATCGGGCGCGATCCGCCTCAAGGCCATAGACGGTCGCCTGGTCAGAATGACGCTCGAGCGATGGCGTCGGCAGCCGCTGAAGCACGCGCCGGCAGGCGCTGACCTCGCGACTGCACCGCATCCCTTCGAGTGGCACGAGCCCGTCATCGGCTGAACGTATCTTCCTGAAGAGGGGCTATTCCCAGCCGCCCTTCGCGAGTTCCAGCGGCAGGATGCGTATGAACGCCTCGACCGCATGGATCTGGCCGTCATATACCTTGAATGCTTCGAACGCGGTGAGCTGATCGCCCGTGGGCTCGCGCACGCCCCAGTTCAGGCGCAACAAGACGATGCCCATGCGCTCATCGACGCCGACGATGCGCGTCGTGACCTTACCCAGGCGGTTGAAGATGGCGAGAGACTGTGTGGAGATGTTCTGGCAGCCCGGGGCGAACTTGCAGTCCGGCCCCGCCATGATCTGGCCGTTCTCGTATCGATAGGCATTCTGGGTGAACGGCGCCTTGACATCCGCGAACGTTTTCGCCGCATTCAGGCCTTCCGGATAGTGCAGTGCCGCCTTCAGGGCATCATCGCGCGACGCGAGCTGCTCCGCGCGCGGTGCATAGTTCATCTCTTCGCTCGGCGCGCTCAGGCCGTCGATGTTGAATATGAGGCCTTCGGCGCGGCTGTGGGTTGCGACCATCTCGACCTCCGTGATCTTCCGGTTGACCACCTTGAGGCGCACCACCAGCAGCGTCGGCGCGCCGCTTTCCTCCACGATGGCCGCGGTGCTGGCCATGCCGCCGCGCTCATCGAGAAAGTCCTGCCGGTAACCGCGCAGCCGAGTCACCGTTTTCACGAGCCCGACCTTCGCGAGAGGCTTCTCGATGGCGTCCTCGGTGACGCGCACCGGCTCGCTAAGAGGAAGGTTAGCGGTATCGTGCTTCAGAAGCGCATAGAGGTATGCGGTGATCGTGCCACGCAGGCACTCGCGATCGCAGCTCACGCTGGGCGCAGGCACAGCATGGGGTGCAGCCTGCACCGCGCACGCGCAGGCAAGCAGGATCAGGCAAATCGAACTGAGTTTTTTCACGTTTCCCCCTATTATTTCTCCGATGCACATCGCAACGACTGAGCGTGTTCGAATCCGCTGGCTCACCCGCGATGATGCCCCTTTCATCCTGCGCTTGCTGAACGATGAAGGCTGGCTCCGCTTCATCGGTGACAAGAACGTGCATAGCATTGCCGACGCGATCCAGTATCTCGAGAATGGATCCCTCGCCATGTACGCTCGCCACGGTCACGGCCTTTACGCGGTCGAAGTGAAGGATACCGGTGAACAGATGGGGCTGTGCGGGTTGCTGCTGCGCGAGGGCTGGGAAGAAGTCGACATCGGTTTTGCCTTCCTGCCGGAGTTTCGGATGCAGGGGTACGCGGAAGAAGCGGCGCGAGCGACACTCGACTACGGACGCAAAGCGCTGGGGCTGCCGCGGATAGTCGCGATCACCGACGCAGCGAATGAGCGCTCGAGACGATTGCTGTCCCGGCTCGGGATGCGCGACGAGGGGCTGAGACTCGTGCCTGGGCTTGCGGTTCCGTTGGCGTATTTCGCCGCCGACTATCCATCGGAAGAGGACGACAAGGACTGCATCGATGCGCTGACCGCCACTTTCTTTCGCCTGTTTGCCGCGAACGAAGCAGGGCAAGTCAACCTAGAGCACATTCGGCGCTTGTTCGTCGCAAAAGGAGTCATCGCCAAGGCGTGTGGGGAGGCGTACGAGTTGTACGACCTCGCTCAGTTCATCGCGCCGCGCGAGAAGCTGCTCAATGACGGCACACTGGTCGGATTCAGAGAATGGGAGGAATCCGCGCGCACGGAGGTATTCGGCTGCATCGCACAACGCATCAGCCTCTATCGAAAATCCGGGCGCCTGAATGGCACTGCGTTCGAGACGCGCGGGGTTAAGACCTTTCAGTTCGTGAAGACACCCCGCGGTTGGCGCATCAGTGCTCTTGCCTGGGACGACGAGCGCCCGGGACTGAAGCTTCCGGAGAAGGTTTCATAGGTCGGACGCCGCCATCAGGTTTGTGCGCTCGAGGAGAGCCAGGGCACCTTGGCGAGGTCCGTGGAAATCTGGCGACTGACTTGTTGGAGCATGCGCAGGCGTTCGCGCACCAGCTTGGTTCTCGTGATGCGGCGTGAATGGCTCGAAGAGTTCAGTGCTGCAACCACCCGGCCTTGATGATCAAACACCGGAACGGCAAGTGCGATGACCCCGTACGCGAGCTCGTCCTCCACCGCCGCGTAGCCGGTCCGCCGGCAATCCTCGATCAGTGAGCGCAGTTTTGCGGGATCAGTCACGGTGAGTTCGGTGAGTGCTTCGAGCTTTGCGTTTTCAAAGTAGTGTTGAAGTCGCTCTGCACTGACACCGGCGAGTAATACTCGTCCGGTCGAGGTTGCGTGCGCCGGAAAGCGGCTGCCAACATGCGCTTCCAGGCGCAGCAAAGTACGGACCGAAGTGCGCGCCACGTAGACGGTTTCGAAGCCATCCAGCACGCACAGCGCCGCAGAGTCCGATGTGGCCCGTGCCAGCTCCTCAAGGTGGTTCTTGGTGAGCAGCTCGATATTCATCGACTCGAGGTAGGCGGCTCCGAGTTCGAGGACCCTGGGTCGCAACAAGAAGTTCTTTCCGCTGCGAGTTACGTAGCCGAGACCTTCGAGGGTAAGCAGGCAGCGCCGCGCCGTCGCGGCTGGGATGTGCGCGCTGCGTGCGATGTCACTCAGGCGCAACGCCGAGTGATCGCGCCCGAACGCGCGAATCACCGCGATGCCCTTGGCGAGTCCTCCCATCACCTCGCGACGGGGTGTCGTTGTTCGACGGCGCGGCACTCAGCAAGTCTATTTCGGTATCCGAAAGCTGGGAAGGGCGAGGGGACGGTCCTTGACGTTCCGGCGACGCCGAGTCCAGTATAGTTTCGCATAGCGCGGCTGCTTTCGATAAGCGAAAAAGTAGAACAAGCGGAGGGGGGCTCATATGTTCTTGGGGAAGCGCGGAATTCTGTCGGCTCTGGCTGCAGCATTGGGACTCGTCCTGGATGCCCAGTCTGTGTGGGCGCAAAGCCAGAACACTTCCACGCTCGAGGAAGTCGTGGTCACAGCGCGAAAGCGCGAGGAGTCGGTTCAGAACGTACCGATCACCGAGGATGTGTTCAACAGTCAGGCGATCCTGTCTGCCGGGATCGAGACTCCGCGCGATTTCGTCGCCCTCGTTCCGAACATGACCCTGGTCGAGGTACAGAACGTTGGTAATTCCTTCGTTACGATTCGCGGTATCTCTCAAGCACGCAACAGTGAGCCCTCCGTCGCCGTGCTGGTCGATGGAGTGCTGGAAACCAACCCTTACGAGTTCGACCAGGAACTGAACGACATTCAGCAGATCGAGGTATTGAAGGGGCCGCAGGGTGCGCTGTATGGCCGTGATGCGATTGCCGGCGCGATCATCATTCGCACTGCGGACCCGTCCGATCACTTCGAAGGCAATGGCAGGCTTGGCGTCGGCAATGGCACCTCAGAGAAGGCTCAGGTAGCCATCAGCGGCCCGATCGATTCGGAGGGGACGCTCAAGTATCGAGCCTCGCTCAATTTCTACAATACCGACGGCTATCTGCAGAATACTTTCCTCGACCGCAAGGCGGACCCCTATCGAGACTACTCGGCGCGGCTGCGGTTGCTGTGGAAGCCAGCCGATGAATGGTCAGCCGACCTGCGCTTGTTCCGCGATCGAGTCGAGACCACCGCGTACTACTACATCATTCCGCGCAACCAGGAATCGAATCCCTTCAGCAGCTTTAGCACGCCGCCGATGGCCAACGACACCACGAGCCCGATCCAGACACAAAACCTCGGCACGGACTACCGCGACGTCACGGATATCGCGCTGAAGCTGGACTACAGTCCCGGCTTCGGGACATTCACGTCGAGCTCGGACTACAACTTCACCAAGGAAATCGACACCGGAGACGCCTACGATTTCCGGCCGATCAAGAATTCCATTTTTTATAACTACTTTGCTCCCTTGTATTACGGGAGTCTTTTCGCTGCCGACGGTGGTGATTTCGGTGAGAGCCAGAGCCAGTTCATATCCGAAAGGACCTACAGCGAGGAGCTGCGCTTCACGTCCAACAAAGTCAACGGCTTCTCATGGATCGCCGGAGCCTATTTCGTCCACACGGAGCGCTTCATCTCCACTGGCAATCTCGTGGACCGCGGCGACGGCGTCCCGGCGGTCTATGAGACCCCGCTGGTCGATCCGGCCAATCCGATCGCAACCAATACCAATCTCACCTTCCTGGCCGACTCGCAGAACAACAATGCGTGGGCTGGATTTGGCGATGCCACCTACGAGTTCAATCAACAGTTCGAGATCGATGCGGGACTGCGCTACGACGTCGATGAGCGGCATAACACCACTGAGACGCCGGAGCGCTTTCTGATCGATCCTGCGAACTCGTTCACCGGAGAGGTGCGCGATGCGACCTTCAGCGCGTGGCAACCTAAGGGGACCTTGACCTACAAGCCGGCTGACAACCTGACGTTCTACGGCGGCTGGGCGCGCGGCTTCCGCAGCGGCGGCTTCAACCAGACAGGCGTCGGCGCAGCCGCGGTCGCGGCAGGTCAATTCGGAGTCCACGACCTGTTTCAGGCCGAGACGGCAAATACTTATGAAGTGGGGGCCAAAACCCAGTTTCTCGACCGGCGACTTAACGCGAACGTGGCGATCTATCACACCGACGACCACAACGGCTATTTCTTCTTTTACAGCGCGACGACCTCAACCCAGAATCTCGGAAATCTTGATGCGACCTACAAGGGATTCGAGGTCGAGCTCACGGCCAGAGCGACCGACTGGCTCGATCTGTATGCCAACTTCGGCTACACCGATGGCAGGATCACCAACATGGAAGATCCCACGGTCATCGGCAACAAGCCCCCGCTGCTGACCAAGAACACGGTCAACGCAGGGTTTCAGGTCCATCAGCCAATCGCTGATGGGCTCAACGGCGTGCTGCGCTTCGACTACCAGGAAATCGGCCGCACGTGGTGGGATCCCTACAACGTGACTTCGCGCGATCCCGTCAATCTCATCGACCTGCGGGCTGGCGTCGAGGCCGACCGGTGGTCGGTGACCGCGTGGTCGAAGAATCTGACCAACACGATCTATAACGAAGAATTCTCCCCGGGCGGCTTCCTCTGGCGGGCGCTGCCGAGGCGCTACGGGGTCGATTTCGCCTTCAAATTCTGATGCGAGAGGAATGTCGTTGACCGAAGCTCTCGTGTGAACATTCGAATGTCATCCGCGAGTGCAGCGGTCTCCTCGAGCGCGGCGAAATGCCCGCCGCGCGGAAATTCCGTCCATCGGGTCACGTTGTAGCCGCGCTCGATGTAGCTGCGCGGCGGGATTGGAATCTCCTTCGGGAAATGAGCAACGGCGACCGGGACAGTGACGCGCTGGCCGGCCGTGAGATGCAGCGGTCGGCGGCGCCCCTCCCAGTACAGCCGGATCGCGCTCGGTATTGCACTCCGTGAACCAATAGATCGAGATGACCGTGAGCAGCTCGGTGACGGAGAATCGCTTATCGAGATGCCCGTCGCAGTCGCTCCAGGACCGGTATTTGTCGATGATCCAGGCCGCTAGCCCGATCGGCGAGTCATTCAGGGCCGGTCCGAGTACATCGGGCTTCGTGGCCTGAACGTGCGAGTATCCCCCCTCCGCATCGTTCCATGCGTCTCTGCGGGCCTGCCATTCGCGTTCTTCGGCTGTCAGCGCGACTGACTCGTCGAGGAACGGCCGGTACGATCCGGGAATGTAATTCAAATGGATGCCATGAAGTCTCTCGCCGTGCAGGAGAGCGAGAGCGGTAGTGACGCCGGCGCCAATATCGCCGCCGTGAGCGACGAATCGCTTGTATCCGAGCATCATCATCAGTTCTGCCCACTGATTCGCGATCGTGAACACGTTGGCGCCGAGAGCCTTTGGTGGGGCGAGAAGGCGTATCCGGGCAGCGATGGAATGATGACGTCGAAGCCTTCAGCCTCGACATTGTCTTTCGACTTCGGCTGGGCAAGCGCCTGTCCGAGCCTGAGCAGCTCCGCAAAGGTGCTAGGCCAGCCATGGGTCAGGATGATAGGAGTCCGAGAGGGGCCGGAGCCCGTCAAATGGACAAAATGCACTGGCAGCCCTGCCGACCTCGGCGATGAACTGGGGGAAGCTGTTGAGGTGAGCCTCGATCGAGCGCCAGTCAAAGTGATTGAGCCACTCGTCGAGCAGAAAGCTCAGGTAGTCGGCATCCATTCCGAGTGCCCACCCGGACGCCGGAATGGGCTTGGGGAGCCGTGCTACGCGTAATCGCGCGCGCAGGTCGTCGATTGCATCTTGACTCACCGCAATTCGAAAAGGGCTGATCACGTTTGGCATAGCGGGGCCTCCTCGGGAGCGGCTCAGCAGTCGGTCCAGGCGTGAGCCTGAAACGGTGCCTCGAGAGCAGGCTTCGTGATGCTACCGGTGTAGTTCGTGATCGGCATTGAGCGGTTGAGAGTGGAAACTGCCCGGCGACTGTTCTTGGATTCACGCCTGCCAATCAAACGGATCGCTCGACTGCTGGCGGTTACGCCGCAAGATTACCGATCTCGGTTCAGGTTCTAGCTCTCTCGTCCCAACTCTCGCCGCAGCGCTTCCTCGCGGGCATCCTCAACCGCTACCAGGACACCGTCGGCGTCAGCGGTGCTCTCATCGCGCGCAAAGACGCCCGTTAGCTTGCTGTCTGCGGTCAGTTCACCCTGCTCGAACACCGCCCACATCTCGCGCGCGAACTCGGTCTCCAGAAGCTCCGGCGCGAAACGTCCGAGCGTGCCGCGAAGATTGTTTACATCACGCTCGAGCATGGCGAGCGCACCGTTGTTGCCCGCGGCATTCACGGCCTGGGGTAGATCGATGATCACGGGTCCATCGGCGCTGACCAGCACGTTGAACTCTGAAAGATCGCCATGGATGAGCCCAACGCTCAGCATGCGCACGATCTGCTGGATGAGGAAGTGGTGATACTCGCGCGCAGTCTCAGGCGACAGAGCCACTTCGCCGAGCCGCGGGGCGGGGGCCCCGGCGGCATCGGTCACCAGCTCCATGATCAGCGTGTCGTTGAAATAACCGTAAGGCTTCGGCACACGCACGCCCGCGGCGACGAGTTTGTACAGCGCGTCAACCTCAGCATTCTTCCAGGCCGCTTCCTGCTCTTTTCGCCCGAAGTGCGTGCTCTTGGCCATCGCGCGCGCCTGACGACTGCCGCGCACCTTGCGGCCTTCCTGGTAGCGTGCACGCTTCTGAAAGCTTCGCTGCCGCATGTCCCGATAGACCTTCGCGCAGCGCGTGTGCGCTCCCGAGCGCACCAGATAAACGGTCGCTTCCTTGCCGCTCTTGAGCGAGCGGATGACTTCATCGATCACACCATCATCGATCAGAGGTTGCAGGGCGGGGGGTGTCTTCATGAATCCTTTGGGATCTGCGGGAACTTCTCGGTCGCAATCGGGTCTGACATTCGACCCCGCGCAACCACACGTACAAAGAGTGGGTAGAATCCCACCCGCGGACGGTACGACGAGCGTCAACGCTCGCCCCCGCACCGGCCCCTTCGGCGATGCGGCATGTCACCTCAAGAAAGAGAATCGAAATAAACGCTAACTTATTGTTTTCATTGGTGCCCGGGAGAGGACTCGAACCTCCACGGTGTTACCCGCTAGTACCTGAAACTAGTGCGTCTACCAATTCCGCCACCCGGGCCGGAGCTGGTCGCCTCGAAGGCGAGGCCGCCGGGAGCGCCGCAATGTACGCACGGGGTTCGGGGCTGTCAATTGAGCACGCGCAGAGGACAGTTCGGGCGGCGCGACCGACGGCCAGCCTCCAAAGCCGTTGCCAGCGGCCGCCTCACGCCAAGAAGCGCCTCGCGCAATACGCAGCCGAAAGCAGGACGCCGACAGCGCGACGGCCCGTTCTCGCGCCGGCGACAGTCGCCGAGGGCACGGTGAGCGCCAACCGCGCCGGCTACGGTTTCGTGCGCGTCGAGGGACTGAAGGACAGCGTATTCCTGCCGCCGCCGCAGATGCGCGGCGTCATGCACGGCGATCGGGTGCGGGTGAGGCTCGCGCGCGACTCGAGCGACCGCTGGCTCGGGCGAGGTCGAGGAGGTGCTCGAGCGCGGCGTCAACGCGTTCCTCGGCACGGTCGAAATGCAGGGGCGGCAGGCTGGGTCATCGCCGCGGATCGCCGCCTGCAGCTGCGCTGCTCGTTGCCAGCTCGACGAGCTGCGCGGCGCGCGGCGACGGCGATTGGGTCATCGCCCGCATCATGCGCCACGCAGACCGCCTCCGGTCCGGCCCAGGCGCGCGATCGAGAAGCGCCTCGATCCGGAGCGTCCGGTCGAGCTGGCGACCGAGTCGGCGATTGCCCGCTTTGATCTGCCGCACGAGTTTCCGGCAGCGGCGCTGCGCGAGGCGCAAGCGTTCGGCGAGCAGGTGGATCCGCCAGGAAAGCGCGCGTCGCATCGATCTGCGCGATCTGCCGCTCGTCACCATCGACGGGGAGGACGCACGCGATTTCGATGATGCGGTCTATGCGGAGCCGCACGCGGATGGCTTCCGGCTGATCGTCGCCATCGCCGATGTGAGCCACTACGTAAGGCCGGGAACGGCGCTCGATGACGCGGCGCTGCGAGCGTGGCACCTCGGTCTATTTCCCCACGCGCGTGATGCCGATGTTGCCGACGGCGCTGTCGGATCACCTGTGCTCGCTCGCGCCCAACGTGGATCGGCTGTGCTTCGCGGCCGACATGACGTGTATCGCGTCAGGGTGCGCTCAAGTCGGCGCGCTTTTATCCCGCCGTCATGCGCTCGGCCGCGCGTCTGACGTATACGCATGGCGCAAGCCGCGCTCATCGAGGGCGTCCCGAGGCCCGGCGCGAGCTCGGTCCGCTCGCTCGAGCGCCTGCTCGTGCTGGTCGAGGTCTACCGGGCGCTGCATAAGGCGCGCGTGCGACGCGGCGCGCTCGACTTCGATGCCGCGGAGGCGGAGTTTCGCATCGATGCCCGTAGCGACATGTTCGCGCCATCGAGCTGCGCGCGCGCAACGATGCGCACAGTCTGATCGAGGAATGCATGATCCTGGCCAACGTCGCCGTCGCGCACGAGCTGCTGCGCACTCGAACGCCGACGCTCTATCGAGTGCACGGCAAGCCCGAAGAGCAGAAGCTCGATCGGCTCCTCGCCACACTCACTGCGCTTGGTATCGAGGCGCAGATTCCCGAAGACCGTTGCGCCACGGGACATGCAGGCATCACGCGGCGCTTGGGACGCTCGGCGGAGCGTCCCTTCGTCGAGTCGCTGGTCGTGCGCTCAATGCCTCAGGCGGTGTACCAGCCCACCAATATCGGACACTTCGGGCTTGCGCTCGAGCAGTACGCGCATTTCACCTCACCGATCCGACGCTATCCGGATCTCGTCGTGCATCGCACGCTGAAGGCGCTGCTGAGTGCCTCCGATCGCAGCGGCGTGAGCTATGAGCTCGCCACGCTGGGCGCTCTCGGGGAGAGTACTTCGCGCCTGGAGAAGCGTGCGGATGAAGCGGATCGCTACGTGTCGACCTTCCTGAAGTGCACCTACCTGCGCGAGCGCATCGGCCAGACATTCGAAGGCTTGATCACGACGGTGGTCGAGTTCGGCTGCTTCGTGCAGCTCCTCGAGGTCGCGGTGGATGGCCTCCTGCACATCGACAATCTGCGCGACGACGAATACATGATGGAGGAGGATGGTCATGCCTGGACTGGCCGCCGCCACAAGCGTCGCCTGCGCACGGGCACCGGGTGCGCGTGGTCGTGACCGCAGTCAACCCGATCGAAGGATTGATCGATCTTGAGCTTGCGGAGACTGTGTGAGCCGGCTCGAGATCATCTACGGCCTGCACGCGGTGCGCTCCGTGCTGCTGCGCCACCCCGAGCGCGTGGCAATGCTGCGTATTGCCGAGCGGCGCGACGATGCCCGGGTCCGCGAGATCGAGGAACTGGCCAAGAAGCACGGGCGCCCGCTACAACGCGTGGATGCGCATGCGCTCGGCCGGTCGCTGGGGGATGTGGCGCACCAGGGTGTTGCCGCGGACGTTGAGCCACTGGCCCAGTGGACCGAAGACGATTTGCTGGGTGCGCTGGAGCACGAGAGCAATCCGCTGCTGCTGGCGCTCGATGGCGTGCAGGATCCTCATAATCTCGGTGCCTGCCTGCGGACAGCCGATGCCTGCGGAGCGCTCGCCGTGATCGTGCCGCGGGACCGGGCCGCCTCACTCAACGCGGCGGCGCGCAAGGTCGCGGCCGGCGCAGCCGAGACGACACCGGTCGTGACCGTGACGAACCTCGTTCGGACACTCGGGCTGCTCAAGGGCGCCGGACTTTGGAGCATCGGTGCGGAACCCGAGGCACCGAGCCTCCCGCAGGAGCTCGACATGACCGGCGGAATCGTTCTGGTGCTGGGCGCCGAGGGCACAGGGCTTCGGCAGCTGACCCGCCAGACGTGTGACTTCAAGGTGCGTCTGCCGCGACTCGGTGGCGTCGAGAGCCTGAACGTCTCCGTTGCCGCCGGAATGCTGCTTTATGAGGCGGTCCGCCAACGCGAGGGCAGGAGTGCCAAGAAGGACTTGCGGCCCAAGGAGTTATGACCATTACGGGCCACAAATGCGCGTTGCGGCCGGAAGTGGGTTTCAGTATGCTGCGCGCCCGTTTTACTCCTTGCCACACCGGCGCAACGCCTCGTTTCCGGGTGGCCTTCGAACCGTAAGGAGGACTGATGAGGCACTATGAGATTGTATTTCTGGTTCATCCGGACCAGAGCGAGCAAGTCCCCGCGATGATCGATCGCTACAAGGGCATGATCGCCACCGGAAACGGCCGCGTCCATCGCCAGGAAGACTGGGGCCGTCGGCAACTCGCCTACCCCATCGCCAAGGTCCACAAGGCGCACTACGTTCTGCATGAACATCGAGTGCGACCAGAAGACCTCAACGAGCTCACGGGCGCATTTCGCTTCAGCGACGCTGTGCTGCGTCATCTCGTGGTCCACATGGATGCAGCGGTCACCGAGCCATCACCGATGGCGCGGGCCGAAGAGGAGGAGGGCAGTGGCGGTCGTCGCGATCGCGGTCGCGATGAAGCGCCCTCTTCAGATGATGACGATGTTGTCGCGGAGGGTGCGCCATGAGTCGCTTTTCACGCCGCAAGAAGTTCTGCCGCTTCACCGCCGAGGGCGTGAAGTACATCGACTACAAGGATCTCGCCACGCTCAAGGGATACATCACCGAGACCGGCAAGATCGTTCCGAGCCGCATCACGGGCACGAAGTCGTTCTATCAGCGCCAGCTGGCCACCGCAATCAAGCGGTCTCGCTTTCTGGCTCTGCTTCCCTACACCGATCAGCACTGAGCGCTCGCCATGGACGTCATTCTTCTCGAGAAGGTCGCGAACCTCGGCAATATCGGCGATCGGGTCAAAGTGCGCTCCGGGTTCGGGCGTAATTTTCTTCTGCCCAAGGGCAAGGCGACGCTTGCGACTGGCGCAAACGTGGCGAGATTCGAGGCACGGCGGGCGGAACTCGAGAAACTGGCCCAGGAGCAGTTCTCGAGTGCGCAGCAGCGCGCCGAGGCACTCAAGGATTTCCATCTGACCATTCACGCCAAGGCAGGCACCGAGGGCAAGCTGTTCGGCTCGATTGGTACGGCGACATCGCCGAGGCTGGCACTCGCGCCGGCCATGCCATCGCCCGCAGCGAAGTGCGCCTGCCGAACGGTCCGCTGCGGATGGTCGGTGAGCATTCGGTGAATCTGCACCTGCATGCTGATATCGAACGTCACGCTTCCGGTGACCATCGTCGCTGAGGAGTAGCCGGCGGGCTCTCCAGGACGAACGTGGCCGGCCCCGTCAAAGCACGCCGCGCTCTAGAAGGCGATATCGCCGACGTTCGCACGCCGCCGCACTCGATCGAGGCCGAGCAGGCCGTTCTCGGTGGTCTGCATGCTCGATGCCACGGCCTGGGACAACGTGGCAGACGTCGTTCGCTCGCCAGACTTCTATCGGCCTGATCATCGATTGATCTTTGATGCGATCGGAGAGCTCGCCGGTACCGGCAAGCCTTGCGATGTCGTCACGGTTTCCGAACAGCTCGACCGGGTCGGTCAGCTCACGGATGCGGGCGGACTCGCCTATCTCGGTACGCTTGCGCGCGACACCCCCTCCGCCTCCAACGTGCGCGCCTACGCGGACATCGTGCGCGAGCGCTCGCTGCTGCGTCAGCTCATCAAGGCGGGTACGGAGATCGCGGCCTCCGTCTTTAATAACGAAGGCCAGAGTGCACGCGAGCTGGTCGATCGCGCCGAGCAGGGCGTGTTCGAAATTGCCGAGGAGGGATTTCGGGGTCGGGTAGGCGCAGTTGCCGTACGCATGTTGCTGCCCGGGGTCATCGATCAGATCGATGAGTGGCATAGCAATCCGGACCAGCTGCGGGGACTTGCCACGGGCTTCAGCGATTTCGACAAGCTGACCGGAGGACTGCGGCCGGGCGATCTGATTATCGTCGCTGGCCGCCCCTCAATGGGGAAATCGACGCTCGCGGTGAATATGGCCGAGTACGCGGCCGTACATCCCGAGATTCGCGCGTCAGTCGCGATCTTCAGCATGGAAATGCCATCCGAACAGGTCATGACGCGCATGCTCGCCTCCATCGGCAGCGTGCCGCTCTCGAGCATC
This sequence comes from uncultured Gammaproteobacteria bacterium, assembly GCA_963795975.1. Taxonomy (GTDB): domain Bacteria; phylum Pseudomonadota; class Gammaproteobacteria; order Steroidobacterales; family Steroidobacteraceae; genus CAWCJT01. The sequence continues at coordinate 971,668 of CAWCJT010000003.1, forward strand.
CGCAGCGGGCGCATCTCTGATGAGGACTGGGTGCGCATCACCGGCGCGACGAGCCAGCTTTCCGAAGCGAAGATTTTCGTTGATGAGACACCTGCACTGACTCCCACGGAGCTCCGTGCCCGTGCGCGCCGCATCAAGCGCGAGCACGGCTTGAGTCTGATCGTCGTCGACTATTTGCAGCTCATGCAGGTTCCGGGCACGAAGGAGAATCGCGCGACGGAAATCGCCGAGATTTCGCGTGGCCTCAAAGTTCTTGCGAAGGAGCTCGGGGTTCCGGTGATCGCGCTCTCCCAGCTCAACCGCAGTGTCGAGCAGCGCGAGCACAAGAAGCCTGTCATGTCAGATTTGAGAGAGTGCGTGACGGGAGACACGCTCGTGTGTCTGACCGACGGGCGTCGTCTGCCAATCTCCGAGTTGGTCGGAACGGAGCCAGAAGTTTGGGCGATGGACGAGCGGCGCCGGATCACCCGCGCGAAGTCAGACAAAGTATGGAAGGTCGGTCACCGGGCGATTTATGAAGTGCGCCTCGCAACCGGCCGTACGATTCGCGCAACCGCGCAGCACAGACTGCTCGCAGGTGAGGGCTGGGCGCACGTGTCTGAGCTACGGATTGGTGATCGACTCGCTTCGGCTAGACGGATCCCAGAACCGTCTGAGCCCATACGCTGGCCTGAGCACTGGTTAGTTCTGCTGGGCCATCTGGTCGGCGATGGTAGCTATCCATGTCACCAGCCGTTGCGATATACGACCGCCTCCGAGAAGAACAGTGAGGCGGTACAAAATGCTGCGCTAGCCTTCGGAAGCTCTGTGACTCGGCACGCAGGCCGTGGGAATTGGCACCAGCTGGTTATCGCAGGCAACGGTAATCGCTGGCACGCCGCCGGTGTCGGAGCTTGGCTCAAGGGACTCGGAATATTCGGTCAGAGATCGCACCAGAAACACTTGCCTGCCGCGGTCTTTTCGTTGGCGAACGACCAGATCGCAGTACTGCTCAAACATTTGTGGGCCACCGACGGCTCCATCTTCGTGCGCCCGCTAGGCAAAAAGGGCTCATCACGCGTCTATTTCTCGACTTGCAGCGTGTCACTAGCGAAAGACGTGAGCGCACTTCTGCTCCGGTTGGGGATCGTCACACGGATACGAGCCACAATTAAGCTTCATTATCGTCCGTGCTACTCCGTCGATATCAGCGGAGGCAAGGCGCAGCGGCGCTTCCTGGATCTGGTCGGCGGGTTCGGGCCGCGCGAAGCTCCAGCGTCGATGCTGGCGCGGCGGCTAGAGACCATGCGCGAATATACGAACGTTGACACGCTCCCGGAAGCTGCGTTCGCGGCAGTGCGCAGTCACATGCGCGCTCGCGGCATTACGATGAGATCGATGGCTGAAATGCGGGGGAGCTCCTATGGTTCGGCCCACTTCAGGTTCGCCCCGAGTCGAGACGTGCTTTCGGGCTACGCGGAGCTTCTCCAGGCTCCTGAACTTGCCGAATGGGCGGAGTCCGATGTCTTCTGGGACAGAGTCGTCGCGATCGAGCCGGCTGGCGAGGAGGACGTATACGATCTGACGGTCCCGGGTCCTGCCTCGTGGCTCGCCGATGGAATCGTGAGCCACAATTCAGGTGCCCTCGAACAAGATGCAGACATGATCCTGCTCATCTATCGCGATGAGGTATACGACAAGAACACCACCAAGAAGGGCATCGCTGAGATCGAGCTGACCAAGCACCGCAACGGCGAGACCGGCACCTTCCTTCTCACATTCCAGGGCCAGTTCACCCGCTTCGTGAATTACGCCCCCGACTCCTACGCGGAAGGTGTATTGCGGTGAGCCCGCTGATCCGCGCGGTCATCGATACGCGCGCGCTTCAGGTCAATCTCGAAACGATCAGAGCGCGCGCGCAGGGCGCCCGTGTCATGGCCGTGATCAAAGCAAACGCCTACGGCCACGGGCTCGTCCCGACGGCACTCGCCTTGCCGAAAGCAGATGCCTTTGCGGTGGCGCGTCTGGAGGAGGGCATCGCCCTTCGCGAAGCCGGGGTGTCCCAACCGATCGTGCTGCTCGAGGGTGTGTTTGAAAGCGAGCAGCTCACGGAGGCAGCGCTGCATCGCCTGGAGATCGTGGTTCACAACGAGCTCCAGGTTGCGCTCCTCGAAAGCTTCTCCGGCAGCTACCGCTTCATCGTGTGGCTCAAGATCGATACCGGCATGAACCGGCTGGGATTTCGCTGTGAGGAATTTCCCGCCGTGCTCGAGCGCGTTCGAAACCTGTCGCGACCGGTGCGCGAGATCCGGGTACTCACGCATCTCGCGCGCGCCGACGAGCGCAAGGCTCGCATGACCTCCGAGCAGTTAGCGCGATTTCGGGCGGTGACGCAGGGACTCTTTCTGACGAGCAGCATCGGCAATTCCGCTGGGATCTTCGGCTGGCCCGATGCACGTGGCGACTGGGTGCGCCCGGGGCTTGCGCTCTATGGTCTTTCGCCGTTTGCCGGTGAGAGCGCAGAAAGCCTCGGGCTTCGACCCGCCATGACGCTGGAGAGCAGCGTCATCACCGTCCGGGTCGTGGAAGCCGGCGAGTGCGTGGGCTACGGCGGCGCCTGGTCTGCGAGCCGTCGCTCCCGTGTCGCGATCGTGGCCGGCGGCTATGGAGATGGTGTCCTTCGAAGTTTGCCGAGCGGTACGCCCGTACTCATTGAGGGCCGGCGCGCACCCTTGGTCGGTAGAGTGTCCATGGACATGATCGCGGTCGATGTCACGGATCTGCCGCAGATGGCGGTAGGGACGCGCTGCACCCTTTGGGGATCCGGTCTGCCTGTCGATGAGATCGCAGCCCATGCTGGGACGATCTCCTATGAGCTCCTGTGCGGTGTGCGACAACGCGTTCCGCACGAGTTCATCTGAGGTCCGGAGCTTTCAGCCCGGCATCGTCTCGAAGAGCTTGAGACCCTCAGGCAGGATCACCCACGCAGGTCGGCTGCGGGTGAAGATGGCGATGGCGGGCTTGAAGAAGCTCGGATCATCGAGCGAGCCCGCATAGATCGTGTACGAGTCATCCTCGCCGATCCGTCCGCCAAAGACGAGTCCGCCGCAGTTCGCGCAATGATTGCGCACCGCTTCGGAGCCGCGAATGGATTGCACGATGGACTGCCGCACAGTCCCGCTGATGCGCACCGCGCTGCTCCCGAAATTCATGAATGGAATGAAGCCGGATCCCGAAGCCTTACGGCAGTCGCTGCAGCAGCAATACCCGGATCCCCGAGGTTCACCCGTCAGCTCATAGCGAAGCGCGCCGCACAGACAGCCGCCGGTATGACGGGTCTCGGCCAAACTCAGCTCTCGAAGAACCCCATCTTGACGCCTGCAAGCTGAATCACGTCGTTATCTGCAAGGCGCGTGGCCCCCGACCCGATCGGTGAGCCATTGACCAGCGGGAAGTTGTTTTCCTTGTCGCTGTCGACGTGGACGATGAAGTAGCCATCTGCGCGGCGTGTGATGGCAGCCACCTGCACGCCCGGACGCCCGAGCGTCGTCAACGCCTTGTTGAGTTCGAGCTCGCGGCCTGCGAAGGCGCCCGAGAGCACCTGCAGCTTCGCCTTCTTGACGGCGGCGTGGCCGTCAGCGAGTGAGCGATGTTTCCCCGACGCAGAGGTCACGGCCGCGGCTGCCGGCGCCACTTGCTCGACGACCTCGCGCGCGTTGCGCACCTTTTCGACCGGTCGCGCGGACGGCTGGATCACCATCGTCTTTTCGAACTCGTCCTGAGCCTCATCGTCCTCGACGAAGCGCAGCTGATGGTGGCCTACCGTGATGACGTCGCTGTGCTGCAAGGCATGCTTCTTGATGAGCTTGCCGTTGACGTAGGTGCCGTTGGTGCTGTTGAGATCCTCGAGGAACGAATCGTTGAGGATGTTGATGATCAGGGAGTGATGCCCGCTGACCGCCCCATTGTCGATGCGGATATCGTTGTCCGGGAGCCGGCCGATCGTGTAGCGCTCCTTGTTCATGTTGTATTCGGCCATCACTTGACTTTCCAGGCTCAGCACTAACCTTGCCATATTCGCCTCTTCTGTCAGCCCAACCAGCCCAAAAGCTTGTCGAGTAGGCCCTTGTTGGCCGGAAACGTATCCACGACGTGAGCCATGACGACGGACACGTTGTCACGACCCCCATTATCATTCGCCAACTGAATCAACTGCTTAGCGACCGTATCCAGATTAGCACCAAAGGTACTGATGGTTAAGTGAATGTCGTCATCTTCTACCATGTCCGAAAGGCCGTCCGAGCAGACTATGTAGTAGTCGCCCTTCTGCACCGGCACCTCCTGGACCTCCACTTCGACGTTCGGCTCGACCCCGAGCGCCCGTGTGACGTAGTTCTTATTTGCGGCGCGCTGGGCTTCTTCCGCCGAGTAGAAACCACGATCGACCAGTTCCTGCAGCAGGGAGTGATCCATCGTGACCTGTTCAAACTTGTCATCGCGCAGGCGGTAGAGCCGTGAGTCTCCGACGTGGGCGATCGCGATCCTGTTGTCGAAGAAGAGGGCGCTCGCCACCGTGGTGCCCATTCCCTCGCACTGCGGCTGCGTTTTGGCCGTTTGATAGATGATCTTGTTCGCGCGATGAATGGCATCGCGCAGGATGATGCTCGGGCGGGACATGCCGCTTTCCCGGTCCTGCACGCGCATGTCCTCCCGCTCGACCGACTCGCGTACCAGATTGACGATGGTCTTGACGGCGATACCGCTTGCGACCTCGCCGGCGTTGTATCCGCCCATGCCATCCGCGAGTACGAGCAGGCCGATCTCCGAATCGAAGGCGATCGTGTCCTCGTTGTGCTCGCGCACCTTGCCGGTGTCGGTCTGCCCGACGACCCGCAACTTGCCGCGGGCGATCATCGTCCAGCACCCATCAAGCGATGGGCGCAAAGTGTGAAGTACGTCACACTGCAGTTGCTGCTGGCAGTGCGCCGGAGGCCGAAGAATCCGACGCGACTGTGATCACGCTGAAGCAAACCGTGCTCCCCTCGCCCAGGTGGCCGCATCGACCTCCTGCGGCCGGGCCCCCACTTCGCAAGCCGCATACGCTAGCATTGTAGCGGAAGCTGTCCGAGCGTCTGGTCACAAACCGCCCGTCTCGCCAGCCCGTTGCGCCAGTACGGGTGATGTGCTGCGCGCGCATCCTAGCCAACTCGGAGACGGATCGCACCCCGTCCGTCACACTCATCGATGCCCAAGCCGGCCCCATCCGTGTTCGTTTGCGAGAGCTGCGGCGGTCAAACGCCGAAATGGCAGGGGCAGTGTCCGCACTGCTCTGAGTGGAACACGCTCGAGCAGCGCAGCGCAGCGCGGGTCGTCACACCCCGTCCGTCCTCTGCACCGCAAAGGCTGGGCACCGGCGCATCGGCAGCCACGGGGCGCATCAGCACGGGTCAAGGCGAGCTCGATCGGGTTCTCGGCGGCGGGCTCGTCGCGGGCTCGGTCACGCTCATCGGCGGTGATCCCGGCATCGGTAAGTCCACACTTCTGCTGCAGGTCGCGGCGCATGCCGCGTCAGACGCGCAGGTCCTGTACGCCAGCGGCGAGGAGTCCGCGCCGCAAATCACTTTGCGTGCGCACCGGTTGAGCGTGAGCGCCGATCGGCTGGGGCTGCTCGTTGAAACCGAGGTCGAATCCATCCTCAACCAGGCTGCCCAGGCGCGAGCTGTGCTTTTGGTCGTGGACTCCATCCAAACGATGCACTGCGCATCGGTCGTAGCCAGCGCCGGCGCGGTTTCTCAGCTGAGGGAGTGCACGGCGGAGCTCGTCCGGTTCGCCAAGTCGACCGGGACGGCGGTGGTCATCATCGGCCACGTGACGAAGGAGGGGACGATTGCCGGCCCACGCATCCTCGAGCACCTCGTGGACACTGTGCTTTATTTCGAGAGCGAGCTGGCCAGCCGCTACCGGATCGTCCGTGCCACGAAGAACCGCTTCGGCGCCGTCAACGAGCTGGGCTTCTTTGCGATGACGGAGACCGGGCTCAAGGAAGTGCGCAATCCGGCTGCGATCTTCCTCGCCCGCGCGGCGGAGCCCGCGGCGGGGAGCATCGTCACCGTCACGCGCGAAGGGGGTCGACCGCTCCTCATCGAGCTGCAGGCACTGGTCGATCGCATGCGCTTCGGGGCACCGCGCCGCATCGCACAGGGACTCGATGCGAACCGCGTGGCCATGCTCCTCGCGGTGCTCAACCGCCACGCCGCGGTTTCGCTGCAGGAGCACGATGTATTCGTCAACGTCGTCGGGGGTATGCAGATCAGCGACACCGGCTGGGACCTCCCGGTCGTGCTGGCGCTCGCATCGAGTCTCAAGGATCGCCCGCTCGATCGCTCTTTGATCGCATTCGGGGAGCTCGGGTTGACCGGAGAAGTACGGCCGGTCGCCTACGGCGAGGAGCGACTGCGTGAGGCGCAGAAGCAGGGGTTTCGTCGCGCGATCGTGCCGAAGGACAATGCGCCGCGCCGTCCCCTCGAAGGACTCGACGTGCGGCTCGTCACGCGGGTGGCGGACGCGCTCGCGGCCGCATTGGATTAGAGCGTGGGTGCCGTGTGCACGCGCACGGTGCGGATCGCGTTGTCGGCGATCTGCAGAACCTCGAACGTGTAGTTCCCCACGCGCAAGGCCGTGCCCGGCTCCGGTATCGTCTCCAGGCGCTCGAGCAGCAACCCGTTGAGCGTCTTCGGGCCATCCGTCGGCAGCTGCCACTGCATCGCACGATTGAGTGCGCGGATGGTTGCGCTGGCATTGACGATGAACGTGCCCGGCTTCACCGCATGCACGTCCTTGTGCGTCACGGTGGCCGGATCGGTCGTGAACTCGCCGACGATCTCCTCGAGGATGTCCTCCAGGGTCACGAGCCCCTCGATATCGCCGTACTCATCCACCACGAAGGCGAGCCGGCGCCGGTTGCGCTGAAAGTGCGAGAGCTGGACTGCGAGCGAGGTTCCCTCCGGCACGAAGTACGGCTCGCGGCTGCGCGCGATCTCAAGCAGCCGCTCGCGGGTCAGGGTATCGCGTGCCAGCTCCTGGGCCACGCGCTTCATGTGCAGAATGCCGACGAGGTTGTCGAGCTCGCCGTCGAAGACCGGCAGCCGCGTGTGCGGAGTGAGGCGCAGCTGATCGAGAATGTCCTCCCAGCTTTCGGCCATGTCGATACCGCTGATCTCCTGCCGGGGGATCATGATGTCGTTCACCGTCACCTGGCCGAGATCAAGGATCGAGAGCAGCATCTGGCGGTGACGGGCGGGCACCATCGATCCGGCTTCGGCCACGACGATCCGCAGCTCCTCGGTACTGAGGCCATGCGCATCGCGGGAGGAGCGCACGATGCCGAAGAGGCGCAGAAAGCCGTACGCGGTGCGGCTCGTCAGCCACAGGATCGGACGAGCGCTCACCACGAGTGCACGGTAGATATAGGCCGAGCTCAACGCCACCGACTCGGAATGCGTCGCCCCGAAGATCTTCGGTGCGAGCTCGCCGAAAACGATCATCACGATCGTGAGCGCGACGCCGGTCAGCGTCAGTGCGAAGTGCAGGTGGGTTCGCTGCGCGATGATCGTCGCGGCCTGCGAGGCAAATACGCTCGCGGCCGCGAGAATCACCAGATTCACGCCGAGCCAGTCATCGGGCCGCTGCAGCAGCCGCTCGAGCACTTTGGCGGTGCCGTGACCGACCTGTGCCCGGTGCCGGACCCGGTAGCGGTTCACCGAAAGCAGCGCCACCTCGGTGCCGGAGGAGAACGCGATCACTGCGAGCAGGCCAAAGAGCAGCAGAAGGAGCATGGGGGTCGGTGCTTGGCTCAAGGCGTCAGTCCCTCGGCTGGTGGGTACGATGGTCCGGGCACGGCGCGCCACTATAATCGCGTGATCTTCCCCGCAGTGAGAGCCGAGCCGTGTTCGATGGTCTGACGCAGCGCCTGACCCGCACGGTCGATGCCCTTCGCGGGCGCGGGCGCATCACGGAGGAGAACGTCGCCGACACGCTGCGCGAGGTTCGCATTGCGCTGCTCGAAGCCGACGTGGCGCTGCCGGTCGTCAAGCGCTTCATCGAAGCCGTCAAGGTGCAGGCCCTGGGGGCGGAGGTGGCCTCGAGCCTGACTCCGGGTCAGGCCTTCGTCGGGATCCTCCACAAGGAGCTGGCGGCGCTCATGGGAGGGGCACGCGCCGGGTTCAGCCTGCGTGCGCAGCCTCCGATCATCGTGCTTCTCGCAGGCCTTCAGGGCGCCGGCAAGACCACGACTGCGGCAAAGCTCGCGCGCTGGCTCATCGAGCAGCGCAAGCGTGTCCTCGTCGTGAGTACCGATGTGCGCCGTCCCGCCGCCATGTTGCAGCTGGAGCGACTGGCGCAGCAGGTGGGTGCGGAGTATTTCCCGGCGCAGGCGAGCGAGGCGCCACCCGACATCGCGCGCAGCGCTCTGGATCAGGCGCGGCGCGGGGTCTTCGACGTGCTCCTCATCGACACGGCAGGCCGTCTGCACGTCGATGAGGTCATGATGGATGAAGTCCGCGCCATCGACGCGGCGGTGAGTCCCAACGAGCGCTTGTTCGTGGTCGATGCCATGGCGGGCCAGGATGCGGTCAATGCCGCCCGGGCCTTCAGCGCCGCGCTCGCCCTCTCGGGCGTCATCCTCACCAAGGCGGACGGTGACGCCCGCGGCGGTGCCGCGCTTTCGGTGCGCGAGATTACCGGCCAGCCGATCGTGTTCCTGGGTGTCGGCGAGAAGCCCGAGGCGCTCGAGCCCTTCGATCCGGAGCGCATGGCTTCGCGCATCCTCGGGATGGGCGATGTGGTGGCGCTCGTCGAGCAGGTTCAAAAGCAGGTCGATACCCAGGAAGCCGCCCGACTCGCTCGCAAGGTGGCGGCCGGCAAGGGGTTCGACATGTCAGACCTCAGAGGCCAGCTCGAGCAGTTACAGAAGATGGGGGGGCTCGGGGCGCTCCTCGACAAGCTGCCGGCTGCGGCGACCCAGCGCGGCCTGTCGGCGGATCAGGGCGACGGCCAGGTACGTCGCCAGATCGCCATCATCAACTCCATGACCCCCTCCGAGCGGCGCCAGCCGGGCATCATCGATGGCTCACGCCGACGGCGCATTGCCCGCGGAGCCGGCGTTCAGGTGCAGGACGTGAATCGGCTGCTCAAGCAGTTCCTGGAGATGCAGCGGATGATGAAGAGCATGAAGGGCAACCGGCTCAAGCGCATGATGAGCGCCTTTCGGGGCGGGATGCCGCCGGGCTTCCCAGGCTCCTAAGCGAATTAGATAATTGACGGCTATTTGCGTAGAATCCGCGCTCTTTTTGGATAGGCCCTAGGCCGAAGCAGACACCCATGGTTACGATTCGCCTGACGCGCCGTGGCGCGCGGAATCAGCCCTTTTTTCACCTCGTCGTGACGGACCACCGCAAGCGCCAGGGCGGTCCGAGCCTGGAAATGGTGGGTTTTTTCAACCCCGTCGCGCGTCGCGGCGAGCCCAAACTCAAGCTCGATCTGCCCCGCATCGATTACTGGGTGGGTAAGGGCGCGCAGCCGTCCGAGCGGGTGCGCGCGCTCGTGAAGTCCTACCGCAAGCAGGCCACCGCCGCCTGACGGTGGACTGGATCGAGCTGGGGCGCATCGGCGCTCCTTTCGGAGTGAGTGGTTGGATGCACGTCCAGTCTTTCACGGTTCCGCCCGAGGCCCTGCTCGGGTATCGAAGCTGGAGCGTGCGGCTCGAGAGCGGCGAGCGCGCCGCGCACCGGCTGGCCGAGGGTCGCGTGCAGGGTCGCGGGCTCGTGGCACGGCTCGTCGGCGTCACGGACCGCGATGCGGCAGCCGCGCTGTGCCGAGCGTACGTGGAGGTTGCGCGCGCGGAGCTGCCGGCGCCGGGTGAGAGGGAGTTTTATCGCGCCGATCTGATCGGGCTGCGAGTCGTGAACCTTGCGGACGAGGCGCTCGGTGTTGTCCAGCACTTCGTCGAGGCTCCGGGCAATGCAGTCATGGTGGTGCAGGGCGCGCGGCAGCACTGGGTGCCGGCAACGCCCGCCCACCTGCGCAAGGTCGACCTGGCCGCGGGTTTGATCTTGGTGGATTGGCCCGCGGAGCTGGAGTAGGCCGGAGCATCGCCGTGCAGATCGAGGTCGTGACCCTTTTCCCCCAGATGCTGCGCGAGGCGGTCGCCTTCGGCATTCTGGGTCGGGCGATCGAGCGCGGCCTTCTGGTCGTGGGCACGGAGGATCTGCGCTCGCATGCCCAGGATGCGCATCGGACGGTCGATGATCGGCCCTACGGGGGCGGTCCGGGGATGGTGCTCAAGCCCGAGCCGATGGCCGCCGCGATCCGCGCGGCCCGAGCGCGCCTTCCGGCCGGCAGCCCGTGCGTGTATCTGTCGGCACAGGGCGAGCGGTTCGAGCAGCAGCGCGCGCGCTCGTTCGCGCAGCTGCCGGGGCTGCTTTTGATTGCAGGCCGCTACGAGGGGCTCGATGAGCGCATCGTGACGCGCGAGGTGGATTTCGAGCTGTCGATCGGGGACTACGTGCTGAGCGGCGGGGAGCTCCCGGCGCTGGTCGTCATCGATGCGGTGGCTCGACTGTTGCCGGGTGCGCTCGGTGATGAGCGCTCGAGCATCGAGGAGTCCTTCGCCGAGGGGCTGCTCGAGTGGCCGCAGTACACGCGCCCCGAAGTGTTCGAGGGTGTCGATGTGCCGCCCGTTCTGCTGTCGGGCAACCATGCCGACGTGCAGCGCTGGCGCGAGCAGCAGTCGGTGGCGCGCACGTGGATGCGGCGTCCGGATTTGATCATCGAGCACGGTCTTGCTCCGCAGGCGAGCCGCGTGCTCAACGAATTTCTGGCCGCGCGCGCAGGCGGCGAACGGATACGTGAGGGTGAAGGCCATGAGCAAGATCGTTGAGGACATCGAGAAGGCGCGCATGACGCGTCAGGTCCCGGACTTCAAGCCGGGTGATACGGTCGTCGTGCAGGTGAAAGTCACCGAGGGCGATCGCGAGCGCGTGCAGGCCTATGAGGGCGTGGTGATCGCCAAGAGCAATCGCGGGCTCAACTCGTCTTTCACCGTGCGCAAGATCTCGCACGGCGAGGGCGTCGAGCGCGTGTTTCAAACGCACAGCCCCGCGATCAGCGACATCGCGATCAAGCGCCGTGGCAGCGTGCGGCGCGCCAAGCTTTACTACCTGCGCGATTTGTCGGGTAAGGCGGCACGCATCGAGGAGAAGGTCTAGAGACCTTCGAAAGAGCTTATGTCCAGGGTTCGCTCGATCCTCGGCGCCACGTGGCGCGGTCTCGATGGCTTGCGCAGGTTCCTGCACCTGCTGCTTCTGCTCGCGCTGTTTGGCGTCGTCATCGGTGCCTTGCGCGGCTCCATTCCGAGTGTGCCGGATCGGGCCGCGCTGGTCGTGGCTCCCGAAGGTCAGCTGGTCGAGCAGTTATCGGGCGATCCCCTCGAGCGCGCCGTCGCGCAGGCACGCGGCGAAAGACCGGCCGGAGACGCTGGTGTGGGATCTGATCGATGCCATCCGCGCGGCAGCGACCGACCGTCGCATCCGCGTGCTGGCACTTGATCTGGACAACCTCACCGGTGCCGGTGGTCAGCCGACGCTCGAGGAGCTTTCGCGCGCTTTGAAGGAGTTCCGCAAGAGCGGCAAGAAGGTGATTGCCTACGGCACCACCTTCCTGCGCGATCAGTATTACCTTGCGGCGCAGGCCGATGAGATCTATCTCGATCCGCTCGGCTTCGTGCTCATCGATGGCTACGGGCGCTGGCGCATGTTCTTCAAGGATGCGCTCGACAAGGTGGACGTGGACGTGAATGTCTTTCGCGTCGGCGCCTACAAGAGCGCGGTGGAGACTTACACGCGCAACAACATGTCGCCGCAGGACCGCGAGGAGAGTCTCGCGTATTTGAATGCGCTGTGGTCCAACTATCAAAGTGCGGTCGGCACAAGCCGCGGCATGAAGCCCGACGCCATCAGCGCATACATCGACACACTGCCGCAGACGACCACGGCAGCGAAGGGTGCGACAGCACAGGTTGCGCTCGCGGCCCACCTGGTCACGGGGCTCAAGTCGAAGCTCGAAGTCGAGCAGCGGCTGAGCGAACTTGCCAGCAAGGACGACTCGAGCGGCTCGTTTCGCCAGGTCTCCCATCAGGACTACGTGCGGGTCGTCCACGCACAGAACGCGCTCGGACGGCGCGACCGCACGCGCATCGGCGTCATCGTCGCGGAGGGCGAGATTCTCGATGGTAACCAGCCGCCCGGCTCCGTGGGAGGCGAATCCACCTCGCATCTGATCCGGCAGGCGCGCCTCGATGACAAGGTTCGGGCCGTCGTCTTGCGCGTCGACAGTCCCGGGGGGAGCGTTCAGGCCTCGGAGGAGATCTATCGCGAGATCAGGGCGCTCGAGGCGGCGGGCAAGCCGGTCGTCGTGTCGATGAGTAACCTCGCGGCCTCGGGCGGCTACTACATTTCCGCTCCGGCGAATGAGATCTGGGCGAGCCCGGCGACGATCACGGGATCGATCGGCATTTTTGCGGTCATTCCGACGGTCAACCGGACCTTGAGCAAGGTCGGCGTGAGCGTCGATGGGGTCGGCACGACCCCGCTCTCAGGTCAGCTGCGCCTCGATCGGCCGCTGTCCGATGAGGCTCGCACCTTGCTGCAGTCGACGGTCGAGCATGGGTACGATGAATTTCTGGCCCGCGTCTCCGCCGGCCGGCACAAGACCCGCGCCGAAGTCGATGCGATCGCGCAGGGGCGCGTCTGGGCGGGTGCGGATGCGATCAAATACGGACTCGTGGATCACCTCGGCAGCTTCGATGACGCGGTGAAGGCCGCGGCGAGCCGTGCCAAGGTGAGCGAATACAAGGTCGATTTCATCGAGCCCGAGCTCTCCTGGGCGCAGTCCCTTGCCCTGCAAGTGAAGGCGTGGGCCGTTGAGGCCGTGTTCGGCCATGATCGCGATGCGCGCCTCGGCGCGCAGCTCGCGCTGCGTCTGGATCCCCTCAAGCAGGAAGTCGAGCGCTTGAGCCGCTTCAGTGTGCCGAACCGGCTGTACGCCTACTGCTTTTGCACCGCGCAGTAGCCTAGAGCGTCGACCAGTCGAGGATGACCTTGCCGATTTTCCGGACTCCATGGTTTGAAAGCCGTCCTCGAACTCCTGCGACCAGGAAATGATGGGTGATGATCGGCGTCGAGCGGCAAGCCGCTCTGCAGCAGGCTGCCATCTTGTACCAGGTCTCGAACATCTCGCGGCCATAGATGCCCTTGACTCGAGGCCCTTGAAGATGACCTGGTTCCAGTCGATCGCGGTCTCACCTGGCGGGATGCCGAGCATCGCGATCTTGCCGCCGTGGTTCATGGTGCGCAGCATCTCGCGAAAGGCCGCGGCATGCCCGACATCTCCAGCCCGACATCGAAGCCTTCCTGCATGCCGAGCTCGCGCATGGTCTCGTCGAGTGACTCACGCGTGACATTGATCGCGCGGCGTCGCGCCCATGCGCCGCGCGAGGTCGAGGCGGTAGTCGTTGACGTCGGTGATCACGACGTGGCGCGCGCCGACGAAGCGGGCGATCGCCGTCGCCATGATGCCGATCGGCCCGGCACCGGTGATGAGCACGTCCTCGCCGACCAGATTGAAGGCGAGAGCGGTGTGCGTCGCGTTGCCGAAGGGATCGAGGATGGAGGCGAGATCGTCGGAGATCTCATCCGGCATCTTGAAAGCGTTGAACGCCGGGAATCGACAGATACTCGCGCGAACGCGCCCTCGCGATTCACGCCGACGCCGACGGTGTTGCGGCACAGATGGCGGCGGCCGGCGCGGCAGTTGCGGCAGTAGCCGCAGGTGATGTGCCCCTCACCCGAGACGCGGTCGCCGATCGCGAGTCCGCGCACCTCCTGGCCGACCTCGACGATGTGGCCGAAATATTCGTGGCCGACGTGCATCGGGACCGGAATGGTCTTCTGCGCCCACTCGTCCCACTTCTAGATGTGCATGTCGGTGCCGCAGATCGCGGTCTTGCCGATCTCGATCATCACGTCGTTGTGACCGACTTCGGGCTCCGGAACGTCCTCCATCCAGATGCCCGGAGCGGCTTCTTTCTTGCCAATGCCTTCATGATGGATCACTCCCGAGCTCGCGGCCGACGTTCGCGAACGCCGCAACGGCCCGATCGATCTGCTGCGGCGTGTGCGCCGCGCTCATCTGCGTGCGGATGCGCGCCTGCCCCTCGGCACGACCGGAAAGGAAAACCCGATGACATACACGCCCTGCTGCAGCAGTCGCTCGGCCATGCGGCTCGCGAGCGCTGCATCGCCCAGCATGACCGGAATGATCGGATGCTCGCCGGGCACGAGGTCGAATCCCGCGGCGCTCAGCCCTGATCGGAAGCGCCGTGCGTTCGCCATCAGCGTGCGTCGCGCAGCTCGGGGCCTTCGTCGATGCAGATCGAGCACGCGCAGGCTGACGCCGCGGCAACGACCGGCGGCATGCTGTTGGAAAACAGATAGGGCCGCGAACGCTGCCGCAGCCAGCTCGATGATTTCCCTGCGCGCCGCGGTGTATCCGCCGCTGGCGCCCCCGAGCGCCTTGCCGAGCGTGCCGGTAAGAATGTCGACGCGCTCGGCGACGCCGCAGAGCTCGGGGGTGCCGCGTCCGCGCGCGCCCATGAAGCCGGACGGCATGCGAATCGTCGACCATGACCAGCGCCCCGTAGCGGTCGGCGAGAGCGGCAGATGGCGCGCAGGTTGGCGATAATGCCGTCCATGGAAAACACGCCGTCGGTGGCGATGAGGCGTGAAGCGCGCCCCCGCGCGCCTGCTTAGCAGCTTCCTCGAGATCCGCCATGTCGTTATTGCGATAGCGGTAACGCTTCGCCTTGCACAGGCGGATGCCGTCGATGATGCTCGCATGGTTGAGCTCGTCGCTGATGACGGCATCGTGCTCATCGAGCAGCGTTTCGAACAGCCCGCCGTTGGCATCGAAGCAGCTCGAATAGAGGATGCTGTCGTCGGTTTCCGAGGAAGTGGCCAGCGGCTTCTCGAGGTCCTTGTGCACGCTCTGCGTCCCGCAAATGAAGCGCACCGAGGCCATGCCGAAGCCGTAGCTATCGAGGGGGGAGAAGAGGCTGGAGAGGTGTGTGAGAGTGCGTGAGGGGGGATGCGCTAAATGGAGTTGAGGTGTTGTGCAAGGAGGGTTGCGCTATGAAAACGAATGAATGAGCTGAGAGCTGTTTAAGCAGGGCGTGCGCGCACGCGTCTCATCATCGAACGGAGGTGTTTCTCGATGGATAGCATGGTGACTGCGTGGCGTGTGTAGCGCGCGAGCGCTACGATGCGCTGGTGAGGTGAGAGCGACCATCACCAGCGCATCGTAGCGCTCGGCGAGATCACAGATGCCACGCAGGTTGGCAATGATGCCATCCATGGAGAAGACGCCGTCCGTCGCGATGAGGCGCGTGCGCGCACCCGCGGCCTGCTTAAGACAGCTCTCGAGCTCATTCATGTCGTTGTTGGCATAGCGCAGACGCTGTGCCTTGCACAGACGGATGCCGTCGATGATGCTCGCATGGTTGAGCGCATCGGAAATCACGGCGTCCTGCTCATCGAGCAACGTCTCGAACAATCCACCGTTGGCATCGAAGCAGGAGGAGTAGAGCAGGGCGTCTTCGGTCCCGAGGAAGCGGCTCAGTCGGCTCTCCAGCTGCTTGTGCACGCTTTGCGTGCCGCAGATGAAGCGTACTGAAGCCATGCCGTAGCCGAAGCGATCGAGGCCTCGGTGGGCCGCTTCGCGCACCGCCGGATGATTGGCGAGCCCGAGGTAATTGTTGGCGCAGAGATTGATGACCTCGCGCTCGCCGGTGCGGACCACGCCCGACTGCGGGCTCTCCAGCACGCGCTCGCTCTTGTACAGGCCCTGCTCGCGCAGCTGCGCAAGCTGGGTCTGCAATCGCTCGATCAGACTCGATTTCACGGATATTCAACCCTCGAACCGTGACCCCAATTATACTCGCGCCCATGGAGCAGGGTCCTGCGGGCGTTAAGAAGAACTATAAGTTCTACGATCTGATCCTCGGCGCCTACGTGACCGTGCTCCTGTGCGCGAACCTCATCGGACCGGCAAAGGTCTCGACCGTGCACGTGCCGGGAATCGGCGCCGTCACCTTCGTGGCAGGAGTGCTGTTCTTTCCCATCTCCTACTTCTTCGGCGACATCCTGACCGAGGTCTATGGCTATGCGCGCGACCGACGGGTGGTCTGGGCCGGATTTGCCGCGCTCATCTTCGCCGCGGTGATGTCCGCGGTCATCGTGCATCTGCCGCCCGCGGACTTCTGGCGCGACAAGCAGGCGGCGGTTGAGACGATCTTCGGCAATACGCCGCGCATCATCGCCGCCTCGATCATCGCTTTCTGGTGCGGCTCGTTCGTGAACAGCTACGTGCTCGCGAGAATGAAGGTCTGGACGAAGGGACGTTATCTGTGGACACGAACCATCAGCTCGACGGCGTGCGGAGAGCTGGTGGATTCGGCACTCTTCTATTCGATCGCCTTCGTGGGACTTTGGACGGCGGACCAACTGATGACGGTCATGATCACGCAGTATGTGCTCAAGACCTCCTGGGAGATCATCTCCACGCCGATCACGTACCAGATCGTGGGCTTCCTGAAGCGCGCCGAGCAGGAAGACTATTTCGATCGCGACACCAACTTCACACCCTTCTCGCTCCAGGTGGCCTCGAGCGCCGCACGCACAATCGGTAAGCACGTGCCCGCATGACGCCAGCGAGCTCATCCATCGTCTTCGTTGTGCCCGATGCCGAGCAACTCGATTCGGCCGTGGGCCGCGCCATCAACAAGCAGTATCTGGCCTCCGAGGAGTCCGTGGTGCGCCGGCTTGCAGATCGGGCTCGACTCGAGGGAGCGCAGCGCTCCGCCGTGCAGGAGCGCGCGCTGCGGCTCGTCGAGGCGGTCCGCGAGGCACGTCCGAGCGGAAGCGGCCTCGATGCGTTGCTGCGCGAGTATCACCTCGCCACGCGCGAAGGCGTCATTCTCATGTGCCTCGCGGAGGCGCTGCTGCGCATTCCCGATGCTGAGACCGCCGATCGACTCATCGCCGACAAAATCAGCGCTGGTTCCTGGGAGGAGCACCTCGGAGACAGCGACTCCCTGCTCGTCAACGCTTCGACCTGGGGCCTGATGCTCACGGGACGCCTGGTCGAGATCGACCGTCGTGAGGTGGGCTCGATGCGCAGCTGGCTCGGCCGGCTCGCAAGCCGGATCGGGGAGCCGGTGGCCCGCTCGGCCCTGCGTCAGGCGATGCGTATCCTCGGACATCAGTTCGTCATGGGACGCACGATCGAGGAGGCGCTCGAGCGCTCGCAGGGATCACGCGAGCGCGCGTATCGCTATTCCTTCGACATGCTCGGCGAGGCGGCGATCACCGGCCCGGATGCGGAGCGTTACTTCGAGAAGTATCGCGATGCCATCGCGGCCATCGGGCGACATGTCAGTTCATCCGTAGCGGCAGTGGCCCGTCCGAGCATCTCGGTGAAGCTTTCGGCGCTGCACCCGCGGTACGAGCCTGCGCAGCGCGAGCGCGTGCTGGCCGAGCTGACGCCGCGCGTCCAGGCGCTGGTTGAGGGCGCACGCTCGGCGGGCATCGGTCTCACGGTCGATGCGGAAGAGGCCGACCGGCTCGAGCTGTCCTTGCTTTTGATCGATCGCATCCTGGCAAGTGAGGCGACGGCAGGCTACGTCGGTTTTGGTCTTGCCGTGCAGGCGTATCAGAAGCGGGCCCACGCCGTCCTCGAGTGGCTCGCAGCCCGCGCGCGCGAGCTCAATCGCCGAATCACGGTCAGGTTGGTCAAGGGAGCCTACTGGGACAGCGAGATCAAGCGCGCGCAGGAGCGTGGGCTTGCCGGCTATCCGGTGTTCACGCGCAAGCAGAACACGGACGTGTCGTATCTCGCCTGCGCACGCCTCCTGGCAAGCTCGGCCGATGTCATCTATCCGCAGTTCGCGACGCACAACGCCCATACCGTCGCCTACATTCAGGAGCTTCTGGGACGCGACCCGAGCGCTTTCGAGTTCCAGCGCCTGCACGGCATGGGCGAGGAACTCTACGCGCAGGTGCTCGGCGGCAAGGACTCCGGTTATGCGTGCCGCGTCTATGCCCCCGTGGGTCCGCACGAGGATCTGTTGCCCTATCTCGTGCGCCGTCTGCTCGAGAACGGCGCGAACACCTCTTTCGTCAATCGCATCGTCGATGCCCGCTTGCCTGCGTCGGAAGTCGTCATCGATCCGGTGCAAGAGGTCGATCAGGTGCGTCCGGCCGCCCATCCCCGCATCGTCGAGCCCGCTCGGCTGTATGAGCCCGAGCGCCGCAACTCGAAGGGCGTGAACCTCGCCGATGGGGCGGAGCTGCTCGCGCTCAAACAGGCTTGCGAAAAAGCGGCCGCGCGAATCTGGCACGCGAGTGCGCTGATTGCCGGACGAGCGGGCAGCGGCCCGGAGCTCACACTGCGATCCCCGGCCGATGAGAATCGGATCGTCGGCTCGGTCAGGCAAGCGACGGTCGAGGATGTCGAGCGAGCACTTGCGAGTGCGGTTGCGGCGCAGCCCGCGTGGGATATGCGCACCGCCGACCAGCGCGCGGCCATCCTCGAGCGCGCGGCCGAGCTGTTCGAGGAACGCCGCGGTGAGCTCATCGCACGCTGTGTGCTCGAGGCGGGCAAGACGCTCCCCGATGGCATCGCAGAGGTGCGCGAGGCCGTCGATTTCCTGCGTTACTACGCGATGCGCGCACGCACGCAGTTCGGCGAGGAGGCCTTACTGCCCGGACCGACCGGTGAGCGAAACATCCTGCGCCTGCGCGGCCGCGGGGTCTTTGCCTGCATCAGTCCCTGGAATTTCCCGCTCGCCATTTTCACCGGACAGGTGAGCGCGGCGCTCGCCGCCGGAAACGCAGTCATTGCCAAGCCCGCTGAGCAGACGCCCCTGACGGCGGCCCTCGCCATCGAGATCCTGCACGCGGCAGGCGTGCCCGCGGAGGTCCTGCATTTTCTCCCGGGGGACGGAGGCAGCGTCGGTGCGGCGCTCACGCGCGATGCGCGTCTCGCCGGCGTCGCTTTCACCGGCTCGACCGAAACCGCTCGTCTCATCGAGCGCAGTCTCGCCGGGCGAAGCGGAGCGATCGGTACCCTGATCGCAGAGACGGGCGGCATCAACATCATGGTGGTCGACAGCTCGGCACTGCCGGAGCAGGTCGTGCCGGATGTGGTGGCCTCTGGTTTCAACAGCGCGGGCCAGCGCTGCTCCGCGCTGCGTGCGCTCGTGCTGCAGGAGGAAGTCGCGCCGCGGGTGCTCGAGCTTCTGGCGGGCTACATGGACGAGCTCGTGATCGGTGATCCGGCGCTGCTCGCGACCGATCTGGGGCCGGTCATTGACGCAGAGGCGCTGCAGGTCCTCGAGTCGCACGCGGCTCGCGTGAGCAAAGGGGCCGCCTGGCAGCATCGGGTGGCGCTGCCGCGCGGACTTGCGTCGGGACGTTTTTTCGCACCGCTCGCGGTAGAGATCCCATCCCTGCAGGGGCTCGAGAGGGAGGTCTTCGGACCCATCGTCCACGTCGTGCGCTATCGCGCACGCGATCTCGACAGTCTCATCGAGACCGTCAATCGGATGGGCTATGGCCTGACACTGGGCGTGCATACCCGCATCGACAGCGTCGCGCAGGCAGTGGCCGCGCGTGCGCGCGTCGGCAACGTCTATGTGAATCGCAACATGATCGGAGCGGTCGTGGGCGTCCAGCCTTTCGGCGGCTGCGGCCTCTCGGGCACGGGTCCCAAGGCAGGGGGGCCACATTATCTCGCGCGATTCGCGACGGAGCAGACCGTGACCACGAACACCGCCGCGCTCGGGGGCAACGCCAGCCTTCTGACATTGTAAGCGGGGCGAGTTCTGCCAGCGCACGACTGGTATCATCGGCTGGTGATCTCCCGTTACCTGCGGCTTCTGTTCGTAACTCCCGTCCTGGTGGCTGCTGCTCTGGCCGCCTGCAAGACGCCCGCCGGTAACTATCGCAACGACGACGCACACAAGCAGTTACTGCAGACCCTGCGTGAGTGCCTGGTCGAAGTTCCCAGCCGTGGCGATAAAGACAAAGGCTTCGTGTCCCCTTGTATCCGGATGGACGTTTCACCCCTGAATGGGATTTCCCGCAGTCGCCTGATTGATGCTCTCGGACCTGCGCGCTTTTGTACTAGTTCGACAGATACAAGCTTTCCGGAAAAAGACGATTGCCCCGTAGATCAGAATCCCCAGTGGAGTTTTTATCGTCTCGCCGATGCGATCGTCAGCGGCGGCGGACCGGAATTGATTTGCTTTGCGAACAAGACCAGGTCTTGCGTGACCGTGGAGTTTCGGCGCTCGCAGTGAGACCTAGAAGTCGGGGACTTCAACGAGCAGGCGAGAGCCTTCCATCCGCACTTTGTACGTGCGCACCGGCTCGTACGCGGGCGGTGTGAGCGCGGCGCCGGTCTTCATACAGAAGCGCGCGCCGTGGCGCGGGCAGATGATCTCGCACGCTTCCACTTCGGCGCCGGCCAGGGGCTCACCGTCATGGGTGCAGCGATCCTCCACCGCAAAGAATCCGTCCGCGCAGCGTGCGATGACGAGCGCAAAGCCGTCCGCTTCGACTGCGAAGGGCTCCGTATCGCCGACGGCCGCGGCGTCGCACACATCCACCCACTGGGGCATCGGACCTAGGCCCTGCGGCTAGAACATGCCGGTCTGCAGGCGTGCCGCCTCGGACATCATGCTCTGGTTCCAGGGCGGATCGAAGACCAGCTCCACGCGCGCCTCGCGCACCGTGGGAATGCGCTCGATCTTGTCCTTGGCATCATCGACGAGGATCTCGCCCATTCCGCAGCCGGGCGCCGTCAAGGTCATCTTGACTTCAACCAGGCGGCTGCCGTCCTCGTTGGGTTTCACATTGCATTCGTAGACCAGGCCGAGATCGACGATGTTGATCGGAATCTCCGGGTCGTAGCAGGTCCGAAGCTGATCCCACACGATCTTGAGCACATCGTCTTCGGTCGCATTCGGAGGCAGCTGCGGCAGCTTCACGACTTCCTTGCCAATGGCCTCGGCATCTTCGCCGGCGATGCGAAAGAGGTTGCCATCGACGTAGACCGTGAAGCTTCCGCCGAGTGCCTGGGTGATATAGCCGGCCTGTCCGGTTGTGAGCTTGACCTCGGTGCCCGCCGGCACCATCACCGCGCGCACGTCGCGATACACGACAAAAGGCTCGTTCTCGTGTGAGCGCATTAGAGGTCCAGGGCTGGCAGCGAGGGCTCCGTATCTTCCTCGTCGCCATTCTCGGTGGAGACGGTGCTGCCGCTGTTCTTGTCGAGTGCGGCGTTCAGCGTATGCCAGCACAGACTCGCGCACTTGACGCGCGAAGGGTACTCGCGCACGCCCGACAGCGCGGCGAGTTTGCCAAGATCGGCGCCGGGCACGGCGTCCTGCTGTGTGAGCAAGGCGTGTACATCCTGAAAGAGATGACGGACCGCTTCACGGTCCTTGCCCTTGACCGCCTCGCTCATGAGTGAGGCCGAGGCAGTCGAGATGGCACAGCCTTTGCACTCGAACCGGATATCCGCGATGCGCTCGCCTTCGAGGCGCACCCAGAGCGTCAACCGATCGCCACACAGCGGATTGTGACCGTGCGCCTCGGCGTCGGCCATGTCGAGCCGCCCAAAGTTTCGGGGATGACGGTTGTGATCCAGAATCACGTCGCGATACAAGTCCTTCAATTCCATCAGGCGAACACCTCGCGCGCCTTCTGCAACGCTGCGACGAGGCGGCGCACGTCATCGCGCGTGTTGTACATCGCGAACGAAGCCCGTGCCGTCGCGGGTACGCCGAAGAAATCCATGACCGGCATCGCGCAGTGATGTCCTGTGCGCACGGCGACACCGTCACTGTCGAGAATCGTGCCCAGATCGTGGGCGTGAATGCCCTCGAGCGTGAAGGAGATCACGGCCGACTTGTGCGCCGCCGTTCCAACCAGCGTCAGACCGGGAATCTTTTGCAGCTCGGCGGTCGCCATCTGCAACAGATGCTGCTCATGCGCTGCAATGGCCTCGACGCCGAGGCCCTCGACATAATCGATGGCGGCGGCAAGTCCGACAGCTCCCGACATGTTGGGGGTGCCGGCTTCGAACTTCCAGGGCAGATCGTTATAGGTGGTCTCTTCGAACGTGACCGTGCGGATCATATCGCCGCCGCCTTGCCAGGGCGGCATCTCGGCGAGCAGCGCCTCGCGCCCGTACAACACGCCAATTCCGGTAGGCCCATAGAGCTTGTGCGATGAGAAGGCATAGAAGTCGCAGCCCAGCGCGCGCACGTCGACCGTTTGGTGCGGTACGGCTTGCGCACCGTCGATCAGTACCGGCACGCCGCGCGCACGCGCCGCGGCGACGATCTCCGCGACCGGCAGGATCGTTCCCAGCGCGTTCGAGACATGCGCCACGGCAACAAGGCGCGTGCGCGCAGAGAGCCGGCGCAGAAACTCATCCAGCTCGAGCTCGCCGCGGCGATTGATGGGTGCGACCACGAGCGAGCAGCCCGTCTGCTGACGCACCATCTGCCACGGAACGATGTTCGCGTGGTGCTCGAGTGCCGTGATCAGAATCTCATCTCCGGGGCCGAACCGGGGCCGCGCGTACGACTGTGCGACGAGGTTGATCGCCTCGGTCGTGCCACGCACGAAAATGATCTCCCGGCTCGAGTGGGCGTGCAGGAAGCGGCGCACGCGATCGCGCGCGCCTTCATACGCAGCGGTGGCCTCCTCACTCAGGGCATGCACGCCGCGGTGCACGTTGGCATGTGAGTGCATCTCGTAGTCATCGATCGCGCGCACCACGGACAGCGGCATTTGCGCGGAGGCCGCGCTGTCGAGATAGACGAGGGGCTTGTCGTGCACGATGCGCGACAGAATCGGAAAATCGCGCCGGACCCGCTCTGCATCGAACACGGGAGCCTGAACATCACGGACGGCGGTGGCTGACATCAAATCAACTCCTTCAGGGCCTCTGCATCGCGCATCCGGAGCGCGAGACTGTGCTCGATCTGGCGGCGCAGCTCGGGCACCTTGATCCGCGCGACGACATCCTCCAGGAACGCCCACTGCAGCAGCAGCTGCGCGGTCTGCGGCTCGATGCCGCGCGAGAGCAGATAGAACAGCACGGCATCATCGAGCTTGCCGGCGGTGGCACCGTGATTGCAGCGCACATCGTCGGTGTAGATCTCGAGCTGCGGCCGAACGTCAATCTCCGACTCAGGCCCTGCGAGCAGACCTCGAAGCGACTGGCTGGAGTCGGCCTGATGCGCACCGGGCCTGACGATGATCTTGCCGTTGAATGCGAGCCGCGAGCGGCCGCCGGCGATCCCTCGAAAGCTTTCCTGCGTGCGCGTGCGCGCCGCGGCATGATCCACCACGGCATACATGTCGTGCACCTGCTGGCGATCGCCGACGCTGACCGCATCGAGGCTCACCTGCGCATCCTCACCCTCGAGCCGCACGCTCATGGTGGAGCGTGCGGACTGCGCGCCGAGGCTGACGGCATGCAGGCAGCAGGTCGCACTACGCGAGAGCGTCGCGGACAGCGTGTCGATCCACACAGAACGCGGGGCGAGCTCCTGGATCCGGTGGTGATCAAGACGTGCGCTCTCAGCGAGCCTCGCGTGGGTGGCCGCGATCACGAAGCTTCCCTCGGCGCCCGCGCTCACGTGCCGTTCAATGACTTTCAATGCGCCGTGTCTGCCGACGGTCATGTGCAGGCGAGGGTACGAGCCACCCCGATCCGCCGGCGAGCGGGCGACGAACACGATCTCAAGTGCCGCTTCTGCATCCGCCGGGACGATGATCCGGGCGCCATCGATCGCGAAAGCCTCATTCAGAAGTCCGAACGCGGTGTCGTGGTCACCCGAGGACTCCGGGAAATCGGCATCACGATCGTGCGCGCTCGTCTCCGGCACGCTGCTGAGCGACTGGATACGCACACCGGAGGGCGTGACGGCCGCTCCGGACGCCGACGGCGCGAAAACGCCGTCGATGAAAACGTAACGCGCGAACCCGGCGACCGCCGGCGGCAGAGTGACCTGCGCAGCGCTGTCGGCCGGTGCAGGTGGGGCGAAGCGCACCCGCTCCAGCGGCCGCAGATTGGCATAGCGCCAGTTCTCATCGCGCGAGCTCGGAAGTCCCCTCTTCAGCAGACTCTCGAGCGCCCGTTGTCGCAGCGGCGAGCCGGCTGGTTGCTCTCGTGCGATGCGCTCAAGGAGCGCGGCACTAGCGGCGTTGCGTGTCTCGCTCATCACCGATTTCACGCAGCCTCGCCCGACAGCCAGTCATAGCCTCGCTGCTCGAGCTCGAGGGCGAGGGTGCGATCACCGCTTCGGGCGATGCGTCCACGCACGAGCACGTGAACCTGATCCGGCAGGACGTAGTCGAGCAGACGTTGGTAGTGCGTGACGAGCACGAACGAGCGCTCGTGCGAGCGCAGGCTGTTGACGCCGTTGGCGACGACCTTCAGGGCATCGATGTCCAGGCCGGAGTCCGTCTCATCGAGAATCGCGAGGCGCGGCTCGAGCACGAGCATCTGCAGGATCTCGTTGCGCTTCTTCTCACCGCCCGAGAAGCCCTCATTGACGCCGCGCGAGAGAAACGCATCGCTCATCTGCATGAGCTTCATCTTGTCGCGCACGAGAGTCAGGAACTCGAAGGCATCAACCTCAGACAGCCCGTGTGCCCTGCGCGCAGCATTCAGGGCAGCCTTGAGCAGGTAGACGTTATTGACGCCCGGGATCTCGACCGGGTACTGGAAGCCGAGAAAGACGCCTGCGCGCGCGCGCTCCTCAGGGGCGAGCGCGAGCAGATCCTTGCCGTCGTAGCTGACCCGGCCCCGGGTCACGGTGTAGCCGGGGCGGCCTGCGAGCACATACGCAAGCGTGCTCTTGCCCGAGCCGTTGGGCCCCATGATGGCATGCACCTCACCCGTCGGGACTTCGAGCGACACCCCGTTCAACACGGCGGTGCCGGCGACGGTGACGTGGAGATCGTCGATCTTGAGCATGCCTACGACCTCAACCCACTGCGCCTTCGAGACTCACGGCAAGCAGGTTCTGCGCCTCGACCGCGAACTCCATTGGCAGCTCCTTGAAGACCGACTTGCAGAAGCCGTTCACGATCAGATTGACCGCGTCCTCCTGGCTGATGCCGCGCTGCAGGCAGTAAAAGAGCTGCTCGTCGCTGATCTTCGAGGTGCTCGCCTCGTGCTCGACCGTCGCAGAAGGGTTCTTCACCTCGACGTACGGGAAAGTGTGGGCGCCGCATCGGCCGCCCATGAGAAGCGAATCGCATTGCGTGAAGTTGCGCGCACCGTGCGCGCTCGGCAGGACCTTCACGAGGCCGCGATAGGTGTTCTGGCCGTGTCCGGCCGAGATGCCCTTGGCGATGATCGTGCTGCGGGTATTGGCACCGATATGGATCATCTTCGTGCCGGTGTCGGCCTGCTGGTAATTGTTGACGGTCGCGACCGAGTAGAACTCACCGATCGATCCATCGCCTCGCAGGATGCAGCTCGGATATTTCCACGTGATCGCAGAGCCCGTCTCGACCTGCGTCCAGGAGATGTGCGCGTTGCGGCCGCGGCACTCGCCGCGCTTGGTGACGAAGTTGTAGATGCCACCCACACCCTCGGCATCGCCGGGATACCAGTTTTGAACGGTGGAGTATTTGATGAATGCGTCATTCAAAGCCACGAGCTCGACGACCGCGGCGTGCAGCTGATTCTCATCGCGTTGCGGGGCAGTGCACCCCTCGAGATATGACACATGCGCACCCTCGTCCGCGATGATGAGCGTGCGTTCGAACTGTCCGGTCTTCGCAGCATTGATGCGGAAGTACGTCGACAGCTCCATCGGGCAGCGCACGCCCTTCGGGACGTACACGAATGATCCATCCGTGAACACCGCGGAGTTGAGGGCAGCGTAGAAGTTGTCCGCGATGGGCACGACCGAGCCGAGATACTGCTCGATGAGTGCCGGATGGTTCTGCACCGCCTCGGAGAATGAGCAGAAAATGACACCGGCCTTGGCGAGCCGCTCCTTGAACGTCGTCGCGACCGAGACGCTGTCGAATACCGCATCCACCGCGACGCCTGCCAGACGCGCGCGCTCGTGCAGCGGCACGCCGAGCTTCTCGTACGTGGCGAGGAGCTTGGGATCCACGTCGGCCAGACTCTTGGGTCCGTCGGTCTTGGCCTTCGGCGCTGAGTAATACGAGATCGCCTGATAGTCGATGGGCTTGTAGCTGACATGCGACCAATGCGGCTCGCGCATCGTGAGCCAGTGTCGCAGGGCCTTGAGTCGCCAATCCGTGAGGAACGCGGGCTCGCCCTTCTTGCGAGAGATGAGCCGCACCACATCCTCGTCCAGGCCCGGCGGGACGGTGTCGGACTCGATGTCCGTCACGAAGCCGTGACGGTACTGGCGGTCAACCAGGCTTTCGAGTTCGTTTCGCGGTTTCACTCATGGCCGTCTTTCCATCTCCCGCGGCAGGGCATCGATGCCTGCGAGCTGCGCCAGCGAGACCTCCTGCAGCGAGCGGCGAATCGCAAGGTTGAGACGTTGCCAGGAGCGGCTGACCCGGCAGCTGTCTTCGATGCCGCACTGGCCGTGCCCGGCCGAGCAATCGGTGACGGCGAACGGACCTTCGAGCGCATCCAGGATCGTGGCGGCGCTGATCTGCGTCGCGGGTCGGGCGAGCAGATAACCACCGTGCAGTCCGCGCGTCGAGGTCACGAGGCCCGCGCGCTGCAGCTGCTTGAGAAGCTTGCTGACCGTGGGCGCGGCGATATGCGTACGCTCGGCGAGTCCCGTCGCGGTCTGCAGGCGCTGCGGCGCAGCGGCCAATGTGGCCAGGATCACGGTCGCGTAGTCGGTGAGTTTGCTGATTCGGAGCATCGTTCGCCCTCGGATTGGGCCCGCGGACAACTAGGACCATTTTAGTACTATTTGGGCCGCTTGGCACCTGATTTGCTATCCTTCGCGCCCAGTTGCAAGCGCAAGGAGTCACCATGAATCGGACCGAGCTCGAGCGCATCGCGCGCGCCATGACGCAGAAGGGCAAGGGCATTCTCGCGGCAGACGAGAGCTCTGGCACCATCAAGAAGCGCTTCGATAGCATCAAGCTCGACTCGACCGAAGAGCATCGCCGCACCTATCGCGAAATGCTTTTCACGGCCGCTGGCGCGGAACAGTGGATCAGCGGGGTCATCCAGTACGATGAGACCATCCGCCAGAAAACCAAGGATGGTGTGCCTTTCCCGCAGTATCTGGCACAGCACGGCATGCTTCCCGGCATCAAGGTCGACAGCGGCGCAAAGCCCCTCGCTGGCTTTCCCGGCGAGACCATCACCGAGGGGCTCGATGGCTTGCGTGAGCGCCTCATCGACTACCGCAACCTCGGGGCACGCTTTGCGAAGTGGCGGGCAGTGATCGACATCGGCGAGGGCATCCCGACGCGCTTTGCCATCGAGGCGAATGCGCATGCGCTTGCGCGCTACGCGGCGCTGTGCCAGGAGGAGGACATCGTTCCAATCGTGGAGCCCGAGGTTCTGATGGACGGTGGTCATACCATCGAGCGCTGCGAGCAAGTAACCGACGCGGTGCTCGAGGAGGTGTTCGCGCAGCTGCATGCGCATCGCATCTATCTCGAGGGCATGGTCCTCAAGCCCAACATGGTGATCTCGGGCAAGAAGGCACCCAAGCGCGCCGGACCCCAGGAGGTCGCGGAGGCGACGGTGCGATGTCTCAAGCGCCATGTGCCGGCCGCGGTGCCCGGCATCGCGTTCCTGTCCGGCGGACAATCCTCCGAGGAGGCGACTCTGCATCTGTCGCTCATGAACGCCCTGGGGCCCCTGCCGTGGCAGCTCACCTTCAGCTACGGGCGCGCGCTGCAGGATCATGCGTTGAAGGGCTGGGGCGGTTCGCCGGCGAACTTCGCCGCGGGACAGAAGGAATTCCTGAAGCGCGCCAAGCTCAACGGACTTGCGACGAGCGGTCGTTATACGGCGGCGCTGGAAAGCCAGGCGGCTTGAGCCGCCCCGCTTGACCGCGTGACCCAACCCGAGCCGTCCAAGCCGCCGCCGCCCCTCGCGGCGGCGGATGATGTCATCGTCGATGTGCGCGACGTGAGCTATAGCATCGGCGGGCGGAGCATCTTTTCGGATCTGACGCTGCAGGCCCGGCGGGGCCGGATCACCGGCATCATGGGTCCGAGCGGTACCGGCAAGACGACGCTGCTGCGCCTCATCACGGCCCAGACTTTGCCCGACAAAGGGCAGCTACTGGTGTGGGGGCGCGACTGGCGACGCTGCGCTCGGCCGAGGTCTACGCCATGCGCACAGCGCATGGGGATGCTGTTTCAGAACGGCGCGCTGCTCACGGACTTCAACGTCTTCGAGAACGTCGCCTTTCCGCTGCGCGAGCACACCGATCTGACCGAGCCACTCATCCGTGAGCTCGTGCTCACGAAGCTGAACGCGGTGGGATTGCGCGGCGCAGCCGAGCTCATGCCTGCGGAGCTCTCGGGTGGCATGGCGCGTCGGGTCGCATTGGCGCGCGCGATCGTGATGGACCCGGAGCTTCTGATCTACGACGAGCCCTTCGTGGGCCTTGATCCCATCGCCCTTGGGGTGATTCTGCGGCTCATCCAGAAGATGA
Organism: uncultured Gammaproteobacteria bacterium; assembly: GCA_963795975.1. GTDB lineage: Bacteria > Pseudomonadota > Gammaproteobacteria > Steroidobacterales > Steroidobacteraceae > CAWCJT01. The sequence continues at coordinate 1,000,469 of CAWCJT010000003.1, forward strand.
ACGAAGTGCTGGGCCTGACGAGCATCGTCGTCTCACACGATGTGCACGAGCTCGAGCAGATCGTCCACGACAGCTACCTTCTGGCAGAGGGCCGCGTCGTCGCTGCCGGTACTCCGAAGGAGCTCGCGGCGAGCCACTCCGACATCGTCCGCCAGTTCATGAGCGGCAGTCCCGACGGCCCGGTGCCGTTTCACTATCCGGCGAAAGACTACGCGCAGCAGCTGCTCGAGGACGACGACACATGATCGGTCTGATCCTCACCGCGCTGCGGCGTGTCGGCGCCATGGCGGTGTTCATGGTGCGCCTGCTCGCGCAGTGCGGTCCCGCGCTCGCACGGCCACGGCTCATCGTGCATCAGATCTACAACGCCGGAGCCCGCTCACTCATCATCATCATGCTCTCCGGCACCTTCACCGGCATGGTGCTGGGACTTCAGGGCTGTGACGCTGCTGCAGCGCTTCGGCTCGGAGCAGGCGCTGGGCATTGCCGCCGCTCTCGGACTGCTGCGCGAGCTCGGCGCGGTGCTCACTGCGCTCCTCTTCGCGGGTCGGGCCGGCACCGCGCTCACCTCGGAAATCGGTCTCATGCGCGCGACCGATCAGCTGACGGCGATGGAAATGATGGCGGTCGATCCGCTGCGCTACGTCGTCGCGCCGCGCTTCCTCGGCTCCTTCATCGCGATGCCGCTGCTCACCGCGGTGTTCAATGTCGTAGGCCTCTTCGGCGCGCAGCTCGTCGGGGTGCAGCTCATGGGTGTCGATCGCGGCTCATTCTGGTCGCAGATGCAGAGTGCCGTGGAGCTGCGCGACGTGAACGAGGGCTTCGTCAAGAGCCTGGTGTTCGGATTCGTCTGCGGCCTCATCGCAGTGTATGAGGGCTACCATACCGAGCCGACGGCGGAAGGCGTCGGACTTGCGACGACGCGCACCGTGGTCGCTTCCTCCGTTCTGATTCTGCTGCTCGATTACATGCTGACCGCCGCATTTCTGTAGAGGTCATTCGACATGAAAGCCAATCACACCCTCGAGCTCGGAACCGGGCTGTTCGTCCTGCTGGGATTCGTGGCGCTGCTCTTTCTGACGACGCAGCTGCCCTCGAGCGGGCTCAAGCTCACGACCAGCAAGAAGGGCTACTACGTCACCGCCGCCTTCGACAACGTGGGCGATTTGAAGAGCGGCTCGCCCGTCACGATGGCGGGCGTCAACATCGGCGAGGTCACCGACATCCACATCGATCCGAAATCGTACAAGGCGGTGGCGACGATGCGCATCGATCCTCAGTACAACCAGATTCCCGATGACAGTGATGCCAGCATTCAGACTCAGGGGTTGCTGGGTGGCAAGTACATCGGCATCGGTGCGGGCGGGTCGGAGATGTTCCTCAAGAATGGCAGTCGCATCGAGTTCACCCAGTCGGCGATCGTGCTCGAATCGTTGATCAACAAGTTCTTCGCGAACTTCGCCAACAAAGGCAGCGACTCGGGTTCCGCGGACTCGGGCGCAACCGGTTCCGGCACGAGTCCTGCTACGGGGACCAAGAGGTAAGCTCAATGAAACCGATGATGGCATTTCTGTGTGGCGGGCTGCTCGCGGCCTCGGCTGGCTATGTGCTCGCGGCCCAGCCACCCGCCGGCTCAAACGCAACGACTGCGCCCGGCGCTGCGAATTCTCAGGATCCTGCGCAGCTCGTGCAGAATGTGGCGCAGACGTTCCTCAAGGATCTGGATGCGAACCGCGAGAACTACCGCAAGAATCCGCAGGCGCTGCGCGAGCTCGTGGACCGGGATGTGCTGCGCTTTTTCGACGTTGAGTACGCCGCGCGCCTCGTGCTCGGCCGCCACTGGCGCGATGCGACGCCCGATCAGCGCCAGCGCTTCATCCAGGCGTTCGAGAACTCGATGCTGAACAACTATGGCAATGCGCTCGTCGAGTTCAAGGGTGATCGCCTCAAGGTGCTGCCGGTGCGCGGTGACGCGGACCCCAAGTTCGCAGAGGTGCGCACGACCATCCGCCGTGACGACGGCAGCGACGTTCCAGTCAACTATGTGCTGCATCAGACTCCGGACGGCTGGAAAGCCTGGGATGTCGTGATCCAGGGGATCAGCTACGTGAAGAGCTTCCGCGACGACTTCGGCGCGCAGATTGATCAGCAGGGCATCGATGCGGTCATCGGCCGGCTGCAGAAGGGAGCGAAGCCGAGCATGCCGGCGACGAATCAGCCCTCCGGCAACAAGCACTCGTAAGGTCCTTTGTGGCGCAGCTCATCGGACGGAGGGGATCTGACCCGACGTTGTCGGAGGTGTCAGTGAGCACCTCGGCGCCGGGGCGCTGCGAGGTGCGCGGCGCACTGACTTTCGCAAGCGCGCGGCGGGCCTTCGACAGCGGCGTCAAGGCGCTGTCAGGCTCCAATCAATCGGCGATCGAGGTCGACTGTGGTGGGGTGCGAACGGCCGACAGCGCGGGTCTTGCCGTCCTGCTGGCGTGGCTTGCCTGGGCGCACCAGCACGGCCGCCAGCTCAAATTCGTGCGCTTACCTGAGGCGGTCATCGCGATCGCACGCATCAGCGATGTCGATAGGCTTCTGAGCGCCTGAGGAGCCGGCCAGCGCTAGTTCTTGGGCGTCTGCGCCGACGTATCATCATCGCCCGATTCTTCGAGCGATTTCTGCAGCTCCTGTTCCTGGTTCTCCTCGCTCTTCGAGGACTGCCCGTGGATCAGGAAGTTCCGACGCTGCAAGTAGACGTTGCGCATCAACGCATAGGGGTCATATGCGTTTTGGGACTCGAGCAGCTCGTATGAGGGCAGCACGGTCCGAGAGTTGGTATCGAGGATGTAGAGCACGTAGAAGCCGTAGTAGACCGGGCGGTCCTTGATGTAGTTGATGGGCCAGAGATACCCATCCGGAACCTTGCCGATCGTGTCCCGAAGGTCCGAGGGTCCGAGCAACGGAAGCACCAGATACGGCCCGGGGTGGATGCCCCAGGTACCGAGCGTTCGCCCGAAATCATTGTCATCCTTCGGGATGCCCGCCGCCGTGGCAGGGTCGAGCAGCCCTCCGACCCCCACGGTCAGATTCAGCAACAGACGGCCGATGTCGGTGAATCCGGCCTTGAACTTGGCCTGCAGAAAGTCGTTGACGATGATCTCGGGGGTCTGCGAGTTGTCGATGAAATTCGAGAGCCCCGTGCGCATGAACTTCGGCACGACGCGGTTGTAGGTGTGCCCGACGGGTTTGGCGATGTTCTGCACGACCGCGTCATTGAACCTGTAGGTCGCGCGATTGACGCGTTCGAACGGGTCTCGCGGATCTTTGTGGGTGTTCGGCTGCGTGGCGCAGCCGGCAAGCAGTACACAGGCGAGGATGACGCCGCGGGCAAGAGTAATCATTGCGGGAAATTGTAACAGCCGCGAATGAGGCGCGCTGGCCGCTGGCGCTACGCGGCGCTATCGGGCGTGATCAATGCCGCTCTTAGCGGCCGCCGCCGCGGCGCCCGCCGCCGCTGCCATCTTGAGCCTGCTGCTCGCGCTGCGCGCGGCGCTCGTTCGCGAGCACGTCGCGGATCTCATCGAGGCGCGCCTGAAAGCGCTCACGCTGGATGAGCGTGAGATTCGGAGCTGCGAGGGCGAGCTGTAATTGCTGGCTCGCGAGCGGCAGGTTGCCACTCGAGATGTGGTATTCGCTCATGTAGTAATAGGCATCGCCCGTGTCCCCGGCCGCGCTCGCCGCGAGCGCCGTGAGGCGGATCTCAGCCGGTGTCGGCTCGACGTTGTTGAAGAGGTCGAGCAGCAGGTTGTGGGCAAGCTTCGCCTGGCCCGCCTTCATGAGCGCCTCGCTGTAGCGGATGGTCAACGGGACGTTGCGCGGGAACAGCGCCTCGGCGTGCTCGAAGGTGGAGAGCCCATCCTGAACCTGTCCCGATGCCACTTGCGCCTGACCCAGCGCCGCATGCAGCAGGATGACGCCCTCGTGCTGGCTCACGAGCGGCTCGAGGATCTCGGCGGCCTCGGTCGGATGTCCGCGTTCGAGCAGCGCGAGCGCCTGTCCGTACTGATCGCTGAGCGGAGGGTTGCGCGTCTCGAGACGCTTGCCGTAGTACGCCTTCAGATCCGTATCCTGCGAGGCGGTCAGGACGCGCAGCCGCTCGCGCACGAGCGTATAGCTCACTGAGTCGACCAGCTTCTTGGGCCGCTCCAGCTGCGCCGCCCGGCCGCGCGCTTCGGCCACGCGCTCACTCGTCACGGGGTGATCGAGCAGAATGTGGGAATGCGTGCTTCGGTGAAGCCGTAGCGGCGCTGCAGCACCTCGAAGAAATCCGGCATGCCCCGCGGGTCGAATCCCGCTCGCGACAGGAACCCCATGCCGACGCGGTCGGCCTCGAATTCCTCGCTGCGCGTGAAGTTGATCTGCTGCTGGACGGCCATGCCTTCCGCGGCCGCAATCCCGCCCTCCACGGCCTGCCCGCCACCGCCGGCCACGCCGATCAGAATGGCCGCGAGAATCGCCGCTGCCGTCTTGAGGCTCTGCTTGCTCTGCGCTTGAATCGCACGAGCGATATGCCGCTGCACGACGTGCGCGGTCTCGTGCGCGAGCACGCCTGCAAGCTCGGACTCGGAGTCACTGGCGAGGATCGTGCCGTAATTGACGCCGATGAAGCCGCCCGGAAGCGCAAAGGCGTTGATCGCGCTGTCGCGCACGACGAAGTAGGTGAAGTGCCGGTCTGCATCGGGCGCCTGCGCCGCAAGGCGCGGGCCGATCGACTGGACGTACTCGGTGACCTCGGGATCCTCGACGATCTGGTTCTCATCGCGCAGCTCGCGCATGATGTAAAGCCCGATCCGGTACTCGTCATCCATGCTGGGAATGGTGCCGGCCGGATTTCCGATGTCCGGCAGCTCGCTCTCTTGTGCGACGGCAAGGGTGGTCAGTGCCGAGAGCGCACAGGCGCTCAGCCCTAAAGCCAATTTACGTGTCAGAATTTGCAGCGAAAAATGCATATCCGTGCCGGTGACAGTCTGCAACTTCGACCGGCCACTCGCCAGTGAGTTTCGAAGCCGCTCGTTACCAAACGTTACAGGGCGTCCGAGGCGTAATCCGCGAGGCGTGAGCGCTCACCGCGCACCAGCGTCACATGGCCGGAGTGGTCCCAGCCCCGAAAGCGGTTGACAGCATAGGTAATACCCGAGGTGGTCTCCGTCAGGTACGGCGTGTCGATCTGGGCCACGTTGCCGAGGCAGGCGATCTTGGTCCCCGGGCCCGCTCGTGTGACCAGCGCCTTCATCTGCTTGGGCGTCAGGTTCTGCGCCTCATCGAGGATGATATAGCGGTTCAGGAAGGTGCGCCCGCGCATGAAGTTCAGGGACCGGATCTTGATGCGGTTGCGCAGCAGATCATTCGTGGCGGCCCGGCCCCAGTTGCCGCCTTCCTGGCTCTGCGTCAGGACCTCGAGATTGTCCATGAGGGCGCCCATCCAGGGCTCCATCTTTTCCTCTTCCGTCCCCGGTAGAAAGCCGATGTCCTCACCGAGCGGTATCGTCACGCGGGTCATGATGATCTCGGCGAAACGATTGGTCTCGAGCGTCTGCACGAGCCCGGCCGCAAGCGCTAGCAGAGTCTTGCCCGTTCCGGCGGGACCGAGAATGGTCACCAAATCGATCTCGGGATCCATGAGCAGATTGAGCGCGAAGTTCTGCTCGCGATTGCGCGCGGTGATTCCCCAGATGTTGTGACGCTCGCTGCGGAAATCGCGCGTGAGCTCGAGTCGTCGCGACACCGCCCGAGGCGCGGCGCACGATGCCCTCGATGCCGTGCTCGGCTTCCTCGTAGACACCCAGATTGCGGTGCCAGCCCTCAACAGCAGGCCCCTTGATCTCGTAGAAGGTTCGCTCCGCTTCCTTCCAGGAGCGCATGTCGCTTGCCGTGGCGCTCCCAGAAGTCGGGGGGCAGCGCCGTCATGCCCGAGTACAGGACATCCGAGTCCTCGAGGGTCTTGTCGCTGTAGTAGTCCTCCGCGTGCACACCCAGAACCGCCGCCTTGATGCGCAGGTTGATGTCCTTGGAGACGAGCGTGACGCGGGCGTCCGGGTGCTCGTGCTGCAGCGCAGCGTCTGCGCAAGAATCGCGTTGTCGGCGCCGTGACCAGGCAGGCTGTCCGGCAGCTCATCGGCGAGCCGGCGCGTTTGAAAGAAAAGCCGCCCGCTCGAAGGCCGCTTGCCGTGGTTGCCCGAATAGCTCTGCGGCAGGTCAAGTCCGCGGTCGATCTGCTCCTTGCTGGCGCCGCGCATCATCTCATCGAGAAAGCGGCTGACCTGGCGCACGTTGCGCGACGCTTCAGAGAGCCCCTTCTTGTTGCGTCGAGCTCTTCGAGCACCACCATCGGCAGATAAACGTCGTGCTCCTCGAAGCGAAAGATCGCCGTCGGATCGTGCATCAGCACGTTGGTGTCCAGCACGAACAGCCGCCGCTGGGCGGTCCGAGCCTTCTGCGCGCCGGCCGGCGCAGGTGACTTTGCCGTGCCGGCCGCGGGCCCGGGCTCAGAGAGACTGCGCCGCTTCAAGAACTTGCCTCACGTGGCCATGAACCTTCACCTTGCGCCACTCGTGACGCAGCACCCCTTCGCGATCGATGAGGAAGGTGCTGCGCTCGATCCCCAGGTACTTGCGGCCGTACATGTACTTTTCTTTGATCACATCGAAGAGCCTGCACACCTTCTCCTCTTCATCCGAGAGCAGCTCGAAGGGCAGGCGTTCCTTCTGCCTGAACTTGCGGTGCGAGGCGACGTCGTCGCGCGAGATCCCGACGATGAGGGTCTTGGCGCGTCGAAACTCCGCCTGCAGGTCCCGGAAGTTCTGGCTCTCGAGCGTGCAGCCCTGAAGTCATGTCCTTGGGATAGAAATACAGCACCAGGTTCTGCCCGGCGGCATCCGCGCTGCTCCAGCTGGTTTTTTCCGCAGCCGGCAGCGAGAACTTCGGGATCTTGCTGCCCACGGCAATCTTGCTCATCGCGAGGCCTCGTTTGAATCAGGACTTGACGGGCTCGAGAATCGCATCGAGGTTCAGCGAATCGCAGAACTCCATGAACTCCTCGCGTAGATGCGCGACATGGATGCGGCTCGGGACATTCACGATCATCTGCACCGAGAACATCGGGGCGCCGGTGTGCGCCGCCGGATAGCTGCGCGTGGAGACCTCGGCAATGTCGATGCCGCGACTGGAGAAGAACCCGGACAGTCCCGAGACGATGCCGGTCTGATCCAGGCAAACCACATCGATCGAGTAGGGCAGCATCTCGGTGCGGGCCGAGCGCGGCTCGGTGCGCCGCAGGTGAATGCTCAAACTGTTGCTTTCCACCAGCCGCTTGAGCTCGGTTTCCAGCTTCGCAAGCGCGTGCCAGTTACCCGAGACCAGCAAGAGCATCGCGAACTCGGACCCGAGGTTCGCCATCCGGCTCTCGCTGATGTTGCCCCCACATTCGGTGATGACGCGGGTGAGCTCGTGGACCATCCCGGTCCGGTCGCTGCCGATCGCTGAAACAGCGAGGTGTTGCTTCATCTCGGGGGCCGTTTTGCCTGATAAGCGCAGAGTGTACCGGGAGCGCCCGGGGCTTGCGACCCGCGCTTGCCTGGGCTGCGCATCGGCTCGTACCATCGCGCGCTCGCGCCCGCACCGGACCATTCAGATGTTCTCAGGCAGCTTGGTCGCCATCGTCACCCCCATGCAAGTGATGGTGGCCTGGATTTCTCCGCTTGGAGCCGATTACTCGAGTTTCACCTCGCAAACGGCACGAGCGGCATCGTCGTCGGCGGCACGACCGGCGAGTCTGCCTGCTTGAGTGATCCGGAATTGAAAGAGCTGGCGCTCAAGGCCTGCCAGCAGGTCGCGCACCGCATCCCCGTCATCGTCGGGGCGGGCATGAGCAGCACGGCCGCGACGGTGGAGCGCGTGCGCTGGCTCTCGACGTTGCCGATCGACGGGGTGCTGCTCGCAACGCCCGCGTACAACCGCCCGACGCAGGAGGGGCTGTTCCGGCACTTCGCCGCCGCGGCGCAGGCGAGCCAGGTGCCACTCATCCTGTACAACGTGCCGGCGCGCACCGCGGTCGATATGCTGCCGGGGACCGTTGCGCGGCTGTCGCAACTTCGCCCGATCGCGGCGGTCAAAGAGGCGGTTCCACAGATCGAGCGTGTGCGCGAGCTGCTCGCGAGCTGCCGCGAAGGCTTCGATGTGCTCAGCGGGGACGATGGCACCGCGTGCGCCGCCGTGCTGGCGGGGGCATCTGGAGTCATCTCGGTCACGGCGAATGTCGCTCCGTGCGCCATGGCGACCATGATCGGGGCCGCGGCGCGCGGCGATGTCGAGCGGTCTCATAGCCTGGACGCACCGCTTCGGGCGTTGCATCAGGCGCTGTTTCTCGAGGCGAATCCCATCCCCGCAAAGTGGGCGCTGGCGCAAATGGGATGGATGCGGAGCGGCATTCGTCTGCCGCTCACCGAGTTGTCCTCGGCGCATCACGCCACGGTGAAAACGGCTCTGGAGAGTGCCGGAGCACTGGCTCAGAAAACCCATGAACTCGAGGGGGCGTAGAGGAATGAGGGGATTTCAGCGTATTGCAGCGCTACTTTGCGTGACGCTCATGCTCGCTGCCTGCCACAGCCATCTGCTGCGTGGCATGCGGGCCAAGAGCTGCCGCAAGAACGATGTGGCCTACGTGACCGCCACCTCGGTTCCACCGCTGCAGGTTCCCGCGGGTCTGGACAAGCCGGACACCCATGCATCACTTAAGATCCCCGCGCTCAATGAGCCGGAGCCGCCGCCACGCAAGCCCAACGATCCGTGCCTCGATGAGCCGCCCAGCTTTGCGGCGCCGAAGCCGGTGCGGGCGCCGCCTGCCGCCTGATATCATCGCGCGCCCTCGAGCGGAACCACGCCTTGCTATAATCGCTCGAGGATAGTGTCGTAAGTCCTTGATGGGAGAGGTGGCCGAGCGGTCGAAGGCGCTGGACTGGAATTCCAGTAACATCTTCACGGGTGTTCGTGGGTTCGAATCCCACCCTCTCCGAAATGACAAGCCCGCAGGATCAGCTATGGTGGTCCGCATCGGCTACTCCGCGACGACCAGTCGTGAATCCCGTCAGGCCCGGAAGGGAGCAGCGGCAGCGGCGATGTCGGGTGCCGGAGCCCAGGCTGGTGCGGGCCATCTCCCCGCGCATTGCGTGAGTATTGAACGGCGATGAGCTTATCTAGCTTTGGCGCGCAAATGGCGGCCACGACGCTTCTCCGAAATGATCGGACAGGAGCACGTGCGCCGCGCGCTCGCAAATGCGCTGGACACCGACCGCGTGCATCACGCGTTTCTGTTCACCGGTACCCGCGGCGTCGGCAAGACGACCATCGCGCGTATTCTCGCGAAGTGCCTGAACTGCGAAGTCCGCGTGAGCTCCGAGCCCTGCGGAGTGTGCGCGAGCTGCCGGGAGATCGATGAGGGACGCTTCGTCGATCTGATCGAAGTAGACGCGGCGTCGCGCACCAAGGTCGACGACACGCGCGAGCTCCTGGACAACGTGCAATACGCACCGACTCAGGGTCGGTACAAGGTGTACCTCATCGACGAAGTGCACATGCTTTCCGCGCACTCGTTCAATGCGCTGCTGAAGACGCTCGAGGAGCCGCCGCCGCGCGTCAAATTCCTGCTCGCGACGACCGACCCGCAGAAGCTGCCCGTCACCGTGCTCTCGCGCTGCCTGCAGTTCAATCTCAAGCGGCTGCCGGTGAGCCTGATCGCCGAGCACCTGCGCGGCATCCTCGAGGCCGAGAAAGTGGAATTCGAGCCGGCTGCGGTGCGCCTCATTGCGCAGGCGGCGGATGGAAGCATGCGCGATGCGCTCTCGCTTCTCGATCAGCTCATTGCCTTCGGCGGCGGCCGAGCGGACGAGACTGAGGCGCGCGCCATGCTCGGCACGATTGCCCGCGACCATGTCGTGCGCCTGGCCGAGCTCCTCGCCGCAGCCGACCCGCGCGAGCTGCTCGGCGCGGCGCGCGCCCTCGAGCAATGGGCCCCCGATCATGCCCAGCTTCTTGATGAGCTCGCCGGGCTTCTCGCCCGCATCGCTCTGCGGCAGGCGGTGCCGGACTTCGAGGGCGATGAGCTTTACCCACCGGAGCTCCTGGCCCGTCTTGCCTCGCAGATCGCGCCCGAGGATGTACAGCTTTTCTACCAGACGGCGATCATCGGGCGCCGCGACCTCAACCTCGCTCCCGATCCGCGCACCGGCTTTGAGATGACGCTGCTGCGCATGGTCGCCTTTCGTCCGGCGGGAAGCGCGCAGCGAGTGAGCGATGCGCCGGCGCTCGCCAGTCCCGCGACGCGCAGCACGCCCGCCGTTCCCAAAGCGAGCACCGCGCCGACGCCCGAGGCAGCATCCTGGGCGGCGATCGTCGAGCAGCTCGACCTGCAGGGTGCCGCGCGCCAGCTCGCAAGTCACTGCGTGCTCCTCGGGCGTCAGGGCTCGGTCGTGCGGCTCGCGCTCGATGCGCGCAATCAGATCGTGCGCACGCGAGCCCAGGAAGATAAGCTTGCTCAGGCTCTGAGCCGCTATTACGGCGCACCCGTCCGGCTCGAGCTCTCCGTGATGGACACTGGCGCGCCCGAGACACCGGCGGAGGTGCAACAGCGTACCTCGCTCGCCGAGATCGAGTCGGCGCGACAGGCCCTGGCGGAGGATCCGACGGTGCGCGCGCTGCAGGAGCGCTTTGGCGCGACCTTGCTGCCGGACAGCGTGCGGCCCACCAAGTAGCCCTTCGGAGCAGACAGCATATGCGTGGCAATATCGGAAATCTGATGAAGCAGGCGCAGGCGATGCAGGCCAACATGGAGAAGGCCCAGGCGGAGCTTGCGACCATCGAGGTCACCGGTGAGGCCGGGGGCGGCATGGTCAAGGTGACCTTGAACGGACGGCACGAGGCCAAACGTGTGCAGATCGAGCCCTCGGTCGTGTCCGAAGATCGGGAGATGCTCGAGGATCTGCTCACCGCCGCGTTCAACGATGCGGTGCATAAGGTCGAGGCGCGGGTGCAGGAGAAGATGGCGAGCCTGATGTCCGGAATGCAACTGCCGCCGGGTGTGAAGCTGCCGTTCTGACGGATGAAGTTCTCGCGCGATCTCAATCTGCTCATCGATGCACTGCGTGCGCTTCCAGGCGTAGGCCCCAAGACCGCGCAGCGCATGGCGTTTCATCTGTTGCAGGATGGCCGCGGCAGTGCGAGCGCGCTTGCCTCAGCACTCAGCACCGCGCTCGCCTCGGTCCGCCGTTGCAAACGCTGCCGCATGCTCACGCAGGATGAGCTTTGCAGCCTGTGCGCATCCGCGCAGCGCGATACGACGCTGCTGTGCGTCGTCGAGTCGCCATCGGATGTGGTCGCCGTCGAGCAGTCGGGCAGCTACCGCGGCCTTTATTTCGTGCTCATGGGGCATTTGTCGCCGCTCGATGGGATCGGCCCGGATCAGCTCGGTGCCCGTGAGCTCGAGGCGATTCTCGCCGAGGGCCAGGTGCAGGAGCTCATTCTCGCGACCAACCCCACCGTCGAAGGCGAGGCGACCGCGCACTTTCTCGGCGAGCTGGCCGTGCGCCGAGGCGTGCGCGCGAGCCGCATCGCACACGGGGTGCCCATGGGTGGTGAGCTCGAGTACGTCGATGGCGGCACGCTGGCGCACGCGCTCGCCGGCCGTCACCTCGTCAGCTAGAGCGCCCGCGACCGCGGTGTGAGCGCTGCTCCTCGTAGAGTCGGCGCAGGCGCCGGTAGCTCTCATAGCGACGCGCCAGAAGCTCGCCCGACTCCGCTGCGGCGCGCACGGCACACTGTGGCTCACGCAGGTGCAGGCAGTCGGCGAAACGACAGCCGACCGCGAGGCGCTCGATTTCTGTAAACCCGAGGCTGCGGCGCTCGAGATATTCGAGCGCCGGGGCGAAATCGCGCACCCCCGGAGAGTCGATCAGATGGCCATTGCCATCGAGGTGATACAGCCGTGAGGCGGTCGTCGTGTGGCGGCCTTCGGTCTCGCGCATGAGTCCACCGATTTCGACCTGCGCCGCAGGCACCAGGCGGCGCACCAGGGAGGACTTGCCCACACCCGATTGCCCGACGAGCGCCGCCACCTCGCCGGCACAGACTCCCAGGAGCTGATCGATCCCGAAGCCCGAGCGCGCCGAGCAGGCAATCGTGGAATAGCCTGCGCGCCCATACGCTGCGAGCTCAGCAGTAAGCTCTGCCTCGGCTGCGAGCTCGTGCTTGTTGAGAATCAGGCGCGCCGCGATGCCCCCGGACGCGGCGGCGCACAGATACCGGTCGATCACGAAATAATCGGGGACGGGAAGCGGAGCGAGCGCCACGAGCAGCAGCGAGACGTTGGCGAAGACGGGCTCCGAGCCGCCGCGGCCACTCGCGCGATAAAGACAGGTACGCCTGGGGCGCACCGCCAGTACGTGCGCCTCGGCGTGGTGCGGATCGAGCTCGCAATGCACCTCATCGCCGCAGACGACGGTGAGTCGCCGGCCGAACGGGCGCGCCGGCCGCACCGTCCCGCCCGCGTCGCGGACCAGGAAGTGACGCCCGAACGCGGCAATCACCCAGCCATCAAACTCGCTCTTGCGGGAGGCTTCCGTACGCGCTGGCACCGGGTAAGGCTCTTGCTAGAATCGGCTGAATTATGCCGGGCGCGGATTATCTGGTGTGGATCGATCTGGAGATGACGGGTTTGCAGCCCGACACGGACCAGATCATCGAGATTGCGACGATCGTGACCGATCGCGATCTCGCGATCCTCGCCGAGGGCCCGGTGTTCGCGCTGCACCAGCCCGAGGACGTGCTGGCCCGGATGGACGACTGGAATCAGAAGCAGCACCGCTCCTCGGGACTGCTCGCTCGGGTACGGGCCAGCCGGGTGAGCGCGGCAGAGGCCGAGCGGCGCACGCTCGAGTTCCTGACGACCCTCGTGCCACCCGGCGCATCACCGATGTGCGGCAACAGCATCTGCCAGGATCGGCGGTTCCTCGCGCGCCACATGCCTCAGCTCGAGCGCTTCTTTCACTATCGTAATCTCGATGTGAGCACGCTGAAGGAGCTCGCACGTCGCTGGGCGCCCCAGGTCGCCGAGTCGTTCGTGAAGGAAGGCGCGCATCTTGCGCTGGCGGACATTCGCGAGTCGATCCGCGAGCTGCGACATTATCGGGTGACGCTCTTTGCTCCGGCGTACGCCGGACACAACTAGAGCTAGCTCGCGAGGAACAGCCAGGTCTCGACCACGGTATCGGGATTCAGGGACATGCTCTCGATGCGCTGCTCGACGAGCCAGCGCGCGAAGTCGGGGTGATCCGAGGGGCCCTGGCCGCAGATACCCACGTACTTACCGCGCTTGAGGCACGCTGCTATGGCCATCTGCAGCAGTGCCTTCACGGCCGCATCACGCTCATCGAAGAGCTTCGCGACGATCGCCGAATCGCGATCGAGTCCCAGGGTGAGCTGCGTCATGTCGTTCGAGCCGATCGACATGCCATCGAAGTGATCGAGGTATTGATCCGCCAGCAGCGCGTTGGTCGGAAGCTCACACATCATGATCAGCTTGAGCCCGTTCTCCCCGCGGCCAAGTCCGTTCTGTGCAAGCAGCTCCGTCACCTGGCGTGCCTCGGCGACCGAGCGCACGAATGGCACCATGATCTGTACGTTCGTGAGGCCCATCTCCTCGCGCACGCGTTTCAACGCGCGGCACTCGAGCTCGAAGCAGGGACGAAAAGTCGTGTCGATGTAGCGCGAGGCGCCGCGAAAGCCGAGCATCGGATTCTCTTCGGACGGCTCGTAGCTCTTGCCGCCGATGAGATTGGCGTATTCGTTCGATTTGAAATCCGACAGGCGTACGATCACCGGCTCCGGAGCGAATGCGGCGGCGATCTGAGCGATGCCCTCGCTCAGCTTGTCGATGAAAAAGCCCACCGGATCGGGATAGCCCGCCATCTGTGCGCGAATCTGCTCCTGCAGCCGCGGCTCGAGGCGGTCGAACTCCAGAAGCGCTCGTGGATGCACGCCGATCATGCGGTTGATGATGAATTCGAGGCGCGCCAGGCCGACGCCCCGATGCGGCGTGCTCGCGAAGGCGAACGCGCGGTCGGGATTGCCGACGTTCATCATGATTTTGACCGGGATCGGCGGCAGCCGATCGAGCTCGATCTGCTTGTGCTCGTATTCCAGGCGACCGGCGTACACGTAGCCCGTGTCGCCTTCGGCGCACGACACCGTCACGTCCTGTCCCTCGCGGATGCTGCTCGTCGCATTGCCGCAGCCGACCACAGCGGGAACGCCGAGCTCGCGGGCGATGATCGCCGCATGGCAGGTGCGTCCGCCGCGATTGGTGACGATCGCCGCCGAGCGCTTCATCACCGGCTCCCAGTCCGGGTCCGTCATGTCCGCAACCAGGACATCTCCGGGTTGCACGCGCGCCATCTCGGAGACATCGCGGATGACCCGCACCGGCCCGACGCCGATTCTCTGACCGATGCTACGACCGGTTGCGAGCACCTCGGAGCGGCGCCCCTTGAGCGCGAAGCGCTGGATGGTGCGGCTGGCGCGGCTTTGCACGGTTTCGGGCCGCGCCTGCAGGATGAAAATCTCCCCGCTCGATCCGTCCTTGCCCCACTCGATGTCCATGGGACAGCCGTAGTGATCCTCGATGAGAAGCGCCTGGCGCGCGAGAATGACCAGGTCCTCATCGCTCACCGAGAAACGCATGCGCTCCGCCTGTGGGACATCGACGGTGCGAACGCGCTCACCGGAGCCCGGCTCGCCGTAGATCATCTTGATCGCCTTGCCGCCGAGGTTCTTGCGCAGGATGGCGCGCTTGCCGGCGCGCAGCGCAGGCTTGTACACGTAGAACTCATCGGGATTCACCGCGCCCTGCACCACGGTCTCGCCGAGCCCGTACGAGGCCGTGATGAACACGACGTCGCGAAACCCCGAGTCGGTATCGAGCGTGAACATCACCCCGCTTGAGCCCAGATCGCTGCGCACCATGTGCTGCACGCCGGCCGAGAGCGCGACGGCGCCATGATCGAAGCCATGGTGTGCGCGGTAGGCGATCGCCCGGTCATTGAAGAGCGATGCGAACACCTCGTGCATGGTCTTGAGCACCTGGGTCGCGCCGCGCACATTGAGGAACGTCTCCTGCTGCCCCGCAAAGGAGGCCTCCGGCAGGTCCTCGGCGGTTGCGGACGAGCGCACCGCGACGGCGCTGTCGCCTGAGTGACTCATGCCGCGATAGTGCTCGATCACCGCGGCCTCGAGCGGCTGCGGGAAGGGTGTCTCCAGAATCCATTTTCTGATCTGCCCGCCGGCCGCAGCGAGCCGCGTCACATCCTCAACGTCGAGGCCCTCGAGTGCGGCGCGGATCCGTGCGTCAAGACCGGCCTGAGCGAGGAAGTCGCGGTAGGCCTGTGCGGTGGTCGCAAATCCCGTCGGCACACGCACGCCGAGCGAGGCGAGCTGGCCGATCATCTCGCCGAGGGACGCATTCTTGCCGCCGACGGTTTCGACATCGCCCATGCGAAGCTGCTCGAATGGGATGACGTAGGCGTTCAAAGCCGCTCCCTCAACCGATACACTCCCAGCCGAGCGCATAACGACAGCGAGATGATAACCCGTGACCCGCCGTACCGTGTTCTTTGTGTCGGACCAGACGGGGGTGACTGCCGAGACAATGGGCCACAGCCTGTTGACGCAGTTCGAAGGTCTGGAATTTCGACCGGTGACTTTGCCATTTGTGTCGAGCATTGACAAGGCACAGGAGGCCGTCCGCAAGATCAATCATGCCGCGGCGGAGGAGGGCCTGCGCCCGATTATTTTCAGCACTCTCGTACAGGATGAGCTGCGCGATATCGTGATGGGATGCGATGCGCTGTTCCTGGATTTCTTCGCCGCATTCGTCGGTCCGCTCGAGCGCGAGCTCGACACGCGCTCCACGCATCGCGCGGGCCGGGCGCATGGCATGCAGGATCTGGCTGCCTACACCACGCGCATCAACGCCACGAATTTTTCACTCGCGAACGACGACGGCGCGGGCGCCGGCTACGCGCACGCCGATGTCGTCGTCATCGGAGTGTCACGCTCGGGCAAGACACCGACCTGTCTGTACATGGCGCTGCAGTACGGAATCTTCGCGGCAAACTATCCGCTCACCGACGAGGATCTCGAGGCGGGTGAGCTGCCGGCGCGCTTGAGCGCATATCGCGACAAGCTCTACGGCCTCACGATCAAGCCGGAGCGACTGCAGCAGATTCGCAACGAGCGCCGCCCCGAGAGTCGCTACGCTTCGCGCCCGCAGGTGCAGTACGAGCTGCGCGCCGCAGAGGCGCTTTTCCAACGCTACGCGATTCCGTTCCTGGATACGACGGAATGTTCCATCGAGGAAATTGCAAGCCGCATTATCGACAACAGCGGCATCGAGCGTCGACTACGCCCTTGAGTGATGCGCCGCACGCTCGCCGCGCGCGTGCGTGGCACGGAATTTGACGTGCACCTCAGCTTGCGCATGTCGCGACGTGCGATATAGTCAAGCGATGTTGAGCGATGCACTCACCACCGTCTCATGGCGCGCGCGCCCGCGCAGTTTCGTCGCGCTCATGAGTCTGTACGAGAGCAACTACGTGCGCATGGGTTGGCTCGCGCACGATCTTTGCGCACTCGATGGCCGGCATCGCTCGCTGGTCACGGGAGACTGTGAGCTCCTTCTCAGCATCATCGAGCGCTCCCCGTATACGACGACGCTCAATTTGACCTATCTCCTGCCCGAATCGGCCCAGGCTCAGGCCTATCCCGACATGGGCATCCGTATCTATCACGATGCGCGGCTCGTCGAGGCGCAGGAGTGGGCGAGCGCCCACGAGCACCCGGGATTGCGCGCCCTGCGCAGCCGGCTGGAGCGTGAACTGGATCAGCGCTGGGCGCGCAACGTGATGCTAAACAAGTGGCTCGAGTACTGCGTGGAGCGGGGGCATCGCTTCTCGCCGGCCACGAGGATTCTCGACTGACGAGTCCGCATGGATGGCCGGCACCGGGGCTGGCCAGACATGAGATCGTTGGTACAACTCACATTTCTGAAACGCGGCCAATCGCGCCCCGTCGGCGAGGACGACGAGGGGCGGGTGCTCGCTCTGTTTCGCAATCGGGCCGAGCTCAAGAAGGCCTATGGCGAGCTGCAGGACGAAGTCTACCGCCTCAAGGACCGCATCAAGCAGCAGGAAGGCGCCACCGCCCGCGTACAGGAGATGCTGGGCGCGCTCGAGTCGCGTCTGGGCCTGGTCGAGACCGCATACCCGGCGCTCGTCTTCTATCAGCTGCGCGCGCTGTGGCAGCGGGGCCGCGAGATCATCGAGCAGTTCGTGGGCGAGCTGCAGAGCCAGCAGGAGGAGCGCGAGCGGCGTGCGCACCTCGCCGAGTGCAACCGGCGTCAATTCGCACGCCGACAGAGTATCGAGGCGACGCTGCGCGCTGCGGAGACGCAGTTTGCCGATGCGCAGCAGAATCTTGGGGCGCTCGAGCAGGCACGCGCGAAGCTCACGCGCTTCTGGCATTACTTCAAGCGGCGTGAGGCCGACCGGCGGCTCGCTGCCGCGCGAGTCGCGCTCGCTGACGCAGAGCAGGCGCTGACGCAGGCGCGCGCCGCCGCGACGGAGCTCGAGCAGGAGCCCGCACCACAGTTTCCCGGCCTTTCGGTCGAGGCGCGCCGCGCGATCAATCTCGCTGCGATCGCCTATGCGGAAGTGCTGTGTCTGCGCCTGGTGCGCACGCAGCTCGTGGCGCTCGCGCGCGAGGCCGCATCGCGCCGCGAGGCCGCGGATCAGTATGGCGATCGCGCCGAGTGCGAAGCCGTGATTGCACAAATCGATGAGGCGCGCATCATCATCCAGGCGAAGGCCAACGTCGCGCAGGAGGTCAAGGCGCGAACCGAGCAGCTGCGGCAGATTGCGCGCTATCGCAACCCCGCGGACACCTCACCGGTTGCGGAGTCCGTGGGTCTGTTCGATGGCGATGTGCTCTCGGGTCAACCGCTCGGAGCCATGCAGGCAGCGCGCTTGCCCAATGTCCTCGCCGAGGACACCTGGGACCTCTTCAGGGTCCTGCTGCGCTAAGAACCCGCGATCGAGTCCGGTCTCAATGCGTGGCGGGCACTGGTGATGCAACCGCGCGCGGTGAGGTTGCATCGTCCTCGCGGCGCACCGTCTGTCGCGCCGGAGTGCGTCCGGGGGCGACGGTGCGTACTCCCGTCACCATGTCCGTCATGATCTGCGCCGCCTGGGCGAGGACGATGTCCGGCGCCTCGCTGCTATCGAGCTCATCCACCGATTTCGCAGGCGGTTGTCCCTTGGCGGCACGGCGCAGATTCTCGCGCGCGAGGCGCTCACGGTCCTGACGCGTCCGCTCCTCCTGACGCAGCTTCAGATTCAGTGAGACCGCATGCTGACCGCGCATTTCCTCGAGCGAGGCAATGTCCTGCGCGAGCCAGCGGTAATCAGGATCGTGCTGCGCCCGATCATCCTCTTCCACCGCGAGCGCGGGGATCGCAACCGGCGAAGGCTGTGCGGCGTGCCATACGTTGAAGGGCACGCTCGCGATCCGATCCCACGGCAGCGCCGCCTCGAGCGAGCTTTCGCCGACCTCATCCATGTCGATGGGCGAGGGCAGCTGCACATCGGGCTCGACGCCGCGATGCTGCGTGCTCTCACCCGTGATGCGGTAGAACTTGCCGATCGTCACCGTGAGCTGTCCGTTCACCGGGCGCTGCGACCAGCGATCAAGCGGCACGAGATTCTGCACCGTGCCCTTGCCGAAGGTTCGCTGGCCGAGAATGACGCCGCGATGGTAGTCCTGGATCGCACCCGCGAAGATCTCCGACGCCGAAGCGCTGAATCGATCCACGAGCACCGCGAGCGGGCCATCGTAGGCGATGCCCGAATCGGGATCATCGAGCACCTCGAGTCGGCCGGTGGTGTCCTTGAGCTGCACGACCGGGCCTTTGTCGATGAATAGCCCCGTCAGCGCAGTGGCTTCAGGCAGATAGCCGCCGCCATCGCCGCGCAGGTCGAGGACGAGACCGTCGATGCCGCTGCCTTTGAGCTCGTTGATGAGCCGGCGCACATCGCGCGTGGTGCTGCGGTAGTTCTCATCGCCCTGATTCTGCGCCTGGATGTCCTGATAGAAGCCCGGGACGACGATGACGCCGACTTTGAGCGTGCGATCTCCGCGCGTGATCGTACGCACTTCCTTGCGCGCCGCCTGGTTGTCCAGCGTCACTTTGTTGCGGGTGAATTCGAGCACCTTCTCCGGTGTGCCGGGGGCTGCGCCGGCCGGCAGGATCTGCAGCTTCACGGTGGTGCCCGCGCGGCCGCGAATCAGCTGCACGACATCATCGAGCCGCCAGCCGATCACGTCCGTCACCCCACCGTCGTGTCCTTGACCCACGCCGGTGATGCGATCGTTGGTGCTGAGCGTTCCCGCAACCGCCGCGGGACCGCCTTCGATGACGTTCATCACGGTCACATAGTCATCGACCTGCTGCAGTGATGCACCGATGCCCTCGTAGTTGAGGCTCATCTGGATGCGGTACTCCTCGGAGTTGCGCGGCGAGAAATAGCTCGAGTGCGGGTCGAAGGTCCGCGCATAGGCATTCATGAGGTTCTCGAACACGTCCTCCGGCGTGATCTGATCGACGCGCTTGAGCACGCGCTCGTAGCGCTTGCGCAGGGTCTCGGAGGCCTCCTTCCAGTTCTTGCCGGTGAGCAGCAGCGAGAGCGCATCGTTCTTCACGCGCTTGCGCCACAGCTCGTTCATGTCCGCCTCGCTCGTCACCCACGGTGCGTGCTGACGGTCGAACTCGAAGGACTCATCGAGCGTCCAGTTGGGCTCGGTGTCGAGGAGCTTGAGCGCGTACTGCATGCGCTCACGATTGCGCTGCTGGAAGCGGGCGAAGATGGCGTAGCCGGGGTCGATGTCGCCCGTGTGGATCATGTCGTCGAAGCGGTAGCGGTACTGTTCGAACTCGGCCAGGTCGCTCGTCAGGAAGTAGCTGCGCTGTCCGTCCAGGAACTCGAGGTAACGCTCGTAGATCTCCGCGGACATCTTGTCGTCGATCGTCGCGCGCCGGTAATGCGCCTCCTCGAGGATCGCGCCGATGCGGCGGGCCACCATGCGCTGGCGCTCGGTCGGCGCGATCGCACCCGGGGGCAGAATGGAGGTGCCGGCCGGCGCCCGCGCTGAGCCCGTGAGTGCGAGCACCAGGGCGATGAGCACGGTCGTGGCGACCCAGCCGCTTGAGCGGCGCGCGAATCTAAGCATCGTTTGGAACTCGCAGTTCTCGCAGTTTCAGTACACTTCGAACGCCAATCCGGTGCGCTCGTTCCCTTTTCGGGCCGGGATACGGATGAGCGTATATTCCGGGCAGTTGCGTGTCACTCATTTTCGCGAGTGGCGTGAGGTCCTCGTGCGTCCGCTCGCCGTCCTGATCGGAATCGTGATGGGTTCGGCAGTTTCCCTGGCCGTGGGACTGCTGCTCACTTGGATCACGCTGCTGTTTTTGCCCGAGTATGCCCAGCAGCTGACGCAGGAGCGTGCTCCCCTCGGGCAGGCCATCGCCGTATTCTCACTGATCTCAGCCTGCGCCGGGGCGAGTTTCTACGGCGAGCTGCGTGATCGCAGCTGGCGCTTTGCAGCGCACCTGACGACGGTGGCCTCTCTCGGGTGGTCGATCTGGCTCTACTGGCCTCGTTGAAGCGTACTGCCCGGCCCGCGGCGGGTCCCGCCGCGGTCATAATGTGGGTCAAGCTCTAGTTCCGAGCTCAGCTGCGCTTGCGATTGCTCTGCCAGACGTCCGTCTTCGGCGCCATCCGCGAGGCAGGCGTCAGGCAGCGCGTATTGTACGGATCGTAGCCTGTGCCATCCTGGCTGGCATCGACCAGCGCAAGCTGCATGATCTCGACGGTCGGCTCGATGTCCTCAACGGACGGATTGGTCTCGCGAATGGGGCCGCGAGGCGGCTTTTTTTTCATCGAATCCCCGCTGACAATTGTTCTTCTGGTCAGCGCGGGCAGCATGTCACAGCAACTGGCGCACAAAGGAGACGTGCGTCACACAATCAGGTCGAGCCGCGACGGGTTATGTCGAGAAGCACGCGTAACAGGACAGTCAAGACATAAGGACCCAGCGCGACGGTCCAGAACGCGAAGGTTCCCTGTCCGAGTCCGGTGAAGAAATTGGTCATGAAGCCGCGCAGGTCACCGCCTGCATAGGCGCCCAGTGTGCGCGAGCCCACCAGGAAGATCGCGAGCGGCAGGATCACGATCCCGCACAGCAGGCCGATCGTGAGGATCAGGATCTCGCGGCGAACCGGCCGCCGCGGCGCAGACTCTGCAGCGGTTGAATTCACCGGCGCATAATAGCGCTGCCTATGCAGAAAATCAGAACGGCAGTCGTCGGTGTCGGTTATCTCGGACGGTTCCACGCACAGAAGTACGCTCAGCTTCCCGAGTGCGAGCTCGTGGCCGTCGTCGATGCGCAGGCGCAGACGCGCGAGCTCGTAGCCGCCGAGCTTGCAACGCGCGCGCTCGCTGACCACCGCGAGCTCATCGGGCAGGTCGACGCCGTGAGCGTCGCGACGACGACACCCGCACACTTCGCGATCGCGCGCGATCTCATCGAGGGCGGCGCGCACGTGCTGGTCGAGAAACCGATCACGGAGACGCCCGAGGAGGCGCGGGCCCTCATCGAGGCCGCCGCCAGGGGCGGCCGGATACTGCAGGTCGGGCATCTCGAGCGCTTCAACGCGGCGATCCTGGCTGCTGAACCTTTTTTGCGCGCCCCGCGTTTTATCGAATGTCACCGGCTCGCCCCGTACCGTGAGCGTGGCACGGATGTGAACGTCGTCCTTGATCTGATGATCCACGACATCGACATCGTCCAGACGATCGTGAACTCACCGATCGCCTCGATCGACGCCATCGGAACCCCCGTGTTCTCCGAGGAGATCGACATCGCGAACGCCCGGATCCGCTTCGAGAACGGCTGTGTGGCCAATGCCACGGCGAGCCGCGTGAGCATGAAGACCGAGCGCAAGCTGCGCGTCTTCAGTCCCAGGGACGAGGCCTACCTTTCCATCGATCTGCAGCAGAAGATCGTCACCGTGATTCGCAAGCGGCCGGGGGCCGCGGCGGGCGGGCAGCTGCCGGTCAGTATCGAGGAGCAGAGTTTCGAGCAGGGCGATGCCCTCAAGGCTGAAATCGAGTCCTTCTTGAGCTGCATCCGCGAGGGGCGGCCGCCCGTCGTGGACGGCGAGGCCGGATTACGCGCCCTCGAGACGGCGATGCGCATCACCGAGCAGGTGCGCCGGGGGGTGGCGGAGCTGGGTTGATTTTGCCCCCAGCCGCTCCAGATAGGGCACATGGACACCCAGCTGCTGAAAATCGCTCCGCGGTCCCCTGCGCTGGAGCTCGACTTGATCGGGGATCTCGCCTGTCCGTGGTCCTTCATCGCCAAGCGTAGTCTCGAGCGCGCACTGAGCAGTCTGTATGGGTCATCGGAGCGCGTGTTGCGCTGGCATGGACTGCCCGCAGGCTCGCAGAAGCCGACGACGTTCAGCGAGTATCTGACCCGCCAGCTTCCCAAGCGAGCCGTGCTGTCCCAGGCACGGCGCGGACTTGAGAAGACCGGGCGCGAACTCGGCATCGCATTCTCGTTCGAGCCGCTCGGGCTGCTTCCCGACACCCGCGAGGCACACCGGCTGGTGCGCCTCGCCTCGCGGATCGGACGGCAGGGGGACGTCATCGACGCCGTGTTCAGTGCCTACTTCGAGCAGGGACGTGATATCGCCCGCCACGAGGTGCTCGCACAGCTCGCCGAGGAGTGTCACCTTGATACCGAGGTGCACACTGCCTTCGCGGATGAGAGCTCCGGACGCGATGCGATCGCATCGGATGAGAAGCGGATGCGGGACCTGGGTATCGCTGCAGTGCCAAGCCTCCTCATCAACGGGCGCGTGCTCGTGCCGGGACCTGCGGATGTGCCGACCTACGTTCAGGCCCTCGATCAGGCGCTTTTCCCGGAAATGCCCGTACCGAAAGACAAGCGCCGACTGCACTGATCGCGACCGCCAAGCGTTGGCTTTCAAGAGTTCCGAGAGTAACGTGCCGCGGAGGTTTTCCGAGGGTTTCCCATGCTCGATGCTGCGTTGCTGGCCGATCTGCGGGCCGTGGTCGGCGAACAGGGGCTGCTGACCGGCGAGCGCGTCCGTGAGACGGCAAGCCCGCTGCACGGCCCGCCCGCGCAGGCGGGCGCACTGGTGCGACCACGCTCGACCGCGGAGGTCTCCGAGGTGCTGCGGCTGTGCCATGGGCGCAATCAGCCCGTGGTGCCGCTCGGTGGCCGCACCGGGCTCGTCGATGGCACGCTAACGGTCGCCTCCGATCTCATTCTTTCCGTTGAGCTTCTGAACCGCATCGAGCGCATCGATGCGCCCGGTCGCTCCATGCGCGTCGAGGCGGGCGTCATCCTGCAGCGCGTGCAGGAGGAGGCCGAGCGTCACGATCTCATGTTCCCACTGGACCTTGGCGCACGGGGCAGCTGCACCATCGGCGGGAACATCGCGACGAACGCGGGCGGCGTGCGCGTGGTGCGCTACGGCATGATGCGAAGTCTCGTGCTCGGCCTCGAGGTCGTGCTCGCCGACGGCACGGTGCTGTGCTCGCTGAACCGTATGCTCAAGAACAACGCTGGCTACGATATCAAGCAACTCTTCATCGGCAGCGAGGGTACGCTCGGGTTGATCACGCGCGCTGATCTGCGCCTGGTCGCACGGCCACGCAGCGTTGGCACGGCGTTCGTGGCCTGCCGCGATTTCGGCGCACTGGTGCAACTTTTGTCGCAGCTCGACGCGCAGCTCGGCGGACAGCTGAGCGCATTCGAGGCGCTGTGGCCCGAGTTCTATCGCATCACCACTTCCGAGCGCACCGGCAACACGGCCTCCCTGTCCTGCGACTACGGGATGTATGGCCTCATCGAGACGCTCGGATCGGATCCTGAGTCCGACCAGGCCCGCTTCGAGCAAGCACTCGCGCAGGCGCTCGAGCGCGAGATCATCGTCGATGCGGTGATCGCCAAGTCCGAGAGCGAGCGGCGCGCGCTCTGGGAGCCGCGCGAGGAGGTCTGGGAGGTCGAGCAGCAGTACGGACTCACCTACAACTTCGATGTGAGTCTTGCGATCGAGCACATGGAGGGCTATCTGGCGCGGCTGCGCGAGGATACTGCGCGCCGCTTCCCGAAAGGCGGCGTCTTCGCCTTCGGCCACATCGCCGATGGCAATCTGCACATCATCGTGGCGCCGGGCGGTCAGGATGATTCGCACCGCGAGGCGGTCGAGCGCGTGGCGTACGAGCTCTTGAGGGACATCGGCGGCTCGATTTCCGCCGAGCACGGCATCGGTCTCGAGCGGCGCATGCATCTGGATATCTCACGCACGCCGCAGGAGATCGGCGCGATGCGCACGCTCAAGGCGGCGCTCGACCCCAAGGGGATCCTCAATCCAGGCAAGGTACTGCAGTGAGCGCGCAGCAGCCGGAGCATTTCCGTCGTGACCCGCGTCCGGTGTGCGTCGCGGCCGTGCAGTTCTCCTGCGACTGGGACAGCACTGCGAACATCGCGCGTGCCGAGCGCTACGTGCGCGCGGCCGCCGCCCGCGGCGCGCAAATCATTCTGCTCCCCGAGCTCTTTGAGACGCCGTACTTCTGCATCGAGCAGGACACGCGTCATCTCGCGCTCGCATCTCCTCTTGCTCAGAACCGCGCGGTGCAGCACTTCCGAAGATCGCGCGCGAGCTCGGCGTCGTGCTGCCGATCAGCTTCTTCGAGCGCGAGCAGGTCGCGTACTTCAATTCCATCGCGATCATCGATGCCGACGGATCGATTCTGGGGATCTATCGCAAGTCCCATATCCCGAACGGGCCGGGTTACCAGGAGAAGACGTACTTCAGCCCCGGTGATACCGGCTTCAAGGTGTGGAACACGCGCTTCGGCCGCATCGGCGTCGGAATCTGCTGGGACCAGTGGTTTCCGGAAGAAGCGCGGGCGATGGCGCTCATGGGCGCGGAGATGCTGCTCTATCCGACCGCCATCGGCACCGAGCCGCCGCCGGCCGTCTCCGTGAATTCACGCGAGCACTGGCAGCGCACGCAGCAGGGCCATGCGGCGGCGAATCTGATGCCGCTCATCGCCGCCAACCGCCACGGCCTCGAGCGCTCGCTGCAGAATCCCGAAGGACTCTACATCCGCTTCTACGGTTCCTCGTTCATCGCGGATGCGATGGGCGCGAAGGTGGCGGAGGCTGCGCAGGATGGGGACGCGGTCATCCTGGCGAGCTTCGATCTGGCCGAGCTCGCGGAGCTGCGCGACAACTGGTTCGTGTTCCGCGATCGCAGGCCCGATCTCTACGGCACGCTCCTCACGCTGGGCGGTCGAGCCACGCGTGGGCCGCCTTGAGCTCGGCGACGAAGCGCTCGTATTCCGTGTGCCGGTCCTGCTCATCGGGAATACGCAGCAGATAGGAGGGGTGGATGGTCACCCACACATGAGCGCCCCCAAGGAGCGGTTGAGCGCGACCGCGTGAGCTTGCGATCGTCACGGCTCGCCCGAGCAGTGCGCGCGCCGCCGTGGCGCCGAGGGCCACGACGAGCTTGGGTCGCACGAGGCGCATCTCCTCTTCAAGCCAGCCATTGCAGGCCTTGATCTCGGTGAGGGACGGCTTCGAGTGCAGGCGGCGCTTGCCGCGCTGCTCAAATTTGAAATGCCGGACCGCATTCGTCACGAAGACGGCTTTGCGATCGATCCCGGCTTCCTTGAGCGCACGGTCGAGCACGCCGCCGGCCGGACCGACGAACGGGTGCCCCGCGAGGTCCTCCGCGTCGCCCGGCTGCTCACCGACGAGCATGAGCGCAGCCCCGGCTCGACCCTCGCCAGGGACGCCCTGGGTCGCCGTACGCCACAGATCGCAGTTGCGGCAGGCATTGACGGCGGCGCGCAGCTCATCGAGCCCCTCCAATCGATGGGGCGCATCCGAGATTTGCCGTGCGGTCTGAGACTTCAAGACAAAGCAACGAGAATCGAACGGTACGGTTCCGGGGCCTGCTCTCTTGCACGATCGCAACTTTCATGTTACATAGAGTTATCTGAATAACTCATAGTAATATTAAATGCCGGTCGTCAAAAGTCGTCCCTACCGACAAACCGTTCGCGCCGCGGCTGCCGAGAGTCTCCGGTCGCGCGTGGTGGGGGCCTTCCGTGACCTTCTTTTGAGGCGCTGGATCGATGAGATCACCCTCGACGAAGTCGCCCGTGCGGCGGGGACGACGCGCCAAACCGTCATTCGCCTGTTCGGTGGTAAAGACGGCCTGCTTGATGCCGTCATGGGTCTGCTTCGCGCAGAAGCCGCACCGCGCACTTCAATGTCCAACGACGTTTCCGGTCGAGCCGCTCTCAAGGCTCTGATTGCGCACTACGAAGCCGCCGGAGACGTGGTGGTGCGCTTTCTGGCTCAAGAGGAACGCCACGCAGCTCTGCGCCCGCTCCTGGCGCAAGGGCGGCGCGAACACCGCGCATGGGTGGCGGAGAGATTCGGCTCGAAGCAGGGTGATATGAGCGACCTTGAGCGGGAGCGGCAGATCATCCGCCTGGTCGCGGCCACCGACATCTACACGTGGAAGCTATTGCGGCGGGACTTCGGCAAGAGTCCGGGCGAAGTCCTGCTTCTCATGGCAGGCATCATCGGCAGGGGAATTGGGGGAAAGCACGACGTGAACGATCGGAAGTTGCGGGTACTGATGGCGCACTGGGACGGCAGCGGAAACATTCCGCCCCAGCGTGCGCTTGCGCGAGAGCTCAATCGGCGCGGTCATGAGGTCCATGTGCTCACTCATGACACCCTTGCAGCCGCTGTCGCCGCCGATGGCGGCAAATTCCATGCGTTGGCGACCGTGCCTCAGTGGGACCCCGCCCAGCCTCGCAGCGTTGAGGAGGAGGGCGCCTTCGTTGTTCAAGACATCGTCGGATCATCGAGCTATCCGGCCGACTTTCTCGCGCTCTACCGCGCGGTCAAGCCGGACATCTGCCTCATCGATGCGATGCTGGTGAGCACGGTAAGCATCGCACTCGAGCGACAACTGCCGTTCGTTGCGATCAATCACCTCGCCTGGATCCGTGAAGGCGGGTGCGCGGGCTTCCTGAATTCGATCATGGCTGATTTGCCCGGAATTGCGGCCGGCTCGACGTTCTTTGAATTTCTCGAGCGCCTACCGCTGGTGTTGGCGACCAGCTATCGGGAATTTGCAACCCAGAGCGATATCGGCGCGAACATTCACTTCGTCGGACCGATCCGCGAGTCGCTCATCTGCCGGCATTGGCCACGCAGGTCTGCCGATCGGCCGTTCGTTCTGGTCAGCCTCAGCAGTATGTATCAAGGCCAGGAATCGACGCTACGGAACATCTGCCACGCAGTATCGGCTCTGCCGGTTGATGTCCTGCTGACGACCGGCAGGGGCATCGCGCCCGATTCACTGCCGGTCTCAGCCAATGTGGAGGTCCGATCCTTCGTGCCACACGATGAAGTGCTCCCGTCGGTGGACCTCGTCGTGACACACGCGGGCTTCGGTACGTTGATGTACAGCGCGGGAGCCGGCAGGCCGACGCTGTGCCTGCCAAACGGGCGCGATCAGAACGATAACGCCGCGCGCGCGGAGGCTCTCGGGCTGGGCCGTGCGCTCTCGATGGACGCGACGCCTGATGAGATCGGCAGTGCAATCACCGACATGCTCGGCGACATGACGATGCGCGGTGCAACCCGATCTTTCGCCTCCGGTGTGTCGCGCTTCGGCCACCTTTCCCGCGCAGCGGACCTGGTCGAACGGGCGGTCTACCCGGCGGTTGAAAGCCTGCGAACCGCCTGAGCGGCACACAAAAGCCTGGTTCCCGGCCTTGCGGCCGGGCACCCTGCTTCATTGGTGGAGGCGGGGGGAATCGAACCCCCGTCCGCAAGCGCTAGACAACAGGATCTACGTACGTAGCCCGCCTTTGTTTCTCATGCCGCGCTACCCGACTGACAAGGAAGACGCCATGCCAGCGACAGTGACTCTTAACGCTCCGGCCCGTCGCACACCGGCTCGCGATCCTATGAACGCGTCCCCTGATTCAGTTGCATAGGCACGAACTGATCAGAGGTCAGCTGCGTTTAGGCAGCTAGAGCGTAGTTGTCGTCGTTGGCAACTATGATTTGCAGCGTGATTAACGAGGACACTGCACCTCGGTACGCCCCTGAAGGTTCACAACCCACGTCGAATCCGGTCGCCCCCATTCAGGATAGCCGGGCCATTGTACCGCCAAGCGCCTGTCGCCTTAGCCTCGCCGCATTAATCGGGCCTTGTCGCGCTGCCAGTCGCGGTCTTTTTCTGTCGCGCGCTTGTCGTGCTGCTTCTTGCCTTTGGCAACGCCGACGCTGGAGTTTGGCGCGTCCTTTCTTCCAGTACAGCTCGAGCGGTACCAGCGTATAACCCTCCGCTCGACCGAGCCGATCAAATGCTGGAGCTCCTTCGGTTCATGCAGCAGCTTGCGCGTGCGCACGGGATCCGCGATGACATGGGTCGAGGCCGCCGTCAGCGGGGAGATGTGCGCGCCGAACAGAAACGCCTCGCCGTCTCTCACGATAGACATAAGACTCTTTGAGCTGCGCGCGGCCGGCGCGCATGGCTTTGACCTCCCAGCCTTGCAGCACGAGGCCCGCCTCGTAGCGATCTTCGATGAAGTAATCGAAGCGCGCCTTGCGGTTCTCGGCGATCAGAGCGGGTGGGGCTCGGCTTTGGCCATAGGGAGGGGATGGGGCGGACTGAGCATTGTACGGCGTACAATCGACCTATGAGGGAGGTCAGAACGCTCGGCCATCGTCGCGCAGCCGCAAGCCGGATGTACGCGCTGATCAATGAAATCGAGAGCTATCCGCAGTTCCTGCCCTGGTGCACGCACTCACAGGTGCAGTCGCGTTCGGAGCGCGAGATCGTCGCAACGCTCGGCGTGCGCCGTGGACCGTTGCGCGCGGAGTTCACCACTCGCAACGAGCTTCAGCCGGAACGCCGCATTCGCATGCACCTGGTGCGCGGCCCTTTCCGGCTGCTGGAAGGGGAGTGGGTTTTGACGCCGATCGAGTCCGGAGGCTGTCGCATCGAGCTCTCGATGCGTTTTGCGTTCGCAAGCTCGATCGCCGGTGCACTCTTCGAGCCCTTATTTGAGCAGACCTCCGCCGCCCTGGTGGATGCCTTCGCTCAGCGTGCCCGCACTGCCGATGGCGCACGAGTCTGAGCGCAAACGCTGCGTCGTCGCCTACGCGCTGCCCGAGCGTCAGTACTTGTGGAGCGTCGAGCTGCCGCAGGATGCGACCGTTGCGCAGGCCATCGAGGCGGCCCGGGTGCTTGCGGCAGAGGCGCACGAGGAGTCGGCTGTGCCGTGGGGGGAGGCGCAGGTGGGGATTTTTGGTCAGCCTTGCAGCCGCACGGAGCTCGCCACGCGATGGTGATCGCATCGAGCTCTATCGACCGCTGCTGTGCGATCCGAAGGAAGGGCGTCGCGAGCGCGTCAAACAGGCGCGAGCAGCGACTCGCCGCCTCAAGTGATCGGTCTGATCGGCGCCTCGATCGGCAGCGGCGCTGAGCTCAGATCGCCTTTGCTCGTGATGCGCTCGACCTTGTCGTTATCGAAGAACACCGTCAGCTGGCGCTCCTGAGCCCTTTTGAGGCGCCCTTTCTTGATGTAGTAGAGATAGTCCCAGCGATCATTGTTGAACGTCGCCGGCACCATGGGCGTGCCGAGCAGATAGCGAACCTGGCTGCGCGTCATGCCGACCTGCAGCTGATCGATGGTGCGCTTCTCCAGGAAGTTACCCTGCTGAATGGTCAGGCGATACACGCAGCCGCTTGCCATCACGGCCAGCAGGCACGACAGCCGACGCGGAGAAGCGATCTCATTCGTGACTTGTCACTTCGAATGCGGGATAATGCCGCGCATGATACCGCATCGCATGGGGCGCACTCGCATGGCATCCGGAGAGCACCGCATGGAGGGCAAGGACCTGCGCAAGGCCGGCCTGAAGGTGACGTTGCCGCGGCTGAAGATCCTGGAAATCCTCGAACGCAGCGCCACGCGCCATCTGTCCGCCGAGGCAATCTACCGAACTCTCCTCGATTCCAACGAGGACATCGGGCTTGCGACGGTCTATCGAGTGCTGACGCAGTTCGAGGCTGCGGGCCTCGTCACGCGACATCATTTCGAGGACGGCATGGCGGTCTTCGAGCTCAACCAGGGCACGCATCACGACCATATCGTGTGTCTGGACTGCGGCCGCGTGGAAGAGTTCATGGACTCGAGCATCGAGGAGCGCCAGACGGCCGTTGCGCGCCGTCTGGGCTTCGACATCCGCGACCACTCTCTGATTATCTATGGGCGGTGCGAGCGACCGAACTGCGGCTTTCGGAAGAAGGCGACGTAGTCTCGGCACGCCGCAGCATCTCGCGGGCGTGCTCGCGCGCCTTGGCGGTGACTTCGACTCCACCCAGCATGCGCGCGAGCTCCTCGACGCGCTCCTCGGCACTGAGCTCCGTGAGACTCGTGCGCGTCACGCGACCTTCCGTGATCTTCGTGACCTCGAGGTGCTGATGCGCCTGGGATGCGACCTGCGGCAGGTGCGTGACGCACAGCACCTGCCCATCGCTGGCGAGGGCGCGCAGCTCCCGGCCTACGATCTCCGCGATCGCGCCGCCGATGCCTGCATCGACCTCGTCAAACACCATGCATCGAGTTTCGCCGAATGCGCACGAGACCTGGACGGCGAGCGAAAGGCGTGAGAGCTCACCGCCGGAGGCCACCTTGGCGAGCGGCCGCAGGGGCTGCCCGGGATTGGCCGTCACCCGAAATTCGATCTGATCGATACCGTGCGGCTCGGGCTCGCTCGCCTCGAGCGGGGTGAATCTGAACCTGAAATCGGCCACCCGCCATGCCGAGGGTCTGCATGCGGGTGGTGATTTCCTTGGAAAGCGCTCGTCCGGCGGTCGCGCGCCGCGCCGAGAGCTGCCCCGCCAGTCCGCGATAGCTCTCAAGCGCCGCGGCCAGATCCTTGCGCAGCTCCGCAAGATCCGTGTCGGCGCTTTCGAGCTCTGCGAGCTCGGTGGCGAGCTGACGCGCCCGCGCAGTGAGCTCGGAAGCGGGCACGCGGTTCTTGCGCGCCAGATCCTCGATCGCCGCCAGTCGGTTCTCGACCTCATCCTGGCGCGCCGTATCGAGCTCGAGCGTCTCGAGATAGTGCTGCAGCTCGCGTGCCGCCTCGCCCATTTGAATCACCGCACTGTCGATCATGCGGCGCGATGGCTGCAAGCTTGGAATCGATGCGAGCTGATCGCGCGCAATGAGGCGAGAGCCCGGCTCGCTTGCGCATGGGCGCTCACTTCCTCGCCCTCGTAGAGCTGCTGCAGAGCAGACTGCGGCGGTCTCGGCAAGACGGC
This sequence comes from uncultured Gammaproteobacteria bacterium, assembly GCA_963795975.1. Classification (GTDB taxonomy): domain Bacteria; phylum Pseudomonadota; class Gammaproteobacteria; order Steroidobacterales; family Steroidobacteraceae; genus CAWCJT01. The sequence goes on from CAWCJT010000003.1 coordinate 1,032,078, forward strand.
CGCGGTTGGCCAGGCGCGAATGCTCCTCCAGCAGCCCCGCGACCTCGCCTTCGTTCAGCGCGAGGGCCTGCAGCTCCTGCACCTGGTAGCGCAGCAGCGCAAGCTTTGCGTCGCGGTCGCGCGCATTGGTCTCGAGCTCGAGCGTGCGGTTAAGCAGCGAAAGCCACACGCGGTGCGCGATCCCGACCTGTTCCATGAGCGGCTCGAGGCGTCCATAGCTATCGAGCAGCTCGCGCTGAGCGGCGGCCCGGGTCAAGGATTGAAATTCGTGCTGGCCGTGGATGTCGATGAGGATGTTGCCGACATCGCGCAGCAGCTGCGCCGCCACCGATTGGCCATTCAGATATGCCCGCGAGCGTCCATCGCTCGAGATCACGCGGCGGATGGCGAGCTCCTGATCGGCCGCGATCGACTGCTCCTCCAACCAACGCTTGAGTTCGCGCGGCGCTGCGTTCCAGATCGAAGGTCGCCGCGATTTCAGCGCGCTCGGCGCCATGACGCACGGCCTCCGCTCCGGCGCGGCCGCCCGCAAGCAGCTGCAGGGCATCAACCATGATGGACTTGCCCGCGCCCGTTTCGCCCGTGAGCACCGTGAGACCCGGGCGCAGATCGAGCTCGATGGAATCGATGATGGCGAAGTCGCGGATCTGAAGGTAGCTCAGCATGGCGGCTTTAGCGCGAGTGATCGGCGCTGCCCCGACCCCAATGGAGCTTCGAGCGCAGCAGACGATAGTAGTCATAGCCGACCGGATGCAGCAACGTCACGGCCTCCGGCGTTTGCTCGACCTGCAGGCGCTCGCCGGGGTGCGATCTCACCGAGCACCATGCCGTCGCAGACGACCTGGCCGCGCGCATCGAAACGCTCGACCAGCCGGATCTCGATGATCGAGGCCGCCGATACGACGATGGGCCGGTCGGACAGCGTATGGGGCGAGATCGGCGCGACACCAGCACATGCCAGATGCGGCTCGATGATCGGGCCGCCGCAGGAGAGCGCGTAGGCAGTCGACCCGGTTGCACTCGCGACGACGATGCCATCGCCGGCGTGCGTATTGACGTAGCGCCCGTCGATCCAGGTCTCGAAATCGATCATGCGTCCGGTTGCAAGCTTCTGCAGGACGACATCATTGGAGGGCCAGCGACTCACTCAAGCTCCCATCGGCGCCATGAAGCTTCGCGGCCAAAAGCTGCCTTCGGTCGAGCTCGGATTTGCCACGCAACGCTTCATCGACGCCACTGAGCACATCCTGTGGCATCACGTCGGTCAGAAAACCGAGCCGGCCGCGATTGATCCCGAGCAGCGGCACTGCCGCGTCGTGCCACGAGTCTTGCGGCGTAGAGCAGCGTGCCGTCACCGCCGATCGCAATCACCAGATCGGCCCGCTCCGCCAGCGTCTGCTCATCGACCAGCGTGGCGCGAGCGCCGCCGGGGCTCGCCGGCAGTTCCTCGCTCACCAGCACCTCGACACCGCTCGCTGCAAGGTGCGGCAACAGCAGCGCGAGGGACTCCTGCACGCGCGGATCCGCAAACCTGCCGATGAATGCGCACACGCGCGCGGGAAAAGCCATCAGAGCTCTCGGAAATGCTGCTGAGCCGGGGCAGCCGCCGCGTCTTTGTAACACGCGCACCGGACAGGCCCAAGGGCGAAAAGGGTGCCAGAGGGCACAATCTGGGGAAATTTTCCCATTGCTTGACGGGGTGCACGCCCGTCGCTAGTTTTTGAGCCACGTATGTCTCCAGATGCCAGGGACGAGACTCTCAACGAGCGCGCACAGCGGCTGCTTCGCGTCCTGGTCGAAAGCTATATTCGCGACGGACAGCCTGTCGGCTCACGCACGCTCTCGCGCGACAGCGGCTTGAATCTGAGCTCCGCGACCATCCGCAACGTCGTGGCGGACCTTGAGGAGCTGGGCTTCGTCGCCTCGCCGCACACCTCGGCGGGACGGGTGCCGACGGACAAGGGGTACCGGTTCTTCGTCGATACCCTGTTACGTGTGCAACCGCTCGAGAACAGCGCCGTCACCGAAATTCGTCGCCAGCTCGACAGCGGCCATGACAGCTCGAAGGCTCTCGTCGCCGCCGCCTCGCAGCTCCTCTCGAGCGTGACGCAACTGGCCGGAGTCGTGACCCTGCCGAGCACCCAGCAGGCCTCCGTCACTCAGATCGAGTTCGTCACCCTGAGCGATAACCGCCTTCTGACCGTGCTCGTCCTCAACGATCGGGAAGTGCAGAACCGCATCGTGCAGCTCGAGCGCCGCTACTCGCCGGATGAGCTCAAGCGCGCGGCAAACTTCCTGAACGAGAAATTCCGCGGCCGCACCTTGCCCCAGGTTCGGCAGGAAATCCTGCACGAGATGCGCGAGACCCGCGAGCACATGAGTCAGATCATGCTCGATGCGATCACCGTGGCGCAGCAGATTTTCCCGGAGCAGAGCGACGAGACCCTCGAGTACGTGATCGCGGGTGAGACCAATCTCATGACGCTTGCCGGGCTCTCCGAGCGTCGAGAAGCTTCGAGCGGCTGTTCGATGCCTTCAACGAGAAGCGCGACTTCCTGCACCTCCTCGATCAGAGTCTGCGCGCCCAGGGCGTTCAGATCTTCATCGGCCACGAGTCGGGCTATCAGATCCTCGATGACTGCAGCGTCGTGACTGCCCCGTATTCGCTCGGCGATCAGGTCGTGGGGGTGCTCGGGGTGATCGGCCCGACGCGCATGGCCTACGAGCGCATCATCCCCATCGTCGATGTGACGGCAAAATTACTCGGCGCGGCCTTGAATTCCCGCCGCTGATCCATAAGAACCTTCGAGAAGGTATCCTGTCGTCCCGCCGCGGAGGGCCGTGAGCGCGGGTAAGCTTATTGTTTCAGGAGGAATAAATGAATGGCGGAGAGCCCGAACGGGTGACCCCCGCAGCGCCCGAGGACTCTCATCCCGAGCAACCGACGCTCGCGGAGCTGCAGCAGGCTCTGGCTGAGGCGCAGGCGCGCGCCGGTACGCTGCGCGACCAGTACATGCGGTCGGTCGCCGAGCTCGACAACGTCCGCAAGCGGGCACAGCGGGACGTGGAGAACGCGAGCCGCTACGGCCTCGAGAAGTTCGCAGCGGAGCTCTTACCGGTCCTCGACAGCCTCGAGGCGGCGATCGGAAGCGCCGACCGGGCCGATGCCAAAACCCTCGCGGCGGGGCAGGAGGCGACGCTCAAGCTGCTCGCCAGAGCGTTCGAGAAGCTGAATATCCGGCAGATCGATCCGCTCGGGGAGCCGTTCGATCCGGCGCTTCACGAGGCGGTGATGGCGCAGCCCTCCAATACCGCCGAGCCCGATGCGGTGCTCCAGGTTCTGCAGCGAGGCTACGAACTGAATGGGCGGCTGCTGCGCCCGGCGCGCGTCATCGTGGCGCGCGCATCCACTTGAATGACTTGAATCAGCATGACTTGCACCCACCAAGTGCCAGCATGAGGGACTTTCGCGAAATTTCGGAGTAATCCCATGGCAAAAATCATCGGCATCGACCTTGGCACGACCAACTCGTGCGTCGCCATCATGGAGGGCGGCAAGCCCCGCGTGATCGAGAACAGCGAGGGCGATCGCACGACACCTTCGATCGTGGCCTTCACGAAGGACAACGAGGTGATCGTCGGCCAGCCCGCCAAGCGTCAGGCCGTCACCAATCCGCAAAACACACTCTTCGCCGTCAAACGCCTCATCGGCCGCAAGTTCGACGACGAGGTCGTGCAGCGGGACATCAAGATGGTGTCCTACAAGATCACGCGCGCCGACAACGGCGATGCCTGGGTGGATGTGCAGGGCAAGAAGATGGCGCCGCCGGAGGTGTCCGCGCGCGTCCTCATGAAGATGAAGAAGACCGCCGAGGACTACCTCGGTGAGCCGGTGACCGAGGCCGTGATCACGGTCCCGGCATACTTCAACGACTCGCAGCGCCAGGCCACCAAGGACGCCGGCCGCATCGCGGGCCTGGATGTGAAGCGCATCATCAACGAGCCCACTGCCGCCGCTTTGGCCTACGGGCTCGACAAGCAAGGTGGTGACCGCAAGATCGCCGTCTATGACTTGGGCGGTGGGACGTTCGACATTTCCATCATCGAGATCGCCGAGGTCGATGGTGAGCGCCAGTTCGAGGTGCTCTCGACCAATGGCGACACCTTCCTGGGCGGTGAGGACTTCGACCTGCGGGTCATCAACTTCCTGGGCGGATGAGTTCCTGAAGGAGTCGGGCGTCGATGTCCGCAAGGATCCCCTTGCGATGCAGCGTCTGAAGGAAGCGGCCGAGAAGGCGAAGATCGAACTGTCCTCGACGCAGCAGACGCGATGTGAACCTGCCGTACATCACGGCCGATGCGTCGGGACCCAAGCACCTCAACATCAAGCTGACGCGCGCGAAGCTCGAGTCGCTGGTCGAGGATCTGGTCAAGAAGACCATCGAGCCGTGCCGGATCGCACTCAAGGATGCGGGACTGTCGGGGAAGCGATGTCGCCGAGGTCATTCTGGTCGGTGGCCAGACGCGCATGCCGCTCGTGCAGAAGTACGTCAAGGACTTCTTCGGCAAGGAGCCGCGCAAGGATGTGAATCCGGACGAGGCGGTGGCCGTTGGCGCGGCAATCCAGGGCGGGCGTGCTCGCTGGAGAGGTGAAGGACGTACTGCTGCTCGATGTGACGCCGCTGTCGCTCGGTATCGAGACCCTCGGCGGCATGATGACCAAGCTCATCGAGAAGAACACGACGATCCCGACCCGGGCCTCGCAGACCTTCTCGACCGCGGATGACAATCAGACGGCCGTGACGATCCACGTGCTGCAGGGCGAGCGCGATCGGGCCGGGGACAACAAGTCCCTCGGCAAGTTTGACTCAGCGACATTCCGCCTCGGCGCCACGCGGCATGCCGCAGATCGAGGTGTCCTTCGACATCGATGCGAACGGCATCCTGAATGTGTCCGCCAAGGACAAGGCGACGGGCAAGGAGCAGAAGATCGTCATCAAGGCCTCGAGCGGCCTCAATGAGGACGAGATCAAGCGCATGGTGCGCGATGCCGAGGCACATGCCGAGGAGGACCGCAGGTTCCGCGAGCTCGTGGAGACGCGCAACAAGGCGGACGGCCTGATCCATGCCGTCGAGAAGTCACTCAAGGAGTTGGGTGACAAAGTCGCGGGCGAGGAGCGTGCGAAGGTGGAATCGGCCGTGTCCGATCTGCGCTCGGCCCTCAAGGGCGATGACAAGGATGTGATCAACAAGAAAACCGATGCGCTGGCTCAGGCCTCCGCGGCGATCGCTCAGCGAGCGTATGCCGAGACGCAGTCCGCCGGAGCAGCGGGTGACGCAGCAGGCGGCGCTGCAGGTGCGGGCCCGGGGGCGAGTGGCGGAAGCTCCGGAAGCACGGCAGGCAAGGACGACGTGGTCGACGCCGAGTTCGAGGAAGTCCGCGAGAACAAGGATCGCAAGGCGTCATAAGCCGGCTTCGCGTGTACTGAAGCGCGCGTTTTTGAAGTGCACACTCGCCGCCGCGTCCATGTCACCTCAGGCAGGACGCGGCGGCTTTGATGTGCTCAAGTGTTGAAGCCACAGCCGGCATGGCAAAGCGCGACTATTACAAAATTCTCGACGTAGCGAAGAATGCGACCGAGGCGGATATCAAGAAGGCCTATCGACGCCTCGCCATGAAATTCCACCCGGACCGCAATCCGGACGACAAGGACGCCGAGGAGAAATTCAAGGAAGCGAAGGAAGCCTGCGAGGTGCTCGACGGACGGACAGAAGCGCGCCGCCTACGATCAGCACGGTCATGCCGGCATTGAGGCCGCAAACCGCCCCGGCGGACGAGGCCAGCGGCGGGCCGATGCCTTCAGCGATATCTTCGGCGATGTGTTCGGTGACATCTTCGGCGGCGGCCGGCGCGGCGGGTCGCTCGCAGGTGTTTCGCGGCGCGGACTTGCGCTATGAGATCGAACTGGAGCTGGATCAGGCAGTGTTCGGCCATTCGATCGAGATCGATGTAGCCGAAGCTCGACGAATGCGAGACCTGTCATGGCACGGGCGCGGCGAAGGGCAGCCCGCCGGTCACCTGCGAAACCTGTGGGGGCGCCGGTCAGGTGCGGGTGTCGCAGGGCTTCTTCCAGCTTCAGCAGACCTGTCCGCGCTGCCGCGGCATGGGCACGATCGTCAAGAATCCCTGCGACACCTGTCTCGGACAGGGTCGCGTGCGACGCACCAAGAAGCTGGCCGTGAAAGTGCCCGCGGGCGTTGACACGCGGCGACCGCATTCGGTTGAGCGGGCGAGGGCGAGGCCGGACGCAACGGCGGACCGGCGGGCGATCTGTACGTGGAGATCCAGGTCCGCGAGCACGCGATCTTCGAGCGTGACGGAGAGCACCTGAGTTGCGAGCTGCCGATGAGCTTTGCGACCGCGGCGCTCGGCGGTACGCTCGCGGTGCCGACACTCGATGGCGAGGTCACCATCAAGATTCCCGCCGAGACGCAATCTGGTCGGGTCTTTCGCCTGCGCGACAAGGGCGTGAAGCCCGTGCGCGGTGGGGCGCGCGGAGATCTCTTTTGTCGGGTCGTGGTCGAGACGCCGATCCATCTGTCGGCGGATCAGCGCGAGCTCGTGCGCAAGCTCGAGGAATCCTTGCGACGGGACACGTCCGGCATGCTCCCCGGCAGAGAGGATTCTTCGAGGGCGTGAAGCGCTTTTTCTCGGGTCGTGCTGCGAGCTGGTGCCATGCGCATCCTGATCATCGGTGCAGCCGGACGGATGGGGCTTGCGCTCGTGCGCGCCGCGCGTGAGGTTTCCGACACTCGCATCGCCGGCGCCGTGACTTCCGAAGGCAGTCCCCAGCTGGGGCGTGACATCGGTGAGCTCGCGGGTATCGGCTCGATCGGTGTGCCGCTCGTGAGTGATCTGCCCGCGAGCTCTCACGGAGTGCGATGTCGCACTCGATTTTTCGCGCACAACCGCGACGGCTTCCAATCTCGCGGCGTGCACTGCTGCGGGCAAACCGCTGCTCATTGGCACCTCGGGCCTGGCCGCGAGCCTGCAGTCCGAGTTCGAGCGCGCCGCGCGCCACATCGCGCTCCTCGTTGCGCCGAACACGAGCCTCGGCGTCACGTTGCTCCTTGAGCTCGTCCAGCAGTGCGCGAGTGTCCTGCCGCTCGACTTTGACGTGGAGATCAGTGAGGCCCATCACCGTCACAAGCTCGATGCACCCTCGGGCACGGCGCTCGCCCTTGGGCTTGCGATCGCGGGTGCGCGCGGTCAGAAATTCGAGGATGTCGGAGTCAGCGCCCGCCGCAGCGGCGCCCCCCGTCGCGAGGGTGAGATCGGCTTTGCCGTGGTTCGCGCGCGGCGACCTCGTCGGCGAGCACCGCGTGCTCTTTGCCGGGGCCGGCGAGCAGCTCGAGCTCACGCACCGCGCTACCGATCGGGGCGTCTTCGCACGCAGCGCGCTCAAGGCGGCGCGCTGGCTCGTCGGCCGGTCGCCGGGGCACTATTCGATGCGAGATATTATATTCAGAAACAAGTAGTTACGACGCGATCGGCCGGCGGCGCGGCAGTTACCGCAGCGGGGCCTGGAACACGGCGCGGAGGGCGAAAAAAAGTCCTCCTCACGCATGGACACACCGAGGGCAGGCCCGTAGAATTTCACCGTAATCCGCAAGGGTTAGTCCATGCAAGGCGGGAGGATGTTCACTCCAGAACTCCTCCCGCTTTGTACATCTGCAGGTCGCACCTCAACTGGGGATCATGACAAAAGTACCGGCCGTACTCGCGCTGGCGGACGGAACGATCTTCCGAGGCCAGTCGATCGGAGCAAAAGGCAACACCACCGGCGAAGTCGTTTTCAATACTGCGATGACCGGCTACCAGGAGATCCTGACCGATCCCTCGTACGCACGGCAGATCATCTCGCTGACTTATCCCCACATCGGCAACACCGGCACCACACCCGAGGACCTCGAGGCAGGACAGATCTATGCGGCCGGCCTCGTGGTGCGAGATCTGCCACCCCTGGCCAGCAGCTGGCGCTGCGCCGAGCCGCTCGGTGAGTTTCTCGAGCGCGGCCGCGTCGTCGCGATCTCAGGCATCGACACTCGAAGGCTCACGCGCGTGCTGCGCGAGAAGGGCGCACAGGCCGGCTGCATCATGACGGGCGAGAAGGCCGATGAGGCCGCGGCCGTGAAAGCGGCACGCAAGTTTCCGGGCTTGAAGGGCATGGATCTCGCGAAGGTCGTCTCGGTCAAGCGTCCCTATCAATGGAATGAGGGCAGCATCTGGCAGGATGCGAGTCGCCCGCCAATCCGTGCGCATCAGCGGCTGCACGTCGTTGCCTACGATTTCGGCATCAAGCGCAACATCCTGCGGCTTCTGGCAGACTAGGGCTGCCGCATGACCGTCGTGCCGGCGCAGACGAGCGCGAGCGATGTGCTGGCGCTGGCGCCCGACGGCATCTTTCTGTCGAACGGGCCCGGGGATCCGGAGCCATGCGACTATGCCATCGAGGCTACGCGCGAGTTTCTCGAGACCGACATTCCGGTCTTCGGCATCTGCCTCGGCCATCAGATTCTCGGACTCGCATGCGGCGCGAAAACGGTGAAGATGAAGTTCGGGCACCACGGCGCCAACCATCCGGTGCAGGATCTGGAGACGGGCCGCGTGCTGGTCACCAGCCAGAATCACGGCTTTTCCGTCGACGAGGCGACACTTCCCGCGCACGTGAAGGCGACGCACCGCTCGCTCTTCGATGGGACGCTGCAGGGCCTGAGTTATAAGGACCGGGCCGCGTTCAGCTTCCAGGGACATCCGGAGGCGAGCCCGGGCCCGCGCGACATGCGGCCGCTCTTCGAGCGCTTTAATCATCTGATGCTGCGGCGTCTGCAGAGCCAGCTGCGCGTGGTGGAAGCCGGCGCGCGGCGTCAGGCCGCCGAGCGTTGAGGCAGCCGCGGAATTGCCGAAAAGATCGGACCTCGAAAGCATTCTGATCATCGGCGCCGGCCCGATCGTGATCGGCCAGGCGTGCGAGTTCGACTATTCCGGCGCGCAGGCCTGCAAGGCGCTGAAGGAGGAAGGCTACCGCGTCATCCTCGTCAACTCGAACCCCGCAACGATCATGACGGACCCGGAGATGGCGGATGCGATTTACATCGAGCCCGTCAACTGGCGCACGGTCGCCCGCATCATCGAGAAGGAGCGTCCGAGCGCGCTCCTGCCGACGATGGGCGGGCAGACCGCGCTCAACACCGCACTCGATCTGGTGCGCGAAGGCGTCCTCGAGCGCTGCGGCGTCGAGCTGATCGCAGCCTCGCGCGCTGCCATCGATATGGCGGAGGACCGTGAGCTCTTCCGCAATGCGATGCGCGAGATCGGTCTCGAAGTACCCAAGTCCCGCATCGCTCGCAGTCTCGAGGAAGCGCTCGCCGTGGTCGGCGAGGTCGGCTATCCGGTCGTGATCCGCCCGTCCTTCACCATGGGGGGAAGCGGCGGCGGGATCGCCTACAACCGCGATGAGTTCGAGACGATGGTGGAGCGTGGTCTTGATGCCTCACCCACGAGCGAGATCCTGCTCGAGGAGTCGGTGATCGGCTGGAAAGAGTTCGAGATGGAAGTGGTGCGCGATCGCAAGGACAACTGCATCATCGTCTGCTCCATCGAGAACCTCGATCCCATGGGCGTGCACACGGGCGACTCGATCACCGTCGCGCCCGCGCAGACGCTCACCGACAAGGAATATCAGCGCATGCGCGATGCCTCGATCGCGGTGCTGCGCAAGATCGGCGTCGATACGGGCGGCTCGAACGTGCAGTTCGCAGTCAGCCCGGAGGATGGCCGGTTGCTGGTCATCGAGATGAACCCGCGCGTGTCGCGCTCCTCGGCGCTCGCCTCGAAGGCGACGGGTTTTCCGATCGCGAAAGTCGCGGCGAAGCTCGCCGTCGGCTACACCCTCGATGAGCTCAAGAACGACATCACGGGCGGTGCGACTCCCGCGTCATTCGAGCCGTCGATCGATTATGTGGTGACCAAGATCCCGCGCTTCACGTTCGAGAAGTTTCCGGCGGCGAACGATCGTCTGACGACACAGATGAAGTCCGTCGGTGAGGTGATGGCGATCGGGAGAACCTTCCAGGAGTCGCTGCAGAAAGCATTACGCGGGCTCGAGACCGGCCTGGATGGCCTGGGTGAGCAAATATCTCTGCCGCTCTCGGAGGAAACCTCCACGCAGCTGCAGTACGAGCTGCGCACTCCAGGGCCGAACCGGCTCCTCTACACCGCCGATGCCTTTCGCGCCGGCTGGTCATTCGAGCGCATCGCCGAGCTCACGCGCATCGATCCCTGGTTCCTCGCGCAGATCGCCGATCTGATCGGCGAGGAGCAGCAGGTGCGTGAGCGGGGAATGAGCGGGCTCACGGGCGAGCGGCTGCGGGGATTGAAGCGCAAGGGCTTCTCGGACAGCCGCCTGGCCAAACTCGTCGAGGTCGTCGAGAAGGCCGTGCGCCAGCGCCGGCATGAGCTTGGGATCCGTCCCGTGTTCAAGCGCGTCGACACCTGCGCGGCGGAGTTTGCGACCGCGACCGCGTACCTTTATTCGACCTACGAGGAGGAGTGCGAGGCGAACCCGACCGAGAGGCGCAAGATCATGATCCTGGGCGGTGGGCCCAATCGCATCGGCCAGGGAATCGAGTTCGACTATTGCTGTGTGCACGCGGCGCTCGCCCTGCGTGAGGATGGATTTGAGACCATCATGGTCAACTGCAATCCCGAGACGGTCTCGACCGACTACGACACCTCCGACCGGCTGTACTTCGAGCCGCTCACCCTCGAGGACGTGCTCGAGATCCTGGCGCGCGAGAAGCCCGAAGGGGTGATCGTTCAGTTCGGCGGTCAGACGCCGCTCAAGTTGAGTCGCGCCCTCGAGGAAGCCGGAGCGCCGATCATCGGCACCTCGCCCGAGTCGATCGACATCGCCGAGGACCGCGAGCGCTTCCAGCTGCTCGTGCGCAAGCTCGGACTCAAGCAGCCCGCGAATGCGAGCGCGCGCACCGAAGAGCAGGCCGTACGGCTTGCACGCGAGGTGGGCTTCCCGCTCGTCGTGCGTCCCTCGTACGTGCTCGGTGGCCGCGCCATGGAGGTGGTTTTCACCGAGGAGGATCTGCGCGCGTACATGACCGATGCCGTGCGCGTCTCCAATGACAGCCCGGTGCTGCTCGATCGCTTTCTCGATGTGGCGATCGAGGTGGACGTGGATGCGGTGTGCGATGGCGAGAATGTGCTGATCGGCGGCATCATGGAGCACATCGAGCAGGCGGGCGTGCACTCGGGTGACTCCGGCTGCTCGCTGCCGCCCTACAGCCTCTCGCCCGCGTTGCAGGCGGAGCTGCGCGAACAGACGCGCAAGCTCGCGAAGGCGCTCAATGTCGATCGGCCTCATGAACATCCAGTTTGCGATCCAGAACGGTGTGATCCACGTGCTCGAGGTCAATCCGCGCGCCTCGCGCACGGTGCCGTTCGTCTCCAAGGCGACGGGAGTGCCGCTTGCGAAGATCGCCGCGCGTGCCATGACCGGCCGCACGCTCGCGCAGCTGAATGCGACGCACGAGCTCGTTCCGGGATACTTCTCGGTGAAAGAGGCGGTATTCCCGTTCGTGAAGTTTCCGGAAGCCGATCCGATTCTCGGCCCGGAGATGAAGTCCACGGGCGAGGTCATGGGCACGGGGCGCACGTTCGGTGAGGCGTATGCGAAGGCGCAGACGGCCTCTGGCGTCACGCTGCCACGCCAGGGCGTGTGCCTGATCAGCGTGCGCGAGCGCGACAAGCCCGGCGCCGTGGGTCTGGCGCGCAAGCTCATCGAGCGAGGCTTCGAGATCGTCGCCACCACCGGCACCGCGAACGCTCTGCAGGAGGCCGGCATCAGCTGCCGGCGCGCCAACAAGGTGCGCGAAGGACGCCCGCACATCGTCGATATGATCAAGAACGATGAGATCGACTTGATCGTCAATACCACCGAAGGCAAGCAGGCCATCCGCGAGTCGAACTCCATTCGTCGCGAGGCGGTGCATCGGCGCGTCACGTATTACACGACCCTCGCGGCCGCGCTCGCGACCTGCGAAGCGCTCGATCATCTCGATGAAGTCGAAGTGAACCGGCTCGACGACCTGCACAAGGAGGCGATCGCATGAAGCGCACTCCCATGACACTGCGCGGCGCCGAGACGCTGCGCTCCGAGCTCAGGCGGTTGAAGACCGAGGCACGCCCGAACGTCATCAAGGCCATCGCCGAGGCGCGTGGCCATGGCGATCTGTCGGAGAACGCCGAGTACCACGCAGCGCGCGAGCAGCAGGGCTTCATCGAAGGGCGCATCGGCGAGATCGAGGGCAAGCTCTCGAGCGCCGAGATCATCGATCCCACGAAGCTTCCGAACACCGGCAAGATCGTTTTCGGCGCGGTCGTCGAGCTCGAGGATCAGGGCAGCGGCAGCCGCGTCGTCTATCAGATCGTCGGCGAGGATGAGGCCGACATTCGCGCCGGGCGGATCTCAGTCACCTCGCCGATCGCGCGTGCGCTCGTCGGCAAGGCGAAATCGGCGACATGGTGGACGTGTCCGCGCCGGGCGGCGTGCATTCCTACGAGATCGTCGCTGGTGCGCTACGAGTGAGCGGTTCGGCTATTCGTCGGGGATGAGAAGTCGCGGCGCCTGCGGGCGGGGCCGGTAGAGCACGGCGACATGGCCGATGCGGTGTACGAGCTCACTTTTCGGTACGCTGAGCGAGCTCGCCGAACAGCGCCTCGCGCGTCGCGCGATCCGCGCCGCGCGCTTTTACCTTAATGAGCTCATGGTCATGCAGTGCGCGCTCGGTTTCGCCGGCCACACCCTCGGTGAGGCCGTCGCTGCCGATCTGGATGATCGGCTTGAGCGCATGGGCGCTTCCGCGCAGGAAGCGGCGTTGATTTTCGGACAGTGGCATTGCGGGAAATTGTAGCCGAGGAGTTTCGTGGCCCGTCGCTCCAAGAGCAGCGGCCGCTGGCTCGAGGAGCATTCGCCTCGGACCCGTTCGTGAAGCGGGCCCGCGCCGAGGGCTTTCGCTCGCGGGCGATGTACAAGCTCGAGGAGATCGACCAGCGCGAGAAGCTGCTGCGTCCCGGGCAGATCTGCCTGGATCTGGGCGCTGCGCCCGGGGCCTGGAGCCAGTATGCGAAGCGACGGGTCGGTGCCCGCGGGCGCGTGGTTGCAACCGATATCCTGCCCATGGAGCCTCTGGCCGGCGTGGAGTTCGTCCAGGGGGACTTTCGCGAGGAGGCGGTTCTGAAGAGCCTGCTTGAGCAGCTGCCCGAGCACGGGGTGGACGTTGTGCTCTCGGACATGGCCCCCAACTTGAGTGGAATCGACGCGGTCGACCAGCCGCGATCCATGTACCTGGCGGAACTCGCCCTGGATATGGCCGGCCAGCGTCTTGAAACCGCGGCAGTGCCCTGATTAAGGTGTTCCAGGGAGCCGGATTTACGGAGCTGGTGCGCTGGCGCACGCAATAATTCGTCAAGGTCCGAAGCTTGTGAAACCCGAGGCCTCGCGGGCGCGCAGTGCGGAGCTGTACTTGCTGGCGAAGCACTTCCCGATAGTGTAGGTTCGATCCAAGCAAGTTATCGAATTCACTGAGGATCACGCCTTGAACGATTTGACGAAAAACATCCTTTTGTGGGTGGTCATCGTCCTCGTGCTGCTCGCGGTGTTCAGCCGCTACATGCCCGCCGGTCGGCCAGACCGAGGAGATCGGCTACTCGCAGCTTCCTGGATGATGTGAAGTCCAACAAGGTGGACTCCGTCGTGCTGCAGGGCGAGAAGATCTACGGTCAACTCAAGGACAAGACCCAATTCAAGACGTTCAACCCCGAGACCGACTACACCGCCCTATCGGCGAGCTCGAAGCGCGAACGTGCAGATCGAGGGCCGGCCGCCGAAGCAGCCGAACTTTCTGGCTCAGCTTCTGCTCGCAGCTGGCCCGGCGCTGCTTTTGATCCTGGTGTTCGTCTACATGCTGCGCCAGATGCAGGGTGCCTCCGGCGGCCGCGGCGCGATGTCCTTCGGCAAGAGCCGGGCGCGGCTGCTCGGCGAGGATCAGGTCAATGTCACCTTCGCCGACGTGGCGGGCGTCGATGAGGCCAAGCAGGAAGTCGGCGAAATCGTCGACTTCCTGAAGGACCCGGGCAAGTTCCAGAAGCTCGGCGGCAAGATTCCCAAGGGCGTGCTGATGGTCGGCTCGCCCGGCACGGGCAAGACGCTGCTTGCGCGCGCGATCGCCGGCGAGGCCAAGGTGCCGTTCTTCACCATCTCCGGCTCGGACTTCGTCGAGATGTTCGTCGGCGTGGGCGCCTCGCGCGTGCGCGACATGTTCGAGCAGGCCAAGAAGCATGCGCCCTGCATCATCTTCATCGACGAGATCGACGCGGTCGGCCGGCATCGCGGCGCGGGCCTCGGCGGCGGCCACGACGAGCGCGAGCAGACACTGAATCAGCTGCTGGTCGAGATGGACGGCTTCGAAGGCAATGAGGGCATCATCGTCATCGCGGCCACCAACCGTCCGGACGTGCTCGACCCGGCGCTGCTGCGTCCGGGCCGCTTCGATCGGCAGGTCGTGGTGCCGCTGCCGGATGTGCGCGGCCGCGAGCAGATTCTGCGCGTGCACATGCGCCGCGTGCCGCTGGCGCGAGGACGTGAAGCCGGCGCTGATTGCGCGCGGTACGCCGGGATTCTCCGGCGCGGATCTGGCCAATCTGGTCAATGAGGCTGCGCTGTTCGCGGCGCGCGCCAACAAGCGCATCGTCGGCATGGACGAGTTCGAGCGCGCGAAGGACAAGATCATGATGGGCGCCGAGCGGCGCTCCATGGTCATGAGCGAGGACGAGAAGCACATGACCGCCTACCACGAGGCGGGCCATGCGATCGTCGGCATGAGCGTGCCCGAGCACGATCCGGTCTACAAGGTGACGATCATTCCGCGCGGCCGCGCACTGGGCGTCACGCAGTTCCTGCCCGAGCAGGATCGCTACAGCCTCTCCAGCCGGCGCATCAAAGCGCCATCGCGACGCTCTTCGGTGGGCGTATCGCCGAGGAGCTGATTTTCGGACTGGACGCGTGACCACGGGGGCCTCGAACGACATCGAGCGCGCCACGGATCTGGCGCGCAACATGGTCACGAAGTGGGGCCTGTCGGACAAGCTTGGGCCGCTCACCTATACGGAGGAGACCGGCGAGGTGTTCCTGGGCCGCAGCGTCACCCAGCACAAGCAGGTGTCCGACGGCACGGCGCACGCCATCGACGAGGAGATCCGCAGCGTCATCGAGATCGAATTACCAGTGTGCGAAGGAGATCCTGGTCACCAACCTCGATAAGCTGCATGCCATGGCCGATGCCGCTCATCAAGTACGAGACGATCGATGAGACGCAGTTGAAGGACATCATGGCGGGCAAGCCGCCGCAGCCGCCGGCGGGATGGGACGACACGCTGCCGCCCAACAAGCCGCCTGCGAAGCCGACGACGGGACCTGCCGCACCCATCGGCTCGCCCGCCGGGCAGCACTGAGTCCGAGCAGGCGAGCGCTCGAGGCCACGCATTGAGCGCCGCGCCGACCGCAGCGAGGCTGCTGCGCTGCGGATCCCTACTCTTGATCTCACGCAACCCATCGTCATGGGCGTGCTCAATGTCACGCCCGATTCCTTCTCCGACGGTGGCCGCTTCAGCGACCCCGGGCGGGCGCTCGAGCAGGCGTTGCGCATGGTGGAGGAGGGCGCGGCCATCATCGATGTCGGTGGGGAGTCGACCCGTCCGGGCGCTGCCCCGGTTTCCGCTGAGGAGGAGTTGCGGCGGGTTATGCCGGTGGTCGAGCGGCTGCGCGCTCAGAGCCGCGTCGCCATTTCCGTCGATACAGCAAGCCCGAGGTCATTCGGGCCGCGCAGGCCGCGGGCGTAAACCTCATCAACGATGTGCGGGCGCTGTGCGCTCCGGGGGCGCTCGAGGCGGCCGCGGCCACCGATTGTGCGGTGTGTCTCATGCACATGCAGGGCGACCCGGCAAACATGCAGCGCGACCCTTCCTACGGCGATGTCGTGACCGAGGTCAAAGCTTTTCTCCTCGAGCGCGCTCAGGCTTGCCGGTCCGTGGGCATCGGACAGCAGCGCGTGGCCATCGATCCCGGATTCGGCTTTGGGAAGACTGTGGCGCACAATCTGGCGCTGGTGCGGCGCCTCGATGAGCTCGCGAGCGCTGGGTACCCGGTCCTGATCGGCATGTCCCGCAAGTCGACCATTGCACGCTCGACGGGCCGGGCGCCGGAGGAACGCCTGGCCGGAAGCCTCGCGCTGGCGGTGATCGCGGTATTGAATGGCGCGCACATCATGCGCGCGCACGATGTGGCGGCAACGGTGGACGCAATAAGGTTGCACACGCCGTGCAGGGGAGATGAAGCTTGGCTCGGCAGTATTTTGGAACCGATGGCGTGCGTGGTCGCGTGGGTGAGCATCCCATGACGGTGGATTTCGCGCTGCAATCTGGCAAGCGCCGCGGCGCGCGTGCTCGCGCCCGAACGGCGGCAAGCGTGCTCATCGGCAAGGACACGCGACTGTCGGGCTACATGTTTGAGTCGGCGCTGGAGGCGGGATTCGTCGCCGCGGGCGTCGATGTGCTGCTGATCGGACCGCTGCCCACGCCCGGCATCGCCTACCTGACGCGCCGATTCGAGTGCCGCTTCGGCGTCGGTGATCAGCGCCTCGCACAATCTCTACGACGACAACGGCATCAAGTTCTTCGATGCGAGCGGCGGCAAGCTCTCCGATGAGCTCGAGGAGCAGATCGAAGCCGAGCTGGAGCGGGCCCGGTGACGCGCGAATCGCGCAGTCTCGGTCGTGCCTCGCGCGTGGACAAATCCCGCATGGCGTACCAGGAGTTCTGCGCCTCGACCCTGCCAGCGGGCGTTGATCTCTCGGATCTGAAGATCGTCATCGATTGCGCCAATGGCGCGGCCTACAAGGTCGGACCGCGGCGTGCTCGCGGACCTGGGTGCGGAAATCGTCCCGGTCGGCTGCTCGCCCAATGGTCGCAACATCAACGACGGCTGCGGCTCGACCGCCCCCGAGCTGCTGCAGCTCACGGTTCCGGGCGTGCGCGCGGATTGGGCATTGCGTTGACGGGGACGGCGATCGGCTGGTCATGGTGGACCACCTGGGCCGGATCGTCGACGGCGATCAGCTGCTGTACATCATGGCCCGCGCGCGAAAGCGCGAGGGCACGCTGCGCGGCCCGGTCGTCGGCACCGTCATGAGCAACTTCGGCCTGGAGCTCGCCCTGGGGCCCAGCGCATCGATTTCCAGCGCGCCGCCGTTGGCGACCGCTACGTGCTCGGTCTGTTGCGCGAAACGGGCGGGGTGCTCGGCGGGGAGACCTCCGGCCATATTCTGTGCCTGGACAAGACCACCACCGGTGATGCGCTGATCAACGCGCTGCAGGTGCTTGCCGTCATGAAACAGACCGGCCAGAGCCTGGCGGAGCTCGCCGCGGGCATGCAGCGCTTTCCGCAGGTACTGCTGAACGTGAAGGTGGCTCGACGCTTTGACCCGACCACCGTGCCGGCGATGCAGGCCGCGTGCGCAGCATCGAGAGGCAGCTGGCCGGCGAGGGCCGGGTGGTGCTGCGGGCCTCCGGCACCGAACCGGTGATCCGGGTCATGGTGGAGGGACGGGATGAGCGGGCAACCCGCGCCTATGCCGCGGACCTGGCAATGTGGTGCGCACGGCTGCCGATTGGCGTTGCACGCTGGACCGGAAAGGGCTATCATCGCGCGCCTTTTTCGCCCGGGAACCCAACCGCGGCTGGCCAGTTTGATCATGCGACATCCGTGGTCGCCGGTAACTGGAAAATGCATGGCTCGCGTGCGGAGAACGCCCGGCACATCGAGGCGGTTGCAGCGCAGTTCCCGCCCGAGTCACCCGCCACCTGCGTGGTCTGCCCGCCGCTTCCCGTATCTGCATGATGTGCAGCGACTGCTGCGCGATGCCGACGTGCCGATCGAGCTCGGCGCGCAGGATGTCAGCGCCGAAGCCCAGGGCGCCTATCACGGGCGAGGTGTCCGCGGCGATGCTGCAGGATATCGGCTGCACCTACGTCATCGTGGGCCACTCGGAGCGGCGCGCGTTGTTTCGCGAGGACGACAAGCTCGTCGCGCGCAAGTTCGCCGCGGCGCAATCAAAGAGCTCATTCCGATCCTGTGCGTCGGCGAGCAGCTGGCCGAGCGCGAAGCCGGGCTCACGCAGGCGGTGATCTCGCGCCAGCTCGATGCGGTGCTGGAGTTGAGCGGCGCGCCCGCGCTCTGGCTGCGCTCGTCGCCTATGAGCCGTGCTGGGCAATCGGCACGGGCCGCAACGCGACCCCGGAGCAGGCGCAGGACGTCCACGCGTTCATCCGCGCGCGGATCGCGGCACGGGATGCTAAAATTGCCGCCGAGGCACGCATCCTGTATGGCGGCAGCGTCAAGGCCGGAAATGCGGCGCGAGCTGTTCGCGATGCCCGATGTCGACGGCGGTCTGATCGGGGGTGCTTCTTTAAAGGCGGACGAATTTGTGGCCATCCTCGCGGCACTGAGCCGCTGAAGTGGGCGATTGAGCATGCGCATGGCTTTGACGATCGTGCAGTTGGTCTGCTCGGTGGTAATCATCGGGCTGGTGCTCATCCAGCGCGGCAAGGGTGCGGATGCGGGTGCGGGCTTCGGCGCGGGCGCCTCCGGCACGGTGTTCGGCGCGCGCGGTGCGGGTACCGCGCTGTCGCGTGCGACGGCGATCTTCGCCGCGGTCTTCATGCTGAACAGTCTGGCACTCGCTTACATGGGAACGCGCCGCGGGAGCAGCCGAAGACGATTTTCGATCGGCCGAGTGCGCCGGCTGCGCCGACGACTGTGACGCAACCGCTCGTGCCGAAACCGGTGCAGCCTTCCACGCCCGCTGCGACGCCCGCGCCGGCGGCACCTGCGGACAGCGGTGCGCCCGGCAAATAACCAACGAGCACATCGACAAAGCCGACGTGGTGGAATTGGTAGACACACTAGCTTGAGGGGCTAGCGCCGCAAGGCGTGTCGGTTCGAATCCGACCGTCGGCACCATGTTATGATGCTGGATCGCCATGCTTGGAAATTACCTTCCGGTACTGATCTTCCTGGTCATCGCCTCGGCTCTCGCTGCGCTGATGCTGGGGCTTGGCACCAACATCGGTCGATACTTCGCCCGCTTTCACCGCGACCGCGACAAGCTCTCGCCCTACGAGTGCGGCTTCGAGCCCTTCGAGGACACGCGCATGCGCTTCGACGTGCGCTACTACCTCGTCGCGATTCTGTTCATCGTGTTCGATCTCGAGATCGCATTCCTGTTTCCGTGGGCGGTTGCCCTCGCCAAGATCGGCGTCTTCGGCCTGCTCGCCATGGGCATGTTCCTCGGGATCCTCGTCGTCGGATTCATCTACGAGTGGAAGAAAGGGGCCCTGGAGTGGGACTAGACCCGGACGGCGCGGAGGGATTCGCGCAGCGCGGCTTCATGACGACCCAGGTCGATAGCCTGGTCAACTGGGCGCGCACCGGGTCGCTGTGGCCGATGACCTTTGGTCTCGCCTGCTGCGCGGTGGAGATGATGCACGCGGGCGCCTCGCGCTACGATCTCGACCGCTTCGGCGTGGTGTTTCGGCCAAGTCCCCGCCAGTCCGATGTCATGATCGTCGCCGGCACGCTGGTCAACAAGATGGCGCCGCCGCTGCGCAAGGTCTACGACCAGATGGCCGAGCCGCGCTGGGTGATCTCCATGGGATCGTGCGCCAACGGCGGCGGCTACTATCACTATTCGTATGCGGTCGTGCGGGGCTGCGATCGCATCGTTCCGGTGGACGTGTACGTGCCGGGCTGTCCGCCGACGGCCGAGGCGCTGATCTACGGCATCATCCAGCTGCAGAAGAAGATCGCGCGTACCAGCACCATCGCCAGATAAGGCCCCAGAGATTTGAGATGACCGAACAGATCGAGGCTCTCGCGCGTCACATGGACGCGCAGCTGCAGACGCGTGCCGACGGCGTTGCCGCGCTCGCCACGAGCTGGCGAACGAGGTGGATGCGGCCGCGCTGCTCGAGTGTGTCGCACGTTGCGCGACGCGCCCGAGCTGCGGTTCGAGATGCTGATGGATCTGGCCGTGGTCGATTACTCGCAGTTCCGCATGGACGAATGGCAGACCCATTCGGCCACTCGCACCGGATTCAGCCGCGGACGCCTGGAAGTCGAGGAGCTCGTGCCACCGGCGCCGGTCGCGGGCGCGCGCTTCGCCGTCGTGTACCACCTGCTTTCGGTCACGCAACAATCAGCGGCTGCGCGTGCGCGTGAAGTGCGAGAACGAGGAGGAGCCGGTGGTGGATTCGGTGGTTGAGCATCTGGGCGTCGGCGAACTGGTTCGAGCGCGAGGCCTTCGACCTGTTCGGCATTTTGTTTCGCGGACATCCTGATCTGCGCCGCATTCTCACCGACTACGGATTCGTCGGCCATCCGTTCCGCAAGGACTTCCCGCTCATCGGCAACGTCGAGGTGCGTTACGACCCGAGCGCAAGCGCGTCGTCTACCAGCCGGTGAGCATCGAGCCGCGCGTGCTGGTGCCCGGGTGATCCGCGAGGACAACCGCTACAACCCGGCGCTGCAAGGGCAGGAGCCGCGCTCGCGAAGATGAGCGCGGCGCTGCACGAGATCCGCAACTACACGATGAACTTCGGTCCGCAGCATCCGGCGGCGCACGGGGTGCTGCGGCTGGTGCTGGAGATGGACGGCGAGGTCATCCAGAAGGCCGACCCGCATATCGGCCTTCTGCACCGGGGCACCGAGAAGCTCGCCGAGTCCAAGCCCTACAACCAGTCGATCGGCTACATGGATCGCCTCGATTACGTCTCGATGATGTGCAACGAGCACGCCTACGTACTCGCCATCGAGAATCTGCTCGGCGTGCAACCGCCCGAGCGCGCGCAGTACATCCGCGTGATGTTCGATGAGCTCACGCGCATCCTGAATCATCTGATGTGGCTGGGCGCGCACGGCCTGGACATCGGCGCCATGACGGTGTTTCTGCTGTGCTTCAAGGAGCGCGAGGAGCTGATGGACGTGTACGAGGCGGTTTCGGGCACGCGCATGCATGCGACGTACTACCGTCCGGGCGGCGTGTACCGCGATCTGCCGGACACGATGCCGCGATATCAGGCCTCAAGTGGCGCTCGCAGAAGGAAGCGGATCGCTTCAACGAGTCGCGCAAGGGCTCGATGCTGGATTTCATCTGGGCTTTCGCCGAGCGTTTCCCGAAGGCGATCGATGACTACGAGACACTGCTCACCGACAATCGCATCTGGAAGCAGCGTACGGTCAACATCGGCGTCGTGTCGCCCGAGCGCGCGCTGCAGCTGGGCTTCTCCGGACCCATGCTGCGCGGCTCGGGGATCGCCTGGGATCTGCGCAAGAAGCAGCCATACGAAGTCTACGACCGCATGGACTTCGATATTCCCGTGGGCGTGAACGGTGACTGCTACGACCGCTACCTGGTGCGGGTGGAGGAAATGCGCCAGTCGACCCGCATCGTCCGCCAGTGCATCGAGTGGCTGAAGGTGAACCCAGGTCCCGGTGATGGTCGATGATCGCAAGATCCGCCCGCCGCGCCGCGAGCAGATGAAGGACGACATGGAATCGCTGATCCATCACTTCAAGTTCTTCACCGAAGGCTACTGCGTGCCCGAGGGGGAGACGTACGCCGCGATCGAAGCGCCGAAGGGGGAGCTTGGCGTGTACCTGGTTTCGGACGGCGCCAACAAGCCCTACCGTTTGAAGGTGCGTGCGCCGGGATTCGCGCACCTCGCCTCACTCGATGAGATGGTGCGCGGACACATGCTCGCGGATGTGGTGGCGGTGATCGGCACGCAGGACATCGTGTTTGGGGAGGTCGATCGGTGAGCGCGACGCTCGGTGCAAGAGCGGCGTTGCTGTCCGAGCACACGCGCGAGGAAATCGATCACTGGGTGGCGAAGTTTCCGCCCGGGGCGGCAACGCTCGGCGGTGCTGGCGGCGCTGCGCTTCGCGCAGGAGCAGAACGACGGGCATCTCTGACCCGGAGCTCATGGATGCCGTCGCCGAGTATCTGTAGCTGCCGCCGATCCAGGTCTACGAGGTCGCAAGCTTCTACTCGATGTACGAGCTGCACCCCTGCGGGCGCCATCACGTGAGCATCTGCACGAACATCTCCTGCATGCTGCGCGGCGGAGAGGATCTGGTCGCCCACGCCGAGAAGCATCTCGGCATCAAGCCTTGGTGAGAGCACGCCCGACCGGCGCATCTTCTTGAAGCGCGAGGAGGAGTGCCTCGCGGCCTGCACGGGAGCGCCGATGATGATGATCGATCACGTGTTCCACGAGCATCTGACGCCCAGAGAAGCTCGACAAGATACTGGATGACCTGAAATGAGTGGCAGTGAAGTCGCAAGTACGCCGAGAAGCTCAATCTCAACCTGTTCGAGCCGTTGCACCTCGAGCGCTCCTGGACGCTGGACACCTATCGCTCGATCGGCGGCTACGAGGTGCTGGGAGAGGATCCTCAGGGAGAAGATCCCGCGCGAGCAGATCATCGATCAGGTGAAGGCCTCGGGTCTGCGCGGTCGCGGCGGCGCGGGCTTTCCGACGGGCACGAAGTGGAGCTTCATGCCGCGCAACTCGCCGATCCAGAAGTACGTGGTGTGCAACTCGGATGAGAGTGAGCCCGGCACCTGCCACGATCGGGACATCCTGCGCTTCAATCCGCACTGCGCTCATCGAGGGCATGGCCATCGGCGGCTTCGCCATGGGCGCGACGGTCGGCTACAACTACATCCGCGGCGAGTTCCTGGGCGAGCCGGTGCCGCGCTTCGAGGCGGCGCTGCGAGGAGGCCTACGAGGCCGGCCTGCTCGGGCAAGAACATCAAGGGCTCCGGCATCGACTTCGACCTCTACACCTTCATCGGCGCGGGCGCCTATATCTGCGGTGAGGAGACGGCGCTGCTCGACTCACTCGAGGGCAAGCAGGGCAAGCCGCGCTTCAAGCCGCCGTTTCCCGGCGAACTTCGGCCTGTACGGCGAGCCGACGACCATCAACAACACCCAGAGCTTCGCCTCGGTGCCCACGATCCTGCGCACGCGGACCGGAGTGGTTCGCGGGCCTCGGGCCGAAGAACTCCGGCGGCACCAACATCTTCTCGGTGTCCGGGCACGTCGGCAAGCCGGGCAACTTCGAGCTGCCGATGGGCATGCCGTTTCGCGATCTGCTGGAGATCGCAGGCGGCATCTGGAAGGGCCGCAAGCTCAAGGCGGTGATCCCCGGTGGCTCCTCGGTTCCCGTGGTGCCGGGCGATGACATGATGAACGTCAACATGGACTATGACTCGATGAAGAGCGTGGGCTCTTCCATCGGTTCGGCGGCCGTCATCATCATGGACGAGACCACCTGCATGGTGCGCGTGCTCGAGCGCATCTCGCGCTTCTACATGTCCGAGTCCTGCGGGCAGTGCACGCCCTGCCGCGAAGGCACGGGCTGGATGGACCGCATGCTCAAGCGGATCGTCGCAGGGCAGGGGCGGCGCGAGGATCTCGCGCTGCTGCTGGATGTCGCCAACCGCATCGAGGGTCACACCATCTGCGCGCTCGGCGATGCGGCGGCGTGGCCGGTGCAGAGCTTCCTGAAGCACTACCGGCATGAATTCGAATACATGATCGATCACGGCGGCCGTTGCATCGTGGAGGAGCAAGGCCGTGCGGCAGCCTGATCGTTGCGGCGAGGCGCCTCGACAGGCTCCGCGGCATGGCTGAAGAGTTCGTCAACATCGAAGTGAACGGCGTGCCGGTGAAGGCGCGCAAGGGCGAGATGATCATTCGCGCCACGGACGCGCAGGGCGTCTATGTCCCGCGCTTCTGCTATCACGACAAGCTGTCGATCGCGGCCAACTGCCGCATGTGCCTGGTGGAGGTGGAGAAGGCGCCCAAGCCGTTGCCGGCCTGCGCCACCCCGGTGGCCGAGGGCATGAAGATCTTCACGCAGTCGCAGAAGGCCACCGGCGCGCAGCGCGCGACGATGGAGTTCCTGCTGATCAATCATCCGCTCGATTGCCCCATCTGCGATCAGGGCGGGGAGTGCGAGCTGCAGGATCTTGCCGTCGGGTTCGGCCGGGACATCTCACGCTTCGCCGAGCGCAAGCGCGTGGTGAAGGACGAGAGCCTGGGGCCGCTGGTGTCGACCGACATGACGCGCTGCATCCAGTGCACGCGCTGCATCCGTTTCACGGAGGAGATCGCGGGCGTGCAGGAGCTGGGCATGATCGGCCGCGGCGAGAACATGAGCGTGCGCGCCTTCATCGAGCGCACGGTGGATCACGAGCTCTCCGGCAACATCATCGACCTGTGTCCGGTCGGCGCCTTGAACTCCAAGCCCTTCCGCTATCGTGCGCGGGCCTGGGAGATGGTCGCGCATCCGCTGGTCTCACCGCACGATGGCGTGGGCACCAATATGTTCGGCCACATGCTGCGCGGCAAGCTGATGCGCGTCGTGCCCCGCGCGAACGAGGCCATCAACGAGACCTGGATCGCCGATCGCGACCGCTTCAGCTACGAGGGCGTGTACAGCCCCGATCGCCTCGGCGCGCCCATGGTGCGCGAGGGCGGGAGCTGGAGCAGCGTGATTGGGAGCGCGCGCTCGCGCTGCGTGACCGCAAGCCTGCAGCGCTCGGCCTTGAGCTTCGGCGTGCTGGCGAGCGCCTCGGCGACGATCGAGGAGCTGTACCTGCTCAACCGTCTGACGCGCGGCCTGGGCATCGCGAACATCGACTCATCGCCTGCGCCAGCGCGACTTCCGCGACCAGGACGCCGATCCCGCCTTCCCGAATCTCGGCATGCGCATCGCCGAGATCGACAGCCTCGAGCGGCTCCTCGTCGTCGGCTCGAACCTGCGCGCGAAGTGCCGGTGCTGGCGCACCGCGTGCGCAAGGCGGCGCAGCGAGGCGCGAAGTCGCGTTCCTGAATCCGGCGCGCTTTCGACTACCTGTTCCCCGTGGCGGGCTACTGTGGAGTCGGCGCCCGCTGCGCAGGTCGCGCGATCTGGCGGCGATCCTGCGCTGCGGCGACGGAGGAGGGCGGCGCGGTGCCGCCGCATCTGTCCGTCGATCGTGCTCGAGCGCCGAGGTCACCGATGCGCACCGGGCCGTGGCCGCGGCGCTCATGACCGGCTCGCGGCGGGCCGTGTGGCTCGGTGCGCTGGCGCTGCGGCATCCGGCGTACGCCGATCTGCGCGCGCTCGCCGCCGCACTCGCGCAGGCGACCGGCGCCACGCTTGGCGTTCTCGCCGAGGGCGGCAATGCCGCAGGCGCGTATCTCGCCGGGGCCGTGCCGCACCGCGAGGCGGGCGGCGCGCCGGCTGCGAGCGCCGGTCTCTCGGCGGCTGCAGATGCTGAGCGGCCCGCTCGAAGCGCTAGGTGCTTTTTGGCGGTGTGGAGCCCTGGGCGGATGCGATTGACGAGCGCGGAGCCGCAGGCACTTCGCGCGGCGCGCCAGGTGATTGCGATCACCCCTTATGCGAGTGAGCGTTGAAGCAGATCGCGCACATGGTTCTGCCCATCGGCACCTTTGCCGAGACCTCCGGCACCTATGTGAACCTCGAGGGCATCTGGCAGAGCTTCACGGCCGCCGCGCGCACGGTCGGCGAGTCGCGCCCGGGCTGGAAGGTGCTGCGCGTGCTCGGCAACCCTGCTGGCATTGCCGAAGTTTGAATACCAGATCCTCGGAGCAGGTCCGCGGCCGAGCTGCGCAGCGCTGCGGCGAGCCGCACCTGACCGGCTACAGCGGCAGCCATTGCGTGAACGGCCGCCGTCAACGGTGCGCGCATCGTCGATGTGCCCATGTACCAGGTGGATGCCGTGGTACGCCGCGCGCCCTCGCTGCAGCGGACGCCGAGGGCCGCACCGCCGCGGCGACGTACTGACGGGGAAGGCGCGCACGTGCTCAACGATCTCTCAAACGCTGTGGTACGCGCTGCCCGACTACGTGCGCTCGACGCTCTGGATCCTCGTCATCACGGTCGCGCTGATCCTGTGCGTGGCGTATCTCACCTTGTGGGAGCGCAAGGTCATCGGCTGGATGCAGCTGCGCCGCGGTCCGAATCGCGTGCGGATCTTCGGCCTCTTCCCGGGCCTGGGTCAGCCGTTCGCCGATGTGTTCAAGCTGATCATCAAGGAAGTGATCATCCCGGCCAACGCGAACAAGTTCCTGTTTCGTCTCGCGCCGGCCATCGCCCTGATCCCGGCGTTCGCAGCCTGGGCGGTGATCCCGCTGTCGCCGGAGCTCACCGTCGCCAACATCAATGCGGGCCTGCTGTATCTCCTCGCGCTGACCTCTGCCGGTGTGTACGGCATCATCCTGGCCGGCTGGGCGGCCAACTCCAAGTACGCGTTCCTGGGCGCGATGCGCTCGGCCGCGCAGATCGTCGCCTACGAGATCGCCATGGGCTTCGCGCTGGTCGGTGTGCTGATGGCCGCCGGTAGCCTCAATCTCGGCAACATCGTCGACCGCCAGCAGGGCGGTCCTCTCGCCTGGAACTGGTTCTGGCTGTTTCCGCTGTTCGTCGTCTATTTCATCTCGGGCGTCGCCGAGACCAACCGCGCGCCCTTCGATGTGGCGGAAGGCGAGTCGGAGATCGTCGCCGGGCTTTCACGTCGAGTACTCGGGCATCTCGTTCGCGCTCTTCTTCCTGGCCGAATACGCCAACATGATCCTCATCTCGGCGCTCGACCGCGGTGTTCTTCCTGGGCGGATGGCTGAGCCCACTCGAGGGTTATTGCCCGCGTGCAGTCCGATCACGGCTCTCCTCATGGCGCCGAGCTTTTTCTGGCTGGGGCTCAAGATCTTCTGTTTCCTGTTCCTGTTTCTGTGGTTTCGCGCGACGTTCCCGCGCTACCGCTACGACCAGATCATGCGCCTCGGCTGGAAAGTGCTGATCCCGGTGACTCTCGTGTGGATCACCGTGGAGGGCGTGCTCTTCTGCTATCATGTCGGCCCCTGGCGCGCGGTCGGATAAGCACCATGGCCAGTCAACATCTTGAAGACCCTGCTGCTGCCCGAGCTCATGAAGGGCATGCTCGTGACTGCGCGCACATTCTTCTCGCGCAAGTACACGCTCAATTATCCGGAAGAGAAGACCCCGCAGTCGCCGCGCTTTCGCGGCCTGCACGCCCTGCGCCGCTATCCCAATGGCGAGGAGCGCTGCATCGCCTGCAAGCTGTGCGAGGCCGTCTGCCCGGCGGTGTGCATCACCATCGAGTCGGAGGTCGGCGTCGATGGCACGCGGCGCACGACCCGCTACGACATCGACCTCTTCAAGTGCATCTACTGCGGCTTCTGCGAGGAGGCCTGCCCGGTGGATGCCATCGTGCTCACGCGCATCCACGAGTACCACATGGAGCATCGCGGCGAGAACATCATGTCGAAGGACAAGCTGCTCGCGGTCGGTGAGCGCTACGAGGCGATGATCGCGACCGACAAGGCGGCGGATGCGCCGTACCGCTGAGGCGCATAGACCCGCATGCTCGTACAGATACTGTTCTACGCCTTCGCCACCGTGCTGGTGCTCTCCGCGCTGGGGGTCATCATCGCGCGCAACCCGGTGCACTCGGCGCTCGCGCTGGTCATGTGCTTCCTGACGAGCGCGGCGATCTGGCTCCTGATCGGCGCGGAGTTCCTGGCGGTCGTGCTGGTGCTGGTGTACGTGGGCGCGGTCATGGTGCTGTTCCTCTTCGTCGTGATGATGCTCGACATCAACATCGAGGAGTTGCGCATCGGCTTCACGCGCTTCGCCTGGCTCGGCTGGCTCACGGCGCTCGTCGTCATCCTCGAGATCGTAGGCGTGGTCGCGGCGCGCACGCTTCGGCGTCGATGTGACGAAGGGTGCGACCCCGGTGGCGCCGGCGGGCTACAGCAACACCGCAGAGCTCGGACGCGTGCTGTACACGCAGTTTGCCTATCCCTTCGAGCTCGCGGCCATGGTGCTGCTGGTTGCGATCATCGCCGCGATCACCCTGACGATGCGCAAGCGCCCGCGGCCACAAGGTGCAGGACGTGAGCCGGCAGGTGGCCGTGCGCGCCCAGGACCGCATCCGCATCGTGAAGATGCAGCCGGAGAAGCGCACCATGATCACTCTGGCAGCAGCTGCTGACGCTCGTCCGGGATCATGTTCGCGATCTCGGTCGCGGGCGTGTTCCTGAACCGCAAGAACGTGATCCTGCTTCTCATGTGCGTGGAGCTTCTGCTGCTGGCGGCGAACTTCAATTTCATCGCCTTCTCGCGCTATCTCGGCGACATCCACGGACAGGTGTTCGTGTTCTTCGTGCTGACGGTCGCGGCGGCGGAGTCGGCGATCGGGCTTGCGATCCTCGTGGTCATGTTCCGCGAGCGACGCAGCATCAACGTCGAAGACCTGAACACGCTGAAGGGCTGAGCGCTGCCGCATGAATCTCGAGCTGCTCATCGCCATCCCGCTGCTGCCGCTCATCGCCGGCGCGCTCGCGGGCATTTTCGGGCGCCAGATCGGGCGCGCGGGCGCGCATACCGTGACGATTGCGGCGGTGGCCGCTCTCCTGCGCGCTTTCGCTCTACGTGCTGAAGCAGGTGTACTGGGACGACGTGCCCACATTCAACGGCACGGTCTACACCTGGCTCGTGAGCGACAGCGTGCATATCCAGGTGGGCTTCCTGATCGACCGGCTGACCGCGCTCATGATGGCCGTGGTCACGTTCGTGTCGCTGTGCGTGCACGTCTACACCATCGGCTACATGTCCGATGACCCGGGCTACCAGCGCTTCTTCAGCTACATCTCGCTGTTCACGTTCTCGATGCTGATGCTCGTGATGTCGAACAACTTCATGCAGCTGTTCTTCGGCTGGGAAGCGGTCGGCTGCGTCTCCTATCTGCTGATCGGCTTCTGGTACACGCGCCCGACGGCGACCTTCGCAGCGCCTCAAGGCGTTCCTGGTCAACCGCGATCGGGGACTTCGGATTCCTGCTCGGCATCGCGGGCGTCTTCTACTACACCGGCAGCCTCGACTATCAGCGAGGCCTTCGCCGCGGCTCCGCAGATCGCGCGCAGGTGTTGCCGCTGTCGGCGACGGGGGCGTCGAGGCGCTGACGCTCATCTGCATCTGCCTGTTCATCGGCGCCATGGGCAAATCGGCGCAGGTGCCGCTGCACGTGTGGCTGCCGGACTCCATGGAAGGCCCGACGCCGATCTCCGCCCTGATCCATGCGGCGACCATGGTGACCGCCGGCATTTTCATGGTCGCGCGCATGTCGCCGCTGTTCGAGTACTCCGAAGTGGCGCTGTCGTTCGTGCTCGTGATCGGCGCGACGACCGCGTTCTTCATGGGGCTGCTCGGCATCGTCAACAACGACATCAAGCGGGTGATCGCCTACTCGACACTCTCGCAGCTCGGCTACATGACCGTCGCGCTCGGGGTGTCGGCGTACAGCGGTGCGATCTTCCATCTGATGACGCACGCGTTCTTCAAGGCGCTGCTGTTCCTCGCGGCAGGCTCGGTGATCATCGGCATGCACCACGAGCAGGACATGCGCAAGATGGGTGGCCTGGCGAAGTACATGCCCTGGACGGCGGTCACGAGCTGGATCGGCGCGCTCGCGCTCATCGGCACGCCGTTCTTCTCGGGCTTCTATTCCAAGGATGCGATCATCGAGGCCGTGGGTGCCTCGCACCGCTGGGGCGCGGGTTATGCGTACTGGTGCGTGCTGTGCGGCGTGTTCGTCACCGCGCTTTACACCTTCCGCATGATCTTCCTGACGTTCCACGGACCGGAGCGCTTCCGCACCGGCGCGCAGGCGCGCACGAAGAGCCGGACGCGCATGGGCACCGATCGCCGTCAGGCGACCCGCACGAGTCAGCCGTGGGTCGTGCTCGCCCCGCTCGTGGCGCTCGCGATCCCTTCGGTCATCGCCGGTGCGCTGACGGTCAAAGCGGTGCTCTTCGGTGATTACTTCGGCCACTCCATCTTCGTGCTCGAGCGCAACGATGTGATCGCCGAGGTCGGGCGCGAGATCGCGCAGCCCATCTGGTGGAATTTCGCGATGCACGCCTTCGCCGCGCCGACCTTCTGGATTGCGCTGGCAGGGGTCGTGACCGCGTGGCTCTTCTTCTTGTGGCGGCCGGCCATGGCGGATGCCGTCGCGAAGGCGCTCGCACCGCTGCGCAGCCTCCTCGTGCACAAGTACTACTTCGACTGGTTCAACGAGAACATCATCGCCGCGGCGTGCGCGCCTGCTCGGCTTCGGGCTGTGGCGCGGCGGGGATCAGGCCCTGATCGATGGTGTGCTCGTCAACGGCTCGGCGCGCAGCATCGGCCTCTTCGGCGGGGTTCTGCGGCTCATTCAGAGCGGCTATCTGTACTCGTACGCCTTCTGGATGATCATCGGGCTTGCGGTACTCCTCGGCTGGTTCCTGATCCGGCACTAGCCGCGAGGGTCAAACATGCAAGGTCCCGGTCTGCTGTCGGTTCTCATCTGGTTGCCCATCCCGCCGGTGTGATCGTGCTGCTGCTGGGTGATCGATCCATCCGCGCGGGCCGCTGGGTTGCGCTCATCGCCTCGGTGGTGACCTTCCTCTTGTCGCTGCCCGTTCTCGCGCGCTTCGATACGACGACGCCCGCCTTTCAGGACACCGAGCGACTGCCGTGGATTCCGGCGTTTCACGCCTTCTACAGCATCGGGCTCGATGGCATCTCGCTGCCGCTCGTGGTGCTCACGGCCTTCATGACGATGCCGGTCGTGATCGCCGGGTGGAAGGTGATCGTGAACCGGCCGGCGCAGTACTTCGCCGCCTTCCTGATCATGGAAGGCCTGATGATCGGGGTGTTCTCATCGCTTGACTCGCTGCTCTTTTATTTCTTCTGGGAGGCGATGCTCATCCCCATGTTCCTGATCATCGGGATCTGGGGTGGGCCGCGCCGCGTCTACGCGACCATCAAGTTCTTCCTGTACACGTTCCTGGGCTCCATCTTCATGCTGGTCGCCCTCATCTACATGTACCTGAAAGCGGGCGACTACAGCGATCGCAAGCTTCCAGGCCTTGCCGCTCACGCTCAACGAGCAACGCTGGATCTTCCTGGCATTCCTGCTCGCGTTCGCCGTCAAGGTGCCCATGTGGCCGGTGCACACCTGGCTTCCGGATGCGCACGTCGAGGCACCGACCGGTGGTTCGGTGATCCTGGCCGCGATCATGCTGAAAATGGGCGGCTACGGCTTCCTGCGCTTCAGCCTGCCGATCGCGCCCGATGCCAGCCGCGAGCTCGAGCTTCTGATCATTGCGCTCTCGCTCATCGCTGTGGTGTACATCGGCTTTGTCGCGCTGGTTCAGAGCGACATGAAAAAGCTCATCGCCTACTCCTCCATCGCCCACATGGGGTTCGTCACGCTCGGGGCGTTCATCGTCTACGCCATCGTCGCCAACACGGGGACGGTGCAGGGCGCCGCGCTCGGCATGGATGGCGCCATGGTGCAGATGATCTCGCACGGTCTCGTCTCGGGCGCGCTCTTCTTGTGCGTTGGCGTGCTGTACGACCGGGTGCACAGCCGCGAGATCTCCGCTTACGGCGGGGTCGTCAACACCATGCCGAAGTTCGCCGCGCTCATGGTGATCTTCGCGCTCGCGAACTCCGGGCTCCCCGGCACTTCGGGTTTCGTCGGTGAGTTCCTGGTGATTCTCGCAACCTTCAAGGCGAGCTTCTGGTATGCGCTGCTCGCCGCCGTGACGCTGATCCTCGGTGCTGCCTATACGCTGTGGCTCGTGAAGCGCGTGGTGTTCGGCGCCGTCGCGAACTCTCACGTGGCGGCCCTTCAGGATGTCGACGGACGCGAGTTTCTGGTCCTCGGGGTGCTGGCGGCCGTGGTGCTCCTGATCGGTATTTATCCCGCACCGCTCCTGAACGTGATGGAGCCTTCCATCCGTCACCTCGTGGATCAGGCCGTGGCCACGAAGCTCCCCGTGTAAGCGCCTATGCCTGATATGCCCCTCAGCTGGTCGAGCTACGCCCCCGCGGTCGCGGAAATCTATCTCGCGCTCGCCATATGCGCTCTTCTCATGATCGACGTGTTCACGAGCGAGCGGCGCAGCGGCCGTATCGCGACCCTGACGCTTTTTGCGCTCGTCATCGGCGTCGCCGTTCTTGTCGCTTTCGGGCGCGTCGGCAGCCGCACGACGCTCTTCGGTGGCATGTTCGTCGCGGACCCGTTGAGCTTCGTGCTGAAGCTCGCAGGCTTCCTGTTCCTGGCGGTGACGCTGCTCTACTCGCGCAGCTATCTCAAAGAGCGCGGCATGCTGCGCGGTGAGTACTACGTCCTCACGCTGACGGCGCTGCTTGGCATTTTCGTCGTGATCTCCGCGAACAGCCTCCTCACCGTCTACATCGGCATCGAGCTTCTCGCGCTTTCGGTCTACGCCATCATCGCCTTCGATCGTGACAACCCGATCGCCGCAGAGTCCGCCATCAAGTACTTCGTCCTGAGCGCGATCGCCTCCGGGGTGTTGCTCTACGGCATGTCCATGATCTATGGCCTGACGGGGACGCTCGCGCTCGATGAGCTCTCGCAGCGCTTCCACGAGTCTCCGAGCACTCGGCGTCGTGCTCGGGCTTGCCTTCATCGTGGTCGCGGTCGCTTTCAAGCTTGGGACCGTGCCGTTTCACATGTGGCTGCCCGACGTGTACCACGGCTCCCCGACCGCGGTGACGCTCTTCGTGAGCACGGTGCCGCAGCTCGCCTATTTCTCGCTCGCCTTCAGGCTTTTGACGTATGGACTTGCGGGCACCGCGGCGGAGTGGTCGCAGATGCTGACACCGCTTGCGGTCCTGACACTCATCGTCGGCAACGTCGTCGCGATCGCCCAGACAAACTTGAAGCGCATGCTCGCGTACTCGACGATCGGCAATGTGGGATTCATTCTGCTGGGGTTCGTCGCCGGCACACCGGGCGGCTACAGCGCGGCCCTCTATTACACGCTCGTCTACGTCCTCGTCGTGCTGGGCTCCTTCGGAGTCATCCTGCTCGCAAGCCGACGTGGCTTCGAGTCCGATGAGCTCGAGGACTTCAAGGGTCTCTACGCCCGCGACCCGCTCCTTGCGATCGTCATGCTCGCGCTCATGTTCTCGACCGCCGGAGTGCCCCCGTTCGTGGGGTTCTGGGCCAAGCTTCGAGTCCTGCAGGAACTGTGGAGCAGCCACCATCCCGCACTGGTCGTGATCGCCGCCGGCGTCTCGGTCATTGGCGTCTTTTATTACCTGCGCATCGTCAAGCTCATGTATTTCGATGCCCCAGCCCCAAATCTGCCCCCGACCGAGCGCAGCCCCGGGGTCCGCTTCGCCCTCGGCATCAACGCCGCCGCGGTCATCGTGCTCGGTATCCTGCCGGCACCGCTGCTCGATCTTTGCGCACAGCTGATTCG
This sequence comes from uncultured Gammaproteobacteria bacterium, assembly GCA_963795975.1. Taxonomy (GTDB): domain Bacteria; phylum Pseudomonadota; class Gammaproteobacteria; order Steroidobacterales; family Steroidobacteraceae; genus CAWCJT01. Next base: position 1,065,640 of record CAWCJT010000003.1, read on the forward strand.
CTGACCGTCGCAACCGACGGGAACCCAACGCTCCGACCCGCATTTTCTGCTCAGCGACTTCATCTCGGGCTTATGCGTCCGAGCATCAGGAGGCGGGTATGAAGTGGACCGGTATGTTCCTGGTCGGATTCGTCTTCGTTCTCGGCGGCCTGCTCGCTGGGCTTTGGAAGCTGGGGATCCTGGCCAGCATCGGCACCACGTGGACCGTAATCGGGGTGGTGATCGCCGTCGGAATCGGAATCATGGTGGCCGTGTCGAACAGCGGCGCGAAGGAAAACATCGAAATCCAGCGCAAGTGAGGCGGGGCTTTCGCAGGCCGCGCCGACTTAAACACGCCCACCGGAATTAAGGTATGATTCGCGCCCCGGATACCGGGGCGGCGCTGATTCGAGTTGCCCACTCGATCAAGTATGCTGCATAAGCTTCTGATTTAACTGGTGCGGGGTGGAGCAGTCTGGCAGCTCGTCGGGCTCATAACCCGAAGGTCGCAGGTTCAAATCCTGCCCCCGCTACCATATGTTCGCAGCCGTGTCAGCAGCGCCTGACGATTCTCGTTCCAGTGCGCCATGAGCCCGCCGTCCGGCAGCGGCTCAAGGCGGATCTTCCCGCAGAACCATTCCCGCAAGAACACCCGGGCCTTGAGCGCGGCCTTGGGGTCACCGTCAAGTCCAAGCATAACCTGTTTCCGGTACAGCTCCGCCGACCGGGGCAGTATCGAGAGTATGGCGTTCGAGGCCGTGATGTCCGGATGAGGGTGCTTCGATTTCGCGCCGCTTGGCCTCCGCTCGGTCGATGGCGGCCTGGATCTCATCGGGTGTCATGTCCGGGTCACCCTTGCGCAGCCGTTCCTCGAAGCCGCTCAATCCGGGCCGCCAGCTCCTGAAGTTCGCGCGGCGCCTACGTTCGATTGCGTCTGCATCACCCGTAGACGCTCAGCGTAGTAACCCTGCATCTCCTTTCCCATTTGCTCAACGCATTCGGGGCGAGGAGGGCGGCAAGGCCCGTCTCCGGCCCCCGAAGCAGCACGTCCTCGATACGGTCCTTGCGCACGCGAATCGAGTTCGAGCAGGCATTGCCGTCGAAATGCGAATAACAGCCGTAGCTTCGGCTGTCCTGAATCGTGTAGTGGCCGTTGCATAACTGGCAGTGCAGGAGTCCCGACAGCAGGTACTTCGGCCGGCCACCGGCTTTGAGTCTCACATCATCCTTTGCCGGGTCCAGTCGGCGCTTGACGCGCTGCCAGAGCTCATCCGGGACGATCCGCACTGACTCATTGACGTGCGTAATCCACTCGCTGCGCGGTCGCTGACGCTTGCTGACGCTTACCGGTGTCGGGATCTTTGCGCCACTCGCACACATTCCAGTGCACGACGCCCGCGATAGCGTTCATTGCGCAAGATCACGCGAATCGCAGACCCATCCAACCCGAGCGGCGCCGCTCTGTGCGTTTCCAGGATGATCCAGGCGAGGCGATGCCCCTCGCGTTGAGCTCGCTGGCGATCGTCTTGCAGCTCGCGCCATCGGCAAAGCGGCGGAAAATCTCCAAGACGATCCTGCTTTCATCCTGGTCAATCGCCCCGTCTCGGTAACCGTACGCACGACCGCCGGTGGGGCGATTTTCCTTCGCGCGTGACTCGAGCGCGGCGTAGGTGCGGTCCTTGACCATCTCGCGGAAAGCCTCGCCGATGATGCCGGACAAGCCCGCCTGCAGCTTGTGGCCGCGTCGTGCGCTGTCATAGCCATCCTGCACACCAATGACGCGTACGTTCCTTGGTCACGAGTCGATCGATCAACTTCGAAAGATCGCCTTGCGAGCGCGAGAGGCGCGAAAGATCGGTCACGAGAATGACATCGAGGCGCCGCGCAAACGCTGTCTCCTGAAGCCGGAGGACGCCCGGGCGATTGCCGAGCGCGGCGCCGCTGATGCCCTGATCCTCGTACTGCTCGACGAACTCGCCAACCTTGGCGCTGCGCATATTCGACACAGACGCGAATCTGGTCGGCAATGGAGGACTCATTTTGCCGATCCGTGCTGAAGCGCGAGTAGATTGCAACTCTCATTGGGTGACCGAAAGCGCAGTTAATTCCGATCATACCTCTGCATCCGAACAGCACCAATCCATGCCGGCGCCCCGGGGTCACTGTTCGTCGACGTCCGATTTGGCCTGATCTACGGGTGCGTCTGTTTTCGTCGGGAAGAGCTGCTTTCCGCGCTCGCGCATCAGTTCTTCCAGGTAGCGATCCACCGCGGCCCGCGCGTAGATGCGAGCGAGTTCATCGAGAAGTTCGCGGCGGAGCATAAATGCATTGTGCAGCGGCGCGTGATCGGCTGAAAACCCACTCGAGCGCACTCCGGCGCAGTTGCCGGGTGAGCAAACCTGGCCCGGATAGATGACCTCTGCCGACGATCGGTGAGCATTCCGGGACGTCGGCCCAATCGTCACGTGGAGCTATCGCAGCGAGTCGATCATCCGCGGCGGTTCGGCCGCGCAAGCACGGGCGCAGCGTATTTCGGCACAACGCGACGAAAGCACGAGCCCGAACGAAGTCAGCTGCAATCGCCGGATCTCACGATGTGTCGCCGAGATGTTCGCCAAGCTCAATTCGATGCGGCCGATTCGTTGCTGCCCGAGTGCAGCCGAAACCGCGCACCTAGAGCGAGAGGACCGTGGACCGCCAAGAGTCTCAGCTTCAAAATCGCAACCTTCGCTGTCTGCCGAAGTGCGCGATCATCATCTATAAGATACAGCGGGAATGGAGCGAGCCCGGTTGGACGACGAGTCCTCTGGACTACACCCAAGCTTGTGCGCTGGATATAGTCGGGGGAGCTTCTCGCCTGCTTCAAAACTCGAAAATCGAATCCTCGAGGTGTGCGCTGTGGGGTGAATGACCCAAATCTGTGTGGATGTGCGGAAGGAGACAAGCGCGCAATCGTGGTGATGCCGACTCAACGCATTCACCCCTATCGTTCGCGAGCGCGCGCAGATGCTGGGCCTTCTCTTTCGCGCGCGTTCTGATCCGAGCACGAGCTGATCCGTGGATTGAGCAGCGAGGCGCCCATGAAAGTGCGCCGGACCAGCGTAGAGAGTGGCAATGACAACGCGCACGGCGATGTACTGGGAACGTCTGATCTTTGACCGAAATTGAGGTTTCATTTTGATGCTCGCGTGCGCAGCGAGCGATCATCTGAGTGCACACGCGCAAGAATCGGACAGCGCAACCGTAAGCGTGGCAACGAAAGCAAGATAAAAGGATTTGGCACGCAGCGCTGCCAAACTAATGTCTGCACAAGGGTTCCGGCGGCACGCTGTCATCAGCCCAATGTGCCGCCAAGACAAACAAGTGTTTGCGCGGCGCGCGCTTACGGCGTGCCGTGTGCGCCTGAATTCGCCGAAGCTCGCTCCGCGTCTCCGCAAAAGCGGCGCTGTGAGAATCGCTTTGGGCGCTCCGCGCTCGAGGAGGGAGGTCGCATTCGTTCGCTAAATCGCATCGCCCGGGCTGCTGCCAAAGCGGGCGCTTGAGGTGGTCTCAGCCGGTCACGATCGACCCGCGGAGCGCCACATTCTCGCCGACGAAATGCCGACTCCCTGCGCGGCACTTGCGCTACGTGCCCTACCAAGGCGTTACTCTGGAAGGCGGCGCTGAGCCGTTGGAGGTCGGGCTTGGAGCTGACTTTCCGGAGTCCTAAATTCGAACAGTCCGTGAGGCCGACATGGACTGGAAGTTCGGGGTAATCATGAATCGCCGCGAAGTTCTCGCCGGCCTCTCCGCCACCGTGGTGACACGCTCCGCTCGCCCCGCGGATGCAGGACCTGAGATCGCATTCACCTTCGATGACCCCAAGACGACGGCGGTAGGGGGTATGCGATGGCAAGAGGTCAATGATCGCATCCTGGGCGCCTTAGGACCGATATCGAATCAGATCGGTTCTGTTCGTCTGCGGCATGCGCATCGGCAGTCCGGCCGGCCATGATCTGATCGCCGGCTGGGACCGCGCCCGACACCTGATCGCCAACCATACGTATTCGCACCTCGATCTTCAAACAGCGTGACTCTGGCGGCGTTCGAAACCAACACACTGAGGAACGAGCCGCTCGATCGGCTCGTTCCGCCATCTGGCACGCCCTCTTTCGCTTTCCGTATTTCAAGGAAGGCAACACGATGGAGAAGCGCGACGGCATGCGTGCCTTCCTGGCAGCGTGGCTATCGCATCGGCCGGGCGACGATCGACGCCTCGGACTGGGCGATCAGCGCGAGGCTCGAGAGGAGGGTCGATGCCGAGCCGGCGGCTGATCTCGCTCGATATCGTCGACTTCTTTCTGCGGCACATCTGGGAGCGAGCTCGCTATTACGAACGCCTTGCTCGACGAGTGTGGACGCGACCGGTCCGACACACGGTGCTGTTGCACCAGAATGCGCTAAATGCGCTGTTCCTGGATGATCTGATAGGCATGTTCGCGACCAACGGTTGGCGTCCAATCGATGCGCAGTATGCGTATGGTGACCCGATCTACGAACGTCAAGCCAAGACTGCCTGCCGGCCGGCGAGAGTCTGGTCTGGGCACTGGCTAAGGAGACCGGGCGCTTCGAAGGTCAGCTCCGCTACCCGGCGAGGACGATGTCTACGAGAAACCGAAGATGGATGCGCTGAAGCTATAGGCGCTGAGGTTCCCATCTCGACGCGGCGACGTGGCCGAACTCTGTCCTAGGCGCTCAATGCATCTTCGATGATGATGGCACCGAAACAAGTGCGGAACGGCCAACCTTCGCAGTTGTTTGTCTTGATAGTCATGTGCGCCAAAGCTTCGCGTGGGACCCGGAAGCTAACGCGCAACGAGTCTCGATTTGGGTGCAACGAGACGACGCCCCCAATCCGCCCCGACATCGACTGGCTGCGTTGGCCTTCGGGTTTACGCGATCCCCGCGCAGCGCCTGAACACGCGCTTCAGAAGACCACGGACCTCGCGCACAACACGTGCCTTAACTCAGGACACTAGCCCGATAGTTATGGTGTGCGCTGACGTAAGTGTTGAGGAGCACTTTCTCGGGCAGCGGCCGATTCGGAGGAAGTCCCAGTCGCGGGTTGAGTGATGTCTCTGTGATGTTGCCGGCGTGAAAACATGCTCATGTGCTGCTGGTGACCGTGCTCGCGAAACAGCACCTCGGCGCGTGCCCCATCGCGACTGCGGATCGCATCCACGATTGAATGATGCGTATCGTGTGCATGGTAGAGACCTTCGTAGGCCCTGCGCATGTCGCCCTGGTCAAAGACGATAACGCCGGGTGCGACGAAAGGCAGCAAGTTGAGTCGGTCGATGAATACCTTTAACAGTTGAAACCCACTCGCCTCGACGATGATGTTATGAAAACGCTCATTCATCGTTCCATACTGCTGCTCTTCGTCTCGGTTGAGGCTGCGCACTTGCTTATCGAAGAGGCGATCACCTTCGGCAAGACATTCTTGCAGTTGCAATAACGTCTGATCAGTTGCTCCGCGAAGAGCGAGGAGCCGTGCGGCCTGGCCTTCGAGAATCGCGCGGAGCTCCAAGGCATCGATGCTCTCTTGGTCGCTGAAGCTTGCAACGGCATAGCCAACCCGGCCTATACCTCGCAGGAATCCTTCTGCGGCAAGAGTGGGAAGGATACGCCGCACCGGGGTGCGCGATACTCCGAGGAGCTCGGCGAGGCCCTCCTCGGTAATTCGCGAGCCGGGCGCCAATTCCTCCGAGAGGATCATCTCGCGCACACGGTTCATCAGTGGCGTGTTTCTCATGCACCTGGGCGCGCTTCGGACACCATCATTCAAGTTTACCCGTAGCGCTGCGCTACGCGCCGCGCTTCCGGTGTGAGGCGAAAATGGATCCAGAAATCACATGCGGTGCCGTTGGATCGAAAATGTTAGCTTCGGCTAAAGACTATATATAATGTTGATAATACAGGATAATAATTCAATTCGCAGACCAGAGAGCCATCGCAGATAGGACGGTGCTATAGACAAATTGGATCCATAATTGTTACGTTCACCTCCTGGGCAGTCAAGACATCCGCTCTTGCGGAGCCTAGAAGCCAGGGGGGAATTATGGAAGTACGGGTGTCAGTTCTGTGCGCAGTGGGCGCGTTCGCGTTGCCTCTGACGGCCGTAGCGGCGGACGCGGACACTACAGGCACACTGCAGGAAGTGGTGGTCACGGCGCAGAAGCGATCGGAGCGTCTGCAGGACGTGCCTTTGTCGGTCACTGCCATGAGCGGCAACCAGCTGGCGGACGCCGGTATCACTAGGTTCCTCGACCTCGGGCAGGCCGTGCCCACCCTGAGCATCGGCAATGCGGTCGGCTTCTCGTTCGTTTATCTGCGTGGCATCGGCAGCACCGGCATCGGGCCTGGAATTGAGCTGCCGGTGTCTTTCTACTTGGACGGTGTCTACTACGCGTCGACCGTGTCACCAACGTTCTACGACTTCGCGAACATCGACCACATCGAGGTTCTCAAAGGCCCGCAGGGCACTTTGTTCGGCCGCAATGCCACCGGCGGTCTGATCCAAATTGTCACCAAGGACCCGACCCAGCAGTTTCACATGCTGGGCGAGCTGACGTACGGGAACTACCAGACGGTCAACGTCAAGCAGTTCATCTCCAGCGGCATCGCCAACAACCTCGCGGCGGACCTATCGATCAACGCCGGCACGCAGGGGCAGGGCTGGGGCAGAAACCTTTACACCGGCGACGAGGTGTTCAAGAACAACCACGACGTGACAGTGCGTTCCAAGTGGGTATATACGCCGACTGACGTAGACAAGATTACTTTCATCGGGGACTACAGCAACGTCAACAACTCGATGAACGGCCAGAAACTGGCTCCGGGAACGGTTTCAGCCCCCTTGGGGCCGAACCAGGTCGTGCCGATAGAGCCTGCGCAGGGGCCCTACGACATGTATGCGGACACCAATCCACTGTTCCGCAACTGGAATGCCGGTGCGAGCCTGAAAGTCGAGCACCAATTCGACTCGTTTAATGTCACGAGTCTTACGGCCTACCGCGACTCCTGGACAACATTGGTGTGGGACATCGACTTTACGCCGGTACCGAATCTGATCGGAGATCTGGTGGACTTGGAAAACCAGATCAGCGAGGAGCTGACCTTCTCCTCAAAGGCCGGCGAGAAGCTTAACTGGGTGGCCGGCCTGTATACCTTCCATGCCGATGGATCCTACGACCCCGCGGGCGTCTTTTCCTACGACGGGCTCTTCGGGCCGTTCACCTACGTTGCTCCCTACGCTCGGCAGGTCACTGAGTCAGAGGCCGCATTTGCCCAGGGTACTTACGAGATCGTTGATGCGACGAATCTCACAGTGGGCGCTCGCGTCACGCACGAAAATCGCGACATCAGTGGCACCGAATATGGCTACACCGCTGGCAGCACTACGCCGGTGTTACTCTCCACCACGCCGCCCGCCTCGCTGCAGTTCAACAAGCCAACCTACCGCCTTGCCCTGGACCATCACTTCTCGCCAGATGTGATGAGCTACGTATCGTTCAACACCGGCTTCAAGAGCGGCGGCTTCAACACCCAGTTCGCCAGCCAGCCCGCGTTCCTGCCGGAAACCGTCAAAGCCTATGAAGTCGGAATGAAAGATGACCTGCTGGACCGTCGCCTGCGCCTGAATGTCGCGGCCTTCGACTACGAATACAACAACATCCAGATTCAGAAGGTCGGCGTCGCCAACACCGGCATCATCAACGGCGCCACTGCACGCATCTATGGTATCGACGGCGACTTCGATGCGCTCTTTACAGAGAACTTCAAAATCACCGGTAGCCTCGCGTATTTGCATGCGACGTTTCTGGACTTCACGAACGCACCATTCGGTAGCCCCGGTGGAGGCATTCCGACCTATCCGGGCAACGCCAGCGGCAACGACATTCCGAAGTCGCCACGTTTCACGGCGAATCTGACACCGGATTACAGGGTCCCGCTCGCCAACGGTTCGAGCGTACACCTGGATGGCACCTTCGAGTACAACTCTGGCTTCTACTTCGAGCCGGACAACGAACTGAAGCAGCCCTCCTTCGTACGCATCAACGCTTCGGTCCGCTGGGAGTCCGCAAACGAGCATTACTACGCGCGCCTTTTTGCCAACAACTTGACCAATCGGGAAGTCATCAGCTACAGCTCAACGTTGGCTGATGGCACGCGCGACATCACATACGAGGCGCCGCGCCTGTACGGCATCTCGGTTGGCTACAAATTCTAGGCTGGCGCGACAAGACACAGGTCAATGGAATTCCGATCTTTGCAGGACAAGGTAGACCGCTTGGGAAATCCTGCCGAGTTTCTTCGCAGCGTCCCGGCTGGCGCTTATGTTTATCCGGTGCAATCCGAGTATACAAATTGGCGCGAAGAACAACGCTCATGGCGTGAGACCGTCGGCCTGCTTGATCAGTCACTGCACATGACCGATCTCTACGTAAAGGGTCCTGATACGATCCGCCTCCTCTCGGAACTCGGCGTCAATTCCTTCAAAGGCTTTGGCCGAAACAAGGCGAAGCAGCTCATTTGCTGCAATCAGGACGGCTTCCTGATCGGGGACATGATTCTGTTCGGTCTGGAGGATGACCAGGTCAATATCGTCGGTCGACCAGCTGTCGCCAACTGGGTGCAGTACAACATCGAGAAGGGCACGTACAACGTCTCGTTCGAGCGCGATGAACGTTCCGTTTCCAATCCGCAGCCCCGCAAGACTTTCCGCTACGAGCTGCAGGGCCCCAACGCCTGGCCGCTTCTCCAGAAGTTGAACGGCAATCCAATTGAGAAGCTCAACTTCTTCACGATGGGCGAGATCCGCATCGCCGGCCGCACACTACGGGCCTTGGCCCATTCTTTTGCCGGCGCGCCGGGTCTCGAATTCTGGGGGCCGCTGGAAATGGGGCCTGAAATCAAGGCGACGATCGTGGAGGCGGGTCACGAATTCGGCCTGCGTCTCGTCGGCGGACGAGCCTACGGAACGTGCGCGGTGGAAGCCGGCTGGATCCCCTCACCGCTGCAGGCGATCTATAGCGGGCAGGCCATGCAGGACTATCGCACGTGGCTTCCCGGAAACGGCTTCGAAGCCAACGCATCGATCGGCGGCAGTTTCGTGTCGAAGGAGATCGAGGATTATTACCTCACGCCGTGGGACCTTGACTACGGTCGGCTTATCAAACTCGATCACGACTTTGTCGGCCGCGAAGCGCTACAGCGAATGGCGGGGCAGGCGCACCGCAAGAAGGTGACCTTGGAATGGGATGCTGACGATGTCATAGAGGTCTACAAAGGGCACCTCCACAAGGGACAGAATGGCAAGTTCATGGAGTTCCCGAACGCTCACTACGCCGCCCACCCTTACGACATCGTGATGAAAGAAGGCAGGGCGGTAGGTCTGTCGATCTACCCGTGCTATTTGTCTGTCGACCACCAATGGATCTCCCTGGCCACGCTGGAGGAACGGAACGCGTCCGTTGGCAGTGAAGTAACGGTCATCTGGGGCGAACCCGACGGAGGATCGGCGAAGCCAGGCGTCGAACGTCACGTCCAGATGGAAATCCGCGCGAGGGTTGCCCCGTGGCCCTACGTGCAATCAGTTCGCGAGACTTACCGCTCGAATCTGGCCTGAGGAATGATCCCGGTCTCGCGGTGAGATCAGCATTGCCTTGCGACTGTCCCACAATGGGCAGGAATCGCACGGCGTCGTGAAACACAGGCCGCCCATCGGGAGACCGACACATGCAACGGGGCATCGAACGCATTCTCACAACACATGTCGGCGCGCTGCCTGCCCCACCGGATCTGGACAATTCCCGGCCGGATCATGCGGCGTGCCTGCGCCAGGCAGTGGCGCAGACCGTCAAGGCACAGGTGGCTGCCGGAGTCGACATCGTCAATGACGGTGAACTGGGCAAAGGGCACTGGATCGGCTATCTCAGCCGCCGCCTTGCAGGGACCGAACCAAGTACAAACGCAACGGAGCCGCCTGCAATCCCCGACGGCAAGGACCGCGAGCAATTCGAGCAATTCTACGCCGAGGCCACCCGCCACGGGACACTATGGTATTCCTCTGGTGGAGCGTACAAGCCCGTCCTGCTCTCCAATCTCGTGTGTACCTCGCCGCTGAGGTACTCCGGCGCCGTGAAGACTGACATCGACAATCTGAAGGCTGCTCTCGCCGGGCAGCCGGTCACGGAGGCGTTCCTTCCGGTAGTCGCACCAGCCAGTGTCGCCCCATATATCGGCAACAAGTTCTACCCGTCGGAGCGCGAGTTCCACTATGCACTGGCGGATGCGCTGCGCTCCGAATACGAGGCCATTGCTGATGCGGGGATCCTGTTGCAGGTCGACGACGCCTGGACGGCGGCGCTGTGGGACCGAATCGGCGTGCAGATGGGGGTCGAAGCCTACAAGAAGCGCTGCTTCTATTTCGCCGAAGTCCTGAATCACGCGCTGGCGCGCATTCCGGAGGATCGCATCCGCTACCACATCTGCTGGGGGAGCTGGCACGGGCCTCATGCCCACGATCTGCCCATGCGCGACCTGCTCGATGTGATCCTGACGGTAAAGGCTGGCGCGTACCTGTTCGAGGCCGCCAATGCGCGCCACGAACACGAGTATCACTTATGGGAGCACGTGCGGCTGCCCGCGGGGAAGATCCTCATCCCGGGTGTCGTGAGTCACGCGACGAACATCGTCGAACACGCGGAGCTGGTGTCCGAGCGTATCCAGCGCTTTGCCCGGCTGGTGGGCCGAGAGAATGTCATAGCGGGGACCGACTGCGGATTGGGCGGTCGAGTCCACCCGGAGCTCGTCTGGGCAAAGCTCGAAGCCTTGGCGGCCGGCGCACGCCTGGCCTCGGCCAGCCTGTGGAAGCGCACGTGAATCCAGACGGTCTGCGGACGTCGCAGTCGCCCCAATCGTAGCAGCTGAGCTGTGCTCGCTGCAGGCCGTCAACCGGAGTCGAAATTCGACGGCGAGCGCCGGTTGCCTTGGAGTGGCCCTCAGTTTGCATGGGCGTTTTATGAATGCGCCCGCAACCCTTTTCTACGTTCTCATCAATATCTACGTCTTTTCCGCCTACTTTACTAAGGTGGTCGCACCTGACCCGGTACGAGGTCAGGTGCTGTGGGGGTACACGCTTTCTATTGCCGCAGTGATCGTGGCGTTGCTGGCGCCGTTCTTGGGTGCCTTTGCGGACGCGGGCGGCCGTCGTAAACCCTGGTTGTTCGTTTGCGTTGTGTTTGCCGCCCCTGCTATCGCGTCCCTATGGTTCGCGGCCCCAGGACTGCAGTCCGGCGTGTACTGGGTGATGCTCGCCCTGATCGTTGCAAACGTATGCTATGAGCTGTCCTCGATCTTCTATAACGCGTTGTTGCCAAATGTCGCTGCGCCTCGACGCTTTGGATTGGTAAGTGGACTGGCTTACGCACTCGCGAACCTCTCCGGAATCGTCCTGTTCGGCGCCTATCTCATAGGGGCATCCCTGCTCGTCGTCTCTATCCGATTGCTGCGGCGACTCACGTCGCAGAGCGAAGTATCGCTTTGGTCGTGGCAGCTTGGCTGGCCGTTTTTACGCTTCCACTTTTGCTGGCTGTGCCGGACGCGCCGTCAATGGGACGGACTGCGCGAACTCTGATACATGAAGGGCTGGCATCCTTAGGGCAAGCATTGGCAACGCTTCGGGCACATCGAAACGTGACGGCCTTCTTGATAGCCAGAATGGTATTCAATGAGGGCTTTATCATACTCATGTTGTTTATGGGTGTCTTCTCCGCAGGGGTGCTCGACTGGACAGCGATTCAATTGTCAATCATGGGCCTCGTGCTGAGCGTCGTGGCAATCACCGGATCGTTAGTCTGCGGATGGCTCGATGACAGGATCGGTTCGACGGCGACCCTCCGACTCTGCATTCTTGGCTTGTTAGTCGCGAACGCACTCCTCGTTACGATAACGCCCGGGAGCGTGCTGTTCGTCGCGGTGGATGCGTCAACCACCGATGGAGGATACTTCCCGCGCGCGGCGGACAAAGCTTTCTTCTTTACGATGGGTATTATCGGATTCTTTGTCACGGGCGGATTGGTGGCCAGTCGGGCGATGCTCGCGCGGCTTGCGCCGCGAGAAATGCTCAACGAGATGTTCGGACTGTATGCATTGTCCGGGACGGCGACATCATTCCTCGGTCCACTGACGATTGCCATACTGACATCAATCTTTCGTAATCAACGGATTGGGCTCGTTGCGGGGATCATCTTCCTGCTCAGTGGCTTGCAGCTGCTTAGTCGAGTAAAAGAGGCATATTGAAAGATATGCGCGCGTGACGAGACTGACCGGGAGAGACGCGGCTCAAAGCGCGAGCAGAATCGACTCGATTTACGGATGCGCCGGACCAGTATTCCGAGGAGGTGTGATGAGCAGGTTAACCGTTTGTCGGATGCAGCAGCTTGTCCCCATGGTTGAAGTTACTTGACCCGCACACTTCGACCAGTGGCGAAATCCTCCGCGAACGTGGCAAATCCTGCCCCCGCTACCAACGCAGATAGAGGTCTGTTCCGGGTACTTAGGTAACTTGGCCTCAATGGGTCAACGAAACACTAGTCTCAAGAATATAGGCTGGAGTCTTCCAGTCCAGGGTTTCCCGTGGTCGGGTATTTAGCTTGCGAGCCACGGGATCGAGTTGAGCCTGGCTAACGGCTGAGAGATCCACTCCCTTGGGATAGTACTGGCGTAGCAGTCCGTTCGTGTTTTCGTTGCTGCCACGCTGCCAAGGGCTATACGGATCGCAAAAATAGACTTTTACGTCGGTTGCGACAGTGAATCTGGCGTGATCGGTAAGCTCAGAGCCTCGATCCCAGGTCAGTGATTTTCGAAGGTCGTAGGAAGCTTCCGAACTGCCTTGATGAGGGCATCAACTACAATTTCAGTCCGCTTCTCGGGGAGTTTGACCAAGATAACGAACCGTGATCGTCGTTCGACTAAGGTCGCAATGAAAGTCCCTCGGGAGCCCTCCACCAGATCACCTTCCCAGTGGCCTGGTACCGCTCGATCTTCGGCTTCTGCCGGTCTTTCCCGAATCGGGACTACATCGACGATCCTCTCGCGCTGCCGCCCGTCAATTGCATGGCGCGGACGGCGGAGGCGCCTTCCCGAGCGGAGGTGGCCAAGAAGCTCCTTCTTCAGCGCTCCGCGGGCCTGAACAAAAAGGCTGCGGTAGATCGTCTCGTGTGACACCCACATCTCCGGGCTCTGGGGATGCTGATCTCTGAGCCAACCCGCAATCTGCTGAGGAGACCAGTCATGCTTCAGTTTACCGCTACGATGCGCTGCAACCGCGGTTCTGGCGAGCAGGCAAAGCTTGGGACGACGCGCCGACTCCCAAGCTGCCGTCCGCTTGAGCGGCTCGGTAGCCTTTTCGTCCGCCATGTCGGCTACTTCTTGACTGACAGTGGAGACGGCTCGGTTAAGTCTCCTGGCAATGGCGCGAAACGTCTCATCCGCGGCGATCCGCGGGAAATCTCTTCACGCTCGCCAAAACTCAATACCCTAGGGGACGGGTGCGCCGGGGCGGCGCAATACCGCCTGTGGTTTCCAGCACACGGTAGAGGTTGTTGCGCCCCTGCCCGAGCGCGAGCCGATCCCATAATCGACTCGCCGGCCTTATATCGACGCCAAAGTTCCTTGCCCTGCTCGCTGGTTACCGTCGAAGGCCGCCCGTGTGTCATGCAACACCTCCTGAGCTAGATTAGCTGAGGTGTTTCGCTGACCTATTGAGACCGCCTTAACAGATCATTCCGGAGACATAGGTAACACCTTAGCATCGAAGGGGTTCGGAGCGCATTCGACGCGACCGCTCTCGCGGTCGAAGAACTAGGTCGTAGTGCATAAAGCTGACGAGCCAGATCTTCTCGGCGACCTCGCGGATACCCACGTTCTGGCCGGCAAAGACATGGCTGAGGTTGATCTTGCGACGACCGATGCAGATGCGCCCGCAGTTGGTGACCATGATGGTTCGGTCGTGAAAGGGATACTCGAGTGTCCGTGTTGCCTCACGTAATTTTGTTACCGGTTGCCTCATCAGCGATGTTACCGGGAGGCCTTTTCCCGTCTCCTTCCGATCTGATTGTAAGCCGCAAAGCGAAGGTCAGTCTGACGCCGGAGGCGGCAGAAGCCTGGGTGGATTGAGGCTGGAGCGGTAATTGTCATGCCATCGCGGTGCAGTTTTGAGTCAGGTTCGTCATCTCGCACATTAGCCGCTGTACGGCCTCACGGCGCCACGCCCGCACACGCCGCTCCAAGGTACACAGTTGCCGAAGGCTGTAGTGCTCCGGATAGCGCGCCCGGAACTCGATGAGTAATTCCATAGCCGTCTGATCCGGCTGCGCCTCCAGGGATTGGAGCATCTCCGCCCAGTGCGCCCTGAAGGGATCGGGGCGGACGGCCGCGAGGCTTGTGGTTGAGGTTGCGGTATTGGAGGTGGTCGATTATCACGCCGCGAGCGCGGGCATCCTGGCGCCAGATCTTCACCCGTTTGCTCAGGGTTTTCCGTTGGTAGGGATTAAAGCGACCAGGGAACTGCGCGCAGAGCTCCTCGAACAGCTGGCAGGAGTTGATGTTCGGGAACCCTTCGAGTCGGCGACACACCAGCGGCCAGACCATCGTGAGCGCATGGAAGCGGCCTTTGCCGCGTCCCGGCATAGATCAGTTGAGGCCGTTCTGGCGGCTTCGCAGCTGGCACAGAGACGCGGAGCCGGCGAGAGCGACAGGCATCGCTGAGACATCCTTTCGAGCCACACTTTGCAGGCTGCGCAAGTAGCGAGGCTTGGCTGCTACGGAGAAGGTCGGTCGCACTTCTCCAGCCCGCCAGGCGCTCGAAAGGCCTGCCACGAACGCGGCGAGATCTGGCGGGTCGGCTGTAATGCTGGGAGGTATCTCGCCATCGGCCAGCGCCGTCAGATGTGCCTGCATGGCTCGCATCTCTTCCAGAAGTTTCAACGGATCGAGGGCACCCGCGATTTCGCGCAGCTTCACCTTTGCAGTTTCCGGCATACTCTCAGCCTGCAGAAGCCGATCACAGGGCGTTTGCGGCGGATGGTAGCGCTTGGAGACCTGAGCGCCCTCGCGATGCTTTGCCGCCAGTTTGAAGGAGGGTTGGAAGAAGTTCACGAACAGCCGCGAGGCGCCATACAGGCGCGTGATCGCTTTGGCGGCAGCAATACCCTCGAAGCGCTGATACCCCAGAAGCTTGCGCACGACGGCGCCGTTCTTCTGCTCGATCCAAGCTTGGTCGTTCTTGCGATACGGGCGCGAGCGGGTGAGCTCGATCCCATGGCTCAGGCAGTATTCGATCAATCTCTCGTTCACAAATTCGGTACCGTTGTCGACATCCAGCGCGCGAAGGGCGAAGGGTAAGCCGACGCGGATACGCTCGAGCGTTTCAACGACGAGGCTGGCTTTCGCGCACGACAAGCGGCGCGGCTTCCGTCCAACCACTGGCAATGTCCGTCAAAACCAGACTGTGGATGTAACTGCCACGGTTGACCGCCCCACAGTGGGCAACCAAATCCATTTCCATGCCGCCAGGGGATCGGCTCATTCCAATCCGCAAAAGTGCGTAACGGTATGCGTCGGCGCGGCTCTGGCTCGATCCGACGACGCTTCTTCGAGCGCGTCACAGAGCGCGGCGCGCGCAGCAGTCGGTCGATCGTCGCTGCACTCATCGCGAGTATCTTCGCGCGGATCGTTTCATCGAGCTTCAGATGTCCGTTGCGCTCCAAAGCGGGCAGCAAAATCGGCAACAAGGCCTTCAGACGCTTGCCGCAGACTCGATCGGAGGCCTCCCATAACACGATCAGAGCACCGCGGGCGGCCTCATCGTAAAGCGATGGACGATTGCGCGTCTGGCGGCGCTTCGTAACCGGTTGACCGTTCAGTACACGGATCGCCGACTTCTCGTGATAGCCGGTGCTGGCAACGAACTCGTCCAGAATCTTACGCTTCTGCTTGCCCGTAGCCGACCGATAACGTACGCGGATAGCGTCCGCGAGTTCCACCCGCACGGTATGAGTCATCTTCCTGTCCATAGCGCCTCCCAGGTTGGAAGGCGACATGGTGGCAGACGCTCATCGGTAACATTTCAGATGAGGCAACAACCGTATTCAGTAACATTCTTCTTGAGGCAACGCGCACAGCGGGCGGGCAGGGAGGCGGTATCTATGCTGGATACGCCTACACTCTACACTTGCAAACGATTCCCTCAAACGTAGTGTTTCAGAACGCGTACGTTGTGCTCAATTCGGCAGGCGTTGACGGCGGTGGCACCTATATACAAGGGACCGTTACCAACGATGGAGTCGATGTGGCAGGGGGTATTTGCCAACAACTGCGCCAAAGGCACGATTTGTCCCTGATGAACAAACTATAGACGAACAGCTTCAATCAGGATGTGCGAAAGACCGGGGCTCGCTGCCCCGGTTTTCTGTATTCCCATCCGGATCTACAATAGATGCATGAAGACGACAGTTAATATTCCTGACGATGAGTTGGAGGATGCTATGCGCTTCACCCGCGCGAAGACCAAGCGCGAGGCGATCGTGACGCGCCATCAGAGACTTCAATCTGCGCAAGCGAATGACGGAACTCGTCAAACATGCGGGGACCTGCGCGGACCTGAGCTCCGTCGAGGACCTGCAGCGTCAGCGCCGTAAGGGTTGACCCGCCTTGATCCTCGTCGATACTTCGTCCTGGATCCATTTGTTGCGCCCCGGGGGGACGCAACGGTACGGGAGCGCGTGAGCGCGCGCTCGAGTCGGGCGAAGCGTGCTGGTGCCCGATCGTCCGCCTCGAGCGGTGGAACGTGCAGGCGGCGAGCGCGAAAAGAAGGCGTGCGCGACTGAGCTCGAGCGGGTCGCTGCCGGCCGCATGCTCGCCAGGCGTTCCGTCACCTCCAGACTCGCCCCCCGCAGAAGACAGATAGACGCTGATCGAGACGCGCATAGTTCCCCCTCCCAAGTCTTCGATGGGCGGAGGTGAGCAATTCCCCAACCTGACCAATTTTCCCAAAACCAATCGCGTGCATGCGCACCTTCGGGGGCGTCGCCTCGCAGGAACTACAGCAACCTATCGGTCTTACATCGTCGACTTCATCTGTAAGAAGGGACGACTGGTTATTGAAGTCGATTGTGACTCGCACACATCCCGAGTCGAGTACCACCAATTCCCCACGCGGTACTACTAGGCCCGCGGAAACGGGCGTCAAGTCGCCTATTTCACGCGCTGGCGGATTAGGGCGCCTGGCATTAAGTAGAGCTCGCCCGCGGTTCGGACCTTGAGTGGCTGCAGCCGGTCCGGAGCAGTCACCAAGAATCATGGACTGGCGTGCGGGCCATCTCCCCCGGCTTTTCGCTGGGGTGCCTTCTTCGCTTCGGCGTACGGAGGGGCTGCTATGCGCTTGGCGATGATCTTGCGTCGTCCCTGCCTGAGCGCCCATCTCGGCCTCATGAGGCGAATCGCCACTACTTCGCGCATCTCCTTCATGCGACGGAGCTGCTCCCGGAGCGGGAGCGCCGCCAGCAAAGTCGACCCCAATCACCTCGATCCAGGAGATTTCAAAATGTTTACCTCAGCGCAAAATGCATCGTCCCGTGTAATCGATTCCCGCAAGTCCGCTTGGAAGCGCCTCGCTATGCTCGGGGCGTTCCTGCTGTCGCTCGGAGCCGCCGGCTTCTGCGAAGCGGAAAATAACCTCACCGTGACCTATCAGGACCTCGCAGCGGCCACTACGACCCTCCTCACGCCGGAAGTCAGCCCCATACAGGAGGCATCGACCTGTGCCAGTGAGAGGACGGATGTCAAGGCACCGCAGTTCCTGATCGTACCGACCACCACGGTCACGCCTTCGGGCGCGAGCACCACCACGTACAACTACTACGTGTTCGTGTTCTGGAACGTCAATGGGGCTGCGTACTCCACCGAGCGGGTTCGGTTCTACCCGATCTGCGGCGGCCCGAATTATGCGACCGCTTGGTACCGGCCCGCGTGCGATCCCAACCCGGATGTGCTGCCTACCTATTGCGGCGGCGGAGAGGACGTCGCCAGTGTCATCGCCTTCTCGCTGAGCGGCAACACGCCGGTCGCCGGCGAATCGCCGATTGCGTCCGTCAGCGGCGGCACCTGGCCGGGCTCCCCGTCCACGACGGTGACGCTGCCAAGTCCGACCGCGAGCGCACTCGTCGATCTGCAGTCGGACCTCGTACTCGACTCCACCTTGGAAAACTTCGTGGAGTATCAGCTTGACTACGGCGCATTGGAGACAAGTCGCGATGTGACCGTACATGTTGGTGACGTCGTCATCGCCTTCTACGCCAAGAAGAGCACCAAGCCTATCAAACCGTGCCCGCCCCCCGGACCGCACAGTCCGACCTGCACCTGAGCTCGTCTTCCTCGGGGCACCGGTGGAGGCATGCTCCGCCGGATTGCCCCGGAACCGAGCTCAGACCCTGCCGTTGCTTGCCGGGAACCGAGTCGACGCTCGCGCGTCGACTCGGTCTTCCATCCTGGCCGTGTCCGGCCGCCCGCCGCGTCGACGGCAGCGCGCGCTTCTCGGAAATATGCCGCTCCGGAATTCTCGCGTGAGTCGCAATCGACACATCGCATCCTCGGCACCGAATTTATCGAACTATGGATGGCGCCGCGCGGGATGCATACAGCTTCCCTAGCGGCTGTCGAACAAGACAACCCTTGCGGGGCCACCGCAGGCATCCAGCGCAAACAGCGCGGCAGCCAATGGGAGCGCGCGAACTACACGAATTACCTCAGCCTCCAATCGAGACGCACGTCGGGATGCAGATCATTGGCTCGTCGTTCAACTATCCGATCCCCGCCCCCCACCCGCACGACTCAGTTCTCGCCGCAGCCACGCGCGAGCAGTCGCCCATTCCCGGTCGACGGTGGCGCGAGACAAGCCCACGACTTCTGCGACCTCGGGTGATGTCAATCCGCCGAAGAATTTCATATCGACGATTTGCGCTTGTCGCTCATCGGTTCGGTACAGATCGTTAAGCGCCTCGTTAAGACTGAGCAGGGCCTCGTCGTCGGCCACCGAAAGATCTTCTAGATGCTCGACCGATATCCGGATACCGCCGTCGCGCTTCCCCGCTCCGCGCTCGCGGGCGTAATCGACGAGGACCTGACGGATGAGCCGCGAGGCAATCGCCACGAAGTGCGGCCTGTTGCGCAGCTCGGGCGGCTGATTTCCCAGCAGCCTCACGAAAGCTTCGTGCACCAAAGCGGTACTCTGCAGCGTGTGATCGGGCCGTTCGCGCGAAAGCTGCGCGCGGGCTACGCGCCGCAGCTCGTCATAAACAAGCGGCAAGAGCACACCGAGCGCCTTTTGATCGCCTTGACGCCACTTCTTCAGTAACTGCGTAACTTCGCCGGATGTATCGTCCGACATGTAGGCCTCCCGCCTACCAACGTAGGAGTGCATCCTAATCATCCGCACCCCGCCGAGCTACCTAATCTACCGCACCGCATCATCCCTGTGACGCAGGGGTGAGGCGATTGGCCGCGGCTTTACGCATCCATGGTTGAGGGCAATACGCCGTTCACAAACTCAATCACTCAGGGAGATTCCCATGCGTAACCAGATCATCACTTCGGTCAGCCTGCTGATCCTCGGCTCGGGTGCCGTGTTCGCCCAGCCACCGGCGCCGAGCGCGACAGACCCCGGCAGCGTCCAGCAACTCAACCACGACATCCACGAGCAGGAAGGTAACCTGAAACGCAACGAGTGGGATGCGGGCCACGATCAGCACGACATCGATCGCGACGAAGGCGCTGCGCAACGTCGATCGCTCGCGTGAGCAGCGCGACCTGCACGATGGCGATCTGAGCGGTGCGCGGTACTGGAGCCGCGAAGCGAAGGACGAGAACCGCGAGATCGCTCACGATCGCAAGGACCTCGCGCACAGCCGCCGGGACATCCACACCGACAAGCAGCGACTTGCCAAGGACTTCCACGCACGGCGCGCGGACGTAGGAAGCGCAAGTGAGCGGCGGCGGCCGCGGGAGGAACTATCCTCCCCGCGGCCGCGCCAACGGCGCAGCGCTCGCACGCTGGCGGAAGGGGCCCGACGATGATGGGGAGTTGTTGTACGAATGGAGCGCCCACCCGAGAAAGTGCGTGTCATTTTCAGCGGCGGATTCCAGAGCTGCGAGCATCACCCGAACCTGCGCACCGTAATCCGGCGTGCGCAAGGCGATGACCATCTTCGCCCACGAGGTGCCCTGAAGATCTGCGTAGGCCATGCGCAAAAATTTCTGGCTCTCACGCTGCACCTGGATCGCGCGAGCACGTTCATCACGTGCTTCCGGAGGTGCGCTCAGCTCGAACATCATCAGCGTCACCCGCGGCAAAGATCCAAGCAGCAGGCGTCGCTGCGCCAGCGAGCCCTTGAGAAGCTTATTTTGAATGTCGGCATTGACCGTCAAGCCCGCTGACTCGGCCTCGGCACGGATCGCGCGGTATGTCTCGACGAGCCCGGGCAGGAATCGCAGATTGCCGCTACCTTTGTTCTCTGGGCGTTGCTGGGGCTCGATGTCAAGATGGACACCATCGAACCGTGCGCGCGGCGAGCGCCGATTGAATGCCAGAACCTCGCGCAGCTGTCGAAGGAGCTTCTCGCGGTGGCGGCCCGCTTCATCGGCGTTCTCGCTCGCTAGGAGCGCCTCGACCCGGACGGAACTCGCATGCAGCAGCCCGATCGCCCTGACGAGCCGCTCATCAGTCATCAAGGCGCCCTGGCTCCAGACCGCTACATAGACCTCGTTGATTTCGTTCTCCTGACAGAACGCGAGCAGTTCTCGTGCAGAACTCGCATCATCCAATACGACCGGGCCCTTCCAAACCCAGAGACCGTGGACCGAGGCCGCCGACACGGGTGCGACGGTCAGCAGCGCCAACGTAAGGATCGCGAGAACCGATCTGAGCAGTTGGCGTGCCATCCAGAGCCAACATCTTCCGTTCACATCGACTCCGCGGCGCCGCGCTTGCGCTGCATCGCCTCCCGCCACTCGCGAAGCAAATCTTCGGACTCCTTGCTCCGACCCTCATCGGCTACCACGACGGAAAGCTTGTGCAAGATTTCGAGCGTCAGTGCGTTGTCGGTGCCGAAGGCGAGGCGAGCACGGACGAGCGCTTCGCGCTCCAGGGCCTCGGCTTTCGGCTCCCGCGCCGGCATGATCCTCGATCCACCCAAGCTGGGCCATGGATTCGAGAGTCCTCTCGTCATCCGGGCCGTGCAGTCTGCGACGACTCTCGTATGCAGCTTGGGCCACGCCTTCTGCCTGCTTGTAGAGGCCCAGACCAGCGTAGGCGCGCGCCAGCAGATGAAGCATCTGGGAGCGTGCATCCGGATCCTGGTTCGGCCTTCGCAGCAATTCATCGCTGCTTCGATCAAGGAGCTCAAGTGCAGTGATCGATTCACCCTGCGCGCCTTGAGTTGGCAATGTGAACGCGCCGCTCAAGAAATCCATCGCGCGCACCGCGCGATCGCGCTCGCGCATGACCCGCTCGCGCTCCTTGGCAAGCCGCTGCACGTTGATCGTCTGCCAAGCCGAAAACGTGACGAGCATGAGAAGGAGCAGAATTCCGACGGCGACCCCCACTCGGTGTCGCCGCACATAGCGGTTCGCACGGTATGCAACGCTCGCCGTGCGTGCGGTTACCGGTTCATGATTCAAGTACCTGACGCAGATCCGCGGCGAGCTCCGCCGGAGACCCGTAGCGGCGCGTACGATCTCTCTCCAGAGCCTTCATGGTGATCGAGTCGAGGTCACCGCCCAGTGCCGCGATCAAATGCTTGGGCTGGACCCCGCGGAACGCGCATACCGCCCTCGCAGCATCGCCGAGAGCGGCAAGCTTCGCGCTCGGCCGCACGGGATCATCCTCGCGGAGCTTCTTGAGCCAAACGTGAGCGGGCAACGACTGGCCCGGACCGATATCGAAGGGCCTCATGCCCGCCAGGAGCACGTACAAAACGGCGCCCAGCGAATAAACATCCGCGCGAGTGTCGATGTCCTGACCCGAGAAATCGGCTTGCTCGGGACTGACATAGCCCGGAGTACCGAGAAACTGGCCGAATTCGGTCAGCGGGCTCTCGGTCATCGAGATCGGTGTGGTCGGCTTGGCGATCCCGAAGTCGATAATTCGGGGCGTGCATTTGCCGTCCAGCCGGGTCACGAGGATGTTGGGGGGTTTCAAGTCGCGATGCAGGATCGCCTTCTGGTGCGCATGCTGGACTGCGTCGCACGTCTGGATGAGAAGCTCAATCCTTTCCACGATTCCGAGGCCGTTGCTATCACAGTACGTGGTGATGGGGGGTCCTGAGACGTACTCCATGACGAGATAGAGCTGGCCTTGCGCGGTCGTGCCGGCTTCGAAGACCTTGGCAATCCCCGGATGCTGCATGAGCGCGAGCGACTGCCGCTCTGCGGCGAAACGCTGCGCGACCGCGGCATCGTAAAGCCCCGCTTTGATCAGCTTGATGGCCACGTGACGGCTCACGGGACTCACCTGCTCGGCCAGCCAGACTTGACCCATGCCGCCCTCGCCGAGCGCGCGCACCAATCTAAAGCGCTGTTCGAAGAGAACGCCGGGGTTCAGGACCGCGTGCGCGCCGCTCAGTCCGCTTTCCGCTGAGGTCTCGGACGCTGCGGACGAGGTTCGTTGCAGCAAATCGCAGCTCGCTGCATCGGCTTTGAGCAACGACTCGATTTCCGCGCGCATGGCCGCATCGGTCCTGCTCAAGTCATCGAGAAACCGCTGCCGCTCAAGCGGCTCGAGCTGCATCGCGCGATAGAGAAGGTCTTTGACAAGCTGCCAGTTTTGCGCGTTCACGGAGGGTCTGATCGGGCTAGCGGACGTTGGACAATCTTAGAACACCCGTAGCCCTTAGCCGAATCCAGCGCGTGAGGCGATCTGCCGCTCGTTTCCGCATTGCTCCTTCGAGATGACGGCGCGCCGCAGTGGCGCGCCGCTTCCAACACTCAAGGAGATCACCGACATGAACCGAACATCAATCCAGAAATCCCTCGTGGCCGCTCTGGCGCTGGCTGGTGCCGCCTCGTATGCCGCAACCCCCGACTATCACTACAAGACCTCCACCAGCACTTACGGTACGGCCGCGGCGATCGCGACGACGCCGCCCGGCGGCCTCGACGATCGCTCAGGGTACGTGGTAGCGGCAGTCGTCGATAGCTCGGGCGGGCTCGAGGTCAAGGCCTGGCAGGACACGACCCACGCACTGAACGAGGTCGGTTACGTTGATGCCGAGACAAATACCATCGTAGCCACCGCTGCCGCCGGTGTGGATTTCAGTCACGTCGTGACCGCCGATATCGATGTGAACGGCGTGCTGTCATTGCGAACCTGGACCTTGGGGGGCAAACAAGGCATCGCTCAGCTGAATCACTACCATTCGCCCGAAAGTACGGCCACTCCCTTGGGGACTACGCCATCTCTGGGGATGGTCGCGCTTTCGCCGACGCAAATCGTCGCGGCGTACGAGGATGACGCGAAGAATCTTTCCCTTCAGGCGTGGACGGTGAGTGATACCACGGCCGCACCAGAGTTGGTGGGGCCCGCTACGAAGGGCGGCGTCGCCGATCAGGTTGCCATTGCGGTGATCGACTCCGCCACGGTGATCACCGCCGTGATCACGCCAGACAGTAAGACTCTGGCTAATGACCTTGAGGTCACGACTTGGGGAGTTGACGGCACCGGAGTACACCTCAAGAACCAGCAGGTTGTGAAAAGCGTCGTGGGCGACTTGTATCCGAGCGTTGCTATTGGGGCGACGACGGTCGAGACGGTGGACAGCAAGCCTCCGTTCCTCAGTTTCACTCGCCGTGCGTTCACCCCGATAGTCAATGGGGACAACCTCATCGAGGTCATCGACTGGCAGATCTCCCCGTCTGGAACGATCTCCAAGGTCGGCAAACCATCGATCGGCGGGCCCGAGGAGTTCGCCTTCGCGGTTGCAGGCTGCATGCTTCAAACGGGGATTCCAATGACCGTGTGGGCGACATCGACCCAGCCGGTCGATGAGAACCCCATCAGCGTCGGCTGGTTCGAAGAGGGCCTGAACGCCGAGTACACCGAGATCTCCGGACTGGGGACCGGGATCAACAGCGTCACGGCAACTACGGCGGGCAACGACTTCAATGTTCTGGATCCCTATCGGCCGGTGCACGCCTACTTCATCACGGGCGCGCTGGTTTCCGGCGGCGGCCTTCCTCCGTCAGTCACACACGAGGGAACGCTCAAGCTGCAGGTATGGTCTTACCCGATCGTGCTCCCACTCACCTAAAGGACCCGGGGTCCCCGCCGCGCGTGCTCGTGTGCACGCGATGGCGGATGGGAACGCCTAGGCGCAGCGGCTAGTTAGCTGCGCCGCGTCAGATGAGAGTGTCAAAGGGCTCGGCAAGTCGGCATTCGTACTACCGATGTGCCCTCTTAGTAGGTCGTGAAAGCAATAAGAACTGATTGGAATCCTCGAAAGCCGCGGCGCGCGCGGGCGCATCGGGTCCGGCTAACAAGCAATCATCCATCACCGATCCGAGCACCTGGACATACCGCCGACATCATCACCGTGACATCGGTCTGCCGTGATGATGACTTGGCAGGTCGCGCTCGAATACGTTAGCAACCGTGTCTCGCTGTCTGCCTCGAAGTGCATTCCCATAGGTCTCGGAGGGCCGTCAGATATCCCGAATGTTCGCCAGGAACGACGGCTCCGGGTCGAAAGCGGCGATCGCTCGCTGCCGTCGGCCTACTGCACGCGCACGCTGTGCGGGATACAACGATACTTTGTAAGGTCTCAGGACTTCGGTAACACGCTGGCCGAGGTTTTCCTTGCCAACGGGCGCTCGCTCCCCGTCCGGTCTGCTTCCTCGAGGTCCTAAGTACTTGCAACGTATGCCATATCTTGCATAATAATGCGATTTATCTCGCGACGCGATCTGAAGGGGTCTACGTGTTGCATTGCTTTCAGAAGAGAACTCGACGGACGAGCCGTTCGGACATCGAGCTAGCGACCAAGCGATTCAATGCGATTGCCAGGTGAAGTTATGAGAGTAAAGAAGGTTTCGGAAAACGAACACGGCCCCCATCACGTGACGCCGGCAGGGCGCTGTGTTTTTCACGACCTTTTCCCTGCGGAGAAGGCGGCCGAAATGGAAATGCGTGCGCAGCTGTTGATTGGCCTGGAGCAGTGGCTGGAAAAAAGCGGTATGACGCAAGCCGAGGCCGCAAAGGTGCTAGGCGTCACGCAGGCCCGCGTTTCAGATCTGAAGCGCGGCAAGATAGACCGATTCAGCATGGACCTGCTTGTACGATTAGCGGCGCGGGCCGGTCTTAAGCCACGACTGAAACTCGCGGCGTGAAAAGGTGGGGACGGCGAGTCGCTGCCAGATCTGGTGCTGAACCATTCCCGCCAGCCCATGACGGAGTCATCGCGCGCGGTATTTCTGAGCTACGCATCCGAGGGACGCGGCGCTTGCGCAACGAATCGCAACCGCATTACGAAGTGCCCGCAGCGCATCTGCGAACACTGCGGCCGGTGACCGATTCTAGAATGGCCCGAGGTGCGGTAACGGCGCGCCGCCGCTGGCCTTCCTGGAACCAACGGATACCTGGGCGTCAACCCCGGCGTTTCGCCTTCCTGTGTTGCCTGATAACAATTCTGTCCGGCATTGGACTTGCTTCGCAGCTGCGGCTCAGAGACACTGGGGTGCGACCAATCATGGATTGAAATCAACATAACAACATTTGGCAGTCGGGGGGGCTCGATGCCAACTAGGGAATGGGTTTCGCGAGTCGCACTAGCGGCCGCCGGTTCCTGTCTGCTAGCGACCCGCGCTTTGGCGGTGCCGGTAGATGTCATCGCGACGGACCTGAAGCCGCTCATTCAAGCAACGGTGTTCTCGCCAATGCAGTTTGCCGTGCACCCATCCCATTTCCACGTCGACGAACGGTACCTGGAAGTGTCTCGATCAGAAGCCCACAAGCAGCCCGTACACGCTCTAACATCAGCCGAAACAAAGGCCGGCCATCGATGGTTTCAATGCGGGTAAAGGTATTGAGCACACAGCTTTTGCGGTTGTTAGCGGTGGCGTGTCTCGCAACGTTGCTGGTCGCCTGCGGCGGAGGCTCAGGGGACTCGGGATCAACGGCTTCTTCTCCTGGAGCAGCACCGACAGGTGTGACGACGTTGGTGTTATCGCCAACCACGGTAAGTGTGCAGGCCAACGTTACCGACTACGGCGCGTCTCAACAGGTGAATCTGACGATCGAAAACGCGCAACCCAGTGAGGTGCTGTATGGCGAAGGCCACTATACGACCAACGGAATTGCCTCTGCCCAGTTTGCGGGGTACACAACGGGCGAGACGGTAGCGATAACATTTAAGGCTCCGGATTCAATGAAGCCCGGCACGTATACCGACCAGGTGGTCGTCGAGGCGTGCACTGACTCGGCCTGTGCGCATCAGATAGCGGGGAGTCCTCAGACGATCAGCGTCACGTACACCGTTGCGGCGGTAACCGGAGCTTCCGCGCCAGCGGTCGTGCTATCGCAGCCGAGTGTGTCGGTGCAGTCGTTTATCCTGGATCAAGCGCCGCCGCCGAACTCGATTGTCAACGCGACGTTTACCAATCTTTCGAGCACGGCAGTCCAGTTCACTCCGTATTTCAATGTCACGAGCACGAATAATGCGATAAGCAGCGTGAGCAACGATCTGTTCAGCAACAGCGCTGGGCAACCGTATCAGCAGATTACGATCTTCTATAAATCTCCGGGGCAATTCCCTGGGCAACTGGGTGTTGGCGTGTACAGCGATACGGTAACCGTCACGGCCTGCCTCGACAGCGGATGCGTAAACCCGATCAGCAACAGCCCGCTGAAGATCCCAGTCCAAGTCTCCGTTACTAACACCGTCTCAGGCGCGAGTGGCTACACGGTAAACGTTGTTCCCGTCGCGACGAACGACATCGTCTGGGACCCGGTCCATTCAGTGTTCTATGTGTCGATCCCGAGTAGTGCTGCGACGAATGCCAATACCATCATGACACTCGATCCAGCCACTGGCGCGCTAGGTTCTCCCGTGCAAGTTGGTAGTAATCCGGGCCTGCTGGATGTTTCGGACGATGGCCAATATCTGTATGTCGCGTTGGACGGTGCGAGCACGATACAACGACTAGTGTTGCCCGGGATGACCCCGGATATCACTATCCAGCTCGGCAATTCGGCTGTCGCCAACTCGCCTCAATTCGCATTTGAGCTGCACGTCGCGCCAGGGGCGCCGCATACCGTAGCTGTGGCACGCTCGACCACGCCCATTGCCTACGATAATGAGACTGGTCTTGCCATATTTGATGATGCTACCCAGCGGACCGACACGGTCGGCGCCAATCGCACGCCTATAGTCAGTACGTTTCAATGGTCGGCTAGTGCAACGCAGATATTTGCTGCGAATGCATCCACGTCGGCCGCGGACGCCGAATTGATTGCTGTTACTTCGTCAGGCGCTACGCTCAGCAACGATGATCCTGGTGTGTTTAATTTTCCAGGACACATCCATTTAATCGGCACATCGATCTATACCGATAGCGGAATCGTGGTCAGTGAGCCCACCTTCATGCAGGTCGGCTCATTCGCGCTCGCGTGTTGCGGCACCGCAAGCATGGCTCCCGACCCAACGGGCAATCGGGCGTTCTTTTTGGAGCAGGGACAGATTCAATCATTCAACCTGACGACACTTGCACCTGTTGCGAATATCGCGCTGCCGGGCATGCTGAATGTCGGGACGCCCAAAATCATCCGTTGGACAAATGGTCTGGCCACGATTCACTTTGGAAGTTCAAGCGTTGACCAGATCCTTCTCATAACCGGCTCGTTCGTGAGCCAGTAGTTGAGTGGATCTTCTCTTCGCTGATATCGGAGCTTCCGTCCAACTTCCAATGACGTGGCAACGGCGATTTTGTTGGACTTCGAGCTTTCGCTCTTCGTCAAAAACGTGCTTGATTCGCAACCGACCCTACAGGTTCGGAACCACGTGTCCACGGACAGCTTGCTCTATGCGACGACTTTCAGGCCACGGACCATTGGCGCGGCCGTTAAGTGGCGCTACTTGTGAGACCTCCCCTCGGTGATAGGTGACACTCCGGACGGTTCTTGCGGTCCATGCGTCTCGGCATTGAACCAGCAAAGCCCGACTGGGAGCTGCCGTTTAACTCGGGGGCTTTCGGCCCGAGGCGGCTGATCGCTGACAGGTCGCCGGAGGGTCTTCTCGCAGCCTCCGTGGGCGGAAGCGTAGCGTAAACGGCTCAGTGGAGCCGAAGTCTACCGGCGGGGTGTTCGATGTCCGCTTGTTCCCTCCCGAACGGCCGGTATCTGCCGATCGGAATGTCTCAGACGGGTCGCAATGACCCGTTGGGCCAACTGGTGCGAACGGCCTATCCGACCGTCGTACCGGGCTTTCGTTTTTCCGTTGAGCCGCCCCTCAAATGCCCAGTAGCGCTTTCAGCCGCGCGCGCGTCGCGTGAAGGGTGACGCGGGGTACAGCGCAAAGCTTGTTCGCGTTGCGGGCGTTCGTGTCGATCGTGCGCAGCTGATGAGGAAGGACGACGCCTTTGACGGGCAATCCAGGTGGAATTGCAACCTCCAAATCGTTGCGAGCGCCTTCTGCACGCCCTCCGTGAGTCGTGACAGCGCACACCATTGCAAGACCCAACGCACTCTGGAGCGCGTTGACGGACACGATCAGCACTGGCCGGCGACCTCGCTGCTCGTGTCCCGCCGCTCCGTCGACGTCAATCTCGATGAGGTCGCCTTCGGAGAGCATCGCTCAGAGAATCTCCTTGCCTCGAGGAGTTCCCAGCTCGATCAGGCCTTTCTTCATCCTGCGCAATGATTTGACCAGGTCCTGCTGTGTGAATCTGGGCACTTTCGCGGCCTTCTCGACCACCAGTCGCTTGCCATCAATATAGAATTCGACCTCCTCTCCCTCACCAATCTCCATTTGCTTTGCAATCGCGGCAGGGATGCGGAACGCCAGGCTGTTACCCCACTTCAGGATCGCTTGGGACATGATTCGTCTCGTTGCATCAATGTATAGCCAAAGTATATACGCCGCCAGTGCGGTTTCGCAAGTGCGCCCACCCGATGTCCGTGCCCGAGCTGCAGCGGCATTCCCGAGTCGCCTGAGCGTTGCCGAAATCCACGGTCCCGAAAGGCGGTCGTCCAAGCGTCCGCAATGCCCGGTCGCGACCGGCAGGTATGGCGCGCTCGCTATGTCTCTGATGCGTCGAAAGCGGCTTATCGCTCGCCGCTTCTGCCGTCGGATGCGAGAGACGCTGGCGGATTTGGCTATTCGGGCGTAAGCACTCCCGGTCCGCGCTACCTCAAGCGTACGCTCTGCGGGACAGAAAAGCCCTCCGCGAACATGGCAAATCCTGCCCCCGCTAGCACACCTATGTGGGACATGCCGTTGGCGGCTCCGAGCGGCATGTCCGCATTCAGGGACAGCTCGGCGATCGGTACTCCATCCTGACCGGTGCGTACCGGAATAGGATAAGCAATCTCTCTGATGATCTCCCGATCGCGCTCCACGTCGATCGGCGCATTGCCGAGGTCAGCCGCCCAGCGCTTGTAACCTTGGACCACGGCCGCGATTGCGGCCCTGACGACGTGGATGTCGACCACCCTGTTCTGGGCGCGGGCCTGTTCGACGTCGCGCCCACTGGCCTGGAGGCGATTGATTAGGGTGGCGCAGTGGATGCCAATCGCGAGGGTCCGCTTCCAGCCGGTACGCGGATCCGGTGGTTCGAACTCACCGGAACCGGATTCAGTGGCCATCACGGCCGACACACGACAGCCACCACCCAGAGCAACATGTTGCGGAGCGACATTTAGGCTGCCTCATTTCAAAGACATGCCAGAGGAGAAATGTTGGATCAATTGAGGAGGCGCGGATGATTTAGTCGCACTTCAACCGGCGGCACCATTCGCCGCAGTCGTGAGTCCGGGGGCATGGGCCGCCGCCATCATGTCAGCGCGGAGGTGGTCGATGAGAAGGCTCTGCTCATCAACGGCTCCTTCACCAACCCGATCTTGCCGCGCGCGGGTGATACGAAAGGCCTCAATGGTCGCCTCCGCGCAATGCCTCGGGGTCAAGAGGACAACGCCGTGAAAAGGAAAGCGCTTGCCAGGGCCGTTCCCAAGATCGCGAGAGGCCTTGTCCCAACGACAGCCCTTGCTTCGGGATTCTTTTCACCGGCGACGATGGGCGCCCCGGGGGATCTTGACCCCGCATTCGGTGATATGGGTCGCGTGATCGAGCCGCAGTTCCAGGGTGAGGCCTGGGCGCTGCAGCCGCTTGCCGCCGACGAGAGTCTCGTAGCCGGCGGTGAATACTGCGGTTACTACTGCGCCTATTACGACAATTACAACGATGGCTTCATCGGGCACGTCTCCAGCAACGGTTCACTCGAATCGCAAGTCGCGGCCGACGCTCTCAAGACAATCGAGGTACGCGATCTCGCACTTCAACCGGACGGCAAGGTAGTTGCGGTCGGGCTGGGCCAATCCAATGCCAACGGGTTTGTCGTATTCCGTCTGGACTCGGCCGGTGCACTCGATCCGGGCTTTGCCGATGGGGGGCTGTTGTACTATGCGCCGGGCGGCGCCCAGTCGGTACTGCTCGATCCGGACGGCGCAATTCTCGTGAGCGGATCCAGCAACGGGGCCCTGACCGTGATTCGCCTGCACGCCGATGGCTCCCTTGACGAATCATTCGGCACAGCCGGCGTGGCTTCCGGACCGCCAAGTGCCCTGTCTTCCGCCAGCAACCTCGTACGCACAGCGGCGGGCGGCTATCGGGTCACTACCAACTATTCCGATACGTCGCCGCAATGCCGCGTGCTGGCGCTGACGGCGGTGGGGAAACCCGATGACAGCTTCGGAGCTTCGGGGACGACTATACCTATGCCGGCAGCGAGTGCTGCCCTCACTTGCGACTCGATGATCCAGCAGGCTGATGGCGCCCTGCTCATCGCTGGACAACAGAACGGCCAGGGCTTTACGACTCGAATTCTTGCGAGCGGCGCCCCGGACCCGAGCTTTGCAGCAACGGCGTTGCCGTTGGCCATGCAAGAGGCAACCGCGCTGGCTGTGGATCCTAGCGGTGAGATCCTCGTGGCAGGGATTCCTCCTGCGGGTGTCTCGGGCGGCGTGGTCGTGCGCTTGCAGGCCACCGGTATGCTCGACCAGATGTTCGGCGATGCCGGCTCAACACGGATCGATCTATCTTCGACGTACGGCGTGTCGCCGGTCGTGCGCGACATTACAGTGCTCGATGACGACTCCATACTTGCGGCCGGCGGCGCCATTGGCGGCGGCCCGACAGAACCCTTCTTGATCCGACTGGTGGGCAGTACCGGGGCCGCGGCCCCCGGGGTCATCGGTGCGGGGCAAACGGTCCAGTCGGTCAGAAGGAATCAGACCGCGACGGTGACGTTCCGGCGTACGGGGGGCGCTGCGGGTGCAGTCAGTGTTGCCTATAAAACGGCCGACTACACGGTCGGGGATGTGCCCACAGCGACGGCCGGTCAAGACTATACGGCGGTCAGCGGTCAACTCACTTGGGCGGACGGGGATCGCAGCGACCGGCACATTTCCGTGGTGATCCGACCAAATGCCGGTCCGCCCCAGCTGTCCAAGCGCTTCGTGGTGGCGCTCAGTGGTGTACAAGGGGGCGCGGAGATCGGCACGAGTGATGCGACGGTTGAGATAACTGGCGACGGGTATCCGGTCGGCCAGTTCGACTTCCAGGATTCCCAGCTTGCGGTGGCGCAGGCTGACGGGACGTTCACGGTGACCGTCAACCGCAACTACTACTCCAGTGGGGCGACTTCCGTAACGCTGACGCCCGTCCCAGGGACGGCCACGAGCGCGGATTTCGCGACTGCTCCCATAACCCTCTCCTGGGCTAACGGCGATTCGCAGCCAAAAAGTGCGACCATCGCCATCACAAACAACACCCTCCCGGAGCCAACGGAAACCTTCACCGTGAAGCTTTCCAACGCAACGAACGGCGCCCTGATCGGCCCGAACTCAGTGCTCACGGTCACACTCACGGCCAGTACTCCGCCTCCAGCTCCCACTCCATCTCCACCTCTGGCGGGCGGCGGCGGTGGTGCGCTCGACGGCTTGATGCTGGCGTTGTTGGGCGTGCTCAGCTGGCTGCGGCGGCGCGCGCCCTGAGGCGCTCGCGTTGCAGCAGAGCTAACAACATGCGAGGGGTCCGTTAAAGCCCGTGACCAGCCGGACTGTCTCGCCGTCGAGCGTTGTGCGGTTGCCGTGACTTCACGCTAACAAGCTTGCAACTCTCCCTTCACGCGGGTGAACTAGGTCACTATGCATTGCTGATAGCACGCCCCGCTACCAACCTACGCGCGGTCCCTGCGCATGGCGTCGAGAGCAGCCTGGGTTAGGAATCCGCTGCATGTCTGTCCGAGTTTCTTTGCGTGCTCGTCCATCTGCTTTAGCAGGCGACCCGGCACGGTGATGTTGATCTTCTCGGCAGGGCCGAAGAATCGCTCGCTGGGGACGTCGATCACGCCCCACGTCCAGCCCCGGTAATCCCGGTTCGCCCGCCACTCGCTCATCGGCTTTGCTTCCCGTGCGTTATCGAACGCTTCTTCGATGGTGTCTCCGGCGCTGGAGCATCCAGGCAAATCGGGGACGGCGGCCTCCGTACGCCGATTTCTTCGTGCCTGGCTCAATTGCAATCGTAAATTTCATCTCAGTTCGGCCTGCTTGCGTATCTTGTGCACCAGGCGTTTCCGGAGGTCCTTTTTCGGATGTGGAAATGTGAGGTGCCCGGCCGGGCAGGGTGCTTGAAGATGTGATGGCTACCAACACTATACCCACCAAACGGACACGCGAGCCGGCGAATGGTGCAGTGCATCCCGCACACGACGCGGCGCAGAAGCCCCGACAGGAGGCTTTGCCTTGAGACTGACTGGCTGACTTCCGCGCTTTATAAAGCCAAGTGCCTTCGGCAAAATCGACCGCGCCTGTTGCTGTGAGCGTTTATTTAGCCGGGTAAAGTGCGTGAGGCGAAATCCGTGGCATGCCGTTTCCATCATTGCTGGGCCGCAATGCTGTGCAGCTGTGCTGGCCTTGCGTGGTGTGCGATGGCTTTCGGACGACGCTCCACGGTTTCCACTTCCCACTTGCACGGCTAAAGTCTGCAATTGCCGCTATCGTCATCACAAGGAGCGGCGTGGCGTGCCTCGCCGCCAAGCCGATCGACGAGAGTTGCCTCGCTACCATGAAGGTGTCGAGCGACGCGCCCGGCCACGCAACAGGCGTAAGGCAGACGACTAACATATGTGGCCCCGAAGGGCGGCCAAGTTAGACCGGTTCAGCATGGATTGGGTATGCGGCTGGCCGCTCGGGCCGAACTTAAGCCTAAACTGGAACTCGCGCTTGAGACGGTCGGGATCCGCCCTTCGGCGGTCTAAGGCCTCGAGTCCGCAGTCCTTGAAGCGCAAGAAGATCTTGTAGCCGGTCTTGCGCGAGACATCGAACTCGCGGTATAGCACAGCCATCTTCTCTCCCTCCAGCAACCGGGCCACAAAGCGCAATCCTTCGTCCATCTTGTAACACTCCGCCAGGGCGTCTGCGTCCCCCCCCCCCCCTGAAGACGACCGGATGCCGAAAGTCACCTATGAGCCCGAAAGCTCACGCCTGAGTTATCCCGAACTCGCCGTAGAGCGAAGCGCTGCGCCCTGGTGGGTGGGCATGACCGGCCGACGACCATTCCTTTCGATCCGAGCAAGGACTGCCCTAGCGCCGAGTCCGATAAACATTCCGCCGGTGACGTGACGCTCTCTCCCAGCCCAGGAGTGACCTTTGCGCTCGCCCGAGGCGCTGAACACTCGCAACGTCGACAGATCGAGGCGAGGTAGCGATCCGGTGGGTGCGCGGTTTCCTGTCAGCATCACGTCCCACTCGTATATCGATCTCGTCGCAGCCTCATCGGCGACTGCCGGCAGGCCTACGAAATCCGCTTTCGTACGAGGGTCTTATTGGATGCCCGATATCTGTGCATTGAGATTGGCTCACGATCCATGTTGGTGCAGCTGACATGCAGTTGTGAAAACTGGCCAATCGTAACCGGATTTCTTAACGGCAAATCTATTTCCCGCACGACATCCTTTCTCACGAGGGGGCTATCGCAATGAGAAAGGAATACTTGATGCTTCCTTCAGTCATCGATTCGCTCCTGAGTTCCACGAGAAGTAATGGTCCGCGCGCACTGCGTTCTGCGGGCTCGCTTTGGTCTGTCATTGGAAGCGCTCGTGGCCTGTCCGCCTACTCTAGAGTAGTGAGGGCTGCATCGGGCACGATCGCCGTCATTGGTATGACAGCGGGGATTGAACTGCGTGCGCAGACCGTGCCTTCGATGGATCCCGCGACACCGGCGGTTGAGGAAGTCGTTATCACTGCGCAGAAGCGCGCTTCAACGGTTCAGGACACGCCGATCAGCATCTCAGCGGTCAGCGGCGATGAAATGACCGCGCGAGGCGTTTCATCGCTGGCGACGCTGGCCGAGGGAACACCGGGCGTGTCTCTCAAGACCGAAGGGCCCAGTCAGACAGAGATCGAGATGCGTGGACTGACCTCGAGTGGGGGCAATTCCGCGACCGTTGGCTTCTACCTGGATGATATGCCCTTGGCCGGACCTGCGAACGCCCAGAACGGGCATGTGGTGATCGATCCCGACCTATACGATCTCAACCGCATCGAAATGCTGCGGGGCCCGCAGGGCACGCTGTTTGGTTCCGGATCGATGGGTGGAACGGTTCGGCTGATCAGTAATCAGCCGAATCTCACCCAGTTCCAAGCGAGCGCGCAAAGTGTCCTCTCGGGTACCGACGGCGGCGGCTTCAACCACAAAGACAATCTGATGATCAATCTTCCGCTCATCAACGACACGTTGGCGTTGAGAGTGGTCGGGAGCGAAAGCGACACCAGCGGCTGGATCGATCGCATCGTCGCCAACCCTTTACCGCTCACTGGCGGTGATCCGGTCGGCATCACTCGCGGTAATGTGACGGATGCGCCCGTTCAGGCGCGCTATGCTGGCTCCAATACCTATCAGGTTTATGCAGCCCGCGTCACGCTATTGTGGAAGCCGACGGACAACCTGTCTATCACGCCTGCGCTTTTCTACACCGGCAGCACCCAGAATGGGATTAGCGCCTATGACAGTGACCCGGGAGCGCTCGTCCATTATCAGCCGTTCGACATCGCCGAACCTTTGACCGATTCGCTCGCGGCCTACAGCCTGAATGTAACGTACCGTTTTGCTGCATTCGATCTCAATTCAAGTACCGCTTGGTGGACGCGCAGCTCGAGCCAGGTCGAGGAGGCGAGCGAGGCCTTCAACAACCCGCTCGAAGGCATCACGTACAGCTCGAACTACGGGCTTGCGAACCCTGGGTTTTACGGAGTTCTCGGCACCGGTCCGGAGCGAGGACTGGAAGTTGATCCGACTCACCAGCTGAGCGAGGAGCTGCGCATGAGCTCCTCTCGGGACGAAAAGGCGAGCTGGGTGGCCGGTCTCTACTACAGCAGCTACTACTCTTCGTGGATTTTTAAGGGAACCACTCCAAACTATTCGGCCTTTATGGACCTCGGTACGCTCGACCCTGCGACGACGTCCCAGTGGTTCACTGCCAACGCCCCAACCAGGATCTTCCAATATGCAGCCTTCGGTGACTTTATGTACGCGCTTACCGATGAGTTCAAGGCCGATATCGGCGCCCGGGTGAATCACTATGACTATCGCTACTCGTCCTGCATCAGTGGCTACGGCTCGGGGCAAGGTGCAGCCACGCCCTCCTGTTCCGGTCTCATCGCGCTGTCATCCACCAGCTTCAATCCCAAATTGAACCTGACCTACACCTTCAGTCCGGACGTGATGGCCTATGCAACCGTTGCTACGGGTTTCCGCCCAGGAGGAGGTAATCCAGTCTATCCGACAACGGGCGCTGCATGGGGTGCGGCTTTCCAGCAGGCCGGTTACACGAGTGGCAAGTGGCCGTCGACGTACGAACCGGATCGTGTCGTGAGCTATGAGCTGGGCGAGAAGTCACGCATGCTGAATCGGCGCCTGACGGTGAATGCAAGCGTGTATTACGAGGACTGGCGCCACGTCCAGCTCGAGGCCTATCCGAACGACTGGGCATTGAACATCAACGGCAGTCGCGTCTCCATCTGGGGTGCCGACGTCGATTTACTTGCCGATCTCGGGATGGGATTTAGCTTCGAGCTTGCGGCGGGCTATCTGAATGAGTGGCTGGACGGCGGTCCGCACTGGATCATTCAGCCCGTGCACAAGATGCCGGACGTCGCGCCGGAAAGCGCTACCGTGGCGCTCGACTATGCGGTGCCGGTGGGCACCCACTACACCTTGACGGCCCGTCTGAATAATTCTTATACCGGCCCGCGCTACTCGATCTACTTCTCGCACCCCTACGAGTTTTCCGGCATCTACCGCCAGCTGCCAGGGTATGCCCTCATCAATGTACGCGTAGGCATCGAACAGGGAGACCGGTGGACCGTCACGGCATTCGTCAACAATCTCGCGAACAAGCACGCGCAGCTCGAGAGCATGTTCACGGAGAACGAGCCACAACCGAGCTTCACCCGCATCGAAACCAATCAGCCGCTCACTGGCGGTGTCGATCTCACTTATCGCTTTTAACGGCACCGTTCCAACTGCGGTCGCGGATTTGCCGCCGACCAACCCTGGCAGCAGTTCGTCGACTACGCAAAGCGATTCGATCGCTCAAATCGGTTGACGGGGCCCGAGCTTCACGGCGTGGCATACTGCCGCCAGCAGCGCTTCTTGCTTTTCACCTGGAGTCCGAAGCCGTGTCCAACGCTATGCAAGGTATTCCAGGCGTGGCGTTCCTATTGGCCGCGACCATACTCGAGGCAAGCGGCGATGCCGTAGTTCGAATGGCCCTGTACAACCACGTTGGCCCGGCCCGCGCTGGATTGTTTCTCGGCGGCGCCGCCTTGTTGTTCGGCTATGGAACATTTCTCAATTTGGCACCACTGGAATTCGGGCAGGTGGTGGGTCTGTATTTGGCGACGCTCTTCGTAGTCTGGCAGGTGATTAATTTCCTAGTGTTTCGAACGTCGCCGACGCTGCCCATTGTTCTCGGGGGTGCGCTCGTGATCGCTGGCGGAGCAATCTGCACGTTTCGGAAGCCTGCTTAGCAGGGAAGGTTCCGGACGCGGCCGAACCACTGGAAGGGTCGAGTGTTGAGTGCGCTCGGACCGCTTGTTAGGGCGGTGTTAAGAATTTGGATGCGCGTAAATCCTAACGCCGTGTTGTCGGGTGGCTTCGGTAGTCTTGACCGGTACAGCTTGGATAGGGACTCGCGGTACCGTGAAAACTCACCTGCAACTGATTCTGATCTCGGTCGCGGCCGGACTTCTATCGATGTCAGCGCCCGCTGGGAACGCCTCGGCGGAAGAGGGCGTCAAGACTCCGCTTGGAGCGATCGTGGGAATCGTAACCGATTCGGCGAAGCTCCCAGTTGCACACGCGACGGTGACGGCCGTAAGGGCAGACGGTGGCGGTATTCGTGCGACAGTCTCGAACAGCGACGGTGTTTATTCGTTTGCCGACCTCACCCCAGGTGCCTGGTCGGTCAGCGTGGAATCCGACGGCCAACGCACCAGCAGCAGTGCAGCGCTGGCGGTGCTCGCGGGGCAGGCCACGCGCGCCGATTTGGCGCTGAACGGCAGCGCCGCCTCGCGCCTCGCGACTGCTCCCGCGCCGGTCCCCGCCGCGCCGCCGACAGCCGAAAGCCTCGCGCAGGCGGTCGCCAGGATCGTGCCCGAAGCGCTCCAGGCGCCTGAGCAGGGTCCAGCAGTCGACACACAGACCCCATTCGCTGTCGGGTATCTGGGCTGGATGAACGGCACCTCGCGCGAGAAAGAGCCGATATTCGACACGAAGCTCTTCACGCCCGAGGTTCGATTCGACGTCAACTATCTCACAGGACTTCAACCACCCAGTGGATCACACCATCGTCGGCTCGACCGAGGAGTTCCGCTCGAGCGAGTTCCAGATCGAGCAGGTCAGTCTTCGGTGGTGACTTCCACTGGGACAACGTCCGTGCCCGGTTTCTATCGATGTTCGGACTGTTTAGTGTCACGACACCGCGCAACGACGCGAGCTCACGGGGTCGGGCCAGTGGGATCTGCAAGGCGCCTACAAATACTTCTCGGAGGCGAACGCAGGATATCACTTCGATGTAACCACGGTCTCAACGTCGATGCCGGTATTTTTGTCTCGTACATCGGACTGTTCAGCTACTACAACTTCGATAACTGGACCTATCAGCCCTCGTTCGTGTCGTCCAATACGCCGTGGTTCTTCAATGGACTGCGCGATCCAATGGTTTCCGACACAAAACCTGAAGATCGAGCCCTGGCTGATCAACGGCTGGCAATCCTATGCCAAGTACAACAGTCATCCGGGGTTCGGCGGGCAGATCCTCTGGATTCCGAACGACTCGTTCAAACTGGTCTTGAACACCTACAGCGTCGGACAAGACAATCCTCGCAAGCGGCAGCGGGTACCCAATGCAACGGCGGTAACCCGCAATGCCGCAATCGGATCACCCGAACCCCAATGGGCAGTACATCAATTACGCGCAATGTCACATCGCGTTCACGAGGACGATAGTATCTGAGTGAAGTACTACGACGCCCGGCGGAACCGGCGGCCGGCATCTCCAAGATGGCGATCTCCGCTGACATGGGACGTCGGCTGCGAATATGGCGGCGGCGTCAATTGCTCGCAGCGGCCCGAACAAGGCGAACTTTATCGGCGTGATGGCCTACAACCGCACATGGTTTGACAACGATGTCTATGCGGTCACGTTCGGGGGTGGCTTCATGAACAATCCCGGCCGCTATCTGGCGCTGGTGCCACCGATCAATGGCGCCACGGCGCAAAGCGGCACGCCCTACTTCACCGAGAATCCCGGGCAGAAGCTATTCCAGTGGGACACGCAGCTCAATTTTCAGTACATGCCGCGCGACTGGATCACTTGGTGGACCGAGTTCACCTACCGCCACTCGGACGTGCCGTACTGGAACGGCCCGGGCGGCGTCACCCCGCCGCTCGGCAACACCGGCTCGCCGGCGAGCCCGGTGTGTAACAACGGTAGCGTGTCTGGTGCGGATGCATGCGCCAACGAGGGCGGCGTTTGGCTCCCGGACCTGCGCACACGGGAGGTCATCTGGGGTGCCGGCGTCATGGTTAAGTTCTAGTCGGCTGCCGGCAGGTCAGACGTTCGTACTACGAGTACTTGAGCGAGAGAAGGACACCAATGGATGCTTTATTCGTGCTGGCCATAATCGGGTTGTACGTAGTCACGCATTTGCTGGTGAAGGCGGTGTCCCGCTTGGGAGGTGGGGAGTGAACGGCGTCTACATTGTAAGCGGGCTGCTTGCGCTCGGCCTCTTCGCGTACCTGCTGTACGCGATGTTCAAGCCGGAGAAATTCTGATGACGCACTCGACACTCGGCGCTCATCTTCACCTATCTGATCGTCGCGCTGCTGCTGGTCAAGCCAGTTGGACTCTACATCGCAAACGTGATGGAGGGTCGGCCGATTTGGCCGCTGCGCATCGGTGCTCCGCTCGAGCGGTTGATCTACCGTCTGTGCGGGACGGACGCGGACGCAGAGATGAGTTGGAAGGGCTATGCGCTTGCCCTGATGGTGTTTAACGGCATCGGCGCGCTCGCAGTCTATGGCCTGCAGCGCCTGCAGCATGGCTGCCGCTGAACCCGCAGAGCTTTCCGAACGTCTCTCCCGACTCGTCTTTCAATACCGCGGTCAGTTTCGTCACGAATACGAACTGGCAGGGATATTCCGGCGAGTCCACGATGAGCTATCTCACGCAGATGGTCGGCCTTGCGGTGCAGAACTTCGCCTCTGCAGCAACCGGCATCGTCGTCGCGGTCGCGCTCATTCGAGGCTTTGCGCGCCACGATGCGAAGGCAATCGGCAATTTCTGGGTCGACATGACACGCGCGACGCTATACGTGCTGCTCCCGATTGCGACCCTGTTCGCGATCCTCCTCGCCGGCCAAGGCGTCGTGCAGAACTTCTCGGCCTACAAGGACGTAACGACCATCGAGACCCTTGCGTATCAACAACCCAAGGCCGATGCGGCAGGCAATCCGGTAAAGGACAAGGACGGCAATCCGGTGATGGAGGATGCAACAACCCAGAAGCAGACGCTGCCTATGGGCCCGATGGCGTCCCAGGAGGCGATCAAGGAACTCGGCACCAACGGTGGCGGCTTCCTGAATGCGAATTCAGCTCATCCGTACGAAAACCCGACGCCGCTTTCGAATTTCTTAGAGATGCTCGCGATCATACTCATCCCGGCAGCCCTGACCTACACGTTCGGGCGAATGGTCGGTGATACGCGCCAGGGATGGGCCATATTGGCAGCGATGGCGGTTCTGTTCATGGGTGAGCTCTTGCTCGCGGTGCATAGCGAGCAGCTTGGTAATCCGCGCGTTGCGACGCTCGGCGTGGATCAGGCCGCAAGCCTGCTCCAGCCCGGCGGCAACATGGAAGGCAAGGAGGCACGCTTCGGAATCGGTGCCTCCGCATTGTTCGCCACAATCACGACCGGAACCTCCTGCGGCGCGGTCAATTCCATGCATGACTCGTTTACGCCCCTGGGGGTTCGTGCCGCTCTTCAATATGCAGCTGGGTGAGGTCGTGTTCGGTGGTGTCGGCACCGGACTCTACTCGATGCTGATCTTCGCGATCGTCGGAGTGTTCATCGCCGGTCTTATGATCGGGCCGAACCCCCGAATACCTCGGCAAGAAGATCGAGGCCTTCGAGATGAAGATGAGCTCGGTGGCGATTCTCGTGATGCCGTTCATCGTGCTCGCCGGGACGGCGGTTGCGGTGAGCGTGATGGCAGGACAGGCGGGCGTCGCCAATCCGGCGGCCCACGGGTTCTCGGAGATCCTGTACGCCTTCACCTCGGCGAGCAATAACAATGGCAGTGCGTTTGCGGGAATATCGGCGAACACGCCCTTCTACAATACTGCGCTCGGCCTTGTGATGTGGCTGGGTCGCTACTGGCCCATCGTGGCGGTGCTCGCGATCGCGGGGTCCCTCGCGGCGAAGAAGCGTGTCCCGGTGACCGCCGGCACGATGCTCACCTACGGACCTACGTTCGTCATTCTGCTCATCGGTACGGTGCTGCTGGTCGGCGCGCTGACCTTTGTGCCGGCGCTGGCCCTGGGCCCGATCGTCGAACACCTCATCATGTGGGGCACTTGATATGGCTGAGATGATTCACGACTCGCACCTACCCCTGCCGCCCGTGCCCGTC
>CAWCJT010000004.1:0-512313 GCA_963795975.1 uncultured Gammaproteobacteria bacterium
CCGTCCTACCCCCGGTCACGGCGTTCGTTAGGCTGCCCAGCCCACCACGATGGCAACGCGTCCGGTGGCAATTCCAAGATTCAACGATAGGAAAGCAGCAATGCTTAATATCGCAAAAGTCCGTTTCTTGAGGTCACCCCTCATCCGTCGAGAAGCGGC
Organism: uncultured Gammaproteobacteria bacterium; assembly: GCA_963795975.1. GTDB lineage: Bacteria > Pseudomonadota > Gammaproteobacteria > Steroidobacterales > Steroidobacteraceae > CAWCJT01. The sequence goes on from CAWCJT010000004.1 coordinate 160, forward strand.
AGGCCGTACTGACTGTCGCTCACGCATGGCGGGCCTTTAGGTTTTTTTGCCTTTGCGTGAAACGGGGCGCTGGCTGGTATCCTTTGGGAAGCGCTGAGGGTTGCCAAGGAGCTCGACCAGCCGTGTCTCGCATTCGGAAAACGAGTACCCGCGCCGCTGCGAGATCATGAAGGTGAGGGGGCGCATGTGCCATGCGCGCCGTTGGATTTCGACGAGTGTTCCGTTCGCGAGGTCTTCCGCAACCATATGGCGCGGCATGTGCCCCCAGCACAAGCCTCCCCTGAGCAGATCGTGCTTCGCGCCGAGGTCATTCACCCGCCACTGGCGTTCGCCGGCGACCCCCTGTTGTGTCTTTTCCCCATCGGGCTGATTGTCGGTTACGACGAGCTGGATGTGCCGGCCCAATTCGTCCCGCGGAATCGGCCCCGCGATTGCGGCCAGGGGATGCGATGGCGCACAGACGGTCACCATTTGCACGTCACATAAATGCTGCCTTCTATGGTACCCGGGCTCAGCTCCGGCACGTCCGTGATCGTCACCGCCAATGCGCACGTGCCTTCAAGAACTAAATGCTCGCCGCCCTGCATGGTCGTGATGCGCAGATTGATTGCAACCGTCGGAAAGGCCGCCTGCAGGCTGCGCAGGCACTCAATCAGGTGCGCGCGCGAAAAATAGGTATCTACAGCAATCGAGACTTGCGGCACCCCTGCTTCTGCAATCGAGGTCGCGCGCGTCTTCATCTCCTCGGTGCGTGAGATCACCGCACGAGCATCAGGCAGAAGGTTGCACCCCGCGGCTGTCAGCGTTGCTTTGCGGGTGTTGCGCTCGAACAGATCTACATCGAAGGCGCCCTCGAGCGCCTTGATCGCGTGGCTGATCGCCGACTGTGCACGCCTCAGCCCCCGTGCAGCCCCGGAAAAGCTTCCGTGGTCACACACGGCGACGAAGGCCCGAAGTTGATTGATGGTGACGTTATCGAGCACAGCTATCTAAAGATTAGATGCCGTTTATAGAATTTTTGTCAATTGTCTTCATCAGTAATGGGCCTACTTTGGTGGTCTGTACGGGTTACTCCGAACCAAGGACAGCTGACATGAACCGACTGAAAGGAAAGACCGCCGTGATCACCGGTGGCGGTAGCGGCATCGGCCGCGCTGCAGCAAAACGCTTCGTCGAGGAGGGCGCCTTCGTCTTCATCTTCGGCCGTCGGCAGAAGGAACTCGACGCTGCTGTGGCCGAGCTAGGACCCAACGCTCGCGCAGTGGCGGGCTCGGTCTCCAGTGAGGCCGACCTCGACCGACTCTACGCGGCGGTGAAGAAGGAGCGTGGGAGCCTCGACATCGTTTTCGCCAATGCCGGGACGGGAGGCCCGCTCCCCCTCGGCAAGATCACCGCCGAGCACATTGACGAAACCTTCGACACCAACGTGAAGGGAACGATCTTCACGGTCCAGAAGGCGCTGCCGCTGATGGGCAAGGGCGGTTCGATCATCCTGACCGGATCGAGCGCCGGCACCACGGGCGCCCCGGGGTTCACCGCCTACAGTGCCAGCAAGGCGGCAGTACGCAACCTCGCGCGGAGCTGGGCACAGGACCTGAAGGGCACCGGCATCCGGGTCAATGTGCTGTCGCCCGGGGCGACCGCGACCGAACTCGCGAAGGCATCGCTCGGCGTAGAGGGCCAGAAGGCCTACGCAGCGATGACTCCGCTGCTACGAATGGCGGATCCCGCGGAGATCGCGGCTGCTGCTGCCTTTCTGGCATCGGACGACAGCAGCTTCATGACCGCCAGCGAAGTCGCCGTCGACGGCGGCCTGGCGCAACTCTGACCGGTACGGTCCCGTGCCTTTCAAACTTTAAACCAAGACAAAGCACACACTGAACGGAGGATAAGGATCATGAAAAAACTTGAAGGCAAGGTCGCAGTCATCACCGGCGGAAGCAGCGGAATTGGCTTGGCCACAGCCAAGCGCTTCGTGGCCGAAGGTGCCCACGTCGTGATCACAGGGCGACGAGAGCAAGAACTGAAGGAGGCCGCCGCCTCGATCAAGACAAACGTTACGACGGTCGTGGGCGACGTGTCGTGCTTGGGGGATTTGGACCGGCTCTATGCCGTCGTGAAACAGAAACATGGTCACATCGACATTCTCTTCGCGAACGCGGGCGCGGGAACAATCGCTCCGCTCGCAGTGGCAACCGAGGCCCATTTCGACCAGACCTTCGATGTGAACGTGAAGGGGCTATTCTTTACGGTCCAAAAGGCGCTTCCGCTCTTCAAAGACGGCGGTTCGATCATCCTGACATCCTCGGTCTCCAACGTGATGGGGCTCCCAGGATTCAGCGCCTACGCCGCGAGCAAGGCCGCGGTGCGAAGCTTCGCGCGCTCTTGGACACTGGAGCTGAAGGATCGCAAAATCCGCGTAAATTCAATGAGCCCCGGTCCCATTGATACCCCGGCGTTGGCAACAACTACGGGCCTCACACCCGAGCAAGCAGAACAAGCGGCCGCCCAGTTCGCTTCGCAGATCCCGATGGCACGCAGGGGTGAGCCAGAAGAAATAGCGGCGAGTGTCACGTTCCTCGCCTCCGACGAAAGCTCTTTCGTCACCGGTGTGGATCTCGCCGTCGATGGAGGCCTGGCCCAGGTCTGACCCCGGCATCACAGGAGATCGGATAACCATTATGAGCTACGCAATCATTGGCTTCGGCAAGATCGGCCACGCTCTTGCCAAGGCGCGAGGATGACGCGCCTGCGCACGAGACTTCGCGCCGCACCCGTGAAGCTGCTCTCCTCGCACACGGCAATAAAGGTGCGTAGTTGATTGATGGTAACGGTGTCTAACATGCATCTAATCGCTAGATGGATAGCAGCGATCTTTAGTCTCTTCTGAAGATGAGTCAAGTCGCCTATCGTAAGGCTGGTTCGGTCGACCACAGCAAGCAGATGAGGGCATCGGACGGGTAACCGAGTACCCAAGTGAAGAACGCCATGACATACAGCATCGTAGGGACAGGACTTGTGGGCAGCACGCTGGCGGGCATCTTTGCGCGCCAGGGCGTTGACGTCCTGATTGCAAATTCCCGCGGGCCAGAATCGTTCGGGGACATCGCCGCGCATCTCGGGCCGCACATCACACCCGTTGCGGTCGATCGGGCATTGGACGCGGACATCATCTTCTTTGCGGTCGGCTTCCTCAACTTCAAGGAAGTGGCGGCAAGGCGGTCCGACTGGACCGGTAAGATCGTGATCGATGTGACCAACGCGTTCATGCTGCCTGCCGACGTACAGGAAAGCGAGCTGCATGGCCGCCTGTCCTCGGAGGTCAATGCGCAGCGCGTGCCGGGCGCGAAGCTCGTCAAGGCCTTCAACCAGCTCCCGATGCGCGCCTTGATCGCGCCTCTGCCCGACTCGACGGGCCGCCGCGTGGTCTTCGTCGCGAGCGACTACGAGGATGCCAGCGCTGAGGTCAGTGCCTTGGCAGAGCGCTTGGGCTTCGCTCCAATACAAGTCGGCAAGCTTGCTGAGGGCGGTCGACTCATTCAGGCGAGGGCGGCCCTCGTCTTTCAAAATCTAATTAAATACCCGATGTGACACGTACAGCCACCATCCGGAGCGTCAGGAAACTTCTTAAGGTCTGATGCAACCATTGGTTGGCACGACCTGCACTGCCGACAAGCATCAACACAGGAGTAACGTGACCATTAAATACATTCATCTGAAGAGCCCTGCGCTTGCCGTATTGACGGTTACCGCCCTTTCCGCAACGTCATTTGCAGGTCCGAGCACCCTGCGGGAGGAATGCCATCCACGAGAAAAGGCGCGGGTCAGTGGCTGACCGCCGTGGGCTATCGCGTCGTCGACCAGCGCGCCACTGCTTACGATCCGGTTCGGCAAATACGCGCCAGTTTCTGGTGGGCGGTACTGGGATCGAACCAGTGGCCCCTGCCGTGTGAAAGCAGAGATCGGCAATTTCCCTGTCCACTCATGTCTGGCTATGTCGTTGAAATGCCTATTTTTGGCATAATTTTGCGCATGATGGTTTTCCCCAATCCGTGATAGGATTTTTCACATGGATTTCACACGGACGTTCCCCACGAGACTTGACACAAAGACAGGCAGACATGCGCTCTTAGCACGGCCAGCGCCGTATTTCGCGCGCATCTCTAGGGGAAGGTTTATCGGCTTCCGCAAACTCACGAGTGGTGCTGGCTCGTGGGTAGCGCGCTACCACGCGGATGACGCAAAGCCGGTGTCAAAGACGCTCGGCGAGCTGTCAACATCGTTGGATTACGATCGCGCGGTCGACGCGGCGCACGCGTGGTTCAACGAGCTTGACTCCGGCGTGACGTCGCATTCGGATCATCGCGAGGCGACCGTTGAATCGGCGTGTCGCGCATACGTTGCAGACCGCCGTCGTGAGAAAGGGAACGATACGGCTCAAGATGCTCACAAGCGCTTCGAGCGCACCGTGTACGGTGACGGTAGGAAAAGATCCAAGCAACCGATCGCGCACGTGTGTTTGTCGAAGTTGCGCACAACTCACGTCCGCGAATGGCGTCAGTCGCTGATCGAATCCGGATTAGGCAAATCCAGTGTCAACCGAACACAGATTTCCTTCAACGCTGCGCTAAATCTCGCTGTCGCACAAAAGTGGGTGGGCCTTGAACGGGCGAGCTCCTGGCGCGACGTAAAGCAGTTCAGGGGAGTCAACAAGCGACGCGACCTTTTCCTCGATCTTACGCAGCGTCGGTCGTTATTGGCCTCTGCAAACGGCGCGTTACATGATCTCATCACGGCGGCGGTACTGACCGGAGCACGTGCCGGTGAATTGATAAGCGCGCGCGTCAGTCAGTTCGACGCACGGACTAATACATTGACGGTTAGCGGGAAGACTGGCACGCGCCCGGTCGTCCTTTCCGACGCGGCGTCGACGTTTTTCGCGAAACTGACGGCAGATCGAGCAGGAACCGACCAGTTGCTGCTCAGGGATGATAAGAAGCCCTGGGCTCATAGCGATTGGGACGAACTTGTGCGCGATGCGGCAGCACGAGCATGCCTTCCATCCGGTGTCTGCCTATACACGTTACGACACAGTTGGATTACCCAAGCCCTACTTGATGGCATGAGCACCCTTGAGGTCGCTAAGCTCGTTGGAACGTCTGTGATGATGATCGAAAGGCATTACGGACATTTGGTGCACGCCACAGCGCGAGAGCGCTTGGCAAGGGTATTCATGCTGTGAGCAGCTTCCCTCTCAAGGCGAATCCGATGCCTCGCCGAGCCATCGGCGAAGGGGAATAAAAGAGTCAAACTCACGGGATGACGACGGGAAGCCATGCAGGAGCGCGATGGCCGGCGCTGAGCCGGCACCGGCTTCCCGGTAGAGGATTCTGACGCCATCTACCGGGAGCCAGCGATAGGTCGTGTTCGCCGATGCGGGCTCTAACGAAGCGCTCTGCGCCGTGGTAACCGCTGCGAATGAAAGCCGATAGCGAGTAATCGACGCGAAAACATCGTCGATTTCTTGCCCATCTCGACATCGGCTCAAAGTGATTGCCTAACCGTAAGCGTCTGAATAACAAGCACTGCGAGTTGGTGGTGCGTTTGACGATCAAAGCTTAACGCTCGATTTAAGAGACACCATGTCTTGACTGTACATTGGGGTATTGCTAGCCTTATGCTCGATTAATAGAGCATAATCCGGTCAACGATCGATTAAACGATCATGAAGGTCACCCAAGCCGCGGTCCTGAACCCGAACCTGGCCAATGAGGCCAGAAAGCTGGGCGCGGCCCTAGCGCGCTTGCGTATCGCTCGAGGCATGAAGCAAGACCAAGCCGCCTTGCGAGCCGGCTTTTCACGGAACACCGCATATCGGCTGGAAAAAGGTGATCCCGGAATCGCCCTGGGCCAGATCCTGCGCTACCTGGATGCCATTGTGCCGGGCAAATCCCTTGTAGAGCTCTTGTCGGAATCGGACCCCGCTCTGGCCGCACTCAGCGCACGGGAACAGCGCCGCCGTGCCCGGGGACTTTCGAAACGCGAATTGGATGAGATCGATTTCTAGCCATGGCCGCGCAGGAGCAGAAACTGTTTGTCTTCGCTCACCTTGATGCGGAGTGGGTGCCTTGTGGGCAACTCACTCTGACAGAGGACGGGCCGAAATTATTGGCCTCGGCATTCGCCTACGGGTTGCGGTACCTACAACGCCCGGACGCTCTTGAAGTCGATCCCGTGACTTTGAGTCTTCATGACCGAGAGCGCCGTGCGAGGCAAGGCGCTCTTTCCGCCGAACAACCTGCCGTCGTTCGGTGGAATTCGCGATGCCGCACCCGATGCCTGGGGACGGCGGGTCATCGAGTCTCGCCTCAAGGTGCCCGCAAACAGTCTTCCAGAGTCCATTTATCTGCTGCACGCAGGCAGTCAGCGCGTCGGCGCGCTCGACATTCGTTCTTCGCGAGAAGCCGAACCCACACTGGGCTATGGCACTTGGGACAATTTGCAGTACCTGATGGATGTTGCCCAGCGCATTGATGAGGGCTTACCGGTTCCCGCTGATCTCGAAGAGATCTTCGTGGAAGGCAGTCCGCTGGGCGGTGCACGTCCCAAGGCGACGGTTCGTGACAGCGAACAGATACTTTGGTTGGCCAAGTTTCCAAGCCGAAAGGACGCATTGGCCGTTCCGAGCATCGAAACCGCAACGCTGCGCCTGGCCGCTGTGGCAGGCCTGACCGTTCCTCCGGTCAAGCTCATTGAGTTGGGCGAGCGACCCGTGATGCTGATCCGGCGATTTGACCGGTACTGGGCGAAACCGGGTCAGGATGCCCCCTTGCCCAAGGATCTCTTAAGCACAGCTCCGGCTGCGGGACTCGCCGAGAAGCGCCTGGGCTTCGTGAGCGGTCTCACGCTCGTGGCCTGTGCTGAGATGGAATCGCCGGACAAGTCTTATGCAGACCTGGCGCAAGCCATACGACGGTACTGTCACGAGAGCGTGATCCGGCAGAATAACCGCGAGCTCTTTGAGCGCCTGGTTTTCAATATCTTCGTCAGCAATGACGATGATCATCTGCGCAACCACGGCTTTCTCTGGGACCCCCGCCTCGCTGGCTGGAGACTGAGTCCGCTCTATGATGTGATGCCACGGGCTAGCCTGGCCTCTGAACGGCGCCTGCATCTGGGAGTAGGACCCGAGGGTCGGACCGCCACTTTAGACAACGCTTTCGCAGGTCGTGAGAGATTTACGCTATCGGCAGACACTGCCGCTCAGAGCATCGCGCGAATCTGGCAGACCGTACGCGAGTGGAAAGTGCTTTTTGGGCAATACAGCGTGCCCGCCGATCAGATCGAGAAGACCGCACCGGCCTTTCGGCACATTGATGAGGTGTCGACGGCGGCGTTGCGGAGGCTTGTCTAGCCGGGATTTCTCATACGCGGAGGATGCATCGGGCCTCTGAGTGAGTAAAACTTGTTTTGCGAGAACGAGTTATCACAAGCCCAGGAGAAGGCCCGATGCAGACAGAGTGTAACGCGGAACAGCTGGAGTTTTCATGTGTGAGAACGGCGCCGAGTGGTGGCGGCGTTTGACGGTGGGACGGTGAGCTCGGATGCCGGAGCGCTGCTGCTGCGGCGCGCGGATGAGGCGATCGGATTGATCGATCGGCTGGCCGGCTGCTTCATCGATAAGCGCAGGCCTGACCTGATCGAGCATACGGTCAGGACGATGATCGGGCAGCGGGTGTTCGGGATCGCGCTGGGGTATGAGGATCTAAACGATCACGAGCAGCTGCGCCACGATCCGGTCTTTGGCGCGTTGCTGGGCAAGCTTGAGGCGCGCCGAGCTGACTGCGCGGCGCTGGCGGGCAAGAGCACGCTCAACCGCCTGGAGCTGCACGCACGAGAAGGGATCGATCACTATCACAAGATCCGCCCCCGCAGCGAAGCGATCGAGGGGCTGTTCGTGCAGCTGTTCCTGGAGGCGCACGCGCAGGCCCGGGATGAGATCGTGCTGGATCTGGACGCCACGGATGATCCGCTGCACGGACATCAGGAGGGGCGCTTCTTCCACGGCTACTACGATGGCTATTGCTATCTGCCGCTGTACATCTTCTGCGGCGAGCATCTGCTGTGCTCGAAGCTGCGCTGCTCGAACATCGATGGGGCAGCCGGTGCGCGCGAGGAGGTCGAGCGCATCGTGGCACAGATCCGTGAGCGCTGGCCGCACATGCGCATCATCCTGCGCGCCGACTCGGGCTTCTGCCGCGAGGAGCTGATGAGCTGGTGCGAGCAAAACGCTGTGGATTACCTGTTCGGGCTCGCCCGCAATGCTCGCCTGGTGCGCTCGATCGGGGCTGAGCTGCACGAGGCGGCGGCTCGAGTCGGCGCACACTTCCCGCCCGGCACGACGCTTCAAGGAGTTGAGCTACCGCACGCGGCGCAGCTGGAGTCGCGCACGGCGCGTGGTGGCCAAAGCCGAGCACACCGGGGATAAGGCCAACCCACGCTTTATTGTGAGCTCACTCTCGATGCATGAGTGGCCGATGCGCGAGCTGTACGAGGAGCTCTACTGCGCTCGCGGGGAGATGGAGAACCGCATCAAGGAGGCGCAGCTCAATCTCTTTGCCGATCGACTCTCGACCGAGACCTTCCGCGCCAATCAGCTGCGTCTGTGGCTCTCCTCGGCCGCCTACGTGCTGATGCATGCACTGCGGCGTATCGGACTCAGCCGACACGAGCCTCGCTCGGGCCTGTGCGAACACGATCCGCCTGAGGCTACTGAAGATCGGCGCGGTGGTCACGGTGAGCGTGCGACGGGTGAAATTGGCGATGAGTCAGGCTTGTCCGAACCAGCGTGAGTTCATCGCCGCCTTCCATGCCTTGGACGCCGCGGCGCGCTAAGCCGCACCCACGAACCAGACCCGCACCGCTCTCAATCGCCGAACCGCTCTCGCGCAGAGCGGCGGGCGGGTACCGCGAAAAACTGCCTGAATCGGCAAGCCCGCCCCGACCGCCGCTACCGCAGCCTCCGCTACCGATCAGGTTGTAAGATCAGCGAGGGGTATGAGAAATCCCGGCTAGCCCTCCCCCGGAAGACCTCGGAAGAGGCGTTGCGATCCATCGCCGACCCGACACATCGCTCTGTTACCGGAGGAAGTGGCCTTGGTGGAGTGTCACCGCAAGACGCGCCCGAAACACTCCGCAATGTCCTTGCTCTGCAACGGTTTGCGCAGGACTTCCCGTACCCCTACCGCACGTGCACGCTGGTTCAATAGAACGTCGCCGTAGCCGCTCATTAGTACGATCGGGATGTCGGGCCTAAGCAAGCAGATCTCGTGAGCGAGATCAGTACCGATGAGGGCTGGCATCGTCTGATCGGTCAGGACGATATCAATGCGCTCCGGTGCTTCGCGGATTGCCTCCAATGCCGGGACGCTGGAGGAGAAGACAACCGGCTCATAACCGAGCGCCGCTAGCATTTCTTCGGCAAGCGCAACCAGCGCTTTCTCGTCGTCGACGATCATGACCGTTTGGCCGATGCCGTGCGGCAACTCGGTTGTGACTCCGACCAAAGGAGCGGCCACTTCGCCGGCAGTCGGTAACCAGATCGTGAACGTCGTCCCTCGACCTACAACCGTGTGAACGTCTATCCCACCCCCGAGATCCGCCACGATGCGATGCACCAGCGACAGACCCAGGCCAGTGCCCTCGCCGGCGTCCTTGGTGGTGAAGAACGCGTCGAACATTCGCTCGAACACGTGCGGGGGAATTCCACTTCCCGTGTCGCTCAAGCACAGCCGCACGTACGCACCTGGGACCAGATTGCCATGCGACATCGCGCGGCTTTGCGCCACCCGCGCGCGATCCACTCATTGATGATCGCCCAGAAGATGCCAAGCTCCTTGATAGCATTGTAGAACGCGTGGAGGTCGACGGTCACGTCCTGGGCTGCATCAACCTCACCTGGAAGAAGAAACTGATGAGCGTGCCCCAGGGCGTTGAGCGACACCTCGAAACATTGCGGGACGCCGTGAGGTCAGTGGAACAGCGTGCCAGGACCGAAGGAGTCGGTGCTGATCCACGCAAACTGCGAGACTGATCGGCGTCAGCTATTAATAGCTGTCCGTTAAAGCCCCGCTGTTGCCCCTCTACTCCCATATGCAAGATCACCCGCAGCATCCATGAGCAGGCTCGCGAGGTCGCGCGTGCGATGGCAACGCGCAGCGGCTATCGGCAATCCCGCCGGGATCGCAAGAAAGTCGAGATGCTCTTCGCCCACTTCAAGCGAATACTGAAGTGGATAGGCTACGGCTGCGGGGCATCAATGGTGCGCGGGACGAGTTCTTGCTCGCAGGCCATCGCGCAGAACCGACGGCGCATGGCGAAGAGGTTGTGCCCAATCGACCAGGGCCAGGGTTGCGGCGGACTGGCGTTAGCCTCCGGATATCCGCTCTTCGATACCCGACTCGAAGTCCCCACTTTGCGCGCGTTGATTATGTATGTAACCGTCATATAGGAGGCTTGGGCTGCTTGCTCTATAATAAAGAGCGACACCCTGCCTATAGGGGTTGTCTCGGCATGCCGAGCCTCCACGATCCGCAACAAAACCACCTGCTTGCTGCGCTGCCTGGTGGGGAGCGCGAGCGACTCTATCCGCACCTGGAACTTATCCAGATGCCCCTGGGCAAGGTCTTATACGAATCGGGCGATCTGCTGCGCTACGTCTATTTCCCGACTGACTCGATCGTATCGCTGCTATACGTGATGGCAGACGGCGCCTCGGCGGAAATCTCGGTAGTGGGCAATGAGGGCCTCATCGGGATTGCTCTGTTCATGGGCGGTGAAACCACACCGAGCCGGGCGATCGTGCAAAGCGCCGGGCACGCATACCGGCTGATCGGGCAACGGCTCAAGGATGAGTTTCACCGCAATGGCGATATGCAGCTTCTCCTGCTGCGCTATACGCAGGCACTGATTACGCAGATGGCTCAAACGGCGGTGTGCAACCGGCATCACTCTGTGGACCAGCAGTTGTGTCGGTGGCTACTGCTGTCTCTGGATCGGCTGTCATCGAATCAGTTGACCATGACCCAGGAGCTCATCGCCAACATGCTCGGCGTACGCCGGGAGGGTGTGACCGAAGCGGCCGGCAAGTTGCAGAAACTCGGCGTTATCCATTACAGCCGCGGACAGATCACGGTACTTGACCGGCCAAGGCTTGAGCATTTGTGCTGCGAATGCTATGCCGTGGTTAGAAAGGAAACGGACCGGCTTTTGCCGGCTGCGGTAGCGGTTACTTGACGGACGGAGAGCTCAACAGCCATGAACTGCGGTGTGATGCTCGAGCGCGAGCCGCGCGCGCTCCGAGTTAAGACGCGCCTCTTCGGCCGCTCGCTTCAGACGCTCATACTCTGCTGCCGGCGAGACGGGTGTTTGTAATCGCAATTCAGTCACGGCTGTAGAGAACTTGGCTGTGGCAGCCTCGTACTCGTGCAACAGGCGTGTCTTTTCCTCGCAGTTCAATTCAGTACAAGTTAGCGCATCGCGCCCACCAACGGGGCGGTCCTTTCATGGCTCGCCTAGAACTCCTCGCGCGGAAAATAACGTGGCCTTCACGATAGTCGGTGCCTTAATCATCATCTTCGCGGCCGTGCTTATCTATCGCGCGCGAAAGTGACGGAGCCCTTCGCGCGGGGGAGTGACTACCGCCGCGCCGGCCGACCTCCACAGGTCCGTCATACAGGTCGCGATGTCCGGCTTGCTGGTCGGCTATGGCGCAATACCATCGCGCCATGCGAATGGAGTTCCGAGCAGCGCCTGCCGGTTTGGCATGCAATGACTCTTGTTCGACGGTGGATTGTGGGTACCGGCGCCTCCTATGTGCGGTAACGTCCCGACGTGTGACCGAAGCGGCCGGCAAGTTGCACAGGTTCGGCGTCATCCCTTACGCCCCGGGGCCAGATCACCGTGCTGGACCGGCCGCTACTCGGGTGGCTGTGCTGCGAGTGTCATTTCGTGATCAAGAAGGAGACCGATCGTCTGATGATGCTTGGCCCCGGGCTTGGCCCCGGCGGACATCGGGATTGACGGCGCCAGAAGGCGGTTGAGGTACAACCGATGACGTGCTATCGCAGTAGGTGGCGGGGCAGGTCAATAGTGAAAACACATCCAGAGTCCGGTACGTCTCGGACCCCGAGAACGCCGTGATTTGCTTCGACGCTCCGCCGACAGATTGCCAGCCCGAGCCCCAGCCCGGATGTGTCCTCGCCGCTCTGCTCGAATGGCAGAAACACCTTCTCGGCGGCTCCCAGGGGCAGACCGCCACAGTGATCTTCAACATCGAGTCGGATGCGGTCCGAGGCAGCGTAGGCGCTCAATGAGACTTCGGTCTGGGGCTGCGTGAACTTGAATGCGTTTTGCAGCAGGTTTCCGATGGCTGAGAACAGCATGTCTCGATCGACATCGAGCGCAAGTTCCTTATCAACGTCCCCGACAGTGAATTTGCAGTTCCGCGCCTGCGCGTCGAGCGACGCGAATATCTGAACGTCGGCGACGAACTCGGCGAGGGAAATCAATTGGTGTCGCACAGGCATCCCGGCTGTTACTCGCACGTCCGCAAGGGTCCGATCGATGAGATTGCGCAAGGCCATCAAGGACTTGATCCAATACCGCGCCCGTCGCCCCAGTCAAACCGACATTGCCGGCCCTGATGGCAGTGACCGCGAGGGTGGCCGTATTAATCATGTTTCGTAGCTCGTGCGCAAGGAATGCGAGTCGTTCGTTCAGCGCCTTGACACCCACGCTCTCGACCAAAGAACTGCGCTGGAAGGAGTATTCCGTGACTGCATCGGCGATTCCATTGTCGAGGCACCGATTAAGAGTGCGAAATTCATCAATGTCGATCGGTGCGCTACGTTCGAACGCCAGGTCCGTAACGGCCTGGCACAAATCGCCGTAGTTGTGAACGACCTGGTCGATCGTGAACCCGTGTTGCCACAACTCTCGTCCGTGCAAAGCGGCGGTTGCGGCAATCTCGGACGAAGCAGGACCCCGCCAGAAGGACCGGAAACCCTTCGGCTTCGTAAGGGCTCAGTCGTTTGCTCAAATTCGAGGGTCTTGATGAGCTGGTCAAGGAAACTGGGTATTCCGTGGGCCAGCTCCACGTCGGTCACCTTCGGCGCCACCCTTTGAACAACCTTACGCCTGCACCGCTCGATCAGATCAGTTCGGTTAGTCGTGAGGAAATCGTGTAGCACCTTGGCAGTATGCGCGCATTTTCACTGCCTCTCTGTGCGGCAGCGAACGTCCCGCCAGGCGCAGCTCCTATGATGGTGGCGCGAGACGGATCATCAAGGAAGCGAGCCGTCCTGACCCCGCACGGCGCAGCCCCCATGCGCTGCGGCACGTACGGATTCCCCGGCGCTCGAATCGAAGTGCGATAGGCCGCGTGATGAGGGGACGGGCGGTAGCGGAAGCGTGGTACAAGAAAGTTCAATTGACCCAAACAAGTTGGACGCAACTTTGGAGTGCCCAATGGGAAGATATTCCGATGGGAAAAAGGTCGCGGCTGTAGCGGTCAGCTAGGCCTCGCCCAACGCGACGGTGTCAACGTGGACACGTTGCGCTTGTCAGCGGCGGCGTACCGTAGGGATCGTAATCACGTTGGGTGATGTGTTGTTTGCGACGGGCCATGCCGACCTCAGCCGGGGGGCGCGACGCTCGCTAGACAAGCTGGCCAACTTCATGCGGGAGTATCCGAAGCGCAGTGTTCAGATCGAAGGCTTCACCGATAGCATCGGAACGGATGATTACAACCAGCGCCTCTCGGAGCACCGTGCCGTCCGGGATGCGTTGACCGAAGGGGTATCGCGAGCGACCATTCGCACCCGAGGGTTTGGCAAGAGCTCACCGGCGGTCGATAACGACAGCGCGAGCGGGCGGCAGCAGAACGTCGGGTCGAGGTCATCATCTCAGAAGGCGATGATGGCACTGCCACACGCATACAGTGATCCTTGACAGGCAAGGATAATGCGCAAGCTGGTACACGTAGGTTGATTTGTTCACACGCCCTACGCCGCGTCCGTCGCGCCATGGTTTGACAGTGCGGAAGGCTACCCCGAATAGGAAGTGCGCCTTATACAGTGAGTGCCGAGAGATATTGCACTCGCACACGCTACCGGACGGTCAGCGTACAGTCGGAACGCGTTCGGCGCGGGCTGCCACTGCGAATCCGCCGTCGGGGTCAATATCGATACGACGAAAACCTCTGTTACTAACGTGACGCGCCATAAAGTGCCGATGGTCGCGAATCGACCCGAATGCGGGATCTCGCTTGACGCCGACGAGACCCAGAGAGATTCTCGAAAGAGTCGTGACATGAGCGGCGATGTGGGTGACAGTTATCCGGTGCGAATCCGCAGTCGATCGCTTATAACCATCCTCTCAAGTCCGCTAACCTGGTGGGCGGTGGTGCTGTGGGCTTGTGGCCCCAGAATAGCGTTCTCGCAAACGCCATCGCCGCTTCAGGAGTGGCAGTACGCGGCCGGCACCACGTTGGAAAAGCTTTACGAGCCGAGCGCTGAATGGCGCGTCATGCTCGGCGTCGCTGCGGAGCTCGAGCCTTTGTACGAGGGCGCGCGGCCATACCGCGTCCTGGCGGGCCCCGTGATCAACATTAAATACCGCGACATCGCTTTCGCCTCCGTCGGCGAGGGTATCGGCATGAATGTCTTTCGTGGCGACCATTACCGGGCGGGCTTCGCACTGAGTTACGATCTCGGTCGTCGGGTCTCGGACTATTCCACTCATCTGCAAGGTTTGGGCGCAATCTCCGTCGCACCTGTCATCAAGCTGTTTGCTGGCTATGCGATCTCCAAAGCGTTCCCGCTCACGTTGCGGGCGGATGTTCGCCGGGTCGTGGGAGGCGCTAACGGGACCCTGGCAGACCTGGAGGCCTTTCTGCCGCTTCCCGGAAGCTCGGAAAAGCTTGTGCTGTTCGCCGGCCCCTCGATCACGTTCGCCGATCATCGCTATCTGCAGAAGGTGTTCGGCGTAACCGAGACCCAATCGTTGGCCTCCGGATATCCGGTTTTCGATACCCATGCCGGCACGAACTCCGTAGGGGTAGGATTGAGTGCGACTCGCTTCATAACGAATCACTGGCTGGTCAACGCTGATGCGGCGATTAACCGCCTGCGTGGCAGCGCCAGCGAAAGTCCGATTACCCAAGAGAGAACGCAGCGCGTGCTCGCGCTATCGGTCCTCTATAAGTGGTAATAGCTCCCGAGGCGCAACAGCGTCCACTGCTGCAGATCCGGTTGATCGAATGCTCGTGATGTGGGCGAGCAGCTGGCGCAGGTAGGCTTCTGGAATCCGATTAGGTCAGCTCCGACGCACTGATCAGCGAGTAAATCCCTGCGACTTGGCTCACGGCCGCTATCGTCTGCGGTACAAGCCGCAGAGGCTGCCAAATCCACGGTTATCGGTCTCCGTCCATCTATAGCCTCCGTTCGTGATGGTGTTCACGCATGCACCGCCGCCGGGAGTTCTTGCTTGGCTTCCCTTACCACGAGCATTTCATCGAAAAGGACGCGGTAATGCACGACTGCTTTGCGTAGCTCCTCGGTGTCGGCTTCGCCGCGCACATCGCGCGCCGCGATCGCCTGCGCCGCGCGGTAGTTCTCTACGACCGCGGGGTGATCGACTGAGATATCCGCCGCACGGCGTTCAAAATCGCCCATGGGGTAGCCACGCTTAAGCATCAACTCACGAATCAACTGATCCGCCTGGACGACGACGCCCTTGGGGTTATCGACGAAGTGGCCCTGCAAAGCGTTCCAAGCCTCGGTGAACCTGGCGGCCTCAGCCGGCGGCAACGGTATGATAGTGAAGTGCTCAACGCGCTTTTCGCGCCCTTTGAGTTCCGATTCGGCTTTTGTTCGTCCTCCGAGCTCTCCGACAGTTCGGCCGTATTCCGAACCGAACCGCTGCTGAAGCCTCTTGGATTGTTTCTTCTGGGAGAAAACCCATGCCCAAAGTGCAAGCAACGCAATCACCACAACACCGGCGACAATGATCCATGGTAAGGGAATCGTATTCATCTGCATGTCCTATGGTACTCGATCGGTAGCAGGCTGTTTGTACGGGCTCGGGCTATTTCAGATGAAAGTTGCCGCTGCCGAACAGTCCCAACAGACCGATAATGATTAAATAGATCGCGACGATATAGTTCAGCAATCGCGGCATCACAAGGATGAGAATGCCAGCGATCAGCGACACGATCGGTCCGATGGTCAGATGGAGATTCATTGACACCTCGCGATTGAATCGTGTGGGCTACCGCGGCGTCAGGGCAGCATCGGCACCAGTCATCTGGGTTCCACGCGACAGGATGTTAGGCGCTCATCGAAACGTGGTCTGTACGTCCGCACACATACTCGCCGGTACGCACGCCAATTCGAGGCAAGTACTGCCAGACAATCCCGTTCTGGCGGCAGAACAACAGCGACAAGCCACAGTCAGCAACCAAGCAACGAGGCGTCGACGGCGATGGTGGATAAGTGCAGCCCGGTAACGGTGAAGAAGGAAAAGACAGCGCCACAAGCCGAACACCGCACGGTGACTTCGTTGCACCTATCCTCGCGGGTTTGCATGCGGCGTCGCGATACCGGCTTTCGTGCTGCGGCGCGGCGGCTGTACTGAGATCGGGGCGGCTCTCCGTTTGCGCCGCACGGGAAGCAACCGATTGCGTATTTGTCTGTGCGTCCAGCAGGTTGGTGCCTTTCGGGCTGGATGATCCGGTCAGCACGGACCGCGTGCACTTCATCATTACTTCGGAGCTCTCCTACTCGCCTTTGGCAAACGCCGGATTATCGATCGTCCCACCAACATGGAACGGGAACGATAACTTGCCATCCTTCAGCGTCCCTCCAGCTAACTGCGCGAACAGATTCGTCGCAAATCCCTGCTTCGAGGTGATTTGCGCCACACCCTTGTAGTTCAGCTCATCGGAGCCCGAGATGCTTACGCTCCCTGAACCATCAACGTCGACTCCGTAGCCGTCGATGTCGATGACCTTGCTCGCAATTCTCTCGTGATCCAGCTCCAGGTCAGTCGAAACAGAATTGAACGCGGAGGGATCATTCTTGGCGGGGCCGAAATCATTGTAGTGCGCCAGTTTCATGAGGTTCGCATTTAGCTTCAGGCTTGGCACCTGGCCGTCACGAACCGTCAAATGTCCGCTGCCATTTAGTTTATCCAACGGATGGAGGGAGTGCTCGATGTCTCCAGCGATCTTCAACTCACCATCCATCTTCCCTGTCATTTTCCCGCGGCCATTTTTAAAGGCGCTCAGAAGATGCCCCACATCAATTCGTTTCATCCTTGCATCGGTCCTGAAGCTTGCGTTTTCTCCCGACAAGTTAATTGAGAGCTCTCCGCTCGTGGATCCCCCATACGTTTCCGCTTTCACGTCCGTGAACAAAACGTGCCTCGCCTGCAGCCGGATATTGGAGCCCAGATTGGTCGCCTCGATCGATCCAAACCGCAGCAACCTCGCTGTCAGTGTGCCCTGCCCATCGAGTGTCGTGGACGCAGGATCGGCGATAGCATCCGCATTGACGTTTTCCAGTTCGCTAGAGACTTCGTGCGCCTCGAAAAAGACGGGGCCGGCCGCGCCGGAGGGCAGAAGATTCGACGCACTTACGTACCCCCGCTTGATTTTCACCCGCGAGATCACTCCGATTAGAAACGAGTTTGGCCCATTCTTCGCCCCCGGATTCTCGAAGTTCCACGGCCCGTTCGGGTCCGAAACCAGATTGATTACCGGCTGTTCCAGCACGAGCGATCTAATCGCGATCTGCCGGTGTAGCAGTGCCCACGGGTCAATCTGAGCGTCGATCCGTGCTACTTTCAGGACGTAACTCGGCGGAAAAAATGGCGGGCTCTTAATTCCGAGATCGTCGACGTGAATCGTTACCTTGGGAAAGAACGTCAGCGCCAGGCGGCCGATCTCGACTTGCTTCCCGGTGCTCTCTTCCAAATAGGAAATCGCCTTCGTTCGGTAACCGTCCGCATAATGTAGGAGCGATACAGCGAAAACGAACGCAATGAGCAGCGTTCCGGCGATTACTGCCAGAGTTAGCCATGTCCTACGACGGATGGTCCTTGGCACTGCATTCACATGCTTGCGAATTGTGCGTCGTTGCGTCAACTATACCCCACTCCGCAAACCATCCTTGGTCCCTTGCAACCAGTGCGCTGGACGCCCTTGAGATATCGCTCACGGAAAGGCCGGCCCAACATGATCTTTGCAATTGCAACCGGATTTAAGTTGGCCGGGCGTCGCTCCTTGCGCGGACGAAGGTCACCGACTTTCGCTCGCAAGATCTGCGCCATCACTTCGCCCGGCGCCTCCTAGCCCGAAGTACCCCCAACACCATGCGAGGGCCGATTCGGGCGAGAGTGCCGCCAGTTTCTGCCTTTGCTGACCGGGCGAGAAAGCGCCGGCCGGAAGACATGGGGGCTTTCCGGTCACGTCGACTTCCTCGTGATCCTCGCTGCTGAGCGCACCACGCGCTAGACGCGCCGCGCTTGGCGCGACGGAGTCCGCGCTCACTCGGCCCCAAACATGGCAAGCTCCTGCTGTGGCCGTTCCATACACATCGACCACCCAGCAGAGACCTCGCGACGGGCGGCCTGCGATCAGCAATGTGTTCTACCGCACCGACTATATTGGAGTCCGGCAACCAGACTGAAATAGAGGTGTTGACTCAACCTGCCGTGTACGCGTGGGCCACGGAAGCTACTCAGTCGTTTATACCCTATGAACCCCGCTGCCGGTCCTGCCTCAATAGTCACAAGAGCCTCGGCCCCTGGGGTGGCGCCATCCAGTTCTGCCGCCGATGCATCGCCCATCACGTTGCCGGCGACGCGCATGCCGGTTGATGCGCGTGGCTTGGCACTAGGGCTTCTGGCGGCGTTCGCCTCGGTTTTCGCCCTGTCTTGGGCGCAGGGCTTTGTCGTTCCATTGTTGCTCGGCATTGTCGTTTCCTACACGCTGAATCCGCTCGTCGACGTGGCTTGAAGCGATCAGAATCCCTCGCGTTATCGGCACCGTCATCGTCATGACAAGCGTGATCGGTGCGCTCGTTCTCGGCACGTATTCGTTGCGAGGACAAGTGCAGACCATCATCGAACAGTTGCCCGAAGCGGCGCCAAGTTTGCCACCGGGGTCGCGCGCATGCGAATCAGTCAGATCGGCAATATACAGAAAATGCAGAACGCCGCGACCGCGGTGGAAAGGGCGACGACTCAAGCGCCCGGTGGCTCCGTCGTTCTGCGTCAGCCGTGCGACTCACGTCATCGTAGACCAGCCCACGTTCAAGCTCGGCAACTTCCTGTGGGCGAGTTCGATGGGTGCGGTCGGAGCCATGGGCCAGGCGGCGATGGTCGTTTTCCTGGTTTTCTTCCTGCTGCTCGGAGGCGATACATTCAAGCGGAAACTGGTGCGGCTGACGGGGTCGTCGCTGTCAAAAAGAAAGATTACCGTCCACATTCTCGACGACATCAACGGTTCGATCCAGAAGTACATGTTGATGCTCCTGACGACTAACCTGCTGGTCGCGTTGCTGAGCTGGATCGCGTTTCGCTGGATTGGCCTCGAGAACGCGGGAGCTTGGGCCGTCGCTGCAGGACTGCTGCACATCATTCCCTACCTGGGCCCCGGTGTCACGGCGATCGCTACGGGAATGGCTGCGTTCATGCAGTTCGAGTCATTTGCAATGGCACTACTGGTTGCCGGCAGCAATCGCTGGCGATCGCTACCGTCGTCGGGAACCTTCGTGACTACCTGGATGACTGGACGAATCGCGCACATGAATTCAGCGGCCGTGTTCATTTCGCTGTTGTTCTGGGGGTGGCTATGGGGCGTGTGGGGAATGCTGCTCAGCATCCCCATCATCGTCATCGTTAAGGTCGTGTCGCAGCATGTGGAGCAGTTGCACCCAATGGCGGAATTGCTGGGAGATTGATTCCTGCGGCTCGGCCTGATACGGGGCGATCTGCCCGCGCATGATTAACACCTTCCCGAGTGACATCGGCACCAGTTGCAAGCGCGGGCAGAGTCGCGCCAGCTGCTGCGGCGACAAAGCTGCTAGTAGGTGATTCCGGCGCCGATCTTGCTCTGGCGGCCATCGAAAGGTGCCCCCGGACAGACGTACCAGCGCATCTGACATTTGGGAAGCGCTCACCATTTGGCGCCCAGCGGCCTTGAGGCGCACCTCCGGACGGTACGCTCGCGCACAGACGACGAGATCCACATCTGGTTAGATTAGGCTACGCTGCTGGTGTCAGCCGCGCACCGAAGCACAAACGTATGAAGCGCATTGTCGATGCCGCCAGCTTCGCCCGTATCGATCCGCCGCGTCGCGAGTCTGGCAAAAGGTCCGGAATTGTCGAGCGCCTCGGCGCTCGACTTGTGCAGATGGGGGCGGGGCTAGCGCAGCTCAAGCTCAGACTCAGTAGAGAGCGGCAGCCCGCGCACGCTGTGACGCGACGCCTCCGGATGCTTGCGCGTAGCAATGTGCGGCTGCGAAGGGTAGTGATTCGCCTCAGGGAAGAGGCCGCACAGGCGCGCCATTTTGCCTATCACGACGCCCTTACGGGACTACCCAACCGCAACTTGTTGCTGGACCGGCTGAGACAGGCGATGGTTCGCGCCGATCGCCTACGAAAGCAAGTGGGTGTGTTGCTACTCGACCTGGATCAGTTCAAGAGCGTCAACGACCGACTCGGCCATGTCGCAGGGGATCAGCTTCTACAGCAAGTGGGGGCGAGACTCTCGGAATGCATCCGAGGCTGTGACACGGCCTGTCGCTACGGCGGGGACGAGTTTGTAGTCATGCTGCCTGACGTCGAGAGCGCGCAACGTGTGGATGCCGTAGCCCACAAGATCCGCACGCGGCTGACTGCGCCCTACGTGCTCGACGAGGGGACCGTTACGATCACGGTGAGTGTGGGCGTCGCTATCTACAGCGCCGGCGGGCGCGACTGTAGCGAGTTGATCAGACAGGCCGACCTCGCTATGTATGGGGGGAAGGCCACGCGGCGCTTTGCCACCCGCCCGGCGTAAGCTGCGCCCCTTGCATGCTTTGCAATCGGGACTGCAAGCGTGATCGGACCTACAAACCCGCCGATTGAGGAGTGCTCCCGCCAGCACGACCGTGGGCGCAGCGCAGTTACTCCGGCTGAAATCTCCCACGCGGGTTGGCATGACATTCTGCTACGGGTGTGGCACCGACTTGGTGATGACAATGCCTCGCTGATGTCGGCGGGCATTGCGCTCAATACGCTCCTGGCAGTCTTTCCTGCACTCGCGGTCGTGGTGTCCATCTACGGCATGTTCGCCTCTCCAGCTACTGTGCCGGCTGATGTGAAGCCATTCCTTGATCTGCTGCCGCAGAACGCGGCGCAGACCATTCAGGCGCAGCTACAGGACATCGTCAGGCCTGCGGATCGATCGCTCGGCTTCGCAGCGGTTTTGGGCGCCCTTGTTGCGATCTGGAGCGCCCGCCAGGGAATGGTTGCGCTCATGAGTGCCAGCAATATCGCCTACCGCGAGACCGAGCGGCGCGGCTACTTCAAGCAGTTGGCCATCTCGCTGGCCTTCACACTCGGCGCGGTCGTAGCATTTCTGCTGGTGTTGCTCCTGGGCATCGCCCTCCCCCTGCTGCTGAAGACATTACCGCTCGGCGCCACAGCCACCGCCGTGGTGCTGGTGATTCGCTGGGTGCTCTTATGGGGATTCGCAGCGCTGACGACGGCGGTGATCTACCGCCATGCCGCGTCCCGGCAAAGACCGAAATGGCGCTGGGTCGCCAGCGGCTCGGTCATTGCGGCAACGGTGTGGCTGGTCGGCAGTCTGTTGTTCGCACTGTATGCGCAGAATTTCGGCAGCTACGGGAAGACATATGGTGCGCTCGGCGGCGTGATCGTGCTGTTGCTGTGGTTCTATCTCAGCGGCTTCGCTGTCGTGCTTGGCGCGCTCATCAATGCCGAGATGGAGCATCAGACCGCTGCGGACACGACGGCGGGGCCGGCGGTCCCGATGGGGCAGCGCGGGGCATACGTCGCGGATACGCTGGGCGACACGCCAGAATGAACTCGCCGCTTAACTCTGCCGCAGGTTTCGCACATGGCGCGAAAGGAGCAGCCGCGCGGCAGGACGGCTCCTCGTCGATTACCCAACGCGAGAGCGATTGAGTCCATCCACTCAACCGTTTGGCACTCATTGGCAATTCGCTGCCGCGACCGATCTGCAGCAGGCGCTTCGCACGTCAGCGCCGGGCTGGAGACCGCCATCGTCGCGATGACGGATCACCGTAATGCCGCTGTGCGGGTTTCGAGTCGACAAGAACCGTGTGAAGCATCGTGACGATCGGCATGCTCAGCAACGAGAGGCTTCCGGCAGCGAAACGGTTGTCGCTGGAGGCAGCAGCTACCTTTATCTATCAGAGCAATGCTCAACGTCGTGGCCCGTGCCGGCACACCGATGGTCATCGCGCTGCACAGCGTCGCGGTTTTGGTCGTGGCCGTATCCGTGATCTCGACCTCTATCAAGAACGCACCCCGACAAACCCAGTATCGTGGCGATTACCCCATAGGCAGTTATTCGACCGATCGTCTTCATTGAAATGCTCCAGGCTGTATTCAGAGCATCATCAGAGCATGAATGGGATCGAGTGGTCCGGGCGCTACCGAACACACTCCGAAAAGCGACGCCAGCTGAAGCGCGTCCGCCAAACTCGGCGCAAGGTGCGCTATCCAGAATTTGGCCAGTGACGGAGAGGGTCGTAGGATCTACCGCCGCGGAATCACCGTCATAAACGCTGTTGATCGACCTCCACTCGACCGCTAACTCCGCTGGTTGATGGATCAATGGTTACAAATTTCAGCAGGCCCCCTCTAGGCTGCTTGCCCTGTAGAGGGCACGTTGCGGGCCACGCAAAACCTCGACGTGCGCCAGAGCGCTGGGTCGATGTCAGGTGCGAACATAAGTGTGCCAAGTGCTGTGCCCGACCGGCACGTGTCCACTGTGACCCCCACCGTGGGGTTTGACCCCGATCCGGCTCACCGCGTTTAGGAGCGTCTGAGCGATTGCAGTGACGCACCGTCTGTATTCGGTTCCACAGGCAAGCCAAACAATGCGCGATCGTCTGGGCGCGCGAGTGCGTCATCAAGCCAGGCACTGACTTCTGCTTTTGGCAGACGGCCTTGCTCGATGCGTGCAAGAACGATGGCCCCGATCAGGATCTTTCTTCGGGTGTCGGCTTTTCGGCTCCGTCTCGACTCGAGCGTTCGCCTTCGCGAATCATCCCGCAGCTGGCGTGCTTTCAGATTCTTGAGTTTCATTTCAAGCGCTGCGATCAGATCGGCTAACTGCGTCATGGCAGACCTCCTGCTGCTTGGATGTGAAGAGTCTAATCGTGTAGACCTTCACCTTGATGAGCGAGTTTCCCCGAGTGAGAACATTCTGGGGAGGGAGAGTTGAATCGTGCGAGTTTTCACCCTGGTCACACGCGGGTCTCAAGAGTAAGGTCCCCGAGCAGAAGGCGAAAGCCGGATGCGAAGGGCGCACTTATACGTCGCTGCGCGACGTGTGCGTGATGAAGAATTGAGTGCGTTCGTCCACTGTTGTTTGATCGGCGTATCAGCGTATCTAGCAGTGTCCAACGAGAGAGCTTGAGATCCATCATGGCGATCTATCACCTCTCGGCGAAGGTGATCTCCCGCGCGGCGGGCCAGTCGGTCGTGGCCTCGGCCGCGTACCGCGCAGCGGAGCTTCTGCACGATCGGCGCCTTGAGCGATCGTTCGACTACGAACGCAAGTCAGGCGTCGCTCACACCGAGATCTTGGCCCCTGAAGGAGCGCCTTCCTGGGTGAGTGATCGGCAAGCGCTCTGGAATGAAGTCGAGGCATCGAGGCTCGCAAGGATGCGCAGCTTGCTCGAGAGATCGAGGTTGCCTTGCCGGTGGAGCTTGATCTTAACGAGCAGATCGAGCTCACCTGCGCATTTGCGAAAGAGGCGTTCGTCTCGAACAGGGATGGTCGTGGACCTTGCCATCCACACCGATAATCCCGAGAACCCCCATGCGCATCTGCTCCTCACCACGCGGGAGATCACTCCGGAAGGATTCGGAGCCAAGCGCCGCGACTGGAACGCCAAGGAGCAGCTGCTCGAATGGCGTGAGCGCTGGGCTGCCTCACCAACGAGCACCTGCGCCGCGCAGGACTTGACGTTGCGATCGATCATCGCTCGCTCGAAGATCAGGACATCGATCTTCTACCCGGGCGGAAGATCGGAATCTCGCGCGAGCGCCAGCAGCGCGGAAGACCTTCCGCCCAATGTTCAGGATCGCATCCGGGAGCAACGCGAGATCGCAGCCGAGAACGGCCGGCGGATCCTTGTGGCCCCCCAGATCGCGCTCTCCGCGCTCACTCACCATCAGGCGACCTTCACCGAGCGCGATATCGCGAAGTACTTGCATACCCGCACGGACGGGCTGGAGCAATTTCAGGCTGCGCTGCTAAAAGTCACGACCTCACCCGAGCTCGTGGCGGTAGGGAAGAGATGACCGCGGTCAGATGCGCTATTAGCACCCGTGAGATGCTCGCGCCTCGAGCGCTCGTTACTCGACCGGGCCGAGCGTCAGGCCCAGCAGCTCGGGTCACGGAGTCTCGATCGCTCACCAGGACCAGGTCGCTCATCCAGGGCCGGGAGCTCTCGGGTGAGCAGCGAGCGGCTTTTCGGCATGTCACCGAAGCTGGCGATTTGGCTGTCGTCGCCGGGGTCGCCGGTGCGGGCAAGAGCACGCTCCTTGAGCGCGCACGGGAGGCGTGGGAAGCCGAAGGCTATAGGGTTAAGGGGGCGGCGCTCTCTGGGATTGCCGCTGAGAACCTCGAGGTGGCTTCCGGGATTTCAGCCCGGACGCTTGCGAGCTGGGCACACAGCTGGTCGAAGGGCCGTGACCAATTAACTTCGAAGGACGTGCTCGTGATCGATGAGGCCGGGCTCATCGGCACGCGACAGCTCGCCGATGTCCTGGAGCGCGCCGAAACCGCACGGGCAAAGGTAGTTCTCGTCGGTGACCCCGAGCAACTGCAGGCGATTGAGGCGGGGGCGGCCTTCCGCGGGATCGCCGGCCGTCGTCGGCGCTACCGAACTCATCGAAGTCAGGCGTCAGCAGGAGCCGTGGCAGCGCGAGGCGACGCAGGCGCTCGCCACCGGGCGAACGGCCGAGGCGCTGACCGCCTATGAAGAGGCCGGACAAATTTCGGCCGCCCAGACTCGAGCGGCGGCCCGAGCGGCGCTTCTGCAAGCCTGGCGCCAGGACGCCGAACGCAACCCCTCCGAGTCGCGCCTGATCTTGGCCTACACCCGAGACGACGTGCGGCTCCTCAACGAGGCGGCTCGCGACTTTAGGGCGCAGGCGGGTGAGCTGGGCCAGGCGGAGATCGTTGTAACCGCTCGGGGCGAGCGCAACTTTGCGACCGGCGATCGGTTGTATTTCCTTAAGAACGAGCGAAGCCTCGGGGTCAAAAACGGATCGCTCGGCACTCTCGAGTCGGTCCGAAGCGGTGCGCTTGAGATCCGCTTGGATGGGGTCGAGGGTCGACGGGTTGCAGTGGACATCGGTGACTATCCGCATTTGGATCACGGGTATGCGGCCACGATTCACAAGGCGCAGGGCACGACCGTTGATCGCACCTATGTGCTCGCAAGTCCGCACTTCGATCGACACTCGAGCTATGTGGCTCTGTCTCGGCATCGTCAGTCCGTCGCCCTCTTCTACGGCCTGGGGGACTTCCAGCCGGCATGGAAGCCCGGCGTTGATCCGCAGGAGAACTTCAAAGCCACGCTCGCGCGGGCGCGGCCGAAGGACCTCGCGCACGATTATCTGGAGCGCCCGGAGGACTCGGATGTTGGGTATCACAGGCCGCGGGTCCGGAACGCGCACCGAGAGTCCAAGTTCCGACACGCCTCTCGGCGGAATTCCAACGCTCGCCCGTGCATCAAAGTCTCGACCGATACGCCCGCGCGTGGACCGATGCCGTCCGAATGCGTGATCAGGGCCTTCCCGTACTCCCCCATCAAACGCTTGAGCTCAAAGCGGCTGCGCGCGAATTCGCCCAAGTACTCCCTGAAGGGTTGCGAGATCTGAGGGGCGCGTTGCAGCATGACCCGGACACACGCGAGGCCATGATGCACCTGCGGGGCGAGGATCGATTGAATGCGCTGATGGCGAGAATCGAACGCGAGCGACAGATTCGGGAGGATCCGCAGCGCCTGGCCCGGCGCACTGTTCTCCTGTGGCGACAACTGGAGGAAGATCAAGCGGCGGTCTCTCAGTCGGATGATCCACGCATGCGACAACGTCTGAACGCACAGTTGACCTCCGCCATCCACGAATTAAAACGTGATCCGCAACTCGAATCGCTCCTTCGAGCCCGTGGGAGCGAGCTTGGCATTGCTCGCGAATCGCACCTGCATCACGTCATCCATGCACGCACGTTCGAACAGGCATTGGTCATGCCGACGCGCGGCCTCGAGCGTTAGCGCATGTCTACCGACATCCGACTGTTCCCGAGCTCGTCGAGCGATCGGATCTCGCGGGAGTCGAAAGGAATCGAACCTTCGCAGGCACTGGATGAATTGCGCCTCGAGGTATTGAAAACGCAGCAGGCGATGGAGGAGATCCGTGCAGCTCTCGGCCCGTCGCGCAGTGTCGACTACGCCCCCTCGCTTGCCGCCATTGTTCAGGGCATCACCGACATCAACGCGGAGCTCAAGCAGTTTGCAGATCATCCGGCCCTGAAGCTGACGCCGGCCGACTACCAGCGTGCTCTCACCCAGAGCGGTCACGTCGCGATGCGCAGGGCGATCGATCAGCTCACAGAGACCCGCGAAGCGGGCCATCGAACTCAGCAAGCTCTCGGAAATATCCTCGGCGACGTCCGCAGCAGGCAGCAGCAAGCCCGCTGGCTGGCGATCGTAGCGGGGGTTGCACTCATGGCGGGGCTGCTCTCATCGCCGCTCCTCGCAAGTCTCCTTCCCTTTAACCTTGACACTCGCATTGCTGGCGCAATGATCGCGAGCGATCGCTGGCGGGCCGGAGCTCGCTTGATGCAAGTGGACAATCCCACTGCGTGGGAAGCCGTCGAGCGAGCGACGGCCCTCTGGCAATTAAACCGCGATGCGATCGACGCGTGCGAGCTTGCGGCTGGTAAGAGCCGGAGCATTCAAAAATGCATTGTTTCGGTGACACCGCCCTGACTTGAGAATCGACGGCGGCAAGCGACAAGCCTTGAAGTGGTTTGCGCGTGTGCCGGCTGCCGCATCGAAGGGGTAGTGATGATGGCGACCGCGAAGACCGGCCTCGCGCGAGACTCCTATCCCTTGGCGCTTACGTAGCGCTCAAGTTCTGCGGCTGTGATGTAGCTGCGCCGACCGTCTTTCTGGGTCTTGAGCTCACCCAAGCGTACGCGCTCATACAACGTGGCGCGGCTTAGGCGAAGGATGCGGGCGGCCTCAGTGATATCGAAACGGATCTGCGGAAGTTGTTCGACGGGAAGGGACATGACGCCTCCGGATACCATCATTCAAAGACAGCGAGATTGCTGTCGGCGTCCATCTAGATAATCGATTGCTGCAGCCGTTTCAACAATTTCAATCGGCCCCTACCACCGAGTGCGCTGGACTGCGCCAGAGTTAGATTGTTGAGCCAGATCACAACGCGTTCCACGAGGCGATAACTACCCTGACACAGGAAGGCCTTAGCGCGTAAGGCAGCTTTCCCGTCACTTGCGACCGGATGCATCGGCAAAGCTCGGGAGAGATGCTTCATGATCGTCTTGCGCAGCCTGTCCAGGATGACGAGAAGAGATGTCTTGCTGCACGTCGAGTTGCTATTTCAAGTTTGCCCAAGGTCTGAGTCATTGCGGATCATGCTTTGTAGCAGATCCGCAGCCATCGGACTTCTTCGGCCGGATATGCGAAGTAGTCCTGTGGCCTGACGAAATGATGACGGTCGGACGTGAGGCTGCCAACACCTTGCCTGCCTCGGACCGCCGACGGATGGCAATGCCATCGACAGGTGTGTTGTGTCGTCATCCTGCCCACAGTCCTCGCTCACCGCTCCGCCGCTCAGGCGTTCGCCAACTCAGCGGGACATTGCCACTCTCCGAGTCCACGGTGGAGCTACACGGTTTGCCTCAAACCACCGAGCGAGATTTCACACGGATTTCACATGGAATGGGTCGCGATCCGGTAACTATTTGATTTCTGGTGGGCGGTACTGGGATCGAACCAGTGGCCCCTGCCGTGTGAAAGCAGTGCTCTACCGCTGAGCTAACCGCCCGCCGAGAAGGCGGCGAAGTCTAGCACAGCCGATGTACCGAGTCGCCGAGGAGGAGATTGCTCGTCGGCGCTCGATACCAAGGCGCCCGATACTCTGGCCTGCGAATACCAGCAAATGAAACCGCGCATGCGCCCATTTGAGTCTGACGAGTGAATAGACAGTCGCCGCGAGCGGGCGCCCCAGAAGCGTCAGCGTATCGACGAAACCAGGTCGGTGCTTGCGCATGACGAAGCCCATGCCGCGACCGTAGGGAAAAGCGCGCGAGTGCGCCCTGCTACGCCTGACTCTGGGGTGCCGGACGATAGAGCGCGGATCGTACCAACCGTTGATGCCCGCCTCGGCTGCCCTGAGCAGATAGTCTGTTTCTGAGCCGAAACTGAGTCTCTCATCGAACTCACCGACGCGCTCGATCACGCGACGACGTAGAAAAATCGTGAATGACATCGCGCGCACCCAGATCTCGCGAGCGCCGACTTGACGGGCAACGTGCGCCCGTCCCGGAAGGCCGTCACGCCCGGAGGGATCCGACCACCGAGCGATGATGAATCCCGCGTCGGGTCGCGAGACGAACGTCTGCGCGATGCGTTCGAGCACCTCCGGTCCGTACCAGCAATCGTCGTCCGGAATTGCAACGACATCGCCCTCGCAATGCGCGAGTCCGACGTTACGGCCCCGCGAAACACCTGGGGCGCTGCGTACGTGAACGAGCCGAAAGTGATCGCTGAACCGCTCGACCAAGCTCACGATCCGGCTATCTGGATACTGATCGACCAGGATGACCTCGAACCGACGGTAGGTCTGCGTCCGGATGGACATGAGCAAACGCTGCAGCTCACGCGCGCGATCGGCTGAGCATACGATGATCGAGATGGCCGGCCGCATGGCCCGCTCATCCCGGGTGGACAGAGCTTCCATGAGGATTCGCTTAAGCTTGTTGGCGTCAAGCGTCTCAAGCAGGTTACATACCTTGTCAGGCTTCGGCTCACCCGGAGGGAATCCCCTTGCCACGCTTTCCCGATATACCGATGTTTCAAGGTATCAATGCTCCGAGCCGCATCGAAATCGACCTCTCAGACCTCGAGGTTCAGGGCGAAGTCCCTGCTGCCCTGAGAGGAGCCTTCTATCGAGTCGCTCCCGATCATCAGTATCCCCCGCGCTTTCTGGACGACGTACCCTTCAACGCGGACGGAACGATATCGAGGTTCCTGTTCGAGAACGGCAAGGTGCACCTGCGTCATCGCTACGTTCAGACGGAGCGCTGGCAGCTCGAGCGCGCCGCAGGCCGCGCGCTTTTCGGCAAATACCGCAATCCATTCACGGATGATCCGAGTGTCGCAGGCAGAAGCCGCAACCTTGCAAACACGACGCCACTTGTCTGGCGCGGCAAGCTGCTCGCGCTGCGTGAAGACAGCCCGCCGATCGCGCTCGACCCTTTGACGCTCGAGACCCAGGGCGACTATCGGTTCGAGGGCACTTTCTCGGGACGGACCTTCACGGCGCATCCCAAGATCGACCCCGTGAGCGGCCAGATGATCGCCTTTGGGTTCGCCGCCAAGGGATTGTTTTCGCGCGATGTCGCCTACTATGAAATCAGTCCCGAGGGCAGAGTCACTCGCGAAGTCTGGTTCGAGGCGCCCTATCACAGCATGCTGCATGACTTCGGGGTCACGCAGGACTACGTCGTCTTCCCGATCATTCCCATATGCGGTGTCGGCGAGGAGGCGCTCAAACAGGGGCGACCGCACTATGCATGGGATTCGGGCAAGCCGATCTATCTGGGAGTGATGAGCCGCAGCGGTGATCGGGCAGGACCTCGATGGTTCAAGGCGCCGACTCAGTTCTGTTCCCACGTCATGAACGCCTTCAACGACGGCACGAAAATACACATCGACGTGCCGCGCGCGGAGGGGAACATGTTTCCGTTCTTTCCCGAGCTCGGCAAACCATGGGATCCTTCGAAAAGCACCTCGCGACTGACCCGTTGGACGCTCGATATGAGCTCCAGTGCCGAGGGGTTCCAGTCCGTTCAAGCCTTGAGCGACTTCGTAGGCGAATTCCCAAAGATCGACCATCGCTACCAGACTGTGCCGTACCGTCACGGCTGGCTTTTGGGCTTTGATCCAGCACGCAGCAGGCTTGCGCACGTGGACCATGTCCGCGGCTGCACGAGCACCTGGTCGGCGGATCAGAACACTTCACTGCAGGAGCCCTGTTTCATTCCGCGATCGAAGAGCGCGGACGAGGGTGACGGTTTCCTCGTACAGGTGGCTACCCGGATCCAGGAAATGCGCACCGACGTTCTGTTGTTCGACGCGCTGCGCATCGAAGCTGGACCCTTGGCCGTCATCCACCTTCCATTAAGGCTTCGACCGGGCTACCACGGCTGCTGGGCGAACATGAGTGAGATCGGCGGCAGCTGATCCGGAGAGCTCCTATGGACTACCGAAAATACATTCAGGCGTTCAATTCTGGTGACGATGCGCGGCTCGTGCGCGAGTACTTCACCGAGGACCTGCTTTTTCAAAGCGGCGCGCGCGTATTGCGCGGCCGCGAGGAGCTGCTTGGATTCCTGAACTGGGCACACGATGGAATCCGCGAAATCATCCGCGCACAACATGTGATGCAGGATGACTCGCACATCTTTGCCGAGATCGACATGGACTTTCATGCGACTCGCGATCGTCCCGATTTCGTATTTGGTGCCTTGAAGAAGGGCGAGTACCTGACCGTGAAGTTCCTGGTGCTGTACTACCTGCGGGACGGCAAGGTGGCGCAGCTCAAGGCGGCGACCTGGCCCGCGAACGTCGGCGTCACGAAACACACACCCCGTCTCGGCGGCACGCGAGAGCAGCGCCAGGCGTACCACGAGTACACACGGGCATTCAGTAACGGTGAGTTCGAGCGCTTCGGCGAGTACTACACGGAGGATGTCGTGTGCGAGCTCGCAGCCTCGAGGCTCAACGGCAAGCAGGGGATCCTCGAGTTCTATCGTGAGATGTTCAAGTCCGTACGCGAGCACCTGACCGTTCACCAGCTCATCGCCGACGAACACGGGATTGCTGCCGACATCACCTCTCAGTTCACGGCCATCGCCGATGCACCGAATTTCGTGGTCGCGCCCTTGCGAAAAGGCGAATTCATTCGCGTGCGGGTGTTCGTGTACTACACTTTGCGCGAAGGCAAGATCTCTCATATCAAGGTCGCGCGCGCAGGACAGGTGTCGGCGCCAGAACGAATCGAGGGGGGAGCCGCCGATGAGAACACCCACCGGCGTCAGTGACAGCGATTTCGCCGAGGCCCTGAGACAATTTGCGGGCATCACCGGCAAGGACTGGGTCTTCAC
The DNA here is from genome assembly GCA_963795975.1 of uncultured Gammaproteobacteria bacterium. Classification (GTDB taxonomy): domain Bacteria; phylum Pseudomonadota; class Gammaproteobacteria; order Steroidobacterales; family Steroidobacteraceae; genus CAWCJT01. Next base: position 31,913 of record CAWCJT010000004.1, read on the forward strand.
GAGCGATGAAGACGTCGATCTGTATCGGGATGCCTATTCACCCTTCCTGGGTGAGCCCGAGGAGCGCGTTCCCTCGGCGGCGGTCGCTCCGGATTCGGTCGAGCAGGTTCAGGCGATCGCGCGCGTCGCCAATCGGTACCGGGTCCCCCTCTACCCCATCTCGACGGGTCGGAATCTCGGATACGGAGGGTCCGCTCCCAACTACAGCGGCACCGTCGTCCTCGATCTCAAACGCATGAATCGGGTGCTCGAGGTGAACGAGCGCAACGCCTGCGCGCTGGTCGAGCCCGGCGTGAGCTATTTCGATCTCTATCGCCATATCCAGGAACGCAATCTCAAGGTGTGGCTCGATGTTCCTGACCCCGGCTGGGGCAGCCCGCTCGGAAATTCCATCGACCGCGGCGGCGGCTACACGATGCCCGAGTATCGGAATCACTTCGACAGCCACTGTGGCATGGAGGTCGTGCTCGCGGATGGTGAGCTGTTGCGTACCGGCATGGGAGCGATGCCGGGTGCCAAGACCTGGCAGCAGTACAAGACCGGCTTCGGCCCCTGGATCGACGGGATCTTCTCCCAGTCCAACTTCGGGATCGTCACGAAGCTCGGGATCTGGCTCATGCCGCAGCCCGACGCGTTCTTGAGCGGCACCGTGCTGGTGCCGCGCCACGAGGATCTCGTCACGCTCATCGACATCGTCAACTATCTCGAGAACAGTCGGATCTCGAATGGCTTCTCGGAGCTCGCGAGCCCGGTGATGGGCGTGCCGGCTGCGGATGATGCGAAACCGATGGAGCCTGCGCTCAAGGTCCTGATCGACAAGGCGATCGACGGGGATGCGAGCTCGCTCAATGCTTACGCGCACCAGAAGGGGCAGGCAGCGTGGAGCTGCACCCTCAAGTTCTACGGCCCCGAGCGCGTGCTGCCCCTGCAGTGGGAGTATTGCAAGGCGCAGTTCGGTGCAATTCCCGGAGCACGATTCGTGGACGGCACACTCATTAAGTTGCCGCTCACGCCGGCGCAGAAGGAGCAGGTTCACAAGCCGGAGTTCGGCCTCCCCGCACTCTCGATCTTCTCGATCGGCGCGCGCAACGAGAACAACGCGAACCCCACCAATGGGCATCAGTGGTTCTCGCCGATCATTCCGCGCACTGGTGAGGCGGTTTTCGAGGCGAATCGCGTGTTCGCTCAGGCGGGGCGCGAGTACGGACTGCCGGTGCCGCCGTTCTCGATCCCGTTCTTCTTCTGGGAACGCTCTTTTCTATTCCTGTTTGGCTTTCCGGTGACGCGCGATATCGAGAAGAACAAGAAGACGCGCGCCGCATTCGCGCAGCTCGTAAAGATCGCAGCCCAGCACGGCTTCGGTGAGTACCGCACGGCTCCGGCCTATCAGGACCTCATCATGAGTACCTACTCCTTCAACAATCACGCGCTTCTGCGATTCCACGAGCGCCTGAAGGATGCGGTCGATCCCAACGGCATTCTATCGCCGGGGCGCTATGGCATCTGGCCACGTCACCTGCGGGGCAACCGGACATGAAGGCGGAAACAAGATGCAGGCTGCTCGGGTTGACCTCATGTCTGGTCCTGGCGCCCCTGGCGCGCACGGTTCAGTCCGCGGATGTCGAGCGAGGCCATCAGGTGTTCGAGAAGTGGTGTGCGCCCTGCCACGCGGCTGGGCCGGCACATCCCGGCACGACCGCCCTCGCAGCGCTTTATCACGGCGCGAAGCCTGCACCGCTCGAGGAACGAACCGATCTTTCTCCCGCGCTCGTGCGTCAGTACGTGCGGCATGGGGTCTCGGTCATGCCTTTCTTCAGAAAGACCGAGATCAGCGACACCGAGCTCGACGCGCTCGGTGCCTATCTGTCCAAGCAAAAATAGGCGCCGAGGTACTGCGCGCATGAACTCCTACGTTGGCGCGATCGACCAGGGCACGACGAGCACGCGTTTCATCATCTTCGGCCGCAGCGGCGAGATCATTTCGAGCGCACAGCGCGAGCACCGGCAGATCTATGAGAAGCCAGGCTGGGTCGCACATGATGCCGAAGAGATCTGGCAGAACACCCAGCATGTCGTGCAGGCCGCCTTGTCGACGGCAGGGCTCACCGCTTCGCATCTCGCTGCCGTTGGCATCACCAATCAGCGCGAGACCACTCTGATCTGGGACCGCCGCACGGGAAAGCCGCTGCACTCTGCCATCGTCTGGCAAGACACCCGCGTCTCTGATCTCGTCTCAGCCTATGCGCGTGACGGCGGCCAGGATCGCTTTCGGACCAAAACCGGCCTGCCTCTGGCGACGTACTTCAGCGCACTCAAGCTGAAATGGCTGCTGAGCGAGGTGCCACAGGCGCGCGCGATGGCGCAAGCAGGGGATGCGCTTTTTGGAACGATGGACTCATGGCTCGTCTGGAATCTCACGGGTGGTCCTCAAGGCGGGGCGCACATCACCGATGTGACCAACGCAAGCCGCACCCAGCTCATGAATCTCGCCACACTTGGCGTGGGATCCGGAGCTTTTGTCCGCCTTTGAGATTCCTGCCGCGTGTCTGCCACGAATCGTGTCATCCAGTGCTCACTACGGAACTGTCACCACGAGCGCACTCTCCGGGGCTCGACTCGCAGGCATCCTCGGGGATCAACAGGCCGCCCTCGTTGGCCAGACGTGCCTGCAGCCAGGGCAAGCCAAGAACACCTATGGGACCGGCTGCTTTCTGCTGTTGAACACCGGCGAGACTGCCGGTTGCGTCCGAGGCTGGCCTCATCACGACCGTCGCATACAAGCTCGGTGAGGCACCGGCGTGTTATGCGCTCGAGGGCTCCATCGCGGTCGCGGGCGCTCTGGTGCAATGGTTGCGTGACCGCCTGGGGCTGATCGCAAGCAGCGCCGAGGTCGAGCGACTCGCTCAAGAAGTGCCAGACAACGGAGACGTTTACTTCGTGCCGGCGTTCTCTGGCCTTTATGCGCCACATTGGAAGGCGAGCGCGCGTGGCGTCATTGCAGGACTGACCGGCTATGCCTGCAAGGGCCACATTGCGCGCGCGGCGCTCGAGGCCACGGCGTATCAAACACGGGAGGTACTGGCCGCAATGGTCGTGGACAGCGGAACACCGCTCAAGGAGCTGCGAGTCGACGGCGGGATGGTCGTCAACGAGCTTCTGATGCAGTTTCAGGCCGACATTCTCGATGTGGCGGTCGTACGTCCACGCGTCACCGAGACGACGGCACTCGGCGCCGCCTATGCGGCCGGGCTCGCGACCGGGTATTGGAATGGGAGCGATGATCTCGTCGCGAACTGGCAGACGGATCGACGCTGGACGCCTAAGATGGATACAGCGACGCGCGGACGGCTTTATCGCTCCTGGCAAAAGGCCGTCGCACGCTCACTCGACTGGATCGAGTGAAGGCACCGAACAACAGCAACTGAACAACCCTCGCCTATAAGGCGAGGGGTTCAAGAGGGGTCGATTGGAAATCGACTGTCATCCGCAATTTGCTCTCCCTCTTGTTCATCGATGTACGCTTTGATCATCTCATCCGTAATGGTCCCGGAGCTGACCGCCAGATAACCGCGAGCCCACAGATGCCGACCCCACAGCCGCTTTCTCAGATGCGCGTACTCCTGCAGGAGCACCCGCGAGCTCGTACCCTTCAGCCATTGCATGATCTGACTGACTTTCTGGGTCGGTCGGTAGCTCAGAAAGACGTGAACATGGTCTCGTGCGACCTTGCCAGAGATAATCTCCAGCTCGTGCTCGATAGCGATCTGCCTGATCAGGTCGCGCACACGAACCGCGACCTCCCCGGTGAGGATCTGTTTACGGTATTTCGGCACCCACACGAGGTGGACCTTGAGGTCGCTTTTCGTGTGCGCTCCCAGCCGGTAGTGTCGCACTCGACCAAGTTACACGATCCTTTCCTTCGCCTGAAGGCGAGGGGTTTCCACCATCCCCGACGGGGACACTAAAAACTTAGGGGGACGACATGCACTCTGCCTTCTGGGGCGAGCTTGCGGGGACGGCCGTCCTGATCCTGCTCGGCAACGGCGTCGTCGCCTGTGTGGTACTGCAAAAGTCGTTCGGCCATGGCTCAGGGTGGATCGTCATCACGGCGGGGTGGTGCTTCGCCGTCATGGCCGGCGTCTTTACGGCCCTGGCGCTCGGTGCGCCTGCACACTTGAATCCCGCCGTGAGCCTGGGAGTGGCGGCCGCAACGGGACGATTGGGCGCCCGTGCCCGTATACATCGCAGGTCAGGTTCTGGGCGCGATGATCGGCGCGACCATCGTGTGGCTGCACTACCTGCCTCACTGGGAAGTCACCGACGATGCGATCGGCAAGCGCGCATGCTTCTGCACCGCTCCAGCGGTCCGGCGCCTGCCAGCGAACGTCCTGAGCGAGGCTATCGGCACGTTCGTGCTCGTATTCGTCGCGGCAGCCATCTACTCGAATCGCGTTTCTCCGGCCGGCCTCCCTTCCGGCTCCGGCCCGCTGCTCGTCGGATTCCTGGTCTGGTCCATCGGCTTGTCACTCGGTGGACCTACGGGCTATGCGATCAATCCTGCACGCGATCTGGGTCCGCGCATCATGCATGCGCTTCTGCCGATCGCAGGCAAAGGAAGCTCGGAATGGGACTACGCACTCATTCCGGTGGTTGGACCGGTCGTCGGCGCACTGCTCGCGGGCTTGGTGATTCGCGCCGTCGCACTCGCGTAGAAGCGGTCGCGGCAGCGATGCTGCTATAGTCTGGGAATGAACGGGACGCGCGCTTTCTTCGCAGCCGTAACAGCGTTCACTCTCATCAGTGCGGCGAGCGCACAAGCCCAGCCGCCGCGCGTGCAGGTCAAGCCCGACTCGATCGGCGGTGTCGTCAGGAGCAGTGCCGGGCCTGAGGCGGGCGTCTGGGTCATCGCCGAGACCCAGGATTTTGCGACGCGCTACGCCAAGATCGTCGTCACGGATGATGCGGGCCGCTATCTGATCCCCGAGCTGCCGAAGGCGAAGTACAGCGTGTGGGTGCGCGGCTATGGTCTCGCCGACTCGGCCAGGGTTGCGGCTTCGCCCGGCGCAACGCTCAACTTGCAAGCCGTTCTGGCGCCGGATGCGGCGACGGCGGCGAAGGTGTACCCGGCAGCCTATTGGTACGCGATGCTCAAGATTCCTTCGGACGCCGAGGTGGCGCACGTCCCGGGCGGACGCAACGCCTACCTCATGTGGATCAAGAACATGGGCTGCATCGGTTGTCATCAGCTGGGCAACCTCGCCACGCGTACGCTGCCCGCGAGCCTCGGCAAATTCAATTCCTCGCAAGCAGCCTGGACGCGCCGCATTCAGTCGGGGCAAGCCGGTGGACAGATGGTCAGCATCGCCGCGGGGTTGCTGGGCGGAGTGCCACTGAAGTATTTCGGTGACTGGACCGATCGCATTGCCGCCGGCGAGCTGCCGAGCACGAAGCCCGCGCGGCCTTCGGGTCTCGAACGAAACGTCGTCGCGACAGTGCGCGATTGGGCAAGCCCGAAATCCTATCTGCACGATCTCGCAGGCACCGATCGCCGTCACCCGACCGTGAACGGCTATGGTCGCCTCTACGGGTCGGCCGAGCTCAGCACCGATGATCTTCCGATTCTGGATCCACAACACAACGTTGCGACGACATTCAAAGCACCGGTGCGCGATGCGAATACACCGAGCACGCATGATGATCCCGTCGTAGCGCCCTCGCCCACTTGGGGCACGGAGCGCATCTGGGACAGCAAGGCCAATGTCCACAACCCCATGCTCGATCGTGGCGGGCGCGTGTGGTACACGGCGCGCATCCGCGCGGACGACAATCCGGCGTTTTGCAAGAAGGGCTCGACCCAGCCCTCTGCGCAGCGCTTCCCGCTCGACAAGTCGGAGCGCCAGGCTGCCGTGTACGACCCGAAGAGCGGTCACTACGCGTTCGTAGATACGTGCTTTGGCACCCACCATCTGCAGTTCGCCGCGGACGCCGACAACACGCTGTGGTTCAGCGGCAGCCGGGATGTCGTCGGCTGGGTGAATACCAGGAAGTTCGATGCGACCGGCGATGCCGCGGCATCGCAAGGCTGGGCACCCTTCGTCCTCGACACCAACGGCAACGGCAAGCTCGATGCCTGGAGCGAGCCGGGCCAACCCACGGACGCCGCACACGACACGCGGATCTCAGCGGGCTTCTATGCCGTCATGCCGAATCCGGCGGATGGCTCGATCTGGGGCTCGGTCGCATTTCGTTACCCGGGGATCGATCCTGCGGTTCGATCCGCGCACTCAATTGAGCGAGCTCTACAACGTGCCGCTCCCGGGCTTCGGGATCAGGGGCGCGGATATCGACTGCAACCGGCGTCGTTTGGGTATCACTCGCGAGCGGGCATCTGGGCAGCTTCGATCGACGCAAGTGCCATGGACCTCTGAACGGACCCAAGGCAACAGGCGATCAGTGCCCGGAGGGCTGGAGCTTCTTCCCGCTGCCCGGACCCAGCTTCTCGAGCGTGCCTGGCTTCAGCGTCGAGTCGAGCTACTACACCTGGGTCGACCAGCACGATACTGCGGGACTCGGCGCCAACGTGCCGATCGCGACGGGGAATCTCTTCGATGGATTGCACGCGCTCGTCGCGGGCAAGTTCGTCACGCTGCGCATTCCGTATCCATTGGGTTTCTATGCCAAGGGCCTCGATGGACGCATCGATGATGCGAAGGCCGGCTGGAAGGGACGCGGGCTTTGGGTCACGAGCGGCGATCGCACGCCCTGGCTCAAGGAGGGCGGCAAGGGCACGAAGCCCCTGGTCGTCCATTTCCAAGTGCGGCCGGATCCGCTCGCGGATTAAGCCCGCGTCCTCGCCTCAGGGCGCAAGCTCTGGCGAATACCGGTCGATGAAGTCCAGGAAGTCCGAGACCTCTGCCATGTCGCGACCTTTGAAGCGAATGGTGTGCGAGTCGACGCGCTCGACCGCGTGCAGATAGGTCAGTAGCTCGGCCGGCATGTAATTCTTGAACGACACCTCGAGCGTCACGGGGTGTGTGATGTGATAGGGCCGACGTTCGCCTCGCCGAGTCATCGCGTTCGTGACGCCCGCGTAGATCTGTTCGGTCGCTGCAGCTGGCACGAGCGAGTCCGCGGAATGAAATCCCAACGACCGCTTCGTCACCACGGTCTCGAGATCGCCGAGACTCGCCTTGATCTCGGCCATCGCGGCATCATCTCCCGAGGCGAAGATGACCGGCACTCCGAGATCGCCCGCGTAGGCGGCATTGAACTCACCCTCGGTGACGGGCTTGCCATTGAGCGCCACCCGAGTGAACGTTGCGCTCGAGAAGGTGTGAGCGCGCACTCCGTGTGGGTTCGTGGTGGAAGCGTGGTAGCCCACGAACAAGGCCGCAGCGAATCCGGAATCGAGCCCCGCCATCATGCCGCCATGCCGCGGCCAGGAGCGCACCAGCCGAACCTGCTTCGGAAAGGACTCAATCAGCAGGCTCTCGCCGTTCCCATGTGAGTCGCTCACGAGCACCTCGACCGCTCCGGCTGCAATCGCTGCCTTCGCGGCGGCGACGGCCTCATCGGTCATGAAGCGGCGAAATCGCTCGTATTCAAAGCCACTCGGCAGAAGCTGATCGGCAGTCACGACCCCGGCAATCCCCTCCATGTCGACGGAGATGTACACCTTCAATGGTGTGGGCTCGGCTGCCTGGGCTGTCGCTGATACGAATGGACCCAGCGCAGCCGCCCAAAGAACGGCGAGCGTCGAGATCGTTCTAATGCTTTTGGACTGCATCGGCCGCATCATTACCGGCCTTCTTGGCGCCACCCGCGACATCGCTCGCCGTCTTTTTTGCGGCCCCAGCAGCCTCGCTCCCAGCCTTTTTTGCGGCATCAACCGCGTCGTTCGCGGTCTTCTTGGCGGCATCCGCAATATCCTGGCCCGTCTTGCGCGCAGAGTCGGCGACGTCCTTGGCCGCGCCCTTAGCCTGATCGGCGGCCTTGCTGGCGGCCGCTTTGGCATCATCGCCGGCTTGCTGCGCAGCATTCTCAACCGACTTCACTGCCTCTTTCGATCGGGTGACGACCGTCGGATCATCCGCTGCGCCGCAGGCTGCGCAGATCAGAAGCGGCAACACGCATCGCACGCCTGCTGTAAGGCCCGTCTGGCGATTCCTCGACATGCGCCGATTCTGACACAGAAAAAGATAAACTTCCGCGCTCGAGGGAGGTCGCACGCGCAATGAAGCTGGGTGTTTTGGTCGTCGTTCTCGCGGCCGCTGTGCTGCATGCGAGCTGGAACCTGCTCATCAAGTCGCGGCCGAACACGCAGCTTGCGACGGCATCGGTCTACATCGGTGCGGGATTGCTTGCCGCCCTGATGTTGCCCTGGCTGCAGGGACCCGCCCCGGCGAGCTGGCCATACATTGCAGCCTCTACCGTGACGGAGTTTATCTACGGGGTCCTCCTCGCGGCGGCCTATCGAGTCGGTGATTTCAGTCACGCGTATCCGCTCATGCGCGGCACGGCGCCGCTACTGGTCGCAATCGGGAGTGTCACACTCATCGGTGAGCGGCTGTCGCTGCCACTCGTTGTCGGCATCGCAACAGTGTCCGCCGGCATCCTGTCCCTCATCTTTGATGCACACTCGCGCCAGCATTCCTCGCGGGCGACGCGCCTGGCTTTGCTGAACGCGCTCGTGATCGCGATCTACACGACGATCGACGGCGTCGGCGTGCGCGTGAGCGGTCAGCCAGCGGCCTACAGTCTGTGGTTGTTCGCGCTCATCGCGATCCCCTGGACCGCGTGGGCCGCCCTTCGCTGGCGCGTGTACGGCGCAGGGTTCTCGTGGCGCGGCCAGCTACCCATTGGACTCATCGGAGGCGCGTGCTCGTTGACCTCTTACGCTGTCGCGCTGTGGGCGATGACCCGTGCGCCCGTTGCGGCGGTGGCGGCTGTGCGCGAGACTTCAATCCTGTTCGGCACCGTCCTCGGTGCCCTCGTTCTTCACGAGCGAGTCACTCGGGTACGTGCGCTCGCGGCCGTCGCGATTGCAGCAGGCGTCTTGATCATTCGGGCAGCGTGACCGTCTTGCGCCATCCGGCAGCTGACATCGTCGACTATCTTAGAGCCGACATTGAAAGCCGCACCGCACATGCGCGGGTCGGTCCCTTTCTGCTGAGGTTCGATCCGGACAGCGACAATCGCTTCCGCAACTACGCTCTGCCCATCGATGGGGCGCAGCCAACCGTCGCGGAAACTCGCGCGCTCGTCCAGGCGTTTCGGCAGCGACGGCGCATCCCGCGTCTCGAGTACGTCGAGGATCTCGCACCCGCGGTCTGGCCCGCGTTGGCCGCCGAAGGATTCATCGAAGAGGCGTCCCTGCAATTGATGGTTCTCGGTCATCTCGGACTGACCACTCCAGTCAACGGTCAGGATCACACGTTGGAGTTCGTGACCGCTCCAGCCGATCTCGAGGCGGTGGCGCAAGTCCAGAACGACGCCTACGGGGAGCCCCTCACGACACCCGCGGACGTAGCGCGCCTCACCCTGCTCATCGAGCGCGGAGGTGCCGTCGTACTCGCGCGCGCTGCCGCGACGGGCGAGGCTTTGGGCGCAGGTCTGTACAGCGCACCCTGGTGCAACGTCACGGAGATCGCGGCGGTCGGCGTGCGCGCATCGGCTCGGCGCCGTGGCATCGGCTCACGCATCGTCGCAGCCCTTGCCGAGCACTCACTGCGGCGCGGCCTCGAGCATCCCTTCCTGATGGCGGCGCGTGAAGATGAAGCGCGCGTGTACGCCCGGGTCGGCTACATCAGCTGCGCGCGCATGCTGCACGTGTCGAGAAATACTTCATAAGTGACTGTTTTTGCAACTGAAACTTGACCGCGACAGTCCCAGCGTAGAATGCTGGAATGAATTCCTACGAGCGCTTTCGCCTGCAGGTTGAATGCGAACAGCGCCACAAAGAACTGCTCGAAGACGCTCAGCAACTGCGCCGCGCCGGCCGCATCCGCGAGGCGCGTAAGCTCGAAGAATCGGCTCATGAGATCAGTGAGCGGCTGCGCGCCCTCGAGGAGTCTTCCCCCGGCGAAGCTCAGTACCCGAAGCGATAGTGCACCTGCGCATAGATCTCTCGTGGGTCGTCATAGTGGACCCCACCGAACGTCAGACTGTTGTCGAGCAGCAGGCGGCGGTTCGCGAGATTCAGCACCGTCAATGAAAGCGACAGGCTTCGGCTGATCCACCGGCCGATGGTCAGATCCAGGCTCACGTGGCTTGGTAGATGACTCGGCGGTGCACTGCCGTTCGCGAAGCCGGAACCGTAATACAGGTTGAACGAGCCGAACGTCCGTTGCGGCAGATCCGCATCCATGCCGACGTTCACGGTGTTGCGCTGGTCATGATCCAGCGCAAAGGTTCCTTGAGGTGGACTGAAATCCGTCAGTCCCCCGTTGATGCTGCCGGAGCCGTTCGCAGTTTGATTGGAATAAGCCGCATGCAGCCGTGCACGGTCCCACAGCTTGGGGGAGCGCACGGTCAGCTCAATCCCGCGGATCACGGCGCCATCGATCGTCAGCGGCAGAAAGACGTTCGAGTTGCCGATCGGATTGTGGTCGAAGAAATTCGCAGCCTGCGTGCGAAAGCGATCGACATCGATCATCCAGCCTGACAGCGGGATACTGACTCCGAACTGGCGCTCCTCGTCGCGCTCGCCATGCAAAGGCAGAAAGCCAAGCGTGCTCGCGCTGGCGTATTGCAGCAGCGGTCCGGAAAGCGTCGCAAGCGGCGGCGGCTGATAGAACTGACCGGAGACCCCGCAGCACCCAGTTCACGCGCGGCAGCGCGAGGCTGATACCGACGCGGGGACTGGTCGCATTCTCGTCGATGCCGCCCGAAAAATGGCTCTGGCGTAAACCCGCGTTGAGCGTGAGCGAGCGCGTGGGTTTGAACTGGTCCTCGATGTACGCCACTTCCAGGGCGCCGGAGGGGCTCAAACCCTGATGGATGGCCGGATTGCTGCCGTCATTGAAGAGTACATCGAAACGCTGCTGGTCCTGCTGAGCAAAGCCCATGACCCCAAGCTGCAGATCATTGCGATTCCAATGCAGGCGCAAGGTTTGCTGGCCGCCGACATAGGTGTCGATGCGCGCTGAGCCGTGGTGCTGATCGGAAAATCCTTGGGCGCCGCATCCAGGTCGGCGCGGTTGTAGTGGTAGAACACGGCGCTCGTGAGCACCGCATCAGGATCAAAGGTATGACCCACGATAGGATCGCGAACGCGTCGGCCTCGTGCTCGATGTCGTCCGCCGGGTCACCGGGCGCCTGCGGGATCTCATAGCTGTCGCGTCGGACCGAGCTCACGAAGCGCAGCTGATCTTGCTGTCCCGCATTGAACACGAGCGTCGCAAAGGCCCCATATCCGCTCTCGGCATCGTGGATGACCTGCGATACGGGGGGCTCGATGCCAAGATCGCTGCGGTTCGCATTCACGCTCGCGTAGTAGGCGAGCCGGTCGGTATGACTGCCGACACTGAGATAGTCGTTGGTCTGCGAGAAGTTGCCGCCGCTTGCGACCACCTCTGCTTCATCCTGACGCTCAAAGCCGGTACGCGGGACCACGTTGAATACGCCATAGGTGCGATCACCTTCGTCGGCTTCATAGCTGCCCCTTTCAACCTCCAGATAGGCGATGTCCTTCGGATCGATCTGCGGACCGAGGTTGCTCGCGATATTGGTGTTGGGGATCTCGACGCCGTCGAGCGCCCAGGTCGTCTGATGGCCACCGCGCACGTGCAGCTGGTCATGAACGAAATAGGCGCCCGGGACGAAGTCGGTGATCATCGCGAGGCTGTTGCTGCGATCGGCTCCCGGGGTGCGCGCGATGTCATCGCGACTCACGAGCGTCGTCGGCGTCGCCGACTCGAGCGCCTCGGCCAGCGGCGCTGCGCTGACCGTCACCGTCTCAAGGGAGCTCGAAAGCTGAATGCGCTCCTCGAGCGCAAATCCCGAACCCACGGTCAGCCGCCGGCTCGCCGCGACATAACCCGGATACGCCACGCTCAAGACGTAGTCACCGAGTGGAACGGTGGCAAAGACGAACGTGCCGTCCTCTGCGGTGCGGGCCGTTTCGCGCCACTGTGACAGCGCCGCGGCGAGCGTGACCGTCGCACCCGCGAGCGGCTTTGATTGAATCCCCTGCACGATGCCGCGCAGGCTCGCTGCGGCGGCAGCGTGTGCTTGCGGCAGCACCACGAGCATGAGCCATAAGGCGTATCCGCACGGGCGTGGCGCGCAGCGCCAACGCCCGAGCGGCCCGGACGGAACAGGCATGAAACTCTCCCGTTCTTCAGCGAGCGCTGGTGACTGGAATCAGCGAGAACTCGGAAAGAGCGAGGGAGGACCGCGAGGTTCGGGGATGTGAATGCGCTCAACGGGGACGTGGCGTGAAGCGCCATCGGCCCGGAAGAGCTTAGTCGGGATGATCAGTGCCGTGCTGAAACTTGAGTGCGGCAGCGGGGCTGCGGCAGCGCTTGCGAACAGGCAGTGCTCGACATGTCCTTTGTTGTCACCTTCGTTGTGATGCGAAGGCGGCGTGGGGAAGCCCGCGTGGCAGATCTCAACGGCGAGCAGCCCGCCGCTCTTGGGCATGAAACCGGGAGGTATCAACGCGCGCCATATGAGCGCGATCAGCAGAACGCCGATCGTCCAAGTGCGCGTGCGTTTTCCGAGACCGATTTGCATCCGACTTATTTGCAGGCGATTCGCCGGTGATTATGTCACCAATCGTTTGTGCTGCGCCAAGGAGTGGGTGTAAACAGGATTCCGGTATGAACGAAAAGCTAGAAGAAAGAGTTCATGCCCTAGTTCGCGGGGAATGCAGCGCAACAGAGTTCCTGGATGAGCTTCCCGCTCTGTGCGATGCAGCGCCCGACGCGGCTTGGGATGCGCTCTCCGTGATCGATCAATATCACCGCCGTGGCAAGCTGTCGGCAGAGCTCTTCGAGACATTGAGACAGCGGATCGAGCGCCACGCGCTCGGTGTGCCCGACGTGGCGCTCATGACCGAGACGGCGACCAAGCGCACGAGCGTCTGGCCGCGGCCCGCAGGACGACGCACCGTTGCAACGATTGCGCGCCGATCGGGAGAGCGCAGAGCGCTGGCGGAGGATATCCGCGTGCTGCGCCTCGAGCTTTTGAGCGCCCGCACGAAACTGCAACGCTACCGCAAGCGCATCAGTGTCCTCGTTGAATATGGACGCCGCACACGCGCGGCGCTGCGCAGCGCGCAACATGAGTTGGGCGCTGCGCGACGCCAGCCGCGTGAGCCTCGCCTGAATCTGGCGGCCTGGAGCCGCATGCTGCACCTGCGCGTCAATTGGGCGCGCTGGAGCCAGCGAGCTCGCCGATGGTCGATCCGTCCCTCGCAGATCGCCGTGGTTGCGGCGTTGCTCCTTGGCATGGGCGCCACGCGTGCGCTCCAGGAGCTCCCGGCGCACCGGGCTCCGCCACCGCCGCTGCCCGCCCCGGCACCGCCCATTCCGGAGACGATCGTCGAGCCGGGTGAGATCAGCCTGTCGGCGACACGCTACGTCGTGCTTCCGGGACGCCGCAGTGTCGAGATTGAAGTGCAGCGCATCGGGGGCGCAACGGGCGATGTGAGCTTTCGCTGGTGGACGCAAGGCTCGGGGGCGCGACCCGGACGAGACTACGTCTCAGTGTCATCGAAGCTTGCACGCGTGCCGGACGGAGTCGACACGCTGCGCCTGAAGGTGCCGATCCTCACGAATCCGTCGCGCAAGCACACCGAGCTTTTCTACGTCGCGATCGAAAAGCCCGGGGGCGGCGCCTCGCTCGGCTCGATTCGCCGCGCGACCGTCTTCATCGTCCCACCGTGAGTCGGTGTTCGGCGGTATAGCGCGCGAGCGATTCGGCCGCATTCTTCGAGGCGGCGAGCGCAACGTAGCCATCGGGGCGCAGCAGATACGCGGCGTCACGCTCGACCGGGAGCCCCGGTTGCCAGCGAAAGAGGCGCAGCGGCAGATTCTGTTCGCGGCACCAGCGCGTCAGCGGCTCCGCGGCCGCTCCGTACACCTCGCATTGCCAGGCCGCGCTCGGCAGCGTCTCGTAGTTGTCATGCCCGTCCAGTGCCACCCAGGGCATGCGATCCCCGCCATGCACCGCGCCGGCCCTGCCCTGACTGATTGGACTGTCGCGGTAATTGAGTGTCAGCTGTCCGACCGTGCGGAACAGGAACTCGCGCGCGGCCTCGATTCCGAGTACACCCGGCGCGATGAGCGGTGCGAGCCGGGTGCGCACCAGTGTCGCGATGGGACCGTCGGCCGTTGCAAGCGTGAAAACCCGATCGGTGGTCGCAACGAGGCGGCGCGCAAAAGCGATGCGCTCTGACTCATAACTGTCGAGCAACTCATCCGGAGCGCGAGCTCGAAGCACCATCGCGAGTTTCCAGGCCAGATTTGCCGCATCTCCGATGCCGGTATTCATGCCCTGACCTCCGGCCGGGCTGTGAATATGCGCGGCATCGCCCAGCAGAAACGCGCGTCCTTTGCGAAAGTGTTGGCCGACGCGGTGATGGACGTTGTAGGTCGAGAACCAGTTGACCCGTCGGACGCTGACTTTGAGATGCTCGATCGCACGGTCGCTCACGTCCTCGAATCGCAGCGTGTCGGCCCGTTCGGCCCTCTGATCGCGCACCGTGCCGACCAATCGCGCCCGACCCTCCCCTTTCAAAGGAAAAACACCCAGAAAGTCTGCCTCATCAAGATCGATATGCAGCTCACCGTTGAGCGCTGGACCGGATGCATCGACGTCAGCGACATAGAAGACCTGTCGGTACGTGCCGCCCGGAAAGCCGACGCCCACGATCTCGCGCACTCGAGAGCGGGCACCGTCACAGCCTGCGACGTAGCGAACCTCGCAGGTTTCCTCGCTCCCATCCGCACCCGCGAGCTGCGCGGTGACGCCAACGTCATGTTCCTGGAACCGCAGGAGCTCGGTGCGACGCTCCACCTCGATGCCCAGCTCCTTGAGCCGCGTGATCAGCAGCCGCTCGTGCTCATCCTGCGGAAAGATCAGAAGAAACGGGTACGCCGTCAGTTCCGCGCCGACCTGCTCGAAGGGAAGCCGGGCGGCGCGATTCGCGCGAACCCACAGATTGACGGCGGGGACTTTATGACCGCGCTCGAGAACGGACGCGGTCAGGCCGAGCGGGCGGTAGAGCTCGAGCGTTCGCGCCTGCACCGCGAGAGCTCGCGAGGTAGTGCCGGGCTCGGAAGTTTTGTCGATGATGCGCACCGAGACACCCCACTGCGCGAGCCACAGCGCGAGTGTCAGGCCTGTCGGACCCGCCCCGACGATCAGGACTTCGTGGCGCGACATGCAGGGTCTTCCCCAAAGTCGAGCGTCCCACTTTGCGGCTCACTGGAGGGCTCGCTCAAGGGCTCGATGAGGCTTGCGTCGTCGTTCTTGGGCGTGTTGACCCGCGGGCCTACGCGATAGGCGTGCATGGCATCGTCGCGATAGGCACGGAGCGTCGCCTGCGCCTCTGCGGCCGTGCCCGAAAGCCACGCGGCGTGGTCCGTTGCCGCGAGGATCGCCGGCATGCGCTTCTTGGCATTGTGAATCTCAGCCATGAGGGTGTTCGCCGGAAGCGTGATCAGCGTGCAGGATTCGATGGCGGTCCCGTCCGCACGCACCGAGCGATCCCACAGGCCTGCAAAGCCGAACACGGGCTGATCCGCGAGCTCAATCAGGAAGGGCTGCTTGCGACCGTCCGCTGCGAGGTGCCATTCGTAGAAGCCATCGGCGACGACGATGCAGCGCCGGCCGCGTTCCCAGGGATCGCGCCAGGCGGCGTTGAGCGTGAGCTTCTCGATGGTCGCATTGATGGCAGAGAATTTCGGCGGCTCACCGTGGCACCAGTACGGAATCAGGCCCCAGCGCATCATGACACCTTCGCGTACGCCGCTCAGGGTGCGCACCACCGGGACGGGAACGGTCGGTGCGATGTTGTAGCTCGCCTTGAAGCTCCACAGATTGCGCTCGAGGCCGAAGATCCGCTCGGCGAGCGCGATCTGCCGCAGGATATACCGGCCGCACATCAGTGCGCGGCGCCGTGTCCGTTGGTGGCGCTCGCTTGCGATGACGAGCCGGACTGGGAAGCCTCGCGCTCGGGCGAACCATCTTGTGGCGCGTGATGTCCGTTTCGGCCGGCGTAGCCCACGAAGCGTCCGGTCATGGCCTGTGGCTGCGCACTGATGAACACACCCTTTTGCTCCGCGGGCACCGGCCGGTTGCGGACTTTGCGCCACAAATCATAGATCGTCAGCATGCCGGTCAACGTGGCGAGCGCTGCGAAGTACGCACCCGTTCCGAACCCCGCCATGAGACTGCCGGCGAGTACCGGACCGATGGCGGCAGCCGAGCCGTTGAGAAGCAGAAGCGCACTGCTGGCGGCGACCATTTGCTCGGGCGCGAGCTTGTCGTTGACGTGCGAGACCGCGAGTGAGTAGAGCGTGAGCGCAAAGCCGGAGAATGCCGCCGACAGCAAGAGAAACACGCCCCGCGGCAAATCTCCGATGGCGACGATGCTGCCCGCAACGATGGTCGCAAGAGTGCACACCGCCGCGATCACGGTCCGCCGATCGATTCGATCCGAAAGCCGGCCGACCGGATATTGCGTCAGCACGGCCGCCAGGATGCTGACCGCCATGAAGGTCGCGACGCCGGAAGTGCTCAGGCCGGTCAGTCGCGCATACACGGGGCCCATCGAAAAAATGATGGACGAGATCAATCCCGACACACTGACCGCGACCACGCCGAGCGGTGAGTTGCGATACAGGTCGCGATAGTGGACCCGCTTCGGCACGTGACGCTCGGGTGTCTGCCGCGCCGAGACCACGATGGGTACGAGCGCGAGCGAGATGAGTACCGCCACCAGCATGAAGGGATCTTGCGTACGAGGGTTCGAAATGATGAGCAGGAACTGTGCGCCGCCGAGGCCGATGTACAGCACCAGCATGTAGATGGCGAGCAGCCGACCGCGGTTCGCGCGGTTTGCGCGATCGTTGAGCCAGCTCTCGGCGACGACGTAGATGCCGGCGAAACACACACCCGAGATGAGACGCATCAGGGCCCAAGGGATGGGACTCACGAAGGCGCCCTGTGCGAGCACGGCCACGGAGGCGATGGAAGCCATCGCGGCGAAGACCCTGACGTGTCCGACCTTTTGCAGCAGCACGGGCGCGCCGGTCGTGCCGAGCAGATAGCCGACGTAGTAGCAGGACATCACGACACCCGTGACGGGGGTCGGAAAGCCTTCGAGCGTCGCGCGCAGTCCGAGGAGCGTGCTCTGCAGGCCCGCACCGAGCATGAGGACACCCATGCCGAGCAGCAAAGGCCAGGTGGTGCGAAGCGGGCTCGGTGGCACGCCTCATGATATACCGTCACCCATGGCCGCAGCCATTTGAGGCCTGCATTTGCGGAGACCAAAAATGATCGACGTACGCAGCGATACCGTCACGAGACCGACACCTGCCATGCTCGATGCGATGATGCGGGCCTCGGTGGGGGATGACGTTTTTGGCGAGGACGAGACCGTCAATACGCTTCAGACCAAAGCCGCAGCGCTTTTCGGCATGGATGCCGCGCTTTTCTGCCCGAGCGGCACGATGACCAATCAGATCGGCATCAAGGTGCACACGCAGCCGGGCGATGAAGTGATCTGCGATCAACTCTCGCACGTCTATCTGTACGAAGGCGGCGGCATCGCCTACAACTCAGGCGCATCCGCACGGCTCCTGCAAGGCGATCACGGCCGCTTTACCGCCGAGCAGGTGAGCGAGAACGTGAACCGCCGCGATGATTCCCATCTGCCGTACACGCGGCTCGTCAGCCGTCGAGAACACGGTGAACAAGGGCGGCGGTTGCTGCTGGTCCCTGTCCGAGATCCGCCGCATCCGCAAAGTCTGTGACGAGCAGGGGCTTGCCATGCATCTGGATGGCGCGCGGCTCTTCAATGCGCTCGCCGTGACCGGCGATACGCCACGACAGTTCGGCGAGATGTTCGACACCATCTCGGTGTGCCTGTCGAAGGGGCTCGGCGCGCCGGCGGGTTCGCTGCTTCTCGGGTCGCGCGATCGGATCGCGAAGGCACACCGACTGCGCAAGGTGATGGGCGGGGGTATGCGCCAGGCGGGCTTCCTCGCTGCAGCGGGCCTTTATGCCCTCGATCATCATGTGGAGCGGCTCGCCGATGACCACCGCAAGGCCCGTACCCTCGAGCGTGAGCTCAAGCCCCTGCCCTACGTGCACGAAGTGCTGCCGGTCGAGACGAACATCGTCATTTTCAGACTGGCCGAAGAGCTCGACACTCAGCGCTTTTTGACATATCTCGCGGCGCGTGACATTCGCGCCTTGAGCATCGGCCGGCGGCTGATCCGCTTCGTGTTCCACCTCGATGTGAGCGACGCGGGGTTCCAGGGGCTGCTCGAGGCGGTGAGGCAGTTTCGCTAGGCGGTACCGGCTTCCTCGGCGGCCTCGTCGCGTGTTCGCTTGAGGGGGGGCGCCCGCCATCTCGGACTCGTCGCCAGGAAGTCCCGGACGGGCCTGAGCGACTCGAGGTGCTCGGCTGCGACCTTGAGCGCGACGAGGCTCGGTACCGCCAGAATGACTCCGGGCACCCCCCAGAACCAGAACCCCAACCAGACGGCGAGCAGGATCATGAGTGCGCTCACATCGAGCCGATGGCCGACGAGCAGCGGCTGCACGATCTGGCTTTCGATGCCGTGCAGGACCAGGAACGCTCCCGGAACGGCAAGCGCCCCGCCGAGGGTATTGATCGAGACCAGGGCAGCGGCCGCGAGGATGACGGCGGTCGTGATCGGTCCGAAATACGGAATGAAGTTGAGCAGTCCCGCAAGGGTCCCCCACAGGATCGGGTTCGGCATTCCAAGGAGCGCAACGACACCTGCCGTGGCACTCCCCAAACCGAGATTGATCAGCGCCACGGTCGCGTAATAGCGCCCTACCTCGCTGCGGATCGCCTCGGTGACCTGCAGTGCTTTGGAGGAGGCGCCATCGCCCGAGAACGTGGCACCGAGGCGCGCAAGGAGCGCCGGGCCGCCCGCCAGGAAAAACAAGGTCAGGGGGATGACCGTGAACGCCTCGAGGACCGACTGCGTCATCGCGATCGCCGTCGAGCCGCCGCTCTGGCGGGCGGTGCGGCCGCCGGTGCGTTCGCACTCGGAGCGCTGGTCAGACGGCCCGCGCGCGCCGTGAGGTCATCGACGCGCGCGATGACCGAACGGAAGGGGCGAATACGCTGATCGATCTTGCGCAGTGTCTGCGGGGCGTGGGCGAACCACTCGGTGGCCGGGGCCCAAACCGCATCCACCACAGCCGCGCCCGCAGCGAGGAGCGCGCCGATGACGATGACCGCCGCCAGGCCCCGCGGGATGCCGATTCGCTGCAGCAGGCCAACGGGCGGTGACAGAAGGAGCGCGAAGAAGAGCGCCAGGGCGACCGGGATGAACGCCACCTGACCGACATAGAGCACGCATCCCACCGCGACGAAGGCGAGCACTCGCAGCGACTTCGATCCGCGACGAATCATCCGCGCGCTCATTGCGCAGACTCTAGCACGCGCACCGAGCCGAGCGCCTGTGCGCAGGATGCGACGATTTTCAGCGTCAAAAGCTCATCTGCGCGCGTGCGTCCGAGATTGATGGCGGCGATGGGCTTGCCCTGCGCGGCCGCGCTCTGCACGAAGCGATAGCCCGAGTAGACCATGAGCGAGGAGCCGACAATCAGCATGGCATCGGCCGCAGTCAGATGCCTCATCGCCCTGCGCACGCGCTCGACGGGAACGCTTTCACCGAAGAAGACGACGTCCGGCTTCAGCGTCCCATCGCACGCGGGACAGGCGGGAACCTCGAAGCTTGTGAAATCCAGCGCCTCAAGATCCGCATCGCCGTCGGGCGCCGCCGCGGCCTCAAGCGACTGCCACGACCCATTTCGCTGTGTGAGCTGGGTCTGCAGCTCGGTTCGTGGCAGTCGCAGATCGCAGTCCATGCAACGCACGTGCTCCAGACGACCATGCAGGTCGATCACCTCGTGACTGCCGGCCGCCTGATGCAGGCCATCGACGTTCTGAGTGATGAGTTTTTCGATCCGCCCTTCGCGCTCGAGGTGCGCGAGCGCGTGATGGGCCGCATTGGGACGCGCACGGTCAAACCGCGGCCAGCCGATGAAACTGCGAGCCCAGTAGCGGCGCCGAACCGCCACATCGCGCATGAAGGCCTGAAAGAGGACAGGCTGCGCGCGCTTCCAGCCGCCCTGCGCATCGCGGTAGTCGGGTATGCCGGACTCGGTGCTGCAACCCGCGCCGGTGAGCACCAAGAGGCGCGGATAGCGCTCGATGAAGTGGCGAAGCCCCTGCGTCTCGATGTGCGCCGGCCTCAGTCGACGAAAAAATCCGGGATGAAATCGCGCGTTCCGGGCACGACGGCGTAACGGTCCAGATCGGTCACACCGTGTCGGGCGAGAATCTCATCGTCGATGAAGAAGTTGCCGCTCGTCGTACGCGCATCGCTGGTCAAGATGAGCCACGCGGCATCCGAGAGGATCTCCGGACGGCGGCTTTTCTTCACGTCGATTCCTGGAATCATCTGCAGCGCTGCGGTCGCGATGACCGTGCGCGGCCACAGGCTGTTGACGGCGATCCCGATCGAGCGCGAACTCGGCCGCCATGACCGAGCATGCACATGCTCATGCCGTACTTCGCCATGGTGTAGGCGACGTGCGGGCCGAACCAGCGCGGCTGCATCGACAGCGGCGGTGAGAGGTTGAGCACGTGGGGGTTACGTCCTGCCTGAGCACTCTTCGTGAGCTCGGCGAGGCAGGCCTGGGTACAGGCAACGTGCCCCGGGCATTCACGGAATGCATGAGGTCGTAGCGCTTCATCGGCGTCGCGCTCGTGCCGGTGAGGCTGATCGCGCTCGCGTTGTTCACGAGGATGTCGATGCCGCCGAATCGCTGCCACGCCTGCGCGCACGGCCGCCGCGATCTGCCGCCTCGTCGCGGATGTCCGACTGCACGGGCAGCGCGCTTGCCCGCCAGCTGCCTCGATCTCCGCCGCGGCGCGTGAGATCGTCCCCGGCAGCTTGGGGTGCGGCTCGGTGGTCTTCGCGGCGATGACGACGTTGGCGCCATCGCGCGCCGCGCGGAGTCGCGATGGCAAGTCCGATGCCGCGCGATGCGCCCGTGATGAAAAGGGTGCGGCCCGAAAGGGTGCGCGTGGGCGTGCTCATGAGGACACCTTGCTGAAATCGGGTTTGCGCTTCTCCAGGAAGGCTTGCAGTGCCTCGCGCGCCTCGGGACTGCTCAACCGCTCGATGAAAACATTCCCCTCGGTCTGCATCGCCTGCTGAACCGATTCGCGCAGCGGGCCGCTCAAGAGACGCTTGGTCGCGCGCACCGCTCCGGGTGGCAACGCGTTGAAGCGTTCCGCGACGGCCCGTGCGTGCGGCAGCACCTCTGTGGGTGGCAGCGCCGCATTGGCAAGACCGAGCTCGACGGCCTCTGATGCCGTGAACGGGTCGCCCAGCAACAGCTTCTCCGCGGCGCGAACATGTCCCATGAGCCGCGGCAGCAGCCAGCTCGAGCCGAACTCGGGGACGAGACCCAGGCTCACGAAGGGCAGGGCCAGGCGCGCCTCGGAGCTCACGTAGACGAAATCACAGTGCAGCAGGATGGTGACGCCGATTCCCACGGCCACGCCCGTCACCGCGGCGATGATCGGCTTGTCGCAGGCTGAGAATTCTCTCATGAGCCGGAAAACGGGTGAGTCCTCGCCCACGGGTGGGCGCTTCAGGAAATCCTCGAGATCGTTCCCCGCCGTAAAGACACCGGGCTGCCCGGTGATGAGAAGCGAGCGCACGGTGGGATCCGAGCGCGCGGCTTGCACCGCGGCCAGCATCGCCTCGTACATCGACAGTGTCAGCGCGTTTCTTTTCTCGGGCCGCGCGATCTCGATCGTCGCGACACCGCCCGCCGTCAGGGTTCTAATGCTCATCTGGGGACTCCAAAGCCAGGAAGGGGACTCTTGGCTCTCGGTCGGCGGCTGTCAACCGCCCGGGCTTGACGATATATTTATCTTTGTAGTTAAATATTAACTTATAGATTAATAAAAGGAGTGACACTCATGGCGACTTCAACTCCGACTCGGCCGACGTTCATCCCTTCGGTGGTTTATCGCGACAATCGTGCCGCGCTCAAGTGGCTGCAGAAGGCCTTTGGCTTCGAGGTGAGCGAGGTCCTGACCGACAAGGCCGGGAACATCGTTCATGCCGAAATGACTCACGGCAACGGCGTCGTCATGATCGGCAGCGAGTATTTCGAGTGGACCAAGAGTCCGGTCTCGGTGGGCGGCAAGAACACCCAGCGACTGCATGTGCGCGTCGAGCACGGTATCGATGAGCACTGCGCCCGAGCCCGCGAGGCAGGCGCAAAAATCCTCAACGAACCCGCAGATCAGTTCTACGGCGATCGCTGCTACGGGGCCGTCGATCTCGAGGGTCATTATTGGACCTTCACCCAGACCGTACGAGAGGTCTCCAAAGACGAGATGGAGCGCACGACAGGGTTCCGCTACACCACCCTCACGTGAGCGCCGAGGCGCTCGATCGCACGCTCGCCGCCCTCGCCGACCCGCACCGCAGGCGGGTCGTCGATCTGCTGCGGGAGCGTCCGCGCCGGGCGGGCGAGCTTGCCGAGGCGGTGCACATTTCCTTCCCCGGCATGAGCCGCCATCTGAGAACGTTGCGCGCGTGTGGGATCGTCGAGGAAGATCGCGACGAGCTCGATTCGCGCGTTCGCATTTATCGCTTGAGGCCAGAACCCATGGCGGATCTGAAAGCGTGGCTGACGGAGACCGAGGCGCTCTGGGCGCGGCAATTGCTGGCCTTCAAGGCCCATCTGCACAAGAGCCGCAAATAAGCCGACTCTCGTGAGCTCCAAAGTCTACGTGGCCGTGCGCGTGCCTGCCGATCCGCTGACCGCGTTCGATGTCTTCACGCAGCGAGATTGCACTGTGGTGGAAACCGAGCGGGCTGTTCCAGGTGACGGCCGAGGGTGACGGTGAACTCAGGTTCGAGCCCGGCATCGGCGGCCGGTTGTTCGCGACGCTCCCGAGGCGGTGGCGAGTTCGAGATCGGCCGCATCACGGCGTGGGAGCCCGGACGCCGCCTGCTCTTCAGCTGGCGGCAGGCGAGCTTCACTCCTGAGCAGTCAACCGAGGTGGAAGTGCTCTTCGAGGCGGTCGGACCCGAGACGCGCGTGTCGATCGAGCATCGTGCCTGGGACAGCATTCCCCAGCGGCATGCCGCACGCCACGGCTTTCCTGAGCACGCGACCCTGCAGCGCGCCGCTGAGTGGTGGCGAGGCTCACTCGAGGCACTGCGCGCGCGGATGACCGACACCCGCACCGGGGATCGATGAGCCGCGAGCGATCACTCAATCTGCTCTTGTGGCTCGTCGCGGCCGGCTTTTTCATGCAGACGCTGGACACCACCATCGTCAACACGGCGCTGCCCGCCATGGCGGCCAGCCTGGGCGAGAAGCCCCTGCGCATGCAGTCGGTCGTGATCGCCTATGCGCTGACCATGGCGATGCTGATTCCGGCCTCCGGCTGGCTCGCCGACCGCTTCGGCACGCGGCGCGCCTTCCTGAGCGCCATCGTTCTCTTCATGGTCGGCTCGCTCCTGCTGCGCGGCCTCGCACACCCTGCCGCAGCTGTCGCCGCTCGCGTCCTGCAGGGCGCGGGCGGCGCGATGCTGCTGCCCGTCGGACGGCTGGCGGTGCTGCGCGCCTTTCCGCGCGAGACAGCTGCTGCCGGCGATGAGCTTCGTCGCGATCCCCGGCCTGATCGGGCCCGCTGATCGGTCCGACGCTCGGCGGCTGGCTGGTGGAGATCGCCTCCTGGCACTGGATCTTCCTGATCAACATGCCGATCGGGCTCGTCGGTGCCTCGCCACGTCTGTCTACATGCCCGACAGCGCGTGCCGCATGTGCCGCCGCTTCGATCTCGCCGGCTATCGGCCTGCTGGCGCTGGGCATGGTCGCGATCTCGCTGGCGCTGGACGGCCTCTCCGAACTGCAACCTGCAGCACGCGACGGTGCTGGTGCTGCTGGTCTTCGGGCTGGCCAGCCTCGCGGCGTACTGGCTGCGCGCCGCGCAGCGGCCCCATCCGCTGTTCTCGCCCGAGCTGTTCCAGACTCCGACACTTCAGCATCGGTCTGCTCGGCAATCTGTTCGCGCGGCTGGGCAGCGGCAGCATGCCGTACCTGATCCCGCTGTTGTTGCAGGTGAGCCTCGGCTACACGCCCTTTCATGCCGGCATGATGATGCTGCCGACGTCGCTCGCGGCCATGCTGTCGAAGCGGATCGTGACGCCGCTGATCACGCGCGTCGGCTACCGGCGCAGTGCTGGTCGTCAATACCGTGCTGGTGGGCTCGGCCATGGCGAGCTTCGCGCTGATCTCGCGCGAACAGCCGCTGTGGGTCGAGCTCATGCAGCTGGCGCTCTTCGGCGTCGTGAACTCGATGCAGTTCACCGCCATGAACACGGTGACGCTCAAGGACCTGGCGGTGCCGGGGCCAGCAGCGGCAACAGTCTGCTCTCGATGGTGCAGATGCTGTCGATGAGCCTCGGTGTGGCCGCCGCGGGCGGACTCCTCGCCACCTTCGTCGACGTGTTCGGCTCCGGACCAGCCCATGCGGTGCCCGCGTTCCATGCAACCTTCATCTGCGTTGGATTGATCACCGCCGTCTCGGCGTGGATCTTCTGGCAGCTCTCCGATGAGGGGTCATCGGTCCCACGGGAGCCGCAGCCGCAGGATCTTGCCTGATAGAGCCCCGGCCCTACTGCGAGCGTGGACGTGCTTTCCGATGCACGTCCACGCTCGAGCAAGAGCGCCACGGGAGCTCAGCCGTGCTTGACCCGTGCCGCGTACACCGCCGCAAGCTGCGGGCTGTCGACGCCGTTCACGGCTCGGGCGATCGCCGCAGCCTGACAGGCTCGGGCCGCAGTGAACTGACCGAGCTGGCGCAGATCTTCCGCCGGGCACACACGATGCGCAGCAACGACGATGCGCCGGTACAACTCCGTGCTTCCGGCCTCGGACGAGAGGTCAAGATCACCGTATGCAACGGCGACGGTCGGCACGGAGTCCGTCTTCGGTCCCGCCTGGGCGACGCTCAGTGCGCCGGCGAGCAGGCAACCGCCGAGCGCCAGGGCGGCTACTGATTTGAAACGATTGACCGACTGCTTGATCGTGGTGGACATTGCGACTCTCCTCTCTGTGACTGTGTTTGAAACCCGCCGTGATTTGCGGCATGCACATTAGACGCGAGATGTCGCCGCAGCGTTTGTATCCGCCATCGAATTGATCCCCGCCATCGACGAGCTGGTACCGCAGCCTTCGAGGCTCAGCCACTCATGCTTGGATCGGTCCCTCAACCCGACGGTTTCGTCCCGGATTTACGCACCCGGATCAACAAGCGACGGCAACTGGCGTACCCTATGCACGTCGGCTGAACGTCCTGCCACCCCGGTGACAAGAGTAATGAGTGCATCCGTATCCGAACACGTGCTCGCCCGCGCAGATGTCCATGCACGGCTGCGTGAGGAGGCGGCGCACGGGACGGCGCCGCTCGAGGGCTCCACGAGCGACCTGTGGCGCATGGGGGTCGCGATACTCAGTGTCTTCTGGATTTACGTCACGCTCTCGAACGTGCTGTTCGCACACAGTCTGCAGGCAAGTTTCGAGGCGCTGAGCGGCAAGCACTTCTTTGCCAACTGGGATGCGCGTGTACTGGAGCATCTGTTTCTCTATCCCATCCTTCTTCTTTCGATCTGGACATCGCTGCGCATCGGCTGGAATCCGCGCTGGCGCCGAATCCCGTTGCAGATCGTGCTCGGACTTGCGTTCGCGGCGCTCGCGCAACCGATGCTGACCCTCGGAGAGATCGTGGCCGGCAAGTCGACGTGGCAGCACATGCAGGCGAGTGCCAGTGCCGGCCACTGGTACGACTGGGAGTGGGGCATTTGGATCGCGAGCACGACGACATTCACATTGACCTACGGATTCGGGCTCGCGCTCGTCACCGGCTTTGCGACCTACCGCGACTGCGTGACTCGGAGCTGCGCACGGCCGCGCTCGAGCGTGCGCTGAATAGTTCCCAGCTCGCTGCGCTGCGCATGCAGCTCTCGCCGCACACGCTGTTCAATCTCCTGCATACGATCCGTGGCCACATCGGCTGGGATCCGCCGGCCGCGCAGGCCATGGTGGTGCAGCTGGCCGATCTGCTGCGCCGCCTGCTCAATGCCGGAGAGCGTGAGTTCACGCGCCTCGCCGATGAGCTGCAGTTCGTACGGCTCTATCTTGAGTTGCAGCAGAAGCGGTTCGCGGATCGGCTGACCGTCTCGGTCGCGCCTGCAGATGTCGCACAGGCCGCGTGGGTGCCGAGCCTCATTCTGCAGCCCCTCGTCGAGAACGCCGTCGTGCATGGGCTTGCTGCGCACGATGGCCCCGTGTCGATCGACGTGCATGTCAGCGTCGCCGATGAAACGCTGATCTTGCGCGTCAGCAACACCGTCGCCCGGCGCGAGTCCCTTGGACGTGAAGGCATCGGACTGCGGAACGTTCGCGAGCGGCTCGCCATCCAGTTCGGTACCCAAGCATCGTTCAGCGCCGGCGTCGGCTCGGAGGGCGTATGGGTGGCACCATCCGTCTTCCTTTGCTGCACGACGTTCCCGTTCCGCCGAGTTCCTGAAACACGAGGCAGTCTCGATGGGACGTCATGATCGTGGATGACGAGCCAGCGGCGCGCCGCACGCTGCGCGAGTACTGCGAGCGCGAGCCCGACCTACAGATCATCGGTGAGTTCGGCGACAGCCGCTCCGCGCTCGAGGCGCTGCGGACTCAGCCACCGCACCTGCTCTTTCTGGACATCCAGATCGATTCGCTCGACGGCGTCGCACTCGCGCGCTCGCTCGAGCCTGCGACCTTACCCATGATCGTGTTCGTGACGGCGTACGATCATTACGCGCTTGCCGCCTTCGAACTGAGCGCCGTCGACTATCTGCTCAAGCCTTTCGATGATGAGCGCTTCCACAAGGCTCTGGTTCGGGTTCGCCGCAAGTATGAAGCCGAGTCCGCAGCCGACCGCAACGCGGCACTCGCGAGTCTCGCGGCTCAGATCGAGCGCAGTGCGCGCTCGCTCTCCGACGCCAGACCGCGCGTGCTCGCCGAGTCCGGCTCGCGCATGCACATGCTCGATGTCGCGCAGGTCGAGCTGGCGGAAGCCGACCGCAACTACGTGAAGCTCACGGTCGGGCGCGACGTGTTCCATGCGCGCAGCACCCTGCAGCAGGCGGAGAAATCGCTTCAGTCCCAGCCGATCCTGCGTATCAGCCGCTCCTGCCTCGTCAACGTTCGCCATATCCGCGAGGTGAGCCGCACGCCCCGCGGGGACTTCATTCTCGTACTCGCGGGCGGCACGACCGTCACGAGCAGCGAGGGCTTTCGTGAGGCCGTCAGACAGTACCTCGAGAGTCTGAAGCTGAGCCCGGTCTGAGCCCATTGCGCCGGAGTACAATTCCCGGCCATGAGCCTCAAGGAATGGATCTCGAAGGCTCGCGCCCTCGGCGCGAGTGACCTTCACATCGAGTGCGATACGCCGGTCGTCGTGCGGGTACGCGGCGAGCTCAAGGTGCTGGCCGAACGGGCAGCGGGCGATGAGGTCGTCCGCACGTCGCGCGAGCTTCTCGGGGCGGAGGCGTGGGAACAGCTCATCCAGCGTGGATCGGCGGATCTCTCGATCGCCGTCGGCGCTGGACGCTGTCGCCTCAGCCTCTATCGCACCGTGCGCGGCATCGCCATCGCCGCTCGGATCCTTGCGCCATCGGCCAGCGACCTGCGCGCCTGCAACCTGCACCCGGAGCTGCGGCGTCTCACGGAAGCCGCGAACGGGCTCGTGATCATTGCCGGCCCAACCGGGAGCGGCAAGTCGACCACGCTTGCGGCGCTCATCGAAGAGATCAACGCGGCGCACGCGCGCAACATCATCACGCTCGAAAGCCCCCTTGAGTACGTCTTCGCGAGCCGCCGTTCCTACATCCGCCAGCGCGAGATACCCACGCACTCACCGAGCTTCGAGCAGGCTCTGGTCGATGCGCTGCGCGAGAACCCGGACGTGCTCGTCGTGACCGAGATGCGCACGCCGGATGTCATGCGCCTCACGCTCAACGCCGCCGAGACCGGGCATCTGGTCCTTGCCACCCTGCACTCCTCCACGTGTGCGGAGGCGCTCACGCGCATTTGCATGTCCTTCCCGGCAGAGATACAGAGCAGCATTCGGGCGCAGCTCGCCGATTGCCTGCGCGGCATCGTCTGCCAGCGACTTGAGTTCCTGGAGACCCAGCAGCTGCGCGTACCGCACTGCGAAATCCTGCTCGCGACCACCGCGGTTCGCGGCACCATTCGCGCAGGCCAGCTCAGCCAGATTCCGAATGTGATTCAGTCGGGCGGTGAGGAAGGCATGTGGAGCTTCGACCGCTATCAAAGATGGATGGAGCAGAAGAGCGACTGGATCATCGCCTCGCGAGCGCCGGTCCTGGAATCGCCCGCCGTTCCGGCTCCGCCCGTACTCAAGCCAGCGCCAACCACGACCAGACCCGTGACAGCCCGCCCCGCGTCCCGGCCGACACCGGCATCTGGAGAGGGTCCGATCGAAATCTCCATCGATGAGGACGTGAGCCTCGCCGAGCTCGCAAGAAAGATCGAAGAGAAGGCGCGCTGAGGCTACATCGGTGCGCGCTTCAGGTCCCTACTTGTCCTCAATGTGGCTGCGCGAGCACCGTTGCGCCTGAGACAAACACCACATACGAGCCCGCGAGCGCTCCCACGGCACGATAGCTTCACGATTGGCGCTGGCCCAAGCCGTGACGCCCGTGCTCACGGATACAATGGAATTCAAGTTGGCGGCATACAGCGCATCGGATCCGGCAACCTGCGCTTGAAGGACCTCCGGAAGCGCGCACGATCCCACGTTCGCTCCGCTGGGGCCATAGAGCGCGCACCCTTGGTACAAACCGTTGAGATCGTTCATATCGTTTTGGTAAGCACTGATGATCAGATGCCCATTGTCGAGCCACCCCACCGGCCAGCCCGAGATGGCGGTGACCAATTTGGCGTTCGCATACAGATTTGTCCCGATCTGCGGACCGTTTGGCGGCACTGCCATGTCTGGATCGGCCCAGCTGGATGTCGCGATGAGGGTGGCGTCCGGTGAAATCCGCAGTGGCGGCCCGACTAGGCTCGCCGAGTACAGAATGCCGCAGTTCGCGGGTGAGAACGCCGGGCTCGAGAAGATTGGCGTGCCGCCCGTGGGCGGCTGACTTCCCATTCACCCCCGTTGGCGGTGAGCGTTTGGACGAAAAGTGTGTTCGCGCCTGAACCGGATAAAAGGGCGTTCTCGACGCACGTACCGTCTCCCGTGGAGGGAGTATAGGTGTAGGGCCAACTGTAGAGCAGCGATCCGGATGGCAGCGAGTAGATGTTCAAAGTGAAACTGTTGAACTCATCCGGCGCCGCAGCCAGCAGCGATCCGTCCGCAGACAGCGACACCTGCCGACTGAAGAACGGGATGCTTCCCTCTTGCGCGAGCGTCGATGCGTTGAAGACCAGGATTTGGCCGGATGCCGTCGCAATCGCGATCTGGTCCTGACTGCCCGCGAGCCCCACCGCTTGCCCATAATTGAACAGCCGCGGCGATCCGGCCAGGCTGGGGCCGTCGATCAATACACTTCCAAGTCCGGTCATCACCCACTGCGAAGCCGATGCAGCGGCGTACAGCCCGAAACCGCTCGCAAACGGCAAGGAATAATCGACTTTCGAGGGAACACTACGGAGAGGTCGATGACACTGACGCTTGCAACACTGCTGCCATCGGTACTATTGAGCACTCCGATCGTGGTGCTCGATTGGTACAATGCGTCACCCGCTCCCAGGGTCGAGCTCCCAAAGACATAACTGGCCGCCGGAACGGTGGGAGCGCCGATCGCGTACACGTTGAATGTCCCACTTGCCGGCTCGGCACCATTTGGCCAGGTCCAGAACCACTGGCCCAGTCCGACGGGTGGCGCTGAACCTTGGGTGACTCCCAGGCCCGGCACGATCGCCTCCTGGACGCTATCCGCCGAGTAGATCAAGAGATCCGTATTCACGGTCGCGAAGAACGAGCTTCCATCAGCAAACCGGAGTGGAAAGTTCCATTGAAGGGCGCTGTCGTGGAGTCGGCGCCGCCCGGTACCGAGATCTGCTCCACCACATTGTTTCCAGCCGGGCCCGCGCCGACGCGAATGGCTCCCGGAGCAGCGAAGCCCTGCGCCAAAAGTAGTCGCCAATTCTACTCACGAGCAGCTGCCCGCTCGGCGACCAGGCCTCGAGCCCCTTTGAGCCGCCGGCCACGATGTAGCTGCCATCCGTCGCGAGCTTCCGCCAGGAGACAGAGGTCTGCTCAACTGAGATGGTGGTGAGAAGCTGCCCGCTCGAGGCTGTGTGAACTTCGAAACCGTCCAGCAGCTTCAAAACGACGGTAGGTCCCTCGAGGTCGCCAAACTGACCGCCCCAACAATCGGTACTCAAACAGTTCGTACTGCCACTCGCGACCATGGCGCCAGTCGCGTAGTTCCAGAGTACCCAATGCGGAGTTCCCGGGTTGCTTCCCGTTTGATAGGAGGGTCCCTGGTCCTCGGCGAGGACGATGGAGCCGTTGAAGCGCACGAGCAGAAATTGACTCCCGTGACCCAGCTGAACGAGTGCATTCGCCTCCACGGCGATGCTCAGACTGAAGGTCACCTGCCCACCTGAATTCTGCGCAGTCACCGTGTAACTGGTCGTCGCGGAAGCCGCCGTTGGGGTGCCCGAGATGGCTCCCGTGCTCGCACTGAAACTGAGACCTGCCGGCAACGCAGGGCTGATTGACCAGCTGGCTACGGGACCGCCGCTCGCCTTAGGCGTCAAGGTCTGCGCGGAGACGCCCGCCGTGTAGGCGACGGTCGATGCAGGATATTTGATGGAGGTAGGTGGCGGAGCCGGCGGCGACGACGACGAGCCAGAACCACCTCCCCCACCACCACCACAGGCGACAATGAGGAAGCTCGCGAGCGCGGAGCACACAACGGACATTCGAGCCGAACATAATGTCGTTCCCTGCACAATCCCGGCGTCTGCAGTCGACACCACGAGCATGTCGTTTTCAAGAACGTGGCAGCCTATCGGGGCAGAGGTTGTTACAAACTCGGGTGTGCTCTGCACTCCGCCTTGCATCAAGGCCTACTGTTAACTCCATTGTGCAAAGTACACTATCATGCAAGAGACGATAGAAGGATTGCTCGCGACGCCCGATGGCTCCTCACGTCAGCTTGCTCGCTGCGCGGGAGTATCGTCACTGGACGCTGACCTTCGGCGGCGCGTCCCGGAATCAACTGGCTGCTGCCTGCCTCGCGGTCTGTGCGGCGCTGGGTGCCTGGCGCTCGCCGTGCACCGCGGAACACGCTGATCCTGCTCATGAGCCCAACCGATGTCGTGGCTCTCGTATTGGCGGGGCTCTTCGTGTTTGCAGGCTCGACGGCCGTCACCTCACAGATTCCTCTACGGTTCTGGCGGTGCTTGGTTCGCTCTTGCTGGCCTCGTACGTCCTACTCGGCGTCGGCCAGGGTGGTCACGCGCGTGAAACGGCGAAGGAGCTCGCGCTCCTGCCCTTCGTCGTGGGCTCGCGGGTGATCGCCGAGGCTGCGCGGCGGATGAGTGAGCGTCCTTCTGGGATTAGGGACAAGACGCACGCCGGCGTTGCGCGGCGTCGCGCTGGCGTACCCGTCCTCGCGGTGCTGTTCCCATTACTGGTAGCGCCGATCCGGTGCTCGATGCCTGGCGCGCCTCCGCGCTCGAGATTCTCGGGCGGGTCATCGCGCTCGGCAACGTCTCACGTACCTGTGCTTCTGGACAGGTGCATTGTCTCGGAGCCAGCGGATTGGCCCTCGGGGTACGAAGGATCGCAAAGGTGCGCGCCGGTTGAGGTGGCTCAGGACCGCAGCGAAGCCCGCGCCATTCTTGGCCGGCGTTGAAAGATTGATCGTGCTTGGCTCGATGATCGGGGTTTTCGCGCTCTTCTTCACGGCGCGGCTCTCTGAGATCTTCGGCAATGTCGGGGCGCGCATCGACAGCGGCGTGACCCTCGCCGAGGCGACGCATCAGGGGTTCATCGAGTTGACCATCGCCGCGACACTCGCGGCGGCCGTGATCATAGGGCTTGATCGACCGCGCAACGCGACGCGCTGCGAGCGACGCGGAACGCCTATTCGCGGAACATCGTGATCGCGCGGCCTTACTCCTTCTCGCCTCGGCGTATCACCGCGTCGCACTTTACGAAGCGGCATACGGCTATACGGTCGAACGTCTGCTGGTCCAGATCTATTGCGTCGTCGTGGGCAGTCGGCTCGGGCTACTCGCGTTCGAGCTCCACCGAGGCATCGATGCATCCCGGCTCCTGCGTCGCAGCGCGTTGACCGTCGCCGGGACACTGGCGGTGCTGTGCCTCTGCGAACCCCATGGTTGGATCGCCGAGCAGAACCTTGCGCGCTATGCCGCGACCGGAAAGATCGATGCGCACTACCTGGGAGAGCTCGCACGAGGCGGCTCGGACGCCTTCCGGTGCTCGCAGGCTCGCTCTCGAAGTTGCCCGCTGAGGATGCGCAGGTCGTGCGAGTGCGCTGATCAGCGCTGCGCTCCGCCCTTGGAGCCGCCGGATCGCTGGTACGAATGGAATGCGCGACGCGAGGCTGCGCGCAGCGCATTGCGGGCCGCCGGGATCGAATAAGGCGTGACAAGCGGCTCAGCCGGCAGTACTGAGCAGCTGCGCGACGTGCTTACCGATGGCGAGCGCTGAGGTGAGTCCGGGGGATTCGATGCCGAAGAGGTTGATGATGCCTGGAACGCCGTGCTCTTGAGGCGTACTGATCTTGAAGTCGGCATCGGGCATTCCAGGACCTGCGATCTTCGGCCGAATCCCGACGTAGTCGGGGTGTAGCGCGCCATCGGGCAACGCCGGCCAGTACTCCCGGATCGCGTGATAGAAGTCCTGCGTGCAGCGCTCATCGAAGCTCCACTCGAGATGCTCTATCCACTGTACGTTCGGACCGAACCGGACCCGGCCTGCGAGATCAAGCGTCGCGTGAATACCCAAGCCGCCTGGGATGGGCAGTGGATAGACGAGCCGCGTGAAAGGGCGGGTCCGAATCCAAAATACTGACCCTTGGCAAGGTAGGCGCGCGGAATACTGGCCACAGGCAGGCCCATCATGCGTGTCGCCGCGGCGACCGCACCGAGTCCAGCACAATTCACCAGCCACGGTGCATCGAGCAGCTTCGGAGACCGCCGCTGACAGTCTCGATCCGGAGGCTCTCGGACTCAGGGCTCGCGCCGAGAGATTCCGTCCTCGCCGCAATCACACCGCCCGAGCGCTCGATGTCTCCGCGAGCGAATACATGAACGCGTGACTGTCGAGGATTCCGGTGCTCGGAGATGCGAGTGCCGGCTGTGCACCGCACCTCCGGCTCGAGCGCCTGCGCCTCATGGTGTTCAAGCCACATACAGTCCCGGACGCCGTTCGCATGAGCCTGCTGCAACAGTCGCGCAAGCCGCTCGTGCTGGCTCTGGCGTGTTGCCACGACCAGCTTGCCGCAGCGGCGATACCCGATCCCGCGTTCGCGGCAATAGTCATACAGCATCTCGCGGCCCGTTACGCACAAGCGTGCCTTCAGAGTTCCACTCGGATAGTAAAGGCCGGCGTGAATGACCTCGGAATTACGCGAGGAGACTTCCGTGCCGATGTGCGCCGCGCGCTCGAGCACGAGCACACGCAGGCCCAGGAGCGCGCAGGCGCGGCCCACCGCAAGGCCAACGACACCGGCCCCGATGACGACAACGTCGAAATCCCATTGCGACATGACGCGCTCAGGATACTAAGGAATAATCCACCGCATGAACGGTGCTGAAAGCCTGGTCCGCACGCTCGTGCGCTCCGGTGTCGATGTCTGCTTCGCCAA
Organism: uncultured Gammaproteobacteria bacterium; assembly: GCA_963795975.1. Lineage (GTDB taxonomy): Bacteria > Pseudomonadota > Gammaproteobacteria > Steroidobacterales > Steroidobacteraceae > CAWCJT01. The sequence goes on from CAWCJT010000004.1 coordinate 66,094, forward strand.
TCCCGGGACCTCGGAAATGCACTTCGTGGCGGCGCTGGATCGCGTGCCCGAGATGCGCGGCGTGCTATGCCTTTTCGAGGGTGTCGCCACGGGCATGGCGGACGGTTACGGCCGTATGGCCGACCGCCCTGCCGCGACGCTCCTGCACCTGGGGACAGGGCTCGCCAACGGGTGCGCCAACCTGCACAACGCCCGCATGGCGCACACACCCATCGTCAACATCGTGGGCGATCACACACGCGCTCACTTGCAGTATCCGTCCGCCTTCGTGTCCGATGTCGCGGCCATCGCACGTCCGTTCTCAGACTGGGTGCGGGTGGCGGAAAGCGCCTCGACCCTCGCGGTCGATGCTGCGCTTGCCGTGTGCGCGGCCCGAACGTCGCCCGGGCAGATCGCGACGCTCGTCGTACCGGCCGATACGGCCTGGGATCCGGCAGAGAGGGTTGCTGAGCCTCTGGCGCCGCCGCCTCCGGTCGCCGTTGGCGCCGAGACGCTCGAGCGCGTGACCGGGATTCTCCAAAGCGGCCGCAAGACGGGCCTGCTGCTGCGTGGCGCGGCCCTGAGAGAGGATGCGCTCAACGCGGCCGGACGTATTGCCGCAGCCACGGGTGCGCGCCTTCTGTGTGAGCGGTTGACGACGCGCACACCGCGCGGTGCCGGCCGCGTACGCCTCGAGCAGATTCCCTACCGAGCCGAGGAGGCGGCGGAGTTCCTGCGAACGCTCGATGCCCTCGTTGCCGTTTGCTCGCCACCGCCGGTTTCGACCTTCGCCTATCCGGGAAAACCGAGCTGGCTTTTGTCACCGAGCACGACCCTTGCCTATCTGGCTTATCCGCACGAGGACGGCGCGGGCGCACTCGAGGTGCTCGCCGAGCGCGTGGCGGCAGGCGCGAACTGGCCAACGTATCCGATGGATGAGCGCCCTGGCCTGCCGCGCGGTGTGCTCAACCAATTCACCATCGGTGCGAGTGTGGCGCGCCATTTGCCCGAGGGCGCGATTATCTCGGACGAGAGCGTAAGCAATTCGGCAGGCTCGTACCTTGCGACTCGCGGAGCTGCGCCGCACGACTGGCTGACGAACACCGGCGGCGCGATCGGACAGGGACTCCCGGCGGCGGCCGGTGCCGCCGTTGCCTGCCCGGATCGGAAAGTCGTCTGCTTGCTGGCGGACGGCGGGGCCATGTACACGCTGCAGGCCCTGTGGACGCTTGCGCGCGAAAATCTGAACGTGACCGTCGTGCTCTTCGCCAACCGCGCCTACGCCATTTTGCAAATGGAGCTCGCACGCGTGGGCGCCACCGGTGAGCATCGAGCCGAGACGTTGCTCAAGCTCGATCGGCCGGATCCGAGCTGGGTTCCCCTGGCCGAGGGCATGGGCGTCGAGGCGAGCCGAGCCGAAACCGCAGAGCAGTTCGATGCGCAATTCGCCGCGGCCATCCAGGCACGCGGACCGCGGCTCATCGAGGCCGTATTGTGAATCTGAAGCGCTGCGATCGGCGCGCTTTCCTGGCGGCTGCGAGCGCGCTGGTCATCGGTTCGCGGGTCGCCTGTGCTGCCGCCGCAGCCGATGTGCGGCGAATTTCGCTCGTTCATACCCACACGGGCGAAAGTCTCAGCATCGCCTACTTTGATGAGGGCGCGTACGTTCCCGGCGCACTGCAGAAGGTCGCACACTTCCTGCGCGATTTTCGCACCGGTGATGAGCACCCGATCGATCCGCCGCTGCTCGACTATCTCACCGACCTTCGCATGATCGCAGGCCTCGATGCGCCCTACGAGGTGATCTCCGGATACCGCTCGCCGCACACCAATGCGGAGCTGCGTCGGCGCTCGAGCGCAGTGTCCGAGCACAGCCTGCACATGGAAGGCCGCGCCATCGATGTGCGCCTCGAGGGCTTCCCGACCGAGCGCCTGCACGAGCTTGCACTTCAGATGCGTCGCGGCGGCGTCGGCTTCTATCCGAGCTCGAACTTCGTCCATCTCGATACTGGACGGATCCGCTCCTGGTAGTTTCCGCGAGCGTCGCGATCGTGGGAGCAGGCCCCGTCGGCTTGAGTCTCGCGCTCGATCTCGCCTGGCGGGGCATCGATGTGGTCGTGGCGGAGCTTCGCGCCGCAGGAGAGCCGCCGAGCGTCAAGTGCAACCATGTCTCCTCCCGTTCCATGGAGATCTACCGACGGCTCGGGCTTGCGTCCCGCATCCGTGCCGCAGGATTACCCGACGACTATCCGAACGATGTGGTCTTTCGCACCAGGGCTACCGGCTATGAGCTCGCACGCATTCCCATTCCGTGCCGCACCGAGCGACTGACTTCGCGCGAAGGTCCCGACACCGGGTGGCCGACGCCGGAGCCCGCGCACCGCATCAACCAGATCTTCTTTGAGCCCATTCTGTTTGATCGCGCGGCGTGGACGCCTCGCATCCGACTCCTCAATCGCACTCGCATCGATGCCGTCAATCAAGAAGGCGACGGCGTCCGTGCGAGCGCATGCGATCTCGACAGCGGCCGCTGCTTTGACATCGAATGCCGCTATCTCATCGCCTGCGACGGTGGGCGCTCGGGGATCCGGCGCCAGATTGGCGCGAAGCTCGAAGGCGATGAAGTCATTCAGCGCGTGCAGTCGAACTACATTCGTGCACCAAGCCTGCTCGAGCGGATCACGACGCCGCGCGCCTGGATGAGCTATCTCTACAATCCGCAGCGCTGCGGGCAATCTCGTCGCCATCGACGGTCGTGAGACCTGGTTGATCCATAACTACCTCTTACCCCACGAGGAGGACTTCGAGACCGTTGATCGCGACCGGTGCATTCGTGCACTGCTCGGCGTGAATCGATCCTTCGAGTACGAGCTCCTGGGCAAAGAGGACTGGATCGGTCGTCGGCTGATCGCCGATCGCTTCCGCGCGCGCGCATATTCCTGTGCGGGGACGCGGCACACCTGTGGGTCCCTTACGCCGGCTACGGCATGAATGCGGGCATCGCGGACGCCATGAACCTCTCCTGGCTGCTCGCCGCGCATCTCAAGGGCTGGGCACCCGAGGCGATTCTCGCGGCCTATGAAGCCGAGCGCATGCCGATCACGGAGCAGGTATCGCGCTTCGCGATGCGCCACGCCGAGGGCGTGATCCGCGAGCGCGCGCGCCTGCCGCCCGAGCTCGAGGAGGACACGGCTGCGGGCGCCCGCGCACGCGCCGAGATCGGCCGCGCCGCCTACGCGCTCAATGTGCAGCAATTCGCCTGTGCAGGATTGAACTTCGGTTACTACTACGAGCGCTCACCGCTCATCGCCTACGACGAAGAGCCGGCACCCTCGTATACGATGGCCGACTACACGCCTTCGACCGCGCCGGGTTGTCGAACGCCACATCTGTGGCTCGCCGATGGCCGCTCGCTCTACGATGCGCTCGGCCCGGATTACACGCTGCTGCGCTTTGATCGGCGGCTCGATGTCTCCCAACTCGAGTCTGCAGCGCACGCACGCCGCGTACCGCTTGCGATCCTCGATGTGCAGGCTCACCCGAGCGCGGCGCCCTATCGTCACAAGCTCCTCATCAGCCGCCCGGATCAGCATGTTGCCTGGCGTGGTGATGCACTGCCGGATACGCCGTTCGAGCTCATCGACCGGTTGCGCGGCGCTCTGCAGGAGATCTGTCCCAATCGAGGATGACATGAAAACCAAGCCCTATCTGTCTCTGGATGATGCCCGTCGCATCAGCGATGCCGCCGCAGCGCACGCTCGCGCCCACAACTGGGTCGTATCGATCTGCATCTGCGACGACGGAGGCCACGTGCTTCTTCTGCAGCGCGCAGACGGTGCCGCACCGTTCACGGCGGAAATGGCGTTCGCCAAGAGCTCGGCAGCGGCCTTGGGCCGCAGAGAGTCGAAGGCCTTCGAGGACATGATCAACCAGGGCCGCACGGCCTTCGTGACGGCGCCTCTGCGTGGGATGCTGGAGGGCGGAGTGCCCATCATGGCCGAAGGTCATGTGGTCGGGGCCGTCGGAGTTTCAGGCGTCAAATCGGCCGAGGATGCCGAGATTGCCCGTGCCGGCATCGCGGCACTCGGCGGCTAGGCCGACCACGCTGCAAGGTGTCGCGTCAGGTCGAAGGCGAAATGAGGATTCCGCTCCAGCGCGCTCCGGTACCAGCGTGGCGCCAGCGCTCGCTCTCCGTCACGAATTGCGCGATCTGCTGGTCATCCGCATAGCAGGATCCGTTCGGAAAATGCAGCCGTTCGAAGGGCCCCAGAGGCTCGGAGCTGCGGCCCTCCCCATCCTGAAAATGCACCCAGGTGCGGTCGGTGCACTCATAGCTCGAGTAATAGCGTCCAGCCACCTCCCAGTGATGCTGACTGTAGCGCCCAACCACATCGTTGTGTGGGCCCTGCAGCAGCACGGCTCCGTGCACCCGAAAGAACGGCGCAGGGCCAAGCGTAATCGGGTTGAAAGCCTGCAGTGCCTTGGCGTGGATACGGATCATGGGCTCTTGCATGGAGACCTCCTCCGCCCGGACTGAGCAACCGCTATGCCCAGGCTCGGGCCGTGTCCCCATCAGGCGACGCCTTTCCCTGACTTTTTGCAACAGTTGTGGCTGCAACGTTTTGAGCTCGACGCGGTCCAACCATGGCCGATTGGACCAACCATTCGCGCGGTGATACGCGACTTATGCGAAGATCGCGTCCCCAAAAAATGCACAGGCCCGAGGAATGCTCATGCCCCTAGTCCGCGCGCGGCGTCATGCCATCACCCGAATCGGCGCCGGCGTACTGCTCTGCGTGCTCATGAGCTGTGGATCTGAGGGACCGCATAATGCGCCGACCTCGGTCGTCGTCGGGGACTTCAATGGCGATGGAACGCCTGATGTGGCTTTCTCAGCGGCGCTCGTCAGTGGCAAGGGCAACGCGGCAGCCTATCCCGGGCTCGTATCGATCCTTCTGAACAGTCACTCGAGCCCGGGGACGTTTTCAGCCGGAGTGCACTACACCACTGGAAACAATCCGACGGCGATCCGGGCAGCCGACCTGACGGGAAGCGGCAAACTGGACCTCGTCGTCGCGGACTACACCGCCGGGACGCTCTCGGTTCTCATGCACGGCACCACTGCAGGAACGTTCGAGGCCGCGCAGACCATTACCGTTGGTGGCTCGCCGCACGATGTGGCGATCGGTGATTTGAACGGCGATGGCAAACTCGATATCGCGGTCGCCGATCGCACTCTCAGCGCGGGCCGCATCGTCATCCTGTACCAGGATCCCAATGATCCCGGACACTTTCTCGCACCCCAGGAGATCACGCTCGTCAATGCCGTCACCGCCATTGCCATCGCCGATCTCAACAAGGACGGCAAGGCCGACATCATCGCCGCCAACTCGGATGCCAACGGCAACAATGGCCAGGTGAGCGTCTTCTATCAAAACCCGGCTGCGGGGAAAGCGGGACAGTTTTTCGCACCGGTGACATTCCCGGCTGGAGCTCAGCCGAGCTGCATCGCGATCGCAGATATGGATGGCGATGGGCTGCTCGATATCGTGGTGGGCAATTTGGGCCCTGGCACGAACGGCAACGGTGTTCCGGGCGTAGCGGTCCTGCTGCAGGATAAGACCAACCCCGGCGCCTTTCTGGCACCGCAGCTGTACGAGACCGGCTCCGGGACGATTGCCATCGCGATCGGCGATCTCAACAAAGACGGTTTCCCCGATGTCGTGGCGGTCAATCTCGGCTCGCCGGTTGGCAGCGTCTCGATTTTCACCGGAGACGAGACGACCCGCGGCATTCTCGACACGGGTAACGCCTACGGTGGCCTGAGCCAGCCCTCGGGTGCCTGGATCGCCGATGTGAATGGCGACGGCTATCCCGACATCGTGCTGTCCGATGGGCTCGGCGCTTCGGTGCTCTATCAGATCGGACCCATTGAATCGCCCGATGCATTCAACACAGCCGTCCAGATCTGTACGGTGTGCTAGGGGCTCGGTCGCGAAGTCGCGAGCATGCTCTGAAGGCGTGAGCGACGCACGCCATAGAAGCCATAGATCATCCCGCCGATGATCAGCCAGAAGACGAGCCGCACCCAGGTGCTGTTGGGCAACGTGCACATGAGGCCGACACAGGCGAGGACCCCGGCGCCTGGAATCCAGGGCGACAGCGGCACACGAAACGGTCGCACCATGTCGGGCCGCTTCGAGCGCAGCACGAGCACACCTCCGCAGACGATCGCAAAGGCAAGCAGGGTGCCCATGGAAATCAGCTCACCGAGCAGTCCTAGCGGCAAGAGCCCCGCGGCGATGGCAGCCACGGTCCCTGCAACGATGGTGCCGATGTGCGGCGTGCGCGTGACGGGATGCACGCGCGCGAAAACCTCGGGCAGCAGACCGTCCTTGCCCATCGCGTAGAAAATGCGCACCTGGCCGAGCAGCGTGACGAGCACCACGGAGACGAGGCCGACGACGGCCACGAAACCGACGAGCGATTTTGCCCAGGCGACTGCAGGACCGGCGCGATCGAGCGCGGCATACACCGGATCGGGCACATCAAGATCGTGGTAGCTCGCCATGCCGGTGACGACGATGCTCGTGGCGAGATACAGCACCGCGCAGATCGCAAGCGAGGCCATCAGGCTTGCGGGGATGGTCTTTTGCGGATCGCGTGCCTCGCGCCCCATGGTTGATACGGCATCGAAGCCGATATAGGCGAAGAAAAGAATTGCCGTACCCTGCATGACGCCCGACCAGCCATACACGCCGTAGGCTCCCTTGTTGGGCGGTATGAAGGGATGCCAGTTCGCGGGATGGACATGCCATAGGCCTGCCGCAACGACCGCGAGAATCGCCAGGACCTTGGCGACGACGATGACGTTGTTGAACCCGGCGGACAACCGCACACCCCCGAGCAGGACGAAGGTGCAGAAGGCAGTGATCAGGACGGCCGGCAGGTCGATGACGGTGCCGGTCGAGAAGACATGGTAGGCGTCCGAACGCACATCGAAAGGGGATCTCGAAAGCGCCGCGGGCAGCGTCCAACCAAACTGGTGCAGTGTCGATTGCGCGTAGCCGGACCAGCTGATGGCCACCAGGGAGACGGAAAAGAGGTACTCGAGCACGAGGCACCAGCCCACCGTCCAGGCCACGGCCTCTCCCAGAGTTGCGTAGGTGTACGAATACGCACTGCCCGCGACCGGGATCATGGAGGCGAGCTCTGCGTAGCAAAGTCCGGCAAGCAGACACACGAGGCTCGCCAGCACGAAGGACAGTGCGACAGCAGGGCCTGCGTGCTCAGCGGCGACGGTGCCCGTCAGGACGAAAATGCCCGCCCCGACGGTCGACCCGACCCCGAAACACGTGAGCGCGAAGAATCCGATGCTGCGCGGCAGCGCCGTCACGACCTCGCTCCCCACGGCCGCTTCGGAGCATAGATCCTCGATCGGCTTGCGCGCCCAGATGTTCAAGATGACCCCCGGCAGTTTGCGGCCGACATCATACTGGAATGTGCTCGTGGTCCCAGCGTTTGAGGCCTGAACCGGTAGACTTCGGCTCATGATCCGGCGTCGCATTCATCTCATCGCCGCGGCGCGACCAAACTTCATGAAGGTCGCGCCCCTCTACCATGCACTCGCCGCTGAGTCGTGGTGCGACGTGGGCATCGTGCATACGGGACAGCACTACGACGCCAACATGTCAGATGCCTTCTTCCGGGATTTGCGCCTGCCCGAGCCGGCGCACCATCTTGAGGTCGGCAGCGGCAGTCATGCCGAGCAGACGGGGCGCACGATGATCGCCTACGAGCCGGTGTGTGTACGCGAGCGTCCCGACGCCGTGATCGTGGTCGGGGATGTCAATGCCACCGCCGCGTGTGCCATGGTCGGCGCCAAACTTTGGATCCCGGTGGTGCACCTGGAGGCTGGCTTACGCAGCCGCGACCGACGCATGCCCGAGGAGATCAATCGGCTGGTCACCGATGCGATCGCGGATCTGCTGTGGACGCCTTCGCCGGATGCGGATGCCAATCTGCACGCCGAGGGGGTAGCGCCCGAACGCATCGATCGCATCGGCAACATCATGATCGACTCGTTTGAGATGCTCCGCGAGCGCATCGAGCAAAGCGATGTCGTTGCAAGGCTCGGACTCGAACAGGAGCCGTACGCAGTGGTGACACTGCACCGGCCTTCGAACGTCGATGAGCGCGGCAAGCTGACTGAGCTCGTGAGCATGCTCGAGCAGCTGGCGCGCGCGATGCAGATCGTATTCGCGGTGCATCCCCGGACGCGCAAGCGACTGGAGGACTTTGGTCTCGAGCAGCGCATCTCCTTGAACCCCCGAATCCGCACGACCGAGCCTCTCGGGTACATCGAGTTCATGGGCCTCGTGCGCCGCTGCACGCTCGCCGTGACCGACTCCGGCGGTGTGCAGGAGGAAACCACCTACCTGGGGATACCGTGCGCGACTTTGCGCGATAACACGGAGCGTCCGATTACGCTCTCGCAGGGGACCAATCGCCTGCTCAGGCCCGAGCAGGTCGTCGCCGCGGCCGCCGAAGCCGCAGCGGGACGCTGGTCCAAGGGCCGACGACCCGAGTTCTGGGACGGACAGACCGCCAAGCGCGCCGTCGCGAGCCTGCACCGGTTCCTGGAGCGCCGAGCGGACTCAGCCGGCGCCAGCTAGGGCGGCAAAACGGCGACCGGCAGGTGTCGGCGGGTCAGCTCGGTCGCGCAGCAGCTTCGCAGCGCCGCGTCCGAGGAGGCGGGCCCCTCACATCGAATCCCGATGTGATCGGCCACCAGATCGCCCCACTCGGCATCACCGCCGTCGAAGAGATCGGTGAATTCCTTTCCCACCCCGGCAATATATGCCTCGGACGTGCTGCAATAGCGCGCGATCATGCCCGCGGCAAGACAGTGCGCCTGCTTGTCCGGAATATGGGTGGGCACCTTGTCGCGCACGACGGCGCGCATGCAGCCGAGGGAGGAAGGATCGAGCCGGGTGACACCGGGTGCCGTGGCACAGGCGGCCAGCAGGCCCGCAGCCAGCGCGAGCGGCGCGAGCTCAAGCCGTGGCCGTGGTGCCCCGGCGCAATTCACCCAGGAGAACCGCAGGATCGCTTCCCTTCGTGACGAAAGCGGCAGCACCCCGGTGCAGGGTCTCGCGGGCGAGCTCGTCGTTGGAGTGCCCGCTGAACACGACGATTCGCAGCTTGGGCAAGCTGGAAGCCAGATCCTCGATGAGCCGCATGCCACTGCCGCCCTGAAGCATGAGGTCCAGGACCAGTGCATCGGCGCGCGAGTCGCGCACCGCCGGAATCACGGCATTGGCGCGGTCCGCACACCCGACACAGCACATGTCGGGCTCCGAATTGATGAGGCGCGCCATCACGTCACTTAAGTCCGCGTGATTCTCGGCGATGAACACCCGCAGGGGCTTCTCGGTACTCACAGTCACGCTCCCCGGTGCTCGGACCGGCGGTCCATCGCAAGTTTCGTGCCTATGTGTACTGAACGCAAGCTCACTCGTCGTCGACCGCAGAAGCCACGCAAGCTTTCCGGCCGTTCGATCTGGTCGTGGCGAAAGACGTACTGGAGCACCTCGTCGATCCGAGCGGGGCCGTTAGTGAGTTCTCTCGATGCGTCAAAGCCGGCGGATATCTCTACGTCAGGGTTCCCAATGTGCTGGCCTATCGCTTTCACTGGGCGGTGGACACGAAGAGCCATGTCAGCCACTTTGCGCCGCGAATACTCGTCCGCCTGCTCGAAGGATACGGGATGAAGCTCCAAGACTTCGTTGGCATCTACGACATCTCGTCTCGGGCAGGTCGGTTGTACAACAGTGTCTTCTGGCGGCTCAGGAACATCGTTCCCCTTTACCATCAGATCTCAATGCTGTTCAGAAAAGAATGACGACTGGTTGGGATCAATGCCGGAGTGCCTGTAACAACTCTTCGGTCTTGGCTCGCATAAGCGCCTGATCGCCGCGCGATTCCACGTTGAGCCGCACCAGCGGCTCGGTGTTGGAGCCCCGAAGATTGAAGCGCCAGTCAGCGAATTCCATCGACAGCCCGTCCGTGAAATCGATCGAAAGCGCTGACTTCTCATAGCGTTGACGCATGCGCTCGAGAACGCTCTTGGCATCGGCGCTCAGGGAAAGATTGATCTCACCGCTCGCCGGGAAAAGCCGCATGCGCTCTCCGACGAGCTCCGACAGCGGCGCTCCGCGCTGGCAGATGGTCTGAAGCACCAGCAGCCAGGGGATCATTCCACTGTCGCAGTAGGCGAAGTTGCGGAAATAGTGGTGCGCGCTCATCTCGCCGCCGTAAGCCGCGTCGACTTCGCGCATCTTCTGCTTGATGAACGCGTGGCCTGACTTGCACAGCACGGGCTCACCGCCGCGGCTGCGCACGATGTCGATGGTGTTCCAGGTGAGCCGCGGGTCGTGCACGATGCGCGCGCCCGGCTCACGCTGCAGGAACTCCTCCGCCAGAAGACCGACGAGGTAGTAGCCTTCGATGAACTGCCCGCGCTCATCGAAGAAAAAGCAGCGGTCGTAGTCGCCGTCCCAGGCAAGCCCGAGGTCGGCGCCCGAGCTCTGCACGGCGCGGGCGGTGACAGCACGATTCTCCTCGAGCATGGGATTGGGCACACCATTCGGGAAGCGGCCATCCGGCTCGTGATGCACCTTGACGAACTCGAACGGCAGATGCGGCTCGAGCTGATCGATAATGATCCCCGCGCCTCCGTTGCCGGCGTTTACCACGACCTTGAGCTTGCGCAGCGACCTTGCATCCACGTAGCCCAGCAGGTGCTCGATGTACTTCTTGTGCACGTCAAGTCCGCGCTTTCGCCCGGGAGTCGACGCGGGAGGCGGTATGCGTTGCAACTCGATGAGTGCCTGGATGTCCTTAAGACCGGTGTCGGCGCTGATCGGTCGAGAGCCCTCGCGCACGAGCTTCATGCCGTTGTAGTCCGGCGGATTGTGGCTGGCGGTGATCATGATGCCCCCGCCGAGCCCCTCGGATGCGGTCGCGAAATACACGCCCTCGGTACCGCAAAGTCCGATGTCGAGGACCTCAGCCCCACCCTCGGTCAGGCCGCGAGTCAGCGCGGCCGCAAGCGCGGGGCTCGAGAGGCGTATGTCGTGCCCGACGACGACGCTGCGAGCCTTTACGAAGGCGCAATACGCGCGCCCCACCTCGTACGCGAGCGTCTCGTTGATCTCATCGGGAATGCGGCCCCGAATGTCGTAGGCCTTGAAGGATTTGAGCCGGGACATCGCCTTATTTGCTCGTTCCTTCGCGACCGTAGCGATCCTCGAACCGCACGATGTCGTCCTCGCCGAGATAGGAGCCGGACTGCACTTCGATGATGTGCAGCGGAATCTTGCCCGGATTGTCGATGCGATGCTTGACGCCGATCGGAATGTACGTGGACTGATTCTCTTCGAGCAAAAACACCTCATCGCCGCGCGTGATACGCGCCGTTCCCGAGACCACGACCCAGTGCTCGGCGCGATGGTGGTGCATCTGCAGCGACAGGGTCGCACCCGGGTTCACCTTGAGACGCTTCACCTGAAAGCGCTGCCCGTTTTCGATGCTGTCGTAACTGCCCCAGGGACGAAAGACCTCCCGGTGCAGCGAATGCTCATAGCGTCCCTGCTCTTTCAATCGCTGGACCACCTTCTTCACGTCCTGAACACGATCCTTCGGAGCCACCAGAACCGCATCCTTGGTCTCAACGACGACGTGATCCTTCAATCCCACCGCTGCGACGAGGCGACTCTCCGAGTACAGATAGCAGCCAGAGGATGCCTCGACCAGCACATCGCCACGAGCGACGTTGCCCTGGCTGTCCAGGTCGCTGGCCTCATGCAGCGCAGCCCACGACCCCACATCGCTCCAGCCCGCATCGAGCGGCACGACCAAGGCATCGACGGTCTTTTCCATGACGGCGTAGTCGATGGAATCACCGGGGCAGGCGGCGAATGACTTCGAATCGATCCGCGTGAAGTCCAGGTCGGCCTTGCCGGACTCGTAGGCTGCGCGGCAGCAACGCGCCATCTCGGGCGCCCAATGCTCCAGCTCCTCGAGATAGCGCCGTGCTCGGAACATGAACATGCCGCTGTTCCAGTAGTGATCGCCCGAAGCAACGAATTCTCGGGCCCGCTCGAGCGTCGGCTTTTCGACGAAGCTTGCGATGCGGTACGCATCACCGACTGCATCGCCGCGGTGAATGTACCCATAGCCCGTCTCGGGCGTGCGCGCGACGATTCCGAACGTCACGAGACGCCCCTGCTCTGCCGGCCCAAGCGCGATCCGGATGGCTTTGTGAAAGGCCACGGTGTCGCGAATGACATGGTCCGCCGGCAGGATGAGCAGCGTCGGATCGGCCTGCGAAGCCCTGAGCGCCGCGTGCGCTGCGAGGGCGATGGCCGGTGCGGTGTTGCGCCCGAATGGCTCGAGCACGATCGCCTGCGGCGCGATCGCAAGCTGCCGCAGTTGCTCGGCGACCAGGAAACGATGCGCGTCGTTGCAGACGATGATCGGCGCTGCGATCTCCAGTCCCTGCAGCCGCAAAGCGGTCTGCTGCAGCATGGTGCGCTTGCCCGTGAGCGCGAGCAGCTGCTTCGGGTAGAGCTCACGCGAGAGCGGCCAGAGCCGGGTGCCGGCACCGCCTGAGAGGATGACCGGGACGAGCATGCTCAACTCGCTGGCGGCAACGACTGGCCGCGTCCGACCGCGTAGTACGTGAACCCGAAGCGGGACAGGATTCCCGGGTCGTACAGGTTGCGCCCATCGAAGATGAGAGGGGCTTTGAGCAGCTCCTTCAGCCGATCGAAGTCTGGGCTGCGAAACTCCTGCCACTCGGTCGCGATCGCAAGCGCGTCGGCGCCCTCGGCCGCCTCGTAAGCATTGCGGTGGAGGCTGAAGCCTTCGCGGTCGGGGTACAGACGCTGCGCCTCCTCGAGCGCTACCGGATCGTAGGCCCGCACGCGTGCACCCTCCTTGAGCAGAAGGTCGATGATCGTCCGGGAAGGCGCCTCGCGCATGTCGTCCGTGTTCGGCTTGAACGCGAGACCCCACAGGGCGAACGTTCGGCCCTTGAGCTCATTGGCGAAGTGCCTGCGAATCTTCTGCACGAGAACCTGCTTCTGCTTGCGGTTCACGGCCTCGACCGCCGTGAGGATCTCGGGCTGATGTCCCACCTCGCGCGCCGAGCGCACGAGCGCCTGCACGTCCTTGGGGAAGCAGGAGCCGCCGTATCCCGTGCCAGGGTAGATGAAGCTGTACCCGATGCGTGGATCCGACCCAATGCCCAGGCGCACCTTCTCGATATCCGCACCGACGCGCTCGGCAACGTTCGCAAGCTCGTTCATGAAACTGATCTTGGTCGCGAGCATCGCATTGGCGGCGTATTTCGTGAGCTCGGCCGAGCACACGTCCATGACGATGAAACGCTCGTGGTTGCGCGTGAAGGGCTCGTACAGCATGCGCATCAGCTCGACCGTACGCGGGTTGTCGGTGCCGATGACGACCCGGTCCGGCTTCATGAAGTCCTGGACCGCGGCGCCTTCCTTCAGAAATTCCGGATTGGAGACCACGTCGTACTCGATCGACGATCCGCGGCTCTGAAGTGTCGTGTCGATCTCCCGGCGCACTTTTGCTGCAGTGCCCACAGGGACCGTCGACTTCGTGATCACGATGCCATAGCGAGACAGGTGTGAGCCGATGGTGCGGGCCACCGCGAGCACGTAGCGCAGATCCGCAGACCCATCCTCCTCGGGGGGCGTACCGACGGCGATGACCTGGAACAGGCCGTGCTCGACTCCCTGCGCCGCGTCGGTCGTGAACTGCAGCCGATCTGCCTCGAGATTGCGGCGAATGAGCAGCTCGAGCCCCTGCTCGTGGATCGGCACCTCTCCGCGCTTCAAGCGCTCGATCTTGCCGGCATCGATATCGACGCAAACGACGTGATTTCCCGCCTCGGCCAGACAGGCTCCCGTGACGAGCCCGACGTAACCGGAGCCGAATATGGTGACTCGCATTATGCTAAGTTCTTGAGTCTTAAGGGAAAGAAAGCAGCCTAACCCAAGAGGCAGGCCACCTCAAGGAACCCCTGGCGCCAAGCTCAACGTGGAGGCTTCAGGGACTGACTGCCGGGCGATCGCCGGCATCACGCTCAGGAGGCTTTGAAGCCGCGGGCATGCTCACCGCGACGCCGGGATTCGGTAGGCCCGGGCGACGGCGCGACGGCAGCTCGGCCACGTTGTCCGCATCAAGACCGAGATCGATACGCCGACTCGCAACGAGGTCGATCAGCGCGGGCGACACCTGATATTCGGCGACCGCTTCGCTCAGCAGCCGGATCGCACGGCGACAATCATTGGCTCGTGCCGTGGCCAAGAGATCATCCAGGAGCTTACGCACATGCTTCCAGGGCAGCGCGTACTCACGCGCCCGCATGATCATCGGATGATGAGTCCTCGTGACGTTGTCACCGAGGAGCAGCTCTTCGAAGAGCTTCTCCCCGGGTCTCAGTCCTGTGTACTCGATGGCGATGTCACCGTTTGGATTTTCATCGTCACGGACGGTCATCCCCATGAGGCTGATCATGCGCTTGGCGAGAGTCGCGATGCGCATCGGTTGGCCCATATCGAGGACGAAAACCTCACCACCGTGCGCCATCGAGCCGGCCTGTATGACCAGCTGGGCCGCCTCGGGAATGGTCATGAAATAACGCATCACATCCGGGTCCGTCACGGTCACCGGTCCACCGCGCAGAATCTGCTCGCGGAACAGCGGCACGACCGAGCCCGAGGAGTCGAGCACGTTGCCGAACCGAACCATGCAGAACTTGGTCGCAAATCCGCGCTGATGCATGCCCTGCAGCACCAGCTCGGCGACCCGTTTCGTAGCACCCATGACATTCGTGGGATTGACGGCCTTGTCCGTCGAGATCAGCACGAATGTCTCGACCCCGGCTTCCGCTGCGGCCTCTGCTGCGTGATACGTCGCGACGATGTTGTTCTGGATGCCCTGGACGACATTCTGCTCGACGATGGTGACGTGCTTGTACGCCGCGGCGTGATAGACCGTCTGGACACCGTACGTCTGCATGACATCGCGGACGCGCGCCTTCTGATGCGCATTGCCGAGCAGCGGCACGATCTCAAGGGGTTGCTTGAACCGCACGACCTCGTCGCGCAACTCGCGATCAATGCTGTACAGGGCGAGCTCGGACATCTCCATCAGGATGAGGCGCGTGGGCTGCAGACGAATGATCTGGCGACACAGCTGCGAGCCGATCGATCCGCCCGCGCCCGTGACCATGACCACCTTGCCCGTGATGCAAGCCGCGAGCAGGTCCGGCTGGGGCGGCACCGGGTCACGTCCGAGGAGGTCGGAAATATCCACATCCTGAACGTCATCGACCTGCGCGCGACCTGCCACGATATCGGAGAAGTCCGGCATGGTCTGCACGTGCACACCGAGCGCAAGAAGATCCTTGATGATCTCGCTGCGTCGTGACCGTGGCATGGTCGGAAGGGCGAGCAGCACGCGACTGACGCCAAATCGAGAAATCAGCCCATCGAGCATGTCCGGCGGAAATACCTCGAGGCCCTCGAGAAAGTTTCCGTAATGCTTGGAGTCACTGTCGACGAAAGCTACGGGCTGGAAGTCGCGGTTCTTGCGCAAAGCCATGGCGAGACTGACGCCCGATTCCCCGGCTCCATAGATGACGACTCTTGTCCGTGGCCCTGCGATGCGCTCGAGCAGATGACGCGCAATGGTCCGGCTTCCCCAGACGTAGAGCACGGCAATGAGGAAGTAGATGACGTAAGCGGAGTCGGGAACGGTGCGCCCGAGGAGCGCGCGATCGACGAGCAAGGTGATGGCGACGGAGACGATGACACCTGCCACGATCGCGAGCATGGCGCGGCTCGCGATGTAGCGCAGCACGGCCCGATACAGGCCGAATCGAACGAATATGGGGATGCTCGTAAGAGCCGCTATCACGTAGAGCCAGACGCTTCCTTGTGCTCCGTGCTCGACGCTGCCCAAGCGCAGGCTGATCGCACTCCACAAAGCAAGGGGTATGGTGCAGACATCGGCGGCCACCATGATGGCGCGCTTAGTGGGGCGTGGTAGCCCCAGGAGGCGTGTTACGACGTGCCGCACACGCGCGGTCAGGCGAGCCCGCACAATAATTCCCTACCGTTAGCCAAAGCTAACGCGACCTTTGCTTCATCGGCCACCAAAGTTTGGAGAGACCACGACGGCAACCAGTCGGCGAGGCAATTTCCCCTCCGCACGACCCGGAAGTGCTAGCACCATTTGCACGTTCCGCACGCTGTCAGGCCATCGCCTGCCGCAAGCCCAGCGGGCTCACTCCATCAGCCGCGCGCAGAGTCGCGCGCGACGGCGTGCAGTGTACAAGATTTACCACAGTTGTTCGACATAAGAATCGCTTACATGAACCGGGTAGGTTGCCAAATGCCGACAGACAATCTGCTGACGTGCTCTCGACCAACGCCCGACGCATCGAAGCGTTGACTTCGCCCCGTTGGTTCTGTAGGCAGCATGCCCCCCAACGCGGGCGGACATTCAGCAATGTCTGTGCCGCGGAAGAGGCTTTGCGTTCAATCGATTCCGAGCGTGATCGCGGCAAGTCCCAAGTACTCATGCAGCGCGCGTTCAGTGGAACCGAGCGCAGCGGCTGCCGGAATCATGTTTCCTGACCACTTGCCAGCCCGCTGCCCGACCGGTACTGGCACCGGACGAGCTCCGGCGCGCAGCATGAGGCGCATTGCCCGCGGCATGTGATATGCCGAGGTCACCAGCAGGAAGGGCGCATTACCGATGGTTGAGGCGACCGTTCGTGCTTCGGCCGCAGTGTCCAGCGGTTCGCTCAGAAGCGTGAGCGCAGTACCATCGACGCCCAATTCGCGGGCGAGCCGCTCGTAACCGATGGCCGATGGAACGTGAGGTACGGGCGCGCCCCCCGATACGAGCAGGTGTGCGCCCGGCAAACGACGCAACAGAAGAATTCCCTCGACGATACGTGCAAGGCCGTCGTCGTCGAGTGCACCCGTGATCGAGGCGCCGTTGCGCGGCTGATAGTCGCTGCCCAGGACTACGACGTAGGCCACCGCGGGAAGAGTTTGACCCTCGGGTAACGGTGGGTACTGTTGCTCGAGCGAGCGCAGTAGAACTTCCGCTACGGGCGGCTCCGCTGCGAGGTAGATGATTGCGGCTACCGCCCCGAGCAATGCGACTGCTACGCGACGATGCCCGCGCGCACGCACTCCAGCTGCAACGAGCATGATCAGCAGCGCGCTCAGCAGCGGTTTGGAGAGCTGACTGACCAGATGCTTCAGGACCATCAGAGCGACCTTTCACGACCACCGGCACCGGATAACACGGCAAGCACTACGATAGGTGCCGCACCAGCGGCGAGGAACCAGAGCGAATAACCTGGAAAGTGGGTAAAAAGGGTAGCGCACGGAAGAAGCCACAGGAGATCGATCGCGATGACGCCAACAGTGACAGGGCGGTGCGCTTTCCAACGCCGCGCGAGGTGCTGATAAGCGTGAGAGCGGTGCGCCTGCGTGAATACGCTCGCGCCTCGCCAACCGGCGCACGACGGTGACGCTGGCATCAACGAAAAACACCGCGCCAAGCAGCAACCATGTGACAAGTGCCGTCGGACTGTCGCGGGCTGCGGAGACGGCGAGCACGGCGATCACATAGCCGATGAATCCACTCCCCACGTCTCCCATAAAGATCCGAGCCGGTGGCCAATTCCACAAGAGAAAGCCTGCACACGCCGCGGCAAAGACGAACGCTGCCGCTGCGGTGCCGTGCATCAAAAGGCTCGAGCCCCTAGGACTGCACCGGCACAAGCCACGAATATGGCTTCCGACGCCGCGATCCCATCGATCCCGTCCATGAAGTTGAAGAGGTTAAGGGTCCACACGATGGCGACCGTCGCGAGGACATTCCCCATGGGTCCGAAGGAAACGAAGCGGTCCCCGAGCCGCACATCCGGCACACCGCCAAGCCATACCAGCGCCCAGACCGCTGCACAAAAGTGCACGAGTAGACGCACCCACACTGACAGTTTGGTTCGATCGTCGAGATATCCGACGATGGCGACTGCGAGTCCGCCGCCCAGCAAAGCGATGGCAAGGCCCGCGGTCAGTTCGCCAGTCTCCCTCATAGCGAGCCAGCCGAGAAAGCTGGCCACTACGATCGAGATGCCCCCACCACGCGGAGTAGGTTCCTCATGCGAGCTACGCTCATTCGGTACATCGACGATTCCATGCCTGATGGCCAATCTGCGCACAAGGCCGGTCAAGAACGCGCCCATCATGAACGTGCCGGCGACGACCACCAGACCGACATCAACGCTCACGCGTACGAGACTCCGTCCGATACCAGCCGACCGTCCGCAGGATGCCTTCCTCGACGGATACAGGAGGCTCCCACTGGATCTGCTTGCGTGTATCTCCGATGTCCACCGTCAGCGATCCGCAAAGCCGCGACACGTCGGCTGTGCGGCCCAGCAAAGCGCCTCCGAAACGAAGTACGGCAGCAGGTATGGGCAGCAATCGTGCGCGCCGCTTCATTGCCGACGCAATGCAGCGGATCAGATCGGGAGTCGAGAGGTCATGGCCGTCAGATACCATCCAGGTGCGGCCCATCGCCGCTGGATGCTGTACCAGCCGCGAGATAAGGTCGGTGAGATTCCAGAGATTCACCAGACTGCGACAATTTTGCACCGCGCCAAGCGGCAGCGGCAATTCCATATCCACCCACCTCAGCAGTCGCAGAAAGTTGGCGCGGACTTTCGGGCCGTAGACCAAAGGTGGTCGCACGATCGCTGTCTGTAGCCCCGTCCCTGCGGAGATCTCGAGCAGAGCCTGCTCACCGCGCCACTTCGACTTCCCATAGAGATCGTGCGGTGCCGGTTGGTCGGTCGAGGCGTAAGGTCGCTTGGATTCCTCTCCGTTAACCTTGACGCTGCTGATGTATACGAATCGCGAGACGTTTGCGCGCGCTGCCGCACGTGCAAGTTGCGCCGTACCCTGCACATTCACGTCCGTATAGAGATCGGCGCTGGCCGCTGAATCGTGCAGGAAATGGGTACGCGCGGCGGCGTGAACGACGGCATCAACCTGGTCCAGTGCCGCGTCCCAATCAGTGGCCGCGCCGATGTCACCGACAACGACGCTGTCCGCTGCGCCTTCCGGTGCCGGGGACTGCGTCCGCAGTGCAGCTCGAACCGTGTATCCCGACCCGGCCAGGCGCTCGCATAACGCAGTGCCGATGAATCCCGTGGACCCCGTTACGAGCACTCGCTTCAAGCGATCTCGAAGCAGATCTGCCCGTCGAGCTCGATCGGCCCCCTGTCGAAATTAACGCTCCCGTCCGGACTCAGTTGGATTTCGATCTGGGCTCGGCCCTTCTGAACCTCCGCAATGCCGACCCGATGTTGACCTCCGCTGAATGCGCTGGTGAGCACTCGCAGATCCTGATTTGCCATATAGCCCGAGGGCAGCGCAAGCCGCAAGGTAGTATCCGTTCGCCCCGCAACCGCGGATTCCTTGATTCGCCAGCAAACGGTCATCGTCTTGCCGATGATGGTATAGGCATGAGTCTTGACGTTTTCCGGCCGTACCAGCCAGATCATCGATCCGCTGGAAGAGAAGGAGTCCGCAGAGAATGCTGGATATGTCCACTCACCCAGGTTGAAAGGGCGCCTTTGCTCGCGAAACCCCCGCGCCGCCTCGATGTAGCCGTTGTCGACAAAATTACCGGACTGTCCAAAGACCATGCAGCTATCGATGTCATTGCGCGGGTACAGAGGCGAGCCGCCAGAAAGACAGATGTCACCGAACGAAGAGTTCCAGATTCGGGCTCGACCGCCCCCCCGGACCCATTGCCAGTGGTGGCCGTTGTCCTCGAAATAGTTGCCAATCTGCTTGATGTAACAGCCCTCGGTGTAAATCCCGACTTCCCAGGCCTCGAAAGTGCTGCCGGAGATGAGCACGCCGGCGCAGGAGCTGGAAACCTTGATACCGGCGGAGCCCGCCGAACGACTCGTGCCATAGATCTCGCAATTCAACACTCGAACCGTAGTGCAGACGCGCTGCAGGTCGACTCCGATCTTGTGCGAGGTGAGATAGCAATTTTCAACATCGACATCGCCCGTGAACGTCCCCGTGCCGTCAAATTGTATGGCGGACGTGTCGTTGTCTTTGGTCGCAGGTCCCTCGATGTAACAGTTCGACAGACGGATGCGCCGCGCCTCGGCGAATCGGAGGCCGATCTGCGCTGATCCTGCGTTTTTCAGCAGAATGGCCAAATTCGAAAGACGAACGTCCGTCGCCCAGGTGTTCCATCGGAACACAGCAGCACCACTACCGGCTGCGCGCGTCAAGTGAATGCTGACACTGCCCGGCCCAAAGCTCTCGCCGATGATCGTGAGTGCAGACTTGTCCACATTCAATTGTGAGTTGAAGACGTACGCTCCGCGGGGCACCACGACACAATCA
The DNA here is from genome assembly GCA_963795975.1 of uncultured Gammaproteobacteria bacterium. GTDB lineage: Bacteria > Pseudomonadota > Gammaproteobacteria > Steroidobacterales > Steroidobacteraceae > CAWCJT01. The sequence goes on from CAWCJT010000004.1 coordinate 86,628, forward strand.
TTCGCGGCAATCGCGTCACGAAACGCGGCCTCGTCTGCCGTGTGGCCGTCACCCGCGCCGTAACGACGCACGTTCCCTGGGGGGAATGCGACGTTCTTCGGCGTCACCTTTGCCGAGATCTCGCCTTCCGTCGGTGGATACGAGAATGGCGACGACGCCGTTTGTCCCACACCAGCCTCTTGCCGTGAGAATGTGCCGGCCATTGAGGCCAGCAAGGCTGTGGAAAGGTCGCGGCGGCGCATGATTCAGCTTACGAACTCGCGGTACAGACTGAGCGTCTCTGCAGAGATTTGCGTGGCGGCAAATTCGCTCCTCACCCGCATCGATGCGGCATCGCTAAGACGCGCGCGCAAATCCGGGTCCAGAATCAATCTCTGCAATGCGGCCGCTAGCGCAGCGCCATCGCGCGGGGGCACCAAAAGGCCCGTTTCGCCGTCACGGACCACCTCCCGACAGCCAGGAACATCCGTTGTCACGAGTGCGCAGCCGCACGCCGCGCCTTCAATCAGCACGGTAGGCAGGCCCTCTCGATAGGATGGCAGGCATACGATGTGCGCATCCGCATACACAGCTGGCATATCCTCGCGCTGACCCCACCATTCGATGGCGCCTTGTCTTTGCTGGCCCAGAAGCCAGGAGTCAGGGATCGCAGATGGATTGCCATTGTCCAAGCCACCCACCAGGGCAAAGCGCGCACGCACTCCTTTGGCCGTCAGTGCGGCTGCGGCTTCACAGAACTCCCGCACGCCCTTGTCCCAGAGCATGCGGGCCGGCAGCACGACCAGTGGCGGCGGCGTCCGCGGACCCGCCGGCCGGAAGCGCTCCAAGTCGACACCAACGCCACGAATGAGTCTGACTCGAACGGGGTCGACGATGCTACGGCGGACAAACATAGCGCGATCGTCGCTGTTCTCGAAGATGACGCGGATGGTCGTGCTGGCCAGGAGCACGCGGTACATGAGCTCGACAGTACTCCTCCGGACGCGAGCCCATCGATCGGTTGCGGTAAACACGAACCCGAGACCCGACAAGGAATTCACCACGCCTGGAACTGCGGCCAGCCGCGCCGCCAGTGTGCCGCACAGCACGGGCTTGATCGTCACGTGATGCACGATGTCGGGCCGAATTTCGCGGTAGAGGCGATAGAGCTTCACTGACAGGTGGCATTCCTCGAGCGTGCTCCAGCGACCGCGACGGATTGGCAGTGCGTGAAATGTCAGTCCGGACGATTCGATCAGCTGCACATGCTGGGCAAAATCGGGCGCTGTCGCCACGTGCACCGCGAAACCGGCATCCCGCGCGGCTCGTGCGAGTGACAGACGGTGCAGACAGAAGAACCACGCGACGTTTATGACATACAGCAGCACCGGCTGCCGTCTGCTGACAACCTCACCCACCTGATTGACCGTTAGCCGCGTGTGCCCACAGGGCCGAATACTCCGCCCCCATCCGCGCCAGACTGAACTCGCGAATGACTCGGGAGCGACACGCCGAAGCACGTTCGGGCCATCCATCCCCTTGGTGCGCATCGAGCGCGGCGGCGATCGCGTCTGCGAGCGCGCGCGCGTCACGCGGTGGCGCGACCCAGCCGGTGTTGCCGACGATATGCGCTGCGTCACCAACGTCCGTGACGACGCATGGAGCACCGCACGACATCGCCTCCATCACGGCGACAGGCAACGACTCAGATCGGCTTGAGAGCACATGCACGTCCAAAGCATTCATGACCGCGCATACATCATTGCTCGCGTCGGCCAGAATCAGCTGCTTCGCGACACCCCAACGTGCGATCAGCTTCTGGAGGTCTTGGTTCTGAGCATTTAAGCCTCGGCCAACGAGTGCGCAGCGAAATCGACGACCGCGAAGTGCCAGATCTCTGATCGCGGCCAGCAGATTTTCATGATCCTTCAGTGGATCCCATCGTGCCACACACCCCAACAGGACCTCGTCCGGCTCAACGCCCCAGGACCGCCGAACTCGCTCCCTAGAGGCGAGATCCGGCCCGAAGGCGACGGGGTCCACGCCGTTCGGCACGACGATCAGTTTCGAGCGACTGAACCCGATTCGTTCATGCAGCGCGGCCCCGCTCCGTGCGTCCGACACGATCGAGACCGGTACCGCATTTGATAGCTGTGCACAGAGCCTGCGGACGATGCGCGTTTTCCAACTCGAGCTCAGGGGACCAAGTTCTGTCGAATGCACGGCCCAGATGACCGGCGGCGTGCCGGTGAACCGCGCCGTGAGCCCACCAAGCAGGTTCGCGTGGTCCAGTCGGGTTTGCACCACGTCTGGTCGGCACCGCCTCATGATGCGACGAAGTTCCCGCATTCCCTGCAGGCTCACGCGGCCTCTGCTCATCCCCAAAGAAGTGGCAGGGATCCCGGCGGAGCGCAATTGACTTGCGTACACGCCCTCTCCATGCAGAGACACCACTTCATGTGAAAACGCGTCACGGGTCGCGATGATCAGGCGGAACAAGACAGCCTCGGCGCCGCCCTGACCCAAGTCCGTGATGATGTGCAGAACGCGCAGGATGGGGCTGCCTCGGCGCTGGCGATCAAGCGCCAGGCGTTGCGATCCCGTAGTGATCGAGAGTGCGTACCAATCCGGCCCGCACTGGTGTCGAAGCGTGGAAGCCCAACTCCTTGGCGGCGAGAGCAACGTCGAGGACACTCACGGGAATGTCGGCCTTGCGGGGCTCGCCGACGACGATGGAAATCGGGCGCCGGATTGCAGACTCCACCATGGCGACGATGTCTCTCAAGCTATAGCCGACGCCCGAGCCGATGTTCACCAGCGGCGGAGCCGGCTCGCGTCGCGCCAATCTCTCGAGCGCCTCAGTCACATCGTCGATGAAAACGAAGTCGCGGACCGGCCGCCCCCCATCGCGCAGAAGGATAGGCTCGCTTTTCAGAAGATGGCCTATGGTCAAGGCCACGAAACCCTGACGGCCGTATAAACGCTGGCCCGGGCCGAAGGGGTTAGACAACCGCGCAATTCGAACATCAAGCCCACGCTGAAAACGATGCAGCAACAGGTATTTTTCGATCGCGAGCTTCTGAATGCCGTGTGAGCTAATCGGATCGGTAACTGCCGTCTCCGCAATCGGGACTTGAGCCTGAACGCCGTAGACCGATGACGAGGACACGAACACGACTCGCGGAATCTGCAGCCGTTCGCACTCATCCAGAAAACTGAGCGTCGCAAAGATGTTGTCCGACAATTCGCGACTGACTTCGACGTGCTCGTCTCCGGGTACGGTGCTCGAGATGAGGTGAAAGGCCACTTCCGCTCCGCGCAGTGTCGCTGCGACTGCTCGAGAGTCGGCGAGTTCGCCCCTCACCCAGCGAACATGGCTCAAGAGGCGTGCGGGAGGCTCGTTATGATCCAGGACCGCGATGCTCGCGCCGGAGCGCACCAGGCGATCGATGAGATTCAGGCCGATGAAGCCAGCGCCCAGTACGGCTACCGCTTGGCGATTTTCGATCATACCGGCGGCACGCCTGGAGACCTCGAGGAACGCAATACTCGGCCGCGTACGAGGCATTCTGCGAGTGTCAGCAGTGCCTTGGTCCGCACATTGGTATATAGCTCGCCATGTAGGGCGCGCCTCAGATGTCGAAGCGCTCGATCGTAGTCTCGCAAATGAAATCTCGATCGACCCATCCCGTAGTGATACCAGCCGGGCAGATTCGATCGGTCATCGAGGTCATCGTATTCGGCGCCCGACATATAGAGCCTTCGGATCCGATGCAGGTTGTTGATGGTGCGATTCGGAGAACTCATGTTGCCGCCACCTACCCAGTACCAGCCGAGGGGTTCGCTCAACCGAGTAAACCGCTCGGTGACGCTTGCGGCTCTGAGCCAACAGTCGAAGTCCTCCCATGAGGTGAGCGCAGGATCCTCGGAAAGACCGCCGATGTCGATCAGTAGCCTCCGGCGCAGGACAACGCTGGAGTTGTTCAAGGCATTGCCTCGATCCAGCAAACACTTCAGGACGGGCGATTCAAGCGGACGCGAGACGGCTCGACGCAATCGCCAGCCGGCCCGTGATGATCGCGCCAGATAAAGATCGTGATAAACGATGTCGGCGCCGCCGCGTAGTGCATGCAACGAGCATTCAAGCTTGCGTGGCGCCCACCAGTCATCCGAGTCGAGGAATGCAATGAATTCCGACTGAGCGTTGGCCACGCCAAGATTGCGGGAAACGGCGATTACACCGTTGTTGTGAACCGAAAGCAGGTGGATCCGTGGGTCCCGGAATTGCTCGATTACCTGTCCGACGTTGTCAGTCGAGTGATTGTCGACGACCAAGGCCTCCCATTCGCGTGTCGTCTGACGCACCAGTGCGGTGAGGGCGCGTCTGAGATCGGCTGCGCGATTGTAATTCGGGATGACGACGGATACCTGCGGCGTCATCGCGCCTCTTGTGCACAGAAGTCGATGAGGCGATCGAGCTCCTCGGTTACCGCGCCTTGCTGTGGGACAAACCCGGTGCTCATCAGCTTCTCGACCGAGTACGTCAGGTTGCCCGTTGCGTGCGGCTCTTGCTGGGCACCGGTGACGACCTGTGGCATAAAACCGAGCACCGCCTCCACCCGCTCTCCGATCAGCTGCGCGAGCTCCAAGATCGTGGGGGCCCAGCGGCCACCCGCATTGAATAACCCGTCGCCAATCAGCGGTGTCGGCATACTCAACAGGTGAACGATCGCGCGACAGGCCTCTGACATCGGCACAAAATCGCGTCGTTGATCACCACGACTGCGCAGAACTGCGCGGCGCGTCAGCACCGCTTGCCGGCACAGGTCATTTGCAACCAGTGACCAACAGCTCGCGGCTTGCGAACGGGGGGCGCCGAACGCATTGGAGAGTCGCATCACGAGCCTCTCCATGCCTCTTTCCCGCGCGGTGATTCGCGTCGCGTCCTCTCCCGCGCGGTGACTGCTGGCGTACGGGCTTAACGGAGCTGTAGCGCTAAGCTCGTCCACATGCTCGCGCAGCGCCGATCCATAGACGTGGGCGGTGGACAGATATATGAAGCGCTTGACTCCACGCCCTGCAGCCGCCCGAACCAGCCGGGCCGTGTCGACGGCGTTAAACCTCAGCGCCGCAATCGGATCGAGCGCGCATTCCCGAGCGTTCATGCCAGCAAGGTGCACCACGACTTGCTGCCCATCGCAGATGCGATCAAGGTCATCGTTGTCGGCCCAATCGAAAGCACGCACAGTTGCATTCGGCGGTACGGCGCCGACTTTGGTCGGATATCGAGTCGCGAGCAGGAGTTCGCACTCGAGTGCCGCTAGGGCGTGCGCCAGGCGACCCGCGATATAGCCCGCCGCACCAGTGACGAGAATTCTCAAGCGCCCGGCAGCCTACACCCAGTGCTCAGGCTTTCACCGCCTCAACGAAAATCGAGCACCAGCTGCGGTGCTTTCGATTGATATTCATCCTGAATCCGTAGCGTGTCTCGTCCGGATCGCACTTGACGACCCCGGAAAAGCCCGCGTCCGACAGAAATCGCTGCAGCTTGCCGAAATTAAACCAGTTGCGGTGCAAATAGGAATCGCGCAGTTGCTCTTTCGTCAGCAAAGACACCGCCCAATCGCCGAACCGCTCGTTCGACAACGTATGGATGTTCTTTTCAAATTCCTCTGCCGAGCAGATCGGCGTCAGATCGGCTTCGTGGACGTGGTCTCTGAAGCTCACGATACCCGCAAGGACCTTCAGGTGTTCCTGGTTATACCGGGGGTCCACCCGCTCCATGTGCCACTGCTCGATGAGTGCAATCATCTGCTTGGTGACTCTGCGCTCCTTATCGTGCCGGCACTTGTAGTCATCCAGTAATAGATCCAGGTCCGGGCACTCGACACGCACCACTCCACCCGGCCGCATCACGTCGTAGAGCTTACGGAACAGCCTGCGAACCGCATCGTCCGATAGATGTTCGATGGTGTGACCGCTGTATGCGAACTTTACCCCGGTCAGGTCGAAGTCGTACTCGGTTTCGAGATTGATGAGGATATCCGCGCTCTCGATGCTCACGCTGGTCCACTCTGGCGGCGCGCCTGTCAGGTGGTTCTGCTCGGCCACGGCCAGATATTTGTGGCTCGGTTTGAAGATGCTCCGGTACAGCGAAAAATACATCTCGTGACCGCGCAAATACACGCGTATGGCGAACGGTCGCCAGGATTGGGGCAATACTTTCTTAACGGTACCGGTTAGCGGCATTTCCAGTCCTCAAACGACGAAAGCTTTGCGAAGCAATTCAAGTGCACGGCCGTCGGCTGGAACTTCCGGCCGAAGTGACTCGCTCTCGCTCGGATCGTGCGGCATGCTCGCACAGTTGACGACGAGGGCGGGCGTTGCACCGATACAAGCGAATCCGTACACCAGCATTGGGGGAATCCGCAATCGCAGATAGGCATCCGGTCGACCAAGGTCCAGCGCTTCCAGGCGACCGCGCGTCCCGGAGGAGTCGCGATCATCGTAGATCACGAACCTAACGCGCCCGACTGGAACTGCGAGATTCTGAATCTGGCGCCGGTGCATTTTCCACGCCTTGACAGCCCCGGGGGCAACTTCCGAGAAATAGCACTCGCCAAAGCCATCGAACTCTGGGGCATCGGCCCGGAGCATATGCAGGACAGCGCCGCGGTCATCGCGTATCTCGCGTAACGGCGTGAGAGTCAGCCCGGCGATGGTGATCTTCTGATTCATTCAGCGTTCCAGGGAAGTCCGCGTTGCAGCGCGAGCCGAGCGTAACGCGCAATCTGAGAGCATGCGAAGGGGTACGGATCCTCGCTTTGCGCGTACCAGTTTCGATACCAGTCCACCGTGAACTCGACGGTTTCATCGAAATTGAGGACTGCACGCCAGCCGAGGTGAAAGAGAGCCTTATCACAGGATAGCTTGAGCAACGTCGCCTCGTGGCCGATGGACTGAGTGGCCTCCGCGGGCAACCAGCGGGCCCCGGCCCACCTGCGTACCATTGCTTCGAGGAGCTGGCCGACGGACTCATCGACTTGGCTGCCCGGTCCGAAGTTGAATGGCTCACCGTCAAGGGAGGACTTCCCATCGAGCAATCGAGCTCCGAGGCACAAATAGCCGCTCAAAGGCTCGAGGACGTGCTGCCAGGGGCGCGTCGCGGTCGGATTGCGGACGCTGACCGCTTCGCCCCTCGACCACGCTCGGATGCAATCGGGGACGATGCGATGGGCGGCCCAGTCCCCGCCGCCGATGACGTTTCCGGCACGGGTGACCGCCATCCGGGTGGCTCCGCGCTTCAGAAACGAATGGTAATAGGAGTTCGCAATGAGATCGGCGCAGCCTTTCGAGGCACTGTAAGGGTCTCGGCCACCCAGCGCGTCGGTCTCCTTGTACCCCCAGCACCACTCTTCGTTCCGGTAGGCCTTGTCACTCGTTATCAGCACCACCGCCACGATGAACGGCCGCGTCCGCACGCATTCGAGCAGACTGACCATACCCATGGTGTTCGTCTCGAACGTGAGCCACGGATCCGCATAGGACTCCTGCACCAGCGCTTGCGCTGCCAGATGGAATACGATTTCCGGTCGAAATTCATCCAGCACACGGCCGAGACCGGTTCGATCACGGATGTCCCCCGCGTGGTGTTCCAACCGCGCTGCAAGACCAAGCACTTCAAAGTTGGAAGGGTCCGTCGGAACGTCGAGCGAATACCCCGCCACCGTCGCACCCAGCTCGCGCAGCCACAGCGCAAGCCACGAACCTTTAAATCCGGTGTGTCCGGTTACGAGAACGCGAACCCCTCGATAGCGATCATTGAAAGGTGACTTCAATTCAGCTCGCCCACGGAGCAGTTCCCGATGCCCACAAGGCTTCGAGAGCATTCTTGTCCCTCATGGTATCCATCGGCTGCCAGAATCCCCAATGACGATAAGCCATGAGCTGGCCCGACGTTGCGAGTTTCTCCAGCGGCGCGCGCTCGAGCATCGTCGAGTCATCGGCGATGAAATCGAGCACCTCTGGCTCAAATACGAAAAATCCACCACTAATCCAGCCCTCACCCATCTGTGGCTTCTCGGCGAAGACCGCAACGCGGTCGTCGACGATTTCCAAATCTCCGAACCGCGCCGCGGGCCGCACCGCCGTCACGGTCGCAAGACGCCCATGCGAGCGGTGAAAATCGAGGAGCGCACCCAAGTCGACATTGGAGACCCCGTCACCATAGGTAAGCATGAACGTACCATGGGGCCGCAGTCGCTCGCGCAGACGCAACAACCGGCCGCCGGTCTGAGTGGCCGCACCCGTATCAACCAGACTGACCTTCCAATCCTCGACAGTTGGATTGGAGAACGCGACTTCGCCTGTCTTGAGGTCAACTGTAATGTCGCTTTGACGCGCGTGGTAGTTCAGGAAGTAATCCTTGATCAGTTCACCCTTGTAGCCAAGCGCGAGGACGAAATCACGCAGACCATGGCGGTCGAAAATCCGCATGATGTGCCACAGAATCGGGCGGCCGCCGATTTCCACCATCGGCTTGGGTCTGAGCTGCGTCTCTTCGGAGAGCCGTGTCCCGAGACCACCGCAGAGGATGACCACCTTCATCGTCGGAAGCCGTGCTCGAATGCGATCGCTGCATAGTTGTCCTTCTGGAAGATCATGAATGGCGTCGGTCGTTCCGCCGAGCCTGTGTTCAGTGCGTGAGAATGTTGCATGAGTATCCTCCAACACAACTCCAGTTCCGAAGTCGCCCTCTAAGCTGCCTCCCGCTCCTGGTTGGCTAACTGTAGCGTTCGGTATATGACGGCCAGGAGCACTATCCCTACGTAGTTGCCCATCTGATAGTCATTGAAAATCAAAACTGATGCCAACGCCCCGATGAGCAGCAGACTGCCCGCTTTCCCTGCTCCTAAGCGAGGACAGCGCGCGTAAAATGAATCGAGTTCTCGGCCCAACTTGATCAGGAACGAAACGAGACACATGACTCCGAGCCACCCGGCAGCCAATGCGGAGTTGACCAGCCACGGACCGGGAACTTCGGCGATGCTCGCACTTCCAAGGGGCGACCGGAGCGCGTTGGTCATGTTTAGAATTGCGCCCGCTCCTCGGTCTCGCACCGAGGCCGATTTGCTGAGAAAATCACCGAACTGGGATATGTAGTCGAAGGCCTGAAGCGCCGAAACCGCGCCAAAATACTGGAACGCGAAAATATAGGCCGCCATCGCGGCCAGTATTGCATAGGGCATCACCACTCGAACCGAGACCACCGTCAAAGCAGCCGCCCACAGAACTGCGAATGCGCAAGCAAGAAAGACGGATCCCGACAATGACAGCACACAATAGACTGTCATGATGCATCCCCAAGCGAGTGAAGCCAATGAACCGCGCAATAGCGCGAGACTCGCCGGTAGCATGAAATAAACGACATTGAGAGAGGGCTCTTTGGCGAAACTCTGCATACGCCCGATCTCGAAGCTCCCTAACGTGTACCGATTCGGCATTCCAAGGCCAAGAAGGGCAATAGGATGCTCGATGGGGCTCTGAACCTCTCCTTCGTCCACCGGACCAAGAACGTAAACGTCAAGTTGTGGTGATGCCGCCAGGATCACCATCTGGATAAGCGCAAGCAGAGCCAGAACTCCCGAGGTCGACACGACCACGTTCGCGGCGGTGGCGAAGCTGCGCCTCGGAACACTGAGCAGCACGGTCAAACCAAGAATCGCGCAAACGCTGTCGAGGATATAGCTCAGCTGTCCCCGAAGCGCGAGTTCGGTTCCAAGTCTCGCGACGGAAAACAGTATCAGCGGATGGGTTAGCCTTGCTGGTGAAGCGACGAGGTAGTAGGCCGCGCCTGCGGCAATCGGCAGTACGAGTAAGACTTGTACCAGGCGCTTGCCGCCGAACAGATCGGCAAGCTGAAACGTGCCGGAGACATAGACGAGCAGCACCGCGGCCACCGCTGACACCGTTGCCATCGAGATCATGCCGACTTGGTCGGTCTCGTTAGCCAGTACCGACCCGGTCGCGTATCGCTCAGCGACTAGCATCGAGCGGTCCCGACCAGCGCATCGTACTGGCTGACCATTCGTTCAGCGGTAAATTGCGCCTCCAGCCTGCGATATCCCTCCTCGCCCATTCGACGCGTCGCCTCCATGTCAGCCAGCAAATCCGTGATGCTACCCGCCAAAGCGCGGATATCCCCCGCCGGCACTATTAGCCCCGTTTTGCCGTGCTCCACGATCTCCTTCATGCCACCGAAGTCAGTACAGATGACGGCCTTTCGATGCCTCATGGCCTCGAGTATGACCAGACCAAAGCTCTCGAACGCCATGGACGGTACCACCAGAAAATCGATTTGAGCCATGAAGGAATCAACGTCGTCATGAAAGCCGAGGAATGTCACCTTGTTCTTGCAGCGCCGGGCACGCGCCTGCAATTCCCCAAGATAAGTGGCGTCCGCCGGCCCCAGCAGCGCCAACTCGCACGGTGTCTCGACAAACCTGAACGCATCGAGCAATACATGCGGCCCCTTGAGGGGTACAAGGCGCCCACGAATCCAACGACGGGAGTCTCAACACGACTCCAGAGCAATCGCCGCTCCAGAGGCAACGCCGCCTGACTCGCAACCTGAATGCCGTTGTAGATCCGGGTCACTCGAGTTTTGAAGAACGTCGCACTCGAGCACTGCCCGAACGCTGTCGGACACGGTGACCACGTCCGTGGCGCATCGCGCTATCGCGCGCGCCTGCAATTGGCGCAATGGCGCGAACCACCTCGCAAGCGGTCTACGTGCCGGATAGTTGTGTACGATCAATACCCGCCTTCTGATACCAGCCATCGCTGCCGCAATGATGATCCAGCGACCGAGAGGGCCGGATGGCCAGCCACCAACATGGCTGAAGACGGTGTGGACCCGTGCCCGTCGAAGCTGCAAGAGCAGATAACCCGTCACGAAGGGAAAATACAACATGTCCAGTAGTCCGCGCAGCAGGAAACGCCCTACGCGCAGTGACTGTGATTGCTGCATGCGCCGTGTCCGCTCATCGATCCATGCCGAAGGCATTGTGAACGGCAGAAATCGAATGTTGACCTTAGGACTCGCGGCCAGCGCTTCGTCAATCTCACCGCGTAACCAATGCTCGGCGTTCAACAGCACAAAGACTTCGCGTGTCTTCGCCATTTCGCGCGCATGAGTGGTCCATACGGCCGCCATGCCTTTGGTGATTTTTACGTACTCCTCGGAGAACAGCAGAGTCTTCGTAGCGACCATGTCAGCATCGAGCTATGAGCATCGGTAGATGTTCACCGAACGATCGTTCTTCCGACGCATGTATAGCCCGGCGAATGGCATCAGCACGAAGAACTTGAGCACGGTACGCACTCCGACGAACGGCGCCATATCGACGGCATCGTTCAACGAGATACTGGTGTACCCGGTGCTCAAGGCAATTTTTCTGAACAGCCAGTCCGGAACGTGCGTGATATGACCATCCGAGTTTTGATAGCCGCGCTCTCCAAAGTAGAACGGATGGCCCTCGATCAGATATGTGAGTCGGTCGAGCGTCGAGTCTCCATTCGGCGTGGAAACGATCAGGATGCCACCGTCTCGCAGCAGGACACGCGTCTGGCGCAGGAAATGCCACGGGTTTTCCAGGTGCTCCATCACTTCGAGCGCCACGATGAGGTCGTAACTCGCATCGAATGACTTGGCGAAGTCCGCGTTCAAATCCGTGTGATGAGTCCGGAGGTCCGAAAGTTGCGATTGCCGTTCGAAGTCGTTGACCTCGATCTTCCATCGTGGAAAGTTGTCCGCCAATCGTCGCGCAAAAGCTCCCGTGCCGGTTGCGATGTCCAGTACTCTCAAAGTCGCGCCCGCCGACAAGCTGCCTTGGATCATGTCGAACACCACATCGTGGACGCGGTAATCGGACTTTATCGTCAGCTGCCCGTATGTTCTCCCAGACACTGCCGCCGGAACTACCCAACCAGTTCTGTAACACGCGGCCTATCATGTTCTGGCCGCGATCGGCTTCCGCGCACCCGCGTCGTATGCACTACCGGTGCTGCAGCTCGCGCTCAGGGCCGCCACGACCTGCGCCCTATCCCATAAACACATTTCGCGCGCTGGAAAGGGCGGCACGTAATCCTCGACACGGTAGTGGACCTGTCCCGGCAGACTGAATGGCTCGGAAAACAGATCGATGAGTCTGAAGTCACCGGCTTTGATGTCCTCATTGCGGATGTGACTGGAGTTCACATGCGTGCTGGTGAACAGATAAGGAATACCGGACTGGGCGAAATTCTTGAGCGCCCCGACAATGTCGGCATTGCCCAGATGAAACAGGCAATCGCGACAGATCAGGATGTCGCCATGGGGCAGCGGGTCGGACACGATGTTACCGACCTCGAAGCGGTGGCGCGCGTCCCCGTAGCGCGCCTGATTCTCCGCGACGAGTGCGGGAACGATGTCCACCCCGATATAATTCATCGTGCGCTTCAGCGGAACCAGCCTCATCCAGTTGAAGTCCCCGCAGGGCGCGTCCACGATCGTGCGGATTCCGAATCTTTCGAAGATGATCGGGAGATGAAATCGGAGATTTTCGGTGTACCAGGACTCAGATCCAGCGCCGCTATGGCTGGCCCCCCCTCTCCATAGACCCTTTTGGTAAATCTCCGTGAAGATGGAGGCCTGGTCACGCCCATCGAGCGACCCGATAAACCGGTCGTATCTTTGCGCGCGCGTGCGGCCCAGCAGCACCCGGCAGGTTTGCACGAGGGTCGCGGACGGGCCATACCTGCGGTAGTAGCGAAATGCTCGGGCGATCTTACCGACCACGTCTAGAGCCTCGCTTCCTTTGGGGTGCGTATGGGCCATCGCAACTCGCCCAGTGCTTGCGTTGATACATGCATGTCATCAAAGAAATCGCGCCACTCGAGCCCGGACGCCGCCGGATCATAGGAACCGATAAGCTGTGCGCCAATCTGTGCACCTAGACGACTCATGGCATGCTCAACTGCTCTCATCGCTTCACAAACAGCCGCGTTCGAACAGCCCATTACCTTCGGGTGGTATGGCATGAATAGAAAGGTCACCTGTACGCCGCGCCGTTCCAGCATCGAACCTGCCGCGAAGAGATCGTGTAATACGGTCGGGTCGGCATAGGGCTTGGCGATCTTGTAAGAACCATCGCCCACCAACTGAGGTGGTGGCGGCTTATCAGCCAGGAACTGCGCGGAGTACCGCAGTGCCCCATCGGGCAACATCACCGCATCGTCAGCCGTGCGCTCGTCTGCTGGAACGAAGGGAGCCTTCTCGCGAACGAGCGCGTGCAGGTTTCGCCCGAGATACTCCCAATTGATGGCGCTGTATACCAGTTTCAGTCGGTCCTTCGGAGTGATGCTGAACTGACTCGCGTGAATCCCAAGCTGGACGCAGTCCCCGAGTAGCACCGCCCGTTCCTCCGTCCAGCGCTGATCTGCTCCGCGCCGAAGCATCCAGGGACCGATGCCAACGAACACGGCCCGCAGCCCGGGTTGCTCGAGCATCTCCCCGATTTGCGTGACGAGATCCTCGAAGCTGGCGCCCGAGATCGCAATATTCACTAGTTGACGGCAGCCTGCGGTCCGCGCCGGGCTGAAGTTCTCAAGTCTAAGCTGCATTTCGTGGCTCGAGCCCGTGACATAGCAATCAGACTGCGTGGCCCGCAGCAGAGCGAGCTTCACCGCGCGTTCATACGGACTGAACACCAACCCGTCTCGGGAGGAGAGAAGGACGCGGACATATTTGAGCGCGAACTCGGCGCGGCGCGTAGCGTGAAAGGTTCCGCTCACATCGACCGTGCAGTTCATGCCGACGATGCACGCCAGAACGAGCACGCACATCGCAAACATACCCACCAAGTACCGGGCCGCGCTCAAAATCGAAAATACAGAAACGGCGAGTTCCCGCCCATCGCCGCCATACACAGCGACAACATGCCCCCGCACAGTAGCGCCCAGACCAGTCGCGGGTGCCAACTCCACTGCGTTGGGGGGAGTTCACTCTCGCCCAACGCGGCAGCTCGCTTCGCGAAAAGCTGCTGCACATTCGGCATCGTCCAAGCCGCCAGGAGTGGCAGCCCCACTGACACCAGCACGCCCATTGGCGCAAGCATGTCCTCGGCGTATGGCACTCGGCTCGGGCCAGGCACAGCGGTGATGTCATGCAGACCCAGCATTGCGCGGATCACGGCCAGGGCTTTGTCCGTGCTGTCCGCCCTGAAAAACACCCAAGCGAGTACCACCGCAAGGAAGGTGGTCCCCGCAGCGAGGCCGCGCGGCAGCGCGATCCCTAGTTTGCGCCAGCAATGGTTGATGACCAGATACACCCCGTGCAAGCCGCCCCAGACCATGAATGTCCAGGAGGCTCCGTGCCAAAGGCCTCCGATGAGCATGGTCAGAAGCAGATTCATATAGCGTCGTGGGACGCCGTGCCGATTGCCGCCCAGCGGGATGTACACGTAGTCCCTCAGAAATCGCGACAAGGTCATGTGCCAGCGCCGCCAGAAATCGATGATGCAGTCCGCTTTGTATGGTGAGTTGAAGTTCAACGGCAGGCTGAAGCCAAGCATCTTGGAGAGGCCTATCGCCATGTCCGAGTAACCGGAAAAATCGAAGTAGATTTGGACCGTGTAGGCAAGCGCGCCAACCCATGCCTGAACCAGGCCCAAGCTCTCCTGCCCAGCCATTGCGAAGGCTCGATCTGCATAGGGCGCAGCCCCATCGGCTACGAACAGTTTCTTCGCAAGCCCCAAGGCGAAGATTGAGATCCCAATGGCCAGATTGAGCGAACTGAACCGATAGCGCTGACGGCTGCTGAACTGCGGAATCATCTCGGCATGATGAATGATCGGGCCGGCGATGAGGTGAGGAAAGTAAGTCACGAAGAGCAGGTACTTGACCGCGCTGAACTCCTTGACCCGTCCACGGGAGATATCGACGAGATAAGCGATCTGAGTAAAGGTGTAGAAGGAAATCCCGAGTGGCAGTACCACTCCCACGACTCGCATCGGCAGTCCGGCGTTGGTAAGCAGAAAGTTCGCATACTTGAAATAGGCCAATAACAAAAGGTCGACGAATACAGCTAGCAACAGATAGCAGCGGCGGGTACCGTAATTCGAAGTTCGGTACATCGCCAGGCCTGCGGCATAATTGAAAGCAATCGATGAGCAAACGATAAGCGTGTGCTGTAGTGCGATTCCGGTCCCCGCGGAGAGACTCTCGCCGATCGCGTAAAAGCCGAGTGACGCCGTGGCGAGCCACGCCATCGCGTATTGCGTTCCCAGATGTGCCAGCCAGAAAAAGATCGGCACGACTGTGAACAGAAACAGCAGGAACGGATAGGAATTGAACAGCATGCCCGCCCGGTGATCTGCGCTTCGGCTTGTCAGCTCTGGGCGCTCAGCTCGCGCAAGAAAATGTCGCCGGTTGACAGGTTCTCGGTTTGCGGCGTCGTCAGGAAATCGTACTTGTAGCGGACGTACCGCGATGCGTCGACCGCGTGCACATTGATATGCCCGACTTCAGTGGCGTCGTCGATATTGTGGATCCGGTTTCCCAGATATCGAGCGCATTCCTGCATCGATCGAATGACGCTGTCGGAATAAGCTCGCTTCATATCGTCGGTATAGATGAAAACGGCCGGCTTGCAATTCAAGACAGCGTAACTCAGTGCCGTCGAGGAGTGAGTGATGACGAATTCAGCATGCTTGACGAGCTCTGCCGTAGTCAGCCGATAAGTTTCTCGTCCTTCGAAGGTACGGTCTGAATAGTCAGCCTTCGGGTGAGCTGCGATGACCACCCTCAGCTGATGACGAGACTCGAGCATCCGGAAGAACTGGTTGAGCGAGCTGTAGTAACGGCCGGCATCGATCATGGGATACCCCATGATCGCAAGATCGGACTGATAGGGAAGGTTGACGTTGAGAAATACCGCGTAGGAGCCAATAACCAGCCTGTCCGCTCGCCCCCTCGATCGCACGTAGTGATCGTAGTCGCAGAGATTGATGGGCACGACCCTGACGGCGTACCGAGTCGAGTCGACCAACACCTTGCCCGCCGCGAAGACTACGTCGAAGGGCTTGACGAGTCCCAGGCGTCGGAACGCTGCCGCCTTCGTCTGGTAGTAGATCAGTCGGGCCGACTGGAGTGGCTTCTTGAGCACCGATGCCAGTATGCGGGAATTTGAAGGAGCTGCGTGAGGCATCGCGCCCCAGGCAATGAAATACAGACGACAGTCGTATCGGGAAAACAGGCAAAACAACCGCGTAAATCTCCCGGCATAGCTGACCAGCATCACGAAGCGCGCGTTTCTATTTGCGGGCTCGAGGAGGCGCGCCTCGAGGTCGCTGTACCGGCGAACTACGTGCACGTACTCGGCATCCCTGGTACCGCGCTCCGTATGCTCCTCGCGCACAAGCGCCACCACATCCCAAAACTCGACGGCGACCCCCTCATTGAGCAAGAGGTCGATATACCAGTCGCGCGCAACTTTGTCGGTCAGTCGAATGAATGAGACGTAGACAACCTTGGCCGTCACAATGTCCAGCCGTCATCGACCACGAGATTCTGCCCTGTGACAGAGCGCGAGGCGTCGGACAACAGAAACAGCATCGCTCCGGTCACGTCAACCGGATCGAGCATCCCTTTCGTGTTGCAGTGGGCGTTATATGCGCTCAAGAAGCTCGAGGGCTGATTTTCCAGTATCCCGCCCGGACTCAAGCAATTCACGCGAATCCCGTGGCCCTTGAAATATTGTGCGAAGTAGCGTGTCAGGTGGACCACCGCCGATTTGATCGCCGCATATTCCACGGGCATCGTCATGTCCGTTCCGGCGTACACCTCGAAGCGCGGCGTCATGATTCCGTAGACGGAGGACAAGTTCACGATGTTGCCGCCGCCCTGCGCTCGAAAGAACAGCCCGAACTGCTGTGCCACCAGAAAATAACCACCCAGGTGCAGGTTCACGTTCTCACAAAAGTCTCTATACGTGACATTCTCCAACCTGCGGCCGTAGTTCTGATTTCGCGGATAGGCGCTGTTTACCACGGCGTCAATGCGACCGTGCTGCGTCCGCACGCGCGCGATCAGCTCGCGCACCGACGACTCGTCCGTAATGTCCACCGTGGCGGATTGCGCTGTGCCCCTGGATGATCGGGCTATATCACTCGCAACTTCGACGGACCCCGATGCATCGAGGTCCGCGACGACGGCGGTTCCGCCATGCTCGCTGACGGTGCGTGCAAAGTGCCTGCCCAGAGTTCCTGCTCCACCGATCACGACGACGATCTTGTTCTCAAGCATCGACCACTCCAGCGGCGACTCCGGTGGATCGTAAGACCCGTGCGGGATTTCCTGCTGCAACCACCCTGTCCGGCACATTCCGTGTGACGACGCTGCCCGCGGCAATGACTGCGTTCTCACCGATCGTCACACCGGGGAGAATGAGTGCGTTCGCACCGATCCAGCAGCCCTTCTTCAGGTGTACCGGCTCGGGGGCAGCATGTCCCTGATCTATGATCGACAACTGGAGATCTTCGAAGCGATGGTTGTTGACGTATATGTGGACGCCGGCGCCCATGAGGACATCATCATCGATCGCGATTGCTCCGCCAGGACTTGCCATGAGCTGGCTACCCGGACGCACGACCACGCGCCGACCGATGCTGATCTCCGAGCAGCAAACGGCGTAGGCCCCCGGACGAAACTCCGCACCTTCTCCGAAGGCTCGAAAGCGGCGACGACACAGCGCGCGCATGCTCGACTTGAAATGCAGCCGCCAGTGAGTGAGCGGTATGTCAGGTCCGATCCGATCTGCACCCCGCCAAAACCTGAGACGTTCTCTAATCTCTGAAAGTCTTATGACTCCACCCCTCGCGAGTCAGCAATACGGTTCGACAGCAAGAACTCTGCAATAGCGAAGTCGAGCGGCGTGTCGATGTCGAGCGCTCGCTCGGCAGGAACGTGCACGCAGCGCGCGCGTCCATCCAGGATGCCCTTTCGAGTCATGACGAATTGCGGTGCCGCAACGTAACCGACAGTTGTCATGTCGTACACGGCCGGGGCGTCCTGGCGTCGCACGATCGGCCCACGTGGCGGAATGACCAGGGTCGCAACACCGTCGCCGTCGAGTTGAACCATATTGAAATATGGACTTCGATGTGCGGCCGTTACCGTGATGACGCTGTCGGCGTCGCCCTTGTCATACTCTGCCAGACATCGACTGAGGTCTGCGGGTAGCCGCAGCGGCGCGGTGGCCGGCACCACGAGCAGAGTGTCGGGATACGAACCCGTGGACTCATTCAAGTACATCAGCGCATGGCGCCAAACGAGCCATTCTGGACTGTCATCGCGAGCGAGCTCTGCCGGACGCGTGAACGGCACCTCGGCGCCGCTCGCGCGTGCCACATCGGCGATCCCCGGTGAATCCGTCGAGACGATGACTCGCTGGACACGCGGAACCGCGAGGGCGTGCGCAATGGCCCAGGCGATCAGCGGCCTGCCGCAGAGCGGCCGAATGTTCTTTCCTGGCACGCCTTTGGAGCCACCACGCGCACAGATCAACGCTACGACCGACACGACCCGTCCTCGACCAAAGAGACGGACCGTCGCGTTTGCGATGAGAGCCGCGCAGCCTCGATGATCCGCAACACGGCGAGACCGTCCTCGCCAGAGACGAGCGGAGGCGTCCCCTCGCTGATACATTGCGCGAAGTGACGCAGCTCGTGGATGTAGCTTTCGTCCCGTGCCTCGCGATGCGCAAACAGACTGCGCCAATCGGTACCGTCACGGTCGAAGACCTCTACCGCGCCCGCTCTCGCGTCCCAGCGAAGAGAGCCATTCTGGCCGATGATCGTGCAGCTGCGTACCGCATCATGACGAACGAAATCCATGCTGAGTGCAGCGATCGCCGGAGTGCGCATGAAGCCCAAGACGATGTGCGCCGTGTCTTCGACATCGATCTCGAGGGTGCTCTGCTTTCGCAAGGTTGCGCTGATCCAGGCTACTTCTCCAAAGAGCCAGCGTAGATAATCGATCTCGTGACTCAATTCCAGCAATACACCCCCGCCGAGGGCGGCTTGTGCAGATACCGTTCGTCTGTAGTCCGTTTCGGGACGCCAGCAAGGCAAAAAGTGGCCTACCTCGGCGCGGACGGATAAAACAGGGCCCACCAGCCCCTCGTTCAGCGATCGACGGAACCGTTGCAGGGAGCCGAGAAACCGAAGGTTGTAACCCGTCATGAGGATGAGCCTGCGCGAACGGCATTCATCCAGCAGCGCTTCAACTCCATCAATCGTGTGGGATATGGGCTTCTCGACCAGAAGGTGCACCCCCGCTCGTGCTAGCCCCAGCGCCATCGCAACATGCTCGCTGGCGGGGTTTGCGATCACGGCGGCCTGAGGACGCGAGGCCAAAGCGTCGTTCAGGTTGTAGACGTGGTGGTCCACGTCCGGTTCCGCATGCGTGCCCGTTACAGCGTGACTGAGGGCAGTAATCGAAACCGCCGGAAAGAGAGAACGTGCAAGCCGTGCATGCCGTCGCCCGATGCTCCCCAGGCCGACGATTAACAGTCTCTCGATCATGCCGACGGCATGGCATCCATCTATGGATGGATCAACTGCATGGATTTGAGCTTTTGCCTGTAAAACGACGCTTCGGTCGCGCTGAGACTGGCCACCGCGACTTCGCATCGGCGCGCCGCCTCGACAAATTCCGGCGGAAAACCGCCTGGATAGTCGAGCGACAGAATGCGACTGAACACCGCAGGCCGGCCCGGTGCCTCTTTCATATCGGCAGGCTCCAGCTCGGCACGCCTCACGCTGTTCTTCAGGAAGTCCTGTGCCGTCGACTCGTTGCATGCATCCCAGTACACGACGTACTTAGTGGATGCCGGAGGTATGTCGGGCCAGAACGTTCCCAGGCCGTTGCGTTGGTCGTAGCCGATCGATTGAATGTGGTCGTCGCTCGGAAGCACGGAGGAATGCAGCAGCCGGGAATCAAAGAAGCACAGGTCCCCCGCCTTGGTCGGTACGTCCAGCGTATCCACGTCCATCTGTGCCTTGATCGCGACCTGGTCCAACACCCTTCTTAGGAAAAACAGTCGCCGCTTCAAAGGACTGGTCTCGAAGAATCTGCGATGACTTTTTGGCTTGACCCGGATGCCGCCGCCCCAGCCATTGTTCCAGTCCTGAAGGAATATTCCACACTTTGCAAATCGGTAGCCGGGGGATTGAAGGTATGCGTGTGAGGTCTCACTGCCGGCATCCATATGCCAACCTTTGTGACGCTGAAGCCCACCCTGGCCAAAGGAGTTCCGCTGGACATCCAGATCGTGCTGATAGCAAAGCCTCGGCCCAAGGGCGGCTCTCAGCGGTCGAATGACGCGCTCCGCAAAAAGGTGCCGCCAGATGGCTTCCCGCCTGAGCAGCTCGGTAGAACACATCAAGGGCAGCGGCTGCAGATGTGGTGACGTGAACGCCCGATCGAGCTCGGCGCGAACTTCAAGCACTTGCTGCCGATCGAGAACACGCCGCACTACGACAAACCCGAACACCGTGAATGCAGCCTGGATTTTCTCCGCAGGCTCGAACGGATCGACATCCCAAACTGGTCGAGACGACGGGGCCTTATTTGTCATCAAGTCCACGCAATTTCCAGGCGTCCGCTCGTGCGAGGTCATCTTCGCGCCCGACATCCAGCCAAGGCTCATGCATGGGGTAGGCGATCGTGCGCGCGCCGCGTTCCTGCAGACGGTTGAACAGAACCGGCATGTCGCAGCGCTCCCCCACCTCCAGTGCTGCGAGGCTGCGTGGATCGAGCACGTAGATGCCGGCGTTGATGTGCGTTCGGGCTACGGGTTTTTCGTCGAACCCGACGATTTCCACCCCCTCTATCCTCACTACGCCGAACGGATGCTGCCACTCATGCTGACGGACCGCCATGGTCGCTGCCGCGCCGTGACGACAGTGGAAATCCAGCAGCTCCCCGTAGCGAATATCCGTCAGGACGTCGCCATTCGACACCAGGAACGGCAATTCCGGCCGCGGTTCGATCAGCGTGATCGCACCCGCGGTTCCGAGCGGTGAGCCCTCGCGCACGTACTCGATGTGCACTTGCCAGCGACTTCCGTCCTCGAAGTGGCGCTCTATCATTTGTCCCAGGTAATTGACCGCCATCACGAAGTGCCGGAATCCGTCGGCCTTCGCGCGCTCGATGATGTGCTCCAGCATGGGCTTGCCGCTTACGGGCAGCAGTGGCTTCGGACACGACTCGGTGTGGGGTCTCAGCCGTGTGCCCAGACCGCCGGCCATGATGACCATCAGATTGGGGCGTTGACTGGCGACGTGCAGCTCATCCCACACATGGAGCCCCACTACGCGGCGTTGCTGATCGATCACGGGCAGTTGATGGATCCTGTTGGTCTGCATCAACTGCAGCACCGCTTTCCGAGGGATCTGGTCGGGCACCACGAGCGGATCGCGAGTCATGAGAGACTCGATTGAAGCGCTCAATTCGAGACCCCGCAGGAGGCCGCGGCGTATGTCGCCATCCGTCAACGTCCCCAGCAGGACCTCTTGGTCGGACACGACGAGGATGATCTGCAGCGCAGACTCGTCCAGATTGTCGTATCGCATCGCGCTAGCGTCGCTCGAGGCATGCAAGACAGGCCTTTCGCCAGTTCTTCCGCCTGATTTGTCAGCGGATGTGGGGCTGCCTAGGGGCTCAACTCGAACTCGCTCCTGACTAGCGTCGTTCTCGCAGGAGCTGGAAAGCCTCTGCAGCTGCGAAACCGGAGGCCGCACCACGCACTGTCGCCAGCGCTCGAATGGCCTCGATACTGCGCGGAAATGGGAAGGTGCCGATTTCCGACTCGTAAATCACGATCGTCTGCAGCTTGCGCTCCAGAAACCGGCTGATGTCGACGAAATAGTTCGGCTTGAAGCGGGAGCCGTCGACCAGTCCGTAGCCCGTCTCCGAGATAGTCTCGTACGCTAGAACGCGCGTCACCGACGGGTATCTGAACCACTTCGTGCAAGCGGCAGCAGCATCGAACACCAGGCGATGGTCGGTATGGGCGTCGGAGCGGCTGGGCAGGAAAAGCTGCGCCGGCTCGTACGATTTGAATATTTCCGCGAATTTATCGATCAGCTCACTTCGAGACAGAGTGTCCAGTCGTGCCGCGGGCAGTCGAAGGTTGAAAAGGTGATCGAATCCGATCGATTTCGCAACCGCAGCGATTTCCCCTTCGCGCCGTTTTACGCGCTCGGGTGTCCAGCCTGGCTGCTCGGTGGCGGCTGTGACGATCAGCCACGCCAGCTCGGCGCCCTCGTCGTGTAAGCGCATCAAAGTACCGCAGCATCCGAGAGTCTCGTCATCAGGATGCGGTGCTACCACGAGCACACGGTCCTTCATGTTGCGGGCATCCTGTAGGTAACGATCCAGTACTTCGCAGTAGCCTCGCCGAACTCGTAGCCGAATTCACCCACCTGGATCTGTTGCTCTGGAAACAGGCCATCGAGACCTTGCCGGTCGGGGATCAACACGATGCAGCCTTCCTGGCCTGCGACCTTGGAGCGGTAAAGATGGCCGCCCAATGGCTCCGCCTGCACCTGCGAGACATCGCCAGGCGCGGCCGTGGCGATGAGAACCCGGCCGCCGGGTTTCGCGACACGCTCGAGTTCTCGAAGCGCCGCGCGCCACGCTGCCAAATCGTTGTAGTAAAGCATCTGCCAAGCGTAGACCACATCAAAGAAAGAATCTTCGTACGGAAGTCTGTGGCCAGGCTCGATCAGCTCGAGCACGGCTCGCAGATCCGCGGCTTTCAGGCGCTCCTGGGTTCGCGCAAGCGCGTGGGTGGAAATCTCGATTCCATGCATATCGAATCCCTGACTGGCGAAATGCAATAGATTCGCGCCGGTTCCAAACCCGAAATCGAGAACCGCAGTTTCGTGCCGGAATCGAACAGCCGCGCTCCGAGCCTTACCAGAACATCGCTCGGGTATCGCAGGTCATTTCGGCCTTGCGAGTATAGCCCTTGCCAAACAGCCCCGTTTATCTCACTCGCCGATGAGGTCATCGCTTCACAGCGAGTTCGGCCTCGGATGTACGTAGGCGCAGCGGATCTTCAGTTTTCAGTTGCATGGCCGAAAAATCCGTTCGGCGGATGTAATTGTAGGCCTTTATGGCGCTTTGCCCGTCCCCATACAGATTTTTCATCCTCGCAACGTTCTCCCTGAAAGCTGGCTGTAAGGCACGGGTGATTCCGTCGCGGATTGATGTCCGATCGGAGTCACAGAAGATCACATTATCGCCTGCGAGCCTGCCCTTCTGACGCAAGCCCACGTTCACGGCGGGCAGCGGAATGGAAGCAGCCTCCAGGATTCCAGACGAGGAATTACCAATGATGAAGCGAGCGTGCTTGTACAGTGAGAGAAACCATTCGCGGTCGAGATTCATGAAGAACCAGGAGTCCGGCTCGGCCTCATGGCGTCGAATCATGTCGACGATGCGACTGTGCCCGGGGTCCGTATTCGGATAGCTTCCAGCAACCGGAACGCCGAGCTCGCGCAGCGACAAGAGGATATTCTGAAAGTGCACACCGGCAAGGTGCTCCTCGCCATCGACGGGATGATAGATCAGGAGTGCGTAGCCCTCGATCGATTTGCCCTGCGGCAGCCGCGCGAACAGCTCTTGCTTGGACATCAGCTTCGTCTGCGCGAATTTGTCGAGCGCGATGCTGCCGGACACGAAAATCCTCGACGATTCCTCTCCCATGCTTATGAGCCGTTGTCGGTGCTCTTCGATGGACACGACGTGCGCCGTGGCGAGCTTGGAGGTCGCATGCCTTATGGGTGTATCGGCGTGCCCGTCAAATTCATGATCGCCGCCGAAGAAGTGCACGGTCGGTATCCGCAAGTACGTGCCGAGCATACCGCCGATGAGCACGTCTTCCCGGTCGCCTGCAAATAGGATCAAGTCAGGGTTCCAATTCGAGACGAGATCGATCGCGGACTGAAGCAGAATGCTCGCACTCTTGAGTCGCGAGCGGGGTGAGTCGCCGTCGATCAGGCTCTCGATCTCGCCGAGCAATCCGGTACCCATCGCGATAGATCAGCTCTACGCTGCGACCGTAGCTCGGAGACAGATGAGCGCCTGCGACCAGCAGCTTCAGATCGATGTCCGGATCGCGATCAAGAAGCGCGTACAGTCCGCTCATCAGATCGTAATCGGAGCGGATGGTCGTGATCGCGAGGATCTTCCTCATGTCCGAGCGCCCCCGAGCAGATCTCTGCAGCCGTCGATACCGAGATTGAAAAGGACGTCCAAGCAGCTGAGGCCCGGTTGAAACTCTGCACACCCCTGCTGCAAATACCGCGGGTGCGCGAAATGGTTGTAGCGCAACTCGACTCCGTCTCGGAAGGCTGCCTCATCGAGGTACGCCTTGGCGCCGAGGCCCGAGAGGTAGCAACTGGCCCCACTAGCGCGCACCAACTCGATGATCAAGTCGCCGCGGTGGAGCGAACGGTCGTAATCCATCTTGCTTTGAAGAATCATTCGAGTGGAGATGCCGAAGAGGTCCAGCGACAAACGCATGGAGGCCACGACCGCATCGCAGACTGACGCGTACTGGACTGAATAGTAGGCTTCCACCCGCGGCATGATTTGTTTGGCGTGGGCATGCTTGCGGTAGCTGTTGCGTATGAAATTCAGGTGCTCCCTGCGCCACTCGTCTCCGACCAGTTCGATTTCCCGAAAGCTCCGGCTAAGGTAGCCCTTTCTTGCAAAGGGAATTGTAAGAAATTTCCTCTTGCAATCAGAAGTCAGGAACAGGTTGCGATGCTGGTACGCGGCATCCGATAGCTGGGCATCATCCATGACCATGTAGACATCGCTATTCCTGATCTTGTCGAGCAGGCCGAGCCATGGGAAATAGCTAGGTTGGTGTATCGACAGGACCATCGTTGAAATGCGCGCTCAAAACTCAATGAGCTCGTCCACCATGAAGTCCCGCGGCGCTTTGCGCCCCAGCGCGTGATCCCAGAACATGGGCGAGACGCCGGTCCCGGGGCGCTTGACGGTGAGATTGCTTTCGCTGTAGGCCTCACCGGCCCGTATCGGGCGGGCGGCTACCAGCGACTTTCTTCCCACGGTCAAGTTCTGAGCTTCGCACGCGGCTAGCCGTTTGATGCCGTCGCCTTGCGCCTGCTCGATGTTGCGGATCGCCTTCACCATCGCCGCCAGTTCCTGCGGCTCGAGACTTGCAAGGTGATCCGGTCCTGGCAGATTTCGATCGAGCGTAAAGTGCTTCTCCACTACCGTAGCCCCGAGCGCGGCAGCCGCGATGGCCACTTCGATACCCGCCGTATGGTCTGAATAACCGACTGCGACGCCGAAGGCATCGCGAATGGTGAGCATCGCGCGCAAATTCACGTCTGCCATCGTGTCGGGTATTCGGTCGTGCAATGCAGTACCGTGATCCGCTCTTGCGGTTCCGCTTCGTTCCAGGACTTCGAGAGCGGCCTCGACTTCGCCCAGACTGCTCATCCCGGTCGAAAGGATGATCGGCATGCCATAGGCACCGACGTACGAAGGTAGGGTAAATTGGTATTTCGCCGGAAGGGATCTTGAAGCAGTCGGCTCCCAACTCCGCCAGCAGGTCGACGCTCTCCCGATCGAATCCGGTCGAAAAGAAGCCGATTCCCGCCTCTTGCAGTGCGCGATCAAGTCCACGTGTGTCGCGCGCGTCAGCTCGAGACGTCGAGCATCGCGTGCTGCGATTCCTCGCTCCCCTGTGTTGCGGGCCTGGTAGTCGGCCTTTGGTGGCGCTCAGTGTGACCAGCCGATCAGCGCTGAAGGTCTGGAATTTCACCCGGTCCGCGCCGGCTGAGGCTGCCACGTCGACGAGCTCGTGCGCGCGGGCGGGATCACCATTGTGGTTCACACCGGCCTCGGCGATGACCAGGACGCTCACGGGAAGACCTTTGGTGCGAGCGCAACAGTATTCGAGCCGCAGTCCGCTACGAGCGCCAGACCCATCCCGATGACAGAGCGTTCGCCGATCCGCAGGCTTTGGCGCACGGTGGCATTGCTGCCGAAAATGTTCCGGTGCCGATGCGTACGCCCCCGTTGATGACGGCCGCCGTCGCTACGTGACAATGGTCCGCGATCTCAACGTCGTGCTCCACCAGCGCTTGAGTATTAATGATGCAGTTGCGGCCTACGGTGCGCCCGCATTGACGATGGCACCATGCATCACGATCGTCCCCTCGCCCACGGAGGCATGGCGGGACACGTAGGCACGAGGCGACATCACGACGGGCATCTCGAATCCAAGCTGTCGCAGCCGCTCATACAGCCGGATCCGCAGATCGGGGGGATTTAATATGGCCCACGGCCACGAGCGCGCGCGCATGCTGTCCGAGCATCGCCGGCAGATCTTCGTCGGTTCCCAGGACAGGGTAGCCGCATATTCGCCTACCCGGCTCGCCGGCACAGCCAAGGAGTCCCGAAATCTCGAAACGCCCCGTTTGCTCAATGACGTTCGATGCAGGCGGTCGCGTGGCCTCCAGCGCCGAGCAACAGAATGGAGTCACTCATTCGTTACCTCGAGCGCCAATTGCGCGCTGCTTGGAAGATTGACGATGCGGCGCTCTAGTGACTCAGCCATCGGCAGAGACATTCTTGGACTGCCTGCGAATGCCGGCAGATAGTGATTCAAAACCCATGCGGGACGGACCATGAATCCCGCGTCGTTGCACGCCCCCAGCACAGCCTCTTGCTCAGTTGGCAAGTCGAGTATTAGGGTCTGCAGCCAATAGTTGCTGCGACAGCCGTTTGGCTCCCGCATCAGTCTCGCGCCGGGCATCCTTGCGAACGCGCCCGCATAACGCTGGTGCAAGCGCCGCTTCGCCGCCAGCAGCCTGGGCAGCTGTTCGAGCTGCGCACACCCAGTGCAGCGTTGAGATTTGGCAGTCGATAGTTGTAGCCGACCTGGTCGTGACGATATTCCCAGCGATGAGGCACCTTCGCCGTTGTGGTGAGATGTTTGGCGGCACGAGCGAGCTGTCCGTCGTCGGTGATGATCGCGCCACCCCCGCCAGTGGTGATGGTTTTGTTACCGTTGAAACTCAAGCGTACCCATCGCTCCGAACCGGCCTGTGTGCGACCGTGGTATATACTACCAAGTGATTCGGCCGCATCCTCGACGAGAGTCAACGAAAATCCGAAGCGATCGCGAGCACAGCATCCAGATCGACCGGATGGCCGAAACAATGCATGGGACGATGGCGCGAATTACGCGGCCGGTGGCTCGATTGATGCAACAGACCGCCTCTGCGCTCGATGCGTGCTGGAGATATTCGCGCACGGCGCGCGCAGCCACGCCGAGAGTTTCCCTTCACTGTCGACGAAATGAGGTATGGCTCCGCAGTAAGAGATCGCATTTGTGGTCGCGACAAACGTCAGTGCGGGAACAGGACTTCATCACCCGGCTACTACTCCGGCGAGCCGCAGCGCCACATGCAGGGCCGCGGTGCCATTGACGACCGGCGACGGCATGTTTTGCGCCCGTATACGCCGCAAGCTCCGCCTCGAACCGATCGACGAATTGTCCGACCGAAGAGACATAAGTCGAATCGATGCATTCCTTCAGGTAGATCAATTCGTTGCCACCGAAAAGGGGCTCGTGAAGCGCCACCGGACCCGCTCCGAGCACCTCTCGCAGCGCGTTTATGAATTGCTGCGACAGCGGAGATCAGTTCCGCGGGCTTGCGTCACAGAGTTATAGTCTTCGGGGCGATAAGGCCCAGAAGTGCGGGCTTCACGAACCACTCGATGGTTTCGGTCAGGCCCGCGACGAAGCCTTCGATACCGCCATAACGGGGACACCATCCCAGTAAGTCGAGGGCTTTGGCGTTGGATGCCAAAATCTGCTCCACCTCGCTCTTGGCCGGCCGAATACGCTGCTCCTCTGCGACGATTTCGACCTGCGCACCCATCACTTCGGCGATTGTGTGCGCAACGTCACCGATCGAGATCTCGAAGTTGCTGCCAAAGATTGATCACCTCCCCACTGCATCGCATTCGAATTCGAAGTGCGGCGATGAATCCCGCCACGATGTCGGTCACAAAGTTGAAATCGCGCGTAGGGTGCAGTGCCCCGAGCTGCAGGTGACGGGCGCCGTGCATGATCTGGGTGATGATGGTCGGGATCACTGCTCGTGCAGATTGCCGAGGTCCATAGGTATTGAAGGGGCGCATGATGGTCACAGGCGTTCCAAATGACCGGTGAAAAGACATGGCGATCTGGTCGGCTCCGATCTTGCTGGCCGAATAAGGCGACTGTCCCTGTAACGGGTGCTCCTCCGTGATCGGAACGAACTGCGCGGTGCCGTACACCTCGCTCGTCGAGGTATGCATCACCTGGTCACGTTCAGATCGCTGCGCAGCCTGCACAACGTTCAGGGTGCCCTTCACATTGGTATCGACATAAGTGTCCGGCGAATGGTAGGAATACGGGATGGCGATCAGTGCAGCCAAGTGCAGCACTGCGTCGCAATCCTCGATCTGCATTGCGCACGCCATTCGGATCGCGCACGTCTCCCGTGAAGACCTCGAATTGGCCGCGCACGTCGGCGGCGCACCTGGTCGAGCCAGCCACGGGAATCGAACGAGTTGTAAAGCACGAATGCCTTTACGTCATATCCGGCACGTACAGCAGTCTCGGTCAAATGCGAGCCGATGAATCCGTCGGCGCCGGTGATCAGCACTCTCATACGGCCGCTGCCGCGCCATGTGTAGAAAGGTCGGACTGGACTTCAAGCAGTTGATCATAGGTGCCCTGTGCGACGACACGCCCATGCTCCAGCTCGACAATCGTGTCGCAGCGGCGGACCGTAGTGAGCCGATGCGCGATGAGCACGATGGTCAGGTCACGGTTCAAACTGTCGATGGCATCCATCACGGACTGCTCGGTCGCGTTGTCCAAAGCGCTGGTCGCCTCATCGAATATCAGCACACTCGCCTGCTGTATAGAGCGCGCGGGCGATGCCGATACGCTGGCGCTGTCCACCCGAAAGCCGAACGCCACGCTCACCGACGGATGTGTCATAGCGCTGCGGTTGGCTTTCGATGAAGTCGGCGATCTGCGCCTGCGTCGCCGCAAAGCGGACGCGCTCAAAGTCGATTGAGCTGCGTGGTACTCCGAGCGCTATGTTTTCCGCGAGAGTCGTATCTGCCAGGAATATGCTTTGGGGTACATGGGCGATCGTGCGCTGCCAGGCCCTGACGCGATTTCCACTGACAGGTTCGCCATCGACCAACAACTGACCCTCGGTGGGCATCAAGAGGCCCATGAGCACATCGAGAGTGGTACTTTTTCCGCTGCCCGTCGTCCCGACGACCCCAACTCGACTTCCCTTGTAGATGCTGATATCGAGGTGATCGAGGATCCAGGGCCCATCGGGGGTATAGCGAAAGCAGACCCGGCGAAAGCACACCGCCTCACGAAAAGGCAGCGGTGCCGGCGCCGGCTGCATCGCCTCGAGCGGCAGGACCTGATCGAGCATTTGAATGGTATCCGCCACGGAGGCCTTATTGCTCAAGGTGCCTGCCCGACGAGCTGTAGATCTGCTGCAGAAGGGGCAATACGCGCTGCGCACCGATGCCGAGCGTTCCCAGTACCGGGAGCGCCATGGCAACCCCGCCAGCGCGGCGACTCAAACCGAACGCGAGGACTGCTATCATTACCAGGCCCGCGGTCTCCATGGCGAAGCGCGGACTTTGAGATATGAAGATATTGTTCCCTTGTGCGCGTCGCAGTGGACTGTCGGCAGCCCGGTACACTTCGCAATAGGCGGCCTGCGTCCCGTCCAGCAGCACATCCCGAATGCCACCGAGTCCCTCTTGGATTGCCTTAACGACGTGCGTGTGCTCGCGCGCGATCCGCTCACTGTTGAACAGCAGCCGGCGCCTCTGCAAACGCATGACCAACGCGTATGCAGCTCCGAATCCCGCAATTGCAATCGCTGCTGCAATCGGATCAACGGCGACGAGAGCGAGGGTGATGACCACCCCCGATAACAGGGAGCTGATCAGAAGCAGCAGCAGGTAGAGAGTGTTGACGGCCTCGAGGACCTTGATCGTGATGCCGCTCAATACCTCGCTGCTATTGCGCGCCACGTGCACACTGTACGGCTGGTACAGGGTGCGCCGGTACACCTCGGTACTGAGCTCAGCCCCGACACCGTATGAGAGTCTGGTGATGCACCACATTACGAAGGTACGAATCGCGCCGCTGATGAGCGCAGCCACCACGAAGATGATCGTAAGAGGCAGCACTAATTGCTCGGGGCGATCGATACCCCAGGCGCGAGCCAGATGCCCGGTTAGCGGGTAACTCAGGACCTTGGCGGGCGCAACCAGTATGCCGAGGAACGGCAACACGCTACCCAGACTGACCACCTCGGCGAACGCGCTCACGAACATCAGTGCGAGCACGGCAAGAAACTGCGTTCGTCTCCGCCGGCCGACGTGATGCCAGAGACGAATCAGCAGCCGCGACAAAGTGCTCGACGAAGAAACAGATCTCACTGCGCGTGGTTGCCCTGGAACATGTGAGGCCGTGCGAGCACGCTACCGCCCTGCGACGTTGGCCCAAGAGCCGTCGCATCAGATGTGAGGCAGCCGGGCAGCGCGCTTCGCGCCTCGGCGCCTAGCGTCGTCGAGTCGCGCTCGATCTCGTCCCGAATCTGCGCGATCTCGTCGGTGAGCGCCTTGTGCTCTTGCAGCTTGTAGCGCAGAAACTGCGCTGTAACGCGCGCCTTCGCCTCAATTCCGCGCGGCGTCAGCAGATACATGTACGCGCTCTTGTTTCTACTGTTCTTGAAGTTCGCGGCCTTGATCCAGCCCTTTCCATCAAGGCCTTCAGGCAGTAATTGACCTTGCCGAGACTGATCCCCAGCTCGCGAGCCACGTCGCGCTGGCTCAGTGCGGGATTGGGTTTGAGCAGCTTGAGAAGTCGGTACCGGACTTCATCAGTAAGCATGTCAAGACAACTCGGACGCAGGTTGCCCCCGACGGGCACGCAATCGGGACCGAATGAAGGCGATGCTGGTTCCGACGAACAGGCCGATTCCGAGGGCCACCGCGACAAGGAGGGTCCGCTTGGGACTCGCGCGGATCTCAGGCGCCACTGCGGGATCTGCCACGGAAAACGCATACTCGATTCGCTCGTTCGCGAGCATGAGCTTCTTGGTCTCGGACTCCACCAGTGTGAACATTGCGCGCTGGACTTCGATGGAGTTCGTGTGCGCCGTCTGGGCCGTGAGATAGTCGACATTGCGCTTTGCCTCGTTCAGAGCCTTGTCGCGTATCATCTCGTTCGCTAGCGCCAGAAAATCATTGGCCCAGCGCGCCGCGACCACCGGATCGTTCCAGTTCATCGCGATGATCGTGACGCCCTTGCGCTGGTCCTCGCGAATCGATAGCACGTTGTCATGGAACGAGTTGATCGCCTTCCACAACGTCGGCGGTCGTTTGTCTTTTCCCTGCAAAACCTGCAGCAATCCGTACCGCTCGATGAAGACGCTCGATCAGATGCCGAGATGCGAGTACTGCCCGATAAGCTTCCTCTTCGCCCGAAGTGTCACCCAGATTGACACCGGCGAGGCTGGCGATATCGCCCAGCTGGCTCGCCAGGCCACCGGCGCCGCCGTTTGACTGATCCTTCACGAGCGTAACGGTCACTTCCGCCCTGAAGATCGGAGTCGCGAGCATTGCGTACGTCGTGGCAAGAGCTCCGAATACCACCGCCGTGGCGAGTATCGTCCAGCGATATTCGCTAAAGAGGTTCCAAAGCGCGACCAGGTCGAGGCGCTCATCGACCCCGGTCGGCTCCGCCCGGGATCGAGGAATTTGTCGCGCCGCTAGAGTTGTCGCCATTTTGGAAGCACGGCGTCCGCGGGCACGCGAACAGGCGTTTCCTTTCCTAGAAGCTGCAGCAAGACGACCACACGTTCTGCACCGTCGGCGCGGGCAAAGATACCTTCCGACTCCGTCGAATGGACCCGCGGCAATCCGCACGGACGCGCCCGCTTCGAGTGATCTAGCGAGCGTCAGACGGTGAAAACCGGTGGCGGGGTCGGCACGGGAGCGCAGATCCTCGATGATGTGGTCGGGCACCACCGCATAACACGATCCGAAGCGCACGACTCCCAATACGCCGACCGAAGAGCGCACCGGTGCCAGCGCCTGCAGGCCCTCGGCCAAGCGAAGGAACAGGTATCCCGGGAAAAGCGGGACGGCGCGCACACAACCCTGTCTACGCCACAACCGCCTGTGCAGCAGGCGAGGTAAATAGACCTCATATGCCTGGCGCTCAAGATTTGCTCTGCGCCACCGCCTCGGACGAGGGCTTCGTGCGAACGAGATACCAGCGCGGCATGCGACCGTCATGCGTTGCGTTCAACGCCTGAACGAGGGGCAGTCTAGGCACGAACTTGCTTCGTGTCAACGAAATAGATGGCGTGTTTCCCATTCGCGACAGTGGCGCTTAGAACTGATGCACTGCCAGAGTCGCGATCGCAACGTTGTAGAGAATCTGCGAAATCGCCTGCCACAGAGGCAGTGGCGGCATATGTTCCGCGTTCAGCGGTACGACGACCGTGTCCCCTGGCTCAATGGACTCACGCGAGCTCGTGAACCAGCGCGAGCCGTTAGCCACGACACTGCCGTCGGCGCGCACGATGTAGATGCGCCCTTTGTCGGCTCTGATCGTCTCGCCACCGCTCAGGCCGATATAGTCATCACGCGAGAGCCCGGGTCGATACAGATGGGATGTCGCGGTCTGCACCTCTCCGATGACCGTCACTTCCTGCTGAAGCTTGGGCACGATGAGCTCGTCACTGTTTCTGAGCATCACGTCATAAGAAGACCCGGTCGGCGAGCGCAGTAGTCGCGGCAGATTGATGACGAGTCGTCCGACGGCCCGCGACGCGCGCAGCTGCGACAGCAGCGACTGACCGACTGTGAGTGCCGTGGCGGCACCGCTCTGGTTCGCTGTCGCGCCCTGCAGCGCCGCGAACTGGATATCCTCCTGCATGCGCACCGCAAGCAGATCGAGCTGGCGCTGCTCTCGCTCACGCAGCTCCTTGCGCGTGAACACACTGCCTTCGGCGAAGGCGTAGTCGGTGAGACCTCCCGCGCGCAGCAGGACGGACTTCAGCGTCTCGCCTCGCTTGATCGCATACTTGCCGGGAAACTTCACCTCGCCGCGCAGGGTGATCTCTTCCTGGTCGGTCCACGCCTGAACCTCCTTGATACTGAGCGTGTCGAAAGGCTCGAGTCGAACGGTCGCGGAGGGGTCGCCCCGTATAACCGCCGCCAAGTCGACCCTGATCACTTCCGTCTGACGTGACTCTCCGTTGATCACCCTGTAGCGGGTCAGCTCGGCCGTGCCCCCGTATGCCGCGTCACTCAGTCCTCCGCCGGCACGGATCAGGTCGCGCACCGTCATCCCGGACTCGAAGGGATACTCGCCGGGCACGTTGGCGCGACCCTCGATGCGCACGACCTCATCGGGACGGGCGATACTCGACTGCAGCTTGAGATCATTCAGAAGCGGCTGAATCACGCGGTCGCGGCTCGACTGCAGATCGAAAATCGTGAGCCGGTCTCGCGCCATGAGCGGAATGTCGGCGCCCGAATGGGGGGCTACGAGGGCTGCCGCCAGGTCGGCCGACAGGACGAGACTCGCCGGTCCGGTGGCAGCTCGCGCCGGATAAGGATGTAGTGCAGATCCGCGTTCGGCTTCAGATCGTCGACGAACGGAATAACGTCGGTGAGATGCATGCCATCATGGAATGCAAAGGCGCCCGTCGTGTACACATAGCCCTGGACGAGAATCCCCGCATCGAGCGTCGGACGCAGCTGCGCGATGTGGAGCACGTCGCCGTTACGAACATCGCGCGCTCTGGCTGCTGCACCGTTGAGGTCGACCTGCAATACCACTCGACGCAGCGATTCGTCGATCCGCGTCAGCGCGACCTTTGACGTATCCGCCTCGGGTGTCAGGCCGCCGGCGAGCTGTACGAGATCGGCGATCGATTTCTCACTCTTGGTCTCGTAGATCGCCGGGCGGTGCACCTCCCCATCGACCGTGACGGTCGAGCCGACCGGCGGCACGAAAATCGTGTCGCCCGGTAGGAGCCGGGCATCGTCCGTCGTATCGCCACGGATCAGCATGTCGTAGAGGTCGAGCCGCCGTACCAGTGCGCCCTGGCGTTTGAGCTCGATGTTGCGCAGCGATCCGATCGGCGCCACACCTCCCGCCGCGAACAAGGCCGAGGTGATCGATCCGAGGCCGCTGATGACGTAGGAGCCGGGCCGCTTTGCATCGCCAAGCACGAATACCCGGATGGAGCGCGTGTCACCCATCGAGACGCTCGCGTGCACGCCGATCATTTGGCGTGCCACGCGGGACTCGATGTCGGATTTCACGCGTTGAACGAGGCACCGCCAACGTTGATCGGGCCGAGCTCGGGGAAGCTCACGCGTCCGTCGCGTCCCACATAAAGCCGAAGGTCCTGGTTCTGGATTGCCGTAGAGCTGCACGTCCAGCTCATCTCCCGGGCCCACTACGTAGTCGGCTGGGACTGGCACATTCGTCGTCGGCGCAAAGGTCGAGACCTGATGATCGAACAGGTCGTAGCCAAAGGGCTTCAGCGAGGTCGGGCCGCCCTTCTTCAGGGGCAGTTTCGTCACGCGGATGAAGAGGTTGCGAAGCGATGGCTCCGTTCCGAGGCGCAGCGTTGCGAGCTGTTCATTGAGGCCCGCGAAGCGGGATGGGCGCAAAGCCGGGCAGCAGCAGCGCCCCATCGTGAGTCAGCTGATAGGGGTTCTTGGAGCGAATCAGGTCGATGAGGTGCGTCGCGCTGCTTGCGCTCCTCCTCCGTGAGCTCCGGCTTCTGCTCGGGGGCGTTCGGATTCGTCATCTGCCCGGGCATGGGCTGCTGGCGGAACCGCGTATCCGCCCGCGGTCGTCGGAGTCTGCACGCTGTTGGGGCTGACAATCGACGCGGCCGCCGCAGCTCCCGACGCTTGTGACGTTCCAGGGATGGGGCTCACGGTGATCGGCTGGTTTTGCAGCTGGTTGACGCCGTTCTGCCCAGCAGCGTTCGTCAATGCGTATCTGGGCATTCGCGCCGTTGTTGACGCCGTTGCCCAGCTGCGGGAAGTTCGGATTGGCAACCGGCGGAGGGAGCGGATTGAAATCGATGGTGACGATGATCCAGTCTTCTGCCTTGAGGTAGGGACTCAATCGCTCGATCTCTGCTTTCTGGGCCTCAATTTGCTCGCGTTGCTCGTTCTGCCGATTGAGATCGTCCTGCTGCTGCAGCTGGTCGGCTCCGCGCGCGCGAGTTCCGCTCTGCCCGCCGAGACTTCCGGTCCCGATACCGCCGCCCATCTGTTGCGAGATGGCATCGCGTTGCTCGGGTGTGAGTCCCTGGAGAATTTGCAGTCCTGCCCCGGTGACGGAGTCGTCACCGCCAGGCGCCTGGGCACGCCCCAGCCCGAGGGCACCGAGCGAAATCAAGACAGCGGAGGCGGCAAATCGGAGTACGCGTGGGCGAAATCGCAGGGACATCCAGGGTCCTTCGGCTCGATCTAGAGGGCGCGATTGTACTGAAGCTCGCGGTCTCGCGGGGCAACAGACGGTTAGTAACCCAATTCGCGTGGCGAGTTCGATCGGGCGCCGCTATCCTGCGGCACCGTCCTCCAGAGTGTTACGAATGCTAATCGGGAGTCGGTGGGCCCTCGCGACATTGCTGTGCGCGATGTCCACCGGAGCTTGGGGCCGCGGCGTATCGCCGTATCTGCCTCTTAACCTCGAGCCTGAAATCGAACGGGATTTCGAGCGTGTCCTGGTTCTGGCGGACGTTCCGGTCATGACCCGCCCGATCCCCGCGGCGGTCGTTCTCGATGCGCTGCCGCGCGCTTGCAGCATCGACCCCGTCCTGTGTGAGCGGGTCAGGCAGTTTCTGTCCCGCTACGAGCACGATGACGGCATCAGTTATGCGAGCGCCGAATTGTCCGCTTCCCATGGACCGAGTGACGTGTTGCCCGACGAGCATGGTCTCAAGAGCACCAGCCACTACGATGTCGATGCGGCGGTGTATTGGCAGCCCTTCGACCACGCTCTCTTGAGCCTGGGTGGGATTGGGTATCAGGGAAAGGCCGTACCGACCGGCACCATGCTGAGCTTGGGCTTCGATGTCCTGCAGCTGGATATCGGGTGGCGTGATCACTGGTGGTCGCCGATGACCGACAGCGCCATGCTCATCAGCACCGAGGCGCCGACGATGCCCTCGGTGACACTGTCGAACTACCGGCCGCTGACGCCTCTCGGCATCTCGTACGAGCTCTTCCTCGCCCGCATGTCCGAGCAGCAGGTTCGGCTCACCGACGGGCAGATCGTCAACGCAAGCCCGAAGTTTGGCGGCCTGCATCTCGCGATCCAGCCGGTCAGTGGCTGGTCCCTCGGGGCCAGCCGGATCGTGACCTACGGGGGCGGTCCGACACTGTCCGCGAAGGACGTGCTGGATGCGTTCTTCAACCCGAGCAAAGGGCAGACGACCGGCTTTGGCGGCAAGTCGGTCAACAAGCAGCAGGCCGAGGTGACCAGTCGATTCATTTTCCCCGGTCGGATTCCTTTCGCCTTCTACGTCGAATATGCGGGCAACGACACGGGCCGGGGCAAGAACTACCTCCTGGGCAGCCCGGCTCTTTCTGCCGGGATTCACTTTCCGCGCGTTGGTCCATTCGATTTCACCTATGAGATCTCGGACTGGGTGAACAGCTGGTACCTGGTGCCCGGGAATGCCGTACAGAACGCGTATCTCGCGGGCCTCACCAACGACGGACGCGTCATCGGCAACTGGTTCGGCGACCAGCGCGCGTTCGGAGATGCCGTCGGAGGTCAGACCAACACATTGCGGGTCGGGTGGGAACCACCCTTTGGGGGCTTGCTCGAGGAGCAGTTTCGCACCATCACGAATGCCTCCTACTCGGGCATCGGGTATGCGCACGGCTACGAGGGCATGATCCGGTACTCCTATCCTTGGCGCGGCTTCACGGTCGGTGCAGAGCTTGATGGGGGCCGCGATGTGTTCGCAGGTCACTTCGAGCGAGTGGCGGCGTTCATGCGCCTCGGCAACGAATCCCTGAGCACGCCCGCGGATACCGACGAGGCCGCCGCGGCGTCGCTGGGAGCGCAGAACGGGGAGCTCTTCGTCGACGCAGGCGCTTACGGTTACCGGCTCACCACGGATCTCAGCAACGTCGTCCCCCATACCGAGACCGGCACATCGTATGCCCCGCACCTGGGTTTCGGCGCGCGTCGCGCCGTGAGCGACAGCCAGGATCTTGGCGTTCGCATCGAGGGGGACGAGATTCAGGATCACCCGCTCATTGCCGTGCGGATGGTCGACTACCGCTACCGGGTGTTCGGGCCGCTCGCGATCGAGGCGTTCTTCGGCGCCGCGCGCTACGTGCGCGGTACGCCTGCCTACGGGTGGTACATGGGCGGGGGCTTACAGTATCGGAACCTGATCCCTGGCTGGGACCTGGGGGCGGACTATCGATACGAGGTCGAGATGCAGCGCGATCACGTTCTGGCGACCGATCCCGTGGGCAACCGCCCCGACAGCTTCTATAACGTACAGGGCGTTTCGGTCTACGTGAGTCGTCATTTCTGACCGTATTGCCGCTCGATCCAGTTGCGGTAGCTGCCGTCCATGACGCCTCGCCACCAGGGCTCATGGTCGACGTACCACTGGAAGGTGTCGCGCGAGCCCCTCGTGCGAGCGTCACGTCCGCGGCAAATCCCAGCTCACGCTCGATCTTGCCGCAGTCGATCGCGTAGCGGCGATCGTGGCCGGGACGGTCCTTCACGAACTGCACGAGGCTCGACGACGGCCTACCGCTGCGCTGCGGGGCAGCGCGGGAAAGCGAGTCCTCAGCTCGGGACTGCCTGAAAGCAGCTTCTGCGCAACCTCGCACAGAGCCGTACGAGCTCGATGTTCTCGCACTCGCCTCGGCCGCCGATGTTGTAGACCTCGCCAGCGCCTCGCCCCGCCAGGATGAGCTCGATGCCGCGGCAGTGGTCGCTCACGTGCAGCCAGTCCCGCACGTTGCGGCCGTCGCCGTAGATCGGGCAGCGGGCGGCCCTGCAGGATGTTGACGATCGATCAGCGGAATCAGCTTCTCGGGAAAGTGGTACGGACCGTAGTTGTTCGAGCAGTTGCTGGTCGTCACGTTGAGCCCATAGGTGTGGTGGTAGGCCCGCACCAGATGATCCGAGGCGGCCTTGCTCGCTGCGTAGGG
This sequence comes from uncultured Gammaproteobacteria bacterium, assembly GCA_963795975.1. Classification (GTDB taxonomy): domain Bacteria; phylum Pseudomonadota; class Gammaproteobacteria; order Steroidobacterales; family Steroidobacteraceae; genus CAWCJT01. The sequence continues at coordinate 125,028 of CAWCJT010000004.1, forward strand.
TGAATTGGGCGCGTAGCGGGATGCTCTCGATGAAACGCGGCGTCGTCGGCCGCGAGCGAGCCATACACCTCGTCCGTCGAGACATGGTGGAAGCGGTGCGGCGATCCTCGTTTTTCCGTCGAGCCACACGGTGCGCGCCGCCTCAGCAACGCGTGGGTGCCCAGCACGTTGGTGCGATGAATGCATCGGGGCCGAGGATGGAGCGGTCAACGTGCGACTCGGCCGCAAAATGCACGATGGTGTCGAGCTGCTCCTCGCGCAGCAGCCGCTCGACCAGCGCGCGGTCGCAAATATCTCCCTGCACGAAACGCAACTCCGGCTCGCCCCTCGAGCGCGTGCGAGGCTCGATCGATTGCCGGCATAGGTCAGCGCATCGAGGACGACCACGCGCCCCCGGGCCGGCTCAGCCAGTGATGCACGAAGTTCGCGCCGATGAAACCGGCGCCGCCGGTGACGAGAAGGTTAGCCACGCGCCATCACCTCGAGCATCGCGCGAAGTCGCGCGCGCCAATGGACGGCCGGCAAGGCCGAGCGCAGCGCGGAGGGCCGCGCTGTCGAGCACGCTGTAGGCGGGGCGGCGCGCCGCCGTCGGATATTCGCGCGTCGTGATGGGCTCGACACGCACGTCAGCCGCTGAGCAGGCCCGAGCTGTGCGCCTCCTCGGCGATCGCCACGCGAAGTCGTACCAGCTCGCGATTCCCGCGTCGGTCCAATGCTGAATCCCGTGGATGTCCGGCCTTTCAGCGAGCGCCCAGAGCGCGCCTGCCACGGATTCGGCCGCGGTGGGCGTGCCCACCTGATCGGTCACGACGCGCACGCTGCCCTGCTCGCGCATCCGCCGCAGCATGGTCTTGAGGAAATTGGGCCGCCCGGCGCATACAGCCACGAGGTGCGTACGACGAGCGCCGTGCGCAGCCTCCTCGAGTACGGCAAGCTCGCCCGCGCGCTTGCTCGAGCCGTAAACGTTGAGCGGCTCGGCGGGGGCCGCGGGTGTGTAAGGAGTCGATGCCTTACCGTCGAAAACGTAATCGGTCGACACGTGCAGCAGGCGCGCGCCGCACGAGCGGGCCGAGCGGGCAAGATGGCGAGGACCGTCGGCATTGACGCGCAGCGCGATTTGCGGCTCGCCCTCGGCACGATCAACGGCCGTATAGGCGGCCGCGTTGATGATGAGATCGGGACGCTCGCGCGCGATCCGCTCGGCAACGGCCGATGCATCCCCGATGTCGAGATCTCGATGCGTCAGAGCCGTGAGCGTCGTTGATCGGGGCTGCGCTTGCGGCGAGGGCACGGCCGAGCTGGCCCGCTGCCCCGGTGACGAGCACCTTCACGGGTAAGACTCCGCATCGCGGAATGCTTCAGCCGCGGCATCGCGCGCGGACAGCGCCGGCTGTGCGCCGAGCGGCAGCGGCCAGGAGATCGCAAGATCGGGATCATCCCAGCGGATGGCGCGCTCGTCCTTCGGTGCGTAGAAATCCGTGCACTTGTAGAGAAAGTGCGCCGCCTCGCTCAGCACCAGAAAGCCGTGCGCAAAGCCCGGCGGGACCCACATGAGGGTGTGGTTCTCCTGCGTCAGCACCGCCCCCACCCATCGACCGAACGTGGGCGAGCTGCGGCGCACATCGACGGCCACATCGAAGACGCTTCCCGTCACCACCCGCACGAGCTTGCCCTGCGGCTGGCGCAGCTGATAGTGCAGGCCGCGCAGAGACGTGGCGGACGGAGCGGTTCTCGTTGTCCTGCACGAACTTGAGCGTGCAGGCCTGCCGCCTCGAACTTGCTCCTGCTGCCAGGACTCGAAGAAAGTGGCCGCGCTCATCCGTGAAGACCTGCGGCCGCACCAGCATCACATCTGGTATCGCGGCGGGCTCGAAGCGCATCTCAGGCATCCCCGTGCAGGATCGACAGCAGATATTCTCCGTAGCGCGTCGCAGCGAATGGCGTTGCGAGGCGCTCGAGCTGCGCCGCATCGATGTAGCCTGCCCGAAAGGCGATCTCCTCCGGGCAGCACACCTTCAGTCCCTGCCGTTTCTCGATGGCCTCGATGAACATCGAGGCCTCGAGCAACGACTCGTGCGTCCCGGTGTCGAGCCACGCAAAGCCGCGACCGAGCAGCTCGACTCGCAAGGCGCCCCGGCGCAGATAGGCGCGATTCACATCCGTGATCTCGAGCTCACCGCGCGCCGAAGGGCGCAGGCCCGCGGCGATCTCGAGCACGTCGTTGTCGTAGAAGTACAGCCCCGTGACGGCGTAGTGCGACTTCGGCTGCGCAGGCTTCTCGACGATATCGAGTGCCCGCCCGCTCGCATCGAACTCGACGACGCCGTAGCGCTCGCGGGTCGCGGACACGATAGCCGAACACCGTCGCCCCGTTTGCGTGCTGCGCCGCGGCCGCGCAGCTGCTCGGGCAGTCCATGGCCGTAGAAAATGTTGTCGCCGAGCACGAGCGCCACACGCTCCGGCACCGACGAATCGCCGCCCGATCAGGAACGCCTGTGCCGAGCCCCTCGGGCTGCGGCTGCTCGGCGTAGCGGATGCGTGAGGCCCCACTGGCTGCCGTCGCCCAGCAGGCGCTGATAGTGCGGGCAGATCGATGGGCGTCGAGATGAGCAGGATGTCGCGGATGCCCGCGAGCATGAGGGTCGCGAGCGGGTAGTACACCATCGGCTTGTCATACACCGGCAGGAGCTGCTTGCTGCTGCCGAGCGTCACCGGATAAAGCCGCGTCGCCCTGCCGCCGGCGAGCACGATGCCCTTGAGATCGCTCATGAGCCGCCGCGCAAGCTCGCGATGCTGTCGACGACGTACTGCAGTTGCTCTTCGCTCAGCTCCGGATAGATGGGCAGTGCCAGGGTCTCGTGCGCCGCACGTTCCGACTGCGGAAAATCTCCGCTGCGATGCTCGAGGTACGCGAAGCACTGCTGCAGGTGCAGGGGCACCGGGTAATAGATCTCCGTACCGATGCCTGCGGTCGGCGAGGTGGCGCCGCAGAGCATCGCGCGCGCGGCACTCGAATCACGTACTGATTGTAGATATGGCGAAACCCCGGGACGGCATGCGGCGTACGCACCCGGCCACCGATTCCTGCGCGAGCAAACGCGGCGTCGTAGTATGCGGCGTTGCGTTGCCGACGCCTGTGTCCATTCATCCAGATGCGGAAGCTTGACGTTGAGCACCGCCGCCTGCAGCTCGTCCAGCCGGAAATTACCGCCGATCAGCGCGTGGTAATACTTGGGCTTGCCGCCGTGCACGCGCAGTACATCGAGCCGCTCTGCCAGCGCCGCATCGTTCGCAACGCACATGCCGGCATCGCCGAACGCCCCGAGATTCTTGGTCGGAAAGAACGACAGACAGCCGATATCGCCAAAGCTGCACGCGCGACGGCCTTGCGCATCGGCGGCGCCGATCGCCTGGGCCGCATCCTCGATGACACGCAAGCGATGCTTGTGCGCGATCGGCATGAGCGCAGCCATGTCCGCGAGCTGCCCGTACAGATGCACGGGCATGATGGCCTTGACCGATCCGCCCGTGCGCCGATTGACGAGGCGCCCATCGCGCTGAGCACAATGCTTCTCGATGAAGGCCTCGACGGCGGCCGGTGCGATGTTGAAGGTCTCAGGATCGATGTCGCAGAACAGCGGCCTCGCCCCGGTGCGGGCGATCGTTCCTGCGGTTGCAAAGAACGTATAAGGGCTCGTGATCACCTCATCGCCGGGCCCGATCTCGAGGGCCATGAGCGCAACGAGCAACGCGTCCGTGCCCGATGAGATGCCGATGCCGTGCTGGCACTGGCTGTACTGCGCCACGCGCTGCTCGAGCTCTTTGACTGCCGGGCCGAGGATGAACGCCTGGCTCGCGCAGACGCGGGCGATGGCCGCGTCGATCTCGGCCCTCAGGGCGAGATATTGCGGCTTGAGATCGAGCAGCGGTACGTGCATCTTGGCCTCGAGTGATGCTAGCCCCGAGTGAGCACCAAAAGCGAGTCGGTGGCAGAGTCGTCGAACGCCACAAGAACGGGTTGCTGGGCGCGCAGAAATTCGATCAGCTCCGCGGTCGATGCGTTTCCAGGCCGCAGCCAAACCACCTTGGGAGGTGCGCCGTAGACGAGGCTCAGATGCCGGAAATCATCGTCCTTCGATACGAGCGTGAAGCCGTAAGCGCGCGCATGCTTCCAGACAGCCTCGTCAGACGTGCCACGCAGCTGGACCCAGTCAACGTGACTACTACCGGGGTAAACATCTGCGAGCGATGCGACGAGTCTGAAGCTGAGATTCTCGTCAAATAGAAGTTTCACACGACTGGCGAAACGGCGAGGCGGCGTTCCCTTTCGGCGGCGAAACCCAAAACAGCTCGGATGTGCTCGGCTTTGAGCACTGGAAAGTCGGCCATGATCTGATCATCGCTCATGCCGCTCGCCAAGTATTCCAGAACGTCGGATACCGCGATCCGCGTACCGGCAATGCAAGGTTTGCCGCCTCGAACCGTTGGTGTGATGCTAATGAAATCCTGCCAGTTCATGCAGCTAGAATAGGCTGCCGCAGCAGCCTGGACAAGTCAGCGGCGGTAGCCGTAATACTCGCAGAACCACTCGACGAAGCGACGCACGCCGACCTCGACCGGGGTCGCGGGCCGGTACCCCACATCACGGACCAGATCCTCGATATCGGCGGACGTATCCGGTACATCGCCGAGCTGCAGCGGCAGAAAATTCTTCTGCGCCTTGCGCCCGAGGCATTCCTCGATCACCTCGATGTAGCGCATGAGCTCGACCGGCCGGTTGTTGCCGATGTTGTAGATGCGAAACGGCGCGCTGCTGCTCGCGGGATCGGGGGCATCGCTGCGCCAGGTCGGATCCGGCCCCGGGGGACGGTCGAGCGCGCGCACGACGCCTTCGGCGATGTCCTCCACGTAGGTGAAATCGCGCTTGTGGTGACCGTGGTTGAACACGTCGATCGGCTTGCCCTCGAGGATGTTGCGCGTGAAGAGGAACAGCGCCATGTCGGGCCGACCCCACGGACCGTAGACCGTGAAGAACCGCAGGCCCGTGGTCGGGAACTTGAAAAGCGAGGAGTAGTTGTGGGCCATCAGCTCGGTCGCCCGCTTGGTCGCGGCGTATAGCGACAGCGGGTGATCGGCCGTGCCGTGCGTCGAGAACGGCATGTTCGTGTTGGCCCCGTAGACCGAGCTCGTCGAGGCATACACCAGGTGCTCGATTCCGCTGTGGCGGCAGCCCTCGAGCACATTGAGCGTGCCACTGACGTTGCTGCGCACGTAGGTATGCGGGTCCTCCAGCGAGTAGCGCACGCCGGCCTGAGCGGCAAGATGGATGACACGCGCGAACTTCTCGCGGCCGAAGAGCTCCGCAATCGCCCGATCCTCCGCAAGGTCGAGCTCGAGGAATCGAAAGCGCGACTCGCGCTCAAGCTGAGTCAGTCGTGCGCGCTTGAGCGCCACGTCGTAGTACGGATTGAGATTGTCGAGCCCGACGACCTCGTCACCGCGCTCGAGGAGCTTGCGGGCCGTGTGAAAGCCGATGAAGCCCGCCGCGCCCGTGAGGAGGATCTTCATGCGTTAGAGTCGACCATCGACCTCGGCGGCCGGAAAGAGGTGCTTGATGTCATAGAGCACGTGATTCTTGCGGCAGAGCCGGCGGATCTTCGCAGTGCCCAGGGCGCGGAACTCACGATGCGCGACCGCCATGACGGCGACATCGTAGCGCGAGCGCGCGAGGGTGCGGGTCGGGCGGATGCCGTACTCATGGCGGGCTTCGCGGCCATCGGCCCAAGGGTCGTACACATCGACCTGCGCGCCGAACTTCTCAAGCTCGCGCACCACGTCGACGACTTTGGAGTTACGGATGTCGGGACAGTTCTCCTTGAACGTGAGCCCGAACACGAGCGCGCGTGCGCCCTTGATATGGATACGCTTGTGCGCCATCAGCTTCACGATCTCGTTGGCGACGTAGATCGCCATGTTGTCGTTCAGGCGCCGGCCCGCAAGGATCATCTCCGGGTGATAGCCGATCTCCTGCGCCTTGTGGGTCAGGTAGTACGGATCCACTCCGATGCAATGACCGCCGACGAGCCCGGGACGAAACGGCAGGAAGTTCCATTTGGAGCCCGCGGCATTCAGCACCTCCTCGGTGTCGATACCGAGGCGGTTGAAGATCAGTGCGAGCTCGTTGATGAGCGCGATATTCACATCGCGCTGCGTGTTCTCGATCACCTTGGCGGCCTCTGCGACCTTGATGCTCGAGGCCTTGTGCGTCCCGACCTGCACGATGGTGCGGTAGAGCGAATCCACGAAATCGGCGGCCTCGGGCGTGGAACCCGAGGTGATCTTGCGGATGGTCGCAAGGCGATGCTCCTTGTCGCCCGGATTGATGCGCTCGGGGCTGTAGCCGGCAAAGAAGTCCCGATTGAATTTGAGGCCTGACTCGCGCTCGAGAATGGGTACACAGACCTCCTCCGTGCATCCGGGATACACCGTCGACTCGTAGACGACGACATCGCCCTTGCTGAGAACCTTGCCGACGCTCTCGCTGGCGCGGATCAGCGGCGTGAGATCGGGTCGCTTGTACTCATCGATCGGCGTCGGCACCGTCACGATGTACACGCGACAGCGCTTGAGGTCGGCAAGTCGAGTCGTGAACTTGAGGCGCTTCGAGCTCGCCAGCTCCCGCGAGGTCACTTCGAGCGTCACGTCGCGCCCCGCGCAGAGCTGCTTGATGCGGGTTGGGTTCACATCGAAGCCGATCGTATCGAAGTGCTTGCCGAACTCGACGGCGAGGGGCAAACCCACATAGCCGAGGCCGACGACCGCGACGCGGCACTTGCGCAAGCTCAACACGATGACCTTCCTGACCTTGGGACTGCGCCCGGCAAGGCGCAAGTGTCTCTTAAACCTCGAATTCTCGGCAGAGCGAGGCTCCACCGATGCGATGCGGTTCGCAATTCCTACGCGCTCTCACGCGCGGCCGTCAGTTCGCCCGCCGAAGTCGTGATGCTCTCGAGCAGGCGCCACAGACAGCGCCCACCGCTCGCCTTGGCGATGACATCGAGGAAATCCTCGTGCGCGCGCCATTCATCCTCGCTTGCGCGCACGACCATAAGCGGTGACTCGAGCCGTATCAGCACACGCACCGCCTGACCCTCCTGGGCACGCTGCGGCACGGCGCTCTCGCCCAAGGCGAGCGCACCCTGGCCGCCGGTCATGGCCAGGAAGACCTCTGCGAGGAGCTGCGCATCGAGCAGGGCGCCGTGCAGCTCGCGGCGCGAGTTGTCGACCTCGTAGCGCTTGCACAGCGCATCGAGGCTGTTGCGCTGACCCGGATGCATCTCGCGCGCGAGCGCGAGCGAGTCGAGGACCAAGCAACAGGCCTCGACCGTGCGTACCTCGCCGGGCAGCTGCGCAAGCTCGGCGTTCAGGAAGGCCACATCGAACGCGGCGTTGTGAATGACGAGCTCTGCGCCGCTGATGAAGTCGAGAAGCTCCTGCGCGATGTCCCTGAAGCACGGTTCTGCCGCGAGGTCCGCGCGCGCGATTCCGTGGACGGCGAGCGCGCCGTCGTCAATGTCGCGCTCGGGATTCACGTAGCGATGGAATGTGCGTCCGGTCGGGCGCCGATTCAAAAGCTCGATGCAGCCGATCTCGATGATTTTATGTCCGAGCTCGGGCTCAAGGCCGGTGGTTTCGGTGTCAAGGACGATCTGGCGCATTGAGTGGCGATGTTACCGGAAGCGCCGCGCCGATTACCGCTCGAGTGAGTCAATCGCGGCATTCGCGAGCCGATCGACCCGCTCGTTGCCGGGCACGCCGGCGTGCCCGCGTACCCAATGCCAGGTAACACGATGCTTGGCCGCGCTGCGCTCGAGCGCCTCCCACAGATCCTGATTCTTGACAGGCTTGCGATCCGCGGTGCGCCAGCCGCGCGCTTTCCAGGAGGGCAGCCACTCGGTGATGCCACGGCAGACGTACTGCGAGTCGGTGTAGATGCGGGCCTCGACCGGCCGCGTGAGCGCTTCGAGCGCACGGATCACCGCCGTCAGCTCCATGCGATTGTTGGTGGTCGCGATTTCCGCTCCGATGAGTTCCCGTTCGTGTCCGTCGCACGACAGCACCGCCGCCCAACCGCCAGGCCCGGGATTGCCGCGACACGCGCCGTCGGTGTAGATCTCGACCGTCACGTCGACTGACGGCTCGTGGGCTTCACGAGCCCACCGATCACCGTCGGCTTCTCGCGCGCGCGCGGCCGGATCGGTGTCAGGGTGTACAGGCGCTTGCGCGCCTTGAGCAAATAGGCGCCCGCGGGCAGTGGATTCACAAGCCCCCGCCTGAGAAGTCGGCCATTGCCCTCGCCCGGAGCGGGGCCGCGATGCCACGGACTGCAGTACAGATAGCGGCGCACGGCGACGACTTCGTAGCCCAGAAGCACGAGCCACTCGCGCACACGCCGCTCGCCGAGAAGGCGCCGCAGGCCCGGAGGATAACCGCTGCCGGTCGCATGTGCGCGCAGCCCCCACAGCGTCCACGGCCGAAAGCCCAGCACGATGAGCTGACCTTCACCGACCAGGACTCGATCGACTTCGCGCACGATCGCATACGGATCGGGCGCGAACTCCAGAGTGTGAGGCAACAGGACCGCATCCACCGCGAGGCTTCCGACCGGCAGCTGTGCCGGACGCGCGATGATGTCGGCGCCCGCTGCGAGTGCGCTCGGGCGCGAGCACGGTCTGTCGACGCGTGCGCGTGCCGGCGAGCATCTCGCGCGCCTCGCCCCATGCGCCGATCTGCAGGAATTCCCAGCCGAAAACATCCTCGAGCGCCTCGGCGAGCAGCTCCGATTCGGCGCCGAGCAGTGCGCGCCCGAGCGCGCTTTGCCACCACTGACGAAGCGCGACGTGGCGGTCAGCGACGGCGATGGGAGTGGAGGTGCGGCCTGGCACGATAAAAGAGTAGCAATTCTGTGACGTTACCAGTTAAATACTGCCCCACAAATACGTATTGTGTGCCCGGGGCGGCGCGTCCTGAGAGGCACGCCAAGCTTGAAATCCGCGGATCGGCGCCTTGCACAATCTCACGCCCGCTTCGCGATGATCCGCAGATTGCCTGACGAGGGTAAGGGTTTTGACCACGGAACAGTTGCGGCGCGTTAAAACCAGTCTTGTGCTCGCGACGCTCCTCGTAGCCGCGTGCAGCCACACCCCACCTGCGAAGCCTCTCCCGCCGGCGACCGCCATCCCCTCCGTCCAGATTCCAGCTCCCGAGCCCGAGCCAAGTGCCACGAGCACTCCTCAGGCCGATGAAGACTCTGCCGCCAGCACGGCCAAGCCCGACGCGGGGCTCACACCTGAGCAGTATGCGGATCTCTTCGATCGCGTTCGCGCGGGGTTCAAGCTCGATGACGTGGACCGCTTCGCGGTCGATCAGCAGCTCGAACTGGTTCGCCGCGAATCCGGATTACCTCGAGTCGCGCCTTCGGCCGCGCCGAGCTCTACCTTTACCACATCGTGACGGAGATCGAGCGGCGCGGCATGCCGCTCGAGCTTGCTCTGCTGCCCGTCATCGAGAGCGCGTTCGAGCCCTACGCATACTCGCGCGCGCGCGCATCGGGCCTGTGGCAGTTCATCCCCGGCACGGGATCGCGCTTCGGGCTCAAGCAGAACTGGTGGTACGACGGCAGGCGCGATGTCGTCGAATCCACGCGCGCAGCACTCGATTATCTGCAGTCGCTGCATGACGAGTTCAACGGTGACTGGCTGCTGGCGGTCGCGGCCTACAACTGCGGCGAGCTTACGGTCGCTCGCGCGGTACAGATCAACCAGGCAGGCGGGTCGCCCAATCGATTTCTGGAGTCTGCGGCTGCCGGCCGAGACGCGTGCCTATGTGCCGAAGCTCCTCGCCATGAAGCGCCTGGTGGCGGACCCGGAGAGCTTCGGGCTCGCGTTCACGCACATTGCCAATCAGCCCTATTTCGCGCGCGTCGACACCCAAGGACAGATCGACCTGCGCGTCGCGGCGGAGATCGCCGGCGTGACCTACGATGAGGTTACGAGCTCAATCCAGCGTTTCATCGGTGGGCGACGGACCCGGCCGGGCCCTATTTCCTGCTGCTGCCATCCGACTCGGCCGACGCGTTCCGTGCGAACGTCGTTCAGCTCACCGCGGATGAGCGGCTCAAAGTGAAGCGCTACGACGTGCGCTCCGGTGACTCGGTCAACTCGGTCGCGCACCGCTTCAACACGACGCCACAGGATCGTGCGCAGCTCAACGACCTGCCCAACGGCGCGCTCGTGGTCGGCACGGAGCTGCGCGTGCCGGCCGAGGCGATCAGCCTGCCGCCCAAGGTGCTGCGCGCGGCGGCGCTCGTGGACTCTCATGATCGACGCGTCCTGCGGCCTCATCTGCGCGTCGTGGTGCATCGCGGCGACTCGCTCTGGGCCATCGCGCGCCGTCATGGTGTCGATGTGAATACGCTCGCTCTCATGAACGGGCTGCAGCCCGGAGACCCGCTGCGCGCCGGGCAGCATCTGCGCCTCACGGTGTCGACCCCCAGTTCCACCAACAAGGCTTCGGCGGGCGGCGCATCGCACGCGCGTAAGGTCACCTACACGGTTCGCGATGGCGACACGCTCGCCCGCATTGCGCGGGTGTTCCAGGTGACCGTCGCGCAGATCAAGGGCTGGAACAGCCTGTCCGAGTCGGCCGTGTGGCCGGGACAACGATTGCTCATCCGCATCGTCGCACAGCGCTAAGGGGATCAAGATGGCCTTCCTCGCCGGCAAGCGTGCGCTCATCGTGGGCGTCGCAACCGATCGTTCGCTCGCCTGGGGGATCGCGCAGGCGATGCACCGCGAAGGCGCCGAGCTTGCCTTCTCCTACGCCAACGAGCGATTCAAGGATCGGGTCGAGCCCCTGGCAGCATCCCTGGGCTCGCGGGTCACGATGCCGCTCGATGTGACGAGCGACGAGCAGATCGACGCCGCGTTCGAGCGCATCAAGCGCGAGTGGGGTCACCTGGATGCGGTGGTCCATGCCGTCGCCTATGCCCCGCGCGAGGCACTGACCGGCGGCTTCCTCGAGAGCACGTCGCGCGACGCCTCCCGGATCGCCCATGACATCTCCAGCTACAGTTTGACGGCGCTGGCTCGTGGCAGTCGCCCGCTCATGCAGGGTCGGGCCGGAGCGGTGCTCACGCTGACCTACCTCGGTGCCGTGCGCTCGATTCCCAACTACAACGTCATGGGACTTGCCAAAGCGAGCCTCGAGGCGAACGTGCGCTTTCTGGCCGCCGACCTGGGTCCGCTCGGCATCCGGGTGAACGGGATTTCGGCAGGTCCCGTGAAGACGCTCGCGGCGGCCGGTATCACGGGGTTTCGCCGGATGTTGAGCCGGGTCGCGGAGGTCGCGCCGCTGCGGCGCAATGTGACGCTGGAAGACGTGGGCAACGCGGCCGCGTTTCTTTGCTCGGATCTCGCGGCCGGGATCACGGGTGAGATTCTTTACGTCGATAGCGGATTCAGCACGGTGGGAATGAGCTTCCCGGCCGAGGCCGAAGACTAGCCCGATCGCTCGTATCCCAGGCGCTCGGCCCAGGCCGACAGCATCGGCAGATGCGGGGCCAGGAACTCCCGGTAGTTGCGCCACTTCCCGCAAGAGCTCGTGTAGAGCGGCCGCACGACCTGCGACGCGCTCGGTGTGTTCACCATCCGCGAGCGCGCGGTGTCAGCGTAGTACTGCACCGCCTCGTCCCAATCGAGCCCCAGAAAGCTGAGCAGCCCGCGCACGGTGGACTCGAACCGAGTCACGACATCCTCGTACCGGATCACCTCGAGTTGTAACGGAAGCCTGGCGCGAGTCGCCTCGATGAGGCGCATCAGCAGGTCATAGTAGGTCGTCGCAGTGTCCAGACGCAGCAGCTGATACATCGCGATGTTCATCTCGAAGCGCTGCTGATAAGAGCTCAGGACCGCATCACGCGGGTCGCGCAGCGCGAGAATGACACGCGCGTCGGGGAAGAGGCGATGGATCAGCGGCAGGAGCGCCGCGTTCAAGGGTTGCTTATCGATGAACACGCGCCGCGCCACGGCATTCGGCTGCAGGGCCGTCACGCGTTGCCAGTACTGGTCACGCAATCGCTCGATCTGCGAATCCTCGAGCCGCGTCCAGCTCTCGAGCGCCCCCGTTGCATTGATGAGCTCGCGCGCTGCATCGGTCAGCGTATCTTTCTCCTCGAGCGTCGCGATGTCTGGATGGGAGGCGAGGACCTGTTCGAGCAGCGTCGTCCCCGAGCGTGGAAACCCGATCAGGAAGACGGGGCTGTGCTTGGTCGACGGCGCTGGCCGCCACATGGAGGCCGGAGTCTCCTCGATGAACGCCGTGAGGCGAACGATGCCCGCCGGAGAAAGAGGCCCCTCGCCGTAACCAGCGCTCTGGGCATATCGTGCGCGTTGAATGGCGTTGGCCTGCGAGAAAGCGCCGAAGGCATCGCCATAGCGAGCGAGCTTCTCGTACGCCTCACCGAGGCACCCGTAGGCGAGCACGCGATTGGTGCCGCTCAGCGTGCCGACCTTGAGGCGTGACTCGAGCGCCACGATGGCGCCCGCGGCATCCTCCTGCCGAAGGCGTACGCGTGCAAGCGTCAGCGCCGCGAGCGCAAGGTGCGGCGCCAACGCCAATGCCTGCTCCGCCAGGTGCCGCGCATCCTCCAGACGGTGCTCTTCCTCGGCGAGCCATGCGAGGCTCGAGAGGGGGTCGGCATAACGGGGATCGAGTGCAGCCGCCCGCTCATAGCAGGCGCGCGCCTCGCCGCGCTCTGCCAGATCCAGGAAGACATTTCCAAGGTTGTTGTGCGCGATCGCGAACCGGGCATCGACCTTGAGTGCGGCCGTGAGAGCTTCGCGTGCCTCCGGCAGACGCCCGGCGGCCCGATAGGCCGAGCCCAGATTGACCAGCACGTGAATATGCCCGGGCATCATCACGCGGGCGCGCTCGTAGAGGTCGATGGCCTCATGCAGCGCGCCTGCCTGCGCCCGCGTACGGGCGAGCATCATCAACTCATTGGCGTCTATTGCTCGAACACCTGCGGGTTCTTCTGCACCTTGGCCTGAAGTCGCAGCTGCTCGAGATATTCAGTCGCCTCCTGATCGCCCGCCTGCATGGCATCCTGTCGTCTGCTGCTCGCCTGCAGCTGGGGATTCGCGTTCGTATCGGTGCGGGCATCGGTCACCGCGAGCAGCGCCGCGCCGCCGGTCGCGAGCGCAAAGGCGCGGTAAATAGGATGCTGGGGACTCGGCTTGGGGCTCGCGAAGGCCTCCTGCCGGATCTGCGCGGGAACTGAAGGGTCATTGCGTCCGGTGAAGTGCGCCGGATCGGCGCTGACACCGAGACTGTGCGCGACCTCATCGAACGAGGTGCCGCTCGCGAGGCGCTTCGCGGCGCCTTGCGCAGCTTCGATCGCGCCCTTGGTCCCGCGATCCTTGCGGATGGCCGCGACGATGGTGTCGCGCACCTCGGCGATCGGCTTCGGCGCTGCCGGATGGTGCTCCAGAGCCCGTACCAGCACCAAGCGGTCCTCGCCGAGCAGCACCGGCCCACCCACGCGATGCTCGGCCAGGACAGGATCGCTGAAGACCACCTGCTGCAGCTCGGGTGATGCGCCAAGGTCGCCGCCGCCCGCGCCGCGCGCATACGAGGGCACCTCGCCAACCTGCATGGCGAACTCCTTCGCAAGCACATCGAGGCCCGTGCCGCTCGCCTGCTCGAGCTTGGTCTGGATTTGCTCCTGGGCATCCCCGAACCGATCCGCTGCGCGATCGTGTCGCAGCTGCGATTCGATCTCTGCGCGCGCCTCATCGAACGTCTTGGCCTTCTCCGCTTCGATACCCTCGAGCTGGATGATGTGGTAGCCGAAGTCGCTCTTCACGGGGCCTCGGATGTCGTTGACGTTCATCGCGAAGAGTGTGTCCGCGAACGCCCCCGGGAAGGTCGTGCGATCGAGCCATCCAAGCTCGCCACCCTGGGACGCGGAACCCTCATCCTGCGAGTACTGCTTTGCGAGCGCGGCGAAATCGCCGCCCGCCTTGACCTTGGCGAGCACCTCCTGCGCCTTCTTGAGGGCCGCGGCGTCGTCGCTCCCGCTCTGAATCAGAATATGGCGGGCGCGCCGCCGTTCAGGCAGCACGTAGTGGCTCTTGTTCTTGTCGTAGTACTCGTGCAGATCGGCGTCCGAGAGCTGTACCTGCGATTGAAGCTGATCGAGTTTGAGCTCGGCATATTGCAGTCGGACCGTTTCCTCGGTCATGAACTGAGCCTTGTGCGCATCGTAGTACGCCTTGACGGCCGCCTCATCGATGGGCGTCGTTCCCGCGAACTTGTCGATGGGGAGCGTCGCATAACGCACTTCACGTTGCTCGTTCTCGAGCGAGGCGATCCGCTTGAGCTCCGCGGGAGTCAGGAATTCGGATTCGCGGATGCTGTTGCCGAGTTGTGCCCGCTGCAGTGCCGTACGCATATCAGCCTCGAAGGCCTCCGGCGCGATGCCTGCCTGTTGGAGCCTCGCCTTGGCGACGTCGGGGCTGTACTTACCATCGAGCTGGAATGCCGGCTCTTGCTGGAGCGCCTCGCGCACCTGCTGGTCGGTCACGGCGTATCCCAGATCGTGTGTTCGCTGAGTCATCAGCGAAGTGCGCACGAAGGACTCGAGGAGTTGGTCCTGCATGCGCGCCTTGATGAGATCCGGCATGTCGCCGCCATAGCGCTGCTGCCACTGCGCCTGCTGCTGTTGCCAGGACTGACGGACTTCTTCGATGGAAATCGTCTGGCCGTTGACCTTCGCCGCACTGTTCGAGCCGCCGAAGTTGAGGTTGGCGACGCCGTAGGCCCCCCAGGCCGCGAAGATCAAGATGAGCGCGCCGAAAAGCAGGTAGGTAAGCCAACTGTGGTTCTTTAGGGTATCGCCGATCTTTTGCAGCATGATTCAGCCTTTCATTGACCGCGAATGATAGCTCACGGCTTATTAAGCGAGCCTTAAGCGTGTGAGCGTCAGGCTTGCAGGCCACGCCGCGCGATCTCGCGCGATGAGCCATGTTGAGCGCCCTGGACCCCGAACGCCGAGCTCTCGAGAAACAATTCCTGACTGCGAAAGTCGATCGCGAGCGCCTGCACCGCGCCGAGCACGTCCATGCCGATGATGAGAGCAGGCCGATCTTTCATTTTCCAGACATCGAAGATATGGAAATCACCATATACCAGTGTCACGTCGGCGATTTTCACGCGACCCAGGCCGATGGTGGCTGTGTTGAGCAGCTCGCCAGGCACAACGTCCTGTGTCGAGCCGTAAACGTCGGTCATCTCTGCGTTTGAGATTGCGCTCGCGCACGGCACGCAGCGCATCACGCAACGCGAGATTGCCGAGCGAGCGCTCAGCACCCGTGTCGATGATTGCGCGGGCGCGGACCCAGCCTACGTCCGCATTGATCATGATCAGACCGTTTTCGAGGCGGTGTGCCGGAATCCGCACGAAGCCTGCGGGCGGCACCACATCGCGGGCGCGCGCGATACTGACGCGGTTGCGCTTGAAGTCGACGATGATGCGCTCAGCCTTGAGGCCGGCGATTCCGAGAATTCCGTCGGCTCCTGCCATCACGGGCGCCCAGACCACCGGGAGGCGCAGCGACTTGAAGGTTAGGTCGCCCGCTTGCAGCATGTCGATGTGCACCGAGGGCACCCGCGAGCTACCGGTGATCCCATCGAGCAAGATCGCATCCTGCGTCGGCTGCAGACCCAGGGTCTGAGCGAGCTGAGGGGACACCGTTGAGTCACTCGCCCCCGTGTCGACGATGAAGCGAAAGGGCCCACGGCCGTTGATCTTGACGGGCACCACGATCCGACCAATGTGATCCCGGGTCGTCGGCGAGGCAAAAAGCGTCGGATCCTCGGGGACGGTCGGAGCTGTCGGTGGCGCAATCCGAGAGCCAGTCGTCTGACCCGCGGATGCACTCAGCATCAGACAATTAAGGCCGAGGATCGCCAGGAATGCGCCGGGGTAATTCATCGGACGGCGGGCTCGCGCTCGCGGAGCAAGCCTTTCAATTGGGCCGCTGCGCGCTCGAAGAGTTCCGGCCAGTCTCCGGCACGGCGCTGGCGCACCAGATGCATGCTGGGATACCAAGGGCTTTTGTCCCCCTGCATTCCCCAGCGCCAATCCGGAACGCTTTGCAGGACCACCCATACGGGAACGCCGAGCGCACCGGCGAGATGGGCCAGGGCGGTATCCGCCGTGATGAGAAGATCCAGGCTCATGAGGATCGCTGCGGTCTCCTCGGCGAGCTCCTGCGGCCCCATGGTCGAGGGATCGGTCAGCTGCGCGAGGCTCGCGCCGAAAGCCACCGCGTCCCGCTGCTCGGCTCCGTTGCCTTTTTGCAGCGAGATGAGGCTGACACCGGGAATGCTCGCAAGCGGCGCAGCGGCGGCCAGCGGAAAAGAGCGCGCCTGCAGCGCCGAGCGCTTCTCCGCTTCGGGATTGCCATGCCAGTTGATGCCGACCTTGAAGCCGGGCAGCGCATGCAGCTCGCTCGGCCCAGCCTCGCACGAACGCCGGATCGACTGAGAGGTAGGGCACTCCTCCCGGAATCGGTCTCGAGATCAGTGCTGCAGCGCCAGCGGCAGACTCAAAAGCGCAGCGTAGACATCAAAGGGCGGGGGCGCTTCGCCCCGCTCGATCAAAGTCCCCCGCATGGCGAAGCGAGCCCAGTAGAGGCTTGAGCACCGGCTGCACCTCAAAGACGACCGTGGCGCCCATCGAGTTGAGGAGCTGGAACGTAGCGGCAAAATTGCAGCGTGTCGCCGAGCCCCTGCTCGGCATAGACGAAGATCGTCTGGCCATCGAGCGCCGTCGCGCCGCTCCACCGCGGCCGCCCGAGCGGACGCTGATGCAGCTGGCGCGCGGGCTCGAGCTCGAGCCTGGATTCGTAGAGCGGCCAGCCGGTCCGAAAGTCACCCAGGCCCAGTGTGAGGACAGCCTTGCTCCAGCGGATGGCTGCATCTTCGGGCCGCAACTCGAGCGCTCGGTCGTAGCTCTGCAAGGCTTCCGCGTGCTGGCCCAACCCGCTTTGGGCATGACCCGCATTCAGATGCGCGTCGGTATAGTTCGGGTTCAAAGCGCATCGCACGCGCAAAATCGCTCAGCGCCTCCTGCGGGGCGGAAGAGCCGTATCAACACCGCACCGCGATTGTTGGCGGCCTCTGCGGAGCCCTCGTTGAGCGCGATCGCCTCATTGAAGGCGGCCACCGATTCGGCGTGCCGATCAAGCAGCGCAAGCGTAATGCCACGCTGGAAATGCACGTCGAATTCACGCGGAGCAAGCGCCCGCGCGCGCTCGAAGCTCGCCAGCGCCTCCGCCGGCCGGACGAGCTCCAGATGTGCCTTGCCGCGCCACAGATGCGACGGACAGGAGGCGGGTGTGATCTTCAGCGCCTGATCGAAGCTTTGTCCCGCCTCTGCATAACGTTTCAAATGCATGAGCGCGAGTCCCCGATTGTGGTGCGGGGTGAACTCGTCAGCGCGCAGCGCGATCGCCCGATCGAAACTCGTCAGCGCCTCCGCTGCGCGCCCGAGCGCGAGCAATGCGACGCCGTGGTTGGCATGCAGCGCCGTGTTGCGCGGTCGAAGAGCCAGTGCCCGCTCGAGGTGCGGGAGGGCCGCCGCGTGCTCGCCGCGCGCCATCTCAAGCAGCGCCTTGTTGTGCTGCGCATCGGCATTGTCTGGATTGAGCGCGATTGCTTGATTGAAGCACTGCAGCGCCTGTTCCAGTCGACCGAGCTGCTCGAGCGCCGCGCCGAGTGCGTTGAGCGCCTGATCGTCGGCGGGTGCGAGCTGCGCAGCGCGGCCGAGGCTCTGCGCCGCGGCCTCGATCCGACCGAGCAGCAGCAGCACCGTGCCGCGCCCACGGTGAGCGAGCGCGAGATTGCGGCTCGAGGCTCACGGCGCGCGCATAGCATGCGAGCGCCTCCTCGTAGCGCCCGACGCCTTGCAGAGCTCCTCCGAGGTTCGTGTGCAGGATTGCGCTCGAGGGCTGCAGCTTCACGGCCGCCCCGATCAGGCTCACCGCTCGCTGCGGCTCTCCGCGCGTCACCATCGCCAGCCCGAGCAGACGCAGCGCTTCGACGTTGCGAGGCTCTTGAGCGAGCACTTGCTGATACAGCGACACGGCCTCATCCAGGCGACCCTGTCGATGAAGCCCGATCGCCTGTGTCAAGGTGCCGCCGCTATCGGTCATGTGGATGCTGGGGTCGCGAATGGGTATCGATCCGCGATGTCACCGAGCGCGCTGCGAAGCGGTGCGAGCCAGGGCTCAAAGCTGCGCCACCGGCCAACGCTCTCGGTATACAAGGGTTGCCGAACCTGCTCCGAGCTGATCGTCTGCACGATGCGTGGATTTGCGTAGAAGCGCAGGCACTCGGCTTCGTAGGCAAGCCCGCAATAATCGAGCAGTCGACGCAGCTCTCCCTCGGGGTCGGTCACGAACCGCTCATAATAGACGCGGTGGACACGCCGCGGTAACACGCTGTCAAAGTGATCCATCCAGCCGACATATTCCCGGATATAGCGCCCAAGTTCCTGCAGATCATACGAGTAGGCGTGGCCGCGTGCGAAGAGCTGCTTGTAGCAGGAGAAGCCGCAGCCGAGCGGGTGGCGGCGCGCGTCTATGATCGCCGCCCGCGGGAACATCAGGTGCAGCAAGCCCAGATGGCCGAAATTGCCGAGCATCTTGTCGACGAAGCGTGGCCTGCCGAGCACGCGGTGGGAGCTGCGTGCGCTCCAGGTAGCGTTCGGCAACGTCTCGGATCTCCCGCCGGTCCAATGCCCGGCGACCGATTCCGGATATTCCAGCTGGCCGGCGGGTCCTGGGTGCTGACATCAATCGAGGGCGATCGCCGGCACGTCCGTCAGCTCGCGCGTGCCCTCTACTTGGGAGTGACTCGCGAGAACCTGCTCGATCAGCGTTGATCCAGAACGGGGCAAGCCCACGATGAAGATCGGATCCGACACAAGCACTGCCCCACCCTGCGCGCCTGGCGAAGAATTGCGCCGTATACAACGCTTTCAGTCGCTCGACGTCTTTGATCATGGCCTGCGGATCGTATGGCATCGTCGCGCGGTACAGCGCGTTCCCGCGCGCATAGTGTTCAAACGATGTCGCGAAGTTGCCTGCATCCTCCAGGGCCTTGCCGAGAGCGAACTCCAGATTCGTTCTGTCCAACCCTCGTACGGTGCGTCGGTTCAACTGCTCCTGCATGGTGGCGAGGTCCCCAGCTGCAAATCGAAACGTCTTCAGGTTCGCGAGACTCACATATGCCCGGCCTGAAGTGGGGCGAACCTCGAGCGCCCGGCGGTACATCTCGATGGCGCGCGCCTGTTGACCGACTTCACGCAGAAGATGTCCGAACAAGAGCCAGGCTCGGTCCTCGGCCGGGTGCGCGGCCACTGCTCGTGCCATCAATTCGAGCGCTTCGTCATTGCGCTCAGTCATGCGCAGGACCTGCGCCTTCAAACTGAGGTAATCCAGATTCGCAGGATCGCTTGCAAGCAGCCGCTCGATCAGCGGCAACGATTCGGCGTGGCGGTGTAAAGTCTGCAGCAGTTCGGCCAGATCGTAGCGTGCGGCGGCATATCCCGGCGCCAGGTTCAAACACACCGTCAACCGCCGCTCCGCCTTCGCGTACTCCTCGCGCCGGACCTCAAGATCCGCAAGCATGCGAAGCGCCGCAACGTCGCTCGGAACCTGCGCAATGCGCGTGCGCAGCATGGCTTCGGCGGCCTCTATGCGGTTCTCGCCGAGCGCCAGCGACGCATCGCGCAGCTCGGGCGGCTCTGGCGAGAGCCGAGTGAAACGCGCGTAGGCCTCATCGCCTGCGATGGTTTCGCCGCTGTCGAACAAGCTGGTGGCGAACTCGCGCCAGGCATCCGCAAGCCCGGGATCGAGCGCGACGGCGCCGCGGAACGCCGCGAGCGCCTCGGCGCCCTTGCCACACGCTGCATAGGCCCGTCCCAACTCGAGCTGCAGGAAGGCGGACTCCAGAGCGCCCGCAGGAAGGTTCCCCAGTACAGCGAGAGCGCCGGCCGGGTCGCCCAGGCGACGGCGCGCGCCGACCAGCAGGAGCGAGGCCTCGAGGTGTTCTGGGAACTCTGTCAGAACGCGAGTTGCAGCGGCGGCAGCCGCGATGGGATCCGCTTCGAGCCGTTGCGCGGCGCGCATCAGCTCGAAATCGGCGACGTCACGCGATGTCAAATTCGAACTCCAGCCGCATCGAATTGCGTAAGGGTACAATTGTGGCCGTTTTCTGTACTCCTTACCGAGGTCCGACGATTTGAACACGGCAGTACCCGCCCAGCCGGACGACGCCGCAGTGGTTCGCGTTCTGCAAGCCTCCAAGGCCGAGGCGGCCGCTGGCCGAATGGCCGAATCCGACCAGTTACTCGCCCGCCTCGCGCGTCAGGCGCCGAATCACCCCGCGGTGCTCAATGAGCTGGGTGTTCGGATGATGAGCCGGGGGGCGCCCGCGGAGGCTCACGCTTTGTTCACGCGCGCCACCGCAGGAGATCCGAAGCATCCGGCCCTGTGGGCGAACCTCGCGAGCAGTCTCAAAGCGCTCGGGCGGCGCGAAGAGGAGATGGAGGCGATCGAAAAAGCGCTGCAGCTCGAGCCGCGACACCTGTCAGCGCTGCTGCAGAAGGCGGCTTATCTCGAGGAGTCCGGCGACCCTCGAGGCGCCGCACGGGTGTATCAGAATGCGCTGGCGTCTGTTCCGCCCGGTGCCGAGCCGCCGCCCTCCGTGCGCGAGGCCTTGGCACGCGCGAGAACTTTCGTCGAGACCGATTTCAGCGCGCTGCGCGCGGCATTCGAAGCACCGCTCGCCGAGGTGCGGCAGCGGCACGGGGGCGCTCGCCAGCGCCGCGTCGATCTTTGCCTCGAGCATTTGATGGGTGAGCGCAGGGCCTACCCCTCACAGCCAACCTGGATGTACTTCCCTGAGCTTCCCGCCATCGAGTTCTTCGATCGCGCGGAGTTTCCCTGGCTCGATGCCCTGGAGGCTGCAAGTGAAGGGATTCGCAGCGAGCTGCTGCGTGTGCTCGTCGCCGATCGAGAGGGATTGCAGCCGTACGTCGACTTCCCGACGAGCATGCCGCTTGATCAGTGGAAGGATCTGAATCGCTCGCGGCGCTGGAGCGCGTATTTTCTCTGGAACCAGAGTCAGCCGAATGCTGCGCATTTGGCGCGCTGCCCGATCACGGCGCAGGCTCTGGAAGCGATCCCTCGCCCTCGCATCGAGTCGCGAGCGCCGACGGCGTTCTTCTCCGTGCTCGACGCCAATACCACGATTCCGCCCCATACGGGCGTGACCAACACCCGCCTTACCGTACACTTGCCGCTGATCGTGCCGCCGGGCTGTCGTTTCCGCGTGGGCGGCACGACGCGCGAGTGGGTCTCCGGCCAAGCCTGGGTATTCGACGATACCATCGAGCACGAAGCCTGGAATCCGTCGGATACGCCGCGCGCAATCCTGATCTTCGACATCTGGAATCCGCTGCTGACGCCCGCCGAGCGTGAGCTCATTCAGGTCGCTACGCAGACCTACGTCCACTACTACGGTTCAGCGGCAGAGAGTGCCGGATGAAAGATTCAGTGTCCGGTTTTGTCTTTCCCGCGCTAGCGGGCCTCGCGCTTGTCGCGCCGACCGCCGCAGCGCCGAGAGTCGACGCGGCGAGCCTTGCGCACTGCGCCGGCATTGCCGCAGCCGACGAGCGACTGGCCTGCTACGACTCGCTCGCAAAAGGACCGCCTGTCGCACCAGCTCCTCCCAAAACTGCCCAGGCAGCGGAAACTGGGGCCGCCTCCCGATCAGGCCCCCCTCCCGCCCCGCCACCGACAGCTGAACCAGCCGAATCGAAAGCATTCGGACTTTCCGAGCATAAGGCTCCCGCCGCCTCTCCGAGTTCGATACATGCTCTAGTGAGCCACGTCACCACTGACGCCGTGGGCAACATTGCCGTGCGTCTGGACAACGGTCAGAGCTGGAGTCTCAGCGAGCCGGGCGCCTCGCTCAAGGAAGGCGATGCCGTGACCATCAAGCACGCCTCACTGGGCTCGTTCCTGCTGGTCACAGCTGACCGGCGCAGTTACCGCGCCCGGCGCCTGCAGTAGGTTCGGGCGCGCCACAAGAAAACGGCGGGCCGAAGCCCGCCGTAAAACCTGTGCCGAATCTCTGACGTTGCGTTAGAACTTCACGCTCACGCGGGCGTAGATGTACCGGCCCAGCGTGTCGTAGGTTCCTACCCAGGTGTTGTCGTTGCAGGTCGTGTTCGGACAATCCGAGAACGAGCCGTTCAGCACGAGCGGCGGGTTCTTGTCCGCGATGTTGTTGACGCCGATCCGGAAGTCGACCGCGCTCGTCACCGGAACCGATGCCGACAGATCGATGTAGTTGTATCCCGGGATGTGAGCAGTCTCGGCGTAGAACGGTGCGTTGAGCTGCGGGTTCGAGCTCGAACGATCCACGTTGGACGGCCCGATGAAGCGCCAGCGGAACGTGAAGTCGAGCCCGTACCAGGGCGCACCCCAGTTAGTCGTGAACACGTGACGCCAGTGCGGCAGCGGGGCTTCGCAAGTCGCGCCCCAGTAGCCTGCGCAGTCAAACGCCCCCTGGTTCGGCAAGGACTGAGTCAGGAAGTCCTTGGTATAAGTTCCAACCAGGTTGAAGCCCAGGCGGCCCAAGCCGGCAGGCAGGTCGTAGCGATAGTGCGAGGTGAGGTCGAAGCCTCGGGTCGATACGCTGCCGATGTTCAGGAAGGTCGTCTGAACGAACTCACCGGTGTTGAACCACAAAGACCCGCCCTGGCCACGATGAATCAGTCCGCAAAGCGCCGCATTGCCGGTCAGCGCGCAGTTCGTGATGACAGTATTCGACGTCAGAGAGGTGATGGTGTCCCGAATCTTGATATAGAAATAGTCGAACGAGGCCACCAGGTTCTGTACGGCCTCCGGCTGGAACACAACACCGTACGTGTAGGTATCCGCGATCTCCGGCGTCAGCTTCAGGTTACCGCCGTCCTCCGTGTTGATCTGCGCGGCCGGATTCACGACGATACTGCCGTATTCGCCGGGGGTGACGCCCGTTCTCTCACAGTCAACCAGTGAGAGGCTCGGCGTCTTGCCCCAGCACGGGTCTGCCGTGCCGCCGGCGCCCACAGCGTTTGGCTCAAAGAGCTCATTCGCATTGGGCGCGCGAACGGCGCGGTTGTAACCACCGCGGAATTTGATGTCCTTGATGGGCGAGTACTCGACGCCGAACTTGTACGTGCTGGTGTTGAACCCTTCGGTGTAGCTGGAATACCGATAGCCTGCCTCGGCTGACAGGTCATATGCGCCGGGCATCTCCGACAGAATGGGCAGCCGCGCCTCCGTGAAGGCTTCCCACACGCGGAACTGACCGTCGATCGGCTTCGAGGGTGCGCCACCAGCCTGAAGGCCGTTCTCGAAAACGTAATCCGGGGCGAAGACGTACTTCTCTTCGCGCCACTCTGTACCCACGTTCACCGACAGGCCGTTCTTGGCCGTTGGCAGCTGTATGCCGTACTTGCCGAGGTCCGCCGTGATCGATGAGTCGAAAACGAACTCTGTTGCAGTGGCCGCATAGGTGGCCGGAGTCGAGAGGTATGCGAGAGCCGCCGGTGTGACGCCGCCCGGCTTGTAGATATTCCAGGGCACGCAAGTCGGCGCAGATCCGCCGGGGAGAGCCGATACGCAAACCGGCGTGCCCACGGGGACGCCGGCAACGCCACCGACCGCCGGATTCGCGACGACGTTGAGCGCATTCGCGATCTGGGGCGTGCCCAGGAAGTTACCCTCGAGGTCGCCGAAGTCGGTAATACCGACCTGGCCGTACACATCGTACGAGAAGGCATCCAGGAACTGACCCTTGACGCCGAGGACCTGGCGTATGGAGTCCGAGGTGTAGTTGTCCTCTCGACCGCCGCCTTCGACGTTGCGGCGACCCACGTACATGTCGAACTGATTGCCGCTCAAGCCGAAGAAGGCCTGATTCGCCGCCAGCGTCGCCGGGTGCGCAAATCACCGAAACCTCCTGCGTGGTGAGCAGCGGGTTGTTGCAGCTCGTTACATAGGAAGTGAAGGCGAATGCGCCGCTGGGACCGTACTGCGCCGTCGACTGGTAGCGCGCGAACATGGTCTCCGTGTACACCTCCGCGTTGTCGTTCACGTCGTAATGCAGGAATGCACCCGCCGTGTAACGCTCCGCCGGACGCTGCAAGTAGCTCAGCGCGCCGTAGTTGTACGAGTCGGTCAGATCGCTGTACGGCCTGAAAATGCCGGTCTTTGGATCAACCGTATTGTCCAGGATCGTCGTAGTTTTCCCACCGACCTTGCCGAGCATGAAGAAGCGTCCGCTGCCGCTCGTGGAGGAGCCACCGCAATGGACCGGGCCGAATCCCGGGGTCGACGCGCCGTTCAGCGTACAACCTGCGTGATCGAATTCGTATCCGACCGCCTGACTGCCGTTCAAGTAACCGAAGTAAGCCGTCGCGTTGCCTTTACCGTCGGCGAAGTTCGCACCGGCGGTAATCGTGAACTGCCGCTGCGCGCCGGTATTGACCGTGCTCGACGGCAGCGGCTGATTGGCCGCAGAGAGCAGATTCAAATACGTCTGGTCGTCATTCGAATGATTATTGAAGCCGTAGCTGGCGTCGACCTTCACGCCTTCGTAATGCGTATTGAGGATGAAGTTGACGACACCCGCGACGGCGTCTGCGCCATACACGGCCGAGGCGCCGCCCGTGAGCACGTCCGCGCGCTCGATGAGATCCGCTGGGATCTGATCGATATCGGGAGCGTTGGCATTGCCGCCTGGCACGCCGCCAGCGCCGCCCGGCTGCATGCGCTTGCCGTTGATGAGAACCAGAGTGCGCTGCGATCCAAGATCGCGCAGGCTGACCGTCGCGACACCCACCGAGCTGATGGACGTGCCCGCGTTCTGCTCCGCAGTGATCTGCGGCAGCATGTTGAGAATGTCTTCCGTACGGACTAAACCGGTCTGCTGGATGTCAGCCGCCGTCGTGCTCGTGATGGGGCTGATCGAGACTTCGTTCGGCAGCGTCGCAATGCGTGACCCGGTTACGACGACTTCCGATACGGGCTCTGCCGGAGCCGGTGCGGCTTCTGCAGGCGGCTGCTGGGCATAAGCAAGCGGAATGGCTGCGGTGGACGCACATGCAGCGAGCGCGAGTCTGACCGCGTGCCGCACGTTGCGACTGTAATTCGTCATTGTTTGTCTCCCCTGCAAATTAGAACGCGCCCATCTGGACGCGGCTTATGGCGGAAATACTACACGGCAGAATATTTATGTGCAAAGAAAGTTACGCGTCTCGCAGGCCTATTCGTCCCTCGGAAGCGCTATTTCATCCTCCTACTTGCCGCTTTCGTCCCTCAAAAGGAGGCGCGATGGCCGTCGGGCGTCGGCGTCGTCGCCGATTCTGTAGCGGACCCGCAACAGGACGCCCGATGCGCGATTACAACGCGATTGACCGGGATGGCCTACGCCACGAACCAGCAGTTGCTCGCAACGGTGATCCGGGTATCGGGACCGTAAAAGGGGGTTACTTCGTGGAAGAGGTAGGAGGGGAAGACCACGAGGGCACCGGGCTCGAGCCGCATCTGGAGGAACTTCGGGGCAAAGCTCCAACGCAAGCTCATGTTTGTAGGGTCCGAATACGCCTCTGCGCCCTGGCGCGGGTCAAAGAAGCGCAGCAGCCCGCTCTCCGGCTGCTCCGGAACCGCTTCGCCCGGTCGAACGCAATAGACGGCGGACCAAGAAGCGAGGGGGTGATTGTGGGCAATGAAGGAGCCGGCGTAGCGACTGATGTGGAACCAGGTGTGGTTGTGGAGCTTGAGGCGAGCCAGATCCTCGGCCTTGAGGCTCGTCGTTTCGATCACCGTGCGCGCCACCGAATCGAGAACGAACCGCCGCAGCTCCTGGACGCACGGCTCCGCCCATCGGAAGAGGTTGAATCGACTCTCGAACGTCTCGGCCTGAGGAATGTGGCTCGGAGTCGGATTTCGATATTCCTCGTTCTCGCGGGCCAGGAACAGCGCCTCGAGCTCGGCGTTCAGTCGCTCGCACGGCACCAGGCGCGCCTCACCGATCGGGACCGCAAAAGCGGGGCGTACCGACACGTTCGAATTCACCATCGCGGGACACCCTTCTGCCCAGGCGCGACGTAACGCACCCGCACCGTGACCAGGATCAGCCTTCCCGTTCCACGGATGAGTGCGATCTCATGCGTCATGGAGGCCGGAAAAACGGCCAGCCGTCCAGGCACCGGACGCCAGGTGTAATGCCCCGCCGTAAACGGCAGGCGCATCGCCGAGTTGGTCGCATCGGAGAAGGTCGTGCCGAGGCGCGACTCGTAGAGCCGCAGCACACCGCTATCCACACGCTCGCCTGAGGAGGTGGGCGCTTCCACGCAGTAGATGCCGCACCACGAAGTCATTGGATAGGTCGCCGCCGACACGCACCCGTCGGGCCGGATGATCGTAAACCACGCGCGGGCCTGCAGCGTCAGCGACTGCAGCTGCTCCGGGCTGAAGCTGTTGACGGCAGCCATCACTATCGAGACACCGCGCAGAATCTCCGTGTTGAGCGCACGCACCGGTTCGTCCGGCCACTCAAGCAGATCATCTCCGCTGCGATAGCACAGCGCGTTCGATCCGGGCGTCGTGCTCGACGGCGCGGCTGATGCGCGCGCGACGAAGAGTTCAGCGATCGCTGGGTTGAGCTTTTCGGCCGCGCCGAGCGGCGCGATGCCAAGCGGCGTCGCGAAGATCGGCACGATCGATATCGGCGCGGCAGTCACGGCAACTCCATACGCGCGAGATTAGCGCGCCGGCCGGGCCGTCAGATAGTCACGTAGCGCCGCGAGCTCGCCTGCGTAATGCCGAGCGCGTCCCGATGAGCGCATATGCAGGGGTTCGCGCACCTGCCAGACACTCGCCGTCTTCACCGCACGGTCAGACCCCGGACGCACGAGATAACGCTCGTCCCACTCGAGGCCGAGAAAGTCGTACAAGCGCTCGCCCTCACTGCTGGGCGCACGCACGAAGCGGTCGTAATCGAAGTCAATGATGTCGGCGCCGTAGCGCCCCTGCCAGTGAAGCATCAGACGCTGGTATTCGCGGTAGTAGTGACCGATGTCCAGGATGTCGAGCGCGTAGCTCATGCGCTGGTCGAGATGCTGGAAGAAGATCGATAGACAGTTGTCGAGCGGATCGCGGATCGTGTGCACGATCTTCGCCCTGGGAAACAGGCTCTTGATGAGGCCGAGCAGCAGGAAGTTGTCGACGCGCTTGTCGGTGACGTACCGGGCGCCGGGGAAAAGCAGCGCGAGCTCATCGAGGTAGCGACATGCAAGGCTCGCTGTCTGCTCCCCGGAGAGTCTTGCCAGTGAATCCGGAAATGGGGCGAGCTCGCTCGCCACGTGCCGTGGGAGAAAGTCGAGTTCACCGCCTGCCTTGACGTCCGGATGCGCTGCAATGAGTTGCTCGGTGAGGGTCGAGCCGGAGCGAAACATGCCGCAGATGAAGATCGGCGTGATCGCGGGCGGGACGGCGATCGGATCCGAGTGCGGCGCCTGCGCACTCTGGATCAAACGATCGATCAAGCGCTCGTGTGCGAGTCGATCGTAGTGGTTCAGGTTTGCCGGCACGCTTGCGCGGCTGTCGCGATTGGCTGCCGCATAAACCTCGAATGCCCGCGAGTACTGCGCGCTGCCGTCGAGCAAACGACCGAACGCGAAGCCGAGACTCGCCTTTTCTGCGGGCGAGTTCTGCGGATTCACGAGTGCGGCCCCCAGTTCGGCGCTCAGGCGGGCATCCGTTGCAGGCAGCGGTTCAAGATTGGCGTAGCGCGCCAACGCCTCGGTCGAGGCCGGATCGAGCGCCCGAATCCGTTCGTATAGAGCGCGCGCTTCGTCTCGTCTGCCGAGGTCCTCGTACAGATTGCCCAGATTGAGAAGGGCCGGGATGTATCTTGGATTGAGCGCGAGGGCCTTCAGCAGCTCCTGCTCGGCGGCCGCATCTTGCCGCAGGTAATCGGCGTAGATCACACCGCGATTGAGATGGACCTCTTCGGGCTCGGAGATCCCGTGAGCGAGCGCCTGATCGTAGGCTTCAAGTGCCGCATGCAGTCGCCGCGCTTTTCGCTGCAATACGCCGAGGTTGTACCAGCAGGTCGCAAGCTCTGGCCAGCGGGCGAGCACCCGTTCGTAGGCCTGGATGGCCTCCGGAACCCGCTCGAGGCGCTGCAGCCACTGGGCTTCGCGCACCAATGCCTCGCGATCGTTCGAGGTCGGATCGGCCATGCTCGCCGTAGTTTAATCGAACAGAACTGGGTGATCTGGCGGAGCGGACGGGACTCGAACCCGCGACCCCCGGCGTGACAGGCCGGTATTCTAACCAGCTGAACTACCGCTCCGGCAAGGGGGCCGCATTGTACACGAATGGGTGCTGAGGGACTCGAACCCCCGACATTCGCCGTGTAAAGGCGACGCTCTACCAGCTGAGCTAAGCACCCGTGCGCGCGGAATTTAGCAGGCGCACCGCCGTCTGGTACAGGCGCGCCCGCAGAGCGAATCGCTCGTTCGCGCGCGTGACGTAGCGAATGACGACTTCCACACCGCCCACGGCGGGCCGGATCACGATGCCGGGCGTCAAGACATCGCTTGCACCCCCGCGAGGGCTGCGGGCTGTCTTGCGCCATTCGATCTCCGCAAGGCGCGCGCTCTCAGCCGTGGCCTCGAGCACCTCCTTGTGAATCGCCTCCGCAACCGAATGCGGGTCGTGATCGTAGGGCACCAGCACGAGCAACTCATCCCAGAGCCACTGGCCCGAGGTCGAAAAATTGAAGTAGTGGCCCTGTATCGCAAAGCTATTGGCGAATGTGACCCGCCGGCCCGTGGGATGCCCCGCGTCAGTCCAGCTCCCGGTCTCCAGAAGCACCGTGTGGAACATGCCGAGCTGGACCACCTCGCCGCCGACGCCGTTGATCTCCACCCAGTCGCCCAGCCGGATACCGTTCTTGCCCATCAGAACGAGCCAACCGATGAAGGCGACGATGAAGTCCTTGAGGGCGACCGTGAGTCCGGCACCCGCGATTCCGAGCATCGTGCCGAGCTGTCCCGGCAGCCCGACGAGTACGAGCAGGATCACCACCACACCGAGGACTTGCACCGCGACATGCGCAACACCGCGCAGCGTCTCGATCTGTCGCCGATCGATGCGCGCACGACCGAAGAGGCGCTCCAGCCAGCGGTCGAGCAACAGCAGCACGAGCAGGATGGCGATGACGGAGACGGCGCTCGCAAGCATCGCATGCAGCACGCTTCGCAACTGAGCCTGCGCAATGCCCTGCCAGTTGCGATAGATCTGGGCGAGCTGACGGCGATCGGAGATCCGCTGATCGATCAGCGTCAGGAGTCTCTGGTCGGCACCGATCTGCCGCGCAACATCGAGCGATAGCGACGGCGATGAGGATGACGACTGCGCTGGGATCCCTCCGGACCGCGTCGTGTGTTGCGCCAGCCCGGGCACATTCTCCTTGCGCGTTTCGAGCCCTTCGGCCAGTTGGCTGCGCTCGCTGAGGAGCCGGGCCACGCCTGAGCTCGCCTGCGATTCGGCCGCGGACAACCACTGCGCCTTCTCGGCCAGAGCACGCCACTCGCGAAAGCGGCGCGCCAGCCCGCGCAGGTTCGTGAACGGATCCGCTGCGTTGTCGGTGGCAGCCGGCCTACCGCGCTCCGCCGCCGAGTGCTCCTGCATCATGGCTTCGATGCGCTGATGCAGATTGCCGCCGGCCTCGAGCAGATCCGCATTCGCCTGAGCCACCTCATCCCGGTCCAGGTCGGCCTGGGATTGCGCGAGAGCCAGCCGGTCCTGCAGCGCGCTCTTGTCTGCATCGCTTGATTGAGCCAGGGTGGTCGTGAGGCGGCCCACACTGGCCTGATCGGTTTCGAGCAGCTTCTGCAGGCGCTCGAGACGCTCCTGAATGCGCTGTGCAGCCTCCGAAAGCGCAGGTGGATGCGCTTCGATCTGACGAAGCGCCGCCGTGAACGCGATCTCGAGCTCCTGGTCCGCCCAGCGCAAGGCCGATTGCGCGAGCGTGCGCTCCTCGGGAGTGAGCGGCAGACGCGCGAGCCCCTGCGCGCTCACGAGCAGGCTCTCGTCAATGACGGGCAAGCTCTCCGATCGCAGCTGAGTGGAAGGCCGTGCCGCAAGCGCCCCAGGCGGCCGCGTAACCCACAGTCCATAGCCCGCCGCCGCGAGCAGGAACAGGAAGATCCACAGGAAGATTTTTTGCAGCGCGCTCAGAGCGATCTAGGCCAACCAGCCGGTCATCGCGATGGCTGCTCCGCCCAAGGCGGCTATGCCTCCGAGAACCGGGAAGAACCGGCGCGTGGAAAGGAAGTAGAGCGACGAAAGAACGAGGCCGAGCTCGAGCAACCCCTCGCCGAGATCGAGTCGCAGGGCGCGGTCCTCCTCACTGTGGCTCGCGGCCTCCCGGCTGCGAGCCTCCTTCTGGATGTCAGCCGCCTCCTTCGTGTAGCGGTCCCGGTCGCGCGTCCACTGCTCGATGAGATCACGGGCCTTGGCCTCGTCGCGCACGCTGAGAACACTGCCCAGCCCGGCCGTGACGTTGACCAGGTGCTCGCGAATCTTCTTGGCCTCGTAGAAGGCCCACTGATCGTTCGCCTCCGTGCGATAGATGACGGCCGCCGTGTGAGCACGATGGGAGGCGATCGTCACGCTCGCGAGCACGATACCGATCACGCCCACCATGACGCTGACGGCCTTCGAAAAATCATCGCGCGCATGCGAATGCGGCGCGTGGATTTCGATTTCAGCCATTCATGAAAAGCGCTTGTCCTAGTGTGCCGGGGTCGGCTTGAGCTGCCGACGGCCATTGCGCCGGGTCGGTTTGTCCGGTTCGGCCCCAGTCGCAGGCACCGCGGCCGCATCGGCCGCAAGTGGAGTCGGCTGGTGCACCAGCGCGATCTGCAGCACTTCAT
The DNA here is from genome assembly GCA_963795975.1 of uncultured Gammaproteobacteria bacterium. Lineage (GTDB taxonomy): Bacteria > Pseudomonadota > Gammaproteobacteria > Steroidobacterales > Steroidobacteraceae > CAWCJT01. The sequence goes on from CAWCJT010000004.1 coordinate 156,163, forward strand.
CGATCCACTTGACCGACTTCAACTCGAGGTTGCCCTTGATGTTGTCCGGGATCTCGGCGAGATCCTTCACGTTCTCATCCGGAATCAGCACGGTCTTGATGCCACCGCGGTGCGCGGCCAGGAGTTTCTCCTTCAGTCCGCCGATTGGCAGCACCTCACCGCGCAGCGTGATCTCGCCGGTCATGGCGACATCCGAGCGGACGGGAATCTTGGTGAGCGCCGAAACCAGCGCCGTACACATCCCGATGCCGGCGCTCGGTCCGTCCTTGGGCGTCGCACCCTCGGGCATGTGCAGATGCATGTCGTGCTTCTGATAGAAGTCGGCCTCCAGGCCCAGGACCTCCGAGCGACTGCGCACCACCGTCATCGCGGCCTGGATTGACTCCTGCATCACCTCGCCGAGCTGGCCGGTGTGCAGCAGCTTGCCCTTGCCCGGCACGATGGCGGCCTCGATGGTGAGCAGCTCACCGCCCACCTCCGTCCAGGCAAGCCCGGTAACCTGACCGATGCGGTTCGAGTCCTCGGCCTTGCCATAGCGGAAACGTCGTACACCCAGGAATTTATCCAGGTTGCGCGGCATGACCGCGACGGCCGGCGGCTCCTTCTCCTTCTCCTTGTCCTTCTTCTGCGTGAGCATCTGCTTGACGGCCTTGCGGCTGATCTTGGCGATCTCTCGCTCGAGATTGCGCACGCCTGCCTCGCGCGTGTAGTAGCGCACGATGTCGAGCAACGCAGCGTCGGACACCTTGAGCTCGTGCTCCTTGAGCCCGTTGGCTTTCATCTGCTTCGGCACGAGATAGCGACGACCGATGTTCATCTTCTCGTCTTCGGTGTAGCCGGGCAGCCGGATGACTTCCAGGCGATCGAGGAGCGGCCCGGGGATGTTCAGGCTGTTTGCGGTGCAGACGAACATCACCTCCGACAGGTCGAGATCGACCTCCAGGTAGTGATCGTTGAAGGTCGAGTTCTGCTCAGGATCGAGCACTTCGAGCAGCGCCGAGGACGGATCGCCGCGGAAGTCCATCGACATCTTGTCGACCTCATCGAGCAGGAAGAGCGGATTGTGGACCCCCGCCTTTGACATGTTCTGCACGATCTTGCCCGGCATCGAGCCGATGTACGTGCGCCGGTGTCCGCGAATCTCGGCCTCATCGCGCACGCCGCCGAGGGACATGCGCACGAACTTGCGGTTGGTCGAGCGCGCGATGCTCTGTCCGAGCGAGGTCTTGCCCACGCCGGGCGGGCCGACGAGACAAAGTATCGGGCCGCGCAGCTTCTCGACGCGCTGCTGCACGGCGAGATACTCGACGATCCGTTCCTTCACTTTCTCGAGCCCGTAGTGATCCTCATCCAGCACCTGCTCGGCGCGAGCGATGTCCTTGAGGATCTTGGTGCGCTTCTTCCAGGGCACCTTCACCAGCCAGTCGATGTAGTTGCGCACGACCGTGGCCTCGGCGGACATCGGCGACATCATCTTGAGCTTGTTGAGCTCATTGCCGGCCTTGTCCCGAGCCTCTTTGGGCATGCCGGCCTTGGCGATCTTCTGCTCGAGATCGGTGATCTCGTTGCCGCCCTCGTCCATCTCGCCGAGCTCTTTCTGAATGGCCTTCATCTGCTCATTCAGGTAGTACTCGCGTTGACTCTTCTCCATCTGCGCCTTGACGCGGCCGCGGATGCGCTTTTCGATCTGCAGGACATCCATCTCGCCCTCGATGGCAACGAGGATGTGCTCCAGGCGCTTGCGCACGTCGAGGATCTCGAGAACCTTCTGCTTCTCGCCGAGCTTCAGTGACATGTGCGCGGCGACCGTGTCGGCCAGCCGGCCGGGGTGCTCGATTCCCGCGAGCGCCGTCAGCACTTCCGGCGGCACCTTCTTGTTGAGCTTCACGTACTGCTCGAACTGTGAGATCACGGAGCGCCCGAGCACGTCCATCTCGCGCTCGTCGTACGCCTCCCCATCCGGCTGCAAGGTCACATCCGCCGAGAAGTGCTCGCCGGCATGCAAGCGGTCGATGCGAGCACGGTCCACGCCCTCGACGAGCACCTTCACGGTGCCGTCCGGGAGCTTCAGTAACTGCAGAATCGTCGCGACGGTCCCGATGCGATACAGGTCGTCGACCTTGGGGTCATCGACGTCCGCCTGCTTCTGCGCAATCAGCATGATCCGCTTGTCGCCCTTCATGGCCACATCCAGGGCCTGGATCGATTTCTCACGTCCCACGAAGAGCGGAATCACCATGTGCGGGTAGACCACGACGTCGCGCAGAGGGAGCACGGGCACGCTCTCGACCATGGTGGTTTTGGAAGTCGCTGGAGTTTGCTCAGACACGGTCAAGCCCTCGCTGCCTCAACAATGTGGAAGGCACCGATGGGACGGTACCCCCCGAACCGAATCCTAATATAGCGGGAAATGGTGCCCGCCCGACCTTGTTTCAACGGCCAGGGCCGACAGAACTGAAGAGCGGGAATACCGGGAATGTCAGTGGGTCGAGCCAGACACGCGCCGAGGCTCATCTTCGGAGCGGTACACGATGTACGGCTTCGAGTGTCCATCGATCACCGTCTCGTCGATAACGACCTTCTGAACGTTGCGCATCGACGGCAGCTCATACATGGTATCGAGCAGAACCGTCTCGAGAATCGTACGCAATCCGCGCGCGCCCGTCTTGCGCTGCATCGCGCGATGCGACACGGCCTTGAGAGCCTCGTCACGAAACTCGAGTTCCGCGCCCTCCATCTCGAACAGGCGACGATACTGCTTCGTGAGTGCGTTCTTGGGCTCGGTGAGGATCGACACGAGCGCCGCCTCATCGAGCTCATCGAGTGTCGCGACGACCGGCAAGCGGCCGACGAACTCCGGAATGAGGCCGTACTTGATGAGGTCCTCGGGCTCCACGTCATGGAACAGGTCGTTGCCATGCGGACGCGCGTTGATCTCGCGCACATCCGATGTGAAGCCGATCCCACTCTTCTGCGTGCGATTAAGGATGATCTTCTCGAGTCCCGCAAAGGCTCCGCCGCAGATAAAGAGAATGTTCGTGGTGTCGACCTGCAGGAACTCCTGCTGCGGGTGCTTGCGGCCACCCTGTGGAGGGACGGAGGCGACCGTGCCCTCGATCAGCTTGAGCAGCGCCTGCTGGACCCCCTCGCCGGAAACGTCGCGGGTGATCGAGGGGTTGTCCGACTTGCGCGAGATCTTGTCGATCTCATCGATGTAGACGATGCCGGTCTGCGCCTTCTCGACATCGTAGTCACACTTCTGCAGCAGTTTCTGGATGATGTTCTCGACATCCTCACCGACGTAGCCTGCCTCGGTGAGCGTCGTCGCATCGGCGATCGTGAACGGAACGTTGAGCAGTCTCGCGAGCGTCTCGGCGAGCAGTGTCTTGCCGCAACCGGTCGGACCGATGAGCAGGATGTTGCTCTTGGCGATCTCCACATCATCCTTGGGACGGGCGGTGCCACTGCGCGTCTGCAATCGCTTGTAGTGATTGTAGACGGCCACCGAGAGCACCTTCTTGGCGCGCTCCTGACCGATCACGTACTCGTCGAGGACTTTCTTGATCTCGTGCGGCTTCGGCAGTTTGTCGCGCGCGCGCTCGGCGCGATCCTCGAGCTCTTCGCGGATGATGTCGTTGCACAGCTCGACGCACTCATCACACACGAACACCGACGGGCCTGCGATGAGCTTGCGAACTTCGTGCTGACTCTTTCCGCAGAACGAGCAGTACAGAAGCTTGCCGTCATCGTGGCGGCCGCGGGAATCATCGCTCATCTAGGGCCCTCGCAAAACATCGGTTGCGCCCAGGTAAATCTTGTCGCGCCAAGTCCTTATAGCATGCACCGGTGGCGTGGGCAAAGAGCCGCACCGCCACGGTGCAAGCGAAATTCCGCGTTCCGTAAAGCCGAAGTCGATCACGATTTACCGGAACCTGACGGAAGCTCCATGCGCTTCTCCAGGACGCGGTCTATCAGCCCGTAACTCACCGCTTCGTCCCAGTCCATGAAGTTGTCCCGATCCGTGTCGTGCTTGATCTTCGCCACATCCTGACCGGTATGTTTGGCCAAGATCTTGTTAAGTCGGTCACGAACCTGGAGCATTTCCCGGGCATGGATCTCCATGTCGGCCGCCTGACCCTGAAAGCCGCCGAGCGGCTGGTGGATCATCATGCGGGCGTGCGGCAGGCAGTAACGCTTCCCCTTCGTGCCGCCCGCGAGCAGGATCGCTCCCATGCTCGCCGCCTGGCCGGTGCAGATGGTGCTGACATCCGGCTTCACGAACTGCATGGTGTCGTAAATGGCCAGACCAGCCGTGACGACGCCGCCGGGTGAGTTGATGTACAGATGAATGTCCTTCTCGGGGTTCTCCGATTCCAGGTAGAGCATCTGAGCGACGACGATGTTGGCCATGAAGTCGTCGATCGGCCCGACGACGAAGATCAAGCGCTCCTTCAACAGCCGAGAGTAGATGTCATAGGCCCGCTCGCCGCGCGCGGTCTGCTCGACGACGATGGGTACCAGATTCAGTGCGCGTTCGTTCATGTCATGACTCTCATTGGGATTCTCCGGAGTTCTGTCCAAAACCGGTCAGCTCCTTGAAGCTGATGGGCTGATCGGTGACGTGCGCGCGCTCGAGCACCCAGTCGACGACCTGGTCCTCGAGCGCTGCGGATTCGATCTGACGCATCGCATCGGCGTTCTGCAGATAGGCACGGCGCGCCTGCTCGGGCTCGGGGTAGCTCGCAGCAAGATCATCGAGGCGCGACTCCACCCGAGTGCGGTCCACCTGCAGCTTTTGCGCGCGCACGATCTCCGCCATCAGCATGCCGAGTGCGACACGTCGGCGCGCAGGCTGCTCAAACACCTCACGCTGGGGTAGCTGACTGGCGTCGCGTATTCCCATGCGCTGCGCGGTGTCGAGCTGCAGACGCTGAATCGCCTCATCCACGAGCGCACGAGGCACATCGAAGGGGTTGTCCCGGTACAGGGCATCCATGACCTGAGTGCGTACCCGATTGCGCACCACTGTCTCTAGCTCCCGTTCCATGCTCTTGCGCACTTCGGTGCGCAACGTTGCCACCTCACCATCTTCGACGCCGAAGGCACGCAGAAATTCCTCATCGACGGCGGGAAGCGCTTCCTCCTCGACCTTCTTGAGGGTCAGAGTGAACTCCGCGACATGGCCGGCGAGTTCCTTGCTTGCGTGATCGGCGGGATAGTGCACCGTGACGGTTCGCGTGTCGCCCGCGCTCGCACCCTGCACCGCCTGGTCCATCTCGGGCAGCACCCGTCCGCCGCCGACCACGAAGGTCACATCGCGGCCTTCGCTACCCTCGAAGGGCTGGCCGTCCCTGCGGCCATCGAAGTCCATGGACACTCGATCCGTCGCGCGCGCCGCTCGATCGACCGGCACGTACGTCAGGCGTTGACGTTGCATGCTCTCGATCATCGTGTCGATGTCGGATTCCGTGACCGTGGCGCTCGGGCGCTCGATCGCAAACTGCTCGACCGGCCGTACCGCAATGTCCGGCAGCACCTCGAACACGGCGGTGTAGCGCAGGTCTGCACCCGGATCGAGCGCAATGGGCTCGATGCGCGGCCCGCCCGCGGGCTTGAGCTGCTGCTGGGAGACCGCCTCGGCGAAGCTGCTTCGCATGAGGTCGCCCACGACCTCGGCATGAACCTGATCGCCGAACTGCCGGCGTACGACGGAGAAGGGTGCCTTGCCGGGTCGGAAACCCTTCAGGCGCGCGGTGCGCGACAGCCTCTTCAGCCGCTGCTCCACCTCGCTCGCCACGCGCTGCGCGGGGACTGCCACTTCGAGCCTGCGCTCGAGCCCCCCTGTCGCAGTCAGAGATACCTGCATGTCATGGGTCCTTGAATCTCGAAGATACTCGTGGATCTGGTGCGAAAGGAGGGAGTCGAACCCTCACGGGGTGCCCCACTGGATTCTAAGTCCAGCGCGTCTACCAGTTCCGCCACTTTCGCCGGTGCGCCGCTGGCCCCGGGGGGATGTGCCCGCAGGGTGAGTAATTATAGCCGATAGGCTCAAGGTCGCTCCTGAATGGGGGCCGGCAGGCTCAGGCACAAGGCTTGCGGCACGCGGCGACCGACATGGATCGGCACTATCTCATGCGAGCTCACGGGGGGGCTGGCGCGGAGCCTGCAGCCACCACTGGTCTCCCCTTTTCCCCTTATGTCATGAGTGACGGCCACTGGAACGATGTCAGCAAAGACGAGCCAGGGCTTGCTCGCCTCCTTGAGCATTTGCCGGTCGGGGTTTTCCGTCTGGACCGCCATCTACGGCAGCTGTACGTCAACAAGACCGGTTCCGACGCGGGCCTCGACAAACTCAGAGTGTGGAGTGGACTCGAAGCGGCATGCCGGGAGGTGATGGTCAGCGGGAAGTCTCGCTGTCACGAGTTTGTGCTCGACACTGCCGCTGGCAAGCGCTTCCTGGAAGCCCAGCTGAGTCCGGAGTTCAGTCCGACCGGGACCATCGTGGGCCTCATCGGGGTGACCACCGACTGGTCGGAACGCAAGTGGGCCCAGGACGAGCTGGCAGCCAGCGAAGAGCGCTACCGGACACTCATTGCCCAGGTCAAGAACTACGCCATCTTCGCCGTGGACCTCGAGGGGCGCGCGACCACCTGGAACGAGGGAGTCGAGCGGGTTCTCGGTTGGCCGCGTGAGGAGTTTCTCGGGCTGCCGACCGAACGGCTGCTGCCGCCTGAGGACCTGGCGAGCGGCGTGCGCCGCCGCGAGCTGCAGCGGGCCGCTGAGGAAGGCAGCACGTCGAATGACCGCTGGCTTCGCCGCAAGGACGGCACGCCCATCTACGCAAGTGGTATGACGAGCCGGGTTGTGGATAGCGCCGGCCACATCGTCGGGTTCAGCGAGGTGCTTCGCGACCGCACCGCCTGGAAGCTGGCTCAGGACGAGCGCGACATTCTCCTCGAGAGCGAGCGCAAGGCGCGCCAGGATGCGGAGGAGGCAAACAGGCTCAAGGACGAATTCCTTGCCACGCTTTCGCACGAGCTGAGATCGCCCCTGAATGCCATCGTCGGTTGGGTGCACGTCGTGCGCCGGCATACCGAAACCATTCCCGAAGTCGCTCGCGGACTGGCGGTGATCGAGCGCAACGCCCGCGTCCAGTCTCAGATCATCAACGATCTGCTCGACATGAGTCGCATCATGACGGGCAAGGTCCAGCTCAGCGTACGCAGCATGAGCCTTCAGAAGGTCATCGCGGCGGCTCTCGATGCGATTCGGCCAGCGGCCGAAGCGAAGGAGATCACGCTGAGCACGCATCTGGAGCCCGGCGTCGATCGCATCCGGGGCGATTCGAACCGTCTCCAGCAGATCATGTCGAACCTGCTGACGAACGCCGTCAAGTTCACACCGGTTGGCGGCACCGTCCAGGTGCTCGTGGAGCGAGCCGACGGGCACATCGAGATCTGCGTCCAGGACAACGGCGTCGGTATCAACTCCGCCTTCCTGCCGTTCGTGTTCGACCGATTCCGGCATGCCGATGCGGCAACGCCGGGGGCCCAGGGTGGACTTGGGCTGGGCTTGTCCATCGTCAAGAGCCTCATCGAGCTTCATGGAGGAACCGTCCGTGCCAAGAGCGCCGGCGAAGGACACGGCGCAAGCTTCGTCATCTCTCTTCCGTCGCCCCACCATGGCGAGCCACAGGAAACACTCGAGCAACGCTCGGCCCCCGCTGCCTTCTCACTGGCAAATCTGCCGCGGCTCGATGGCGTCGCTGCGCTCATCGTGGATGACGAGGCGGATTCCCTGTTGTTCTCCGGCAGGCTCCTGGAGGAGCGTGGCGCGCGCGTGCTCCTCGCGGTCGATGTTCAGCAGGCGCTCGAGACGCTGCGCAGCGAACCGGTTGACATCCTCATCAGTGACATCGGGATGGCCCACGAGGACGGATACCAGCTGATCGCGCAGCTCAGGGGCTCCGCGGATGCTCGCGCCGCCCGCATACCGGCGATTGCCGTGACCGCCTATGCCCGCGCCGAGGATCGACAGCGCATGCTGCTCGCCGGCTTTCAAATGCACATCTCGAAGCCCATTGAGCCGCAGGAGCTGATCGCCGGCATCGCGAGCCTGGTCGGGGTGACCTCGCGCAAAGATGACACTTCAAATGCGGGCTAGCGAGCCTCACTGAGGGACCCGGCGAGCACCTTGGCCAGCTGCTCGGGCTGCGACAGGAACGGCGAATGGCTCGAATCGAGCTCGACCACATCGCTCGCTCGCGCCGCGAAGACTTCTCGCTGCAACTCAGGTGGAAACGCTCGATCCTGCGCACACACGATGTAGGTCGAGGGGATGCTGCGCCAGGCGGGCTTTCCGACGCGCTCCAGAAACGGCATCGGAACCTGCGGTCGCAGCTGTTGAACCGCCCAGGCTGCCGTCGCGCGATCGCAATCGCCGAAGAACAGCTCGTGCGCACGCGTGAGATCAGGCAGCGTTCGCCCGTCCGGGAGCTTCACGATCCAGGGTGCCAGCTGGCCGCCACCGATATCCCCCAGCGACTCATTTTCTGCGGGCATGAACGCGCAGAGATAGATGAGGCGCCGGACGTTCTTGGCCTCGGTCGCGGCCCGGGAGATGACCATGCCGCCATAGGAATGGCCGCACAGCACGACCGGAGCGGATGAGTCGATGACGGCGCGCACCGCTGCCGCATCGCACGACAGATCCATCGCACTTTCGAAAGGCGCGCCCACGCTCGGAAGCTCCACGGTTCGAACTGAAACGCCACGCTGCTCGAGGTGCGGTATCACGCGCTCCCAGCACCAGGCTCCGTGCCAGGCACCGTGAACCAGCACCAGAATCATGAGGCCGCCGCGGGCATGGGCGGATGAATGAAGCGCCAGGGGTCTGCTTCAGAGCCTTTTGGAACCGTGACTTCGATCAGGGAGGGGCGAGCCTCCGCGAGCGCGCACTCGAGCACCGGCCGAAGGGTCGCGGGCGAATTGACGCGGGTCGTTGCGACACCAAAGGATTCGCCCAGGCGCACGAAGTCCGGATTCACGAGATCAGATCCGAGCAGGCGCCCGTCGAACAGCCGCTGCTGGTCGCGGCGGACGTTGCCGTAGGCATCATTATTGAAGACGATCGTCACGACACCAATCCGATACTGAACGGCCGTCGCGAGCTCGGCAGCTGCGAACATGAAGCCACCATCGCCGCAGACCGCGACGACAGACCGATCAGGATGCGCGACTTTCACCCCGAGCGCCGTGGGAAAGCCCGCACCGAGCGTGCCCTGATAGCCCGACCCGATGAATGTGCGGGGCTCGTAGACCGGATAGCCGTACCAGGATGCGAACCCCACCTGGGAGATCTCATCGGTCAGGATGCCGTCGCGCGGCAGCACCTCTCTGATTGCACGCAGGTAGCCCACCTGAGGCTGAATCGCCTGGATCTCGGCTTCCGCCGCGGCGGAGGCATCCCGGATCTCCTGACGGTCGCGAGTACGGCGATGACCGAGGCGCCGAACGGCCGCAGCCAGCGCCGCCGTTGCCTCGGCAGCGTCCGCGACGATGCCGACATCCGGCGTGAAGCGACGCATCTCCGCGGGGTCGATGTCGATGCGAATCGACTTCTGACCGGAGGGGCGGTACGGCCAGCGCCAGCAAGTGAGCTCGAGACGCGTTCCGATACCAATCATCAAATCGGTCTTCGGCCAAAGTCGATAGGCCGCCGCCATGGTGAGTCCGAGCTCGTGCTCGTTGCTGACGATGCCACGGCCGCTGCGGTAGCCGACGACCGGAGCATCGATCGATTCGGCGAGATCGAGAATCTCCTGAGCTGCTCCGAAGGCACCGCCCCCAACGAAAATCATGGGCCGGCGACTTTCGACGATGAGACGCGCCGCGTCAGCGACGCGGTCTGGGTCGGAAAGCGGCGCCGCGAATCGGGGCAACGGTGCACAAGGCTCGACGCGGGCGCTCTGCGTGAATACGTCCCAGGGCATCTCCAGTGCCGCCGGCCCGGGCCGCCCCGAGCGCATCTCCTGAAACGCCCGTGCTACCAGTTGCGGCGCGAGCGCCGGGTGCTCGATGCGCTCGGCCCATTTGACGAAGCCGCGCAGGGTTGCGAGCTGATTTGGCATTTCATGCAGCTGCCCACGACCGCGATCCAGGAAGGCGAGCGGAACCTGGCCCGTGACGCATAGCACCGGCATGTTGGCTCCGAATGCCGTGAGAAGACCGCTTCCCGCATTGAGCACGCCCGGCCCTGGGACGACCGCGCAGACTGAGGGTCGTCCCGTCGAGCGCGCGTAGCCGAATGCCATATAGCTGCAAGCCTGCTCATGGCGCGCGCCAATCACCTTCAGGCGTGGCTGGGCCCGGTGCAGTGCATCGAAAAGTCCGTAGATCTGGGCGCCGGGAAGCGCGAACACCGTATCAATGTCGTGGGCGAGCAGACCGTCGACGATCGCTTCCGCACCCGTCCGCATCGCCATCTGCAGCTCCGCGGCCTCAAGCCGCCATCAAGCTGTGGACGATACCGATCAGGGCGCCCAGCACCAGCACGACCTCACACAGGAATGAGATGCTGGCACCGGTGCCGCGGCGTTGCGGAGCACTGATGTACCCAGCCGCATAGATGATGCGCGCGATCACGAACGCAACGCCCAGGATTCCCGCCCAGAGCGCGCTCGTGTAACGCGCGAAGAGCAGCACCGCGGGGATAAACACGATGAGTTGCTCGAGCGTATTCTGCTGCACGCGAAAATAGCGCTCGAACATCTCGTTACCCGCGACCGCGGGCGCTGCAATGGCGTACTTGGCGCGCGCGCGACCCACGAGAACACAGAAGACGAGATACTCGATCAGCGACAGGATCACGACCCCGTGTACCCAGCTCATTATTCTTGGCTCCCCGAGACTGACCGGGGTGCATGATACCGTGCCGCAGCCGGCCATGCCGGTCGGCGGCCGCTCCTTATATATAGGAGTTCCGCCGGCTACACTTTTAGTGGTGTGAGCACATGGCCAGAAGAAGGATGACCGGAATCGGCACTCCCAACAGCCACAGCAGAATTCCTCGACCCATGACGGATTCCTCGCGTTGAAGTCCCTGCTTGGTCAGGGACCAAGTCTCAATGACTGCGAGGACCGAAGGTTCCAGTGTAGGATCGACGCAAAACAGGCGAGCGCTTCAGGAGCATCCATGCCGATCCGTCGAGGCCTGCACTACGCTGCAGCCATCGTTTTGCTGTGCCAGGCCCTCTGCGTCAGCGCGCAGCAGGTCGCCGATCCCGGATTCCACAGTGTCGGACGCGGCGCACCGCTCGCAGTCGCCTTACCCACGCCGCGTGCGCCGCTGAACTTCGGCAGTGCAAAGCTCGATGACTGGAGGAACCTCCTCGAGGACCTGCAGCATTATCCGTTCGTGGGCCCGATGATGCTCGCGCCCCGCGGCGGCGCGACCGCGGGAGCGAATTTGCCGACGATCAAAGTCGGCTCAGCGTGGGACGGCGCGGCACCTGCGGGCGTGAAGCCTCTTCCCATCGACATCTTTACTTCCAAGGACTTCTACCAAGACAAACAACTGTGGACCGACCCACGCTACTTCCGTTGCAATAGTCCTGAGGGACTCGAATTGCAGCGGGGCGCCATTTTCAATGCGACCGCGGGCAAGGATCCGCCACGCACGGCAGCGTGGGGCTACTGCAACCGCGACTATCCCCGTGCCGCCATCGTGAGTCCCTACCCGTTCAAAACTGCACAGGCGCATTACGAGGCGCTGCTGGCTGAGACCCAGCGGCGCGGTGGGCCGACTCGGCATACCTATGCGACCGTTCCCGGCGAGATCGCCGGCCGTTACGCGCCTGGCAACAACTGGGGTAATTGGTATTCATTGATGCTCGCGGTGCAGACCACGACCGTTCTGTCGGTCCTGACACCGGAATATCAGCAGCGTCTGGTACAGGACCTTTACCATCAGGGGAACACCAACGCGCCGCAGTGGCCATCCCAGTACTGTTGGCCGGAAGGATTCATGCGTCGCTGGTACGCATTCTCGATTCAGTTCCCACAGACGGTCATCGTGACACCGAAGCTCGTACAGATCACCGCCGGTGTCGCGGACAACTTCGTGACCAATATCTACATCGGTCGCACGTTCAACATGACCGGCCCTGTGCCCCGGCTGGGCCCGGACGTGCCGCGCTGGTACGGTGAGACGATTGGATTCTGGGACCATGACGTGCTGATTACCTGGACCTCCAACATCCAAGGATGGGCCGCGCACGGCTCGTTCGAGTTCTCGAGCAAGATGCAAAGCATCGAGATCTACACCCCGATTCGTGACAAGGACCACAATGTGGTGGAGCTGAATCACGAAGCCATCTTCTACGACCCCGAGGCGCTCGTGGAGCCGATCCGCATCATCCGCAATTACCGCCGCCTCGGCGACTTCGACGAGGGAGACCCGATTCAATACATTCACTGCATTCCGAGCATCCTGCCGGTCAAAGGCAAAGCGACACCCGTTACGCCAGGTCAGACGATCGAATACGAAGTGCCGGACATGTACGGCCGGCCCTGGGCGCAGATCTGGGAGAAGTATTGGGAGAAGGGCATGCAGCGGCCGAAAGAGAAGGACATCTTCAGCCAGCCCTGATATGGATCGACCTCAGTGATTTCGATAGACGATCTTGCCGCCGAGTATCGTCAGCTCCACCTTCGTCTCGAGAATCTGCTCGGCCGGCACACTTAAAAGGTCGCGGTCGAGGACGATCATGTCTGCAAGCTTTCCCGGTTCTATCGAACCCTTCTTGTTCTCATCCCACGACAATCGCGCAGCGTTGAGCGTGTAAAGCCGGATGGCTTCCTCTCGGCTCACCGCTTCGTCTTGACCGAATACCCTGCCGTCGGATCCCTTGCGGGTTACCGCGGCGTACAGTCCGACCATCGGTCCAATCGGCAGGTTATCGCTGCCGAATGCCATCGGCACACCGTGGCGCAGCGGTGTCGCGACCGGATTGATATGTTCGAGCCGGTAACCATCGAGGCTCGCTTCGTACCGGCCCTCCAAGGTGTACAGGAAGTTGGGTTGGGCCAACGCATAGACTCGGTCGTGCGCGAGCACATCCATCGTTTTGACTGACGGGATCATCGTGAAATGCGCCAGGAACCAGCGGTGATCCTGTCGCGGATGCTCCTGCAAAACCTGATCGTAGATCTGCGACATCGTCTCGATCGCAGCATCGCCAATCGCGTGGATTCCAAGCTGCCAGTTCAGTTCGGCTGCGGTCTCGACCATGCTCTTGGCCTGCGCCGCCGTCATGAAGGTCTTGCCTCGAAATCCGGGCTGACCTTTGTAGTCCTCTTTCGTCAGAGCAGTGGGACCGGTGAAGCCGCCGTCGTAGGGAGTCTCACCGATCGGCCCGAGCTTGATTCGGTCGTCGCCGTAGCCGGTATGGTAGGGAAAGGCTCTGAGCCGATCGGCTCCCGGGTAAGCAATGTAGACCGTGACTCGGGGAAGCTCAGCGCCCATCGCCTCATACAGAGAGCGCAACTGCTTCCAGGTATGTGCCGAAAGCAGCGACGCCGGCGGCGCGGCATCCGGCGCGACGCCGCCTCTGCCAACGGGCTCGTCGTCAATCGTCGTGAGCGCTTCCATGAAACTGGTGATGCCGAGCTCGAGGAGATGTTTCAGACTGACGATGAAACTGGGTCGCAATTCGTCGAAGGAATCGCGTGGCACCAGACCCATTAATAAATCGGTGCGCTCGCGAACGATTCCACTCGGCTCGCCGCTCGCATCGCGCTCGATGAGTCCGCCTGGCGGATCCGGGGTCGACGCGGCGATCCCGGCGAGTTTGAAGGCCGCACTATTGGCCACTACGCTGTGTGAACCGGCGCGCGTGAGGACCACCGGATTGTCCGGCGCCGCCTGATCCAGATCGCGCCGATTCGGCGTTCGTTTCTCGGCAAGCTGCGCTTCATCCCAACCGTAGCCCGTAATCCATTGGCCCGATCCCAAAGTCCTGGCCTTGGCGCTGACCATGACCTGCAGGTCGGCGATGGACTTCGCCTTGTCTGGCTCGACCTGCCGCTGCGACAGCCCGAACAGATGAAGGTGAGTGTCGATGAACCCCGGCATGAGAGTTCGGCCGCGCAGATCGATGCGCTGCGCAGCGTCGTACTGTCGTGCCAGCTCAGATCCGCCCACGGCGAGAATTCTGCCGTCCTTGATGACGACGGCCGACTTGATCGAAAACGAATCGTCGACGGTCAGCACTCGAGCGTGGAACAGCAGCAGGTCGGCGCGAGTCGCCGCAAAAGCCGGACTTACCGCAATGAGCGACCCGAGCGCGCAGCAAAAGCTCGCAAGCCTGGCCAAGAACCTAAGAGCTTGAGTCCGGAAGACTCAATGTCGCTGGCCACTTGCCGCCCGTTGCGACCTCTTGCCTTTGGGCACTGAGCCTTGCACGGGCAGGTCAGTCCGGCGGAACTCGACTATGAACCGCTCCCCATCAAATGAGCACACACGGCCCACCAAGTCCTTTCGCGCGTAGTACGCCGTGCGAGCCGGAGTGACGACCGGATAATCCTTTGTCAGGTCCGACGTGCCCGCGATTTCAACGGCGACGATCACACGCACTTCCCACTCGTTCGACAACGCTTCGGCCAGATGCGTCCTCAGTGCAGTAGTGCTCTCATTTGTTTGACCAGAAAGGTCCTCCTCGTACCTCAAGACCTCCGCTTGCGCTCGTTTGAAACCGCCATACCAGCAGCTCATCACGAGATCGCCGTCGGGTGTCATTGCCGAGCGCGTGCGTCGAGCGGCCTTCACCTTGTACCTGGCAAAGGCTTCGAACAGATTGGTCTCGTACATCGAGCGCTCCTTGTGGGAGCCCGCCGGCTAGCTGCCTGTTCGGGCTTCAGCGGTCACCGTGTAGCTCAACTGCAATCCGCAAGGTCCCAACAGGCGATGACGTGAGCGTGTACCGTTACACTCCAGGGTTTCGGTAGGACGCGACCTCAAATACGTCATGGCCGCCTGCGCCGCCAGGGTGAGATCGTAGATGCCGTCGCAATCGCCATAGGGACATGGAAAGCCGAAATAGGCTCGTGCTCCCGGATAAAGCACGATGGATTGATCGGCGTGCGTGAGCGTTTCATCCGCTCGGAATTGCAGGCGCACAACGACGTGCGTCGTAAGAGGGGACATCTCACGAAGTGACGGCGCGGCAGCGCGGCCCCTGCGCAGTCGCTCCGCGCGATCCTCGAATTTGGACCCGCCCCGGCCTACCGGCTGGCTAAAGCGCAACGCCGCTCTCGCGTGTCCCTTCAAAATCGGCGGGCTCCACGGTTCGCTCCTCCCGACTTATCCCGCTCCCGTGCTTCACTAACCGTCAGCGAGCGACCCTCGTAGTCGGTGCCATTCAACGCCTGTAGGGCGCGTGAGGCATCTGCATTCGGCATCTCGACGAAGCCGAAGCCTCGTGGGCGACCCGTGTCCCGATCGCTGATCAGCGATACCTTGTCCACCGAACCATGTGGTGCGAACAGGTTTCGTACACCATCTTCAGTAGCCGTAAAGGGGAGATTGCCAACATAGAGTTTCGTCACTTGAAGTACTCGTTCAAAGAAGGCGAGGCAGAGACGGTCTGCCGTCCGGTCGCGGGGATTTCTGAGGTGGCAGTCCGTGGCCGAATCAGCGCGGAATGCGCAGGCCAAGGGCGGACAAGGCGGAAATTCACGAGGCGGACCCACAGTAGCACGCTGTGGGCCCGAATGCTCGGGTTTCAGCCTTCAACTTTCAGCCTTAGCAGCGCTGCGCAACGTCGAATCTGGCGTGGCGCTTTTCTTCGATCGAACTCGTATCCATTCATGAGAGGTCGGGTGGGGTCATCCGCCGCAGACCTCGAATACTTTCAACCCATCCTATACGAGGTATTGATCATGACGAAACGTGCAATGTTAGCTGTCGCCGCGGCGGCAGGTCTTCTCCTTCAGTCCGTGGCGTTCGCCGGTCTCAACTCGAGCCTCCCGGTCACCGCGGGATCCGACTACGCCTATGGTGGTCTTACCGACGCCCGCAACAGCTCGGACAACAAGCAGTACATCGGCTGCTACCTGGGTCTGAGCTTCAACGCCAGCGGTGGTCAGACGAGCGACTACGTCTCCTGCTCGGGTCAGAGCGCAAGCGGTGCGTACTACTACTGCTACGTGCAGTACCCGTCGCTGCAGCTGACGTTCTCTGGTCGCGGGCCTGAACCATGCAAGCTATCTCTACTTCTACGGTGACTCGGCTCATCATTGCTTGTCGGTCAGTGTCCAGAATGCATCCTGGGCCCTCTAGCTCAACGACTCACTGCGACAGAGGAATACGACGATGACCAAGACCATCCTGACCGTCTCTGTAACCCTGGCGATCGGCCTCTCGCTCGGCGCTTGTCTCAACCGAGTGCTGTCGAATGACGATCCGACTGCGGTTCCGACC
Source organism: uncultured Gammaproteobacteria bacterium (assembly GCA_963795975.1). Lineage (GTDB taxonomy): Bacteria > Pseudomonadota > Gammaproteobacteria > Steroidobacterales > Steroidobacteraceae > CAWCJT01. The sequence continues at coordinate 172,642 of CAWCJT010000004.1, forward strand.
GCACGCTCGCTCCCGGCCTTCGTAGCCGAGCGTCCCGCGGCAGCCGCCGCGGCCACGAGCACGCCGGACAGCGAGCAAATGCGGGCCGTGATTCGTGAGGAGCTCGCGGCGGCGCTTCCGAAACAAGACGGGCGTGGTCGCAGCTGGACGGCCGGCAGTCAGAGTGCGCCGCAGGCAACTCAGGCTACCAAGCTCACACCCGAGCAGAGCCGCGAGGTCATGCAGGAGGCGAATGCGATCCTGACCAATGGGCAATGGGGCATCGTCGAGCGAGCGCGCTTTCACGACAAGCTCGGGATGCTCGACCCGGTGCAGGCCGAGCAGGAGATGCAGCAACTGGTGAAGGCGATCGACAACGGAAGCATCCCGCTCGTAGACGGTCATCCGATGCTATAAGCAGAAGCGACTGCCTCGAGAGGAGGTGCAACTCACAGGGGCTCGATCGGAGCCCCTTTCTTGCTCAAAGGTTACGGGCAGCATTTATCACAGACCACTATTGCCTGCGCGTATGCGGCAGCAGCCGATCGGTTTCCTTCTTTACCACCGCATAGCACTCGCAGCAGAGCACTTCCAGCTTTGCCCGGTCCAGCACCGTGATCCGCCCACGCGCGTAGCGTATCACTCCGTGCTTTTGCAGCTTGCCGGCCGCGTCGGTGACTCCCTCGCGGCGCACCCCGAGCATGTTGGCGATGAGCTCCTGAGTCATGGTCAATTCGCTGGAGGACAGACGATCCAGTGATAGCAGCAGCCAGCGGCACAATTGCTGGTCCACGGAATGATGCCGGTTGCACACAGCGGTCTGCGCCATCTGCGTGATGAGTGCTTGCGTGTAGCGCAGCAGCAAAAGCTGCATCCCGCCGCTGCGATGGAACTCGTCCTTGAGCCGCTCGCTGGGCAGCCGGTAGGCGTGCCCGGCGCTCTGCACGATCGCCCGGCTGGGAGTCGTCTCTCCGCCCATGAACAGCGCTATCCCGATGAGCCCTTCATTGCCCACGACCGAGATTTCGGCCGAGGCCCCGTCTTCCATCACGTACAGAAGCGACACGATGGAACTGGTCGGAAAGTAAACGTGCCGCAGGACATCGCCCGACTCGTACAGCACCTTGCCGAGCGGCATCGGGACGAGCTTCAGATGCGGAAAGAGCCGCTCCTGCTCGGTCGGTGATAGTGCGGCGAGGAGATGATTTTGCCTCGGAGCGGAGGTGGCGGACATAAAGGTACTGAGGGGTCATAAACTGAATGGCCCGCGCACAGCATACGTCAGCCGCGTTCGCATTTGTACGGCACCGCACCGACCGTGCAGCGCTCCTAGTCAATGGCAGCGCCGAGGGTTCGGTTCCGCGACCTGAGGCGGTGCAGACTCGGTATTTCGCCTATCACGACCCACTGACCGGACTGCCAAATCGCACCATGTTGCTGGACCGGCTCAGACCAGCCTGGCCATGTGGCCGGGGATCAGCTCCTGCAGCAGGTGGCGGGGAGGCTGTCGCAATGCATTCGACGCCCCCCCCCCGGATCACTGCAGGCGTGTTGCCGTACGATCATCCCCTTCTGAGATGATGACTTCGACACGACGGTTCTGCTGCCGGCCGGTCGCGCTGTCGTTGTCCGCGACCGGAGAACTCTTGCCGAGCCCGCGCGTCTGGATGCGATCGCGTGCGACGCCTGCGTCAGTGAGGGCATCCCGCACGGCATCCGCGCGATGCTCCGAAAGTCGCTGATTGGACTCATCGCTGCCGACGCTGTCGGTGAAGCCCTCGATCCGCACAGTGCGTTGCGGATACTGATGCATGAAGTTCGAGAGCTTGTCGAGCGACCGACGTGCGCCCGGTTTGAGCTCCGCCTGACCCGTCGCAAAGAGCACATCACCCAAGGTGATCACGAGCCCGCGGTCGGTCTTCTTCGCCTGCAGATCGGCCAGCGCGCGCTCTAGTTCCTGCGCATGCCGTTGCGAAGCGTCGTTTTGTTGCGCACTGAGCGCTGCGAGCTGGTCGCTGGCACGCGCGTCGTTTCGCGCCGCATCGGCCTCCGCGGTTTTGGTCTCCGCAAGATCATTGGCACGCTGCGCAAGATCGTTGGCGTGCGCCGTCTCTTCGTTACCCGCGGCGAGACTGCGTCGAGCGTCATCGGCCGCCGCGGACTCGGACTGCGCAAGATCATTGCATTCGCGAAATATTGGCGCGCTGCGCACGATCATTGGCGTTCGTCGTCTCCTGATCACGCGCGGCGAGACTGCGTCGAGCGTCATCGGCCGCCGCGGACTCGGACTGCGCACGATCATTGGCATTCTGCGCAAGATCATTGGCGCGCTGCGCACGATCATTGGCGTTCGCCGTCTCCTGATCACGCGCGGCGAGACTGCGTCGAGCATCATCGGCCGCCGCGGACTCGGACTGCGCACGATCATTGGCATTCTGCGCAAGATTATTGGCGCGCTGCGCACGATCATTGGCGTTCGCCGTCTCCTGATCACGCGCGGCGAGCAACACGGCGTTACGACGACTGTTGGCGTCCGCGATCGCCTTCTCCGAGGTCGATAAGTCCGCGCCCTTCTGCGCTGCGCGCGCGAATCGCTCTGCGATGTAGGCCTCATGATTGACTTCTTCGACAGGTCGGCCCGCCTTGAGCATCGCATCCCCGCTGCTCAGCGCTTGCTGCGCCTTGCTGAGATCAACCTCGGCCGCGCCCGAGACCTGCGGGTTGCCCTGCGCGCTGGATACCGCCGCCCGCGCGTGCTCAAGCATGTCGTTGCGAGGGCTGGTTGTCGCGCATGCCGCGAGCGTAAGAGATACGAATGCCGCCACACTTGTGGTCAGAACCGTACGTTTGGATGATGTCGTCATACGAAAGTCTCCAAGAACAGTGGGATACGAGCTCACGGTCAGTTCGCGCGGTTGGCTTCGTGCTGCAGCGTGACGATGCTTTGGTCCACGTCGTTGGCCGCTTTCGCCGACTTCGCACTCTGGGCCGTGACTTGAGCGAGGTGCGCGTCTGCGTAAGACTCCTCGACCAGCCGTGCGCCTTCGGCGTTGTTTCCCTTGGCGATGGCGGCGTGTGCCTGGTCCATCTTCTGCTGGCTGTCATTGAGATCTTCGGTTGCGAACTCGCGGGCTCCTGCACGCTGAGCCTGGTCGATCGCGGACTGGGCACGCGTCATTTCAGAGCTGGGCGCCGGGGGAGTGGAAGCACAGCCACACAGCAGAACGGCTGAACCGAGGAGTGCTGCGCTGGCAGTTTGAATGAATTGCATAGAACCTCCGATAAGTGGGAGGCAGGCTATGCTCACTGCCAAGGCGCGTCGGTGCGGCGGCGTACACAGCCGCACACGAGCGCGCACAACTTTTGAGTTGAACTCCGGCGTCAACCGGAGTGTGTCAAACGGGGTTCATTCGGCGACGCGATCAACCACTTGTGGGTCGGCTATGCAGGATCGACCTTGTCTGCGAAAGCCATCCACGCAGCTCCATGCATCGCCGGTGTAGCCGATATAGGCGTTCGGCGGCACGAGCAGGGGCACACAGCCGGAGGCCTCTTGGCTGAAACCGCGCTCGCACTTCCAACGGTTGCCTGTTGCGTCCAGATATCCATTGATCGGGACCGCAACGGGCACGCACGCCTCCATGCGCCTCGCGAACCCTCGCTCGCACTCCCAATCATCGCCCGCGTGAACGAGGAAGGCGTTTTCCGGCACTTTCACGGCGGCGCATGTTTCGCGCTCGAGGCGATACCCGCGAGCGCACTCCCAGCCTTGTCCGTACAAAGAATCCACGGCATAGGCGTTCGCCGGAACGATGACGGCGGCGCAACTGCCACCCGTCGCACGGAAGTTTCGATTGCACTGCCAGCCGGGGGCGAAGATCGAATCATCCGGATGCGCATTCGCGGGCACTTTGACCGCGACGCACGTTTGATTGACCCTGAGATAGCCGCGATTGCAGTCCCACTCATTGCCGGAGGAGTTCAGGTACGCGTCCGCCGGCACGTTGACGGGGACGCATCCCTCCCCCGCCTGCGTGCGCCGAAAACCGCGCGAGCACTCCCAGCCATTTCCGTATCGGTTCGCGTGAGCATTGCTCGGAAGCACGCTCGTCGCGGTCTGCGGCAAGGCGGATCCGAATGAGCCGAGCAGCAGCGCCGCGAGACACACCTGCCGCACCCTGCGTCGTCGTGTGGACTCGATGCTCATTGTGAACTCCTGGCTCGCCGGCTTTCCATCGTCGACGCACGAGAGTACCTGCGAACGCCAAGGCCATCGGTGCGGCGGCGCACCGACGGTCGACGGCCGGACGGTTACCGTCGCTCACTGACGTTCTCGGAGGCTCCGCAAGTCCGCGGGCACACCGTGCGGACGATCCCAGGAGCTATGCTTGAGTCCACCCAGCCGCTTGGCACTCATCGGCAATTCGCTGCCGCGTCGCTGCGGAATCGCCACGTTCACGACCGACCTGGAGCAGGCGATCGCCCGCTCACACACTCAGACGGAGACCGCAATCGTGGCGATGACCGATCATGGTCAGACTTACGATTATCCGCCTGTCGTGCGTCTGCAAATCAACGATGCGAAACTGGACGATTACGCGCGCGCCGCCGACTTCCTGAACGCAAAGCAGTTCGATCTGGTATGCCTGCAGCATGAATTCGGCATTTTCGGTGGGGAGGCCGGCAGTCACATCATGGCCCTGCTTTCGCGGCTGTCCATGCCGATCGTCACGACGCTGCACACGATTCTTGCCGAATCCGAAACCGGTGCAGCGGCGCGTCCTGGATGACGTCATGGATGTTTCATCGAAGGTCATTGTCATGGCGGAGAAGGGTCGCGAGCTACTGCGCACCGTATATGGCGTCCCGGCGGACAAGATCGAGGTCATTCCGCACGGAATTCCCGACTCGGCCTTCGTCGAACCTGATGCCGCGAAGGCCAAGCTCGGCTTCGGCGGCAGAGCCGTCATCCTGACCTTCGGTCTGCTCTCTCCCAACAAGGGCATCGAAGTCATGATCGATGCCATGCCGTCGATCCTGAAAAGCCGTGCCGATGCGGTATATGTCGTCCTGGGTGCGACTCATCCTAATCTCGTTCGCCGCGAAGGCGAGGTCTACCGCGAGAGCCTGATGGCGCGCGTGCGCGCGCTCGGTATCGAAAAGCACGTCGTTTTTCTCAACCGGTTCGTCGATCAGGCGACACTGCTCGACTTCATCTCGATGTGCGACGTCTACGTCACGCCCTACCTCAACGAAGCGCAGATGACCTCCGGGCACCTTGGCTTACAGCTTTGGTCTGGGGAAGGCGGTCGTGTCGACTCCCTATTGGCACGCGCGCGAACTGCTGGCCGACGGGCGCGGCGTACTGGTGCCATTTGGTGATGCGCAGGCCATCGGTACGGAAATCGCGGCATTGCTCACCGATGACGCCCGACGACAGGCCATGCGCGAGCGCGCCTACGCGAGCAGCCGTTCGATGACATGGGAGCGAACCGCGGAGCGCTACCTCGCCGTCTTTGCGAGGAGCCGGCGCGTGCATCCGCTCAAAGTGGTGCGCGCGACAGGCGCGAAGAGTGCGCGCAGCCCGGCAACCCGGCGCCGCAGATGCAGCTGGGCCATCTTCTGTCGATGTGCGACGACACAGGCCTCTTCCAGCACGCGGTCCGCTCGGTGCCGGATCGTCCCACGGCTATTGTGTGGATGACAATGCCCGCGCGTTGCTGGTGGCTTGCGCGCTGAATGCCCGGACGAGCAGCAGCTGCCCGAGGCGTTGACGGCGCGCCTGGCGGCCTTCGTCCAGCATGCATGGAATCCTGATACCAGGCGGTTTCGCAATTTCATGAGCTTCGATCGCCGCTGGCTGGAGGATATCGGCTCGGAGGACAGCCACGGGCGGGCACTGTGGGCCTTGGGCGAGTGCGCGCGCAGCGATGCCAGCCCGTCGCGCCGCCGCTGGGCCGCTCGCCTGTTCGCCGAGGCGCTGCCGAGCGTGGAGCATTTCCGCTCGCCGCGCGCGTGGGCCTTCACACTTCTCGGATTGGACGCGCTATTGCGTAGCGGTACGCAGAGGATTCCGACGCCGGGGAGCTGCGGCATCTGCTTGGCGACAAGCTGATGTCCCTCATATCAGCGGTCGAGACGCAGGATTGGGTGTGGTTCGAAGAGGGGCTTGCCTACGACAATGCACGCCTGCCGCAGGCCCTGATCGTCACGGGGATTTCCCTCGAGTGCGGCCCACTACGTGGCGGCTGGCTTGAGATCCTTGCGTTGGCTCATGACGCTGCAGACATCCACGGACCGGAGTCTTCCGGCCTGTCGGCTCCGACAGTTTCGGTGCCAAGCGCAAGCTGCCGCTCGACCGTTCGATCAGCAGCCGCTCGAGGCCGCGGCGACGATCTCGGCCTGCCTCGCGGCTTGGCGCGCGGACGGCGATCTCAAGTGGAAGGCTGATGCCGAACGGGCATTTGCCTGGTTCCTCGGCAGCAACGATCTTTCTGCTGCCGCTCATCGACCTGGAAACGGGAAGCTGTCGCGACGGACTGCATCCAGACCGCGCGAACGAAAACAGGGGTGGCGAGTCCGTCGTCTCCTATCTGCTGGGCCTCGCGGAGATCCGCGAACTCGCCGCGCACGGCGACAGTCGTCAAGCGCACCAAGTGCCACTCCGCGCTTTGAGCGCCTGAGTCGCTTTGGACTTGCAGCCGACGTCAGGACGAGAGCCTTTGTCACCCACCACGCTTCTGAACCGACAGGGTCTGTATCTGCGCCCTGATCCCGCGAGAGTCGTCGTGCGCGCGTTCAAGCCGGCGACCGAACCGCGGGACTCTCAATCCTACCGATAAGACGCGGGCGAATCACATCGTCGACCGAGTCCTCGCGCTCGATCCCGAAACCGCTGCCAGCCAACTGGCCGAGGTGCTGCGAGAACTTTCAGGGCCGCCATCGCAATCTGCTCGAGATCTTCGAGGCGCGCGCCGATGAGATGGAGGAAGCCTTTGCGACCCATGCGATCTTCACGCAGGACCAGCGCCGGCTGGTCGGCGCCTATTTCCTGCACGAGTATTCCTTCGAAGCGGCGGCGCTGTTCAATCCGAGCATCGTCGCCCATCCCGATCAGTCCGGTGCGCCGGCAGGTGGGCGACGCTTCATCCTGAGCCTGCGTGCGGTCGGGGAAGGGCATGTTTCCTCCCTGACGTTTCGCTCCGGATCGATCACGGCCGATGGCAGCGTGACGGTCGATCCGACAGCGCGTCTCGCATCCACTCCGAAAGTGAAAGACGCGCATCTCGGGTCCAAATGGAGATGAAGTCGAGCTGGTCTTCAGGCCGAATGAGGACATCAGCGAGCGGGTGATCTTTCCCGTCACTCAATCCCAATCAAACGGGATCGAGGATGCCCGCTTCGTGGAGTTCAAGGAAGGCGGAGAAGGAGACGTTCTACGCGACGTACACCGCCTACAGCGGCAGGGCTATCAGGTCGGAGTTGCTCGAGACGCGCGACTTTGTGTCGTTCCGCATGTCGCCCCTGACCGGGGCCGCCGCCAAGAACAAGGGCATGGCCCTGTTTCCGCGTCGCATCGGCGGTCAGTACGCCATGATCGCGCGGCAGGACAATGAGAACCTCTACCTCATCTACTCCGACGACTTGTACCACTGGAACGACGGGCGTCCCCTGTTGAAGCCTCGATTCCCGTGGGAGTTCGTACAGATCGGCAATTGCGGCTCACCGATCGAGCTCGATGAGGGCTGGCTGCTGCTGACCCACGGCGTCGGACCCATTCGCAGATATTCGATCGGGGCGGTTCTGCTCGACAAGGCAGATCCTTCCAAGGTTCTCGCGCGTGCGCGCGAACCGCTGGTCCGGCCCGAATCCTCAGAACGCGAAGGCTATGTACCAAACGTGGTCTACACCTGCGGCGCGATGCGTCACAAGGAGTACGTCATCATGCCCTATGCGGTCGCCGACACGTTTTCTACCTTCGCGACGATCAAGATCGCCACGCTGCTCGAATTCATGGAGGGCTGAGGATCCGGCATTTCAAAGTGCCGGCAGCGAGATTTCCAACAAGCTGACGAGACCGTGCGGGCGACAGCAGCATGCTCCGACTACCGCCGGCAGGAGCAGCAGGTCGCCTGTGCCTAAAGCGTAGTGGGTTGCGCCGTGCTCCAAGCGGGCGTCCCCGCTCAGGCATACCAGAGCACGGGGCGCCCCGACTGCGCCGACGATAAATGGGCATCGTGCGCTGATGCGCGTCACGCCAAAGTACTCGCAGTCGACGAGCCGCTCACGCAGTATCGGCTGCGTCTGTTCGACGATTGGGGTTATCGGCCCAATGGCGCCCCGCCCAAAATCGATGCAAGCCATTGCCTGATCCACCTGAAGAGCACGTCGCTGCCCCGTCCTGGGATCGGCGCGGTCCCAATCGTAGATTCGAAATGTCACGTCGCTGTTCTGTTGCACTTCAAACACCACAACGTCTCTCAATGAATGAACGGTCCCGGCCGGCACAAAGACAGCATCGCCGAGCTTTGGCACAAAACCGGCCAGCTGGTCGGGCAGCGTTCCACTCTTGATGGCCTGTCGCAGAACCTCAGCGGTCACGTTGGGTTTCAAGCCCGCGTAGATACGAGCCTCAGGTCCTTGCTCCAGTACAACCCATGCTTCGGACTTGCCGGTGTTGCCCGCCGCAATGAGCTCCTTGCACGCATCAGACGGGTGGACCTGAACCGAAAGGCTCTGTCTCACGTCCAGAAACTTCAACAGTAGCGGGAAACGATCGAAGCGATCCGGCGAGGCTGCCCCAGCAGTTGCTGCGGAGACTCCCGCAAGAGCGCACCAAGAGTGTGCCCTTCGAGAGGTCCATCCGCGACCACGCTCGGACAGTCGTCGCGATCGCTCAAGAGCCAAGCTTCCCCGACAGGGCCATCGGTTGGTAAGTGCGCGGAGGGCATCGCGTCGAGGCGCCGTCCGCCCCAGGGCCGATACTGGTAATCGACCTCGAACCGCAGCGGATAGAGGGGCACCTCCTTCAACAGACCCCTCGGCACCGTTGGAGGTCCAAACAGAGGCCATTGCTTGGGCACGGCAGGTGTCACGATCGGTGCGCCGAATCCCAACTCGCCTGCACGGGTAGCCCACCTCGCCGGCCCCTTACCGCCCTCGTTCTCCCACCTGGACAACGCTGACTGGCGCTGTCGTAACGCGTCGTCCAGCATTGGCAAACCCGCGCCCTAGACGCGTCGAAAGCCGTTGGACCTGGACACTGCGTGGTAGACGATAAGAACCGCGGCCGCGCCGATGGTCGCGACGACCAGGCTGCCGAGATTGAAGCCAGTGACGCCCCGCATTCCGAAACTGCGAAACAGCCAGCCGCCAACGACTGCACCGACGATTCCAAGCAGAACGTCCACAACAACTCCCTCCCCGGTGCGATTGACGATCTTGCTGGCGACGAAGCCGGCGATGAGTCCCAAGAGGATCCAAGCGATAATTGACATGAGAGTCTCCGAATGTAGGCGATACGTGGGCGCCACCCGCAAGCGAACCGGCGCACCTTCAATGACAGCTTGGTCCAACGAGGCGGTCGCGTCAGTGCGGTGGCATACGTAGGGCCGATCAGCGACGGATCGAAGCTGCGACTAAGAGATTAAGAGCCGGAGTTCGGCGCGTCTCTACACTCGCAACGCCATCCCGATGACGCAGCGCGCAATTCGGATAAGCTTACGCCGGTCCGGAGCCGGGAGCGCTTGAGCTTGCCCGTCCAGCTCCGCGGAGGAACAGATTGATGAGCGGGGCTTCGAAAGCCGTATTCCTCAGTTATGCCTCGCAAGATGCCGAGGCGGCCAGGCGCATCTGCGAGGCGCTGCGGGCGGCGGGCGTCGAGGTGTGGTTTGACCAGAGCGAGCTTCGCGGCGGAGATGCGTGGGATCGCCAGATTAAGAGGCAAATTCACGACTGCGCGCTCTTCTTGCCTATCATCTCGATCACGACCCAGGGACGGCTGGAAGGCTACTTCAGGCGTGAATGGAGACTGGCGGTCGATCGCACACGCGATATGGCGGATGGCAGGCCGTTTCTCGTTCCCATCGTCATCGACGCCACCCAAGACTCGGACGCCGAAGTGCCAGACTCGTTTCGCGCGGTACAGTGGAGTCGGCTGCCCGGCGGTGAAACGCCTCCCGCCTTTGTCGAGCGCATCTCGCGCCTCGTTTCGACTTACCGGCCCGCCAGCACCGAACGGGCGCCTTCGATTCCCGCGCGCTTTGCGACCTCGGAGCTGCCGGCGCCAAAGGGCACTGCGACTCCACATCCGAAATGGGCGGCACTCCTAATTGCGCTGGCGGTCATCCTGATCGGCGGCTACGTTGCACTCGACAGGTGGGTATTGTCGAAACGCCCGGTGCCGGCAGCGACTGCAATGACAGCCGCGGCTGTTCCAGAATCCGGCACCATCCCACAGAAATCGATCGCAGTGCTGCCGTTCGTGAACATGAGCTCCGATAAGGATCAGGAATATTTCTCGGACGGGCTATCGGAAGAACTCATTGAGCAGCTGTCGAAGATCCCCGATCTTAGGGTACCGGCACGTTCTTCATCCTTTTACTTCAAGGACAAACCGGAAGACATCGCAACGATGGCGCAGAAACTGCGCGTGGCGCACGTCCTCGAGGGCAGCGTGCGTAAGTCCGGTAATCGCTTGCGGGTCACGGCCGAGCTGATCCGCGCGGACAATGGCTATCAGCTGTGGTCGGAAACCTATGATCGAGAACTCAAGGATGTGTTTCAGGTACAGGATGACATCGCTGGTGCCGTGGTCGGGGCGCTGAAGTTGAAGCTCGGCACGGTGCAAGCAGTGGCCTCGCAACGCACGACGAACACCGACGCCTACAATGAGTTCCTGCTCGGACGACAGTTCGCTGCCCGTGGGGGTGTCGATGGCTTTCAGCGAGCGCTCGAAAACTTTAAAAAGGCGATCGCGCTGGACCCAAACTACGCCGCAGCCTATGCCGATCTCGCGGTCGTTGAATACCGGGTCGCGGACTTGACTGCCGATGCGGCGGGGGCTCAACAGGCGAGAGCGACAGGCGACAAGGCGATCGCGCTGGCACCGGACGCGGCCGACGGTTACGCCGTCCGCGGGTTCATACGCTCGAACCTGGACTGGGACTGGGTCGGGGCGCAGGCGGATTTCGCTAGAGCGCTGAAGCAGGATCCGAGTAATAGCACGGTCCAGCGCCGCTACGCGCAGTTGCTCGGAACCTTGGGGCGGCTTCCCGAGGCCATCGCAGCGGATAGAAAGGTCGTCGAGGTTGACCCCCTGTCTCAGGGTGGCTGGGAGAACCTTTCCCGGTTCCTGGCTTCGAATGGAGAACTCGCCGCGGCCCATGAAGCGCTCTGACGCTCGCTGGAGATCAACCCTGAAGGGCCCTACGCCCTGAACGATCTCGGGACGCAGCAGCTGCTCGAGGGTAAGGCGGCGGATGCGCTCGCAACTTTCCGCAAGGTCAGTCTCAGTGGATTGCGTCTTGCGGGAATTGCGATGGCGGAATACACACTGCGACATACCAAGGAATCGCAGCAGGCGCTTGATGAGCTCATCACCAAGTATGCGCTCGCGGCGGCGTATCAGATCGGAGAGGTTTATGCGTGGCGCGGCGAGAAGCCCAAGGCGCTCGACTGGCTCGAGCGAGCGTACCAGCAGCACGACGGCGGGTTCGAGAACGTCAAGTTCGATCCACTACTTTCTTCCATACGCGGCGAAGCGAGATATCGTGCGCTGCTGCGAGAGATGAAGCTGCCGGAGTGAGCGTCGAATAAATTGGTGGGCCGTGTAGGGATCGAACCTACGACCAAGAGATTAAGAGTCTCCTGCTCTACCAGCTGAGCTAACGGCCCGGAATTTCCAGGATGGGGTGGACGATGGGACTCGAACCCACGACGGCCGGGATCACAACCCGGGGCTCTACCAACTGAGCTACGTCCACCGTCGACGAGACGCCCGTCGCGCCGGGGCGCGAAGTATATACGAACTTTCCGCCCGGAAGATCCGCCGGCGATGGCGCGCCCGGCAGGAGTTGAACCTGCGACCCTCGGCTTAGAAGGCCGATGCTCTATCCACCTGAGCTACGGGCGCGGCTCGAGCACCGCTCCGTCAGGCAGTATACCGCCGCGACTGTTGCACCGTGGCAACGCTTTGCTCAGCTGGCGGTCGCACGGGTGGCGGCTCCTCGGAGGTTTCATTATCCTGCGCGCGGGCTTAGGGGAGGAGCAATGAGAATGCGCCAGATAGTCTGTGTCCTTGGCGTCTTGGTGGTGTCGCTGGGCAGCACAGGTGCGCGCCGATGATGCACCTCCGCCGACGCCTGAGGGCTGGAGCGGCAAGGGCCAGCTCGGATTTCTGTCGACGCACGGAAACACGAGCTCCGAGTCGGCCAACGCAAAACTCGACCTGACCTATCTGGAGGAACCCTGGAAGCACACACTTTCCCTGCTCGGGTTCTACGGCAAAAGCGGCGACATCGTCGCCGCGGAGCGCTTCGAGGCTCAGGCGCAGAGCAACTACAGCATCACCTCACGCCTCTACGCCTTCGGGATGCTTCATTACACCCACGACGAGTTCAACGGCTTCGTGTATCAGGCGGAGGCGACGGTCGGCATCGGGTACAAGGTTTTCGATAGCAACACGGATAAGTTCAGCGTGCAGCTCGGCCCCGGCTATCAACGGCTAAGGCCTGAGGAGCTCGTCAAGGATGCGGATGGCGCCGTCGTCCAGCGCATCCCGGGGGACACGGAATCCGGGGCCATCGCGAGCTTCGGCGCGAATTACGAGCACGATTTCAACGCGAACACCAAGCTCACCGACAAGCTCTTGATCGAGAGTGGCTCGGCGAACACGTCCGTGGAGAACGACCTGTCGGTCCAGGTGAAGATGTCAACGAAACTCGCGCTCGCCGCCGGCTGGACGATCCAGAACAACAGCAAGCCGCCTGCGGGTCTCAAGAGCGAAGATACGAATGAGACCTTGAGCCTCGTGTACTCATTCTGAAGCCTTCGCGGTGGAGGCGGCAGCATAGCCGAGCCGCTCCACCCAGGGATTGAGCGTCGGCATGACGGCTTCGAGCGGCGCTGCGTAATGCTTCCAGTGCTCGATGCCTGAGCGGTCGAGACCGCGCGCGAGTTGCGCGGTACTCGGCGTTGCATGCTCACGTTTGCGCGCGCGCGGCGCGAAGTCGTCCATGCCTTCGACCCAGTCAAGCTCCAGAAAGCCGCAGATCGCGCGCAACTCCTCGCCGAAGTCCGCCATCAGACTCTCGTAGCGCACGGCGCGCCAGTTGGAAACGAGGTGCGGTTCCAGCTGCGCGGCGAAGCTCATCGTCTGATCGTACAAAGCGGCCCCTCCCTGCAGGGTCAGGAGCTCGTACATCGCCGCGTTCATTCTGAATCGACGCCGGAAACAGCCGAGCACAACGTCGCGGGGATCGCGCTGCGCGAACAGAATCTTCGCACGCGGGAAGAGCCGTGCGATCAAGGGTAGCTTCAGGGTATTCATCGGGTATTTGTCGACGAACACCTTCTGCGTGACATCGATGTCTGCACGTCGCACGCGCTCCCAGTAGGCCAGGCGCAGTCGTGCAAGCTCGGACTCGCTCGCCTGCTCGAGTGGTCCGAGATCGAGGGGCTCGATGAGGAAGCGGCGGACGGAATCGATCAGCAGCTCGTGCTCGTCCAGGCTCACGACGCGCGGATGCCCGTCGAGCACGATCTCAAGAAGCGTGGTGCCCGAGCGTGGGAAACCGATGAGAAAGACATGGCCCGCGGCCTCTCCCGCTACGGGCGCGGGCGCTTGTGGTACGACCCACCGCTCGGGCCGCACCTGTTTGAGAGCGGCAGTGAGGGAGCGGGCATACGCAAAGAGGCTCGTGCCGCGAGCGAAACGCTGATACATCTGCCTTAGCGCCTCATTACAGGTCGCATAGGCCGCGAATGCCTCGACGTAGCGTCCCGCAGCATCAAGCACGTCCCCGAGCAGACCGTGCGCGCGGGCGCGATCGCTCGGCGCGACGCGCGGGTCGGCGAGCAGTTGACGCAGGGTCGTTTCGGCGCGCTCCGTCGAGCCTGCGGCGAGCTCCGCTGAGGCGACGCTCAACATGGCATCGGGAAAGTTTGGAACCGCAGCGAGAACTTTTTCGGCCCAGCTGCGCGCCTCCTGATGATTGCCGCGATGACTTGCGATGGAGGCGAGTGAGGCCATGGCTGCGACATTTCCAGGCTGCAGCTCCAACGCCCGCAGGTGGCTTGCACGGGCGCGGCCCAATCGCCCGAGCGCGATGAGGGCATTTCCCTTGCTCGCGTGCAGATAGTCGAGCTCGGGATGCTCCTTCAGGAGCGCATCGAGATGGACCAGCGCATCGGCCGGCCGATCAAGTCGCTGCAGACACAGTGCAAGGGCATTGCGCACGTTGGCATCGCGCGGGGCCAGCTCAGAGGCGCGCTCGAGCAGACGCAGAGCCTCCTCGAACCGGCCCTCATGCTCGAGACACGTGGCCACGACGTTGAGCAGCAGCGGATGCTCGAACCCGCTCGCCAGTGCACTCTCGGCAATCGGCCGAGCCTGCGACCATTCGCGGTTCTGCGCATGAGTCAGAACCGTGCGAAGCATCGCCAGGTCAGCTTGCAGATCCCGCGGTATGGACGCCGTCCCTTCTCTCGGAGACCTCGTTGTAATCGGGGCAGAGGGATTTGAACCCCCGACCCTCTGCTCCCAAAGCAGATGCGCTACCAGACTGCGCCATGCCCCGACCGGATGCTCCGCCTACACACGAAGCGGGCCGTCATCCTATCAGGTTCGTGCTTGCCTGCCACGTTGCGCAACTCGGCCCGAACGATTATATCTTCCTGAGAACACAGGATAATTTCACAGAGACTTCCAATGCCATCCAGGCCTGATCTCGAGAAATCTCAAGCGGAGCGCGCGGGCCGGCTGCCGCTGCGCGTGGGCATCATTCTCGCCGAGCACTTCACACTCTCGGCGTTCGCCGTGTTCATCGATCATTTGCGGCTCGCGGCGGACGAGGGAGATCGCAGCCGGCCGGTCAACGTCAAATGGTCGATCATGTCGAGCCGCCACGACTCGATCCCCGCAAGCTGCGGGGTGCAGATCGAGCCGACGAGTGGCCTGCTTGCACCCGAGGAGCTCGACTATCTCGTCGTGGTCGGCGGTATCCTGCACGCCGGGCCGCAGATCGACGAGCCCACACTGCGTTACCTGCGAGAGGTCGCCAATACGCGCCTACCGCTCGCGGGAGTCTGCACAGGCTCCTTCATCCTGTGTCGCGCTGGACTCATGAAGGGCCGGCGCTCCTGCGTCAGCTGGTATCACTATCAGGACTTCATCGAGGCGTTCCCGGACCACGAGGTCGTGGCCGATCGCCTCTTCCTGACGGACGGCCCGCGCATCACCTGTGCGGGCGGCGCTGGCACGGCCGCGCTTGCGACGCATTTGATCGAGCGCCACCTCGGCGCATCGGTCGCGCAGAAGGCGAGCCAGGTGCTGCTGTTCGACCGTCCACGCGCCGGAAGCGAAGCACAGCCGCATCCGCCGCTGTCGGAGAGCATCAGCGAGCCGCGCGTGCGCCGCGCCCTTTTGCTCATGGAGCAGAATCTGACGCGCCCGATCGGAGTGGCCGCGGTCGCCGAGGAGCTCGGAGTCTCGGTGCGCCAGCTCGAGCGGCTGTGCCTCGAGCACGTCGGTATGGGACCGGCATCCCTGTACCGCCGACTGCGTATGCGTTATGCGAACTGGCTCATCGAGAATACGGACCGCTCCGTGACCGAAATCGCGATCGAGGCGGGCTTCGCCGACTGCGCGCACTTCTCCCGGCGATTCAAGGATATGTACGGGCTTTCGCCCTCCTCTCGGCGTCAGCAGCCTGAGCGTACCGGGAGCGATGCGGCCCGTTCCCGCGTGTTCGACCCGGTCGACTGATATGGCCCAACCTTATCAAGTGAGGCAGGGCTAGTCCTCGCGATCTTTTTCACGTTCTTTGCTCCGTTCATGAGTTCTCAAGCGCACCGGATGGGGAACGCGACGCACGACAGCTTTGAAGCGACGATTGCTCACTCTGATATCCGCGGGTTGGTTACCGCATTGCATTGTTCCGTCGCGGGGCTGCCTCGTTCTAATTTCGGAGATCATCCCGAAGGATGCCCACATAGGCGACCCGAGGATTCCCCTCACCGTGTGCCGCGCATCGCGTTGCCGATCCAGTGTGTTGCCGGTCAACTCATGACTGATCTCCTAAACGATTCCGGTTCCATGGTTGTGTCTTTGATCAAGTTTCGATGCTGACCTGCTGGCCGATGCTCCAGATAAAGCCGCTGAGTTCGCGCGCGATCGCCACACAGACCTTGTTGTATTGCAGACCGCGAGCGGTGAGTCGGCGATAGCGCTGAGTGAGACGCAGCTGCGCCTTCCAGGCGATCTCGCGGATGGCCGCGGGCTGGCCTTCCTGGCGCTTCTGCAACGGCAGGCTGATGCGGGCGGGGAAGCGGTAATTCCAGGCCGCCTCGATCAGCATCCGCCGGGCCTGGCCGTTACCCGTCTTGGTAATTGCCCCAAGAGCGCGCTTCTGGCCGCTCGAGTATTCGCTGGGCACCAGACCCAGATACCCCATCAGATCTCGGGCATGTGCAAAGCGCTTCAGTTCCCCAAGCTCGGCCACCAAACTCGTGGCCACGATCTCGTCGATGCCCCGCAGCGTCATCAGCGCCCGCACCAGGGGGCGCATCCGCCAGTGCTCGAGTTCTTCTGAGAGCGCGGCGCTGAGTAACCCGACTCGCGCATGCGCCTCGCCGATCCCCCGACGATACTCAACGAAGGCGATATTCTGAGGCCGATGCTCGAAGGACATTGTCGACAGATAGCGCTCATGGGCAGCTGTCCAGGAACTCTTGCCCGTGTAGCGCCGGTCGTGCCGCAGGAGCATTGCCTTGAGCTGTTGGCGGGCTTTGAGCCGGGCACGTACCGCATCGGTACGGGCACGACTCAAGTCCCGCATCGCCTCGTCCCGCTCGTCCGGCACGCTCACGAAGCTCAGCTGCCCCGCCCGCGCCAGAGCGGCCAGGGTCAGTGCGTCGCGCCGATCGGTCTTGACTCGATCACCGGGCTTTCGCGGGATCTTCGAGGGTGCTACCACCTCGCAGCGGTAGCCCGCCTCACGCAGCTGGCGCACCATGGCAAAGCCGCACGGTCCGGCCTCGTAGACGATCGCAAGCTCGCTCGGCTTGCCGACCCTCCCCAGTGCCTTGGTCAGCTCCGAGAACCTCGCCCCGACAGTCCCCAAAAACCGCGGCGCTGTAATCTGCCCCGCCTCCGCCACGCCAATCGCGTTCGATTCAGCATGCGCGTCCAGCCCCACATAGCTTCTGATAATCTCATCCATGGTCTGCCTCCTGTGCTCGTTGTAGATGTCGCCTCTGCGGCGCTCTACATGTGGCTCGGCGCAAGAGATTGCGCAACCCACGGTACTGCCGGAGGCAGACCTCTTGTCCTCAACTTTGGAAACACGCCGGTTCACGGCGGGCCATGATGCCTAACACGAGCGCTCCGGTCACAGCTCGCGACTGCGCCTGTCGATTCTGGCTGCGCTCTTTCGTCGTAAGGATATAGACCTACTGCCCAGGAGCGATCCCATGAAATTCAGCACCCATCTGAACTTCGACGGCAACTGTCGTGAGGCGTTCGAGTTTTACGCAGCAACCTTCGGCGGACGGATCGCTGCGCAGCTCACGTACGCCGATGCACCAGCCGGAAGTCCGATCCCCGAGGAGATGCGTCAGAAGATCATGCACGCACGCCTCGAGATCGACGATCAATACTTGATGGGAGCCGACGCTCCGGCAGGGCGCTACGTCGCACCCAAAGGCGCGATGGTCAGCGTCTCGCTCGCCGATCCGGATCAAGGCCACAGAATCTTCGAGGCGTTGTGCGCCGGTGGCGCGATCACGCATCCCTTCAAGGAAACCTTCTGGGCGCGAAGATTCGGCATGTGCATCGATCGATATTCGATCGCATGGATCGTCAATTGCGAAAAGCCGGGTGCTGTTCCAGGATAAATCGATCACTCGCTCGCAGGAGATCGACATGGCGTACATGCTGCTCGTGATGGAGGGCCCGGGTGATCGGGATGCGAGAACCGAAAGTGAACTGCGCGCGTCCTACGACCGAATGCTCGCCTTCAGCGCCGAGCTCAAGAGCCGAGGCTTGCTCACGCTGAGTCAGGCCCTGTCGAGGTCGAGCAACGCAGCGCGTGTGTCGATGCAGGGCGATCGCGCGCTCGTGCGCGATGGTCCGTTCGCCGAGGCGCGCGAGGTGGTGGGCGGCATCTTTCTGCTGACCTGCGCGACCCGAGCCGAAGCCGTCGCGATCGCACGGGAGTGTCCGGCGGCCGCGTGGGCGACGATCGAAGTGCGCGAGCTGGGACCGTGCTTCCAGTGATGAGCAGCGATGTGCAGCGGACGATCCAAGCCGTCTGGCACATGGAGTCCGCAAAAATCGTGGCCCGACTCGCGCGCGTGTTGCGGGACGTGGGGCGCGCCGAGGAGCTCGCCCAGGATGCGTTGGTGGCGGCTCTTGAGAGCTGGCCTCGAACGGGAATTCCGGACAATCCGGCCGCCTGGATCATGGCGACCGCCAAGAATCGGGCCATCGATGCGCTCAGGCACGCAAGGCTCGTGGAACAGAAGGCGGTCACAATGACGGCGGACTCCGACCTCCTGGGAGATGGCGGCATCACGCTCGAGCGCGACCTGGATGCGGATATCCCGGATGACCAGTTGCGGCTCATGTTCGTCGCATGCCATCCGGTTCTTTCGACCGAGGCTCGAGTCGCCCTCACCTTGCGTCTGATCGGGGGATTGACCACGGAGGAGATTGCCCGGGCGCACCTGGTCACCGAGACGGCGATTCAACAACGCATCGTTCGCGCGAAGCGCACGCTCTCCGAGGCACGCGTGCCGTTCGAGCTGCCGCGCGCCGAGGAGCGAAGCGCTCGGCTCGGATCGGTCCTGGAAGTCATCTATCTCATTTTCAATGAAGGTTACGTCGCAACGTCCGGAGACCAGTGGCTTCGTCCCGCGCTCTGCGAGGAAGGCTTGCGGCTCGGCAGAGTGCTCGCCGGACTCGCACCGCAAGAGTCGGAGGTGCACGGGTTGGTTGCTCTCATGGAAATCCAGGCGTCGCGCAATGCGGCCCGCGTGGGACCCCGAGGCGAGCCGATTCTGTTGATGGACCAGGACCGATCGCGCTGGGATCGGCTTCTCATTCATCGCGGGCTCAGGGCCTTGGCGCATGCCGAAGCGCTCGCAACGCCACTTGGCCCCTATGCGCTGCAAGCGGCCATCGCCGCCTGCCACGCACGCGCGCTCAGGGCGGAAGAAACAGACTGGACGAAGATCGTCGCGCTTTATGACGCGCTCGCCGCACTTGCGCCCTCACCGATCGTTGCGCTCAATCGTGCCGTCGCCGTTTCGCGTGCCTACGGACCCGACGCCGGCCTCGCCATCGTCGATACGCTCAAGGAGGACCGGCGCCTCATGCAGTATCACTTGCTGCCGAGCGTGCGCGCAGATCTTTTGGAGAAGCTCGGCCGATTACACGAGGCACGCGAGGAATTCCTGCGCGCTGCCGAGCTCACGAGCAACGAACGCGAACGGACGTTGCTCTTGGCGCGCGCCGCGAGCTGCGACGAAGCCGGTCAATCCCTGAATTGATGACCCCGAACCGAATCGGAGGACTAGGTCATGCGAAACGAAATCACTGCACCTTCGGCCCTTGCCCGCCGCACCGGCTGGGTTCTCAGCGGCCTTACGGTTGTTTTCATGTTGCTCGACGGCGGCTCCAAGCTTGCACTCGAGCACCACACGATCGAGGCGACGACGCAGATCGGTTATCCGGTCGGTGCGCTGCGCCCGATGGGCCTCACACTGCTCATCATTACGGTGCTCTACGCGATACCGCGCACCGCAGTGCTGGGCGCCGTCTTGCTGACGGGCTTTCTCGGCGGCGCGGTCGCGAGCAAGGTCCGCATCGTCGATCCGCTCTTCTCCTCGGTCCTGTTCGGCGTCTACATGGGAATCATCGCCTGGGCGGGCCTGTGGCTGCGCGAGCCGGCGCTGCGGCAGATATTCCCGTTCATGCCGAGGCGCGGCGGCGCAGGCGCGATCAGCGCTGCCTCGTCTCCCAGCTCGTAGCGACATAAAACGGCGCGGACGAAGGTGGGAGGAGCGGTTTTCCCAAAATGTGGTCCGCGGCCTTCTCCGCGATCATGATGGTCGGCGCATTGAGATTGCCGTTGGTGATGGAAGGCATGATCGAGGAATCAACGACGCGCAGCGATTGCATCCCGATGACCTTCGTCTGAGGGTCGACCACCGCCATGGGATCGCCCGTGCTGCCCATCCTGCAGGAGCAGGAGGGGTGATAGGCGCTTTCGACGCGGTCGCGCACGAAGGCATCGATCTCGGCATCGCTCTGCACCGTATCGCCCGGCTGGATCTCCCGTCCGCGGTAGCGGTTGAATGCGGGCTGCGCGAAGATTTCGCGGGTGAGACGCACGCAAGCTCGCATCTCGGCCCAATCCTCGGGATGGGACATGTAGTTGAAGCGGATCTTGGGCTTGTCGAGCGGATTCGCCGAGGTGAGCCGTACCCAGCCGCGGCTCTTCGAGCGCATCGGACCGACGTGCGCCTGAAAGCCGTGCTCCTGCGCCAGACTCGAGCCATCGTAGCTGACGGCCATGGGCAGGAAGTGGAACTGAATGTCCGGATAACGCACACCGGCGCGGCTGCGGATGAATCCGCCGCTCTCGAAGTGATTGCTCGTGCCAAGACCGCTTTTCGCCACGATCCAGCGCATACCGATCAGCGCGCGCCGCCACGCACTCATGTGGCTGTAGAGCGTCACGGGCTCTTTGGATGCGACCTGGAAATAGAACTCCAGATGATCCTGCAGATTCTCCCCGACCCCCGGCAAATCCCGCACGAGCGCAATACCGAGATCAGCGAGCTCTTCGGGTGGTCCGACACCCGAGAGCTTCAGAAGCTGCGGTGAGTTGATCGACCCTGCGCTCACGATCACCTCGCGCCGTACGCGAGCCACATGATCGGTGTCGCCGCGCCGATAGCGCACGCCGATGGCACGCTGCCCCTCGAAGAGAATGCGGGTCGCGAGCGCGTGCGTGCGGACGCTGAGATTGCTTCGATGCATGGCCGGCCGCAAATAGGCATTGGCCGCGCTGCAGCGGCGACCACGGAACACGGTCATGTCCATGTACCCGAAGCCTTCCTGCTGAAAGCCGTTCATGTCCTGCGTGACGGGATACCCGGCCTGGCGGCCCGCTTCGAGCCATGCTTCGTGCAGCGGATTCGTCAGGAGCCCTCGCTGCGTCGCAAGCTTGCCCTCGAAGCCGCGATATTCACTCGCGGTGCCATTGCGGCGTTCGGCGCGCACAAAGTAGGGCAGCACGTGTTGATAGCCCCAGCCCGCGGCGCCCTGCTCCTCCCAGCGCTCGAAGTCGAGCGCATTGCCGCGCACGTACACGAGGCCGTTGATCGAGGATGAGCCTCCAAGCACTTTGCCGCGCGGCGTATGCAAGCGCCGGCCGTCAAATTCGGCTCGGCTCTCTGCATGGTAGAACCAGTTGTATTTCGGCATGTTCATCGGGATCGACAACGCCGTCGGCATTTGAATGTAGACGGATCGATCTGAGCCACCGTACTCGAGCAGGAGCACGCTATGCCGGCCGTCCTCGCTTAGCCGATCCGCCAGAACGCAGCCCGCCGAACCGGCGCCGACGATGACGTAGTCAAAAGTTTCCTCCGCCATGCTTGACTCTCAGTACGGCGAGTCCACGTCCGCCATGGCGACGTAGACGCTTTTCAGCTGCGAGTAATGCTCGATGGCGGCCTGCCGTTCTCGCGCCCGAGCCCCGAGGCCTTCATGCCACCGAACGGCAGCTCGATCGGCGTGATGTTGTAGTGATTGATCCAGCAGGTTCCGGCCTGCAGGCGCGCGATGACTCGGTGAGCCCGCGTCACATCGCTGCGTAAACACGGCGGCGGCGAGCCCGAACTCGGTCGCGTTGGCTCGCGCGATGACCTCATCCTCGTCCTCGAACTCCAGCACCGACATCACTGGTCCGAAGATCTCCTCGCGGCAAGATCGTCATGTCGTCTTGACAGCCGTCAAACACCGTCGGCGCGACGAAAAAGCCCTTCGCGAGATCGCCGCTCGTGACGCGCTGTCCGCCGACGATGAGTCGCGCGCCCTCGGCACGGCCTCGCGCGATGTAGCCCAGCACCTTCTCCATGTGCTCGCGCGAGATGAGCGCGCCAACCTGGGTGCGCCGGATCCAATGGATCGCCGATACGCATGGCCATCGTGCGTGCCTTCAGTCGCTCGATGAACGCGCTCTTGATGCGCCGATGAACGAACACGCGCGTGCCGTTCGAGCAGACCTCGCCCGCCGAGTAGAAATTGCCGAGCAGCGCCCCCCGACGGCGTTCTCGAGATGCGCGTCATCGAAAACGATGAGCGGCGACTTGCCGCCGAGCTCGAGAGTGACGTGCTTGAGTGTGCGCGCAGCGTCGGCCATCACGGCTTTGCCCGTACCCACCTCGCCCGGTGAGGGAGACCTTGCGAATTCCCGGATGCCGCGTGAGCAGTCGGCCGGTGTCGGCGTAGCCCTGGACGACCTGGAACACCCCGGCTGGCAGGCCCGCCTCGGCGAAGACCTCCTGCGAGCTTCATCGCGCTGAGCGGAGTCAGCTCCGCCGGCTTGAAGATCATGGCGTTACCGCACGCGAGCGCGGGCGCTGCCTTCCAGCAGGCGATCTGCAGCGGGTAGTTCCACGCGCCGATTCCGGCCACGACCCCGAGCGGTTCGCGCCGCGTATAGCCGAAGGCCTGTGGTCCAAGGTCGACATGCTCGCCGGCGAGGCCTGCTGCGAGACCTCCGAAGTATTCGAGACAGTCGGCCCCCGAGATGCACATCGACGACACTCGTCTCCTGGATCGGCTTGCCGGTATCGCGACTCTCGAGGACCGGGAGCTCCGCGTTGCGCGCGCGCAGAAGATCGGCCGCGCGCCGCAGAATGCGCCCGCGCTGCGTGCCGGTCAGGCTGCCCATTGCCCTGCGCGGCACGCGCCCGCTCGACCGCGGCGTCCACTTGCGCGGCGCCATCGACCTATAGCCGCGCCAGCACCTCGCCGGTCGCCGGATTGAGGCTGACGAACGTCGCCTCGTCGGGCTGTGCAAGAGCGCCGGTGCGTCACGCTGTCCGGCAAGACGTTTTGCGCGAGCCGCTCGGTGACGAAAGCGGTGAGCAGCGCACGCGCGCTGCCGCTGTCGGCTTCCTGCCATTCCGAGAGCGCCGCTCGCAACCAGACACCATCGATCATTGCCGCGATCATGGCCGCGAGACGCCGCGCCTCATCCGGAGCGACGAGCTGCTGAGCGAATGAGTGCAGATTGGAGATCGTGCGGCGCTGGTAGACCGTTGCACACGCTTCAAGGCCGGCGACGTGCAGCACTTGGCCCCAGAAGGCGAGCCAGGCCGTGCCGGTGCGCCGATCGAACTCCTCCGGCGCGAGGTTGGCATCGATGACCGCCTGGATACGCGCCGCGCGGGGTGCGCGCGGTCGCCAGGCGACTGCGCACCCGCTCGCCGAGCCGCCGCGCGAGACTGCGGAAGGCCGCCGCCAGAAGGCCGTCCTTGTCTCCGAAATAGTGCGCGACGAGCCCCGGCGAGACCCCCGCGCGACTTGCGATCTGAGCCAAAGTGCTGCCGACGTAGCCGACTTCAGCCAGACTATCGATAGTCACCGCGATGAGCTGCAGACGCCGCTGCTCCTCTGGCTCGTCGGCGCGGATTGATGGTCTATTCAATTTCTGGGTGCTCGGAGCGTGCTTGACAGCGAATGCGTTAAACGGCTATTCAATCGCCGCGATCACTCGTCGCCATCCCGCGGGTCAAGCATCGCGCTGAGCCATGAACACCGCGCTCGAATTCTCCAAGGTCGACATCCTCTTCGGAGCGAAAGGTAACCGGCGCGCCGCTGCTGCGATGCAGCAGGCTCTCGCGTCGCTGGATGCGGGGGCGAGCCGCGCCGAGATCAGCGAAAAGACCGGAGTCATCGTCGGCGTCGCCGACGCCAACTTACGGGTCGAGCGCGGCGAGATTTGCGTGCTCATGGGTCTGTCCGGCTCCGGCAAGTCCACGCTCCTGCGTGCCGCGAACGGCATCACGCCGGTGACCCGCGGCCAGGTGCTGGTCGGGGATGGGGATGCCTGCGTGAATGTAGCCACCTGCGACGGGACGACCCTCCGGCGGGTGCGCAGACTGCGCATCGCCATGGTGTTCCAGCACTTCGGGCTGCTGCCTTGGCGCACCGTGCGCGAGAACGTGGGCTTCGGCCTGGAGCTTCGGGGTGAGCCGCGGGAGAAGCGTCGCGCCATGGTGGATGAGCAGCTCGAGCTCGTCGGGCTCAAGGACTGGAGCGAGCGCTACTGCCATGAGCTCTCCGGGGGCATGCAGCAGCGGGTCGGACTCGCCCGCGCCTTTGCGACGCATGCGGATATCCTGCTGATGGATGAGCCGTTTTCGGCACTGGACCCCTTGATCCGACGCAAGCTGCAGGATGAGCTCGTCGCGCTGCAGGAGCGGGTGAAGCGCACGATTCTCTTCGTGAGCCATGACCTTGATGAAGCCCTGCGCCTGGGCGACCGGATCTGCATCCTCGAGGGGGACGGATCGTCCAGACGGGAACGGCGCAAGACATCGTGCAGCGCCCGGCGAATGATTATGTCGCGGAGTTCGTCCAGCACATCAACCCGCGAACCGTCATGAAGGGCGCCGCCCGCGCCGACACAGCGACGCCTCCGGCCACCGCATAGCGATCCGCGTCTTGTCGCAATCAGGCAAGAAACGGGTACCATGGGCATGTGGGTCCCGCGAAGAGCAAGTTCGCGTTTCTGACACTGCGCCGCTACTCGATGATCGCGCTATCGAACGCGGTCGAGCCTCTGCGCATGGCCAATATCGTCACGCGACAGAGCGCGTACGAGTGGTCGATCGTCAGCCTTGACGGCATGTCCGACGCCTGCGAGCAACGGCCTCGAACTCGCGCCCACCATCGCGCTCGAGGAGGCAGGCCCGCTCGACATCCTTTTCGTCTGCGGAGGCGTGGACGTGCAGGATGCCGTCTCGCCGCCGTTACTTGCCGCGCTGCGCCGGCTCGCGGACAAGGGTGTGCCGCTCGGCGCGCTGTGTACGGGTGGCTACGCACTCGCCAGGGCGGGGCTCCTCGATAAATATCGCGCGACCATTCACTGGGAGAATCTCTCGGCGCTACGGGAGGAGTTCCCGCGCATTCTGCTCAACGACCAGCTGTTCACCATCGATCGCGATCGATTCACCTGCTCCGGCGGGGTGGCTCCCCTTGATCTGATGCTGCATCTGGTCAAGAGCAAGCTGGGCGCGCGCGTGTCGCAGCTGATTTCCGAGCAGTTCATCGTCGATCGCGTGCGCAATGACCGCGACCGGCAGTACGTCCCGCTGCGGGCGCAGATTGGCGTGAGTCACGAGACCCTGATCCGGGTCGCGCAGCTCATGGAGCAGAACATCGAGAAGCCCCTGTCGCTCGATGAGATTGCGGCCGCAACCCGGCTTTCACGCCGGCAGATCGAGCGGCTGTTCAAAAGACATCTCAATTGCGTACCCAAGCGCTACTACCTGCAGATGAGATTGCGTCGCGCGCGCGAGCTGTTGCTGCAGACCTCGATGCCGATCATCGATATCACGGCCGCCTGCGGTTTCCAGTCCTCGCCGCACTTCTCCCGCTGCTACCGGGCACAGTTCGGCTGCCCTCCGAGTGCAGAGCGGCAGATCCGCCACAGCAAGGCGTTTTCCGCGGGGCGGGCCCGGGGAGAGCCTGCGCCGGTGTGACGCGTGTCCCGGTCAGGCGCCAGCACCGAGCGCATGTCGGTTCCGGGCATGACTTGGTCGCGAAGTAGCCATTCCAACCCTGATGCGACCCGTACCATTTAGACAAGCCTGAAGGCGCGTTCTGTCAAGTTCCCGCGCCTGGAGACCGAGCATGGCCGAAGAGCCCGAAGCCGAGTTCAACCTGCGTGACCTGAACGACGAGGAGCTCGTCGAGCAAGTGCACGATGATCTCTACAACGGCCTCAAGCGTGAAGTCGAAGAGGCAACGCACATTTTTCTGCAGCGCGGCTGGAACGCGCGAGAAGGTCCTGAACGAAGCCCTGGTCGAGGGCATGCGGATCGTCGGCATCGACTTCCGCGATGGGATTCTGTTCGTACCCGAGGTTTTGCTCGCGGCGAACTCCATGAAGGGCGGGATGGAAATCCTGCGACCATTGCTCGCCGAGACGGGCGTTGAGCCCATCGGCAAGGTCGTCATCGGCACGGTCAAGGGTGACATCCACGACATCGGCAAGAATCTCGTATCGATGATGCTCGAGGGCGCAGGGTTCGAAGTCATTGACCTCGGCATCAACAATCCGGTCGAGAAGTACCTCGCCGCGCTCGAGCAACACAAGCCTGACATTCTTGGCATGTCGGCGCTGCTCACGACCACCATGCCGTACATGAAGGTCGTGATCGACAAGATGCAGGAGCTTGGCATTCGGCGCGACTTCATCGTCCTCGTCGGCGGCGCGCCGCTCAACGAGGAATTCGGCAAAGCGGTCGGCGCGGATGCCTATTGTCGCGACGCAGCGATCGCCGTCGAGACCGCGAAGGGATTGCTGGCCAAACGTCGTGCGGCAGCGAAGGCCGCCTGAGCTATGGCGGCGACATCATGCACGCGTCGGGCGAAGTACTGATCATCGGCTGCGGAGCGCTCGCGCGTGAGATCGCCGCGTTGCGGCGGGCGAATCGGTGGACCAGCGCTTGATGTGCGCTGCCTTCCCGCGGAGCTTCACAACCGCCCGGAGCGCATTCCGGCAGCCGTGCAGGCCGAGATCCGCGCGAATCGCGACCGCTATCGCACGATCTTCGTCGCCTACGCCGATTGCGGCACCGGTGGACGGCTCGACGCCGTTCTGCAAGAGGAGGACATCGAGCGTCTCCCCGGCGCGCACTGCTACGAGTTCTTCGCGGGCACGCAGACGTTCGCCGCGCTCGCCGATGCCGAACCCGGGACGTTCTATCTGACGGATTTTCTCCTCAAGCACTTCGACCGGCTCGTCACGCGCGGGCTCGGGTTCGGACCGACATCCAGAGCTCGCGTGCGAATACTTCCGCAACTACAAGAAGCTCGTCTACCTGGCGCAGAACCGTGCGCCGGGCGCGGACGAGCAGGCACGGCGCATCGCGCAAGACATGGGCCTTGCGTATGAGCTGCGCGACACCGGGTACGGCGAGCTGGGTGCGCGCCTGCGTGTGCTTCTTGCACGCGAGGAGCGCCCCGCATGGCAACCCTGACGATCATCTCCTGGCGCGACATCCCGGCGCAGGTCATCGGCAAGCGCGGGCGCGAGACCGCCAAGGTGCAACTGTCGGCGCGCTTTCAGGAAGCGATTGATCGCGCGGCGATGCGCGCCGGCAAAGGCAGCTCCGATGCGTACCTTGCCGACTGGAAGCGCAGCACCCCACGGCCCTGTGCGGAGGACATTGGAGCCGAGACGGCTGCCGAAGCAGCGCGGATCGAGGCGCATTACGGCGATGACGACCTCGAGCGGCTGATCCGCTCGAAGGGATTGCAGACAGAGGTATGAACGCATGACTGAAACGGTGATCAGCTCGGCGACGAAGGAAGTCGTGATCGGATTCGATCGCCCCTTCGTGATGATCGGCGAGCGCATCAATCCTACGGGCCGCAAAATCCTCGCAGCCGAAATGGCGGCGGGTGACTTCAGTCGCGTGGAATCCGATGCGCGCGCGCAGGTCGCCGCGGGCGCGCACATGCTGGATGTGAATGCCGGCATTCCGCTCGCGGATGAACCGGCGATCCTCGCCAAGGCGGTACAGCTCGTCCAGTCGATCACGGATGTGCCGTTGTCGATCGATTCGTCGATCGTCGCCGCGCTCGCAGCGGGACTCGCAGTCTACAAAGGCAAACCGCTCGTCAACTCGGTCACCGGCGAGGACGACCGCCTGGAGTCCGTGTTGCCGCTCGTCAAGAAATACGGCGCCGCGGTCGTCGCCATCTCCAATGACGAGACCGGCATCTCCGAAGATCCCGACGTGCGCTTCGCCGTCGCGAAGAAAATCGTGGAGCGCGCAGCGGACCATGGCATCCCCGCACGCAACGTCGTGGTCGATCCGCTCGTGATGCCGATTGGTGCCATCAACCAAGCCGGGGTGCAGGTGATGCGCCTGCTGCGCCGGCTGCGCGAGGAGCTCAAGGTGAACACCACCTGCGGCGCTTCGAACGTGAGCTTCGGTCTGCCCGCGCGCGAAGGCATCACCGCCTCATTCCTGACCATTGCGATCGGCGCCGGATTGACCTCCGCCATCATGAACCCTCTGCACGTCGACATCGTCAAAGCGTGCATGGGTGCCGACGTGATGATGGGGCACGATCCGGACTGCGCGCGCTGGATCCGTCGCTTTCGCGAGCCGCCGGCGGCGCAGGCGGCCGGCGCGACGGCGGAAGGTGCGCCGCGCGGCCGCCGTGAAGGCGGCCACCGGCGGCGGGTGTGAGCGAGGAGGACGCACTCGTCGTCTTCACGCCCTCCGGCAAGCGAGGGCGCTTCGCGCTCGGCACACCGCTGTTGCAGGCGGCGCGCACCCTCGGCGTCGATATCGACTCCGTGTGCGGCGGCCGTGCGTTGTGCGGCCGCTGCCAGGTGCTCGTCGTCGAAGGCGACTTCGCCAAGCACGGCGTGACCTCGAGCGCTGCGAATCTGTCACCGCTCAGCATCGCCGAGAAGAGCTACGGACGCCGGCGCGCTCTGCCCGAGGGTCATCGGCTTTCCTGCTCCGCACGCATTCTGGGCGATCTGGTCGTCGACGTTCCGGAAAGCAGCCAGGTTCATCGTCAGGTCGTGCGCAAGGCCGCCGACGATCGCGTCTTCACACTCGATCCGGTCGTCCGCCTGCACTACGTCGAGGTCCGCCAGCCCGACATGCACGACCCGTCAGGGGATCTGCAGCGCCTGCTGAGCGCGCTCGAAACCGAATGGCAGCTCGGACCGCTGACGACAGGCGTGCAGGTGCTGCAGCGGCTGCAACGCGCGCTGCGCGATGGCCACTGGAAGGTGACCGTCGCCGTGCACGCGGGCGCGCAGATCATCGGGATCTGGCCCGGTCTGCACGAGCACGCTTTCGGTCTCGCAGTCGATGTCGGCTCGACGACCATCGCCGCGCACTTATGTGATCTGGGCTCCGGCGAAGTCGTCGCCTCGAGCGGCTCCATGAACCCGCAGATCCGCTTCGGCGAGGATCTGATGAGCCGCGTGTCGTATTCGATGATGCATCCCGGTGGGGCGCGGCAGATGACCGATGCGGTGCGCGGCGCACTCAACGGGCTCGCCGCGCAGGTTGCTTCCAGCGTCGGCGTATCGATCGAGGAAATTCTGGAGGTGACGCTGGTCGGCAATCCGATCATGCATCACCTGCTGCTTGGGATCGATCCCGTCGAGCTGGGAGGCGCGCCGTTCGCGCTCGCGACCGATGGCGGCTTGACCGTGCGCGCCGCCGATATTGGACTCGTGCTGCACCCGAGCGCGCGCGTCTATCTGCTCCCCTGCATCGCAGGGCACGTGGGAGCCGATGCGGCCGGGATGATTCTCGCCGAGCGACCTGACCTGCGCGATGAAATCACGCTGCTCGTCGATGTCGGCACCAACGCGGAGATCGTGCTCGGCAATCGCACCCGGCTGCTGGCCTGCTCGAGCCCCACTGGCCCTGCCTTCGAGGGAGCTCAGATCAGCAGCGGGCAACGTGCCGCACCCGGCGCCATCGAGCGGGTACGCATCGATCCAACGACGCTCGAGGCGCGATTCAAAGTCATCGGCTCCGATTTGTGGTCCGATGAGCCGGGCTTCGATGAGGCGGTGCGGGACAGCGGAGTCACGGGCATCTGCGGCTCAGGCATCATCGAGGTCATCGCCGAGATGTATCTCGCCGGGATCATCAGTCGCGACGGTGTCGTGGACGGCTCGCTCGCCGCACGCAGTGACCGGATCGTGCAGACCGGACGGACATTCGGCTATGTCGTGCATCGCGGCGCAGTGCCACTCGTCGTCACGCAAAACGACGTGCGCGCCATACAGCTTGCGAAGGCTGCTCTGTACGCTGGCGTCAAACTGCTGATGGAGCACTTCGGCACAGACCATGTCGATCGCATTCGGCTCGCCGGTGCATTCGGCAGCCACATCGACGTCAAATACGCGATGGTGCTCGGCATGATTCCCGACTGCGATCTCGCGCAGGTCGGATCGGCCGGCAACGCGGCCGGAACCGGTGCGCGCATTGCACTGCTTGACATCAAGTCGCGACGGACGATCGAGGAGCTCGTGCGGCGCGTCGAGAAAATCGAGACCGCCATCGAGCCGCGCTTTCAGGCGCATTTCGTCGAGGCGATGGGAATACCGCACTCGACCGCCCGCTTTGAGCAGCTGCAGAAGGTGGTCAATCTGCCGGCGCCGAAGGCCTCGACCACACAGCGCAGCAGCCCGCGCAGCCGCCGCCCGCGCGCGGAAGTGTAGAGCCTAGAGGCATCGCATCTGTCCCATCAGAACTGGACGAGCTTGAACTTCGAGCCGGGGGCCCCATCGAGCTCGAGGTTACACTCGCCATACAGGTCGGGGATCCTGTACTGGAGTTTCGGTTCGAACGCGAAGAAGACATGCCCTCTTTCGCAGCGCAGCTTCACCTGCGTGAGTTGTCCATCAATGACCCTGGCCTCAAAGTGCCGCTTGAACAAATGCAGGTGCCAGTCTCCCTCCGGCATGTCTCCGGACACCTCGTATGCGGAACCATCCGCGCGAAGCTTCGCAAGTTGTTCAAAGATCGGACCGATCCGCGCTTGCGTGGCCCTGTCGATGCCGAGCCTCTGCAGGCGGTTCCACTGCATCGATGCCTCGGCGTATTCATGCGCATTCAGCTCGAGCTCCATGCAAGCGAGCAGCGCGGACCTGAAGGCGTCCTGGGGAAGGTAGCGCGCGAGGTTCTCCTCCGCGATCGCGCGTCTCAGCCCTGCTAGCTGCTGGGTCGCATCCCCCCACTTGGCCGCATAGCTGTAGGTCGCGAGCCCGAAGTAGGCATCCTCATAAAGATTGGTGATTTTGAGTCCCTTCAGGGCTGCATCTGCAGCGGCTCGATCGTTCGCGGCGATCGCTCGCATCAGGGCCTTGTCGGCTTTGGCAAAGTCATGACTTGCTCCGGGATACGACTCAGCCTTGTCGCTGACGAACAGATATTTCAGTTCATATCCAGACTCGACGGCCTTCCCGTTCAGCGATCCGGGCTCGAAGGTCGAGCGCTCAATGGCGCGGGTGGCGGCCTTCTCGAAGGTCCTGTCTCCGGTGGATCGAGTCACCGTGACCTCGAAGGGCTTGCCCGCCGGGTCCACCATGAAGGCAAGCTCAACCCAGCCTTCAATACCGCCCAACAGTTCTCGACAAGCAGGCGAGGTGCTGCCACCCATGAGAGTCCCGTTGCCGTCGCAGGGCGGTATCTCAATGTTTATGGGCTGCGGCGCCCTGTAGACCTCGATTGAGGCGGGCTTATCGGGCGGCGTCTCTCCCACACTACGGGCTATCAACAGCACCCAACAAGAAGAAAACGCCAGCGCTGCGACCAGGGTGCGATGATGCAACATGGGTGCCCGCTACTCAGAATCGGCGTAGACCTTCACCAGATCGTAGAGGAAGTCGCGCCCGACGTAGACCGAGCGCACGCTGCGGCGCTCGTTGAGGCCGTGCGCGCCGTTGCCGTCGGGATCACCCCAGCCGCCCGGCGCGCCGTAGACCGGAATGCCGATCGCCTCCAGGTAGATGCCGTCGGTTGCGCCGGTGCCCATCGAGGGAATGAGCGGCACGCCGGGGAAGTACTTGGCGACGAGCTTCTCCGCGGGCCCGATGATCTTCGGATCAAGGGGGGGCGACTTCGCAAGCGGGCGGATCGGCGGCACCGGTGTCACTTTGAGATTCTTATCCGCGATCGCGGCTTCGAGCGCGGCCTGGGTCGACTCGACCGTCTCGCCGGGGAAGATGCGGCAGTTGACGTTCGCATCCGCGCGCTGCGGCAGTGCGTTGTTGGCGTGGCCACCGCTCAGCAGCGTCGCGACGCAGGTCGTGCGCAGCATGCTGTGATAGGAACGATCCTTGGAGACGGTCGCCTCGGCGGCGGTGTCCTGCGGATTCTTTGCAAGCGCCATCATTGCGCGTCCGAGGTCATCGCCACGCGCCGCGCCCGCCTTGGCCAAATACGCGCGCGTCGTATCCGTGAACTTCACTGGGAACTCGTAGTCCCGGACCTTCGCAAGTGCATCGGCAAGCTCATAGATGGCATTGTCGCGGATCGGTATGGAGCTGTGACCGCCGGGGTTGGTGGTCTCAAGCGTATAGTTCTGTGCCGCCTTCTCGCCCACATGGATCGACTGAACCAGGATCTTGCCGTGGCCGTCGGTGCGCCCTCCCCCTCCTTCGTTGAGCGCGAAGGCCGCCGAGATCCAAGCGGGATGGTTCTTCGAAAGCCATTCAGCTCCGTTGAATGCGTACGTCGTTTCCTCGCCGCAAGTCAGGGCAAGCTTGATGGAGCGCTTCGGCTGAAATCCGCTCTGCTTGAAGCGCATGAGCGTATCAACCCAGGTCGCATCCATCGCCTTCATGTCGCTCGTGCCGCGGGCAAAGAAATACCCGTTTTCTTCGATGAGCTTGAATGGATCGCGCGTCCAGTCCTCGCGCTTGGCTTCCACCACATCGAGATGACCGAGGAGCAGCATCGGCTTTGCGCTCTTCGAGCGCCCGTGCAGAACCGCGACCAGACCACCTTCCTTCGGATGCTCAGGCGTGGAGAAGAGAGTGACATCCTCATCCTTGAAGCCCGCCGACTTGAGATGCGCCGCCATGCGCTCGGCTGCGAGCGTGCAGCTGCCGGAGGACAGTGTGGTGTTGGTCTCGACGAGTTCCTGATACAACGCGCGGAAGCTCACCTGATCGGGACGCAGCGGTGGCATCGGTGCCTCCTGTGCCAGCGCCGCCGCCTCGCTACCGAGAAGCAAACAACAGACAGCCCAACTTGCGGTGCGCATGGTGATCTCCGACCCGGTGGAGACGCGCACATTGCAGCGTGCGGCACGGCTTGGCAAGCCGCGCAATCCGACAGACGATCAGTCGTGCATCGTGAATCGGACACGAAATGCGTAGCAGGAGCTCACCGGTGCGCCATCTTCGGTCGTCGGGCGGTAGCGTCCGGATCCCGCCTGCGCGAGCTTGAGTGCACCCTGATCGATCCGTGCACTGCCCGATGACTGCACGATGGTGGGCGCGCCGCTGAGCACGCCCTTGGAGTCCACGCAGGCGTGCACCGTCGCGACCCCAGTCTCGCCGAGCCGCCGCGAAGCCATGGGATAGTAGTCGTCCGTATTCGGAAATCCCTTGCCTGGACCGCCGACGACGCGATCGATCATCTTTGTGGGAGCAACCTTCGGTGGCTGCGGGGGACCGTCGGTCGCGGGGATTAAAGTCGTGCGGTCCGGGTCGACAGGTACCTCGAGCGAGAGATCCGGTGCTGGTACATCGACGTGCGGCGGCACGAACTTCGGCGCAGGCGGCGGCGGTGGCTCATCGTGGTGACGCACATTCTCGATGACGATCGTGTCCAGAGGACTGGTGAGCGCGACCGCCATCGTATGAGCGAGCCCGTTTGCAAAGCCATAGATCAGCGCGGCATGCAGGCCGATGATCAACATGAGAATCAGCGTCCGGCGCGAAAAGAACGCAGCATCGTGATGACCCGATGCGATGACCACCTTATTGCCACTCGGTGCGCACGCGGCGGTGCTCGCGGCGGCGGCCGCGCCCGCCTCGTAGTTGAGAACGCGTGCTGCCCAGCAGCAGCCGAGCGCAAATCGCACTCGTGCCCAAGGGCCTGGACGCGCGCCGAGATCGGCCGACCACTCTTCCTGCAGCCGCTCGGACAGTGAAGGCGGCGCCTTGCGTGCCGCGTAGCGGATCAATCCCTGAGCGATATCCTCTCGGGCGTCGCGTGCTTTCATGCGGGCACACCTCTTCCGAAACTCGCGAAGATCTCGCTCGCGCGCGTGAGTCCGCCCGGGGTCAGACGATAGAGGCGTCGGCGGGGCCGCCCTGCGCTCACCGGATCGATCGTCTCCCAGCGGCTGACGAACCAGCCGGCTGCCTCGAGCCGCAACAAGATCGGGTACAGCGTTCCCGATGCCAGCCCGCTGCGCTTTTGCACATCGGCACCGGCGAGCTGATCGGTCGGGCTCTCCAGAAACGCCTCGAGCACGCGCAATGTCTGCAGTGAGATCCTCACGTCGCGATCTTTACCCATGGTTGTAAGTCTACATAGGGGGTCGCGGCAAAGCAATTCAGGCGGCGGAGGCTAAAATGACGGCCAGCCATGCGAGCCGAGCGTACGAGGACACAGGGTGTTGCTTGAGTTCCGGCCCAGCGCCCGACGGCCTCAGGGACCGCGCGGGCCAGACCCACGCCGAGGCGCGCTCATCGGCCTCGCCGTCGTGCTCCTTTTGGTTCTCGGTGGTCTGGTCTTGGTGCACGTGCTGCGTGATGCGGCCCGGCTTCAGGACTGCGTGATGTCGGGGCGTACGAACTGCGCTCCGATCGAGGCCCCGAGCAGGAGCAACTGAGCCGTGACTTTCAGGCACCAGCGTTGGCGATTGCTCGGCGCGCTCGCGCTCGGGGCCTCGCTCTGGGCCTGCTCGCAGCGCGCCCACGAGACCTGGAATCCGGGGCGCGCGGCGCGCTATCTCGATGCGCGCGAAGCGTGGTGGTCGCGCTGGCAAAGAGCACAGCGCGATGAGGGCACCTTCTGCATCTCCTGCCATACGGCATTACCCTA
This sequence comes from uncultured Gammaproteobacteria bacterium, assembly GCA_963795975.1. GTDB lineage: Bacteria > Pseudomonadota > Gammaproteobacteria > Steroidobacterales > Steroidobacteraceae > CAWCJT01. Next base: position 207,700 of record CAWCJT010000004.1, read on the forward strand.
CGCCTTGGCGCGACCCGCACTGAGCTTTGCAGCTGCGAGCACGCCGGCCCCGCAACGCCTGCTCCTTGAGAACGTGACGCGCCGCGTGACCCTCTGGTCGGTGGTGAAGCCCTACTACCCAAACCAGGCATCGGCATCACGCGCTACCGAAGCGGTATTGAATGCGCTCATCCTCGCAAGCGATGACAAGCGGCACGGACATTTGAGCGCGACGACGCGCTCGGCGCTCGAGCAGATGTGGTCGCTGCAGGAGAGGAGCGGCGCAAGCGCAGGGGCGTGGCCGTGGATCGAGTTCAACAACGAGCCCTGGGAGGCTTACGACTCAGCCTACTACGGTGCGGTGCTGGCCGCCCTCGCGGTCGGGACAGCGCCCGAGGACTATCGTGCGTCGGCGGCGATACAAGCTCCGCTCGCCGCGCTGCGAGGCTACCTCATCCGCACCTATCCCGCCCAGTCAACGCTCAATCGCATCATGCTGCTTTGGGCATCGACCCGCCTGCCGGGGTTACTCGATTGCGATCGGCGCAGCGCGCTGATTGCGGAGATCTGGAAGAGTCAAAGGGCCGACGGCGGGTGGTCCACCGGGACTCTCCTTGGCACGTGGAAGCCGCGAGATGGCTCGCCACTCGTCACGCGAAGCGACGGCTTCGCAACTGGCCTCATTCTGCTTGCGCTGCGTGATACGGGTTGGCGGCAAGACGTGCGGATGGAGCGCGCACGCATCTGGCTCATCGGCCAGCAGGGTCTTTGGAGCGGTCGATGGCTGGCAGCCTCACTTAATCGGCATCACGATCGGCTCTTCGATCCATCTGCCCGATTCATGGACGATGCCGCGACGGCCTTTGCGGTTCTCGCTCTCACGCCATCGCGCGAGCCGGTGATCGCATCGAGCTGCAGGCCGCCTCAGACGTTGGAGTCCGCGAACGAATCCTTGCGGCGCTTGATGTAATCGAGCAGAGCCTCATCGACGGCCGGATCCATCGGCGGCGCCTCGTACTGTGCGAGCTGCTTCTTCCAGTACGCGTTCGCACGCTGCGCCATGTCCGTGCCGCCCTCGGACTCCCACTGCTCGAAGCTGTTGTTGTCCGCAAGCGGCGAGCGATAGAAGGCCGTCTGAAAGTTTGCCTGGGTGTGAGCGCAGCCCAGGAAGTGCTTGCCCGGACCGACTTCTCGGATGGCATCGAGAGCCTGGCCGTTCTCCGAGAGATCCACGCCATTCAGCAGCGTGTGCATCATCCCGGCCTGATCGGCATCCATCACGAACTTCTCGTAGCCCATGGAAAGGCCACCCTCGAGCCAGCCGGCGGTGTGCAGCACGAAATTCACTCCGGCGAGGCAGGTAGGAATCATCGTGTTTGCCGACTCGAATGCGGCCTGGCCGTCTGCGATCTTCGAGGCGCACAGTGCCCCGCCCGAACGAAACGGCACCTCGAGGCGCCGCGCGAGCGCGGCCATGGCGTACAGGACGAGCGCAGGCTCGGGCGTCCCGAACGTCGGCGCACCCGATTGCATCGATAAAGAGGATGCAAAGCTGCCCATCACCACCGGTGCCCCGGGGTTCACGAGCTGCGCGAGCGCCATCCCGGCGAGCGACTCGGCCAGGGTCTGGGCGACGGTGCCCGCGACCGTCACCGGGGACATCGCGCCCGCGAGGATGAAGGGCGTCACGATGGTCGCCTGATTGGCACGCGCGTAGACCTTGAGGGCGCCGAGCATGGTCGCATCCCACGTCAGCGGCGAGTTCGCGTTGATGAGGCTGATGATGCACGTGCGCGGCTTGCCCGTCGTCGGATCGATGAACTGATCGCCGAACAGGATCTTCGTCATCTCGACGGTGTCGCGCGCCCGCTCAGGATGCGTGACCGATCCCATGTACGGCTTGTCGCTGTACTTCATATGGGTGTACACCATATCGAAGTGCCGCTTGTTGACCGGCAGATCCACCGGCTCGCAGATCGTTCCGCCGGAGTGGTGCAGTGAGGTCGCCATGTACGCGAGCTTCACGAAATTGCGGAAATCCTCGATGCGCGCGTAGCGTCGTCCGTCGTCGATGTTGCGCACGAACGGCGAGCCGTAGGCGGGCGCGAACACGGTGCGGTTGCCGCCGATGACCACGCTGCGCGCGGGGTTGCGCGCGTGCTGCGTGAACTCCCTCGGCGCGGAGCGTCGCACGATGCTGCGGCACATGCCGCGCGGGAAATGCACGCGCTCGCCGCGCACATCGGCGCCGGCGGCCGCGCAGGAGCTCAAGTGCCTCGGCATCGTCTCGAAAGTCGATGCCGATCTCCTCGAGAATCGTGTCGGCGTTGTGCTCGAGCAGCTCCAACCCTTCCGCGCTCAGCACCTCGTAGTACGGAATCTTGCGGGTGATGTAAGGAATCGAGGCCGCGCTGCGCGCCGTGCGCGCGGCGATCTTCGCGTCGCGACCGCTTGGACGCCGAGCGCGTGCCGTATGAACCTGCTGCTCCTCCATGGGATACCTCGCTGAGAGCTGCGGTGGCCACCGATCGACCAGTATGGTCACCGCCCCACCCCGGGACTGATCAATTTGCGGCATGGACTTGATGAGGCGCGCCACCCTGTGGGTCGTGTCGCATTTCTTCAAGCGTGTCGGCGTGCCCGTGCTCGTCCCCCTGCGCCGGCGCGGCCATCATGGCGCACGGCCCACGCCAACCCCGAGCCCGAGCCCAACCCCGACCTGACCCATGCAACGTTTTTCCGCCCTGCAGCTCCTGAAGCGCGGCCTGACCGGCCAGCGAGGCTGGCCCGAGCAGTGGCGGCGCGCTGCGCCCCAGGGCGAGTACGACGTGGTCATCGTCGGCGGCGGAGGACATGGCCTCGGCACCGCGTACTACCTGGCGAGCGAGCATCGCGTCGGCCGTGTCGCGGTGCTCGAGAAAGGCTGGATCGGCGGCGGCAACACGGGGCGCAATACCACCATCATCCGCTCCAACTACCTCTACGCCGAGAGTGCCGCCCTGTACGACCACGCGCTCAAGCTGTGGGAGCACTTAAGTGGCGCACTCAACTACAACGTCATGTTCTCGCCACGAGGCGTGATGATGCTCGCCCACACGGTGCACGATGTACAAAGCGGCAAGCGTCATGTGCATGCCAACCGCGCAAGCGGCGTCGACAACGAGTGGCTCACGCCCCAGGAGGCGAAAGCCTACTGCCCGCCGCTGAACATCGGCGACATCCGCTACCCCGTGCTCGGAGCGGCTCTGCAGCGACGCGGTGGAACCGCGCGGCACGATGCCGTTGCCTGGGGCTATGCCCGCGCCGCCGATGCCTTGGGCGTCGACATCGTCGAGAACTGCGAGGTCACGGGCTTGCGGTGCAATGCGGCGCGGAGCCATCGAGGCACTCGAGACCACACGCGGGCTGGTGCGCGCTCGCAAAGTCGGCGTCGCCGCGGCCGGCCACACGAGCGTCATCATGGCGATGGCCGGGGTGCGCCTGCCGCTCGAGAGCTATCCGCTGCAGGCGCTCGTCTCAGAGCCCATCAAGCCCGTTTTTCCCTGCGTCGTGATGTCGAACACGATCCATGCCTACATCAGTCAGTCGGACAAGGGCGAGCTCGTGATCGGCGCGGGCACGGACGCCTATACCTCCTATACCCAGCGCGGCGCGCTGCACATCAGCGCCCATGCCCTGGAGGCCATCTGCGAGCTCTTTCCCATGTTTCGCAGGATGCGGATGCTGCGCAACTGGGGCGGCATCGTCGATGTGACGCCGGATCGCTCGCCCATCATCGCCAAAACATCGGTACCGGGCCTGTATGTCAACTGCGGCTGGGGCACGGGCGGCTTCAAGGCAACGCCGGGCTCGGCGCACGTCTTTGCCTGGACCATCGCACACGATGAGCCGCATCCGATCAACGCGCCCTTCACCATCGAGCGCTTTCGCGACGGCGAGCTCATCGATGAGGCGGCCGCAGCCGCAGTCGCGCACTGAGCTCGGCCATGCTCCTCATTCCTTGTCCCTTCTGTGGCGAGCGACCCGAGATCGAGTTTGCCTATGGAGGCCAGGCACACATTGCTCGACCCGCCGTTCCCAGTGCGACCGAGCCGCAGGAATGGGCGGACTACCTCTACCTGCGCACCAACCCGAAGGGTGTGCACGCCGAGCGCTGGCGCCACACGCGTGGCTGCGGGCGCTTCTTCAACGCCCTGCGCGACACGTCCACTGACCGCTTCCTGGCGACGTACAAGGTGGGCGAGCCTCGCCCGCGGCCGCCATGAAGGCACCATTCCGAGTCGCGAGTGGCGGCCGCATCGATCGGGGACGGCCGTGCCAGCTCGAGTTCGACGGGCGCCCGCTGGATGCATTCGCAGGTGACACGCTGGCCTCGGCGCTGCTCGCCCAGGGCCGCCATCTCGTGGGCCGCTCGTTCAAATACCATCGTCCACGCGGCATCGTGGCGGCAGGCTCGGAGGAGCCGAACGCGCTGGTCAGCGTGCGCCGCGACGATGCGCGCTACACCCCGAATCTGCGCGCGACGCAGGTGGAAGTGTTCGACGGACTTCAAGCACAGAGCCAGAATCGCTGGCCGAGCTTGAGGTTCGACCTCGGCGCGCTGAGCGACCTCATCGCACCGATCATCCCCGCAGGCTTTTACTACAAGACCTTCATGTGGCCGCGCCGGGCGTGGAAGTCGCTGTACGAGCCCTACATCCGAGCCGCTGCCGGCCTCGGGCGGGCCCCCACCCGCGCGGATCCGGATCGCTACTCGAACCGATATGCGCATTGCGACGTACTCATCGTCGGGGCAGGTGCGGCCGGGCTCGCTGCGGCGCAGACCGCGGCGGATGCCGGCGCCCGGGTCATCCTGTGCGATGAGCAGGCGGAGCTCGGTGGCTCACTGCTGAGCGAAGGCAGCGGGCCCGGCGCACAGGCCATCGAGGACAGCTCCGCATCCACATGGCTCGAAGGCGCACTCGCACGCCTCGCGCGTCACCCGCGTGTCAGGCTGCTCGCGCGCACCACCGCCTTCGGCTATTTCCCGCACAACCTCATCGGCCTCAATGAGCGCCTCACTGACCATCTGTCCGCACCGCAGCCCGAGCGCCCACGCGAGCGAACCTGGCAGGTGCGCGCTCGCGAGGTCGTGCTCGCCACGGGAGCGATCGAGAGGCCGCTCGTTTTTCCGGGCAACGATCGCCCCGGCATCATGCTCGCGGGTGCGGCCCGCACCTATCTCAATCGCTACGCCGTGCAGCCCGGCTCGCGCGCTGTGCTCGTGACGAGCTGCGATGAAGCCTACCGGGCGGCGCTGGATCTGCACGCGGCAGGGATCCACATCGTTGCGATCGCAGACGTACGTACGCATACGCAGGGCCCGCTGGAAGCCGCGGCCCGCCGCGCGGGTCTTGATGTGCATGCAGGCTCAACCGTGCTCGGCACGCGAGGCCGGCTGCGCGTGAGCGCGATCCGCCTCGCGCGTCTCGATGATGCGGACCGCATCATCGACTCACCAAGGACCCTTGCGTGTGATCTCGTCCTCATGTCGGGAGGCTTCACACCGAGCGTGCATCTGCACTCTCAATCGCGCGGCAAGCTCGCGTGGCACGAGGATGCGCAGGCCTTCCTGCCCGCCGGGGCCGCGGAGCGCACACGCTCTGCCGGCGCCTGTCGCGGCGTGTACGGCCTCGATGATGTACTTGCCGACGGTGTCGCGGCCGGCGCCGCCGCGGCAGCCGCGGCGCTCGAGCGCAGCCCGGGCGCGTCAGGCACGTCAGCTGCACCAGCGCACATCGCTGTCTCTGCGGCGTCGGCTCCCGCGGCGGCCGGGACGCTGCGCACTCCAGTCGGCCAGAGCACCGGCCGCGCCTTCGTGGACTGGCAGAACGATGTCACGAGCAAGGATCTGCTGCTTGCGGCACGCGAAGGGTTTCGCTCGATCGAGCACGTGAAGCGCTACACGACGACTGGAATGGCGACGGACCAGGGCAAGACGTCAAACATCAATGCGCTCGCGTTCGTGGCGCGCCACCTCGAGCGCCCAATCGCCGAAGTGGGACTGACGACCTTTCGGATGCCGTATACGCCGATCACGTTCGGGGCTTTCGCCGGGTGCGCGCGCGGTGAGCTCTTCGATCCGGTGCGGACCACTCCCACACACGGCTGGGCCGTGCAGGCCGGCGCCGTGTTCGAGGATGTGAGCCTGTGGAAGCGGGCGCGATATTTCCCGCAGGCGGGCGAGGACATGCGCGACTGCGTCGCGCGCGAGTGTCTCGCGGTGCACCGCAGCTGCGGGATTTTCGATGCTTCGACGCTCGGCAAGATCGAGGTCGTCGGCAAGGACGCCGTCACGTTCATGAACCGGATGTACGTGAATGCCTGGTCGAGCCTCGGCGTGGGTCGCTGCCGGTATGGCGTCCTGCTGCGTGAGGATGGCTTCATCTACGATGACGGCGTCGTCGCGCGCATCGCCGAGGATCGCTTTCACGTCACGACGACGACCGGCGGGGCGGCACGCGTCCTCGCGCTCATGGAGGACTATCTGCAGACGGAGTGGTCGGAGCTTGAGGTTTGGCTGACCTCCACAACGGAGCAGTGGGCCGTGATCGCCGTGCAAGGGCCGAACGCGCGCAAGGTATTGGAGGGACTCATCGAGGACATCGATCTTGGCCCTCAAGCGCTGCCGCACATGAGTGTGGCACGCGGTCGCATCGCAGGCGTTCCCCTGTTAGTTTTCCGCGTGAGCTTCAGCGGCGAGCTGGGCTTCGAGCTCAACGTTCCAGCCGATTATGGCGGCGCAGTCTGGGAGGCGATCTTTGAAGCGGGCCGTTCGCATGGCATGGCACCGTACGGAACCGAGACCATGCACGTGCTGCGCGCCGAAAAGGGCTACATCATCGTAGGTCAGGACACTGACGGCACCGTCACGCCCGATGACGCAGGCCTCGCCTGGACGATCGGCAAGGCAAAGCCGGACTTCGTCGGCAAGCGCTCGCTCATGCGCCCGGCGATGAGCGCCCCCTCACGCAAACAGCTCGTCGGTCTTGCGACGGCGGACCCGGCGGTGGTGCTCGAGGAAGGCGCTCAGATCGCGCGCGAAGCGGGCGCACGGCCTCCCTTCCGGCCGCTCGGGCACGTCACCTCCTCGTATTACAGCGCACAGCTCGGCCGCTCGATCGCGCTCGCTCTCGTTGCCGGTGGCCGCGCCAGAATGGGTCAGACGCTGTATGTTCCGATGCCGGATCGGGACATTGCCGTTGAGGTCACATCGCCCGTGTTCTACGACAGCGGCGGGAGCCGGCTTCATGCCTGATCTTAGCCAGTCGCGACGCCAACCCGAAATCGGTGCAGTCGCCGGTGTGCGCCTCCTGCCCGCAGCATCGCGTTGGATCTTGCGCGCGGGCTCTGCGGCACTCGCGGCTGCGAGCGTGCCTCTCGGAGTCGCGCTGCCGACCGGGAGCTCTCGAAGCGAGAGCGGTAGAGACTGTGCAGTGCTCTGGCTCGGGCCGGATGAGTACCTGCTGCTCGCTCCTCTCACCCACGGCTCAAGCCTGGGGCCCGCGCTCGAACGGGCGCTCGCGGGGCTGCCGCATTCCCTCGTCGATGTCAGCCATCGACAAGTCGCGCTGGAGATACGCGCGGCCCATGCGGCGACGCTCCTCAGCGCCGGCTGTCCCCTGAGCCTTGATCCGGAGGACTTTCCGCCAGGTACCTGCACGCGCACCCTGCTCGGCAAGGCCGACATCGTGCTGTGGCGAACCGCTGCAGAGGCCTTTCATCTTGAGGTGTGGCGCTCGTTCGCAAGCTATGTTTCAAACCTCCTGGCAGAGGCCGCCTTCGATGTCGATCCAGCCTAGATCGGAGAGTCCGTCGTGAAAACGCATGTTCGAGTCGCGGTGATCGGGGGCGGTGTGGTGGGCGTGAGCACGCTCTATCACCTCACGAAGAAAGGCTGGACCGACGTGGCGCTGATCGAGCGCGCGGAGCTGACCGCCGGATCCACCTGGCACGCGGCGGGGCTCTTGCCGCTTTTCAACATGAGCTACACCGTCGGTCAGCTGCACAAGTATTCGGTGGATCTCTACAAGCGGCTGCCGGGCGAGACCGGCCAGGACGTGAGCTTCCACGTCACCGGCAACCTGCGGCTGGCCACCTGCCGCGAACGGATGGACGAGTATCAGAAATATTGCGGAACGGCGAACACCATTGGCGTGCCCTTCGAGGTCATCAGCCCCGCACAGGTGAAGCGTCTGTGGCCGCTCGTCGAGCTCGGCGGAACGGCGGAAACACCTGCGATCATTGGGGCGCTCTATCATCCCGACGACGGACACATTGCCCCGGCCGATCTGACGATGGCGCTGCGCAAGGCCTCGCGCAGCGCGGGCGCCGAGATCTACGAGCACACCGAGGTCACGTCGGTCACGCGCACGCACTCCGGCGAGTGGCGCCTCGGTACCAATCGGGGTGACATCACCGCCGAGCACGTGGTCTGTGCCACCGGCAACTACGCGCGCCAAACGGGTCGCCTCTTCGGTCTCAGCATTCCTTCGATTCCGGTCGAGCATCAATACATCGTCTATGACGAGTCCGCCGAGCTCAAAGCCTATCGCCAGGGCGGTGGACGTGAGCTCGCAGTGCTGCGCGAGTCCGACAAGTCCTACTACCTGCGCGAGGAGCGCATGGGCTGGATATTGGGTCCGTACGAGAAAGGCGCGCCCGCGCGCTTCGCCGACGGTGTTCCGGAGTGGTTCGGTCGCAGCCTCTTCCCAGGCGATCTCGACCGGCTGCTCCCGCATGTCGAGGCCGCCATGCGCCGCGTACCGGCGCTCGAGCACTGCGGCATCAAGGACATCATCAATGGCCCCATTGCCTACACGCCCGATGGCAGTCCTCTCATCGGGCCGGCGTGGGACGTCCCCAACATCTGGCTCAACGAGGGCCATAGCTTCGGTATCACGGCCGCCGGCGGCGCAGGCTGGCAGCTCGCGGAATGGATCGTCGAGGGCGAGCCCGGAATCGACCTGCTGGCGGCGGATCCACGACGCTTCGGGGCCTATGCCGGCAAGCGCTATGTGGTGAGGAAGAACGAGGAAACCTACCGCAACGTCTTCACCATCCACTTCCCCGACGAGGAACGCGCCGATGCGCGTCCGGCCAAGACGAGTCCCGTCTACGGTCGGCTGGATCGGATGGGCGCGGTCTGGGGTCAGCGCTATGGTTGGGAGCGCGCCAACTGGTTCGCGCCCCAAGGTGTCGAGCGCCGGGACGTGTGGAGCTTCCGCCGCTCCAACTATTTCACCCACGTCGGCAACGAGTGCCGCACCATGCGCGAGCGCATCGGCGTGATCGATCTTACGCCGTTCACGAAACACGAGATCAGCGGCCCCGGCGCCGAGGCGTGGCTCGACTCACTGGTCGCCAATAAGGTACCTACGCGCATCGGCCGACTCGCGCTCTCGCACGCATTGACCCGACGCGGCGGTATCCGCTCCGAATTCACCATCACGAAGACGGGCGAGCAGCAGTTCTATGTCGTGAGCGCCGGAGCCGCCGAGCGCTACGACAGCGACTTTTTGCGCAAGCAGCTGCCGCGCGACGGCTCCGTGGAGCTGCGCAACGTCACGAGCGCACGCGGTTGCTTCGTCGTCGCCGGGCCCCGCTCGCGCGAGCTCCTTGCGCAGCTCATCGATGCGCCGCTCGACAACGCAGCCTTCCCCTGGCTCACGGCCCAGACGCTCGAAGTCGGTCTCGCAGTCGACGTACACGTCCTGCGGGTGAATTTCGTCGGTGCACTCGGCTGGGAGCTGCACTTTCCCATCGAATATGCGCACCACTTGTTCGATGCGCTGTTCGAGCTCGGGCACGCCTATGGAATCGGCATGGTGGGTATGCGTGCCATGGAATCTCTGCGAATGGAGAAGTCCTATCGCATGTGGGGCAGCGACCTGACGCCGGATTACACACCCTTCGAGGCGGGCCTCGATCGGTTCGTGCGCATGAAGAAGGGTCCGTTCTTCGGACGTGAGGCCCTCGAGCGACAGCTCGCAGCTGGAGTGCCGAACCGTTTCGTCACACTCGAGGTGCACGGTGTCACCGATGCGGATCCTCTTGGCAATGAGCCGCTCTTCGACCGTGACAAGCGCATGGTCGGCCGGGCCACCTCGGGCTACTACGGGCACTGCCTGCGCAAGAGTCTCGCGATCGGCTACGTGAAGGCGGACTTCGCAGCCGTCGGCACGCCGCTCGACATCCAGATTCTGGGGCAGACGAAGCCTGCGACCGTGGTGCAGGAATCTCCCTACGACCCGGAGAATCAGGACCTGCGCGCCTGAGACGCCGCGCCGATTCGCCTCGAGTCAGTCGCGGCGCCAGTCCGTCTTGCCGCCCGGTCGATCCTCGAGGACGATGCCGGCCCGCGCGAGCTCATCGCGAATCCGGTCGGCTTCCTTGAAGTCCCGGCGCTGACGGGCGGTGTGGCGCAGATTGATCTGCTCTTCGACTTGGGCCGCGTTCAGCGTCGCTGCCGATTCAGCGCTCGCCGCAGCCTGAGCCGGCGCGCGCTTCGCCCAGTCGGCATCCGCGAAACGCTCGAGTCCCAAGACCTGCGCGAGCGCCCGCAACTCCGCCGCGTGGGCCGAGGCCTCGCGCGCGGCGCCGCGATCCTTCGCAGAGTTTGCAGCGCGCGCCAGCGTCTGCAGCACTGCAAGCGCTTCGGGCGTATTGAAATCATCATCCATCGCGTCGCGAAACTGCTGCGTGTACGAGCTGACCCGGGGGATCGGCCAGTGCGGCCACTTCACGCACGGCCGTGTGCAGACGAGTGAGCGCGGTATCGGCCTGTGCGAGCTGCTCGAGCGAATAGCTCACCGGACCGCGGTAATGACTCGAGATCACGAAGTAACGGATCACCTCCGGATGGCGCACGATCTTGAGCACGTCGCGGATGGTGAAGAAGTTGCCGAGCGACTTCGACATCTTCTCGTCGTCGATGGTCAAAAACCCGTTGTGCATCCACAGGCGCGCGAAGCTGTCGCCGCTCGCGGCGCGCGACTGCGCGATCTCGTTCTCATGATGCGGGAACTTCAAATCCATGCCACCGCCATGGATGTCGAAGTGAGTGCCGAGCAGCTCCTGCGACATGGCCGAACACTCGATATGCCAGCCGGGGCGACCCGGCCCCCACGGTGAGGGCCACGCGGGCTCGCCGGGTTTCGACTGCTTCCACAGCACGAAATCGAGTGGGTCGCGCTTCGCAGTGTCGATCTCCACGCGCTCACCGGCGCGCAGCTCTGCCAAGCCGCTCGCCCGAGAGCTGTCCGTACGCCGCAAAGTGCGCGACCGAGTACATGACATCGCCGTTGCTCGCGACATAGGCATAGCCGAGCTTGATCAGCCGGCCGGTCATCGCGATCATGCCCGCGATGTGCTGCGTCGCCCGCGGCTCATGATCCGGCCGCAGAATCCCCAAGGCGTCATAGTCGCGGTGCATTTCGCGGATGTAGTGTTCGGTGAAAGCACCGATATCCTGTCCACGCTCCGCGGCCCGCGCGATGATCTTGTCGTCGATGTCCGTGATGTTGCGTACGAATGTGACGCGCAAGCCCCGGTACGTGAGGTAGCGGCGTACCACATCGAAAACCAGCTTCGAGCGGGCATGTCCCATGTGGCACAGGTCGTAGACCGTGTCACCGCAGACATACATGCCGATGCGCCCAGGCTCGAAGGGTTCGAGCGTTTCCTTGCGTCCCGTGAGCGAGTTGTGGATGCGGATCGCGCTGCTCATGGCGTCACTCATGCGAAACGCGCGAGACGCTCACGCACCGATTGCGCAGTCATGGCCTTCAGGAGCGGTGCAAGCTCAGGTCCGTGCGCCCGCCCCGTCAAGGCAAAACGCAGGGGCATATACAGCGCTCCGCCCTTGCGGCCGGTCGCCTCCCGCACGGCCGCCACGATCGCCGGCAGCTCGTTGCCGCTCGCCGTGACCGCCCGCGCAGCCGCACCGAAAAATTCGGGCCCTGCCTCCTTGACCACCTGAGCGCCGTCGGCGTCGAGCTCGGGCGCAGGCCCGAAGACGACATCCACCCACAGCCGTGCATCGGCGGGCAGTACGATGTTCGGCAGCGTGGCGCTCAAGAATGCACGCAGCCGCTCGGCGCCGATCTCTCCCGGCAGCACCTCGGAAAGCCAGGCACGCGCCTCCTCGGGCGACATGCGCTGCACGGACTCCTTTTGCCACACCTCAAGCTGCGATTCCTCGAAATGCGCCGGCGCGCGACCGAGGTGATGCGGATCGAAGTGACGCGCCATCTGCTCGAGGCTCAGGAAGCCGTGCTCGCTCGTGGAGTGTCCCAGACGGAAAAGATGATTCAGGAGCGCGCCCGGCGTGTAGCCACGCTCGCGATACGCCCTGACGCTCGTCGCGCCATGACGTTTCGACAGCGGCGCCCCATCCGTGCCGAGGAGCAGCGAGACGTGCCCGTAGCGCGGCGCGGTCAGCTCGAGCGCTTCGAGCAGCATGAGCTGCCGTGGCGTGTTGGTGAGGTGATCATCGCCGCGCAGCACGTGCGTGACACCCATCAGCGCATCGTCGAGGGCGTTGCTGAAGAGGAAGGCCGCCGCACCGTCGGCACGGCGCACGATGAAATCCCCGATATCCTCACTCAGAAAGCTCTGTGGACCGTGCACGAAGTCGACGAACTCGACGCGGCGGCCCCCCGGCACCCGAAAGCGCAGTGTGGGTGCGATGCCCTGGGCGCGCTTCAGGGTCTGCTGCTCGGGCGAGAGCTCGCGACAGGTGCCGGAGTAACGCGGCGGGCGGCCGGCCGCGAGCTGGGTTCGGCGCGCGATGTCGAGCTCGAGGGTCGAGCAGAAGCACGGATAGGCCTGGCCCGTTCGCTCGAGCGCTGCGAAGTAGCTCGCATACAGCTCGGTCCGCAACTGCTGCCGGTAAGGCCCGCGAGCATCCTCCCGATCCGGCCCGGCATCCCACTCGAGACCGAGCCAGCGCAGGTCGGCGAGCTGGCGCTCGCGATATTCATCCAGGCTGCGCTCGAGATCGGTGTCCTCGATGCGCAGCAGGAAGCGACCATGCGCGCGGCGGGCCAGCAGGAGGTTGAACAAAGCCGTGCGCGCGTTGCCTACATGCAGGTCACCGGTGGGGCTCGGGGCAAAGCGGGTCACGGTCAGCGCGGCTTCGGGCATTCGGATAATGTTACGGGAAAGGCTAGAATCCTGCGCCGTCGCACGGAGGTTCGATTTAATGGTGAGACTTACGAGCTGCCTGATGGGGGGCGGCGTCGCCTTATGGATGCTTGCGCTCGGCGCCCCTGCACATGCCGATCCCAATCCACGCGTTCGCGTGAGCACCAACATGGGGGATTTCGTCATCGAACTGCGCCCCGATCGCGCGCCGCTCACGGTCGCCAATTACTTGAAGTACGTGCAGGAGGGTCAATACACCCAGACCCTCTTTCATCGCGTGATCAACAACTTCGTGGTTCAGGGCGGCGGCTATGCGGCGGTCGATGATCAGCTGCGGCCCGTGCACGCCGCGGTCTTCAACGAGGCCGGCAATGGGCTGCAGAACAAGCGCGGCACGGTCGGCCTTGCGCGCAGTGAATCACCGCACTCGGGCAACTGTCAGTTCTACGTCAATCTCGTGGATAACGCCGAGCTCGATCCCCTGCCGACGCGCTGGGGGTATACCGTTTTCGGCCGCGTCATCGAGGGCATGGACGTGGTCGATCGGATCGGTGTCACGCCCACCGGAAGCGTGGGGCCGTTCAAGAGCGACGCCCCCTTGAAGCCCGTCATCATCGAGAAGGTCGAGCTCCTCGATGCCGCAACGCCTGCGCAGACCGGCAAGCCGGAGATCGCCCGGCCGGCCTCCGGAGAGTCGGTGCTGTCGCCCAAATAGCGAGCCGCCGTGCCCCGGCTCTTTGTCTCCGATGTGCACCTCGATGCCGGGACGGACGCAGCGACGGAGCAGTTTCTCGATTTCCTGCAGACTCGGGCCGCGCGCGCCGAGGCTCTGTACATCCTCGGTGACCTGTTCGAGGTGTGGATCGGCGATGACGATCCGGAGCCAAAAAAAGACCGCATCCTGAGCGCGCTCGCCGCGCTCACCCGCGGCGGCGTGGCCTGCTTCGTCCTGCACGGCAACCGCGACTTTCTGCTCGGCGAGCGCTTCGCGCGCCGCACCGGCTGTACGCTGCTTCCCGATCCCTTCGTTGCGCAGTTCGATGGCGAGCGCGTACTCGTGACGCACGGTGATGCGCTGTGCACCGATGACAGCTCCTATCAGGAGCTGCGCTCGATCGTGCGTGACCCCGTGCGTCAGCGCCGCTTTCTGGCACTACCGGTCGAGACGCGCGCCGCGCTCGCGGATCGGGCGCGGGCGGGCAGCCGCGCGCATACAGCGCGCGTCGTGCCCAACATCATGGATACGAACCCGAATGCCGTCGTCGCGGCGATGCGCGCCACCGGCGTGCGTCGCCTCATCCACGGCCACACGCACAGACCGGCGGTGCACGAGATGCTCCTCGACGATGTGCCGGCGCAGCGCATCGTGCTCGGCGCGTGGTACGAGCAGGGCAGCTATCTTAGCTACGAGGCCGGTCGGTACGAGCTGTGCGAGCTTCCCCGAGTCTCTTGAGGCTCGGTGCGCCTCACTGGCTCGCGGGAGGTGCGCTGACCGGAGCGTGCCGCCAGCTCGGGCGCGGACCGCTCGGGTGCTCGGAGAGAATCACGAACTTCTTGTACTGATCGGCGCTCAACAGAGGCTTGATGGCCGCGAGCGTCTGCGTGTGCATCTGCACTCGAGTGGCCTTCATCTGCTCGAACGAGGGCTTCTGTCCGGAGGCCTTCATCTGGTCGTGCAGCGCCTTCATTTTGGCGTGCTGCTCCTCGAGGACCTGCTGCACCTGAAGCTTCTGAGTGTCCGTCAGATCGAGCAGGACACTCAGGCGCTCGAGGTGTTGCGCGGCGCGAGTCGCGGCGGCTTCCGAGTTGGCAGCGGGCTGAGCCATGGCAATGCTCGCGCCCAAGAATAACGTCATGATCGCAACGATGAGCTTCATTGGTTCTCCCTGGAGCCCTTTTTGAGAAAAAGTAAGCGGATGACTCCAGTCGAGTGCATCCGCTTAACGGGAGGGCTGAGGAGATCCTAGCGATGCCTCCCGTCGGATGGGGTAATGAATCGTGAAAAACTGTGCCACGAAGGACCGCGTCCCGAGCCGCCCTAACGCGAAAAACTGAGTACGGCCTCAAGGCCGCGCTCGGGCAGGTTGCGAAGGATCAGGGAGCCCCCGAGCGATTGGGCGACATCACGGGCGATGCTCAACCCGAGGCCCGAGCCACCGGTGTCGCGATTGCGCGAGGACTCCACCCGGTAAAACGGCTCGAAGACTCGCTCGAGCTCCTCCGGCGGCAGCCCGGGCCCCTCATCGCGAACCCGGATGACAAGGGCTGCGCCGTCCTCGACGAGCACCGTCGCGCTCGTTCCAAAGTTGATGGCATTGGAGATCAGATTCGTGAGGCAGCGCTTCAAAGCCTGAGGCTTGCCGACGAAGCGGCGAATGGCACGACCTCGGACCGTCACGCGGGCGCCGAGCTCGGCGAACTCGGCCTGCAGCATCGGGAGGAGCTGGTTGATGTCGATCGGCTCCACCGCTTCATCGTCGGTCAATCCCTTGAGCATGGTCAGTGCCCCGCGCACCATGCCCTCCATCTCATCGAGGTCGCGACCGAAGCGCGTGCGCACATCGTCATTGTCGAGCGTCTCGACGCGCAGCCGCAGCCGGGTGAGCGGGGTTTTCAGATCGTGCGACATGGCTGCAAGAACGCGGGTGCGACTGTCGAGATAGCGTTGCATGCGGTCCTGCATCGTGTTGAGCGCCCGCGCCGCCTCGCGCAGCTCACGCGTGCCCTGCTCCTTGAGCGGCGGCTGACGAATATCCCGACCCACCGCCTCGGCGGCGCGCGCCAGGTCCGAAAGCGGTCGCGTGATGCTGCGCGCAGCGACGTACAGCACGATCGCGGTGATGACCGTGAGTAACAGGAGATTGAGCACCAGATTGCGCGGCAACAAAGGTCCGCGCCGACCCTGAGCGACCCGGAACACGAGCGAATTTCCGTCGGGCAGGCCGACGCTCACGTCGTAAAGCTGGCCGCCGGCTTCATATCCTTCGGGCGGCGGCCGCATCACGGTAATGGCACGCTTGGATGCATCAACCGTTGGTGCGACGGTGATGTGGTACCCGGGGCCGAGGCCGTTGTCGAGCTGCCGCTGCAAAGCCTGGCGAAAGTCCGGGGCCGGCGCCACGGGACTCGAGAACGGTGGTCTGCCGCGCCCCATGCGACGCGCGGGGCCCGGCGGCCATTCATCGAGTCGGGGCTGCACCTGTGCACGCGCCTCGGGCGAAAGAAGCTCGAGTGCCAAAGTCGCATCGACGATGCGGCGAGACCACTCGTGCACGTTCCCCTGAACGACGACCCGGTCCCGATCCCGGGCAAAGAGCACGACGCCGATCGCCTGCGCGAGGAAGACTGCGGCGAGCACCGACAGCAGCAGCCGGCCGAAGAGGGATCGGGGCCAAAGCGTCAGGCCGCTCCACGGACGCGCCGGAGCGAGCTCAGCAGGACTCGACGCTGACACCGATGACATAGCCCTCCCCATACACCGTCTTGATGATCTGGGGTGCACGCGCATCATCCCCGAGAATCTGTCGCAGGCGGCTGACGCGGACATCGATGCTGCGATCCAGAGGATCCGCTTCGCGTCCGCGCAAGAGCTCGGTCAGCTGCGAGCGCGTCAGCACGCGATTGGGTGAGGCGAGCAGCACGGCGAGCAGCCGATACTCGGCTCCGCTCAAGGGAACCTGTGCGCCGTTCGCATCCGTGAGCGTGCGCGTCGTGGTATCCAGATGCCAGCCCGCGAACTTGAAGCCGCGCACCGAGGACGGATCGGGGTCCCGCGGCGCATGGGCTGCCCGGCGCAGCACCGCCTTCACCCGACCGAGCAGCTCTCTCGGATTGAAGGGCTTGGGCAGATAGTCGTCCGCCCCGAGCTCGAGACCCACGATACGGTCCACATCCTCTCCGCGGGCCGTCAGCATGACGATCGGCAGCTGCGAGCGCGTACGCAGCTCGCGGCACAGGGCAAGACCGTCCTCCCCCGGCAGCATCAGATCGAGTACGAGCAGGTCGACGTGCGATTGCTGCAGCACCCGGCGCATGGCCTTGCCTTCGGCCACCGCCGTCGCCCGGTAGCCATGCGTCTCGAAGTACTGGCTGAGAAGGCTGCGGATCTCGCGGTCGTCATCGACGATCAGAAGATGGGGTCGGTCGCTCATGTTGAAACAGGCCTTGCTGTCGTTGCGGTTCGTAACTAAACGCTGAAGCCTGCCGACAGATAACGTGTGAGCGCCCTCAAATCTGTAACGAATTGTCAGATCGGTGTCCCCGAATGGAAGCGAAAGGCGCCATCCGGGCGGCAGATGAGCTCGGCCTCCTGGCAAGCAAGCTCCTGCAAGCGCCGGCTGCATTCTCCCGGCTCCAGGCGGGGCTCGCGCGCGGCGAAATCGAGGTATTGAAGGCAATGCCGCGCCTCCGCGCGCTGCAGCTGCGCATAAAAGCCTGCCAGTGGCGGGGGCAGGCGCGGCGCGAGCAGCGCGAAGCGCTCACAGGAGCGCGCCTCGATGAGTGCGCTGATCAAGAGCAGGTCGAGCTTGCGTCCGGGCTCGGCGGTGCGCAGCGCGGCCCGCAGGCCGCAAGCGTACCGGCCAGGCTTCTGCCGCTCGAACCCGACGCCCACCTGATCCATGAGGCTCTGCACCTGCTCGAAATGCCGCAGCTCCTCACGAGCGAGGCGTGAGAGCGAGCGCCCGAGGGCGCGGTCCTGCGGATAGGCGAACATGAGGGCGAGTGCCGTCGAGGCGGCCTTCTTCTCGCACGCTGCGTGATCGATGAGTAACTCGCGCCAGCGCGTCGTGGCGAGCTCGACCCAGGCTGAGGGTGTCGGGGCTGAGGAGAATGCGCTGCCAATCGTTCACGCCGCGAGCTCCGCGGCGCGAAAGGCGCCGCAGGACTTCCTCGATCGCGGCCGCGGCGGCCGCGGCGTTCTCGAAGCGCTCGCTGGGCTCCTTGGCCAGCAGCCGCTGCAGCAGCGGCTGCAGCGGCGCGAGCGGCTCGGGCAGCGCTGGGATCGCGGCCTTGCGATGCATGTAGATGATGGCCATCGGGTTCTCGGCGATGTACGGCTTCTGGCCCGTCAGCATCTCGAAGAGCAGGACGCCGAGGCTGTACAGATCGCTGCGCGCATCGATGGCTCTCACCGTGCCCCTGCTCAGGGCTCATGTAGTGCGGCGTGCCGAAGATGAGCCCGCGATCGGTCATGTCGAGCTCGAGCGCCGGATGCTTGGCGAGCCCGAAATCGATGAGCGCGAGCCGGCCATCGGCCGCAGCATGACGTTGCCGGGCTTCAGATCCCGATGAATCACGCCCGTCGCATGCACGGTCACGAGCGCGCGGGCGATCTCGAGCGCAAAGCGCAGCGCCTGCGCGCGCGTGATCCCCGCGCGCATTCGCCGGCGCAGATCGCCCCGCGAAAAGTACTCCATGACCATGTAGGCGTGTTCATCGCTGATGCCGAGGTCGCTCAGGTGCACGACGCAGCTGTTCTGAATCCGCTGGGCCATGTCATGCTCCTGCAGGAGGCGCCTGAAGGAATGATCGAGCTCGCCCTCCTCGACCCGATCGCGCGCCACTTTGATCGCGACGAGCTCTGCGCTGGCCTCGCTTTCTGCCACATGCAGCTCGGCAGATTGCACCCGTCGCAAGCCGGCGGATACGCCGGTAGCCCGGAATGCGTGCGCCGCTGAAGCGGTGGTTCTGCGGGTCGGCCTCCGTGCCTTCCTCCGCGCGCGCGCAGGCGCGCAGCCCGCTCGGCTGCAACGCCGAGCGCATCCATGAGCTCGGTGTGCTGCAGCTTTTCCTTGCCGAAGGCGGCGCTTGCACCGAGGGCCAGCGCGCGCCGCGTGAAGCGATCACCCGCACGTTCGCTCAGGAACACGATCGGGGCGAATCCCGGACGGCGCGCGAGATCCGCGAGCCAATCGATGCCGCTTGCACCGGTCCAGGCATGATCGAGCACCACGGCATCGAAGCCCTGAGCCAGGATCTCGGGCGCGAGCGCGCCGCGCGTCAGCGGGTCGTACTCGACGATCGTCGCCGCAGCCAGCGGCAGTCGACGTGATGCCGCAGCAGCGTGCGGTACTGTGGGTCATCATCGATCACCAGGAGGCGCATAGCCGCCACCGTCAGTGCGCCTGCGTGCCGCCGTCTGCAGCCAGGCCGCGGGCGTCTTGCCGAGAGAGCTTGAGTCCGATCGCCAGATCGCCGACGTTGGTGCCCGTCGGTCCAGTGTGGACCAAATCTCCGGCCGCCGCGAGCGCCGTCGCTGAATCGGCCCGCCGCAGGCAACTGCTCGACATCGAGCCCCGTCAGCGCGATGCGAGCGCAGGTCTCGCCATCCACCAGCGCGCCGGCGTCTGTCGGTGTCGCCGTCGGTAGCCGTCCGTGCCCGCCGCAAGGAACAGCAGATCGTCCTGTCCCGCGATGAGACGTGCAGCGGCCAGCGCCAGGTGCTGGTTGCGTCCGCCGCGGCCGGGGTGCGGTGGCAGCCGCACCACCGACTCGCCGCCCCAGACACGAGCGCTTCGCGCCACCAGATACAGCTCGTGGGTCAGGCGGACCGCCAAGCCGGTCGGCATCGCCGCGCGAAGCGCGCGGAGCTGATCTCAGGTTGCAGATCCGCGGCGCGCGCGCCCACCGCGCCGCATGGCATCTTCGATGCGGGCGATCGATGCGCGCGGGTCCACATCGTCGCGCGCCTCCCCAGGCCCGGGCCCAGGACGCCGCAGCCGATGACGGCCGGATCGTCTCCGGGTACATCGGAGACGAAGAGCGCCAGCGCCGCGCGGCCCTTGAGACGGGCCGTCAGGCCGACCGCCCTTGAGGCGCGAGATCCGCCGCCGCTCGCGCATTGAACTCCTCGATGTCCGCGCCGCTCGCCAGGCCCGCGGCGTTCAGCGGCCGCAGCATCTCCAAGGTTCGCGCCCGGGATCAGCACCTCGGCCAGACTCGAGGCGCCGCCGGAGATCAGGAAGAGCGGCCGCGACGCCCTGCCGGCAGCTCGTCGACGAACTCGAGGAGCCGGGCGCCCGAGGCGAGCGTGCGCTCATCGGGCACCGGATGGCGCTCTCGATGGATCTCGACCGCCGGGCAGAGACTCGACGCCCGCCTCGAGGTGGCCATCCTTGGTGAGATGAGCGTGCGCTCGAGCCGCCGCGCCCAGCGCATCGTGCCCCGAGCGCCATGGCGCCGGCCGCCTTGCCCACGCGGCGACCTGGTAGCGCGGTCGCGCGAGGTGCCCGCCGGAAGGCGCGCAATCAGGGCGTCGCGCGGTGCGGCGACGCCCATCGACCGCGGCGAGAGCCGGCTTGCAGCAGTTCGAGTAGCAGTCGACGACGCGGATCATTCGCGGTCACGGAACGCTTGCCGTCGCGCAATCACCGGCACACGAGCTGCGCATAACCCTCAACGAGCTGCGAACTCGTCGCGACGCAGCGCCTTGGCCGCATCGGAGCGCTCGAGCTGCAGGCGCTGCAGATATTCGGGCGTCACGTCGCCGGTGATGTACTAGCCCGAGAAGCAGGAGGTATCGAAATCCTGGATCTTGCGCATTGTCGTGCGGCAGGCGCGCGACGAGGTCCGGCAGATCCTGGTAGATCAGCCAGTCCGCGCCGATGAACCGCTCGATTTCCTGATCGGTGCGGCCGCTGGCGACCAGCTCGCTGGCGGCCGGCATGTCGATGCCGTAGACGTTCGGGAAAGCGCACCGGCGGCGCGGCCGAAGCGAAGTACACCTTGCTGGCGCCCGCCTCCCGCGCGAGCTCGATGATCTGCGCCGAAGTCGTGCCGCGCACGATCGAGTCATCCACCAGCAGTACGGTCTTGCCGCGGAACTCCATGTCGATGGCATTCAGCTTGCGGCGCACGGACTTCTCGCGCATGCTCCTGTCCCGGCATGATGAAGGTGCGGCCGATGTAGCGGTTCTTGGTGAAGCCCTCGCGATATTTGAGGCCCAGACGCTGCGCGAGCTGCAGTGCAGCGGTGCGGCTGGTATCGGGGATCGGGATGACCACGTCGAATATCGTGATCCGGGTCGCTCGCGCAGGATCTTCTCCGCCAGCCGATCGCCCATGCGCATGCGCGCGCGATACACGGAGATGTTGTCCATGATCGAGTCGGGACGGGCGAAATACACATACTCGAAAATGCACGGGCGTGTGGCTGGACGCTGCTCACGAGCTGCTGGGAGTGCAGGCGGCCCTGCTCGTCGATGAACACCGCCTCACCGGGGCCGATGTCGCGCACCAGCTGAAACGAGAGCATGTCGAGCGCGACGCTTTCCGAGGCCAGCATCCACTCCGGACCCTTGGCCGTCTCGCGCCGGCCCAGCACCAGCGGCCGGATGCCGTTGGGGTCGCGGAAGCCGAGGATGCCGTGGCCGATCACCATGGCGACGACCGCATAACCGCCGCGGCAGCGCCGGTAGACGGCATTCAGAGCCGCGAAGATGTCGGCCGGCGTGACCCGCGGGGTCCCGACGCGCTGCAGCTCCGAGGCAAATACATTCAGGAGCACCTCCGAATCCGAGGTCGTGTTCAGGTGCCGGCGATCCTCGCGGACAGCACCTCGCGCCAGTTCGCGTGGCGTTGGTCAGATTGCCGTTGTGCGCAAGGCAGATGCCGTACGGCGCATTGACGTAGAAGGGCTGCGCCTCGGTGGCGCTGTCGCGCCCGCGGTCGGATAGCGCACATGGCCGATACCCATGTCGCCGCGCAACTCCAGCATGTGGTGCTGCTGGAACACATCGCGCACCAGGCCGCTGCCCTTGCGGACGGAGAGCGCGCCATCCGGCGGCGGTGGCGATGCCCGCGGCGTCCTGGCCGCGGTGCTGCAGCACCGTCAGCGCATCATACAGCCGCTGATTGACGGGACTGGTCCCGACGATGCCTACGATTCCGCACATGCCCGCCTCCTCAATCCTCGATCCAATTGAAGACCGTCAGCTCGCGCCTCTGATGCGAGTCCTCGCCCAGCATGGAGCGCAGCAGTCCAGCGCGATATGCTCCGCGTACGGCATCAGCATCGAGCGGTGCCACCAGCGCTCGCTGTCAGCCGCAACGTCTGGCACACCAGGACGCAGACACCGAGGATCACGAGCCCGCGAACCAGGCCGAACACGAACCCCAGGAAGCGATCCATCGCGCTGAACAGGGCGAGCCGCACGAAATAGCAGGCGATCGCGCCCGTCGCCGTTCCGATGAGCATGACGGCGAGCCAGAGGATGGCCCGCGCAGCCCAGGGCCGCACATGCGGGTCGGCGAGCAGACCTCCGAGCCGCGGCTCCAGTGCAGGTCCGAAATGCCAGGCGGCGAGCACAGCCGATGATCCAGCTGAGCAGTGCGATCACCTCGGGGAGAAATCCGCGCAGCACGCCGACCACTGCAGGGACAACGACGATGGCGATGATGAGATAGTCGGCTATGTTCATTCGGCTTGAGGATCGGGTCCGGCCAGCGCGGCGCAGATTGTACAAGAGGGTGTGCGCGCATGCGCTGAACCCGCATCACGCGGCCATGCATGTGACTTAAGGACGCGGGAAGCGATGGCCGATCAGGGTCCCGGCACGATCGAGCCGCCGTGTCCTGCGGCGTGCAGCCGTGCGGCGAGCGCCTGCGCCGATGCGCGGTCCGGCTCCGGTCCCACTCGAACTCGGTACAGCTTGCGGCCATTGGTCGTGCTTCCTGATACCGATGCGACGAAATTCCTTGCTCGAAGCTCACTCGCCAATCGCTCGGCGTTCTCGCGGCTGTTGAAGCTGCCGACTTGAATCGCCCAGCCCGGCGGCGTGGTCGCCGGCGGCATGTGCGCGCGCCCACGCGGCGCGACGCTCGTGCCGGAGGAATCCTGCGCCACCGCTGTCGCACGCGGTGTCGCATGGGGTGCATTCGGCCGCGCCGCCCGCGGTGCAGAGGCGCTCGGCTGCGGCGCCGGGGCGGGCGCGGCGCTCGCCAAGGCCTGCGGAGCCGCATCGGTCGCTGGCGGCACCGAGGCAACCGCCGGCGTCGGTGCAGGAGCCGTCTCGCCTGCCTCCGGCTGCGGTACCGCGGCGCTGCTCTTGCGGGGTCCGTCGGTCAAATCAACCGTAAACGATCGCTCGGGCGGCGCATCGGCCGCCCGCGCGGGCGCCGCTGTGCGCGCCATGCGGCCCGGACAGCAACTCCGGCACCAGCACCACGATCAGTGCCACCAGAATGATCGCACCGGTCAGTCTTTCTTTAACTCGGGTTTCCACGTGGGGGCGAGAATTGGAAGATCAAGCCTGCTCGAGGCCTTCGCGCCTGCTTTGAAGAATTATTTTTAGTATAGCCCAAGCCACTCGAGCGCCGACCCGACTGTGACGAATGAGCCGAACACGACGACGCGATCATCGGGCCGCGCGCGGTCACGTGCACGAGCACACCCTTCAGCGACGCTCTGTGCGAGCATCACGACGTGCACGGGGCCGAGCCGTTGAGCCGTTTCGGCGGCGCTGGAGCCCCGCGGCCCGGGCAGCGCGCAGACGATCCAGTCATCAACGTCATCCTGCAAAGCCCGCCCGATGGCGGGCGCATCCTTGTCCGTCAGGATTCCGCACACCGCAAGCGTGCGGCCGCGATGCGCCCGCGCACGCAGGTTCTGCGCCAGCACCTGCGCCGCAGGCTCGTTGTGTGCGACATCAAGAATCCATTCCACCGGGGCGGGAATGATCTGAAAACGTCCGAGTAGCCGCACGCTGCGCAGGGCCTCGCCCGCTGCACCGCCTGCGAGATGGGGATGCCGAGCGCCTCGAGGGCGGCGAGCGCGGTGGCGGCATTGCGATACTGCACAGCTCCCGCAAGCGCGGGCGCCGGCAAGTCGCGCAGCGTCGTGCCGAGGCCGCGATAGTTCCAGCGCTGACCCTCGAGCTCCCAGAAGAACTCGCGCTCGGCGCGGATCGCTCGCGCGCCCAGACGCTCGATGGCCGCGTGCACGCTCGCCGGCATCTGCGGATGTCCGAGCACGGCTGGGCGGCCCGCCCGGAAGATTCCGGCTTTCTCGGCGCCGATCTCCTCGAGCGTGTCGCCGAGCCAATCCCGATGGTCCAGTCCGACCGAGCACAGTACGGCCACATCGGCATCGACGATGTTCGTCGCATCGAGCCTGCCCCCGAGACCGACTTCGAGCACGGCCACATCGACGCCGCGATCGGCGAAAAGCAGCAAACCCGCAAGCGTGTTGTACTCGAAGAACGTCAGCGTCGTCGCACCACGCGCCTGCTCGATGCGCTCGAAGGCACCGATCAGCGCCGCATCGTCGATCTCGGCACCATCGATGCGAATGCGCTCGTTGTAGCGGATCAGATGCGGAGAGGTGAGCGCACCGCTGCGATGGCCCAGGGCTCGGAGCAGGCCATCGAGATAGGCGACGGTCGAGCCCTTACCGTTCGTGCCCGCAACCGTGATGACGCGATACGTGGGCTGGTCGAGCCCGAGTGTGCGTGCCACCTGCGAGACGCGCTCGAGTCCCAGATCGATGCTGCGTACGTGCACGCGCTCCTGCAGCTCGAGCCACTCGGTGAGCGTGCGACTCACCTGGGAGGATCTCAAGCCGCGGCGGCGGCGGCAGGCTGCTTCAAGAGCAGGCGCAGCAGGCTCCCGATCCGGTCACGCATGTCGCGACGATCCACGATCATGTCGATCGCACCGTGCTCGAGCTGGAATTCGCTGCGCTGAAAGCCCTCGGGCAGTGTCTCGCGCATCGTCTGCTGAATGATGCGCGGCCCGGTGAAGCCGATAAGGGCACGCGGCTCGGCCATATTGAGGTCGCCGAGCATGGCGAGGCTCGCCGAAACGCCCCCGGTGGTCGGATCGGTCATGACGGAGACATACGGCAGGTGCGCCTGCGCCAGACGTGCGAGCGCGGCGCTCGTCTTGGCCATCTGCTGCAGGGAATACAGCGCCTCCTGCATGCGCGCCCCGCCGCTCGAGGAGAAACACACCAGCGCGGCCCGGTGCTCGATGCAGTAATCGACGGCGCGCTTGAAGCGCTCGCCGACCACCGAACCCATCGATCCTCCCAGGAACTGAAACTCGAACGCACAGGCGACCACGTCGAGCTCGATGCAGCTTGCCTGCGAGCACGACCAGAGCGTCCTTCTCTCGTGTGGCCTTCTGCGCCTGAGCCAGGCGGTCCTTGTAACGCTTGCTGTCGCGGAACTTGAGTGCGTCCTCGGGCGTGATGCCCGCGCCGATCTCGATCTTGTCGCCGGAATCCAGAAAGCTCAGCAGCCGCTCGCGCGCGCCCACGCGCATGTGATGACTGCATTTCGGGCACACGTAGAGGTTGCGCTCGAGCTCGGCCCGATACAGGACCGCATCACACGCCGGACACTTGATCCACAGTCCCTCAGGCACGGAGCGGGTCCGGCGTTCGGTCTTGATGCGCGAAGGCATGATTTTTTCGAACCACGACATGAGCGCTCCTGATCAGTCGGCCGCGCGCGGCGGTCCCGGGATCATAGCTGATGCGGCATCGGCTCCGGCGAGCGGCAGCCCGAAGGCACTCGGGTAGTCGACGCTCCACAGATAAAGCCCATGGGCGGGGGCCGTGGCCGCGCAGCGCGTACGGTCGCGCGACTCGAGCACCGCTCGCGCCCACGGCGCATCTTCCTTGCCCTCCCCCACCGCGAGCAGCAGGCCGACGATATTGCGCACCATGTGATGCAGGAAGGCATTGGCGCTGACCCGCACCCGCAACCATGCCCCGATCCGCTCCACCGTGAGCTCATCGAGTCGCCGCACCGGAGAGCGCGCCTGGCACTCGGCCGCGCGAAAGGCACTGAAGTCGTGGGTGCCGATCAGGAGGGCTGCCGCCTCGCGCATGCGCTCAGGATCGAGGGGACGATGCACCAGTGCGGCGCGGTGCGCGGCGAGGGCCGAGCGTCCGATGCGATTGAGGATGTAGTAGCAGTAGGTGCGCCGCTCGGCGCTGTAGCGGGCGTGAAAGTGCTCCGGGACACGACGGGCCCAGATGACGCTCACATCGGCAGGCAGATACGTGTTGGCGCCCAGAAGCCAGCCCTGCGCGCTGCGCAGGGCTTGCGTATCGAAGTGCGCAACCTGTGCAACGGCGTGAACGCCCGCATCGGTACGCCCCGCGCAAACGAGGCTCACGCTCTGCGCGGCGACGCGGCTGAATGCCGACTCCGCAACGGACTGGATACTCGGCACCGAGGCCTGCGACTGCCAGCCCGCGTATCGGCTCCCGTCGTACTCGAGGCCGACGGCAATCCGCATTTAGCCCGGCAACGACTCGATCAGCCGCTCGGCTTCCTGCTTCTGGGCGACGGAGCCCTCGTTCATGACTTCTTCCAGAATATTGCGCGCCCCTTCGGGGTCGCCCATATCCATGTACGCGCGCGCCAGGTCGAGTTTCGTGCCGACCTCGCTCATCGTGACCGGATCCAGATCTGGCAATGCCAGCTCTTCCGAGCCCAAGCGCTGTGTCGCAACGAAGGCTGCATCCGGTACCGTCGCCGTGCCGACATCCAGATCCACGCCCGCACCCGCGCCATTGGTGGCGACGGGAGCCGGAGCCGCATCGCCGATGTCGAAGTCGAGCGATCCGCTGCCTTGTTTGAGCGCAGCGAGTCGGGACGTCGCGGAGGTGTCAACCTCGGGCGCATCGACTCGAGTGGCTTCGCCGAGATCGTCGGCGTCAAAGTGCCACGAGCCCGTCTCGGACACCTTCAGATCAGGCCCGTTGTTGGTCGCCCGCTGCGATGCGTTCTCGATGATGCGCCGCGAGCGCTCATCAAGACCGGCGACGAGCGTGGGCGCATCGGAGGCCGCATTGAGATTCGGCTGATCGACGGTGTCGAGCGCTCCCAAGTCCAATCCCAGATCATCGAGAGCCACCTCGGTGGTGTGCTCAGGAGGCTTCTGCTTGAGTGCGGTCTCGACCTTCTGTCGCACCGTCGTGGTCGAGGTCTGTGCGAGTGCGGGCTGCTCGACGGTCGGTGCCTCCGGAGAGGACTCCTCACCGCCCAGCGTCGGCGCACGCGAGGAGGGAAGCTTCGTGGTCAGCTGCCGTGTCGTACCGCCTGTCACGGTGTCGGACAAGGAGAGATTAGGCGGCAGCTTGGTCGTCATCTGACGGGTCGTGGCGGTCGAGGCAACCTGATCGAGCTCTTCCTCGTGCAACGCGAGGTTGCGGTCGGTGGCGCGCGCCGCGGCGGCCTCCACCTTCGGATCGCGCTCGCCAATGGCCGTGCCGATGTCCAGATCCACCCCGCCTGCCGAATCCTGTGGCAGCGGATCACCCAGCACATCGAAGTCGACGCGGCTCTGTCCGCCTTCGAGATCGAGATCGACTCCCGCGGCCGCCGCCCCACTGACGCCGGCGCCGCCCGCGAACAGCGGATCCTCGGGCGCCAGCTGCTTGCCCATGATGAGAATCTTTTCCCACTCTCCGGGGGCGGCCTGATCGCGGCTCTGCTGCGAGCTCGCGCGCCATCTGCAGGAACTGCTCCTTGTTGCCCCAGACGAAGAAGACTTCCAGCAGCTTGAGCTTCAGATCGCGCCGCTCGGGCTCGCGCTGTATGGCGATGCGCACCAGATCGGCGGCCTGATCGTACAAGCCGTAAGCCATGTGGAAATCGGCCTCGGCGAGCGGATCACCCTGATCAAGATTGATCGCGGTCTCGCTGGAGATCGTATCGTCGGCTGAGACGTGCCGAGCACTCGGCGCGGCTGCGGTACCCCCTTCGAAGCGGGGTCGCACATGTGTGCCCGACTCCTCCACCAGGAAGGAGTTCTCTCGCGATGGGGCGAGCTGCGGCGAGGCCTCGAAGGAGGGCTCCCGACTCAGCGCTTCAGCCCCGGCGGCTGCGAGTCTGCCGAGCGAGTCATCGAAGCCGGTCTGCCGGCGTGAGCGCCAAGCCTTGAAGCTGAAGAATCCAAGCGCGGCAACGACGGCCAGCAGCAGCACCCACCACAGGCCTTTCAGGGTGTCGATCAAGCCGCCACTGGAAGAGGACACCGGGACCACTGGACCGTGTTGTACCGGCTTGGGTGCGGCCTTCGGTGGCGGAGCCGGAGTCGTGGCCGCAACAGGCGGCGCCTCCGGCTCGGTCGGCGCGACTGCGGGCGCAGCCTCGGGTTGCGCTTCAGCTGCGGGCGCCGGGGTCGGTGCAGCAGGCGGCTCCGCCTGGGCAGCGGGGGGCGTCGCCGTTGCAGGAGCGAGCTGGGCTGCAGGTGGGGTCGGGGTGGCAGCGGCGCCTGGCTTCTGCGCGATCTTGGCCTGTAGCTCTGCAAGCTCGGCGTTGCGCATATCCAGGAGCCGGCGTGATTCGTCGAGCTCCGATTGCAGCTCCGTGACCCGGCCCTGAAGTGATTTCAGCTGCGGGGTCGCGGCGCCGCTCGAGGCGGCGGCACTGGCGCTTGCCGCGGCGGCACTGGGGCTTGCCGCACCCGCACCGTCGGCAGAAGACTCGGTCGGCGCGATGAGGCGCAAGCGTCCGGGCTCCTGAGCCTGCGCGGTGGTCGAGGCACTCGTGCCACGCCAGGCAGCGTACTGACGATGCACTTCCGCGCTCGCATCCTTCGCCGAGATCGCATCGATGGCGCTCGCTTCGGGCATGCGCAGCACGGCACCCGTTCGCAGCACATTCATGTTGTGCTGAAACGCGGTTGGATTTGCCTGGTACGTCGCGAGCATCCAGCGACGCCCCTCAGGCGTGCTGGCAAATCGCGCGGCCAGCTTCGAAAGCGTATCGCCGCGGCGCACATCGTAGGTGTCAGGGGCACTCGGCTTCGCCTCGGGAGACTCCGCCGACGGCGAAACCTCTCCGCTCGGCGTTGCCGGAGGCGGCGCTGCGGCAGTCGGCGGCGCCGACGATTCGATAGCCGGAGCCTGCGACGGCGGGGAGGTCGCTTCAGCAACCGCCGGTGGCGTCGGCGTCGGCGCCTGGTCCTTCGCAGCGGGCGCTGCCGATGGCTCCGGACTTGCGCTGTTCGCGGCCGGAGTCGGACGATCGATGGTGCCCTCGTGAGCCGCCGCGCCGGCCGCAGGGGCGGCTACGGGCGCATTCGCGGTGGAGGACTGGCCCGGGGTGTACAGCGGCGGGTCGAGCAGAACCGTGTACTCGTGAACGGTACGGCCGCGCTCCCAATCGACCTCGACCAGCAGCGTCACGAAGGGCTCGGTGATGGCATCGGCGGAATGCACCTTGATGACATCGCGCCCGTCGGGCGTGTGCTGCGCTTTGAGCGTGACTCCGGCCAGGAAGGCGGGCCACTCGAGGCCGTGCTGCGTGAAGGTGTCGCGGGATGCGATCTTCGGCTTGAGGGTCGCCATCTCCTCGGGAGTGACGCCGATGAGCTCGATGTCGGCATCGAGCGGCGCGTTCAACGCCGAGTTGAGATGAATGTCTCCGAGACCCAGAGCCAGCACCGCCGGCGGGAAGAGGACCGGCAATGCCAGCACCCACTTTAGGGATTTGGCGACCATTACGACACCCCGCTCAGCATCGGCCGGCTATAAAGCCGTTTAAAAACAAAAGCATGGACGGTATTCCAACGGCCCATGCGATGGGCCGCAATATAACTTATAAATGCTCTTGGGCCAAAATCTCGGCGATCTGCACACTGTTGGTCGCCGCCCCTTTGCGTACATTGTCTGCGACTATCCATAAGTTAAGTCCGCGCTCGGAAGACATATCTTCACGTATCCGCCCGACATAAACTGTGTCGCGGTTCGCTGCCTCGGCGGCCGTCGGATAGCCTCCAGGCCGCCGCTCGTCCACCACGGCGACGCCGGGGGCCCGACTCAGCAGCTCCCGGGCTTCCTGCGCGGAGATCTTGCGACGCGTTGTCAGATGCACCGCCTCGGAGTGGCCGTAGAACACGGGCACGCGCACCGTCGTCGGGTTCACCCGGATGCTCTCATCCTCGAGAATCTTGCGCGTCTCCCACACCAGCTTCATCTCTTCCTTGGTGTAGCCGTTGTCCTGAAACGCATCGATGTGCGGCACACAGTTGAAGGCGATCTGCTTCGGTATGACGTGCGGCTCGACCGGCCCCTTGCCGGACAGCAGCGCTGCTGACTGGACGGCCAGCTCCTCGACGGCCTCTTTGCCGGCGCCCGAGACGGACTGATACGTCGCAATGTTGATGTGCTCGATGCCCACGGCATCGTGAATCGGCTTGAGAGCCACGACCATCTGAATGGTCGAGCAGTTGGGATTGGCGATGATGCCGCGGTTGCGGTACTGAGCGATGGCGTGCGGGTTGACCTCCGGCACGACCAGAGGAATCTCATCGCAGTAGCGGAATTCGGAGGTGTTGTCGATGACGACGCAGCCTGCCTCAGCGGCCTTCGGCGCAAAGACTCGGGAGATCTCGGCGCCCGGTGAGAAAAGGCCGATGTCGGCCTTGCGGAAGTCGAACTCGGCAAGCTCGCCCACGGGATAATTGCGGCCGCGAAACTCGATGCGTCGCCCGAGCGAGCGCGCGCTCGCCAGCAGAAACAGCTCGGCCACCGGAAAATCCCGTTCCTCGAGCACGCGAATCATCGTCTCGCCGACGAGGCCGGTCGCTCCGACCACCGCGACGCGCCATCCGCTGCGCTCCTTGGCGGCACCCACACTCATGTCTTGTCTCGCTTCGTGATGTCGGGCGTACTCGATGACACGTCCGCGTTCTGCGCACGGTGGCGCAGGTAGTGATCCATCAGCACGATCGCGAGCATCGCCTCAGCGATCGGCACGGCCCTCAAGCCCACGCACGGGTCATGTCGTCCCGTCGTGACCACATCGACCGGCTGGCCCTCCACATCCACCGTCCGGCCTGGAACCTGGATGCTCGAGGTGGGCTTGAGCGACAGGTGCACCAGGATGTCCTGTCCAGAAGAGATACCACCCAGCACTCCGCCTGCATTGTTGCTGGCAAACCCGCCCGGAGTGAGCTCATCACGGTGCGCGCTGCCGCGCTGCTCCGCCGCGCGCACGCCCGCTCCGAGCTCGACCGCCTTCACGGCATTGATGCCCATCATCGCGTGCGCGATGTCGGCATCGAGGCGGTCGAAAACCGGCTCACCCAGACCCGGCGGCACCCCGCTGGCGACCACCGTCAGCCGGGCCCCGACCGAGTCTCCCTCGGCGCGAATCGCCCACATCAACTCCTCGAGCTCCGCGACGCGCCCCGGGTCCGGACAGAAAAAAGGATTCTCGTACGCAAACTCAGGATTGACCGCCTCGAGCCGCAGCGCCCCGACCTGGCTCAGGTACCCGGAAATCCTCACGCCCAGCCGCTGCGACAGATACTTGCGTGCGATCGCTCCTGCTGCGACGCGCATCACGGTTTCACGCGCTGAGGAGCGGCCGCCGCCCCGATGGTCGCGGCGACCGTACTTCTGCTGATAGGTGTAGTCGGCGTGCCCGGGACGGAAGCGATCCTTGAGCTTGTCGTAATCCCGCGAGCGGGCGTCCGTGTTCTCCACCAGCAACCCGATCGGTGTGCCGGTCGTAGAGCCCTCGAACACGCCGGACAGGATGCGGACCTGATCGCCCTCGCGGCGCTGACTCACGAAATGCGAGGTGCCGGTGCGCCGCCGGTCCACATCGGCCTGCAGATCCGACTCTGACAGAAGCAGTCCCGGAGGACAGCCGTCGACGACGCCAGCCCATGGCTGGCCCGTGACTTTCCCCGAACGTCGTCACCGTGAAGAGCTTGCCGATGGAGTTACCAGACACGTCGCGTCGCTCCGGCGTAGTTGTGCAGCTGCTCAGCCGTCAACAGAAAGACCCCACCTCCGCCACGGACGAATTCGAGCCAGGTGAACGGCCAGTGCGCGAAGACGCGCGCGCACCGCCGCCTGCGTATTTCCAACCTCCACCACCAGAATGCCGCCCGGCCGCAGGTGGCGGCCGGCATCGCGCAGAATGATCCGGACCGAATCGAGGCCGTCGCGACCCGCAGCAAGCGCCATGCGCGGCTCGTGGCGATACTCGGGCGGCAATGCGGCAAGCTCGCGCACGCCCACGTAGGGCGGGTTGCTCACGATGATATCGTAGCTTCTCGCGCCCAGCGCATCGAAGTGATCGGATTTGATCAAACGCACGCGTCGTGCCAGTCGATGAGCGCGTGCATTGCGGCGTGCAAGCTCAAGGGCCTCCTCCGAGACGTCCACGGCATCCACGAGCGCGCCGGGAAAGGCTTTGGCACAGGCGAGCGCAATGCAGCCGCTTCCGGTACCCAGGTCGAGCACGCGCTTGACGCGATGCGCTCGAACCCACGGTGCGAAGCCCCGCTCGATGAGCTCGGCCAGCGCTGATCGCGGGATGAGCGCGCGCGCATCGATGAAGAGCTCGAGCCCCGCGAACCAGGTGCGCCCCGTCAGATAGACCGCCGGTATGCGCTCAGCGATGCGACGACCCAGAAGCTCACGTACGCGCGTGCGGGCACGCGCACCCACGGGACGCCCGAGGCGGCGCTGCGCCGCGCGATAGGAAAGCCCGAGCGCGTGCAGTACGAGCGCGGCCGCCTCGTCGCGAGCATTGTCTGTGCCGTGACCGAAAAAGACGCCGGCGCGGCGCAAACGCCGGGCGCCATTCTCGATGAGCGCACGCAGTGTCGGTGCGCGCTCCGAGGAGGGGCGTCGCCTGTGGGATAATTCGCGCATGGCCTCGCGCGCGCCGCTTCTGGTACTTTTTGCCTTCATCGCCCTGTGCATGGGTGCCGCGGGCTTCTACCTGGCGCGCAAGCTCGACCACTCGAGCATCGAGCTGGCGAGCGGAACCTGGCTGCCGACGCCGCGCAGTGTCGGAGATTTCACTCTCCAGGACCAGTCAGGAGCGCGCTTCACGCAGGCGCGGCTCGAAGGTGCGCCGACTCTCGTCTTCTTCGGCTTCACGCATTGTCCGGATGTGTGCCCCACGACGCTGTTCAAGCTCGCACAACTCAAACGCGCGGCCGGGATCACCGATCTGCGGGTCCTTTTCATCAGCGTCGACCCAGCGCGCGACACGCCGCCGCTGCTTGCGCGCTATTTGAGCTCCTTCGACCCGAGTTTCGTCGGGTTAACTGGCGATGCGCAGAGTCTTGCGCGGGTGGCGCAGCGTTTCGGGGTCGCATTCGAGCGCGTGGAGCTGCCGGGCGGTGATTACACCATGGATCACTCGGCGACTCTTTTTCTGCTCGATCGTCGTGCTCGGATCGTGGCGGTGTTCACGCCGCCCTTCGAGGTGCCGCGGCTGAGCGCGGATCTGCATACGGCCGCGGCGGCACTGTGAGCGATACGTCTTCCGGTGAGCCGCGCTCATCCTTGGGCGCGCGGCTGTTCGCCAACGCACAAGGCGCTCTGCCGCATCACGCGCTGTCGCGCATCGTGTTGCGGCTCACCCGGATTCGGACGCCCGCGCTCAAGAATGGTCTCATTCAGTCATTCGTACGCAGCTATCGGCCGCGCATGTCCGAAGCCGCCGAGCCGGACCCGCTGCGCTATGGGAGCTTCAACGAGTTCTTCACGCGTGCTCTGAAGGCGGGCGCCCGGCCCATCGATGCGGCGCGCGAGCGAGTCGTGTCCCCAGTCGATGGCACGATCAGCCAGATCGGCTATCTCGCCGAGCGCGAGCTGCTGCAGGCCAAGGGCCAAATGTTCGGGCTCGATGCTCTTCTGGGAGCCCATTCACCCTGGAGCGAGCGTTTCGCCGGCGGGGCTTACGCCACGCTCTACCTGGCTCCCTACAACTATCATCGCGTGCACATGCCCCTGCCGGGGCGGCTGCAGGCGGCATGGTATGTGCCCGGCCGGCTCTTCAGCGTCAATGCGGCAAGCGTGCGCGCCGTACCCGGCCTTTTCGCGCGCAACGAGCGCGTCGCCTGCGTGTTCGAGCATTCGGGCTTGCCGTTCGCGGTGGTGCTGATCGGTGCGCTCTTCGTCGGCAGCATCTCGACCATCTGGCATGGTGATGTCACGCCGCGGCGTCCCAGGCGCGCCGTGCAGCTGACGCGGCCCGTGACCGCGCCGGACACCCAGCTCGAGAAGGGCGAGGAGATGGGCCGCTTCAACATGGGCTCCACCGTCATCGTGCTTTTTCCGCGTGATTCGCTCGAGTGGTCGAGCACGCTCAGGTCCGGAATGCCCGTGGAGGTCGGACAACCCCTCGGACGAGTGCGCGGCGGATGAGCCTGAGCGCCGACTGGCGCCCGAGCGCATCGCGGGCGGTGCTCGAGCGCCGCGCTGCGCTTCTCGCGCAGACGCGAATCTTCTTTGCAGCGCGCGGCGTGCTCGAGGTGGATACGCCGGTCATGGTCAACGCCGGGGTCACCGATGTGCATATCGAGTCGGCCCGGGTCTGTCTCGAGCCCGGGTCCGGCCACGGCAATCTTTATCTGCACACCTCTCCTGAGTACGCGATGAAGCGCCTGCTCGCGGCCGGCAGCGGTGATATCTTTCAGATCTGTCACGTCGTGCGCTTGGGCGAGCGCAGTCGCCACCACAACGCGGAGTTCACGCTCATCGAGTGGTATCGCATCGGCTTCGGGCTCGATGAGCTGATGAGCGAAGTCGACGCGCTCGTACGGGCGCTGCTCGGGGCTCGGGCGCCAACCCAGATGAGCGAGCGCGTGAGCTATCGCGACCTGTTTGAGCGCGAGCTCGCGCTCGATCCCCTGGCGGATGATTTGGGCGCGCTACGGCAGGCCGCGCAGGCGCTTGGCTACACAAGCACCGCACCCCGCTCCGATGAAGCCGAGCGCGACGCGCTCCTTGATCTATTGATGGCCGCCCGCATCGGACCCTCGCTCGGTCGCGGCGGCCTCACGTTCGTTCACGGTTATCCCGCCTCGCAGGCCGCTCTCGCCCGCTTGAGCCCGAGTGATCCGCGCACGGCGCTGCGCTTCGAGCTCTATGGCGGGGGCCTCGAGCTTGCCAACGGCTTTCACGAGCTCACCTCGGCCGCAGAACAGCGCCGGCGCTTCGAGCACGACCTCGAGCAGCGGCGGCGCCGCGGCCTTGCCGAACCTGCGCTGGACGAGCGTCTGCTTGCCGCACTCGAGCGCGGAGTTCCCGATTGCGCCGGCGTCGCGGTCGGCTTCGATCGTGTGATGATGCTCGCGACCGGTGCGACGCACATCGATGAGGTGCTCGCCTTTCCGACGCAGCGCGCATGAGCGACTATGCGACACTCGAGGCGATGCTCGAGAGCCTGCTCGCGAGCGAGCACGATCTCATCGCCAATGCCGCCAATACCTCGGCGCTCATTTACTCGAGCGTTCCGGATCTCAACTGGGTGGGCTTTTACTTCTTGAAGGAATCCGAGCTGGTGGTCGGACCGTTCCAGGGCAAGCCGGCATGCGTGCGGATCGCCCTCGGCCAGGGCGTCTGCGGTACGGCCGCCGCCGCGCGCTCGACGATCGTCGTTCCGGACGTGCACGCATTTCCTGGTCATATCGCCTGCGATGCCGCCTCCCGCTCGGAAATCGTCATTCCTCTCCTGAGCGGCAAGTCGCTGCTCGGCGTTCTCGACATCGACAGTCCTGTGCTGGGACGCTTCAGCGAGGAGGACCGGCAGGGACTCGAGCGCCTCGCTCACATCTTTCTGTGCAGTCTGCAGGGGACCTGAGCTCAGCGAGTCCGGCAAGTCGCGGCTTCGCGGCGGCGATCGCCGCCTACCTGCTGTGGGGCGTCTTTCCGCTGTATCTGCGGCCGTTGATCGGCGTCCCTTCCCTGCAGATCATTGCGCATCGGGTCGTCTGGTCGAGCGTTCTGGTGCTCGCGCTCCTCGGCGCGCGGGGTGAGCTCAAGAAGCTGCGTGCAGCTCTGGCCGAACCCGCGCTGTGCGCGCGGCTCGCGCTGACCGCCACGTTGATCAGTCTCAATTGGCTCGCGTACGTGTGGGGCGTCTCGCATGGGCGGGTCGTCGAGACGAGTCTGGGCTATTTCATCAATCCGCTCGTCAGCGTGCTGCTGGGGGTGGTCGTGTTGCGCGAGCGCCTGGATCGCCTGCAGTGGATCGCGGTCGCGCTGGCCGCCGGTGGCGTCGCGGTTCTCACGGTGGCAGCGCGTGCCATCCCCTGGATCGCGCTCGTGCTCGCCGTGAGCTTTGCACTCTACGGTCTGCTGCGCAAAGTCATGCGGGTCGACGCGCTGCCCGGTCTCGGCGCAGAGACGCTGCTGCTCGCACCGCTCGCGCTCGGCTATCTGATCGCGTGCGAGGTACACGATAGCGGGGTTTTCGGCCATGCGAGCCTGGCTCTCGATGCGCTGCTGATCGGCGGTGGGCCCGTGACGGCCGTGCCGCTCTTTCTCTTCGCCTACGGCGCGCGGCGGATCCCCTACTCCACGATCGGATTGCTGCAGTACTTATCGCCGACGTTGCAGCTGGCGTGTGGCGTGTTTGTCTTCGGTGAGCCCTTTGCGGGAGCGCGCACGGTGGGATTTGCGCTCATCTGGCTCGCGCTGCTGGTCTTTGCAGCAAACGGATTGCGCCGCGTGCGGCGCGGCGGGGACTGATCGCTACTGCTTCGCTCGGGAGATGTACTCGCCGGTGCGCGTGTCGACCCGGATGACCTCGCCCTCGTTGATGAAGAGCGGCACCCGCACGACCGCGCCGGTCTCGAGCTTTGCCGGCTTCTGCCCTCCGG
The DNA here is from genome assembly GCA_963795975.1 of uncultured Gammaproteobacteria bacterium. Taxonomy (GTDB): domain Bacteria; phylum Pseudomonadota; class Gammaproteobacteria; order Steroidobacterales; family Steroidobacteraceae; genus CAWCJT01. The sequence goes on from CAWCJT010000004.1 coordinate 244,459, forward strand.
TTGCCGTGTCACCCCGCAGCCCCGGGTCGGTCTCGATGACCTTCAACTCGATGTGCGGTGGAGGCGTCACCACGAGCGGCACGTTGTTCCACAGCGTCACGATGCAGACGGTCCCGTCCTTCAGCCAGACGCCGTTCTCACCGACCGAGGCCTTGCCCGCTGTGTATTGCTCGAAGCTCTCCGGGACCATGAAGTGCCAGAAGTCACCGTCCTGGTAGAGGTACTGCATGTCCATGTCGATCACGTCGGCAGCCTCGACCGACTCGCCCGATTTGAACGTGCGCTCGATCGTGCGGCCGGTCTTCAGGTTGCGCACCTTGACCCGATTGAAAGCCTGGCCTTTGCCCGGTTTGACCATCTCGTTCTCGACGATCGCGTACGGATCACCATCGAGGAGAATCTTCATGCCGGAGCGGAATTCGCTGGTGCTGTAGCTGGCCATGTGGTGCCGCGTTCCAAGGAGAGCCGGCCGCTTGGGGGCCAACAAAAAAGGGCCGCGAATCATACCGGCATCGACTCTGGGCCGCCAGTCCGCCTAGAATCCCGCGGCTAGCGCTTGTCAGTCGCCAGGGAGTTGCACTTGTCCGAGCAGAATCCCGTTCCGCTCGTCATCCTGAGCTCGTCGCGGGATCCGGTCGAGGTCATCAACAGCATGCTGCGCCGCGCCGGCCATCCGGTGCACTGCACGTGGATCCCCTCGCTTCGCGACCTCGGAGATGCGCTCGCACAGATCAATCCCGAGCTGCTGCTGTTCGTCGATCACGGCGGCGAAGAGTTGAGCGCAACCGCAAGCATTCGCGACCAGGTCGCGCCCTCAGTGCCGCTCCTCGTCGTGGCCGAGCATGTGGATGAGACGCGCATTGCACAGGCCATGCAGGAAGGTGCGCGCGACATCGTCTCGATCTCTCACGAAGCGCGGCTGCAATCGGTGATGGGGCGGGAACTGCGCGCATTTCGTCTGGAGCGCGCGCTCGAGAGCACGCTCAAGACCGCGCGCGATACGCGCCGTCAGCTGGAGACGGTACTGCAGCGCTCCAACGATGCCATCGCGCAGGTTCAGGAAGGCATCGTTGTGGATACCAACGCGTCCTGGCTCGAGCTCTTTGGTTTCGAGCGCAACGCGATCGTCGGCCAGCCGATCATGGATGTCTTCGACGAATCCACCCATGCGGCTCTCAAAGGTGCGCTGGCGGCGTGCCTGCAGGGGCGCTGGAGCGATCACACCCTGAATGTGAACGGCTATTTCGCCGACGGCTCGCGCCGCACGATCGAGCTGCTGCTGACCCTGGGGGAGCATGAAGGTGAGTCGTGCGTGCGCCTGGTCGTGCCCGCACGTCAGCGCGACGAGCGCCGCATCGCAGAGGAGCTCGAGGATGCGATCAAACGCGACTCCTCCACCGGCATGCTGCATCGTCGGCCGCTGCTTGACGCGGTCAATGAGCGTCTGGCAACACCGGTGCCCGGAGGCCTGCGCTACTTCGCCGTCTTGAAGCCCGACAAATTCGCGGCCGTCGAGCGCGAAGTCGGCGTCATCCCCAGTGAGGAGGTTCTGGTCGAGTTCACAAAGCTCGTGCGCGAGCAGCTCAACGCAAACGACATCGCGGGGCGGCTCGGCGGTATAAGCCTGCTCGTGCTTCTCGAGCGCGGTAACGAGCGCGATGTCGAGGCCTGGAGCGAGCAGCTCGTCGCGCGCGTTGCCAAGCACGTCGTGCGGGTCGGGGAAAAATCGCTCTCTCTCACCTGCACGGTCGGACTGTCGGTCGTGCCGACCGGGGCCGCGAACCCCGATGCGGCGATTGCCGATGCGCTCGATGCCTGCCGCAAGGCACAGCAGCGCGGCGGCAGCCAGGTCGCAACCTCGGACCGCGCGGATGCCGACACGCGCGTGCAGTCGTACGACCGGATCTGGGTGAAGCACATCAAGGCGGCGTTGATGGAGAATCGCTTTCGCCTCGTGCAGCAGCCGATCGCGAGCCTGCAGGGCGATGACCCCGGAATGTTCGACGTCCTCGTGCGCATGCTCGATACTGCAGGGCAAAGAGGTGCTGCCCGGCGAGTTCCTGCCCGCCGCCGAGCGCAACGACCTGCTGAAGAATATCGACCGCTGGGTCGTCGGCGCCTCATTGTCGTTCGCCGCACAGCGCAAGCCCGGCTGCCTGTTCGTGCGGCTCTCGCGCGACACCATCCGCGACGGCTCGTTCCTGGGTTGGATCGACAACCAGGTGCGTGCTCCCGCGCCGACCCGCACCTGCTGTGTTTCCAGGTCACCGAAGACATCGCGGCGAGCAACGTCACGGGTTCAGGCACTCGCCTCCGAGCTGCATACACGCGGCTTTCGCTGTCGCGCTCGAGCGCTTCGGCTCGGGCCGCGACCCGCACGCGCTCCTCGCCGGTGGCGCTGGACTTCGTCAAGATCGACGGCGCGCTCGTGCAGAGCCTGACGCGCGACGCCGAGCTGCAGCAGCGCGTACGGCTGCTGGTCGAAGCAGGCCAGGCGACGCAAGATCGAGACGATCGCCGAGCGCGTCGAGGACGCGAATACCATGGCCGTGCTGTGGCAGCTGGGCGTGCAGTACATCCAGGGGTACTTCGTCCACACACCCGAAGAAGTCGTTCTGCACACGGATCGCTGAGGTCCGGATCCCCGGGCCTCAATGTGCGAGCTGCGGCGCGACCTTTTACGCGAACAGCGTAAGCGAGCGCTGCGCCACCTCGCGGTCCATGTAGCCGAACACCATCTGACAAAGGCCGAAGTTGCTGCCGGCCTGCTGCGACTGCGTGCGAGGTACTCGTGACACCGTTTGCGGTGACCCGGCGATCCCCAGGCCGGCGGCCTGCAAGGCATCCCAGTCGGCCGGCCGGCTGAATGGGAGCGGCACACCGCGCCGTTCCCAGAGTGCCGCAAGGATGCGCCGCCAGCGCGGAAAGGCCGCGCGCGCCACCTGCTGCGCCTGCGCGTCGGTCTCGGCCACGACCACGTGGCGCGCGAGCCCGATGAATGGCAGCGCCGCATCGCTCTTCCCAGAGCCGCGCCCATTCCTCGCGATAGCGGTGAGCGGCGCCGCGCGCAACGGCCGCGGGCTGCAGGGACACCACGTTGGCATCGTTCGCGGCCGCCCAGAGCGCGGACTCCGGGTTACCGATGCCGTACCAGAGGGGAGGCTGGGCTGCTGCATATGGCTGCAGCACCATCTGGAACTCACGACTGCGCAGGTACTTGCCCGTGTGGCTGATGGTCGTCGAGTTGAGCGCCTCGAGCACGATGTCCAGCGCCTCCTCGTAACGCTCGGGCACCGTCGCCGGATCCACATCGTAGAGTTCCTGCTCGGGCCACACGCGCCGCGACCGAGACCCACCTGGAGTCTTCCGCCGACTCAGCTGGTCGAGCATGCAGATCTCTTCGGCAAGGCGCATCGGATGATAAAGCGCCGCAACGTAGACCATGCGGTCCGAATTGCAGTTCGGCGCGTGCGTTGCGCCACGGCAGCAAGATACACATTCGGCGAGGGTGCAAGCCCAGCGGCGTACCGTGATGCTCGGCGACGTGATAGGAATAAAAACCGAGCCGGTCCATAGCCTCGGTGAAGCTCAGGCGCGTCTCGTAGTGCGCCGCGGTCGGCAGGCCGCTGTCATCGACGTGATCGAAAATGCCGAACTGCACGCTAGTAGACTGCGCGCCAGCAACCAGTTCGCGAGCAGCGCGCAACGGCTCGGCGCGCAGCGCCGAACGGCGCGAGCGCGTGCAAGCGCCTGGGCGTGCAATAGGCGCACGCGCTCCTGCGAGGCCTCGATGCCGATGACGGCCGGATGCGTGGGCTTGGCGCGCGCGCTGTCGGCGCCGGTCGCCTTGCCCAGGGTCGACGCATCCCCGAGCACATCGAGCAGATCGTCCTGGATCTGAAAGGCCAGCCCGATCGGCTGTCGCAAAGCCGCCAGCGCCCTGTTGCAGCGCGGCATCGAGTGCCGGCACGCAAGCCGCCGCCATCATCACACTCGCCCTGATCAGGCCCCGGTCTTGCGGGCATGCATCTGCCTCGACCTCGGTGATGTCGAGCTGCTGGCCCTGCACGGCCAGATCGATCGCCTGACCGCCGGCCATGCCGAACGTGCCGCTCGCCTCGGCCAGCAGGTCGATCAGCGCAGGCGGATCGCCGGTGCCGCCGGCAGCGCCGGATCGCGCGCCAGCAGCTGGAACGCCAGCGGCTGCAGCGCATCGCCCACCAGCACCGCGGTCGCCTCGTCGTAGGCCTTGTGGCAGGTCGGGCGGCCGCGGCGCAGATCATCGTCGTCCATCGCCGGCAGATCGTCATGCACCAGCGAATAGACGTGCACCAGCTCGATGGCGCAGGCGGCCGCCTCGACCTCGTCTTCGCTCAGGCCCAGCGTGCGGCCGGTGGCGAACACCAGCGCCGGGCGGACGCGCTTGCCGCCGCCCAGCACGCTGTAGCGCATGGCCTCGTGCAGCCGCGCCGGCACGGCATCGGCGGCGGGAGGCGGGCCGCCAGCGCCCGCTCCATGCGCGTCCGCCAGGACTCGAGCTGCGACTCGAACGCCTTGCTGGTCTCGAGGCGCGTGCGCGATCGCGAGCGCGCGCCGCTCGCGATACGTCAGTTCACGGCGCTCGAGCTCGCGGCTCGCGCCGGTTGATCGCGTCCACCGGAATCGGTGATCTCGTCTGGCGCATGCGCGCACGCTCGCCGTACAGAATCGGCAGCTCGGGCGCCATCGGTCCGGTCAACGCGGCCCGCGCAGCGAGACGGCCAGCGCCTTGAGCGGATGACGGAAGGCGTCATCGACCGCCGTGCCCTCGAAGCCGCAGTGGGCCATGCAGTTGTCGCAGCGCGGGTTGCGGCCGACGCCGTAGTTCTCCCACTCGGTGTCCTCCATCAGGGACTGGTAGCGTCGGCGCATAGCCCTCGTCGGACAGCAGGTAGCAGGGCGCTGCCAGCCGAAGACGTTGTAGGTCGGGATTGCTCCAGGGCGTGCACTGGTAGGCCTGGTTGCCCGCGAGGAAGTCCAGGAACAGCGCGAATGATTGAAGGCCCAGCGCGTGCGCGCGCTGCGCCTCGCGGCCACGCTTGAAGATCTCGCGGAACAGCCGCTTGCTGGCGCTGCGGCCCGAGGAACACGTCCTGGCGCGGCGCATGGTCGTAGCTGAAGCCCGGCGAGACGGTGATGCCCTCGATGCCGAGCTTCATCGCGTCGTCGAAGAACTCGGCGACTTCATCCGGATCCTCGCCGCTGAACAGCGTGCAGTTGATGGTGACGCGGAAGCCCTTGCTGCGCGCCAGCCGGATGGCCGCGACGGCCTTGTCGAACACGCCTTCCTGGCACACCGACTCGTCGTGCCGCTCGCTGGTTGCCGTCCAGATGGATCGAGAAGGTCAGGTACGGCGACGGCTGGTACTCGTCGATGTGCTTCGGCGAGCAGGATCGCGTTGGTGCACAGGTAGACGAACTTCTTGCGCGCCACGATGCCGGCGACGATCTGCGGCATCTCCTTGTGGATGAGCGGCTCGCCGCCCGGGATGGACACCATCGGCGCGCCGCATTCATCGACCGCCTGCAGCGCGTCCTCGACGCTCACCCGCTTCTGCAGGATCTCCTTCGGATAGTCGATCTTGCCGCAGCCGGCGCAGGCCAGATTGCACTGGAACAGCGGCTCCAGCATCAGCACCAGCGGATAGCGCTTGTCACCGCGCAGCTTGCGGCCGGCGATGTAGCGTGCCGACCGATACAGTCTGGATCAGCGGAATACCCAAGACTGCTCTCCAACTGCCTAGGTCAGGGTGAGGGCAGGCGGCAAGGCAGCACCGCGGCGCGGTGATCGCGCCAGATGCGCTGCCCATTCCAGCATGAACCAGGGCGTAAACTGCTCGCGCCTCGCGCCGCGGCCATCTCGGCCTGCAGCGCTTCGGGCTGACCCAGCGCCAGCCGAGAATCTCGTTGCGGTCGTGCGCGAACGCGGCCTCGCGCTGCGGCCGATGAACACCGAGCACAGCTCGTGCTCGGCGCCGGCGGCATCGAACTGCGCCTGGTACTGGAACTTGAACAGGAACTGCAGCGGACAGCGCACCCCCAGCTCCTCGTACAGCCGCCGATGAATGGCCGCCTCCATGGTCTCGGCGCGGCGCGGATGGCTGCAGCAGCTGTTCGACCAGTACAGCGGCCACAGCCGCTTGGCGGCGGCGCGCTGCTGCAGCAGCAGCTCGCCCTTGGCGTTGAAAATGAGCAGCGAGAACGCGCGGTGCAGAACGCCTTGCCCGTCGTGGCACTGCGCCTTGCTCAGATGGCCGACTTCGCGGTCGGCCTCGTCCACCAGAATCAGCGCTTCGGAATCTGCAGCGAACTCGAGCATTCTGGGGCTGGACCGAACCTCATCCGTCAAGGGAATTCCTCCGTCCGCGCATGATACCAGAGGGCGCCCTCAGTCCACCCGGCGGTAGCGGCGCTCGTCGTAGAGGGAGCCGATCAAAGGCGCCACGATTTTGCGGAAGTCGCGCATCGCACTGCTCGCCTCGAACGCTTCCAGGTCGGCCGCGCTCTTCCAGGCTGCGACGATGTTGTAGTGGTTGGTGCGATTGGTCTGCTGCCAGACAGCAAAACGCAGATTGCCCGCACTTGCGCGGCCGCTCTTCTCGATGACGCGCAGCGCGTCCTGCGCGGCCGGCTGATTCGCACCGCCGATGTCCACGTGCGCAATCAGGTACACCGCTCGCTGAGCCGCCCCGCTTGGCATCGCCTGATCCACGGCGGGCTCACCGAACTCGTGATGGATGCGCCGATCGGCAGGTGCGACGAGCAGAGCGCCGAGCTGTGGAGGCAAGGTGTCATCGGATGGCCCGGGCGCCGCGGGCTCGTGCGCGCCTTGTTCGATGAACACGAAGCGATCGGGGCGCCCGATCTCCTTGAGAAGCTCGCGATGAGAGTCTCGCGCCGCGTGCTGCAAGACCGAAGTCGCCTGCGCGGAGGCTGCCGCGCGAACATCAATGAACGTCAGGATGCCGACTTCCCCCGAGGAGTCCGTTGCGGATGCCATCGAGAGACCCAGCGCTTCTAACACCACGAGGGCAGCAAATGTGGCTTTGGACTGCAAAGGGCACTCCCAGGCACCGATACGGTGCGAACCAGTTCCGGTTTCCAGCAACTGTGCTTTACTTAAGCATCCCCGCTCAGGCATTCATACGGTAGCGTCGCACCGGGAGGTGGGCAATCGTTACCAATTGTCCGCCAACCGCATCTTTTTTGAGCCGGACGGGTCATAGGACATCACGGATGCCAACACGGGGGTTACACGGATGCGCTGGGTGAACACGGCATTTGCCACGTTGTCTGCGGTGGCGGCCGCCGCCGCATTGTCTGCATCGGCCGTTCCTCCGATTGCCCTGCGGGCCGGCGTGCTGCCCGGCAGCGCATCGCTGCATGCGTTCGGCGGTCGCAGCAGCGCACAGCGCCAGAGCCCGAGCGGACGCAAGCTCGATGCGGCGCTCGCCGATCTAACGAGTCACCTGAGTCTCGCCCGCCCGGGTCACGAGCTTGCCGATCTGCACTCGATGAGTCCCGCGGCGCATTTCAAGAGCGCCGCCTCCGGCGAGCCCATGATCGCAATCGATGCGGTCACACGCGGCAATCCGCAGCAGCTCAAGGCCGCTCTTGTTTCGCTGGGACTCACCGGTGCCGCCGTGTACTCCAACGATGTGGGCGGGTGGCTCCCGGTCTCACAGATCGATGCTGCCGCAGAGCGCGCCGAAGTGCACTCCTTGCGCGCAGCCCTGTCGCGCACGCGCGCCGGCGCCGTGACGTCACAGGGCGACTTTGCCCAGGGCAGCGCTGCCGTGCGCACCAGCTATCCCACTCTCGATGGGTCCGGTGTGACGGTGGGTGTTCTGTCCGACAGCTTCGATTGTTACTCCGTCTACGCGGCCAATGGCGTACCGGCAGGTCGGGCTCAACGGCTATGCGGTCAATGGTTTCACGGCGGACTATGCCTCGGACGTGAAGACCGGCGATCTGCCCGCAAGCGTCAACGTGCGTCGAGGAGGCAGAGGCCGGCAACGACTGCATGAATTACGGGGCGCCCCTGCAGCTACCCTTCACCGATGAAGGGCGCGCCATGCTGCAGATCGTGCACGACGTCGCCCCTGGCGCGAGTCTCGCGTTCTATACCGCCGATAAGAGCGAGGCGGATTTCGCTAACGGCATCGGCGCATTGAAGGCGCGGGCGCCAAGGTCATTGGGGACGACGTCGGCTACTTCGATGAGCCCTTCTATCAGGACGGCATCGTCGCGCAGGCCATCGATTCCGCGCAGGCGGCGGCGTCGCCTATTTTTCAGCGGCGCGGCAACGATGGCGTGAATGCCTACGAGAATACGGCTCCGAGCTTCACGACCAAATCGACGACCTCGCCCAACAATGGCGAGTTTCTGCTGAACTTCGATACCTCGGCGCACGACGAATACGGTGAGCCTGCCGATCACCATTCCCGCACTGTATCCAGGCGAGTACATCGGCATCGTCCTCGAGTGGGATCAGCCCTATGTGACCGGCGCGCCGAACAGCGGCGGCGCCACGAGTCAGATGGATCTGTGCATCGTCGGCGCCAGCGGCACCGACACCATTACCAATCTGGATGGCACGTCAGAAGCCTGCACCGGCCCGAACGCAGTCGGCAGCGACTCCTACCAGGTGCTGATCATCGGCAATCCGGCAAATGCTACCGGCAATACCGCGGCCGAGAACATGAACCTGCAGATCGGTGTCGCGAACGGAACGAAGGCTCCGGGCCGCGTCATCGTGGCCGTCGAGGACGACGGCGCGGGCGCGACCATCAATAGCTTGGCCACGAATAGCCCGACCATCCAGGGTCATCCGAGCGCCGCGGGTGCCGCTGCGGTTGCGGCCGCGTTCTTTCCCTTCACGCCCCGCTGCGGCACGACGCCGGCCCAGCTCGAGGGATTCTCTTCCGAGGGAGGCGGACCAATCCTGTTCGATTCGACTGGGGCGCGCCTCGCGACGCCCATCGTTCGTCAGAAGCCGAATTTCGTCGGACCCGACGGCGTCAACAACACATTCCTGGGATTCACGCTCGCCTCGGGTGGGATTACCGATCCCTCCGCGGTCGCAAGCTGCAAGAATGACGCCGAGCTTTCCGAATTTCTTTGGAACATCGGCCGCCACACCACACGCCGCAGCGATCGCTGCACTGATGCTGCAGGCCAACTCTGCGCTCACGCCGAGTCAGATCTACGGCAGCGCGCAGAGTGTGCTCGAGTCGACGGCACTCGCCATGTCGAGCCCGGCTCCCGACTACAACTCCGGTTACGGATTCATTCAGGCCGATGCGGCGCTGGCCAAGATCGTGCCGGGTGCGCCGACGGTGACGCTCGCTGCGTCCTCGGTGGTACAAGGCGCCTCGACGACTTTGACCTGGTCGGCCTCACCGATCGCGACGAGCTGTAGCGCCTCGGGTGCCTGGAGCGGTACACAAAAGACGAGTGGAACGATGACCGTCTCACCGGCGGCGGTGGGAACGGATACCTACACGTTGATGTGCGCAGATGCCGCCGGTAACTCCGCGGCCAGCAGTGCGACGCTTACGGTGACGGCGACCCAGCCAGTTGCCACGCAGCCGCCGCCGAAATCCGGTGGCGGCTCGCTCGATGAGCTCACGCTCATTGCGCTGGCGGGGCTCGGTGTACTGCGCGCGCTCGGATCGCGGACGCCGGTTCAGCCGCGCAGGTGACGCCCTAACCCTTGGCGATCTCGGCCGCGGCGCGTCTTAGAATCTCCGCGATTCGGTCCGCCTCTTCCCGCGAGCAGCGGCGCTTCGCGTGCAGTGCGGCCTTCAGCTCACGCCGCGCCACATAGAACTCCTCGCTGCCCCGCGCCGCTGCGCCCGTCTCGTCGTCTGCGGCGTGCTCGCCGCGCGCCCCCGAAAAGAAGCGCCGGATGTGAGTCATCTTGTCCGAGATCCGCTCGAGCTCGGACAGCATCGAATCCGCGACGGCGCGGTTTTGCTCGAGGTACTCGCGTCCGGACTCGGTGATCCGATACAGCTTCTTGGCGCCCTCGGCCTCGACGGTCGCGTGGCCGATCTCCTCAAGATAGGTAAGCGCCGGATAAATCATGCCCGGGCTCGGGCTGTAGAAACCCCCTGAGCGCTCCTCCAGGGCCTTGATGAGCTCATAGCCGTGGCTCGGTCGCTGGGCCAGGAGTGCCAGCACGAGAAGCTGCAGATCGGCAGAGCCCAGCTTGCGTCCGGTCCGGAAACCGAACCCGCCGGGGCCCATGCCACCAAAATCGGGACCGAAGTGTCGAAAGCCCCGCCGTCCCGAGTGGCGCCCCATCCAGTACATGAAGCGGCCTGGGCCGCGCCCTTGTCGAAAGCAACTATCGTAGAACATGTCTTACGATATATCGAACGAGCTACTTGGTCAACCCGCAGGTCGGTCGAGATACCCCTGCGCCTGAAACCAGCGCAGTGCGTCCTCGAATGCCGCGCGCGGCGGGCGCCAGTGGTACCCGAGCTCGCGCGCGGCCTTGGCGCTCGAGAAGAACATCCGCTTTCGGGCCATCCGCACACCTTCCACGGTGATGCGCGTACTGCCACCGCTCAAGCGAGCAAACGCCTCGGCCAGGTATGCGATCGGCAGCACGAGCGAATGCGGCAGCTGGATCCGCGGGGCGCGGCGGCCGACGAGCCCAGCGATGAGCGCGAGAATGTCTCGCAGGCTCATGTCCTCACCGCCCAGGATGTACCGCTCGCCGATGCGGCCGCGTTCGAACGCCTGCAGATGTCCGGCGGCGATGTCATCCACATGCGCAACGTTGAGTCCGGTATCGACGAAGGCCGGGGTGCGGCCGCGCGCCGCATCCAGCACGATCTGACCTGTCGGCGTCGGTTTCACATCGCCCGGTCCGATCGGTGTCGAGGGATTGACGATGACGATTGGCAGCCCGCCGTGCGCGCGCTCGCGCACGAGCTGCTCAGCCAGGAACTTCGAGCGCTTGTAGTGCCCGATCATGTCCGTCAATGCAACGGGCGTGTCCTCGTTGCCCGGGCTTCCGTTGGCGGGGATGCCCACCGTTGCGACACTGCTCGTGTACACGATGCGCGCCACCGCGGCACGCTCGGCGGCCGAGAGCAGGTTGGATGTTCCATCGACGTTGTTGCGGTAGAGCTCCGTGGGATCTGGCGCCCACAGCCGGTAGTCCGCCGCGACGTGAAACAGCGCATCGCAATCGACCACGGCGCGATCGAGAGAGCTGCGGTCACCGAGATCTCCGATGAAAAGCTCGACGGCCTGACCTTCGAGATTGCGCCGATCGGAGCGCGCACGCACGAGCGCGCGCACCCGCCATCCCCGAAGGAGTAGCGCACGGGCCACGGCGGCGCCCACGAAGCCCGTGGCGCCGGTGACCAGTGCCTTCATGACTGCTGTTCGTTAGATGCGTCGGCGCGCGCCGCCGCTACGCTCGGGCCTGGCGCGCCAAAAGCGGCGAGCGCTGCTGCCTCGAGCGAGCGCGCAGCAACCCGATACCGCATCGCGAGCCGCACGAAGGCCATGAGATCGCGCGGCCGACGCAGCACGGCGAACACCATGGACGCCGGCTTGATGCGTCCATCGTCCCCCGCGAGGCTCGCGGCAGCCGCCGGCACGCGGTCCGCGGCCGTATCGATCACGACCCGCACGGCGATGAAAGGCAGTCCGCTGTCGCGCGCAACCTGCGCGATCCAGATGCTTTCCATATCGACCGCCGCAGCGCCCGTGCTGTGAAAAAGCGCCGCCTTCGCCGCAACGCTGTCGACGGGACGAGGGCTGCTGAGCAGCTTGCCGCCGATAAGGGGTGAGAGCGGGATGAGCGCGCGACCCAAACGCTCGCGCCACTCGCGCGTCGTCGTGAACGAAGCGCCGCTACCGATCACCTGCGCCGGTACGAACACCGTGCCGGCTCGCGCCGTCGGATCGAGGCCGCCTGCAAAACCGAAGCTCACGAGCGCCTTGACGCCGGCGCGCACCAGGGCGTCGGCGCCCTGGGCCGCTGCCGCGCCGAGCCCGGCGATGCTCACGAGATTACCGTTGCCTAACGTGCCGAGCCCATCCGCGCGCGGCTGAGTCGGCCCGAGCTGGCGCGCCTCGGCCGCGAGCGCCGCGACGATGCCGGCGTCGCTGATCAATGACGTGGTCCGCTGCGCGTCAGATTGCGATAGGCCGCCAGCGCCCAGAAGCGGGAAGTAGCCGCAGTAGCCGTGATATTTGAGATAGAACACGCGCGGGAATCCGGGCGCAGTGTAGGTGGGATCCTTCCACAGTCCGTCCCGGCGCTGCGCGGCGAGCAAGTGCTCGATCCCGCGCTCGACGGCGCCGGATGCGACTTCGCCCGAGGCCAGAAGTCCGAGCAACGCCCAGGCCGTCTGATAGGGCGTGCTTGGCACGCCGCCGCGCTCGCTGCCGCGCGCAAGATAGCTCTCATTGCTCTCGCCCCAGCCCCCGTCCGAGTTCTGACGAGATTTGAGCCAGTCGACGCCGCGACGCACTGCGGGGTCCTCGCTTGTCGATGCCGGCATGCGCCAAGGCAGTGAGCACCGACCAGGTGCCGTAGATGTAGTTGGTGCCCCAGCGGCCGAACCAGGAGCCGTCGGGCTCCTGCTCCGTGCGCAGGAAATCGAGCGCGCGCGCAAGCGCAGGCTGGTCCTGCTCGCGGGCGACACGAGTGAGCAGCGACACCACGCGGGCGGTCACATCGCTCGTTGGCGGATCGAGCAGCGCACCGTGATCGGCGAACGGAATCTCGTTCAGCGAGTAATGCGTGTTGTCCGCATCGAAGGAGCCAAAGCCCCCGTTGAGGCTCTGCATGCCGACGAGCCAATCGAGCGCGCGCTCTATGCTTTGCGCATAACGGGATGGATCGCGCGCCTGATGCATCGACCAGGCGACCACAGCCGTGTCATCGAGATCCGGGTAGTAGCTGTTCAGGAATTGAAAGGCCCAGCCGCCGCCGCGCAGCCCCGGGCTTTGCACTTGCCAGTCCCCGGGCTCATCGAGCAGCTGCAATGGCTGCAGCCAGTCGAGCGCGCGCTGGCGATGCGGCGAGCGCCGCGGCGCCGCCTGCCTCCTGCATGGCGAGACTCGCAAGCGCCGTGTCCCAGATCGGCGAGACGCAGGGCTGGCAGTACGCCTGTGCGCCATCGATGACGAGCAGCTTGTGCATCGCGCGCTTTGCGGTCATGCGTCGAGGATCATTGCTCGGGTAACCGAGCACGGTCAGTACTCGAGCGCATTGACCATGGCGGGGAAAATGGCGCCGAGGCCGCCCTCGCCGTTCAGTCGTCGAGCACCCACTCCTCGCGCACTTGCATGGCGCGCGCGCGCATCGTTGCGGGGATGAACGGATCGATCGCGCGGCCCATGCGATCGAGCGCCATGAAGAACCGGCTCAACGGACCGCGCAGCGCGAAAGTAGTGGCGCTCTTCTCCCGGCGGCGTCGTGAACAGTTCGCGGATCTCGACGCCGCGCGGGTTGCGCGCCAGAGGCTTGAGCGTACACAGCACGAACAGCGGCACCATCACGGTGCGCGACCAGTAGGACACCTTGTCAGGTGGAAGGGGAACCACCTCGGCAGCAGCATGATCTCGACCGGAATGTATGGCACGCCGCGCCACGGCATCTGGCCGAACAACGCCAGCGCGATGCGCGTGAACACATTGGCGCGCGCAGCGCCTCCGCGCGCCAGTATCGCCTCGCGCGCGCGCACCATGTGAGGCGCCGCCGGATCGTCGCCCGCGAGCTTCAGGGCGTAGTAGACCTTTACGGTGCAGCTCAGATCCAGCTCGCCGCCGTAATACAGCGGCCACCCTCCATGCTCGGCCTGTCGCGATCGCAGATAGATCGCGATCTTCGCTTGAGCGCGAAATCGATCTCTCCAGGAAGTGCATCATCATGATGTACTCGGCCGGGATCGTTGCAGTCGGCTTCCAGCTCGAAGAGCCAGAAGCCTTGTGCGTTCTGCAAGCGCATCAGCGCATCGCGCGCGGCCGACAGATGCGGCCTCGAGCGGCTCGCCGCTGCGCGTGTCGGCACGACATTGTGCGAGATCACGCTGGCGCGGGCCGTGCTCGCGCCCAGGAGCGATGTCGAGTTCCGGAGAAATCGCGACTCACGTGGCAGAGCTCCGGTGCCGCGCAGAGACTCGGGCTGCGGATCCGAAGTCGGTGTGCGGGATGGCCGGCGCGCGCGCCGACGGCCGCGCGGGTGGCAAGTTCGCAAGCGGCAGTCCGCTCGCCGCAAGCGCAAACAGTCTGCGCAGCAGCCAGTCACTACCGAGCGCGCCTCCCGTGCAGAGCTGTGTCAAGGCCACCGCCGAATGCGACACCTTCACTTGCGCGCCGCTCGTAAAGGCCGGGTGGGCGGCGATCTTTCGAAGCGTGAGCACTGCAAGACCGATCGCCCACAGACAGAAGCGCCGGATGCCGCGTCTCGCGCGCGGGTATCAGCAAAGTGAAGTCCAGGGCATTGCGCAGATGCGCATGCGCGATCGCGATGAGCTCGCTCATGGCCGCACCGAAACCGCGGCCGAAAGTTCTCGCGGTGCGATCTGCATGAGGTCCACACCGTGGCGCGTGAACACCTCCTGAGGCAGCCAGCAGGCGCCGCGACTGCGATCCTCCCACACGTCCTTGAGGATGTTCGTCATCTGCAGGCCCTGCGCGAAGGACACCGCGCGCTCGCGCAAACCGGCCCGCTGACGTTCGATGCGGGCGAGTGGGCTGCAGAAGAGCTCCGTCAGCATCTCCCCGACCACGCCTGCGACGTAGTAGCAGTAGCTGTCCAGGTCGCGCGAGCGTGTCCAGGCCGCGCAGGCTGGCCGTACGCTGAAACTGATGCATGCCATGGCACATCGGCGTCGATGCAGCGCTGGATGCGGCCTGCTGCTCGGCTTGACCAAACCGACCGTCACCCGAATGACGCGCTCCAGGTTGACGGACGAGCTCCCGCTCGGCGGCGAGCGTGCACTCGCTCAAGCGTTCCACGACCTCCTGCGCCAGAGGCTGCGCGCGGCCTCGCTGCCGCTCACGGCGGCCGAGAAGCGCTCGAGGTACACGAGCGTTTCTTCGGGTGGCGCGATCCGGGCTCATCCTCGATGGTGTCGGCGACGCGGCACAGCAGATAGGCGTTCGTGACCGCGGTTCGCAGGTCCGGGCGGCAGCTGCGGAATGGTCAGCGCAAACGTGCGCGACACATGCGGAAGGATGTGGTCCTGGTAGGCCTCGTCGGACATGGCCCGGGGTCTGCCTGCTCATCTGGTCGGGCCATCGTGAAGTAGCGCTCGATCTGCCCCTTGCGAAACTCCCACTCGACCACGGTTTACGGCTTCCCGGTCCTCAGGGGGCCGCTCGCGGCCGGGGCCGTGCTTTCGAAGCGGGTCGATTTTGCGGCCAGCCGCGCCGCAGTACGGCGCCACGCTGCGCCCGTTGACCCCGATAATCCTTGAGTTCGGATCCATTCCAGCTGGCTCCTTGCACTGCTCGCCCGCCCACAGCAGCAGGGTTCCGCCCTTGGGCACGACCGTGATGCCGGCGAGGAACTCCTCGCGCGAGGCCAGCTTTCTTGCCGGCTTATGTCATACAGCTTGTTGCCCTTGCCTCGCGGCATCTCCGGGATGTCGCGCACCGGAAAGATCAACAGCTTGCCCTCGTTGCTGACGGCCGCGACGAGCGCGTCCGCGGAAGGCACCAGCGCCGGCGGCAGGACATGGGCATTCTCCGGCACGTTAGCACGGTCTTGCCCGCACGCCGATCCGTGACCAGATCCTTGAAGTCGCGCCGTGAATCCGTAGCCCGCGTCGGTGGCGAGCAGCCACAGATCTTCAGGCTCGCCGAGCATGACTCCCGCGAACGTCGCGCCATCGGGGGGATCGAGGCGCCCCGAGAGCGGCTCACCCTGGCCGCGCGCCGAGGGCAGGGAGTGCGCGGGCAGCGTGTAGGTGCGTCCGGTGCTGTCGATGAACACCGCGTTTTGCAGGCTGCGGCCGCGGGCAGCGCACGGAAGGCATCACCTGCCTTGTAGGAGAGTGCGCCCGGCTCGATGTCGTGACCCTTCGCCGAGCGCGACGAAACCGCCGGTGGACAACACCACGGTGACCGGCTCGTTGGCGAATGAGCGTCGTCTCATCGATCGCCTGCGCCGCCTCGCGCTCGACGATCTTGGTGCGCCGCTCATCGCCGTGCTTTTCCGCGTCGGCGCTGGATCTCGTGGCGACGAGTTTGCGCAGCTTCGCCTTGCTCGCGAGCAGCGCCTCGATCTCCTCGCGCTCGTCGCGCCAACGCCTTCTGCTCCTCGCGGATCTTCATCTCTTCGAGCCTGGCGAGGTGGCGCAGGCGCGTATTGAGGATTTCCTCGGTCTGCTCGTCCGAGAGCTTGAAGCGCTTCATCAGCACCGGCTTCGGCTCATCCTCGCGGCGGATGATGCGGATCACCTCATCGAGGTTCAGGAAAGCGATCAGCAGTCCGTCGAGGATGTGCAGGCGTCGTTTGACCTTGTCCAGGCGGTACTCAGCCGCCGCGTGACGGTGCGCGTGCGGAACTCCAGCCAGCCGCCGAGCACGTCCTTCAGACCCATCACGCGCGGCCGCCCGTCGAGGCCGATGATGTTGAGGTTGACGCGGTAGTTGCGCTCCAGATCCGTAGTCGCGAACAGGTGCTTCATGAGCTCGATCGAGATCGACGCGGTTGGAGCGCGGCACCATCACCAGACGGGTCGGATTCTCGTGATCGGACTCGTCGCGCAGGTCCTCGACCATGGGCAGCTTTTTCGCGCGCATCTGCTCGGCGATCTGCTCGATGCACCTGCGTCGGGCGACACCTGGTACGGAAAGGCGGTGACGACGACGTTGCCGTCCTCGATCTCCTAGGTGGCGCGCGCCTTGAAAGTGCCGACGCCCTTGTCGTAGAACTCCTTGAGATCGGCGCGCGGTGAGATGATCTCCGCGCCCGTGGGCAGATCCGGTCCCTTGACGAACTTCATCAGCGCTGCGGTCGTGGCCTCCGGCTCATCGAGCAGATGGATGCATGCGGCGGCGACCTCACGCAGATTGTGCGGCGGGATGTCGGTGGCCATGCCGACCGCGATGCCGGTGGTGCCGTTCAGCAGCAGATTCGGCAGGCGCGCGGGCAAGATCGCCGGCTCTTCGCGCGAGCCGTCGTAGTTGGGCAACCAGTCGACCGTGCCATCGGACAGCTCGCTCAACAGCACCTCGGCATAGCGGGTGAGCTTGGCCTCGGTGTAGCGCATCGCCGCGAAGGACTTCGGGTCATCCTGCGAGCCCCAGTTGCCCTGCCCGTCCACGAGCGGATAACGGTAGGCGAAAGGCTGCGCCATGAGCACCATGGCCTCGTAGCAGGCCGTGTCGCCATGCGGGTGGAACTTGCCGAGCACGTCACCGACAGTGCAGCGCGGCCTTCTTGTGCTTGGAGACGGACGACAGGCCGAGCTCGCTCATCGAGTACACGATGCGGCGCTGCACGGGTTTAAGCCCATCGCCGAGCACTGGCAGCGCACGGTCCAGGATCACGTACATCGAGTAGTCGAGGTACGCTTTCTCGGTGAAGGTGCGTAGCGGCTGGCGCTCGATACCCTCGAAGTTCAGTTCCTGGTTCTCGGGCACGCGCTAGACCTGCACTTCCGCGAGATTTCCCTTGCTCTCGAGCCACTCGCGCCGGTCGGCGGCGCGCTTCTTGGCGAGCAGCATGTCCATCAACTGATCGGTGTTGTCCTTGCCATCGATGGTGAGCTGCACCAGGCGGCGCGTGCGCGGATCGATCGTCGTCTCGCGCAGCTGCGTCGGATTCATCTCGCCGAGGCCCTTGAAGCGCGTCACCGTGGGCTTGGTGCGCGGGCTCTCCTTCTCGATGCGCTTCAGAACCTGATCGCGCTCGGCATCATCGAGCGAGTAGTGCATCTGCTTGCCGGCATCGATGCGGTACAGCGGCGGCATCGCCACGTACACATATCCTTGCGACACCAGCGGCCGAAAGTGGCGCAGAAACAGGGCGCACAAAAGCGTCGCGATGTGCTGACCGTCGGAATCGGCGTCCGCCAGAATGCAGACCTTGTGATACCGCAGCTGGCTCACGTCGCTCGAGCCGGGGTCCACTCCGAGCGCCACGCTGATGTTGTGCACTTCTTCGCTGCTGGCGATCTGTGCGGGATCGAGCTCCCAGGTGTTCAGGATCTTGCCGCGCAGCGGCATGATCGCCTGGAAATCCTTGTCTCGCGCCTGCTTGGCGGAGCCGCCGGCCGAGTCGCCCTCGACCAGGAATAGCTCGCAACGCCGCGGGCTCCTGGCTGACGCAATCGGCCAGCTTGCCCGGTAGCGCCGGGTCCGCCGGCAATGCGCTTGCGCACCACGCGCTGCGCCGCCTTGGCACGCTCCTGGGCGTTGGCGATCGCGAACTGCGCGATGCGCTCGCCGGCATCCGGATGGCGGTTCAGCCACAGCGCCAGTGAGTCGCGCGTGAAGTTCTCCACCAGCGGCGCCGCATCGCGCGAACCCAGTCGCTCCTTCATCTGACCCGCGAACTGCGGCTCGTGAATCTTCACCGACAGCACGTAGTTGCACTTGTCCCAGACATCCTCGGGGGTGAGCTTGATGCCGCGCGGCACGAGATTGCGAAACTCGCAGAACTCGCGCACCGCCTGCGCCACGCCGGCGCGCAGGCCGTTCACGTGCGTGCCGCCCTCGCTGGTGGGGATGAGGTTCACGTAGCTCTCGCCAATGACGGTCTCGGCGTTCGGCGCCCAGCACAGCGCGTAGCCGACCGCATCGTTGTCACCCGCCTTCGTGGCGGTGATGGGCTCGGCCGGCATGCGCTCCTGCTTCTCGAGCTCCTCGATGAGGTAGGCGCCCAGATCTCCGGTGTAGAACCACTCGTCCTTCTCGCCGGTCGCCTCGTTCTTGAAGGTGATGCGCAAGCCCGGACACAGCACCGCCTTGGCTTTGAGGGTGTGCTTGAGCTGCGGGACGGAGAACTTGTCCGAGTCGAAGAACTTCGGGTCCGGCCAGAAGCGCACCGTGGTGCCGGTATTGCGCTGCCCGACGGTGCCCACCTCCTCGAGCCTGGAGTTGAGCTTGCCGTCCTTGAAACTGATGTTGTATTCCTTGCCGCCGCGCTTGATCCAGCACTCGAGGCGTTTGGAGAGCCCATTGACCACCGAGACGCCGACGCCGTGCAGGCCGCCTGAGAATTTGTACGTCTTGTCGGTGAATTTGCCGCCGGCATGCAGGCGCGTGAGGATCAGCTCCGCGCCGCTCACTTTTTCCTTCGGATGAATATCGACCGGCATGCCGCGGCCATCGTCCGCGACCTCGAGCGATCCGTCCTTGTACAGCGCGACGTCGATCTGCTTGCAGTAGCCGGCGATCGCCTCATCGACGCTGTTGTCGATGACCTCGTGCGCGAGGTGGTTGGGCCGTGAGGTGTGGGTGTACATGCCCGGGCGGCGGCGCACGGGCTCCAGTCCGCTCAGGACTTCGATATCAGAAGCGGTATAGGACTGTGCCATCCGGTATCAGTTTGTGTGGAGGGGAGCAGCCGGCGAGCGGCGCGATGTTAGCAGAGAATGCCCCCGAAGGTGGGGCTAGATCGCCGAATTTCAAGTGAAATCCGCAACGAGAGCGGCACGGACGTCGGCCGGGACGGGTGCGATCGAGTGGTTGTAGTGCGGGTGATCGGTGCCGGCCGACAGTGGCGCTTCGCGCTGCAGCGCGGCGATCATCGCAGGCGTCAGCTCGAAGCGCAGAAAGTGCACCGCTGAGGTCTTCTCCTCGTTCTCGCGCTCGAGGTCCTCATCGGCGATGGCGAACACCCGCGTCGCAGCCTTGCACCTGCGATCCAGCAGCGATCCTCGATGCCCTTGAGCGCCTCGAGGCGCTGCCGCCGCTCCTCGGGGTCCGGATATTCGATGAGCAGTGTGACCTTCCAGTTGTGGCCATCCGGAATCAGCGGGTTGTACGACTCGAGCTCGTCCTCGATTCCTTCGGGCTCGAAAATGCGCTCGGCGCGCAGCATCTCCTGCACCTGATACTGCACGGTCATGCGGTCCTCGAAGCACCAGGTGAGATTCGGCCCCACGGCAAGGCGACGCAGCCGCTTGTGCTCGAGCACTTGTGCGCGAAAGTCGTTGCGGCGCCGCGCGTACTGCTCGAGGGAGAACAGATCGCCGATGGTCAGCTTGTCCAAGCGGTACCTCAGATTCCGTAGGCGTAGCGCAGCAGCTTCAGCGGATGCTCCGGCTCTCGCGCCGGATCGAGCAGACTCTCGATCTGGTGGCCGGCCATCGGGCAATCGCTCGCGTAGTGGTCGGCCTGAGCCGCAAGCACGCGCTGAGCCACGGGCTTGCCGATCTTGACCGAGGCGGCGCGAAATTCCTCCTTGACCGCGTAGGTGCCATCGTGTCCGGAGCAGCGCTCGATCACATCGACCGAGGTATCCGGCACCAGCTTGAGCACATCACGGGTCTTCAGTCCGATGTTCTGCACGCGCAGATGACAGGGCACGTGATAGCTCACCTTGCCGAGGCGGTTCTTGAAATCCGTGCGCAGGAGGCCGGCCCGATGGCGCAGCATCAAATACTCGAACGGATCGAAGATGCGCGCGCGCACGGCCTGCACGTCGGCGTCCTGCGCGAACATCAGCGGCAACTCCTGCTTGAACATGAGCACGCAGGAGGGAATCGGCGCGACGATGTCGTAGCCCGCATCGATCAGACGCTTGAGCTGCGGGAATGTTCTCTTGCTTGAGGCGCGCGACGCTTTCGAGATCTCCGAGCTCGAGCCGCGGCATGCCGCAGCAGCGCTCCTTGCGAGCGAGGCGCACGGGGATGCCGTTGTGCTCGAACACGGCGACCAGGTCCTCAGCGAGCTCCGGCTCGTTGCGATTGCCATAACAGGTCAGAAAGAGCGCGACCTGGCCGCGGGTTTCGGCGGTGGCCTGCGGCGCGAGCACGCTCGCGGCGGTTCGCGCTTTGAGGCGTTTGCGCGCCGTACGCGAGTGGTATTCGGGAATCGGTGCATCGGGAGCGACGCTGCAGCGTCTTCTCCAGAAGCTTGCGGCCGCCTGCGGAACGATTGAGCGGCGTTGACCACCTCGCTCGACCACCGGAATGCCGGCGATGCGGCCGACCGCCTCGGTCGAGGCCAGCACGCGATCGCGCAGGCTGAGCCCTCCTTGCGCGCATGCGTCGCCTTGGCACGCAGCATCAGGTGCGGAAAGTCCACGTTCCAGGGGTGCGGCGGCACGTACGGGCACTTGGTCATGAAGCACATGTCACACAGGTAACAGTGATCCACGACCTTCCAGTAGACCTTGCGATCGACCGCCTCGAGCTCGCCCGTCGCGGTGGCATCGATGGCATCGAACAGGGTCGGGAAGGACTGGCACAGGCTGAAGCAGCGACGGCAGCCGTGGCAGATGTCGAAGACGCGGTCGAGCTCCTGCGGTGAGCGCGGCTTCATCGTAGAAAGCGGGGTTGCGCCAGTCGATGGGATGGCGGGTGGGCGCCTCGAGACTGCCTTCGGCGGCCATCGGCGTACTTCAGGGATTGCGAAGGCACACCGCGGCCGCACCGCTGGCACGCCTGCAGCGTGCCAGCGGTGCGTGTCCGGGACCTCGATCGGTCGTGTCCGAGCGAAAGCTTCAGATCGCGTCCAGCGCCTTCTGGAAACGATTGGCGTGCGAGCGCTCGGCCTTGGCGAGCGTCTCGAACCAGTCGGCGATCTCGCCAAAGCCTTCTTCGCGCGCCGGCTTGGCCATGCCCGGATACATGTCCGTGTACTCGTGGGTCTCGCCGGCGATGGCCGCCTTGAGGTTCAGCTTGGTCTCGCCGATCGGCAAGCCCGTGGCCGGGTCGCCCACCTGCTCCAGGTACTCCAGGTGGCCGTGGGCATGGCCGGTCTCACCTTCGGCGGTCGAACGGAACACGGCCGACACGTCGTTGTAGCCCTCAACGTCCGCCTTGGCTGCGAAATACAGATAACGCCGATTCGCCTGGGATTCGCCCGCAAATGCTTCCTTCAGATTCTTCTCGGTCTTGCTGCCCTTGAGATTCACGACGCCTCCTCCGTAAGCGGAAACGAATTAGACTGGGTCTAATAGCCAGCCGATAACTCTATGCCGTCGGTCCGACACCGTCAACCGCTTTGACCCTCGAGACTGGGCCCTGTATAAGGTGGCGCCTCGTGAGCACCAGTGCCGTCCATGCCGCAAGACTCTCAGCCGCCCGATTTCGAGGCGCTCTTGGCTGAGCTTGAGACCCTGGTCGAGCGTCTCGAACATGGCGATCTGCCGCTGGATGAGGCTCTGAAGACCTTCGAGCGGGGTGTTGCGCTGACGCGTCAGTGCCAGAGCGCCCTGAAGGCGGCGCAGCAGAAGGTGCGAAATCCTGCTGCAAGCGTAACGGCCAAGCGACACCGAACCCTTCACTGAAAGCGCCGAAGCGAGCTCGGCTTCCGACGCTGAACCGCATGCCAGCCCATGCCCTGAGGTGGCTCGCGCACCTTCGGAACCGGCTGATGCGTGTATACCGGTAGTCGTTAGACTTGCGCATCGTGACCATGTGCACGATCGCTACAGAGGTCATAAAGCTCACCCCATGCCCAAGCCCGAAGGCACCTATCCCCTGCTGACGACGATCGAGTCCCCGGCGGATCTGCGCCGTCTGCCCGCCGGCGAAACTGCCCGAGCTGGCGGCGGAACTGCGCGAATTCCTGATCCAGAGCGTCAGCACCCGCGGCGGCCACTTTGCGGCGGGCCTGGGCACGGTCGAGCTGACGGTCGCCCTGCACTACGTGTACGACACGCCGCACGACCAGCTGGTCTGGGACGTGGGCCACCAGGCCTATCCGCACAAGGTGCTCACCGGTCGGCGCGACCGCTGCACACCATCAAGCAGCGCGAGGCCTGGCGCCGTTTCCGACCCCGGCCGAGAGCGAATACGACACCTTCGGCGTGGGCCATTCGAGCACCTCGGTCAGCGCGGCGCTCGGCATGGCGATCGCGGCCGCCAGCCAGGGCGAGCGACGCGGCGCGTGGTCGCCGTCATCGGCGATGGCGCCATGACCGCCGGCATGGCCTTCGAGGCGCTGAACCACGCCGGCTCGCCTGCCCGATCGACCTGCTGGTGGTGCTCAACGACAACGACATGTCGATCTCCGAGAACGTCGGCGCGCTGTCCAACTACTTGGCCCGGGTGCTCTCCGGACGGCTCTACGCGCACCTGCGCGAAAGCGGCAAGAAGGTGCTGCGGCCGATGCCCACGGTGTGGGAACTTGCGCGCCGCTCCGAGGAACACATGAAGGGCATGGTGCTGCCCGGCACGATGTTCGAGGAGATGGGCTTCAACTACATCGGGCCCGATCGACGGCCACGATCTGAAGGCGCTGGTGCAGCACGCTGCGGAACATCAAGCAGCTGAAGGGCCCGCAGTTCCTGCACGTCGTCACACGCAAGGGCAAGGGCTACGCGCCCGCCGAGGCCGATCCGATCAAGTGGCACGGGCCGGGCCCGTTCGATCCGCGCAGCGGCACGATCTTCAAGGAAAAGAGCCACGGGCCCTACCTACTCGCAGGTCTTCGGCCAGTGGCTGTGCGACATGGCCGCGCGCGACCCGAAGCATCGTCGGCATCACGCCGGCGATGCGCGAAGGCTCGGGCCTGGTCGAGTTCTCGAAGCGCTTTCCCGACCGCTATTTCGACGTGGCCATCGCCGAGCAGCACGCGGTGACGCTTCGCCGCCGGCCTTGCGCCTGCGGGCATGAAGCCGGTGGTCGCCATCTATTCGACCTTCCTGCAGCGCGGCTACGACCAGCTGATCCACGACGTCGCGCTGCAGAATCTGCCCGTCGTGTTCGCCATCGATCGCGCCGGCCTGGTCGGCAGCGACGGCGCGACGCACCAGGGCAGCTTCGACCTGTCCTTTCATGCGCTGCATCCCCAACATGGTGATCATGGCGCCGGCCGACGAGAATGAATGCCGGCAGATGCTCTACACGGCCACCACCGTGACGGGCCCGGCCGCGGTGCGCTATCCGCGCGGCACCGGCCCGGGCGTGCCGCTCGTCGCAGCAGATGAGCGCCGCTGCCCGATCGGCCGCGCGCGAAGTGCGGCGCGCAGGGCCGCTCGGGACTGGCGCTGCTCGCCTTCGGCGCCATGGTGGCGCCGGCGCACGAAGATCGCCGAGCGCGCTCGATGCGACCCTCGTGAACATGCGCTTCATCAAGCCGCTGGATGAGGACCTGGTGCTGTCGACATCGCGGCCACGCCATCGCGCCATCGTGACGCTCGAGGAGAACGTCGTCGCCGGCGGCGCCGGCAGCGCCGTCGGCGAACTGCTCGCGGCCAGGGCGTTCAGATGCCGCTGCTGCACATCGGCATTCCCGACCGCTTCATCGAGCACGGCTCGCGCGAGGACTGCCTGGCCGCGGCCGGGCTCGACGCCGCCGGCCTCAGGGCGACCATCGAGCGCTGGTGGGCGCGCATCGGTCGAGCGGCGCGCTCCGTGGCAGCGCCAGAACTGCTGCAGCGGTGCGGATCACGGTTGCGCTGACAGTGATTGAACCGGACGGCAGCCCATACAGTGCCAGAACCATGGCCGCCGCGAACGCAGCACGTCGTCGCCGTCGAGGATGTGCAGGGCCGCGCCGACACCCGCCGCATGCCCATCAACCGGGTCGGCATCAAGGACATCATCATCCGGTGCGGGTCAAGGATCGCACCGCCGGCGAGCAGCACACCATCGCCACTTTCAACATGTACGTGAACCTGCCCCACGACTTCAAGGGCACGCACATGTCGCGCTTCGTCGAGATCCTGCACAGCACGAGCGGGAGATCTCGGTCGACTCCTTCCGCGCCATGCTCGAGGAGATGACCGAGCGGCTGGAGGCCGACGCCGGGCACATCGAGATGACCTTTCCGTTCTTCGTGATGAAGCGCGCGCCGGTCTCCGGCGTCGAGAGCCTCATGGATTACGGCGAGCCTGATCGGCGAGCGGCGCGACGGCGAGACCGACATGTGGATCCGGGTCGTGGTGCCGGTCACCAGCCTGTGCCCCTGCTCGAAGAGATCTCCGAGCTACGGCGCGCACAATCAGCGCTCGCACGTGACCATCACCGCGAGGCTGCGCGAGCCACATCTGGATCGAGGAGCTGATCGACATCGCCGAGACCGAGGCCTCCTGCGAGCTGTACGGCATCCTCAAGCGCCCCGACGAGAAGTACGTCACCGAGCGCGCCTACGACAATCCGAAGTTCGTCGAGGACATGGTGCGCGATGTGGCCGTGCGGCTCAATGCCGAGGAGCGCATCGCGGCCTACGTGGTCGAAGCCGAGAACTTCGAGTCGATCCACAACCATTCGGCCTACGCGCTGATCGAGCGCGACAAGCGCGCGACCGGCTGCGGGCGCGAGCGCGCGTCTAGCGGGCGTGGAATTCGCACGCCCTGCAGGCGGCCGATGAGCGTGCGCAGGAACACCCGGTTGAAGCGCAGCTGGCAGGAGGCCGAAACCTGCTCGAGCAGCGTGGAGCTGACTTTGAGCACCGTGACGGCACGGCGGCGCGGATGGTCGCGGTGCGCTTGGCGCCCGGCACGTAGCTCGCCTCGCCGAAGCAATCGCCGGTGTCGAGCGTGCCCGAGCGCGCTGCCGTGTGCGCTCGACGGTGCAGGTGCCCGAGACGATGATGTAGAAGCGATCATCCATCTCGCCTTCCTTGACGATCTCCTCGCCGCGCGCGTAGTCCTGCCAGCTGGCTGGCGCGCAGCACCTCCCAGATCTCGGCATGCGAGAACTCGTGGAAGAACTTCAGCCGCCGCAGCACCCCGAACTGCTCCTGCCGGTCGATGCGCGCGTTCTGCTCGCGCAGCTTCTGGTGCACGCGGGTGAGTTCGGCGGCGAAATCCAGGCCGCTCTTGTAGCGCTTGGCCGGATCCTTCTGCAGCGCCATCGCGACCACATTCTCGAGATCCTCGGGAATGTCCGTGCGCAGCGTATGGATGCGGCGGCGGCGTGGCATAGACGATCTGGTGCAGCAGCTTCTGCGAGATTGCCGGCGCGAAACGGCCGCGAGCCGGTCAGCAGCTCGTACATCACCGCGCCGAGCGAATACAGGTCGGAGCGGTTGGTGAGTTCGAGGCTCTGCACCTGCTCGGGGGACATGTAGGAAGGACTGCCGGCGATGCCCTCGATGCGCGAGATGTCGGAGTCGGCGACCAGCGCGATGCCGAAGTCGATGATGCGCACGTCACTGTCCTGCGTGAGCATGATGTTCGAGGGCTTGATGTCGCGATGAATGACGCCGCGCGAATGCGCGTAGTGCAGCGCCTTGGCGCACTTGAAGATGATCTCCACGGCATCGTCGATGCGCAGCAGATTGTCGGCGCGGCAATAGGCGGCCAGCGTGCGCGCGCCGTGCACGTGCTCGCGTGACGATGTAGCAGTAGCCGTTTTCCTCGCCGGCATCGTAGATCGGCAGGATGTTGCGGATGCTGCAGCATGCCCACCAGGTGGGCTTCGGACAGGAACATCTTGCGCGCGATGCGCGCCCGCTCCTCATCGCCGCCGGCGTCGATGTTGTAGACCTTGATGGCCACATCGCGCCCGTAATAGGAGTCGTGCGACAGGTACACGATACCCGTGCTGCCGCGGCCGACCTCCTTGATGATGACGTACTTGCCGATCTTGCTCGGGAATCGCGCGAAGCGAGGTGGAGGTAGAGGCGAGATTTGCCATCTGGCGATGCAAGCAGCCCGACGGACGCCGCAGCAGAATACGAGCGACGACCGAGGCCGACTGTGATGCAGCCCGCAGCGCTCGTCAGGCTGCCGCTGCAGCTCGTGCGCCGGCGTCAACCGCGCAGCCGGTCAGGCGAAATGATCGAAGCCGCGATGCGAGACCTGCATCACAGTCTCGCCGCGGCGAACGAGGGTCCCGGTGCTGCTGCGCAAGGTCCCGATCCGCTGGTAGTCCCACCGCTCCCGCGGAAGCGCCTCGAGCATCGCATCGATCCGCGATGCCGGCACGCTGAAGCAAAGCTCGTAATCATCGCCGCCCGTCAGCGCGAGCTCACGGGCGCGCTCGGGGCCACACGCGCTCAGCAGTGCAGCGGACACCGGCAGCTGCTCATAGTCGAGCTCGGCGCCACAGCCGCTTGCCTGCGGCGAGCTTGCCGGCATCGCCCAGCAGACCATCGGACACATCGATGCAGGCACTCGCATATTCGCGCAGGCGGCGCCCGAGTGCGACCCGGGGAGTCGGGAATAGAAAGCGCTCGCGCAGCTGCTTTGCGTGCTGCGCGTCAGCAACGCTCAAGCGCGACTGCAGGATCTGAGGCCCGGCCGCGGCATCACCGGGCGTGCCCGTGACGAAGAGCGCATCGCCCGCATGGCCGCCGGAGCGCAGCAGAGCCGTGCCAGGTGGCGACGAAGCCCAGCACCTGCACGGTTGCACTGAGCGGCCCGGATGTGGTGTCCCCGCCGACCAGCTGCAACGGCGTGCGCGCGGGCGATGGCACACAGTGCCGGTGGCAAACTCGCGCAGCCAATTCTCCTGCGCGCGCGGCAACGTCAACGCGAGCAGCGCCCAGGCGGGTTCGGCGCCCATCGCCGCAAGGTCGCTCGAGATTGACCGCAAGCGCGCGGTGCCCGAGCGAGGCGGGCCGGTGCTTCGGCCGGAAAGTGCACGCCCTCAACCAGGGTATCGATCGCAGCGACGAGCTCGCGGTCGGGCGGACAGTGCAGCACCGCAGCATCGTCGCCCACTCCGACGCCCGTGTCGGCGCGCGTCACGCCACAATCGCGGAAGAATCGATCGATGAGCTCGAACTCCGAAAGCGCCACGTGCGCCCCCGAAGCGTCAATGCTCGCCCGGGCGCACCGCACGTGCGGCGCGATCGAGCACGGCATTCACGAACTTGTGGCCGTCGGTTGCGCCAAAGCGTTTGGCGAGGGTCACGGCCTCATTGATGACGACTCGATACGGCACTTCCGGGCATCGGGCAAGCTCGTGCGCGCCAATCATCAAAACGGCATGCTCGACGGGATCGAGCTGCTCAGGTGGACGGTCCATCCAACCGGTGAGGTCCTGATCGAGAGCCGCCCGCGAGGCGCACACGCCCTCGACCAGTCCGCGAAAGTAATCCCGATCGGCCCTCGCCATGTCCTCGGCGCTCGCGAATTCCTGCACGAGGTCCTGCCAGGGCGAGGCATTGAGCTGCCAGCGATACAGCGCCTGCAACGCGAGCTTTCGGGCCACGGAGCGCGAGCTCGAGGCGAACCGGCTTAAGCCGTGATCGACCTTCGGGCTCACAGTCGCTCGAGAAGCGCGGCCATCTCGAGTGCGCTGCGCATGGCCTCGCCGCCCTTGTTGGCGCCCGCCGTCGCGGCGCGCTCGAGCGCCTGCTCCACCGTATTGACCGTCAGGACGCCGAACGCGATCGGCACGCCCGTCTCGAGGCTCACGCGCTGCAAGCCGCGCGCGCATTCGCCGGCAACGTACTCGAAGTGAGGCGTGTCCCCGCGAATCACGCAGCCGAGCGCAACCAGAGCCTGGTAGCGCGCACTCACCGCAAGCTTACGCACCGCGACCGGAAGCTCGAAGGCCCCAGGGACCCGCGCAACCATTAGATCGTGCGCCGCTCCGCCGGCCTCGCGCCAGGCTCCGACCGCGCCTTCGATGAGACTCGTGACGATGAAGTCGTTGAAGCGTGCCGCGACGATCGCCACACGGCGCGCCTGCGCGGTCACATCGCCTTCGACGATGCGCGGCAGATCTGCGCCCGCTGCGCTCGCCATCAGGCCTCCTCGCTCACATAGCCTTCAATTTCCAGACCAAAGGCCGAGATGCCGTGCATCTGCTTGGGAGCCGAGAGAACACGCATGCGCCGCACGCCGAGGTCCTTGAGGATCTGGGCGCCGATGCCGTAAGTGCGCAGTACCGGAGCATCCGTCGCCTGCACCGTGCTGCGGTTCGCAGCATCGGGCGCATCCAGCGCGCGCAGCGCCTCGGCGACATCGTCCGAAGAATCCAGTGCACGCAAGATCACGACCACACCGCTTTCCGCTTCGGCGATTCGCATGAGCGCCGCGCGCAGTGTCCACTGCCGTGCATCTGCGCGTACGCCAAGCAGGTCGCGCAGCGTATCGGCAATGTGCACGCGCACCAGCGGCGGCTCCGGTCCGTCGAGCTGGCCACGCGCCAGTGCCAGGTGGATCGATCCGTTGACGCGGTCCTCGAACGCACACAGCCTGAATTCGCCGAGCTCGGTCTGCACCGGCTGGTCGGCAATGCGCTCGATCGGAGCGCTCGTTGCGCAGGCGATAGCGAATGAGATCGGCGATGGTGCCGATCTTCAACGAGTGTTTGCGTGCGAACACTTCGATCTGTGGCCGCCGCGCCATGGTGCCATCGTCGTTCATGAGCTCGCACAGCACTCCCGCAGGCTTGAGTGCGGCGAGGCTGCACAGGTCGACCGCCGCTTCGGTGTGTCCGGCGCGAATCAGCACGCCGCCACGCCGCGGCCGCAGCGGAAAGATGTGTCCCGGCCGCGCGAAGTCGGCGGCGGCTGAGCGCGGATCGGCCAGTGCGCGGATCGTCGCGGCGCGATCGCTCGAGGAGACACCCGTCGTCGTGCCGTGGCGATAGTCGACCGAGATGGTGAATGCCGTGCGATAGCTCTCGCTGTTGGCCGGCACCATCTGCGGCAGCTCGAGCTGCGCGAGGCGCTCCTCCTGCATCGGCACGCAAATAATCCCGCTGGTGTGGCGAATCATGAACGCGACCATGTCCGGCGTCGCATGCTCGGCCGCCATGATCAGGTCACCCTCGTTTTCCCGGTCCTCGTCATCGAGGATGATGACCATTCGGCCTGCGCGAAGCTCGGCCAGAATGTCCTCGATGCTGTCGAAGGCGGACCCACGGGGCTCGTCGGCCGGCGGGCGGGGCGGCAACGAGAAGACGTTCGACATGGAGCGGACCTCGAGGGCCCATAGGGCCATCATGTAGGACCTTATCGTACTATGCCGCGTACCGCGGCGGGCCATCAACGCAGGTACGAACGTGAAGCCGGATCTGGAGCTGCTGATCGAGGTGCGCGCCAACCTCGGAACACCCATCGTCGTTGGAGCGACTCCGGATGGGTTGAGACGGGTCGTGCCGATTCTCGGCGGATCGTTCGAAGGTCCGCGGCTGCGTGGCGAGGTGCTTTCAGGCGGCGCGGACTGGCAGTACGTGCGCCAGGACCAGGTGACCGTGGTCGAGGCGCAGTACCTGCTGCGCACGCACGATGATGTGCTGCTTCAGGTACACAACCGCGGGCTGCGTCACGGGCCTCAGGCAGTATTGCAGCGCCTCAGCGCGGGTGAGAAGGTCGATCCCGGCGAGTACTACTTTCGCGCAGCGCCCGCGTTCAGCGCACCGGCAGGGCCGTATGAGTGGCTCAACCGCAGCCTCTTCGTATGCACCGGAGCGCGCCACGCTCTGAGCGTGGAGCTGTGGTTCTACCGCATCACATAATGCGGCGTCATGTTCCTTTCTCCTTCGTGTGCGGGGCGGGCAAAGCGGCGGCGATTTCCCCGGCTTTCGCGTGTGACAGCGCCGCACACAGACGGATGCGCTGCTCGGTCTCGGCGAGCTCCAGGGAGCCGCTTCCCAAATCCTTCAACCTCGGTCGAAAGAAGGCATCGACGTGATCGGCGTCCTCGGACGCGCAATATCCGCCCGACATCGTGATCAGTGCCGGGCGTACAGGACCTGGGAAGGCCTCCAGCAATCGATTGAGATTGTGCTCGACGAAGTCGGTCGCCGGGCGACGCGTCGCAGCATGCGAGGCAAGGCCGGCCAATATGTCCTCCGCATTCGGTGTCGAAATGCCGGGCGTGAGCGCGATGTCGAGCGCGGCTGAGGTCAGCCCCCCTTTACGCACGGCCCCGATTGCGACGCTGGCATCGTTCTTGAGCTGCGGATCCTGCGAAGTCAGCAGAATGCGCTTGAGCTGCATCAGGATGGGCACGCCCCCCTCCTGCGCCGCGACCGTCAACGCAGCACGACGAAAGCCGGCAGCGAGCGCGTGTCGATCGCCTTTCAAATAAGACACCGCGGCCGCATTGAGCTTGGCGCGCAAGGCAGGCTGATCACCTTCGAGCGCGACGATGGAGACGAGCGATTGGCGCAGCCAGCCTCGCTGCATCGGCTCGCTCGGATACGCGTCGGCAGCGATGTCGACCCCAAGCTTCATCAGCCGGTCCTCGTAAATCGATCGCACGAGCTCTCGATAGGACGCGATCTGCTCAGGCTTGAGCAGCGTTTCTGCGAGCCTGCGTAGCCGATCGCTGAGATCGATCACGGCCAATCGTTCATTGCTGGAACTGAGCGCGCGGGCGCCCTCGATGACACGACTGAAGGGAACGCGACCTGCAGCGAAATCCGCCCATAGGTTATCGCCCACAGCGAGAGCTTCACGGCCCGGCAGCGCCGCGGCCGCGTGGATCAACCTTCCCCAGGCGGCGCCGTCCAGGCTGAAGCGGTAGTAGCCTGCCGCCTCGGCATCCGGCATCAGCGGGACAGCCGGGCCGGGCAGGGGCGCAGTCGTGGCGGATGTCGTCTCGAGCAGCGTGCAGGTTCGCGCTGCGCCGCGACTCATGCAGACCGGAATCTTCCAGAGGCGTGAATCAGCGGTATCGAGACCGATGGGCCGATAGCTTTGCTGCGCGAGCCTGATGGCCTGCGGCTCATCGCGCACCATCACGAGCGGTACGCCGCTTTGGTCGATGAAGCTGCGCATCGCCGCTACGACTTTATCGTTGCTCGATGCTTCCGCAAGCGCGCGGAAGAAGTCCTCCGCAGTCGCATTGCCATAGCGATGACGACTCAAGTGCAAGTTCACGCCTCGGGCGAAGGCGGGCTTGCCGAGGTAGCTTTCGAACATCGACAGCACCTGCGCACCCTTCAGATAGGTGATCGCATCGAATGCGCTTTCGATTTCGCTGTTGGTCGCAATCGTCTGATGAATGGGGCGGCTGCGCCCGAGCGCATCGAGATCCATGGCAGAGAAGGCATCGTAGAGCTGTCCTACGCCGACCCCGAGATCCGGTCGCCATTGATCCGCGGCCTTGTCGCCCATCCATTCAGCGAAACTTTCGTTGAGCCAGATGTCCGTCCACCATGTGGGCGTGACGAGATCGCCGACCCACTGATGGGCCATCTCGTGCGCACTGACATCGCCGAAGTTGCTCAACTGGCGCCCTGGCGCATCCTTGTCGAGCAATATGAGCGCATCCTCGAAGAGAATGAGACCCGCATTCTCCATCGCCCCCGTCTGCGATGGCGATGCCAGAAAATCGAGCTTCTCGAAGGGATAGGCAATCCTGAAATACTGCTCGAGCAGCGTCAGAAGCTTGGGTGCTTCGGCGGCCGCGAACTGCATGCGCTCGAGCTGACCTTTCGTGGCAATCACACGAAACGGCAGTGCAGCCTGCCGCACCTCGTTCGGCGGCACCTGTGTTTCGACCACGTCGAACGGCCCGACGCCGAGTGCAACCAGATAAGTGGGCAAGGGCTTGGTGGGCGCGAAGTGATGGGTGCGCAGTGCGCCTTGCGTCGATGCCGATGCCTCCGGTGTATTGGCAAACACCTTCGCCGTCACGGGCGCGGTGACACTGAGCGTGAACGGTGTCTTGAAGCCCGGCTCGTCGAACCCCGGGAACATGCGCCGCGCGTCGGTCGGCTCGAACTGAGTCCAGGCGTACCAGTCCTGCCCGACCTTCGCACGAAACAGGCCCTCGGGCCCCGTGCGAAACGCGGCGTTGTAGTCGAACTCCAGATGAATCTTTCCGGCTGCAAGCGTATGCGGCAGATCGAGTCGAACGACACCGCTCGGATCGACCTGCGTGTAGCGCGCATCGGCCGCATCGGCGCCTTCCGAGACCCGTACCCGCGTCACCGTGAGCTCATTGCCGTGCAAAAAGATGGTGGCCGTCGAACGCGTGAGCGTCGCGTCGATCTCGGTATGCCCGCTGAAGCGCTCGAGACGCGGGTCGATGTTGAGATCGAGCCGATATGCGCTGGGGATGACGGTATCGGAAAGTCTGCCGAGCGGTGGCGCAAGATCGGCGCCCCGCACCGCAGGCGAGCAGGCGAGCAATGCAAGTGTCAGTACGGAGGCTTGGTGCACGAAAATTCCCCGGTCTGCGGCGAAGCGCGATTGTGTCCCGGTATCTTCGCACTGACAAGGTTGCGATGGCGCTTCAGTGTCCGGGAACAACGGGCAGATCCAAGCATCTATATGCATGGATTGACCATCGTGCGGAGATCTGCGGATGAGAAAGCTATCGATCGGAATACTTTACATTCTTTTTATCTGCGGCATCTGTGCAGTGTCCTTCGCGCAAAGTGCGAGCCCCACCTACAACCCCGCGGGGTTCTACATCGGCGGCAACGTCGGCGTATCCGATCTGCACGACTACAACAACGATCGCTATGGGTTCGACACCGGTTATGACTATTCCCGACATCACACCGCCTGGAAGGGCCTGCTCGGTGTGCGCCCCGTTCCCATGTTCGGCCTCGAGCTGGCCTACATGGATTTCGGCGGCAATCACGGCGATTACTCCAACGACTACTATTACGGGGCGCCCTACTCTCAGGCGAAGGCGGGTGCCGCGTTCGGCGTCCTGTATCTACCGCTGCCGATACCGTGGTTCGATGTGTATGGCAAAGCTGGCGTCGCCCGTCTGCACGAGATCGATTACTTCAACTCCCAGACGCAGCCCTGTAACACCGTGCCGGGCTGCTTCACCGCAACGCAGGCCGATCGCTGGAGCACAGACTTCGCCTACGGCGCCGGCGTGCAGTGGCACGTCGGTTCGCTCGGCCTGCGCGCGGAATACGAGCGCATCGACACGAGTGGACAGAACCCGGACATGTTCACCTTCGGTTTGACTTGGACGTTCTGATCGCGAGCTAGCGACCATCGCCCCAACGGCCGATGTAGCGCGCCTCGATCCGGGCGCCGTGCATTCCGCATTTGCTGCACTTCATACGCGCCGCAACTTGAGCGATCGTCGCCTCATGTCCGAATGCCTGGAACAGAAGTCCAATCTTTAATGGCCGGCGGTGCGTGCAGAAGGGACGCCGGCAGCAGGCGGTCAGCTCATAGTCGCGCGCGTAGGCGAGCAGCGGATCGGATTCATTGCCCCACAGCCGCTCCCGTTCCGGATTCTTGCCGCTCATCGCCCAAGAGTAGGGAGACCAAGGTGCGGTCGTCCATCCAGTGCCGGGGCAGCAGATGCGCTGTACAAGTGTGAAGCATCGCAACGCAGCGAGCGATCGCGCGAGGCATGTTCCCTTACGAGACAAAGACAAAGAGCGACAGCACATTCTGTCAACTTGATCCGCTCAGAGCGAGGCACGATGCCACAGCAAGTCCGGCGTGATGACGACGACACAGCCGAGCTTTACGAGGACACGGTCGAATTGCCTGCGACGAGTCCGCCCACGAGCCCCGAGCTCCCGGTAGATGCGCAGGCGATCGTTGCATGGCGCAAGGAAGCGTCCAAGAGTTTCAACTGCGGGATTCCGCAGACCGTGACGGCAGTGGATCCCTACGCCACCGCAGATCAGCGCGCGGCGCCCGCGCGGCCACACAGACGCACGCTCGATGACATGCGCCGCATGAGCGAGCAGATCAAGCGCAACCGAACGGCGTTGGAATCTCAATCGGCGACGGATGAGCCGCCTTCTTGCGCGGATCCGAATCAGCCGACCGTGTTCTGGCGGTCGGCTCTGCGAAGCACTCTCGAAGCCTTCCGGCGCTTTTTAAAAAGCCAGCACCCGCGGCGCTAACACGCATGGCGAGTGCTGGCTCGGCACCGATACGGTCCGTCAGCTCAATTGGCCGCCTGCTTGGCGCAAGTCACGTGGGTGTTCCAATCGGCGAAGCTGCCCTTCGGATTGGCCTCCCACGCCCACACGTGCATCTCGTAGAACGCCGGTAGCCCATAGCGATTCGGGGAATCGATATAGTTGAGCAGATCCCCTTCGAGCGCCGGCGGTCCCGCGGTGGGATGCAACTTCGCCCAAGTCGCTGCGATCACGATGTACTCGACGCCGACCAGGCGCAGGCCTCCCCCGGTCTGCGGCTCGTAGATCAACGCTTCGGGCTCCTCCGCGTTCAGAACTCCATTGGTGATCCGCTCTCCGTTGACGTAGTGGATGCCCATCGCTCCCATGTCCGGCCCGCTGACACAGGGCGTGCCCTTCACCCATCCCTCCGAAATCGCGACCTGGACATTCAGGTACTTCTCGGTCGCCCGACGCACCTTTTCCACAAGGGGTGACTGTGAGGCTTCCTCCTGCGCCTGTGCTCCGGGTGCGGCCTCAGTGTCCGCATGGCCCATCGCAGTGACGCCTGCCGCCACAGTGGCAGCGACGACCAGCCCTATCAGGTTCTTCATTGTGACTCTCCCATCGGTTTAAACGCCGCCAGACGATGGGCGCAACCGCGACTCGAGTCTTGAAGAGGGTTTGAAAGGGATCTGAAATCTTGCCCAAGTGGCAGCCTTACGCGAACCTTACATCGTGACGCGGCTGCGCAGCATTTGCATCCGAGCGTGGCGCGCCCCCGTAGTGCCTATAGTGGAGTAGCGGAATGTGGCTGCCCACGACAGCGCAGAGCCAAACATCACCGTTGCGCCCTTCAAGACAACAAGCACTCACGCGCGAGGTATTTTTCCCATGACACACTTTCGCTCGGGGTTTCTCATCTTGGCGACCCTCCCGTTTGCCGCGGCAGAGTCCGCTTATGGTCAGAATGCGCCGCCCGACGTGGTGACAAGTGCCTACGGAAACACTGCGATGGGTTCGAGCGCGCTGATGAGCGTCACCTTCGGCGAGGGGAACACAGCTGTCGGGTCGCAGGCGCTTGAATCAAACACACAGGGTAACTTCAACACCGCAGTGGGTGAGTCGGCACTGGTCGTTAACTCAGTGGGTAATACAAACACCGCCATCGGGGCGCAGGCCCTGGGAGAGCTTACGACCGGATTCGGGAACACTGCGGTCGGTTATCAAACGATATTCAACAACAATTCGGGCATAGACAATACGGCCGTCGGTGCTGATTCACTGGCGAATGCTTTCGGTGGCAATTACAACGTCGCCCTAGGCGTCAACGCCCTTGAACTTTCCGGCGGCAATGGCAACACGGCTACCGGAACAAACGCCCTTTTTTCAACCACCACCGGTAACTACAATACCGCGACCGGAGTCTATGCCCTGTGCGGAAATGAGGGGAGCACCAATACCGCATTCGGCGCCTTTGCACTAAGCGGGGGTCAACAGGGAATCGTACAGCCCGGGTCAGCAGTCGGGTGCTCGTCCGGGACCAGTACTGGCAACACGGCGTCCGGCGCATATGCGTTATCGTTGAATACGACGGGCGGGGGTAACACGGCCGTGGGCGTTGGGGCGCTTCAATTGAACACTATTGGAGGCAATAACACCGCGCTCGGCGCCTACGCCGGCTCAAATATCACGAGCGGGTGGAGAAACATCGATATCGACAACCTCGGCGAGAAGGGGGATGCCGGCATCATCCGCGTTGGTACCTCAGGCAAGCAATTTGCGACCTATATCGCCGGTATCAGCGGTGTGCACCTCACCGGCAGCGCCGTCTATATCTCTTCGTCCGGTCAGCTCGGGGTCCTGGCCTCCTCTGAGCGCTACAAGACTTCGATCGAGCCGATGGCGCGGAGAACCGAGAAGCTAAAGGAACTGCGCCCCGTTACCTTCCATCTCAAAACAGACCCGAAGGGCGACGTTCAGTACGGCTTGATTGCCGAGGAGGTCGCCCAGGTGTATCCAGAGCTTGTAATCCGCGACGAGAAGGGGCAAGTCGAGGGCGTGCGCTACGAGGAGCTCGCTCCGATGCTGCTCAATGAAGTGCAGAAGCAGAATGCGCGAATTGGGGAGCAAGCCTCAAAGGAGTCCGACTTGGAGCGGGAGGTCGCTGAGCTGAAGCGTGCCAATGACAAGTTGCAGGCGATCGTCGGCCGGTATTTGACCGACGAGCAGGTCGCGGAGCGCTAGGCCCGCCGCCGGGCGCTGGCAGTTTCGCCCGGCGCTCCTCGAGCGGAAGGCGCATCAGGTCCACTCCGTTGAGGTGCAACACGTCGAAAGCCTAGAAGACAATTGTCCGCGGTCCCGTGCTGCGGGATCGGCGCGCCTTAGTTCTGTCCCCCGACCCGTGCGCCTCGTGCATCGCTTTGAAGGCTCGCGGTCACTGTCTCTGCACCGCCTGCTGCGCGCTGCTCGAGTTTGGCCATACGTGCGGAGAATTGATCGTTCATCGCTTTCATCTGAGCTACTTGCGTCTTCAATTGAGCGATCTCGGCATCATTTCGAGCGATCTGCGCGTCTTTCTGTTTCAAACGCTTGTTCAGCTCTTGGATGGCCACGAGGCTGACACCGGCCGCGTCCGCCAGGTTGATGTGCGTGTCATCCTCGCCGTTCAGTCCGAAGCTTGCGTGGAAGTCCTGCGCCATCGGACCGACGTGACGCCCCTTCGGACCGGCCTTGAACGTCCAGGTGGTGATCGGCAGCTTACTGATGCGCTCGAGCACGTCAGAACCATCGACAGGGCCAATGTCGGTTTTCGCATTTCGGTCACTGAGTGTCACAAACCCGGTCGCCCCGACTTTGCCGTTGAATTCACCCGCATAGCCGGTCACGCTCGATCCGTAGACGCCGATGCCGCTGCCCGAATCCTCGCCGATGACCGCGAACGTATTCTTGCTCAGGCCCACGATGGCATAGTTGGTGTCGCTGCTGGAATACAGGCCGATACCGCTGGCGCTGTGCGCAGTGATGCCGTGGCCGCTGCCGTTGGAGCTGGCGTACAAGCCGACACCGGTTGCGGCGACGGCATACATGCCGTAGGTACCGCTGCTGTAGGCGTTCACCGCAACGGCGCTGGTGGTGAACGCGGAGATGGCATCCGAAGTAGAGCTGTATGCATAGACTCCATACCCAGAATCGCTCTCGCCAAGCATTCCGGTTCCATGTTCGCTATAGCCGAGGGCTCCGTAGCCGTTCGTCGAGCTGCCGTAGACGGCGTAACCATTAGGACTGGTTCCGTATACGCCGTACTCGTTACCCGCTCCATCCACCCCGATTCCATAGCCGGCAGAAACCGTGCTTTGGCCAAAGATCGCCGGCTGGCTGCTATCGGTCTTGGTGATGTTGGCGACGATCGCTGAACCGGTTCCCGAAGTGCTCGCGGACAGTCCGGGCTGTGAGCTGGCCGAGTCTGTGACCTGGAAAATGCCTCCAGAGCCGCCCGTGCCGTAATTGATTCCCTTGACGCCGGCACCCTTGCCGTTGGTCTCACCGTACACGGCGCTGTTGCTGTTGCTTGAATTGGAGAGCGTTGAGGAGAGGCCGCGGTTCGTACCGCTATCCTTGATCGTCACCGCATTGGAGCTGCCGCTATAGGTGATTGTGACTGGAGGGCTGAGCGTAGTACTCGCCTGCGGCACCCGGGAGATGTCAGCCGATGGGTTGCTCGACTGCGCGGGTTGGGCCTCTTCATCCGCTATCGCCGGTACTGCAGTGTGCGGCACGCGCGGCGGTGCAAGAGGCTTCTGCGGCAGTTGCGGCATGACTGGCTGTATGTCGGCGGGTAGGACGGGCGCAGTCGGTGCTTGGCCGAACGCCACTGATGCAGCGATTACGGCCGACACGGCCAGCGTCACGGTAGAGATCTGGTGCTTGTTCATTGATTTTGGCTCCCGCCGGATGATTGCGTTGGCGGCCGTGAACAGCCGATTCTTCGTGTGTTGCACGGATGCTAACACCCTAAACGGGCTCGCCGACTACGTTCTTACAGGCGCGCCTCAAACAAGACTTGAGCAGCGCGTAGCGCATCGCGTACGCCGTGCCTCCTTCAGAGCTTGCGGAAAGTCCTAACCCGCTGCGAACAGCCTTACGCGAGCCTTACATCGGTACGCGGCTGCGCAGCATTTGCATCCGAGTCGGGTGCGCCGACGTAGGCCTATAGTGGAGTAGCGGAATGTGGCTGCTCACGGGCAGCGCAGAACCAAACATCGCCGTTGCGTCCTTCCAAACACAATCAAATTCGGCGCGAGGTATTCTCCATGTCACGCACTTACAAGAATTCCCTGATCTCTGCCACTGTCCTGTGCGCAATCGCCGGGTCGGCGTACGCTCAGCAGCCGCCGGATATCGTTCAGAGCGATATCTCATACAACACCGCTATGGGAAGCGTTGCGGATCAGGGGGGTGGCGGTGAGGCCAATACCGCCGTAGGAAATTCGGCCCTCCAGAGAGGGGGCGGCCCGATCGGCAACAACACCGCCGTGGGGGCCTTCTCGATGTTTCTTAACGGCGCTGGTGATGGCAATAGCGCTTTCGGCTATGCAGCGCTCCTGAGTAACGATTCCGGCTTTTATAATACCGCTGCCGGACTCCAATCCATGGTGGGCAACGCGAGTGGCTACTGGAACGCCGCTTTCGGAGTCAATTCTCTGGGCAACAATAACAGCGGTTACAGCAATACTGGCGCAGGAGTGATGGCGCTGTGTGGTAACACCACCGGCTTCGAAAACACGGCTGCGGGGGCATTCGCGCTCTCGGGCGGGACGTTTACGCTCCCTCGCACTCTCAACCCTTGTCCGAATGCCACCGGCGACGACAACAGCGCAATGGGTGCGTATGCGCTCAATGGCAATGTCAGTGGAAGCTTCAACACCGCCAATGGCGCAAGCGCCTTGCGCGCGAACACGACGGGGGCCGGCAATACCGCGGTGGGCGTGGGAGCCCTTCAGTCCACCACCATCGGAGGCAACAACACTGCGCTCGGCGCTTACGCCGGCTCGAATATCACGAGCGGATGGAGAAACATCGATATCGATAACTTCGGCGAAAAGGGGGACGCCGGTATCATCCGCGTTGGTACCTCAGGCAAGCAATTTGCGACTTATATCGCCGGCATCAATGGCGTGCATCTGACCGGCAGCGCCGTCTATATCTCTTCGAGCGGTCAGCTTGGTGTGTTGGCCTCCTCCGAGCGCTACAAGACCGCGATCGAGCCGATGGCGCAGAGAACCGAGAAGCTAACGCAGCTGCGCCCCGTTACCTTCCGGCTCAAAACAGACCCGAAGGGCGAGCTCCAGTACGGTTTGATTGCCGAAGAGGTCGCCAAGGTCTATCCGGAGCTCGTGATCCGAGACGAGAAGGGACAAGTCGAGGGTGTGCGTTACGAGGAGCTCGCGCCGATGCTACTCAATGAGGTGCAGAAGCAGAACGTCAGGCTTGCGGAGCTGGATGATCTCAAATCGGAGGTTGCGGACCTGAAGCGCGCCAACGAGCAACTTCAGGCGATCGTTGGCCGGCGAGTGAAGGACGAGCGGCTCGCGCGGCAGTAGGCGACATCCAGAGGGAAAAATGGCCTATTTTCCGGCAGTGCATCACGGCTGCCGGAAATGCCCGGAAGCCTCGAGCATCCGCTCTATATATCGCGCCACTTGATCGATCTCGAGATTGACGCGCATATCGACGTCGAGCTTGCCGAGCGTCGTGACCTGCTGTGTGTGCGGTATGAGATTGACGCCGAAGGTCGTGCCCTCGACTTCGTTGACCGTGAGACTCACCCCGTCGATGGTTACGGAGCCCTTGCGCGCGATGTAGCGGGCGAGATTCTCCGGCGCTGCAATGGTCAGGCGCAGCGAGCGGGCGTCGCTCGCGCGTGCAGTGATGCGCCCCACCCCATCGATGTGCCCTGACACCAGATGTCCCCCGAGCGCATCGCCGGCGCGCAGCGCAGGCTCGAGATTCACGCCCGACCCTACGTTCAAGTCCCCGAGGGTCGTGAGCGCCAGGGTCTCACGTGACAAATCCGCGTCGAAGCTCTTGCCCCGGATACCGACCACCGTCACACAGCAACCCTGCACGCAAATACTGTCGCCGATGGCCGTACGAGCGAGATCGAGTCGGTCGACACCGATCGTAAGTCGCGTGTCGCCCGCGCGCGCCTCGCGTGCGCTGATACGGCCTATGTCCTGAACGATACCGGTAAACATGCAAGGTTCCTGGTTGGCTCTTCAGGGGCGCAAGCGCAGTCGCACATCCGCGCCGATCTCGCGAGTCTCCCGGATTACAAAGCGAGGCGCCAAGGCAAGTTTCGCGACCGGCGGCAACTCGACGAGGGCCCGGGCCTGCGGTCCGAGCAGCATCGGTGCGACGTACACCA
The DNA here is from genome assembly GCA_963795975.1 of uncultured Gammaproteobacteria bacterium. Taxonomy (GTDB): domain Bacteria; phylum Pseudomonadota; class Gammaproteobacteria; order Steroidobacterales; family Steroidobacteraceae; genus CAWCJT01. The sequence goes on from CAWCJT010000004.1 coordinate 285,775, forward strand.
GCAGCTCATCGACGAGTGCGGCCTGCACCAGCGATCCGGCGAGGGTCGCCCCGGCCTCGACGTGCAACTCGTTCACTTCGAGCTCGGCGAGGCGAGCGAGAACCCGCCGCAGATCAAGCCGCCCATCGGCATCACCGGGCACAGTCTCGATGCGAGCTCCATGTGCCTCGAGCGTCGCGCGTCGTCCCGGGTCCTGGGAGCTGCAAAAAATGAGGACGCCCGGGGTCTGGAACAAGCGCGACTGCGGCGGGGTGCGCAATCCGGAGTCGAGAACGACCCGTAATGGTTGACGATGCGGCTCGCCATCGAGGCGCACATTGAGGCGCGGATCATCGGCGAGCACGGTGCCGATACCCGTGAGGATCGCGGAGCTGCGCGCGCGCCAGCGCTGAACGTCTGCCCGCGCTGCCTCACCCGTAATCCAGCGGCTGGCTCCGCTTGAGAGCGCGGTGCGCCCGTCGAGGCTGATCGCAAGCTTCAGTCGAACGAATGGCACCGCGTGCATCATCCGCTTGATGAACCCAACGTTGAGTTCCGTCGCCTCATCCGCCAGCAGGCCGAACGCTACGTCGATTCCGGCCGCCCGCAGGCGTTCGGCGCCGCGCCCCTGTACACGCGGGTTGGGATCCTGCAGGGCGAAGATCACGCGGGTAACGCCCGCCGTGACGAGCGCATCGACACAGGGAGGCGTTCGACCATGATGGCTGCAAGGCTCGAGCGTCACGTAAGCCGTGGCGCCCTGGGCGGCCTCGCCCGCCGCGCGCAAGGCGCGGACTTCTGCGTGCGCCTCGCCGGCGCGCTCGTGCCAGCCCTCCCCGATCGTGCGACCGTCCTTGACGATGACGCAACCGACACGCGGATTGGGATCCGTCGTGTTGAGACCGCGCGCGGCGAGCTCGAGAGCTCGCCGCATGGCACTTCGATCGCGCTCCTCGAACGTTCGCTGCGTCATTTCTTGGGCTCGCGCGCGGCTTCATCGGAAGGCAGCAGCGGCAACTGGTCGCGGTTCGACTCGCGCCGCCGCCTGCTGTGATGCAGACGCTCGATCTCGTCGCGAAAGGCGTCGAGATCCTGGAAGCTGCGGTACACGGAGGCAAAGCGAACGTAGGCCACCTCGTCGAGATGCCGCAGCTCCTCCATCACGAGCTCTCCGATCGCGCGCGACTGGACTTCGCGCTCGCCGAGGCTGCGCAGCTTGTGGCAGATGCGGCTCACGGCCTCCTCGAGCGACTCGCGATTGACGGGCCGTTTCTCCAGCGCCTTCACCATCCCCGCGCGCAGCTTGGCCTCATCGAAAGGCTCTCGTGTGCGATTGCTCTTCACGATGACAGGCATGAGGAGCTCGGCGGTCTCGAACGTGGTGAAGCGCTCGCTGCACGACAAGCACTCGCGTCGCCTGCGGATCTGCCTGCCCTCGCCCGCAAGGCGCGAGTCGATGACTTTAGTCTCGATGTGGCCGCAAAAGGGACAGTACATGCGACGTCCCGGGAACTCCTGTCACGGGCCGTAGACCGGGAACTGACGGCACAGCTCCAGAGCCTGCTCGCGCACGCGCGCGACCGCAGCGTCGGCCCCTTCCGCATCGAGCACATCGGCAATCATGTCCGCCACCTGCTCGATCTCGCGCTCCTTGAAGCCGCGCGTGGTCGATGCGGGCGTGCCGATCCGCAAGCCGCTCGCAATGGCGGGCGGCCGGGGATCGTTCGGAACGGCGTTCTTGTTGACGGTGATGTTGGCGCGGCCAAGAGCCGCATCGGCATCCTTACCCGTGATGCGCCGCTCTTTGAGATCGAGCAGAAACAGATGATTGTCCGTGCCACCGGAGACGATGCGATGCCCGCGCGCGCTAAGGCGCGCGCACATGGCGCGTGCATTGGCCAGCACTTGTTGCTGGTATTCCTTGAAACCGGGTTGCAGCGCCTCGAGCAGAGCAACGGCCTTGGCCGCGATCACATGCATGAGCGGGCCGCCCTGTGTGCCCGGAAACACGAGCGAGTTCAGCCGCTTCGTGATCGCATCGTTCTGTCGGGCGAGGATGAGGCCGCCGCGCGGTCCCCTCAATGTCTTGTGCGTCGTGGTCGTCACGACATCAGCGTGGGGTATTGGGTTTGGATAAAGACCCATCGCCACGAGCCCTGCCACGTGCGCCATGTCGACCAGCAGATACGCTCCGACACTGCGGGCGATCTTGGCGAACCGCTCCCAATCAATGATGCGTGAGTATGCGGAGAAGCCGGCGATCACGAGCTTCGGGCGCTCCCGCTCGGCGAGACGCTGCACCTCGTCGTAGTCGATCCTGCCGTCATCGTTGCGCACGCCGTACTGCACGGCGCGGAAGAACTTGCCGGAGAAGTTGACCTTGGCGCCATGCGTGAGATGGCCGCCGTGATCGAGGCTCATGCCCAGAATCGTGTCGCCCGGCTGCACCAGCGCGAAATAGGCCGCGGCGTTTGCCTGGGACCCGGAATGCGGCTGGACGTTCGCATAGGCGGCGCCGAAGAGCTGCTTGGCACGGTCGATCGCGAGTTGCTCGACGATATCCACGTACTCGCAGCCCCCGTAATAGCGGCGGCCGGGGTAGCCCTCGGCGTACTTGTTGGTGAGCACGGAGCCTTGTGCCTCGAGCACTCGCGGGCTCGTGTAGTTCTCCGAGGCGATGAGCTCGATGTGATCCTCCTGCCTGCGCTCCTCACCCGCAATCGCCTCTGCCAGCTGCGGATCAAAGCTGGCGATGTCCATCGTCGTGCGAAACATTGAAAGCTCTCCCCCGCCCTCGCGCTACTGCAGGTTCTCAACGACGGCGCACCAGGCCTTGGCGAGGTTGCCGCGGTTGTAGCCGCCGCCGCCGAGCGCGAGCACGCGACCGTGACCGAGCCGCTCGGCAAGCTGCGACAGCTCGCGGGCGGCGCGGCCATGCGAGATTGGCGAGAAGCGCATGTGGGTAATTGGGTCCCCGTCGATGCTGTCGGCCCCACACTGCAAGAGTATGAGCTCTGGCGCGAAGCGCTCGATGTGCTCCATCACCTTCGGCCATACGCGTGCGAACACGGCATCATCAGCGCCGGCAGGCACGGGAATATTGAGCTTCATGCCCGCGGCCGGGCCGCGCCCCGTCTCGAAAGCGGCGCCCGTGCCCGGATAAAGAGTGTGGCCGTCCTCGTGAATGTCCGCGAATACCAAGCCCGGATCTTCTTCAAAGGCGTAGAACACGCCATCGCCGTGGTGGGCGTCGATATCGACGTATCCGATGCGCGCAACACCCCGATGTCGGCGCACATGCTCGATCACGACACCGCAATCGTTGAAAACACAGAAGCCCGCGGCCCGATCGCGCGCCGCATGGTGCAGTCCGGCGATCGGAACGAAGGCACGGCGGGACTCGCCGGCCATGATGGCGTCCACCGCCCGCACGGATGCGCCGACGACGGTTGCTGCGGCCTCATAGACGCCCCGAAAGGCCGGGGTGTCACCGGCGTCCAGGAAGCCTTGTCCGAGCTGGGAGCGCTCGCGCACGAAGTCGACGTACGCAGGCGTGTGGAAGGCGAGCAGCTCCTCGTTTGTGGCCTCCCGCGGCTCGAGCAGCTGCACGCGGCGGTCGAGCCCGCGCGCCTCGAATTCCCGCAGGAACGCACCGTGACGGTCGGCGCCGAAGGGGTGGCCGTCGGGGAAACCGTAACGCCCGAGACGCTCGCCGACCACAACTGCTACGCCTTTGCGCATGGGCCGGAAGACTAGCACAGGCCCCGGCGTGACCCGATAATTGCGCGCCCACTCAACAGCCGAACGTATCGAGATCCATGGCTCAATATATTTTCACGATGAACCGGGTATCGAAGGTGGTACCCCCCAAGCGCGTCATCCTGCGCGACATCAGTCTCTCTTTCTTTCCGGGCGCCAAGATCGGCGTGCTCGGCCTCAACGGCTCCGGGAAATCCTCGCTTTTGCGGATCATGGGTGGTGTCGACCAAAGCTTCGACGGCGAGGCGCGCCCGCAAAGCGGTATCCGCGTCGGTTTCCTGCCCCAGGAGCCGGAGCTCGACCCGGCGAAGGACGTACGCAGCGTCGTCATGGAAGGCCTGGGCGAGACCTTCCGACAGGTCGAGCGCTTTCATCAGATCAGCGACCGATTTGCCGAGCCGATCTCCGATGAGGAGATGAACGACCTTCTGGCCGAGCAGGCAAAGCTGCAGGATGCGATCGACGCGGCCGGCGCCTGGGAACTCGAGCGCAAACTCGACATCGCTGCGGACGCACTGCGTCTGCCACCCTGGGAATCGCGCGTCGGCACGCTCTCGGGCGGTGAGAAGCGCCGCGTCGCTCTGTGCCGGCTGCTGCTGTCAGCCCCCGACATGCTGTTGCTCGATGAGCCCACGAACCATCTCGATGCGGAGTCGATCGGCTGGCTCGAGCGCTACCTCGAGGAATATCCGAGCACGGTGATTGCGGTCACGCACGACCGCTATTTCCTGGACAACGTGGCCGAGTGGATCCTCGAGCTCGATCGGGGGCACGGCATTCCGTGGCACGGCAACTATTCATCCTGGCTCGAGCAGAAGGAAAAGCGCCTCGCCATCGAGCAGCGCGAGCAGGATGCGTTGCGCAAGACTCTGGAACGCGAGCTCGAGTGGGTGCGTCAGAACCCCAAGGCGCGCCAGGCCAAGAGCAAGGCCCGCGTGCAGCGCTACGAGGAGCTGGCCTCGCGTGAGTTTCAGCAGCGCAATGAGACCAACGAGATCTACATTCCGCCGGGGGAGCGGCTCGGCGAGCTCGTCATCGAGGTGAAGGCCTTGCGCAAGGGCTACGGGGAGCGCCTGCTCATCGACAACCTGTCTTTCAGCCTCCCGCCCGGCGGCATCGTCGGCATCATCGGCCCGAACGGGGCCGGCAAGACGACCCTGTTTCGCATGCTGACCGGGGCCGAGAAAGCCGACGCCGGGGAAATCCGGGTCGGGCCGAGCGTTTCGCTCGCCTACGTCGATCAGTCGCGCCAGACCCTGGACCCCAAGAAGACGGTCTGGCAGGAAATCTCCGGCGGCCTCGATCTCATCAAAGTCGGTAACTACGAGACACCCTCGCGCGGATACGTGGGCCGCTTCAACTTCAAGGGTACGCAGCAGCAGCAGCTGATCGGCGAGCTCTCCGGTGGCGAGCGCAACCGCGTGCATCTGGCGAAGGTGCTCAAAGCCGGTGGCAACGTCTTGCTGCTCGATGAGCCCACCAACGACCTGGATGTGGAGACCCTGCGAGCGCTCGAGGAGGCCCTTCTCAACTTTCCCGGCTGCGCGGTGGTCATCTCCCACGATCGATGGTTCCTCGACCGCATTGCGACCCACATCCTCGCGTTCGAGGGTGACAGCGAGGTCGTCTGGTTCGAGGGCAACCATCAGGAGTACGTCGAGGACTACAAACGGCGTCGCGGCGAAGAGGCCTCTCAGCCGCATCGCATCCGCTATAAGCCACTTACGCGCTGAAGGCGCCGCCGCTCGGCGGCAGGCACCTCTCAAAGCGCGACGCTAGAATGGGGCGTGGCTCAGGCTCCCAGCAATACGCGCGATCAGCCGACCGAAGAGACGGGCCGCCAGCACTGGGCGGGCCCGGTCGCGGCGTTGATCGTCTTTGCAGCCGTCGCCTATCTGCTGCATCGCGAGCTCGCGCACTTTCATGTGCGCGACATATTTCGGCACCTGCACGAGATCCCGCGCTCGGCGCTGCTGTCGGCCATGCTCATGACCGCCGGCAGCTACGGGGCCCTGAGTCTGTATGACGTTCTCGGGCTGCACTACCTGCGCAAGCGCGTGCCCTTCAAACGCACGCTGCTCGCAAGCTTCATCGCGAACGCGTTCGGACACAATCTGGGGTTCGCGGCCTTCACCGGCGCCGCGTTCCGCCTGCGCCTCTATGCATCGTCCCACCTGACCGCGACCGGCGTTGCGACCATCACAGGGTTCACGAGCGTCACCACGGGCCTCGGTCTCGCGGTGCTCGCCGGGGTCTCGTTCCTGGCCCAGCCGGCTCGTGCCGCGGTCGCGCTGCACACGTACCGCACTTGGTCAATCCTCATCGGCGTCGGACTGCTCGCCGTGGTCGGCGCCTACTTCGTGTGGTCCTGCTCGACGCGCATGCGCGTCGAGATCCGCGGCTGGCTGCTGCGGCCTCCCGGTCCTGTCACTGGCGCCATCCAGATCGTGCTTGGAGCCTTCGATCTCGGGCTGTCGTGTGCCGTGCTGTGGATCCTGCTACCGCCGTCGATCTCCGTGAGCTTCGTGACCTTCATGGGCGCCTATGCGATTGCCGTCGCGGCCGGTCTCCTGAGCCACGTTCCGGGCGGCCTTGGCGTGTTCGAGGCGGTCATCGTGCTCGCCATACCCGAGATCCCCCCGGATGCTCTGCTCGGCTCGCTGCTTGCCTACCGCAGCGTCTACTATCTGGCGCCGCTGCTGATCGCGACCTTTCTGTTCGGCATCGAGGAGCTCGGTGCACAGGGCGCGCGGCTCGACCGGGCCCGTCAGGCGACCGCGGCTTTCGTCGAGCCGGTCGTGCCTTCGGTCGTTGGGGCCCTCACGTTCATCGGTGGTACCGTGCTCCTGTTCTCCGGCACGACGCCCGCCCTCGACACCCGGGTCTCGCCGCTCGCGCGCCTGCTGCCCCTCGCCGTCGTCGAGCTGTCACATCTTGCCGGGAGCCTCATCGGACTTGCGCTCCTCATCCTGGCTCGTGCCTTGTTCCGCCGCATTCGGGCCGCCTACCACATCACGTTCTGGCTGCTCGTCGCCGGTGGCGTGGCGTCCCTCCTCAAAGGTTTCGACTACGAGGAGGCGATTCTCCTCGGCATCGTCCTGGTGGTCCTGACGCTCGGGCGCAATGCCTTTTACCGGCCGGCTTCTATCCTGCAGCAGAGCTTCACACCGCCATGGGCCATCAGCGTGATCGGGGTGATCATCGCGAGCATCTGGATCGGATTTCTCGCCTACCGGCACGTCGAGTACTCAAGCGACCTGTGGTGGACGTTCGCCTTCGATGCGAACGCGCCGCGCATGCTGCGCGCCTCCCTCGTGGTGTCGATCCTCGCGGGCGGCTATCTGCTGGTGAATCTGCTGCGGCCTGCACCGCATGTGCCGCCCAACGATTCCGGTCCCGGGCTCGATCGCGCACTCAAGGTCATCGGGGGGTCTCCGGACACCATGGCCAATGCGGCCCTGACCGGCGACAAGCACCTGCTGTTCAGCGACACGGGTAACTCGTTTCTGATGTATCAGGTGCAGGGTCGCAGCTGGATCGCACTCGGGGATCCGATCGGTCCGCGCGCCGAGGCCGAGGAGCTCGTATGGCGGTTTCGCGAGCTGTCCGATCAGCACGGCGGCCGCATCGTCTTCTATCAGACGAGCGCGGACTATCTGTCGCTGTACGTCGACCTCGGGCTTGCCGCCATGAAGATCGGCGAAGAGGCGCGCGTCGAGCTGCAGCACTTCTCGCTCGAGGGCAGCCGCCGCGCCGAGATGCGCCAGGTACGGCGGCGCGCAGAGCGCGACCGCGCGAGCTTCGCGGTGATACCGAAGGACGAAGTCACGCTGCTCCTGCCGGCACTCAAGGAGATCTCGGATGCCTGGTTGAAGGACAAGGCCACCGCCGAGAAGGGCTTCTCGGTGGGCGCGTTCTCCGAGCATTACCTGCGCAATTTTCCGGTCGCCGTCGTGCGGCGGGACGGCGAGCCCGTGGCGTTTGCGAATCTATGGACGGGTGCCGACCGCGAGGAGCTGTCCGTCGATCTGATGCGATTCGGTCCCGACGCGCCTCCGGGTGCGATGGACTATCTGTTCGTCGAGCTCATGCTGTGGGCGCGCGAGCAGGGCTACCGCTGGTTCAGTCTCGGCATTGCTCCGCTAGCGGGCCTGGAACGTCATCCTCTGGCGCCGGCCTGGCATCGGATCGGCAATTTCATCTTCCGGCACGGCGAGCACTTCTATAACTTCGAAGGCCTGCGCCGCTACAAGGCGAAGTTTCATCCGACGTGGGAACCGCGCTACCTGGTTGCGCGCGGCGGAGTGAAGCTGCCGCTGATTCTCATCGACGTTCTCGGTTCTGATCGCCGGTGGGATCAAGGAGCTGTTCGCGAAATGACAGCGGCCCGCGTCTGGCTCGGCACCGGCATCCTCGGCCTCCTTTGGGCAGCCGGCGCCGTCGCGACGGAAACGCAGATGGATGCCGCAGTGTTCGGCACGGTCAGCATCTATACGCCTGAGGGCAAGCCCGACAGCGTCGCGCTCTTCGTCTCGGGCGACGGCGGCTGGGAGCTCGGGGTCGTCTCCATGGCGCGCAATCTGGCATCGAGTCAGAACGCCGTGGTCGTCGGCATCGACGTGCGCCATTATCTGGCCCAGCTCGCCAAGCCGCACAACGGCTGCCGCTCCCTTGCTGTCGACTTCGAGAACCTGAGTCACGCCGTACAGAAGCAACTGCACCTCGCCGAATACCACGTGCCCGTACTCGTCGGATACTCCTCGGGCGCGACGCTCGTCTATGCAACCTTGGCCCAGGCTCCCCCGGGGACCTTTGCCGGGGCATTGAGTCTGGGGTTCTGCAAGGATCAGGATTTCAAGCGTGCTCTGCTGTGTCCCGGCACCGGGCTGCGCTACCGGCGCAACCGCAAGGGCGACTATGTGCTCGCACCGAGCTCGAAGCTGCACGAGCCCTGGGTCGCGCTGCAGGGACAGCAGGACATGGTGTGCAACCCCAAGGATGTGGACACGTTCGTTGCCGCCGTGCCTGGCGCTTCGATCATACGATTGCCGAAGGTCGGGCACGGTTTTGGCGTCGAGCGCAACTGGCTGCCGCAATTCCTGTCCGCCTACGACGGCATCATGATGCAGGAGCGGGCGCAATTCGCGACGACGCAGATTCCCTCGCTGCAGGGCTTGCCGCTCATCGAAATGCCGTCGAATCTGCCGTCGGACCGCATTGCGCTGCTCTTGAGCGGCGATGGCGGCTGGGCTGGACTTGATCGGGAGCTCGCTCAAGGACTCGCAAGCCACGCGGTATCGGTCGTCGGCCTCAACTCACTCAAATATTTCTGGAAAGCGCGCACTGCGGATGAGGCTGCGACAGATGTCGTGCGCATCCTGCGTCACTATCTGGCTGAATGGCATCGCGAGCGCATCCTGCTCATCGGCTATTCATTCGGCGCCGAGGTTCTGCCGTTCCTGGTCACTCGGCTTCCGCCGGATCTGCGCGAGCGCGTTCAAGCGATCGATCTGCTCAGCCCGGGCACCACTGCCGATTTCGAGATTCACGTGAGCGGATGGATTCCCGGCGCATCCGACGCTGGCGTGCCGATCGCTCCGGAGCTCGCACGGCTGCACGGCATCCCGCTCTTATGTCTGCATGGCAGCGATGAGGAGGATTCGCTGTGCTCGAAGCTTCCGGCGCAAAGCGCAGTGAGCGCGGCAGTCGGCGCGGGACATCACTTCAGTGGCAACTACGCTGAGCTCCTCGCAAAGATACTGGCCTTCTCCTCTGCAACGCAGCACGCGAGCTGATTGCGCCCGGCGCGGGCCGAGTGACATAACGCGGAAATCTCTTGCGGTACATGCTCCGCGCGGTGCGCGTGAGATAGAATCAACGTGCAAAGCGCGCTGCATATCAAAGAGCTACAAGGCGCCCAGGGGAATGTCGGTCCACATCGATTCGTCAGGCCGTCTGCTTCACGAGCGGGAGCAGAACCTCGCTCTCACCTGCCCGCATTGCGAGGTGACGGCGCATATCAGTCTGAGCGCCGTGCCGAGGTTTGAAGAGCTGCAGGCATACAAGCCCAAAACCGTCGGCGTCGTATATCGATGCGATAACTGCCACTCACCCGTTTTTCTGCGCTACCCCGTACGGCTCTACCGCCCCAACCGCATCGAGCTGTCGCCGCAGTTCGTCGAGGTCGAGCGACCACGGGAGAAATTCACCTACGCGCATCTGCCCGAGGATGTGGAGCGGCTTTTCCGTGAAGCACTCACGTCCTTCTCGAGCGGCGCATTCAATGCCTTCGCCTCGATGTGCCGGCGCACGGCGCACGCGGTGTTCGCGGATCTCGGCGAAACCGGGAAGCTGCGTCTCTTCGATGAGCTCAACCGGGTCCGCGACATGGCGGAGCTCGATCCGGAGAGTTTCCTGGTCGTCAAGAACGTGATCTTCGGCATCAGCGCCGATGCACGACCCGACCCACCTTTGCTTGACAGCTATACGGCCGCCATCGCGCTCGAGGTCATGAAGGATCTGCTCTACGAGGCCTACGTGCGCAAGGGCCGCCTGCAGCAGGCACTGATGATGCGGCGCTACTTCGCGGATGAGACCGCCGACACCATCACACCCATTCTGGAATCCTCTCCTCCCCCTTAGCGCCGGCGCTGCGCGGCCGCTCAAGTCCGAAGCGTCCTGGCCGTTACTTCGGATGAGCGGTCATCAGGAGGCCCGACCGGCCATGTCCATTACGCAATCAGCGCCAGCCAGTGTCGCCGCGCATCCGGATCTGACGGTGCGCTGCGGCCGCACGGTGGCGGCGGATCGGCTCGATGCCGAGCTGGTCATGGGCGCCGCTCGGCACATCGCCCAGGCGCTGGCCTGCGCCGGACCCGACGCCACACAGCGCAGCCGCTTCATCGCAGGTGCAGTCTCGATGCTGCAAGCGTTGCGTGGCAGGCTGGATCTGGCAGGCGGTGATACCATGGCTGCGCATCTCGACGACCTGTGCGAGTACATGTCAGGCCAGCTGTGCAAGGCGCGCAGTGAGGGCGCCAGGGCGCCGCTCGATGAGGTCAACGATTTGTTGAACGAAGTTCGTATGGCCTGGTTTTGCTGAAGGAGTGCGGCGGGAGGGATGAGTCCCGCAGGAGAGCTGCATGTTCGACGGCGCAGATACGATGGTTCTTTACGAGGAGCTCGCCTACCAGGATGTTCTTCCGGTGCTGTGGCGAGCGCTTCCCGGTACGGTCGACCAGGCAACGGTTGCAAGCTTCACGGAGCGCAACGTGCGACTGCTGCAGGCCTGCGCGGCCATCGAAGACCACGGTCCCATCGAGAAGCAGGACGAGGACTCGCCCGACTTTCTGCGGCTTGATTTCAAGCTCAACCTGCTGCTCGACCTCGTCGGGCAGCTCGTCGTCGCAAACCGCCCGCGGCCGGCCGCTGTTCCCATCCGGTTCAATGCGCTCGGGGCAGTGTGGCGAGGCCCCGCGCCGCTACCGGAGGCCGGCACACAGGGCGTTGCTGAGATCTATCTGCGCGACTTTCTGGTCGAGCCCCTGCGGCTCATGGGCCGCATCACGAATGTCACTCCGGACGGCCAGATCAAGGCGCGTTTCTCGCCGAGCGGCGAGGTGGTTGGAGATCTCATCGAGAAACTGACCTTCCGCCGGCATCGCCGCCAGGTCGCCGAGAGCCGTCAACCGCGGCGCGCCTGAGCGCCCACGCGGGCTTTGTGATTGGCGTCACGCGAGCGGCCAGCGGCTGCCTGCGAGTTTCGAGCCATTTCACAATATTGCAGCCACGTTCTAGTGAACAATAGTCGCGCATACTCGAACGCGACGGAGAACCGATGGCGGCAAGCGAAATGGCCATGGCAGATGAGCGCACGCACGTGCGCCTGCCGACCGGCACATCGACCGCCATCCGTGAGGTCATCGCCCTCATCCGACAAGTCGCCGAGCATGAATCCACGGTTCTGATTCTCGGTGAGTCGGGCACCGGCAAAGAGGTCGCCGCGCACGCGATCCATGATTTGAGTCCGCGACGCCAGCGTCCTTTCGTGGCGGTGAACTGCGGCGCGATTCCCGCGGACCTGCTGGAGTCCGAGCTCTTCGGCCACGAAAAAGGGGCCTTCACGGGCGCCGTGGCGGCGCGCAAGGGTCGGTTCGAGATCGCCGAGGGCGGGACTTTGTTCCTCGATGAGATCGGCGACATGAGCCCGACGATGCAGGTGAAACTGCTTCGCGTGCTGCAGGAACGGGTGTTCGAGCGGGTCGGCAATCATGTGTCGATCAAATGCAACGTGCGCATCATTGCAGCGACGCACCGCAATCTCGAGCAGGCCATCGAGAGCGGCGCATTCCGTGAGGATCTGTTTCATCGTCTGAACGTATTTCCGATCGAGATGCCTGCGCTGCGCGCGCGCATCGAGGATCTGCCCCTGCTGGTGCGCGATTTCAGCGCGCGCAACCTGGCCGAGGGCCGCGGTCACGTACAGCTTGCGCCGCGGGCGCTTGCGGCGCTCGCCCAGCATTCCTGGCCGGGCAACGTGCGCGAGCTTGCCAATCTGATCGAGCGTCTGTCCATCGTGTGCGCCGGCCGAATCGCGAGCGTCGCCGATCTGCCGCCCAAGTTCCGTGCGTGCGCTGCAGCCTTGCCGGGCGAGGATGAGCCGCGGCCCGCGAGTGCGCTGCTTCCGGTCGATGTTGCATGCGAGAACGCGCCGGAGCCGCTTGAAGACAGGTGCACCGGCACAGCTTCCGGATGAAGGCATCGACCTGCGCACGCACCTCCTTGGCATCGAGCGGCGGCTCATCGAGCAGGCGCTCGACCGCTCGGGCGGCACCGTGGCGCATGCGGCGCGTCTTCTCAATCTGCGGCGGACCACTCTGGTCGAGAAGCTGCGCAAGCTCGGCATGACGGCGGTCGCGACGGAAGATTGACGGCGAGCGGCGCAATCCTGCCGCGCTCTGTGACTGCATTCACGCTTTTTCCCGCCTGAGGCGCTCGGCACAGCTCTTGCACCTGCACCCCGTCCTCCATCGTTTTCGGGGTCCGAATGATCGAAGAACTGCCAGCCGCGCCGGCCGACGCCGCACCCTCGATGCGTGCGCTGGTCGACCCCGTCGCTTGCGCGGTGAGCTCGCAGCGCCTGCTCGAGCTCGCACGCCGCGTCGCTGCGAGCGACTGCACCGTCCTCATCGTCGGGGAATCGGGCACCGGCAAGGAAATTCTCGCGCGCTACATTCATCGTCGCTCGCCGCGCAGCCGCAAGTCCTTCGTCGCGGTGAACTGCGCGGCGATCCCAGAGAACATGCTCGAGGCGATCCTCTTCGGCTACGAGCGCGGCGCCTTCACCGGCGCTCACGCTGCGCACTCCGGCAAGTTCGAGCAGGCTCAGGGCGGTACCCTTCTGCTCGATGAGATCACCGAGATGCCGCTCGCACTGCAGGCCAAGCTCCTGCGCGTGCTGCAGGAGCGTGAAGTCGAACGTCTCGGCGGCCGCGAGCCCATCAGTCTCGATGTGCGGGTGCTCGCGACCACGAACCGGCGGCTGCGCGAGGAAGTCGCGGCCGGACGTTTCCGCGAGGATCTGTACTATCGACTCAACGTGTTTCCCCTCGCGCTGGCGCCCCTGCGCCAGCGGCGTGACGATGTGCTGCCGCTCGCGATGCAATTGCTCGGCCTGCGCAGCCGTCCCGGCGAGCGCATCCCGGCGCTGAGCGCCGATGCGGCACACCTGCTCCTCACTTACCCGTGGCCGGGCAATGTGCGCGAGCTCGATAACCTGCTGCAGCGTGCGCTCATTCTGGTGAGCGGTCCTGTCATCCTTCCAGAGCACATCCAGTTCGAGCTCGCAGCCGAAACTGCGGTCGAGGCGCCCGCCCCGGCCGCGCGCTCCAAGCGCAGCTCACTGGCCGACCGATTGGGACAGGCTGAGCGCGACCTCATTCTCGATGCGCTGCGCAGCGGCGGGACGAGCCGGCGCGAGGTTGCGGCGCGTCTCGGAATCAGCCCACGAACGCTGCGCTACAAGCTTGCGCGTCTGCGTGAGGCAGGCATCGAAGTGCCTGCGCTTTGAAACTCCCGAGGAACCGCTCATGAGCCAACTCCAGATCGATCAGGTGCTCGCGCAGATCCGCGCCATCTCCGCTCAGACCGGAGCCACCGCGGCGCCTGCGAGCGCGCCGACGCAGGCTGCGCCGAGCGCATTCGCCAACCTGCTGCGCAACGCTCTCGATCAGGTCAATCAGACCCAGGAGCATGCAAGCGACCTCGCCACCGCATTTCAACGCGGTACGCCGGGCGTCGATTTGCCGCAGGTGATGATCGAGACGCAGAAGGCGAGCGTATCGTTTCGGGCGCTGAATGAAGTGCGTAACCGCCTCATCAGCGCCTACCAGGACATCATGAACATGTCGATGTGAGGAGCTACGTGAGCGCTGACCGGAGAGAGATATGAGCACTGCGGCTGCAGCACCTTACCCGCGCGTTGCAGCGGGACTGCGCCCGCTGCTGTTGCTCGTTGGGATCGCAGGAGCCGTTGCGGCGGGCGTGAGCGTCGTCCTGTGGTCTCGCGGGCCGACCTACAGTCTGCTGTTCGCCGAGCTCGGCACCGAGGACCAGGCTCAGGTGACGCAGGCGCTCGATGCAGCAGGAATTCCCTATCGTATGGAGCCAGGCTCGAACGGCGTTCAGGTGCCGAACGAGCGCCTGAGCGAGGCGCGGCTGAAGCTTGCCGGGCAGGGACTGCCGGAGGGCGATGGTGGTTTTGCGCTCATGACGAAGGAGCCCGGGCTCGGGGTCAGCCAGTTCATGGAGAACGCCCGTTACCAGCACGCGCTCGAAACGGAGCTCGCCCACACCATTGCGAGCCTGCGTCCGGTTGACGGCGCGCGCGTGCACATCGCGGTGCCGCGTCAGTCTGCCTTCGTACGTGATCGCCGCGCCGCCAGCGCGTCCGTGTTCGTGCAGCTCAAGCAAGGTCGCAGGCTCGAGCAGGAGCAGGTTCAGGCGATTCAAAACCTCGTCGCCTCGAGCATCCCCGACCTCGAGGCCGCGCAGGTCACCGTGGTCGATCAGCAGGGCCGACTGCTGTCTGCTCCGCAGGGTACGGATGAGTTCGCAGCCGCGCGAGCAGCACTTCCAGCTGATCCGCCAGATGGAGGACGATTACACGCAACGCATCGAGGCGCTGCTCACTCCGCTCGTCGGCGCAGGCAAGGTACGCGCCCAGGTCGTCGCCCAGGTCGACGCCTCGAGCACCGAGGAGGCGCGCGAGCAATATCGCCCCGACAGTCAGATCGTGCGCAGCGAACAGCAGTCCGAGCAGACCAGCCGCGAGGGAGCCGGCGCCCAGGCGTGCCGGGGTCCTTGACGAATCAGCCGCCGGCCGCGGCGACGGCGGCGGCTCCGGCCGCACCGCCGCGTCCGCCGGCGACCGCCAACGGCGCCAATCCACCCAATCCAAACGCCGCGGCCGGAGCGCCGCAGGCGGCGGGTGCGACTTCAGCCGCACAAGCGCCCGACAACGTCTCCAAGCAGAGCACCAAAAACTACGAGATCGACCGCACGCTCGCCTATACGCGTCAGCCGGCCGGCCGCTTGAAGCGCCTCACGGTCGCGGTGCTGATCGACAACATCCATTCGGTGGACAAGGACGGCAAGGCGAAAGAGCGAGCGCTCACGCAGCCCGAGCTCGACCACATCACTGCGCTCGTAAAGGATGCCGTCGGCTTCGACGAATCACGCGGTGACAGCGTCAACGTGCTCAACTCCTCCTTCCAGGCCGAGCCGGCCCCGCCTGATACCGAGCTCGAGTCGGTACCCATCTGGGAGCGGCCCCTGGTCCGCGACCTCGCGAAGCTGCTCGCCGGTCTCATTGCGCTCGTGGTGCTCGTGCTCGCCGTGCTGCGGCCCCTGGTGCGCTCACTCGTGACGCCGATGCGCGCGGCTCTGGCCGCCCCGCCTGAACCCGAGCCGGCAGTCGCCAACGCCGGCAAAGCAGCGCTCAGCGGCTCCACGGCAATCGAGCCGGCGGCTTACGATCAGCACGTCTCCAACGCGCGTGCGCTCGTGGGCCAGGATCCCAAGCGCGTCGCACAGGTCGTGCGCACCTGGGTGGCGGGCGATGAGTGATCGCACTGACAAGCGTGCCACAACGCGCTCGGGCACCGAGCGCGCCGCCATCCTGCTGCTGACACTCGGCGAGCAGGAAGCGGCGCAGGTGCTCAAGCACATGGGCGCAAAGGAAGTGCAGCGGATCGGCGCCGCCATGGCGCAGCTCGTCAACGTCTCGCGCGACGAGGTGACCGCCGTCCTCAGCGAGTTCTCAACGACGGTGCTGAGTCAGACCTCGGTGGGCGTGGGCGTCGATGAGTTCCTGCGCAAGGTGCTGGTCAACGCGCTCGGCGAGGACAAGGCCTCGAGCGTCATCGATCGCATCAACATCGGACGCACGAGCAAGGGCCTCGAGGCGTTGAAATGGATGGACGCCCGCGCCGTGGCCGAGCTCATCCGGCTCGAGCATCCGCAGATCATCGCCATCGTTCTCGCCTATCTGGATCCCGACCAGGCCGCGGAGATCCTCGGGCATCTGCCGGACACCCTTGCGCGCCGATGTGGTGATGCGCATCGCTACGCTCGACGGCGTGCAGCCGTCCGCGCTCTCGGAGCTCGACGATGTCATGGAGAAACAGTTCGCCGGCAAGTCCGGCCGGCAAGACCTCCGTGCTGGGCGGCGCCAAGGCAGCGGCAAACATCATCAATTCCTGGACCCGAGCCAGGAGAGCGCGCTCATGGAGCAGATCCTGGCAAGCCGATCAGACCCTCGGCACGCGCATCCAGGATCTGATGTTCGTGTTCGACAATCTCTCCGAGCTCGAGGATCGCAGCATGCAGGAGCTCCTGCGGCAGGTGCCCAGCGACAAGCTGCTGCTCGCGCTGAAGGGCTCCGACGAGCTCGCTCAAGCAGAAGATCTTCAAGAACATGTCGCAGCGCGCTGGCCGAAATGCTCAAGGACGATCTGGAGGCCAAAGGTCCGGTGCGCCTGTCCGAAGTGGAGGCGGCGCAGAAGGAAATCCTCGCCGATCGCGCGCAAGCTTGCGGAGGCCGGGCACGATCGCGCTCGGCAACGGCGAGGGCGAAGCCTATGTCTGAGAGCCGCAGCAAGACCGTCGAGGCGATCGCGGCGAGCGCTGGGCGCTGCCGAGCGTCGAAGGGCCCATCATCGCGGCGCTGCGACCGGCGCGCGCGCGAGCTGATCGTCACGTGTCAAAGCCGAGCATGCACGCGGCTACGAGACCGGGCTTGCGACGGCGCAGGCCGAGACGGAGGCCAAACTGGCCGAGGCGAACGCACTGGTCACGCGCCTCGACGCGCTGTGCGCGATGCTCGCACGGCCGCTCGAGGAGCTCGATAGCGAAGTCGAGGAACAGCTGATGCTGCTCGCCCTCGCGGTTGGCAAACAACTCGCGCGCCGCGAGCTTAAGGCCGACCCGAGCCAGGTCATGGCGATCATCCGCGAGGCAGTGCGGCCGGCTGCCAGTCGCAGCCCGCGACATTCGCGTGCACCTGCATCCCGAGGATGCGGCGGTCGTACGCGAGCGCCTCGCGACGCCGAGCGTCGAGCGCGCCTGGACAATCGTCGAGGACCCGACGCTGACACGCGGCGGCTGCCTGGTGCGCACCGAAACCTCCCAGATCGATGCGCGTCTGGATAGCCGGGTCAACGCCATCGTCGGCAGCGCTACTGGGCGAGGAGCGCTCGGCCGAGCGCCCCACGGATTCCCCGCCACCGGCGCAAGCGGCACATGACGCCCGCAAACCTGCAGACTCGCCGCAGCGCGCTGTGGAGCGAACGTCTTGCTCGCAGCGTCCGTCAGGTCGAGCGCATACCCACACCCGTCGTCGAGGGGCAGCCTCACCCGCATGGTGGGCCTCGCCCTCGAGGCGGTGGGCTGCCAGGCCTCGATCGGCGATACCTGCGATGTGCTCGACGAGCGATGGCGGACGTGTCGAGGCCGAAGTCGTGGGATTTTCCGGCGAGCGGCTCTATCTGATGCCGACCGGTGATCCGCATGGCCTCGGACCCAACGCGCGCGTGGTGCCGCGGCAGCGCGCCGGCAGCGATGCGCGGTCGGACCGCAGCTGCTCGGCCGCATCATCGACGGCGCCGCCCAACCGCTCGACGGACTAGGTCCCACTCGAGTGCGATGAGCGCGTGCGGCTTACGGGCACGCCGATGAATCCCCTGAGCCGGCAGCCGATCTCCCAGCCACTCGATGTGGGCGTGCGCACCATCAACAGTCTTCTGACCGTGGGGCGCGGCCAGCGCATCGGCCTGTTCGCGGGCAGCGGCGTGGGCAAGAGCGTTCTGCTTGGCATGATGGCGCGGTACACGAGCGCCGATGTGATCGTCGTCGGGCTGATCGGCGAGCGCGGCCGCGAGGTGAAGGAATTCGTCGACCGCATACTCGGTCCGCAGGACCGCCAGCGCGCCGTCGTCGTTGCCACTCCCGCGGACACACCGCCTCTGATGCGTCTGCATGGCGCGTGGCTCGCAACGGCGGTCGCGGAGTATTTCCGCGATCGCGGCTCGAGCGTACTGCTGCATCATGGACTCCCTGACACGCTTCGCGCAGGCCCAGCGTGAGATCGGCCTCGCCATCGGCGAAGCCCCGGCCACCAAGGGATACCCGCCCTCGGTGTTCGCGCGGCTGCCGCAGCTCGTGGAGCGTGCCGGCAATGGCGCCGAGGGCAGTGGCTCGATCACGGCTTTCTACACCGTGCTCGCCGAGGGCGACGATCAAAGTGATCCGATCGCCGACGCCGCGCGCGCCATCCTCGACGGACACGTCGTGCTGTCGCGACGACATCGCCGAAAGCGGCCACTATCCGGCCATCGACGTCGAAGCCTCGGTCAGCCGTGCCATGCACGAGATCGTCTCGCCGGCGCAGGTGGAGCTCGCGCAGACGGTTCCGCCAGGTGCTCGCGATGCTACGAGCAGAACCGCGACCTCATTTCCATCGGCGCCTACCAGCGCGGCAGCGATCCGCGCATCGATGCGGCGATCGCGCTCTGGCCCCGGATGCAGGGCTTCCTGCAGCAGGACATGCGTCAGCGTGTCGATTTCGCGGCAAGCCTCACAGCTCTCGAGGCGGTGCTGGCGGAGACTATTGACTCATGAAGGCTCTAAGGACGGCGCAGCGCGTAGCGGACGAGCAGGAGCGGCAGCGCGCGGAGGCTCTCGCGGCACGCGAACGTCGCGTCAAGGAGTGCGAAGCCAAGCTGCAGGAGCTCGAGAACTACGAAGCGAACTACGCGCGCGAGTTCACGCGCCGGGCGACGGATGGCATGGGTGGTGCGGGGCTACGCGAGTTTCAGGCCTTCCTTGGCCGCCTCGCCGAAGCCGTTCAGCAGCAGCGGGACATCGTGCGCCGTGCCCGCGCCGAGCGTGACTCGGATCGCACGGTCTGGCAGCACGCGGCCCAGCATGCCGAGATGGTCGATCGCGTCGTCAAACGGCGCGAGCGCGAGGCAGTGCGGGCACAGGACCGTCAGGAGCAACGCGAGTCGGACGAGCGCGCACAGCGCCGCCCACGTCGGGGCCTCGATGCCAGCACTTAGGGTCAATCCGGCGCCTGCGGCCGCAGCGAGCCAGACGGGCGCAAAGAGTGCGACCGCTGCAGCAGGGGCTCCGACGCCGTTCAGTCTCGAGGCCGGCTCGGCCGCTCGTAGCGCAGCGCCACACACACCCTCCGCGCCCTCATCGCCCCCTGCGACATCCGCAGGCGGCGCACATGCCAAACCCGCCTCTGATGCCATCACAGATACGTCCGGCGCCACCAAAGCGGCGGCGTCGAACCCGAGCGGCGCATCACAGCCGAATTCCTCGAAGGCCCCGCCAGCCGCGAATGCGCCGCCATCAAACGATGCGAAGGAGTCGGCTGCACTCGAGGATTTGCTCTCGGAGCTCGAGAACTCATTGACCCCGAGCGCGGGCGCGGCGACCAGCGCCTCGAGCGCGACGGCCGCCACGGAGCCTGAAGACACGGCGAATGCGAAAACGAAGTCCTCGGATGACGCATCCGATGACACCTCATCGACTGCGCCGCCTCTGATGCAGGCGTTGCTCGTGGCGTTGGCTGCACCCGCACAGCCACCGCCGAGCCCCGCGGGCTCTGCCTCAACGTCCGCACGCACCTCGACGCAGGCGACTGCGAGTGAGACCAACCTCATCGAGTCCGCGAGCACCGCGAGCGCGAGCGCGAGCGCGCCGGAATCGAACACGTCGAGCGATGCCACCGCAGGTACCGCCAGCGACAAGCCTTCCATTGCTACATTTGCCGATGCGATCGACCCGTCTGCCTCCGCGGGCAACACAGCGCTCGCCGTGACCAGCACCGCGAGCGCCAGCAGCGCCCAGCCGGCGCGCGATCAGACGGCGGCGCTGCGCGATCCGACATCACCGACGCAGAGTGCAGCCACCGTGACGGCAGCGCCTGATGTGTCTGCAAGCACGGCGCTCGCCATGCTGCATGTGGGAGCGCTTGCACACTCGGTCCCGACTCTGGAGCCGACGAGTCAGCGTGAGCTGACCACGCCGCTCGGCACTGCTTCCTGGAACGACGAGCTCGGCGGACATCTGACGCTGATGGCACAACAGGGCAATCAGTCGGCATCGCTGCAACTGACGCCCCCCGACCTCGGGCCGATCGAGGTTCGCATCGCAGTCCATGACAGCCAGGCGAGCGTGTGGTTCGGAGCGGTGCATCCGGACACGCGCGATGCTCTGCAACAGGCGCTGCCGCGCCTGCGCGAGCTTTTCGCGGCACAGGGCCTGGCGCTCGCAGATGCCGGAGTTTTCCGCGAGCCGCCGCGTCAGCAGCCTCAGCCTTTGCCCTCGAGCTCAGCGCCGCTCGATTCCACGCAGAACGCGACTTCCTCGGCGCCGGTTGCACGCGCCCGCATCGGTCTCATCGACACCTACGCATAGATCTCTTGGCGCCGCCAAGAATCCGTCGCGCGTGCGGCACTGAGACCTGATTCACACTGCCTGTTCGCGAGAAAACCCTTCTCGTAAAGACACTTACGACCCACTCGCAGCCCGTGGCATAGGCGTTGCACAAGTCCGTCGAGTGGTAACCGGCGCGCTGTGCGCAGGAATTGCGAACGATGGCTGACATCCCGACCTTGGAACCCGTGCCCGGCGACGCGGCCTCTGCGGGCGCCACTGCGGCGCGCAAGCGCCCCTGGCTGCTGATCACCGTCGCCGTCACGACCGTCCTCGCGGGCGCTGCGGGCGTTGGCGGCTGGCTGATGCTCGGTCACTCAAAGCCCAAGACCGGCGACAAGGCGAAGGCAGAGACCGCTCCGAGCGGGCCGGCGCTGTACATCGGCACTGGATCCGCCGTTCGTCGCCAACTTCGAGGCGGACCAGCTGGTGCGCTTCCTGCAGATCACGGTGCAGCTCATGTCGCGCGACCCGGCGACCGTCGAGCTCGTGAAGGCCAACGATCCGGCGATCCGCAATGATCTGCTGCTGCTGTTCGGCAACCAGAAGTACGCCGACATCGCCACGCGTGACGGCAAGGAGACAGCTGCGCGGCGCAGGCCCTCGCCGCCGTGCGCAAGCATCATCGGTGCCGCAGGCGGTCAAGCCCGAGAAGGTCGAGGCCGTGTACTTCACCAGCTTCGTGATGCAGTAACGCGGAGAGCGCCGCGTGATGCCGACCGAAAAGATACTGAATCAGGACGAGATCGACGCGCTGATCCACGGCATCGATGTGGGTGCGGTCAGCACCGAGCCCGAGCCGGCACCCGGTGAGGTGCGCGCTTACGATTTCAAGAATCAGATGCGCATCGTGCGCGGGCGCATGCCCACGCTCGAGATGATCAACGAGCGTTTCGCGCGCCTGTTTCGCGTCAGCCTCTACAACCTGCTGCGCCGCTCGCCGGAGATCTCGGTCGTCGCAGGTGACGATGAAGAAATTCAGCGAGTACGTGCACACCCTGCACGTGCCGACGAGCCTCAACCTCGTGAAGATCAATCCGCTGCGCGGCACTGCGCCTGATCGTGCTCGATCCGAAGCTGGTGTTCGCCGTGGTGGACAACTTCTTCGGCGGTACCGGCCGCCACGCCAAGATCGAAGGCCGCGATTTCACCGCCACCGAGCAGCGCATCATCCACTGCTGCTGCGCAACGCCTTCGCCGACCTGCACGAGGCCTGGTCGCACATCGCCGCCGATCGAAGTCGAGTACCTGCAGTCGGAAATCAATCCGCACTTCGCCAACATCGTCGAGCCCATCCGAGATCGTCGTGATCACGAGCTTTCACATCGAGCTCGACGGCGGCGGCGGTGACCTGCACGTCACCATGCCCTACTCGATGATCGAGCCGCTGCGCGAGCTGCTCGATGCCGGCGTGCAGAGCGACCGCGTCGAGCAGCGACGAGCGCTGGATGCACGCGCTGCGCGATGAGATCGACGACGCGGAAATCGAGCTCAACGACGGTGCTCGGCCGCGCCTGCCTCACGTCTGGCCGAGCTGCTGAATCTCAAGCCGGGCGATGTGCATTCCCTGCGACTTCACCGGCAAGGTCACTCTGCTCGCCGAGGACGTGCCGCTGTTCCGCGGCGCCTTCGGCCTGTCGCGCGGCCAGCAGGCCGTGAAGATCGACGAGCGCGTCAGCCGTCCGAAAGCGACCGCCGCCGACGATCCCACTTTCTGAAGAAGGCCTAGAGGATCCACCCATGGCAGCCAACGCAGCGAGGCGCGCGCCGCCGAGTTCGACAATCTGCAAGACGAGGCGACCGGTCCGGACAGGCCAATCGAGCGACGTCAACCTGGACGTGATCCTGGATGTTCCGGTCACGCTGTCCATGGAGGTGGGGCGCACGCGCATCCCGATCCGCAATCTGCTGCAGCTCAACCAGGGCTCGGTCGTCGAGCTCGACCGCGCGGCCGGCGAGCCGCTCGATGTATTCGTCAACGGCACACTGATCGCGCACGGCGAAGTGGTCGTGGTGAACGAGAAGTTCGGCATCCGTCTCACCGATGTCATCAGCCCCGCCGAGCGCATCCGCAAGCTGAAATGACGTGCGTCTGACAATCCGCGCCGCGCCGCACAGCCTCGCTGCGCGCCCGTGCTTCGCGGCCATCCGTCGCGGTCACCAGTGTCGCCCGGCTCGGCTCCGAGCGTCGTCGGCGGCCTCGGCGAGGTGACGCTCGCGCTGTGCGTCGTGCTCGGCGGCCATTTTCTGTGTCGCCTGGCTGGCGCGCCGCATGCGTAGTATCGGCAGCGGCGCGCGGCGGCGCATCGATGTCTCGCCGACGTGCGCCTCGGACCCAAGGAGCGCGCCGTACTGGTGCAAGGTCGGCACCACTCAGCTGCTGATCGGCGTGGCGCCCGGGCGGGTCAGCACGCTGCACGTGCTCGCCGAGCCGCTGGCGCCAGCGGCGCGCCTGCGCCGCCCGGCGCGACACCGCGCCTCCTTCCAGGCACTGCTCATGAAGAGCCTCGGCAAGTGACATGCAAGCTGCGCGACTCCTGCTCGCCGTGCATCGCCGCGCTCGCAGTGCTCGCGCCTGTCGACGCGGCGCTCGCCGACCCCGGCCTGCCCGCCCTCACGGTCCAGGGCGCCGCCGGCGGTGGCCAGACCTACACGCCTGACGCTGCAGGTCCTGCTGCTGATGACGGCGGTCACGCTGCTGCCGGCGATCCTGCTCGATGATGACGGCCTTCACGCGCATCGTGATCGTGCTCGGCATCCTGCGCCAGGCGATCGGCGCCGGCCAGACGCCGCCGAACCAGGTGCTGATCGGGCTGGCGCTCTTCCTGACTCTGTTCGTGATGTCGCCGGTCGTCGAGCGCATCAACGAGCAGGCAGTGAAGCCCTACATCGCCGGCACGATCGATTCGGTCGACGGCGCTCGACGAAGGCGGTCGTGCCGCTGAAGAAATTCATGCTGCGACCAGACCCGCGAGAGCGACATCGCCACCTTCGTGCGCATCTCCGGCGGCAAGGGCTACGCCACACCGCAGGACGTGCCACTGAGCGTGCTGGTGCCGGCTTTCGTCACGAGCGAGCTGAAGACCGCATTCATCATCGGCTTTCTGATCTTCATTCCCTTCGTGATCATCGATCTGGTGGTCGCGAGCGTGCTGATGTCCATGGGCATGATGATGCTCTCGCCGGTGCTCATCTCCCTGCCCTTCAAGCTCATGCTGTTCGTGCTGGTCGACGGCTGGTCGCTCGTCATGGGCACGCTGGCCGGGAGCTTCTACTCATGAGTCCCGAAATGGTCATGACGATCGGTCGAGCGCGCGCTCGAGATCACGCTGATGCTGGCGGCCCCGCTGCTGCTGGTCGGCGCTCGTCACGGGCCTCATCGTCGGTGCCTTTCAGGCGGCGACGCAGATCAACGAGATGACGCTGTCGTTCATCCCGAAGCTGCTCGCGATCGCCGTGCAGCTGGTGATCGCCGGGCCGTGGATGCTGAAGATGCTCGTCAGCTACACGCGCGAGCTCGTTCGAGAGCATTCCCGGGCTGATCAATTAGACCGCGCCGCCGCCATGATCACGCTCACCACCGGACAGCTCGAGGCCTGGATCGCCCAGATCTTCTGGCCTTTCGTGCGCATCGGCGCGTGCTTCATGGTGGCGCCGGCGTTCGGCGCCGCGTCCGTGCCGGCGCGCATGCGCATCGTGCTCGCCGGCGGCCGTCGCGCTCATCGTCGCGCCGCTCGATCGCGACGCCCGGCCGACGTGACGCCCTTCTCCATCGCCGGGCGTGGTCATCACCGTGCAGCAGGTGCTGATCGGCATCGCGCTCGGCTTCTGCCTGCAGCTGGTGTTCGACGCGGTCACGCTCGGCGGCCAGCTGCTGGCGAACAGCATGGGTCTCTCCTTCGCCTATAACCTCGATCCGCTGCGCGGCGCGAGCACCCCGGCGCTGGGCCAGTTCTACACGCTCCTGCGTCATGCTGACGTTCCTCGCGCTCGATGGCCATCTGCGCGCTGATCGAGATGCTGGTGCGACGGGTTTCGCACCCTGCCGATCGGCGCGACGCGGCTTGGGCGCAGACGGACTGTGGCGCATCGTCGAGTGGGGCATCGCAGCTGTTCGCCGGCGCGCTGGCGGTGGCGCTGCCCGGGCGTGACCGCGCTCCTGATCGTGAATCTCGCTTTCGGCATCATGAGCCGCGCCGCACCGACGCTGAATCTGTTTGCGGTCGGATTCCCGGTCATCACTGATCTTCGGTCTCGTGATCGTGTTGGTCGGCGCTGCCGGCCCTGCAGTCGAGCTTCATCGGCTCCTGCTGAGGACGCGTTCGTCATGCTCAGCGTCTGTCTGAGCGGACGGTCTGAGGCATGGCTGACGACGCCCAGGAACGCACAGAACAACCGACACAAAAGCGCCTCGAGGAGGCGCGCAAGCACGGTCAGGTGCCCCGCTCGCGGGAGCTGAATACGGCGGCTGTCGTGCTGATCGCCGGCATCGGCCTGCACTTCATGGGCGCGCAGCATGGGCACGCAGCTGTCACGACCTCATGCAGTCGGGCCTGGCGCTGTCGCGCGAACAGGTGCTCGATGAGAACCTGCATGCTCGCCGACTCTGGCGGCACGCTGCTGGCAGGCCCTTCTGGCCTGCGCGCCGCATCCTCGGCCTCACGGTGCTCGCCGCGCTCCTCGCACCGCTGGCCTCGGCGGCTGGAATCTGAGCTTCGAGGCGCTGGTGCCCGAACTTCAGCGCGTCTCAATCCGATCGGCGGGCTGCAGCGCATGTTCTCGCTGCGCGGCCGGTGGAGCTGGCCAAGGCTTTCGCCAAATTCCTGTGGTCGCGCACGGTCGCGGTGTGCTTCCTGTGCGCAAAAACCGAGCGAGCTGATGGGCCTCGGCGCCGAGCCGCATCGAGTGTCGCCATCGCGCACGCCGCGCAGCTCGCCGGGTCCGCGCTGCTGCACTCGTCGCCGCGGCACTGGCTCTCATCGCGCGCCGTGGATGTGCCCTGGCAGCTCTGGCAGCACAACCAGCAGCATGCGCATGTCACGCCAGGAGATTGCGCGAGGAGCACAAGGAGAGCGAGGGCTCGCCGGAAATCAAAGGCCGCGTCCGCACGTGCACAGCAGGAGCTTGCCAGGCGCCGCATGATGCAGGAGGTGCCGAAGGCCGATGTCGTGGTCATGAACCCGACGCACTTCGCGGTCGCGCTGCGCTATGACGAGAAGCGAATGCGCGCCCCGCTCGTCGTGGCCAAGGGCGCGGATGAGGTCGCGCAGCGAATCCGTGAGGTCGCGACCGAGCATCGGGTGCCGATCTTCGAGGCGCCGCCGCTGGCGCGCGCGTTGTTCCGCAGTGTGCGAGATCGGGGCCGAGATCCCGACGACGCTCTACGTGGCCGTCGCGCAGGTCCTCACCTATGTCTATCAGCTGCGGACGGCGCGCCGCGATGGCGCACCGCTGCCGCAGCCTCCGAGCATCGATCCGACGCTCGATCAGACGCTCGATCGGACGAGGCACTAACGCATGGCCGACACCGCAAGCCGCGACCAATGCCGTCGTTCCGCGAGGTGATGCGCTCCGGCATCGGCGTGCCGGTCGGGGTGCTCGCCGTGCTCGCGATGGTCGTGCTGCCGCTGCCGCCGTTCGCGCTCGATGTGCTCTTCACTTTCAACATCGCGCTCTCGATCGTCATCGTCATGGCGGTGTTCTACGTCGCCCGCCCGATCGAGTTCGGCGTATTTCCGACGGTGCTCTTGCTTGCGACGTTGCTGCGCCTTGCCCTCAACGTCGCCTCGACCCGCGTCGTGCTGCTGCACGGACACAGCGGCACGAGCGCGGCGGGCAAGCGTCATCCAGTCCTTCGGCGAGTTCGTCATCGGTGGCAACTTCGCCGTCGGCGTCGTGGTGTTCGTCATTCTCACCATCATCAACTTCGTGGTCGTCACGAAGGGCTCGGGGCGCATCTCCGAAGTGAGCGCGCGCTTCACCTTGGATGCGATGCCAGGCAAGCAGATGGCGATCGACGCCGATCTGAATGCCGGCCTCATTACGCAGGACGAGGCGCGTCAACGTCGGCGCGGAGGTGCGAGCGGAGTCGGACTTCTACGGCGCAATGGACGGTGCCAGCAAGTTCGTGCGCGGCGATGCCATCGCCGGAATTCTGATCCTCTTCATCAACGTTCTCGGCGGTCTGGCGATCGGAATGATCGGGCACGGCATGCCTTTCACGGCGGCCGCCCACACGTTCACCTTGCTGACGATCGGCGACGGGCTCGTGACGCAAATCCCCGCGCTGCTGCTGTCGACGGCCGTCGCGATCATCGTCACGCGCATGTCGGGTAAGCAGGACATGGGCGGTGAGCTCAGCCGACAGCTCTTCGGCCGTCCGCGCGCGCTCGGAGTCGCGGCCGGGCTTCTCGGTGTCATGGGCCTGGTGCCCGGCATGCCGAACGTCGCCTTCCTGAGCATCGCCGCCTTGTGTGGGGGTGCTGCCTACACGGTGCGCAAGCGGCGCGAGACGGCCGCCGCGACCCCGCCGCCGGCTGCGCCCGCGCCGCCCGCCGCGGAGAACCGCGAGCTTTCATGGGAGGACGTGCGTCCAGTTGACGTGCTCGGGCTCGAGGTCGGGTATCGACTCGTGCCGCTCGTCAATCGCAGCCCGGGCAATGCGAGCGGAGATCTGCTCGCGCGTGTGCGCGGCGTGCGCCGCAAGCTGTCGCAGGAGCTCGGCTTCCTGATACCCGCCGTTCACATTCGTGACAACCTCGATCTCGCGCCGAACGCCTATCGGATCAACCTGGGCGGGGTGCCGGTCGGTGAGAGCGTGGTCTACCCGGAGCGCGAGCTCGCCATCAACCCCGGAACCATCTCCGCAGCGCTCAAGGGTATCGCGACGCGCGATCCCGCCTTCGGCATGGAAGCGGTGTGGATCGAGCCCAACCAGCGCGATCACGCCCAGGCGCTCGGCTACACGGTCGTCGATGCGAGCACCGTCGTCGCGACGCACTTGAGCCACATCATCCAGACGCACGCGCACGAGCTGCTCGGCCACGAGGAGGCGCAGCATCTGCTCAACGGACTTGCGAAGAGCGCTCCCAAGCTCGTCGAGGATCTGGTGCCGCGCGTTCTGCCGATGTCGGTCGTCGTGCGTGTGTTGCAGTCTCTGCTCGCCGAGCGCGTGCCGATCCGCAATATCCGCACCATCATCGAGACGCTCGCCGAGCACGCACCGCGCTCGCAGGACCCGCTCGCGTTGCAGGCGGCGGTGCGCATCGCGCTCGGCCGACAGATCATCCAGGACATCGCCGGGATGTCCGCGGAGCTACCCGTCATTACGCTCGACCCGGACCTCGAACGACTGCTGCAGAGCTCCACATCGGCAACGGCGGGCTCGAGCCCGGCACTGGAGCCCGGGCTTGCAGAGCGCCTGCAGCAACGGCTCGCCGAGAGCGCGCAGCGGCAGGAGATGGTCGGCGAGCCGGCCGTGCTGCTCGTGCCGCCGCCATTGCGCCAGAACCTGGCGCGCTTCGTGCGCGCAAGCGTGCCGAGCCTGCACGTGCTCGCTTGGAATGAAATTCCGGACAACCGCAAAGTTCGCCTCGTGAAGGCGGTGGGACGCTAATCATGAAGATCACAAGACATACCGCGCCCGACATGCGCCAGGCCTTGCGTGCCGTGCGCGATCAACTGGGGCCCGACGCCGTCATTCTCTCCTCGCGGCGTACGCCCACGGGCGTCGAGGTCACTGCGGCGATGGACTTCGATGCCGAGGCATCGATCGCGGCCGCGGAGACTGCGGAGGCCTCGCGCGACACGACGCGCGAAGTACCGCGCGAGAGCGCAACTGGCGCGAGCCACGCGCTCGCCACGCCGGCCACGCAATCCGCACCGCTTGCCGCATTTGCCAGCACGGCCGTTGCAGGTGGCGGGCTTGCCGCAACGCCGCAGGCGCCCGCGGCCCAGCCATCGGCTTCCGACTCGATGAGCGAGGAGCTGAAGACGCTGCGACGCATGCTCGAGACGCAGCTCGCGCAGCTCGCCTGGAACGATCTGGCGCGGCGCGCGCCGGTGCACACCGAGATGCTGCGCGAACTCACCGAGATCGGCATCGCCCAGGGGCTGGCGGCCGAGGTCGTGGCGCACATGCCCGCCGACGTGGAGCTCACGCAGGCGCGCAGGCTCGCGATTGCGATGATTGCACAGCGCCTCCTGGTCACGGGTGATCGCTGGCTGGAAAATGGTGGCCGCGTCGCCCTCGTCGGGCTCGACGGGCGTCGGGAAGACGACGACGCTCGCGAAGCTCGCCGTACGCTGGGTGCTGCGCCACGGCGCGCGCGATCTTGCGCTCGTCGCAGCCGACACGTGTGCGCATCGGCGCACAAGACCAGGTGCAGACGCTCGGGCAGCTGCTGGGCGTGCCGGTGCTACAGCGCTCGACGACTTTGGCGAGCTGCCGCAACTGCTCACCCGGCTCTGCGCGCTACCGCTTCGTCCTCATCGACACGCCCGGGTCGAGCCAACGCGACGTACAGCTCGCCGGACGCCTGGCGCTCCTCAAGCGGCGAGGACCGCGAGATCGAGACGGCGCTGGTGCTTGCAGCCAGCACGCAGGCCGGCGCCGTCGAGGAAGCCGTGCGCCGCTTCGCCTGCGCGCGCCCGGCAAGCTGCGTGCTCACCAAGGTGGACGAGGCCACGAGCCTCGGCGGCGCGCTCTCGGCGCTGATCGATGCACGGCTTGCCCATCTCCTATCTGAGCGAAGGTCAGCGCGTTCCGGAGGACCTGCGTCCGGCGCGCGCGCTCGAGCTCGTCGCCAGCGCCGTTCAGCTCGCGCAAGTCAAACGGCGCGGCCGCCGATGAGGATCTGTTGCAAGCGACGCTTCGGAGAGGTTGCCCATGCCCTCGCGTGAGATGAGCCTGATCGATGGCTGCAAGCTGGCCGGTCTCGCGCACGCCCGGTCCAGGTCATCGCCGTCACCGGCGGCAAAGGCGGCGTCGGCAAGACCAGCGTCGCGGTGAATCTGGCAGCCGCGCTCGCCGCGAGCCGGCGCGTGTGCGTGCTGCTCGATGGCGACCTGGGGCTGGCGAACGTCGATGTGTTTCTCGGGCTCTCGCCGCGCTACACGCTCGCGCACGTGCTCTCCGGGGAGCGCACGCTGGATGAGATCCTGGTCGACCGCGCCGCAGGGCTTTCAGGTGGTTCCGGCCGCCTCGGGCGCCGCTGATCTCGCCAACATCGATGCCGCGGCCCACCTTGGCCTGGTGCAGGCCTTCAGCGCACTCGCCACCCGCGTGGATGTGCTGATCGTCGACACGGCTGCCGGAATCGCCCACGGTGTGACGCAGTTCTCACAAGCGGCGCAACAGGTGTTGGTCGTCATCTGCGACGAGCCGGCCTCGCTGACCGATGCTTACGCGCTGGTGAAGGTATTGAGTCGCAATCACGGCGTCAGCCGCTTCCGCGTGCTTGACCAACATGATGCGCTCCCCGGCAGCGGGCGAGGAACTGTTTCGTCGCTTCGAACGCGTCACTGCGCGCTTCCTCGATGTGGTGCTCGAATTTGTCGGTGAGATTCCGGAGGACGAATATCTGCGGCGCGCGGTGCGCGCGCAGCGCCCGGTCTTCGACGCCGTATCCCTCGAGCCCGGCCGCGCGCGCTTTCAAGCAACTTGCCGGCCGTGGCCGAGACCTGGCCGGTGCCCGCAGGTCCGCGCGGCAATCTCGAGTTCTTCGTGGAACGGCTGGTGCAGACGACGCCCGGCGCGGCTGGAGGCGGTGCGATGAACGCGGTCGGCGCCTATACCGCGCAGCGCGCGGCGCGCCGAGGCCGATGCAGCTGGTGACGCGGCACGCAGAGCTCGTGAAGCGCATCGCCTACCATCTCGCCGGCCGGTTGCCGCCGTCGGTGGAGGTCGATGACCTGATCCAGGCGGGAATGCTGGGACTGCTGGAGGCCGCCGCGAACTACACGGCCAACCGCGGCGCGAGCTTCGAGACCTATGCGGGCATCCGCATTCGCGGCGCCATGATCGATGCCCTGCGCAAGCTCGACTGGGCGCCGCGCTCGGTGCACCGCAAAGCGCGCGCGGTCGCGGCCGCGGTGCCGCGAGATCGAGCGCGAGACGGGCCGCGATGCGCGGGACGCCGAGGTCGCTCGAACGCATGGGCGTGCCGCTCGAGGAGTACTACTCCATCGTGCAGGATGCGGCGAGCTGCCGGCTTGACGAGCCTCGATGACGTGACGGTCGCGACCGCCGCGCCGGATGCGGCCGATCCGTTCCGCGAGACCGCGGATGACCAGCTTCCGCGACGCGCTGGCGCAGGCGATCGACGGCGCTGCCGGAGCGCGAGAAACTGGTGATGTCGCTGTACTACGGCGATGGACTGAATCTGAAGGAGATCGGAGCGGTGTTGAAGGTGACCGAATCGCGGGTCTGCCAGCTGCACGGCCAGGCGCTGGTGCGACTGCAAGGCGCGGCTCGCGGACTGGCGCGATGCGCAGAGCCGCCGCGTGACGTGAGCTGAAAGGAGAGTCAAGCTGTGAGCAAGGATATGAAATTTCTGGTGGTCGATGACTTCTCGACCATGCGCCGCATCATCAAGAATCTGCTGCACGATCTGGGCTATCAGCCAACGTCGTCGAGGCCGATGACGGCAAGACCGCACTGCCGCATGCTGCAGGCCGGCGGCTTCGATTTCCTGATCACCGACTGGAACATGCCGGGCATGCCCGGACTGGAGCTGCTCAAGGCGGTGCGCGCCGACGAGCAAGCTCGCGAAGATGCCGGTGCTGATGCTGACGGCGGAAGCCAAGCGCGAGCAGATCGTCGAGGCCGCCCAGGCCGGCGTGAACGGCTATGTCATCAAGCCTTTCACCGCCGAAACGCTCAAGGAAAAACTCGACAAGATTCTCGTCACCGTGAAGTGAGACCACCGATGCGAGCTTGCGGATTTGAAGGCGCGAATACGGCGCCTGCGTTGAGGCGCTCAGCGCCGCGCTGCGAACGCGAGCGACGAGACGGGCTTTCTTGCCGCCGTCGATCACATCGTTGCACATGCGCGAGCCGAGGCGATGCTCTCGGAGCTGCGCTCGCTCACCGGCGACCTGCAAAAGCGCTCTCGATCGTTTCAGCATCGAGTCGAACCTGGCGGATATCGCCGAGAACGAGATTCCGGACGCGCGCGCGCGCTTGACGCACGTCATCAGCATGACCAACGAGGCCGCGCACCGCACGCTCGACCTGGTCGAGCAGTCCGGTCCACTCGCAGAGCGCACGTCGCAAGGCGGCCGAAGACTCTCATCGACATCGATGAAGCCTACCGGGCGCAATCGACGGGCGTGCAAGGATTCGAGGGCGTCGCGCGCTCATGGAGCCTATGTGCCGGTGGGCGCGCGATCAGCTTTCTGCCGGCCGCCCGCGCCGACTCCGAGCTGATCCGCCGTAACCTCGCCGAAGTGCTGCTCGCGCAGGGCTACCAGGACCTCACCGGCCAGATCATCCGCAGCGTGATGAAGCTGGTCGAGGAGCTCGGAATCAGCGCTCGCGAACTGATGCTGTCGCCGACTCTCGGGGCGATGGCGGCGAGCGCAGTCTCCATGGGTGACGAGCCGGGCCACGGCCCGGCCGTGCCGGGTGTCGCCAAGGGCGAAGATGCGCCTCGGGCCAGACAGACGTGGATGCACTGCTGTCGGGTCTGGGAATGTAGGCGCGCGGGTGTGCGGAGAGTCACCGTTGGACATACTGAGCATCATCGGTCTGGTGCTCGCGCTGAACGCCATCCTGGTCGGTGCCGTGTTGAAAGGCGCCGGCCTCATGGCGCTCGTCTCCGCGGCGGCCTTCATGATCGTGGTCGTCGGCACGATCGCCGCCATTTTCATTCAGACACCGCTGCCGGTCATGCGGCACGCGCTGAAGATCCTCCCGTGGATGATGCGACCGCCGCCGCGACAGCCGAGCAGCTCATCGCGAAGATCGTCGAGTGGAGCAACACCGCGCGCAAGCAGGGCTTGCTCGGCCTGGAGCCCAGCATCAGCCAGCGAGTCGGATGAATTCGTGCAAGAAAGC
The DNA here is from genome assembly GCA_963795975.1 of uncultured Gammaproteobacteria bacterium. Classification (GTDB taxonomy): domain Bacteria; phylum Pseudomonadota; class Gammaproteobacteria; order Steroidobacterales; family Steroidobacteraceae; genus CAWCJT01. Next base: position 318,575 of record CAWCJT010000004.1, read on the forward strand.
GCTGCAGCTCGTCGTGGACGGCAGCGAGCCGGAAGCATCGCGGCGTGATGTACGTCGAGCTCAACATGCGCGAGCACGCCGACAGTCAACGCGCGCGAAGGTGTTCGAGGGCATGGGCATCTATTCCCCGACCCTCGGCATCATCGGCGCCGTGCTCGGGTCTCATGGCCGTACTGCAGAATCTCGCCGATCCCAGCAAGTCGGGTCACGGCATCGCCGCGGCTTTCACCGCGACGGTCTATGGCATCGGCTTCGCCAACCTGTTCTTCCTGCCGTCGCCTCCAAACTCAAGGCCATCATCCAGCGCCAGACCCAGTTCCGCGAGATGATGATCGACGGAATGTTATGTATCGCGCAGGGCGAGAATCCGCGCATCATCGAGGCGAAGCTGCAGGGGTACCTGCACTAGCGCGCTGTCACGAGGCGTAAGCATGTCATGCCGCAAGAAGCATCGACGCCACGAAGAGCACACGAACCACGAGGCGTGGGCCATCCCCTATGGCGACCTGGTGACGCTGCTGCTCGCCTTCTTCGTGGTGCATGTACGCCATCTCCTCGGTGAACGAGGGAAAGTATCGCGTGCTGTCGGATGCTCTGTTCGCGGCCTTCCGCGGCACGCCGCGCACCATGGAGCCGATCCAGGTCGGCGAGAAGCAGACCGGCTCGGGCGCGGATCTGAAGACGACGCTCGTCGAGCAGAGCATGCTCGCCGGACAGCCGCGCAACCTGCTCGCGCCAGTGCCGGTGCAAATCGTCAAACCGGCTCGTCGCCCACATCGACGACCGATGCGCGCGAGGCGGCGCGCGCAGCCGCGTCGGCCCAGGCCTCGAGCGTGTCGCCGATGAGGTCCTGCGCGCCATGGACGATCTGGTGCAGGCGAACCTCGTCATGGTGCGACGCAAGAGCACCATGATCGAGGTCGAGATCCGGACCGACATTCTCTTCCCGAGCGGCAGTGCGACGCTCTCCCCGAGCGCCGTGGACGTCATCCAGCGCCTCGCGAACGCACTGCAGCCGTTTCCCAATTCGATCCGTGTCGAAGGCCATACCGACAACCGGCCCATCAAGACCCTGGCGTTTCCTTCCAACTGGGAGCTCTCGGCGGCGACGCGCAGCGCAGCGTCGTGCAGGTGCTCGCAGCTGCGCGGCGTCGACCCGACGCGGCTCGCGGTCATCGGCTCGGCGAGTTCAGCGCCCGCACAGAGCAAACGCGACAGGCCCTGGACGCAACGCCAACCGACGTGTGGTCGTGATCGTGATCATGTCACGCCGGACGGTGCCGATCTCTGGAAGGACATCGCTGCCGAAGACCGACACGGCCACGACTCGCAGCCACTGCCGCAGACGCAGCGCCGCGCAGTCACGCACTCCGGCCGTGCCGGCGAGCGCCGCCGCCCGCCGCTGCTGCACCGCAGCTGCGACAGCCTGCCACGCACGCACGGCGGGACTGTGCACGGCGTCCACAGCACTCCTGACTCGCCGGCATGCCGTCACCCTGAATAGCACGGTTTCCCGTCGCGCGGAATTCTGACGTCGAATGCCGACGTGCCGGTCAGTGTGACTGTTCACAGGAGCAGCGCTCTGACCTTCGGAGCCGGCCGTCGAATTCTGCTCCTCGCCGGGCGTGCCGTGTTTCTGATCTTTTCCTTCGTGCTCGCCGCCTACGCATTCACCGCATGGCGCCGCGCGGCACAGCTGCGAGACCGGCAAGTGCCTCTGCGCACGCAGACGCAGTCCTGCAGCGGCTGGCAGCCCTCGAGGCCCATGGATCGCACGAGAGACGCTCTCCCGGCTGGGCGAGCGACTGGAGCGGCCCGCAGCACTGGCTCGACGACGACCCGGCCTCCGCCAGCTACCAGATGCCATCCGCCTCGCGCAAGGGCGGCGCCTCACGCGAAGAGCTCATGGCCGGCTGTGGATTGTCCCTGCCGAAGCTGAGTTCGTCGCACGCCTGCACGGACCGCCGCAACGCAGCGCGCGTCGCGAGCCCGCCGCTGCCTGAGGGTCACCCTGCAGACGAGAACTGCGTCTACTTTCCGCAACGGATGCGCTCAAGGCGCGGGCTCACTCTTAAGTCGCCTCGCGCCGAGCCGATAGTTGCTGCGTGTCCCAGGACGGACTGCGACTTCGAGACCACCCCCGATGAGACAGCGACCTTCAACAGCGCCGGCCGCGAGGACTCGGCGAGCCCGCGCCGCCGGGCGCGGCGCTCTGCGCTGGCCGCCGAGTGCACGGTCGCCTCGGCGGATGACTTGAAGTCCGGGCTGGCCGAGCTCGTGACGAAGGGGAAGACCGTCACACTCGACGTCCGCGCCGTGCAACGCATCGATACGGCCGGCCTGCAGCTCCTCGCGGCATTCTGTCCGCGACCGCGATCGAGCGGCCTGGCCGGTGTCGGGTGAGCCAGCCTCGGCGATCTTCATCGCCGGCCAGCAGCTCCTCGGGTCTCACCGCAAGCTTCGCACCGCCGACGCACTCGAGCGATGCGCGCGGGGAACGCCAGCATGACGATGGATCTGACACAGTTTCACGCCGCCTTCTTCGAGGAGAGCTTCGAGGCGCTCGACTCGATGGAGGCGGCGCTTCTGAAGCTCGACGTCGGCGCGCCCGAGCCCGAGCTGATCAACACCATCTTCCGTGTCGCCCACTCCATCAAGGGCGGCAGCGCGACGTTCGGCTTCTCCGACATCGCCTCCTTCACCCACAGCCTCGAGACGCTGCTCGATGAGCTGCGCAGCCAGCGCGTGCAGTGACAGGTACCGCGATCTCCGACCTGCTGTTGAAGATCCGTGGATGTCCTGCGCGACATGCTGCGCGCCGCCAGGCGAAGCAGCCGATCGACGCGCAGCGCGTCGCCGACCTGCAGTTCGATCTCGAGGTCGCCATCATGCGCAAGGACGGCGCCCGCCGCCGGCCCGCCACCCGCTGCAGCCCGCTGCGGCGCCGGATCGCTCGCGCGCATCGTGCGGCTATTCGACTTCCGTCCCTACCCGAGCTCTTCGCCCGCGGCAACGATCCGCTGCGCATGTTGCGCGAGCTGGCCGAGCTCGGACGAGCTCGAGGTCACGGCCGACACCGCCGGCGCTGCCTCAACTGACCGAGCTCGACGCCACAGGCCTGCTACCTCGCCTGGAGCTCGAGCTGACCGGTGACGTGCCGAGAGGCGCGATCGAACAGGTGTTCGAGTGGGCCGACGGCGATTGCGAGCTGAGCGTCCAGCTCGACGGCGGCGAGGTCATCGAACTCCTCAATGCCCGCGGCGAGCCGGTCGACGATGCGCCCGTGCAAGCACCAGGCTCACCGCCCGTGGAGCACGCGAACGCCGTGCCGGCACCGGCCGCTGAGCACGCGCCGGCGGACTTAGTTTCGTCCGCGGCGCCAGCCAAGGCGGACACGCCAAGTGTCAGCGGCATCGGAGACACCGGCTCGATCCGCGTCAGCGTCGAGAAGATCGACGAGCTCATGAACACCGTGGGCGAGCTGGTGATCACGCAGGCGATGCTGAGCCAGCTCGGCCGCGTCCTCGAGGGACCCGCCGCGGAGCGCTGCGCTCCGGCCTCGCACCAGCTCGAGCGCAACATGCGCGAGCTGCAGGAAAGCGTCATGCGCGTGCGCATGCTGCCGATCAGTTTCGTATTCAGCCGCTTCCCGCGCATGGTGCGCGATCTGGCGCAGCGCCTCGGCAAGCAGATCGAGCTCAAGATCACCGGCGAGCACACCGAGCTCGACAAGACCGTGCTCGAGAAGATCGGCGATCCGCTGGTGCACCTCGTGCGCAACAGCATCGATCATGGCATCGAAAAGCCCGAGGTGCGCAGTCGCGGCCGGCAAACCCGCGACGGGCACGATGCACCTCGATGCCTGCCATCGCGGCGGCAACATCGCGGTCGAAGTCAGCGATGACGGCGGCGGGCTCGACACGCGAGCGCATCCTGCGCCAAAGCGCGCGAGCGCGGACTTGCTCGGTCCGGCCGACACCCTGACCGACGACGCAGATCAACGATCTGATCTTCGTTCCGGGCTTCTCCACCGCTGAGACGACGACCGATGTCTCCGGCCGCGGCGTCGGCATGGACGTGGTCCGGCGCAACGTCAAGGAGCTCGGCGGCAAGATCGAGGTACGCAGCGACGCCGGCGCGGGCTCGCGCTTCATGATCACGCTGCCGCTGACGCTCGCCATCGTCGATGGCCAGTCGGTGGCGGTCGGCAACGAGACCTACATCGTGCCGCTCACCGCCATCATCGAGTCGCTGCAACTGAAGGAGCGCGCAGGTGAACCGGCTCAGTCGGCGGCGGCGAAGTGTTCGCGTTCCGCGGCGGCTACCTGCCGATCATTCGGCTGCACGAGCTCTTCGGCGTCGAGCCGCGCTCACGCCAGCTGCACGAGGGACTGGTCATGGTCGTCGAGGGCGACGGCCGGCGTTTCGGCCTGTTCGTCGATGAGCTGCTCGGTCAGCAGCAGGTCGTCATCAAGTCGCTGGAGACCAACTATGGACAGGTCGAGGGCGTCTCGGGCGCCACCATTCTCGGCGACGGCTCCGTCGCGCTGATTCTCGACGTTGCGGGTCTGATCCGCGTCACCGCGCTGCGGGATGCAGCCTGACGCGGACCGAAGAGGTAACGACATGACCACAGCCATGACCGAGCAGACGGCGAGCGCGGCACAGACACGACAGGTGCTGACGTTCGTGCTCGGCAACGAGACTTACGGCGTCGACATCCTGCGGGTGCAGGAGATCCGCGGTTTGTCTGCGGTGACCAAGATTCCGCAGGCGCCGGCGCATGTGCTCGGCGTTCTGAATCTGCGCGGCTCGATCGTCCCCATCGTCGATCTGCGCATGCGCCTGAGCCTCGAGCGGGCGGAGTACACTCCGGTCACGGTCATCATCGTGCTGTCGGTGCTCGCCGGCTCGAATCGCCGCGACTTCGGCGTGGTCGTCGACGGCGTCTCGGATGTCGTCGACGTGAACGAGACCGAGAGTGCGCGCGGCACCCGAGCTCGGCTCGCGTGGCGCGACCAGCTACATACGCGGCCTGGTGACGTCTGCAGGAGCGCATGGTCGTGCTGCTCGACATCGATCGCTTGATCGGCACGGACCTCGATGGGCTCGGCGCCGGTGTTGCAGCGTAAATGATCAAGGAGAGCGTGATGAAGTTTCTGGGTCGTCTGATGCTGTGGCAGAAGCTCGCGCTCCTCGTCGCAGGGATGGCGGTGCCGACCGTGCTGCTGGCGATCTTCTACCTCAATCAGACCAGCGGCATCGTGCGCACCGCGCGCGACGAGCTCGACGGCGCGCAGTACGTCCAGGCGCTGGGGTCGGCCCTGGCGCAACTCGCCAATCACCGCAGCCTCTCGCATGCCGTGTTGAACGGCGACAACAGTCGCCATGACGATGTCTTCGCCGCGCAGGCCGACATCGACAAGCGATTCAGCGAGCTCGACGGGCTCGATCGGCGCTACGGCGAGCGGTTCAAATCGACGGCACCGTGGCAGGCGATCAAGGCGAGCTGGTCGGAGCTGAAGTCCGATCTCAACAAGCTCACACCGGATGAGAACGTCCGCCGTCACGACGTGCTGATCGACCGCATGCTCGACCTCACGACGATCGTGTCGATGAGCTCGGGCTTGTCCCTCGACCCCGACGCCGTCACATCGACCCTCATCGTCGCGGCCACGCAGCGCGTCAGCGACGCACTGCTCACCCTGAGCGAGCTCAATCAGCACGCGATCGGGACCGCCGTCAAAGGCTACCTGGGCGGCGATGACCGCATGGCGATCCAGATTTTCGGCGCCCGGATGCAGAAGGATCTCGGCATGCTCTCGGGTGAGCTCCTGTGGACTTCGCAGGATGCGAAAGCGGCCGTACTGCCCGCTCTGGAGTCGGTCACTCGCGAGTTCAGCACCTTCCATGGCGCGATCGATCGCAAGATCCTCAATGCGGAGAAGCTCGAGGTCAGTGCATCGCAGGTGTTCGATGCCGGTGTGCCCGCCAGCCGCGCGCTGCAGGAGCTCTCGGCCGTCAGCTACGCCTCGATGAAGACGGCGCTCGAAAGGCGCGCCGACCGCGCCGCGTTTTCCCGCGATCTGACCGAAGGTCTGGTCGCGATTGTCCTCATCCTGTCTCTGGCCTTGAGCTGGCTCATCACACGCGTCATGGCGCGGCCGATGGCGCATGCGATCCGCGTATTCGGCGCCATCGCCCAGGGACGCTACGACAATGCCATCCAGTCGTCGGGCTCGGACGAGGCCGGGCAGGTGCTGCGTGCCCTCGATGAGATGCAGGCGAAGCTGCGCACGCAGATCGAGACCGAGCGCGCGCTGGCGGCCGAGAATACCCGCGTGCGCCAGGCGCTCGACAAGGTCTCGACCAATGTGGTGCTCGCCGATGCCGCAGCACAAGATCATCTATGTCAACGAGACCGCGCAGGCGACCTTCGCGCGCACCCAGAGCGAGATCCGCAAGACCCTGCCCGGCTTCGATGCGTCGCGCCTGCGCGGCGCGAGCATCGATGCACTGTCGTGCGCAGCCCGCACAGCAGCGCCGCACTGCTCGATATACTCAGCGCGAGCGTCGGTCGCAGGAGCGGGTGCTCGGCGGCTGCACCTTCCGCACCGTCGCAAACCCGGTCGTCGGCCGACAACGGCGAGCGCATCGGCACGGTGATGGAGTGGACCGATCGTACGCCAGGAGGTCGCCGTCGAGAGCGCAGATGCAGACCATGCTGTATGCGGTCGTCGCGGGCGACCTACGGCAGCGCATCGAGCTCGACGGCAAGACGGGCTTCTTCGAGGCCATGAGCCGCGGCGTCAACCAGCTCGCCGACAACATGGCCGAGATCGTCTCGACGGTGAAGCGCGCCGCCGGCGAGGTGCATCGCGGCGCCGAGGAGATCTCCGCAGGGCAACGCCAACCTGTCGCAGCGCACCGAGGAGCAGTCCTCCTCGCTCGAGGAGACCGCCTCCTCGATGGAGGAGATGACCACGACGGTCAAGCAGAACGCCGACAACGCCGGCCAGGCGAATCAGCTCGCCCTGGCGGCGCGCGACCAGGCCGAGAAGGGCGGCGCGGTGGTCAGCGCAGGCCGTCGCGGCCATGGCCGACATCAACGATGCCTCGCAGGAAGATCGCCGACATCATCGGTGTCATCGACGAGATCGCCTTCCAGACCAATCTGCTGGCGCTGAATGCGGCGGTCGAGGCGGCGCGCGCCGGCGAGCAGGGCCGCGGCTTCGCGGTCGTGGCCAGCGAGGTGCGCAATCTCGCCGGCCGCTCGGCGACCGCGGCGAAAGAGATCAAGGAGCTCATCCAGGACTCGCGTCAGCAAGGTCGAGGACGGCTCGGTGCTGGTGACCCAGTCCGGGCAGACGCTCGAGCAGATCGTCGCCTCGGTGAAGAAGGTCTCCGACATCGTCGCCGAGATCGCCGCCGCCTCGCGCGAGCAGTCCTCGGGCATCGAGCAGGTCAACCGCGCCGTCATGCAGATGGACGAGCTCACCCAGCAGAACGCCGCGCTGGTCGAGCAGGCGACCGCCGCCTCCCAGGCGATGGCCGAGCAGGCCGGGGAGCTGAACGAGATGATGGCGCGCTATCACGTCGCCGACAGCTTCATGATCGCGGCCGGCATGCACGCCGCTGCGCACAGCAGAGCCGGCCGCGCCAGCGCGTTCGAGCGGCGCAGTCCGTCGCGACCCTGGGCGGCGCACCGACCGGCAAGCCGCCGGCGGCCCCGCGCCGACTCGCCGACGGTACGCAAGGCGGCGGCTGCAAGCAGCGATTCGGATTGGCAGGAGTTTTAGATGAGCGACAATCAACGGAGAGCAGTCATGGCCCGGATACTCGCAGTAGATGACTCGGCGGCGATGCGCCAGATGGTGGGCATTACGCTCACCGGCGCCGGTCACGAGGTGCATCAGGCCGCCGATGGCTGCGAGGCGCTGGAGATCGCCGAGCGGCAGAAATTCGATCTCGTGATCACCGACGTGAACATGCCGAAGATGGACGGCATCACGCTGGTGCAGCGAGCTGCGCAATCGCCCAACTACAAGGGCGTGCCGCTCCTCGTGCTCACGACGGAAGCGACGACCGAGCGCAAGCAGCAGGGCAAGGCGGCCGGGGCGACGGGCTGGCTCGTGAAGCCCTTCAACCCCGAGCGGCTGCTCGCGACCGTCGCCAAGGTGCTTGGCTGAGATTGGTCGATACAAGGAAACACCGTCATGACTGCGTACCCGCAGAATCTGCTCTGCGCCGCGCTCGTCGCGGCCGCTCTGCGCAGTGCCGTGCCCGCCACGCCGACTGCGTGCTGCCGCCTGCGCCGAGCAAGATTCCCGACGGCAGCACGGCCAAGCCAGCAGGAAATGATCACGGCGATGCAGACCCTCAAGCAGTACAACGGCGACGTGAACGTCTACCTCAAGTGCCTCGAGTTCGAGCAGAAGCAAAATCACCTCTCCGCCTCGGACCCGACGCGAAACACAACGAGGCCGTCGCCACCCTGGAGAAGGTCGCCACGAAGTTCAACGAGCAGGTCGCCTTTCAAGGCCAAGCACGGCTGAGCTCATGAACGGCGCATTCACAGACGAGGCAACGCTCGAGGTCGCCGCCTCGCTGCTTGCACTGGCGTGCACGAGTCGCACGCCCCGGTGGGCGCGCTCGGGGCAGCGCTCGAGCGCATGGCGCATGCCCTGGCAAAGTCCGCCAAGGCACTCGAGCGGCAACCTGCCGGTGAGATTGCCGACATCGCCGCTTGCCACGAGACCTTCGGCCGGGAGATCGCAGCCTGTGTCGAAGGCCTGCAGTTCCACGATCGGCTGATGCAGCAGCTGGCGCAGGTGCGCAACTGCCTCGCCACACTCAGTCGACTCTTCCATCTCCAAAAATCTGGATGGCGAGGAGTCCTGGCTGGAGTTGCGCACGAAGCTGTGGCACCGCTTCTCCTCGGACTCCCAGCGCGTGCTGCTCGATCTGCTGCTGCCGGCATCCCCGACCCACCTCGGAGCCGTTCCGCGCCGCTTGAATGCGAGCGAAGGCAGCATCGAGCTCTTCTGACGGCACGCCCATGACGCGAGCCAGCCCACTTGATACGACACTCACGCTGCGGCTGCGTGAGTTCGCCTTCGGTGATGAGGACTTCGAGGCACTGCGCAAGCTCGTGAAGGACCTCACGGGCATCTCCCTCACCGAGCAGAAGCGCGAACTCGTCTACGGCCGGCTGTCGCGCCGGCTGCGCGCACTGAAGCTCGACAGCTTCGCCGAGTACCGCCAGCTCCTGGCCAGCAACGATGCGGAGCTCGTGCATCTGTGCAACGCCATTACCACCAACCTGACGGCGTTCTTTCGCGAGCCGCATCACTTCGTGTACCTGCGCGATCAGATTCTGCGGCCGCTCGCCGCCGATCGCGCCGGTACGCGGCGGCATGCGCATCTGGTCCGCGGGCTGCTCGACGGGAGAGGAGCCCTACTCGATCGCCATGACCGTCCTCGAGGCGTTACCCGATCTGTCCGGCTGGGACATCCGCATCCTTGCGACCGATCTCGACTCCGATGTGCTCGAGCGGGCCCGTCGCGGCGTGTATCCCGCCGAGCGGGTGACGGCGTCTTGATCCGACGCGCCTTGCGCGCTTTTTCCAGACACAGCTTCGAGCGCGGGATGCCAAGCTACGAGGTCGTGCCGGAGCTGCGCGCGCTCATCAGCTTCAAGCAGCTCAATCTGATGCATGCCCTGCCGATGAAAGGGCCGCTGGACACCATCTTCTGCCGCAATATGGTCATCTACTTCGACAAGGACACCCAGCGCGAGCTGTTCACGTCGCATGGCGCGACTGCAGCGACCGGGCGATCTGCTGTTCCTGGGCCACTCCGAGAATCTCTTCAAGGTATCGACGGACTACACGCTCATCGGCAGAACGATTTACCGGCGCAACTGACATGAAACCGCTTCTGGATCGGCTTGCCAAGACCGTGCAGCCGGCGGCGCTGCCGGGTTTCGAGCATCTGCAGCGCTTCTGGGAACCGGACACCGGACGCTGGACCGTGAAGATTCTGCCTGGTGAGTACTATGTGACGCGCAGCGATGAGGCGATCACGACCGTGCTTGGCTCGTGCATCTCGGCCTGCATTCGCGACCCGGTGGAGGGTGTCGGCGGCATGAATCACTTCATGTTGCCGCAGGAGTCAAAGAGCGGCTCCAACAGCTGGCTGAATGCCGCCGTCGGCCTCGCGACGCGCTATGGCTCGTACGCCATGGAAAGCCTGATCAACGATCTTCTCAAGCTCGGCGCAGCGCGCAACCGGCTCGAGATCAAGATCTTCGGCGGGGGCCGCATCCTCACCGCGATGACTGATGTGGGTCAACGCAACATCAACTTCGTTCGCGGCTATGCGCGCATCGAGGGCTACGCCATCGCCGCCGAGGATCTCGGGGGCAGTCAGCCGCGCAAGGTCGTCTACTTCCCGGCGCAAGGACGCGTACGGGTGCGCCGACTGCGGGCCATCGAGAACCGCAGCATCGCCGATCGCGAGCAGATCTACCTCGCCGCTCTGGGCAACCAGCCGGACGGCGGCGACGTCGAACTGTTCGACTGAGTGCCCACGGAGCTCGCGATGTCCGACACAATCTCAACTTCGCACGCTGCTGCACCGCGCCGGATCCGGGTGCTCATCGTCGACGACTCCGCGCTCATCCGGCAGATGCTGACGGACATCCTCCGACGCGATCCGGCCATCGAGGTCGTCGGCAGTGCGGGCGATGCGCACATCGCGCGCGAGAAGATCAAGCAGCTGAACCCCGACGTGCTGACGCTCGATGTCGAGATGCCGAAGATGGACGGCGTCACTTTTCTGCGCAACCTCATGCGTCTGCGCCCAATGCCCGTCGTCATGGTCTCCTCGCTCACCGAGCGCGGCGCCGATGTGACGCTCGATGCCCTCGCCGTCGGCGCGGTCGATTATCTGGCGAAGCCGAAGATCGACATCGCAGCGACCTTCAGCGACTATGCGAGCGAGCTCATCGAGAAGATCAAAGTCGCCGCGGGGGCGAGCGTGCGTGCTCTTCGAGACGCCGCGCACACCCTCGCAGGTTCCGCCGCGCCACAGCGCCGATGCGGTTCTGCCGCGACAGCCCGCGCAACGGCCGCTGCGCACGACGGACCGCATCGTTGCGATCGGCGCCTCGACGGGCGGCACGGAGGCCATCAAGCAAGTGCTGATGCGCCTGCCGGCCGACTCGCCCGGTGTCGTCATCGCGCAGCACATTCCCAAGGCTTTCAGCGGGCCGTTCGCCAAGCGCATGAATCAATGCTGTGCGCTCACGGTGTACGAGGCGGAGGACGGCCAGCAGGTCCTGCCCGGTCACGCCTACATCGCCCCTGGCGATCGCCATCTGCTCATCGTGCGCGACGGCTCGCGCTACGTCTGCCGCCTGGACGACGGAGCGCCCGTGAATCGGCATAAGCCCTCGGTCGACGTACTGTTCCGCTCGGTGGCGCAGAACGTCGGCCGTAACGCCATCGGAATGCTTCTGACGGGCATGGGCAGGGACGGCGCGCGGGGCCTGCACGAGATGCGGGACGCCGGCAGCCCTACGCTTGCGCAGGACGAGGCGACGAGCGTGGTGTGGGGAATGCCGGGCGAGGCGGTCGCGCTCGGCGCGGCCCGGCAGGTCCTGCCCCTGCAGGATCTCGCGGCGGCGGTCTGCAGCCTCGCGGCTGCGATGGACATCACGCGCGAAACCCGCTCGGCCTGATAACGTGATGAACATAACGGCACGAGGAGTCGCATGAGCGCGAAGCACGCCAATCAGCCCGCGGGTGAGAGTCAACGCAGCCGCATTCGCGTTCGTTCAGTCGCTTGCCGGAGAACTCTCCGGAGGCAAGGTCGACCTGCCCAGCTTCCCGGACATCGCGATGCGCGTGCGCCAGACGCTGGCGGACGACAATGTGACGCCCGAGAAGGTCGTGCGCGTCGTGGGCTCGGAGCCGGCGCTCGCCGCTCGGCTGCTGCAGATCGCGAACTCGGCGGCGCTCAATTTCTCCGGCAAGGCCGTGAACGATCTGCGTACCGCCGTGGCGCGCATGGGCTTCAACATGGTGCGCAGCGCCGCGATCGCGTTCGCCATGTCGCAGCTGAAGAAGGTCGATGCGCTCAAGGGGCTCGAGAAGCCGCTCGATGAGCTGTGGCGACGCAGCTCCGCGGTCGCCGCGATGTCGCACGCGGTGGCGCGCCGGCTCGCCAAGGTGAATCCGGATACCGCGCTGCTTGCCGGCCTGCTGCACGGCGTCGGTCAGCTCTACATTCTCACCCGCGCCAGCAAGCACCCCGCACTGTTTGCCAACCAGCCGTGTATAACGCGATCGTGCGCGACTGGCATGCCAACATCGCCAAGGCGCTGCTCGAGAACTGGGACATGTCCGAGGAGATCGTGCTTGCCGTCAGCGAGTACGAGGAGCTCGAGCGCGATCACAAAGGCGCGGTGGATCTCACCGACGTGCTCACTGTCGCCCACCTGCTCGTCGCCTATCAGGAGCACCCGGAATCGATCGAGCTCAACATGCAGGGTGTGCGCGCCTGCGCGCGCATGCAGCTCGATTCGGGGACGTATCAAAAGATCATTACGGAGTCGGCGGCCGAAGTCTCTGCGATGCAACAGGCGCTAGGGCATGGATGACGCCGGTGGACGCGATCCAATGAGCCCGTCATCATCCGCCGAGGTTTCCGCCGAAGAAGGCTCTTTCGTTTTCGTGCGCGCACTCGCGGCAGAGCTGTCCGCTCAAGAGGTGGACCTGCCGGGCTTTCCCGAGATCGTCGCGCGCGTGCGTCAGGCTCTTGCGGACGAGAACGTATCGATCGAAAAGGTCGCACGTGTCATGGCCGGCGAGCCGGTACTGAGCGCGCGCCTGCTGCAGATGGCAAATTCCGCGGCGCTCAATCCAGGCGGCAAGCCGGTGAGCGAGCTGCGTGCCGCCATCATGCGGGTTGGACTCAACGTCGTGCGCAGCTCGACCATCGCTTTTGCGGTCCAGCAGCTCAAGCACGCGCCGATGCTCAAAGGACTGGAGAAGCCGCTCGAGGCACTTTGGCACCGCAGTGTGCACGTCGCGAGTCTGTGCTTCGTCATCGCCCGGCGCCTCACGCGCGTGAGTCCCGACACGGCATTGCTCGCGGGGCTGCTACACGGCATCGGACGCCTCTACATCCTGACACGTGCCAGCCGCCACCGTGACCTGTTCGCGGACGTAGCAACCTATCAGGCGATCGAGCGTGACTGGCACTTGAGCATCGCAACCGCCCTCCTCGAGAACTGGGGCATCGCGGACGAGATCGTTCTGGCGATTCGCGAGTCGGAAGACTTCACCCGTGAATCACGCGGGGCGGCCAACTTGAGCGATGTATTGGTCGCGGCGAGCCTGATCGCGGTGTACGAGGGTCAGCCGGAGCTCCTCGCGGCACGTCTGCAGAGCGTGCGGGCGATCGGACGGCTGCAGTTGACGCGCTCGACCTGCGAGACGCTCATTCGCGAATCCGCTCAGGAGATTGCCGCGCTGCGCGAGGCACTCGCCTGAGACTGACGCGACCGAGGGGGTTACTGTTCGTCGATGGGCACGCTTCCGAGAGCGTGCTCGAGGTACATCAGCTGATCGGCAATGTGCTCGGGTGAGATCGTGTAGGAACCCCGCTCGAGCGCCAGACTGATGCTCTCGACCCGTCCCTGGTCGATGGCCGGATGGGTGCGCAACGCCTGCTCCAGCTCCGCGAGCTGGCTTGCCGCACCGGTGATCTGCACGCTGGCCGAGCTATCGCTGCGACTTGACTGCCAAGCGCCCCCCTGCCCCCCACTTTGCGGGCGCGACACCCCAGCGCCGGCGCCCACTGGCGTGGTGCCGCGTCCTGAGACCGGGCTGACTTTGCTGCTCGACACGACGCTTCTCCAGCTGTCCGCAGCCACTATATCGGCACACGCGCGGGATCCTTGAGGGATGAGATCCCCGTCACATCCGCGGGGTTCTCAGGCGGGATCAGGCTTCGGTTTTGATGACGCGCCCGCTGGTCGCGACCGCGTAGCCACCGTCGCGCCCGTAGGTGACGCTTTGGCGGCCGGCGCTCACGAGCGCACTCAACCTCTGCTGCACATGCTTGAGGCGCGCGCTGACGAGCGCACCGTTGCGATCATTGAGAATGCGGCAGCGTGCGGCGGCCTCCGTGCACTGCGTCCAGCGTCGGGCGAGAGCTCCGCTCGGATCGCACGCGCCCATCAGCCGAGCAAGTCCAGCGGCGTTCTCCGAGTGGCCCAGGTTGCGGCACAGCAGCCGGCGCTCCTCGTCGACCCGCAGGATCCGGCCGATACAGCGCTGGCGCTCGCGCATCGCCGCATCGAGCGCAGGCAGATCGCCGGTCGCAAGCAGCCCGTGCTCACGCTCCAGAAGCTGGGCGAGCGCAGCGAGCTCAGCCGACTCTGCGTCGATGAGCTTGTGGAGGTGCTCGCGGCAGGCGCCAGCGTCCATGCCCTAGAGCTCTTCGGTCGGCAGCGCGCCGAGCGTGCGCTCGGAGCCGATCAGGCCCGCGGCAATGCGGCTCGAATCGATGCTGTATTGGCCGCTCGCGATCGCGCGACTGATCGTCTCAACCCGCGCGGCGTCGATGGCCGGCAGCGAGCGCACCGTCTGTTCGAGCTGTGCGAGTGTTGCCGCCGAGCCGGTGATCTGGACATCGCCGCCTTGCTGGGGCGTCTGGGAGGAGGTATTGGAGCCTTCGGCCGTCGGCCGCACCACGCTCCCTGGCCCGATGGGAGCTCCCCCGATTTTCGTTCCGTCAATCGTGTTGGCCATGGGTGGCCCTCCGATCTGTGCTGAATAAAGTATCGACCGTGCAGGGGCGAACTTTAGCGCCAGGCTGCAATTGCATGAAATGCGCGCGGAACGCCGTCACTGCGCCACCCGTACCACGTCCGAGCTCTCCACATTTCCCTCTACGACCTTCATGGAGCTCAGATTCTGGACCCGCAGGCGTGCCCCGGCGGGTGCATCCGCGAGCGCTCGTCCGGATGCACGCACCTCGAAGCTTCCGCTCGAGGCGACGAGCGTGATGTCCTGCCCTCGATGCACGACCACGTCGGCGTTGAACATGTCGGCGGCAAGCAACGTCCCCGCCGCGAGGGCGCGCCGCGCAGTGCGGCCCTTGAGCTCCGCGGGATCGCCCAGGAACGCCGTCACGAGGCCGACCACCTTGCGCGTCTGCACTTCGACGTCCGCGCTCGTGAGGCGAGTGCCAGTGGCGACCGGGTGCTTGAGAACGAGGATCGGAATGCGGCTCTCGACCGTGACGGGCACATAGACCGTCCAGGTGGCCGGCCGCGCACAGTGCACACCGACCGTCGTGCGTGCCTGTAAAGGTGTGCCCGCCGGAGTGCTCGCCCCGAGAGCTGCCGCGCAGCTCGCAAGATGCAGGCGCGCATCGAGCGTCCCGGCCGTGACCTCCGTGGCCCCCGGGTCTCCGGGAAGTTGCCCGCGGATATACTTCTCGGCCGCGGCGCGGATGGCGGCAAGCGGCTCGAAGGCCGCCTGCTCTTGTGCTTGGGCCGAGGCAGCCGTCACAAAGAATGCGACCAGCACGATTCCTGCACGCTGCATGCAGCGCCGGTTATCCGTCATTGAATGAGGCATGGCAGACGCTGTGCAAGCGGCGCGCCAGCTCCATCGCGCGCTCGTGCGCACCGAGCCTCGAGGCGCGCGCGCACTGCGACCGTCCGTCGTGCCACGCCTGCGGCAAGGGGTTGCCGCCTCGCGTGATGTGAATCACGCGTCCGCACGCTCCAGGGCCACCGCACGGGTAGCGCAGCGCATTGGCATGCGTATTGCTGTGGCTCCGTCAGGCCAAACTTTTGACGGATCAACGCATGCCGCTCAGTCTCGATGCCTATCTCGGCATCCACACCCAGGCACTTAAGCTGCAATCGCAGCGTACGGAAGTGCTCGCGGAAAATCTGGCGAATGCCGATACGCCGAACTTCAAGGCGCGTGACATCGACTTTCAGACCGCGCTCGCACAGGCCGGTGCTGCGGGCAAGGAGCTCGCGCTCACGACGACCGCTGCGAATCATCTGGGCACGGCTTCATCGGGCAGCGCGCCGGAACTTAAATATCGCGTTCCACTCGCGCCCTCGCTCGACGGTAATACGGTGGACACGCAGCTCGAGCAGGCGGCCTTTGCGGACAATACCGTGCGCTATCAGGCCACGCTCACTCTTCTATCGTCGCGGCTCAAGGATCTGATGACCGCCATCACCGGTCAGAGCTAGCCCACATGTCCTCCTTCAAGATATTCGACATCGCAGGCTCCGGGCTTTCCGCCCAGTCCGTGCGACTCAACACCGTCGCGAGCAATCTCGCCAACGCCGACAGCGTGAGCGGCGACCCCTCGACGGTCTACAAGGCACGCCACCCGGTATTCGCCGGCCGTGCGAGCCGCGCTCGGCTCGAGCGCTCTGCCGGGCATGCAGGCGAGCAGTGCCGCCGTGCAGGTGCGTGGCATCGTCGAGAGCAACGCGGCGCCCACGGTGCGCTACGAGCCCGGCAATCCCCTCGCCGATGCACAGGGCAATGTGTACGCGCCCAACGTCAACATCATCGAGGAAATGACCGACATGATCTCGGCGTCGCGCTCCTATCAGAACAATGTCGAAGTCATGAACACTTCCAAGGATCTGATGCTCGCCACTTTGAAGCTCGGGCAGTGATCCGCAAACAGGCTCCTAGAGGAATTCCATGTCAACCACCAACCCCGTCGGCTCCAGCACTCCGGTGAGCTCCATTCCGAGCGGTACCGCCGCCACGGCGACCCAGCAGGCCTCTGCCGCCACCTCCAACACCCAGCTGACGCAGGCGGACTTTCTGCAGCTCATGACGACCGAGCTGCAGGACCAGAACCCGATGCAGCCGGCGGATCCGACGCAGTTCCTGGGGCAGCTCGCGCAGATGAGCGAGGTGTCGAGCCTGCAAAGCATGCAGACCTCGCTCTCCGGCCTGGCGACGAGCCTGCAGTCTTCGCAGATGCTCAATGGCGCCTCACTACTTGGCAAGCAGGTGCTCGCTGCGGGCAATACCGCGCAGCTGACGGCCGGCGGCACGGTGGCCGGCGCGGCGAGCGCACCGGCCGGGGCCACCAATCTCAATGTCACCGTCACGAGCGCCGGCGGCGCCATCGTGAAGTCATTCACGGTTGCGGCGCAGTCCTCGGGACTCACGAACTTCACCTGGGACGGCACCACCACCAACGGTACGGCCGCGCCCGCGGGCACCTACTCCTTCGCCGTGAGCGCGAACGTCAATGGCAGCACGCAACAGGTCAGTCCGCTCGTCGCGAGCACCGTCAACAGCGTGACGCTCGACTCGAACACTCAGTCCCTCGATGTGAACACGACGAACGGGACGATTCCGCTCAGCAGCGTCATCAGCATTCTCTAGAACCGGATCAGTCCAACGATTTCCCTCAAAGGAGCAACGCATGCCTTTCAATATCGCACTCACGGGTCTTAAGGCCGCCTCGCAGGACCTGTCAGTGACGGCCAACAACCTCGCGAACGTCGGTACCGTGGGCTTCAAGGATTCGCGCACCGAGTTCTCGGACCTGTTCGCTTCGACACAACAGGGCGTCGGCGCCACCGCTGTTGGAAACGGCGTCTCTGTGTCGGAGATCGCGCAGCAGTTCAGCCAGGGCAACATCGAGAAGCACCGGCAACAACCTCGACCTCGCGATCAGCGGCAACGGCTTTTTCACCATGAGTGACAACGGTGCCCTGGTTTACACGCGCGACGGTGAGTTCCAGGAGGACAGCGAACGGCAACGTCGTGAACAGCGCCGGGCAGAATCTCCAGGTCTATGCGGCGCTGCAAAACGGCGGCTTCAATACCGGCAACCTCACCAATCTCAACATCACCACCAACGTGAGCGCGCCGCAAGCGACGACGACGGCGTCGATCACCGCAAGCTTGCCGGCCGATGCCACGGCCCCCACGAACCCGACGTTCAATCCCAGCGATCCCACGAGCTATACGGATACGACCTCGATGACCGTGTACGACTCGCTCGGCGCTGCCCACACTGCCTCTCTGTATTTCATCAAGGGTGCGACCGCGAACGACTGGACGACACAGCTCTACGTCGATGGCACGGCGGTCGGCACGCCGCAGGCACTGGACTACACGACCAGCGGCGCACTGACCGACTCCTGCCAATGGCAAGGTCACGTTCCCGGCCTACACGCCGACGACGGGTGCGCCGCCGCATGAACATGACGTTCAACTTCAGCAACACGACTCAGACCGGCAGTGACTTCGCGGTCTCCGCCGATCAGTCAGAACGGCTACACCACCGGCAAGCTGACCGGCATCAGCATCAGCTCCACCGGTGTCGTGCAGGCGCAGTACACGAACGGGAACTCGGCCAACCTCGGACAGATTGCGATCGCCAACTTTGCCAATCCGCAGGGCCTGCAGCAGCTCGGCAATCAGACCTGGGCGCAGACGTTCGGGTCAGGCGCAGCGGTCAGGGTCAAGCGGGCAGCTCGGGCTTGGGCACGCTCCAGTCCGGCTCGCTCGAGGAGTCCAACGTCGACACCACGACGCGCTCTGGTCGACATGATCACGGCGCAGCGCGACTTCCAGGCGAACGCGCAGATGCTGCAGACGGACGACCAGATCACCCAGACCATCATCAACATCAACGGCCAGGCCTGAAGCCGGGCCAGCTCGAGGCATAGCGGGAAGTCATGGACAAGTTGCTGTATGTCGCGATGTCGGGCGCGAAGGAGACGATGCGCGCTCAGGCGGCGAACAACCACAATCTCGCCAACGCGAGCACGACCGGCTTTCGGGCCGATCTGAGCGCGTTTCAGCAGTCAGGCTCTGTCCGGTCCCGGCTATGCCTCGCGCGTCTACGCCACGAACTCGACCGTCGGCTGGGACAGCTCGGTGGGGTCGGAGATCCCGACCGGCAATCCTCTGGATGTTGCCGTGCGCGGACCCGGCTACATCGCCGTTCAGGATGCGGACGGCAAGGAGGCCTATACGCGCGCGGGCGATCTGCACGTCGATCCCACGGGCCAGCTCTTGACCGCCACCGGACAGGCCGTCCTGGGTGACGGCGGCCCGATCAGCATTCCGCCGGCCGCAACGACCAGCGTCGCGCCGGATGGCACCATCTCCATCGTGCCGCTCGGCCAGGGCCCGCAGACTTCGGCCAACGTCGCGCGGCATCAAGCTCGTGAACCCGGGCGACGCCGCGCTGACCCGCGGTGCGGACGGACTCTTTCACATGACCGACGGGAGCGAAGCCCCATCGGATGCAACGGTGACGGTCAGCTCGGGGATGCTCGAGTCGAGCAACGTCAACATCGCAAGCGCGATGGTCAACATGATCGAGCTCGCGCGTCGCTTCGATCTTCAGATCAAGTCGATGCACACCGCGGAGGACGACGCCAGCTCCGCGACCAAGCTCCTGCAGTCAAGCTGAGCCGCCGTAACGAGTCCCTACTTCGAAAGGTAAGCGCCATATGGAACCCGCACTTTGGGCCGCCAAGACCGGCCTCGATGCTCAGCAGACTCAGATGACGGTCACGGCGAACAATCTCGCCAACGTCAACACGGACGGCTTCAAGAAGAGCCGCGCCGTCTTCGAGGACACTGCTCTACCAGAACGTCAAACAGGTCGGCGGCGCCACCTCGCAGAACACCCTGTCGCCCTCGGGCGTCGCGCTCGGCACCGGTGTGCACATCGTCGCCACCGAGAAAAGCTATACGCAAGGCAGTCTCAACAACACCGGCAACTCACTCGACCTGGCGATCCAGGGACAGGGCTTCTTCCAGGTGCTGCTGCCCGATGGCACGCTCGGCTACACGCGCGACGGCAGCCTGCAGGTGAACGCTCAGGGCCAGGTGGTCACAGCCAACGGCTACGCGATCCAGCCTGCCATCACGATTCCGACGGGCGCACAAAGCATCACGATCGGCTCGGACGGCGTGGTCAGCGTTCAGCTTGCCGGCGCCGCGACACCGACTACGGTTGGAACGCTGCAGCTCGCCAACTTCATCAATCCGGCCGGGCTTCAGGACAGCGGCGGCAACGTCGCCATCGAGTCCGCCTCGAGCGGAGCGGCGCAGACCGGCAATCCGGGCTTGAGCGGCATGGGAACCATCGTGCAAGGATCGGTCGAGAGCTCCAACGTCAACGTCGTCGAGGAACTCGTCAACATGATCGAGACGCAGCGCGCCTACGAGATGAACTCGAAGGCGATCGAGACGACCGATCAGATGATGCAGTACGCGGATCAGAACCTGTAGTGGATATGACGAAGCGCAATCTCACGACTCTGGCAGGCGGCATATCTGTGCGTCATCGGCCTGGCCGCCTGCCAGACGCCGCATCATTCATCCAAGGACGAACGATGCATTCAGCTGGACGCAGGAGCCCTCGCCTGCGCCCACCAACGGCGCCATCTATCAGACCGGTCACGACATGACGCTGTTCGAGAACCCCGTCGCTCACCACGTGGGCGACATCGTCACGATCGTGCTGAACGAGCAGACTGCGGCGCAGAAGAGCGCCGTGACGACGACCAGCAAGCAGACGACGGACACGCTGCCTGGATCGACCCTGATCGGCAAGGCCGTGACCATCAAGGGCAACCCGATTCTCAACAACAACATCGCCGATCAGACCAAGTTCGATGGCGAAGGCAACAGCCAGCAGAGCAACAGCCTGACGGGCAACATCACCGTCACCGTTGCCAAGGTCCTGCCGAACGGCAATCTGTTCGTGAAGGGGCGAGAAATTGCTCGATCTCAATCAGGGCAGCGAATCCGTGCGGCTGTCCGGGGTGATCCGTGCGATCGACCTGTCGCCGACCAATACCGTCTCATCCTCACAGGTCGCGAACGCAAAGATCTCCTATGCCGGCAAGGGCGCGCTGGCGGACGCCAATCAGCAAAGCTGGCTTCGCGCTTCTTCAATTCACCCTGGGCGCCCTTCTGATGCGACACCTCAATCATATCGCCTCGGCAGGCCATGGCCCTCGTGCTGCTCAGCGCCGCGCTCGTGAGCGCGCCCGCGCACGCGGAGCGCATCAAGGACCTGGCGACCGTTGCGGGCGTGCGCTCGAACCAACTGGTGGGTTACGGCCTCGTCGTCGGCCTCGATGGCACGGGCGACCAGACGAGCCAGGCGCCGTTCACCATTCAAAGCATCATCAACATGCTCGCGAAATTCGGGGTCACGATTCCTCCCGGCACCAACCCGCAGCTGAAGAACGTCGCGGCGGTCACGGTGCACGCCGAGCTGCCCCCGTTCGCCAAGCCGGGGCAGACGATCGATGTCACTGTTTCCTCGATCGCGAACGCCGCGAGCCTGCGCGGCGGCAGTCTGTTGCTCACCCCGTTGCGCGGCGTCGATGGCAATGTCTATGCCTTTGCGCAAGGGAGCATGGTCGTCAGCGGCTTCGGCACGCAGGGCAAGGACGGCTCGAAAATCTCCCTCAACGTCCCGAGCAGCGGCCGCATTCCGAACGGAGGGCAGGTCGAGCGAGAGGTGCCCGCGCATTTCGCCGGCGATGCTCACCTCGTGCTCAATCTCAATACTCCAGACTTCACGACGGCCGCGCACGTTGCCGCGGGCATCAACAAGACGCTCGGCGCCGGTACGGCCGAAGCCCTCGACGAGGTCTCCATTCGGGTGGTCGCACCGAGCGATCCGAACTCCCGTATCGCCTATCTCTCGACGCTCGAGGCGATCGAGATCGATCCGGGCGAGGCACCCGCGCGTGTCATCATCAACTCGCGCACCGGCACGGTCGTCATCAGCTCGCAGGTGCGCGTCATGGCGGCCGCGGTCGCGCACGGCTCGATATCCGTGACGATCACGGAGCGGCAGGATGTGAGCCAGCCGAACTCGTTCACGCAGGGAACCACGGCCACGGTGACACCGCGCAGCAGCATCGATGTGCAGCAGGCGGATGCGCGCATGTTCGTGTTCCACGCGGGCGTCAATCTCGATGAGATCGTGCGCGCCGTGAATCAGGTCGGCGCCGCGACCGGGCGACCTCGTGGCGATTCTCGAAGCACTGAAGGAAGCGGGCGCGCTGCGCGCCGAGCTGATTGTCATATGACGGCGCCGCGTCGATACCAGCGGCGCAGCGTCTATGCGGACTTCGCGGGGCTCGATGCGCTCAAGAGAAGCGCGGCGAACCGCGACCCGCACGGCCCTGCGCGCGGTGGCGAAGCAGTTCGAGAGCATTGTTCGCCCGCATGATGATCAAGAGCATGCGCGATGCCTCGGGCACCGACCCGATCTTTCGGAGCGATCAGCAGAAGATGTATCAGGGCATGTACGATGATCAGCTCTCCCTTGAGCTGACGCGCGGGCGCGGCTCGGACTGGCCGACATGCTGGTGCACCAGCTGCAACGGTTGAGCGGTTCGGGCGCCACGACCGGGACGAGCGCCGCAGGCGGCGCCACGAGCTCCAGCGGTGCGAAGAGCGTGCCGCAAGCCTCGCCTGCAACACCCGCACAGCAAACAGAACTTCATCAGCTCGCTCTGGCCCGCGGCCCAGGCCGCGGGCAGAGCAGCTCGGCGTCGATCCGCGCAATCTCATCGCGCAGGCCGCCTTGGAGACCAACTGGGGACGCAGCATGCCCCGCGACGGCAGCGGCGGCTCGAGCAACAACCTCTTCGGCATGAAGGCATCCGCGAGCTGGAGCGGCGCCACGGTCGATGCGCCGACCGTCGAGTACCGAGACGGCAGCCCGATCTCGACGAGCGCGAGCTTCCGCTCGTACGGCAGCACGCAACAGAGCTTGCAGGACTATGTCGCATTGCTGCGCACCAACCCGCGTTACGCGGCCGCGCTCAACACCGGCAGCGACGCGCAGGCCTTCGGCGCAGCGCTGCAGCGCGGCGGCTACGCCACGGATCCAGATTACGCCAGCAAGCTCGAGCGCCATTGCCGCGCGGCTACGCGATCTGCCGCAAGACTCCCTCAAGCTCGCGAGCGCCCTGCCGATAACGGCGGGCACGGGCACGCTCTGAGGCGGCAGACATGGCCGACATACTCTCAACCAGCGTTACCGGTCTGCTCGCCTTCCAGCAGGCGCTCGACGTCACCAGCAATAACGTCTCGAACGTCTCAACGCCCGGCTATAGCGTCGAGACGATCAACCTCACGGAAGCACCGGGCCAGAACATCGGTGGCAGCTACATCGGCGGCGGCGTCGAGGTCTCGAGCATCACGCGCGCCTACGATGAGCTCCTCGCTCAGCAGGTGCGCTCCTCGCAAGCGAGCTACTCGAGCTTCAACACCCTCGCGACGCAGGCCGGCCAAGTCGACAACATGCTGAGCGACTCGAGCACCGGGCTCACGGCCACGCTGCAGAGCTTCGTCAACGCCTTGCAGACTGTCGCGAGCACGTCCTTCTTCCACCGCGCAGCGCCAGGCGCTGCTGAGTCAGGCGCAAGCCCTCACGCAGCAGCTGAACTCGTACGATTCGCAGATCTCGCAGTACGACTCCAACGTGGAGTCGCAGATCGGCACCAGCGTCCAGCAGATCAACTCGCTCGCGGGCACCATCGCGACGCTCAATGAGCAGATCGCGGCGGCCACCGCGTCCGGACAGATCGCCCAATCAGCTGCTCGATCAGCGCGACGAGGCCATCGACCAGCTGAGCCAGTACGTGAACGTCAACACGCTGAGCGAAAGCAACGGCGCGATGGATGTGTACATCGGCAGTGGCCAGCCGCTGGTGCTCGGCGGCACGGCCCAGAAGCTGACCACGATCCCGAACGCGTACGATCCTTCTCAGCAGGACATCGGCATCGTGACCGGCGGCGGCTGCGCACCAACATCACCTCGGAGATTCAGCGGCGGCTCGCTCGGCGGCCTGCTTGAGCGTACGCAGCCAGGTGCTCGATCCGACCCAGAATGCCCTCGGGCCTGATCAGCGTGGGCCTTGCGAGCGTGGTCAATCAGCAGCAGCAGTCGGGCATGGATCTCACCGGCGCCCAGGGCCAGGCGATGTTCTCCGTGGGCGGTGTGCAAACGCTCGCCAATGCGAACAACGCCGGCACAGCCTCCCTCGCAGTGACGCGCTCGAATCTCTCGGCGCTCACGACCGATGACTACGAGATGACCTACACGGGGGGCTCCTGGCAGCTGACGGACACCACGAGCGGCCAGCCGGTCGCGATGAGCGGGGCCGGCACGGCCGCGAGTCCCTTTCAGGCCGCGGGACTCTCCATCGTCGTGAGCGGCAGCCCCACCAACGGCGACAGCTTTCTCGTGCGTCCGACCGCCGCAGCGACCGCGGGTCTTGCAGTTCAGCTGACCAATCCGTCGCAGATCGCAGCGGCATCGCTCGTGCAGTCAGCGGCAGGCCCTGCGAATACGGGCACCGGAGCGATCGCCTCCGCGGGCATCACGAATCCTTCGAGCCTGGGTGTCCGGACACGTACACGATCTCTTTCAGCTCGGCCACGCAGTATCAGGTCAAGAACAGCGGCGGCACCCTGGTGGCTTCCGGCACGTACGCGAGCGGCGACACCGATCGCCTTCGATGGCGCGCAGGTGACCCTCAGCGGAGCGCCCGCGAGCGGCGACACCTTCACGTTGAGCCCGAATGCCTCGAGCAACACCGGCGACAACAGCAACGTGCTCGCCATGATCCAGGCTCTGTCGGCGTCCGTGCTCAACGGCGGCACGACCTCGCTGACGGGCGCCGCCAACAACGTCGTGAGCCAGGTCGGCGTCGTGACGCAGCAGGCGCAGGCCAACGCCACTGCGCAGCAGACGGTCAATCAATCGGCCGTGGACTGCGCGCAACAACCTCTCGGGCGTCAATCTCGACGAGGAGGCCGCGAACATGGTGCAGTACCAGCAGGCCTATCAGGCCTGCGCGCAGATGATCCAGGCCTCGAGCACGATGTTCAATTCCCTCATCACCGCCATCACCAACGGCTGACCATGACGAATCTCCACCATAGGCTTTCAGACCGACGCCCTCGAGCAGATGGAAGCGCTCGATGCAGCGCATCGCCAAGACTCAAAGTCAGCTCTCCACCGGCATGCAGATCCAGAACGCGGCCGACAACCCGGCCGGCATGGCGCAGGTCAATCAGCTGAATATCGAGCTGTCCGCTTCGCAGCAGTACGTCACCAACGGCAACGCCGCAAGCGCCAATCTGAAGCTCGAGGAACAGGCGCTCACCGATGCGACCAACGTCCTGCAGAGCGCACAGGATCTGGCGGTACAGGCGAACAACTCCTCGCTGTCGAGCTCAGAGCGAGCAGGATATCGCCACGCAGCTGCAGCAGCTGCTGCAGCAGCTCGTCGGCATTGGCAACAGCACCGACAGCAACGGCAACTACCTCTTCGGCGGCTGGGCGAGCACGACTCAACCCTTTGCCCAGTCCGGCAAGCTCGGTGAGCTACTCCGGGGCTGCCGGGGTCAATCAGATCCAGATCGGCGCGAATCAGAGCGTCTCCGCCGGCGACACCGGCGCCGCGGTCTTCATGAACGTGCCCGCAGGCAACGGCACGTTCACGACCGCAGCGGGCGCCGCCAACACCGGCACTGCCTCGATCGATACCGGCACGCGTCACCAACGCCGCGGCGTGGGTGCCCGACACCTACACCATCTCCTTCTCGAGCCCGACCGCAATACCAGATCACCAACAGCGGCGGCACCGTGGTTGGCTCAGGCAGCTATACCAGCCGGGGATGCCATTGCATTCAATGGCGTTCAGGTCACCGTGACGCGGCACGCCCGCCGCTGGGGACCAGTTCACGGTGGCTCCCGCCGGCACCGCGAGCGTCTTCAGCACGCTGTCGGGCCTGATCACCACACTGAACTCGACGACGCTGAATTCGGCGCAGCTGACCACCCAGATCGGCACCGCATTGCAGCAGCTGCAGGGGGCCGTCTCCAATATGGGCGACGTCCAGGCCTCGGTCGGATGCGCGCATCGAATGCCATCACAGCCGCGCAGACGAGCGCGCAGAGCCAGCAGACGAACCTGCAGACCTCGATCTCCGGGCTCTCGGATGTCGATTACGCGGCCGCCGCGACGCAGCTCAATACCGAGGAGGTGAGCCTGCAGGCGGCGCAGGAGTCCTACGCCTCCATGGCGAAGCTGTCGCTGTTCAACTACCTCAGCTGATTACTGTGATGCGGCTCGGCATTTTCAGCGTTTATGGCGCGTGTCATTCAAGTTCACCGGCTCGCACCGATAACGACCCTGAACTGCGGCGATGGGCCGCAAGCAGCGGCGCGACGGACTGGTGTCCGGCGCCTGAAGGAAACATCAGGAGTCACCGACCATGTCACTAGTCCTTGATACCAACATCGAACTCGCTCGTCGCGCAGAACGCGCTGACGACTTCGGGTAACTCAGCTGGCCACAGCCCTGCAGCAGCTGTCCACGGGCCTGCGCATCAATACCGCTGCGGACGACCCGGCCGGCTACGCCATCGTCAAGGGCATGACCTCGCAGATCAACGGCTTGAACCAGGCCGTGCAGAACGCGAACGACGGCGTGTCGCTGTCCCAGACCGCCTACGGCGCGCTGCTCCGAGATCACGAACGACCTGCAGACGATGCGCGACCTCGCGGTGGAGTCGCTCAACGCGACCAACAGCGCCGCGGACCGCAGCCGCTCTGAACGAGCAGGTCACGCAGCTCGAGGCCGACATCAACAGCGTCGCCGCAGACCACGAGTTCAACGGCGTCAACCTGCTCGACGGCAGCTTCAAGGGCCAGGTCTTCCAGATCGGCCCCAACGTCGGCAACTCGATCCCGATCGGCTCGATCGCCAGCGCGCGCAGCGCGAACCTCGGCCAGAGCTACAACGCCTCGATCACGAGCGGTGCGCTCACCGTCGACCAACACGGTGGATCTGTCTGCCCTGACGATCAATGGGACGCAGGTGGGTACCGGCCACGGTCGGCGCCGATGCGTACAACCTGGCTTCTGCGATCAACTCGGCCAACATCACGGGCGTCACGGCGACGGCGCTTGCCACCAACGTGGCCGCTGGAACGTACACGGGTGCTGCGCTGACCGGCACGATCACGATCAATGGCGTGCAGACGGGCTCGATCACGACCAGCGGCACGTCTCAGGCGACGACCTCGCCGCTGTCACCACGGCGATCAACGCGATCTCCGCCGCGACGGGCGTGACGGCGACCAATACGGGCGCCGGCATCTCCCTGTCCAACGCCAACAGCGCGACTCCGGGCGCCAACATCACGGTGGCCTTCAACACGCTGACGGCCGCGCGCGACGGGCATGGCCGCTGCCGCCACGACAGACCTCGACCTATACGGTCAACTACGCGGGCGTTGCGGGCGGTCAGCTGGCAATCGCCGGCACGGGTGCCACGAATGCGGACGCTGCAGCACCACCCCGGTCGCCAGTGCGCTCTCGGGCACCTCCGTCGCCAACACCAACGTGCTCACGGTCAATGCTTCGAACGCTGCGATCACTTCGATCGACGCAGCGCTGCAGCAGATCGACACCACGGGCGCCCAGCTCGGCGCTTACCAGGCTCGGTTCCAGGCGGCGGTCACGGGTCTTCAGACCGCCTCGACCAACCTGACCTGCCGCGCGCAGCTCGATCGAGGATACCGACTACGCTGCGGCGACCTCGCAGCTGACCAAGGCGCAGATCCTGCAGCAGGCGAGCACCGCGATGGTGGCGCAGGCCAACACGATTCCGCAGAACGTGCTGACCCTGCTCAACAAGCTGGTGTAATGAGATCGGACGTTAGAGTAGAAGTGCGTCAGGGCGGGGGCCGAAAGGCTCCCGCCCTGCGCCGTTTTGCGTAGGGGAGAAATCACATGGCTGTGAGCAGCGTCAGCAACGCAGGCGTCCAGGAGCCGGTCGTTTCGGTCGCGAGCACCTCGAGCAGCGCGGCTGCGGGCGGGTCGGTCATCGATGTGTCCTCGCTGGTGTCGCAGCTGGTCACGGCCACCTACGCGGCACAGTCTGCCAACAACGCGAGCCAGACCAGCGCCGTGACGGCGCAGATTTCGGCCCTCGGAACGCTGAAAAGCGCCCTGTCGAGCTTTCAGAGTGCGTTGTCGGCGCTCGATACGCCGGCGGCGTTCAACGCGCTTGCGGCAACGAGCAGCGATACGTCGGCGTTCACGGCGAGCGCAGACTCCGGCGCCGTGGCCGCCACCTACAACGTCGCGATCACGCAGCTGGCCCAGGCACAGCAGCTTGTCTCCAAGAACGTCGCAAGCGATGGCAACACGGCCATCGGCACCGGGACTGTGACCCTGTCACTCGGGTCGCAGAGCATGAACGTCAACATCGACAGCACGGACAACACACTGTCGGGCATTGCTGCGGCGATCAACTCCGCATCGGGCAACCCCGGGATCTCGGCCACGGTGATTCAGGGCAGCGACGGCGCGCATCTCGTCCTTGCCTCATCGCTCACCGGTGCGGGCAACACCATCACCGTGAGCACCACGGGCGGCGATGGTGGACTCGCTCAGCTCGCCTACAGCAGCACGAGCACCGCCAATTACACGCAAGCCTCGAAACCGCAGGATGCGATCGTGAGTGTCGCCGGCGTCTCGTACGACAGCGCGAGCAATACGGTCAGCAACGCGATCTCCGGAGTCACGCTCAATCTGCTCTCGATGCCCGCAGCTGGCACGAGCACGACATTGACCGTGTCCAACGACACCACGACCGTCGCAAGCAACATCAGCGCCTTCGTGTCGGCCTACAACACACTGGTGCAGCAGTTCTCGAGCCTCGGCGGCTACGATGCGAGCTCGGGCACCGCGGGCCCGATGCTCGGCAACGCCTTGCTCTCGGGCATCCAGAATCAGATCGGCCAGGTGGTCCACGGCCTCACCTCCGGCTCATCGGGCTTCAACTCGCTCGCGAGCATCGGCGTGACCACGCAGAGCGATGGGACGCTCGCGCTCAACGCCACGACGCTGCAGAACGCGCTCTCGAGCAATTTCAACGCCGTGAGTCAGCTCTTCAGCGGGACGAATGGCATCGGCACGCAACTGAATACGCAGCTCACGTCGGACCTGGCCGCGAACACAGGCCCCGTCGACTCATACAGCCAGACGCTCGTCCAGCAGAACAACCAGCTCAGCCAGCAAGCAAGCCAGCTCACCAATGCCGAGGCAGCCCTGACGGCGAGCATGACGCAGCAGTTCTCGGCGCTGAATACGCTGCTGTCGCAGCTGCAGACGACATCGGCTTACCTCACCCAGGCCTTCGCCGATCTGCCGAAGGTCGGCAATAACAACAGCAGCGGCTAGAGCGGGGCGAGGCGCGGTCGGCTCAAGTCCCGGCCGCCGCGGCCGTTAAGTGGTTCGTCATCGAACCTCAAGTTGGAGCACGTGGCGTGAACGCCTACTCCCGCAATTCCAAAGTCGCTGCCTACCAGAGCAATGCCGTGCATGGCGGGGTGGCAGCCGCCGATCCCCACGGTCTCGTTCTGATGCTGATGAGCTCCGCCGTGGAGCGGCTGACGACGGCGCGAGGCTGCATCGAGCGGCGCGAGACGGTGCAGAAGGCCAAGCTGCTGCACAGCTGTGTGCGCATTCTCGGAGAGCTGCGGGGCACGCTCAACCTCGCGGAGGGCGGCGCCATCGCCGAGAACCTCAGCGACCTCTATGACTACATGTCGCGCCGGCTGCTGCGCGCCAATGTCGAGAACAACGTCGCGTGCATCAACGAAGTTCTGGGTCTTCTCGGCGAGATCCGCAGCGCCTGGTCGGCGATCGGTCCAGAAGTGCGCGAGGCGCGCTAGCCCACCGCGCGGCGCGCATTGCGAAACAGCCGCATCCACCCGCTCGCATCCCCGACCCCCGACGGCGCCCACGAGTTCTGCACCGAGCGGCGTGAGCGCTCCGGGTGCGGCATGGTGATCGTGACCCGTCCGTCGCGATTGCACAGCGCAGCGATTGCAAAGGGAGAGCCGTTCGGATTGAAGGGATAGGTCTGCGCCGGCTCGCCGTGGTGATCCACGTAGCGAAAGGCGATGGTGCCGCTCTCTGCACAAGCACGCGCCGCCGCATCGGATAAAAATTGGGCGCGACCTTCCCCGTGTGAGACCGCGATCGGCAGAACCGAACCCGCCATGCCCTCGAGCAGCAAGGATGGTGAGGGCAGGATCTCGACCAGCGTGAAACGCGCCTCGAACTGCTCGACCCGGTTACGCACGAAACGCGGCCAGTGCTCCGTCCCCGGAATGATGGCTCGAAGTGCGGCGAACATCTGGCAACCATTGCAGATGCCGAGCGCGAACGTGTCGCCTCGCGCAAAGAATCGGGCGAGCTCGGCGCGGACGGCTTCGTGAAACAAAATGGACTTCGCCCACCCCTCCCCCGCTCCCAGAACATCGCCATACGAGAATCCGCCGCAGGCGACCAGGCCCTTGAAGGACTCGAGCGAGCACGCTCCGCTCAAGAGGTCGGTCATGTGCACGTCGATGGCTTCGAAGCCGGCCCGGTCGAACGCGGCGGCCGTCTCGACGTGGCTGTTGACGCCCTGCTCGCGCAGGATCGCCATGCGCGGTCTGGCGCCTTGCTGGATGTAGGGCGCGGCGACATCCTCTTCTGGATCGAAGCTCAGTCGCACGTGAAGTCCCGGATCATCGACGGCGAGCTGTGCGGCGCGCTCCTCGAGCGCGCACTGCGGATCATCACGCAGGCGCCGCATGTGATAGCTCGTCTGCGACCATGCGGCGCGAAGATCAGCCCAGGCCTCATCGAGCAGGATCGAGCCGTGCTCGATGCGAATGCGCAGCTCGCCTGCGGGAAGGGCGATGCGGCGCGCACACTCCATCAACCCATGGCGCGCCAGGATCTCGCGCAGGCGCTGTTCAGCATCGCATCCGAGCTCGATGACAACGCCCGGTTCCTCCGCAAAGAGCCACGCCATGACCGACTCGCGCGGCAGGTCCTTCGGCGCTTCGACTTTGAGACCACAGTGGCTCGCAAACGCCATCTCCAGCAGCGTGACGAGGACACCGCCGTCGGAGCGGTCGTGATAAGCGCTGATCAGGTCCTGGCTGCGCAGCTCGCGCAGCGCGGCTGCGAGGCGCACGCAGGGTTTGCGCATCATCGAGGTCCGCCGGCTCGTCACCGAGCTCACCATAGGCTTGCGCCAGCACCGAGCCGCCCAGGCGATTGCGGCCGAAGGAAAGATCGATGAGCCACAGCACGCTGTCCGGCTTCGCGCGCAGCAGCGGTGTCAGCGTACGCCGCACGTCCTGCACCGGTGCAAAGGCCGAGACGATGAGTGAGACCGGAGCGATGACCGAGTGCTCACCCGACCCGTCGCGCCAGCGCGTTTTCATTGAAAGCGAATCTTTCCCGACCGGGATCGCGATTCCGAGCGCCGGGCACAGCTCCTCGCCGACCGCCTGCACCGTCGCGAACAGCGCGGCATCCTCGCCCGCCTCGCCGCTCGCGGCCATCCAGTTTGCCGACAGGCGAATGTCCGAGAGCAGCGCCACATCGGCCGCGAGAATATTGGTGACGGCCTCGGCGACCGCAAGGCGGCCCGATGCGGGCGCATCGAGCACGGCGACCGGCGTGCGCTCCCCCATGGCCATGGCTTCGCCGGCGTGACCCTCGTGGTCGCTGAGTGAGACGCCGACATCGCTGACCGGGACTTGCCACGGCCCGACCATCTGGTCGCGACTGATGAGGCCGCCGACGGTCCGGTCTCCGATGGTGATCAGAAAGGTCTTATCAGCCACTGCCGGCATGCGCAGCACGCGATAGAGCGCGTCGCGCAGATCGAGCGACGCGGTGAGGAAGCGCCGCACGGGGGGTGACTCACTTGATGCCTCACGCCTCATGCGCGGCGGCTTGCCGAGGATCATCTCGACCGGCATGTCGACGGGCCGGTTGCCGAACAAGGGGTCCTCGACGATGAGGCGACCGCTGTCGTCGAACGTGCCGATGACGGCCCAGGGGCAACGCTCACGCGTCGCCAGCGCCTCGAAGCTCGCAAAGCCTCCTGCGGTCACTGCGAGCACATAACGCTCCTGCGCCTCGTTGCACCACAGCTCGAGGGGCGACATTCCGGGCTCGCTGCTCGGTATCGCGCGCAGATCCACGCGCGCGCCGCGCCGACTGTGTGCCACGGCCTCGGGCACGGCGTTTGATAGACCGCCGGCGCCGACATCGTGGATGAGCGCGATGGGATTCGCCTGGCCCAGCGCCCAGCAGCCGTCGATCACCTCTTGTGCGCGCCGCTCGATCTCGGCGTTACCGCGTTGAACGGAGGCGAAATCGAGATCCGCGCTGCTCTCGCCGCTCGACATCGAGGACGCCGCACCGCCCCCCAGGCCGATCAGCATCGCAGGTCCCCCGAGCACGACCAGTTTGGCCCCCACGGGGACTTCGGACTTCTCGACGTGCTCGCGGCGGACGTTGCCGAGGCCGCCTGCGATCATGATGGGCTTGTGGTAACCGCGGATCCGCTCCGGATCATTCGCGATGCGCTGCTCGAAGGTACGAAAGTATCCGCAGATATTCGGACGACCGAATTCGTTGTTGAAGGAGGCGGCACCGATCGGTCCCTCGAGCATGATCTCGAGCGCTGAGGCGATGCGCGCGGGATGGCCGAGGGAGATCTCCCAGGGCAGGGGAAACTGCGGTATGCGCAGGTGCGAGACTGAAAAACCGGTGAGTCCGGCCTTGGGTTTGCCGCCCCGCCCCGTCGCTCCCTCGTCACGGATCTCGCCGCCCGAGCCGGTCGCCGCTCCCGGAAAAGGCGAGATGGCGCTCGGATGATTGTGCGTTTCGACCTTGATGAGGATGTCGATGGGCTCGCGCACGCTCGCATAGCGGTGTGTTCCCGGCTGCGCGAAGTAGCGCTGGCCGATCGGACCTTCGATGACCGCGGCATTGTCCCGATAAGCCGAGAGAATGCCCTGCGGCCGATGCGCATGGGTGTTGCGGATCATGGAGAAGAGCGTGTGGGCGCGCTCCTCGCCGTCGATGACCCAGCTGGCATTGAAGATCTTGTGGCGGCAGTGCTCCGAGTTGACCTGCGCAAACATCATGAGCTCGACGTCAGTTGGGTCGCGGCCGAGGCGAGCGAAGCTTAGGAGCAGATACTCGATCTCATCGTTCGACAGCGCGAGGCCGAGCTCGCGATTCGCGGCCTCGAGCGCCGCGCGGCCGCCGGCCAGGGAAATGCTGCGCACGGGCTGCGGCACGGCGTGCGCGAAGAGCTGCTCCGCGCCCGCCGAGTCGAGCAACACCATTTCCGTCATGCGATCGAACAGCACAGCGGCGAGTAGGTGCAGTCGCTCGGCGCTCAAGTGATGTGGTGCGGACAGCCGGTAGGCGATGCCGCGCTCGATCCGCCGCACCGGCTCGAGACCGCACACGCGAGCGATGTCGCTCGCTTTGCTCGACCAGGGCGACACCGTTCCTGCGCGTGGCAGAACGAGCAGAAGCTGACCTCGCGCCTCTTGCGCCTCGACGGCGGCCTGGGTGTACGGGCCATATGTCAAAAGCGAGTCGAGCTGCGCACGCTCCGCCGGCGTGAGCGTGCGCGCGACGTCCACGAAGTGGACGAATCGGGCATGCAGGCCGGCGATGCTGGGGTCGAGCCCGCGAAGGCGTTCGAGGAGCTTGGCGAGTCGGAAGTCGGAAAGAGCAGGAGCGCCCGTCAGCTCGAGCATCACTATTTCTTGAGCGGCGGCTCGCCCGTGGGAGTCGAGTAAAGGGGCACTGGGAACTGCGTCACATTCGCCCCTTCCAGGGTCGTGATCTTGCTGACGCCCTGCTTCCTGACCTCGTCGATGCGCAACACCGAGTGCAGCGGCAGAAAGCTGCGCTTCACCCCCGTCGAACTCCGTCTTGATGCGCTCCTCGGTCGGGTCGACGACCACGGTCGTGCGCTCACCGAACACGAGCTCCTCGACCTCGATGAAACCAAACAGGCTCCCATGACTGACCTTGCGCGCGTAAACCTCGTAAACCTTGCCCTGGTTCACAAACAGGACCTTGAAAATGTGACTGACTGCCATGGGTTTCGGGAGGACCGTTGCTAATTTCCCTGGGATTATATGTCCTCGAGCGCGGGGATATCGGACTGTGCGTTTCACGGGGTGCCCATGGCGCTGCGACTTCGCATCATCAGCGACCATCGGCGGGTGCTCGGCGAGCGCAGCTCCGTCCTATTCGACGGAGCTGGCGGGAGCATCGGGCGCTCGACCGATAACGATTGGGTTCTTCCGGACCCTCTGCGCTATATCTCCGCCCATCACGCATGCGTTCACTTTCGCGACGACCGCTATCTGCTCGAGGATCTGAGCACGAACGGCGTGTTCGTCAACGATGACGAGCAACCGCTCGGCAAGCGGGGCCTGCACGCGCTCAAGAATGGCGACGTGCTGCGGCTCGGCGACTATCAGATCGTGGCGGTGGAACTCGAGGCCGCACGGGAGCCCGTCGCGGCAAGGGCAACACCGGACCCGGTCCCGACGCACGTCGATGGTCTGCAAGCCGTCGGCCGGGTCTCGCAGACGGACCTGGGCGCCGCGCTCAATCTGAATGATCTTCTCGTCGTCGCCGACAGTCCCACCGGCAGCGGATTGCGCCCCGTCAACGCATATGGTCAGGCCGTCGCAACCGTCACGGAGCCGCAGAGCGACGAGGAGGAGCAGGCCGTCGCGCGCCGTATAGAGCGACTCGCGCGCGCAGCGGCCAAGGCCCGCGAAGCCAAGAGCGCGGCGAACATGCCAGCGCTCTACGATGTGAACGCGGGGCTGCAGACCTTCTGCCGTGGTGCAGGCATTGACGCGCAGGCGCTCCCCGCCGAAGCCCAGACCCGGTTGCTGCATCTGGCCGGACAGCTCGTGCGCGAGGCTCTCGTCGGGCTCAAGGATCTCGAGCGGGCCCGATCCGAGATCTACAACCGCTTCCGGATCGAATTGCCCGAGGCGCAGGACGATCCGCGCCCCTCGCTTGCGCGCCTGGCCATCGAGGAGCTCCTCGTCGAGCTCTTCGGCCAGCATGAAAGCCGCCGCCTGGATGCGGTGCAGTGGCTGCGCGAGACCTTCGAGACCTCGAAGGCACACGAGCGCTCCACCATCGAGGCCATGCGAACGGCATTCGTCGAGTTCATCGACCGCTTCAAGCCCGAGGAACTCGAGGCGCGTTTTCAGCGCTCCTCACGGCGAGGCAAGAAATCGAGCAACGAGGCGAACTGGGAGATGTTCGGCGAGTTCTATCGCAATCTCACGGAGATGCCGCCGGAGCATCTCCCGCACACCTTCGTCGAGGCTTTCGCGCTCGCGTACAAGAAGGGCCTCGCTTAAGTTAACTGCACGGGCGCGCGCTGCAGGATTGGCGGAGAGGGTGGGATTCGAACCCACGTGCCGGTTTTACCCGACCATCCGATTTCGAGTCGGCGCCGTTATGACCGCTTCGGTACCTCTCCGGCGATACAGGCAGCAAGCGCACCAGAATGGTGCAGAAATAACGAACTGAAGTGTATATCTGAGACCCCCGCAAGGGCCTGGACTTAACCTAATGCTGTGCATTTTGTCGCATGCCGGGCGGCACGGGCCTTGCGGCTGCTATTCTAGTCCAAGCTGAGGATGTGAAAAGAGGTACCAATGCGTCGATTGTCGCCTGAGACACGTCTTCGGAGTGGATAAGCCGGCCGGATTGCTGGTGCCCCCACTGCGTCATGCGGCCGCGCTTGCGCTGCTGGGCAGCTGCACGCCGTCGCCCCCGGCCCCGGATCAGGTCCACATCCGGGGACAGCTTCGCGTGGTCACGATCGACAGCCCGACGACATATTACTTGGGTGCCGGAGGCCCCGAGGGCCTGGAGTTTCAGCTCGCGAGCGCGTTCGCACGCCGGTTGGGGGTCAATCTCTACATGTACCCGGTCGCGAACGTGCGCGCCATGCAGTGCGGAGCTGGCCTCCGGGCGAGCCGATATTGCTGCGGCGCAGCTGACGGTGATGCAGGCTGGCGGAAGGCCGGTGAGCCCGCGAACGTCTACGATCGCATTCCTCAGCTTGTCGTGTTCCATCGCGGCGATGCGCGACCGCGCGAGACGTTGCGGATGGAGTCGGCGCGGCTCTCGGTTCGGGCGGGCAGCCCCCAGGAGCATATGCTCGAGAGGCTCAAGCGGACGGTCGCGCCTGCCTTGGGCTGGATCGAGACGGCGCCCAGCGCAGCCGACCCCCTGGAGGATGTTCAGACCGGCGATGCCCAGTATGCGGTCGTGGATGGCCGCGAGTTTTCATTCTCCCACCATCTGTATCCGGACGTGCGTCCCGGGGTTCTCCCTGCCCGACGAACGCCCCGTGCAGTGGATCGTCCGGCGCGGCGACCTCGAGCTTTACGAGGCCGTCAATCGCTTTTTCCATTCGATCACCGAGACAGGCGAGCTGCAGGATCTGATGGCCGAGTCCTCCGGGGATTCACGGCCCTTCCAGTACGAGGAGTCGCGCGTGTTCCAGGAGAACATGTCGGCTCGACTGCCGCACTATCGAGGCTGGTTCGAGGAGGCCTCCGAGGAGACCGGCGTCGACTGGCGTTTGCTCGCCGCCATCGCCTACCAGGAATCCAATGGGATCCCAAGGCCGCAGTCCCCAACGGGCGCCTCGGGCGTGATGATGCTCACCCGAACACGGCCGGATGCGCTGGGCGTGAGGACCGCTCGGAATGCCCACCAGAACATCATCGCCGGGGCGCGCTACTTCCAGGAAGTGCGTGACAAGATTCCGGCGCACATTCCGGAGCCGGATCGGACCTGGCTTGCGATGGCGGCTTACAACGTGGGCTATGGTCACCTCGAGGATGCGCGGCGTGCTCGCACAGATGCGCGGCAAGAACCCGGATTCATGGGCCGACGTGCGCGAGCAGCTGCCACTGCTCGCGCAGGAGACGCTGGTACGAGCGCGGCCAAGCGCGGCTTCGCGCGCGGATGCGGAGCCGGTGCAGTTCGTCGAACCGCATCCAGCGCTATCCTCAAACTGCTGGAATGGCAGTCGACCGAGACTGTGGCCAGACCAGCGAAGGCGAATCCGTCACCCGCGCGCCTGGTCGGGCGACCGCCGGCTAGCGGCTCAGCGCCGCTCGCGAAAAACTCGCTGCAGCAGCGCTGCCGCAATCCTCGCTCAGGACTCCGCCGAACACATCGACGCGGTGATTGAGCGCGGCAAGCGCGAATATATCGATCGATGCTGCCGGCGGCGCCGGCGCGCGGATCCCAGGCACCAAACACCACCCGTGCGACGCGCGCATGCACGATCGCCGCCGCGCACATCGCGCAAGGCTCCAGCGTCACATAGAGCGTGGTGTCCGTGAGGCGATAGCTGCCGAGCGCGCGTGCCGCCGGCTCGAAGCGCTTCGATCTCCGCATGGGCCGTCGGATCGTTCGCCGCAATCGGTCTATTGGCTCCCACCGCGATCACAGCCTCGTCGCGTAGGAGCACGGCGCCGATGGGCACTTCACCCTGTGCCTCAGCGCGGGCCGCTTCAGCGAGCGCAAGCCGCATGCCCTCGATGTCGCTGACGGCCATTCGTGCTACCCGAGGATCGGCGTTCCGGCCATCTCCAGATGCAGCGCAGAGTCCGTGTAGGGATGACGTGCGAGGACTTCCTCGTTCAATTCGATGCCCAGACCCGGCTCGCGCGGCGGGATGACATAGCCTTCCTCCCAGAGGATGGGCTTGCGCAGGATCTCGGCATGAAAGCCCTGCCAGCGCTCGATGCCCTCGAGGATCAGGAAGTTCGGACTGCAGGTCGCGAGCTGTATGTTCGCTGCGCCGACCACCGGCCCGCAGTACAGGTGCGGCGCGATCTGCACGTGCTGAGTCTCGGCCATGCGAGGCGATCTTCTTGGCTTCGAGCAAACCGCCCACGCGGCCGAGGTTCATCTGCAGAATGGCCGCGCCACCTGCGTTCAGCAGGCGCGCAAAGTCGTACTTGGTGCTGAGACGCTCGCCGGCCGCGATCGGAATGCGCGTCGCGCGCGCAACTTTGGCCATCTCCTCGGGCGCATCAGGCGGCACGGGCTCCTCGAACCACAGCGGATCATAGGGCTCCATGCGGCGCGCGAGGCGGACGGCACCGGCCGCCGTCATCTGGCCATGCGTGCCGAACAGCAGATCCGCCCTGGATCCGACCGCCTCGCGCAGCTGCCGCAGAACGCTCGCACGCTCGAGCGCGCGCAAGGACAGCTGACGGCCATCGAAAGCCGAATACGGACCTGCCGGGTCGAACTTGAGCGCCGTGAAGCCCTGCGCCAGATATTCGGCGGCACGCTCGGCCGCCAGATCGGGGTCCTGATAGACATCGGTGCGATCGCCCGGCCGCGGATAGATGTACGTGTAAGAGCGCAGCCGCTCGTGGACTTGACCACCGAGCAGCTTGTAGACCGGCTGGTCTGCGGCCTTGCCGATGATGTCCCAGCAAGCCATCTCGAGCGCGCTCAGCACGGCACCGAGCGTCAGGTCGGGGTGCTGCGTGTAGCCCGCGGAGTACACGCGCCGCCACATGGACTCGATGTCGTGCGGATCGCGTCCGACGAGGTACCGCTCAAAGGTATCCTCGAGCATCCGAGCGACCAGATCAGGTCGGAACGGCACACAGTAGGCCTCACCGACACCGTGCACGTGATCGTCGGTAGTGAGCTTCACGAACACGAAGTATCTTCCGCCAAAGTGTGGGGGCGGATTGCCGACGACGAAGGTTTTGATGCGTTCGAGTTTCATGCATCTATCATAGCGTCGCCATGCGGGAGTACGACTACATCATCGTCGGCGCGGGATCCGCGGGTTGCGTTCTGGCGCATCGTTTGACCCAGACCGGACGCCACAGCGTTCTGCTCCTGGAGGCAGGCGGTACGGATCGCAGTCCGTGGATCCGGGTGCCGATCGGTTACGGGCGGACGTTCGCAGACCCACGCTTTAACTGGATGTACGAGGCGGAACCCGATCCGCAATTGAACCAGCGTCGGGGATACTGGCCTCGTGGCAAAGTCATTGGCGGCTCGAGCTCCATCAACGCCATGGTCTATGTGCGTGGACATCGGACGGATTTCGACGATTGGCGCGCCGCCGGGAATCCTGGCTGGGGTTGGGATGATGTCCTGCCCTACTTCAGGAAACTGGAAGATCATCCCTCAGGCGCGAGCGAGTTTCATGGTGCCGGCGGCCCGGTCGCAGTCAGTGAACGTCTCAGCGCAAGTGCATCCGCTGTGCCAGACCTTCGTGGCAACGTGCGAGGGCCTGGGTATTGCCCGCAGCACGGATTTCAACACCGGGACACTCGAGGGTGCCGGTCTGTGGCAGGTCACGACCCACAAGGGCATTCGCGTGTCGACCGCGAGCGCCTATCTGCGGCCGGCTCTCCCGCGCGCCAATCTCGAGCTCGTGATGCATGCGCATGGGACGCGTGTGCTCTTCGACGGCCTGCGTGCGAGCGGCGTCGAGTTCTTGCACGGCGGCTCGCGGCAGATCGCGCGGGCACGCCGCGAGGTCATCGTGGCTGCCGGTGCGGTGAACTCGCCGCAGCTTCTGGAGCTGTCGGGCATCGGTGATCCCACGCGCCTCGCCGGGCTCGGCGTATCGGTCGTGGCTGCATCGCCCGCTGTCGGCTCGGGGCTGCAGGATCATCTTGCCGCCACGTATTTCTATCGCTCCAAAGTCCCGACGCTCAACGAGGAGCTCGGTCCGCTCAGTGGGAAGATCAAAGCCGCGCTTTTTTATGCTCTGACCCGCAGGGGCCCCTTGTCGATGAGCGTCAATCAGGCCGGTGCGTTCGTACGGGGGCGGCCCGGGCTGTCCCGTCCGAATCTGCACGTCTACTTCAATCCGGTCAGCTACACGACGCGCTCGAGCACGCGTCGCCGACTCCTCAACCCCGACCCCTATCCCGCATTTCAGATGTCATTCAACAGTTGTCGGCCGACGAGCCGCGGATCGATCCATGCACGCTCACCCGATCCACTGCAGCCGCCCGCGATCGTCGCGCCCTCCCTCTCGACGCCTGAGGATATGGCCGAGATCTACGAGGGCGCACAGATCGTGCGACGAATCGCCGCCGCGCAGCCGCTGCTTGCCGTCACCGCGAGCGAGCTCCTCCCGGGCGCTGAGCACGCCTCGGATGCGGCCATTCTGGATGACTTTCGCGCCCGCGCCGGGTCCGTGTTTCATGCCTGTGGCACGTGCGTGATGGGCAGTGATTCTAGCCAATCCGTCGTGGATGCAAGGCTGCGGGTGCATGGCGTTGCCGCACTGCGCGTGGTCGATGCATCGGTCTTCCCGAATGTCACCTCCGGAAACACCAATGCGCCGACCATCATGCTTGCCGAGAAGGCCTCCGATCTGATTCGGGAGGAAAGCCGCGCCGCGGCGGTGTAAAGTCTCGACCAGTGCAGGACCTGATCGCACAACTCGAGACCGAAGGCTACGCCATCGTACGCGGCTTTCTCACCGCGGCCGAGGTGGCGGAGGTGAGCGCGGAAGTCGATCGCATGTATGCGGAGGGACTCAAGCACCACGCAACCTATCGCGATCACAATCTGCTCTTCGAGGTTCTCGACGATCCCAAAGCGCAACGCCGGGTCGTGCTGCAGGCACATTGGACGGCGTGGATCAGTCCGTTCCTGGAGCGCTTGCGAAGGACCCCGCAATTCTTCTCGGTGCTCGAGCCCTTTCTGGGCCACGACATCAAACAAATCACGCACCAGCTGCATTGGAAGCCGCCGGGCGCCAAGTACACCTTCTATCGATTCCACCAGGATGCGCGCTTTCGCGAGGGCAGGATCAAGACCCATGACTATCTGCGCAGCACGGTGACGACCGGCCTTGCGATCGATCGCCAGAGCGTGGCGAATGGCGCGCTGCGGGTCATCCCGCGCAGCCACCGGCTCGGGCTACCTTGGCCTCTCGGACGATGGCCCGATCATGGTCGGGCAGACTCAGGATGAGGAGCTGCGCCGTTGCGGTCTTGATCCTGCGACCATCGTGACCTGCGAGATGGAGCCCGGAGACCTGCTTTTGTGGACGCTGTTCACGGTGCACGGCTCGGCGCCCAACACCAGCGACTATGATCGCCGCTTCATGATCAACAGCTACGTCCGCGCAGCCGACAGCGAGCGCGGCGAGTGGGCTTTCCGGGGTGGCGTCTCGACAGGGCTCGGATCCGAGCCGCAGATCTGCAAGTACGAGCAGCTGCGCGAGAAGCCGGGGCCTTTCTATATCGAGTCCGACTGGACGGAGGAAGCGCGCGGCACGACGCCCGTTGCGCGAGCCGCGCGGAAATAGTGCACGGCAGCCCAGCCGTACAATAGAACGACCAGCAGCATTCCGCGCCGTGTTGCAAGGTTGAGGGTCACCTCACACCCATGCACTGCGGCCGCATCGGTGCTCGCAGCGTGTCCCCCGGGACACGCCTGTGCGAAGGACGGATATGCATGCTCGGCGAACCGGTCAATGGCCGACCCGACGAAGAGCGGGCCGCCACCGAGGGCAATGACGCTAAGACAGATGTAGAGAAGGGCGGCTGCAGTTGCTCGCTGTCGGGCACCGACGGCGTTCTGTACGACACCGAACGTGGGGCCGAGCGAGACGTATTGAAAGAACCCCGCTGCCCCGAGCGCCACGGCGGCGGGGCGCCACGAGGACGCAAGGAGCGCGACCGCATACAGAGGCGCAGAGAGCGCGATGCCGAATGCGGGCACCAATGCATACCAGCGCGCCGTCCTCTTTGCGAGAGAGTCAGCGAGAAAGCCACCAAGGCCGATCCCGATGCCGACAGCGACACCGCCTGTCATTCCGGCAATCAGTCCGACGCTCGCGTAATCGAGGCCGAAAGCCCGGCTGAAATACGGCGGCACGAATGCGTACAGACCATATGAGGCGAAACCCGAGATCGTGACGCCGAGCAGGACGTTGCGGATGGGCGGATCTACGAGCAGCGCTCGCGTGACGGCACGCAGCTCGAGCCACTCGGTTCGCAGCGAAAAGCTCAGCGGCTGCGCTGCAACGCTGCTGGGCTGGCCATCGGAATACCCTCTTGGCGGCTCGCGCACCACCGCGCGAATCACCAGAGCCATTGCGATACCCGGCACGCCCACGAGTACGCACGCTGCACGCCAACCGAGCCGCTGCACCGTGAAACCACCGGCGACCGCGACCAGGAGATAGCCAACGGAGATGGCGCAGGTGTAGATCGAAAAAGCCGACGCACGCCGGCGTGGCTCGAAATAGTCCGAAATCAGTGAGTACGCAGGCGGTGAGCAGCCTGCTTCGGCAACTCCGACGCCGACTCGGATCATCACGAGCTGCGCAAAACTGCCGGCGGCCCCCACGAGGGCGGTGAGCGCAGACCAGATCGCAAGCGACAGTGTGAGGATGTTCACCCGATTGAACCGCTCGGCAAGACGCGCGACCGGGATGCCGCCAAAGGCATAGAGCGCAGCGAACGCGGTGCCCCCCAGCAGCCCGAGCTGGGTGTCGGTGAGCTTCAGATCGAGCTTCATCGATTGGCCGATGATCGCGATGAGGTTGCGATCCATCGAGTTGAAGACGTATGCCGACATCAAAAGCAGCACCACGCCTCGCTTGTATGCGCCCGAGTAGCGCGGGGCCTCGGGCGGTCTGCTCAGAGCACACCCTCTGCGGCAAGCTCGATGCCGAATCGCATCTTGAGCTCACTGCGTCCCTTGCGGGTGAGACTGAGTGCGCGCCCGGTGAGATCTCTTTTGACCCAGCTGCGGCGCAAGGCCGTCTGGAGAAGTGCAGCGCCGAGTGCGCCGGCAAGGTGCGGACGGCGCTCGCTCCAATCAAGACAGCCGTAGGCGAAACGTCGGCGCTCATCCCGGACCGCGGCCAAGTCAACGCCGAGACCCGCGA
The DNA here is from genome assembly GCA_963795975.1 of uncultured Gammaproteobacteria bacterium. GTDB lineage: Bacteria > Pseudomonadota > Gammaproteobacteria > Steroidobacterales > Steroidobacteraceae > CAWCJT01. Next base: position 361,502 of record CAWCJT010000004.1, read on the forward strand.
AGGTCGTGACGCCAGCCGCACTTAGCTCACATTGCTCGCGCCCGTCGATTGCGTTCGAGCGGATCAAGCCACGCGCCTGCAGACGCTCGTACAGCATCACGCCGAGTTGACCTGCGATATGGTCGTAGCAGGTCCGGGCCGCGCGCAGGCGTGCGGGAGCACGCGACGGGCGTGGTGCATGCATGCGCCCCCCCAGAACATTGAGACATTCGAGCAGGCGAGCGACTTCGGAACCTGCCAGACGATAGTAGCGGTGCCGGCCTTCGACCAGAACGGCGACGAGATTCGCAGCTTTGAGGCGAGACAGGTGCGCGCTGGCGGTCGGCGCACTCACGGCAGCGACCGCGGCAAGTTCGGTGCTCGTGCGCGCATCGCCGTCCATGAGACTGTAGAGCATCCGCGCGCGCGCCGGCTCACCAATGGCGGCCGCGACCGAGGCCGCGTCCAGGTCGACCCGTTCCTCTGCATGCATACTTTCATGATGGTCGAAGCATGAATGCCTGACAAGAGCTATACGTCAGCGCATGTCGCATCAGACGCCGAACCCGCAGAGCCCCGGGAGGCGTGAGCTCGTGGCTGCGCTTGCAGCCTCTTGCCTCGCGCCCCTTTATGCTCGCAGCCAGACGCCGCTTGGGAGGACGACCATGAAGCTCACCTGCTTCATCCGCTACCAGATCGACCCGTTCCAGAAAGAGGAATTCCGTGAGTACGCGCGCAACTGGCGACGCATCATCCCGCGCTGCGGCGGCCACCTCGTCGGCTACTTCCTGCCCGATGAGGGGACCAACGACATCGCCTGGGGGCTGATCGCGTTCGAGAGCCTCGCCGCGTACGAGACCTACCGCGCGCGTCTGCGCACCGACGCTGAAGCGCGGGCCAACTTCGCGCTCGCACAGTCAAAGCGCCTGGTGCTGCGCGAAGAGCGCACTTTTCTGGAGATCGTCGAGGGGACCTTCGAGGTTGCGAACACCTGAGGTGCTACTCCGGCAAGTCGTAGCTCAACTCATAGGAGTGGCGACCCTCGTGCGCCTCGATCGTCATGGTACCGATGAGGCCGGCGAGAGCACCGGTGCCGGAATCCGGAACGACCGCGATGCTCATGCTCGGCTGGCCACGGGACATCGTCGCGCTGTGCTGCAATACGAAGCTGCCGCGCTTGCCCGCGAGCGTGCCCGTAATGCGTTCGATCGCGACGTAACCGGCCGATTCCTTGACATCGGTGCGGGCGCTCAGCATCTCGCCTTTGCTCATGCCCTCGAGATCACCGTGAAATTGCTTGTCGAGAGACATCCGCCCGAGCTTGGAGTCGCCGGTGCTGTAGGGCTCCAGGGGATGCAGTCTCACTTCGAACACTCCGCGCGCGGTGCTTGTCATTGAATGCTCTTCTCCAGCGGCCGTTGGGCCATCGATTCATTCGATCTGTTTGCGATAAACCACGAAGCCCGAGCGCTCCGCAACCTGGTCATACAGTTTCATCGCCGTAGCGTTCGTTTCATGCGTCTGCCAATAGACCCGCGGCGAGCCCGCAGCCTTTGCGCGCTCGTACACGGCCTCGATCAGCGCACGCCCCACGCCCTGCCCTCGCATCGACTCGAGCGTGAACAGATCCTGCAGGTAGCAGATGGGGGCGATCATCGAGGTGCTGCGATGAAACAGATAGTGCACCAGTCCGACGAGACGACCGTCCTGCTCGGCGACGAGCGCATGCATCGGCTCGTAGGGATCGAAGAAGCGCGACCAGCTCATCTGCGTGACCTCGGGCTCGAGCACGCGATGGTAGAAAGCGTTGTATCCAGCCCAGAGCGGCTCCCAGCCGGGCCGGTCCGAGCGGGTCAAAGGCCGAACGATCGATCCCATCGTTAGTAATCCACCCCTTTCCAGAAATTCGGCGTCTCGACGTAGCTGAATCGATCCGGATTGCCGGCCACGAGCGCTTCAGCGGTTTTGTTCCACACGGTCGCGTGTCCGTTGTTCTCATTGTCGGCGATGACCGATTGATCGAGCAGATAGTTGCTGAAGGCCTGATTGTGCTTGTCCTGGCTATCCCAGCGCGCCTCGACGCTCGCGTTGTGACGGTCCTCGGCGGCATGCGCCTGCGCGGCTTGTTCTGCGGCCGCGCGTCCGATCGCGTGGATCTGCGCAATCGCCGGAGCTGCGATCGCCGCGGCCTGCTGGTTCACCACGGCGGAATTGACCTTGAAGCTGTCGAGAATCGCGGTCATGGTCGCGCGCCGCTCTCTGGCGAGCGGGAGCGGAACGGCGGTGTGAAACGCGATATTCATGTACTGCCCCATCGGAGACAGGGCGCCGGAGCAGAAGATGGTATTGAATTCGCGCTCACCCTTGCCGTCCTTCGGATCGATGTGTCCTTCCAGCCGCGTGCAGCGTGACTGTCCACCGAGGACCGGCGTCTCGCCGGCGACCTGGATCATGGCCTGCGGAAGCCCGCGCATGCGTCGCATCATCTGCAGCAGATCTGCAAAGGTCCGACCCGGATCATTGCCATAGGGATAGTACAGAGCGCGTGCATAGACGGTGTTACGTCCCGCGCCTTGCGCAAACTGCATCGTCTTACGCACGCGCGGATCGTTCGAGTTCATTGCGAGCATTGGGAAATCGAGCGCAACGGACTCACCATCCGGCCCATCGGCGAGTATCGTGCCACCCCCGCTCGTCGGCTCGACCTTCCATCGCGCCGGCAAGGACACCGAGGCGGATCGATCGGGCAGCACATAGGGCTCCAGGGGCTGCGCCGGGGCCGATCCTGCGCTCGGGGCTGATCGTCCGCTCGGGGCCGCGCCAGCGTTCGGGTGCCAGACCTGAAATAGCGTCTTCAACATGGGATTGACGCTCTTGCCGAATCGCGCGGCGTCATCGGACAGCAGGGCCGCCTCCACCTGTCCGCGCCCGCTCGCGGATGCGATCAGCAGACCGGCGATGTGCGCATCCTTCTGGTTGTGATTGACGAGCGTGAAGAAAACCGCGGCCGAGCCGGTCCCCTTCACCTGGAACACGCGCCCCACCTGTGGCTTGTCGCCGTATTGGCGGTGCAGCACGCCAAGAACCTGGCCCATCGCCTGGGCCTCGGTATGCGCACCGTCTACGGCCCCGTAGACGATCCGGCCACCGCCAGGGCCGTCGAGCGACTTGAGTGGTGTCTGCGCGCGAGCGGCGTGCGCGACGAGAAGTGCGAGGGCGCAACCGAGAAGAACGCGCGCGGCCGAGCGCTCGAGCGGGCGATGCACGGGAGACCTCCACGATGCGACGGGTTTTTTGCATTATAGGGGCCGTATGATGCCCGGGCCCAAAAAGTTGCCGTCCGGGCCCATCGCCATGCATGATGATTCAAACAGAGAATCACACGTGCACTTGGGACTCCCCGCCTCGGTCGCCTTGGCATTGCAGGCAGCGCTCAGCTTGGCCGCATGGGAGCTGCCGGCATCGAACCTCATCGCAGCCGAGCCCGTGACCATTGTGCGCGCGGCACGTGTCCTCGACGTGCGCTCGGGCCGGTACATCGAGCATGCCGCGATTCTCATCGATGGCCAGCGCATCCGTGCCGTCGGTTCTGATGCGGATGTATCGAAGCAGGCCGTTGCCTCAGCTCGTGTCATCGACCTCGGCGATGCCGTCGTACTGCCCGGCCTGATCGATTGTCACACGCACCTCCTCGCACGCATTCCGGATGGTCGCTACGGCTACGAGATCAATTTGCTCGCGAAATCGCAGGCTTACCGTGCACTCGAGGGTGCCGCCAACGCGCGTGTGACATTGGAGGCAGGCTTCACCAGCGTACGAGATGTCGAGAGCGAAGGCTCTGGATACTCCAACGTCGCACTCCGCGACGCCATCAACGACGGTCTCGTCGAGGGACCCCGCATGCGCGTGGCCACGCGTGGCATCGCCGCCGTCGGCGCCTATCACCCGTTTCTGGTCGCAGCGGACCTCAAGGAATTTCCGACCGGGGCCCAAATGATCAGCGGCCCGGAGGAGGCCCGGCGCGCCGTACGTGAGCAGATCGGCTACGGCGCGGACTTGATCAAGGTTTATGCAGACTGGGATCGCCCGACGCTGACCGTCGCCGAGATGCAGGTCATCGTGGAGGAAGCGCACAAAGCGCACCGCAAAGTGGCGGCTCATGCGACGACCGTGGAAGGAATTCATAACGCCCTCACCGCGGGCGTCGACTCGATCGAGCATGGACACCGGGCCGACCGCGCCGACCTCGAGCTCATGAAGTCGAAGGGCGTTTACCTCGTCCCGACTCTGTCGGTGGTCGATGCCGATGTGGCGCAGGACCCCGCAAGGTTCGCATCACCCCCCGCAAAAGCATTCCTCGAGTCGATGCATCAGGCGGTGCTGATGGCAAAGGAACTGGGCGTGAAGATCGCCGACGGCTCGGATCCCGCCTCAGCGGATCGCCACGGCAAGAATGCGGAGGAGCTCGAGGCGATGACGAAGCGCGGACTCAGCAGCCTCGAGGCAATCAGGGCCGCCACGACCGCGGCAGCCGAACTCATCGGCTGGCCGAACGATGTCGGGCGCAGTCGAGACCGGCAAGTATGCCGATCTCATTGCCGTGCGCGGAGATCCGCTTGCAGACATTCGCACTCTGCAGCACGTCGCCTTCGTCATGAAAGGCGGTCGCATCGTCAAGGATGAGCTCGCAGCATCGAGGCCGTAAGTTGCGCTGCCGGCTCGCTCTGCCCCTCTGCGCTCTCAGCCTTAACCTCGCACTCGTGCTGTGCGCAGACGCGTCCGCGCGTGCGGCGGCACCCCCGCCGCTTGCGATCGACCTTGAGGCGACGCACTGGACAGGCGATCTTGATGCGCTCGCCGCCCACCGCGCCATCCGCGTGCTCGTGCCTTACAGCAAGACCTTGTACTTCGTCGATCTTGGCGGAAGACAGCGCGGCATGTGCTATGACTTCATGCATGCCTTCGAGGACGCGCTCAACCGCAAACTCGGACGCGGAGATCTTCGCGTGCATGTCGTCTTCATTCCCGTATCGCGAGACCGGCTGTTGCCGATGCTCGAATCCGGAGAAGGCGATGTCGTGGCAGCCAATCTGACGGTCACGCCCGAGCGCGCGAGCGCGGTCGATTTCGTAACGCCGGTGGCGCGAGGGATCCGTGAGATCGTGGTGACGGGCCCGGGCGCCCCCGCCCTGCGCTCGCTCGAGGATCTTGCCGGGCGCGAGATCTTCGTGGCGCGCACATCGAGCTACTACGAGAGTCTCGCGACGCTGAATCAGAGCTTCGGGCAGCGCGGCCTGCCGCTCATGCACCTGCGTGTCGCGCCTGGGCATTTCGAGACGGAGGACATTCTCGAGATGCTCAACAGCGGTCTCGTGAAGATCGCAATCGCGGATGAATATCTCGCGAATTTCTGGAGCCAGATCTATCCCCATCTCGCATTGCATCCGGAGCTTGCGGTGCGTACGGGCGGCGACATCGCCTTCGCAATCCGCAAAGGCAGCCCGCGGCTCAAGGCGCAGCTTGATGAGTTCACGCTGGCTCATCGCGCCGGCACGCTCTTCGGAAACGTCGACGCTGCGCAATTACCTCAAGCAGACGCGCTGGGCGAAGGACGCTACATCGCAGAGCGAGCTCGAGAAGTTCAATCGCCTGGTGGCGCTTTTTCGCAGATATGGCGCTGAGTACCGCGTCGATTGGCTCTTGATGGCCGCACAGGGTTATCAGGAGTCACAGTTCGATCAGTCCCGACACAGCAGCGCCGGCGCGATCGGTGTCATGCAGGTCACGGCCGCGACGGGCCGCGAGATGCAGGTGGGCGATGTGACGCAGCTCGATGCGAACATCCACGCAGGCATCAAGTACGTGCGCTTCATGGTCGACACGTACTACAACGAGCCGCAGATCGATGAGCTCAACCGGGTTCTGTTTGCCTTTGCGGCCTACAACGCCGGACCGAACCGCATCCGCGCCCTGCGAAACCTCGCGGCCGAGCGCGGACTCGATCCGAACGTGTGGTTCGACAACGTCGAGCGGATCGCGGCCGAGCGTATCGGTCGCGAAACCGTGCAGTACGTCAGCAACATCTACAAGTATTACATCGCCTACTCCCTGGTTCAGGAGGATGTGGAGCGCACGCTGGAGAAGGCACCAGCCACTGCGATGGCGGCCGCGCGCCCCGAGTGGGCCTTCTTCGTGCCCACCGAAGACTCGAAGCGGCTTCGCGAAGCCGACGTTGATGTGCTCAATCCACCGGACTGGTATCCGGGCGAACACGCGCCGATGCCTTCGATCGTCGCTCACGGTGTGCCGGGCCGCGCCGGCGTGCCACCTCTCATGCCGTGCGCTCTGTGCCATCTGCCAAATGGCGCGGGACACGTCGAATCGGCCTCGATTGCCGCACTGCCGGCCGCGTATATCGAACGTCAGTTCGCGGAATGGCGTGACGGTACGCGTCAGATTGCCGAAGGCGATGCGGCAGTCAGGGCGATGCTCACGAAGCTCAAGCGAAGTTACACTGCGGAGCAGATCAAAGAGGCGGGCGCCTATTACGCCGCGACCACGCCGCGCCGCTGGATACAGGTGGTTGAGACGGGCACGGTGCGGCACTCCGCGGTGAACACTCAGCTCATGCGGATCGCACTGCCTCAGTCCGAGCCCGAGCCCATCGGCGCGCGCATCATCGAGCTGCCGCAGGACGAAGCAAAGCTGCTCGCGCGCGACTCGCACTCCGGATTCATCGCCTATGTGCCCAGGGGCAGTGTCGCAGAAGGAGCACGGCTGGTGGCGAAGGCCGGCCCTGACGCCGCCTACGCCTGCACCAACTGTCACGGCGTGAAGTTGACCGGCCTGGCGGATGCTCCGCCGCTTGCAGGACGGCCGCCTTCCTACATCGTGCGTCAGCTGTGGGCCTTCCAGCGCGGAGAGCGGCGCGGCAGTCTGTCGGCGCCCATGCAGCTCGTCGCTGCGTCATTCACACAGGCGCAGATGATCGCGATCGCATCCTATCTCGCTGCGCAGCCACCCGAATAAGCGAGCTCACGGGCTCACGACAGGTCGGTACCGCCACCACACGTAAAGCCAGGCGAGTGCGATCAACGGATACATGAGAAAGCTTGCCTCGGTGCCGAGCACGCCACCGGTCGGCCAGTCGGGTCCGTTGAAGCTGACATCCAGGAAACGTCCCTGCGGCACCCGATTGCCATTGGGAGAGCCGATCACGAACAGTTGCATGTAATCGAATGCGACGTGAAATCCGACGGCGAACCACAGGGTTCCGCTACGCAGCACCGAGTAGCACATGAGCAGGCTCAATGAGACGAGCGTGATCACGTCCCACAGGTTCTCGCCGGCCTTGAAGAAGTAGTGATCCGCGGCAAAGAAGAGTGCGATCACGATCGACGCCGGCCAAAATCCGATGCTCTTCCAAAGCGTCTGCAGCCAGTAGGCGCGAAACCAGAGCTCCTCGGCAAGGCCGACACAGATGTTGGCGCCGAGCCAGGCGAGGGCCGCGACGAGGAGCGCGGCACCGTGCGTTGCAAGGCCATGAACCTGCATGCCGCCGAGCAGATACATGCCCAAGGCCACCCCACCGGCCATGACGATCCCCATTGCGACGCCGTCCCAGGTGCGCAAGCCGAGCGCGTGCTTGACGGGCAATCCGTAGCTGTCGATGCGGCGGCGCTCGTACCGCGCGAAGATCGCGGTGGCGATGAGTGCGACGATGAGGTTCTCGATCTCGTTGAGGGCGATACTGCCCGCCGACAGATCCTCCCGGATCCCAAAGCGGTCTGCTACGAGTGTGGCAACGGGATCGAGCGCGAAGGGCAGCAGCCAGTATGCGAGCACGAAGAAAAGCACCGCTCGCCAGAGGGGACGCAGCTTTCCGTCAGATCCCAGAAGAAGCGAACGCACGGTCGCGTGTCCCTAGCGCGGCCGCTCGCTGCAACGATATGCGGCCCGCTCGAGCCAACCTGGGTCGATCTCGACGCCCCAACCCGGTGCCGATGGAATGGTCACGCATCCATCCACGACGCGATAGGGATCGCCCACGAACAACCCCTGCTGCCAGGGATAGTAGTCGACGCCTTCGATCGAGAGCTCGAGATACTTGCCGGGGTTTGGGATCGCGCCGAGCAGATGCATCGTGCAGAGCGTGACCAGTGACAGGTTGGCGCTGTGCGGCGTGCAGGGCATTCCGGCCGCGGCAGCCATCCGCACCACTCTTAAAGTGCGAGCAATCCCACCCAGATACATCACATCCGGCTGAACGATATCGACGGCGCGCATCTCGATCATCCGCGCCCAGGTCGCAAGATCGCAGTCCTGCTCTCCACCCGTCACATCGATGCTCAGAGCGTCCGCGACCAGCTTGGTTTGCTCGAGCTTCCAGTACGGGCACGGCTCCTCGTAGTGACTGATCCCTTCCGCTTCGAGCAGTCGGCCTACCGCGATCGCGCGCGCCGGAGAGAAGCCACTGTTTGCGTCGACCAGTTTCGCGACACCGCTGCCGAGCGCCCGGGCCACGTGTGGCACGATGGCCTCCGTGCGGCCGGGCCATTCATCGATATCCCGTCCGCACTCGGCACCGACCCGCCACTTGAATGCGTCGAATCCGTATCGATCGCGCAAGCGCAGAAAGCGCTCGGCCTCGGCCTCGGGCGTGATGTCACGCTTCATGGAGGAAGCATAGGCGCGCAGCCGCCGCGGCTTGCCACCGAGCAGCTCCACGACCGGCTTGCCCTCGAGCTTGCCACGCAAATCCCAGAGCGCCGTGTCGAGCCCCGCGATCGCGCGGCAGCGATAGCTTCCGGGAAACTTGTGCTCGCGCTCCTCGATGCGATCGACGAGCGCATCGATGTCGAACGCATCCGCACCCAACGCCCACGGTGCGACCTGTCGATGAAAAATCGTCGCCGTGATGTCGGCGTTGTAGGTGGAGGTCTGGCCCCAGCCTGTCGCGCCGTCATCGGTCGTGGCACGGACGAAGCACACGAACTCGTCGGTGAAGGTCTCCAGCCGGCTGATCCGGCTCACGGCGATTGAACCTCACTCGGAGTACCGAGACGGCGACGGACCACGTACGCGAGCAGCATGGCCACCGCACTCGCGACCCCGAAGAGGAGCGGCGTGCGCTGGTCCGGAATGAAGGCCATGGCCGCGAGGATGGCGAACATCGCGAGGATCGCGAGCCAGGGTCAGATAAGGATAGCCCCACATCCGTACCCGGAGCCGTTCAGGCGCATCGCGCTCGAGTCGCGCCCGCAGCCGCAACTCCGCGAGCGCAATGAGCAGATAGACGAAAATCGCGACCGTTCCGTAGGAGTTCACCAGGAACGCAAACACCTTGTCGGGCGAGACGTAGCTCATGGCGACCGCGAGAGTAGCCAAACAGCGTACCCGAGAGGATGGCCGGCACGGGCACGCCGCGGGACTTAAGCTTTGCGAGCGCGCGCGGTGCATCGCCGCGGCGAGCAAGCGCCATGAGCATGCGCGACGATGCGAACAGCCGCTGTTGAGCGCCGACAGCACCGCCGTGAGGATCACTGCGTTCATGATTTGCGCAGCGCCCGGGATGCTGCAGTGCGTTGAGGCGCTACTCACATAGGGCGCGCCATGCGCCGGGATCGTTCCACGGCAAGAGCGTCACCACGACGAAGATCGAGCCCACGATAGAACACCAGCACGCGCGAGATGACCGACTGAGTGGCGCGTGCGACCGCCCGCTCTGGCGCTGCGGATTCGGCGGCCGCGACCGTGACGATCTCGGAGCCGAAATAAAAGCCGGTCGCGGCCACGGCGCCCTGAGCACGGGCGCCGATCCCGTGCGGCATGAAACCGCCGTGGCGGTGAGATTCTGCGACCCCGCCGCCCACGCCCGGCCAGATGCCGAGAATGCAGGCGAAACCGACACACAGAAACACAACGATCGCCAGCGACTTTGATCGATGCGAACCAGTACTCGGCCTCGCCCCAGGAGCGCACGGAAAGCAGATTGAGCAGCGTGAAGAGCAGGATGAGGCCAGGGTAAACACCCACTGGGAGGGCCCGGAGCACCAGAAGCTCAAGAGCCGGGCGCCGGCGACAGCCTCGAGGGCGACCACGATCACCCAGAAATACCAGTACATCCAGCCGGTCAGGAATCCGGCCAGCTCACCCAGCGCAAGGCGGTTGTATTCATAGAAGCCGCCGATCGCGGGGTAGGCTGCGGCCATCTCCCCGAGCATGCGCATCACGAGCACGACGAGCGTGCCGGTGAGCGCGAACGAAACGACGCAGCCGGGCCCGGCGGCTTTGATGACGACGCCGCTGCCGACGAACAGGCCCGCGCCGATGACGCCCCCGAGCGCGATCATCTGCATGTGCCGGCGCTGGAGCGTCCGGCGCAGGTGATGGCCGGCGGCAGCCGCTTCGGTCGGCAGCGCGCAGCGGGCGTAGACGCTGATTTCGGCATTTTGTTTGCCTGGCAGCAGAGTGGTGGACTTACCGCGCAAAGCCGGACCTTCCCAAAACGCCATGCACGCGGAGATGACTGCATGACGGCTGGAAAACAGCGAATGACACCCTCGGAAGCCCTGGTCGAGACCCTCGGTCGCACAGGGTGTACGCGACATTTTTGGCATCGTGGGCTCCGCCTTCATGGATGCCCTGGATATCTTTCCGGCCGCCGGCATTCGCTTCATTCCCGTGGCGCACGAGCAAGGTGCTGCGCACATGGCGGATGGCTACGCCCGAGTTTCGGGCAGGCACGGCGTCTGCATCGCGCAGAACGGTCCCGGCGTGACGAATTTCGTCACCGGAGTCGCCGCGGCCTACTGGGCACACTCCCCGGTCGTGTTCATCACGCCCGAAACGGGCTCGATGACGCTCGGTCTCGGCGGGTTTCAGGAGACTGAACAGCTGCCGATCTTTTCGAAGATCACGAAGTATCAGGGCCACGTGAACAACCCCGCGCGGATGGCCGAGATCGCGCGCCGCTGCTTCGACCGCGCGCTGCTCGAGATGGGCCCTGCGCAGCTGAATATTCCACGCGATTTCTTCTACGGCGACATCGAGACCTCGATTCCTGCACCGATCCGCATCGGGCGCAGGAGCCGGGGACCCGGGCTCTTTGGACACCGCGGCTGAACTGCTCGCAGCGGCACGTTTCCGGTCATTCTGTCTGGCGGTGGCGTCATCTGAGTGACGGCCTTGCGCAGACGACTGCAGCTTGCAGAGTTGCTCGATGCGCCCGTGTGCAACAGCTACCTGCACAACGACTCCTTTCCGGCCTCGCATCGCCTGTGGGCGGGGCCGCTCGGATATCAGGGCTCGAAAGCGGCGATGAAGCTGATCTCGCAAGCCGATGTGGTGCTCGCGCTCGGCACGCGGCTCGGCCCCTTCGGGACGTTGCCGCAGCACGGCCTCGATTACTGGCCCAAGAACGCCAAGGTCATCCAGATCGACGCGATGCGCGCATGCTCGGACTCGTCAAGCCGATCGAGGTGGGCATCCAGGGAGATGCACGCGAAGCGGCCGAGGCGCTCGTCGCGCGGCTCAAGTCACGGACCCTCGCATCCCGCGCCAACCGAGATGAGCGGCTCGCGCGAATCACCGCCGAGAAGAATGCCTGGGAGGCCGAGCTCGAGGGCTGGACGCACGAGAAGGATCCCTACTCCCTAGAAGTCGCGAAGGGCTCGAGCCACATGCATCCGCGGCAGATGCTCCGCGAGCTGGAGCGGGCGATGCCGCGTGAGGCGATGGTCTCGACCGATATCGGCAACATCTGCTCGGTGTCCAACTCTTACCTGCGCTTCGAGCGCCCGCGCTCGATGCTCGCAGCCATGAGCTTCGGCAACTGCGGCTACGCATTTCCGGTCGTCTGCGGCGCCAAAGTGGCGGCCCCGGAGCGTCCCGCGATCGCCTACGTGGGTGATGGCGCCTGGGGGATCAGTTTCAACGAGCTTCTGACCTGCGCCCGAGAGAAGATCGGCGTCACCGTCGTCGTCTTCAACAATCAGCAGTGGGGCGCTGAGAAGAAGAACCACGTGGACTTCTATTCACGCCGCTTCCAGGCCGTGAATCTCAAGAACCCCAGCTGGTCGGCCGTCGCGCGTGCCTTCGGATGCGACGGCGTCACCGTCGAACGTCTCGCCGACGTGGGTCCTGCGCTGCGCGATGCAGTGAAGGCGCAGAGCGAGGGGCGCACGACGGTGCTGGAGATGATGGTGACGCAGGAGCTCGGTGATCCATTCCGGCGCGATGCGCTCTCAAAGCCGGTGCGGCACCTCAAGAAGTATCAGGCTTACGTGTAACTGGCCGCGCGCTCGCCGGCCTTGCGCCCGTACTCGAGCGCCGAGCCCCAGTGCTGGGCGCCATTGAGCTCGGAATGCCCGATGCTGACCCGGCCGTATCCTTCGCGCACGCGCTCGAGCGGACTCGGCTTGCCCGTCTGGCCGTAATGAAACCCGGGGGGCTCGATCAATCGCGCATGGCCCCAGCGGTTGAGAACGATGGCGGCGATGTCGTGCGCGGGATCGAACCCGTGCGCGCCGAAAAGCTTGAGCATCTGCCGTCGCAGCCGCACCTCGAAATCCATGTAGGGCGTCGCGAGGAACTTCGCGCGTGCCGCCATCCCCTGCTGAGCGGCCGGAAGTCCGGGAATCGCCAGCCCCATATAGAACGAGAGCACGGCGGGACGGTCCGGGTGCAGCGCAGGCGCATGCTGCGCGCTTGCCATGGTCTGGCGAACGTTGCAGCAGTATCCAATGCCCTCTTCATCGTCGAACCAGCGGCAGGCGGTGCAGCCGAGCTCGTAAAGAAAGCGCCAGCGTCGCAGCGCCACGTTGATGATGAGCGCCGGAGCATAGGAGAACTGCTCATAGGCCGCGCGCAGATCATCCGGCATGTCGCTGAGGATGTGCTTGTTGATCCAACCGCCGCTCGCCATGACCACCGCGGGGGCCTGCGCCTTGAAGAGCTGGCCACCCTTCTCGTAGACCACGGCGACGCGCGCTGCGCCCACGTGCTCGACCCGCAGCACCGTCGTCCCGAGGCGCACTCGCGTCGCGCTCGCCGCGCGATCGAGCGCCGGAAAGTTCACGCGCCCATAGTTGAGGCTGTCGAAATCCTCACCCGGTAACGCAGTGGGCAGAAGCCCACGCAGCAGTGCACGCGGAAATAGCGAGTTGCCGCCGGGAAAGGCAATCGCCATGGGTCGATCGGGGGGCTCGACGAGCTGACGCCCGAGCCGAGCCGACGCAGCATCGGTGCTCACTCCACTCAAAAGTCCGACGATCGGCTCGACGAACCGCGTGACCGCTGAATCGTAGCCACGGACATCCTCGAGGTACGTTTTGTAAGTCAGCGTATCAAGATAGCGGTCCTCGGCCTCGCTCACCGGGCCGTGGTTCGCTCTCCAGCGCAGAAGATCACGGCGCGCGCGCTCGGACAGCGGCGTCCTCTCGAGCTTGTCGCTCCAGATGTTGCGCAGTAAGAGTCCATCCCTCGCACCCGATGTCGGCGCGAAGTAGTACCCCACGTCGACCTGCTGCTCCTGGAATCCGTCCATATTGGAATAATTGTCGCGCGCGAACCGCAACGGCTTGAGCATGGGATCCCAGCGCTGCCATTCATATTCGCGCGGAATGCGAAACTCGCTGAAGAAGGCATCCGCCAGCGAGCCGCTGCCCGGTTCCGGAACGGCAAAGTCGTTGGAGCCTTGCGGACCGAGCAATCGCACCCCTTCGACCTGGAACTCGTTCTGACGAGCCTCGCCTCCCAGCATCGCGTGGTTCTCGAGAATCAGCACCCGCTTGCCGGCGCCGGCTGCCTTGTGGAAGTAATACGCGGCGCTCAAACCTGCGATACCACCGCCCACGATGATGAGGTCGAATTCGCCGATGGCCTTGGCTGTTGCGAGCGCCGCAGCGGTGTAGATGCCATCGCGCAGCCGGTGCGCCGCCTCGACGACGGGCCAGGTGTTGCCGTTGGCTTGGGCGTAGTCGCCGACCCCGCCATAGCCCGTGAAGTCGTCACGTGCCGCGCGTGCAACGCCCGAAGAGGCGCCAGCGAACGCAGCAACGCCCGCGCCCGCAAGTGCACCGTTCAGGAAATCACGGCGGCCAATCGGCCTGTCCAGCCCTAAATGCCGTCGTTCCTCAGGGCTCACTGGATCACTCACCCTCACATTCTGTCATGCGAGGATAGGCTTCAGGGCCAAAACGGTTCATAGTGATGGCAACAAGAACGTCCTCGCTGCAAGGGGAGTCAACTGTGTCGAAGCCGAATGCCTGGGACTCGTCGTACGAGTGGAAAGCGGTCGTCATCATGAGCGCCGCGTTCGGGCTCGTGGGCCTCGATCGCTTCATCCTGCCGCCCCTGTTTCCCGCCATGATGGGGGAGCTGAAACTCAACTATCAGGATCTGGGCAATCTCGTCGGAGCGCTCGGGATTGCCTGGGGCTGCTCGGCGATTCTGCTGGGAAGCTTGTCGGATCGGGTGGGCCGGCGCGCCGTTCTCGTGCCTGCAGTTGTGCTCTTCTCGCTGCTGTCTGCCTTGAGCGGCATGGCGACGGGACTCGTCAGCCTGCTTGCCATCCGCGCCATCATGGGAGTCGCTGAGGGAGCTACCGCCCCAACGGGCGTCGCCGTGACCGTCGAGGCATCGCACCCGCGCCGGCGCGGCATGAACAATGGAATCTTTCAGTGCACGATTTCTCTGTTTGGTAATGGCATCGGCCCGATTCTCGCGACGCAACTTCTGCTCATCACCACGTGGCGCAAGGTTTTCCTGATCGTCGGCATACCAGGTTTGATCGTGGCGGTGATCATGGGCTTCGTTTTGCGCGAACCGACCACCGCGGGCAAGGGCGACGCCTCATCGAAGGCCCAGCGCGCCCCGTTCTGGTCGATGTTCCGCCATCGCAACATACCGCTCGCGATGGTCGCGCTGCTTTGTGCCATGACGGGAGTCTTCGTGCTGTCGGCCGTGATGCCGAACTATCTGATCGACTATTTGAAGCTGACGCCACAGCAGATGGGGTTCGTGACTTCGGCGATCGGCTTTGGCGGTGCGCTCGGGCAATTCGGAATATTGACGCTGTCGGACTACATCGGTCGTCGCTCTGCGACTCTGTTGTCGTTCATCGTGGCTGCGGTGTTCCTGTGGATGTTTATCCATACAGGCGCCAATCTGCCGCTGCTCTTCGCGCTGTTGTGGATCGCGGCCATGGCCAATTTCGGCGCACTGGCCATTCTCGCAGGACCGGTGCCCGCAGAGGCTGCGCCCTTGGGTCTGGTGGCCTCGGCAGCGGGTCTCGTGATCGGTGCAGGAGAGATCTTCGGCGGCGGCGTTGCGCCGTCGATCGCCGGCGGAGTCGCGCAGCATTTCGGAATCCAGTACACCCTCTATCTCGCACTCGGCGGCCAGATCGCAGGTCTGCTGCTGAGCCTGTTTCTGAAGGAGACGGCGCCGCGCAAATCAGGCAGCGCGTCCGGAGGGGCTGTCTCGGAGCTCGATCGAGTACCGATCTGATCGCCTGGTCGCGTCAGTCGACCGCCTCGAGGTAGTCCTCCCAAAGATCGAGATAGACCGCATCGCGGGCGTCGGCCTCCTCGCCCCACAGCTCGCGCGCTGCGAAGCGAATTCCGTACAGATGCTGCGGCTTCTCGCCATGAAATTGCGCATTGCTGTCCGGAAACACGAACACTCCGTGATCCCGGATGACGCAACCGCATCTGCCACGCACATAGCGCGGCAAGCGCGTATGCCCCGTCGGATTCAGGTCACGCGCGCGCACGGTTTGGCCGACACGCAGTCCGGGCGTGACCGCCGCATCGCGGCTCATGGGAAACCCGCGTGACGTCATTTGTGGAATGTCCTGCGCCTTGAGCGGCGGGGACTGACGCGCTGTCTCGGGCGCTGCCCGGCCAAGTTCGATTTCTTCCCGCGTCACGAGACCGCGCTCGATCAGAATCTCGATGAAGCCCAGGAACTGGCGGCCGAAGTAATCCGCCGAGAGGTACTGCGCCGGCGGCACGCGCTCGACGAAGTGGCGCATGGCATCGATGTTCCACCGACGCCACGCCCCTGCGGCACGGCGTAACGCGAAAAGCCGTCCCTCCCACTCGGCATGAAAAACCGGCTCGTCGGGTTCCGGGCGCACCGCTCCCATGCCGTGCATTCCGCCCATGTCGTGAATGCCGTTCACGTGGGTGCCTGAGGCGCAATCTCCCGCGCGGTGCCGACCATGGCATCGCGCGTGACCAGACGCGCGAGCGCCGTCCTCATCCAGCTGCTCCGTGCCCGCGGGCCGCTGTGGCACCACGAGGTAACGCACCTCCGCGGTGCTGTCCCAGACCCGCACTTCGACATCATCGGGTAGATCGACGCCGAACTCGCGCAGTACGCCGCGCGGATCGATCACGGCGCGCGAGCGGTAAGCGGGCGATTTGTACCACACCGGCGGCAGACCGAGTACCGGCCACGGGTAGCACGAGCACAAGGTGCATACCACAAGGTTGTGTACGGTCGGGGTGTTCTCGACGGCCACCATGTGCTCGCCCTGCATGCCGGTGAAGCCAAGCTCGGCGATGGCCGCGGTCGCATCGCGCAGCAATCTCGCCTTGTAGTCAGGATCGAGCCACGCGCGCGCCACGACCCGGGCACCATTGCGCGGTCCGATCTTGTTCTCGTACGTGTCGACCAATGCATCGAGTGCCGCCTTGTCGACGATACCCTTCTCGATGAGGAGCGACTCGAGAGCCTTGACCCGCAGGGCAAACTCGGACGGCGTGTCCTTATGGTCGAGACCCATGGCGGAGACGTTGGCGTTTCACGCCTCAGCGCGGCGCCATTGCATCTTGTTCCGCCACACCGCTCCTGGCAACGCGTGTCGCTCGTGGAAGCCGCGCTCCGATGACGACCAGGGGCACGAGCGTGAGGAGAAAGGTCAGGTGATACCAGATGGGCAGCTGATTCCACACGGAGATGTGCTCCGGCAGAAAGGCCGCGAGCACGAGCAGACCCAATGCCCAGGGCGTCCGCGAGCTCGACGGGGCGATGGCTCCGACGACCGCACCGGCCAACAACGATGTGACCGCAGCCATGGTCAACCGCGCGGCCATCATGGGCAGCGTGAAGGTCAAATGCGGCTCCGCAGCCGAGTAACCATCGATGAGGACGCGCAGAGCGCGATCAAGAATGGACACGATGAGTATCCATGCCAGCAAACCGCCAAAGAACGCGAGGATCGATCTCTTCATGGCGAACACCTGCTTTTAGTTTGTTTGTACTAGTATAATTAAACTATGAGGGCGGAGCTACTGATACTCGGCGTGCTGCACCGCGGCGACTTTCATCCCTACGCGATCAAGCAGCGTCTGCAGAATGCGATGGTCGAGTGCTATACGGACGTGGATGTCGGCACGCTTTACTACGCGATCCGGCAACTTGCGAAGGAAGGACTGATCGAAGCGGTGAGCCGGGAACGCGTATCCCGCGGTGGTATGCGCACGATCTACGGCATCACCCCCCGGGGTAAAGAGCGCTTTCGAGAGCTCCTGCGCGAGCGCTTCACCGCCGAGGGCACGGTTGCCGACACGCTCTACAGCGCTCTGCTGTTCCTGCACCTGACCGATCTGGCGGAGGTCGGGCAGATGCTTCAGGCGAAGATCACGTGGCAGAATCAGGCTCTGGATGAGCTCGCCCTCGTGCGCAGGCGTCTCGGTGAGTCGGCACCGCTCGGCGCACGCTACCTCATGAAGCACCTTCAGCTGCAGCGCCAACTGGATCGTCGATGGCTCAAGGAGTTGCTGGCGGACGTTCAAGCGCTCGCGACAAAAGCCACACCCCGGCACACGCGCATGACCGATCAGCGCCTCAAGAGCGAACGCTTTCCGCGATCCTCGGCCTACAACCCCGATTGGCTGCTCGCCGGGGTCAGCGGCGGAGCGCACCCGCTCTGGCTCACCGAGTGGCTTTGTGAGGAACTGCCCCTGCGACCGGGAATGCGCGTGCTCGATCTCGGCTGCGGCCGGGCCCTCTCCTCTGTCTTCCTGCACCGCGAGTTCGCAGTCCAGGTCTGGGCCGCCGACCTTTGGTTCGACTCGGCCGAGAACGTGCAGCGCGTGCGTGATGCGGGCGTCGCTGACGGCGTCTTTCCCGTGCACGCCAATGCACGCGCGCTGCCGTTTGAGATCGAATTTTTCGATGCCATCGTGGCAATCGATTCCTTCTCATACTTCGGCACGGACGACCTCTATCTCAACTATCTCGCGCGGTTCCTGAGACCACGCGGCGCGATCGGCATCGTCGGTGCAGGGCTCACGCACGAGATGCGGGAAGCGATACCCGAGCATCTGCGCTCCTGGTGGAACGCCGATCTGTGTAGCCTGCACTCGGCACTTTGGTGGCAGCAGCACTGGAGTCGAACCGGCATCGTGGAGGTCACACTCGCGGACACCCTTGCGCAAGGATGGCGCCTCTGGCTCGAGTGGATGCGCACCATTGCGCCGGACAACATGCCGGAGATCCAGGCACTCGAGGCAGATTGCGGCGCCTGGCTCGGCTATGTGCGCGTCGTGGGCCGCAGGCGCGAGGATGCTCAGCTCTCAGAGCCGATCGTCGCCGTACCGACGCAGTACGTGAAGCAGCCGCTGCTTCGTGACTGACGCGGCGACAACGCCGTACCCGCTCGCCCTATAGCCACTGCTTGCCGATGATTCGATCGCGCGGGATCACGCCGTAGCTGCGGCTGTCTTCACTGAATGCGGCATCGTCTCCGAGCACGAAATAGCTGTCGGCGGGGATCACGCGCGGCGGAAACAAACTATTGAAACGGCTCATACCGACTCGCGCAGCGCCACTTTGCTGCAATTTTCCGTCGACGTACACGACACCCTGACGGATCTCGACGGTCGAGCCTGCGCAGGCCACGATGCGCTTCAAATCCGCCAACGCTGCATCACGTGGATAGACGAACGCGATGACGTCTCCGACCTGTGGCTTCCTCAACCAGTAAGGCCAGGCGGATACGAGGACGTGATGACCGGTCGGTACGGCAGGCTCCATTGACCCATCGAGCTCCTCGAACACCTGCAAACCAAAGGCTCGGGCCGGCAAGAACCCATCCGGTATCCGCAGGGGGTTTCGCATCCAGAGGACCCCCTCGATCCCGGCGAGCGCGAGCAGGAATACCAAGGCCGTCAGCAGATCTTTCATGCGCGTCTAAGCCCCCCAACACGTGCTGCAGCGCATCGCGACACTAGCTTACAAGTCGCTAATCAAATAGTCCTAGGCTATGAGGCCACCAACTGCATCCAAACATAACGGCCGAACGTAGCTCAACCAAGCGGCGTCGCCGCGAACAAGAAAGGGGGGACTTCCATGAGCGCACGAACTTTCGTCGTGAATCGCTGCACAACGACCGCGATGGCGGCGCTGGCGCTGGCTGCATCGCAAGTTTGCGGTGCGGCAAGCCTCGTCGTCACCAACTACGGCACCGACAGTGGCAGTTGCGGGTCCGCCGCCAATCCGTGCCGTTCGATCAGCCAGGCGATCGAGAATGCCGCAAACGGCGACACCATCTGGGTGGGCGCAGGCCATTACGGTGACCTCAGCGGCGATGGACTCTTCGATGCTCCGGGCTCGGAGCACGCAATGGCGTTTCAATCGGGATTCGACTACAACGCCTGCGCCGTTTGCATACTCAAACCGGTACAGATCTACTCGTACAGCGGGGCCGACGTGACGACGATCCAGGTCGGTCCGAACGCCATCACGCCAACCACGGTTCTGCTCGCGACGAACCGCGCCACTTTCGGCTCGCAGGGTCACGGTTTCACGATCACGGGGGGCAACACCAACGGCTTGGTGATCGACTTCGAGCGACTCCCGGACACCTTCGCCGTGACCGTCTCGGGCAATACCGATCTCAAGGACGGGACCGGCTTTGTGTTCGATGGGCCGCAGTTCAATCCAAGTCAACCGAACGCCTGCCCGCCCCCAACACTGCCATGTCCGCTCCCGAAGGGAACCTTGACTGTGTCCTGGAACACGGCGATCGGCTCTGGAACTGGCTTTCACGTGGAGCCAAAGCTCGCGTTCCAGTTGCTCACGTACCTGCTGGATAACGTTGCAACGGGTACAGGAATCGGATTTGTGGTCGACCCCGGCGGCGTCGAGTGTGATGATTGCTTCGATTCGGGTCGTGCCCCAGGCGTGACCACGACGAACAACGTCGCGTCGGACGGCGGTCAGGGATTCAATATGCTATCCACCGGCCCGATCGTTGGAAATGTGGCCATCAACAATTCAGTGTTCGGCTTTCAAATCGTGGACGTACCCTCCTTTCAGCAGAACTCGGCGATCGGCAATGCCGGACCTGGCGTAATCGTTGGATTCTACGTGGAGGCCGCGGAAACTGACGTAAAGCCGCTGAGCTATACGGGCATTGCAGAAAATAACTTCTACGGCAACGACCGCAACCGCCCTTCGATCAGTGTCGGTGTCCTGTTCGGCGCCAGCAACGGTGTCGGCCCGAGTGCTCACTGCGGCGTGCTCAACGTGGGCGCGGTCGGGTGGAATGATGTTGTGGGCGGACCCCTGAGTTTTACTCCACCTACCGAGGCCGTACAGGCCAAGGACAACTACTGGGGCTCACCTGCGGGTCCAGCGCCGACCGGCGGCGGGGACATGGCCGGCGGCGCGTGCGATGAGTTCGGCGGGATCACGAACGCCAAGCCGTTCCTGACGACTGCGCATGCCAGGTCGGGACTACCGTGATCCGAACGCCCTACCCTGCACGCCCGCGCAGTATCTGCACGATATCGTCGATCTTGTCATCGAGGAGATTCACCTTGCGTGCCAGTCCCTGGATATCCGAGGCTGCGCGCCGGTTCACATCGTAGTCGAGCTCACCTCGCAGGCGGTCCTTCGTGTCCTGTCGATTCTGGCTCATCATGATGACGGGAGCCTGCACCGCAGCCAGCATCGACAGAAACAGGTTCAACAGGATGAAGGGATACGGATCCCACGCGCGACCGCGCAGGAGCACATTGATCGACGAATAGATGACCATGAGCACCCCGAACGCAATGATGAAGTTCCAGGAGCCGCCGAATCTCGCCACGTGATCGGCGATGCGTTCTCCGACCGTCGCCTCCTGGTCGATCAGCTCGTTGGGGTTGCGGGTCGCACGCGTCCGCACAAGCTCCTGCGCGGCGTGAAACTGACGGCCCAGGGTCGTCAACAGGTCCATGCCGGCGTGCGGCTTGCGCTCGAGCAGAACGGCGATATCGTCACGAGAGATCTCCAGACACTCCGACTCCTCAAGAGCGATGGCGCTGGTCTGGTGCGGGGTCTGCTCGAGCATCGAGGCGAAGCCGAAGAACTCGCCTGCCGCGGGCTCATCGACGACCACTTCCTGCTGATCTTCATCGACCGTCGTGACTCGCACCTTGCCACAGAGCAGCACATAGGCCTGGCCTCCGGGCTCGCCCTTCTTGTAGATGCGCTCGCGTGCGCTAAAGCGTTTGTGCTCGACTTGCGCCGCGAGAACGGACGTTTCGTCCGGATCGAGCAGGGAAAACAGTGGAACGCTGTGCAGGAGTTCTGGATTGCAGGCCATCGTGCTCCCCAAGGTGTGTCATCGAATGCCCAAATGATGCCAGAGCTCTCTTACAATGAGGCGCCATGAAACGGATCCTGGTCAATGGCTGAGCATTCCGAAGAAGGCACACCAGAGCCCCTGGAACCGACCGACCAGGCCGGCCCCGCGGCGGTCGCCATCGCTTTGGGCCAGGCATTGCCCGGCGCGGGGTCGGTTGCTGCAGAAGAGGCTGCCGCGTTCCTGCGGGACCAGCGTCGGCTCATCAATCTGCAAGCCGAGCATTTGCATGAGCAGCGGCAGCTCGTGTTGGCCCACCTGCGTGTGCGGCGCTGGAAAGATCGACTGTCGTTGCTTCTGCAGGCGCTGGGCATCGCAGTCGGCGCGGCCATCCTGCTGATCCTCATCGTCGCCGCCTGGCGCGCACATGCGGATCGAAGCCTCGTGATCGATGTCTTCTCGGTACCACCGGAGCTTGCGCAGGACGGGCTGACGGGTGAGGTGGTCGCGACGCGCTTTCTGGACAAGCTGCAAGCCCTGCAGACCGCGACGGAATCGGACCGGCCGGCGAATACTTTCCAGAACAACTGGGGCGAGGAGATCAAGCTCGAGATCCCCGAGACCGGGCTGCGCTGGGGAGAGCTCGAGAAACTGCTGCGCGACAAGCTGGGGCACGTCAGTCACGTGACGGGCGAGGTATTCAAGACGGCCACGGGATTGGCTCTCAGCGTTCGTGCCGAGGGCGTACCGCCGCAGACGTTCGAGGGCTCGACGGGCGAGCTCGACTCACTCGCGCAGCGCGCCGCCGAGGGTGTCTATCGCATCACTCAGCCCTATCGCTTCAGCGACTACCTCGAACAGCATGGTCGGGTGAGCGATGCGTTCAACACGCTTGCAGAACTGGCCACGACCGGTCCGCCGAACGAGCGGCCCTGGGCTTACACGAGATGGGCGACGTTCGACATCAACGATCGTGGCGATGCGCGAGGCGGCTCGGCGCCATGGACTGCTGGCTCGCGGTTATTCGGCCGCGGTGGATGTCGATGCCGATATCGCGCTCATCGCCGCGGAGGTGTGGTCCGGGCATGATGAGGCCGCGCTGCGGTACTCGAAGGATCTCGACCCCAAAGCGCATCGAGAGTTCGAGGAATTCACGGCCCGATTCTTCGAGTCGAACAGCCACGTATCAGCGGCGTGGCTCGCAAGTGTGGTCGGCGACTTAAGGAGTTCCGCGCTGGAGTGGCAGCTCGTCTCCAAAGCCCCCGACTACAACGGCGCCGTACGTCTCGCTCGAGGGTTGGCTGCGACCATGTACACCCTCGATCACGATCCCGAGGCGGCGCGCGAGGCGCTGGCGCCGCTCGTGCCGACCGATGACACCTCGTTCCTGCAGGGCGATGCCATCTTCGCATTCATGGCTTTACCTGCGTTCTGGCAGGAAGCCGAGAACCGCGACTGGACGGGCGCAGTCGCCGATGCCCGCGCGGCGGATGCCTGGCTGGAACAGCACAAGTCAGCGCGAAAGGTAATGGGTTTGATGCAGCAGGTGTGGATCCGGCCACTCATCGCATGGACGCTGGCGAAGGCAGGCGACTTCGCAGGCGCGGAGGCGGCCATCGCACAGACCCCGATTGACTGTTATTTCTGCCTGCGAGTGCGCGGTCAGATTGCGACCGAGAAACACGACTGGGAGCAGGCGGAGCACTGGTTTGGCGAAGCAGTCGCCCAGGCTCCCTCAATAGCCTTCGCCTATGCCGATTGGGGCTCGGAACGCCTGCTCAAGGGCGATCCGCAGGGTGCCATCGGGCCTGTTCGAAAAGGCCCATCACGCCGGGCCGCACTTTGCGGACGCCCTCGAGGGCTGGGGTGAGGCCTTGTTGCGCAAAGGGGATCCGCGGGCCGCGAGCGAGCGCTTCAAGCAAGCGGACCGGGATGCGCCGCGATGGGGGCGAAACCATGCGCGCTGGGCCGAGGCTTTGCTTCGCTCCGGTGATGAGCGCCGTGCACGTGCGCAATACGAAACGGCAAAGACCCTCGCCCTCGATGCCGAGGACAGGGCCAGACTCGACAAGCTTTTCGAGATAGCCGCCAAGAACTAACCAGGCGCCGGCGAGCCGATGTGTTGTGTCGTGCTTGCCTGCGTATATCCGTCGACGTATAATCGCTCACGGATAAACGCTCACGACTATGAAAAGGCGAGTCTCAAACCCGCTGGCTCTCGCAGTGCTCGTATTGCTGTACGAGCGACCGATGCATCCCTACCAGATGGCGGCGACGCTGCGCGAACGGCGCAAGGAAGAGAGCATCAAGCTGCGGTACGGCTCGCTCTACACGGTGATCGAACTTTTGGTCACGGCGGGATTCATCGTGCAGAACAAGACTTCACGCGAAGGCAAGCGGCCCGAGCGCACCGTGTACGAGATCACGGCCTCCGGCACGACCGAGATGCGCAACTGGATGCGGGAGATCTTGAGCACTCCGGTCAAGGAATATCCGCAATTCGAGGCGGGCCTCTCGCTGCTGCCGGTCTTGCCGCCAGAGGAGGCACTCGACGTGCTCGAGACCCGCATGGTGCTGCTCAAGAAGGATATCGAGCAGATCAAAGCGGGTCTGCGTGAGGCGAAGGCCGCGGATCTGCCGGCACTGTTTTCGATCGAGAGTGAATTGCGGCTCGGCGCGCTTGAAGCGGAGCAAGGCTTCGTCGAGCACTTGATGGCCAGGATCCGCAAGGACGGCTGCGGATTCCTCAAGCAGTGGAAGCAATGGCACGCGGAAAAAAAAGCACAAGAGAAACGCAGATAACGAGGAGACGTTATGCACTCGAATCAAGACAAAGGCTACAAAGGCGCAGGGATGGAGGGTCGACTCGCGCACTGGTATGCGCGCAACACGGCCAGGGACAGCGCACAGTTCGAGGCGCTCGCGGAGCGCCTGGCGTCCGAGCTTCCGGCCGAAGCTCGCATCCTGGAGGTTGCGCCGGGCCCGGGATATCTCGCGATCGAGCTCGCCAGGCGTGGTCGATATCGGATCACGGGGCTCGACATCAGCAAGACTTTCGTTGAGATCGCGAGCACCAACGCGCGCGGTGCGGGAGTCGAGATCGATTTTCAGCAGGGCAATGCTTCAGCCATGCCCTTTGCTGCGGATACGTTCGATTTGATCCTGTGCCGAGCCGCGTTCAAGAACTTCTCGCAACCCGTCCAAGCGCTCGATGAGATGCATCGTGTCCTCAAGCCGGGAGGACGGGCGCTCATCATCGACTTGCGCAAAGACGCCTCGATTGCAGACATCGATGCCTACATCAAAGACGCGCACCTCGGATGGATGAATTCGATGCTGTACAAGGTAACGTTTCGCTATATGTTGCTTCCGCGCGCCTACTCCAAAGAGCAGTTCTCCGAGATGGCGGCAAGCTCGCATTTTCACGGCGCGCAGGTGGTCGGTTCCGGGATCGGATTCGAAATCACGCTGCGCAAGTGAGCGTTGCGCGCCCTCAGCGACGGGTCTGAATCATCTTCCAGCCATTCCCGGAAGGATCGCGGAAACCGGCATCGACATTGCCGTAGCGCTCCACGGGATCCTGGGTGAACTCGACTCCCTGCGTGCGCAGCCGTTCGAAAGCAGCACGACAATCGTCCACCGCGAGCACGAGCGGCGGCATGGCGCCCTTGGCCAGCATCGCGCGCAACGTCTGCGCCGTTGCCTGGTCTTGCACCGGCGGCCCCGGCGCGAACAGTCCAAGCTGAAAAGACGGTTGGTCCGGAGCCTGTACCGTGAGCCAGCGGAAATCGCCGTTCTTTACATCCGTGTGGACCCGAAATCCGAGCTTATCGACGTAGAACCGCAGCGCTTCTTCCTGATCACGCACATACAGACCGACCATTTCGACACGCACGCCCATACGATCTCCTTATGCTTGCGGCGCGTTTATAGCGCGCGCTGAGCGGCGCCGCTTCTCCGAAACTGCGCTCTTGAGCCTCGGCCGTTGCGCAGCGCTCAGGAAACAGGCGGGCACGCGGCCCAGCTCGCGCGCCGTGGCCCGGCCACGCGCCCGGAGCGCGCTCGGACTGTGACCCGTGACATCGCGCACGGTGCGTCCGAAGGTACCGAGGCTTCCCCACCCCGCCTGGAATGCGATGTCGGTGATGGGCAGATCGGTGTCGCGCAGCAACGCGGTGGCGCGCTCGACACGCCGCGTGAGCAGATACCGGTGCGGCGGCAAGCCGAATGCGAGCTTGAACGATCGGGCGAAGTGAGCCTCGGACACGCCACTCACACGTGCCAATCTGCAGACGGGCCAAGCCTGGTGCGGGAGCGGCATCCATCCGATCCTTCGCGCGCAGCAGGCGGCGCAAGAGACTGGGGTCGAGAGTCATCGCCACTCGAGGGCTCAGCCGACTCTGATCGCGATCGCGACCGGCACGCGAGCGGCTCTGAGAGAGGGAAGAATCCCGCCGATGAGCGCGATGGACAAGGCCCAGCACAGGGCGATGACCACGATGTGTGGCGTGACGGCCATCGAGAAGGTAATTCCCGATGCCACAATGACGTGATTATTGAAAAGGTACCAGTCGATTGCGGCACCGAGCAGCGCCGCGGGAATCGCGAGAAGCACGCCCTCCGCGAGCACCGAAATCAGGACAGGGGTAGAGCTGAACCCGATCGCACGCAACGTGGCAATTTCCACTCTGCGGGCATCGACGGTCGCGTAGAGGCTCGCGAGTGCACCACAGACTGCGCCAAGCGCCATCAGGCCGCCGATGAAATAGCTGATGAAGTCGAAGAGCTGCCGCTGGGGTCGCAGGATGTCCTGGTTGGCCTCGGCCTGCGTTTTCACCTCGGCCATGAGCGTCGGATCTCCGGTCACGGCCTGCTTGAACGCCCCGAAAGCGCTCGGCGATTCGAGGCTGACGTTCACGACGTTGTACGATCGATTGAGGAAATGCGGACAGCACGGTATCGGCATCCCCGATGACCGAGTCGTCAAAGGCTTTGGTTCCCTGATAGGCACCCACGATGCTCCAGGCGGTGCCCCGCACTCGCACCTCGTCGCCAACATCGAGATGCCTGAAGCGCTGGCGCATCAGGTCGCTCACGATGAGCTCGTGCAAGCCCGGCCGGAAGAACCGGCCCTGGATGACATGAAGCTCGGGATTCATCTTCCGCCATTCGGGCGTGACGGAGTACAGGCTCACGGTGCCGCGCTGGTTCTGACGGTTCACCGCGTTGATGAACATGAATACAGCGCCTACGACGAGTGGCTTGCCTGCCTCGTCGCGCTTGATGCCTGGCTTGTCGAGAATGCTGCCGATGATGGTCCTCGGCAGGTAACTCTGCAGGGCCGATTGCGCTCCTCTCGAAAGGACGACGACGCGGTCCTGGCCGGCATCGGTTGCGACGAGCTGGCCCAGACCTTGACCCAAAGCAAGCATCGCCACCAGCACGCCCGTGACAGTCGCGATGCTGATCACCGTGACTGCCGAAGTGCCCAGTCGCTGGGGAATGCTGCGAAGCGCGGCCGTGGTGAGAAGTCCCGCCTGGCGAACGGCGTACATCCCAAGCCCTCAACGGTTCGCGAGCGCGTCGGCTACGCGCAGGCGCAGCCCGCGCCAGGCGGCGGTGGATCCTCCCGCCAGTGCGAGCACCACCGCACAGGCAATGCCGATCACGAAGACGATTGGCGGGACGGTAACCGTGCCGATCTGCTCGCGCGCGACCGGGAGCAGCCGCGTGCCCAGTAACAACCCGACCGTCGCGCCAGCGAGGCAGAGCACGAGCGTCTCGATGAGGATCAGTACCATCACCCGGGTATCCGAGAATCCGACGGTCTTGAGCACGGCGAGCTCCGGGGTTCGCTCGCGGATCGATTGCATCATCAGGGCCCCGGTGGCAAAGAGCAGCACGAAGAACGCGGCGCCGACGATGCGGTGCGCGACCGTGTCGATGTCGCCGAAGTTTGCGACCTCCGACTGCACCAGCTCGTGCTCCGACTGCGTGAGCGTCTCGTTCGACGAATTCGCGTACTGCGAGTCGATCCTCTGCTCGATCGATGTGGCTCGCGCCGGGTCGGCGATGCGCAGGACGGCAAGGTTCATCGTATCGCGCGCCGGGCCGATCGGCAGTGACTCGTTGACGTAGCGGTAGTTGGTGATCAGCAGCTGCGCGTCGTCTTCATTCGTCATCTTCGCTATCCTTCCATGTTCCGACGATGTCGAAAGTCCAGTTGCCCGTTCCATCCTTGCGCTTGAGCTGCGGCGCGACTGAAGCGTCACACGCTGCCCGATCTTCCAACCGTACTTGTGCATCGTGCCGATACCCACGATCACGCCGTCCTGGATCTGCCGCATCGCGCGCTGCTGCGCCGTATCGACCTTGTCCTCCGGATACAGCGCGAGGAATGCGTCCAATCGGTTGCCAAGATCCGCACGCCCTGGTCGGGACGCTGATAGCTCGCGCCGAACTGGTAGCGGGGGGCGGCCCCGATGACGCCGGGAACCGTCTTGAGCCACTCGAGGATCGCAGATCGGGCAGCGGAATCCCCGAGATCGAGCTTGCTGCCTACATACAACCGGTCGGCGATGCGTGGCGGCGATCGCATGATTGATGCCGCTGGTCAGGCCCTGGAGCACGCCGAACAGCGCGAACGCAATGATCACCTGCAGCAGGATGAGGATCGAGCGGCTGAGTTTGCGCCAGAGTCCGGCCCACACGAGCGTGACGAATTTCATTACGCGACGCGCGGATGAGTACCGTAGGCAAGGCTGGCGTACCAATTCCCCCGGCCTTGACGGAGTGAGGTCCATGAAGTGCCAGATCGGAGTGAGCAGGTCGATGCCACGCTGCTGAATGTCGGGGCTCATCCTCGGATGCCCGGTGTAGAAGTGGCGCACGGTACCCGCCGCATCGCGGGTGAAGACGGAAACGGTTGAGTCCTGACCGCCTTCGCGGTCTTCGCTACCCAGATCGTATTTGAAACTGCTGTTGGCGGCACTCAGGAGGCGCAACTTGTCCCAACCCCGCGCGCGGGCATGAGCGCGCAAAGCAGGGATATCGGCGGCTGCAACAACTGCGAAATCAAGATTCTGTGCCAGGTGATGGGCGACCCCATTCGCGCCATCGAGCCAGGCTGTGCACATCGGGCAGGGCTTGGTCTGTTTCTTTCCGAACATCAAGTGATAGATGACCAGTGAGCGATCTGGCTTGGTGAAGAGCTCGCTCAGGCGGAGCGGTGCTCACGGGCACGTCACCGCGAATCGAGGTCACGCGGGCCCTCTTCAAACTGATAATCCTGAACAGCTGCACCCTCAGGAAGATTGCGTCGCAGCTCAGCCACGCGTTCGCGCTGGCGCATGAGTTCGATTTCGGCCAGGCGAAGCGCCTCGCGCTTGGTCAGATAATCCGAAGATTCATTGGTGAGATTTGTCTGTCTATACGTTCCATCAACCACTGTATGGACCATAAGGTCACCTACTCCCACTCGATCGTCGCCGGCGGCTTGCCGGAGATGTCGTACACCACGCGTGAAATGCCGTTCACCTCGTTCACGATCCGGCGCGAAACGTGGTCCAGGAACTCGTACGGCAGCCGTGCCCAGTGCGCGGTCATGAAGTCCACGGTCTCGACGGCTCGCAACGCGATGACGTAGTCATAGCGGCGCCCATCGCCCATGACACCGACGGAACGCACTGGTAGAAACACGGCGAAGGCCTGACTCGTGCGCTCGTAGAGATCATGCCTGCGCAGCTCGTCGATATAGATGGCATCCGCATTGCGCAGCAGGTCGGCGTATTCTTTGCGCACTTCACCGAGGATGCGCACGCCGAGTCCGGGACCCGGAAACGGGATGCCGGTAGACCATCTCGCGCGGCAGCCCGAGCTCGACACCGAGCCGTCGAACCTCGTCCTTGAAGAGCTCGCGTAGCGGCTCGACGAGCTGCAGACGCATCTGCGCCGGAAGTCCACCGACATTGTGGTGTGACTTGATGACATGCGCTTTGCCGCTACGCGCGCCCGCCGACTCGATGACATCAGGATAGATCGTGCCCTGCGCCAGATAGGCAATGCCCTCGAGGCGTGTGAGCCTGTTCCTCGAACACCTCGATGAAAAGCCCCCCGATGATCTTGCGCTTGGCTTCCGGGTCGGTGACGCCTGCCAGAGCGGTGAGCATGCGCTCCTCGGCGTCCACCCGCACCACGCGCACGCCGAGGTGATCGGCGAACGTGCGCATCACCTGATCACCCTCGCCCAAGCGTAACAGGCCATGATCGACGAATACGCACACGAGTTGATCGCCGATCGCCCGATGCAGGAGTGCTGCCACGACCGATGAGTCGACGCCGCCCGAGAGTCCGAGAAGGACCTTGCCTGGACCGACCTGCGCGCGCACGCGCTCGATCGCGTCCTCGATGATATGGCCGGCGCTCCAGAGCGCCTCGCAGCCGCAAATCTCGCGCACGAACCGCTCGAGTATTCGCGCGCCCTGACGAGTATGGGTGACCTCGGGGTGAAACTGGACGCCATAGAACCGCCGCTGCTCGTCACTCATGGCGGCAAGTGGCGCATTTTCACTCGCTGCGGTGAGACGAAGCCGGGCGGGAGCGCCTCGACGCGATCCCCGTGGCTCATCCACACATCGAGTACTGCGCGGCCCGAGCCATTGCGACGATCGTCGATGTCATCGAGGAGTTTGCACGCCGCGGTCGCAGTGACCTCGGCATACCCGAACTCGCGCGTTTGAGATCCTGCAACCCGTCCGCCGAGCTGCTGCGCCATGGTCTGCATGCCGTAGCAGATCCCAAGCACGGGCACACCGAGTGTGAAGACCGCAGCCGGCGCACGCGGCGGCGTCGCATCGGTCACCGACTCCGGTCCACCGGAGAGGATCACCCCGCGCGGTGCGAATGAGCGCACCATCGCATCGCTCACGTCCCAGGGATGAATCTCGCAGTACACCCCGATCTCGCGCACGCGTCGTGCAATGAGCTGCGTGTACTGCGCGCCGAAATCGAGAATCAGGATGCGGTCGGCGTGGATATCCGGCTGCAGCTTGCGTTCCACCGGAAATGCGACCGTAGCCATCCAGATCAGGACACCCTGTAGTTCGGAGCCTCTTTGGTGATCGTCACGTCATGCACGTGACTCTCGCGGACTCCGGAGCTCGTGATGCGCACGAACGTCGGCCGCGTGCGCATCGCATCGATATTGGGGCTGCCGGTGTAGCCCATGGCCGCGCGCAGGCCGCCGGCCAGTTGCTGCAGAATCGTGACGACGCTGCCCTTGTAAGGCACGCGTCCCTCCACTCCCTCAGGCACGAGCTTCTCGAGCTCGGTGGTCGTGTCCTGAAAATAGCGATCGGCCGAGCCATAGCGGTCGGCCATCGCCCCGAGCGAGCCCATGCCGCGATAGGACTTGTAGGAGGCGCCCTGATACAGCTCCACCTCACCCGGGGATTCCTCCGTGCCCGCGAAAAGGCCGCCGATCATGACGCAGTGAGCGCCCGCCACGATGGCCTTGGCAAGATCTCCCGAGTAACGAATTCCACCATCCGCGATCAGCGGCACATCGGTGGCCTTCAGCGCCTCGGCGACATTGGCGACGGCAGAGATCTGCGGTACACCCACACCTGCGACGACGCGGGTGGTGCAGATCGAGCCCGGACCGATTCCCACTTTCACCGCATCGGCACCGGCATCGACCAGCGCACGCGCCCCATCCGGCGTGACGATATTGCCCGCGATGACCTGCAGCTCCGACCAACGCTGTTTGATACGGCCGACCGTTTCGATGACGCCGCGCGAGTGCCCGTGAGAGGTATCCACGACGATGAGATCCACCCCCGCATCGCGCAACGCGGCGATGCGGTCGAGTGTGTCGGGCGTGGTGCCGACCGCAGCACCGACGCGCAGCCGGCCACCTTCATCCTTGCAGGCGCGCGGGAATTCCGTCGCCTTCTGGAAATCCTTGACCGTGATCATGCCCTTGAGCTCGTCATCCCCGTTGACGACCAGCACTTTCTCGATGCGGTGACGGTGCAGCAGCCCGAGGACTTCCTGCTTCGGTGCGTTCTCGCGCACCGTGATCAGCCGCTCCTTGGGCGTCATGACGCTCGAGACGGGGGCGTCGAGCTTTTCCTCGAAGCGCAGGTCACGATGCGTGACGATGCCGACCACCCTCTTGCCGCGCACGACCGGAACACCGGAGATGCCGCGCGAGCGCGTGAGCTCGATCACCTGACGGATCGTCGTGTCCGGGGAGACGGTGATGGGGTCCTTGATGACACCGCTTTCGAACTTCTTGACGCGGTCGACCTCTGCGGCCTGCGCCTCGATCGACATGCTCTTATGAATGATGCCGAGGCCGCCTTCCTGCGCGATGGTGATCGCAAGACGCGCTTCGGTGACCGTGTCCATGGCGGCCGAAAGCAGCGGCAGGTTGACTCGAATTCGGCGCGTGACTTGGCTGGAGAGATCGACTTCGCGTGGCAGGACTTCCGAGTACGCCGGAACTAAAAGGACGTCATCGAAGGTCAAGGCCTCTTGGAGGATTCGCATCGCTCGTCCAGGCTTTGCGGATAACGCCGCGGGGGCGGCTAAAACCGCCAATCTTACGCGAGAGCCGCCCGCACGTAAACGGCGAGCCAGCCAGGAGGCGCCGCCGCGCCTCACGCCATGTGCATGCCGCCGTTCAGCGAGAAGTCGGCGCCGGTCGCGTAACCCGATTCGTTCGATGCGATCCAGGCTACGATCGATGCGATCTCATCCGGTTCACCCAGACGCTTGATCGGAATCGTCGCGACGATTTTCTCCAGCCGCTCGGGCTTGATGGCCCTCACCATGTCGGTGCCGATGTAGCCCGGTGAGACGGTGTTGACGGTCACACCGCGGGAAGCCACTTCTTGCGCGAGCGCCATAGTGAAGCCGTGAATGGCGGCTTTGGCCGTCGAGTAATTGGTCTGTCCGAACTGGCCGCGCTGTCCATTGACCGAGGAGATGTTGACGATGCGGCCCCAGCCGCGCTCGAGCATGGGCTCGATGACTTGCTTCGTGACGTGAAACAGCGAGTTGAGATTGGTGTCCATCACCGCATGCCAGTCCGAGAAGCTCATTTGCTTGAATGTGCCGTCACGCGTGATGCCGGCATTGTTCACCAGAATGTCGATGTGGCCGACCTCGGCTCGAACGACCTCGAAGGCCCGCTTGGTCGACTCCCAGTCAGCGACGTTACCTTCGGAGGCGGAGACTTTGTAGCCCTCGGCGGCCATGTCGCGTAGCCAGCGCTCCCTGCGCATCGAGCCCGGGCCACAGCCTGCGATCACGGTGTGTCCCTCGCGGCACAAACGCTTGCAGATAGCCGTGCCGATTCCGCCCATGCCACCGGTGACGTACGCGATACGTGGCGTCTGCGTGGTCATCGTGAGTTCCCCTTGTGAAATATGAAAGCGTTCTATTCGCGCACGTAGCGGCCCGGGGCATCCTCGAGCTCGGCGCTCGGCGCCTGAGGGTCTGCGCCGATGGCGCGCGCGGCGATGCGCTCGGGACTCGAGTGAGCGACGAGCCAACTCTGCCATGCAGGCCACCAGGAGCCCGACTGTGTGGGCGTGCTTGCGAGCCACTCATCGCTCGACAGCGTGTCGTGCGCATTGTTCCAGGTGCGCAGGCGAAACCTGCGCTTCGGGTGGGCCGGCCCACTGACGATCCCGGCATTGTGACCGCCGCTCGTCAGAAGGAAGCTGTAGTCCTTGGACCCGGTCAGGGCGCGCACCTTGTAGACCGCGCGCCAGGGCGCTACGTGATCAGTCTCGGTGCCGACGACGAACATCGGCACTTGTATGGCCTTGAGGTCGATCTGGGATCCGTGCACGCTGAACTGCCCTTGCGCGAGCTCGTTCTTCAAATACAGCCGCTCGAGATACTCGGTGTGCATGCGCCGCGGCATACGCGTGCCATCCGCGTTCCACGCCATGAGGTCGTTGGGCTTGGTGCGCTCGCCACGAATGTAGTTGTTGACGGCGGGAGCCCACAGCAGGTCGCGCGAGCGCAGCAGCGTGAACGCCGCCGCCATGCGCTCGCTCTCGAGCACGCCCTTCTGGCTCATCATCGCCTCGAGCATGGCGAGCTGCGCGGGCGTAATGAACACCGAGAGCTCGCCGGGCTCGCTGAAATCGGTCAGGGCCGCAAGGAGCGTGACGCTCGCAAGACGCAGGTCGCCGCGTTGCGCGAGCGCGGCCGCGCCGATCGAAAGCAGAGTGCCGCCGATGCAATAGCCCACCGCATGCACGCGCCGATCAGGCACCACGCGGCTCACCGCATCGAGCGGGTCCTGAAACCCGAGCTTGAGGTAGTCGTCCATGCCGAGCTCGCGATCGGCACTCGTCGGATTCTTCCAGGAGACCACGAAAACCGTGTGTCCCTTCTCGACCAGATAGCGCACCAGAGAATTGCGCGCCGACAGATCGAGGATGTAGTACTTCATGATCCATGCGGGCGTGATCAGCACGGGCTCCGCATACACGCTTTCGGTCTGCGGGGCGTACTGCAACAGCTCGATGAGGCGATTGCGGTAGATCACCTTGCCGGGCGTGATCGCCACGTCGCGCCCCACCTCGAATTCGCCCGAGCGGCGCCGCTGTCCCGTCAGCGCGCTCTGGGCATCCTCGAGCCAGTTCTGCAATCCCCGCACGAGATTCTGTCCCGATTCCTGCACGGTCTTCTCGAGCAGCTCGGGATTGGTCTGCAGAAAATTGGCCGGTGAAGCCGCATCGAGCAGCTGCTGGGTCGCGAATCGCATGCGGCTCGCATCGGCCTGTGAGCTGCCGGAACCGGCAGCGAGTGCTTCCTGCATCCAGCTCGCCCAGTTCAAATAGGAGCGCGCGTAGAGATTGAACGGCCACACGTTCCAGCTCGGGTCGCTGAAGGCGGATGCGCCTTGCGGCTGAGGAGGAGCGCCCGATGCGGGGGCACCGCTTGCCGCACTTGCTGCGAACTGCCAGGTGTCGAGCGCCTTCGCCCACGCGCTCTGGACGAGGGCGAGCTGCTTGTCGGGCTCGCGGCTCGCGTTCAAGTACCAGTTCCAAAATGCCTGCGAGTAATCCTCCGGCGCGAGCCCTCCGGTCACCGCGGCGAGCTGGGCGCGCAGCTGGCGCTCGAGATCCCGACGGGTGTCCGCCTCAGAGTGGGTCTGCGAGCGCTCGTTCGGATCGGTGTCGGCAGCCATGAGCATCGCCTCACGCGGCGCAGGGGACACGCGCATCATAAGTGCAGGCGCTCGCAGGCGTGCACTGCGGGCGCAAAAAACAAAAAGGGCGGCCCCGCGGGGCCGCCCCTTCGGATACTTCGACTAGCGGTTACGCGGCCTTCTTGGCGGTCGCGGTCGCGCGCTGAGCGGCTTCGGTCGCAAAGCTCGTCATCGAACCCTGGACTTCGGTGGCGAGGGTCGCGAATTCCTGCACACGTGAGCGCAGCTTCTCCCCGAGTCGCGTGCCGACCTCAGTCTGCTTGGCCAGCAGCTCTGCAGGTGTCTTCACGGCGAGAGCCGCCTGGGCGTGCGCAATGCTCGCATCGAGATAATCGCCGGCGACGGCGTACTGGAAACGGGCAAATCGCTCGAGCGCCTTGAAAGCCTGCTCTTGCGCCTTGTTGACCGTCGCGAAGGTGTCACGATACGCATCGGTCCAAGTGGTGGGGTCAAATGTCTTCTCGTTCATGGTGGGCTCCTGGCTGACTGCGGGAGCCATTCTACTCAGTTTTGTATGCAGTGCAAGAGAAATATTGTCGTATGCTATTTATACTCTATGCTATTGATTTATATCATGTTTATAACATACAACCTGATTTGTTTTTACGCACCGCATACTAAATCAGAGCCGTAAGCCACCATCGACCTCGAGGCAGCGCCCCGTCACGAAGTCGTTCTCGAAAATAAACCCGACGGTACGGGCGATCTCGGCGGGCTCGCCGAGCCGGCCAAGCGGCACCGGCGCGGTGACCTTGGCCAGCGCCTCAGCCTTCATTCCCTCAACGAGCGGTGTGCGCACGAAGCCTGGAGCGACTGCTGCCACGCGAATGTTGTACCGCGCGAGCTCCTTGGCCCAGGTCACGGTCATCGCCGCAACGCCCGCTTTGGCGGCACTGTAGTTCGTCTGCCCGATGTTCCCGGCGCGCGAGATGCTCGAGATGTTGACGATGACCCCGCCGCGCTTCGAACGAATCATGCGCTCGGCAGCCTCGCGTGCGCACAGGAACACCCCGGTCAGGTTGACGTCAATGACGGCCTGCCACTGCTCGAGGGTCATCTTGCCGACGACCTGGCCGTCTTTGACGCGCACCAGCATCGCATCGCGCACGATACCCGCGTTGTTGATGAGGCCATCCAGCCCGCCGAAGTCATCCACGATCCGATCGAGCGCGACGCTCACGTCGCTTTCGTGGGCGGCGTTGCCGACGTAGGTGCGTGTGCGCACGCCGTGCGGCGCACACTGCGAGGCCGTCTCGCTCAGATCATCGGCATTGGTATCGAGCAGCGCGAGATGCGCGCCCCGTGTTGCGAAGAACAGCGCGAGAGCGCGTCCGATGCCTCGACCGGCACCCGTGATGAGCACGGTTTTACCCTGCAGCTCCACAGTCATCGACTCCGTTTCTTGCTGGACGAGAAAGAATCAGCCGCGCCGCTTTCCCGAATGCGGCTTGGCCGAAGGTTCGGCGGGCTTTGGTTCGGGCGTTGCAGCCGCGGGTGAGAACGTCGACAGCATCGAGGCTTGCAGCTTCGCCCACAGCTCCATGTTCTGACGTGCGAGATCCGCCATCGGCGCCATCGGCGACTCCAGCACCTTCGCCATCTCGGCGCGCATGACCTGTTGCTGGCGCAGCAGGCTGCCGATGCTTTGCTCGAGATACTTCGTCAGCATCTCCTGCACGGGATTGCCGTAGAATCGAATCAGCGCCTCGAGCAGCTGCATGCTCAGCACCGGAGTGCCGAACTGCTCCTGCGCCGAAATGATCTGCAGGAGGATCGAGCGCGTGATGTCCTCACCGCTCTTGTCGTCGACGACTTTGACGCGCTCGCCGGCACCGATCAGGCGGCGAATGTCGTCGAGGGTGACATGACGACTGGCCGCGGAATCGTACAGGCGGCGATTGGCGTATTTTCGAATGATGCGTTCTTCGGCCATAGCCGCATTCTGCTCGGCTACCGTGACGTCCGCATCGTACTGTATGCGGCGCACAATGTCCCGCGGGCATCGCGAAGCGGATCGCAGATTCGAGAAATAAGTGGCTTTGCTCGGTAAAATCGCAACCTTCCGAGTCACCGGGGATCCCCGGGCTTACTGAAATTTTGGCAGTGCATACAACATGGTGAGCGAGCAAGCGCAGCGCGGGGACCCGACCGGCCGAGCTTTCGCGGCCGCCGTCGAGGCCTATCAGAGCTGGCTGCGGCAGCTGTGGGCGAGCGGTGTCAATCCAGGCCCGGCGGGTCAGGCCGCGCACACACTCGCGGGCTCGCTGGCCGAGCAGGTGGCCGTTTGGCTGCGCCAGGCGCATCCCCTCACGAGCGGATGGCTCGCCGCGAATCAGCACGGCGCGCGTGTACAGAAGCTTCTGGGCGAGTGGACCGCGGCACAATCGCGCCTCGCGGCTCACTGGGCGGCGATCGCGCAGGTGGCCGGCCGGCAATTCATGGCACGTATGGGAGGCGCGGCTCCGTCGCCGGAGCCTGCCGCGGTGAGCCGCCATTATGAGGCCTGGATCGAGTGCGCCGAGAACGCCTACGCCGAAATCGCAGCCTCGCCCCGCTACTGCGAGGATCAGGCCGTGCTGATCAATGCGACCGTCGCGCTGACCGCCGAAGTGCGCCGCCACGCCGACGACGTTGCGCACGCTTTTGATCTGCCCACACGCACGGAATTAAACGTGCTGTACCGGCGTGTCGATGAGCTCGAGTCGCAGATACGGCCGAAGCGCACACCCAAGCCGGCCAGGAAGCGCAAAGCTCGGAAGGCCGCCCGGCGCAGCCGCCGCAAGTCCGCATGAGCGGCAACCCGAGTCCCTTCGATGCCATCTGGCGCGAGCTCGGCGAGCGAATGCTCGCGGTCGCAACGAGCCTCGCACCGGGTCAGACTGCATTCTCGAGCGGCTGCTCGCCGCGCGAGCCGGTGTGGCGCAAGGACAAGGTCGTCCTCTATCGATATCTGCCGGCTGCCCTCGGCGCGTGCGCTCAAGGTGGCGCCGATCCTGATCTGCTACGCGCTCGTCAATCGTCCCGAGATACTCGATCTCGAGCCGGGGCGCTCGCTCATCGAGCGGCTGCTTGCGGCCGGACTCGAGGTTTATTTGATCGATTGGGGCCGAGTCGACGATGCAGATCGCGACCTCGGCCTCAGCGACTACATCGAGGGGTATCTCGATGAGTGCGTGCGACACGTCATCAGCGCGCATCGGCTGAGGCGACTCAACTTGCTGGGCGTGTGCCAGGGTGGAACCTTCAGTCTGTGCTATTGCGCGCTGCATCCTCGGAACGTCGCGAACCTCGTGACCATGGTGACGCCGGTTGATTTCAAGACACCCGATGATCTGCTCTCGAAGTGGGTGCGTCCGCTCGATCTGGAGTCGATGCGCCGACTCGGCAATCTACCCGGCAGCGTTCTGACGGCGATGTTCCTGTCCTTGCGACCTTTCAGATTGATGCAGCAGAAGTACGTCGAGGTGCTCGGGCAGTCGGCCGATCCCGGCGCGCTCGAGACGTTCGCGCGCATGGAGCGCTGGATCTTCGATGGGCCTGATCAGGCCGCGAACGCCTTCGAGCAGTTCGTGCGCTGGTTCTATCAGGAGAATCGCCTCATCGAGGGCACGCTGCGCTTCGGCGCCCATCCGGTATCGCTCGGCCGACTGCGCCTGCCCGTGCTCAATATCTTTGCCAGCAAGGACCACATCGTGCCGCCTGCCGCCTCCACGGCGCTGCGAGCCCGCATCGGCAGCCGCGACTACACCGAGATGGCCGTCGACACCGGGCATATCGGCATGTACGTGAGCCGCAACGCCGCACGTACAGTGCCCGAGCGAATCGTCGGCTGGCTGCGCGATCGATCCTGACGCGCTTCGCTGCCCTATAATCCAGGCATGCGCTCGCACATCTTACTGTCAGTCATCCTGTGGTCCTTGGCCACGCCCTGCCTGGCGCAGAATCCGGTGCCGCAGGCGCAGGGGAATGCGGCAAGCCATGTCGTGCTCGTGAAAGCGGGCGCGCTGATCGATGGCACGAGCGAGCATCCGCGCTCGAGCATCGAGATCCTGATTCGCGGCAATCGCATCGCCGAAGTGCGAGCGAGCGGCGCGCAACCTGCGCCACAGGGTGCCGAGGTGATCGACCTCGGCGGGGCGACGGTGCTGCCCGGACTCATCGACTCGCATACGCACATCTTCCTGCAGGGCGAGGATCCGGCAGCGGGCGGCTACGACATCCAGCTCCTGAAGTTTCCGGCCTCATATCGTGTCGCCCGCGCAGTGGTCGCGGCGCGCCGCGCGCTCGAGCAAGGCTTCACCACGATCCGCGATGTGGAAACCGAAGGCGCAGGATACGGCGACGTCGGCATCAAACAGGCGATCGATGAAGGCTACATCCCGGGTCCCCGCATGCTCGTCGCGACGCGCTCCATCTCATCGACAGGGGGCTATAACCTCGATGGCTATGCGCCGGAAATTGAGGTGCCCAAAGGATCACAGCTGATCGATGGACCTGTGGAGGCCCGCAAGGCGGCGCGCGAGCAGCTCGATCACGGCGCGGACTGGATCAAGGTCTACATGACGCACCGCTCGTGGGTCGATGAGCAAGGCGCGCTCGTATCGCAGCCGACCCTCACCGTCGAGGAGCTGCACGCGATCGTCGATGAGGCGCACGGCTGGCGCAGGAAGGTCGCCTGTCATGCGTACAACGGCATTGGACTGCAGCGTGCGCTCGATGGCGGTTGTGATTCCATCGAGCATGGCCTCGAGATCACTGACGCGCAGATCCAGCAGATGCTGCGCCAGGGCACCTGGCTCGTTCCGACGCTGGCCGTGTATTACTACGACCCGGCTCCGGCAGACACACCCGAGGGCCAGCGCGATCGCAAGCGCATCGCCGTGCACGGTGTCTCCTTTCAGAAGGCGCTGCGCGCAGGTGTGAAAATTGCCTTCGGCACCGACGTGGGCGGATTTCCGTGGTCCGAGCCGATCGCGCAGGAGTTCGCACGCGAGGTCGAGTTCGGCATGACGCCCATGCAGGCGATCCAGTCAGCGACTTCCCGCGGCGCGGAGCTCCTTGGCAAGCGCGGGCAGGTGGGCGTCGTCGCACCCGGCGCGTTCGCGGATCTGATCGCGGTCACGGGCGATCCGCTTCGCGATGTGAGCGAGCTCAAAAACGTTGCCTTCGTCATGAAGGACGGTGTCGTCTTCAAATCGACCTTCCAGAGACGACCTTGACGTGACCACTCCGGCGCAGGCTCGTCCCGAACGAAACGTGTACACCGTCTCGCGCCTCAACCGCGAGGTGCGGATGCTCATCGAGCGGGGCCTCGCGGTGATCTGGGTCGAGGGCGAGCTGTCGAACTTCTCTCAGCCCAGCTCCGGGCACTGGTACTTCTCGCTGAAGGATCGCGATGCGCAGCTGCGCTGCGCAATGTTCCGCACAAAAAACACCGGCATCGGATTCACGCCGCGAGCGGGCCAGCACGTTCTCGCGCGCGGGCGGGTGACGCTCTATGAGCCGCGCGGGGACTTTCAGTTCATCGCCGAGCATCTCGAGGAAGCCGGCATCGGTGCGCTTCGGCGCGAGTTCGAGCGGCTCAAGGCAAAGCTTGCGGCCGAGGGTCTTTTTGCGCTCGAGCACAAGCGCTCCTTGCCTCGCTTTCCGAAGCGCATCGGCATCATCACCTCCCCGACCGGCGCCGCCGTGCGCGACGTGCTGCACATTCTGCAGCGGCGCTTTCCGCCCGCGCGTGTGCTGATCTATCCAGCCAACGTGCAAGGCGCGGCGGCAGCGCCCTCGATCGTCGCAGCGCTGAAGCTCGCCTCCGCTCGGGCGGAGTGTGATGTGCTCATTCTCGCGCGCGGCGGCGGCTCGCTCGAGGACCTCTGGGCGTTCAACAACGAGCGTGTCGCGCGCGCGATCCGCGCTTCGACGATCGCCGTGGTAGCCGGAGTCGGGCATGAGATCGACTTCACCATTGCAGATCTGGTGGCGGACGCCCGCGCGCCGACCCCCTCGGGAGCCGCGGAACTCGCGGCGCCCGATCGCAATGCCTGTCTCGATGCGCTCGCGAAAACTCAGCAGCGGCTCGCCGTGGCCGCGCGGCGTGAGCTGCGCACGTGCTCGCAACGGCTCGAGAATCTCGCCGCGCGCTTGCGTGTGACGCATCCCGGCGTGCGCATCGAGCAGCAGACACAGCGGCTCGATGACCTCGAACAGCGCCTCACCGGTGCACTGCGTGGCTCAATGCATCGTCACAGGAGCCGTCTGAGTGACATCGCCGAGCGCCTGGCGCGCCACTCGCCCGAGATGGATCTGCGTGCCTACTGTGCACGCCAGGATGCGCTCGGTGCCCGCCTGGAAAGTGCGCTTGCGCGACGGCTCGCAAGCGCCGCCCACCGTATGAGCCTGGCGCAGCGCGCACTGCATGCGGTGAGTCCGCTCGCCACGCTCGATCGCGGCTTTGCGATCGTCACTCGAGAAGCCGATGGCGCCCTGGTGACGGACTCGCGCTCACTCGTTCCCGGAGAGAGCATTCGGGCACGACTGGCGCGCGGGATCGTGCGCGCGCGAGTCGTCGAGCCGATCGAGGAAGAGCCCTCCTCGCAGTGAGCCCGTCCTTCAGGAAATGCTGGCTCTACCTGCTGGCCCTGCCACTTGCGGCCGCCAGCGCGCCGCATCCCGAGCTGCCTCAAGAGGAGATCGTGCCCGGCGGTGTACTCACGCTGACACTCGATGCGGCGGCGGAGCCGGCTCCGGTCGTCGCCTTCGAGGGCAACCGGACGCTGGTGCTGCACCAAGCGGACCAGTGGATCGCGGTGGTCGGGCTGCCGCTCTCCGCCGCGCCCGGGCCTGCGTCGATCACGATCGAGCAAGCCGGACGTGCCCCGACGCACGCCGAATTTCAGATCACGGACAAGGCCTATACGGTGCAGCGTCTCAGCGTGCCGCCGAGTCAGGTCAATCTGTCGCCCAAGGATCTGAAGCGCTTCGAGGGGGAGCGCGTGCGCATCGGCAAGGCCGTGGGCACCTACTCGAACGCGCTGCCTGCAACGCTGCGCATGCTCGCGCCCGTTCCCGGTCCGCGCTCGAGCTCATTCGGGCTGCGCCGCGTCTTCAACGGCGAATCACGCAATCCGCACACGGGGATGGATATCGCCGCTCCGCTCGGTACGCCCGTCATCGCGCCGGCTGATGGACGGGTGATCGACATCGGCAACTTCTTCTTCAACGGCAACACCATTTTCGTGGATCACGGCGAGGGTCTCATCACGCTCTACTGCCATCTGAGCGCGTTCAGCGTGAAGGTCGGCGAGCGAGTGCGCGCCGGACAGGTCATCGGACGCGTGGGCAAGACGGGACGCGTCACGGGCCCGCATCTTCACTGGGCCATCGTGCTCAATCACACCTATGTGGATCCGGCGCTGTTCCTGGCGCCCGCCGCGGCGCCCTGATCAGCCCCGCCGGCGCCGTGTGCGGCGCCCATTCGCTTTGCGCGAAGCCGGGCCTTTGGCGCCCTTCGAACCTTTCACACCTTTCACACCTTTCGCTCCTTTCGAACCTTTCGAGTAGGGATTCTGGTCAGTCCGAAACTCCATGGCCACGGGCGTTGCGAACAGGTCGAAGCTCTTGCGGTACACATTGCTCAGATAGCGCGCATACGCAACCGGGACCGATGCGGTCTGATTGCCGTGCACGATGATGCGCGGTGGATTCTTCCCGCCCTGATGGGCATAGCGCAGCTTGATGCGCCGGCCACGCACGAGCGGCGGCTGGTGCGCAATCAGCGCCCGCTCGAGCGTGCGTGTGAGCGCGGGTGTGGGCATCTCGCGCATCGCCGCCTCGTAGGCGCGCACGGCGGCCTGCATGAGCTCCCCGACGCCGGTGCCGTGGCGAGCCGAGATGAAGAAATGCGGCGCAAACGGCACGAAATCGAGCTTGAGCGAAAGTTGACGACGGATGTCCTCGCGCTGCTCGGGCGCAATGCCGTCCCATTTGTTGACCGCGATGAGAAGCGCGCGGCCGCGCTCGAGTGCGAGACCCAGCACGCTCGCATCCTGCTCTGCGACCGTGTCGTGGGCATCGAGTACGAGCACCACGACGTGCGCTTCATCGATCGCCTGCAGCGTCTTGGCGACGCTCACCCGCTCGACCGCGTCCTCGACCTTGGAGCGCCGGCGAACGCCTGCCGTGTCGATGAGCAGAAAATCGCGCTCGTCGCGCCGGAACGGCACGAAAATACTGTCGCGGGTCGTGCCCGGCTCGGCATTCGCAATGACCCGTTCCTCTCCCAGCAGTCGATTGACGAGCGTTGACTTGCCGACGTTGGGACGCCCGATCACTGCAATGCGGATTGCATCGGGCATCGGCGCTTCGGCATCGGCCGTCTCGAGTCCCGCGAGAACGTGGTCCATGAGCTCGAGGCAGCCGCGAGCGTGACTGGCCGAGATCGCCTGCGGCTCGCCGATCGCGAGCTCATGGAACTCGGACGCGACGAGCGCTGCGTCGAGTCCTTCGGCCTTGTTGACGGCCAGGGTGATGGGCTTGCCCGACCGACGCAGCTCGCGTGCAATGAACTCGTCCTGCGAAGTCAGCCCGGCGCGTGCGTCCGTGATCAGCACCAGCCGGTCTGCCTCGGCGACTGCCCGCTCGGTCTGAGCGCGCATCTGCGCCTCGATACCGACCGGATTCTCGATCAAGCCACCCGTGTCGATGACCACGAAGGCGTGCGGCCCGCATCGCCCGAAACCATACTGACGATCGCGCGTGACGCCGGGGACGTCGGCAACGATGGCCGCACGGGTACGCGTCAGGACATTGAACAGCGTCGACTTGCCGACATTGGGGCGGCCGACGAGCGCGATGACCGGAAGCACTGCACCTCTCCGCCGCGCTCCGCGGCCAGCGTGGCCTCGCTAGCGGACCTTGCCGTTGGGCTTGGCGTGCTCCGCGGCGGCCAGCGGCTTCGCCTGGAATGCGCTGATCTCGCCACGATCATTGATGACCAGCACGCGATCCTCGACCGCGACCGGCGTGTTGGTGACACGCGCCTTACCGCTCTGCGCTCGGCCGAGGATGGCACCGCTCGCTTTGTCGAGCCAGTGAACGTAGCCCTGGTAGTCCGCCACGATGATTGCATTGGGAGCGACCGCAGGCGCGGACAGCCCGCGATGCGCGAGCGCGCTCTGACGCCACAGCTCCGCCCCCGTGCGCCGGCGCAGCGCGACGACATCGCCCTCGGCGGTCGACACGTAGATCGCATCATCGTCGATGTCCAGGCCGCGATAGCTCGAGGCTTCGTGCGACCACCAGATCTGCCCGGTGTCGAGCGCGAGCATCGCCACCTTGCCCTGGAAGCCGACCACGTAGACGTCATTGCCGGCGATCTTTGCGGCGGCATCGACGTCCACCAGTCGCTCAAGCTCGGTCTTGCCGTGGGGCGGCTCGATGATGGTTTCCCACGCGCTCGTACCGTCGATGATATTGGCCGCGACGAGCTTGCCGTTGTCAAAGCCGCAGATCGCAAGGTCACCCGCCATTTCCGGGTGTGAAGTGCCGCGCAGCGAGAGGCGCGGTACCGGCTGCTGCAGCTGCCACAGCTCGTGCCCGTCGGCCGGGGCGAGACCGTGCAGCT
Source organism: uncultured Gammaproteobacteria bacterium (assembly GCA_963795975.1). Taxonomy (GTDB): domain Bacteria; phylum Pseudomonadota; class Gammaproteobacteria; order Steroidobacterales; family Steroidobacteraceae; genus CAWCJT01. The sequence goes on from CAWCJT010000004.1 coordinate 405,917, forward strand.
TTCCATCGACCGCCCGCACGACCACGATCCGGGGCGTCACCGCGGCCGCCGAAAGAATCTCCGCGCCCACATTCGTGCGCCAGCGCTCGGCGCCATCCGATGTGCCGAGCGCGACCACATCTCCATCCGTGGATCCGACGACCACCAGGTCGTCATCCGCACCCGTGCCGCCACCGAGACCGAGCTTCGTGCGCGCTGCCCAGACCCTGTGGCCCGTCGCAACGTCGAAGGCAGCGACTTCGCCGCCGCGACCCGCCGCATAAACCTTACCGTTCAGCACGGCAAGGCCCAGACCGAGGCGCATGGGCGTCTTGACTCCGCCGACGCTGGCTGCCCAAACACGCTGTACGCTCAGCGTCGCCGGGAAGCCGACCAGCAGCGCCGGCTTATCGACGTCCTTGTCCTTCGAGCACGCAACGAGTGCGAGCAGTGCGAGAGCGATCGTCAGTTTGCGCATGGTCTACTTGGCCGCCGCCGTCGCAGGCGCCTGCGTGGACGGCTTGGGTGAGGACAGATCGTTGATCTTGAGATTAAGCACTGGGTTCTCCGCGGATGTCCCGGCACCGGCAGTCCGTGCCGCCTGATATTCCTTCAACGCTCCCGCGTTGTCGCCCTTGGCGAAGTAAGCATCGCCACGCGCCTCATGATAGGGCCCCGCAAATGCATCCTCGTTGCCCGAGCCGAGCGTCGCGAGCGCCTCATCGGGTTTCCCCTGCGAGAGCTGCACACGCGCCAGCCGCAGGCGCGCGATCTGGGCGAGCTCGTGATCGCGGGAGTTCTCCATGACGGTTTTCAGGCGCGCCGCGGCCCGATCGAGCTCTGCCGTCTCCACGAAGACCCGCGCGGCTGCCAGATTCGACAGGTCGACGTACGGGGAGTGCACATGAGCGCGGCTCAGCTCGTCGATGAGAGTCAACGCGTGCGTCTGATCGTTCCGGTCGAAAGCAGCCAGGATCTGTTCGTAGCGGCTGGTCGCATCGAGAGCCTGCTGCGCGGTGTGGGATTGCCACCACCGCCACCCGCCGACCGCCAGCGCACCGATCGCGAGCCCCGCCACGATCCAGGGCGCGTTGTCTCGAACTGATGCAACCAGAGCCTCCCATTTCTCTTTCTCCGACAGATACTCATCCACCGTCCGTTCTCCTCGCTGCCCCCCCAAGTAACGTCTCGATCCGGGCCGGCAGCTCGGCAAGCAGACACTCGCTCTGACCCGATTCGTCGCGTAAAGGTTTCAATGCCGCGCTACCCCGTGCGAGCTCCTGCTCCCCCAGGATCAGGGCGAGCGTGGCCCCACTCCTGTCCGCGCGGCGGAACTGCGCCTTGAAGTTCCCTCCTCCGAGGCCCACCTCGAAGCGGAACTGCGGCAGGGTATCGCGCAGCCGCTCCACGAGCTGCAGGGCATGGGCAGCGGTCTGCGCGCCCTGTGATATGAGGTAAACGTCAGCCGGCGGTGCCTCGGCGCTGCGCTCGGCATCACGCAGCAACAGCACGGCACGCTCGATGCCCATCGCAAAGCCGACGCCGGGCGTCGGCTCCCCGCCGAGCTGCTCGATGAGCCCATCGTAGCGTCCTCCGGAGCACACGGCGTCCTGCGACCCGAGCGCATCGGTGATCCACTCGAACACGGTGCGACTGTAGTAATCGAGCCCGCGCACCAGCCGCGGATTGACCTCGAAGGGGATCCCGATTGCCCGCAACGCGCTGCACAAGCTATCGAAGTGCGCGCGCGACTCCGCATCCAGAAACTCCGTGAGCAGCGGCGCGCCCGCGACGAGCGCCTGCGTCTCCGGTAGCTTGCTGTCGAGGATACGCAACGGATTGCTCGTGAGACGGCGACGACTGTCGGCATCGAGCCGCGATTCGCTGGCCCGCAAATAATCGCTCAGCGCGGCGCGATACAGGCGCCGCGAATCTGGCGTGCCGAGCGAGTTGATCTGCAGGCGCACGCGCTCGATGCCAAGCGTGCGCCACAGCCTCGCCATGAAAGCGATGAGCTCGATGTCGGCATCGGGACCGGGGAATCCGACGGCCTCCACCGAAACCTGGTGGAACTGGCGGTAGCGGCCTTTCTGCGGCTTCTCATGCCGGAACATCGGGCCCATGCACCACAGCTTGTGCCGGGCACCGCGCAGCATGCCGTTCGAGATGAGTGCCCGCGCGATGCCGGCCGTTGCCTCCGGGCGCAGGGTGACACTTTCATCGTCGTCCTTGAAGGTGAACATCTCCTTCTCAACGACGTCGGTGTGCTCACCGATCGCGCGCTCGAAGAGCTGCGTGTTCTCGAGGATGGGCACGCGGATCTCCGCATAGCCATAGGCAGCCAGCAGATCGCGCAGGACGCGCTCGAGGTGTTGCCAGAGGTCGACCTCCCCCGGCAGCACATCGTTCATGCCGCGAAGCGACTGAATGGGAGCAGCCACGCCTAGCTCGCGGTCATCGCCGCTGTCCGTCCGTGCCCGCAAGTCGGGCTGGCATGACGCGGCCGGAACGGCTCACCTGAAATTGCGCGCTGCCGTCGTGCGTCTCGCCGCTCGGCACCGCCATCGCGTGACCGTTCACCTCGAGCGCAACGCCCGGCGCATTGCCGAGCACCACGCGAAGGGGCGCAAGGCCACTCAGCTTGCGGACGGAATCGGCCGAGCCGATGTCATAGAACAATCGCTCGCCGTGTCCGTCGTAAACCTCGGCCCAGCTGTCCGACGTGAAGTGCAACGTGATGGCGACGGTACGATGATCCGCCTCATCGGGTCGGTGCGCGCTCGCGGCCTCGGAGTCGGCCTTGTCCGCTGGCGCCGAAGGCGAAGCACTGCCCGGCGTCACCGATGCGACGGCGGCGGGGACCGGTGCCGCCACGGGGGCCGCGACGACCGCCGGCCCCTGAGCGCGGGGCGGGGACTGCGCGGGCGGCGCTGCGTTTTCCGGCGCCGTCGCAACTGGTATGGGAAGCGGCGAGCGATAGTTCTCGATGACCCACCACGCACTACCGATGACACCGACGGCAATGATCACCATCACACCGCCGATGAGCGGCCGGCGCGGATCGCTCGCCATGCTCGGTACCCGGGTGAGGTCCGGTGGCGCCGGGACCGCGGTGCTTGCGGTGTACAGGTTCTGCAGCTCGAGCCCCGACTCGCGTACGAGCTCCGCGTAGCGCCGGAGATGGCCTCGCACGAAGACCGTGGCGCCGAGCTCGCCGAAGCGCTCCGCCTCGAGCGCCTCGAGCACCTGCGGATCGACGTGCAGCTTCTCCGCCGCCTGCAGCAGCGACAGCTTGGTGCGCTCACGGCCAGCGCGCAGACGCGCGCCGATGCCGCTTTGTGTCTCGCTTGCCACGTCGGCTGCCACCGCTTAACCGCTCACGCCGCTCTCGGAGAGTGAGCGCGTCTGCTCCGAGTCGGGAAAGTCCACGCGCAGACGGCGCGCATAACGTTCGGCGGCAAGCCTGTCGCCTTGTGCGCGCGCCACTTTGACGCCGAGCATCAGTATCTCCGGCGTCGCCGTGTAGCGGCCCACGAATGCATCGACTCGCGTGCGGGCCGATGCAAGCCGTCCGTGCTGCAGGTCGAGATCCGCGAGCTGAAATGCCGCCTCCGCAAACCCTGGGCGGATCTGCAGAGCCGTCATGAGGCTGCGCTCGGCCTCCTCATCGCGATGGACGCTGCGCAAGCACACGGCCGCATTGGTGTACGCGGCCTCCGGCGTTCGATACAGCGGGTTCTTGGCAACCGCCAGGAGCCTGCGCACGCCCTCATCGACACGATTCGTACGGCACAGGTACACCGCGTAGTTGTTGCTGATCTCGGGGTTCTGGGGCGCGAGGTGCAGCGCGGTGCGGAACTGCCGGTCGGCCTCTGCAGGATTGCCGAGCCGCTCATACAGCAGCGCCAGGGCGCTGTGCACATTCGGATCATTGCCGTTTTCCTGGGCCGCCCGCTCGAGCTTCTCCTTCGCCACCGCGAGATTGCCCTGCTCCATGTAGGCGATTCCGAGCTGGACGTTGTAGGAGGCCGCATCCTGGGTGGAGCCGAACTTCGACTTTTCGGGTGCAGTGGTCACGCAACCGACGAGGGCGAGCCCGAGGCAAACTCCCAGCATCACTCGCATGAGCCTCCCCTCCCTCACGACTGCACGCTGAGCCCGATGACCTTGCTGCCCAGGCGCACCGTGGTGCGATCGATGACGCGTCCGGCCAGCTGGCCGCAGGCCGCGTCGATATCCTCACCGCGCGTGCGCCGGATCGTCGCCATCACGCCGCCGTGCATCAGCTCGTCGCGGAAGCTGCGGATCGCGGCCGGCGGCGAGCGCCGATAGCGCGTGCCGGTGAAATGGATTGAAGGGAATCAGATTGACCTTCGCCGGATGACCCGTCAGCAAGCCGCGCGAGCGCGCGCGCCTGCGCCGGGGAATCGTTCACGCCATCGAGCATCACATATTCGAAGGTGACGCTGCGGCCGTTCTGCTCATCGATGATAGTGCCAGCACGCCTCGAGCAGCTCGGCGATCGGGTGCTTGCGGTTGATCGGCACCAGCTCGTTGCGCAGACGCATCGTCCGGCGCGTGCAGCGACACCGCGAGCGCGACGTTGGTCTCTTCGGCAAGCTTGTAGATCTGCGGCACCAGGCCCGAGGTCGACAGCGTCACCCGGCGGCGCGACAGATCGAACCCGAAGTCATCCATGAGAGATCCGCAGTGCCGGCACACGTTGCGGAAATTGGCCAGCGGCTCGCCCATGCCCATGAGCACGACGTTGGTGATCGATGCGGCTCGCCGCCGGCGTCCTGCGAAGCCGCCAAGCTCCCGCTTCGCCAGCCACACCTGGCCGACGATCTCGGCGGTCTCAGGTTGCGGTTGAAGCCCTGCTGCGCGGTGGAGCAGAACGAGCAGTCCAGCGCGCAGCCGACCTGCGAGGAGATGCACAGCGTGCCGCGATCGTTCTCGGGAATGTACACCATCTCGAAGGCCTGCGAGGCGTCGGCGCTCAGCATCCACTTGCGCGTGCCATCGGCCGAGTGCTGCATCGGTCACGATCTCGCGGCGTGCGGATTTCGGCGACTCGCGCGAGCTGCGCGCGGAAATCCTTCGCCAGGTCGGTCATGTTGCGCGATCGAGCCCTCGCCGCGCTTGTAGATCCAGTTCATCAACTGGCGGGCGCGGAAGGGCTTGCTGCCCAGCTCCGCCACGAACGCCTCCAGCGCTGCGCGCGGCAGCCCGAGCAGATTGAGTGCGGCTTGTGTGCCGGTGACGTCATGGCGGTGCGGCTCGCGTGCGGCGCTCAGCCGCGCGGAGTGCAGCTCCGTCGTGCTGAAGAAGTAGGCGATCTCGCTGCGCCGCGGTCTCGGGCGCAGTCCGAGCCGTGCACCACGTTCTGCTCGATGCTCATGCGCAAGGTCGGCGCGGATGGTGCCGGGGGCCGCCTTCTTCGGATCGGTGGCGCCCATGATCTCGCGGTGCTTGCGCGATCGCATTCTCGCCCTCGAGCACCTGCACGATGACCGGACCGGAGGTCATGTAGCTGCACCAGATCCTTGAAGAACGGACGCTCGCGGTGCACCGCGTAGAAGCCTCGGCCTCGCGCTGCGACAAGATGCATCATGCGCGCGGCAATGATGCGCAGGCCCGCCTTCTCGAAGCGGCGATAGACCTCGCCGATCAGATTGCGGCTGACGCCGTCGGGCTTGACGATGGACAGGGTGCGCTCGAGCGCCATTTAAGCATGAACCTCCGATGCTCCGAAAACGGGCGCGGCAGGTCTACCGCGGGCGTCACGTGCACGCGGCCACCATCCCGGACGGACGCGCGGTAAGTGCCCGGCATCTGTAAGGCTTGCCAGCGGATACCCGCAAGGCGCAGCGCTCAGACGCTGAGAAGCTCTCGCCGCAGCCGCACTCGCCCTTGACGTTCGGGTTGCGGAAGCGAAAGGCCTCGTTCAGGCCCTGCTTGACGAAGTCCACGATCGTGCCATCGAGCACGGCCAGGCTCGCCGGGTCCACGAAGACCTTCACGCCGTGATCCTCGAACACCAGATCCTCCGGGTGGACCTCGTCCGCGTAATTAACGACGTAAGCGAAGCCCGAGCAGCCGGTCTTACGCACACCGAGCCGCAGACCGACACCCACGCCCACGGAGGCGAGGAACGTCTGCGACGCGGTCCGCAGCGGATTCAGTCAGTGAAATTGCCATAAGACTCCATTCTACCAGGGCCATTCATAGTCTACGAGTATGCCATCACGTCTTGACACGGGCCAGCCAAAGCAGGCCGTAGCGCATCTTCGACCACCAGCAGTCGGCCGAGTTTCTCGACCGGGGCACCGGAGCTCCTCCGCCCAGTCGGCCGGAGTGCCCGGAGGCCCCTCCAGCCGCTGTCCGGCCCGCGAAGCCGCCGCGCCAGCCAATCCGCCACCGCCAGAGTATGGGGGCAGCCGTAACGCCAGAAACCGTGCCGCCTTCACAGTGTCGCCGTCGACCTGCAGGAAGAAGCGCACCCAGCATTCGCTCTCGGGCCCGCCCGCTTCTCCTGCGATCACGGTCCCATCGAGGCTGCGTGCTGCACCTGCTCCGGGCAGCCCATCAAGAGCGCACGCGTCAGCGGTATGAGCGCATCGGCCGCAGAGTGCTCCACCGGCGCACCCGCAGATATCGCACCAGCAGCGGGCGCGGCTGCAGAGACTGCGCCCTCGTCGTCGTACGCGCTCGCCGCGGCAGCGCGCCGCAGCCTCGCACCTGAGCGCACGCACTCGCTGCGGCTCATCGATCTCCGCGCGCTCGTAAATCGACCGACGCTGAAGCGCAGTGAACTCTGCGGCGAGTGCGTGTCGCGGCCCGAGCGCGCGCAGCACGTACGGAGGGCTCCGCCGTCGCGGAGTTGCAGGCCGAGCCGGTGGAGACCGCCAGAGCCGGCAACGCCATCACAGGCTCTCGCCCTCGATGCCCTCGAAGGACACATTGAGGATGTCGGCCACGCGACGGCGCCAGCTCCATTCAGATGCACGCCACCGAGCTGCGCGAGAGCCGTCCCACAGCCGGTCGCGCAGCTGCAGCGATGCGCGCGCTCTCGGTCGCACGCAGCTCGGCGGCCAGCTCGCAGGCGACGCCCAAGCCCGACGATCTGATGCGTCGGCAGCGTGCCGGGGCGCAGCGCCACGCTCCTGGCCGCCACCGAAGATCACCGGCTGCAGCAGCGCGCGGGCCGGCGCGAACGTACAGCGCGCCGACGCCCTTCGGTCCGTAGAGCTTGTGCGCGGTGAACGACAGCAGGTCGACTGGCAGCGCGTGCACGTCGATCGCGAGGCTTGCCAGCGCTCTGCGCCGCGTCGGTATGGAACAGCGACCCCGTGCGCGCGACAGATCGCCCCGATGGCCCGATGTCCTGCATGACGCCGATCTCGTTGTTGACGTGCATGATCGACTGACCAGCACGGTGTCCGGCCGCAGCGCCGCGCGCAGCGCCTGCGGGTCGATGCGCCCCGACGATCGGGAGTCAGATACGTGACGCGAAAGCCCTCGCGCTCGAGGCGGTTACAGGGATCGAGCACCGACTTGTGCTCGATGCGCGAGCGTCACGATGTGGCGCCCCCGGTCTGCCTGGGCGCGCGCAACGCCGAGCACGCGAGATTGTTCGACTCGGTGGCGCCGGAGGTGAAATACACCTCGTGCGGCGCCGCGCCCATGAGCGCCGCGACCTGTGCGCGCGCATGCTCGATGCGGGCGGCGGCGGCCCGACCTCGGGCGTGATTCGAGGCGGGGTTGCCGAAACGCCGTCCTGCGCGTCAGACACGCATGCATGGCGCTCGCGACCTGCGGATCGACTGGCGTGGTCGCCGCGTAGTCGAGATAGATCGGCTCGCCTATCGACTCAGCCGCACACGCCTCGTGCGCCGTGCGACGTTTTGCACTGCAGTCAGCATACCGCGCAGGATGTTGACCTCGTTCTGATCGAGCTCGGCGCGCTGCAGAAAGCGCCGGATGCGGCTCATCAGATGTGTGCCGCTCTGTGTGCGATCGCGGAAGTCGATTTCCTCGAGCACCTCCTCGAGGTGACGGTACAGACGCTCCATCTCCTCGGGACTTGCAAGCGGGAGCGCTGCGCGGCGGCGCACTCGCTTGCGCGCCGGCAGCGCGCAGCAGCTCGTACGCCACGATCTGCACGGCCATCGCAAGATTCAGCGATGGATAGGCATCGCTCGCGGGAATGCGGATCAACGCATGGCTCGGTTCCAGGTCCTCATTCGAAGACCCGTTCGCTCGGCACCGAAGAGCACGGCGACGGGGCCGCTCGTGGATTCCTGCACGATGCGCAGCGCGGCCTCGCGCACATCGAGCGACGCGGAAGTTCTGATCGCGCTCGCGCGAGGTCGTGGCCGCAATGAAGCCGCAATCCGCGATCGCCTGCGCAAGCGTGTCCACGACGCTCGTCTGCGCGAGCACGGACTCGGCGCCGGAGGCGCGGGCCGTCGCTTCGGCATGCGGAAACTGGCGCGGTCGCACGAGCACGAGCGACTCGAGTCCCATGTTCTTCATCGCCCGCGCCACGGCGCCGATGTTCCCCGGGTGTGAGGGCTCGACGAGCACGATGCGAATGTTGGCGGCGCTTGAGGGCATGAGATCGGAATCGGAAATCGAGTGCCGGGTCTGCTAGGCTTACGCCGCCTTCAGATCCGGGGCTTCAGCCTCTGCAGCTTATTTCCCGTGCACGCACTTCTCAACATCGCCGTTCGCGCGGCACGCCGCGCCGGCGAGCTGATCGTCCGCAGTCTCAATCGCGGCTCGGACGCCTCCCAGGTCACCGCCAAGGGCCGCAATGATTTCGTGAGCGAGGTCGATCACGCCGCCGAGCGCGACATCATCGCAACCATACGCAGCTCCTATCCCGACCACGCATTCCTCGCCGAGGAGAGCGGCCAAAGCGGTACGAACGACACGGTCTGGATCATCGATCCACTTGATGGCACCACGAACTTTCTGCACGGCAATCCGGTATTCGCGGTCTCCATCGCCTGTCAGCAGAAGGGCCGGCTCGAGCACGCGGTGGTCTACGATCCCATGCGCCAGGAGCTCTTCACCGCTTCCCGCGGCTCCGGCGCACACCTCGACAACCGCCGCATCCGCGTAAGCCGGCAGCGGACCCTCGAGGGAGCCCTCGTGGCGACGGGTTTTCCCTATCGGGCGAACACGCGCTACATGGATGCCTATCTGGCGATGCTGCGCACGGTCATGTGCGAGACGGCCGGAGTGCGCAGGCCCGGTGCCGCCTCATTGGATCTCGCCTATGTCGCCTGCGGCCGCGTCGATGCCTTCTGGGAAATCGGTCTCGGCGCCTGGGACACGGCGGCCGGCACGCTGCTCATCCAGGAGGCCGGAGGACGCATCGGCACCCTCGTCGGAGCCGAATACACGCAGGGCGGAAACGTTCTTGCCGGCACGCCGAAGGTGTATGCCGCACTGATCGAGGCCCTTGCGCCGCACGTGCCGGCCGACCTGCGCGACGCATGAGGCGGCGCAGCTGTAGTACAGTCGCGGCGCCAACCATGGGGGTGTCATGAACAAACGCGGCATGTTCGCCACGATTTCCGTCGCTGAGCTGCAGCGCGACTACGGCACACACAGCCTGAAACGCTCCCTGGGGCCCGTCGCGCTCACAGCACTCGGCATCGGCGGCATCATCGGCACGGGCATTTTCGTGCTCACTGGGCTCGCCGCGGCGACACATGCAGGCCCCGCGATCGTGCTGTCCTTCATCGTTGCGGGGCTCGGCTGCATCTTCGCCGGCCTGTGCTACGCCGAATTCGCATCCATGGTACCCGTCGCCGGCAGCGCTTACGCGTACAGCTACGCAACGCTCGGCGAGTTCGTCGCATGGTTCGTCGGCTGGAACCTTGTTCTGGAGTATCTGTTCGCGTGCTCCACCGTGGCAGTAGGCTGGTCACGGTACCTCGTGAAGCTGCTCGAGTTTTTCAACGTCAACTTCCTGCCGGCGGCGCTTGCCACCTCACCGCTCGCCTCGGATGGAACCCACATCACCGCGACGGGCGCGCTCTTCAATCTGCCGGCCGTCCTCATCACCGCTCTCGTGACGCTGATCTGTTACGTCGGCATCCGTCAATCGGCCTGGGTCAACAACGGCGTCGTCGCCATCAAAGTGACGATCGTCCTATTGGTCATCGCCTTCGGCTCGTTCTACATCAACTCCCACTACTGGCATCCCTTCATTCCGCCCAATACCGGCAAGTTCGGCGAGTTCGGCTGGTCCGGGATCCTGCGTGCGTCTGGAATCATCTTCTTTGCGTATATCGGCTTCGATGCCGTCTCGACCGCGGCACAGGAAGCGAAGAATCCAGCGCGTGACATGCCGATCGGCATCCTCGGCAGCCTCATCATCTGCACGATCCTGTATGTGGCCATGTCGGCCGTGCTCACGGGGTTGCTGCCGTACCCGAAACTCAACGACGCCGCGCCCGTTGCCGTCGCGTTGCAGGCGCACCCGTCCCTCAACTGGCTGACCGGATGGGTGATCGTCGGAGCTCTCGCGGGGCTGACCTCGGTCATTCTGGTGATGATGCTCGCGCAGGCGAGAATCTTTCTCGCGATGGCGCATCACGGGCTCTTGCCACGCGCCTTCGCTTCGATTCATCCGCGCTATCGCACTCCGCACGTAGCGACGCTCGTCACGGGCATCACCGCGGCCCTCGTTGCGGCCACCTTTCCGATCGGGCTGCTCGGCGAGCTGGTTGCGATCGGCACACTCATCGCCTTTATCGTCGTATGCATCGGCGTGCTCGTGCTCAGGCGTACGCGTCCCGATCTGCCACGGCCCTTCCGAGTCCCCGCGATCAGGATTGTCGCGGTGCTCGGTGTGGCGATGTGCAGCCTGATGGCGGGCTTCCTGCCCGGAGACACCTGGCTGCGGCTCATCCTGTGGACGCTGGTCGGAATCGTGATCTACTGGCTCTACGGTTATCGCCACAGCAGGCTGCGTTCCGCGGAGCCGCCTGGCTGAGGGTCCGCCCGATTCGCGCAACGGTTTGAGCGCGACGTTAAACCTCTTTAACGCCGAGCGCATCTCACCCGTATGCTCCATGGACTTCTGGCGGTGCTCGCCGCCCTCCCGTTGTCAGACTGCCGCTTGCAGGGTCTCGCCCAACCCGCCCGTTGCGGTGCGCTCGATGTACCCGAAAACCCCGCGCACCCAGGCGGAAGGCACTTGTCGATCGCCGTTGCGATTGTGCCGGCCAGCGCCACGCCGACGCGTTCCGATCCCATTGTCGTGCTGTCGGGCGGCCCGGGGGAGGATGCGATCGGCTCGGCGGCGTTCTACGTCAAGCGTCTGTCACGACTGCTCACCGACCGGGACCTGCTGCTGGTCGATCAACGCGGCACTGGCCGCTCCGCGGCTCTGCATTGCTCGCTGTATTCCGCTCAGGATCCGGCGGCGACCTTGCGCGATGTGTTCCCGCTTGCCGCGGTCGCGCGCTGCGCGAAGCAACTGAGCGCGCACGCCGACCTGACGCAATACGGCTACACCCGATTCGCGAGTGATCTCGAGCAGGTTCGCCTCTCCCTCGGGTACGGCGCGCCTCAATCTGTTCGCGGGCTCGTACGGGACACGCGCCGCACAGGTATATCTGCGTGCTTTTCCCAAAAGTGTGCGCACCGTTTATCTGGGCAGCACCGACCCGATGGATGTCCCGATGCCCCTGCCCTTCGCTCAGCCCGCCCAGGCGGCACTGATAGGCTATTCAGGGACTGCGCAGCGGACTCTGCCTGCCAAGCTGCATTTCCGCGCATCGCCGATGAGTTCACTCAAGTTCTCGCGCGTCTGGAAACCGGTACGGTCCGGGTGACTCTCTCAGATCAGGCGCAGCCCGCAGTCCTGACGCGAGGCCGGGTGGCCGAATGGGTGCGCTCGAAGCTGTACCGTCCGAGCAGCGCCGCAGATCTTCCGTGGATGATTCACCGCGCGTTCGAAGGGAACTGGCACCCGATTGCCGATGCGATTCTCGAAGATGCCCGCGGAGCCGATTCGGATCTGAGTTTCGGTCTCTTCTTCTCGATCACCTGCAGCGAGGACGTTGCATTCATCCCGCCGGACGCGGTTGAGAACGAGACCCGGGACACCTTCCTTGGCGACTATCGCGTTCGACAGCAGCAGGCCGCATGCCGGCTGTGGCCGACCTATTCTCCCGCGCCGGGCTATCGAGCCATCGTGCATTCGCTCGCGCCGGTGCTGATCGTTTCGGGCGACACCGATGGCGCGATGCCGCTTTCGTATGCGCAGCACGTCGCGCCGGGATTCCCGAACGGCGTCGAGATCGTGCTGCGCGGGCTCGGGCACACCGAGTGGAGCGAATGTATCGCAGCGCGCTACGAGCAATTCGTCCGCACCGCGATCGCGCGCGGGCTCGACACTCCGCCGTGCGATGCAGTGCCGCGGCCGGCGTTCAAGATCCGTTAGTGCCGCTGCGGGCACGCACGCGGATGTTGACCAGCTCCACGGCGACCGCGAACGCCATGGCGAAGTACAGGTACCCCTTCGGCATCTCGAAGTGCAAAGCCTTCGCCGACCAGCGCCGCGCCGATCAGGATCAGGAAGGCGAGCGCCAGCATCTTGATGGTCGGATGGCGTTCGATGAACGCGCTCACCGAGCCCGACACCCACATCATCACCAGGATGGAGATCACGATCGCGGCCACCATGATCGCGAGATCCTTGGCGAGCCCGACCGCCGTGAACACCGAATCCAGCGAGAACACGATGTCGATGAGGGCGATCTGCATCACGAGTCATGCGCGAACCCGCCCCAGACGCGTGCACCGCGGCGTGCGCCGCTCGCTCGAGCGTGTGATGGATCTCGATGACGCTCTTGCCGAGCAGGAACAGGCCGCCCCCCAGCAGGATCAGATCACGCGCCGGATAGTTCGTAGCCGCTCCATCGCAGCCAGCGGTCGTGTCAGGCGCGTGAGCCACACGATGGAGAACAGCAGCGCGATGCGCGTGCAGCATCGCGAGCGCGAGCCCGTCAGACGCGCGGCAGCGCTGCCGCTCGTGCGGCAAGCGGCCGACGACCAGGATCGAGATGAAAATGATGTTGTCGATCCCGAGCACGATCTCGAGCACCGACAGCGTCGCGAACGCGAGCCAGGCTTGGGGATCGGCACGAGCTGCAGCACGGCGACCGCTTCTGCCGGCCCGGCTAGGGCATCTGCGTCGACGGCGCTCTTCTTCACGCGTCGGGAAGCAGATGCTCGGCCGTCAGGCCGCAATCCAGCGCGATGGCGCTGGAGATGTAGATCGAGGAATAGGTGCCGGCGAGGATGCCGATGATCAGCGCCTCGGAGAAGCCGCGCAGCACCGGGCCGCCGAGCACGAACAGCGCCACCACCACGATGGCGTGACGACCTTGGTCATGATGGTGCGCGACAGGGTCTGATTGATCGACTGGTCGAGCACCAGCGGCCGGCGGCAGGCGCCGGTTGGTGGAAAGCGCTCGCGGATGCGGTCGAACACCACGACGGTATCGTTGAGCGAATAGCCGATCACCGCCAGCATGGCCGCGACCACCGTCAGATCGAACGGCGTCTGCGTCAGCGAGAAAATGCCGAGCACCAGGATCGGATCGTGCAGCACCGCGAGGATGGCGCCGAGCGACAGCCGCCAGGTGTGAAAGCGCAGCGCGATGTAGATGAAGATGCCGAGCAGCGTGGAGATCAGCGCCTGCATCGGCGCTGCGCTCGCAGCTCACCGCCGACCTGCGGACCGATCACCTCGACCTGTTGGATCTGCGACGCCCGGATCGACGCGCTGCAGGACCTGCTCGAGCCTGCGCGCGGATCGCGGCTCGCGTTCTGCTTGGTCGGGCGGCAGGCGGATCGACGACATCGCGCGAGGTGCCGAAGATTCTGCACCTGCGGATCGCGGATAGCCGGCCCGCGGCAGCGCCGTGCGCGACGGCATCGCGTTGGCGGCGCGTCGGGAAGGTCGCCTGCACCGTCACGCCGCCGGTGAAATCCATGCCGAGATTCAGTCCGCGCGTGAAAAGCGAGCACGATCGAGATCGATGATCAGCATGATCGACAGCGCGTACCACACCTTGCGGGTGGCCATGAACGGGAAGTTGGTCGCGCTTGATGAAAAAATTCCACGTTGAATCCTCGAAGCCGACCTGCGCTCAGATCGGCAGGCGGGTCGAGCTTGCGCCGGCCGCCGTACATGAGCGTGATCAGCGCGCGGCTGCCCATCAGCGAGGTGAACATCGAGGTGGCGATGCCGAGCATCAGCACGATGGCGAAGCCGCGGATCGGCGCCGGTGCCGATCACCCACAGCGCCAGGCCGGCGATCAGCGCGGTGACGTTGGAGTCGGCGATGGCCGAGAACGCCTTGTCGAAGCCGGCGCGGATCGCCGCCTGCGGCGAGACGCCGTTGCGCAGCTCCTCGCGGATGCGCTCGTAGATCAGCACGTTGGCATCCACCGCGATGCCGACGGTGAGAATGATGCCGGCGATGCCGGGCAGCGACAGCGACGCGCGCAGCATCGACAGCAGCGCGGTCAGCAGGACCACGTTCGCCAGCAGCACCGCGTCGGCCACCAGGCCGAAGGCGTGGTAGTAGATGCGCCATGAAGACGAACACCGCCAGCATGCCGATCATCGAGCGCATCGCACGCCCTTGTCGATGTTGTCCTTGCCCGAGGCTCGGGCCGATGGCCCGCTCCTCGACCACATCGATCGGCGCGGCCAGCGAGCCGGAGCGCAGCAGCAGCGCCAGATCGCGCGCCTCGCCCGCCGTCAGGCCGGTGATCTGGAAGTGCGTGCCGAACACGCCGCGGATGGTGGCGATCGTTGATGACCTTCTCGTCGGTGGTGTCGCGGTCACCTTCTTGCCGTTGACGTCGACCGGCTGGCGGCTCTTCTCGATGTAGACCACCGCCATGCGGCTTGCCGACGATTCGGCCGGGTGGTCGCGCAGCATGCGATCGCCGCCGCGCGCATCGAGCTTGATGTTCACGATCGGGCCTTCCTGGTCGGTGGTCGCGGTGGCCTGCGTGAGCTCATCGCCGGTGACGATGACCTCGCGCTTGAGCAGGATCGGCGAGCCGTCCTTGCGCTGTTGTAGAGCTTGGTGCCCAGCGGCGCGTGGCCGCTCTGCTGCGCCTCGATACGGATCGCCGTTCGTGTCGTCCAGGCGAAACTCGAGCGTCGCGACCTTGCCGAGCAGGTCCTTGACCTCGGCGGAGTTCTGCACGCCGGGCAGCTGCACGTTGATGCGATCGAGCGCCCTGGCGCTGCACGATCGGCTCGGACACGCCCAGCTCGTTGACGCGGTTGCGTCAGCGTGGTGCGGTTCTGCTCGATCGCGTAGTCCTCGCGCGTCGCGGATCTGCTGTCGGCGTCAGCGTCCCTGCACCGCCGGGCCGCTGGGCAGCGTCACGGTCGTGAACTGGCAGGTCCGGCACGGCCTTCTGCAGCGACCGCCTGCACCGCGGCCGCGTATCGTGCCGGGCGGCAGCGTCACGCGCAGGCCGTTCGGACATGTGCCGCTGCCGAGGCCACGATCGGCGCGATGTCGGTGAAGGGCAGCTTGGCTCGGTCGAGAGCGCGCCGCGAAGCTCTGCTCATAGCTGTCGAGCAGCTGGCGACACGCGCTTTGCACGTCGACCTGGTAGAGCAGGTACAGCCCGCCGCGCAGATCCAGGCCCAGCGGCATCGGCCTTCAGGCCCAGCTCGCGCATCCAGCCCGGCGCGCGCGAAGCGAACGACAGCGCCGGTGATGTACTGATCGGCGTACTTGGCGTTGACGGCGTCGCGCGCCTTGAGCTGTCGCGCGACATCGTTGAAGCGCACCATCAGGCGGCCGCTGTCGAGGTAGTCGCGCTTGAAGCCGAGGTGCTGTCTTTGCAGCAACTGCCTCGATCGGCTCGGCGCGCCGCGGCGATCCATCGGTGCGTGATCCTTGCGCTCGATCTGCAGCGCCGGGTCCTCGCCAAACAGGTTCGGCAGCGCGAACAGCAGCGCCAGCACCAGCACCACCAGACGACCAGAACGTATTTCCAGCGCGGATATTCCAGCATGTGTTCTCAGGCGCTCTTCAGCGTGCCCTTGGGCATCAGCTAGGTGACCTGGCTCTTCTGCACCTTGACGCGCACGCCGTCGGCGATCTCGAGCGTGACGAAGGTGTCGCCGACCTCGATGATGCGGCCGAGGATGCCGCCGGTGGTGACCACCTCATCGCCGCCGACAGCTTGCGAGATCATCGCCTGCTGATCCTTGGCCTTCTTCTGCTGCGGCGGATCAGCAGGAAGTAGAACATCGCCGACGAACACCACCATGATGAGGAGCGGGCGAACTGGCTGCCTCCGCTGGAGGCGCCGCCGGCCTGGGCGCAGCGCCGCTGAATCAATGAATTCATGCTGCCTCGATAGATACGTCTGCGAAGTCCGCCCGGAATGCCAGCGACGAAGGGGCGGCATTATGCCACAGGGTCCCCGGGCTCCGCCGCGGGAGCCGGATAGCGCTGCGCGCAAACGCCTCGAAAGGCCGTCGCTCGCGATGGCCGCGCGGATCGCGCGCATCAGCTCGCAGGTAGAAGTGCAGGTTGTGCAGCGTGTTCAGCCGCAGCCCAGGATCTCGTTGCAGCGGTCCAGGTGGCGCAGGTACGCGCGCGAGTAGTTCGCGGCAGGTGTAGCAGCTGCACTCCGGGTCGATCGGCCCAGATCGTCGCTGGTGGCGCGTTGCGGATGTTGATGACTCCGGCCGAGGTGAACAGGTGGCCGTTGCGCGCATGCCGGGTCGGCATCACGCAATCGAACATATCGATGCCGCGCAGCCACCGCCGCGACGATGTCCTCCGGAAAGCCCACCCCCATGAGGTAGCGCGGGCGGTCCGCCGGCATGTGCGGCACGACGTGCCTCCAGCACCCGCAGCCGCTCCGTCCTCGGGCTCGCCGACCGCGAGGCCGCCCGACCGCGAAGCCCGGCCAATCGCGCTGCAGCAGCGCTCGAGCGAGGCGCAGGCGCAGACGCCGGTGTACATGCCGCCCTGCACGATGCCGAACAGGCCCCGGGCGGCTCCGTCGCGGTAGTAATGAGCGTGGCTGCGCGCGGCCCAGCGCATCGAGCGCTCCATCGACTCGCGCGCCTGCTGCTCGGTGGCCGGATAGGGCGTGCAGTCGTCAAACGCCATCGCGATATCGGAGCGCAGCGCGCGCTGCACATCCATGGAGTCCTCGGGCGTGCAGCTGCACCTCGGCGCCATCGACGCGGCGAGCGGAAGCTGCACGCCCTCCTCGGTGATCTTGCGCAGCTCGCGAGGCTGAAGACCTGGAAGCCGCCGGAGTCGGTGAGAATCGGCCGCTGCCAGCCCATGAAGCCGTGCAGGCCGCCGTGCAGCCTCGATGATCTGCGGGCCCGGGGCGCAGCATCAGATGAAAGGTATTGCCGAGCACGATCTGCGCGCCGAGCGCCTCGCAGTTCCTCGGGCGTCATGGCCTTGACCGTGCCGTAGGTGCCGACCGGCATGAACGCCGGCGTCTCGACCACGCCGTGGGCGAGCGTCAGGCGGCCGAGGCGCGCCGCGCCGCTTCGGTGCGAGCAGCTCGAAACGCCGGCTGCATGCCGCTCGCGCCCGCGCAGCTGGGCGTCACCAACATGGCATCGCCATAGCTGAAGAACCGGTAGCGCGCCCGCACGGCGTGCGCGTAGGCCGCCAGCACGCGCTCGCGGCCGGCGAGCGCGCGCGACCAGCATCAGCAGCGTCGACTGCGGCAGATGGAAGTTGGTCAGCAGGGCATCGATGACGCGGAAACCGAAACCCGGACGGATGAACAGGCTCGTCTCACCCGACCAGGGCGCCAGTGCACCGTCGCCGTCGCGACTCGCTGACTCCAGCGCCCGCACGACCGTGGTGCCGACCGCGATCACGCGCCCGCCGCGCGCGCGCGTCTCGCTCGATCGGCAGCGCAGGCATCCGGCGCCGACGCGCATAGCGCTCGGCGTGCATGCACATGCTCGCTCGAGGTCTCGGTGCGCAGCGGCTGGAACGTGCCCGCGCCCACATGCAGCGTGATGCAGGTGCGGCGCACGCCGCGCCGCTCCAGGGCCGCGAGCAGCGCGGCATCGAAATGCAGGCTTGCGGTCGGCGCCGCGACGGCGCCCGGATCGCGCGCAAAGACACTCTGATAGCGCTCGCGGTCGGCGTGCCCGGCGGCGCGCTGGATATAGGGCGGCAGCGGCACCGCGCCCCTGCGCTCGAAGAACTGCCAGCGCCGGTTGCGGCAGTCGCACCTGCCACAGGTCCTGTTGCTGCCCAAGCATCTGAGACCGGGCCGCCGGCGGTGGAGATCGCGAGTCCGGGCGGATCGGCTTGCCGGCGCGCAGCTGCACCAGCGCCTCATCGTCCTCGAGGATCGCGCTCGAGGAAGATCTCGACCCGACCGCCGGTGGGCTTGGTCCCCATAACCCGGGCCGCGATCACGCGGGTGTCGTTGAAGACCAGCAGGTCGCCGGATTCGAGCAGGTCCGGCAGCTCCCGCACCAACCGATCGCGCAGCGCCCCTGTGGTGCCCTCGAGCGACCAGCAGCCGGCTCGCCGAGCGCTCGGCGAGGGGCGCCTGCGCGATCAGATCATCGGGAAGCTCATAGTCATAATCCAGGCGGCGCACGCCTGAATGGTACCAAGCGCACCTGACCCCCTCAGGTTTGCTGATCGTCCTGCGCGCGCACGCTCGCCGCCCGGTCTTCGGCCGCGGCACTGGGCATCGCGACTGCAAGGGTCAACGGCTTCTTCTGCCGCATGATCTTGAGCTCGATCTTCTCGCCCGGCTGATAGGAGCGCAGGATCCGGGTGGCGTGGGTGCCGTCCTTGGGCTCGCGGCCGTCGATCGACAGAATCACATCGCCATCCTCCAGCTTGAACGCGCTGCTCGCTGGAGCGCGAACGACCAGCACGCCCTTGCCGGTACCGAAGTATTGACCCAGGCCTGGCGTCAATGTCGCCAGCTCCATGCCCGCGATGCCGTCGCGAAACGGGAAATATTGGAAGGAACCCGAAGGCGGCGCCGGGGGTGCCGCAGGAGCAGGCACGGCCGCTCTGATCGAGGGCATCTGGAAATTAAAGCCGCCACCGAATGCCACGGCGAACGGTGAGCGGGCAGTCAAGTCAAGCTCCTGGGGCTTGCCATTACGGATAATGCGCAGCTTCACGCTGCCGTCCGGTCCGACGCCATTCATGCGCTGAATCACCTGGCGAGCCGTGTGATTTCCCTCGATCTTCGCGCCGTTGATTTCGACGATGAGATCGCCGACCCGCACCCCCGCATCGGCAGCCGGCCCTCCGGGACTGACCTCGATGACTCGAGCGCCGTCACTTTCGCTCGCCGGATCGAGCTGCAGGCCGATGACGCCGCGCTGCATGCCGCTTGCGATCCGGAATGCCCGATCCTCGCCGACGGTGGCAAGCCTCATGGAGAGTTCGGCAACCTCCTGGGCGGCCTTATCCAGGCGGCTGCGGGCCGCCGCGAGCCTGGCTTCCATTTCCGCCTCGGTAGACGTCGAGGGCACAGCGGGTGCAGAGGGTGCCGCCGGTGCGGAGGGCGTGCCAGGCGCAGCGGACGGCGGCTGCGCCCCGAAGGTGGCGGCACCGGAAGCGAAGAGCGCCGCGCAAGCAAGCATGGTCGACGGGATTCTCATCGTACTTCTCCAATCAATCAGGGAGGCGGCTCAATCAGGGAGCCTCGGCGGCAAGCGTTTCGGCGTAGCGCACCTGCACCAGGGACTGGAGCAGCTCGGCGCGCTCTCTTTGCAAGGCCTGTACGTGTCCCGGCCGGGCATTGCCGAGACGCGCCGCGTTCAGCGCATCGTCCATGAAGGCGATGCGATCCTCGAGATCCAAAATCGGGACGCGGGAACTCACGCGGACGATCGCTTGATCATCCGGAAGGCTGGCGAGCCAACGCTGGGAGGCCTCGATGCGGTTCGTCGCATCGCGTGGCGGCGCTTGCCATGAGGCGTGTGCCGCGATCTCACCGGGCACCTCTCGGCTCCAGAGCCAGTGAGCGAGAAGCGCGAGCGACACGAGCAGTGTCGTGCAGCTTGCCGCGATCGCAACCCGCGAGCCGAGGCGGATGCGCTCTTGCGCGTGAGCCCGTCTGCGGAATTCGGTCCAGCCGTACGGCGCCGGCGACTCCGCAGGCAGAGCGCGAAGCTCTTGTCCCACAAAGCGCTCGAAGGAAGGATCTATGTCGGGGTGCATGGCTGGCGCTCGCCTCGGGGTTCGAACCAGGCGCGCAGGCGCCGATGGGCCCGCGCAAGCTGCGACTTGGAAAAACTCACTGTGCGGCCAAATTGCCGCGCGATCTCATCGTGCGAGTATCCCTCCACCTCGTAGAGCCAGATCACGGCACGCGCGGTCGGAGACAGGCTCTCGAGCGCACGCTCGAGATCGATGCATTCGGGCGGTGGTGGAACCGTGATCGGCAAGGGGACCTCAAGCGGCTGCTCGCCACCACCGTCCAGGCTCAGCCGGGCGCGATGCCACGGGGATCGCAGATGCATCAGGCACTTGGAGACGGCGATCTGTCGCAGCCAAGCACCGAGAGGTCCCTCGCCACGAAAGCCATCCAGACGCTCATAGAACGTGATCATCGTGTCCTGAAAAAGGTCCTCGGCAATGGCCCGCACGCGGACGATCCTGTGTATGAGGCCGAACGTGGCCGGCGCCAGGGCCTCGTACAGCATGGCTTGCGCGCGCTCATCGCCGCAGCGGGCGCCGGCGACGAGGCGCTCATCCACCCGGATTTCGGCAAGTCTGGCCACGCAGGCATTAGATGCCGCTCGCGGCCAAAAGGTCGCAGGCACCTGTTCTGTCAAGGATCGCACCACAGAACTCTGGCCTCTATACTCTGCACCTGTTGCCCGAGTGGCGGAATTGGTAGACGCAGCGGACTCAGACAATTTGAGCCCTCACGGAGAAATCCGAGAGGTGTAGCCCGTCAAACTCGGTGGAAGCCCTGAGCAAGCGCTCGAGCCGACGCCGAGCCAAGCCCGGAGGACGTCCGGGAAGGTGTAGAGAGCAGACGGCGGGCACCTACAGCCGCGAGGCTATGGTGAAGGCGTGCTCCAGACCACGAACCCGCGCGCACTACGCGCGGGACGGCGAAAGCCGGAGTGGCACGAAAATCCGCCGCCCTTAAAAGCGTGTCGGTTCGACTCCGACCTCGGGCACCACAAGCGAATTATGTCCGGTCGGCAGGCCTGCGCGCGTGCCGCCAGGCGTACCTGTAATTAATACGGGCGCTTTGCGGGTCTCGGCCGGATACTGTCGTTGCAGTGACCAGAGCACAGGAAATGCCGGCCACCGGAGCCCCGCCTCAAACTGCGCGCATCCAAGCCCTCGACGGTTGGCGCGGCATCAGCATCCTGCTGGTCGTTGTAGGTCATCTACTTCAATTCCGCTACGGTACCGGCTCCCCCGATGACCTCGGATATCGTCTCGCGGATGCGTTCTCGACGAGCGGCGTGTGCCTGTTTTTCACGATCAGCGGATTCATCATCATGCGTCTCGCGATGAAGGAGCGCGAGAGTGCGCGCGGCTTCTCCGCGCGATCGTTTTATGTGCGTCGCTTCTTTCGCATCGTGCCGCCGCTCTACTTCTATCTCGGCGTGGTTCTGCTATGCGGCCTTGCAGGTCGGATCGTGCAGACCACGACACAGACGCTGCACGGTGCGGCGTTCATCTGTAACGTGAACTCTGTTCCCTGCGGCTGGTTTGCGGGACATACCTGGAGTCTTGCGTACGAGGAACAGTTCTACGTGCTGTTTCCTCTGTTGCTGCTGCCGACGCTGCCGCTCGCTCGCAAGGCCATGACGGTCGTGTGCGCGCTCTTGCTTGCGCTGCCGCTCATCTGGTACGAGACGCGACTCGGGCGAGGTTGGCTCGAGACGCTACGCATGAGCTATTACGCGTCGTTCATCTGCCTGGGGGTGTTGCTCGCGCTGCATCGGGATCGTCTGCAGCAGTTCTGCCGCAGACCCGGGTCCACTGCGACGGTCTGGATCGCGCTCGCGGTGTTCCTGAGCTGCGCGATCATCATCGCGCTGGGACAAGCGCCCGGCGCCGCGCGGCGTCTCGTGCAGGCACGGATCATTCTGGTGGCGGTGCTCGCGCCGTTGAGCGCAACGTGGCTCATCGGCAGCTCGCTTTACATCGCGAACCGATACACGCATCTGCTCGAGACGCGCTGGCTGTGCTTCATCGGCGCGATTTCATACAGTCTGTATCTGTGGCAGGAATTCTTCAGCGCGCCGCCATACCTGTATCGCGCCTCGAGCCTGTTCTTCGCACCGCCGCTCATGTTCGGCTGCGCGCTGCTGTCCTACCTTTACATCGAGCGACCCTGCATTCGCCTCGGCAAGCAGGTCGCAGCACGCGTCAGGGGTGCCGCACCTCGCGGCCCGAGCATGCGCTCACCCATGCTCGGTACACCGCGGCCGCTTTAGTGGGTCTTGTTGATGAACTGCGCAACGTTGCCGTGCAGTGCCTTCAGGTCCGGCTCGTGTGCATAGACCATGTGACCGGAAGTGTAGAAGTGGGTCTCGATATTCTGCTGCTGCGCGGCCTCGATCGGCAGGTGCCGTAGCTCGAACAGCGCTGCAAAAAACGGCGTCGCCAGATCGAAGTACCCGCCGTTCATCTGCACCTTGAGGTTCGGGTTCTCCTTCATCGCGGTCGCAAGGTCAGGCTCGACGTTGGTCGAGCCTGGCTTCTTCGTCAAAGCGCCCGGCGGCTGGTGGCGGAAGTCCCAGGTATCCTCGGCCATATCGATCTCGGCTTTGTAAGTGCGGTCGGCGCCGAACTTGAGCATGGTGCGAACGTAATCGTTGAAAGCCGAAACGTACGCCGAGGAGATGGCCGCCGACTGCGGATCGTAGTCGGCCTCCTTGCTCATCGGGTCGATCGTCGGCCCCGAGAAACGGGTATCCAGACGACCGGTCGTCACGCTGCTGCCTTGCAGAGTCTTCTCGAACTCGCCGCCGTTGATGCGCAAGTCGGCGCGCTCGATGTAGTCCTGCGGCAGCCCCGTGAACGCATGCAGCTTCGCCGCGATCTGTGTCTTGCGCTCGGCCGCCAGCGTCGACCCCGCGATGAGTGCCTGCAGGTAATCGCCGATCGCAAACTGCTCCACCTCGGCGAGGAACGCCGGCAGTTCCTGCGTCGGTTCCGGGAGCTTATGGTGGTACCAGGCGGAAGCGGCGTACGTCGGCAGCGCCAGTGCGTAGGCCTGATCGACGCTCGGGTTGAACTGCGGCTCGTCGGCACTGTTGTCGAACGCGAGAATCTGCGAGAGAAGAATGACGCCGTTGAAATCGACGGCGCGCTCGTGCTGCAGGACATAGACCAGCACGGCCGAACGTGTCGTGCCATAGCTTTCGCCGAACAGGTACTTCGGTGAGTTCCAGCGTCCATGGCGCGACAGGAATTCGACGATGAAGCTCGCAAAAGCGTGTGCATCGGGATCGACGCCCCAGAATGCTTTCTCCTTATCCGCGCCGCGAAGGTGCCCGAAGCCCGTTCCCGGCGCATCGATGAAGACGAGATCGCTCGCATCGAGCAACGTGTATTCGTTGTCGACGAGCCGATACGGTGCCGCCGGGCTGTGCGTGTCATCCGCGGTCAGCACGCGCTTGGGCCCGAAAGCACCCATGTGCAGCCAGACCGTGGAAGAGCCCGGCCCGCCGTTATAGAGAAAAGTGATCGGCCGCAGTGGGTCCGCACGATCGCCGCGGAAGTAGGCGACGTAGGACATGCTCGCATGCGGCGGTACGGGCGGCGGTGGCCCGGTCCGATCGATGTGCGGCAATGGCGGATCCTCATCCTGCGGATCCTTGAGATAAACGACCTGCACGCCTGCTTCGGCCTGATACGCCATCTTGCGGCCGCCGACGCTGATGGCGCCCTGCGTCACCTGCTTCTCATCCTTCAGATACCGCGGGGTACCGGGGCCCTGATAAGGCGTCATCGGCTTGGAATCCAGCGCGCGTGATTCGTCATCATCCGCTGCGGCGGCTGTGCACAGCGTCGGCAGCAGAGCGAACAGACAGGCGCAGGACGCGCTCAGCGCCTTCGACCGACTCATGATGGGCCGGCTCCGGTGAAATCGAGAATGCGCTCACCGAGATACGTATCGGCAGTATTGAGATGCATGCTCGAGCTCAAATGATTGTGGCCGGTCATGTGGACGAAGAAGGGCCAGCGCCGGTGGCGCGCGAACCAGGAATCGAGCACCTTCAGCGTCTGACGCTGAAAGTCCTCCGGATCCGATTCGGTGAGCACGAACATGAGAGGTACCTTGGTCTCGAGCAGCCCCTCAAGTGGCGAAGCGCTGCGATAACGCGCGTCGTCGTTGCCGAAATACGCAACTTGCATGGGACTGCGCGGCGCCGTCGCAAGATCGTACATCCCCGACAACAGAATGCCGCCGGCCACGCCGGCCCCGCTCGCCGGGTGGAACTGACGGTGCGCGATGTAGGTCGAGGCATGCACGGCTCCCGCGGACATCCCAAGCAGGAATACGCGACTCGGATCACCGCCATGGGCAGCAATGCCGCCTCGCACCCATGCGAGCGCCTGCGCCACATCTTCGGCGCCCGCCGGCCACGGGGATTGGGGCGCGAGCCGATACGTCATGTTGACGCCGATGAAGCCGTGCCGCAGAGCCCACAAGGCGACGTTGTCGTTGTAGGGCGAGCCCGGCATGCGCTTGTCGCCGCCCACGAATCCGCCCCCGTGAATGAAAAGCAGAACGGGCCGGGCGCTCTGCCCGGCCGGCGCGGGCGCAAAGATATCGAGACGATTGCGCTCGTGAGCGCCATAACGCACGTCACGGGTGACGGTCGCGGCCTGGTAGGGCTCGCGCTCGTGGAATGGTGCGTAAAGGGCGGCCGTTCCCTCGATCGCCGCCGGTGTGATCTCGGTTCCCAGCGCACGAATGCGCCGCGCAATGTCCGCGCGATCGAACACCATTCCGCACTCCTTCGAAGTTGCAACGGTCGCCGTACGGCCCGTATTCTCGCATGCTCATCATGAATTTCTGCACCCATTGCGGCGCCCGTGTCGTGCTGCGCACGCCTGACGGGGACCACCTGCCGCGCCATGTCTGTGAAGCCTGCGGCAGCATTCACTATCAGAATCCGCGGCTGATCGTCGGCTGCGTCCCGGAGCATGGCGGACGCATTCTGCTGTGCAGACGCGCGATTGAGCCGCGACTCGGCTTCTGGACGGTGCCGGCGGGGTTCATGGAAAACGGCGAGACGCTGCAGGAGGCCGCCGCGCGCGAGTCTCAGGAGGAGGCCCTGGCGCAGGTCGAGATCGGCTCACTGCTCTCGATCGTGCATGTCCTGCACGCGCATCAGGTGCACGTTTTCTTTCGCGCCCGCCTGCCCAAAGCCGAGTTCGCAGCCGGCCCGGAAAGCCTCGAGGTCGCGCTGGTGGCTGAGGCCGACATCCCCTGGCAGGACATCGCCTTCCCGAGCACGGAGTTCACGCTCCGCCGCTACCTCGAGGACCGCGCCGCCGGACGCGAGCCGCATCACTTCACCGTGGTCAACCGCCGGATCGTCGGCCCCGCCGCATCGGCCGCACAGGCCTGACCCATTCGCGAAGGACGCCCCTGCATGGCAAAATGCCATGCTGCCGGGCAGGAAAGATCTCAATGACCTTTGTCGTCACCGAAAACTGCATCAAGTGCAAATACATGGATTGCGTGGAAGTGTGTCCCGTCGACTGCTTTCACGAGGGACCGAACTTCCTGGTCATCGATCCGGATGAGTGCATCGACTGCACGCTGTGCGAGCCGGAATGTCCGGTCGAGGCGATTTTCTCCGAGGAAGAGCTGCCGAAGGGTCAGGAGGCTTTCAAGGCGCTCAACGCCGACCTTGCCAAGAAGTGGCCGGTGATCGCGGAGAAGAAGGAGGCTCCCGCGGACGCAAAGGAGTGGGAAGGCCGTCCCGACAAGTTAAAGCTGCTCGAGACCTGAGGTCTCGACGGCCGCTCAGTGATCGACGCTGCGCAGCTCCTGCGCCAGCTCCGCCGGTGAAACGTACCCCGGCAGCATGTCCCCGTTCGCCATGATGATCGCCGGTGTGCCGCGCAGATCGAACTGACGGCCGAGCTCGTACTCGCGCGCGACGGGGGTCTCGCCGCAGGAGGCTTTCGCATTCAGCGCTTCGCCGCGTTTCGCACGCGTGAGCGCCGCGTTGCGGTCGCTCGAGCACCAGACCTGCTCGGCCTTGGTCCAGGACTCGGTGTTCGGGCCCGAGCGCGGATAGAAGACATATCGAACGCGGATGCCGAGGCGGTTGTACTCGGCGATCTGACTGTGGAGCTTGCGGCAGTACGCGCAATCCACATCGGTGAATACCGTGACCGTATGGCGCGCGTCCTTGGGTCCGAAGATCACCATCTGCGACTCGGGGACGCCCGCCAGAAGCTTCAGGCGGGTGTCGCGGCGCCGGCTCTCCGTCAGATCATCGTTGGAGGTCAGGTCGTAGAGATCGCCGGCGATGGCGTATTTGCCATCGGAGGATACGTACGCGGCATCGGTGCCACGCATGAGCTCGTACATGCCCGCGATGGGCGATGGATGCAGGTCGTCCACCTTGGCGCCCATCTTGCGCGCAAGCTCTGCGCGCGCGTCCGGCTTCGCATCCTCCCCGGCTGCAAGCGCGAGCGGAGCCACGAGACTCGTGGCGACCAGGAGGAGCGCACGTATGTCAAATCTCATGAGTGCTTCAATCGAGGGGTCGTGCGCCGGTTCGACCGGCCGAATGGAGCAAGGTTCACGTCAATCGGGCTGCCCGCAGAAAGTCTACCAGCTCTACCCGTCCCAGGCACCGTCCCGGGCTGCGGCTCAGCCGCGCGGATGATGCTGCGAGTGCAGTTCCTTCAGACGCTCGCGCGCGACGTGCGTATAGATCTGGGTCGTTGACAAGTCACTGTGCCCGAGAAGCATCTGCACGACGCGCAGATCGGCACCGTGGTTCAGCAGGTGCGTCGCAAATGCGTGCCGCAGCGTGTGCGGGGAAAGCTCACGCGCGACGCCGGCCTTGCGGGCATAGCGTTTGATGATGTGCCAGAAGGCCTGGCGGGTCATGCGGTCGCCGCGCCGGGTCGGAAACAGATAATCGGTCTGGCGCTCGAGCAGAATCTCGCCGCGCGCGCCGCTCGCAAATTCATTCAGCCAGCGCACCGCCTCCTCGCCAAGCGGGATCAGGCGCTCGCGATTGCCTTTACCCATGATGCGGATGACGCCCTGATTGAGATTGACCTGCGCGTAGCGCAGGTTGACGAGCTCGGACACGCGCAGCCCGGTGGCGTACAGCACTTCGAGCATCGTGCGATCGCGATTACCGAGCGGGTCGCTGACGGCCGGTGCATTGAGCAGCGATTCGACCTCTTCCTCGGTGAGCGACTTGGGCAGCGAGCGGCCGATCTTGGGCATCGCGATCTGCGCCGTTGGATCCTCGCGAATGACGGCCTCGCGAACCAGATAGCGGAAGAAGCGCCGGAAGCTCGACAGCTGACGTGCCGTGGAGCGAGGGCGCGCGCCGGCGTGAACACGCCAGGCGATGAACTCCTGCAGGTCGCTGCGCGAGGTGCTCACCATCGCGATGCCGCGCTCCGCGAGCCAGCGCGACAGCGCGGTCAGATCGGCGCGATACGCGGCGAGGGTGTTCGTCGACAGACCGCGTTCCATCCACACGGCATCGAGGAACCGCGATACGGCCGGATCGGTCGTATCATGTGCGGGTGTCGCGATTGCGGCAGCGTGCTTGGACAAGTTCGGCCTCACTTCGAAAACCGTGCACGCCAAGGCCGCGTATTTCACGTGGCGGACTCTGAAGCCCATGGCGTACGGTTACAGTATGGGGAGAGGCTCCCCCGAGTCGGCGTGACCACCTTCACATCTGCATGGCCTGCATAACATAAAGAGAACCAGTTCACTGTTCTGGCACCGCGAGCGCGGCGCCGCGCACAGTCGCGGCAAGAGTTCGCGTGAGCCATGCCATGCCGGATATCTGCCAATGCGACACTTGCACAGGATCCGTAGAGCTCTAAGCGAATGCGTCCACTTCTGAGAGTCGCCTATGCGAGTTACGCCGCCATGACGTTCCTGGCGCTGTCGCTTGCGGCGCTCTTCGCCGTGATCGTGACTCCCGGACTGGAACGGCGCCGCAGCATCGTACGGGCGGCCGCGCGCCTGTTCCTGCGGCTCGCCGGCATGCCGCTGGTGGTGCGAGGCATCGAGCAGCTGCCCTCCGGTCAGTGCGTCGTCGTCGCGAATCACGCCAGTTACCTCGACGGGCTCGTCTTCAGCGCCGCGCTGCCGCCGCGATTCGGCTTCGTCATCAAGCGCGAAATGGCAGCCGTGCCCCTTGCCGGCTCGATGCTACGGCGCATCGGCGCGGAGTTCGTCGAGCGTTTCAATCGCGGCAAGAGCGCAAGCGATGCTCGGCGCGTGCTGCGCAATGCCGTGAGTGGCCACTCGCTCGTATTCTTCCCCGAAGGAACGTTCTCCTCGCAGCCCGGGCTTTTGAAGTTTCACGCGGGCGCGTTCATCACCGCCGCGCGAGCCGGCTGTCCGGTCGTTCCGGCGGTGGTGCGAGGCACGCGCTGGGCGCTCGCTCCCGGACGCCCGCTGCCGCGTCCGGCGCTCATCGAGGTCGAAATCCTGCCCGCGGTCGTCGCGACGCGCACCGAACCGGAGGCCGCATCGGCGGAGCTGCGCGAGCGGGCCCGCGCGGCGATCCTGAGTCACCTCAACGAGCCGGATCTCGCCGCAGCGTAGCGGCTGCTTCCTCTACATGTTGCGGCGGTACTGGCCGCCGACGCCGTACAGGGCATGGGTCAGCTGACCGAGTGAGCAGGTCTTCACGGCTTCCATCAGTTCCGCAAACACATTTCCGCCGGCGGCCGCGACGGCCTGCAGGCGCTCGAGCGCCGCGGGCGTCTCGGCGGCGTGACGCTTCTGAAAGGCGCGCACCGCGGTGACCTGCGCCCGCTTCTCCTCCTCGCTCGAGCGGATGAGCGCAGTCCCCTGATGCATCCGGGACGCGTCGGAGTCGGAGAGGAACGTATTGACGCCCACGATGGGCAGCGTGCCGTCGTGCTTGCGTGTCTCGTAGTAAAGACTCTCCTCCTGGATCTTGCCGCGCTGGTACATCGTCTCCATGGCGCCGAGAACGCCGCCGCGCTCCGAGAGACTGTCGAACTCGCGGTAGACGGCCTCCTCTACCATGTCCGTCAGATAATCGATGATGTACGAGCCTGACCAGGGGTTCTGATTCTTGTTGAGACCGAGTTCCTGATTGATGATGAGCTGAATCGCGACCGCGCGGCGCACGCTTTCCTCCGTCGGGGTCGTGAGTGCCTCATCGTAGGCATTGGTATGCAGGCTGTTGCAGTTGTCGAAGAGCGCATACATGGCCTGCAGCGTCGTGCGCACATCATTGAATGCGATCTCGCGCGCGTGCAGCGAGCGTCCCGAGGTCTGGATGTGATACTTCAACATCTGGCTACGGGGCGAGGCGCCGTACAGATCGCGCATGGCCCGCGCCCAGATGCGACGCGCGACCCGCCCGATGACGGCGTATTCCGGATCCATACCGTTCGAGAAGAAGAACGAGAGATTCGACGCGAACTCATCGATGTGCATCCCGCGGGCGAGATAGTACTCGACGATCGTGAAGCCGTTCGCGAGCGTGAACGCGAGCTGCGAGATCGGGTTCGCCCCCGCCTCGGCGATGTGATAGCCCGAGATCGAGACGGAGTAGAAATTGCGCACGCCACGCTCGGTGAAGAACTGCTGCACGTCACCCATCATGCGCAGGGCGAACTCGGTCGAGAAAATGCACGTGTTCTGGGCCTGATCCTCCTTGAGGATGTCGGCCTGCACCGTGCCGCGGACCTGACTCAGTGCCTGCTTTCGCAAGGCCTCGTACAGCTCGCGCTCGATGAGCTGATCTCCGCTCACTCCGAGGAGCGCAATGCCACTGCCGTCGTGACCTGGGGGCAAATCCCCCTCGTAGAGTGGCAAGGGTGAACCGCGCGCCTCCGCCTCGCGGCGCAGCTGTGCCAGTCGTCCTTGAGCGTGCTCCCAGCGGCTCGCGTCGGCGCGCAGGTGCTTTTCGATGAGCTGATCGATGGCGGTGTTCATGAACATCGCGAGAATCATCGGTGCCGGGCCATTGATCGTCATGGACACCGAGCTTTTCGGCGCGCACAGATCGAAGCCGGAGTACAGCTTCTTCATGTCGTCGAGCGTTGCGATCGATACGCCCGAGTTGCCCGTGCGCCCGTAGATGTCGGGACGGGTGTCAGGGTCCTCGCCGTAGAGCGTGGTCGAGTCGAACGCGGTCGACAGGCGCGTGGCCTCGTGGCCTGCGGCCAGGTAATGGAAGCGCCGGTTGGTACGCTCCGGTGCGCCCTCACCGGCAAACATGCGCGTCGGGTCTTCCTGCTCGCGCCGGTATGGATAGACGCCGCAGGTGTACGGGTAAGCGCCCGGAAGGTTTTCGCACAGAATGAAGTGCAGGATCTCGCCCCAGTCGCGCGCCTGAGGCACGGCAAGCTTGGGCACGCGCTGCCGGCTCAACGTCTCGGTGTAGTTATCACCGGTGAGCTCGCGGCCGCGCACCGTGTAGGAGTACTTCTCCTGCGTCACCTCGGCACGGCGCTTCGGCCAGGCTTTGAGCTCGCCGAGCGCTTCCGGCCCCATCTCATCAAGCGCCGCATGGTAGGTTGCCCGCAACTCGCGCCGGGTCGGATCGGCGCTCGCATCATCGAGCGCGCCGTCGGCATAGCGCTCAAGCTGCGTGGGCAGTGGCGCATCGTGCAGCGCGCGCAGGCACTCGTACAGAGCGAAGGCACGCCGAGCCGCCTCCACGCTGCGCTCGATGCGCGCGCGCGCCGCGCGGCCCTCGGCGGCGATCTCGGCCAGATAGCGCGTTCTTGCGGCCGGTATCAGCGCACCGCCGCTCTCTGGCGCGCTCGGTGCAGCCGTGCTCGCCTGCCACTCGTGCGTACCGATGTGCAGCTCAGTGAGCCGCGTGCAGACTGCGTCGAACAGCCGATTGACGCCCGCATCATTGAAGCGCGAAGCGATCGTCGGAAACACGGGGACGTTCGCATCGGCAAGCCCCGCGGACTGCGGATGATTGCGGCGCCACTGCTTGCGCACATCGCGCAAGGCATCCTCCGAGCCGCGCTTCTCGAACTTGTTGAGCACGATCAGATCGGCGTAATCGAGCATGTCGACCTTCTCGAGCTGGCTCGCCGCGCCATACTCGCTCGTCATGACATAGAGCGACAGGTCGACCAGATCGACGATCTCGCTATCGGACTGGCCGATACCAGCGGTCTCCACCACGATGAGATCAAAGCCGGCAAGACGGTACAGGTCGATCACGTCCTTCAGAACGGCGCTCGTTGCGAGGTTGCGCCGGCGCGTTGCGAGCGAACGCATGAAAATGCTGGGGGAGCTGAGCGAGTTCATGCGGATGCGATCACCGAGCAATGCGCCTCCGGATCGCCGCCGCGTTGGATCCATGGCGATCACGGCGATACGTCGCTCGGGGAACTGCCTCAGGAAGCGCTGCAGCAGCTCATCGCTGAGACTCGACTTGCCCGCACCCCCGGTTCCCGTGATGCCGAGCACCGGCGCCTCGCGCCGCGCGCGGCCGAGCGCGCGCCGGATCTGTGCAGCGTGGGGATCGCCCTCTTCGGCACTCTCGAGTACGGAGATCGCGCGCGCCAGCTGAGAGCGGTCGCGCGTATTGAAAGGCGCGAGCGCGAACGGCGCTCGCACGGTCGCGCGCACCCGCGCACAGACATCGCTGATCATGCCGGCGAGGCCCAGGCGACGCCCGTCCTCCGGGGTGTAGATCTTCTCGACGCCGTGGCGCTCGAGCGCCGCGATCTCATCCGGGGCGATGGTGCCGCCGCCGCCGACGATGACACGAATGTGCGCGCAGCCGCGCTCGCGCAGCATGTCGATCATGTAGGTGAAGTATTCGTTGTGGCCGCCCTGGTAGGAGCTGACGGCGATTGCGTCGGCATCCTCCTCGATGGCTGCGGCCACGATGTCAGCCACGCTGCGGTTGTGGCCGAGGTGCACGACCTCGGCGCCCTGCGCCTGCAACAGCCGCCGGATCATGTTGATCGCAGCATCATGACCGTCGAACAGCGATGCGGCACTGACGAAACGCAGCGGCCGCTCCTGTGCGAGCGGCGCAACGTCAGTACCCAGGCGCTGGGATGGAGTGCTCATGCCTCGACCCTCCTGTCGCCGTTGTTTACTCTATGGTAGGATTCGTACTCGCAAGTTTAGGCGTTAAGACAGGCGTGGTCAATGCAGATGAGCCGGCACAACCGGGGCGGCGGTCCATGAGCGCCCGCACCCGCCGCAAGCGCGAGCCACGCGCCCAGCCGCTCGTCGATTCGCCCTGGGCCCCACGCCCGCGCCAACGCGAGCTCAAGCGTGATGCCGTGATCCTCGCCGCGGCGCGCGCTTTTCGTGAGCGCGGCTATCACAACACCACTTTGGATGACATCGCGGCGCTCCTCAACGTCTCGAAGCCCACGATCTACTACTACCTGGCCAACAAGGAGCAGATCATCTACGAATGCTTCCGCGCGGGTATCGGCCAGATCACCGCGGTGTTTGCCGAGCTGGACTCATCGGGCGCGTGCGGCCGCGAGAAGCTCGCGGTGCTCATCACACGCTACGCCGAGGTCATGGCTTCGGACTTCGGCTGGTGCATGGTGCGCGTCGAGGACCAGGATCTGAGTCCGGCGATGGGCAAGCGCATCAAGGAACTCAAGTCGCAGATCGATCAGGGTCTGCGTCGCCTCATCGCGATCGGGATCGAGGACGGATCGATCCGCGGCTGCGATCCGAAAATGACAGCGTTCACGCTCGCAGGCGCGTTGAACTGGATCGGCCATTGGTACCGCGCGGGCGAGCCTTTGAGTGCAGCACAGATCGCTGCACTGTTCATCGATATGTTCGACAACGGTTTACGGCCGCGGACCGACTGATACCGCCGCCATCGTCATCCGAGGAGATCCCTTCATGTCAGACCAGAGCGTCGTGATCGTCGCAGCCAAACGTACTCCGATTGGCGCATTCCAGGGCGTGCTTGCACCCGTCACGGCTCCCCAGCTCGGAGCCGCAGCCGCAAAGGCCGCCATTGCCGCATCCGGCCTCGCGGCCGCCGACATTCAGGAGGTCGTCATGGGATGCGTGCTGTCGGCCGGACTGGGGCAGGCCCCCGCACGGCAGGCCGCAATCGCCGCGGGCGTGCCGGTCGGCGTGCCTGCGACGACCCTCAACAAGATGTGCGGCTCCGGTCTGAAGGCCATCATGGCGGCCGCCGACCAGATCCGTACGGGCGACATCGACATCGCGCTCGCCGGCGGACTCGAGTCCATGAGCAATGCGCCCTATCTGCTCGCCAAGGCGCGCACCGGCTATCGCATGGGTCATGGCGAGATCTTCGACCACATGTTCCTGGATGGCCTGCAAAGTCCCTTCGATGGACAGCTCATGGGGTGCTTCGCAGAGGCGACCGCGGGCAAGTATGGCTTCACGCGTGCCGAACAGGATGCGTTCGCGACAGAGTCCGTCAAGCGTGCGCAGCGCGCCGTCGAGGCGGGCGACTTTGCCGAGGAAATTGCGCCCGTGAGCGTCAAGAGCCGCAAGGGTGAGTCCACGGTTGCCCAGGATGAAACACCGTTCACCTGCGATTTGAGCAAGATCCCCTCGCTCAAGCCGGCGTTCGCGAAGGACGGCACCGTGACGGCGGCGAGCTCCTCTTCGATCTCGGACGGTGCCGCCGCCCTCGTGCTGATGCGCGAGTCGGTCGCCCGGCGCCGGGGCATCACGCCGCTCGCCCGAATCGCGGCATACGCGAGCCACGCGCACGAGCCGCAGTGGTTCACGACGGCTCCGGTGGGGGCGATCCGCAAGACCCTCGAGAGGCTCGAATGGCGCGCCCGCGATGTCGATCTGTATGAAATCAACGAGGCGTTTGCCACCGTGACACTGGCGGCGATTCGCGATGTGGACCTCGATCCGGCGCGGGTCAACGTGCTCGGCGGTGCCTGTGCGCTCGGACATCCGATCGGCGCGACGGGTGCGCGCATCGTGACGACGTTGGTACACGCTTTGCGACACCGCAAGGCGCGCCGGGGCATCGCCTCGCTGTGCATCGGTGGCGGTGAGGCGGTCGCACTCGCAGTTGAAACGCTCTAGCGCCAGCGGTCAAAATTCTCGTAATGCCGCGCCTCAAGTCGCAGATCGACGCCACCGACCCGCGCTTCATCGCCAATCAGCGGCGCATGAGCGGCCTCGTCGCCGATCTGCATGCGCAGCTCAAGCGGGTGAGTCTGGGAGGCGGCGAGGATGCTCGCCGCAAACATACCGCGCGGGGCAAGCTGCTGCCGCGTGAGCGGATCCGCACGCTGCTCGATCCGGGTGCACCCTTTCTCGAGCTCTCGCCGCTTGCGGCGCACGGTCTGTATGCCGGCGAAGCCCCCGCGGCCGGCCTCATCTGCGGCATCGGACGCATTCAAGGGCGCGAGGCGCTCGTCATTGCCAACGATGCGACCGTCAAGGGCGGAACGTACTTTCCCCTCACCGTGAAGAAACACCTGCGTGCGCAGGAAGTGGCGCTCGAGCACGCTCTGCCGTGCGTTTATCTCGTTGATTCCGGCGGCGCCTTCCTGCCGCTGCAGGACGAGGTCTTCCCTGACAAGGAGCATTTCGGCCGCATCTTCTACAACCAGGCGCAGATGTCTGCGCGCGGGATCGCGCAGATCGCCGTGGTGATGGGCAGCTGTACGGCAGGCGGTGCCTATGTGCCGGCCATGTCCGATGAGACCATCATCGTGCGCAATCAGGGGACGATCTTTCTGGGCGGCCCACCCCTCGTCAAGGCGGCCACCGGGGAGGAAATCGATGCCGAATCGCTGGGTGGGGGCGACGTGCATGCGCGGATTTCAGGCGTTGCGGACCATCTGGCCGAGAACGATGCCCACGCGCTCGCCATCGCGCGCTCGAGCCTGGGCACACTCGCGCAGCGGCGCCAGCCCTGGCTCGAATGCGTGTCCCCGAGCGAGCCGACGTGCGATCCGCAGGAGCTCTACGGAGTCATCCCGGAGGACGCTCGCCAGCCCCTCGAGGTGCGCGAGATCATC
The DNA here is from genome assembly GCA_963795975.1 of uncultured Gammaproteobacteria bacterium. Classification (GTDB taxonomy): domain Bacteria; phylum Pseudomonadota; class Gammaproteobacteria; order Steroidobacterales; family Steroidobacteraceae; genus CAWCJT01. The sequence continues at coordinate 441,160 of CAWCJT010000004.1, forward strand.
GGCCGGATCGTCGATGCTTCAGAGTTTCACGAGTTCAAGGCGACCTACGGAGCGACGCTCGTTTGCGGCTTCGCGCACATCTGGGGATGCCCGGTGGGCATCATCGCCAACAACGGCATCCTGTTCTCGGAGTCCGCGCTCAAGGGCGCGCACTTCGTGCAGCTCGCCAATCGCCGCCGCGTGCCGCTGCTTTTCCTGCAGAACATCACGGGCTTCATGGTCGGGCAGCGCTATGAGCACGCCGGGATCGCCAAGGATGGCGCCAAGATGGTGACGGCGGTCGCCTGCAGCACGGTGCCGAAACTGACTGTGGTGGTCGGCGGCTCATTCGGTGCCGGCAACTACGCCATGTGCGGGCGCGGGTACGATCCGCGGTTCTTGTGGATGTGGCCGAACGCACGCATCTCTGTCATGGGCGGCGAGCAGGCGGCACAGGTGCTTGCCAGCGTGCGCCGCGACGGCGTGCAGGCCCGCGGCGGCACCTGGCCGCAAGAGGAGCAGCAGCGCTTCATGGACGAGATTCGTTCGCAGTACGAGACGCAGGGGCATCCGTACTACGCGACGGCCAGACTCTGGGATGACGGTGTCATTGATCCGCTCGATTCGCGGCGCGTGCTCGGACTGGCCTTGCATCTGGCAGTGCGCGGGCCTGCGCCGGAGCCTGAGCGGTACGGCGTTTTTCGGATGTAGGAACCATGAAAATCAAAGAAGCGAAGGCCGTTATCACCGGCGGCGCCTCCGGTCTCGGGGCCGCCGTCGCACGCCACATCGTCTCCGAAGGCGGCAGCGTCACGCTGCTCGACGTGCAGGAGGCTCAGGGACAGGCGAGCGCCGCAGCGCTCGGCGGCTCCGCGAGCTTCGTGCGCTGCGATGTGACGTCCGAGACGCGTGTCGACGCTGCAATGCAAGCCGCAGCGACCCGCATGGGCGGCATCAACCTGCTCGTGAACTGTGCCGGCGTCGTGGGCGCCGGGCGGATGCTCGGCAAGAGCGGGCCGATGAGCGGCGAATTCTTCAGCAAAGTCATTCACATCAATCTCATCGGCACGTTTCTGTGCGACAAGTCGGCCGCGGCCATCATGCAGCAGAACGCTCCGAACGCGGACGGTGAGCGCGGACTCATCGTTCATACCTCCTCGGTCGCGGCATTCGAAGGTCAGATCGGACAGGTCGCCTACTCGGCGACGAAGGCGGCTGTGGCCGGTATGGCGCTGCCCATCGCGCGCGAGCTTGCACGGTTTGGCATTCGCTGCGTCGCCATCGCTCCGGGGATCTTTCACACTCCGATGATGGACAACATGTCGAAGGAGCTGCAGGACTCCCTTGCAAGCCAGGTGCCCTTTCCGTCCCGGCTCGGCAGGCCTGAAGAGTTCGCGCAGCTCGTGGCATCGATCTTCGAGATCCCGATGCTCAACGGAACGACGCTGCGCCTCGATGGCGCAATTCGCATGGCGCCCAAATGAGCAGCGTCGAACGCGATGTGATGGAGTACGACGTCGCTGATCGTCGGGGCGGGCCCTCCGGGCTCGCCTGCGCGATCCGGCTCAAGCAGCTCAAGCCCGACCTCAACGTCTGCGTTCTCGAGAAAGCCGCCACCATCGGCGCCACGCGCTCTCCGGCGCCGTGATGGAGCCCGGGCCGCTCGACGCGCTCGCTGCCGCAATGGCGCGAGGCAGGCCTGCGATCTGCGTTCCGGCAAAGCGCGATGAGTTTCGCCTGCTGACTCGCACGGGCAGCTCTCCGCTGCCGATCCCGCCGCAGCTGCACAACCACGGCAACTTCATCATCTCGCTGGGGCTGCTCACGCCGTGGCTCGCGCAGAAGGCGGAAGGCCTCGGGCGTGGACGTTTTCCCGGGCTTCGCCGGCTGCCGAGCCGCTGTTCAACGCCGACGAATCCGTCGCCGGCGTGCGCCTCGGCGACATGGGGGTGCTCAAGAATGGCGAGCCCGGACCCAACTACACTGCCGGGCGCCGAGATTCGCGCGCGCACCACGGTCATCGCCGAGGGTGCGCGCGGCAGTCTCGCCAAGCAGCTCATCCGCCGCTTCGGACTGGATGCGCGCTCCTGTCCGCAAACGCTACGGACTTGGCATGAAGGAGCTGTGGCAGCTGCCGGCTGGCCGCGTCGAGCCGGGACTCATTCAACACAGCTCGGCTGGCCGCTGGATTCACGCACCTATGGCGGCAGCTTCATCTACCACCTGGACAACGACCGCGCCTACGTCGGCTTCGTGGTCGGACTGGATTATGAGGACCCGCGGCTGTCGCCGTTCGAGGCGTTCCAGCAGTTCAAGCATCACCCGAGCGTCAAGCCGCTGCTCGAGGGCGGCGAAATACTCGCCGCGGGCGCGCGCACCATCGCCGCGGGTGGTTGGCAATCGATTCCGCGGCTCGACATGCCCGGCGCAATGCTGATCGGCGACACGCGGCGAGCGGCCTGAACGTGCCGAAGATCAAGGGCATTCACCAGGCGATCCGCTCCGGCGCGCTGGCCGCGGAGCACCTGGCCGAAGCACGGCGTCCCCGGACGGTTTTGAGGCGCTGGCGAGCCTCTGCCGGCGGGCAGGAGCTCAAGGCGGTGCGCAACTTCAAGCCGGCATTCAAGCGCGGGCTGTGGTTCGGCCTGGCCAATGCGGCGCTCGAGACCGTCACCGGCGGGCGCACGCCGTGGACCCTCAAGAACCGCACGCCGGATTACGCGCGGCTCAAGCATCTACCGATTACGCGGAGCCCGGATCGCGGGCTGGGTGGAGCGCACCCTGCCGCCGCGCGACCGGCTGGCCTCGGTGTTCTTCGCCTCCACCACGCACGATGAGAGCCAGCCTGCCCATCTGAAGGTGCTGGATACGAACATCTGCATCGAGCGCTGCGCACGGAATTCGGCAATCCATGCCAGCGCTTCTGCCCGGCCAGCGTGTACGAGATCGTGACCGATGCGCAAGGCGGCGCCGCCTGCAGATCAACGCGGCGAACTGCGTGCATTGCAAGGCCTGCGACATCAAGGACCCGTACGAGATCATCAACTGGACGACGCCCGAGGGCGGCTCCGGACCCAACTATCAAGCATTGTGACGATGACGGAGGCTCTCTGGCGCCCCTCTGCTGAGCGCGTGGCCAATGCGAACCTGACGCGCTTCATGGCCGCGGTGAATAGCCGTCACGGCACGAGCCTCGAAGACTTCGCCGCACTCTATGATTGGTCGATTCGCGAGCCGGGCCATTTCTGGCGCGAGCTTGCGCGCTTCGCCGACATTCGCGCCCGCTGGGGTAGCGGTCCTGTGATCGCCGATCCGCAGCGCATGCCCGGCGCGCGGTTCTTCGGCGACACGCGCGGCTGAGCTTTGCCGAGAATCTGCTGCGTCACCGCGATGCTCAACCCGCGATCATTTTCCGCAACGAGCGCGGCGCGCGGCGCGAGCTGAGCTTCAATGACCTGTACGCCGAAGTGGCGAGGGTGTCCGCCTGGCTCGCCGCCCGGGGTGTCGGACCCGGAGATCGGGTGGCGGCCATTCTTCCCAATCTGCCGGAGACGTGTATTGCGATGCTCGCGACGGCGAGCCTCGGCGCCGTGTGGTCCTCGTGCTCACCGGATTTCGGCGCCCCCGCCCTGCTCGATCGCCTGGGTCAGATTTCCCCCAAGGTTCTCTTCTGCGTCGACAGCTATTTCTATGCCGGCAAGACGATCGGGTCGCTGCCGATCATCGCTGCCGTCCTCGAGCAGCTCGCGGCAATCGAGCACGTCATCGTCGTTCCGTACCGCAGCGCGAGTCCGGAACTCGGCCGCCTGCGGGGTGCCGTCCGGTTCGATGAGCTTACGGCGGGAGGCTCGCAGGTCCAGTTCGCGTACACCGAGTTCAACGCTCCGCTCTACATACTTTATTCTTCGGGCACGACGGGCATCCCCAAGTGCATCGTGCACGGCGCCGGCGGCACACTCCTTCAGCACCAGAAGGAGCATTTGCTGCACACCGACCTCACGCGAGCCGATCGGCTGTTCTATTTCACGACCTGCAGCTGGATGATGTGGAACTGGCTGATGAGTGGCCTTGCGGTCGGCTGCACACTCGTGCTCTACGATGGCTCGCCGGTGCATCCCGACCCGGGACGTGCTTTGGCGCTTGGCGCAGGATGAGCGGGTCACCGTGTTCGGCACCAGTGCCAAATTCCTCGCAGGTGTGCAGAAGAGCCGCTTCACGCCCGCGCGCGAAGTCGACCTGTCGAGCGTGCGCACGATCCTCTCGACGGGCTCGCCCCTGCCGCCGGAGACGTTCCTACGTGTACGCCGATGTGAAGGCGGACGTGCAGCTGTCTTCCATCTCGGGCGGTACCGACATCGTCTCCTGCTTCGCACTCGGCTGCCCCCTGCTACCGGTTTACGCCGGTGAGATTCAATCGCGCGGCCTGGGCATGCGCGTCGAGATCTTCGATGAGAACGGCAAGAGCCGTACGCGGCCGCAAGGGAGAGCTGGTCTGCAGCGCGCCGTTTCCCTCGATGCCCGTGGGCTTCTGGAACGATCCGGACGGACGACGCTATCGCGCCACGTACTTCGAGCGCTACCCGAACATCTGGCTGCACGGGGATTACGCCGAGCTCACCGAGCACGACGGGATCATCATCTTCGGACGCTCGGATGCCGTGCTCAATCCCGGCGGCGTACGCATCGGTACGGCCGAGATCTATGCGGCAGTGGATACCTTGCCGGAGGTGCTGGAGTCACTCGCAGTCGCGCAGAGCTGGCGCAACGACGTGCGTGTCGTGCTGTTCGTGCGTCTGCAGCCAGGCATCGCGCTCGACGAGGGTCTCACGCGCCGCATCCGCGACACGATCCGGACTCGCGCAACGCCACGGCACGTGCCCGCCAAGATCATCGCGGTCCCCGACTTGCCGCGGACACTCTCCGGAAAGATTACCGAGCTTGCGGCGCGCGCGATCATTCACGGAGAGCCCGTTCAAAACCTCGACGCGCTCGCCAACCCGGACGCGCTCGAGTATTTCCGCAACCGACCCGAGCTTTCGAGCTGAGCTTAAGCCGAATGACGGACACGCAGGCGGGAACTCTGCGCGAGCTCTATCGCCGTGAAGTCGACAGACGCGGCTTCATCGAGGACGACGCGCAACTGCGGGCGCTCGCGCACCTCGAGGCCCTGCGGGAGCAGCTTCTCGAGCGGCGCCACAGCACGCGCGGGCCGCTGCGTCGGCTGCTCGCACCCCTGCGAAGGACCGAGCCACCGGTGCGAGGCGTCTACCTGTGGGGCGGCGTGGGCCGTGGCAAGACCTGGCTCATGGATCTCTTCTACCAGAGCCTGCCCTTCCCCGAGCGCAGGCGGCGCCACTTCCATCGCTTCATGCACGAGGCGCACGCGGAGCTTGGCGCGCTGGGCGGACACAGCGCGCCTCTGGAAGTCGTTGCCGAGCGCATCGCAAGCGAAGTGCTCGTGCTGTGCTTCGATGAGCTCTTCGTGACGGACATCGCCGATGCCATGATTCTCGGCGGTCTGTTCGCGGCCCTCTTCCAGCGCGGCGTTACGCTCGTGGCCACATCGAACGTGCCGCCGGGTGAGCTCTACCGGGACGGCCTGCAGCGGCAGCGATTTCTGCCAGCGATCGAGCTGCTCGAGCGTCATATGGACGTGGTCACCGTCGATGGTCCTGTCGACTATCGCCTGCGGGAGCTCGCGCAATCGGGCACCTACCTCCCGGCGGGCGAGCCTTCAACGGCAGCGCGGCTCGCGCACCTGTTCAATGCGCTCAACCACGGTCGAGCGGCAACCGGCAGCATCGAAATCGAAGGACGGCCCATCGCCGTCGTACGAGCCGGCGACAATGCCGTCTGGTTCGAGTTCGACGTCATTTGCGCTGGCCCGCGCGGCACGGATGACTACATCGAGCTCGCGCGCGAATACCAGTCGATCTTCATCTCCGACGTGCCGCGCCTCGATGCGAGTCAGGATGATGCCGCGCGCCGCTTCATCGCTCTGGTCGATGAGACCTACGATCGCGGCGTAAACCTCGTCATCTCTGCGGCCACACCGCCGGCGCAACTGTACTGCGGCGAGCGGCTGCGCACGCAGTTCGAGCGCACCAGCAGCCGGCTCATGGAGATGCAGACGCAGCCATATCTGGCGCGCGAGCATCGCGCGTGAGGCGCCGTGTATAATGCGCGCGCGGCCCGCCGGCAGTCACAGGTGAGATTAGAAAATGCTCGGTGAAGTCCCCGCATCCCGTCTGAAGCTGATCGAGCGCATCGTCGATGCTGCGCGTGCGCGCGCCGGCGGACACCTGCCGGCCTCGAACCGCGACTTCCTGCGCAATTACTACCGCGGCGTTGCGGAGCAGGACTTGGCGGCGCGCTCGCCGCGCTATCTGGCCGCCGCCGCCCTGACGCACCTGCGCTTCGGCACGCTGCGCCCGCGCGGCAGACCGCTGGTGCAGATCTTCAATCCAGCCGATCCGCTCGATGGGTTCATCTCCGAGCATACGCTCGTCAACGTCGTGGCGAACGACATGCCGTTCCTGGTGGACTCCCTGGGCATCGTCTTCAGCCAGGCAGGCATCGGCGTTCACCTCATCGTGCACCCGGTGTTTGCGGTCGAGCGCAATGCGCGCGGGCGCCTGCGCGGCATCCGACCCGCGAGCGAGGGCGGCACACGCTGGGAGTCCTGGCAACTCATCGAGATCGACCGCCAGCTCGATGCTGCGCGCGCACGCGAGCTCGAGAAAAGGCTGCTTGCAACCCTGGCGGACGTGCGCGTGGTCGTTGCGGACTGGCGCAGCATGCGCGAGCGCGCCCGCGCGCTCACCGCCGAGCTCGGCACCGCCGCCGGCCAGGCGGTGCGTGCGCAATCACGTCAGGCGCGCGAGCTGCTCGAGTGGATGGCCAACAACCACTTCACCTTCCTGGGCTATCGTTATTACCGCCTGCGCCGGGGCCGGACGCGCGACCAACTGGTGCCGGCGAAAGACTCCGGGCTTGGCATCCTGCGTCAACGCACCGGACAGCACGCCCCGCACACGACCACATTGACGGGCGACCTGCGCCGGCGCGCGCGCGAACGCGAGCGGCTCATCGTCACCAAGGCGAACTCGGTCGCCACCGTGCATCGGGCGACCTATCTCGATTATGTGGGAATCAAGACCTTCGACGCTGCGGGCGAAGTGAGCGGCGAGCATCGATTTCTCGGACTTTGGACCTCGTCCGCCTACAACCGCAGCCCGCGCGACATTCCGGTGCTCAGTCACAAGGTGGACGCCATCATGCGCCGCTTCGGACTGGCGCCCGGGAGTCACGATGCGAAAGCGGTGGTGCACGTGCTCGAGACCTATCCGCGTGATGAGCTCTTTCAGGCGAGCATTCCCGAGCTCATGCACATCGTGCGCGGGGTGGTCAATCTCTACGAGCGCGATCAGGTGCGTGTTTTCGTGCGACGCGATGCGTTCGAGCGCTTCTATTCCTGTCTCGTATACGTCCCGCGCGATCGCTACAACACCGAGGTGCGCGCGCGCATCGAGACGATCCTGCGCGAGAAGCTCGGCGGCACGAATGTGGAGGCGCAGGTGCAGTTGTCGCAGTCGACGCTCGCCCGCCTGCACGTGGTGGTGCGCACGGATCCCGCCCGACGCCACAGTTTCGACCTCGATGGGATCGAGCGTGCCGTGGCGGCCGCAGCCACCACCTGGGCTGACGGCCTGCGGGCCGAGCTCACCAAGCACATGGACGAGGCTGCCGCGCTCGCAACCGCAAAGCGGTATGCCACGGCCTTCCCGGCCGCCTACACCGAGGATGTGGAGCCGAGCGCCGCACTCGATGACATCGCCGACCTCGAAGCACTGCAAAGCGATCCGAGCACGTTGCGCTTGAGGCTGCATCGGCCGGCGAATCAGAAGGCCGAGCGCGTTCACCTCGCGATCGTCAAGGTCGGCGAGCCCGTCCCGATCTCCGACATCATGCCAATGATGGAGAACTTCGGGTTGCGCGTGATCGCCGAGCGACCCTACGAGATCGCGTGGCCCCAAGGCGGCTCTGCCTGGATCCAGGACTTCGAGCTCGAGCACCGCGATGTGGGTCGGATCGACCTCGCGCGGGTCGGACCCCTGTTGCGCATCGGGATCCTCGCCGCGTGGCGCGGCGAGATCGAGAATGACGGCTTCAACCGCCTGCTGCTCGCGGCGGAGCTCTCCGCTCGCGAGATCATCGTGCTGCGCGCCTACTGCCGCTATCTGCTGCAAACGGGCATCCCGTTCAGTCAGGCGTACATGGAGCGCGTGCTCGTCAGCAACGCGGCAGTCGCGCGCAACCTGTTCCGGTTGTTCGCCGAACAGCTCGATCCCAACGCCGCCGCCGGGGCAGCGCGGCGTGCCGAGCGGCTCGCAGCCGCGATCCGTCGCGGACTCGAGCTCGTGACGAGTCTCGATGAGGATCGCATCCTGCGCGCCTATCTGAACGTCATCCTCGCAACCTTGCGTACCAACTACTACCAGCAGGATGGCGCCGGTGGGCCGAGGGCGTACCTCTCGGTGAAGCTCGATCCGCAACGCCTTCCCGAGCTGCCGCTGCCGCGGCCGAAATTTGAGGTCTTCGTGTACAGCCCGCGTGTCGAGGCGGTGCATCTGCGCATGGCCTACGTCGCGCGCGGCGGCATTCGCTGGTCGGACCGGCGCGAGGATTTCCGCACGGAAATCCTGGGGCTCATGAAGGCTCAGAACGTCAAGAACACGGTCATCGTGCCCATGGGCGCCAAGGGTGGCTTCGTGGTCAAGCGGCCGCCCGCCTCAGGGCCTGAGCTGCAGCGGGAAGTCATCGCCTGCTACCAGACGTTCATGCGCGGACTGCTCGATCTGAGCGACAACATCGTCGGCGGCCGCATCATGCCGCCCGCGCGTGTCCTGCGTCGGGATGGCGATGATCCCTACCTCGTGGTGGCGGCCGACAAGGGCACGGCGAGCTTCTCCGACATTGCCAATGGTGTCGCCGCGGATTACCGCTTCTGGCTGGGCGATGCCTTCGCCTCCGGCGGCTCGGCCGGATACGACCACAAGAAAATGGCCATCACCGCGCGCGGCGCCTGGGAGTGCGTGAAGCGCCACTTCCGCGAGATCGGTATCGACACGCAGGGCCAGGACTTCACCGTCATCGGTATCGGTGACATGTCCGGCGATGTGTTCGGCAACGGCATGCTGCTGTCGCGCCACATTCTGCTGCAGGCCGCCTTCAATCATCAGCATATCTTTCTCGATCCGCAGCCCGACGCCCGGCGCTCGTTCGATGAGCGCGTCCGACTCTTCGCCCTGCCCCGCTCGTCCTGGGACGACTACGATCGGAGCAAGATCTCAAAAGGTGGCGGCATCTATCCGCGCTCGGCCAAGTCGATCGCTCTTTCGCCGCAGGCGCAGCAGATGCTCGGCCTGCAAAGCACGAGTGCGGCACCGCAGGAGATCATCCGGGCCATCCTGCGCATGCCCGTTGATCTGTTGTGGAATGGCGGGATCGGCACCTACGTCAAGGCCACGAGCGAAACCAACGCCGACATCGGCGATCGAGCCAACGACGGCGTGCGGATCAATGGCGCGCAGCTCACGGCCAAAGTCGTGGGTGAAGGCGGCAATCTCGGGTTGTCGCAGCGCGGACGCATCGAGTACGCGCTGCGCGGCGGTCGTCTCAATACCGACTTCATCGACAACTCCGCCGGCGTCAACACCTCGGACGTCGAGGTCAACATCAAGATTCTGCTCAACCCGCTGGTGCAGGCCGGCAAGCTGCGCCTGGCGGCGCGTAACCGCCTGCTCGCGCGCATGACGGATGAGGTCGCGGCGCTCGTGCTGCGCAACAATTATCTGCAGGGACAGGCGATCAGCACCCTCGAGCTGCAGTCCTCGGCGCGCCTCGCCGAGCACCAGCACATCATTCGCTCCCTCGAGCGCTCCGGCGAGCTCAACCGCGCGATCGAGTTCCTGCCGGATGACGAGGAGCTCGCCGAGCGGCGCAAGCGCGGCGTGGGACTGACGCGGCCGGAGCTCGCGGTCGTACTCTCGTACAGCAAGATCTGGCTGAGCCATCACCTGCTCGCCTCGGATGTCCCCGAGGATCCTTATCTTTCCAACGAGCTCGAGCGCTATTTCCCCGCTCCGGTACGCGAGCGCTTTGCAGCGGCGATCTCGCGCCACCGACTGCGGCGCGAGATCATCGTCACCTCGACCACGAACAGCTTGATCAACCGCATGGGACCTGCGTTCGTGGTGCGCGCCCAGGATGAGACCGGAGCCGATCCGGGACGCATCGCGCGGGCGTACACCGCGGCGCGCGAGATCTTCGGCATGCGCCGGCTGTGGGAACAGATCGAGGCGCTCGACAACCGCATTCCGGCGAAGCTTCAGTACGGCATGATGTACGAGACCAGCCGGCTGCTGCGGCACATGAGCTACTGGCTGCTGCAGCGCCGCCGTGAGATCAAGATCGATGCCGCCGTCGCCGAGCTGCACAGCGGCGTGCGGGAGCTGTCGGATCACATCGGCAAAGTATTGACCGGCCTGTGGCGCGAGCAGTACGACCGCGTCCGCACCGCACATATCGAGGCAGGCGTACCCATCGAGCTCGCGGCACGCATCGCAGGCCTCGGCGCGCTGAACGCTGCGCTCGACATCGTCGAGCTCGCGGCGCGCCGCGGTCGCCTGAGCGACACGGCTCACGTCTACTTCGAGGTGGGCGCGCGAATCGGCCTAGACTGGCTGCGCGATCAGACTCGAGCGGCTTCCGGTGGAAGGCTCTTGGCAGGCGGTTGCCAGAACCGAGCTGCGCGATGGACTGTTCCGCGCACACCGTCGGATCGCCGAGAGCGTGCTCGCCGGCCGCACCCGCGGCGGGAGTACACGCCCGCGTCGATGGCTGGCTCGAACACAATCAGAAGACTCTGAAGGTCTGGCAGAGCATGCTCGCGGACATGCGCGCCGTGGGTAATGCCGATTTCGCGACGTTGACGGTCGGACTCGAGTGCGTGCGCAAGCTCACTGACTAGAAGGACGCTCGATCGGTATGGAACATCCAGGCAAGCTCATTCTGGTCCGCCACGGTCAGAGCATCTGGAACGTCGAGAATCTGTTCACCGGCTGGACCGACGTTGATCTGTCGGAGCTCGGTCGTGCCGAGGCGCGCAACGCCGGGCGCCAGCTGCTCGAAGAAGGGCTCTCGATCGACATCGCCTTCACTTCCGTGTTGAAGCGCGCCATTCGCACGCTTTGGATCATGCTCGATGAGATGGACCGCATGTGGATCCCGGTCGAGCGCTCGCTGGCGACTCAACGAGCGCCACTACGGTGCGTTGCAGGGGCTCAACAAGGCCCAGACGGTGGCGCTGCACGGCGAGGCGCAGGTCAAGGTCTGGCGACGCAGCTACGATGTGCCGCCGCCCGCTCTTGCCCCGGATGACAAGCGTCACCCACGCTTCGATCCGCGATACGCAGAACTCACGCCGGCGCAGCTTCCGGCCGCCGAATCGCTCGCCGACACCCTCGCGCGCGTGCTTCCCTACTGGCGTGAGCGAATCGCGCCGCTTCTGGGCAGCGGACGCAACGTGCTCGTCGCTGCGCACGGCAACAGTCTGCGCGCCATGGTGAAGATGCTCGATGAGGTGTCCGAGACACAGATCGTCGAGCTCAACATACCGACCGGCGTGCCCTTGCTCTACGAGCTCGATACCGATCTGCGACCGCGCTCGAGCCGGTATCTCGGTGACCCCGCCGCGATCGCCGCGGCAGCCGAGGCGGTACGGCGTCAGACCGAAAAGCGCTGAACGTTACCCGCCGCGGCCCAGCCGTCGTAGCGGCCACCGGCGCTCACTGCGAGCTCACTGAAGCGGCGCGTCAACTCGCGCATGTCGGGCACCGAGAGCCGTAACGCCTTCGCGGCATGCAGGCTGAAGGGCTGATCGGCATTCTCGGGAACCGCTTTGGTATCGACCTCGAAGCCATCGGCTTCGAGCGCAGTCTGTACTTGCCTGCAGGCCGCTTCGCTTGGCAGAGCAAAGAAGAAATCGATGAGGTACGGCTGGAACGGATCTCCGCCCTGGGATCGCAGATGGGCGATCATCTTCGAGTCCCAATCGTTCTTTTCGGCGTTTTGCACCTTGCGCACGTTGACGACGATGCGAGCCAGCACCGCGACCGCTGCGACGATGAAAACGATGATGAGCCAGCTCATGGTTCAAAGTGCGGCATCGAGGCGGCCGCGCTCGGACTACTCGTCCGGCGCGATCGTGATCTTCAACCCCGCGAGCGCATCGGTGAAGTCGAGCTGACAGGACAGGCGCGAGTTGCTCTCGTGATGTGACAGCTCGGCGAGCAATTCGCGCTCGTCGGACATCGGCGGCGGCAGCCGCTCGGTCCATTGCGGGTCCACATACACATGGCACGTCGCGCAGGAGCACATACCGCCGCAGATGGCCGCGACTCCATAGTCGAGCTCGCGCAGGGTCTCCATGACCTTGAGGCCGCTCTTGGCCTCGACCTCGTGTTCGACCCCATCCCGATCGACGACTCGCAACAACGGCATGCACTCGACTCCGCTTGTGACCCGAAACCGCCTAGTCTGCCGGGCGCGGCGGCGCCGCGCCAGCAGTGGATGGTCACGGGTGCAGGCAGCGGTCGGACCCATCAAGGAGACGCTGCAGCAGCGCCTGCTCCTGCGCCCGAGCCGCCGCGCTCGGCGCGGATTGCAGCGCAAGGGCGCGATACCACAGGTAGCTCAGGAGCACGTACAGCCAGGCTGCTTCGCGCAGCGGTTCGAGCGCGCTGCGCGCGAGACCCGCGGCATCGAGCAGCAGCTCGGCATGCTCCTCCGCGGCGGGGTAGTAGGCGATGAGACACGCGAGATCGAACAGGGGGTCGGTGACCGCGGCGTATTCCCAGTCGATGAGGTAGAGGCGGTCCGCTGCCAGAATGTTCGAGTGGTGCAGATCGTTATGGATGATGGCTGCTCGACGCCCGGCTCGCGCGCAGCGCTCCAGAATTCCGTCCGCCCGTTGCAACCACGGCGCCAGCAGCGCCGCGCCCGGCCCATCCAGGCACGCGATGCGCTGCGTGTGGACGCGCAGCAGCCGCGCGGGCTCATAGGCGGCCACGGTCGGCGCGGGCAACGCGTGAAGCTCCCTGAGCGTTCGACCCAGCTGCGCAAGATGAGTGGGATCTGCCAGGTCCCCGGCAGTCCACGTGGGCCCCGGTACATACTGCGTGATCAAAAACTGTCCCGCCGGATCACTCACCACGAGCGGCGGTGCGATCCCCGCGCGCGCCGCGGCCTCATGCAGCACAAGCTCATTGGCGCGGTTCACCCCGAGCAGAGCGCTCTGCGGCTCATGCAGTCGCAGCACGAAATCCCCGGCTCCCGTGCGCACCCGATAGGCGGCATTGCTGGTACCGCCGGACAGAGGCATGCACTGCCGCGGCTGCGTCGCCTCGTCCCATCCGGGAACGCGCGCGAGGGCGCGCTCGCGCAGCTCGTCATGCAGCGTCCCGGTCACGAGATGGCCTGCGTGCGCGCCGTGCGATAGGACTTGAGCCAGCTCAAGAAGCCGGCGAATGCGATGATCACATACAAGGCGTTCAGCAGGGCGAAGAGATACAGCGCCTGCGCGGCGAACAGAAACACGAGCGCCGCATCGATGACCACCCAGTAGAGCCAGTTTTCGAGCTTGACGCGCGCGACGAGCCAGGTGGTGAGCAGACTTCCCCAGGTCGTCAGTGAATCAAGATAAGGCCATGCGGCTTGCGTTTCGCGCGCGAGCCAGCGCGCAGAAAGAAGGCTCGCCGCGACGACCGCAGCGCACGCGAGAAGATGACCACTCACCGGCCACGTCGTGATGGCCTGGCCACTCTTCGCGCTCGTGCGTGACCAGTACCAGTAACCGTACACCGACATCGCGACGTAGTAGATCTGCAGTGCTGCCTGCATCGGCAGATGCGCACGCAGGGACAGATACGCGAGCATCGCCGAGCTCACTCCCCCGGCCACCCAGCACCAGCGGTTGCGCCGCATGGCGAGCAGCAGGTAGGCCAGACCGAGCACGGCCGAGATGGCCTCGACCGCACTCACGGCCCGCACCGCGGCGAGCAAGGCCTCCATCATGCGGGCAGCGGAGCCTCGAGCGGACCCGAGCACTTTCATGACGAAGACCGCTTTATCGACGGAGGCGAACGTACCGCGCAACTCACGCGTGAGCGCTCCCATCACATCCTCGTAGGCGCCGAAGATCTGCGTGCTCATGCTGTTGGTCACCACCTTGAGTCCGCGGATGCCCTGCAACCGATCGATGAAGCCCTGAATCGGCGGTATGTAATCCGCATCAAGCGGGTAGAGGCTGATCTCGACTGCGATCTCCATGGTCTGCTCCCGGTGTGTAGTGCTCAGTGGAAGGAATACGAGGCGCCGGCGCCGAACTGCCGCGGCGCGCCGAGCTGATGGAACTGCTGATTGTCGAAGTTCGGCGGAACGTCGCCGAAATAGAAGCCGCGCACGGAGTACGTCTTGTTCGCAATATTGCGGATCCAGGCGTTCACCGACCAGCGACCCCGCTCGATGCCGGCCTTGGCATTGAAGAGCGCGTAGGGATTGGACTTGTAGGGATCCAGTGCCGGCACATCGAAATAGAAGGCGTCGGTGCCCGTCACATCGAGCCGCACAAAGGCGCCGGTGTGATGATGCAGCGTGGCCGACACCGCCGCCTGCCAGCCCGGCGCATTGGGCAAAGCGCGGTCGGGGAGAGCCGTCCCGTTCAGCGTGAGGCCGTGGTACGTGGCATTGAGCAGGCCGAGCGAGGCGCCGATCTCGAGCGCTTCGTGGACTCGCCACTCGAGGCTCGTCTCGAGCCCATAGTTGCGCCCACTCGGGACGTTGCTGTTGTAGAGCACGAACGTGCTCGGATCGTCAGGGATCAGTTGCTCCCCGGTCTGCAGCTGCAGCGACCATCGATACGTGTAGAACACGTCCGCATCGAGCCGTAGCCGATTGGCCGCCAGATCGGCCTTGTATCCGAGCTCGAGGTTCAGATCCGATTCCGGTGAGAACAGGATCTGATCGCCGGGCAAGCCGGGGCCGAGATTGAAGCCGCCCGCCTTGTAGCCCCGCGCGACTTGCAGATACAGGTGCTGCGCGGCCGAGAGATCAAAATCGAGCGTCGCATCGCCACCCCACAGATGATCGACGGGCGCGAAGGCATGCGGCGCATCGGGCGCGCCGAGGTTCGTCGTCACGTCACGGTAGTCGGCCGTACGCCGCTCCAGGCGCAGTCCCGCCGACCAGCGCCAGCGTGAGGCGAGCTTGCCATCGAGCTCGCCGAAGACGCGCCAGATTTCGCGAGTGGTAGTGGCTCGTCGTCACGGTGAGCGACTGGAAGTCCTGAGTGGCATCGAACGGGTCGAGATACAGTCCCGGTGCCGTGTCGTTGAGATTCTCCGTCAGATCGGACCCATACGCTCCGATGAGCCATTGCAGCGGATGGTCGGCTGGGCTGCTCAAGCGCGCCTCGAGGCTCTTCGTCCAGCGGGTGCGCGTCTGCGTGTCCGTGTACTCGTACGTATAGGGCGCCCAGAGCACCGGATTGCCGAAATCGGAGTCGAAGCCGTACTTCACGCGGGTATCCGCCATCGTGCCGATGAGCGTCAGATGCGCTCCGCTGGGCGCTGCGTACTCGAGCCGCAACGATGCCCCCGTCGAGTGCTGGTCATCCTCACCTGGCTGGTCGGTCTGCGTGGTGCGGGAGTTATCGATCGCCCAGGCGTCATAGCCGTTGTTGATCTGTACGTCGAGCACGGTCAGATCGACTCGCAGTCGATCGGAAGGCTGGAAGCGCCAGCGGGCCCGCAGAGTGAGCTCATCGTTGTCATTGGTGTCATCGCGATGCAGGTAGGCATTGCGGTAGAAACCATCGCTCGTGTAGCGCTGCGCCGCGAGGCGGAAGGACGAGTCAAGCGAGGAGACCGGTCCGGTGAGCATCGCGCCATAGGAGAGCGTGCCGTAATCGGCGCCGCCGACCTCGATGCGGCCATCGAAGCTCGTCCTCCGGTGCGGCACTTTGTGCGTAGATCAGACCGGCCAGCGCATTCGCGCCATAGCGCGTGCCCTGCGGGCCGCGCAGCACTTCGATGTGGTCCATGTCGAAGAGTGTCGCCGGCGGAGCCGAGCCCGCTGAAGTCGATGTCATCGATCAGGAATCCCACGGAGGGGTTCGGTGCGCCCGTGTACTGGTCGAGCTCACCGATGCCGCGGATCTGAAAGTAGCGCGGACGCGTGGTGTCGCCGGCCCAGTTGAGATTGGGGACGAGCCCGAGCACATCCTCGAAGTGCTGCTCTCCGGCCGCACTGCAGGGTTGCTGCATCGAGCACCGCGACGCTCGCTGGCACGAGCTGCACGTCCTGTGGCTGGAGGCTCGCGGTGACGATGACTTGCTCCAACGCCTCGTCCGGCTCGGACACGGACGCGGCTGTCGCGACGCGCGCGAGGGCGGCTGCGCAGCACGCGAGGGTGAGGCTCGATCGCATGACCTGCTCCCTACGCCGGTACTAACCGGATCAGGTTCAACGGGTTCGCCGGCATCTACCGGCATCTCAGGCTCTGGGCCAGGGCTATCACCCGACCAAGATCCACCCCAAGGTTCGAGTCGAGTATGTTAGGCGGCGGCGCGCTCTTTGCAAGTCCTTATCCGGGCGCCAATAGGACTACAATTGGGCCCGGCGCAGGACCGGGACCGAAGATGACGCGCAAGATTCAGATTCATCAGGTCGATGCCTTCACGCGGCAGCGCTTCACGGGCAACCCTGCGGGCGTCGTGCTCAACGCCGACGGTCTCGAAGATGCCGAAATGCTCGCGATCGCGCGCGAGCTCAACAACGCCGACACCGCGTTCATTCTCGCGCCCGATGGAGCGGACCATGACGTGCGTGCGCGTTTCTTCACGCCGCGCACGGAGGTCGGCTTCGTCGGTCATGCAACCGTGGCCGCACACTACGTGCTCTCGCGCGCCGGCACGCCGACGGGACGGCGACGACAGAAGTCCAGGGCCGGGATCGTCGAGATCGAGATCCAGGGCGCCGATGCCGACCGGCGGATCGCCGTGCGCCAAAGCTCTCCGCCGCTCGGGCGCGAGCTCAACGACCGCGAGCGTCTGGCCGTGCTCGACTCACTCGCGCTCGCCTCGGACGAGCTCGACGTGCGCTGTCCTTTGCGCATCGTCGGCGCGAGCAGTACCCGGCTCATGGTCGGGGTGCGCGGAGCCGAGAAGCTGCGGCAACTCAAGCCCGACTTCGCACGGCTCACGACGCTGTCGGCGCAGCTCGGGGCGGCCGGATACTTCGTCTTCACGCTCGCGCCGCAGGTGCGCGATTGCCTGACCGAGTCGCGCATGTTCTGCCCGGCGCTCGGTATTCCCGAAGATCCCGTGAGCGGCAACGCGCACGGGCTGCTCGGCGCGTACCTCGCGCACTATGCCCTCTTGCGGCGCGACGGCCAGCGCGCGGCGTTTTCGGGGGCGCAGGGACACTACGTAAGTCGACCGGGACGTGTGGATGTGGAGCTCGAGTTTCGCGACAGTGCCCTCGATGGGGTCTGGATCATCGGTCAAGCCGTGTCGATCTTTGAGACTGAGCTGAGTCTGTAACAGACACGCCCGCTTTAGCCTTTTGGAGCGAGGCCTCTTGTGCGCCACAGGAGCCATGCGGCAGGCAGCGTCAGACAGGCCCCTGCCAGAAAGGGCGCATCGGCTCCGAGCCAGCGCGTAGATGGGACCGGATAGGAACGGCCCGATCACTCGCGCAAGACTCGTGCTCGCCTGATAGGTCCCCATGACGGCACCGCGCTCATCGGCGCGCGCTTGTTTCGATGCCAGTGCGGAGGCGCTCGGGTTGAACGCGCCGACACCGACGCCACACAGCACCAGCCCCAGCGCCGACGACAGCCAGGCTCGAGCCGGCTGCGGCGACGAGGACGAGGCCCGCGGTATAGCCGAGCGCACCCCAGCTCCCGAGGCGCGGCTCGCCCAGACGCGGAGCCAGGACTCGCACGAGTCCTCCCTGCATGAATACGGTGACGGCCGCGACGCCAAAGAGCGCGATCCCCACGGTGCGCGGGCCGGCGTTGAAACGCTTGCAGCGCCCAGATCGCAAAGATCGACTCGAGGATGCCCTGCGAGCTCGTGACGAGAAGAGCGGCGGTCGCCATGAGCCTGAGCCCTGGCCGTTCGCGCAGCAGCGAGAACGGGTGCGAAGAGGATCTCTCGGCCGCGACGGCTGACCGCACGGCTCTCCGGCAGACGCCAGATGACGAGGGCGATCGCGAGCAGGCTCGTGGCCGCCGACACCACCGCCGGAACGGTGAAGTTGGCGCTTTGTGGATTGTTGCCCGCGAGCACACCGCCGATCGGCAAGCCAAGCATGAACCCGATGCCAATCGCTGCGCCCACCAGACCCAGTGACTTGGCGCGGTCCTCGGGTGAGCTCACATCGGAGGCATAGGCGAACGCCGCGGCGAGATTTCCCGCCATGAATCCCGCGAGCATGCGCGAGATCAGTAGCCACACGAGATTGCCGGCAAGACCGAGCAGGACATAGGAGACGCAGGCACCGAGCAGGCTCGAGATGAGAATCGGGCGGCGCCCGTAACGGTCGCTCAGCCGACCCCAGAGGGGTGCGGCGAGGAACTGGCACAGCGAGTAGCTTCCGAGGATCGCCGTGATGAGTTCCGGCCGCGCTCCGAAGCGGTTCGCCATGTAGGGCACGAGCGGAATCAGGATGCCGAAGCCCAGCACGTCGATGACGGAGACCACGAACAGGATGCGCAGCCGTCGATCCATTGAACTAGGCGCCGCCGCGGCGCAACTCGAGCTCGTGGGTTGCCCACTTTGGCCAATCTGCCGGCTCGTGTGTGGCGATCAAGACGCTGGTACCTCGGGCATGGGCCAGCGCAAGCCGACTGAGGAGCTGCGCGCGAGTTGCAGCATCGAGGCCCGCAAAGGGCTCATCGAGCAGCAAGAGCATCGGCTCGTGGATCAAGGCGCGCGCAAACAGCACGCGCCGCAATTGGCCGTACGAGAGCTCGGCGAGCGGACGTGCCGCAAAAGCCGAAAGGCCCATCGATGCGAGCACCGCGCGGCGCGCGACGCCGCTCGAGGAGGCTTGCGGGCTGCGCGAGGCCGATGCTCGCATGGGGGCCCGACTGCACCGCCTCGGCAACGCTGATCTCCCGGGGGTACTCGGCTTGCAGATGCGGGGCAACGAAGCCGACCCGACGCTTGAAAAGCTCGAGCGGCATGCCGGGGAGGATCCCCTCGCGCTCGATGCCCCCTCCCACAGCGACAGCGTGGTCGCCGTAGATCGTGCGCAACAGAGTCGACTTGCCGGACCCGTTCGCTCCATGGACGACCCAACACTCGCCCGCCCTCACCTGAAGGGATAGATCCGAGAGCGCGACCCGCTCATTCAAATACACCGTGGCGTGGGTGAGGCGCACAAGCACACGCGCGCGGGATGCGCCTGCGCTTGGCGCTCTCGAGGGTTCACTTCGCGAAACGCGCGCTCTCCCAGTCAGCCAGCGCGAGAGCGGCGCACGCGCAAGCGCACCGCGAAAAACGACGCGGCCACGCCGCAGGACCAGCACGTGTGTTACACCGGCAGGCACATCATCCGGCCGATGGGTCGCGAGCACCCAAGGCAGCCGTGTGCGAGCGCTCGCCTCGAGGAAGCGCAGCGCGCGGCCGTGGTTGAGCGCATCGAGGCCGTTCAGAAGCTCATCGAGGAGCAGCAGGCGCGGCCGCGCCGCGAGCGCGCGCGCGAGCAGGGTCAGGCGCCGCTCGCCGTAGGACAGCTCCAGGAAGGGTCGCGCCGCAAGAGGCTCGATATCCAGGCGCGCCAGCAACGCACGCACGCTGCGGTGATCGGCAGCGCTCAAAGGATCAAGAGGGATGTCGGTGCGATGAATGCCGGTTGCGACGATCTGCTCGACGCTGTGGTTCCAGCCATACCGCTCGTACTTGTCCTGGCGCTCGGCACCGACGTAGGCGATTTCGTCCTGCGCCTCGAAGGGCTCGCGCCGGCTTTGGGCTCCCCAGCGATAGCGCCGCCACCCGCGTCCGCAGGGTGTGGGCCAGACCGAACCTGCGACGAGCTTCAGCAGCTGTGTCTTCCCCGCTCCATTCTCCCCCACGAGCAGCCAGCGCTCGCCAGGCCGAACGGTCCAATTCACATTGCGCAGAACCGTTCGCTCCGCACGCTCGAGGCAGACGTGCCGCAGCGTCACGTCGAGATACGAGCGTGCCATGTGTTGCCATCGCGCTCAGCCAGTCCGTCTTGCTGCAGCTTGATGAGGTGCGCTTCGAGCGAGAAGCGCGCGAGGACATGCAGCTCGGCTCTGACATCGTCGTACACACGCGGCAGCAGCTGCTCGAGTGTCGCATCGCCGAGCGCCTCGAGAGCCGATCGTACTTTCCATTCGCGCCGCTCGCGGTGCGCGATGATGCCGTCGATGACGCCGTTGGGGTCAGGCAGGACGCGGCCGTGTCCCGGGGCAATGCAGCGCAGTGGTTTGCGCTTGAGACGCCGCAGCGACTGGAGATAATCCGCCATGACTCCGTCCGGTGGAATGATCACCGGTGTCACGCCATCGAGGATGTGATCGCCCGAGAACAGCATCCCCTCCCCTTCGAGCAGGTAGCAGACGTGGTTCGAAGCATGACCGGGCGTATCGATCGCCTGCAGCCTCAGCCCATCCTTGAGCGCAAAGATCTGGTCCCGCGCAGGCTCGATGTCCGGGGAGAAACTCAGGTCCTGCAACCCGTCCCCCGGTGCCGTGCGTCCGATGCGCTGCGCGCCGGTGACCCGGGCGAGCGCGGCCGCCGCGGGTGAGTGGTCAGGATGCGTGTGGGTCGTGATGATCAGTTCCAGTGCCGGGGCGGCGCGCTCGATCGCGGCGATATGCGACGCGTCCGCCGGACCCGGGTCGATGACCACCGAGGGCGGATTTCCGAGCAGGTAGGTGTTGGTGCCTGGACCGGTCAGCAGCGAAGGATTGGGCGCCACGAGGCGTTGCACGGCGAGCGCGACGCGGACGAGCCGCCCGGGCTCGAACTCACTCATGCGGTGACATTGGACCGATCGTTGACGCGTGGCAAGATGGCCTGCATGCGGCAGGGCGCGGATGAGATGGGCGGACACTACGACCTGCTGGTGGTCGGTGGCGGCATCAATGGCTGCGGCATCGCACGTGATGCCGCGGGGCGCGGCTGGTCCGTACTGCTGTGCGAGCAGGACGACCTGGCCGCGCATACATCCTCGGCGAGCACCAAGCTGATTCACGGCGGCTTGCGCTATCTCGAGCAGCTGCACTTCGCGCTGGTGCGCAAATCGCTCAAGGAGCGCGAGATCCTGCTCGCCTCCGCGCCGCACATCATGTGGCCGCTGCGCTTCGTCATGCCTCACGACGCACATTTGCGTCCGGCATGGCTGATCCGCTGCGGACTCTACCTGTACGATCATCTGGCCACGCGCAAACTATTGCCCGCATCGACGGGTATCGATTTACGTACGCACGTCGCCGGCAGCTGCCTCGCGATCCGCTACCGACGCGGTTTCGTCTACTCCGACGGCTGGGTGGATGATGCGCGGCTCGTCGTATTGAATGCGCTCGATGCAGCCGAGCGCGGCGCCACGATCCTGACACGCACACGCTGCGAGCGACTCGAGCGCTCGGCTGCCGGCTGGACTGCGAGCCTGGTGGATGGGGCGGGACGGCGGCGCATGGTCAGCGCGCGTGCAGCCGTCAATGCGACCGGTGCATGGGTTGCGCATTTCCTCAAGTCCGCTACGCCAGCGCATTCGACGCGCAACGTGCGCCTGGTGAAGGGCAGCCATATCATCGTCCCGCGACTGCACGAACACCGGTTCGCCTATCTGTTTCAGAACCCCGACCGCCGCGTCGTGTTCGCGCTGCCGTACGAGCGTGACTTCACGCTCATCGGCACCACCGATGTCGACTACGACGGCGATCCAGCCGTGGTGAGCGCGGAGGATGCGGAGATCGACTACCTCTGTACGGCCGCCAATCAATATTTCCGCCGGCAGATCAAACCAGAGGATGTGGTCTGGAAATATTCCGGGGTGCGCCCGCTGCTCGATGATGAGTCACGAGATGCGGCAGCGGTCACGCGCGACTACGCACTCGACGTGGACGGCGAGGCAGTTCCATTGCTGTCCGTGTTTGGCGGAAAGATCACGACCTACCGGCGTCTTGCGCAGGAGGCGGTAAACCGGCTCGCGCACGGTCTCAAGCGCGACTCGACACCGTGGACTGCGAACGCCGTCCTGCCTGGCGGGGACCTGCCCCCGGGCGGGTTTGCGACGTTCTCCAGTGCGCTCGGGCGTCGTTATCCCTGGCTTGCCGCGCCGCTGCGCCAGCGTTATGCGCGCGCCTATGGCACCCGCATCGATCGGCTGCTGGAGAATGCCCGCGCCCCAGGCGACCTCGGCGAAGAGGTGCTTCCCGGGTTGCATGCGCGTGAGCTCGAGTATCTGTGGCGCGAGGAGTGGGCACGCTGCGCCGAGGATGTCCTGTGGCGCCGGAGCAAGCTCGGCCTGCACCTTGCGACGAGCGCTGCACCGACACTCTCGGCCTGGATGCAGCGACACCTCGGACCCAGTGGCCAGCGCGGACTTGCGGTGGATGCAACGGCAGCGCCCGCCTCGGCAATCTGAGGCCGGGGGGGTGCGCGCCTCGGCCATCGTCGCGTTGCTCGCGCTCGCACCCTTCTGGCTCGTCGGAATGTTCGACCGTGGTCTTTGGACTCCGGACGAACCGCGCGAGGCAGACATCGCCTGGAACATGGCGCACCAGCACGAACGTGCGCTTCCGCATCTGGCCGGAGTGCGCTTTCTCGAGAAGCCGCCGCTGTCGTACTGGATGTCGGCGGGCGCTCTGCATGTCTTCGGGGAGTCGGCTCAGGCGGCGCGCGCGCCCAATCTCCTCTATGCGGTGCTCACAACGGTCGCGCTGGCCGCTCTGGCCGCCGCTGCCGCAAGTGCTGAAGCGGCCGTCGTGGCCGCCCTCATGGCGGGCTCGGCACTGCTCGGCGTTCGAGTCGCGGTGTGGCTTGCGCCCGATGCCGGACTGCTTGCAGGTTGTGCCGGCTCGCTGCTCGGCGTCTATCTCGGATATGTCTCGCCGCCCGGGCGCCGCAAGTTCGCGGGCTACACCTTGATGCATGCCGGTGCTGCGGTCGGCTTCATGGCCAAGAGTGGGCCAGGCTGGATCGTGCCGGCGCTGGCACTGGGCGGGCTCCTCGTCTGGGAGCGACGCTGGCGGGAGTTGCGGCGCTGGGAGCTCTACGCAGGTCTGCTATTGCAGCTTCTCGTGATCGGACCGTGGATCGCCGCCGTCGCATCCCTGCCCGAGGGTACGAGCGCGCTGCGTGTCCTGTTCTGGAACAATCTCATGGGCCGTTTCACCCAGGTCGCAGCGCCGACGGCGCTCGACTACACGCGCGGTCATGCCAACTCTCCGGGCAAATATCTGCTCGAGCTGCCGATCGGGCTGCTGCCGTGGACGCCGCTCGTCATCGCCGCAGCCGCGCGCGCCTGGCACCGGGCGCGCGCACACGATGCGGCGGCGACGGCCTGGCGGTTCGCGCTGACGGCGTCGCTGCCCTTTCTCGCACTGTTGTCGGTCGCTGCGACGGCGCGCGACATCTACGCCGCGCCCGTGATCATCGGCCTCAGCATGCTCGTGGGACTATGGTGGGACGACGCTCGGCGCTCCGCGGCGCCATTCGATCGCGCCGTGCTCGCAAGTGCGCTCGTGCTCGTCGCCGTGATCGCGCTCGCTTTGTCGGGGGCCCTCGCCGTCATGACGGCGACCGCACCGGCAGGCTCCTCAAGCGCACGGCTCGCGCTCCTCAGCGTGGCTCAAATCGCCTCGAGCATCGCGGCGCTGGTGTGCGCGGTGCGTGCGCTTCGCGCGCGAAGCATGGCGGGTGGTCTTGCCTGGACCTATGTTGCCTACACCGCGAGCGTCTGCCTTGCGTGCCTCGCCGCATTTCCCGTCATCGATCGCTGGCAGAACCTGAGCGTGCTTGCGATGCGTATCCGTGCCGACACCGCGAGCGATACGCTCGCGGTTCTCAACGCCGATGAGACGACCATCGCCATGCTCGATGATCGTCTCGCCACACGCTTCATCGTGTTGCAGGCAGATACGCTCACCCCAACCCAGGCCGTCTCAAGCTGGTTCAACGCGCACGGCAGTCGCGCGCGCGTGCTGGTACTGCTGCCCGGACATGCCGCAGGTGAGCTCACGCCCCTGATCGAGCGACTCACCCACGCGCCGCGCCCGGATGATGGCGTCGTGGGCCTGCCAGCGATGCAGCGCGTGGCACGCATCGTGGCGCGGTACGAGCTGCCGCATGGCCGCCGCTATGCGCTGCTCGCCCCGCTTGCCTGAGGACGCCGTCCGCTCAGGCGCTTTTCGCGGCGTCCGGTTCGATGGGGAGGGCTTCGGGCGTCGGCACGACGGCCGCCGGCGCCACTTCAGCGCCGAGCTGCGCACTCGCCGCACGCGGACTCACATCGCCGAGCAGCGTCGCGGTGGCTTCGCTCGCAATGGTCGGCTCGGTGCGCACGCAGTTCCGGCCGGCCCGTTTGGCGACATACAGTGCCGTGTCCGCGCGGCGCAACATCGTACTGGGTGTGTCACGACCCGGCTCCGAGACGGTCACACCGATGCTCGCGGTAATCATGCGGCGATCAGGAGGACAGTGCGTCGTCTCGATCGACATGATCCCCTCGCGGAAACCTTCGGCCAGCAGCTGCGCATCCGGCAGGGGCGTCTGGGGCAGTACGATTAAAAATTCTTCGCCACCCAGCCGACCGAAGAACGCCGGCTCGTGCACGGCGCCACGCACCGTATCGGCAATGATCTTGAGCACCTCGTCACCCGCAGGATGCCCGTGATGATCGTTGATGCTCTTGAAGTGATCGATGTCCATGATGAGCACCGAGCACGGCGGCGCATCGGCACGCGCTAAAAGCTCACCGAGCCGCGTGAGCACGGCTCGCCGGTTGGGAACGCTGGTCAGCTCGTCCGTCATCGCAAGCAGACGCATTCTTCGCGCGTGCGCACGCTGGTGAATGACGAGCGTTGCGAGCACGACGGCCAGCAGCACCGTCAAAGCGATCACGGCACCCTCAAGACGACGCACCCTGCGCCCTTGTGCGAGCGCGAGGCGACCGACCTCGTTCTCGCGCAGCAGAGCGGCGTTTTCCTGTTCCTTGGCGGTGGTGTCGAATTCCACCTTGAGCGTCTCGAAGCGCTGATCGAGTTGATTGTTGAGAAGCAGCTCGCTGACGCGCGTGAAATCGGACTCGCGATCATAGGCTGAACGCCAGTTACCCATGGCCGCGTACACGGCGGCCAGCTCGCGGTACGTCGCCGCGAGGTCCCCGAGCGCATCGGCGGCGCTGAAGACTCGGCGTGCCTCCTCGAGTGAGGCGATGCTTTCGGGAAAGCGCTTCAGGGCGTGCAGGGCGGTCCCGCGGGCAAGCGCGATCTGCGCGTGCAATCGAGCATCGGGCGTCTGACTCTGCAAGGCATCCGCGCGCTCGAGCTCCCCGAGACCTCCGAGCGCATCGCCATTGGCGGTCGCGACCGCGCCCAGACCTCGCAAGGCATAGGCTTCGCCACGGGTATAAGCCAGCTGCTGACTGAGCTGAGTGCTTCAGTGAACGCGCGGCGCGCCTGGTCCCACTCGCGCAGATTCTCGTGCGCCTTCCCGAGGTTGTGCCAGGTCACGGCCTCCTCGCGCAGCATCCCGGTGCCGCGTTGCGCATCGAGTGCCTGCTGGTACATGTGCCTCGCCTGGGCGTAATCACCCATGCGGTTGTACAGGATCGCGATCCCGTTGAGCGCGGTGAGCGCGTGTCGCGGCATCTGGATGCGCTGGTACAAAGACTGCGAATGGCGCAGGTCAGCGAGGCCGGCTGCGTACTGGCCTTGCAGCCCGAGCAGATAGCCGCGCGAGAAGAGTGCTCCGGCGAGCATCTCCGAGTCACCCGCAGCGCTCGCGATCTGGACTGCCGCCTCATAGAGCGAGCGTGCCGTGGCGTTATCACCGACAGTCTCGCGCAACTCGCCCTGGCAGGTTTTGACCCCCGCTCCGAGCGCGGTCCTGTGCGCGCGCGTCAGCAGTTCAGTCATGAGTGCGATCTGTTTCTCGGCAGCACTCTGATCGCGTTCCGAGAAATAATCGCACAGGAGCAGCCGCGCGCGAATCTCGAGGTCAACGTCGGGTCGGCGCGCGAGCGCCGCGAGCGCCGCCTCTGCATCGCGACGGCTCTCGTCCGGATTGGTGCGCATGGCCGAGAGACCCCGCTCGACCAGCACCTCGGGTGTGCCCTCTGAAGCGGCCTGCGCCCACGGCGCAACGGCAAGGCATGTGAGCAGTGCGCGCACCCATCCGCAGTGATCTCTCAGGAAGCTCGCGAATCGCACCACGGCGCTCCGCCGACGATTGTTGTTTGTACGAGGGTCGTACTCCGGCGCGCATTATCCGATAAAACGGCTGCGCGGGTCGGCGCAACCGCACGCCCGATTATGGAAAATGGGCGCGCGCCGAGCGGCGCCGCAGGGCGTAGAGAGCCACCGAAACGAGCAGCGTGATCCCCATTCCGATCAGATCGCTTCGACTTGCGGTCGCGCTGATGAGCCACACATTGCTCAGCACGGCGGCCAACGGGACGAGAGGACCACCCGGGATCCGGAACGGCTCGCCGGAGGTGCGCACGTCGCGTCGCCGCAGCGCCCAGACGGCGATCGCGCAAAGGATGTACAGCACGAACGCCGCGAGGTTCGACAGCACCGCAAGCTGCTCGAACGTACCGGAGAGCGTCAGCCCGACGACCAGGATGGCATACACGACGATGGAGACGTGCGGCGAACGATAGCGTGTGTGCACGGCACTCACCCGGCGAGGCAGAAAACCGTCACGGGCGAAGGCGAACAGCGTGCGCGGCACCGCGAGCAGATTTCCGCTCAAGTATCCAAGCATCGAGATGCTCGCGCCGACGATCATGACGGTGCGGCCGGTCGGTCCGGAAAATACCAAGGCCGCATCCGCAAGCGGAGTCGATGGATTCGAGGCGACCTTCAGACCGAGCACGCCGAGCGCCACCCACTGAACGGCCAGATACAACAGCGTGGCCGCTCCGAGCGCCAGAAAAGCGGCGCGGGGCACCGTGCGCGAGGGCATGGCGATTTCTCCGCTCGGCGTCAATGCGGACTCGATTCCGGAGAAAGCGAAGAACACGACACCCGACGCCGCAAGGAGGGTCGAGGCGGGTGGCGTGTGGTCCCATACCAGGTGCGCCGGGTGGATGAATGCCGCGCCCAGCACCACGAAGGCGACGAGCGGTAACAGCTTTGCGACCGTGAAAATCTCGACGGCGCGCGCGCCGCGCTCGACCCCTCGGATGTTCATGAGCGCGAGGACGGCGATGATCACGACCGCGAATGCGGCCGTTGCCACCGGGCCCGGCAGCCCGATGAGGTCCGCGCACGATGCGGCCAGGAGCGCTGAAACCGCGGCTCCCGCCGTGACGCCCGTCAGAAACAGAAAGATACCGCCGATGAAGCCTGCGAGCGGGCCCAGCGCGACCTCGACGTACGCGTACGGGCCGCCGGTCGCGGAGACACGGCTTCCAGCCTCGGCGAAGCACAGCACCACGAATACCATGACCACGGCGCAGACCAGCCACGCGAGCGGCGCGGCACTTCCGAGCTTGGCCACCGCGAACGCGGGCAGCGCGAAGATTCCGCTGCCGATGGTGTAGTTGAAGATGTGCGCGGCCAGCTGGCGCACGCCGAACGCGCGCACGAGCAGCGCATCCGGATCAGCGGTCGCGGACAGAGCGACAGCTCCGCTCGGGCCCACCCGCGAAGGTGGACCCGAGCCTGATCGGGGACGGGTCGCGCAATGCGACCTTACGGAGGGGTGGAATGCTTAGAGCGTCGTGCGGCGGAACAGCGCGTGATAGACGACGAGGACGACGACCGCCCCGAGCACCGCGACCAACATGCTGTAGATATTGAATCCGGTGACACCGGGCATTCCGAACATGTTGAAGAGCCAGCCGCCGACGACGGCGCCGATGATTCCAAGCACAATGTCCAGCAAGGCGCCTTCACCCGCCCTGTTGACGATCTTGCTCGCGATGAATCCGGCGACAAGTCCCAGCACAATCCAGGCAATCACTGACATCGTAGTTCTCCTTAGCGGGTTATACGTAGAGTTAGAGCTAAGCGGTTCTAGCAATGTTTATACCCGTTCCGTCCCACTCAAAGTTGACGACGGCGCGGGACCTCCATGCTCTCACGAGCGGGCCGGTTAGGGTAGGTCGGACGAGGAAATCAAGTATGACCACGAGCCTTCCATTGCCCACTTTCTACATCCCGCACGGCGGCGGCCCTTGCTTCTTCATGGATTGGCCGTATCCGACGCCAAATCCGTGGGACCCCCTGGCACGGTGGCTGCGGGAACTTCCTGCTAGCTTGCCCGCAACCCCGGGCGCGGTGCTCGTGATCTCAGGGCACTGGGAGGAGGATCCGATCGCGGTGAACGCTCAGTCGCACCCCGGATTGCTTTACGACTACTACGGATTTCCGGAGCACACTTATCGGCTCACTTACCCTGCGCCCGGCTCGCCCTCCCTCGTCACGCAGGTGCGCGAGCTACTGAAAGGGGCCGGCTTCAAGACTCGCGAAGAGCACGCGCGCGGGCTGGATCATGGCGTCTTCGTGCCCTTCAAGCTGATCTATCCCGGCGCTGACGTTCCGATCGTGCAGCTGTCGTTGCAGAGCGGGCTCGACCCGCAGGCGCATCTCGAGATCGGCATGGCGCTCGCACCCTTGCGTGAGCAGGGCGTCCTCATCATCGGAAGTGGCATGAGCTTCCACAATCTGGGCATTCGCTCGATCGAGAACATCCCGATCCCTCAATCCGAGATGTTCGACACCTGGCTCACGCACGCGGTTTGTGCGAGCGATCCGAGTGCGCGCAATGCCGAACTCAAGCGCTGGTCGCGCGCGCCCGCAGCGCGCTTCGCGCACCCCCGCGAGGAGCATCTGCTGCCCCTCATGGTCGCCGCGGGAGCGGCCGGCAAGTCGGTCGGCCAGCGCACCTTCAGCGGCCGGATGCTCGGCTGGCAGATATCCGGGTTTCGCTTCGACGACGAGAGGCCAACCGCACATGTAACGCCTTGACAAGCGTTACAAGTAACGATTAGACTCCTATCGACGCGTTACTTGTAACGCAATCACCATAGGATTCGCGGAAGAAGTGCCGAAGGACAGTGGGAGCCGGTTGCGACAACAGAGTCGCCGACAGCGACTCCGAGCTGACGGTCTCGTCATGCGCGAGGTATGGATCCTCCCGCAGCACGCGCCCGTCCTGCTCAAGGTCGAGAAGCTCCTGCGAAAGCCCAACGCACACCCGCTCATACACGCACTCAAAGGGGTTAGCACTGCCATGTCGAACCCTCTGATCACGACGCAGTCCCTTCTGCCTGGTCTGCAATCGGGCGAACTGGGCGCTTCGGGCCGCTACAGCTTCTCGCTGCTCGAAGGTCTCGAACCCGTCATCCAGGCGACGGCTCACGATTATGGCGATGTGAACGTGTTCATCGCCGTGACGGGCGAGATTGCGGTTGCGCAAGCGACCCTCTTCCCGGTCGCGCGTGTGCGCGACACAGCCCGCCTCAACGACCGTGTGCTGCGGACCGAAAAACTGTTCGATCTTGCCAATATCTGTATCGACACCCACCCGGACGGCTCCGAGTTCTACGTGATCTACGGTGCGCTGCGCGCGAGCTCCTCGCTCGCCGACATCGAGTACGAGATCGACACCCTGGCGCGCAACGCGGTCGATGCCGCTGCCGCCTATCGCGAGTTCGTCAGGTAATTCGGAGAGCGCCAACATGTCAGGTGTATTGACCAAGCTCTGGACCGCGCTGCGCGGTGCTGCCAACGAGGCGGGCGAGGCTGCCGTGGATGCCAATGCGACCCGGATCCTCGATCAGGAGATTCGGGACGCGGACAACGAGCTGCGTGAGGCGCGCATCGCGCTCGCGGGCATGATGGGCAAGCAGTCCGTCGAGCAGAATCACCTTGCCGAAAAACAGGCGAAGCTCGAGGAATACGCCGGCTACCTGCGCCAGACGCTCGCAAAGCAGCAGGCGGCCACGACATCCGGACAAGGCGCAGAAGCTGCGAAGCACGACGGCCTGGCGCACGAGATCGCCTCGAAGTACGCCGAACAGGAGGCGCTGATCAAAGCGAGCACCAGTGTCATCACCGAGTATGACAAGAGCATCGCGGCCCTGAAGCAGAAGATCACGGCTGGTGAGGCTGCGATCCGCGCACTCAAGCAACGTGCGGATACCGTCAAAGCCAAGCAGCACGTCATCCGCGCCTCCGCCGCAGTGGCCGCGGCAAGCTCTGGCACGGATACGCACGCCCGCAGCGCCCTCGACAGTCTCGAGCGGATCGAGCGACGCCAGGAGGAGGCGCTCGCGCAGATGGACGCAGCGAACACGCTTGCGGCCGAATCCAGCGGCGAGGCGCTCGAGGAGCGGCTGCGCCGAGCGGGCATCATTCCGGGCGCGACCGCCGCGAGCGATGTGATCGCACGTTTCAAGAGCGAGGACGCGAAGAGGGACGCGTGAGTTTCTCCGACCTCATGCGAGTCCTCGCGCGCGATGCCAGGGATGCGCTGAGCCCACCGCAGCTCACAGATGCCCGGCCTCCGGAGCCGCTCAAGCTGCGCCGTGGTGGATTCGTCGAGGTCGATACGCTTCCATTTCGCATGGCTGCCGATCACACCAACTTCGAGCTTCGCAAGTGCGCTCAACCGATCGCCACACGCGGGCTCGTCGATCTCAACGGCAGCTACCTGCATCGCTTCTATCTGGACGATGACGACACCTGGATCCAGGTGAAGACCGACGGGGGCGTCGATGATGCGAACGTCTCCGAATGCATCCTGTGGCAATACTGGGATACGAAGACGCCCGCGAACCATGCGGAGCTGCGCCAGATCGCCGGGCCCGAGAGCGAGATCGGGCTGCCGCGGCTCGAGATCGGTGCCTTCGAGTACCAGCGCGTCTGGGGAGTCGCCCGCGGACAGACTGAGCTCGTGCCATTCACCGAATGGGTCTTCGACAAAAGCGATACCACACCGAGCTTCGGCTGCCGGCACCACGCCATGCTGTATCGCAGGCGTGTCGAGTCCACCGACCGCCAGGAGTACGTCCTCGTCTCGGTCGAGGAGTGTCCTGACAGCCTGCAGGTGGTGACCTCCATCGGAATGGATCTGTCGCCGGCCGACTTGTCCGTGACTTGAGCCTCACATGCAACGCCCAGGAGCCGCCCATGACGCACCCTTTCGCGCTCTCGCTCGCCGGCTTGCCGGCCTTCCTGGCCTATTTCGGGCTCGCGATCGCGCTGCTGCTCGTGTTCGGCTTCATCTACACGCGCTTGACCTCGCACGATGAGTTCGAGCTGATTCGCCACGGTAACTCCGCCGCTTCGCTCGCTCTGGGTGGCTCGCTCATCGCGTTCGTGCTGCCGCTCGCGAGCGCCATCGTGCACGCGGTGTCGCTCACGGATTTCCTGGTCTGGGGCGTGATCGCGCTCATCATCCAGCTCGCGACATTCTTCGGCGTGCGCATTTTCCTGCCGAATCTCTCGCAACGAATCACACGCGGGGAGATGGCCGCCGGGCTGTTCGTGGCGCTGACTTCGATCGCGATCGGCACCGTCAACGCCGCCTGCATGACACCCTGATCGTAAGGACATCACCATGAAGCGTTCGCGCTCGATCGAGCTCGCTGCTGATGGGAACCGTGCCGCTGCTGCTCGCAGCGTGCGATCAGGCACGTGAGCCCCCTCAACCCGCGCTGCTGTATCAGAGCCTGCAGCAATGCATCAGCGAGGGTAAGGTCAGCGTGGATGTCTGTCGCACCACGTACGAACAGGTGCTCGAGGCCCAGGAGCGTCTTGCCCCGCACTACGGCAGCCTTGCGGAGTGCGCGCAACAGTTCGGCGACGACCAGTGCCGCCAGGTCGCTCAGAGCTCGGGCGATCATTGGTTCATGCCTGCGCTCGCCGGATTCCTCATCGGACGCGCACTCGATACGAACCGAGGCCCGGGCTACGTCTACGGCTGGAATGGCCGCCCAATCTACCGCACCCGTACCGGACGCGAAGTCTGGGGCGCCGGCGCTTCCGATCGCTTCGGCGGGGTCCGCGGACCAGAGGGCTACGGCGTCGCCGAGACGCTCTCGCGCGGCGGATTCGGATACAGCTCCGCAGCGCGCGCGAGCTGGGGCGGCTGAGCGGCCGCACGCATTGCATGAAACGTATCGTCATGGCCGAACGACCGGGCTGGCAAGAGCAGGCGGATGCGCTTGGCTTTCGATTCCACTCGCTCGATGGCGTGCGCTACTGGGACGAGTCGGTCCACTACCGCTTCTCTCTCGCCGAGATCGAAAACGACATCGAGCTGCCGAGCGAGGAGTTGCATGAGCTGTGCATGGATCTGGTCGATCGCGCAGTTCGTGACGAACAGTACCTGCGCCGACTTTCCATCCCGCAGCCTTTCTGGGACTACGTGCGGGGGTCCTACCTGCGGGGTGATCCGCACATCTATGGCCGCATGGACTTCGCCTACGATGGTCGCGGGCCGGCGAAGCTCTATGAGCTCAACTACGACACGCCGACATCGCTGTACGAGGCGGCGGTCTTTCAGTGGCTGTGGCTCGAGCAGTGTCTCGAGCTCAAGTGGCTGCCGCAGGGTAGCGACCAGTTCAACTCCGTTCAGGAGAAGCTGCTGCTCGTGTTCGCGACGCTCGCGCCCGGGATGCATCACCGAATGCATTTCGCCTCCGCGCGTGAATCGCAGGAGGATCGCGCGACCGTGTCCTACATGGCCGATCTTGCCCACCAGTGCGGCATCACGACTCACTACGTCGCCGTGGAGGACATCGGTCGCACCGCCGACGGGCACTATACCGATCGCGATGATCGCGTCATCGAGGCGATCTTCAAACTCTATCCGTGGGAGGATCTGTTTGCGGAGGATTTCTCGCGCTACCTTGCGATCGCCGGCGCAAACTGGTTCGAGCCGTCGTGGAAATCGGTGCTCTCGAACAAGGGCGCACTCGTCCTCCTGTGGGAGCTGCACCCGGGCCATCCCAACCTCCTGCCCACATTCTTCGAGGATGCCCCCGAGCGCGCGCTGTCGCCCGGTTGGGTCAGAAAACCGCTGCTTTCGCGCGAAGGGGCCAACGTCGAGATCGTGACGCCGCAAGGCGAGCACGTTCAGACTCCGGGGCCCTATGGCGGGACACGATGCGTGCGCCAGGCCTTTCATCCTCTGCCTGACTTCGACGGCCACTATCCGCTCATCGGCAGCTGGATCATCGGTGACCAGGCCGCCGGCACCGGTGTGCGCGAAAGCGATGATCTCATCACGCGCGACACGGCACGCTTCGTGCCTCACGCGGTGACCGAGTAGCCAACCCTCAGGCGACGCGCCGCAGCCGTCCCTTGCGAAAGTCCAGGATGATCTCTCGCGCCGCATTGTGTCCCGGCGCTCCCGTCACGCCACCACCCGGGTGCGTGCCGGAGCCGCACATGTACAGTCCGGCGAGCGGCCCGCGATAATTCCCGTACCCGAGCATGGGCCGCGCGGAGAACATCTGGTCAAGACTCAGCACACCGTGGAAGATGTCACCGCCGATGAGCCCGAAGGTGCGCTCGAGATCGAGCGGGCTCATGATCTGACGACCGATCACCGCTGCCTTGAAATTGGGCGCATACGCATTCACGGTCTCGATCATCAGATCCGCGACGGCCTCGCGATGTGCGTCCCAGGATGTGCCGTCCGGCAGCTCCGGCGCGACATGCTGGCAGAAAAGGCTTGCGACATGTCGGCCCGGCGGCGCAAGCGTATCGTCGAGCGTCGATGGAATGACGAGCTCCACGATGGGCTTGCGTGACCAGCCGAAGGTTCGTGCATCGAAGTACGCCTGTTCCATGTAGCGCAGCGTCGGCGCGAGAATGATCCCCGCAGTGTGATGATCCGCCGTGACTCGACCCGGCAGGCAGGAGAAGTCAGGCAGCTCGGCGAGCGCGACGTTCATCCGAAACGTGCCCGAGCCGCAGCGCCATTGCAGCATGCGCTGCCTGAACTCGCCGGGTAACGCTTCAGCCTCGATGAGTCTCGAGAACAGAAGCCTTGGATTGAGATTCGAGACGACCGCCGAGGCGCGGACCGTTTCGCCCTGCTCCGTGACGACACCGACGGCACGGCCGCGTTCCACGATGACCTCTTTGACGGAAGCGTCAACGCGGATATCGACGCCGCGCGAGCGCGCGCAGCTCGCCATCGCCTGAGTGATCGCGCCCATGCCACCGATCGCGTGACCCCATGCACCTTTCTTGCCGTTGACCTCGCCGAACACGTGGTGCAGGAGCACGTAGGCAGATCCCGGCGAATAGGGACTCGCGTAATTGCCGACCACGCCGTCGAAGCCATACACGGCCTTGACCGGATCGCTCTCGAACCAGCCGTCGAGATAATCCCCGGCAGAGCTCGCGAACAGTCGCAGCAGGTCGCGACGTGCACTCATGTCGAGCTTGCGCACTCGACCGCCGACGCGCGCCGCGCGCACCAGCTCGGGCAGTGCCTCACGCCAGCTTCCCTCCACCGCGTTGGGTGGTGTCTCGAGCACGAGGTCGCGCAGTACCTCCGCGATGGCATCGAGCTTTGTGCCGTACTCGTCCAGCCGGGCGGCGTCGGCGGACGAGAACTTGCCGACCTCGTCTCGGGTTCGACCTCCGCCGACCAGCAGATAGCGTCCGTCCGCCGTCGGCAGGAAGTTGGATAGCCTGCGCTCGACGATGCGCAGCCCGTGCTGCGCAAGCTCGAGCTCCCGGATCACCTTAGGGTTCAGGAGCGAGACCGTGTAGGCAGCGACCGAGTTGCGAAAGCCCGGGTGGAACTCCTCGGTGACCGCGGCTCCCCCAACCACGGGACGACGCTCCAATACGGTCACCTTGAGACCAGCGGCGGCCAGGTAAGCGGCGCACACCAGCCCGTTGTGACCCGCGCCGATGATGAGCGCGTCGCTCAAGGCGCTTCGCACAGGCCGTCGATCCACGCCTCGCACAGTTGAATGCCCTCGCGCGGCGAGAACGTGTCCGGGTCGAGGCACCAGGTGAGCCATAAGCCATCGAGCAGCGCGGCAAGCCCGATCGACGCCGCCCGCAGGCTCATGCGCAGTTTGCCGCTCTCGGCAAGAGCACCGAGGAGGCCTCGCACCAGCTCGATGTAATGGCGATAGGTATCGTCATGCGCCCTTTGAATCTCGACCGAATGACGATGCAGGCTCCAGAAAACGATCCAGGCCGTCAGTACGTCCCGATCGAGGTTGGGTGCAGAGAATGTCGCCTTGAAGAAGGCGTGCAGACGGGCACGGGGCGATGCGCTGGCTCCCGCGACTGCCCGCGCCTGCTCGTCGATCAGCTGGCGGTAAAAGTGCCGGAAAGCCTCTGCTACCAGCTCATCCTTGTTGGGGAAATGGTGATTGATGAGTCCGACCGACACGCCGGCCTGGGCCGCGATGCGGCGGACCGACAAGCCATCATGGCCGTGGCGCTTGAGACTTGCGATGGTCGCATCGACGAGCGCGCGGCGGCGGGCATCGGGAGCCTGGCGTTCAAAGCGAGGCTTGGCGTTCGATGCGCGCGAGGGAGAACCTGAGGCAGCCACCGCCCAAGTTTACGCTGTCTCACCGCGCCTCGTGCTGCCAGTCGAACGAGATGGTGATGGCGCGCTCTGTGCGGCGCTCGACGATTGGGCTGAAAGCCGGATCGCCGCGCAGCTGCCTGATTGCGCCGTCGATGTTGATGAGCCAGTGCGGGCCGAGAAATTTCGTGGCGCTGAAGCCCACCCCCGCTGAGGCCGTGCCGTTGTGCGTGATCAGATACTCGGGGTGCCCCGAGGCGAGCGCCTGCTCACGATCGACGCCATAGAGGGTCTGCAGGTAGTGATGTGTCGCGAGCGTGATCGAAGGACCGGCGAACATCACGAAATTCTTGGAACTGCCCGGCAGCGGTGTGTACACCGCCGCATCCGCCACCGCGCCCTGAGCACCACCCACGAACTGTCGCGCATCGACACGCAGAATCAACGGAAACTTGCGCGACAGCACGACCGAGCCGTAGAGCTTGCCAACGGGCGCGGCGTCGATATCTCCCATGCCATGCAGGTTGGTCAGATCGTCTTTGGCCTTGCGCCCGAGATCGTAGGTCACGCCAAGACCGAACTGGTAATGGTCTCCACGCAGGAAGTTGTACCCGATACCCTCGCCGCTCGAGATGAAGGCGATGTCGCGATAGTAGAACAGGAAGTCGGGGCCGCCCTGGATCCGGTAGGCGCGCGAACCATCGTAGACAGGCTGAACCTCGCTCGCGAGGCCGACGATGTCCCGCCACGTGGGAAGATCGGGCTCGAATAGCCTGGCCAGAATGATGCCACCGGAGTACTGCCACTCCTGTAAGGGCGAGGGCGTCTGGGCGCGCGCCGGATGCAGCGGAGCAATCAGCAACACCAAGACCAGAGCGGCAAGGCTCCTGGCAGTCGTCCTCGCCAATTTGAATTGCGGCACGCGAAGTCTCCATGGCCAAAGAAATCCACCCGGCGCGCTCGGCCGGAGGCTTCGCAATGCTAGAGCAGCGGGTCCGGGATGCTTCTCGGCCAACGACTGAAAACCGCGTAGGACAAGCTTACCATCGGCAAGGTCTAGGCTTCGCGCTTGGCGATCGCGCAGACCTGTTGCGCGATCTCCCGGGCATCGCCTGCACCATGACGCATTCCGCGGGATTTCGGGCTCATCAGATCCCAGTTCTCGCGCTTGCCTTCAACGTCATCGAGACTGATCAGAAGTCGCCAGAAGGGGCTTTGCGGCACTGGCCGATCGGCCAGCGCCTCGATCGCGACGCCTGCACAATCGGATTGCATACCGAGTTGAAATAGCAGGATCTTCTCGAAACTCTCGAGGCCATGGGTCTCATCGCTCAAACAACCTTGCAGCGCCGGATCGCGATCACCCCGCGGTAAATACAGGTAACAGTTGTTCTTGGCGTAATACAGGCTCCACGCGTGGTCAAGATAGATGACCGGCTTGTGCCCGCTGCAACCTGCAAGCACGCACAAAAGCGCAGCGGCTGTGAAAAGTCGCGACAAGCGCCCTACTTCGCCAAAAATGCGACCAGCGCTTTGAGTTTCGCCTCGGTGAGCACTGCCTTGTCCGCGCCGCGAGTCCGCTTGAGCTGCATGGACGCCGCGGCCGCGTGCATGAAGGACCTTCGCCGCATGGTCTCTTCGTCTATCTATTCAATGAACAGTGATACTGGCAACGCCACTGATCGCGCGGCCTGCGGATTTGTCGGCGGGCAGAATCAGTCGCGCAAATCCGCGCTTATCGGTCAGCGGTTGTCCGTCCTTGGCATACGCGATGATGGCACGGTCATCGCCGAGTTCCGGGTCGATTTCCGCAACCGATAGCACTGCCGCATACCCATCACTACTGGTTACCGTGATCGTGTGTCGAAGCAGATCGTTCTTGTGGTCCGGAGAGACCTGAATGACGGCCTCCTGGAGCAACGTCCAAAGCAACACCCCCGTATAGCTTCCGGTCAGCGAGCCCTTGCCAGTTTTAAGAGCAACCACCTCGGTGGTGGCCGGCTCGTGCTTGAGATCCTCGAATGTCAGTGATTTGCGGGTCTTGACCGCGCCGTCGATGAAGATCCTGTCCGCCCGAGTCACCTGCTCTCCCGGCGCTCCGAGCGAGACGCCCGTGAGCACCCACACAGCAGCGATCAATCCGATCCCCGTCCTAGTCATGAGGTAACGATACACCCACAAGTCCCGTACAGTCCGCTATATTCCGCCCGACATAGGCGAAGGAGATCCTGATGGGCATTACACGACTCAATGCACTCACGATGATGGCAGCTCTCATGTTGCTTGGCGCGAGTGCTTCGAACGCGCAGCGCCCCGGGGGCGGATTCAAGCTTCCGCCCCTGCTCATGCAAAGCAGTGCCTTCGAAGATGGCGGCATCGTGCCGCAGAAATATGCGGGTCGTGGCGGGGTGCAGCCGGACTTCAAGTTCTCCAATGCGCCCGAGGGCACGGTCACTTACGCGATCATTTTCCACGATCTCAACGTCGCCATCGGTGGCGGCACGGATGACGTGCTGCACTGGATCGCTTGGAACATTCCCGCCTCTGCGAATGGCATCCCCGAAGGCAAGCTGCCCGAAGGCTCGGTGACGGGTAAGAACCTCATGCGCATGAACGCGTACATGGGACCTGGCGCGCCTCCGGGTCCGCGCTATCACCACTATGTGTTCGAGCTTTATGCGTTGAACTCGAAGCTCGATCTTCCCGAGAGCGCAGGCCGCGCCGAGCTCTTGGCCGCGATGAAGGGGAAGACGGTTGCGAAGGCCGCCTACGTTGGGCGCTATCGCAGTCCGGCACCCTCGACGAGTCCGGCGGCGAGTCAGTAGTTAGGAGAGGCGCCGGCGTGCCTGCTCGACGGTCGGCTCCTGATGCTCGAGGCCACCGAAAATCGAGCGGGCGATGTCGACCAGCGTGTCAGCGGGCGACGCGAATGACACCCTGAAGCCGCCCTCCGTGCCGACCGTCAGGATGTACAGCGCTCGCCCGCAGGTCCTTGCTCCCCGCGCTCCATGTGCCAGTGATCGAGCCCGTACACCACGCGCCTCGAGTCGTCTTCGCTTCGAACCTCCAGAGCTTCCTGCAGAATTCTGGGCAGTGTCATCAGAAGCTGCGTGATGCAGGCGGTCGACATGACCATTGTCATGGGTACGCCCTCGTGATCACATGCGTTGATGTCCACATGTGCGCCATCGGCGCCGACCTGATAGGTGGTCAGAGATGCGACCTGCAGAGTCTTTGGATCCTCAGACACAGCAGCTCCTGATTGCCCGACCGAGCGGAACGCTCGCTATATTTATATGAATATAGCGTAGTGCGGCTTTGGGGGTAGCGTGATTCTGCTGGCCTTGGCTTATGTGGGTGGGGTGCTGACGATCTTGAGTCCGTGCATTCTGCCCGTGCTTCCGTTCGTGTTTGTCCGCGCGGGGCGTCCGTTCGCTTCGAGCACTCTGCCGATGCTCGCGGGCATGGCGCTGACCTTTGCTCTCGTTGCCACCCTGGCTGCCGTCGGCGGAGGCTGGGTCGTACGGGCCAACGAATACGGGCGCGATGCCGCGATGGTTCTCCTCGCCTTCTTCGGGTTGCTGCTGCTTTGGCCACAACTCGCTGACCGACTGACGCAGCCTCTCGTCAGCGTAGGAAATCGGCTTTCGCAACCCGCGCAGCCGGGAGCCCGCGGCAGCCCGACGGGCTCGTTCGTCCTGGGTGTCGCCGTCGGCTTTCTGTGGGCGCCCTGCGCAGGCCCGATCCTCGGACTCATCCTCACCGGCGCGGCGCTCAGCGGCGCGAACGCCAAGACCTCGCTCTTGCTATTTGCTTACGCCGCGGGGGCAGCGACCTCGCTCGCACTTGCGCTGCTTGTTGGCGGACGGGTCGTCGCCGTCTTCAAACGGCACCTTGGAGCCGGCGATTGGCTGCGCCGCGCCCTGGGAGCCGTCGTCCTCGCTGCAGTCGCTGCCATTGCTTTAGGGCTCGATACGGGCTTTCTGACACGAATATCCTTGAGTGGCACCTCACGTATTGAGCAGGCGCTCATGGATCGCGTGCATCCCCCGACCGCCATGAGAGCCAACGCAGGTGCCGCGGGCGGCACTATGGTGGCGTCGGGCGCGATGTCAGGCGCGATGACCGGTGCCATGACCGGCGCACACAACGCCGCTGCGCCGCACCCGAGCGACAGCGAGGGCGAGTTCCCCTCTCTGTCTGGTGCAGTCGCATGGCTCAATAGCCGGCCGCTCACGCCCGAGGAGCTGCGCGGCAAAGTCGTTCTCGTCGACTTCTGGACGTACTCCTGCATCAACTGCCTGCGCACGCTGCCTTACCTGCGTTCCTGGTGGCAGAAGTACCGCGACCACGGGCTCGTGATCATCGGGGTACACACGCCCGAGTTCGCGTTCGAAAGGAATGTCGATAACGTGCGGCGTGCGGTGCACGACTTCTCGATCACCTACCCCGTCGCCGTCGATAGCGGGTATGCCATCTGGTCCGCCTTCCTCAATAACTACTGGCCGGCGGATTACTTCATCGATGACAAGGGCCAGATTCGCGGACACGCGTTCGGCGAGGGTGATTACGACCAATCCGAGCGGCGAATTCAAAGCTTGCTTCGCGAGGCTGGCTTCGCAGATGTCCCCAACGATCTCGTGTCCGCGCCCGGCACGGGCGTCGAGGCAGCGCCCGATGCCGATGAGGTTCGATCACCGGAGACCTACGTCGGTTATGACCGTGCTCAGAGCGAGATCTCCACTCCCAATGCAGTGCACGATGCCGCACAGGAATATCGGACACCCAAGTCTTTTCAATTGAATCAGTGGGGTCTGGATGGAACGTGGACGGTCGAGGGCGAGAAGGCACTCCTGACCCGAGCACCCGGCCGGATCTCCTTTCGATTCCACGCCCGGGACCTTCACCTGGTACTCGGCCCAGCGAGCGAGGGCAAACCGGTGCGTTATCGAGTTCTGCTCGATGGAGCGGCGCCGACCCAAAGCCACGGGGTTGATACAGACGCCGACGGCCGCGGCGTCGTGCGCGAGCAGCGACTGTATCAGCTCATCCGTCAGTCAGGCCCGGTCCAGGATCGAACGTTCACCATCGAGTTCGAGGACCCTGGAGTGCAGGCGTTTTCATTCACTTTTGGCTAGGAGTACGTGAATGGGTACCAAGCGACAGAAGCTCGTAGCGTGTCCATCATCCAATCGGCGCGGACTACTCCTCGCTGGCGCAAGCGTGGTATTGAGTGCCGTCCTCCCGCGCACCGGTCGCTCGGGCGTCGCAGCGGAGTCGCCGGCCGGTGTCCTGATCGAAACGTTCACACCTGCGGGGGTCAGTGACGGTATCTCGCGGGTGGCGAAGATCCTCAAGACGGACGCCCAGTGGCAGCAGCAGCTGGCGGCCAATGCCTTCGTCGTAACGCGTCACGCAGGAACGGAGCCCGCCTTTACCGGCTCCCTTTGGAATAACCACCTCGATGGCCTGTATCGTTGTATCTGCTGCGACACCGCACTGTACGACTCGCGAACCAAGTTCGAATCGGGCACGGGATGGCCGAGCTTCTGGCAACCGTTATCCAAGCACAACGTCGCCGAGACGACCGATCGCAGCTACGGCATGGTTCGCACCGCAGTCTCCTGTCAGCGCTGCGATGCGCACCTGGGACACGTCTTCAACGACGGTCCACGACCGACAGGACTTCGATACTGCATGAACTCCGCAGCTATGCGTTTCGTCGCGCGCGCGTCCTAGTTGGGTTCACGATTGCCTGATACGCAAGCCTCGAGTCGCACGGCGTTTCACATTTTCGCGGACCCTGCGCCGCCACTCGGCCTCAAGCGCGAGGTCAAGCCGTTGCTGCTCGATCGAGCGGCCTCTCGCGAGCTGCGCACCCGTGCGCCGGTCGAGGGTTACGCCAATCACGCCGACAGCAGCGAAGTGATTAGTCATGAAGGCTCCTTGCCATTCTTCTTCTTAGTCCGTCGATACTCGACCGATGCCGCCCCGCAGTCAAGGTTCCCTCACGGTCTAAACATAACGCGCGGCAGGATCGGCGCGGCGGGCGCGCAAACTCTACGACCGCCGCGCTTCTCCCGTGTCAGCTCGGAACGACCGTTGAGTCAAAGCGCAAGCCAGTATCCACGGGTGTGAATCCTTGCCCCTGATCGTGCGGGACATACGGCATGATCGTGCCAGTGCACTGCGCTCCCTGAGAATTCACGGCGGTGTAGTCGATGAAATACAGTCGCCCGGTTCCGGGACCCGCGCGCTCCGCGCGCACGAGCGCGGTTGAGGTACCGACGCCCTGTCCATCCGGTGCCGTGTTTCCGCTGCCCAACGCATCGACGGCTTCGTCCTGCTCGATTCCCGTG
Organism: uncultured Gammaproteobacteria bacterium; assembly: GCA_963795975.1. Classification (GTDB taxonomy): domain Bacteria; phylum Pseudomonadota; class Gammaproteobacteria; order Steroidobacterales; family Steroidobacteraceae; genus CAWCJT01. The sequence continues at coordinate 483,344 of CAWCJT010000004.1, forward strand.
ACGGTGATGGTGACCGGCAGACCATTCGGATCCACCACTCCCACCACGTTGATGGCAACCATGGTGTGATTCGGGGGCCAGATCACGCCCATCGACGCGGCTGCGCCGCTGCAGTCCGGTCCGGAACCCGTCGTCGTCGGGGGCGGCTGTACGATCAGCGCCTGTACGGCAAATGAGACGGCGACAAGAGAGCCCGCAAAAGCGCCCATCCGAAGTGCCCTAACCATAACTCTCCTCCTGCAGGCGACCGACCTGCGTGATTCGCGTAGCCGGGCTTCCGGCGGAGCGCATTTCGATCGCTTCGCCTCCTAGGGTCAACGGACGTCACACAGACAATTGGGAGACTGAGATGCGACTCACAAAGATCGCGAGCAGAATCTCAATATGTGGAATCAGATTGGGCTCGGGTGTGAACCCGAGGCTCGCTAAAGGGTACTGACCGCATCACCATGCCGCCCGTGGTCTCCATTGTTCTTCCGACCTTCAACCGTCTTCCGTATCTTCAGGCGGCAATTGAATCCGTATTCGCACAGACTTTTCAGGACTGGGAGCTAATCGTCGCGGACGACGGTTCGGATGCGGAGACGAGGCAGTACTTGCAGACTGTTTGCCGCAATCCTCGCGTCCACGTTTTGTGGCTACTGCACTCCGGGCGACCCAGCGTCGTACGTAACATCGCTTTGCGCCAGGCCACGGGGCAGTACATCGCGTTTTTGGACTCCGACGATGCCTGGATGCCAGAAAAATTAGATCTCCAAGTCCGATCGCTCCGCGGTTCGGCCGATCGCAGATGGAGTCACACCAAGTACGTCATCGTCGATGCGGCAGGTGATCCCACGCCATGGACACTGCAGACCGGAGGATGGCCCACTCCAGAGGGTTGCGTCTTGGAGCCACTTGTCAAAGGAGACTTCGTGATGGCTTTGCCTACTGTGATCGTCCATCGCGAGTTCCTGGAGCACGCCAACGGGTTCGACGAGGAGCTCGTCGTCTGCGAGGACTACGACCTATGGTTACGATTGGCGTCCCAGAGTGAGATTGACGCCGTGCAGGAGCCGCTAGCTATCGTCCGCCGCCACGGAGATCACCACTCAGGAAAGCTCGTTCGGGAGTTCCAAGATTGTCGTACGGCCTTTCGAAAACTGCTGTGCTCGGGTCACGCGGCTCGCTTCGAGCCGCTTCTGCGCAATAACGCTATGGCGAGGTCGTCGTCGGACTCGCCAAGAGTTACGCCATTGCTGGGTCTGGCCGGCGAGCATTAGCAACACTCGCTTCGAACATTCTCGACTATTGGCGCTATCCGAAATGCTGCATTCAAGCATTTGAGATCGCCGGTCTCGCACTTCTTCCCCGGCCGGCGCAGGATTTGGCGCGCCGATTGCGCCGCAAGTTCTGAACGGGCGACGCCGAGCGATTCGAATTGCAGCTATGCCGGCCATGGTCGCCAACACTCGCTGGCTGTTCATAAGATTGCTCTCGCGGCTTCAGATCACAGCCATATGCGATGTCGGTTCGATGGACGGAGCCGATAACTCGCCTTTCACAAGGCGGTGCCCGACTGAGTATCTACGCATTCGAGCCGAATCCGAAGAATTACAGGCTCATGCAATCCGATGGACGTTTGCGCGCGCGCAATATCGAGCTCGTGCCGATGGCGGCTAGCAATTATGACGGCGATGCTGACTTTTTTATTGTTGCGGCCGCCGATAGCTTCGAGGCACGCCTTCGGCGCGGGATGAGCTCGCTCTACCGCCGACCTAACGATTGGGACGTCAGAGAGTCTGTCCTGCGTGTTAAGACGACACGGCTTGACACCTTCCTTAATCACAAAGCCTCCGGCGAGCGGCGCATTGCCTTATGGATTGACGCGGAGGGTAAAGCGTATGAAGTGATAGAAGGTATGACTGGCATCCTCAAGAATATTCATTTGATACATGTTGAAGTGGAAACAACTTGTAGCATCGGTGCAAATCAGAGGCTCTACTCCGACGTCCGGCGTCTCCTGCAGCAGCTCGGGTTTGCGGAGTTAGCGTCGGACGACAGACATGGCGCGCTGCAATTCAATGCCCTGTTTGTTCGTCACGACCTTCCCAGCGGGAAAGGTTTCGAACTCCGGGCATGGCGCTTCTGGGCACGATTACGCCACGTAGTTGGCCGCTTTGTCGCGAGAAGCCGTCCTACCCACTAGTATTGGATCGGCTGGCTGAAGTTCGCTTCCTGCGGATTGGTAGCGACAACCGGGGAACACTCGTCGCGGGTTGGGGGTCGCACGATGGACAGACGCAATTTCCTCGCCGCATCCGGCGCGTCGATGCTGGCTACGGTCAGCGCTGCGCAGTCCCCGGCTCCCAGAAGTCCTGCGGCTCCCCCGTCCTCTCTTGCTGACATCGCCGCGGCGATGTCCGATGGGCGCTTGACCTCTCGTGCCCTGACGCAGGGCTATCTTGATCGCATCGAGGCCTTTGATCAGCGCGGGGCCTCGCTGCACGCGGTGATCGAACTCAACCCGCGGGCGCTCGAAACCGCATCATCCCTGGATCAGGAGCGTCGAGCGAAGGGCTCCCGCGGGCCCTTGCACGGTGTACCGATTTTGGTCAAGGACAACATCGAGACCGCGGATCGCATGATGACCACCGCAGGATCGCTGGCGCTTCGGGGCTGGTACGCGCCGCAGGATGCGCCGCTCATCGGGCGCCTTCGGGCTGCGGGTGCGGTGATTCTGGGCAAGGCTAACTTGAGTGAGTGGGCCAACTTCCGTTCCGCGCATTCCTGTAGCGGTTGGAGCGCAAGAGGCGGTCAGGCGCGCAATCCTTATGCGCTCAATCGTGCTCCATCAGGTTCGAGTTCAGGATCAGCCATCGCGGTCGCCGCCGATCTTTGTGCTGCTGCGATCGGCACCGAGACCGACGGTTCGATCGTGAGTCCCGCCTCGGTGAATGGCGTTGTCGGCGTGAAACCGACCGTCGGACTTGTCAGCCGGCGCGGCATCGTCCCCATCTCTTACAGCCAAGACACTGCAGGTCCTCTGGCGCGCTCGGTGCGCGATGCCGCGATTCTGCTCGGCGCTATGTCGGGGCCCGATCCTGCGGATTCCGCGAGCGCCGCGGTCGGTAACCGCTTCGTGGGCGACTATCAAAAGTACTTGAACCCTGACGGACTGCGCGGTGCGCGCCTTGGTATTGCCCGCAAATTCTTTGACAACGACGCACCGATGAACGCGTTCCTCGATCGTTGTATCGCCGTGCTGACCCGAGCCGGTGCGACCGTGGTGGATCCTGCGGATCTGCCGATGCACGGCGCTTGGGTCACGCCGAGTCTTGAGCTGCTTCTGTATGAGTTCAAAAGTGATCTGAACTCCTACCTCAGCCGCCTGCCCGTCGCTCTCCCCGTACACACCCTCGGTGACCTGATTCGCTTCAATGAGACTCACGCGACTCAGGAACTGTCCCTGTTTGACCAAGAGCTTTTTCGTCAATCGAACGCGAGGAGTGGACTCGACAGTGCGGCGTATCGCAAAGCGCGCGAAACCTGCCTCACCTCAACGCGCAGTCATGGGATCGATGCGGTTCTCGCCAAGCATCGACTCGATGCAATCGTGACGCTTACCTCCGGACCCGCGGCGTTGATCGATCCGGTGAACGGAGACATGGACACCGGCGGCTGCTCATCCCCTGCCGCGATCGCAGGATATCCGCATGTCAGCGTCCCAGCCGGCCTGCACCGGGGCTTGCCCATTGGGCTGTCGTTTTTCGGGGCTGCGTTCAGTGAGCCGACGCTGCTGCGCGTGGCCTGCGGATTCGAGCACGTGGGGCCGCCGCGCCCCGTTCCGAGATTTCTGCCGAGCGTATAGCGGCGAGACCACCTCCCCTTGAAAGTACGTCCGTGTCTCCCAACATGGGCGGGTGGCTGCCTGAGCCTGGCTATCGAAAGGACAGCGGTAACATGGAAACGATTGGTGTCGATTTACGCCAGATGCAGCGCGTTCCGCTCTCCGCATCTCACGTTCAGGCCTTGCGCGCGGCGGGCACGATCGCGACTTATCCCGCGGGTACGTTTCTCGCGAGGCCCGGCGATCCGGTGGATCGTTTTGTCTATGTCGAGGAAGGCGAGATTGAGGTCGTCGATCCGTATACCGACAAACGCCATCTGCCCTTCACCTTAGGCCCGGCGCAGTTCATGGGCGAGATCGCCTTTCTGAACGGCGGCGCCTGGTCGTTGCCGATGCGCGCAGCCCGGGAAACGCGGGTGATCGAGGTGCCGCGTGAAGCGATGCTGAAGCTCATGTCTGAAATCCCAGAGATGTCGGACATCATCATCACGGTGTTTTCGGCGCGCCGTCGACGCCAGCTCGACGAGCGCGACGGCGTTCTAAGATTGATCGGCGAAGATGAGGACCGCAGCGTGCGCCGCATCGCGGAGTTCGCCAACCGCAACCGCATTCCCTACAGTTCCTTCCCCCTGCGAAGCTCCGAAGCCGAGGCGACCGCTCGGAGCTGCTCGATTGCTCCGGGAGAGCCGGCGGTGATATTTGGGCGAAGCGCTGTCGTAACCAATCCGACGCCGGACAAGGTCGCGCGGCTGCTGGGCTTGCATCTCGAGTTCCGGGACGACGAGACGTTTGACGTGCTGATCGTGGGTGGCGGTCCGGCGGGCGTCGCTGCCGGAGTCTATGCGGGAGCCGAAGGTCTGTGTGCGCTGGTCGTGGAGGATATTGCGATCGGCGGCCAGGCTGGTACCTCCAGCCGGATCGAGAACTACATGGGCTTCCCGACGGGCATTTCCGGTGCTGACCTGGTGTGGCGCGGGGAAGTTCAGGCAATGAAGTTCGGGACGCGGTTCGCGATGCCGCGACGGGTAACGCGCCTCGAGAAGCTGTCGGACCAGACCTTCTGTGCAACATTCGACAACGGACAGCGCGTTCGCGCCAAGGCAGTGGTGGTCGCAACCGGGGTGCAATATCGCCGGCCGGCGCTCGATCGCCTAACCGACTTCGAGGGCTCCGGTGTTTATTATGCTGCGACCGAAATGGAGGCGCGCTATTGCAAAGGCGCGGAAGCAGTCGTCGTGGGGGGCGGCAATTCAGCCGGACAAGCAGCGATGTTCTTGAGTCGCTCGGCGAATTGCGTACGGGTACTGGTCCGCGGGACGTCGCTTGCCGCTTCGATGTCGAGCTATCTTTCCAGCCGGCTCGCCGCAGATCCCAGAATCAAAATAGAGTATGGCGCCGAGGTGAGCGCATTGCATGGCGCCGAGCATCTTGAGGCGCTGACCATTCGTGACGTGAAGAGCGGGTCGACCCGTCTCATCGACGCGCGCGCGCTCTTCATCATGGTGGGCGCCGCGCCAAACAGCGAATGGCTCTCTGGCCTGGTGGAACTTGATGATAAGGGTTTCGTGATCACGGGTTCCGGCGAGGGCTCGGCTTCTTCGCCCTTTGCGACCTCTCAGCCCGGCATTTTCGCGGTGGGAGACGTGCGCGCAGGCTCCGTTAAGCGGGTTGCGTCCTCGGTCGGCGAAGGATCGGTCGTGATCTCTAAGGTCTGGGAGTTCGTTAATCGCAAAGCCTGATTGCGTGCCAGGAGGCCGAGCCTGACGCCCGGCTTCCTGGCGTATGCGTCAAAGATCCATGCTACTTGAGATCAAGCTCCTGTCCGGTCCAAGAACCCAGAACCCGTCGGATCTTGGCACGGTCGACCGCGCTCTGGTCTGAAGCCGCCAAGGTTCCTTCCACCTGTTTTGCTATCGCATCGCCCTTCGCAGTCGCACCGTCGAAGGCTGCCCAGTTCTTATAGTTGATTACGAGGTAAATGTCCGGGTCATTCTCGCCACGTGCTTCCACCGTCACCACCCTGTAGCTGATGATATATCCGGCCTTTTTCGCCGCTTCCTGCTCGGCCTTCCATGTCGTGTCGAGATATTTCATGTAGGCATCGAACTTCCCATATTCAGTCCGAATCGCCGCTACATTGACAACAGTTCCTTGAGTGAATACATGATCATCCGCAAGCGCCGCAACGCTTGTAACCGCCAAACCAACGAACGCCGCACAGGCAGCAATCTGACGCTTGATATTCAATGAATTTCTCCAAGTTAATTTCCGATGTTGGCATCGCGGCTCTAGCAGTGTCTGTACGGCAGCACACACGCGACGATCGGACCCCCAAAAGCGAGCGAGAGGTTTTGGCGCGATTGACGGGTGTCAAAGCCGCGCCAGTTGGTGACAGTCCGGCCAGTCAATCACATGTCCGACCATGCCAAAGATCGTGGGTAGCGCCGAAAGCGCGTTCCCATAAATATCATGGAACAGTACGACTCCATGGCGACGGATGAGTATGAGAGTGATGACGCGCCCCGCGACGGCTTCGGCATCCATCGTGCGGTTCCAGTCGTAGGCGTCGATATTCCAGAGCGCTACGTGTAGGGATTCGGATGCAAAAAAGGCTCCGCTGTCAGTCCTGCGTTGTCCGTTGGGTGGCCGAAACAAAGGCAGAACGGAATTCGGCTGAAATGTCGTGCCGAGCAGCGCTTTCATCCTGGTCACCGAGCCCCGCCAGTCATCCCAAGTCGCGTGCGAATGATGCTCCCACCCGTGGCTCGCGACACATTGGTTTCCGTACAGCGAAGCAACTGCCACAGGACCGTCGTCTGCGATACGCTTCTCGAGCCTGATCCCAAGAAGGAAGAACGCTGCGCTCTTGTTCAGCGTCCTCAGTAACGCCAGCGTTTGATCCGTCGTGCCGCCCGAGGCAGTTGGCCCATCATCAAATGTCAGTGCGAACGTCCGGTCAGGTAAAGCCTCGCCCGTCCATTCGATGTTACTGAGGACATCGGTTTCGTTGCCCCCAGCCGGGAACGCAGCCGCGAGCCGTAGCTGCTCGAGCGCAAAAGTCTTGCTGAAAGTCACCAGATCCTGGTGCCATGATGCGAACGTCGCGGGAACGGCTCCTTGCAACGAGCGCCCAGCAGCCGCGATCGCGGCGAACGATATGGACTTGGCAGCGCACGTCCAGTCCTTGTGCGTACATTGATTGGAGGCTCGTTCATAGTTCAGAACTACTCGACTGCGCTCGTTGCCCAGCCAATGCGCCACGGAGGCAGCATCGATCGTCTTAAGGTCGAGCGCTGTCTGCAATTCCTCAGAACCTATGCTCGCTGCGTCGTCCAGTGCGGCCGCGTACACCAGAAGGTCGGCGCGTGAGGCCCGGTCAAATCCCTGTACTGAATCGAGCGGCGCAGGCCATAGCGAAGGGTGTCCAACGGCCACGCTCGCAGCCTCGACCCGAAAGGCCATGATGAGAAACAAGGTACTCGTGACAATTACCGCTGAAGCATTCGTAGGGCGCACGGGTATCGCTCCAAGTAGTTGGCCGCATACTCTACATTGTCACGACATGCCCATCGGCGTTCGCCCAATCCTACTTACTTGAGCCCTTTCACCATCACGGCGCTGACGGGGCGGGGACGGACCAACGATGACCTACCTGATGGATAGGTTACGTTTTATTCCGGCCGGTATAAACCGTCACCCATGTAACCGGTATAGACAGAACGATGCCGACCCGCTCATCGCGTACGCGAGCCATTACGAACTCGCGGCCCACTGCCGCCGGCCCTTCTGCACGCACAGGCGCCCTCTGCACTTCGAATTGCTGCTAAAGGCGTTCGGTCCGCAAGCGACGCTCGGGGAGATCGGCGCGCGGATGCGCTGCAGCAAGTGCGGGATGCACGGAGCCAGAATCGAAGTGAGATACATCGGGCGATGGGGGGACGGGCGGTGAGGTCGGATCAGCGGTCTCGACGGCGAACAGTCGGACTTGGAGCGCGTGCCCGTTGCTGTTCATCGCACGCCTGCCGCCACGCGTCGTGGCAAGCGCCATGGAATTGCAGCGCCAGGCGCTCACCGCCTTCGCGCTCGAGCTCAATTTTCCGATCGTCGATGGGTAGCGCGCATAACGCGCATGGAATACCTGCTCCGGCGCCGGCCCATGAGCGCGTGAGGTGTTGGCAGGGAAGGCGGCCTATCGCGACCGCTTCGCGTGCCTGCTCAAGCCGGCGTGCGTAGATGCCGCCCCTTGCCATCACTGACCCCCTTGTGTTCGCCAATCTCCGCCAATGACGGCGCCCGGTCAATGCGCACTGCGTGTAGAAAGGACGATGGCTCGAGTGCTTGGCGATTCGCCCCAGATTTGCGAACGCGACGGGTGCGTCGTCAGGGATACTGTCCCCTGAAGCAAGGACATCTCCATCGCAGACACTACCGAGCCCACCCTATTCGGCCAGCTTTGGGCGCAAGTCGAGCCAACGATGCTCGGTGAGGATGCCAGTAAGACGGATCGGATCAACGTTCTGTCGGTGCGCGCAGGGTGTGGGCTCTTGAGTGACGAACTCGCGACTGTCCCGATCGTCAGGATGGAGGCGATCGAAGGTCAATACGCCACGCGAAAGGCGGGCTGCCGGAACTTACTGGCGCGCGTTCGATCGTGCCACCGGCTTGCGCTAGGTCGCGCCCATGCGCTATCGAAGATACACAATCTCATGCGACAGCCCGCTTTCCTTACACATCTGGAGCCGACGCACATAGGTCAATCCGCTGCGGGTCGTCTCGAAGGCAAAGTGCCTCCGTTCTGTTGCTAATCGGTCGATCCCCTGGAACACCACCTGATGGCGGTTATCGCAGCCAAGTTCGGGTTTAGGGGCGACAAGCCAGTTGCGATGAGCCCTCGCGCCAATCAGGAGCGATGAGCGCGCCGTTTGGAACTGACCCGCGTTGAAGCGGTTTCGGCATGGTGTTCAGCCTCGCCGGGAACCCACGGTCGACCGAGCCGCTGTTCGATGTACTCACGAATCATCCGCCTCACGACTTGAGACGGTGTCAGATCCTCTTGAGCGCACAGCTCTTCGAAAACGGCCTTCTTGCGCGGGTCGACCAAGATTGTCAGACGAGCTGTTCGCTCCTCGGCCTGGACTGCTGCCTGGGTCTTCATTTCACATGCGAATCACATCTTAGGGTAATTGCATTATAATACGGTCCACACCTGCGTAGCACCCTCTGTGACGCCAGCACTTCACTCGCCGCTCAACGCCTGCCTGACGCTCCTCGCCGTCTGGGGGCTCATCGGCCTTGCAGGGCTCCTACGTCCCGCGAGTCTGGTTTTTGTCGGGCGCACGCTCTTTCCGATCGGCGCGGTGTGCGGGGCGCTGCTTGCAACGGTGGCCCTGTGGAGCCTGGGCGTGACGCCCGAACGCGCCGTACTTCCGATAGGCCTTCCCGATCTGCCGGTACACTTGCGGCTTGATGCGCTCTCCAGTGTGTTCCTATTCATTCTCGGGGCCGCGTCGGCTGGGATTTCAATCTTTGCCGCGGGCTATTTCCGGCGCGGCCGCGGCACCTCCGCAGGACTCATGTGCCTGCAGTACCACCTGTTCCTCGCGAGTATGGGTTTCGTACTTCTCGCCGACGATGCCTACGCGTTCATGGTGGCCTGGGAGACGATGGCTCTGTCGTCGTACTTCCTGGTCACGACGCAGCACGGCCTTTCGGAGATCCGCCGCGCGGGATTTCTATACCTGCTGATCGCCCACATCGGGGCAATTGCCATTCTCCTCGCTTTCGGGGTCATGCAGGGCGGGAGCTGGCAGTTCACTTTTGACGCGATGCGCGGCGCGCGACTCAGCCCGCATTGGGCGGCTGCGGCGTTCCTGCTCGCTTTTTTCGGTTTCGGCGCCAAGGCCGGACTCGTGCCGTTGCACGTGTGGTTGCCGGAAGCTCACCCCGCCGCTCCCTCGCCTGTGTCGGCTCTGATGAGCGGCGTGATGCTAAAGACCGCCGTGTATGGCGCACTGCGCGTCACGTTTGACCTGTTGAGTGAGCCGCAGTGGTGGTGGGGCGTGGTCGCGCTCAGCGTAGGACTTTTCACCGCTCTTTACGGTGTGGTGTTCTCGGCGACACAAACGGACATGAAACGGCTGCTTGCCTACTCCTCGATCGAGAACATCGGCATCATCTTCACGGGCCTCGGCCTCGCAATCGTATTTCGCGGTGCGGGGATGTCCGGACTCACCGCCCTCGCGCTGATTGCTGTTCTCTATCACTGTCTCAACCACGCCTTTATGAAGAGCCTGCTCTTTGTGGGAACGGGCGCGGTCCTGCACTCCACCGGCGAGCGCAACCTCGGCCGACTGGGAGGACTCATCCACCGAATGCCGTGGGTTGCGTGGCTGAGCCTGATTGGCGCTCTGGCGCTCGCGGGGTTGCCGCCGCTGAACGGATTTGTCTCGGAGTGGCTGCTCTTACAGGCATTCCTGTTTGCTCACGAGGTGCCCCACACTTTCGTCAACATGCTGCTGCCCATAAGCGCCGCCATCGTTGCGCTCGCAGCGGCCCTTGCCGCTTACGTGATGGTGAAGTTCTACGGCGTGATCTTTCTCGGGCAGCCGCGTGAGGCGGGCCTCGCACGAGCGCAGGATGCCGGCGTTCTCGAGCGCGTCGGTCTGCTCTGGCTTGCGCTCGGGTGCATTGCGCTTGGGCTATTTCCGACTCACGTCATCGGCGCTCTGCGCACCGTCACCCGAGAGCTCGCGGGTGTCGACTTACCCAGCCCGACGGCGCCCTGGTGGTTGCTCGAGCCCCTGGCAGGACGTGAGGCATCGTATTCCGCCCTCGTGTTCCTCGTTGCCGTGACCGCAGTTGTGATTCTTGCCCTCGTCGCTGTGCGGCTCTTCTACCATCAGCGAGTGCGGCGCTCGCCCGCCTGGGACTGTGGCTTTGGCAGGCTCGATGCGCGGATGCAAGACACCGCGGAAGGGTTCGGGCAGCCGATCCGGCATATTTTCGGGCCCTTCTTTGCGCTCAAGCGCGAGCTGCCGTCGCCGTTCGATCTCGCGCCACGTTACCGCGTGGTCATCAACGACCGTATCTGGCAACGACTTTATGAGCCCCTGGGTTCGCTCGTGCAACGAGGGGCCGATGCCTTCGCGTGGGTACAGCAGGGGCGGATCGCGACCTATCTGCTTTATAGCTTCATTACACTTGTCGCCCTGTTGGCGGTTGTGCTGTGAGACCAATTGACTTCCTCACGCAGTTGCTTGAACTCATTGCAGCCCTTACCGTCGCGCCGGTTTTCGTCGGATGGGTCAATCAGTGTCGCGCCTGGCTGCAAAATCGGAGCGCCCCCAGCGTGTGGCTTCCGTATCGTGGCATCCGCAAACTCTTTCACAAAGATGCTGTGCTCGCCGAGCAAGCTTCCTCGCTGTTTCGTCTGGCCCCTTACATCGTATTCAGCGCCATGGTGATCGCTGCCGGCATCATCCCCTCGATGGGCACGCGGCTCCCCCTCTCACCTGCCGCCGATGCGATCGCACTGGTGGGACTCTTCGCGACCGCTCGAGTTTTCATGTCCTTGGCGGCGATGGATATCGGCACCGCGTTTGGAACACTCGGCGCTCGACGCGAGATGATGGTCGGGTTCCTCGCTGAGCCGGCCCTCCTGATGGTGATCTTTGTCGCTTCCCTCATTTCTTCGACGACGGCGCTGTCGGCGATCACGGAGCACCTTGCAACCCAGACGCTCGCTCTCTACCCGAGCCTCGCTTTCACGGCGGTCGCCTTCACGATGGTCCTCCTTGCCGAGAATGCACGCATCCCGGTCGATAACCCGGCTACCCACCTCGAGTTGACGATGATCCACGAGGCGCTCCTGCTGGAATACTCCGCTCGTCATCTCGCGCTCATGGAGTGGGCGACGGCACTCAAGCTATTCAACTATGCGTGCATTGGCTTTGCGCTCTTCATTCCCTGGGGTGTCTCTACAGCCCAGGGTGGCCCCGTGGCGCTGCTCGCTTCGATTCCGGTGCTGGGCGCAAAGCTAGCCGCGGCAGGCGCGTTCCTGGCCTTGATTGAGGCGGTCTCGGCAAAGTTGCGTGTTTTTCGGGCGCCAGAGTTTCTCGGCACGGCGTTCCTCTTTGCGGTCCTGGGGATCCTCGTGCACCTGTTGTTGGGAGCTTAGAGGTGTCCGGTACTCCACTGGTGCTGCAGCTGCTGAACTTGTGCGCGGCACTGCTACTTCTGCTTTCGTTCGCGATGCTCAGTCAGCGTCGCATCGTGAACCTGGTCAACCTCCTTGCGGTGCAGGGCACGGTACTCTTCGCAGCCACGCTTCTCCTCGCCTGGCGTACGGGCCAGCACCACCTTTATCTGTCTGCCGGCCTCACGCTGGGTCTTAAGGTCATAGTCCTGCCGCTGCTTCTGCATCGGCTCATCCGGCGGCTCGAGGTCTACTGGGACTCGGAGCCGCTCCTGAACATATCAGGCACGATGCTGACGGGCGTCCTAGTCGTCGTCTTCGCCTTCGGTCTCGCTCAGCCGATCTCCCAGCTTGCGAGCACGGCCACGCGAAACGCCATTGGAATTGCGGTCGCCGTCGTGTTGCTCTCGTTCATCACCATGATCACGCGTCGTAAGGCCATGTCCCAGGTCGTGGGATTTCTCTCGATGGAGAATGGCTTGTTTTTCGGTGCAATGAGCGCGACCTACGGTATGCCGATGATCGTTGAATTCGGGGTCGCCCTTGATGTCCTGGTCGCCGTGCTGGTGCTCGGTATCTTCTTCTTCCAGATCCGCGAGCAATTCGACAGCCTGGATCTGCATCACCTGGAGTCACTGAAGGAGGATTCCAGCGTGGGAAGCGGCGAATAGCGTGGAATTCTTTGTCCTGCTCGGGAGTCCGTTAGCGGGTGCCGCGGTTTTCGCGATGTTCGGAGCGCGCCGCTTCGCGCCCGAGCTGAACGTCGCGTTCAGCCTCCTCACATTCTTTGCAGCCTGCGCGCTCACGGCGCGAGTGATCGGTGCGGGGAATCTCACGCTCGCCCACGACCAGTTCTTCATCGACCCCTTCAACGTATTCCTCGTCACACTCACAGCGTTCGTGGGGCTCACAACTTCGCTCTTCTCGCGCTCCTACATGCGTGTGGAACTGCAGCATGGACGCGTGCGCGCACCGCAGCTGCGGCTCTACCACAGCATGTATCAGCTTTTCATGGCCACGATGCTGGTCGCGCTCACGACCAACAACATGGGGCTGCTGTGGGTGGCCATGGAGGCTGCGACCCTCTCGACGGTGTTGCTGGTGACGCTCTACCGCACTGCGGCCGCCCTGGAAGCGGGCTGGAAGTATTTCATTCTCTGCGGCGTCGGCATTGCTCAGGCGCTCTTCGGCACGATTCTCTTGTACTTCGCGGCCGAGAAGGTATTGGGCGCCGAGGGCGTGAGCGCGCTGCTGTGGACACATTTGAACAGCGTGAAGGCACAGCTCGAACCCAAAGTACTGAGCCTGGCCTTCGTCTTCCTGCTCGTGGGCTATGGAACCAAGGTCGGGTTGGCGCCGCTGCATAACTGGCTCCCAGACGCACACGCAGAGGGGCCCACGCCCATCTCGGCCGTCCTCTCGGGGCTCCTGCTGAATGTCGCCCTCTATGCCGTCATCCGCTGCAAGGTACTCGTTGAAGGCTCGCTCCACTCCGCAGTCCCATCGCAGATGCTCATGGGTTTCGGCCTGCTTTCGGTGGTGCTGGCGTCATTCCTTCTCTGGCGCCAGCGCGACATCAAGCGGCTCTTTGCCTACTCATCCATTGAGCATATGGGCATCGTCACGTTCGCGTTCGGCATGGGGGGCGCCGTGGCCAATTTTGCCGCGCTTTTGCACATGACGGTGCACTCGCTCACCAAGTCGGGGATTTTCTTTGCCGCAGGGCACGCCGCGCAGAAAGTCGGTTCGCAGCTCATGGATCAGATCCGTGGGCTCATTACACTGAGTCCAACCATCGGCTGGGGGTTGATGATGGGCTCGCTCGCAATCCTCGGCCTGCCTCCGTTTGGCGTGTTTGCCAGTGAATTCCTGATCCTCACGACAGCAATGCGGGAGCAACCCTGGGCCACTCCGATTCTCCTGACGGCGCTGGGGGTCGCCTTCGCGGCGATTTTCGGACGTATCCAGCCGATGGTATTCGGGGAAACGACCGCCAATCGTTTACCGCATCCGCCCGCGCTCGTGCCCGTGTTCGTACATCTCGGCATCGTACTGGCGCTGGGCCTTTACATTCCTCCGTATCTCGCCGATTGGTATCGCGCAGCCGCTCGCCTGATCGGAGGCAACTGAAATGGCCCTTCGGGATTGGTGGGCACAGAGTCATACGCAGGCCGGTGCGCCCGGCGTGCGCGCTCTCACGGTGTCGAGCAACGACTGGGACCGCGCGCCGAAAGACCTTGCAACTGAAGGGGCGCGGCTGCTGGCGATGTGGGGAAGTCGAGGGGGGCGGGTGGCCCCCACCGTACATGCGGCATTCCTCGTTAGTTCGGGCGCTCTCCTTCTCAACCTACGGCTTGCCGATCCTGATGCGTGCTATCCGGGCCTTGAGGAGCGCTTCCCGAGTGCAGCGCGCATGCAACGCGCGATGGCGGATCTCTCCGGACTGCGCTCCTCAGACCAGGACACTCGCCCCTGGCTGCGTCACAACGCCTGGCCGCCCACTTTTCGACCGTTGATCGATCCTCCGGCGCTGTCAGGCGTTTACGAAACCGGCGTGGACGCGTATTCGTTCGTGCGCGTGGAGGGCGACGGTGTGCACGAGATTGCCGTCGGCCCGGTGCACGCCGGCATCATTGAACCCGGCCACTTTCGATTCTCGATCGTCGGCGAAAAGGTGCTCCGGCTCGAGGAGCGGCTTGGGTATGTACACAAGGGCATCGAGCGGCGGTTCACGGAGTTCTCGCTTCACGAGGCCCACCGTCTCGCGGCCCGAGTGTCGGGCGACTCCGCAGTGGCTTTCTCCTGGGCGTATTGTCAAGCGCTCGAGGGGATCGCGGGCATTGAGATCCCGCAGCGCGCGGCATGGCTCCGAGGGCTGTATCTCGAGGTCGAACGGATCGCGAATCATCTCGGTGATCTGGGCGCGCTGGGAAACGACGCCGGCTTTGCGTTTGGTCTGGCACAGTTCTCGCGTTTGAAGGAGCACCTCCTGCGTGCATGCGCTGACGCCTTTGGCGAACGTTACCTGATGGGCGCCATCCTCCCCGGCGGCACACGCGCGGACTTGAGCGTATCCGAAGCACAGCGGCTGCGCTCCGTCGTTGAAGCCATTCACCGGGAGAGCGCCGTACTCCGCACGGTGTATGAAGAACATGAAGGACTCCGGGATCGCTTTACCTCTGCAGGCACCGTCACATCCGATCTTGCGGCAAGGCTCGGACTCACGGGACTCGCCGGCCGCGCGAGCGCGCAGGCCTTTGACCTGCGCGTCGACCTGCCGTGCCCGCCTTATCTTGATGCGCCTGTACAGAAAGTAGGCCAAAGCGCGGGCGATGTCGCGGCGCGAGTGACCCTCCGCTTCGAAGAGCTGGCAGAATCCTGCCGCTGGGTTGATAGAGTCCTCAAAGAGCTGCCGAGCGGCCCACACCTAGAGGCTGTGCCCTTACCCTCAGAAGGTGCACTGGGCATCGGGCTGATCGAAGGCTGGCGGGGTCCGGTACTCGTGGGGCTGGAGGCCGGGCCCGCTGGCGCGATCGCACGGTGTCACCCTCACGATGCGTCCTGGCAGAACTGGCCCGCCCTCGAGCACGCCATCATCGACAATATCGTGCCCGATTTCCCGCTCATCAATAAGTCGTTCAACCTGTCCTATAGCGGGCACGATCTGTAGCCCTCGACCATATGCTGAAAACCCTGCGCCAGATTGCTTCAGTGGGAATCGCAACCGAGCCACCGCCAGCCGCGGACGAGTCGCTGCGGTCGCGGGAGGCGCTTCAGGCGCGGATCCTCGCAGTGCTCGGTCGTGCATTGTGCATTCGCGCGGTGGATGCCGGCTCGTGCAACGGTTGCGAGCTCGAGATTCATGCCCTTAACAATCCTCTGTACAACATCGAGGGACTCGGTATTCGATTCGTCGCGAGTCCGCGGCACGCCGACCTGCTGCTGGTCACGGGCCCAGTATCCAGGCACATGGAAATTGCACTGCGTCGCACCTACGCGGCGACGCCTGACCCGAAGCTAGTGGTCGCGGTGGGTGATTGCGGCTGCACCGGCGGCATCTTTGGTGAGAGCTATGCAACCCGCGGCCGTGTATCGAACGTCATTCCGGTGGACGTGGCAGTACCCGGTTGCCCGCCGAGCCCAACGCGCATTCTCCAAGGCATTCTGACAGCGCTCGGGCACTCAACCAGCAGGAAGACACCGAACGCGGCGTCCGCCCACGCGGACGACACTGGATCCTGAGCCGTGTCATGGAGGCTGCAGCCGTGAGCCACCCCGACGCCTCGGGTGTGAACTTCTTACCGACGCTCGTCATCGACCCCCACGGTGCAGCCGCCCAGCAATTGGCCGAGCAGCTGACGCACAGTGGCTTTACGGGCCACTCCGCAGACACGTGCGCGCAGGCGCTCGCTGCGATGCGCGTTCGCCACTACCGGTCAATCATCTTCCTCGGTGACGTCAGCGACCTGGAGGACGTGCGATGCATGGCCGAGCTTCGAAAGCGAGCGCCACGCACTTGGATAATCATGATCAGCTCGGCGGGAGTACGCGACGCGCGGGACCTGTACATGCAGTACGGACTCGACGCACAGATCGTCACCCCCTTTTCCATGGAGGATCTGCTATCCCGATTAATGGCGTTCTCGCGGCACTCGCGCCCACCCTGACAGGCCATCCCATGCAGATCGTCCGCGCGAAGCAGGGGCACCGTCACTCGCGGCGCGCTCGGAACCTCGCAGTTCCGTTCACTACGGCGGACCACGAAGGGGCTTGTGCCGCCTTGGAGGCTTAGGGCAATGACTCCGAGAGAGGCACGCCTGCTGGCGATCGAAAGCCCATTTCCGCAGGCAGGGAGCACGCTGCGCCTGCTGGAGCCGCCGGGCAGTTGCCACAACACCCTTTGGCAGCGCCTTTTCGATGGGACCTACGACAAACCTTTCATCATCGATAGCGGATTATTGCGGTTCCTCCATTTCGACCTGGATATCGTTCAGAGTGTCATGCATCTCGATGACCCCGACAGGCTGAATCTTCGTTACACGCGCAAAATGATGGCGTTCCTGCTCTTCAATCGCACGCCCGAGCGCATTCTGTTGCTCGGCCTGGGCGGCGGCTCTCTGGCCAAATTCTGCTATCGACATCTCCCGCGCACTCTGCTCACAGCCGTGGAAGTGAATCCCGATGTGATTGCACTTCGCGAACAATTCCGTATTCCTCGCGATGATGCGCGCTTCCGCGTGATCTGCGCCGATGGGGTGGCCTACGTGGCGCATCTCAATCGGTCCAAGGACGTGATCTTGGCGGACGCCTGCGATCGCGCCGGCGTCGCGCCGCAGTTCAATGCCATGGAGTTCTATCAGCACGCCCGCCGCTGCCTGTCCCCGGGGGGCGTACTCGTCATCAACATGTGCAGCGACATCGATGACTGCGTCGCGCACCTGGCAAAGGTACGCTCCGTGTTTGGAGGGCAATTCATGACCTTGCGGGTGGGACAGAACGGGAACGTCATCCTGTTGGCATTCAATGAACTTCCACGCACTGAGATTGACTGGAAAGAACTGCAGGTCACCGCGGTCGACCTCAAACGGCGATTTGGCTTGGACTTCCCAAAATACGTTCGGCGAATTGCACTTGACTGGAAGTTGCGCAGATGGGGACGGGCATTCGTATAAGCATGGCTGTCCGCTCGATTCGGCAGCGGCGCACCCAACTGAGTGCAAATCCGGCAGAGTCCTCGAGACAATCGAAATGAGCGAGCTACCTACATCGGTAGGTATGTTCCCTACTGGGATAGTGCTGCGCTGCGCCGCTAACCTACCTGTGAGTTGGGAAGAATCCCAGGCGTCGAGGGAGAGCACACTATGCCGGGCAGAAAGGCGATTACGGAGCTGCGCAATCTGGGCAGCATCGCCATCCTCGCAGTCGTGCTGCTAATAGCGGCGCCCGCTGCATATGCGGTACCAAGCTTCGCTCGGCAGACCGGCATGGCGTGTGAAGCCTGCCACACCGTTTTCCCGGAACTCACGCATTTCGGCCGCGTCTTCAAGGCGAACGGTTACGTGCTCACCAACCTCAAGCAGGTTCGCGACGTCAACGCCAAGAAGGAGCAGCTCCTGGAGCTGGCGCAGATCGCACCTCTATCGGTCATGGCGCAGGTCTCTTACACCCAGATGCAGAAGTCCGTTCCCGACCTCGCGAGCGTCGGAGCGTCCGGGGTCTCCCAGAACGGCACGGTCGGCTTTCCTCAGCAGCTGAGCCTGTTCTATGCCGGTGAGATCGCCCCGCATTTCGGCGCCATGATCCAGCTCACGTACGCGAATGACAGCGGCACCATTAGCATCGACAACACTGATATGCGATTTTCAGATGAGAAGCTGCTGCCGGACAGCAGCACTCTGACCTACGGGCTATCGCTCAACAACAATCCGACCGTGCAGGATTTGTGGAACTCCACTCCCGCGTGGGGCTTCCCCTATACTTCGAGCAACGCCAACGTGTCCCCGCTCGCTGGGACCGCGATCAGCGGCGCATTCGCGCAAAACGTCGCAGGGCTCACTGCGTACCTTTACTGGAAGGAGTCACTGTACGTCGAGGCGGGCGGCTACCGCTCAGCGCAGCAGGGTGTGACGAACGAGCTGACCGGTGGCGCCGGACCTCTTGATGGCACCGCTTCGAACGTAATCCAGGGACTTGCCCCGTACTGGCGGGTGGCCTACGAGCACGGCTGGAACCGCAATATTCTCGAGGTCGGTGCCTATGGCTTCAGTCCCAAGGTGCTGCCGGGTGCGGCGTCAGGAATGCCAACCGGGCTCAACGGTCTTTACAACCGCTTCAATGACGTTGCCGAGGATCTGCAATATCAGTTCATCGGCGAGGAGCATCTGTTCAGTGTTCTAGCTACTCACATCCACGAAAAGATGACGCTGAACTCAAGTTATGCGACCGGCGTAGCGGCAAATCTTTCGAACAATCTAAGCGCGACGCAAATTGCCGGCACCTACTACTATCGACGCAAAATCGGGGGCGCCCTGCAGTACTTCTCCACGACTGGCAGCAGTGATTCGCTGCTATATCCGCAGAATGTCGCGCCCGGCCCCGGAGTGGTCACGAGTGCCAACGGCTCCCCGCAGACGAACGGCTGGATTGCGGAGCTGAACTACCTGCCATGGCTCAACGTCAAGGTGTCTGCGCAATACACGTGGTTCGGCAAGTTCAACGGCGGCAGCACGAACTACGACGGCACCGGTCGTAACGCTTCGGCCAACAATACACTCTACCTCCTGCTCTGGTTCGCGTACTGAGGCTCCCACATGCGCAACATCGACAAGGGCAATGGCAATCGGTCGCGCTGGGTGCGTGCGCTGTTAATGCTCGCGGCAGCCGCGCCGCTTGCGTGTGCGGGGCGCGACGCCCGCGCGGACGAGGCCGACGCGGTCAGCCAGGCGAACGCCCGCTACGTTGCCATCACTGTTTGCGGCACCTGCCACGGGGTAACCGGCAACAGTACACAACCGAAATTCCCGCGGCTTTCCGCGCAGAAGGCCAGCTACCTGGTCAGCCAGCTCAAGGCATTCCGTGGCCAGGCCCGGGGTGACCCGGATGCGATCGGCTACATGTGGGGCATGGCGAGTCAGCTAGACGACGCGAGGATCACTGCCCTGGCGGCTTACTACGCCGCGCAGAGGCCCGCCGATGCGCGTGCCGCCGCGGATCGCGCGGCGTTCGCGCGCGGACGTGAGATCTACGAGCACGGCGTCGCCTCCGAAGGCGTCCCGCCCTGCAGCGCCTGTCATGGGCCGGATGCAACCGGCCTGCAGGATTTTCCGCGCCTCGCGGGTCAGCATGCACAATATATCCTGAAGCAGCTCGCTTCCTTCCAGAGCAGCATGCGCGACGTCGCCATCATGCATGGTGTGGCTCAGAACCTGCGGCTGCAGGAGATGGAAGCAGTCGCCGCGTACCTGCAGGCGCTGCCCTGAGGACGCGACCGTGCCGTTGCCCTGTACGTCGCATTGGGCGCAGGCTGGCGGGCTCGCGAGCCTGCGACGCGGCGCGACACTTCGAAGCGGCAGCGCCCCAATGATGCGGGGAGACCCACTAGGCATATCTCCGCATTTGCGCACATAGCCCGCGGCGCTAACGTCTCTGCGAGCGCGAGAGCCGATTCTGCGTGTGTGGACCCGGATGCCGAAGGCTGAGTAACGTGCACAATTCCACGACGAGTCCCACCTCAAGTTCTTCGGGTACTTCCCGCGATGCTCAAGCACTCCTGGACGCCGCCGTGGACGCAGTCGTTCTCATGGACCACCAAGGGCACATTCAGGCCTTCAATCACTCCGCCGAGCAGCTGTTCGGCTTTACCGCTGCGGAGGTGTTAGGCCGCAACGTAACCCTGCTGATGAGTGAGTCGGATCGCAGGATTCACGATGCGCATCTGGCGCGCTATCTCAGCACCCGCGTTCCGCACATCATGGGCCGAGGACGTGAGGTTCTCGCACAGCGCAAGGACGGTAGACTCTTTCCCGCGTTCCTTTCCGTAGGTGCGGTGGCGGAAGCCGAACCTCCGCGCTTCGTCGGATTTATGCACGATCTCACGCAGCAGCGTCACCGGGAGAACGACGGCCGCTCGCTGCAGGAGCGCTTGTGGCACGTCTCTCGCCTTGCGACCGTCGGCGAGCTGACCTCCGGGATCGCCCACCAGCTTAATCAGCCGCTCGCGGCAATCGCGAACTACGCCCAAGCCTGCGAGCGGCTGCTCGGACGGCCCGATGCGGATATCGAAGAGATTCGCGGCGCTTTGCGCGAGGTTGCCAATCAGGCCGTTCGTGCCGGCGACATCATCCGCCGATTGCGTGGGCTCGCGCACCAGCGCGACGACCGCCGCGAGTTGACCGACGTGAACGGACTGGTGACTGAGCTCGGCCGAGCTCGTACAGTCGGCACGCGAAGCTGCATCAGATCGAATATCGCCTTGATTTGGGCGGCGGCCTTCCCCAAATTTCGGCGAACCGGCCTCAGATTCAGCAAGTCGTCCTGAATCTGGTGCGAAATGCGATCGAGGCGCTCGCTGAGAGCACCACTCAGCCGCGTGAGCTGGCGATTCATACGAGCCGCGCGGAGTGACGGCGAGGTGGAGATTTCCGTGTGCGACACCGGCCCCGGCGTCGTGCCGGCGGTCACGCCGCGGCTGTTCGAGTCCTTCTGCACCTCCAAGCCGAACGGTACAGGCCTCGGACTTGCGATCTCGCGTACCATAGTCGAGCGCTCACGGCGGCGCCCTGGAATACCGGCCGCGAGTGCCCGCGGGAACCTGCTTCGTCCTTCGCCTGCCGCCGAGCGGAGAAATCATGAAACCGCGAATACCAACCGTCTTCATAGTTGATGACGACGACGGCGTGCAGGAATTCGTTGCGACTGCTCGTCAAGTCCATCGGACTGACGGCGTCAGCGTTCGTGTCCGCACAGGAGTTTCTCGCAAGCTACGATCCTTCAACAGCCGGGCTGTCTGATCCTCGACGTACGCATGCCAGGCATGAGCGGTCTTGAACTGCAACAGCAACTGAACCTGCTCGGCGCCATCATACCGGTCATCTTCATTACAGGGCACGGCGACGTCCCGATGGCGGTCGAGGCGATGCAGCAGGGAGCGTTCGACTTTCTGCAGAAGCCGTTTCGTGATCAGGATCTGATCGATCGAATTCAGCGCGCGCTCGAGAAGGATCGGACGAACCGGGTCGAGCTGGGCGAGCGCAGTCGCATTCGCGCGCGCAGTGAGACCCTGACTCCGCGCGAGCGCGAAGTGCTTGCCCTGGTCGCCAGCGGCAAGGCCAACAAGGTCATGGCGGCGGATCTCGGCCTCAGCCAACGCACCGTCGAGATTCATCGGGCGCGAGTCATGGAAAAGATGGGCGCGTCGTCACTCGCTCAGCTCGTGCGAATGGTCATGGACTTGGAGGAAGACGCGAAGACCTGAAGGGGACACTCGGACTGCTGCAGCTCGCCCTCGAGCGTATCCGGGCCGCAGGCTACTGTCACATCGGCATGGATCACTTCGCGCACCCGACGGATGCGTCGAGCGCTCGCCGAGCGCATCGACCTGGTCATAGCGACGACCCACTCTCACGTGCTCGGAAGTCGGCTGTTTCTCAGGAATACCGACTGGGAGCTGATCCGGTATTGCCCGTGCCCAGTGTTGCTGGTGAAGTCGGGACGTCCCTACGCGAAGCGCTCGGTGCTGGTCGCAGTCGATCCGCTGCATCGACATGCCAAGCCCGCGCGGTTGGACCAGAAGCTGCTTGCCGCAGGAGCGGCTCTGGGCGGCTTGCTATCGCGACCGGTGCATGCATTTCATGCCTACATGCCACTCATTGCAGGCGTAGAAGGAGGGAGTCTCGGCGAGCCTCTGATGTGGGAGGATCCCGAGGTCGAGCGGATGCACGAGACCCAACTGCGTCGCGAGTTCGATCGGCTGCTCGAGCGCAGTGGCATTCCCCCCGCGCGACGCCACCTGCGGATGGGAGACGTAGCAGGCGAGCTGTGCGCTACCGCAACGAGCATCAAGGCGGGCATCGTTGTCATGGGAGCGGTGTCGCGCTCGGGTTTGAGCCGGCTCTTCATTGGAAGTACGGCAGAGCGGGCGCTGGATCGTTTGACGTGCGACGTCCTGGTCATGAAGCCGGATGGCTTCAAGGTCACGATCCCGCGGCGCCCCTTGAGCCGCTGAATGACTCGTCAGGCGGGCTTCACCAGCAGGAGGTCGCAGTCGACCGTTTCGACGAGTCGGCCCGTCAGCGTGCCGACCAGCGCGGTGATGGACTTGCGGTGCGTCAACGCGCCGAGGACGAGCATTTCATAGCCTTGACTCGCGGCAAATTGCGGAATGACGGTTGCCGGCTCGCCGGTAATGACATGAAGCTGCGACGCGTGCACGTTCGCCGTCGCAACGCACGCCGTCAGCTGCGACCGGCTTTCCTCAGCCGTCGGTGTCCCCGATCTTTGCGCGTACAGGACTTGGAGCTCCGCCCCACAACGTTCTGCCATGCCAGCAGCGGCGTTCAATATTGCGCGCGTCAGACTCGGCGGCTCGACGCCGGAGATGTCAACGGCCGCGGCAACGACGGGTTTGTGACGCCAAAGCTTACCGCGAGTCAGGAGTAACGGTGCGGGACACGTCAGTAAGACATCCGAGTCCGCGACGCTGAAGGCGCATTCATTTCCGCCGATTCCACGGATGACCAGGTCAGGCCTGCTTTGTTCGACTTTGCGCTTGATCGCATCGCATAGCGGACTTTCACAGACCACGTCGATCGAGACCGATACGTCGTTGACATCGAGTGCTTTCCACTGCCGCTCGATGCGCGCGCGCGACTCTGTCAAGAAGGCATCTCGAATTACATTCGTGCTGCCGGGATCGTATTGGTGATGCAGGGCGTACGCGCGCTCGGCCTCGCACAGGAAAAGATCGACGCGCGCGCCGAAGCGCCGTGCCAGCATGACGGCGCGGTTGAGCGCGCCCGTCGAGTCGCGCTCCCTCTCCAATGCGACGAGTATTGACCGGACCGGTTGCATCTCAGAGCCTCCTTCGTTGCCCCGACGCCGATGCCACATGCTATGCGATGCGGTCGTTTCGCTGCGTCCGTACTTCTGCGCATGGAGCAGCTTGCTCTGGGCTGTGTCACGATCCCGCGGCGGGCTCCGGCGGCAACTCCGCGCCCCGGGTTGGGAGCGCGGCGGCATCGAGCAGCTGCTCGAGCCTGCGATCGTGGCCGTAGAGGTCATCGAAGAACAATGTGTCACCGGCTTCGGTCGCCATCGCGGTGGCATGCAGGATCATGACCCGGATCGGCCGAGCGAGATTGACGCGTTGCGTCGTCGTGCCATTCATGGCGGCTCGGATTCGCCCGGGAGTCCAGTCGCCGGGAGTACCGGCAAGAACGTGCGCAGCGAGAGCCACGGATCCTTGACACGGATGCATCCGTGACTGAACGCACCTCTCGAGTTCGAGAACAATGCCTGCGCCGGCGTCGAGTGGAGGTATACGTTGTACGCGTTCGGCAGCATGAACTTCACAAGTCCCAACGCGTTGTCACCGCCCGGCTGCTGTCGCAATCGCAGCTGGCCCGCGGCGAGCAGGTTCAGATTCTGAGTGCTCGGGGGGAATACGACCGCGGACTCATCCTCACCACGGACGATCTGCAGGTGCTGGCTTTCGAGGTACCGCGGATTGCGCCGAATCGCGGGCATCATCTCATGCAGGGTGCAAAGACGCGCGTCTGCATGTCGCGAAAGCTGCGCCCGACGATCACATCCATCTGCAGAATGTCGGCTTTGCGATCGGCCGTGGATCTAAACGCGAACAGCCGAAACTGAGGAATATTGACGATGATGGGCGGCGTCTCGAAGGGCGGCAGCCAGCGCCAGCGCCAGCGCTCCAGCGTGAGTTCGATCTGCCGCACCCGTCGCGCCGGGGCGTGCGTAGCGCCGCCAGGGTCGCCGTTGGGATCGAGACCATGCCGGCCCTGAAAGCGCTTGAGTGCGGCGACGGGCGGGGATCCGGCCTCGAGACCGACGCCGCAGTGGACTCGCCTTTAGGCCAGTCACCGAGCAGCTGCAGCAGCGCGCGCAGCGCATAGGCACCCTCGTAGTATGTGTCGCCTCGAGCTCGTCGTGGCGGCGGGTCAGCCAGCGCGGGCAGGCTCGCTTGCGCGAGGGCCAGGCGCCGGTACTGCGCAAGGCTCTGCTCCGACAGCCTGTAGTGGTAGAACTGCGGCTCGACTGAAGCCACGACCGCTGACACATCCGATGCCTGCGCAAGCCATGTAAGCGTAGCGGCCAAGTCGAGCATCGGACGTTCCGTCTGCAGACGAAAGCCGGCCATCGCGGGATCGATGCGGCCGAAGTGCAGGTCGGCGATGAAGCGCAGCGCCGCGCTTGTTAGCATCGGCACTGTAGACGGCCTGAAGCGCGGCGAGGTGCCCATGGTCATCGACCCCCGAGCGGGATCGAAGTGCGGCGTTCCGCAGGTTGTACTCGATGGCGGCCCGAATCGATTCGGCGGACGCGTACGTAGATCCGGGGATCACGGCCGCGAGCACTGCGATAAGCGCAAGGACGTACGTATTGATGCGCATGGTCACCGCAACCTGGAGCGATAGAGTGTAGCCGGTAGGTTCCTCCATGGGATACCGGTCGAGGGTCTGCAGATGAAAGCCTCACTCGCCGATTGCCGAAAGATCTTAGTTGCCGTCAAGGATCCGCGTACGCGCTCGAAGCCTGCCGTTCTCAAGGCCGCGCAGCTGGCGCGTGCGTTGGGGGCTGAAATAGAGCTCTATCACGCAATCGACACCTCAGTGTATGTCGATCAGATCGGGCTGGCGGGCGAGGATCCGAACGAGTTCCAGCGTAACGTGTGTGAGCAGTACCGTCGGGAGCTGGAATCGATCGCCGATCGGCTGCGCCGGGATGCGCTGCGCGTCTCAGTCTTCGTAGAGTGGGATTACCCCGCCTTCGAAGCGGTCGTACGGCGCGCCTCGGAGACCAAAGCCGGGCTCATCGTGGTCGAGTGCCATCGCCGTCACCATCGGATTCCGTGGCTGCTCGAATTCACGGACTGGGAGCTGCTGCGCATCGCGCCGATGCCGGTGCTGCTGGTCAAGACTGCACGTGCCTATCGCCGGCCTATAGTACTTGCCGCGATCGATCCGTCGCATGCGCACGAAAAGACAGCGCATCTCGACCGGGAAATCCTCAAGTCGGCTGTCGCGATCAGCGGCGCTCTTCAGGGGACGTTGCATGCCATGCATACTTGCCCGACGCTGCGGCTCGACAGCGTGATCGGCTTCGGGCCAGGAGTGAGCGCCTTGCCAGTCATCGATGAGGAACTGATGCGGGGCCGGGTGGAGGGTGCGCGGAGAAGCTTCGAGAGAATCCTGACACCGCTCAAAGTGCCGCCTGCTCGCCAATATCTCATGACCTCAAATCCTGCAAATGCCATCCGCGCTGCGGCGCGTACTTCCCGGGCGGCGATGGTCGTGATGGGTGCGGTGTCGCGCTCAGGGCTGGAGCGATTATTCATCGGCAACACCGCTGAGCGCGTACTTGATGCCCTCCCATGCGATGCGCTGATCGTCAAGCCACGTGCGTTCAAACGCCGAGTGCAGCGCACACATCGCGGCGCGCGGCTGACCGCGATGCCCTCCGCGCTGTGAGAATCAGGGTGCCAGCGATGCGCGCAGCACAGCTAAAAGCTCATCGGGAGCGATCGGCTTGCTCGCGAATCTCAGAAGCTCATCGGGAGCTATGGCTTTCACCGCTGACGAAGTGTCCCCCGTGATGACCACGGCTTTGAGTGCGCGGCCAAGGGCCTCACGGATCGCCTGAATGACCTGGATGCCGGTTTCACCGGCCGCCAGGTGAAAGTCCGTCACGATGAGATCGAGCTGCGGCTGCGTGGCGACATGGGTCAGGGCCTCGCTCAGAGAACCCACGGCGGTCACATGGTAGCCCTCGACCCGCAAGAGCATGCGCGTCGCGTCGCGCACGCCCGGATCGTCCTCGACGAGGAGGACATGTTCGCGTCCCTTCGTGGCATGGGCAACCGGTCTCGGATGATGATCTGGCGCGTTAGCGACCGCCCGCTGGGCAGCAGGGACGATAAGTGAAAAACGCGAGCCCTTGTCCACCTCGGATGTCACATCGAGCTTGAGATCGAGCAACGCCACCAGACGCTGCACAATACTGAGCCCCAAGCCATATCCGTTACGCGAGCTGTTGGTCGGAACGCCCACCTGATAGAACTCGTCGTAAATGAAGCGCAACTGCTCCTGCGGGATGCCGATCCCCGTATCAAGCACCTCGATTCGCACGGCCTGTGCCTGCTCGTGCATACAGCGAAGCGTGACCCAACCACGCCGCGTGTATTTGATGGCATTGGAGATCAGGTTCTTAAGGATCTGCTCTATCAGCGAGCGATCCGTATGCACGCAGTCGTGGCACTCGATGACTTTCAAAGCGAGGCCCTTGCTGGCGGCCATGTTGTCAAACTCGGCGCGCAGCTGCTTGAAGAGCTCGCTGACCGCAAAATCGCTCGGATCCGGCCGGACGGCTCCAGACTCGAGCTTGCTGATATCCAACAGAGCATTGAGCAGACGGGACATCGCGCTGATCGCCTGCTCTTGCTGCGCGATCACTTCGAGCGCATCGGTGTCCGCCAGGAGCCGCTGTAGCGTTCCGTTGAGGAGCGACAGTGATTGCAACGGCTGTCGCAGATCATGGCTCGCCGTCGCGAGGAAGCGGCTCTTCGCCTGATTGGCTTTGTCCGCGGTGGCACGCGCCAGGAGGAGCTCAGCTTCCGCGGCCTTGCGGTCGGTCACATCGCGGATCGCAGCCGCAATCAGCAGCTCCTCGCCCTGCCCGATGGGGCTCAGACTGATTTCGACGGGAAAGGTGGTACCGTCCTGGCGCTGTCCGAAGAGCTCGAGCCCGACACCCATCGGACGCGTGCGCAAGCTCTGCACGTAGCTGTGTCGATGGCCGAGGTGACGTGCGCGAAAGCGCTCGGGCATCAGCACTTCGACAGCCTGGCCCACTACGTGCTCGTGGGGATAGCCGAACAGGGCCGAGACCTGCCGATTTGCGAAGCGGATGACTCCCGACGCGTCGATGATGATCATCGCATCCGGAGCCGCATCCAGTGCGCTCCTCGCGAGTTCGGATGACACAGAGAGCATGAATCAAGAGGTCCTGGCGAGGGCTTACGGCAACGGCTGTCGCCGCGCTCGGGCCACGCCGGCGCCGATTACCGCTCAGGATACCCCGGCCATCACATGCGGGCAAAGAGCGATTGTGTCAGACGGTAGCTCAGGCGAGCCGGGGAGCGTGTCGGCGAAAGCGGCAATGCAGATAGTGCTGGCGCTCACCTGATACGGATCCCAGCACATCCAGGGAATGCTCAGTGAGCTCGAAATGGCTTCCCAGTTCCGCCGGCAATGTCGCCGATACGTTCAGCGGTCTGACGGTCCTAGCGGTGAAAGACTCTCTTGAGATAACGCTTTTCGCTTGCTGCTCGCCGCTGGGATCTCTTCGTACACGGTTCTAGAGCATGCCATGGCGCAGGACAGCGATCAGGAAGTTCCAAACGCCATCCTAAGGCTGTCGGCACATTGGTTGCCGCGGGCGTGGGTTATAAGTGGGGCAGCGGTACCCTAGATACCAAGGGCAGGAGCTCGAGTGCTGCATCCACGGAATCTCGTAGGCGATCTCGGCGCCGCGAACTCACTGCTCTGGAGCGCAGCTGCTCGTCGAGTGGATCGCTGTCGTAGGTCGTTTGCTGACGATCGCGCAAGAAATGTGAAGTGCCTTCGGGATGCTCAACCTGCGGGGCTGCGTGCAATTGTTTGGGGATCTCCGGTCCAAGCTTAACTGTGTAGCAGGCCGAAGAACCTCGGCCTAAGCCGCGTGCGCTGAAGGCAAGCCGCGCTGCGGATCATCGATGTCCCAGCCGCAGCTGTAGCAGTTACGCAGCTTCGTGAGGGTCTCCATGCAGCGCGGGCAGCGTTGCTGCGCGAGGCACGTGCAGTCCGTGACGCCTTGCGCCGCGGCGCGGTCTTTCACGATTCCCAATCCGCGGCATTGGCGGCAATAGTGCGGGTAGCGCGCCTGGTAGGTCGCATCATCCATGACCTGGACCTGGTTGACTCTGCGTCTCTTGAGATCCCGGAAGACGGTAGCGCTTGCGCTCGTAACTGTCTACCCAGATAGCGGTCCGACACGACTCGGTTCCCCGCACCCGCCTTCGTGAGCTTGTTGGCGACGTAGTAATTCTCAGTGAGGAGCTGCCCGGAGACATCGAACGCGACAGAGTGCGTCGCGCGCTTCAGCGCAGGCTGCATCGCGCAACTATCAAATTATCATAAGAATAGCCAGATCTAACCAAGTACAGGAACAGTA
>CAWCJT010000005.1:0-1035000 GCA_963795975.1 uncultured Gammaproteobacteria bacterium
GCGTTGCCGTTCGCCACAAGCGCGTTAACCGCCCCCTGGATGGTGCCGCCGGAATCATTGACAATAGTGGTCAAGGTGTTGCTTGCGCTCGTCGCGTCGAGCTGAATGCCGACGCCCAATGGCGAGTAAATCGTGCCAGAATTGGCTATCGAGGATTGAGTGCTCTCAACCTCGACGGCGGCGGTGACGCCGCCGTTAACGGAGCCTGCGTTGATGATGGCGCCTGGACCGCCGAAGATGTAGATGGCGCGCGTGCCGATATCCTGAGAGGTGATCGTTCCAGTGCTCGTGTTGGTGATAGAGCCGCCGGCTTGCAGCTGAACGGCGCGTCCTTCGCTCGCGGAATGCTTCCCGAATTGACGACGACGCCGAGTCCACCCGAAATGTCTACGCCTCTCGACGAACTGGAGATGACCGCGCCTAAAGCGTTGGTCACAGTTCCGCCCGCTGACAGGCCCACGCCCGTCGACGCGTCGAGAATCTGGCCGAAGTTATTCACGGTCGTGGGATTGTGTCGCCCGCCACACCAACCCCGGTTGCGCTGATCGTGCCAGTGCTGCGGTTGGTTACGGTGCCGCCCAGGCCCAGAATGATGGCGTCATTGAAGCCGCCGGTGCTGGTGATGGTTCCGGCATTATCGACCGTGGAGGGTCCGCCGCTAGTGGAACCTCCGTTGGCGCTTATCGAAAGGCCCGTGAAGTCGCCAGCAATCGTACCGCCGACTGAGTTGACGACGGTCGAGCCGCCGCCGATCAAGGCCCACTGTCACCTGCAGTGATCACTCCGGAGTTCGTAAGGGTAAAGAACGCGTCTCCAGTGACTCCGTTGCCGCCCGCCGTAATAATTCCGTGATTGGTTACTGCCCAACCGGGGCTTGCGACGGAAGTGACGCCGGTACTACCGGGCGCCGCAACCGTCGCGCTGCTATCGACGGTGCCGCTCACGACGCCGGGATTGGTTGCGCAGCCGGCGGTCCCGAGGACGATGGGGCCATTCGCACCAGAGATGAACCCGTCGGCATCGCATGCGGCGTGCGCTGAGTTGCCAAAGGCAAGCAACGTAATAGCCAGCATCACTGCACGGCCTGAAGTGGGCATGACGGCCGCAACTACCCTCGCCAGCACCCTTCTTGCAGGCACGCGCGCCTCGACTTTCCCTCGTATCTGGGCGTCGTTCGGCCAGTCATGTCTGCGCGCAGCGCAAACGAAAATTCGAAACATTTCTCGTTCTTCGGTTCTTACTGAACCAGTGCAATAAGACCACCTTGCGGAATCCATCTAAGTTCTGCAATACTCAGTAAGATTAATGCTTCTGCGGAGAAAGGCCATGGTTTGATCTTAGGCCCGCCGTGGCCAGAACACAATTATGGCGTAGTGTGTTATCATTGCAACAGTTCTCTTGAGAAAAGTACTTTTCAACAAACCGTGAATTAAGGACGAAGAGTGGTCGAGCTTCGCGGTGCGCCCGAGCTGGAGCTTCGCGCCCTTGTGGCGTCAGACACAGAGGTGTCACCGCCGTCATGATTGCCCTGGCCTCGAATTCGCGCCAGCGCGCTTCGCGCCGCAGCGGCCTCCGCGTCGGCGCCCCAGCGTTCGACCCTGGACATGCGCCGCCCGCCAACACTCGTCCTCTGGAGAGGGGAAGCCACGCCCGACAGCGAGCGGGGCGGAGCCGGCCGGCGTCGCCATCGACGATTGGCTCAAATTGTTCGGCGTTCGGTTTAGGACAAGAGTAGGTCAGGATGCCGATCGCCGCCAAAGCAGTTGGTAGGGCGCGATGACGCCCGCGTGGCCGCCACCTCGCCAGACGCGCCAAATAACTCAGAACCGCTGCGCAAGATTCTCAATCGCTGAGCTGGAGGCGCAGTTCGTGTAGGTCCGCTTAACGTGTGCGCCGTGACAAGGCGGCGCTTTCCAGTGGGTGCGAGTCCCACCCGGCGAACGCTCCAGCCGGAAGCAACCGGAGCAGTCATGGAGGTGACAAAATGGCTGAAGCCTTCGGTGTAGCAGGTCACATATAGGTGACCGCGCGAGTGTGCGGGCCGCAACGCGAGTGAACGCCGAGCAAGCCTCGAAAAGGACGATGTGCAGGCCGACCCGACAACGTTTTCGGGGAAGGCTGATACGGCTGGGTGAGATGAGCGACGACGACGCCCAGTCGCTGCACCGGGGTAGTGGCGGCAGCACGTACACAAGGAAAGCGCGCGCAACACGGGAAGCCCCATAGCGCGGTCAGGGATGACCAACCGGACGCCCGCGAGGGAGAGGCTGGGCGCTATGGGGTGGCGGAGAGGTTCGTAGTACCGCTGAAGCCGGATAACGCCGGGGGAGGGAAGGGGCCTCAGTTCAAGACAGACGCAAGACGCAGTGAGGGACCTGGAGATTGGGCGACCTATCAACTCCGAACAGCGTTCAGAAACTGCAGACGGCGTTGCACGCGAAAGCGAAGGCAGAACCCGGCTATCGCTTCTATGCCCTCTACGACAAGATCAGCCGCGAGGACATTCTGGCGCACGCCTATGCCCAGTGCCGCTCCAACAAGGGCGCGCCGGGCGTGGACCGTCAGGACTTCGAGGCCGTCGAGACGTATGGGGTGGAGCGATGGCTGGGCGAACTGGCGCTTGCGCTCAGGCAGGAGACTTACCGACCGGACCCTATCAGACGCGTTTACATACCGAAGGCCAACGGCAAGCTCAGGCCGCTGGGCATCTCAACCTTGCGGGATCGGGTCTGCATGACAGCAGCGATGCTGGTGCTGGAGCCGATCTTCGAAGCCGACCTCCCATCGGAACTCTACGCCTACCGTCCCGGGCGAAACGCCCAACAGGCGGTGGTCGCGGCGGGAGAGCTGCTGTTTCGCGGCCATCCGGAAGTGGTGGACGCCGACCTCGCGGACTACTTCGGGAGCATTCCCCATGCCGAGCTTTTGAAGTCGGTAGCGCGCCGGATCGTCGATCGGCGCGTGCTGCATCTGATCAGGATGTGGCTGGATTGTCCCGTGGAAGAAACCGACGATCGGGGTCGGAAGACACGCACGACCGAGGCGCGGGACACGCGGCGCGGCATTCCGCAGGGCTCGCCCATCTCACCCGTGCTGGCGAACATTTACATGCGCCGGTTCGTGCTGGGATGGAAGATGTTCGGGCTCGAGCGAACCCTCGGCACGCGGCTCGTGACCTACGCCGACGACCTCGTGATCCTGTGCAGAAGGGGCAAGGCCGAAGCGGCCTTGCAAAGACTGCGCGAGATCATGGGCAAGCTGAAGCTGACGGTGAGCGAGGAGAAGACACGCATCTGCAAAGTGCCGGGAGGAGAGTTCGACTTCCTGGGATACACGTTCGGGCGAATGTTTTCGGCGAGGACCGGCGAGGCCCGTATCGGCTACCGGCCGTCAAGGAAAAGCATTCAGCGCGTGGTCGAGAAAGTCCACGCGCTGACCGACCGATCGGGAACATGGCAAGAGACCACAACGCTGGTGGGCAAAGTGAACCGCACGCTGCGCGGGTGGGCGAACTACTTCCAAGTAGGGACCGTCAACAAGGCGTATCGGGCGCTCGACGCTTACACAGCGGTGCGGTTGCGCCGGTGGTTGCGCTCCAAGCATAAAGTCAGGCGACGAAGGGGCGGAAGCTATCCACTCTCGCACCTCTACGGGCACTTCGGGCTCGTACGTCTGAGCCGGCTTGGGCATGACGTGCCGTGGACGAAGGCGTGAGGTCTTGTCCGAGAGCCGGATGCGGGAAATCTGCATGTCCGGTTGTGCGTCCAGCGAAGGCTGGCATGTTCAGCAGGAGAAAGGCCTGCCGGGGCAAAAATCAGAACCCCGTAGTTTGGATAGCAGGGTGGCGGGAAACCAAGACTCTGAAGCCTATCGACAACGTCTCCCGTGGGGAGGCGACGAGTCACCGGGCCGTAACAACAGTGAACGCAAAAGTGGCCTCGAAAATGCGTAGCCCCGAAGGCCGAGCCCCCAACCGGAGGGCGAAGGCAGCATGGGGAGCCGAAATCTGATCGATGCGGCTCCTTCACTTCGGCGGGGTGGAAGCGACAGCACGGTGACAAGGACATGCCGAGCAACTGGAGAAGCCCTCCTCGTCCCGAGGAGAAATCATCGGAGCAGGGTAGATCGTATAACCGGCTCAACCGGGAAGTCGATCGAAGGCGAGAGGGTGACGGATGGGTTCGAAGTAGCGTTGAGGCGGGGTAATGCCCGTGGAGCGAAGGAGCCCTGCTGTTTGTAACGTCTCCGACCACAAGGAAGGCAAGGACGAGATGACAAAGGCGTCCATCGATTTGCAGGACCTGAGGCGGAGAATATACGTCAAGGCGAAGGCTGAGACGTCCTGGAAGTTCTGGGGACTATATGTCCATGTCTGCAAGCTGGAAACGGTACGCGAGGCGTATGCGCTGGCCAAAAAGAACGACGGGGCTCCGGGAAGTGACGGGGTGACCTTCGAGGCCATCGAAGCGCAAGGCGTAGAGGCTTTCCTCGGGCAGATAGCGGACGAACTGGTCCAGCGTAGCTATGTACCGCTGCGGGCTCGGAGGCAGGAGATTCCGAAGGATGGGGGCAAGGTCCGCGTTCTTTCAATTCCAGCTATCCGCGACAGGGTGGTGCAAGGCGCGCTCAAGCTGATATTGGAACCGATCTTTGAGGCGGACTTCCAACCGGGGTCGTTTGGATACCGTCCCAAGAGGACAGCTCATGAAGCGGTAGACCGTGTGGCGCGAGCGATCGTTCAGCGCAAGACACGCGTCATAGACATCGACCTGCGCAGCTATTTCGACAATGTCCGGCACGATCGGCTGTTGGCGAAAGTCGCTCAACGCGTGGACGATGCGGACGTGATGCACCTGCTGAAGATCATGCTCAAAGCCGGCGGGAAGCAAGGCGTTCCGCAAGGCGGGGTGATTTCGCCGCTGCTCAGTAACATCTACCTCACCGAGGTCGACAGGATGCTGGAGCGGGCGAAGGAGGCTTCGCGTGACGGCAAGTACACCTACGTCGAATATGCGAGATTCGCGGACGACCTGGTGATCTTGATCGACGCCTACAAGCGACATGACTGGCTGATGGCGGCGGTGGAAAAACGACTGCGCGAGGAACTCGCCGAGCTGCAAGTCGAAATCAACGAGGAGAAGAGTCGGATCGTGGACCTCAGCCGCGGCGAAAGCTTCGGCTTTCTGGGGTTCGACTTCCGTCAGGTGCGCAGTTTAAGGGGCGCGTGGCGTGCTCACTACACGCCCAAGCTCAAGAAGCGGACGGCGCTGTTGCGGAAGCTCAAGGATATGTTCGGTCGCAACCAATCGCAACCGGTTGGCCGGGTCGTGAAGTTGATCAACCCGGTGCTACGCGGTTGGGTAAATTACTTTGCGGTCGGACATTCCAGCGAGTGCTTTAGCTTCGTGAAAGACTGGGTGGAAAAGAAGATCAAGCGCCATATGCAGCGCGCTCGGAACCGTCAGGGCTTCGGCTGGACGCGGTGGAGTAGGGAATGGACGTACAACACACTGGGCCTATTCAAGGGCTATCGGGTTGTACGACCAGCGCTGAAAGCCGTCCCGGCAGGATAGGTCCCATATGCCTTGAGGCGAAGCAAACAGGTGAGCGCAGTGCGAGGAAATCCGCATGCTGCGTTCGACGCGGCGGGGGCTGGAAACGTGGCATGGTCGAGATGGTGTGACACTCGCAGACGAAAGAGCGAGCCAACAGGGAACACGAAGTTCGGCCTAAACCGGCGCGCCAGTCCCCGACCCTACCGATGAGGGGGGTGTGGAAACGGAGCTACGGCTGAGCCACTAAGGCACCGCCAGACGAAAGGGGCGGCAAACAGACATGCTCAGCCTAACGCCACCGCGCCACACTCCTACTCTACCCGACCGCAGACCTTGCCGCCCATTTGGACTAAGCAGAGATTCGTAGCTTGGCCAACGGAGGCGCCATGCGCTCGTCATTGAGGGCGTCGACGGCCTGGTGGATCGCTTGGTCGAGTGCGTCAGTGTCGGCGAAGGTCTGGTGGGCGAGGTGATGCGCCTTAAGGTCGCGCCAGACGGGCTCGATGTCGTTCAATTCCGGGGTGTATTTGGGCAGCCACTCGACGGTGAGCCAATGTGCACGGGCGGCGAGCGCTGCGAGCGCGCGCTTGCTGGTGTGGATCGGGCCATTGTCCTCGACCAGCACGACGGGCGTGAAGGGTTGCCCGGGCCTGGGACCATAGAGCCGATCGAGTTGCTCGAGATGGGCGATGAAATCGCTGCTACGCTTGGTCGGGCTGGTGTGGACGACGAGTTCGCGGATCGCGTGATCGAGCGAGCCCAGCAGCGCGACCTTCTTTGCCTGTCCCGGGGCCGGGACACGCAAGTCTGCGCCTGTCTTCGCCCAGGCACGGGCGAGGTAGGGATGCGTCAGCGCCTCGCTCTCATCGCCATAGAGCAGAACGATGTCGCCGGCTTCGGCCTGCTGTTTGCGCAGTTGCAGGCGCAGGCCGATCCGCTCGACCTCGGCAGCGACCTGGCGCCCTTTCAGCGTGTGTCGCGGCCGCCGCCAGCGGAACTTTTTTTGCGCAGCGCCTTGGACAGTTGCGAGCGGCTGATCTGGACACCTGCACGCGCCTCGATCTCGGCGCGCAGGCGGGGAATGGTCCAGTTGGGCCGGTCGGCGACCGGCGCCTCCAGCAACGGCATGACCACGCGCAATGCCGCCTCGCTCTTCACCGGGGCCGGGCCGGGCGCCACGCTCGCCTGCAGCGCCGCGACGCCGTCGCGCATGAAGTCGCTGCGCCACAGCCGCACCGTGTCTTCGCGCACGCCGAACGCCTCGGCGATGCGCGGGCTGGTCCAGCCGGCCAGCGTCAGCAGCACCGCTCGCGCCCGGTCGGCTTCGCCCCGATCGCGAGAGCCCGCCAGCGCCGTCAAAGCCGTGCGTTGTTCCTCAGTTGCCGAGAGCGGCGATTGTCCAGCCATGCCTTGCACCTGCGAATCGGTGCAGACAGCGAATCAGCCCATCAAGCGTTGGTCAAGCTGCGGGAGTTTGCTTAGGTCTGCTCCGCCCCTATGAGACAACCGCCCGTCCTGCGGGGCAGACATCGATCGCGACGCAAACGAACCGTGCCGCGCGACGTGACAGGTTTTGGCGTCCAACCCATTGAAATGGGGCGATCGGCGCCAAAGGCGCTCGCCCCCGCGACCCGCCCGGGGCGCGCCTAACTGAATTGCGCGCCGAGCCGCTCCATCGTTGGGCGGAAGTCCGGGAAGGAGGTCGCGATCATCGCGACGTCGTCGACCGCCATCGGCTCAAGGGTCGCGAGCCCCATGACGAGAAAGCTCATCGCGATCCGGTGATCCATGTGGGTCGCGACCATGTCCTCCGCCGCGCGGCCGCCCGCCTTCGACGATCAGATCATCGCCCTCGATGGCGTAGTCGACGCCGGCGGCCTTGAGCCCGGCGGCGACCGCGGCGAGACGATCGCTCTCCTTCACGCGCAGTTCATGCAAACCCCGCATCCGCGTCGTGCCGGAAGCAAAGGACGCGGCGACCGCCAGGATCGGATATTCGTCGATCATGGAGGGGCGCGCGCGGCGGGAACATCGACGCCATGAAGCGTGCCCGCGCGCACCCTCAAGTCCGCGACCTCTTCGCCGCCTTCGAGACGCTTGTCGAGCGTCTCGATATGCGCGCCCATCTCCTTCAGCGTCTGCAGGAGCCCGGTCCTGAGCGGGTTCATCATCATCCCCTCGATGATGATGTCCGACCCCGGAACGATCAGGGCCGCGACGAGTGGGAACGCCGCCGACGAGGGTCGCCCGGAACCACAACGGTCGTCGGCCGCAATTCCGGCCGGCCGACCAGCGTGATCCGCCGCCCCTCTTCCTCAGGCGCGACAGCGACCTCGGCGCCGAAATAGGCCAGCATTTTCTCGGTGTGGTCGCGCGAGGCTTCGCCTTCGATCACGGTCGTCACGCCCGGCGCGTTGAGGCCGGCAAGTAGGACGGCCGATTTGATCTGGGCCGAGGCGACAGGCGTGCGATATTCGATCGGCGCTGGATCGCGGGCGCCCTTGAGCACGATCGGACAGCGTCCGCCTTCAGCCTCGGAGAGAACCTGCGCGCCCATGAGCCTCAGCGGATCGAGGATGCGCCGCATCGGCCGCTTGCGCAGCGAGGCGTCGCCGTCGAAGGTCGCGGTGATTCCGTGACCGCCGACGACGCCCATCATCAGGCGGCAGCCAGTGCCGGCATTGCCGAAATCGAGCGGTTCGCGCGGCGGCCAAGAGCGCTCCGATGCCCGGGCCGCGAATTCGCCACGCGCCGGCGCCAAGACGCTCGGTGACGGCGCCCAGGGCCTGGCAAGCCTTGCCGGTCCTGAGCACGTCGTCGCCCTCAAGCAGCCCCTCGACTTTCGTCTCGCCGCAGGCAGGAGGCCAAGCAGAAACGCGCGATGCGAGATCGATTTGTCGCCCGGCGGCCGCAGCCGCCCTTTAAGCGGTCGCGCGCGCTTGGCGCTGAGCGGCGAGGCCATGGATTGATGCGACGAATGGGCGGACACTTGCGGCCTTCCTTGACCGGGCGAAGGGACGCGCTGTCCGGCGGAGCGCGCTCGTATCACCGGCGCTGGAAACTGTCGATCAGCGACCCATATAGCGCATTGACAGGGCCGGGGGCGGCGACTAACCGAACCCCCGCCCAGAATTTCTTCCTCCAATCACCGGGAACAGATCGCCTTGGCCAAGCCGGACCTCGGAAACAAACATCAGTGCCAGAACTGTGGCGCGAAATTCTTCGATCTCAACAAAGACCCGATCGTCTGCCCAAAATGCGGGACGGTGTTCGTAGTCCGGGCGCGGCGCGAGCGCGGCCGCCGCCAAGGCTGAAGAGGAAGAAGAGACCGAGGTTGCGACCCCCGCCGGCGTCGAGGTCGTGTCGCTCGACGAGGTCGAGGCGGGCGAGGAGAAAGCCGCCGCAGAGCCGGTGGTCGACGACATCGATGTCGAGGAGGACGCCGAGGAGGACGCCGCGGATG
This sequence comes from uncultured Gammaproteobacteria bacterium, assembly GCA_963795975.1. Taxonomy (GTDB): domain Bacteria; phylum Pseudomonadota; class Gammaproteobacteria; order Steroidobacterales; family Steroidobacteraceae; genus CAWCJT01. Next base: position 9,019 of record CAWCJT010000005.1, read on the forward strand.
ATCCGTTCCTTGAAGAGGAAGAGGAGGAGGACGACGACGTCACCAACCTTATCGATGGCGATATCGCGCCCGACGAGGAAACCTGAGCGGCGTTGGGGATTCTGGGGTCGGCGGCGACGCGCAGCCGCTTTTTTGACCCGCGGCCCTTGTGGACGCCGCAAGTTTTCGGTTATACCGCCGCCCTCGGAAAGTGAGGGCGCGCTTCTCCCCAAGCGAAGCGCGACACATTTGGAGAACGGGGCCATAGCTCAGTTGGGAGAGCGCTTCAATGGCATTGAAGAGGTCGTCGGTTCGATTCCGTCTGGCTCCACCAAAACTATCAAACTTAAGCGGCTATTTGGTCGACGTTGTATTCGCATTCGCCCTGAAATCGCCACCTCGTCGCCACCGTGCTCCAAGCAGCGGACTTTGAAGGCGGTTACGTGAGGAGAGCACCTCTGCGACGCGACGTGCCGCAAGCGCTCGGCGAACAGCGCGCGAAAAGGTTATGCCGCCATTCGGGCTAGAAAACGGCCGTATGCGTGACCGGATCGAAAATAATGTCAAACTCGGCCGGCATGATCAGCGACATCGCTTCTCGTGTTCCAGGCCACATCGAAGAGCCCGAAACGCGCGGCGTCCACCGGCGGGCTGATCACCGGCTCTTCGCCCAGTTCAGAGTTGGCGGCGAAGGCGAGCGGACGAACACGATCAGCGCGCCACCATGCGAGATCGAAGCAGTGCGGCGCGCGTTTCGTGAAGCGCATCGTGCCCGTTTCGGTTTCGAGCCTGCGGGCGTGGCGCCGCTGATAGAGGCGGTGCGCGTCGAGGCACGCTGTCCAAGCATCGATGATGCGCAGCTACGCGCCCGCCCGGCAGCACACGCTGGAGCGCTGCCGGACCATGCACGCGTTTGGTTTGGCGAGTGGCGCGACGTTCCCGTCCAGGCGAGCGAGTCGGTCGTCGAGTCCGTCAGCGGACCGGCTCTGATCGTCGAGCCGCATTCGACCTTCGTGCTCGAGCCAGGCTGGCGAGCGCGACGGCTACCCGGCGGCGAAATCCTCATCGAGGACGACGGCACCGGCCCGGCAGGCGCGCAAGCCTTGACGGATCCGGCGCGCCTGGAGGTGTGGAACAATCTTTTCATGCATATCGCCGAGCAAATGGGCGAGGTGCTGCGGCAGACCGCGCAATCCGTCAACATCAAAGAGCGGCTCGACTATTCGTGTGCGTTGTTCGATGCGCAGGGCGGTCTCGTGGCGAATGCCCCGCACATGCCCGTACACCTCGGCTCCATGGGCGCGAGTGTGAGCGCAGTCATTCATGCTCATCAGGGACGCATGCGCCCTGGTGATGCCTGGCTTTTGAACAGCCCGTACCACGGCGGCACGCACCTGCCGGACATGACGGTCGTCTCGCCCGTCTTCATGAGTGGCGGATCCACACCGGATTTCTTCGTCGCCTCCCGTGCGCATCATGCCGACATTGGCGGCGTGACACCGGGGTCGATGCCACCGATGAGTCGCGACATCGGCGAGGAGGGAGCGCTGTTCGAAGACTTCGCGCTCGTGGAGGCGGGTCGGATGCGCGAAGCGGAGCTGCGTGCCACGCTCGCCTCGGGCCCCTACCCCGCCCGCAATCCCGCGCAGAACATCGCCGACCTTCGGGCACAGCTCGCCGCCAATGCCCGCGGAAGCCTCGAGCTGCAGCGTGCCGTCGCGCAGCACGGCGTCGCGGCCCTGCACGACGGCATGCGCCGGGTGCAGGCAAACGCCGCCGACTGTGTGCGCGGCGCAATCGAGCGCTTGAATCCGGGGACCTTCCGTTGCGAGATGGATGGCGGTCAGGTTGTGGCGGTAAGAATCGACATCGATCACGCGGCGCGCAGCGCCCGCATCGATTTCACCGGAACCTCGCCGCAGGGCGCGCACAACTTCAATGCACCGCGCGCGGTGTGCCTCGCAGCGGTCCTGTACGTTTTCCGCACACTGGTGGAGCGGCCGATTCCTCTCAATCAGGGATGCCTTGAGCCGCTCGAGATCATCATCCCTCCCGGATGCATGCTTGATCCGCAGCCGCCGGCCGCGGTCGCCGCGGGGAATGTCGAGACGTCTCAATGCGTGGTGGACACGCTCTACGGCGCGCTGGGCGTACTCGCAGCCTCTCAGGGCACGATGAACAACCTGACCTTCGGCGATGCACGCGTGCAGTATTACGAGACCATCGCCGGAGGATCGGGCGCCGGGCCGGACTTCGATGGGTGTTCGGCAGTGCAGACGCATATGACGAACTCGCGCCTCACCGACCCCGAGATCCTCGAGGCAAAGCTGCCCGTCCTGGTGCGCGAATTCAGCATTCGGCGCGGCTCGGGCGGTGCAGGCCGGCATCGGGGCGGCGATGGGTCCGTGCGCCGGCTCGAGTTTCGCGCGCCGCTCTCGGGTGCGCTTCTCTCGAACCACCGGCGCATCCCACCCTTCGGTGTCGGAGGGGGCAAGGCCGGCGCCACCGGCGAGGGCCGGGTGCTGCGCACCTCCGGCGTCGTGACGCTGCTCACGGCAACGGAGTCATTCGAGGTTGGAGCGGGCGATCAGCTCGAGATCCTGACGCCCGGCGGCGGAGGCTACGGCGCTCCGTTGTGAGCGCGCAGAATCGAGGTTTCGATCTCCCACTCCAGGAGTCGTTGCGAGGTCGCGAGGCGATTCACGGCGACTGGTCGCGAGCTGCAGCCGGTGGCCGTATGGCTCGTGAGCCAGGCATGAAACTCCGCGGGCCGCGTCGTCGCAAACCCGAAGAGCACGCTGATGCGTCCTTCCGCGATCGTGTTCGGTCGATTGACGCGCTCGTCGCAGATCACGAAATAGCTGTCCCGCGGCTCGCTGCCAGCGAAGGCGCCTTCGCGGTCGAGCGAGTCGAGGAATCGCTCGACGGCCGACTGCGCCTGCTCCCAGGTGTCGGGCCCGTTGGCCGCATCGGCCAGCCACGCGGTGCCACGCTCGATGCATGCGACGATGAAATGCGCCAGGCGCCGCGCCGACAGATACTTCCAGTCGGAGGCGCCAGAGGATCCGGCCGCCAGGGTACAAGGACTGGTCCGCGTCCGAAGACCCGCACGGACCGACTGCAGGCCATTGATCCCCAGCTGGCGCAAGCGAGCGCGTTCCGCATCCCCGAGAGATACGATCGGACGCAGGCCGGGCCGCAGGATCAAATCCTCGCTTTCCGACGCCGCCCAGATCGGACAGTTCTCATCCATGCGCGCAATCAAGCCGGCGCCTGCGGCGCTCGAGCCGAATGTCTCCTCGCGGTTGCGCAGCCGATCGAATCCGAACACGCGCGGAAAGAACATGACCGCGTTCTCGCTGCGAAATGGCCAGTCACGCAGACCCGCGAGGGCCGCCTGACACGAGCTCCATGACGAGGGCGGGTCGACCACCAGCATGGCATGGCGCTCCCGGCAGAAGCGCTCGGCCACCAGAAGCGCGCTCAGGCCGACGTCCTGATCGCGCCCGAGCGGCGGAATGCACAGCAGATCGAAGCGATCTTCGAGCTGCAACGCGAACAGTCCGCTGCGCGTCACGGATGAGCCGATGACGTCATAGTCGCTCAAGGTGGTGCCGTCATCACCGTCCGGGTTGGATTGAACGTAGCCGACGAGCGCTCCGCCGAGCGGTGCGGGAGTGCGATCGGGCCGGCAGACCGGCAGCCCCTCCACAGCACGTACCAGTCGCGAAGCGCGCAGCGCGTCCTGCAGATAACGCGCCGAGCCGGGTTCGGCGGAAAGGCGCCGCAGGATCTCCTGGTCCTCGACGAGCTCCGATCCGGGAATGCGCACACGCTGCACGACCAGATTGAAGCGATCGGACTCGCTTGCGCCAATGCCGTCGTAGTCGATGGCGGCGCGCAGATATTCGCGCGAGCCAGGGTTCACCCCGATGAGGCGCAGTTGCGCACCGTTGGCGGGCAGTGTCAGCGTCGGCGGCCGCGCGCCATTGACCACACGCACGATGAGCGCTCGGCGTCCGCCATTGTCGAAGTATTGCTCGACGGCGTAGGACAGCGTCGACGGCTGCCACAGTCCGCCGAATTGCTGCTCGAACTCTGCGAAGCTTGCGATCGGGACCGCGCGGTGGACGGGCCCTTTGAGTGTTCGGCCAATGAAGGCCGTGATACCGGTCGGCAGACGCGCGATGGCGTGGTCAGCCACGTGAGTTCCCTTGACCCGCTCGGACTCTATCACGGAAACGCTACCCGGTAAGCGGGCTCCTCAATCGGCACCGTCTGCACCGTCAGCCTCGCGAGGCGCCGCGGTTCCCGACTCGCGCTCGCGCGCTTCCTGCTCGAGGCGTGCACGCTCGAGATCCTCACGCTTGCGAGCGACCTCAGCCAGCATGAGCTCGAGCCATTCTGAGAGCAGAGTCAGGTCCCGGACTTCTGTGGGCTCGCCGAAGCAGGCTGCGACGGATCGCGCTCCGAGAGCATCTCCTGGTAGGACTTCTCATCGAGCGGCAGATCGGTTTTGCCGTCCCAGGCAGCCCCGTCCGGCACACGGTTCTCCACCTTCGGCGCGCTCGCCACCACCTGCTCGATGCTGCCACCCTCGCCGTCGATCACCACGCCCAGTCCGCGCGGACTGTGTGCGAGCTCGAGGATCAGATCCCAGTTCACATCCTCACCGCGACGCGCGAGCTCTTTCTGGATGCGTGGGCCGAGGGATTTCGACAGCAAGCGCTGCTGTGCCTTCTTCCAGTCCCTCTGATCGTCCTCGAGCGAGCCATAGGCCTGCATGTACAGCTTGTCCTGTGACCAGCCGAACACGAATGGCTGATTGACGACGTGGACGTTGGTGCCGATGGGGATGCGCTCGTAGAGCAAGGCGATATCTTCGGGATAAAGCCGGATGCAGCCATGACTCGAGCGCAGTCCGACCCCGTAGGGCTTGTTGGTCCCGTGAATCAAATACCCCGGCCAGCCAAGATAGAAGGCATGTCGGCCGAGCGGATTGTCCGGCCCCGGACCCACGACCGCGGCCAGATCGTCGCCGTTTTCGCGGTGCTCCTTGATGACCGACACCGGCGGGCGCCAGATCGGGTCCTTCTGCCGCCGCAGGATCTTCGTCGTGCCCTCGGGCGTGGCCCAGCCCACCTTGCCGATGCCGATCGGATGCGTGTACACCGCTTGCTTCTGACCGGGCTTGTGCGGCGGGAAGTAATAGAGCCGCATCGCCGCGATGTTGATGACCACACCCTCGCGCGGCGCATCCGGCAGCACGAATTGCGTCGGCACGATGATCTGGCGATCGGCTCCCGGCAGCCATGGATCCACGCCGGGATTCGCGCGCACGATCTCCTCGTAGCCCACGTCGAAGCGGCGTGCGATATCCGAGAGCGTGTCCTCCTTGGAGGTCGTGACGCTCTGCACGACGCCGATCACGTCATCGTGATCGGGATCGATCTCGAACTTGAAGGTCGGAGCGGGAGCTGCGAGCGCGGGCGCGACCGGTGCGGGCGGCACGACCGTGACGGCCTTCTGGTGCGAGGAGAATGCCCCTCCGAACAGTGAGCAGCCGACCAGAAGGGAGGCGCCGAAGGCGCCGCAGACAAGACGCGTGAAGCTGAGGGAGCTCGACATAGCGCCCAAGTATGACATTCCGGTGTCGGCCGTGCCTGTCGACAATTGCCTACAGTATCACCGGCTTATCGGGCAACTCATTGACGCCGCCTAAGGAGCCGGGGAAGTGTTTTGCCAGGAGGGCTGCGACGGCCTGGATACCCGCGATGGATCCGTCCCGAAAGCGCGCCGAGCTGAAGTGGCGCTCCATCTGTCGACACACGCTCTCCCATTCGCTCTGTGAGACGCGCGCGGCAATGCCGCGGTCGGCGATGATCTCGACGACTCGGTCGGCGAGTAGCAGATAGATGAGTACGCCGTTGTTCGCGGCCGTATCCCAGATTCCGAGCTCGCCAAAGAGTTGCAGAGCTCGTCGGCGCGGCGTCGTCGAGCGCCACAGGTGCGGGAGGTCCAGAGCCGATTCGACCACGAAGCGCAGCTGCGCGGCGTGCGTCGATTCGGCCTCGCGGATCGCACGGGTAATCTCCTCGAGCGCCGGTTGCGGAAAATGCCGCCGGCCACTCCAATGAGTCGTCAGAAGATGGCGAAGTGCGCGCCGCAGCTGCATCTCACCAGCGGCCCGAGGCGCCACCGCCTCCGAAGCCCCCTCCGCCTCCGCTGAACCCTCCACCGCCGCTGAATCCTCCGCCGAAGCCTCGGCCGGAGGTTCCACCCCAGCCTCCGCTCCAGCCACCGGCACCACTCGACCAGCGCGCGCCACTCGAAAGACCACTCAGCACGCCGAACAGGAACGCGACGACACCGGCGAAGATGGCCAGGGCAAGTGCGCCGCCCGCGAGCCATGCGATCAGTCCGACTGCGCCGCCCGTCAGGGCAGATCCCAGCCCGCGGCCAAACAATGAACCGAGGACCATGTTGCCGATCAGCGCGGCTCCGAACAGAAACGGCAAGGAAGGAAGGCCGTGCGCATGACCTCGCTGCCACTGCGGCTGTGGCGCAGGCAGCGGCTCGCCGTCGATGACACGCAGGATCTGATCGACTCCGGCGCTGAGGCCGCCGTAGATCTCGCCCTGGCGAAACAACGGCGCGATGGTCTCGTCGATGATGCGGTTCGAGGTGGCATCGGTGAGCACCCCCTCGAGCCCGTAACCCACCTCGATGCGCAGCGCCCGATCGTTCCTGGCAACGAGCAGCAGCGCGCCATCATCGATCTTGCGCCGCCCGAGCTTCCACTGATCCACGACCCGGATCGAGTACTGCTCGATCGTCTCCGGCTCGGTGCTCGCCACGATGAGGATTGCGACCTGAGTGCCCTTGCGCGCCTCGAAGTCGGCGAGCTTCGTATCGAGAGCCGTCTTCTGGCTCGGCGTCAGGGCGCCGGTCAGATCGGTCACGTGGGAGCTGAGGGGCGGAACGGGCTTGAGGGTCTGTGCGAGCGCGCCGATCGCGACGCCCGTCAGTGCAAGGAGGCACAGCCAGGCGGTGACGTGCGCTTTAATGCGGGCTCGCCGGTGCGGGCGCGGATTGCGTCGGTGCGGTACCGAAGTCGACGGTCGGTGCGATCGAGATCTGCGACTCATTCTGCACGCTGAAGTTCGGCTTCACGGACAGATCGAAGAGCTTCGCGGTCAGGTTGGTGGGGAAGGAACGCACCGTCACGTTGTACTGGCGCACTGCATCGATATAGCGGTTGCGGGCAACGGTGATGCGGTTTTCGGTCCCCTCGAGCTGTGATTGCAGGTCACGAAAGTTCTGGTCGGATTTCAGATTCGGGTAGTTCTCGACGACCTGCAGCAGGCTCTTCAAGGCCTGCGTGAGCTGGCCCTGCGCCTGCTGAAACTTGGCAAACGCGGCGGGATCGTTGAGCACCTCGGGCGTCACCTGGATCGAGGTGGCCTTGGCGCGCGCCTCCGTCACGCCGATCAGCACCTTCTGCTCCTGTGCGGCGTATCCCTTCACCGTGTTGACCAGATTCGGCACGAGATCCGCGCGCCGCTGATATTGATTGACCACCTCGGACCAGGCGGCCTTCACCTGCTCATCCTGCTGCATGAGCCTGTTGTAGCCGCAGCCGCCGAGGAGCGTCCCGATCAGCGCCGCAAGTACGGCAATGCATGCGCGCATCGATCTCTTCCCCTTCAAGTTCGGCTCATTGTAACGTACCAGGGACTCACCAAAAAAAAACCCCAGGCTCAAGGCCTGGGGCAAGAATGCGGACTTTCGATGAAGGGAAGGAAGTCCGCTAGGGGATTCGGAGCATCAGTGCAGGCGTGCCCAGTGCAGGATGCGGATGTCGTCGCTGTTCAGATCGAAGCTCTGCGCCAGAAGCGAGCGCAGCTCGCGCGTGCCCGCGTTCTGCTCGAGCGGGTGTCGAAGCTCGACGACTCCACTCCACTCGCTGCTCGAGTCGGCGGCGCGCTGTGCAGCGGCGCCCGCGGTCACAAAATGGGTGTAGTACTTAGCGGACATGGGACTTAAATGTAGTGGGACGGGCGGATGGGCACCGTGAAATGCCCCACAAATCTCCCCGCTTTTGTTAAGGCGTTCGCGACATAACGCGCGGGCGTACGCAGATATGGGACGCTTTCGACCATCGCAGAGGTCCGGCTCGAAATTCATTACCCCTTCCGGGGAGGCACGGCTGCGCGCCGAGCTCGACGAGCTGTGGCGAATCGAGCGCCCTCGTGTCACGCGGGCCGTGGCCGAGGCTGCCGCGATGGGTGATCGCTCGGAGAACGCGGAATACATCTATGGCAAGCGCCGGCTGCGCGAGATCGATGCGCGCGTGCGCTTCCTGCGTGAGCGCCTCACGGGCATGGTCGTCGTGCGTGAGCGTCCGAGCGATGTCGGACGCGTCTATTTCGGTGCCTGGGTTTCGCTCGAGCGAGACGATGGCAGCGTCATGCGCTATCGGGTCGTGGGTCCCGACGAACTCGATGCGGCAGCCGGCTACATCAGCATGGACTCGCCGCTCGGTCGCGCGCTTCTCAACAAGAAGCTCGATACCGAGATCGAAGTGCAGACACCGGATGGCGCGTGCCGGTACATCGTCATCGGCATCGAGTACTAGGTACAGCCTCTACCAGATCACGCGCACGTTCTTGAACTGCCAGGGATCGGTCTTGTCGATGTCCTCGGCGAACAGGCGCTCGCGCTCGTGCAGGGGCGTCCAATCCGTGTACTGGCCGACCACCGGGCCCAGATAGGGCATTGCGATCTCGAGGCAGCGGCGGAAGTCCATCTCGTCGGGCTCGACGATGCCGCAATTCGGATTCTCCATCGCCCACACCATGCCCGCGAGACTCGCGGCGGTCACCTGCAGGCTCGTGGCGCTGTTGTGCGGCGCGAGCTTGCGCGCCTCGTCGATGGAGAGTTGCGAGCCGTACCAGTAGGCGTTGCGCTTGTGCCCGGCGAGCAGGACGCCGAGCTCATCGATGCCCTGGTCGATGTCGTCCATGAGAATGCGCTTGCGGTCCTGCAGGACGAAGTTGCGGCCCGCGAGCTCATGCACCGACACGATGGCCGCGTCACAGGGATGATAGGCGTAGTGCACGGTGGGGCGGTACGCGACCTGGGCTCCGTCGCGGACGGTGAAGTAGTCCGACAGGGAAATCGATTCGCCGTGAGTGATGCACAGGCCATGGAAGTGGCCGGCAAGAGGGGTCCAGGTGCGCACCCGGGTCGCCGCTCCAGGCTGCATCAGGTAGATCGCGCACTGGCAGCCGAAATCGTGCCGCTTGCCATCGCGCGGAAAATTGCGCTCGTGCGTGCCCCATCCGAGCTCGCACGGCTGTGAGCCCTCGCTCACGAAGCCATCGACGGACCACGTATTGACGAACTCGCCGGACTCCTTGGGCACGTGCGAGGCCTGCGTGTCGCGCTCGGCGATGTGTACGACCTTCACGCCGGTGCGGCGAGCCAGATCGCCCCAATCCGCCCGCGAGCGCGGATCGCCTGCATCGATGCTGAGGTCGGCCGCCAGATTGAGCAGGGCCTGTTTCACGAAGTGCGATACCAGGCCGGGATTCGCGCCATGGGTCAGCACGGCCGTCGGCGCGCGCGCGTTGCCGGGACGCAGGGCGAGCGCCTCTTCCCGCAGTGCATAGTTGGTGCGGCGTGCGGCGGGTACGGTCGGATCGGTATAGCCGCCCGGCCACGGCTCGATGCAGGTATCGAGGTACATCGCACCCTTTTCCCAGCAGTGTTTGATGAGCGCGATGCTCGACACATCGACCGATACGTTGAGCACGAAGTCACCGCGGCCGATGAGCGGCGCGAGCACGCGACGATAGTTCTCGCGCGTCAGCCGCTCCTGGATGAGCTTGATGCCGTAGCGTTCGGCTTCCGCGCTTCCGGCCTCATCCGCCGTGACGATGGTGATGCGGTCGGGTCCGATACCGATGTGACGCAGAACGAGTGGAAGGACACCCTGACCGATGCTGCCGAAGCCGATGAATACGATGCGGCCTGGGAAGTCGATGTAGACCGGATGATTCTGCATGATGCCTCGTCGTCAGCTGCGCCAATGGGGTGGATAGGTCCGCTCGTAGCCTGGCAGGGCCTCTACGCGAGTGATCCAGCGCGCAAGCGCCGGATAATTCACCGTCAGCGGCAGAAAGCGGGTGGATAGCTCGCGTGCGTCCGGCTTGCTGAGCGCGCGCAGCAGCGTCTGCAGGGCGGGGAAGATCACGATGTCGGCCGCGGAGAAGCTCTCGCCCACCACCCAGTCGGACTTCGACAGGCGTGCCTCGATCGAGCGGGCCTCGCTCGCCACCACGTGCATGGCGTTGGCGAGATCCTCGCCGCGACGGCTTCGGGCAGGACCGAAGAAAGCCTCCACGATTTTCTCCAGGAACGGCTCCGTGTACGCCTGATACTCGCAGATCACGCGCATGATGACGCCGGCCTCCTCGGGAGTTCGACCGAAGATGGGAGGCTGCGGATACTTGAGGTCCAGGTAGTAAAGGATTGCGACGGACTCGAACACGACGTAGTCGTCGTCCTTGAGGACCGGAACCCGTCCGCGAAAGTTCAGCGCGAGAATCTGCGGCGACTTGTGCTCCTGCTTGGAGAACTGCAGCAAACGGCTGTGGTACGCCAGGCGCTTGTACTCGAGCGCGAGCAGCACTCGCCACGAATACGCACTGCCGCTGCCCCAATAGACTTCGATCGCCATATACTGCGTTCAGGTTGCCGCTCGCGCGATTGTAGCGACATCGTTCTTCATGAGCACCGATCGAACCACGCTCATCGAGCCCGCCGAGCTCCACGCTCTCGCCGCTGACCCGGATGTGGCGATCGTCGATTGCCGTCACGACCTCCTGCGACCCGAATGGGGAGCGCAAGCGTACGCAGAGGGGCATATCCCGGGGGCGCAATTCGCGCACCTGGATCGCGATCTGTCCGGACCCGTCACCGCACATACCGGCCGGCACCCCCTGCCGGCGGTCGCCGCGATCGTTGCGACGCTCTCGCGCTTCGGCGTGGACGATCGAGTTCAGGTCGTCGCTTACGATCAGCACAACGGAGCCATCGCTTCTCGGCTGTGGTGGTTGCTGCGCTTCATGGGACATCGGGCCGTCGCGGTATTGAACGGCGGGCTGTCCGCCTGGTCGGCTGCGGGGCTCGCGCTGGAAACGGCGGCGCGGGCGCGCGCGCCGCGCTTTTTTCGGCCGCGCCTCGACCCACAGGCGGTGCTCAGCACGCAGGAGGTCGCGCGCGCGGTTGCCCAAGGCGAGATCGTGCTGGTCGATGCACGCGCGGCCGACCGCTTCGGCGGCCGCAACGAGACGCTCGATCCCGTCGCGGGACACGTGCCCGGTGCGATCAATCACCCCTTCACTTCGAACGTCGACTCGCAGGGACGTTTTCTCGCGCCGCAGGAGCTGCGGGCCCGCTGGCGCGCGACGCTCGATGGCCGAAGCAGCACCGAGGCCGTCGCGATGTGCGGCTCCGGAGTCACCGCATGCCATGACCTGCTAGCGCTCGAGATCGTGGGGCTTTCGGGCGCGCGACTGTATGCCGGATCGTGGAGCGAGTGGATCCGCGATCCGGCGCGCGCCGTGGCCAAGGATTGATCGGAAGCTGAGGCTCGTTTGAGTCATCCGTGAGACTTGCTTTTTTGTTATCTTCCGCGGCGTGGTGGCAGATCCAAAAGGCGCCGTGAACGGCGCAGCGCGCAAGCTCAATCCGGCCCAGACCTGGAGCATCGAAGATTCGCTCGAGCTGTACCAGGTCAATGCCTGGGGCAAGGGTTATTTTTCCATCAATGCCGCCGGTCACGTCGTCGTGCGGCCCGATACCCAGCCTGGCCGTGAGATCGATCTGTTCGAGGTCGTCGAGGGCCTCAAAGCGCGCGATCTCAATACACCGGTCGTCGTGCGCCTCTCCGACATTCTCGCGCACCGGCTCAAGCATCTGCACGCGGCGTTCGCGCAAGCCATCGCCGAGAACGACTACCACAACCGCTACGCGGCGGTGTACCCGATCAAGGTGAACCAGCAGCGCCTGGTGGTGGAGGAGGTCTACCGCTACGGCAAGGAGTTCGGGTTCGGCCTGGAAGTCGGCTCCAAGCCCGAGTTGCTCGCGGTCATGGCCATGACCGAGAACGCGCCGGATCGGCTCATCATCTGCAACGGCTTCAAGGATGACAGCTACATCGAGGCCGTGACGCTCGCCACGAAGCTCGGGCGCACGATCATCCCGGTCGTCGAGAATTACGTGGAGCTCGATCTGATCCTGCGGCACGCGGACACCTACGCAGTGCGGCCGCGGATCGGGGTCCGCGTCAAGCTGTTCAGCGAGGGCTCGGGACGCTGGCGCGAGTCAGCCGGCGAGAAGTCCAAGTTCGGACTGTTCATCACGGAGATCCTCGAGCTCTTCGACGTGCTCAAGGGGCGCGGCATGCTCGACTGCCTGCAGCTCGTGCACTGTCATCCTGGCAGCCAGTTGCAGGATATCCGCCGCGTGAAGGACGCCATCAACGAGCTCGCGCACGTTTATGCCGAGCTCAAGCTGATGGGGGCCGGTCTGCAGTACATCGACGTGGGAGGCGGCCTCGGCGTCGACTACGACGGCAGCGGCACGAACTTCTCGTCCTCGATGAACTACACGCTCAACGAGTATGCGAGCGACGTGGTGTACCGCATCGCAAGTGTCTGCAACGCGCGCGACATTCCGCACCCGATGATCGTGAGCGAGTCGGGACGCGCCATCGCTGCCTATCACAGCGTGCTCATTTTCAACGCCCTCGGCTACTCGGCGCTCGATAAGTTTCGAGTGACGGGCGATGCGGCCGAGGACTACGCAGGCAGCGACGAGTTACCACAGCCGGTGCAGGATCTGTTCGAGGCGTATCGCTCGGTCAACGAGCGACGCCTCGTCGAGTGCTACCACGATGCGCTCACGGCCCGCGAGCAGGTGCTGCAGATGTTCAATCTCGGCCTGCTGTCGCTCGAGTTCCGAGGGGTCGCCGAGCGGCTGTACTGGGCTACCTGCGCGAGAATCCGCGATGTCTGCCGCAAGCTCGAGCGCCGACCCGAGGAGCTCGAGAATCTCGAATCCGATCTGTCGGACACGTACTTCTGCAACTTCTCGGTGTTCCAGTCGCTGCCCGACAGCTGGGCCATCGATCAGCTCTTTCCCATCATGCCCATTCACCGGCTTGATGAGCGACCGACGCGCTGTGGCGTACTCGCCGACATCACCTGTGATTCCGACGGCCGGATCGATCGTTTCGTCAGCCGTCGCGACGTGAGCCACACTCTGGACATGCATGAATTGAGGCCGGGCGAGGAGTACTACCTCGCGGCCTTCCTGGTGGGGGCTTATCAGGAGACGCTCGGCGATCTGCACAACCTCTTCGGCGATACGCACGTCGTGCACATCCGCCTGCTCGATGAAGGCGGCTGGTGGATCGAGGAGATCGTCAAGGGCGACACGGCCAACAAAGTGCTCGAGTACATGGAGTACGACGTCGCCGAGCTCTATCCGGCGCTGGCACGCGACTGTGAGCGCGCGATTCGCGATGGGCGCATGACGGTCGCGGAGAGCCAGCTCATCAAACGGTTCTACGAGGGCGAACTCGACGGCTACGCCTACCTCGAGCCGGCTTAGGGCAAATTAGACATATTCCAAATGGCACCATCCAAATGGCGTCATGACCGGCCGTGACAACCCTGTTTGCACCACCTTGGGTCAATCAACCCAACATCAGCAGACGAGCCTAGAACCTCGTCCTGGGCTGTTTGCTTCCGCCAAAGGGCGGGAGTAGCATTCCCCGCGCGTCGTATCGCACCGCGTATATGGGCTCGTGCTTGAAGTCTCCTCCCCGCCTCTCTACCGACAACGCCTTTGGTGCGACGAAGCAGGTGCAGGCCGCCGGCCCAAGCGCCGCGCATTGACCCAAGCTGCCGATCGTGTGCCTTGTAGCCCTGACCTGTCTCAAACCCGTTCACGCGGTACATGCGTCCGACTCGCGCGGCACGCCGCTGTCCGCTTTTCAGTGAGATGTTTGGATGACGACGATCTACGTGGGCAATCTGCCTTTCAACGCCACCGAGCAGGATGTGCGCGCGCTCTTCGAGCGGCACGGCAAGGTGGATTCGGTCAAGCTCATCAATGACCGCGAGACCGGTAAGCCGCGTGGCTTTGGTTTCGTCGATATGCCGCAGGGCGAGGCACAGAGCGCCATCCAGGCTCTGAACGGCCATCAAATGAACGGCCGGCCGTTGCGCGTCAACGAGGCGCAGGAGCGACCCCAACGCCCGCGCCAGGGTGGTGGTCCCTTCCGCCGCTGAAACGCCGTCGAGCTTTTCGAGTCGAAGCAAGAACCCCGCCATTGCGCGGGGTTCTTCGTCTGGAGTTGTTTGAGGAGATCGCCAGGATGTTCAGGATCTCGTGGCTGGCCGTCGCGCTCCTCGCCGCGGTACTCACCGGTGCTGCGGGTTGCGCATCGCGCGTGGACACGCGCGACAAGACAGCCGACAAGAGGGCTGCCGACGCGACTGCCAGCGAGGCTGCGAGCACCGCCGCGGAGCTCGATCGCATTCTGCTGAGCGAGCATCGCTCAGAGCAGAACCGTGCGCGCGATGTCTATCGGCACCCGAAAGAGACGCTTCTGTTCTTCGGTATCCGCCCGCAGATGAAGGTCGTCGAGGTGTGGCCCGAGCCGGGGTGGTACACCGAGGTAATCGCCCCGCTCCTCGTGATGGGCGGCCGGTACTACGCGGCTGAGCCGGCGCCGGATCCGGCAAGTCCATACGTGAGCGCACAGTTGAAGGCATACCAGGAGAAGATCTCCGCGCGTCCGGACTTGTATGGCTCGGTGGTGTTCACCACCTTCGGCCCTGACAGCAATGAGATTGCCCCGCCGGGTTCGGCAGATCTGGTCGTGACCTTCCGCAACATCCACAACTGGATGGCCGAAGGCTGGGCGCCTCAGGCGTTCGCTTCGATGTATCGCGCACTGAAGCCGGGTGGAATGCTCGGAGTGGTGGAGCATCGCGGCAAGCCTGGCGTCCCGCAGGATCCTGAGGCCAAGAGCGGATACGTCGATGAGGACTATGCCATCGCCCTGATTCAGGGCGCAGGCTTCAAACTCGTCGCGAAATCCGAAATCAACGCCAATCCCAAGGACACGAAGGACTATGAGCAGGGCGTGTGGACGTTGCCGCCCGTCTATCGACTGGGGAAAAAGGATCGCGAGAAGTACGCGCAGATCGGCGAGAGCGACCGCTTCACCCTGAAATTCGTCAAGCCGCAATGAGCGCCGCGCCACGCGCGGGCGAGCTCACCACATCTCCTTGAGGCGCGCTCCCACATCGACTGCCGAGTCGTCCGCCTCTGCGAGCGACGCCTCGCCGAGCTGAATCCCACGCACGCTCGCCTGATCCAGCGTCTTCAGGACCCGCTCGCTCAGGAAGCGGCTGCGCCCCCCGTACACGTGCGCGTCGGATTGGCGCGACTGGTTCGTCAGATGAAAGCGCAGCGGCACGCACAGCACCAGATCGTTCTGGGCGCGCGTCATCGCGACGTATAGCAGCCGGCGCTCCTCCTCGATGAGCTCGGGCTTGCCGGTCGCGAACTCCGAGGGAAAGCTGCCGTCCACGACGTTGAGCAGGTACACGGTGTCCCACTCCATTCCCTTGGCGGAATGAATGGTGGACAGCACGAGGTAGTCCTCATCGAGCGCCGCGTGGCCGGCAAGGTCACCGGTCGCATCCGGCGGATCGAGCGTGATCTCCGTGATGAACCGCTCCCGCGAAGGATACTGCCCCGACAACAGCTCGAGCTGGTCGAGATCGCCGATGCGGGTGTGGAAGTGCTCATAGGTGCGCTCGAGGTGCGGCTTGTACCACTCGCGCACCAGGTGCACCTGTCCGGCCCAGGCACGGTCCGCCTCGACCAGCGCCAGCATGAGGGCGCTGAGCTTGCGAAAGTCCACGGCACTTGGCTGCGGCGGCGTGTGATCCTTCAGCGCCTCGAAGGAGTAGTTGCTCGCCTCGAAATGATCGATGGCCTTGCGTGCATTTCCCGGCCCCATCCCTGGTAGCAGCTGCAGGACACGGAAGGCCGCGAGTGTGTTGCGGGGATTGTCCGCCCAGCGCAGCACGCCGAGCAGATCCTTCACGTGCGAGGCCTCCAGGAACTTGAGGCCGCCGTATTTCACGAAGGGGATCTTGCGCTTGCCGAGCTCGATCTCGAGCAGATCGCTGTGGCTGCTCGTGCGGAAGAGCACGGCCTGACGTCGCAGGGGCACGTTGGATTCCCGGCGTTTCAGCACTTCGCGGCACACCAGATCAGCCTGTGTGGCGAGGTCGTCCACCGTCACGACCCGCGGGCGCGGTCCGCCGCCGCGAACGGATAGCAAGTGTTTGCGATGCTGGCGCGGCGCTTCAGCCATCAATGCATTCGCCACATCGAGCACGGGCTGCGTCGAGCGGTAGTTCTGCGCAAGCGTCACCACCTCCGCGCGCGGCTTGAACCGGTCCGCAAAGCCGAGAATGTTCTCGACCGAGGCGGCGCGGAACGAATAGATCGCCTGTGCGTCGTCACCGACGATGGTGAGCCCGAGCCCATCCGGCTTGAGGGCGTGCAGTATCTCGGCCTGCAGCCGGTTCGTATCCTGATACTCATCGACCAGAACGTGATCGAAGTGCTCGCCGATGTGCTTTGCCAGGCGCGCTTCGCCCATCATCAGGTGCCAGTACAGAAGCAGATCGTCGTAGTCGAGGATGCTGTGGCGCTGCTTGCGCTCGACGTAGCCGCGATACAGCTTCACCAGATCGGGCTCCCATTGAGCGCACCAGGGATACTGCTGCTCCAGCGTCTCCTTCAATGATTTCTGGGTATTGACGCGGTGCGAATAGATCGCAAGGCATGTCTCCTTGCGGGGAAAACGCTGCTCCTTGGTCGCAAGTCCGAGCTCCTGGCGCACGACATCCATGAGATCAGCCGAATCGGCGCGATCGGTCACGGTGAATTGCGGGTCGAGCCGCAGATGGCGCGCGTAATGACGCAGCAGGCGGTTCGCCATGGAGTGGAAAGTGCCGGCCCAGGACAGCCGCTGTGCGAGCGACTGACTCAGGCCACCGATCGGCTCATTCAGCGCACGCTTGACGATGTCGCGCGCGCGATGGCGCATCTCGAACGCCGCGCGGCGCGTAAACGTGAGCATCAGGATGCGCCCCGGGTCCACGCCGTGCATGGCGAGATGAGCGACGCGGTGTGCGAGCGTATCGGTCTTTCCCGTGCCTGCGCCCGCGATGATGAGGAGCGGGCCCGCCTTCACACCCTCGCCGCTGCCACGCACCTCGCCGTGCATGACCGCCTTGCGCTGTGCGGCATTGAGCTTGTCGAGATGTGACGCAGTCGACATGCGATCAACTATAGCGACTTGGCCGTTGCAGCGGCTACCGATTCTGTTCACACGAAGGCCGTGCGCAATGTCGAAGAGAGCACACTTGGCAGGCGCCTGCAGCCGTCCTAGCTCTTCTGCCACCATTCATCCAGTGTCGAGTCCGGCGCGCCCTGTACGCTTTCAAACCGTGCGCCGGGCAGCTCGAGGAAGCCGTCCGCCGATGAGCCCGCAACAGGCGCTGCCGCCGCGAGAAGCTCCGCATCCCGATGACCCGCATGGCGGGATGGATCCTGTGCGCGTGCGTGGAGCCGTGCGCGCCGTACGCTCTCGGGCACGCGGCACAGGAGCTGGGCGCCGGCGACGTGCGCCGCAAAAAGTGGGCGCAGGGATTCTTCGTGCTGGCCGGGACGGAAATTACCCTCGAGCACCAGATCGCACCCCGAGCCTGCGAGCTCGCGTGCCATGGCGAAGAGAATCGCGAAACTGGCATCGCTCAGGGCCCGTGAGGCCGCCGCATCGGCGGCGCCGAGCACATCGAGCAGGGGCTCTTTGATCACGTCCTTGGCGATGAGGATCGCGCCGTGGCGCCGGGCAAGCGCGCGCGCCAGGGTCGTCTTGCCGGTCGCCGGCAGACCCGTGACGATGAGCAGGTGAGTGCGTTTCATGGTGCGCGACCCTGTACGATTCTAGGATGAAAAGCACGACTCACTTCACCGGCAGGGTGATCCAGGTCACGGTTGACGAGGTCACGCTGCCGAACGGCGCGCATGCCGAGCTCGAGGTCGTGCACCATCCGGGCGGCGCAGTCGTGGTCGCGATCGACAGCCACGAGCGCGTCTGCCTGCTGCGCCAGTATCGCTACGTCGCAGGGGGTTGGATATGGGAGCTGCCGGCCGGCAAACTCGAACCGAACGAACCTCCGCTCACGACCGCGCAGCGCGAGCTCAGGGAAGAGGCGGGCATCGGCGCACAGCGCTGGTCGAGTCTCGGCAGCTACCTGAGCTCCCCCGGCGTCTTCAGCGAGGTGCTGCACCTCTACCTGGCCGAAGAGCTGTCGGCGCTCACCGCTGTGCCCGAAGCAAACGAGGTGCTCGAGGTGCACTGGCTGCCCTTCGAGCAAGCCTGCGCCAATGCGCTCAACGGCGAGTACCGGGACGGTAAGACCATCGTGGGACTGTTGCGCGCCGCACAGCGTCGGGGCCGGGTATTGCGCCCCTGGGCGCAGGGATAGGGATTCGTGACGCAAGGCGCAGCCCCCCGGCGATGCCCCGCGTACTTTCGTTGAGCCGAAAGGGGCCGGCGCGATATGACTTAATCTCGTGGATGACAGAAAGGGTAAACCCCCCCCACCCTTACCCGCACCGGCAAGTTCGAGCGCTGCCGAGCGCCGCCGGATCGCGCGGGTCGTGCATGACGATCGCGGCAACGCCAAGGTCGAATGGCAAGCTGCGCCCGCGGACTATGAGCGCACGACGCTGGAACTCGACAGCGGCTCCGTCACCCGCAAGCCCGATGAGGGATACAACCCCTACGGCCGCGGCGGCGGCAATGCGCGGCTGCGAGGCAAGGAGCGCCCGCCCCCGAGCCCCAAGCGCGATCTGCACAAGCTGTCGGAGTGGATCAAGAAAATGCGTGAGCTCGAGGAGCGCAAGAAGCGCGGGGAAGACTGAGCCGCGCTTGCCGCCCGTTCAGTCTTGACGTTCGATGTGCGCGAGCTTGCGCGCATCGGTCAGCCGATAGAAGCGTCTGAGCTCTGCGAGAGCCAGTTGCTCGGACTCACTCGCACTCGAGCGCAACGTACGCTCGAGCCTGCGGCAAAATCGTTCGGCATAGCCGCTTGCGCGCCGATAGAGGTCGGCGCGCTCGCCCGCGAGCGTGGGATCGATGCGGGTGCGCTCGAATAAAATTCGCATCAGCTCCGCGGGAAAGCGCTGCGGGAACTGCCGACGCAGCAGCCAGTAGCTCGCGACGTACTTGTCGATTTCGGCTTGCAATTCGAGCTCGAGCAGAGAGACGGGCTTGTCGTGACCCGCATTCCAGGCGAAATACAGGAAGTGGCTCACGCCCTCGAGCGCGGTCCAGTAATCCGCGACGTTGCCCTGATTGAGTGCGCGGATCGGATCGGCGCGCTGCAGCCGCTCAAGCAACGCCGGATCCAGATACAGCGAGACACCGACCGCGTCGCTCTCCTCCGCAACCAGCAGTTGCTCGTCTGATTGACCCGCGCGCGCGCCCGCCGGCAGGCAGGTGCGGTCGGTGACCAGGAAGTCGTAGACATCGTGAGCGATGCTCACATCGTAGATGTCGCCGATGAGATCCTGGATCTGCCGGAGAATCACTGGGTCATTGCGCGGTGCGCGCCGCCGGCGCCGGCTCCACACCGAGCCGGCGCAGAATCTGATAAGAGCGGCGACTGCCCGTCTTCAGCCACATCTCGTAAAGACGCAGGATGTCCGCGTCCGTGTGGCGGTAGGAGGTTTCGCTGACATCGTTGAGCGCATCGACGAGCGGCTGGAATTTCGCCGCGAGCTCGGCGAACACCTGCGCGAGCACGCGGCTGCGTCCGCGCGCGAGCGCCTCGGCAAGCGTGCCGTACGCGCGGCCACCCATCGCAATGTGGTAGTCGACATCGACGAGCTTGCGCGCAAAGCTGCGCGCGAAGAAGCCCGCGATGAAAAGCGACACATCGCCCAGGCGTTGCAGGCCGCGATGCCGATCGCCGGTGGAGCGCGCTTCCAGCGCGTCGGCGAACATCACGGCGAGCGGCTTCAGGCGCGGGCCCTGCGGGGTCTGATCAAACAGGGCCTCCGCACGCGCGAACAGTGTCAGCAGATTGACGACGTAGTGCTCGGTTTGATCCTCGACGCACACATGCTGGCGCTCGAGCGCGCCATGCAGCGTCTCGCGAAAGAACTCCTGCAGATTCGCGACCGGCTGGACCTGCACTGTTGCGTTGCTCTGAAACATAACTGAGCTACGTGAGCCTCTCCTCAATGGATTCAACGGCCGTGCCTGCGTAAAGTTCACTCCGCGCAGGCGACTTAGTCTGTGATGCGCTTAGCTTTTTCTGCGTTAGCAGTGATGATGCGAGAGTGCCAGCAGGCTTGTCAGCTGACCAAAGTCACGAACTTCGTAGGGCGGGGGCCGCAGCTCGGTTGGCCATTGTCTTGCGGTCCGATTCATCCAGATGGGGACGAGGCCGGCCGCTCGTGCACCTTCCACATCGTGCTGCGGCTCATCCCCGACGTACACCACCTGGTGCGCCTGCAGCTGCAGTGCCTCGAGCAGGCGCGCAAAGCAGCGCGGGTCGGGCTTTGCGGCTCCGAGCTCACGCGCGCACAGAGACGCGCTGAAGTAGCCAGCGAGGCCGACTCGCTGCAGGTCGGCGTTGCCGTTCGAGAGCGTCCCGAGCTGGTAGCGCGTCCGCAGCTGCTCGAGTCCCGCAACCACATCGCCGAAGGGCGTGATCTCGTTGCGCGCGGCGAAGAACACCTCGAACGCCGCTTCCGCGACCGTCTCCTCGTAGCCGCACTCGCGCGCGTGTCGGGCCAGCGCCGTGCGGCGCAGCCAGGTGAAGTCGTGAGCGCGCTGCGGCTCATCGTTGGCCAGGAGCATGCGGGCGCTGCGCATGTCTTCGGTCGTGAAGCGCTCCGGAATGCGCGGACAGTTGCGGTGCATCCATTCGCGCAGCAACTGCTCGGCGCGCGCAATCACGGGCTCGATGTCCCAGAGCGTATTGTCGAGATCGAATGCGATCGCCCGGATGGCGGCGGGCAGTGGCCGAGGCTGCACCGCCCTATTGTCGCCACCCCGGCTAGAATGTGCGACCCCTTTGGTCACGAGACCCTCTCATGCGTCCAACCCCCTCTACCGCGGTCGTGCTCCTCGCCCTGACCGCACTGCTCGGCTGCGGTCTGTCGCACGCGAAAGCCCCGTTCACCGTCCGGGATCTCGTGCGCGTGAAGCGCCTGAGTGATCCGGAGGTCTCGCCCGATGGCCGTGCCGTCGTGTTCGTGCTGCGCGAAACCGACATGGGGGCAAACCGCGGCCGCACCGATCTGTGGCTGCTCGATCTTGCAAGCAGGAGCTCGCGTCGCCTGACGCGCAGCGGCACTGAGTCCAGTCCGCACTGGGCTCCCGACGGCGGTACCGTCTATTTTCTCTCCGCACGTTCGGGATCGACACAGGTGTGGCGTCTTTCGATGTCCGGTGGCGAGGCGCTGCCGGTGACGAGCTATCCACTTGACATCCGCGCGTTCAAATTGTCGCCGGCGGGTGATCGGCTGGCCGTCAGCATGGACGTGTTCGCCGGCTGCGCGGACCTCGAGTGCACGCGCGCGCGGCTTGCAGACGGCAAGGACAAGGCCACGGGGCAGATCTACGATCAGCTCTTCATGCGTCACTGGGATGCCTGGAGCAACGGCACGCGCTCGCATCTGTTCAGTGCGCGCCTGCGCGCCGAAGGCGCCGCAGACATGCCGGTCGATCTGTCGAAAACGCTCGAGGCCGACGTGCCCTCCAAGCCTTTCGGCGACGATGCCGATTTCACCTTCAGCCCCGACGGCCGCACGATCGTCTTCAGCGCGCGCGCGGCGGGTCGCACTGAGGCGTGGTCCACCAATTTCGACCTGTATGAGGTCCCGAGCGACGGTTCGGGTGAGCCCCACGACCTCACCAGCGACAATCCCGCGTGGGATGCACAGCCGAACTTCCTGGCCAACGGTGACCTCGCGTACCTCGCCATGGATCGGCCAGGCTTCGAGGCGGATCGCTTCCACATCGTCATTCGCGATGCGCGCACGGGCCAGAAGCGTGCGCTCGCGGCGCACTGGGACCGCTCGGTCACTCACCTGAAGACCACCCGCGATCGAAGACAGCTGCTCGCGACCGCGGACGACACAGGCCAAACCGCACTCTTCCTGCTCGACGTGCGCGGTGGCGAGCCTCGCAAGCTCGTCGAGACGGGCCAGGTCGTCGCATTCAGCCCCGCGGATCGCTCGATCGTGCTCTCGTGGGCCTCGCTCGGATCACCGCCCGATCTGTACTCGGTGAGCGCGAGCGGCGGCGGCTTGCAGCGACTGACGACCTTGAACGCAGACATGCTCGATCAACGCGGCCTGAGCGAATACGAGCAGTTCAGTTTTTCGGGCTGGAACGGCGAGAGCGTGCACGGCTACGTGATGAAGCCCTACGGCTTCGAGGCCGGCAAACGCTTCCCGATCGCGTTCGTGATTCACGGCGGCCCACAGGCGAGCATGGCGAACGACTGGAGCTATCGCTGGAACCCGCAGGTATTTGCTGCAGCAGGTTATGCCGTCGTGTTCATCGACTTTCACGGTTCGCCCGGCTACGGGCAGGCCTTCACCGACTCCATCAGCCAGGACTGGGGCGGCAAGCCGCTCGAGGATCTGCAGAAGGGTCTCGCTGCGGCGATCGCCCGCTATCCGTGGCTCGACGGTGAACGCGCCTGCGCGCTCGGCGCCTCGTACGGGGGCTACATGATCAACTGGATCGCGGGCCGCTGGCCGGCGCGGTTCCGTTGTCTCGTCGATCACGACGGCGTCTTCGATCTGCGCGCGATGTACTACTCGACCGAAGAGCTCTGGTTCCCCGAATGGGAGTTCGGCGGCCCCTACTACGAGGCCTCACAGAATCACGAGCGTTTCAATCCGGTGAACTATCGTCGCCGAGTGGCGCACGCCGATGCTCGTGATTCACGGCGACCAGGATTTTCGTGTGCCGCTGTCGCAGGGGATCGGCACCTTCACCGCGCTGCAGCGCCGCGGCATCGAAAGCCGCTTCTTATACTTCCCCGACGAAAATCACTGGGTGCTCAAGCCAGCCAACTCGGTGCAGTGGTATGACACGGTCATCGCATGGCTCGACAAGCATCTCAAATGAGATGTCAGCTTCGGCCGCGCTTGCCCTGGTTGTACGGGTCGTAGCCGCCGCCGGTCTTGCGCTCTTCGAGCTCGAGCTCCCGAGGCTTGTCATCGAGCGACAGCTCCGGCGCTTCCAGCCGCTTGAGAAGCCGCGAGGTACTCTCGAGGGCCGCCGCCCCGACCGATGCGGCCCAGTTCCAAATGGCGTTGCCGCGCGAGTCGTGTTTGATGTGGGTCTCGGCAGGGCTGGGTGACGACGCCGGCGGCGCCGGGGTCGGCTTCGCCGATTGCGGCGGCCGCACAGATTGCCGCTGAGGGGGCGCCGCGGGGGTTTCTGGCCTCTTGAGCTGCGGTGCGGCTTCCGACGGCTGGCGGCGACGCAGCTGCTGGTCCGCATCCTGCTGCAGGCGGCGCTGCATCCGCTGCGTGCTCTCGAGGCTCAGGCCCTTGTCCGACAGGACGCGCTGCGACACCGTCGTGTCGTCCGCGTTACCGCGACGAGCCGACGAGTCGGCGGGCGTGGGCGTTTTGCCGGTCTTCTCTGACATGGCTCGATATTAGGACAATCAGCCAGCGCCATCCGTTGCGGCTCTTCCGGGCAGGTCGCAGGAATCGTGACCCGCTTCACAGTCTTGCGATGCGTACGTCCTAGTGACGCACGAAACGCAGGAAGGGGTCTTCCTTCCGCCCCTCGATCATCTTGCCGTCCAGGCCGTAGCCGCGCTCGCTCCAGCCGAGCCCGTCGGCGCTCAGCTCGATGCGGATCTCGAGGAACAGCGTGCTGTCATCCGCGGCGCTGGTGCGGCAGCGCTGCCGGTCGTCCATGCCGACGAAGCGGGTTCCGTCCTTCTTCCAGGTGAGCTGACAGCCGCGTACCTGCTTCAGATCGCGCGGTTGCAGGCTCGTGAATAGATCCGGGTTCGAGCCGCCCTCGCGCCAGCGCGGCGGATCGGTCAGATCCCAGGGCGTCTCGACGATGAAGGAGCCGACGATATCGAACGAGATGATCCGCTGCTGCACGAGGCGCTTGGCATCATCGGCGGTGCGCTCCTCCAGGTAGAAAACGTGTTGGCCCACCATGAGCGAATTCACCGTGGCGATGTTGAGGGTCCGCGCATCGTGCGGCGTTCGACCCGCGCGCCGATCGTCGGCGACCTGCGCGCGATTGTCGTAGTGACCCGGCAGCCACTGATCAACATGCGTGAGATCCGCATCGCCGGTCTTGCCCTGGGTCGCACAGCTTGCGACCAGCACAGCGACGAGGAGCCACGGCAGAGCCCGTCCGGGCGTGCGCAGCTCACCCATAGGTCGCCCGCCACTCGGCTCGATAGGACAGTCCGAGCACGATCAGTTTCTCCAGCAGTTCATCGTAGTCGATGCGGGCGGCGCGAGCGGACTCGGCGAAGTCCTCCTCCGCCTGCAGATTGGGATTGGCGTTCGCCTCGAGGACGTAGATGCTCCCCTCGCCCGTCAGGCGAAAGTCCATGCGCGCGTAACCCGACAGTCCGAGCGCACGGTAGATGCGACGCGACAGCTTGTCCAGTCGCGCGAGCACCGGCGGTGGCAGATCCTCCGCGGCGCGCGTGGTGATGCCGTAGCGTCGCCTGATAGCGCTTGTCCCACTTCACCTTGCGCGTGGCGATCGCGGCAAGTGAGTCCGGCAGCGAGCCGAACACCATCTCCCACACCGGCAAACGCGTCAGGCGATCGTTGCCCAGCACGCCGACGTAGAGCTCGCGACCCTCGACGTATTCCTCGACGAGCGCATCGGATTTGACCTGCTCGTGCACGAACTCGATGCGCTCCTTGAGTTTCGGCGCGTCCTCGACCACGGAGGCCTGCGCGATGCCGAGCGATGCATCCTCGACGGTCGACTTCACGAACAGTGGGAATTTGAGCCGACGCGGCACGTGAAAGCGCGGCGCCGCGCCGGAACACCGTGAACTGCGGCGTCGGCACACGGTGAAAGGCGAGCAGCTGCTTGCACAGCGACTTGTCCCGCGACAGCAGCAGACCGCGCGGGTTGCAGCCCGTATACGGCTGGCGCATGAGCTCGAGGAAGGCGACGACGTGCTGATCGTAGGTCACGATGCCGTCGAACTCTTCGAGCAGATTGAAGACGATGTCGGGCTTCCAGTCGGCGATCGCCGTGCGAAGCTCGGTGAGGCTGTCGAGGACGCCGACACAGCGCACCTCGTGGCCGCGACGCTTCAGAGTCGATATCACGTCGTACTCGGTGCGCCACTCCTCGATTTCCTTCTCCGTATGGCCATCCAGGCTTTCAGGCGGCACGAGGCTCGAATGCACGACGACGAGCGCGCGCTGCTTCTTCATAGCCGGAACTGCGGCGTCTCACCCTGTGCGTAGAGCCGAGCCAAGCGCGCCATCGCCCAGCGCACGTGCCGGCTCGCGTCGCGGCGGCTGCCGCGGACGTAGAGCCTCAAGGCTTCACAGCGCTCGATGAGCATACGCAGGATCTGATGGACGCTGTAGCGCTCGATGCCGAGCTCTCGCGCCACCTGCGCGACCAGCGTCGGCTTCAAAGCGCGCAGCAGCGCGGACGCCCGCATCGCGCCACTGCGCGGGCGGTCGCTGCTGAAGACTTTGCGCAGCAACTCCTCCGCAAGACCACGGCGGTAATGCCGGCGTCGAGCGAGCCGCCGCCGATAGTACTGCGCGAGCGTACGGGTATCGGCGCTGATCGGCTCGACGCGGCGGCGGTTGCGCACCGGCGGCGGACGGTCCCGGACGCTTTGCATGAGCTCATCGACCAGCTGCAGCTTGTGGAACGCGGGCCAGTCGGCATAGGAGGTGCGCCAGTCGGATTTCGGCTTCAGCCAGACGGCGAAAGTCTCCGCGAAATCCTCGGTCGGATGGGCCTGCGCGTACCACTCGCCGAGGTGATGCACGTAGCGCCGGCTGCCCGGACGGGCCCGGTAACGATGTGGGTACGGAAGCGATGCCGGTCCGAACACCTCGCGCCAGCGCCGCCTGCGTCGCAATCGGTACGCGTTGTCGAGCGCGTGACCGGCCTCGTGTCGCAGGATGCGCATGAGCCAGCGTCTGTTGCCGCCTTCCACCTCGTGCATGATGCGACGCTCGAGGCGCTCCAGGCGCGGGTGCGCCAGATAGAAAGGCACGGCCATGCCGGGGATGCCATCGGGCGAAAACCACTCCTCCGACAGCCAGGCGTGCGGCTTGAGCTCGATACCGCGACGCTCGAGCTCACCGTAGAGCCGGCGCAGGTACGGTGCGATCCGCGAGCGCTCGATCGAAAGCCGCAGGTCGCACAAGCGCGTAGTCAGAAGCTTCTCATCGGACAGGCGCGTCCAGGCCGGTGCCGGTGGCCGCGCACGTCGCGATGCGACGCGGGCGGCCGTGCGAGCTTTCGGTGAACGCGCGCGGCGCACCTTCATGACCTCATGGGACCCCACCCGAGAGAAGCGCCGCAGCTTACCGGAGCGCCGCCCGGGTGCGCCACGGTCTCAGGTGCGTGCCTGGGCGTGAGCCGCGAGGCGATCGCTCAAGCTCATGATGAGATCGAGCCGCAGCAGTGATCCGCGCCACGGCGCCGGGATTCCGCTCTCGCCATAAAATGCCCCGGCGAGCTGTCCGTAGGCCGCGCCGACGATATCCGAGCTATCTCCGAGATTGACGGCCAGAAGCGCGCCGTCCCGAAAGGACGTCGTTCTCTCGAAGGCCCAGAGCGCGGCCTCGAGCGCCTCGATGACCGTCGCGCCGGCTCGGATCTGAGGCGGACCCATGGTTCGGTAGCGGCGGGTGAGCAGGGAGCGCAGGCGCGGGCGGAAATCGCTCTCGGTGAGCCCTCCGAGCCCTTCGATGGGCATGAGCACCTGCTCCTTGGGCAGCCCCTTGATCGCCGCATGCATCATGGCCGCAAACACCCGACACGCCTCGACGACGATCGGTGCCTGACAGGTCGTGCGTGCGACCTCCCCCGCAAGGCTCACGGCCTCCTCGGCCGACGCGTAGGCGTACAAGGCCACCGGAGCGATGCGGACGAGCGGCTCGGGGTCGAGTTGCTTCGGGTCGTGGGATCCCGGGAACGACTGGCGCCGCCACTGCGCCGCAGCGAGAGCCCGGGCCGTGCTGGCGCGAATCCCAACGCAACGGCCGGTGCTGGACATGTACCCCTCACGCTGCCAGCGCGCATAGCGCTCGAGCTGATCGCGTGTATCGGAGCCTGAGCACTCGAGCAGGCTCTCGGCAAGACACAAAGCCATGGCCGTGTCATCGCTCCAGGCGCCGCGGGGCAGCGCCAGCTTCCCGCCGCCGACCAGATCCGTCACGCGCGCGAAGCTGCCGGCGACCTCACCCTGGGTCGGTGCGGCGAGCGCATCGCCAGTGGCCAGACCGACGAGGGTCCCGAGAAAACGCTGACGCAGGTCGAGCGCGGGCTGGGTTCTCTCGCTTTGCCCCGTGGCGCCTGCGCGCTGCCCGCGCGCACCGCGCTCAGCCCGCCACAGGCAGACGTAGTCGGCCTGGTCCAGTGTCTCGGGAACGTAACGCCAGGTTTGTGACCGCGGACTGAAACGCCAAAGCCGGTTGAGCTCCTCGAGCGCGGCTTCGCCCGCAAACCCCCGCTCAGCAAGCAGACAGCCGATCACCGTGCCGGTGCGTCCGATGCCCGCGCGGCAGTGCACGTACACCTTCTTGCCCGCCTCGAGCTGACCGGTGATGAACTGCAGGATATCGCGCATGTGCTCGCGCTGAGTCGGCAGACCGTGGTCGGGAATCGAGCGCTGGAAGTGCTGAAGGCCTGCCGGAAGCGCCGTGTGATAGGGAAGCAGCTCGTCGGCTCCCGTCAGATTGATGAAACAGTCGATGCCAGCGGCACACAGCGCGGCGATTCGCTCCCGGGTCGCGGCGGCATCGGCGCCACCGGGGTATTCCCCTGCCAGCAGCTGACCGGGAAGCACCCAGTAGCAGTTGGGCAGTGGTAGCGAGGATGCAGCTTCGCCGGGACTCACGGCGCGAGAGCGGCATGCAGGCTCGCAGGGCCGCTGAAAGAGGCCAGAAGCTCCACTTCTTCCGCCTCGCTCATCGCAGCGATGCGGCGTGCGTCGAGTCCTGCGAAGTCATGCCACCGCCCATCGAGCAAGTGCTCGGGCGTGACGCTGCGAAGCGCCGCAAAGATCGTCTCCGTGCGGCCGGGGAAGCTGCGCTCCCAGTCACGCAGCATGCGTTTCACTGCCGTGCGCTGCAGGTTCTCCTGCGAGCCGCACAGCGAGCACGGAATGATCGGGAAGGCTCGACTGCGCGCATAGCGGGCGATGTCCTGCTCGGCGACGTAGACGAGCGGGCGGATCACCACGTGTCGCGCATCGTCCGACAGCAGCTTCGGGGCCATCGCCTTCAGGCGCCCGGCGAAGAACAGATTCAGAAAGAAAGTCTCGATCACATCATCGCGATGATGTCCGAGGGCGATCTTCGTGATGCCATGCTCGGCCGCGAAGCGATACAGCGCACCCCGGCGCAGCCGCGAGCACAGGCCGCACATCGTCTTGCCCTCGGGAATGACGCGCTTGACGACGCTGTAGGTGTCCTGCTCGATGATGTGAAAGGGAACACCGAGCGCGCTCAGATACTCCGGCAGAACGTGCGCCGGAAAGCCGGGCTGCTTCTGGTCGAGATTGACCGCGATGAGCGTGAACTCGATGGGTGCGCTGCGCATGAGCGACAGCAGCACATCGAGCAAGGTGTAGGAATCCTTGCCGCCCGAGAGGCAGACCATCACCCGATCGCCGGGGGCGATCATGGAGAAGTCCTCGATCGCCTTACCGGTGAGGCCGCGCAGATGCGCCTGCAGGCGCTTCACGGTGCGCGATGGCGCACGCTGTGCCGAAGACCGCATCAGGCAGCGGCGCTGCTCGTCGCGCTCTCGAGATACTTGGCCTCGAGGTAGCGCACGAACGGCACCGCCGACAGCGTCTTGCCAGTGGCGGACTGCAGCAGCTCGTGCACGCCCACTTTCGCTCCGACCCCGTGAACGTGCCGCCGCAGCCAGCCGAACAGACCGGCGAACTCGCCGCGGGCAATCTGCTCGTCGAGGTCATGCACGTCGGCCCGCAGGCTCTCGGAAAGCTGCACGGCAATGACGGCACCAAGAGCGTAGGAGGGAAAGTAGCCGAACGAGCCGACGGCCCAGTGAATGTCCTGCAGACAGCCGTCGGTGTCGTTGGTCGGTCGGATGCCCAGACGCTGCTCCATCCCGGCGTTCCAGGCGGCCGGCAAGTCTCGCACCGCGAGCTCGCCGCTCAGAAGTTTCTTCTCGATCTCATAGCGCAGCAGCACATGCAGCGGATAGGTGAGCTCATCGGCGTCCACGCGAATCAGGCCGCGGCGTACGCGGGTCACGTGCGCGTAGATATTCTCGACATCCCATGCGGGACCGCTCACTCCGAGATGCTTCGCCAGAAGGGGCGTCAGGTAACGGACGAACGGCCGGCCACGGCACACCAGCATCTCGAGAAGCAGGGACTGGCTCTCCTCCAGCGCCATGCCGCGGTCGCGGCCCACCGGCTGATCGCGCCAGTCCTGCGGCAGCCCAAGGTCGTACATGGCATGGCCGGTCTCGTGCAGCGCGCCGAGCAAGCCCGAGAACAGGTCCGCGCTGTCGAATCGGGTCGTGACGCGAATGTCCCCCGGCACCCCTTCGGTGAAAGGATGCTCACTTTCATCCAGTCGGCCCCGATCGAAGGGAAAGCCGACCGTTTTCATGATCTCAACAGCGAGCTCGCGCTGCCTCGCGGCGGGGAAATTGCCGCCGATCGGGAGCAGCGCGCTGCGATCCTGCTGCGCGATGACCTCCCGGATGAGCGAGGGGAGCCGGCGGGAGAGCACCTTGAAGACGTTCTCGATATCCGCGGAGCTGATGCCCGGGCTGAACTCATCGACGAGGGCGTCGTAGGGCGCGAGGTTCAGCGCCTGCCCCAGCAAGGCCGCCTTGTCACGCACCAGGTTGACGACTTCCTCCAGGTGCGGCGCGAAAAGCTCGAAGCGCCCGCTGTGCCGGGCCTCGAGCCAGCGCACCTCCGCCCGCGAAGTGGCCCGCGCCAGGTGTGAAACGAGCGAGGCCGGTGTGGCGATGGCGTGATCACGCTGCCGGCGCATCTCGCGCAGGTTCGCGATCTGCCAATCGTTGAGCCCGTGGGTGTTCGCTTGAGCCCGGTCGAGCAGACGCGTGATCCGAGGCGCCGTGAGCAACGCGTGGTACTCAGTCTCGAGCGCGGCGAGCTGCTCCCCCTCACGTCCGCGCTGCCACGCGGCATCATCACGGCCGCGTCCCATCGCAACAGCGACAGGGCACCGCGAAAGGCGTGTAGACGCTTGAACTCTTGCTCAAGCTGCTTGTATGGCGAGGCTGACATGGCGTTCTACCGGTCGGTCACCCCGGCGTCGGAGCGACGCAGAAGGGGTGAGGAGAATGGCCATAGTCTACCAGCCGCAGAGCATGCGACTCAGATTTTCAGGAAGAAAGTCTTTTATTTCAGCGAGTTGCGAGCGTGGCCGTGCGTTGACACTGCGAGCCCAAGTCCTCGTTTGTACCGCGCTGCAACATTGCAAGTCTGTTGCACGAATTCGCTCGGGAGGGGCGCGCGGGAGCCATCGACTCCCATGCGAGCATCGCGCGCTTGCGGTCGACGCCCCAGCGATAGCCGCCGAGCGACCCGCTCTTGCGCAACACCCGGTGGCACGGGATGAGCCAGGCTACGGGATTGGCGCCGACCGCGTTCGCGACCGCACGCACGGCTTCGGGCCTGTGTACGACGGCCGCCACGGACGAATAGGTCGCAGGTGTTCCTGCCTCGAGTGCGAGCAGAGCTTCCCAGACTTTGAGCTGCAGATTGGTTCCGGTGACCGCGATCCGCAAAGGTCCACCGTCGCCGTCCGCTGCCCAAAGCCGCTGCGCGAGCGCCCTCGCGTTGTCATCGTCGCGCACGAATTGCGCGCGCGGCCACGTCTGCTGCAGCTCCTCGAGCAGTTTCACCGCAGAGGGCGCATCCAGGAATGAGAGCTTCAGAAGACCTCGGTCGGTGGCCGCAAACAGCGCGCTTCCGAAAGGGGTGTCGCTCAGCCCGTATCGCACACTCACGCCCGCGCCGAGCGCCTTGAGCTCGCCGGGGGTGACGGCATCGAGGGCGATCACGAGATCATGCAGCCGTCCGGGGCCGGACAGACCCACTGCGTGCGCGGCGTCGAGTACCGATGGCTCCTCGGCGAGCGCCTCGCGCGCCGCGACACCGGTCACCTTCGCCAGATACTGCTTGGGAGTGAGTCCCGCCCAGCGGCGAAACAGCCGATTGAAATGGAATTCCGACAACCCGGCGTGGGCCGCCATCTCGGCCAGACGCGGCTGCGCGCGGAAATGCAGATCGATGTAGCGAATCGCGCGCGCGATGCGCTCGAAGTCGCGGCCATTCACAAAGTTTTCAGGTAGAGCTGTCATGGGCGAAATGATATCGATGCGCGTCTGCCGCGCGACCCGTTTCTTGCTCACCAGTTCGGCCAGTCGGCAACGATGATCCCCACGCCGATCGACACGGCGATCAATGCCACGAGCGTCAGACCGATGAGAATGCGCCGTTTCAAGCTGCGGAAGTCTACTCCACGAGCGCGATTGCGAACGCGCGCACTTCCGCGCTCCAAAGGCAGCCTGTAGCCTGTCCGCGGCCGATCAGAATCGACATGTCCGTACGCATTTGCATGCTTTCCTCCGAAGTCGCCCCGCTCGCCAAGACGGGCGGGCTCGCCGATGTGTGCGCTGCGCTGACGAAGTATCTGCACGGCGCCGGCCACGACCTTCGCGTCTTCATGCCCCTTTACGCATCCATCGATCGAGCGCGCTTCCCGCTGCGTCCCGTGCCCGCGCTCCAGGATCTGGAGCTCGCGCTCGGACCGCACCGCTACCGCTATTCCGTGCTCGAGACTGCGCTGCCGGGAACGCGTGCGCCCGTTTTCCTCATCGATTGCCCGGCGCTTTATGCGCGGCCCTCACTGTACACGTGGGATCCCGACGAGCATCTGCGCTTTCTCGCGCTGACGAGGATCGGGCTCGAGTGCTGTCAGCACCTCGCGTTCAGTCCGCAGATCCTGCACTGCAACGACTGGCACACCGCGTTCGGGCCGCTGTTTCTGAAGACGATCTATGGCTGGGACCGGCTCTTCAGCTCGACCCGATCGGTGCTGACGATCCACAACGTCGGCTACCAGGGCGTGTTCAGCGCGAGCGCCGTCGGGGACTTGCAGCTCGGCGGCGGCAGCTATCTGCTGCATCAGGACGATCTCAGAGCGGGATTCATCAACTCTCTCAAGCACGGGGTCATGTACGCGGACGCGATCACGACCGTGAGCCCGACATACGCGAATGAGATTCGCACGGCCGAGTACGGCATGGGTCTCGAGCAGAGCCTGCGGGCGCGCGGGGAAGCCGTTCTCGGCATATTGAATGGGGTCGATTACGACGAGTGGGACCCGCGTACCGACCGCTATCTCACGCGTCACTACGATGCAGCGCGGCTCTCCATCAAGAGCGAGATCAAGACCGAATTGCTGGCGCGCGCAGGACTCGGGGGCGATGTGCGGGTGCCGCTCGCAGGCGTGGTGAGCCGGCTGGTTGAACAGAAAGGGATCGACCTGTTCGCCGAGGCTCTCCCGCAGGTGCTCGCGGCGCGCGAGCTCAGGTGCGTCGTGCTCGGCAGCGGCGAGGCTCCCTACGAGAACGCGCTCACGAGCCTGCAGCAGCGCTTTCCAGGGCAGGTCGCATTCCGTCGCGGGTATGACGAGGAGCTCGCTCACTGGATCGAAGCGGGCAGCGACTTTTTCGTCATGCCCTCGCGCTATGAGCCCTGCGGTCTCAACCAGATGTACAGCCTGCGTTACGGGACCGTGCCCGTCGTGCGTCGCACGGGTGGGCTCGCCGACTCGGTCGAGCTGTACGATCCTGTGAGCGGCCGCGGCACCGGCGTGCTCTTTGTGCCGCCCACTGCCGAGGCGCTCGCCGGGGCGCTGCAGTCGACGCTCGATCTGTATGCTCAACCGGCCCACTGGCGTCGGCTGGTGCGCAACGGGATGGCGCAGGATTTCTCGTGGACGCGGCAGGGCGCCGAGTACGTGAAGCTTTACGAGCGGCTCATCACGATCCGTTCAGGCTGAACGTGCCCTTCTGCTCGAAGGGCACCGAGCGGACGAAGCCGTGCTCGAACTCGACTTTGCCGACGATGCGGTATTCGATCTGACTGTTGAGCCCACGACCCAACAAGCGCATGACCGCGCCCGCCATGTCGGCCGTCACGCTCATGTCGAACTGCGTATCACCGAGCGCAGGCACCGTGAAACTCTCATCGGCAGCGCCCTGCGCGAACGGCTGACCCGCGACCTCGAGCTGGTAGGTGAGCCGCTTCACCGGCAGCGCCCGATCGTTGGGATTCTCGACTCGCATGCGGACCTTCAAATGCTGAGCGAAGAAGTCGCTCTTGCCGAGCTCGAGTGCGACGACCGACAACCGCGGCGTCTCGAGCTTCGGCAGGAACGCACTGCAGCCAATGAGCGTGAGTACACCGAGGCAGGCGAGGAAGCGGATGACGAGCAGGCTCAAACGTCGCCGAGGCGGGTATGGGGTGAGCATCAAGTCCTGCCGTAGAGTGTGTTGAGAGCCCGGCACGCCTGGGCGCGCCCGATCGTGAGCGCATCGCCGGGCAGTCGCCAGCTCCAGTTGCCGACCACGGTACCCGGTGTGTTGAGACGCGCCTCCGAGCCGAGCGCGAGAATATCCTGCATCGGCAGGATGGCGAGCGCGCCCACCGAGCCCAGCGCGGCGCGAATGAGCGCATCGGGCATGGACTCTCGCCCCGCGCGCAGGAAGAAATCCACGTGCGCGCGCGTCGCTGCATCAAGGCTCGTGTACCAGCCGAGGGTCGTGTCGTTGTCGTGCGTGCCCGTGTAGACGACGCTGTCGCGGGCATGCATGTGTGGCAGATGGGGATTGATGCTCGAGCCATCGAATCCGAACTGCAGTACGCGCATGCCCGGAAGACGGAATCCGTGGCGCAGATCCTCAACGTCGACGGTGATGATTCCAAGATCCTCGGCCACGATGGGCAGCGCGCCCATCGCATCGCGCAGCGTGCGCAGCAGCGCCCAGCCAGGCGTGCGCTTCCAGCTGCCCGCACGCGCATCGAGCGCATCCGCCGGCACGGCCCAGTGAGCCGCGAACGCACGAAAATGATCCAGGCGCAGAAGATCGACGCGCTCGAGCTGGCGTCTGAAGCGGCCGCACCAGAGCGTGAACCCATCGCGGCGCATCACGTCCCAGTCGTACAGCGGATTGCCCCAGAGCTGCCCCGTCGGTGAGAAATAATCCGGCGGCACACCGGCGACGGCTGCCGGGCGCCCCATGTCATCGAGCTGAAATTGATTGCGGTGGGCCCAGGTCTCGACGGAGCTTGGCGCGAGGTAGAACGGAACGTCACCGAACAGCCCCACACCGCGCTCGTGCGCATAGGCACGCAGTCGCTGCCATTGCCATGCGAACGCAAACTGCCGCGCCCGGATGTCATCGAGCTCGCGCGCGTGCTCGCGCCGCAGCCTCTCGAGCGCCGACGGCGCGCGATCGCGCTGCTCCGGCGGCCAGCTCCACCACGGCGCCCCTTGATTGAGAGCGTTCAGGACTTCGAAGCACGCAAAATCATCGAGCCACTGCGCTTCAGAGTGCAGAAACTCCCGATAGGCATCGCTGTCGAGCGGCGGCAACTCGGCCGGATCGATGAAGGCCGGATTGCCGGCCGCATCCGAATACACCCAGTAGGGGGAGCCCTGAACACCGGTCGGACCGAGCGGCAAGAACTGCCACATCGAAAACCCGGCAGCGCTCAGCCAATCGATCCAGGCGCGCCCGCCACGTCCGAGTGCATTCTCGAGCGAGCTCAGATGCAGCAGCACGCCGGCGCGGCGCCCGGCAAGATCCATCATCCGGCACCGCCCAGGAAGGCATCCTCGAAGCGCGCGCGGGCCTGACGCCACTGGCGCGCAAGCTGCTTGCGCGCTCGCACGATGAACTTCAGGCCCTCGAACAGGCGCATCAGCGCCGGGGCGATGGCGTGGGGTATTCCAGGACGGAAGGTGTGTCCATCCTTCAATGTGCGTGCACCCACGAAGTCGGGAAACTGAGCCCGCACGCGTCGCAGCTCCTCGCTCGGATCGATGCCCTGCGCCTGAAGCTTGCGGTAGAACGGGCCCGGCCGTCCGCCGCCGGTGCGCGTGTGGCGCACCGTCACGGCGTCGACGACATAGATCGGATGCTTGCCCTGCAGCAGTCCGCCCCACGCGAGGTCCGTGCCCCAGGTGCTCTTGGTCATGCCGAAGGTGTGCAGCAGCGCCGCGAGTGCATCACTCGAGAAGCACGGCGCCATGACTTCGACGAAGCTCACGCGGCGCAGCAGGCAGACGGGATTGCGCACGAAGATGTTGAGCGTCGTATGCGTAAACCAGCGCAGCGCCGGCTGGGACAGATACGTTGCATGGCGTTCGCACAGCGCGAAGAAACGCGAGATCTCCCCGGGCGCGAGATAGATGTCGTCATCGATGATGAGGACATAGCGGTAGGGCCAGGGTTCCGCGCGCGCGCGCCAGAACTCAAGAAAACCTTCGAACTTGTTGAAGCCGCCGCCGCTGTAGTACTCCGCCAGCGCCTCCTCGCGCGGCGGCACGTACCAGCTGACGCAGCAATCCCAGTTGCGCTGCGGGTTCTCGGCGAGGAGTCTGCCATGCAGTGACTGCGCCCCTGCGCGCACGAACAGCAGATACGGCCTAGCGGGCATCCAGGAACGCGCGCAGCTTGGGCCAGTCGTTGGGAAACAGATTGAGCGCCGTGGCCTTGTCGGCCTCGATCGATCCGAGCTCGCTCGCCATCCCCTCCTCGATCAGCGCGGGCAGATTGCGCCGCAGATCGCTCGATGCGGGATTCAGATGCGTGATGAGGCCGAGGCCCGTCGGCGCAGTCGCGATGGTGTGAATGGACAGGTCAGGACGATGGCGCTTGAGCAGCACGATCAGTCGCCAGATGTCTCCGCTCCAGAACGCGGTGGTCTGCTCGCGGGCCGCGCTGCGTGCATCGATGGGGTAGCAATCGTGCACGAAGATCAGGGAGTCCGGATCGCAAAGCGGCTCGAGGTTGACGAAATCGCGCAGTGCGAAATCGAAGTGGTGCATGCCGTCGATGAAGGCCATGCGCACGCGCTGGCCGCCGAGCTCGGCGATCACATCGTGGCGCGAGAAGAACTCATCACTCGTCTCGGCGAAGAGTCGCTGCCGGGGCCCGATCGCGCCCTCGACACTCGGCTGCGGGTCGACGCCCAGCGCCAGCGTGCGCGCGCCGACGAGCCGCAGCGAGCGTCCACGCGCGACGCCGATCTCGACATAGGTCGCGGGCCGCACGTGCTCGTGCACCCGCGCGAGCACCTCGAAATAATCCGCTCCCGGCAGCTCGGTCTGCGCGAGCAGCCGATAGGCACGCGTGTAGTCGCAGTACTCGAGAGCGCGGCGGCACAGGGCCGCGGCGGCGGGGTCACGCCCGAGCCAGCGATTGAACCGCGCGCGAAAATACAGGTGGCGCGCCTTCGCGCGCGCCGCGTCCGTTGCGAGCGATTGCGCCGGGGCACTCACGGGGCGAACGCCCGCCTCATGACGCCTCCGTGCTCCATCGTCCCGCGACCCACCGAGATCGGTTGCGCCAGGCTCGCAGGCGGCGCGCGCTCGAGCAGGTCATAGAGGTTGACGAGCTGGCGCCGGAAGAGCCGGTCGAACTGAGCCACGGCCTCGGGCGGATTGTAGTCGCCGAACCACCAGAACCAATCGGAGCTCTCGCACAGCGCGAGCTGTCGCTCGACGGCAAGACGCCGCTCCGGTGCGAGCGTGCCACGGCCCAACACCTCATCGAAAGTCTGCTTGGCCTCACACAGCAGATCCCAGGCGGCGTTCTTGGCCGGGTCGCCCATCCAGGTGCCGAGCGTGCCATGCACCCAGCTGCCCGCGAGGACGCGCTGCAACGGCACCGGCGCAAGTCCGCGCGCGACACAATCGGACAGTGTGGTGAGCTCCAGCGCGGGATGCTCGGCGAGTGCGGCATACAAAGCACGCAGGAAATAGTAGCCGTTGAACGGATAGTGCTCCCACGCATTCTCGCCATCGAGGGCGATCAGCACCGCATGCGATCCGGACGCATTCGATTCGCTCGCGTAACTTCCCGCGAGCTGCACGAGCTCGTGCACCAGGTTCTGGACCGCATCATCGCCATGCCAGGTGGCGTACGTGAATCCGATCAGATCCGAAAGACGATCGTCACGAAAGAAACAGTCGAGGCTCGAGCCCGGCAGGCGATAGGGCCGGCTGTAGGCGTTTGCGTCTTCCGCATCGGCAATACCATCGCTTTGGGCGTTGCCGAGGCTGGCGCGCAGCACGTTCGCGCTCGATGCGGCCCAGCGAAATCCGAACCGGTCGAGCAGCTCGAGCGTCGGACGGCTGATCGCACCTTCCGAAGGCCAGCATCCCTGCGGGCGCGTGCCAAAGTAGTGCGTGAATACCCGGATCGACTCCTCGACATGCCAGGCGGCGCGCTCCGCGCCCCCGGGGTAGCACGCATGCCGTGGCAGTGCCGATGCGGGAGCCGACTCGCGTGCGGTATGGAAGTCGATGAGCAGCGGCACGATCGGATGGCCGTAAGGTGAGACCGACAGCTCGCACTGTCCGCTCTCGTACAGACGGCGGAATCGCGGAATCACCTGCGCGAGCAGCTCGCCGATGAGACTCAGAAGCTCGCGCCGCTGCGCCGCCGTGAAGCCCCGTCCCTGTTCAGTGAGGGCGGCGACGCGCGGGTCGGCCCGGCGGACCGTCTCGCCGAGCCACGCAATGTGATACCACACGGCCAGATCGTAGATCAGCTGGTCCGATGCATAGACGGCCCGATCGATGCTGCCGAGTGTCTCGGCGAGCGTTGCCAGCTCGAGATAGGGCCCGAAGCGCTCGATCATGTGCTTGCGCTGGGCGCGCAGGCAGGCACGCAACAGCTCGAGCCGCTCGGCGCCGCTGCGCGGCAGCGGCTCCGGACCGAGCAGGCTCAGCACGGGATCGGGCAGCAGGGTACCCCTCGACAGATGCTGCGCCACACTGTCGGAGAGCTCATCGAGCTGCTCGAGCAGAACAGGTGTGAGATTCACGACGGCACGCGCCTGCGGGTGCGCCTCGAGATGCGCCGCCATGTCGGTGTAGTCCTTGATGGCGTGCAGGTACGTCCAGGGCAGAACATAGCGGCCGCTCAGCACATCGCGGTACTGGGGCTGATGCATGTGCCACAACAGCACGACGGGCAGACGCTGAGTCGGCATTCTTCTCAGGGCGAAAGGCGTCGCAGCATGTCGGCGGTGACGAGCACGACGCCGGTCTCGGTCACCAGGAAACGCTGCGCGTCGGCTTGCCGGTCGACTCCGATCTGCGTGCCGTCGGGAACCTGGCAGCCTTCATCGACGATGGCGCGCGAGATGTGACAGCTCTTGCCGATATCGACGTGCGGCAGAATCACCGAGCCTTCGATGAGGGAGCGCTCATCGACGCGCACGTCCGAGAACAAGAGCGAGCCACGCACCTGCGAGCCGGAAATGATGCAGCCGCCGGAGACCATGGAATTGACGGCCATGCCTCGGCGCGTGTCCTCATCGAGGATGAACTTGGCCGGTGGCGCGTGTACCTGGTAGGTCCAGATGGGCCACTCCTGATCGTAGATGTTGAGCTCGGGCTTCACGTGCACGAGCTCGACGTTGGCCTCGTAATAGGCATCGATGGTTCCCACATCGCGCCAGTAACTTTGTGCTCGCGTCTTCACATCCTGGAATGGATAGGCGAACACCTGCCGCGTATCGATGGCCTGGGGAATGATGTTGCGGCCGAAGTCATGCGCGGAGCTCGTGTTCGCGGCGTCCTCCGTCAGCAGCTTCTCCAGCAGGCGGGTGTTGAAGACGTAGATCCCCATCGAGGCGAGAATCGAGTCCGGCCGCGTCGGCAATGTGTCCGGCACGCGCGGGCTTCTCGGAGAACTTGGTCACGCGATTCCATTCCGTGGCGGTCAGGACGCCAAAACTGCGCGACTCCTTCGCCGGCAGCGCGACCACGCCCACGGTGATGTCCGCCCCCTTCTCGACGTGGTAGGCGATCATCGGACCGTAGTCCATTTTATAGATGTGGTCGCCGGCGAGTACGAGCACGTGTTTCGGGCGATGCGAAAGAATCACGTCGAGATTCTGGTAGACCGCATCGGCGGTTCCCCGATACCACGTCTCACCGATCTGCTGCTGCGCCGGTATGACCTCGACGAACTCGCCGAACTCGCCGCGCAGATAGCTCCAGCCCTGCTGCACGTGCTGGATCAGTGACTGCGCCTTGTACTGCGTCAGGATCGAGATCTGGCGGATTCCCGAGTTGACGCAGTTCGACAGCACGAAATCGATGATGCGGAACTTGCCGCCAAAGGGCGTCGCCGGCTTGCAGCGGTGCGCGGTGAGGTCTTTGAGCCGCTCGCCGCGTCCTCCGGCCATCACCACGGCGAGCGTGCCGCTCGTGAGGCGGCTCACGTATCGACCGGAGGATGCGCGGGCGGGCTGTCTAGGCATGGTCGTGCCATTACGATACCCGATGGCTGTGTCAAAGCCACTTCATGAGACCGAGCTCGTACGGGTGCGCCATGAGTGCATGAAAAGGATAGATCCTGACCTCGGTCGCGAACTGGCCGCAGTTCGGCGGGGATATCTCGAGCACGAATACGGCGCTGCCGTCCGGCTCGAACTCACCGCTCGGACGCAACGCCGCGCTCCAGAGCCCTTCGTGTCGCTCGGAGCGGTACGAGGAGAGCCTCGGCGTCTCGAAGTTGGCGGCGGGCAGGCGCCGCCGGGCAACGAATTCGACATGCACGTCGCCCGGTGCGAGCCCGCTGAGTGCGGCGGCGACCCGGATGCGCAGCGACTGGGTGCGAGGCAGCTCGCCCGGGCTCTCCGACAGCAGGCGCAGTCCCACCTTGGCCCAGACCTGACGCACACGCTGCTTCCACTCGGCGAGGGTGCGCGCAGCCGCAAAGTCCTCGGCCGCGAGCTCGCGGTATTGCCGCGCGGCCGGGTCATATAGTCCGTCGCTGTAGTCGTGCAGCATGCGGCGCGTGCTGAATTGCGGGATCACCGTCATCATCGCGCGCTTGCTGCGCCGGACCCACTCGGGTGAGAAACCGCTTGCGTTGCGGGCGTAGTAGAGCGGGGCGACCTCCTCCTCGAGGATATCGAAGATCAGCTGCGCTTCCTGAGAGTCGCGCCGCTCGGGATCCTGAACGTTGGCGGGAGGGATTCCCCAGCCGTTGTCGCCCGCCCAGCCCTCGGCCCACCAACCATCAAGAATGCTCAGGTTCAGGCGCCCGTTGATCGCGGCCTTCATGCCCGAGGTGCCACTCGCTTCGAGTGGCGCGATCGGATGGTTGAGCCAGACATCGACGCCCGACACGAGCCAGCGGGCGAGCTGCATGTCGTAGTCCTCCAGGAACACGACACGCCCCATGAACTCCGGCATGAGCATGAGCTGCTTGATCTCGCGCAGCACGTGCTTGCCGGGCTCGTCGGCCGGATGCGCCTTGCCCGCAAACAGGAATACCACCGGGCGCTCGGGATCGTTGACCAGCCGCGCGAGTCGCTGTCGATCGCGCAGCAGCAGCGCGGCCCGCTTGTAGGTGGCGAAGCGGCGCGCAAAGCCGACGGTGAGCGTACTCGGATCGCTCGGATCAAGACAGCGCGTGACATGCCGCCATTGCACGGCGCTCAACCCCTTGCGGGTGTAGGCGCGCTGCAGACGCTCGCGCACGCCCGAGAGCATCCGCGACTTCACCTCTTGTGCCGTCTCCCAGTAGCGATCGTCGGGCACGCTCTCGAGGCGCCGCCAGAACTCGAGCTCCGGCAGCCGCTCCCGCCACCCGTTATCGAAGCGCTCGTCGAAAAGGGCGCTCCAGCCCTGATGCAGGAACGTGGGAACATGAACGCCGTTGGTCACGTAGCCGACCGGATTCTCCTCCGGACGAATCTCCGGCCACTGGTCGGCGCACAGCCGCGCAGAGACGATGCCGTGAATGCGGCTGACACCATTGATGCGCCGCGCTCCGTTGAGCGCGAGTCGCGTCATGTTGAACAGACCCGGCGAGCCCGGGGCACGCCCGAGATCGAGCACGCGCTCGACCGGTAGTCCGAGCTCGCGGATGAAGTCGCTGAAGTGCGCGGTGAGCAGCTCGTGACTGAAGGCGTCATGTCCAGCCGCGACCGGCGTGTGGGTCGTGAACACGCACTGGGAGGCGACGGCTTCGAGCGCAGCAGGCAGTGGCAGTCCGAGCCCCAGGTGCTCGCGCAGCAGCTCCAGGATCAGGAACGCCGCGTGGCCCTCGTTGAGATGGGACACGGCCGGATGCAGTCCCAGCGCCTTCAGGGCGCGCCGACCGCCGATGCCGAGCATCATCTCCTGACGGATGCGGGTCGATTCGTCACCGCCATAAAGACGATGCGTGATGTCCCGATCGGAGGGCGCGTTCTCAGGACAGTTGGTGTCGAGGAGATAGACGGGGACGCGTCCGGCCCGGGCCTTCCACAGTCGCGCAACGACCTCGCGCCCGGCGATGCGAACGCTGACCTTCAGTTCCTCGCCACCCGCTGTGCGCATGGCCTCGACCGGAAGATCCCGCGGGTCGCGTTCCCGGTACTCGGCAAGCTGCGCACCTTCGCTGTCGACCGACTGCGTGAAGTAGCCCTGCCCGTAGAGCAAGCCCACGGCAACGAAGCAGATCCGCTCATCGCTGGCGGTCTTGCAATAGTCGCCCGCGAGCACGCCGAGGCCCCCGAGTAGATCGGGAAACTCTCGTGAAAGCCGTACTCCGCGCAGAAGTATGCGATCAGCGGGTCGCCCGCGCCCGGATCCGGCGCGGCGAGGTAGGCATCGAAGCTCTTGAGCACCTCGTTGTAACGGGCCAGGTACTGAGGATCTGCGGCGGCTCGGTCGAGCTTTTCCTGCTCGACACAGCGCAGCACGAGGCGGGGGTTACCTCCCGTCTGCTCCCACAAGGCTTTGTCGAGGTCCTCGAACAAGGCGCGGGTGGGTCGGTCCCAGCTGAAGAACAGGTTCGCGGCGAGCTCCGTCAGCCGCGCAAGCACCCCCGGAACAACGGGGGTGACATCCAAGAGCGCATTTCGCATGAGATCTGAGGCGAATTGGGAAGGCGGCGCAGTCTAGCATCCCCCGATTTCCTGCTGCGGAGCAGGTAGACTGCGCGGCGATGTCGATCCGCTGCTCTCGCTTACGCCGCTCTGCGCAGATCGCGGCCATACTTGCGATCGCTGCCCTGGCGATGCACACGCCCGCCATCTCGCAGCCAACCGCAGGCTGTTTGCCCGCGGGCGCCGGTTACCTGCGAGCCCGCATTCGCGGCGCGCTCAATGTCGACCTCGACTGGCGCAACTCCGGTCTTGAGTGCGACGGAAGCGAGCGCCCGGACGGAAGCGGAATCCGCTTGAGCTTTGCCGGGCCGCTCCCTTCGGGCAAGCAGCGCTTAAGATTGGTGTTCGGGGTAGCCGCCCGGGAAGCAAGCGCCGGGCGCGCGCTGCCGACCAATCTCACCGTGATATTCGAGGGCGAGCGGCGGCTGTTCGCCACGCTCGGGGACGACAAGTGCACCATCGATCAGCTGCAGCAGGAGCGGTTGCCTGCCTCCGACGCAGCGGCGCGGACCTATCGGGTCGTGGCGCGGGGATTTTGCACCGAGCCCGCGACGGCGTTGTCCGGCGCAGAACGGATCCTCGTGAGCCGCTTCGACTTCGCAGGCCGCGTCGCCTTTGCGCGCCCGCAACGAGGATCCTGATCTGAAACGATGAGCGAGGAGTTGTCGCAGTGATTGCCAGTCGTGCCAGTCGTGCTCAGCTGAACTGCGCGCTCGCCGCGCTGTGGGTTCTCGGGCTTGCCGCCGCTTTGCAGACTCCGGCGCAGAATCCGCCGCCGCTTCAGGACCTCGCCACCTATCCGCGTACCACGCTCAGCGTGCGCAGCGGCAAGGTCTCGCACAACTTCTCGGTGTGGGTTGCCGATACGAGTCCGCGTCAGACGCAGGGCCTCATGTACGTCCGCGATCTGCCCGCCAACCGCGGAATGCTGTTCGTCAACTGCTGCACGGGCATCTGGATGCGCAATACCTACATCGAGCTCGACATCCTTTTCGTCGGCATGGACGGCCGCATCGCCAAGATCGCCGAGCATGCGCGTCCCTTCGATGAGACGACGATTCCGGCGGGCGGGCCGATGAAAGCGGTCGTCGAGCTTAAAGGAGGAGTGGCCAGCGAGCTCAAGCTCAAGGCGGGCGATGAAGTGAGCTGGCAGCCTCCGACGGATCTCGTCAATCCGCCGTAACGTTCGCGTCAGTCCTCGTCCTTGCGCGGGCCGGTACGCCTCCATCAATTCCTGCTGCTTGCGCGGCGGCACCGGATCGTAATGACTGAGATCCATGGTGTAGCTGCCCTCGCCTCCGGTGA
The DNA here is from genome assembly GCA_963795975.1 of uncultured Gammaproteobacteria bacterium. GTDB lineage: Bacteria > Pseudomonadota > Gammaproteobacteria > Steroidobacterales > Steroidobacteraceae > CAWCJT01. The sequence goes on from CAWCJT010000005.1 coordinate 52,914, forward strand.
GCGCCTTCAGACGTGACTGGTAATCGGTGATTTCCGCAAGCGGCGCGACGGCGCTGACCGTCGCGCGCCGTCCGGAGAGCGTACCGTTGCCGCTGATGCGAGCCCGCTTGGTGGCCAGATCACCGGTGATGTCTCCGATCGAGTTCGAAGGAGCGGCGATCTCCAGTCGGACCATCGGCTCGAGCACGATCGGATTGGCCTTGTGGATGGCATCGAGGAACGCCTTGCGGCCGGCCGCAACGAACGCGACCTCCTTCGAGTCGACGGAGTGGTGCTTACCGTCGAACACGGAGACGCGAATGTCCTGCAGAGGAAATCCCGCGACCGCCCCCTCGTTCATGGCCTGACGCACGCCCTTCTCCACCGCCGGAATGAACTGGCCTGGAATGGCGCCACCCACGACGTCGTCGACGAACTCGAAGCCGGCTCCGCGCGCCAACGCCTCGACGCGCAGATACACCTCGCCGAACTGACCCGCGCCGCCGGTCTGTTTCTTGTGGCGGCAGTGCCCCTCGGCGGCGCGCGTGATGGTCTCGCGGTACGGGATGCTCGGCGGATGAGTCTTCACGTGCACGCCGTAGCGCTCGGTCATGCGCTCGAGCAGCACGCGCAGATGGAAATCCCCCATGCCGTAGAGCACGGTCTCGTTGAGCGATGCGTGATGCTCGACGCGCACACACGGATCCTCCGCGAGCAGCTTGTGCAGCGTATCGGCGAGCCGCTGCTCATCGCCGCGTCGATCGGGCTCGATCGCGACGCCGAGCATCGGCGGGGGGAAGCGAATGGATTTGAGGTGGTACTGATCCTCCTCGTGCGAGTCGTGCAGAACTGCATCCAGATGCAGCTCGTCGACTTTCGCGATCGCGCAGATGTCGCCGGGCAACGCCTGCGGAATCTCGATCGAGTCCTTGCCCATGAGCCGATAAAGGTGAGCGACTTTGAATGGCTTGCGGCCGTCGCCGACGAACAGCTGGCTCCCCGCACGTACGGTGCCCTGGTGAACCCGCAGGATGCCGAGCTTGCCGACATAAGGGTCGATGGAAACTTTGAAAACGTGCGCAATGACGTGCTGCGCCGGGTCGGGCGCCACACGCACTCGCTCGGAGTCGTCGGTGGTGCCTTTGAGAAAGGGGGGCGGGTTGCCCTCGGCCGGATTGGGCATCAGCCGCGAGAACACCTCGAGCAGCTCACGCACGCCGACACCACTCTCGGCGGATACGAAACAGACGGGGATCAAATGCCCCTCGCGCAGTGCCTTCTCGAAAGCATCGTGCAGCTGCTCGGGCGCAAGCTCTTCACCCTGCTCGAGATACAGCGCCATCAGATCCTCATCCACCTCCACGACCTGATCGACGATCTGCGTGTGGGCTGCGCGCGCGGATGAGAAGTCGGTCGGCGGCTCTGATTCCCGCAGTGGCTGAAAGAAGCAATCGACGACAGCGCGCCCTGCGTCGGCGGGAAGATTGAGCGGCAGACATTCGGAGCCGAAGGCGCTGCGCAGACGTTCCAGGGTCTGCTGCGGGTCCGCCTCCTTGCCGTCGATCTTATTGACGATGATCAACCGGCACAGGCCTCGCTCACGCGAGAACTCCATGACCCGCTCGGCAGTACTGTCGATGCTTCCCGTCGCGCTCACGACCAGGGCGACCGACTCGACCGCCTCCAGCACCGACAGCGTGCGCCCCAGAAAGTCCGGATAGCCGGGCGTGTCGATGAGGTTGATGTGCGTTCCGCCGGACTCGCAGCTGCAGATCGAGGCATCCAGAGAATGCTGCAGACGCCTTTCCTGCGGATCGAAGTCCGACAGGGTCGTGCCGCGCTGCAGGCTGCCCTTGCTGCGGATGGCCCCGGCCTCGAGCAGCAGCGACTCGAGGAGGAGCGTCTTGCCCGCCGCGGCGGGCCCGATCAGGGCGATGTTGCGAATGCCTGAGGTGCTGTAGCCCATAGCGCTTGCTCTGCAACGGCTTTTTCCAAAGCCTACTCCATCGACCCTTGTCAGACGACCCCCACAGCCCGTCGCGACCGCCTCTGACGGCACGCCCCCCGGGTCAGACGTATCGTACGTTTATGAGTCACGACCCCAACCCCGTTCCACCGCCGGGGCCCGACGAGCCCCCGGCGCAGGGTGTCCCGGAACACGACCCGCCGGTCTTCCCGGATCGGGACGCACGCCGAAAGCGTTCTCCCGATATGCCGGCCAATGGAGTACTGTTCGAAGAGGACAGGCAACTCGGCTGAGGGTGACGTGGACCCGAACTCGAATGTGAAGGGGCCTCCGACTGAGGCCGAGGCGAGCGCCGCCCGCGCACGCGCCGAGCGCGAAAGGCTCCAGAAGCAGCTCGACGATGCGCTCGAGGCCAGCTTTCCGGCCAGCGACCCGGTCTCCATCGTTACGTCGCAGAACGAAGAGGACTGGGTCGAGAAGCCCTAAGAGGCTGTCAGCTCGAGCGGCGTGCGGTTCTGATCGACGGTGCGCAGCGAAACTGGCCTGCGCCAGACGCGGTGCACGTACTCGAGTACCTTGCGGCCGCGCTCCAGATCGATCCCGCGGCCGTCGGTCTCATAGTCATGCACGAGCTCGAGCGTGCCGTCGTTGCGAATGTGGGCGGCGCTGATGGTCGGTGCGCCAAAATTGTATTTCGGCGCGAGCAGCGTTTCGTGCAGGGCGTTCAGATCATTTTCCATAACCTTGATCTGTCCGTCGCTGCGGGCGTTGAAGCGGAACAGGCTCAGCTCGTCGGCCAGCTCCCGGGTGAGGTGGTTGCGGACGAAACTGAAGTCATCGTCCTGCTCCATGATGTGACGGGCGGCCTCGAGCCCCTCCTTCTCAATGATCTTCTCCCACATCGAGAAGCCGAGGTGATACGGATTCACGGCGAGTGCAACCTGCTGATCGGCGGCGACCGGCCGCACCACGTCCGAATGGCATTTGATGGCGTCGACGTACGCCTGTTGTGGCACGAAGTCGGCCTCCCGCAAAAGCCGCGCGTGCCAGTAGGACGCCCAGCCCTCGTTCATGATCTGGGTCGCGAATACGGGATAGAAGTAGAAGGACTCTTCGCGCACCGCCAGGAACACGTCGCGCTCCCAGCTTTCCATCTCCACCGCATAGTTCGCGATGAACCACAGCAGGTCGCGCTCGGGATGGGGAGGGATCGGTGCGCGCTTGCGCGTCTCGAAGACTCCGGCTGCGGCAACTGGGTCCAGTGAGGCAAAGCGGCGCCTGAACTCGTCATCCACGAGCGCCTTGGGGTCCGGGAGATACTCCGGATAGCGTTCGCGCCGCATTCGCTGGTCGATGTCGATGTGCTGCTCGAGAGCGAGCGCGGCATCGAGCACCGCCTCTACGCGCTGCGCGCCGTATTGCTCGATCGCCTGCTGGATCTGACGCGCGTGGCTGGCCGCGTGCTCCACGATGTGCTCGCTCACCTGCCCCTGACAGCGCGCGAACAGCATGTTGTTGCGCGAGAAGTCGGCGTGACCGAGCACGTGCGCGGTCACGAGGATGTTCTCGGCGAGGCCGTTGCTCGAGGCCAGGTAGGCATGGCCCGGATTACCGGGAAACACCACTTCGAAGACGCGGGAATGACCCATGTGGCGCTGGATCAGCTGGTAGATGTAGCGCACACCGAATGACCAGTGCGGCATCCGCACCGGCAGTCCGTACACCGCGATCTCCATCATGAAGGTATCGGGTACGGCCTCGAAATCGACGGGGTGAAACTTCAATCCCGAGCGGGCCGCCAGATCCTCCAGCCGTCGTATGTAATCCTTCCAGTCGCCTTCGCTCATGAGCTGTCAGGGAGAGTCCTGAGACTTGTGTTCGGCCGTGAAGAAGTGGCGCACGGCGCCCCAGAACGTCATCGAAATCGTTGATGACGTAGCTCGCGGCCGGCTGTCCGCTCGAGGCCACTTCACCGAACAGACGGCCCGTCTCGGTTGCGAGCTGTCGCGACAGCCCGGATGCGACCTCGACGTAGCCACTGAAGCACGCTTTCTGGGCAATGTCCGTGAGTGCGGTATGAGCCTCGGCGTGATCTCCGACCGAGTTATCGCCATCGGACGCATAGAAGAGGTAGATGTTGTGCCGCGCCGGGTTGTAGCGCGCCTCGATCACCTCACGCACCTTATTCAAGCCGGTCGAGGCGACCGTGCCGCCGGTGCCGGTCACCTGGAAAAAGTCCGGCTCGTTGAACTCCCAGGCTTCCGTGGTGTGTGCGACGAATACGGTCTCGAGGGAGCGATACTCGCGTCGCAGGCCCTGCACCACCCAGAAGAAAAATGTCTTTGCGAGCTTGCGATCCCGATCGGACATGCTGCCCGAAACATCGAGCATGAAGAAGACGACCGCGTGCACCGCCGGCTGACGCCGTCGCGCGAGCTGACGGAAGCGCAAGTCATCGTCGGTGAAGCTCCCCGACCCGGGTTGCTGGCCGCGGCGCTTCACCATCTCCTTGAAGGATCTGCGCCGGTCCAGGCGAGAGCGCGCGCCGCGCCGATCCCACCCTTCACGGATCCAGTCCGTATCCTCGGAAGGACCCACGCGCGACTTCAGATTGGGCAGCTGCATCTCTTCCCAGAGCCAGTCGACGATGTCGTCGATCTTGATCTCCAGCATGAGCTGAATCTCACCCTCGTCCTGACCACCGGGCCCCTTCTCGCGCGAGCCCTGATCGGCGCTCGGATCGGCCAGCACGTCCCCGGGCTTGGCAGCGCCCTGACCGACACCCTGGGACTCGCCGGGTCGCCTCAGCCGAAAGTGGTAGTGCTCGAGCATGCGCACCGGGACGCGTACGGTGCGCGTGCTGTCGTTGATGACTTCGCCGCCCGAGATGATCTGCGGCAGATGCTCGCGCACCGATTCGCGCACCTTCTCATCGTGTCGCAGCCAGTCACGCGCGCCACGAGAGAACAACTCATACCACTTCGCAAGCCCCAGCGCGCCGGTGTCTCTGCTGCTCTCGCTCATGGTGTTCGGATGCTCACTCCTTGCGTTGCGTGTCGCTACTCCTGCGCGAGCAGTGTCGTCACGTAGCTGAGCGCTTCCCTGGCGCTGTGCTCGTCGTAGCCGTATTCCTTCACGAGCCGCTCCTGTACGACGGAGATCTTCTGCCTTGCTTCATCGTCCGGGCGCGCGGTCGAGGTCACCAGGCGCAGGACGTCACGTCGTTCCTCGAACAGGTACTGCTCGATGGCTTCGCGCATTCGAGCATGGCTTACGAGCTTGAACTTCTCACCCGCCTTGAAAGCCACCATCGCCTTGCGCACGACTTCCTGCCGGAAGGACAGCTTGCCGGAATCCGAAACCTTGATCTTCTCCTCCACCGATCGCAGGAAACGCTCATCCGCCGGTCGCGTCTCGCCCGTGATGGGATCGGTGACCTGACGGTGATCGAGAGAGGCCTCGACCTCATCCAGATACTTCTCGAGCAGCTGCTGCGCCTCGTCCTCGAAGGACGCGAACATCGCCCGGTGCACGTCCTCCTTGACCCAGCGGTTGTAGAACTCCTTGCGCGCGGTGACGAGGTGATCGATCCAGGCCTTTTTCTGCTTGCTGTCGATGCGCGCGTCGCTGTCGATCGAATCCTTGAGCGCAAGCAGCAGCTCCATGCTGGTCAGGCTGTGGGTGTTGCCGCGCGTAATCGCGTTGGAGATGGCGTTGATGACGAAGCGCGGGCTCACCCCCGTCAGCCCCTCATCGGACGACTCCGACTTCAGGCGCACCATCTCGCTTTCCGGCACACCCTCGACGGCCTCGCCTGCGTACAGACGCAGCTTCTTGGGTACATCGAGCCCCTCGCGCTCCGGCTTCACCAGGCGCGTCAGGATGGCGAACACGGCGGCCAGATCGAGCACATGCGGATCGAGGTGCACGTTGCGGAAAGCGGGCGCGCCGGAGACGAGCTTCTGATAGATCCGTGCCTCATCCTCGTACGACAGTGCGTAGGGCACCTTGATGATGACCATGCGGTCGAGCAGCGCCTCGTTCTCCTTCTCCTGCAGGAACTTGTGGAACTCGGCGAGGTTCGTATGCGCGACGATCGTCTCGTCGAGGTGGATGAGCGGGAAGCGCGAGACCTTGACGTTCTTCTCCTGCGTCATCGTCAAGAGCAGATAGAGGAACTCGCGCTTGACCTTTAAAATCTCGATCATCTCGAGCATGCCGCGGCTTGCGGCGTACACGGCGCCCGACCAGGACCAGGCGCGCGGGTCACCTTCGTCGCCGATCTGCGCCACCTTCGCCAGGTCCACCGAGCCGACGAGATCTGCGATGTCCGCGGTCGTCGGGTCATGCGGGGCATAGGTGCCGATGCCGACGCGCGAGGATTCGGAGAGAAAGACGCGCTCGACCGGAACGCGCACGAAGTCCCCTTCGTACTCGCGCTCCACGTGATCGCGCGCCCACGGCGAGAGCTCACCCTGGATGTCGACGCCGTAGCGCTCGCGAAACTCGGCGCGCAGGCTCGCGGGCACGAGATTGAGCGGGTTCTCGCGCAACGGCGAGCCCTTGATGGCATATAGAGCGCCCGCATCGGTGCGGCTGTATTCCTCTAGCCCGCGCTTGAGCAGAATGGCGAGCGTGGATTTACCGCCGGACGGTGGTCCGAGCAACAGCAGCAGGCGGCGGCCGACGTCCGAGCCGGCGGCAGCGGCCTTGAAATAGTCGACGACGCGCGAGAGTGGCTCGTCGATGCCGAACAAGTCGCGGCGGAACAGCTCGCGTGCCCGCGCATTCTCCGGCGCCTCGGGGTTCGTGTTGTTGCCGTGCCAGCGCAACATGTCCCAGATGTACTGGTGGCTGCTGCGTGCGAGGGCAGCGGGACTCGCTGCAACGAGCGTCTGCAAAAACTCCCCGAACGTGCCTTCCCAGCGTTGAGCTCTGTGCAAGCGACTGAAGGAACTCAGGGATTCGAGGAAATCCTCGGATTGACTCATCGGCCCCTCAACAGAAGAAGCGTGCGGTCGCATCGTCCCTCCCTCCGGCGGATCGTGCATTCCGTTCACGGCATCGGCACCGCGAGCGTCGGCCTTAACTTAAATCGAACGTGTCGCACGGAGTGTGACGGCTCTCTACTCCTTCAGCACCCATTCCGTTAAGACGCTCACAACGCCCGACGGTTCATCGTGGCAAAGCAACTTGCACTCCCATTCCATACTCAACCGGATGCGCTCGCAGATCAAGCATCCCCTTTGCGTGCGCTTTCGGTTAAGGTAGTCAGGCTCTCACCCCAACGCGCGAACGCCACGAAAGGTGACGCGTTTGCATCGCGATTGGGCAGAGCATGCGTGCGCGCACCAAATGTGCGCTCGCGACCGATGTGATCGCCTAAGCGGCAATATAGTTAGCGCGGCGGCACAGATGCGACGTTGATCTTCTGATTCTGCAGCACCTCGCGTCCGGGCAGAAGCGGCAACACCTTCATCCGGTCCACGTCCCAGTATTCCGCGGCCTCGATGCTGACCTTGAGCAGCACGACCTCGGGATCATCGACACGCGGCAGCCACGATTTGAGCTCGGAGCGCCACAACTCGTGCGCCTTCTGCTCATCGCGCAGAATCTGCGTCACGCCGGACACCGAGACGTACGTCTGGCGCTCGGGCCGACAGTAGCTGAGGTTCACGCGCCGGTGCTGATCCATCTCGCCGATCTTGGGCGAGGAGATGGTCGTCATGAACCAGAGCGCTCCCTCGGAGTCCATCTGCAGCGTCTGCAAAGGGCGGCTGCGCAGCATGCCGTCCTCTTCCAGCGTCGCGAGCATGGCAATCTCGATCGAGCCGATGAGCTCGCCGAGATGCGTCAACTCGGGCGTGGACTGTGGCTGTACATCCATGCGGTGAAGTGAGCAAACGACGTGCCGCACAGACCTGCGCGGCGCACGCTGTGACGCAGCGCACGTCACAGACCGAGTCTGCCGGCGTCTCGTTATTGTGAACTGCCGCCGAGGCTTCGGCGGGTGTGGCAACTATGCTCTCGCCATCGCTCCAGGCGGCCGGGCGCTGTGCTGCGCGCGCAGTCCAACTCCGTGCCGCTTCATGGACGGAGACTACACTGTGCCAGGTCCCGCTTCGACTGTACCGCGCGAGCCGGGTGGCGAGGCCGCATCGCAATCACCGACGGCGGCGCACTCCGTGAAGGTTGCCGTCGAGGCGATCGTCGTCTCGACGCGCGACGATTTTCTCCTGGAGCTCGGTGACGCGGTGAGCGGTCACGTGTCCCTGCGGCCGGTCGACACCATCGCGGCGGCCCTCGAGCTGCTGAATACCTCTCGCCGAATGCAGCTGCTGATCATCGATGCTCGCTGTAGCGCGGATCTGCGCGCCGACATCGATCGGGTCCACGCGCATGCGCCGGCGACGCCCGTGCTCGCCTTCGCACTCGCCGAGTCCGAGAAAAGCGTCGCTGGCATGCTCAAGGGCTCGAACGTCTTTGCGGTACTGCCGATACCCGTGGATCGACGCAAGACCTCGGCCGTGTTCGAAGGGGTCATCTCGGAAGCGGCCGCGAAGCGCTCCGCGGCCCGAGCGAGCGAGCGTACTTCCGAGCGTGCGGCTGCCGCGCCGAGACGCGCGCCCGAGCTGCGGCTTGATCCGCGCCCGCCGCTCGCACCCGAGCCGCTGCCTCAGTTTCCGCCCCTCGAGCCTGAGCCGCCGCACTCCAACAAGATGCTGCTGTGGGTCGGCATCGCTGCGGCCGGCATCGCCGTTGCCGGCGGCGCCTGGCTGATGAGCGGACGCGTCAAGGATGCCAATCTGGCGGCGCCCGCTTCGACCTCGAGCGGGCCGTCGACCGCGCCCGCCACCTCGCCGGCCTCCGCACCCGCCGCAGCGAAAATCCCGGCGGCGGTGATCGCCGCACCCCTCGACACACCGGTCATCAAGGGCAACGTCGATGAGCTACTGGAGAAGGCGCGCCTCGCCATGCGCGAGCGTCGCTACACCGAGCCCGCGAACGACAGCGCGCTTCTGTACTTTCGCTCCGCGCTCGCCGCGGATTCCTCGAGCGATGAGGCGCGAGATGGCATGGCGCGCGTTGCGGGACTGTTACTGTCGCGCTACGAGGATTCGGTCGGGTCGGGCCGACTCGATGACGCGGCTGCCGCCCTTGCCGCGCTGAAAATCGCAGCGCCCGGCGATGCGCGACTTGCGCCCTTCGAGCTGCGGCTGATGCAGCTCTCGGTCAGCAAGGCTCTGGCGGATGGCAACGTCGATCGCGCTGCCGCCCTGGTCCGTCAGGCACAGCAGTCGAACCTCATTCCGGCGGAGCAGCTCGCCAAGTGGCACGCCGAGCTTGCCCGAAGGCAGGACGACCTCAAGGTCAAGCGCATCGAGGAGGCATTCAACGAGCGCCTGCGCGACGGGCATCTGATCGAGCCCGAGAATGACAGCGCCAAGTACTATGCGCAGCAGCTGCACGATGCAGCTCCGGCGGCGGTGAGCGAGCGCGTTGCGCACGATCTTGCTGCCGCGTACCTGCACAAGGCCCGTGAGGCCGCGCTGGCGAACCACACGAGCGAATCGGAACGCTGGTTGGCCGAGTCGCGCGCGCTGGGAATGACGCCGGCGGAAATCAATAGCTTCCAGCGCGACGTCGCCGGGGCGCGCCAGAAGGCGGCGAGCGCAGAGGTCGAGCGATTGAGCCAGCTCGCGCGCGATCGTATCCGCGACGGCCGTCTGACCGATCCGGGGCAGGATAGCGCGCTCACCTACCTGAGCCAGCTCAAGGACGGTTATGGCGACAACGCTGCCCTGCCACCGCTCACGCATGACTTCACGACCAAGCTTCTGGAGCGAGCCGCCGGCGAGGCGCGGTCGGGGGAGCCGGCGCTCGTCGATGCGGATCTCGCGATAGCACGCCGTTTCGGCGCGGACTCGGGCGATATTCAGGCGGTCCAGCAGTTGAGCGCTGGCCGCAGCAGCGCCACCGCAGCCGCCGCCCGCGGCCCGGCCGCACTGCCGCCTGGCCTTCAGCTCAAGCGCACCCATTACGTCGCGCCCGACTATCCGCAGGCGGCCCTCGATAACAGGGTGTCGGGATCCGTCACCGTCGAGTTCACCGTGGGCACCAACGGCCGCACCAAGGACATTCACATCGTGGACTCCACGCCGCCGAAGGTGTTCGAGCGCGCTGCGCTCGATGCCGTGGGGCACTGGCGCTATGCACCCGTGCTCATCAACAACGTGGCGACGGAGATTCCGACGCGCATGGTCATTCGTTTCGAGCTGCCCAAGTAGACGCCCATGGAACGCACGGTAAATCGCCCGGGGGTGGAGCGCAGACGCCAGATCGTGACGGTCGGCGCCGGCACGCTGCTGATCATCGTCATGGGTGCGGTGCTGCTCATCGGATCACGCTATGCCTCGCGCCTCACCTCGAACGTGGCCGCGCTGCAAACGGCGAGCAGTCTCACCGGCTATCCGGCGCTGCTCAACGAGCAGCTGAGCGCGTTGCGCGATCGGCTCGAGGCGCGGGCTTACGCCGGCCAGGCGCTCAACGATCTGCGCAACGCCACGGAAACCTTCGATCGGGATCTGAGGCGCCTCACGGCGGCGAACGCCGGGCGATCCGCGGAGCTGATCGATGCGGGACTCTTGTGGCGCCAATTCGCGCCCGTGCTCGATCCTGTCATCACGTTCGCGGGCCAGCCGTACGTGGATTCGGATGCCGCCGGCAGCGCGCTCTCGCGCGAGGGGCGCCAGCACTACGCAGATGTGAAACGGGCTCAGCTGTTCGTACGCGAGAACTCCGGCCGTCTGCATACCCAGCTCGATGCCCTCGCCTCGCGACTTCAGGGAGAGGCATCGGCTCAGGCCAGCCGGTTGCGGCTGCTGCTGTCGGGCGGTGTGCTGGCGGCGCTCGTGCTCGCGGCCGCGGCGGCATACCTGCAGATCACTCGCGGCCGCCACGAAGCTGCCGCGCACGAAGCGCAGGAGCAGACACGCGACATCCTGAAAACCGTGAAGGAAGGTTTCTTCCTGCTCGATGCCGACTACCGCATCGGCTCGGTGTGGTCGGATGCGCTGACGCGCCAGTTCGGCAAGCGCAATTTCGCCGGACTGAGCTTCGAGGAGCTGCTCGAGGGGCTCGTGCCGGCTTCGACGCTGGCAACGGCCACCAAGTACATCAAGCTCCTGTGGGGCGAGCGGGCCCACGAGAATCTGATGAAGAGCATCAATCCGCTCGGCCAGCTCGAGGTGCACGTCGACAATGGCCATGGCGGACACGACACGCGCTACCTGCAGTTCGACTTTCACCGCGTGCTCGGCCCCAAGGGGGTCAAGCACGTGCTGGTGAGCGTGACCGACATCACCTCGAGCGTCCTGCTCGCGCGCGAGCTGCAGGAGTCGCAGGAGAATGCGAACGCGCAGGTCGAGATGATGATGGGAGTCATGCACATCGATCCGGTGCAGCTGGGCTCGTTCCTGGATGCCACCGAGACCGGTCTGCAGCTCATCAATGCAATCCTGAAAGAGCCGGCGCGCACCGACGGCGAGTTCCGCAAGAAGCTCGATGGCATGTTTCGCGAACTGCACTCGATCAAGGGCGAGGCGTCCGCGATCGATCTCACGACGGTCGCCCAGCGCGTGCATGCGCTCGAGGATGCCGTCTCCGACCTCAAGAAGCGGGCGGCACTGTCGGGCAACGATTTCCTGCCGCTCGTGGTCAAGCTCGATGAGCTGATGGCGCACCTGAAGGTGGTGCGCGAGCTGTCCGCGCGATTCTCTTTGCTGCGGGAAACGCCCGCCGCCGTCGCTGCGCAGACACCGACCGCAATGCGTCTGCCGAGCTTCGGCGAGGAGATGCTGCATACGCTGAACGCGCTCGCCTCGCGGCTCGCGCACGATCATCAGAAGAAGTTCAGGCTCGAAATGATGGGTCTCGCCGAGGTCCCGCCGCGCTATCGCGCGACGGTGAAGGACGTGCTCATCCAGATGCTGCGCAACTCCGCGGTGCATGGCATCGAGGCGATCGACGTGCGCCGCGTGCATGCGAAGGACGAGACCGGCACTGTGCGGGTGGAATTCAGGAAGAGAGAGGACGGCTACGAGCTGTCATTCGAGGACGACGGCAGCGGTATCGCCCCCGAGCAGCTGAAGGCCGCCGCCCTGCGCCGGCATCTCATCACCCCCGAGGAAGCCGACAGCATGGACAGCCGTGCCGCGATGGGGCTCATCTTCCGCGCGGGCTTCTCCACGCAAGAGCAGGTTTCGATGGATGCCGGTCGCGGCGTCGGCATGGACGTCGTCGCGCGCAGCGTGTCCCTGCTCGGTGGCAAGATCGGCGTGACCACGAATCCGGGCAAGTTCACCCGGTTCAAGATCGCGCTGCCTGTCTCGGAGGGGGCGGACAGTGCCGTCGCCTGAGCGACGCGGGGCGCAGCGGCCGCTGCGGCTCCTCATCGTCGACGACTCGAACATCGTACGCCGGCGCATCGAGCGCTCGCAGCAGTTCGAGGAGCTCGAGGTGGTCGGCGCCGCCGCGAACGGACTCGAGGCGCTCGATCTGTTCAAGCGTACCGACCCCGACCTCGTCACCATGGACCTCACGATGCCGCAGATGGACGGGATCGAGTGCATCGAGCGGCTCGTGCGGATGAAACCGGAGGTGCGGATCCTCGTGATCTCGGCGCTCGCCGACAAGGCGACCGCGGTGGATGCGATGGAGAAGGGAGCGAACGGATTCCTGAACAAACCCTTCACGGATCGCCAGCTCAACGAGGCTCTCGCCGAGCTGATGAGGGGGCGGTAGCGCCGCGGCGGTCATGCTACAGGAACAGGAACTGAAAACCTTCGTCGACGGAACCACGAACTATTTCGAGGTGGCGGCACAACAGCCGGCGAGCGTCGGCTCTCCCTATCTCGTGACCGAGGGCACCCCGGCAATGCACGAGTACACCGGAGTCATCAGCATCTCCGGCCGCCGCGAGGGTATCGTCTACTTCACCGCACCGAAGGCGATGCTCACCGTGCTCCTCATGAAAATGCAGGAGAACGACTTCAGCCACGAGAACATGCGCGACCTCGTCGGCGAGGTCGCCAACACGATCTCCGGCAACGCGCGCCGCGACTTCGGCAGTGAGTTCGTGATCTCCGTGCCCAGCGTGCTCGCGGGCGAGCGCGCCGAGCTGCCCGTCGTCCCGGGCGCGCGCTCGTTCGTGATTCCGATCAACTGGCGCAGTCACTCCGCGAAGCTGGTCGTGACTCTGAAATAGCCGGCGCGGCAGCCGATGTCGAAAATATTGATGCACTTCGCGAAATAACCGCTCCCCAAAGCGCCGCCTGCGCGTTATGTTTGGTCCTCGGCTTTCCGGGGGTACTGAATGAGCGTTTTTCCTTTCACCGAATCCGTTTCGGGCCTGATCAACTCGATCTCAATCGACGACAATGGCATCGCCGTCCTCGCCGTCCTGCTCGGTGTGATCGGCGGATGGTATTTCGGGAACTTCCGCGAGCAGCTCAAAGCGAAGCGCGCGGAAGCGCAGCGCAAGAGCGGCAGGATCGACCGCAAGCGCCGCTGAAGGGCTGAAGGCCGACCCGCCGGCGCGGAGCACGAAGCGCCGGTCGCAAGCGCCGGCTGCTCGAGGCCGTCGCCCTCAATCCATCCGCTGAACTTTGAGCGCGCGCAGTGCGCCGTTCGCCTCGAGCTCGATGCCGCATTCGATGGGGCGGCAGCAGACCTCGCAATCCTCGATGTAGTCACGCTCGCCGGCGGTGATGTCCACCGCCATCTGCAACCTCTCGCCGCAGTAGGGACAGAGCACTGCAACCCATTGCTCGGGCGGCAACCCCTTCAAGTCCCGACTGGGCTCGTAAATCGGCTCGAGTCCGTATAGCTGGTCAACGTCGCGCTCGTCCAGGCTCGCGATGCGTCGGGTCAGCTTCTCGAGCTGCGGGGGCTTTCGCTTTTTCACACGCCCATTCTACGATGCAGCGTGGCTGGTATTTCACGTATGGGCGGCAGGCCCGCAGCGGCGTCCGTCCGCGTCGGACGCGAGACCAAAGGACGCGGCGGCAAGGGCGTCACGGTGATCACGGGACTTGCGCTGCGCGCGGACGAGCTCGAGACGCTCGCCTCACAGCTCAAGCGTCGCTGCGGTTCGGGCGGGACCGTCAAGGATGGAACGATCGAGATCCAGGGTGATCATCGCGACCTGCTCGTGACGGAGCTCGGCCGTCTCGGCTTCAGCGCCAAGCGCTCGGGGGGCTAGCCTTTATTTTCGCAGCTCCTCCACCGTCCGATTGATGAGCACCGCCGGCGAGAGTTCGAGTACCTCCGCGACCGCCAGTACGACGGCCAGCGTCGGTTGACGCTGACCACGCTCGAGCAGGGACGGGTAGGTACGGTCGAGACCCGCGCGCAGCGCGAGCGCCTCCTGCGAAAGCTTCTTGCGCACCCGTAGCTCGCGCAATACGCGACCGAAGGCCATCGCGACGGAACGATTCCTCATCGGGGCGCGACCTTGCGGCTTGCTGCCGGGGTGGTCTACCGACTATAGTCCAGACAAACTCGAGCTTGAACGAGCCATTAATTCTGCTGCTTCCCGCGCCCCGATGCTGATCCTCACGAGACGACCGCAAGAAGCCATCCGTATTGGCGAGGACGTGACGGTCACGGTTCTCGGCATCGAGGGCAACAAGGTACGCATCGGCATCAGCGCTCCCCGTCATATCTCGGTCGATCGTCAGGAAGTGCACGACCGCAAGCAACGTGACGGCGCCTCCAACGGGTCCGATCCGCCAGCTTAGCGGTTGGGCGGGCGGCCCGCCTGTGCCATAGTCGCGCCCCCTATGCTGGCGTACGACGGCATCACCAAGCGATTCGGCCCGATCGTTGCCCTCGACCATGTGACGCTCGAGTGCGCGCGCGGCCGGACGACGGCATTGCTGGGTCCGAGCGGCTGCGGCAAGTCCACTCTGCTGCGTCTCGCCGTCGGTCTGGTCGAGCCCGATGCGGGCGAAGTGCGCGTCGATGATCGTCGGATCGACATGCAGCACATCACCGAAGTGCGCCGCGGCATCGGCTACGTGATCCAGGAAGGCGGCCTCTTCCCGCACCTCGACGTGCGGGCAAACGTGACGCTGATGGCGCAGTACCTGCAATGGGATGCGGAGCGGATCCGGCAGCGCTTCGAAGAGCTGCGCGAGCTCGTCAAGCTGCCGCGCAGTGCCAGCGATCGGTTGCCGGAGGAACTCTCGGGCGGCCAGCGCCAGCGCGTGAGCCTGATGCGAGCACTGATGCTCGATCCTCAGCTGTTGCTTCTCGATGAGCCGCTCGGTGCGCTCGACCCGCTGATCCGGCGCGATCTGCAGCGCGATCTGGCCCAGCTCTTCGCGGATATCCACCGTACCGTGGTGCTGGTCACCCACGACATCGCTGAGGCCGGCTTGCTCGCCGACACCCTGGTGCTGTTGCGCGGAGGCCGCGTGATATCACAGGGCACGCTTGCGGAGTTCATTGAGCAGCCCGCCGATCCTTTCGTCAGCGATTTCGTGGAGACGCAGCGCGGCGCACGCGAGGTGCTCGCCGAACGGCGCTCGTTGGGGCGCAGCTAGTGAAAACGCGCGCGCTGCTCCTTGCCGGACTGCTCATGCTCTGCGCCACGGCTGGCGCGCAGCCGAGCGCACCGCCCGCGGTCCGGCCCCACAACCGCATCGTGATCGGCTCGAAGGTGTTCACCGAGTCGGTGATCATCGGGGAGATCGCCCAGCAGATGCTCGAGCGCGCCGGAGTTCCCGCGGTTCATCGGCGCGAGCTCGGCGGCACGCGAGTGCTGTTCGACGCGTTGCGCAGCGGTGCGATCGATGTGTACGCGGAATATCGCGGCACGCTCTATCAGGAGCTGCTGGGAGATCCCCCGCAAGGGCTGTCACGCGCGGATCAGCTGGATCGCATGGGCCTCATCGTGGTGACGGAGCTCGGGTTCCAGGATCTGTACGTCCTTGGGACCCGTTCCGAGCTGGCTGCGAAGGATGGCCTCGATCGCATCAGCGATCTCGCCAATCATCCGGAGCTGCACTTCGGCTTCTCCAACGAGTTCCTGGATCGGGCCGATGGCTGGGTCGGACTGCAGCGCTTCTATCGCCTGCCTCAACGCAACGTGCGCGGCCTCGACCATCAGCTCGCCTATCGCGGGCTGGTCAAAGGCGAGCTCGACGTGACCGACTTCTACTCGACCGACCCGGAGATCCTGCGCTATCACCTGAGGGTGCTGCGGGACGACCGGGGCTTCTTTCCCGACTACGACGCCCTGCTCCTCGCGCGGCGGGACTTCCCCGCCGCCGCGCGCGCGGCGCTGAGCTCGCTGCGAGGCCGGATCAGCACCGAGGCGATGGCTGGCATGAACGCTCGAGTCGCGCTCGACAAGCGTCCGGAGACTGAGGTGGGGCGCGAGTTCGTCGATCGTCTGTTCGGCGAGCGCACCGCATCGCGAGGTGCCTCGCGCGTGGCCGACCTGACGCGCTACACCGTGGAGCATCTGCTGCTCACGAGCGTGTCCCTGTCGGCGGCCGTCCTGGTCGGCCTGCCCCTGGGTATCCTCGCCGCGCGCCGTCCGCGGGTCGCACGCGTGGTGCTCGGAACGACGGGCGTCGTGCAGACGATTCCGTCGCTCGCGCTGTTGGTGTTCATGATTCCGCTGCTCGGTATCGGTTTCAAACCGGCGGTGGCGGCACTGTTTCTCTACAGTCTCCTGCCGATCACCCGCAACACGTATTCCGGTCTGCTCGATATTCCCCGGCCGCTGCGCGAGTCCGCGCTCGCTCTCGGACTCACCGATTGGGCGCGGCTGCGACTCATCGAGCTGCCGCTTGCCACACGCTCGGTGCTCGCGGGCATCAAGACGGCGGCCGTGATCAACATCGGCACGGCGACCCTCGGTGCGCTCATCGGGGCGGGCGGCTATGGTCAGCCCATCCTGACGGGGATCCGCCTGAACGACATCGGCATGATTCTCGAGGGAGCGGTTCCAGCGGCGCTGCTCGCGCTCCTCGTTCAATGGGGATTCGATTGGATCGAGCGGCTGCTGCTGCCGCGCGCGGTAACGCGCTAGACCTAGAGTAAACTAGCGGGCCATGATGGCTCGCTCACAGACTGTTATCTGTCACGTCATCGCGCTCCTGACGCTGACCGGTTGCGGCGGTCTCTCTCCGGACGCCCCGCCGGCAGCGTACAGCCTCAGCGGAACGTGGAGACTGAACCCGGCGCAGAGCACCGATACGCAAAAGGCGCTGCAGGCGCTGAACCCGCGGCACGAGGTGAGCGCCCCCGATCCCTTTGCGCTGCCGGATCCCAACCCGCAGACCGTCCGCGACGTGCAGCGCCGGCCGATCTATCGGCCTCCGCTCGACATCCAGTTGACCGAGCTGCGCGGAGGAGAGTGGCTGCAGATCGAGCAAAAGCCCGATGAGATCATGATCACGAACGGGGCCCGCGTACGCAGCTTCACGCCAGGACAGAAAAGTGTCGTCTCGGTGCCGACTGGCGTCGCGGACCAGAGGTCGGGCTGGAGGGGGCGGGACTACGTGATCGATCTGCGGCCGCAGCTCGGCCCGAGCAGCCAGGAGCGCTACAAGCTTTCCGACGACGGCAAGCATCTGTACGTCACCATCAAGGTCGCCGGCGAAGGGCGCAATCACGCCCTCACCGTCAATCGGGTGTACGACCGGGCATCGGAGATCCAGAAGGCCTTGCCGGGCAGCGACTGATCGCTCCCGGGCCGCATTTCGTGCCGTCGCCGCGACGGCTCGAAACGCCGCCTTTGCAGGGGCCGAACACCCGCCTATCCTTGGCTTGATGAGCCAGCCAGGACCCTTGCCTCCCTCGGCGCCCGCGGGTGACAGCTATCCCGAGCGGGCTCCCCTGAGCCGCACCGAGCTGCTCTTGATCCTCGGGTTCTGGACGCTCATCGCGGTCCTGACTTCGGCCAACTCGCTGCTCGAGCCGCGCGCGCCAGGGCTGTGGCAGCCGATCGTGCCGTTTGCTCCACTGCTCGTGACGTTCGCGAACGCGTACCTGTGGGCTTTGCTGACGCCACCGATTTTCCTGCTCGCGGGCCGCTATGCGCACGAGCGCACGAGCTGGCCGGCGCGGGCCCTCTTCATCCCCCTCGGGCTCGTCATCGCAATCTGCGTCGACATCGCGACGAGCTACCTGCGCTCGCTGCTCTTTTATGCCCCGACGCCGCTGTCGCCGGAGCTCGAGGCCGTCGCCCGATTGCGCCGTCTGTGGTTCATGAACGAGTTCATCGTATTCGTGGCCGTCGTGGCTGCGGGTTTCGCACGCAACTATTTCGTGCGCTACCGCATCCGGCGCGAAGAGGCCATCAATCTCAAGGCGCAGGCCGCCCAGTTGCAAGCGCAGCTCGCCGACGCGCGCCTCGCGGCGCTGCGCACACAGTTGAACCCACACTTCCTGTTCAACACTCTGCACGCAGTGTCCGCTCTCGTGGAGCGCGATCCGCGCGGTGTCCGGCGCATGGTGGCCCGGCTCTCGGAGCTCCTGCGCACCACGCTCGATGAGGCGGACGAGCCCGAGGTGCCACTCAGCCGGGAGCTCACGTTCATCGAGCGCTATCTCGATGTGATGCAGATCCGCTTCCAGGGCAGGCTGCAAGTGCAGATGAAGGTCGACCACGACGTGCGCGATGCCCTGGTACCGAATCTCATCCTGCAGCCGCTCGTCGAGAACGCGGTCAAGCATGGCGTGAACAAGATCGACGAGGTCGGACGCATCGAAATCATCGCGCGCCGCAGCGGGGAGCGGCTGCTGCTTGCCGTCCGCGACAACGGCCCAGCCTTCAACGGCGACAAGCCGCCGAGCGCCGAGGGCGTCGGCTTGCGCAACACCCGCGCACGCTTGCTGCAGCTTTACGGCTCGGAACAGAGTCTCGCGCTGCGGCCCGCGCACGGAGGCGGACTGCTTGCCGAAGTCAGTGTGCCGTATCACCGGGGCAGCGACCTGCGTGCCAAGGCCGTGGCCCTGGAGGCCTGAGTTCCGCTCATGCCGGGTGGCGGCAAGCCTCTGCGGGTTCTGATCGTCGATGACGAGGCGCTCGCTCGCCAGCGCCTCGAAGATCTGCTGAGCGGCGAGGATGCGGTCGAGATCGTCGGTCGCATCGACAACGGCGAAGCCGCTGTGACGGCCATCACCGCGTTGCGTCCTGATCTGGTGTTCCTGGACGTGCAGATGCCAGGACGCACTGGACTTGAGGTGGCGCGCACGATCGGGGTTGAGAACATGCCCCCGACCATCTTCGTCACCGCATACGACCGCTACGCGCTCGATGCGTTCGAAGTCGCCGCCATCGATTATCTGGTCAAGCCCTTCGATGATGAGCGCTTCGAGCAAGCCTTCCGGCGCGCGCGCCACATGATCGAGCTCGAAGAAGTGGGCCGGCTGTCGCAGCAGTTGCGGGTACTGCTGCAGGCAGCGGAGCCACCGACGGCGGCGGGCCCGCACGCGCCGCGCGAGGGGCTATCTCGAGCGCATCGCCGTGGAGATGCGCGGTCAGGTGCGCGTGGTTCCGGTTGAAACCATCGAGTACATCACTGCGAGCGGCCCGTATGCGGAGATTCATGTCGGGGAGAAGACCTACATCATCCGCGAACGCATGCAGACGCTCGAAGAGCGCCTCGATCCGGCGCGCTTTTTCCGCATCCACCGCTCCGTGATCGTCCGGCTCGAGCAGATTGAGAGCTTGCTGCGCGAGCCGGGCGGCGACTACGCCGTACAGCTCAAGGGCGGTGCGCGCTTGTCCGTGAGCCGCAACCGCGTCGAGCCGCTCGAGGAATGGATGGGATTGCCCCGTTAGCCCGGCGCAGTTTCACGGGGCTGCATTCTCGAGCGAAAGATCAGCGTCGATGCGTAGACACCGCCGAGCAGGCCAAGACCGATGGCGATGGTCGGGGTGGACGCCAGCGTGAGCGGGTGCCGACCGGCGAGCTCGCCCAGGACGATGCCGGCACCGATTCCCAGGAACACGAATCCCGCGGCATGAAAGAATTGCAATGGCTCGCGCATGGTCAGGGGATTGATGGACCAGCTCGGATGGCGCCACAGGCCAGGTGCGCGGCGATTGAAGCGCTGCAGCGAGGCAACCACCGGTACGGCGACGAGTCCGTAGCCGAGCAACCCGAAGAGCAGGCCGGCCCCCACGCCTTGCACCGGCATCCAGCCGGCTGGATCGCGCGCGCCCTGCGCGCCCGCGAGAGCTACCGCCAGCGAACGCAGCACCGTCCAGCCGTTCATAGATGAATTTTCTGCCACACCCCGAGCCGCCAGCGCACGAACAGCGTCGACCCCAGCAGGAGCACATAGATGATGACTGCGATCCAGCCTCCGAGCGAGCCCCAGCCGACCTGAGGCAACACGTCGAACCAGCCTTGCCCGGGCGAGAAGGTCAGCACGTGCGCGACGGGCACGAACACGAGAGCGGACAGCGCCAGCACCAGAAGTGCCGGAACGGCCGCGTCGCCGGCACCACGCAGACACAGTCCGCTCCCCACGTTGAGGCCATCGAAGAATTGATAGGCGGCGGCAAGCCACAGGATCTGCGCGGCGCGCGCGATCACGGCGGGCGCCAGCGGGTCCGCAGCACTCACCAGCAGCGGAAGAATCCATGGCCCGAGCGCCGCGACCAGGATACCGATGCCGCCCATGGTCGTGGCGGTGATGGCGATGACGCGAGTTCCCACCTGCATGGCCCAGTCGCGCTGCGAGGCGCCGATCGATTGACCGACCAGTGTCGTGCCGGCGAGGGCGATGCCGATACCCGGCATGTAGGCGAGCGCGGTGACCACCGCGACGATCTGGCTTGCCGCTCCATCGACCTCCGACAGGCGCACCTGCATCAGCAGGAAGAGTGACATCGCGAGCAGATCCGACGCATAGGTGAGCCCCATCGGGGCCCCGAGCCGCAGCTGTTCCCACATCGCTCTGGGGCGCGGCCGGTAGGTCAGGTGGGACTTGTACAGCGCGCGAAAACCCGGCTGCAGGAAGACGATGAGCGCGATCACCAGACCGAGGGCCTGCGCCACGGAGCTGGCCCATGCCGAGCCCGAGACGCCCCACCCCAGGTGCACGACGAAAAGTCCGTTGAGCAGAGCATTGGCGAGCGCGATCGTCGCCGTGACGGCGAACGTGATGCGGGGACGCCCGATTCCATTGAAGAATCCCAGCACGCCCCAGACGGCAGCGCCGAAGGGCGCCCCACCGACACGTGGAAACCAGAACTGCGATGCGAGCGTCGTCACGTCCGAGGCAAGGCCGAAGGGCGCGAGCATCCGGTGACCGGCGGCGCCGGCCGCATAATAAAGAGGCGCGACGCACAGCGTTGCCCAGAGCGTCGACCAGACCGCCTGCGACGCGCGCACGTAACGCCCTCCTCCGTAGGCCTGTGCGACGATCGTCTGCACGGCCATGTTGACTCCGCTCAGCACCATGACCACGACGATGACCAGCCAGTTGACAGCGCCCACGGCTGCAACGGCGCGCGTGGAGATGTGGCCGATGAACCAAAGATCGGTGAGATTGAGCAGGGTCTGTACGGCGCTGTTGGCGACGAGCGGCAGCGCCAGAGCAAACACCGCACGCAGATCGACGTGCAGTGTGCCCGACGCGTCGATGCGCTGGGCGAGCTGCAGGGCCGTCGCTCTCGAGGGCGCGATGCTGATGTCCATGATACTTGAGCGGACGTATGCTTGCGGTTAGCCGATCTCGGCGGACTCGGGTTCCAGATGGCCACGCGACGCAAACCAACACGATCCACCCGGCCCGCGCCGCGCAAGCGCGGCAAGCTCGCACCGCGCGGCGGCAGCCGCGGACTGACGGCTGCGGAGGTGGCGCTCGATTGCGCGGATCCTCACATTGCGGAGGTGGTCGCCCGCGTCCGGGAGGCGGGGGGCGTGGCCATCGGAGCCTATCACGAACCCCTTGCGGGACGCCCGCTGCTGCTCGCCTCACTGCCGCTTGCAGCCGTGGCTCCCACGCCTTTTCAGCGCGATCTGTCCCCGACGCACGCGCGCCGGCTGGCCGACAAGATTGAGGAGACCGGTGCGTTCCTGGATCCGCTCATCGTCGTCCGCGGCGCAAAGGGCGAGCTCTGGACACCCAACGGCCGGCACCGGCTGGCGGCGGCCAAATTTCTGGGCCTCAAGCAGATTACCGCACTCGTCTCGCCGGATGAGACGCTCGCCTATCGCATCCTCGCGCTCAACACCGAGAAGGCACACAACCTCAAGGACAAGAGCCTCGAAGTGGTGCGCATGGCGCGCAGCCTCACGAAGAGTCAGCCGCAGACACGTGAGTCCGGGTACGCGCCGCAGTTCGAATCCGCCGAGCTTCTCACGCTCGGACTGGTGTATGAAAAGAATCCGCGCTTCGGCGGCGGCGCCTACAGTGCGTTTCTCAAGAAAGTTGACCGCTTCAGCGAGCGGACCCTGGCTGCAAGCCTGCGTGAGCGCGAGGGCTACGCCGCACGGCTGCTCGACATCGACCGCGACGTGAAGCGCATCGTCACCGGCTTGCAGGCTCGGGGGTTCAAGTCACCCTATTTGCGCAGCTACGTGGTCGCGCGCATCAATCCGGTGCGTTTCCACAAAGCCAAGAAGGGCGCGACGGCGCCTGCGATGGCCATCGGCCAGGCGCTGACGCGGATGACGGCCGCGGCGCATCAGTTCGATCTGTCGAAGGTGTCGAATTCGGATCTCGCCTGGGTCGCAGCCGGTGCGCAGGCGCACGACGGCTGATGCAGACTCAGCTGTGCCGGGCGCGCCGCGCCGAGGGCGGACTCTCCGTAAGCCAGATGACGTGGCACAGGTGGTGCAAGCGATAAGTGGGATTTTCTGAGGTCATCTCGTCCTGCTCGCATTCGACGATAATCTCGGGCTCCGAGGGCAGCACCGGCTCGCCGCAGATGAGGCAGGTAAGCCCTGACCCGCGATGCGCCCGCAGGCGCACGTTGGACCGCCCCTCGGGCAGGATTCCGTAACGGCGATAGCGTTGCACGCGCATGCGCAGCTCGTTGAGATAGCGCATGAGCTCTTGCGGAAACTGCTTCTCGCGGGATTGGCGCGCGTCCATGGCCCTTGATCGTCAACAGCGCCTGAGCGGCGCCTGAAAAACGTGAAGCAAGCGATGTACCCGAACTGCAAATGCCACCGATGCAGCGCAATCCCCGGCCACGCCTCAGCCTCAGAAGGCCGCGGCGGCCGATGATCGCGTGGCGCTCAGCAAGGAGGCGTTCCGCAAGTGCCGATCCGGCTCGCATCGCCGCTGGACCTTGCGTCCGGCGCATCGGGCTCGTTACTGTCGACTCATGCGCGCGGCGGTCTATTACGGACGCGAGGATCTGCGTCTGCAGGAGATGCCTGAGCCGGAGCCTGCGCGTGATGAGGTGAAGCTTCGCGTGCTGTTCAACGGCATCTGCGGCAGCGATCTGCACGAGTACTACGACGGACCGATCACGACACGCACGAGTGAGCCGCACCCGCTCACCGGCATCCGCAATCCAGTGATTCTGGGCCACGAGCTGTGCGGGGAGATCGTGGCCGTGGGTCCTGAAGTCGAGGATCTCGCGATCGGCGATCGCATCGCCGTCGAGCCCGTCGAGACGTGCGGGCAGTGCCTGTATTGCACATCCGGACGCTACAACCATTGCGGGCTCCTCGCGTTCCACGGCTATAACCGCGCCGGCGGCGGACTGGCCCAGTACACCGTCGTGCGTCGCTCGATGGCGCACAAACTGCCGCCCGGAATGAGCGGACAGCAAGGCGCGTTGATCGAACCCATGGCGATCGCCTGGCGCACGGCGGAGCGGTGCGGGCTCGAGGCCGGACAGACCGCCGTGATTCACGGCGCAGGTCCGATCGGCATCGGTGTCGTACTTCACGTTGCGCCGCCGTGGCGTGCGCGTGATCGTCTCGGACCCTTCGGCCTCACGCCGCGCGGTCCTGCGCAAGATCGGCGTGCCGGAGGTGCTCAACCCGCCGAGGGTCGATGTGATCGGCGCCATCCGGGATCTGACCGGCGGGCGCGGCGCCGACGCATCCATCGATGCGGCCGGTGTGCCCGCCGCGTTCGCTGCAGCGCTCGGCGGTACGGCGGTCGACGGCACCTGCGTCGTCGTGGCCATTCACACCCGGCCGCTCGAGATTCGCGCCGATGCAGATTCTGATGGCCGAGGTACACGTGACGGGTGTCGCGCTATCCTGCAATGCGTTTCCGGCGGTGATCGCCGAGATGGCAGCCGGCGCCTATCCGCAGGAGGGTTGGGTCGAGAGCATCGGCTTCGACTCACTCATCGAGCAGGGCTTCGAGCGGTTGCATCGGCAGGACGGCACGAAAATTCTGGTCGACATCACTCGAGGCCGATAAGCGCCCTCTCAGTGTGTGAGGGACTCCTGCAGGAGTGTTTGCGGTACTCCCTCTCGCAGCGCACCGGTCAACCATGTCATCGACCTTCGCATTAAGCGCGTCATCGCGCACCATGAGGAACACCTTGTCCGCATGTGTGAGGGTTCCGGACAAGGTGCGACACAGCTGCGGGTGATGGTGGACCTGGAGCTCGACCTCGGTGTCGTCGGTGATCATCACGTCGGCGCGGCCCGCGAGGATCTCCTCGAATATCGCGCGGTTATCGGGAAAGACCGCGATCGTCGCCCGATGCAAATGGCCACGCGCGAAGGACTCGTTGGTACCGCCAGGGTTCACGATGACGCGAACGCCGGGCCGGTCCACCGCGGACAGCGCCTGGAAGCGCTTCGCGTCGGCGCAGCGTGCGAGCAGGGTCTTCCCGCCTGACAGGTAGGGGACCGACAGCGCGGCCGCGCCTCTTCGCTCGGGGGTGGCCGCAATACCGCCTGCGGCGACATCGAACGCATCGCGGCGCAGATCGTCGAGTAACGAGGGCCACGATGTGCGCACGAAGATGACACGCAGACCCAGCTCTCGTGCGAGTGCGATCGCAAGCTCGATATCGACCCCGCTCAGCTGCCCCTGCGCCTCGAGGCTGAACGGTGCGTAGTCTGCCGGCGTGCCAACGCGAAGCACACCGGCGGCTCGCGCTCGATCCAGTGACGGGCGAGACAGCAAGCGCATGCCCGCAAGCGTCATCAGGAGCTCGGTGCGCGCCTCGGGACTCCATCCGCGCGCCTTCAGCGACTGCATGGCGCTCGCGGCATACTGACTTGCAAAGTCGGGACGCGCGAGCACCGGCGCCGCGAGATAAAGCGCGCGCAGCAGCTCGCCGCTCAACTGATCGAGGCGCGGCCGCAGCTGCGTGTCCAGGCGCGGCACCGGACCTTCAAAGTCGAACCCCTGAGCGCGCCATTGGGCATGAAGCGCTTCCTCGGTTTCACGCGCGAGGCGCACCTGCAGCTCGAAGAGCTGAGACACAGGGCCGGGTGCGAAGCCGAGCGGCTGCGCGAGTGCGACGGCGCGCGCGATGACGGCCTGCTCGCGTGGCGGGTCCGCGACGGGGGCGTGTTGCTGCCATTTGTACGCCGCGACGGCTGGCATCAGTGCGAGCCGGGCGTCGATGACATCGAGCAACTGAGCCACTCGCGCAGGCTCATCGAGCAGCGCTTCGGCGCCAAGCGCTGCCAGGGGCAGGAGTGCGGCACACAGGCCGGCCGCGAGCGCCCGGTACACGCGCTGTCGGGTGACCGCTGTCAAATGCTGCGCGCGCTCATCTGCTTCGCGATGTACTCGGCCTGGCGCAGCGCGAGCGCGACGATCGTCAGTGTCGGATTCGCCGATCCCGGAGTGGAGAACTGGCTGCCGTCGGAGATAAAGAGGTTCCGGATGTCGTGCGTCTGTCCATGTGCGTTGGTCACGCCGTGCTGCGGATCGGCGCTCATGCGCGCACTGCCCATGTTGTGAGTCGCGGGCGTGGCCCGCGAGCGCACGATGCTCCTGGCGCCGATCGCCTCGTACATTTTCGCGGCCTGATTCTGCGCATGCTTGCGCATGGCCAGGTCATTCGGGTGATCGTCGACGTGGATGTGCGCAACCGGCGAGCCGTAGGCGTCCTTCACCTTCGGGTCGAGCGTAATGCGATTGCCGGGACGTGGCATGTCCTCGCCGACGACGAACATGCCCGACATGTTGCGGTAGTTCTCGATGATCGAGGCGTAGCCGCGTCCCCATCCATAGGGCAGTCCTGCAAGCGGCCAGCTCGGCAGATCGAGTGCGATGAGCTCCAGATGATAGCCGCCGGCGAAGCCGCGCTTGGGCTCGTGGACCGTCTCATCCTCGATGATTCCGGCGAGGGTCGTGCCGCGCCAGGCATGGACGGGCTGCGCGAAGAACGCCCAGACGAATGCGCCTACGTGATGACAGAAGTTTCGCCCGACCTGATCGGCGCTGTTTGCGAGCCCATGCGGGTACCTGGCAGATTCGGACAACAGCAAAAGCCGCGCCGTCTCGACGGAATTGCATGCGACGCACACGATGCGAGCGCGTTGACGCTGCTCGACACCCTGCGCGTCCCGATAGACGACGCCCGTAACGCGACCTTGGGCGTCGTGCTCGATGTGAGTTGCCATGCACTCGATGCGCAGGTCCAGATTGCCGGTGGCCTCGGCCCGCGGGATCTCGGTGTACAGCGTGCTCCACTTCGCGCCCGTCTTGCAGCCCTGCACGCAAAAGCCCTGTTGAATGCACAAGCCGCGGCCATCGGCGGGCCGCGTGTTGATCGCCATGTAGTTGGTGTGGACGCGCTTGTAGCCGATCTTGGTCGCCGCGGCGTAGAAGACCTTGAAGTTGTTCGAGGCCGGAAGTCCGGGGTTGCCGTTGCGCCGCGTGACGATCAGCCGCCGCTCTGCAAGCTCGTAGTAGGCTTTGAGTTCCTCGTACGGGATCGGCCAGTCGATGAGGGAGGTGCCCTCGAGCGCGCCGTAAGTGCTGCGCGATTTGACCTCCCACGGGCGCAGACGCGGTGTCGCGCCCGTCCAATGCACGGTGGTCCCGCCGACCGTCTTGCACGTCCACGACGGCAACGTCGGATAGTCCTGCGCCACGGTCCAGGTGCCTGATTGCGTACGTGGGTCGAGCCAGGTGACCTGCGCAAAGGCCTCACCCGGCACCTGCGAGAAACTCTCGAGTGACTGCCGCTTTCCGGCCTCGATCAGCACGACCTTGATTCCGCGACGCGTGAGCTCGTGGGCCAGAGTCCCACCGCCGGCTCCGGAGCCGATGATGACCACCGCCCCGTCATCGCCATGAGCGATCGATGCCATGAGTTCCCCCTAACTGGTCTGCGCCGGCACCGGACCGCTTGCCTCGAGCGGGACATCGGGCAGCCAGCGAAGATCGTTGAAGCCGCGAAACAGATACCCGCCCTTGGAGAATGCTTCACCCTCGTAGCCGAAATGGGCGTAGGCCATGGGGGTCGCGTACAGCACACTCAGCGTCTTGACGCGCATCGTCTGAAAGAAGGGCGTCGCCTCGATCGCCTGCAGTGCACGCACGCGCTGGGACTCCCTTGCAGCTGCGAACTGCGGCCCCAATCCCCTGAGCCCGGATCGCAGCAGCTCCAGCGTGGCGGCGTCCTTCGACGCATCCGCATCCGCGGAGCTCACGACCAGAGCGTAGGCAGACTCATCAAGGCCATCATGCGGCGCAATGGTGCGGGTGACGGCAAGGAGTGTGCGCCCCTCGTCGCTCGTCAGGCTCTTCAGATCCACGGCCCAGGCTCGAGCGGGAGCGATCAAACAAAGCGGACTTCCCGCGACGATGACTCCCGTCAGAACTCCGCTCGCCTGCAGGAAATGGCGCCGCTGCATCGGAACCTGGGCATTCATGAGGTGTTACTCCTGGTGCGCGCTCACACCCCTCATAACATAGCTCAGGCGCGTTTCGGTACGCTCGTCTCGACCGGCGTCGCAGGCTCGGGGGCGGTGCGCGCGGATCGGCGCCACTCGATGGGCTCCCAGCCAGGTGGAAGCGGGGCACGCGTCGTCGCATTGAGCCACACCAGTGAGCCCGCGCCCGCGTCGGGCTGGCAGATCATCACATCGAGAATCACCGAGCGGCCTTCCGCCATGGTGATGCGTGCCTCTACGGGCGTCCCGATGGGCGGGGCCAGCTTGCGCGACCGCAGTCCATTGCATCGACTCGTGGCGAGCCGCCTCCCAGACGGAATGGCAGCGCCGGTGGAAGCGCACGACCACAGGGGAATGCGGCTCGAGTTGCAGCTCGAACTCAGGCTCATTGCTGAGGATGGCGTTGTCGCACAGGTCGCACGACATCCCGGAGCCCGGTCCGCCCCAGGTACGCGAAGCCGGCCGCCCAGGTAGCCTGCCCTGTCCTATTCGCTCGCGAGCACGCGCCCGCAATGCTTCCAGATTCGCGTCGGAAGGCTCCGTCATGCGCCCAGACCCCGAGGCGACGACCCCGCTCTCGCCATGTGCCCACAATATGCGCTCGGCGAAGTGCCGCGTCCAGCCTGGGCTATAGTGATGTCCCAGTTCCGGAAGCAACGCATGAAGGCCCCCGAGACCCTCGGCGCCGATGTGGCGCTTGCCCCCCCTGCAGCCGCCTCCGAGGCGGATCTGCCGGTGTCGCTGACGCACGACGCTCAGCTTCTGGATCAGGCATTCACACGCGCGGCGGGCGCATCGCTCGTGCGCGGCAATGCCGTGCGCCTCCTGAAGGATGCGACGGAGAACTACCCCGCCTGGCTCGAGGCGATCGGGCGGGCCGAGCGCACCATCTGCTTCGAGAATTATCTGTTCTGCGAGGATTCCACCGGCCTCGAGTTCGCGGACGCGCTCGCGGAGCGCGCGCGGACGGGGGTGCGGGTGCGCCTGATCTACGACTGGGTCGGATGTCTCGGCAAGAGCTCGCGCCGCTACTGGCGCAGGCTGCGGGAGGCCGGCATCGAGGTGCGCTGCTTCAATCCGCCGCGCCCGAGTGGGCCCTTCAGCTGGCTGCATCGCGACCACCGCAAGATGATTGCCGTCGACGGCCGCGTCGGGTTCGTGACCGGCCTGTGCATCGGTCGCATGTGGGCGGGAGATCGAGCACGCGGCCTCGCGCCCTGGCGCGACACGGGCATCGAGGTGCGTGGACCGGCGCTGCGGGAGATCGAGCGCGCCTTCGAGCAAGTCTGGTCGGCGACCGGCATGCCGCTCGCGCGGGAGATACCACCCGCCGAGGAGGCGGATGACTCGGTCGGACCGGTCGCACTTCGCATCGTCGCAAGCGCCCCGGGTACGGCAGGGATCCTGCGACTCGACCAGCTGATCGCGGCCGCAGCGCGGCGCTCGCTCTGGATCACCGATGCCTATTTTGCCGGCATTCCGCCTTACGTGCAGGCGCTGCGGGCGGCTGCGCTCGACGGCGTCGACGTGCGGCTGCTCGTGCCCGGCGCGACCGACATTCCGGTCGTTCGACGGCTCTCACAAGCCGGCTATCGGCCCCTGCTCGAGGCGGGCGTGCGCGTGTTCGAATGGAAAGGCTCCATGCTGCACGCCAAGACCGCGGTCGCTGACGGCCGCTGGGCCCGCGTCGGCTCGAGCAACCTCAACATCGCGAGCTGGATCGGCAACTACGAGCTCGATGCCCTGGTGGAGGATCGGGACTTCGCTGGTCGCATGGAGCGCATGTACGAGGATGACCTGACGAATGCGACCGAGATCGTGCTGCGACGCCGGCGCGGTCCCATCGCGGCCGCGCGGCACTACGCGACGCGTCCGCGCATGCGTGGATCGCGCTCGGGAGGCAGTGCCTCGCGCGCCGCAGCCGGCGCGTTGCGGCTCGGGCGTGCGGTGGGGGCGGCGCTCACCGATCAGCGCGTGCTCGCCCCGACCGAATCGCGGCTCGTCGCCATCGTGGGCGCGTTCGTGCTCGGGCTAGCCGTGGCGGCCGTGATCTGGCCGCTCATCGCAGCCATACCGCTGGCGATTCTCCTGGCATGGATCGCGCTCGCTCTGTTCGTCAAGGCGCTCGCCTTGCGCAGGGAACGACGCGTGAGCGGGCTGCCTTCGACGCGCGTCGAGCGCAAGCCCGCCGAGCCCAATGCGACACCGCAGCTACCCGGGGATCCGCACAGGCGCTGAGCCCGTCAGCTCGGCGGCACCACGCCGCCGGTCGCCAGATACAGCTGCGTCGTGTCGAGGTACTGCTGGGCCTGCGCGCGCAGGTAACCGAGCTGTGCGCGCTGCAGGCTGCGCTGCGCATCCACGACCTCAAGGACGCCGCTGTTGCCTGCGGAATAACTCTCACGTGCCAGCGCGACGCTGCTCTGTGCCGTCTGCAGTGCATTCGACTGTGCGGCGAGCAGATCGGCGTCGTGCGTGAGCGCATCGAGCACATCGGCAACCTGAGCGAACGATTGCAGCACGGTCTGCCGATAGCGTGCGGCGCTGACGTTCAGCGCATCGAGCGCTGCGCGCCGCTCCGCCCGTAGCCGTCCACCGTCATAGAGGGGCGCGGTGAGCCCGCCGATCAGGCTCCAGGCCGTGCTCGAGGCATCGAACAGCTTCTCGGGTCGCGCCGCCTGCTCCGAGAGCGTCGCCGTGAGCGTGATGCGCGGATAAAGATTGGCGGTCGCGACTCCGACTGCAGCCGTCGCCGCATGCAGCTGCGCTTCGGCGGCCAGGATGTCCGGCCTGCGGTGCACGAGCTGCGAAGGCAGGCTCACCGGCAGCTCTCGCGGTAGCGTCATCCGGCCGAGCTCGAAAGTCGCGGGCCCAAGATCGGCCGGAGGACTCCCCACGAGCACGGCGAGCGCGTGGCGCGCCACTGCCAGCTCCTGGCGCAGCGGCGGCAGCTCAGTCTCATCGCTTGCAAGCTGACTTTGCGCCGTCAGCACATCGACCTTCGAGACCGAGCCATTCTCGAAGGCCGACTGCACCAGCTTGAGGTTGTTCCGGTCCTCGGCGAGCAGATCGCTCGTCGCCTGAATCTGCGCGCGGGCCGATGCGATGATGAGCGACTGCGTCACGATGCTGCCCGTCAGGGACAGATACGCCGCATCGAGCTCGCTCCTTTGATACTGGGTGAGCGCCGCGCGCTGCTCGATGGAGCGCGCGATGCCGCCGGTGTAATCGAGGGTATAGCGAACGGTCGGTCCGACGGCGAAATAGGTGAAGGGCGGCACCGAGAGGGAGCCCAGGAACTCGGCGCCGTATTTCTGCCGGCCCACACCGGCGTCAAGACTGATCTGCGGATAGCGCGTGCCGGTCTCCGCGCTCAAGAGCTCCTGCGCCTGATCCAGCGAGGCTTTCGCAGCCGCGAGCGTCTGGTTGCGCTCGATGGCCTGGGCGATGAGTCGATCGAGCTCCGGACTGTCGAACACGCTCCACCAGCTCGCCTGTGGCTGCGTCCCGAGCAGGATGCGCTGAGAGAATGCGCTTTGGCCCTCGCTGCCCTGGCCCGCTTCGGCGCCTTCCTCGGCAGGAAGATAGGCGGTGGTCGCCGGCTCGGCGGGCCTTTTGAAAGCGGGTCCGAGGGTGCAGGCGCCGAGCGCCGCCGCGAGCGTCCCGAAGGCCAAAGATCGAAGGAATGAGTTCGATACCATGGAGTGACTCTCCGAGGACAGGGCGCTAGTCGGCGGCAACTGGGGCGGCAACTGACGGGCGACCCGAGCGCAGCACCACCAGCAGCGGAATGATGGCCAGAGTCAGCACGAGCAGCAGCTTGAAGTCGTCGTTGTAGGCGATCATCGCGGCCTGGCGCGTCACACTGGCGTTGAGCGCGGCAAGCCCGTGCGCCGTGCCGAGGTAGTATGCCGCTCTTGCCTGCGAGTTCGCCAGCCGTAGGGAGTCGATGTGCTCGGCGAGCGCGGCATGCAGCGATCTGCGTGTTGCGTGTAAGCAGCGCCTGCACCACCGAGATGCCGATGCTGCTGCCGACGTTGCGCACCAGGTTGAACATCGCCGTGCCCTCGTTGCGCAGATGCGGCGCGCAGCGTCGCAAAGCTCAGGGCGGCGATGCGGCACGTAGACGAAGCCGGTGCCGACTCCCTGCACGAGGCCGCGACCAGACGATCGGCATGCTGTCCATCTGCAGGTCGAGAAGCTGCGTCATCTGCCACAGCCGAAAATGCGGTCAGCGCGAAGCCCGCTGCCGATGATCAGGCGCGCGCGTCGACGCGCCCGACCAGCCGGCCGACGAGCGAACATCGCGACAAGCGTGCCCGACGCCGCGCGGTGCCGTCACCAGGCCGGTCGTGGAACACCGGGTAGCTCATGCAGGTCCTGCAGCAGCGGCGGCAGCAGCGCCAGCGTCGCGAACAGCACGACGCCGACCATGAAAATGAACACGTTGCCGGTGACGAAATTGCGGTCCTTGAACAGCGGCGGGCTGACGAAGGGCTCGCGTGGCCGTGAGCGTGTGCACGATGAACAGATAGAAGGCGACGGCCGCGACCATCGGCCTCGATCCAGATCTCGGTGGAGCTGAACCAGTCCTTGAGCTGCCCGCGGTCGAGCAGCAGCTGCAGCGCGCCGATGCGCGAGGCTCAGCGCTGCGAAGCCGAAGAAGTCGAAGCGCGATTGCGCCGCACTGCCGTCTCGCGGCATGAAGCGTCGAGCATGCCGAGCACCGCGAGGATGCCGAACGGCACGTTGATGTAGAACACCCAGCGCCAGCTGTAGTTGTCGGTGAGCCAGCCGCCGAGCGCGGGCCCGATGATGGGCCCGAGCAGCACGCCCATGCCCCAGATGGCCATCGCGCGGCCGTGCCGCTCGGGCGGGTTGATGTCGAGCAGCACCGCCTGCGACATCGGCACCAGCGCCGCGCCGCAACAGGCCCTGCAGCAGGCGGAACAGCACGATCTGCGGCAGCGACTGCGCCATGCCGCACAGCGCCGAGGCGAGCGTGAAGACCGACGACCGACACCAGGAACAGCCGCTTGCGGCCGATCGCGGCCGGCGAGCCAGCCGGTGAGCGGCGTCATGATCGCCGCGGCGACGATGTACGAGGTCAGCACCCAGGCCATCTGGTCCTGCGTCGCCGACAGGCTGCCCTGCATGTGCGGCAGCGCGACGTTGGCGATGGTGTTGTCGAGTGCCTGCAGGATCGAGGCGAGCATCACGGAGAGCGTGATGAGCCCGCGGTGCGGCCGGCGCCGGGTCGTCGGCGCTGCCGTCGCCGATTGCGCACGTCAGTCGGCGGCCGACGCGCTCCGCGGGCTCGCGCGTCAGCGCGGCGAGCGCCGAATCCGAGTGTCGACGCTGATACTGCGTGTCGACCGACACCTTGACGCTCAGGCCGGAGCGCAGCGGCGGTGCCGCGTCGGTCGAGCTGGAGTCTGCACCGGCACGCGCTGCACGACCTTGACCCAGTTGCCGGTGGCGTTCTCCGGCGGCAGCAGCGAGAACTGCGAGCCGGTGCCGGGGCTGACGCTGACGACGCGCGCCCTGAAGGCGCGGCCCGGATAGGCGTCGATCTTCACCTCGCGGACTGCCCGGCGCGCATGTAGGTGAGCTGCACCTCCTTGAAATTGGCCTCGACCCACACGTCGTGCGTCGAGACCAGCGCGAAGACCGGGCAGTCGCCGCATTGATGTAATCGCCGACCTGCAGCTGCTCGACCTTGGTCACGATGCCGTCGATGGGCGCCGCGATCACGGTGTAGGAGAGGTTCAGCTGCGCGCGGTCCAGCTCGCCTGCGCCTGCTGCACTAGGGGGTGCTGCTCCGGGTGCGACATCGGGATTGCCGCCGAGGTTCGCGAGCGCGACGGTGATCTGCTGCTGCGCGCCGCGACTCTCTGCTGCGCCGTCTTGCGCGACCATGAGTGCGTGATCGACTTGGATCTGCGAGGAGATGCCGGACTGGCGAGCAGCCGCGACTGCCGATCGTGTCGTGCTGCCGAAATGCTCGCGCTCTCGGCCGCGCGCAGATCCGCGACCTGCCGGTGATAGGTGGCCTTCAGCGACGCGATCTGCAGGCGAGCGGCATCGAGGCGCGCCTGCGCTTCCTCCACCGCGATCCGAAACGGCCGTTCGTCGATCCGAAAGAGTGTCTGGCCCGTGCGCACCTGCTCATTGTCGTGTACGTCGATCTCGCTCACGCGTCCTGAGACGTTGGAGCTGATCGTGACCTGCGCTGCGCGAACATACGCATCATCGGTGGACTGCTCGCGGCCGCCAAGAATGTAGTAATAGAGTGCGCCAAGCAGAACGAGCACCGGGACGCCGACCATCAGGGGAAGCCGCAGTCGCTGTCGCAAGGTCTTGGGCGCCGGGGCGGCAGAGTCTCGCAGCTCCGTAACGCGCGGCGGAGAGTCCGGTTTCTTCTCCTGCATCACCGCGCTCATCGCATCGCCTCCGCGCTCTGCAGGTTGGCGTGGATGCGCTCGAGCAGACCCATGAGCGCCTCGCGCTCATCCGGAGCCAGTCCGTGCAGGGTCTCGGCCCGCGTCTCGGCCGCGAGCCGCCAGATCTCCTGTACCAGGGGCTTT
Source organism: uncultured Gammaproteobacteria bacterium (assembly GCA_963795975.1). Classification (GTDB taxonomy): domain Bacteria; phylum Pseudomonadota; class Gammaproteobacteria; order Steroidobacterales; family Steroidobacteraceae; genus CAWCJT01. The sequence continues at coordinate 87,320 of CAWCJT010000005.1, forward strand.
GCCTTCTCGGTGAGGCACAGAGACCTGGCCCGCCGGTCCTCGGGGTCGGAGCGACGCTCGACCCAGCCGTCGGCCTGCATCCGATCGAGAATCCGCACCAGACTCATCGGGTCCACGTCGATGAGCTCGGCCAGCCGCTTCTGACTGACGCCTTCGTTCTTGGCGAGATACGCGAGCGCCTTGCATTGCGGCAGGGTCAGCGCCAGCGCATGGGCACGGTCCTCGAAACGGCGGGTGTACAAGCGGCTCACATCCTTGAGCAGGAAGCCAAAGTTCTGGTAGCGGTCCATGTCGGTCCGAGACGGGCGGAAGATTGACAGAGTATATAATAACGAGTGTTATTATATCAATGTTTACTATGTGCCCGTCCGCGCGGGCGGCGGGTCAGTGCGGGGCGGGTGCGCCGAGGCGCATGCGCGTGCCGCCGGTCTGCGGATCCTGGTACTCGCGGTTCGATTCGCACACGTACTCGAGCATCTTGTAGCCGGGCCGGCGCTGATAGGTCCAGGTGAAGCTCCACGGCTGCGTCAGGTACGCCGGATCGGTCGACCGTGATCTCGGTCCTTGAATTTGTCGGGCGCCAAGAGCCTGATGCGCTCGTCGATCTGCATCTGATCGCTGTGCGGAACATCGCGGAAGCGAACCTTGTCCTTGATGCCGACCGTGTTGACGACGAGTGTGTCGCCCTGCCAGTGACCGACCGAGTGCCCCAGTAGCCGGGCTCGGCGTCCTCGACCGGCATCTGCTTCTCATCAAGGTAGATGCGGCGCACCTGGTTGTAGGCTTCCTGAATGATCGTGATCTGCCCCGGAGTCTGCAGCACTTCCATCGGAAACATGGCCATCATCATGGCGGGCATCCCATCGGGCAAGGCAGTGCGCGTAGTTGCTGTAGAGCGGCTGGCCGCGCGCATCGCGCCTCGCTTGCCGCCTTCTGCTGCGCATGCCACTCGGTCTTGTATTCAGGCTTGAGGGGCGGTCGGGCGCGGGCGTGCGCGAGGTGTAGCGTGGGTCGTGATTCGCGCCCCGCTGCGGTAGCGGTCCCAGGTGCCGGTGAGGCCGGTTGCGTTCGGCGCGCTGCGCCTGCGGTGCCCCAAGCGCGTCTCCGAATGGTGAGAGTCACGACAGCACCGTCGAGCAGCGCAGATTCGAAGATGCTCGCGCACATGAGCACTGCCTCACTGGATGTTGGGCTTGCCTGCCGGGCCGCCGTTGCTGAATTCTGCCCGTCGGACAGCGTCACCTGCTTCAGCAGTCCGCCCGGCTCGCCGGTCCGCAGCGGCGCGATGATCGTCGTGATCTTGTCGCCGACCTTGATCATGTTGAACTTCCAGCCGACGCGGTCGAGGATTCCGGGATTCGCGCACTCGATGGTGTAGTGCTTCATCACACCCGCTGCGTCCGCCGCGTCCAGCTCGATGTAGACGTGGGGGTTGGTCCAGTCGAACTGACTCACCGTGCCCGCCAGCTTGATCTGATGATCGTGATCGAACATCGCGAAGGAATGATGCGAGAGGGCCGGATGCAGGCCTGCGAGCCCGATCAGGGCGAAGGCGATACCGGCTGCGCGCGTGGCGACCTTCATGGACTTACCCCTAACGCGCCGCCGCAGGCACGGGTCCGGTCTCAGGCACGTAATGTGTTTCGAGATCGCGACGCAGGCTGCGCGCTGCGAGCAGGTAATGCGCTGCAGACCACAGACAAAGCAGTGACAGCGTCATCAGCGCGTATTTGATGCCGAGCGCCGAGGCGCTGCTGCATGCCTGCGCGAGTGCGGCCGAGGAGCCCGCCACCGCTCGCCCGCCGGGGCAGATGACCGCGTAGGCGCCGAGCGTGAATGCATGCGCCGCATAGTGATCGCTCAGGATGCCGAGCAGCGTCGGTCCGAGCCCGATACCGACGAGTCCGAGCACGATCGAGACACACGAATGCCGAGGACGCCCTCATGTCCGCACCGACCATGTTCTGCGCCATCGCCAGCGTGGGCGTGTAATACAGGAACATCGACACGTGCGCCACGATCGAGCACGACCGCCGTCCACGCAATGGTGGGTTGATTGAATCCGAGCACGAAAAGCGGAGCAGCGAACACCAGCCCGAGCGCCGGACCCCATACGTACCAGCGCTTGTCCAAGCGCCCGGCCCAGTCGACCCCGAAGCCGCCCAGAGCAAGCCCCGAGGCCATGCCAGACCACCGCGATCGATCCGATCAGGCGACCCGCAGACGCAAATCCCAGATGAAAGTTGCGTATCAGGAACTGGCCGAGGAACTGACCGATGCCGTTCATCGCGGTCGCCGCAAGAGCGCACCCGATCAGGATGTGACACATCGAACGCTTGGAGAAGCACGAATCGCAGCACCGTCCAGATGGGCGGCGGCGTGCGCTGGAGCGGCGCCGTCGCTTCGGACATCCCGCGCGGCGGATCCCGCAGCGTCAGGAACGCAAGCAGCGCGACCAGCAGCGCGGGCGTCCCGATCGCGACGAACGAAGCGCGCCAGCTCACGTGCTCGGCCATCCATCCGCCGAGTGTCGAGCCACAGATGACGCCGATCGGTGCACCGAGCCAGATGATCGACATGGCCGAGGCTCGGCGATTCATCGGATAGTGATCACCGATCAAGGAGGCGACCGGGGTGACGAATCCTGCATCGCCGATCCCGACGCCGATGCGAAACAGCAGCAGTCGCCAGAAGCTGTTCGCCGTGCCGCACAGCGCGACCATGACGCCAAACAGTGCGAGACATGCGGAGATGATGCGTACACGGCTCAGCCGCTCGGCCATGCGTGCGAGCGGCAGACCCATGAGCGTATAGAAGAGCGCGAACGGGAGTCCCTGGATCAGTCCCAGATCCGCGTCGCTGAACTTCAAGTCGAGCTTGATCGCCTGCGCAACGGCGGCAAGGCCCTGGCGGTCCGCCAGATTCAACGCGTTGATGGCCACCAGCATGCCAAGGAGCCATGCGCGGTAGGCTCTCGGGAAGAGTGGCGCGGGGGCGGGTGCGGCGGAGCCCGGAGGCATGCTCTAGTGTAGCCGCACAGGCGCACCGGGCGCGATGCCCGGTGCGCGTTGGTCAGTCAGATTCGATGTCTCAGTGTGCGGGTCGCGCCTCGAACAGCTTGATCATCTGACGATTGAATGCCGGAATGTCGGCGGGCTTGCGGCTCGAGACGAGGTTTCGATCCAGGACGACCTCCTGGTCTACCCAGTTCGCCCCCGCATTGCGCAAGTCCGTCTGCAGCGAGGGCCAGGATGTGATCCTGCGGCCCTTGACCGCACCAGCTTCGATCAGGGTCCAGGGTCCGTGGCAGATCGCGGCGACGGGTTTGCCGGCCTCGAAAAACTCGCGCACGAACTGCACGGCCCGGGGCATGGTGCGCAGCTGGTCCGGGTTCGCAACGCCGCCCGGCAAGAGCAGCGCGTCGAAGTCACCGGCGTCCGCGGAATCGAGCGGCACATCCACGCGGAACGTATCGGCGTGATCGAAGTGCTTCCAGCCTTGCACCTCGCCTTTGGCGGGTGAGACGATGCGGGTCTCGGCACCCTGCTCTTCGAGAGCCTTCTTCGGCTCTGCGAGCTCGGCTTGCTCGAATCCATCAGCAACAAGAATCGCGACCTTCATACCATTCAGCATGACTTACTCCTGCGTTCTCGCGTCCATCCTGAAACGCGAGCGGCGACCAGCACGAAGCGTGCCGTTCAAAGAGCTGGCGCTCGCGCTTGCGCTCGTCGTGGCCAGTGCCCTGGCGCCGGCGCCGCTGCGCGCTGCCGAGGAGCTGCCGTTCTGCGATGACTGCAACGTCCTCGCCGGCATTGGCGCGACGTATCGCTACTTTCAAAGCAGCCGTGGGATCGTCATCCCTGTCACCGTGGTGCTCGATCAGGATCGGTACGAGCTCGGCGGCTTTCGTTTCTCGAGCACGCAAACCTTCGTGAGCACGCACGAGCATATCTCGCTCACGGTGCCACCCTACTGGGCGGCATCGTTCACCCGACGATGGCGATTGCTGCGCGAGCCATGGGGGCTCGTCTATCTGGGGCTCGGAGCCTCATTCAAGTCGCAATCCGACGCGCTGAACTCCACGCACTGGAACTTCGCGCCACAGCTCGGAGTCCGCTTCAGCGTCGGCAGTCACGGGGAAATCGTGGAGTTGACCCTGCGCCACTGGTCCAATGCGAGCATCCGCTTTCCAAACCGGGGGCAGGACTTCGCAACGCTCAGCTTCGGCTTCTGAGCGAACGGATCTGACGTCGGATTTGACATAGTCGATCAGGCCATTTGCCAAAAGCTGTGCGACGCCACACTGCTTGAGGGCGCGCGGCTCGCTACGCTTTGTCATCGCAACAGCGGCAGATCCATGAGCACGCCCACGGCAGTTCAGCGCTCCGTCACCGAAGCGGAGCAAGTCACGACTCCGAGCACGCTCGCGCTCGTGGCGCGCCAGCCCATCTACGGGCCGGCCATGACGGTGGTGGCATACGAGCTCCTGTACGCCGATCCGTTGCCGCCCTTTGGCGCCAATACGCCTGCCAGTGATGCGACGCTGCGCGTCGTCACCGACGCGGCTCTGGAAATCGGACTCGATCGCCTCGCCGGCGGTCTGCCGGTGCATATCAACTATCCAGCGCAACTGCTCGCGGCGCGCCTGCCGCTGTCCATCCATCCCGACCGCGTCGTCATCGAAGTAATGCAAGCCGATGCGCAGAATCCCGCTCTGGTGGAGGGCATCCGCGCGCTGCGCGAGCGCGGCCACCGGATCGCGCTCGATGATTACGCGCCCGCGCATGGGGCGCCCGCGTTGCTCGATCTCGTCGACATCGTGAAGCTCGATGTGACTCGGCACACGCCCGATGAGTTGCGGCAGATCGCGCCGGGCCTGGTGCGCCGAGGACTGCGGCTCATCGCAGAGGTGGTCGACACCATCGAGCAGTTCGAGCACTGCCATCAGCTCGGATTCGAGGGATTTCAGGGCGATTTCCTGGAGCGGCCGCAGACCTTCGCGGCACAGCGTGTGCCCTCGAGCCGCCTCGGCACACTGCGTCTCGTTGCAGCCATGCAGAACGAGGACTATTCCATCGAAGAGGTCGAGCGGCTGGTGTCGCAGGATCTGTCCATCTCTTACCGCGTGCTCCGCTGCATCAACTCGAGTTACTACAATCTGCCGCGGCGGGTGCAGTCCATCCGCCAGGCCATCGTGATACTCGGTATCGAAAGCCTGCGGCAGCTGTGCGCGCTCGTCGCTCTGCAAGGTTTCGAGGCCCGTCCGCCGAACCTCTTTGTCACGGCGATGGCCCGTGCCCGCATGTGCGAGCAGCTCGGCCGGCTCGGCGGCGCGGCCGAGACGGGCCCGTACTTCATCACCGGTCTTTTCTCACTGCTCGATGTGCTGACGGGCATCCCGACCGAGCAGATCGTGGATGAGCTGCCGCTCGCCGCACCGGTCGAGCGGGCTCTCATTGCCGAGGAAGGCGAGCTGGGCGAGGCGCTCAAATGCGTGCGCGCCTACGAGCGCGCGGCGTGGCGGCACGTCAGCTTCGGCAGCATCTCCGCTGAGCTGATCCGCGCAGCCTACGTCGATGCCGTGTTCTGGGCCGAACAGGCCCAGGCACTGGTCGCGCAATAGATCCAATTTGACGAAGTGTGTCCGGGCGCACAGTGCCCGCGACCGCTCATCGGCGCTCATGGGCCATCTGTCGGCCCGCCACTGAGCGGCCAGGGCGCTGTGAAACCCGTCACGTATCCGGATGCAAGCCCCGCACAGACTGCGCTCCATGACAACGGTCAGACACCAATTCGGTTGCCACGCGCGGGGCTTCACGCTCATCGAGATGCTCATTACGCTCGCGGTCGGCTCGATTCTGCTCTCCCTTGCGGTGCCCGCCTTTCGGACGTTCCTCCAGAACGACCGGCTCATGACGGGGTCCAGCTCTTTGTCGATGGCGCTGTACGCCGCGCGTGCCGAAGCCATCAAGGAAGACACATCCGTGCAGATCTGTGCCTCGGCGAACGGCACATCCTGCAGCGGTGCGAACACCTGGGAGACGGGCTGGATCGTGCTGAGCACAGCCGCGGGCGCAACGCCCGTGCAAGTGGCCGGTGCCCAGCCAACCGGAACCACTGTGCGTGCCGGCGCCGTCAATACGATCACGTTTTCATCGACCGGCCTTTCGAACACGGCGGCCGCCTTCAGGCTGTGCGACGTGCGCGGTCCCACTCAAGCGCGCTACCTGCAGCTGAACGTCACCGGCAATGTCGTGGCCTCGCTGACGCCGGGCTTCGATCTCAACAACAACCCTCTCGCGTGCCCCTGAGGCGATGTCGTGCGCATGAATACTCCAAGAGCTCATCAAGACGGTTTCACACTACTCGAGGTGCTCGTCTCGCTCGTCGTGCTGAGCATCGGGCTGCTCGGAATCGGCAAGCTGATGATGTTCTCATCGCGCGCGAATGACAGCGCCTATATGCGCAGCCAGGCGACCTCGCTTGCGTACAGCATCCTCGATGACATGCGTGCGAACCAGCAGGATGCGGTCAGCGGCTTATACAACGTCGCTCTCGGCGCGTACGGCAATCCTGGATTCACGTGCACCGCGGCCTCGCCGTGCACCGTCAGCGGACAGCTCGCTCAGTACGACCTGTACAGGTGGAAGAACGCGATGCTCGGGGATCTTCCGACGGGTGACGGCACGGTCGTCACCGCGCAGTCGGCCGATCCCGTCACGGGCGCCACCATCACCATGGCGACGATCACCGTGCAATGGAGTGACGCCGTCGCCCAGCAAACCTTCGGCAACGGTGCTTCGACCATGGCCGTCACACTGGAGACTGAGCTGTGATGCGCCGTCTACGCGGTTTTTCCATGGTCGAGATGATGGTAGCCATCATGCTCTCGCTCGTCGTGACCGTCGCGGTGGTCTCGGTCTTCGTAGGCTCGCGCGCGGCATATCAATCCACGACTGGCGTCGCGGCAGTCACCGACGGCGGCCGCTTCGCGACCAATTTCATCGAGGAGTCCGCCCGCAACGCAGGCTGGTTCGCCTGCAATCATGCGGACGTCAATACGAGTCTCGACTATCTCAACTGGGTGGCCTCGCCGCTGCAGTTCGATTTCCGTTACGCGGTCGGCGGCTTCGAGTCCGCCAATACCGCACCTGGGGATGCCTTCGTACAACCCGCGACGCAAGTGGCCGGGGCAGGAGCGGGCAACTGGAACGCCGATCCAGCGATCGATCCCGTGACGGGCACTCCCGAATTCACACTCGATGCCGAGTTCACCGCTGCGACCAACAATCAGGTGACGAACAGCGACATCCTGGTGTTGCGCTCGAGCATTCCGCAGGTCAAACCCGTGTACACGACGCTCGATGCGCTCACCGGCGCAGCGATCCTCAACGTCACGGGCTCGACCGGTTTCCAGGTAGGACAGATCGCCGCGGTATCGGACTGCACCAAATCGGCGGCGTTTCAAATCAGCGCCATTGCCGGTGGCGCTCCTGCGGTCATCAGCTTCGGCGGCGGCATCGGGCCTCCGGGCAATGCACAAGCCTCGCTCACGCGGCCATTCGTGGCCGGCGCGGTCGTGCAACCGTTGACCACGTACGTCTATTACATCGGCATCGGCCAGGACGGCGACGCCGCCCTCAGGCGCCTTGACTTGAATGGTGCGAACGGCCCGGCAACGTTCACGGACGAGGAGCTCGTTCCCGACGTCGAAAACATGCAGGTGCTCTACGGCGTCGACACGACGGGCGCGCTGAGCGCGACCGAGTACGTCACGGCCGATGCGGTCACCGACTTCGGCTCGGTGGTGAGTGTGCAGGTCGCGCTGCTCGCGGCAAGCCCGCCGCAGACAGGCCAGGCGCTCACTCCCGCGCCACAGGTTTACAACCTGCTCGGCACGCAAGTCACCGCGCCGGTCGACAGCCGCAAGCGGCGCGTATTCACGGTCACGATCGCCCTGCGCAATCAGTTGAACTGACAGGACAGGCACATGCGAAGAAAAACCCCCATTCAGCGCGCACGCCAGAGCGGAACGGCACTCTTCATATCGCTGATCCTGTTGCTCGTGCTGACGGTCATCGGCGTCACCGCCGCGCGGATGCAGACCGTCGAAGAGCGCATGGCGCAGAACGATGACAACCATCAGCTCGCGATGGAGTCCGCCGAGGCGGGACTGCGACAGACCGAGCAGGCACTGGTCGGAGATGCCGCCTGGGCCACCAATTTCTCGGCCAACGCCGGCGGCACGTACGATCTTATGACGGAGATTGCCGGCGCCGGAAGCATCGTCGATCAGCCGAACTGGATCGCCTCAGCGATTGCTTACAACGGTCCGGCGATGTCGAGCGTCCCGGTCGCACCGCCGAACGTGGTCATCGAGCAGTTTCCCACGGTCTCGGGCGCCGGCGACCCGATGGCCACCAGCATGTATCAGATGCAGCCCAAAACCGTGGCGCGAGTCACCGTCAATGGCACCGGCGGCGATGCCAGCTCTTCGGTGACGCTGCAGAGCATCGCGCAGTACTGATTCGGAAATCGCAACCGAGAGACATTCTATGAACAGGCACTGGATCACCGTTCTGGGACGAGCGTCGGCGACGATGATCGCCGCTGCAGTGCTCTGCGTCGGAACGACGAGCACGTTGCACTCCGCACCTCCGCCGGTGCCCATCGCGATCTCGCAGATGCCCCTCACGATTCCCATGCCCGCTCATCCGCAGATCCTCTTCGCAATGGGCAACTCCGAGTCGATGGACGGCAATCTGTCGGGCGCCATCATGACCGGGTCCGGCTCGCTCGGAGCGCCCTTCGCGGGATTGAACGCATCGAGCTCACCCGTCAATTTCACGATACCGGTCGGCTTCACGCCGCCGCTGAATCCCGGCGCCCTGGGCCAGGCCCCCTACACGGTCAATATCGCCGGAACGCTGTACGACAATTCCCCGAGCCGCCTCAATGTGGCCAAGGCCGGCATCACGGCAGTGCTCGACACCTACATGGCCGTCGTCGACTTCGCGCTCATGGACTACAAGAACGGCGGCGCGACTTTCTACAATACGATGGTGTACGAGATGAGCCCGACCGGCACGGACTTCACGTTCACCAACGTTCCCGCCGTGCCGCCCGCGGAGCAGGTGCCGAATCCCTGCTATCTGATTCCTCAGAACGGCGCCAACCCGGTGAACTCTTCCTGCCAGGGTCTCGTCGGACGCTACGGCGCACTGAATCTGTTCAACAATCTGTACATGAACGTCGGCTTCAGCAGCGATGACCCCGACGTGAACGATATTCTCTACGGCGGTGGCGGCACGGTCTGTGTCGCGGTCGGCCCACCGACGCTCATCAATTACAATCTCGGCAGCTACGAAGTCGGCGGGGTGCTGTCTGCGTATGGATCCGGCTGCAACACCGTGACCGGGCCCACCAATGCGGGCTTCGTGCCGGGCTCTCCGGATGTCATGTACATCAAGCGAGGCTTCGGCTACGGCAGCGGTCAAAGCGGCAACAGCGCCGCATTGCTCGTGGGCATGACGTCGGCTGGTGCGGTGCCGACTTCGACGACGGTGGCGAATGCCATCGGGAACTTCACGCCCTATCTCGCTCCTGAAACCAATAACACAGGTACGGGTGAGATCAAGGCGCAGACCTTCCAGTCGCCGACCGGCGGCATGATGAAGCAAGCCAAGCAGTTCTGGCTGACGCACCCGCCCACTTCCAATGGCTGTCCCGCGACACCCTATACGGTGCTCGTCACCGACGGTCTGCCGACTTTGGATCTCGCCGGGCACAACTGGCCGCCGCTCGGCGCGAAGCCGGCGACCGACTTTGGTGTGTCCGCCACGTTCGATGAGCCCGCGCCGCCCGGCACGGGCTCGCTGGTCGCAACCAACGATCAGGCGCTGACGGATGCGATTTCCCAGATCGCCGCCATGTTGACGATCCCGACGCCGGGGCTGCCGACCAACGGCGTCAAGACGTACGTCATCGGCCTCGGGGCCGGCGTCGATCCGAGCAAGAACCAGCAGGCGGCGTATACGCTCACGTCACTGGCTGTGGCCGGCGCCACGAATGCGTACTTTCCAGCGACGAGCGCCGCACAGCTCACAACCGACATGCAAGCCATTCTTGCGCAGGTGCTCGCGACGACTCAGTCCACCGCCTCGACATCGGTGAACTCGACGGGCCTGCACAACGGTTCGATCGCGTACCTCGCCCAGTTCACGACCTCGGACACCTATCAGGACTGGACGGGCAACCTCAACGCGTACCAGATCAATGCGGCCACAGGCCAGGTGAACACCGGCGTCGGCAGCGCCATCTGGTCGGCGCAGACGCAGCTCGATGCACAGAATTGGTTCTCGGGCCGTTACATCGCCACCTGGGACCCGGTGGCCCACGCCGGAACGCCGTTCCGCTGGAATCCGGCGCTCGCTCCGCAAGGCGTCTCGGCCACGACCGCCTTGGGCGCTGCGCTCGCGACCTTCCCGCCCGACACCAATGGCCACCATATAATCGACTACCTGCGTGGCGATGCGAATCACGAGGTGCGCAACGGTGGTCAGCTGCGCAACCGCTCGCATCTGCTCGGCGACATCGTCGACAGCTCACCTCTCTATGTCGGCGCGCCGTACAGCTACGTCCAGTCGGCCTCGTACATCGCCTTCCAGAACAGCTGGAAGAACCGCTCCGCAATCCTCTATGTCGGCGCCAACGACGGCATGCTGCACGCAATCGATGCGCTCACCGGTAACGAGCGCTTCGCTTATGTGCCGAACGGCGTCTGGTCGAATCTGGTCGCGCTCGCAAATCCGTACTACAACGAGCAGCACGAGTTCTTCGTGAATGGCTCGCCGGCCGCGGCCGACGTGCAGTACTCCGACAGCAGCTGGCATACCGTGCTCGTGGGTAGCGAGGCGGCGGGCGGCAGCACGCTCTTTGCGCTCGATGTGACCGACCCCGACGGCATCGTCAATGAGGCCACGCTCTCCAGCGATGTCCTGTGGGAGTTCTCCGATGTCGACCTGGGTCTGACCTACAGCCAGCCGCAGATTGCCAAGGCGGCGGCGGGCTGGCTCATATTCGCCGGCAACGGTTACAACAGTACTAACCAGAAAGCCGTGCTGTACGCGCTCGATCCGCAGACCGGCAACGTCGTGCAGAAGCTGGATCTTTGCTCGCTGGTCGCAGGCGCCTGCAACACAACTCTTGCGAACGGTCTGTCGACCGTCGACGTGGTCAACAGCAACGGTGAGCCGCAGCTGGGCTTCGATGTGCTCTACGCCGGTGACCTGCAGGGCAACATGTGGCGCGTCGACATCAGCAACCCGAATCCGGCGAACTGGGTGGTCTCGGTGATCTTCCAGGCCCGCGACTCGGGGGGCACCATCCAGCCGATCACCACGGCGCCGACCGTCACGTTGAATCCGGACTATCCGCGGCTGCCGGGCACGATGGTCTTTTTCGGCACGGGTCAGCTGCTCGGACTTTCGGACCTCGCGACCACCGGAACCCAGACACTGTACGGCCTGTTCGATGCGCCCACGGGATCTGCGTCGCCGATCGGGTTCGTGGGCACTCCGACGCGCGCGAACCTGGTGCAGCAGACGCTGACGAACGCCGTCGTCAGCGGAGTCTCCGTACGCATCGAATCGACCGTGAATCCGGTGACGTTGCCCACCAACCGTGGCTGGTACGTCGACTTCAATCTGGTCTCGGGAGAGCGCATCGTGACCAATCCGGAAATCGAGGCGGGTGGCGGTGTCGTGCTCACCACGTATCAGCCCAACTCGAACTCCTGTCAGGGAGGCGGCAACGCCTATCTCAACGTCTTCAACTTCGCGACGGGCGGATCGTTCCCGCTGCCGGAGCTCGACATCAATGGCGACAACAAGTTGACCGCCGCCGATACCTCAGGAGGCAAGGCGCCCGTGTCCATGTACCTGGGCAACGTATTCGCCTCGGCTGCGACCATTCTGCCGACCGCTGGCAACACGGGAGGCATCACGGCACGCAAGCTCGTGTCGACATCCAATGTGCAAGTACAGTCGACCGGCGACCGCGGCGGAACGCGGCAACGCAGCGGCTGGTGGGAGTTACGACAGTGAAGACACTCAAATCATACGTCGCGGCGGCGGCTGCGATCATCGCACTGGGGCTCGGCAGCGCAGCGACGCTCGCGAGCATCCTCGTCGCGCCATCGCTCACGGGACACGTCACCTCGATCTCGGGCGTCAGCTCCGTGACGATCGATGGACGCCTGTTCATCATCCGCACTGGCAGTGCCGCGATGACGCAGGTGGCTCAGTTGCAGGTGGGCCAGGTCGTCGATGTGTACCTCGACGGGCCGGCCACGACCTCGGCCTCCGAGGTCGTCGGCATCAACCTGCATTCGGGCTCTTGAGGAGCAAGCATGACCACCCAACGCAAACCGATTGCGGCCGGCTTCACGCTGATCGAGCTGATGATCACCGTCGCCATCGTCGCCATACTGGCGACGATCGCGATTCCGGCCTATCAGCAGTTCATCCGCCAGGGCAACCGCACGGATGCGACGCGCACCATGCAGCTCGACGCCCAGCAGCTGCAGCGCTGCTACTCGCAGACCTTCACGTACGTGAACGGCGCGCCGTGCGCGGCGCTTGCCGCGCTGTCGCCCAACCAGTACTACAACATCACCGTGACCATCCCGTCGCCGGTCAATCCGGCGCCGTCGTACGAGATCACGGCGACTGCAAACGGCGCGCCGCAATCAAGGGACACGACCTGTGCGACGTTCACGCTCGAGAGCACCGGTCAGCAGTCGGCCGTCGACAGCGGCGCGGTTCAACCAGACGCAACAGTGCTGGGGCTCGAACTGACCTAGAACGGATCGATGGCTCCGGTTGAGAAGTTGCGGATTCGTCCGCTGTCCTCCGGAGTCATGGCGGCGATCAGCTTGATGAGCTTGCCGACCTCCTGATCGACGGGCGCAGCGCCGCGCACGTTCGCCATGTCCTTCTTGCTTGCGACCAGGATGGGCTCGAACAAGCCCACCATCACGCCTTTGGGCTTCAGGGAGAAGGCGAGCATCACCATGTACTTGTTGAGAGCGGCCTTGCTCGCGCTGTAGTTCATCGCCAGCGCACCGGGGAGCCCGTGAGTGAGCGAACCCGCAAGAGAGGTAATGGTGGCGATCTTCTTCTGCTTCGAGCGCTCGACGTTCGAGCCAAACGCCTGGACCATGCGCATGGGACCAAGCGCATTCACGTCGAAGTCATGCCGAGCCGCATCGTAATCGATCTGATCGTACGGGATGCTTCCCGCCTTGATGTCGGCCGCGAACGTGTCCTCGACGGCCGCAGCGTTGTTCAGGAGAACGTCGATCGGCTGATCGTGATACTTCGCGGCGACGGCGCGAATCATGGACCCGTCGGTCACGTCGATCCGCTCGATGACGAGCTGGGGGTGCCCTGCCGCGATGGCGCGCAGAGCCTCGAGCCCGGGGTCATCGGCGGCGCGCCTCGTCGTTGCAATGACGTTCCAGCCCTGCTGCGCGTACTGCCGCGAGAGCTCAAGACCGATGCCGCGATTCGCGCCTGTGATGAGGACCGTGGGAGCATCCGGACGCAGCTGTGCCGATGCGCACAGCGGTACGAAGATCAGAGCCCAGAGCAGAGCCGCTCGCGCCATGAAGTGTCCCCCCGAAATGCCTTGGCCGGAGCACCCGCCCCGGCCAAGGCTCATGCTCGACGAATCAATGCTTATCGCGCAAGGCGTCCTTCATCCAGTGTGCGCAGTCAGACCGAGCGCGTGTCGCAGCTCCACCTGGGCCGCCGCTTCGTCGTGCTGGAAGGGAGCGCAGCTGAACAGCATCGCTGCGATCGCAGTCGCCGCGAGACGTCCCGCCTCAATGTCGCTCGGATAGTGCACACCGCCGATGTTGCGGTTGTGCGCATACTCGCGCGCGCGCTCGAAGATCTGCTCGCGGCGCTCCGGCACCATGTCGGCGAGCACGAGCGCGGCGGTGTAGGCCCAGGCAGCGTGTCCGCTCGGATAGGAGCCGGTCCCCGAGCGCGGCACTGAAGGTTCGAGGCGCGGCTCGAGCTTGAAGGGGCGCGGGCGCGCGAACTCATCCTTGACAGGCCCGATCACCGCCGATGCGTCCTCATCCACGGCCTCAAAGAGTGCCGCAGTGAGTGGGAGATGCGACGCGGTGAAAGCGCTGGGGCTGCCGAGCGCATCGGCAAAGCGAAACACGCTGATCTCAACGTCGGCGCGCGCACGCGCAGCCTGGATCGCGGTACGCTCACTCTGCAGACGCAACAGCTCATCGAGCTCGCCACGCGCTTCCTGGGAGCCCACTGCCGGATAGGGTGGCAACAGCCGATGCAAATCGAGGTTCGCGGGCGAGACGCAGTGCGCCGTGTCGGCGGAATGGACGCCTGCCGTGGGCGCATGCACGGCGGCGCAGGCACTGAGGGTGCACGCCAGCCACAGCACAATGATCCGCATGAATCGCTTTCCTCTAATAGCGCGCCAAGAGCTCGTCGAGATCGGCGCGCTCGGCCGTCAATGCTTGCTCGAGCGGAACGTGCGGCTCACCCGGCCCGCCGTTCACGATCGCGGCGAAAGCGATCCAGCCGCCATCGCGCTTGCGCAGATAGCCCGCGATGCCGCACACCGAAGTTGGACTCTCCATCGTTCCCGTCTTGAGCGCGACCCGATCGAGCCATGCCTCGCTGCCCGTGCGCAGGAAGGAAAACGCGGCCTCGCGGGGTACCACCAGAGCACCGTAGAAGGCGGGGAAGTGCCGCGTGTCGTGATATTGATGGGCGAGCAGCGTGATCAGATCGTTGGCCGAGAGCTGATTCTCGCGCGTGAGGCCGCTGCCGCTATAAAGCGGTGGACCCGCCGGGCCCGAGAGCTCACCGATGCGGCGCAAACGGCCCACGAAGCTCGAGAGCAAGGAGCCAGCGCTCGACAGTTGGGTGGGCGGACTGCCTCCCACATTCGCCGCAAGATCGAGCGCGAGCACGTCCGCAATGTAGTTATTGGAGAATCGCAGCATGCGCCCCAGCTGCTCGCGCAGCGACAGACCTTCGATCTGAGCCAGGACGCGCGCCTGCGGCGGCGGCGCGCTCGCATCAACGACGACCGGTCCGCTGATGCGGACCCCGAGCTCGCGCAGAGTCTCCCCGAGCAAGAGCCCGACGCCGCGCGCGGGGTCGGACATCGAGCGGTAGATCTGCTGTGCGGCGCCCGCCGGAACATCGCCGCCGATGCGCAGGCTGTCACCATTCCCCGTCGTGAGCCGCTCTACCCACAGCGTCTGGCGCGCTTTTTCGCTCACCGTTTTGATCACGCCCTCGACGGACACCGGCAGCTGAGTGACGCCACAGCCCCGGGCCCAGGCGGGAGCGCCGGGCAGCGTGGGCCGGATCGCGATACACCAGGTCCCGAAGTCGACACCGATCGACGAAAGTGGCGCGTCATAGGCGCGGTCGCTGCGCCGCAGCGCATCGCACCGATCCTTCGTCTCACAGGCCAAAGTGCCGAAGGGGGCGGGATCCACCACGAGACGACCCTGGACTGATTCGACGCCCGCACCACGCAGCTGGGCAGCCAGCGCCCAGAGTGACTGATCATCGAGCGAGGGGTCGCCAGCGCCTTGAAGAATGAGATCGCCGCCGAGCACACCTTCGCGGATCGAGCTGGTGGTCAGGAGCCGTGTCTCAAACATCCGGTCGGCGGACCACGCGTCGAGCGCGGCTGCGGCGGTCGCGAGCTTGGTGAGCGAGGCCGGCGTCAGACGCGTCGCCCCGTGCAGCTGCGCGATGAGTCGATCGTCGGTCAGATCGACCGCAGCCGCACTGACCCGAGCGCCACTCATCTCGAGGGTCTCGAGTGCACGAAACTCCGCGCGCACGGGCAATGTGACCATGAAGGTCAGTGCGAGCCAGCGGGCATCTGCAGCAAGGCGGCGAAGCATGAGCCACATTGTGCCCGAGCGCACAGCGCCCGTGATGCGGCAACGTTATGCCGCAGTGGGCCGCGGCTTGCCGTCCTGGGAGCGTTTATCGCGCGGGAGGCCTCTGGCCGCGCTTGCACGCCATGGCCCGCATTTTGCTTGGTAACAGGCGAACGCTTTGCATCGGAGATCGCGCATGTTCATCGGCCCCGCCTCGACCGTGACCAGCTGGCTCGCCAGCCAGCTCACACAGTCGGGCTCAACGACCCAGGCCTCAGCCACCGGAACGACTGCGGGAACGACCCCCAGCGCAACGGGGCCTTCGGCAACCGCGCTCGCGGCTCTTTCCCAGGTGGGTATCCAGGCACAGAACGGATCGCAGGCACTGCAAAGCTTCATGCAGAACCTGTTCTCCACACTGCAGGCGCAAGGCGCATCGGCCTCGACGCCGAGCGCTGCCAGCACCTCCTCCGTGGGCGCCGTCTCAGGCCACAAGGGCGGCCACGGGCACGGTCACATGGAGCAGGAGGTCCAGGGTCTGATCCAGGACCTCAACTCGAGCACGACGTTCCAACCCGAGTACGGCCTCCAGCGGCTCAACCGGTGTCTCGCTCGCGCCGCTGCAGCAGAGCTTTCAAAATCTGGTCGCGGCATCCGGATCGACCGGGAGCAGCCCGACACTCGGTGGCTTTCTGGCCGCCTTTCAGCAGGATCTGCCCAGCCTCGGCCGAGTCGGCAATATTCTGAACACGCAAGCCTGAGCCGCCGCGCACCCACGGGGCATTGATCCAGCCACATGCTCTCGGCGACACTCGCTGCGGCCGCGCCGTCGCAGCGTGAACGCCGATGCGTGTATTGCTGGTGGAAGATGATCAGATGATCGCCGAGGCCGTTCGGACTGCGCTCGAGCAGGACGGCTACGCGGTCGATTGCGTCCATGATGGCGTGGCGGCGGCGGCGGCGATCGAAAGCTCCGCGTTCGACCTCGTGCTGCTCGATCTGGGCCTTCCCCGGCGTGAAGGGCTGCAGGTGCTGCGCGAGGCGCGTGCGCGTGGAGATGCGACCCCGATCATCATCATCACGGCGCGTGACGAAGTACAGAGCCGGGTCGCGGGCCTCGATGCCGGCGCGGACGACTATGTCGTGAAGCCTTTCGATCTCGAGGAGCTGGCTGCGCGCATGCGCTCGGTGCTGCGCCGACGCGCCGGCCGCGGCGATCCGGTGATCGAGCATCGCGGCATCCGATTGAATCCGGTGACGCACGAGGTGAGTCGTGACGGCGAAGCGGTCGCGCTTTCGGCACGCGAGTACGCCGTGCTCGAA
The DNA here is from genome assembly GCA_963795975.1 of uncultured Gammaproteobacteria bacterium. Classification (GTDB taxonomy): domain Bacteria; phylum Pseudomonadota; class Gammaproteobacteria; order Steroidobacterales; family Steroidobacteraceae; genus CAWCJT01. Next base: position 104,589 of record CAWCJT010000005.1, read on the forward strand.
GCCCTGCTGCAGCGCCCCGGCGCTGTGCTTTCGCGCGCGCAGCTCGAGGACCGTCTCTACGGCTGGGACGCAGAGATCGAGAGCAACGCGATCGAGGTGTATGTGCACGCCCTGCGGCGCAAGCTCGGCACCGATTCCATCCGCACGCTGCGCGGCGTCGGTTACTGCGTGCCGAAGTGACCCGCTCCATCCGCGCGCGATTGCTGATCGGGCTTTTGCCTCTGGTCTTGCTGATCTCGGCTTTCGCAGGCGTGGTGAGCTATCGGCGGGTGCTCGAGGAAACCTCGGCGCTTTTCGACTATCAGCTGCGGCAGCTTGCGCTTTCGCTGCGCGACGAGGCGTCCATCGGCCCCGGAGTCGTGCTGCCGGAGCATCCCTCCGATGCCGACGTGGTCATTCAGATCTGGGATCTGCTCGGGGCCACGATCTATCGGTCGCCGCCCGGCATGCCGTTCATCAATCAGGCCATTCTCGGCTACGCTGACATGACGCTCGCCGGGGATCGCTGGCGGGTGTACAGCCTGCAGACGACGGACGGCGTCATTCAAGTTGCGCAACCGTGGCGGGTTCGCGAGGCACTGGCGCGCGGTGCCGCGTTGCGCGTCGTGCTGCCGCTGCTCCTGCTGCTGCTCTCGATGGCGGTCGCCGTGGCCTGGATCGTGGGGCGCGGATTGGCACCGCTGCGGCGTCTTGCTGCAGAAGTGCAGCGACGCAACGTAGGCAGCCTCGCGGCGATCGAGACGACGGAGCTGCCGCAGGAGGCGGCACCCCTCATCGAGGAGCTGAACCGGCTTCTGGCGCGGCTCGGTGAGGCCTTCGGCAAACAGCGCGCATTCGTCGCAGACGCCGCGCACGAGCTGCGCTCGCCGCTGACGGCGCTGTCTCTGCAGCTGCAGCTCCTCGACCGGGCACCCGACGAAAGCGCCCGCAAGGCTGCGCAGGAACGGCTCGGCGCGGCGGTGGAGCGTGCGACCCATCTGGTGGGACAGCTGCTGACGCTGGCCCGGAACGAGCCCGAGGGCGCACCGCCGCGGCTCGTGCCTGTCGTGCTGGAGGAAAGCGCGCGCGATGGGATTTCCGATCTTGGCGCACTGGCTGCCGAGCACAAAGTGGAGCTCGCGCTCGATGTGGTCGCCTCACCCACGGTGCTCGGCGACGCCGATGCGCTGCGGATCCTGGTGCGCAACCTCGTTGCCAATGCCGTGCGCTACAGCCCCAGCGATGCCAAGGTCGAGGTGCGCATCTGCACGCGAGACCGCCACGCGTTGCTCGAGGTCAGCGATGCCGGTCCCGGCATCCCAGCCGAGGACCGCGAGCGGGCGTTCGATCGCTTCTACCGCCGCAGCGGCTCAGCGCAAGGTGGCAGCGGTCTGGGCCTTGCGATCGTCAAGGCGATCGCGGAGCGCCACGGCGCGGGGGTCACGCTCGGGGAGTCCGCCGCGGGAGGCCTCTTGGCAACGGTCCGATTTCCGCCCTACCCGCCTTAAGACTCACTTAAGCATCGCGTCGCAATCTTGCGGCCTGTGTTCCGTGGTCCGGAGCAAAGGAGACAAGCGATGCAACTCAAGAGAACGACCCTCGTCCTGTCCGCGGGCGGACTGCTCGCGTGCGGCGGCGTGGGCGGCTGGTTGGCGCCGACACTGCTCGGCAGCAATCGGGCCGATGCGGCCGACGCCCCTCCCGCCGCGATCGCGGCGCCGGTGCCACTCGGCCAGGCTCCCAACTACCGTGCCATCGTCGCGGAGAACCGCGCCGCGGTGGTCGGCGTCACCGTCGAAGGCGAAGTGCAGACTTCTGCGCGGGGCACGCAGCCCTTTGAAGGCTCACCCTTCAGCGAAGACGATCCCTTCTTCAAATTCTTCCGGGATCTTCCGGTACCCAAGGGCAACACGCCCACTCATGGTCTCGGCTCGGGCTTCATCGTCCGCTCGGACGGCATCATTCTGACCAACGCACATGTGGTCAGAGATGCGCAGCACGTGACCGTGAAGCTCGCCGACCACCGCGAGTACAAGGCGAAGGTGCTGGGCATCGACACGGCCACCGATGTGGCGGTGCTGAAGATCGATGCGCGCGATCTGCCGACGGTCCGGCTCGCGGATTCCGATCAGCTGGCCGTGGGTGACTACGTGCTCGCGATTGGCGCGCCGTACGGGCTGGAGGAAACGGCGACGGCCGGCATCGTCAGCGCGAAAGGGCGCTCACTGCCGGGCAACTCCTACGTGCCGTTCATCCAGACGGACGTCGCGGTCAATCCCGGTAATTCCGGAGGCCCGCTGTTTGATGCGCACGGCCAGGTGGTCGGCATCAACTCGCAGATCTATAGCAGCACGGGTGGCTACCAGGGTGTGTCCTTCGCCATCCCGATCGATGTGGCTGCGCGTGACGAGCAGCAGATCCTCAAGAGCGGCAAAGTCGAGCACGCGAAGCTCGGCGTGATGGTGCAGCCGATCGACCAGTCGCTCGCATCGTCCTTCAAGCTGAGTGCCCCCGAGGGCGCGCTCGTATCGAAGGTCGACCCCGGCAGCGCCGCGGCGCGCGCGGGAATCGAGCCGGGAGACGTGATCATCAAGTTCAACGGTCAGCCAGTGGCCGATGCCGGAGCGCTCTCGTACGACATCGGCATGCTGCAGCCGGGGACCGAGGTGAAACTTGATGTCTGGCGGCAAGGTAAAGACGTCCCCATCACCACGAAGCTCGAGGATGCCTCACACGAGGGTGGGCTCACGGCTCGTGCAGCGGGCGCCGCAGACCACGCTCGGCTCGGTCTGACGCTGAGGGCGCTGACGCCTGATGAGCGCAGCCAGGCGGGCGTGTCGTCCGGCCTCGTGGTGGAGAACTCTTCGGGGCCTGCGGCCGACGCGGGTATTCAGCCCGGTGATGTCGTGTTGTCGGCGGACGGCAAGCCGATCAACAGTGTGGATCAGCTGCGAAGCATCGTCAGCGCGCACAAGGATGTGGTTGCGCTGCTGATTCAGCGCGGCGACTCGCGGATCTTCGTTCCGGTCCAGCTCGGCTGATGTCGATGCAGCGGCCGGCGCGTGCTCAAGCGCCGGCCGCTTGTTTCGGTCACTCGCGACCGAACGCGAGCAGTACGTTACCGGGATGGCCGACAAAGCTGCCGCTCCCGGAGCTCACATAGAGCATACCGTCCGCAACGATCGGGCCCGCCCCGTCCATGGATCCGCCGTGCGCGGCAATTCCATTCACGGTCTTGAAGTCCCGGTTCGTATCGAACATCCAAACTTCGGAGCCGTCCCCGGTCGCATAGGCGCGCAGGCCACCGTCGAGCGCAACGCTCAGCACGGCGCCGGGAATCTCGGTCACTGCCGCGCCTTGCGCCGCGGTGCAGCCGAGCACCCTGCCGCAAAGGGGCGCCGGAGCCGGCTTTTTCCAGGCGAGCCGGCCGTCGGTGAGATTGATGGCGCTCAAACCACCCGGAGTGTCGGTGAGAACGTCATTGACGCCCACATAGGCGCGCTGGCCGTCGAGCGCAACGCCCCACTGCCCGCCGAGGCCGCTCCCGCGGCCAAAGCGATATTCCCAGCGCAGCTTGCCGCGCTGATCCGGATCGAGCGCGAAGGCGACGCCCGATTTCTGCGGCAGCACGATCAGGTCATGACCGCCGACACTCGTGAGCGCCGGGGATGCGGAGAAATCGTAGTCGGGACCGAGATGCTGCGGGCAGGCCGCTTTGTGCACGCTCGGATCGTCGCAGCCCATCGCCCACACATCTCCGCGCAGGAGTTGAGTGGTCCACTCGATCCGACCGGAATCCACATGCACCGCGATGACGGCGCTGGTCGTCGGCTGCGGCGGATCGGCATACCCATTGCCGGTTGCGAAGTACACGAGCTGCCGCTTCGCATCGACGGTCGGCGAGGACCACACGCCGCCACCAGCCGGTCCGAAAAGGGGCGTGCCGTCCTCGGCCTTCCCACGCGGCTTGCTCTCCGAAACGGTATAGGTCTTCCACAGCACCGCACCGGTGCTCGCATCGAGCGCCGTCACGCTGCCGCGGAATGTGCAGCATGAATACTTGGCATGCGCGCCAAGGGCCTCCTCGGCGAGTCCCTGTACCGGCACGAAAACGCGGCCTCCATAGACGGTCGGCGCCCCTGTGATGGCTGCGAAGGGATGCTCGTCGACCTTGCGAACCCAGATCTCGGCACCGGTCTCGGCATCGACGGCGTACGCATTGGCCTTGCGGTCGCCGAAGTACAACGCATGACCCTCCCCTCCCCCGGGCTTGCGGTACGGCCCGATCGAGAGCGCCGTCGGTACGCCGGCCCGAGCGGAATACGTCCAGAACGTGCATCCTGTCTTCGGGTCGAGCGCATGCACTTGCGTGTTCTCGCTCGCAACGTACATCCGCCCCGCGGCGATCGCGGGCTGGGTGCGCGCTGAGACCACATTGGCGTAACCAAAGGCCCACTTGAGGTGCAGCCGCGGCAAATCTGCAGCGGTGAGGCCCCCGCCGCTCGCGCTCTGAAAGCGGGTATTGGTCACGCCGTTACCCCAGCCGTTCCAGCCGGAGCCCGGCGAAAGCTGCCCGGGGGATGGACGATCCTTGCAGGCCGTGCCCGCCTCAGCGCTGAGCGGCACGCTCACGGCGGGTCCGAATTTACGGCCGCTTGCAAACTCCGCAACCGCGCGGCGTTCCTGCGGCGTGAGAGAGGACCCTTGCGCCTGCATCTTGCCGTTCGTGAGCGCATTGAGGATGGCCTCGGGCGGGTATTGCTTCAGGAACTCGCGCGGCACTGCATGGGCACCGAGGCCATTGGGTAGTCCGGCAGTCGCGCCGCCAGTCTGCGCAAGTCCGAGGTGGCAAGCCGCACAGATGCGGCGGAATACCGCCTCTCCGCTCGGGGACGCGGCGGTCGGCGGCTGTGCATGCGCCGCGCCCGAGAGGCCGGCGGCGAGCAATACAAGCGTCAACGAAGACCGATGGTGCTGCATCGGGCAAGTATAGGCGCACTTGCGGCCGCGTCGGCCGCATGATGGAGTTCGCCGCTCGCCTGACGGTCGGGGGTCTGCTTGCAGCCGGTCATCGCCATCTCAAAACTCAGCAAGACTTACGCATCCGGCTTTCGCGCCTTGAACGGGATCGACCTCACGATCCGCCGCGGCGAGATTTTCGCCCTGCTCGGACCGAACGGCGCGGGCAAGACGACGCTCATCAATATCGTCTGCGGCATCGTCAATCCCAGTGCGGGTGTCGTCACCGCCGATGGTCATGACATCGTGCGTGACTTCCGCGCGGCGCGGGCGACGATCGGCCTCGTGCCGCAGGAGCTGTTCACCGATGCATTCGAGAGCGTCTGGGCGACGGTGCAATTCAGCCGGGGGCTCTTCGGCAAGCCCGCCAATCTCGCCTATCTCGAGAAGGTGCTGCGCGAGCTCTCACTCTGGGACAAGCGCGACTCCAAGATCCTCACCCTCTCCGGCGGGATGAAGCGCCGCGTGATGATCGCCAAGGCACTCGCACACGAGCCGCAGATCCTGTTTCTCGATGAGCCCACCGCTGGCGTCGATGTGGAGCTGCGCCGCGCGATGTGGGAGATGGTGCGCTCACTGCGAAAAAGTGGCGTGACCATTATCCTCACGACCCACTACATCGAGGAAGCCGAGGAGATGGCCGACCGCATCGGCATCATCAACAAAGGGGAGCTCGTCCTCGTCGAGGAGAAGGCTGTTCTGATGCAAAAGCTCGGACGCAAGAAGCTCACCTTGCACTTGCAGAGCCCGCTTGCGGTCGTGCCACCCGAGCTCGCGCGCTTCGACCTCGAGCTCGCAGGGGAGGGACAGGATCTGATCTACAGCTTCGATGCGCAGCAGGAGAACACCGGTATCGCGGGGCTGCTGCGGGCACTTTCCGAGCAGAACATCGGGTTCAAGGATCTGAAGACCAGCGAGAACTCGCTCGAGGAGATCTTCGTCGATCTGGTGAGGTCCCGTTCATGAACGTGCATGCCGTTCGCGCGATCTACCTGTTCGAGATGGCACGCTGGCTGCGCACGCTCATGCAGAGCATCGCCTCGCCCGTCATTTCGACATCGCTTTATTTCGTGGTGTTTGGCGCGGCGATCGGAGGGCGCATTTCCTCGATCGGAGATGTGAGCTACGGGGCGTTCATCGTGCCGGGGCTCATCATGCTGTCGATCCTGACCGAGAGCGTCGCCAACGCCTCCTTCGGCATCTACATGCCGCGCTATTCAGGCACCATCTACGAAGTGCTCTCGGCTCCCATCTCGGCGCTGGAGATCGTGCTCGGCTACGTCGGTGCGGCGGCCACCAAATCGGTGATACTCGGCCTGATCATTCTGCTCACCGCGCGCGTGTTCGTCGCGTTCTCGATCGAGCATCCCGTGTGGATGGTCGCCTCGCTGCTGCTCACCTCGGTGACCTTCAGCTTTTTCGGCTTCATCATCGGAGTATGGGCGAACAGCTGGGAGCAGCTGCAGATGGTGCCCATGCTCATCGTGACGCCGCTCACGTTCCTGGGCGGCAGCTTCTACTCGATCGGCATGCTGCCGCCTCTGTGGCAGAAGTTTGCACTCTTCAATCCGGTCGTCTATCTGGTGAGCGGCTTTCGCTGGAGCTTCTACGGGGTCGCCGATGTCAACATCGTCACGAGCTTCGGCATGACGCTGCTCTTTCTGCTCGCGTGCCTGATTCTGGTGTGGTGGATCTTCCGCACCGGCTACAAGCTCAAGGCCTGAGGCTCGAGCGCCGGGCGCGCAGGCTTTGGTAGGCATCGAGCGCCGCCTCGCGGGATGCCGCGAGATCGACGATGGGCGACGGATAGCCATCGGGCAACGGGCCGCCGATCCAGGGTGAGTGCGCGCGGCGCGCCGGAAGCCCGGCGAGCTGCGGAACCCAGCGGCGCACGTAGCTGGCGTCCGCATCGAAACGCTCACCCTGAGAGACGGGATTGAAAATCCGAAAATACGGCGCTGCATCCGCACCGCACCCCGCAACCCACTGCCAGTTGAGCGTGTTGTTGGCAAGGTCCGCATCAACGAGCGTATCCCAGAACCACCGCGCACCCTGCTGCCAGGGCAGGCGCAGGTTCTTGACCAGGAAGGACGCCGCGACCATGCGTACTCGATTGTGCATGAAGCCCGTCGCCCACAGCTCGCGCATGCCCGCATCCACCAGGGGAACACCTGTCTCGCCGTGCTGCCAGGCACGCAGGTCCGCTTTCGCGTTGCGCCACGGAAACTGCTCGAACTCTCGGCGCAGTGGCACCGACGGCGTCTGTGGAAAGTAATGCAGCAGATGGTATGCAAACTCGCGCCAGACGAGCTCGCGCACGAAGGGTGAGCTGCGTCCCCGGGCGCCGAGCGCGTGCCAGATCTGGCGGGGCCCGATCTCACCAAGATGCAAGTGCGGCGATAACCCGGAGGTGCCAGCGCTCGCGGGTTCATCGCGGACCGCCTCGTAGCGCTCGAGGTGCGCACGGAGAAAGCGCCGTATGCGCACCTGCGCACCGGCCTCACCTGGCTGCCAGGTCGCGGCCATCGTCTCGTACCAGCGAATTTTCGGCAGCAACCCGAGCGCCGCGATCGGCAGTGTCTCGGGCCAGTCCGCAGGCCCCTTGAGATTGCGCGGAATCGGTGCCGGTGCGGCCGGACGTGCGATGCGCAGCAGGTTGCGCAGGAACGGTGTGTAGACCTGATACGGTCTGCCGCTCTGGTTGAGCGTCGAGCGTGGATCGAGCAGCAGCGAGCCATTGAAGCCGCGCACCTCGATGCCTCGAGCGCCCAAGGTGGTCTCGACTCGCCGCTGCACCTTCTGAGCCGCCGGCTCGTAGCGCAGATTGAAGTACAGCGCACGCGCTCGCCGCTCCCGGGTCAGCTCGTCCAATACGGCGAGCGAGGGCCCGCGCCGCAGGATGAGCCGCAGGCCGCGTTCACGCAGCGCACCGTCCAGCGACGTGAGCGAATGATGCAGCCACCAGCGCGAGGTGGCTCCGGGCGGCCAATCGCCCTCCTCCTCGGGTGACCAGATGTACACCGGCACGAGCGACGCACCGCAGCGCGCCGCCGCACTCAACGCGTCGTTGTCGCGCAAGCGCAGATCCTGCCGAAACCATACGATGATCGCGTCGGTCATCCCGCTCGATTCTATACGGCGGCGCGAACCGCTCGGTCCGTGGTACAAAGAGACGGACCGGGAACTTAAGCAGGAGCCTTCGATGAGAACGACGCTCGCCGCATTCGCGGCCATGACGGTGATCTGTGCCGCGGGCATGCCCGCGATGGCGGCCGATGTCGTGCGCTATCCCCTGCCGGGAGGCAACACCTTCCCAATCGCGCGCGCCGTGGCCGTTCCCTCGGGCTTCAACCTCATCTTTCACAGCGGCTACACCCCGGCGCCCGCCAATCCGAAAGCGCAGGAAGGCACTGCGGAGTACTGGGGCGACACCAAGACGCAGGCCCTGTCGACGTTCGAGCGCATGCGCGACTCACTGCGCGAGATCGGGCTTGGCTTCGGCGATGTGGTCAAGATGAACGTGTTCTTGGTCGGTGATCCTGCGAACGGTGGACGCATGGACTTCAAAGGGTTCATGGACGCCTACACACAGTTCTTCGGTACGAAGGAACAGCCGAACCTCCCTGCGCGTTCGGCGGTGCAGGTCGCCGGACTCGCCTCGCCGGGTGTGATGGTGGAGATCGAGGTGGTCCTGGCGCAGAAGACGACGGGCGGTAAAAAGTAACGTCCGCCCGAGAACCGGCTCGAGGGCCGGCTCCCGCTCGCCCGGCGTCCGGTATCCATCTTGCTCCTGGCCCCCATGAAGGTGTGGATCTGGACCGCGCTCGCGCTGAGCCTCGCAGCGGTGGCGCTCGCCGCCGACGACGGGCAGTCGTATCGCGTCGAGCTGCAATCGACAGGTAATGGCGCCGTGGATGCGACTCTCAAGCCAACGTCCCAGCTCGTTGCGTTGCGCACGACGGCGCCCGTGGACTCATTGGGGCTCATTGCCCGTGCGCAGGGGGATGTGGATCGTCTGAAGACCGTGCTCGACAGCTACGGCTATTACCAGGGATCGGTCCTTGTGAAAATCAACGATCTGGGACTCAACGATCCCCGCCTGGATGACAGCCTGCGGACACAGTCGAAGGGAACGGACGCGCGCGTTACGATCAGTTTCACGCTCGGGCCGCTCTATCACTTGCGCAAGATCGACATCGAAGGCGATCTGTCGCCCGCGCTGCGCAGTGAGCTGCATCTTGCGCCCGGAGATCCAGCCGTCGCCGATGCGGTTCTTGCAGCCGGTGCACGCCTCCTCACGGCCCTCGAGGACCAGGGATACGCATTCGCGAAGGTCGATCCGCCCATCGCGTACGAGGATCCCGATGCTCACGTGCTCGATGTGAGCTTCAAGGTGGAAACGGGAGCGCGCGTCAAGATCGGCGAGATCAAGATCGAAGGCCTCAACCGGGTGCACGAGTCTCTGGTGCGCCGGCGTCTTCTGCTGCACACCGGGGATTCCTACAGCGCGAGCAACATCGAGAAGGCGCGCAAAGATCTGCTGGCGCTCGGCGTTTTCGGGGCGATTACCGTGCAGGTGGGCAACGCGGCCGACGCGACGGGCGGGGTACCCGTGACGTTTCAGCTTCGCGAGCGTGCGCGGCACGGAGTGACCCTGACCGGCGCATATTCGAGCGATCTCGGTGGCAGCGGTGGTGTCACCTGGAGCGATCGCAACGTGCGCGGCAACGCGGAGCAGCTCAACCTGTCCGCATCCATCATCAATCTCGGCGGCAGCGCAACGACGGGCGTGGGCTATGACACCAGCGCGAAATACATCATCCCCGAGTTCGGCCATCGCGATCAGCAGCTGCAGCTCGCCGTCGGCGCCATCAAGCAGGCGTTGCAGGCCTACGATCAGAAGGCGATCACGAGCGGCATCACTCTGACGCGCAAGTTCTCGACCTTGTGGAGCGCCAGCGTCGGCATCACGGGTGTGCGCGAGCAGATCGTGCAGGACATCACGACCAAGCAGGTCAATGGCCAAACCGCCGGAGTTCCGACGACCTTCAACTACGGACTCGCCGCGCTGCCCGTGACGGTCTTTTACAACTCGACCGATCTCGTCTCGCCCATCGATGATCCGACCCACGGCATTCGCGCCTCGCTCAGCATCGCGCCGACCATTTCGCTCGGCGGCGCGAGCCAGGAAAGCAACTCCGTCGTGACACGCAGTTCGACGACCGAGTTCATCGTCACGCAGATGAGCATCGCAGAGTACTTCGATCTGCATGGCTTGCTACACAGCGATCCGGGACGCAGCGTGCTGGCGTTCCGAGAGCTTGCGGGAACTGCGGTGGGTGCGAGCGAGTTCAGCCTGCCTCCCGATCAGCGCTTCTACGCCGGAGGTAGCGGCACCGTGCGCGGCTACCGTTATCAATCGATCGGCCCGGAGGTCCCGGTGCTCGATACTCCGCTTGGCGGCACCAGTATCAGCGGCGGCAGCGCCGAATACCGCCAGCGATTTGGCCAGAGTTGGGGTGCGGCGTTCTTCCTGGACGGAGCGCAGGTGAGCGAGAGCCTGAAGCCTTTCAGCGGCGGTTTCCAATTCGGCACCGGCGTGGGCGTGCGCTACTACACGGCGATCGGTCCGATCCGTCTCGACTTCGGAGTGCCGATCAATCGCCAGCCCGGTGATGACCGGTTCGAGGTCTACATCGGACTGGGGCAGGCCTTCTGATGCGTCGCGCCGCCATCATCAGCGCATGGACGTTTGGCGCTCTGGTACTGCTCGCAGTGCTGCTCATCCTCGCCATTGTGCTCATCGGCAATACGAACAGTGGACGGGCGCTCATCGAGCGATTGACGGCTCAATGGACCTCGGGACAAGTGCGCATCGCAGGACTGGGCGGCGCATTCCCCTCCGAGCTGACGCTCGAGCGGCTCGAGCTGGCCGACGCGCGGGGCATTTGGCTGAGCGCCGATCGACTGGCGCTGCGCTGGTCTCCATGGGCGCTGCTCGAGCGTGACGTGCGCATCGATTCCCTCCAGGTGTCGAGGCTTCACGTCGAGCGGCGCCCCGTGCCATCGCCCAGTTCTGCCACGAGCAGCACCAACTACTCCATGCCGCACTTCGATGTCGGGAGCGCCTCCGTCAACACGCTCGAGCTCGGTGCAGAGCTCGCGGGCACGCCGGCCTCCCTGAGCTTGGACGCGAGTGCGCACGTACGCTCGCTCGAGGATGCCTCTGCCAAGGTCACTGCGCACCGAACGAACGGTGAAGGCGATTACCTCATCGAGCTGCGTTTCGATCCTTACCGCATGGATGCGACGGTGAGTCTGCACGAGCCTGCGAGCGGACCTTTGGAGAACATGCTGCAGTTTCCGGGTCTGGGCGCCCTGTCGGCTCAGGCCCGGATCACTGGACCGCGAGCCAACGAGCACATCGAGCTCACGCTCGATGTCGGGCCGCTTCGCGGTCGCCTGCAAGGTGCGGCGAATCTCTCGGCGCGGTCGGCGGACGTGGACTACTCGCTCGAGGCGCCGCAGATGACGCCGCGCCCGGGACTCGCCTGGCAGCGTGTCACGCTGAAGGGCCGCTGGCATGGAACGATCACCGCGCCGTCTGCAGATGGCCGTCTGCGCATCGAGCAACTGCAGCTGCCGGGCGATGCGAGTATCGATGCGCTGGCGGCGGATCTCACGGCAAATCGCGGCTCACTCGCGGTGCATGCCGTTACGGAAGGACTCACTGTTCCTGGACCGAGCCCGCAGATCCTCCACGATTCTCATGTGACACTCGATGCCTCCGTGCGCTTGGATGTGCCGTCGCTTCCGGTGCGGCTCTCGGCGTCGCACGCGTTGTTCACGGTGCACGCGCAAGGCGTCGCGGCGGCACCGCAACGGATCTCGCTCGATATCCGCCTACCAGACCTCGCGCCTCTGGCCGCGCTCGCCGGAGAGGCGGTTCACGGCGAAGCAACCATTCACGCACAGGTCGCGCACCGTGCCGAGCAGACTCAACTCGATCTCGACGCGCAGGCCCGGTTGCGGGCTGGCCGGCAGGCCTGGGCTGCGGCGCTCGGGGACAGCGCGCGATTGAAGCTATCGGGCAAAGTCGATGACCGCAGCTTCGTCATTGAGCGTCTAGGGCTCACGGGGCGCTCCGTCACGCTTGGTGCCAGCGGGGAGATGGCACGCGTTGCGGCGAGCGCTGCCGGACAGACGCTGCAGGCCCGTTGGGACCTCAGCCTTGCGGATCTCGCAGCCGTCTCACCCGATCTTGCCGGAACGCTCAGGATAACCGGTCGGGTGAACGGACCGCTGACGGCACTCAGCGCCGATGCGGACCTCAGCACCACTCTTTCGGTGCGGCATTCGCCGAAGGGCACGGTGACCGCGAGTCTGCGCGCGGCGGGATTACCGAGCGCGCCGAGTGGAACGCTCAAGGCGCAGGGCACTCTCGATGATGCGCCCGTGCTCGTGGATGCGTCTTTAGAGCGCGGTCGCGGCAAGCTGTTGCATGCACTCATTCGCAAAGCAGACTGGAGAAGCGCGCACCTCGAAGGTGATCTCACTGCCGAGCCTGATCTGAACCGGGGAACCGGCCGAGCCCGCCTGGCGATGAGCCGGCTGAGCGATCTTGAGCCGCTCATCGGCACGCGCGTCGAGGGCAGTGTCACAGGTGATCTGGAGCTCAAGACCGTTGCCTCGCACACCCGGGTCGCGCTCAAGCTCGACGCGAATCATGTGACGGCCGGAGCGTTCACGACCGACGCGCAGCTCTCCGCGAGCGGTCCGCTCGACAAACTCGCTCTGCAGCTTGCGGTGCAGTCGCCGGATCTTGCGGGTGCGCCGGTGTCCATCAAGTCGAGCGCCTCACTCGATCTGCCTGGACATGAGCTCAGCCTCTCGAGCTTCGAGACCGCATACCACGCGCAGACGCTCAAACTTCTCGAGCCCGCGCGGGTGTCCTTCGCCGACGGACTGTCGTTCACATCCGTGCGACTCGGCGTGCAGCAGACCGTCCTGCAAATCCGCGGCCGCATCAGCCCGACCCTCGACATTCGTGCCTCGCTTCACAGGCTGAGCGCGCCCGTCATCGATGCGTTCGTCCCGGATCTGCTCGACAGGGGCGCGATCGAGGCGCGCGCCCGCGTGCGCGGCACTACCTCCGCGCCCACTGGAGAGGTGTCACTCGATGCCGTCGGACTGCGCATGAAGAACGATGCGGCGCGGGTATTGCCTGCGGTCGATGTGCGAGCGGCAGCGCAACTTCTGGGCAATACGGCACGGCTCGATGTCAAGGTCGGGGCGGGCACCTCCGCACTGACCGCCTCGGGGCGCGCGCCACTCAACGCAACCGGCGAGCTCGCGCTCAAAGTCGCGGGCAAGCTCGATCTCGCGCTCGTCAATCCGCTGCTCGAGGCGCGTGGACAGCGGGTGGCGGGAGACATCCATATCGATGCGTCGGTAACGGGCCAGTCGACGCAGCCGAAGATCAGCGGTTCGATCGAGATCGCGCGCGGCAGTTTGCGTGACTATGCACAGGGAGTTCAGCTTTCGGACATCAGCGCGAAGATCCTCGGCGACGACGGTGATCTGCGCATCGACAGCCTCACGGCGCGGGCATCGCCCGGAAACATTTCGGTGACCGGAACGCTCGGATTGCTGCAGCCGGGCCTGCCGGTCGATCTCACGCTCACCGCAAAGAATGCGCAGCCCATCCAAAGCGCGCTCGTGACCGCGCGGCTCAATGCGAGCCTGCATTTGAGTGGCAGTCTCAAGCAACGTATCGATCTGGCAGGCAACGTGGATCTGCTGCACACCGTCGTGGGCATTCCCAACAGCATGCCACCCAACGTCTCGGTGCTCGATGTGCGACGCCCGGGGCAGGCCGCTCCGCCCCCGAGCAGCGAGCGCCTGGTCATCGGTCTCGATGTGACCGTGAAGTCGCCGAACGAGCTCCTGGTTCAGGGTCGAGGACTCGACGCGGAGCTCGGCGGCGAGCTGCACATCGCAGGCACCTCCGATCAGCCTGTGGTGAGTGGCGGTTTTCAGCTGCAGCGCGGAACGTTCTCTCTGGCGAGCAGCACGCTCATGTTCACCATGGGCGAGGTGAGCTTCAACGGCACCGGGCTCAAAAACCGCATCGATCCGACGCTCGATTTCACGGCGCAGACGACGGTGACCGATGTGACCGCGACCCTGCGCATCACGGGACTTGCGGATGCGCCGCAGTTCGACTTGAGCAGCACACCGGAGCTTCCGCAGGATGAGATCCTGGCGCGGCTGCTCTTCGGTGAGAGCGCCTCCCAGCTCACCGCACTGCAGGTCGCCTCGATCGGAGTAGCGCTCGCGACACTGAGTGGAGTCGGGAGCGGTGGCGGCGGGCTCAATCCCATCGCCAAAGTTCAGAAGAGGCTGGGGCTCGACCGGCTCACGGTCTCCGGCGGCACGAACAGCGGCGCTGCCAGCACCAGCACGGAAAACACGGGAGCGACCATCGAGGCGGGACGCTACGTCTCAAAGCGGGTCTATGTCGGCGCGCGCCAGAGCACGACGGGGATCACGCAGCTGCAGGTCGATGTGGACCTGACGAAGCATCTGAAGCTCACCACGAGACTCGGGAACGGTACCGCGACCACTCAGGGTACGACCCCGGAAAACGACCCAGGAAGCAGCGTGGGGCTGTCGTATCAGTTCGAGTACTAATCTTTGAACCTGGACGTATCGACGAAGCCGATTCTCTTTAGGCCATTGCGCTGAGCCGACGCCAGCAACTTCGCGACGAAATCGTATTTCACGTTCCGATCCGCGCGCAGGTGAATTTCAGGCTGAGGCTCCTGGCGCGCAGCGGCGCGAAGATAGCTCTCGAGTTGCAACGAACGCGAGAGTGTCCTGCCGTTCCATGCGACGGTGCCGTCCAAATCGACGTCGAGATCAATGACTTCATGTTGGACCGCATGCGGGGCGGGTGGCGCACGCGAAAGATCGATCTTGACCGCGTGAGTCATCAGGGGCAGGGACACAACGAGGGCGACCAGCAGCACGAGCAGTACATCGATCGAGCGGCGTCGTGTTCGATTTCGCAGAGCACGCGGGGACTCATGGAGCCATTCTCGCGCGAGAAGATGGCCGTTCTGGCATATGCACCCGCCGTCACGGCTTGCACAGCCGGCGCCAGGGAGGCATCTCGGGAAATGAGTACTCCAGCCCAGCAGCACCCCACGGCGAGGGGCAAGCCGCGAAAGGTGTCCCTCGCGCTGCTGCATGTCGGGCCAGCCATTCCTCTTCCAGCCGCTCGGACAGGGAGACCGAGGTCCGGTGAGCCGGCGCAGCGAATCAATCCAACAGCGACGACATCCAGCCAGTCAGACTCATGGCGTCGGTTCATAGTCACCTCCCGCCACCCACCATGGTTGTAAGTCTACATAGGGTTCCCGGAAAAGCAAGTCGCGCGCCACGAGATGAATTTTTCGCCTGAGCTGTCCGCGGGTTCGATCGAACTGCGCATACTCACTTGGACCGCAATGCGCATGCCCCAGCTTCCTCCGCTCATTGATTCCAGGATCGTGCGACCGACCGAGACAGCCCTGGCGCTCGGAGTCGCCAGCGATCTCGAACTCCTGCGGCTGAAGACACTCGCTCGCTGGTACGCCAGAGGCCTGCCGCCCGATGTGACCTGGGAAGACCTCCTGCAGGAAAGCGTGACGCGGATCCTCCTCGGCAAGCGCGCGGTCCCGGAGGGCGTCGCCGTGGTCGCCTTCGTGGCCGGAGTCATGCGCAGCCTCAGAAGTGAGCACTGGCAACGGAGCAGGAAAACGACGCCGCACGGCAGTGAGCTCATTGATCCGGCAGCGGGACCCGAGCGCGCTCTGATCGCCCAGCAGGAACTCGCCGCGATTCAGGGCCTGTTTGCCGACGATGCCGTGGCTCTGACGATCCTGGAAGGTCTGGCCGGGGGCCTGACTGCGGATGAGATTCGCGATGCGGCTCAGTTGTCCGACACCGACTACGCCTCGGCGCGCAGGCGCATGCGCCGTGTCTTGCTGCGCGAGGGACTCACATGCACACCAAAATAGAAAAGCATCGCCAGGTGAAAGCGCTCGAGCACGTTCTCGATGCTCTCGCCCAGGAACTCATTCAGTCCAGTGATGAAGAGCTTTTGCAGGCCGCCCGAGATTTGGGAATGGACCCTGCGATGCGAGGATCGGCCGCGTTCATTGGCCTGAAGTATCCCTCTCTGCCGCAGCCGTCGGATTTCTTCGACGTGATGACACGCGACCCGCCGCAGATCAAAATCGATCCGCCCTTCGATCCCAAAGACGACTAAGGGTATGGAACTGCCCCTCACTCCGCTCGAATTCCTGCGCCGTGCCCGCAAACTGCACGGCGGGCGCGAGGCGGTGGTCGATGGGACGCTGCGGCTCACGTATGAGCAGTTTGGATCGCGCTGTGAGCGCTGGGCATCGGCGCTCATGCGGCTCGGCGTAAAGCGCGGAGATCGCGTCGGCACCCTCGCCCCGAACACGCACCAGCAGCTCGAGCAGTTCTATGCCGTCCCGCTCGCCGGCGCCGTGATCGTGCCGATGAACTATCGGCTCACGGCCGACGACTTCGTCTACATGGTCAATCACAGCGGCTGCAAGGTGCTTTGCGTGCACGAGGAGTATCTCGAAACCATCGACGGCGTACGCGACCGGCTTTCGGATGTTGCTCACTTCGTGGCGCTCGAGGGCGCGCGCGCGGGCTGGCTCGAGTACGAGGCGCTGATCGCTGATGCCGCGACCCCGGCTGGGAGGCCCGAGATCCAGGAAACGGACCTGATTTCGATCAACTACACGAGCGGCACCACCTCGAACCCGAAGGGCGTGATGATCACGCACCGCAACGCGTGGGTGAATGCGATCGGGACGCTGGCGCATTGGCCGATGAGCCCCGCGGATCGTTACCTGTGGACGTTGCCGATGTTTCACGCGAACGGCTGGACGTTCACGTGGATCGTCACCGCGGTGGGCGGTACCCACGTCTGCCTGCGCAAAGTCGACGTACGTACGATCTATGCACTCATCGATGCGGAGCGCGTGACGAGCCTTTGCGCCGCTCCGACCGTGCTGATTGCGATCGCGAATGGACCGCAGGAGGAGCGCTGCACCCTACGCCGGGGTCTTCGGCTCTTGACCGCCGGCGCACCGCCGGCCGCTGCCACCATCGAGCGCATCGAGGGCGAGCTCGCCTGGAGTGTCACGCATATCTACGGTCTGACCGAAACGACACCGTTCATTCTGATCTGCGAGCCGCTGCCGGAGCATGCGTCCCTCGCCCCAGCACAGCGTGCCATCGTGAAAGCCCGGCAAGGCGTCGAGCTGATCGGCTCCGGCGAGCTGTGCGTCGTCGATCGTGACATGGTCGAGGTGCCACGCGATGGCAACTCCGTCGGCGAGATCGTCGTTCGCGGAAACGTCGTCATGCGCGGCTACTACCGGGATCCTCAGGCGACGGAGGCGGCGTTCGCTGGGGGTTGGTTTCATACAGGCGACGCCGCGGTGGTTCACCCTGACGGCTACGTCGAGATCCGGGACCGCTTCAAGGACGTGGTCATCAGCGGCGGTGAGAACATCTCCACGATCGAGGTCGAGGGCGTGCTGCTGCGGCATCCAGCGGTGCTCGAGGCCGCCGTGATCGGCGTACCGCACGAGAAATGGGGTGAGTCGCCGAAGGCCTTCATCGTTCTGCGGCCCGACACTCAGGCCACCGCGCAGGATCTGCGCACGTTCGCACGCGCCAACCTCGCGCATTTCAAGGTGCCCTCGGTCTTCGAGTTCGTGACGGCGCTGCCCAAGACGGCGACCGGGAAGGTTCAGAAGTTCGTGCTGCGCGGCGGCCGCCCAACCTGTCCAGTGCGTAAACCACTTGGCCGCGAAACAACGTCAGCTCGCATTGGATGTTCTTGAGCTCCGCAGAAGGGATCGCGTACATGTTGCGGTCCCACACCGCGATGTCCGCATCCTTGCCGGGCTCGAGTGAGCCGATTCTGTTCTCCAGGAACATCTGTCGCGCACTCGCGGCCGTGTAGGCCCGGAGCACCGCACGGATATCGACGCTCTCGGCCGAGCCGAAAGGATGCGCCCCGGCGAGGCCCTTCAAGGTCTCGCGCTCGAGGGCAGCCCAGATTCCGTAGCGTGCAGCAACCGGCGTGACCGGAAAGTCGGATCCGCCCGTCCACTGGACACCACTTTGCAGCAGGCTCTTCAGCGGCTCCAGGCGCTGCGCACGCTCGGTGTCGAGATTGGCCGCGTAGTTGTCCCCGATCCACCAGATGAAGGTCGGCTGCATCTCGGGATACCCGGCGTCGTACTGCTTCTCGAGCGTTGCCATGACCTCGATGGCATGCTTCGTTGGAAAGTTCGCATGAATGATCGAGTGCCGCAGGCCCCGCGTGGGCTTCTCGCGCAAGACCTGCGCATAGGTGTCGACGACCCAATCGATCGCCCGGTCACCGATCGCGTGCGTCCCGACGTTGACGCCGGCCTGATGGAGCAGACGCACCATCTGCCCGTAGACCGTCGGGTCAACCGACGGATAGCCAAAATTACCTCGATCCACTTCGACTCGGTTCTTGCGCCACTCCTCGTAAACCCAGGCGGTGCGCCCGGCACCGCTGCCGTCCATGTAGATCTTGGCACCGCAAGAGAGCAGCCGCCCATCGCCCAGCGATTTGGGCGGGCGCGGCAGCGTCTGTACCCGTTCGACGACGCGCTGCGCCGATTCCACCGTCGCGCCCGCGTGCCAGAGCACACAAACGTGCTCGGTCAGCTGCCCGGCATCGAGCAGCATCTTGTACGTATCCCAGTTCTCCTGCGTGTCGTCCGGGTCTTTGATCGCAGTCATGCCCTCGCGGTGCAGAAGCTCGATCATTCTGATCAGACCCTGCCGCCTCTGATCCATGGTGGGCGGCGGTATCAGCGTCGTCACGAGATCCTGGGCGCCCTCCTTGAGCACGCCGGTCGGGCGTCCAGTGCCATCACGATCGATTGTCCCTGCGGTCGGGTCCGACGTGCCTGCGCCCACGTTCGCAAGTCGCAGCGCAGCGCTGTTCGCGACGCCGTAGTGCCCGCTGGTCTGCTCGAGCCAGACGGGGTTGTTCGGCGCCGCGGAATCGAGGTCGGCCGCGCGTACGTAGCGGTGCTCGGCGAGCTTGCCCTCATCCCAACCCTCTCCCTGAATCCAATCACCGCGCTTCAGTTGCGCGGCTTTGGCTCGCACTCGCTCGACGATCCCGGCGACGCTGGTCACATCGCCGAGCTGGACGGCCGTGACTTCTCCGAGTCCGCCGTCCGCAACGTGCGCGTGCGTGTCGATCAATCCGGGCGTCGCGGTGCGCCCGTGCAGATCGATGACGCGAGTCGCGGATCCTGCCAGGGCCAGAATGGCCGCATCGGTACCCACCCGGAGCACCTTCCCGTCGCGAATCGCGATCGCCTGAGCGACCGAATCGTGCGGGTCCACCGTCAGAATGGTGCCGTGCGCCAGAATCAGATCCGGTGCGGGCGCGGACTGCGTAGCGGCCTGCGCCAGCGCGCAGGCGGTCGCGAACATCGACATGGCTGCGAGCCTCAGGAGCATGGCGTCGTTCAGTATCCGCGGGATAAATCCACGACCGAAAGCATGTGCTCGCCGGCGAGATAGCGGCGCAGGTTTTCCTGCGCGAGTATCCAGCGTGCCTCTCCGGGCAGGTCCGAGCGTGCCGAGATGTGTGGCGTGATGAGCACGCGCGGTGCATGCCAGAGGGGATCGTCAGACGGCAGCGGCTCGGGATCGACAACATCGAGGCCCGCGCCTGCGAGCCGCCGTTCGTTCAACGCCGCAGTCAGAGCCGAGGTGACGACGCTTTTGCCACGCGCGACGTTGACGAAGTACGCCGTCGGCTTCACGAGTGAGAAGAACTTGGCATCGTACAGAGCGGTGGTTGCAGGGGTCAGGGGTACGGCGTTCACAATGACGTCGGCGCCCTTCACCAGCGTCGGCAACTCGTCGGGCAGTCCCACATAGCTCACGAAGTCGGGGCGGGTGCGATCGCCGTCGCGCGTTGCGACCACCTTCATCCCGAGCGCATGCGCGCGCAGCGCAACCTCCGTGCCGATGCCGCCGAGCCCGACGACCAGCATCGTCTTGCCCTCGAGCGCCTGCACCGACGTCCGAGCGGCGTGCTCACGGCTCCAGGTGCCCTGCGCGGTGTCCACGGCGTACACATCGAGCCCGTGTGCCAGAGCGAGCACGAGCGCGATCGCGTGCTCGGCGATCACGGCGCCATCCACACCACGCATGTTGGTCAGCAGAAGATTGCGGCCGCGGACCTCCGGCACCGCCATGCAGTTCTCGACCCCGGCCGAAAGCGACGCGATCCAGCGCAGCTCCTTCGCTCGATCGATGAGGCGCGGATCGCAGATTTCGGGATTGAAGCCGACGATGGCATCGGCATCCGGGACGGCGTTGAGGGCTGCATCGAGATTTTCGGCGACCACCACGCGGGCGCGCGGCGCGGCGGCAGCGAACAGGGGCTGCCGCCCTGACCACACCGATGCGCCGAATGCGAGCAGCACGACCTTGCGCGGCGCACGCCAGCCTGCCCGCTCGCGCACGGGCGTGCTTGCCTCCTGCACCCTCACCCTGGCGATAATGTCAGCCACCGACTCCGTGCCGGCCGCGAGCGCCGGTCGGGCCGACCACACAGCGAGTGTCGCAAGCACGCTCAGCAGGACCGGCGTGCGCCGGAGGCTCATGGGCATGGGGTTTCCGAAGAACGATGCGGGAGTCGCCAGTCTAGCGCGGCGGCGACCTCGGGAGGTCTTATGTTGGGTGTCGCAAAGCGTCTGATCTTTTTCCACCGTCCACGGCTTTCGCTCGGCGTCCTGACCGGCGCGGCGGCCTTCCTGCTCTCCCCTGCGCACTGGTCGTCGCCGGAACGGGTGCTGACCGGCTGGAACGCCGGCATCCTGATGTTCCTGATCCTGATTTATCCCTGGATGAGGGGCAAGAACGCCGCCGAGATCGAGAAGCGCTACGCCGAGGAGGACCCGAGCGCCGCGCTCATTCTGCTCCTCGTCACGCTGGCGGCGCTGCTCAGTCTCATCGCGATCGTCGTCGTTCTGTCGACGATCAAACAGGCGGATGCCGCCGAGCGAGGGCGCAGTCTTGCGCTGTCAGCCCTCACTGTCATCGATTCCTGGGTGCTCGTCGCCACGATGTTCACCTTGCACTACACGGATATGTATTACAGCGCTGGATCCGAGGATCGACCGCTGAGCTTTCCTGGAACCGCCTGCCCGATATTCTCCGACTTCGCGTATTTCTCCTTCACCATCGCAGCAGCCTGTCAGACATCGGATGTGGCGACCACGAACTCCTCGATCCGCCGCGTGGTCACGGCCCACACACTGGTCTCGTTTCTATTCAACGTTTCGATCCTCGGATTCGCGATCAACGTGTCTGCCGGACTTCTGGGGAACTGAGGGGGCGGTTACGATAGGCGTCTGCAACACCAGCGAGGGGGTACGAGCATGATCGGCTATGTCACATTGGGAACCAACGACCTGGCGCGGGCGGGCAAGTTCTACGACGCGCTGCTCGAGGAGATCGGCGCCAAGCGCTTCATGGAAATGGAACGAAACATCGCCTGGTCGAACGGCGGGACAGGCCTCGGCATCTGCAAGCCTTTCGATGGCAAATCGGCCACCATCGGGAACGGCACGATGGTCGCGCTGTCGGTCGACAGCAAGGAGAAGGTCGCAGCCCTGCATCGCAAGGCGCTCGAGCTCGGTGGCAAGGACGAGGGTGCCCCCGGCCCGCGCGGCACGAGCGGCTTCTATGCCGCGTATTTTCGCGACCTCGACGGCAACAAGCTGTGTGCCTTCATGGTCGGCTAGCAGGCGCCGAGACTTCCAGGCCGGTCGCTCATTTCCTGGTGCGATTGTAAGGGTCGCCGCGCCACTCGGATGGTGACGGCTCCTTGGTTTCCCCCGCAAGCGTCAGCCCGGCGGGATCCGCGAGCGTGTCGAGCAGCTCGGCCGCCGACTTCTGGCTCAATACCCCGGTGTCGACGGCCCAGTCCCAGACCGCGGTGCCGCGTGCGTCATGCGTGACCTTGCCGCTCGTCGCGGCGCGCGGCTGCTCGGCCGATGGCTTCACAATTCTCAATCCGTTACGGTGATTTCTCGACACGCTGTGTTCCTGAATTACGTTCACTGGCTCTTCCAAGCGAAATCGATGCCAGGTGCGCCCAGGGGCCCGAAGGAGGCCTGAAGTGCGAACGAATTCGCATCCTGGGGTGTCGAAGCCACGTCATCGAGCCACGGCTGCGGCAAAAGTTTGCCGCTGAAAGGCGCACACCTGCCTCCGGGGATCGCCGCTGGCGCATCTATACTAGAGTCGCTGTCGTGATGTACCGATCAAGAACCGGTCCGCTCGTGAGCGTAGCAAGCGCTCTGCTGCCGCTCATGTGCGCGGCGAGCCCCACGGCGGCTCCTCTTTATGGCATGACTTCGCGCCCGGTGCCGCAGCCCTACCTGCGCATGCCGGCGCGCATCGATGGGGTGCTGCCGCCGCTTCTTTCGCAAACGGGCGTATTTGCCGATGCGCGCACGCTCAAGCCATCCGCCGGGCTCATTCCTTACGAGCTCATCGTGGCGTTCTGGTCCGATGGGGCGCTCAAGTCGCGCCTGATTGCAGTTCCGAAAGGAAAGATCGGCTTTTCGCCCACCGGCGAATGGCGCTTTCCCAACGGTACGGTGTTCGTCAAAACCTTCGCACTCGCAACAGACGAGACGAATCCCGCGGTGACGCGGCGCCTGGAGACGCGCCTGCTGGTGCGTGACAGTGCCGGCGGTGTCTACGGCGTCGTCTACAAGTGGCGTGCGGACGCAAGCGATGCGGATCTTCTGCCCGATGGACTGACCGAGGACATTCCCATCAAGGCCGCCTCGGGAGCCTCGCGCACGCAAACGTGGTATTACCCGAGCCGCGCCGATTGTCTCAAATGTCACACCGCGACCGCGGGGGGAGTGCTCGGTGTGAAGACGCGACAGATGAACCGCGACTTTCACGTATCCCTCCGCAGTCACGGACAATCAGCTGCGCACCTGGAGTCACCTCGGACTCTTCAGTCCGGGCTTCAGGGAAGATGCGATTGCGCGCTTCCCCAAGCTTGCGGCCGAGGATGATCCGAGTCGCAGCGCTCGAGGATCGGGCGCGGTCCTACCTGGATGCGAACTGCGCGCAGTGTCACCGACCCGGTGGGACGGTCGCGAACTTCGATGCGCGCTACGACACGCCGCTCGAGCAGCAGGCCATCATCGATGGCCCCGTGCTCATCGATCAGGGAATCGATCACCCCCGCGTCGTCTCGCCCCACGACATCTGGCGCTCGATCGCCTTCATGCGCGTCGATACGAATGCGGAGATCAGGATGCCGCCGCTTGCGCGCGAAACGATCGACGCAGACGGCGTGGCACTGCTCAAGCAATGGATTCTGAGTCTGCCGGGCCGCGACGTGCTCGACCCGCCCGTCATTGCGCCCAACGGCGGCGCGTACCATGGACCGCTTCAGGTAACTCTCAAGGAAAGCCAACCCGGCGCCGCCATCCGCTACACGCTCGACGGAAGCGTCCCCGGTCCCTCCGACAAGCTCTATGAAGGGCCGATCGACATCAATCAAACCACGATCGTGCGAGCGCGCGCTTACAGGGAAGGCTTCACGCGCAGCATCACCGTCCAGGAGGTATTCGCGCTCGGGCCTTGAGGTGCGCGGGATCGCCGTGCATCAGGGTCCGCGCGGCACCACCGTCACGCCCCAGGGGCTCGCACCCGCCTTGACACGCGCCACCTCATGTCGGTGCTCAGGTCGACCACCGACACATCGTTCGAGGGGCCATTGGCGGCGAACAGGTACTTCCCGTCCGGCGAGATGGCCACTCCCCAGGGCCGTGTCGCCGACCTTGATGTTCGCCAGAAGCTCGTAGCTTGCCGCGTCGAGCACTGACACCGTGCCGGCGCGGCCGTTGCTCACGTAGACCTTGTGGCCGTCGGGTGCCACGCGCACACGCATCGGCCGCGATCCCTGCGGCAGCGCGACGGTCTTGAGGAGCGTGAGGTGTGGCAAGTCGATGACGTTGAGCTCGCCGACGGATTCCGACGGGATGAACGCCTTGGTGCCGTCCGGCAGGAAATCAACGCTGCGCGGACGCACGTCGACTTTCAAATGCGCAGCCACCTGATAAGTCCCGGCGTCGATCACGAACACGTCGCCCCCGGCCTCGCACGTGACGAAGATGCGCTTGCCGTCGGGCGTCACGGACACCCCTTCGGGCTCCGGTCCGACGACGACGATGTGCTCGACCTTCTCGGTCGCGATGTTGATGACGCTCGCGGTCTTCACGTCCTCATTCGACGCGTACAGCCGCAGTGCCATCATGGCTCAGCGCGAACTCCTCCGGGTCGGAGCCGGCCGAGATCCTGTGCACGAGCTTGCGCTGCGCAACATCCACCACTGCGATGCCGTCAGCCGACTTGTCCGCGCCCGCCTCATCGTCGTCGTCATCCTTGCCTTTGGTGAAGATCGGATTGCCGTGCGCATCGAGCTGCGGCGGCCCCTCGATCGGTGTTCCACTCAATGCGACGTAGACGGTCTTGCCATCGGGGCTGGCATGAATGCCGCGCGGACGCTTACCCACGGGGATCGTGGCGAGAACCTTGAAGTCCGCACCCGAGATCACGGTGACGTCACCCGAGCGCTCATTGGTAACGAATATTTCGTAGCCCGCACGCGCCTGCGTCTGAATTGCCGCGGCTGCCGTGAATACCAGCAGGAAGAGAAGCCGCGCGCGGCGCGCGCCCGTGAGTCGTTTCGTTGAGAACATCGTTGGATCCTCGATCAAACCAGCGGCGGGAGCGGGATGCGGTGCTCGTGGCCCGGCGAGGCCGGTGCATCATCCAGCTTGTAGTAGTCGCCGGCCTCGCTTGTGAAGATGTGCTGTACGATCTTAAGTCCCTGAGGCTCATCGAGCGAGCCTGCGGCGATCGAGATGCGCTCGCCGCCCTCCTGTTCGAAAAACAGACTCGAGCCGCATTCGCTGCAGAAGCCGCGGCGGTAACCCGCCACGGCGACGTACCACTTGAGCGGTTCGCTGCGCACGAGCGTGAATGCCGGCCTGCGAACGGCCGTCGCGGCGACGAAGTGGCCGCTCGTGCGCCGGCACTGCACACAATGGCAGGCGATGATCTGGCGCAGCGGCCCGCGCAGCGTGTAGCGCACGCCACCGCAGCAGCATCCGCCCGTGATGGATTGTGTCATGAAGTCGCGCTCCCTCGGGCGAAACCGAGACCCGAGTTGTGATAGTTTGCCCTGCACGCTCCGCTGCGAGAAAGACCTTGGACGATACGCTCAGCCCGGCTACGCTCACCGAGCTCATGAAGCTGGCCGTTGCGGCGACGCAGTCGGTCTCGGAACTCATCCTTTCCGGGTTTCGCAGCCCGACGCTCAAGTGGGAACGCAAGTCCGACGGCTCGGTGGTGACGCCGTTCGATCTGGAGTCGGAGCGACGCATCCGCACCTTCCTCGAGACCGAGCAGGCGCATCCCTGGCCGGTACTCGGCGAGGAGCTCGGAGGCGATGCGGGCGGGGCGCGCTATCATTGGATCGTCGATCCGATCGATGGCACCCTGCCCTTCTCGCGCGGTCTGGCCAGTTTCGGCACTCTGCTTGCGCTCGAGGATACGCTGACACAGCGTGCCATCGTCGGCGTCGTGAATCTGCCGGCCCTGGGCGAGACCTACAGCGCCGCGCGCGGCGCAGGCGCCTGGTGCGGCCACGAACGGCTCTCGGTCGCACCACCTCGAGCGCTCAAGGATTGCGTCGTATCCGCACCCGTTGAGCGCTATCCACAGATGATGGCACGCGCCACCGGGCCCCTGCCCCACTTGCGTTGCTTCGCGGACTGCTACGCGCACGCCATGGTCGCGCGCGGCGCGCTCGATGCGCTCGCGGAGTTCAGCCTCGCGCGCTGGGATATCGCCGCCTCGCAGGTGCTCATCGAAGAAGCCGGCGGCACCGTGCGGATCGCCGCTGCGGCGACGCCGGGAAAGTGGGACCTGATTCTCGGGACTCCGGACGCTGCCGCAGCCGTTGCACAGCTGGTCGATTTTCCCGCACCTTGACTGTCTTCGCGGATCTGGTCGGCGTCTCGCAGCGCGTCGGCGCAACGCCCGCGCGCCGTGCGAAAGTGCACGAGCTCGCGCGCTTTCTGGCGGCACTTCCACCGCAGGAGATTGACACCGCAGTTCACTATCTTGCCGGCGAGATTCCGCAAGGACGCATTGGTATCGGTTATGCGACGCTGCAGAGTGCGGCGGCCGGCCGGTTCGCCGATGCCGCGACACTGTCCATCGCCGATGTGGATCAGCGTCTCGCCGAGCTCGCCGAGACTCGAGGCGCCGGTTCGGCGGCCCGGCGTACGCAACGTCTGGGTGAGCTCTTTGCATTGACGACGCTCGTCGAACACGACTTCCTGCTGCGTTTGCTCGTCGGGGAGCTGCGTCAAGGCGCACAAGGCGGCGTGATGGTCGATGCCATCGTGGCCGCCTCCAAGCTGCCAGCGGCGAGCGTACGCCGCGCGGCGATGTATGCGCCCAGCCTCGGCACGCTGGCGCGCGCGGCTCTGGCCGAGGGCTCGGGCGCTCTCGAGCACTTTCAGCTGCAGCTCTTCGCGCCGGTCGCGCCGATGCTGGCGCAGACCGCAAGCGATGTGGGCGAGGCGCTGCGCGAGATGCCGGGGGAAGTGGCGTTCGAGTGGAAGATGGACGGCGCGCGCATACAGGTGCACAAGAGCGCGGACCTCGTGCGCATCTACAGCCGCACGATGAATGAAGTCACCGCAGCCATCCCCGAGGTCGTCGAGTTGGTGCGCTCGCTTGCACCCGAAACGCTCGTCCTCGACGGGGAGACCATCGCCTTCGATGCCGGCGGGCGGCCACGGCCGTTTCAGATCACCATGCGCCGCTTCGGCCGCAAACTCAACGTCGAAGCGATGCGGCGCGAGCTGCCGATGCGCGCCTTCTTCTTCGACTGCCTGCGCCTCGAGGATCGAGGCATCGCCGAGCGGCCCACACGCGAGCGCTTCGAAGCGCTCGCGGCCGCCGTGCCGAAGGCGCTGCAGATGCCGCGACTCATCACCGCCTCGGAGTCTGCGGCGCGCGAGTTCTACGATGGCGCGATCGCTGCCGGGCACGAGGGCGTGATGGCCAAGTCACTCGATGCGCCCTATGAGGCCGGCAGCCGC
Source organism: uncultured Gammaproteobacteria bacterium (assembly GCA_963795975.1). Lineage (GTDB taxonomy): Bacteria > Pseudomonadota > Gammaproteobacteria > Steroidobacterales > Steroidobacteraceae > CAWCJT01. The sequence continues at coordinate 131,900 of CAWCJT010000005.1, forward strand.
GGTGCGAGCTGGCTCAAGATCAAGCACGCGCACACGCTCGACTTGGTCGTGCTCGCTGCCGAATGGGGCCATGGACGCCGCAGCGGCAAGCTTTCCAATCTCCACCTCGGCGCGCTCGATCCGCGCGAGCGGCGGCTACGTCATGCTCGGCAAGACCTTCAAGGGCCTCACCGACGCTCTGCTCGAGTGGCAGACGCGCGAGCTCCTCGCACGCGAGACCCGTCGCGACGCGTGGACGGTTTACGTGCGGCCAGAGCTGGTCGTCGAAATCGCCTTCAGCGATCTGCAGGCGAGCACTCGCTATCCGGGAGGCGTTGCCTTGCGGCTCGCGCGCGTCAAGCGCTATCGCGACGACAAGCGCGCCGCGGAGGCCGATACGATGGAGTCGGTGCGCCGCATCTATGCGTCTCAGTCAGTCGCCGCGGCGCCTGTGTAAACGGCGTGAGCCGCGAACAGATCCTGCGCCACGAGGCCGAGCGACTTGTAGACCGTGATTTCGTGCGCATCGCGCCGTCCAGCGATGCGGCCGAGCAGCAACGCGCCGATCTCTCCCACGACGTGCGAGCGCGCGATCGCGCCCTCCGCAAGCGGAATCAAAATGTCACCCGCTTCGCTGAACGCTGAGTCGAGGGAATCGACATACAGGCGCGACCGGACAACGAGATCGGTATCCGACTCGCGGGTACTCGCGGTGTGTGCGCCCACGAGGTTCACGTGACTGCCGGGACGGAGCCACTCGCCGCGAATCACCGGCTCGTGTGCGCCGGTGACGACACACACGATATCGCAGGCCGCGGCTTCCTCGGCGCTGGCCACGGCACGAAGCGGCGCGGCATCCGCGCGCGCATGCCGCGCGACGAACTGTGCGGCCTTCTGCGATGAACGGGTCCAGATGCGGACCTCGGTAATGTTCCGCACGAGCGCCATCGCCTCGAGGTGCGTGGTCGCCTGAACACTCGCGCCCAGAATACCGAGCGTGCGCGCATCGGCACGAGCAAGCAGCTCGGTTGCAAGCGCGCTTGCCGCAGCGGTGCGCGATGCCGTGATCTGCGCGCCGTCAATGAGAGCGACAGGCGCGCCGCTCACCGCATCGAACAATGCCACGAATCCCTGGATCGCGGGCCTGCCTGCGGCAGGATTGCCGGGATGCAGGCTGATCAGCTTGGCGCCATAGACGTGTGGCTCGCGAGCCGAGCCCGGCATCACAAACAAATGACCGCTCGCATCGGCGAGCGGCATCACCATGCGCCGCGGCGCGACCAGCGAGCCTTCGCTGACCGCGCGCATCGCGGTCCGCATCGCCTCGATACAGCGCTTCATCGGCAGCCGCACGCGGACGGCCGCGGCATCGATCAGCTCGATGTTCAACTGGACAGAAAAGGATCCTGCCGCACGCGCGTGCGGCAGGATCCAATCCCCTTACGGATTGGTGGGCGTTTGAGGAATGCCCGCCGCCGGCAAGTTCGGACCCAGCACATAGCCGATTCCGTTGAGCGTGCCGTTTCCGAGCACCAGGTTGTATCCGAAGCCGGTGCTGTACTTGCCGTTACTACCCGGAGTGCTCTTGTGGAACAGCTTGTTGGCGGCGCCGTGCGTTTGAGCCTGTGCCAGGAAGTAGAGCTCGTAGTTCACGTTGCCGAGACGGCTGCGCTCCTGCTCGATCTTGAGGGCCGTCAGGCCCGCGAAGTCCGGCGAGGAAGCGCTCGTGCCAATGACACCGAAGAAGCTTCCGCCGAGCACGACGAGGTCATAGCTGCGATCCGGCGGGCAGACACCGTGCACGTCGACGTAGGTCGTGCCGACCGGGCAGCCGCCCATGTGCAAGGCCACATCCGGACTCGTGCGCTTGTTGTGAGCGGCCCACGGAATCAACGACTGCGACACCAGGAATTGATAGGAAGGCTTGGCGAAGTAGTAGCTGATGCCACCGCCCGAGCCCCACACGACGCCCGTCGCCGAGGTGCCGTAAAAAATGTCGCTGTCGAGCGGGTCATCGTACGCGTTCTCGCGGACGTAAGCGGAGTTGAGATCCTTCGGATTCTTTGAGTCGTACGTCGTCACGAGATTCGTGCCGCCGACGCCCGTGACGTGGGGGCTCGTGGCAGGCGTGCTGGGCGCCGCCAGCATCTTGCCGCATGGGTTCGGCGGATTGGAATCGAAGCACGCCGGCGGCGGCGCCTCGAGCGCTCCAAGGTCGCCAGAGCTCGCGACGAACGTGATGCCCTGGGCGTTGCCCTGCGCAAAGAGGTCGTCGTAGACCTGAAGAATGCCCGACTGGTCGACGCCGTTGTTGAAGGGATAAGCCGCGGTATACGCAGTCTCGAACTCGCCGAATGACATGTTGATGACATCCGCGATGTTGAACTCATCGATGTCGGTGATCCCGGCGAGGATGGAGTCGTCGGCGAGATCGGGCAGATTGAAGAGCACGATCGTGGATTGCGGCGCCATGCCACCCGTTTGCTGGATGTCGAGATGCGTCTCGAACGAGTCGTTCTTGTCGAACGGCGCACCGCCTTCGATGTTGAAGTTGAGGATCGTCGGCGTCGCGATCTTCTCGTGCGAGAAGTACAGAGTCATGTCTTTCAGGTTGAAGCCCGGGTTCATCAGGACGCCGATCACGACACCCTTGCCCGTCAGCTTCTGATAGCTCGGATAGGCGTACGCCTGCTTGAGGTCATCGAACCAGTATCCGCCGATCGGCGAGGTGCGGTTCTGCGGCACGTTGTCCCCGAGGGCGTACACGACACTGTGCTTCTGCATGTGCGCGACGCCGGAGAAGGCCGGGATCACGGCACCCGCCGCCGCAAGCGTCGGAGTCAGGTGCAGCGGCGCCGCAGCGATCATGACCGGTCTACCGGATGCGTAGTGGCCGAGCGCGAGCGGTGCGCGGAATGCGGACTTCACTCCGCCCGCGGTGCCGGAAACGTGCAGGCTGTGCGTGTGCACTTCCGTGACGACGAGTCCGTGCGCGCGCAGCTCGCTCGTGATCGCGGCGACCGTCTTTGAGTCGGGGCCGAAGCGTTGATTGAATTCAGTCGGAGTCAGCCAGTGCCGATACAAAGGCGACCCTTGCGTGTGCAACTGCTCGAGCAGTGCATCGACGCCCGCACGATCGCGCACCGGCAGATAGATGTTGAACTCGACGGGCTGAGCGTCAGCCGCCGCTGCCTCGACGACCGCTCGCTCCATCGCAGACGCCGTGCCGGTCAGACCGAGCCACGAGGCCGCGCTCAGCGTGGCGAAGGCACGGATCTTCCGGCTGGCACACGCAGCCTTCAGAAATGATTTCACGGTGATCTCCCCAGATTGGAATTGTTGATTAGTGCAGGGCAGTTCGAGGCGGAGTGTAACTTAATCGCGAGCGTGTCGTGAGCTGATCGCGCGCGCTGCGTGCAGTTAACTTATTGCGAAAGCATCGGCTTGTTGCAAACTCTGAACGTACAAGATGAATACTGCGTTCGAGGCGCGCGATATCTCATGGCGCACGTCCTGCGAGACGACCGCGCTCAGCCACGCTTGCGCTGAAGGCGAGCGGGCGCCTCTATACTGTGTCGATGCCTTCCACCGCTGCGCTCGGTCCGAACGCCGGATTGATCGGACAACGTCATGCGCGCGAGCAACTCGCCACGCCCGCGCTGGTCCTCGATCTGGATGTGCTCGAGCGCAACGTCGCGCACATGGCGCGGTGTTGCCGGCGCGCAAACAAGTCCGTGCGGCCGCACGCGAAAAGTCACAAGAGCGTGCGCATCGCGCGCGCGCAGCTCGCTGCGGGAGCGGTTGGCATCTGCGTAGCAACTGTGCGCGAGGCCGCCGTGATGGTGGCCGCGGGGATGCCCGGCATTCTCATTACCTCCCCGATCGTCGGGGTGGCCAAGCTCGCTTTGCTCGAGCAGCTGCTCGCGCGTGGTGGGGACGTCACGGTGGTGCTCGACAGCCTCGAGGCCATCGCTCCACTCGAGCGCACGGCGCGCCGTTCCGCCAGAAACCTCGAGGTGCTGATCGACGTGGATGTCGGCATGAAGCGCACCGGCGTACCCAATGCGCGCAGCGCGGTCCTGCTCGCGCAGCGCCTTGCCACATGCTCGGCGCTGCGTTTTGCCGGCGTGCAGTGTTACTCGGGCAAGGTGCAGCACATCGCGCGTGCCGCGCAGCGGGTGCGCACTTACGGCTCGCAGCTCGAGCATCTCGAGCGTGTCCTCGCGGCGCTCGAGCGCCATGGGCATGCTGCAAGGATCGTTTCCGGAGGCGGTACCGGTACCTTCGACATCGACCGGCGCACGACCCTGTTCACGGAGTGTCAGCCGGGCTCCTACGTGTTCATGGATCTGCAATACAATGGCATCGAGCCGATCGCACGGGCTACGTGGCCGTTCAAGACTTCGCTGTACGTTCAATCCATGGTGCTGAGCAACCATCATGCGCACACGGTCACGCTCGATGCCGGACTCAAGAGCTTCGCGACCGAAGGTCCGTTGCCCGTCCCTGCACGTGGCGCCCCGCGCGGCACCCGCTACGAATACTTCGGCGATGAATTCGGAAGGCTGCGACTGCCACGCACCGCACCGACACTCGCGCTCGGACACAAAGTCGAGCTCATCACTCCGCATTGCGATCCCACCGTGAACCTCCACGACTTCTACCATTGCGTGCGCGGGGACCATCTCGTCGATATCTGGCCGGTGGATGCGCGCGGCACGCTTTAGGTGGGCCCGGCTCTGGAGCGTTGCCCTGCGGATTGCGCTCGCCTATTCCGCCTCGAGTCTCGCCACGAACGCAACGCCGAGCGTTCCGGGCGACTGGCCAGTCGCTGGGCACGACGCCGCGGGCACGTATCACTCGCCACTCACAGCGATCGATGCGGCGAACATCGGCGAGCTCGGCTTCGCATGGCAGTATGCGCTCGGCACTACACGTGGCCTCGAAGCGACGCCCCTGGTCGTCGACGGAATGATGTTCGTCGCGGGCAATTGGGGGCGCGTCTATGCACTCGATGCCGCGAGCGGTCGTGAGCTGTGGACCTTCGTTCCGAGCGTGGATGGTCAGGCGGGTCGCCACGCCTGCTGTGACGTTGTCAATCGCGGCGTCGCCGTCTCAAAGGGGCGCGTCTACGTCTGCGCGCTCGACGGCTTTCTCTACTCGCTCGATGCGCGTACCGGGCGTGTGCTGTGGAAGGCGGACACGCTCATCAGTCGCGGCGCACGTAGCCCCTACACGGTCACCGGTTCGCCCCTCATCGCCGGTGATCGAGTCGTGATCGGCAACAGCGGCGCCGATTTCGACGGCGCCCGCGGTTACGTCTCCGCGTTCTCGCTGACGAGCGGCGCTCTTGAGTGGCGGTTCTTCACCGTGCCGCGCGATCCGGCGCTCGGGCCGCAGGATCAACCTCACCTCGAGCGCGCTCTGTCCAGCTGGAATCCGCACTACGATTGGCGCAGTGGCGGCGGCGGCACGGTGTGGGACGGCCTCGCATCCGACGACGAGGCGCAGCTCATCTACATCGGCACGGACAACGCCGCCCCCTACGATGTACAGCGCGGCAGCCATGCCATCGGTGACGACCTCTACGTCAGCTCGATCGTCGCGCTGCACGCGAACGATGGGACACTCGCTTGGTACTACCAGGAGGTCCCGCGGGAGCACTGGGACTACGGCGCCACGCAGAAATTCGTGCTGGCCCAGCTCACCGTTCGCGGCGAGCGGCGCAGCCTCATCATGCAGGCCGCAAAGGATGGATTCGTGTATGTGCTCGACCGCATCACGGGCGAGCTGTTGAGCGCCAGGAACTTCGTCTACGTCAACTGGACGCGGGGCATCGATCCGCGCACCCATCGGCCCATTCCGAACGCGGCCGCCGATTACCTCAGCGGCCCGAAGCTGATCTATCCGGGAATGGCCGGCGCGCACAACTGGCAGCCGATGTCCTTCGATGCCACGAGCGGCCTCGTCATCATCCCTGCGTACGAGCAACCCATGGTTTATATCGAGACGGCCCGGCGACCCGCGGGTACCGTGCAGGGAACGTTCACGGTGTCCGGCGTTCCGCCGGAGGACTATGACCCGAAGAGCATGGCGCGGCTGTACGGCGATTTGCCACCGCTCAGCACGCTCGCGGCTGCGGCCGGTGGAGGCGTCCCGCGCTCACGCAGTGTCCTCGTCGCGATCGACCCTCTGAGCGGGCGCAGCGCATGGCGGCAGCCAAGCGGTGCCCTGTGGGACGGTGGTGTGCTGACGACGGCGAGCGGCCTCGTCCTGCGAGGTACGATCGCGGGCACGCTGGAGATCTATGCCTCTGCAGACGGACGACATCTGAGATCCATCGATCTCGGCACCTCTGTCATGGCAGCGCCGATGGCCTATTCCATCAATGGCAAGGAATACATCGCGGTGCTTGCAGGGTTCGGCGGGGGTGGATCGCCGGCCTTCCCCGCGGGCAGCGCCGCCTATCAGTACGGCAATCAGGGGCGAGTCATTGCGCTCGCACTCGCAGGTGCTGGCGTGCCAAAACCCGCAGCGTTCATCGAGGCGCCCATGCCTGCCCCGCCGCCGCGGGAGGGCTCACCCGCGCAGATCGGCCGCGGAGAAGTCCTCTATAACCGATTCTGCTCACGCTGCCACATCTTCGGACGTGGAGCACTACCCGATCTGCGGCGGATGGCGGCCGCTACGCACGAGAACTTCTACCGCATCGTGCTCGAAGGCGCCTACAGCGGCAAGGGCATGGGTCGGTGGGACGACGTGCTGAGCGAGGCCGACGCGCGCGCGATCCACGCCTTCATCGTCGATCAGTCCTGGGCCGCGCACAAACCGTAGCCCACGGCGGATCGAGTACCGTATCCTCAGTGTAATGCTGCGCTTTGTGCCGATGATTCTCGCGAACCTGCGCCGCAGGCGGTTGCGGACGCTGTTTACGCTTGCATCCATCGCGATCGCATTTCTTCTGTACGGACTTCTCGCCGCCGTCAAGAACGGGTTCGACGCCAACGTGCAGCTCGCCGGCGCCGACCGACTCATCACCATTCACAAAGTCTCGATCGTGCAACCGCTGCCGATAAGTTATGCGACACGCATCGTCTCAGTGCCTGGTGTCACGCTCCTCACGCACTCGACCTGGTTTGGTGGACGCTATCAGGATGATCGAAACATCCTCACCACCTACCCGGTGCCGCCGCAGAGCTATCTGCAGATGTACCCGGAGTACCGCCTCTCGAGCGCCGAGCGGGAACGCTGGCTGCGCGACCGCCAGGGCGCGATCGTCGGGCGAGCGCTCGCGCGTCGATTCAACTGGCACGTCGGCGATCGCATTCCGATCCGCTCCGATATCTATCCTCACGCCAACGGCGACTACGTCTGGCAGTTCATCGTCGACGGCATCTACGACAACGCGGACCCGTCCGGGGACGTGAGCAGCATCTACTTCAGCTACGACTATTTCGATGAGTCCCGCACCCTCGGCAAAGGCAACGTCGGCTGGTATATCGTACGGATTGCCGATGCCCAGCAGGCAGCGAGCATCGCGCAGGCGATCGATGCGCGCTTCGCCAACTCATCAGCCGAGACCAAGACCGGTACCGAGAAGGCGTTCATACAGAGCTTCGCGAATCAAACCGGAGACATCGGAGCGATCGTGCTTTCCATCGGCGTCGCCGTGTTCTTCACGATGCTTCTGGTGAGCGGCAACACCATGGCGCAATCGGTGCGCGAGCGCACCCGCGAGCTCGCCGTGCTGAAGACGCTCGGCTTCAGCGATGCCAGCGTGCTTCTGCTGGTCATCGCCGAAGCGCTGTTGATCACGGCCCTGGGCGGTGCCATCGGTACATTGGGTGCGCTTCTGGCCGTCAATCGCATGAGTCTCGCCTTGAGCCAGTATCTGTCGGCATTCATGCTCACGCCCTCGGCGCTCGCTGTAGCCGCCGTGTTGATCGCGTGCCTCGGGCTGGCGGCGGGCACCTTGCCGGCGCTGCGCGCCTCGCGATTGCGCATCGTGGATGCACTCGCACGGCGCTAGCGCATGGAATCCATCAAGCAAGCCCTCGCCGTGACGGCGCTCACCTTGCGGACACTGCCGCAGCGATTGGCGCCGGCCACGGTCGCCGTGGTCGGCATCGCTGGTGTCGTGCTCATCGTGGTCGCGGTGCTGTCGGTGAGCGAGGGGTTCCGGCGCACACTCGAGCTCGCAGGCTCCAACCGCATCGCGGTGGTGCTGCGCGGCAACTCGACATCGGAGATGGCCAGCAGCTTCACCGAGGAGCAGGTGCGGATCATCGAGGAGGCCCCCGGCATCGCGCACGATGCGCTCGGGCCGGTTGCATCGGCGGAGCTTTTCACCGCGGTCGATCAACCCAAGCGCACGACCGGGACGCCGGCCAACGCGCCCCTGCGGGGCATCGAGCCCGCGGGCATTCGCACGCGCGAGCACTTCCGTCTGCTGCAGGGGCGACTCTTCGTTCCCGGACGCCGTGAGGTCATCGTCGGACGCGCCGCTGCCCGTACCCTGAGCGGGCTCGAGGTCGGACAGCGCGTGAAGTGGGGTAACAACGACTGGCTCGTGGTCGGCCAGTTCGCCGATGACGGCAGCGTCGCCGAGTCCGAGATCTGGACCGATGCGAGGGTGTTGCAGAATGCCTATTCGCGCGGCAACTCCTTTCAGACGGTTCGCGCTCTGCTTGCGACACCTGCGAGCTTTGCTGCGTTGAAGGCGCAGTTGAGCGGTGACCCACGGCTCAACGTGGCACTGCTCACGGAACGAGAGTTCTACGCAGCACAGTCCGCGGTGATCGCGACCGTCGTGCGCAGCGCCGGCACGGCACTCGCGGTGCTCATGGGGATCGGTGCGATTTTCGGCGCGTTGAATACCATGTATTCGGCGGTCGCCGCCCGGTCGGTCGAGATCGCGACGCTGCGGGCGCTCGGCTTTGGGGCCTTTCCCGTGGTGATCTCAGTGGTCATCGAGTCGCTCGTGCTCGGCATGATCGGGGGTGTCCTGGGCGCCGTGGTCGCCTATGTCGCCTTCAACGGTTTCGAGACCTCGACGCTCAACTATGCGAGCTTCAGTCAGGTCAGCTTCGCCTTTTCGGTGGCGCCTGCGCTCATCGCGGGCGGCATCGGCTACGCGCTCCTTCTCGCATTCATCGGAGGAGTCTTTCCGGCGGTGCACGCGGCGCGTGCGCCGATCATCGCCGGATTGCGCGAAGGCTGACATGCTAGGCTTGCCGAGGGAGGGGCGAGCTTGAGCGAAGTCACCCGGTTGCTGCAGGCTGCGCGGATCGACAAGGTCGATCCCACGGATCGCCTGTTCGGCCTGCTTTACGGCGATCTTCGCAACCTCGCCCGCAGGCAGCTGCGCCGCCAGGACCATGCGCGTGCGCTCGATACCACGGTCATCGTGCACGAGTCATACGTCCGCCTGCGCAGCCGCGGCGTCGTCGGACTCGAGGATCGCAATCATTTTCTCGCCTATGCCGCTCGAGTGATGCGCGCAGTCATCGTGGACATGGCGCGCAGTCGGCTCGCGGAAAAGCGGGGCGCAAACCAGGTCGTGACCCTTCGCACGAGCATCGGCGAGGCCGCCGCTGCAAGCGACAATGATGTGGTGCGCTTGCATGAGGCGCTCGAGGAGCTTGAGAAGATCGAGCCGCGACTCGCGCGCCTGGTGGAGCTGCGCTACTTCGGCGGGCTCAACGAGAGCGAGGCGGCCGCGGCGCTGGGTGTCGCCAAGCGCACCGCGCAGCGCGACTGGGAAAAGGCGCGACTGTTTCTGTACGCCACGCTCCAGTCAGTCTGATGCCAAGCGCCGAGCATCAGCGCCTCGCCATGAGGTTCGCCCCTGGTGAAGGATGGAAGAAATGGGGCCCTTATCTGTCCGAACGCCAATGGGGCACAGTGCGTGAGGACTACAGCCCAGGTGGCGATGCGTGGAATTTCTTCCCGCACGAGCACGCTCGCAGCCGCGCCTACCGGTGGGGCGAAGACGGCATCGGAGGCTTCAGCGATCTGGAGCAGCGGCTTTGTCTCGGCCTCGCGCTCTGGAACGGCCACGATCCGATTTTGAAGGAGCGGCTCTTCGGCCTGACGAATGGCGAAGGAAATCACGGCGAGGACGTGAAGGAACTGTACTACTACCTCGACGCAACGCCGACCCACTCCTACCTCAAGATGCTTTACAAGTACCCGCAGTGCGCATTCCCGTACGCGCGGCTGGTCGAGGAGAATCGCACGCCGCGGCCGCGGCGATCCGGAGTTCGAGCTGCTCGATACGGATGCCTTCGAAGAGGATCGCTACTTCGATGTCTTCATCGAATACGCTCGGGCATCACCGGATGACATCCTGTGGCGCATCACCGCAATCAATCGTGCGGCCTGCAGCGCTCCACTGCATCTTTTGCCGCAGCTGTGGTTTCGAAATACCTGGAGTTGGAGCTCGGGTGCGGCGCGGCCGCAACTGCGAGCATCGAGCGGAGCGGTCCAAGCGGATCACCCACAACTCGGCACCTATTTTCTTCGTGCCGACGGGGAGCCCGACGCGATCCTCTTCTGCGAGAACGACACGAACGCTGGGCGACTCTGGGGCGATGGTTCGCGCGCGGGCTACTGGAAGGACGCCTTTCACGACCGCGTCGTCCGGGGATGCACCGAGGCGACCAATCCAGCAGCGGCTGGCACCAAAGCGACGTTCTGGTATCGCTGCGAAGTGCCTCCCGGAGCCTCGCGGCAGATTCGCCTGAGACTGTCCTCAGGCGCGCCCGGCGGCTTCGACGAATTCGATGCGCTCTTCGCGCAGCGCCAGCGCGAGACGGACGAGTTCTACAGCATCGTGCAAGAGGGGGTCGACGGAGCCGACGCGCGCGCCGTTCAGCGCCAGGCATTCGCGGGGATGATCTGGAGCAAGCAATTCTTCTACTACGACGTGCCGCGCTGGCTCGCCGGTGATCCCACTCAGCCCGCTCCGCCACCTGAGCGCCGGGAGGGTCGCAACCGGGAGTGGACCCATCTCAACAACGCCGATGTGATCTCGATGCCGGACAAATGGGAATACCCCTGGTACGCGGCATGGGATCTTGGATTTCATTGTCTGGCGCTCGCGCACGTCGACTGCGAGTTCGCCAAGGAGCAGCTTCTGCTGCTCACTCGCGAGTGGTACATGCATCCGAATGGGCAGCTGCCCGCATACGAATGGTCGCTGAGCGACGTGAGCCCTCCGGTGCACGCGTGGGCGACGTGGCGCGTATTTCAGATCGACCGCAAGCAGCATGGCGGACACGGGGACCTCGCGTTCCTGGAGCGCGCCTTCCACAAGCTCATGCTCAATTTCACATGGTGGGTGAATCGCAAGGACACCGAGGGTCGCAACGTCTTTCAGGGCGGTTTTCTCGGCCTCGACAACATCGGCGTCTTTGACCGCAGCGCCCGGCTGCCGCACGGAGGGCACCTCGATCAGGCCGACGGTACGAGCTGGATGGCGATGTACGCACTCAATCTGATGCGCATCGCGCTCGAGCTGGCACAGCATAATCATGTCTACGAAGACATTGCCTCGAAGTTCTTCGAGCATTTCCTCCACATCGCCGAGGCGATGAGCCGGGTCGGAGGCGAGCACGGCGTTGGCTTGTGGAACGACGAGGACAAGTTCTTCTACGACGTGCTGCGGCTGCCCGACGGCTCCTTCACGCCCTTGCGCCTGCGCTCGATGGTCGGGCTGATCCCGCTGTTTGCAGTGGAGACGCTCGAGCCGGAGCTGCTGGAGCACGTCCCGGAATTCCGCCAGCGACTGGAATGGTTCCTGAATGCACGCCCGGATCTGGCGCGACTGGTATCGCACTGGAACGAGGACGGTCGTGGCCATCGCCGGCTGCTCTCGCTTTTGCGGGGCCACCGGATGAAGCGGCTGCTGCGGCGCATGCTCGATGAGACGGAGTTTCTATCGCGCTACGGCGTGCGCGCGCTGTCTCGGGCGCATCTGGGCGAGCCCTACGTCTACCATCTCGACGGGGCCGACCTTCAGGTGCGCTACCAGCCGGGTGAGTCCGATTCGGGCCTGTTCGGCGGCAATTCCAACTGGCGCGGTCCGATCTGGTTTCCAGTGAACTTTCTCATCATCGAGTCGCTGCAGAAATTTCATCACTACTACGGCGATGACTTTCTGGTCGAGTGCCCGACCGGAAGCGGCCGCTTTCTCACGATCAACGAAATCGCCAACGAGCTCGCAGGCCGCCTGACGCGAATCTTCCTGAAGGATGAGACCGGCAACCGCCCGCTCTATTCCGACCGCGAGCGGCTGCAGCGCGACCCGCACTTCCGTGACTACGTGCTGTTCTACGAATACTTCCACGGCGAGAGCGGCCGAGGCGTCGGCGCCTCGCACCAGACCGGCTGGACCGGGCTCGTGGCCAAGCTCCTGATGCCGCGCTTCTCCCACGAAATCGTGGCCCACCAGCCGCCCCGGCGTGCCTCCCCACCCTCCGCCGCGGCACCGTTGGGCCGGGCGTAATATGTGCGCTGCGTCCCGGAATGCCCATCTGGCTGGCGCGAACCCCGGTTCCGCTCCGTACTACATGACGGGAGGCCAGATCACCTTTACATTTAGCGCGCCATGACCGCCAACCCGCAGGATTGGAAGCAACTTTTCGAGCTGCTCGACCAATATTTCGAGGTCGAGGAAGGGCAGCGGACGGCATGGCTTGCGGGTCTCAAGGGCCTGAGCGCGGGCACGCGGGAGCATCTGCTCAAGCTCATCGATCAGCGCATTCAGCTCGAGCGGGCCGAGTTCCTGTCACGATCGCCGGCCATGCCCGGGGTGGGTGGCATGGAGTCGGTTCCAGGGCTCTCGGGCGATAGCACCGTCACGCCGACCGTGCAACGCGCGAACCTCAGTACACCCCGTCAAACCGACAACGAGATCACCCCCCCAAGCGTCGGCACGGTGCTGAACAAGCACTTCACCTTGATGGAGGAGCTCGGGCATGGCGGCATGGGAACCGTGTTCAAGGCGAGGGACCGCTGGGCCGAGGAGGCGAACGACCGCAACCCCTACGTCGCGATCAAGGTGCTCAACGAGGAGTTCAGCCGCCACCCCGATGCCGTCATTGCCCTGCAGCGCGAAGCCAAGCGTGCCCACACGCTCGCGCACCCGAACGTCATTTGCGTCTATCAGTTCGAGCGGGACGGGCCTTATTCATACATGACGATGGAGTACCTCGAGGGTCACCCGCTCGATGTGCTCCTCGCGACCGACTTTGCAGGTGGGATCGGCTATGAGCGAGCGTGGCCGATCATCCGGGACATCTGTGAGGCGCTCGAGTACGGCCATACCAAGGTCTATGAGAACAAGAAGGGCATCGTCCATTCGGATCTGAAGCCGAGTAACGTTTACATCTGCAAGGATGGCACGGTGAAGGTGCTCGACTTCGGCATCTCGCGTCCCATGGGTGCCAAAGGGGAAGATGCCACCACGACGCAGTTCGATCCCGGCAAGCGCCTGCGGGCGCTGACCCCCGCCTACGCCTCGCTCGAGATGTGGAGCGGCGATTCTCCTGCGCCGAGCGACGACATCTATGCGCTCGGCTGCATCACTTACGAGCTCATCGGCGGGCACCACCCGTTCGGACAGGTGTCGGCACGCGACGCGCTCGCCGCAAACACGGCGCCGAAGCGGCTGCCGGGCCTCAACCGGCCGCAGTGGGAGGCACTGCGCAAAACCCTGGCTTTCCGGCGCTCGGAGCGCACGGCCTCCGTCGCGCAGTTCGTACAGGCCTTCGCGCCCAAGAGCTTTTTGCGGCGTAACGTGGCGTGGGTCGGAGCAGGGGCGCTGGTGGCGGTCGCGGCCGTGATCGCAACCGGAGCCTACGGCTACCGCTCGTATCTGCAGCAGGACTTGGATCTCGCCATGCCCGAGCCGACGCGCCGGCACGTGCAGGTCACCGAGGCACAGCGCAAGGAGGTGGCCGAATACCTCATGCTCGCCGAGGACAACCTCAAGGATGCGACGCCGGCGCTCGATCCCCAGGATCTGAGCTACATCCTGACCGACGGTCCCAACAATGTGAATCAGATCGTGAACGCGGCGCTGCGGATCGAGCCCGATAACAAGGCAGCGCTCGAGATGAAAGCGACGATGGCCTCAATCTACGAGCAGAAAGCGCGAGATTTAAGCGACGCGGGCCGCCTTGGCGATGCGCTGACGCTCATCAGACGAGGACTCAATGCGAAACCCAACGATCGGGGCCTCATGCGCCTGCAGCGCGACATCTGCAATCGTGACATGCAGGCCTGCGCCGCGGCAGACGAGTCGAGCTCCCCGCCCTGAGCTTAGAACTGACCGCGCAGCCCGATGGTGACGGCGTTGCTGGTCAGGTGGGTCTCTCCGATCAGCGCTTCGTAGTACGCGTAGGCTTGCACCCGGTGCGCGAAAAGCAGCGTGATCCCGACGCCCGCGACGCCGAAATCCGAGCTCGGCTTGTCGCTCAGGAAGCTGAAGCAGGAGGCGCAGTTGGTGAACACTCCCGCGACTGAGGTCGGATCGTAGGCGTACTTGGCGGCCATCACCCGCTGATCGTCCTTGAACTCGTGCTGCCACTCGAGTCGCAGATCCGGCGACACGACACCCCAGCTCGTGCTGTAGGGGCGTGACAGGTCGAAGGCGAGTATGGAGCGCAGCGAGTCGATGCTCTGCTCGTTATAGGCCAGGGCGAGGCCGGCACCCGTCGAGCCCGTCGAGGACGGCGTCTCGGAGAATGCATCGGTGTCGACGCGCTGATAGCTCAGGCTGATCGAGGTTTCCAGATCCCAGGTGCCGAAGTACGAGTCGTGCCCGAGGCTCAGCGCGCCGGCGTAATCGCGTCCTCCCGGGTTGCTGTAGTACGACTCGAAGACTCCGGGACACGCCGGCGTGCAGGTCCCGTTGGAGGGATAGAAGACCGTGCGGTTCATGTCGGTCTTGGGCGATCCGTAGGTCACGATGCCGTTCACGAAGAACTGATCACTGAACCAGGCGCCGTACACCGAGCCGCTCGCACCCTTGACCGTCGTGTCCCCTCCAGTGACGAGCCCGTTGTTGGCGAAGGTCGCGCGATAGTCATCGTAGCCAGCCGAGATGCCGAGCACCGCAAACCCGAAGTTATAGTCGATCCCCGCCGTGAAGCTTCCGGCGTGGAAGTCGAACGCATCCTCCAGGGTGCTCTGGCTGCGATGACCAAAGTCGTAGGAACCCTCAGCGAACCAGCCCCAGTGCGCATCGAACGAGCCGGACACGTTGCCGGCGGCATTGGACGGCGTGGCCTGGTATCCCGCACCGGCCCCCGCGCCACTGCCATCGAGCGCGCCGACCGAATAGTTGAATACCACGGGCCGCAAACCGCTCTGCTGCAGCGAATCGAGCGAGACGGCGCCGTCGACCGGAATGGGGCCGACTTCTGCATCGCCGAGGCCCGAGGAGCCGGCGGGCCCCAGATCGGCAAAGCGACCGCGCGAGACCGCACCGAAATTGCCGATGCGCAGCGCGGACAGTCTTCCGCTGATATTGGAGAATTGGCCGGCCGAGACTTGCGTTGAAAGATCGCCCTGCGCGGAAAGCTCGTTGCCCGATATCTGCTGCAGCGCAGCAAGCAGCTGCGGCGCGCTGACATTGAGTGAGCGCGGCGGAGCAGATGTCGGCGGGGGCTCGCCGCCATTGTTCAGATCCGTTGCGGTACCGATGACCTCGTTGCAGCGCCGGAACAGATCACCGGTGGGCCCGGGCGTCGTCAGCAGCACACCCGTCGTCTTGGTGTTGTTCTTGAGATAGCCGCACATGTTCTGCACGGCGGCCGCGGCACTGATCTGCAGCTGCGTCGCAGCATTCGCTGGATTGTTGACGAAGGTACACAGCGCGCCGCTCTGGCACGCGGTCTGCGCGAAGGCAGCCGAGCACGTGAGAGACAGAGCGGCCAACCCGGCCCTCTGCAGGACGCTTATAGCTTTCATCGGACTCCCAAATCGTCGTTCGTATGTTCTTAGAGTACGGCGTATTCCTGCCTAGTATAAGGCGGATTCCTACCTAGTAAGAGTCGGTGGCGGCGACCAGCAGCGGCTTGGGCAGGAAATAGAAGTCGCCGAAGTCGTGATTGGCGTCGCTCAGATTGGAGTAGGTCGGTATCTCTTTGACGCGCAGCTTAGCCGCTTCCGGCTGCATGCGCTCGAAGAGCTCATGCGCGAGCATCTCCCCGCTCATGAGGGTGCGATTGTGCCTCAATGTGTCGATGAAGTTCGACGCGAACAGCGAGTGATCCGGGTCACCGCCGCTGTCGACGACCGGAGTATCGCCTCCCGCCGTCAGCACCATGCGCGCGCGGTGATCCATCTTGAACTTGAGCTGCTCGTCGGTCGAGTCGCGCACTTTGGGAACGCTTCGGCCGTGGGTGATGGCGCCGGAGAAGCACGAATCCGCAACCAGCAGGATGTGCTTCGCTTTCATGGTCTTGATCTTCTCCTGGAGGTTCGCCACCTCCAGGTAGCCGCTTTTCGTCCTCGCGTCCGCCTCCGTCCCCAACCAGAACGCGCGCTCGGGCGGGCCGAGCTGCCGATCGCCGTGGCCGGCGAAGTAGATGAGCAGACTGTCGTTCTCCTGCAGCATCTTTGCGTACTGATCCATGCGGATCATGATGTCGTCGATCTTCGCATCCGACAGCACGACCACGATGAAGCCGTAGTTGTCCTCGAGCACCTGCCCGATGTCGCGCACGTCGTTCAGGGGTGTCTGCAGCGCGTTCATGTTGCCGTAGTTGCTGTTGCCGATGAGCAGCGCGTAGCGGTGCCCTGGATGCTCGACATCATAGGTACGGGCGGTGGCCAGCAACTTCGCATCGGCCGTTTGCGGTCGCGGCGGCGGTGGGGCGCCCGCAGGACCCGGCGAGCGCGTGCGCAGCCCCGTGTCCGCGACCGTGATCGGATGATCGCTGATTTGCTGCGTGAGGCTTGCGATGTAGTCGTCCTTGATCTTGAGCTGGGCCTCGTGCTCCTTGACCTTCGCGTTGAGCAGCGCGATCGTCTGTGCGTTCTGCTGCCCGGCTGCACGCTGCTGGTCGAGCTGCGTGTGCAGTGTCAGCAGATCACTCTGCTCCCGTGCGTAGTCAGTGCGCGCCTTCTCGAGTTCCGACTGCTGCGCAACCGCCTGCTCGCGCACCGTGCTCAACTCCTGGCGTAGCGCACGCGCCTCGCCGGATCTGCGTGCGGTGTCCTGATCGCGCTCGGCCTGCATGGTCTTCAGCGCGCTGCGCAACTGATCGCTCTCAAACGCCATGGAATCAAGATGACGCTGGCGGGCGGCGAGCTCCGCGTCACGCGCGGCGAGCTGCTGGGCCATCTGCTGTTTGAGCTGCGCCGCCACCTGCGAGCGATCGGAAGAGGACTTGGTCTGCTCGAGGGCGAGCTGCTGCTTGTCGAGCGTCAACTGCTTCTGCGCTTCGTCGTAGCGAGACTTCATATCCGCAAGGGTGCGCGTCAGCTCCTGATTGCGCGCGTTGGCCGCGGCGGCCTGCGCTTGGGCCTGCGCCGCGCCGGCCTGGGCTTGTGCCTGCGCCGCGCCCGCTGCAGCCGTCTGAGCCTGTGCAGCCGCTGCCGTGGCACCCGTCGTCGCCGCCGAAGCGGCGCTCCGCTTGGCTGCGGCCAGATCGCTCTCGAGCGCCTGGATGCGCAGCTGGTCGCGATCGAGCTGAGACTGCTTGGCGGCCACGAGGGCCGCAGCATCGTTCGTGGTCCTGGCGCGCGCGTGGTCGAAGTCCTCGCGTTCCTGCACGGCGCGCTGCACATCGCGCTGATACTCGGTGCGGGCCTTGCTCAGTTCCTGTTCCGAATTGATCAGGCGCTGCTCGGTCTGTGCAAGCCGCGCGCGCAGTGACTCCGTCACGCCTTGAGAAGCCTTCTGATCGGACTGACGCGCCGCGACCACTTCGTTGAGCTGCAGGCTCATCGCCTGGGACTTCGCGAGGCTCGAGTCGAGCTCCGACTGGCGCGCCGCGAGATCGGTAGACATCTGTGCGATGCGCTCCGCATCCGTCTTCAGAGCCGTCTCGTTCGCCGCAAGCTTCGACTCGAGGTCCTTGACGTGCGCCGTATCCTGGGGACTGCCCGTCTGCTTCGCGCTCGCAAGACGCGCGCGCAAATCGAGCACCAGGTCCTGGGACTTGCGGTAGTCGGAACGCTGACGCGCGAGCGTATTCTGCTCGGCGAGAAGCTGTGCGCGTGTCTCCTGCAACTCAGAATTGGACTGCTCGAGCTGGCGACTCAAATCCTCCACCTGACGTGCTGCGCTCTCGCGCGCCTCGGTGATCTTCCAGGCGTAGTCGAGGTCATCCCCGAGTCCCGACGCCTGCCGTTGCAGATTGAGCCCCAGTTGCAGGTTGCGATCGACGCCGAGCCCCTCTTCGTACAGGTAGCCGAGCTCCTGCATCGCAGGCTTGTAGCCCTGATTGGAGGCAAGCTGGTACCAATGGAAGGCTTGCCCGTAATCCACATCGACGCCGCTCATGCCGTTCGCGTAGATGCGCGCGACGTAGTACTGCGCCTCGGCGTCGCCCTTCTGCGCGAGCGGCTGCCAGCGCTTCAGCGACAGCGTTCCGCTCGACAGATCACCCATGGTGTACTCGCCGCCGCGTGTGCGGCAGTCGAGGCTCGTGGCGCGCACCAGGCGCCCCGGGGTGAGATAGGTCTGCATGCCACCGAGCTTCTGCAGCTTGCCCGGCAGCTGGCAATCGACGACCACCGTGTCCTCGAGCGTGCTGGCCGCGATCTGTACGCGGGTCGCCGTCTCAGCGGTCTTGTTGACATCCGGACGTTGCGGCGAGGCGCACGCAACGACGAGCGCACAGGCCCCGAGACCGTACAGACAGCCATGAACTATGCGGGTGCTCATGAACCCACCTTACACTGTGCTTTCGTTGAATTTGTTGCGCGTGGTATAACGCCAATCATACGGAGAAGCAAGCCGATCCGGATGCAGCGCTGCCCGGTTCTTTTTCCGGCATTTTTTGGTAAATCGCCGCATCCGCGTGTGCATCCAGTGGACACCGTGCAACCGTATTAGCGAATGCTGTCGTCCGACGGCGGGGAGCCGGCGGTGCACGGTCTTGGGGCAACGCCCAGTCGGCATGCATGCCCGCGCTTTTGCAGCGCCGGCTCGGGAAGCAGGCGGCCGCGATGCGGTCGTTTCGGGGAGGCGCGGGTGGTCGATAAATATCGCGTCGCGATTATCGGGGCGGGGCCTGCGGGCCTGAGTGCCGCGGGCCGCGCAGCGGCCCTCGATGCCAAGGCCGGGCGCACCGCGCCCAGCTACGTTCTGCTCGAAGCCTTCTCCGCGCCCGCCAAGACCATCCAGCGCTATCAGAAGCGCAAGCACGTCATGGACGAGCCCGGCTTCCTGGACTTGCGCAGCGACCTGCGGTTCGAGGCGGGCGAGCGCGAGCGCGTGCTCGAGGCCTGGGTGACGGATCTGACGCGCCTGAAGATCAACATCCGGCTCGGGGCAGAGGTCAAGAAGGTCACGGGACAGCGCGGCGCTTTTCAGATCTCGCTGTCGGACCGCACGCTCATCGAGGCCGAGACGCTCGTGCTCGCCATCGGGCTCGAGGGCAATCCGCGCAAGATCGGTGCACGCGGCGAGGATCTGCCGGCGGTGCAATATCAGCTCGATGATCCGAAGGAGTTCTCGAACGAGACCATCCTCGTGATCGGCGCGGGCGATTCAGCGATCGAGAATGCGCTCGCCCTCGCGGAGCAGAACGCCGTGTGGATCGTCAATCGCGGCAAGGAGTTCAACCGCGCGAAGGACGCCAATCTCAGCGCAGTGCTTGCGGCGATCAACGATCCGCGCCGCAGGTTCAGCGCCCTTTACGAGACCAGCATTCAGCAGGTCGCACCCTGCGCCAGCAACCCCGCCCGCGTCACGGTCACTCTGCAGACCCCGACAGGCGAGCGACAGATGGACTGCGATCGCATCATCGCGCGCCTCGGCGCGGAGCCCCCGCGGCGCTTCGTCGAGTCCCTCGGCATTCGGTTTCCGAGCGAGCGGCGCGATGCGATCCCGGCACTCTCGCAGCGCTACGAGAGCAACGTGCCGGGCATCTACATCATCGGCTCGCTGGCCGGCTATCCGCTCATCAAACAGGCGATGAACCAGGGATACGATGTCATCGAGTTCATCAGCGGCAACAACATCCGGCCGGCAGATTACGGGCTGCTCGAGCTGCAGTTTCGCGGCCTCGCGGACGAGCGCGATCCGGAAGAGCTGCTGGAGCGCTTTCGCACGATCGTGCCCATGTTCTCGGAGCTGAACGCACTCGCCTTCCGCGAGCTGATCGTCGAGAGCGATGTGATCGTCGCCTACGCCGATGGCCCTGCCTACGAAGAGGCACGCGCTCAGATGGAGTCGGTGCGCGCAAGTCTCGCCCGCCGCGCACGCCAGCCGCGCAGCACCCGGGTCATCCGCGAGGGCAGCGTGATCTACGAGCCGGGTGAATTCGGCACCTCGTTCTTCACGATCGTCAACGGCGAGGTGACCGTGCAGAGCGTCGGCCCCTCGAGCGTCTCGACTCAGCTCGGACGCGGCGAGTTCTTCGGCGAGATGAGCCTGCTGTCGGGTCGGCCGCGCACCGAGCGCGCGATCGCCGGTCGCGGCTGCGTGCTGGTCGAGACGCCGCGCCGCACGATGCTCAAGCTGATGAGTTCGAACGAGACGCTGCGCAAGGGAATCGACTGGATCTTCATCGTGCGCGAGCTGCAACGGCATTTCGCGCCGTACGCGACCCTGCGCGACCTGCGTCCGCTCGCCTCCCAGGTGAGCGTGCGCCAGTACCGCCCGGCGACACTCTGTTCACGGAAGGTGATGCCGCCGACAGCCTCTTCGTGCTGCGCTCGGGCAACGTGCGCCTGACGCGCGGGCGCAGGCCAGGAGGAAACGCTCGTCGCGCAGATTCCCGCCGGACAGCTGATCGGCGAGATGGCGCTGATGGGCGATCCGCAGCGGCGCGAGACGGCGCTGCGCCACCGTCGCCTCGCAGGCACTCGAGGTGAAGCGGCCGGAATTCCTCGCGCTCACGCGGCGCGAGGACGCGAATCTCGAGCCTCTGGTGCGCGGTGCGGGCCGCCGCGCGATCGACAATGCGCGCATGGCGGTGCGGCCGCAGGCCGCAGCGCTGATGAACTTCCTGATGGACGAGGGCCTCGGCGAGGCGACCAACGTGCTCATCATCGATGAGGCGTTGTGCATCGGCTGCGACAACTGCGAGAAGGCATGCGCGGAGACTCATCGCGGCGTGTCGCGCCTCGATCGCAAGGCCGGCGCCTCATTCGCACGCGTGCACGTGCCGATCGCCTGCCGGCACTGCGAGCAGCCGCATTGCATGAAGGATTGCCCGCCGAATGCCATTCGTCGCGCGCAATCAGGCGAGGTCTTCATCGACGACACCTGCATCGGGTGTGGCAACTGTCAGACGAACTGCCCTTATGGCGTCGTGCGAATGGAGTACGTCGCACCCGAGAAGCCCGGCCTGCTGCAGTGGCTGCTGCTCGGACGGGGGAGCGGTCCCGGCGAGGAGCCCGACTACGTACCGACGCCCGAGAGCAAAGCGCAGGGCAAGAAGGCGATGAAGTGCGATGCGTGCCTCGGCGTCGCGGGCGGACCGGCCTGCGTGAGCGCGTGCCCGACCGGAGCCGCCATGCGCATCGGTCCTGAGCGTTACGTCGATCTGGTCGAAGAGCGCCGCCGGTGATCCACCAGAATCTGCTGCGCTATCGCAGCGGGCGATACTTCTGGTGGGCGCTCGCGCTCGTTGCCGCGTCGGCGGCACTGTACTCGACCCAGGTCGGCCTGCGGCCGGCGCAACGGCGGGACCTGGCAGGGCTATACGCTCGGAACGGCGGGCGCGCTGCTCATCGTGTGGCTTGCGCTTGTTCGGAATCCGCAAGCGCGCCTACACCTCGCGCCTCGGCACGCGTGCAGGGCTGGGCCTCGGCGCACGTCTACCTCGGCATCGCGCTCACGATCGTCGCGACGTTGCACTGCGCATTCAACTTCGGCTGGAACATTCATACCCTCGCGTACGCGTTGATGATCGCCGTGATTCTGAGCGGCTTCATCGGCCTGTACGTCTATCTGAACAGCCCCGGCATGATCGCCGACAATCGCGCAGGCGGCGCCCGCGCCGAGCTCTTTGCGGAGCTCTATGAGCTCGATACTCAGGCGCGCGACCTCGCCGCACGCTGCAATCCGGCGGTCGGACTCGCCGTGAAGAGCAGCATCGAGCGCACCGTGCTCGGCGGCAGCGTTCTGCGGCAGCTGACTGCGCGGGACGACTCGCGCCTCATGGTGACGGACGAGGCGACTTCGGATGCAGGCGCACGGCTCGTCGCCAACGCGGACCAGCAGGCGGTGATCGACTTCGTCTCCAACCGCCTGCCGCGCACCGAAAAGCGCGCCGAGGCCGCAATCCTGCAGTCGCTCGTGACCGTGCTGTGCCGGCGCCAGATGATCCTGCGGCGCATCCGGCGCGACATACGGCTGACGGGCTGGCTGCGGCTGTGGCTGTACGTGCACGTGCCGCTGAGCATCGCGCTGCATCGCAGCGCTCATCCGCGCACATTCTCGTCACCTTCGTGTACTGGTGATCGCATGTTTGCGCTCGTGCGGCAATTGCGTGAAGGACCGGGCGTCTGCGAGTACATCGACACGGAGCTCAGCGGTGATGTCATCACCATCGGCAGCGCGCCCGATCGCGACATTCAGCTTCTGGGCCGCGGCGTCGCGCGCCGATCACGCGGCCATTCGCCGCTCGGCCGGCACGCTCGGCATCGCGGCGCGCGGCGGCGCGCTGCTGCAGATCAACGGGATCGCACGGTCCGCGGCAGCGCTGTCCACGGGCGACACCATCGATGTCGGCGGCAACGTCATCACCATGCTGCCGCCGCCCTCGGGCTTCGATCTCGCACTGGCGGTGCGGCCGAATACGGACGTCAAGAAGAGTGATTTCGAGTCTGCTTTCCGCACGGACCTCGAGCAAACGTGGCTGTCGAAACGGGCCGCGTCCTGGACGCTGCTGCTGCTGACGGCGGTGCTCGCCTTCGCCGTTCCCCTGGCAACGGCCATGATCCACCGTCAGGACAGGGAAACGCCGCTCTGGGTTCCGGACGACACGTTCTGGACGGCAGGTCCGCTCATCCCCGCGCACGCACAGGCTGCCGGGCGGCGCTGCGAGGTGTGTCATCGCGCCTTCTTCACGCACACGCGCGATCAGGATTGCCGCAAGTGTCACACCCAGATCGGCGACCACATATCGCCGGCGCATCTCGCGCTCACGACGCTCGGTCCGACCGCGCGCTGTGGCATCTGTCACGAAGAGCACAACGCTACCGCAGGATCGCTCGTGATCGGCAGCGACACGCTGTGCACGGGCTGCCACACCGACTCGCGCCAACGCTTCGGCCCGCTGCGCGTCGATCCGGTATCAGGCTTCACCGCCGACACGCACCCTGCGTTCAAGGCAACCGTACCCGTTCCGGCCGCGCTCGCAGCAAGCATGGGCGCGCTTGCCGAGGAACGCTCCGGCGTGGCGGCTGCGGCATTGAGACCGGTCTCCGCATCGGATGCGCTGCGACATGGCATCGCCCCGCTCGATTGGAAACTGGTCCGCGTCCCGGCCGCCGGGGGTCACGAGTACTCCAATCTCAAGTTCTCGCACGCGCAGCATCTCGATGGGAACAAGGTGCAGCGCGCCAGCGACAGCAAGCCGCTCGGCTGCGCCGACTGTCACGCGCTTGCGGCCGATGGCGAGCATTTCATTCCGATCACCATGGCGAGCGTGTGCTCGGGGTGCCATGAGCTCACCTTCGACGAGAAGGCGCCGGACCGGCAGCTGCCGCACGGCAAGCCACGGGATGCGATGCTGCTCATCGAGGATTACTACGCACGCAAATTCGCCGATCCCGCGATGGCGAGTGACGCCGTGGCGCGCAGGCGCCTGCCAGACAACCCCAAGGATGACGCGGTCTGTACCGCGGCGGCATTCGTGTGCGCCATGCGGCGCGCCGCGCTCGAAATCGACAATCAATTCACCCGCCGCGGCTGTGTGAGCTGCCATGTCGTCACGGACAACCGTGCCGCCGACGTGCACGAGCGCTTCCAGGTGCTGCCCGTGCGGCTGACGCGCGATTATTTCACCGACGTGCACTTCAATCATCGCCAGCACGCGGTGCAGAAGGACCTGACGGGCGATGCGGCCTGCATGTCGTGCCACAAGGCGCGCGACTCGACCGACGTTCGCAATCTGATGCTGCCGGACCTCGGCAAGTGTCTCGAGTGTCACGGGGATGCGCACACGCGTGATCGCATCGTGACGCCCTGCGCAGGTTGCCATGCCTATCATTCGCAACCATAATCGGTTCAAACAAGAAGATCAGGGGAGCCGGTCCGCGATGAACTGTCGCATCTTCGTGGCCGCGAGTGTGCTCGGGGCACTCGTGGCGGGTTGCGGCGACGGCTCGACACCGAGCACCGCCGGCACCGATTCCACACCGACCTGCTCGGGCTCCTGTGCGAGCAGCGCTACGTTCCTGGCCGTCACGGACGTTGAGAAAATCATCGCGCAGGGCGTGGCCGAGGCGAAGGCGCGCAATCTCGAGGCGACCATCGCGGTGGTCGACCGGGTCGGTAATGTGCTCGCGGTCTATCGCATGGGGGCGGCCAGCGATCCGGGCCATCAGGTCGTCATTGCTTCGGCCCTCGACAGCGCCGGCCGCTCACCGATCTCAGCCGGCCTCGAGGGCTTGCGGCTGCCACTGCCCCAAGACCCCACGCTCGGCACCGCCCTGAGCACCGTGAACATCGATGAGCTCGCGGCCATCGCCAAGGCGGTCACCGGCGCTTACCTGTCGACCGAGGGCAACGCGTTCACGACCACGACCGCGAGCCAGATCATCGAGTCGCACTTCAATCCAGGCGAGCTTGGCCAGCCCGCGGGACCGCTTTTCGGAGTGCAGTTCAGCCAGCTGCCGTGCTCGGACTTCAGTCAGCGCTACAACCCCGCGATCCCGGCCGGTGCGGGGCCGCATCGTTCGCCGCTCGGACTCGCCGGGGATCCGGGAGGTTTTCCGCTGTATCTCGGCGGTACGGTCGTGGGGGGGGTCGGTGTGATCGCGGACGGCGTCTACGGCCTCGATGACAACCCGCCGGCGTGCGCGCAACGACGCCGACGAGGCCATCGCCTATGCCGCAAGCTACGGTTATGCGGCGCCACCGGATCGGCGCGCGGACGAGATCACCGTCAACGGGCGATTGCTCAACTTCACGAGCCCCACGTTCGGCGGGCTCACCAGCAATCCTGCCCAGGCACCGGCATTCAGCTCCTTGCCGGCGAGCGGGCTCATTGCCGTGCCGGGCTATACGGACGGTACGGTGCACGCCGGTGTTGCCTTCGGTCAGCCGGCGAGCGGCATCCGACCCGACCCGACGGACTTCCCGGGTGAGGATGCCTTCGTGTTCGTCGATGACACGAACACGCCGCGCTATCCGGCGCAGGGGGGCCTCGATGGTGCAGCGCTCGGCGGCACAGCGGCCCTGAGTCAGGCCGAGGTGCTGCAGATACTGCGTTCGGCGCTCGCTGTCACCAATCAGGCGCGCGCGCAGATTCGCGATGCCGACCGGCTCCTACGCGCGCGTCACCATCGCGGTCGTCGATACCCTCGGCAACAACCTCGGCATGGTGCAGAGCCGCGATGCTGCGCTCTTCGGCTCGGATGTGTCGCTGCAGAAGGCGCGCGTCGCGGCTTTGTTGTCCTCGGCATCGGCGGCGAGCTACGTGAGTGCGCTGCCGCCCACGGTCTACCTGCGCACCGACAGCGGCGCGCTCACGCACCGCTTCGTCACGCTATCGAGCTATGTGACGACCGCACAGGCGTTCGTCGGTGATTCGAGCGCCTATGCCAACGGTGTCATCGCGTACTCCGATCGTGCGCTTGGCAATCTGGCGCGACCCTTCTATCCGGATGGCATCGACGGCACGGTATTTGGTCCGTTCAGCCTTGCCCCAGGGCCAGTGGAGCCCGTTCTCGACCGGGTTTCAGCTCGATCTGTCGCTCAATGCCGTGCTGGCTCATGTGCTGTACGCGGCTGGCGCTCTACCCGAGCGATGTCTGCCGGGCTGCACGGGCGTGCCCGCTGACCCCACGAGCGGCCTGCCCAAGGATGCGGTGCGCACCAGCATGGACGTGCGCCTCGGCAATGGCCTGCAGATCTTCCCGGGGAGCGTGCCGATCTATCGCGGTGGCGTGCTCATCGGCGCCGTCGGCGTCTCCGGGGATGGCGTCGATCAGGACGACATGGTCGCCATCCTCGGGCCTCGCCAATGCGTCGACGGCGCTCGGGGGCTCGGTCGGCAACGCGCCCGTTTCGCGCCGCGCGGACACGCTCACGCCGCAAGGTACGCGTCTCAAATACGTCGAATGTCCGCAATCGCCATTCGTCAATTCGGACGCGGAGAACGTCTGTGCGGGCCTGTGACTGAGCGGCGTGCGAGCCGCACGGTACGCGCGGGGCGCGCTCACCGTGTTGTCGCTTCTGACGCTCGGCACGGAACGCACCGCGTTCGCCGGGCAGGCCCAGGATCAGGCGCTGCTCGCGCAGGAGACCTGCTATCGCGACGATTCGGGCCGCATCGTGCGCCGTCGAGCACCCGGATTCACCCCGGTGCCCTGTCCGCCTGCGACTCCGGCGAATCCGGCCACGCCAAATGCGCCGGGCGCACCGGGTGTGCAAGGCACGATACCGCCGCAGGGTCCGGCCGACGCGGCTTTCCCGGGCGGCCGGCAGCCTCCGAGCAGCGTCTCGCCGCTGCCGCGGCCCAGGTCACCGACTACGTCTCATCAGTGCCCGTGCCGGATCGGTGGCGCATCGTCGATGAGCTCGGCTACAAGAACAACTGGCTCGATCCGTACAACCGCAACCTGCTCAAGGCGGATCGAGCCGCTCGTCGATGACTGGTTCTTCAATCTGGGGCTCATTTCCGACAGCCTGTTCGAGGATCGCCAGGTTCCGATCGGCGGTCGGCGGCAGCTCGACCGCGCAATCCCGGCGAGAACGATGTCTTCGGCAACGACCGGCAACGCTTCTTCTCTCAGAACGTCGCCGTCGAGCTCGAATACTTCAAGGGCGACACCGTGTTCAAGCCGCCCGACTGTCGAGTTCCGCTTCACGCCGGTCTTCAACTACAACTACACCTCGCTCAGCGAGCTCGAGGCGGATCAACGTGAACCCCGAGGCCGGGGTCAATCGTTCGGATGAGTTCGTCGGCCTGCAGGAGGCGTTCGTCGACAAGCACGTGCGCGATGTCTCGGAGCGCTTCGATTTCGACAGCGTGCGCATCGGCATCCAGCCCTTCTCGACGGATTTTCGCGGCTTCCTGTTCCAGGACAATCAGCTCGGCGCGCGGCTCTTCGGCACCCGCGACAACAATCTCGTGCAGTACAACCTCGCCTACTTCCGCTGCATCGAGAAGGACACGAACAGCGGTCTCAACGACGTCACGACCAGCCGCTGCGCCACGACGATGTCTTCGTGTTCAATCATCTACCGGCAGGACATGCCGTCGAGCGGATTCACCTCGCAGGTGATCGTCGCTCTACAACCGCGACCGCGAGGCGGGAGAGACGCATTACGACACGAACGGCTTCATCGTGCGTACCCGAGGCGCTCGGCATCGAGCATCGGCGCGCGACTACGACGTCGATCTATCTCGGCTACAACGGCGATGGGCACTTCGGTCGACTCAATCTGACGACCTCGCTTTACTACGTGACGCGGACACGAGAACGCCGGGAACGTTCGTCAATCGGCGAGACGCACATCAGCGCGTACTTCGCCGCCGCTGGAGCTGTCGCGCGATTTCAGACTGGGTGCGCACGCGGCTGTCGCTCCTGTATGCGAGCGGTGACAGCAACCCGTACGACAATCGCGCGACCGGGTTCGACGCGGTGTTCGAGAATCCGCAGTTCGCGGGCGGAGACACGAGCTACTGGATCACGCCAGGCGGTGCCGCTCGTCGGCGGCGGCGGCGTCACGCTCTCCGGACCTGAACGGTGTTCTCAATGACCTGCGCTCCTCCAAGGGCGAGGGCCAGTCGAATTTCACCAATCCGGGCGTCGCGCTCGCGGGCATCGGCGCGGATTTCGACCTGCTGCCGACAGCTGCGGCTGTCTTTCAACTGCGAACGATCTGTGCTTCGCCGAGACGGAGGTCATCGAGGCTGCGCGCAACCAGGGCGGCATCGGCAACCACATCGGCGAGGATCTGTCCGCCGCCTTCACCTGGCGCCCGCTCGATTCGCAGAACATCGTGCTGCGCGCCTCGTATGCCAAGCTCATCTCCGGCGGCGGCTTCCTCGCGCTGTTCCCCGGCCAGAACCCCGGCTATCTGCCTCCTCGACGCGTTGTTTGCTTTCTAGCTGCTTCGGAGGCGAGTCAGTGAAGTACGCACCAAGATTCGAGCGCGCTCGCCGCCGTCCTGGCTCTTGCGCGTCGCGGACGACCGCCGCTGCGGGCGTCGCGACTACGAGCATCCCGTGCGGCGGCAGTACGCCGCGGCGCCGCCCTCGCCCGCAGGTCAGTCGGACGAGGAGATGGCCGGCGCAAGAGCTCGGGCTGCCTCTCCTGCCACACTGCAAGCGATCGGCCAACGATGCATCGCGAATCCGGCCGTCAAGCTCGGCTGCGCCGACTGTCACGGCGGCGACGCGCACGTGGCGCTGCCCGGCCGGTACGGCGCGCGGCACGGCCGCAGTATCGCAAGGCCATGGACGCGGCCCACGTGCTGCCGCGCTATCCCGAAGTCCTGGAACTACCCCTCGAGCGCCAACCCGCAGCGCACCTACACGCTGCTCAATCGCGAGAGCCCCGAGTTCGTGCGCTTCATGAATCCCTCGGACTACCGCGTGGTGCGGGAAGCCTGCGGCGCCTGTCACGCGGAGATCATCGACGCGTCGCTGCGCAGCTTGCACGCCACCGACGCCATGTTCTGGGGCGGCGCCTCCTACAACAACGGCATCCTGCGACGTACAAGAACTACATCCTCGGCGAGTCCTACGATCGCGACGGCGTCGGCGACGCTGCTGCAAGGGCCCGTCGATCGCGGACTCCGAAGGATCGGCGCTTCGATGCCGACATCCTGCCGCAGCTCTATCCGCTGCCCGCCTGGGAGACGGTCAAGCCCGCCGACATCTTCCGCATCTTCGAGCGCGGCGGCCGCAACATCGGCAATCATCTTCCCCGAGACCGGGCTGCCCGACGCGCACAGGGCGAGCTCGAGCGGCTCGAGGAGCCGGGCCGGCCCGACTTCCGTCAATCCAATCGCGGCCCGGGCACCGGCGCGCGCATCGCGATCCCGGTGCTCAACATCGCCAAGACGCGCCTCAACGATCCGCATCTGTGGTTCATGGGCACCAACGACCAGCCCGGCGATTACCGCCAGTCCGGCTGCGCCTCCTGCCACGTGGTGTACGCCAACGACCGCGATCCGCGGCATTCGAGCGTCGTACGCACCGCTTCGGGCACGACGGCCTGCTCGCAGACGGTCGATCCGACGATCACAAGACCGAGACCGGCCATCCGCTGACAGCACGCCTTCACCCGCGCGATTCCCGACCAGCCAGTGCATGATCTGCCACATGCATCAGCCCAACATGTTCATGAACAGCTGCTGCGGCTACACGATGTGGGACTACGAGTCCGACGCGCCCGCGCATGTGGCCGAAGAAGCAGCAGTATCCGTCGATCGCCAAGACCCGCGCAGGTGCTCGATCGCAATCCGGAAGGCGCCGCGCCGCGCGGCAACTGGGCCGACGTCGACTTCCTCTCAAAGGTGTCGCGAGCTCAATCCGACAGCTGAAGGACACCCAGTTCGCCGACTACCACGGCCATGGCTGGAATTTCCGCGCGGTGTTCAAGCGCGACCGCACGCGGCAACCTGCTCGATGCCGGCGGCAACGTGGTCGCGGACGACGATCCGCAGAAGTTCCAGAAGGCCGTGCACCTGTCCTCCGTCGCACGTCGATGTCGGCATGCAGTGCGTCGACTGCCACTTCTCGCAGGACAATCACGGCAACGGCTATATCTACGGCGAGGTCGGCGGCGGCCGTGGAGATCGGCTGCAAGGACTGCCACGGCACCGTCGAGCACGTATCCCAATCTGTACACCTCCGGGCCGGCCGCGCTCGGCGGCGGCGTGGACCTCGCCGATGCTGCGAACTCCCGACGGCCGACGGCGGTTCGAATGGATCGACGGCGAGCTGTATCAGCGCTCGATGCTCGATCCGCAAGCTCGAATGGCACGTCAGCCTGGTCAAGGACACGGTGACGCCCGGGCAATCCGCACTACAACCCGAAGGCGGCACGCGCCAAGCTCATGAGCCGCAACACGCGCGACCCTCGCCTGGGGCGCAGAGTTCCATCGACGCGGTCAATCTCGCGCACGGCGATCAGCAAGATGGAGTGCTACACCTGCCACACCTCGTGGACGACGAGCTGCGGCGGCTGCCATCTGCCGATCGAGGCCAACTGCGAAGACCGAGCGCCATCACTACGAGGGCGGCGAGACGCGCAACTACGCCACCTACAATCCGCAGGTCGCGCGCGACGACATGTTCCTGCTGGGCCACCGCGAGACCGCCGCCGGCGGCAAGATCGCACCGGTACCGCTCGAGCTCCGCGCTGGTGCTGTCCTCCACCAATGCCAACCGCGAGCACATCTACGTGCAGCAGCCGCCGATCTCGGCGAGCGGCTTCAGCTCGCAGGCCTTCAACCCGCACTATCCGCACACCGAGCGCAAGGTCGAGACCAAGACCTGCACGGACTGCCATCTGTCGAGCGCGAACGACAACAACGCCATCATGGCGCAGCTGCTGATGTACGGGACCAATTTCGTCAACTTCGTGGGCTACAACGCCTACGTCGGCGGCGCAGGGCGAGATCGAGCGCGGTCAACGTCACCGAGTGGGACGAGCCGCAGGCGGTCATCGGCAGCTACCTGCACAAGTACGCCTATCCGGACTGGTACGCCGCGCATCACGAAGCACGGCCAGGCAGCTGCAGCATGCCGCGCAGCACGCAGTGCCGGCGTAGCGCGCTGCCTGCAGCTGCGCGGCGAATATCTGTATGTCGCCGAGGGCAGAGCCGGCATGCGCGTCTACGATGTCGCGAGCATCGGCAACAAGGGCGTCTCGCAGCGCTGATCACCGCGCCGTTCAGTCCGGTCGGGCAGGACACGCATATCGCCTCGCCCGACGCCACCTGCGTCGCGCTGCCCACCAATCAGCCGATCAATCCGGCGCAAGCAACAGCGGCCAGATGATGCGCACGGACAACAGGAATTGCCGATGCACCCGCTCTACAGCTACGCCTACATCACCGACGCGAAGGAAGGCCTGATCCTCACCAACGTGAACACGCTTGCCGATGGAGAGCCGCGCAACAACTTCCTGAAGCGCGCCCTCACCTGGAATCCGGACGGCGTGCTCGACGGCGCACGGCATCTGACGATCGGCGGCATCCATCATCTACGTCACGACGCCGCGGGGTCTGGTGATCGTCAGCGTCGAGGATCCGCTGCATCCGAAGCTGCTCGCGCAGCTGCCGTTCAATGGTGCGCGCGCCACGGCACTGCAGTTCCGCTATCTGTTCGTGACCGATGCGAACGGTCTGGAAGTCGTCGACGTCACGCATCCCGAGGCACCCCGGCTCGTGTCCGAACAACATCGTGCGGCTGAACGATGCGCATACGCGTCTACGTGGCGCGCACCTACGCCTACGTGGCGGCCGGCAGCGACGGGCTGGTCATCGTCGATGTCGACGCGCCCCGAGGCCATGCGGGAATTCACGCGGTTACGACGCCGGCGGCAAGCTGCACGATGCCGCGATGTGGTGGTCGCCTCGACCAATGCCTCGCTGTTCGCCTACGTCGCCGACGGAGCCGGCCGGCTTGAAGGTGCTGCAGCTCATCTCGCCCGAGTCGCAGCCGAAGTTCTACGGCTTCAGCCCCGAGCCGCGGCCCGCAGCTCATCGCCTGCTACGCCACCTCGAAGCCCGCGCTGAGCCTGTCGAAGGGCCTGGATCGCGATCGCGCGAGTCGACGAGACCGGCAACCAGATCGCGGTGTTCGGTCGACGCGGCTCGCGCCCGCTCGATCTACGCGAGATGCGCAGCCTGTTCCTCGACCCTGACGGCAAGCCATGGTTCGTGACGGATGCGGCGAGCACCCAGCCGGCGAGCGCGGCGGTCACGACCGCGGCCGTCAGACGCTAGCGGGACGAGTGACGCCCATGCGCACGAGCACGCTCGTCTCGCTCTGCGCCGGGCTTGTGGGCTGGATCGTGCCACCAGCCTTCGCCGCGGAGACGCCGCCCGTCGCGACGACGACTGCGCTCAAACATCTCGGTGTTGCGACCTGTGCCACGAGCGTCTGTCACGGCAAGATTGCGCCGCAGACGGGGCGCGACGTGCAACTCAATGAGTATCGGATCTGGCTGCAGCAGGATCGGCACTCCCAGGCCTACCGCGCACTTGACAAGCCGCTCGCGAAATCGATGGCCGCGAAGCTCGGCATCGCGAACGCCTCGACCGCGAAGATGTGTCTCGACTGCCATGCGGACAATGTGCCGGCCGCGGCTCGCGGTCCGAGCTTTCAGCTGGTCGACGGGATCCAATGCGAAGCATGTCACGGCGGCGCCGAGCGCTGGATCGAGACACACTCGCAGCAGAACGCCACACACGCGGCCAACCTGGCGCGCGGCATGTACCCGACCGATCGGCCCGCGGCGCGCGCGCAGCTGTGCCTCTCGTGCCATCTCGGCACTGCCGGCAAATACGTGACGCACGCCATGATCGGGGCGGGACATCCACGACTGCGATTCGAGCTGGACACGTTCTCGGAGAATCAACCCGAAGCACTTCACCGTCGACGCGGACTACATCGAGCGCAAGGGCAAGGTCGATGAGGGCATGCTGTGGCTCGCAGGCCAGATCGGCGCAGCGCGCGTCTCCCTGAGCCTGATTCAGAGTCCGTTGTTCGCGCACCCCGGACTGTACCCCGAGCTCGCCTTCTACGATTGCTTCGGCTGCCATCATTCGATCGACAAGCTGCGATGGTCGCCGGAGCGGGCCGGCCCAGGCATCGGTCCGGGAACGCTGCGGCTGCAGAAGCAGCACGCGCTCATCGTACAGGCTGTCGGCGAGGCGCTCGGTGACGCCTCGACGGCGACGACCATTGCTCAACAGGCGGCGGCGCTCACACGCGCCGGGCAGACGGATGCGGCCGCGGTACGCGAAGCGGCCGGCCGTCTCGCCACGCAGCTGCAATCGACTGACGCGTGGACCCGGCGCACGTTCTCGCGCACCGAACTGACGGCGATTCGCAAGACGCTCCTCAAGTATGCGGCCGAGGACCGGGCGAGCGATTTCCTGGCCGCCGAGCAGGTCGAGCTCGGCGTGGAGAGTCTGAGCTACGCGCTCGGTGATCACGACCGGCACAATGCGGACATCGACTCGCTCTACAACGCCGTCAAGACCAACTCCGCATTCGATCCCTCTCAGTTCGCAGCGGTCGCGCGCGGCGTCTCGGGGCATTTCTAGCCATGGTGGCATTCGCCGCACGCACGCATCCGGGTCGCCGCGCAGGCGAAAACGAGGACTCGATCGGGTGTGATCCGGAGCATTCGCTGTGGTTCGTCGCCGACGGAATGGGGGGACATGCCGCGGGTGCCGTCGCGAGCCATGTGGTGCGCGACACGCTTCTGAAGCTCGCGGGCACGACGCGGCTCGACGACGCCGTGCTGCGGGCCCACGAGGCCGTTGCGGCCGATGCCGCGCAAGTGGCCGCGCATACGGGAATGGGCTCGACGGTGGTCGCTGCCGAGCTGCGCGCCGGACACTTCACGATCGTGTGGGTCGGCGACAGCCGCGCCTATCTGTGGCGGGGCGATCGGCTGCGCCAGGTGACGCGCGATCATTCGCTCATGGAGGAGCTGCGGCTGCGCGAGACGCTATCGGAGGCGGAGCTGCGGCAGCACCCGAACCGCCACATGGTGACTCGCACGCTCGGGCTCGGCAGCCCGGTCCCGTCGCGCTACGATGCGCGCCTTCGGGCAGGGGACTGGATCCTGCTCTGCAGCGACGGCCTCAACGATGAGCTCACGGACGAGGCCATCGCCGCGATCCTACGCACGAGTCGCACGCCCGATGAGGCGGGCGATGCCCTGATTGCGGCCGCGCTGGACCACGGCGGAAACGACAACGTGAGTGTCGTCATCGTCGCTTCGGACAAGGGCGCGCGGGGCCGACTTGAGTTGAGCGCACGCACGGTCATGCTGCTGTCGATCGTCATTGGGGCCGCGGCGGCCGTGGCGGTGGCGGCGGCCTGGGCGTTTTTTCACGGCTAATTTCGCTGAGACCTGCACCTGATGCCACAGTTTCGCTTTTTCCTGAGGAAAGTCCCCGAGGGTTCGGAAACCGACGTCACGGGTCCGCTGCTCGTCGGCCATCTGCCCGAGTGTGGCCTGCGCTTGCCCCCGGGTGGCCCGACCGGCGGCCCATCCCGCCGCCATGCACAGTTCAGCCTCGAGGCCGACAAGGTCTCTGTCGAGGATCTGCACTCGACCAACGGAACGTTCGTGAACGGAGATCGCATCGGCGCCCGTACCGAGCTCAAGAACGGTGATCGGGTGCGCTTTGACCGCGAAGAGTTCGAGTTCCGGGCGGAACCCATTGCGCCAGCGGAGCAGCATACGCAGATTCGGGGACCCGCAGTGGAGAATGCCGTTGCGAGCGGCGGCGAACAGGGCTATGCCTCCTGGTCGGATCCGGAGGCGCGACGCGGCAGCAACAAGACGGAATTCATCGACCCCGAGACCCTGAGGCAAATGCAGGGACAGGTGGGCTCGACCATTCCGGAAGGCCTCGATGTGCCCTCGTTGCTCGTCACGAGTGGTAACCGCAAAGGTGCACGAATCGCCTTGCGCTCGGACGGGGTG
This sequence comes from uncultured Gammaproteobacteria bacterium, assembly GCA_963795975.1. GTDB lineage: Bacteria > Pseudomonadota > Gammaproteobacteria > Steroidobacterales > Steroidobacteraceae > CAWCJT01. The sequence goes on from CAWCJT010000005.1 coordinate 166,931, forward strand.
GCGAAGCGCGAGTGGGGCATCGGCAGCGAGGCGGATCGCGAGATCATTTTCGACGACAAGGGCGTCTCGGGGCGCCACGCCAAGATCGTGAACGAAGGTGCGCGCTGGAAGCTGGTCGATCAGCTCGCCTCCAACGGCACTTTCGTGAATGGCAGCCGCACGAACCTGAGCTTCCTGAGCTCGGGTGATCGGCTGCGCTTCGGACCGGTGGAATGTGTCTTCCTGCTGCCGGCGGCCAAGGGACCCGGCACGAGCCTGAGCGGCAGCCACAGCCGGTTCGTCGTCATCGCGCTCGCGTCATTCATTGCGACGATCGTGATCCTGTGGCTGATCTATCACTTCTGGCATCGATGAAGGGGCGACCGCCTGCGGACTCGCCGCGGGTGGGCACGGTGCTGCGTGAGCGCTTCGAGCTCGTCGAGGAGCTCGGGCGGGGTGGAATGGGCGTCGTGTTCAAGGCGCTCGATCGACTCAAGGCCGAAGCGCGCGATCGCCAGCCCTACGTTGCGCTCAAGGTCCTGAACGAGGAGTTCCGGGATCACCCGGATGGCTTCATGGCGCTGCAACGCGAGGCGAAGCGCGCCAACATGCTGCCGCATCCGAACGTGATCCAGGTCTACGACTTCGACCGGGACGGCGAGCACGTATATATGACGATGGAGTACCTGACCGGTCGTCCGCTCGATGATCTTATGAGCACCGATTTCCGCGGTGGCATCTCCTTGAGCAAGGCCTGGCCGATCATCCGCGCGGTCGGGGCGGCGCTCGAATGTGGGCACACGCGCGGCGTCATCCACTGTGATTTGAAGCCGAGCAACATCTTCATGTGTGCGGATGGTCGCATCAAAGTGCTCGATTTCGGCATTGCGCGCCGTGTGCCGGTGGCGGGCCACGACACTGTCATCACGATATTCGATCCTGGCAAGCGCATCGGGGCTCTGACGACCTCGTTCGCCTCGCTCGAGATGCTTCTCGGCGCACCCGCCGACCCGCGGGACGATATTTACGCCCTTGCCTGCCTCACCTACGAGATGCTCGCGGGCGCGCCTCCGTATTTTCCGCCCGATGCGCGCGTGGCGCTCGAGCGCGGCTTGACTGCGCAGCGCCTGTCCGCGCTCACCGGTGCACAGTGGCGCGGGCTGCGCCAGAGCCTGGCGCTGCGCCGCGAGGAGCGTACGGGCAACGTCAAGGCGTTGCTGAATGCGCTTGAGCCCGGTGGTCTGCTCGCGCGCTTCTGGCGGCGCAGCTGAGCTGAGGCTGCGAGCCGAGGGTCTCGCGCCTCAGGGCGCGAGACCGTACACGGTCAGCTGATTGGCACCGCCCACGTACACGTGACCGTTTGCGATGACCGGTACCGTGAACTTGATCAAAGTACCCGCCGTATCTGCCGCCAGTTTCGAACTCGCGTAGAGCTCGGAGGCGACGTTGGTCGCATCGTAAGCACGCAAGTATGCGGGGCCATGCGTCGTGTTGTAGTTGGTATCGAGCGCCCAGACGATGCCGTTACCGCCCGGCGAGGCCGAGATCATCGGGCTCGCACCCGGGAACGCGTACGTGTCCGTTCCCCTGGAGCTCGCGGTGACCGTACCGCCGGAGTTCGGAATCAATCCATTCGACAGCTTGAGGGCCAGCACGGGATTGCCGTACGGCACGGCATACACCGTCCCATTCCAGTAGGCCATGGTGGAGAAAATGCCGCCCGGCAGCTGCAGGTACTGCACGACGTTGTCGCTGTTGCTGCTGTACTGCTGCATGTGGCTGCGGTCGATCATCCACAGGTGGCCCTGCTTGTCGCCGCCCAGCAGCACGTCGGGATGACCCGAGGGTCCTGTTCCATCGGGCAGCACGGTGACGCCTGAGGAGGAAATATCCAGATCGGAGTTGGACCATCCGGCCTCTTTCGAGGGTGTATAGAAGTCCTGCACGGTCAGGGCGTTCGGATCGAGCCTCAGGAAGCTCATGCCGAAGTCTTCGGTGCCCGGTTTCGCCGGAAGCGTATCCGACTGATCATCGAAGCTGCCGTTGCCCGTCGTCACGTAGAAACTGCCGCCTGAATCGATCGCCGGCGCACCGCCCGACATCCAGATACCACTCGAGCCACCGTCCGGTGCGCTGTTGAAATACGCCGTGCGAGCGAGCGTCGCGGCATCGAAGCGCATCGCCCAGCCATACCACGGGCCCGCGTCACAGTGCGATCCCCAGATCACGTACACGCCGTCGGGGCCCAGGGCGAGGCCGCCGCGCTGATTCTCATACAGCGGAGAGAAGGCGACGGTCTTGCCCGACTTGTTGGTGACGCTCGCCGAAATGACGGTGGGCGCGGTGACATCGCTACCATTGGCCAGTTTCAGGGCATGTATACGTTGCACCCAGGTGCCGCTCTCCTTGGTCGCGACCACGAGATAAAGCGTGTTGGTCGCAGGATTGATGACGGGCGTCCCCGTGATGCCGTACTCCGGTGAGATATCGGTGCAGCCGTGGTCCGAGGAGGGTATGGTCGTCGCGCCTCCGGTCAGGAAGCTCGTCTTCCAGTACGTGACGCAGCTCGAGCTGTCCGCATCGAACGCATATACCGAGTCGTGCATGGTTGCGACGATCACGATGTTGTGCGTGCCGCCACCAATTGACAGGTTGGCCACGTACAGCGGTTGCGCGTAGGCCTCACCGTCAAGCGGGCACGCCCAGCGCTTGCCGAAGTTGCTGCTGCTCACGGTCGAGGGCGTCAGAGCGTACTCGTGCAGGTTCTGTCCCGTGCGTGCGGCATCGGCGTGATAGGTAAAGATGCCGCTGAGATCGGTGACTGCGACGGTGGCGCTCTGCGAGCTCGTTTGATCGGCGCTCGTCGCCGTGACGGTGTGGACGCCCGCGTTGGCCGGTGGCGTATAGACTCCGGAGCTGCTGATCAAGCCGACATTGGCATTGCCTCCCGTGACTCCGTCCACGCTCCAAACGATCCCCTCACCGTTCGAAGTGCTCGCTGTGAACGCCTGCGTCTGCGAAAGAGTGAGCGCCACACGATGGGGACTCAACGTGACCGTACCAGAGCCGCCGCCTCCCGAGCCGCCGCTCACCGTGACGTTGTCGAACGTGGCCGTGCTGAGTGCGTGATTCGCGTGGCTGGTCAGCGCCAGGCCCACATCAACCTGCGAAGCCATGCTGATCGTGTAGGTTCCGATCTGGGTCCAGCTCGAGCCGTTCGGCGATGCATAGCCCGTGAGCGTCGTTCCCGAGCGCACCACGCGCACCCAATACGGTGATGCCACCGTGGGTCCCTGCGTCGTGACCGCCATGGCGCCCGTGCTCGTGCGCGCCTGATACACGACGCCGTTGCCGGGTGTCACTTCGACCGCGGCGAAGCTGGACGACGGGTTGCGGGTCTCGCGAATCATGACGCCGGCCTTGGTCCACGAATTGCCGTTGAACTCTCCAACGACGCGCGCAGTGATCGTGCCGTCGCCGGTCATCGGCTGCGATACGAACTGGAACGCATCGGCGGTATTCCAGATATCGGCACCCGAGCCGCTGACGGTGAACGTGCCGCCGCTCTGCGTGAAGCTGCCCGCAACGCCAACGGCGCCGATGTCGCCTCCTGTCCAGGTGCCGCCGCCACCACCGCCGCCGCCCGACGGCGTGCTGACGTTGATGGCAGCGGACGGCGCCGACACGTTGGCGGGCGTCGCGCTATCAAACGCGGCGACCTGGTACGTGTAGCTGGCCGAAGCAGAGACGGACGTGTCGGTGTAGCTCGTGCCGCTCTTGATGGTGGCGAGCGGTGTCGAGGTGTTGCCGTTGCGATAGAGGTAATAGCCACCGATTCCCGGTCCACCGGCATCCGTGGAGGCCTTCCAGTTCAGCGCCACGCTGCTCGTCGTAACGTTTGAGGCGGCAAGTCCCGTGGGCACGCTCGGCGTCGGGGTCGAGGTGACCGAGCCGTTGAGCGACACGTTGTCGAAGACGCCAGTGCTCAGCGCCTGATTGGCGTGGCTGGTCACCGCCAGACCCACATTGACCTGCGAGGCCATGCTGATCGTGTACGTTCCGATCTGGCTCCAGCTCGAGCCGTTCGCGGAGATGTAGCCCGTGAGGGTGGTTCCAGAGCGCACGACGCGCACCCAATAGGGTGATGCCACCATGGGCCCTTGCGTCGTGACCGCCATGGCGCCCGTGCTCGTGCGTGCCTGATAGACGATGCCGTTGCCCGGTGTCACTTCGACCGCGGCGAAACTGGACGAAGCACTGAGCGTCTCGCGGATCATGACGCCGGCCTTGGACCACGAATTGGTGTTGTACTCTCCAACAACGCGCGCGGTGATAGAGCCGTCGCCCGTCATCGGCGTGGACACGAAGTGGAAGGCATCGGCGGTGCCCCAGATGTCCGCTCCCGAGCCTTTCACGGTGAACGTGCCGCCGCTTTGCGAGTAGCTGCCCGCGACGGCAACCGCGCCGATGTCAGTGCTGGTCCAAGTTGGGCTGCCCGATGCATTCGTCGTCGACATAGCGGCCGCAGCGTGCGAGAGGGCCGAGGAGCCCGTGCTCGCGGTGCTGCTCTTCGGCGCTGTGATCGTCGTGGCGGGTACGGCTGCGCTGGTGCCGCGGCCCGCCTGCGGCTGTACGCCGGCAGCGGCGGTGGATGCATTCGCGGCGGGCGTCGCGCGGTAGCTGAGCGCGTGAATCTCGCTGCCCGATTGACCTGTCACGTAATACAGGCTGCCGCTCTGCGGGCTCGCAGCCAGCGCGCGAATCGGACCGCCGCTCGCCAGGAAATCCAGCGCCGCACTCGGATTATCATTGGCGTCGAACAGGAAAGCCTTGATCCATTCGCCGCCCGAGTCCGCGTGGAAATACGCGTTGCGATAGGCAGCGGGGAACGTGTTGCCTTCGTACCAGACGCCGCCAATGGAAAGTGTCCCGCCGAACAGGGGTCCCGTCACGATCGCACCATTGGAGGCGCGTGTGCCGAGCGTCAGCGCAATCGGATTACCGAACGCATCGCTCGCGGCCCAGCGCGCATCGGCGCCGCTGTGCAGCCAGTCGATCGCGGGACGCTCGCGCACGAACACATCATCCGACGCCGGCACTTCGAGCCCTGCTCGGCACGGGTTTGCAAACGTGGCGCCCTGCGCGGATTCGGGGCTGATCAGATCCTGGAAGCGAAGGTACGGAAATGCACAACCATTGCGCGCGAGCGGATTCGGAGCATCGAGATTGATGGCCGGCAAGCCCGCATAGCGCGTCGGCTCGTCGCCGACTCCCTCGTATAGCGGCCAGCCGAAATTCATACGGCCCGTGCGCGCGACCGCGAGGGATTCCCAGGCGATCGCGCCTGCATCACCGATGTACAGCGTTCCGGGCCGGCCGTCGGCCGCCCGGGTGCTACCCGAGCCAGGCCGGACGCTAAAGTGCTGCGGATCATGCAGGCCGAGCACGAACACACGGGAGCGGGCGGCGCGGGGCGCCCTGGCGTCGTAAAACGGGTTGCTCGGCACCCCATCACCCGTCTTCGCATCGACTCGCAGGATCTTTCCCGACAGCGAATCGACGAGTTGAGCGCGGAATGCACCGACATTTTCCGCAACGCTCATGAGGTGCGCGCTCAGCGCCTGTGCATACGCCGTGCTGGCGTCGCTGCCGGCATCCTCTGCATGCGCGCTCGCTCCATCACCGCAGGCGGCAAGCAAAGTACCATCGTTGCCGAACGCGAGTGCGCCCGGGCCTTGTGCGGTGTCCGTCACGACGCAGCCGCTGACGGCACCACCCGCCGCCGGGTTCTCGCCGAGCAACACATGGCGGCTCGCTTCGTCAACGCGGCTCGCGGTGTGATAATCAGCAGCGCCGGCCGGCTTCACGAGCTGGTAGCGAACGAGCCGTCCGACGGTCGCGCCGCCGGTGGCATGAGCGGATCGATAGCCCGCTCGACAGCTCGGTGGGCCCGTGACGGGTGAGTCGCAGTTGACGAGAAAGTCAGGATCTACCGCAAAGAAGAGATAGATGTATCCGTTCTGCTCGAACTGCGGGTCAAGGGCGAGCCCGGTCAGACCCAGCGCACCGATCGTGCTGACCTCGGATGAAAGATCGATGAGCGGTTGGGCCGCGACGGCCGTGCCGCCTTGGATCCATACCCGACCGCCACGCTCGGCGACGAACAGCCGGCCATCGCTTGCAAAGACGATCGCACTCGCGTTGTCCCAGGATCGCCCGTCGGGACGAGCGACCTGCGCATCGGCGAACCCGACGGGCAGCGATGCGCTCCAGGCGTGCGCGCCCATTGCCGCGACGATCAGTGACCCAACAAAAGACGTTCCAGACCTTCGACCCAAACTTCGTGTTGTACATTGCTCGTTCTTGTCGTCATCGACCGGCTCGAACGAGCGGGCCTGAGTTAGTCGCGTCGGCCCCCGTGCCGCGCGTCCAGCATAAGCTATAGGCAACGCAGCAATAACGCCACCCCAGTTGATGTTTGAAACAGTTTCATGAGCGAGCCATCTCAGAAATATGTCAAGGACTCCCGGCCAGCGCGCTTCAAACGGCCGAGTAGAAGCTTGAACTTGGCGTGGTTATGTCTGCTTTCAGCGACAGGAGCAATCGCGGGACAGAGCCCCTACACCTATGTGCATCACCCGGTGTCAACTGACGTTGCCTCTGCGCAGTTTGCGATCGATCGCGGACTCACTCTGGTGTTCGCATACGAATCGGGGGAAGCCGAGCGCTCCTTTCGCGAAGCGGCCAGCCTCGATCCGACACTTGCCATGGCGTGGTGGGGCATCGCTCTCGCGCTCGGTCCCGATATCAACACCGAGCCCACGGCGCGCAATACGGCCCTCGCGGCCGACGCGATCGTGCGCGCTCGATTGCTCGCGCAGCGGCGCGCGACCGATCTCGAGCGCGAATACATCGAGGCGTTGAGTCGACGCTATAGCAGCGACCCCAAACCGGACTTCGACTCGCTCGCCGTCGGTTACCGGGAGGCTATGCGCGCGCTCATCGCCCGCCATCCCGGCGATGCCGATGCGGCGGCGCTGTATGCCGAGGCCATCATGGATCTGCATCCCTGGAGGCTGTGGACGAGCGACGGAGAGCCGGGTGTCGATACGAATGAGCTCGTCGCGGTCATCGAGCGCAGTCTCAAACAATCCCCCGAGCACATTGGCCTGCTGCACTATTACATCCATGCCGTCGAGGCGAGCAACGACCCTGGTCGCGCACTCGGCGTCGCGCGGCGACTCGCCGCCCTGCCGATGGAGCCCGCGGCCGCACACCTGGTTCACATGCCGGCGCACATCTTCTTCCGGGTCGGTGACTGGCCAGCGGCGATCGCGGCCAACGAGCACGCCGTGCAGCATGCACTCGAGTTCCGCCTGAGCCGCAATCCGAAGCAGGAGCGCGCGTGCGGACACTGCGTGGACTTTCTGACCTACGCCTTCATGATGGATGGTGAGGAGTCCAGCGCCCGGCGCTCGGCCGAGGACTACCGGCAGCTGAGCGGTGATCCGGTCAATGCGCTCTCCGTTTTGATCCGCTTTCACGAGTGGCACGATCTATTGAGCTTTCCCGAGCCCGACGCGCAGACAAAGCCGCGCGATGAGCGCAGCCTGCACGCCATTCTTGGATACTGGCACTTCGGGCGCGGACTTGCGTACGCGGCGCAAACCAAATCGGCTGAGGCGAAAGCAGAGCTGAAGGCGATCACAGACGAGGCCGCGCGCATGGGACCGGTGCCGCCCCTCGGTGATGCCTTGAACGTCGAGCATTCGCTGGACTGGGTCGATGAACGTGGCGACGCCGACGCCTTGCAGATGTGCGCCGACATTCTCGAGTCACGCCTGGCCGAGCTCAGCGGCGATCGCGCGCGAGCCACGGCGCTGCTGCTCGATGCGGTCAAAGTGCAGGACGCAACGCCCTACAGCGAGCCGCCCAGCTGGTTCTATCCGATCCGCGAGAGCCTGGGCGCGATCCAGTTGAAGCAGAATCTCGCAGCCGCCGCGGAGGCCACGTTCCGGGAGGGACTGCGCCGTGCCGCGAACGATCCGCGACTGCTACTCGGGTTGAGTGCGGCGTTGAGCGCGCAACAGCGAAGCGAGGATGCGGCAACGGCCGAGCGCGCGTATCACGCGGCTTGGCGCGGCAGCGGCGAAGTACTGCCCACGCAGATGTAGAATGCACACATGAATCAATCCGACCTGCGATGCTCGAGACGCGAAGCAATCCGCTCAGGATTGGCGGCAGGCACAGCGCTCGTCCTGGGGACCGGTGGCCGGGCCTTGAGTGCTGAGCAGGCGCTCATCACGAAACCGATTCCATCCACGGGCGAAAAACTGCCGGTCATCGGTCTTGGCACCGACAAGTTCCGCAGCGATGAACGCGGCGCGATTCAGGCTGAAATCGAGCGCATGCATCAATCGGGCGGCACCGTCATCGATACTGCCGCTGCGTACGGCGACAGTGAGGCGCTCATCGGCGCGGCCGTGGGGGCGCTCGGTATCCGCGATCGGTTGTTCATCGCGACGAAGCTGACCGCCTCCGGTGCTGGTTTCTTCGCGGACGGCGTCGGCGGCAAGCAGAGCTTCGATCGCTCGCTTGCGCGTTTGAAAACCGAGCGCGTCGATCTGCTGCAGATTCACAATCTCGACGGCGTCGATACGCTGATGCCTTCGCTGCAGCAATGGAAGCAGGCTGGAAAGATCCGCTATCTCGGCATCACCACCTCTCAGGTGCGTCAGCACGCGCAGATGGCCGAATACATGCGTCGCTACCCCCTCGACTTCGTTCAGGTCGACTACTCGCTTGCCAATCGCGATGCAGCTCAGAACGTCCTGCCGCTCGCCCTCGAGCGCCACGTAGCGGTACTTGCGAATGTTCCGTTCGGGTTCGGCTCGGTCCTGCGTCAGGCGCAAAGCCGGCCCCTCCCGCCTTGGGCTGCCGATATCGATGCCACGAGCTGGAGCCAGCTCCTGCTCAAATATGTCGTCGCGCATCCCGCCGTCACATGCGCTATTCCGGGGTCCACTCAAGTCGCGCACCTCGAGGACAATCAGCGCGCCGCCCGTGGAAGACTGCCCGATGAGGCCATGCGCCGCCGCATGGAGCAATACTGGGATGCACACTCAGACTCACAAACATAGAATGAGAGAATCCGACCGCTGAGCTCGGGCGGTCGTCCGGGGAGGTGCAATGGCCGTTTCGGGTGGTTGCCTATGTGGGTCAGTGCGCTACGAAATCGCGGCTGCGCCAATCACGACGCGAGTCTGCTGGTGCCGTGTCTGTCAACGCATCGGTGCCGGAGGAGCCACCGTCAACGTCTGCTTTCCCAAGGCCGCCGCCCGCATCAGTGGTCAGCCACGTGACTTCGTGAGCACGGCGGATAGCGGCAACGTGATGCATCGACGCTTCTGCCCCGACTGCGGCGTACATCTCTTCAGCGAGGCCGAGTCGCGTCCCCATCTGATCTTCGTCCGTGCAGGTACGCTCGATGATCCGGAGGTCGCGCAGCCAGCTGCAACCATCTGGGTCTCCGCCGCCCCGTCCTGGGCCTGCATCGATGAACGGCTGCCGCGAGTCGAGCAGCAGCCGCCGCCGGCAGCGTGAGTCAGCCCCGTGACCCTCGTTCGCGAACCGCGTCTGCACCCCGTCCCGATCATGAGTCTGCGGCCCACGCAGATCACGGTCGGGATGCGCGAAGTCGATCTCAAGCGCAAGAGCTGGCGCGAGCATCCGGATCGCAAGAAGCCGGAGTTCCTGGGCCGGCACCTGATACCCGTGATCTGGGGTCCGAAGGAACAGTTTTACGTCATCGATCATCATCATCTGGCCCTCGCGCTGCATCGCGAGCGCGTGCAGGAGATCGCAACGACCGTAGTCGCAGATCTGCGCGCACTGCCGCGCGCCGCATTCTGGATCTACCTGGACAACCGCGGCTGGCTGCACCCCTACGATGCCGAGGGCCGTCGACGCAGCTACAAGGACATCCCCAAAAAGATCTCCGAGCTCATCGACGACCCATACCGCAGCCTCGCCGGAGAGTTGCGTTTTGCAGGCGGATTCGCGAAGGACACGACGCCGTTCAGCGAGTTTCTATGGGCCGACTTCCTGCGCCGGCGCATCAAACGCAAGCTCGTCGAAGATGACTTCGACAAGGCCCTCGCAATCGGCGTGAAGCTTGCCAAGGGCAAGGTCGCGGGATATCTGCCGGGATGGTGCGGACCATCCGACCGCATGGACCATCCGAAGTGACATCAGCCGGCGCGGGCGCATCCTTCGAGGACGCGGCGGCGCCAATCGGTACACCACGCTGGCCAGACCTGCTCGCGGGTCTTTCCATTGCAGGGCTTCTTCTGCCGGAAGCCGTTGCCTACTCCGGCTTGGCAAGCCTGCCTCCGCAAGCCGGCGTCATCGCGCTCTTCGCAGGCCTCGTCTGCTACGGCGTACTCGGGCGCAGTCGCTATGCGATCGTCAGCGCGACCTCATCCTCAGCTGCCGTGCTCGCTGCCGCGACGCTGTCGGTCGCGGGCACCGATCCAATCAGACGCGCCGCCCTCGCCTCGATTTTGATTCTCGGAACGGGCATCGCGTTCGTACTGGCGGGTTGGTTTCGCCTCGGCGCCATGTCCAATCTGATCGCGCGCCCCGTGCTGCGCGGTTATGTGTTCGGACTCGCTCTCGTCATCGTCGTCAAGCAAGTCCCGCACCTCGTCGGGATGAGAGTGCACAGCGCCGATTTCGCGCCCGTGTTGCTCGAGGTCGTGCGAGGCACGCGCTCCTGGGTGCCTGCCAGTGTCGCCATCGGACTCGCTTCGCTCGCCGTACTCTTCGTGCTCGAGCGCGTTGCGCGAGATCCCCGGCGCGCTGGTGGTGATCGTTGCGGGAATCGCGGGCGCTTCCTTTCTGAGCTCCACAGGGAGTCGTGCTGACCGGTCCCATCCGACTGTCGCCGTCGCTGCCGGCTCTTGTCGTGCCCCCGGCGCGTCAGACTGCTGCAGCTCGTCGAATTCTCTGTGGCGCTGATGTTCATTCTGTACGCCGAGTCGTACAGCTCGATCCGCACCTACGCGCTCAAGCACGATGAAGTGGTGCGGCCCAATCGGGACCTGCTCGCCCTCGGTCTCTCGAATATGGTGTCGGGCCTGCTGCAGGGCACGCCAGTCGGAGCGGGATACTCCGGTACGTCTGCCAACGAGGCCGCAGGCGCCCAGTCGCGCTGGGCGGGCCTCTCGGCGGCGGCAGTCATTCTCGTGCTCGTCGTGCTGTTTCTGCCTTGGATCGAGCGGATCCCCGAGCCGGTCCTGGCGGCCATCGTGATCCACGCCGTCAGCAAATCGCTGCGGCCCATCGTGTTCCGCCCGTATTTCAAGTGGCAGCGGGATCGACTCGTGGCACTGACCGCCATCCTCGCCGTGCTCGCCTTTGGTGTGCTCGGCGGACTTCTGGCAGCCATCGCCTTCAGCATGGTCATGCTGCTGCAATCGCTTGCGAGCCCTCGCCTGTCCGAGCTCGGCCGCCTGGGCGTCCATGATTTCGTGAGCTGTGCGCGCTATCCGCGTGCCGAGCGGGTTCCCGAGATGCTGATCGTTCGGCCCGAAGAACCGCTTTTCTTCGCGAATGCGGATCCCTTGCTCGCACTCGTGCGACATCGCGTGCGCGAGCGGCCAGACACGCGCATCGTGGTGCTCAGCCTCGAAGAGTCGCCCGATCTCGACAGCACCTCGCTCGAGTGTCTGGCGGACTTTGCCCTCTGGCTCGCCGCGCGCCATATCGAGGTCCGCGTCGCACGTCTCAAGGACAAGTCTCGTGATGCGTTGTTGCGCGCGAACCTGCCGCAGCTGAGTGAAGCGGAGCTCGAGTATTCGAGTGTGGATGACGCCGTGAGCGCCCGCGCAAGCACGGCTTTGAACTAGAGCGTTGCCCGCTGCAAGCGAGCAGGATCGCTGACGATATCTTCGATGCGCAATTTGGGTGCGTCGATGAGTGCCTCGGGCGGATAACGCTCGAGGCGCGTGAGCATCGCTTCGGTCGCGCAGGCTGCGTCGTAGGTGGCGTGCAGCTCCGCCGCATCAGCACCCATGAAGCTCAGACAGGGTTTGCCGAGCTTGCGGTTCAGAGGGTCGATGAGCGCACCCTCCAGCAGATCCTGGGTCGAGTCGGCACCCCCGGCGACATCGATATCGACCACCGTCTCGTTGGCCGTTGAGGCGGCCAGTGTCGCATTCAAAATGCGGACCGCAGCGTTCGCCTCGGCCAGAATCGCCGGCGCCGCCCTCGCCGGTAAGCCTGCGATGTGCAGGCGCGCGCGCCTCGTGCCGAAGTCGAAGTACTGCAGAAAAAAGTCGCGCGAGAATTCCGAGCCGATGAGCTGACCCACCTCCTGCAGCGCGAGCTCCTCGCTCGCCCAGCTCTTTTTCTCCGGGATCTTGGTGTTCAGGTAGACCTCCTCGCCAGTCTTGTCGTCGATGGCGCGGATGGTCCACGAGGTAAGCGCGAACTTGACGATGGTCAGCCCGGAGGCTGGCAGAGTCGCGGACAAACGCTTGAGCTTCACCTCGCCATGCAGCAGGAAATCGGGCGGTGGGGTGGCGCGCGGCTCGTCGACCGCCACGAATCCAAACGAGCGAATCCGCTGCATAAGGATGTTCTCCGCCACGGAAGATCGCTGCGCAGGGATGCTCGGATCATCCTCCGCGACACGAATGTCCACGGCGATCGTGGGATTGCCGTTGTTTCGAATGAACGCAACCCGGTCCTCGTGCGATATCTCGTTGAGCGAGCGCTGCACATCGTGAACCTTCACAGTGGCCCGCACCGTGCCGAGCAGCAGCCCATAGTGACTGAGCTGAGGCGTTGTCTGCTCCAGAACGGTAGAGATGTAGTCGTCGCTGCGAGAGAACAGCTTGTCGCGCAGCAACGCATAATTGGCATCGATGGACCTTGGATCGATGAACACGGCGGCCGCCTTCTCGATGAGCTGACGGCGCGCATCGCTCCAGACCTGACGCTCGATCGGTGTCGGCTGCTTCGCGAAGCGCGGATCCTGAGGATCGGCCAGTCCCACGGCTGTGATGACGGCCGTGCCGGATTTGGCGGGCGGCTCGGGCGGGGTCGGCGCGATCGTCGCCGCCGTCGCGGGTGCCGGCGCCCCTGCGCTCGCTGCGACGGCCGCCGCCGGCTCGGAGCGGGCAAGCCGATTGGCCGCAGGACGGGAGCGCAGGAACAGCAGGACCGAGCCGATGCCGACCGCGAGAATGCAGGCTGCGATGACCACGGTCGTGCGGGGCGAGAGTTTCGGATTCGCGTGTCGAAGGGTCGTCGCCTGGCTCGCGGCGCTTGCCGAAGCCGCCTCGGGGATCCCGACGGGCGACTCGGCGCTCGTCGAGGAACCGAGCTGTGCGAGCATCGCTTGTTTGAATTCGGCCGCGCTCTGGAAGCGCTCTGCAGGTCGCTTTGCGAGGGCGCGCGCCAGAAGCGCGTCGGCTGCCCGCGGCGCATTGACATTGAGCACCGAGGGTGGTGAAGGCTGCTCGTTCAGAACCTTATGCATCACGTTGGAGAAGGAGCCCGCGAACGGCACTTCCCCCGTGAGAAGCTCGTACAGCACGACGCCTGCCGAATACAGATCCGAGCGTCCATCGACCGTTTGGCCCAGGAACTGCTCCGGCGACATGTACGACGGTGAGCCCATGACGGTGCCCGCCTGCGTCAGCGTCGAGGACTCGATGCGCGCGATGCCGAAGTCGGCGACTTTCACCGATCCATCGGCGAGCACCATGATGTTGCCCGGCTTGATGTCTCGATGCACGACCCCGTTGCGGTGTGAATAGTCGAGTGCATCGAGCAGCTGCGACATGATGCGTACGACGGCAGCCATGGGGAAGCGCTCGTTGCCGCCCAGGAAGCTGCTGAGCTCGCGCCCTTCCACGAACTCCATCGCGATGAACGCCATGCGTGGACCGCTCTGGCTCGCATCCGAAAGCGGCTCCTCGCCGAAGTCGTAGACTGCAACGATATTCGGATGACTGAGCCGGCCCGCGGCTTGTGCCTCACGCTTGAGACGACCCAGAAAGGCCTCGGCCTCCGTCCCTTTGAACAGCTCGCTGACCAGTGTCTTCAGCGCAACCCGCCGATGGATGACGGTGTCATAGCCCTCGTAGACCACGCCCATGCCGCCCCGCCCGACTTCACGGCGGATCTCGTATTTCCCAAGCTTGGGAGGCAGCGCAGTCGGTTGATCGGCCATCCCGAATCCTCAGCGGCGTCGGGAGTCGTTCACTTGTTCTTGTAGTCGATGTCCCAGACGTTTCTTTGAACGAGACGCTGCACCATGGTGTCGAGGGAGATGCCGCCCGAGGCGCCCGAGGAGACACCCGCGACAGAGGTCGACTTGCCACCGACCTCCATTTTGAGCTCGTTGTAACCGGTCGCTACCTGCTCGGTCGTCGATGCATCCAGGATCTTGTAGCGCATCCCGATGTTCCAGACCGTCGCTCCACCGGCGGTATCGACGGAGCCTGCGACCGTACCGGCGACGCTCGATGAGCGGCTGCCGTTGCCGAACATGCCGATGAGCGAAGAGGCGACCCCTCCATTGAAGCCGCTTTTCTGGGCGGCCACCTGTTCGACCTTCAGTACATCGAAGCGGACGATCCACTTGGTGGTCTTGAGCTTGCCCTTCGTCATGATCTTCTGCGCCTCGGCGGGGTCACCGGCCGAGTACGCCAGCTGGATCTCATTGAGCATGGGACCCAGATCGGATCGGTCGAGCACCTGGAAATTCGCCTTGGTGAGTTCGAGCTCGGCGAAGTCTGCGATGTTGTTGGAGTTCACCTTTTGAGTGAACGTCGCATTGTTGCTCTTGATCTCACCTGGGATGACGATGAGCTTCGGACCGGGCTTGGAGACATTGGTGTATTCGACGCCTTTGTCCATCGCCTTGTCGGCGGCTGCATTCGCGCGCTGAGACACGCCGCTGCCGGCGGTTGGCGAAGGATTGGATTCATCACCCCAGGTCGGAGGTTTTTGTGCCCACGCCGCTGGCTGTGCTGCGAGCAAAGACGTGAGCGCCAGAATTTTGATCAGGCCGGTCCGATACATGTGCGCCCTCCCCCAGTGTCAGAGACTCTATCCAGGGCTCACGGCCCTTCTGCTTTGCGGCAATAATCATTGTACAGCTGAGCCACCAGCGGGTCAGCCTGCTGCCGCAGCAATTGTGCTGCGGTCGCGAGCGTATCCGAGCCCGAATAAGCATCCGAGTGGCCCTCCACTCGTGAGATCTCGCGCCCCGAGGCGCTCGTGAGAATCAGCTCGATGTCGACGGCGACCTCGTTCACGCCAACGACGCGATTGACGCCGGCCTTGGTGTCGATGTCGCCTCGCAGGATGTACTCGGCTGCGAGGCGTTTGGATGCAGCGAGAGCTCCGTCGGGGTCGTTGTTGAAATAAGCGTCGATTTCCGCCTGCGCAATGGTGCTCTTGATCTGTTCCTGGGTAAACGTCTTGAGCCCGAGCGCGCGCAGCCGTGCATCGATGATCGAGATCAACGATTCATAGCGTTCCTGCTGAGCCTCCCAGCGTCCGGACGCAGAGCGCTCGGCAATGAGCTGTACGATCTTTCGGTTCTTCAGGCGCGCGCGACAAGGCACCGAAACGAGTTTTTGAATGGCCTGTGCACGCTGCTCCTCGGCGGCGCGCTGCCTGTCCTGTTCCTGCTGCTCCGCCGTCGAGAACTTGAACGGCTCTGCGAACAGGCACGTGCTGATCAGCAGAAGTGGGGCGAGAATCTTCAGACGCCGAGCGACATCCCTGTGCCCGCTTGTTGTGTCGCGCATGCGGTGATCCGCGGCAAGGCAACGGCAACAACGCCGCTTGGCGCAACACTAGCAGAAGGCGGGAAGCCGTGCCTGTTTCCCGATATGATCAGATCCACCGCCGCAGGCGGTTACGTTAATTCGGGGGGCAGGCTTATGGTCAGCGCGCAATGGAAAATCGCGGCGCTGGCGGCGATGTCATTCGCCGCCACGCTGATCAGCTACGCGGGCGATGTGAGTGTGAAGTTGAATGTAAAGCTGGGTCTTTGGGAAGTGAGCACATCCGGCAAGACGGGCGGTGAGATTCCGGAACAAATGCTCGCGCAGATTCCGCCCGAGCGCCGGGCGCAGATGATCGCTGCGATCAAGGCCAGCGCGAACCGCACCCATACTTACCGGCAATGCATGACGGCCGACAAGCTCAACAAAGGCTTCGACGTGCAGCCCGGCCGGGATGGCTGCCACCGCACCGTCGTTTCCAACACCTCGACGGACATGACGGTTCACGAGCAGTGCTCCGGCCCGGAGGGTACGCAGAACATCGAAGCGCACTTTCACGCCGACAGCAGCGAAAATGTGACCGGCACCATATCGGCAAGCATGAGCCGCGGCGGACAGACGATGACCTTCGACAACAACATGCAGGGCAAGTGGCTTGGTGCGAGCTGCGGAAACGTGAAGGACGTCGAGGTTGTGAAATAGCCTCCAGATAGCCACGCTCCACAAGACAGTAAGCAAATGACGCGGGCCTTGACGATGGTCGGGTTGCTCGTCGCTGCGCTGGCAGCGCTGGCCCAGGAGGAAGGCGCTCCGCACCGTCCAACGCCGGAGCAAATCGCGGCGCGCGAGAACAAAAACGCAGAGGACTCCGCAGAGTGGAATCGGAATCCCGCACCGCGGGATCCGCGTGATTTTTCCGGCGTGTGGTGGATCCGAGGTTACGATCGAACGTTTCGTCCCGTCACGGATCCGCCCCAGTCGCCGCGCGATGCCGCGAAACTGCTACCGCTCACGCCGCTCGAGGCGTCGAGCTGGCAGCACCACATCGACATGGAGCGGACCGGCACTCCGATCGCCGATGCGCCGACGCAGTGCTTTCCGCACGGTGTTCCGCGTCTCGTCGCCTCACCGTATCCGGTGCAGTTCATCTATACGCCGGGGATGATCACCCTCCTGCACGAGGTCGCACACAACGTCCGTTACTTTCACATGGACGGCAAGCCAGTGCCTGCCGATACATCACGCACATTCCTGGGCTACTCGGTGGGCCGCTGGGAGGGCAATACACTCGTCGTGGTCACCGATCATTTCAACGATCGCACGCAGATCGACGAGGAGGCGCTGTCGCACGGTCTCAAGCTCACTGTGACCGAACGTTTCACCAAGCGCACCAACCGCTACGGCGGTGTTGAGCTGCAGGACCGTATCACGCTCGAGGATCCCGAGCACTTCACTCATCCATGGACGGCCGAGCGCATCTTCTATTGGCGCGGTGACGTACGCATCAATGAGTATTCGTGCGAGGAGAACAATCGCAACGCGCCCGTGAATGGCGTGACGGTGGCCAAGTGAGCCGCGAGATGCTGCTCATCGTGGCTCTGGCGCTGCGCCTCGACCATACGGGCAGCTGACGCCGCGCCGGTGGAGGCGCCGGTGTTCGAACGGCCGGCTGCCGGCTTACCTGATCTGACGGGCAAGTGGGCCATGCCACGACCGATCACGCACCTGCTCACCATCGACGGCAGCGAACCTCCGCTCAACCAACGCGGCAAGGCGGAATACGCGCACCGCCAACGCGAGCTCAAGGCGGGAAATCACAAGATCGATCCCATCAGTGACTGCATCATGCACGGCACTCCGCGCCTGCTTTACGCGCCTTATCCCTTTCTGATCCTGCAGACGACACGCAGCGTCAACTTCGTGCACGAGGCGAATCACACATTCAGGATCATCTACTGGGACCGGGCGCTGCCCGAGGATCCTGATCCGGACTATCTCGGCTACTCCATTGCTCGATTCGAGGGTTCGACGCTCGTGATCGACACCATCGGTCTCAACGACAAGACGTGGCTCGACTATTCGGGGCTGCCGCACGGCGAGAAGCTGAGAGTCCAGGAGCGCTACACGCTGACGGATGCCCAGAGCATTCGGGGTATGGTCAGGATCACGGACCCGGATTTCTACACAGCGCCGTGGACGACGGGGTTCACACTGCAGCGCCAGGCCGGCATGGATCTCAAAGAGAACGTCTGCACCGACACGCACCGCATGTGACGTGTCACTGACATAGATCCGTAACGCAGATGGACGCCAGGGTCCGGCCTTCAGCCGGCACGGCCAGTCCGCGCGCTTGCATCAGCTTCGGGGGTTGCGCGAGCGCCCAGAGCGCGTGCGCGGTCCGGCCGTGGCGGCCGGTCACCGCGGGTTGCCGACTTGTTGCCCGTTGATGCTGACTCTCATCAGACTGCCACCGTTGCTGCCGTCTTTGAGTGGGTGGATCAGGAGTTCGGCCGGATCTCCAGCATGCATGGAGGAGCGCTTCCAGCCCTGTCGGCTGAGCGCATTCGGACTACCCCCTTCGATCGACCACTCGACGGTGCGGCCGGACGCGTCCTTGACGAGAAGCTGCACCCAGATGTGCGGATTCGTCCACTGCACCTCCTTGATGACGCCGATGAGCTTCATTTCCTTCGTCTGATCGAACGTCGCGAAGGAATGGTGTGCGAAGGCCACGGGGGTGAGCAGGAGAACGACCGGGACAACGCCAGCGGAAGTGATCTTTCTCATAATCATTCCCTAAGCAGCGCCGCCATGGCCCGCGCGCCGCTACTGGCAGGCTTTGCCGTGGTCGGGACGGTTGCCCTGCGCCTTGGCGTCGGCTTCGGTCATGTAGGAGCCGGCCTTGGTCTTGCCGTACCAGCGATCACCGGGGCAGTGATACACCTTGCTGCTCGAGTTGACCCACACCTGGCCAGGACCGCCGCCGGGTGCCTGTTGACGGGTCGAGGACGACGACGATGAAGAGCTGGCGGGCGCCGCAGGGGCGGCAGCAGGAGCGGGAGCCGCGGCAGGAGCGCTGGCACTCGTCTTGGCTGGCGTGCTTGAGCCTGCGCTACTGCTGCTGCTCGAGCCCGTCGACGCATACCACGCCTGCACGCCCTTATGCCCATGGCATGCGCCTCGCTTGGTCGCCTGTGAGGTGTACGTGCCGTCCTTGCACTGACCGGTCGTACCGGCGGGTGCATCCGCCGGGGCCTGCGCCCACGCGGCGCCCACGACTCCCAAACCCACGACTGCAGTGATCACTCGAATCATGCGCAACATAGAACGCCCTCCATCAATGCGGAACGGTGCCGTTTGGCGTGAGCTTATCGATGACCTGAGGCAAAACCTGCGACAGCTTCTGTGCCAGATCCTGGGGATTCATGCCGAGCTTGGCCGCGATCGCGTTGATCGTATCGGAGCCGAATGCCTGATGAACCTGATTGGGGGAGATCGGCTGATTCGGCCCTTCATTGATCCAGGACTGCACGGTTTGCCCCAGCCCCTGCTGCTGCAACTGGCTGACGATTCCCTGTACGCCGCCGTGCTTCTGAATCAACCCGTTGACGACCGAGGCCATCTCGGCCCCAACCGCACCGCCAAGGATTCCGTCCAGAAATGACATGACTCAGCTTCCCTTCAGGCAAGTGCTCATGAACTGCTTGCGGTCATCGCCCTTCAACGATTTCGCGCTCGCCTGCGCATTGCATGTCTTCATTTTCTCCTGCTGACTGTTCGTCTTGGTCGTGCTCGCCGGCGCCGAGCTCAGACAGGTCTTCATGAAGGCCTTGCGATCGTCTCCCTTGAGATTCTTGGACGTCGCATCGGCATTGCAGCTCGTCATCTTCGTCTGCTGTGAATTCTCGGCATGGGTCTGTAGCGCGGGCACGCTCATGCCGAACCCCAGGATAAGCGCCATGCAGAGTGCGTTGCAGTGCTTGAGCATGGAAAGTCCCCTTACTTCTAATTGATGGCGCGATTATACGCTCCTGCGGTGCAACAACCCCAGATCACTTGAGAAGCCCCTTGAGTGTGTCCTGCACCTTCTGACGCAGCTCGTCCTTGTGTTTGTCGAGCTGCTGTTGCACCGCCGTCCTGGCCAGTGCCTGCATGTCCGGGCGGACCTCGGGGCTCGAGATGGTGCCGGAGATGGTAAGGGGAATATCCGCAAGTGTATCCGCATGGGCGACGCTCGGGGTCGCACCCTTGAGGATCGTCGTTTTCAACTGATAGTTGATCTGCTCGTTGACCAGATTCGTCGATCCCTGGCCGGCAATGTGCAGATTCTGCGAGATGATGCTTAGGTCCTTCGTGGCGGCGACTCCGTTCGTGATGTCAGCCGTCGCCTTGAAGGCGTCGAATTTCGTCCGACCGCTGCCACCGCCTGCTTGGAATGACTGCTTTTGAATGAGGGCAACAGCGCGATTGATCTCGAACCACAAATCGATCCCTTCCACTGCGCCGCTCGCGAGATCCACAGCGACGTGGCCGTTGAGCGTTTTCAGGATGTCCTCACTGCCGCGACCTTGTGCGCTGAGGTGTGTCGTGACGTTGCCGCGCCCCGACACCCTTTGAGTGTGTGCAAGATCCTTGAGCAGCTGCGCGATGTCGACGTTGGTCATGCTCTGATCGAGCTTCATGGAGGGAATCGAGCCGGCGTCATCGAGGGTGATCTCGCCCGCATACTCGCCCCCATAGAGCTTGGCGCTGGCCGGCGCGATGTGCGTGATTCCCTTGGCGGCAGTGAGGTGTGCGTGCACCTGCGAGATGCTGAGCCCCGCAACGACGGCGCTGCCGAGCGAGAGCGTGCCGTCCATCTGCAAGGTCTTGAGCGGGTCGGAGGTGGTTTCGTCTGCCTTTGGCGCGGGGGGCTCGCTCGCTTTCGCTGCCGCGGCCGGTTGCTCCGGGGCGCGATAGCGATCGAGATTGATGCGATCGAGCTCCAGATCGAACTTCGTCGCCTTGGACTCCAGGTTCGTAATCGCGACGTTACCCCGCAATGTCGAGTCATCGAGCCGCACGTCGAGCTTCGAGGCCTGCGCTGCATTGGCCCCGTAGGCAAAATCACCACTCGCAGCAAAGTGGCTCAGCGCTTGCGGATCACGAGTGACGGGCGCCGCCATGTCGAGCTGCGCCATCAGGGCCCGCAGCGCTACGGGCTCGAGCTTGAAAGATCCCGTGAAAGCCGGTGCATCCAGAATCTTCGTGGCCTGCAGAGACCCGCCGAGGCGAGCATCAGCCAGCCGCGCGTTGAACGACGGCGCGCTCAGGGTTTGCGCCTGGAGGTCGAGAGAGAGATTCGGCGCGGAAAATGCAACGACGATCGGCTTTGCATCCCGGCCCATGATCAGGCTCAGATTGAGGCTCACGGGCACGGGGGCCCCCGAGCCGAGATGCCCGACCTCGACGGTGATGTGATCGGCGACGGTGTCCTGATAGGAAAACCGGCTGTTCTTGACAACGATGCCCCCGACATCGGCCAGCGTTTCCGAGCTGCTGCTGCCCGACTGGGGGGCGCTCGAGGGGGAGCTCGTCGTCAGCTGCCAGTTGCCCTCACCGGCGGCGTTCTTCCGCAGCCGCATGTCGAGTCCATCGATCTCGATGCGCCCGATGCGCAGCTGCTTGCGCAGCAGCGGCAGGAGTCTGACGCGCAAGGCGGCGTGCTGCAGCCGGGCAAAGGGCTCTGGCCCGAAGCCAGGCGGGTTGCCGAGGCTGGCTGGCCCGATCTGCAGTGCAATCCAGGGGAAAACCGCGAGCTTGATGTCGCCCGGCAGCTCCAGCTGCCGACCCGTCGACTGCCGAACTGCAACGATGATGCGGCCTTTGTAGTCGTTGGGATTTACGAAAACCGTCACCGCGATGAGCAGCGCCACAATCAGGGCGAGCACAACGCCAATGGCAATCCCAACGACTTTCAGCCCGCGCACGCTGGCATCTTACCCGAGACGCGCGGCGATCGGTCCCTGCACACGGGATCTGTCCAAGCTCGCGCTTCGGTAATCCGCGACATGGGTCACGCCAGCCAGTCGAATCAAAGCATCAAATGAATTCACCTTTGCTGGAAGCCGCCATGCCTCTTCCGCGCCTCAGTGGCTCGCTCTTCATCGCGCTCGCGCTCGCCAGCGCCACCTGGGGCGCCGATACTCCGGCCCAAAAGGCCTCCCCCAGCTCGGTTGCACCGCATCAAGGTGTCGGTCGCCATGTCTACGGCGCGCCGATCCAGTCGCCGATCGTGGGCCGCAGGGCTCCACCGAAAAAGAAGACCACCGCAAAGTCCACCGCGACCGGTAAGGCTCGGCATTCGCAGAAGCCACGTAGCGACCTCGACGATCCCTTCTAGCGGCCCGCGTTGACAGGCTCGAGCGCGTCACAGGACACTCGCCCGGGGACCACTCACAGAGCGCCAAGCATGGCTAAGCTCGATCTGTCCATTGCGATCGGTGACTACGATCGCATCCGTCCGCTTGCAAGTGGAGTGGTCCAGATCGACGGCGTGGACCCCGTTTTCATGCATCTCGAGCCGGAAGAGATCTTCTTTCGGGCTTTCCGTCAGCAGGCATTCGATGTCTGTGAGCTCTCGCTGAGCACGTTCGTCCTGCGAGCTGCCGCGGGGGGCGATGACTACGTCGGCATACCTGTGTTTCCGTCGCGCGCCTTTCGCCACAACTCGATCTACATTCGTACCGACCGGGGGATCGAGCGGCCCGAAGATCTGCGCGGCCGTCGCATCGGGATTCCGGAGTATCAACTGACCGCGCTGGTGTGGGCGCGAGCGATCCTGCAGGACGATCACGGCGTCAAGCCTTCGGACATCTACTGGGTACGCGGGGGCGAGGAGGAGCCTGGCCGTGTCGAAAAAGTAAGCCTCGCCCTGCCGCCCGATGTGCAGGTGGAGGAGGCCCCCTCCAACGCGACGCTCTCGGGCATGCTCGCCCGCGGCGAGATTGATGGAATCATCTCGCCGCGCTCACCCTCCTGCTTCGTGCAGGGCGAGCCGCGGGTCGGCTGGCTGTTCGAGTATCCCGCGGCCGCTGCGGCCGACTGGTTCCGGCGTACGGGACTCTTTCCCATCATGCATGTGCTCGGGATCCGACGCGCACTCGTGGAGCGCCACCCCTGGCTTCCGGTCGCCTGCCTCAAGGCATTCGATGAGGCCAAGGCGGTGGCGGTGGCGCAGCTCGCAGACCCTGCCGCGGCCAAGGTGACTTTGCCGTTTCTTGAGGAGACCGTGCTTGCGGCGCGCAGACTCATGGGTGCCGATTTCTGGCCGTACGGCCTCGAGCGCAACCGCAAAGTGCTCGAAACGTTCTTGCGCCACCATCACTCGCAGGGTCTATCTACGAGACGACTCCGCCCCGAGGAGCTGTTTCATCCTTCAACGACGGAGTCCTTCAAGATCTGAGCGCTGGCGCGTCAGTGAAGTACGACGCACACCGAGCGGTAGAAGTCGTGTATCACTCGTGCCAGCGCGAACCCCGCTGATGACTGAGCCGCGAACACAAATGCGCCCACTACGGCCCAGCTGAGGGTGTATTCGATGAGGGACTGACCGCCTTGTCGCCGAATGCCGGCGCGCTTGCCCGAGCGTTTCAAGTTTGACTCCCGTGATTGAGCTTGCCCGAGACTGTGCCGCTGTACGCGCTCGCGGCCCAGTGTCTTTGGTCATGTGCTAGACACACTTGTGCTGCGGCGCTAGCCTTGGGTCGCACTGGGGTGTGCGATGCAGACCAACAAGAAAGTCCTGCTCGTCGACGACCACGATCTCGTGCGCTTTGGGACGAGCCTCCTTCTGGAATCACTCGATGAAGTGCGCTGCCAGATCACGCCCTGCGGCTCGCTCGATGATGCACGCACGGCCTGCCGCGAGAAGGGTCCGTTCGATCTGGTGCTGCTCGACCTGAACCTTCCGGATGCGAAGGGCTTGCAGGGATTGCGAACCCTCATGGACGAGCAACCCGGCACCGCGTTCGCCATGCTCACGGGCACGCAGGATGAATTCGTGATCCGCCAGGCCCAGGCGATGGGCGCGGTCGGATACCTGCTCAAATCCTGGACGCCCGAGCGCATCAAGCAGGCACTCACATCGCTCCTGCGGCCCCCCGCCACCGGGGTATCTGCAGCCGCGCAGCGCTTCCCGCGCCTGGCAGGGTCCGCGCACTATGACCGAGTGGCCGAGCTGGGACCGCGCCACCTTCAGATCCTGGAACTGATACTCGAGGGCTGCAGCAACCAGGAGATCAGCAAGGCAACCGAGCTCACCCTCGGCACCGTAAAAAATTACGTCTCCGCCATTCTGCTGGCGCTCGATGTCGACTCGCGCTCGCATCTGATCAGCCTGTTCCATTGAGCGACTTCCCGCCTGCCGTCTCCATGAGGCGCAAGCCGCCATCGAGCGCGGCGCTGACGCTTCCCGGCGTCGTGGGTCGCGGCGACGACGCGCGCGAAGCTGCCACGGCACGCGCCGAAAACCGCGTCGGCGCGGTGCTCTATCGCACGGCTCTGGCGGGTGACCGGCGTGCCGTACTGATCACGATTCTGGGCACGCTCAGCGCAGCCGCTCTCATGCAGCGGCAGGGAGGCGGGCGCATCGTGTGGCTGTGGTGTGCGCTCAATCTGCTGCTCGCCGTCGCGCGTGTGGCGGTCAATCTACCGCGCAATCTGCGCAGGAGCGGTGCCGACACTCCGACCCGGCCGGCGATCTGGTTCGCTATCCTGTTCCTGAGCTGCGCGTCGTTCGGGCTCGGCGCCCCGCTCTTCCTGCGGTCGGATTCGTCGATTGAAAGCCTGATTACGGTGATTTTTCTTGCCGCCGCCGGTCTGTCGGCGCCGCTGGTGTCCGCATCCCGGACCGCTGTGTATCTGTCGCTCTTGCCCGCGCTCGTGCCATTGCTCTTGGCACTCGCGATCAGTCCACTTGCCGGCATGTCCAGTGCGCCTGCGAATTCCTGGCTGCTCGGCGCGGTCGTCGCGGCATTTCTGATCGTGCTCGAGAGGCTGACGATGGCCCAGAACGACTCGCTCGCGCTGCTCCTGACGGTCCGCTTCCGCAATGAGGATCTGGTGGCGCAGCTGCGCACACAGGTCGAGGTGGCCGCGCGTGCGGTCGAAGAAAAAACGCGCTTCGTCGCCTCCGCTGCTCACGATCTGCGTCAACCGCTGCATGCCCTCGGTATGTTCTGCGCGACACTCGAGCAGCGACTGCAGGGCACCCCCGAGAAGCCTCTGGTCCGCAACATGATGAACGCGATCGAGTCGCTCGAGGAATCCTTCGGAGCGATGCTCGATATCTCGCGACTCGATGCGGCGCTGGTGCAGAGCGCACCGCAGAACTTTCCGATCCGAGATCTGTTTCGTCGGCTCTATCAACAATTCGGGGGAGATGCCGAAGCGCGCAATCTGGCGCTGCGCTTTCGCGCGACACGGCGGATCGTACGCAGCGATCCGCTCCTGCTCGAGCGTGTGCTTGCCAATCTGGTTCAGAACGCACTGCGCTACACGAAGAGCGGTGGTGTACTCGTCGCGGCGCGCCGCCATCCGCGCGGAATCGCGCTCGAGGTATGGGATACCGGTGCCGGCATTCCAGACGACAAGCGGGAGATGATCTTTCGCGAGTTCTACCAGCTCGACAATCCGGAACGTGATCGTGGGCGAGGACTCGGGATGGGCCTCGCGATCGTGCAGCGGCTTTGCAGATTGCTCGAGCATCCCCTCGGCCTGCAATCGAAGCCCGGTCGTGGCAGTGTCTTCCGAGTCATCGTACCGCGCGGAGACCGATCGGCACTCGATGCAAAGAAGGCCGAGACCGTCACGCTGCCGCCACGCCGTACGGGTTTGATTCGGATCCTTCTCATCGACGATGACCGCGCCATTCGTGAGGCAACCCGTCAACTTCTCGAGCCGATGCAGGTGGATGTCGTCACGGCGGCGACGATCGATGAGGCCGTCGCCCGCGCAACCGACTCATCCGAGCGCATCGACATGGTGCTGTCCGACTGGCGCCTGCGCGGTCAGGAGAACGGCATCCTCGCCGTCAGAGCAGTTCGCTCCGTCACCGGAGAAGCGACCCCCGCCGTGCTGATCACAGGGGACACCGACCCGCAGCTTCTCAAGCTCGCACATGAGTCCGGCCTCGTCGTCCTGCACAAGCCCCTGCAGCCTCGCCAGCTGATCCGCCTCATCAAGCATCTGCGCCGCTGAGCGCGATGTGACTTTAGTGAATTGTCCGGCGCCGGCGCCTACGCCAAGCTCTCGGCCCATCAGCCGTCACTGCATCAAGACAGTCAACCCAACAGAGAGTATGGCCACCATGACCCTAGTGTTGCGCGGAATCGCTCTGAACGAGCAGCCCATCAGCCGCCCCCTCATCGGCCGTTTCGACGAGCGTGGTGGCACCCTGGGGCGTTCTGATGACTCAACGCTGACGCTGCCTGACCCGCAGCGGCTGATCTCGCGTCAGCAGGCCCAGGTCCTCCACAACGGGCAGCAGTTCTGGATCGAGAATCTGAGCTCTGCGAACGTCATACTTCACAACGGGCGTCCGCTGAGCACCGGCATGCGGGTCGTTCTGCGCGGAGGCGATGAGCTGCGGATCGGGGGTTACACGCTCGCGGCCACGTTCGAGGATGACGCCGAGAACGCGACGATTCTGCTGGGCAGATCCGGCGCACCGCCTGCTCAGGCGCCTGCGATGTCCCCGGCCATGCGCCCCGCCGCCCCGAAGATGCGCGTGGTACCCACCGAGATACTGCCCTCGACGCTGACGGAGCCGCTCGATCGGACCTTCCTGCTGGCGCTGCGCGACATGCCGAAGCCCGCTTTGCCGCAGCCCCTGCCTGTGGTGCCGGAAGTCCTCGTCACGCAGCCGCGGGAGCCGGAACCAGCCCCGGTTGCGGCACCGGTACCCGTGCCGCTGGCGGATCCCGTCCCGGAGCCGATGGTCCCCACATCGGCGGCCATCATTCCCGAGCCGATGGCGGTGTCTCCCGACCCGCAGCCTCTGGTCGTCGAGCCGATGCTCGCCGCTGAGCCCGTGCCGGTCGCAGTACCGAAGGCTCGCAAGCCGAAGGCAACGGCACACAAGGCCAAAGCAGCGGAGGCACGCAAGACTTCGCCGAAACCGCCGAGCGAGCGGTCGGTTTCGGGTGCGAAGGGGACTGATGATGTGATGTCCCTGTGGCGCAGCTTCATGCAGGGCGCCTCGCTGGAAGGCTCTGTGCAGGACAGTCCGTCCGCACCCCTCATGGGCTCGGCCGGGGAAATGCTCAGGATCGCTGTTGGGGGCATTCAGCGTCTGATCATG
Source organism: uncultured Gammaproteobacteria bacterium (assembly GCA_963795975.1). Lineage (GTDB taxonomy): Bacteria > Pseudomonadota > Gammaproteobacteria > Steroidobacterales > Steroidobacteraceae > CAWCJT01. The sequence goes on from CAWCJT010000005.1 coordinate 194,060, forward strand.
CTGCGGGCCAAGTCCAAGAACGACATTCGTGCGGAAATGACGATGCTTCAAGTGCGCGACAACAATCCGCTGAAATTCTCGCGCGAGCCGCAGGCGGCGCTGCAGATGCTGCTTGAGCCGCCGGCGCGCGGATTTCTGGCCGGCCCGGCGGCGCTGCAGGCTGCACTCGATGACCTGCAATCGCATCAAGCCGGAATGGCGGCAGGCATGCGCTCGGTACTCACCTCCGTACTCGGCCGACTCGATCCCGTAAAGCTCGGGTTGGCGCCGCGGCGGCGCTGGTGGCTCAACTTCCTGCGGCCGCGCCGCAAGGCCACCCTCTGGGATAAGTACGTGACGCAGTACGAATCGCTGCGCGAGGAGATTCAAGGCGACTTCGAGCGGGTCTTCGGCGAGGTCTTCCGCGAAACCTACGAGGCGAAAGCGCCTCTGCGAAAGTGAGCACCACGGCGAGGCGCGCGGCGGACGAACTCCCCTCCGCCGCCCGCCTGCTATGGATGGCGAGCCCGGTGCTGTTGCTGATTGGGCCGCTTCGCGCAACGCGATTCGTGTCAGATCTCGCGAAACTCCGCGCGGGGATTTGCGCGAAGCTGGATGCGTTCGAGAGGCAAGCGCATGACCAGGGCGTCGGCAGCTCGCGCGCCGTGCAGGCAAGAGAGGCTCTCGCGGCGCTGATTGATCAGGTCGTCCTGACAACACCATGGGGCGCCGATGCCGGCTGGCGGCCCTTGTCGGGACCCCTCTCGCAGACCCCTGTTTCGGATCCCGGGATGCGCGAGCTGATCGGCATCGCGACCGCGTTGGTTTTCTCACACGCAAGCGAGAGCCCGAACCGCGACACCCCGCCGACGATGCCGATCGCGCGGTCGCCCAGGCCGAGCCGCCCGTCGCGCTACGTTCTTCTCGGAGCGGCCCGCGCAGGCAAATCCTCGGCCCGGGCGGGTCTGGGTGCCGCTGCAGTGATCATCGATGCGCCCGCGAGCGATGAGAGTTCGCGGGTCGCACCCCTCGAAGGTGCTCTGATCGCGATCTGCGCGAATGATCTGCTTGAGCTCGGGCCCGATGAGCTTGCCTCGCAGGCCCGAGCGCTGCGTTCGCGGCTCGATGGACTTGAAGCGACGCTTGGCAGCGGTCTGCCTGTGTACCTGATGCTCACCAAGTGCGACCTCCTGTTGGGCTTCATGGACTGGTTTGGCACGTACTCACGCCTCGATCGCGATCGGGCCCTGAGCCTGGCGCTCGATCCCGATCGTTGGGCCGACGAGCTGGCCGATGTGCTCCTCGACCGACTGCTGCGCGAGCGTGATGCGCAACGGCGCTTTCGCATCGCGGCCTTTGTCCTGCAGGTACATGCACTCGGTCAGCCGCTCGAGCGGTTCTTGCATGAGCTGTGCGGCGCATCGAGCCGCGGCGTAGCCAAGAGCCGTCCGGTGCCGGGATGCGCTTTCCTCACGAGCGCGACGCAAGCGCAACCCGTGAGCGGTGCCTGGTTGGGTCGCTCGACTCTGGGACTTGAACTGGAACGGCCCATCCTGTCGTTCAATGCCGGCCCTGCTCAGAGCTTCTTTCTGAGCCAGCTGATGAACGAGGTACTCGCCGAGAAGGTGATCAGCGCGACGCCGCCGCGGCATGCACGCGTGGCCCGCTCAATGGTCACATTCACGGTCGTGGCCTCGCTCCTCCTGGGAGGCGTCTTTGGCATCTGGAAACTGCAACGCACGGCTTCGCCAGCCAATGAATTGCCGCACGCTTCGGGATACGATGCACAGCTGTCGCAGCAGATCGCCGCACGGATCGCCGTCCCGTGCATCGAGCTCGTCGCGGGAACCTTTCCGTTCGATCGACGCGCCGACCGTGAAGCACCGCTCGAGGAATTCAATCGACTGTTCGCCCCTCAGGGCATGTTCGACAACCTGTACGCGCAGCTTCACGCACGACAGGCGGACTTGAGTCGACAGGATCTTGAGCGCTTTCGCAGCGCAGCCCGTATACGGGACGCGTTCTTCCCCGGCGGTCGCAAACGCCTCGGTATGCAGTTGACGCTGCGTGTGATTTCGATGGATCCGGCTATCGAGCGGATCGACCTCGAGCTTGAGGGACAAGCTTTGCGCTTCGCGCGCGGTGAGTCCTCGACGAGGACCTTCTCGTGGCCCGGAACGGGCGCCAATGCCCGACTGAAGATCTCACCTGCGACGCTCGCTGCGCCCCTCGAATATCAGGGGCACTGGGCATTGTTTCGGCTCTTTGACCGGGCCATGATCAAAGAATCCAGCGTACCGGGACACCTGAGCGTCGTGTTCGATCTGGGCGGAAAGCAAGCCGCCTTCGACGTTCAGAGCGAGGGCACCGTGGATCCTTTTCGCGTTTCGGAGCTGCAGAGCTTCGACTGTCCGATTTGAATGTGCGCGGGGCGCACTTTAGCAATCAAACACTTGCGGCATTGCGTCGCGGCCCTCTGGCTCCAGGCGACGCATTGCGGCACACTGAAGCGGCACGGCGCGCCTGGCTTAGACCAAAGACACCGAGAGGGCCTGGCCGCATCAAACCTGGGATTTGCTCGCGTGGCGACAACGAGTGACGCAAAGCGTGGCGTGGAGCCGCTGGCCGTCTGTCTGCTGGCCCTGCTGCTGGGTTCGCCGCTTCGATCCATGGCGCAGCAGGGGGTGCCCGACATCGACCAGCTGGAGAAGCAGCTCGAAACGCAGATGGCGAAGCAGAAGGGTCAGGCGGCGCAACATGCCGAGCCGAAGCAGACCCCTCCAGCCGCGCCATCGAAGCCCGAGAAGAGCGCCCCTGCCGCAGCGACCGAGATGAAATGGCAGGCTGCGGAGGTGTACACAGGACCCCTCAAGATGATTCCGCCCGGAGGGGCGCGCCTGTCCTTCATGATGGGAGACCCCACCGACGACGCGATCCGCAAGAGCGAGCATCCTGCACACGCGGTGCAGCTGCGGTCCTTCCTGCTCGCTCAGCGCTCGGTCACGCGCGGGCAATTCCAGCGCTTCGTCGTTGCGACGGGATACAAGACCGAGGCCGAGCGCGCGACGAGAGGCGCCGCCGGGTGCGCGACCACGGATCTGCAGAGTGGCAATCGGGCTCGCGGCCCAGGGCGCAGCTGGCGTGAGCCGGGTTTCAAACAGTCCGACGATCACCCGGTCGTCTGCGTGAGCTGGAACGACGCGCAGGCCTACATCCGATGGGTCAACACTCAAACTGGCGAGCACTTCCGCTTACCCACCGAGGCGGAGTGGGAGTATGCGGCTCGCGCCGGTGCGCCTCCGGAGGCGCAGCTCGGCTGGTCGAAAGCGAGGACCGAGTTGACCGAGGAAGAGCTGTGCCGCTACGAGAACACGGGCGATCAGTCGCTTCGGCTGGAGGAGATGAAGAGCACCGCGCGCGGCACGGCGATCGGTCATCACTGGGTGCGGTGCGAGGACGGATATGCCTACACGGCGCCGGTCGCAAAGCTCGAAATGAACGGATTCGCGCTTCACGACATGAACGGCAACGTCTCGGCGTGGGTCGAGGATTGCTGGCATGCGGACTTCAACGGCGCCCCGGCTGACGGCAGCGCCTGGCAGTCCAAGGGTGCAGATGCCTGCGAGTACCGCGTCGTGCGCGGATCCAACTGGGCGAGCTGGCCGCGCGAGCTGCGCATCTCGCATCGGCACGCGGCGCTCGGCCTCAGCCGCGCCGACACCCTCGGATTTCGGCTGGCCATGACGCCCTAGCATGGGCCAGCCGGTACAACTCGGAAAATACCAGATCGTGCGCGAGCTCGGTCAGGGCTCCATGGGCATCGTTTACGAAGGCTACGATGCGGAGATCGATCGGCGCGTGGCGTTGAAGACGGTGCGCTCGAGCGGCTTCAGCGCCGAGCAGCTCGCAGAGCTCATCGCGCGGCTGCGCAGAGAAGCGCGGGCGATCGGCCGTCTGCACCACACGAATATCGTCGCGCTCTACGAACTTGGCGAAGCGGTAGTGCCGCAGGCGGATGGGTCGGGCAGCAAGACCCCTTATCTTGCAATGGAGTTCGTCGAGGGTCAGGAGCTGCGCACGTATTTCGCGCAGGGCGAGCGGCTTGCAATCCCCGAGGTCGTGCGGATCGTGACGGAACTGCTGGGCGCGCTCGAGTACGCGCACTCCAATGGCGTCGTGCATCGGGACATCAAGCCCTCGAACATCATCGTGACCCGCAATGGAACGGTCAAGCTCGCGGACTTTGGCATTGCGAGGATGGAGTGGACCACGCGCTACACGCAGGCGGGATGGGTCATCGGCACACCTTCGTACATGCCGCCGGAGCAATTTCGTGGCGAGAACGTCGACCTGCGCGCGGACCTTTATGCGACCGGAGTGTTGCTCTACGAACTGCTGACTGGCCGGGTTCCCTTCGAGGGTGAGATCACGACCGTCATGTACAAGGTGCTGCACGAGGCGCCACCCGCACCCTCGATCTTGAATCGTGAGCTGCCGCCCGCGTTCGATACCATCGTCCTGCGCGCACTGGCCAAGCAACCGGAAGGTCGCTATCAAAGCGCGGGCGAGTTCAGGCAAGCCATCGCCGCTGCGGCCTCCGCGCAGATACGCGCCCCAGAAGGGACGACGATTCGGGCCCCGGCCGTCTCGGCGCCCACGCGACGCGTCCGCTATGGCCTTCTCGCGGTGGTGGCGCTGGCGGCGCTAGGTGCAGTGCTTTATTTCGCCTGGCCGAGACTCACAACATCGACGGACCAGGCGGCGCGTCTCACACAGCAGAAGGCCAGCGCCTTCGCCGCGCAGGCGGCGCTGCGCTCAATGCTGGATAGGTGGCAAGCCGAGCGCAGCCAGATCGGGCAGCACGTCGTCGACGCACGCACGGTGACCGACCGACTGAGCGAGCAGCTGGATGCCGCGAAGAGTGACGCTGAGCGCGAAAGCGCCCGCTTAGCTCTGGAGCGGGCGCGGCAGAAGCTTGCCACTGCCGAGAAAGCGCAGCTCATCACGGAAGCGCACATCTTTGCGGCGAAGTCCGTCGCCGCGGTCCAGGAGCAGCAGACGCATGCTGAAGGCGCGCTGATGCAGGAAGATTACGCATCGGCTGAGAGCGCGTTCAAGAACGCTCAGGGTGAGGCTCAGGCGCTGATCAATGCCGTTCGCAGTGTCGATCGTGCATTGCAAGCGCAGCAAGACCTCGTGGCCCGTCTGGACCTCGCTCGGCGTACCGTGACCGAGAACAGCGGCAACGCCTCGCTCGTGCTCGCCGAGCCCATCCGCGGCGCAGAGCAGGCGAGCGGCATGCTGGACGAGGGTCAGTCGGTCGCGGCCCTGCAAGACATCGAGACCGCGAACGCCTCGATTCGCCGGTCCATGAATCAGTTCCTGGAATATCTCGTCACCCAGTACGCCGCCATCGCGCAGCGTGAGATGGCTGCCCACAAGCTCGATGTCGCCAAGGCCGCCGTCGAACGCGGCAAATCGATACGGGCAATCGAGCAGCAGTACAAGTAGAGACCGCGCCGCTACCAGGCTTCGGGAACACCGTCGTAGCGCAGGAACTTGCCGGTGTCCTTGAGCGTCGCGCGGTCGATCGTTCGAACCATGTTCTCGACGGTAAACTGCGTGGTCAGCATGCCGGGGAATTGCTTGAGATAGGACTGACGCTCGGTCAGCGTGGGACCCGGATTGAGCATGATGACCGTCACTCCCTGATCCTTGACCGCCTGCGCCACAAGCTGCATGGATCGATTGAGCGCGGCCTTGCTGCTGCGGTAGAAGATCGCCCCGGGCGGCGGGCCCATGGGTCCGGTCAGTGAGCCGTTGCTCGAGCTCACCGCCACGATCTTCTTGAGCGTGCTCGCCTGCACGTTCTTGAAGAACGCCTCCGACACGATCAGTGGCCCTTTGACGTTGACCGCCATGATGGTATCAAACAGCGGGTAGCGCAGATTACCGAAGCGCTGCGTATTCCAGTCACCGGGGCAGGATTCAGCCTCCGGCGCGCAGCCACCACGATCGTTATAGACCCCGGCGTTGTTGATGAGGACATCGACCGGAACGTGTTCGAGCTTGCCGGCGAGCGATCGAGTCTGCTCGATGTTCGTCACATCGAGCTGCTCGATGCGGACCTTGGGAAACTGCCTCGCGAGCTGCGCCAACGATTTCGGAATCTCGGCACGTCTGTGCGTCGCGATCACGGACCAGCCCTTAGCGGCGTACTCCTTCGCGAACTCGAGCCCGATGCCGGAATTTGCTCCGGTGATGAGCACGGTCTCGGCGCGCGCAATCGACGCGCACGCGCCGCAACTCACGACGAAAAGCGCAAGAACGCAGCGAGTCAGAATCATGATGTTCATCATCTAATGCGCCTTCGTTTGATGCTCTGCATGAAAGGCCAGGAAAACATTGTCGATCGCGAGGATTGCGTCCGTCGTGGGCGCTGCCGGCTCCAGGTCGCCTCCCCACACACGGCCTTGCCGGGCTGGGTCGATCCCGCAGTTGCCGCGGCGCCACTCGCTTGACCAGCGGCGCCCCGAAAAGCCATGAGTGCACCCAGAATCAAAGAAAAGCTGAGCCGTACGGATCATGGACGGGAGGTTTTCAGGCACCGTGATACCTTTCAGCAGCGTCCAGAATGAGTGTACCCTTACCGCCACAAACAGTTCGGCGAACGAGGGATCGATGCTCACGCCAGCAAGGGTCGAATTCGAACGAACAACAATGACCCTGCCTCGCGTCTCGCGCCGCGCGATCCACGCGAAACGGCAAGGTCCACATAGCAAGGGGTCTGCACATGGGAAGTTTGAGGGTACTCTTGATGAGCGCCGCGGCTCTACTTGCCTCGGTGGTCAGCGCTGGCCCGGACGCGCCGACTCAGGCTAACACCGCCAGCGCCGCGCAACTCGTGCGCGTCCCGGGCAACGTGCACCGGTTGGCGCAGCCACGCTATGACATCGGCGAGGCGCCGAGCTCGCTCAAGATGAGTGGTCTCTCGCTCGTCCTTGCCAAGACGCCCGCGCAGCAGACGGCATTAACCCAGTTCCTTAAAAGATCAGCAGGACCCGAAGTCGCCGCAGTACCACCATTTCCTGACGCCCGCTGAATACGGTGCGCGATTCGGGGCAAGTGACTGCAGCGATCGCAACCGTGACGCAGTGGCTGGAGATGAGCGGCCTCAAGGTCCGGCCCATTGCCGCGAACCGTATGCAAATGCGCTTCTCCGGCACGAAGGTGCAAGTCGAGGCGGCTTTTCATACCGAGATCCACCTGTTCAACGTCAAGGGCGAGAAGCACTTCGCCAACGTAGGCGTGCCGGAAGTTCCCGCCGCCGTCGCGCCGTTGATCTCGGGCGATTCAGGGTCTACACGACTTTTACCCGAAATCGACGCTGCCAGGAACGGCGCCTCGAGACCGAGACACTTCCAGCTAACTGACGGCGGTGGAATGCAACTACGTCGGTCCCGGCGATTTCGCCGTGATCTACAACCTGAATCCGCTGTACCAGGCTGGACTCAACGGCGCCGGGGTCACCATCGCCATAGCAGGTGCAAGCGACATCAATCCGCGATCGCGAATACGTACTGGCAGGCTTTGGAATCACCCCGCCACAGGTTCAATCCGATCCCCGTACCCGGGGGACCAGATCCCGGACTAACGCATACGGGGCCGAGGACGAGGCGTATCTGGATGTCGAGATCGCCGGGCGGACTCGCACCGGGCGCGAATATATTGCTGGTTCGTGACAAGAACGTACTGCTCGCAGTCCAATACGTCATCGAAAACAACCTGGGTGGCGATCCTCAACCTGTCATTCGGCGATTGCGAGGCGGATTTATCCAGCACCAACTCTGCACTCGACAGATTTCTACCAGGAAGCAGAGAGTCAAGGCATTACGGTAACGGTCAGCTCAGGGGATCAGGGAGTCGCGGGTTGTATCACCGATGACTTCACTCAAGGCAAACTCGCGACCAGCGGGTTCGCAGTCAATGGTTTCGCATCGAGTCCGCACGTGCTCGCAGTCGGCGGAACGGAATTCGACCCAACCAAGTGTCAGGACTGGTCTTCGACGAGCACGCAGGGAACACCTGGCGAACGCTCTGGCACATATCCCCGAAATGGTTTGGAATAATTCATGCGCCGATCCGGAATTTGCGCAAGCGATGCCTTTTCTGACCCACGACGTTCTGCAATACCGACAATTACCAAGGAAATCCCAATGCGTACATACGGTCGCGACCGCGAGCGGCGGGCTCAGCAGTTGCACGACGCAGGACAAGAATGGCAATTGTACGGGTGGTTGGCCACAGCCCAACTGGCAGGCGGGTGTCAACGGCATCAAGAGCTTCGGTGCACGCCATTCCGGATGTCGTCCTGCTCGCAGACTATGGTTGAACTGCTCGTACAACAACTCGAACTGCATCCGTCGAATACGTCACGACATCAGCATCTCGCAAGGAACGTCTGCCGCAGCGCCTGCCATGGCCGCGATCATCGCGCTGTGGATCAGACCAAGATCACGAAGAGTCGTCGGACGGCCGACAGGGCTTCATCAATCCGCCCAGCTCTACAGCCTGGGGGCCGCCGAGTACGGCACTCCGCAAGCCCCGAACGCACGGCCTCGGCATGCAGCGCAGCCTCGGCCCACGATCGGATCGTCGTGTGTCTTCTACGATGTCACCGCCGGTAGTAACGCCACGGGCATGTCAAGTTGCGAGTTCCAGAGCGCGTGGAAGCATGCCGACGAGCACGTGTGTCGCGCCCTCGGGTGATGCGAACGGCATCATGTTGCCGAGCGGCTCGAACAGCACGACGACGTATTCAGCGGCAACCGGTTTCGATCTCGCAAGTGGGCTGGGAAGCGTAAATGCGGCGTATCTGGTTCTCGGACTGGCGTTGCCTGCACCGACGGGGCTCACCGGCACGCCCGGCGGCGAAACTGCAAGTCTGACGTGGGCCGCGGAGCCGCAAGCGACGAGCTTCAACGTCTATCAGGGCTCGCAGCCTGGCAATGAAGATCCCACACCGGTAGTGACGGGTGCGACCGGCACCTCCACGACGGTCAGCAGCCTCACTTATGGACAAACTTTCTATTTCACGATCGCGGCGGTCTCAAGCCTGGGAACGTCCGCGAGGTCGAACGAAATCACGGTCACGACCCTGCCTGCCGTACCAAGCGGGCTTACGGCGTCGGCTGGCAATGGGACGGCCTCGCTCAGCTGGACAGCATCGAGCGGCGCTGTCACCTACAATATCTATCAGGGCACCTCGTCAGGTGGTGAGGCCACGAAGCCGGCGCAGACAGGCCTCAGCACGACAAGCGCCAGCGTGACAGGCTTAACCAATGGCACGACGTACTATTTCACGGTGGCCGCGGTGGATTCAGGCGGTACCTCGGCGCAATCGACCGAGGCGCACGCGGCGCCCGCGGCCCCCGCAAGCAGCGGCAGGCGGTGGCGGCGGTGCCCTCGGATGGCTCGAAGTGGGTCTCATCGGCTGCGCGCTCGCGCTTCGAGCATTTGAAAGGCGGAGCATCAGAACGTGCGAGCCCGGCCGTTCGAGAGTGTGAGTGGATTGTTGCGCACCGCTCTCGCGAGCACGGCGCTCGTGTTCAGCTCACTTGCCTGGAGCGCATCACGGCCCACCACGCTGCATGACAGCGGCGACCCTACGCTCGCCCTGACACCGCCACTTCGCGGCGCCGGTCCCGCCCCGCCCGGCTCAGCGCCACCCAATCCGGATCCGCACGATTTAGAAGGGATCTGGTGGCTGCAGGGCTATGAGTACATGCTCGGACCGGAACCGGGTGTTCCGCCGCCCCTGAAGCCGCAATATATGAAGCTGCTCGAGCAGCGCATCCGTGCGAAGAATCGCGGAACGCCCGAGGCGGACGCATCGACGCAATGCCTCCCGCATGGAATGCCACGACTGATGGAAAGCCCCTATCCCATTGAGATCGTGCAAACTGCCGGCCGCCTCACCTTTCTGCACGAAGTCGCGCACAATGTGCGCCGCATTTGGCTCAATCGACCTCATCCGGCAGGCACAAAGGGCACCTTCCTGGGCGACTCCGTTGGTCACTGGGAGGGCGACACGCTGGTCGTCGACACGGTCGGCTTGAACGATCGAACCTTCATCGACGATGAAGGCAGCGCGCATTCCACTCAACTCCACGTCACCGAGCGCTTTCGCAAGATCGACGGCGGCGCCAATCTCGAGCTCGTCATGACCGTGGATGACCCCGTGACACTGGAGCATCCCTACAGCTATCGCCGGATCTACCACTGGCGTCCCGATGCCAGACCCGCCGAGTACGTGTGCGAGGAGAACAACCGCAACGCGCCCGTCAACGGCGTGACGGTGGCCAAGTGAGAGGCATGGCCCGAGCGTGGCTGGTGGCCGCGCTCGCAGCGGCCAGCGTCGGCGCTTTTGGTGCCCCGCCCGATTTGACCGGAGTCTGGACGATTGAAAAGCCGGTTCATGCGCTGCGAACCGTCGATGGCAAGACCCCACCTTTGACTGCGGCCGGCAAGGCGATTTACGCGGCGCATCGAGCGGCAGCTGCAAAAGGCGACCACTCATTCGACGGTCTGACCCGCTGCCTTCCGCCAGGCCTGCCACGCCTGATGCTGATCGATGAGCCTTTCGAGATCCTGCAGCGGCCCAAGGTCGTGTACTTCGTCCATCAGCTCAACCGTCTGCCGCGGCGTGCGTACATCGATGAGTCGCTGCCAACGGATGCGGATCCGAAATACCTTGGGTATTCCGTCGCGCATTGGGACGGTGATGCCTTGATCATCGAGTCCGGCGATTTCGAGGATACGACCCTGCTCGATGACTCAGGCTTGCCGCATTCCGACGCCTTGCATGTCACGGAGCGCTATCAGCTGAGCGCAGACGGCAACCATCTTCAGGCGCGTTTCACGATCGAGGATCCGAAGACATTCACGCAGCCGTGGTCCTTTGAATCGATGTACATCCGTCGAGACGGCTACGAAGTGCCGGAGGAAGTCTGCGCCGATCGACTCGCGCAGCACGCCGGTCACTAGCGACCCGGCAGCGTCTTCACATCTGCCTGAAGCGGTTCGCGAACGTGCGGCTGACGGGCAGCACCTCCGGATGGTCCTTCAGATGCACCAGACACCGTCCTAGAACGTCGCGCTCGACACGCTCGATCGCACCGAGATTCACGACGATACCGCGATGAATCTGCGCGAACTCCTTCGGGTCAAGGCTTTGCAGGAGCTCCTTGAGGGGTGTTCGGATGAGGTGGCGCTCGTTGCCCGTGACGACCTCGGTGTATTTCTCCGTGGACTGGAAGTACAGCACCGACTGGACGGCGACGAGGCGTGTGGTGTTCGCAAGCCCCACCGTCAGCCAGGACAGATGCTCGCGTGCGGGGCTCGCGATGCTCGCAAGCAGTTTTTGCAAGTCGATTGGCGGAGCGGCCTCCCGCTGCAGGCGCGCGATGCATTGTACCAGGCGCGCATCACTCACCGGCTTTAACAGATAGTCCGCCGCCGCGGCATCGAACGCGGCGATGGCGTACTCGTCATACGCCGTGACGAACACGACGCGCGTGTGCGTTGCGGCCTTCGCCGCTTCGAGCCCACTCAACCCGGGCATGCGAATATCCAAAAAGGCGAATTGGGGCTTCAAACGGTTGAGCTCGGACACCGCCTCAATGCCATTGGGCACGACCGCGACGAGCTCGAGCTGCGGCCAAAGTCTTTTCAGGCGGCGCGCAAGGTCATCCGAGAGTTTGGGCTCATCGTCTGCGATGAGGGCGGTCGGTGGCTGCGCTGTCACGTCGGGATTCCCTGCAGCGGCATGGTGATCTCGGCCACCACTCCGGATGGCTCATTCTGATACAGAGCGAGACGCGCCCGATCGCCATAGAGGCTCGCGAGTCGCCCACGCACATTGGCGAGGCCGACACCCTCAGGCGAGCTTGCGTTGAGTCCCACGCCTGAATCACTCACGCGCAGCCGCAGGGCATCACCCTGTCTTTCGATATCGATGCGTATCACTCCTCCATGCACTGCGGGCTCGATCCCGTGCTTCAAGGCATTCTCGACCAGTGGCTGCAGCAGCAGAGGCGGCAGTTGTGCGTCCTTCAGAGCCTCTGGAACTTCGATGAGGTAGCGCAGGCGCTCTCCGAGCCGCAGAGCCGCGATCGCAAGCAGTGCATCGACCAGGCTGATTTCATCCGCAAGCGTTGATGAGGAGCGGCGGGTCCGGCCCAGACTGACTCGCAAGTACTGGTTCAGGTGCTCCAGAATGGACTTGGCCGCGCGCGGATCCGACTCGATGACGCTTTGCGCGTTGGCGAGTGTATTGAATAGAAAGTGCGGCTCGATCTGTGCCTGCAACAGTGCGAGCTTCGCCGACGTTTCCGACTGTAGTGCCTCGGCTGCGCGGCGCCGCTCGCTCTGCAGGTCGGCCCGATACGCTTCCGCACGCCAATAGAAGATGAAGAATCCGGTCGCGAAGATGGCCATCATGAGACCACCCACGAGGCCGCGCCATCCGTGCGCCGGATCCTGCGCGGCAAGGGCGAACATATCGGGTGCACCGAAGAGCGTCGCGACTTTGCTGCCCGCATAAAATCCCACCGGCACGGCCACCAGAGCCAGACCGATGACGGGAACGCGGCCCCCGGTGAGCGCGCGCAGAAGCTCGAAGGCGCCCCAGATGCCGAAGCCGATCGAATAGCAGTCCTCGAGCGTCGGTATGAAGTCCTTCGATGCGCCGATCGTCGTCAAGAGAACCGTAATCGCGAAGTTGAGCACGACGAGCACGATGAGCGCGCGCGCGCGACGTGAGGGCTCTGAGGCGATGGCGGGCATGAGCTTAGAAATAGTATCCGACGAGTGCGAGCCAGGACTGTCGCTTGGGCCAGGGGGCGAGATCACTCGTGGCATCGCCCGCATTGCGCTGCCATTGCACGGCAACGTCGACATGTGACCAATAATAGCGGGCCTCGCTCCACGTGACATGGCTGTGGTCGAACGGGTCATAGCGCACGAACGCCGTCAGGCCAAGGTGCGGGATCAGGACGTCGTCCCAGTGCGCGTAGGCGAAGACATTGTGCCGTGTCGCGAGTTCGCCCTCACTTGCGGCGTACTCGCGATACGTGACGTAGGGGGCGAGCGGGCCGTAGCGCACGAATGTCCATTCGTTCGAATCCGGCGCGGCACCGTCGTATTCGTATTCGAGCGTCATTGAGAGCTTGAAGGGTGTCGTGTAGGTGAGACCGGTGCTCAGGCGAGAGTGAAACCCCGAGCCGTTCTCAACGGGTGCACCGTATCCGCTCGCGGCGAGGTTGCTCACCGAGCGCCCGCCCGACCATTCCAGATACGCAACCGTCGCGCGATTGACCAGGTAAGTCAGATCGAGACCCGCTTGAGGCGACTGGTGTTGCGTTCCGGTGAGGGAAAGCTGCGGCTGCAGCCCCTCGGCGAGTCGCTGGCTGAGGATCACAACCCAGCGGCTCTGTGCGTTGGTCGCACCAAAATCCGGACTGAACGAGGAGTCATTGGGCTCGGCGTTCACGCGCGGTGCGAAAATCGTGGTCAACGAGCCGCTCGACCACAGTGTCTGTGAGCGCGCCATGAGCGTGCCCAACCGCTCGTCCCGCAACGTATTGGGATCGATCGAGATGACGGCGCGAACGGCGTTGGCGCGGAAGTAGTCCGTCGGGTTATAGGCGAATCCGACGCCTTCACGAACGTTGATCCGCCCGAAATCGACGAGCTCCACGCCGCCCTCGCGCCAGCTCAGGTACGCTTCCTTCAAGGTGTTGGTCAGCTGTGCCGACGCACCGTGCTCGAAGAAGTAGTCGACACGGTCGGAAAAAACCCCGCGCCAAGTGGGAGCGAGCGACTCATCACAGCGCATGGCAAAGGATGTCCGACCGCCGGTGCTCGATGCTGTCGCATCGCTGAAGGTCGTCTCGGTGGCCGCCGCTTCCGCGTACTCCAGACACGCGCGTTGCGCAGTCGGCTGAGCTTCCGCGCGATCAGCCAGTGCGAGCGCCGCTTCGTCCTCTTGCTGGCCGAGCGCCGCACTGGCCGCTGGCAGGAAGAGCAGGATCCAGGCGCGACGCATCGCTCATTCGGGGCGAAAGCGCGGCAGGTAATCGCGCTGCAGCCAGCTGTCGGGAATGTCACGCCACGCATAGTTGGAATAGCGCATCAATGTTACCCAGCTCGGCGTCAGGCCATCGATGATCACGATCTCGGTGGGTCGCTCGACGCCGAGCTCGCTGCGAAAGCCTCGATAGTAGGCCGTCTTCAGCAGGTGATCACTGTCGGAGTAGAACTTTCCCTTGACGGGTCGGCTCGTCGACTGCTCGACCCACAGCTCGATGCGATGGTAGGTGGCATCGGGCACCGCGGCGCTCAGCGCGAGCTTATAGCAGTGCCGCAGCACGCGGTCGCCGTCGGTGATGTCCTCCGCAGAGGCAGCAACGGAGTGATAGTCATGCGCGAAGTTGACGGTCACCACATCTCCGGTGGATGCCTGGCCAAGCAGGCGCTGTTGCGGCGATATGCGGATGCTTGCCTCGCTCGAGGGATCGAAGAACCACATCTCCGTACCGTTCTCGAGCACGAGCTTGCCGGCATCGCGTGGTGGCCCGACGTAACTCACGAGCGTGCGATAGCGCCCGGAGTCATCGAGCTTCGAGTAGATGGCGAGCGTGTTCGAGTCGACTTCCTTCGCATTCCGATATTCGACGAGGACGATCGAGAGTCCGAATGGCTTGGCCGGATTGCGCACCGCATCACTCGCCGCCAGGATCTTCTGCGCATCGAGTGCGACAGAGGCCGAGGGCTCGGCTGCGTGGATCGGGGCGGCCACGCACGCTACGAACAAAGCGAGCAGGAATTGCTTGCCGAAGATGCTCATGGCTCAGGCGTGGCGCAGGGCCGAAACGATGTTGATCCGCGCGCCCCGTCGCGACGGAATCCACGACGACACCACCGCGACGAGAGTGAGCGCGATGGCGACGGCGATCATCGGCGCCGGCTCACCCCAGAGCCGCACCGTCAGCGGCACCGCATCCACGCGACCGGGTGGCGTCCAGGTGATGCCACCGTGGTTGATCACGAACGCGAGAATGAGTGAGGTGACGATTCCGAGAACCGAGCCCAGCAGACCGAGAAGCATTCCTTCGATCATGAACATCTTGCGGATGCCGGCCCTGCGAAGTCCGATGGCCCGCAAGGTCCCGATCTCGGGGGTACGCTCCACCACGGCCATGCTCATGGTGTTGCCGACGGTGAAGAGAACGATGACCCCGATCAAGATCGAGATGAATCCGAAAATCGCGGCGAAGAACGCGATCGTCTGCCCGTAGTAAGGATTGAGGGTCTCGAAATCCTGCACCTCGAGGGGATCGGACTTGAGCGTCGTCGAAAGTAACTGTTGCAGTCGCGCACGAGCCACCGGGATCTGTGATGTGTGATGCAACTGGAGAATGATGGCCGTGACCTCCGGCGGATCCCCGCCGTAGATGAGCCGCTGTGCTTGGCCGAGGTGCAGGGCGACATAGACGTCGTCGAGCTCCTTGACTGCTTCACTTTCGACCTTGACCACGGCAAGGCTCGCAACGTTGGGCGCGCCGCGCGCCGTCGCCGCGAGCAACTCAATGCGGGCGTCACGGCTTGCGGGCCGACCGGCCGCCTCCGTGGCCGACAGCGCTGCGAGGTCGGGGGGCAAGACGCTCGTGTCGGAGGTTGCCTCCGATACCGTCTTCGGCGGCGTGCAGCGGCGGACGCCCAGAGTCCCGCACAGCTGCAGCACCCGCGCCACCCCTTCACCGACCACGGCGGCGTTGGGTGCCGTGCCCGTCAGTGAGAGCGGTCGCGGCGTGCCCTCGTAACCGAAGTCATTCCATTGCCGCAGAGCGTTCTGACCATCGACATCGGAGCCCGTGGCGAGCACGGTCCGGGACACCCCTTCCTCGAAATTCCCGGCAATTCCGCCGAGCTGCAACGTCGGCGTCACGACGGTGAGCATCGGGGCGAGGACTGGATCGGTGCGAACGACATCCATGACGTGACGATAGTCGGCGATTCCGTACGCAGCTGGATTTCCGCTGCCATACAGGAAATAGTCCTTGTGCTGGATCTGCAGATGTCCGCTCGTGCGCACGAACCCGATCTGCAGCCCGTATCGAATGTTGCGCGTATAGCCGCCGAACAACAGGATCGCCACGGCGCCAACCATGATCGCGGCGAGCGTCATCAGGGATCGTCGCCGGTTGCGCTCGAGATTCCGGATCGCAAGGGCGAGTGTCATCATGCGCTCACTCCTACCGCGCTGACGGCCGGCGCGAGGCCGGCGCGTCTGACTGATTCGACCCGCCCATCGCGGATCATGATCACATCATCGGCGGCCGCGATCACCTGAGGATCGTGGGAGCAGATCAGGATCGACACCGCCTGCTCGCGCTGCATCTGGCGCATGAGCTCGATGATCGCCACCCCCGTTTGACTATCGAGGTTCGCGGTGGGCTCATCGGCGAGCACCAGGCGCGGTGCCGCGGCAAGCGCCCGCGCGATGGCCACTCGCTGCTGTTGTCCGCCGGACAGTTGTCCCGGTCGATGCTGCGCGTG
Source organism: uncultured Gammaproteobacteria bacterium (assembly GCA_963795975.1). Lineage (GTDB taxonomy): Bacteria > Pseudomonadota > Gammaproteobacteria > Steroidobacterales > Steroidobacteraceae > CAWCJT01. The sequence goes on from CAWCJT010000005.1 coordinate 210,659, forward strand.
TGCGGAAAGTCCGACCGCCTCGAGCATCCTGCGCACGCGCTCTCGCCGTTGCGCCGCAGACACGTTCGTCAGACGCAGCGGGTATTCCACGTTCTCGTAGGCCGTCAGGACCGGAATGAGGTTGAAGCTCTGAAACACGAAGCCCAGATGCGAGGCTCGAAAATCGCTCAGTGCGTCATCCGACAGACGGCCCACCGGCGTCCCCGCGACCTCGATCTCGCCCGCGTTCGGCCGGTCGATGCATCCGATCAGATTCAACAGTGTCGTCTTGCCGCTGCCCGAAGGGCCTGCGATGGCCGTGACGCAATTGCTGCGAATCTCGATATCGATGCCGCGCAGCGCCTGCACGTCGACCGTTTCGACGCGGTAGGTTCTGGTGACGTTCGTGAGGATTGCCGCTTGCATGCCCGAATGCCCGTGATTGTCGGGCCGTACTGTACGGCGCTCATACCAGAGGCGCGCTATTTTGTGACGAAACGTCGCTGGCGCGGATGAAGCGTCGATGCGCCGGCACGACTCTTGTTACGGCTCCGTGTTAACGTCGGACAGGGTGCGGTCATGAATTTCTTCGCATTCGGTCATGTCGCGACCTGGTCGATCGCTGCCCTTGCCGTTTTGGGTGTGATCACGCGTCCAAGGGAGTGGTCCGAAGCCTGGTGGGCCGCTTCGGGCGCTGCTGTCCTCGTGCTGTGCTCGCTGATCCCGATCGCCGACGCTCTCGCCGCCGTTGCGCGCGGCATGGACGTCTATCTTTTCCTGATCGGAATGATGCTGCTCGCCGAGCTCGGACGGCGCGAAGGCCTGTTCGACTGGCTCGCAGCCTACGCCCTCGAGCATGCGCGCGGCGCGCCGACCAGACTCTTTCTCCTGATCTACGCCGTGGGCACGTTGGTGACCATTTTCCTATCCAACGACGCCACTGCCGTCGTGCTGACGCCCGCCGTGTACGCGGCGGCAAAGCATGCGCGAGCACCCGCGATTCCGTACCTGCTCATCTGCGCCTTCATTGCGAACGCCGCAAGCTTCGTGCTCCCGATCTCCAACCCCGCAAATCTCGTGGTGTTCGGCAGTCACATGCCGCCCTTGACGAGCTGGCTGCGCGAGTTCGGCGCCGCCTCCGTGGTTTCGATCGTCACGACCTACGCGCTGCTGCGGTTCACCCAGCGACATGAGCTGGTGCACGAGGTGGCTGCGAGCTCGGTCCGCTCGGCTCTGCCGGCCTCCGGCCAAATCACGGCGCTCGCGCTGGCACTGACCGCGGCCGCCCTGCTCGCCGCCTCCTTGCTGGGCTGGCAACTCGGGCTCCCGACCTGCCTGTGTGGGCTCGGGGCCTGGGTGCTCGTCACGCTTTTGAATCGGCAATCACCGTGGCCCGTGCTCAGCCAGATCACCTGGAGTGTTCTGCCGCTCGTCGCCGGGCTCTTCGTTCTCGCTCAGGGTGTCGAGAACACCGGGGTACTGAGCTCGCTCACCCGTTTCTCCTCCGAGCTCGCGCGGAACGCGCCGGCGACCGCGGCGCTGCTCGGGGGTACCGCCGTGGCTTTCGGGTCGAACCTCATCAATAACCTGCCGATGGGACTCATCGCAGCGACGGTCGCGAGCTCTGCGCAGTTACCTGCGCAGGCAACGGGCGCGCTGCTCGTCGGTGTGGATCTGGGGCCGAACCTTTCGGTGACCGGCTCGCTCGCGACGATTCTGTGGCTGGTGGCCATCCGGCGGGAAGGGCTGAACGTGAGCGCGCGGAAATTCCTGGCGGTCGGAGTGCTGGTCATGCCAGCTTCCCTTCTTCTCTCACTGCTCACGCTCGTTGCGACTGCGCTGCGAAACTAGCACGCACTCACCAATTCAGATCCGCCAACAGACCTGCGTAGATTTCGATTCCGTCCCAGAGGTTTCCCAGCCGCAGGTTCTCGTTCTCGGCGTGCTGGTTGTCATCGTAGTTGGCGATGCTGACGCCGGCCATCGGGATGTGCAGCTGATCTACGACATCCGCCATGCCGGAGCTGGCGCCGACGATCGGCAGCTCAATCGGCGGGTAACCGACCGTTCGACCGATGGAGGCGACGACGGCCTTGGAGGCGGGCAGATCGAGCGGTGTCTTGGTCGCGATGGCGCCACCCTCATCCCAGATAACCTTCACGATCTTTGGATGGGCAAGACGCGCCTGCAGATCCGGCTCGGCTTCGCACGATGTACCAGCCCTGCTGCGTCAGGTACGCCTCGAGCAGCTCGCGCGTGCGTGCCGGCGTCTCGCCCGGCGCCAGCCGAAAGTCCAGCGACGCATCGGCGTGTGTTGCGATGGCGTTCGCGGCCGACGGACCCTCGTCCCCGACATGGATCGCGCGCACGTTCAACGTGGGCTCGAGATATCCGTCGGCGAGACGCGGCGGACCGATGTTGCGCCCGAGTCCCAAAGCACGCTTCAAGCCGTCTTCGACGGGAGGCATGGCTGCGAGCGCCGAGCGGTCTGCGGCCGAAACCGGTGCGACATCTTCATAAAAGTGCGGGATGAGAATCCGGCCCGCATCATCGCGCAGGCTTGCGATCAGGTGCGCAATCATCACGGACGGACTCGGCGCCCAGCTCCCGTAGTGTCCGTCATGCAAGGGCTTGGTCGCCCCATACACGGTGAGGGTCAGGCTCGTGATGCCGCGATTCCCGAAGTTGACCATCTGCTTGCCGCTCTGATGCATCGGCCCGTCGCCCATGATCAGAAGATCACCCTGCAGCAGCTGCACGTTCTGGGCGACCAGCGCGGAAAGATGCGGCGAGCCCTGCTCCTCCTCGCCCTCGTACAGCAGCTTGATGTTTACGGTTGGTCGGATGCTGATGGTCCTTGAGAGCATCGAGAGCGCAGAGCATGGCCTCGATCGAGGCCTTGTCGTCCCCGGTGGAACGTCCGAACAGGCGCCAGTCAGGATCGAGCGCCGTCGCGTGTTGCCAGTCGATTGGCTTCGCCTCCGGAAGGGCCGTGCGCATCGAGGGATGGAAAGGTTCGCTGATCCAGCCCTTCTGACCAATCGGCTGACCGTCATAGTGAGCGTAAAACAAGACGGTCCGCCGAGCGTGCGGGATCTTCATTTCCGCAAATACCGAAGCGGGAGTATCCGGAGCCGCTCGCAGTAGTCGCGTGGCGAAGCCACGTGTCTTCAACTCGGCTTCGATGTAGGCCGCATTCTTGTCTACGTCAGCCACATTCGTGGCCACGTTCGGCATCGAGAGCAGCGCGACAAACTGGCCGACGATCATCTGCTCGTGTGCTTTGCGCCAGGTGCGGGCGGCATCGCGCACATTCGCGCTGTGCGCCGTGGACGCCAGGAGTGTCACGCAGGCGCACGCGATGAGCTGGGGAAGTCTTGGCATGGTTTGGCTCGTTTGTCTAGGTGGCACGCAGCGCCGTCGCGACCGGCTGGCGCGCAGCGCGCAGCGCCGGAAGTGATCCGCCGATCAAGCCGATGACCAGCGCCCATCCCATGCTGACGAACAAGACGTGGCCCGTGACGCTCAGATGGAAAATCAGCCCACCGGTACTGACGACGTTGCCGCTGAAGAGCAACCACGCGATCGCGGCTCCGATCAGCGCACCGGGAATGGCGAGCACGAGGCTCTCAACGAGAACCGAAGTGATGATCGAGCGGCCGGTGAAGCCGATTGCGCGCAGCGTGGCGAGCTCCCGACGCCGGGCATCGACCGAAGCGTACAGGCTGTTGAGCGCGCCGAAGACGGCTCCGCTCGCCATCACACCGCCCACGAAGTAGGCGAAGAAATCAAGGAGCTGATTCAGCTGGCCGAAGTTCTCCTGGAAGTCATCGGCCACGGTCTTCAGGTCCACCGCGATCGTCGGGTTGTCGGCAAGGGACTTCTTGAATCGAGCAAGTGCGCTCGGCGAATCGAGCACGAGATTGACCTGCTGGTAGGTGTTGCGACCGAACGCGGACATGACGGTGTCGGCATCGGCGCGCAGCAAGCTGTCGCCCAGTGTATTGCTGCCCGAGAAGACACCGACGACCGTCCAGTCGGTGCCGCGCAGGCTGAGGTGGCTGCCGATATCCATGCCTTGATACATCCTGCGGATCGGATCGGAGACCATCAGCTCGTGTACTGCCGGTCGGTACCAGCGGCCTGCGATCGGCTTCACGTCGGGCTCGACCAGATCCACGCCGGACGAGTAGCCCACGAGATAGACGGTCCCACGTTTGCCATTCTTCTTGACGGCATCGACTGGTACGAGACCGAATGCATAGGCATACGCTCGCCCATCCGCAGCGTGCTTTACCCCGGGCGCATCCTCGATCGTAAGCACCGCATCGCGAGTCAGCACACTTTGGAATGCATTGCGGGCGCCACGTCCCACGACGACCAGCTCGTCCGCTCGGGCCGCCTGCGGGCTGAAGATGCTCGTGCCCGCGCGAATCGCCAGGAGCGACACCAGCACACCGACGACCGCGGCTACCGAGACCACCGTCACCAGGGCTGCGCCACGCCGATGCGGCAGTCCTCGTAGCCCGGTCACGGTCAGCATGGTGGTCTGGTTGAAGAAACTCATATCGTTCTCAGCGATCGGCCAAGGCATCGACGACCTGGAGCCGCGAGCCGCGTAACGCCGGCGCGAAGCCACCGATCAGCGCGAGAGCCAGCGCAAAGGCAAGGCCCAGCAGCAGCACGCCACCGGGCACGTGCGCGATGCCGATCATGCTCCGCGCGAGGGGCAGAAGTGAGGCCGCAATTCCAAGGCCGCACGCCGCGGCGAACACACACAGAACCACAGACTCGACGAGGATCAGGGCCATGACGAGCGAGTCACTGAAACCGACCGCCTTCAAAACGGCGAGCTCGGTTTCGCGTTCGCGGATCGACTGCATCAGCAACGCGCCGGTCGCCAGCAGAAGAGCGAAGAAAACGGCCCCGATGATGCCACGCACGATGAAGTCGAGATCGACGACCCGTTGCAGCTGCGACTCGACCAGATCGCCCTCCGACTGTGTCCGGGTCTCGTGATCCGAGTTCGCAAACGCGCTGTCGATTGCGAGACTCACCTTGGCAGCCGCGGAGGGATCGCCGATCTTGGCCATGAACAGATCGGTTCGGTCACGGCCGGTGAAACGCGCTTCGTTGAGGTATTGAAAGTTTGCCACCATCGATTCGGTATTGGCCGCGGGGTCATCGGTGACATCGTACGTGCCGACGATCTCGAACTCCCAGTCACGCGATGCGTCCACTTTCGGAACCGCAGTCTGCAGGACCACATGATCCCCGACTTTCCAGCCGTAGCGCTTCATGACCGCGGCACCCGCGATCGCACCCTGACGAGTCTTGCTGAGCTCGGCGATGGCCGCCGGGGAGAACTTCATATCATCGTAGATTTGAGAAAAAACGCTCGCCTCGGTGGCCACCACGGGCACGAACTGGTTCGGCTGGGCATAGTTACCGCCGAAGTCGCTGCGCGGCGCTGCGAACAGCACACCCTTGACCGCGCGGATTTTCGCGATCATGCCGATCGGCAGCGAGTCACCCATCGAGACATTGCTCGCGATGTAGAGCCGGTCGCTGTGTGTCCTGGCGATGACTTGCTGGATCCCGGAGTTCAAGCCCTGGAGCAGGCCGAAAAGAAGGAACGCCGCGATGATCTGCAGCGACATCAGCACAGTGCGGCTGCGTTTGCGCCAGATACCCGCCCACAGGAGTGGAAAGTATCTCATCGCCCTCCCCAAAGCGCCGGCCAGGCCTCAAGCACACAGCACCGCGCGGAAAGTTTCAACCTAGTCTGCAAGCGACGCTCAGCCCAGAGTATGCGCGCTCACCGGCAATGATCGCAGGCGCCTTCCGGTCGCCGCGAAAATGGCGTTGCAGAGGGCCGGGGCCACCGGTGGAACGGCGGTCTCCCCGATACCGCCGGGCGGTGCTTCGCTCGGCACGATGATCACCTCGAGCAGGGGGTCTCGTTGAGCCGCAGCACACGGTAGTCGTTGAAGTTACTCTGCTGCACGCGACCCTTGTGCATTGTGATGTGCCCCACAAGCGCGGCCGAGAGTCCGTAGATGATGCCGCTTTCGATCTGCGACTCGACGATGCGGGGGTTGACGTGCGGCCGCAGTCGATGACGCAAGTGATCTTGTGAACCTTGAGAATTCCACGCGCTGATCGAGATCTCCGCCACCTGTGCGATGTGAGACGAGTAGCCCTCCATGAAGGCGAGGCCCTGAAAGTGTCCGTGGCGGCGCCTTACCCCAGCCTGAGCGCTCGGCGACGAGCTTGAGCACCTGCTGTGTGGCGCGGCTTACCGCGCAGCAGTGTCAGGCGAAAGTCGAGTGGGTCGCGGGAAATCGCGGCCGCGAGCTCGTCGATCGAGCTTTCGATGGCAAAGCAGTTCGGCGCGTGGCTCACCGAGCGCAAATATCCGACATCGATTCCGATCTCCTGCCGCTTGAAGCGCAGGTCGAAGTTGCGGCACCGCATAGGGGAAGTTCTGCACGTACTCGATCACCGAATCGAACGGATCCTTGTTGGTCGGATCGAAGCGCGCCGTGATCGAGGGGCTGGTGATCTGCAGCGACCAGGCGACAAGGCGCCCCTGCTCGTCGAGCCCGGCCGACACGGCCTCGCGAGCAGGCGGCCGGAACAGGTCGTGCGTCATGTCATCTTCGCGGGTCCAGATCAGCTTCACCGGCGCGCCCAGCGCCTTTGAGGCCACGACCGCCGCCGGCACGAAGTCGACCTCCAGGCGTCTGCCGAAGCCGCCGCCGAGCAGAGTCGTGTGCACGTTGACCTGCTCGGGCTGTAAGCCCGCCGCTTCGGCCGCGACGGCTTGCGTCAGTTGCTGCACCTGAGTGCCGAGATAGACATCGCAGCGATCCGGCCTCGACATCGGCGGTGCAATTCATCGGCTCCATCGTGGCGTGCGCCAGCGAGCGGCAACTCGTAGACGGCCGAGAAGGTCTTCGCGGCTTTCTTGAGCGCCTCCTGCGCGTTGCCGCCCTTCAGAGACGCGGAGACGTCTCGCTGTCAGCGCCGAGGCTTCCAGGATGCTCGGCGGCCTTCTGGAGCCGGGACGCGATCGCGGCGTTGTCGAGATCGGCATTCGGTGCCGGGATCCCAAGCGATGCGCAGCGCATCGCGCGCCTTGCGCGCCTGCCAAAAATGCTCGGCGACGACGATGACGGCGTTGCGCATCGGTAGCACCCGGCGCACGCCCGGCATCGCGAGCGCCGCAGCGGAGTCGACCGACGCAGCCGTTCCGCCCAGCGTGGGCAGAGTGCAACGACGGCATACAACATGCCCGGGAAGCTGCACGTCCAGGCCGAACTGCGCGCTGCCGTCGACCTTCGCAGGCGGTATCCAGGCGCGGGAGAGGATTGCCGATCAAGCGAAACTGCGACGCATCTTTGAGTGACACGTCCTTCGGCACCGGCAGTTCGCGCTGCGGCCTCGGCAAGCTCGCCGTAGCGCGCCTGTCGCCCGTGAGCGCTGACGATCTTGCCATCGAGCGCACGGCAGGCCGCAGGCTCGACATGCCAGCTTCTGTGCCGCAGCTGCGATCAACATGCAGCGCGCCTGCGCTCCCGCCTTGCGCAGCTTCTCCCACGCCTCCGGAATGCTGTTGCTGGTGCCGGTGATCTGACCGCCGTTGAGCGCATTGACATACGCCGTCACCGACAGGCGCCGCGCTGAACGGTGATGCGTGACAGGTCGACTTCCAGTTCCTCCGCGAGGAGCATCGGCAGAGCGGTGTACACACCCTGTCCCATTTCGGAGCGATCGACCAGGATGGTGATGGAGTCGTCCGCGCCGATGCTAAGCCAGGCATTCAACTGTCCGCGAGCGCTGGCCGCGCGCGGACCGCCGAGGCTCGCAGGCAGCGCCAGTGCGAGCACCAGTCCCCCACCTGCGCACGCGGCTCGCGTTGCAGGAAGACCCGACGACCGAGGTCGACGGCACGCCTGAGGCGACTGGAGCGGTGCTTCACGCGGATTCGTGCGCGCGCAAGAGCTCCGCTGCGCGGTGAATGGCCTTGCGGATGCGGACGTAGGTCCCGCAGCGGCAGATGTTGCCCGAGAGCGCATCGTCGATTTCGGCATCGCTCGGGTTGGGCTTCGCTGCGAGCAGCGCAGCGGCCGACATGATTTGCCCCGACTGGCAATATCCGCATTGCGGCACATCAAGCTCGATCCAGGCACGCTGCACGGCGTGGCTTCGATCTTGCGACAGCCCCTCGATGGTCGTGACATGCCTTCCGTTCAAGCCGCCGACCGGCAGTACGCATGAGCGCACTGCCTCACCGTCGACGTGGACCGTGCATGCTCCGCACAGGGCCATGCCGCAGCCATACTTGGTGCCCGTCAGAGCAAGATGGTCGCGCAATACCCACAGAAGGGGAGTCTCATCCTCGGCATCGACGCTGTGCGTGGTTCCATTGATGATGAGTGTCACCACGCGCACGAAGCCGGCAGACTGACTTACTGATGAAGCGCTGCGGGACCGCTGTTCGGAGCGGCTGCGCCAGGTGCTGCCGGTGCCGCAGGCTTCGATTCGTTTGCGATGTGCACGACGTAAGCACGAATCGCTTCCGCATCCTGCAGTGTGAGCATTTTGCGGAACGACACCATGCCGTCGGCCTGCAACGCGCCGTCGATGACGATGGCCTTGAAGGCATCGGATGCCCACAGCGCACCCGCGTAGCGCAGATCAGGGAAGACGCTGCTCAGCCGCCCCATGGGGGTGTTGTTGCCGTGGCAGCTGGCGCAATGCGCGGTGTATTGATGCTCGCCCACTTCCAGCTGAGCTGCGTCGCCGAAATCCGCGGGCGGATTGAGCACGGGCGGCGTGTAGGCCACGGTCTCCGGCAGCGTCGCCTTGCCGTCCAGCTTGAAGACCAGCAGGCGCGAGTAGTTCGGCGCCCAATAGTTGCCGCCGAAGCCGCTCGTGCCGGCCACCACGGCCACATACTGCTCGCCATCGACGGCATAGCTCACGGGGCCGCCGACGATTCCGGCCTGCGTCTCCGTCGTCCAGACCCGCTCGCCCGTATCGGCCCGGTAGGCGGAAAAGCTTTGCCGGAAGAGGCTGCGCACCGGGGACCGGAGGCCCGAAGGTCATCGGTGAATACCCTGGAACACGAGATTGCCGGCCGTCGTCATCACGCCCGGCCGGGGGTGCCCAGCGGTCTGCTTCCAGCCGCCTTCATGTTGACCGGATCCCAGGCCAGACAGGTAGGAGCCCGGGCCATCGAGCTTCGGGCGGTGGATCATCGGGGTGCTTGGCATGACGTTGATGGACAGCAGCTGGTTGCCCATCTTCGCGCCCGCTTCGGCGACGAACGGAAAGCTGCTGTAATTGGTCGGGATGTAGACCAGTCCGGTGTCAGGGTTGAAGGCCATCGGATGCCAGCTGTGCGCGCCGCCAGCCGACGGCACGACATGGAAGCCCTGCCGGTCTTACCGTAGTTGGCCTCGGGATTCAGGATCGGTCTGCCGTTCGCGTCGAGCCCGGTCATCCAGTTGAGCGTCGGTACGTACGGCTTGCCGGCCAGGAGCTTGCCGGTGGCGGCGTCGAGCACATAGAACATGCCGTTCTTCGGCGCATGCATCACCACGTGCTTCTTCGCGCCATTGATGACGAGGTCCGCCGTCATGATCTGCTGCGTGCTGTCGAAGTCGAAGCTGTCGGCCGGTGTCTCCTGGTAGTGCCAGCGGTACTTGCCGGTCTTCGCATCCAACGCAACGATCGAGGAGGTGAACAGGTTGTCGCCGCCGCCCGGCGAGCGGATCTCCGCGGGCCAGGGCGCGCCGTTGCCGGTGCCGATGTAGACCAGGCCGGTGACGGGATCGTAGTTGATGGCGTCCCAGGGCGTACCGCCGCCACCGGCTTTCCACCACTCGCCGGTCCAGGTCTTCGCGGCCATTTGAGCTCGGGCTGCTCGAAGCTCTGCGCAGGATCGCCGGGCACGGACCACCAGCGCCACAGCTCCTTGCCAGTCTCGGCATCGTACGCAGCCAGATAGCCGCGCTGCTCGAACTCGGAGCCCGCCTCGCCGATGAAGATGCGGCCATCGGCGATGCGCGGCGCACCGGTGATGGACAGTGTCTTCTGCGGATCGGTCGCCTGGATTTCCCAGACCTTCTTGCCGGTCCCGGCATCGACCGCAATCAGGCGACCATCGAGCGTGCCCCAGATGACCTTGCCCTTCCAGACCGCGACGCCACGATTCACGATGCCGCAGCACAGCTTCACGGCATACTCGCCGGGAACCTTCGGATCGTACTTCCAGAGCTGCTTGCCGGTCTTGGCGTCGAAGGCGTAGACCTTGCTCCAGGGGCTGGTCACGAAAATGCGGCCGTCGACGACGATCGGCGTCGTCTCGTAGCTGCCGCCGCGCTCGGTGAGATCGGCATACCAGGCCAGGCCCAGCCGGCTGACGTTGTCGGCGTTGATCTGCTTGAGGGGGCTGTAAGCGCTGCTCGCTGTAATCGCGGCCGTAGGACATCCACTCGCCCGCATTCTCGGGCGAGTCGGCGGCGCGCAGCCGTTTGGCGTCGACGCCCGTGTATGCACGGCCCGCGGCCTGCATCGGTGCGATGAACGCGGCAAGCGCCGCAAGGGATGCGGCGCCGACGGCCGCTGCGATCTGACTACGCATGCTCGATCATTATACCCAACGCAAGCGCAGTCGCAGCCTCGAGGGCGTGCGCCGGCTCTCCTACAGCTCAGGTTGCAAAGGCAGAAGCGACAGCAGTTTTTCGCGCTCCTTGCGCCACCAACCGCGGGAAGGCTCACGGTGCAGGCGGACGCTGTGATGATCCAGCTGCGTTTGCCACACGAGCTCGCCCGCGTGATCGGGGTCGAGCAGAACCTCGTACGCCTCGGCCGGATCCATCATCGCATCGATCCGCTGCCCCAGCTCTCCTGCGAGCTCTGCGCTGTCGATCAACAAACCCATTTCCGTGTTGATACGCAATGAGCGCTGATCGTAGTTCCAGGAGCCGATGAAGCAGCGCTGCCGGTCGAAGACATAGAGCTTCGCATGCAGCGCGTAGTTCCCATAGCGCGATACGCGTCGTGTTTGCCCGCTTCCACGAGTGCTCTCCAGGCGCGACCTGACTTCATAGAGCTTGACCCCCTGGCGCAGAAGCCGAACGCGGACCTTGTCGTAGCCTGACTGCGCAGCGAGGCTCGGTGCCGACTCGAGAGAGTTGGTCAGAACCTTGACCGCAGCATTGCGCGCACGAGCCTGCTCGAGCAGGGACAGTTCCGCGTCGGAAGGCGCGAAGTACGGTGAAACGATCAGCGACTCCTTGCGGGCGGCTCCGATCTCCTGCTCGACAGCACGGCTCATCAAACGCCCACGTTCCGCGCCCTGCTCGATGGATCGCTTGTCCGGGCTGTCAAACACGAGTCTCGCAGAGGCCCACACGAGCGGCTGCTGCCCCGATATCAGACTCCCGTAGGGCTCGCCGCTGTCGATACGCTCCATGTAGTTGGTACCGCTGCCGCGTACGAGCGGCGTCGAGGCGGGGGGTTGGTACGCCGGCAACCGACCCAGTCTCTGCGCGGGGATGACCACATCGCTGTTCCAGTAATCATCGAATTCGACCGACAACGCCTGCACGATCGGGCCAGCCGCGAACACCTCATCGTCAGCGAACTGCGATGCGGGATCGACCTGAAAATATTGATTGCCGATGTTGCGCCCCCCCACGAGCGCAATGGCGTTATCGGCCACCAGCAGCTTGTTGTGCATCCGATAGTCCAGCCGCGACTTGTGGAACAGGAAGTCGAGGTTGCGCACGAAGGCGCTGTGCGAGCGCGTATCAAACGGGTTGAAGATCCGCACCTGCGTATTCGGTTGCCCGTCGAGCTCGAGAATGTGCTCATCGCCCGGCTGCGTGTCACCATCGTCCACGATCACTCGAATCCGCACTCCGCGCTCGGCAGCGCGGCGCAGCTCCTCCGTGATGAGCGTTCCGGTGGCATCGCCGCGAAAGATGAAGTACTGCAGGTCGAGAGTCCGCTCGGCGCTGCGAATGATCTGCACGCGCAGTGCAAGTCCGTCCACACCCGCACGGATGAATCGATAGCCCGACATGCCCGGGTGCGAACCCGAGAGGGCGAGAAACTGCCTGCCGAGCCGCGTCTCGCGTGGATCCTGCAACGCGGTCGCACGCGGTTTTCCGACACCTCGGGTCGCGACCGAGGCGCAGCCTGCGCACACTGCGGCCACAAGCAGACACGCGATGAGGCTGACTTTCACGCAAGCCATGCACTGTCCTGCCGCACTTCGATGAGGGTGGGACGATCAGCTCGTAGAGCATCCCGGATGCACCGGCCGAGATGATCCGCACTCGCGGCCCGAGTCGCATGGCAGCCGAGACTTTGCGCCACGCCCACAAAATCCGGGCTCTTGGGCTCGACGCCGATCCGAGGAATGTCCCGCCGATCCATCTGATCCACGATCTCCTTGAGCGCATCGTTGTTCCAGACGAGCACCGGGAGCGCGAGCCGCTCTTCGGCCGCGGTCGCAAGCTCATTGAGCGTGAAAAGGACTCCACCATCGCCCGCGACCGCGATGACGGGGCGATCGGGCGCGCCGATCTTGGCTCCGACGGCCATCGGCAAGGCGACGCCGAGCGAGCAGTACGTGCCGGAGTAATGCCAGCAACCCTGCATCTCCATCGGCATCGCGAAGGAGCCCGTGTAAACGATCTGCGACGCATCCCCCATCACGATCGCCTCGGCGGGAAGCGCGGCCCGCACAATGCGCCAGATCCGCGCGTGCATCTTCTGGATGTCCGTCATGCTCGCAGCGTTGCGCGCCAGAATGGCCCGTGCGCGCATCTCGCCTCGTGAGCGTTGAGCCGGCGTCGCTCGTTTGGACAGCGCAGAGGACAGGGCGAGCATCGCAGCCCGCGCATCGGCCTGAATGGCAAGCGCCGGTGCATACTGTGATGTCAGCTCGAGCGGATCGATGTCGATCCGGACGATCTCGCTCGATATGTCGAGTCGCGTCTGAAAGTGATCCCCAGCCGAGACTTCCGAGCCCACGATGAGCACCACGTCGCACTCCGACAGCGCCTGCTGACTGGCCTCCTGGACGATCGAGCAACCGAGCGACAGTGGGTGGGACTCCGGCAGAATTCCCTTGCCGGCATTCGTGGCCAACACCGGAGCCCCCAGTTGCTCCGCAATCTCAACGAGCGCGCTGCCCGTACCGACCGCACCACCTCCCACCAGTATCAAAGGCCGTTCTGCCCGCGCGAGTCGTTCCGCTGCCTCTTCGATTGCCGCCGGGTCCGGCATCGGCAAAGACGGAGTCCGGCGGGGGCTCCAGGCCGTGTCGATGGCGAGTGGCAGCACGTCTCTGGGCAATGACAGGTGCACCGGCCGAGGTCGGCTGCCACGAAAGATCGAATACGCACGCGCCAGGAACTCCGGCACCTCCTCCGGATAGCGAATCATGGCGCTGAACGCCGTGAATCCGGCCGTCACCGCAGCCTGGTCGTCGAGCTCGTGAATCTCTCCCCAACCCTTGCCGTGCGTACGCGTCGCGGACGCTCCTGATAGCACGAGCAAGGGTTTCGAGTCGCAATAGGCCTGCGCGATGCCCGTCGCTGCGTTCGTGACTCCCGGCCCCGCGATGATCGTGCAGACACCCGGCCTGCCGGTCGCGCGCGCGTAGCCGTCTGCCATGAGACTTGCGCCCTGCTCGTTGCGACACTGCACGTGCCGTATGCCGGCAAGGCTGATGCCGCGATAGAGCTCAACGGTCATGGTGCCGGCCATTCCGAACACGGTATCCACGCCGTAGGCCGCGAGGAGTCTCATCACGCCTTCAGCGCACGTCATGGCTTTCATGTGCTTCCCGATCGATAAGAATCTGCGATGACCCAGGCGCCGACGGTGAGGGCGAAGGAAACGACGGTCTCACTCCATTGCACCGCGTTCCGGGTGGCTGCGACGACAGCCGGAATCCAAACGAGCAGCGTGAAGAGCGCCATCTGCAGCGCCACGAGTGACGCGGCCGCTCGCGCCTGTCGCGCGGCGAGCACTGCGATGCCCGCGGCGATGTAGCTGCAGCCGGTGAAGTATACCCAGCCGCTGTGCCCAGGCAGCCAGCTCGGGACGAGGGATGCAGTCTCCGTCACGTAAGCGAAATGGGCGAGCCCGAATGCGATCAAAGCCAGGCCATAGAGGCTTCGAGCGATGCGCAAACCGCTGGAGCCGGTTGCGAAACGGAGCCGCCGTCGATCCCAGTCTTTCGCTAGGGATGCATACAGCGTCCACGCGCCTGCCGCGAGCACAGCCGTTTCTGCGCACGACTCAAACGAGACGACCTGTGTCGGCGCGTGAATCACGATGGTGATCTTGAAAAGCAGCATCCAAAGAAGCAGATACGCGAGCAGCACGCGGGCGGCGGCGGCGGCAGTACGACGCACGATCAAACCGATACCCGACCCCAGCGACACGCATGCGCACAGATACGACAGAAGCTCGCGCCCGGGCACCGACTTGGGCACCGGCTGCCAGATGGCCGCGAAGTCGCCCTCCACCAGGCCGAAAATTCCGACGGCGATGAAAGTCGCCGCAAATGTCGCATGCGCCGCATCGGCGATGTACAGGATGTTGTCGCTTCGGCTCATTTACATAGTCTGGTCGCAGGCCGTGGACAGACATCCGCGACTGCCCTTGCTATAGTGGTTGCGTAGGGAACGCACGGACATCATAAGAAGAATGCGCGGCCGCGTCAGGACGATGCGAACCGCGATCTCAGGTACGCATCCCGATGAGCCGCAAGGCCTGGTGCCTCGCCGCCCTTGCCATGATTGGTTGGACCGCGATCCGTGCGGCGCCCGCTGCACCGCCTGTGGTCCTCGGAATCGATCTGCGCCCGCTCATCGCTCAGTCGGCCGGGCAACGCGAACGCTTCGCGGTCGATGTGCCTCGATCGGTCGAGGTTTCCTCCGACGGTCGTTGGTCTCGCTCTGCATCAGCGCGCGTTTGGTCCTACACCTTGCAGATCCCCGGCGCAGTCTCGATGTCGTTTCACGCATCAGGCATCGTCCTGCCGCCGAGCGCCGCACTCACCGTGAGCGGTTCCCGCGCGAGCGTCACCTACCGGACGTGGGAGGTGAGAAGCGGAGAGCTCTGGAGCCGGCCGCTGATTGGGGACACCTTGACGCTGAGGCTGTCAGTCTCCCCTGCCGAAGCACGGCTCGTGCAATTCCGAATCGACAGCTTTCAGGCAGGCTATCGCGGTCTTGGCGGAATCGCGAATCATCCCTACTTCGACGAGCTCATACGCGCCAGCGGAACCGCCACGCAGAGCTGCTCGGAAAATTACTCTTGCGATGCGACGGCCGCGAACGAGGGTCCTGCGCATGCGACTGTCGCGGTGCTCGTGGGCAACAAGATCCAATGCACCGGCACGTTGCTCAATAACACCCGAGCCGACCTGGCGCCCTACGTGCTCACGGCTCGGCATTGCCAGACGGACGTTCTCGGCGGCGGCGCGCCCCAGGCGGCAGCGTCGATGAGCGTGTATTGGGACGCCGTGAGCCCATGCGGAGCGACCCTCAGTTCCATCTATGACGGCAGCGCGCCGGTTCAAAGCGGTGCGACGACGCTCGTCGAGCAGCAGGACGCATGGCTCGTTCGTCTTCAGTACGCGCCCGTCGTGAACGATGCGTTCTGGGCCGGCTGGGACGCGACCGGAAGTACTTTCTTCGGGGGCTACTCGGTGCACCATGCGCTCGGGAACGACAAACAGTTCACGCAGTGGTACGGCCAGGCGCTCTATCAGCAAGTTTCCGGCGACAGGCTGAAGGTCGGCTACGACTCGGATTTTTGGGGATTGGTCAATGACCTCGGGAGCGTCGGCGGCGGCTCATCCGGTGGGGCAGTTTTCAATACCGCAAACCGCCTCGTCGGCAGTGGCACTCTGGCCGCTCTGCAGAATGGACAAAACACGCCCGGCATCTGCCCGACGAGTCCTCCGGTCGCGCCGACCCCGGCGACGATCACCGCTCAATACACGGCTTTGACTTCCGTCTATGCCTCAACGGCCGACTCAACCAGCACAACTGGCAACACGACGCTGCAGTCGGTTCTCGATCCGATTCGAAGTGGTCGGCTTTCGCTCGATGGAGTTGCGATCTTGCCCGTGACGCTGACGGCGAGCGACACGAGCCTGAGTACGTCAATGCTTCTGACGCTGTCGTGGGACGCGAGCGGCAGTCAGTCCTGCACCGCAAGTGGCGGCATCAGCGGAGACGGGTGGGCTGGCGCGAAGAGCTCGAGCGGATCTGAGAGCCTGACGAGCGCCGCCGGCGGTCAGGTGTCCTACTCCCTGCAGTGCTCGGGTCCGGGCGTCGTGGGCAGCGCGACAGCCAACATCGCCTGGATCGGCCCGGCCGGAGCGGTCGCGGCGCTGACTGCCCCGTCCGTGCAACTCTCCAGCAGCACCGCGACGCAGACAGCCGGCAAAAGCGTGACGCTCACCTGGGCTTCTGAGAATGCAAGCTCCTGCGCAGCATCGGGAGGAACGAGCGACGATGGCTGGAGTGGCAATCTCGCGCTTTCCGGTTCGATGCAGATCTTCGAAACAACTGCCGGCGATGAAACATACGCGATCGCCTGCAGCGGCGCACCGTCCGTTGCGAGGGCGCAGGTCAGCGTCAACTTCATCGAAGCTACACAGAGCTCATCACCGGTCGCGACGGACAAGGGAGGAGGTGGCGCCATCGACCTGCTCTGGCTGCTCTTCGGCTGCCTGCTTGTCGTGCGACGACTGAGCTTTGTCGCACCGCGTCTTGCTCTGATTCTCCGCATTCGTTAGCTTCGTGCGCAAGAACCATCAAGGGGAATCTCATGACTCACTTCGCACGACGCCTTGCATTCGGCGGTGCATCACTCGCTCTCAGCTGCGGCGCTCTCTTGGCTTATGCCGACGGACGCAACTTCAACGACGGTCCCGTCATCAACGTGTCCGCGATTCGAACGGTGGACGGCAAGTTCGACGAGTACATGGCTTGGCTCGACACGGCTTGGAAGAAGCAGGAGGAGGCGCTCAAGAAGGCCGGCCTGGTCACGGCCTATCGCGTGCTGTTGGCGGAACCGCATGGTCCCAATGAGGCCGATGTCTATCTGGTCGTCGAGTACAAGAACTGGGCTGCCCTGGATGGACTTGGAGCCAAGGCTGATGCGATCAGCGCGCAGATCGAAGGGTCACCCGAGAAGGCCAATCAGGCGCAGTACGAGCGCGCCAAAATCCGCACGGTCCTCGGCTCGCAGACCATGCAGGCGGCAGAGTTGAAATAGCAGCCGCGAAAATCAGGGCCGCGCGACCGTGGCTCCCGGATTGGGGACATAGTGGCACCGTCCCTGCTCGCAATCGAAGTGCCCTAACGGCTTGAGCCGGGCCTTCCAATTGTCAACGTCCCGGAGAATCTGCTGCTGGCGTGCTTCGGTCAGGCCGAGCAGATAACGCCTCTCGAGCGGCAGCCACGGCGTGTGGAAGCGGGCCATCTCCTCCACGGCTTCCTCCCGGCTGATGCGGCCGATCAGGATCTGATAGGAGGCGACCAGTATGCCCGCCCGATCGACACCGGCGCGGCAATGCACGTAAAGCGGCTTCGGCGCCGCGTCAATGACCGCCACGAAGATCGCCACCAACCGGTCGAGTCGCGAACTGCTGAGCATCTCAAACGGATCGGCCCCCACCACGTGAAAGTACGTCACCGAGCGCACGAGGTTCGGGCGCACTTTGGCGTGCTCGAAAGCGCGGCGCGCATCGAGCTGGATGCTGAGCACTGATTGCACGCCATTGTCGAGAAGCCATTCGGCATCCGCGACGGTGGGGCCCTCGCCGCGCCAGAGGACGCCCGAATCCACTACGCAGAAATTGCGCACGGGCGAGTCGAGCGCCTCCTGACAAGCCCCGGCCGGGGTATGCCGAGACATGTAGATGCAGCTCGACAGCAGTACCAATGGCACAGCGAGGAGCAGTGCCCTCATGGTCGCGCGCAAGTTCCGCCCGTCGTGACGCGGTAAGCTCTGGATCCGTGCCTTACCCCTTGAGCGAGGAGAGCTGGGCTCATGCGCGCGAAGCCGACTCTGAAGCTGTCTTCATGCAGTGAATTTAGCCAAGAATTCCCGCTGCTCATAGATGGGAGATGGTGTGCCGCGCGAAGCGGGAGCTGGTTCGCAGCGCACGATCCCTACCTCGAGTCCGATTGGGGGCGCATCGCGGACGCTGATGCCGCAGACGTGGACGCCGCGGTCAAGGCTGCGGCCACCGCATTCCAGGATCGGGCGTTGGTCAGGGCGCCTGGCCGGCGAACGGGCTCGATGCCTGCTCCATCTCGCCGATCGAATCGAGAGCGCGGCGGATGCGCTTGCCCAGCAGCAGATCTTCGAGAACGGCAAGCTCATCTCGGAGATGGGTCCCGGAATGGCAGCCGTCGCCGCGGCTGGACGGTTTTTCGCGGGTCTCGCGGAAACCCACAGCGGCACCACGGTCCCGCCTCCGCGGCAGGGATTCACGACCTTCACCCTGCGTGAGCCGATTGGCGTGGTCGCAGCGATCACGCCGTGGAACACACCGCTTGGGCTGCTTGCCTGGAAGCTCTTCCCGGCTCTGGCCGCAGGCAATACCGTCGTCATCAAGCCCTCTGAGGTCACACCGACTTCCACGCTTCTGCTTGCCGAGCTGATTCGGGACGCCGGCATTCCCGACGGGGTCGTCAATGTCGTGACCGGCGGACCCGCTACGGGTAAGGCCTTGGTCGCGCACCCTGGCGTCGCCAAGATCGCGTTTACCGGATCGACGGCAGCCGGGCAGGCGATTGCATCCGAAGCCGCCCGGCGCAGCGTCAGAGTCACGCTGGAGCTCGGCGGCAAATCACCCAATGTCATCTTTGCGGATGCCGAGCTCGATAACGCCGTGAACGGGGTGATGGCGGGGATTTTTGCCGCGACGGGTCAGACTTGCATCGCGGGCTCCCGGGTATTGGTGCAGAGACAGATCTACGACCGCGTCTGCGAACTTCTGGCGGAGCGCGCGAGCCGGATGGTCGCGGGTGATCCGCTTGACCCTGCGACTCAGCTCGGGCCCCTCGCATCCCGTGCGCAACTGCAGAAGGTATTGTCCTATTTCGCGATTGCCGGGAGCGAAGGCCTCGATTGCATCGCGGGCGGCAAGCGACTCGAGCGACAAGGGTACTTCGTGGCACCCACCGTCTACCGAAACGTGCCGCCCGACAGCCGGGTCGCACGTGAGGAGATATTCGGCCCCGTCGCCGCGATCATTCGCTTCGAGGACGAGGACGACGCGGTGAGGATTGCGAACGATACGCGTTATGGCCTTGCCGCCGGGATCTGGACCGAGGATCTTGCGGCGCGCTCATCGCATGCTGCATCGCATCCGCGCCGGCACGATCTGGGTCAACAACTATCGCATCATCGGTCACACGGTGCCCTTCGGAGGCTACGCCCAAAGCGGTATCGGCCGCGAGCTCGGCGCGGCCGCGCTCGACGCCTATACGGAGATCGAAGAGTGTCTGGATCGATCACGGCAACAAGATCGAATTCAAGGTCGGCCCGCGCGGAGAACGTTGATGGACCATGACCTCGTCGTCATCGGTTGCGGCGCAGGCGGGCTGGCTGCGGCGGTCGCATTACGCCGATGTCGTCGGTCGAGACGCACGCATCGCGGTGCTCGAGCGAGCCACACGCGAAGCACCGTGGCGGTGCCACACGCTGGACCAGCAGTTGGTTTCGGATCACGAAGGACCGGCAGCTCGACCCTGCTTTCATCGACACGATGAGACGTGTCACGGGCGGCAAAGCGGACCTCGAATATTGTCGTGTCTTCGCGCAACGAGGTTCCTGCGACCTTCGAGTTCCTGGATCGGCATGCGGTGCCATGGATCTATTTCGATCAGCCATTCGCCAATCGCAACACCGGCGGCGGCCTGGGCATGCCCGTGCCCGGCGGGGTCGCGATCGTCGATACACTCGCCCGGATCATCGATACGCTGCCCAACGCGGCGATCCACTATCAGACCGAGGCCATTGCGCTCAGCACCGATCCTTCTGGCCGTGTAAACGGCGTCCGTGTGCGTGGCTCCGAAGGTGAGAGGCATTTGGCGGCGCGCAACGTGGTCATCGCCTGCGGCGGTTTTGAGGGCGCACAGGATCTGCTGCAAAAGCATCTCGGCCCACGCGGCTCCGAGCTTCCGCTCATTGCGCCGACGCTGACCAACAATCGTGGCGACGGAATCCGTTTGACCGAGCCGCTCGGCGCCGATGTCGCCGGGGAATTCGAGATGTTTCATGGCGAGCCCATCGACCGACGCTCGGCCAAGCCCGATGCCGTCGTCTATGCGTACCCATTCGGTATTCTCGTCAATCGCCACGCGCAGCGATTCTTCGACGAGGGCGCTGACAGCTTCGATGCGACCTTCGAACGGCTCGGATATGAAATCTGGGCACACCAGAGCCAGCAGGCGTATTTCATCGCCGAGAAGGCCATTCTCGACTGGCCCAACGTGCGCAACATCATTCTCACGGATCAGCCGCCGCTCGAAGCCGACACGATCGCGGGGCTGGCCGAACAGCCTCGGCCTTGATCCCGCCGCACTTGCCTCAACGGTGAGCCAATACAATGCAGCCATTGGACCCGGCGAGACCGACCGCACCATCCGCGACGGCAAAGCCGCTCGAGGCATCGAGCCGCCAAAATCCAACTGGGCGACGCCGATCAAGAACCGGCCATTCATCGGTTATCCGTTGACCTGCGCGATCACTTTCACCTTCGGAGGTGTGCGCAGCGACGCACGCGCCCGCGTGATCCGCCGCGATGGCACAGCCATCGCCGGGCTCTACGCGGCGGGCGAAGTTACGGGGCTCTACTACAAGGAGTACCCGGCCGGGACTTCGGTGCTGCGAGCGCTGACCTTCGGTCGCATCGCCGCGCGTGAAGCAGCGGGCTCGAGGGGCTGATCGGTGGACGTTATTCACGCCGCGCAGCTGCCCTGGGGCGAGAGTCTGGTCGCACAGCGTGAGGGCGGCGACGAAGTGGGCCACAAGCGATTGTTCGAAGGGCTCGAGGGCAGTGCCGACAATTACATGCTCGTGATGTCGAAGGAGCCCAAGAGCTTCTTCTCGCCCCGCCATCGCCATCCCTGGGATCAGATCCGGTTCTGCCTCGAGGGCAAGATTCCGATTGCCAAGGGCTTGTTCGTGGAAGGCGGCGAGATCGCGTACTTCCCCGAGAGCGCCTACTACGGCCCGCAGGAAGGCGGTGAGGATCGGATCGTCGTGCTGCTTCAGTTTGGCGGGGCAAGCGGACAGGGTTTCATCGGTCCTGATCGCGTCAAGCAAGCGCGCCTGGAGCTGGCGAATGACGGCCGCTTCGAAGGCGGCGTGTACGTGCGTGACACGACACAGGGCCGCAGAAAGCGCGACGCTTACGAGGCGATCTGGCTGCACGTCATGGGAGGAGAGCTTTCGTACGCCCCGCCTGCGTACAAGACGCCCATCGTGATGCGGCCGCCGGCGCTGCCGTGGCTGCCCGCGCACGAGCAGGGCGTATTCGTCAAGCAAATCGGCGTCTTTCCCCATCGGGGACTGACGCTGACAGCCTGGAGACTCGAGCCCCACGCAACTCACTCGTTTGCCGGGACCCAGACCTTGAGGTTGTTGTTCGTGATGGAAGGTGGTGGAACGATGGGTCTGGAGGCACTGCAGCGCTGGAGTGTCGTGCGCCTCGAGCCTGCGGAATCCGCGGCCCTGCACTCTGCAACCGGCTCGGAGGTACTGGAGCTCTCCATCCAACCGGTCAATCCGTGCCCGCCTAAATAGACAGACCGGGATCGCCTTCGACTACTCGCTGAGTCAGCCGCGGAGGCTCTCCCGGCCGCCACAGCCGCGCGCCATGAATGACCCGATAGCGAAGTGGCCCGCCGTTCGCGTCGGCGGCGCGCCTGATCGGCCGCGGGATGCACACGAACTCGGCCTCGATGGCGTCAGAGGATGCTCGAATCACGGCGTAACCATGACCGCCCCAGTCCAGAAAGCTCAGATGTGGAGCGAGCTCAGGATTACGAAGGCGCCGCGCGAGCGTCGCATCGCGGCTGCGTGCGAACTCCGAGCTCGCTCGTACCCCGTGCAGCATCGTCATGTTGAGTGTCGGTGCCGGCGGCTCACCTGCAGAGCCATCGAGCAGATAGAGGCTCCGTAGCGGATGATCCTTGGGCAGCTGATGTTCAAGAGCCTCGATGATTCCCGGGGCTGAGATCGACCCCACTACGAATGCGATACCCACGGGCTCGAAGCGCCGGGGCGGCAAAGCCTTCGCCGCAAGCCCGGCCCAGAAGCTGTGCCGGTCACCGCAGACCGTCACGAATCCGGTGATGCCGCTCGTGCGGACGAAATCGTAGATCGCTCCGCGCTCGTTGAAGGCATTGCCGAAGTCCCCCATGGCCATACTGGCATAACCGGCGCCCCAGCTCGGCCCGCCCGCTGGCAGGTTCTGCAGGTCGGCGCGCGGATCCAGAGTCGCGATGGTGTTGCCCCAGATCTTCCACGTTGCCGTGGAAGCCTTCAGCTGACGAAAGAACCAGTCGCGCTGCTCTGCGCCGAGAATCGTCTGCGCCGGCTCCTGCTTGCGGTAGTTTGGAACTTGCTGGCCACGAATGACGATCGAATCCGGAGCGCTCCCGTTGTCGTAAGTGCTGCCCGCGTCGACGATGGCGACCGCGTCCTCGGGAATGAACTCGGGAAACGCAGCGGACGAGAACGCCTTGGCCTCGACGCGATCGAGCGGATCCTCCGAGCGGAAACTGCGCTGGTCCGTAACGATGAGGTCTACGTTTCGGCCCCAGCGCACGACGCGGTACCCCAGCATGCTCTGCAACGCGGTGAGATTGTTCTTCTCTTGCCCGAGTCCGTGCGCATCAAAGTCAGTGATCGGTTGGTCGACTACCGGCGGTGCACGAAACGTCTCGAGCGACGGGTTTCCAGGGCGGCGCACGCGCGCTGGCTGGTAGTCGAACCATGCTTGGTAGGCGGCCACCTTGCGCGTTTGCGCCGGTCGGTTCTCGTCGTGAAATCGCTGCAAGCTCTGCCAGCCGCGCCAACTGAATTCGTGGTTGTCCCACATGTTGACGAACGGCCAACGTGCACGCGCATCCTGCAGGTCAGGATCGTGCAGGTACTGCCGATAGGCGAGTCGATAATCCTCGACGGTGGTTGGAACGTGAAAATCGTCGATGCGCTCGCCGTGAGGGTAGCGGATCAAATCCACGAGTGTCCGATCGTACATTCCCTGCGGCCGATCTTCCGGATACCAGACGATCTCGTAGATGAAATCCCCGAGGTGCAGTACGAAGCCGAGCTGGTCCTCGGGCCGCGCTCGCTCGTCCTCGAAGATCATGCGTCGATAGGCGTTCTGTGCACCCTGCGTCGCGTTCTGACACGATATGAACGCGAAGCGCACGGATCTCGGGTCATCGGGCGACGGGGCCGTCAGCGTGCGTCCGATGCGGCTGCCCTGGCCCGAGGTCTCCACGAAGCGATACCAATATTCCCGTGCCGGGCGCAAACCGCCGACGAGGACACGCGTCGTCCAATCCGCCTCCGCTCGCGGCCTCAAGCGCAGGGTCGCGATCACCCGCGTGAACTTGTCGTCCTCAGCCACCTCGACGCTAAGCGGTGGCGCACTCTTCTCGCCGGCGCTCGGCGGACGCCGCGTCCAAAGGAGAATGCTGTCACTCGTCGGATCACCCGAGGCGACGCCTTCTGGATAGAGTGAGCGGTTTTCAATCCAGCGTCGTGTGGAAGCGGTGGCCGAAGACTCGGCAAACGCAAAGGCGGCGCCGAGCGCAAGCGCCGTCGTCAAAAGCTCCCGCCGGGTAGTGCCACGCATCGCCTTTCCCCCTTTAATCAGGCCGCTTGGTGGATCTCGACCGTAACATGGGAAAGCATGCGGAACCTGCTTAGCTTTTCACGGTAGAACTCGGGGCCGTGCGCCTGGGTGGTCTCGATGGCCAAGATCGCCCCTAAGTGTCCGGGACCCAATCGCCAGACATGCAGGTCGGTCAACCGGTCGCCCTGTACCTCGACAGCCTCAAGAATGTTCTGCTCGAGAGCCAGGTCCGGGTTCATGTCGAGAAGGACCCCCGCGGTATCGCGCATCAGTCCGAACGACCAGCTCGCAATCACTACTGCGCCGACCGCTCCGGCCAACGGATCCATCCACAACCATCCAAGGGCCCGTGCGAGCAGAAGTCCCAAGATGACAAGCACAGACACTACCGCGTCGGCGGCGACATGAATCACCGCCGCCCGCATGTTGTTGTCCCGGCTCGCCGCCGCTGAGTCGCGATGATGTTCATGAGCGTCGTCAGGCTCATGCTTCTCAACGCCGTGGTCGTGGTGGTCGTGGTGGTCGCGGCCATGATTGTGGCGATGTCCCCCGTGTGACAGCAACCAAGCCGAGGCCAAATTGACGGCGAGACCGAGAGCGGCAATGGGGATCGCTTCGCGAAATCGAATGGCAACTGGATGAATGAAGCGGATCACGGCTTCGTAGCCGATGAAGAGTGCGATCATCGCGAGAATGACCGCGGAGGTGAAGCCGGCGAGGTCGCCGAACTTACCCGTACCGAAGGTGAAGCGACGATCTCCCAAATGACGGCGCGCGTAGCTGTATGCGAGCGCAGCCAGCAGTAACGCACTGGCGTGCGTGGACATGTGCAGCCCATCTGCCACGAGCGCGAGCGAGCCGAAAAGGATCCCGCCCACAATCTCGAGCATCATCATCGCGCCGCAGAGCCAAATCACCGCCCACGCGCGGCGCTCTGCGCTCCCATGACCCTCGCCGAGAAAGGCATGGCTATGACGTGCCTGGAAGGGAGCAGATCCCGGCTGAGCCATGAGGCCTACTTCATCGCAAATAGGTACGAACGACTGACAGGAGCTGCTCGGCGGCCTCCTGCCTCACGCTTGCAGGCTGTGCCTTCGGTTCCACGAGGTGAGTGCGGACGTGATCCTCCACGACCTCCGCCGTCAGACCTGCCATAGCGGCACGCGTGCTGGCAAGCAGGTGCATTACTGGCTCGCAGCCTGCCTCGCTCTCCAGTGCCCGTTCGATCGCCTCGACCTGTCCGCGGATGCGGCGCACTCTGGCCAAGAGCTTCTGCTTTTCACGGATGGTATGCGACATCGCGCGACTATAGCATAGGGCCCCTACCTATATGCGCCGGACCCAAGGCGCCCTGAGCCAGAGAAGCCGCTGCTGTGCGTTCAGCATGGCTTTTGGCGTAAGCTGGGCACCCTTTATTTCTCGGGTAGAGCAGCGCCTTGTCGACCGCGCACGAAGCCACTGACGCAGGCCGTCCAGGCCAGGGCGCGGTGTTCTCGAGCTACGCCTCGGGGGACGCAGATGAGGGACTGCGTCTCGCAGGCATCAAAGAATAGAACGTGGAGAGCTGCAAGTCCGCGAATGATTCTGCCTGGAGCATCGCGCACGCCGCGGCGAAAGCGCTTCCCGGCACGAACGAGTCGAAGCCTGCCTGCTATGCACTTGTTGGACCGGGTAGTCTGTGCGAGGTTGCCGACGCGGATTCATCGGCCGTGCTGCGCTGGAATCCTGCGCAAGGCTGGGAGTCTCTGCTGCCGTCGGATGATCCGCAGCGCGACCTCCTCGATCTGTATCTGCCGATCTGCAGCGCGACGGCGGCCCGGCCCATCACGGTCGGGCACCTCGGCCAAAGCCTGGATGGCTTCATCGCAACCGCATCCGGAGATTCTCATTGGGTCACCGGTCCCGAGAACATTCTCCACATGCACCGGCTGCGGGCCTTGTGTGATGCCGTCATCATCGGAGCTGGTACCGTGGAAGCGGACAATCCACGTCTGACGACCCGTCTGGTCTCGGGCAGCAATCCCGTGCGCGTGATCATTGATCCGGCGTGCAGGTTGCCAGCCACGCACACGGTGTTCAGTGATCGTGAGGCCCCGACCATCCGGGCAACTGTTGCTGGCAGCACCGCAGCAGCAATGACCCGGGCGCGCGGCGAAGATGTGATCGAAGTGGACGCGCTCCGCGACAGCCTGAACCTTGGCGACCTGCTGCAGCAACTGCGCGCGCGCGGGTACTCGCGCATCCTGGTCGAAGGTGGCGGGGTGACGGTCTCCTCATTTCTGGAGGCTGGGCTGCTCGACCGCCTGCACATCACGGTGGCACCGCTGCTGATCGGCCGGGGACGCCCCGCGGTGCGCATCTCAGAGCGCGTGCAGCTGCAAGATTGCCTGCGCCTGCATCACAGAATCTATCGAGCCGGCCTCGACATCCTGTTTGATTGTGATCTTCGCGCCGAAGCTGCCTCTGCCGCCTGACGGACGTGCCCGAGCACTTGGGCCATGCGGTCACACGCCTCGGGCCAGGGCGTCAGCCGTTTGCGCGCCGCAAGGGCGCCGGCACGCAGCGAAGCGCGCAACACGCCGTCCTCGAGCACGCGCGCAAGCGCGAGACGCAAGGCGTTGCCATCGCCTGGCTCGACCAGCAGTCCCGCCGTCGTCCCTACGAGATCGGGAATCGCCCCGGTGCGGGAGCTGATCACCGGCAATCCATGGGCCAATGATTCAGCGACGGCCATGCCGTAGCTTTCACACAGTGTGGGCAAGACGAACAGATCGGCGGAACGGTAGAACGCGCCAAGCTCCGCGTGAGGTATTTCGCCCATCAAAGCGACCCGGTCGCTCAATCCCAACTGCTGCACGCGCTCGGTGAGGCGGCGCACCGCCGTCGGACTGCGCGACAGACTCCCAAGACAGCGCAAGCGCCAGGGGAGATGAGCGAGCGGCGCGAGTGCATCGATCAGGAGCTCGTGTCCCTTGCCCTCGTGAATCGTGGCGACGCACAGCAACTCCACGATGCCGTCCTCCGCTCGATGGGGAACGCCAGATTCGACCGTGCAGACACCGGGCTCCACCACCGATACGCGCGAGGGATCGACCCCGCGGGACTCCAGGACTCTTTGAGTGTCGCGTCCGGTCACGATCACGTGGCGCACGCATTGCAGCGCGCGCGGCTCCTGCAGCATATGGACCAGCGCGACGATCGTGACGCGCCGGGAGTGCGCCTCGATGAGCTCCGGCATCGCTCCCAGCGCAAGCCCGTCGATGAGCACGCAGGCCCCGTCCGGGAGTTCCGCGAGGACTCGCTCGGCATGCGCGAGTGCCTGGGGTGTCGGGCAGGGAAAGCTCTCGTCCAATGAGTGGATGCGCACCACCCAGCCAAGAGCGCGCAGTCCCGTGATCATCTCGCGGTCGTAAACGTAGCCACCGGTTGCGCTTTGAAGGTCCCCTGGAATGAGGAACTCCAGGGCGTGAACGCTCATTTCGCCACGAGCTCAGCCTCGAAGGAGGCCCATGCGACATGCGATTCATGCAGCGTGACGCGCAGGCTCGCCAGCTCCTTGGCCGAAGCACCGAGGCGACCCTCGTGGATGGACGATGCGATGCGGTCGAACACGACCTTGGCGAGAAACTCGGTCGTCGTATTGCGGCCCTTCAATTCGGGCAGCAGATCGAGGTTGCGATAGTTGAAGGGAGCGAGCCCCTCACGCAGTGCCTGACTTGCGAGTCCGATATCGACGACCAGGCCATCCTGGTCGAGCTCTTGGCGGCGGAACTCGACATCGACCACGTAGGTTGCGCCGTGCAGCTGTCGTGCGGGACCGAACGTCTCGCCGCTCAAACTATGAGCGATCATGATGTGATCGCGCACGCAAACGCTGTACATCACGGCTCCGGTGCTTCGCGGGCGGCGCCGTAGCTCACCCGATGCATGATCGTATCATCCGGCGTCCGCGCCAGCCGCTGCATGGCCTGCGGCAGATCCTCGAGCGGGCCCTCGCTGTTGATCAGCAGATCGAGCGCCGGATCCGTGAGCAGCGTGAGCGCGAGCTCCATGCGTCGGCGCACCGTCCAGCGCGGCCGGTGCGTAGGTGCCACATTGCCCACTTGCGAGGACTTCAGGATCAATCGGCGTGAGTGAAACGCCTCTCCGAGCGCCAGCGTCACGGAACGCTTGCCATACCAACTGCACTCACAGATCGTGGCTTCGAACCCAGCAAGGCTCAAGGCGAGTGCCAGACCCTCCTGCGAACCGCTTGCGTGCAGCACGACATCGGCATCGGGTCTGGCTCCATCCGCCTGCGCGAAGGCAATGCCGAACGCGTCCGCGATGCTCCGTCTGTGTGGATTCGTGTCGATCAACTCCACTTCGCATCCCGGCACGCGAGCGAGGATCCAGGCCACCAGGCATCCAACGCTGCCCGCGCCGACGACCGCGACTCGATCACCGGGCGCTGCGCCTGAGTCCCACACGGCGTTGAGGGCGGTCTCGAGATTGGCCGCAAGCACGGCGCGCGCGGGAGGCACCGCGGGTGGCACGAGGTAAAGTGCATCGGCTGGAACGACATAGCACCCCTGGTGGGGATGCAGGCAGAAGACGGTCCTGCCCGAGAGAGAAGCGGGTCCCTCCTCGACCAGGCCGACACTCGCGTAGCCATACTTGGTCGGACCTGCGAAATCGCCCCGCTGAAACGGGGCGCGCATTCGCTCGCGCTCGCTCCGAGGCACGCATCCGTTGAACACCAGCGACTCGGTGCCACGGCTCACGCCGCTGTATAGTGCCCGGACGCGCGCCTCCTCATCGCGACACGCTGGCACCCTCTCCACGCGCAGTTCGCCATGACCCGGGCCGACCACCCAGAATGCGAGCGTCTCATCATGACTCATGGGAGTTGCTGAAGGTTGATGTTGGCGATTGCGATCACCCGGCCCGAGCACCGGGAACTGCTGCGCGGCGCGCTCGGGGGCATGTTAGCGGTTGCCGTCTCGACCGTCTCGCTCAGCGTGCTCGGGGTGAACCTGCTGCACTTGAGCGCTGCGTACGCGCCGAAGGCGTTGCTGCTGTTCGCGGCCGGCGCGGGTTCCGTACTGGTGGCGCTGCCCGGAGCACACCGTTTCGCGCGCATGGGCGCGGCCAATCAGGTGACGATCGTCCGCGGTGCGATGGTTGCGCTGCTCGGCGCTCTCCTGGGCGAGCATGCCGCTCGCGCGACGCAGGAAACCGCCGTCGCCGTCGCCTCGGCCGCGTTACTGCTCGACGGCGTCGATGGTTGGCTTGCGCGCCGCTCCCGGATGACGAGCGAATTCGGCGCCCGGCTGGATATGGAAACGGACGCCCTTTTCGTAGCAGTGCTTTCTTTGCTCGCGTGGCAGTTCGGCAAGGCGGGCCCTTGGGTGCTGCTCTCGGGACTCATGCGCTATCTTTTCGCGGCCATCGTCGCCTTCATCCCGGCCTTACAACGGCCGATTCCATCAACACTTCGGGGCAAGAGCATCGCCGTCATGCAGATGATCGCGCTGATCGTGGTTCTTACCCCGCTTTGCACCCATCCTGCCTGCGTCTGGATCGCGGCAGCTGGACTTGCCGCACTCACGCTGTCCTTCTCACTCGATATCGTCTGGGTTGTGCGACAACCCGGCGCGCAATGACACGTCGCTTCAGCGGGGCGCTCGTTGCGCTCATCCTCCTGAATGGCGCTGTGACGTTCCACAACGTGTGGCCAACGCTTGGCGTGCACTGGCCCGGCGAGCTGTCTGTAGAGATCGCGGCCTTGGTGGTGCTGCTCGCGCTGTCCAACGCGTGGCGCGGGCCGACCGGCCCCCGCGTGCTCGCGGCACTGTCCGCACTCGTGGTGCTGTTCGCGCTCGGACGCTACGGCGAGGTGACGGCTCCGGCGCTCTACGGACGCGAAGTCAATCTTTATTGGGATGGCCCGCGACTGCTTTCCGTCGTGCAGATGCTTGCGCGTGTGGCGTCGGCCTGGCAGCTCGCGGCAGTGTGCGCTGGCGGACTTGCGATCCTGTCTCTTCTTTTTCTGCTCGCGCGCTGGTCCCTGCGTCGAATCGATGTGGTTCTGCACGATTCTCGGCCCGCGCGACTCGTCTTCGGCATCGGCGGGCTATTCCTCATCGCCTCGTTTCTGGCCCAGCAGCTGAGCGAAGCCGCGCCGGAAATGCCGCGTTTTTCGATCCCAGTGTCTCGTACATACGGCAATCAGGTCGCGCGCATCGTGGATGCGCTCTCGAGCACGCGCGCAGCGCGCATCCTGCCGTCATCGCCGCCGCTGAGCTCCCACCTCGATGCGCTCGGTGGCAGCGATGTTCTCGTCGTCTTCCTGGAATCCTATGGCGGCGTTACGTACGACCGCGCCGACTACGCCCTGGCGCTGCGCCCTGCGCGCGAACGACTCGCGAGAGCCGTGCAGGACACCGGCCGCAACGTGGCATCGGCATTCGTCGTCTCACCGACATTCGGCGGACAGTCCGTACTCGCACATCTGAGTCTGCTCTCAGCGATCGAAGTGCGAGACTCCACACGGTATGCGCTCTTGATGACACAGACGCGTCCCACGCTCGTTTCGGTGTTCAAGCACGCCGGTTATCGCACCGTCGCCGTGATGCCGGGGATGCAGCAGGACTGGCCGGAGGGCGCGTTCTACGGCTTTGACGAAATCTACGACGCGGCCAAGCTGCAGTATGCGGGTCCGTCATTCGGCTGGTGGCGCATCCCTGATCAGTACTCGCTCGCGGCCCTCGATGCGCGCGAGCTGCAGATGCGTCCACGCAGGCCTTTGATGATGTTTTTCCCCACCGTGAGCACACACATTCCGTTTCAACCCATTCCGCCGCTGCAACCGCAATGGCAACGCATGTTGTCGTCCGAGCCGTACGATG
Organism: uncultured Gammaproteobacteria bacterium; assembly: GCA_963795975.1. Lineage (GTDB taxonomy): Bacteria > Pseudomonadota > Gammaproteobacteria > Steroidobacterales > Steroidobacteraceae > CAWCJT01. The sequence goes on from CAWCJT010000005.1 coordinate 241,466, forward strand.
CCGCGCCGCTCCGGCAGGCTTTCGCGCAGCGCACGGACTGGACTGCGATGGGAAAGAGCTACGTGAACTCCGTGGCATATTTCCTGGAAGTGCTGGCGAGCTATCTGGAGAAGCACGCGACGGACGACCTGGTCTTGATCGTGCTCGGTGATCATCAGCCGGCCGCCAACGTGAGCGGCGAGGATGCACCGTGGGATGTGCCCGTACACGTCATCACGCGGCGGGCGGATATTCTGGATGCTCTGCATCGCGAGGGATTTCGGGACGGCCTGACGCCCGAACGGCCCGCCATCGGTAAGATGAACCAGCTGACGCTGCAGCTGCTGAACGCGTTCCAGGGGCTCACAGGATGAAATGTTTGATTTGGGCGATCGCGATGGCCGCTCTGATCACGTCCGCCATCGCGCAGACGCCTCAAGTCACCGCCTTCGTGGATGTCCATGTCGTTCCAATGGATCGCGAACGCGTGCTCGACCACCAGACGGTGCTCGTGAGCGGCACGCAGGTGACCGGTGTGGGACCGGTACGTTCGGTCAAGCTGCCCGCCGGGGCACTTCGTATCGAGGGGTTCGGCAAGCTATACGTCGCGCCTGGCCTCGCGGACATGCATACGCACGTCATGCGGCCCGAGGATCTTGCGCTCTACGTGGCGAACGGCGTCACCACGATTCTGCACATGGGAGGCGCCCCATCGGATCTCGTGGATGGCGTACAGAATGACATCGACCGCGGCGCCGTGGTGGGGCCGCAAGTCTTCTTCGCATTCATGGTCGATGGCACGCCCGCGCTCGCGCGATTTTACGTGCGCACACCCGAGCAGGCGCGAGCGGCGGTGCAGGTTGCGAAAGCGAACGGCTATCGATTCATCAAGGTCTACAACAACCTGACAGCGGAGGAATTCGCGGCGATCGTCGATGAAGGCCGGCGCCAAGGTCTGCCGGTGATCGGTCATGGAGTGCGGGCGGTCGGCCTCCCCAAGGCACTGTTTGCCGGTCAGGTGATGGTTGCCCACGCGGAGGAGTTCTTTTACACCGCGTTCGATAATCGGGTACCCACCGATAACTCCACGATCAGCGAGGTCGTGGAGCAGACCGTCCGCTCGGGTGCCTACGTGACGCCGAATCTGTCGACGTTCGCGACCATCGCCAGGCAGTGGGGTAAGCCGCAGGAGGTGGAGAGGTTTCTGCAGGATCCGCGCGTACGGTTCATGACCCCGGATCAACGGTTGGACTGGGCGGCGTTCGATTATGTGCGACGTGAGGGAGATATCACCCCGATCTTGAAATTCCTCCGGGTCTTCACGAAGGCGCTTTCCGATGGCGGCGTGCCCCTTCTGGCCGGGACTGACAGTCCCGTGATTCCCGGCATGCTGCCCGGCTACTCCATTCACGAAGATCTGCAAGCGCTCACGAGCGCGGGACTGACCGCATATCAGGCATTGGCGGCCGCCACGCGCACTCCGGGCGAGTTCATGGCGCGGTACCTTCCGGACACGCCGCGATTCGGTGAGGTTCAACCCGGCATGCGCGCCGACCTCGTCCTGCTCGGCGCAAATCCATTGCAATCGATCTCGGCTCTGGAGCATCCGATGGGCGTCATGAGTGCGGGACGATGGCGGACGCGCGAGCAGCTCGATGAGCTGCTCGCGGCGCAACGATACCGGTATGAAACCCTATTCAAGTGAACTAGCCGCGCGGCGGATACGCCTCGCGCAAGACTGGGGCACCGGACTCCAGCAGGGACTTCAAGTTTGAAAGGATCTTGGGCCAGCCGCCCGCGACTGCCTCGATGAGTTTCGAGGGCTCACGTTCGATGCTGTGAGTAATGGAAAGCTTGACCGCCGCACCTGCCGGCTCCAGCTCCATCGTGCAGCGCGACTCACCTTCGGCCTTGAGCTCGGGCTTGTTCTGGTGCTGCCAGCGGATCACCAGGCGCCTGGGTGGCTCGGACTCGAGGATCTCGCCAGCGTCGGTGATAGTTCCCTCGTCCGACACCATCTTCCATGCGGAGCCCGCGGTCCACTCGCTTTGGCAGTGCATGCCGAACCAGTAGCGCTTCATGAATTCGGCATCGTCGGTCAGCGCGGACCATAGCTTTTCCGGCGTGGTACGAATGTAGGTCACGTAAACGAAGGTCGATCTAGCCATTGGACTTCTCCAGTCGTTTTTTCAGATCCGATAGCGCCTTCAGGCGCGGTTTCTCGAATTTCGCAATCCAGCGCTCGTAGATCTCCTGCAGCGGTACGGGATTCAGGAAGTGCAGCTTTTCTCGGCCGCGACGGACCGTTGCGATGAGATTCGCCTCCTCGAGCAGAAGCAGATGCTGTGTCACACCCTGCCGCGTCATATCGAGATGCTCACAAAGCTCATTGAGCGTGCGCCCGTCGTGCGCATGCAGCAGATCGAGCAACTTGCGCCGGCCGGGGTCGGCCAGCGCCTTGAAGAGCAGGTCGGTTTCCTGATGCTCCGCCATACGTTATATGCAAGTAACCACTTGCCTAATGGTAGGCAAGTATTTACTTGCCTGTCAAGCGCTGATGCGGCGACTGCAGTAAAGTCAGCGGCCCGTGAATTTGGAGTCCGAACAATGATGTTCAGGTCGTGGCTTTCGGCGGCAGTGCTGTGCGTATTCGCATCGAGCCTCGAGGCGCAGGTGGCGCCGGTCGCGGTGGCCGATCAGCTGGCGCTGCTGAAGAGCGGTGATGCCGATGTTCAGCGCAACAAGCGCATCGTGTTCGACTTCTGGAGGATCGTGTACGAGGGTGGCCACGCGGAATTTGCGCCCAAGTACATGGCTGAAAGCTACATTCAGCACAACCCCAATATGGCTTCGGGGCGCGAGACGTGGCTTCGGTTCTTCAAGAAAGTTCGACCACCGCGGCCGATCGCAGACCACATCAAGGCGCCCGTGGTCTCAATCATTGCAGACCGCGATATGGTGATGGTGCTCACGGCCCGCAAAGTGCGCGAACGCGCCAATCGCGACCACATCTACTACATCACCTGGTTCGACGGGTTTCGTATCGACGAGCGCGGGCTCATCGCAGAGCACTGGGATCCGTCAGAGATGTGGGTCGACGGTAAACCTCCGGGGGCAGAGTTCTTCCCGGAATGGGATCATTGAGCCTTACTTCTTGATCGCAGAGGTGTGGCTGGCGATGCAAAGCCAGTTTCCGTTCGCCGTCTTAACCCACGTATCGGTAAATCGCTCGCGTGACTCGAGCGGCTTTCCCGCCGCATCCTTTCCCTGTCCCACGAAAATGCCCGTAGCGATGGCCGCATGCTCGGAGACCGTGACTTTCAACTCCTTATAGTCCGCACTGCTCCACGACTCGGACTTCGCATCGGCAAGCACAGCTGATTTGCCAGCGATCAACTTACCCTCCGAATTCGTCTCCATCACTTTGTCCGCCAGAAGCGGTGCGAGCAGCTCCGTATTGTTGGTCTGCTGTGACTTGAGCCATTGATGCTCGGCCGCCGCGACCGCCTGCTCATCCGTATCGGCCGCGGCCGCTTGCGCGGCCATTCCCGTTACGATGATCGCCGAGGCGAGCGCAGACCAAATAGCGTTGCTTCTTCTCATGTGAACTCCCCGTGGCCTTAGGCCGAGCCCGCAGGAGGATGCGCGTGGCATCATCAAAAGACAAGCGAAGACCGAGGGCGCTACTGCCCCGGAAAGCTCGGCGGAATAATTCCGCCGCTCGCCTTGAGCGCATTCGCGCGCGAGATCAAGTACTCGCGCACGGCGACCGTGTCGTCGGGCTTCAGGTCCTCGCCGAAGGAACCCATGCCTTTGTCCGCACGCCCGCCCTGCAACACCACCTGCGTCGAAGCCTTCCTGCGTCCACAGCAGCGGGGTGACGGTCAGGTTCGGGAAGCTGCTCCGCCCTTGCACGCCGTTGGCGCCATGGCAAACCGAGCAATACTGAGTATACACGGCGCCGCCGCGCGTAATAGACCTGGCTGAAGCCGTCGAAGGCGGCGGATTGAGAGGCGGCGGGTGTAGGGGAGCGGCTCGGGCAGCGCCGCTTTGCCACCCAACGCGAACACCAGCATGCGCGCGTAGGTCGGCGCGAAGTAACCGCCACCTTGCGCGACGCCGCCGACGCTGGCCGCGACATACTGCACGCCGTCGAGCATGTAGGTGATCGGCGCTGCGAAGACCGCCGTCTTGCGTATCGAAGCTCCAGAGCTTGGCGCCGGTCTTCGCATCGTAGGCGCTGAGGATCTTGCCGCCGCCGTTGCCCATGAAGACGAGGTTGCCCGCCGTCGCGAGCACGCCGCTGGTGGGGCGCCCATTCGCGAACGGCTCGGTCTGCCACACCACTTTGCGTGCAACCGGATCCCACGCTTCCAGTCGTGCCGTTGACGCCCGCGTCGATCGTAGGGCTGGAGTTTGCTCGCGCTCGACCGGCGCACCCATCGCGATCCCGAGACTGAATCCTCCCGCCCGGTGCGAGCGCCGGGGGGCGGCACTGGCCATCGTGAAGTAGGCTTCCCAGGCGGGGATGTAGACGAGGCCGGTCTGCGGACTGTATGCATTCGGGTGCCAGCTGTGGCCGCCCTGCACGCCCGGTGCGAGATTCCACGGCTCCTTCTCATAGCGCGCCGCCGGCACGACCTTCGGGCGGCCCGTCTTCAAGTCCACTCCCGTGGCCCAGTTCACTTCGGTGAACGGATCGGCGCTGATGCAGTTTGCCGGTCGTGGCCTCGAGCACGTAGAAGAAGCCGTTCTTCGAGGGCTGCAGGATGACGTGCTTCTTGTGACCGCCGATCGTCAGATCGGCGGTCATCATGGGACTGACGGCGTCGTAGTCCCAGGCATCGCCCGGTGTTTCCTGGTAGTGCCAGACATACTCGCCGGTGTCGGGCTTCACCGCGACGATCGAGGCGGGATACAGGTCGTCGTTGAGCGTCGGCTCGGCGGATGCGCGCATTCCAGGGCGAGGCATTGCCCGTTCCGAAGTAAAGCAGATCGGTTACCGGGATCATAGACGCGCCGCATCCCAGACGGTGCCACCGCCGCCGGCGACCTTCCACCATTCGCCGTTCCAGGTTTTCGCGGCCTCTCGCAGCGCCTTGCTTCTCGAATCCTTTCGCCGGATCGCCCGGAACCGTCCAGAAGCGCCAGACCTCCTTGCCGGTCTCGGCGTCGAAGGCCGCGATCCAGCCGCGCACCCCGAACTCGCCGCCGGAGGCGCCGATGAACACCTTGCCCTTCGCGACGCGCGGCGCCATGGTGATCGCGTAGTGCTTGGCCATCTCGCCGAGGCCGAGGCTGGTCGGGAACGGTATCGGTCGACCAGACCTCCTTGCCGGTTTTCGCGTCAATCGCAATCAGACGGGCATCCAGCGTGCCCATGATGATCTTGCCGTTCCAAGCCGCGATGCCGCGGTTCACGAGCCCCACGTTGTAGCGCAGGCGCTCGCCGCGAATGCATCGGGTTGTAGCGTCCACAGTGGCTTGCCGCGTCTTCGCCGTCGAAGGCCTAGCACGACGTTGCGCGCCGTCGAGACATAGATGACGCCGTCGATGTACAGCGGCGAGCCGTGCTGGTCCTGATTGGTTTCGTAGTCGCCGAACCACTTCAGGCCCAGCGTGTCCACGTTGCTCGGCGTCGATCTGCTTCAGAGGACTGAAGCGCTGCTCGGAGTAGGTGCCGCCGTAGGTCATCCACTGGCTCGGGCTCGTCGGCAGCCTTGAGCAGACGCTCGCCAGTCACATTCGCTGGGGAATCAGCGGAGGCCGTGATGGTCTCGCCCTTTCCTGCCTGCATTGCGCAACCAATGAGGACCGACAGCAGCAATCCCAGTACCGGAATGTAGATTCGTGTCATAAGGGCATCTTAATACACAACGATGAGCAGGCAGGATCCCCATGAAACTCGCGCGCATCACGCAATGGTCCGCTCTTGTTGCAGTGACCCTCGCCGGGCATGCAACGGACTCCGTCCAGCCGGCCGCAACGCCGATCGTCGTCCAGAATTACTACTATGCGCTGCCCGGAAAGGCTGAAGAGGTATTTGAATTGCGCTTGCATGCGAGCGAGGTCCGCGCAAAGCTCGGCCTGCAGCGCGGGCGCGTTCTTCGGCGAATCTCGGCTCCCAAGAGTGAGGCCGACGCGGGACCGGACGTCATTTGGGAATGCGATTACCCTTCTCAGGCTGCGCGCGAAAAAGATGTCGCGCGGCTTTCCCAAAGTACCGAGTTCGACCAGGTCGAGACGCAGATGGATACGTTGCTTCGCAAATTCGATCGGGCGGTCTTCACCTCGAAGTAACACTCAGCTCAGCATCCCCATAGCGTCCTCGAAGCTTTCCGTCACGGGCAAAGTCGACAATCATCCGGAAATAGTCCGGACAATAGCGAGTTGAGACGCGCGAGCCGTCCGCGGCAGTCTCGAACAACGTCATGCCGTGTTCCGCGCGGGGATAGTAGGCGAGCGTGAACGGCAGGCCACCCTCAACGAGCAAACGGATACGCCGGCTGGTCTCAGCGCTCGGGGCCTCGTAATCCTCTCCGCCGAGAATCCAAAGCTGTGGCACCTTGTCTGCGCGCAGGGTGGGCATCGGGTCGTAGCGAAAGGGCGTGTGCCAGTCAAATTCGGGCGCTCGCGCGCGCAGCTGTGCATCGGATTCCTGCAGCATGAAAAACGCAAAATCGCCGTGCACGTCCTTGTACCAGGGAGCACTTCCGTACTTGTCTCGAATCTCATCCAGCTTGTCGAAGCCGCTTTTGAAGTCGCTTTCGAAGACGCCTTCGGCGGCGCTTGCGACCTCGAGCGCTTTCGCGATGACCTCGGCCGGATAACCCTTCTCCCGCATCTGCAGCGCGACCGCTTCCTGGTCTTCGTCAATGACGCTGACGGCAAGCCCGAAGCACACGATGACAAAATCCACGGGCGAGCGATTCGCAGCGATCGGAGCCACCCACCCGCCCTGGCTTCCCGCCTGGTAGCCGATGCGCGACGCGCGTGGCCAAGCCAGCTGTCGCGCCTCGCGCAGCGCAGCCACGGCATCATCCGCGAGCAGGCTGAAATCCTGGGTGTAGTGACCGCCGGACTTGCCGGTTCCGCGTTTGTCGTAGACAAACACGCCGATTTGTTCCGCCGGCAACATGCGCTGCAGGAAATAGTCCGTCAGCGCAGAATCATTCTCTGAGCCGTGCAGAAGGACGACCACGGGTACTCGCGCATCGCCCTGCGGCATGACGAGACGCCCCACGAGCGGCGTGCCGTGACTCTCGAATGTCACCTCTTTCACGTCGAACTGAATGCGCCGACCAGCAACACCGCCGAAGGTGATCCGCTCGGAACCACACGCCGAAAACGACGCGCTGACTCCGTCGGGTCGCTCCGTCCAGCCAGAGGTGCTTTTCCAGAGTCCATTTGCGGCCTTGTGCAACGCGCCGGTTGCTCCATCGAATTGCCGCCAGCGCAGCGTGTCACCGACCGATGGCGCGATATCGACCAGGCGGCCATCGGCGAGCCGATAACTACCGATGCGGCAATCCTCCTTGGCGCCGGCCTGTGCGATCGAGGCTGTCAGCCACAGCACGCAGAGCACGGCGCAGTATCGGGCGGGGCATGACATACCACGCGGCTCCGTCGCCTGATATGGCCCAACCTTATCAAGTGAGGCAGGGCTAGTCCTCGCGATCTTTTTCACGTTCTTTGCTCCGTTCATGAGTTCTCAAGCGCACCGGATGGGGAACGCGACGCACGACAGCTTTGAAGCGACGATTGCTCACTCTGATATCCGCGGGTTGGTTACCGCATTGCATTGTTCCGTCGCGGGGCTGCCTCGTTCTAATTTCGGAGATCATCCCGAAGGATGCCCACATAGGCGACCCGAGGATTCCCCTCACCGTGTGCCGCGCATCGCGTTGCCGATCCAGTGTGTTGCCGGTCAACTCATGACTGATCTCCTAAACGATTCCGGTTCCATGGTTGTGTCTTTGATCAAGTTTCGATGCTGACCTGCTGGCCGATGCTCCAGATAAAGCCGCTGAGTTCGCGCGCGATCGCCACACAGACCTTGTTGTATTGCAGACCGCGAGCGGTGAGTCGGCGATAGCGCTGAGTGAGACGCAGCTGCGCCTTCCAGGCGATCTCGCGGATGGCCGCGGGCTGGCCTTCCTGGCGCTTCTGCAACGGCAGGCTGATGCGGGCGGGGAAGCGGTAATTCCAGGCCGCCTCGATCAGCATCCGCCGGGCCTGGCCGTTACCCGTCTTGGTAATTGCCCCAAGAGCGCGCTTCTGGCCGCTCGAGTATTCGCTGGGCACCAGACCCAGATACCCCATCAGATCTCGGGCATGTGCAAAGCGCTTCAGTTCCCCAAGCTCGGCCACCAAACTCGTGGCCACGATCTCGTCGATGCCCCGCAGCGTCATCAGCGCCCGCACCAGGGGGCGCATCCGCCAGTGCTCGAGTTCTTCTGAGAGCGCGGCGCTGAGTAACCCGACTCGCGCATGCGCCTCGCCGATCCCCCGACGATACTCAACGAAGGCGATATTCTGAGGCCGATGCTCGAAGGACATTGTCGACAGATAGCGCTCATGGGCAGCTGTCCAGGAACTCTTGCCCGTGTAGCGCCGGTCGTGCCGCAGGAGCATTGCCTTGAGCTGTTGGCGGGCTTTGAGCCGGGCACGTACCGCATCGGTACGGGCACGACTCAAGTCCCGCATCGCCTCGTCCCGCTCGTCCGGCACGCTCACGAAGCTCAGCTGCCCCGCCCGCGCCAGAGCGGCCAGGGTCAGTGCGTCGCGCCGATCGGTCTTGACTCGATCACCGGGCTTTCGCGGGATCTTCGAGGGTGCTACCACCTCGCAGCGGTAGCCCGCCTCACGCAGCTGGCGCACCATGGCAAAGCCGCACGGTCCGGCCTCGTAGACGATCGCAAGCTCGCTCGGCTTGCCGACCCTCCCCAGTGCCTTGGTCAGCTCCGAGAACCTCGCCCCGACAGTCCCCAAAAACCGCGGCGCTGTAATCTGCCCCGCCTCCGCCACGCCAATCGCGTTCGATTCAGCATGCGCGTCCAGCCCCACATAGCTTCTGATAATCTCATCCATGGTCTGCCTCCTGTGCTCGTTGTAGATGTCGCCTCTGCGGCGCTCTACATGTGGCTCGGCGCAAGAGATTGCGCAACCCACGGTACTGCCGGAGGCAGACCTCTTGTCCTCAACTTTGGAAACACGCCGGTTCACGGCGGGCCATGATGCCTAATAGATTTCAGGTACCAGCATGTCCGGGGCGACCGTCTGTCGCGAGTAGTGCTCATGGTGCTCGCGTTCCGGCAGCACGACGGGCTCCTTCTTGACTTCCTTGTAGGGAAACTGCTTCAGCAGATGATCGATGCAATTGAGACGAGCCCGCTTCTTGTCCACGGCGTGCACGACCCACCAGCGCGCCTCGGGAATATGGGATCGCGTCAGCATGACCTCCTTCGCCTTGGTGTAATCCTCCCAGCGGCGACGTGACTCGAGGTCCATCGGGCTCAACTTCCACTGCTTGAGCGGGTCGTGCACACGCGCGAGAAATCTGAGGTGCTGCTCCTCATCGGTGATCGAGAACCAGTACTTGAGCAGCCGGATTCCGGAGCGAACCAGCATGCGCTCAAATTCCGGGACAGAACGAAAGAATTCCTCATACTCATCGGCAGTGCAGAAGCCCATCACGTGCTCAACCCCCGCCCTGTTGTACCAGCTGCGGTCAAACAGCACGATCTCCCCCGCCGCGGGCAGATGTGACACGTACCGCTGGAAATACCACTGCGTACGCTCGCGATCGTTGGGCGCGGGCAGCGCCGCCACACGGCATGCGCGCGGGTTGAGCCTTTGAGTGACGCGCTTGATCGCCCCACCCTTGCCCGCTGCATCGCGCCCTTCGAAGAGGATGACGACTTTCTCCCGGGCCGCGACTACCCAGTCCTGCAACTTGATGAGCTCCGCCTGCAAGCGGAACAGTTCCCGGAAGTAGTGGCCTCGAGAGGCCTTCGATGCGGCATCCTGACTCGGTGCACGTCTGCCGTCGGCACGAGGCTCATGGTCTTCGATCTCCAGCTCGAATTCTTCGTCATATGCGTCGGCCAGATCGAGACCGATGCGCCGAATAATCTCTTCGTGGTCAAGCGAGGACGGCTGGCTCACAGGAGGGACCCCTGACAGGAAAGCCCCCATTTTGCGCCTGGTATGTGTCAGATCTGAAGCGCCGGATCTGATGTTGCCGGTGCTCAGTATTTCGGCAGGTGCTGGGCTCCGCTGCTGCCGCCCGGCGTCGTGCCGGCCTCCGGAATCTTCTGTTTCTTGGCGCGCGGCCAAGCCTGGAATTCCTGCAGGCTCAGGAATCCATCGTGGTTCACATCGAGAGTGTCGAACTCCATGTACAGCTCGGGCTCGGCGCGTGCTTCTTCGCGCGACAGCTTGCCATCATGATTCGTGTCGAGCCGATTGAAGTCGACGGGCTGCAGCTCCGGTTTGGCCGCCTGCGCGTGCGCCGCGATCGGCAGCGTGCAAGCCAGAATCACGCATGCGAGCAGGCTGGTTGTTTTCATGACATGCTCCGGATGTTTGTGAGATGAACACCGGAACCCGCAAATCGTTCCTCGGATGGTCCGTTTTGACGGTTTCGATCCTCGCCCTCCCGGTCCAAGATGGCCCTTGCCCAAGATGTGGGCCCGAATCACGAAGGAGGCGATAACTTTTATCGACAACGATGCAGTTCCGGGGCCGCCGCCGCATCGATCGTGGCATGCACAAAAATCATCGAGGACAAGCGTGAGGATGCCGATGCTCACGCTTTCGCTCTGCAAAACCGCGGCTTCTACTACCAGCAGCTTGGTGAGCTCGATCGTTCCATCGAGGATTACACCGCCAGCTTGAAACTATCGAGCGGCCGCTCGCTGGCGAAGGTGTATCTCAACCTCGGGTTGCTTTGGTCCAAGAAAGGGGACCGGGCCACGGCCTTGAAGGATTTCGATGCTGCCCTGCAACTTGATCCGAAGATGGGGGCGGCCTATGCCGACCGCGCCTCGATCTTCATCTCGCAGGACGATTCGGAGCGAGCACTGGCCGATCTGGACCACGCCATCATGTTGGGCCCGAAGGACTCGGATCTCTATATCTCTCGTGGCACCGTCCATGCTCATCGAGGCGATCAGGACCGTGCCATAGCCGATTTCTCCAAATCGATCGCCCTCGATCCACACAACGCGGTTGCATGGCGCGACCGAGGGCTTGCCTATCGAGGCAAAGGCGACATTCCCCGTGCCGAATCAGATGCCGAGCAGGTTATTCGTCTGAGTCCGAAGATGGCGGCCGCATACCTCGATCTGGGTGTGTGCTTGCAGTTGAAGGGCGATGTGAAGGGTGCGATCAGCCAGCTCGATAGGGCGATAGAGCTTGCGCCCGGTGACTCGCAGGCCCTGAAGGCAAGAGGAGACGGCTACCTCGCACTTGGCGACCGTCAGCGCGCCATCGTCGACTATACGGACGCACTGGCGACCGACGGGCGAATGCTGGACGCATATATGAATCGCGGTGCGGCATACCTGGCCGGGTCCGACTGGGTCCGGGCGATAGCGGATTTCAGCGCAGTAATTCGGCTCGACGGTAGTCAATTTGCCGCTTACCTAAACCGCGGCCAGGCGCTTGGAGCCAAGCATGAACGCGCCCGCGCAATCAGTGATTTCACTCGCGCGATTGAATTGAGACCCACTGCGAGCGAGGCATATCGACGACGGGCATTCCTGCGCCAGGAGGGCCGTGACAGCGCAGCTGCCATCGAAGACTATGACCAGGCGCTCGCGCTCAACTCAAACGACGAGGAAGCACTTCGTGGGCGAGGATACGCCCGGCTGATTCGCCACGAAATAGATCGGGCTATCGAAGATCTCACGTCTGCGATCGCCCTCGACCCCAAGGATGTCCTCGCCTTGCGCTTTCGATCGCAGGCGTACTATGCGAAGCGCGATCGGGCGCGCGCGTCAGCCGACGAGGCGTCTGCGCGACAGCTGGACGCCACGGTCCCGGCGCGACGATCCTTGAAAGCGTTTGGCGGCTATACTGAACTAACGGCTCGGAGCACCGGCATGCAAACGCGTAACTTTGTTGAAATTGGGCGTCGTGATCTCCTCAAAGCAGGCGCGGCAATGGTCTCGATCTCCGCCCTCGCAATCGCAAGACGGCTGATGGCCGCGGAAAGCCACAAGGAGAAGATCGGCATCATCGGCTCGGGTCATGTCGGCAGCGCGCTCGGTACGGTTTGGGCTCGGGCCGGACATGAGGTCATGTTCGCGTCGCGCAGCCTCGAGAGCGACAAGAAACTCGCGGCCGAGGTCGGCGGAGCGGCGCGAGCGGGGACGCCGAGCGACGCCGCTCGGTTCGGTGACGTGCTGCTCCTCGCGGTTCCTTACGCAGCTTTGCCTGAGCTCGGGAAAATGCTGGCCGACTCCATTCGTGGCAAGCTCGTGATGGACGCGTGCAATCCCTTTCCCCAGCGCGACGGCGAGATCGCAAACCAGGCGCGCGAAGTCGGCGCCGGACTTGAATCTGCGAAGCTTCTGCCCGGCGCTCGGATCGTACGTGCATTCAACGCCGTCGGTGCCGCGCGGATGGCTCAGGCACACGAGGAGCCGCAGAAGATTGGCATGCCGATCGCAGGCGATGACAAGAAGGCCATCGAAGTCGCCTCTCGGCTGATCCGTGAGATCGGCTATGAGCCCGTCCTCATCGGCGGCCTCGGCATGGGTAAATACCTGATGCCGGGAACGCCGCTCGCGGGTGAGCACACGCCCGATGAGATTCACACGATCGCGGCGACGCTCAAGCCATGACCAAGATGCTACGGACCGTTGCACTTTGCCTGATGGGGATTGCGGCGAGTCCGGGTGCCTGGAGCGAAGAGAGCTGCGCGCGCTCCTGCCTTGAAAGCTATGTCGATCGATATCTTGACGCGCTCGTCGCGCATCAGCCGACGATGGTGCCACTGGCCGCCGGAGTGCGCTTCACGGAGGACGGCCAGCAGCTTTTGGTCGGCGATGGATTGTGGCGCACGATGCGGGCCCGAGGTCACTACCGGCTGTTCGTCACCGACGTTCCGGCAGGACAGGTCGCATTTTTCGGCTCGATCGAAGAAGACAATCGCGACCCCAGCCAAGGCACTCCAGCACTCATTGCGCTGCGACTCAAGGTCAAGAACCTCCAAATCACGGAGATTGAGCAGCTGGTGATCCGGGACGAAGCGGCGGGCAAGCGGGTTGATGCGCTCACGCCCAATCCGGTCTATCTGCAGAGCGTGCCAGTCTCCGAGCGCATGTCGCGCGCGGACCTGATCACCACGGCGAACAAATACTTCACCGGCATGCAGCAGAATGACGGCAAGGGCGACTACCCCTTCGCCGAGGATTGCAACCGCATCGAGAACGGGAATCAGAGCACCAACGTACCGACGCCCGCGGGCCAAACACGACCCGATCCGAAGACCTCCACCACCTACTCCTCACAGTGGAGCTGCCTCGAGCAGTTCAAGTCGGGGCTGCTGCACTTCGTGACCCGCATCCGTGACCGGCGCTTCGTCGCGGTCGACGAGGAGCGCGGAATCGTGTTTGCGTTCGGGTTCTTCGATCATTCCGGGGGCTCCACACGCAGCTTTACCGTGCCCGACGGCCGCGCCGTCACCTCGGGACCGGTACAACCCTGGACGTGGGAGATCGCCGAGCTGTTCAAGGTCCAAAAGGGCAAGATCCACAAGATCGAGGCGCTCCTGCACCGCTCGCCGTATGGGATGAATTCCGGCTGGAGCACGTGGGAAGAGAGCATGTCGGATCACGGCCGGGATGTGTCGATGGACTGAGGGATTCACGGGCTGCGCCCGGGCGAATCGCGGGCTATAGTTGTGCGCCAGAACTCGAACACAAGCGCAGACAGTGGGGAATGCAGCGTATGCAAGAACAAAGAGCGCCCAGCATCGTCGCAATCGCAACGAAGTATGGGGTCGTCCAAGGGGTATTGTCGTTCCTGACCTTTCTCGGCGTGACGCTTGCTGCGATCAGGCAAAATTGGGCCACGTCGCTGATCAGTACCGCACTGCTCATCGTGCTCATGGTTCTTGCGCATCGCAAGTTCAAGGAGACCCATGAGGGCATGATGCGATATTCGCAGGGCCTGGGATCCGGCACCCTGCTGTCGGTCGTGTCGGCGGTCGTCACATCCGTGCTCGTGTACTTCTACGTCAAATACATCAATCACGGATACATCGCGACTGCAATGCAGACTCAGCGGGACAATCTTGCACAACGGGGCATCACGGGCGCGCAGGCACAGCAAGCCATGGCCATCACGGGCAGCATCATGACGCCCGTGGGAATCACGATCACCTCGCTGATCGGGGGCGTGATCGTCGGGTTCATCGTCGCGCTCATCGTGTCGATCTTCACTCAAAAGGCCGACCCCAGAGCCGTCATCTAGACGAGAGCCCGCATCGCTACAGCGTCCGTCGCCCTGGCGAAACTCACGCGGCCCAAGCTGTTGCGTGTTCTCGATCGCGAGCGCTTGTTCCAAGAACTCGATAGTGCGCGCGAGCGCGGATCGGTCTGGATTAGCGGGACCGCCCGGCGCGGGTAAAACATCGCTCGCCGCAAGCTACCTCAAGGCGCGGCGCCTGGCGGGAGTCTGGTACGACGTCGATGCCGGCGACGCCGATCCGGCGTCGTTCTTCCACTACCTGTCACTTGCTGCGCCGCGCCGCGCGGCAAGCATCCTGCGCTCCGCTTCCTGGCTCTGACCCCGGAATATCTCGCCGATCTGCCGAATTTCACCCGCCGCTATTTTCGCGCCTATCTTCTGCCCGCCTGCCGCCGACTGCCGTGATCGTCTTCGACAACTGCCACGAAGTGCCGTCCACCGCGCCGTTCCACGAGATCCTGCGCGATGCGCTGGCCGAGACTCGCGAGGGCGATCACGATCCTCATGCTGAGTCGCGTCGATCCGCCGGCGACGCTGGCGCGCGCTGAAGCGAACCGGCTGCTCGGCCGGATAGGCGCTGACGAGCTGCGCCTGACCGCGGAAGAGATGCGCGAGATAGCCCTGGCCGAGCGCGCGATTGACGAGCCGACACTCAAGCTCCTGCAGGACCGCTCGGGTGGCTGGGCGGCGGGCCTGGTGCTCATGCTCGAGCACCTCAAAGTCTCTGGCACCTGGAGGCCGCACTGCCCGGCGAGACATTCGAGCAGGCCTTCAACTATTTCGCAGGGCAGGTCTTCGAGCAGGTCGATGTACGCCGACGCGCGGCGCTGCTGCTGCGCACGGCGTTTCTGCCGCGCGTAACCGTTACGGCGGCGCAGGCCCTCACCGGCGACCAGGATGCGGGGTCTGCTGCTCGAAGGCCTGTTTCGCCAGCGGCTGTTTACCGACCGGCACGAGGGCGAGGAGGTCAGCTTCCAGTTCCACGCGCTGTTCGCGGAGTTCCTGCGAAACCGCGCCACCACGACGCTCTCCGCGGCTGAGCTGCGCGGGCTGCGAGCGGATTCCGCGAGGCTGCTCGAGAAGGCGCGAGCCCTCAGCGGCACTCAAGCTATGGGTCGATAACGAGGACTGGGATGCGGCGACCGACTGCTCATCCTGAGTCACGCGCGCGGACTCGTGGCGGACGGCCGCTGGCTCACGCTCAAGGCATGGATCGCGCTGCTGCCAAGGACGCAAGTGGCCAGGACGCCCTGGCTGACGGCATGGTTCGGCAGCGCGCTGATCCTCGTCGACCCGCCCGGGCCGGAGCGACTCTCATCCGCGCATTTGAGGCGCTGGACGCGCGGGAGATGAGCGCGGGCGGCTCTTCTGCGCGACCGGCATCATCGAGACGCACAATATCGACCAGTCTGTCTTCGGGGATCTCGACCGCTGGATCGCGGTGCTCGAGCGCGCGCTGGCGGCCAGGCATGGGATTTCGCTCCGACACCGAGCGGTTGCGTCTGCACGCCGCCTTCACGATCGCCGCGATGTTGCGCCAGCCGGGGCACCCGCGGCTGCCGTCCGCATCTGCAGGTGGTACGGGCCGCCTCAGTCACCAGATGCCCCCGACGGCGCGCGCCGATACCGCGACACAGCTCCTCGAGTATTTTTGCTTCACGGGCGATTTGCGCGGCGCCCGGGCACTGGTCCGGGAGGTCGCTCCACTGTTCGACAGAGCGAGTTGCCGCCGTTTCGCCGAGCCGGCTGGCTCGTATTCTTCAGCTACTACGCGGCGCTCGTCGGGAGAGTATGACGAAGGGTCTCGAGGCTCTGGACCGGCTGCGGACCATCGTGCAGGACTTCGGCATGACGTGGTTCCGGTTTTTTGATCTGTTCTTCCGCTCGCTGCTCCAGCTTATGGGTCCGACTCCGCTGGCGGCCACCTCGCTCGTGCAACAGCTCGAAGCGAAGGTCGACCCGGCGCGCGCGGGCGAGGCTCGCCCAGTATCAGCTTGCCCGCGTGCTTCTCTATCAGGCGCTCGGCGAGCCCTCGCTTGCCGTCTATCACGGCGGACAGTGCCTCGAAGCGGCGCGCAGCACGGGATCCCCGTTCTTCAATATCCTGTTTCCCGACGGTCATCGCCAGCGCCTTCGTCGATGCGGGCCAGTCATGAGCGGGCGCTCGAGCTGCGTGATGCAGGCGCGGTCGTGGCCAGCGGCACGGTCCACGCGCATCACGAGCCCCTGATGCTCATGGTGGAGGCCTATGCGCGGCTCGCGGCTCATGAGCAGGGATCACGCGAAGGCGCTGCTGGCCAGGCGCTCGATGCGCAGCCAGAGCAGGAGCAGTCGGCCGCGTCATTCCGTTGGCTCGTGACCGCCTTTCGACGGCTGCTGGCGCTCGCGCTGGTTGACGGCATCGAGACGGAATACGCACGCGCATTGATTGCGGAATTTGCGATCACCGCGGAGTCTGCGGACATCGAGGCGTGGCCGTGGCCCATACGAATCCGAACCCTGGGCGGATTCGCGTTGGCGGTCGATGGGGCACCGCTGCGCATCGGCGCGCAAGGCGCCGCAGAAGCCGCTCGAGCTGCTCAAAGCTCTCATCGCGCAGGGTGGAAAGGCGGCGAACGCGGCGCAGCTCAGCTGAGCAGCTCTGGCCGGACGCCGAGGCCGACGCGGCGGCGGATGCGCTTGGAGTGACGCTCCGTCGCCTGCGAAAACTCCTGGGCCGAGAGGATGCAATTCTGCTCGACGATGGCCGGCTGTCGTTGAACATGGGCTGCTGCTGGCTCGACACCTGGGCCTTCGAGCGGGCGGTCAGCCGCGCGCAGCACGATGGCGGCCGCGACGCCGCCAGCGAGCTCGGAAGAACTCTATGCCGTGAGCGAGCGGACTCATGGCTCTGTACTCCGGGCATTTTCTTGCGGGGGAGGACGAGAAGCCCTGGGTGCTCGGTCGCCGGCAACGCCTGGCGAGCCAGATGTTCCGCGCTCTGGTGGTGATCGGAGAGCTGTGGGAGGCGCGGGGTGCTCTCGAGCGTGCCGAGCTCACATACCGCCGAGGCGTGGAGCTTGATGCGTTATCCGAGTCGCTGTATCAGGCTGCTTATTGCGGTGCAAACCAAACGCGGTCACTACGCTGAGGCGATTCGGTCCTACGGCCAGTGCCGACAGATGCTCGCGGCCACTTTCGGGGTCGAGCCCTCCGCGGAAACCCAGGCGCTGTACCGGAAGGCCGTTGCCAAATCCTGACCCGCGGCGAATCTGTCTGCTATCTGTCGGGTCTTTCGCTGGAAGATCTGCTGCCTGAGCTTCAAGGAGCTAAAACATGAGCATCGACCAAGGCAAACTCGAGGCATTCGTGGGAAAGTTCGTCGGCGATCTGGGCGCGGTCATGCACGCTGCGACCGTGGTCGTCGGCGATCAGCTGGGACTTTATAAGAGCCTTGCGGAGGGACCCGCGACCGCCGAGCAACTCGCCAAGCGCACGCAGACCGATCCGCGTTATCTCAGAGAGTGGCTGTCCGCCCAGGCCGCGAGCGGCTACGTCGAGTACAACGCCGCGACACAGATGTTCAGTCTCACCGAGGAACAGGCGTTCGCGCTTGCGATAGAAGGCAGCCCCGCGTTTCTTCCCGGGGCCTTTCAGATCGCGGTCGCACAGTTCAAGGCGATTCCGAAAATGGCGCAGGCGCTGCGCACGGGATCGGGGTTCGGCTGGCACGAGCACGACGCCGCGCTGTTTCACGGCACGGAACGATTTTTCAGGCCGGGATATGCGGCGCACCTGGTGAGCGAGTGGCTCCCCGCGCTCGAGGGCGTGGACGCGAAACTCAAGTCCGGCGCGCTCGTTGCGGATGTCGGCTGCGGACACGGCGCATCCACGATCATCATGGCGCTGGCCTATCCACATTCGGAATTCATCGGCTTCGACTACCACGAGCCCTCGATCGTACACGCGCGAAAGGCCGCCCAGAATGCCGGCCTGGGGAATCGTGTGCGCTTCGAGGTCGCAAGCGCCAAGACGTTTCCCGGTTCCGACTACGATCTCGTGACCGTCTTCGATTGCTTGCACGACATGGGCGATCCGGTCGGCGCGGCTGCCCACGTGCGCGAGTCGCTCAAGAAGGACGGAACGTGGATGATCGTCGAGCCCTTCGCCAATGATCGGCTCGAGGAAAATCTGAATCCCGTCGGCCGCGTCTTCTATTCGGCCTCGACGTTCATCTGCACGCCCGCCTCGCGCTCGCAGGAAGTGGGGCTGTGTCTGGGCGCTCAGGCGGGCGAGGGGCGGCTGCGCTCCGTGGTCCGCGACGGCGGCTTCTCGAGATTCCGCCGCGCGGCGCAAACTCCATTCAATCTCATTTTCGAAGCCCGCGCCTGAAGGCGAGGAGATCCCATGCCCACTCAAACACAAGGCTCCGCCGCTCGTAAATCGATCGACTGCAGGCTGTATCCCAGTGAGCAGAACTGCAGCCTCAAGATCTCCGGTACGGAGAAGGAGGTCCTCGACGCGGCCCAGGCCCACGCCGTCAGCGCACACGGTCATGCCGATACGCCCGAGCTACGCAGCCAATTGCGGACGCTTCTGAAGACCGAGCCGGAATAAGCGAGGGTAGCTGAGCCCAGTCACGATGCGAAAGACGGCTGCGGTGCTCCTGTGCGCCCTGAGCATGGCGCCCATGCTGCGCGCTGTGGCAGCTCGAAATGCGGACCTCGAAACCATCATCGCCGAGGAATCCGCCATCGAGCGGCAAACAGACCCCAAGGATGGCCCCGGATGGCCGGATGTGAGCAAGGCTGCTGAGGATCACCGCACCGTCGCCCTCAAGGCACTGCAAAAGCGACTCGCGACCCTGCCGCCCTCGCCCGCGGACAGCGAAGACGCCTTGACTCGACGCCTGCTGCAGTGGCGGCTCGCAGTGCGCATCGAGTCGGCCCGCTACGACGAAGCGCGCATTCCGTTCGACAACGGAGACGGATTCTTCAATGTCGGAAACTATGCCGCCGAGACGACGGTCATCCGCACGGATGCGGATGCCGTGGCATGGATCGCGCGTCTGCGGGCACTCCCTGTCTACTTTGATCAACAGATCGACAACCTCAGGCGCGGCATTGCGACAGCATTCGTCCAACCGCAACCGACGGCGGCGTCGGTTCTCGCCATTCTCAAGATTGCCGCGGACCAACCTGCCCCGGCGAGTCCGCTTCTTGGACCGCTGAGGTCGCTGCCTTCGACTATTCCGTCGGAGCGCCAGGCAACACTGCGAGCGGCTGCTCTGGCCGCGATCGAACAAACCGTCAAACCCGCGCAGCGGAGGCTCCTGTCATTCTTCGAGCAGGATTATCTGCCTCACAGCCGCTCCCAGCTGGGCGCCTCGAGCCTGCCGGATGGTCGCGCCTGGTATGCCTTCGAGGTGCGACGCTCCACCACGACCGAGATGAAGCCCGACGAGGTGTTTGCGCTCGGCGAGCGCGAAGTGGCGCGCATCCGGTCCGAGATGGAAACCGTGATGCGCGCGACCGACTTCACGGGCACCCTATCGCAGTTCATCGTCATGCTGCGCACTGAAAAGCGCTTCTATGCGCCGGATCTGCGAACCTATGTCGAGAAAGCGAGTGAAATCGGCAAGCGCATCGATGGTCTGCTGCCGATGTGGTTTGGCCGATTGCCGCGACTGACGTGGACGATCCGGGTTAAGCCACCCGAGCTCGAGGCCTCCTCCTCGGGCTATGACCTCGGTGACCCACAAAAGGGCGCATCCGGAGCCGTGGTCGTGGGCGCTCATTCGTATGAAAGCCCTCTCTTCGGCCTTCCGGCCTGGATCCTTCACGAGGGCGTACCCGGCCACCACCTGCAGATCGCGCTCGGACAGGAACGCACCGACTTACCGCAGTTCCGCCGTAAGGATGAGCCCACCGCATTCGTGGAGGGTTGGGCGCTCTATGCCGAACAGCTCGGCGAGGAAATGGGTGTCTACCGCGATCCGTATGAGCACTTCGGCCGTCTCTCGTTCGACATGTGGCGCGCATGCCGACTCGAGATGGACGTCGGGATTCACTGGAAGGGCTGGACGAAGGAACAGGCAGAGAGCTGCCTGCGCGACAACACCGCACTTCCCGAGAACGTCAGTCGTCCAGGAGACGCAGCGCTACATCGCGTGGCCGGCTCAGGCGCTCGCCTACAAGATCGGCGAGTTGCAGTTTCTCTCGGAACGTCAGCGGGCCGAGCAAGCTCTTGGCGCCCGCTTCGATATTCGAGCCTTCCATGATGCCGTTCTGGACGAGGGTCCTATGCCACTTTCGATCCTGCACGCTCAAGTGAGCCGCTGGATCGAAACGAACAGGTTGAAAGCTGCGCAGCGCGAGCGCTGATCAGTTCGCAGCGGTTTGACGCGTGTAGTCCGAGGGAATCGCGAACAAGCTCGGATCTGGATCGCCTTGCACGATGTGCTCAAGGTGGTAGCCCCAATCACCACCTGTTGTCGCATGTCCAGTCTTGCTAACGATCATGCCGAGATCCGGACTGAACCACTGCTCCATCGTGATGCCGATTGGCCCTTCATTCCCGATGGCACCTGCAGCAAGCGTGTACTCGCGGCGCGTCCCGACAACCCTCACGCCCTCGATGACCTGTTCCCCGAGCGGTTGGGGCTGGGACCAGCCTTGCTCTTTCGGGCCGATTGTCAGGCCGCCGAATCGCACCGTGATACCCGGAGGGGCAAAAGGCGGCTGAGTCAGATGCGATGCGCTGCGGCCCTTGAGCACGATGGCCGTCCTGGTTCGCGAATCGAGGAGATAGCGTTCGGCACGGGTCGGATCACTGATCTCGATGAAGATCTTCTGAAGCGACGCTTGTGCTCCGGTAGATTGTTGCGAGATTTCTCGCTCGATTCGCGTCCGACCCGCAGCGTCACGATAGTAGTGCGTGACGCGGACCGTGCGCGTCATCCGATTGCCGTCTGCGAAATTGCGCGCGAACTGCTGAGTTCCTACGGCCGAAAATGGAGCGCTTGCGATGTTTGCGGGATTGGGAGGGGACGTCACGAGTGTTCTCCTGCGCCTCGAGCTGCGCGCAACAAGAAACGATGGCAATGCACAACCATCCAACTCGCTTCATGGTGGCGGATTATCGGTGGAACACATTCAAACGGTGTAACGAATGGTTGCGAACGAGCGCTCACACCGTTTAGGCGTCAAGTACCTTTTGCGAGCCGGAGAGCGGCCAGAGTCTCCGGATTATCGGCTCCCTCGGCCCGTGCCAGCTGCTGCGCGGCGAGTTGAGCCTGCCGCTGCGCGTCGGCGGTCCTGCCCTCAGAGCCCAGCACCCGCGCAAGGCTGAGCTCGGCACGGCCGACGAAAACGGAGTAGTCGCCGGGCCGCGCATCTTCCAGGAGCAGTTCGAGTGCCCGGTGCAGGTCGGCATCAGCCGGTGACGGTTGGTGGGCGGCCAGCTCGATGTCAGCTCGATAGGTCAGAAAGATCGGGACGAAAAGCGAGCCGCCGTGCTGGCTCGCCTGCTCCGCGATCCGGATCGCATCATCAATCAGCTTCCGCGCGGCCGGAAGGTCACCCCGCGCGCGGGCAAGGAGTGCGCGCTCTGCACCGAGCAGGGCGAAGTCGAAATGTCCGGCGGGAAGGACCCTGCGCATCACAGGCTCCGCCTCGTCGAGCGCCGCCGCCGCACACGAAAAGTTGCGCTGCGCCGTGCAGATCCGGGCGGTCCTCAGTCGATTCGCGAAAATCGCAGACTGGTTGCCGAGGCGTCTCGCCTCCTGATAAGCGCGCGCGGCGACACTCGCGGCTTCATCGATGCGTGCGAGCTCGATCAGCGTGCGCGCGTAGTTGTTGAGCTTCGTGGGAGATGCAGACTGACCGGCCGAGCCGCTCTCGCCCAGAGCGATCGAGCGCCGCAGCAGCCGCTCTCCTTCCAGCGGCCTGCCAAGATCCACTAGAACCACGGCCCAGTTGTTGAGCAATATGCTCGCGCCGACAGTGTCGTCTCGGCCAAGAGCGATTAGGCGTGACCATCCGCGCGCAAAAACGTCAATGGCTTCACGGTAGTGCTCGGCATAGCGCAAAGTCGAGGCGAGCCATTCATCCGCAAGCAAGTCTGCCACTTCATGCGGGAACGGCACCTGCTTGAGGACTTTCACGGCCGCCTGGCTGCGCTGCAGTGCGAGTTGCATGTCGGCTACGTTGGTCGCCACCACCTGGCCCCACTCGAGGCAGTTGGCACGGTCGAGGGCGAACTCCGGCGCATCGGGCAGCTCGCGCAGCCCTTCCTCGATCAGTGCATTGCTCCGTGGCGATGTACCCTCGTTGCTGAGCGCACCCGCCAGGTCGCACGCCGCCTGCGCGCGTGCCGCCGGGTCGGACACCCTGCGCGAGAGCGCGTACGCTTGGTTGAGTATGCGCATGCCAGATATGTGATCGCCCTGGGCCTCGTACTCCTGACCGACCGATGCGAGAAGCACCACCCGGTTCGCGTCGTTGAGGCGTTGGCGCTCGAGCACATGTTCGGCGCGCGCCAGCAGTCCTCTGACCGTGATGGGCTGACCTGCGGGTCCGGCATCGTTGACGACGTAATAATTCAGATCATTGATCGCCTCGGCTCTGCCAAGCTGCATGCGTGCGAAGTCGCGTTGTCTGCGCGCCTCGAGCGTCTGCAGCGTCGTCACAACGCTCGCTGCGAGCAGCAGCAGTGCTGTGAGCGCGGCGCTCAGCACGCCGCCACGGTGGCGCTGTGCAAACTTCCGGGCAATGTAGGTGCGCGTGGCGGGCCGGGCCCGCACCGGGAAATTGCCGAGGTACGAGCGAAGATCAGCGGCGAAGTCCGCTGCCGTCGCGTAGCGCCTGGCCGGCTCCCGGCTCAGCGCGCGCGTGATGATCGCATCGAGATCACCGCGTACGCGGCGGCTTTCTGCCGCCTTCGCAAGGCGCCCCGATGCAAGCTCCGGATCCTCGGACAGGGTCGCCCGCATGAGCTCGGTTTCGGTGGTGCTGTGTGCCCAAAAAGGATGCTCACCGGTCACCAGTACATACAGCAGTACCCCGAGGGCGTATACGTCACCCGAAGTCGTAACCGGCTCACCACGCAGCTGTTCCGGAGCAGCGTAGCCGGGCGTCAGCGCCCCCGGCACGTCCGCATCTCGTTTATCAGCCTCGGCCTGCAGTGAGGCGACGCCGAAATCGAGCAGCTTTACCACATCTTCAGCGGTAACGAGAACGTTGGACGGCTTGAGGTCGCGGTGCACGACCAAGTGCGCATGTGCGTGTGCGACCGCATCGAGCATCGTGACAAACAGCCGCAGCCGTGCCGCAAGCGGCAGCCTGTGCCGGGCACAGTACCGATCGATGGGCTCGCCTTCGACGTATTCGAGAATGAGATACGACTGGCCGTTCTCGCGCACCCCTGCATCGAGCAGGCGAGCGATGTGAGGGTGTGACAGACGGGCGAGCAGACTCGCTTCGTGCCTGATTTGGCTGGCAGAACTGCTGCCCGTGCCGCGCCGCTCGAGGACCTTGATCGCAGCGCGGCCCTCAAACTTGCCATCGTTGCGATGCCCGAGCCATACACTTCCCATGCCTCCTCGTCCAAGGAGGCGCTCGATCGAGTAAGGGCCGATCTGCCCTCCGGCGAGGTCTTCTGCGAGGCTGAGCGGGGAGCGCTCCATGAAGCCCGATGCGCAGTTGGCTGCATGCAGTGCGAGTAGCTCCCGCAGCTGCGCGGCGAGCGCAGCGTCCTGACACGCGAGGGCATCGAGCCACGCCTCGCACTGCGCGGGTGGGAGCTCCAGCGCCTCATCCAGCAGTGCCAGCACACGGGTCCACTGGCGCGCGGTATCGGTTTGCGTCATCCCACGGGCGCGCCGTGATCAATCAGATGGCGCTGCAGCAAAATACGGGCTTTGTCCCAGTCGCGCTGCGCCGTGCGCTCAGAGACGCCCATTACGCCTGCGATCTCGCCGAAGGAGAAGCCGCAAAAGAATTTGAGATCTACGATTGTGCGAGGCGCGGATCGATCTGCCCGAGAGCCGTGAGCGCCTCACCGATGCCTTCCAGCTCCTGTGCATCCGCGGCTTGCTGCGGCTCCTGCGTCGGCATCGCGGTGATCTCGAAACCGGCTCCTCGCTTCTGGGCACAGCGGCTGCGTACATAGTCGATGATCAAACCGCGCATGGCCCGGGCGGCATAGGCGAGAAAGCGTGCGCGATCCGGAAATCTGGCGGAGTCAAGCCCCGAGAGCTTGAGGTAGGTTTCATGCAGCAGGGTCGTCGGGCTGATCGTGAGCGAGGAGCCGCGGCGCAACTCGCGCTGTGCGAGTCGATGCAGCTCGCCATATAGGATCCCGAACAGCTCCTCACGCGAGGCTGCCTCACCTTTTTCCGCCGACTCGATGAGCTGCTCGAGCTGCCCCTGCAGCATGGTGCCATCCGTACGAGGGATCGTCAGATCCAGAATGGCGTAAACACGCCGCCCTGACAATCTCCTTACGAAGGTGTCGTGTTTCGATTGCGAAATCCGTTTATCTCAACGTCCCGCCATGAATCTGCAGGGAGTCGACCGGATGAATATGTCGTACACGCGTCCCGCGAGCCGTACTGCAGCCCACCTCCTGCCTTTGCTCATGGGCCTCGGGGCAGTGTGCGCCAACGTTCCGGCGATGGCGCAGGATACCGGCGTGGGACCTCCGTTGAGCCTGGATCAGGTCGGCGTGCTGGAAAGCACTTCGACGGGCAGATTCGATACCGGCTCGACGAACGGCTTCTTTGCCAAACTCGGGTCCAATGGCCGCACCTGTGGCACCTGCCACGTCGAGGCGGACGCCTGGACATTTACTCCGCTTCACGCGGAGCGGCTCGAGCGTAGAGACCCGCTGTTCGACCCGGTCGATGGCTCGGACTGCCCGCCCGTGTCGAGCAATCAGGGACCGAACAGCGCCAACTCGTCGATGGTCCTCAAGTACGGCGTGATTCGCATTCAGCTCGCGATTCCTGCGACGGCGAATTTCACCCTGGCCTCCGCCAGCAACCCCAAAGGGTGTGCCGTTGCACCCGGTTCATCGACCATCTCGGGAGACTTGTTCCTGTTCAGGCGACCGCTGCCTACGACGAACCTGATGTTCCTGTCGGCAGTGATGTGGGACGGACGCGAGAGTTTGCAGAAGATCACGACGCTGGCCGGTGAGCAGGGTACGGCTCCGCTGCTCTTCAATCTGGCCGATCAGGCCAATTCGGCCACGACGGATCACGCACAGGGTGCGCCGATCGTCGGTACGCAGGCCCAGCAGGATATCGTCACGTTCGAAACGGGTCTGTCCACGGCGCAGGTCGTTCTCGTACCCAATCTCGGAATCGCGCTGCTGGATCTCGGCGCGCAGGGCGGGGCAGACTATGTGCAGAACACGCTGGCGCCGGCGTTCTCGATCGGGGTCAACGATCCATTGAATCCACCGTTCAGCAACACAGTCTTCACGATTTACTCCGCGTGGGAGCCCTCGAACGCGGAGCATCGCCGCCTCTCGCCCGTGCAGCAGGCGATCGGGCGCGGCGAGGCGATCTTCAACAACACCACCTTCGTCGTTCATGACGTGCCGGGACTCAATAGCGTCCCATCCGATCCCCTCTACAATCCCGCCGACCCCCTGGCCGGTCAGGATGTCGTGGCTGGATGCGGGCTGTGTCACAACAATCCCAACGTCGGCAATCACTCGACGGCGTTGGCGATCAACATCGGGCTCACGATGGCGCACCCGACCAACAACGACGGCAGCGCCAACAACGAGCTCGACCTCGCCAACCTGCCGGTCTATACGCTCACGAGCTCCACCGGTGCCACGGTGCAGGTGACCGATCCCGGCAAGGCGATGATCAGCGGCAAATGGACCGACGTCGGCAAGACCAAGGGGCCGATCCTGCGTGGACTGGCGGCGCGCGCGCCCTACTTCCACAACGGGTCTGCCAAAGATCTCGCGACCCTAGTGTCCTTTTATAACCAGCGCTTTAATATTGGGCTCACGGCGCAGCAGCAGTCCGACCTCGTGACGTTCCTTGAGGCGCTCTAGAGGTCGCCGCGGATGCCAGATATGTAAGCTTCATGAGCGTCAAAGCCCAGCCGATTCTTGCTGTACGGGACGTCCGGGAATCGGCTCGGTGGTATGCACGCATTCTCGGAAGCGCGGAGCCCACGGGAAGTCCGCCGAGCGATCACGATCATCTTTACCGGCGGATCTACGTCGGCGACGAGCTCGTCCTGCAACTTCACGCCTGGGATGAGGAGGATCATCCCAATCTCTCCGATCCGAACCGCGCGCCAGTCGGGCACGGCGTGCTCGTGTGGTTCGAGATCGATGACTACCCCGCGGCAGTCGCGCGCGCTCGCGCCCTCGGCGCACATGAGATCGAGGAGAAACTCAACCCGAACGCGCAGCACCGCGAGTTGTGGCTGCGCGATGCCGACGGCTACATCGTCGTGCTGGCAAGCCCCGAGGGCATCGACGAGCCCGCCACCACTTAGTTGGTTCGTGGTCGAGCCGTAGCAAGCGCCTCGTCGAGCATCTTGATCAGAGTCGCGCGGTCGAAGGTGTAAGGCTGACCTTCGTTGAGCTGCACGAGCTGCTCGATCTGCTTGCGAATCGTCCGCTCTGCCAGGTGGGTATTCAGTGGGTCTTGCGCGTGGCGCGGAATGACCATGTAGCGGCGCTTCGGATTCGCCCCGAACAGCGCCTGTTCGACCGCAACTGCGACCTCATCGGATTCGGGATACAGGTCAGCCGGCTCGATCTTTGATCCGTAGGTCTTGCGCACATACGGCTCTCCATATTCTGCGAGCCGCGCCCGCATTTTCTGGTCGATGCTGGATCTGAACGCGCCGGGTTCGACGACGCTGACTTGAACCCCCAGAGGTGCGAGCTGCGCTGCGAGCGAGTCCGTAAACCCCTCGATTGCGTGCTTGCTCATGACGTACGCCGCAATATTGGGGCTCGCAAGGATCCCGGAAACCGAGCCGATGTTTACGATTCTTCCCTTTGCGGCAAGGACCAGTGGCTCGAATGCCTTGGATACCATCACAGGTCCATATGCGTTCACCTTCATGACAATGTCGAACTCCTCCGCAGTCATGTCGGCGATCGAGCCGACGGTGGCGGTACCGGCATTATTGACGAGTCCATACAGGCCACGGCCGGCCTTCTTTACGGTCTCTAATGCGGCCGCGACGTCCGAGGGTTGGGTGACATCCAGGTGCACCGCCTGGACGTTTTTTATTGCTCCGAGCCCCTTCAGCTCCTCTTCCTTGCGCGCTGTGGCGTACACGAAATACCCGTCTGCGGCGAGCCGCTCGGTGATCTTGCGGCCGATACCGCTGCCGGCGCCCGTAACCAGCACGGCTTTGGAGATATTTTGTTCGACGGACTGCGCAGGCGACTGCACCGCAAACAATGCACAAAGGGTGATCACACTTGAGCGCATCGTAGAGCTCACGGGTTCTGTCGCCGCTTCATGTGGTATTCCGACTGGAGAGTCCAGGTCTTTCCACCATCGCTCGACTCCTCGGCGCGATACACAAGAGAGCCGGTACCGATATCGTTGAACGACCACCGAGTGTCAATTGCGCCGAAGTCCTTGCTTTCGAGAACCAGGCGATCGTCGCCTGCCGTTCCGCCGGTAAATCTGGCGACCGAAGGGTGCTCCGGGTCGATGAAAGCCGTCGACCAGGTGTCGCTCTTCGGGTCGAAATAGAACAGATCCGTGTAAACCTCACGCTCCTTGCCGGAATCCGATGGATCGACGATCCAAAGATCCTGAACAATGCGCCCGTCCATGACCCACCCGAAGATGAGTTCGCCCGTGCGGTGGGTGACCTTGCCGCTCTTCGAAAAGTCGGTGTATTCGACGTCCCATGTTCCGATCAGGCGGCCCATGAACCTCGCGTGCTCCCCTAGCGTTGAATGAGGGCCTTTAGCCTCAAGCGCTCGGACCAGATCGAGGCGCGGGTCGGTGGCAGCCCGCGGGTTTGCTCCACTTGCCGCAGCCGGGCCGATCACTGCCGTTGCACACAACAGGCAGGCCACGGTAAGAAACCAGATTGAAAGCCACAGCGTGAGCGTGCTCTTCTTCATCTCCGTCCCTCCGATCAGTTTTCGAGCTCAGTGTAGAGCGCGCGACCGGGCGACCGAAGACCGCTTACTGCACCGGGACGTTCACTCGCTGCATCATTGCTTTCGTGCGAGCAATGCGTTCGCGTAGAGTGATGGCCATGAGGACAACGCACCCCGCCGTGATCTCGACCCACTGGCGCTGGATTGCCGGCGTCTGGTTGGCCGGCGCACTGTTCGACGCAAGCCAAACAGTGCTGCAGATGCATGCAGAGGGCAGGCATCACCCATGGCTGCCACTTTTCGCCATCGAGCTGGTGTCCTGGCTGCCGTGGGCGCTGGCCACCCCTTCGTAATTCGGCTGGCGCGGCGAATATCCGATCGCTCGCGCGACGAGCGTGCGATCGGTCGGCATCCACCTGCGGCGTTCGCAAGCATCAGCGCCGTCTCCGAGGCATGGTCTGCAGTGCTCCAGGTGTGTTCAACCCTTGGGGCAATCGGAAATGGCCAAATTCGTGGACACCTGGAGCACGACACTCATGTTTCAGGTGGTTACGTTCCTGATCGCGTATGCGCTGATATTGACCGTGACCTATGTCGCTCGATGCTCGCGAGAGCATGGCACGCCAGATCACCGAGACTGCGCGACTCAATGAGGAGCTCTCGAAAGCTCAGCTCGCGGCGCTGCGCAGGCAGATAGAGCCGCACTTCATGTACAACGCGCTCAATTCGATCGCCGGCCTGGTGCGCGATCACCGAAACGACGCCGCGGTGAGCATGATCGTCGGACTGAGCGAGTTCCTGCGGCGCGCCTCAGAGGACTCACACCGCTCGCAGGTCGCGCTGCGAGAAGAGGTCGAGTATCTGCAGCGCTACATCGAGATTCAGAAGATCCGCTTCGGAGAGCGTCTGCAGGTGCAGCGTGGATATTCCCCAGGAAGTTCTGCGTGCGCAGGTACCCAATCTACTCCTGCAGCCGCTCGTGGAGAACGCCATCAAGCACGGTATAGCCAAGCGTGTCGCCGGAGGCAACCGTACTCGTTGCGGGCGCCTGTCACGACGGAAATCTTTGTTTGAGGATCTACAATGACGGGCCGGCCGTACCGACGGATTGGGAAGTCACCTCAGGTCGGGCGTCGGGATCGCCAATCTGCGCACGCGGCTGCAGATCCTGCACGGCAGCGAATCCAACTGCAACTGAGGAACTGCCGATCCCGGCGGTGTGGAGGTCATGGTGACACTGCCCTTCAGGGAAGCGTAAATGCCGCTCCTCGATAAACTGCGAGCCCCGATCCGGGCTCTCGTCGTGGACGATGAATCATTGGCGCGGCGCAATCTGACGGTGTTGCTGCGCCGTGACCCAGACGTCGGCTCGGTCGTCGAATGCGAGTCCGGGTTTGGAGGCGGTTGAGGAGATCAGGAAGTCGAAACCGGACCTCGTGTTTCTGGATGTGCAGATGCCTGAATGCGGTGGCTTCGACGTGCTCGAGCTATTGGGCACTGAGCTGCCGCCAACCGTGATCTTCGTGACCGCTTACGATGAATATGCACTGCGCGCATTCGAGGCCGGAGCGCTCGATTACCTCTTGAAGCCATTTGACGACGCACGCTTTGGCCGCGCGCTGGATCGCGCGAAGGAAAAGCTCGCTCATTACGGACGCCAACCCCGAGTGGCCGACCGTCTCGTAGTCAAAGCGCAGGGCCAGGTGCTCTTCCTGAGTGTCGCGGACATCGACTGGATCGAAGCCGCGGGCTATTACGCCTGCGTTCACGTGGGCAGCGAAACGCACGTGTTGCGCAGGTCGCTCTCGGAGCTCGAGCGGGACCTCGGTGAGGAAAACTTTGTTCGCATTCACCGCTCCGTCGTCGTAAATCTTGATCGGATTCGCGCCCTGGAGTTGCAGGCCGCTGGCGAGTACGAGGTCGTACTGAAATCCAAGGTAAGGCTGCCGTTGAGCCGACGGTATCGCAAGCGACTTCAGGATCGAATCCGGCTCATCAGCTGGGTTGCTTCCTGATCCGGGGGGTGGCGGTTGTGCCACGGGGTCGCCGTCTCGTATGCATACGCGATGCCTGCGAGCATGGCCTCGTTAAGCTGATGTCCCGTGAACTGGATGCTGTACGGCAGGCCGTCGGATGAGAACCCCGCGGGCAGACAGATCGCAGGCACACCTGCGAGATCCATCGGCATCGTGAACTCCGCGGAGCGGGGCGCCGCCGCCGACCAAGCCGCGTGGTAGGCGGCCAGCGGGCCGACCTGGATGGCATGCGTGATCGGCCACGCCGGATCGCCACCGGCAGGCCCTACGATCGCGTCGACCGAACTGAGCAGCCGATTCAGCTGCTCGGTGAGCGCCTGACGTCCCTTGCGCGCAGCCGCGAGCTGCTCGGGGCCGACTCTCGTTCCGAACTCCAGGAACTCGCGCAGATAAGGTCCATATTCAGCCGCGCGTGAGGGAAACGTCGCAGCATGCGCAGCCGCCATCTCATGAGCGCAGATCGGTTGCCAGATGTCTACGACGTGGGAAACATCAGGCATCTTGACCTCGATGATCCGCGCTCCGAGGTCACGCAGAACGCCGAGTGCTGATTCGATGGCTTTGGCCTGCCCGCCGTCGATACCTTTGAGCGCATAGTCGCGGTCGATGCCGAGGCGTGCGCCGTGCAATCCCGCGTGGATGCGCTGGAACGCGTGCGGGAGTGGAACATCAAGCGAAGTCGGATCTTTGGTATCGCGCCCGGCGATCGCATCAAGCATCAATGATGCGTCCGCGACCCGGCGTGCCATCGGCCCGACATGATCGAGTGACTCGGCCATCGCAAGCACGCCATATCGACTCACGCGTCCATAGGTCGGCTTCAGGCCCACAACCCCGTTAGCGGATGAGGGCATGCGAATCGAACCCCCGGTATCCGTGCCGATCGCCGCGAAGCACAGGCCGGCCGCGACGGCGACCCCGGAACCACTGGATGACATGCCGGGCCATCGATCGGGATTCCACGGGTTCAGTGGCACATCCAGCGCCGGGTTGTAGCCTGCCGCGGCCCCCTCCGAAAGATTCAACTTTCCGAGGATGACGGCACCCGCCTCACGCAGCCGGGACACGACGGTGGCATCGAACGTCGGCACCAGGTCCTTGCGCACCGGCGTCCCCCCCATGGTGCGCACGCCCTTTGTATAGCAGAGGTCTTTGACTGCGACTGGAACGCCATGCAGTGCGCCGCGGTACCGACCCGCGTGGATCTCGTCCCCTGCCGTGCGTGCTTCGGCAAGTGCCTGCTCGGCGGTGACCGTCGCATAGCTTTTGAGATGCCGGTCGAGCCGTGCGATGCGATCCAGCATGTGGCGCGCGACATCCACTGGAGACAGAGCACCTGATGCAATTCGTGACGCGAGAGTTACGACGCTCAAGAAGTGCAGGGGCTCGGAGGTGTCGTCAGGCGCGGCAGTCAATGCGGCCTCCAGAGACCTCATCGCCGGGAGCGCAGCGAGGGCGGCCCCACCCAAGAGCCTGAATGCCTCACGTCGCGCCAGCCGTTCCATTTGAGACCGCTAGGCCGCGATGCCTGCCATCTTGCGAAGGCGTTCGTTCGCGAAATATTGCGCCTGCCCCTCCTCGATAGCCCGCAGAACGAGGCCGGCCACGAATTCAGGTTTGTCGCCCTCGGCGTAATTGGCCGACGGTCCGCCACCGGCGGGATTCCCCATTCTGTTCTTGCCAAAATTGGTCGCGGTGATGACCGGGTAGATCTCGCTGACAACGATTCGGTCTTTCTCCAGCTCGGCGCGGGCCGTGAGGCTGAATCCCAGAAGAGCTCGCTTCGAGGCAGAGTAAACGCCGTATTGCGGAATCGCCCCGAACGCGGTGCCCGAGTTGATGTTCACGATGCTTCCACCGCCTTGCGCCCGCATCAGCGGAATCACGGCCTGCATCGCGATGATCGGCCCAAGCACATTGAGGTGGAAGATCTCGTCGAACAGAGCGGGATCGATCTCCTCCACTGCGGCGGCATAACTTCGCCCTGCATTGTTCACGAGCCCGTCGACGCGGCCGAAGTGCCTGTGCGTGGCGTGAACGGCCTCGCGCACGGCGTCGAACTGCGTCATGTCTGCCGTGACAGGCAGGCTGCCCGGGAGCTGCTGGGCCAACTCCTTCAGCGTGCCGGTGCTCCGGGCGAGCAAGGCAACCTTCGCCCCCCGCTCCGCCAGGGCGCGGGCGGTCGACAACCCGATTCCGGACGAAGCGCCAGTGACAATGAAGACGCGATCCTTGATCTGCATGGCTCAACCTTCTGCTTCGGTTTCGATCAGTATCCATCAATCAGCGTGCCGCTGCCGCTTCGGCTAAAGTCCCCCGAAGGGGCCACTGGGAGGTGTCAGGTGATGAGAGTTGCTTTGTTCTGCGCAGCCGCCGCAGCGCTTTGGTCGATCTGCTGCCCTGCGCGGGCGCAGCCTCCGTTCCTCTCACAGGCGCAGTGGTCGGCCATTCGCAAGGAGGCCAATGGGGTGGCGCCTTACGAGAACCTGCGCGCTCTGTCGCGCTTGCATCGCGTGCCCGCCACGCCTGAATTCGATCAGGCCGCCGACCTGATTCTCGCAAGAGCGAAGGAGTATGGCTTGCAGGACGCGCGTGCCGAGCAGTTCCCGATCGACGGCAAGATTCACTACGGTCTGATGCGCTCGCATCTGGCATGGCGCGTCGGCTACGCGCGGCTGTGGCAGGTCGGCTCCCAGCACACTTTGATCGGCGATTGGTCGACAGAGCCCATCCGGCTGGCCGACTACAGCCACAGCGCCGAGGTTGAGACGGCGCTCGTCGATGTCGGCGCCGGCACTGCGGAGGCGGACTACGCCGGCAAGGACGTGCGCGGCAAGATCGTGCTGGCCGACGGCGTTTTGTCGACGGTGCAGCGCCTGGCGGTCGTGCGATACGGCGCGGCTGGCATCGTCAGCGACATGTCGAACCAAAGCACCGCCTGGTCGGGTCTCGACTCGAGCATCGTGCGCTGGGGGCATCTCGATGCGACGCTACCGCAGGGATTCGCCTTCATGGTGTCGCACGCCGGCGCAGCGGCCTTGCGTGCGCAACTGGCGAGCGGGCCCGTGACGCTCAGTGCGCAAGTCCAGGCGGAGGTCGGACCCGGGCACTGGACGGTGGTCACCGGCACCATTCCTGGCAGCGATGCGGGCGCCGGAGAGATCGTCTACAGCTGTCACCTCGATCATCAAAGGCCCGGCGCCAACGACAACGGCAGCGGCTGCGTTACCATTCTGGAGTCCGCGCGAATCCTCAATCGCCTCATCGCCACGGGGAGCCTGGCGCGTCCGAAACGGACTCTGCGCTTCATCTGGGGCCCTGAGGTCGAGGGCACGATGGCTTACTTGAGCGCGCACCCCGACATCAGGGGCAAGCTGCGCGCCGACGTACACATGGACATGGTGGGCGGCGATCCGTTCAAGAACAAATCCATGCTGCACGTCACGGAGACGCCCTGGTCACTGCCCACTTTCATCACCGACATCGGCGACATCTTTGCCGAAGCCATCCGCGACGCAGCCAGCGCATACGCGGCGGACGGCAGCCAGAAAGAGGCAGCCGTCATCGAGGAACGCAACGGCGCTTCGGGCACGCGCAATGCATTCTTGGTCGACGAGACGCCGTACGCGGAAGGCAGCGATCACGATGATTACGACTCATCGACGATTGCCGTGCCTGCCCTATACCTGCGTGACTGGCCGGACATTTACATTCACACCGATCACGACACTTTGGAGCAGATCGACGCGACCAAGCTGCGCCGTGTCGCACTGCTCGGTGCCGCTGCGGGCTACTCGTTTGCAACGCTCGATGCCGCGCAATCGTCCTTGGCGTTTCCAGTGCTCGCGTCTCGGGCACTTGGAAGGCTGGCCCACGGCTTCGAGCGTGCCCAGGCTCTCGTGCTGGATACGCAGCTCGATCCTGGTGACGCTTGGTACGAGGCCCGCAATCTCATTGCGCAGATGCTGCAGCGCGAGCAGGCCGGACTCCGATCCCTGGCCGTGTTCACGCATGGCAATCCGCCGGAACTGACGCTGGGTTTGGACGCCCTCAAGGATCAGGCGGCCGAACTGACCCGATGGATAGATCGCATCGCCGAGCAGCGCGGGGCTCACGGGGCCGCCCCGGTGGCGCCCTGGCGCGACAACCCAGAGGCCGCGCGCGTCCCTGTTCGCGTGGGTGACTTCGGGCCCATGACCTATCAGAACGATAACGTGCTGCTCGATCGTCTGGGAGCCGAGCGCTTCGCCAGAATCACGTTGCTCGAGTCGGATTCCAGCTCGCTGCTCAAGGAGCAGGAAAGCGGCGCAATCTATGCCTATGAGATCGTCAATTTCATCGACGGCAAGAGAACGGTGGGCGAGATCAGGGACGCGGTGGCGGCGGAGCTTGGACCTGTCGCGCTCGACGTCGTCGACGATTATCTGCGCGCCTGCGAGGAGGCAAAGATCGTCGTACTCCAAAGGATGAGCGCCAAGAGAGCCACCTGAAACGCCAGGCGCGCGGTCAATACCCACGCCGGGATGCCGAACAGGTCGGGTCGCTGCAGCATGTACACATTCGCAGGCGTCACGGCAAGGGTGAGAACGAATAGGCCCCAGCCAGCGAGGTGACGAGTCGACGCGAATAACAGACCCGCCGCGCCCAGGAGCTCAAAAACGCCGCTTACT
This sequence comes from uncultured Gammaproteobacteria bacterium, assembly GCA_963795975.1. Taxonomy (GTDB): domain Bacteria; phylum Pseudomonadota; class Gammaproteobacteria; order Steroidobacterales; family Steroidobacteraceae; genus CAWCJT01. The sequence goes on from CAWCJT010000005.1 coordinate 276,720, forward strand.
AAGACGGCAGCACGTGGCCAGGGAATATAGGGCGGAACGATGCTCATTTCTAATTGGGTCGCGGCAAAGTGGGCCACACCGCCAATTGCGAACCACAAGAAGACGAACGCGAGCCCGATCCGCTTTAGCCTGGGAAGTGACATTACGGCAGGATGCATTGACCTCGACCCTCGGTGGCAGCGCTCGATGAGCCTGCCAAGTGTGATCTCGTAGCCGTCCGGCGGTCCGTTTATCTCCCAGTAGTCCATGAGACCGAGCCGCGCCGTCAGCGCCTCGAACCGAGCGTCGTTTCGGAAGGGTCGCAGCTCCGGATGCCACGCGACGGCGTGTTCATCGGGCGACCCTGATCGGAATCGCGGGCACGCTCACGCAGGGCATCGCTGGCAGCGCTCTTGCCGCGAGCCGCGTCGGTCAGGCCGTGTTCACAGCGCTCGAGTAGCGATCAGCCACTAAAACATCAAGAGACGCCGAGATATGCTTGCGCGCACCGCACACAGACGCGGAGTGCAGGCAGATTGAAAGCTTTGTCCGTACTTGTCATCGGCGCGGGGATCGGCGGCCTGACGGCGGCGATTGCGCTGCGCCAGCACGGCTTCCGGGTGCAGATCATCGAGAAGGACCCAGTGTGGTCGGTCTACGGCGTCGGGATCATCCAGCAGGGAAATGTGCTGCGTGCGCTCGACGCGCTGGGGATTCTCGATCAGTACGTCGACGCCGGAGTGGGCTTCGATGCCGTCGAGGTCTTCGCCCCCAATGGTACGAGGGTGGCGCGCGTGCCCTCGCACCGGCTCCTGGCCGAACGGCCCGCCAATCTGGGGATCAGCCGGCGCGCGCTGCAGAAAGTGCTGGGCGATGCGGCGATCGGCGCGGGTGCCACACTTCGTCTCGGCGTCACCGCCGCGGCCATCGAGGATGCCCCTTTTGCGCCCGTGAACGTGCACTTCTCCGACCATTCGAGTGGCAACTACGATCTGGTGATCGGCGCCGACGGCGCGTATTCCCAGACCCGCTCGATAATCCTTCCGGAAGTGCCGAAGCCCGAGTTCACAGGCCAGGCGGTCTGGCGTTATAACCTGCCGCGCCTCCCGGGACTCGATGCGCTGCACGCCTACAATGGCGCCATCGGTGCGGGCCTCGTGCCGATCAGCAGGGAGCTGATGTACATGTACCTCACCACACCCGAGCCGGAAAACCCGCACTACCCACGCGAGGGCCTTGCCGCGCGGATGCGCAGCAAGACTGCCTCTTGCGCACCGGCGATCCGCGACTTGGCTCGTGCCATCACCGATGACGACGGCGTGGTCTATCGCCCGCTGGAGAAGCTGCTGGTCGAAGGCCATGGCACCACGGGCGTGTGGTGCTGCTGGGCGATGCGGTGCACGCAACCACCCCACACCTGGGACAAGGAGCCGGGCTCGCCATCGAAGACAGCCTGGTACTGGCTGAGGAGCTGTCGAACCATCCGAGCCTCGAGTCCGCGTTCACGGCTTATCGCGCGCGTCGCTTCGACCGCTGCGCCTACATCGTGCGCGAGAGTCTCGCTATCTGCCGGGGACAGCTCGGCCAAGGCCCGCCTGTCGATAACGCAAAGGCGACGGCGGAAATGTTCGACGTAACCTCGCGACCGATCTGAGTAAGGAGTACCCATGAGCCGAGTGACAGAGATCCGCCACGTCGGCTATGGCGTGACCCAACTCGAGATCGAGCGCGCCTTCTATGCCGAGAAGTGGGGCCTCGCGGAAGTTGCTGCCGAACGCGATATGGTCTGGTTCAAGGCGCAGGGTCACGACGAGTCCTACGTCGTACGGCTACGCCGCTCCAACGCCAATCATCTCGACATCCTCGCTCTGGCCGCCGACAGCCGCGGCGATGTCGATGCGCTGCTCGAGCAGGTCATCGAAGCGCGATGCAGAATCATCCATCCGCCGCGCGCGCTGACGGGGCCAGGAGGCGGATACGGCTTTCGTTGCTTCAGCCCGGACGGCCTTCCGCTTCAGATCTCCAGCGACGTGTCGCGCAGCCCCAGCCGGGAGATCGGGCGCTGGGAAGGCATTCCCATCCGCATCAGCCACGTCGTGCTGCATTCACCGCAGCCTGTGCAGGCCGTGAAGTTCTTCACCGAAGTGCTGGGTTTTCGCATCAGCGATTGGCTGGGCGACTTCATGTGCTTCCTGCGCTGTAACAGGGCTCACCACCGCGTGGCGATACTTCCGGGCCCCGCGTGCCTGAACCACGTGGCCTACGACATGCGAGGCGTCGACGGCATGATGCGCGGTATCAGCCGGCTGCACCAAGCCGGCGTCGACATCCGATGGGGTCCTGGTCGTCATACGGCCGGAGAGAACACGTTCAGCTATTTCGTGACGCCCCTCGGCTTCGCGGTGGAGTACACCGCAGAGCTCGAGGAAGTGGATTTCGACACGCATATACACAAGGTGCATGCACCGGCGCCGCGGGTCATGGATCAGTGGGGCATCGGCGTCGGCGGCCCGCAGACCATGCCGCATCCGGCGCCTGACCCACATCTGTTTGAGCCGACGGAAGTCTGAGCACGTCGCTGCCGACAACATGTCTTTCGCGCGCGACTACATAGCCGACTGGTTCGCCGAGCAGCTCGGGAAGCGGGCCGGCTGAATGGAGACATCCATGAAAGAGGCATCGGTGCGTCGTGTCGTGACCGGCCACGATGAGCAAGGTCGTGCCATCATCCTGGAGGACGGCGCCGTGCCGCGCGTGCAGCGCGTCGGTGGCGATCATGGGCCGCTGTTCTTCGAGGTGTGGAACACGCAGGCCACGCCTGCCCCGATCGATCGTGCCTCAGGCGAGCCGCGCGAGACGGGGATCCAGCTCGCCCCGCCCAAGCACGGCACGCGCATCCGCGTGCTCGACATCCCGCCCGACGATGTCAGCTTCGAGACGCTGACGCGCGAGCAGGTCCAGGCTCATTTCGCCGAAGTCGGTGCCGCGAAGGCGGCCTCACACGCTGGCGCCGGCGCGCGCCATGCCTTCATGCATCGAACCGAAACCATCGACTACGGGATCGTGCTCGAGGGCGAGCTGACACTGATCCTTGACGTAGGCGAGACCACGGTGCGCGCCGGCGACATCGTGATCCAGCGCGGCACGAATCATGGCTGGGCGAACCGCTCCAAACGCCACTGCCGGATCGCGTTCATCCTGATCGATGGAGAGTATCGGCTCGAGGCGCCCGGATGAATCGCCAGCCTGCTCCGATCGTCCAGATCGCCTGGAGTACCGTGACGGCCATCATACCGTGTACGTCGAGGCGCAGCAGTCCGAGGCCGACCGCGAGCGCACATCCAAGCCCGCACAACGTACCAAAAGCGCCAAGAAGGACGGCGCGATCTCGCAGCAGGTCCATTGACCAGGAACAGATGCCGACGGACATGAGGACTGCACCGCATCGAGCAAAGGCCTGATTGAACAGCATCGCGACCGCCGCGAATCGAGCCACCCATTGAGGCTCCGGAGCCACCAGGTCGGTCGCCGCTTCGGCGATCCGCGGCGTCACAAGTCCGCTCACCAACGCAGCACAGACCATCAGTACGACACCCACGCCGTAGGCAAGCAGCGCGAACCGCACGAGCGCGCGCCTAAGTCCGCGCCAGACTGAGAATTCGGTCAGCGCCCATAGCGTCGCGATGAGCACCGCAATCAAGAACCCATGTACCAGTGCCGCCAGCTGAGCGGACCTTCTGAGCCCTGCCGCAAGCTCCGCGGCGTCGTGCGCCTGCACGCTCGGGTGATGGGCCATGCCAAGGATCCCTAGCAGGGGGGCCCCGATGAGCACGAGTGCGGCGACGTGCTCCGACCGCGGCCCGCGAGCCGGTATCGTCGAATCTCTGGCGTGATCGGTCACAGGCGCCCTCCGAAGACGTTGCCTACGATAACGCTCTACGGATTGGACTTAACGGACACATCGGCTACTTTGTCCGCAAAGTGCGCAGCACCAAAAAGAAAGAAGACCCGCGAGGCACCAGAACGCGCCGAGCGCTACTGGAAGCTTTCTCCGCAGAGGTTCTCTCCAGACCCTACGAGGACATCACGGTCGATGACATCGCGCGGCGCGCCGGCATCAGCCGCTCCACCTTCTATCAGCACTTTGCGTCCAAGAATGCCCTCCTCGCCGAGAGCCTTGGTCGCGTTTTCAAGACTCTCGCGGATACCCTGGGCTCCGAGGACAACATCCGACAACTGACGGCGGTACTGGAGCACTTTTGGGAAAACCGCGCTGTCTCCCGTGCGCTGCTCTCGGGCAGCATGCGCAGACACGCTGTGCAGGTGCTGGCAGCGCTGGTCCAGAGGCGGTTCGGCCGCAATAACCGTCTCATCGTTCCACCGCGGATCGCCGCTGTGCAGATCGCAGATAGTCTGCTTTCACCTGTAGGGGCTTGGCTTGCTGGCGAGGCCTACTGTCCGGCGACCCGCCTGGCTTGCGCGCTTCGGGCGAGTGGAGTCAGTCTCGTGAACGCGTTACGCGTCTGAGAAGTTCGCGCTACGAGGTGCGCCCGGAAAGGAAGCGCGCTTCGATAGCGTCTAACTGCGCCGCCATCTCCGGCTTCACCGGTGCGCCACTGGCTTGCAAGGTCCAGCGCCCGGGTGCTCCGACGTAGGTGGCTTTGGTGATGGCCCCGCCGCTCATCTGCCACACCGTTTCAATGGTGCTGCTCGTCGCTTGCTTTGCCGGATCGCGCAGCTTGATCACCTTGCTTGTGATCTCGAAGAGTTTCTTTTCCGGAGTCCTGGGTGTCTCGGCCATGATACCTTCCCGCCACTAGGCGACGCGCGGTGGCAAAGTGCTAACTGACGACAGAGAGCTTCGGTACGTCGTGTCATCGCGGCAAGCACGATCGGCACGACGATCGAGTGGTATGACTTTCTCATTTATTCCACTGCCGCGTCGCTCGTACTGAACCGCCTGTTCTTCCCGACTCAAAATCCCCTGACAGGCAAGCTCCTGGCCATTGGGACCGTCGGCGTCGGGTTCGTCGTGCGACCGCTGGGCGCGGTTGTTCTGAGTCATTTCGGCGATCGCGTGGGCCGAAAATCGATGTTGGTACTGACCTTGGTCTGTATGGGGGTCAGCACGACGTTGATCGGGCTCTTGCCAACATACGCATCCATCGGGGTCGCCGCTCCGATCTTGCTGCTGGGATGCCGCCTGGTGCAAGGCTTTGCGGTGGGTGGCGAGTGGGGAGGCGCCGCGCTGATGGTCGTCGAGCACGCGCCGGCGGATCGCCGTGGTTTCTTCGGTAGCATCGTGCAAATCGGGTTCCCGCTCGGGATGGCGCTGGGAACCACCTCGCTGGGGTTGGCGGGTACCGTTCCTGGCGAGCGCGGCGCTCGTCTCGGTGGGGGCATTCATCCGCCTGCGCATCACGGAAAGCCCTGAATTCAGTAACGTCGTGCGCGAGGGCAAAGTGGTTCCCTACCCGGTCCTCGAGACCATTCGGCGCCATCCAAGGGATCTGCTCCTCGCTCTGTTCGCGCGAATCACTGAGGTTTCGTGGATCTACGTAATCACGATTTTTGGCCTGAGCTACGCGGTGACGTACATGGGTCTGCCGCGCCGCTTCGTGCTCGGAGCCATCGCGGCGGGAGCCGCGATAGAGCTCATTACCATCCCGCTTTTCGGTGGCCTTTCCGATCGTGTCGGGCGGCGACGTGTTTATATGCTGGGCAGCCTCGCGGCGATGGCGCTGTCATTTCCAATCTTTTGGGCCATCCAGACGCGCGATCCCCTGATCGTCTTTATCGCGTTCGTGGTGGGGATGTCCGTCGGCCACGGCATCATGTCCAGCGTCCAGGCGAGCTTTTTAAGCGAGATGTTTCCTATCAATCTTCGCTGCAGCGGTGCATCCCTGGGTTACCAACTCTCGGCCATGGTCGGGGGCGGGATCGTACCCGTCATTGCTACGGCGCTGGTTGAGCGTTATCACGGCGCCACGTGGCCCGTATCGCTCCTCATGATCGTGCTTGCACTTGCCACAACAATGGCTGTGCAACGCGCAAGGGAGACAGCGCCGGCGATCCTGAGAGTGCGTAAGCTCGCCACAGCGTAGACCCAGCGTCAGGGTGTCTCCTCGCTATGCGAGGACTCGCCCCCCGCCACAGTGGGCGGGTCGACCGAGTCAGGATTCACCACTCCGAATTGCGCCGGCATCTGTGCGTAGAACAAACGCACCTTGTTCCGATGTACGAGCTCGAGGAGCTTGTCGGCCTCCTCGACCGACACGATGAACTCCACCTCCACGGCCAGCGAGCCTGCGAGCTCGAAGAATTTGGCCTCGTGCAGGCGATGATGCCGGCCAAATCCAGCCATGGCGCGAAATGCCGAGCCGCCTCGGATCCCGAGCTTGTTGGCTTCCATCAGGAGCCACTCCCAAACCAGTTGGCCGTGGTGCCGATCGTTCTCGTGAACGTAGAAGCGGAAAAACGATCCCTGCATGACTGCACCTCAGGTGGGCGGCACTAGGAGTGCCTGAACAAGTGTGCGTATGGTGCGCTCACTGGCAGCAATTCGCCTCTGTCTTTCAGCTTCAATTCAAGCGTACCGCGAAGCGCGCGGTGGATCGTTTCGACGGCACTGACATTGACGATGATGCTCCGGTGGATTTGCCAGAACACTTCGGGGTCGAGCTTTTCTTGCATCTCCTTGAGCGATGAATTGAGCAGAAAGGTTCCGATGCGGGTCACGATCGTCGTGTACTTGTTGTCGGCGCGCAGGTAAGAGATGTCGCTGACCGCCAGGACACGTCGTTGGTCGCCGTGCGGGACGGTCAACCATTTGAGGTAGTGCACACTGCCCACCGCGGCGCTCATGAGTCGGAGAAGGCGATTGAGATCGGCGGGTGGTTCGCGCACACGTTGTTGTAGACGGGAGACCGTGAGTTGCAAGCGCTCCATGGTCACGGGTTTTACAATGTAGTCGAGCGCACCGCGCTCGAAGGCCGCGAGCGCATGCTCGTCGAACGCCGTGACAAACACGACGTGCACTTTGCCGCTCGCATGCTCCGCAACATCGAGGCCGGTGTTACCCGGCATCTGGATATCAAGAAATGCGACGTTCGGTGATGGCGCTCCAGAGCGGCAATTGCCTGAATGCCGTCGCCAACCTCGGCAACAATGTGCAGGTCGGGCCAAAGTGCTTTCAGCGCCTCGCGAAGCTCGGCGCGCAACAGCGGTTCGTCTTCTGCGATGATGGCCGACGGCGAATTCATAGTTAGAACATTCCGGGTTCGCTCGCTACAACGGTTCGCGTCATAGCCCGGCGCAACTTCACAATCAGCTCATCCAGCTTCCCGTCTGCGCTTCGCGCGGAGTGCTCAAGGTCGCTCCTGATGTCGCAAGCGCGTGCAGCAGCTCCGTGGGATCCATCTGTGCCTCGGCGATGGCGAGCCGTGAATCGGTGAGACTCGGGCCTCCAGCACCGTACGGCGGTCTTCCACATCCTGAATGTAGAGGAGCGTTTGGCGCGCAAGGTGATGATTAATACGACAAAGCAGCGCGAGGCCGCCAGTAAAGCACATGTCCATCGACGGCCTTGACGTACAGAGCGAAAAGGACGCCGGATGACAGAGGCTCGAGGATAAGACAGGCTCGGCCGTAACCGAGCGCAACGCACGCGATCATGGCTGTAATCGATAGGGCAATCAGAAGGGCGATCGCCATACCGAGCAAATACGCCCATAAGGGACGTGCGCCTCGCTTCACGGCCTCATCCGCGCGCAGCGTCGCCGGGACGATGAAGAGGGCACTGAGAGCCCACACCATGAAGTGCACGAGTATCCACGTCGACGGAACGGCGGCTTTGAATGCGGCCTCAGATCGCCACTCCATTGAAGGAGCGCCAAGCCAAGCGCAACTGCTTGCGCACTGAGCAGCTTTCGCCAGGTGACACCATTCCAGAACGATCGCGCTCTCTTCAGCATGGCTCCTCCATCGGGATCGATACAATCGCGACGGTGCCCAGTGATTGCGCACTCCCGAGAGAAAGGAGCGCGCGGTCACCGTAGCGCATGGTTAGCCGGCGCCGGATGTTTGCCAGACCCATGCCGTGACCCTCGGTCGCAGACATCCCATGGCCAGAGTCGGAGAACTTCAGCAGAAGCGCCGTAGCGCTCCCGTGCCGCGCTGACGCGGACGGATCCACCTTCCACCGTCGGATTGATGCCATGTTTGAGTGCGTTCTCAACAAGGGTCAGAAGGATCATGGTTGGAATCCGTCAGGCCGCCCAGGACCCGCAGCCACGGACAACTCGTATGAAAGCCGTAGGTCCCATGCGGATCTGATGAATTCGCAGATAGGCTTCGATCAATTGAAATTCGTCTGTGATGGTCGATTCATCAAGCCGCAGTTTTGGCAACGCCTCGGAGAGATACCGCGTAAGGCTATCGATCATGTCCAGTGCTGAGCGGCGATCAACCCGAGCTAGCGTGCGGATCGTGGCCAGCGTGTTAAAGAGAAAATGTGGTTCGATCTGCGCACGCAGCAGCTGCAGCCGCGCTCGCTTAAGCTCCGCATCGAAGTGCAGCATCTCCCGATCCTGCCGTCTGCAACAGCGCGCTCGCTGAAGTGCGCGCCGTACTGCGGTACCCACAGGCGACGATCGATAGCGTCCAGGTAACGAAGTCCACGATGCCGAAATCGGTCGGCGGTAATCCCATAAGCCAATCCGCGACCAACCACCAGACCAAAGCGAGCGCCGCCGACGACAGAGAAGCACACGTATCGACCAAGCCCCGTGGCGGGCGCCAAATTCGCCGCGACCGCGCAGATTGGCAGATAGGGGAAGATGATGAACCGTGAATAAACCGTCAGTCACGAACACCACACTCAGCGTACTGTGCTGGTGGTCGGCCGGCAAGGCGAGCGAAGGCTGCCGAGACCATGGACAGCGCCACGAGTAGCGAGGGAGATCGCGCACATGTAACCGAGGTCCGCGAACAAGCTCGGCAGTCGCGCCTTCCAAAGCCATGCGGCACTTTCGGGTCGCGATTCGACATCGGGTCGCATGACGCGATGTTAGCAGACGTTCGCGATCAAATTGCTCTTCAGCGAATCGCAAGCGCCCGGCGCATTCCCGCTCGCACAAGTCACTCCACCGTAAATCGATTTGGCACCCGCAATACCGCGACTCGTCGGAAATTCGGGCGACACGCGGCGTTTGGCGTATTTGTTTACCGGGTTGAGTCGACTGGTCGAGGGCTAATAGTCAACCACGGGAGAAATGCCATGAAGCTCACTCTGACGATCACACTCACCGCAATGGCGATGGTCATGGGCGCAAGCACCGCGCTCGCGGACGAACACCACTCGCACTACAAGGATCTTTACGAGCTCAAACAACTACACGTCGCTTTCCACCAGGCTGTCTCGCACGCCGGCCTTGACGCGACCACGAAGGCTCAGCACCTTGCAGATGTACTGGCTCTCTGGGCGGACGACGGCGTCCTCATTGCCGGGGGCGCCACGTACAGCGGCAAAGGCACACCAGGCACGGCGAGCTGCGTTCCAGGATCACTGACTTTATGCGATTTCTTTTCGAATCATGCCGGCTCATTCGTGCTGGGTCGCGACTGGGTCTCGCTGACTCCAATCTTCACAGAGGCCATCAGCCTGCATGATGACGGCGAAAAAGCAGATATCTACTGGCAGTGCATTTACCTGGACGCCAACAATAACGATCTCAAGATGTCCAACGTCACCATTGGCCTGCCAGGACTGCCTGACACGGGTCGGGCCAAGAAGGTCCATGGTCGCTGGCTCTTCTCACATGTGGAGAGCGAGTCGATTCCCTCCCCCACGATCGATGTCGCGCAGTAGGCGATCGACACAAGATTGATCGGTCGCATGACCAGGGGCACAAGCACCGCTCGTGCCCCTGGCAACCTGCGCTTGGCATTCGAGGCGAGTTACTTGTGCAGGTCGTCGATCCAGCGGATCAGCTCTGGGACTTCTACTGCTTCGATATCCAGGTTTACGACCAGACCGTGTTGCCCGCTACGCGCCAACACGCACTGAAGTTGCAGGTCATCGCTCGCATTGATCTCTTGATGAGGAACGTAGGGCGGTATGTAGATGAAATCGCCCGCCTGCGCCTCGGCGACATACTCGAGACTCTCGCCCCAGCGCAACCGTGCGATGCCGCTGACGACGTAGATCACGCTCTCGAGATCTCCGTGGTGATGCGCACCCGTTTTCGCCTTGGGTTCGATCGTGACCGTGCCCGCCCATATCTTGGTTGCCCCCGTGCGTTGGGTCGTCACGGCTGCGCGCCGGTGCATGCCCGTAGTCTGCGGCGTGTTGGAATCGAGCTCCTTCGCGCAAACGACTCGCACCCCATCACGTCGCCACCGAGTGGATCCCATATACGCGGCGCCTATCGGGTTCCCAACATACCGGCAGCACGCGAGATGGGCACAGCAAAGTTCGAGCCGGAAAAGTCCGACAGGATGGCGAAGTTGACCCCGATCACTTTTCCGCTGGCATCAAAGACCGGACCACCCGATCCACCGTGCGTTGTCTGTGCGTCGTAGACCAGTCGATCGGGCCCCACGACGCCAAGGTGGCCCTGCGTCACCAGAGGTCGGATCAGCTTTCTGCGCCCAAGCTCTTGCACGAGACCTTCGGTGTCGTTTCCCGCCTCCCGTGCGATCTGTTTGAGCGTCGGCTCATCGATACGTGCAAGAATCCCTTCCACTCCCGTGGGATATCCGATCAACACAACCGGGCTTCCGGAAATTGCGGCTTGCTGATTGATTCCGACAGGCCGCGGACGGCTCTGCGGCAGATCCACTGTTGCCAGCCCGAGATCGAAATCCTCACTCAAGGCGCTTACTCGCATTGGCATTGGCGCTTCATAGCCGGGGAAATAAGCCCACATCGACTCGATGGTCGGCTGGAAGGTTTCGCTGGGCACCGGGACTGCGTTGTGCCACCACGGTTGAAGGACGTGGTGATTGGTGAGGATGTGACCCGCGGTATCGATCAGAAAGCCACTTCCAAACACGTGTAGCTGAACAGGCCGGCTGCCGCCATCAGTGGTGAAGAGGACGTTCCCCTTGTCATCGGCGAGCGGCTTGCCGTTCGCGCCGATCCCGGCAAACATGAGTCGGCTACCGCTCTTCCTGTCGCGAAACCCTACGACCGCGTAGATCAGGCAAACGCTGTTCGAATAATTCCGCACGATCTCCTGTGCGACGCGCGACTCGCTCTCGAGCTTTCCGATCCGGGAGTCGGTCTGTTTCAAGCGGCTGTCGAGCTCGGCGACGGATGCGTCCGTCGAGGTAGAGATCTGCTTGCGCAGGTCTGCGCTTTGTGCCCGCAACTCTTCCAATTGCTTGCTCACCGAAGCAGTCAATTCCTGATTCTGTGCCTCGCGGCTTCTTTGTGCGCGCTCCAGAAGCTGATCTCGACTGACTATCTGTGAGCGCAGACTGTCCAGCTGCAAAGCCAGGCTCGCATTCGTTTTGCGACTGACTAGGGTGTTTCGGACCGCAATACCCACACCGATCGCGGCTATAGCGGCCACCACGCCAAGTGCGATCCAGCGTTTCTTCCCAGTCTCTCGTTGCGTGACAATCGCCGTCAGCGCCGCTTCGGCTTCGAGCTCTTTCTTCTTGGCATCGAGCACCTCGAGCCGCAGGCGATCATCGGGGGCCTTCTCACGCAGCTGCGCCCGAATTCGGGCAAAGAGCTCAACCCGCTCAAAGGGAATACTCAGGACATCGTCCGCACCGAGGTCAAGAGCACGGCTGCGCTCCAGAGGTCCACCATCCGCGAGAAGGATGATCTTCACTGGCGCCGTTGTCTCATTGCCCTTGAGCTGCGTCAGAAGACCGCAGCAGTCGAGGGTGCGCACATCCGTCTGCAGCAAGATCAGATCAGGCTGTTGCTCAAGAACAGTCCGTACGTCGGCTGTTTCGGGCGTGGTAACTTCGTAGCCGGCGCGGGAAAGTTCCGATACGAGGCTCGCGCCCAAATCCCGAGCGACGCGAAACAGGATAATCTTTGGCATCCTCCATTTTCGCCCCGCGCGACCTTCCGGCTCAACAGGGTGCGGAGAATGTCTATGAAGGGACTATGTACGATCCTTTTCGCGGGTTTAGTGATGTCCAGCGAGGTAACCGCCCAGGAGTGGCAGACGTACACCTACCCTGAGCCCGGATTTGCCATCCAGTTCCCTGGTGCTCCGGACGTGCAGACGACGAAATTGAAGAACTCCGTGGGCATGACTTTGCCGGTGACGCGATATGTCGTTCGCCAGGACGGCGTCCAATACACACTGAGCGTCGTGAATTATTCGAGCACGAACGCAGACGCGCTGAGCACAATTGGCGAAACCGCGAGATCGTTGAGCACGAAGGGCAAAGTGAACGAGGACCGAGGCGCCCGCGTGAATGGGAACCACGGACGAGAATTGACCATTACCGAGGGCGACGGAAGCCGCTCCGACATCGCAATCTTCTTCGTCGACCATCATCTCTATACGGCAGTCGGTCAAGCATTGCCGCCCAATCCCATGGAGAGATCGGCCGACACGGCCCGCTTTCGGGAATCGCTGCAGTTCCCTACGGATGACACTGGCTTCCTGGGATTGTTCGGCGGACGTGGCAGACCGAGTTCCAATGCGGGTTCGAGCGCCGTTACGACTGGCAGTAGCACTGCTGCCCGGCACAGCAGGACCATCGCAAAAGAGCGTGCCGATGCCGCGTGTGTCGGGAAATCTGCTGGAGACGCAGTACAGCTTGACACACCGTCCGGTCCGGTACCCGCAACCTGCACCCTGACTGCCCGGCCCAACTCCCCTTCTGGCGCGGCGCCGACGAATTAGCGCGCGAAGCCCGTGTTATTCTCGCCGCTAACGTTGCCGGGCGGCGAAGCCAGAACGAAGCTCGCGGCGCGCCACTATTTCCTGTTTCGCATGAGCCTGCCCATCCAGTCAGTCCTGTTTACGGGCCTCGCGGCCCTCTGCTCGCTGTTCGCAGCCGGTTGCGCCGTCGGCCCCAACTTCAAGAAGCCCGCTGCACCCGGCGTCGGCAGCTATACCACCAGTCCTCTTGCGACCACGGCCAGCGCCGCCGGGATCTCCGGCGGGGAAGCCCAGCGTTTTGTCGAGGGTGGCGACATCTCCGCGGACTGGTGGAGGCTCTTTCATTCGGCACCACTCGACGAGTTGATCGAACATTCGCTTACAAACAGCCCCGATCTCCAGGCGGCCCAGGCGGCACTGTCAGTTGCGCGCGAAGCGGTCCTCGCTCAACGCGGAGCCTACTATCCGAGTATCTCAGGTGATTTCTCCGCGAGTCGTCAGCGCCAATCGGGACAGCTGGCGCCGACCCCAAACTCCAACGTTTTCCTCTTCAACCTCTTCACGCCGGAAGTGACTGTTTCCTATGTACCGGACGTGTTCGGGCTGAACCGCCGCACCGTGGAGTCGTTGCAGGCGCAGGCGGAAGCGGTGCGCTTTCAGATGATCGCTACCTACAACACTTTAACGGCGAATGTCGTGGTGACGGCAATCCAGAGTGGCTCTGTGCAGTTACAGGTGGAAGCGACCCGTGAGCTGATCGACCTCAATACCAAGAGTCTCGAAATATTGCGTTATCAGTTTGCCAAGGGCTACGCCAATAGGCTCAACGTCGCCGCGCAGGAATCGCAGCTCGCACAGGTCGCCGCCACACTGCCGGCGCTACTCAAGCAAGCCGCCCAGCTGCGCGACCTCATGGCCACTCTGGCTGGTGAGTTTCCCAGTCAAGCCCCTGGCGGCACTTTCGACCTGACCAGCCTGCAACTGCCACAGGATTTACCGGTGAGCGTGCCTGCGGACCTCGTACGGCAACGTCCGGATGTGCGCCAGGCGGAAGCCGACCTGCACGCCGCCAGTGCCAAGATCGGCATCGCCGTCGCGAACCGCCTTCCCAACATTGCGCTGACCGCCGCTACGGGCAGTTCGGCGCTCGCCATCGATCAGCTGTTCACGACCGGGTCTGGCTTTTGGTCGGTCGGGGCGGACCTCACGGCACCCATCTTCCAGGGCGGGAATCTATTGCATCAGGAGCGCGCTGCGAGAGCCGGCTACGTACAGGCGGCCGCCCAATACCGAAGCACGGTTCTAGCAGCCTGCCAGAACGTGGCCGATACGCTTGCCGCGCTGGCCGGCGATGCCGAAGGGCTCAAGGCAGCGGCGACCGCAGCCGATGCCGCAAAAGTCACGCTGGATCTCGCACAACGTCAGTGGCAAGACGGCTATGCAAGTTACCTCGCGCTGCTCAGCGCCGAGCAGGCCTACCAGCAAGCGCGCATTGGCCTGGTGCAGGCTCAGGCCAGCCGCTACGCAGACACTGCGGCGCTGTTCCAGGCTCTGGGCGGGGGCTGGTGGCACCGGCAGAGCCTCGCCGCAAACGATGATGGAAAATAACGAGGAGCGCTCTCAGGCGCCGCGCTGGTCGCTCCGATCCTGGCACGCGCTGGCGGTCGCGGGCGTGGCTGTCGCCCTGTCCGGCAGTGGCTGCAGCTCCAGCGTGGATAGCAGCCCACCCGCCGTGACGGCGACCAACGTCAGACTCACGGACGCTCAGCGTCAGCACGTTCAGCTCTACACGGTCGCGTCGTCTCCTTTTCGCCGCACGATCGAGGCCACCGGCGCGGTCGACTTCGATAACGATCAAGCGACCAGCGTGCTCGCACCATTCTCCGGCCCGGTGTCGCGCCTGCTCGTGTCACAAGGCGATGAGGTCGCTAGAGGCCAGCCGATGGCAATCGTGGATTCACCGGACTTCGCCACGGCCATCAGCACCTATCAAAAGGCCCTCCTCACTGCACGGACCAACCGGCGGCTCGCCGACCTGGACAAGGATCTGGTACAGCACAACGGCATATCGCAGCGCGAATACGAGCAAGCACAGACGGATGCGGCCAACGCCGAAGCGGACCGCGACGCAGCGCTGCGGGCGCTCGTCTCGCTGAATGTTCCGCCTCAGGCCATCGAAGCCATTGAACAGGGTCGTGAGGTCTCGCGCGTCGGCGGTGCCATTCGCTCGCCGGTCGCCGGCACAGTCGTGGAGAAACTCATCACACCAGGAGAGCTGCTGCAGGCGGGCACGACCGCGTGCTTCACGGTGGCCAATCTGTCTCGCGTCTGGGTGATGGCACGACTGTTCGGCTCCGACCTTTCTGCGGTGAGCGTCGGCGACCCGGCCGAGGTCGTGACCGGCATCGATACACAACACTTCCCCGGCACAGTCGACAAGATCTCGGCGCTGGTGGACCCCGATACCCGTGCAGTAACCGTGCGGGTGGTCGTCGACAACCCGCAACATGCGCTGCGCAAGCAGATGTACGTACGCGTACAGATTCATTCCAGCTCCGAAAGTAACGGACTATTGGTGCCGACCTCGGCGGTGCTGCGCGACGACGAGAACCTGCCCTTCGTCTATCTTGCGCAGGCCGATGGCGGCTTCGCACGGCGGCAGATCACGCTCGGCTCTCGCGTCGCAGACCAATACGAGGTGCCGGCGGGCCTGCGCGCGGGGGATCAGGTAGTAATCGCAGGCGGGCTCTTCCTGCAATTCATGCAAAGCCAATGAGCGCCGCTCTGCCGCCGGGTGCCTCTGAGCCGCGCAGCGCCTCCATCATCAACCGCATCGTTGCGTCCTCGTTACGCCAGCACTTTCTGGTTGTCTTGATGACCTTGCTGCTGGTCGTCGCGGGCGTGCGCTCGTTGTACCGCTTGCCGGTGGATGCCTATCCGGATCTGTCGCCGCCGATGGTGGAAATCATTACCCAGTGGCCAGGCCACGCCTCTGAGGAGGTGGAACGTCTGATCACGGTGCCGACCGAGCGCGAGATGAATGGACTGCCTCGGTTGATCACCAGCCGCTCGATATCGCTCTACGGCCTGTCCGATGTCATCCTGACTTTTCAAAATGGCACCGACGATTATTTCGCCCGGCAGCAGGTGTTCAACCGGGTCGGCGAACTGACTCTACCGGGCGGTGTCACTCCCAGTCTGGCGCCGCTCTCGGCCCCTTCGGGGCTGATCTATCGCTACGTGCTGCAAAGTCCCGACCGTTCGCCGATGGAACTCAAGACCTTCGAGGACTGGACCATCGAGCCGCAATACAGATCCGTCGCGGGGGTCGCGGACGATTCGGGTTTTGGCGGCGGCACCATGCAGTATCAAGTGCTGCTCGATCCGGCCAGGGTGGCGTCGGTCGGGCTGTCGGTACCCCAGGTCGAGGCCGCGCTGACAGCCAACAATAGCAATGCGGGCGGCGGATTCTATTCGCAGGGTGGCCAGTTCTATTACGTCCGGGGCATGGGTCGACTCAAAACCACCGAGGACATCGGCAACGTAGTGGTCGCGGTGCACGACGGTACTCCGGTGCTGGTCAAGGATGTAGGACGCGTAATCATCGGTATCGCCCCGCGACTCGGCGAGTTCGGCTATCAAAGCCAGGACGACGCGGTCGAAGGCGTCATCCTCCTGCGCACCGGCGAGAAGACTCAGGACGTTCTCAAAGGGGTGGAAGCAAAGACCCTGGAGCTCAATTCCACCATCCTGCCCAAGGACGTCAAAGTCGTTCCTTTTTACGATCGCACCGACCTCGTTGACCTGACCAAAGAGGTCGTCGAACGCAACCTGCTGCGAGGCATGCTGCTGGTCGTGGCGGTGCTGATCTTCTTTCTGTACGACTTTCGCGCTGGACTGATCGTCGCCGCCAGTATTCCCCTGGCGCTGCTCTTTGCCTTCATTTGTCTGGACCTGCAGAACGCTTCGGCCAATCTGCTCTCGATCGGCGCGGTGGACTTCGGCATCCTGGTCGATGCCGCGGTCGTGATGGTGGAAAACATTTTTCGCCGGATGGCTACGCGGCGAGAGACGCAACTCGACGCCATTGCGATCATCAAGGAGGCGGCAGCCGAGGTGGACCGCCCGCTGGTCTACTCGGTCGCGGTCATCGTGGCGGGCTTCCTGCCGATCTATGTCCTGTCCGGGCCGTCCGGCAAGCTCTTCAAGCCGATGGCGGACACGATGGTCTTCGCTTTGATCGGATCTCTGATCGTGACTCTCACGCTCTTGCCGGTGTTGTGCTCGTGGTTCATGCGGCCGGGGATACAGGAGCGACGCAATACGGCCTTTGAGAAGATCAGATCCGTCTACATCAAGGGGCTCGACCGATGCCTCGAGCGTCCCTGGGCGACGACGTTTGCGTCGACGATACTGCTCGCGCTTTCGCTGCTGTTGATTCCCAGCATCGGCGCCGAATTCATGCCGAAGCTGGATGAAGGGGCTCTGTGGGTGCGTGCCACCATGCCCTACACGATCTCGTTCGAGGAGGCGGCCAAAGTCGCTCCGGATGTGCGGCGGTTACTGCGCTCGTTTCCGGAGGTTACGACCGTTGGGTCCGAACTGGGCCGTCCTGACGACGGTACCGATCCCACCGGGTTTTTCAACGTCGAGTTCTACGTGGGGCTCAAGCCCTACTCGCAATGGCGTGGGTCGTATCGCAACAAGGCCGGCCTGATCGAGGTGGTGAATAAAAAGCTCGCGGCATTCCCTGGCATCACATTCAACTACACGCAGCCGGCCGAGGACGCGGTCGACGAGGCGGAGACCGGGCTGAAAAGCGCTCTGGCCGTGAAGGTTTTCGGAACCGACTTAAAGACGCTCGAACAGAAGGGCAAGGCAATCAAGAAGATCCTGGAGCGAGTACGCGGCATACGCGACGTCACCTTGGTCCAGGAGCTCGGTCAGCCGAGCCTCACCATCACCATCGACCGCGCACGAATCGCGCGCTACGGCGTGAACGTCGCTGACATCAACGCTCTGATTCAGACGGCTGTCGGCGGCGATGTGGCAACGCAGGTGGAGCAGGGTGAGAAGCAGTTCGATCTCATCGTGCGCCTCGAAGAGCGATACCGCGACAACCCGGAACGAATCGGCGACATCCTCGTTGCGACACCGGGCGGTCAACAGATACCTCTCAAGGAGTTTGCGGACATTCAGGTGGACAACGGCGCGTCGTTCATTTACCGCGAAAACAACTCGCGCTACATCGGAGTGCAGTTCTCGGTTGAGGGACGTGACTTGGCGGGCGCGGTGGACGATGCCATGGAGCAGGTCAAGCGCTCGGTCGCCTTGCCGCAGGGCTACCGTCTCGATTGGGGTGGAGAGTACTCCGAATACACGGCATCGCGTGCGCAGTTGCGCACCATCCTGCCGCTGACGCTGTTCCTGATTTTCTTGCTGCTGTTCGCGCTGTACAACAATCTGAAGTTTCCGCTCATCACCGTACTCGGCGTGGTGCTGTCGGCGCCTGTCGGGGGAATCTTGGCGCTTTGGCTCACCGGCACACCGTTCTCCGTGTCCTCCGGCATCGGATTTCTCGCGCTGTTTGGCGTCTCAGTGCAAACGGCCGTCGTATACATCTCCTACGTCAACGAACTGCGCCGCGAGGGAACCGATATCGCCGAGGCGATTCGCGAAGGCGCGATTCTGCGGTTGCGCCCCATCATGATGACTGCGCTGGTGGCCGCTCTGGGCTTGCTGCCGGTCGCGCTGGCCACCGGCGTGGGCACCGACTCGCAACGCCCATTCGCCCTCGTAATCGTCAGCGGGCTGTTCACGCGACTGCTGATCAGCGTCTTTCTGATGCCGGCGTTGTACTCGCTGGTGAGCCGTCCTGGGGATCGACTGGAAATTTGAGCAGAACCGATGGTTACGCTGCTTGCGCAACGAAGGATGCAGCGGCCGTTGCAGCGTATTTGGAGAAATTGAAAAGTACAGCGCCGCTGCAGCAGAACGCGTAGTCTACGTCGTGGATCGTAACCTTTCGGTTTGTCTGCTCTGGCCGCACTGCGCGTAGCGCGTCTTCTTAGGGCCAGTCTCTCACCTCGCAAGCTTGACGACACGACTATACGGAGAGACACCAATGCCCCAATCTGCGCAGGAACTTGTCAGGACTCACGCTGAACGTCTTGCATTCGAGGAGCATGAGCGCGCGCAAAGGCGGCAACTGGAGGTCGCGGAGCAGCACTCGGACCTGAACCCACCGGATGTTCGCATTCGAATGTGGGAGAAGGTGCACGCTTTGCGCCTGCCGGGCGACCCGGGACATCCCGTCCTGCGCGTAGTCGCGATCGGCACCGGGCTCACCCTCGCACAAGTGCAAGCGGAGCAGCGGGCGCGTCTGGCGGCTCGCACGCCCGCCAAGCACGTCGGCGAACCAGGCGAGAAGAGCTGATTCGAGTCCGGGCCGTCTTACGCAGCCGCAGCTCTCGGCGATCGTAAGCCCGAGATCGCCTGTGCGGGCAGGACGGTGTTTGCCAACGTGCGTGCCAGCAGCTTCTCAATGGCGCGAAGCAGTGGGACCTCATCGGGCGCAACCAGTGAGATTGCGGAGCCCGCGCCACCAGCCCGTGCCGTGCGCCCTACGCGGTGCACATAGTCCTCAGGCACGTTCGGCAAATCGTAGTTGACCACGTGCGGCAGCTCTTTGATGTCGAGGCCGCGGGCAGCGACTTCGGTTGCGACCAGGGCGGTGATGCGCCGCTCTTTGAAGTCGGCAAGCGCCCTTTCACGTGCGCCCTGACTCTTGTTGCCGTGAATCGCTGCGGCTCGGATGCCGTTTAACTCCAGCTGCTGCGTGAGACGGTTCGCCCCATGCTTGGTACGGGTGAATACCAGCACCTGAGCCCAGCTGCCTGCCTGGATCAGATGTGCGAGCAGCTGGCGCTTGTGCTCCCTGGGCACTCGATATACCTGCTCGTCGATGCGCTCGGCGGTCGAATTGCGCGTGGCGACCTCGATGCGCGCAGGCTCCTGCAGAAAGCGGTTGGCGAGCTCACGGATCGGCGCCGAATAGGTAGCCGAAAACATCAGATTTTGCCTCTTCCCTGGAAGAAGCTTGAGGACGCGCCGGATCGCAGGGATGAAGCCCATATCGAGCATCCGGTCCGCCTCGTCGAGCACGAAGTGCGCAATGCCGCGCAGGTCGAGCGCGCGCTGCTCGGCGAGATCTAACAACCGCCCCGGAGTCGCGACGAGCAGATCGCAACCCGAGCGCAGGGCCGCGATCTGCGGCCTGATGCTCACACCGCCGAACACCACCGCGGTACGCACCGCGACGTACTTGCCATACGAGCGCGCGCTTTCCGCGACCTGGGCCGCCAGCTCGCGTGTCGGGGTGAGAACCAGCGCGCGGGGGAATCGGTCGGCGCGTGCGCCGAGCTGCTGGAGAATGGGCAGAACGAATGCGGCCGTCTTGCCGGTACCTGTTTGGGCGCCGGCAAGGACGTCACGCCCGGAAAGCACGGCGGGAATGGCCTGGGACTGAATGGGGGTAGGCGTCGCGTAACCCTTGTCGGTGAGTGCGCGCAACAGCTCGGGCGTGAGCCCGAGATCAGAAAATGACATGTAAAAAACCTCGGAATCCTTAGGCTCGCTCGGCAGCTCCCATAAAGGGCCCTGCGGACCATACCGGTCTGGCAGGCAATGGCTGCGGCGGTCAGATGCGCGAGTGATCTGGTGGAAGAAAGTCGAAGTGCATCGGGAAGGATAGACTGCGAGCTAAGCCCGGCGCTGACCGCACCTCGGAACTTGAGCGCGCTGCACTCTACAGACTTTGCCTACCCACGTCCAATGCAGACGCGATGCGCGGGTCCTGAGTCACACTTCGGGTAAGAGGTCGAAGGTGACCGTGTCGCGATACGCGAACTGATTGATGTCCAGTGTCTCGAGCGGAGTCAGCATGTGCCAGATGCGGTCATCGTCGAAGACGTAGCACTCACCCGACTCGCGCATCGTAAAGCGAGTCAGTTCGCGCTTGTCGTTGTCTGTGATGACCACTTCGCCTCCTTGCGCTCCGCACCGGGCGAGAAGATGCGTAGCAAGGTACTTCTCACCGTCCTTGTGCAGACCTGGCGGGCTCGTATCGCACGGCCGCGAAGGCGTCGCAACGAATCGAAGCACGTGCATATTGATCGAGTAAGTCGCGCCGGGCGTCGAAAGCGGCAAATACGCGAGGTGGTGAGCGATCATCTTGCGAACCCCGGGGCTGTCGGCAACTTCCTTCGGCATCGGAAAGTACTTGCGCGGCTGGCCTCCGAGTGTCGTGTTGTACTTTTCAAGCTGTACGTAGGGGCTGGAGTCCTCGCCGGGCCACACCTGCACGCCCCCGTCGACAATTTGGGCCTTGAACCGGTTCAATGATCGGTATCGGTCGCCCGCGGCATAGTACTGATCCTTGGGCACGAACCAGGCAGCATGCGCCAAATCGCCCAGTGCACGCGCAACCTCCCCATCAATCCACAAGGGGCGACGCGTAAACCCTTGTTCCAGGATCTCTTTCCGGGCCCGACTGTCAGCGACAACGGGAACAAAGGCTCCGTGAGGCATGCGTCACTCCAATCCGACCGCCTGATCTCATTGGAAACGCATTGTCCGACATCTTGCCGAGTGCCGGCCACAGCAAACCGGCTTGGCGGGAAGCGCAGCTGTCATCTCCCGGGGCGGATGCGGGAGCTATCATCGGCGTGGCACACCCGTCCTCACCGTAACCGACTTCCGGGGGCACCCCGATGAGCACGCCGCTACCGCGAACACCCGACCCGACCGCCACTGTGGACTCGCCCGATTCGGCACTGACGCGACGCCTCGAGCGCCTTGGGTTGGCACAGCACGAAGACCAGTGGGCCGAGCGTTACCTCTTGTGTCAGCACCTCGCTGATCCGGCGCTCGCCAGCACGCGCGAAGAATTTGAGGCTGTGAGCCGATTCATCCGCGACCTCGTGGCCCACCGCTGGGTTTCGACACGCCAGGTGCGCGAGCAGACGGCAGTCAAGCGAATCCACTACCTTTCGATGGAGTTCCTGCTTGGCCGGACGCTTCGCAACAACATGATGAATCTGGCCGCGGAGCCCCTCGTTCAACGTGCGTTGCAGAGACAGGGGTGGAATCTCGATGCGATCATCGAGGAGGAGCCGGATGCGGGACTCGGCAACGGCGGTCTTGGTCGCCTTGCCGCCTGCTTCATCGACTCGCTCGCGACCCTGCAGTACCCAGCCATCGGCTACGGATTGCGGTACGAGTACGGGATTTTTCAACAAGTGATCCGCGACGGGGCGCAGGTTGAGCGCCCGGACAACTGGCTTCGTGCTAACGATCCCTGGGAGATCAAGCGCCCCGCGCGGCGTTATACCGTTCCGCTGCATGCGAAGTTCGCCTTGCGCGGCTCCGAGCTGGAGCTCACGCCGAATCGGCCCGCGAGCTTGATTGGTGTCGCCTATGACCGGCCCGTCGTGGGATACGGCGCCAAATGCATCAACACGCTGCGGCTGTGGGCTGCGGCCGCGCCGGAGTCCTTCGATTTCGCCGAATTCTCTCATGGGGATTTTGCAGGCGCAGTGATCGACAACGTGGCTGCCGAATCAGTGACGAGGGTCCTCTATCCGGACGACTCGACCGAGGCCGGCAGGACGTTGCGCTTTCTACAGCAATACTTCCTGGTCAGCTGCTCCCTGCAGGACATCGTCTCGCGCTTCACGCGGCAAACGTCTGACTGGACGACGCTACCTGACCACGTCGCAGTTCAGATGAACGACACGCACCCGGCGCTGTGCGTCGCGGAGCTCATGCGCATTCTGCTCGATCAGGCCGGGCTCGGATGGGACAAGGCCTGGGATATCACGCTTCATACGCTCGCCTACACGAATCACACACTGCTGCCAGAAGCCCTCGAGCGCTGGCCCGTGCCGCTCTTCGAGACTCTCATACCGCGCCAGCTCGAGATCATCTACGAGATCAATCGTCGCTTCCTGGACGACGTGCGCCGCCGTTTCCCGGGAGAGGACTCCCGCGTGCAGCGGGTCAGTCTGATCGAAGAGGTTCCTGCGCGGCGCGTGCGCATGGCGCACCTCGCCGTCGTCGGTTCACACAGCACCAACGGGGTTGCGGCGATCCACTCGGATCTGTTGCGTACGCGGGTGCTGCGGGACTTCGCCGAGCTCTTTCCCGAGCGATTCAACAACAAGACCAACGGCGTTACACCCCGCCGCTGGCTGCAGCAGGCGAACCCCGCCCTCTCTCACCTGATCACTGAGACCATCGGTGAAGACTGGATCTTGGATCTCACGGCTGTGCGCAAGCTCGCGCCACTTGCGGACGATTCCGGATTTCGCGAACGCTTCGCTGCCGCAAAACGCGAATCCAAAGCGCTGTTCACCGACTGGTTGCAATTGAGGTACGGGGTGATAGTCGATCCGGACTCGATCTTCGACAGTCAAATCAAGCGCATCCACGAGTACAAACGCCAGCTTCTGAACGTGCTACACATCCTCGTGCTCTACAACCGGCTGCGCGCGAACTCGCACTACGAGATGGTCCCGCACACGTACTTCTTCGCCGGCAAGGCCGCCCCCGCCTATTACTTCGCGAAACTCATCATTCGCTTCATTAATCGCGTCGACGAATGTGCTCGACAAGGACCCCGTGGTCCACGGACGCCTGAAAGTGGTATTCGTACCAGAGTACAACGTCAGCCTCGCCGAACGTCTGATTCCCGCGAGTGATGTGTCCGAGCAGATTTCGACCGCGGGCTACGAAGCGAGTGGGACGGGCAACATGAAATTCATGATGAACGGCGCGCTGACGATCGGCACGCGGGACGGCGCGACGATCGAGATGGCGGCCGCAGCGGGCGAGGAAAACTTCTTCCTTTTCGGACTCACCGCGCAGCAGGTTGTCGACAGCGCGGGATGGTATGACCCGCGGTGGCACTATGTGCACGACCCCGAGACTCGGGACGCCGTGGATCTCATCACCTCGGACTTGCTGACCCAGCACGAGCCGGGCGTATTCGATCCGATCCGTCGCGCTCTTCTGGACAATGGCGATTTCTATCGCCACTTGGCCGACCTCAAAGACTACGCGCGCGCCCACCAGGAACTCGACGGCTGCTACGCCGATCGTGCGGCGTGGAATGCCAAGGCGATCCGCAATGTCGCGGCCTCCGGCAGGTTCTCGAGCGATCGCACGATCCGCGAGTACGCTGAAGGCATCTGGAACCTCAAGGTCTCGCCGGTTTCCTCCTCGCCGATGTAGCCGGGCCGGGTCACGGATCTGACGCGCGTAGTGTGATCTGAGCGCGTTGGGAAGCGCCCGCGCTGCGTTATGTTGTGTCAACCGTTTGTTCGAATTTACGTTCCTTCATGAGCATGGGCTTCGAGATAGGCCCGATACGGAATGGCTTCTTTCTCAATTTACTTCAGGAGGGCATCATGAAAATCAAATCGATCAGTTTGCTCGGAGCACTGTGCGCGATCCTTGGATCGACGATGGCAGTCGCCCAGACGGTTCCCGATCACCCGCGTGTCAACGAGGTCAATCAGCGCCTCGAGAACCAGCAGCAGCGCATCGACAACGGACTCAAGAACGGCACCATGACGGGCAAGCAAGCGGCGCGTGACGAACAGCACGATTCCAACATTGCGAGGCGCGAAAGCGTCGACGAAGCCAAGCATGGCGGTCATCTGACCAAGGGTGAGCAGGCGCGACTCAATAAATCCTTGAACAAAAATAGCAAGCACATCTACAACCAAAAGCATTAGCCATCGCAAGTCCCCGGCGGTGGAAGTGTTGATTCGGGCTGGTTGGCCGGATGGCGTACATCCGGCCAACCCGCATCCGCCGACAAGAAATGACCCCTATGCGACGGTTCTGTGCGCCCGCTCACAGTATCGTCGCACAGCATTATCTGGCGGCGCGCACATAAGCAGCGCATAATCGGTGGGTTTACCATAGCCCGGACGGCTTCAGCTTATAGCTTAGCTCGGCGCTTTTCGTGATCGCGAATTCGCGATCAGCGGGGTTTCTTGTGGCGTCAGACGAATGCTTCAGGCGGCAGAAAGGGGTCATGGCACAAGTCTATGGCCGGTCCGACGACACCAAGGGGCTGACACAAGTCTTCACGACGTTGGTGCCGCTTGCGGCTTTGTGGTGGATTGCTGTCCGCTGCGTCAGCGTATCGGCCTGGCTCGGCGTGGTTCCACTCGTACTGATGATTCTATTTACCGTGCGAATTTTTGGTTTGATGCACGAGTGTGGTCACGGCAGCTTGTTTCGCACCCGGTGGCTCAATCACGCGATCGGGTTTTTGTTGGGCGTCCTGTCAGGGATGCCGCAGTACGTATGGTCGAAGCATCACGCTTATCACCATGCACACAACGGTAACTGGGATAGATACCGCGGACCTTACACGACGCTGTCAGTGGATGAATACGCCGCGCTGAGTCGCGTACAGCAGCGCTTCTATCGGGGCAAGTGCAGCGTCGTGGCAGCGCCACTCGCCGGTTTCATCTATCTGATCTTCAATCCGCGCTTTACCTGGCTAAAAGGCAGCGTCGGCCTGGTCATCCACACCGTCCGGCAGAAACTGGCGCAGCCCAGTGTATCGTTGCGAACGCATGCAGCGGGCTATCAGACACGCTATTGGAAGTCGTCAGCAGAGTATCGGCACATGCTCTGGAACAACGTCGCGCTACTCAGCATCTGGTCATTGATGTCCTGGGCGTGCGGAGCAGCGGCGTTCTTCTGCATCTATCTCCTGAGCGTGTCGATCGCAGGCGGCGTTGGCATCGTGTTATTCACGGTGCAGCACAACTTCGAGCACTCCTATGCGAGCGACGCCGTGCGTTGGGACTTGGATATCGGAGCGATCGAAGGCACGAGCTTCCTGGTGCTGCCGCGCTGGCTGAACTGGTTCACCGTCAACATCGGTTATCACCACATCCATCACCTGTCCGCCAGCATTCCAAATTACCGCCTGGCCGAGTGTCATGACCAGTATCAACATGTGTTTTCGCGTGTCACGCGCGTGAAATTGCGCGGGGTGCCCGGCGCGATGAAGTGCATTCTTTGGGACAAGCACGCTCAGCAGATCATTTCAGTGGCGGCGTACCGTCAGCGACTTCAACCTTCGATCTCTGCGTGAATGCCAAGCTCGGCGTGAATGATTTGGCGCAGACCGTTCGCCGAAAAGATGAACCCCGGTCGATGGCAATGCTCCTCGAAGCTGACCCAGATGGCTATCGACTCGTCGACTTCGAGTCCGCTGACGGTGAGGCATGTAACCGTCGTGCCGTCACTTGCGATCCAGAAGCTTCGCAGCATCGACTGCTGCCAGCGGCGCGTGAAATAGGGCCTGGAAAGCTCATGCCGAATCTCCTCACTCTGAGGGACCTGACCGAGCAAACGGCTTAGCGCCGAAGGATCCGCGACGTGCGCTCGAATGGATGAGATCCGGGTCGTCATTAGCGCGTCGCAAGCCGAAATGTTACGAGCCGTGTCACACACTACAGTAGTTTGAGATGCGCCGCGGAGTTTCTCGCATCTGTCACAACCCCAAGTCAACCGTTGGGCTCACCCACGCTGGCTCTGCGTTGAAAATGCTTGTTATCCCGCAGTTTAAGGCGCAAGGTGGCATGAGCTTTTCGCAAGTGATCCTGGCAGCAGGGCTGCAGTTTCGGCGTCAGGAGCTCGGTGAATGAACCTCAATCTGGTCGAAGCTTTTGGCAGGTTTGGTGCGAAACCACACACTCGACCGGGCAGCACTTCCGCCATGGCGGCCGACGGGGCGCTGGTCCTCGCTTGTTCGCATCGCTTCTTTGGCCACCCTGCCGTCGGCGTACTCCGGTATGAAGACAGACTCTCCAGAGAGGATGCTGGTGCGAGGGACACCGCCGTCTTGGCCAAGCACCTGACGCTCGCGCGAGATAGCGCCCTGCCCGTGCGCATGGTGGTCGTCACATCAACAGATCAGCACAACAGCCGGACGAGGCGCACCTTTCATGTGCGCTCTGACCTGATTGGGAAGATGGTGAAGTTCGACGGAGATCATTTCATCATCGACTTCACGCGGATGGAAATGCCTCCCCGTGAGGCCACGGGCAAACGCAAGTAAGTCCGTCAGCCGCCTTCTGCGTACTCCTTGGCGATGACTCCGTAAAACAGCTGCAACTCGCAGGGTTGCTTGGAGTCGTGAGTGCGCGGGCGCACTCCAGCGCAGAGCATGACTCCTCCTGAACGCCTGCTCGGATCGGCAGAGGCGGCGGTGACCGCGGCGGACAGATCGAATTGTCCACTGCAATCTGCATGGGGACATGGAAACTGGAAAAACGCGCGGGCGGGCGGGTGCAGGATATGCAGCTGGAAGGCCGGCGCGCTCGAGCCTCTATCGTCGAACCTCAGCTCCAGGCGCAGTTCCTGGAATGCCGGAAACACGACGCGCAGCGCCCGAGCAGCCGCTCGGTCACGACGCAAGCGCTCGGTGCGCTCCTGCAGCGCATCCACGAATGAGGCTGCCGCGGGCTTCACGTCAGATCACTGGAAGGCAAGGGCGACGGAATCGGTTCCTCCGCTGCCGTGGCGGGCTCATTCTCCCCCGGAGCACTCTGACGCGCGGATCGGCGCTGCTGTTTCTCTTGCTGTCGCGCTTTGCGCGCAAGCTCTTTCTGTTTCCTGGCGTGATGATAGTTGGGTTTGGCCACGGCCTCTCCATTGGCGTTGCTAACGAGACGCCGTGCTTAAGTCGCGGATATCGCGCACGCACGTGCGGCTCTACTTTACTCTATAAATCAGCAGTCCGCGCAGCATTAGCTGTCCGCGCGCCTCATTTCCACTGGCGCTTTCAGAATCAACCATTTCTATAATGCCGCATGCGTCGAACCGGGGTTATTTGCGGGTTGTTGATCTCGGCCCGCGCATCGGCTGCCGCGGAGCTGGGAGAGATGCCCTCCAGCGGACCTATGAGCGAGGTCGTCGTCACCGCGACCAGAATTCCCGAGCCAATCGATCAGGTCCCGGCTGACATCTCGGTGGTTTTCGGCTCGCAACTGCGCGTCCGTGACGCATGGGACCTCGCCTCCGCCTTGAGCCTGGTGCCCGGCGTCGAGGCGCCGGCAGGGGGCGATGCCGGACCGTCGAGCGCCGTGCCCTCGTTCTGGGGACTGCATGAATTCGATGCCTTCCTGCTGGTGGTGGACGACGTGCCGTGGGGCGGTGCCTTCAATCCGGCGATCACGACGCTCGATCTGAACGACGCCGAGCACATCGAGGTGCTCAAGGGCGCGGCACCCGTCATGTATGGTGCAACCTCGTTCGTCGGCGTCGTGCACTTGCTGCACTATCCGGCGGGCCAGGCGGCTGATGAGGCCGATGTCGCAGTGGGCAACTATGGCTCCGCCCGCGGCTCGGCCGCGTTCGCCCTGCCGCAGTGGGGCGACTACCGCCAATCTCTTGCCGCCTCTGGAGAGAGTCTCGGGTTCGCGGACAAGCGCGAGAGCGTCTCCGACGGGCGGCTGCTGTACCGGGGAGCGCTCGATCTGGGCACAGGTGAACTGCGCGCAGACGCGAACCTGAGCATCGTGCACGACGTACCGCCGAGCCCCGTCATCCGCGAAGGCACGGCCCTCACCACACTCTCGCCTCTAAACGCCAATTTCAATCCCGCAAACGCTGCGCTTGACGAGGACAAGTATCAGCTCGCTATCGGCTATACGCGGCCGACGCCCTGGGGCACATGGGAGAGTCTCGCCTCCCTCTCGCACTCTCATGTCGATGACGTTCGCGCGTTCTTGCATCCGGATCTGAGCGGCACCGCGGATACGCAGGATCAGAGTCGCAAGATCGAGGATGACTACTTCGACACGCACCTGGCCAGCCATCTGTCCACGCGCACCACGCTGATCGTCGGCGCCGACCTGCTCTACGGGTACGGCCGCCAGTCCACGCTGAACGGCAACAGCGCCTATACCGTGCCGCTCGACGGCTCGGTGGTGCCGCCACCGACCACGCAGCTAGCCGTGAACGAATTCGGGCTGGTCTCGGACCGGCGGCTGTTTGCCGGACAGTACGCGCAACTCGACTGGAAGCCGGATGCGCGTTGGGACGTAACGGCGGGGATTCGCCTCAATGAGACCGATGAGAGCAAGTTGTCCAGTGACTTTACGTTGCCGCCGTTCACCTCCTCGGTGCAGCTCGCGCAGGAGAGCGCGAGTCGACGCGACATTCGCCCGACTGAGACACTCGGTGCCAGCTACCGCTTCTGGGCCGACGGCAGCGACGAGGCACTGATCTACGCGGATTATCGTGATGCCTTCAAGCCCTCAGCGCTCGATTTCGGCCCAGACTACCAGCCAGCGGTGCTGCGTCCTGAGACCGCAACGAGCTACGAAGCCGGCCTCAAGGGAGCGCTCGCTAACGGTCGCCTGAGCTACCAGGCGGAACTCTTCAGTTTGGACTTCCGTAACCTCGTGGTCGCGACCGAGTCCGGCTTTCTGACCAACGCCGCCGGGGAGCAGTTGCGCGGCGCAGAGTTCGAAGCGCGCTACAGGCTGACGGATGACCTCGCGGTGGCCGCCAACTACTCCTATCACGACGCGCACTTCACGCAGTATCTGTTCTTTGATACCGGGTCGAGCGCCTACGTGAATGTAGCCGGCCGAGAACTGCCTTTGTCGCCGCATAGCCTCGCCTCGGCAGGGATTCTTTACGAGCCTCAACAAGGCTTCAACGCGACGCTCCTCGCAAACTACGTGGGCCGGCGCTACCTCGACGAAGAGAATAGTGCGCCGGTGGGTTCGTATACCCGGCTCGACGCGACGTTGGGCTATCGCCTCGGCCATTTCCTGTGGGCGCTTGAGGCCACGAACCTGACAGACCAGCGCCCGCCGGTGAGTGCGAGCGAATTCGGTAGCGAATCTTTCTACCTGCTGAACGCACGCACGCTGTGGCTGCGCTTCGGCTACCGCAAATGAGGACGAATCCATAATGTCACAGACTTCCACGCAGATCCGTTGCTCCAGCGTCCTGGTTGCGTTAGCGGCCACGCTCATACCGGCACTCGCAGCGAGCGCCCCGCCGCAGTCGGCGGGTTCCGAGGCAGACTCTTCCGTCGATCCCCGCCTGTTCGGGGCCCTCGAGTGGCGGGGCATCGGCCCCTTCCGCGGTGGGCGCGCGCTCGCCGTCGCGGGCGTTCCGGGAGACCCCACCACATTCTATTTTGGTGCGGTCGCAGGCGGAGTGTGGAAGACGACGGACGGTGGCGAGACCTGGATGCCCATCTCGGATGGCACGCCCATCTCTTCAGTCGGCGCCATCGCAGTCGCGCCGACGGATCGCAACATCATCTACGTCGGCACCGGCGAGGCGGCGCCGCGTGGGGATATCACCTATGGCGACGGAATCTACAGGTCGGTCGATGGTGGCAAGACCTGGAGCAGTCTCGGACTGAAAGATACCCGTCAGATCGGCGCGCTGATCGTCGATCCGCACAATGCGGACATCGTGCTGGTAGCCGCATTGGGACATGCCTTCGGTGCGAATTCGGAGCGCGGGGTGTTCCGGACGACGGACGGTGGCAAATCCTGGACAAAGGTGCTGTACAAGGACGAGCAGACCGGCGCGATCGATGTCTGTTTCGATCCCAACAACTCGCAGATTGTTTTTTCCGCGCTCTGGCAGGCGCGCCGGCAGCCCTGGAACTTCTCGAGTGGTGGCGCGGGCAGCGGGCTGTATCGCTCTAGCGACGGCGGGGTCACCTGGACCCGCCTCAGTGGCAATGGTTTGCCCTCCGGAATTCTCGGGCGCATCCACGTGTCGGTCTCAGGCGCGGACTCAAAGCGGGTCTACGCGATGATCGAGGCCTCGGAGGGCGGGCTCTACCGCTCGGACGACGGCGGCACGCATTGGCAACGCGTCAACGATGACGGACGGCTCTCGCAGCGCGCCTGGTACTTCTCCACGATCCTCGCCGATCCGAAGCACGTCGACACGCTATACGCGGAGAATACGGGCCTATTCCGCTCCACCGATGGCGGCAAGACCTTCGAGCTCCTACCGGCGCGCCATGGTGATCATCACGGCATATGGATCGATCCGACCGACCCGGAACGCATCATCGAGTCGAGCGACGGTGGTGCCTCGATCTCATTCGACAACGGTAGGAACTGGACCTCGCAGGACAATCAGCCGACCGCACAGTTCTACCACGTCTCGGTCGACAACCGCTTCCCCTACTACGTCTATGGAGCGCAGCAGGACAACACGAGCATTGCCATTGCCAGCAGCGACGATGAGGGCGCTATCGTGTCGCGCGACTGGTACAAGGTGTTCGACGGTGAGGCAGGTTTCGTATTCGCCGATCCGCGCGATGCGGACATCGTCTACGCCACAAACGAAAATTTGATCGGCCGATTCGACAAGCGCAACAGGCAGACTCGGGTCATCTCGGTCTGGCCCATCGATGCTTCGGGACACGCCGCCAAAGACCTCGAACATCGCTTCAACTGGACCTCGCCGCTCAGCATGTCACCGTTCGATCGCGACACGCTCTATTACGGCATGGAGCGCCTTTTCAAGACCACGAATAACGGCGGAAGCTGGCGCGCGATCAGTCCCGATCTCACTCGCAACGACAAGTCCAAACAGCAAGCCTCCGGAGGCCCGATCACCAAGGACATCACGAGTGTCGAGTACTACGACACGATCTTCAGCATCGCAGAGTCGCCGCTCAGCAAAGGAATGATCTGGGTCGGAACCGACGATGGCCTGATCCAGCTGACCCACAATGGCGGTGGCAGCTGGACCAACGTCACTCCGCACGACATGCCGGCGTGGAGCACGATCAGCATGATCGAGCCATCGCGGTTCGATGCGAACACCGCATACGTCGCGGTGGATCGTCACAAGCTCGATGATCTCAACGCGTACATTTTCATGACGGCCGACGGGGGCAGCACCTGGAGGCGCATCGACGCCGGGTTACCGGAGGGCTCGTTTACGCACGCTGTGCGGAGGACCCCGTCAAGCGCGGCCTTCTGTACGCCGGTACCGAAACCGGGGTCTTCGTGTCGTTCGACGTGGGAAACACTGGCAGAGCCTGCAGTTGAATCTGCCTCGCTCTCCAGTTCACGACCTTGTGGTCAAGGGCGATGACCTGGTGGTCGCTACTCACGGTCGCTCGTTCTGGATCCTCGATGACGTGACACCGTTGCGGCAGGCCGAGCCGGCCGGTACAGCCTCGACGGCTTATCTCTACAAGCCCGAAACCGGCTATCGCCTCCACTATCCTGATCAGGTCGATATGCACCCCCCGGTCGGGCGGAATCCGCCCGCCGGCGCGCTCATTGACTACTACCTGCCCCGTGAGCCCAGTGGCGCGATCACAATCGAAATTCTCGATACCAGCGGCAACCTGGTGCGTCGTCTCAGCAGCGTGCAGGGCAACAAGAAGGAGCAGCCCCCGGAGTGGCCGGATCAAGTGCATCCCGAAGAGACGCTGCCCACCCGTGCTGGCATGAACCGCTTCGTCTGGAATATTCGTTATGACGATCCGGTGCAGATTCCCGATGCCTTCTATGCCGGCCTGCCGCCGCGCGGGCCCATCGTGCTGCCGGGTGCGTACACCGTCAGGCTGAGCTATGGCGGGCAGACGCAGACCGCGCCGCTCACGATCGCTACCGATCCGCGCGATGATGCGGCCTCACTCGAGGGCCTGCGGCAGAAGTTCGCCTTGTCGATGCAGGTCTATCACGACCAGGACGCCTTGCATCGCGCGGTGAATGACATTCGCGCCGTCAAGAGCGACGTCGCGCTTGCGAAGACGAGCGCCAAGGGCGGGGCAGCGCTGACCAACGAAGGCAACGCGCTCACCAAACAGGCCTCGCAGATCGAAGGCGTGCTGATGCAGGTGAACATCAAGGGCTCTGAAGCCAATCTGAACTTCCCCGGCATGTTGAACGAGCAGATCTATTCCTTCGCTGGGCTGCTCGACGATGCCGATACCGCACCGAATCAACAGGAGATCGACACCTACGCCGGGCTACACGCAAAGCTCGCGGAGCAGCTCACGGCCTGGGATGAGCTCAAGAAGAAACGAGTGGCAGCCTTCTGTGCGCAGGCGCAGCGCGCTGAGATATCGAACCTATCGATTTGCCCGTAAACGCCTGCAGCGGTCAGTGCGAAGTCTCAAGACCCGGTAGCACGGCCAGCAATTGCTCTCGCAGCGCCATGAGTTGCGAGTCGATTGCTGCGCGCTGTCCCAACCTGAGATTGAGTCGCTCGGCAACTTTCAGTATCGCCATGTACGCGCAGACGGCTTGATGAAAATTTTGCCTCGCCGTGTCGCGATCATCAGCCGACAGCGCCCGTTTGACGAGCTGGCTAACGAGAGCCATGTCAGCAAGGAGACACCTGGCGCTGTCGCGTTTGGTCTGCTCGATCAGGGCGGGGATGGTCGCGGAGAGGTCCATGAGGATGGGTCCAGCAAAGTACATGCCGGGGGCTCAGATCAGGTCTGGTAAGGTTCACATCCTTTCACGGCAGGGAAATCCTTCGATGCGCAATCGAATCATCTGCGCCCTGGTTGCGGTCGCAGCGCTCAGCGCTGCCGCCGCAGTTGCCGCGACTTCCGACTCCACGGAGGGGCCCGACTCCAAGAAGGCCCGGTCGGGCGAATCCGCCGCAGAGGCGCCCGATCCCGATCAGGAGGGCGGGTTCAAGTTCCGCTTCGTCGGGCCGAAGGTCGGCAACCGCATCGCGGCGGTCGCCGGAATCCCCGGCGATCCGACACCTATTACGCCGGTGCCGCCTCGGGTGGCATCTGGAAGTCGACCGACGGCGGCAACCGCTGGGAGCCGATCTTCGACAAGGAGCACGTGGCGGCGATCGGCGCCCTGGCTGTCGCGCCCTCCGAGACCGGCACGGTATGGGCTGGCACCGGCGAGGCCTGGGCCATTCGCGACAGCGACGTCATGGGCAACGGCATCTACAAGTCGACGGATGCCGGGCGCACCTGGACGAACATGGGTCTGCCGCAGTCCGGTCGCATCGGCCGCATCGTCATTCATCCCGACCAATCCCGACATCGTGTTCGCCTGCGTACTCGGCCGCACAACCGGCCCGCAGCAGGAGCGAGGCGTCTTCCGCACCACCGACGGCGGCCAGCATTGGGACGCGCGTGCTGTTCGTCGAGCGAGAAGACCGGCTGCTCCGGACTTTCCATGGATGCGCACAATCCTCACACCCTGTTCGCTGGCATGTGGCAGGTGGAAATGCACACCTGGGGCGAATACAGCGGCGGCCCCGGCAGCGGCGATCTACATCTCGCACGACGGCGGCACCAAATGGACGCGGCTCGACGGAGCACGGCCTGCCGCATCGCCCCGCTGGGCAAGATCGACGTGGCCATTGCGCCGACCAATTCCAGTCGCATCTATGCCTGATCCAGACGAGCGATCAGGGTTCGGTATGGCGCTCCGACGAGGCGGGCAAGGAGTGGAGACTCGTGAACTCCCAGCGCGCGCTGATCGGCCGCGCGGGATACTACATCCGCCTGGCGGTATCGCCGAGCCGCGACAATGAAGTCCTCGTCGCCAATAGCTCCTTCCACCAGTCGCTCGACTGGGTGAGAACTTCCGTGAGGTCCGCTGGGGCGGCGATACGCACGACATCTGGATCGATCCGACCAACGCCGATCGTTTCGTCATCACCGACGACGGCGGGATGATCATCACGACGGTCCACGGCCGCGGCTTCCACCGCGTCACGCTGCCCATCGGACAGATGTATCACGTCGCCGTGGACAATCAGATTCCCTACTACTTCTACAGCAACATGCAGGATGACGGGAACATGCGCGGCCCGAGCGCTGCCAGTGGATTCCAGCGAGACCGGCTGGGACCGTCACATGGGAGGCTGCGAGTCCGGATTCACGATTCCCGATACCACCGATCCAAACATCGTCTGGGCGACCTGCTACGGCAACACAGTGACTCGCTGGGATGCGCACTCCAAGGAAGCGCATTCGGTCAGTCCCTGGATGCACACCCTCGACTCTCCGCCCAACGACCTCAAATACCGCTGTCACTGGACGCCGCCGCTCGCGATCGATCCCTTCGACCACAACACGGTCTACTACGGCTGCCAGGTGATCTTCAGAACCACCAACGCCGGTCAAAGCTGGTCGGTCATCAGCCCCGATCTGTCGACGCAGGATCCGGCCCATATCGTGCCCTCCGGCGGCATCGTCGGTGACAACCTTGGGCAGTTCTACGGGGAAGTCGTGTTCGCGATCGCTCCGTCCAAGATACAGAAGGGACTCATCTGGGCCGGCACCAACGATGGCCAGATCTGGTACACGCGGGACGGTGCCGCGAATTGGATCGACGTCATCAGCTCACCTGACTGGCCTGGCTCCCGGAGGCACCATCACCAGCATCGCAGCCCTCGAGCTTCGATGCCGGCACCGCCTACGTCAGCCGTTGACTTGCATCTCGCGGACAATCGCGATCCCTTCATCTACAAGACCAGCGATTTCGGCAAGACCTGGAAGCGCGATCAGCGGCAACCTGCCGAAGCACGAGCTGTCCTACGTGCGCAGCGTCGCCGAGGATCCGAACTGCCGCGGCCTGCTGTTCGCGGGGACCGGCAACGGTCCTTACTATTCGCTGGATGACGGCGGCCACTGGACCGCCCTGCAGACGGGACTGCCGGCCGCTCCCGTGACATGGGTGGTCGTGCAGAAGGAGTTTCACGATCTGGTGCTCTCCACCTACGGTCGCGGATTGTACATCCTGGACGACATCACCCCGCTCGAGCAGATGGCGCAGCATCACTCCGATGCTCCGGTCGTGCTGTTCGAGCCGCGCCGCACATATCGCTTCGCGCAGGGCGGCGAGGCGATGCTCAATTTCTCACTGACGAGCGCGCCGAAGGATCCCGTGCAGCTTGAGATCCATGACCCGCAGGGTAACCTCGTACGCAAGCTGGAAGCCACGGGAATCGCCGGCATCAACCGCGTGAAATGGGATCTGCATTACGATTCTCCGCGCGTAGTCGCCCTGCGCACATTGGCTCCTGACAACCCTCATGTTTGGCAGGAGCCGCGCTTCCGAGACAAAGACGTGCGGCGCATTACACACTGGGGGTCAAAGCCGGCGGAGGTGGGACCCATCGCCATCCCAGGCACCTACACGGTACATCTGAGGGTGGATGGCCAATCCTTCGATCAACCTCTCACGTTGCTGAGAGATCCCCGCTCCCCGGGCTCGGATGCGGACATCCAGCTCTCCGCGAAGACCCTGCTCCGCATTCGTGACGACATCACTCACGTCTCCGACTCCGTCAATCAAATGGAGTGGACGCGCAAGCAACTCGAGGTCATCGAAGCGATGCTGCGCCCGGCCAAGAGCGACGAAAAGCCCAAGGAACAAATCGTCGAGGACTCGGATGAGCCCGACAGGGAGCCGCCGCCAGCCCCGCCCCGCGTCTGGAGTGACGCCGAAGCGAAACAGAGGGCCGCGCTCCTGGCCGCCGCCGAGAATCTTGACAAGAAGCTGCAGGGCGTCGAATCGCGACTGGTCTCGCCCGCTTTGCGCAACAGCGATGACAAGTACTTCGCTGGAGCCGACGGCGCTTACCTCGATCTGATCTGGCTCAATGCCGAGGTCGGGAGCGGCGGCGGCGACGTCGCCGGCGGTGCGGATTTTGCACCGACCGCTACGCAGTTGGATACGCTGCAGACACTCGAGGGTCAGGTCGCCAGCGTGGACTCGGACTACAAGCAGATCCTGCAGCAGGACTTGCCGGCGCTCGATCAGTCGCTGGAGCAGGCGAGCCTGGCACCGCTGTCAGCACTTTAGGCTCCGAGACTTGCGTCGAATTTCTTCGTTTCCGAGGTACACGACCCCATTCGGCCCCGAGCTGCTGATGAATTCGGCGACGAAGGCGCGGCCGATGTCGTCCTGTTCAATCGTGCCAAAAGCTCCAGGAATCAAGCGTCCCAACCACGCGAGATAGCGCGGCGTGTGGGCATTGCCCGCAATAATTCCCGGACGGAAAATCGCGAGGCGCTGGAAACCGATCCCTTGAACCGTCTCTTCCTTTAACCCCATGACACGCGCGTAGCGAATCCTGCTTTTCGAGGTGCTTCCGGCTGCCGAGAGTAGCGAAAACTGCGTGATGCCTCCGGCCCGGCAACCGCGCGCGAAGCCACCGACCACGCCAATTTCGAGGGCGGCCAATTCCTCATCACTCCAATTCATGCTGCCTTTGCCGACGCCAACGCAAGATGCCCCATAGACGGCATCTCCCCGCGCAACCACGCTCTGCGCGACCTTGGTCACTTCTGTCAGAAACTGCGCATCGGCCGTATCCAATATCACCTGCCGCACACGAGGATCGGCGGCTAGAGAAGCCGTCCGGCGATTGATCATCATCACCTCGACGCAGGACGGCTCTTCCGCGAGCGCGCGCACGACTGCAGCGCCCACCTGTCCCGTGCCACCGATGATCAGGACACGAAATGCCATGTCAGTTCGCTTCGAAAAGCCCCTGTAGCTGTGCGTACGGCATCGAGCTTTCGGACAAAGCCGTCGAGCGACCCGTTTCCAGGAAATCCTGAGCAAACTCCTGCGCCCTCGCCCAAAGGACTTGCGAGATCCCCGAACCGGCACTCAGTCGGCGCACACCAAGTTTTCCAAGGGCTGTCGCATCAGCCAGGCCGGGCCACGCCATGGCGTTCAGGGGCAGGCTCACGCCGCCGCTTACCGCTCGGATGTGATCTGGCTCGTGGATTCCCGGCAGGAACAGTCCATCGGCGCCTGCGCGAGCATAGAGCTTGCCCCGCGCGATGGATTCTTCGACGAGTCGAGACTCCTCGACGAGGCTCGCAAGAAACACATCGCTGCGCGCGTTGATGAACAGGTCTCCATTGGCTTTGGAGACAGCGTTGCGAATCGCTTCGATCTTGGATGCCAGTAGCGTGGCCTGATCTGGGCCATCCTCGATATTGATGCCGGCGATTCCCAGATCAACGAGCCCCATGACGAGATCGGCGGCAGCCTGAGGATCATCGGAATAGCCATTTTCGATGTCGAAAGACAGCGGCACGGTGAGGACGCGCGCCATCCGAGCCGCCACGGCCGTCACTTCGGTCTTGGGGAGCCATCGTCCGTCTCGAAACCCGAGCGTCCAGGCGACGCCGGCACTCGTCGTGGCAATTGCGGTTGCGCCCAAGCTTTCGAAAAGGCGGGCGCTCCCTGCATCCCAGGCATTCGGAAGCCGCAGCGGTGTCGTATTGCTATGAAGACGGCGAAAGATTTCTACGAGTCGTGACATGCGTTTCCCACGTAGCGTCGTGCGCGAAGAGGCCCTCAGTAGACTGCCTGATCAAGCTGCCCGCTATCAAAATCTTTAGGACGCGGTGGTGTGCCGGAACTCTGAAGGTGTACGTCCGAAGGCCCGCCGGAAGCTCGATGTGAAATGGGCGTGGCTCGAGAAGCCGAGCTCGAATGCCAGCGCCGCGAGATCTTCTTGATGAGGAAGCTGCTCGAGCGCCCTTGCCAACCGCAGGCGCAGATGATAGCGGTACAGCGGCACGCCTTCGATCTGTTGAAAGAGCTGCGTGAGATAGACGGGTGAGCTGCCAAGTTCGGCCCCGATCTCGGCAAGCTTCCAGCGCTTGGAGAGGTCCGTGAGTAGCAGCAGTTTCACCCGATCAACCAGGCGGCGACCGGCCGGGCTCGCGCGGGCTTCACGTGGGCTGCGCGGCCCGAGGCTTTTTGAAACCAATGTGAGGGGAAGGGTCTCGGCCGCGAGCTCGTCCAGAGTTTGATCCGCAAGCCTGTGCCGCAGCGATACCACGAGCGCCTGCACTTCTGCGTCGATCCGCAGGTGCTGGCGCTTAAAGCGCAAGCCGCCAGCGGAGGCGAGCATGGCTGGCGGTGCCAGCTCGCGCAGCAGATCGTCCGAGAGGCGCACCACGAGACTATCGTCGCCGCCTTCGACCGGATGACTAACCTGATAGCCCTCCGTGGCATTAAAGAAGAGGAGCTGGTTCGCATCGGCAATCACCTGCTGTCGGCCCACATGGCGGACGTACACGCCGCGGTAAGGGAAGACCAGATGTGTGACAGACGAGCATTCCTCGGCGCTCCGATGTCGGCAGATGCCGCTGCAGCGCACGTGCAGAACCGCCATCGACGGGGAAGACATCAAGCGCTCGACTTCGCGTTCAGCCATCTCCTCCACCACCTTGACCCTAGCCACGACAGTCTGCTGAGCGAGATTTCAGCCCGCAAGGGCAAACAGCAACAGCGAACGAGCAGTCACGCCGTACGCAGCTCCACAGTCAAACGGCGCGCCTGGCGCGCCATCGGGTTGGTTCGTATCGATGAGCAGACTCCAAGATGAAGCCTTCCCGTGCCTGGGCAAAGTGAATTCAACCAAGTCGTGATGCGCATTAAGCACCAAGAGCATCGTCGCCTCAGTTCCCAGTTGGCGAATGCCCGTGGGTTGAGCGCGGCCATCCATGAGCATCCCGAAACAGCGCATCCCAGTATCCGCCCACTGGTCCGCCGTCATCTCACCGCCGGTGGCATTGATCCATGTTAGGTCCTTGACGTCGAGTTCCTCATCGTATGCGCCCGTCAGAAAGCGGTTACGGTGCAGAATGGGATACTTGTGGCGCAGAGCGATCAATTTCTTTGCGAACTGGCTGAGTGATCTTCCCTTCTCATCGAGATTCCAGTTGAGCCAACTGATCTCGTTGTCCTGACAGTACGCGTTGTTGTTGCCTTTCTGCGTGCGCCCGAACTCATCGCCCGCGAGCATCATTGGTGTTCCTTGGGAAAGCAGCAGCGTCGCCAGGAAATTTCGCATCTGCCGCTCGCGTACCGAGTTAATCGCGGCATCGGCGGTCGGGCCCTCTGCGCCGCAGTTCCATGAACGGTTATCGCTGCTGCCGTCCTTATTCTCCTCGCCGTTCGCCTCGTTATGCTTGTCGTTGTAGGTCACCAAGTCATTGAGGGTAAAGCCGTCATGGGCGGTGACGAAGTTGACGCAGGCCCAGGGCCGGCGGCCAAGGTGATTGAAGACATCGCCGGAGGCGGTCAAACGTTTGGCCATGCTCCCGGCTGCCGCCGCCCCCTTCCAGAAATCGCGGCTCACGTCCCGATATCGATCATTCCACTCAGCCCATCCCGGTGGGAACCGCCCCACTTGATAGCCGCCCGGGCCACAATCCCAGGGTTCTGCGATCAACTTGACCGAGCGCAGCACAGGATCCTGATTGCAGGCCTTGAGGAATCCACTTTGATTGTCGAAACCATCCGGCTCGCGGGCGAGAATCGTGCCCAAGTCGAAGCGGAAGCCATCCACATGCAGCTCGTTCACCCAGTAGCGCAGACTATCGGTAACCATTTGGATCACCGCCGGGTGTGAGAGATTGAGGGTATTCCCGGTCCCGGTGTCGTTGATGTAGTAGCGCTTGGAATCCGGCATGAGGCGGTAGTAGGTGGCGTTGTCGATGCCTTTGAATGAGAGCGTCGGGCCGCGCTCGTTCCCTTCCGCCGTATGGTTGTAAACGACATCCAGAATGACCTCGAGTCCAGCGTCGTGGAAGCGAGCGACCATTTCCTTGAACTCGCGCAGCGATTGTTCTGGCTCGGAGGCGTACCGCGGGTCCGGGGCAAAGAAACCGATACTGTTGTAGCCCCAGTAGTTCGCGAGTTTGCGCTCCAGCAGGTGACTGTCGTTGATGAAGGTATGGATGGGCAGCAATTCGACCGTCGTTACGCCGAGAGATCTGACGTAGTCGACGATCTCTTTGGTACCCATCCCGGCGTAGGTGCCGCGCTGCCTCTCCGGCACCATCGGGTGAAGCTTGGTGAAGCCCTTGACGTGGGCCTCATAGATGATTGTCCGATCCCACGGCACGCTCCGCGAACGCGGCTGTCCTTTCCAGTCGAAGTTCGGATCGACGACCACACATTTAGGCATGAACGGGGCACTGTCGCGCTCGTCATAGCTCAAATCGTCGCCCCTCAGCGCCAATCGTGTAACCGAAGCACTCAGGCGACCATTTGAGTTCGCCGATATGTGCTCGGGCGTAAGGATCCAGGACGAGTTTGTTCGGATTGAATCGGTGACCCGCATTCGGTTCGTACGGCCCGTATACCCTCATCCCGTACACGGCAGCCGGGTGAACATCGGGAATGTAGCCATGCCAAAAGCCGTCGGTGTATTCGGGCAGCGCAATGCGTTCGATCTCCGTTTCCCCCTTTGAGTCGAACAGACACACTTCGACCTT
This sequence comes from uncultured Gammaproteobacteria bacterium, assembly GCA_963795975.1. Taxonomy (GTDB): domain Bacteria; phylum Pseudomonadota; class Gammaproteobacteria; order Steroidobacterales; family Steroidobacteraceae; genus CAWCJT01. The sequence goes on from CAWCJT010000005.1 coordinate 317,892, forward strand.
CGTGGCATTTCCCGAAAACAGGGTGAAGTTAGTGCCGCTCCCGTCCCAGATCGCGCCATGAGCTTCTGCATTGCCCTCCTTGACGCGACCGGGCTTCCGAATACTCATCTGCTTATTTCTCGAACGTCAGTCCCCCGAACAAACGGCTGGAGTGAGTCGCAGTTCCGCGGATTCAGCTCTGCGTGGACGTGCCGCCCGCGCTGTCCGCGATCTCCGCCAGTAGCCGTCGGAGCAGCTCTTCGCTCATTGGCTTCACGAAGTGGTGGTGGAAACCGGCATCTTTCGCCTGTTCTTTGTCTGCGCCCTGCCCCCATCCCGTGACGGCAACGAGGATCGGGTTCGTAGAGGATTTGACCGAGCGCAGGGCACGTGCGATTGCATATCCACTCATTTCGGGCATTCCAATGTCCAGCAGCACAACATCCGGCTGGAACGTTCCGGCGGCCGCAATGGCTGCCGGTCCGTCATAGACAGTGCAGACTTCCTGATCCATGGAGGCGAGCAGCTGACCGAGCGTATCCGCAGCGTCCTTATTGTCGTCCACGACCAGTATTCGAAGCTTCGGAGCCGCGCTCACTTTTTCGGGCACGCCGCTGGCGACGATCTTCGGCTGCTCCAGAGATAACGGAAGCCTGGCGATAAATTCCGCGCCCGCTCCCTTGCCCGCGCTTCGCGCCTGAACACTGCCCCCGTGCAATTCGATTACGCGTCGAACCAACGCCAGACCTACGCCCAGTCCGCTTGTGGTCGCGTTGTCGGTGGGCTGAAGCTGTACAAAGAGGTCAAATATTCTCTCCAACATCGCGGGCTCAATCCCGTGGCCGTTATCCGACACTCGCACTGCGATTTCTGCATGCCTGACCGAGGCGCTCAGTCGTATCGAGCCACCCTGTGGCGTGTACTTCGCCGAGTTGTTGAGGAGATTGAGGATGGCTTGAGTCAGGCGTACCGCATCGCCGCGCACGCGTAACGGTTCATCGGGTATAGATACCGCAAGCTGGTGTCCGCGCGCATCAATGAGCGGCCGACTGGTTTCAATGGCATGAGTAATCACGTCGCGCAAGTCGACGAGTTCGTGTTCGACCGCGAACTGCCCGCGCGCAATGCGGTTCACATCGAGCAGCTCATCCAACAGGCGTGCCAGCAGCACGCTTTGCCGATCGATCGTCTGGCGCATGGATTCCAAGGTCGGATCCTTAAGGCCTTTTCGACCCATGAGGGCGACTGCATTACGAATCGGTGCGAGCGGATTGCGAAGTTCATGCGCGAGCATGGCGATGAACTCGTGCATGCGTTGGGCTGTGTCGGCGAGTGCTTCAGAGTGCCGACGTTGCGTTAGGTCCTGGATGACGTGTGCGAATCCGTAAGGTTCGTCCAGGCTACTCCGAAGGGCGGTGATCATCGTGGCGGCCCAGAACAGCGTGCCATCCTTTCGAAGTCGCCAACCCTCGTCGGCCCATCGACCTGAAGTGCGCGCCGCCGTCAAATGCCCCCACGGTTTGCTCTCCAGGACCGCCTCGCTCGGGTAGAAGTGGGACAGATGCTTTCCTATGATTTCTTCGCTCTTGTATCCCTGGATTCGCTCCGCGCCAGCGTTCCAGCTAGTTACGAACCCATCTACATCGAGCATCATGATCGCGTATTCGGTCACGCCATCCACTAGCAGTCGGAAACGCTCCTCGCTCAGCTTGAGCTCATCTTCATGATTGCGTCGCTCCGTCAGATCTCTCGTGATCTTGGAAAATCCCAGTAGCTGACCGTCAGCGTTGCGCACGGCCGTAATGATGACGTTCGCCCAGAAACGCGAACCGTCCTTGCGAACTCGCCAGCCTTCATCTTCGAACCGGCCTTGCATCGTCGCGCCGCGCAGTTCGATGTCGGGCAAGCCCCGATCAATCGCCTCCTTCGGATAGAAGGTAGAGAAGTGACGGCCGATGATCTCTTCGGCCCGATAACCCTTGATATGCCGTGCGCCGGCGTTCCAGGTCTGCACCTTGCCACTTGGGTCCAGCATGAAAATTGCATAATCCTTAACGCCAGCTATCAGCAGGCGAAAGCGCTCCTCACTTTGCTTGAGCTCGAGCTCGCCTGCTCGACGCTGCGTCAGGTCACCTGTCACCTTCGAGAACCCGATGAGCTGGCCCTGCTCGTCCGACATTCGAGTGATCACGACATGAGCCCAGAAAGCCGAGCCGTCCTTACGCAAGCGCCATCCCTCGTCTTCAAAGCGGCCGGTGGCCGCCGCCACCTCGAGCTCATAGCGTGGAAAATCCCGCTCGAGTGCTTCCGCAGGATAGAAACGAGAGAAGTGTGAGCCGATGATCTCGGCGGCAGAGTAGCCCTTGATGAGCTCGGCACCCCGATTCCAGGAAATGACGTAGCCTTCCGCATCCAGCATGAAAATGGCGTAGTCACGAACGTTCTCTACCAGTGACTGATATCGGCGTGCGTCTGGTGATTGCACGACGGTCTTACGAGTGTCTGGTTTTCGCATGCTTCGTCACACTCAATATGCGGCTGCGGTCGCAGTCAGATCGGCGGATTGGGGGAATCTCGATCGCACCCTGACCTTACCGTGCATTGCCGACGTCCCGCAATCAAACGGGGTGTTGGACGGAATGAGCCAGCATAACCTTGTCCGGCGCTGTCGCCCGCCAACTATCATCCACGATGGCGCAGAGCATCGACGATGAGCGCAAAGGCAGGCGATGACTGGCGACGGCTTGGATAGTAGAGATGATATCCCGGCCATGGCGGCGACCACTCTTGGAGCACCCATGTCAGCTCGCCCTTCGAAAGATAGGGACGCGCGAGATCCTCCGGTATGTAGGCCAGGCCGTACCCTTCGAGCGCCGCATCGCGAACCTGGAAGATACTGTTGAAGGTGAGTTGTCCGTCTACGCGGACTTTGAGCTCTCGGCCGTCGCGTTCGAAATCCCATGCCCAGAGCCCACCGTAGGTCGGCAAGCGCACGTTGATGCATGAGTGCGCCACGAGGTCCTGCGGCGTCTCGGGGGCTGCATGTTTTGCCAAATAGGACTTCGTTGCAACCACGGCAAAGCGAATGTCGGGGCCGATCCGGACCGACACCATGTCCTTTGCCACCTGCTCGCCCAAGCGGACGCCGGCATCGTAGCCGTGAGCGGCAATATCGATGAGTCCGGCCTCAATATTGATCTCGACTTTTACGTCAGGATATCTCGAAAGCACCTTGGCAAGCTTCGACCAAAGGATCGTCGTCGCGGAATGCTCACCGGCCGTGATGCGAATCCTGCCGGCGGGCTTGCGCCGAAGCTCGTTCAGCGCTGCAAGCTCCGCCTCGACCTCCTCGAAATGAGGACCCACCGTGCGCAGAAGCCGCTCGCCGGCCTCGGTCGGTGAGACGCTGCGCGTCGTGCGCGTCAGCAGCCGGATACCGAGCCGCTCCTCGAGCCCTCGCATCGAGTGACTCAAGGCCGATGGTGAAACGCCAAGCTGCGCCGCCGCCCGCGTGAAGCTCCTGCTGCGAGCGACCGCGAGGAACGCTTGCAGCTCGTTGAAGTTCTCGCGTGCCATTCGTGAGATTTTCTCACAACTTCATGCGCATTCCACCCACTAATCCTCTCGCCGCCGAGGCCGTAGATTGGATGCCATATCGAATCGAGGAATGGAAGGCATGAATAAACGTGAACTCGGACGCAGCGGCCTCAAAGTCTCCGCGATCGGGCTTGGCTGCATGGGTATCAGCTTCAGTTATGCCACGCAGCTGTCCAAGAAGGATGGCGTCGCACTGATTCGCGCCGCGGTGGAGCGCAGTGTCACCTTCTTCGATACTGCCGAAGTCTATGGTCCGTTCGTGAATGAAGAAGTCGTCGGCGAGGCGCTGCGGCCACTGCGCGAGCAGGTAATCATCGCGACCAAGTTTGGTTTCGACATTGACCCCGACACCGGTCAGAATCGCGGCGTTAGCAGCCGCCCTGATTGCATCCGCCGTGCGGTAGCAGGCTCGCTAAAGCGCCTCGGCATCGAGACGATTGATCTTCTATACCAGCATCGCGTCGACCCCAACGTGCCGATCGAGGATGTCGCCGGCACCGTCAAGGAGCTGATCGCCGAGGGCAAGGTCAAACATTTTGGGATGTCCGAACCCGGAGTCCAAACACTCCGCCGCGCTCACGCGGTACAGCCGGTGGCCGCACTTCAGAACGAGTATTCGCTCTGGTGGCGCGCTCCAGAGACGAACGGCATCTTGCAGGCGTGCGACGAACTCGGGATTGGCTTCGTGCCTTACAGCCCACTCGGGAAGGGCTTCCTCACTGGCGCGATCGGCAAGGACACGAAGCTGCCGGAGAACGACTTCCGCAGCTCTGTCCCGCGCTTCTCCCCTGAAGCGATGGAGAAGAACCAGGCGTTCGTGGACTTATTGAGGCGCGTCGCCACAGAGAAGGGCGCGACTCCGGCTCAGATCGCGCTCGGCTGGCTGCTGGCTCAGCGGCCATACATTGTGCCGATCCCAGGCACCACCAAACTCCATCGGCTGGGGGAAAATATCGGAGCCGCCGATATCGAGCTGACCCAGCAGAATCTGCGCGAGATCGAGGAGGCCGCCTCGCACATCCAGGCCGAGGGTGAGCGCTATGCGCCCCAGCACTTGGCCATGGTTGGGCGCGAGGCGCCGCCAGCCAAGAGCGCGCGACCGTCACTTATGTGATCGGCTGATGCTGCTCTTACTGAGTGGCCGGCTCTTCGCGATGCGGCGATCCAAAGCATAGCGCGCGAGTCACTCTATTTGATGCGCTGCGAGACTGACGGCGCGGCGTTGCTCAACATCTGCTAGGGTTGGGGGACGGTGTACTGGCCAAATCAACCACCGAGGGATTTCACATGTCCGTTTCTCTGTATGACCTTTCTATTCCGGTCTTCACGCTGAGCCTCAGCAACCTGTCCGCGATTCTTGATAAAGCCGCTAGCTACAGCGAGGCAAAGAAGATCGACCCCAAAGTAATGCCCCAGTCACGCCTTATCGCCGACATGCTGCCGCTATCCGCGCAGATCCAGATCGCCTGCGATACGGCGAAGGGCGCCGCCGCCCGCCTGGCCGGCGTCGAGGCGCCGAAGCACGAGGACAACGAGACCACGCTCGCAGAACTGAAGGCGCGAGTCGGCAAGACCCTCGACTTCGTCAAGGGCATCAAGCCCGAGCAGCTTCAGGACGCGGAGTCGCGGGAAATCGTGTTGCAGTTTCCCCATGCGACGTTGAAGTTCAATGGAAAAAACTACCTCGCGAATTTCGTGATCCCGAATCTCTTCTTTCACGTGACGATGGCCTATGCGCTTCTGCGGAAGAACGGCGTCGATCTCGGCAAGCGAGATTTCCTCGGTACGATTCAGTAAGTATCGCACGCTCGGAAAAGAGCCCTAGTCGTTCCGAGTTCGTTCACTCGCGTGCGCAAGCGTTCGCTCCGCGCTGTGGCGAATTCGATCGCGCTTCGGCTCTGTGTCGGACCACGACGACGCGGGCACAGTGTGCGAGTCCAGCAGGGCCAGCGCTTTTGCAGCGTACTGTCGGGCCAACTCTTTGTGACCATCGGCAAGATAGGCGCCAGCAAGCGAATCGTTCGCGTCGGCCGAATCCGGATAGGCCGAAAGATTAAGCTTGAAAGCCTCGATTGCTGTCTTGATGTCGCCAACCCGCTGATAATCCGCCCCGATAATGTTCACGGCGACTTCCGGCCAAAGCTGCGCTCCCGCGTCCTTTTGCAGTGCTTCGCGCAAGTGCTGCGTAACCTTGGTAACTCCACCGCGCGTCTGCAGTTGATTGAGAACCGGGGCTACTGCTAAACCGTCGGCAGGAGCATGCCCGGGTGTCTTGACCAAGGTAGTCACGAACCAACGTACGATGATATCGGGTAGCTCAGGATGAACGTTGAACAGGTCGGTCCCGTGACCGCCTTTCGCTGGGACTCGGCCGATATCAAAGGGCTCATACCAAAGCCAGGGCGCCTCCTGGGCTGCCGAGTATTGAGCGAGCTTCTTACTGGGGCTGGAGGCTGTGACGTAGAGCAATTTCATTGCATCTTGGGTGGGCGGATATTCGTCATCATCTGAGAAGACAAACAGTTGCGGCAATTGCCGTGCTTGCCGCAAGAACAGCAGTCCTTCGCGAAAGGTCTCACCCGACATAAGAACGAGTGATCGTACCCAGGCGGGATGGCGGCGTGCCGCCTCAACGGAATTGTCGACACCCAATAAACCCGCGCCACCAACTCCGAGCATTTCGCGATTGACGCCCGGCTGTGAGCGCAAGAACTCCAACGCCGTGTCAACATCTTGTGGCCAGCCACCGCCAGTGTTTCTCTAGTTCAGCATCAGTCAGCCTGTCCCAGCGGGTGCCAACGCTCTCGCCGATTCCGCGCATGTCGAGTGTCAGCGTGTTGATTCCCGCGCTCGCCAGTTGAACTGCCACTCCCTCCCACGATTTACGGTCGCGATTGACCTGGTGCAGCAGCAACGCCGCAGGACCTGGTTTGGCCGCTGCGAAAAAAGTGGCCTTCAGCTGGAGGCCATCGGCTGCTTTTAAATCGACGATGCGCGCGGAGGAGGGACTCTGCGCAAAGGCTGTGCAGCTGACTACGAATATCAAAAGACCCACTGCATACTTCATACAAGTTGCGGCGGCAGCGGGAGCGGCAAGCGCTCAGCTACATCACCACCCTGAAGCAGCCCGGCGTGTGCGCGATCGTCTCAACCATGCATGCCAGAAGCACGGCTCCATAGATCATGAGCAGCACAACGCTCGCGGCCCCTCGTGCACGTTGCGGCTGAGAAGCAGTCAGGCGTTTCAGTCGATGGCTGAAGAAGGTTGCTGCTCCAGAGCGCAGCAGCCGCGACTCCCCCGGGACGGCGAGTTTTGCCAGTGCGGTGACGAGATCCGCGCCGCGTGCGCTCTCGATCACCGAGTCGTCGCAGGACAGCTCTCTGAACATGGCAAGCTCGCAACCCGTGAGCCACACGAGCGGATGAAACCACAGCCCGCAAAGGGCGATCTCGTGGATGAGACAGAGCAGGTTGTCGCGCCGTTTCGCGTGGGTGACCTCATGGATGAGGACCGCGTCGAGCTCCCGGTCACTCAGCAAACGATCGATTCCGAGCGGCAGGCAGATGTGCGGGCGCAAGACGCCGTCGACCGAGGGGCCCTGGCCGGCTGCGGATAAAGTGACTGGGACGCCGTATGCCAGGAAGCGCCGCTCGAGCGGCGCAGATTTGTCGCCGCCTGTCGCCCTTTCGTCGCGGCGATCGCGACGCAGGCGCACCAAGAGCCGCGCCGACATAAATATCACGCCGCATAGCCACACGCCGAAGAGCACGGCTCCGGCTGTCAGATTGCGCGAGATGCCGATGCCGAAGTCATCGAGGCCGCCAAGCTGGGTCGCCCAAGAAACACGCATCGCCCCGAAGCCGTTGAAGAAGCCGCCGAGCGGCACCATGAAGTTGAGCAAGGTCGCCACCCAGATCCAGTACTTCGCGGTGGCAGCGCCGTTCCAAAGTGACGTCAGGACCCAGGCGGCGAGGCACACGATCGAGGCATACAGAAGGTGCACTTCCAGGTAATACACCGCCGGCGCCACGTGCTCATGCATGACCCTTGTCCCGCCGCCGCTTCGTGACCTTCGGAGGCAGCGTCTCCTGAAGAGCCTTCAGGTCCTTGAGCGTAATCGTTCCCGTCTCTAGGAGGTTTGAGACCAGCAGCCGCGGCGAGCCGCCGAAGAGGTCGAGAAGATCCCGCACCAGGCCGCTACGGAACTCGCGCTGGTCGATCGCCGGCTCGAACAGCTGTGCGTTGCCGATCTTCCTGACTTTGCGCAGCGCACCCTTCTGCTCGAGTCGGTACACCAGCGTCTGTACTGTCGTGTACGCAACGCGTTCTTCCTCGGGCAGGCTGTCGAGAATCTCACGCACCGAGCAGGTGCCGAGCTTCCAGTACTGCTCGAGGATCCGGGCTTCGGCTTTGGATAGACGCATGCGGCTCCCATTTACTACATCGCAAATAAATGCTACTACACTGTCCGTAGCAATGGCAACGAGGCGATCGACATGGGCACCCTGAACGCTCTCAGCGCACTCTCTTGCACCTGGCTTGTGTGCGCGATGCACGCCACGGCGGGCGCAGCGCCAGGCGATGACATCTATGCACGTCCCGGACAACTCATCGAGGCTGACGGGACTCGCCTCAATCTCTATTGCACCGGCAGTGGCTCGCCGGCGGTGGTATTCGACTCGGGCTGGGAGGACTGGGCGCCCGTATGGACAATCGTGCAGCCTCGGGTCGCCCTTTGGACACGTGCCTGCAGCTACGACCGCGCCGGCGCGGGGTTCAGCGATCCGGGCCCCATGCCCCGCACCAGCGCGCGCATCGCTGATGAGCTGCACGGCGCGCTTCACCATGCCCGCATCCGCGGGCCTTACATTCTGGTCGGGAATGCCTTCGGTGGCGATAACGTTCGCACCTTTGCCGAGCGATATACCTCCGAGGTCGCGGGTCTGGTGCTGGTCGAAGCCGACGTCGGTGGCCTGGACGAGCACGGTGGAGACGCCCGAATCATCGCCTCGCTGCGCGAATGCCGCGACGCGATCGCCGCCGGCAAGCCCCTGCCCATGTTGCCCGCCCGTCCGGGACGCTCGCCGCGCAACTGCGCACAGCAGTTCTTTCGCGGCTTACCCGAAGCGATGTGGTCACCGCAGCTCAACGCGAAGCTCCTCGCGCTCGCGCAAACCAAACTCGCGATGTACGACGCCTACATTTCGGAGATGGAGCAGATGCCGGAAGACGAGGCCTACCTGGCGCAGCATGAGCACTCACTCGGCGCGCGCCCGCTGCGGGTGCTCTCGACGGGGAATCACGGCGTGCACTTTCTGGACACCACGCGGCCCGCTGACCCGCAGCATCAGAAGTACGAGCAGGAGGTGGCGCGCGCTCAAGCGAGGTGGCTCGATTTGTCGTCCAACGCCAAGCAACTGTTCACGGACAGGAGCTCGGAATACATCCCCTTTGATCAACCGGACTTCGTGGTCGAGGCCATTCGCGAGGTCTATTCGCAGAGCACTTCCCCATGAAGCAACTACGAAGCTGGATGATCCTTGGAGTCCTCATCTGCTCCATGGTGGCGAGCGCACCTCGCGCTCAACAACCGCAGCCGACGGCTCCCGTCCTCCTCAAGGCCACTCGGCTGCTCGACCCACGCACTGGCAGCTTGCTTTCCCCGGCCGCGGTGCTGATCAAAGGCAACAAGATCGAGGAAGTCGGTCCACCGTCACGGATCGAGGCCCATGTGCCCTCGGGTACGAAGATCATTGATTTGGGGGGCGCGATCTTGCTGCCCGGCTTGATCGACGGCCACACCCACCTGTTTATGGACATCGTTCAAGTCCCGGAAGCCGAGAGGGCGCGTCACCTCAACGGCGGCTTTGCGCCGCCGCAATTGCTGGCGATTGTCGAGTCGCCTGGTAAACGTGTGCTGCTCGGCGCGCAGATGGCTCGCGAGGACCTGGAGAGGGGCATCACTACCGTCCGCAATCTTGGACACTCGGGAATTGATGGCGACACTGAGCTGCGCGACGCCATCAATTCAGGCCGCACTTCCGGTCCAAGGATCCTTGCTTGCGGTCGCAAACTGGTGACGCGAGGTGACTATGTTCAGAACCTGAATCCCGCGCTTGCAGATGCCATCCTTCAGCAGGAGTTCCTGTTCATCGACGGGGCAGATCGCGCACGGGAGGCGGTCCGGCAGAACGTGTTTCATCACGTCAACGTCATCAAAGTCACAGCCGACGAGAACCTTACTGTCCCTGAGCTGGCGGCGGCGATCGAGGAAGCGCACCGCAACCATTTGAGAGTTGCCGTTCATGCCATTGAGAAGACCTCCATACAAACTGCAATTGACGCCGGCGCAGACTCCATCGAGCACGGCAATGATATAAGCGACGCGCAACTCAAGCAGATGCGGGGCAAAGGGATATTTTTCGACTTCACGCCCACTTCCTATGGCGGCTTTTTTACCAGAGCTTCCAATGCAACTCTTGCGGACTCCTTGGCGCTGCGGTCTGAACGCTACGGGTCCGATGAGCGCACGCGGGAGTGGTACGACGACCTAGCTCAGCAGATTCGCAAGGGCCCGCCGTTTCCGGATCAGTCTGATGTGCAGAATGACCAGCGATACAACGGCTTGGTTGCAGCGGGTTCTGAAGTCAGGAGTGAAGTTCGCGGCCGGAACGGACATGGCCTGGTACCACCCGGGAAGAACGCGCGGACAAAACACGATATCGAGGTTCGTGGCCTTGCGTGACGCCGGGATGCCAGCGCTTGATGTCATTCGTGCCATTACAACAAACGCGGCAGAGATGCTGGGCTGGCAAGATCGCATCGGCGCGATCGAGCCCGGTAAACTTGCAGACATCGTGGCCGTTTCCGGAGATCCCATCACCGACATCACCGAGATCGAGCGTGTCCGGTTTGTCATGAAGGACGGCGCGGTAGTCCGGAACGATTTCGCCAGGATGAGCGTCTCAGAGAGCGACCAGAATCCCTCGCACCGGTGAATCCTCATCGGCATGGCAGGCGGCGCACATGCGGTGATAGCCATCGGCGATCACAAAGGGTCGACCGCGTGTCAGATCGCCTTGAATCAGAATAATCGGTGAGAGTGCTTTGCCTTTGTGGATGCGCTTCAGGTTGTCGGCCACGTGGCGTTCCTCGACGGGCAGGAGCGGTAGGTTACAGGCTCGCAAAATGTCCTTGGCGATGTGCTCCGTTGCCTTGATGCGGCGCGCGCTCTTCACTAAGCGTCGTGCTCTCGCTGCGGGAAACTGCAACGTTAGATAGTTGAACGCCGCGGCATAGTCCGCGCTCTCGGGACGCTCATTCCACTTGGCTCGATGTCTTTTCATACGTTAGGCGGCAGCTTAACTGGTTGGTCAGACCTAAGTAACTGATGTCGTTAAGTAAAAGTTCCCGTGTGGCATCTAATATCGCTCGGGATGCTCGGCGACTACTTGCGCGGTCGCGGCTTCCGATTCGCGGGTACCCTCCTTCGGCTCCTCGTTAAGGGCTTCCTTGTGGTGGCTGCCTCAAATAGATGACGAATGCCGTGTTCCAACAGACCGACGGCCCTCTCCAAGGCGCCAAGTTGTCCAACCCGCACTGTCGCGACGGTCATGTGCAAGTCAAATGACGGGAGGCGCAACACTTCAACCGTGCCGAGAGAATTATTCATGGCAATAAAGCGCGCCGGCAGCAACCCGACTCCATATCCTGACTGAACGAACGCCAGCTGCAGGTGCATGTTGTGGATTTCAGCCGCAATCATGGGGGTGAAGCCGGCACGGCCCATCCGATCGATGAGGTTTGCCCGAAGGAAGCACCCGGGCGGATTGAGCACCCAGGGCGCTCGGCCTAGGCTTTTCCAATCGCCGACTACGTTGCCTGCCGCGCCTTGAACGATCTCCGCGCGGTCCGTCGCGATGATATTCGTCAGGAGTGGTGGAGGCGCGGTTCTACCTACGGGCAAAAGCACGGCTGCAACGTCGAGCTCACCCGCGAGCAGCCGGTTAAATAGTTCGCCCGTGAGCTCGCTCAGCAGCCGCAGTCTGACCTTGGGGTATTTTTCCGTCAGCGCCCGAATAGGTTCGATAAGCGTCCCCTCGGCCAGGGGATGCGCGAGCCCGATGCGCAACAGGCCGTGAGGTTCGGCATCGCGCGACACAAGAGATTTCAGCGCCTCCGTCCGCTGCAACAGATCCCGCGCTTGCTCCAGCACCCTGGAGCCCAGCGAGTTCAGGCGCGGCGGCTTTACCGAGCGGTCGAGCAACCCAGCACCCAATGCAGCCTCCAGCCTTTGCAGTTGCCGGGTTATCGCCGAGGGCGTCCGGTATAGACGACCGGCTGCACCGGCTATGGACCCGGCCTGGGCAAACTCTACGAGGGCGCGTAAATCATCGAGCACGGGAGCCTCCTAAAGTGACTTCTAAGACCTCCTTCCGACGAATAGCGTAATCGTGCGGAATCAGCAATATCATTGTGATAATAATGAATTAGGAGAATTGTAGGTTCTCCGTTACAACGAGCAGGAAGCTTATGCTCTTGCGGAACAACAGGTGAAGAGAAAATGATTAAGACTATTATCTTGTCCATGTGTCTCGCAGCCTCCTCACTTTCGCTCAATGCGCGTGCCCAAGATGTACGCCGGTATGCTGACGGCCCGGTCACTGAGGCGGACTACATAGAAGTTGAGTACGGGCATTTTGAAGAGTACATCGATTGGCTAAATTCGACATGGAAGCCGACCATGGAAGCCATGCAGAGGGCCGGGCTAATCATCGATTACAAAGTCTTCAGGGCCACTCCAAAATCACCGGATCAGCCCAATGTAATTCTCATGATCACTTATAAAAATGGCATGGCGGCTTTAGATAAAGGCGCCGAGCTAGAAGACGTCGCCAAGAAAGTAATCGGTAGCACCGAGGCTCAGAACAAGGCCAGGGTGTTCCGGAATGAATACCGAAAAGTTCTGGGCACTGAATTGATTCGTGAACTCATTTTAAAATGAAATTGTTATGCGTGCGTTCGCCGGTGTCGCCTACCGCGCCCAGTGGCAGGGAGGGGTGAGGATCCAATACTTACCGTGAGCGCGGAGCTATTAGTTCCTGCGAGTTCGCCGTTGCGTCTGGTAGGCTGAGGAGAGTTGGAAGCGTCAGTCACGTAATATTGGCAATGGCGGGCACGACGTTGATAAGAACACTTCAAGGCGTTCCTATACTGATCTTACTGCTGATTGCAACTGCGCTGGAGGCCGGTGGCGACGCCCTTGTCCGATTGGCGATCTACAGACACACCGGTCTAATCCGTGCCGGGCTGTTTCTCACGGGGGCGACGCTGCTATTGGGCTACGGATCGTTTCTCAACGTAGCCCCGCTCAACTTCGAGCGTGTCGTCGGACTCTACATAGCCATGCTCTTTGTAGTCTGGCAGGTCGTTAATATCATTGCCTTCCGATCGTTCCCGACGATGCCGACCTTGGCCGGCGGCGCCTTGGTGATCACTGGAGGTGCGATTGTCAGCCTTTGGAAGCCCGCCTAGGAGCGTTAAAACAATCCACCAAGAAATCGGCTCGGGATATCCGCGCCCACCAGATGCGACGGCGGACGTAATGGACGGCGAGGACGAGCCAACAACTCCGCTGACGCAGCTCTCCTTGCTGGCGCTCGGTTTAGGCGTGGTTACTGGCCTTGGCGCAGTGGTTTTCCGGGATCTGATCGGCCTGATTCACAACCTGCTGTTCGCCGGTCATGCGCTTGATCCACTACGACGCCAACGTCTTCACCGCTCCTGCGCCGTGGGGCACGTTGGTGATTCTGGTTCCCGTGCTAGGCGCCATCGGCGTGACCTTCCTGGTGACCAATTTTGCGCCCGAGGCCAAGGGTCACGGGGTCCCCGAGGTGATGGACGCGATCTATTACAAGGGCGGGGTGATCCGGCCGGTTGTGGCGCTGGTCAAATCTCTAGCGTCAGCCATCGCGATTGGCAGCGGTTCATCAGTCGGGCGGGAAGGGCCGATCATCCAGATCGGCTCGGCGCTCGGCTCCACCCTGGGACAGATTGTCCGCATGCCATCGGGCCAGCGGATCGCGCTCGTCGCCGCGGGTGCAGGGGCGGGCATCGCGTCCACGTTCAATACTCCAATCGGTGGCGTGATGTTCGCCATCGAGCTGATGATGCCCGAGGTGAGCGTGGCTACGTTCCTTCCGGTCGCGATCGCGACCGGAACTGCAACGTTCGTAGGTCGCTGGTTCTTCGGCGATACGCCTGCTTTCCAGGTGCCGTTGCTTCAGGCCATGGCGGTCGATCGCGAGCGCACTCATCGTGCTTGTCCTGTTCGCTGTGCTCGGCGCCCTCACTGGCATCGCAGCCGGAGGGTTCATCCGAGGACTGCATCTGGCCGAAGATATTTTCGATCGGATCAGGTCTCGCTATCTCCGCCACATGCTGGGCATGCTGATCGTTGGTGGGCTGATGTACCTGCTCTTACGCACCCTAGGTCAGTACTACGTTGATGGCGTCGGCTACGCGACCGTTCAGGCTGTGTTGGCAGGACAGATCTCGGCTTTCTGGCTGCTGGGTCTATTAGCCATCTGCAAGGCGTTGGCGACTTCGCTTAGTCTGGGCTCGGGCTCATCCGGCGGCATTTTTTCGCCCTCGCTGTTTATGGGCGCGACTCTCGGGGGCGGCTTTGCGGCATTGCTGAACGCAACCGGCCTGCCTATTCAGCTGAGCGTCCCTGCTTTCGCCATGGTCGGGATGGGAGCGATGGTGGGTGGCGGAACCGGCGCGGTGATGACCGCCGTCACAATGATCTTTGAGATGACCCGTGACTACAGCATCGTGATGCCCATGATCGTGGCGGTAGCAATGAGCATCGGCACACGCCGGATGCTCTCTCGGGAAACGATCTACACCTTGAAGCTCGTGCGGCGAGGTCGATCCATTCCAAAGGCGCGCCACGCCAATATGTTCCTGGTCCGCTCCGCACGCGAAGTGATGGACGCCGATATCCAGGTCTTACCGGCGGATGCGAGTTTCGATGACTATTTGCGTCAGCCCGAGCACGCCGGGCGCCTGCGCCACGTCGTGGTCACCGACAAGGGTCACATCTACGGGGTGATCCGCGTCAATACAGGCCTGCGTCGATGGCTTGGAGGACGCCCAGACCGGGGTGAGCCTGGGCGATGTCGCGAGCCGTAATTTCACCGTGGTGCGCGAGAATGAGACCGCCTTCGACGTTATCCGGCGCATGTGGCGCAGGGGTGCCATCATGGCGGTGGTCGTGCGCGGGCATGGGGTCCCTCGTGGTACCGATGTTGCCGGCGTGATTACCAAGGAGCACGTCGCTGACTCGGTCGCAGACAGCGTCAAGGCTTACCCTGAATAGGCCCTTGATGTCATCTCCCCAGGCCTCGTGGCGGATGAGCTCAGCCACCTCATGGGCGCTCTGCCAATATCAAACACACCGATGTCGGGCCGGACCCGTTTTAGCGGTAATCGGATCCCCATTTCCCGCGGGTGGCAGCCCCATAGTTTCGAGCGGCGTCATTCTCGGGCACGCAACGGCTGCTCCTGCCTGTGGATCGGCTCCGCCCGTAAACGGAAGACTCGCTTAAGCGTCTTTCCCGTAATCCCGACTGGGAAGTCATTCCAATCCATGATCTCGATCCGAGCCAACTGCTCCTCCGCCGTCAGCGTGGCGTTGAGTTCATCCTTCAATTCCGCTGGGGACAGTTGGCACTCGCTCCCGGGTCGAAGCGCGATGGCGGCAACGGGGAGTTGCGATCCGTCAGGTTGGCGCGCACCGTACACGCACGTGTCAAACACAGCGCTGTGTTTATGAATCTTCTCCTCTATGAGGAGACTATAGACGGGCCCAGCAATCGTATGAATTACATCCACTTCGCGGTCGAGCTGAACGAGGTGGCCATCCCGCTCTTGGCGGACGATATCTCCGGTGAAGAACCACTCGTCGCAAATAGCTGCGAATGTCAGGGAGTGATTGTTCCAATAGCCGGCAAAGACAGTCTTACCCTTCACCTCAAGGCGACCGGCTTCGCCACGCGCTACTACACGCCCATTGGCACCGACGACTCTGACCTTCGGGCCGAAGGGCGTTGAGCCTGGACGCCCGATCCGCCGTTCGAAGTGTTTCGTGAACCGCGTGATGTAACGCAGCACCGAAGGTGTGCCCACTTCGCTGGACCCTTGCGCGTCCAAGTACACGGAGCCGTTCATGGGCATACCCAGGTTGCGGAACGCACCACCCACGGCTACGAAGCGCCGTTGGATGGCCTCATGACTGGCGTCGGCGGTGCTTGCCCAGACTCTCATCCGGCTCAGATCGTGCGCATCAATGTCCACTCGCGCAAGCTGCGTATATGTGATTGGAAATCCGAAGAAGCCCGTAAAACCACCCGCCGCCAATTCACGAATCACGACGTTCCGCGTCGAATCCATCCCGATCGTACGCACACGTCCAATGAACCGGTACGCCGAGTAGAAGCAGCCCGTAGAAGGTCAGAATGACGGCCTGATGGTTATTGGGGACCGCCATGTAGCCTTTGTCGCTGCTTCTTGAGATATGTACATAGCAGAGCCATCCTCTGACGGCATGTGACTGCGCGCGATTCGTGAGGATGACCGCTTTCGGAAAGCCGGTTGTGCCCGATGAGTGGACGAGGTAAAGCGGCTCGTCCATTCCTCTTGGAACCAGGCTACTTCCGTGCGCGACAGTTCTCAGCGCGTCCTCGATCCAAATGACCTCCACGTTCGGAGTAAAGGTTGTTAGCAAGTCGAGCAGCTCGGCCTGCACAGCATCGCTCCTCTTGCCGGCAACCACGATAATCCGCGCGCCGCCGAACGTCCCGCCGGCACGCAGCACGCGACAGAGTGTTACAACGTCCGATATGAGTACCTTCGAACCGAGGTTGTTGAGGTACGGCTCGAGGTCGTCCGCACTGAACTTGCCATTGATAGTGCAGGCAATCCCACCCGCTCTAACGACGCTCAGGTGAAGCAAGTGGGTGTCGAAATGATTCTCCTTGAAGATCGCCACGCGATCGCCACGTCTTACGCCGACGACCTTTATGAGCATGGCGGCTAGAAAGGCCGCCGTGGATGCAATACGGCATGCGTTCCACCTTGTTGGATCCGGATAGCGCCCCGTCAATGGAGGCACGTCCCAGCTCACGGGGGTGTCGCAGGTGAATAAAGGCTTGTCGCCGTGCATTTTCGCCGCACGGTCGGGAATGGTGTCTAGCGAAATCGATCCAAGCGCCAGCACACTTCTTTGATGCACCCCGACTCTCACCGCCACGAACGCGAGGTACGCGGCGATGATGGCCAAGCCACCGAGGAACAGAATCATTCTCGGGCCGGGGGAGCGTGCGAAGCGGGAGCGGTTTGCCGCGCACCTCTCGCCAGGCGGCGGTGAGCCTCGGAAAACTCCCCGGCGGCTAGTGCTCCGGCGATCGAGAGTTCACCGGCGAGCGCGAGCGCGGCGCAGACCTCCGCGAACGCGTTTGCATGTCCGGGGCCGGCGAGACCGAGAATATCCAGACAGGCCTTTTGGCTCGGAAGCCCCGTTCCGCCACCAACCGTGCCGACGGGCAAGCTGGGAAGAGTCACGGACGCGTACAGCGCTCCATCAGGAGTCACTTCCAGGCGCGCAATGCCGAGCGCCGATTCGGCAACGCAGGCCACGTCCTGGCCGCACGCCAGGTAAATTGCTGCAAGGCCGTTTGCGAAGTGACATTGGATACCCATCGCCCCTGACATGACGCCACCAATGGCGCCCATGGTGAAGAATTTCGCCATGATTTCGGGAGTGGTGTGAAGATGTTCCTGTACCGTCAATGCAGGAATGACGACATCCGCCGTCACGCTTCTCCCGCGCCCACATATGGACGACTGGGCGCTCGCCTTCTTATCGCCCGAGAAATTCGCCTCAAGAAAGTAGTACACCGGCTTGACTGGCGAGTGAACGTTGATATGTTCACAGATCGCCTGCGTTGCAATCGTGACCATGTTTTGACCGGCCGCGTCCCCAGTGTGAAAGTCAAAAATCACGTAGACGTGATTGCCTTCGATGCTTACGCGAACACTCTGCAGCCGCGCATACCTGCTCGTTCCCGCCCCGACCGCTGCCAACTCCGAGAACGCTGCTAGAACCCATGCGGCGAACTCGCCGGCTTCGTGCAGCGCTCGGAACGCAAAGCCGGGGGCCCGCGCCATCCCTTCGTTCACGCTGAGCGCAGAACACCCGCCGACAGACGTGATCAGCTTCGCACCGCGACCGTAGGAGGCAACCAACGTCGCCTCCGTCGTCGCCAACGGGATGAAGTAGTCCTGTTGGGCGTACGTGCCATTTATGCGTAACGGCCCAATGACGCCAACGGGCACTTTGACCGTACCGATGAAGTTCTCGACATTGGCCGCGTAGCGGTGTGCTTGCGCCTGACTCTGGGCATCGAGCAGCTCACGACGTGCGGCATGGGCCAACGGCAACGCTGCCCAACGTCCGTCGATGGCAACGTCGGTGACTTTAGAGCCAGACGGTACCTTCTGCGCAGTTGCCACATGCTTGCGCGTGAGTCGTGCGAGCAATTCGGCTGGCGAATGCCGAACGAGAAGCGATGCAAATACACGTCGGTATTCACCAGTCATGACTAGTCCTCCACCCCGCTCGGTGCCGCACGCCGCATGCTAGACCTCAGCCCCGCGGAAGCGAACGTAGCGCACGCGAGCGAAGCCGATGGAGACGTTGTTACCGCGTGCCGTAACCCACGCCGTGACTTCCTCCTCCAGATGCGATCGCGATGACCACAAGCACGCCTACGGCGGCCAACCCAGTCGTCTTGAGGCCGCTCGTTCGCTTCACGTCGAGCTCGGCTATATCCGAATAAGGCACATCGATTCGCGACCCGACGGGGTCAGGGGCACCCCTCCACATCTTGACCGCATTGCCACCTAGGGAAGTCGCTCCGACCACGATGATCTGGAAGCTGTGGACCGGCCCATCCTTCGTGACGACCCGAACCGTGTCTCCGGGTTTGATCTCCCGACGAATCGAATCCTCGTTGGCATCCGCGGCGATTGGGCGCATCGTCGTGCAGGCGGTGAACAGGCAGACGAGAACAACCAGGCATGTTGTTAGGGTCCTCTTGATCGTTGGAATCATGACTTGAAATCCCTTATGTTCGCCTGCCGTTGCTCGTGATGATGACGTTGGGCGTCACCACGGCGGTGCGAATCTCTCGGCCGTGGTCCACCACATTGATGGCCAGCTCGAGCGTCATACCGCCTGCCACGAGAGTCATCGTCCCGGAGCAGTCGGGACTCAAACTGTAGGTTCCCGAGCCGGGCCGATCGGGCACGTATGACGCCAAGGGCGGACCGACATTGATGTTGTCGAATTGCTCGAAGGTTCCGTCGCCGTGGAACGTCGTAAGCGCCGTGCCGACGATCGCCACCTGCGGACCGCCAGGCCCTGCGGGGCGCATGCCGGTGATTGTGAAGCCATAATTGCCCCGGAGGGTCTCGTTATTGCAGCGGAAGTCGTCGCGGCGTGGATATGAGTCTGGGTCCGGCCCGGCGGCTCGAATGGGATCCGACAGGACGGCCCACGCGACCAGAGCGCCGAACAAAATAAAGGACTTGGCGCTGACGGACTTGGCGGTTTGGGTGACTTTCGTGTTCATGGCGATCTCCGCCGTTACTGCGCGGCCGCGCTCAGCGGGAGATCGATTCCGTACTTCGCGGCATCTCGCAGCGTGTGGGTCGTCAAATACTCGAGGGTCAGCTGCTGCCGGTTGACTGAGCGCACCGCAGCGGCGAGCGCCTTCTGATAGCAACTCACAAAGTCGCTGTCGGCATGCAGGTCGACGCGGTTGCCGTGGCTACAGACCACCCGGGCGGCCTTGCCCAGGCGTACATACAGCTCGTGCGCTCCGGCTGGCTGGCTCGGATTGAGGCCCAGGGTATTGACGGTGACCGCGGCTATGACGGTGTGCTCCTCGGCGGCCTGGACCGCACTGCAGACGAGGCCGCAAGCGGCAAGTGCGCCAAGAAAGTCGAGGCGGGCGGCGCTAGAGAAAGAGGCTCTAATGTTCATGTACAGCTCCAAATCGGTGTGTGTTGGGACCCCGGTGAGCCTGACCGCCGAGAGCCGTGTTGTAATGAGGACGGCATGATGACGATATGAAGACGCGTCCAAGAGGCCCTGAAAAGCGTCCCCTTGTCGCTCGCTGTCCCGAAACCGCGACTCGGCATGTCGCAATTGCCCTGGCCCGAACAGTCGCCGTAGCTTCCGGCGGGTATAGTGCTGACGAACTCCGGCAGCGGGCTCGAGTGAGCCTGCTGCCTACCGAGAGCTTCTGGTAGGGCATTCGCCGTTGAAATCCCCGGACGGTCACGTGTTGCGCATCGGCAGCTGGCGCGTCGACCCTGCGCTCGATGAGATTTCGAGGGACGGGACCGCCGTGAAGCTCGAACCGCGGACCATGCGGGTCCTCGTTTGCCTCGCCGACCGCGCCGGAGAGGTCGTGAGCGTCGAGCAGCTGCTCGATCACGTCTGGAAAGACGTAGTCGTCACTCCCAATTCGGTCTACCAGGCCGTCGCGACGCTACGACGCGTGCTCGGTGACAGCACGGACGAGCCGACGTACATCGCGAACGTTCTGCGACGCGGCTATCGCCTCGTGGCCCCGGTCGCCCCCTGGCAGCAAGCCTCCGCCGTCGGGCACCCAGAGTCGCCCGCTGTCCCGCAGGAGCGGCCGCCACCCCCAGACCGAACGTCTCGCGAGCGCTGCACCAGCTCGGCGCGTCCGCTGGCTCGGACTCGGAGTCGCACTTGCACTCCTGCTTGTATTGACCCTGGCGTACCTGCATGTCCTCAGGTCCACGCCCCACAAGGTGATGCTGGCCGTGCTGCCCTTCGAGAACTTGAGCGGCGACCCCGGACGGGAATTCTTTTCCGACGGGATGACCGAGGAGCTGATTACCCAGCTCGGGAGCCTCGATCCCGGCCGTCTCGGCGTGATTGCCCGCACCTCTTCCATGCACTACAAGGGTTCGCACGAGGATGTCGCAGGCATCGCTCGAACACTCGGGGTGAACTACGTGCTCGAGGGCAGCGTGCGCGGCTCGGGTGACCGTGTTCGGGTCACGGCCCAGCTCATCGCCACCGACGATCAGACCCATCTCTGGGCCGAGAGCTTCGACCGCAATCCGAGCGACATATTGCGACTGCAGAGCGAGGTCGCCCGCGCAATCGCGGATAAAATTCAGCTGACCCTTTCGGAACAAACCACTGCCCGACTCACCCGCATGCCGAGTGTCAGCCCACAGGCACATGAGGCTTATCTGCAGGGGCTGCAGGCATTGGAAGTGCGCACCCGGCAAAGCTTTGAGCAGGCCATCACGGAGTTCAATCGTGCGATCGCACTCGAGCCGAACTACGCCGCGGCATACGCGGCACTCGCGCGCGCCTACAGCCTCGGCACCGTGGTCGGCTTGGGCCCGTCCGCCGAGCTTTGGCGCCTCGCGGGCGACGCTGCTGTCAAAGCGCTCCGAATCGACGATACCGTCGCCTCGGCGCACACCACGCTGGGCTTCGTGCACGCGCACTCGGACTTCGACTGGCGTGCCGCTCAGCATGAGTTTCAGCGGGGTATCGAGCTCAATCCCAGCGACGCGAATGGACACCTCTTCTATTCCAACAGCTTCCTCTCACCTTTTGGTCGCCACGACGAGGCGATCGCGGAGATGAAGATTGCCATCCGGCTGGATCCCCTCTCGCCTGCCGTCCAGTCCTTCCTCGGCCGCACCTATCTATGGGCGCGCCGCTATGACGATGCGCTGGCGCACTTGCGGCAGTGCGTGCAGCGCTTTCCGACGCTTGCGCTCAATCACGTGCGGCTCGCACATCTCTACACCTACATGGGTAGGTTCGAAGACGCCATCGCCGAAGAGACGAAAGCGCGTACGTTGTCTGGCCAGGACGCTCGAGCAGCACTCAATCGGGAGGATGCGCTGCGGGAGGCATTTGCTGCACGCGGCGCGCGCGGCTATTGGGAGAAGACCCTGGAGTTGTCTCAGACCGACGTGAACGAAAAAGCCGCCCCGGTCCCCGAGGGCTACAACACCAGCTACGGCATGGCAATCGTGTACACGCGGCTAGGGGAAAAGGACAGAGCGCTCGAGTCGCTGCAACGCGCATACAGGGAGCGCCTGGCCCCGATGACCGAGATCGAAGTCGAGCCGGCGCTCGACCCGCTGCGAGCCGATGTGCGGTTTCAGTCACTGCTGCGCCTCGTGGGCCTGACGGGCCTAAGATGATCCCGCCGCGGCACTCCTTGGTCACGCTTATGCAAGCTGCCCGGTCAAAGATCGTGCATATCCTGGCAGGTTCCATTCTCGGTGTGGTCCCCGTGCTCACCTCCGTGGCTACGAGTGCGGACAGCTCCAGTAGCACTCAACGCTACTATGAGGTGAGGGGCGCCAAGCTCTACACGCAGATCTACGGCCACGGCCGGCCGATCTTGTTCTTGCACGGTGGGATGGCCTTTTTTGACAATAGCTTTGCCAAGCAGCGGGATTATTTTTCGACTTTTCGGACGGTCATCGGCATCGATCAGCGCGGGCATGGCCATAGCCCGGACGGCCCGTGGTCCCTCTCCTATAAAATGATGGCCGATGACACCGCTGCAATCATCAAGCAGCTCGGCCTCGGCCCCGTGGACATCGTGGGCCACAGTGACGGCGCCGATCTCGCCCTAGTTCTCGTGCGAGATCACCCGAATCTGGTGCGTCGATTGGTTATTTCAGGTGCAAACATTCGGGTGGATTTATCTCCGGAAGAAAAGCTGCATAGCCAGTGGTCGCAGGAGCAATTGGAAGCTCATCTCCGGAAGATGGCCGCCGTGCTTCCGCCCTGGTTCTTGGCTGACTATGCGAAAGTCAGCCCGGACGGTCCGGGTCACTGGATGACACTACTGGGGAAGTGCTACGACATGTGGCTGCAGCCCATCGTGATCGAGCCGGCCGACCTCAAAAGGATCTCGATACCAGTGCTCGTAATGGCCGGGGACCACGACTTCACGTCGATCGAAGAGAATGCTGAAATATTCCGGGATCTGCCGCATGGGCAACTCATCATTGTGCCGGCGAGCAATCATGGAACATTCAACAGCCGGCCCGATCTGGTCAATCTCGCGATCCGCGCGTTTCTCGAGCAGTCGGACACCGGCAGAGCACACTAGCTCGGTCTCACGAAAGCATCTCTGCCTCGCTCGCATTCGCCGCCGATCATCCGGGTGGCCTGCCGCCGGCGACGACGATGGGTTCGTCGAGCGCTCGCCGATATTCCTCCTCGCCGATCGCATCCACCGACCGCAGCTTCGCCAGCAGCTCGTCGATCAGCAAACGCAGCCCAGGCCCGGGCGTGCCGTGCGCGAACGAACTCTGGTACTTGATCGGCCCGGGGATGATCGCAACCAGGAAAGCCATCTCGGCCGGCGTCAGCGCCTGGGGTTCGCGACCGAAATAGCTGCGGGCGGCGGGCCGCAGGCCACGCAGGTCCGGTCCCCATTCAATGATGTTCAGGTAGATCTCGAGGATACGATCCTTGCCGAGCGCCGACTCGAGCAGGAAGGTGATCGCCAGTTCCTGCAGCTTGCGCCCGAGCTGCTTGTCGCGCGACAGGAACAGGTTCTTGGCGAGCTGCTGGGTGATTGTCGACGCGCCGCGCGCGGCGCCGCCGCGCGACCAGTTGGTGAGCAGCGCTGCCGGTAGTTCGCGGAGGTCGATGCCGCGATGCCCGTAGAAGCCTGTGTCTTCGGCAAGCAGCAGAGTGCGCACGAACAAAGGCGGAACGTCGCGCAGGGCGATGAAGTCGGGGGATGCGAGCGAGACGTCGATGGGGCGGTGCGCCCCGGGGCCGTCTTCGGAGCTGAAGATGAAATCGCCGCGCAGGCGCACGATCGCCGGTGGCATCTGGCGTGGCGGCCTGAAGTCGATCTTCTGGGTCACCGAGAGCGAGGCAGGGTCCGCCGGGCGTCCGCGTACGCGCACGTCGATCGTGGCCGAGCCAAGGTCACGGCCGCCGCCGGGCGCCATTCCCAAGCTTTCGGGCACCGCGAGCCCGGATGTGGCCAGCAGTTGCGCGAAGTCCAGGTGCCGCACGCCGAGTGCGAGATCGACAACCGGATCGGTGTTGAGATCGCGCAGTGCGATCGAGCCCGACAGGGCCGCACCCGCCACCGTCGCGTGGACCTCGGGGATCTCGATCGTGCCCCCGGCCCGGCGCCAGGCGCCATCAAATCGTATGGTCACGTCCGTCGGATCGCCGAGCTGCGGCTCGTCGGCGGCGCTATCCGCCAGTGCTCCTAAGCGCGCGCCGTGCGTGCGCATGTCCACGTGGAAACGGAGCGCATCGGTGCTGGCCTGAAGATCCATGCGGCCCTCCGCGATACCACCATCGAGCAGCGGGTGGGCGTCGCGCCGCACATCGAGCAGACGGCCGACGTCGAGCCCACGTGCCTCGATGTCCCACGCGCCGCCCACCGAATCCGCGAGCTTGTGGATTGACAGGCCGGCCTGTGGCTCCGCCAGCGTGAGCCGGAGGTCCGCGCCGAAAATGCCCGCCATATCCCAGGCAGTGGCCGGCGAGCTGACCCTGACCCATGCCGGGCCCGCGAGAGCGGCGGCGCGAACTGCGAGTCGCAGGCGGCCGCGCCACGTGGCCGTGATCCTGTCGGCATGCACTCGCACTCCGTGACCGAGGTCGAGATCGAATCCCTCCAGCCGCAGCAACGGCCACAGACCGACGTGTACCAGCTCGATTCGGGCAACCGCGCCATGGCGCACGGCGGCGGACTCGATCCGCGCACGAACCGCGTGCTCGAGCATGGGTCTCAGCAACAGCGCGGCCAGGCTTGCGATCAGCGCCGTGGCGATCGCTCCAAGCCACCACCCGCGCCCGCGTGTTTGAAACGTAAACATCGACGCAAGGATGCCACAGCCGGATCGCGCGCCGGCTGGCTGGCGTCGAGTCGCAGCCCGCCTCGATCAGATCCTCTTCAATCGGGCCCTTCAGGTCGTTAACGGCCAGTCACAGAGTTTCATCTAATTTTGCCCCAAGGATCGGAAACGCCGCCGCTACAACGCCTTGTCCTTGACGCTCGGCCAATTGGCTTGAGCCTTGGTAATCGTGCCGGGTTGATCTTTGTCAAAAATTTCCAGCGCCTTCTCGTTATTGTTCAGGTAGAGCTTCCCGCTTACGACCTTGCCAGTCTTCGGGTCAACGTCAACCTTTTCACCGTACGCTGCACCGACTACACAGTAGCCGCCAAATTCTGGAACGTACTTCTTGGGATCTTTCAGAAAGGCCTTACGGTGCGCCGCCGTCGCGAACAGATAACGCGCCCCACCGTAAGATGCAAATATCTTTGCATCGCCCTTGACAGGCTTGCCGCCATCAAAATATGCGACCGGATCGTACCCCCCTAAGGCGATGCCGCGTGCATCGAGATTGATCCGGGAGGTCGAGCCCGGCACTCCTGCGGCGGCCGGCGCGCGGATAGCAACGGCACCCAGCAAAGCGGTCGCACTGAGCAAGGCAAATAAGAACTTTCCCGATTTTCCAAACATACTATTCTCCCGACATCGGCTTAAATATGAGGTCCCGAGCCTCAATCTTCCGATCTCTTGGTATTTTAGCATGACTGTTCTAAAATGAATAAGCCACTGCTGGATCTGAGCAGATACCCGAGAAGTTAGGTGGCAAGACCGAGAGAATTCGAGGCGGAGGTTGTCTTAAGCGCTGCGATGCAATGCTTTTGGGACAAAGGCTATGAGGCGACTTCCGTGAAGGATCTCGTCAAGGAGACCGGAATCACGGCCGCAAGCCTCTACAATGCGTTTGGTGACAAGCGCGCGCTGTTTCGCGCAGCCCTCAATCGGTACATCGACAAAAGCGTCGGCGATCGCATCCGTCGTTGCGAGGCACTGCCTCCTCGCGAGGCCATCGAAGGGTTTTTTCAGGACATCCTCCATCGTTCACTGTTAGACCGAGAGCGCAAGGGCTGCCTGCTGGTCAACTCGGCCCTGGAAATAGCCCCTCACGATGCAGAGTTTCAGGAGATCATTGGAGCGGTTCTGCGTCGCGTCGAGGCATTCTTCCTCAAGTGCATCAAGACGGGCCAAGCGGACGGAACGATCGCACGCTCCTCGCCCGCCCAGGATCTCGCTCGGCATCTGCTGGCCGTTTTGATGGGCGTTCGCGTGCTCGCGCGTGTCCGCCCCGAAAAGGCGCTTCTTGAGGGTGTCATCCGGCCCGCACTGTCGGCGCTCGAGCCAGCCGGTCGCCGACCCTCCTGAGAGTCCCTCGTGAAGTTCCAAGTTCTTTGATCGCTGGCGCCCATCATCATGAGCCTGAGTTCATTGTTTCGGCGTTACGCGATATCGCCACTCCCGGTCCCCGCGTCCTGGTACGCGATCCCGTTGCGGCTTATTGTGGGCTTCGGGTTCATCGAGCATGGATACGCCAAGCTTGCGCGCGGGCCCGAAGGCTTCACCGGGATCTTGCATGCCATCGGCATGCCCTTTGCCGACCTGCTCGGCTGGGCAACGATAATTGTCGAGATTGTGGGGGGCCTTCTCGTTCTCCTGGGCGCATTTGTGCCACTGGGCGCGTTACCCATGGCGGTCGTCCTGGTGGTCGCCATCTTCAGCGTGCATCTTCCCAATGGCTTTAGCCCAGCCGGGGTACGAAACGGACCTTTTGTACTTAGCAGGCCTCATCGCGCTCTCTTTTGGCGGCGCGGGAAGGCTGTCGTTGGACGACGCTCTGAGCGAACGCCGCGGGCGTCTGTGACGGCTACCGCCCGGGTTTCCACCGCAATAATCCGTGGGAACCGCGGGTCTGATTCCCGTGTGCTGCCATTCGGAAAGTCTGGGCATGGACCATGGGCCGCGGTCTCCTCGCTGAGGGCACGGTGCCCTGCTGGAGTGTCATGATGGATGTCAGACGCCAAGCGGTCTCTCTGTTGGGTTTCTGGCTCCTGACAACGGCGCTGGCTGCACAGGCAACACCCCAACTGACTGTCGTCGAGCTCTACACTTCGGAAGGATGCAGCTCCTGTCCGCCCGCGGATGCGTACCTGGGGGAGCTGGCGCGGCGCGAAGGCATTCTGGCGCTCTCATTCCACGTCGATTACTGGAATGACCTCGGTTGGCGGGACGCTTCGGCCCTCGCCTCCCTGACCTCTCGACAGCAGGCGTATGCACAGCACTTGAGGCTGAACTCCATCTTTACGCCGCAGATCATCGTCGACGGCCGTGAGAGCTTTGTGGGAACCGATCGAAGGGGAATCGAGTCGTTCCTGGCGCGCTCTTCGCCCAAGCACCCAATCACGCTGTCTGTCTATAACGGCGAGCTGATCATCGGGGTTGCGCCGTCGGAGACGTTGGAGAGTGACCAGGTCCTCCTGGTCCCTTTCCGCCAACGTATCATGAGGCAGGTCGCTCGAGGCGAAAACCAAGGCCGCACCCTGGAGGAGTACAACGTCGTTCGGGAGCTGCGCACAGTGGGTCGAACCGGCGCACAGTCTCAACAG
Source organism: uncultured Gammaproteobacteria bacterium (assembly GCA_963795975.1). Lineage (GTDB taxonomy): Bacteria > Pseudomonadota > Gammaproteobacteria > Steroidobacterales > Steroidobacteraceae > CAWCJT01. The sequence continues at coordinate 345,084 of CAWCJT010000005.1, forward strand.
TGGCACATCCGGGTTGATGCGCTGCCAAAGGATGCAACCGACGTCGCTGTGTTGGTAGAACGACCCGAGCAAGGTGAAATCGTTGGAGTCGCTCGAGTGAGCCTGGCGGCGGTGCGCGCGGCGGCGTAGGAGAACCTCGTGAGCTTTCATACACGATGGCTAGGACTCTTGACGTTCAGTTGGGTCGCTTTCTTCGTCGGCTCCCTCTGCAGCGCACAAGAATCTCGTCCCGTGCCGCCGAGCACGTTGGAAGCCCTGCTCGCCTCCTCCCAGAGTACGCCGTCGGAGGGCGATGTGACCCTGGTGGAGTTCTTTGACTACAACTGCCCTTCATGCCGAGCGCTCGAACCCCAACTGCGCAAACTCCTCACCGCTGATCCTCACGTAAGGTTAGTCCGCAAAGACTGGCCCATATTTGGCGAGGGTTCCGTGTACGCGGCGTATTGCTCGTTCGCCGCATCCGCAGAAGGGGTCTATTCTACGGTTCACAGCGCTCTGATCTCGTCCAAAGGGGATCTCGACAACCCGGCCGATGTCCTCGCAACGCTCCGAGCGGCCGCAGTCGACGTTGAGCGGATTCAAGCGGACGTTGCACGAAATCAGAAGGCCTATGACGAGCGCTTAGCGCGAACGCGCTCGGAGGCGCAAGCCTTGGGGCTGCGTGGCACGCCGGGAATCATCATCGGCAACCAGCTGATCCTCGGGGGTGCCGACTATCGACAACTCCAGAACCTCATCGCCCGGGTGCGGCAACGCTCCTAATAGGCGCCCCGCCGCTTTAGACGCCGGAACGCACTCCTACCGAAGCCGACACCGTCGGCATGCCCATGGCGCAATGCGCGCGCCACGAGCGCTGAGTAAGCACCACAGCATTCCCTGGTCTTTGGAGAAGGCTGCCGACACCGCTAGGGTGTCGAGAGTCTCGTGGAGCAAATCTTACCGTTCTCGGCGACCAGCGTTGCTATAGCATTCAACTCAGCGCAAACAAGCGCCCATACCCCGCGACGTGCCCGCTCAAGCCGAGCAGGCGCACACCCGCACGCAAGGCATGCGGCAGGCTCGAGACCACCGGTATGCCACAGCGTTCCTCAAGCGGCGCCAGCAGATCGAGAGTGCGAAGCCCGCCGCACGAGATCAGAAGGGCCTCCGCGCGATCTGCAGACTGGAATACTTCGGTACTGAACTTCATGAGTCCCGTACGCGTGACGCGCTTGATATCTTCGACCCTCTCGACCCCAAGGCCCCGGATGACCCGCACATCGAAGCCTTCCTCGTGCAGAAAACTCTGCAAGCGTTGGTTGACTTCGGCGTCATACGCCGTGGCGACCGCAAGCCGCCGGGCACGAAACGCGCGCAGCCCATCGCATACCGCGGTGCTCATGGTGATCGCGGGCCGGTCGCTCGCGACTCGGATGCGCCGGGTAAGCTCGCGGTTAAAACTCGCGCCGCGATAGAAGCTAAGCGAGGTGCCCATCAGCACGATGGCATCGGCACCGGCGCGGGCCAGCGCCTGCGCCGCCGGTGCAATGTGCTCGAGCACGCGATCGTAGCCTTCCGGAGTCATCGTCTCGAGCCCGAGACTGAGCGCCTGGAACCGCACACTACTCGGGTAGAGCGTGGCGGCCTCCGGTGGCACGGTCACTTCTACTGGCGCGATCAGCCCGAGCAATGGCGTCGCCGAGCTACCGAGCGTCCTGCTCGCCGCACCGGCCAGAGCGATCTTCAGAATGTGTCGACGTGAACTCACGAGCCGGATTCTACTCAGCCGGGCAGCGTCCCGCTGGGCGAAGACCGCTGCACCGAGTCCACGGTATCCGCCGCCGTCACGGTCCGCTATGGAGCATCCTCGGGTGGGGTGACCGGCGGCGGCTCTTGGCCCTACTGAAGCGTCCGTGGCTATCGAGGCGACTGCTGCCACTCCTGGCTACCGGGCCAGAACGGAAGTGGTAGGAAGTCTCTCTCGTCTTCAGGGCGGACGTTCAACATCTTAGATTTGGTGTGGCCAGGGGCACCACCGAAAATGTGTCGAAATTCCCTGGACGTACAGTCACTTGAGATTCAGCGATCCCGAAGGTGATCCCTGACGTGATCCCGAATCAGCGTGGCTGGAAAGGCTCCCGAACCGTAGACCCTCGCGGTGTGCTCGAGGGAACTCTAGCGCGTGTCAGCGAAATTAGCACTCCTGCCGGGCTGAACGCGCGGGGTCCTTCGGTCACCGGCCTGCGTTCGCCGTTTGCTCGACGATCTTCATGATTGAAACGCTGACCGTGCTCACCCGGCGACGCAGGTCGATCACCGCTTCTTTGCGATCGGCGAAGCGATGCGTGCCGAAGTGCTCCCGACTTTTTCGCCATCGTCCCGCATAACGCTTCGTGAATTGCGCGAGGCCCCAATCGGTGACGTTGTTGACTCGCCTTCCGTCCTGGTATCGGGGGGAGCGCGAGCACCTGGTGGTACTCGGTGCGCATTCCGCCGACACGTGACGGCTGATTTCGGATTAGCGTGACCGGAGTTTCAGATTTGGTGTGCCCGCGGATTCCGATTTCGTGTGACCGGTTTCGCGGTCCGATCGGTGCGCGGCGGGCGCTCAGAAGTGAGGCAACGCTATCGTCGTACACCCACTGGTCTCGATTGGTGACCACGCCGAGTGAGAGTAGTCGAAAAATCGCGCGCCCATTTGCAGCAATGTTCATCCGCGGTTGTCATACGTAAAGCTCGTACCCGCGTAACTCATGGTGTCGCCGGCGGCATCATCGACTTTGAACAATACTGTCGAGAAACAGGTTGTCGTGCTCTTCAGCACATGCCTAGGCTGCGGCCATCCGATAGCAGCCGCAAGAGAGCGTTTCCAGCCCCTTCCGATCAAGGACTGTAAGGACGCCTCTGTGGTATTTGATGAGCCTCTTTTGCTGAAACGTGCCCGCGGCGATCGTAACACTCGAACGCCGCACGCCCAACATGTTCGCGAGAGACTCCTGAGTCACAGAGAGTTGATCCGAATGAGATCGGTCCTGCATCATCAGTAGGCGGCGCGCCAAACGCGCCTGCACCTGGTGGGCGTTGACACAGATAGCGCTTTGTGCGAGCTGCGCAAGTCGCAACAGAGCATATTTATTGAGCGCGTGCCGCAATGCCCGTTGAGTGTGCGCCATGCGTTTGAAGGTCTCTGCCTTCATGCGCCAGGCGGCACCGGAGCTCTGTACGAGGACCCGCAGTGCTTTGCTGTCCGCGCCGAGCAGTAGTGGTATGCCGATCATCCCCTCGTCGCCCACCAGCGCTACTTCCAGAGAGGCATTGCCGGCCGCTTTGGCAACCAGGGAGACGAAGCTTTGGATCGGAAAATAGACTTCGCGAATGCGCTCACCTGGCTCGTACAGAACTTCGCCTTGCGTCAGCTCAACAAGCTCGCACTCATTGCAGACATTGGTGAACGCCTTGCGGGGCAAATCCCCAAGCAGGCGGTTTCGCCCCGGCGTCGGACTAGTCATGCTCCGCACCTCAGTTGCAGAACCGTACCCAACGCTCCAGAGAGTCTTCCGTACGGTATCCCACACAGAGGCGGAAATAGCTCGAGGAGAGGGACTTGGGCCTTGGGCCGCCGCACGTGTGGTTGCCGGTACGGCAGGATGGCGTCGCGGTAGCTGGGGATCGTGTTCTGACCCCTGCCCCTGAGCCCTGAGCGCGGGCAGATAGTCCTGAAAATACTTGACTAGGATCCACGCTCCGGCGCCGGCATGAATGGCACCCTCTTTCCTCTCCCATTCTTTTTGAACGAGCGCCGATCAGACTCGGCGCCTGCCTCGTCGAGCGTCGAGCAGGCTGCTACCGCATTGGAGCGCAAAGGCAAACCCATATCAGACATCTCGTCGCCTCACGAAATGCAAGACGGAGGCGGTCCTCGGCGGGCCGAAAGAAACCGAAGAACACCTTCAGCGCGCCCGCCCCTCCGAGATGCGCTCGCGGTCGTTAAACAATTGCTCCAGCTTCTCGGGATCGATTGGCTTGGTGAGGTGATAATCAAAGCCGGCGGCAAGCGCACGGCGCTTATCCGACTCCTGGCCCCAGCCCGTGACCGCGATCAAGATCATGTCTTCCCCCAGGCCTCGTGGCGGATGCGCTCAGCCACCTCATAGCCGCTCAAATCGGGCATGCCGATATCGAATACACCGATGTCGGGCCGAGTCCGTTTGGCCACTTCCAATGCCTCGGCGCCAGTATGGGCGAGATGCACCTCGTGGCCCGATTGTTCGAGGAGCATGCCCAGGGTCGTCGGCACTGTCCCGGTTGTCATCCGCGACAAGGATGCGTCGAGGCTATGCTGGCGACGCTGGCATTCGTCGGAGTGACTCGAATCGCGTGACGGTGCATCGACGATGAGCGAGCGCGGCAGGCAAATCATGAATTCACTGCCCTGACCCCGTCCGGCGCTGTTAACCGACAAGCCGTCCGCCGTGCAGTTCGACCAGCCCTTTTGCCAGCGCCAGCCCGATGCCCAAACCGCCCTCGGAGCGGCCGACTTCCGGCTCGATGCGCGTAAACATGTCGAATACCTTGCCCATCGCTTCGGCGGTCAGTCCGATCCCACTGTCGCGCACGAAAATCGACCAGATGCTGCGCCTCAAAGCGCGTCCCCAGATAGATGAAGCCGCCGCTCGGGCGTGTATTTCGCGGCATTGGTCAGCAGGTTGGTGATGACTTGGGTGATCCGCACGGGATCCACTTCCAAAAGGATCGGCTCGCGCCGGCCGCTCCACTCGCAGCGTGTGCTGCTTCGCATCGATCGCCGGCTGCACCGCCTCGACGGCGTCATCCATCAACACCTGCACATCGACATATTCTTTCTTGAGAAGGAACGCTCCGCGGGTGATGCGCGACACATCGAGCAAATCATCCAGCAGCGAGCTCATGTGTCCGACTTGCGGGCGATGATGTCTTGCGCGTGTTGGAGCTCGTCCGGGTCCCAGCTCGGGCGATTGCAGGAGCTGCGCGGCGGTGCGAATCGGGGCGAGCGGATTGCGCAGCTCGTGCGACAGAGTGGCCAGGAACACATCTTTGCGAACATCGGCCTCGACCAGCGCCTCCTCGGCTTGCACGATGCTGGTCACATCGACGAAGGTGATCAGCACGCCGCTCACGGTGCTGTCGGGTTCGCGATAGGGCAAGATCCGCATGATGTAATGCGCCGAGCGATCGTCCCGCACGACGCGCCGCTCCAGCGGCTCGAGCGTCGACAGGACGAAAGCCACATCTTCGCGCAAGCCGTCGTAATCGCAGGCGGCTGACGATATCGGTCAAGGGCCGGCCCTGATCGCTCGGAATCAGGTTATAGAGCGTCGCGATGGCGGGGGTGAAACTTCGAATGATCAGATGACGGTCGAGGAACACCGTGGCAATCTCCGTGCTGTCGAATAGATTGCGAAGATCGCTGTTGGCTTGATCGAGTTCGTCGATTTTTTCGGTCAGCCGGACGTTGACGGTGTGCAGCTCCTCGTTGAGCGATTGCAGCTCCTCCTTCGAGGTCTCGAGCTCCTCGTTGGTCGATTGCATTTCCTCGTTGACCGAATGCAGCTCCTCATTGGCGCTGCGCAGCTCTTCGAGCGCGGTTTGATGTTCTTCGGCGCAGCGACTGAAGCTCCTCGCACGTTTCCGCGAGCGCCGCTTGCAGCTCGCACGACGATTTCCGCGCTCGGCGGCACCGGGCCGAGCAGAGTGATCGTAGCGCGCGGCACGTCGAATCCGGCTCTGGCATCGCGTGGCACGTCGCGGTCCGCGTTGCGCGATGCCTCGCGCACGGGCGCAGGCTTTGAACCGCGCTCATCGGGTGGCCGCCGTCGGCAGGATGTGCCGAGCGATGGTACGAGCGCGACGTGCTGCCAGCTGAGATTCAACTCGGGACTTCGGCCCTGGCGGCGCCTGAAAATCCGCGCCTTCTTATCCACGGTTTCGAATAGATCTGGCATGCTGCGCGACGGACTCCGAGCCGCCCAGGAGCAGGATGCCTCCCGGAACCAGGGAATAATGAAACACCGGAATGATCCGTCGCTTGAAGCTCCGGATTCATGTAGATGAGCAAATTGCGGCAGGAGACCAGGCTCATCATGCGAAAAGGGAGGATCGCGAACCAAGTTGTGCACGGAAAAAGTACACAGATCGCGGATTTCCTTGGCCACGCCATAGCTGCCGTGCGAGTGACTGAAGAAGCGCTCGCGCCGCGCTTCGTCGACAGGCCCTCGAGGAGCGTCTTCGGGTAGCGGCCGAGTCGCGCCGTCGCGATCGCCGAATCGTCGATGTCGGTGGCGAACACCTGCACTTTCGGACGCGGTCAAGCGAGTCCATGTGCTCCCGCAACAGCATGGCGAGCGAATAGGCTTCCTCGCCGGTGGCGCAGCCGGGCACCCAAATGCGCACCGCGCCGTCGGCCATTTTGCCGTCGAACAAGCCGCGGAATGACCTCGTCCGCCAGTGATCTCGAAAGGTCTCCTTGTCGCGAAAAAAGCTGGTGACGCGGATCAGCAGATCGCGAAACAGCAGCGTCGCTTCGTCGGGATCGGACTTTGAGCTTCGCAATGTAGTCTTCGAGCGTGGTCGGCATTGCCGACTTGCATGCGCCGCTCGACCCGCCGCAAGAATGTTTGGCTGCGATAGCCGCTGAAATCGTGTCCAAGCTGCGCGCGCAAGATCGTGCAGATCTCGAGTCTGCGCGGCTTCCGACTGATGGCGCCGTCGTCCGTCCGCGGGAGCTCGATCAGGCGTACGCCTTCAGGCGCATCAGATGCCCGGGCATCTCCTCCACCGGCGCTACGAGATCCACGGCGCCCGTCGCGATCGCGCCGGCCGGCATTTCCCCATATTGCGGGGCGGTGCCATTGCTGCCCTGCGCGATAGTCAGTCCGCCGCATTCCTTGATGGCCTTGAGGCCCAGCGCGCCATCGCTGCCGGTGCCGGACAGCACAATGCCGACGGCCCGTTCTCCCAGCGCCGTCGCCCAACGAGTCGAAGAATCCATCGATGGGGCGAAATGACCGATCGGTCTCGTCTGCGGCGGCTTCGACGCCAAGTGGCGCATCCGTCAGCGTGACGAGCGCATGCGGCGGCGGCACATAGACATGGTTCGGCTCGATCCGCGCGCCATCCGCACCTTCGAGACCGGCATCGAGGTCCAGCGGGTCAGGATCTCGGTCAGCATGCTCTTGCGATCGGCGCGGCAGATGCAAAATCATCACGAAGGCCATGCCGCAGTCGGCCGGCATGTGATCGAAGAAAGCGTGAAACGCGTCGATGCCGCCCGCGGAGGCGCCGATCCCGATGACGGGGACTGCAGCTAGCGGCATATAGAGTCCTACCAGTTGCCTTTTCGCGTTATGAGCGGCAGCAAGAATCTCCCCTGATGCGCAATCAGATCATGCCCGACGAGATTCCCTTGTAGGGCAATGGCTTAGCCTTGCCCCAACGCCGAGAAAGGTGAGTCCGGGCAGCTTAAGTGGGCCACTCCTGCTACAATCGCCTCCCGCTGCGATGCGTCTACGGCACTGAGCGAACGCCGGACACACTTCGGTCTTGCGATTGTGGCACCAGTCTTTGTTCAAGGCGCGGACCTCCTCCAGCGGACCAAGCGGACAATCACCGAAAGCAGCAATGTAGCCGGACGCTGAAGTTCTGAAGTTCGACAGTCGGGGATCTGAGACGGACTAGGCGACGGCGACTCGCCGGCGACGCCGGCGGTTCTTCGGGAATGTTGGACCGACATCGGATTTGACGGCGGAGGACGCGAGTTCGACAGGAAGAGGGCTGCCCTTTCCTTCGCTACCCCTCAGGGCTTCTCCGCGACGATTCGACCGCTCTTCAGCACGTATACGGGCGTGCCGTGCATACGAGCGGTTCGACAATCCCGGAGCGATCGGAATAGAAATGTGATATCGATTCTGCTTGCGGCCTTCGTTGATCTGGTCTTGATTCGCGGGTGACTTAGCCCTGGATAGAACAGGGATCCGAGCGCGCCTTTCACGAAGCGATGATATTGTTTCGCCGGTACCGCAGGCGACAATGTACGTCTTGTTCGGGCGACCGCTGCGAGGACCTCGGTATGTCAGACTCAGAATCGCGAGATAATCTGGGCAGATCTTTGTCGCGGCGCAGCCTTTTCAAGGGGCTCGCGCTCGTACCGCTGGTGGAATCGGCGCACCTGGCTTCGGCGAGCCTCTAGGGCAAGCTCGCGCGCGGCGCAACTGCCCGACCGAGCATTACGTACCCACCTTCTTTGGCGCCGCCGAGTGGGCCTTCATCCTCGCGGCCTGCGATCGATTGATCCCGCACGACGATATCGGGCCCGGCGCATTGGAAGTCGGTGTGCCCGAGTTCATCGATCGTCACATGCAGACGCCATACGCCGCCGGCGACATTTGGTACATGCAAGGACCATTTGTCGAGGCGGCGCCGCAATTCGGCTATCAGGGCCGGCTGCCGGTGCGGGATATTTTGCGTGTCGGCATCAAGGCGCTCGACGCCCATTGTCGAAGCAATTCGGCGGCAAGACGTTTGCGCAGCTCGATCACGCGCAGCAGGAGACCCTGTTGAAGGCCGCCGAGGAGGGCAAGCTCGAACTCGAGAACATATCCGCCAAGGAGTTCTTCGACCAGCCTGCTGAAACGCGTATCGGCTATTTCTGCGACCCCAGACATGGCGGCAATAAGAACATGGCCGCATGGAAAATGATCGGCTACCCCGGTATGCGCGCCGATTACACCGATTGGGTCGAGGTTCGGGATAGGCCCTACCCATTGAGGACCGCACCGAGATTTTCGCCATCGCCTTAATGTGCGAAGGTGGGGGGGGTGCGCGGTCCTTCTTTTCCGGGATGATTTGAGTCCGCGGGCGCTGATCCCAAGCAGATACGTCCGGCAACTCCCGCAAGTTGTCGACCGTCTGCATGAGCCGATCTTCGGTCGAGACCGAAACACGTGAACACGTGCCCGAGGTCGCCAATTCATGCGGTGCTGCGAGCCCAAGTGAAGCTTGGAAATCGGCAATCAGCGTATTCGGCTACCGCACGGCAGACAACCCACTCAGGCGAGCTCCAGCGAAGTTGAGCGCAGCGCCAATAAGAGATTTAATTTTGGTAGCTAAGTTTGGTAGCTAAGATTTCTGAGCGTCTGGCGGGCCGCTCGCAATTGATTGAATTTCTGCGATTTTGTGGTGGCCAGGGGCGGAATCGAACCACCGACACGCGGATTTTCAGTCCGCTGCTCTACCAACTGAGCTACCTGGCCGCCGGGGGGAGGGCGCGTATTAAACCGGCCCGCAAGCCAGGGCGTCAAGCGGTCCACCAGGCCTAAGCCGTTGATTTAGCGAACCACTGGCTCGGAGGCACGCTATTAAATAGAGTGTGACCGCCGGCGCGGGGATAGCCGGCGATACCGGGAGATTTTCATGTCCGCTCTGCTCGCCGTTCGCTCGCGCCTTGATCACTGGTGGGTTTTCGTCGTTCGCGGTCTGCTCGTGATCGCATTCGGCCTGCTCACGCTGTTTTGGCCTCAGATCACGCTGCTCGTGCTCGTTGCCCTCTTCGCGACGTTCTGCGTACTCGATGGCGTGACCTCGATCATTTCTGCAGTTCGACGGAAGGATTGGGGCTGGCATCTCATCGGCGGGATTCTGAGCATCATCGTGGGATTCCTTGCGATCATGTGGCCCGCCTCGGCTGGGTTCGCGCTCGTCCTGCTGATTGCGGCTTGGGCCATCATGCGTGGTGTACTCGACATTTCAGCCGCGATTTCGCTTCGGCACGAGCTCAATAGACAGCTCGAGTGGATGCTCATCATCAGCGGCATCGTCTCGATCCTGTTCGGTGTGTTCGTTGCGCTCTGGCCCATCGCGGGAATTCTCGCGGTCGTCGGCATGATCGCCGGCTTCGCGATCTTCCTCGGGGTCACGCTGATCGCAGCGGGATTCCGTCAGCGCAGCCTGCGAAACAGGCTCGGCCCGACCACGACGGCAGCCTGAGTCGCGCCGGAATCAAACGGTGGATCGCCGCTCCTTTCTGGGCAATGCCACGGCGGGAATCGCGGCCGCAGGTCTGGGAGAAATGACTGCTGAAGCGGACAGCGCTGCCGCGCCCCAGTTCTACCAAGGCCCATCGGCCGACATCAAGGTGGGCTTACGCTGGGTCTTCTCCGCGACCGTGTTCTTTGCGGATCGGATCATGATCAATTCGCCTGCGCCACGCGGGTATACCTCCGTCGGCGGTGGTGAGATCTGGGGCCCGCGGCTTCAGGGCCGGGTGCTGCCGCACAGCGGTGCGGATTACTACAAAACGACGTTCAGCACCTTCTACATGTTTCAGGCCTCAGACGGAGCACTCATCTTCATCCACAACCGGGGCACGATGCGACGCTTTCAAAGTCCGCCCGAGCCGGGCCACCCGCTGATACCCGCGACCAGCACCGATCCCGCATCGCCGGTGTGGACGCGCTTTCGCGCGACTCCAGTCTTCACTGCGCCATCGGGCCCTCATGACTGGATGAATCGCACCGTGTTCGTCGCAAACGCGCAGCGGCAGCAGAACCCGGATCACACCGTGTTCACGTATTACGAAGTGGTGTAGCGAGCGATCGAATGCGCGAGTTCGTAGTCCCGAAGACTGATACCAAGGTGATGGGCGAGATCCACCTTGAATATGCCTTTCAATTGCACGCGCAATATGACCCACCGGCGGTTTCGCATACGCCGAAGGGCGCGTTCCGCTATCAGGACGTGACATCGGGCGAGGTGAATGGCGAGCGTCTGAACGCGACGGTGTATCCAGACAGTGGCGGTCAGTACGATACGGTGCGAGGAGATCGGATCCGTGATGTCGATGCGCACTTCATACTGAAGGCCGAGAACGGCGAATGGATTTACGTCGAGCACGTCGGCTATCGCCGTCCCGACGGCTACTATCGCGCGATTGCCTACATCGACGCAGACACGAAGGGTGCGCACGACTGGCTCAACAATACGACGTTCGTCGTGACCGCGAAGGAATCGCCCGACGAGCGTTCGGTCGTCTTCTACTACTTCATCGCGAACTGAGACTCACCGCTTAAGGCGCAGTCGTGCGCTCGGGCAGCGTGAAGACCCAGATGGCCGCGCCGTGCTCGGGCGGATTCTGGATCTCCGGCACAAGCACCGGGTAGGTCGATGGGATCGAGCCTCCGCCGCCGACCACGACGGCCAGATACTGCCTGCCATTCACGGCGAAGCTGATCGGACACGAGTTCGGCACGTCATTCAAGCGGATCGCCCACAGCAGCCGGCCGCTCTCATCGTCGTATGCCTTGAGCACCCGATCGAGCGCGCCGGCGAACACGATGCCGCCCGCGGTGTCGAGCGTGCAGGTCGTCTGCGGCGCGCGCTGCCGGCTCATCCACAGCACCTGCCGGGTCACGAGATTGAAGGCCTCGACACGCCCGTACTGACCGTCCGAGTCAGGGCGGGGCCGGATAGACCAGTTGACTCCCGAGGTCAGATTCCCGCGCTGGCCTGCTGGGGCCGGAATCAGATCCATGCAGGTCTCGTTCATCGCGACGAAGACGGACTTCGTGCCCGCGTTGTAGGAGCCCGCAATCCAGTTGCGTCCGCCACCGGGGTGAGGACAGATGGTGTGCGGTTTTCCGTCCCCCACTACCACCGCCGGGTTGATCGTCTTGTCGCCGTTTCGAGGATCGATCTTGGCGATGACGTTTTGAATGCCGAGATCCTTGGAGAAGATGTAATGACCGTTCGCGGCCTCGAGTGCCTCGTAGATCGCCATCTTGCCGGAGGTCACGACCAGTCGCTGTTGGGTGCCGCGGACTGGCAGATCGATGAGTTGACGCTCGAAAGCCCAGTCGAGATCCCATTGATCGTTGTGCAGGTGCTGGAAGTACCAGGCGAGCTTGCCAGTCGCCGGATCGAATGCCAGCGTCGAGTCCGTAAAGAGCCCGTCGTTGGTGATGCCGCGCTTATGAACGGGATGCAGCAGCGGGCCGGTATCGTAGGTTTGACCGACGCCAAAGTACGCAAGCTTCAACTGCGGATCGTAGCTGCCCGCGGTCCACACGGAGGCGCCGCTTCGACCCTCGTATGGCAAATCATTCCAGCTGTCGCCGCCAAGCTCACCGGGGTGCGGAATGGTTTGAAAGCGCCAGGCTTCCTTGCCCGTCTCAACGTCAAGCGCGACCACAGCGCCCCCACCGAGTGAGAGCTTGCCGACGCCCTGCATGACCTTGCCCTGCGCGACCAGTGGGCCGCCCGTCACGCGCCAGCCTTTCTGGTAGTCCACGAGCGGTGCATCCCAGATCACGGTGCCCGTCTTCACATCGAGCGCCACGACATGGTCGTCGGAGGTCGGCACGATCAAGCGGTCCTGATACAGCGCAAGATTGCGCTTCACCGAGGGCTGCGCATCACTCGGGAGTACCCGCGAGTATTCCCACAGTAGATCGCCCGTGACCGCATTGAGAGCCTGCACCCGGTCACCGAAGCTCGCGACGAACAGAACGCCGTCATGCTCGAGGGGGGTCGTCTCGTTCGGCCCATTGGGCAAAGACCATGACCAAACGACACGCAGTTCCTGAATGTTGGTCCGGTCGATCTGTTTGAGCGGACTGAAGCCTTGATCATCGTAGGTTCGCCGCCAGAGGAGCCAGTCGCGCTCGGGCGGCTGTTGCAGCAACGCGTCCGTGACGGGGGCCATCCGATCCAAGGGATTGGCCACCGCAACGAGCGGAATCGGCGGCGAGAGCGGTGACAGCGGCATCATCGGCGGCGTGGGTGCGGTTGGGCCCCGCACGATCGTGAAGGCCGAAAGTCGCAGCGCATCCGTTGGCAGCGGGGTGTCGCCGCCTGCCTGAGCGCCGTTGACCTGCACCAAAAATGCAACGAGCTGTGCGGTCTTCTCGGCTGAGAGGGAGCCCGGTGCGGCGGGCGGCATACGGGTGCGCACGAAGCTGAAGAGCGCGTCGGCCGTCTTACCGCCCCAGTCCTGACTGAAGCGGTTGCCGTTCAGCGGCGCTCGCGAACTCACCGCCGCTCAGATTGGCGCCGTGGCAGCTGGCACACTGCTGTGCGTACAGCACCCGCCCCTCGCCCGCTTGTTCCGTCGTGAAGGTCGGAGGTACAGCGGCAGCGCCGGGCCGCTGAGCCTGCAGGACGGGCGGGGCGATAAACCCCAGCAGTGAAAGGGTCAATGCGGTACGTGCTCGAGCACGGCTCAGTCGTTCTTCTTTCACCCGCTTGCCTCTTCTAGAATCGTCCCATGACGAACCCCGCCCGCCCGATGATAGTGCGAATCGCCTTGATCCTCATCGCCCTGTGCGCCGCGCCAGCCTGCGCCGCGCGCGACCCCGATTCCTGCCGCACGGTGCGCCTGTCTGATATCGGCTGGACCGATGTCACCTCGACCACTGGGATTTTCAGCGCCCTGCTTCGCGACATCGGCTACCAGCCCGAGGTGACGGTGCTGTCGCTTCCGGTCACCTATGCATCGATGCGAAACAAGGACATCGATGCCTTCATCGGCAATTGGATCCCTTCGGCGAATGCGGACGTCGCCCCGTACCTCAAGGATCACTCCGTCGTGATGATCCGGCCGAACCTGGTCGGCGCGAAGTACACCCTGGCGGTGCCTGCGTACACCTATCGAGCTGGGCTGCACGATTTTTCGGACATTCGTCGTTTCGCGCCCGAGCTGAATCATCAGATCTACGGCATCGAGCCGGGCAATGACGGCAATCGCCTCATCCTTACCCTTCTTATGCAGAACCAGTTCGGTCTCGGCGACTTCAAGCTGATCGAATCGAGCGAACAAGGCATGCTCGCGCAGGTGGAGCGTGCGGTGCGCGAGCATGCGCCGATCGTGTTTCTGGGGTGGGACCCGCACCCGATGAATCAGCGCTTCGACATCCGCTACCTGACTGGTGGGGATGCGACCTTCGGGCCCAACTACGGTGCGGCGACGGTATGGACTTCGACGCGCGCCGGTTACTCGGCCGAGTGCCCGAATATGGGACGGCTGCTACAGAACCTCACCTTCACGACCCGAGGTGAGAGCGAAATGATGGCTGCGATTCTCTACCAGCATCTGCCGCCCGAGACGGCGGGGCAGGCCTGGATCCGGGCCCATCCTCTCGTCGTACAGGGCTGGCTGGACGGCGTCGTGACCTTCGATGGCCGGCCAGCGACCTCCGCGCTCATCACTCGCACGACGCTGCCAACCGGGCCGTCCTTCGAGCACTGGATCACTCAGCACAAGATTCCGCTCGGGGATGCCTCGGCAGCCGCCGTCGAGTTCATTAAGAGCCACGGCCGGCCAGTGTTTGACCGGATCACGCTCGTGATCCGCGGCGGTGTCGATGGCCTCACGACGCTGTTGCGCCTGCTTCCGTCTTGGGTCTTGATTCTGGCCCTTTCGGCGTTTGCGTGGTTCATGCGTCGCTCCGTATCCCTGGTCGTGTTCGTCGCAGCGGCTCTCCTCTTCATCCTCAACCAGGGCTACTGGGAGGCAACACTCGAGACGCTTTCACTGGTGAGCGTGTCGGCCCTCGTGTCCACGATCATTGGCGTGCCACTGGGCATCGCCGCGGCCCATCGGCCTGCGCTCTATACGCCCTGCGGCCTGTGCTCGATCTCATGCAGACCCTGCCGACGTTCGTCTATCTCATCCCCACGCTCGTGCTGTTTGGCCTCGGGGTCGTGCCGGGGGTCATCTCAACGGTGATCTTCGCGCTGCCCGCGCCTATCCGGCTGACGCATCTGGGAATTTCTTCGGTGCCGGCGTCTTTGCTCGAGGCCGGAGAGGCCTTCGGTGCGACACCGCTGCAGAGACTTCTCAAAGTGGAGCTACCGAGTGCGGCACCGACCATCGTCGCCGGCATCACCCAGTGCATCATGCTGAGCCTCTCGATGGTCGTGATCGCCGCGCTGGTCGGAGCGGGCGGACTCGGTGTGCCGGTCGTGCGCGCGCTCAATTCCGTCCAGATTGGAATGGGTTTTGAGGCCGGCTTTGCGATCGTGCTGCTCGCGGTCATCCTCGATCGCATCTGTCGGCCGCGGCAAGCCAATCAGTAATTCAAAACTCCTTGTCGATTAGGGGTTTCCAGCGAGCTCATTATGTGATAGATGAAGCAGCGCGGGCACTCCCGCAAAAAACGAGGGGTCAAGTCGCCATGCGGTCGGCTGGGTCGCGCATTTCCTTTGATTACATCATCGTCGGGGCAGGCTCCGCGGGGTGCGTTCTCGCCTCGCGGTTGACGGAAGACCCTCAAACTCGAGTACTGGTTCTCGAGGCAGGGCCATCGGACCGCAGCTGGCGCATCGACATGCCCTCGGCGGTGGGAAGCCTCGTCTCCTCGAAGCGCTTCAACTGGGGCTACGTGTCCGAGCCGGAGCCTTTCCTCGACGGGCGCAGGCTTTTGCTCCCATGGGGACGCGTGCTGGGAGGCTCCTCATCCATCAACAGCATGGTGTATACGCGCGGCCATGCGCTCGACTACGACGGCTGGGCAGGCATGGGCTTGAGCGCGTGGAGCTATGCCTCGGTCCTGCCCTATTTCAAGCGCGCGGAGAGCCATTCCCTCGGCGCCAGTGCCTACCACGGCGCCGAGGGGCCACTTGCGGTGTATGCCCCTGATCTCAGCCGCTCACGGCTCGCGACGGCCTTCGTCCACGCAGGCGAGGAGGCAGGCTATGGGCTCACGGACGATGTGAACGGCGAGCAGCAGGAAGGCTTCGGCCGGATGGATCGCACCACCAAGGACGGGCGACGCTGGAGCGCCGCACGCGCCTATCTGGACCCCGCCTTGCGCAGACCGAATCTCACGGTGCGTACGAGTGCCCATGTCAGCCGTGTCGTCATTCATCACGGCCGGGCCATCGGCGTCGAGTATTGCGAGCGCGGGCGAAAGCGCACCGCCTATGCCGATGCCGAGGTCATCCTCGCAGGAGGTGCGCTCAACTCCCCGCAGCTGCTCCTGCTATCGGGTGTTGGCCCCGCGGACGACATGAAGCCCTTGGGCATCGAGTCGAAGTGCCATCTGCCCGGGGTAGGCAAGAACCTGAATGACCACCCGGACCTCCTCATCCAGCACCGCTGCGAGCGACGCGCCGCGCTTTACGGCGTCAACCGCGGCCTTGGCAAGTGGATCGCAAGCGCGCGCTGGTTCCTGGGTGGGGCCGGCCCGGCAGCGTCCAACCATATCGAGGCGGGCGGCTTCATCCGCAGCCGCCCCGGCATCGAGCACCCGGACCTGCAGCTTTCGCTGGTCGAAATCCCCTCCTATCAGGTGCACATCGGGCTGCTGCGCCCTTTGAGCGTCGGCCGGGTGAAGCTGCGCTCGGCGAATCCAAAGGCGGCACCATGCATCGTGTTCAATTATCTCAAGGAATCGCAGGACCGGCGTGACCTGCGCACCGCCGTCAAGCGTGTGCGGGAGATCCTCGCGCAGCCGGCGCTCGCGGATTATCGCGGCGAGGAGATCTACCCGGGTCCGGGCGTACAATCCGACGATGAAATCGACGCCTACATCCGCCGCGGCCTCGAGAGTCGCTGCCAGCCCGTCGGCACCTGCCGCATGGGGGTGGATCGCGATGCCGTCGTCGATGAGCACTGTCGCGTGCGGGGCGTCGAGTTTCTACGGGTGGTGGATGCCTCGATCATGCCCAGCATCGTGAGCGGGAACATCAACGCGCCGACGATCATGATGGCGGAGAAGGCGAGCGATATGATTCGTAGCAGAGCGGCTTTGGCTGTCGCGCGCGAGCCCATGGTGTGGCGAGGCCCGCGGCGCAAGGTCGCGCACGCCTGAAGGTGCTGAATGCGCTCCAGTGTTTCTTCTCTCGCACTTCCCGGCGATGAGCCGGCAGCTCAACGCGAGCTGCGCGTCGATCTGGCGGCCGCGTTTCGCTGGTTCGCGCGTCTTGATATGGTCGAAGCCGTCGCGAACCATTTCAGCGTTGCGGTGAATGCTGAAGGCACGCGATTTCTCATCAATCCATGTCGTCGACACTTCTCGCGGATCACGGCCAGCAGCCTGCTGCTCCTCGACGCCGAGGATCAAACGACACTCCAACGACCCGACGCGCCGGATCCGACGGCCTGGTACCTGCACGCACGCCTGCATGCGCATCTGCCGCATGCCCGCTGCATTCTGCACTTGCATTCGAGGTACGCGACGGCCCTCGCCTGTCTGAAGGATCCAACGCTCTATCCGATCCATATGAATGCGGCACGCTTCTTCGGCCGCGTCGCCGTCGACACCGCTTACGCAGGCATGGCGCTCTCGAACGAGGAGGCGGACCGCCAGGCGGCGATGCTGACCGAGGGCAAAAGTGTGCTTCTCATGGCGAATCACGGCGTGCTCGTGATCGGCGCCTCCGTCGCCCAGGCGTTCGATGAGCTCTTCTATTTCGAGCGGGCCGCCCAAACACTGATCACCTGCTACTCGACCGGCCAGCCGCTTCGCATCCTGTCGGATGCCGTCGCGCAAGCCACGCGCCAGCAATGGCTCGAGTACGACGGCTTCTCACGCGATCATTTGAATGCGGTGAAGGAAATCCTGGACGCCGAGGAGCCCGACTACCGACGCTGATTGGGATCCTGCGATGAGATAGAGAGCGGCGCAGCAGCAGGTTTGCTGTATGGGAAGGGGGCTTGTCGCATGAGGCGACTGCAGGCGCATCTTCTACTTTCGACGCTCACGCTCGTGGCGTCGCCGCCGTTGCACGCTGCATGCAAGCTCAGTCCGATCGCTCGCTTACCCATCATCATGGAAGGCCTGCGTCCGATCGTCTCTGCCCAGGTGAATGGCGCCGATGCAAAGTTCGTCGCCGACACCGGCTCCTTCTACAGCATGATGACGCCGGCGAACGCCGCGCAGCTTAAATTGTCGTTACAACCGGCACCACGTGGCTACCTTCTGATCGGCGCCGGTATGCCGAGCGAATTCTCGATCACAAGGGTCAAGGACTTTGCGCTCGCTGAGTCGACACTTCGGAACTTTGAATTCGTCGTGGGAGGCTTTGACACTCAGGGCGAGACGGTGGGGCGCCTCGGCCTGAATCTATTTCGCGTCGGCGATGTCGAGTACTCGCTCGCGGACGGCGCGATACGGCTCATCAAGCCCGAAGGCTGCGCAGGCATGCCCCTCGCCTTTTGGGCAGCTGGCAAGCCTTATTCCGAGATTGCGATCGATTCGACGACTTCTGCGAAGCCGCATACCGTCGGCACGGCCTATGTCAATGGGAACGAAATCCGGGTGTTGTTCGATACCGGAGCTCCGGTGTCCGTCTTGTCGCTCGGTGCCGCCGCGCGCGCAGGCGTAAAGCCAGGCGACGCCGGCTTGGTTTCCGCCGGATACGGCGAATGGATCGCGCCTTTCGCAAGTTTCAAGATCGGCGATGAGGAGATACGCAACACGCGCCTTCGCATCGGCCACGCAGGTGTGTTGTCCGCCGACATGCTCATCGGTGTCGACTTTTTCCTGTCCCATCACATCTACGTCGCGAACAGTCAGCGCAAACTTTACTTCACCTACAACGGCGGTCCGGTATTCAACCTGGCTCCCCATGCGCAACCGGCGAGCGGCTCCGGCGCGACGGCCGCGGAGCCGCCCGAGCCTGTTCAGGATGCAGCGGCCGAGGCGGAGCGCTTCGCGCTAAAGGGGCGGACGGAATCGGCTCGCGGTCAGCTGGAACAGGCCATCGCAGATCTCACGAAAGCGTGTGTGCTCAAACCGGAGGTAGGCCGATATTTCTTCGAGCGCGCACAAGCACGCCTCGCCAATAAACAGCCTGCCGAAGCGCTTGCTGACTATGAAAAGGCCATCGAACTGGACTCCAACGACGTGGCCGCCCGCATGCGCGTCGCCGAACTTCAGCGTTCGGCACACCGTAATGATGAAGCGTACGCGCAGCTCGACGTCATCAACCGCCTTATCCCGAGGGAATCTGATCTGCGCCTTGAGCTCGCGGAGCTGTACAACCGCGTTGACCGTGGCACAGAGGCCATTGCGCAGTACGATCTCTGGATTGCAGCCCACAAAGCCGACATCCGTATGGCTTCGGCGCTCAACGCGCGCTGCTGGGTTCGCGCTAGCTCAGGAGACGATCTCGACAAGGCGCTAGCGGATTGCGACGCGGCACTCAAACTTTCGCCGACTTATACGAACGCTCACCAAGGCCGCGGTCTCGTGCTGCTGCGCCAGGGCCGATTCGCTCGTGCGATCTCGGATTTCAGCGATGCGATGGACGGCCCGCACGATGCATGGTCGCTGTATGGCCGAGGACTTGCGGAGCTTCGATCGGGCAATTCCGCCGGGGGGCGCTCTGACATTGACGCCGCGACGGTTTTCGACTCGCACGTCGCGGAGCGATTTGCGAAGCTTGGCCTGTCGCCGTAGCGATGCGACATGAAAAGACTGCTCGCCGCCGCCGTTTCGATCTCCCTGCTCGCAGTCGCGTCTGATCGCGCTGTCGCGGAGTGCAAGCTTGTTTCCGCAGTGATTCCGGTGACCATGGAAGGCCTGCGTCCCATGATCTCGGCCCAGATCAATGGGATCGACGAGAAGTTCATCGCTGACAGCGGAGCATTCTTCAATCTCATCACCCCAGCGAGCGCCGCAGAACTCAAACTGTCGCTACGTCGGCCTCCCATCGACATCCACTTGAGCGGAGTGGGCGGCACTGCGGATGTCTTCGTGACGACGGTCAAGACCTTTACCATTGCGGGCGTCCCGCTGCACCGCGTCGATTTCATCGTCGGCGGCGGTCAGCCCGAAGGTGATGCGGCTGGACTCATCGGACAGAACATCTTCCATCTGCATGACGTGGAATACGATCTGGCACACAGCGCCATCCGTCTGGTCAAGCCCGACGGCTGTCGCAATTCGCCGCTCGCGTATTGGGCAACGGCGCAGCAGCCGTACTCGCAACTATCGATAGGCTTTTCGGGACCGTCCGAGCTGCACACGATCGGCATGGCATACGTCAACGGTGCACAGATCCGTGTTGAATTCGATACCGGGTCACCCCTCTCTACATTGTCGCTGCGCGCTGCGGAGAAGGCCGGAGTAAGGCCCGACCAGACCGGAGTCGTTTCTGCCGGCACCACGTTCGGTATAGGCAGGAACCAGATTCAAACTTGGATTGCTCCGTTCTCGGACTTCAAGATCGGCGATGAAGAGATCCGCAACACTCGGCTGCGCTTCGGCGACATTGGCCTGTCCGGCGCTGACATGCTGCTTGGAACGGACTTCTTTCTATCGCATCGCATTTACGTCGCGAACAGTCAGGGCAAACTTTACTTTACGTACAACGGCGGACCTGTCTTCAACCTGCAGGTCGCGCGCGGCGGCACGAGCAGCGCAGCAGCAACGGAAAGCGCGCAACCCGACGCGAGCCCGGCAGAGAGCGCGAGCGCCGAAGATTTGGCGCAACGGGCGCGCGTCGAGGCGGCGCGGGGAGACCTCGAGCACGCCATCGACGACTTTACCCGGGCGCTGGCGCTAAGACCGCAGGAGGCCCAGTATTTCTACGAGCGGGGCGTAGCGCGTGCGCGCAGCAAGCAGATGGACGATGCGCTTGCCGACTTCGAGCAAGCCGTCAAGTTGAGGCCCGGCGATGTGCCGGCGCTCCTGCGCCTCGCAGAGATGCGGCTCGCGGCCCACGATAACGCCGAAGCAATTACCAGCCTCGACTCGGTCGACCGCTTGGCGCCGAAAGAGGCGGATCTGCGCTTGGAGCTCGCAAGACTCTACGCGCGCTTGGCTCGTTACGACCAAACAGTTGCGCAGTACGATCTGTGGATCGCCGTTCACAGGGAGGATGCCCGAATGCCGGAGGCGCTGGGCGGTCGATGCCGTGCGCGCGCCTTGATCGGCCAGGATCTCGGCAAGGCACTCGATGACTGCGACGCGGCGCTTCGACGCGAGCCGAAGAATGCGACTTACCTCGACAGTAGAGGTCTGACGCGGCTGCGCCAGGGTAAGTTTGACCGGGCGATATCCGATTACGATGCCTCCTTGAAAGCGCGGCCGGCGAACGCTGAGTCCCTGTACGGGCGGGGGTTGGCCGAGCTGCGCGCAAGCAAAAGGGAGCAAGGGCGGGCGGACATGGATGCTGCACAGGCGATTGCGCCGCACATTGCGGACGCGTTCTCGAAGCTCGGCTTGTCACCGTAGGCTCGGGCCGTGCGTCGCCTTGCTGCCGTGCGCGGGTGACACGTACACTCGGCCCGACGCCTGTAAGAAGAACGAGTTAAGTTCAATGACGAGCGGCGTGAGCGCCATATCGACGATGTCGATGCTGGACGATGACGGCTGGGAGGACCTTCTCAGCTTCATCGAGGAACGGCGCGTCATTCCCATCGTCGGCCCGGAGCTCCTGCAGGTGAATACCGAGCACGGTCCGCGGCTGCTCTACAGCTGGCTTGCCGAGCGGCTCGCGGCTCGCCTCAACGTCGATCCGCGCTCGTTGCCCCAGCCCTACACGCTGAATGATGTCGTGTGCTGGTTCCTGGCGCAGCGCGGTCGGCGCGAAGAAGCGTACGTGCGCTTGCGCAGCATCTTCAAGGATGCGCAGATCGAGCCACCACAGGCACTGCGCCGTCTGGCCGCCATCACCGACTTTGATCTCTTCGTGACGACGACGTTCGATTCGCTCCTGGAGACGGCCATCAACCTCGAGCGCTTCGGCGGCGCCGAGACGACCGAGGTGCTCGCCTACGCCCCTAACCGCATCGTCGACCTGCCTTGCGAGCGCGATCGCCTGCAGCGGCCAGTGGTGTATCACCTCTTCGGGCGACTCTCGGCCTCACCGACCTACGTCATCTCGGATGAGGATCTGCTCGAGTTCTTCTGTGCGCTCGCGAGCGAGCATCTGGCGCCGGAGAAGCTCTTTCACGAGCTCGAGCACAGCCATCTGCTGTTCATCGGCGGCAACTTCACCAACTGGCTCGCGCGGCTGTTCCTGCGCATGGCCAAGCGGCAACGCCTTTCCGATCCGCGCGATGTCGGTGAGGTGCTCGCAGACGATCACACGAGCCAGGACGACCGGCTCGTGGCGTTCCTGCAGCAGGTCAGCGTGCGCACACGCATCTACAAGGGTGCCGAACGCTTCGTCGATGAGCTCTACGCGCGCTGGAGCGCGCGCCGCAAGCCTGCCGCCTCGGTCGCGCAGGTGATCACACCTGCGCGTTTCATGCCGCCGGCGCGCGAGATGCCCGACAACGCCGTGTTCATCAGTTATGCCCGTGAGGATCTGCCTGCGGTCCAGCAGATCAAGGCCGGACTTGAGACGGCGGGCATCACCACCTGGTTCGACATGGACCGGCTCGAAGTCGGCGATGACTACGACCGCAAGATCCAGCGCAATATCGCGCGCTGCTCCTACTTCATTCCGGTGATCTCGGCCACGACGCAGCGGCGGCTCGAGGCCTTCTTCCGCCGCGAATGGAGCTATGCCATCGACCGGGTGCGCAACATGGCGGACGGCGCGCTCTTCATTCTGCCGGTCACCATCGACGCGACCACAGCCGCCGAGGCGATCGTGCCGGATAAGTTCAAGGCGCTGCACTTCACGCAGCTGCCCGCGGGCCTGGTGACGCCCGAGTTCACCCGGCGCTTGTCGGACTTCGTGACGGCGAGGCGGTCATGAACGCCGAGCCGCATGCCGAGGAGCAGGCAGAAGCTCCGCTCAAGGACGCTCCGGAGCCAGCTGCCGCGGCGCCGCCCGCCGAAGCCCCGGCGATCGATGAACGCAATCCCTGGCTCGGTCTTGCCTCCTTCACCGAAGACACGCGCGAGTACTTCTATGGGCGCGAGGAGGAAGTGGCGGAGCTCGCGCGGCGCGTACAGCGCAAGCGCCTGACGCTGCTTTTCGGCCAGTCGGGCCTCGGCAAGACCTCGATCCTGCGCGCGGGCCTCGTGCCGCGCCTGCGTGGTCACGGCTATTGCCCGGTGTACGTGCGCATCGACTATGCACGCGAAGCGCCGGAGCCTGCCGAGCAAATCAAGCGAGCCATTGCGAGCACGGCGAAACGCTCCGGCCAGTGGACACAGGTCGGCGTCGCGGTCGAGGGCGAGTCGCTGTGGGAGTTTCTGCACCATCGCGACGATGTGCTGCAGGACGAGAGCGGCACGACTCAGATTCCGCTCCTGATCTTCGATCAGTTCGAGGAGATCTTCACGCTCGCGCAGTCGGACGACTTCGGCCGCGCGCGCGCTGCGCGCTTCATGTCGGATCTTGCCGATCTCGTCGAGAACCGGCCGCCCAAGGAGTTGGAAGACAGACTCGAGCAGGACGACTCGGCCGCCGAGCGCTTCGACTTCGCCCGCAGCGACTACCGGGTCCTGATTGCGCTGCGAGAAGACTATCTCGCGCCGCTGGAGAGCCTCAAGAGCGAGATGCCGAGCGTCACGCAGAACCGCCTGCGGCTCGCGCCGATGACGGGGACGCAGGCGCTCGAGGCAGTGATGCGCCCGGGACGCGATCTGGTCAGCCAGGAGGTGGCAGAGGCGATCGTTCGCTTCGTCGCCGGCGGCGCGGAGATCGCCAACGCTGAAGTCGAGCCTGCTCTGCTGTCGCCTCATCTGCCGCGAGCTGAACGATGCGCGCCTCGCCCAGGGTCGCAGCGAGATCTCGCTCGATCTCGTCGCGGGCTCACACGCGAGCATTCTGTCGAACTTCTACGAACGCTGCCTCACCGATCAGCCTCCCGAGGTGAGGCGGATCATCGAAGATGAGCTTCTGACGGAGTCCGGATTCCGCGAGAACGTTGCGGAGGAGAAGCTGTTGCGCAGCTTCGCGGAGGCCGGTGCCGCGCCCGACACTCTGGCCGTGCTCGTGAATCGTCGGCTGCTGCGTATCGAGGAACGGCTCGACATACGCCGCGTCGAGCTCACGCACGATGTGCTTTGCAACGTCGTCAAAGGCAGCCGGGACCTGGCCGTAGGAGCGAGAGGCGCGCGATGCCAGCGAGCGCCTGCTCGCCGAGCAGCGCGAGCGCGCACTGGCGGCCCGCGACGGCGCTGCACCGTGCGCGCCGCATCGCCGCCGTGTGCTCGCACTCGCTGTTGGCGCCGTGATCGCCGCGATCTTCGCTTATGTGAGCACTCAGCGCGCGCATCGCGCCGAGCGCCGGGCGGACCAGACTCGCGCCGTGGCGGAGCAGGCTCGCAGTCAGGCCGAGCAGCTGCTCGGCTATCTCACGGATGACTTCTCGCGCGAGCTCGAGGCGTTCGGGCGGCATGGACGTCGTCGCGGCGCTCGCAAAACGCGAGGTCGACTATTTCAATGCGTTGCCCGACAGCCTCAAAGGACCCGACACGCTGCGCAACGGCGCCCTCGCGATGGCCCACTACGCGGGCTCGATGCGCCGGCTCGGCAAGCTCCCCGAGGCCGTGCGCTACTCCACCGAGGCGAGCGCGATCCTCGCGCGCATGCGCGCAAAGGGCGACGCCTCCGAGAGCACGGCCGTCGCGAGCGCCATCGCGGACGATGCACGCGCTTCATCGCTCTACGACAGCGGACACACCGGGACGGTCGCGATTCTGGAAGAAGGGGTGGCGATCCTGAAGCCATTCGCGGAATCGGGCCATCCCAGCGAAGGCGTCGCCAAGACATACGTCGCGATCCTGGGCGATCTCGGCTATGAGCAGATGCGACACTTCGACTACGAGGGTGCGCTCAAGACCTTGGCGCTCGGCGCCAGTATCGCTGCTGCTGCAGGGGCCAGTGACGTGAGCAACCCGGACATGGCGAGCGAATATGCCTTCAACGAGGCCTGGCGCATCGAGGCGCTCGGCAAGCTCGGCCGCGGCGAGGAGGCGCGCAACGTGGTCGAGCAGATCGGTCCGATCGCGGATCGCCTGGTCGAGCGCTGGCCGAGCAATCTCACCGCTCTGAAAGCGCAGCAGCTCATCGCGAGCAACTCCGCGATCGGTTTGATGGAGGACATGCGGGTTGCCGAGGCAATCCGTTACGAAACCGCTGGAGCACGTGCCTCGGAAACGTTGACTCGACTTGATCCGGGCAATCGGATCGTGGCTTACAACCTCGCGGTCGACCGCGACCTGATCGCAGAATCGGACTGGCACCTGGGGCACGCGCGCCAGTCTCTGGAAGAGGTCCGTGCAGCGCTTGAGGTCTTCCAGAGCCGCTACGTCGATCCGAAATCGATCGGTTATCTCTTCTACCTCTACGACATGAGCGCCGTGCGAGCGGCCGAACTGGGCGACACCAAGAGCGCGCTCGCTGCCGCGTCCGAATCGCAGCGCCGTCTCGGGGAACTGCGGAACAGCTAACGTCGCCGGAACACCGCTCTTCGACATTCAGCAATGTCGCGCCGCAGACGCACAGAGCAATGTCGCGCTGCTCAGCAACGAACCCGCCACGGTCCAGAAGCTCGGCGAGCAGTGCCTGGGGCGACTCCGCGCCCTGAAGCCGCGCGATCCGTCGGAGCAGCAGCTGCGCAACGAAATCATTTTCTGGGTGGCCTACGGTGATGCGCAGGCCGCCTATTTGCAACGCGATTTCGCGGCTGCGGAACGCGCCGGACGCGAGTCCCTCGCCGCCCGCGCACAATACCCCGTGACGGATAACGGCGATCGGCGCGATCAGGGGGCCGTTGCGACCCTGCTCGCCATGACCCTGGCGCGCGAAGACAAGACGCGTGAGGCCGCCGAAGTACTTGCGCCCGTCATCAAGCTGCAGCGCGCGCTCGCCGCGCGCAATCACGATGATGAGTGGCAGCACGTCGAGCTCGCAGCCGCGATCTACGCACAGTCGCTGCTCGATCCGGGCCGAAGCGGTGTCCTGCTCGCCGAGGCGCGACGGCTTCTCGCCGCCCTGCCCGCGGAAATGCGCGGTCTGCACACGGTTCCAGACTCTGGCAGTCACGCGCTGCCGGCGCGAGCAATCCGTAGGCGCCCGCGGTGAACGCAGCGTCTGCCCCCGTTTTTCGCTCGAGCGGACAGCGCGAATTCTCGAGCCTCATCCGAAATGACCCAAAGCACGTGATCGCGCGCAAGCTCGCGCGTGAGATTCAGGTGCGCTTTGCGAGCACGGACTGCCCCGTCAAGACCTCCGAAGGCACCGTCCAGGCGAGGCCCGGAGACGCGATTATCACGGGAATCTCCGGCGAGCACTGGCGCGTCTCGATTTCGCACTTTGCGGACAAGTACGAACCGGTGCCACCGACTCAGGCCGGCCAGGCGGGGACCTATCGAAGCCTGCGTTATCAGGTGCTGGCACTGCGTCTTGATCGGGACT
This sequence comes from uncultured Gammaproteobacteria bacterium, assembly GCA_963795975.1. Taxonomy (GTDB): domain Bacteria; phylum Pseudomonadota; class Gammaproteobacteria; order Steroidobacterales; family Steroidobacteraceae; genus CAWCJT01. Next base: position 371,364 of record CAWCJT010000005.1, read on the forward strand.
TCGAGGTGATCCTCGCGGACGGGACCTCACGTCTGCGGGGACGCGCAGGTGATTGGCTCGTCGACTACGGCGATGGCAGTTTGGGCATCGTCTCCGCATCGGCCTTCGACCAGACGTATGAAATCGTAGGCTGAGCGCGTGGGAGTACACACGACGGTCCAGAAGGTGCTGCTGGTCGGCGCGCACCTGCAGACGCCGCCCGCAGCGCCGACTGGCGAGCCGCCTGCGCGTCTCACGCCACTCATCGAGGCCGTGGCGCCCGTGCACGATGATTTCGACGCACGCGCCCTGCTCTATGGCGACCGCTACCGCAGCGGTTTCTGGGCGATCTATCTTCTGAGCGCGTTCGCAGTGCTGTGCGCGGTGCTTCCCCTCGCGCTCGGCTGGGACGATGCGCGCCACATCCTGCATCCGCTCGTCGGGATCTGGACGGTCTGCGAAGTGCTGGTGATCAGTGCCGTCGCCGCGATCTATTGGCTGGGACATCGTCGCGACTGGCAGGGTCAATGGCTGCGGGCACGCACGACCGCCGAGCTCATCGGCTATCTGCCCATGCTCGCGCCGCTCGTCGATTTTACATATCCCAATACGGATGCAGACTGGTACCGGAGGGTTTTCGACCCCGGACAGAACCTTCGCGAAACCGACGATGTCGCCAGGCTTTGTCATCGCATCGAGCCGCTCGCTCGTGAGCAGCTGAGAGGCGCCTGGTCGGATCCCGGATTCGCAATCGCCTATGCGCGCTGGACGGTGGGTATTCTCGAGGGTCAGAAGCGCTATCACCGCTCCGTGGCAACCAGGCAAAGAGCGCTACTGCATCGGGTGCATAGCCTCAATGCCTGGCTTTTCGGCCTGACCGCCCTCGGGGCCCTCGCGCATCTGGCGATGCATTCCCTGTGGCTCTCGTTGGTGACGACGTTCTTTCCTGCCCTCGGCGCATCCCTGCACGGCGCCCTCGCGCAGTCGGAGGCCTATCGCCTGAGTGTCGGTTCCGATGCGCTCGCCAATGGGCTGCAAGGCTCCATCGATCGCATCAACGAATGCACCGCAGCAAGCGAGCCCGACGACGATTCCCTGCGAAAGGCGATCAAGAGTGCGCTCGCCTTGATTCTCGAAGAGCACCAGGATTGGCACATGCTGGTGCGGCCACATCACCTGCCTCTGGGCTGATTTTCCCGCTTTTCATCGAACTGGAACGCTACGCCGCGTATATTCGGCGCACGGTCCAACAGGCCACGCGGGTCGCCGCAGGCTTTTTTGCCCCGGGTTGTCCTGTGCCGCCGGGTTTTCCCGTTATAAAAAGTAGTGACCCGTTAGGTCCTTCTTCGTAACAACCAATCTTTCAGGGAGCATTCACATGTTGACTTCACCGAGATTCGCGGGCGTTGGGCCCGCGTGGAAGAGTTTGCTGATCACGGCCGGCTTTGCCGCCATTGCATCGCCCGCCTGGTCCCAGGAGGACCAGCTGGCCGATCCGGAGCCGGCTCTGCAGGCACAGTGGCGCGAGAACATTCAAGCGGTCGAAACCCCCGATGAGGGCTGCTTCGAGGCGAACTATCCCGATCTTTTCTGGCAAAGAGTGGAATGCATCGTCGCCACGCCGCTCGTACACCCCACGCCGCGCACCGACGCCGGAACCGGCGAGGTGACGGGCAATGGTCATGACTACGTGGCACAGGCGAAAGGTTTGATCAATACGTCGACGGGAAGCTTTGCGACCTCGGATGTGAAATCGGAAAAGAGCGTCGGTGTGGCGCTGTTCGGCGGGGGCGGCATTCTTGGCAACAATGAGTACTCGCTGCAGCTCAACACGAACTTCAACGACACCACCAGCGCGTGCGCCAAGCACAGCGGCTGCACCGTGTGGCAGCAGTTCATCTATGCCACGGACTACTACGCCAAGGGCAAGGCGGCCGTGTTCATCCAGTACTGGCTCATCAACTGGGGCAAGAGCGCATGTCCCAAGGGCTATTTTCAGGTCAAGCCCGATTGCTACAAGAACAGCCCCCTGGCCAAGGCGACCAATCTGCCGATCACGGACTTGAGCAAAATCGTCCTCAAGGCCAAGGCGTCCCCTGGTGGCAATGATTCGACGACCGCGACCTTTGGTAAGACGGTATGGGCCGTGACCGTCAAGGACAGCGTGCTCGACATTTCATCCGTTTGGCATGAGAGCGAATGGAACGTCGTCGGCGATGCTGGTGGCTCGCGTGCCGATTTCAACAAGGGCGCCAAGGTCACCGTGTCACTGAAGCTGGCGGACGGATCCACATCCGCCCCGAAGTGCGTCGCCAATGCGGGGACCACCGGCGAGACCAATAATTTGAACCTCGGCTCCTGCAAGACCGCCGGCGGGACGACGCCCAGCATTACATTCTCTGAATCGGACTGACGATCAGGTCATTTTCCGACCCCATCGCCGCGCCTCATATCACCGAGGCGCGGCGATTTTCTTTGTGCGCTTGCGAGCACGCTAGATCTTTGAAAGTGCCGTGCCCTGCCGCTCGAGCACCTCGCAGGTATGCCGGTAGCCGATCTCGATCGCCCGATCGAATGCCTTCCAATCGAGCATGTCGATCCTCTGCAGTGGAGGTTTCAGTACGAGATCGGCGAGCTCGCGCTGCGCCATCGTGGCCGCAGCGCTGTTGATCATCCCCGACCGCAGCAATATCTGAACGATGTTCACGCGCGGCCGATCGCGGCGGAGCCAGGCGAGCAGGCGCCACGCACTCGGCACCTCGGTGAGCTCCGCCTGCGTCTCGAGCGTCTTGTCTGCGCCGGTATCGATGGCGATGACCTTGCCATCCAGCGCCTCACGCATGATGTCGACCGGCAGATTGTTGATGGTCGCACCATCGACGTGCACGCTGCCCTGAGTGAAAACGGGGGGCAGCACTCCGGGGATCGCGACCGAGGCCCGCAGCCACAGCCACACCGTGCCGCGGCGGTGCACGGCGACCTGACCGCTCGTGAGATTGGTGGACACGCAAAAATACGGCAGCGCGAGATCCTCGATATGCCCATTGCCGAACTCGTGCCGCAGTCGTTGCCCGACTCGCCGCCCTGACACGAGCGATAGAAGCGGCAGCGTGTAGTCACCGAGCGGGTTGGTATCGACGAACGAGCGCCGCACGCGCTCGAGCATTTCCGCGTAGGACCACCCCGCGGCCCAGCCCGCTCCGATGATGGCGCCGATGCTCGTCGCGCCGATGCTGTCGACCGGAAGCTTCGCAGAATTGAGCGCGCGCATGACACCAATATGGGCAAAGCCGCGGGCACCTCCGCCCGACAGAACGACTCCGAGTGCGCGCCCCGTCACGAGTCGCGCCACACGCGCGATATCCAATGCGTCGTCCACGTGATGGTGCCGGCGCAGCGGGTGCAAGGTAAGCCAGCGTCGCGAATTCATCGAGCGCGGGCCGCGACTTCCGAGCAGCACGATCTCGGCGGGCCGGCCGGCGATGGCTGGATCCGCTGCGGCCGCGAGAGCCCTGAACGGCCGCGGCTCACTCTCGCGCCGCGCCACGAGGAGCATGCAATCGGCTTGGCGCAGGCAGAGCTTGGTCCAGTTGGTCGGCTCCGGATCGGCGACATAGACGACGAAATCATTCGCCCGCTCGAGCCTGTGGAACCAGTGACTCGTCTGCTCACCGGCCGTAGCGCTCAGAACGAGCTCTGCACGACCGAAGCGTCGCAGGCAATCGACGAAGCCCGAGGCGAACTGCGGCGCGTCGCTCCCCGCGTCATGCGGGACGAGCACGAACGTCTTGAGAGTCGGCTTCGAGCGCAGATCGGGATTCTGCAGCGCCTCGAGCCTTTGCATCGCAAGACTCGCGATCTGCCGCAGGCTCTGCGGATGTCGCGTGATGAGTGTCTCGAACGTTTTGACCGACAGGCGCGCGACCTCGGTATCGCGCAGCGCGGAGACGGTCGAGACGCGCGGCCTGCCGGAGAACACCTCACCCTCGCCGACCGTTTCGCCTGCCGCGACGCGCCCGGAGAGCTGCGATCCACCGCCGGGCCGCATCGAGTAGACACCCAGCGCGCCGTTCACGACGACATACAGGCCATCCGCGGGTTGTCCGGCGGCATAGAGCGCCGCGCCGCCGGGGAGCGAGAACCATTCGATTTCCCCGGTCACCTCGGCGAGGAGCTCGGCATCGAGGTCGCGAAGCAGAGGCAGCGCAGCGAAGAGCGCCGGGAGATTGCGGCGGTCCAGGGCGCTCTGGATGATCGTGTCCGGGCCTGGACTCACACCGAATCTCCACGGATCCTGCCTGGATCATGGAGCGGACCCCTTCGCGAGACAAGACCCCTGCCGCTCTGTGTCAAACTGCCCGCCTCATGTCTGAGACCGATTCCCGGACGCTTCAAGCGGCATTGCGTGAGGCTCACACGCTGCTTCGTGCCGGTCGTGCGGCCACTGCCGAGGGCGCTTTGCGGGCACTCGAGGCACGAACTCCAGGGGATGCACGATGCCTTTGGCTGCTCGGTGCCGCACTGCTCTATCAGGACCGCCTACCGGAAAGCCTCACGCATCTGGAGCGCGCGCTCGCCGTGCGGGCCGACCTTCTCGACGCGCGTGTCGATCGAGCGCGTGCCCTCACCCGCGCGAGGCGCTTGAGCGAAGCGCGTGAGGAGGTGCGGCGGGTGCTCACGGCGGACGCCCATCACCATGGCGCCTGGCTCGCCTATGGAGATGTCCTCGTCGAACTCGAGCAGCTCGAGGATGCACGGGTCGCGTTCGAGCGTGCGCGACTGACCGACCCCTGTCGTGCTCGCATCGAGCAGGCGACCACCGCCCTGCTCGCCGATGACCGCAAGAGCGCCGAGAATATCTTTCGCGAAATCCTGCTTGAGGATGCGAGCCACGTCGGCGCACTCGTCGGGCTTGCAATGCTGTCGACCACGGCCGACCGGCCCGAGGATGCCGAGCGACTTCTGCGTCATGCGCTCAAGCAGTCGCAGCATGTGCCGCTCGCCTACCGGGCACTCGGCCCGGCACTGCAGGCGCTGGGAAAGCTCCAGGAGGCGGACGCTGCGGCTCGACATCTGCTCAAGCTCGAGCCCGACAATCCACAGTCGTGGATCACCATCGCTGCCGTCGCTGCACGCCTGATGCGTCAGGAGCAGGCGCTCGAAGCCTACCAGCACGCCGCGCGGCTCAAGCCCGACGAGGTGCGGTTGCAGATGTCGATCGGGCATGTACAGAAGACGCTTGGCCATCGTGTCGAGAGCGAGGCTGCGTACAAGGCGGCGCTTCGGCTCGCTCCCGAGCTCGGAGAGGCCTACTGGAGTCTCGCGGATCTCAAGAACTACGCGTTCAGCGACACAGAGCTTGCGGAAATACAGCGCCTGCTTAAGAGCCCGCAGCAGCAACCCTCGAACGAGGCGCAGTTACGCTTTGCGCTCGGCAGAGCCCTCGAACAGCGTGCGCGCTACGCCGATGCCTTCGCGCAATACGCCGCCGGCAACGCGCTGCGAGCGCACGAAGCGCCGTTCGACATTGAGGCGTTCGAGGCACGCAGCGGCCGCATCCGCACTTTTTTTAATGCGGCGTTCTTTCGCGGGCCGGCAAGCCACGGTGATCCAAGTCGTGCGCCGATCTTCATCGTCGGACTTCCGCGCTCGGGCTCGACGCTGATCGAGCAGATCCTCGCCAGTCACTCCCAGGTCGAGGGCACCATGGAGCTGCCCAACGTGCTCAACTATGTGCGCGAACTGGATGATCTGGCACCCGCACGCAATGGCTACCCCGAGGCCCTTGCCCGCGTGCCTCCCGAGAGGCTCACGGCCGTCGGCAAGCGGTATCTTGCCGAAACGGCGCCGCTGCGGCGTGGCCGGGAGCGCTTCATAGACAAGATGCCTAACAACTTCAGTCACGTGGGTCTGATCCACGCGATGCTGCCCAACGCAACGATCATCGATGCTCGCCGCCATCCCCTCGATGCCTGCTTCAGTGCGTATCGGCAGTATTTTGCGGAGGGGCAGACCTTCAGCTACGACCTCGAGGTTCTGGGGCGCTATTACCGAGCGTATCTCGATCTGATGGACCATTGGGATCAGGTGCTACCGGGCTGTGTGCTGCGCCTTCAGTACGAGCGCCTGATCGAGAATCCGGAAGCGAGAATCCGCGAGCTGTTGGCGCATTGTGGGCTCCCCTTCGAGCCGTCCTGCCTGAGATTCCACGAGACGCGCAGGTCGGTACGCACGGCGAGCGCCGAACAAGTCCGTCAGCCAATCTACCGCTCCGCAGTCGGGTACTCGAAGCACTTCGAGCGGGAGCTCGAGCCACTGCGCCGCTCGCTGGGGGATGCGCTCGAGCGTTGCGCGTGAGCCCGTTGCAGGAAAACCACGAACAACCGCAGATGCGGCAGTGGCCTGTCCTTGTTGTACGACCGTTTGACTAGGAGCCCGCTGCGGCAGGATCATCGGCCAAGGGACGCCGCCGCGGCAAGGCGCGCACGAACAACATTCGTCGGGGAGCATCCAATGGGCTCAGGGGCCAAGTCGAAGATCAGCATCGCCGTCGCGGCGGCGCTCGCGAGCGCGGTCATTCCGCGCGGAGCCGTGCTCGCGGATGAACAGGCCGACGCCGCCGCGGCATCCGCGCCACAGGCGGCCGCCTCGGGCGGGTTGCAGGAAGTCATCGTGACGGCGCGCAAGCGCACGGAGAACCTGCAGGACGTTCCCATCAGCATTGAGGTGTTCACGCAGCAGGACCTGCAGCATCTTGCGATCGAGAACATCGACGACTACATGCGCAAGGTCTCGACCATCTCCTACATCAGCGAGGGTCCGGGCTCGCAGTTCTTCGTGATTCGTGGCGTCTCCGACGGCAGCGACCCGGATTACTCGAATACCTCCGCGACCGGCTTTTTTCTCGATGACATGTCGATCACCTGGCAGGGTGTTCAGCCGGATCTACACCTGTACGACGTCGAGCGCATCGAGGTGCTGGAGGGTCCGCAGGGTACGACTTTCGGCGCAGGCTCGATGGCGGGTGCCGTCCGTTACATCACCAACAAGCCCGACCTCAAGACCTTCAGCGCCGGCACGGATTTGAATGCCGGCAAGATTCAGGGCGGACAGCAGAACTCGACCGTCGAAGGCTTCGTCAACATTCCGCTCATCAACGACGTCCTCGGCGTGCGCCTGTCCGGCTTCGATCTCGCAACCGGCGGGTTCATCACCAACCAGCTGACGACCCGCAATTGGGAAAACGGCACGGTATCGGACAATTCGGCCTGGGCGGGCAGCGACTACAACCACCAGCACGTCGGCGGCGGACGCATCGCCTTGCGCTACAAGATCGCTGAGGGGTGGACCGCGGATCTCATCTACAGTTATCAGAAGCAGACGACGTTCACGGGGCGTGGGACGAGGACCCCGGCCTCGCACCGCGCACGGTCTCGCGCTTCGGCCCCGAGGGCCGGCAGTTCGAGGCCAAGACGCTCGATTTCCACGTGGACGGGGATCTGGGCATCGCCGACCTCGTGTTCGCGAGCACTTACTGGGCACTACCCACACGGCAGGTGAACGAGTACTCGCAATACATGCAAAACTACAAGGGAGGCGAAAAGGAAGGCTTCGCGTGCCTCAATGATCCGGTGTACGGAACCGGGTACGCCGGCTGCAACGTGCCGCTGCTTTACTACGAGTACCACACCAATCCCGAGCGCTGGTCCAACGAGCTGCGCCTGACCGATAAGGGTAGCCACCGCTTTCACTGGCTCGTCGGCGGCTACTGGGAGAAGACGGAGGATCAGAACTCCGGAAGTACGTACTTCATGCCCGGCATACAGACCAAAGGCGCGGAGTTCCAGTACTACGCCAACTTCTACGGCACGACGGGCACCTCACTGCCGCCCGGGCAGGAGTACGCCTACATGACGAAGTCGGATTACCTGCAGACGACTGAGTTCGCGAACATCAGCTTCGATGTCACCAAGCAGTTCACGCTCGAGGCAGGCATGGTCCATTTCCAGTCCTATTTCAGCTACTTCAGCCCTTATCAGCAGTTTACCTGGGCACCCGTAACTCCCAGCGTCGATGATGGCTCCTCCCACAGCGTGAACGCGCGCGGCGCGATCGACTACAAGATCACCGATCAGGCGATGGTGTATGCGCTGTTCTCACAGGGCTTCCGTGACGGCGGCTCGAACTCCGGTTTTCCGAACAACTGCTACCAGAACGGTGTCCCGCACAGCTACCAGCCTGACACCCTGAACAACTACGAGGCGGGCTGGAAGACGGCCTGGCTCAATCATCGCCTCGTCTGGAACGGCGCCCAATATCTCATGGAGTGGCAGAACTTTCAGACAATCATCTATGACGCCGACATCTGTCTGCCCTCGAGCTTCTACGCGAATGTCGGGACCGCGCGCATCGTCGGCACCGAGAGCAACATCGACTGGGCGGTCAACGAGAACCTGAGGCTGCAGGCCAACGCGAACTACGTCGATTCGCACCTGATCAAATCGCCCTATCCGACCTTTCAGCAGGAGGTCGGCGAACGGCTGCCCTTCGTGCCGTATTTCGCCTGGAGCTGGAACGGGCGCTATCAGGAGCACGTGAACAGTGCGCTGCTCGGGTACCTGCAGTTCGACATGTCCCACAAGGGAGATATGTGGAACAACCTGCACGTGGAGGGCTCGCAGGGCTTCCCGCGATTACTCCAGCCGCCCTATACCCTGATGAACCTGCGCATCGGACTCTCCCCGGAGGATGAGCACTGGACCACGGAGTTCTACATCACCAACCTGACGGACAAGAACGCCATCATCTACAGCAATACCGGTAACTTCGACATCCGCCTGACGACCAATGAGCCACGCGTGTTCGGACTGCGCCTGAGCTATCGCTGGGGGAAATGAACGCCGCGGTAGAATGATCGGCGCAGCGGGAGGACTCGTCATGCAAATGGATGATCAGGATGAGAGCAGCAACGTCGAGGACGCGCGGGGCTCGAGCGGGTTTCAGTTCCGTCCCGCTCACGGCATCGGACTGGGGACGATCGCCGTCGCGCTCATCGGCGGGTGGCTGCTCGGAATCAATCCGATACGCATGCTCGGTCTTTTGAGCGGGGTCAGTGACAATACGCAGGCGCCCAGCACCCAGGCCGAGGCACCGCCCGCCGATGATCCACAGGCGAAATTCGTCTCGCAGATCCTGCGCAGCACCGAGGTCGTCTGGGGACACGCCTTCGAGCAGATGGGCCGCACCTACCAGGACCCGAAACTGCTTTTGTATCGCGATCAGATCGATACGGCCTGTGGTCTGGGGCAAGCCGCGGCAGGACCGTTCTACTGTCCGAACGACCGCCGCGGTGTACCTGGACCTCGGCTTCTTCGATCTGATGACCCAGCAACTGGGCGCTCCGGGTCAATTCGCGCACGCCTACGTCGTTGCGCACGAGGTGGGCCACCACGTGCAGAACCTCCTCGGCACGATCGGGCGCGGCGATGCGGATCGCGGTGCGAACGGACAAAGTGTGCGACTCGAGCTGCAGGCAGACTGCTACGCAGGCGTGTGGGCCAATCTGCTCGCAGCACGAGCATGGATGGCGCCTGGAGCCGGGCGACATCGAGACGGCGCTACACGCGGCGTCTCAAATCGGGGATGACACCCTGCAGCGGCGCTCCGCCGGCACCGTGGTACCGGATTCATTCACCCACGGCACGAGTGCGCAACGCGTTTCCTGGTTCAAACGCGGCTTCGACTCCGGCAGCATCGATCGATGCGATACCTTCGGAGCGGAAACACTCTAGTGCCGCGCGGCGGCGGTCACACTGCATGGCCGCTGCTCGCCGCCTTGTCGTTGTCTCTGTCCACGGCCCACGCGGTCGAGCGCTATGACGGTGTCGCGTACGCGCGCGGTACGCAGCAGATCGTTTTTCGCGAGACCGACTGGCTCTTCACGCGCGATGCAGTCGCGCAGCGGCTCGTGCTGTATCGCTGCCCGGACGGGAAGCCCTTCGGCCGCAAGTGGGTGCGCGAAACACCGAGCGCCGTCGCACCGGATTTCGACTTCACGGATGCTCGGGACGGCTACCGCGAAGGAGTGAGGAGCGCACGTGGCGCCCGAGAAATCTTCGTGCAGGAGAACGGGCGCTCGCCGCTGCAGGTGCGCCCCTTGCCCGCGGATCCGAACGCCGTGCTCGATGCGGGTTTCGACGCCTTCGTGCGTCAGCACTGGCGCGAGCTTTCCGCAGGCGAGTCACGCCGGATTCCGTTCCTGATACCGAGCCGTTTCGAATTCCTGGATTTCAAGATTTCATCGGCACGCGACGGCCTCGTCGGGACACGCCCGGTGCGGTTCCTCAAGATGGGATTGGCTGCGTGGTATGCCTTTGCATTGCCGACGATCGAGCTCACTTATGACCGACAGGGCACGCGCCTGCAGGAGTTCCAGGGCGTCAGTACGATTCGCAATGCCTCGGGCCACAATCAGGACGTGCGTATGGTATTTCCTGCCGAAGATGACCACGGGGACATTCCCGAGGACGAGGTGGATCACGCCGCCGCGGAGAGCTTGACGTCAACCTGCAGCCCATGAGCCGCGTCGCCATCTGGGCGAATTTTCTCGGCTATCAGATCGCCTGGGTGATCGTCGTGAGTGCCGCAGGTCGTGGCTTCCCCGGGATGGCTCTCTTGCCTGAGGTGGCGTTCATTGCCTGGCAGCTCGTCGCTTCCGATCGGCGCAGGGCCGACGTTCAACTGATGCTGGCGGCTCTCGTCTGCGGCGTCCTCATCGACGGCAGCCTCTCGTACCTCGGTTGGCTGCATTACGCGGCGGGCGCACCGGCTCTTCCTCCGGGTGGAGCACCGCTTTGGATCCTGGGACTGTGGATGTGCTTCTCGCTGACCATGCCGCGCTCTCTCGCATGGCTGAAAGGGCGGCTCGCTCTCTCAATCCTGCTCGGCGCCATCGGGGCACCACTGGCATATTGGAGCGCAGCGCGTGGCTGGACCGCGGTCCAGTTTTCGGCTCCCGCCGTCAAGGGCCTCGCCGGACTTGCCGTGGGTTGGGCGGCAGCCGTTCCAGTGCTCCTGAGCCGCGCCGACGGCGGACTCTCCCAAAAGGGATAGGTTAAGACCCCCTGCCTGACGCCTCCTGCGTCGCCCGACGGATGAATGGTCCGATCGGCCTGCGCGGCGAACAATGTCGCCCACGCCGCCCCTCCTGGTCGGCGGTCTAACAGGCGCGCAGGGAGTACCTCATGGATCGAACCTCGACAGTCAGCCGGCTTTCGGTGCTGGTCACGCTCGCTACGCTTGCGGCCTGCAGCCGCGGCGAGACGGCCGCGGCACCCGCCGCACCGCCGCAGGTGGAGGTGGCGCAGGTGCTGTCACGGCAGATCACGGAATTCGAGGAGTTCACCGGCCGGTTCGAGGCCGGTGGAGCGGGTGGAGATCCGGCCGCGCGTGTCGGGCTACATCTCATCGATCAATTTCACCCAGGGCCGCGAAGTCAAAAAGGGTGAGGTGCTGTTCGTGATCGACCCGCGCCCCTACGAGGCCGAGCTCAAGCGGGCCCAGGCGCAGCTGGCGCAGGCGCGCTCGCAGCTGGAGCTCGCTAAGATCCGAGCGCGATCGGGCGGTCAGAAGCTGCTTGCGCTCGCACGCCATTTCGCGCGAGGAGTACGACACGCGCATGTGCCGGCACCGAGCAGGCGAGTGCGAATGTCGATGCCGCCGCGGCGGCGGTCGATTCGGCCGCGCTGAATCTCGAATTCACGCGCGTCACGGCACCGATCTCTGGCATCGTCGGTCGCGCGGAGATCACCGCCGGCAATCTCGTCACGAGCGGGCAGACGCTGCTGACCACACTGGTGTCGATCGATCCGATCTACGTGTCCTTCGAGGGCGATGAGGCGGGCTTATCTCAAGTATCATGGAGTTCGCGCGCACGCTCGACATCCGGAGAGCGGCGCAACCGGTGTTCGTGGGACTGGCCGATGAGTCGGGCTATCCGCACAAGGGCGTGATGGTATTCGTGAACAACGAGATCGATGCGACGACCGGAACCGTCCGGGCGCGCGGCTCGCTCGAGAATCACGACCGCGAGTTCATGCCCGGGATGTTCGCGCGCGTGAAGATGCCGGGCGGCACTCGCTCACGACGCTGTGCTCATCAACGACAGCGCGGTCGGCACCGATCAGAGCGCCAAGTACGTGCTCGTGGTGGGCGCCGGACAACGCCGCCGAGTATCGCGCCGGTCAAGCTCGGTCCGATCGTCGACGGCCTGCGCGTCGTGCGCGAGGGGCTCGTCGCCCGGCGACACGATCGTGGTGAACGGCCTGCAGCGCGTGCGGCCCGGCGTCGTGATCACACCGGAGCGCGTCGCCATGGGCGAGCGAGCCAGTCGGCGAGCGGCTGCTGGCGCGAACGTCGGTACTGGTTGCGCAGGCGTCCGGCTGGACGCTGACAGGCACTCGCGATGAAACTTTCCGATTTCTTCATCGAGCGGCCGATCTTCGCGGCGGTCATCTCGGCGTTCATCACCATCGCCGGTGTGATCGCGCTGTTCAAGCTGCCGGTCAGCGAGTACCCGGAAGTCGTGCCGCCTTCGGTCGTCGTGCGCGCCTACTATCCCGGGCGCGAACCCGAAGGTGATCGCGGACACCGTCGCCGCGCCGCTCGAGCAGGCGATCGTCGGCGTCGAGGACATGCTCTACATGTCCTCGACCTCGACGATGGACGGCACGCTGACCTCACCGTGACTTTCGCATCGGCGCCGACATCGATCGCGCGCAGGTGCAGGTACAGAACCGGGTCTCGCAGGCGCTGCCGCGCCTGCCCGAGGAAGTCCGCGACCTCGGCGTCGACACGCGTCAAGAGCTCCTCCGACCTGACCATGCTGGTGAACCTGACCTCACCCGATGGCCGCTACGACTCGCTGTATCTGCGCAACTACGCGGTACTGAATGTCCGCGACGTGCTGGCGCGCCTTCCGGGCATGGGCGATGTGCAGATATTCGGCGGCGGCGACTACTGCGATGCGCATCTGGCTGGATCCGCAGAAGCTCGCGGCGCGCAATCTCACGGCCGGCGATGTGGTCACGGCCATCCGCGAGCAGAACGTGCAGGTCGCCGCGGGTCAGCTCGGCGCGCCGCCCTCGACAGCGCCGAGTTCCAGATCGCGCTCAACGCCGCCGGGTCGGCTCGAGCGACGAGCAGCAGTTCCGCGACATCATCGTCAAGACCGGCGCCGACGGCCAGGTCGTGCGGCTGGGCGACGTGGCGCGCGTCGAGATGGGCGCCCAGGACTACGGCATGCGCAGCTTTCTGGACAACCAGAACGCCGATCGCGATGCCGATCTTGCAGGCCCCGGCGCGAATGCGCTGGAGCTCTCGAGCGAACGTGCGCAAGACGATGGAGGAGCTCAAGAAGGATTTCCCGGAGGGCATCGACTACGGCATCGTCTACGACCCGACGCAGTTCGTGCGCCAGTCGATCGAGGCGGTCGCTGCACACGCTGCTCGAGGCGGTGCTGCTGGTCGTGCTCGTCGTCATCGTGTTCCTGCAGACCTGGCGCGCCTCGCTGATTCCGCTGATCGCGGTGCCGGTGTCGGTCATCGGCACCTTCGCGGTGCTGCTCGCGTTCGGCTTCTCGATCAATACGCTGTCGCTGTTCGGCCTCGTGCTCGCCATCGGCATCGTGGTGGACGATGCCATCGTCGTCGTCGAGAACGTCGAGCGCCACATCGCCGACGGGGCTCTCGGCCGCGAGGCCACCAAGGTGGCGATGAGCGAGGTCAGCCGGCCGATCATCGCCATCACCCTGGTGCTGTGCGCGGTGTTCGGGCCGGTCGCCTTCGTCAGCGGCCTGACCGGCGAGTTCTATCGCCAGTTCGCGCTGACGATCGCCATCTCGACCGTGATCTCCGCCTTCAACTCCCTGACGCTGTCGCCCGCGCTGGCGGCGCTGCTCTTGAAGCCCCACGAGCGCCAGCCGACGGGCTGTCGCGCCTCATGGAGCGGGTGCTCGGGACCGTTCTTTCAGGCGCTTCAATCGCGGCTTCGGCGCGCGCCGGCAACGGCTATTCGCGGGCGCTGACCGACGATCCGCCGCAGCGGTATCGCGCTTGCACTCTATGCGGGGCTGATCGTCTCGACGTACTTGGGTTTCAACGCCGTGCCGGGCGGCTTCATCCCCGAGCAGGACAAGCAATATCTGATCGCCGTCGCGCAGCTGCCGCCTGCCGCCTCACTCGAGCGCACCGAGGCGGTGACGCGGCGCATGGCCGAGATCGGCTTGCAGCCTGCCCGGCGTCGCGCACGCGGTGGAGTTCGCCGGCATGTCGGTGAACGGCTTCACCCCGAGCTCGAGCTCCGGCATCGTGTTCTTCTGTCTCGATCCCGCCGAGCGCCGCAGCTCGAGCGCGCTCTCGGGCCGCGCCATTGCCGCGAAGCTGAACGCAGCAATTCGGCTCCATCCAGGATGCCTTCGTCGTGGTGTTCACGCCGCCGCCGGTGCTCGGCCTGGGAACGCTCGGCGGCTTCAAGCTCGCAGGTCGAGGATCGCGGTGATCGCCGGACCCGAGGCGCTGTTACGCGGCCGTTCAGGATGCGCTCGGCAAGGCGAACAAGGAACCCGGCGCTCGCGGGCGTCTTCAGCACCTACCAGATCAACGTGCCGCAGCTCGACGTCAACGTCGATCGCGTCAAGGTCAAGCGGCAGAACGTGAAGCTCTCCGATGTGTTCGAGACGCTGCAGGTCTACCTCGGCTCGCTCTACGTCAACGACTTCAACCGCTTCGGGCGCACCTACCAGGTCGTGGCCCAGGCGGATGCGCCGTTTCGCTCGCAGCCGAGGACATTCTGCCGTTGAAGACCCGCAACGCCGAGCGGCGAGATGGTGCCGCTCGGCTCGCTGCTGCGACGTATCCGAACCTTCGGCCCTGATGTCGCGCAGCGCTACAACGCCTACCGCTCCGCGGATATCAACGGCGGTCCGGCGCCCGGCTTCAGCTCCGGGCAGGCGCAGGCGGCGATGGCGCAGATCCTCGACGCAACGCTGCCGCGCGGCATGTCGTTCGAGTGGACCGATCTCGCCTATCAGCAGCTGATCTCGGGCAACACCGCGACGATCGTCTTTCCGCTGTGCGTGCTGTTCGTGTTCCTGGTGCTGGCCGCGCAGTACGAGAGTCTGACCTTGCCGCTCGCGATCATCCTGATCGTGCCGATGTGCCTGCTCGCGGCCATCACCGGCGTGCTCCTCGACCATGGCGACAACAACGTCTTCATGCAGATCGGACTGCTGGTGCTGGTCGGCCTGGCGTGCAAGAACGCGATCCTCATCGTCGAGTTCGCACAAGCACCTGCAGGAGGAGCGCGGCCGGGATGCATTGTCGGCCGTGCTCGAGGCCGCGCGCCTGCGCCTGCGGCCGATCCTCATGACCTCCTTCGCCTTCATCATGGGTGTGGTGCCGCTGGTGCTCGCGCAGGGCGCCGGCGCCGAAGTCCGCCACGCGATGGGCGTCACGGTCTTCGCCGGCATGCTCGGGCGTGACCCTCTTCGGGCTGCTCCTGACGCCGGTCTTCTACGTGCTCGTGCGCCGGTTTCCGCTCCGTGCGGCCAGCCCCGTGGTCTCGAGCCCGCCCGTCGGCAAGGAGGTGCACGGTGTCTGAGCGTGCACGCAAGCTCTTCGGCGCCGTGTTGCTCTCGAGCATCCTCAGCGCATGCGCGGTGGGACCCAACTACTCCGCGCCCGGACAGTCCGGCGCCGCGCACTTCAGCGCCGCGGCGACGCAGCTCTACGCCGAGCAGGAGGCACCCGCAGGTTTCTGGGGGCAGTTCGGGGACGCGACCCTCGATGCTCTGGTGAGCGATGCCCTCGCAGCCAATCACGATCTGCGCATCGCGCTCGCACGCTGGCGCGAGGCCCGCGCCGTGCATCGCGAAACGCGCTTCGATCTCATCCCGACCGTCACGGCCTCGGGCGGCTACACCCGCGAAGAGCTGCCTTCCTCTCAGAGCTTCGGACTGGGAACTGCGCTCGACGAGCGCTACTACGACGCCGGCTTCGATGCCTCCTGGGAGCTCGACTTCTTCGGTCGCGTGCGTCGCGGCGTCGAGGCTGCGCGGGCGGAGGTCGAGAGCGCGGAGGCGAGTCTGCGCGATGCGCAGGTCAGTGTGACCGCGGAGGTCGCGCGGACCTATTTCGAGCTGCGCGGCGAGCAAAGCGAGCTCGAGGTCGCCGAGCGCAACGTCGTCAACCAGCGCGCCACACTCGATCTCACCACGTCGCTCCTCGATGCCGGGCGGGGCACGGAGCTCGACACCTCGCGTGCGCAAGCGCAGCTGAGCACCACGCTTGCCACCATTCCGCCGCTCGAGTCGGCCGTCGCGCGCTCCATTCATCGTCTGGCGGTACTGACCGGACGCGCCTCCGGAAGCGCTGAACGATCAACTGCGCGTCGCCGCGAGCGCTGCCGCCTCTGCCGCGATTCGTTGCCATCTCGGACCCGGCCACGCTGCTGCGCCGCCGACCGGATATCCGCGTCGCCGAGCGCGGGCTCGCCGCCTCGAGCGCCGAGATCGGCGTGGCGGTCGGCGATCTGTTTCCGAAGGTGACTTTCAGCGGCAGTTTCGGCTACGCCGCGGGCTCACTTGGTGCGCTCGGCGAGAGCGGCACCAGGCAGTACGTGATCGGGCCTGCCATCTCGTGGGCAGCCTTCGATCTCGGTCGCGTGCGGGCGCGCATCGATCAGGCGCAGCGCGCAACGATCAGGCGCTCGCCTTGTACGAGCAGACCGTTCTGCGCGCGCTCGAGGAAACCGAGAACGCCCTGGTCGCCCATGCTCGCGCGCGCGACCAGCTCGCGGAGGTCGAGCATGAAGCGCGGGCGAGTGTGACCGCGGCGCAGATTGCGCGGGCGCGCTACGAAGGTGGAATGGTCGGCTTTCTGGAAGTGCTGGATGCCGAGCGGACGCAGCTGACGGCCGAGGATCAGCTCGCCCAGAGCCGCACCGAGACGGCCACAAGCCTGATTGCCGTGTACAAAGCGCTGGGCGGCGGCTGGCAGGGAGCGCCCCTGCCGCATCAGCGGTAGACTGGGAGTTCTGATCATGGTTCTGGCGGGATTGCGCATGACCTCTGTCGGCTCAATGATCCCTTTCACGGACGGGGTCGCACCCTCCGCGGGCCTCGAGGAGTCGCTGTCCCTCGGTGCGGCGCTCGCGCAAGTCAACGAGTCGCTCAAACATCGCGAGAGCCTGCTCACGGCGACCGCGAAGGCAAGCCGGCTGCTGCTTGAGACGCCCGACGCCCTCGGGGCGGTGCCCGCGGTGCTGCGCCTGCTCGGTGAGGCGGCTGGCGCCGACCGGGTCACCCTCATGCGCGCGCAGGAGGGGCCCCAGCGGCGAGCCCTGGCTCGTGGTGGGAAGCGAATGGGTCGCGGATGGGGTCGTGCCCTATCTGGGGCAGCCATCCAAATGCAGTTGTGACGAGCGGACCGTTCCCGCCTATCGATGCAGCTGCGTGCCGGACGCAGCGTCTGTGTCGATGCGGCAGGAGCTCGCCGCAGGCGGCTCCGGACTGAGCGGTGTCGGTACCAAGACCAAGGCGATCGTGCCCATTTTCGTCGCGGGAGAGTTTCTCGGAGTCGTTGGCTTCGACAACACCCGGCAGCGCCGCGCAATCGACCCTGCGGAGCTCTCGGCACTCGAGACTGCGGCAGGTGTCATTGGCGCAGCGTTGCATCGCGAGCGGCTCGTCGAAACGGTGCGTCACGAGCGCGAGCGGGCTGCCGAGGAGCGGGTCGCCGAACTCGCCAAGACCAATGCCGGCGTTGCGCGGCAATCTCGAGCGGCTCGCGAGCGAGCCGGATCTCGACAGCTTTCTGGGGCATGTGCTGCTCGAGGCGGCGCGTCAGCTCGATGCGGCCGCCGGCATCGTCGCGGTGCTCGATGACACGCGCAAAGAGTGGCGCGTGCACGCGCATGTGCAGGACGGGCAGATCGGGAACAAGCCGAATCTGGTGCTCGCGCCCTTCACCGAACGGGCTCTGCAGGAGCTACTGAGCCGCGAGGGTGAGCCGCTTCTCATCGACATCGAGCGCGATACCTACTTCTTCCCGCCGAGCGCCATCGAGTATCTGCGCGGACACGGACATGTCAGCAGCTTCGTGCTGCCGCTGATCTTCGGCGGCCGTACGGTCGGCTTCATCCTGCTCGGATTCGGTCATCGCGATCCGGTCAATCTGCAGCGCGGCGAGTTGCTGAACGCACTGGCGCAGCAGGCGACGCTCGCCATCGAGCTCACGCGTCTCGGTCGCTCGGCACAGGATGCCGCGGTGCTCGTCGAGCGCAACCGCATCGGCCAGGAGATTCACGACGGACTTGCGCAGGCATTCACCGGCATCCTGATGCAGCTCGGCGCCGCCGAGGAACTCGGTCGGCGCTGCGCGCAGCGGCTCGCTCGCGCAGATCCTCTCGCGGGTCCGCGATCTTGCGCGCGAGGGCCTCGCCGAGGCGCGCCGCTCGGTCATGGCGCTGCGGCCCGACCAGACGCGACGCGGCGGCCTGCAGCTCGCGCTGCGACAGCTGGCCGAACGCTGCACCGTGCCGGGTCGCGTGACTTGCACGTTTCGAGGGCGTCGGCGAGGCGACCGGACTGCCGCCCGAGCACGAGCACGAGCTGCTGCGCATTGCGCAGGAAGCGGTGAGCAATGCCGTGCGCCATGGCGAGCCGCGCCTCGTGCGCGTGTCGCTCACGGGCGAAGACGCGCATTGGCTGCTCGCCGTGAGCGATGACGGACGCGGCATGCAGCAGCAGCCTGAGGACCATGCCCAGCAGGGCTTTGGTCTCACGAGCATGCGTGAGCGTGCCCAGGCCATCGGCGGAGAGTGGAAAATCGCAAGTGGCCCCGGTGCCGGTACGCGCGTGAGCGTACGTCTGCCAAGGGAACGCGGGCGATGAGCGCTGTGGCGGCCAAGATTCGGGTGATCCTCGCCGACGATCATCCGGTCGTGCGCGATGGCCTCGCAGCCATCGTGAATGCACAGCCGGACATGGAAGTCGTGGCCGAGGCCGCCGATGGCGAGGAAGCGACCGCGCTGTATGCGCGCCATCTGCCCGATGTGATGGTGCTCGATCTGCGAATGCCCCAGCGCGACGGTGTCGCGGTCGTGCAGCAGGTGCTCGCGACGCACCCACAGGCACGGCTTCTGATCATGACGACGTACGACGGCGATGAGGACATCTTCCGCTGCCTGAGCCAGGGAGCGAAAGGCTATCTGCTCAAGGATGCGCCGCGGCAGGAGATTCTGTCGGCGATCCGTGCCGTGAGCGAGGATCGTCCCTATACCTCATCAAGCATCGCGGCCAAGGCGCTGCAGCGCATTGCGAAGCCGAGCCTCACGCAGCGCGAGCTCGGCGTGCTGCAGCTCCTCGCCGAAGGACGCAGCAACAAGGACATTGCACGCCGCCTGAACATCACCGAGGGCACGGCGAAGACGCACGTGAAGGCCATACTCACGAAGCTCGATGCGATCAGCCGGACCGAGGCGGTCGCGGTCGCCCACAAGCGCGGCATGGTCCGGCTGTAGAGCGAGTCAATCGTCCGTGGCCCAGTCCTGAAAGCACTGCCGATGCAGATGCAGGACCGCTGAGCACGGCGTCCGCCGCGAGCTCGACCTCGTACTCGATCTGATGCGGCGCAATGACTCGATGGCACAGATCGCAGTTCGTGCCGCTGCCGTATCCCGCCCAGGTCCGCTCGGGCTTGCGATAAGGCACTGGTGTCGTTTCCGTTCCGTCCGCTTGCGCGTACTGCATGCAAGCTTGCATCGGCCACCTCATTTGAGATCCTGCCAGCCGAGTTTACAACGCAGCTCGTGATCGCACGATGACAGACACTACAATCTGGCGGTCGAGTTCCCCGATTCAATCTGGCGGACGATATCCTTCCGGGGTCTGCGAGCCGGTGCCGAATAGAAATTTCTCCATCTCTGCTTCGAGGAATTTGCGCGCCTTGGGCTCGATGGGCGACAGACGGTATTCGTTGATCAGCATGGTTTGATGCTGCACCCACTGTCCCCACGCCTCTTTGGACACATTCGCATACACTCGCTTACCGAGCTCGCCCGGATACGGCGGACGATCGAGACCTTCGGCCTCGCGTTTCAAATAACTGCAATGAATCATTCGGGGCATGCGGCTACTCCATGGCGTCGGTCATGCGAAGCTGTGCGTGTTCGATGTTCTGCAGCAACACCTTGATGGGCGCTGGAAGTCCCACCGCGGGCGGATTGCGCGGGTCGTACCAGAGCGTCGGTCGCGCATCGGCGACACCGAGTCGATGCATCGCAGCGGGCGAGCAGCGGCGTGATCGTCAGATCGAAGTGCGTGAACGAATGGTCGATGCTCGCAAGCGGCTGCGGCACCTGCGCGCCGCGGGCACCGGCGTGCTCGGCGAGAAACGCGCGCGCGGCCTCCGGACTTCCGAACTCGGGCAGGCACCACAGTCCACCCCAGATGCCGTGCGGTGAACGTTGCACCAAGAGCACGTTGTCTGAATGCATGGCGAGCAGCATGAACGTGTGGCGTCGTCGCTTCAACGCCCGACGGCGCGGTGGTGGAATTCGATGCTGCTGGCCGCTGCGCCGCGCGTCGCATTGCGCAGACAGGGGACATTCACTGCAGCGCGGCTTGGCGCGTGTACACAGCGTCGCGCCCAGATCCATGATGGCCTGCGTGTAGACATCCACCTGCACCGTCGGAGTGCAGCGTGCCGCTTCGCTCCAGAGCCGCTCGGCCGTCGCACGTGTGGAGGGATCTCCCTCGACTGCGAAGTAGCGCGACAGCACGCGCCGGACATTGCCATCGAGGATGGGCCAGCGCTCACCACGGCTCAGCGCCAGAATGGCGCCCGCCGTCGAGCGTCCGATTCCGGGCAGGCTTGCGATCGACGCGAAGTCGAGCGGAAACACCCCGCCGTGCTGCTCACAGATGCGTGTGGCCGCCCGGTGCAGATTGCGGGCGCGCGCGTAATAGCCGAGTCCGGACCAAAGATGCAGGACATCATCGATGGACCCCGCGGCGAGAGCACGCTCATCGGGAAAGCGCGCGATGAAGCGCTCGTAGTACGGGATGACTGCCGCAACCTGCGTCTGCTGCAGCATGATTTCCGACACCCAGACCCGATAGGGCGTGCGGTCGAGTTGCCACGGCAGATCGTGGCGACCATGACGGTGGTGCCAGTCGATGAGGGCGGCGGCGATCGGTGAGTGCGTTGGATCCACGCGGCACTGTACGGTAGCGTCGGGAGGCCGGGCAACACGCTACACTGCCTGCACGGGAGGTCTGCATGACGTACTGCGTGGCGGCGCTGCTCGATACCGGGCTCGTATTTCTGTCGGACTCACGCACGAGCGCCGGCGTGGATCAGATCAACACTTTCCGCAAGACTTCGGTACTGCAGCAGCCCGGGGAGCGCGTGCTCGTGCTGCAGGGAGCGGGCAACCTCGCGATCACGCAGGCCGTGGTGACGCTGCTGCGCGAGCGTGTCGATGCGGCGCGCGGCGGCAAGATGCACGAGCCTGGCGAATCCCCGCCGCACTTGTTGCAGGCCGGTAACATGTTCGAGGCCGCCCGACTGGTCGGCGATGCGCTGCGGGAAGTGCATCGACGCGACGCGAGCGCGCTCCAGGAGTTCGGGCTGGAGTTCAACGCGAGCCTCATCCTCGGCGGCCAGATCCGCGGCGAGCCGCCGCGCCTCTTCAGCATCTATGCGGCGGGCAATTTCATCGAAGCAACGCCCGACACGACGTACTTTCAAATCGGCGAGTCGAAATACGGTAAGCCCATCCTCGACCGCGTCATCCGCCGCAGCAGCAGCTTGCGCGAGGCCACGAAGTGCGCGCTCGTGTCGATGGACTCCACCATCCGCTCCAATCTGTCGGTCGGGCTGCCGCTCGATCTGGTGATCGTGCGCCGCGATCAATTCACGGTCGCGCGTCACATGAGCATCGATGAGGACAACGAGTACTTCAGAGGCATCCGCACGCGCTGGAGCGAGGCGCTGCGCGAGGCGTTCTCCCAGTTGCCGGATCCGGACTGGCTGAGCGAACGGCCCCGCACGACGCTGTCGCAGTTCTAAGACATTCGCCTACTTGTGATCGCAGAGCTCAACGTCCCCGCTCAGGCTCTTCAGGCGGATATGTGCACTCCCATTTCCGCGCGTCCCGCTCAGGCGATGCCCGGGCCCGTATGCGCTGGCGCGCTCGGAGCCCTGTCCGAAGCAGTCTTTGATGTCGCCACTGAACGAGCTCACCTCGTATGCGAAGCCGTCCTCGGACGGTGCGTGCACCTGAATGTCACCTTTGATGGACTCGCTCTCGAGCAGGGCGTTGCGCTGCAAGGTCCCTCTGAAATTGAGATCGCCCGAGGTGGTGCGCAGTCGCACGCTGCGCGCGGGATCATCGTTGATGTGCAGATCCCCGCTGATGGTGGTGGCCTCGACATCACCGGCGCCGTGCTCGAGATTCACATCGCCGCTCACGCTGTCGATGCGCAGGGAACCGGGAACGCCTGCACCGCGCAGTCGAATATCGCCGCTTACCGTCTTGACCTCGGTGTCAGCGGCCCCGACATCGGCGACGATCTCGCCGCTCACCGTCTTCAGGCGCTGGGGGCCGCGGATTCCCGAGGTGGACAGTTTGGCGCTCACCGTCGTCGCATCGAGCTCGCCACCCTGCGGAACCCGCACGGTGAGCCGCGCGTCACCGCTCGACATCGACATGCCGGCGTGTCCGACGCTCACCAGCGTACGGCCATGCTCGCTCGTGACTTGCACTTTCATCGCAGGATTGTCCAGTTGCGCGCTCACGCCAACCTGCGGCTGGTCCCAGCCGGTCACGGTGACGCTGCCCGATACGTTGCTGATCTCCACCGCGCCCTGAGGGTCGGCGGCGACGGTCTGCTCGAACCGATTGTCGTCCGCGAACGCGGTCGCAGTGAGCAGTACAAACATCCAACATGACGCTCGCATGGTTTCAGGTCTCCCCGCTGGAGGGCGTGGCATCCTGCACGTCCGTCAGCACTCGCATTTCGTCCTGGTAGGTATTGACCAAGAGCTCCTGCAGCAGCGCGTTCCCAGGATCGCGCCCAAGCGCGGTCTGGATGTCCTGCATCGACTTGTGGATCGTGTCGAGACTCGCGAGCACCTTGGTCCGCGTGACGGGAGGCAGCGTGGCGAGGCGCTGGTCGAGCGTCCGCATGAGCTCCCGGTGAACGCTCACGTAGCGCGGATCGGTGATGAAGTTCGCCGCGCTCGGGGGCGCCGGCGTCGCAACGCCGGGCGCCTCGATGCGCGTGGGCAAAAGCCCACGGCCGATCAGGATGCCGACGGCGAGCGCCGCGGCGAGGCCGCCGAGCGCGGCCCAGGTTCGAGCGGACTGCCATGGCCGGCCCCGGCGGGGCGCGCTCGCCGCTTTACCGAGCTGCGCTTCGATCTGCGGCCACAGATCCCGCGCAGGCATGATTTGCCGCGGCAGCTCGCTCAGCGAGGTGACCCTGGAGCGCGGCGTCTCACTCATGCCTGAGCCTCCGGGTCCAGCCGGCGGCGCAGCAGAGCCCGCGCGCGGTGCAGCTGGGCCTTGCAGGTGCCCTCGGCGACGCCGAGCATCTGCGCGGCCTCCCCGTGCGAGTAACCATAAAGACCGCACAGCACGAGCACGTCGCGCGCACCCTCCGGAAGGCCGCCGACGGCATCCTCGATCTCCTGAACCTCGACCGGTGTGTCGAAGGTGACCTCGATATCGGCCGCTTCTTCCGCTCCGGGCGGCAGGTCGACGACGCGTTGCGGCCGGCGACGCTTGGCAAGGACGACGTTGACGGCGATCCGATGCAGCCAGGTCGAAAAGGAGCTGCGGGTCTCGAAGCGACCGAGAGCGCGCCATGCATTGATGAAAGCCTCCTGAGCACAGTCCTCCGCATGCGTGGCATCGCGCGTCAGACGCAGACACAACCCGTACACGCGTCCGACATGGTCCCGATACAGCCGCTCGAACGCACGCACGTCGCCACCGCGGGCGCGCTGTACCAGCGCAGCCTCCCAGTCCATCCGCTCATCCTGCGCAGCAGACAACATGCAGACGTTGGAGGTCTGATCGGGCGAAAGGGTTTAAATGCGCGCCCGCGCGGCGGTGCCTGCGCCGTACGGGCCCATCAGGCTCGGCTGCGGCTCGCGTACCAGTTGATGGAGTACTGCAGCAGCTGGGCGTTGGTGAGCAGATTGAGCTTACGCTTGAGGCTCTGACGGTGCGACTCGACCGTCTTGATGCTGACCCCGAGTGCCGCCGCGGCCTCCCGCGAGGACAGGCCCCGACCGATGAGCGTAAGCACCTGCAGCTCGCGGGTAGTGAGCCGTTCGATGGGATCGCAGGCGGCTCCGTCTGCCGCGTCCTCCCCGATCGCACCATCCAGCGCAGCCGCGAGCGTCTCGCTCAGATAGCGCTCGCCAGCGAGCACCCGCCGCAAGGCGGTCAGCAGCTGGTCGGAAGCCGCGTGCTTCATGATGTAGCCGCTCGCACCTGCAGCGAGCACGCGTCCCGCGTAGATGGCCTCCTCGTGCATCGACAGCACGAGCAGCGGCAGTCCCGGGCGCTGCGCGTGCACGTCGCGCACGAGCTCAAGTCCGTCCCCCTGTGTGAGGGAAATATCGACGATGACCACGTCCGGCTCGAGCTCACGAATCGCGACCCGCGCGTCCCGGTCGCTCTCGGCCTCGCCGCAGACCACCAGGTCGGGCTCCGGATCGATCATGCGCCGCACACCCTGCCGCACGATCGGATGATCGTCGACGATCAGCACTCGACGCCGTGCTGCGGCTCCGCGCGGCAAGAAGCCTGCGTGCACGGTCAGCCGAGCGGGCAGGAGCACCGCACCAGTGCACCGCCGTCCGGACCCCGCTCGATCACGAGGTTGCCGCCGAGCATCTGAGCGCGATAGCGCATGATCTTCAGACCCAGGCCATCGGATGCGCCGCCCAGCGCTTCGGCGCCGATGCCGCGGCCATTGTCCTGGACCTTCAAATGCAGCGCTCCGCGTGCCGACTCCAGCCGGATTCGCACGCGCGTCGCGAGGCTGTGCCGCAAGGCGTTAGTCAGTGCTTCCTGCGCGATGCGATACAAGTGCGTCGCCGCGGTTTCATCGAGCCGCACGGGCTGCGTCGTTCTCGCCTCGAACTTCACGGGTAATCCGTGTCTTGAGGCGACGCGCGCGGCGAGCGCCTGCAGTGCGGCTCGCAGTCCGTCTCGCTCGGCGCTGACAGGTGACAGTCCACGCGCGAGTGCGCGAGTGTTCTCGATGGCGCCGTTCACGAGGCCGATCACCTCATCGAGCCGGATCGATGAGCCCTCCTGGCGCAGCTGGGCATCGATACCACGCAGCATGAGCGCGATTCCGGTGAGATCCTGGCCGAGGCCGTCGTGAAGATCTCCGCCGATTCGGTTCTGCTCGCGGTTGGCGATCTGGATGATCTCGCGCTCGAGCGCTTCGCGATGTGCGTTCTCGCCGAGCTCCTCGATCAGCACGAGCACCGCCGCGACGCGTCGCGCCTCTCGCAGCGGCACGAGTCTCGCACCGTAGGTGCGAAGCTCACCATCGGCGGCTCGTCGCGCGGCTACCTGAAGCTCGGCCTCACGGCCGGCGAAGGCTTCGCGGAACGCCGCGCACTCGAGACTCCACGGCAGCTCGAGCTCACGCCAGAGGATCTCGCCCAGGCCACGCCCGGACTCGAAGCCCAGCCAGCGCTCGCACTTGCCGCTGACCCAGCACACGCGCGATCGCGCGTCGACTGCCAGAGCCAGACCGTTCCACTGGTTCGCAATCAGGCAAAGAAGGGATGCATCTGGCCCACGCAATCCGGTCGCGAAGCTGCGCGATGCGGCCTTCATGTCTGATGCTTCCCCCCGCTGCGGCTCGGTCTGTCCGCTCGCGTTGCATTTTCACCTATTTCGCGCCCGACAGCGCCTATTGAACAGTATTTCGGCAACTAATAGCAGATTTTATTTTGCAACGCAGCATCAGTGATGTCAGTGAGATAGCGGGCGCACTCGGGACAGATACCCCTATGGGGAAGTTTGCCTGTGATGCGAGTCGGGGCCCAGATGCGGATCGGATCCAGGGCGTTGCGTGGCCGCATCGCAGACTTATGCTTGTAGGACGATCCAGCCGCCTTTTGTCGCCCGAATCCGACGCTTTTCGCCGGAACTTCCGGTCTCCTCGGGCGTCACCTTATACACGAGCACGACATCGGGGAGAGGCAATGTTCAGGAAGTCATACTTCGAGCGCTGGCCGCAGGCGATCGTCGAGGAAGTGGGTGCGGTCGTATCCCACTGGCGTGCGATGAAGCAGGGTGCGATTGATGCCTTCTGGCCCACCGCCCCGCGCGGCGTGACCCGCTACATCGATGAGATGCTGGCGGCCCAGCAGTTGACCGTGACGCGCAAGAGCGGCTAGCGCGCAGCCGGGTGCTCGTAGAGCTCTACGAAGCCCCCGACATCCGGATCTCGCACCATCACTTCGCGCGTGCCGCTGCGCATGGTGACGATGCCGTCCGAGACCACTTTGGCTCCCGCGGCTTTCGCCCGCTCGAGAAAGACATCGAGCGACTGCACCTCGAAGCCGACGTAACCGACGCCCACGTCACTGATGCGCGTGACGCGCACGGGCTTTTTTCGGTTTTGGAACTCCACCAGCTCGAAATTCATGCGTGCACCGGGTGCGCCAGCGACCGCAAAGGACTCGTTGAAGAATCGCAGCACATTGCCGTGGCCGCCGACGGCGGAATCGTAGAAGTCTCCCTTGAGCCACGGCGACTCCGCGTTCACGAGCTCACCGCCGAGCAGAGCGCCGTAGAACGCGCGGGCCTTGTCGGAGTCGAGGATCACGAGCCCCACATGGTTGACGCCGGGCACAAGCGCTGCACGTGCCGGGCGGCCACCCTCGGCCGGCGCGGCTGGACGTTGATCAATGAGCTCGATGTCGAGCCCGTCCGGATCCGTCATGTAGGCGAGCAGGCCCTTGGTCTGGCCGGGTGGCGCGATCAGCGCTTCGTTCCACGAGCGCGCGCGCCGCAAGCCGCTCTGCTTGAGTTTTGACCACAAACTTCCGGCGTCGGCGACGACCAGGCCGAAGTGACTCGCGCCAGGCTCCCACGCCGTGTGCTCACTCAGGTCGCTACGCTCAATACCCTTGAGCTCGCGCAGATACACGACCCATCGCTGTCCGCTTGCCGCATTCTGCACGAACATCTTCGCCATGCGGGTGCGCACGCCTTGCACGCCATAGAGATGCTCGACGACCTCGTCGCTGCGCCAGCCGGGGTCCGCAGCGGGATCCTGACTGAATCCGATGGCCTTGTAGAACTCGATCGACCGATCCAGGTCACGTACCAGGCGGCCGACGAAAGCAATGCCGACCACATGGCCCCCGCTGGGAGCGCTCGAGGCAGCCGGCGCGGCTGGCTCGGTGGCGCCCGCGGATGCAGTGACCAGAGCCGCAAGCGCGGTGAGCAGGGCACGGGCAATGCTCGCAAGATCGACGCTGCCGGATCGCATGATTCCACCCCGCTCACGTGGTTTCGGCGCCTTCCATTAGGATACCGGGGTCTTTGAGGGAAGGAAGTCATGAAGGGCGGATTGATATCGGTGATGGCAAGTGCGCTGCTCGGCGCCGCGAGCACGGCCGGCGCCGATGGGCAGACGCAGTACGGCAGCTTCGGTCTCGATCTCTCTGCCGGTGACCGATCCGTCAGGCCCGGTGATGACTTCTATCGCTACGCGAACGGTCATTGGCTCGATTCGCAGAAGATTCCGGCTGATCGCACGCGCTGGGGTCCGATGGACGAGCTCGCGGAGCTGACCGACGAGCGGGTGCATGCGCTCATCGAGCAATTGCCCGCCCATGCGCCCGCCGGAAGCCTCGAGCAGAAGATCGGCGACTTCTATCGCGCGTTCCTCGATCAGTCCGCGATCGATGCGGCGGGGCTCAAGCCGGCGCAACCCGGACTCGATGCCATCGCGAGCGCCAAGAGCTATGCGGACATTGCAACGCTCATGGGTCGTCCCGATCTGAATCTCGACTCGCCGCTCGGACTCGACATCACGATCGACGACAAGAATCCGGACCGCTACCTGCCCGTCGTGGCCCAGGCCGGCCTGGGACTGCCCGACCGCGACTATTACCTCAGCACCGACGCGAAGTTCGCGGAGATCCGCTCGCAGTACCGCACTCACCTTGAGAATGTGTTGAAGCTTGCGGGGGCGCAGGATGCCGCGCGCCGGGCGCAGGACATTCTCGAGCTCGAGACGAAAATGGCGCAGCTGCACTGGCCGAGCGCCAAGCGCCGCAACCGCGACCTCACCTACAACCTGCGCACACTCGTCGCGATGGAGCACGTGGCGCCCGAGTTCCCGTGGCAGGCTCTGCTCGGTCCGCCTGGCCTTGCGACCCGCGCGGACTTCAACGTCATCGAGCCCGATGCGGTCGAGGGACTCGCCAGGCTCTTCACGACGGTGCCGATTCCGATCTGGCAGAGCTATCTCGAGGCGCACTATCTCGACAGCATCGCGAGTGTCCTGCCCAGGCCGTTCGATGATGAGTCCTTCGATTTCTTCGGACGCAAGCTCAACGGACAGCAGCAGCCGCGCGATCGCTGGAAGCGCGGCGTCACGGCCGTGGATCGCGCGCTCGGCGAGGCGGTCGGACAGCTCTACGTCAGGCAATACTTTGCGCCCGCAGCGAAAACCCAGCTTCTCGAACTCGTCGAGAACCTGCGCAGCGCCTATCGCGCGCGCTTCAATACCGTGCCGTGGATGTCCCCCGAGACCCGCAAGCGAGCGGAACAGAAGCTCGCCGCGTTTCGTCCGAAGATCGCCTACCCCGACCACTGGCGCGACTATTCAGCACTCGAGGTGCGACCGCATGATGCATTCGGCAATCGACAGCGGGCCGAGGTCTTCGAGTGGCAGCGGCAGCTCAAGCGCATCGATCAGCCCACCGATCGCAGCGAGTGGGCGATGACGCCGCAAACGATCAACGCCTACTACTATGCGACCTTCAATGAAGTGGTGTTCCCGGCGGCCATCCTGCAGCCGCCGTACTTCGATCCGAAGGCGGACCCGGCCGTGAACTACGGCGCGATCGGCGCGGTAATCGGGCACGAGATGGGACATGGTTTCGACGACCAGGGCTCGAAGTCGGATGCCAACGGGATCCTGCGAACCTGGTGGCAGCCCGAGGATACCGCTGCCTTCACCAAGCTCGGGGACCGGCTCGCCGCTCAATACGATCAATACGAGACCCTGCCGGGAGTGCATCTGAACGGCCGGCTCACGCTTGGCGAGAACATCGGCGATCTCTCGGGGGTCACGGTCGCGCACGCCGCCTATGAGCTGTCGCTGCACGGCAGGAAAGCGCCCATCCTCGACGGACTCACGGGCGAGCAGCGCTTCTTTCTGGCCTGGGCTCAGTCCTGGCGCTTTCTGATACGCGACGAGCTCGCGCGCAATCTCGTGACGCGAGATCCGCACAGTCCCAACCAGTTTCGGGTCAACGGCGTCGTCCGCAATGTCGACGCCTGGTACCGGGCCTTCAATGTGCGCCCGGGCGACCAGCTTTATCTGGCGCCGCAGGATCGCGTGCACATCTGGTGAGTCACCACTTCACCAGCGGCGGAAGGCTCATCAGGTAGGCTTCCGGATCGGCGTCGGTGCCGAAGCCGAACTTGGTGCCGCGGTCGTACACGAGATTGAACTCGACGTAGCGACCGCGCTTGATGAGCAGTTTCTCGCGCGCGGCCTCATCGAAGCCCAAGGAGCAGCGCCGCGTGACGATGCGCGGATAGGCTTCCAGGAGCGCCTCACCCACGCTGCGCACGAAGGCGAAGTCCGCTTGCGTGTCACCGCTTGCCAGCTCATCGAAGAAGATTCCGCCGACGCCGCGCGGCTCCTGCCGATGCGGCAGGTAGAAATAGCGGTCGCACCAGGCTTTGTATTCGTCGTACGCGCTCGCGCGATAGGCATCGCAGGCAGCCTTCAGCGCGGCGTGAAACTCGGCCGTATCTTCCTCGAACGGAAACGTCGGCGTGAGATCGGCGCCGCCTCCGAACCACGCGCGACTCGTCGACATGAAGCGCAGGTTCATGTGCACGGCCGGCACGTACGGATTCGTCATGTGGGCCACGAGCGAGAGGCCGCAGGCGGCGAAGCGGCCCTCCGACTCGGCGGCGCCCGGCACCTGAGCGCGAAACTGCGACGAGAATGAGCCCCACACGTGGCTTAAGTTGACGCCTACCTTCTCGAACACCGCTCCGCGCATCAGGCGACTCTGGCCGCCGCCTTGCAGACGGTGGCCCGCCGGCCTGCTCCAGGCCCGGCTCTCGAAGCGGGCGCTCGATTCGAACGCCTCGAATGCGGCGCAAAAGCGGCTTTGCAGGTCGCTGAAGCACGCTGCGGCGGAGGCCACGAGCGGATGCGCTTCGGCGATGAAGTCCGCCTGAAGCTCGCGCCGCTCATGCGCGGCTCCGCGCCGTTCGCTCGTGGACGTGATCGACGAGCCGCGCGACCGCGCCGGGATCCGTATTCGGCCAGATGCCATGGCCCAGATTGAAAATGTGTCCCGGCGCAGCACCTGCCTGATCGAGGACGGCATCGATGTGACGCTGAAGCTCGCCTGGCGCGGCAAAAAGGGCCGCCGGATCAAGATTGCCCTGCACGGCCTTGCCGCTTCCGAGCACACGCCGCACCGTGCCGAGCGGTGACCGCCAGTCGACGCCGACGACGTCGACATCGAGCTCGGCGACCGCCTCCATGAGCGCGGACCCCTGGTTTGCGTAATAGATGAGCGGCACGGGAAGCGTGCGCAGCGCAGCGAGCGTGCGGCGTGCGGCGCGTAACGCGAAGCGTCGAAACTCGTTGATGCCGAGCAGACCCGCCCACGACTCGAACAACATCAGAGCCTGCGCGCCCGCCTCGGCCTGAGCGCGCAGGTAGGCGGCCATGGCATCGGCGAGCACATCGAGCAGATGCTCCGCCGTTTGCGGCTGTGCGTACAGAAAGGCGCGCGCTGCCGCAAATTCCTTCGACGGCCGACCGCACACGAGGTAGCACAGGAGCGTGAACGGCGCTCCGGCGAACCCGATGAGCGGCACGCCGGCCGGCGCGCCGGCACGGGCGAGCCGCACCGCCTCGAGCACGAAAGGCACATCGCGCTGCGGGACGAGCGCGGGCAGCGCCTCGACCTGCGCGTCGGTGCGAATGGGGTCGCGAACCACCGGACCCGGCTCGAACTCGAGGGCGATACCCATGCCCTGCAGCGGCGTCATGATGTCACTGAACAGGATGGCCGCATCCAGTGGAAAACGCTTGATGGGCTGCAGAGTGACTTCGGCGGCGAGCTCCGCGCTGCGCGTGAGCGTCAGGAAGTCCACACGCGCGCGCAGCTCCCGATACTCGGGCAGATAGCGCCCGGCCTGCCGCATGATCCACACGGGCGTGTAGGGCGTCGGCTCGCGCCGGCAGGCACTCAAGAACACCGGCGTGCGGGTATCGCTTTTCAGCTCGGCAGCCATCGGCACATGTCCGGCGCGAAATAGGTGATGATGAGGTCGGCACCCGCGCGCTTGATGCCGGTCAACGTCTCGAACGCCGCAGCCCGCTCATCGATCCAGCCGCGAGCGCTCGCAGCCTTGATGAGACTGAACTCGCCCGACACCTGATACGCGACCACCGGCACCGCAACGCTCTCGCGTACGCGGCGGATCACATCGAGGTACGGCCCCGCGGGCTTCACCATGACGAGATCGGCGCCCTCCTCCACGTCGAGCTCGACTTCGCGCACGCGCTTCGCGGGCGTTCGCCGGATCCATTTGATAGGAGCGCCGATCGCCGAACGCCGGTGCGGAGTCGGCGGCATCGCGGAATGGTCCATAGAACGCCGATGCGTACTTGGCGGCATAAGAGACGATGGGTGTATCCGTGTGGCCGTTGCGGTCGAGGAGCTGCCGGATCGCGAGCACACGTCCATCCATCATGTCGCTCGGCGCGACGGCATCTGCGCCGGCACGCGCATGATTGAGAGCGACCTGCGCGAGCGTCTCGATGGAGGAATCATTGTCGATGACGCCCGAGTCGAGCACGTGACCGCAGTGGCCGTGATCCGTCGCACTGCACAGGCACACGTCCGTCCAGATGATGAGCTCCGGGCAGGCTTTCTTGATCCCCCGGATAGCGCGGGGCACGAGACCTTCGGGATCCAGAAAGGCCGAGCCGCGGCCATCCTTCTGATCGGGTGCGCTGAAGAGGATGATCGCGGCGACACCCAGCTGCGCGACCGCGCTCGCTTCCTGGATGCATTCATCCACCGAGAGTTGAGAGACGCCGGGCATGCTCTCCACGGGACGCCGCACGCGCGTACCGGGCACGAGAAAGAGCGGATAGACGAAATCCCCGCGATCGAGGTGCGTCTCGCGTGTGAGCCGGCGCCAGGCTTCGGATTGACGCAGGCGGCGCGGTCGATGCAAAGGAAATCCCATGGTCATGGCCTCTGTTGCAGCAGCCGGAACGTCGTGAGCGCAAGTCCCTGCAGGCTTGCCGGCTGTGCAAGCATGCACTCGTGACCGCGCGTGTTGAGCGTCTGCGCGGTCGTCGCACCGAGCGCAATCGCCAAGCAGCCGGACAGTAGGCGCTTGAAGCTTGCCGCTCCCAGCGCCCGCTCCAGCTCGACGACCGTCGATGGACTCGTGAACGTCACTGCCGCGACGCTGCGCTGCCGGATCCGCGCGCGACATTCCTTGAGATCGAGCGGCGCCGACTCCGTGCGGTACGCCTCGACCTGTGTGACCTCGACGCCGAGCTGCGCAAGTCCGGCGCCGAGCGTCGGCAGCGCGCGCGAGCTCGCCGGAAAAAGCACGCGCGTGCCGTGCTCCATCATCGGTGCAAGCGCTGCGACCAGCGCGGCGGCGGAGGCCTCCGCCGGCACCACGTGCACTCTCCAGCCGTGCGCGCGCAGAGCTTCCGCGGTGGCCGCTCCCACTGCGGCGACACGCACGCCCACGGGGGTCGTGCGCAGGCGGCTCGTGACGGCCTGAACCGCATGACGGCTCGCGAACACGATCCAGTCGTAGTGCGCCGCACGCGCCAGAGCACCTTCGAACGGCGCGCCGTCCTGCGGCGCGCCGACGCGCACGACCGGCCAGGACAGCACCCCCAGTCCAAGCTGCCGCAGCTGCGAGCTCAAGGGTCCATCGCTCGGCTCGTCTCGCGTGACGACGACCGAGGGATTCTGGGTGACGGTCCTCGTACGCTTGGCCGCCGCCGCGCTCATTGGATATCGGCGGGCTTGAGCGCGCGCCGTTCCTCGATGATGTCGCTCGCACCGCTCGCGAGCAGATCGGCGCCGACTCTTTGTCCCAGGCGCACGGCACCTTCGAGCGCCTCGGTCGGGGTCGCAAGCTCGACCTTGCCGTACGCCGAGATCAACTGAGCTCCGTCGAGCGCACACACGCTCGCGCTCAAACGCAGGCTGCTGCCCTCGAGCTGCGCGAGCGCACCGAGCGGAATCTGGCAGCCTCCTTCGACATGACGCAGCAATGCACGCTCGGCGGTGCACGCCACGCGGGTCGCGAAGTGATCCAGTGCGCGCAACCAGTGCGCCGCCCCTGCATCGTCGTTGCGGGCACAGATGGCGATGGCCCCTTGAGAGACCGCGGGGGGAAACTTCTCCGGATCCAGGTACTCGCTGATCTCGCGCGCCAGCTCGAGCCGCTTCAAACCCGCGGCAGCCAGAATCACGGCGTCGTATTTGCCCTCGCGCAGCCGCTCGAGGCGCGTCGGCACGTTGCCGCGCAATTCCTCGAGCACGAGATCGGCGCGGGCATGCGCCACGAAGGCCCGGCGCCGCAGGCTGCTCGTGCCCACGCGCGCGCCCGCGGGCAAGTCGGCCAGCGAGCCCACGGCACGCGCCACGAGCGCATCGCGTGGATCTTCGCGCTCGAGGACCGCCGCGAGCGCAAGGGCTGGATCGAGTACCGTGGTCAGATCCTTGAGGCTGTGCACGGCGAGGTCGATCTCGCCGCTCACGAGCGCGCGATCGATCTCACGCGTGAAAAAGCCGCGCCCACCCACGGCCCAAAGCGGCACGTCGGTGCGTGCATCGCCCTCGGTGCGGATGTGCACGAGCTGCGTGGCGGGAGCGCCGGCCTGCGCGCCAATCAGCGCCGCGACCCGGTGCGCCTGCCAGAGCGCGAGCGCGGAGGCACGCGTGCCGATGCGCAAAGTCCTTGCGCTCACGGGCGTTCCTCGCCCGTCAGGAAACGATAGCCAACGCCCCAGACCGTCAGGAAGTGCTGCGGATCGGCGGGATCGCGCTCGAAGCGCTTGCGCAGGCGCAGAATGAAATTGTCGACCGTGCGCGTGGAGGGAAACACATCGTATCCCCACACACGCTCGAGCAGATCCTCGCGTGAGACGATCTCCCCGGGCTTCTCGGACAGCACTTTGAGGATCATGGCCTCCTTCTCGGTGAGCTCCTGCACCTCACCGTTCCAGGAACGGCCGCGAAACGAGTGAAAATCGACCTCATTGGCCCCGAAGCGCAGCACGGCGCCGGAAGCGGCCGCCGAGGACTGACGGTACCAGTCCCAGCGCCGCAGAATCGCCCGCACCCGCAGCAGGAACTCCTGCAGATGAAATGGCTTGGCGAGGTAGTCATCACCGCCCGCCTCGAGCCCGCGGATACGATCAGCCGGATCGCCGCGTGCGGTCAGGAAGAGCACCGGCGTGACGGTGCCGCGCTCGCGAAGCGTGCGGCACACGGTGAACCCGTCCAGCCCGGGCAGCATCACATCGAGCACGATGAGATCACAGCTCGCGGAATCGAACCATTCGACTGCCTTGCGTCCGTCATTCACGGTCGCGACCGTGAGCCCCTCGGCGCGCAGATTCTCGGCGAGTCCCGCCCCAAGATGCGGGTCATCCTCGACGACGAGCACGCGATGTGTGCTCACGAGAGCTCCGCGAGCGGCCACACGAGCACGAACTCGGCGCCTTTGCCGAGTCCCTCGCTGCGCGCCGTGACGCGGCCTCCGAGCAGCTGCATCAGACGCTTGACGATGTAAAGACCGAGCCCCGTGCCGTAATAGCTGCTGCCGCCGGCCGGGTGCAGGCGCGAGAACTTCTCGAACAGCCGTGACTGGTCCGCGGCGCGAAATCCCAGGCCGCTGTCGCGCACCGAGAGCTCGACTTCGGAGCCGACGCGACGTGAGACGAGCTCGATCTTGCCGCCCCCGACCGGAGCGACGGCCGCCAGTGCGTTCTCGAGCAGATTGCGCACGACCACATCGACCGCGAGCGGGTCTGCGAGCACCTGCAGATCATCGGGCACCTGGGTCTCGATGCGGATACGATCGCCTGCGGCACGCTCCTGGAACTGGCCGACCACGCGCGCGACCGCGCCCGCGAGCGGCACCGGCTCGCGCTTGAGCTCGACGCGCCCGCGCGCGAGACGCACGCTGTCGAGAATCTGCGAGACGAGGGTCTCCATGCGCGTGAGATCGGAAAGCATGCGATCGATGAGTGTGCGTGACTGCTCCGGCGAGAGCGTCCGCAGCGCCATGGTCTCGAGCGAGAGCTGCAGACTCGCAAGCGGCGTCTTGAACTGATGCGACACGAGCGCGAGAAAGCTGTCCTGCTCCTTGAGCACCTCCGCCTCGGCGCGCAGCGCCCGCCAGATGACGGCGATGCAGGCGCACAATGCGAGCAGGAAGAAACTGCCTTCCCACAGATACTGATTGATGCGTCGCGACTGCTCCTGTGACAAGGCCGCTTGCGCGTCGGGCGAAAGGACGAGCGTCCCCGCGCGCACCGACAGCCGCGGCATGAGCTGTGTGACGCGCTCGGGCGCGATCCCCGCAGCGACCAGGGCGCGCCCGGCCGCGAGCTGCTGCGCGTACAGCGCCTGCGTCTCCTCGACGCGGGCGGTGGTGTACTGGCGCTGATCGAAGAGCCACCAGCACACCTGCACGACCGACACGACGACCAAAGTCAGGACCGTGAGCTGAAAGAGGCGTGCTGTTTTCATGTCCGATCCGCCCGCAATCACTCAGTCGATCGCGGCGAGCGACTCGCGCAGCGCGCCTGCGAAGAGCTCGAAGTCCGCTTCAGCGTGCGCGAGCGACAGGAAACAGACCTCGTAGGGCGAAGGCGGCAGATACACCCCGCGCTCCAGCATGGCGTGAAACAGGCGCGCGAAGCGGCCGACCGCGCGCGGTGACAGCGTCGCGGCTGCGCGGGGCGCCGCACCCTCGTGCAGCGACAGCCACACGAGCGAGCCCGCTCGCACGAGCTGCATGGGGAAGCGCGCCTGCCCAAGCACCGGGGCCAGCATGCGCTCGAGGCTCGCGCCTTTGCGCTCGAGTTGCTCCCATGCCGATTCTCGCTCGAGGATATCGAGCGTCGTGATGCCGGCTGCCATGGCGACCGGATTGCCCGAAAGCGTGCCGGCCTGGTAGGTGTCGCCCTCCGGTGCGAGACGGCTCATGGTGCGCCTGGATCCACCAAAAGCCCCGACCGGCATGCCGCCTCCGATGACCTTGCCGAATGTGGCCATGTCCGGAACGATGCCGAGGCGCTCGCTCGCTCCGCCGCGCGCGAGGCGAAAGCCGGAGATGACCTCATCGAAGATGAGGACGGTGCCGTGTCTGTGGGTGTGCTCGCGCAGCAGTTCAAGGAACGCGCGTCGCTGCAGCAGCAGGCCATGATTGGCCGGCACGGGCTCGATGATCACCGCCGCGAGCCGGTCGCCCTCTCGTGCGAAGAGCTCCGAGAGCGCCGTCTCGTCATCGAGCGGCAGCACTCGCGTCAACGATACGAACGGCGCGGGAACTCCCGCGGAGGAAGGTTTCTCGAACGTCGCCAGACCCGACCCGGCGGCAACGAGCAGATGATCGGCGTGCCCGTGATAGCAACCGGAGAACTTGACGATGAGATCACGGCCGGTGACCGCGCGCGCGACGCGTATGGCGCTCATGACGGCCTCGGTGCCGGATGAGACGAACCGCACCTGCTCGAGGCCGGGATAGAAGCGCACGATCCGCTCGGCCAGCTCGACCTCTCCCGCGCACGGGGCACCGAACGTCGTGCCGTGGGCGCAGGCATCGGTGACGGCCGCCACGACTTCGGGGTGTGCGTGTCCGAGGATCAACGGGCCCCAGGAGCCGACGAAGTCGACATAGCGACGACCGTCGGCATCGAAGACGCTGGCGCCCGCCCCACGCGCGATGAAGCGTGGCGTACCGCCGACGGCGCGAAAGGCACGTACCGGCGAGCTGACACCTCCGGGAATCACGCGGCAGGCACGGGCATAGAGTTGTTCTGAGCGATCGGATGAGGTCATGGTGGCTTTCTTTAATCGGCATCCCGCCGCAGGCGCGCTTCACGGAAGAAGGCCTCGGTGGCTTCGCTGCTCGCGTGCTCGGCGGCCGCGCGCATGCCCGACAGCGGCAGGTGGGCAAGCCGATGCGCCAGCGCAGTGGCCCAGCCGGCGAGCCGAGCGCGGCGCTCCTCATCAAGATCCTGCAGATCGCTTTTCAAAAGCCGATCCATCTCCGCCCCCGCGATGCGCACGAACGTATCACGCAACTGTGCGAGTTGTGGACCAATGGCGCGCGCGGCCAGCTCGGTGCGCAGGCGACCCAGCCGCTCGTCGATGGCGGCTCGGATGGGCGCGAGCCGCAGCAGATGCGTCACGCGGGCATCGCGCGCGGTCCGCACGAGATCATCCATACCGATCCGGGTGAGGCCGGTGCTTTGTGCAGCGCCGGGGTCCACGTTGGGCGGAACACCGAAATCGACGATGAGCGGATTGCCTGTCAGCTTTGCGAGCTCCGGCGCGCCGAGCAGCGCCTCGGAAGCGCCGCTTGCGCACACCAGCGCTCCCAGGCTCGGGGGTGCGGCTCGAAAGTCCTCAAGTGTCATGGCGCGACCACCAAGGGTGCGCGCGAGCTCCTCGGCCGGCTCGAGCGAGCGGTTGACGATCACGAGCGCGACGTTCTGAGCTCGCAACCGCGCGCCACAGCGACGCGTCATCGGCGACACGCCGAGCAGCGCAACCTCTGCGGAGCGGCCGCAGAAGCGCTCCACGATGCGTTCGACGGCGAGGTCCGCAAGCGAGGGAGAATTCTGGCGGCCGAGACGGTTGGCGTTGCGGGCCATGCTGAGCGCCTCGCCGACGATCCGATCAAGCAGCGGACCCGTCACCTGAGCAGCGCGGGCCGTCTGCCACGCGCCGCGCAGCTGAGCGAAGATCTCCTGCTCGCCGGCCTGAGCCGAGTCGAGCCCGCAGGCGAGCAGGAGCAAATGCTCGACCGCCGCCTCGCCGGTCCAGGTTCGAAATGTCGAGGCGGCCTCACCCGCGGCGGGGTCGCGGCCCACGAGTGCGCGGAACACGTCCACGCGGCGATCGATGGCCGGGCGGTCGAATTCGGCGAAGAGGATTTCGACCCGATTGCAGGTTGCGAGGTAACAGACCTCGGCCCCATGCAGTGCCACGCGCAGGCGCGGCAGCTGCTCGGGAAGGTCCGCCTTGGCGATCGCGAGCTTGGCGATGTCCGCGGAGCTCGCGTGGCGGTAGGAGACGCCTACGACCCCGAACCGGTGCATGGACGCCAGCACAGCACGCTGGCGCCCACAAAGTGTCACCAAATAGTCACGAGACCGTGACCCGGGTCTCGCTGCGCCCCTCGAGGGGCGCCGGACTTTAGTCTTCGCGTCCTCGCAGCAGGCTCGTGAGCACGATGCCCGCGATCAGGCCGATGCCGAGCGCCCACATCGCGGACGTGCCGGGCCGCTTTTCGACATGGTCCTGCAGGTCGGAGAAACGCGAACGGGCCCAGTCGCCGGCGCCGCGCGCCCGGGCGCGAGCCGCATCGGCTGCGGCGGAGGCATTCTCCCGGATGGCGTCGGACGCCGCGGAGCCCGCGGCGCGCAGATGATCCCTGACCCGCTGGGCCTCTGCCCGCACATTGTCGCCATTACCGCTTTCAGTCATTTTGCCTCTCCTCGTACGAGTATCTCGAAACCGCCCGCTTTGGCACGCTGGGCTCAACGGACTGTGCATTGGAAAGTTCCAATTACAATCCAGGGCGGAACGTGCAGCAAGCGCCCGATCACTCCTAGAAGGATTCGCACCATGCTTCGATCCCCAAGCGCAGGCCGACTCGCTTTCGTCATCGTCTGCGCCTGTCTGGTCGGTCAATCCCGGGCGGCTCCCCCCGTCGGCCCCGGCGCCGTCCACGATCTCGTCTTGCGAAACGGCATGCTCTACGATGGCTCCGGCAATACGCCCGTATCGGGCGATCTCGCCATCGACGGCGATCGCATCAGCTACGTCGGACCTCATCGCGATTTGCGTGGGCGTACCGAAGTCGACGTGCACGGCCAGGCGGTCACGCCGGGCTTCATCAACATGCTCGCGCACCCCGAGGAGTCGCTGTTCGCCGACGGCCGCGCGCTCAGCGACCTCAGCCAGGGTGTCACGCTCGAAGTGATGGGTGAGATGTCGATGGGCCCGCTCAACGATGAGATGCGCCGTCTGATGCTCGCGCGCGAAGGCGACATCAAGTATCGCGTCACCTGGAGCACGCTCGGCGAATATCTCACGACGCTCGAGCAGCGCGGCATGGCCCCCAACGTCGCCTCGTTCGTCGGCGCCCCGACCGTGCGCACGTTCGTGCTCGGCGAGCGTGACGTGCAGCCCACGCCGGCACAGCTGGCAAAGATGCGCGAACTGGTTCATCAGGCCATGGAGGAAGGTGCACTGGGCCTGACGACCGCCCTCATCTATTCGCCGGCCACGTACGCCAAGACGCCCGAGCTCACCGCGCTCGCCGAAGAGTCCGCCCGCTGCGGCGGCATCTATACCGCGCACATGCGCAGTGAGGGCGACCGCATTGAGGCGGCTTTGCAGGAAACGATCGACATCGCTCGCGGGAGTGGAGCTCCGGCAGAGATCTATCACCTGAAGCTCGCGGGGAAGGACAACTGGGGCAAGCTCGATCGCGTGGTCGCGATGATCGACGGCGCACGCGCAGCCGGAGTGCGCATCTCGGCCAACATGTACACCTACACAGCCGGAGCCACGGGGCTCGATGCCGCCATGCCGCCCTGGGTGCAGGACGGCGGACTCGAAGCCTGGATCTCGCACCTCAAGGATCCTGCGGTACGCAGCAAGGTGATCGCAGAGATGCGAGTCATGCATCCGCCCGACTGGGAGAATCTGCTTGCCGCGGCAGGTCCCGAGGGCACTCTGCTGCTGGAGTTCAAGAATCCGGCTCTCAAGCCGCTCACCGGCAAGACCTTGGCCGCGGTGGCCCGGATGCGCGGGATCTCACCCGAGGATGCCGCCATCGACCTGGTCATCGAGGACGGAACACGCGTCGGCATCGCCTACTTCCTCATGAGCGAGGACAACGTGCGGCGCGAAGTCGCGCTGCCTTGGGTCAGCTTCGGATCGGATGAGGCCGGAGAAGCTCCCGAAGGCGTCTTTCTGCTCTCCAACGCCCACCCGCGTGCCTATGGAAACTTTGCGCGCGTATTTGCCCAGTACGTCAGGCACGACCATGTCCTCACCCTGGAGCAGGCCGTCCATAAGCTCACCACCTTGCCTGCCGACAACCTGTCGCTTGCCGATCGCGGCCGGTTGAAAAAAGGCGCCTTCGCCGATGTCGTCGTCTTCGACCCGAACACGATTCAGGACCACGCGACGTACGAGAAGCCCCATCAACTCAGTACCGGCGTGAGCTATGTGATCGTCAATGGCCGCATGGTCATCAAGGAGGGCACGCCCACCGGCACGTTGAGCGGCCGCGTCGTGCGTGGTCGTGCCTGGCGCGGCGTCGCGGGCGGTGGCTGCCGCCGCTCGGCCAAAGACTGGAAGTGGTCGATGTAGAATACTCCCGCCTTCTCAACCCATCCGATGCCGGGAGCAGAGCCATGTGCGATCAAGACTCGATGGATGACATCGTCGAATACGAACTCAGAGCCCGGGCGCTGTCACGTCGGCAGTTCGGAGCGCTCACGATCGGCGCCGGCGTGCTGTCGCTGCTGCCAGCCACGGCGAACGCGGTCGAAGTCAAGGACGCCGAAGTCGACATCAAGACGCCCGATGGAACCGCGGATGCGTACTTCGTGCATCCCGCACAAGGCACGCATCCCGGCGTCCTCATCTGGCCCGACATTTTCGGTCTGCGCCCGACTTTCAAACAAATGGCGAAGCGCCTGGCCGAATCCGGCTACTGCGTGTTGGTCGTGAATCCGTTCTATCGTGTGAAACGGGCTCCCACGGCGCCCGAGCACGCCGACTTCCAGGATCCGGCGACCCGCAAGACGCTCATGGATCTCATGGGCGCACTCACCCCGCAGACGCAGGTGACCGATGCGAAAGCTTTCATTCCCTGGCTCGATTCGCAGGCGCCCGTCGACAAGAAGCGCAAGATGGGCACCACAGGCTATTGCATGGGAGGTCCATTCACCTTCCGGACCGCCGCCACGTTCCCCAATCGCGTGGGTGCGGGCGCCTCATTCCACGGTGCAGCGCTCGTGACGGATGGACCGGACAGTCCGCATCTGCTCGTACCGAAGATGCATGCCCAGTTCCTGGTCGCCATCGCGCAGAACGACGATCAACGTGAGCCGAAGGCCAAGGACGTGCTGCGCGAGGCGTTCGAGAAGGCGCACCTGCCCCACGAGGTCGAGGTCTATGCGGCCATGCACGGCTGGTGTCCGCCGGACTCCCGAGTGTACGACCACGATCTGGCAGAGAAGGCCTGGAGCCGGCTGCTCGGGACGTTCCAGAAGGCATTGGCGTAGCGCGGAGCAAAGCGATGCGAACTCGAATGAGAGGCTGCCTGATGTGGGGCGGCCTGCTCCTCCTTGCGTGCAGCCACGGTCTCGCCCGTGCGCAGGACGTGACCGTCATTCGGACCGGACGACTCATCGACACCGAAGCCGGTCGGGTGCTCGAAGGGCAAAGCGTCGTTGTGCGAGACGGACTCATCGCCGAGGTGGGTCCGGCACCGCAGGTGCCGGGCGGCGCGAAGATGATCGACCTGAGCGGGTACACGGTCTTGCCCGGTCTCATGGACGCCCACACGCATCTGACCATCAACGAGCAGCAACAGGACCCGCTCGCCGAGCTCGAGCACACCGCGGCCGAGCGCGCGTTCGGATCCATTCCAAACGCCCGCAAGGTGCTGCTTGCGGGGTTCACGACCGTGCGCGATCTGGGGTCATATCGCGCGCTCGTCGATGTCGCGCTGCGCGATGCGATCAACCGTGGCGATGTCGTAGGTCCGCGCATGTACGTCGCCGGCGCGTACGTGACCATCACCGGTGGCGCGGGAGCGGTGACGGGTTTTGCGCCGGACGTGACGTTGCCCTGGGATCTGCGCTACGGCAACGCCAACTCGCCCGAGCAGGTGCGAGAGCGCATCCGCGCGCTCGCCGGTCAGCATGCCGATGTGATCAAGATGTTCGCGACCGGCGCCGTGCTGACCCACAGCAGCAACCCGGCCGGACGTGAGGCGACGCCCGAGGAGCTCGCCGCCGGAGTCGATGAGG
Organism: uncultured Gammaproteobacteria bacterium; assembly: GCA_963795975.1. GTDB lineage: Bacteria > Pseudomonadota > Gammaproteobacteria > Steroidobacterales > Steroidobacteraceae > CAWCJT01. The sequence goes on from CAWCJT010000005.1 coordinate 413,996, forward strand.
CCCGCAACTTCGGTCTCAAAGTCGCGGTGCATGCGCACGGGGCCGCAGGCATCAAGGCCGCCATCCGCGCCGGGGTGGCATCGATCGAGCATGGAACGCTCATGGATGATGAGGGGCGCGCGCTCATGAAGCAGCACGGCACGTACCTCGTGCCGACCCTGGAGGTACGCGAGTGCATCGGCAGCAACTATCCTCCGGAATTCGTCGCGAAGGGGCAGCAGATCATGACCGCGCAGCTCGCGAACTTCCGCAAGGCGGTCAATGCCGGGGTCAAGATCGGCTTCGGTACCGATATCGGCGTATGCCCGTTTGGAAGAAACGCACGCGAGTTCACGCTGATGGTCGAGAACGGCATGAGCCCGATGCAGGCCATTCAGTCAGCGACGGTCGCGGATGCGGATCTGCTCGGTGTCTCCGACAAGCTCGGGTCGATCAAGGCCGGCAAGCTCGCCGACCTGATCGCCGTGCGCGGAGATCCGCTTGCGAACGTGGCCCTGCTCGAGGACGTGCGCTTCGTAATGAAGCAGGGCCGGATCTTCAAACAGGATTGAGCGGCGGACTCGACGCGACTCAGGCGGGGTACAGATCCTCCCGCACCCACAGGCCATGCACCTGCGGGGAGGCCTGCACCGGCAATTTGACCGTCGCGATCGGGCCCTCTTCCACGCGCTCGGCATCGAGAATGACGAGATCCGAGCGCAGGTTCTGGTCGAGATGATAGGCCGTGGCGAGCAGATAGCCCTCGCCCTCGCGAGAGGTCGGACTCTTGGGCGCAAAAACCGGCTCCGCAAGCGACACGCGCGTTCCCGCATTCCAGAGCTTGAACGTGCGCGTCTGAATGTCGATGCGCGCGAGACAGGCACCGGCCTGCTGCCTGTTCGGCGCATTCGGGTCCGGACAGGCGCCGAATCCGTAGCGATAGTGCGCAGAGTTGTAGCGGTCATCCTGACGCGGCAGGGGCATCGACAGAGGCACCAGACTTTCGATCGCGTAGCCTTTGCTCTTGCCCGTGAGGTTCGCCGAGAGCCGATGCAGGTAACTCGCAGCGCCTGCGAAATCGGGCGGTGAACCGTCCCGGTTCGGCATGAACGGGAATGGATTGCCCGCCGTCACTTCCATGTCGATGTAGATGCGGCCTCTGTCCTCGAAGGCGCCCATCGTATGCGTCGCGCTGCGCGCCGGACCCTCGATCCAGTGCACGTCCTTGCCGTCGCCGTAGCGACGCAGGAATCCGAGATAGGTCTTTTTGTCCTTGTCCCAAGACCAGTGGATGCCGCCGCGCTTCATCTGGTCGTAGTCGATCGAGAGTGGGACCACGAAGAATGCGATGTAGTGCTCGGTGACTGCGAAGTCGTGCAGCATCCCGGTGTAGGGCACCTCAACGTCGGTGCCCCAGACCTTTTTGCCCTGGCCATCGATCTCGAACACGGCCACGACGTTGCTGCCGAAGCCCTTGGCTTCGTAGCCGAAGGCGACCATGTTGCCGCACTGCGAGCACATCTTCGGATGTGCTGTGAATGGCTGGGTGCGCGGGAGCTGCCCGCCGAACGTGTAGACCGGATCGACCGTCTCCAGAGTGTTGAGATCCATTGCGGAGGGCGGGCTGTCCTCTTTGAGCGCCAGAATCAAATTCTTGTGATTGATGATGTGGGTGTTCGCCGTGCTACGGCTCAAGCCCTTGACGCTCGGGTCGTCCATGGAAGGGTTGCGATACATCGGCATGAGGCGCCGTCCCGCCTTGTCCTGCGCGACCCAACGCTCGTTGCGCACGAAGCGCGTCCGGTAGTCGACACGGCCATGCCTGATGCGAAAGAGGCGCACGTGCCCCTCGCCGTCGAACACGATGTCGCCGTGGGCGAGCGGATACTGCGGATCGGGACCGGTCGCGTAGAACCCGCCGTTCAGATCGTTCGGGATCTTCCCCTCGACAGTGCAATCGGCGACATCGACCTCGGCCCGGATGGTCGAGAATCCGCCCCCAGGGGTCAGATGCGGAGGGCACGCGCCGGCGTCTGCTCCCGGAGCGGGTGGCGGCTGAGCGACGGCAAGACCCGGGGCGGCGGCCGCTGCGGCCCCAGCGAGCGTTCCGAGTGTTCCCTTGATGAAGGCTCTTCGAGCCTCGTCTTGAGCTTCGGTCATCGATGACTCCTACCCACCACGGATGTGAGCCGGGTAGGTATAACATGTCCGAGCCCTGCCGGCGGAGCCCAGCACAATGAAGAACTTTTATCCGGCGCTTGCGCTCGCGAGTCTCATCACGTCGCCCATGGTGTCCGCGCAGACTCCAGCGAGCGCCGATCGAAGCGACTCGCTGGCGAGCATTCGGGCCACGGCCATGCGCAGTACCTGGGCCTTCAATCAGCTCGAGAGCCTGACCGACGGCATCGGTCCCCGGCTTTCCGGTTCACCCCAGTTGGCAGCGGCCGTCACGCGGGTGGCAGACGCGATGCGCGCACTGGGTGCCGAGGTGACCTTGCAGCCCGCCAAAGTCGATCATTGGATCCGGGGGGAGACGCACGCGGAGCTCGTGAGCTATCCCGGGCAAGTAGCCGGCCTGAACCAGCGTGTGGTGCTCACGAGTCTCGGTGGCTCCTCAGCGACACCGGCCGCTGGTCTTGAGGCCCGAGTGGTCATCGTGCGCGACTTCGATGAGCTTCGTGCGCGCAGCAGCGAGGTTCGCGGCGCGATCGTCGTTTTCAACGTCCCGTTCGATCAGCGACTGGCCGAGAACGGGCATGCCGATGTGGCGTATGGGCATGGCTCCGAGTATCGCCGCCGCGGTCCGGCCGCCGCGGCGGCGCTCGGCGCCGCGGCCGCTCTGGTGCGCTCCGTGGGTGGCGCAGACTATCGTCTTCCGCACACCGGACTCACCAACCTCGATGCCAAAGCGCGGATACCGGCCGCCGCACTGGCCGCGGAGGATGCGGCGCTGATCGCGCGTCTCGCAGCGCGTGGCCCGGTTCGGATGCGGCTCGTCCTGGAGGCGCAGACCTTGGCCGATGCCGACAGCTTCAACGTCATTGCCGACTGGAAGGGGACCGAGCGACCGAGCGAGTTCGTCGTCGTCTCCGGTCATCTTGATTCCTGGGATCTCGCGACGGGCGCGACCGATGACGGCGTCGGCGTCATGGCCGCGGCCGGCGTCATCGAGGTGCTGCAGGAGCTCAAGCTGCATGCGCGGCGCACCATTCGCTTCATCGCGTGGACCGACGAGGAATTCGGCGGCCGCGGCGGACAGGCCTATTTCGATGCGTTGGGACCTTCGATCAACGCGCACTGCGCAGCCATCGAGAGCGATGCGGGCGCCGGGCGCGCGCTCGGCATCCAGGCGGTCGTCTCGAAGGACTCGCTGCCCGCATTGCGTTCAGTGACCGATGTGCTCGCGCCGATCGGTGCCACCGCTTTGCAACGCATGGATCGCGAGGCCGGAACGGATATCGGTCCGATGGAGAGAGCGGGCGTGCCGGGCTTTGCACCCATGGTCGATGGCCGGCACTATTTCGACTACCACCACACGGCGGCAGACACGCTCGATAAAGTCGATCCGCAGAATCTGCAGAGTCAGGTGGCCACGATGGGCGTCCTCGCATTCGTTCTCGCAGATCGTCAGGAATGTCTGCCGCGCTATCGGCCCGGTGAGTAAGGTCGCACTGCCATGTCAAGCACGGCGCCAGAAGAGCTCGATGCGCTGATCGTCGGCGCCGGATTCGCGGGTCTTTGCATGCTGTACAAGACACGCACGCTGAAGCTGCGCGCCAAGGTCATCGAGTCCGCACCGAGCGTCGGCGGCACGTGGTACCACAATCGCTATCCGGGCGCGCGCGTTGATATTCAAAGCCTGGAGTACTCCTTCGCGTTCTGCGAGGAGCTGCAGCAGGACTGGCACTGGACGCAGCGTTACGCCTCGCAGCCCGAGCTGCTGCGCTATGCCAACCACGTTGCCGACCGCTTCAGGCTGCGTGAAGACATTCTTCTCAATACGCGGCTGATCTCGGCCAGCTGGAACGAGAAGGCGAAGCGCTGGCATGCCACGAGCGATGCAGGGCGCAACTGGAGCGCCCGTTATCTCATCATGGCGACGGGACCACTCTCGACCCCGAATACGCCCCACTTCGAGGGGCTCGACACGTTCGCGGGCCTGAAGCTGCATACCGCACAGTGGCCGCACGAGCGGGTCGACTTCTCCGGAATGCGCGTCGGTGTGATCGGGACCGGCTCCTCCGGAGTGCAGGTCATTCCGGAGATCGCATGCGAGGCACGCGAGCTCACGGTGTTCCAGCGCACGCCCGCCTACGTCGTTCCCGCGCATAACGGCCCTCTGGATCCCGAATGGGAAACGCGTGTGAAGACCGACTATGCGGGCTTCCGCAGCCGCAACCTGCAGAGCTTCTCCGGAGCCCTCAGCGATTATCCGCCGCACATGGTCTCGGCACTCGAGGTCAGCGACGAGGAGCGCCAGGCGCGCTTCGAGGAACGCTGGCGGGTCGGCGGGTTCGTCATTCTCTTCACATTCCTCGACGTGGTGAGCGATGTCCGTGCCAATGCGCTCGTCGCCGAATTCGTGCGCGGGAAGATTCGCTCCATCGTGCATGATCCGCTGACCGCAAAGGCCCTGTCGCCCTCGTACAGCATCGGCTGCAAGCGGATGTGCGTCGACAGCTCCGGCTACTACGAGACGTTCAATCGATCCAACGTCCGCCTCGTCGATGTGTCACAGACTCCGATCGAGCGTGTCACCAGCCGCGGCGTGGTGGTCGACGGCTGCGAGCACGAGCTCGATGCGTTGGTGCTCGCCACCGGTTTCGATGCGGTCACGGGGACCCTGAGCTGCCTCGACCTGCGCGGTCGCAATGACCTCACGATTCAGCAGAAGTGGTCGGGCGGAGCGCTCAACTATCTCGGACTCGCAGTGGCAGGCTTCCCGAATCTATTCAATATCGTTGGCCCCGGCTGCCCGGCGGCCTTTACCAATGTGATCGTCTCGATCGAGCATCACGTCGACTGGATCGGCGACTGCATCGCCTGGCTCGATTCGAAGGGCCTGTCCACCATCGAGGCACGCGAGGATGCCGAGGCCGACTGGATGGCCTACGTGCTGGCCGTGGCCGGTCAAACCGTGTTCCTGACCTGCAATTCCTGGTATCTCGGTGCCAACATTCCGGGTAAGCCCCGGCTCTTTCTGCCGCTTGCAAGCGGATTGCCGGCTTATATCGAGCGCTGCGCGCAGGTCGCCTCGAGCGGCTATCCCGGCTTCACCTTGCAATGACTTTTTGCAGGGCGAAGTTTGCGAACGTGGACCAGGCACCCGACTTCTGCTTCGATTCGAGCAGCAGCGTCCAAGAGCCGTTCACCACATCGTGCGTAAAGGTGTCGCGGAAATCCGCTTCCGCGTACGGAAATGTCACGACGAGTCGATTGCCTTCTCGATGGCCGCTCGCAACGACGCGCGCCCCCCCGGCACCGAATCGATCGAGCCAGTGAACGATGTAGTCATTCGCCTTCGGGTCATACCCGATGAACACCTCAGCCTCGTACTGCGGCGGCTGCGCCGTATCGAGCAGATGCAGCTCTATAAACCCGCCGTTGAGCACGCGCTCGCCGCGCCCGCTGTACGTGACCGGCTGCTTTCCGACCGCTCCATGCACCGTCCATGAGCCCTGCAGGGCATCGAGGTAAGCCTGATTATCCGAGGGCTTCTCCGCAGCATTGACCTGCAGCCCAATGCAGAGCAATCCAAGAAGCAGTCGCGTTGGCTTGGCGTATGACATTGGCAGGATCCTGAAATGTCCCCGGTCCGATCCATGATGCCCGAAAGCCTCTGATAAAGTCCCGACCGCCATGCGCGCTGCCCGCACGATCCTGTTCCGCAAGCTCGCCGAGTTTCGGGAAAATGCGCGCATGACCCGCGCGCAACTCGAGGCGATGAAGCTCGAGAAGTTTCGCCGGCTGGTGCGTCATGCCCAGAAGCTCTCGCCGTACTACGCCGATCTCATCCGCGAGCGGGGCATCGAGGTCGAACGCTGCAGCACGGCGGACTTTCCGCCGCTCACGAAAGCGACGCTGATGTCGCAGTTCGATCGGATCGTCACCGATCGGCGCATCACGAAGCAGACGATTGCCGATTTCCTGTCGCGCTCGCATGACCCAACCGAGCTTTTTCTGAAGCAATTCCGGGTCATCCACACCTCGGGCTCATCAGGAGAAGTGGGCTACTTCGTGTATTCCCCGGCCGACTGGGCGCGCGGCAGCGCTCAACTCGTGAGACAGCGGGAGCGCCAAAGCCGTGTCCCGCGGCGAAGGAGATTGCGTCGCGTGAGAATTGCCTACTACGGAGCAATCGGTGGGCACTTCGCGGGGATCACCATGTTGCGCGCCGCCACGCAAGGCCTTGCGAAGCTTTTCGTCAAAGCCGCGTTCTATGAGGTCAACGACCCGCTCGCGCACACCATCACGGCTCTCAATGAATTTCGGCCCGACGTACTTGCGGGCTACACCGGCGCACTGACGCTGCTGGCGGCAAAGCAAAGAGCCGGCGCGCTGCGCATCGCTCCGTTCTCCATCGGCACCGCGGGTGAGAGCCTGAGCGCAACTGACAAGAAAACCCTCCAGGACGCTTTCGGTTGCGAGGTGAACAACGGCTATGGCAGCAGCGAGCACCTGATGATGGGCTTCGCTTTGCCTGCTGGTGCCTCGATGCTGTTGCGCGACGATGACCTCATCTATGAGCCATTCGCCGATCACACCCTGGTCACCAACCTGTTCAACGAAACCTTGCCGCTGATCCGCTACCGCATGGCCGACGTGCTGCGTCCCGTTGCACGCCCGAGCGATCCAGGCTCGCCCTATCTGGAGATCGAAAGTCTGGTCGGTCGCACGGAGATGATGCCGCGATTCATCAACCAAGAAGGCAGCGAAGACTTCCTGAGTCCGCACACGATCAATGAGATCTTCGTCGCCGGCGTGGCGCGATTTCAAATGCAGCTCACTGGTGCAACCGGTTTTCGATTCGCAATCTGTCTCGACCCCGCGGTCGCGGACGCGGACAGACCGGAAGTGGTGCGCGCCGTAGAGAGTCGCCTGCGCGACATCCTGCGGCAGAAGCGCATGAGCAACGTGCGCTTTGCGGTGGATGTGGTGCAGGACATCCCCGTGAATCCGCGGTCGCGCAAGTTTCAGCTCATCGTCGCAAGCGGCGCGGCTGACTAGAATTGAAAGTTGATGTGCGGATCGACCGGCACTTTGAAGTCATAGCCCTTGGTGAAGCCGATCCAGCGCGCAAGGCAGATCACCGTGACCCAAATCAGGATCGAGATCGCGCCGGCAGCGCGCGCGGCAAGCGGCGGTCGGACATTCTGATCCCAGCGACCGACACCGCGCACCGTCATCCTCTGAAAGACCACCATGTTGAGGCCGGCCCCGAGCAGCGCGAGCATCTTGAGCCTGAACGCGGTGTTGCCGAGATAGGTGTTCGCGTTCGCCGCAAACATGAGCAGTCCCGCCGCGACGGCGACGCAGAACGCCGCCCAGGTGAAGCGCAGCATCTCCCGCGTGACGACCGTCACGGGCCGCTGCGTGTCCGGCAGGCCGAGGAGCCGCAGGTCCACGACGAATATCGTGCCGAACACCGTTGCCGCGGCGAGCACATGGATGGACTCGACGATCGGCATCGCCTTGAGGGAACTGCGCATCCACTCGGCCGGGGCCGATGCCTGAATGCTCTGGATGAAGCTCGGGATATCCATGCAAGGGGCGCGCGACTCAGGCGTGCAGCGACAGCGAGCCCCACACTTCCTTGTCGTATGCGATCGCTCGGCCCAGAAAAATCACCGCGAGCCAGAGCACGACGATGAAGACCGACGCCGCTCGCGCCGGCATCGAAAACTCTGCGGGACTCCCAGCTGGAGCGGCCGGTCTCACCACCCGGCCGTAAATGACCGTGCTCGTGACGCCGATTACGAGCAATGACATCTTGATCCAGAAGGAGAGCGCGGTGAACTCGCGCACTGGCTCACCGACGACGAGCGTCAATCCAGTGACGGCCATGATGGCGATCGCCGTCCACATCCAGGGCGCAAACCGCCTCCAGACCAGATCAAACGGCTGATCGGCCCGCACCTGGCCCAGAACGCGTAGCGCGATCATGAGGGCCGAAACGAACACCACACCGATCATCAGGATGTGGATGGACTGCAGAAGCGGAATGACCCAGCTCACGGTCTGCACGGTCTGGCTGAAGGCCGTGGATGCGAGCCAGTTGGCCAAACCGTGCACGCTCTCAACCCGTCGGTTTCAGCAGGCCACCGGTGCCGATGACCGTGGATCCATCGACCGCATCGCAATGCTTACCCGCCGGAGGCGGCTTCTTGTCCGGACAGCGGTAGATCGCGCCGTTGGGCCCGCGCGTGCCGGCCGTCTGGCTGTCGCGTGTCGGATGCAGTCCCACGCTGAAGATCGTGCCCGGCGGGAACGTGCTCACCGTGACCCCCTCCTGCGCCATCTGCGCCGACCCGGCCATCTCGACGGCCCAGATGATCGGATTACCGCTCGCATCGCGCAGCACGTTCTTGCGCTCCTCGTTCATCGGCGCGAAGAAAATCTGCAGGTGGTTGGCGTCTGGATTGATTCGCGTGACGACGCCCGTGAACACCTTGGTCACGTCCATGTTGTAGGACGCAAACGAGTGATGCGCGAAAGCCGGCAGAGCGATCACCGCGCCGCAGATGAGCGCGGCGGCGAGATCACCGAGTCCAGGATTTCTTCTCGACATATTCCCTCCACGGGAAAGATCAGCCGCAAGCATGCAGGGTCCCGACGATCATTTAAAGGTGAAGATGTCCGGGGGCTTCGGCCGTTCCATCCCCTGCTCGAAATACTGCTCCCAGATCTGGGCCCAGGGGCGCCCGTACATGTCGGGCACGCGATATTCGATCACCTGACCCGGCGATACCGGCGCCGCCCGCCCGTCCTTCGGGAAGATGGTCTGAACGCACTCGATGAACGGATAAGGATCGCCCTGCTCGAAGCCGCTCAGCTTGGTGTAGTTGCGAATGATGCGGATCGGCTGCACGAGTGCTTCCGGGTCATAGAAGATCGCCTCGTGGTTGAGGCCGATGAACTTGCCGCTCGCATCGTGATTCGGGGTATAGATCTCGATGGTCTGCATCTTGTTCGAGTATTCGAACGCACTGTGCACGAACCAGCCCTGGATGTTCGAGGTCCACGTGATGAGCGTGTCCTTGTCCCAGAAGCCGATGGTCTCGCCGTACCAGCGGGGAACCTCAGGGCCGAGGTGCGGCACGGATCCATCGAGCTTGAACTCGCGGCCGATGTGGATGTTGGTGATGAAGTTGTCGGCTACGCCCGCGAGGATCTGCACCAGGGAGGGGGTGACCATAATGTCCCACTCCCACGTGGCCGCCTCGTGCCAGCGACGCATGAAGCCCTCCGGCCAGCAGTACTGCGACGGCCACTGCGGGGCGTTGTCGTGCCCCTCGTGGTACTCCTGTTGCACCATTCTCTGCTGATATTCCGGCGTCAGGAGCGAAAGGATCGTCGGCACCTGGTTGTGCCGCATGCGATACCAGTAGGCATTGCCGGGCGTGAACCCGGGATGCATGTAGCGTCCGTTCCACTCTCCCGGCACGGTCGCGTACGTGTGCTGGGTCGGCCCGCCGCGCTTGCGCGTCTCCTCGAGCAGCGCCTGATAGTGCTCTTGCGCAGTCTTGAACTTGTAGGGACTCACGATCGCGGCACGCGGGTAATCGCGCTCGCAGTGTCCCCACGCCGCCGTCGAGGCACCGGCTTCGCCGATCAGACGAGCTCCGAGCGCGCCCCACTGCTCCTCGACGCCGGTTGGGCTGTTGCAGCGGAAATAGCGCGGGTCACTCCACAGCGCCCGATCCTTGTAGAAATCCTTGGACGTGAAGACATCCACCGGCAGGGGTTTGATCCCAGGGGGAACGTCGCCGTTGCGCGCCGTGCCGACGAAAGTCCTCGGTGCATCGCGTGGAGGAATCGTTCCCTGAGGACCAAATGGACGCACCATCGTCGCACCGACGATTTCATACTGCCGCAGATCCGCAGCGAGGGGAGCACCTCGCCCGACGCTCTTGAATCCCGGATCAGCCACCTGCTGGGCGCTCGCGGACGGTCCGAGGAGCCAGAACGCCGCGACTGCGGACGTGAGCGACATGGCAGTTCGACGCATTTCCCCTCCTACCTGGCACATCCGGGCCTGCGGCCCTGGCGGCCGACAACGATAGTAATGGGAAAACGGCCTCGCGGCGCTTCTGCGCCTCCCAGAAAAACTCTTGAGCCCGCGTGATAAAATCCCCCGCGCGCGGGTGTAGTTCAATGGTAGAACTGCAGCTTCCCAAGCTGCTAACGTGGGTTCGATTCCCATCACCCGCTCCATTACGCCCGAGCCGTCCGGCTCACGGGGAGCCTGGGCATGATCGAAAGCAGGCCAACGGTGCCCGGCGTCTGGTTAGATGCGCCGCGACCGGGCATTGTGGCGCGAGCGCGTATCCGCACCATGGCGGATATCCACGAGGTCGAGCGGACACCGTTTGCAGACCTCATCCCCGAATGGTCAATCCTCGCTTTGCTCGAGAGGACTGCAGCGGCACACCCTCACAAGCCGGCGATCGTTATGGTCGACCGCGACGATCCCACACGTGTAACGGTGCAGCTCACGTATTCCGAGCTGACCGCACAGGTTCGCGCGACCGCGAATCGGCTCTACTCCTCTTGCGATGGCGCGCGGCCCGTCGTGACGATCCTCACGCCGCTGGTACCTGAGGCGTTCATCGCTTCGTGGGCGGGTGCGACGGTTGGATTCTCCAACCCCGTCAATCCGTTCCTGCGCCTCGACCACGTCGCGGAGATCATGAACGCGGCGGGAACAACCCATCTCGTGTGTGGCGCGCGTGGCAGCGGGCCGGGTGCCTGGGATGAGGTGGCGAGTCTGAAGGCGTCGGTCCCCAGCCTGCGTGCCGTGTGGTTTGTCGGCGAGGATGGGGCCGTCACCTCCTTCCGGCGGCAGATCGAGATGTCACCGCACGACCGGCTGATCTTCGAGCGCTCCCGCGATCCGGATCGGACCTCAGCGCTGCTGCACACGGGAGGAACGACCGCGGCACCCAAGCTGGTGCGCCTGACCGAGCGCGGTCAGCTTCTCGGCGCATGGTGCTGTGGCGCTTTCGACGGCACTGAGCCTGACCAGGTTATCGCCGTCGGCATGCCCTACTTCCACGTCGGAGGCGCGACTGCACTGGCGCTCGCTGCCATCGTATTCGGGCAGACCATGGTGATTGTCGGCCCGGATGGGTACCGCAGCCCACGGGTCATTTCCAGATTCTGGGACCTCGTGAATGCGCATGGCGTCACGCGTGTCGGGTCCGCACCGACTACGGCAGCAGCGATCGTCGCCGCTCATCCCTGCGCGCACCTGCCCGACCGATTCACCTACTGGGCAGGCGGCGCCACCGTGCCGATTCAACTCGCCCGCGAGTTCGAAGACAAATTTGGCGTCCCATTGCGCGAGATCTGGGGAATGACGGAGCTGCAGGGCGGGCTCGCATTGAATCCAGGTGGCGTCCCGCCGCGGCTGGGATCGATCGGACTCCTTTTCCCATACCATCGGTCACGGTGCGTGTCGATCGAAACGCGATCTGCAGTGTCTGCCGGCTCGAACAGCGTGGGCGTTCTCGCGATCAGTGGTCCTTGCGTCACTCCGGGATATCTGGACGCGGCTCGGAACCAGGAGCTCTTTTTCGATTCCGCGTCACAGGCGCAGCGGTGGCTCAACACGGGCGACCTGTGCACCGTAGACAGTGACGGCTACATCTGGCTTCGCGGTCGATCGAAGGATCTCATCATCCGCGGCGGCCACAACATCGATCCGCTGACGATAGAGGCTGCGCTCGTGACTCATCCCGCCGTGTTGTATGCGGCCGCGATCGGCGCTCCGGACCGAGACAAGGGCGAGATACCCGTAGCCTACGTGCAGTTGCGCCCGGGAGCTGGGGTCAGCGAGGCCGAGCTGCTCGAGCATTGTCGTTGCGAGATGACCGAGCGCGCGGCCGTACCAGTTACCCTGCGCATCATCGAGGCGATGCCCCTAACGGCCGTCGGCAAGATCTTCAAGCCCGCGCTGCGACTCGATGCCACGCGACGATGCAGCCGCGATGCAGTCTCACAGATCGAGGGCGCCGACGCCGTGGAGGTCGAGGTGGGTGACGGCGGCGGCTCGATCACCGTCACTCTCAGGTGCACGGATCCCGCACTCGCGCGGGTCGTAGACCGCATGCGCCGCGAGCTCGAGCGTTTCACTTTTCGGGTGCAGATCGATGGAAGCCTGGATCAACGGACTTGAGGCGCACGGCTACTCGATCCTCTTCGCCGTGGTTTTCCTCGAGGCGGTGGGGCTTCCGGTCCCTGGGGCGCTGGCACTGCTGATCGCCGGGGCCGCGAGCGCACGCGGATCGCTGTTCGCACCGTATGCTCTCGGCGGCGCAGTGCTCACCGTCCTCACAGCCGACACGCTGATGTTCCTGATGGGACGCTACACCGGCTGGTGGCTGCTCGGGCTGCTGTGCCGCATTTCTTTGAATCCGGAATCCTGCATCCTGCGCTCAGCGGACTCGTTCTACCGACGCGGGCGCACGCTGCTCTTGGTGGCGAAGTTCGTTCCCGGGATCAATACGATGGCACCGCCCTTGGCCGGCTGTATGAGCATGCGGCTGGCCCAGTTCCTGCGGCTCGACCTGCTCGGCACCTCGCTCTTCGTCGGCGTGTACTTCATCGTGGGCTTCGCGTTCAGCGATGCGCTCAAAGTCATCACGCGCGGCTACCGCTCATTCGGTCAGATCGTCACCTGGCTGATCATCGCCGCGATCGTCGTCTTCGTCGGCATGCGGCTTCGGCGCTGGCTGAAGGAGCGCGCACTTCGACCCGTGGCGGTCGTACCGCCCGGCGAGGCGGCACGCGCGCTTGCCGAGGGCGCCTTCATCTACGACGTTCGCAGTCACGGCTATCTCGATGCCAAAGCGGTGCGCATTCAAGGCTCACGGCGTCTCGATCCCAACACGCTGCGTCAGCCGCAAGGACAGCTTGCGGCGGACCGCCCGGTGTTCGTGTATTGCACCTGTGTGCGCGAAGCCACGAGCTCACGCGTTGCGCGCGAGCTCGAGCAACAAGGTGTCCGCGTGGCCGTCATCCAGGGCGGTCTGCGTGCCTGGATGCGCTCAGGGTTGCCGGTCGAAGCAGTCCCGCAGGAGGAGCTGGCCGTACTGCCTGTTTTCGGCTAGCCGCTGCATCAGCGAGCGATCCAACAAAACACGTGGTCACATGGCAGCCAGCGCATACAGGTGCCGCACGTACGAGAGCGTGGCTTCGGCCATGCCCTGCACTGCCGGGTTGCTCGACTCGATGACGTAGTACTCATCCGGCGCATGCGCCCGACTGCCGTGGCCGGTGCCGAAGTGGCCCGCAGGCAGGCTCACGGGCGCACTCGTGAAGATGTAGCCCGGCCACGAGCCCGCCAATCGTGGCGAGAGGCTGATGGGTAATCCCAGCGACTTGTAGACCGCGATGGAGGCTTTGATCAACGCGGAGTTCTCGTCGGTCTGGGTCGGATCGTAGCCGCCCGTGACTTTGACCTCGATGTCGCCGTAGCCGCGTTTGGCGAGGTGCGCCTTCAGCTTGCTTTCGGCTTCCGCGGCGCTCTGGTCGGGGACCAGCCGCATGTCGAGCTTGGCCACGGCCTTGGACGGCAGGATGGTCTTGCCTCCGGGTCCGGTGTAGCCCGCGTACATTCCCTCGATGTTCACCGTCGGCTGCGAAGCAAGCCGTTCGAGCGCATCGCGATACGACAGATCGCGCACCCAGTGCTGCACGCCGAGCAGCTTCTTCACGTCCGCTTCCTTCGTCTCGGCCACCTGCTGAGCGATGATCTCCTTCTGGCGCGCCGTCAACGGCTTCACGTGCTCGAACCAGCCATCGATCGCCGGATCGTTACCGTCTTCGGACACGAGCGTCGAGAGCGCTTTCACCATGCGCCACACTGCGCTGTCGAGCTCGGCCTTGTAGCTGGAATGGATGTCGTCCTTCGAGCCGCGACCCCAGCGCTCGGTCGAGCAGACGAGCTCGACCTCGACGACGCCCTTGGCACCGAGCGCGATCTCCACGCTGCCTTGCGGCGACTGCGAGGCGAAGGGCATGAAGACCTCGTGACACTTGGACAGGGCCTGCAGCACCTCGGGCCGATGGACGACCTGGGCGAAGTGTGGTGAGGCGATTTCCTCCTCTCCCTCCGCGACCAGAACGATGTTCACGGGAGGCTTGCGGCCCGCTGCCTTGAGCGCATGCAGCGCCGCAAGCCAGGTGGCCTCGGGTCCCTTCTGATTGGTTGCGCCGCGCCCGATCATCACCTTGCCAAAGGGTGCTCTCTCGACGATCGCCGCCTCGAGCGGTGGCGAGCTCCACTCGGATGGCACGAACTGCTTCACGTCGTACATGAAGTACATGCCCACCGTACGCTTCGCGCCCGCATCGAGCGTTGCGAAAACGCCCGGCTGTCCGTCGGTGGGCATGATGGTCGCGCTCTGGAAGCCCGCGTCCTTGAGCAGCTCCACCATCCTCTGCGCACCCTCCTTCATGTTGCGGTTCTCGGCCGCAATGGAGGGCAGCGCGATCCAGTCCTGAAGCCGCTTGATGGCCTGCGCCTGCTGCTTGTCGATGGCGGAACGGACCGAGGTGAGATCTCCGCCGAACTTCGAGTGAGCGTCCGACTTGCCCGCGGCCCGCAGCACGTGCGGCATGTACAACGATGCCCCCGCTGCGGCGGCCATGAGCAAAAGACCGCGCCTGTCGGCGCCTCGGAAGGGCAGATCAGTCATTGCAGTTTCTCCTTCAAGCCTCGTATACCCAGGCTCCGCCGAGCATCGTGCGCTCGACCTTGATCGAGAGCCATTCCTCGCTTGGGACCGTGAGAGGATCGCGCTCGAGCACGACCAGATCCGCAAGCTTCCCGGGCTCGATCGAGCCTTTGTCGTGCTCTTCGAACGATGCGTGAGCGCCGTCGATGGTCGCTGCGCGCAGCGCCTCGGGCAGCGTGATGCGCTGGCGCTCGCCCCATACGTGGCCGGTGGGATCGCGCCGCGTCACCATTGAATAAAGCCACAGCATCGGCGAGGGCGGGCTCGCCGTGTAGTCCGATGAGGTCGGCGGCCGCAGGCCCGCATCGATGAACGATCGATACGCGAACATGCGATTCGCCCGCTCATCGCCATAGAAGTGCAGTACGTCGCCGTGAAAGTTGACGTAGCCCGCAAACGGGATGGGTATGGCTCCAACGGACCGACAGCGTGCGACGAGCTCGGGAGTGATGACGGTGCAGTGCTCGAGCCTGAATCGCGGATCCCGTCTCGGATGCTCCCGGCTCAGCTGCTCATAGATCCCAAGCATGCGGTCGATCGCGCGCTCGCCATTCGAATGCGTTGCCAACTGAAAGCCCGCAAGCCACGCCTTGCGCGAATGCTCGTAGAGCTCCTCGCGGGTGCCGACCTCGAGACCTGAAAAATTCGCTATGCCGATATACGGCTCGGCCAGCCACGCTGTGCGCTCGGAGATGGAACCGTCGGCGAACTGCTTGATGCCACCGATGCGTACCAGCGAGTCACCGAAGCCGCTGTGCAGGCCAGTCTCGATGTAGCGATCGAGATACTCGACGTTCATGTGGCAATACACGCGGTATGTCAGCTCGCCGGACTCGCGCGCGTCCTGATACGCCTGCAACCCGTCGGGACTGGCGTCCGCCTCGCAGGCCGAGGTGACGCCGTTGGACGCATAAAGCTTGGAGACGAGTGCGACCCCGCGTCGGTGATCCTCACGCGTCAGCGTATTGGGAATCTTCGCGCGCACGGCATCGAGAGCTTTGTCTGCAATGCGACCCGTCAGCGCGCCGTTCGCGTCGCGCTCATAACGGCCGCCTGCAGGATCGGGGGTGCTTGCCGTCACGCCGGCCTGAGCGAGCGCGAGCGAATTGACGAAGGCCGTGTGCCCGCCGCGGTGGGCGACCAGCACGGGGTGATCGGTGATGGCATCCAGATCGGTGCGGGTCAACGGCCGTGGTGTCTTGCCGTCGTCGTACAGATATCCGAGGGTCCACTGCCCGGCGGGCGTCTTGGCGGCTCGCATCTGCAGTGCCGCCATGATCTCTTCGATCGAGCTTTTGTCGCAGGCGACGTTTTGCAGCGCATCGACTCCGCTCGCCCAAGGGTGGGCGTGGGCGTCGTTGAAACCCGGGAACACGCGCTTACGGCCGAGATCGACGCGCCGGGTTCGCGAGTTCGCAAGCGCCAGCACGTCGCGGTCGGCGCCGACCGCGAGAAAGCGTCCGTCGCGAATGGCAACGGCCGTCGCTTCCGGCGCCGCCGGATGAATGGTGATGATGCGGCCGTTGAAGAGTACGAGGTCTGGCTCGGAGCGCTCGAGTCGTACGAGCGGTGCCGCCGCGAGTCCCTTGATGAAATCTCGTCGCTGCATCGACGAGATGGTACAGCATCGGCCCGGACCCAGAGGGGTCCGGGCCGACCAAGGCTCAATCAGAGAAACAGAAGCGCTTCGATGAAGGCAGGCACCCAGGGCGTGCCGAGACCCGTCACCTCATCGTAGCCCGGCGTCGTCAGATACGACGTGTCGGCGCCCTCGATGATCGCGTTGCTGCTATTGAGCGTGGAGTTCATCGTGACCACGCGAACCTCATTGAAATTGGTCACGTAGCCGCGCAGCACAGCGGTCGGGCTGCCCGGCGGCTTCACGTCCACGATGGGCGAGCCGGGTCCGGTGCCACCGACATTCGCAACGCTGTACATCGCCGGGTTCAGGAACCCGACAGCGGGACGGTGCTTCTGGAAACGCGCCTGATCGACGCGCGCCACCACACCAGCGAACGTCGGAGAGGACAGGCTCGTGCCGCCCTCGGCGACCTCGCAGTACTCCGTCGCCTTCGACAGCTTGATGCAGCCCGCATCGGCCGTTGGAGGATTCGACATGGTGTACGTCATGCCGAAGAGGAACCCGGTGTATGGATCCGCATCCATCGCGATGTCCGGCGTGACCCGATGGGCTGAGCCGAACGGCACCTTGTTTCCGTGATTGTCGGTCGTGAAACCCGCCAGGCTATAAGGTACGTCGGCCTGATAGGACAGTGCCGGCTCGAACAGGCTCGGTCCACCGCCCGCTCCCGCGTAGAACGCGAATGGCAGCGCGCCACCCGTGTCCGCAATCGTCTTGCCGTTCTTCGCGACGGTCGCGCCGTTCAGGAACGCCCGGTAGGTGCCCCAACCCCACTCGTGCTTCTCGCCCTTGGCGTTGAGTAGCGCGAGACTGGTGCCGCCCACGGCGGTGACATACGGACTCGTCGCATCCCAACTGCCCGAGGCGTAGGTCTGACCCGCGGCCACGATCAGATCACCGTCGTCTCCGCTCGAGAACATCACGCTGATGCCCTCCGAGGCCGCCTGCTGGAAGTAGAAGTCCTCGAGTGTGGTGAACCAGGACGGCAGCTCGTTGTCGTCGACGTCGTAGCCGTAGCTGTTGGTAATGATGTCGACCGTGTGCTCATCGATCAGTGAATAAAGAGGCGCATTCGCCGGATCGGTACACACATCGCCCGCATACACGATGTCGGCTCCCGGTGCCATCGAGTGCACGGAGTCCACATCGAGGCTTTCCTCCGTGTACCACCCCTGCGGACCGCACGGATCACTCGCCGGCACGGTGAGAATTCCGGCGGGCAGGATCTGTTTGAAGTTCTTCGAGGTGAGCAGCGGCAGATTGTGATGCAGCGAATAGAGATTCCCGTCCTCGACGATCGTCGGTGAGGCATAGATATCGACGATGCCGACCTTGACGCCCGAGCCGTCCTGCTTCACGTCATTGGCGCCGTAGGCGAGACGCATCTGCTGCGGCGTGTAGCCGCAGTTGAGCCAGGGCAGTGTCCCGGCATAGGGCGGCACTGCGACTTCCAGTGTCGCCGTCTTCTCGCCGAAGTACTGGCTGCAGAAGGGCGAAGGAATGCTCGTATAAGGTGTTGGAGGCGCGTTGGGCGACTTCGCCATTTCCGCGGCAGCGGCAGCACTCAAGGTGCCGGGCCGATCCATCCCCACATGATGCGTCTGACGCAGCATCGCCAGGTCGTCGAGTCCCGCCACGAACTGCACGACACCGGAGATAGCGGCCGGCAGGCGTGGTGACTGCGCATTCGAGCGCAGCGTGCGGCCCCGGTACGAGTAGAGATCCTGGGTCACGCCGAAGGCTGCCTTCACCTGCGCAACCGATCCGCTCGCCTGCACGAAGAGGCCGCTCTTGGGCGTGTAGTCGATGTGGAAACCGAGCTTCGTGAGCTCCTTCTGCACCAGAGCGACGCTCTTCGCGTCGGGTGCGAACTGCGCACGAAACTGCTCGGGCGTCAGGTACTGGCCGTAACGCGCGCTTCCCGGTGTGGACACATCGGCGACGAGATCCTTGAGTGCCGACTCATTACGAAAGCCGAGATACAAGGCAACGGAGACGCGCTCGGCATCCGGTGCGCTCCCGACTCGCGCGGACGCATCTGCCCAGCCTGCATAGTCCTTGCGTTCGAGCAGCTGCGCCACACTGGGACTGGCGGCCACCACCGCCACGCCGAGTGCAGTCAGAATCAGTGGCGCACGGCGCCACTTCGACTTCACATCTTTCATGTTGGTTGCTCCCTGATGATTCGATTCGAGTTTGTTCGACGAGCGCGCTGTCCGTTCGTGTCGTTAGTGGACATAACACGCTCGCTGTGGGCAGCAGCATACCAACCGCCGAGCGCGAGCGCGCTGACGAGGTGACATAACGGGAGCGAAAGAGCTAGCGGCCGGGCGGTGCGCCGAGCAGCCCTTCGGCTGCGCGCACGTAGTGCCACACCTCATCCGGATGTTTCGCGAAGGCTTTGGCGAGCTCCTCCTCGCCCTTCTCGCGCTGGCCGATCCGGATGTACCAGGCACCCACCTCAGCGTGACCGGAATCGTCTTTCGGGTCGGCGGTCAGGGCTTTGGTGAAATACTCCTCTGCCTTGCCGTTCTCCTTGGCCTCGGCGTAGATCTGTCCGATGCGGAACCAGTCGCTCGAGTTCGCCTTGCCGCCCATCACCCGATCGATGAGAGCCTGACCCTTCATCTTGTCGCCTGTGAGGTAGTACACCCGGGCGATGCCGAGCAACTCCCATGAGCCTGAGCCCGCGAGCTTCTCGGCCTCATCGAGCGCCGCAAGACCCGCCTCGTGTGCGGGCTTGCCTCGGATCACATCGATGCCCGGCGGCTTTTCCTTCGCCGCGAGCACGACTCCCGCTCCGAATGCGATGCAAACCGCGCAGATGGCAGTCGTAACTTGAACCTTCATGAGAACGCCCCCCAAAAGTGATATCGATCGCGACACGGCCGCGCTGCAGCCACAGATGATTCTAACCCGGGGCTGGAAAAAGAAAGGCCCGCGAGAGGCGGGCCTTCAAGACACGATCCGTCGAGTCCGTCGCTTATCGGGCGCTGTAACCTCGGGCGTCGAGGCAAGCGATCATGGCCCGACGGTAACTGTCGGGGCTGGCTCCAGACTGAGCGCGTGTCGGATCAAACCCTGACTGCGCCATCGCCCATTTGTGGCACTCGTAGCGGTCGCTCGACTGCTGCTGCTCGGTCTGTCCGTTACGGGGGTACATGTAGACATCACCCACGGCAGGACCGGCCGGCGGAGGCGCGCCGCTCGCTGCATCCGGAGGCGGGGCACCGTCGGGCGGCGGGGCACCGTCCGGGGGTGGCGCACCGGCATCAGCCGAGCCTGTCCCAGCCGCCGGAGGCGGATCCGTCACGACGTAGCCATTGTCCGAGGGATTCCACGTGTAATAGACATCGTTCGCGTAGTAGTACGGCACTCCGCCCCACCAGTACGTCGCATAGAGCCCGGGCAGCACTGGCAGGAACCAGGGGAAGCCCCAGCCGTAGTACGCACGCGGCCAGTAACCGCCGTGCCACCAGCCGCCGCCCCAGTACGGATGGCCGCCGTAGAAGCGGTAACCCGCGGCCGGGCGCACGTACGCATGCCCCGCGGCGTAGCCGCCATGGACATAGCCGCCGTGAAAGCCTGCCGAGTAGGCGCCGCCGTAGTGATACGCCCCGCCGACGTGGCCGACCGCATGGGGCGCCGCGAAGTGCGCGCCTCCTGCATGGCCGCCGCCTGAGAAGTGGCCGCCACCGCCACCGCCATGTCCGCCGCCGTGCTGTGCGCTTGCCAGGACCGGCAATCCAGCCGCCAAGACGCTCGAAGCCACCAGCGTGGTCACTTTGAAAAACTTTCCGATATTCCTCATCATGTTTCGCTCCGTCGCGTGCACACTTTCTGCGGTGCCAGCGCGGTAAAACGACCTGTTGGATTAGACCTCTCCATCTCCCCTACGTTCAAGTATCCAGGTCAGATCCCGGTTCCGATTTGTCGCCCACGCGACATAACGTTGGGGTTCGGACCGGGCGGGGCAAGAGTATTGCTCCCGCAATGTCAAGAACGCAGCACGCCCGGGGCGGATGACATGACAGCCTCACCGAGGCGCTCGGCCAGCAGCCGACTCGGGCTTGGCGGTGAGGCGCCCCCACAACCGCTCGAACTGCGACACGGTGGCACCACTCGCCAGCATGGTCGCCTTGGCGACCTGGTCCGTTGCGCGCTCATGCGCGCGCAGCACCGCGAGCGCTCCCATCAGGCGCCCGAATTGCAGCGAGCGTCCAAGAGAGCTTGCCTTCGTGCGCACGCCCGGCTTCTGATCCTGCAGCGCATCGATGATCCGCTCCGAGAGCTCCCAGCTTTGCGCGATACGCTGCGCCACCTTGGCGGTATGGACCTCGAGCATGGCGGCGATGACCGCAGCCTGCGGACGCCGCTGAGGGCGGGCGCCGTATTGATCGAGCACGACGCGGAACACGACGATCGCTCCGAGTCCCATCACGAGCCCGAGCAGCTGCGCGGCAAAAGGATCCGTGTCCTCGACGACCGCAGCGTGCGCCTCCGCCGCGGCGGCACTGCGGTAGGTGTGTTCCCAGGTGATTTCCGGGAAGGTCGGAAACTGCGCCGCGCCCAACCGGAAGACCGGCTGCATCAGCGCGGTCGCGACCAGCGAGCGGATCCCGGTCGTGCCGAGGAGCGCGACCGCGCGGTCGATGCTTTCCACGGGGCGCTCGTTGACGCGATAAAACGCGCTGTTTGCAAGCTTGAGCAGACTGCCGGCGAGCGCGGGGTCGCGCGCGATGATGAGCGCCAGCTCCCGACGCGAGACGTCGCCGTCGTTGACCGCCTGCAACAGCTGAGGCAGAAGCAGCGGCCGGCGCGGCGCATAGCGGGGCTCGCTCGCCACGCGCTCGAGCACCGCGCGCGCGGGCGTTTCGATCTCATGCAGTTCGGAGGCAGCCGGCTCCTCGAGCGAGCTCACGTCGAACGCGAGCATGTTGAGCTGCCGGAACACCCCCTCGCTGACGAGCGCGCCCTCGACTGGCGCGGCGGACGCCGTCGACGGTACCGGCGCGGCCTCGCGCGTAGTGATTACGGGTCGCGGACGCCAGGCGCGACGCGCAAGCAGCCATACCGAAGCCGCAAGCGCCGCGACCGCAAGCAACAGCAACAGCGAAGGAACCAACTCTTTTCCTCTTGCCGACGGCGCTGATGATCCGACAGTTGGTAAGTTCGCGATTCTGCCACACACTTGCCGCGATGACCGATGCAGCCAAGGAACGCGCGGATCGCGAGCCGCGTCGGGCACACTGGCTTCGGGCCCTCGGACCCGGCCTCGTGACGGGTGCATCGGACGACGATCCGAGCGGCATCGCCACCTATTCGCAGGCGGGGGCGCAGCTCGGATTCTCGATCTCTGGACGATGCTCCTGAGCTACCCGCTGATGACCGCCATTCAGGAGATCAGCGCCCGGATCGGCAGAACCACCGGCCGTGGAATCGCGGGCAACCTGCGCGAGCACTACTCGCCGTGGCTGCTGCACAGCATCGTCGCAATGCTGCTGATCGCGAACACGATCAATATCGGCGCCGACCTCGGCGCGATGGGCGACGCCGTCGCCCTGCTTCTCGGTGGTCCGCGCCTGCTCTACGCGACGGGCTTCGGTCTCATCTGCGCCGCGTTGCAGATCTTCATGAGCTACGCTCGCTACGCAGCCGTGCTCAGGTACCTGGCGCTCGCGCTGTTCGCCTATTTCGCAGCCCTCGCCGCAGTGCACGTGCCTTGGGTGCAGGCCCTGCGGGGATTGCTGATTCCGACAGTTTCGCGGGATGCCTCGTTCTGGATGACCGTCGTTGCGGTGCTGGGCACGACGATCAGCCCTTACCTTTTTTTCTGGCAGGCATCGCAGGAGGTGGAAGACATCCGCGCCATTGCGCGGCGCGAGCCGCTGCTCAGCCTACCGCGCCAAGGCCCGGCTGCCACGCAGCGCATCCGCATCGACACCTATATCGGAATGGGTTTCTCCAATCTCGTCGCTCTTGCGATCATCATCGTGACGGCAGCGACTCTGCATGCCGCGGGCGTCACCGACATTCAAACCTCGAGCCAGGCGGCGCGTGCCCTGCGGCCCATTGCCGGGGATTTCGCGTTCGTCATCTTCACGCTGGGGATCGTCGGCACGGGGCTTCTGGCGGTACCGGTGCTTGCCGGCTCGGCCGCGTACGCGCTCGGGGAGGCGCGCGGCTGGAGCGTCGGCCTTAGCTACCGACCCGAGCGGGCGAAGGCGTTCTACGCGACGCTCGCGGCAGCCACGGTACTGGGCGGCGCCCTCAACTTCTCGTCACTCAACCCGATCAAGGCACTGTACTGGACCGCCGTTCTGAACGGTGTCGTCGCCGTTCCAGTGATGGCGGCCATGATGCTGGTCGCCGCGAATTCCCGTGCCATGGGCTCGTTCACGATCGGCGGCTGGCTTCGGATCTTCGGTTGGCTCGCGACCTTGGTGATGGCGGCTGCCGCACTCGCGATGGTATGGACGGCGGTCTGAGGCTCGCCTAACAGCGCGTCGCGATCACTTCTGCCGTGGCGGCGGTGCGCCGAGAGCATCGCCCTGACTGCCGTAATGCTCGGCGAAGCTCGGGTCGCAATCGTAGGGATTGACGAATTCGCCTGGCTTGCGACGCCACGCGATGAACCGCGCTCCGGTTCCCTCGATGACTTGCGGATCCTCGAACTGTTGTGTCGACAGCAGCGACTGTCCGTCCGCACCCAGCCTGAAGCGCTCGATGACCCGCACCTGATCGCTGTGACTCAGACCGTTGTTGGTGATGGTCGCGGCCTCGAGGTGCGTCGTCTCAACGACGAGCGTCGAGCCCTCCCAGTGGCCAACCGAGTATCCGGTCTTGGTGTGCGGAGCATTCTCCGGGGCCTTGCGTCCGTCCATGAAGATGATCCGCACCATGTCGTAGTACTCGAGCTTGAGCACGATGAGCTCGGTGCCCTGATAGATCTCGATCGGAAACGGCCCCTGCATGGCATAGATAATGGATGGCGGCTTGCACGCATTGGCGACGGTCAGATCATCGGCGGGATTCCAGGCATTCGCCGCCGCCAACGCCTTGGGCTTGATCTTCAGGCCCCCGTACTCGCCACGCGGGTATTCGACCGGCCCGGTGTCATCGAGTACGACCGTTCCAGGTGGCAGCTGATCCATCAGCACCTTGTCGCGCGGAATGCGCATCGAAAGATCCCAGAAGCCCGCCAGATCCGGATGCTTTTCCCCTGCGGCGGAGCTTTGCGCGCCCAAAGCGGGGGCCGCGAGCAAAGCGAGCGCGAGGAGCAGGATTCGCATCGAGCCGCTACTCCTTGGGATCGAGCGGTCTGCCGATCACCTGTCCATTCTCCCGAGTGGCCTTCTGCATGCGCAGATAGTGCGATCCATTACGAGCGGGCCAACCCTCGACCGTGATGCGCTCGCCCATCTTGACACTATCGCGTGCCCAACCCCGGCGAACGAGGATCGATGGGGAGTTGGTTTCAGCGGTCCAGACCTCGGTTCGGCCGTCCTTGGTGGTCACGTCGAGTCGAATGAGTCCGTGAGGGTTGCTGAAACGAAACTCCGTGACGAGGCCATCGACCGAGATGGTCTTGTCGGTTTGAAAAAAAACCGCGAACGAATGGTGGCCGAATGCGGCCTGCGCACACAAGCTCAGCAGCGCCACCCACGCCCCAATACGATCAGCCCGCATCACGCCTCCAACTTGAGCCTCAGATGATAGCGGCCCGGCACGGATCCTGCTCCTTGGTATCCATCCATTGCATACGGAGACCAACATGAACGTCCATCTTAGAGTCTCGGCGCTGACGAGCCTTGCTGCCGTGCTTTCGATGACGGCTGGAACGGCGCTAGCCCAAGGCCGGCCCACATCAGACGCGGGTGCGGCGAGCAATTCCACGCTCACCAAAGCGGACCGGGACTTCATGGTGAAAGCCGCGCAGGGCGGCATGGCGGAGGTTGAGACCGGGAATCTCGCCGCAAAGCAGGCTCAAGACACGAAGGTCAAGGCGTTCGGTGAGCGCATGGTCAAGGATCATTCGCAGGCCAACGATAAGCTCACGGCCCTGGCGCAAAGCAAAGGCGTGGCGCTGCCGACGACGACGAGCAGCCAGGATCAGCACACGATGGCGCATCTGCAGGGCCTTTCCGGCGGGGACTTCGACAAGGCGTATGCGGACGACATGGTCAAGGATCACAAGACCGACGTGCGCGAGTTCGAGCATGCCGCAAAGAACGCGAGCGACCCGGACGTGAAGGCGTTTGCGCAGCAGACCTTGCCGACGCTTCGACACCACTTGTCCATGGCCGAGGCATTGCCGCCGGAGAGCGGCGCTCCCCGCTAGCGATTGATTCGTGGCCGTCAGTGCGGCGGCTGGTCGGAGCTCCAGCCGCCGCCGAGCGCCTTGTACAAGGACACCAGATCCTCGGACAGCGCTTGAGTGCTCTGCGCCGCCGCATCCTGTGCCGAGAGGTCGGCCGCTGAGGCATTGAGCACGTTAATGAAGGTCACGAGTCCGGCCCGATATTGCGCCTCGGCCAGCCGGGCCGAAGAGCCCGCCGAGGTGACCGAGTCCTGCACAGAGGCAAGCCGACGGCGCTCCGCGCCGCAACGGGCCAGTGCATCCTCGGTCTCCTGCAGGGCCGCCAGGACGGACTTCTGATAGGCGAGGTACGCCTGATCGCGCTCGGCCTCGCGACTGCGAACGTTTGCGTGCAGCGTCCCACCCTGCAGGAGCGGCCAGCGCACGAGCCCCAGCCCGACCTCGGTGAGGTTTTTCGAGGATCCGAGATTGGTGAGCTGGTTGCCGGTCAAGGAGGCGGCCCCGAGGAGATCGAACTTCGGGTAAAGCTCAGCGACGGCGACTCCAATCTCTGCGGTGGCTGCGGCGAGCTGTCTCTCCGCAGCCCGAATATCCGGACGGCGACGCAGGAGCTCGGAAGGCAGTCCGACCGGGGCGCTCGGCGGAGTGACGGGCACGGGCGCCGCACGCGCGAGTTCCTCGCTCAGCGTCTCGGGCGGCTGCGCGAGCAAAACCGCGAGCGCATGAATGCTGATGCGAGTCTGTGCCTCGAGCGTTGGGAGCTGAGCGCGCGTGGTGGCGAGTTGCGTGCGCTGCTGATTCACGTCCAGTTGCGTGACGAGCCCCGCATGCGCCCGAGCGCCCACGAGCTCGAGCAGTTCTTGCTGACGCTCGATCGATGCCTGCACGATTCTCAAACGCAGCTGCGCAGTTCGCAGTGTCAGATAGGCATTGGCCACCTCGGCAACGAGCGACACCTGCGCATCGCGCAGTTGCCAGGCAGCCGCCTCCGATCCGGCGCGCGCTGCCTCGACGGCGCGCTCAACGCCACCGAAAATGTCCAGCTCCCAGGTCGCATCGAACCCGGCCGAATACAGCTTCAGATTGGTCGCGCCCGGCGGCGCACTTCCCGAGCCGCCACTTCCGGAGCCCAGACCCGACAGCGGGCTTGAATTCGCATGCAGGCGCACGCCGGCTCCCGTTGCCTCGACCGCGGGCAGGCGTTTTGCGCCGGCAATGATTTCCTGCTCGCGCGCCTGCCGCAGCCGCGCCTCGGCGACCTTCAGATCGAGATTGGAGCGCAGGGCACGTTCGACGAGTTGCGAGAGCTCCGCGTCTCCGAACTGCATCCACCAGGTCTCAAGCGCGGCCGTATCGACATGCGAGCCGTCTTCGGTGATGTCGAGGCCCGACGCCGCGAGCTCACCGTAGCCGGACGGCGTCTCGATGCGGGGCGCGCGATAGTGCGGCCCCACGATGCAGCCGCCGGCCGCGGCCAGCACGAGGCTCAATGCGAGCCGATATATGCAAGCGCGAACGATCACGTGGCCCTCTGGGTCTTTGGCCGCTGACCAAGCACCGATATACCGGGCGTACTCTTCAGCGCGAACACGAGCGGCAGGACGACCAGCCCCACGATCATCAATGCGAAGAAGCAATCCAGGAACGCGAGCATGCTCGCCTGCTGCAGCAGGCTCTGATAGAGCCTGCCGACGGCCATCTGGCTCGCCTGCAATGCCGATTGTCCCTGCGATGTGAGCAGGCGCGTGATCTGCGCGAGTCCATTCTGGTAGCTGGGATTGAGCGGATTCAGCGTCTCGGTGAAGCGCGCTTGATAGAACTGCTGGCGATGCGCCAGCAGGGACTGGACCATCGAGATGCCGAGTGTGCCGCCGAGATTACGCATGACGTTCATGATCGCGGTCGCCTGATTGGTGCGGTCCGAAGGCAGGTCGATGTACGCGGCACCGGTCAGCGGAATGAACATGAATGGGATCCCAACGACCTGCCACAGTCGCGCCCACGCAGCCGTTGCAAAGGAGATGCCGGTGTTCAGGTGCGTCATGTGCCAGAGCGCGACGATCTCGATGATGAGCCCACAGGCGATGAGATAGCGCGGCTGGATGCGGTTCGAGAGGATTCCGACACACACCATTGCGACGAGTGTACCGACGCCCCCGAGAGTCAACGCCTCACCGGCCGATGTGGCGGTGTAGCCGAGCACCTCCTGCAGCAGCTGCGGCACGAACTGGGTCGTGCCGAACATGACCACTCCCACGATCATGATGACGAGTGTGGCGATCGCGAAGTTGCGGTGTTTGAACAGGCGCAAATCGAGGAGCGGGTCGCGCCGCCGCAGCTCACAAACCACGAAACAGATGAGCGATACCGTCGCAACGGTCGCGGTCACACGAATGAGCGAGCTCGAGAACCAGTCCTCGCGCTCGCCCCGATCCATGGTGATCTCAAGAAAGCCGAGCCCGAGCGCGATCAGCGCCGTGCCCGGGAAATCCAGGCGCACTCCACGGCGCAGGCGCTCGTGCCGCTCGCGCTCGAGCAGCGCTGGCTCGGTCACCAGCATCTGAACCAGGAACAGCGACAGTGCACCCACCGGCACGTTGATGAGAAAGATCCAGTGCCAGCTGTAGTGATCGGTGATGTAACCGCCAAGCACCGGTCCGATGGTGGGCGCCAGGATCACCGTCAACCCGAACAGTGTGAGTGCCTGTCCGCGACGCTGCGGTGGAAAGGAGTCGACCAGCATGGTCTGCGTCACCGGTTGCAGCCCACCACCGGCGATGCCCTGAACGACACGCGCGACCACCAGGAACGCGAGACTCGGCGCGAGGCCGCACAGAAGCGAGGCGGCCGCAAAGGTTGCGACGCTCATCATGTAATAGCGCTTGCGTCCGATCAGCTCCGACAGCCAGCCGCTCAAGGGGATGACGATCGCGTTTGCGACGAGATAGCTCGTCAATACCCAGGTCGCCTCGTCATAGGAGGCGGATACTGCCCCTGCGATATGCCGCAGAGACACATTGGCGATCGAGATGTCGAGCACCTCCATGAATGCGGCCATGGAGACGACGGCTGCCACGATCCACGGGTTGCGGTTGCCCGCTGCCGAGCGCTCAGGCGTCCAGCCTCGACTGCCGCTCGTGGTCTCGGGTGAGCCAGCCACCTCAGCGCACCGACACCCGCGGCTCGACGGACATGCCCGGACCGAGCGTGCAGCCCTCGGGCACCGCGTCGAGCAGGATCTTCACCGGAACCCTCTGCACGACCTTCACGTAGTTGCCGGTGGCGTTCTCCGGGGGCAACAGGGCGAAGGCTTGGCCCGCACCGCGCTGGATCGAGTCGACGTGCCCGCGCACCTCGATCCCGGGACAGGCATCGATGCGCACGCGCACCGGCTGCTGCACGCGCATGAGCGCGAGTTGCGTTTCCTTGAAATTCGCCGTGATCCACATGTCGAGGGGCACGATGGCCATCAGCTGCTGACCAGGGGTGACGTACGAGCCCACGGCGACGGTCTTCTGCGCGATGTGACCGGTGATCGGCGCGGTCACGCGGGTATAGCCGACGTTGAGCCCGGCCTCGCGCTTCTGCGCCTCCGCCGTCCGCACGCGCGCTCGCGCGCCCTCGATCTGGGCCGTGGCGGCCTCGATCTGGGCGTCGGCGCTTTGCACCTGTTGCGCGACGGCATGGCGCTGTGCCCGCGCGGCCTGCGCCGCTGCAACGGCCTGGTCGAGCTGCTCCTGTGCGACCGCCTGAGGGGTGCTCGCTGCCAGCGAGCGATAGCGCTCGAGATCCTTCTGTGCCTTCTCGTCCTGGGCGGCGGCTGCCGCGAGATTCGCGACGGCCTGCTTGCGGCTTGCCGTGCTTGCGATCAGCTGCGCCTGGGACTGACCGAGCTCGGTCTCGGACTGCGCATGCTGAGCCTCGCTTTGCTCGAAGCGAGCATGCGGGTTCGCCGGGTCGATCTCCACCAGCAGCTGGCCCGCGCGCACCAACTCATTGTCCCGCGCGAGAACGGTGACGACTTGCCCATTGATCTGCGGCGCGAGATGCACGATGTGGGCGTCGATGAACGCGTCGTCGGTCGACTCGAAGCGCCGCGCATGAAGCCACCAGCCGAGCGCGCCGACAAGCAGGAGCACGGCGACGACAACGCCGCCGATTCGGACGGCGGGGCGATCAAAGGGATTCTTGCGCTGCGGACGGTCGGACGGGTGGTCTGACTCCTCGCTCACGCACGCACTCCGGTCCTGCGGCACGGCCGCCACTCACAAACTCGCAAGGCTGCGCACAGGTTCCGGATAGAATCTGCAGACACCGGCGGTTGCCTGTACGAGAGGGGGCGTCATGGGTCGTGGACTGCTTGGGCTCGGCGTTGGCCTGCTGGTGCTCGGCACCGCGACGAGTCCCTTGGCTCATGCGGCCACCGGGGCCGATTGCGGTCGCATTCCGAGCCTCAAGCTCAAAGACACTCGGATCGTGGCCGCGGATGTCCAGGACAGCGGCTCCTTCACGGCACCCGCCCCGACTGCTGCACCCGATGCGCGCGCCCCGGCGCCACTTCAGGGCCTGCCCGCTTTCTGTCGCGTACGCGGTGTGATCGCCCCCGCCATTCAATTCGAAGTGTGGTTGCCGCTCGCGGAGTGGAACGGGAAGTTCGAAGGAACCGGGAACGGCGGCTATGCCGGAGCCATCGTGTACACGGCGCTCGCGACAGGCCTGCGACGCCACTACGCCGTTTCGAGCACCGACATGGGACATGTCAGCACCAGCCCCGATCCGGGAAGCTGGGCGCTCGGCCATCCGGAGCTCATCATCGACCAGGGCTATCGCGCACAGCACGAGACGGCGCTGCGATCCAAGGAAATCGTCTCGGCTTTCTACGGCTCGAAGCCGCGGCTCTCCTACTTCGTCGGGTGCTCATCCGGCGGCTGGCAGGGCATGACGGAGGCTCAGCGCTACCCGCGCGAGTACAACGGCATCATCGCCGGCGCGCCGGCGTTCGAAGTCATTCACCTGCACGCCGGGACGCTTTGGACGTACCTCGCTGCACAGGACATTGCGGTCGAGAAGTTCAGGCTCATCACGGATGCCGTGCTGGCGAAATGCGACGGCGCCGATGGGGTGAAGGACGGGCTTCTGCAAAACCCACAGGCGTGCGGCTTTGCGCCGAGCGAGCTCGCTTGCCACCCGGGTCAGGACTCTTCTCGCTGCCTGACGGGGCGGGAAGTGGCGGCACTGCAGAAGATCTACGACGGCCTGCACGACTCATCCGGCGCGGTCATCTACCCGGGATGGCCTCGCGGCGTCGAGTATGCGTTGCCGCTGACCCGCCAGCCGTTCGTGGCGGCCCTCGCCTCGAGCACCTTCAAGGACATGGTGTTCGGTGATCCAAGCTGGGACTTCCACCGCATCGACTACGAGCGTGACGTGCGTCAGGCAGATGCCAAGCTCGGCGCGGCGCTCAACAATTTCAGTCCGGATCTTGCAGCATTCCGCGGCGCCGGTGGCAAGTTGATCCTCTGGCACGGCTGGGATGATCCGCTCATCTCACCTTTGCACACGCTCGAGTATTACCGCACCGTGGCAAAGTTTTTTGCGAAGCGGACCCGCTCGTCTTCCACCTCGGAAGCCGCCGCCGTCGCTGCGATCTCGGACTTCGCACGGCTCTTCATGGCGCCGGGAGTCAATCACTGTGGTGGCGGCCCGGGTCCGGACACGTTCGATGCCTTGGGCGCGCTCGAGGCGTGGGTCGAGCACGGCACGGCACCCGAGCAGATGATCGCGTCGCACCAGACCAAGGGCACGATCGATCGCACCCGGCCTTTGTGCGCCTACCCGCGCACGGCGGCCTATGGCGGCTCGGGCAGCACGGACGATGCGAAGAATTTCAGCTGCCGTATGCCATAAGATTGACGCCCCTCACGGAGTTAGCACGCATGAGCTCACAGGCACCTTCCTCCGAGTTGAGACTCGGCAGCGCATTGCGCGACACCATCAATCACGCTCTCGATCATGGCCGCATGCTGAGCGTCGCGTATGTCGGCCCCGATGGCCGTCCCGAGCTGTCCTTCCGCGGCAGCGTGCAGACCTATAGCGACACGCAGCTCGCGATCTGGGTCCGCAACCCCGAGGGCGGCATCGTCAAGGCAGTCCGGGACGGGAGCGTTCATATCAGTCTTCTGTATGGGGAGCTCGGCCCCACGAAGGCATTCCTGTCCTTTCGTGGCCGCGGACGCATCGACAACTCGGAGGCCGTTCGTCAGGCGGTTTACGCGAACTCCCCGGAACTCGAGCGCAACCTCGACAAAGAGCGCAAAGGCGTGCCGCTCATCATCGACCTCGACAGCGTCGAGGGTTTCTTCCAGGGTAACGCCCTGAAAATGCGCCGCTGACTGCGGCGCGACTCGCACGAACTCAAGATGCCCGCCATTTTGAGGCGCGGCGACCTCGTGGATGTGGTCGCGCCCGGATTCCGCGCGAGCGGCGAGAGCGTCGCGAAAGCCGTCGCGTGGCTCGAAGGCCTGGGCCTCGAGGCGCGAGTTCCGCCGGACCTGTTCGGCGCGGATCTGTTGTGCGCCAACAGCGACGCCGTCCGCTTCAGGCACCTCAAGCGCGCACTGACGGCACGTGACAGTCGGGCGGTATGGTGCGTGCGTGCGGGCTATGGCGCCATCCGGCTCATCGAGCGGCTGCGGGCCCTGCCCCGTCCCGCCCGACCCAAGCTCTTCGTCGGCTACAGCGATGCGACCACCATTCATTATTTTCTGAACCTGCACTGGCGCTGGCCCTCCCTGCACGGCCCGCTTCTCGACCCGCTGGGCAGCGGACGACATTCCGCGCAGGATCTGCACGCGCTCAAGGACGTTCTGCTCGGCGCTGAACGCGAGGTGACCTTCGCATCCCTGCGCGCTCTGAACGGTGGTGCGCGCCGGCGCCAGCGCATCGAGGGACGGGTTTTTGGAGGCAACCTCACCGTCCTGCAAACCACACTTGGAACTCGCCTCCAGCGCGCGCATCGCGGCATCCTTTTCCTCGAGGACACTGGCGAGCGGGGTTACCGCGTCGATCGCATGCTGCAGCATCTTGCACAGGCCGGCGCGCTCGAGGGCCTCCAGGCCATCGTTCTGGGAAGCTTCACCGGCGGGGACGAGGTCGATGGCAGTAATCTCATCGAGCCTGTGCTGGCGCGCTTTGCAACGGAGCAGCGCATCCCTGTCCTCGCCGGCGTGCCCGCCGGGCACGGCATCGAGCAACGACCCCTGTTTTTTGGAACTGCAGCGGAGCTTCGTTGCGGAGCCAGTCCTGAGCTGACCCTCGAAGTACCGCAGTTCGGCCCGCCGGCATGAGCGAGCTGGATCATCCGCGCACGATTCGCTCCTTCGTGGTGCGCGGCGGGCGCATCACGCCGGCGCAGCAGCGTGCTCTGAAAGAGCTGTGGCCTCGCTTTGGCGTCGAATTCGAGCCTCTGGTCCTGGATCTGGATGCGCTGTTCGGGCGCCGGGCGGGACGGATCATCGAGATCGGCTTCGGCAATGGCGAGAACCTGACGGCGCTCGCTCGCGCAAATCCCGATCGCGACTACCTGGGCATCGAGGTTCACCCTCCCGGGGTGGGTCGCCTGCTCATGTCACTCGAGAGCCTGGGAGTGCAGAACGTGCGCGTCAGCAGCCACGATGCCGTCGAGGTCTTCGCACGTCAGATCCCGCACGGCTCGATCGATGAGATCTACATCCTGTTTCCCGACCCGTGGCCCAAGAAGCGCCATCACAAACGCCGACTGATCCAAGCGCCATTTGCGGCCTCGATGGCCGAGCGACTCAAACCCGGAGGCCAGCTGCAGATCGCGACCGACTGGGGCCCTTATGCCGAGCACTTGCTGGAAGTCCTGGACGCCTGCAGTGCGCTCGAGAATCTGTCGGCGAGTGATGGGTTCGTGCCGCGCGATCCACGCCGCAATGCGACACGCTTTGAAAAACGTGGCGAGCGTCTCGGGCACGAAGTCTGGGAGCTTGCGTACCGCCGGCGCTGAAAGGTCCACGCTCGTTCGCTCATGGACGTTCTGAAAGCATCACGCGCGAGGCGCAACATGAAACCGCTTCAGGCTCGCGAGCGAGTAGGAGGTGCACGATGGCATTCCCGCAACCGAGTGTCGGCGACTGGTATCGCTTGAGCGGCGGCGAGCTGTTCGAAGTGGTGGCGGTCGATGACGATGACGGAACGATCGAAATTCAGTATTTCGACGGCACGGTGCAGGAAATGGATGTCGAGGACTGGGAATCGCATTGTGAGGACCGCGCTCTCGAGGCGGCCGAGCCTCCGGAGGATTGGAGCGGGTCCGTCAACGTCGAGCCGGAGCAGGAAGGGTCGCGCTCGGATCCTTACAGCGACGAGCGGGACATCCGCGCGAGTGGCCTCGACGGCATTGATATCTTCGAGTCGCGCTGACCCTCCGGACTCATTCCTCTGCGTAACACGCGGGATCCTCGCTCAAGAGGACATACCCGCAATCGACGATGATCGGCAGGGCACGCAGGGACTGCCCTGCGCAGGGTCCCGCCACGCAGTAGCCGTTTTCCTTCTCAAAGAGCGCGCCGTGCGAGTTGCACAGAATGAGCGCGCCATCCGCCGTCAGAAACTTGTGCGGCCGAAGGTTGAGCGGATGCTGCGCATGCGGGCAGCGGTTCACGTACGCGCGGATCTGATCGCGGACACGCACGACGAATCCGCGCAACGGCCACGGTCCTGCACCCATCGTAAAGGCTCTCGCGCCAGTCTCATCGAGATCCGACACGCGACAGATCACTCGCTCCAGATCCAGGGCCGGCAGATCGGTCATCAGGCTTGCGCTATCGGGTGCGTCGATCGAGCGCTTCGATCTTGTTGCGCGACAGCCAGACCATGGCGAGTCCCGGCAACGCGATGGCGAAGCTGACCACGTAATAGGTGTACCAGCCACCGTGGTCGGCAACCCAACCGGCGGGATATCCCAGGCTGTAGCGCGGAGCGAGTGCAAGCGCCGACAGCAACGCGTACTGAAACGCGCTGTAGCGCACGTCGCACAGGGCCATCATCAGCGCAACCGAGGCGATGTTCCCCATGGCGCCTGCGAAGTGCTCGACGACGACCGCGGTAATCATCAGAACGTAGCTCTTGCCCGCCGCAGCCAACGCGCAATAAAGCAGATTGGTCACGGCCTGCAGCAGTCCGAAGATCAGCATCGAACGCAGCAGTCCGAGCCTGATCATGAACACGCCGCCCGCGATCGAGCCCGCGATTGCGCTCGCCGTGAACAGCGCCTTCACGATCAGGGCGATCTCCGTCTTTGAGAAGCCTACGTCCATCATGAAGGGCGTGAAGAGCTTCATGGCGAAGGCATCACCAATCTTGAAGAGCAAGACGACGGTGATCAGGGCGGCAGCGCTCGGTGTGCCGAGAAGCTCCCGCAGGGGTTCGATCACGGATTCCGCAAGACTTCGCGGCGGTCGGTCCGCATAAACGGGCTCGGGCGCCGACCACGTCGCAAGACAGAACACGGCCATGATCGCCGCGAGAATCAGGAAGGCGAGCCGCCAGCCGAAATAGTCCGCCACGAGCAGCGCGGCTGCCGCGGCGATCCAGGCGGCGGCCCGGTAGCCGAGGTTGGTCGCCGCCGCCGCCGGACCGCGCTCGCTCGGCAGCGACACGTCAGTGCGGTAGGCGTCGATCGCAATGTCCTGAGTCGCAGAGAACAGCACGATGGCGACGGCACACACCGTGATCGCACCCAGCGCGCGTGTGGGATCCTGCAGCGCGAACAGCGCGATCGCCCCCGCAAGCGCGAGCTGCATGGCGAAGATCCAGCCACGCCGCCGGCCCAGAAACGGCAGCGGGTAGCGATCGACGAGAGGCGCCCACAGGAACTTCAACAGGTACGGCAACGACACATAGGACAGCAGCCCGATCGTCGTGTTGGTCGCACCCGAATCCTTGAGCCACGCCTGGAACGCCGTCTCGGTGAGCTGATTCGGATAGCCGGAGGATGCTGCGAGCAGCATGATCGCGAGCAGCTTCGGGCTTGCGAGCACCGCTCTCAGCCGAGGCGTCACGGGTGCGGGTGCGGGTGCCCGCTCGCTGAGCGCACTCACAGCTCGTAGTCCAGCGTGAGCGGGGCGTGATCGGAGAAGCGCTCGTCGCGGTAGATGCTCGCGCGACGGGCACGTCCGGCGAGCGAGCGGCTCACAACGTGATAATCGATGCGCCACCCCACGTTCTTCGCACGGGCCTGACCCCGATTCGACCACCAGGTGTATTGATCCGGCTGTGGGTTCACTTCGCGAAAGGCATCGACGTAGCCTGCGGGACCAAACACTCGGTCCATCCAGGCACGCTCCTCGGGGAGGAAGCCGGAGTTCTTCTGATTCGCCTTCCAGTTCTTGAGATCGATCGCCTTGTGAGCGATGTTCCAGTCGCCGCACAGAATGTAATGCCGCCGCCGTCTGCGCAGGCGCTGCAGGAAGGGCATGAACGCGTCCAGGAACCGGAATTTGGCGGCCTGCCGCTCCGGCCCGGAGGAGCCCGAGGGCATGTACAGCGAGACCACCGAAAGCTCACCGCGCTGCAGCTCCAGGTAGCGGCCCTCCGCGTCGAACTCGCGCACGCCGAAGCCGTGGATCACTTTGTCGGGCTCATGACGCGAGTACAGGGCTACGCCTGCGTAGCCCTTGCGCTTCGCATCGCAGAAGAAGCTGTGGTAGCCCGGAATCGCAACGTCATGGTCAACCAGCTGATGGAGGTGGCATCGGGTCTCCTGCAGGCAAACGTAGTCGGCATTCTGGCGTGCAAGCCAGCGGAACAAACCCTTGCGCGCGGCTGAGCGAAGCCCGCAGACATTCAATGTAATAATTCGCACCCGGCAATCCTAGCGGTACTCGTCATGCGTGAATACCAGATCACATTCATAGAGCTCGCGCTGGCCCGCAACGCGCTGCGCTTCGGCAGCTTCAGGTTGAAGAGCGGTCGCGAGAGTCCCTACTTCTTCAACGCCGGTCTGTTCAGCGATGGCGCCGCGGTCGCGACGCTCGGGCGCTGTTACGCAGCAGCGCTCATCGAGGCGAACGTCGAGTTCGACATGCTGTTCGGTCCAGCCTACAAGGGAATTCCGCTTGCGACGACGACCGCAGTCGCGCTTGCGGAGCATCACGGACGCAACGTTCCGTTCGCCTTCAACCGCAAGGAGGCGAAGGACCACGGCGAGGGCGGCTCGATCGTCGGCACTGCACTCGCAGGCCGAGTCGTGATCGTCGACGATGTGATCTCCGATGGCGCCGCCAAGCGCGAGGCCATCGAGTTGATTCGCGCGGCGGGGGCAAGCCCGGCTGCCGTGCTGCTCGCGCTCGATCGGCAGGAACGCGGTCAGAGCACACGTTCGGCGGTCGAAGAGATGCAATCGCAGTACGGCGTGCGTTGTGTGAGCATCATCACACTTGCCGAGCTCATCGAGGCGCTCGCCGAGGGCCGCGGCGCGCTGGCGCGCATTTCTGCGGAATACCTCACATCGATGCGGGCGTATCGCGAGCGATATGGGCCTTCATGATGTTGCCTCGCGGCACGGCTCCGTCAGAATATGACGGTTGCTGGCCCGGAGGGGTTGCATGTCTGCTCGCTTGCTCTTTGTCATCGCTGCGACCGCGCTTGCCTGCGTGGGTGCGGCAACCGCGGCCCCGATCAGCACCAGCTCGAAGGGCGCGCCGGTCTATCGATGGGTCGATGAAAACGGCACCGTGCACTACGGCGACAGCCTGCCGCCGCAAGCCGCACAGCAGGAAAGCGCCGTACTCAATAATCAGGGCGTGGAGGTCAGCCGTCGCGCCGCGCAGAAGAGCGGCTCGCAGCTCGCCGACGAGGCGCGTCAGCAGCAGCAGCTTGCCGAGCAGAAGCAGCACGACACATTCCTGCTCGCGACCTACACCTCGGTGAAGGACATCGAGCAGCTGCGCGATGAGCGGCTCGAGCAGCTGCGCGCGCAGCGCGTCGCTGCGCAGCAGTACGTCTCGAGTCTGCATGAGCGATTGCTGGTGCTGCAGACACGCATGCTGACGTACAAGCCCTACAACTCGCAGAGTGGCGCTCGGCGCCTGCCCGATGAGCTCGCGCAGGATGTCGTGCACACGCTCAACGAGATGCGCACGCAGGGCACGGCGCTCGTCGCGAAGGATCGCGAGGTGGTCTCGACCCGCGCCCAGTTCCAAGCCGACATCGACCGCTATCGCGAGCTGCATACACCGCCGACCACGACGGCCGCGCGTTGATGTCGGCTCAGCCGCGGCCGGAGTGACCGAAGCCGCCCGCGCCGCGCGCGCTCGCTTCAAAATCCGACACGATCTCGAGCTCGACCTGCACGACCGGCACCACGACGAGCTGCGCGATGCGCTCGCCCGGCCGCACGGTGAAAGGCTCCCGGCCGCGGTTCCAGCACGACACCATGAGCTGCCCCTGATAGTCGGAGTCGATGAGGCCGACGAGATTGCCGAGCACGATGCCGTGCTTGTGGCCGAGGCCTGAGCGCGGAAGGATCATCGCCGCAAGCCCCGGGTCATCGAGATGGATGGCAAGGCCGGTCGGTATCAATTCGGCCTTCCCCGGCTCAAGCTCGAGCGCAGACTGAAGGCAGGCGCGCAGGTCGAGCCCCGCCGAGCCGTCCGTCGCGTACGCAGGCAAGGGCAGCTCCCGGCCCAGGCGTTCATCGAGAATGCGTACCTTGAGGGCACGCCGCGCGGGTCGCACCATGCGAACGTGCTAGGCGCTCGCGCTGTCGCGCACGGAGCGCTCGCCGCTGACCTCGACGATGAGCGCGATGAGCTCGCGCGCCAGCGTGGACTTCGGCGCGCGGGCGAGCTGCCGGCGCCCGCTGCGCCACAGGACGATGAGCTCGTTGTCCTCGCAGTCGAAGGCCTTGTCGTGGCCGACCTCGTTGGCCGCGATCATGTCGAGGTTCTTGCGCAGCATCTTGCCGCGGGCGTGCTGCTCGACGAGCTCCGTTTCCGCAGCGAAGCCGACCACGAACGGGCGGTCGGGCCGCGCCGCGACGGTGCCAACGATGTCGACGGTGCGCTCCATGTCGATCGCAAGCCGCTCGGCGCTTTTTTTGATCTTCTGCTCCGGAGGATGCGCGGGCCGGTAATCGGCGACTGCCGCCGTCGAGATGAAAATGTCCACGCCCGCCAACTCGCGCTGCACGGCCCCGAGCATATCCGCCGCACTCTCGATATCGATGCGCCGGATACCGGCGGGTGCGGGGATCGCGACCGGGCCGGTGATGAGCACCACGTCAGCGCCGGCCTCACGTGCGGCCTCGGCCACCGCAAAGCCCATGCGACCCGAGCTGCGATTGCTCACGAAGCGCACCGGATCGATGCGCTCGCGCGTAGGCCCCGCGGTGATCAGGACGCGCCGACCACTGAGCGGCCCGTGCGGTGCGAGCAGCGCCGTGCTGAGCGTGACGATCTCCGTGGGCTCGAGCATGCGACCGAAGCCCACCTCGCCGCACGCCTGATCGCCTTCGGCTGGGCCGAGGACGCGCACGTTGCGCTGGCGCAGACGCTCGATGTTCGCCTGAGTCGCCTCGTTGGCCCACATGAGCCAATTCATGGCCGGCACCACTGCGATCGGTGCAGCGCTCGCAAGGCAAAGAGTCGCGAGGAGGTCGTCCGCGAATCCTCCTGCAAGGCGCGCCAGAAAATCCGCGCTCGCGGGTGCAATGAGAATGAGGTCGGCCCAGCGCGCGAGCTCGATGTGTCCCATCGCCGCCTCGGCGGCCGGGTCCCACAGATCCGTGCGCACCGTGCGGCCCGACAGCGCCTGAAACGTCATGGGCGTCACGAATTCACGCGCGGCGCGTGTCATGACGACCTGTACTTCCGCTCCGCGCTCGCGCAGGCGGCGCACGAGATCCGCGCTCTTGTAGGCGGCAATGCCGCCGGTCACGCCGAGCAGGATGCGCTTGGCTTGCATGCTGAGGAGCATTATCGGACGCGCCTTCGCGGCAGGCAAACCACTGGCTCGTCTGCGCCGTTTTTTGTGACCTGACTCCCGCAAACCGGTCGCTCCGGCTAACCTGACGCAGGTCGTGGCCAAGGGAGCGGCACGTCAGATCAACCCACGCTCGGCAAATGAAAGACAGCGCCCGTCGCCGACGATGACGTGATCGAGCACGCGCACGTCGACGAGCGCGAGCGCATCGCACAGACGGCGCGTGATGAGTTCGTCGGCATGACTCGGCTCGGCGACGCCTGACGGGTGTTAGGTTGCATTTCTGGGTGTAACCACCATTTATTGCGACTCGGTTTTGCCACTCTACAGTGCCGCACACTTCGAGTAGCCCCAGCCTCCATTGAGAGGCGAGTAGCCCGGGGAGGTCCGAGGTGGCGGGG
Organism: uncultured Gammaproteobacteria bacterium; assembly: GCA_963795975.1. Classification (GTDB taxonomy): domain Bacteria; phylum Pseudomonadota; class Gammaproteobacteria; order Steroidobacterales; family Steroidobacteraceae; genus CAWCJT01. The sequence continues at coordinate 453,305 of CAWCJT010000005.1, forward strand.
AAGCTTACGTGAGAGGTCGACGGTGCGTCGATCATTCAGCGCTGAGCTCTTGGCGCGCTTGCGCGAGCTGCCGAGCGAGCACGTCCTGGCGCACCTGGCGATCGGTCTGAAGGCCGGATCCGACATTCGAGCCGGTCAAAACACGCCGGCAGCCGCCGCTGGCAGCGCATACGGTACGGGGCGACTTCGAGATTCTGACCACCGGGCCCAAGTGGTACGACACGCGGGCCGCGCAAGGGCGGTGGCGGCGCCATCGACCTGGCGATGCATGTGCTCGGGCTGTCGTTCGTGGATGCCGTCAAGCATCTCACCGAGCCAGGCTGGCGTCGCGTGGTCGAGATCATCCGTAAGGGGGCGCTGCCATCCGCCCGCGGAGGTGCCCGAGGCGCTCGCGATGCGGCCGCGACTGCGGCCGCGACGATCCGTCTGCGTGAGCCAAGGCCGGAGCGGCTTTCCGTTGCTGTTCACCGCAGAGCTCGAGCTCATCGAGCCGGCCGTCGCCTTCTCTGCACGAACATGCCGTGCAGCGCGCCCATACCGCCGATACGCTGCGCACCTATGCCGAGATTCTGTACGACTGGTTCGAGACACTCGAACAGAACCGGCATCGTCTGGAGTGACGCGGACGCGGCCGATCTCGTCGCCTACCGCAACCGGATGCTGCTGGAGCCAAGCGCACACACGCGGCGGCCCTACAGCATCCGCACGATCAACCACCGTGTCCGCGGCGTGTTGCGCTTCTATGAGTGGGCGGTGCGCACGGGTTGGTTGCAGCGCTCGGCGTCTGATCGGCCGCGGCGAACGATTTCGAGGTCACCCGTCGGCCAGCGGTGGCGCGGGTCACCACCCATGACGATGCCGAGCGCCGACTTTTTGTGCTGCGGCAGTTTGCGAGCCTGCCACGGCCGCTGACGACGGCGCAGGCGCGCGAGCTCCTCGCGGAGCTCGCTCCGCCGTACGATTTGATGGCGCGCTGGCAGCTCTACACCGGGCTTGCGAGTGAGCGAGCTGCTGCGGCTCACGGTCGCGGATGTGCTTGCAAGCGCGCCCGTGACCGCGATGCCGGCGATGAGTCCGCTATCAGACTCGTCGATGTGGTGCGGAAGGGCCGCAAGAGGCTACGTCATTGCGCCCGCAAGCCTGCTGGAGGAGACGGCGGGCTACGTCTCTGCTCAGCGATCGCGCGTGGCTTGCGCGCGCCAAACCGCAGGCGCGGTGCGGTCGGAGCCGGACCCCGTCTCTTCATCGGCAGCCGCGGCGATCGCCGGTGACCAAGAACCACTACCAGCAAGTCATTCAGCGCTCAGGCGCCGCTTGCGGATTCAAGGCGACGACTCACCTGCTGCGCGCCACATTCGCGTGCATGATGCTCGCGCGGCTCGAGCGGCTCGCCAAGCAAGGCGCCGTCGATCAACCCGCTGCTGATCGTCAAGGTGCTGATGGGGCACGAGCATATCGAGACGACCGATCGGTATCTGCGTGCGATTGCGGTCGACACCTGCGTATTGAGCGAAGTGCTCGATTCGTTGCATGTCGGGAGTGGACGGGTGATGCGAGCCGCGCGGCGCACATGCGCTTGCGTCGCTGGCTGCGACAAAGATCGGCGGTCTCACAGGGTGCCGCTCGAGCGCATCGATGCGCCGCGGCAAGTGCGTGGCAGCGTCATCGATTTCTCCACGTCTGTCGCTGCCGCCGGATGTACGGCGCGCGCTCGCGGATGCATTCTGGAACCACTTCGGCGTGCGCTCCGCACAACAGATCGTGCACGCTGTGGGCGCACGTTAAAGTCTTCGTCGCGCTTTGTCGCGGAGTGCGCGAGCGCTCAAGAGCCTGGCCGACGTTCATCACGGCCTGCTGGTGCGCTACATCGAGTGGCTAAACGCCCAGTGCCGCCCAACGGCGCAGCCCTGGACCAAGTCAAGCGCGTCGGGGCCTACACGACGCTGAGCATGCTGCTGCAGTGGCTGGCGCGTTGCCGCCCCGGCACGCTCGGTGAGCTGCACTATCCCGTTCAACCCCTTCCCATACCGCAACCGCGACAGCGGGCATGCTCACGAGGCTGTCCGCGCGCAGGAGCTGCGCGCGATTCTCAAAGCCTGCGAGCGCGACATCACGGCGCTGCGCGCCCTCAGCGCAGCGCGCGGGAGCGCGAGCGTCGCTGCCGATCGGGGTCGGCCGCGACCCGGCCAGGCTCGCTTCGGCGGACTGCTTGAATGCGATCGATCAGCGTTACGGCGGGATCGTCCCGATCAGCAAGGTGCTCCTCGAGTCGCCAAGGTCATCATCGCGCTCCGTCGCGCACTCACGCGGTACGGTGGCTGCAAGCAGGTCGAGCCGTACCTGTATCCGCGGCGCCGAGTCGCTGCTGCCCTACTACTTCGCGATTCTGATCCATACCGCCGGCAACCCGGAACCGATCGCCGAGCTTACCTGCGACTGTCTGCAACCGATTCCGCTGCTCGATGACCGGCAGATGCTGCGTGTGGGACAAGCGCCGCGCCGGCGCGATGCAACGCCGCTCCTTTCGCACCACCGACCCGTTCGAGCCGCCCGCACTGGTGCGAGAGATCCGTCGATTGGACGCGCCGGCATGCGGCCGCACGCGAGCGCGCGCGATCGTGCGCGACCGGTTGCTGCTGTTTAAAGGCTGCGCGGCGTCAGCGCCTGGTCGACCGCGATGGCGAAGAGCACGCTTCGGAACGGCATTCTGCCGCGGCATGGCCTTACCACACTTTTCGCTCGCCTCGATCCGTCCTAGCGTGTTGAGCGCGTTCTATCGGGCCTCAGGAGATCTGCGCAGGTCAAGGCCGTCGCCAACCATCGGCAGATCGGCACGACCGTCTCGTTACGTCGAGGCGCCCGAGGTCAGAGGCGCAGCATCGCGTGCGCGTCGCTGCGCTCTGCAGCAGGCCTTCCTGGGTCATATCGAGTCGATCGCGTCAGGGACACCGGCCCTCAGAAGGACGACCAGTCGACGCCACATGGGCTCAGCACCGCACCGCCCCCGCGGACCGGCCGTATCGATGTTCGGTTTTGACTGCAAGGATCCGCTCGCCGGCATCGCCGCCGGGACCCGGCCTGGCGAGCTTTGCACGAACTTTCTCGGTTGCTTCACGTGTCCGAACGCGATCATTGCCGGTGATGCCGCCTCGCTCGCCCGATTGCTGCAGGCACGCGATCATCTGCGTGCCGCCGCGAGGCGATTCATCCGGCTGCGCTGGCAGGCGCTCTACGCGCCGCTGCTGCGCATCCTCGAGGAGGACATTCTGCCGCGCTTTGCCGACGAAGGAACTCGCAGCCGCGGCCGGCTGCAGAACTCCCTGCCACCGCTGCCGGAGCTGCGCTGATGAGCGCGCCTGCGGCCTTTCAAGCGCAACACCACCGCGAGTACGAGTCTTAGGTCTATCGCGCAGCACCAAGACCCGCGCGAGTGGTTCCTCATCAATTCACGCTGGGATGACGACGCTGGATTTTCACACCCACCAACGCGCTGGAGACACGAGCGCCCCATCGGATCGTGTGGGATTTCGCCCTTGCCAAGCGGTCGACGCTTGACCGACCCGTCCTGCGCGCAGCTCCTTGAGACCTCGCGCAAGCTCATCGCGCTGATCCGCACGCGCAGCCTCGGCACAGGTCTTGCGCAGCGCGCGACGACCGTCGCGGGTATTTCCGCTACCTCCGCGGGCTGGTGCGCTGGATGGATGCCGAAGGCTTCTCGCGATTTGCGGATCTCGACGCGAGCGCGCTGCTGCGATTCCAGCGCTCGATCGAGCAACGAACCAATCACAAGGGGCCCCTGGCGCGCACGACGGTGCAGAAGTACCTGGATCTGCTCTCGTATCTACATCGTTATCGCAGCGAGATCGGTGATGGGCTCACCGTCGACCCCTGCGCTGGGCAAAGCACAGGCAGCCTCGCCCGGGTCTGCGATGCCAACGCGCGGCGCTGGCCTTACACGCCGCAGATAATCGCTGTGCCATTGGTTCAGCAGGCCCTCGAGTTCCTCTCAGCGAACTCTGTCGAGCTGCTGCGTGCTCGGGAGATCTATGCGGCGAGCGTGAGCGCGCTGCAGCAGCGCGCTGCACTTCAAGGGAGTCCTGGCGCAAGGCGGCCATGCGCGCTCTCAAGGCAATCAGAGGTCGACCACGCCAAGCGGACGGCGCGGCATTCGGTCCGCCGCCGATCTTGCTCAGCTCCTCGATGTGCTCTACACCGCCTGTTTCATCGTGATCTCGTACCTGGTTGGCCCGCGCGCCAGCGAGATTCTGCAGCTGCGCGAAGGATGCGTACAGCACTCGCATCTGAAGATGTGGCAGACGCAGCCGGACTCGCGGTCATCGTCGGCGCGATCTTCAAGCGTGAGGCGCGCCTACCACGGTCGGCCCCACGAGTGGGTCGCACCCGCGCCCGCACTGCACGCGATCAGCATGCTCGAGGCCCTCTCCGCCCCGCACCGCAAGCGCTCGGCTCGCCCAGAGCTGTGGTTGCGAGCCAGCGGACGTGGTTGGGGCGCGAGCGAGTGGCGAGCCGATTGCTCGCTCCCACTTCGCGTGCTGAGCACCACCGGGATGCGCTTGCTTCTCAGGCGCTGCAGCGCCTAGTTCGAGCTGCCTCTGTATCAGGGTCGGCGGTGGCAGCTCTCGACCCACCAAGGACGCAAGACATTCGTGCACTTCGCAGCGCTGCGGGATCGCTCGGCATTGTTCGCCCTCGGCCAGCATCTCGGTCATCGAGAGCGCGGCATCACCGATCGCGGTTATGTCGGCAGCGACTATCGCCTCAACCTCGAGATCGAGGCCGGCATCCTTGAGCAGTCGGTTTGCGCCTGGGAACACATGCTGAGCGCGCCGAGACTTGGTGGTCGCGCCGGTGCCGAGATCCTGGCGAAGCGCCCACGCTTCCGCGGCGCGCGCATGAAGCAGGACCTGGCGCGTTATGCGCGCATGCTCGTCGATGCCGGACTTACTCTGGGGGTGTGCGACTGGGGATTCTGCGTCTATCGGCAGGAGTACAGCGCCTGCTCAGGCAGCTCGGTCGGCCCCAACCCTTTGCGCCGGGAACCCTCCACTTGTGCCAGCTGCCGCAACTTCGCCGTCTCAAAGCAGCATCGAGACTATTGGCTTGAGCAGGTGCGCCGCAATGAGGCATTGCTCAACGAACCCGCTCTGCCAACGCAGACCTTGCGCATCGCGCGCCAGCGCCTCAAGGAGGCCCTCGCCACGGTGCGCTCGATCGACACGGTGCCGCAAAAGGATTCGGTCTGATGCCGGCCTCCGCCGCCGAACGTTTGAGGCAAGCTCTCGACCGACTTGCTCAGGCGAGCAAAGAACACTTGAGCCGACAGCTCACCGTGAGCGCACTTTGCGAGCTGGCCGCCGTATCGCGCAACTCCCTGTACCGGTATCACCCGGACGTGCTCGAGGATTTCCGTGCGCTCAAGCTCAGTCAGGCCGAGCGACAGCCACCTGTGCGACGGCTCGAGACCGTGCGAACACAGGAGGCTGAGCTTGCCGCACTTCGCCTGCGGGTTTCGAAGTTGGCCTCACTCCTCGATCACTATTACCAGGCCTACAAAGAAGCACAGGCGCTACTTAGCCGTCGCGAACAGGAGCTTTCGGATCTGCGCAGACGTTTGGACCACCGACCGGCCGAGCTCAGGCGCGGATGAGCAAGGGCCACCCTTGTCTGATCCTCTGATGCCTAGAACAGTCCACGCTCAGCCATCGAGAGGGTTTCGCCGCCCGCGACGATGATGTGATCGAGCACTCGGATGTCAACCAGAGCGAGCGCTTCGCGCAGCCGCGCGGTGATGAGCTCGTCCGCGTGGCTTGGGGTTGGCTCACCCGATGGGTGTGGATGGGCGATCACGAGCGAAGCGGCATTGCGCGCGAGTGCGAGCTTCACCACTTCCCGCGGATGAACGCTTGCCCCATCGATCGTGCCGCGAAACAGCTCCACGTACTCGATCAGTCGGTGCCGGGCATCAAGCAGCAGGACAGCGAAGATTTCGTGCTCGAGCGCACCGAGCTTGAGAGCCAGGAACTCCCTCACCGCATGGGGCGAGTCTAGCGCCGTCCCGCGACGTACTCGCCGAGTCATGGCGCGGCGCGCGGCAGCGATGATCTCCGCTGCGGTCGCGAGCCTCAGCTCATCGCGCTCCTGTACCCAGAGCCGCTGCGATACCTGCTCCGCCGCGGCGGAGGCCTCCTCGCGATCGCGCACCCGCGGCAGCGGTAGAGCGAGCTGCGTCCAGCCGATCATCGCTCGAAGCTATCCAGGGAAAGCCATCGTGGACGTGACACCGCCGGTGGTGACAACCGCGACGCCACATAACGGATGGTTATGCGCGAGGATCACGGCGGCGGCGTTGTGCGCGAGTGTCTGGCGGACCACTTCGCGCGGATGCACGCTCGCGCCATCGATGGTGCCGCGGAACAGCTCATCGAAGGCGATGACGCGATGCCGGTTATCCAAATAGAGGACGCAAAAGACTTCGTGTGGGCGATCGCGAAGCTGCGCGAGCAGAAAGTCCCGTGCGGCTTGCGGAGCCTCGAGCGCCGGACCGACCGTCATGATCTCGCGATAATGGCGGCGCGCGAGCTCCAGCGCCGCCTGCAGAAGACAGTAGCGGGCGGGGCCGAGTCCCGGGCGATCGAGACAGCGCTTCGGCTCGGCGCTCAGGAGCTCGCGCAGCGAGCGGAACTCGCTGAGCAAGCCGCGGGCGAGGTCAACGGCCGTACCTCCGCGCACGCCGGAGCCGAACAGCACCGCGAGTAACTCCGCATCGGACAGCGCACCGGCACCCCGCGCGAGCAGCTTCTCGCGCGGACGCTCCAGCTTGGGCCAGTGTCGGATCCCCATCGCGTACGAGTCTGCGGGCGTCGGGCACCCGCGCACGAGGGTCGAATGGGCTGCGGATGAGCAGAAATGGAACCGCACCTGCCGGCTGCGCTCGAAACGAGCGTGCCTTGCAGCCGATCCGGCGGGCTGGTATAAAACCCCCGCTCCGAGCGCCCCAGCCCCCGCTGGCGAGCCCCAAGCTTTTGATTTAGAAGGTTTCTGTATGTCCAGAGTCTGTGACATCACGGGCAAGCGTCCCGCCGTCGGCAACCGTGTATCCCACGCCAACAACAAGAAGCGGCGCCGCTTTCTGCCCAACCTGCATACGCAGCGATTCTGGCTCGAGAACGAGAAGCGCTGGGTATCCTTGCGGGTGTCGACCAACGGCATGCGCACGATCGAGAAGAAGGGGATCGATGCGGTCGTCGCTGAGCTGCGCGCCCAGGGCGTGAAGATTTAGGAGAAGCCGTCATGCGCGAGAAAATCAAACTGCTGTCTTCGGCGGGGACCGGGCACTTCTACGTCACGACCAAGAACAAGCGCCTGCATCCCGACAAGCTGGAAGTCAGGAAATTCGATCCCGTCGTCCGCAAGCACGTCGCTTACAAAGAGTCGAAGATCAAGTAGCGGGGGCGGACCGGCCGCCGCATGGATCGACGCTTTCTATTGCGGGGAGCCGTTGCGCTGCCGTGGTTGTCGTGCCTGCCTGCGCTGGGCTACGCACAAGCGACGCGGCGCCATGACGGCTGCACTCAACGTCGGCTGCGGCCTGTCGATCCGGACTGGCCGGATGCAGCGCAGTGGGAATCCCTGAAGTCCAAGGTCGGCGGCCGCCTCATCAAAGGTGCGCCGCTCCTGGCCGCGTGCGAAGCAGCGCCCAAGGACGCAGCCTGCGCCGAGGTCCTCGAGAATCTGCGCAATCCGTTCTATCTGCAGGATCAGGTCTCCGGCACCGAGGTCTCAGGGTGGCTCGATGCCTGGATGCCGGCGCCGAGTGCGTGGTGCGTCAACGCGCACGACACCGCGGATGTGGTCGCGGCGGTCAACTTCGCCCGCGCGCATCGACTGCGCCTCGTCATCAAGGGCACGGGCCACAGCTATCTCGGCACATCGAATGCGCCGGACTCGTTGTCGATTCGCACGCACGCGATGCGGGACGTGCGCCTGCACGATGATTTCATCCCAATGGGATGCCACGCGCACGTCGCACCGGCCGCCGCGGTCAGCGCGCAGGCGGGTGCGGTCTGGTTCGATCTGTACAGCGCGGTCACGACACAGACCGGCCGCTATGTGCAGGGCGGTGGTTGCACTAGCGTCGGAGTTGCCGGGCTGGTGCAGAGTGGCGGCTTCGGCTCCTTCTCAAAGGCGCACGGCACCGCCGCCTCGCGCCTCCTCGAGGCCGAGATCGTCACCGCCGACGGGCGGGTGCGCGTTGCCAATGCGTGCACCAACGCCGATCTGTTCTGGGCACTGAAGGGCGGCGGTGGCGGCAGCTGGGGCGTCGTTACGCGACTCACCCTCCTCACTTCGAGCCTGCAGAGCTTCGCCGGTGGTGCGTTCGGCAAGATTCAGGCGAACTCATCGGACGCCTTCCGGCGCCTGATCGCGCGGTTCGTCGCGTTTTATCACGAGCATCTGCTCAATCCCCACTGGGGAGAGAGCGTGAAGATCTCACCGCAGAACATGCTCGAGCTCTCGCTCGTGAGTCAGGGCCTCGACACTCCGACCAGCAAGGCACTGTGGAAGCCGTTCATCGACTGGGTGAGCGCCACACCGCAGGATTTCAAACTGACGCAGCAGTTCAGGACCGGCGGCTTCGAGTCACGCTCCTGGTGGGATCCGGACAAGAATCACTCGCTGGTGCGCGATCGACGGCCGGGCGAGTCGGGAACGCACGCCTGGTGGGACGGTGATCAGGGCCAGGTCGGCGCGTTCCTGCATGGCTATGACTCGCTCTGGCTGCCCGTCTCACTCCTCGTGCCGCAGGCACAGAGCCGGCTCGTCGATGCACTCTTCGCAGCAAGCCGCCACAAGGAGGTGGAGCTGCATTTCAACAAGGGCCTGGCAGGCGCTTCGCGCGAAGTGCTCGGCGCGGTGCGGGATACCGCAACCAACCCTGCAGTGCTCGACGCATTCGCGCTCGCCATCATCGCGGACGGCGAAGGTGCCGCCTATCCAGGCTTCCCACGGCCTGCCATCAATGTCGCCGCTGCGCACGCGGATGCGCGCGCCATCGATCAGGCGACCGCCGAGCTCAAAAAAGTGGTCCCCAACGCTGGCTCGTACGTGTCCGAGAGCAACTTCTTCAATGAGCACTGGCAGCAGGCGTACTGGGGCTCGAACTATGCGCGGTTGCGCAGCATCAAGGACAAGTACGACCCGGACGGCCTTTTCTTCGTCCACCACGGCGTCGGCAGTGAGGACTGGAACGCGGACGGCTTCGTGCGCATGCGCGGTTGCTGAGTCGCGGACGACCTCCACATGCCAGAGCTGCCGGAAGTCGAGACGACACGTCGCGGAATCGAGCCGCACGTGGTGGGCCGGCGGATCGAGACGCTCGCAGTGCACGAGCCGCGATTGCGCTGGCCCGTGGCGCGCGACCTCGCACAGCAGATCCAGGGTCAGCGGATTCGAGCCGCCGGCCGGCGCGCCAAGTACCTGCTCATCACGCTGGAACGTGGAACACTGCTGCTGCATCTTGGTATGTCCGGCAGCCTTCGCATCTTGCCCGCGCATACGCCTCGACTCGCACACGATCACCTGGATTTCGTGCTCGACTCCGGCCATCTGCTGCGGCTCAACGATCCGCGCCGCTTTGGAAGCCTGCACTACACGACACAGGATCCCGAGAGTCACCCGCTACTGTCGCGCCTCGCCCCCGAGCCGCTCGAGTCCCGGTTCGACGGGCAGTATCTTTTCAAGGTCACGCGCCGACGGCGCGTCGCCATCAAGCAGGTTTTGATGAACAGCCACCTCGTGGTCGGGGTCGGCAACATCTACGCGAGTGAAGCGCTGTTTCGGGCCCGAATTCGGCCGCGGCGGGCGGCCCGAAGCCTGTCGCGCGCCGACGCCCAGCGCCTGGCGCGCGCCATCCGCGCCGTGCTGCGCTCGGCGATCCGCGTCGGAGGCACGACCCTGCGCGACTACGTCGGCGCCGACGGCAATCCCGGCTATTTCCGCCAGAGGCTCTACGTCTACGAGCGCGATTCCGAGCCCTGCCGTGTCTGCGGCACGCCCATCCGGGCGCAGACGCAAGGGCAAAGGTCGACGTATTACTGTCCCAGCTGCCAGCGTTGAGCGGCCGAGCACATGAGACACAAGAGCCTCACACATCTGTCCAGAATCGATCCGGTGATGCGGGGACTGATCGGGGCAATCGGGCCATGCCGCATCGAGCTGCAGAGCGAGTGCGCGCCCTTTCAGGCGCTTGCGCGTGCCATCGCACACCAGCAGCTGCACGGGACCGCCGCGCGGGCCATCCTCGCTCGCTTCGCAGTGACTTGCGGCGGCGGCAGCTTCCCTGCGCCACGGGCAGGTACTTGCCTCGAAGGACGCGGAGCTGCGCGCCATCGGCTTCTCGTTTGCAAAGATCGCTGCCCTCAAGGACCTCGCCGCGAAGACGCTCGAGGGCATCGTGCCCGAGCGGCACGAGCTCGAACGGCTCGATGATGCCGAAATCATCGAGCGCCTGACCCAGGTGCGCGGGATCGGACGCTGGACGGTCGAGATGATGCTGATGTTTCATCTCGGCCGGCCCGATGTGCTACCCGTCGACGATTTCGGCGTGCGCATGGGGTTTCGGCTGGCCTACGCCCTGCGCAAAATGCCCAAGCCGCGCGCGCTCTACGCGTACGGTGAGCGCTGGGGGCCCTTTCGCTCCACGGCAGCGTGGTATCTGTGGCGCGCGGTGGAGTTGAAGCGGGCGGGTACGCTAGTGCAGCCCGAGGAGCGCATCCGGCTTCCCCGCATCTCGCGGCGCAAGTCACGCGGCAAGCAGCGCAAGAAGTCTCAGTAGACCATGCCTTCGCCATCGCCGCGCGGATCCGAGGCGGCCTCGACCTTGCCGTCGGCGTAGTCCCAGGTCACCACTTCCATGTTGCCCCAGCGCCTGGAGGATTCCTGCAGCTTGTGGCCGCGCTGCTCGAGGGCGGCGCGCTCACTGTCGCTGAGCGCACCGCTTTCGTACATCACGACGTCGGGCTCGTACTGCTGATGAATGCGCGGCGCCGCTACGATCTGCTGCGCGCTCTTGCCGTCCATGAAATCGAGCGTGGCGAGGAGCACCATGCCGATGATGAAGCTGCCTCCCGGAGAGCCCGCGATCATGAGGCCGCGCGGGGTTTCGACGAACGTCGGCGTCGAGGAGGAGAGCGGCCGCTTGCCCGGCGCGATGCTGTTGGCCTCGCCGCCGATCAACTGAAACGCATTCGGCGTATCGGGCTTTACCGAGAAATCATCCATCTCGTCGTTGAGCAGCACCCCAGTCTGGGGCACCACCACGCCCGCTCCGAATCCAAGATTGACCGTAATGGTGGCGGCGACGCGATTGCCGGCCGCGTCCAGGATCGAGAAGTGCGTGGTATCGGGGCCCTGCGGACCCTCGTTCACGCCCGGCAGCATATCGCTCGGGGTCGCGCGATCGAGACGGATGGCATCACGCTGGCCGTCCGCATAGAAACGGCTGATCAGGCGCTCGATCGGCACCTTCACGAAGTCGGTGTCGCCGAGATAGAGCGCGCGGTCCTGATGCATGCGGCGCATGGCCTCGATGATGAGATGCTTGCGCGTCACCGCGTCGAGCTTTCCGAGATCGTAGCCTTCAAGAATGTGCAGCGCGTCGACGAGCGCAATGCCGCCGGAGGATGAAGGCGACGCCGAAACGATGCGCGCGTCGTGATACATCGCGATGATCGGCGGCCGCTCGACGACCCGATAATTACTCAAGTCTTCCTTGGTCCAGATGCCACCGAGCCGGCGCACTCCGGCGACCAGACGATCTGCCAGGGCTCCGTGATAGAACGCGTCGGTTCCCTCGTCCGCGAGGCGCTGAAGAGTGCGCGCAAGCTCGGGTTGCCTGACGGTGAAGCCGATGGGCGGCACTTCTCCATTCGAAAGGAAAGCCGCTGCCAGATCCGGCTGGCTCTTCAGCACACTCTGGCGGAAGCGGATGGCCCCTTGCAGGCGTGGATAGAGGGGAAAGCCGTCACGGGCGAGGCGGATCGCAGGCTGCAGGGATTCTTTCAACGGCAATCGGCCGTATTTGCGCGCGAGCAGTCCGAGCCCTGCTGGCTCACCGGGTATGCCAGAAGCGAGCGCCCCGTTGGTCGAGAGGCCGGCGACAGGCTTGCCGGAGGAATCGAGGTACATGTCACGCCTTGCCTCGGCAGGCGCGCGCTCGCGCGCATCCAGCATCACATCCGAGCCGTCGCTCGCCTGATGCAGGAGAAAGTACCCTCCGCCGCCGAGGCCGGAGCTGTTCGGCTCGACCACGGCGAGTGCGGCAGCGACCGCAATGGCAGCATCGAATGCATTGCCGCCCTTCTCCAGGATCTCGTGGCCAGCGGCTGTTGCGAGGGGGTGGGCCGAGGCAATGGCGGCGTGGCCGGGAGACCGAGCTGCCGCTTGCACATCGAAGCCGCAAGCGAGGCCCGCGAGCGTCACCATTGTCAGGATCAGAAAGCGGCGCGGATGCGCCAGAGCAAGCGAGCGGCGCATCGTCAGGCCCTGCGCAGCTTGCGTAATTCTGCCTCCACGATCGGGTGCACGAATTCATGGACGTTGCCGCCCAGCACCGCGATCTCGCGCACGAGCGACGAGGAGATGAAGGTGAACTGTTCCTGCGGGGTCAGAAAGACCGTCTCGATCTCACGTGACAGGTGGCGATTCATGTTCGCGAGCTGGAACTCGAACTCGAAATCCGAAACCGCGCGCAGGCCGCGGATGATCACCGGACAGCTGGTGCTTCTCGGCGAACTCCACGGTCAGCTCCGAATAGCCCAGCACTTCAACGTTGGGCAGATCCGCGAGCACCCGGCGCGCAAGATCCAACGCGCCTCGAGCGAGAACATCGGCGCCTTGCTGGAGTTGGCGGCGATGGCGACGACGACCCGGTCGAAGATGCTCGCAGGCGCGGCGCACCAGGTCGGCATGACCGTTGGTGATCGGATCAAAGGTACCCGGGATAAACGGCGTTGCGTTTCATTGCGCAGGTCGGGCTCGCTCATTCGCAGAACAGATGATACCCGACCTCGCCTGCGCGCTTCGCCCTGAGCGGCGCTCCAGGCTGGCGGGCAGCGGCTGGCAGGCCCGCTCGCGCCGCGCATTCGGCGTAGATGAAGCGCCTCCGCGCGCCAGCCAGCCGGCCCGTTTGCGCAGGCGCGCCCGCGGTCTGGCCCCAGCAGTGCCGCGCCGCGAACGGCGGGTCCAGGAATACGACGTCGAAGGCTCTCGGCCGGGTGCTGCCAGAAAGCGTCCGGGCGTCCATACAGGCGACGCTGCGCCGCCGCGGCCTGTCGCCACTCAACCAGCGCCCGCGCGAGCTCACGCGCCGCGCCGCGGTCTGTTCGACGAACTCGACGCGCGCCGCGCCGCGCGACAGCGCCTCGAGGCCCAGCGCGCCGCTGCCTGCGAACAGATCCAGGCAGCGGGCCCCGGCGATGCGTGGCGCCAGCCAGTTGAAGAGCGTCTCGCGCACCCGATCGGGCGTCGGGCGGATGTCGGCCCTGGCGGGGAAGCGCCAGCGTCGGCCGCGCCAGGTGCCGCCGATGATGCGCAGCAGCCGCGCTTGTGCGCCCCGCGCATGCGCGGTACCGCGGTGCGCTGTCCACCCGACGTTTACCAGTCACGGCTGCACTCATACAATAGCGCCATGCTGTTTCAGACGTGACCCAAAGCGCAGCGACAGCGAGGAGCGCCGGGGCTTTTTCCAGCGCCTGCGCAGCCAAGCTCAATCGCGGCAACTCCTGGCTGACGACGATCTGGCGACCTGTTCCGGGGCGGCAAGATCGACGCGCAGATCCTCGAGGAGCTGGAGACGCGGCTTGCTGACCGCCGATGTCGGCGTGGAGGCGACGCAGCACATTCTGGAGCCTGCGCCGGCCGCGTCGCGCGCCGCGAGCTCGCGGACGTCGCGGCCTTGATCGCGGCGCTGCGCCAATCGATCGCGGAGATGCTCGAGCCCGTGCGCGCAGCCCCTGCACATCGATTCGCAGCAGCAGGCCATTCGTCGATCCTGGTCGTCGGCGTCAACGGCTCCGGCAAGACGACGACGATCGGCAAGCTCGCGCAGCGACTGCAGCCGACGGGCCGCAGCGTGCTGCTCGCCGCGGGCGACACCTTCCGCGCCGCGGCCGTCGAGCAGCTGCAGATCTGGGCCCAGCGTACCGGTGCCGCATTCGTCGCTCAGCAGGCGGGCGCCGATCCGGGCGCCGTGGTTTTCGATGCGCTGCAGTCGGCGCGCACGCGCGGCGTGGATGTGCTGCTCGCCGACACCGCTGGGCGACTGCAGAGCCAGACGCACCTGATGGAGGAGCTGAAGAAGGTCAAGCGGGTGCATCCAGCGCGTCGACCCCACCGCGCCGCATGAGGTGCTGCTGGTGCTCGATGCCAACCAGGGCCAGAACGCCCTGGCGCAGGCGCTGCAGTTTCACCAGGCGATCGGCGTCACGGGCCTGGTGCTGACGAAGCTCGATGGCACGGCCAAGGGCGGCATCGTGATCGCGATCGCCCGCAAGCTCGGACTGCCCATCCGCTTCATCGGCATCGGTGAGCAGGCCGAAGACTTCGGCGAGTTCGACGCTGCAGGCCTTCGCCGCCGCGCTCGTCGAGGGGGTCGGGCGAACGCACGGATGCAGCCGCCGGCGCGGCCGCATGATCCTCTTCGAGCGCGTCACCAAGCGCTATCCCAACGGGCGCGAGGCGCTCACGACGTGAGCTTCGAGATTCGACGCGGCGAGATGGTGTTCCTGACGGGCCGCTCCGGCGCCGGCAAGAGCACGGTACTGAAACTGATCGCGCTGCTCGAGCGACCGACCCGCGGCAGGCCGTGGTGGTCAATGGCAAGAATCTGGGCGCGCTGCAAGGCGCGGCATGTGCCCGCTTATCGCCGCAGCCTGGGCGTGGTGTTCCAGGACCACAAGCTGCTGCCTGACCGGCCGGTGTTCGACAACGTCGCCCTGCCGCTGGTGGTCGCCGGCGCCTCGCTCAACGAGATGGACAAGCGCGTGCGCGCGGCGCTCGATCAGGTCGGGCTTGCTCGGCAAGGAGCGCATGCTGCCCAACGAGCTGTCGGTCGGCGAGCAGCAGCGCGTGGGCATCGCACGCGCCGTGGTCGCAAGCCGTCAGTCCTGATCGCCGATGAGCCCACCGGCAACCTCGACCCGGATCTGGCGGTGGAAGTCATGAGACTCTTCAAGCGCTTCCAGGACGTGGGCGTCACCGTGATCGTCGCGACCCATGATCTGCATGTCGTGCAGGAATTCGGCCAGCGCGCGATCGTGCTCGACGATGGGCCAGTCGACGGTGGCGAGCCGCCGCTGCCCACATGATGGCGACCCGCTGAGTGGCCCTCGGCATTTACGCGGACGCGTCATGCGCAGGCGCTGCGTGGGCTCCGATCGGGCGTCTGGCGCGCAACCCGCTTCGCGACGTGCTGACGGTGCTCGTGCATCGGCGCTGGCACTGGCGCTGCCCCTGGCGCTGGGTGTCTTCGTCATGAACGCGGGCGCGCGACGGGCGGCTTCTCGGGCGCCGTCGATATGTCGGTGTATTTCAAGACCGACGTGCAGCTTGCGAAGGTGCAGCAGCTCGCCGCGAACGCGCGTGCGCACCCGGGCGTCGCGGACGTGACGGTGATCACCGCCGATGACGGCCTGCAACGAGTTCCAGCGGTACTCGGGCTTCGGCGCGGCCCTCCAGGCGTCTGCAGGAGCAATCCGCTGCCGCAACGTGCTGCGCGTGCATCCAACGGCCGATGCGCAAAGCGGCCGCGGCGATCTCGAGGCCCTGGAGCGCTACTTCGCCGCCTGGCCCGAGGTCGACGTGGTGCAGATGGACGCCGAGTGGGTGCTGCGCTTCAATGCCATGCTCGCGCTGATGCAGCACCTGCTGCTGCTTGCGGCCGCGCTTCTCGGGGTCGGGGTGCTCGCGATCGTCGGCAATACGATCCGGCTTGAAATCCAGGGGCGCCGCGACGAGATCGAGGTCACGAAGCTCGTGGGCGGATCAAATGGGTTCGTGCGCCGGCCGTTTCTCTACACCGGCATGCTGTACGGGGTCCTCGGCGGCGCTCGCGGCTTGGCTGATCGTCGCGCTGTCGGTCGCCTCACTGCAGGCTCCCGTCGTCCGTCCTGGGCCAGCTCTATGGCAGCCACTTTGCCTTGACTGGACCCACGCCTCAGGACGTGGGCGTCGTGTTCGCGGCCGGAGTGGTGCTCGGCTGGCTCGGAGCCTGGCTCGCGGCATACCGTCACCTGCGGGACGTCGAGCCGCGGGCCTAGCCCCATTCAATCGGCTCGCGGAACCCCGAGGCCGGACGGTGCGTTCCGCCTTCCCGGCAGGCGCGCCCAGGGCCTCCTCGGTATGCACCCAAGCTATGTTTTTAAAGGTTTTATTTATGTTTTTTGGGGAAACTTTCCGAGCCCTTAGCACTCTAATATGCTCGAGTGCTAAGATCGCCCGTCCTGGAGGACCCCGAAGCCGATGACTGCCGCCACCGCATTGGTCGACACGTAACGCAGACCTCGCCCTGGCGGGGCCGCTCGGAAGTCTCGACGCGTATATCGAGCGCGTCAGCCGCATCCCCGTGCTGACGCGCGAGGAGGAGCACGAGCTCGCGATCCGCTTCCGTCGCGACAACGACCTCGACGCCGCGCGCCAGCTGGTGCTGTCGCACCTGCGCTTCGTCGTGCACATCGCCGCGGCTATACCGGCTACGGCCTGCCGATCGGCGATCTGATCCAGGAAGGCAACGTCGGCCTGATGAAGGCCGTGAAGCGCTTTGATCCCGAGCGTCAACGTGCGCCTGGTGTCGTTCGCGGTGCACTGGGTCCGCGCCGAGATCCACGAATACGTGCTGCGCAACTGGCGCCTGGTCAAGGTCGCGACGACCAAGGCGCAGCGCAAGCTGTTCTTCAATCTGCGCCGCATGAAGAAGAACCTGTCGTGGCTGACTCGCACGAGGAGACGGCGGCGGTTGCGCAAGGACCTCGGCGTCACCACCGGCCGAAGTCACCGAGATGGAGCAGCGCCTGTCGGCGCGCGACATGTCCTTCGATCCGACCCCGAGACGGTGACGACGAGGACGCGCCCTACAGCCCCGCCTCCTACCTGCCCGCGCCGGCCGCCGATCCGGCCGAAGCCGTCGAAGCAGAGGAATGGGAGAGCGTGACCGACGCGAACGCTGCAGTCGGCCACTGGGCGGCTGGATGCGCGCAGCCGCGACATCCTCGATCAGCCGCTGGACGGCGAGGGCAAGTCGACGCTGCACGAGCTGGCCGACAAGCTACGAAGGTCTCGGCGGAGCGCATCCGCCAGATCGAAACCCAGGCGATGGGCAAGCTGCAGCGGGCATGATGGCTCCGCCTGACGATCTAGCGAGTGGCCGCGGTCATCGACCGCGGCCGCCACCCGCTCGTGGACGGTCTTGTCCAGCGGATTGGGCACCAGGTCCTCCCCCGGCCAGCTGTGCGATCGCGTCGGCCGCCGCCATCAGCATGGCGTCGGTGAACAGCGCCGCATGCGCCGCCAGGGCGCCGCGGAACAGTCCGGGAAAAGCCAGCACGTTGTTGATGCCCTTGCCGTCGGCCGCGAAGGCCGCACCGCGCTGCATGGCTTCGAGCGGATCGATCTCACGTTTCCGGATTCGACAGCGCCAGGATGATCTGACCGGGGCGCACGCTCGGCGGCCGGAATCAGATCCTTGACGCCCGGTCGTCGCGATCACGATGTCGCAGCGCGCCATGATCTCTGCAAGCGTGGCGCCTTCGGCGCCCAGCGACTCGATGCGCTCGATGGCCTGCGGGATTGCGGTCGGCGCCCAGCACCTGGCCCGACGCCATAGGCGCGCAGCAGCCGCACGATGCCGGTGCCCGCGGCGCCCAGGCCGATCTGGCCCACGGTGCTCACCCGCAGGCTGCGTCCCAGGCGCCGCGTGGCGGTGATCAGCGCCGCGAGCGTCACGACGGCGGTGCCATGCTGATCATCGTGCAGCACGGGCTTGTCGCAGCAGCTGCGCGCAGGCGCTGCTTCGATCTCGAAGCACTCCGGCGCTGCGAAATCCTCCAGCTGGATGGCGCCGAAGGACTGCTCGATGGCAGTGATGGTCGCCACGACACTGTCAGCGTCGCGCGTCTTCAGCAGGATGGGCACACCGCTGATGTCCGACCAGCTCCGCGAACAGCGCGGCCTTGCCTTCCATGACCGGCAGGCCCGCCACCGCGCCGATGTCGCCGAGACCGAGGATCGGCGGTGCCATTGGTGATGATGGCCACCGTATTGTCGATGGCGGTGTAGTCGTGGATCTTGCGCGGGTCCGCCTTGATGGCCAGGCACACGCGCGCCACGCCCGGGGTGTACACATCCCGCAGGATCTGCAGTGTATTGATGGTCACTCGCGAGATGGTGCGGATCTTGCCGCCGCGATGCCGGTTGAACACCCGGTCGGACTTGCCGACGAAGCGCGCGGTCGGCAGCTGGTCGATGCGTTCGTAGAGCGAGCGGTTCGGCATCCTCGTCCATCTCGAGGGTGATTTCCCACAGCGTGCGGCCCTGCTCGCGCCGCAGCGCGGTCAGGTGCTCCAGCACCAGCCCTTCATCGGCAATGACCTGCAGCACCTTGGCGAGGCTGCCGGGCTGATGCAGGACCTCGACGATGATGATTTCTGGGATTTTCATGGCGCGGCGATTCTACCGAACTGGCGCGGCCCACGTCCGGCGACTAGGCTCGCGCGCATGAGCAGAACGCATCCCTGAATCCCCTGGATCTGTTCGACGTCCGCGCGCTGCCTGAGCGATGAAGAGCGCCTGGTGCAGGACAGCGTCGCGCGCTTCGTCGCCGCCGAAGTCACGCCGCTGATCCGCGAGTGCTTCGAGCAGCACCGCTTTCCGCGGGAACTGATCCCGGGGCTGGCGAACCTCGGGCGTGCTCGGCGCCGCATCCAGGGCTATGACTGCGCGGGACTCAATGCCATCAGCTACGGACTGATCTGCCAGGAGCTGGAGCGCGGCGACTCGGCGCTGCGCAGTTTTGTGTCCGTGCAGTCCTCGCTGTGCATGCACGCCATCCACGCCTATGGCAGTGATGCGCAGCGAGCTGCAGTATCTGCCGCGCATGGCGCGCGGCGAGGTCATCGGCTGCTTCGGTCTGACCGAGGCGCAAGGCGGCTCCGATCCGGCCAACCTGCGCACCCACGCGCGGCGCCAGCGGCGATGACTGGGTGCTGAACGGCGCGAAGATGTGGATCACCAACGGCAGCATCGCCGACCTCGCCGTCATCTGGGCCGACACCGAGGAGGGCATGCGCGGCTTCCTGGTCGACACGCGGCACTGCGCGGCTTCGAGGCGACCGAGATCGAGAACAAGATGTCGCTGCGCGCCTCCGACACCGCCGCGCTGTTCCTGAACGATGTGCTCGTGCCGGCAGGATGCGCTGCTGCCGCGGCGTGAGCGGACTGCAAGGGCGCCGCTGTCCTGCCTCAACCAGGCGCGCTACGGCATCACCTGGGGAGTGATCGGCGCCGCGCAGGACTGCCTCGCACACGCTGCTCGAATACACCGAGTACGCGCGAACTGTTCGGCCGCCCGCTCGCCGCGACCCAGGCGTGCAGATCCGCCTGGCCGACATGGCCCGGCGCATCACCACGGCGCAGCTGCTGTCGCTGCAGCTCGGTCGCCTGAAGGACCGCGGCGCAGCTGCAGCCGGCGCAGGTGTCGCTGGCCAAATGGAACAACTGCGCGCATGGCGCTGGATATCGCCCGCGATTGCCGCGACCTGCTGGGCGCGCGCGGGCATCAGCGCCGAGTACGCGCCCATCCGTCACATGCTGAACCTGGAGAGCGTGGTCACCTACGAGGGCACGCAGACCATCCATCAGCTGACCGTCGGTCGCGCGCTCACCGGGCCACAACGCTTTCTAGCACGTGGGCTCGGTGCCGCAGGGCCGCGTGCGGCAGAGGAGCAAAGCCGGAACCCGCATCAAATAGCGGCGGTGCAAATACCTGCGGCCCGTCCGGCGAATCAGACGATCCCGCACGATACGAGCGCGAGCAGCGCGAGCCAGTTGAGCACCTGTTTGAAATGGATGGACATGTGTCTGCTCCGTGATCGACCTGTCCATCATTGAGCGCCGCGCAGGGGCAGCGCGCGGTGATGCGATCGTGGCGGGCCGCCGGCAAAATGTGGCGAAAAATGGCGCGCCCCGTGCAAGTGTGCGCTGCTGCGCGCGCGCGGCCGAGGCCCTAAGCTAAGATGCTCGAGCGCAGCTGCGATGCACCGGCACCAGGACTATGAAACTCATCGCGATCATCGAAGACGAGCCCGCCATCCGCGACAACTATGCCGCCGCATTCACCCGCGAGGGCTATGCGGTGCGCACCTACGGCAACCGCGCGCAGGCCATGGACCGCCTGCGCGCGCGCGCCTGCCGGACCTCGCGGTCATCGACATCTCGCTGGAGGACGAGCCCGAGGGCGGCTTCGAGCTGTGCCGCGCGCTGCGCGCCATGTCGGCCGAACTGCCGATCATATTTCTGACCGCGCGCGACAGCGAGATCGATGCGGTGTCGGGGCTGCGCCTCGGCGCGGACGATTTCCTGACCAAGGATCTGAGCATCCCGCATCTGATCGCGCGCGTGAACGCGCTGTTCCGGCGCATCGAGGCGCTGCGCAAGCCGCATGCGACCTCGCAGAGCTGCGGCGCGGCGCCGCTCACGCTCGACGGCGAGCGCATGCAGGTGCAGTGGGACGGACAGGTGGTGCTGCTGTCGCTGACCGAGTTCTGGATCGTGCACGCGCTCGCGCGCCATCCCGGCCACGTCCGGAATCGCCAGCAGCTCATGGATGCCGCCAACGTCGTGCTCGATGACAACACCATCACCTCGCACGTGAAGCGCATCCGCCGCAAGTTCCAGGCAGCTCGATCCGAAATTCGATGCCATCCAGACCGTGTATGGCATGGGCTATCGCTGGGTGGAGTGAGCGCGGGCGCCCAGCATGTCGCTGCGCCTGAAGCTGCTGCTGCTCGGGCTCGCCACGCTGGTGCTGCCGTGGGCGGGCTGTCGAATACGCGCGCGAGATGGAAGGCCGCGCTGCGCGAGGGCGAGCAGCAATCGCTGCAGGCCATGGCGCAGACCATCGCGGCCTCGCTCCAGGGCCGCACGGATCTGCTGTACCGCATACCCGGCGGACGCGCGGCCGGCGGCCTCCCGGGCCCGACGATCTGCGGCCGTGCCGCTGCGGCCGCGCCGTTCTCTCGACGGCTACGCCGATGAATGGCCGCACAGACTGCCCCGGTCCGGCGCATCTTCTCGGACGGCACCGAGCAGCTGCGCTGCTGCGCCGGCGTGCACGAGCGCATGGCGTATCTGCTGATCGAGGTGCGCGACAGCGCATCTGGTGTTCGATGCGCCGGGCGTCGACGTGCTCGATCCGGCCGGTTTCGGTGACCG
The DNA here is from genome assembly GCA_963795975.1 of uncultured Gammaproteobacteria bacterium. Classification (GTDB taxonomy): domain Bacteria; phylum Pseudomonadota; class Gammaproteobacteria; order Steroidobacterales; family Steroidobacteraceae; genus CAWCJT01. The sequence goes on from CAWCJT010000005.1 coordinate 474,809, forward strand.
CATCTGGGTCGGCCTTCACCGATCCGCACGGTGCCGCAGCAGCAGTATCTCATCGCCACACGAGCGCCGGTCCCGTGCAAGCGCGGCGCATCGAGACGCGCGAGTATCGCGGCGCCAGGTCGCCATCGATGAGCCGCGCATCGTCGGCGGCTGGCAGCCGATGAGCGGCGGCTATCGCGTCGAGCTGCGCATTCCGCTGTCGATGCTCGGCGCGCGCTTGGGCGTGCTGGTGGACGAGCGCGACAGCCGCGGCGCCGAGCGGTGAGCTATCGGGACCCTGGATCGGGACAACGCTGGCACCCGCGGGCGGCTGCTGATCGCCTCGCCCGAGCTGAGCGCCTATCTGGCGCAGTTCGTGCAGCCGGGCCTGCGGCTCACCGGGTCGGCACGACCAGGCGGTGCTCAGCGCAGGTGCGACGCGCTGTCGGTGGCCACAGACCCGGCGCGCGAGCCGCGGCCTGCTGCCGCAGCTGTATCGGCGGTTGCTCGAGCGGCCCGGACGAGCGCAGGTGGTGGAGGCGCAGGCCCCGATCGCGGCGCGCAGATCGCGGACAGACGCATCGGCTGCGTGCAGATCGTGGAGACCGCCGAGCGTCGCTCGACGCTGCGCGACAAGGCGCTCACCCAGCTGCTCGAATTTCACGCTCATCACCAGCGCGCTCGCCGTCAGCCTGATGTTCGCCTTCGCTGCGTGGCTCGCCTGCCGACTGGCGCGGCTGCGACGGGCGAGCGAGTCCGCGCTGACCCGCAGGGCCTGGTGACACGTTCCCGGAGACCGGCGCGCCGGACGAGCTGGGCGATGTCGCGCGCAGCTTCTCGACGCTGCTGGGCCGCCTCAATGAGTACACCGGCTACCTGCGCACCCTCGCCGGCAAGCTCGCGCACGAGATCCGCACGCCGCTCACCATCGTGCGCTCCTCGCTGGACAACCTGGAGTCCGAAGCCGGTCACGCCGAGCCGCCCGCACCTACCTCGACCGGGCGCGCGAGGGCAGCGAGCGGCTGAACGCCATTCTGCTGGCCATGGGCGCGGCGACCCGGGTCGAGGAGGCGATTCAGAGCGCCGAGCGCTCCCGCTTCGATCTGCGGCCGCTGATGGACAGCGCCGCGGGCGCCTACCGCACCGGATTTCCGCAACGCAGTTCGCCGCCGAACTGCCCGCACGACCCGGTGCTGCTCACCGGCGCGCCGGATCTCATCGTGCAGATGCTCGACAAGCTGATCGACAACGCCGTGGATTTCAGTCCCGATCGGCCACCATCATCGCTGCGGCTCGTGGCGGCTGCCGTCACGAAGCCGTGATCGAAGTCGACAACCCGGGCCCCACGCCTCGCGCCGGCGAGGCCGCAGCCATCTGTTCGAGTCGCTGTGGCAGTCCCGCTCCGGCAGCCGACAGCCGCCCGCACTTCGGACTGGGCCTGTACATCGTGCGGCTGATCGCCGAATTTCATGGCGGCCACGCCCGCGCCGAAGATCTGCCCGACGGCTCGGGTGCGCGATTTTCGGTGCATTTAGCACTCTAGAGCGCGGCGTTCGCCGCAACGCTCCCTGATTGTCTCGCGCACGCAACGCCGGAGCCGCCGTCGCAGAGTTGCGACATCGCAATTCGTGTCGGTGGCCTATACACTAGCGTCAAATTCGCGGCGGCATGCCGCGGCCAAATGACGGTTTTCACTGAAGATTCATTTTTTGGCATTTAAATTGCTGATATTCTTTCGACAAGCGCGCTGATCGCAGATGATGCGTGAAGCGAACAGAGGATCCTGGAGGGATAAAAGCACAGAAACTCGGGCGATTGAGCACAGGTGCGGGAAGGCGACCGCCCGTTTGCGGCCGCCAGGAGTGGAAAAGCGTGAACCGACACGCGGCCTGAGCAAGTTTGGCCGGAGTGCATGGACTCCGCCACTCCAGCCGGAACGTTTGACACCTGTGACGACGCGATGCGATGCGCCACAACGCGACGGAGGGACGGTTCGCTACCCATTTTGTAGCTGCGCCTAGCCGGAGCTGACAGCGATTGACCCGGTCGGTATGTAATTAGCCTCAAAGCCCCGCGAGAGCGGGGCTTTTTTTTGGGTGCTGGCCGCCGTCAGGTCCTCTGGGTGTCCGTGTCCGGCATGAGCGGCAAGCGGGTTTTCTGCAGCACACCGAGGTAGAAGATCACGTAGTAGCTGATGAGCATCCCGAAGATCGCAAGCGTCAGAGGACTCTTCTGGTAGGCATCTGCGAAGGCGTGCCCGGGCTGCGGCGCAGCCTGATAACCCAGGTACAGAGCCTGGAAGCGGTAAAGCAGGCGGCCCAGGAACACGACCGTCACGAAAATGCCGATGTAGGTGTGCGGCGTATAGAAACGCCCCTGCGCGCTCACCTCGAACTGCGTATGCCTCAGACCGAGATAGGCGAGGCCGGCCCCACACACGACTCCGCCGAGCAAGCCGCCGAGGGTTGCTGGATCCTCATGGACGGCCCCGACCGCAATCAGCACCCCGACGAAGATCAGAACGCCGATGCGAAACCAGATGCGGGCCACGTTCACCGTCTGCCGACCGAACGAGCGGCGCACGCGCCGATAGATCCCGAAGATCAAAAGAGCAGCCACGAGGATGGGTGTGATGAGCTTCGGGTCCACGAATGTGCTCTCCCGCCGGCCTTGTCAGGCCGCCTTGCCTGCGTGATCGACGCCGATCAGCGTAAGGATACCCCGTGCAGCCTCGCGACCTTCGAAGACTGCGGTCACGACCAGGTCCGAGCCGCGCACCATGTCCCCACCGGCGAAGACCTGCGGATGGGTCGTCTGGAAAGGCAGGTCGCGCGCCACCGACACCCGCACGCGGCCATTGGGATGCAGACGGACGCCGTGCATCTGCGAGCCAGGGGGGCGGGCTCGGCAGAAATCCGAACGCCATGATCACGGCGTCGGCGGGCACGATCTCCTCGCTTCCTGGAACGGCCTCCGGCACTCGCCGGCCACGCGGGCCCGGCGGACCCAGCCGTGTCTGCACGAGCTTGACGCCCTCGACGTGGCTCCGCGCCGACGATCTCGATCGGTTGACGGTTGAACAGAAACTCGACGCCCTCTTCGCGGCTGTTCTTGTAGTCCCGCCGCGAGCCGGGCATGTTGCCCTCGTCACGCCGGTAGGTGCACGTCACGGAATGCGCGCCCTGACGCATGGCGGTGCGATTGCAGTCCATGGCGGTATCCCCACCCCCGAGCACGAGCACTCGTTTGGCCGCGCAGATCGATGAGCCTCTCGGCCGCGCCGGGCAGACCGAGCTCGTAGTTGATGTTGGCAATGAGGTAGGGCAGCGCCTCGTAGACCCCCGGCAGATCCTCGCCGGGGAAGCCGCCCTTGACTGGCTGATAGGTGCCCATGCCGAGAAACACGGCATCGAATTCTTCGAGCAGACTCTCGAACGCAGACGTCCCGTCCGACCTCGACACCCAGGCGGAACTCGATGCCCATGCCCTCCATGATCTCGCGGCGCTTCTCCACTACTTCCTTCTCGAGCTTGAAGGGCGGAATGCCGAACGTGAGCAGGCCGCCGATGCGCGGATAGCGGTCGAATACGACAGGCTCGCACGCCGCTGCGTACCAGCACATCCGCGCAGCCGAGGCCCGCCGGTCCCGCGCCGACGATGGCCACCCGCTTGCCGGTCGGGCGCACGTTCGACATGTCCGGCTTCCAGCCGCGTTTGAAGGCCTCGTCGGTGATGTATTTCTCGATCGAGCCGATCGTGACCGCGCCCAGGCCGTCATTGAGCGTGCAGGCTCCCTCGCACAGCCGATCCTGCGGACAGATGCGGCCGCACACTTCCGGCAGCGAGTTGGTCTTGTGGGACAGCTCCGCGGCCTCGAAGAGATTGCCTTCCTCGATCAGCTTCAGCCAGTTGGGAATGTAGTTGTGCACCGGGCATTTCCACTCGCAGAACGGATTGCCGCAGGCGATGCAGCGGCCAGCCTGCTGCGCGGCGCTCTGCGGCGCCGAAGGTGCGCTAGATCTCGGCGAAGCTCTGAGGCGCGTCTCGACCGGCGTTTCGCCGGGTCGGCGCGCGGGACATCCAGAAACTGCAGGTGCTTGTCGGCCATGGTGTGCGTGGCCTCAGGCGGCGCGCCGCAGGTTCTCGATCAGCGAGTCGATCGATGCCGCTTTCGGCTTCACGACCCAGAACTTGCCGACGAAGGTGCGCAGGTCGTTAAGGATCTCCTCGGCCCAGACGCTACCTGTCTCCTCGACATGCTGCTCGAGCAATCCCTCGCAGGTGCTGGACGTGCGACTGCATTGCCTCGGCGTGGATGCGACTGATGTCGATGAGCTCGTGGTTGTAGCGATCGACGAAGTCACGGTCGAGATCGAGAACGTAGGCGAATCCTCCCGTGAAGCCGGCGCCGAAATTGACCCCGGTGCGTCCGAGGACACACACGACGCCGCCGGTCATGTATTCGCAGCAGTGATCCCCCGCACCCTCGATGACCGCGATGGCGCCGGAGTTGCGCACCGCAAAGCGCTCACCGGCAACGCCCGCCGCGAAAAGCTGGCCTCCGGTCGCGCCGTAGAGGCACGTGTTGCCCATGATCACCGTCTCGCGGTGAACGAAGCGGGCGCCGCGCGGATGACGCAGCACGATCTTGCCGCCCGCCATGCCCTTGCCCACGTAGTCGTTGGCATCACCCTCGAGATAAAGATGCAGCCCGCCCGCATTCCAGACTCCGAAACTCTGGCCCACGTTGCCCTCAAGCGCACCACGAGCGGTGCGTCCTTCCATGCCGTAGTTGCCCCACCGCCGCGCAATCTCACCCGAGACGCGCGCGCCGATCGAGCGATTGAAATTCTTCACCTCGTAGCTCCAGCTGCCGCCCGTCTTGGCGTCGATGGCAGTGCGCATTTCCAGCACCATGCGCTCGGCAAGCTCACCCCGGTCGAACGGCGCGTTGGAGGGCCCCGCACAAAACTGCGGCGCATCCGCGGCGAGACCCGCAGTCGAAAGAATCGGCTTGAGATCGAGCTTGCGCTGCCGCGCGGTCTCGCCCGGGGCAATGCGCAGATAGTCCGTGCGGCCGATCAGCTCTTCGAGCTTGCGCACGCCGAGCTGCGCGAGGATCTCGCTCACCTCCTGCGCCACGAATTGAAAGTAATGAATCACCATCTCGGGCAGACCGATGAAGTGCTTGCTGCGCAGAACGTTGTGTTGTGTCGCAACTCCGGTCACGCAGTTATTGAGATGACAGATGCGCAGATACTTGCACCCGAGGGCCACCATGGGCGCGGTGCCGAATCCGAAGCTTTCCGCGCCGATGATCGCCGCCTTGATCACATCAAGTCCGGTCTTGAGTCCGCCGTCGGTCTGCAGCCGCACCCGCTGACGCAGATCGTTCGCGCGCAAGGTCTGGTGCGTTTCCGCAAGACCGAGCTCCCACGGTGTGCCGGCGTATTTGATCGAGGAGAGCGGGCTCGCGCCCGTGCCACCGTCGTGACCGGAGATGGTGATGAGATCGGCGTACGCCTTCGCCACTCCGGCGGCGACGGTCCCGACGCCGGGCTCGGCCACCAGTTTCACGGACACCAGGGCACTCGGATTGATCTGCTTCAGATCGAAGATGAGCTGCGCAAGGTCCTCGATCGAATAGATATCGTGATGGGGCGGAGGCGAGATGAGACCCACACCAGGGCGCGCGAAGCGCAGCCGCGCGATCATCTCGTTGACCTTGTGGCCGGGCAGCTGACCGCCCTCGCCGGGCTTCGCGCCTTGGGCCATCTTGATCTGCAGCACCTCGGCGTTGACCAGGTACTCGGGCGTCACGCCGAATCGTCCCGATGCAACCTGCTTGATCTTCGAGCTCTTGAGCGTCCCGTGACGCGCGGGATCCTCGCCGCCCTCCCCGGAATTCGAGCGCGCGCCGAGCCGGTTCATCGCAACCGCGAGCGCCTCGTGCGCTTCGGGCGAAAGCGCGCCGAGTGACATGCCCGCGCTGTCGAAGCGCCGCACGATCGCCTCGATGGGCTCGACCTGCGCGAGCGGAATCGGTGCTCGCCCGGGCGCGAGCTCGAGCAGATCGCGGAAACACGAGACACGCCGCGAATTGACGAGGCCCGCAAAGCGCCGGTACTGCTCGTAGTCTCCGGTCATGACCGCCGCCTGTAGCGTCGCAATCACATCCGGGTTGTACATGTGGTATTCGCCCTCGTGGACGAACTTGAGGAGCCCGCCCTGCTCGATGCCCTTGCGCGGGTCCCACGCGCGCGCGGCGAGCTCCTTCGAGTCGGCCTCGAGGTCCTCGAAGTCCGCGCCCTCGACGCGGCTCTCGCTTCCGGTGAAGCACAGCCCGACGACCTCTGAGCTGAGCCCCACGATCTCGAACAGCTGCGAGCTGCGGTAGCTCGCGATCGTCGAGATGCCCATCTTCGACATGATCTTGAAAAGCCCTTTGCGAATGCCGGCGCGGTAGCTGCGACCGAGCTCGAGGCGGGTCGCGAAATCGAGCTTGACGCGGCCCTTGCGCATCATGTCGAAGAGCACCTGGTACGCCATGTAGGGATAGACGGCCGTCGCGCCGTAGCCGATCAGGCAGCCGAAGTGATGCGGATCGCGGGCCGTCGCGGTCTCCACCAGCAGATTGCACTTCGAGCGCAGCCCGTTGCGCACCAGATGCTGGTGAACCGCGCCCGTCACGAGCAAAGCGTGGGCCGGCAGCTTGCCCTTCACGAGATATCGATCCGACAGCAGCAGCACGAGACGCCCCTCGCGCACGGCGGTTTCCGCCTGCGCGCACATACGCTCGATCGCGGCGCGCAGTCCTTCGGCGGGCGGGTACTGCAGATCGATGAACTCGTGCGTCACCCCGGCATCCTTGAGCCCGAGAATCTGGCGCAGCTTGCGCTGCGACAGGATGGGCGAGCCGAGCACGATCTGGCGGGCGTGCTCCGGCGCGGGCACGAAAATGTTGCACTCGGGTCCGATCTGCGTCTGCAGCGACATCACGATCGTCTCGCGCAGCGGGTCGATCGGCGGATTGGTGACCTGGGCGAATTGCTGCCGGAAATAGTCGTACAGCGAGCGCACGGTGTGCGACAGCACGGGCATGGGCGTGTCGTCGCCCATGGATCCCACGGCCTCGCTCTCGTCCTCGGCGAGCACGCGGATGATCTCGTCGCGCTCCTCGGCCGTCACGTTGAACATCTTCTGATACAGCGAGAGCGTCTCACGGTCCATCGGCTCGGCGGCAAGCCGCGGATCGACGAGATCCGTCTCGAGATAGCGCACGCCCTTCTTGAGCCAGCTCTTGTACGGATGCCGGTTCTTCAGCAGCTGATCGATGTCGCGCGACTCGAGCAGCGTGCCGCTCTGCAGATCAAGCGCGATCATGTCGCCCGGACCGAGCTTGCCCTTGCGGACCACGTCCTCGGGGGCGTAATCCCACACGCCAGTCTCGGAGGCGATCGTCAGGATGCGGTTTCGGGTGATGACGAAGCGCGCCGGGCGCAGGCCGTTGCGATCGAGCGTGCAGCCGGCATAGCGCGCATCGCTGAAAACGATGCCGGCTGGGCCGTCCCAAGGCTCCATGTGAACGGCATAGTATTCGTAGAACGCACGCAGGTCGGCGTCGATGAAATCGAGTCCGTGCCAAGCGGGTGGCATCAGCATCCGCATCGCGTGCAGCGCGTCGAGTCCGCCCATGAGCAGCACCTCGAGCATGTTGTCGAGACTCTGCGAGTCCGACCCCGTCATCGACACGAGCGGCAGGATGTCCGTGAGATCCGGCAAAAGGGGCGAGCGCAGGAGCGGTCCGCGTGCCTGCGCCCAGTTGCGATTGCCCTGAATGGTGTTGATCTCGCCGTTGTGCGCGAGATAGCGGTAAGGATGCGCCAGTCGCCACTGCGGCAGCGTGTTGGTGGAGAAGCGCTGGTGGAACACGGCGACCGAAGTCTCGAGCCGCGGATCTGCGAGATCCGGGTAGAACTCGGCCAGATGCTGCGGCATGACCATGCCCTTGAACACGAGCGTGGTCGCCGAAAGGCTCGGAACGTAGAACGCATCGTCGATGGGCGCGAGAGCCTTTTCCGTCCGGCGCCGGGCCATGAACAGCTGGCGATTGAAGGTCGCCTCATCGAGCTCATCGTTGCCGCAGTTCACGAATACCTGCCGGATATCCGGCAGGGTCTTGAGTGCCTCGGCGCCGCACGCGGTCGCGTGGGTTGGCGGGGTTCTCCAGCCGGCGAGCTCGAGCCCTTCACGGGCGAGCTCTGCCGCGAGCAGCGCTCGAGCCGCATCGGCCTTCTCGGGGTCGCGGCTCAGGAAGACCAGGCCCGAGGCGAAACGCTGCGCGAGCTCGATGCCAGACTCGGCAGCCACCGCGCGCAAGAACCGCTCCGGCTTGCGCAGTGCAACCCCACAGCCGTCACCGGTCTTACCGTCGGTCGCGACCGCCCCTCGATGAGTCAGTCGATTGAGTGACAGGATCGCTGTCTCGACGAGCCAGTGGCTCGGCTGATCGTCGAGCTGAGCGATCAGTCCGAAGCCGCAGCTGCCGCGTTCATACGACTCCCGAAACAGTCCCCGCTCTGTCATGGTCCACCACCCTCGCGCGCACGGGCCCCGACCGCGAGCACGCTCGCGGCCCGTGGCCGTCGAAAAACTGCGTCAGGAAGCCGCGGAACTCTCTGCGAGTCTTCGCGGGAGGGCGATCGAAAGGGACCCGGAACTGATCACGTCACGGCCGGGCGCCGCTCGCCTGTCTAACCTTACCTATGCCACGAATATTACCGACGGAGGCACCCCGGTCAATCACCGCATTAAAAATGCTAGTGTGGTGCGTTGCCCGGAGCGCTCGAGTCGCAATGCTTTTGAAAGCCGTCATGGTGGCGTTGGCCGTTTGCTATCCGCTGCTGGCACACCTGGCGGTGCTCGCGGACAGCGTGCTTCTGACGGTCGCAAGCATCGGGGTGCTCGCCGTGCTGGTTTTGCTGCCGGGGCTGGCCCGCGGCAGCATCCCGGCCTGGCTCTCGGTGCTGCTGATCGGCGGCGCCCTGGCCGTGCTGTCGCAGCAGAGTCTCATCTGGTTGCCGCTCTATGCGCCCGCGGTGCTGAGCGATCTGTTCGTCGCGTGGATCTTTGCGCGTACGCTGCTGCCGCAGCGGGTACCGCTCGTAGAGCGGATCGTGCGGCTGCTGCACGCGCCGGATGAAAAGCTCAATCCTGCCATCTGGCCTTACGCCCGGCGCCTCACACTCGCGTGGGCCGCGTTCTTCGTGGCCGTCGGCTGCATCAGCCTCGTGCTGGCGCTTCTGGCCACCCCGAACGGCATCCTCGTTCTGCTTGGCGTACACCCTGCGCTCACGGTGTCGCAGCACAGCTGGTCGCTGTTCGCGAACTTCATCGAGTATGGGCTCGCCGCGGGATTCTTCGCCCTGGAATACCTCTATCGTCGGTATCGCTTTCCCGAGCAACCCTATGCGAACGTCATCGATTTCCTGCGCCGCATGCGCAGCGTGGCGCCCGAGGCAATCGGATCGGACGCGCGTCGGGAGAGAGTTCCGGGCCGACATGACGAGCCTCGAGCATAGCGTCACCTTCGGCCTGCCGGCCGATCATCCTGCCCTCGCCGGACACTTCCCAGACGCCCCGGTCGCGCCGGGTGTGCTGTTGCTCGATCTGATTCTTTGCGCTGCAGAGGACTGGCTCGCAAAGCCCCTGCCTGTGCGCCGCATCGGGCAAGTCAAATTTCACGCGCCTCTTTTGCCGGGAGCGCAGGCCACGGCCCATTTGAGGCTCGAAGGCACTCGCTTACGCTTCAGATTGGAGGCGTCGGCCGCGGGGGCATTGATCGCCGAGGGCAGCCTTGCGCTCGCGGCCGGAAGCGACGCGTGAAGTCCGCCTGGCGTGAGCGTCCGGAGGGCGGCAGCCGCTTCGCACTTTGGCTCATCGCTGCCTTCGCTCGATGGTGCGGACGCGGACCGGCGCGCATGGTGCTCTACCCGATCACGGCCTACTTCGTGCTGCGTCGCGGTGCGGAGCGCCGCGCCTCGCGAGCGTATCTCGAGCGGCTGCACGGGCGTGCCGTGAGCGTGTGGGAGATCTTTCGCCACGTGCACTGCTTTGCTTGCACGATCCTCGATCGGGTCTTTCTGCTGTCCGAGCGTTTCCGGCGATTCGACATTCGCACCCAAGGGCTCGAGGAGGTCGATCGAGCACTCGCGCGTGGCCGCGGCGTGCTGCTTTTCGGTGCACACCTGGGCAGCTTCGATGCGCTGCGGGTCCTGTGTCTCGAGCGACCCGAGGTATCGCTGCGGGTGCTGCTCGACGTGCGCCATGGAGCCGCCCTGTTCAGCGTGCTGCGCGCGCTCAACCCCGGCATGGCCGCGACCATCATCGATGCTCGCAACGCCGACCCCGCGCTCGCCCTCGCCATCAAGGCCGCGCTGGATGCCAATTCGATCGTCGCATGGCCGGTCGATCGAGCACGCCCCGGGGAGCGCGTCACGCCCGCGCGCTTTCTCGGGCGCACGGCGCCTTTTCCGGCGGCTCCCTGGGCACTGGCCGCCGTGCTCGGCGTTCCGGTGGTACTCGCCTTCGGACTGTACCGAGGGGGAAACCGTTACGAGCTACACTTCGAGACCTTTGCCGAGGGAACCGTGGTGCCGCGACGCGAGCGCGCCGTGGCCCTTCAGCAGGCTGTCCAACGCTTCGCGGATCGCTTGGCGCATCATGCGCGGCTCGCGCCCGACAACTGGTTCAACTTCTATGATTTTTGGCAAATCGATGATTCAGGGAGCACGCCCGAGGCTGCGCAGCTGCACGCTCATGCTCCTGCTGCCGGTGACGGCGTGGTCCGCCGCTCTTGAGCTCGGCCCGCTGCTGAAGAGCATGGCCCGACCCGCGCCGGATCGCACGCACTTCGTGGAAGCGCACTTCTCGAGCATGCTCTCGCGCCCCCTCGTCGTCTCCGGTGAGCTCGAGTATCTCGGTCCGGACGCGCTTGCGCGCACGGTGCAGGCTCCGTACTCGGAACACACCGAGGTGCATGGCGAGAACGTGACCGTGCAGCGGGACAACGAAAAGCCGCGTTACTTCTCGCTCAAACGCGCGCCGGAGATGCGCAGCCTCCTCGGCAGCTTCGCCGCCCTGCTGAGCGGCGATCAGGCGGCGCTCGAACAGCAGTTCGATCTCAAACTCGACGGCGACAGCGATGCCTGGACGCTGCAATTGACGCCGCGCGATCCACATATCCGCCAGCGGGTGCGAGTCATCACCGTCAACGGCAGAGGTTCGGAGCCGCGCTGCATCACGAGCGCGGAGCCCAACGACAACACCACGGTCACGCTGCTCGCCGATGCGGCAAAGGCGACGCTGCCCCAGGCTCCCGATCGTGCCTGGCTCGATGCGCAATGTCGCGGAGCGCATTCCTCGAGCTGAACGACATGGGGCGTGCCGGCCGAGTCGTGCTCAGCATCTGGATCGGGCTCATCGCTCTGTCCAGCTACTACGTCGAGCACCGGCTGAAAGTGAGCGGCGACCTGCGGCTTTTCATGCCGGCGCCACACAGCGCCACAGAGCGGCTCCTGCTCGAGGAGGTCAGCCAGGGGCCCGCATCACGTCTGCTGCTGCTGTCCATCTCGGGCGCGCCGACCGAGGAGCTCGCCAGCACCTCTGAGGCGCTCGCGGCGGCTCTGCATACGGACCCCGCCTTCGGACTCGTGACGAACGGGGAGTTTCGTCTCGAGACCATTCCGCAAGCGCTCCTGCCGTACCGCTATCTGCTCTCACCCACACTGGATCATGAGCGCCTCGACGCGGACTTCCTGCGCGCTCAACTGACTGAGCGCGAGCGCGACCTCGCCTCGCCTGCCGCAGGTTTGCTCGAGCCTTTGATACCACGTGACCCGACGCTCGAGATCGTGAAGCTGCTGCAGTCCTGGGAGCCGGCCCAGGAGCCCCGGCAGGTCGATGGTGTCTGGTTCAACGCGCGCTCGAGCGCCGCCCTGCTGATCGTTCAGACGGCCGCTGCGGCCTTCGATCCTCAGGGCCAGCGCGCCGCGATCACGCGCCTCGAGCAGACCTTCGCGCGTACGCGCGGCAGCAACTCCGAACGCCTGACGATCAGCGGACCGGGCGCGTTCTCCGTAATGATGCAGGGCCGCAGCGAGGCCGACGCCCGGCTCGCGGGGATTCTCGACACGATCGGGATGATCGTGCTGATGCTGCTCGCCTACCGCAGAGTCGGGTATGTGCTTCTTGGCGCGCTTCCGCTTGCGACCGCGGGAATCGCGGGACTTGCGACCGTGACCGCGCTCTTCGGGACCGTGCACGGCATCACGATCGCCTTCGGCTTCACGCTCATCGGCGTCGCGCTCGACTATCCGATCTTCCTGTTCAGCCACGAGCTGCCGCAGGTCGCTGCGGCCGTCACCGCCCGCTCGGTGTGGCCGACGCTTGCGACCGCGGTCACCGGCATCTGCGTCGCCTATCTGGCCTTTCTCGCGTCGGGCGTCGTCGGACTCGAGCAGCTCGCCTGCTTCAATGTCGCAGGACTCGCGGCGGCCGGCCTCGTCACTCGGTATGCGCTGCCGAGGACGCTCGGCCCGGGCTCGCGCGACTACGGTCAAATGCTGCTGCCGCAGCGGCTCGCGGCGTGGTTCGCGGCCGTGCCGCGCCCCGGACTGTGCGCGCTCGTGCTCTGTGTGGCCTGCGTCGGGCTGCTCGTTCTCGTTCCGGGGCCGCTGTGGCAGGACGATCTTGGCCGGCTCACGCCGGTTCCGCAGGCTGCACTCGAGCAGTACGCGGCGCTGCGCCAGGAGCTCGGGGCGCCCGATGTGCGTTATCTGGCGGCCGTCGAAGGAGCGAGCGCCGATGAGGTTCTCCAGCGAGAGGAACGCCTGCGAGGCGCGCTCACCACGCTGATCTCGCAGCGAGCGATCTCCGGTTTCGATGATGCAGCACACTATCTGCCGAGTGAGGCCACACAGCTCAAGCGCCGGGCGGATCTGCCCGATGCGCAACGGCTCGCCGCCTCACTCGAGCAAGCCACGCGCGGGCTCGCATTTCGCGCCGGGCTTTTCGCGCCTTTCCTTCAGGACGTGGCGCGCGCGCGCGAGCTGCCGGCTCTGACTCCCGCTGGCGTCAGCGGCACGCCGCTCGAGCTCTCGATCGGCAGTCTGCTGATCGAGCGCGATGGCCGCTGGACTGGACTTGTGACCTTCACTGACGTACGCGACCCGCGCGAGCTCGACAGCCTGCGTTCAGCCTCCGGCGGCGCGGTCAGCGTTCTGGATCTCAAACAAGCCTCGGAGCAACTGGTTACCCATCAGCGCGAGCACATCCTTTGGAGCGTCGGGGTTGCAGCGGTGCTTCTCGTGTGCGTCGTTCTGGTCGCGCTGCGCTCGCTCAGGCGCGCGCTTTCGGTCGTGACGCCGATGGCGCTCACGACGCTCGTGACGCTTGCGGTGCTTCACGGTCTTGGCTTCACCCTGAACCTGTTTCACCTCGTTGCCCTCGTGCTCGCCGCCGGGCTCGGCCTCGACTATGGGCTGTTCAGCGAGCGCTCGAGCCGCGATCCCCAGGCACGACGCCGGACGCTGCATGCCCTGCTCGTATGCGCCGCCGCGGCCTGCACGGTGTTCGCGGTGCTGGCCACCTCCGCGCTGCCGGTGCTTCGCTCGATCGGCATTACCGTCGTCATCGGCGTCGTCGGCAACTTCGTGCTGGCACTGACCCTCATCCGCGCGGAGTCTTCGCTCTCGTGACGACGGATGAGCACATCGCGGCATTGATTCCCCATCGCGGAACGATGTGCCTGCTCGAGCGCGTGCTTGAGTGGGATGCGGAGCGTGTGCTCCTGTCCACCACGACCCACCGCTCGCTCGACAATCCCCTGCGCAGGGCCAACCGACTGCGCGCGCTGCACTTGTGCGAGTACGGCGCGCAGGCGGCGGCCGTGCACGGCGGCCTCTGTGCTCAGCGCGCCGGGGCGCAGGCACGCCCAGGGCTGCTCGTGTCCTTGCGTGACGTCGAGCTCGATCGCGACTACATCGAGAATCTTGCAGGCGATCTTCTGGTCGAGGCCGAGCGACTGATGCAGAGCGAGAGCAGCTGGCAGTACGCCTTCCGCGTGCGCCATCTGAGCAAGGAGATTGCCCGGGGCCGCGTTGCCGTCATGGCGCGCTCTCAGCCTGGCTGAGGGCTGAGGCTGCGTGCGACCTCGAGCACGCGGCTTTCGTTCTCCTGCGAAAGCCCCAGCTCACAGGCGGCGCGGAAGCTCTGCGCGGCGAGTGCGCCGAACGGGCTCCCCATCCCGAGCTCCCGCGAGAGCTGCAGGGCGTACTGCACGTCCTTCAGCCGCAGCGCCGGCGTGAAGATGACCTGGCGGTCGGTATCGCCCACGGCCATGCGCTGCGTATTTCGCACTACCTGGGGGCTTGCCGCCTGGCTGTCCGCGACGGCCTCGGCGACACGGCGCAGATCGAGCCCTGCACGCTCGGCGAGCGCCATCCCCTCGGCAGCGCTGGCGATCTGCACCGCGCCGATCATGTTGATGATCAACTTGTAGACGGTGCCGGCGCCGATCGGTCCGAAATGCACAATGCGCTCACAGAAGGCAGCGAGCAGATGGCGCGCCGCTTGCAGATCCTCGACTCCCGCGCCGACGAGGAGCGTCAGCGTGCCTGCGGCCGCCGCCTCGGGTAAGCCCGTGACCGGCGCATCGAGGTAACGCAGCTTGCGGCCGCCGGCCGCCGCGGAGAGTTCTTTCACCCAGCCGCCGGAGAGTGTCGAGCACTCGACCGCGAACGCGCCCGGCCGGCTCGCGCCGCTGAGTGCGCCATCGGGTCCGAGCCAGACGGCGCGCGAAGCCTCGTCATCGGCGACCATCGCGATGATGGCGTCGGCTGCCTCGGCGGCCTGACGTGGCGTATCGGCGAGCCGTGCTCCGCCTTGCAGGAGCGCTCGGGCCTTATCTTGCGAGCGGTTGTAGACGCAGAGCTCGTGTCCGGCGGCCAGCACGCGTAGCGCGATGCCGCAACCCATGCGGCCGAGGCCGAGCATCGCGACGCGGGCCATTTCTCAGGCCGCTGCGGCGAACAGGAGCTTCGACGCGCTGCGTGTGCTGCACTCACCGAGCCGTGCGCGCAGCTCCATGGCATCGAGCTCGGGATGCTCCGTCATGGCACGCTCGAGGATCTCCGTGGCGAGTGCGCGCAGCTGCGCGACGCTCGAGCGGATTCGCTCGATGAACGCCGTGTCGTCGAGCCGATCCTGCAGGCCGCGGTTGAGCTCGGCAAACCAGTCGAGTGAGGCCTGATCGATCATGGCCGCGGGATTACGCCGCGCACTGACGCCGGACCAGGCGCGCAAGAACGATTGCATCGCGCCATTGAGCTCGAACATCGCACTGAGCTCGCAGCGCACGCGCGCGAGCATCGCCCGGTCCGCGAGCCGATGTTGAAAGAACAGCTGACACAGAATGCCCCAGTAGTACGTGTAGTCCCAGATGACCTTGACGGGCATGACCTCGGGATCGCCGAGCAGCGGATATTGATCCACGTACAGCGAAAGTGTGCTGCGGTAGAACGAGAAGTAC
This sequence comes from uncultured Gammaproteobacteria bacterium, assembly GCA_963795975.1. Lineage (GTDB taxonomy): Bacteria > Pseudomonadota > Gammaproteobacteria > Steroidobacterales > Steroidobacteraceae > CAWCJT01. Next base: position 490,377 of record CAWCJT010000005.1, read on the forward strand.
ATCTGCTCATAGAAGCGCGCGTGCGCGGCGACGGACTCTCCGCCCAGCTCCTTGCCGATGAGCTCGGTGATGTAGGTATTGGAGATGGCGATGAAATCGCTGCCCGGAGAATAGAAGGGATCGAGGAACACGCCCGCCTCGCCGGTCAGCGCCCAACGATCGCCCGAGAACACCTGCCGGCAGCCGTAGGAGAAGCGCCGCAGAAACATGAAATCCTGCGGCGCGCTGCAGCGCTGCTCGAGGTCCTGCGCGAGCCGCGGCTGATGGCGGCGCAGCCACTGCATGGCGCGCGGAAAGCTGCTCATCGACTTGAGCGGATGCAGGCGCGCATCCGCCACGATGCCGACGGAATGTGATCCCGAAGCGAGCGGGATCAGCCACACCCAGTAGCCCTCGCCCACGAGATGGTTGGTGGAGAGCCATCGGTTCGGAGGATCGCAGCGCCCGAGCCAGGCGGCGTCCTCGGACCACTCATCGACATCGATGCGGCAGGCGACGCGAAACCAGACACAGTTCGCATCGTGCGCATTCGCCTCGGCAAGACCGAGGTGCCTCTTGATGAGTCCGGCACGCCCCGAGGCATCGATGAGCCAGCGCGCGCTGAGGGCTCGCTGCGCGCCCCCACGTTCGTACACGATGCGATGCTCGCTCGCACCGTCGAGCGAAAGCTCGCAGATGGCGGCGCCATCGAGGAACTGCGCTCCCTGCTCCGCAGCAGTCCGGGCCAGAAAATTCTCGAATATCCCGCGGTCGAGCTGATAGCTCGGTGTCGTCAGATAGCGGCTCGCGCCGAGCTCGAGGACGCCATCGAGATCGGCACACCCGTCGCTGAAGAAGAATCTGAAACCGAACTTCCTCAACTGTTCGCGCTCGAGATGCGCGCGCAAGCCGAGCACGGTGTCGAAATAGTGGGCCCCGATCTCGACCGATGACTCTCCGACCTTGTGGGTCGCATGTGGGACCGGGTGACGGCGGCGCTCGAGGACGACGACCTCGAGTGCTGGAAAGCGCTGTCTCAGTTGCAGAGCGAGCGTGAGCCCCGCAAGTCCGCCGCCCATGATCACCACATCGGCGCTCTCTTTCATTTATTGCCCTCCCACCAGGTTCAGTGTCGCGGCTCGACCTCCAGGTGCAGGGCGAGCTGCGGCGCGAGACTCAGCACCAACTCGCGGCGCGCGCCATCCGCGAGTGCTTCGAAGAACGCGATGCAATCCGCGAGCGCATTGCCCGCGGCAAGCGCGGCATTCTGCGGCCGCGCCTGCGTGGGGCGGACTTCGGAGTCCGGCTCGATCCGCCAGCCGATGCGCGCGACGCTGCTCGCACTCTCCTCGCCCGCCAGCACGAGCGCTGCGCCGAGAAGCCCCTGGCTGCTCGCCATGGTTGCGAGCGCCCCCTTCGCCTGAATGTCGTAGGCGACGTACAGCACGGGTTGTGCGTCCGCCAGCGCTTGTGTCGCCGCAGTCAGCCAGCCCGCTCCGAAGGTGTGCTGATATGCGGTGATGGCCGTGTAAGGCTCGTTGGATCCCGTAGCGATCGTCCAGTACCCCGCTGCGGCATTGTGCACGGAGTTGTGGAACTTGGTGGGGGAGATGAGCATGGGAGTCTGCGCCAGGGTCGTGCACATGTAGTCGCTGATCGCGAGGTCGCCATGCGTCGATGCGAACACGCACGCCATGGCGCCGGGGTCTCTGCCGGCGCTGCGGCACGCCTCGCCGGCGACTTCCAGCGCCACCGCCACGGTATCCGGAGCACGGCGCCGCTCGGTGGGCGCAAGCAGCGCACACGAGGGCCGCGCGCTGAGCGTCGATGGCGCGCTCTTTTCGCCGCGCAGCACGGCGCGCGCGGCCGGCCAGCCCGCAAGAGTCGGCATCCAGAAGCCGACGCCCTCGATGGACAGTCTCGCGTTCGGATGCGAGGCCATCAGTGCGGCCGAGGGATGCCGAACAGCAAGGCGCAGTTGCTGCCGCCGAAGCCGAATGAATGACTGAGCGCGTAGCGCAGCTCGCGTTCCGCATTCTCGAGGCGGATCTGCGGTCCGCAGGCCGCGTCTACCTCGGCACAGTTGAGCGTTCCCGGCGCGAGCGAGGATTCGAGCGCCAGGAGCGTGATGACCGCCTCGGTGATTCCGGCAGCGCCGAGGGTGTGCCCGGTCCAACCCTTGGTGGAGCTGGCGTGGGTGCTGTGCGGAAACAGCTCCGCGACAAGCCGCCCCTCGATCTCATCGTTCTTCTGGCTCGCGGTCCCGTGCAGGTTGATGTAGTCGATCGCATTGGGGGCGACGCCGGCGCTGCTCAGGGCGCCGGTCACGGCGCGGCGCGCTCCGCGGCCCTCCGGGTGGGGCGAGGACATGTGGTGGGCATCGCTCGATTCGCCGTAGCCGAGAAGCCAAGGGCCCGACCCATCGCGCTCGAGCAAGGCGAATCCGGCCGCCTCTCCCACACTGATGCCGTTGCGTCGCGGATCGAACGGCCGGCACGGCTGCGGCGAGACCAGCTCGAGGGAGTTGAAACCGAACAGAACGCTGCCACAGAGCGTGTCGGTGCCGCCGACCACGGCAGCGTCGGCAAGTCCGAGGCGCAGCAACCGCTCGGCGTGCGCGAACACCTTGGCGCTCGAGGAGCACGCAGTCGCGACGGTCACGCAGACCCCCGAGAGTTGCAGCGCGTGCTGCACGAAGTCTCCCAGTGAGTGCGGCGTATGAATGATGGGCCGACGCAGATCCGGCGGATACTGCCCCTCTGGCGTGAGGCGCTTGTAAGCCTCCTCGGTCGCTCCGATGCTCGAGGTGGACGTGCCGAGCACGAGCGCGACGCGGTGCGCCCCGTAGCGCTTGCGCGCAAGGGCCACGTGTGCTGTGAAATCATCGAGCGCAAGAGCGAGCCACGCGAGGCGGTTGTTGCGGCAGTCCCAGACGGCAAACTCGGGTGGCAGCGGTCGGCTTTCGAGCCCATCGACCCGCCCAATCCAGGTCTGAAGCGGCTCCGCCGTGAAGTCATTCGTCCGCAGGCCGCTGCGCCGCGCTCGCAGCGCTGCGAGCAGGGACTCGCGCCCGGCCCCGGCCGCGCACAGTGCGGTATACGCCGAAACGTTCAGCGGCACAGCCGGCATCTTTCAATCCCCCGCGCGCAGTTTCCGGAGCGCTTCGAACGCTCAGTCTTTCACACGGTGCTGCTGAATGTAATCCGCCAGTGAGCGCAACGAGGCGAAGATGCGGCGGTTCTCCTCGTCATCCGAGCGCAGCTGGAAGCCGTAGCGCTTCGAGATCTCCAGTGCGAGCTCCAGCGCGTCGATGGAGTCGAGGCCGAGGCCTGACCCAAAGAGCGGTGCCTCGGGCTCGATCTCCTTCGGATCGACGCTTTCGAGGTTGACGGCGGTGACGATCAGCTCCGCGAGCTCACGCTCCGCGGGAGTCTGTATGGCGGGACTGCCGGGCGACACGTTAGAATGCAACAAATATCGAGGTTACGAGGAGCGCGAATCCTATCACAGCGGTATCGCGCGCCATGCCGCGGCAGTCGTCGCGGCACTGCGACAGCAAAACGACGGACATCCTGGTGGTGGGCGGAGGCCCCGCCGGGTCGACGGCGGCTGCGCTGCTCGCACGGCGTGGCTGGGATGTCACACTCATCGAGCGCGACCGGCACCCGCGCTTCCATATCGGAGAGTCGCTGCTGCCGCTCAATCTGCCGATCTTCGAGCGGCTCGGCGTATTCGAGCAGGTGCAGTCCATCGGTGTGCGCAAGCTCGGTGCGGATTTCCCCGCTGATAACGCTCAGGGTTACGGCGTGTTCCACTTTTCCCGCACCCTGGACCCGTGCCACGGCTATGCCTTCCAGGTTCGGCGCGACGAATTCGACGAACTTCTGTTCCGTCATGCCGGCGCGAGCGGCGCTCGGACACTCGAAGGTGCGCGCGTGAGCCGCGTCGAGCTTGGGCGCGACGCCGTGACCGCCACGTACGAGAGCGAAGGACGCACCGAACGGCTCGAGGCGCGTTATCTGGTCGATGCGACGGGCCGTGATGCGCTTCTGGGCTCACAGCTGCGCCTGCGACGCAAACATGCCAAGCATCAAAGCGCGGCGCTGTTCGCCCACTTCAGCGGGGTTGCCCGCCGTCCTGGAGAGGACGCAGGCAATGTCAGCATGTACGTCTTCCCGCACGGCTGGATCTGGATGATTCCCCTGACGGGCGACTGCATGAGTATCGGTGCGGTGTGCTGGCCGGAATATCTGAAACAGCGCGAGGGACGCAACGAGGAGTTTCTGCTGAAGACGCTCGACTCGATCCCTCAGGTCAAGGAGCGGATGGCGGGTGCGCGCCTGCACGGCAATCTGCACGCGACAGGCAACTATTCCTATTCCTGTACGCGCATGAGCGGACCACGCTGGATCATGGTCGGCGATGCGTACGCGTTTCTCGACCCGATCTTCTCGACGGGAGTCTATCTGGCCATGCGCAGCGCGGAACGTGCCGTGGACGTCGTTGATACGGCGTTGCGCGAGCCACGCCGCGAGCGCGCACTGCAGCGCCGCTACGCGCGCGACGTTCGCCGCGGTCTTGGCATCCTGTCGTGGTTCATCTTCCGCTTTACCTCGCCCGCAATGCGTCAGCTCTTCTCCAGTCCGCGCAACACGCTGCGGCTCGAAGAGGCGATGATCTCCATGCTCGCCGGAGACGTATACAACGGGCGCGTCTGGTGGCGGTTGCAGGTGTTCAAGCTGATTTATTCGGCCCTGAGTCTCAAGATGTGGCGCTGGGCGCTCGCGGACTTGCGTGCCCGGCGCCGCCACGTGCAGGAAGGCTTTCAGGGCGGCACTACGGGTCATGACCCAGTCTGAGGGCCTGGCGCGGCCCGCGGCTGCGACGCCCCGCATCGAGTATCGTGCGCTGCCAGCCGGCAGCGCACTGCCGACGGACGTGCTGTGCGCCGTCGTGTTCGGCGACGCGCGCCTCACGGACCCGCGCTGCGTGCGCGTCGGACTCAATCCACTCAGAGGCGGCGGCATGGTCGAGCTGTGGCGTGCCGCCGGGCCCGTGCAGATCGGCTTCGATGCTCCGATCCGCTACGCCGCCGACGCCGCCCATCTCGCCGGCGCCATCGAGCTCGACGAGCGCGATTTCGGCGGACTCGCGGCGACTGCCCAGGCAGCCTACGCGGCGCTTCGCCGCTTTCAGAGCCAGAGCTCCCATCCTTATCTGCTGCGGATGTGGAACTACTTCGACGGCATCAATCGCGGCGAGGGCGACGCGGAGCGTTACAAGCAGTTCTGCATGGGGCGTGCCGCGGGGCTCGAGGTTCAATCCGGCGGCCGCCTGCCGGCGGCGACTGCGATCGGACGACGCGACGGCAGCTCGGTGCTGCAGGTCTACTGGCTCGCAGGGCGCGCTCCCGGAGTCGCATTGGAGAATCCCCGTCAGATCAGCGCCTATCGCTACCCACGCCAATACGGTCCCTCGCCTCCGAGTTTTTCAAGAGCGATGCTGGTCGCGCGACGGCTGCTCATGATCTCCGGAACGGCGAGCATCATCGGCCACGTTTCGCGTCATCCGGGCGACCTCAGCGCTCAGCTCGATGAAACCCTGACCAATCTGGCGAGCGTGCAGCAGCGCGCCGCCGCGCTGGCGCCCGCGCTGGCTGCCAGTCTCGGCGCGCAGAGTCTGCTCAAGATCTATCTGCGTGACGCATCGGCGGCGCAGCTCATCGAGACGCTGATTCGCGAGCGCATGCCCGCATGCTCGCAGTACATGATTCTCGAAGCCGACATCTGTCGCTCCGAGCTGCTTCTGGAGATCGACTGCCTTCAGGGTGAATGAAGCGCGGCGAGCAGCTGCTCGCGCATCAGCTTGCCCAACTCGTTGCGCGGCAGCCGACTGACGAGCACGAGCGGCCGCGGCACGAAGGCGGGATCGATGCTCGTGCTCAGGCGCTTCGCAATCTGCTCCGCAGTGAGTCCCGGGGCCACGGCCAGCGCCGCAACCCGCCGCACCGCCGAGCCGCCACCGGCTTGCACGTCGGGCTGAAACACGATGGCATCGAGAACTCCCGGTACCGCGAGCAATCGGCGCGTGAGATCGGAGAGCGAGGCCCGCTTGCCTGCGACCTCAATCATGTCGAGGCTGCGACCCTTGATGAGCATACGCTGAGAGGGCAGAACCTCCACCAGATCCTGCAGCGACGTTGGCGCATCGAACCAAGGCGCTTCGACTCGTGTGCAGTCGCTTTGCGGACTCACTTGCACACCCGGATACAAGTGCCAGGCCTCCTCGTGCGCAGTGAGGCGCGTCGCGATCACACAGGTCTCGGTCGAGCCGAACATCTCGAGGAGCGTGGTATCGAGTTGCGACTCGACTCGTGCCGCAAGCTGCGGATCGAGCGGCGCCGTGGCGGAGACGACCACGCCGACCTTCGCGAAGCTCACGCTCGACTCGACGAGCGCGCGCAGATGGACCGGCGTGGTCACGAGCACGCGCGGCTCGGGGAGCGCGGCGAGCGCGGCCGCAACATCGGCAGGAAAGAGCGGTCGCCCGCTATGCACCGCCATATCCGCTGCGAGCGGCAGCAGCACCGAGGTCTCGGTGCCATACATGTGCTGCGGAGGCACGGTGGCCACGATCCACGGACGTGCGCCGCCGTAGCGTGTCGCGAGACAGGCGCGTACGCGCTCGGCGTTCAGTGCCGTGCTCGCAAGCAGATTGCCCCAGCACTTGCGATGCGGCTGAGGCCGCCCCGTGCTGCCGGAGGTGAATGCGATCTCGGCGATGAGCTCGGCCGCAATGGTGAAATTCGTTTGCGGGGGCTCGTACACCGCAGTGCGCAGCGCCCGAGCGACCAGGGCATCATCACAGCGATAGCTTGCTGCGTGCGCGGCAGCGAGCTCTGCAACGATCTCGGGTGCTCGAGTCGAGGGCAGGAGGTTCGTCTGGCCGCGCAGCAATGCCGCGCAATAAGCGATCAGAAATTCATGCCGGTGCTCGCACAGGTTGATGAGATAACGGCCCTCGGGCAGCTCCTGCGCCAGCCGCGCGACGCTGCTTGAAAACTCCCCTGCAGTGATGGCCCGGTCGTGCGCCCAGAGAAGTGGCCGGGCGGGATCGGCTGACTCAAGCAGCGGAAGCCGCACCTCCTGTCAGCTCCAGCGCCGAAAGAGGAGTGAGGTGTTGACGCCGCCGAATGCAAAGTTATTGCTCATCACGTACTCGGCATGCAGCGTGCGCCCCTCGCCGCGGATGTAGTCGAGCTCGCCGCACCGCTCGTCCACTGCATCGAGATTGAGCGTCGGCGCAAACCAGTCCGCGTTCATCATCTCGATGCTGAACCAGGCCTCGAGCGCCCCGCACGCACCAAGAGTGTGTCCAACGAAGCTCTTCTGAGAGCTGACGGGCACCGCGTGCCCGATTGCTGCGGCGGTCGCGCGCGACTCGGCGATATCGCCATGCTCCGTGGCCGTACCGTGTCCGTTCACATACCCGACCTGCGAGGCGGAGATGCCCGCATTCGCGAGCGCGAGCGTCAAGACGGTGCGCATGGTGCCTTCCTCTGGCCGCGTCACGTGCACGCCGTCGGAGTTCGTGGCGAAGCCGACGATCTCTGCGTGGATGCGCGCGCCGCGGGCACGCGCGTGTTCGAGCTCCTCGAGCACGAGTGTTCCGGCGCCCTCGCCGACGACCAGGCCGTCGCGGTCGCGATCGTACGGACGTGGGGTCGCACCCGGCTGATCGTTGCGCCGGCTCGTGGCATAGAGCGTGTCGAACGCCATGGCCTGCGTCGGGCACAGCTCCTCGGCGCCGCCTGCGAGCATCACCTCCTGCAAGCCGTACTTGATGCACTCGTAGGCATAGCCGATCGCCTGGCTTCCCGAGGTGCACGCGCTCGAGGTGGGAATGATGCGGCCGGTGAGCCCGAAGAAGATGCCGATGTTCGCAGCCGTCGTGTGCGGCATCATGCGCACGTAAGAGTTCGCGTTCAGCTTCGGGGACGAGCCCGACAACAGCATCTCGGCGAACTCCACGACGGCCGGCGTGCTGCCGACAGAGGAGCCGCAGGCGACGCCCATGGCGCCCTGGCGCAGCATGGGATCGTCGAGCAGACCCGCATCGACCAGGGCAAGCTCCGCCGAACGCACTGCGAGCTGGGCGACGCGGCCCATGCCGCGCAGCTGCTTGCGTGTCCAGTGCGCTGGCGGCTCGAAGGAATCAATGGGCGCGGCGAGCTTGGTGTTGAGGTCGCTGAAGCGCTCCCATTCGGCCATGTAGCGTACGGCGTTGTGTCCGGCGCGCAGCCGCGCCTCGATCTCGGGCCAGCTTGCGCCGAGAGCGGTAACCCCTCCCATTCCCGTGACGACGACGCGACGCATGGAATCAGTGGGTCAGAAGAGCCCGCCGTTGACCGCGATCACCTGGCGGGTCACGTATGACGCTTCACTCGACATGAGGAATCCGACGACCGCGGCGACCTCCTCCGCAGTCCCCATGCGCTGCATCGGAATGGCGGCGACGATGTCCTCGCCCGGAGCATGCTGCGCCATCTCCGTGTCGATGAGGCCCGGCGCCACGCAGTTGACGGTGATATGCCGCTTGGCGAGCTCGATCGCGAGGGCCTTGCTCGCGCCGATGATTCCAGCCTTGGCGGCGCTGTAGTTCACCTGCCCGCGGTTGCCCATGAGACCCGAGGCCGAGGACAGCGTGACGATGCGTCCCGGGGCGCGCCGACGCACCATGGGCATGACCAGGGGCTGCAGAACGTTGTAGAACGAGTCGAGGTTGACCGCGAGGACGCTGTCCCAACCCTCGGCGCTCATGGCGGGGAACGCGACATCGTGTGTCAGGCCGGCGTTGCAGACGACCCCATAATAGGCTCCATGCGCCTCGATGTCCGCGGCGATCTGCGCAAGGCTCGCCGCTCGATCTGTCACGTCGAACTGCAGCACGCGCGTGGCGCGTCCGTGCGAACGCACGATCTGTGCGACCTGCTCGCACTCCGCGCGACGTGCCCGACAATGCAGCACGATGTCGTACCCATCGCGGGCAAGACGCAGCGCGATCGCGCGACCGATGCCGCGGCTCGAGCCGGTGACGAGAACCGTACCCGTCATGGGCGACACAGCTGAGCGAGGACCTCGAGTCGCCGCTCCGGTTCGGCCACGAAGGGATTGGTCTCATCCCAGGCATAGCCGGCCAGGATGGAGCAGATCATGCAGCGGATGTCCCGCGGCTGGTGCTCGCGGAAGACGATGTCCTGGAACCGTCCGTCGTACCAGGCCACGACATAGGCCCGGAAGCAATCGATGCCGCGCCGCAGGGGACGCTCGAAGTCACGATCCCAATCCACGGCCTCCCCATCGAGCTGCCGATCCAGCACTCGGGCCGCCATGCTCGCCGAACGCATCGCAATCGTCACGCCCGAGGAGAATACGGGATCGAGAAACTCGGCGGCATTGCCGAGCAGCGCGAATCGCGGCCCATGCATGGCCTGCACGTTGGCCGCGTAGCCGCCGGTCTCGCGTACGGGCGTGTTCCATTCGGCATCCCGCAGCAGACGGGACAGAACCGGCTCTTCGGCCACCTTGGCGCGCAGTCGTTCCTCCGCCGAGCCGCTGCCCGTCAGGCAGGCCTGCGGCGCCACCACCCCGAGCGAGCAGCGGCCGCCCGCAAACGGAATGAGCCAGTACCAGGTCTCGCCGGAGCTCTGATGTATGGTCACCCGGATCTTGTTGCGATCGAATGCGCCGTCGGGAATGTGATCCGACACGTGCGTGAAGAGCGCATGGCGAAGCGGAAAGGTCGACGGCCGCTCGAGCTTGAGAAGCCGCGGCAGCGTGCGTCCGAAGCCGCTGGCGTCGAGCACGAAGTCCGCGCAAATCGAGCGGACCTCACCGTCCTGCGTGCGCACGCTCAGCTCGATCTCGTGCGCTGCGGCCTCGACGCCCACGATCTCGTTCTCGTAACGGATCGAGACGCCCTGACGCTCCGCCTCATCGGCCAGGAGCTTGTCGAAAGTCGCGCGCTCGACCTGATAGGTGGAGGCGCGACCGGGCGTGTAGCGCTCGGCGAAGTCGAAATCCGCATAACGCTCGCCCCGAGCGAACGCAGCGCCGTTCTTGTATTGAAACCCGGCAGCCTCGACGGCTGCGAGCATGCCCGCCTCGTCCACGAAATCCAGACAGTGTGCGAGCAGGCTCTCACCGATCGAGAATCTGGGAAAGCGTTGCCGCTCGAGCACCACTACGTCTCGGCCCCGGGCGTGCAGCAGTGCCGAGGCGATCGCGCCCGATGGGCCCGCGCCGATCACGACGACCTGCCTTCGCTCGCTGCGCACCGGCTTTAGTCCGCGCAGCCGCGCGGCTCTGACGCGTCCTCGGACTCGTTGCGCCAGAACGGGTAAAAGTTGAACCACTGCAGCGGCTCGATGCGCAGATAGTGCTCGAGCCGCTCCGCAAAGCGCTGCGCCCAGGCTGCAATCACCGCATCGCGCTCGCTGCGTTGCCAGGAGATGTTCTGTGCGAAAGGCTCGAAGTAGACGTGGTTGCGGCCGGAGCGTCGCAGACAGAACAGCAGGTGCACCGGACACTCGAGCAGCGCGGCGAGCACGTACGGGCCCACCGGCAAGGGCGCGATGCCTCCCAGGAAGCGGACATCGACCGTGCGTCCGCCGTGCACCGGCACCCGGTCCCCGGTGATGACGACCCACTCGCCGCGATTGATGCGCTCGGCGAGCGTAAGGGCCGTCGGCGCATCGAGCTCTGTGACCTGCACCATCTGCAGATCCGAGGCACCCGCCATGCGCAGGATCTCGGTGAAGTAGGCCGCGTGCCGCGTGTGCACCAGCACGTTGAGGCGCACGCGGCGATTGAGTGAGGCCAGGGCGCGACAGACTTCGAGGTTGCCGAGGTGCGAGCCGATGACGAGCACGCCTCGGCCACCGGCGGCGGCCGACGCAAGGGCATCGTGGCTCTCGAACGTCACCTTGGCGTAATCGAGCCGACCCGCCCAGGCGTCGAGCTTGTCGAGAATCGCGTAGGTGAAGGCCAGGAAGTGACGATAGACGCACGCTGCATCGGGACGCAGACCACTTTCCGGGAACTGGCGTGCGACACGGCGCAGGAAGTCGCGCGAGATTGCCCGCGTACGCGCGCCGAAACTGAAGAAATAGAGCGTGGCGACGTGCGCGATCGGAACGGTCGCCGTACGGGACAGCAGCTTCAAGCTGAGCACCATGAGGCGCATCATGAAAAGCGCCCCGCGCTCGCGCGCGCTCGCCCAGCCCGCCTGTACGACGGCGCCTCCCGAGCTCATGTCAGCCGGCGCCACAGAATGAGCGGTAGCCGCCGAAGCATTCCCAGTGTCAGCCGCGTCTGCAGGGCAACCATACGCACATTGTCACGGAACAGCCGGAAATGTGATACGCCGTCGAGCGGATACGTGACCGGGGTATCGAGCCAGCGTAGCGGCAGCCCTCTCCAGTGCAGGCGCACGATGATCTCGGTATCGAACTCCATGCGCGGCCCGACATGCTCGTGCTCCAGCAGCTCCAGCACCGGGCGCAGGGGATACAGACGAAAGCCGCAGAGCGAATCGGGGATGTCGAACGACAGAGTGTTGAGCCAGACCATCGCGTGGGTGAGGTAGCGACCGTAGCGACGCACCGATGGCATGGAGGCGTCGAACACCGGTCGGCCGCAGATCAGCGCGTGCGGATACGTGCGCGCCTCGGCGACGAAGCCGCGGATGTCACCGAGCGCGTGCTGGCCGTCCGCATCGATCTGCAGGGCGTGGCTGTAGCCCAGCTCGGCCGCACGGTGAAATCCCGCGATCACGGCGGCGCCCTTGCCGCAGTTCTTCGGCTGGCGCAGCACGATCGTCTGCGGGGTGATCGCGGCAAGCCGATCGAGCTCACGCGCACAGGCGGGGCCTGAGCCATCGTCCACGAGCAGGCACGGCAGATCCGCGGCGCGCACGGCCGCGAGCACCCGCCCGACGGCGTGCTCATGGTCATACACCGGGATGATCGCGCATGGCGAGAACCCGCCCTCCACGCGGCCTCGCCTCAACCGTTGAGAACGCGCTCGGTCGCGCGCACGAGATCTCCCACGGTTCGGACCGAGCGGAACGCCTCCGCGCTGATCTTGCGTCCAGTGATGCGCTTCATGTGATCCACCAGGTCCACGGCGTCAATGCTGTCGATCTCGAGATCATCCGCGAGCCGTGCCTCCGGAGTGATCCGCACCGGATCGAGCTGGAACAGCTCGACCAGCGAGCCATGGATCATTGCGTAAATCTGGTCGGGCGTAGTCATTCCGCGGCAGCGAGCTCCGTCGTAAAAACCTTGAGCAGATGTTCGTTGAAGCGCCGCGCGGCAATGGGGCCGCTCACCCCACGCCTGAATGACTCCGGATCGATGTCGGCGCCGACGCGCAGGCTGAAGTTCGCGCGCCGGTTCGGAATCCGGTACCAGGGGTCGCGCTTGCCCAGAGTCGGAGGCACGCAGCGTATGAAGACCGGTGTGACGACCGTTGCCGCTCTGATCGCAATAGCGGCTGCTCCCCTGTGAAAATGCAGCGGTTGCCCGGGCACCGTGCGACTCCCCTCGGGAAATATTATGACACTTTGCCCCTCTCTGAGGGCAGTCGCCGCGCCGTCGATCATCAAATCCGTCGGACTGTTGCTCACGTACCCGGCCGCGAGCAGGGGCGCGCGCGTGAAGGGATTGTCCCACAACGCCTGCTTCACGATGCAACTCGAGCTTGGCGCAAACCCCAGCAGAAACACCACGTCGATCAGGGTCGGGTGGTTTGCGAGGATCATCTGACCCGGACGGCCGAGTTGCCCGACACCTTCGAGCTGGTACGCGAGCACCCCGACAGCGCGCATGACGCGCGCGAACCAGCGTAGCGCTGCGCCGAGCGCGCGACGCACGCGCGCGCGCCGACGTGCTGTCGAAGCCGGCACGAGCTGCAGCAACGGAAAGGCGATCAGACCGAGCGCGAGACAGGACACGCCGAAGAGCGCGAAGCACAGTCCCGTCGCCACCAGTCGCCAGTGATATCTGTCTCGACGGCGATCCACGCTCGTAGTATTGCATCGTCGTCGGATGTGCCGTAACGTTCGCGCCGCAAGCAGGAGGTGCAAACGGAACTGATGAAGAAGCGCAAAGCGTCGACTGACAGCGACCCTGGGCCCCATCTTCAACGCGTATCTCAGTACCTGGAGAAAAACTTTCCCGACTTCTTCGCTGAGGCGCGCTTCCTGGTCGGGGATGATGACTACTTTCTCTTCGCCCGTTTCGGGCAATACCTCGCCCGCGCCATCGAGCAGCATCGTGCGTCTCCCAGCAAGATCAATCGCGGTTTCACGGTGCTCAACAAAATGGCACGTGCATCGGCGGAAAATCCGCGTATCCGCGAGATGCTGGTCTCGGGCCCGCTCGAGTACATCGTCGATGCGCCCCGCGCGCGCAAGCTCGCCCGCAAGCGGCTGTCTGCAGTTGCCCAGGGTTACCTGGAAAGTCTCTGCGAATAGTCTGACGCTTCGGTGGGCGTGATCTCCACGTTCATGCTGCGCGTGCGGCGCACGATCCGCAGCGTGAGCGTGGTGCCGGGCGGCCAGCGACTCACGTGACGGTACAGTGCATCCATGCCGTCGACCGGCACCTCGTTGACCGCGACGATCAGATCGCCGGGCCTGAGATCGGAAAGCCGCGCAGGACCTTCACCGTCGCGCGTCATGACTTCGACGGCGCGCGTCACGGGAAGATCCAGCGCACGCACCAGTCGCCGATCGAGCGGACGGTCGCGGCCTGAGATGCCGAGATAGGCGCGCCGAACGCGCCCCTGAGTCAAGAGCTCCGTCAGGATCCACTGCGCCGTGGCGACGGGCACGGCGAAACCGATCCCCTGAGCCATGGGAATGATCGCCGTGTTGATGCCCACGACGCTGCCGCGCCCATCCACCAGCGGTCCACCCGAGTTGCCTGGATTCAGCGCCGCCGTGTGCTGCACGATGCCCTCGATCAACCGGCCCTGCCGGCTGCGCAGCGAGCGACCGAGCGCACTCACGACGCCTGCGGAGACCGTCGACTCGAACCCGTAGGGATTACCCACCGCCACGACCAGCTGCCCGACTCGCGGCTGCACTTGCGCGAGCAGCTCCGCACAGGGCAGCGCGGTCGCACGCGCTCGCAGAACGGCCAGATCGGTCGCTGGGTCGCGCCCGACAACGTCCGCGACGACGCTGCGGCCGTCGATGAAGGCAACACTGACCGTCGTGGCCCTTTGAACGACATGGTCGTTCGTGAGCAGGTAGCCGTCCGGTGTCACCACCACCCCGGAGCCTGCTCCGCCCCGCGCCTGCTCCTCGCCCCCACCGACATAGACGCTGACCACGGCCGGGCCGACCCGCTGCACGGCCCCGATCACGGCGCGGGAGTAGGCATCGAGTGCCTCGAGCGAATCGTCGCGTTCGGCGTCGACCGACATCGTGTCCAGCATGACTTCCGAGGCTGGGGACGGTGCCGGAAAACTCAAGGCCCACACTCGATTCGACGCGCACAGGCCTCCTACCGCATCATTAGCGCTTTCCAAACGGAGGCTCACCATGCTCAAAGCGACGATTGCCGCCCTGATCAGCGCGGCCGCGGGCAGCGCGCTCGCTGCGCCCGTCACATACGACCTGGACCCGAATCACACCTATCCCAGCTTCGAAGCCGACCACTTCGGTGGCATGTCGATCCTGCGCGGGAAGTTCAACTCGAGCTCGGGGAAGGTGGTGCTGGACAAGGACGGCAAGACCGGTAGCGTCGAAGTGACGGTGGATACCTCGTCCATCGACTTTGGCAACCCCAAGCTCAACGAGCACGTGAAGACCCCGGATATGTTCGACGTTGCCAAGTACCCGCAGGCGAGCTACAAGGGCACGCTTGCGAAGTTCAAGGACGGCGCGCCGACCGAAGTCGAGGGCGAGTTGACTCTGCACGGCGTCACCAAGCCGGTGATGCTCAAGATCAACCAGTTCAAGTGCATGGTGAATCCGATGTCCAAGAAGGAGGTCTGCGGCGCAGATGCCGAGGGCAGCTTCAGCCGCGCCGACTTCGGCATCGACTACGGCAAGCAGTTCGGATTCAAGCAGGAGGTGAAGCTGCGCATCGAGGTCGAGGGCGCACGCGCCAATTGAGCCTCGCGCGAGCCTCCAAGAGCGGATGGCAGATCAGGCACGCGATGTACGCGAGTACTGGTTCGGGAGTTCACCGCTATCAGCGGAGGAGTTCGCCGACCGCATGGAGTTCTGGTTCGGCTCGCATGACACGACCGAGGCGCAGCGCGCGCACGACGAGGAGATCCGCACACGCTTCGGACATCTGGTCGAGCTCGCCGCGCGCGGCGAGCTCGACTCCTGGGCCGACAGTCCGCGCAGACGCCTGGGTCTGATCCTTCTGCTCGATCAGTTTCCACGCAACATCTATCGCGGCACGCGTCGCGCCTTCGCAGCGGATGAGAAGGCGCTGCACCTCACACTCTCAGGCATACAGTCCGGCGCCGATGCGGCGCTCGACCGCATCGAGCGGCTCTTCTTCTACATGCCTCTGCAGCACTCCGAGTCGCTCGAGGTGCAGGACGAGTCCATCGCTGCGTATCGCCGGCTGCTCGATGAGGCGCCGGAGGAGCTGCGCCCGCAGTTTGCCGAAGCGCTCGAGTCGGCGCAGGACCATCGCGCGATCATCGAGCGTTTTGGGCGCTTCCCGCATCGCAACCGCGCGCTCGGGCGGGTGAGCACGCGCGATGAGCGAGAGTTCCTGGCCTCCGAAGCGCAGGCATTCGGTCAATAGTGCCCGGGGTGCAAATGCCGCTCGAGCTCGCGCAACCGCCGCTCGAGCCGGCGTTGACTCTCGAGAAGCTCGGCAGCGAGGGCTGCGCCGCTCACGTTGACTCCGAGATCGTGCATGAGCCGCGCCATCAATCGCAGGCGCGGAAGAGCGGTTGCCGGCACCTGCCACTCGTCCGGTCTGAAGCCTCGCGGTGACACCGCGCCGAGCTCGGCGAGCTCGACCAGCGTATCGAGCGTGAGATCGCACAGGCGGCACAGCCGGTCGACCGCGATCCAGTCCGCCTCGCCAAGCAGCTGTGCCTGCAGCACATCGACTGGTTCCGTCATGGTGCTACCTCAAAGCAGGTCGGCCCGGGGATTGAAGGCCATCGTGCGCTGCATCTGCTGATACAGCTCGCGCGCCTCGGGCGTGTTGGCCGAAGGCAATACTACCTTCAGCACGACATATTGATCGCCGGGTGGATCAGCGGGCAGTCCACGCCCGCGCAGCCGCAGCTTGCTCGCGGACTGAGAGCCTGCGGGGATCCGCAGCTCCACCGGGCCGCCCAATGTCGGCACGGTGACCGTCGCTCCGAGCGCGCCTTCCCATGGGGCAACCGGCAAAGTCAACGTGACATCGCGCCCCTCGAGCTGAAAGAGTCTGTGCGGCTTGATGTGGACCTCGAGGTACAGATCGCCGGCGCGAGCGCCGCCGGGAGCAGCCTCGCCCTGGCCCGCGAGACGGATGTGCTGCCCATCGACGACCCCCGCTGGAATCGCGACCCGAACCGTGTGCGCCGAGAGCTCAACGTGACCGTCCGCGGTGACGTTGGGACGCTTGAGCTCGAGGGTACGCGTGGCACCGCGATAGGATTCCTCGAGATCGATGTCGATGCGGGCGTGATGGTCCCGGCCACCCCGCCGGGCCCCGCCCTCCGTGAACTGGCCGCCGCCTCCGAACAGCGAAGAGAAGAAGTCGCTGAATTGCTCCGGATCGCCCTCGAAGCGAAAGCGTGTGCCGTCCGAGGCGCCATGCTGGCCCTGGCCGCCGGGCGGGCCCCGGAACTCGAAGCCGCTGCCGAAGTCCGGGGGTGGCCGGAACTGCTGACCCTCTTTCCACTGCGAGCCGAGCTGGTCATACGCCGCGCGCTTTTCGGGGTCCTTGAGTACCTCATAGGCTTCCTGCAGCTGCTTGAACTTCTCCGTGGCGTCCGCTTCCTTGCTGACATCGGGGTGATATTTGCGCGCGAGCTTGCGGTACGCCTTCTTGATCTCGTCCGCACTGGCCGTGCGCACCACGCCAAGCACCTGGTAGTAGTCGCGATATTCCATGGAGTGTGCTGACCTGCGCGGTCCGATAAAGAAGCCATCATGGGGACGCCGCCAACCCGGTTTCAATAGCTGGGGTGCTTGAACGCGCCAATCTGCGCCCCCATTGCCCGCTCCATGGAGAAGCTCCTCATCGCTTGCCCGCACTGCCACACGCTCGTGCGGGTGGGCCGTGAGCGGCTCGGCGATTCGCCGCGCTGCGCACGCTGCAAGGCGCCCGTGTTGAGTGGCCAACCGATCGAGCTCGGCGCGGCCGCGTTCGCAACGCATGTCGAGCGCGCCTCGCTCCCCGTGCTCGTGGATTTCTGGGCGCCGTGGTGTGGACCGTGCCGGATGATGGCGCCGGTACTCGATGAGGCCGCTCGCCGCTGGAGCGAGCGACTTCAGCTCGGTAAGGTGAACACCGATGTGGAACAGGAGCTCGCCGGGCGCTTCAACATTCGCAGCATACCGACGCTCATTCTTTTCAAGGACGGACGCGAGATCGCGCGGCAATCGGGTGCGCTCGACCTCGGCTCCCTGACACGCTGGCTCGAGGGCGCCCTCAAATAATGTCACCCATGCGTCACCGTGCGCCGTCGCGGTGCGCCCCTGGGCCTGGCGTCCCTGTTTCGATGCAAGCCGGCCAGTGACCCTCGCGTGTGACGCGGGCCCGCGCGGTGATCCGGGCCCGCTTAGGGGCATGGATTTTGCAAACTCGCTGCAAAGCACGTCGTTCATGCTGTGCCCGATCATGCTCATGCGACTGTCACGACCGCCACAATTGAGGAATCTGCGCGCCTTCTGCGTCGCTGCGCAGCGACGCAGCTTCAAGGTCGCCGCCGATGAGCTGTTCCTCACGCCTTCCGCGGTCAGTCATCAGATGCGCGAGCTCGAGGAGGCGCTCGGTGTACGGCTGTTCGAGCGCAAGACCCGTCAGGTCGAGCTCACGAGCGCCGGCCAGGCGCTGCTTGATGAGATCGGACCGATGCTTCAGGGAATCGATCGCAGCTTGACGCGGATCGCGCGTCGGCACCGGCGCACGACGCTGCGCATGCTGCTGCCGCCCTTCTTCGCAAGCGAGCTGTTCGTGCCGCGGATGGCGAGCTTCTGCAATGCCTATCCCGACATCGACATCGTCGTAGACACGCACGATCCGCGCCCTTCCGTGCATCCGACGACGGCCGATATCTCGGTGTTGCTCTCGGACACGGTCCCGCAGGGATTGCGCGTCGAGAAGCTGTTCTCGCTCTCGCTCGTCGCAGCGTGCGCGAAGGAGCATGCGGCAACGGTGGCGCGCCTCGGCTCGAATGTGCTGCGAGACATGGCGCTCATCGTGCACAAGTCGCGGCCTTTCGCCTGGAACAGCTGGGCGCAGGAGATCGGGCTCGCGCCGCCGGAGCCCAAGAATGTGATCGAGCTCGACACGATGTCTGCCGTGGTGCGTGCTGCGGAGCGCGGTGTCGGTGTCGCGCTCGTGCCGCAGATGCTGTGCAATGCGTGGTTCGAGTCCGGGGCGCTCGTACGTATCTTTCCGATCGAGCTGCCGACGCATGACACCTATTTCTTGGTGAACCGCGTCAAGGATACTGCACGTCCCGAAGTGCTCGCGATGACCGATTGGGCGCGCGCCAACTGTCTGCGCCTGCCGCGACGCGAGCCTGCGCGGCCCGAGCCTGCGATGAGCGCTGATCACTCGTAGCGGCAATTCTTTTCGTTTGTCGCGTGCAGCGCGACTTTCTATCGTGACACGCAGCTCGCACAGAGCGGGCGCTACATCACGTTTGAAAGGAGTTTGCACGCATGAACAAATACCAGGGATTCGCAAGGAAGTCGGCCGCGCTCGGGCTCGTGATCGCAGCGGGTTGTCTGCTCAGCTCGACGGCGAGCGCGGATGCGAGCGCGGGCAAGATCGTGCTCTCCGGGTACGCCGACGGCCTCGGCGGTGAAAGCCTCATGGCCGGCAATTACGCAGCGATCATCGGCAAACTCGGCGCTCACGGAGTGGGCTTCTCGCTCGATCCGGTCGCCGCAAGTACCAATCTGTGCATCGCCTACATCATGACGCATGCGTGGGACAAAGCCGACGGCGCCTGCGACGAAGCCGTGCGTGTGGCGAAGCGCGACCAGCCCACGGGCACGCTGTACGAGCGGGCGGCTCACGATCACCAAGTGGCCATCGCCTACTCCAACCGGGCGGTGCTGCATTCGCTCGAGGCGAACCCGAAGCAGGCCGCGAGCGACCTCGCGCGTGCCTTCGCGCTGGCGCCAGACTCCGAGCTCGTCACGCGCAACCGCGCTGCACTGCCTGGCATCACGGGCTCGTAGTCCTCACAGACTTTCCAGCTCCTCGATGGTGCGCGGCCAGTCATCCTTGAGCAGCCGGGACAAAGACCGGTCGGCCAGGATGCGGCCATCGGTCTGACAGCGCGGGCAGTAGTTGGTCTCGTTGTCGGCGTAGCGGATGCGCTGGACGTGGGTGCCGCAGTTCGGACAGGGACTGTTCGAACCGCCCGTGCACGGCCATCCCATCGCGAAAGGCGGTCACGCCTTCCGGAAACTCGCCGCCAGTTTGAGCTTTGAGCCGCGTGATCCATTCGTTCAGCACGCCTTGCGTTGCTTCATGCAGGCGTTGCGCCTGCGTTTCATCGAGGCGGCTGGCGAGCGCGAAAGGAGACAGCTGCGCACGGTGCAGAATCTCGTCCGAATAGGCGTTGCCGATGCCGCTGAAAATCCGCGGGTCGGTCAGTGCGCGCTTCAAGGTGTGACTCGTGCTTTGAAGACGAGCCCGGAACTGCGAGTACGGCGCATCGAGCACAGACAGACCGCCCGGCTCGTGCCGCGAGAGATCAGCGCTGTTGTCGATCACGTAGAGCGACGCGCGGCGTTTCTTGCCGGCCTCCGTCAGCGTGAGCGTGCCGCGATCAAATTTGAAGTAAGCGAGCGCCGCGCGACCACCGCTGCGCGCATTCACATCGAACCAGTGCAGCCGTCCGGCGATCATCAAATGGACGATCAGCCAATGATCGCCCTCGAAGCCGATCGCGATGCGCTTGCCGAGACGCGTGAGCCCGGTCACTTTCCGGCCATGCAGTGCCGCAAGCGGCGGGCTCACCGAACGCAGCAGAAACGGGTGCGTGATGCGCGTGCTCTCGAGACGGGCGCCCTGAATCCGGCTCTGCAGAGCCTCAAGGTAGAGCGTGATGTCGGGTAACTCAGGCACCGTGTTCTGCGTCAGATGCCTGCGCCGAAGGTGGGGTCGGACAGCGCGAGCTCGCGCACGGCGCCGTGTTGTGCGGCGGTTCCGCGGATGCGAGCAGCATCACCGATGAGCACGAGCACGACATTCGCCGGATCCGGAAAGGCTTCCACGATCACCTGCGCCGCATCATCGAGCGTGACGGCTTCAAGTTTGTCCGCGTAGCCTTCGATGTAATCGCGCGGCAGGTCGTACACCGCAAGCTCGCCGAGCGCAGCGGCCCAGTCGGCGGCCGTCTCGAGCGACAGCGGATACTGCCCCAGAACGTACGCGCGGGCCGAATCGAGCATCGGCTGGGAGATGCCGCCGTCCCTGAGACGAGCGAGGCTCCCGAGCGCCAGCTCGAGAGCCTGTCCGGTGGCCTCCGTCGGGACGAATGAGCGAATGGCGAACTCGCCTGCGACGTTTCCCCGTGCAAAGTACGACACCGCGCCATAGGAAAGACCGGTCTTGATGCGCAGCTCCGAGTTGAGCATCGAGGTGAAGCGGCCGCCGAAGAGCGTGTTCACCAGATCGAGCGCAGCACGTCGCGGGTAGCGCTTGTCCACACCCACGCTTCCGATCCAGAAATGAGTCTGCGAGGCCCCGGGGGTATCCACCAGGAGCACGCGCCGGCCGCTCGTCGGCGGCGGACAGGCGACGGACTGCGACGGTGTCTGTGCGCGCCGCCAGCGTCCGAAAAAGCGCTCGATGGAGGACTTGAGCCATTCGCGGTCCACGTCGCCGGCGAAGATGAGCCCGAGCCGGTCGGCACCCAGCTCCCGGCGCGCGAACTCGAGCACGTCCCGGCGCTCGAGGCTCGAGAGTGACCGTTCGCTTCCGCCAACCGGCGCGCCGTATGGGTGAGCACCGAACAGCAGAGCGCGCCCGTATGTCGACAAGAGCTCGGAGGGATCCGAGTCCTTTGCGGCCTTCAGGAGCTCGATGTGCCGGGTGCGCAGCTTTTCGAGCTCGTCGCCATCGAAGTGAGGCTCGATGAGGGCATCACTCAACAGCTCGAGCATCAATGCCTGGTCGCGCGCGAGGAACTGTCCGCCCGCGGCCATCATTTCCGCCGAAACACCTGCGTGCAAGCTACCGCCGGCGCCCTCGACGCTGTTCGCGAATTGGAAGGCATCGCGGGCGCCGGCTCCTTTGTCGAGCAGGCCTGCGGTGAGCGCCGCTACGCCCGACCTGCCCGGTGGATCGGCAATCGCGCCCGCGCGCAGCACGGCATTGAACGCGACGAGTGGTACGTCGTGCCGAGGCATGATGAGGAGCGCCACGCCGTTGTCGAGCGTGCAGCGCTCATGGGGTGGTAAGGGCCTGATGCTCACGAACGAGGACGAAGCACTCCGACGGTGCGGCGCCTGAAATCCAGAATCGCACGCGCCACCTCGTGCACCTCGTCGAGCGTCACCTCTTCGTAGCGGGCCGGGGCATCGAACATGCAGCGCCAGTCACCATGGAACAGCTGGTACTCGCCGAGCAGATGCGCTTTGCCATCGATGGTGGAGCGCTGCTTCCAGAAGGAGGCAGCGAAGAGATTCTTTGCGCGCCGCAGCTCGCCCGCATCGATGCCATCTGCGGCGACGGCAGCGAGCTCGGCGTCGAGCTCGCGCTGAAACGCCCGCGGAATCCGCACCCTCAGGCAACGTCGCGTACAGCCAGACGAGCGAGGGATCGAAACCCTCGTGCCAGTCACCGCCGATTTCCACGGCGAGCTTGCGCTGCTCGACCAGCCGGCTGTGCAAGCGTGAGGCAGCACCCTCGATCAGAGCCGCCATCAGCAGATTGACGCCCGGGGCACGCGGATCACTGGCTGCCGGAGCCTTGAAGGCGTACTGCACGAGTGGCGACTGGCCCTTGCGCCGAATCGTCAGGCGGCGCTCGGCAACCTGCTCGGGCTCGTGCGCGATGAATTGCCTCGGCGGCTCCTGCTGCGGGATCGGCTCGAGCAGTCTCGTCGCGAGAGCGAATACCTGCTCCGGCGCCACATCCCCCACCAGCACCAGGGTCTGATTGTTGGGCGCGTAGTAGGTGCGAAAGAAGCTCTGCAGATCCTCGAGGCGCCACGACTTGATGTCCGCGGGCCAGCCGATGGTTGGGAAGCGGTATGGGTGCACTTCGAAGGCGGCCGATTGCACGCGCTCGGCCAGCAGGCCGACATTGCTGTCATCGACTCGTAGCCGGCGTTCCGAATAGACCACCGAGCGCTCACGCTCGATCATGTCGGGGGCGAAGGTGAGATGGGCGAGCCGGTCGGCTTCCAGCTCGAGCACCGCATCGAGCGCCCGACTGGGAAACCAATCCTGATAGACCGTGACGTCGTCGCTCGTGAACGCGTTGCTCGAGCCACCGTGGGACTCCATGATGAGGTCGAACTCGCCCGGCGAGCGGTGCGAGGTGCCGTTGAACATCATGTGCTCGAAAAAGTGCGCAAGCCCGGTCAGGCCCGGTGACTCGTTGCGGCTGCCGACCTTGACCCAGTTGTAAAGCGCCACGTTCGGAATGTTGTGATCGGGCCAGACGATGATCTGCATGCCATTCGCCAGCCGCGCAGCGACGATGTTCTCGCGGCCGGCCGCGGTCATCGCGACCGCGCTGGGCAGTGCGGGCGGTGCATTCGTCGAGCCGAAGGTGAGAAGTCTTTTCACGGGCAGCCTGCAGTCTAACGGGCTGGGATGGGGGTCCAAGACCGCTATGCGGGCACTTCGAGGGGATTCAAGCCGCCGCTTGCGAGCTCGGGCTTGACAAAAAAGGACGCCGCGAGCGGGGGAAAGCGCATCGCGGCGTCAGGAAGCGAACACCGGGGAAGTTGTTCGCAATTCGAGAAAATCGACTCCAGCCTGCCAGCTTCAACCTTGGTGCGGTTCGCGATGAACCGCTCTGACTAAGGAGGAGCAAAGCCCATGCCAGAGATATTTATCATTTAAAAACAACTATTTGGTGGATGCAGGGTGCCCGAATACGCTGACGCAGTTTGTCAGCTCCTGACGCGTGGCTACGGTCTCCGTCAGCGTCGCGGAATGGAGACGTGCGTTGACGGCATCACTTGAGCGCGCGTTGCCGGTCGCTTGTTGCGGGGTGCCATAATGGTTCGTTGAAAGAGCGCTGGAGATGTAGATGAACGATGCGCCCAAGAGGCGCCTGCTCGACCAGCTCGGCGGTTCGCCGAGCTTCGTTGCGCAGGACTGCCGCGTTACCGGCGACGTTGAGATGAATGGCCCGCTCGTTGTCTGCGGCGTCATCCGCGGCGATGGCAACGTCGCCGGCGCCTTGCACATGGCCGCCAAGTCGCTGTGGGAGGGCGAGGTGCGTGCGCAGCGCGCCGTGATCGCCGGCACCATCATCGGCAAGCTCAGCGTTGAGGACAAGCTGGAGATCGGCTCAACCGCCGTGGTGCGAGCGCAGATCAGCGCCCGCAGCATCGCCATCGCCAAAGGCGCGGTGATCGAGGGCGAAGTGATCGTCACGAGCGGCAAGCCCGTGGTCACTTTCGTGGAGAAACGCTCCCCAAACTGACGGCCTGATCCAGTTCCGCCGCAGCCTTGCGCTCCGCCCACGTCGCGGTGAAGAGTCGCTGCAGGAACCCGCAATGCCCGCCATGACGCGTCGCGATGACGCGCAGCGCAGGCGAATGCGCCAGGCGTTTCAGGTCGGCCGGCGGGATGATGGGATCATCGAGTGCCGTGATGATCGTCGAGGGTACGGCGAGCTGAGCGAGCCGCGCACCCGTGATGGCATAGCCGCTCAAGTACTCCTCGAGACTCTCGAACTCGGTGAACTGGCGCACGAGCTCGCTCGTCATGCGCCGCAGATCCGACAGCTTGCGCAGCGGCTCGAAGTCGTAGTCCTGCGGCCATGCGGCCTGCTTCTTCATGAGCGAGCTCGTCCATTTGCGCACGAAATAACTGTGATAGGCCGTGAGTCCCTTCTCGAGCGCGCTCAGCGTCGCGGCGGGCTCCAGCACGGGGGAGATCGCCACCACCCGCGCGAGCTCGAGCCCTGCTGTGTCCGCGTGAGCGGCCACGCGCAGCATGAAGTTGCCACCCAGCGAGAACCCTGCGAGATGCAGAGCACTGCCACGAAAGCGGCGCTGCAGATCCCGAACGGCGCCGATCACCTCGGCCAGGCGGCAGGAGTGAAACAGCTCCCGATTCAGGTGGTGCGTCTCACCGTGATCGCGCAGATTGAGCCGCACCACTTCAAACCCGCGGCCGAACAGTTCCTGCGCAAGCGACAGGACATACAGCGAATCCGCACTGCCTTCCCAGCCGTGCAGCAACACCGCGACCCGTGCCGGCGCAGAGGGCTCCTGACGCGGGTGTCGTGAATGGAACGCCTGCAGACGTACGCCCTCACCGCAGTCGAGCACGAGCTCACTGCTGTTCGCGAGAAGTTCGTTCCAGGATCGCGCGAGCCAGCGGCGCCGCACGCGCAAGCTCGACAGAATGGATTGAATGTGGCCGTTGCGAAGCCACGGCGGGGGGCGGAAGCTCCCGTCGACTTCCAGTCGGGTCATGGATGGGCGGAGGCTTCAGCGCACGCGAATCTCGATGCGGTTGTTGGCACTCGCCGCGCGGTTCCATTCGCCCGCCGTCAAGGA
The DNA here is from genome assembly GCA_963795975.1 of uncultured Gammaproteobacteria bacterium. Classification (GTDB taxonomy): domain Bacteria; phylum Pseudomonadota; class Gammaproteobacteria; order Steroidobacterales; family Steroidobacteraceae; genus CAWCJT01. The sequence continues at coordinate 515,327 of CAWCJT010000005.1, forward strand.
TTCGGTGACCGCGGGGTAAGGGACGAGCGCCGCGCCGGCGTCCCCGGCGACGACCTGCACATCGATCGCACCCCGGGTCGAGCTGCGCAATCCCGCCGTCAGATTCGCGAACGCCAGCGGGACGCGTTGCGGCTGGGGTGCGGACTCACCGGGTGTCACCCCGACCCAGTCGCATTTGCCGAAGGCCGTTTCATCAGGCGGAAACGAATAACCGTCCGAGGGATTGCCGATGAGGCAGAAGCGGCCGGGAAAGCTCCGGATTTCGACCGTTCCGTGATAGCCCTCGGCTTTGAGCCGATCAAGGAGCTGGCGCAGCACTTCCAGACGAGGGCCACCGAGCGGCTCGGCGCCGTAAGGCACTGGCTCGACGATCGGCTTGTACTCGCCGAGAAGCCTCTGGTTGCCGGCCCCGGCCGCGGGCTGACCCGAGGGGCGCGCCGTGGTACCCCGCTCCGCAGCCGAGGTGCGCGCCGCAGAGCTACCTTGAAGTCGTGCCACCTCGGCTGCCAGATCCCGACGTTGTGATTCGGCCTGCCACCACAGAGCGAGGCTTACGAGCGCGACCAGCGAAGCGGCGCTCGCGATGATCCAGGAACGATCGGATGCGCGCGCGTGCGCGGGCGCCCGCGCTGCAGCCGAATCCGGCGGGCCCGCGCCTTCGATTGTGGCCCGCACGTCGGACGTGAGTCGCTCATTGTGCGTATCGAGGGTGGCGACGAGCATGCGTCGCAGCTCGGCGAAGTGCTCGCGCAGCATGCCCTCGGTCAGAGGCTTGCCCATGGCTGCCGCGGCCGCGGGCTCCGCGACATCCTGCAGCGCGGCCAGCGTGGCCGTACGAAAGCTGGTCTGCTCGGTGCTGCGACGCTCGGGAACGAGATGCAGCTGGTAGAGAACCTTGGACACATCGGTGGGCTTGATCTGCTTCGGCAGCACGCCGACCGCGCCGAGCGCGCGTGCTTGTCCGAGATACACCTCGCCCTCCTGGGAGGTGTACATCATGATCGGAATCATGGCCGTCCGCGGGTTGTTCTTGATGACCTGCACCGCCTGCAGCCCGTCCATTCCGGGCATCTGGTGATCCATGAAGATCACATCAGGATGGTGATGGCCCAGGTATTCGATTGCCTGCTCGGCGCTTTCTGCGCTCTCGACCTCGAGGTCGTATTTTTCCAGTATGCGTGAGAGAAATGCGCGGGCCGATTTCGAGTCGTCCACGATCAATGCGCGCTTGACCCCCATGCCTGCTCCGCAGCCTGTGGCCTGCAACTGCCGTGTTGAGGCCAGTGTAGCTCAGAACTCCGCAGGTGCTCAGATCCTCGTCTTGAGTCCGCGCTCGGTGTCGCCAGATGCCGACGCCGCAGCGAGAAAGTGTGCACGAATGTCTCGATACAGCGCGGCGAGCCGGCGCGCCATCGACATGGATGACCAGTTCTGAGCGTGCCGAAGGCTTTGCGCGGCCATTCGGCGGCGAAGGTCCTCATCCTCCATCACGCGCTGCATCGCCGATGCGAACTCCTCGAGGCGCTCTGGAACGACCAGAGCACCGGAGTCGGGCGTGAGGATCGAGCTTGCGCCAAGCTCAGCCGTGGAGACGACCGGTGCCGCCTGAGCCATGGCTTCGAGGAGCACGAGTCCTTGTGTCTCCGTGCGCGAAGCAAACACAAAGACCTGAGCGGCCGCGTAGCAGTCGAGGAGCGCCTGCCCGCGCTCGAGATACCCGACGAAGCGCACATCATCTTCCAGTCGCAGCTGGCGCACGAGCTGGCGCAGATCCTCGAGTGCCGGACCCTCCCCCGCGATCACCAGCATCGTCCGAGGCAGCTGCGCGTGCACTCGCTGGAAGCTGCGGATGAGAAAACCGATGTTCTTCTCATGCGCGATGCGCCCGACATACAGAAACAACGGCCGCTTCGCAGGCAGTGCCGCAAGCGCACGGAAGCGAGCCCCATCTCCGGGATTGAAGCGATCCGTCGGAAGGCCGGTCGGGACGACGTGGATTGGCGTGCCGATGCCGTAGCCGAGCAGTATCTGGCGCATCGGCTCCGAGGGCGCGACCAGTGCGTCGACTGCGCGGCACTGCGAGCGGGTGAATGCGCGCGCGAGCACTCGTCCTGCAGGCCGCGGCAATGCCGGAACGTAGTGATGCAGGTATTCCTCGAAGAACGTGTGGTAGGTCGCGAGGCAGGGCACCCCTTCGAAGCGTGCAAAGCTCACCGCGGCATAGTGAGCGAGGAACGGCGTGTGAATGTGCACGAGCTCGGCGGCCCCCGGCGCGAGGTCGCGTAACGCCTTGCGCAGAGCGCGCCAGTGCATGCGACGATCCTCGGGATCCCCCGGGACCGCCCCGCTCGGAACGCGGATGATGCCGGGCTCGGGATCCGATTCGGTCTGGTACTGCGGAGCGATGAGCGTCGACTCGACGCCGCATTCGGCAAGATCGCCGCGGAATGTCCGAATCGAGGTGGAAACGCCGTTGACTCTGGGGAAGTAGACGTCCGAAACGAATAGAACGCGCACGCGTCCGTCAGGAGAAGGCGAGACCGAGCTGCGCGAGCAACGCCCCGAGCAGCGCGCCGACGAGAACATCCGTCGGGTAGTGAAGCCCCAGTACGACGCGCGATGCGGCGATCAGAGTCGCGAACGGTACCAGCACCCAGCCGAGGTCGCCGAAGTGGGCGACGGCCTGCCAGGTGAAGGAGACCGCATGCAGGGTGTGGCCAGAGGGGAAGCTATAGCGATCCAGCGGCGCCTCGGCGAGCGAGATGGCGCTGTGGGTGATGAAGGGCCGTTCCCGCACGAACGTCTTCTTGAGCCACGTGTAGAGCGCGACGCCCAGCATTCCTGTCAAAGCCATCGCGATCGCCGGCCGAATGGCTACCTGCCCGAACAGGAACGGCAGCCCGATGATGAGCGCGTACCAGACCGGCCCGTCGCCCAGCTTGCTTGCCAGCTGGAACATGAGGCGCACGGGTGACCGCGCTGCGCCCGAATTCAGGCGGCGACAAATGCCGTACTCCGCAGCATCGATGCGCGCGAGGAACGTGCTGAAGCCCGTCGCCTTCATGACGCCTACGGTCGCCTGGCAGCAAGTCGGTGGCGTTACTGGCAGATGAAAGTTTTGTTGCTCTCAAGGACTTGCGAGCTGATCTGCGTGACGAGCGTCACGATATGAAACGAAACCGTCATTGCAGAGCGGCTCGACGCCAGGTGCGGGCGCGAATGCGTCCGCTTATGTCCAAAAAGCCAGGATTGCTACACTGCCAGGCCGATGCTCCCTCGTCCGCTCCGAATCGGCGCCGTCGCTGTCTTGCTCGGCGCCCAGCTCGCCGGCACCTCTGGACGTGTCCTCGCCAAGAGTACGTCTGAGCTGGAGCGCGAAGTGAGCGACACCGAGCGAGCCTTTGCGCGGACCATGGCCGATCGGGACCTCACGGGGTTCGGATCGTTTCTGGCGGAGGAGGCGATCTTCTTCTCCGGATCGAACCCCGTGCGCGGCAAGCAGCAGATCATCGAGGCGTGGAGGCGTTTCTATCGCGATCCCGCGCCCCCCTTCTCATGGGCCCCGGACCGAGTCGAGGTGCTGGACTCGGGGACGCTGGCGCTGAGCACGGGTGCCGTTCGCGATCCGAACGGCAAGGAGATCGGGACCTTCACCTCGATCTGGCGGCTCGACCCCTCAGGCGCCTGGCACATCGTCTTCGACAAAGGCTGCGATGTGTGCGCGCAGTGTCTTGTGCGCCCGCCGATCGACCTGCGGGACCGTCCCGAGCGCTAGTGCATGCTCAGTCGCGGATGCCTTCGCCGCGTGTCATGAGGGCAACCGCGAGGCCGAACAGGCCCACGGCCGCGAGCACCATGATCGAGAACGCGGTCGTCACATCGACATCCGACACGCCGAGGAACCCGTATCGGAACGCATTGACCATGTGCAGTATCGGATTGGCGTACGAGACGCGTTGTGCCCAGGCGGGCAGCAGGTGCACCGAGTAGAAGACGCCGCCGAAATACGTGAGCGGTGTCAGCACGAAGGTCGGAATCCAGTTGACCTGGTCGAAGTTCTTGGCGAGCAGCGCATTGATGAAGCCGCCGCAGGCAAATACGGCGGAAGTGAGCAGCACCGCGGCGCCGACCACGAACACATGCTGCACCGAGAGGTGCGTGAACAACAGCGAGACGATGGTGACGACCGCGCCGACGAGCAGTCCGCGCAGCAGGCCGCCGGCCATGTACCCGAGAACGATGAGCCAGTTCGGCAGCGGCGAGACCAGCATCTCCTCGATGTGCTTGCCGAACTTCGCGCCGAAGAAGGAGCTCACCACGTTGCCGTAGGAGTTGGGGATCACGGACATCATGATGAGTCCGGGCGCGATGAACTGCAGGTAGTCGAAGCCGCCCATCTGGCCCGACACGCCGGCCGATGAGGCTCCCGAAGATCACGAAGTAGAGCGTCGCGGTGACGGCCGACGGCACCAGGGTCTGGCCCCAGATGCGGATGATGCGCCCATACTCACGGATGACGATGGTCTTGAAGCCGACCCAGCGGACGATCCCCAGATTCACGGCGGCTCGACGGCATCCCCGGCGATCACTTGGCTCACGGCGGCGCTCCGGCGTGCATCGGCGGCACCGCCACGGCTCTCCACGAGCCGCATGAAAATCTCCTCCAGACGATTGACCTTGTTGCGCATGCTGAGCACCTCGATGCCCAGGGCGCTGAGGCGCAGGAAGATGTCGTTCAGGGTCTGCTCCTTCGTGACTTCGATCTCGAGCGTGTGGCGATCCACGAGCGTCGCCGGATAGCCATCCAGAGCCGGGGCGGCATCGATCGGGTCACGCAGATTGAGCATGAAACGTCTCGGTATTCAGCCGACGCAGCAGACTGCTCATGCGGTCACGCTCGGCGATGCGACCGGCATCGATGATCGCGATGTTGCGGCAAAGCGTCTCCGCCTCCTCCAGATAATGCGTCGTCAGGATGATCGTGGTGCCGCGCGAGTTGATCTCGCGCAGGAAATCCCACATTGAGCGGCGGATCTCGATATCGACCCCCGCGGTTGGCTCATCCAGGATGAGGAGTCTGAGGCTCGTGCATCAGCGCACGCGCAATCATCAGCCGCCGCTTCATGCCACCCGAGAGACCTCGCGCGATGGAGTTGCGCTTGTCCCAGAGCTGCAGCTGCTTGAGGTAGTTCTCGGCACGCACCCGGGCCACCTTGCGCTCGATGCCGTAGAAGCCCGCCTGATTGACGACGATCGTCTCGGGCGTCTCGAACATGTTGAAGTTCAGCTCCTGCGGCACGACGCCGATGCACGACTTGGCAGCCTCGAGCTCGCGATCAGTGTCATGACCGAACACCGAGACCGTGCCACCGCACTTGGTGACCAGGGACGTGATGATGCCGATGAGCGTCGTCTTGCCCGCCCCGTTCGGGCCCAGCAGCGCGAAGAAGTCGCCGGCATCGACATCGAGATCGATGCCCTTCAGGGCGTGGACGCCGTTACTGTATGTCTTCGTGAGTCCGCGGACCGACAGCGCGTGCATGGAGGTCAAGAGAGGGGGTACGGCGTTAAAGGGTAGCACAACGGCTCCGCCCACCCGCTCGACGGGCAGCGGCGCTGCAAAGGGCCGCGCGATCGTTACTTCGAGTCTTTCGGCCGCGTCAGCGGTGGCGGAACCTGGCGAGGTACGGACTGCAGCTTGGGATCGGACCCGGGCGGCGAGGCCTTCGCGTTCTGCGTGATGCGCAGCGTGGGATCCGGAGGAAGCGGTGGAGGTCCCGCTGCCGGCTTGATCTCCTTGACAGGCAACGGCGGATCCTTTGGGACGGGCTTCGCCTCCTTGAGCTCCGCCGCTGCGAACACTTCGACCGCGAGGGTGAAAGTACGCTCCTCGGAGGGCTGCAGCGCGCCGACGCCAACGACCTGACGCGCGATCTCCTCACCGCGCGCGTTGCGGACCGCGAGCACGAAAGAGTATTCCCACGGCCCACCGTGGCCCGGATGACGAAACACGCCTTCCACGTGCAGTGGCACGAGCGTCGGCTGCACGCGCTGCGCCGTATCGAAGCGCAGATGATGATGACAGCCCGGACAGACGGCGGAGCTTTCAAGAATCGTCGCTTTGCAGTGCGGACAGCTGCGCGTCTTGCCCGGGTTCACCAGGCGGCCGGAGTTCATGAAGTCGCGAGGTCGACCTTACTCCCACCGAATGCCTTCGTCTTTTCTTCCCAGCCGAACTCCACCTGTCCCCGCATCCGTGACCCGGCGGCGACCGTGAGGGAGCCCGCCTTCACGTCCCCGGCCACGAGCCCGGTCTCGAGGAGCTCCACGCGCGCGGCTGCGTCGATATTGCCGTGCAACTCGCCCGCTACGACGACGGTGCTGGCGCGGACCTGCCCGGTCACCCGCGCACCGGCTTCGATCGTGAGGTTGCCCTGAACGTGCACGTCACCCTTGAACGCGCCCGCGATGCGCACATGCCCGGTGCCTTCGATCTTGCCCTCGATCGTCAGGTCGGCCGCGATGATGGATTCCTTCGCATCGGCGCGCTCGCGCGGCCTGCGCTGTGCGTCCGGATTCATTGGAGTGACGGCCGATACGTTCGGCTCCCGTGAGATTGGGGTGGTGGAGGTCGGAGTGCCGGGAGCAGCCGGTTCTTTCCAGAGCGCCATGATTTCGGTCCTCGTGGGTTCAGCTTCACGAACAGTTGGGTTGTACCAGGAACGGTGGGCCGTCGAACAAACGTCCCCGCCCGCAGACCACAGCGCCCTAGTGTAGCCGGGGATGTTACTCCTGTACTCGCGGGGGTCGAACGGCGAGAAGCGCGACCTGCATCACATAAAAGATCGCACCTCGGCGGCGAGCAGCTGTATGCCCCGATGATGGATCCGCTCGAGAGCGCTGGCTTCACCGGCACTCGCACAGCAAAGAAGCTCACGCCAGATGGGTAACCGCTCGGCCCAGCGAGGGCGCAGCCAGTGAGGGCGGCTTTCGGCAAGCTGCGTGACCTGGCGCAGCGTGCACGTGCCGATGAGTTCGGCACAACGCGGCGACATGCCAAGGAGCAGCCGCGCGGCCGAGCTGTGGCTGCGCGCGAGATGCCACGCGTAGGTGAGCACGTGTCGCATCACCTCCACCGTGCGCGGCAAGCTAAAGAAAGCGACGGGCGGCGCAGCGCCCATGGTCCCCACGCCGCCCCGCTCCCGGTTGATCGTCCAGCGCAGCGTCTCATTGAATCCCGCATCGAACAGCAGGTAGGAACATTCGGCCGCGCGCCGCCGGGCCCTTTCATCGAGCGCGGACAGCGTCTGTCGCAGCTGCGCCATGGGCGCGGGTATCGGCAAGCCAGTGCGCGCCTGCTCGCACAGAAGCTGCAGACAGTCGTCGTTGAGCTCGGCCAGCGTGTGCAGTGTGTGCTCCTGCAACCACGACTGCGGCGCCCACAGCGGGGCGATCACATCCACCACATTCGGCTCGAGATTCTGGGTCATGACATTCCTCCGGTTTCACGGCAGTTATCACTTGCAGCCAGTTCAGCACGAACCCCAACATTTTGCTATTTTTATGACAAATCCGCCGGATGCAGTTTGGCGGCTCTTTAACCCGATTGACAACCACACACTCCGGCGGACCACCATGCGCGTCTCAGACGATCGCTACAGCCGCGACAGGCTGCGCCTCGACCTCGCCCTGCGCTTCATCCAGCACGAGGCGCGCACGCAGACCATCCGGCAATGGACGGGCCTTTCGGAGGATCGCATCCGCAAGCTGTACCGCAGTTATGCGCCCCAGCTCGGAACCATCGTCAGGCCGCGCGGCAAATCGCCGCAGCAAGTCGGCTATTTCCTGCGCTCTCCCCGCCTGCAGCAGGAGACTGCGCTGCTTGCAAGCGTATGCACCCTCCTTGGCGCGATTCCACAGCGCTCGGCACCTAGCGGCGCGAGCACTCCGGGGGTGGTGCGGGGCGAGATGCTCTGTCAGGCCTTCGAGGCCTATCGGATGCTCCTGCGGACCCCGCGCATCAGCTTCGAGCACATGATCTTTCTGGTCGTGACGCTGGGGCGCGGCGAGGAGCTGCGTCTCGCCTGCTGCTGCGACTGCGGCGCGCTGCTGGTCACCGAGCGCATCTCACTGCGCGAAGTGCGCTGCGGCGCCTGTACCAGCCGGCCTCTCGATTCCGAACCCCAAAGCGGCCCGACGGTCTGAAACCTCGCCCTCGGAGCGATCTCGGTCACGCTGTTAGAATGCCGGGCTCCGCCGCGAGTCATGGTCATGGATTTGCATCGCGAGCCACCGAACTTCTTCTCCGGTCCGTATATCGACCGGCGCTCCGATGCGCGTGAAGCCGCAGCGTGGCTCGAGAATGCGCGTGCGGACCCGCGTACGCGCTATCTCGTCAGCGCGGGCACGGCGCAGCTCGTCCGGGGCGAAGCTGATCCCGAGATCGCATTCCTCAGCGCCGATCATCCCCTGCTCAAGGCCGCAGAGCACTCGGAGCTCGTCCTGCTTGGCTGGTTTTGCGACGCTCCTTGCGTTCTGGTCGAGCTGCCCGCGGCACGTGTCGCGGATGCGCCCCCGGGCGCCCGTTTCGAGGAGCTGCGCCCGCTCACCGCACGGCTGCGGACCGAGGAGGCGGGACTGCTCGCTTACGCGCGTGCGCTGTCGATCTGGCGGTTGCGTCATCGCTTCTGTGGCGTTTGCAGCTGGCGCACCCGCCCGGAGCGCGCCGGTCACGTTCTGCGTTGCTCGAACCCCGTATGCACGCACGAGACCTTCCCGCGCATTGATCCGGCGATCATCGTGCTCGTCAGCGACGGCGAGCGCGCCCTGCTCGGGCGCCAGTCGACCTGGCCTTCGGGGCGCTATTCCACGATCGCGGGCTTTGTCGAACCGGGCGAAAGCCTCGAGGATGCCGTGGCCCGTGAGGTCCGCGAAGAGACCGGAGTGCGCGTGCTGCGCGTCGACTACGATTCCTCGCAGCCGTGGCCGTTTCCGTCCTCGCTCATGCTCGGTTTTCACGCGCAGGCCGAGCCCAATGCGCAGATCGAGGTGGGAGGCGAGCTGGAAGACGCCCGCTGGTTCACGCGCGCGGAGATCGCCACCGGGACACCGCTCCTGCCGCCACAGCACGCCATCTCATATCGACTCATCGCGACCTGGTACGACCGCGGCTCGGCCGTACCGCTCGCGCGTCGGCGTGCCGTCGGCTGAATGTGCCTGCTGGTCGTCGCCTTCCGCGCGCATCCCCGGTACCGGCTCGTCGTTGCGGCAAATCGCGACGAGTTTCACGACCGTCCTGCTGCGCCGCTAGCGAGGTGGAGTGCGCCCGAGATTCTCGCGGGACGCGATCTGCGCGCGGGGGGCACGTGGCTCGCGGTCGACCGCGGCCGTCGCGTCGGTGTCGTCACGAACTTTCGCGACATGCAGCCACCGGTGCCCGGGTCGCCCTCGCGCGGTGCTCTCATCCCCGAATTTCTGGCTCAATCCGGCCCCGCCGGCGCGTTCCTCGAGAAGCTCGCGCCGGCGGCTCAGACCTACTCCGGATTCAATCTGCTCCTTTGCGACGCAGATGGCCTGCACTACGCATCGAATCGCGCGACGCCATTTCAGCGCGAGCTCACACCCGGCCTCTACGGTCTGAGTAACCATTTGCTCGACACCCCGTGGCCGAAGCTCACCCGCGTACGCACTGAGTTCGCCGCGTGGATCGCCGCAGCGGGTGCGAGCGCCGAACAACTCCTCTCCATACTCGCGGATCGCACGCCGGCAGCCCCCGCTCCAGAGACGGACCTTCAGGGTCTCGGGCCTGAATGGCAACGAGCGCTTTCCGCTCCGTTCGTTCTGAATCCCACATTCGGCACGCGCAGTTCAACGGTCGTTCTGGTAAACGCGGCGGGCGCGCTGGCCGTTTGGGAGCGCAGGTTCGATCGTGAGGGCGAGCCGAGCGGCGAGTCCCACGTCGTGCTCGCACCCGGTGAGTGGGTCCAGAAATAGTGCAGTCCATGTCATGAGGGGTCGGTACGCGCGCTGCGGCCGCATTTCGCTGCGGCTGTGCCTGCTGGCGGTCGTTCTCGGCTGCCATGCGGCCCGAGCCAACGTCGAGATCGACATCCGCGGTGTCAACGAAGAGCTGCGCAACAACGTTCTCGCTTATCTGAGCCTTGCCCGCTACAGGGAGCGCGAGCTCGATCCGGTCGTCGCCGAGCGGCTGCGCAACCGCGTCGATCGGGAGGTCAAGGATGCCCTGCGGCCCTTCGGCTACTACGAGCCCACGGTGCGCGCGGAGATCGCCAAGACGGCCCCCTCTGCGCGACACAAGAACCTGTGGCGCGCCGTGATTGATATCGATCCGGGCCCTCCGATCCTCATGGACCGGGTGGAAGTGCGGGTCACGGGTCCGGGCGCGAGCGACCGGCTGTTCCAGCGCATTCTCGAGCAATTGCCGCTGCATCCGGGGGATCGCTTGCGGCACGCCGCCTACGAGCGGGTGAAGGACGATCTGCAGCGTACCGCGGCGACATACGGTTATCTCGATGCGCGCATGACCCGAAGCGAGCTCAAAGTCGATCCGCCGAATCGGCGTGCCAGCATGGCGCTCGAGCTCGACAGTGGCGAGCGCTACCGCTTCGGCGCGACCACCATCGACCAGGACGTGATCGATAACGCGCTGGTGCGCCGGTATATGCGCTATCACGAGGAGGATCCGTTCGATCTGACGCAGCTGCTTGCGACCCAGTTCGCGCTTGATGACAGTCAGTATTTCGCGACCGTGGAGGTGCTGCCGGGCGATCCGGACCGCACGCGTCACATCGTGCCGATCAGCATCCGCGCGCAGCGCAACCGCCGCGATCGCTATTCCTTCAGCGGCGGCTACGGCACCGACACGGGCATTCGGGGCACCGTGCAGTGGGATCGGCGCTGGGTGGACACCCATGGCGATCGCTTCAGCGCACAGATCGAGGCATCGGCGGTGCTGCAGCTCGCGCAAGTCATCTACTCGATACCGATCGGTGATCCGGCGGTCGAGAAACTCGGCTTTGGCATCACGGCCGATTCAGGCACGCCCGGAGATCTGCACAACAAGGACTTCGCGATCGGCCCAAGCCTCACGCGCGTCGTGGGCCGCTGGCAGTACGTATTCGCCGTCATGCCGACGTATGCCGTCACCGACGATGCGAACGGACACCTGAGCCAGACGCTTCTCATTCCGAGCATCACCGTGGCAACGATTCCGCGCGGCTACCTTGGGGAGGCTCTGTTCGAGCAGGAATTCATCGCGCAGCTGCGCGGCGGAAGCAACCTGCTCGGGACCTCGGACCACTTCCTGCAGCTGCACATGCAGGCCGAGCGCACGTTCCGGCTGGCAACGAACTGGCACCTCCTGATGCGTGGCGAGCTCGGCGCAAGCCTCGTGGCCAACACCAACGATTTGCCGGGATCGCTGCGCTTTTTCGCCGGCGGTGATCGCAGCGTTCGGGGTTTCGAATATGACGAGCTGTCACCTCTGACAGGGCAGGTCTACCCCAACGGCGCGCCCGTGCTCGTGAACGGTCAGCAGGTATTGCTCAAGACCGGCGGCCGCGACGTTATGACCGGCACCATTGAGCTCGAGCGCGACCTGCCCCGCAATCTCGGTATCGCGGTATTCACCGACTTCGGCAATGCGTACGACAGCTTCGGTCACTCGCCGAATCCGGTGTATTCTCACTACATCGAATATTCGACCGGCGTGGGACTGCGCTGGCGTCTTCCGGTCGTGACGGTTGGGGTCGATGTGGCCAAGGCGATTTCCCGCCCGGGTACCAGTCCACGACTGGATATCAACTTTTCTCCCAAGCTCTGATGCGTCGCTGGATCATTCTCTCGGTCGCTCTGGTGGTGCTCGTCGTCATTGCCCTGCCGTTCGCCGTGGTCTATTACGCGGCGTTCACCGAGGCAGGGCTGCAGCGTATCGCGTCGCTGATACCGCGACGCGTAGGCACCGTTCAGGTCGAGATCGTCGGCGTGCACGGAACCGCCGCGACCGGCGTGCATGTCGATCGGGTCGAGATCGAGCACGAGCGGGTTCATCTGCGCTTCGAGGGGATCGACGCCAAAGTCACGCTCGCTCCGCTTATTCTGCAGACGTTGCGCCTGCCCGAGGCCTCGATTGAGTCGGCCTCGATCCTGGTGCGCGCGCCGACGCATGTGACACCACCGTCGGGATGGCACTTCCTGCCGCACTGGCTCGAGATCCACCCCGATCACCTGCGCATTCTCAAAGGCTCGCTCACGCTCGCATCCGGACAGCAATACGAGGCGACTGAGCTCGAGGCCTCGGGAATCGTCCGCTCGCGCACGGTGCGCATCTTTTCGGCGCAGATGGACATGGATGAGGTGCATACCAGCGCGCATGGACTTCTGCGCGCGGCCGAGCCGCTGCAGCTCGATGCCGAATCGCGCATCACCATTCGCTCGAGGACTGAGCCGACCTGGATCCTCCAGGCTGCGGGCAAGGGCAACCTCAATCTGCTTCCACTCACGGTGCGCGTCGAGGCGCCGCTGCGCGCGCAGTTCGTCGGGCGCGCGGTGGCACTCACGGAGAACTGGAGCTGGCAAGGCGATGCCAGGGTCGATGATCTCAACCTCGCCGCCTGGGGCGCGACGCCGGCCATCGGCCAGATCACCGGCAAGCTCGCGATCCGAGGGGACGCGCACGGATTCAGTGCGCAGGGTCCGCTCGTCCCGGCGGGCCTGCACGTGGGGGCCTTTCAAGGGCAATGGATCGGCTCGTACTCCCGGCACGTCTTCACGGCGAGCCACATCGAGCTGACGCACCTCGAGTCAGGCGCGTCGGTGAGCGGCAGTGGCAGCATCACGATCGTGGACAACGGACCGCTTCTTGCGCTTGCGGGAAGCTGGAAAGCGTTTCGCTGGCCCCTCACCGGAAAGAGCGTCGGTCTGCGCAGTCCGGACGGTGAGTATGTGCTCAGGGGAATACTTCCGTACGAGCTGCACGGAAGCGGTCGGATCGGCCTGCGCGGGCTGGATGCGATGGGCTTCACGTTGCTCGGAACGCTTGGCAAGCAGCAGTTGCAGGTGAGCGAGGCCTCCCTCAGCGCGCTCGGCGGGTCGCTCAAGCTCGCAGGCGAGGTCTCCTGGACTCCAACATCAGCCTGGTCGGTTTCGGGCACGGCCACGGACCTCGATCCGGTAAGTCTTCGTCCGGATCTTCCCGGGCATCTCACGTTCGGCTTCGGGATGCAGGGCTCACGGCTCGATGCCACGACCGATTTCGCCTTGCAAGTCCGTGATCTGACAGGCGAGCTGCGAAAGTTTCCCGTACACGGATCGGGAGAGATTGCTCGACAGAGCGCCGTCTGGCAGCTGCAGAAGATCAAGGCGGACGTGGGACACACCTCGCTCGCAGTGGACGGAACCGTGAGCCGCGAGCTCGCGCTGCGGTTTCACGTGCAGGCCGAAGATTTGAGCCTCATCGGTCCGGATTATCGCGGGCGCCTGCTCGCCAACGGCGCGGTCTACGGAAGCCTGCAGAATCCTGCCATCAATGCGAGCGCAAGCGGCTCTGCTCTGCAGCTCGAAGGCGTGAGCCTTGCGGGTTTCGACGCGCGCCTCGACTACGACCCAGGCCGCGGCAAATCCTTCGTCAACCTGCATGCCCACGACTTGAGCTACGGTGCGCGCAAGGTGGATACGCTCGACTTCGCACTCGAGGGACCGCCCGCGCAAAGTGTCGCGCGGCTGACGCTCGCGGCTGGGGACCTCAAGCTCCAATCGCGCGCCGAAGGAGTGCTCAATGATGGCCTGTGGCGCGGGCAGCTGCGCACGCTTCGCGTGGGCGGCATGGAGGCCCTGGAGCTCGGTCTCGAGACTCCCGCAGCGTTGCTCGTATCGGCAAATGCCGTCCGCGTCGAGAAGTTCTGCCTCGCAGGCTCACCCGCCCATCTTTGCAGTGAGCTCGACTGGAACAGACAGCAATGGTCGGGCGCGGTCAGCGCGACGGACCTTCCGATCAACACCCTGACGGCGGGTCTGAAGTCCGATGTCGACTATCGCGGCATCATCAGCGTGACCGGGCACGCCCGCGGGCGTGGCGATGAGCCTGTTCTCGCCGATTTGAGCGCGCAGCTCACCGATGCGACGCTCGTACATCATCTGGCGTCCGGCCGACTCGAGACGACGACGCTGGGCACGGGACACGTGCTCGTACAGGCGCTGCCGGAGAGCATCGCCGCGGCGCTCGACCTCGAGGCGGGCGATCTGGGCTTCATCAAGGGACAGGTGAGCGCACAACGCAGGCGAGACGCCTGGGCAGGCTCGCCGTTGAAGGGCGAACTGCACCTGCAGAGCACTGCCGTGCAGCTTGCGACCATCTATGTGCCACAGATCGATCGTGCAGCGGGCCGGGCGTCCGCGCAGCTGACCATCGGCGGCACGCTCGGGACACCCTTGTTGAGCGGAATGCTCAAGGTCACCGATGGCGAGCTCGATGTCTATCAGCTCAACCTCGCGCTGCGTGCCACCGCGCTACAAGCACACCTGATCGACAATGGAATCGACTTCGATGGCACGACGACGATCGGCGCAGGCACCGCCTCGACTCGCGGGCATCTCGAATGGCATCACGGCATGCCGTTCGGCAAGTTGAGCCTGACTGGTGAGAGCCTGCGAATGGTGGATGTTCCGGAGGCGCAGATCAACGCGTCACCCGATCTGCAGTTCGCAATCGACGGGCAGAACATCACCGTCGATGGGGCCGTGAAGATTCCCGACGCCAAAATCATTCCGCGGGATCTGACCAATGCCGTGCGCTCTTCGTCCGACGAGGTCATCGTGGGCGAGGAGGTCTCCGACCCTGCGCAACGATTCCACGTGGTGAGCCGCATCACCCTGACGCTCGGCGAGCACGTGAGCATCGACACCTCGGGCCTCAAGGGGCGCCTGACCGGAAGCATTGCCGTGCGCAGCGGAGAGGAAGCCGTCACACGGGCCACGGGTGAGCTCAGCATCGCCGACGGACAGTACGCCGCCTATGGCCGGCGCCTGGACATCGAGCGCGGGCGTCTCATATTCAACGCGAGCCCGGTCGAGAATCCGGGCATCGACATCCGCGCCGTCAAGCGCTTCGATGATCCGACCATCGGTGCGACCGTGGCCGGGGTCAACGTGCGCGGTACTTTGCTGCAGCCGCGTCTGACGTTCTTCTCGGAGCCTCCCCTGCCGCAGCAACAGATCGTCTCGCTCATTCTTGCCGGCGGCAGCCTCGCGGGTAACCAGTTCGGTGCGCCGCCGGTGACAGCCTCGAGTCGCGGCACGAACGCCGAGCTCGTCGGGCAAGGCGCGGCCATCCTGGGTCAGCAACTCGGCGGGCGCGTAGGCATTGCCGATGTCGGCGTCGAGTCCACCTTCAACAACGAGACCTCACTCGTTTTCGGGCGCTATCTCGCGCCACGCATCTATGTGAGCTACGGGATCAACCTCACTCAGTCCCTGAACTCGGTCAAGCTGCGCTACACACTCGGCGATCACTGGGTGATGCGCACGGAGTTCGGTCAGGTCGGCGGCGCCGATCTCGTCTATTCGATCGACAAGTGAGCGGACTCAGTCAGGCAGCAGAACATGAAGAACATCAAATGGGGCTGGATCGTGTTGGGAGGTTTCCTGGCGGAGCTTCTCGTCTTCGTCATCATCATCCCCCTGACCTTCATCGCGGGTCGGGGCAGCATGCTCTATAGCGCACCCCCTGCATCATTCATCGCGACATTCATATTGGGGTTCTGGGTCGCACGGAAAACTCCGGAGCGGCGCGTGCTGCACGGGTTCCTGGTCGGTGTCGTTGCAATCTTGATTTACATCGCGATGTCGCGCGCGCAGCCCGAACCGATGGCCTATATCGTCGCTCATTTGTTGAAGGCACTCGGTGGCATTGCCGGCGGTGTCGTCGCGGCGCGTCGATCGGTTTCGACGGCTCACCTGTAGCTGGCGGGCAGCGGAAAAAGTCCGTCATACGGCGGCCAGTTCGGAACCGGGCGATCGTCGGGCGGATAGTAGAACGCCGCATGAATGTCCCGGATCTTGCCGTGATCCAGGTGGAACAGTTCAGTGAAATGGTTGCGCCGCTTGGGGCTCTTGGCCTCACGGCGGAACAGGCCTGCGACCATCACTGCCTGGGATTCCTCGTCAATCACGTAGAAGTTACGAATGGCCACGATGGCGACACCGAAGTCTGCCTGGGTTCGGCAATCCGTTTTTCCATCATTGCCGATATCCATTCCCGGCTTCATGGGCATGCCGAAAGTCGGAAAGCCGTTCTCGTAGCGAGAGCAGCCCGGATGCCCCTTGACGATGTAGCCGTTGTGGCTGGTGATGCCGTCGAAGTACGAGTTGACCACCGCCTGCAGTGCCTCGCGCTGCATCCGTTCAGCCCTTGGCACGACACGTTCGGCAGGCAGCGTGGAGCGCAGCGTCTCGATACTGAATGGCGTCTTACCCGCCTCGCCCGTCAGACCGGGATCGGTCTTTCTGGAGATGAACCATTCGGCCTCGGTTACCTGATTCCACTGCACTTTGATGCGGATCGCGACAACGGCTTCTTCCTGATCCATGTAGAGCGTACCGAAGTAACCGGCCTGACTCTGAACTGGATCCAGATAGTGGCGCTGAACGGAGCCGAGACCGGTGACGTCCTTCCAGGCACCCTGCCCCTCTGGAATCACAATCGAGTTCTCGGTCTGGCGGAATCCCACCCACAGATGGCCTGACTCGGGCTTGTGACTGCTGACTGCCGCGAGATAGGCATCGAGGTGATGCTTGAGACACTCGCGGCTGCAGTCCTCGGCGTGAGCCGCCAGGGCGATCAACAGACATGCCGCGCTCAGCCCGACGATAAATGTCTTCATGGGCTCTCGTCGCGGTCAGGTGTTTCGCGCGAACTTGCCACGACCGAATACGCGGTCCATCTCATCCGGGCTTGCGGCATTCGCCTCGGCCATCGACCGTGGCCGCAGCTCATCCAATCTCGCGACGGCGCGCTGCGCGGCCGGGCGCGCCGAGATCACGCCCAGCCACCGGGAGATCGCGGAATACGCAGAGGGGTCGAGACCCATGAATCCGAGCACTCGTACCCAAGGAAACGTCGCGACATCGGCGATCGAGTATTCCGAGCCGCCGAGATAGGGACGATCACTCAGGCGCCGTTCCACCACATCGAGCAATCGCAATGTCTCGGTGCGATAGCGTGAGCGCGAGTACTCGTGCACCGGATCGGGAGCGAATCGCGTGAAGTGCACATACTGGCCGAACGTCGGCCCGATGCCCGTCAGCTGGATCATCAGCCACTGCAGACAGTCGTGGCGCGCAGCGCCCTCGGGCGCCAACAGCCGCCCGGACTTTTCCGCCAGATAGAGCAGAATCGCTCCGGACTCGAACACGGTGTAAGGCTTACCGTCCGGCCCTTCGCTGTCCACGATCACCGGCACCTTGCTGTTCGGATTCAAGCGCACGAAATCCGCCGCGAACTGATCGCCGCGGAACACGCTCACCCAGTGGAACTGATAAGGCAGCTCGATTTCTTCGAGCATCACAAGGACCTTGATGACGTTCGGGCTCGTCATGCCATAGAGCTCAATCACCCTCGTACCTCCCCATCGGCCGGGTCAACTCTGCTCCGCCCGCAGCCAGGGCTGCAGGTCGGGTGCTTGATAGCGATCGAGCCGATCGAGAAGATCCTCGGGGTCGCTCGCGACGAGCAGCATGGCTCGGTGGCGCGACTGCACGAAGCCTTCGACCGTCGCATGGTCGATAAAGCCGATGAGTGCCTCGAAGTAATGCTCGGCATCGAGCAGGCCGCATGGCTTTCTGTGCAGACCGAGCTGCCCCCAGGTCCAGGCCTCGAACAGCTCATCGAGCGTGCCGGCACCGCCTGGAAGGGCCACGAATGCGTCCGCGAGCTCGGTCATGACCTGCTTGCGCTCGTGCATGGACTCGGTGATCCGAAGCTCGCTCAGCCCGCGATGAGCGAGCTCGCGTGCGACGAGCGGCCGCGGAATCACACCGACCACACGTCCGCCGTCGCCGAGCACCGCATCCGCGAGTGCGCCCATGATGCCAACGCTCGCGCCCCCGTAGACGAGCCCGAGGCCGCGCCGGGCGAGCGCAGTGCCGAACGCGCGCGCGTGCGCGGCGTAGGCGGCGCGCGCGCCGGCGCTCGAGCCGCAGAAGACACACACGTTTCGCATCGGCATGCAGGTTTCGAATTCTCGCTCGTTGCGATTGTCTCACAGCCTTGACGGCATACGCATGAATATGCATGATGTATGCAACTTTATGCTTGGTTGACCATGCTCTCAGACCATCAACAGCTCGAGCGCCGCAGCGCGATCGTGCGCATCCTGCGCAGTGGCCTCGTGCGCAGACAGCATGATCTGGTGCAACTGCTCAAGCGCGACGGCCATGCCGTCACGCAATCCTCGATCAGCCGGGATCTGCGCGACCTCGGTGTGCTCAAGGCGAGCGGCCGCTACGTGTTGCCTCCCGATGAGGTCGCGCGCGCGAACGGCGACTTCGGCGCGCTCGCGCAGTTCGTGAGACAGGTGCAGGCGGCCGGAGCGTGCCTCGCAGTCATACGCACGACCATCGGCGCCGCGCAGAGCGTAGCCGTGGCGATCGACAAGGCCGAATGGCCCGAGGTCGTCGGTACGATCTCCGGCGATGACACCATTTTCATCGCAACCGCAAACCAGCGTGTGCAGTCGAAGCTCATCGAGCGGCTGCGCAGCACATTCAGAGTCTGACCCCATGGCCACCGCTGCTTCCGACGGCGCCAAGCCGATCGTTCTCGCCTATTCGGGCGGGCTGGACACCTCGTTTCTGGTGCCGTGGGTAGGTGCACACTTCGGCCGGCCCGTCATCACGGTCACGGTGAACACGGGCGGCATCGACGATGAGGCGGCCCGGACCCTCGAGCGGCGCGCGCGCGAGCTCGGTGCGGTAGCCCACCATCTCATCGATGCCCGCGAAGACTACTTCGAGCAGGTGCTGCGCTTCCTGATCATGGGCAACGTGCGGCGCGGCCAGATGTATCCCCTGTGCGTCGGCGCCGAGCGGGTCATGCAGGCGCAGACGCTCGCGCGCATGGCGCGCGAGCTCGGCACCGCGACGATCGCGCACGGATGCACCGCCGCAGGCAATGACCAGGTTCGCTTCGAGGTGGCGCTACGCACGCTCGCGCCGGACCTCGAAGTCCTTGCGCCCGTGCGCGACCAGGCTTTCAAGCGTCAGGATGAGCTCGCCTATCTGCGCGAGCGGGGGCTGCCCGTGCCGCCTTTCGGCGCCGCCTACTCAATCAACCGCGGCCTCTGGGGCGTGACGATCGGAGGCCAGGAGACGTTGGGATCCGAGGGCAGCATTCCCGAGGAGGCGTGGGTACTCACGCGCAATGCCTTCGAGAGGCCACGGCCTGCGGAGCGTCACGTGATCCGCTTCAACGAGGGCCGTCCGGTCGCCCTCGACGGCCGGCCTCTCGCCCCGCCTGCGCTCATCGAGTCGCTGGAGACGCTTGCGGCTCCGTTCGGCATCGGCCGCGGCATTCATCTGGGCGATACGATCATCGGCACCAAGGGACGCGTCGCCTTCGAGGCGCCGGCCGCAGAGGTGCTGCTCAACACGCATCGCGAGCTCGAGAAGCTCGTGCTGACCGGCCGCCAGCAGCGCATCAAAGAGCTCGTGGCGCAACCGTACGGTGATCTGGTGCACGAGGGGCAGCTGCTCGATCCGGTTTGCCGGGATATCGAGGCGCTGCTCAGCTCTTCCCAGGCACGTGTGACCGGAGAGGTGCACGTGCTGTTTCGGACGGGGAACCTGTTCATCGAGGGCATCGAGTCGCCCTACTCGCTCATGAAAGCATCGCGCGGCGTCTACGGCGAGGCTGCCGGCGAGTGGACCGCCACCGATGCGCTCGGCTTCTCGAAGATCGCAGCATTGCCCGGAGTCTTCCATCGCCGCGCGGGCGAAAACGCGCGAGGACCAACGTGAGACCGATCGTCGTCGACAAGATTGCTTCCGTGACTCAAGCCTGCGGCCTCTCCCACGAGGTGCGCATCTCCTCGGACATCCCCGCGGAGGAGGGCGTCGTCATCGTCGTTGAGGTGCTGAACAACAAATCGACGTACAACACCCTCGAGCTGACGAGTGGCCGCATGGCCAAGGTCGGCAAGGGTGACATCGTCGTCGGCGCACTCGGACACCGCAAGGCGCTGTTCGGCTACTCCGGGCACGTCCCCACGAGCGTGCAAGCAGGCGACGTCATTCAGATGCTCAATATCGGCGGCGTCCTCGGCATCTGCGACTCCGTCAATCCCGAGAAAGGCAAGCCGTTCGACTGCCGCGTCCTCGGCGTCGTGCTGCACTTTCCATACCTTGGCGAGCGCATCGGCGTTCCTGCGCGCGTCGGCCACCGCCCCCTCGATCGCGACGCGCTGCTCAACACGCACGGAGTTCCCGTGGTCGCCATCGCCGGCACGTGCATGGAGGCGGGCAAGACCGCGGCGGCCTGCGCCATCGTGAGCCGCATGCGACACCGCGGCCTCGTCATCGATGCCTTCAAGGCGACCGGTGTGTCGCTGCGCCGGGACATTCTGGCAATGGAGGACGCCGGCGCGCGCCGCTCGATGATTTTCACGGATCTCGGCGTCGTCTCGACGACGGGCGCCAATGGACCGGCGCTCACCCGGACGATGCTCACCGAGCTCGCAACCGGCAAGCCGGATGTGATCGTATTCGAGCTCGGCGACGGCATACTCGGCACGTACGGTGTCGATGCGATTCTCAATTGCCCCGACATTCGCGCGGCTCTGACCGGCCTTGTCCTGTCGGCGAACGACCCGGTGGCCGCCTGGGGTGGCGTCACGCTCCTCCGTGATCGCTTCAACATCGAGCCATGCGTCGTCACCGGGCCGGCGACCGACAACCAGGTCGGCGTGCAGATTATCGGCCAGCAGCTCGGCATCTCGGCCGTCAACGCGATGAGCGATGGCGGCAAGCTCGGCGATCGGGTCATCGAAGCCGTCGGGCTTACACCGGCGGACGCTGCGCTGCGCAGCGCGTAAGCCGTGGCGGCGAGCATTCCCACGGTCGTGCTCGGCGGCAGCGGCTACGTAGCCGGCGAGCTGCTGCGCCTGCTCGCGAGCCATCCGCAGCTCGCGCTCGCCGGGATCATGTCCGACAGTCAACCCGGACAACCCGTGGCTGCAGCGTTCCCGCACCTTGCGAGCAGCTACGGCACGACGGCGTTCAAATCACAGAGCGAAATCGAGGCCTTGGTACGGGAATTCGAGCGCTGTGCCATCTTCTGCGCCGCACCGCACGGCGCCGCTGCATCCTTGATCGATGGGCTGCTCGGCGTCGCCGCGCAGGCGGGAACGAAGCCGCGCGTCGTCGACATCTCTGCGGACTTCCGTTTCGCCACGGCGCAGGCGTACGAGTCCGTCTACCGCCACCCGCATCCGGCACCCCGGCGGCTGCCCGATTTCAGCTGCGCGCTGCCGGAGCACCAGAGCGAGCTCACAACAACGCACATTGCGCATCCCGGCTGCTTCGCAAGCGCCATCCTGCTCGCGAGCGTTCCGCTCCTCGCGCTCGGCCTGACTGCGCCGGCGCTGTTTGTCGCCGGCGTCACCGGCAGCACCGGATCCGGCCGCAAGCCGGTCGAGGGCACGCATCATCCTTTGCGCCACGGTGACCTCTACACCTACAACGCGCTCGCGCATCGCCACGCTCCGGAGGTCGCGGCCTGCGCGCGCATCGCCTGTGGGGTCGATGCGGACTTCGCATTCGTGCCGCACTCGGGTCCCTTCGCGCGGGGCATTCACGTCACGGTGCAGGCCGCGCTCAAATCACCGCTCGATACACCCGCCGTGCTGGATGCGCTGCGCGGCTTCTATGCGCGCGCACCGTTCGTGCGCGTCACGGATGCGCCGCCGCGTGTGAAAGATGTAGTCGCGAGTAATTATGCGCATCTCTCCGCCGCTGCGAACGGTCGCAGCGTCGCCGTCATGTGCGTGCTCGACAATCTCACCAAAGGCGCTGCGGGCGGCGCGGTGCAGTGGATGAACAGGCTATTCGATCTGCCGGAGACGACCGGTCTCGGTGCACCCGCGCCGGGCTGGACATGACCGTGATTGCAGATCCGCTCGCGGCCGTATTTGCTCAATATCCGATCGAGGTCGTTTCGGCCGAAGGCGTCTGGCTCACGACGCGCTCCGGAGCGCGCCTTCTCGATCTATATGGTGGCCATGCGGTGGCGGCACTCGGCTACGGACATCCTGGCTGGACCCGCGCTCTGCAAGCTCAGGCCGGCGCCTGTCAGTTTCAAACGAATGCCGTCGCCATGGACGTGCGCGTGCGCGCGGCGCGCCGTCTGGTCCAGTTTGCCGGCCTGGGACTCGATACCGTCTTCTTCGTCAACACGGGGGCGGAGGCGAACGAGAACGCGCTCAAGATGGCCTTTCGTACGACTTCGCGCGCAGAAATCGTGGCGCTGGAGCACGGTTTTCACGGACGCACGGCAGCCGCGGGCGCCGTCACCTGGGGAGCCGCTCAGAAATGGTACGGATTCCCGCGCGCGCCCTTCGATGTGAGCTTCGTGCCGCGCCGCGACGCCGCGGCCATTCGCCGCAGCGTGACCGAACGGACGGCTGCGGTGATCGTCGAGCCGGTACAGGGACTCGGTGGCGCGTTCGACCTCGGCGCGGAGTTTCTTCAAGCGGTGCGCGAGCGCTGTGACGAGGTCGGCGCGCTACTCATATTCGATGAGGTCCAGTGCGGCGTCGGACGAACCGGTCATCCTTTCGCGGCGAACATGTACGGTGTGACGCCGGACATGATCACGACCGCAAAGGCGCTCGGAAACGGCTTTCCCTGTGCCGCGCTGCTGATGTCGCCGCGCGTCGCCGCCGCGCTGAAGATCGACGCGCTCGGCACCACCTTCGGAGGCGGACCGCTAGCGTGCGCCGTCATCGAAGCGGTGATCGAGGCCATCGAGTCAGAGGATCTGCTCGCGCGCGTGAGGCGGATCGGAGCCTTGCTGCGCGAGCGCTGCCGCGTGGGTCCCGTGTACGCCGATCAGGGCGCTGGGCTGCTCATCGGCCTGCGCACCGCTTCGCCCGCGAAGGACGTGCAGGCGAAACTCCTCGAGCGCGGCATTCTCGCCGGGACCAGCAGCGATCCGCACATCCTGCGCGTACTCGCGCCCTATGTCCTCGAGGAGGAGCACGTCGAACGGCTGCGCAATGCGCTGGCCGCGATCGGCGGCTGAGTCATGAAGCGCTTCATGGATCTGGCGCACTTCGAGCGCGAGGAGATCGCAGCGCTAATCGCGCTGGCGCGGCGGCTCGAGTCGCGGCCCGAGCCGCAGGCGCTGGCGGGCAAGATTCTCGGACTGCTGTTCTTCAATCCCTCGCTGCGCACGCTGGCATCGTTCCAGGCGGGAATGGCCCGGCTGGGTGGCAGTTCCTTCGTGATCACGCCTGGTCAGGGCACCTATCAGCTCGAGACGCGCCTCGGCGCAATCATGAATGGCGCCGCCGCCGAGCACGTGCGTGAGGGCATTCCGGCTCTCATGTCCTATTGCGACGCTCTCGGCATTCGCGCCTTCGCCGACGGCAAGAGCCTCGCAGAGGATCTTGCGGAACTGCGTTTCAACGCGATGGCGGAGCTCGTGCACAAGCCCCTCATCAATCTCGAGTCGGCCGCGAATCATCCCTGCCAGGCGCTCGCCGACTGGAAGACGATGGATGATCTGAAGGTGCCCGCCGGCGGACGCTTCGTGCTCTCGTGGGTCTATCATCCGCGCGCGCTGCCGCTTGCCGTGCCGGCGGCGGCGGTGCACATGGCAGCCTCGCGGGGCATGGAGGTGATCGTGCTGCGGCCCGAGGGGTTCGCACTGCCCGCCCCCATTCTCGACAAGGCGCGCCGCGCAGCCGCCATCGCTGGCGGTTCCGTGCGCGAGACCGACAACCGTGACGAGGCACTGGCGGGCGCCCGCATCGTGTATGCCAAGGAGTGGGGGTCGACCCAGCACTATGGTGACTCCGAGGGCGATGCTCGGCTGCGCGCCTCACTCACCGACTGGTGCGTGCGCGAGAGCTGGTTTGCGCGCGCCGCGCCCGATTGCCGCCTGATGCACTGTTTGCCCGTGCGCCGCAATACCGCGGTCGCGGACGAGGTGCTCGATGGTCCACGCAGCATCGTGCAGCTCGAGGCCGCGAACCGCCTGAGCGTGCAGATGGCCGTTCTCTACCGACTGCTCAAAGAGGACAAAGTCGAATGATTTCCATGAACCGCGGCGATCAAACACTCGCCATCCGCGCGCTCAAGAGCGCCGCGCCCTACATCCGGATGTACAAGGGTAAGGTTTTCGTCGTGAAGGCGAGCGGCGGGGTGTTCGGCGACAGCGCCTCCACGCGCGCGCTCATCGAACAGATCGGCATCCTGCATTACTTCGGCGTGCGCGTGGTCATGGTGCACGGCGGCGGACCCCAGCTCACGGAGCTCACCGAGGCGCTCGGTGTGCCGACGCGCATGGTGCAAGGACGGCGCGTGACGGATGAGAAATCGATCGATCTCACGGCGATGATCCTCAACGGGCTCATCAATACCCGCATCCTTGCGATCTGCAGAGACCTCAACGTCGATGCGGTGGGAATCAGCGGCGTGGATGCGGGGCTCGTGCGCGCGCACAAACGTCCCCCCGTCCGGCTCGAAGACGGCAGCGGCGAGCTCGTCGACTACGGCTTCGTGGGCGACGTGGACGGCGTCGACACGACCGTGATCCGCAAGCTGCTCGACAACGGCCTGATGCCGGTCGTGAGCCCGCTCTCGGCCGACGAGAACGGCACCCTCCTCAACATCAACGCCGACACCGTCGCGGCCGCGATCGGCGCCGCGCTCGGGGCGGAGAAGCTGATTCTATGCACCGGGGCCCCCGGCATTCTCGAGCGCCTCGAGGATCCAGGCTCGCTGATCTCCTATACCGACCTGCGCGGGCTGGGACGTCTGCGCGATGAAGGCCGGCTCAAGGATGGCATGCTGCCCAAGGCCAAGGCCATCGAGAGCGCGCTTCTCGGCGGCGTGCGGCGCGTGCATGTGGTGTCTTATAAGGCGACCGAGGGCATTCTCGGCGAGGTCTTCACCAACGAAGGCTCCGGCACGCTCATCGTCGCCGACGTGAACGCGCTCACGGCTGCCGAACAGCAGAGCACGCCAGGAGCGAGCTCGCCGCCACGTGCGGCGCAGGCGAGCGCGTGAGCTCATGACCCGACTCTGGGACAAGGGCGCGCCGCTCGATGAGCGCGTCCTGCGCTACACCGCGGGCGAGGACCACCTGCTCGATCGCCGTCTCCTGCAATACGACGCGCGGGCCTCGATCGCCCACGCCCGGATGCTCGCGCAGCAGGGCTTGCTCGCCACCGGGGATGCGGAACGCATTTGCGTGGCGCTCGCGGCGCTGGCCGATGAGCACGCGCGCGGCCTGTGGCAGATCGAGCTTGCGGATGAGGACGGCCAGACCGCACTCGAACGTCGCCTCACGGAGCGCATCGGTGCGGCGGGCGGACGCGTGCATCTCGGCCGCTCACGCAACGATCAGGTGCTCACCGCCATCCGCCTCTACCTCCGCGACGTCGTGGAGGAGCTCAGTGCCGGTGCGATCCGCGTTGCCGAGGCGCTCGATGCGCTCGGTCAGCGCGAGGCGGGCACGGCGCTGCCCGGCTACACGCACATGCAGCAGGCCATGCCGAGCTCGGTAGCTCTGTGGGCAGGCGGTTTCGCCGCGCAGATCCGCGACGACGCGGCGGGGCTGCGTCAGGTGCAACGTCGCCTCGATGAGAATCCACTCGGCTCGGCTGCAGGATATGGAACGCCCGGTCTGCCACTCGATCGTCGCGCGACGAGCGAGCACCTTGGATTTCGCTCGACCCAGGAGCCCGTCACGTCGGTGCAGCTCTCGCGAGGCAAAGCCGAAGCGCAATTGTTGTTCGAGCTGACCCTGCTGATGCAGGACGGCGCACGGCTTGCAACCGATGTGCTGCTGTTCTACACGCAGGAGTTCGGCTTCGTTGCGCTCGCCGACGAATTCACCACCGGCTCGTCGATCATGCCGCAGAAGCGTAACCCGGATGTCTTTGAGCTGGTGCGCGCCCGAGCCGCGACGGTCGCAGGCTGCCTGGCGGAAGTGCTGGCGCTGTGCGCGAAGCTGCCGTCGGGCTATCAGCGCGACCTGCAGCTCATCAAGCCGCCCTTGTTTCGCGGCATCGATACCGTCGCGGCGACGCTCGACATCCTGCCAGCAGCCATCGGCGCGATTCACTTTCGGCCGGAGCGTATCAAGCTCGACCCGAGCATTCATGCCGCGCAAGAAGCTCACGCTCTCGTCACCGAGCAGGGAGTGCCCTTTCGCGAGGCTTATCGGCAGGTTGCCGCGCGGCTCAAGAAGGATTGAATGCCTTCCGCTCAGGCATAATCCAGAACGGAGGTTCTCGTCATGTCGAACGGCGCCCCGGTCGGCACCTCGTACGCGCCCGCGGACGAGTCGCTGGTCACCTACACTCATTTGATCTATGCCCTGCACGCGCTCTCGGCACTCATCGGCCTGACGAGCGCGGTGACCATCGTCGGCAGCTTCATTTTCGGGCTGCCCTCGATCATCGCCGTGATCATGAACTACGCGCGCCGTTCGGCGACGCACGGGACTTTTCTCGAGTCGCACTTCCGGTGGCAGATCCGCACCTTCTGGTTTGGTCTGCTGCTCGCCCTCGTCGTGCTCGCGGTCTCGCTGCCGCTGATGCTGGTGGTGATCGGCATCGCGACGTGGTGGCTCGGACTGGCCCTCATCGGCGTGTGGCTCATCTATCGCATTGCACGCGGCTGGATCGCGCTGCGCGATCGCAGGCCGATGTATGTTTGATTGGAAGGCTCGCGCCGCTTGTGCGCTGACGCTGACCCTGCTCGCGGGCTGCGGCCAGAAGGGCGCGCTCTATCTTCCCGATCGCGCTGGCAGCGTGGTCAGCCGACCCGGTGAGACCCTGCCTCCGAGGACTGCGACGCCTCCGCCCGCGACGCCGGCCACACCCGCGTCCGCCCCAGTCGCGCCGGTTTCCAAGCAACCGGATGATGGGTCCGCGAACACGGACGACTCACCGCGGCATTGAACGCTCAAACACGGATCAGATCCCGCATCGGGCGGGCCGCGGCACTCTCGGGAAACACCGACTCATCGAGCGCGCGCGCCGGCACGCCCAGGTGCTCTGAGAGCACGCCCTTCAGCATGGCGCGCACATCGTTCGTGGGCGCGACATCGCGCTGCTGATAGAGGGCGCGCGCAGACAGACCGGGCCAGTCGGCAATCACTCGGCCGCCCCGGACCGCACCTCCGAGCAGGAACGCCACGGTAGCCGGTACCGTGATCCGTGCCCCGCGTGCCGTTGATGGCGGCCGTGCGACCGAATTCCGTGATCGCCACGACCGCGGTATCGCGCCAGACGGGACCGAGACCTTGTTTGAGGGCACGCAATCCCGCATCGAGCACCGCAAGGCGGCCGCCGAGCGCGCCTTGTGCAGCACCCTCGTTGGCGTGCGTGTCCCAGCCCACGGTATCGAATACCGCGACGCGCGGGCCGTCTTCGCGGCGCAAGAAAGCCGCCGCGGCGCGCACGGTTTCCGCATAGCGCGCACCGGCCGCCTTCTTGGGATCCTGCCTGCTGCATCGCGAAGGACGGATCCTGCGTCTGCTGGCTGACGATGTCATCGGCTGCGAGCGCATCAGCGAGTCGCTGCGCAAGCAGCGTATCCCTCGCATACAGCTCCGACACTCGCTGCAGCGTGTCCTCATCGAGCGCAGCGAGCTTGGAGGGAGACCACGACGCCACTTCAGAGGGGCCGCGCATCACGAGTGGTACGTTCTGGCCGAGCGCCACTCCGAGCTCCTGACGGCCTCGCACCGAAGCCGCGGGCAGGGCGTGCAACGCGCGATTGAGCCATCCGGTTTGACTGGCATGCGGACGCCGGCAACCGCTCTCGAGCACGTCCTGTCCATCAAAATGGGAGCGCTCGCGGTAGTCGGTCGCGATGGCGTGAAACACCGCAAGCTCGTCCGCGCCGTAAGACTCATGCAGAAACTCGAGCTTCGGGTGCAGCGCAAAGGTTCCGTCGAGTCGCAGCGCGCCCTGTGGAGCGCCGGGGGCTGGCAGCGCGAGCTCGCCACGCAGCCTCGAGTAGTCGGCATCACCATAGGGCGGCACGGCCGCCAGGCCGTCGAGTGCCCCGCGCAGAATCACGAGGACCAATCGCGGATCACCGCTCGCGTTTGCGAACGCGACGCGCTGATGCAGCAGGACGGCGCCGGCCGCGAGCGCGCTTCGGGCAAGAAATGTGCGTCGTTGCATTGTGCGTACCTCGTGCTAGCGGCGCAGGAATTCGGGCGCCGCGAGGAGCAGAGTCAGTGCCTGTGGAGCCGTGGCCGCATGCGCCAGTGCCGTGCGCGTCGCATCGCTCAGCGTTGCGCCGAGCAGCTGCGGTGCCAGTTGCTGCGCGTCGCGCTGCGCTCCGAGGCGCTGAGCGAGCGTGTCGGCCCACTCGATTCGTTTCAACAGAGCCGAAGCCCCATCCCAATCGGCGCTGCGATCCGGCCAGCCGGCGGGAGAGCCCGGAGAATAGGTTCTCTGTCCGAGCTGCTCGAGCGCGGCCAGGGCGCCATGACCTTCGATGACCGGCACGTCGAGCGCTCGATACGTCGAGATCAGGTAGTCCGTCGGGGTCTTGTACTTCGCAAGCGGATGCGCCCAAGGCTCGGGCGAATCAATGAGCGCCCGATACACATGCGGCAACTCACCGCCGCTGTGCAGATACGCTTGCGTCAATCGCTCGATGATGGATTGCGGCGGCTCGTCGGCGACGAAATGACGCGCCAGTTTCACTGCGATGTGGTGCGCGGTGGCGGGACTTGCGGCGAGATCGCGCAGCACGGCCTCGCCCTGCGCCATGCCCTCCTGTGCGTAACGCTTGCCGAGCACGACTTTGGCGCCCGGCTCGTGCAAGGCCGGGCGGAACATGAAGTGTCCGGGCTCCCCGCCGCTCGAGACGTCCCAATCCGCCTCCGATCGACCAGCCCGAGATGACTTGCGCGAAGGTGGTCACGTCCGCCTGTGTGTAGCCGCCGTCCACCCCGAGGGTATGGAGCTCGAGAATCTCGCGCGCCAGATTCTCATTGATGCCGAGGGGCGCCTTGCCGCGGCGCATGCGCGCGAGAAGCGCGGCGACAGAGTCCGGCCCGACCGAGCCCGCATTGTCGAGATACAAGAGCATCGCCGGGTGCTGCTCGACGGCGAGCAGCATGTCCGCGAAGCGGCCGAGCACGTGCGGCCGGATGGCCTCACGCTCGAGGCTTCCTGCAAGTCCGAGCACGACCGCCTTGTCGACGGATACGGCGAAGTGATTCGTCCAGAACTGCGTGAGCCGCTCGATGAAGGGCCGCTCGCTCTCGACCGCAGCGCGCAGGCGGGCCGTCGCCTCGCCGACGTAGATCGGACGATAGAGCTCGCCGATCTTCTTGACTGCGGCGAGCTGCTCCTCGCTCGAGGGCTTGATTCCGCGGCGTGCACGCCGCAGCTCCTGCACGCTTGCAAGGATGCTGCCCGAGTCCTGCAGAGCCGAGCCGGCGAGTGCTGTCGGAGCATTCTTCAGCTGAGCGGTGAGCCAGCCGCGTGGATCGGAGGCGATCATCGCCAGCTCTCCGGCTCTGGCGCCGAACCCAAACCGATTGGCGGCAACGGCTGCAGCTGTATCACGCATGCTCAGTTTCCAACAAGACTCGACCCTACAGCGCGTCAAGGTGCGCGTGCGTTGACAGGCCGGTCCAGGGCCGGGCGCGCGGTTTCGCTATAATTCGTGTTTATCTGACTTATTGCCATGAGCAGCCCCCCGTTCCTCGTCCTCATCGACGGCTCTTCTTATCTGTATCGGGCTTTCCACGCCCTGCCGCCGCTCAGCAACTCGAGCGGCGAGCCGACGGGCGCGGTACTGGGCGTGCTCAACATGCTGCTCAAGTTCATGAACGAGCAGCATCCGACGCGCATCGCCGTGGTGTTCGATGCTTCGGGCAAGACCTTCCGTGATGAGCTCTTCAGCGAGTACAAGGCACATCGCGCGCCGATGCCCAATGATCTGCGCGCGCAAGTGGAGCCGCTGCTCACGATCCTGCGCGCGCAGGGCCTGCCCGTGCTGCGAATCGAGGGAGTGGAAGCCGACGACGTGATCGCCACGCTCGCCTGCCGCGCTGCGAGCGAAGGTCATCGCGTGCTCATCTCGACGGGCGACAAGGACATGGCGCAGCTCGTCAATGAATCGATCACGCTCATCAACACGATGAGCAATACATCGCTCGACCGCGCCGGCGTGAAAGCGAAGTTCGATGTCTATCCCGAGCAGATCATCGACTACCTCGCCCTCGTCGGCGACACGTCCGACAACATACCCGGCATTCCCAAGGTCGGGCCCAAGACGGCGGCCAAGTGGCTCGCACAGCACGGCACGCTCGATCAGCTGATTGCGAATGCGGCGAGCATCGAGGGCAAGATCGGGGAGAATCTACGAGCTGGGCTTGAGACTCTTGAGCTATCGCGCAAGCTCGCCGTTCTGCGCACCGACCTCGAGCTGCCCCTCGCGCTCGAGGAGCTGCGGCTCGGCACGCCCGATGTCGAGGTACTGCGCGAGCTCTACTCACGCTATGAGCTGCGCGCGTTGCTGCGACAGCTGGATGCGGCTCAGCCGGGCATGACGGGCACGCCCACCGGGACGGCGGCGAAGGCTGCGCCGCCCGCGACTTCATCAGCCGCTCAAACGAGCGCTCAGCCTCCGGCGCAACCGCTCGATGTCCAATACGAGACGATCTTCGAGTGGAGCGATCTCGAGCGCTGGCTCGCGCGATTGCGGGAGGCCCCGATCTTTGCGTTCGACACCGAGACGACGAGCCTCGACTACATGCAGGCCGATCTCGTGGGGGTCTCCTTCTGCACGGAGCCCGGAGTCGCTGCCTATGTGCCGCTGCGACATACCTACGCAGGCGCGCCCGAGCAGCTCGATCGAGCTCGCGTTCTGGCGGCGCTCGAGCCCATTCTGGCCGATCCGGAGCGCCCGAAGCTCGGTCATCATCTGAAGTACGACGCGCACGTGCTGCTCAATCACGGCGTGCGTCTTGCCGGCATGCGCTACGACACCATGCTTGAGTCGTACGTGTGGAACAGCGTTGCGACCCGGCACGACATGGATTCAACGGCGGCACGTTATCTGGGCATGAGGACCACTCAAGTTCGAGGACGTGGCCGGCAAGGGCGTCAAGCAGCTGACGTTCGATCAGGTGCCGATCGAGCGCGCCGCGAAGTACTCCGCCGAGGATGCGGATGTGACGCTGCGTCTGCACCAGGCGCTGTGGCCGCAGCTGCGGAGCGTGCCCGCTCTGGAGCGTCTGTACGAGGAGATCGAGCAGCCCCTCGTGCCGGTACTCATGCGCATGGAGAACCGCGGAGTCCTCATCGATCGCGACATGCTGCGTGCGCAAAGCCGGCAGATCAGTACGCAGCTGCAGGAACTGGTCGGCCTTGCGCGCAAGGAGGCCGGCTTCGAATTCAACATCGACTCGCCCAAGCAGCTGCAGCAGGTGCTGTTCGAGAAGCTGAAGCTTCCGGTGCTGCGCAAGACGCCGACGGGCCAGCCCTCGACCGCCGAGGATGTGCTCGAGGAGCTCGCGGGGTCGTATGCGCTGCCGCGCATCGTGCTCGACTACCGTACGCTCGCGAAACTCAAATCCACCTACACGGACAAGCTTCCCGAGCAGATCAATCCGCGCACCGGACGCGTGCACACCTCCTATCACCAGGCCGTCGCGCAGACAGGACGGCTGTCATCGTCGGATCCGAATCTGCAGAACATCCCGATCCGTCGCGCCGAAGGCCGCCGCATCCGCCAGGCATTCATCGCGCCCGAAGGACACGTGCTGCTGGCCGCGGACTACTCGCAGATCGAGCTGCGCATCATGGCGCACCTGTCCGGTGATGCCGGTCTGCTCAGCGCATTCGCCGAAGATCGCGACGTGCACCAGGCGACCGCCGCCGAGGTCTTCGGCGTGGCGCTCGAGGATGTGAGCGCGGATCAGCGTCGCCTCGCCAAGACCATCAACTTCGGTCTGATCTATGGCATGTCGCCGTTCGGCCTCGCGCGCCAGCTCGGGCATCGAGCGCAGCGCCGCGCAGCAGTACGTCGAGCGTTACTTCGCGCGTTATCCGGGCGTGAAGCGATTCATGGACGATACCCGCGACCCGTGCCCGCGACAGCGGTTTCGTCGAGACCGTGTACGGGCGCCGGCTGTATCTGCCGGACATCCGCGCGAGCAATCGCCAGCTGCAGCAATATGCCGAGCGCAGCGCCATCAACGCGCCGATGCAGGGCACGGCAGCGGACATCATCAAGCGGGCCATGATCGCCGTGGATGCCTGGTGCGAGCGCGACGAGGTGCCCGCGCGCCTCATCATGCAGGTGCACGACGAGCTCGTGCTCGAGGTGCGCGCACGACGTGGTCGACGAAGTCACCGCGGCCGTTCGGGAGCGCATGGCGAGCGCCGCGGAGCTGCGGGTGCCGCTGAGAGTCGAGATCGGCACCGGCGCCAACTGGGACGAGGCGCACTGACGTCGCGGGGCGCCACAACCGCATCCCGTGCCTCCCAAACTGTGGCGCAGACGCCACAGGAGCGTGGCCAAGCCACTGACTTGGTTACATTTTTTCATGACTGGCCGCCGGAACTATCGGGGGCCGACCTTCGTCTAACCTACTGAGTGTCTCCAGCACTCCCCGCTTCCCTCCCTGAGCGGGTCAACCCGGTTCAAGAGACCTGTGCCGGGTTAGTCTGCCCCGATGATCCCACTGGGATCATCGGGGCCTTTTTTATTTCGTCAGCCAGGCCTCGAGCAGCTTTCGTCCTGCGCCTCCTCGAGCCCCGAGACCCCGCAGCGCCGAAAAGAGCTGCACCGTCACGCCTTGCGCCAACTGCGCCTGAGCCTGACGCAGCGCTGCTTTGCGTTTCGGCGCGAGTGAGCTTGTCGGCCTTGGCCAGCAACACATGAACATCACGCCGCGCCGGATCCGCCCAAGCGATGAGCTGCTGATCCAGTTCGCCAGGCCCCGGCGGCATCGACGATCAGAAAGAGCCCGCGCAGGCGTGCGCGCGCGGGCGCAGTGCCGTCGATGGCGGCTCCCACAGCGCGCGCTCCGTGCCCGAGGCGCGCGCGTAGCCGTAGCCCGGCAGATCGACGATGCGCCGGTCCGCTCCGAGCTCGAAGAAATTCAACAGCCGAGTGCGCCCCGGCGTCTTGCTGGTGCGCGCGAGCCCGTGCCGCACGAGGATCGCGTTGATAGCGCTCGACTTGCCGGCATTCGAGCGGCCCGCAAAGGCGACCTCGGCGCCGCGATCGGCCGGAAACTGCTCGGGCGCGGCGGCACTCAGCATGAAATCGAACGTGCGGGAAAGCGGCTCACGGGCTGGCCTCGGCGTCATGAGCGGCTAGTGTACAATTCGCGGCCTTTGCGAAGCGTTCCGGAGCACTGATCAGAATGTCGCAGATCTCGATATGCGGCTGGGCCGCATCGCTCGGCCTCACTGCGCTCATGAGCCTGTCCAACGTAGCGGCCGCAGCCGAAGCGCCGGGCACACCTGCACTGCCGTACACGGACGGAACCGTACAGAGCGGCGCGACCAAGGCTGCAACCTGCATCGCCTGTCATGGTCCGAACGGCAACAGCAGCAATCCGGACTGGCCGAAGCTCGCAGGACAGAACGCCGTGTACGTCGCCGAGCAGCTGCGTCTTTTCAAGGCTGCTGTGCGCAACAACCCGGTCATGATGCCGATGGGTCTCGACGCTCTCCGACCGCGACATCGACGAGTCTCCGTGTACTACGAGGCGCAGACCCCGACCGGTCTCGAGGCCGATCCGTCCTACTGGAAAGCGGGCCAGGCTCTGTACATCTTCGGTGATTCGGCGCGCAAGATTCCCGCCTGCATCGCCTGCCATGGCCCCGTCGGACGCGGCAACCTCGCCGGTGGCTATCCCGGCCCTGCGCGCGCAGTATTCGGTCTATGTCGTCAAGCAGTTGAATGATTACGCAAGCGGCGCGCGCTATGCGGGCGCCGCGCCCGGCAAGCCCGAGAGCCGCAATGGCGCCATGATGACGACGATCGCGAAGCTGCTGACGCCCGAGGACATCCGCAACGTCGCATCCTACGTGCAGGGAATGCGCTGATGAGCCGAGCGACTCGTTCTGCTCGCACTGCTGCTCACCGCGAGCATGAGCGCCTGCGGCCGCGAATCGGCGCATCGGGCATCGAGCGCGGCACACCGCCTCCCGCGCCTGCGAGCGCAGAAGGCGCCGGCCGCCACGACCGCTGCGACCGGCACCGCTGCAGAGCGGCAGTTCCACGACGACGACGACCGCGGAGCGCCGAAGCGGCCGGCGGCAGCGATGAGCCCGGAACGGCATCACTCGAGCGGCTGGCCGCGGTAGCCACCGCAACAGCAGCTGCCCGATGGCCGCTGGAAAGCCGGCGTCAACTACGACCCGATCGTTCCCTCACAGCCGACGAACGTCGGGCCCGGGAAGATCGAGGTGCTCGAAGTCTTCTGGTATGCGTGCCCGCATTGCTATGCGCTCGAGCCCTATCTCAAGAGCTTCCGCGAGACCAAGCCCGACTACGTGGAGTTCGTGCGCGTGCCGATCATGTGGGGACCCGTGCATCGGGCACACGCGCGACTCTTCTATACACTCGAGGCGCTCGGTCGCAAGGATCTGCACGCCAAGGTGTTCGACACCATTCATCTGCAGCACAATCTGCTCGTCGGCAACGACGAGGCGACCACGCTCAACCTGCAGCTGGAATTTGCCAAGGCGAACGGGATTGACCCGGAGGCCTTTCGCAAAGCCTATGACTCCTTCACGGTCGCGACCAATCTGCAGCGCGCCGAGGAGCTGATGCGCCGCTACCAGGTCGAGTCGGTCCCCTTCCTGGTTGTGAACGGCAAGTACGCAACCGATGTAGGCAAGGCAGGTAGCCCGGAGAACCTGATCGCGCTGATCAGCGACCTGTGCGCGTTCGAGCATCATCACTGATCGTCCGCTGGCTCACGCTCGGCTTTGCGGGCCTGACCCTGGTGGCGGCATCGGCCACGCAGGCGGCCGTGACCCTGAGCGCATACCGTCAGGCGACCAAGGAGGGCACGTCAGAGGCCCAGCTCAAGGACTACATCTACGGGGTCGGCACCGGTTACATCTACGCCAATGCGCAGCTCGCCGCGCTCAAGCAACCGCGGCTGTTCTGCCAGCCGAACATGGCGCTGACGGTCGACAACTTCGTCTCGCTCCTGAATCGTGAGATCGCCCAGGATCGCTGGAAAAGCGAATCGGACATCGAATCCATCCTGCTGGTGGCGCTCATGAAGACCTTTCCCTGCAAGTAGACGTACACTGCGCCTCCCGCGCGCCCGTAGCTCAGATGGATAGAGTGGCAGCCTCCGAAGCTGCAGGTCGCTGGTTCGAATCCAGTCGGGCGCGCCACATTTTCAAAAATTGAGGCATTCATGAACAAAACGTTGCTTGCGCTTGCTGCAGCCAGTTTGATCGGTGCATTCGCAAACGCCGACCCGGTCAGGGATTGGCACGACCTCGATAAGGTGCATGGGCACGTGAAGGAATCGATTCACGAGCTCGAGCGTGCGCGTGCCGCGAATCACTATGATATGGCGGGCCACGGAGCAAAAGCAGAAGAGTTACTCCGTCAGGCCGAGCGTGAGCTGCACGAGGCAGTCGAAGCGGCCAAAGCCGCCAAATAACCCTCACCCTTTCTCGGGCGGGCGGCGCTTGTCGCGTCGCTCCGCCCGTTGTTTCGGCTCGCGGCCGGCCATCGGTCGCCGCGATCAGCTCGCGCTCCGGTGCCGAGCAGATCGAAAGTATCCGGCACGGTCCGTCGCTCGCGGCGATGTAGGCATGCCCCATGCCGCTGTCGAAATAGATCGAGTCGCCCGCCTTGAGACGCACCGGCGCGTACAGGCTCGTGTGGAGCTCGACTTCTCCTTCGAGCACGAAGGCGTATTCCTCGCCGGGATGGCGAATCAACTCGCCGAACTCTTCGAGGCTGCGCGCATGCGGTTCAGCAACGATGGGGATGATGCGCTTGTTGAGCAGCTCCCACGCCGGGTAGAGGTGCGAGTAGTTCTTGGTCTCGATCGCCTTGCCTTCGCCCGCGTGCGCGATGCTGCGTCGGCCGCTCGCGCCGTGCGGGTGATTCGCGGTCGCATCGCCGTTGAACAGCGTCGAGATGTCGACCTGCAGGCCGCTCGAGAGGCGTGAGAGCTTGTCGAACGTGAGCGACATCTTGTCGTTCTCGATCTTTGACACGGTAGAGGTGGGAAGACCTGTCCGTCGACCTACCTCGGCGAGCGTCCAGCCTCGCTGACGTCGCAGTGCCTTGAGGACGCGACCCGGCCTCGCTACCGGGCTGGCCGGGGGCGTAGGAGGGCGGAGGCGCATCGCTTGCGGCTGAGGGGGGCTTCGCTTTCACATCCTCATCCTAGCGTGCGGGATATCGCCTTGAAAATGGATTTGCCAGATTAGAAAAATCGTTGCTATATTGATAAGAGAATAGGAGAGGCTGAAAGCCTCCCGGAGAATCCAATCATGCGCAGATCTTTCACAGGTTCATCCGTGGTCGCTGCAGCGGTTGCCGCGGCGCTGGGCGCCGCACAATCCGCGCGTGCCGACGATCAAGCGCAGCCCAGCGCGCAGACGGTCAGCGTTCAGACGCTGCAGGAAGTCGTCGTGACCGCGCAGAAGCGGGAAGAGAAGCTGCACGACGTACCGATGGGTGTCAGTGCGGTCACCGGTGAGCAGCTAGATCAGATGCGCCTCACGGACTTCCAGGATCTGCAGGCCCTGGTACCGGGACTCTCGGTGCAGGAGGGGCAGCCCGGATTTACCAGAATCACGCTGCGCGGCGAGAACGTCGGCGGCATCGGCTCCACCGTCACCGTCTACGTCGACGATACGCCGATTGGCTCAAGTAACGCGCTGGCCGACGGCGCGCTCATCACCGGCGACTTCGACACCTGGGACCTGCAGCGAGTGGAGGTGCTGCGCGGGCCGCAGGGAACACTTTATGGGGCGGGAAGCGAGGGCGGCCTCCTAAAGTACGTAACGAATCCGCCCGACCCGACACATGCGGCAGCTGCGTTCGAAGTCGGCTACGAGGACATCGCGCATGGCGGGAGCGACCCGCTGCTAAAGGGCATGGTCAATCTGCCACTTACCGACAGTGCCGCCGTCCGCTTCAGCGGCTACGGCACCTGGCTCCCGGGCTATATCGATGATCCAAATCTCAAAGAGACCGAAATCAATCATGGCGAACGCGAAGGCGCGCGCGCCTCGTTCCTGGTCAATCCGACCGAGAATTTCTCCATTCGCCTGACTGCCTTCGGCCAGAATCTGCATACTGACGGCACGCCTCTGGTGGACGTGGTCGGCGCCGCCGGCACACCATTCACGCCGCCCGCGAACGCGCTGCAATCACTCGTCGGCGACTACGCTCAGGAGCGCTTCATCAACGAGCCGAGCTCGTTCCAGTACCGGGAATACAGCGCCAAGCTCGACCTGAATCTGGGTTGGGGAGCGCTGAGCTCGATCTCGAGCTACGGCACGGCCTATGCGGACCTGTTCACCGACGCATCCTCCATTGAGCTCGCATCCGGAGTCCCTGCAGCCGGGACATACGGTGATCTTGCGGCCAGCATCGTCGGCGCGCCCGCAGGTCTGTCCGAGACCGACTTCGTCCGCATGAGCAAGATCACCCAAGAGGTGCGCCTGACCTCGACGCCGTCGCAGGCGCTCGAGTGGCAGCTCGGCGCCTTTTTCACTCACGAAAGCTCGGAGCTCAACGAGTCGCTGCCGAGCTTCTTCATCCCGAGCCAGGCGCTGACTCCGCTGCCCTCGTTCGAGACCCCGCATCTCGGGGCGCTCTACCGTGAATGGTCCGGCTTCGGCCAGATCACCTATCACTTCGATCCGCAGTGGGATATCGCGCTCGGCGTGCGCTGGTCCGAGAATCGGCAAACAGTCGATGAGAGCATCGGCGGGCTGCTGGTCAATCCGGCGACGATTACGGGCGGAGCTTCGACCGGCACCGACTGGACCTACTCGATCGCCCCGCGCTGGCATGTGAACGACAACACGCTGGTCTACGCGCGTGTCGCGACGGGCTACCGTCCGGGCGGCCCGAATGCTCTGCCCCCGGCGGTCACGGCGGGCGTACCGACCTCGTATGGAGCCGACTCGACCACTAACTACGAGCTCGGCACGCGCACTAACTTCTTCGACAACCGACTTTCCGTTGACGTCGCGGCGTTCCTCATTAACTGGCAGAAAATTCAGCTGTCCGAGTTCGTCGAGAACTACACCATTTCCGCCAACGGTGGCTCCGCACAGAGTAAGGGATTCGAATGGACTCTCGGACTGACACCGGTCAAAGGTCTGAGCTTCCTCCTGACCGGCGCCTACGTGCATGCCAATCTGACCTCCAGTGCCCCGGCGGCCGGTGGCACCGATGGTGACGAACTGTCCTTCGTCCCGAAGTGGAGCACCTCGCTCGACGGGTCCTACACCTGGCGCGCGGTGGAAGACTTCGACGCGTTCGTCGGTGCGACCTGGTCCTACACCGGGTCGCGCGTCAGTGATTTCGCGGCCAGCCCCACGGTCGTCGGTGGTGCAATCGTCTTCGTTCCGGATCCACGCACCACACTCCCGAGCTACAATAACGTGAACCTCCGTGCGGGACTTGAGAACTCGCGTTGGTCGCTCGAGCTCTATGTCAGAAACATCGACGACTCGCGCGGCATCACTTCCTATGCCAACGCAGGCACCCCGAGCTTCGGCGGCTCGATTACGCTGGTGCAGCCGCGCACGGTCGGCGCAGCTGTGACGCTGCGATTCTGAGCGGCGACCGGGGACGGCGATGTCGGAGTGCGCTTTAAGCGGGG
Source organism: uncultured Gammaproteobacteria bacterium (assembly GCA_963795975.1). GTDB lineage: Bacteria > Pseudomonadota > Gammaproteobacteria > Steroidobacterales > Steroidobacteraceae > CAWCJT01. The sequence goes on from CAWCJT010000005.1 coordinate 554,445, forward strand.
CGCAGGAGGCGGCAGCGCCCACGCGCCTGCCTTATCCGTATCTGCTGTTCCTCGGCGATGCGACCGAGCCTGCGTTCGCCAAGACGGCCTTCGGGCTGCGTGACTGGATACCCGATCGCTGCGTCGGCGAGTGGGGGTGCGCGGAAGCCACGGTCACCACCGGGCTGCCGCGCCTTACGCCGCACGGAGGCGCGTGCGCGCGGCGCGCGCGGACTCGTCATCGGCGTCGCCAACGTCGGCGGAGTGATCAGCGAGCGCTGGGTGCCGCTGCTGGTCGGAGGCTCTGGAGGCGGGGCTCGATCTGGTGAGCGGGCTGCACGCCAAGCTTGCGCGATGTGCCGCAGCCTGTCGGCGGCCGCGGCGCGCCTCGGCCGCCGCCTCATCGACGTGCGCGTGCCGCCGCCAACATCCCGATCGCCACTGGCCGCAAGCGCAGCGGCAAGCGCCTGCTCACCGTCGGCACCGACTGTGCGCTCGGCAAGAAGTACACGGCCCTTGCAATTGCGCGGGCATTCGAGGCACGCGGCCGCACGGTCCACTTCCGCGCAACCGGGCAGACCGGCATCCTGATCGCCGGCAGCGGCATGCCGATGGATGCGGTGGTGGCCGATTTCGAGGCGGGCGCGGCGGAGATGCTCAGTCCCGATGCGCCTCCAGAGCACTGGGACGTGATTGAAGGCCAGGGGTCGCTCTTTCATCCCGCTTATGCGCGCGGTATCTCTCGGGCTGTTGCACGGCAGTCAGCCCGATGTGTTCGTCGTCTGCCACCTTCCGGGGCGCACGCACGTGCTGGGATTACCTGACTATCCGCTGCCGAGCATCGCCGAGACCATCGAGGCGACCGTGCAGCTCGGCCGCCGAACCAATCCGGCGATACGTTGCGCAGGCGTCAGTCTCAACACCTCGCAGCTCGAGCCGCAGGCGGCACGCGGGCTGATGGCGCGCGAGAGTCAGCGCCTCGGTCTGCCCGGTGGCCGACCCGATGCGCGCGGGGCAGGAATTTGAACGGCTGGTCGACTCATGCCTCGCCTGAGGCCGACACGAGGAAAACAGACATGAACGCAAAAGCTCTCTTCGTGGCGCTCGCCGCGGCGACGCTGACTCTCGCGGCACACGCGCAGGGTCCGGCACCGGTGCTCACCGCCGAAGACGCCAACGCCTGGCTCGATGGCTTTGTACCGTATGCGCTCGCAACCGGTGACATCGCCGGCGCCGAGGTCGCGATCGTCAAGGACGGCGCGGTGGTGACGGAGCGCGGGTACGGCTTCGCCAACGTGGAGAAACGCACACCGGTCGATCCGAAGGTGACGATGTTCCGCCCCGGATCGGTTTCGAAACTCATCGTCTGGACCGCGGTCATGCAGCAGGTGGAAGCCGGCAAGATCGATCTCGACGCTGACGTCAATAAGTATCTCGACTTCAACGTGACGGGCATGGGCGGCAAGCCGATCAGCATGCGAGAGCTGATGCAGCACACCGCCGGCTTCGAGGAGCATGCCCGAGGCATTATCTCCGCCCGCAACGATCTGCCGACTTTCGAGGAGATACTCAAGGCGAAGGTGCCGGCGCGGATCTTTCCGCCCGGCTCGACACCCGCCTACTCCAACTACGGTGCCTCGCTCGCCGGCTACATCGTTGAGCGCGTCTCAGGCGAGCCGTTCGACGCCTATCTTCAGAAGCACATCTTCCAGCCGCTCGACATGACGCACTCGAGCTTCCAGCAGCCGTTGCCGTCCGCGCTGGAGCCTTTCATCGCTAAAGGCTATCGGCTCGCCTCAGCTGAAGCGCAGCCCTTCGAGTATATCGGTCCGCGGCCGGCAGGCTCGATGTCCTCATCCGCGGACGACATGGCGCACTTCATGATCGCGCATCTGCAGGACGGGGAATATCACGGCAACCGGATCCTTGGCGCCGCCACTGCGCAACTGATGCACAGCAGTGCGTACGTTGATGGGATCGGGCCGCTCGACCGCATGGAGCTCGGCTTCTTCGAGACCAACATCAACGGGCGCGAGGTGATCGCACACCTCGGCGACACCGATTGGTTCCACACCTCGCTCCATCTCTTCCTCAAAGAGAATACCGGTCTGTATGCCTCGTTCAGCAGCACCGGCAAAGATGGCGCCGTACAAACTCTGCGCAACCAGCTGTTCCAGGATTTCGCTGACCGGTACTTCCCCGCCTCGATCCCGCACCCGGTGACGGCGCAGGTGGATGCAAAGACGCAGGCGGCGCATGCGAAGCTCATGAGCGGCGCATGGGAGGTTTCGCGGCGCGCGAGCACCGATTTCCTGGCCGGGCTCTCATTCCTGGGGCAGACCAAGGTGGGGGTCAACAAGAAGGGCGAGCTCGTCCTGCCCTTCCTCGGACCGAATGGCACACCCCGGCACTGGGTCGAGGTCTCACCCTTCGTCTGGCAGGACGTCAACGGTCACGACCGCGCGGCCGCCAAGATCGTCGACAACGTGCCGGTCCGCTTCAGCTTCGATTTCCTCTCACCCTTTGAAGTGTTCGACAGGGCGCCATGGTATTCGAGCAGCGCCTGGCTGATACCGGTCTTCCTGGTGAGCCTCTCAGCGATGCTGCTCACGACGCTGGTGTGGCCGGCGGCGGCGATCATCCGCCGCCGTTACCACGCGCCGCTCGCCCTCGACGCCCGATCGATGCGCGCCTATCTGTGGAGTCGCCTCGGGGCCGTCGCAAGCGTCGTCGCGCTCGGGATCTGGGCCCTTTTTCTAGCGCTGATCTCCGAGGACACCGGCACGCTCGGCGGCCGCCTCGACCCATTGCTCGTCGTGGCGCAGCTCGTGAGCATCGTGGCGTTCATTGGTGGCTTCGCAGCCATGCTATGGAACCTCCTGGCCGTGTGGCGCGGACAGCGCCGCTGGCCCGCAAAACTTTGGAGCATCGTGCTCGCGCTGGCGGCGCTGTTCATTCTGTGGGTAGCGCTCGTCTGCAAGCTGTTGGTCGTCGGGACCAACTACTGATGGCCGCTCTTAAGCTGCGCGTTGCGGTCGAGAAGCTGCCGTTCTCGGCGCCATTCCGCATCACGGGTTTCGTGTTCGAGCATCAGGATGCGGTCGTCGTCACCCTTGATGATGGCCGGCATCAGGGGCGCGGGGAGGCGCAGGGCGTTTTCTATCTGAACGACAACGCCGACGGCATGCTCAAGGTGATCGAGGCGCAACGAGCGACGATCGAGGCCGGCATTGATCGGGCAACTCTGCAGCGTCTGATGCCACCGGGGGGTGCGCGCAATGCCGTCGATTGTGCGCTCTGGGAACTGGAAGCACGCCGTGCCGGCCAACCGGCGTGGAAGCTCGCGGGTCTCGCGCCGCCAAAGCCGCTGCTTTGTACTTTCACGCTCGGGGCAGAGGCGCCCTCGGTCATGGCAGAAGGTGCTCGCCGCTATGCCGATTGTCCGGCGTTGAAGGTGAAGTTGACCGGTGAGCCGGGGCTCGATCGCGAAAGAGTCCAGGCGATCCGCGCGGTACGTCCCGACGCCTGGCTCGGCGTCGATGCCAACCAGGGCTACACCATCGACAAGCTCCCGGGGCTCGTGGACATGCTGCTTGAGGCAAACGTCGCGCAGATCGAGCAACCGCTCGCGCGCGGCCGGGAGGCAGACCTCGAGGGCTTCCGATCACCGATTCCGATCTACGCCGATGAGAGCGCGCTTGCGCTCAACGAGGTCGCCGCGCTCGTGGGCCGTTTCGACGGCGTCAACATCAAGCTCGATAAGGCGGGCGGCCTGACCGAAGCACTCGCCATGGCCCGGGAGGCCCATCGCCTCGGACTGAAGCTCATGGTGGGAAACATGATGGGATCCAGTCTGGCGATGGCGCCCGCATTTCTGATCGGGCAGCTGTGCGATGTGGTGGATCTCGACGGGCCAACCTTCCTGGCACGCGATCGAACCCCCTCCGTGACCTACACGCGAGGAATGATCTGGTGCGATGAGTCGGTGTGGGGCGGCGGCCGCGCGAGCGGTTGATGTCGACACGCTTCCAGCGCTTTCTCCTTCCCGGGCTTGCGTTCAAAGCGGTGGTAATCGGGGGCGGCTACGCAACCGGCCGTGAGCTCGCGGAGTTCTTTCTGCCGAGCGGTCCGCTCGGCGGGCTCGCGGCCATGGTGCTCGCGATGCTCATCTGGAGCGGCGTGTGCGTGGCAACGTTTCTGTTCGCACGCGCGAGCGGTGCGCGCGATTATCTGAGCTTCGTGCGTGCGCTCCTCGGCCCGGGCTGGGTGCTGTTCGAGGCCGCGTATGTGCTGTTCGTCGTGTTGATTCTGGCGGTGTTCGGTGCCGCCGCGGGTGCGATCGGCGCGAGCACGTTCGGACTGCCCACCCTCGCAGGCACGCTCGCTCTCATGATCTCGATCTCGCTGGTGGTCGCCTACGGCAACCCCTCGGTCGAGCGCCTGTTCACCTACGTGTCGTTTCTGCTGTACGGCGTCTACATTCTGTTCGTGGTGCTCGCGCTGACGCACTTTGGCGCGCGCATCGCACAAGGCTTCGCAACGCCTGCGCCGACGCACGGTTGGATCGTTGGCGGGCTCACGTATGCGAGCTACAACATCGTGGGCGCGATCGTCATTCTGCCGGTGCTGCGTCATCTGACGAGCGACCGTGACGCCGTCGTGGCTGGAATCATCGCCGGTCCGCTCGCGATACTTCCTGCGATCATGTTCTTCTGCTGCATGATCGCCTACTACCCGCAGATCGCCGATGCGACGCTGCCGTCCGACTTTCTGCTGCAACGGCTGAACGTTCCCGTATTTCGGTTGCTCTTCCAGACGATGATCTTCGCCGCGTTGCTGGAAAGCGGCACGGGCGCCGTGCACGCCATCAACGAGCGCTTGAGTCACGCCTGGCAGCGCCGCCATGCCCACGCGCTGAGCCGCAGAGCCCGCCTGATCATCGCGGTCGCGATACTCGCTCTGTGCATGCTGATCGCCGAGCGCTTCGGCCTCATCACCCTGATTGCACGGGGCTATCGCGCGCTCGCAGTGATCTTCCTGCTGGTGTACGTGCTGCCCGTGCTCACCATCGGAGTGTTGCGACTGCGGCAACAAAGCGTCCTGCAACGGGGAGTCTCATGAAGAAAGTCGGCTTCGTCGCGCTCTCGACTGTCCTGGCATCGGCCGCGCTCGCGGATCCTCCGCACGATCTGGCGCATCGGATCGAGAGCCTCCGCACTGCGAGCGGTGTTCCCGGAGTGGCCGTCGCCATCGTCGAGAACGACAGGGTGACCTTTGCCCGCGGGTTCGGCATCAAGTCGCTCGGCAAGCCCGACCCCGTCGATGCGGACACGATCTTTCCGACGGGCTCGACGGGCAAGGCGTTCACGGTCGCGGATCTGGCGATACTCGCCGATCAGGGCAAGCTCGGCTGGGACGACAAGGTGACGGATCGTCTGCCGGGATTTCAGATGTACGACGCGTGGGTGACGCGGGAGCTCACGATCCGCGATCTCCTCGTGCATCGTAGCGGCCTCGGTCTCGGCGAGGGCGATCTGCTGTTCGTGCCGCGTTCCAATCTCACACGCGCGGAGTCCGTGCGTCGATTGCGTTACCTCAAGCCAGCGACGAGTTTTCGCTATGGTTTTGCGTACGACAACGTGCTCTACATGGTGGCAGGGCAACTGATCGAAGCCGTCTCGGGCGAGAGCTGGGAGAAATTCACGACCGAGCACGTGCTCAAACCTGCGGGCATGCTGCACTCGACCGCGGACGGCGAAGCGCGCTTCGCGGTCGCGAATCGGGCTCAGCCTCACGCGCGCCTGAATGGCGGGTTGCGCGGCGCAGGCGAGCAGCAGCTCCTCGATGAGCGCGATGAGCTCGGACGCAACGGTGCTCCGGCCGGAGGACTCGCCGTCAGCGCCAATGACATGAGTCGCTGGCTCATGATTCAGCTCGACGCGGGCGAGTTGCCCGGACACGCGGGGCGATTGTTCTCCGCGGCGGCCCACGAGCAGATGTGGACGCCGGTGGTACCGCTCCCCATATCCACCCCTGCGCAGAGCCTCGCTGCAACGCGACCGATGTTCGCGAGTTATGCGCTGGGTTGGGATGTGACCGAGTACCACGGGGCCAAGCTCGTCTCGCACACGGGCGCCGTGCTCGGATTTCTGACGGCGGTGGTACTGTTGCCCGATCGGCACATCGGATTTTCGATCGAGATCAACAGCGAGGACGGCGAGGTGATCCGCGGACTGATGTACGAGCTTCTGGATCACTACCTCGGTTTGCCGCGGACCGACTGGAGCGCCCGATTCCGTGCCGAAAAAAAACGTCGGGTCGACTCTGCGCTCGAGACGCTCAAGAAGACCCGGGCCACGCCGGCTCACGTGGGCCCTTCCCTGCCGCTCTCGAGCTACGCAGGCACCTACACCGACGCCTGGTACGGCGACATCGCGGTCGCCGAGGCGAACAACGAGTTGACGATCGACTTCAAGTCCACGCCCCGCATGCGCGGCGCGCTCGAGCACTGGCAGTACGATACCTTCGTCGCGCGCTTCGAGGATGGGACCATCGAGCCCGCTTACGTGACGTTCGCGCTGGATGCAGACGGCAGCGTGAACCGCATGACACTGAAGGCCGTCTCACCGATCGCCGACTTCAGCTACGACTATCAGGATCTGTCGCCGTCGAGACAGCCTTGACGGTTCACGATCGGGTCAGCTCGTCTCGGGCCTCAACCGTTGCGGGTGCCTCGGGGCCCACACCGTTCGTGAGGCACCGTACCGCCCGGGTGGCGAGCGCTCGGACCTCAGACGGTTCATGCTCTGCACGCTTGATCCGCGCCATCATGAGAAGACTTTCACCCACATCCGCGCTCGTGTCGGGGCCGCGCGCTACCGCCTCGGCGGCGCGCAGCGCATCACGCGCGTAGTCTTCTGCCGCCGGCAGGTCTCCGAGCGTCAGCGCGACGCGTGCGGAGCCCAGGAGCGCGGGTTGAAGTGAGAGCTGTGAAGAACCCCGCGAATAACTTTGCGAGGCGAGAAACTCGGCGAGGCGGTGCCGTGCGGCATCCGCGTGCCCGTTACGTATGTCGAGATTTGCCAGATGAGCGTTGGCTTCGGCAAGGAACCTCGCGGACGCCCCCGCATGCATGTGTTGGGTTTCGATCTCGATCCCGCGCTCGAGGAGCGCCCGGGCTCGATCGGGTTGATTGAGCTCTGCGAGGGCGGCGCCCTCCTGCACCATCGTTCGGGCAGCGAAATTGGGTGCATCGGAAGCCAGCAGCAGCTCGGCCTGACCGGCGACGATCGCTCGCGCCTCCTCTGCGCGACCGAGTCGTCGCAGCACGAAGGCATATGTCGCGCGCGCTGCACGTTCGGGTTCGCGCTCGGGTCCACCTGAGCGGGGATGCCGCACGGCGTAGAGCTCGGCGTATGCGCCACGAATCTCCCCCATGTGCTCGAGGACCGTCGCAGCATTCTCATGAATGATGATGCGGCCGAGCGTGCCCTCACGACCTCCACGATCGAACACGGCGCCGATCTCGGCGGTGACCCGGTAGGCATCCACGTATCGGCCTTCGTTGTAGTAGATCCCGCCGAGGTCAGTCAGCACGGAGGTGTACTCAAGGCCAGTCTGCATGCCCGCCGCGACCTGCAATGCGTGTGCCTCCTCTAGCAGCGCGGCGCCTCCACTGGCATCGCCCGTATCACTCTGCCGCAACGCGCGAGCTCTCAGACATTGCACGCGGGTGCGAAGGGGAGGGTCCGACAGGTCACGCATGATCGCCGTCGCCTCCTGCAACCAACGATCCATTTCAGCTGCGGAGTGGCCTGCCTCGTGTTCCTCGCGGGCCGCCGAGCACAAGGTCAGTGCCAGCAAGGCCGGATTGTGGCGCGTGCGTGCGATCGCGAGCGCGCGCTGCGCCAGCTCGAGCGCCTTATCGTTGCGCTCGGCGTCCCCGTAGCGGCCAGCCAGCTGCGTCAGCATGTCGGCCACGAACTCCTGGTCCGAGCCGTGCCGTGCATCGAGCAGCTGCACGCCGCGGTCGAGCAACTGCTCGCGCGACAGCGCGCGGCCGCCTTCGCCCACCTCCTCGAGCATGAGGCTGGAGAAGTCATCGGCCGTCTCGGCGCGCAGGAGCTCCGCGCGCGCCGCATCGCGTTGGCGGCGCGCCTCGGACATCTGCACGAGCGCGAATGAGGTCGCTCCCAGGAGCCCCAGCGCGATCGCGAGCCCGCTCACGACACCACCGCGATTGCGCTGCACGAATTTGGTGAGGCGGTAACGCAAAGTGTCCGGTCGCGCGCTCACAGGCTGATGCCGAAGGTACCGCTGCAGATCGTCGGATAGCGCCGCGGCGCTCGCATACCGCTCGGGCGCTTCCTTCTTGAGCGCTTTGCCGATGATGTTGTCGAGATCCCCTGCCAGGGCGCGCGCGCTCGCCGGCGAGCCGGCCGAAGCCGAGGGCCGAAGCATTTCGTCCTTCAGTACGACGCGCAGGAGCTCCTGCCCCTGCAAACGTCTCGACGCGTACGGGTGCGCACCCGTCAGCAAGGTGTACAGCACCAGACCGAGCGCATAAACGTCGGTCGCAGTCGTAATGGACTGGCCGAGCAACTGCTCGGGTGCGGCGTATTCCGGAGTGAGCGCGTGAGCGCCTGCACGCGTGAGCTCGGATGCGTCCTCATCCTCGAGCAGCTTCGCGACACCGAAGTCGAGAAGCTTCACCGTGCCCTCGGGCGTCACGAGGATGTTGCCCGGCTTGATGTCGCGATGAACGACGAGATGTGTGTGGGCGTGATTGACCGCGGCCAGCACGTCCAGGAACAGCCGCAAGCGTGATTGCAGATCGAGCGTACGGCGGGTGCAGTAGGCATCGATCGGCTCTCCCTCCACATACTCGAGAATCAGATACGGTTGACCGTCGAAGAGTCCCGCATCGAGCAGTCGGGCGATGTGAGGATGATCGAGCCTCGCCAGCAGCCGGCCTTCGAGCTTGAAGCGTTGCTCGCCCGCACTCCCGAGCCAGGCGGCTCGCAGGAACTTCACCGCGACGACGCCCTCGAATCGACCGTCGGCGCGACGAGCGCGCCACACGCTGCCCATGCCGCCCTGACCGATCTCGGCCTCGATGACATAGGGACCGAGCCGCTGGCCGATCAGGTGGGAATTGGAGCGGACCTCGGGGAGCAACGTACCTGCGCCGCTCAGAAAGCCGCCGTAGTGCTGCTCCCGGCGCGCCGACAGGAGGCGCGCCAGCACCGCCCCTGTTTCCGGTTCTCGTTGTACGAGCTCCTCGACATAGCGATCCCACTCGGGCTCGGGGAGCTCGAGCACGCGGTCGAGGTGTGCACTCACCTGCTCCCACCCTTTGGATTCGATGATCGTCAGCGCAGCTCCTGGAACAAAATGAGGCGGGCTTTCTCCCAATCGCGCTGCACGGTGCGTTCCGAGCTGCCCCTCAGCGCCGCGATCTCCGCGAAGGAAAAGCCACAGAAGTATTTCAGATCGACGACTTCGGCGAGCCTGGGGTCCACGACGGAGAGCGCTTCGAGGGCATCGGACAAGCGTGAAAGCTCGTCGGCGCTGGCAAGCTCGTCACCGGCTTCGGTGTGCAGCCGCGTGATCTGAAAGCATCCGCCGCGCTTCAGAGCCTGCCGCTGGCGCACGAGATCGATCAGCAGTCCACGCATCGCCCGCCCCGCGTACGCTAGGAACCGCCCCCGCTCATCGATGCTCAAGCCTTCCCGCGCCGAGATGTTGAGATACGCCTCGTGCACGAGCGTCGTTGGACTCACGCTGGCGAGGGGATTGCGGTGCAGTTCGCGGTCCGCCAGCCGACGCAGGTCCGCATATAGCGAAGCGAACAGCCGATCTGCGGTCTCCATTCATCCTCGCCAGGTACCAGGCCCCGAAGAGGATGCCGAAAAGCGGTCCTCGTCTGCAATGCCGGACTCGTCTGCAATGCCGGACTCGGCTGCTATACTGCGCGGCCAATTCCCTCGGGACTTTCCTTAGCGCGAGCGCATCGTGAGCAAACAGGATACGCATTTCATCAACGTATTCAGTCTGGTGATCGGGCTTCTCGTCGTCATCGCGATCGCTCTGTTTGCGCTCGCACGCACGGTGGCCGGTCATACGCAGGACCGAGAGGTCTATGCCGAGTCCGCATACATCCGCAGCGTGGATCAGCGCCTGCAGCCCCTGTCGCGCGAGGCCGTCGCCGGTCAGGACAACACCGCGCTCGCGATCGTCGAGACGAAGTCCGCGGGTCAGGGCGGCAGCGCATTGCCCGTCCCGAAGAGCGGTACCGAGGTGTTCGAGCAGGTGTGCTCCGCGTGTCACGCCCAGGGGATCGCGGGAGCCCCGAAAGCGGGTGACGCCGCCGCCTGGGGCCCCCGCATCGCCAAGGGCAAGCCGACTCTCTATGACCACGCGCTGCACGGCTTTCAGGGTCAGACGGGGGTCATGCCCGCCAAGGGCGGTCGGACCGATGTTCCTGACGATCTGGTGCGCGCTGCGGTCGACCACATGGTGGAGCTCGCGCAGAAACACTGAGCCCGGCGACATGCGAGCGCCTTCCCGTGGGCGTTCACTCTGAAATGCAGAGTACTTGACGGCAGGAGGACGCGATCCTAGAGTGGATCGCATGTCCAGGCCCACGCCACAGCGCAAGGTTCCGCTCGAGAACACCGTGGCACTCGAGCGACACGCGCTCGGCACTCTGCAGTACATCCGCGCCTCGATCGATGCCGCCGGGTTGCTCGCGGTGCCCGGCTCGGCCGGCATTGCCATGGGCTCGCTCGGTCTGCTCGCGGCACTCACGGTGTCGATCCCCTCACTCGCGCCGCACTGGTTCGGCATCTGGGTCACTGCCGGAATTGCCGCATTTGCTTGCGGCAGCGGCTTGATCGCTCACCAGACACTTCGCCGGGGCACGGTCCTCTACCGCGGCCCGGCGCGCAAATTCCTCGCTTGCCTGTTGCCGCCGCTGCTGGCTGGTGCAGCCCTCACCTTCGAGCTCTACCAGGAGGACGCGCTGCGCCTCATCCCCGGCCTGTGGCTGCTGCTCTACGGCTGCGCCGTGGTGGCAGCCGGCACGCTGACCGTACCTCGCGTCAGTCTCATGGGTGCGCTGTTCGCGCTGCTCGGCATCGCAGCGCTGCGGCTGCCGGGCACGTTCGCGAATGTGCTCCTCGGCTCGGGCTTTGGGGGGCTGCACCTGTTGTTTGGCATCTGGATCGGATGGACGAGGCGGCATGAGTACTAAAGGCGCGGGCGTACGCAAGCGCCAGGATGCGATCGTTCGCCAATCCGTGAAACCTGCGGTCGTGACGGCACGCGCCCGCGACACGGAGGACGCGCAGATCGACCGACTGATCTATGGTCGCGTCCGGCTTGGCATCATGAGCGCGCTCGCGGTCAACGAGCCTCTTACTTTCAACGATCTGAAGGCACTGTTCGAAGTGACGGACGGCAACTTGAGTGCACACGCGCGCAAGCTCGAGGACGCGGGCTACGTCGCATGCCGCAAGTCCTTCGAAGGGCGACGGCCGAAGTCCGAGTATCGGCTGACGAGCGCGGGCCGCAAGGCCTTGAACCGCTATCTCGAGCACATGGAAGCGGTGATCAAGGCGACGCGACGCGAGTAGTTTTTTTTGCGCCTTAACTTTGTGAATTAGAGTACTTGTCGTTCAGCGATGCACGTGGCGATCATCATGGATGGCAACGGACGCTGGGCGGTGCTGCGCGGCATGCCGCGTACTGCCGGGCATGTCCGTGGCGCGCGCGTCGTGCGCAGCCTCGTCGCCGCTGCGGTGCGCGAGCACATCGAGATCCTGACGCTCTATGCCTTCTCGATGGATAACTGGTCGCGCCCTGCGGTCGAGGTCGCGGCTCTGTTGCGCCTGTTCCGGCGGTATCTGCTCACGGAGACGCATCGCTGCGTCGAACAGAGCGTGCGGCTGAGCGTCATCGGGCGGCGCGACCGATTGAGCGCGCCATTGCTGGCCGCCATCGAGCGCGCCGAGAAGCTCACGGCGCACGGAACCCGGCTGCATCTGCGCATTGCAGTCGATTACTCCGCGCGCTACAGCATTCTACAGGCAGCCGGTCGTGGCCCGCGCGCCGATGACATGCAGGATTTCCAGCGCTTGATCAATGAGGTGAGCCACGCCGGCGCGAGCGCGGCGCGGGACGTCGATCTGCTCATTCGAACCGGCGGTGAACAGCGGCTGAGTGATTTCCTCCTGTGGGAATGCGCCTATGCCGAGCTCTACTTCACCGAGTGCCTGTGGCCCGATTTCGATGCGGGCGCTCTGGCCCGCGCGTTGCAGGAGTTCGCCGGGCGCGACCGCCGTTATGGCCGCATCGAGGCCATCGCGCGACGCAACTGAATGGCTTCGGCGATGTGCTCCGGTTCGATGCGGTCGCTTCGGGCAAGGTCCGCGATCGTCAGTCCCACGCGCAGCACGGCCTGATAAGAGCGGGCAGTGAGCCGCAGTTGCTCGAACGCCCGCTCCAGAAGTGGCCTCGCGCTCGCGGCGAGCACCGAGGACTCAAGCTCCCCCGACATGAGACGGCCGTTCAGCTTGCCCGCGCGCCTCAGCTGTCGCTCTCGAGCCGAGAGCACGGCCTTCTGCATATCGTCGCACTCATCGCGCACGACCCGAGGCGTCGTGAGCTCGCGAAGAGGAACGCGTTCGACTTCCACGTGCAGATCGATGCGATCGAGAAGCGGGCCGGAGATCTTGGCGCCGTAGGCCTGGACTTGCGCTGGCGTACAGCGGCAATCACCGCGTGCATCGCCCAGGAACCCGCAGGGACACGGATTCATGGCCGCGACGAGCTGAAACGCGGCGGGGTATTGCGCCTGTACGCGCGCACGCGCGATTGCAATCGTTCCGGTCTCGAGGGGCTCGCGCAGCGCCTCGAGCACGCGCCGATCGAATTCCGGCAGCTCATCCATGAACAGGACACCGCGGTGAGCGAGGCTCGCCTCTCCCGGGCACGCCCTCGGTCCACCGCCGACGATGGCGTGCGCCGAGGCCGTGTGATGGGGCGCGCGGAACGGACGGACACCGAACGTGCGCGCGTCGAACCCGGCTGTGCTGACCGAGGCGATCATCGCCACCTCGAGGGCCTCGGACTGCGTCAGCGGTGGCAGCAGTCGCGGTAGGCGCTGCGCGAGCATGCTCTTGCCCGCGCCTGGAGGTCCAACGAGCAGCAGGCCGTGGGAACCCGCGGCCGCGATGGCGAGCGCGCGCTTCGCCGTCGCCTGGCCACGCACGTCCGCGAGATTTGCAGGCCGGGCCTCGGGTCTGACGCTCGCGCCGATGGCAGATTCGAACCGCGGGAGTGTCGTTTCGCCGCGCACGTGTGCGCAGACCTCCAACAAATGGCTCGCCGCACGCACGCCCTCCCGCGTCGCCTGGAGCGCCTCGCCGGCATTTGCGATGGGCACGATGAGCTCATGGCCGGCCTCGGCCGCGCTGGCTGCGGCAAGCAGTAAGCCCTTTACGGGCTTGAGCTCGCCCGTCAGACCGAGCTCTCCGTAGAACTCCTGTTTGGACGCTCGTGCTCGCGACAGCTGACCCGAAGCGAGGAGAATTCCGAGCGCGATGGACAGATCGAAGCGCCCGCCCTCTTTCGGCAAGTCCGCCGGTGCGAGATTGACGGTCACACGGCCCGCGGGAAACTCGAAGCCGGAGTTCGTGAGCGCCGCGCGCACGCGATCCTTGCTTTCGCGTACTGCGGCCGCGGGCAATCCCACGATCGAGAACATGGGCAAACCGCTGCCGAGATTGACCTCGACCTGCACGAGCGGGGCGTGCAGCCCGAGCTGACCGCGACAATACGTCGCCGCGACCGGCATGCAGCCGCCGTGCGCCGTCGCGGCTGAGCCGTCAGGGCGTCTGCGAGTCGGAGGACTGCCGAGCGACCATGGCTTCCAGCTCCGCGAGCCGCGTCTGTAGTGAATCGACTTTCGCGCGGGTGCGCTCGAGCACTTTCGTCTGCGCGTCGAATTCGTCGCGCGTGACGACATCGAGCTTGCCGAGCGTCGCGCGCAGAACGGTGCGGAAGTTGTCCTCCAGATCCTGCTGCATGGCGCGCAACGCCGGTGGCACGCGGTCCATGAGGCGGCGGGCGATCTCGTCGATTCGAAATGGATCCATCGAAGCGGCTCCTTCATTGCCCCGGTTTGGCGCACGCACTCGCCGTGCCGGCCCGAAATGGTGCAAAGGCAGGTCCGGTGCTCACGCAAGTGCTGGAAAGTGATCGGAAAGAGCGTGGCACGGAATCTGCACCCTTCGGGCGCGCCGGATCAAGCATACGCACAGACGCCCCCTCACGTCTGCCTGCATTACACGGGAGAACTCATGCTTTTTGCACCACGCACCTCGCAGCCTATCCGCCGGGGCGTGCGCCCTTCGTTGTGGGTGCTCGGCACGTGCCTGAGCGTGGCGTGGCTTGCGCCGCTGCTCGCTCGCGCCGCCGATGCGCCGATGCCCGTACCGGACAAAGGTGACACCGCGTGGATGCTCACCTCGACCGCTCTCGTTCTGTTCATGGCGGTGCCTGCGCTCGCACTCTTTTACGGTGGCCTGGTTCGCAGCAAGAACATGCTCTCCGTGCTCATGCAGGTCTTCGTGGGCTTCTCGCTGATCACCGTCCTGTGGTGCGTCTATGGCTACTCGCTCGCCTTCACCGAGGGCAATGCTTTCATCGGCGGATTGAGTCGCCTCTTTCTCAAGGGCACGCTGGATCCGGCGACGAACACCCTCGCGACCGTCGGCACTTTTCACAAGGGCACGCCCATGTACGAGCTGGTGTACGTCGCTTTTCAGGCGACGTTCGCCGCGATCACCTGCTGTTTGATTCTCGGCTCGCTGGTGGAGCGCATGAAGTTCTCCGCCATCCTCGTATTTCTGATTCTGTGGTTCACGTTCTCGTACTGCCCGGTCGCACACATGGTCTGGTTCTGGCCCGGGCCTGATGCGTATACCTCGGCAGATGTGGCCGACAAGGTCAGCGCGACCGGCGGATTGCTCTGGCAATGGGGGGCGCTCGATTTCGCCGGCGGCACGGTCGTGCACATCAACTCCGGCGTGGCGGGCCTCGTCGGGGCGTTCCTGCTCGGCAAGCGCATCGGTCTCGGGCGCGAACCGTTCACGCCGCACAGCCTCACCATGACCATGATCGGCGCCTCGATGCTCTGGTTCGGCTGGTTCGGCTTCAATGCCGGCTCCGCGCTCGAGGCCGGAAGCAGCGCGGCGCTCGCGTTCATGAACACCTATCTCGCGACCGCCTGCGCGGTGCTGTCATGGATGTTCGTGGAGTGGGCGGTGAAGGGTAAGCCCTCGATGCTCGGCGCCGCTTCCGGCGCCGTCGCCGGGCTCGTCGCGATCACCCCGGCGGCCGGAAACGTCGGCATTCCCGGTGCGTTCGTCATCGGCCTCGGTGCCGGGGCGGTCTGTTTCTGGGGCGTTACGGGACTGAAGAAGCTGATCCGTGCCGACGATGCACTCGATGTGTTCGGTGTGCACGCCCTCGGCGGCATTTTCGGAGCGCTGACCACGGGCATATTCAATGATCCGAGTCTCGGAGGCCCCGGCGCGGTCGTCGACTGGGTGACGGGCAAGACTGGCTATCCCGGAATCTGGCAGCAGTTCAAGATTCAGCTCGAAGCGGTGCTCCTGGTCGTGGCTTGGACCGCACTGGTCGCGTTCGTGTCGTTCTGGATCGTGAAGCTGGTCATGGGGGTCCGAGTCAGCGAGGAAGACGAGCGTGAGGGGCTCGACATCACGACCCATGGAGAGAGGGCATACAGCTCCTGAGCGCCGAATTCGTGAGGCGCTTCCAGGGCGTTGCGTACGAGCGTCCCGCCACTGTGACGGAGTTCAAAGGTCGGAAGGCCGCGACCGGCGATACTCCCGCACAGGAGGCGTTCCAGCATGCGCGCAGTTCCAGTCATCGCCGCACTCGGGCTCGCCATGGTCACCATGGCCGCTCGCGCCGACGTTTATCGCGTCGTCGATTCCCAGGGTCAGGTTCAGTACACCGACCGCTGGATTCCCGGTGCCGAACTGATCAAGTCGGAGCACTCTCGCTCGGCGAGCTCGGGCACCCCCAGTTCCTCGAGCGATGCACAGAAGCCATTCGCAGCGGCAAACGCGCGGATTGCGGCGCAACAGAGTGAGCAGTCGGCTTCCCAGGTTGTCGCGCAGGACGTGGCGGCCAAGCGCGCCGAGCAATGCAAGGCTGCGAAGGAGCGCTACGACAAAGACATCGAGGCGCGCCGCATCTACAAGACGGGCAAGGACGGCGAGAAAGAGTATCTGACCGACGAGCAGATCGAACAGGAGCGTGTGCAGGCGCGCCAGGAAATTCAGCAGGTGTGCGGGTCAGCCGCGAAGTAGCCCACCTTAAGTTACATTAGTCAGCCTGCGGCCGGCCGTGCCGCGTCGAGCAGGCAGGTTCCGTCATGCAGACAGGGGTCGTTGGGTTGGGTGCCATGGGTGCGCACATGGCGCGCAATCTTCATCGCGCGGGCCTGCTCGTCAGCCTCTGGAACCGCACTCCCGCGAAGGCGCGCGCACTCGGGCAAGAGCTCGGATGCGAGCCTGCTGCGAGCCTTGCCGCGCTCGCGGCGCAGTGCGAAGCCGTGGTGGTTTGTGTTTCCGCCGACCAGGACGTGCTCGAGGTGGTCGCGGCGCTCGCCCCGACGCTCCGCAAAGGCGCACTCGTCATCGACTGCTCCACGGTGAGCTCCGAGGCCGCGCGCGTTGCGAGCGCACGGCTCGCACGCCAGGGCGTGGATTTTCTCGACTGTCCGGTGAGCGGCGGCGTTGAAGGTGCGCGCGATGCGACCCTTGCGATCATGGTGGGCGGTGAAGCGAGCGCGTTCGAGCGAGCGCGCCCACTGCTCGCCACGATCGGAAAGACGGTCACCTACTTCGGCCCGAGCGGCAGCGGACAGGCCGCCAAAGCCACCAATCAGATCATGTGTGCGGGCATCATCCAGGCGGTCGCGGAGGCGATGGCGTTTGCCCGCGCGCACGAGCTGCCACTCGATCGGCTCGTCGAGACACTCGGCAAGGGCGCAGGCTCCAGCTGGTACTTCGTGCATCGCGCGCCGAACATGATTCGCGGCAGTTTCCCCGCAGGCTTTCGCGTTCGGCTGCATGCCAAGGATCTGGGCATCTGCCGAGACATGGCCGCTCGCTTCGACGTTTCCTTGCCCGTCGTGGAGCGGATGCTCAAGGAGTATGCGGAGCTCATCGCGAGGGGCTACGGCGATGAGGACATCTCGGCCGACTTCCGCCTCAAAGCCGAGCTGTTCGGCATCCCGGTGGGCCCGCCGGACGGCCCTGCGCCCGACTCATGAAGACCGAGCCGAGCACTCAGGCGGCGACACCGTTCTATCTGCCGGACCTGTGCACGCCCCGTGCGGCTCTGATCGTGGTGCTGATCGTCGAGCTGACCGCGCTGATACTGAGTCTGGCGCGCACCGACTCGAGCATGAATTTCTGGACGGACCTCGCGCGCACGTCCACTTTGCTGCTGTGGATCGGGCTCGCGGGCGCATCGCTCTTGTGCTGGATGCGCGGCTGGCTGGGACGCGTGAGCGTGACCCTCGGATCCGCCGTGATACTCGCCAGCGTGACCCTACTCGTCGCGCTCGTTTCCGCCATCGCACTGCTCGCCGGTCGCAGTCGCCTCATCGAGGCAACCGGTGCCACCGTGCTCTTCCCGCGGGATGCTTCGAGCTTCATCGCACGCAACATCTGTCTCAGTCTCATCATCACGTCCCTTGCGTTGCGCTATTTCTATGTCGCGCACCAGTGGCGCCGCAACGTCGAGATGCAGGCTCGGTCGCGGGTGCACGCACTGCAGGCGCGGATCCGGCCGCACTTTCTCTTCAACAGCATGAATACGATCGCCGCGCTCACGCGCTCGGATCCGGCCTGCGCCGAGCAGGCCGTACAGGATCTCGCCGATCTGTTCCGGGCGAATTTGAGCGAGAAGCGCCAGACCATCACGCTCGAGGAGGAGCTGACCGTGGCGCGCACGTACCAGCGCATCGAGCAGCTGCGCCTCGGCGAGCGCCTCCAGGTCATCTGGGACGTGGATGCCGTGCCTCGTCAGGCGCTGGTACCGGGTCTGCTCCTGCAACCGCTGCTGGAGAATGCCATCTATCACGGCATCGAGCCGCGCCCCGAGGGCGGGAGCGTAAGGATTACCGGCGAGCTTGGCAGCGGACTCATCACCCTCGTCATCCGCAATCCAGTCGGGACGCACGAGAGCGTGCGCGAGGGCCATCAGCTGGCACTGGCGAACGTGCGCGAGCGACTGATCCTGATGTACGGGGACGGCGCCCTGGTGAAGGCCGGACGCTTCGATGATGAGTACATCGTGACACTGCGCTTTCCGCACGTGGAGACGCGGGCGCGTCTGACGGCATGACGCTGCGAGTGCTGATCGTCGATGACGAGCAGCCGGCGCGGGAACGGCTGCGCGGGCTGCTCGCCGAGATCGGCTCGATCGAGATCGCAGGCGAAGCGGCAACCGGCATCGAGGCGCTGCAGCTTGCCGCGCTCGAGATGCCGGGCGTGGTCTTGCTCGATGTGCGCATGCCGGGCATGGATGGCATCGAGACGGCGCAGCATCTCGGTACGCTGCCCGAGCCACCGGCCGTGATTTTCACCACGGCGTACGATGAGTACGCCGTACGCGCGTTCGATGCTCAGGCCGTCGGCTATCTGCTTAAGCCCGTGCGCAGGGAGAAGCTTTCCGCGGCGCTGGCGCAAGCGGCGCGCCTGAGCGGCCCGCAGCTCAAGCAGATCTCCGCGACCCATAGTGCGCGCCGCACACACATCTCGGCGCGCAATCGCGAAGGTATTCGACTGATTCCGATCGAGGAGATCCTGTTTTTCTTTGCCGAGCAGAAGTACACGACCCTCAGGCACTTGAAAGGTGAGGACCTGATCGAGGAGTCCCTGCGTACCCTCGAGGAGGAGCTCGGCGAGCGCTTCGTGCGCATCCATCGCAACGCGCTCGTGAACATCAGCCATCTGGAATCGATCGAGAGGAACGACGAGGGCCAGTATCTGGTGCGGGTGCGCGGCTGCGTCGACACGCTGCAGGTCAGCCGCCGCATGGCGGGCGAGCTGCGTGCCAAGCTGCGGTTACAAGGCTGACCTAACGCGCGTAGTCGAAGGAGTCGAAATGCAGCTTCTCCGGCGGCAGTCCGTGCGCCGGAAAGCTCGTCCGGATGGCCTCGACCATTCCCGGCGGCCCCGCGGCGTATACCTCGAACTGCGCGAGCGAAGGGAAGTCAGCAAGGATGGCCTCATGCACAAGTCCGGTGCGCCGATACTCCTCCTGTGGCACGACGCTCTCCGACAGGACGGCTGCGAAACGCAGCTGCGGATACCGCCGCGCCCACTCGCGAACCAGCTCCTCCTCGTACAGATCCGGCGCTGTACGCGCGCCCCAATATAAGTACAGCTCGCGCTTCGCGTTGCGCTCGAGAACGTGGCGCAGGATCGACTTCAGGGGAGCGAACCCCGTTCCGCCGGCGATCAGCAGCGCGGGCCCCGCTGCCTCGCAGTACACGAACTGGCCGATGGGCCCCTCGATTCTGAGCAGGGCTCCGGCGTGCAACTCCCCGAACAGGCTTTCCGTGAAATGGCCACCCCGCACGTGTCGCACGTGCAGCTCGATGAGGGTGCTGTCGTGCGGTGGGCTCGCAATCGAGAAGCTGCGCCGGCCGCCTGCGATCAGCACATCGAGGTATTGCCCGGGTTGAAACACCAGCGGCTCAACCGCCGGCAGGCGTAGGAAGACCTGCATCACGTCCGGAGCCAGCTTTTCCATGCGAGCGATCCGGCAGGGGAGCGTCTTGATCTCCACATCGGTGACGCTCGCCACGAGACGCGCCTCGACGGTGACATCGCTGAGCGCGCGCGCCTGGCACATCAGGATATAGCCCGCGGCCGCCTCGGCCTCGCTGATGCCGAGGGGGCGGCCTGTCGGATAGCGGGTTCGACCGGACAGCAGGCGCGCTCGGCAGGAGCCGCAATGGCCCGACTTGCAGCTATGAGGCAGATTCAGACCCGCATCGAGCGCGGCATCCAACAGCGAGTGCTCCGGGACCGCGCGCACGCTGCGCCCGTGGGGCTTGATGAGTACCACATGATCCATGGTCAGCGTCGATCCGCAGGCCTCAAGCTTGATAGACTTGCCGCTCGCAACGAGGCTACCGTGACGTATGCCGTTCTCCTAGACCGATGCGCATCGAGTTCACCAAGATGCATGGCCTCGGCAACGATTTCATCGTGTTCGACGCCCCCGAGCCGAGGCTTCTGCCGACTCCGCAGCAGTGGCGGCGTCTCTCCGACCGCCACGCAGGCATCGGCTTCGACCAAGCGCTCGTCCTGCGAGCGACCGCGGCGGCCCGCAGCGAGCGTCTTCTATCGCATCTTCAACGCGGACGGCTCCGAGGTCGAGCAGTGCGGCAACGGAGCGCGCTGCATCGCTGCGCTTCTGCATCGACGCGGCCGCGCTCCGGAAGGCGGCCTGCTCGTGATGGACAGTCCGGCCGGCGCGGTGCGAGCGCGCGTCGGCGCGACGGACGAGGTGTCCGTCGATATGGGCGTGCCGAGTTTCGATCCGGCTCAACTACCCTTCGAGGCCGAGCGTGAAGCCTCCACGCATCGCCTTCAGGTCGAAGGTCAGACGCTCGAGGTCGGGGCCGTATCGATCGGCAATCCACATGCGGTGCTCCTCGTCGAGTCCGTCGAGGAGGCCCCCGTGACGCGACTGGGCGCGCTCATCGAGGGTCATCCCCGCTTTCCCAAGCGTGTCAACGTCGAGTTCATGGAGCTCGTGGACCGTACGCATATTCGTCTTCGGGTCTTCGAGCGCGGCGTGGGAGAGACGCTCGCCTGCGGGACCGGAGCGTGCGCTGCCGTCGCCGTCGGCCGCGAGCGCGGGTTGCTCGATCAGGAAGTTCATGTCGGCGTGCGCGGCGGTCAGTTGCGCGTAAACTGGGCGGGTCGGGCTGACCCGATCTGGCTGACCGGGCCCGCCGAAATCGCGTTCGAGGGCCACGTTGATCTGTAACGGTTTGCATCCATTCATCACCGCAGGGGTTGGATCGATATGACCACACGAGAGGCGCGCGGCATCACCGCGGCTCAGGCTGAAGAGGAAACGGTAGCGCGGTACCTGCAACACAATCCGGATTTCTTCGAGCGCCACCAGCCGCTGCTCTCGCGCTTGCGCCTGCCGCACGCCCGCAGCGGCGCAACCATCTCGCTCGTCGAGCGGCAGGTCGAGGTCCTGCGCGAGCATCAGGCTTCGCTCGAGCAGAAGCTCGCGGAGTTCGTCAAGGTCGCGCGATCGAACGATACGGTCGCCGAGAAAATGCACCGTTTCACGCGGCGCCTGCTGCGGGCCGCGTCGCGCGATGCCGCGGTGGAGCAGATGGAAGCAAGCCTGCGCGAGGACTTCGACGCATTCAATTCGGTGCTGGTGCTGATCGGCTCCGCGAGCGGGGTGCCGCCCCAGCGCTTCGTGCGCACTGTCTCCGCCGACGACCCGAACCTCAAGTCGTTCGAGTCCCTGTTCGCAAGCGGCAAGCCGCGCTGCGGGCAAGCCCGTGACTCACAGCGTGATTTCCTGTTCGGCGCCGACGCCAATGACATCGGTTCGGTCGCACTCGTGCCGCTGGGTGAGAAGGGCTCCGTCGGACTGCTCGCACTCGGCAGTACGGATCGGGACCGGTTCCATCCGGGCATGAGCACCGAGTTCCTGGCTCGTCTCGGCGATCTGATCGCGGACGCTCTCGCGCGCAGCTGACGCTTCACCACCTTCTGGCATGACGCCCGACGCGCTCGAGTGGCTGACGCGGTTCCGCCGCCACCTCAGCACCGAGCGACGCCTGTCTGCACATACGGACTCTAACTACGCCCGCGATCTTGCGGCGCTGATCCGGCACTGTGATGCCAATGGCGTCGCGGATTGGCGCAGCCTGGACAGTCAACACGTCCGAGTTTTCGCTGCGCGCTCCCACGCCGCCGGTCTTGCTCCACGCAGCGTGCGCCGGCGTCTGTCCGCCGTGCGCAGCTTCCTGGAATTTCTGATGCGCGAGGGTGTCCTCAAGAGCAACGCGGCTCGCGACATCCAGGCGCCGAAGATCGTCCGGCGTCTTCCGCAGACGCTCGATGCCGATCAGATGGCGCGCCTGCTCGAGCTGCCGCCGGGCGATGCATTCGTCACCCGCGATCGGGCCATGATGGAGCTCCTCTACTCCTGCGGATTGCGACTCGCCGAGCTCGTTGCCCTCGATGTCGCGAACATGGATCTCAAGGACCGTACCGTGCGGGTCCTGGGCAAGGGCCGCAAGGAGCGTGTCGTGCCCGTCGGGAGGATGGCAGTCGTCGCGCTCGAGTCCTGGTATGCCGCACGGCCCAAGTTCGCGCGCAGCTCGACCCACGCACTCTTCGTGGGGCGCCGCGGGCGCCGGCTCGGGCCCCGTGCAGTGCAGGCTCGGGTGGCGTACTGGGCAAAGCGCCAGGGATTGCCCCTGCACGTCTATCCTCACCTCTTCCGGCACTCCTTCGCCTCCCACCTGCTCGAGTCCGGCGGCGACCTTCGCGGGGTGCAGGAGCTGCTCGGCCACGCCGACATCTCCACCACCCAGATCTACACCCACCTTGATTTCCAGCACCTGGCCCGCATTTACGACGCAACCCACCCCAGAGCGCGCAGGAAAGCATGAGCTTCGATCCCCATGGCACCACGATCCTTGCAGTACGTCGCAAGGGTGGCGTCGCCGTCGGCGGCGATGGACAGGTGACGCTCGGCAACACCGTCATGAAGGGAAACGCCCGCAAGGTGCGCCGTCTTTACAATGACAAGGTGCTTGCAGGGTTTGCTGGCGGGACCGCCGATGCCTTCACCTTGTTCGAGCGCTTCGAGGGCAAGCTCGAGAAATACGGCAACCTGACACGCGCCGCCATTGAGCTCGCCAAGGATTGGCGTTCGGACCGCTACCTGCGCCGCCTCGAGGCATTGCTGCTGGTTGCGGACCGGGACAAGCTGTTCGTGATCTCTGGTAACGGCGATGTCGTCGAGCCGGAGCACGATGTCGCGGCGATCGGATCGGGCGGCTCCTTCGCGCTCGCCGCGGCGCGCGCACTGCTCGAGGCGACCGACCTCGATGCGCGCGCGATCGTCGAGCGCTCGCTCAACATTGCCGCCGACATCTGCATCTACACGAACCGGAATCTCGTCATCGATGAGCTCTAGTGAAACCGCCAGCGCGGACGGCACCCGTACGGCGGTGACGGTCGCGCTCACGCCTCGTGAGATCGTACAGGAGCTCGACAAGCACATCATCGGGCAAGACGCGGCCAAGCGGGCCGTCGCGATTGCGTTGCGCAATCGCTGGCGGCGAATGCAGGTCGCAGAGCCATTGCGGCAGGAGATCACGCCCAAGAACATCCTCATGATCGGCCCGACCGGGGTCGGCAAGACCGAAATCGCGCGCCGGCTCGCCAAGCTTGCGAATGCGCCCTTCGTGAAGGTCGAGGCCACCAAGTTCACCGAGGTCGGCTACGTCGGCCGCGACGTGGAATCGATCATCAAGGAGCTCGCCGATGTCGCCGTCAAAATGACGCGCGAGCAGGAGATGCACAAAGTGCGCGAGCGCGCGCTCGATGCCGCCGAGGATCGCGTGCTCGATGCGTTGCTGCCGAAGCCGCGCATGATGGGCTTCTCGACCGACGAGCCACCCCAGCCGCGCGATGCGGAGACGCGGCAGAAATTCCGCAAGATGCTGCGCGAAGGACAGATCAACGATCGGGAGATCGAGATCGAGCTGCGCATGCTGCCGAACGGCGTCGAGATCATGGCGCCGCCGGGCATGGAGGAGATGCAGCAGCAGCTTCAGTCCATGTTCCAGAATCTGGGCGGCAACCGCACGCGCACACGCAAGGTCAGGGTGGGCGAGGCGGTCAAACTGCTGACCGACGAGGAAGCGGCAAAGCTCATCAATGAAGACGAGCTGAAGCTGCGGGCGCTGCAGAATGCCGAGCAGAACGGGATCGTGTTCATCGACGAGATCGATAAGGTGACCCGCCGCCAGGAGAGCGTCGGCGCCGACGTCTCACGTGAGGGCGTACAGCGCGATCTGTTGCCGCTCGTGGAAGGCTCGACGGTCACCACCAAGTACGGACCGATCAAGACCGATCATGTTCTGTTCATCGCCTCGGGCGCTTTTCATCTGGCGAAACCCTCGGATCTGATCCCGGAGCTGCAGGGTCGGTTGCCCATACGGGTGGAGCTGCAATCACTCAAGGTCGAGGATTTCGTGCGCATCCTGACCGAGCCCGATGCCTCCCTCACGGCACAGTATCGATCGCTGCTCGCGACCGAGAACGTCAACGTCGAGTTCAGCGCCGAGGGCGTACGTCGCATCGCCGAGATCGCCTTTCAGGTCAACGAGCGCACCGAGAACATCGGTGCGCGCAGACTGCACACCGTCATGGAGCGGCTGCTGGAGAGTGTTTCCTACGACGCCACCGAGCAAGGCGGCGCTCTGCTCAGGATCGACGCCGAATATGTCGATCGGCATGTCGGGACGCTTGCAAAGGATGAGGATCTGAGCCGCTACATCCTCTAGCGATCGGGCTCATCGCGCAGACCGAAGATCTCGATGCCCCGGCCGTGCAGGGCGCGATGCACGACGATGAACACATAATAAGTGAGAAGAAACCAGATGACGCGCAGGAGCGTGTCGGTCGCGTACGCGGCCGGCCACAGGCTGCGGCCCAGGATCGGAGCGCAGAACCAGCCGACTGCAAGCAGAGCGAGCGCCCCTGCAAAATAAGCGCGCCCCGCCGGCAGCAGCCGCAATGGTCCGCGCTGGCGCTGCGAATAGTGCATGCGGGTGCGCAGCCAGATCATGCCGATGATGAACACCGCCGTGATGGCGGCCGAGAGCTCCTGCGGAGTCATGAGCGCGCGGATCCCGCGTCACTCATACCCGGACGGATCCTTGCGCGGCGCCGGTGCCTCGCTGTCGGAGGGTTCACTCGAACGCAGGCTCTGGCGCACCGCTGACATCTTTTCCTCGAGCCATCGAAGTCGATCGTCGAATTCCACATCGGAGACCTTCGGGTCGATGCAGCCGATGAGAACGGGGCGCAGAGAAGCGTGCAGGCCCCACAAGAACTGGTCTGCGGACACGACCGGGGCATCTTCCGCGCTCGCACCCTCGCGCAAAGCGAGAATGCGAGCTGCCGTCCCGCTATCGGCGACGTGCTGGCGCACCCAAAACAGAATCTGGGGCACGAGGCTCGAGACGATCTGGGTCGAAAGATTCGGCTCAAAGAGCCACGAGGCCACGCTCGCAGCGAGCGCACTTCCGGGTCCGACGAACACCCAGTCCTCTACGCGCGAGACGCGGTTCTCCTCGCTCTTGAGCAGAAGGCTCGCACCATCCTGCATCCGCGCTGCCATCAGGAGCTCGAGCTCGGGCCGTCGAGGATCGCTCGCTTCGTAGCAGAAAAGGTATTTCTTGGCGAGGCGATTCAGCACCTTCTCCACGCGCCGCCAGATGTCATCGAGGTCGTCGTCCTCGTCGAGCTCGCGCGACAACTGGTCGAATGCCATCCGCACCAGATCGGAATTCCCGCAACCCACGAGCGCGATGCGATAGCGGGGCACAGCGCGCTCGAAGAAGCAACGCTGCGGCCATTTGTCACTCGCATCCGTGAGCGCGGTCCCCGCGGCGAGCAGGATGCCATCGGAGCACACGAAGCCTGCGGCGATGCCCATGTCGGGGATCAGCGGCCGGGTGCTGCGGCCGTCACCTCGCCCGCCGTCGCCAGGTGCGCGAGCTCCTCGTCGGTGAAGCTCGATTCCCAGAGGGCGCATTTGGCGCGTCGCAGCAAAACCGTCGGGACCAGGATTCGACACTGCCGTGCGGCACCGAGCAGAGCGGTGTCGCATTCGATGCGGGCAACGATGCCCTCGGAGCGCAGCCGTCCGAGAACGGCGTGCGCCGAGATCGTATCGCAGACCACGACGGCTGTGTCCCAACCACTCGAGACCATCGATTCCCTCGCATTTGAAGAGCGAGTTAATCTCGCTGATCGTCCACGTGGAATCAAGCGGCCGGGTGCGGCACTCGCTCCGGATGCTCGCGCAACGAGCCGAAGCGGTGCGCGAAGACCTTGGTGAACTCCGCGCCGAAAATGAAAATCTGTGCGGAGTAGTAGACCCAGATCAGGATGACCAGCATCGAGCCTGCCGCACCGTACATCGAGGTGACGGCGCTGTTGCCGAGGTAGACGCCGATCAGATGCTTGCCGATGTCGAAGAGCAGCGCAGTCACCGCTGCGCCGATCATCACATCGCGCCAGGCGAGCTGGACTGCCGGCAGCACCTTGTAAATGGTCGCGAAGAGCGCGGTGACGAGCCCGAAGGACAGCAGGAAATTCAGGCCCTGCAGCGCGATGCTGCTCGTGCCGGTGCTGCCCCAGGCGTTCGAGAGGGCCGCGAGCAGAGCGCTGAGCACGAGCGAGATCAGCAGCAGAAACCCCAGGGCGAGGATGAGCCCGAACGATAGCAGGCGGGTGCGCACGAAATCCACGAGGTAGCGCCAGAAGCCGCTGCTGCGGGCCACTTTGGCATGCCACAGCTCATCGAGCCCATCTTTGAGCTCCGCGAGCGCGGATGTCGCGCCCACGAGCAGGGTCACCACACCGAGCACGGTGGGGAGGATGCCGTGTCCCGAGCGGCCCGCGCTCGCGACCATCGTCTGAACGACCGCTGCGCCAGCGGGGCCGATGAGCCCCTTCATCTGCGCATAGATCTCGCCGCGAGCTGCCTCGTCCCCGAAGAACGCACCGGCAATGGCAATTGCGATGATGAGAATCGGAGCCAGGGAGAAAGCCGTGTAGTAGGCGAGGGCCGCGCCCTTGCGCGGCGCGCGGTCCTCGCTCCATGCGTCGGCACTATCGCGAAGCAGGCTCCAGATGGCCCGCGGGTTGCACCACTCCCGCCGCCAGACGCTCGGGGTCCGCTGCAGCACGACTTACTGTGGCGGCGGAGTGCGCTTCTCTGCCGGGGCGCTCGGCACCTCGTCAGGGAAGTACAACGGCCGCGCGCCCTCGCCCGTCTGTGGCTCGACGGCAAACAGCAGATCGGTGAGATCGTCGGCGTGCTCCTCTTCCTTCGCGAGAATGTCCTCGAGCAGCGTGCGAGAGGTCGGGTCCGCGGTCCCGAAGAAGCCCACCATCTCGCGATAGCTCTCGATCGCGATGCGCTCCGCGATCAAATCCTCGCGGATCATGTCGGCGAGGGAGCCGCCTTCCTTGTACTCGCTGTGGCTCAGGCTGCTCAGCACATCCGGGTTCATTTCCGGCTTACCGCCGAGCTGCTTGATGCGCTCGGCGATGCGCTCGGCGTGCTCCTGCTCCTCCGCGGCGTGCTCGTTGAACTCCTGCTTCACCGGCTCGGAATGAATCCCCGTCGCCATGAAGTAGTGAAATTTGTAGCGCAGCACGCACACGATCTCGGTCGCGAGCGCCTCGTTGAGGATTGCGATCGCCCGTGTGCGGTCGAGGCCGTAGTCCTGCATGACAGGCCCATCCGTGATCTGCCTGCGCGCGCGATTGCGAAGCTCCTGAATGCGCTGCACATGGGTCGTTGAAGCCGTTGCCATAACTCCTCCACCGGAGCGACGCGCCCCTCGATGCACTAGCAAGCGCAATGCCCGAGCGGACGACGGCACGCGGGTTGCTTTGATCCGCCCATGCAGCGACGCAAGAGCACGCGCAAAGCACCGCAGCGTAAAGCGGCACCTCGGTCAGCGAATCGCTGGTCGCACGAGGTCATGCGGCGCAGCGACGCCTTGGATCTCGAGCCGGGCGTATTCACGCGGTCCACCGCCCGCGCGATTGCGCTGTCTCTGAAACGCTCTGCCGAGGGCAGCTCGCGGCGCAAATCGAGCCCGTTCCGGTCAGCGATGTCCATGCTCAATTTCCACATCAACCGCGCGGGATCCAACCTCAGCGCGAAGCGTCGCGGCGTCCTCAACCGCGCGAAAGACGAGCTGCGCCGCGCTTTCGGGAAGACGCCGTCCGAGCCGAAGGCCGCCCCGCGCCATTGAGGGCGAGAGCGGCCGAGATGTGCGCGAGGTGCGTCAGGCCCTGAGGAAAGTTGCCCAGCAGCGCACGCTCACGCGGGGAATATTCCTCCGCGAAGAGGCCGACATCATTCGCGGCTGAGCACGCTCTGCGGAACAAACGGCGCGCCTCGCGCAGCCGTCCCTGATGCGCGAAACATTCGACGAGCCAGAAGGTGCAAGCGAGGAATGCGCCCTCCCGGCCGCTCAGCCCGTCCACGGTCCGATAGCGCATGATGAATCCGTCATGGCTTGCGAGCTCGCGCGCAATCAACTGCGCCGTACGCATCATGCGCTCGTCGGTGAACGCCACGAATTCGACGCTCGGCAGCAGCAGTAACGCCGCATCGAGCTCGGTGCTGCCGTAGCTTTGCACGAACACGCCGCGGCGGCGGTCGAAGCCCCGCTTCTCGATGCTCGAGCGTATCTGCGCGCGCGCGCTACGCCAGCGCTCGAGCGGCGCCTCGAGTCCGAGCTCCTCGGCGAGCGCAATGCCGCGGTTCACCGCGGACCAGCACATGGCCTTCGAGTTCACGAAGTGTCGCGGGCGGGAGCGAATCTCCCAGATGCCGCGGTCGGGCTGGCGCCAGCGGGCGATCGCCTTCTCGACCAGGTCGCGCAGGAACGGCCAGTAAGGAATGGCGCCGGCGTCACGCTCGCTCCAGCGCCAGGCGAGCTCCAGCACGAGTCCGTACATGTCGCCCTGGTATTGTTCGGCGGCTGCATTGCCGATACGCACCGGCTGCGAGTTGCGCCACCCCTCGAGATTCGGCAGCGTCAGCTCATCGAGGCGCCGCTTGCCGTCCACCGCGTACATCACCTGCAATTCATCGGCGTTGCCGGCGGCGCTGCGCTGGATGAAGCGGCGAAAGCCGTCGGCCTCGGCTTCCAGGCCGAGCTCCGAAAGCGCGCGCACCGTGAACACCGAGTCTCGCAGCCAGCTGAAGCGGTAGTCCCAATTGCGCTCGCCGCCGATCCGCTCGGGCAGCGAGGTGGTCGGTGCGGCGATGATCGCGCCGGTCGGAGCATAAGTGAGCGCCTTGAGCACGATCGCCGAGCGCGTGACGCCGACACCGTTCTCCTCCGGATAGAGGAGCTTCTCCGACCAGTCGCGCCACCAGCTCAGAGTCTCTTTGTAATGTGCCGCGAGCCGCGCACGCGTCTCTGCGACTGCGCGCGCGGCATGGATGCGTGCGGGCGATACGAACTGAACCGCCAGATGCAGCCGCTTGCGCGGCCGAACTTCGACCTCGGCGATCAGGTCATGCCGGCCGTGCGGCTCGAGCGGGGCGTCGCCGAAGACAAGCAGGCCCGTGTTGCTGCCCGCGCAGACGTAGGCCCCGTGTCCCGCGTGGTACACCCAGGGCTGCACGTCGCCGAAGTCGATGCGTGGTGCGACGCGCACGCGGAAGCGCATGTGCCCGCGCACACCCTCGAGGATGCGCACGAGCTCGCGGCGTGGCCTCATCCGGCCTCCCTCGCGCATCGCGAAGAAATCGATGAGGCGTGCGGCGTTGCGGCCCGAGGTGAATGTCGTGACCAGAATCAGCGAGTGGCGCACGTACTCACGATGCACCGCGAAGCGGCCCTGGGGCACGATCTCGAAGTGGCCGCCTCGCTGCCAGTCGAGCAGGCGGCCAAAGCAGCTGTCGGAATCGAAACGCGGCAGGCAGCACCAGTCGATGCTGCCACGGCGCGACACGAGCGCGGCCGAGTGGCAGTCACCGATCAGTGCATAGTGGGAGATGGGCGGATACATCGCGCGGGCCGACATCCTCCCAGCAAGCACTGTGCCGCTCGCGTCAGCGTCTGTGCGCGACTCCTGGCCTCAGGCGGCGAGATCCGCGACGTTCTTGACGCTCAGCACGAGACGCCTTGCGCCCTCCAGGCGGCTCGCGATGTCCTGCCAGCTCCACAGATTCCACACGGCTTCGAAGTACTTCGCCTTCTCGGTCTGATACTGCAGGTAATACGCGTGCTCCCAGGCATCGAGCACCATGACGGGCACGGCGCCCTGAATGGTGTTCGACTGATGATCGTGGATCTGGGTGATGACGAGCTGTGCCGACATCGTGTCCCACATCAGCGCGGCCCAGCCCGATCCCATGAGGGTCGCCGCGGTCTTCGACATCTGTTGTTTGAAAAGGTCGAAGTTTCCGAACTGGCGCTCGATCGTCTGCGCAAGCTCTCCGGTGGGCTTGCCACCACCCTTCGGGGCGAGATTGCGCCAGAAGATGCTGTGCAGCACGTGACCCGACACATTGAACGCGAGCGCGCGCTCAAGCGTTGCGACACCATCCAGAGCGCCTTTCTGGCGAGCTTCCTGCAGCTGCTCGAGCGCCTTGTTGGCGCCTTCGACGTACGCCTTGTGATGCTTGCCGTGGTGCAGCTCCATGATGCGGCCGGAGATGTGCGGCTCGAGCGCACCGAAGTCGTACTCGAGGGCAGGAAGCACGTAACGAGTCATGGCTAGAGCTCCTTTAATCGTCTGCGTTAGAATTCGCGTCGCCGGCGGATCAGCAAGAATCAGTGACGCCACAGCGTCGGACGCAATGGATCCCGGCGTGTGAAGTGCACCGCGCCGGCCGCGCGCGTGTTTCAGCGCGCGAAACCGGCGCGGCCCGCCGCCCCGCTCAGCGCGGTGACGGGTTGCCGTTCGGTGTCGTCGAGCCCGAATTCGGGGTCTGATTCGTGTCAGGCGTCGTCGTCGTCGTGCCCGGAGCCGGACCCGTGTCGCTCGGCGGGGTGCTGCTCGGCGCGCCACCCGGGGCGGTGCTATCCGGGGCCGGGGCCGTGGTGGCGTTATCCGCCGGCGCATTCGGCGCAGTCGACTGCTGTTTCGAGCATGCCGAGGCCAGCATCAGCGCAGCCACCGAGAACAAGATCGCGCTTCGATTCATGAGTACACCTCGTAGAAGGTAAAGATCCAGCGGGATGCTCGGCTAGAACGATCATCACGCCGCAACGTTCCCCTCCACCGACGGCGTCGTACACTAGGACCATGCTGTGCTCAAGATTGGTCGAGTGGTCGCGAGCGTTGCGCCCCGCATCGTTCGTGCTCGCGCTTTGCATGCTGCCCCTGGCGGTGACGGTCGCGGCCGAGAGCGCGGTCGCGCACAAGCCCCCCACCGTGGCGGAGGTCCTCGCCCAGTCCAAGCCGACCGATTGGGTGGCACTCGATCCACAAAACACCCTGTATGTGCAGCTATCCTCCGGGCGCGTCGTCATCCAGCTCGCACCACGCTTCGCACCACATCATGTCGAAAGCATCAAGGCGCTTGCGCGCGCCGGCTACTTCGAGGGTCTCGCGATCGATCGAGTGCAGGACAATTTCGTCGCGCAGTGGGGGGATCCGGAACACGCCAAGCCCATTCCGACGGCCTCGACGCTTGCCGCGGAGTTTGTGACGAGCGCGCGCGATTTACCGTTCACGCTGCTTCCCGATCCGGACACGTATGCCTCAATCGTCGGTTTCTCGAGTGACTTTCCGGCGGCTCGCGAGCCGAAGACCGAGCGCGCCTGGCTCCTGCACTGCTACGGGATGGTGGGTGTGGGCCGGGACAATGACGTCGATAGTGGTAACGGGACGGAGATCTACGTGGTCATCGGGCACTCGCCGCGCCAGCTCGATCGCAACGTCACACTCGTTGGCCGTGTCGTGCAGGGAATGGAGCTCCTGTCGTCCTTGCCGCGCGGCACGGGCGCGATGGGCTTCTATGAGTCGCGCTCGGAGCGCGTGCCGTTGAAGTCCGTGCGCGTGGCAGCGGATGTGCCAGAAGCCCAGCGCCCGGCTCTCGAGGTCATGCGGACCGATACTCAAAGCTTCGCCGACCTCATCGAGGCACGGCGCAATCGCAGGGACCCCTGGTACAAGGTTCCCGCCGGTCGCATCGATGTGTGCAATGTGCCGCTGCCGGTGCGAGCGGCGACGGACGCACCCCGCAAATAGACGGCTCCGCCCCGCGAACTCGCTTTCCAGCGAGCTCAGAATGGTCGATGCGGCGGCGGCGGTCTCGGGCGCGGGTACCCCTGCGGTCTAGGGCGCTGCGCGCGCTGCTGGCGAAGCCGCTCGAGCATCTGCTGACGCTGCTGCGGCGTGGCACGCTGCCACTGTTCGCGCAGCTCCTGGCGCCGCGCTGGCGGCAATCGCTCGAAGCGGCGGAAGTTCTCGCGCACAGCCTGCTGGCGTTCCGGGGGCAGCGCGTGAAACTGCTCCCAGCGCTGTCGCAGAACGGCGCGCTTGTCCGGCGGCAGTGCGCGCCAGCGCTGAAACCGATCCCGCGCAGCGTCGCGCTGCTCCGGACTCATGGTCAACCACCGGCGACTGCCATTCGCGAGGGCCTGCTGGCGCTGCGGTGGCAGACTGTCCCATTGACCCGAAAAGCGTGACAGCAGCCTCTGCTGGTCCGACGACAGAGTCGACCACGACACGCTCGGCGGTGTCTGTGGCGCCGGCGCAGACTGGCCATATGCGGTCGTCGCCAGCGCGAGCGCCAACACGACCAACAGGGAGCGCAAGGCCTTCATTGTTCCGCTCCGTCAGAGGACGGCGGTTTCTTGGCCGCGGCCACTTTCGTGGGATCGGTATGCGACAAGTAATTCAGCCACTCTTCGTCCTCGGAGTCCACGCTCCCGAGAAACTCGATGAAGTCCGCGTCCGCCGGCTCCGCGGCAGGCTTGGCCGGCTTCGGCGCACTACTGCTCTGCGAGCTGCTCGGCGCGGGCGGATCGGCGGCCTGCAGCGGCTCGATCCAGCATGCGGCGGCCAGGAGCGCGCCGAGAATGAGCGCCCGCATCACGGGTGCACACCCTGTCCTCAGCGCGCCGCGAGGCCGCACGTCACGTACTCTCCTGCGAGTTCGCGTCGCCTCCTGTCCCCTCGTCCTGCTCGGACGCCCATTCATAAAATGCGTGATCGCCGTCCTCGACCAGATTCAACGCCTCATCATCGGCGACCAGATCGAACACATCCAGTGGCTGCGCGCTGTCTCCGGCCGTCAGCGGCTGCTGCGGATGATGATTGAAGAGCATCAGCGCCACCAAAACGGCTGCCGCGACCGCACCGCTCGCCGGCATGAGCCGCAGGCCCGCCCAGCGCGTCCACAGTGGACGAGCCGCCTGCTCGAGCGCCGCGTGCCGAGCCTGATTGAGGCGCGAACGCGTGCGTGCATCGACGCGCGACAGGCTCTCCTGCAGCACCGTGCGCGCGCGACGCTCGAACGAACTGGTCAGATCTTCACTCATGCGGAAATCTCGAACTCTCCGAGCCGCGCACGCAACGCCTGCACCGCGCGGAAGTAATGTGTCTTGACGCTGCCTTCGGAGCAACCCATGGCAGCGGCCGTCTGCGCGACATCG
Source organism: uncultured Gammaproteobacteria bacterium (assembly GCA_963795975.1). Classification (GTDB taxonomy): domain Bacteria; phylum Pseudomonadota; class Gammaproteobacteria; order Steroidobacterales; family Steroidobacteraceae; genus CAWCJT01. The sequence goes on from CAWCJT010000005.1 coordinate 587,968, forward strand.
AGACCCTCGAGGTTGCGCAGCAGGAACGCCTGCCTTTGTCGCTCGGGCAGTGCCTGCAGCGCCAGCTCCAGAGCCTGCATCGCCTCGTCCATCTCCAGTCTGGCAACCGGAGCGGGATCTGGACTTGGGGCCTGAGCGATCGGATCGCTCGACTCGTCATCCTCCTCGTCGCGCCGAAACGGCAACCACGCCATCACCCGCCCACGGACGGTGCGTCGGCGCTGCATGTCGCGAATCCGATTCTCCAGGATGCGATAGAAGAGAGGCTTCCACTCTTCCACGCTGCGGTCGGCGTACGCCCGCGCGAGCTGCATCATGGCATCCTGCACGGCGTCCAAAGCATCGTCCTCATGCCGCAAGCTCGCCTGCGCGATCTTGAAGGCCTTGATCTCGACGCTGGCCAGAAACTGGTTCAGCGCCCGCGACTGAGCCTCGTTCGTCGTGTCATTCAATAGCGTCTCGCCGTGCAACCGGGCGGGCGTGTTATAAACGGGCGCGAGCGTAGCAAAGGCTCTCATGCCGCGTATAACGTGCATGCAGGCGCCCGCGTTGACCCCAAAATGTAAGCTTTCCAGGCGTTTGCCTTAAGCGCCCGCCGCGCCCCTGAACATTCCCGAAGCTGATTATTTATCCAGTTCCTCCGGCCCCTCTGCCCAGGCCATGAGCGAAGTCCCCACGCAAGTGCTGCGCATCGCACTGGATGTCCCATTACGGCGCCTCTTTGACTATCGCGCCCCGGTGGGGCAGCCGGTGCCGGCGGGGGCCCGGGTGCGCGTACCGTTCGGGCGCAGATGCCTCGTCGGCGTCGTTATGTCAAACGCGTCCGAGTCCGAGCTGCCACAAGAACGGATCAAATCCCTGCTCGAGGTCATCGATGCCACTCCGGTGCTGGACGAGGGCGCCGTCGGCTTGCTGGAGTGGGCTTCGGAGTACTACCACCATCCCATTGGTGAGGTGATTGCCGCCGCCCTGCCCAAGGCGCTGCGCCTGGGTGTCCTCGCCCCGGACGTGGAGGAGCGCTGGAGCCTGACCTCAACCGGCAGGGATGCGATCGCAGCCGGCGAGCCGCACCGCGCTCCGGCACAGCGGCAGCTGCTTGCGCTCATCGGGTCCCAGCAGCACATCGCCGCCGCGGCGCTCGACCTGCAAAGTCCGGGCTGGCGCTCCATTGCACGTCTGCTCGAGAAGCGGGGCTGGGCGCTGCGTGCGCAGGTCGAGGTCGAGCCGCCTGCCGCCGCGGCGGTGGTGCGTCAGGCAGGCCCTGGTTTGAATCCGGAACAGAGCGCAGCCGTCGCGATGGTCACGGCCTCGCTCGGTCAATTCGGGGCTTTCTTACTTCACGGCGTGACCGGGAGCGGCAAGACCGAGGTGTACTTTCGGCTGATCGAGCGCGCGCTCGAACGCGACGAGGGCACCCTGCTGCTCGTGCCCGAGATCGGATTGACGCCCCAGCTCGTGGGGCGCTTTGCAGCGCGCTTCGATGCACCGCTTGCCGTGCTGCACTCGGCGCTCAGCGATGGGGAGCGGCTCGCAGCGTGGCGCAAAGCATACACCGGCCACGCGCGCATCGTGCTCGGCACCCGCTCGGCGGTTTTCGCGCCCGTGCCGCGGCTCGGCCTCATCATCGTCGATGAGGAGCATGACGCCTCGTTCAAGCAGCACGAGGGCGGCTTTCGCTACTCGGCGCGTGATCTTGCCGTCGTTCGTGCGCAGCGCTCGAACGTTCCAGTCGTGCTCGGCTCCGCAACGCCCTCCCTGGAGACGCTGCACAACGTGGACACGCGCCGCTACGTCCGCATCTCGCTGCCGCATCGGGCGACTCAGGCGCCGCCGCCGCGGGTGCATCTGGTCGACTTGCGTGCCCACGGTGCGAGGGCCGGTCTGTCGACGCCCGTCATCCAGACGATTGCACGGCACCTGCGTGAGAACGGTCAAGTGCTCGTGTACCTCAACCGTCGCGGCTACGCGCCGACGCTTCTTTGCACCGCGTGCGGGTGGATCGCCCCATGTCAGTCATGCGATGCACGCATGACGGTGCACCTTGGCGCAGGTCGGCTGCGTTGCCACCACTGCGGCGCCGATACGAAGCTCCCGGAGCGTTGCCCGCAATGTGGCTTTGCCGTGAAGTCCGTGGGCCAAGGCACCGAGCGCATCGCGGAGAGCTTGAGCGAGCTGTTTGCGGACACGCCGCTGGTGCGTCTCGACCGCGACGTGGTGCGCCGGCGCGGCGATATGCAGTCGGCGGTGCAGCGCATCGCCAGTGGCGAGGCTCGCATCCTCGTCGGCACACAGATGGTCACCAAGGGACACGATTTCCCGGACATGACGCTGGTAGTGGTCCTCAACGCCGATCAGGGCCTTTTCAGCACCGATTTTCGCGCGCCAGAGCGGCTGGCTCAGACCATCGTGCAGGTGGCGGGCCGCGCGGGCCGCGGGGTACGCCCCGGCGAGGTCCTGATCCAAACCGAGTTTCCCGACCATCCGCTGCTTCAGAGCCTGATCGCCGAGGGCTACGACGGCTTCGCACGCACCGCCCTCGTCGAGCGCGCCGAGGCGGCGTGGCCGCCGTTCAGCCGGCTCGCGGCAGTGCGCGACTCCGCGCCCGAGGCCGAAGCCGCGCTCGATTTTCTACAGCAGGCGCGCCGCGCGGCGGCAGGGCACCATCGAGTCAAATTGCTCGGGCCGGTGCCGGCGGCGATGGCGAAGCGGGCCGGCCGCTACCACGCCCAATTGCTGATCGAGAGCGCCGAGCGCGGCTCGCTGCACGATTTCCTGAACCGCTGGCTTCCCGAGATCGAGCAGCTGCCGAGCGCGCGGCGCGTACGCTGGGATCTCGATGTCGATCCGATCGAGCTTTTTTGAGCCGGCGGTGATTCGGTAGACTTCCGCGTCCCAAGTCGCGTGGGTCACGCCTTTGAAGCAACAGCTCGAGCAGCTACTCCTGCAAGCTTTGCAGGAACTTGCAGATGTTCCGTCACCGCTGGCAGCCACCGAGGTGAGCGTGGAGCGCACCCGCGACCAGCGTCACGGGGACTTCTCGAGCAACGTCGCGCTGCGGCTTGCGAAGTCTGCGCGCCGCAATCCGCGTGAGCTGGCCCAGTCGATCGTGGCCGCGCTGCCGCGCAATGCTTTTATTGCTCGCGCAGAGGTGGCCGGCGCCGGGTTCATCAACTTCTACCTCACCGCGGATGCCTACGCGCGCGAGCTCGTGCGGATTCACGAGCTCGGTGAGCACTACGGCGAGAGTACGAGCGGCGCTGAGCGGCGAGTCATCGTCGAGTTCGTGTCCGCGAACCCCACGGGACCTCTCACCGTTGCTCACGGCCGACATGCTGCGTACGGCGCCACGCTTGCGAACCTGCTCGCGGCCGTCGGCTATCGCATCCACCGCGAGTTCTACGTGAACGATGCGGGCCGGCAGATGGACATCCTTGCGGTCAGCGTGTGGCTGCGCTACCTGCAATCCTGCGGCGTGACCGTTCCCTTCCCGGCGAACGGCTATCAGGGCGAATATCTGCGGCCGATCGCACTGCAGCTTCAGAGCGAGGTGGGCGATCGCCTGCGACGCAGCTCCGCCGACGTGCTCGCCGCTCTGCCGGCAGACGAGAGCGCTGGCGGCGACAAGGATGTCTATATCGATGCGCTCATCGAACGCGCCCGCGCGCTCATCGGAGATGAGGCGCTGCAGCGCGTGCTCGATCTGTCCCGAGAGCGGCTGCTCGGCGACATGCGCGAGGATCTGCGCGAGTTCGGCGTCGTATTCGACCGCTGGTATTCCGAGCGCTCGCTGTCCACGAGCGGCGCGATCGAGCGTGCCCTGCAGCGGCTTGAGTCGCAGGGCAGCCTCTACCGCCAGGATGGCGCGGTCTGGTTTCGGGCGACGGCTTTCGGCGACGAGAAAGACCGCGTCGTCGTGCGCGAGAACGGCCAGAAGACCTATTTCGCCTCGGACATCGCCTACCATCTCGACAAGCGCGAGCGCGGCTTTGAGCGGCTGATCGACGTGCTCGGCTCGGGACATCATGGCTACATCGCTCGCGTACGCGCGGGGCTTGCCGCCATGGGCGAGCCCCCCGCTTCGCTCGAGGTTCCCCTGATCCAGGTCGTGACGCTCTATCGCGGCGAAGTACAGATCCCGATGAGCAAGCGCGCCGGCCAATTCGTGACGCTGCGCGAGCTGCGCGGTGAGGTCGGCAATGACGCCTGCCGCTTCTTCTACCTCATGCGGGGTCACGAGCAGCCGCTGGACTTCGACCTGGAGCTCGCTACCGCGCGCAGCAACGAGAATCCGGTGTACTACATTCAGTACGCGCATGCGCGCGGAGCGAGCGTGATGAAGCAGCTCGCCGCGCGCGGACTGTCGTTCGATCGCTCGCTGGGGCTTGCGAGCCTCGAGCGTCTGACGAGCGAGCATGAGCAGACCCTCATGACGATGCTCGCCCGCTATCCGGAGATCATCGAGCAGGCGGCCGCCAATTGCGCGCCGCAAACTCTGGTGCATTTCCTGCGCGAGCTTGCCAACGCGTTCCACGCCTACTACAACGCCGAGCGCTTCATCGTGGATGATGCCGCTCTGCGGGCGGCGCGCCTGGTCCTCGTCACCGCCGCACAGCAGGTCGTCCGCAATGGCCTCGCGCTCCTGGGTGTGTCGGCCCCCGAGAGCATGTGAGGGAGCGAAAATGCCCACCGGCCGCCTGACGACGCGTGACTACAAGAAACCGGTGCGCCGGTCGCTCGATCTTGGGCGCTGGCGTGAATTCGGCGCGGGTGTGCTCGCCGGCCTCGTGCTTGCCGTCGCGGGTTTCGCGTACACGCACCGCGGGCAGCACGCGGTGGCCGAGACGCCCCGCCCCGAGCCGCGCCATACGCCCGCGCAGGATGCGAGCTCGACGGAGGCGGGCACGGGCAGCCAGCGCTACGACTTCTATCAGATGCTGCCCAACTTCGAGGTCGTCGTTCCGGAGAAAGAGCGGGACGTGAAACGTGATCTGCCCACCGCACAGATCGAGCGCCCAGGGGTGTACGTGCTGCAGGCGGGCTCGTACCGAAACCAGGCCGATGCCGACCGCGTCGCAAAGCAGCTCTCGCTACAGGGCATCGCGGCCAAAGTGCAGCGCGTGGCGGTGGATAATGACGTCTGGCACCGGGTTCGCGTTGGGCCCATCAGTGATCTCGCGGCGCTCAACCGCGTGCGCAAGCAGCTGCAGGCAGCCGATGTGGATGCGATCGTGATCCGCGTGGGCGATTAGGCGAGCGCCCCCGCGCGCGCCGCGAGATCTCCGCCTTCGCGCCGCAGCTTGAAATCACGATGCATGCTCAGCCAGGTCGCCACGAAGAACGGATAGGTGAGCGTGTTCGCCACCACCGATGCGAGCTGCACGACGATCTGCGAGTCCGTCACGTTCAAGCGCAGGATTCCCGCAACGACCCCGGCGATGAGCGAGAACACGATCGATATCACGATGATCATGATCACCGCGACCGAAAAGATCGTCGTGCCTCGCCACCAGTTTCCCCTGGTGAGGCGCCAGCTCGATCCCAGCGCTCCGAGCGCGCTCGTATTTTCGGCAAACATCGCGGCCATCCAAAGCTGCAGGCGGCCCCACAGCCAGAGGCCTGGAACAATCAGCGCGGCCAGTCCGGCACAGACGGCGATACCGCAAATCAGCGACGCCAGAACAATCCCAGGTAGCCGGCGAAAACCGACGGCGCAGGCTTGAGCAAGCGACAAGGCGTGCTCGCCCTGTGCCACCGCGCTCGCGTATGCCATCAAGGAGCCGTAGAGCGCGAAGGTGAGCAGGGTGACGAGAATGTACGAGCCCAGAATGGGCGGCGAGGTGAGCGCGGACAGCATCAACTGCAAACTGTGCGTTGCGGCCGGGCCGTGGGTTGCGGGCGTTCCCTGATCGCGCAAGTGCACGAACACGACGATCGAGAAGGCGGCGAGCGCAAGCGAGAATCCGAAGGACAGCGACCAGGCGCGACCGAGCGTGCTGCGGTAGAGCCGCAGCGCATCATCGATGACGCCGCCAATCGGCAGCGGAGCGGATGGTGGTGTGTATCTCATCAGTCGTCGCTGATGTTGCGGAAATCAACTCCCAGTGAGCGCAGCTTGCGATACAGGTGCGTGCGCTCCATACCGACACGCTTCGCGAGCTGCCCCACCTTGCCGTTGCACAGGAGCAGTTGCTGCTGCAGATACGCACGCTCGAACTGCTCGCGCGCCTCGCGCAAGGGCAGCGCCAGCAGATCCTGTTTGACGAGTGGCTCTCCCGCTGGGGCCTGCACGGCAAGCTCGCGCTCGATCTCCTCCAGACGGATTTCCTCCGAGCCGCCCTGTATCAGCACACGGTGCACGAGATTCTTGAGCTCACGCACGTTGTCGGGCCATGGATAGTTGCGCAGCCGGTTCTGTGCGGCAACGCTGAAGCGGCGGAACGTGAGTCCCTCGAGATCGACGGCCCGATCGACGTAATAGCGCAGCAGCTCCGGCACGTCCTCGGCGTATTCGCGCAGCGGCGGGACGCGCACGATCAACGTGTTGAGGTGCGCAAGCAGGTCACGGCGCAACGCGGCGGGCGGGGCGCCCGCGCGACTTTCGACGCCCGGTTGTGCCGAGGTCAGTATGCGTGCCGTGAACGCCTTGGTCTCGGTGCCGTTCAAGCGCGTGAAGCTGCCGGACTCGAGCACGCCCAGCAGCACGCGTTGCGCCGCGGGCGGCAGATCCTCGATATCGTTGATGAACAGGGTGCCCCCTGCGGCCTCCTCCAGCAGTCCCGGTCGCTCCTCGCGGCCGAGAAGCTGCTCCTGCGCGTCCGTCTCACGCAGCGCGCTCGAAACGAGTGCGACGAAAGGGGCGTTCGCGCGCGGGCTCTCACCGTGCAGGTACCGGGCAAATGCCTCGCGTCCTGAGCCGGGCTCTCCCACCAGCAGAACCGTCGAGGGATTGGATGCAATCTGCGCGAGCTCCGTACGCAGCTGCTGCAAGAGCTTGCTCTTGCCTACGGGGACCAGGAGTTGCGGGGGCAGGGTTTTCGCAGGCTGTCTGCGGCGCTTGCCGGCATCGAGTGCCCGCTCGACGGTGCGCAGCAGTTTCGCAAGCGACAGGGGCTTTTCGACGAAGTCGAACGCACCGAGCCGCGTCGCCTCCACGGCGGTCTCCACGGTGCCGTGTCCCGACATCATCACCACCGGGCAGCCGTCGGTCGCCGAGACCGACCATTCCCGAAGCAGTGAGATCCCGTCGACATCGGGCATCCAGATGTCCAGCAGCACCAGATCGGGCGACTGACGCGCGCGCGAGGCGCGCGCCTGTCCCGCATTTGCGGCGACGTCGACCTCGTAGCCCTCCTCGGAGAGGATCTCCTTGAGAAGGCCGCGGATGTCGGCCTCGTCATCCACCACCAGAATGCGTGACGCGCTCATGCCATTTTCTCCTTCCGCAGCTCCGGCCGCCGTTCGCGAATGAGCGTGGACGATCGCGCGCCATCCTTGACCGGTAGCACGATGCGTACGCGCGCACCGCCCTCCGGAAGATTATCCGCATCGATGCGGCCGCCGTGCTCTTCGACGATCTTCTTGACGATGGCCAGGCCCAAACCTGTGCCTTTGGGCTTACTGGTCACGTAGGGATCGAACACGCGCGCGAGCAACTCGCGCGGGAAGCCCGGACCGTTGTCGCAGACTGTGACCACCGCATGCTCCGCATCGCCTCCCACCTCGAAGCGGGTGACGATCTCTACTCGGCCGTGCTGTGAGGACTCGAGAGCCTCGAGTGCATTGACCAGCAGATTGTTGAGGATCTGCCGAATGCGCCCGCGGTCCGCCTCGATGACGCCGAGGCGGGCATCGAGCTCGGCGCGGATCTCGATGCGAGAGTCCTGCGAGCGATACAGATCGACCACTTCGGTAACCAGCTCGTTCAAGCTGAAGCGCGAGATTTTCATGTCGGGCGTGCGCGCATAGTCGCTGAACGCGTTGACCATCTGCTTCATGGTCTCGACCTGCTGCACGATCGTGTCGGTCGAGCGCTGCAGGACTTCCGCATCGTCGCGGCTCATGCTGCCGAGGAAACGCCTGCGCATGCGCTCGGCCGACAGCTGAATCGGGGTGAGCGGATTCTTGATCTCGTGCGCGAGGCGGCGCGCCACTTCGCCCCAGGCCGCATCGCGCTGTGCCTGCAGCAGCGTCGTGATGTCGTCGAACACGATCACGTATCCGCGGTCGCCACCATCTCCGGGCAAGGGCGTGCAGGCACACATGAGAGCGCGATGACCGGATTGGCCGTCGAGGTCGATCTGCTCACGCCATTCCTCTCGACCAGCGGCAAAGCGCACGACCAGAGCGCCGACGAATTGGCGGAAGCGCTCGTAACCGCTCGCAAGCTCCGGCAGCGAGCGGCCGGTCGCGTCCGCCAGATCGGCGCCGAGAATGAGTCCCGCCGCCTGATTCGCGATGCGAACCGTCAGCTCGCGATCCACCGCAAGCACGCCGGTAGACAGCCGCGCAAGAATGATCGCCAGGCGCTCGCGCTCGTGCTCGACGGCCTGCTGACTGCGCACGGCTTCTTCGCGTGCGCGCCGCAGGCGCTTCGTCATGTCGTTGAAGGATTGCACGAGAAAGCCCATCTCGTCGCGCGATGGCAGCGGCAGGCGAGTACCGAAGTCTCCCTTGCCGACCGCACGGGTGCCTGCGATCAGGTCCTGCACCGGGCGCGTAAGGCGCTGCGCCGAGAAGATCGCTCCGTAGATCGCCGCAAGCATCGCAAGGAGCAGCACTAGAGTGAGCGTCAGCTTGAAGCTCGACATCACGGGCTCGCGCATCACCGCCAGATCGCCATAGTGCGAATAAGCCTCCTGGACCGCCTCGGACAGCTCGGCGAGCTGGCGCGGAACTGCGTACACCGCAAGCACATAGCGGTTGTCGCGCGCGCCGAAGGCCTCGCCGACCGGTGCGGCGATGCGGATCAGGTACTGGCCGTGAGACTGCGGATCGAGACTGACGTAAGAGCGGCCCTCGCTCACCTGACGCACGACCTCCGCAGCCGGCGCCGCCGGGATCGTCTCTGCCGTGGGGTCACTGCTCACGGCAAGCACGTGGGCGTGGTTGTCGAAGAGCGCCAGTTCCAGCGCGGCCGTCGCGCGACGCTCCGAGTCCAGCCGCGCGAGCGCATCCTCGCGGGGAGCATCTGCAAGCGAGTGCGCGAAACGCTCGGTCCGCCAGGTGTACTCGCGCATGCGTACATCGAGTGCGTCGCGCGACAGATTGAGTGCATCGCTCAACCCCTGCTTCACCTCGACGCGGAACCAGCTGTCGATACCCCGGTTCAGGAAGTCCAGGGAAAACAGGTACACGATCATCAGCGGCGCGATCACGAGCGCACCGAAGATCGCGACCGTGCGCGCGGTGAGGCGCGAGCCGGGCACGTGGTTGCGGTAGTCGCGCACGAGCTGCCAGAGCTTGCGGGCGAGCAGCACGGTCAGACCGATGACGCCCGTCAGATTGAGCAGCAGGATCCAGGGTTGCAGACGCCCGAACTCGGAGGAGTTCTGCACGCTTTTCGCAAGCATGAGCAGCGCCCCTGCCCCGATCACCGTCCACAGCAGGACGAGGGCATAGCTCCCCCAGCGCACGCGCGCTGAGCCTACGTCGGCAGTGACCATGTGTACCACTCGCTCACTCGATGCCAATCGTCGGTCCAGAAGAGCAGAAGCCGCAATGACGCCGGCAGGCGCCCGCGGCGGATCCCTGCGCGCACGCTGATGCGATAGCGCTCTCCATCGACGACCTGAGGCTCCACCAGGATGGGCCAGTTGTCGACCGTGCCCAGAGATTCCAGTGCGCCATCGAGTGTCGGGAAGCTCTGCTGATCCCCAGTGCGCACATCCCTCACCACGTAGCGGTCACTGACGGTGTGATAGGCCAGCTCACGGCGCAAGGTCAACTCCACCACAGTGGCGTCGAACCACAGGTGGCGCTCGCGGGTCACGCGCGTATCCAGGTCGAAGGCCAGCGTGACGCCGTCGCGAAGCGCGGCCCGGATTGCGGGGGTCATCGGGTACTCGATGCGGGCATGCAACTGAAAGACCGAATGGTCCACATCGACGTAGGCCGACCGGACCTCGAGCACCCCGTCCAGCGCATCGGCACGCACGCCCTCTCGTGGTGCAAGCAGCAGCGTCGCGACGAGCGCGAGGCAGAACGACGAACGCCCGCGACTCAGGCTCACGGCAGGCATGGGGCAGCGCGCGGGGGCATCGGAATAGTCACCGGTCAAGCCGTTGTCTTTTCGAGACAAGCATAATAGAAGCCGTCGGTCCCGGCGTCTCCCCCCGGAAGCAGCTGTACCCCCACGGCGCAATCCACACCCCCGGGGGCGAGCTCGGCCGCGGACGGCAGCGCTGCCGCCCGCGCAGTACGCTCGTCTTGCAGAAAGCGCAGCACGACGCCCTCGTTCTCTTCGGGCAGAAGCGAACAGGTGCAATACAGCAATCGGCCGCCCGGGCGCAGGCGGCCATAGGCCGCCTGCAGGATCTCGAGCTGCACGCCCGACAGGGCCGCGGTGTCGGTGGCCCGGCGCAACAGCTTGATATCGGGATGGCGCCGGATCACGCCGGTCGAGGAGCAGGGGACATCGACGACGACCCGATCGAAGTACCCATCCGGAAGCAACGGACTGTGTTCACGCGCATCGAGGACGGCCAGGCGTGCCGCGCGCCCGGCACGCTGGAGATTCGCCTGGAGCCTCTGCAGCCGCTCTGCGTCGATGTCGATGGCGGTGAGACCCGCGAGGTCCCCCGCCCGCTCGAGGATGTGGAGCGTCTTTCCCCCTGGTGCAGCGCAACAGTCGAGCACCTGCATCCCGGGCCGCGAATCGAGCAAATGTGCGGCGAGCTGCGCGCCGGCATCCTGGACGGATACCCGCCCTTCGGCGAACCCCGGAAGGCCATCCACTGCCCGCGGCCGCTCGAGCTCGACCGCGTCGGGTGCCCAGTGAAGCGCTCGAGCCGCGATGCTCGAGGCCTCAAGCTCCCGCACGTAGTCCGCGGGTGTCCCTCTCGAGCGGTCGACCCGCAACACCAGGGGAGGGTGGGCATTGTTGGCCGCCAGGATGGCCGCCAGCCGTGTCGGCCAGGCATCGCGAAGCGATGCTACGAGCCAGGCAGGGTGCGCGGTCGCGACGGCGAGGTCCTCATCGAGGCGTGCGAAGAGCGTGTGTCGCTCCTTCACAAAGCGGCGCAGCACGGCGTTGACGAGTCCACTCGCGCGCCCGTGGCCGAGCGCTCGAGCAGCGTCGACCGCGATGTGCACGCTGGCTTGAGGCGCGTTGCGCGAGTACTCGACCTGATGTGCGGCCGCAATGAACAGCGCTTGCAGCTCGGGCGCCAGTCGCTGGCGAGTCACGAGGCTTTCGACCGCGGGCCACAATCGCAAATACCAACGCAGCGAGCCAAGGGTGATCGCGCGAATCGCCGCGCGCCGCTCATGGTGCTCGAAGGCGGCCAACGCATGCTCTGCGGACTGGCCTTGGACCGCCACGCCCGCAAGCGCGTGGGACGCCGCGGCGAGCACCTCCGTTCCCGGCGCCCAGCGCGCGCGGGCCTCTGCCGGCGAGGCGCCGCTCAAGGAGGTAATTCCAAGCGGTAACCGACGAGCTTTCGCGAATGGGCAAAGTCGCGGGCCGCCACGACCTTGCGGCCGGGCCGCTGCAACTGCGTCACCCCAAGCGCGCCCGAACCGCAACTCACGACGATGGCGTCGTCCTCCACGGCGGTGATCGTACCGGGAGGCGACACTTCGCCGTGCGAACTGGGCCGGGCAGCGAAGATTCTCAGCGGCTCACCTTCGAAGCGAGTCTCGGCGATCGGCCAGGGATTGAAGGCGCGGATCTGCCGATCGATCTCGCCCGCACTGCGGCGCCAGTCGATGGCCGCCTCGCCTTTTTCGATCTTGGCCGCATAGGTGACATCCGCTTCGGACTGCGGCCTCGGTGTCACAGTTCCGGCTGAAACTCGATCGAGTGCATCGAGCAGGCAGCGCGCGCCGAGCTCGGCGAGCCGCGCCTGGAGCTCCCCGGCATTCGCGCCCCCGATCGCCATACGTTGCTGAACGAGGGCGGGGCCGGTATCCAAACCAGTCTCCATCTGCATGATCGTGACGCCAGTCTCCGCATCACCGGCCAGAATCGCCCGCTGCACCGGGGCCGCGCCCCGCCATCGTGGCAGAAGCGAGGCGTGGATGTTGATACAGCCGAGCCGCGGCACCGACAGGACCTGCGGCGGCAAGATGAGCCCGTAGGCAACCACGATCAGTGCATCCAGATCGCACGCCTGCAACCACGACTGAGGCTCCGCGGCACGCAGCGTGGCGGGCTGAAGCACCGCGACACCGCGGCCCTGCGCGAGCTGTTTGACCGGGCTCGGCAGGATTCGTCGCCCGCGGCCCTGCGGCCGATCAGGCTGTGTGAGCACGCCGATGACTTCGTGGGGCGATGCGAGCAGGGCCTCGAGCGCCGGTAACGCGAACTCGGGCGTTCCGGCGAAGACGATGCGCAAAGCAGTCACGAACGCTCGCTAGAGAGTCCGTCGCATGTCCTGGGCCGTGCGGCCCGTCCGCTCCTTGCGCTCCCTGTCCAGTTTCTTGCGAATGCGTTCGCGCTTGAGATCCGAGAGATAGTCGACGAAAAGACGGCCTTCGAGGTGGTCCATCTCGTGCTGCAGGCACACCGCAAGCGTGCCCGTGAGATCGCGCTCGGAAACCACTCCATGCTTGTCCTGAGCCCGGACCCGCACGTTTGCGGCACGTTTGATGTCATCGAAGATACCTGGGACCGACAGGCAGCCTTCCTCCGTCGTTCCCTCGCCTTCGCGCGACAGGATTTCCGGATTGATGAAGACCTGTGGTTCGTTGCGCTCGTCCGAAACGTCGATGACGACGACCCGCTTATGCACGTCGACCTGCGTCGCCGCGAGGCCGATTCCCGGAGCCGCATACATCGTCTCAAACAGGTCGTCGATCAGGCGCTCGAGTGCCGCGTCGAATGTCTCTACGGGCCGGGCGCGGGTCCGCAGGCGGGGATCTGGGTATTCGAGAATCGAAAGCCGGGCCATATCTGCTGAATACGTCCTTGGAACGCTCGAAATGCTCCTAATTCACTGAACCTTGGAGAAAATCGGCCGCTTTGCGGGCCAAGCCGCGGCCGCGCGTGATCCAGCGCACAAAGTTGACATCACGCCGTGTGTCGGCAGGCCGGGCCGATTATAACAGCGCTTGGCTGCTGCCCCACCCGATATGTAAGGAGGGGGAGGATGACTTTCAATCGCAATCCCAAGGTTGGCCTGATCTCAGGCCTGCTCGTGTTTTCCACCGCTGGCCTGTTCGGCTGCTCATGGCATCACGCGATGAGCCGTCACACGCAGGATAGCTCCGTGGCGAGCGCGCCCGAAACGGCCGCCGCGTCCGACGCAACGCCGACCGCAGATCAGACGGCGACCGAGGCCGCGATCAGCCATCCGGATGCGGCGACGCAGGCTGCCGCAGCGAGCGCGGCGCCGACGACCAACGTGTCACCTGACGTTGTGAACCCCAATGCACCGAAGCGCTATACGGTGAAGCGCGGCGACACACTCTGGGGGATCGCGTCTTTGTTCCTGCGTGACCCCTGGCTGTGGCCAGAGGTCTGGTATGTCAATCCGCAGGTCCAGAATCCCCATCTGATTTATCCGGGCGACGTACTTGCCCTGGCCTATGGCGCCAACGGCAGCCCTCAGATCGTGCTCGAGCGGGGCGGCCCCGCGCGGCTCGACCCTCGCCTGCGCAGCTCGTCGCTCGAGAGCGCGATACCGACGATTCCGTATGCGTCCGTCGCCTCCTTTTTGTCGAGGCCGTCGCTTGCATCGAACGATGAAGTCCGCGGTGCGCCCCACGTGCTCGCGTTTCGCGATGAGCATCAGACTGGTGGCACCGGCAACGAAATCTACATCCGCAACCTCGACGCTCCGGCCGGGACACGCTTCGCGGTCGTGCACATCGCCGATCGCCTGCGCGATCCCGACGATGGCAACCGCGCCATCGGTTACGAGGGCATCTACACCGCGACGGCGGTCGTCGAGCGGGCAGGTAACCCGGCGAAAGCCGTACTGATCGATTCGGCGCGCGAGACCTTGCGCGGTGACTGCCTCTTCCCCGACGCCGCCGGCAATCCGCTCAACTTCATGCCACGTGCGCCAGGCACGGATATCAAGGGCCGCATCATTTCGGTCGTCGACGACGTTCACTCGATCGGCCAATACGACATCGTTGCGATCAACCGCGGTAAGCGGCACGGCGTCGAGCCGGGCACCGTGCTCGCGGTCGACGAGGCGGGTGACGTTGTCGCAGATCGCGGTTCTGCGGCTTATGGCGGCGATCGTGAATCGCCCTTTCAGCCACACATCCGGCTGCCCAATGAGCGCACCGGCACGATTCTCGTCTTCAAGTCATACGACCGCATGAGCTATGCGCTCGTCGTGGGCGCATCGGGCCCGATGAAGGTAGCGGACGTTGTCCGCAATCCGTAGCTCGACACTCAAACGTCACGTTCGCACTGGAATCGATCGGCGCTCTCTGAGGCTCTTCGCTTTATCCTCATGAAGTGAGCGAACCGCGAGCGTGCGCACTGCTCGCCCGCGCGCCGGGCCTGAGGGCCGAGCACCTGCGCGCTGCGGTCGCCGAGCTCGGGCAGCTCGAGCGCATTGTCGAGCCGCAAGCCGCCTCGAGATGCCACGCACTGCCCCTTCAGGCACGCAGCTTCCTGCGCTCGCCCGACGAGGAGCGCGTCGCTGCCGACCTGCGCTGGCTCGCGACGACCGGTGCGCACGTGGTGCCGTGTACTTCTTCTGACTACCCGCCGTTGCTCGCGCAGATTCGGCGAGCACCGGCCGTCCTTTACGTGCGAGGTCAGCTGACGGCGCTCAGGACACAGCAGCTCGCCGTCGTCGGCGCCCGCGCGGCCACGGTGGCAGGGCGAATCACGGCGCGCGAGTTCGCCGAGGTATTCGCCCAGAACGGTCTGAGCGTCACGAGCGGCCTCGCCGTCGGCATCGATGCTGCCGCTCACGAAGGCGCGCTCGCCGCCGGCGGTCTCACGATCGCGGTCTGCGCGCATGGGCTCGATCGCATCTACCCCGCCGAGCATCGGCACCTGGCAGAGCGCATCTGCGATCAGGGCGCGCTCGTGAGCGAGCTGCCGCCGGGATCGTGCGCTCGCCGGCCGCATTTCCCGCAGCGCAACCGGATCATCGGTGGACTTGCCCGTGGCACCTTGGTGGTCGAGGCGGCGCGTGAAAGCGGATCGCTCATCACGGCACGATCCGCCTTCGAGCATGGGCGGGATGTCTTTGCCGTACCGGGCCCGATCCGCAGCGCCCTCTCCCGAGGGTGTCACCAGCTGATCCGTGAAGGCGCCCGCCTCGTGGAGAGCGCCCAGGAAGTCCTGTCGGTGCTGGAAATTCCGCTGCAAGAACAAGGCGTTGCGTCGGGCTTAAGCACGCCCGATGACGCGCTGACACGAGCTCGGCCATTGGACAAGGGTTACGAAATGCTGTTAGATGCGCTCGGCTTTGAGCCGGTGAGCGTCAATATGCTGGTCGAACGCACGGGGCTGCCGAGCGAGTCCCTGGTCTCCATGCTGTTGATTCTCGAGCTCGGGGGGCGGATCGCACCCCATCCCGGCGGCCGTTACTGCCGCCTGTCTTGAAGTCTCTCGATGATTACGAGTGTTCTCGACATTCTGATCTACGTCTTCGACCGCTACATGCTGGACGAAGCGCCCGACGTGCCCGAGCGCGAGGACCTCGCCCGTGACCTCGAGCGGGCCGGATTCGGCCATGCAAACGTCGAGCGCGCGCTTGATTGGCTCGCCGAGCTCGCAGGGGAGCGCGCTCAGACGTCCCTGGCCGGCAGCGCAGCCGTGCGAGTGTTCTCCGACAGCGAGCTCAGCCGATTGTCGACGGAGTGTCGCGGCTTTCTCATGACCCTCGAGCGTCTTGGGGTGCTCTCGCCACCTCAGCGCGAGATCGTCGTGGACCGCATGCTGGCGCTCGATGCCGACGAGCTCGACACGGAGCAGCTGAAGTGGGTGGTGCTGATGGTGCTCTCCAGCCAGCCCGACCAGGAGCAGGCATTCGCGCGAATGGAGGATTTCGTGCTCGATTCTTCCGCCCGGGCCCGGCACTGAGGCTGCGGCATCCGTCCCAGAATTTCACTGGCACACAGTACGCTGTAGCGTCGAAGTGCTAGCGTGCCGCTGAAGTCGTTCCGAGGAACACGCGCTCCCTTCGTCGAAGGTGCCTAGCAGCTCATGGCCGAGAATCTCGTCATCGTCGAATCGCCAGCCAAGGCGCGCACCATCAAAAAGTACCTGGGCAAGGACTTCGACGTGCTGGCGTCCTACGGTCACGTACGCGATCTGGTGCCGAAGGAAGGCGCCGTCGATCCTGATCGCGGCTTCGCGATGCAATACCAGGTGCTCGAGAAGAATGAGCGTCACCTCGAGGCCATCAGCCGGGCACTGCGCAAGGCGAAGGCGCTGTACCTCGCAACCGATCCGGATCGCGAAGGCGAGGCAATTGCCTGGCACCTCCTAGAGATTCTGCGGTCGCGTCGTGAACTTGGCAGCAAGCAGGTGCACCGGGTCGCCTTCTACGAAATCACCCGCAACGCCATCCGCGAGGCCGTCGCGCAGCCGCGCGCGTTGTCCGCCGAGCTCGTGAACGCGCAGCAGGCGCGCCGCGCCCTCGATTACCTGGTCGGCTTCAATCTTTCGCCGCTTCTGTGGAAGAAGGTGCGCCGCGGCCTTTCGGCCGGTCGGGTGCAAAGCCCGGCTCTGCGCATGATCTGTGAGCGCGAGGAGGAGATCGCCGCATTCAAGGCGCGCGAGTACTGGACCTTGGAGGCCGAGGGCGAGCACTCCGCGCAGCAATTTCCCCTCAAGCTGCTCGAGTATCGCGGCACGAAGGTCGAGCAATTCAGCTTCGTTACCGAGAGCGAGGCGCGCGCGGTCGAGAATGCGGTGCGCGCTGCCTCGGGCGGAAACGGCAGCGCAGGGGCCCTGAAAGTTTTCGCGATCGATCGCAAACAGCGACGCCGCAATCCTGCGCCGCCCTTCACCACCTCGACCCTGCAGCAGGAAGCCGCCCGCAAGCTCGGCTTCAACGCGCGGCGCACCATGCGCCTCGCGCAGCAGCTCTACGAGGGCGTCGACGTGGGCGATGGCAACGTCGGACTCATTACATACATGCGCACCGACTCGGTGTCGCTCGCCGCCGAGGCGATTCGCGAGATCCGGGAGGTCGCCGCGCGACTGTACGGCGCCCAGGAGGTCGCCGAGGAAGCGCGCATCTACAAGACCAAATCCAAGAATGCCCAGGAGGCGCACGAGGCCATCCGACCAACCTCAGCCGCCATCACACCCGGGGACATCGAGGGCAAGCTGGACTCGGAGCTCTTCAAGCTCTACGCCCTGATCTGGCGGCGCGCAGTCGCCTCGCAGATGAGCCACGCCGTATTCGACACGGTGGCCGTCGACATGCTGGCCGGGCCTGATGGTCCTGAGCGTCACATGCTGCGCGCCAACGGCTCGACACTGGTCAAGGCCGGATACATCGCGGTCTACCAGGAGGGCGCCGACGATGCCAAGGCGGACGACGCCGATCATGTCCTGCCGCCGATGAGCGAAGGCGATGCCGTGAAGCTCCTCGCGATCCATGCCGAGCAGCATTTCACCGAACCGCCACCGCGCTACTCGGAGGCATCGCTCGTCAAAGCCCTCGAGGAGCATGGCATCGGCCGGCCGTCGACCTACGCAACGATCATCTCGACGCTGCAGGATCGTGAGTACGTCGAGATGGACAATCGACGCTTCGTGCCCACGGACATCGGCAAGATCGTCAACCGTTTCCTGACTCAGCACTTCCATCGGTACGTCGAATACGGATTCACGGCCGCGATGGAAGACGAGCTCGATGCGGTCTCGCGCGGCGAGGAAGACTGGACGATCCCGCTCGAGAAATTCTGGAAACCGTTCATCAAACAGGTACGAAGCACCGACAAGAACGTGACGCGCGAGCAGGTCGCTCAGGCGCGCGAGCTCGGCAAGGACCCCGCAACGGGCAAGCCGGTCACGGTGCGAATGGGACGCTATGGGCCGTTCGTGCAGATCGGCTCGAAGGATGATCCGGAGAAGCCGCGCTTCGCGGGATTGCGCCCCGGCCAGAAGATGGACGCGATCAACCTTGCCGAGGCGTTCGAGCTCTTCAAGCTGCCCCGCACCCTCGGCGCGACGGCCGAAGGCGAGCCCATCATTGCGAACACGGGACGTTTCGGGCCGTACGTCAAATACGGCGCGAAGTACGTTTCCTTGAAGGAAGATGATCCTTACACCGTCACTCTGGAGCGCGCTGTCGAGGTGATCCGTCTCAAGAAGGAGGCGGATGCGAACCGAATCATTGCCGATTTCGGTGACGGACTGCAGGTACTCAACGGCCGCTACGGGCCCTATGTCACCGACGGTAAGAAGAACGCCAAGATCCCGAAGGACCGTGACCCGAAGTCACTCACGCTCGCTGAGTGTCGTGTGATGATCGAGCATGCTCCCGAGCGGGGAGCACGCTTCGGCCGCGGACGCCGGACGCGCGAACGGCGCGGCGGCTGCGCCTTCCGTCACACCCGAGGCGCCAGCACGTCATCGCGCCGGTCGACGCAGCGACGGGCCGGCCGTGGCGACGCCTCCGAAGCGTGCCCGCAGCGCTCGTCCCGGTTTCGCGCCAGCGACCGGTGGTGCGCGTGCGGCAGCGCTCAAACCTATGAAGGGTGTGTCGGCTCGGGCCGCGCGCAAGCCCTCGCAGGGCAAAGCCGCCGGACCACGCAAGACTTTGCGTGGACTCAAGCGCACGAACGGTTCCTCGCGCCGCGCAAAGTCCAGCTGAGGAAGGCCCTCGCGTCGGCGGTGCGCCGTGAAGTATCGCCACAGCTTTCACGCCGCAAATTTCGCCGACATCCACAAGCACGTCACTCTGCTGGCCGTGACCGCGGCGCTGCAGCGCAAGGCCAAAGGATTCCTCTTTCTCGAGACACACGCCGGTCGAGGCGCATACGACCTGACAGCCTCGCCTGCCGAAGGCGGTGGCCGCGCCGCGCTCGAGCGCGTGCTACAGGCAGGCTCGAGCGACGAAATCGCCGCATACGCGCGCGTCGTGACGGCGTGGCGTCGAGAGAAGGGCAGCCAGAGCGCATACCCGGGCTCGCCGCTGATCGTCACCAGTGAGCTCAGGCAAGAGGACCGCGCGGTCTTCATCGAGCGTCTTCCGGCCGAAGCGCGCCATCTGCAAAGACTCCTGAGCGGACGCTCGCGCGTTCTGGTGCGAGCGGGAGACGGGTTCGAGGCGCTGCGGGCACTTCTTCCGCCGCCGGAGCGACGCGGACTCGTGCTGATCGATCCGCCGTACGAGGAACCACGCGCCGAGCTCGACCGGATCAGTCGCGCACTGGAGGAAATCCTGCGAAGGTTCGAGACTGCAGTGGTGCTCGTGTGGTATCCGATCAAGGACGCACGCGACACCCGCGCCTGGCAGGAGACGCTGCGGCGTCGAATCACACGCGAGGCGATCATCAGCGAGCTGTGGCTGCATCCCCTCGACTCGCGGATCGCGCTCAACGGCTCGGGTCTTTTGATCGTCAACCCGCCGCACCTCATTTGCGAGCGCATGCAAAGCTGGCTTCCCGAGTTACACGGGCTCCTCGATCCGAAACAGGAAGGTGGCGCAGAGGTGCGCTCGCTCGTATAACCTTGTCAGGGCAAGCGAGCTGGCACGAGTCACATGAGCGAGTCGCTCGATCGATATGGCGTCGTAGGGCATCCGATCGCGCACAGCTGGTCGCCCTTCATCCACGCCCTGTTTGCCCGCCAGACCGGGCAGGCTCTCGAATACAAGATGTTCGACGTACGGCCGGAGCGCTTCTGGCAGTTCGTCCATGAATTCTCTGCGCACGGTGGTCGCGGTCTCAACGTGACTCTGCCGCACAAACGCGCCGCCTCCGAGCTGACACACGAGCTTACGGACCGCGCCCGCTCGGCGCACGCCGTCAATACCCTGACGTTCGCCAACGATCGAATCCTCGGCGACAACACCGACGGTATCGGACTCGTGCGCGACCTGCGCGACAACCTCGGGCTCACGATCGCACGCCGGCGCATTCTGATCGCGGGAGCCGGCGGTGCCGCACGGGGCGTGCTCGTCCCGCTGCTCGAGCTGGAACCGGTGGAGATCGTCGTCGCAAGCCGAAATGCGGTGCGCGCCCGGGAGCTCGTCCTGGACTTCACCACGCTCGGGCCGGTGCGCGGCTGCGGGCTCGATGAGCTGTCGCTCGGCAGTTTCGATCTCGTCATCAACGCCACGTCCGCCGGCCTTGCGGGCGAGGTGCCGCCGATCCCGGTCGAGGCGATCAGCGCCGCGACCACTTGCTACGACATGGCCTACGCCAAAACCCCTACAGCCTTCATCCGCTGGGCCCGTGGACGCGGCTGCGACCGAGCGGTCGCCGGTTGGGGCATGCTGGTGGAGCAGGCTGCAGAGTCGTTCAACATCTGGCGCGGAGTGCGTCCGCAGACTGCGCCCGTGCTCGAGGCGCTCGCGCGAGGCGGCTGACGCCCGCTATCGCATCGTCACGAACTCTTCGGCGCTGGTGGGATGAATCGCCACCGTGTCGTCAAAGTCGCGTTTGGTTGCACCCATGCGCAGCGCGACCGCGAATCCCTGCGTCATCTCGTCTGCGCCCTCGCCGATGACGTGCAGCCCCACGATGCGCTGCGTCGGACCGACCGTGACGAGTTTCATCAGCACGCGCGGCTTGCGGGTCGTCAGCGCGTGATAGAGGGGCACGAAACTGGATGTGAACGCTTCTACTTCGCTCCCGTACTGCGCTCGGGCCTCCGTCTCGGTGAGACCGACCGTGCCGATCGGCGGGTGAGTGAAAATCACGGTCGGCACGTTGTCGTAGTCCAGGAAGCGCCCGGCCTGTCCGCCAAACAAACGGTCGCTCAGGCGCCGTCCGGCGGCGATCGCGACCGGCGTCAGAAGCAGGCGACCCGTCACGTCGCCGATGGCATAGACCCCCGGCACGTTGGTCGTCTGGTACTTGTCGGTCGGAATATTGCCGGCTGCATCGAGCGCGACACCGGCGCGCTCGAGGCCGAGGCCATCGACATTGGGCTCGCGGCCTATGGCCCACAGGATGCAATCGACCGGACCGATCACGCGGCCGTCGCCGAGCACGAGCTCCAGAGCCTTGTCGTGCGTCCTGCGCGCTAAGCCCTGTGTGGCCTGGGTCGCAAGCTCGATGCCGCTCTCGCGCATGTGGGTCATACAGGCCTCACCGAGCATGGCATCGAACGATCTGAGAACGGTGTCGCCGCGCATCACCAGTGTCACGCGCGTACCGAGCGAGGCGAAAATGCCGGCGAGCTCTACCGCGACGTAACCGCTGCCGGCAATGGCGATGCGCTGCGGGGGCTGCTCCAGATCGAAGAATCCATCCGAGGTGATGCCGAGCTCGACGCCCGGTACGGGCGGCAGAATGGGGCGGCCGCCTGTGGCGATGACCACGTGCTGCGCACTGACCGCACGGCCCGCCACCTCGATGCTGTGCGGTCCGGTGAAGCGCGCAAAACCACGCACGAGCTCGACGTGACGCACGGCGAGATTGCGCTCGTAGATCGCATTGAGACGCTCCACGTAGGCATCCCGTGCCTTTTTCAGGGCCGCCCAGTCATGGCTTGAAGACGGGATCTGGAAGCCGTAGTCGGTCGCATCGTGAATCGCGTGCGCGATTTCGGCGGCATTCCACATGACCTTCTTGGGCACGCAGCCGACATTGACACAGGTGCCGCCCAGTCGAGCGGCCTCCGCGAGCAGCACGCGTGCACCGTACTCGGTCGCGCGTTGAGCACAGGCGAGACCGCCACTGCCG
This sequence comes from uncultured Gammaproteobacteria bacterium, assembly GCA_963795975.1. Classification (GTDB taxonomy): domain Bacteria; phylum Pseudomonadota; class Gammaproteobacteria; order Steroidobacterales; family Steroidobacteraceae; genus CAWCJT01. The sequence continues at coordinate 609,973 of CAWCJT010000005.1, forward strand.
CCGCCGATCACGACGAGATCGTAAGTGTCCGCCATGTCTCATTCTACATGGGCGCCGCATCACGGCCGCGCGCAGAGGTAGAATGCCAGCCACGATGCATGAGAGAGCCATGGTAAATCCGTTGCTGGAATCTGAGTCGCTGCCTTCGTTCAGCGACATCCGCGCCGAGCACGTAGAGCCGGCGATACGCAGTCTGCTCGAGGAGAATCGAGCGCGCATCGCCGAGCTGATCGAGCTGCCGCAGCCCACTTTTGCCGATCTCGTCGAGCCGCTCGAGGACATGCATCACCGGCTCTCGCGGGTGTGGTCGCCCGTGAGCCATTTGAATGCCGTCGTCAATTCGCCGGAGCTCCGCGCTGCCTACAACGCATGCCTGCCGCTCTTGTCGGCGTATCAGACCGATCTCACTCAAAGCGAGCCACTTTACCGCGCCTATCAGCAGATCTGCGAGCGAGAAGGCGCCGGCCTCGAGCCCACGCAGCGCGCCGTGCTCGCGCACGCACTGCGCGACTTCAGACTCGCAGGCGTGGGACTTGAGACCGAGCGCAAGGCGCGCTTCAAGGAAGCCATGCTCGAGCTCACACAGCTGCAGGCGAAGTTCGAGGAGAACGTCCTCGACGCCACCAATGGCTGGACGCACGAGGTGCGCGATGCAGGCGAGCTCGACGGCCTCAACGAGGTGATCGTTGCTCAGTCCCGCCAGCGCGCCGCAGACCAGGGAACCGTTGGATGGATACTCGCGCTCGATCAGCCCACGTACGTGGCGGTGGTGACCGATGCCGAGTCACGCGAGCTGCGGCGTGCATTCTACGAGGCATGGAGCACGCGTGCTTCGGACCAGGGTCCAAGCGCCGGGCGCTGGGACAACTCAGCGGTCATGGAGCAGATCCTGAGACTGCGCCACGAGATTGCCCGCCTGCTCGGCTTCACGAGCTACGCGCAATACGCGCTTGCCACCAGGATGGCGCGCAGCGTGGAGGAGGTGATGCAGTTCCTGCATCAGCTCGGCGCCGCAGCGCGCACTGCGGCACTCAAGGACTTTGCGCAGCTGCAAAGCTTCGCGCAGCGCCCGCTCGAAGCATGGGATCTGAGCTATTACTCGGAGCGCCTGCAACGCGCGCGCTTCTCCGTATCACAGGAGGAGCTGCGCCCGTACTTCGCTTTGCCGCGTGTGCTCGCCGGGTTGTTCGAGGTCGCCGAGCGGTTGTTCTCGGTGCGCATTCGCGAGCGCACGGGTGTATCGGTGTGGCACCCCGACGTGCGCTTCTTTGAGATCACGGACACATCGGGCGAGAGCGTGGGCAGCTTCTACCTGGATGCCTACGCGCGTCCCAACAAACGCAGCGGCGCATGGATGGATGAGTGCGTGGGCCGCAAGCGCCTGAAGAGCGGCACCGTTCTGCCAGTCGCCTATCTGGTCTGCAACTTCCTGCCGCCAGGTGAAGGGCGCCCGGCGCTGCTCACGCATGATGATGTGCTCACCCTGTTTCACGAGTTCGGTCACGGCCTGCACCATTTGCTCACCCGCGTCGCCTATCCGAGCCTTGCCGGCATCAATGGCGTGTCATGGGATGCCGTGGAGCTGCCGAGCCAGTTCATGGAGAACTACGCGTGGCATCCGGATGTGCTGCAGAGAATCTCGGCTCATGTCGACACGGGTGCGCCGCTGCCCGCGGACAAGCAGGCTCAGCTGATTGCGACGCGCAGCTTTCAGGCTGGGCTGCACATGATGCGGCAGCTGGAGTTCGCAATCTTCGACTTCCGGCTGCACGCCGAGTACGACCCCGAGCGCGGAGCCCGCATCCCGGAAACTTTGGCAGAAGTGCGCCGCGAGGTTGCCGTCGTGCCGGTGCCGCAATGGAATCGGTTCGCACACAGCTTCGGGCACGTGTTCGCCGGCGGCTATGCCGCGGGCTATTACAGTTACAAATGGGCGGAAGTGCTCGCAGCCGATGCGTTCGCAGCTTTCGAGGAGAGCGGGGTCTTCGATCGAAGCACCGCGAGGCGATTCCTCGATTGCATCCTGGCGCGCGGCGGCAGCCGCGACGCGCTCGATGCGTTCATCGAATTCCGCGGCCGCAAGCCGGACATCCGTCCGCTTTTGAGGCAATACGGGATCGCCGCGTGAGGGGCCCGCAGCTCATCGCGATGCTTCTGCTGGTCTTCGCCTGCGAGCAGCGTGCGTCCGCGGAGTCCCAGTACATCATCGATCAAGTGGTCGTGAGCGTCAGCGCCACCGCCGACGGGTCCGGCGACCACGTGGGCTCGGTGCATAGCGGCGAGCGTGTCGAGGTGCTCGAGCACGACGAGGACCGTGTACGCATCCGCTTTGGCTCGGGCCAGGAGGGCTGGATCAAGGCCTCGTACCTCTCGTCCGACCCACCTGTGCGCCAACAGCTCGAAGCGCGGGCGCAGGAGCTCGACCAGCTGCACAAGGAGAATGCAGCACTCCAGGCTCGGATTGCGGAGCTGCAACGTGCCGCAACGCCGCCGCCCGTGAACCCGAGCGCTCAGAATCCTCCCGCTCAGACTCCTCCCGCCCCGGATCCAGCCGCGCAGGATCCGCCCATGCTGAGCCGGGCACCGCCCGAGGCCGGGCACCCGGCTGCGTTGTGGCTCGCTTCAACGGCGCTCGTCGCGCTGGCATGCGGTTTTGGGCTCGGCTGGCGCGTGCTCGATCGCCGCATCCGCAAGCGCTACGGGGGACTGCGCATCTACTGATTCGAACTTTGACATATGGGTTGCGCCCCCGGGGCCGTGACCAACTCTTCAAAGTGTGCGGCGCGTCGCTGGCCTTGCCCCGACGCCTTCCCTAGACTGGCCTCGCCTTTAGGGAAGGGAAGAGGGACGGTTGCGCACAACAATGCTGAGCGCTCGGCGCAACGACTTTGACGTCACCAACACGGTTCAGGTGAGCTCAGTCGCGGCCGTGAAGTCCGCGGTCGAGGAGCTTTACCGAACGACCTGGGCGGACATCGACTGGGCGCCGATCGAGCGCTCCTTTGAGCACTTCGAGAAGCTTTTCGCGGGCGAAATTCCCGGCTATTTCGGCGTCGACACCGTCTATCACGATCGTCAGCACACGCTCGACATCACTCTGGCTCTCGCTCGCCTCATCGTGGGGTACGAGCGGCAGCATGAGCCGGATGCCCGGCTCGGCGTTGAGCGCGCGACCGTCGGGCTCATCGTAGGTCTCTTCCACGACATGGGCTACCTGCGCCGCGCGGACGACAGCTCCTACCGCCATGGAGCGGAGCTGACCCGGATCCATGTATCGCGCGGCGCTCAGTTCCTGTCCGAGTACCTGCCGACGATCGGCCTGGAGCGTTGGGCCCCCGTTGCGCGCGAGATCGTGCATTTCACGGGATACGAGGTGCCTTTCTCCCAGATTCGCGCCGACAATCCACTCGACATCAAACTCGGCCATCTGATCGGCACGGCGGACATGATCGGGCAGATGGCTGACCGCTGTTATCTGGAGAAGTGCCGGGACCGGCTCTATCCCGAGTTCGTGCTGGGAGGCATGGCGCTGCCGATCGCCTCAAACGGCGGTCTGCAGGTGCGGTACGCCTCGGGGCTCGATTTACTGCGCCAGACACCGGATTTCATCACTGAGACTCGTGCCCGTCGCCTCGACGGTCAGTTCGACGCGGCGTATCGCTATGTCGAGGTCCTCTTCGGCGGAGAGAACCCCTACATTCAGGCGATCGACCGCAACCTCGATTACCTGCGGCAAGTCCTGCGCAGCGAGAACTGGCGTCTGCTGCGACGCAACCCACCGGTCTTCTCGGCGCTTTCCGACCCCATGGCTACGGTGCGGGGACTCATGGTCGGCTATATCCGCAAGGCCTGGTCCGAGGGCGCTAGACCCCGCTGAGGGGAACCGGCGCCGCCTCGACGTTCAGAACGAAGCGCTCGTAGAGTCCTGGCAGGGCCTCGAGCACCCGGTTACGACCTTCGAGTACTCTCGTCTCCAAGAGGGCCGCCCGCAGCGTCTCGAGCGTCAATGACGCGAGTGCGTGAGCGGCGATCGGTGCGTAGCTCAAATGCCACGGCTCCGGCATGACACCGCCGCGATCGGTGGCGTAGGGCCTATAAAAGCCGAAGCGCGCAGCATTTGAGTCGAGCCACCCGGAGAGTCGCGAGAACACACCACCTGGTGCAAATTCGGACGGGTGCAGTTGCGGACGATAATCTTGCGGCAGCGCTGCCGCATCGATGACGTCGCAGTCGCTTCCCCAGTGATGCCGGCTCGCCCCGGGCAAAGCCGACCACGCGAGGATGCTCTCGATGAGCTGCGATTCGCTGAGCGTCGAGCGCTCGATCAACTCCCCTTCGCGATCGTACAAGGGCCGCTCGCCGCGAAACTTCGCGTTCCATATCGAGCATTGGCGCTCGAAGTCGCGAAAGCCCGAGATGACATATAACGAGACTCCCGCCTCGCCCGCGGCGGCACGCAGGGATGCGAGTGCCGCCGCGGCCTGGGCGTGCAGCACGGTACCCAGCGTCTCGTCGCGGCGCACGTGAGTGTCTGCGCGCCCGGTCAATTCCAGGGCATTCAGCATTCAGCGGGATTGTACGGCGTTTCGCACCCGTCCTTCGGGGGGTGACCTGGCCCAGCCGGCGCGCGTAAGATGCAAGCTTGAGTGCGCTCAGTCTGAAATTGAAGTATGCCGGCGCGGCCTTCATCGCCCTCGTCCTGGCCGCGCTCGTGCTGGTCGCGCTCTTTGCCTGGCAGCAGAGGTTCGAGTCCCGGCGACTGGGTGCGCTCGCGCAGTCCGCGACGCGCGAGCGCACGGCCCTGGAGCTCGACGCGAGGGCGCTCGAGACGGCGCGCCACGTCGCGGAGTCTGCAGCCGTCGCTTTGCCATCTGCGGGGCCGCCATTGGATCTCGCGCAGCGCCTGCAACCGTTTCTGGACGACGAGACGGTGGCCTCGATCCAGATTCGAGATGCGGCGGGACTCACGCTGTACAGCTGGCAACGCGCGGCCCGGCCGGCACAGGATGCGCTCCAATCCGAGGCCATTCAGCAGATCCGGACGCCACGCGATGGCACCACTGGCACTCAGGCGTCTCGCACCCTAGGCGAAGCGCAGGTCGTGCTCACGCAGGCGGCGCCCGAGCCCGTCGGCGCCATCGGGCGGCGAATGTCCGCCATCAGCCGTGAGGATTTCCGTACCGTTCTGATGCTGGCCGGAGCGGTGGCCGCCGGTGCGGGACTGGTCGGCGCCGGTCTTGCGTGGCGCGCCGGCCGCAGGCTCGAGCAGCCCATTTCGGCGCTCATCAAGAGCGCCGAGCGCATGGGCCAGGGTGACTACACCCGACCACTCGATGTCGCGCGCCGCGATGAGCTCGGCGAGCTCCAGCAGGCGCTGGAGAGCATGCGCTACAAGCTGCGCCAGACGACCATCACCAAGGATTACCTCAACAGCGTTCTCAACGGCATGACGGACGCTGTCTTCGTGACCTCGCCCGAAGGAGCCGTCCGCAGTGTCAACCAGGCGGCCTGCAACCTGCTCGGCTACAGCGAGGAGGAGATCGTCGGCAAGAACATCACGGCGATGCTGGATGAGCGCGAGCGCGACGGCTTCGACCCCATGCAGGCAGCGCAGGACAGCCGCGAGAGTGTCGTGCGCACCCGCCAGGGACAGACCATTCCGGTGTCGATCACGGGCTCGCAGATCGCGGGTGGTGATGCGCAGTTCCAGGGCAACATTTTTGTCGTGCGCAACATCACTGATCGCAAGCGCGCGGAGCGTCGCATCCGCTACCTCGCGCGCTATGACGCGCTCACCAAGGTGCCGAACCGGATGCAGTTCCAGCACCTGCTGCAGCAGGCGATTGCGCGTGGCATCCGCAGCAGCCAGGCGGTGGCGCTGCTCTATCTCGACATGGACCGATTCAAGGAAGTGAACGACACGTTCGGCCACGGCTCGGGCGATCGAGTGCTCGAGGTGCTGGCGGAGCGCCTGACGCGCACGTTGCCCAAGGACACCGTGGTCGGCCGCCTCGCGGGCGATGAGTTCGCGCTGTTCGTTGAAGGGCTGCCTGCGGATGCGGACAATCGCGGACCGATCGCACACCTCGCACGCTCGATCCTCACCGAGATCAGCCGCGCCTTTCAGCTCAACCAGCAGGAGGTATTTCTGACGGCGAGCGTCGGCATCGCCTTCTGCCCGCGCGATGCCGAGAACGTCATCGACCTGATCCGCAATGCGGATGCGGCGATGTACTACTCGAAGCAGAACGGCGGTAATACCTTCGCGTTCTATTCGCCCGAGATGAATGCCGCCGCCGTCGAGCGGCTGATGCTCAAGAGCAAACTGCGCCGGGCGCTCGAGCGCGATGAGCTCGTGATCCGCTATCAGCCCAAGGTCGACTTGCGCGATGGCCGCGTGATCGGCGCCGAAGCGCTGCTGCGCTGGCGCCTGCCTGGACATGGCGACATTCCACCCGGTGTGTTCATACCCCTCGCCGAGGAAACGAGCCTCATCCTCGACATCGGCGAATGGGTGCTCAACCGCGTCTGCATGGACTATCGCAGCATGCAGGCCGAGGTGGCGGACCCTGGCCGTATCTCACTCAATCTCTCGCTGAAGCAGCTGCGGCAGGCGAGCTTCATACTGCGCTGTCGCTCGGTGTTCCGGCGCCACGGTGTCTCTCCGACCTCCTTCGAGCTCGAGATCACCGAGACGACGTTGATGGCGGACGCCCCCCGCACGGTGCGTCTGCTCGATGAGCTCGATGCGATGGGCTTGCACCTGTCGATCGATGACTTCGGCACCGGTTACTCGTCACTGTCGGCGCTGCAGCAGTTCCCCATCGGCACGCTGAAGATCGATCAGTCATTCGTCCGCGACGTATCGGAGGACGCGGGTGACGCGACGATCGTCCGCACGATCATCGATATGGGCCGTAGCCTGGGCATGGATGTGATCGCCGAAGGTGTCGAGGCACAGCGCCATGTCGAGTTCCTGCGCACCCACCAGTGCTACTTCGCGCAGGGCAAGCTGTTCGGCGAGCCTTGCAGCGCCGATGAGCTGCTCGTGCTGCTCGCGCGCCAAGCGGACGGCACACCGCCGTTCGCCCATCTGCTGCCGCCCGCCGCGATCCAGAGCCAGACCGCATGAGCGGACGATCGAGCTGCGCGTGGCCGCCGCGCGCTGCGCGAGCGTCCCGCTCCTGATGCGCGGAGTCCGGCGAGCCAATGCGGATGTTGCGCGACGTGCGCCGCGCTCGCTGGGTGCTCGGCGCGCTACTGCTCGCCTGGCTCGGGATCGCCTACTGGCAGACTCATAAAAGCCTCGCACCGGGTACGCACACCGCAGCGGGCTGGCAACCGGTGCCGCAGTCCGCCCTCAAGTTCGTCGCCGATCTCACCGCCGCGGATGCGTACGGCCGTCCGATCGTCAACCACGGGATCCTCGATGAGGTACTGAGCGTCATCGCCGGTGCGCGCGACTTCATGGTGATCGACTGCACGCTCGCCGAGCCACTGCGCGCAGCACTGATCGCACGCAAACGGGCCCTGCCGCAACTCCACGTCCTGCTGCTCATCGATCCGATCGACAAAGGCTACGGCGCCGAGGACGCGGCACGACTGCAGCAGCTGCAGGCCGCCGGCATCGAGGTCGTGACCGTCGATCTCGATCGGCTGCGCGACTCCAACTTCATGTATTCGAGCTTGTGGAGAATGGGGCTGCGATGGTGGGGCCACGGCAGCGGCCCCGGCTGGATTCTCAATCCGTTCTCCCTGGGACCGCCGCGACTCACGCTGCGGGGTCTTGGCCGATTACTCAACTTCAAATTCGACCGGCGCGCGGTGGTCGTGGCGGATGACGGTGCCGGGGGCCTCGCGGCCGTCTTGTCCTCCGGCAATCCGGCCTCGGCCGAGAACGCGGACTCCAATGTGGCTCTGCGCCTGCACGGATCGGTGCTGCAGCCCTTGCTCGCGAGCGAGCTGGAGGTGGCTCGTTTCTCGGGTTGGGGCGGGTCCATCGCGCCGCACACCGCGCCTGCCGACACGCCAACGACCGAACCCATCGCGCGCGCGCAGGTGCTGACGGAGGGCGCCATCGGCGATGCACTGCTCGAGCGTATCCAAGCCTCGGCCCGTGGGGATGCCATCGATATCGCCGCGCTCTATCTGGCTCACCGAGCCGTGGCCGATGCGCTCCTCGCTGCGAGCCGGCGCGGCGTGTCGGTCCGCCTGATTCTCGATCCAAACGAGGATGCCCTCGGCACCAGCCGCAGCGGTATTCCCAACCAGCCGACGGCGAGCGAGATCATCGCCGCCAGTGATGGCGCGATCCGCGTGCGCTGGTATCGCACGCACGGAGAGCGCTTTCGCGGCAAGGTTGCGCTCATTCACGATCCTGAGCGGCTCTGGGTCACGCTCGGCTCGGCGAGCCTGACGCGCCGCGCGCTCGATGATTACGATCTCGATGCCAACGTCGCCTTCGAAGTCGACCTCACGAGCGCGCTCGCACGCCAGATGCTCGCCCACTTCGACACGTTGTGGAACAACCGTGCCCCGGCAGGTATCGAGTACACAGCCGATGCCGCAGTGTTCGCCGATCCCTCTCAGGTGCGCTACTGGGGCTGCCGGCTCATGGAGGCGCTCGGGTTGTCGACGTTTTGATCGCAGCCGCCGACTGCTCGGCTGCACTAGCCAGCGCCGCGTCGGCAGTGTGTTCGAACGCAGCGACGACGCTCGCCAGGCGGTTCGCTGTGGCGTTCTCGGAGGATTCCGCGACGAACGTTGCGAGAAGCTCACGGGTCGACTGCCGCCCGAGCATACAATCGAGCGTGACGTGAATGACGGGTGCGCCTGACTGCTCTTTGTAATCAGCCTCGAACCGGCGCACCGTGATCTGCAGCAGGTATTCCGTCGGAAACGCCGCATGCGAGTCCCCGACCGAGCGGAAGCTGCCGCTCGCGCGGAATGTTTGTACGGCCAGCGACTCGATGACATCCGGCAGTGCGCTGGCCCAACGGCTCGCCGCATAGAATCCGAGGCGCTGGTCCGGTTGCAGTATGGCGATGTGGTCCGAGTCGAGGCCCGGCGCCGCCGTGGGGCGCGAGATTCGCAGGCTTCCAAGGGGCACGCCGCCCGCGGGCGGCGCGGGCGCAGGGGCGCGCAGCACGTAGGCCTGCACCGGTGGTGCACTGCTGTGCAGACCACCGGCACAGCCGCTCAGTACCGCGGCCGCGAAGGCAGCGACGAGATGCTTCACCGGGGGATCTCCATGCCTTGTGCGGGCGCCTGATAGATCAGCTGCGAGGGGTTCGCGCGCAGGTCCTGTGCCAGATCGCGCACCTGCGCTGCAGCATCCCGCCCGTCGTGCAGCAAGCGCTCGAGCTCAGGAAGACTGTCGCGGGTGAACGCGCGCACGTCGGCGCGATTCTCGAGCACCAGCTGATCGAGCTGGGCGGTCGTGTCGGCCAGGCTGTTGGCGACCGCGACCACGCGATCGAGCGCCTTGTGAAGCTGCGGGCCTGCATCGTCCGCAATGCCGCGCACGCTCGCTGCGGCATTGCGCAGCTCGATCGAGGTGGTGCGCAGATCTGCGACCAGAAGCTGCACCTCGCGCAGCGTCTCGGGAAGCGCGACGCTCGCCTTGTCGATGCTCGCGAGCGTGTGCGAGACGGCCGCGATATTGGTATCGCTCAGCGTCCGCTCGGCGCGCTCGAGCACATTCGACAACAGCCCCACCATCTGCGGCAGGCTCGCCAGCAGCAGGTCGAAATTGGAGCGTGCCGCTCGGATCACGGGGTAGGTCTCGCTCTGCACCGGTTCGGACAGGCGCATATTGGCCGCGTACTCGGCGAGATCGATATACAACACCCCGGTCACGCCCTGCAGCGACAGCTCCGCGACCGTCTTTTCCGACACCGGCGCGGTTGAGTCGATGTCGACGATCACCTGCACGCGGCTGGGATTGCGGGGATCGATATGCATCGCAACGACGCGGCCTACGTCGACACCGAGATAGCGCACGGGAGCACCGCGTGTGAGACCGCTCACGGTGCCGTCGAAATAGATCTCGTAGCGCACGTAGTTGCGATGCTCGCGCGACTCCGAATACCAATAGACGAACAGGGCGGCCATCACAACGACCAGGAGTACGAACGCGCCCACCGCTGCGTAGTTGGCCTCACGCTCCATGTTGCAAACCTCCAGGCGATGCGAGCGTCTCAGTGAGCCGGTCGCGTGCGCGCGCGCCGTGGAAGTATGCCTGGATCCACGGGTGCGGATTCGCGACGATGTGCTCGAGCGTGTCGCTCACCATGTGCTGGTCGACGATCACCCCGACACGATTGCAGGTGTGAAAGATGGTGTCCAGATCGTGCGTGATCATGACGACGGTCAGCTTGAGATGGTCGTGCAGGTACAGAATGAGATCGTCGAAGGCCGCGGCGCTGATCGGATCCAGTCCGGAGGTCGGCTCGTCCAGGAACAGAAGCGGCGGGTCGAGCGCGAGGGCCCGCGCGAGCGCGGCGCGCTTGACCATTCCGCCGGACAGTTGCGCGGGATACTTGCCGGCGGTCTCGGGGCCAAGGCCAGTGATCCGTATCTTGAGCATTGCGAGCTCCTCGAGCGCGTGCGGTGGAAGCTCGAGATGCTCGATCATCGGCAGCTGCACGTTCTGCAGCACGGTGAGCGAGGAGAAGAGCGCCCCCTGCTGGAAGGTCACGCCGTATTCTTCCTTCACTGCGCGCAACTGACGCGTCGACATCTGGGTCACATCGCGACCCCACAGCCGGACCGAGCCCGCCTGCGGGCGTCGCAAACCGAGGATGCTCCGCAGCAGCACCGACTTGCCCGCGCCGGAGCTGCCGACGATCCCGAAGATCTCGCGCTCCTGCACGTCCATGTCGAGCCCGTCGTGCACGAGCTGATCGCCGAAGCGGTTGACCAGGCCGCGAACCTCGAGTACCGGATAGATCAAATACCGAGCTCCATGAACAGGACTGCGAACACCGCATCGGCCAGGATCACCAGGAAGATGGACTGCACGACCGCCACGGTCGTGAGCCGGCCGAGCTCGCGTGAAGAGTCACGCACCTGCAGTCCGCGATACGTGCCTGCAAGCGAGATCAGAATCGCAAACACCGGCGCCTTGAGAATGCCGACCCAGAAGGTCGTGCTCGCGATCGACTCGTTGACGCGTGCCAGGTACTGCGGCAAGGGGATGCCGAGCAGCACCCGGCACAGGAGCCCGGCGCCGGTCAATCCGATCGCATCGGCGACGACGGTGAGCAAGGGCAGCGCGATCGTCAGTCCGAGCACCCGCGGCAGCACCAGCGCCTCGAGCGGATCGACGCCGGTCGCGTACAGCGCGTCTACTTCCTCGTTGAGCTGCATCGAGCCGAGCTCGGCGGCGAACGCACTGCCCGAGCGGCCGGCGATGACGATCGCGGTGAGCAGCACGCCGAGCTCGCGCAGCACGCCGATGGTCACCAGATCGACCACGAGAATTTCGGCGCCGAAGCGCTGCAGCTGCTGCGCGCCCAGATACGCGAGAATCACGCTGATCAGAAATGCAATGAGCGCGATCACCGGCAGCGCGGTGATCCCCGTGTCGTAGATATGGCGCGCGATGGAGGTGGGACGAAGTCGCCCGCGGCTCGTCAGCGCTCGCACCAGGGTGACCGATAGCCGGCCGATGAATGCGAGACCAGATACGATCTCCTGCCAGCGCCCGATCACGCCCCGGCCGATGGCCTCCACGGGCTCTTCGAACAGAAATTCCGTCGGGTGGGGCGCACCGACAGGCGCGGGCGTCGGCACGAGCGTGGCATCGACCAGCCGCAGTTGATCCGGCGGCGGGTCGCGAAAGCTGATCTCGATCCCCGCTGCGCGCGCCTGATCGAGGAACTCGCGCAGGCGCCACGTGGCCGAAAGATCCAGCGCCTCGAGACGCGCGGTCGACAGCGCCATGCGGTGCACGCCGGCGAGTTCGACCGCGGCGAGCTCGCGATCGAGGTCCGCGAAGTGTCCGATGCGCCAGGAGCCCGTCAGATCGAGCTCGAGTTCGGTGACGCTCCGTCGCGCATTCAGAAACACATCGAAAGTGTAACCGAGACCGGGAGAACCTCGTCAGGTGTCGTCGCGATAGCGGCGGATGCGGACGGCCGCAAGCACCAGAGCCGCGGCGAACAGGACACCCAGCCAGAGATCGATGTTCGCAAAAGCTGCTGCAGGATGAATATTCGCAAGCCCGCGCATCGATGCGGTCTCGGGGCTCTCGCCGCTGCCCTCGACGAAGAGCTGCCCCAGATGAAACTCCTGCAGAATCCCGCCGAGTCGATAGGCGAGAATGGTTCGCAAGTGATGCGTATGAAAGGCAATCTGCTCAACGATCACCGCAGCGAGCGGAGGCACGATGGCCCAGACGGACACATTGCGGCGTGCCCAGGCCGACAGCATGAGCAGATAGGCCGTCAACGGCGCATACCACAGCGTCGCGACGATGATGCTCACGAAGGTCAGCCCCTGGATGCGAAACCACGTGGCCGTGTCCCAAAGGTTGATCACGCTGGGATCGAACAGGCCGCGCAATGCCCAGACGGCGCAGAAGAGCAGGCTGGTCACCGAGGTCACGACGAAGACTCCCAGCGGCACGATGAGTGCGGCCACCAGGAACTTCGACAGCACGGTTTTCTGATCCGATACCGGCATCGATTTCCAGAACAGGATGCTGCGGTCCTTGCGCTCGGAATACAGGCAATCGACGCTGTAGAACCACAGGATCACCGAGAGCGTGATCCACTGCGGGATCCCGAACACGAGCAGCGCGACCCCGAACAAGCCGGTGCGCATGTTGGGGTCCGCCTGGGCGGTCTCCGAGCCGATCGAGGCGTGGCCGATGACGGCGCCCAGCATCACGAGTGCGGCGACGGCAAGGGGCGCGATCCACAGCGACCGATGCTCCCAGAATTCGCGCCGCACGAGTGTGAGCAGGGTGCTCATGTCGCGGCCTCCAGGGGTTGCATCTTGGCCACGAACAGGTCAGCGATCGAAGGCGTGCGGATGTCGCCGAGCGGGGCGAGCTCCGAGGTCGGCCGGCCTTCGAAGAACATCGCGACCCGACCAAACACCTCGCGTTCGTAGAAGGGCTGCAACTCGCGCGCCTTTGCGGCCTGATCGGCGTTCACCGTCAACTGCACGTAACGCTCGGGAATGCTTTCGACCGTGCTGGTGAGGGCGATATGCCCATGGTCGATGAACATGACATCGGTCAGCAGATTCTCGATCTCCTCGACCTGATGCGTGGTGAGGACGATGGTGCGCTCTTTGTCGAAGTAATCGTTCAGCAGGGTGTCGTAGAACTGCCGCCGGTAGAGCAGATCGAGGCCGAGTGTCGGCTCATCGAGTACCAGCAGGCGCGCATCGATCGCGAGCACCAGAGCGAGATGCAGCTGAGTGACCATGCCCTTCGACAGCTCGCGTACGCGATGCGAGAGCCGGATGTCGGTCTTCTTCAAGAATTCATGCGCGCGGGCGGGATCGAACCGAGGATGCACTCCGCTGACGAACTCGAGCGCCTGACTCACTCGCAACCACTTCGGCAGCACGGCGACATCGGCGATGAAGCAGACATCGCGCATCAACACGTCGCGCTCGGTACGCGGATTGCGCCCGAGTACCGTGAGCTCACCCTCGAAGGGGGTGAGGCCGAGGATCGCCTTCAGCGCCGTCGTCTTGCCGGCGCCGTTCGGGCCGATGATGCCGACGATGCGCCCCGAGTCGATGCTGAAGCTCACGCCGTCGAGCGCACGCTGACGTCCATAACTCTTTCTGAGGTCGCGCGCCTCAATCACCGTTGTCATGATTCTGTCCCTGGAGTCGTCTGTCCTGGGGTCGTGGGCCACGGCGCGGTCGGCGGTGGCGCACCGCTTTGCAGCAGATCCCCGGCCGTGAGGCCGAGCCGCTGGATGGTCGCGTAGACCTTCGGCCATTCCTCCTGCAGGAAGCGCTGGCGCTCGTCCTTCATCAGCGCCTTGCGGGCGCCGGTACTGACGAACATGCCTCTGCCGCGGCGCTTCTCCACGAGCTGCTCGTCGACCAGCTGCTGATAGCCCTTGAGAACGGTCAGCGGGTTGAGCCGGAACTCGGCGGCGACACTGCGCACCGAAGGCAGAGCGTCGCCCTCCTTCAGTGTGCCTTCCAGGATCATCGCGACAACCCGGTCCCGCAGTTGCCGGTAAATCGGCAGGCTGTCGTCCCACTGCGGGTCCATCAACACTCCGGCGTCCGCCGTAACAGGCGATTAGCAGACTACTCTACCAGAGCAGCTGCGCAACGAATCCCTGTAACGCAAGTGCCACAAAGCCACAGACCAGAAGCTTGGAGAAGCCATAGCTGACCATACTCATGATTCGTACTCCTCAGTGCGACTGGAGAGGCGCCCTGCCTATCCACGTCGTTATGGTGTTATATATAACTACATCACTAGTTATGTGTCAAGACTTTTGCGCGTGCGTTACCCGGCCCTCCCGCACAGGTAGAATTCCGGGCCCCTCACTGCGGAGCCGGTCATGAAACAAGGCGTGAATGTCGCGATCACAGGCGCGGCAGGCCAGATCGGCTATGCCCTGGCCTTTCGCGTGGCCTCGGGTGCGATGCTCGGCAGCGACCAGCCGATCAATCTGCATCTGCTCGAGATCACCCCAGCGCTGTCAGCGCTTCAGGGCGTGGTCATGGAGCTCGACGATTGCGCTTTTCCGACCTTGAACCGTGTCGTCGCGACGGACGATGCGCGCGTCGCCTTTCGCGACTGTCACATCGCGCTGCTGGTCGGCGCGCGACCGCGCGGGCCGGGCATGGAGCGAAAGGATCTGTTGCTTGCCAATGCGCAGATTTTTTCGGCGCAGGGCAAGGCGCTGAATGAAGTCGCGGCACGCAAGGCGAAAGTTCTGGTCGTCGGCAATCCGGCGAACACCAATGCGCTGATCGCGCGCGCGAATGCGAAGGGCCTGGATCCGCGCAATTTCACCGCGATGACGCGACTCGATCACAACCGTGCCGTCGCACAGCTGGCCGGAAAGCTGAGCAGGCATGTCTCCTCGGTCACGCATATGACCATCTGGGGCAACCATTCAGCGACGCAATACCCTGACGTGAGCCACTGCCTCGTCGACGGCAAACCTGCAACGAGTCTCGTCGAGCGCTCCTGGGTCGAGCAGACGTTCATTCCGTTGGTGCAGCAGCGCGGCGCTGCGGTGATCAAGGCGCGCGGCTCCTCTTCGGCTGCATCGGCCGCTTCTGCCGCGATCGATCACGTCAGAACCTGGGTACGCGGTACACCGGCCGGCGACTGGGTCAGCATGGCGGTGCCGAGCGACGGCAGCTATGGCGTGCCCGAAGGCCTCATCTACTCCTATCCCGTCGCCTGCCAGAATGGTCGCTATCAGATCGTCCAGGGCCTGAGCATCGATGAGTTCAGCCGCGATAGGATGCAGAAGAGTCTCGCAGAGCTACGGGAGGAGCGGGACGGCGTGAAGGAGCTTCTCGGCTGATCATTTGAGTCTCGTCGCGAGGAACAGCCATGCTGGGCGCGATCCTTGTTCTAGTCATCGCCGCCGCGGTTGCCTACGCGGTGACGCAGGTCGGCGGAATCATCACGCTGCTCTTCATCGCAGCCGTACTCTTCCTGGCATACCGCAGATTGAGCCTGCTCGCCTTCTCGGTGACCTTCACGCTGCTGCTCGCTGCGTACACGGCGCTCGGCGCTCCGGCAGGCCTCTGGAAGGGCTTTCTCTGGATTCTGCTCGCGGCGCTGTGGTCGCTGAACGTGCGGCCGCTGCGCACGGCGATCATCACGCGGCCGTTCATGCGCGCATATCGACGACTGCTGCCCTCGATGTCGCAGACCGAGAAGGAGGCACTCGAGGCCGGCACGGTCTGGTGGGACGGCGAGCTCTTCACCGGCGCGCCTCGCTGGGAGCGGCTGCGAGCGGCCAAGGCGCCGCAGCTCTCCAACGAGGAGCAGGCATTCCTCTCGGGCCCGTGCGAGGAGCTGTGCCGCATGCTCGATGACTGGGATATCACACACCGCCGCGCGGATATGCCGAAGGAGGTGTGGGACTTCCTGACCGCGAAGGGCTTCTTCGCGATGATCATTCCACGTCGCTACGGCGGGCTCGAGTTCTCGGCCTATGCGCACTCGTGCGTTCTGGCGAAGCTCGCGAGCCGCAGCACCACGGCCTCCTCCACGGTCGCCGTTCCGAACTCGCTCGGTCCGGCGGAGCTTTTGAATCACTATGGAACCGAGGAGCAGAAAAATTACTATCTGCCACGGCTCGCACGCGGCGAAGAGATTCCGTGCTTCGCGCTGACGGGCCCGCGTGCGGGCTCCGATGCCGCCTCGATCCCCGATACCGGTGTCGTGTGTCGAGGTTTGTGGCAGGGGCGAGAGGTCGTCGGCCTCAGACTCAACTTCTCGAAGCGCTACATCACGCTCGCGCCCGTCGCGACGGTCATCGGCCTGGCCTTCCGGATGTTCGATCCGGACGCACTCATCGGGACACGCAAGGACATCGGCATCACCTGCGCCCTGATTCCCCGCCAGACGCCAGGCATCACCATCGGACGGCGCCACTTTCCGATCAACATTCCGTTTCAAAACGGTCCGATACAAGGCAAGGATGTCTTCGTGCCGCTCGATTTCATCATCGGCGGCGCGGCGATGGCTGGCCAGGGCTGGCGCATGCTCGTGGAGCAGCTCTCAGTAGGCCGCTGCATCTCCCTGCCGTCGAATGCGACGGGTGGCGCGAAGGCAGCCGTCTGGGCGAGCGGTGCGTACACGCGCATCCGTCGGCAGTTCAATGCTCCGATCTCCGGCTTCGAAGGCATCGAGTCGGTGCTCGCCCGCATGGTCGGGCTCACCTACACGATGGATGCGGCGCGCTCGGTCACCGCCGGCGCGATCGACGGAGGCGAGAAGCCGTCGGTGCCCTCGGCGATGCTCAAGTATCACGTGACGGAGATGGGGCGAAAGGTCGCCAACGATGCGATGGACGTCCACGGCGGCAAGGGCGTCTGCCTCGGGCCGCGCAATTACCTCGCGCGTGGCTGGGAGAGCGTACCCGTCGCCATCACCGTCGAGGGCGCCAACATCCTCACGCGCAATCTCATCATCTTCGGGCAGGGTGCCATACGTTGCCATCCGTTCGTACTGCGTGAGATGAACGCGGCACGCGCGCCCGATCGGCGACAGGGCGTGAAGGAGTTCGATGCAGCCCTCTTCGGCCACATGGGCTTCGCACTCTCGAACGCGGCGCGCTCGTTCGTGATGGCCTTGACGCTCGCCAGGCTGCAGCACGTGCCGGATCGCGGACCGACGCGGCGCTACTACCAGCACATCGTGCGCTTCAGTGCTTCGTTCGCCTTCGCCGTCGACATCGCAATGCTCGTGCTCGGTGGCTACCTCAAGAAGAAAGAGACGCTGTCGGCCCGGCTCGGAGATGTGCTCTCCTGCATGTACCTGGCATCGATGGTCCTCAAGCATTACGACAACGAAGGTCAGCCGCCCGAGGACCTGCCGATCGTCGAGTGGGCCTGTCGCAACCTGCTTTACGATGCGCAGGAGCAGCTGCACGGATTTCTGCGCAATTTCCCCAATCGCTTCATTGCGGGTCTCATGCGCATCGCCATCTTTCCGCGCGGCCTCACCTACTTCGCGCCGGGCGATCGACTCGGGCGCAAGGTGGCGCAACTCGTCACGAATCCGACCGAGTCGCGTGAGCGGCTTTGCCGCTTTGCCTACACCTCACTCGAGCCGAGCAATCCCCTCGGGCTGCTGCAGGAGGCGCTCGTGCTCGCGCAGAGCGCCGAGCCGCTCGAGAAACGCATTCGAGTCGAGGGCGTCAAGACGGGGAAGGTCACCGCCCTGGACTTGCCGGGACGCATTCAGCAGGCATTGGCAAGTGGTGTCATCTCCGAGACCGAAGCGGCGATGCTGCGCGACTATGACCGCAAGGTGATGGAGCTGATTCATGTCGATGACTTCGCGCCGGACGAGCTTGGCATGCAGGCGGGACGCCCCGCAGCTCAACCGGTGCCGCAGCGGCCCAACGTCCATGTGGCCTGATGTGCGGATGAATTTGTTTCGGGCCTCGGGGTGCGGCTAAGCTTCGACGCTCGAATAGCGCTTTTCTGGTTGCCGCTTTCTTTGTCGAGGAGAATCTCGCATGCGTATTTTCGCCATCGCTGCTCTTGGACTCATCGCCGTGGCCGCCTGGGCCCAGGACCGCACGCCGTCCGCGCCCGGAGCCGAGGTGTACATCATCAGCCCGCACAACGGCCAGAGCGTCAAGTCGCCGGTCACCGTGCGCTTCGGTTTGAAAGGGATGGGGATCGCCCCTGCCGGGGTGAAGTTCGACAACACCGGTCACCATCACCTGCTCATCGACACGGATCTGCCGACGGACATGAGCAAGCCCCTGCCCACGACCGACAAGGTGCTGCATTTCGGCAAGGGCCAGACCGAGGTCACCCTGGACAAGGACAAGCTGCCGCCCGGCAAGCACACGTTGCAGCTCGTGTTCGGGGATCTGAACCACGTGCCGCTGAATCCACCGCTCGTGTCCAAGAAGGTCACGATCACCGTGGAATAGACCCACGCGCGCCATCCTGCACGTCGACATGGATGCGTTCTACGCATCCGTGGAGCAGCGTGACGATCCGCGTCTGGCGGGCAAGCCCGTCATCGTGGGCGGCACGAGTGGGCGGGGCGTCGTGGCGGCGGCCAGCTACGAGGTGCGCCGCTTCGGTGTCCGCTCTGCCATGCCCATGCGAACGGCACTGGAGCGGTGTCCGCATGCCATCTGTGTGCGCCCCCGCATGCAGCGCTACCAGGAAGTGTCGGCGCAGATCTTTGCGGTTTTCCGCGAGGTCACGCCTCTGGTGCAGGGACTTTCGCTGGATGAGGCATTCCTGGATGTGACCGCGAGCCTCGGCCTTGCCACGTTGCCCAGCTCGCCCGCGGCCGTTGCTGCGTGGATCAAGGATCGGATTCGCCAGACGACTCGCCTCACCGCTTCGGTCGGGGTCGCTCCGAACCGGCTCGTTGCCAAGATCGCATCGGATCTCGACAAACCCGATGGGCTCACGGTCGTCACACCCGAGCGCATCCATGAGGTGCTCGATCCACTTTCGGTGCGACGCCTGCCCGGCCTGGGGCGCAAGACCGGCGAGCGGGTCGAGGCGCTCGGTATCCGTACCTTCCGCGAGCTGCGCGAGGCCCCCGATGCAATGCTCTGGCCGCTGTTCGGCCGCTACACCCAGCGGGTGCGCGACCGCGCATCCGGCATCGATGACCGGCCGGTGTGTCCGGATCAGGAGGAGAAATCCATCAGCGCCGAGGACACGTTCGAGCAGGATGTAGAGGATGCGGGCATGCTCGAGGCGCAGATCATCCGGCTCGCAGATCTCGCCTGTCATCGGCTGCGCTGCAAAGAGCTCGCCGCCGGATGTGTCGCCATCAAGATCAGGCGGCGGGATTTCCGCACGTTCACGCGCCAGCGGGCCGTGGCCCCGGCCACCCAGGACCGGCGCGCGATTGCGGGCGTTGCAGTCGAGCTGCTGCGCCGTTGGTTGAAGGAGCGGCCCGGTACGAAACTTCGGCTGCTCGGCGTGGCCTTAAGTGACTTGAGTCCGGCCACGCAGCTCGCGCTGTTCCAGGGCGCGAGGCTGCGTGTGGATGCCGCCGTCGATGACGTTCACGAGCGCTTTGGGATGCATGCACTTCGGCGTGCGACCAGCATTAAGTAAGATCGGCCTATGTATCTTTCTTTCTTCGGCCTCAACGAGAAGCCGTTCGCGATCACCCCGGATCCGCGCTACCTCTACCTGAGCGAGCGCCACGCCGAGGCTCTCGCACATCTGCTGTACGGCATCAACGAGGCCGGAGGCTTCGTGCAGCTCACCGGCGAGGTGGGCACCGGCAAGACGACGATCATCCGCTCGCTTCTGGCGCAGACGCCAAAGAATGCCGAGATCGCGCTGATCCTCAATCCGCGCATGACGGCGCCGGAGTTCCTGCTCACGATCTGCGAGGAGCTCGGCATCGGTGTGCCCGATTCCGCGACCGGCAGTCTCAAGGATCTCGTCGACATCCTCAGTCACTATCTTCTGCGCGCCCACGGCAGCGGCAGCCGCATCGTGCTCGTGGTCGATGAGGCGCAGAATCTGGCACCGGAAGTGCTCGAGCAGGTGCGGCTGCTCACGAATCTCGAGACCAACACTCAAAAACTGTTGCAGATCATCCTGATCGGGCAGCCTGAGCTTCGCGAGCTGCTCGACCGCAACGAGCTGCGCCAGCTCGCACAGCGCATCACGGGGCGCTACCACCTCAATCCCCTGACGCATCACGAGACCATCGCCTACGTTCGCCATCGCCTGCGCGTGGCCGGAGCGACCAGCGACATCTTCACCAGTTTCGCACTGAGCGAGGTGCATCGGCTCGCGGGCGGTGTGCCACGCGTCATCAACGTGATCTGCGATCGAGCGCTGCTCGGCGCCTACACCCAGGATCGTCACCGTGTCACCACCTCAACGGTCCGCCGCAGCGCGACCGAGGTGTTCGGCCGGCGCATCGCGCCCTGGTGGCTACCTTGGACGGGCGTGGCCGCAACGCTGGTCGCATTGCTCTTCGGGGTGATCGCCGTGTGGCAGCTCGCACCCTGGAGCGGCGCGGCGAGTCCGCCGCGAGCCTCCCCGTCCACTCAAAGCGCCCCCGCAAAGACCGCCGGCCCCGTGGCGGCCGCAGCGGCGGCGCCTGCGCCCTCGGCTGCACCCGCCGCGAATGGCAGCTCGACAGCGGCTGCGTCGAACCTCACCGCCGCTGCACCGGCAGCCACATCGACGCTCGCGACACTGCTTCACGCGAACGCCGCAGAGACAGGTCCCGACGGCGCCTTCAACAAGCTGTTCACTCTTTGGGGAGTCCGCTACCTCGCCGGCAGCACGGACCCGTGCACACAGGCTGCGCAGCAGGGACTCGAGTGTTTCGTTCAGCGCGGCTCGCTCGCGCAGTTGCGGCTCTACAATCGGCCGGCGATCCTCATGCTCAACGATGATGCGGGAGCGCCGCATCAAGTGGTCTTGTCGGGGCTCGACGACGATCACGCGCGCATCAATCTGGGCGGCGCCACGCATGCGATCGGCATCGGAGAGCTGTCGCGCTATTGGTTCGGGGACTTCGTCCTTCTGTGGCGCCCCGACACCCACTTGAAGCCTTTGTCTCTCGGCATGCGCGGTGAGGACGTGAAGCGCTTGCGTCAGAGTCTGCGGCGCGTCGAGGGCGTACGCGACAGCGAGCCCGCAAGCGATGTGTTCGACGCCGAGCTCGGTCAGCTGGTTCGCGATTTTCAGCGCGCGCACCGGCTCACCGTGGACGGCGTCGCCGGAGTTCAGACCCTCGTGGTGCTGAACAGTGCGACAGCGGCTCCCGATTCGCCGCTGTTACTCGTGGCCTCACTGCACGGCACCTGACATGTCTTTCATACTCGATGCACTGAAGAAATCCGAGAGCGAGCGCCAGCGTCAAAGCGGGCCCGCTCTGTTCGAGGTCAAGGTTGCGCCGCCGCGCGGCCGCTTCGCGCCGTGGGCCGTATTGCTCGGCGCGTTACTGATGGTCAATCTGGTGATCGTCGCCTGGCTCGCGCTGCGCAACTCGCGCAATGCGCGCGCCGCTTCCGTCGTCGCCTCTGCATCGGCCCCGGCGAACCCGGCCACGACCGCACCGCCGCCCTATTCGCCGCCTCCTCCGGTTCAAGCTACGTCGGCCGCGGCGGCGGGGGTCCAGACGGTGCAGCCGCAGATCAGCACGCCGGCGCAGGCGAGTGCATCGGTTGCCGTGCCGACCGGCGCGCCGCGCGATACGTCCGATGCGGGCTCGAGTGCCGATGACGACGCGCCGGCCGTCGAGGCTGCGCCGGCGGATGCGAAGCGGCTGGGCAGTTCAGTCGTGCGCGCGACCGATAGCGGGTTGCCCACCTACCAGGATGCAGCAGCTGCGCCCGGGGCGGGCATTCCGGAGTTGCGGCTCGACCTGCATGTGTTCGCCGCCAAACCGACCGATCGCTTCGTGTTCATCAATATGGTCAAGCTGCGCGAGGGCGAGTCACTGCCTCAGGGCGTGCACGTCGAGAACATCACGCCCGATGGGGCGATCCTTTCCTATCAGGGCAAGCGGTTCGTGCTCATGCGCGAGTAGTTCGCGCATCACTCCGGCACGCGCAGGTCCGCGATGATGGGCCAATGGTCCGAGCCCATCGCAGACCCGCGCTCGAAGCGCTCGACGCCGATGGCGGCCGAGACCAGGATGTGATCGATCTGAATGCCGCAGGCCGGCATGAAATGCGGCCAGGTGGGCTGCCAGCTTCGGCCTCGGGCCGCTGAGCGCAGCCCGCTGGCGGCGAGCAGCGCCTGGTAGTGCGGTGAAAATGGCGTCACGTTGAGATCGCCCGCAACCACGAGCGGGCCGCTCACCACGCGCGCCAGATCGCCAAGGAGCCGCAACTGGCGGTCACGCTCAGCAGAAACGATGGGTCCCATCGGCCAGGACGTGTGTGCACCGATCATGCTCAAAGCTTGACCCTGGATCCGCAGCGTCGCGACGATTGCAGGCTCCGTGTGCCGACCCAAGGCGACCACGCGCGCGCCTTCGATGGGCCAGCGCGACAGCAATAGCGCGCCGCGCCCCGCTGCGCCCTCGACTTGCTGCACCCAGGCGGCCGAGTAGTAACGGTGGGGAAACTGGTCGGCAAGCACTTGCAGAGCATCGCACCAGCGTGGCGTGACTTCCTGCAGCAAGACGACATCGAGCGCGGCCGTGCGCAGCCAGTCAATGGCTCTTCGCGGATCGAGATTGCGATAGAGGACGTTGTACGCCGCCAGGCGCACCCGCGTCGGGTTCGAGCTGCGCGCTGGTTCCGCCAGGTCCGTTTCGACGGATTGCGCAAGCGCGCCCCAGGCGGTGAGCGCATTGAAGCCACACACGAGCCAAAAAATGAGGGCCCATAAATACTGACCGGTCCACGCGAGCACGAGGCCCACGGCCAAGCTGGCCGCGACATACTGGAGCCGAAAATGAACGAGCAGATCCGCCTGCCAGAACCGGCGGGCAAGCCACGCACAGGGCGTCCCCGCTCCCACGGCCGCGGCGATTGCCGACAGTGAAGCTCTCGCTGGTCGACGCAGCCCACGGCTCTGCATGGCTCCCCAAGAGACGCAGAAGGATTAAGATGACGAGTGTCACAGAATCAGTCGGCGTGGCGCGACAAATATCTTGTTGTTGCGTCATCGTCGTAGACTTAAGTAGCGCACGTCAGGCCTCGCACGCCTGACCGGGTCCAGGGGTCAATCAGTGTCGCAGCTAGCACCGCATCAAGCTCTGGCGAAGGTGCCTGTCGCCATGAGCGTTCTGCTCACAGAGGGGGAGCAGGCCGGCGAAGGTTTAATCGTGCTGACGCGCGATGAGCTGCTGATGCAGACTCTCGAGGCCGTCGCGCCGGAGCATGCACTCTCCTTCCTGTCGGACGAGTCCGATCTCGCAACCCATCTGGCCGGCGGCCACATCGGCGTCGCAATCCTCGATGCCGCGAGCACCCGCACGCCGATCGCACAGCTCACCGAGCGACTGCGCAAGCAGTTTCCCGACCTCGTGCTGATCGTGGCCGGTGGTGCCGAGCACCAGGCCGCGCTATCGGCGCAGGTGACTCGCGGAACCGTCTACCGCTTCCTGCACAAGCCCGTATCCGCGCCGCGAGTGAAGCTGTTCGTCGAGGCGGCCTGGCGCCGCCATGACGTTGAGCACGCAACCACAGGCACGTTCGCCGCGTTGCCGCCCGTCGCGCCGCCGAGCGAGCCGACACTGTCGCGCAATGCGGTGTGGGCCGGAGGCGTTGCCGCTTTGCTCGTCATCGTCGGCACGCTGTGGCTCGCGGTGCGATCCAAACCGACCGGGGCCCCGGCCCGTTCTGCATCGCATCCACCGACCGTCGTCTTAAGTCCGCGCGCACAGACCGAGCAGTTGCTGAGCCGCGCTGACGCCGCGCTCGAGCAGGGCAGGCTTGCGCCGCCGGCATCGAACAACGCGGCCGACCTGTATCGCGAGGCGTTGCGCCACGACTCGGCGAATGCGCATGCGCGCGAGGGCCTCGAACGTGTCGTCGACCGCCTGCTGAACGGCGCCGAGCAGGAGTTGCTCGGTGAGCAGATCGACGCCGCGACGAGCTTGACCGATGAGGCGCGTGCCATTCAGCCCGACAATCTGCGTGTCGCCTTCCTGACCGCGCAGCTCGCGAAGGAACGCGAGCGGGCACTGCTGGCACAGGCGCGAGCCGCGGCCGCAAGCGGCGACATCCGCCATGCCCTCGCGGTGCTCGATAGCGCCGCGCCACAAAGTCAGCAATCTCCGCTCGTTGCGACCGCGCGCCGCCAGCTCGAGGAGCAGCAGGTCGACGGCCGGGTCAGCGACTTTCTGCAGCAGGCGCAGCAACGGGTGCGCACCGGAGCGCTCATCGAACCAGCGGAGAACAATGCGCGCTTCTTCATCGAGTCCGCCGCCGCGCTCGCGCCGGATCAGCCGAGCGTACGCAAGGCGGAGCACGATCTCGGGCGGCGTCTGCTCGCGCAGGCGCGCACCGATACCCAGGCGGGCAAACCCGACGACGCCGATCGTCTGCTCGAGGCGGCGAACAGCGTCGGTGTGCCGGCCGATGAGATTTCGGCGGTACGCCGCGACGCACAGAACGTACGCCTCGCCGCCAAGGCGAGCTCGATGGCGCGCACGACGCAGCTTTTCAACGACAGGCTGGCGCAGGGGAAACTGCTCGATCCACCCGCGGACAGCGCGAGCTTCTATCTGGCGCGGCTCGTCGAGGCAGATCCCACACATCCTTCGACCGTGCTGGCCCGCGATTCGCTGACAAGCCGCCTGCTGCAGGAGGCACGCAGCGCCAGCGACCGTCATGATGGAGCGGCAGCACAGGACTGGGTTGCGCAAGCCCGCAAGGTCGGTGGCGCGACGGCCGATGTGACCACCCTCGAGCGGACCATCGCCTCCGCGCGCACGGGCGATGCCGCACCCTCGGATCCGGTGTCCCTGAACAAACTCGAGCGCGTCCGCTACGTGGCCCCGGTCTATCCAGAAGACGCGAGCGCCCGGGGACGCGCCGGGACCGTGGATCTGGAGTTCACGGTCCGCGCTGATGGCTCGGTCGGAGATGTCGGCATCACGAGCGCCGATCCACCCAAAGTGTTCAACTCCGCGGCCATCGAAGCCGTTCGCAGGTGGCGCTTCAAGCCCCCGATGCGTGATGGTCACGCGGTCGATCAGCGGGCGAAGGTGCACATGCGCTTTGCCGTCCAGTGACGCCTCGCGAAACGAGAGCTTGATGACCACGCGTGTCCTCATCGTCGATCGTGATGCCCGCTACCGCGAGTGGCTGCGGCACCATCTCGGCGTCCTTTGTCCCGACGGCAACGTGACGGCCATCGATGCCGAGCGCTTCGAGCGTGATCGAGACTCGGTGAACCGTGAGAGCTGGGACCTGGTGCTGTTCGCATCGCAATTCGGGTCAAGCCCGGAGGATCCGCGCTCGGAAGGCCTCGAGTGGCTGCGGCAGCTGCGCGAGCAGCCCGATTTCCCCGATATCATCGCGCTCGCGGAGGACGGCAACGAGCTCACGGCCGTGCGTGCGCTGCAACTGGGCGCAATCGACTATTTGCCCAAGCGTCTGCTCACGGCCGAGCGTCTGCGCACCGCGGTCATGCTCGCGCTGCGCAGGATCGAACTGCGCAGCGTCGAGGCGACCGATCCTGAGCTGCCCAAGATCACGCGCTCGCTTCGTGATCCCATTCCGGGCTATCTGATCCGCAAGACCATCGGTGAGTCCGAGAAGGCGATCGTCTACCTCGCGGGCAGCGATGCGCTCGGAATGGATGTCGCGCTGAAGGTCAGCAAGAGCGAGCACGACGAGGCCAACCAGCGCCAGTTTCTCGCCCGCGAGCACGCGGCGCTCTCGGCCATCAACCACCCGGCCATCGTGAAGATTCACGACTACGGCGTGCACGAAGCGCGTGAATACCTCTCGATGGAGTATTTCCCGCGCGGTGATCTGAAGACGCGCCTGCAGCGCGGCCTTCTCGAATTGGATGCCTTGCGCTACATCGAGCAGATCGCGCGCGCGCTCGCCGTCGTGCATGCGGCCGGCGTGTTCCACCGCGACTTGAAGCCCCCCAATGTGATGCTGCGAGAGAACGATGAGATCGTCCTCATCGACTTCGGTCTTGCGCGCAACGTTCAGGGGGGTCTGCAAAGCACGCGCAAGGGCGTGCTGCGCGGCTCGCCGTACTATATGAGTCCGGAGCAGGCGCTTGGCGAGGAGCTCGACGCGCGCACCGATCTCTACAGCCTCGGCATCATGCTCTGCGAGATGCTGACCGGGCGCAAACCCTATACGGGCACCTCGGCCATCGAGGTTCTGCAGCAGCACGTCAATGCGGCACTGCCGCGGCTGCCCTCCGGACTCGAGCATCTGCAATCGGTGCTCGACGGCCTGCTCGCTAAATCGCGCGATGAGCGCTTTGCGAATGCTGCGCAGGTGGTTGAAGCGGTCGCAGGCTTGCGATCGCTGCGCGAGCCGACGACCGACGCCGCCTGCGCCTGATCAGGTGTGCTCGGCGGCCGCTCGCGTGTCAGTGAGCGTGCCGCGGTCGCGGTTGTAAGCGCGTCCCAAGAAGACTCCGACCAGAGCCCAGACGGCCGCAAGCACGGCGCCGAGCGTCGCAATGAACGCAGGCGCCCAGCCGGCATTGCCGAGCGCGTCCTGCACCTGGCTCGAGAGCGCATCTCCGCCGCGGTAGATGGTCACGTCGATCAGATTCTTCACCTTATAGCGCGTCTCGTTATCCACGATGCTGAAGAGCATCTCTCGACCGGGCCGAATGAACGCGTATTCACCGACGCGGCGCAAGACCATGACCGTCACGAGAACCGCGAAAGTGCCGGTGAGCGCAAGACCGATGAAGCCTCCCACCATCAGCAGCGGCACGAACGTCACCAGCGCGATGACGCCGACGCGCTGGGCGATGCGCCCGGTCAGGAAAAGCTGGAACAGCACCGTGAGGGACTGCACCACCGTGTCGATGATGCTGAATACGCGCGTGCGGGTGTCCTTGTCGTGGAAAGTCTCCGAGACGATGCGCAGCTGCTCGAAGTAGAGAAAGGTGGTCGCGGTGGCGAGCAGAATGATGAAGCAGGAGATGCCGAGCAGATAGGGCGACTTCACGAGTGCGGTAAAGCCCGCGAACGGATTGCCGCCCAGGGGGCGATCGCGTGCGCCGCCATCACGAGCCGCGCCCGCGTCCGAGCTGCGCCAGATATTGATGAGCGTCCTCTGGCACAGGATCGTGATCACGAACATGCCGGCGCCCATGAAGAGCACGCCCGGATTGCCGATCTGCTTGACGAGCAGCGTCGTCAGAGCCGGCCCCGCGAGCGCGCCGGCCGTCCCACCTGCTGCAATGACGCCGAACAGGCGCTTCGCCTGTTCCTTGTTGAAAAGCTCGAGCAGGAAGCTCCAGAACACCGAGACCATGAACAGGTTCAGCACGCTGATCATGACGTAGAAGAACTGCATGCTGCGCACGTTCTCGGGGTCGGACTTGAGTATCAGGGCCACCACGGCCAGGGCGACCGCGATGAAGCCGTAAATGAACGGCAGCAGCACCGAGCGGCGCAGGTGCGCGACCAGCCAGCCGTAGATCGGAACGATGGCGATCGATGCGACCCAGGTGACCAGGAAAAGATTCGCGACACGCTCCCGGCCGAGAATCGTGCCCGCCGTCTCACGCACCGGCCGCACCGCGAAGTAGCCGGCGAAGATGAAGAAGAAGAGGATGAACGCCGCGATGACCGCAGGCATCTCCTCGGGGTCGATGTTCGCGCTGCGTCGAAGCAAGCGGGCCAGTAAGGAGTTATTTTGAGCTGTCATGCGGGCCCCGATGTAGGTTCCTGCGCTGCGTTTTGACTATAGCCAGTGTTTTGCTGCGCCCGCAACGTCTCGTAGCGTCGACCGAGCTGCAGGGCGACGACGCCCCACAGGGCCGAGACCGCGAAGCCGACTGCGGCCGAGCCCACGATGCGCAAACCGACCGCACGCAGGCCGGCCTGCACCCAGGCCGCGCCGAGATCGCCAAAGCGGTACATGACCGTGTCGATCACATTCTTGGTCTTGTAACGCGCGCTCTGCTCGACCACGGTGAAGCAGATCTCGCGACTCGGCCGAGCGATGGCGAACTGCCCGACCTGGCGTACCACCTGCAGTGCCTGGATCATGAACAAGGTGGGAGACAATGCGATCGCCACGAATGCCACGAGCATGATGAGCGGGTTCAGCACGAGGCCTGCGGTCACACCGAAGCGCTGCACGAATCGCCCGAGACCGAAGATGAGAACCAGGGCGCTGAGCACGTTGACCGTCAGGGCGATGTCTGAGATCGCGATGGCGCGGCCCGCGTCATCGCTAAACGCCTTGGCGATCAGATCTGTTTGAAAGAAGTAGGCGACGGTATTGACCCACGTCATCAAAAGCATGAACGCCGCCTGGTGACGCGAGTAGGAGGAGCGCAGCAACTCGCCGAAGCCCTCGAACGGATTGCCGCCGAGGGCGTGATCGAGCGTCGTGTGCTGCACTTCGCGGCCCAGGCGCCGCAGTCTTTCTTTCTCGCGCATGAGCAGGTGAACGAGCACGATGACGATCACGAAGCCGGCGCTCGCGATCAGGAGCAACCCACTCAAGCCGACGGCGCGCACGGCCAGACGGGTGACGAGCGGTCCTGCGATTGCGCCAATGCTGCCGCCGGCGGCGATGAAAGCAAACAAGCGCGTCGCCTGACGCGGCGAGAACAGATCCACCATCAGGCTCCAGAACACCGAGATCATGAACAGGTTGACGACGCTGAACCAGATGTAATAGGTCGCGGCGACGGCACGGTTGTCCGGCGCGCGCTGCAGCAGAAACTGGAAGAGCAGCACGTTCAGGAACCAGAACCAGAACACGCCGGGCAATAAGCGCTTGAGCGTCAGGCGCTGGGCGAGCCAGGCGTAGAGCGGAGATGCGATCAAGGTGCCGATGAATGTGCCCGTGAACAGATCCGGGAGCGCATCGACGCCGAACACGGTCGCCTCCGTGTCGCGCACCGGCTTCAGAATGTAATAGCTGCCGAGCAACATGAAATTGCACGCGAATGCCAGCGCAACCGCCCAGCGCTCGTGCGGCTGGATCTGTGCGTGATGCGGCGAGGGTTGATTCACAGCATGCTCGGGCGGGCGTGGCGGCGTTCAGGCCCCGCCCATGATGCCCGAGATGTTTGACAGCCTGGTGGGCCGTCGTTCGGCGTCAGCGCAAATTCAGCGCAGGACCGCCAGGCGGGCCAGGTTGTTCTGCACCGTCGGATCCAGAGCCGCCCAATCGCTGTACCAGCGGCGGACGCCATCGAGAAGCGCTACGCATGCCTCACGTGCAGGCGCGTCGGCGATCTCGGTCATCTCCTGCAGCGAGACGCGCCGGCGGGGCGGAGCCGCGCGCGACAGACGCCGCAACCGCAGCTGGCGCAAAGCCTCGACGGGCACTGCTGCAAGGCCATCGAGCTCGCTCGCGGTCTCACAGGCCATCCGATACAGCACGTCCGGGCTCAGCGCCGACATCGACATGTCGGCCTTCGGCGGCCGGACCCACGACTCGCACCAGGCCAGAAACGCGGCGCGCGAGCTGCGCAATCCCGGGTCCGCAAGCGCTGCGCAGATATGCGGCAACGCCAGGGCGAGCGGCACCGCCTCAGTCCATTGCCGCTCGCGGATCAGGTACTCGATGTCACCGAGGTAGCTCTCGAGCATCTTCGAGCTGCCATGACGCATGCCTGCGCCGACCGGCATCGGTCTGCGTTCGCGGCGAGCTTCATGCGGACTTTCGATGGTCATGAGCATCCCCTACTGCGTCGTGGACAAGTCCATGCACGCGTTGTTGTGCCTGTTTTGTGCGCGCGGAGGTTGAGGCCATATTGACGCAACGGTGCCGTCAATGCCAGTCCGGGCCTGCCATTGACATTGGCCCGCAGCTGGTGCAGCCGCCGCAGTGCGGGATCGAAGCTTGCTGACCGGCCCAAGGCGCTCCAGAGTCGTGTGAACCGCATGCATCTCGTCGATACCACGCTGTTTTTTTCACCGACGAGCGGCGGGGTCAAGCGGTATCTGATGGCGAAGCACGCCTGGCTGGGTGCTCATTCTGCGTGGCAGCATTCCATCGTCGTTCCCGGACCGCGCGAGCACATCGTGCGTGGCGCCGTCTGCTGCGTCCGCGGACCACGTCTACCCGGCACCTTCAACTACCGGCTTCCCCTGAATCCGCGGCACTGGGCGCGTGTCCTCGAGCAGCTGGAGCCCGATCTCATCGAGGTTGGTGATGCTTTTCATCCGGCATGGTGCGGATGGCGCGTGGCACAGCGGCGCGGCATCCCGGTCACCGCCTTCTATCACTCGAATCTTCCGCAGATCATTGGCCATCGCCTCGGTGCCGTGAGCGAGCGGGTCATCGAGCGCTACATCCGCTGGCTATATGCACGCGTGGATGCCGTGTTCGCACCGAGTCGCGTGATGTGCGACTACCTGCGCAGTATCGGCGTGCCCCATGCGATCTATCAGCCGCTCGGTGTGGATGCCGAGATCTTCCATCCGCGTCGCCGCTCACCGCATCTGCGCGCGCACCTCGGACTGCGCGAGGATGCGAGGATCCTCGTGTATGCGGGCCGGTTTGCCGAAGAGAAGAACCTGCCGCTGCTGTTGCATGCGTTTGCGTTGCTCGGCGCGCCCTACCATCTGCTTTTGATCGGCGGCAAGCGCGCAGCGCGGCCCATGCCGAACGTCACGCTCATGCCCTATCGCACCGACAGCGTGGAGCTGGCGCGCTGGATCGCCTCGGCCGATGCGCTCGTGCATGCCGGCACGCGCGAGACATTCGGTCTGGTCATTCTCGAAGCGATGGCGTGTGGCCGCCCCGTGGTCGCCGTCCGCGCCGGTGCTTTCCCCGAGCTGGTCGAGGAGAGCGTCGGCCTGCTCGCGGAGCCCGATCGTCCCGACCGCATGGCGGAGGCCATTGCTGCGTTGTATGAGCGAGATCTGGAGGCCGTCGGTGCGGCCGCCCGGGAGCGCGTGTTGCGCCGCTTCACCTGGGCCCGGAGCTTTCAGACTCAGATCGCCGCCTACGGCAGCCTCGGGCTAGTCGGTCACCGCCTGATAGACGAGCGCCTGAAACGCGCGCGTCAACCGGTCTGAAGGCTCGCCGCTGTACTGGGTCATGAGGATGGCGACGATCTGCTTGTCCGGATCGATCCAGAAAGTGGTCCCGAGCGCACCGCTCGAGCGCGCAAGACCGCTCGTTCCGGCGACGCCGTAACTTTCAGGATTCGTGAGCACGGCAAGGCCGAGCCCCAAGCCGTGTCCAGCGGGCGCGTTCACCGGCTCTGGGGATGCGCGGAACATGAGCGCCACGGTCGCCGGGCTCAGAATGCGGACACCATCGAGCTCTCCGCCGTTCGCCAGCATCTGCGCGAAGTTCCAGAAATCGAGCGCGGTCGAAACGAGCCCGCCGCCGGATCCCGGCGCTTGCGACAGCGCGCGCAAACCGCCGCCCCGCGGCCCCATTTGGTAGACCTCCGCGAGCCGATCACGCTTCTCGGGCGGTACTTTGAAACTCGTATCGACCATGTTGAGCGGTCGAAAGAGCCGTTGCTCCAGGAATTGCTCGAACGGTTGCTGCGCGACGACCTCCACCAGATGTGCGAGGACCTCGGCCGAAGGAGCCGCCGTGCGAGCCGTGCCCGAAGGATGCGGCGTCGGCAGGCCGATCAGGAGCTGATGGATCGTCACGGGGGTTGTCGGGGGCGTTGCGGCCGGAGCGCGCCGGTTGCCGCCCTTCGCGTGCGGCGCGGGCGCGGGCCGCGCGGCGAACTCCGGGAGGTAGTCGCCGATCGGGTCCTCGAGCTGCAGCATTCCCTGCTCATAGAGCATCATGACCGCGACGGCCGTCACGGGCTCGGTCATGCCGGAGATGCGCACCAGCGTGTCGGCGCGCATCGGCTTGCGACCGGAGATGTCGCGCAAACCGTACTCTCCGAGCTGCACGATGTGACCGTTACGTCCGACGAGTGTGGCGATGCCGGCGCGCTCACCGCGATCGACCATCGCGTGCATGTACGTATCGAGGCGCTGCAGACGAGGTCCCGCGAAGCCGACGGACTCCGGAGCTGCCAGTGGCGGTGCAGCAGCATCGAGTACGGAGGAACGCAGACAGGCCAGCGCTGCGAGCAGCGCGCACGCTGATGAGAGGCGCATCCATTCACTCCCGCGCAGTCGGAAGCGGAATGCTGCCACACCTGCGCCGTGCGGGACGAATGTCGGCGCGCCGCGACAGCATCGGGCTGCGTAATGTCAACTATGCGGGCGAATCTTTCTTCGGAGCACGGATCAGCCAGCGTCCGGCCGGACTTGCGGCAACGAGGAGGCCCGCCCTCCAGGCGATTCGTTTCAACCAAGGCACCGTGCGCGGCGGCACCGCTTCGTAAAACGCGGCCCCGACATCGCGATGCAGGTGCACGCGCGCCGCGCTCACCACCCACGAGCGATCCTGCGATGCGATGCGGTACTGCTGCGCAGAAGCGCGCTGCACCGTTGCGCTCTCGATCAGCGCGGGCAAATTCTCCGGTGCGGTCCCTTCAAAGGCGAGCCAGATGGTTTCCGTCCGATCGGCACTGCGCCCGATGAGCATCAAACGGACGGGGCCCGATTCACAACGCCGACAATCCACCGGACCTGTGAAAGCAGCGAGCGGTGTCTCGGGTGCCGTCATGCGCTCGGTGAAGCACGAGCGCCGACGCGCAGCGACAGCGGCCAGATGATGGCTCGCTCCGATTCCGGGATGCCCCACATCCGCTGCAGCTCCTCTTCAAGCGCGAGGACGGGGTCGACCTCCTTCTCGGCGACGTAACGTGCGGTGGCCGACCAACTGCGCGCGTACCCCAGAAAATGCGGCAGGCTCCAGCGTTGCTCCATGTGGAAGGGCGGCGTGACTTCCTCGGCGAAGGGGAAAGGCAGCGTTCGATAGCCGCTATCGACGAGCGCGCGCTCGGGCGGCCAGTACGGACCCACGGTTTCGCTGGCAAACCGGCCGATCGCCGAGTCGATATCCGGCTCGCGGGCGCGTGGCACGCCGTAAATCCAGACCGCGAGCCATCCGCCGGGGCCGAGGACGCGCGCGGCCTCCGCGTAGAAGCGCTCGAGGTCCAGCCAGTGCAGTGCCTGCGCCACGGTCACGAGATCGACAGAGCCTGTCTCAAGTCCGCTTTGGCTCTCGGGAGCGACCCGATAGGAAATGCGAGGATGCGCAGTCGCCGCGGCAATCTGCTGGGCGCTCGCATCGGAGGCGACCACGCTTTGGAAGTGCTGCGCCAGAGGCACGCTCGCCTGCCCGTTGCCACAGGCACAGTCCCACACCAACCGATGCTGTGCGCACAGACCGGCAAGGTACGCGAACAGCTCGGAGGGATAAGTCGGTCTGAACGCCGCATACTGCGCGGCGAGCGCCGAGAAGTGATCCTTGAACGAGGCCATTCGTAGGCGCGATCGTAGCATTCATCAGCTCTCGAGCTCCCACACCGTGAGCGGTGCGCCACGGCGCAGCCAGAAGCCGGCTCCGACTTCCCGAAAACCTCGCTTCAATGCGCTGCGATACCACTCGCCCGTGCGCATGTGCACGTCCGGATCGGTGCGGCGGCGGTCGCAGTTGTGGCGCCAGTCGGCGCGAGTGAGCGCGGTGAAGTAGAGCACGCCCCTGCACAGACGCGCGAGATTGGCCGCCGCGCGCCGTGCGGTCTTGTCATCGAGGTACTGCGCCACGTCGTAGCAGATGACGAGATCGAACGGCACCGGCTGGGAATATTCCTCGATGCGGCCCTGCGCCCAGCCGTAGCGCGCGCACAGATAGTCGCTCAGCTCGAGACCCACGTACGTCGCCTTTTTCAAGCGCCTGAGGAGCTCGGCGCGCATGAGCCCGGTCCCGCAACCGGCATCGAGAATGCGGCGCACCGGCAAGCCGACGTAGTCGCAATAGGCGGCAATGAGCGCCGCCCGGGCGCGCATCTCGTGAGGCGACGTGACGGCCGTCCTCGGGTCGAGATAGTAACGACGGTAATAAGCGCGATCGAAGCGCACGGGTTCGCGGGCTGAAGCGGTTCTAATGTCTGACGCTCTGGGTGACGTACTGCACGAAGCCCTCGAGCAGCTCCGCGAGGCGGCGTCGGACGCCTTCGTCGATGAGCCGTCCCGCCTCGTCGAACACCCTGGCGGCCCCCGTCACATACAGCGGAGCCCCAAACCACGGCCGCGTCCGGAGCGTACGTAGAACGGGCAACCAGGCACGCTGTGCGCTGATGGTTCCGAAATTTCCCGGTGAGGCGCCGATCAGCGTCACGGCCCGGCCGCCGAAGATGCGCGGCACATCGGGCGGTGGACGCGACAGCCAGTCAATCGCGTTCTTGAAGACACCGGGGATCGAGTTGTTGTATTCCGGCGTGACGAGCAGCAGCCCATCAGCTTCCGTGATCTGCTCCTTCAGGCGCGCGACCGCCGCAGGAATACCCTGCTGCTCCACATCGAAGTTGTAGAGCGGAATGCCGTGAATCGTTCCGCTCTCGAGGGATGAGCCCGCGGGCATCAGCTCAGCGGCGGCCCGCAGCAGCGCGGCGTTGAATGAGCCGCTGCGCAGGCTCCCAGCGACTCCCAGGATCTTGGTCATGGCCGTCTCAAACTTCGCGCAGATAGCCCCAGGTATGCAGCTTGTCGTGGTCCTCGAACCAGCGCTCGCCGATGTCGTCGCGATAGTACATGTCGGGAATCATGATATTGCGGATTCGCGAATACGCCTGGGCCTGGGCCTGACGCATCGTCTGCCCGACTCCGCACACGACGAGCACGACACCCGAGGTGCCCGCCACGTACCACTGGCCATTCACCTGCTTCACATCCTCGATGTGAACCTCTTCGGGGATGCCCTTCTTGAACAGGATCGCCGCGTTCTTGGACACGGACAGGAACGTCGCGTCATCATCGAAGGGGAAGGGCGATACGACCACGCGCACACCGATTTGAAAGCCGCTCTTGACCTTGAGCTTCGGATTCGCACTGGCGGCCAGATCGCTCAGGAATTGCCCGATCGGAGTCGTCATGCCTTCCTGCTGGATGCTGATGGTGGGATAGCCGAAGCGGGCCGTGAACTCGAGCGGATAGATGCCGTTGCCGTTCACGATGCAGTTGAGGTCGATGTAGCCGACATAGCTCTCCTCGGCCAGTCGCGGCTCCATCTTCTTGAGCGTCGAGTTGAAGAGCCGATTCGGACCACTCCAGAACATGGCGGTACCCATCTCGCCGGTGGAGGGACCGATGTTGCCGGGGAAGAGCTTCTTGTGCTCGAAGTTCACATTCAGCGGATAGATGAACTCCTTGCCATTGAAGAAAGCGCCGACCGCGACCTCGACACCCGTGACGCGCCGCTGCAGCTGGAAGATCCTGATCTCGTCGGGAAATGATTTCTTGTAGGCCTCGAGGACGCGGATCACATCCTGACCGTCCTCCTCGTCGCCCACGAACAGGCGGCGCTTCACGTTCCCGGCGGCTCCGGATGGCTTGATCACGTAGCGCTCGGGATTGTCCTTCACGTAGGCGATGGCATCATCGAAATTGTCGAACTCACGATAAGGCAGGATGTTCACGCCCACCTTCTTGAGCTCCTCCTGGCCGAATGAGCGATCGTCCTCGAGCCGGTCCGTGTACGCGGTTCCACCGACGACGAGCTTGCCTCGCGAGCGCAGCTGCTGCGCAATCTCGCCTTGCCCGAGCGTGTCGTCGAAGACGATGACATCGGCCCAGTCGACCTCGGACTCCCACGCGTCCACCTTGGCGACGAAGCCGTCCGCGATGTCACGGTCCTTCTCATCGCGGATGTGGTATTTGACCTCGTGGCCTTCCTTGGCGACCTGCCAGGCGATGTCACTGATGAGACCAGTGAGCGATACGAATAGAAATTTGCGATGTTCGCCGTTCACGCCTGGGGCTCCACAATGAATCGACTATGCATGAGCACGTGCGGCTTTGCGAGATACGTGCCGCACAGTTTTGGCGCGGGCGGCGCGGCGCCCGAGACGCTTCAGCCTTCCCGTGACGATCGGCTTTCTGAAGCTCGGGAAGGGACCGGCTCGGGCGCGGATTCGGGAGCTTCTGTGAGCCACCGGACCGCCTGGCGCGCGATGTCCTCGGGGATGCGATGGCCGGCTTCGAACTCGACGTACTCGGGGTCGAACCCCATGCGCTCGAGCTGCGCCACGACGCGCCGGCTGCAGGCGAAGATCGGCTGAATCTCATCCCGAGTCCCGTGCGCGATGAAGACCTTAGGCTGTCCGAACTCCTCGGTGATCGCGATGGATCCTGGGGAAAAAGCGATGACGTGCGTAAAGAGATCGCCATTTGCCAGCCCGAGCGCCAGCGCACGCGACCCGCCGTCTGAGAAGCCTCCGATTGCGGTTCGCGCCGCATCGACGGCGTAGCTCGCGAATACGTGCTCCAGCGCGCGTCCGATGACGGCGATGTCCGTTCCATGGCGGCCCAGCGCGCCATCCCACGAGTAATCCGCCGAGGCTGGCGCTGCGATGATCAGCCCGAACTCATCCGCAAGCGCCTGCAGTACATCCACGCCATGATGAGCATGCCCGCCCGAGCCATGCAGGAGCAGCATGAAGGGCGCCGCCTGCGCCGCCCGGCAGCCTGCCGGCACATAGAGATAACTGTCACGCTCTGCAGCTGGGCCCAAGGCCAGGAGGCCGGTCGGACCCAGCTCATTCACGGTGCGAGGGCGCGCAGAGATTCGACCACGACGAGTCATTTCTTCGATTCCTGGCTGTATCAACGCGCCGAGACCGACTGCGATCCCGGCGCGATTGTGCATGTGCAAGTTGCCGCCGGGAAGGGTGCGGCGTACGCTCCGCGCGATGGCAAAGCCCACCTCATCGCTGCACGCCCCACCGGAACGGCGCACGGCGATTTGGCCGTGGCTGCTGGCGCCACTGGCAGCCCTTGCGATCTTTCTGGCTTTGCGCGGCGTCCGCAATGCCGAGCCCCAACCGGACGGCGCAGCCGCCGAGACGGCTCGAAGCGCTCCGGACCAGTAAGACGCACGCGTCCGCGACCCCGCTGACGCCTCCCGCATGCCCTCCCGCGCCCCCAAGATCGGCTTCGTCAGCCTCGGCTGCCCCAAGGCATTGGTGGACTCGGAGCGCATCCTCACCCGGCTGCGCTCGGAGGGCTATGTCGTCGCTGCGACGTATGACGGTGCGGACGTGGTTGTCGTCAACACCTGTGGCTTCATCGACGCGGCGGTGGATGAGTCCCTCGATGCAATTGGGGAGGCACTCGAGCAGAACGGCCGCGTCATCGTCACCGGCTGCCTGGGCGCGAAGCCCGAGCGCATCCTCGAGCGCCATCCACGGGTGCTGCGCGTCACGGGACCGCATGCGTACGAGGACGTGGTCTCGGCGGTTCACGAGCACCTGCCTCCGCGGCACGATCCATTCGTCGACCTGGTGCCGCCGCAAGGCATCCGACTGACACCGCGTCACTACGCGTACTTGAAAATCTCGGAAGGCTGCAACAACAAATGCACCTTCTGCATCATCCCGGCGATGCGCGGGCGCCTGGCGAGTCGTCCGATCGATGAGGTGCTGCGCGAGGCCGAGCGTCTCGTCGCGGCGGGTGTCAAGGAGCTGCTCGTCATCTCACAGGACACGAGCGCCTACGGCTCGGACATCGGTTATCAGAGCGCGCCGTGGCGCGGGAAGTCGCACGAGACGCGATTCATCGACCTGGCGCGCGCGCTGGGAACGCTCGGGGTCTGGGTGCGCCTGCACTATGTGTATCCGTATCCGCACGTGGACGCGGTCATTCCCTTGATGGCCGACGGGCGCGTGCTGCCGTACCTGGATATTCCCTTTCAGCACGGGAGCCCGAGCGTCCTGAGGCGCATGCGTCGACCGGCGCACTCGGAGGACACCCTCGAGCGGATCCGGCGTTGGCGACGCGAGTGCCCGCAGCTCACGCTGCGCAGCACTTTCATCGTCGGCTTCCCTGGCGAGACCGAAGCCGAGTTCGCCGAGCTTCTCAGCTGGCTCGATCAGGCGCAGCTCGATCGCGTCGGCTGCTTCAAATACTCTCCGGTCGATGGAGCGCGTGCGAACGCGCTACCCGATCACGTTCCAGCTCCGGTGCAGGAGGAGCGCTATGCGCGCTTCATGGAGCGCGCACGCGCCATCAGCGAGCGCCGTCTTGCGCTGCGCGTCGGCACGCGAATGCGCGTCCTGGTGGACGAGGTCAAGAACCGGATCGCGATCGCCCGCACGCAGGCCGACGCACCCGAGATCGATGGCGTCGTGCGAATCCGGCGCGCCGCGGGAATCAAACCCGGAGAATGGGCTGACATCGAGGTGACCGGCGCGGATGCGTACGATCTCGAGGCTCAACTGAGCGATCGCAAAAGCCGGGGCGTCGCGAGCCAGAGAAGCTGAGCGCCTCCCGGCCGCACTACGCGACCGAATTCCAGACAGGCAACGCCGCCCTTCTTGAGCGCGATCGAAGCGCGGCTCGCCGTTCCACCGATGGCGATCGCCACCAGGCGCGACAGACCGGGCTCGTGTCCGACGACTGCGAGACAGGTCGCGGAGTGCTTACGGATGAGCGCCAGCGCCTGCTGCGTGCTCTGTCCGGGGGCGAGATGCGGAACCTCGAGTGCCGCGGGCCAGCCGGTGACGGCCGTCAAAATCTCGGCGGTCTGTACCGCGCGCACGAGCGGACTCGTCAGCACATGCTCCGCCGGGCCGGCCAGCCGCGCGAGACCCCGGGCACCCTTGCGGAACTTCTGAATGCCTTCGGTGGTGAGCGGGCGCTTGCCGTCGTCCGGCCAGCGCTGCCGGTCACGCTCGAAAGCCACCGCGTGTCGGATGACGAGGACGCGCACCACGGCCACGTGCTCAGCCGCGAACGCGTTCCGGCGGCAATGCGGGACGACCGAGAATCAAGTCCGATGCCTTCTCGGCCACCATGATCGTCGCCGCGTTGGTGTTGCCTCCGGGCACCGTGGGCATGATGGACGCATCCGCCACGCGCAGTTGCTCGATGCCACGCACGCGCAGCTCGGGATCCACCACCGCATCGGCGTCCTTTCCCATGCTGCAGGTGCCGACCGGATGCTGGGTCACTCCGGCGGTCTCGCGGATATAGGCATCAAGCTCAGCGTCACTCTTCAGTTCTGATGCAGGCCGTATGGCTCGACCGACGAGCCGCGCCTGCGGAGCTGTGGCATAGATCCGGCGCGCCGCTTCGATACCCCGGCGGGCGATCGCGAGATCGGCGGGCTCGGAGAAAAGGTTGAGAAAAACGCGCGGCGCATCCTGAGGGTCCGCGGAGCGCAGCGCGACCCGGCCGCGGCTTGCCTGGTGCAGCACGACGACATCCGCCGTGACGCGGTGCTGAGGGCGTGCCGTGAGAAGCGGGAACCACAGGTGCGCGCCCATGCTCACCGGATTGCACATGAGCTGTACATCAGGCTGCGCCAGATCGGGGCGCGTGCGGATCACGACATTGCAGCTGTTGATCTGGGTCGCAAAGGCGCCCTTCCCGAACAACGCCCACTGCATGACCGAGAATGCCGCCCGATCGAAGCGCAGCTCGTTGAGGAACGTGTCGGGCACGCTCGCCTCGAACTCAACGGGGATATGCGGGTGCTCGGAAAGATTGCGGCCGACGCCAGGCAGATCGAGCACCGGCGTGATGCCGCACCGCGCGCAGCTCCTCCGCCGGCCCGATGCCCGAGAGCATCAGCAGCTGCGGTGAGTTGTAGCTGCCACCCGAGAGAATGACCTCGCGATTGGCTCGCACCTGGCGCAACTCGCCGCCCTGGTGACGGTATTCCACCCCGACGGCGCGGCCTCGCTCCACGAGCACGCGAGTCGCCTGCGCATGCAGCGTCACGGTCAGATTCGGACGCGACATGGCCGGATGAAGGTAGGCCCAGGACGTGCTCCCGCGGCGGCCGCGCCGATCGATGGTCACCTCGCCGCGCGCAAACCCTTCCTCCACTTCTGCGTGGATGTCGTCCGTCACATTGAATCCGGCTGCAGCAGCGGTCTGCACCAAAGGCTCGTGCAGCAGGCGCGTCGTGTCGATCGGGCACGACATACATCGGACCGCTGCCACCGTGATACTTTCCGGTGCCGCGCCAGCTCGTCTCCATGCGCTTGAAGTAGGGCAGCACGTCCGCGTAGCCCCAGCCCTCGCAGCCCATAGTCCGCCAGGTGTCGAAATCGAGCGAATGGCCGCGCATGTAGAACAT
Source organism: uncultured Gammaproteobacteria bacterium (assembly GCA_963795975.1). Lineage (GTDB taxonomy): Bacteria > Pseudomonadota > Gammaproteobacteria > Steroidobacterales > Steroidobacteraceae > CAWCJT01. Next base: position 650,478 of record CAWCJT010000005.1, read on the forward strand.
GCCGTTGATCGAGCCCGAGCCGCCGAGGACGCGGCCGCGCGGCAGGAAGACGCGCCGGCCGTTCAGGTTCGGTTCCGGCTCGCTCAGGTAGCTCCAGGAGAAACGCGGCTGCAGCATCGCCCGCAGGAACCCGAGCGGCATGCGCAGCAGGAAGTGGCTGTCCCGGCCGCCTGCCTCGAGCAGCAGCACGGAACGGTCCTTTTCCTCGCTCAGACGACTCGCAACCACGCAGCCGGCCGAGCCGGCTCCGATGACGATGTAATCGAAGCTCTGCGCGTCGACCTGCGTCATTGGAAACGAGTCGATCGAATGTGCGTGAACTTGCCGTCCCGGATGCGGTAGTGGACGAAGCTCAGGATGCGAATGCTGTCGCCCTTCTTCATCGCGCCGGCGATGAAGTCCGGCCAGTCCTCGAGCGCCACGAACTCGGTGGCGATCTCGGCGGCGAGTCCGTCCCCGTCGCAGATCACGTTGCGGATCTCGAGGGTCTCGCGCATCCGCGCCTTGACTTCGCGATAGAAATCCAGAATCGCCTGGCGGCCGCGCAGTTGCTTCTTGCGGCCGAGCTCGAACAGCACATCCTCGGCGTAGTACTTGCCAAAGCCCGCGAAGTCATCGCGAGTTGAAGCTGTCGATGTAGTCGTGAAAAAGGCGCTTGTCCACTTCGTGGACTTTAGCGCCTCCTCAGCCAGTGTGGCTACTCGACGGTGACGCTCTTGGCCAGGTTGCGCGGCTGATCAACGTCAGTGCCCTTGAGGATGGCGACGTGATAGGCCAGCAGTTGCAGCGGAATCGTATACACCGCGGGAGCCTGGAAGTACGTCACGTGCTTGGGCATGTTGATCACCGTCACGCCATCCTCGTCGGCGAAGCCTGCCTCCGGGTCGGCGAACACGATCAGCTCGCCGCCGCGCGCTCGGACTTCCATGAGGTTCGACTTCAGCTTCTCGAGCAGATCGTTGTTCGGCGCAACGGTGATGACCGGCATTTCGGCATCGACCAGGGCGAGCGGTCCGTGCTTGAGCTCGCCCGCGGGGTACGCCTCAGCATGGATGTACGAGATTTCCTTGAGCTTGAGCGCACCTTCCATCGCGATCGGATGCAGCGCGCCGCGCCCGAGGAACAGTGCATGCCGCTTCTCGGCGAAGCGCTCCGCGAGCTTGTGGATGACCGGGTCGAGCGCGAGTGTCTTTTCGATGAGCGAGGGCAGCTCCACCAGGCGCGTCACGAGCCCACGCTCGCGCTCGGCGTCCGCGCAATGATGCTTCGCGAGTCCGACGACGAGCATTCCGAGCGCGGCGAGCTGGGTCGTGAAAGCTTTGGTGGAGGCAACACCGATTTCGGGGCCGGCTCTGGTGAGCATCACGAGCTCCGACTCCCGTACCAGCGAGCTCTCTGGCACGTTGCAGATCGCGAGCGTCGACAGATAACCCGCCTGCTTTGCGAGTCTCAATGCCGCGAGTGTGTCGGCGGTCTCGCCGGACTGCGAGATCGTCACGAACAAAGAGTTTCGCGGAACGACCGGGCTGCGGTAGCGGTACTCACTCGCGATCTCGACCGTGCACGTCAGCTTGCAAATCTGTTCGATGAAATAGCGGGCGACGACGCCCGCGTGATAGCTCGTGCCGCATGCAACGACGTGCACGTGCTCGGTGCGCCTGAAGACCTGAGTGGCCGCCGGACCGAACGCGGCCTCGAGCAGGCGCCCGTTCGCGACGCGCTCCTGCAGGGTGTTCGCGACTGCGCGTGGCTGCTCGTGAATTTCCTTGAGCATGAAGTGGCGGTACTGACCTTTCTCCGCCGCATCTGCGCTCAATTCACTGTCGCGCACGGATCGCTCGACGCTGTTGCCGTCCTTGTCGATGACCCGCACGGACCTGCGCCGGATCTCGGCGACGTCGCCTTCCTCCAGAAACATGAAACGACGAGTCACCGGAAGAAGGGCGGCGACATCCGAGGCGACGAAGTTTTCCTCCACTCCGAGGCCGATGACGACCGGACAGCCTTCGCGCGCCAGAATGATGCGATCCGGATCATGCTCGCTCACGACCGCGAGCGCATAAGCGCCTTCGAGCTCGGCGACGGTGGCCCGCACCGCCTTGAACAGGTCACTCACCGTCTTCAAATGATGATGAATGCGATGCGCGATCACCTCCGTGTCGGTCTCGGAAGTGAACTCGTAGCCCTCGCGCTTCAGCTCGGCGCGTAGTTCTTCGTGATTCTCGATGATGCCGTTGTGAACGATCGCAAGACCGTCGCGCGAGATGTGCGGATGCGCGTTGCGCTCGCTTGGTACGCCGTGAGTAGCCCAACGCGTATGCGCGATGCCGATCTTGCCCCCGGTCGGATTCTGATCGATGGCATCCTGCAGCACCTTGACCTTACCGACCGTGCGCAGGCGCGTGAGACTGTCGGAGCCATTGAGGACTGCGATGCCGGCGGAATCATAGCCGCGGTATTCCAGCCGGCGCAGACCCTCCATGAGGATGGGGACGATATTGCGCTCGGCGACCGCTCCGACGATTCCACACATATTCCATAGTGTGCCTGAATCGCCGCTAAGCCGCTGATTGCGCGCGGCTAATCGTGAACTCGGTCGCGGGCTGGACCGCTCCCTCGTGGCCCTGAAGCCAAGCCGGCGGTGGCGGGGAGGCCGAAGAGCCGACCGGAACGGGCCGCTGCATACAGCCCCGCACTTCCCCTATGATTTCGGTCGGGTGCCTGATCACAGAAGAAAATGATACGGAACGAGATCGAGAGTTAGGTTGTGGCGCACGACATCACGCGTTCCGAGCCGGGAACGCACGGCGCGCGCCGCGTAGCGCAGCATGAGGTAAAGAGGGCTCTGGAGGCGCTGCAGGTCCGACGCGTCTCGGACGAGGCCGTGCACCGTGCGCGCAAGCATTTGAAAAAGGCGCGCGCAATCCTGCGCATGCTGCGCCCGGCCATTGGTGACACCGCCTTCACACGTGAGAATACGGCGCTTCGCGATGCCGCGCGCCCGCTCAGCACGCTACGCGATGGGAAAGCCTTGCTCGACCAGCTCGATGCGATCGTCAAGCGCTACGGGCCCCCGGCGCGCACGCTGCCGCTCGAGCGGCTGCAGCGGCTCCTGCAGCGCGAGCGCAGGGATTCACGCAGAAGACTGCTTCGAGGGCCGACGGCTCTGCAGGCGCAGCGCACGACCTTGACCGAGGTTCAAAGGCGCAGCTCGCGATGGCGCGTCGGCCGGCACGGCTGGTCGGTACTTGGCGAGGGCCTCAGGTGCATCTATGGAAAGGGCCGCCAGGGGCTCGCGCTCGCGCGCGCGAAGCGCTCGAACGAGCGACTGCACGAGTGGCGAAAGCAAGTGAAATATTTGTGGCATCAGCTGCAGCTGCTGAAGCCCCTTTGGCCGGGCCTGGTCGGAGAGCTTGCCGATCAGGCACATCAGCTCGCTGACTATCTCGGCGATGATCACGATCTTGCGGTGCTGCGCGAGAAAGTCCTCGGGAACCGGGAGCTGTTTCCTCAGCTTTCGATGCGCAGCGCACTCGTCGCGCTTATCGATCGATGCCGCACGGAGCTGCAGGACAAGGCAATCGTGCTCGGTGAGCGGTTATACGACGAGAAGCCCGCCGAGTTCTCAGAACGTTTCGGCGACTACTGGAGCGACTGGCACCACGAGCGGGGCTGACTGGCCTCGATCAGCGTTCGCGTTTCTTGGGACGCTGCCAGCCTTCGATGGAGACCTGACGCGCGCGTCCGAGTGTCAGCTGCTCACGCGGCGCGTTCTGCGTGATCGTCGAGCCCGCGCCGATCGTCGCTCCGGCTTCGATCCGCACCGGCGCGACGAGCATACTGCCCGAGCCGATGAATGCGCGGTCCTCGATGTGCGTCGGCCACTTGTTGGCGCCGTCGTAGTTGCAGGTGATCGGCCGCACCGACGTTCACATCTACGCCCACGACCGTATCGCCGAGGTAGGTCAGGTGGTTCGCCTTGCTGCCGACACCGAGCTGGCTGTTCTTCACTTCGACGAAGTTGCCGATGTGAACATTCGCCGCGAGTGTCGTCGATGGACGGATGCGTGCGAAGGGACAAGGAGGACTGCGATGATGGCGTGTGAAGCGTGCGCGAAGATCGGGGGAGGGGGAGAGGTGGGCGGTGAACGCGGGAGTGCGGGGGTGCCGACGTCTCGACGAGGCGGAGTCCTCGGCATCACGAGTGAAGACGCAGCTCGGTGTCGGCGCAGGCGACCACTGACCTACCTCGGCGATACGTCGTGGGCGTGATGTGACGTCGGTGCGGCCGATCCTCTACGCCCCGACGTTCGCCGAGTAGGTCGTGTCGCCTGCTGCCGACCCGAGCTGGCTGTCTCCTCGACGAGTGCCGATGTGACTTCGCCGCGAGTGTCGTCGATGGACGGTGCGTGCGAGGGACCACCCGGCGGCTCGCCGATGTGGCGTTGTCGACCCGCGTGCGCGAGTTCCGTGTCTCCCGACGACCGCTCCGGTGACGCTCCTGGCCGACCGGCGCGATGCGAGTCGCCGCGGCCTCGACCGACGTGACGTCGAGACTGTCTGACCGCCGACGTGCGCGGCGCGTCGAGCGGGTGGGTTTCCGAGTCACGTCGTGTCGAGGGCCGCGTGCGACTCGGTGCGTCGGTCGGGGTGCGTATCGTGAGCGTGTCGGTGATGACACGGAATTCGCGCATGCGTGGTCGAAACGCATCATCGGCGAGTCTGCGGTTGGTCGTACATTTGTCATCACAACGCCGCGGCGAATGTTCATATCGGTAACTTCGTCGAAGTGAAGAACAGCAGCTCGGTGTGGAGCAAGGAACAGAAGGGGGGTCGTGCCCGCACCGACGTTCACATCTACGCCCACGACCGTATCGCCGAGGTAGGTCAGGTGGTTCGCCTTGCTGCCGACACCGAGCTGGCTGTTCTTCACTTCGACGAAGTTGCCGATGTGAACATTCGCCGCGAGTGTCGTCGATGGACGGATGCGTGCGAAGGGACCAACCCGGCAGGACTCGCCGATGATGGCGTTGTCGACCACGCAGTGCGCGAAGATTTCCGTGTCATCACCGACGACCGCATCACGGATGACGCATCCTGGTCCGATCCGGACGCGATTGCCGAGTCGCACGCGGCCCTCGAACACGACGTTGACGTCGAGAACTACGTCCCGACCCAGCTCGACGCTGCCGCGCACGTCGAGCCGCTGCGGATCGATGACGGTAGCCCCTGCTGACATCAGATCCCCGACGCGACGACGGCGATAGGCCGCCTCGACGACGGCGAGCTGACTCTTATCGTTGACCCCGAGAACCTCTTCGACTGACGTTGCGAGCAACGGTCTGACGGTGATGCGATCCTTCACCGCCATCGAGATAACATCGGTAAGGTAATACTCACGCTGAGCATTGTCGTTCTTGAGACGGCCCAGCCACTTCTTCAGATTTCGCGCAGGTGCAGCGAGTACGCCCGTGTTGCACTCGTCGATCGCGAGCTCCTTCTTCGATGCGTCCTTCTGCTCGACCACTCGACGAACACGTCCTCTGCTGTCTCGGACCACGCGTCCGTAACCGGTCGGATCATCGAGTTGAACCGTCAGAAGGCCGAGCTCCCGGGTGCTCGCGAGCGCGATGAGCTTCTCCAGCGTTTCCCGCGTGATGAGTGGCACATCGCCATACAAAATGAGAATGAGCGCGTCGTCGGGCAGCTGCGGGGCGACCTGCAACACGGCATGCCCAGTCCCCAGTTGCTGGGCCTGCTGCACCCACTTCACGGGCTCGGCACGCAACGCTTCGAGCACCCGATCGCCGCCGTGACCGTAGACCACGTGCACCGATGCGGGCTTAAGACTGCGCGCGGTAGCGATGACGTGGGCAAGCAGCGGACGACCGGCGAGCGGCTGCAGGACCTTCGGCAGGTCCGAGTTCATGCGCTTTCCCTGACCGGCGGCCAGGATCACGATCGAGATAGGTGGGCTGGCTGGCTTCGCGCGCGTCTTCATGCAGCGCTCCCTTGTCTTACGATCGTCGGTCAGGATCGCAGACGGCGCAAGCGCTCCAGGACCCTGAGCATCGCGACAGCGCGCGCGAGCTCGGCTTGCGCCTCAGCGAGGGAGATCCGCCCGCTACGGTCGCGCATCGCTTCCTCGGCACGCTGCTTTGCCGTGACCGCTGCTGCTTCGTCGATGTCCTTGGCGCGCAGTGCCGTGTCGGCGAGGACGGTCACCTTCGAGGGCTGAATCTCCATCGCGCCGCCCCCGACGTAGTAGATGTGTTCGGCTCCGTCGGGCGACTGCACTCGCACCTCGCCGGGCTTGAGCAGCGTCAGTAAAGGGGCGTGGCGTGGCGTGATGCCGACTTCGCCCTCCGAGGCCGGCGCGAACACCATCGTCGCCTCGCCGGAGTACAGTTCGCCCTCGGCGCTGACGATGTCGACGTGGATGGTGTGTGTATCGGCCATGGCGTTACTTCGTGTGACTTGCGTCGATGCCTACTGCAGAGTCTTCGCCTTCGCAACGGCCTCGTCGATGCCGCCGACCATGTAGAAGGCCTGCTCGGGCAGCGCGTCGAACTCGCCGTTGATGATTCCCTGGAAGCCGCGAATCGTGTCCTTCAGAGGCACGATCTTGCCATCCTGACCGGTGAAGACTTTCGCCACGTTGAAAGGCTGCGACAGGAAGTTGCGCACCTTGCGTGCCCGGTAAACGGTCAGCTTGTCCTCCTCGGACAGCTCGTCCATGCCAAGGATCGCGATGATGTCCTGCAGCTCCTTGTAGCGCTGCAGGACCGCTTGCACGCCCCGGGCTGTGTTGTAGTGCTCTTCACCGACGACCAGGGGGTCGAGCTGCCGGCTCGTGGAATCAAGCGGATCCACGGCGGGATAAATGCCCAGAGATGCAATCTGGCGTGACAGCACGACGGTGGCGTCCAGGTGCGCGAAGGTCGTGGCCGGCGAAGGATCCGTCAGATCGTCCGCGGGGACGTACACGGCCTGAATCGAAGTGATCGAGCCCTTGCGTGTCGAGGTAATGCGCTCCTGCAGCACGCCCATCTCCTCCGCAAGCGTGGGCTGATAGCCCACGGCGGAGGGCATGCGTCCCAGAAGCGCCGAGACCTCGGTGCCCGCGAGCGTGTAGCGATAAATGTTGTCGACAAAAAAGAGCACATCGCGACCCTTGCCACCGGAGTCCGCCGTCGTCTCGTCGCGAAAATACTCGGCCATCGTCAGACCCGTGAGCGCGACGCGCAGGCGGTTGCCCGGCGGCTCATTCATCTGACCGTAGACCATCGCGACCTTCGAGTTGCCGAGGTTGTCCTTGTCGATGACGCCCGACTCGATCATCTCGTGATAGAAGTCGTTACCCTCGCGGGTGCGCTCACCGACGCCGGCGAATACGGAAAGTCCGCGATATTGCTTGGCGATGTTGTTGATGAGCTCGAGCATGTTCACGGTCTTGCCCACGCCGGCGCCACCGAACAGGCCTACCTTGCCGCCTTTGGCAAAGGGCACGAGCAGATCGATGACCTTGATGCCGGTGATCAAGAGATCCTGTCCGCCGGCCTGTTCCTCGAAGGACGGCGGCGCACGATGAATCGGCAGGGTCTCCTTGGTCGTCACTGGTCCACGGTTGTCCTGCGGCCGGCCGAGCACGTCCATGATTCGGCCGAGCGTGCCTTCACCGACGGGCACTGCAATCGGGCCGCCCGTGGCGCGCACTGCGAGTCCGCGCTTGAGGCCCTCGGAGGAGCCCATGGCGATCGTACGCACCACACCGTCACCGAGCTCCTGCTGGACTTCGAACGTCAGATCGGCGTCGGCGAGCTTCAAGGCCTCATAGACGTGCGGAATGGCATCGCGCGGAAATTCGACGTCGACGACCGCGCCGATGATCTGGGTAATCTTGCCTTCGGCCATGATGTCTTCCTCAAACGGCTGCCGCGCCGCCGACGATCTCCGAGAGCTCCTTGGTGATCGCAGCCTGACGGGCTTTGTTGTAGATCAGTTGCAACTCTTGAATCAGCTTGCCTGCATTGTCGGAGGCAGCTCTCATCGCGACCATGCGCGCGGCCATCTCGGAGGCGACGTTCTCGACGGCGCCACGGTAGACCTGTGACTCGATGTAGCGCATGAGGAGGCCGTCGAGGATGGCCGACGCCTCGGGCTCATAGATGTAATCCCAGTGCTCGGCGAGCCCCTGCGTGTCCATTTCCTGCACCGGCAATAGCTGTTGCACCGCCGGCTTCTGCGTCATGGTGTTGACGAACTGCGCGTTGACCAGAAAGAGCCGATCGATCCTGCCCTCACGATACGCATCCAGCATCACCTTCACCGCGCCGATCAGGTCCTTGACGTGCGGCCGATCGCCGAGTCCGGAGACGTTCGCCACGATCGGAGTCCCGAGCCGGCGGAAGAACGCGAGTCCCTTTGCGCCGATGATGCACAGACTCACCGCGATGCTCTTGCCCTGCCACTCGCGCAACAGCTGCAGCGACTGTCTGAAGACGTTGGCATTGAGCGCGCCGGCCAGACCGCGGTCGGTGGAGACGACGATGATGCCGACCGCCTTGGGCTCACGCTCCACCAGAAACGGATGGCGATAGTCCGGATTGGCTTCGCTCAAATGGCCGATCACCGCTAGCATCTTCTGCGCGTATGGTCGCGCGGCCCGCATGCGCTCCTGGGCGCGGCGCATCTTGCTCGTCGCGACCATCTGCATGGCCTTGGTGATCTTCTGGGTGCTCTTCACACTCGCGATCTTGGAGCGGATTTCCTTCGTGCCCGGCATGGCTGCTCCGCCGTCTCAGTAAGTCCCGGTCGCGACGAAGTCCTCGACGCACTTCTTGAGGGCCGCTTCGTTCTCTTTCGAGAGCTTCGGGTTGGCGTTGATGGTGGACAGCATGGCCGCATGACTCGTTTTGGCGAACGCCTGCAGCGCCGCCTCGAAGGCGACGACCTTCTTGAGATCCACCTTGTCCATGTAGCCGTTGTTGACCGCGTAGATGGAAAGCGCCATCTCGGCGACCGACATCGGCGCGTACTGCTTTTGCTTCGTGACCTCGGTCACGCGTTGTCCGCGCTCGAGCTGTCTGCGCGTCGCCTCGTCCAGATCGGAGGCGAACTGGGAAAAGGCCGCGAGCTCACGGTACTGGGCCAGCGCCAGGCGGATGCCGCCACCGAGCTTGCGGATGATCTCGGTCTGCGCGGCGCCGCCGACGCGCGACACGGAGATGCCGGCGTTCATGGCCGGACGCACGCCGGCGTTGAAGAGGTCGGTCTCGAGGAAGATCTGCCCATCCGTGATCGAGATGACGTTCGTCGGCACGAAGGCCGTCACGTCTCCGGCCTGCGTCTCGATGATCGGCAGGCCGGTGAGCGAGCCCGTCTTGCCCTTGATGGCGCCCTTGGAGACCATCTCGACGTACTCTTCGCTGACGCGGGCGCTGCGCTCGAGAAGGCGCGAGTGCAGATAGAACACATCGCCCGGAAAGGCTTCGCGTCCTGGCGGACGCCGCAGCAGCAGCGAGATCTGTCGATAGGCGACGGCCTGCTTCGAGAGATCGTCATAAATGATGAGTGCATCCTCGCCGCGATCCATGAAGTACTCGCCCATGGTCACGCCGGAATACGCCGAGATGTACTGCATCGCGGCGGGCGTCGAGGCCGACGCCGCCACGATGATCGTGTGCTTGAGCGCGTCATGCTCCTCGAGCTTGCGCACGACGTTCGCGATGGTGGATTGCTTCTGGCCGATCGCTACGTAGATGCATTTGATGCCCGAGGTCTTCTGATTGATGATCGTGTCGATGGCGAGTGCGGTCTTGCCGGTCTGGCGATCGCCGATGATGAGCTCGCGCTGTCCGCGCCCGATCGGCACCATCGCATCGACTGATTTGTAGCCGGTCTGCACCGGCTGACTCACCGATTTGCGATAGATCACACCGGGCGCGACGCGCTCGATGGGCGCGGTGCGCGACGCGCCAATTGGGCCGCGGCCGTCAATCGGCTGACCGAGAGAATCGACGACCCGCCCGAGAAGCTCCGGCCCCACCGGCACCTCGAGGATGCGGCCGGTCGTCTTGACCGTGTCCCCCTCGCCGAGCTGCTTGTACTCACCCAGCACGACGGCCCCGACCGAGTCCTGCTCCAGGTTGAGGGCCAGACCGAACGTATTGCCGGGGAACTCGACCATCTCGCCGTAGCGCACATCCGCGAGGCCGTGGATGCGCACGATCCCATCGGTGACCGAAATGATCGTGCCGACATTGCGGGCTTCGGTGACGGACTTGAAATTCTCGATGCGTTGCTTGATGAGATCGCTGATCTCGGTCGCCTTGATGGCCATCTGTCTACTTCCTCGCTGAATGTCTGCGCCGCACGGTCATGCCGTGAGCACGTAAGCCATGCGCTCCAATCGAGCGCGCATCGAGCCGTCGATCACCAGATCGCCCGAGCGCACGACGGCGCCGCCGATGAGCTGCGGGTCGACCTGACACTGCAGGCGCACCTTGCGCTTGAGCCGGCGCGCCAGCGCCTCGCTGAGATGGCGCTGCTGCTGCTCGTTGAGCTCGGTGGCGGATGTGACGGTCGCATCGGCATACCCCTCCGCCTCATCCTTGAGCTCATCGAACTGGGTAGCGATCTCGGGAAGAAGGGCAAGCCTGCGATTCTCAGCGAGCGTGAGCACGAAGTTACGCGCCTCCTGTCCCAGCTCTCCCCCGGCGATGCCGCTCACGAGCTGAGCCAGCTCCTCGGGCGTCACGAGCGGATTGTCGAGCAGGGTCTCGACACGCGCGTCGCGCACCACGGTAGCCGCGGCGTGCAGCACCTGTGACCAGGCCTCGAGAGCCTTCTTCTCGACGGCCTCCTCGAAGGCGGCCTTCGCGTACGGCCGGGCGATGGTGAGTCTGTCCGCCATCTAGATCTGCGCCGCCAGCTTGTCGAGCAGGTCCGCGTGCTTGCGCGGATCGATCTCGCGCTCGAGCAGCTTGGATGCGGTCTCGACCGCAAGCTGCGCCACGTCCTTGCGCAGGCTCTCGCGCGCATGGGTTGCCTCGAGCTCGATCTGCTCCTGAGCACTCGCGATCAAACGCTGCCCTTCATGGGTCGCGGCGGCTTTCGCCTCCTCGATCATTTCGTTTGCGCGGCGCTGCGCCTGATCGATGATCTGATTGGCGCGCTCGCGTGCTTCACGCACGATCGCCTCGATGCGCTCCTCGGCCTGCTTGAGGTCCTGTTGGCCCTTCTCGGCGGCAGCGAGGCCCAGCGCGATCTTGCGCTGGCGCTCCTCCATCGGCCCCAGAATCATCGGCCAGATGAAACGCATCGTGAACCAGACCAGGACCGAGAACACGATCATCTGGATGACGAGCGTCAGGTTGATGTTCACTGCCGACTCCTAAGCGACGGACTCTTCAGTGCGTGCCCGACAGCTGCTGCACAGCCGTGACGAACGGATTCGCGAAGGTGAAGAAGAGCGCGAAGCCGATGCCGATGAAGGTGACCGCATCGAGCAGCGCGACGAAGATGAACGCGCGGCCGAGCAGCATCGGCGCGAGCTCAGGCTGTCGGGCTGCGCCTTCCAGGAACCGGCCGCCCAGCAGACCGAAGCCGATTGCCGTGCCGAAGGCGCCCATGCCGAAGATGATGCCGACGGCCAGCACCGTCATGGCTTCGATGTGTGCAATGCTTTCCATCAAACTCTCCTAGCTACGAAAACGGTTTGCTCGCGGATCAATCATGGTGCTCTGACGCCGCCGCGAGATAGACGACGGTGAGGATCGCGAAGATGAAGGCCTGCAGGAAGCCGATGAACAGATCGAATACCGACCAGAGCACGCCGAGCGCCAGCGAGCCGATCGTTCCGATCCAGCCTCCAACCGATACCAGTCCCGCGAACCCGCTCGAGAGCGTGATCAACGCGATCAGGATGAACACCATCTCGCCCGCGAACATGTTGCCGTAGAGCCGCAGCGCGAGCGACACGGGACGCGCCACGAAGGACGCGAGCTCCACCACGATGTTGAAGGGCGCAACCGCAGCCTGCGCGAGCGGGTTGCCCTTGATGCGCAGCGGATGCAGAGCGAACTCCGCAAAAAAGCCGACCACGCCTTTCATCATGATGCTGTAGAAGATGATGAGCAGGAACACCGTCAGCGACAGCCCGAAGACGATGTTGAGATCCGTGCTCGGCACGATGCGCAGGTGGCCAACGCCCGCGGCCCCGGCTGCTTGCGGCAGCAGATCGAGCGGCACCACGTCGAGGGCATTGAAGAGAAAAATCCAGCAGAAGATGGTCAGCGCCAGTGGCGCGATGAGCCGGCTCTTGCCGTGGAAGATGTCCTTCACCTGGGAGTCGACTTGCTCCACCACCCATTCGACGAAGTTCTGGAAGCGGCTCGGAACGTCGGCATTGCACGTGCGCGCCGCCAGATAGAACGTGCCGCCGAAGACGACGGCGAGCAGCACCGAGAAGAATACGCTGTCGAGATTGATCGCCGAAAAGTCGAGCAGCCGCTTCGGCGTTCTTGTTCCTGAGAAATGTCAGGTGATGGACGATGTACTCGTTGGGGCTCAGAGCTTCACCGATCATGCTTTGCCGGAACATATCTCTATCGCATCTCACGCCCGAACATCGGCAGCCAGCTGGCGAGCACGATGAAGTACACCAAAAAAGTCGCCGCGTACGTTGCGAACATGGCGGCGGCGGAAGTCTTTATCAACGTCAGCACCAGCGCGAAGAGCACGATGATCACGCAGAACTTCGCCGCCTCGCCAAGCAGAAGCGCCCCCAGCATCGCCCCTGCGCTTGCGCCGTCCGGGCTGCGAAACCCGAGCAGCGCCATCGCCAGACTGCCGGCCGTACTGACCCCACCGCCCAGCAGCGCGGACAGTCCCGCGCCCGGGCCGACGAGCGCGCCGGCCGCGGCCGCTGCGATCAGCGTGATCGCGGCCTGACCGAGCACTACCGTGAAGGCGAGCCGCCGTATTCCGGCCAGCCCGATCGTGGCCATCACTGCACTTCAACTCCGCGGACTCGTGACACGCCCGCGCCCCCGTGCTCCACGCTGCCGCATGCACTCGATCGCGGGCGAGAGATAAGAGGGAACGGCGTGGCTTTTACTTTATCCGACAGCCACTTACGTGACCGGTCGGCAAAGCCGCGGAATTATAGAGAGCCGCGGCCGAAAAGGCTACAGCGGAAGATGCCGGGGGCCCACGCGGGCCTCAATGGATGTGCGCCAGGATCCCGTCGAGCTCGTCGAGGCTGTGATAGTTGATGACGAGCTTGCCCTTGCCGGAGCTCGTGTGCTGAATCGCAACTTTGGCGCCGAGCTTTTCTGCCAGATCCTGCTCGAGGCGCTGAACGTCCGGATCCGTTGAGCCTGCCGCGGCAGGCGAACTGCCGCCCTGCCCGTGCGGATCGACCATGCGCCGCACAACCGCTTCGGTTTCCCGTACCGAGATCGACTTCTTGGCGATGAGGGCGCCGACCTCAGCCTGCTGACGGCGGTTGGTGAGACCCAGAAGCGCACGCGCATGACCCATTTCGATCTTGCGACGCTCGAGCAGCTCACAGACCTCGGGTGCGAGCTCGAGCAGGCGCAGCAGATTGGTCACGGTCGCGCGCGAGCGTCCGACCGCGTCGGCGGCCTGCTGATGGGTCATCTGAAACTCGCCGATGAGTCGATCGAGGGCGCGCGCTTCCTCCAGCGGGTTCAGATCCTCGCGTTGTATGTTCTCGATGAGCGCGACCGCGATCGCCGCCTCATCCGGGATGCGGCGCACCACGGCCGCGATGTCGTTGAGCCCGGCCATCTGTGCGGCACGCCAGCGCCGCTCGCCCGCGATGATCTCGTAACGCTGAGCTTCGCCCGGTCCGCTTTCGATGGGACGAACGACGATGGGCTGCACGACGCCCTGGGCCTTGATGGAGTCGGCCAGCTCCTGCAACGACTCCGGACGCATGTCGATGCGCGGTTGATAGCGTCCGCGTTGCAGGCGATCGAGCGGCAGCCGTGCGAGCTCTTCGGTCGCTTCAGCGCTCGTGACGCCCGCGCCGACGGCAGTCCGCGCGCTGACGGTTCCCATGAGGGCGTCCAGCCCCCGCCCGAGACTCGGCTTCTTCTGCATCATGGGGCGAGGATCATAGCGGATTGTCGGAATGTCACTCGATGCGATTGTGCGCCGATCCGCTCGCGACTAGGCTTGCGTCCCCTGTCCCCCCTCCAAGGAGCATCGACCCGTGCGCAACCTGCGTTGGATTTTCGTCCTTGCCGCGCTTTGTGCCAGTCCATTCGCCTCGACGGCCGATGCGCCGAAAGTCAGCCCGGCGATCCAGGCCGCGATCGACAGCCCCGATCGGCCGGCGGCGGACAAGCAGCGCGACGAGGGCCGACGGCCGGCGATCGTGCTGCAGTTCTTCGGCATCCGCCCCGGACAGACCTTGCTCGAGTACATCGCGACCGGCGGCAACACGGCCGAGCTGCTCGCACGCGTCGTCGGGCCGAAAGGCAAGGTGTACATGCAGAACAGTCCCGACTTCTACAAGGGGCCGCCCGGTCCCGACGGCAAGACGGCGACCCAGCGCGTGGAGGAGCGGCTCGCAAACAATCGCCTGCCCAATCTCGTACGGCTCGACAAGCCGCTCGATGACCTCGGCCTGCCGCCCGACTCTCTGGACGGCGCGGTGATGAACCTCGTGTTCCACGACATGTTCTGGATCACCGACGATCACGTGGAGCCCATTCTCAAGAATCTGTTCGCGACACTGAAGCCCGGCGGCTTCGTCGGCGTCGTCGATCACGCGGCGCCCGCGGGAACCGGGGCCGAATATGCCAAGAAGCGTGACGGTCAGCACCGCATCGACGAGGCGTACGTCAAGAAGGTTTTCAAGGATGCGGGGTTCGTGTTCGTGAAGGAGAGCGACGCATTGCGCAATCCGGCCGATGACCGGCAGAAGGCGTTCTTTGCGCCGGAGATGAAAGGCAAGGTCACCGACCGCTTCATGCTGCTCTTCCGCAAGCCGAAGAGCGCGAAGTCCTAAGAGGGCACGGGCCCTTCGACCGGCCGGACGTTCGTCTCTGGCACCGATGCGGCCGAGGACTCGGCCTCGCCGTGGCGCGCCTGCGTGGCGGGCAGATTCTCTTCCTCGCGCCGGATCATCTCTCCGGCGAGGGCCAGGTACGCCAGCGCACCACGCGACTCCTTGTCGTGGAATAGCACGGGTTTGCCGAACGAGGGGGCTTCAGCCAGACGGATGTTGCGCGGAATGATCGTGCGGAACACCTTGTCCGGAAAATGCATGAGCAGCTGTGCACTGACCTCGTTGGCCAGATTGTTCCGTGGGTCGAACATGGTCCGCAGCAGCCCTTCGAGCTCGAGCCCGGGATTCACGGCAGCCCGGATCTGCTCGATGGTCGAGAGCAGCGCCGACAGGCCCTCGAGGGCGTAGTACTCGCACTGCATCGGAATGAGAACGCTGTCTGCGGCGACGAGTGCATTGACGGTCAGCATGTTGAGCGCGGGTGGACAGTCGATGAGGATCACTTCGTAGGCATCGCGCACCGGCATGAGCGCACTGCGCAGTTTCATCTCGCGCCCCGTGATCATGGTCAGCAGGCGTACCTCGGCCGCGGTGAGATCCTGGTTCGCGGGCAGGAGGCTGAAGCCGGCGCTCTCGACCGGCACGACGCAGCCGATCATGTCCGCCTCGCCCAGCAGCACCTCGCAGCTGCCGCGTTTGAGCTGGCTCTTGTCGACTCCGCATCCCATCGTCGCGTTGCCCTGCGGATCCAGATCGATGAGCAGGGTGCGTCGCTTGGTGGCCGCGAGTGATGCCGCGAGATTCACGGCGGTGGTCGTCTTACCGACGCCACCTTTCTGGTTGGCGATCGCGATGACGCGCTTCATGGGTCCAGTCTACCGCTCGCCGCGCTCGAGCACGACCAGATGCCGCTCCTCGTCGAGACCCGGAACCTCGAGGCGCTGTGTCTCCAAAATGCGCCAGGGCGGCCGCACGCCGATGGCTTCCTGATCGGGTCGTCGCCCCTTCATGGCCAGCACGCGCGTGTGCTCGTCGCAGAGCGGGTCGACCCGCTCGAGCAGCTCGGGGAGCGCTGCAAATGCACGAGCGACCACGCAGTCGAAGGGTGCAGCGGGATGCAGGCCCTCGACGCGCGAGTGCAGTGCGATCACGTTCTCGAGGCCGAGCGAACGCACGGCGTGGGCCACAAACCGGATCTTCTTGTTACCCGAGTCGATGAGCGTGAAGCGGCGCTCGGGGAAAACGACGGCCAGGGGAAGCCCGGGGAAACCGGCACCGGTGCCGACGTCGGCGATCGTGACCCCGCGCAACTCGCCGTGGATCGAAAGACTGTCGAGCAGGTGATGGGTCAGCATCTCGCCCCGATCGGTGACCGAGGTGAGGTTGTAGGTGCGGCTCCAGCGCCCGAGCTCATCGAGGAGACGCAGCAGCCGGGTGGCCCCATCCAGCGTCAAAGACAGGCCGAGCGCCTCGGCGCCCTGACTCAATACGGCTCGCTCATCCACGAGGCCCGGCCGTGCGGGCTCAGGCCGGACCGTTCGTGACCAGGGCCGCCATCAGCTCATTGACCGGCATGGCATCGAGTCTGCCCGCATCGGCAAACAGCCCGAGGACCTGCTCGCTCTGACGCGCGGAATAGTGCGCCCTGACGGATGCTCGGAACTTGTCGACCAGTAAGGGCATGCCTTCCGTGCGTCGATTGCGATGGCCGATCGGAAAGTCGACCTGCACGCGCTCCGTGGCCGAGCCGCCGCGAAAAAATACCTGCACGGCATTGCCGATGTAGCGCTTGGCGGGGTCGTAGTATTCCTGCGTGAACACGGTGTTCTCACGCACTTGCATGCGCCCTCGCAACGTATCGATGCGCGGATCGCGTGCGACGGCGTCCTCGTAGTCCTCGGCCGTCAGTCGCCCGAAGATGAGCGGTACGGCGACCATGTATTGAATGCAGTGGTCGCGATCGGCCGGGTTCGCAAGGGGGCCGGTCTTATCGATGATGCGCACCCCAGGCTCCTGGGTCTCGATCACGATGCGCTCGATCTCCTCCAGGCGGTCGCGTACCCGGGAGTGCAGCTGCATCGCGCACTCGACGGCCGTCTGCGCGTGGAATTCGGCCGGATAGGAGATCTTGAACAGCACGTTCTCCATGACATAGCTGCCGAACGGCTGCGGCAGCACGAATGCGTTGCCACCCATCACAACATCGTAGAAGCCCCACTTCGGCGCGGTGAGCGCGGATGGATAACCCATCTCGCCGGCGAGCGCGAAAAGTGCGTGGCGCACGGCGCGGCTCGTGGCATCGCCGGCCGCCCAGCTCTTGCGCGAGCCGGTGTTTGGAGCATGACGGTAGGTGCGCAGCGCACCGCCGTCGAGCCAGGCGTTCGAGACGGCATTGATGATCTGTTCACGCGTGCCGCCGAGCAGCGCGGTGGCAACCGCCGTCGAGGCCACCCGCACCAGGATGACGTGGTCGAGCCCGATGCGGTTGAAACTGTTCTTGAGCGCGAGCACGCCCTGGATCTCGTGGGCTTTGATCATCGCGCCCAGCATGTCGCGCACGGTGAGCGGAGTCGCGCCCTCCATCCGCGCCTTGCGCGACAGGAAGTCGGCGACCGCGAGAATGGCGCCGAGATTGTCGGATGGATGGCCCCACTCCGCCGCGAGCCACGTATCGTTGAAATCGAGCCAACGGATCATGGTGCCGATGCAGAACGCGGCCTGCACCGGATCGAGCTCGTACGATGTACCGGGCACGCGAGCTCCACCGGGCATGACGGCGCCGGGAACGACGGGGCCGAGAAGCTTCGTGCACGCGGGGTATTTCAGCGCCTGCAAGCCACAGGCAAGCGTATCCATCAAACAGTAGCGCGCCGTCTCGTACGCCTGCGCGCTCGCGCCGGTGAAGTTGCGCACGTACTCGGCGATGGCAACCAGGGCGTAGTCTGGATCGGGGCGCTGGGCCGACTTGAAATCCGATTGAGACATCGATCGCTCGGCGCCTAGCGACGCTTGTCCAAAGGCACGAACTTGCGTGGCTCCGGTCCGACGTAGTTGGCGGCGGGTCGGATGATCTTGCCGTCGCTACGTTGCTCGATGATGTGCGCGGCCCACCCCGTGGTCCTGGCGATCACGAAAAGAGGCGTGAACATCTGCGTCGGCACACCCATCAGGTGGTAGGACACGGCGGAATACCAGTCAAGGTTCGCGAACAGCTTCTTGGCGTCGGACATCGCGGCTTCGATGGCCTCCGCAATCGCAAAGCGGCTCGAGTCGCCGGCTTCGCGTCCGAGACGCCGGGCAACCTCCTTGATCACCTGGTTGCGCGGGTCACTGATCGTGTACACCGGATGACCGAAGCCGATGATCACCTCCTTGTTGGCCACGCGGGCGCGGATGTCCGCATCCGCCTGCTTCGGATCGTCATAACGTTGCTGAATCTCGAGCGCAACCTCGTTGGCGCCACCGTGCTTCGGGCCGCGCAGCGCGCCGATCGCCCCGACGATGCACGAGTACATGTCCGAGCCCGTTCCCGCAATGACGCGCGCCGCGAACGTGGAGGCATTGAACTCGTGCTCCGCATAGAGGATGAGCGAGGTGTGCATGGCCCGCACCCAGCTCGCGGACGGCGGGCGACGGTGCAGCAGATGCAGAAAATGCCCACCGATCGAGTCGTCCTCGGTCTCGACGAAGATGCGCTGACCGGAGTGACTGAAGTGGTACCAGTAGGCGAGCACCGAGCCGAGGCTCGCGATCAGCCGGTCCGCAATGTCGCGTGCGCCGGCCGCCCCGTGATCCTCCCGTTCGGGCAGTACGCAACCCATGGTCGACACGGCGGTGCGCATCACGTCCATCGGATGCGTGGCGGGCGGGAGGGCCTCGAGTGCGCTACGCACGATCGCTGGAATGCCGCGCAGCGCCTTGAGCTTTGCCTTGTACGCGGTCAGCTCCGCCGGCGTCGGCAGCGTTTCGTGGATGAGGAGATACGCGATCTCCTCGAACTCGGCGGCCTCGGCCACATCGAGGATGTCGTAGCCCCGGTACTGCAGATCGTTGCCCGTGCGTCCGACGGTACACAGCGCGGTGTTGCCGGCGGCAACGCCGGACAAGGCGACGGATTTCTTGGGCTTGAAAGCAGTCGGTGGTTCGCTCATGGCATCACCTACGTCTTGTCCGCTTCGCGCCCGAACAGCCGATCGAGCTTCTCCTCGTAGGCATGATATCCGAGCACGGCGTAGAGCTCTTCGCGGGTCTGCATGCGCGGCACGACGGCCTTCTGAGTCCCGTCGCGGCGTATGGTCTCGTAGACGGCCAGTGCCGCCTGACTCATGGCGCGAAACGCGGAAAGCGGATAAAGCACGAGCCTCACTCCGACTCTCGCGAGTTCCTCGACCGTGAACAATGGCGTTTTCCCGAACTCCGTCAAGTTGGCAAGCACCGGGACATCCACGCTTCCCGTGAACTGGCGGTATTCCTCGAGAGAGGTGAGCGCCTCGGCGAAAATCATGTCGGCGCCTGCGGCGACATACTGCAGCGCGCGCTCGACCGCCGCCTGCTGGCCTTCCACCGCATGCGCATCGGTCCGCGCCATGATCACGAAATCCGGATCCTCGCGCGCATCCACGGCGGCCTTGATGCGATCAACCATTTCGCCAGCCGCGACCAGCGCTTTGCCGGGCCGATGGCCGCAGCGCTTTGCCTGCACCTGATCCTCGAGATGCATGCCTGCGACACCCGAGCGCAGCAGATCCCTGCACGTGCGGGCGATGTTGAAGGCGCCGCCGAAACCGGTGTCCGCATCGACGAGCAAAGGCAGATCGGTGGCCCCCGTGATGCGCCGCGCGTCCTCGCACACATCGTTGATGGACGTGATGCCGAGATCCGGCGCTCCAAACGAGGCATTCGCCACGCCGGCGCCGGAGATGTAGATCGCTCTGAAACCTGCGGTCTTCGCCAGAAGAGCCGCATATGCGTTCACGGTGCCGACGATCTGCAACGGGCGCTCGGCATCGAGCGCTGCTCGCAGACGCTTGCCCGCGCTGGAGGGTGAGGACATGGGCAGTTCCGGGTTGAGCGCTCTATCTTACCATTCAGGCTGCACGGGCGAGCCAGGCGATGAGTCCTTGAGTATTGAGGTCAAGATCCTTGTTGAGGACACCGTCGACCATCTGCTCGGCGGACGCGATTCCGTGCGCGCGCACGAGTGTGAGCCACAGCGCGCGCATTTCGGCCTTGATGGTCACCGCCGGGTCGGCATCGCGCGCATGCCGGCGTGCGATCTGTGCCAGCGCCCGAATCTGCATGCGCAGTGATTCCGCGAGGCGGGGCAGGCCGGTCACTCGACTGTAGTGCATCAGATACGCCGCCCGTGGCTCGAACTGCATCAGTCGATCGATCGAGCCGATCAGCTGCTCCGGATCGAACTGGGTGGGGCTCGTCGTCGGCACGATGAAGGCGCCGGCAGCGGTGTCGAGCGCACGATAGGAGATGCCGAAGGTGTCGCCGGCGAAGACATTCGCGTGATCACGATCGATGATGCAGTAATGATGCAGCGCGTGGCCGGGCGTATTGATGAGGGTGAGCTTGCGTCCGGCAAGCTCCACGATCTGGCCGTCCTGCATCGCGACCATCCGGTCCGGGTCGACGGGAAGCAGCTCGCCGTAGATCTCACGGTAGAGTGGCTTCACCGTACACGGCGATCGATGCCGCGATGAGCTTCGCAGGCTGCGCCAGGTGCTGCACACCGCGCGGATGCACGACGGCACGCGCGCGCGGCAACGCCTGCAGGAGCTTCCCGGCTCCGGCCGCATGATCCAGATGCACGTGCGTGAGGAAGACGAAATCCACCGCCTCGCGGGGGACGCCGAGCACATCGAGCGCCGCGAGCAGGTGCGGCACGGAGTGGTTGGTGCCCACATCGACGAACGCAGCATGACCGTCCTCAACAATGAGGTGAGCCGCGGCCAGCCCGGGGTGGATGTATTCCGTGTCGACCGCGGTGATGCCATCGGGGTGGCGCACCAGTCTCGCGTTGGGCGAAGGCATAATGGCACCATAGCATCATGATCAAACCTGCGTATGTTCGCGGCATCGCGGCGGTGGCGCTGTTACAGCTCGGTGTTGCAGCGGCCCAGGAGCACGACAATCTCATTCTCGAGGGCGCCGCCCCTCTGGACACCGGGCTCAGCGCAACGCTCGAGCGCTATCTGAGCGCGCGCGAGGCAACTTTTCTCGATTGGCTGCCCGACGGCACACTGCTCGTGCGCACGCGCTTTGGCGATGCGGCGCAGGTGCACCGCATCGCGACCCCGCTTGGCATGCGCGAGCAGCTCACTTATTCGGCCGAGCCGGTATCCGTCGCGGTGGCACCGCAAACGGGTGTCGCGAGCGGATTTGCCTTCCTGCGTGATCAACGGGGGGATGAGAATGCGCAGGTCTATTACTACCGGCTGGCCGACCACAGCACCCGGCTGCTCACGGATGGCAAATCCCGCCATGGCGATCCTGTGTGGTCCAAGGATGGCAAGCATCTCGCCTTTTTCGGCAATGAGCGTGATGGCGCAAGCTACGACATCTACGTATCGGACATCGATGCGGCGACGCCGCCCCGGCTAGTCGTCGGTGGCCAGCAGGGCGAGTGGCTGCCACTCGACTGGTCCACCGATGACCAGAAGCTCCTGCTCATGAAGCGGGTCTCGATCGCCGAGAGCTACCTTTATGTCGCCGATGTGTCGAGCGGCATGCTGACCGCCGTCGATCCGATGGAGCGCAAGATCGGTATCCGCACGGGACGTTTCGCGCCCGACGGTCGCGGAGCCTATGTGGTCTCGGATGAGAGCGGCGAATTCGCCGAGCTGCGCTACCTCGATCTCACGACGCATGACTCGCGCGAGCTCACGGCGAACGTGCCGTGGGACATCGATGAGTTCGACGTCAGCGTGGATGGCCGATATGTCGCCTATGTCGTCAACGAAGACGGACACAGCCGATTGACCGTGCTCGATAGCCTGCAGAAGCTCGAGCTGTCGCCGCCGGGGCTGCCGCAGGGCCAGATCACGACGCTCAAATTCGACCGTACCGGGCGCAAGCTCGCACTCACCGCCGGGAGCGCGCAGTCGCCGGGGGATGTCTATGTCTTCGATGTCGAGCAGAACAGTGTCGTGCGCTGGACGCGCAGCGAGCTCGGACCCATCAGCGGCGAGAGCTTCGTTCCCGAGAAGCTCGTGCACTACCCCACCTGGGACCGCGCGCCGGGCGGCGCGCGCATGCTGAGCGCGTACGTCTTCAGCCCGCGCGCACCCGGGCCACATCCGGTGATCATCGATATTCACGGCGGACCCGAGGATCAGTACCGGCCGCACTTCGACCCGTTTCTGCAATTTCTGGTCAACGAGCTCGGCTGCGTCGTGATCGCGCCCAACGTGCGCGGCTCCTCTGGCTACGGCAAGACGTTCCTGAAGCTCGACGATGGCAAGCTACGCGAGGATGCCGTCAAGGACATCGGCTCGCTGCTGGTGTGGATCGGGGTGCAGCCGCAGTTCGATCGCAACCGCGTCGCGGTGATGGGGGGCTCCTACGGCGGCTACATGGCGCTCGCCTCGCTCGCTGCCTACAACGATCGGCTGCGCGCGGGCATCGACGTCGTGGGGATCAGCAACTTCGTGAGCTTCCTGGAACACACCTCGGCGTACCGGCGCGACCTGCGCCGCGCAGAGTATGGCGATGAGCGTGACCCGGCCGTGCGCGCATTCCTGAACCGTATCTCACCTCTCACCAACGCGAACGCGATTCGCCGGCCGTTGCTCATCGTGCAGGGGCTCAACGATCCTCGAGTACCTCCGGAGGAATCCATGCAAATGGTCACGCGCGTCCGGGGCCGCGGTGGGGAAGTGTGGTATCTCGCCGCGAAGGATGAGGGGCACGGCTTTCGCAAGAAGAGCAATCGTGACGCATTCGACCGGGTTGCAGCAGCGTTCCTGCAACACGTGCTGGGAATTCCAGTCCCCCATCCGTAGCTATCGGCCAGACAGTTTCGGCGGCTGGACGCCTGCCGGGACTCCCGTCGCGATCTCGGCGCGCAAAGCTCTTGCACGCACCGGAATGACGCCGGCCCACACCGGCCAGCTGCAATCCCGCGACGGATCATCCGGCGGTCCGGAGCGCACTTTCGCCGAGGCGAGATCGAGTGGCATGGTGAGGATCGTCGTTGCGCGCAGCTCCTTGCGCGTCACCGGCCGCAACCGCGCCCAGCGTCCGGGGAAGCGCTGCTCGGTGAACATCTCGAGGAGCTCCGCCTTCCTGGCATCATCATCGATGATCTCGGGCTCGCCAAAGCACATCACCGCGCGGTAGTTGGCGCTGTGATTGAATGCGGAGCGCGCCAGAACCCAGCCGTCAAAGACCGTAGCCGTCAGACATACGCGGGCGCCCGCTGCATGACGCAACATGCGACTTGCAACGCTGCCGTGCCAGTAGACACGGCCGTCGATGCGCCAGTGCAGTGTCGGCGTACACACAGGCTGGGCGTCGACGAGATGCGCGATGTGGCAGAAGGGAGCCGCATCAAGCACGGCATGGATGTCCTTCTCGCCGTAGAGACCGCGCTCGGGCAGCCGGCGCACTCGAAGCAGATCGGACTTCGCTTTCAACTTTTACCTGACGCCGCCCATCCAGGCACGGACCGGGCGGGCGATCAAAAGCAGGAGCACGCCTGCGCCACCGCCGACCAGTGCCATGTGCAGGAACTGCGCGGGCATGTCCGTCACGCTGCCACCGCCGACCTCACCGCCGATGAGACCGGCCGCGAGGTTGCCGATGGCCGCTCCCATGAACCAGGTGCCCATCATCTGCCCGACATAGCGTGGTGGCGCGAGCTTTGTGACATTGGAGAGCCCGACCGGACTCAGGCACAGCTCGCCCGTCGTCTGCAACAGATACGTGAGCAATAGCCACCCGGGAAGAACCGGGTGGGAACTGCTGATGACGACCTTCGCCGCGAACATCATGACCGCGAACGCCAGGCCGAGCTGCAGCAGACCCAGGCGAATTTCACCGGCGCGGCAGGATCAAGGTTGCGGCGGCCGAGCGCGAGCCACACCCATGCGAAGACCGGCGCAAAGATGAGCACGTACAGCGCCTGCGCAGACTGGTACCAGCTTGTCGGATGCTGCCCACCCGCAAAGTAGCTGCCAAGGAAACTGCGGTCCGTGTAGTCGCGGGCGAAGAGGTTGAGGGTGGATCCGGCCTGCTCGTATCCGGCCCAGAAGACGGCTGCGCAGACCAGGAAAAGAGCGATGACGGCCACCCGCTTCTTCTCGGTGGCGGACAGCTCGCCGAACAGGAAGACCGAGCCGAAAAAAATGATCGCGAGCGCGACCATCAAGATACCCGCGGCGCTGGCAAGCCCGAGCACCTTGATGTGAACCACGCCCAGGGCCCCGGCGATGATGACTGCCAAAGCGAGCATGACGCCCGCCACAAGCAGTCCCCAGCCGCGGCGGCGCTGCGCTTCGCTTGCCGCATTGGGTCGCAAACCGGCATCGCCCAGCCAATGAGCCGTTGCACGGTACTGAAGCAGTCCCAGAATCATCGCCACGCCCGCGGAGCAGAAGCCCCAGCGGTAGCCTGCGGTCTCGCCGATCGTTCCGGCCACGAAGGGTGCAATGACCGCGCCGAGGTTGATCCCGAGGTAATAGATCGAAAAGCCTGCGTCGCGCCGCGAGCCAGGCTGATCCTTGTACAACTCGCCGACCATGCAGCTGACGTTCGGTTTCAAAAGCCCGGTTCCGAAGGCGATGACGAGAAGTCCGACGTAGAAAATCTCGATGTGGCTCGGAATCGCCAGCAGAAGATTGCCAACCGAAATCAGCGCGCCACCCCAGAAGGCCGAGCGGCGCTGCCCGATCAGGCGGTCGGCCACCCAGCCTCCGGGCAGGCATGAAAGGTATGCGCCCGCAGTGTAGAGCCCGTAGATGGCGCCGGCCGTCTCGGCGCTCATGCCCAGTCCGCCCTGAGAGACGGTCGCCGTCATGAACAGGATGAGCAGCGCGCGCATCCCGTAGTAGGAGAAGCGCTCCCACATCTCCGTGAAGAACAACGTGGCGAGGCCGCGTGGATGCCCCAGGAAACTCGGCGGAGCCGCTGCGAGCGACGCCGTGGCCGTGCCGCTCACGTGCGGCCTTCTTCCTGGGCGGCGGCGTCGCGCCGCATCTTGAGCAGTATGCGTGCCATCAGAATCCCACCTTCGTACAGCGCGTACATGGGAATCGCCATCATGCACTGCGAGAGCGCATCCGGTGGCGTGAGGATCGCGGCGATCACGAAGATTCCGATGAGCACATAGCCGCGCACGCTCGTGAGCTTGGCGAGGTCCACCAGTCCGGTGATCACGAGCAGCACGACGGCGACGGGCGTCTCGAATGCCACACCGAAGGCGAGAAACATCGTCAGCGCGAAGTCCATGTAACTCGTGATGTCGGTCATGATCGTCACGCCATCAGGCGCGACGTTGGTGAAGAACTTGAACATCAGCGGAAACACGAAGAAATACGCGAACCCCGTGCCCGCATAGAACAGCAGGATCGAGGTCATCAAAAGCGGCACGGCGAATATCTTCTCGTGCTTGTAGAGCCCGGGCGCGACGAACGCCCAGAGCTGATAGAGCACATACGGCATCGCCAGGAACAGCGCGACGAAGAACGAGAGCTTGAATGGCACCGTGAACGGCGTCATGACGCCGATGGCGACGAGGTGCCCTCCCGCCGGCAGCTTGTCCCTCAGGGGCTTCGAGACGTAGCTGAAGATGGTGTTTGCATAGTAGGCGCACGGCAGGAACATGATGAACACCGCGATGCCGGCCCGAATGAGCCGCGTGCGCAGCTCGAGCAGATGCGAGATCAACGTGCCTTCGGCAAGTTTTTCAGGTTCCTCGCTCATGCTCTGATCGATTCGTTTGCGGATCCTCGTGCGCGAACGGTGTTGGAGCAGAGGACGCGGGCTCAGCGGGCGGCGCAGCATCGGCCGCTGCGGCGCTCTCGGGCGGTGCGCTCGGCGTGAGCTGCGGTGGTGTGTCGCTCGTGCCGCCGGCCGCCGTCTGCGCCAGCCACTCCGACGGCGACTCCGTCGGCGCGGGGTGCGTCATCGTGCCGCTCTCGCTCGTGCTCGGTGCGGGCGGCGTGTAGACCGGTGGTGTGTAGGCAGGGGGTGACGGGCCCTTCGGCGGCGTATCGAAGTTCTTGACGCTATTGACCTCTTCCTCGAGCTGCTCGCGGAACTGCCGGGCCATCGCACGGGCGCGGCCGAGCCATCGCCCGATTTGCGCGGCGGCACCGGGCAGCTTCTTGGGGCCCAGCACGACGAGCGCGAGGCCGAAGATGATCAGGATCTCCGAGAAATCGAACATCACGGGCGGTCGGAACGCTCCGCTTCGGATGCCGTCTCCGGGAACTCCGCATCCGGAACGGAGCTCGCCGGGGCGGATTTCGTCGGGGCTGAGCTGGAAGCGTCGCCTGCGAGGCCCCTCTTGAACCCCTTGACGGCTGAGCCGAGGTCCGAGCCGATCGAGCGCAGTTTCCGGGTGCCGAAAACCAGCAGCACGACGATCAGAATCACCAGAAGCTCACGCACCCCAGCACCTGCAGAACGGGCGTCGCGCCAGGCAGGCGGACGCCAGGATGATAGGCGAAAAGCCGCCGGGCGGCAGCTGGACCCGTCATCTTGTGCGGCCCGTCTCAAGCCAGAAAGTGACCGGGCCGTCGTTGACCAGAGACACGCGCATGTGCGCGCCGAACTCGCCCACGCCGACCGGGCTGTGAGCGCTTTGCGCCTGCCGCACGAGGTACTCGAACAGAGCGCGGGCTTCGTCCGGCTGAGCCGCGGTCGTGAAGCCGGGTCGCGTGCCCGAGCGCGTGTCCGCAGCCAGCGTGAACTGCGAGACCAGGAGCAGCCCGCCCCGCACAGCGCGCAAGTCCAGATTCATGCGTCCCTCGGGATCCGCGAAGATCCGGTATCCGAGCAGGCGCTCGAGGAGTCGATCGGCGTCCGCCGCCTGATCGCCGCGCTGCACGCCGATGAGGGCGAGCACGCCATGATCGATTGCGGCAACCGTCCGGTCGGCAACGTCCACCTTCGCGTGTGTCACACGCTGGATGAGGGCGATCATGCGCCTGCATTTTGCCTGGGACTGGAGCCGCGGTGGCTTTTGCGGAAGCGAATCCTTAAGATTCGTGGCCGTTTTTTCGTCGATCCGAGGGTGTCTATGCGGTCTTGGCTCCTGTGTGGGGTGCTCGCGAGCGCTGCAGCTTTCGGCCAGGATCAACCGCTGCACGGTGATCCTGTCCACGGCAAGGCGATCTCATACACCTGCCTCGGCTGTCATGGCATCAAGGGCTACCGCAACGCCTACCCGAACTACAGCGTGCCGAAGCTCGAGGGTCAGCATCCTGAGTATCTGGTCGCCGCGCTGCAGGAGTACCGCAGCGGCGAGCGCTCACACACGACCATGCACGCGCAGGCCTCCTCGCTCTCGGATCAGGACATCGCGGACATCGCCGTATTCTTCGCCGGCAAGGCGCTGCAGCCCGGACATGCCCCGGCGTCCCCCGCGCCACCGCAGGCGGCGGCGGTCTGCGTGGCCTGTCATGGCGCCGACGGTGTCGCCATCGTCGCGCAGTATCCGACCCTCGCCGGCCAGCACGAGGACTACCTCGCTCGCGCCATCGACGAATACAAGACCGGCGCGCGCAAGAATCCCGTCATGGCGCAGATGGCGGCACCGCTCAAGTCCGGCGACGTCGATCAGATCTCGCAGTTCTACAGCGAGCTCACCCCGTCCCTGCACACGGTCGAGCGTCCCTACAGTCGCCTCACTGCCGATCGCTGAATCAAGATTGGGCAATGCGGGCGGCGATGCACGATGTGTGTGCACGCACGGCCGGTCATTGCAGCTTGCGGCCTCCCCTTCGAGGGCTTACGAGCTGGCATACCCATTGCATCGATCTGCCTGCGCAGGGGAACCGTGACTCCCGTGCGCGGGGGCAGATCGATTGGGATCTGCGAGGGTAACGCCGCCGGCGCGCGCGCTCACGCGTTGCGTGTCGGCGGCGTTTTTTCGGTCTAAGCTTGCCGCGTGAATGCCTCACCTCTGCAGGGCCGCATGATCGCGGTGCCCGAGACGCGCGAGCTCGATCTGTTCGCGGGCATGCTCGAGCGGCGCGGAGCCACGGTGCTGCGCTGCCCGCTCGTCGCGATTCGCGATGCGCCGGATGCGGCGCCGGTCCTCGAGTGGCTGCGTCGTTTCTCCGCAGGGGCCTGCGATGACCTCATCCTGCTCACCGGGGAAGGGTTGCGGCGCCTCGTCTCGTGCCTCGAGCGCCATGAGGAGTCCTTGCGGCCGCGCTTTGTGGCCGAGCTCGGGCGCGTGCGCAAGATCACCCGCGGACCGAAGCCAGCGCGAGCGCTGCGTGAGCTCGGGTTGAAGCCGGATCTCGCCGCCGTATCACCGACCACCGAAGGCGTGATCGCCGCGCTGCGCCCTCTCGGGCTCGAAGGTCGCTGCGTCGGTGTGCAGCTCTATGGCACCGATCCCAACCCGGCACTCACGCAGTTCCTCGCGGACGCCGGAGCCAGCGTGCTCCCGGTCGCACCGTACGTGTACGCCGACGCCGCCGAAGCGCAGGTGGTGCAGGGTTTGATCGATCGCTTGGCAGCCGGTGAGGTGGACGCGATCGCATTCACCAGTACGCCCCAGGTCGAGCGGCTATTCGCCGTCGGCGGATCAGAGCGAGTGCGCGAGGCGCTCGTCGGAACTCTGGTCGCCGCGGTCGGACCCGTGGTCGCCGACACGCTCGCGCGGCATGGTGTGAGCGTGAGCCTCATGCCGACGGAGTCCTTCTTCCTGAAGCCGCTGACGAGCGCCCTGGAAGAGGCCCTCGCCCACCGCTGACCACGCGCCGTCTCATGCGTGCACCGCCTTACCGATGCGTGCTCGGGGATGCGTTCGAGTGGCTGGCCGCACGGCCCGCGAACTCGATCCACGCGATCGTCACGGACCCGCCGTACGGCCTCAAGGAATACAGCGACATCGAGACGCGCAAGCTGCGCCGGGGCCGCGGCGGAGTCTGGCGCATCCCACCTGCGTTCGATGGCCGACGGCGCAGTCCGCTGCCTCGCTTTACGGTCCTGAGCGCCGAGGACCTCGAAGCGCTGCGGGCCTTCTTCGCGCGCCTCGCGGCGGCGGCCGCGCGCGTGCTGGTTCCGGGTGGGCACGTCATCGTTGCCACTCAGTCTCTGGTGTCACACTGCGTGTACGTTCCCTTCATCGAGGGGGGGTTCGAGAAGCGCGGCGAGATCATCCGCCTGGTGCGCACACTGCGTGGGGGCGACCGACCCAAGAACGCGCATGCGGAGTTCTCGCAGGTGTCCGTGATGGCGCGCTCGGGCTGGGAGCCGTGGGGCATGTTGCGCAAGCCGTGCGAGGGACGCGTCCAGGACAATCTGCGCAAGTGGGGCACCGGTGGCTTGCGGCGCATCGGGCCCGATGCGCCCTTCGGCGATGTGATCCGCTCGGCGCCGACGCGTGCGCGCGAGCGCGCTCTGGCTCCGCATCCTTCCCTGAAGCCCCAGGCCTTCATGCGCCAGATCGTGCGCGCAGCGCTGCCGCTCGGGCGCGGTGTAGTGCTCGATCCATTCATGGGCGGCGGCTCGACGTTGGCCGCGGCGCTGGCCGTGGGTTATGCCAGCATCGGGATCGAGAGAGACCGCAGGTACTTTCAGATCGCCGAGCGCGCGATTCCGGCGCTGGCGCGATTGCCGATGGACGGCTCAGAGTCGGGCGATGCCGCGCGGCTTGATCAGCATGTGCCCGATCCATCCCGTCACGCTGACGATGAGTGCTCCGAGAATCGCATCCCACAGGGTCGCGATGTGAAAGCCCGGCAACAATAGCGCGACGAGTGCGAGCATCAGGCCGTTCACGACCAGGAGAAACAGGCCGAGCGTCAACACCGTGAGCGGCAGGGTGAGGATCACCGCGATCGGGCGCACGATTGCATTCACGATGCCGAGCAGTATGCCCGCAAGCAGCAGCGTGCCGGGGCTGGCGACGCGTATGCCCGGTATCCAGTACGCGGCGAGCCACAAGCCGAGCGCGGCGATCACCGCCCGCAACACAAATCCGACCATGTCTAAGCTCCCGACTTCGACTGCTTCTCCACCCACACCTTGAGTCGCGCCACGGCGCGCTCCCAGCCGACGCGCAGCCGCAGATAGTGCGCATCCCACGCCGGGTCGGCAGGATACCCGGAGCCCAGAAGCCGCATCACCGTCCCATCGTCGTCGGCATCGAGAATGAAGTCGTCGACGACTGCGCTCTCACTCGGCGGCAGGGAGGGTGTTGGCAGATAAATCAGCCGCAGGCGCCGCCCGGGCTCAAAAATGTCGATGTGCGCGTCCAATTCCGTGACGCGGTCCACGCTTGCGCGAAACAGTCCGCCGGGGCGCGCACTGATCGTCGCTCCCGGGGAGCACCAGCGCGTCAGGTCCTCGGTGTTCGTCAGCGCGCGCCAGACGCGCTGCAAGTCCGCAGCGACATCGATGCGCTGCGCATATCCGCGGGTGTGTCCGGCCATGGGCGGAATTGTGCCACGCGGGCCCTGTGACGCATCACTCGGATTGGGGGCCGTACTCTTCTTCATGATGCGCTCGAGCGACAGGTTTGACGGCCGCGGCCGATACTGAACTTGAGGTCGCGCAGTCTGCATTTTCCGGGGCGGATTCGAAGTGAGAAAGCTGGGTATCCTGACCTTCGCAGTGAGCGCGGCGGTTCTCGGCATCTTCCTGCTCGACCTGCACCTGCCGCTCGGCAGAGGCATGGGTCTCGCCTATCTCGTGCTCGTGCTCGTAAGTCTTCGCCTCGGGCGGGTCCGCGACACCTGGCTCGTCGCGGTGCTCACGACCGCCGCGATTGGTACACGACTCCTCGTTGCCTACCCCGAGGTTCCGTGGTCGATCGTCCTCATCCGCAGCCTGCTGCTCCTGACGATCTGGAGCATCGTGTCATTCGCCGTGTGGCACAAGCGCACGATCCGCGCGCAAAGCGCCGCGGAGAGCGAAGCGACGCAGGCGCTGCAGACCAATGCGGCCCTCAAGGCGGTGCTCGTACGCACCGAGAGGGCCGAAGCCCAATTGAGGCGCGGTCAACGGCTCCTCGACACCGTGGCGACGATGGCGCGCATCGGCGGCTGGGAGCTCGATCTCGCCACGATGAATCCGATCTGGTCGCAGGAGGTCTATCGCATCCACGAAGTGGACCCGTCGACGACGCTCGCTGTGGCCGACGCGCTCGAGTTCTACGCAGCGGAAGCGCGCCCGGTGATCGAGGATGCGCTGCGCCAGGCCATCGAGCACGGCTCGAGCTTCGATCACACCGTTCCATTCATCACTGCGAAGGGTCAGCGGCGCTGGGTGCGCACCATCGGGGTCGCCGAGCGTACCAACGGGGTGACGACGCGCCTGTCGGGCGCCTTCCAGGACGTGACGGATCAGCATGAGATTCAAATGCGACTGGCGCGTGCGTCGCGCTCGAGCGCAGAGGGTCATTGGGAGCACGACTTCGGCACGGACACGGTCTGGTGCTCGGCGAGCTACGAGGAGCTGCTCGGATTTCCGGCGCGTGATACGCGCATCAGTTTCGAGCACTTTCGCGCCCGCTCTCACGCCGATGACGAGGAAAGAGTCACTGCGGCATTCGCGCAGCACATCGGCGCCGGCGCTCCCTATGACGTGCAGATGCGCATGCAGCGCGCGGGCGGCGAGTGGCGCTGGTTTCGTGCGCGGGCGGCCGTCGAGCGTGATGCGCTCGGCCGGCTCGTCAGCTTCGCCGGATCGCTGATCGACGTGCACGAGGAGCGGCTTGCGCAGGACGAGCTGCGGCAGGTGCGTGCGCGCTTCGAGCGTGCGATCCATGGAACACAGGATGGGTTGTGGGAGTGGGATCTGCAGGGCGAGCGGCTCTGGCTGTCGCCCCGCTATCGCGCGTTGCTCGGCTTCGAGGAGCGTGAGCTCTGGGGCGAACCATCCGCGCTCGATGAGCTGATGCATCCGGAGGATCGCGCGCGCGCTCACGCGGCGCTGCAGGCACATCTTGGGGGGCAGGCTCCCTACGATGTCGAGCTGCGTCTGCGCACCCGCGAGGGTATCTACAAGTGGTTTCGGGCTCGAGGCTCCGTCGAGTACGACGTTGCCGGGCAGGCGGCAACACTTTCCGGATCGATCCAGGACATCACCGCGCAAAAGACGGCGGAGGCTGCGCGCGTCGAGGCGGAGCAGCGCCTCGAGCGGGCGATTCGTGGCAGCTCGGACGGCTTCTTCGAGCACATGCTGACCGAGGGACGCTCCTGGTACTCCCCACGCGTGAGCGAGATGCTCGCCTACGCGCCCGATGAGCCTCTGCCGCAGGCACTGCGCGAGCTGACGCTGCCGCCGGAGCGCGCGCGTACCGAGGCCACGGAGCCGTCCGCACCCGAGCTCGACGCACCGCACGACGTCGTCTATCGCCTGCCGACCCGACAGGGTGAGCTGCGCTGGTTCCGTGCGCGTGGCCTCTACGAGCACGACGCGCAGGGCACGCAAACTCGCTTCTCGGGCTCCATTCAGGACATCACGACGCAGCGCGAGGCCGAGGCGGCGCTGGTTGCGGCGAAGGAGGCCGCGGCGGCAGCGAATCGGGCGAAGAGCGAGTTCCTGGCGAACATGAGCCATGAGATCCGCACACCGATGAACGGCGTGCTCGGCATGACGGAGCTGCTGCTCGATACGCCGCTGCAGCCGGTGCAGCTCGAGTTCGCGGAGACGATTCGCTCGAGCGCGACCTCTCTGCTCGGCATCCTCAATGACATCCTGGACTTCTCCAAGATCGAGGCCGGGCGTCTCGAGATCGAGCAAGTCGAAATGGATGTCCGGGAATGCGTCGAGGATGTGGGCACGATGATGGCGGTGCAGGCTGCGGCGAAGAACCTGGAGTTCATCGTCAACGTGGACCCCGCGGTTCCCGATCTGGTGCTCGGAGATCCGCATCGGTTGCGCCAGATCCTGACCAACCTGACGGGCAATGCCGTCAAGTTCACGCGCGAGGGCGAAATCGTCGTCGAGGTCCTTGCGATCGCCGTGCAGTCCGGGCGCGCGCTGCTGCACTTCGAAGTACGCGATTCCGGCGCCGGCATGTCACCGCAGGTACTCTCACGCCTGTTCCAGCCCTTCGTGCAGGCCGACGCATCCACGACCCGGCACTACGGCGGCACGGGACTCGGTCTATCGATCGTGAAACGGCTCATCGAGCTCATGAGTGGCCAGGTGAGCGTCGTCAGCCATCCCGGCCAGGGCTCTACCTTCTCGTTCACGTTGCCCTGCGAGCTGGTGGAAGGGCGACTCGCCACGCCGGCACCGAGCACGTTCCGACCGCACGGCCGACGCGTCCTGGTCGTCGACGACAATCAGACCAATCGGCGCGTCTTGTGCGGACAGCTGCGTCCCGCGGGCTACACGGTCGAGACAGCGGGCAACGCCGACGATGCCATCGGACAGCTGCTTGATTCGGCCCAGGCCGGACAGCCTTTCGATGTGGTCATCGCCGATGACCAGATGCCCGACACTGACGGCACGGCGCTCGCGACGCGCGTGCGCGGCACTCCCGGACTCACCGAGACGCAGCTCATCATGCTCGACCTCCCTCGATCGGCAGGGAAATGCGCAGCGGCTGACGGACCTCGGCTTCGCCGGCTACCTGACGAAGCCCGTGCGCGGGCGCGAGCTGCGGGCGTGCGTGGAGCGCGTGCTCGAGCTCGATTCGGGCGCCAGCTCGTCGAGCTCGCGACTCGTCACGCGCGGCTCGCTCGGCGTCGACAACGCCCCGATGCGCTACAGCGGCCGCGTGCTCGTCGTCGAGGACAACGGTGTCAATCAGCAAGTCACGCGGCGCTTCCTCGAGCGCCTGGGTTGCGAAGTGGAGGTGGCCGAGAACGGTCACCGCGCGGTCGAGCTCTTCTCCCAGAGCGAGTACCGCCTGATTCTCATGGACGTGCAGATGCCGGTCATGGATGGGTTGACCGCGACGCGGGAAATTCGCAGGCGCGGAGAAGGCAGGCGTGCGCACGCCGATCGTGGCGCTTACCGCGAGCGCGATGACTGACGAGCTCGAGCGCTGCATCGCAGCCGGCATGGATGGCCTTCTCACCAAACCGCTCGAGCCGCTGCGGCTTCGCGAGACGCTCGACCGCTACGGACTCGCGAGCCCCGGCACGCGGCTCGCGCTACGCACCGGTGACGCTACGCCCGAGCGCGCAGGCGATCGATCTCATGCAGCTGCGCACGATCGTCGGTGACGATCAGGCGTTCGTTCAGGAGCTGTGTCAGACCTTCCTGGTCAGCAGCACCCGCATCGTCGAGGAGCTGCGCCGCGCGCTCACGGGCAGCGACCGCGCGCTTCTGGCTGCCATGGCGCACAAGCTCAAGGGCGGAAGCGGCAGCGTGTGCGCGCATCGGCTCGGTGATCTCGCGGCGGCGCTCGAGCGCGACGCGCGGGCCGCGGCGCTACCGGAGCTGGTCGATGCCGTCGAGCAGATCTGTCTGGCGGTGCAGGAGTGCGCCGGCTTCATCGAGGCGCAGGTCGCATGAGCGTCCCGGCGCCGCTGCAGCTGCTGCTCGTCGAGGATGAGCCGACTCAGCTTCTGCTGATACAGCGGCTGCTGCGCCGCGCGGGCTATGCGGTCGAGACCGCGGGCAATGGAGAGGAGGCGCTCGCCAAACTCTCGAGCGGCAGGTTTCAACTGCTCGTCACCGATTGGGAAATGCCCGGCATGGATGGGCCGACGCTGTGCCGGCGCGTGCGCGAGTCGCAGCTGCCCGGCTATCTCTACGTGTTGCTGCTTACCGGGCATGGATCCACGGAGAGCGTGGTCGCGGGTCTGGAGGCCGGTGCCAACGACTACATCCGCAAGCCCGCCAACGAAGCCGAGCTGCTCGCACGTCTGAATGCCGGACAGCGCATCGTGCGGCTCGAGCAGTCTTTGCGCGAGGCGAACGACAAGATCAAGCTGCTCTCGATCACAGACTCGCTCGTGAGCACGTACAACCGGCGCTATCTCAACGAGCAGCTGGTGCACGAAGTCGAGCGTGCGCGCCGCTACGGCCGGCCTCTCGCGGCCGTGATGACCGATCTCGACCTGTTCAAGGACGTGAACGACCAGCACGGCCACCAGGTCGGTGACGAGGTGCTGCGAAGCTTCGTCGAGCGCGCCAAGAGCTCGATCCGTCAGGCGAGTGACTGGCTGGCGCGCTATGGCGGCGAGGAATTCGTCGTGGTGCTTCCCGAGACCGACGTGGCCGGTGCAGCCCGCACCGCCGAAAAAATACGTGATCTGTGTGCCACGACCCCGTACGTCACGGCCGCCGGCTCACTCACCGTGACGGCGAGCTTCGGCGTCGCGGCCCTGAGTGCAGAGATGGCTTCCCCCGGTGCCGCCGCCGAAATGCTGCTGCGCCAGGCCGATGCAGCGCTCTATCGAAGCAAACGCGAAGGACGCAACCGCGTGAGCGTGACCGAGCTCGTCAGCGGCGGCGCGCGCTGAGCGCAGTCCAGGCGAACGGCAGCAGCGAGGCGAAGATGATCAGCACGGTCACGATGCCGAAGTGACTCTTGACCAGCGGGACGTTGCCGAACCAGTAACCGCCCCAGATGAAAAGCGTGCTCCAGGTGAGTGCGCCGAGGATGTTGAAGGCCTGGAAGCGCCCATAGGGCATGCGGCCAACACCGGCGACGAACGGCGCAAAGGTCCGCACGATCGGCACGAAGCGCGACAGCACGATCGTCATCGCGCCGTAACGAACGAAGTACTCCTCGGTGCGCCGCAGATAATCGACGCGCAGCAGCCGATAGCGCCCGCTGAATGCACGCGGACCTATGGCATGGCCGATCGCATAGTTGAGCGTGTTGCCGAGGATCGCCGCGGCGGCGACCAGGAGCCACGCGAGCGGTGCGGTGAGCGTGCCACTCGTGTCCACCGCCGCGAGCGCACCGGTCGCGAACAGCAGCGAATCACCCGGCAGGAACGGAGTCACGACGAAGCCGGTCTCGGCGAAGATCACGAAGAACAGCAGCGCATAGATCCAGACGTGATACTGCGCGGTCACGGCGGCCAGATGCCGATCGAGATGCAGCACCAGATCCAGGAGCCAATGCAGCAAGCTCAACGGCGAGCTCCTCGAGCGGGGCGAGCCGCGCGCCGCGGCTCAGGGGGCGGGCGAGTATGCCAGAGCCGTGTGAGGAGCGTGCCCGCCGGCCTTGAGCGCATCGAGCGCGATCCGCACTTCCGAATCGCGCACGAGCAGGGACTGCGCGGAAGCTGAATCGAGATCCGCAGGCGGACGGTCCCGTCCCGGGGCGATGAGGTCGGGCAGAATTCCCTTGTCATGTATCGACGCGCCCGAAGGTGTGAAATAGCGCGAAGTAGTGAGCTTGATGGCGCCGCGTGAGAGCGGCATGACCGTCTGCACCGAGCCCTTGCCGTAGGTGCGGTGGCCAATGAGCTCCGCGCGACCGTGATCCTTCAATGCGCCGGCGACGATCTCGGCGGCGGATGCGG
Organism: uncultured Gammaproteobacteria bacterium; assembly: GCA_963795975.1. GTDB lineage: Bacteria > Pseudomonadota > Gammaproteobacteria > Steroidobacterales > Steroidobacteraceae > CAWCJT01. The sequence continues at coordinate 687,153 of CAWCJT010000005.1, forward strand.
AGCCGCCGTTCACCAGCACGACGAGCGGCGCGCCCCCGATCAGATCACCCGGAGTCGCTTCCATGCTGAAGCGGGCATCGGCCGTGCGGCCATCGGCCGTCACGATCACGCCGCGATCGAGAAACGCATCGGCCACTGCGACCCCCGACTCGAGCACACCGCCGGGATTGTTCCGCAGATCCAGTACCAGTCCTTTGATGCCCTTGAGGTTGTCGTGCTTGAGCGCGGCGATGGCGTGGTTGAGATCGTCGGGCGTGGTCTCGCTGAAGCCGGTGATGCGAACGTAGCCGAAGCCGGGCTCGAGAGTCGTCTGCGCAACACTGTGGACTTCGACGTGCGCCCGCTGCAGGGCGAACTCGAGCAGCTCCCCGGTGCTTGGACGGCGCACGGTCAGCTGCACGGTGGTGCCGGTCTCGCCGCGCATGCGTGCGATCGCCCCCGGGACATCCGCTCCGACATCGACGCCATCGATCTTGGCGATGAGGTCGCCGGCGCGCATGCCCGCGCGATCGGCGGGCGAGCCCTCGATGGCATGCAGAATCTTGACGGCCGAGCCCTCCGCGGCGACCTCGATGCCGACGCCGGGATAAGAGCCCATGGTGCTCAGGCGGATTTCCTCGAATTCGTCGTTGTCGAGGAAGGCCGAGTGAGGATCGAGACTCGCCACCATCCCGCGCACGGCATTCTCGAGCAGCCGGTGATCATCGACATCGTCGACGTAGTTGCGCTTGATGCGCTCGAAGACCTCTGCGAGCAGCCGCGCCTCTTCCCAGGGAAGCACTGCGGTGCCGCGCAGAGCGGGTACGGCCTCTTCGGTGCGCTCCGCGAACGTGTTGGTGGCCAGCGCAGCGGAAAACCCAAGGATCGCCCCCGCCGCGAGAGTGACCAGCGTACGCGTCGACATGTCTTTCAAGACCCCCGAGAATTCAACCTAATTCGATCGAAACTTCAAAGGCTTTCGATACTATAGGGCTGCTTCGAGGGTCAAGCGCGGAGCGGGAGATTTGCGACACGGGACACTCTTGAGTCATCGGTCGCGTAATACACGGGTGCCGCGGCGGCGAGCACCGGCAACTGCGCAATGACCTCCTCGAAGGGGGCCGGACGGCCGAGCGCGAAGCCCTGACCATAGTCGACACCGAGCTGGGAGATGCGGGCCCGCAGCTCCTCGGTCTCGACGTACTCGGCGACCGTACTCAGGCCCATGCTGCGGGCCAGCTGCGCGATCGCGCGCACCATCGACTCCGCGCGGGCATCCTTGAGGATGTCGCGGACGAAGCTGCCGTCGATCTTGAGCATGGTGACCGGCAGCTGCCGCAGGTAGGACAGTGAGGACAGGCCGGTGCCGAAGTCATCGAGCGCGACGCCGCAGCCCAGACGACGCAGACGCCGCATCAACACCTCGGCGCGCGCGATGTTGGCGATCGTCGCATTCTCGGTGAGCTCAAAGCAGAAGAGTGTCGGATCGAGTCCGCTCGTCTCGATCGCGCGCAGCAGGAAATCCGTGAAGCCCGCGTCGTTCAGGGACTGGCCGGAGAAATTGATGGCGAAGACTACCGGACGATCGACCAGCAGCGCCGCATGCGGCTGCAGCATGCCGATCGTGCGTTCGATCACCCAGCGATCGACCATGGGCATGAGCTGATAGCGATTGGCAGCCGACAGAAAGCTGTCGGGTCCGATCGTCGTGCCGTCCTCATTCAGCATTCGAAGCAGAACTTCGAAGTGCGGCCGCGTCTGCGGCGAGGCCTCGAACGGCAGAATCATCTGAGCGTCGAGCCGCAGCCGCTCGGATGCGATCGCCTCGCGCAGGCGCGTCGCGATGTTGATGTCCGCGAAACGGCGCACGATGCTGTCGTCCTGCGCTTCGTACACGGCGACGCGATTGCGGCCGCGGTCCTTGGCCGCCTTGCAGGCCGTCTCGGCAGGCGCGAGAGCGTGCGCGAGCTCGCCGGTACTGCACTCGAGCGGCGCGACGCCGACGCTGATCGAGACGTGCAGCCGCGCATCGCCCTGCATCGTTCCGAGAAGCTCCGCGCCCGCTCGCAGCGACTCCGCAAAGCGCGCCGTATCCTCGAGATTGCTCGGCAACAGCACCACGAAGCGGTCACCGGAGATGCGCGCGCCGAGCGCGCCGGGCGGCAGTCTGCGCCGGATGAGCTCGCCGAGCTGCGCGATCACGTTGTCACCGACATGCATGCCGAAGTTGTCGTTGATCACATGCAGCTGATCGGAATCGAGGTAGAGCGCGCTCCAGGAGCCGGCGTTGTTGTTCTCGGTGACGATCGAGCGCACGCGCTGCTCGAGCGCTGCACGCGTGAACAGACTCGTCATCGCATCGTAGTGGCTGTCGACGACACTCGCCGCGCGGCGCGCCAGCACCTCACCGAGGCGGGCGTCGCGCTGCACGAATTCCTCGCCGGAGGAGTCGCGAAAGATTGCGAGCACCCCCATCGTGCGTCCGCTTGCATGCCGCACGGGACACGACAGGATGCGATAAGGAATGACACCGAGTGTCGCACTCGGAGTGAGCCGGTTGATGATCACGGCCTCCGGGCGCATCTGTGCCATCGAGACCAGGTGGCGATGCGTGCGCGCGAGCAGCTGGCTGTCGGGCTTGCCGCCCTTGCTGCCGCCACTCAGAAGCGCCAGGCCCTTCTCAGGAACGATGAGTGCGGCCATGGCGCCCTTCAAATGCTCGACGGCGCTTTGCACCACATTGCGAAGCTCATCCGTACCGCCCGTGGCAAGCCCGGCGTTGGCGGCATCGGCGAGCAGCAGCTCGAGATCCCGATCGAGCTCCGTCACCGTATGACTCAAGCCGTCGATCGCGGCGCGGGCGAGCAGGTCGCGCCGCAGGCACTCGAGGGCAGGGCGCAGCAGGGAATGGATGAACGAGAATGCTCGCGGCTCCCCGTCGGAGGGATTGGCGCGGTACACGATGGCGACCATCGCCAGAAGCTCGGTGGCCTCATCGCGCACCCAGCAGACGTAGATGGGCTGCCTGCCGAGCACACGCACCTGTCCGCTGCTCTGCTTGTCGGTACGAGCCGCGTACAGCGTATCGTCGACCAGGTTGATGAGATCGGGACCGGTGGTCGGATCATCCGACCAGCGCAGCTTCCCCTGGCCATCGAAGACCGCAACGTTCTCGCAGCGCGGGAGGAGGGACCGGACGAGCTGCGCGTAGGGCTCGAGCGATCCCCAGGGATCTTGGGTCTGGCCTGCCAGAGTCATGTTTTTCGCTGGTATCTCAACGGCCTGAGGCTAGAGGACGTCACGATTCCAGAGACGCGCACGCCGGTCGTTGCGCCAGTTGGCGGTTTCACCAAACCTGGTGCGGGTGGGCACAGATGCTGCGGGGGAGCGCCCGCGATTTGACGATAATCCGGGGCTTCAGCCCCCGCCCGCGCTCTTGAACCAGGGTCGAGGATCAACTGGCCTGCCGGCGCGGCGAATCTCGAAATAGAGCTCCGGGCGGGCACTGCCGCCGCTGTCTCCGGCCGCCGCAATGGCCTCGCCCGCGCTTACGCTCTCGCCGACGGCCTTGAAGAGCCGCTCGTTGTGCCCGTAGAGACTCAGATAGCCGTCGCCGTGATCGATGATGGTGAGGAGACCGAGGCCTGGCAGCCAATCGGCGAAGATGACCCTGCCCTGGTAGATCGCGCGGACCTGAGCGCCGCGCTCGACTGCGAAGAGCACCCCGTCCCACTTCACGCCCCCGGCGCGCGTCTCGCCATAGCGGGCCACCATCTGCCCGCTGACCGGCCATGCCAGCTTGCCGCGCAGCTGTGCGAAGGGACTGCTGCTGTCGACGGGGAATTTCTCGAGTGCGCGGCGCAGCTCCCGCAGCAGTGTCTCGAGGCCGCTCTGCTCGCGCTGCAACCGCTCGAGCATCTGCGCGCGGTTGCGCGACTGCGCCTTGAGGGTCACGAGGGCCTCGCTGCGGCGCGTGCGGGCCTGTTCGAGACGATCGACGTCCGCGCGCCGCTCGGACTCGAGATCCGTGAGGTGCTGCTCCTGCTCGGAGAGCTGACCGTCCAGCGTATCGAGCTCGTGAACACTCGCGGTGATGCGCTCGACCTCGCCGGCCCGTGCGCGGCCGAAGTAGCCGTAGTAGGCAAACATGCGTCCCGCTCGTGAGGGATCCTGCTGGTTGAAAAGCAGCTTCAAAGGCTCGTCCCGGCCGATCAGATACGCCGCCCGCAGCTGCGCTGCGAGCGCGGCGCGTTCGGCTGCAATCCGCGCTTCGCGCCCATGCTTGTCGGTTGCAAGCTGAGCGCGGCGCTGGGCGCGGTCGGTGCGCTCAGAACGCACATGCTCGAGCGCGTCGCGCGCGTCGGCCGCAGAGACCTCCGCGCCGCGCAGCTCGCGGGCCACTCGATCCGTCTCGACCTGATCGTGATTGACTTTGTCACGAACGCGGGCGATCTCGGCCTTCACGGCCTTGAGCTCCGCCTCCGTCTGAATGCGCTTGGTCGGTGCCGGCGCACCGGGCGCGAGAGCGCAAAACAGGGCGGCGGCGGCGCTCACGAGGATCCAGGGTGGGCCAAGGCGCGTAGAGCGGCGCAGTGCAGGCATGCTCGGTATACTACGCGCCCTTTTTTTGAAGGTCCCCAAAGGATCCGCATGGACCGGCTGGTCGAATACGCTGGCCATCATCCGCTTTTGTTCGCAGCAGCCCTGCTTGCCGCCGCGCTGGTCGCGACCTATGAGCTGTGGATGCAGCGACAGAACGCACAGGGGGTCTCCCCGCAAGAGCTCATCCGCCTCATGAATCAGGGCGCGCTCGTGCTCGACTTGCGGCCGCAGGAGCAGTTCGGGGGCGGACACATCTCCGGAGCGCGGCAGATGGCCTCCGATCAGATTCTCAAGGCGAGCGAAACGCTCAAGAAGCACCGCGAGAAGCTCGTCGTCGTGTACTGTGATGCAGGCTCCATGAGCGCCTCGGCGGTCCGCCAGCTTGCGGCTCAGGGCTTCACCAAGGTCTTCAGCCTGCGAGGCGGACTGAACGCCTGGCGGGCCGAGAATCTGCCGCTCGCCAGAGGCTAGGGAAAGACGAGCACCCGCATGGCAGCGCCCCAGGTCGTCATGTATGCATCGAGCTGGTGTGGCTACTGCTCGCGTGCGCGCCAGCTTCTGGCGCAGAAGGGCATCGAGCTCACCGAAATCGACGTGGACGTTGAGCCGGGGGCACGCATCGAGATGGTGAAACGCAGCGGTCGCAGCACGGTCCCACAGATATTCATTGGCGACAGACACATTGGCGGGTGCGACGATCTGTACGCGCTCGACGCATCGGGCGGACTCGATCCGCTTCTCAAGGAGCCGAAAACGTGACCAACAATGACGATGCCAGCACCCTCGGCGGAATCTTCGGCAGCGAGGATCAGAACGGCGCACAGCTCTCCCTGCAGGCGGTCTATTTGAAGGACTGCTCGTACGAAGCTCCTCAGGGACCGCGCGTGGAGGGAGGCTGGAACCCGCAAATCAGTCTGGATCTGCACACCGCGGTGGCCGCGCTCACCCCGGATGTTCGGGAGATCGTCCTGACCGTCACCGTGTCGGCGAAGCAGAACGATGCCACCGTCTTCCTGGTCGAGGTCAAACAGGCCGGGGCGTTCCTGATGAAGAACCTCTCCGATGATGACACGCGGCGCGCCGTCGGTACGATTTGCCCGAGCGTGCTGTTTCCCTACGCGCGTGCAGCCGTGTCCCACCTGGTCACGCAAGGCGGCTTTCCGCAATTTCTGCTTCCTCCCGTGAACTTCGAAGCGCTGTACGCCCGCTCGGTGGCTGAAGCCCAGCAGCAATCCTCAGCGACTCGCAATTGACCGCGCACTCCCGGCCCTCCGGCCCGATTGCGGTGCTCGGAGCGGGTTCGTGGGGAACCGCGCTCGCGATCCAGTTCGCGCGCAGCGGCAGAGACACGCGACTGTGGGGGCGTAACCGCGCACATCTGGCGGAGATGGCGAAGAGCCGGGTCAACGCCCGCTATCTCGCCGGCGGCGCATTCCCCGATTCCCTGAGCGTGGTGCCCGAGCTCGCCTCGGCCATGCACAACGCGCTCGATGTGCTCATCGTCGTCCCAAGCCAGAGTTTTCGCGCACTGCTCGCTCAGATCGCGCCGCTCCTGACCGATGAGATGCGTCTTGCCTGGGCGACGAAAGGCCTCGAGCTCGAGAGCGGCAAGCTGCCGCATCAGGTTGCGCGCGAGGTGCTGGGCGCGGAGCGCGCGATGGCCGTCCTCTCCGGGCCCACGTTCGCACGCGAAGTCGGTGCCGGACTTCCCACGGCGATGACGGTCGCCTCGCCGGACGCCGCGTTCGCGCGGCGCCTCGCAGCAGACCTCTCGCTGGAGAACTTCCGCGCCTACACCTCGACCGACATCGTCGGGGTCGAGGTTGGAGGGGCCGTCAAGAACGTTCTCGCCGTTGCGGCCGGTCTGTCCGACGGTCTGGGATTCGGTGCCAACACGCGGGTTGCGCTCATCACTCGCGGGCTCGTGGAGATGACGCGACTCGGCATCGCTCTCGGTGCGCACCGTGAGACCTTCATGGGGCTTGCGGGCCTTGGGGACCTGGTGCTGACCTGCACGGACGACCAGTCGCGCAACCGGCGCTTCGGCCTGTTGCTCGCCGCGGGCCGAAGTGTCGCGCAGGCGCGCGAGGAGATCGGTCAGGTGGTCGAAGGCCTGCTCGCGGCGAAGGCGGTGCACCGCCTGGCGCTACGGCAGAAGGTCGAGATGCCTCTTTGCGCGGGTGTCCATGCGGTGTTGTGCGAGGACATGCCGGCGCGCGAAGTCGTGCGTGCGCTGATGAGCCGGCCGATCAAGGCGGAGACGGAGTAGACCGCGGGTCGTGACCCGCGAAGGACTGCTGGCGCCACGCCTCATACACGACGATCGCGACCGCGTTCGCAAGATTGAGGCTGCGGTTGCCGGCCTGCATCGGAATCGAAAGCCGTCGCTCGGGCCTCACTCGCTCGAGCACCTCGGCTGGCAGCCCGCGATGCTCCGGGCCGAACAGCAGCGCGTCCGCCGAGGCGAACTGCGCCTCGCTGTAGCGCGCTTCGCCGCTCGTCTCGATCGCGAACAGCCGCGAGTCCGGCAGCATGTCGAGACACTGATTGAGTCCCGCGTGGATGCGAACGCGGGCGAGATCCCCGTAATCGAGCTCCGCGCGGCGCACCTCCTTCAAATTGAGATCGAACCCCAGCGGTCGCACCAGATGCAAGGTGCACCCCGCATTGGCGCACAGGCGGATGATGTTTCCCGTGTTCGGTGGAATCTGGGGCCGGTAGAGGATGACGTGAAAGCTCAAGTGCGCAGCGACCCGACCAGCTCGCCGACGCTGTGCATCTGCGCCGCACGCAGGTAGTCCGCGATACCTTGATTCAGCGTCTTGCAGATCAGAGGCTCGTAGAAGAGCGAAGTGCCGATGCCCACCGCCGTTGCGCCGGCGATGATGAATTCGAGTGCATCATTCACGGTCGTGATGCCGCCCTGGCCGATGATCGGTACGCGATGCGCCTTTGCGACCTCGTAAACCTGATGCACCTTCAGAAGCGCGATCGGCTTGATCGCAGGACCCGACAGGCCGCCTTGCACGTTACCGATCACGGGCCGGCGGCTCGCGACATCGATTGCCATGCCCATGAGCGTGTTGATGACCGCGAGCGCGTCCGATCCTGCTTCGATGCAGCGGCGAGCGTTCTCGCGAATATCCGTCTGGTTGGGCGAGAGTTTCGTGATGATCGGCTTGCGCGTCGCCTTGCGGCAGGCCTCGACGACGCGGGCGGACATCTCCGGATAGTTACCGAAGGCGACGCCCCCTTCCTTCACGTTCGGGCAGGAAATGTTGATCTCGATTGCATCGATGCGCGAGTCATCGAAGCGTCGGGTGACCTCGACGTATTCCTCGATGGTCGACCCCGAGACGTTGGCGATGAAACGGGTCTCGCCGAAGTCGAGCTGCGGCAGGATGCGCTGGACGACGTAGTCGACCCCCGGGTTCTGCAAGCCAATCGCGTTCAGCATGCCCGCAGGCGTCTCACACACGCGATGTGGTGGATTGCCAAGTCGCGCGGCCAGAGTCGTACCCTTGAGGACGACGGCGCCAGCATCGCTGTTCGAGAAGCCCTCGATCCGTGTGTACTCCTCACCGAACCCCACGCACCCGGACAGCAACACCAGAGGCGAGGAGAGCTCGAGCCCGCAGAACTGCACGCGCAGCGGGTTTTCCGGGATGTTGGGCACGGCGGACATGGGCGGATTATAGAGCGCCTGGCCGATCGGCAGCGGCTGCAGCCGGCTTGTACGCGGGTACGGGAAAGTGAGGCGGCGCCGAGAACTGCACGCCGAGCTCGCGGAAACGCTCCAGGATGGCGAGGATGACGCTCTGCTGGGTATCCGCGTACACCTTGAAGTCTGAAACGCGCACGAAGTAGACAACCTCGAACACCAGCGCGCTCGCGCCGCAGCTCAGCAGGTGACAGCGGTCGAAACGCGCCATCGGCACTGCATCGATGATCGTGCGCACCGCATCGGGAATCGCCCGCAGCGTCTGCGGTGCCGTCTCGTAGCTGATGTTGAGCTCGAATGCGCTGCGGCGCTCGCGCATGCGGCCGTAATTGCGGATGCGGGACTTCAGCACGTCCGCGTTGGCAATGACGATCTGCTCGCCGGAGACGCTGCGCAGCCGCGTGCTCTTCACGCCGATGTGCTCGACCGTGCCGATGAAGCCGTCGATCGCAAGCGAATCACCCATCGTGAATGGCTTATCGAGTGCGATCGACATGCCCGCGAGCAGATCGCCCAGCACGCTCTGCACGGCGAGCGCCACGGCGATGCCGCCGATGCCGAGCCCCGCCAGCAGCGGCTTGATCTCGATGCCGAGATTGTCGAGCGCGAGCAGAAAGGCCATCGTCCAGACGATGATGCTGACGATGAAGAGAATGATCTCGAGCGAGCCCGACACCGTCGGATCCCCGCCGAGCACGCGCCGATGACGGCGGTCGATCGCGAAGCGCGACGCCGCCATGGCCCAGCGCCCGATCTGATACCAGAAGATGAAGACCGTCGCGACATCGACGGCATGCTCGATGCGATGCGCCACGGGACGGCTCGGGGGAAAGGTGAGCACCGTGAAGGCAAGGAACAGCGCGACGCCCCAAAGAAAGATGCGGCTCGTGCGCTCGATCAGCAGCGTCGCAAGTTGAATCGGAACCGGAGCGTCGGTGTGCCGCTCGGCCCAGCTGCGGCGCCGCGCTGCGATGAACTGCTTGAGCAGCGGCAGTACCGTCAGGGTGACCAGGAACGCCAGCGCGGCGAGAACGAAGTCGCCGGCCGTGTTCGAGAGAATTTGCGTTTGCCAGATTTCGTGCCAGCTCAACATCCGCGCTCGCACCGAGTGAAGTCAAAAGGTGATTGAGGAAGATTCCCCACACCTCTGCAGCAATGCGGTGGTCGCTCTATTCGCCTGCGTTCATGCCAAGCTCCTTGAGCTTGCGGGTCAGGGTATTGCGCCCCCACCCGAGAAGCTTCGCCGCATCCTGCCGGTGGCCCTGCGTTCGCTTGAGCGCCGCACGGATCAGAACGCGCTCGAACTCCGGTTGTGCATCGGACAGCAGCGGACGCTTGGCCACCATCGCCTGGCGGTCGGCCCAGCTCGAGAGCGCTTTCGCCCAGTCCACTTCCGCCGCCGTGGCCGTCCCCGCGGTGACTTCAGCGGGCAGGTCCTCCGGACGGATCTCGCTGCCGGGCGCAAGCACGCTCAACCGGCGACACAGATTGACCAGCTCGCGGATATTGCCCGGCCACGTGTACGCGGTCAGTCTTTCCTGCGCATCGAGCGCGAGCATCTTCGGCTCGACGCCGAGCTCGAGCGCCGTGACTTGCAGGTAGTGCTCGAGCAGCTCCGGAATATCCTCCGAGCGCGCACGCAGCGGCGGTAGCTCGATGCGGATGACGTTCAATCGATGGTAGAGGTCCTCGCGGAAGAGCGTGCGGTGTACGCGCTCCAGAAGATTCTGATGTGTGGCTGCGATCACCCGGACGTCGACCTTGATCGGAGTCTGGCCGCCGACCCGGTAGAACTCGCCTTCCGCAAGAACGCGCAGCAGCCGCGTCTGCAGCGGCGTCGACATATCGCCGATCTCATCGAGAAACAACGTTCCGCCGTCGGCCTGCTCGAAGCGCCCGCGTCGCAGGCTATCAGCCCCGGTGAACGCGCCTTTCTCGTGTCCGAAAAGCTCTGATTCCAGAAGCTCGCTCGGAATCGCGGACGTGTTGAGTGCGATGAAGGGCTTGGCGGCGCGTGGGCTGTGATCATGCAGCGCACGGGCGACGAGCTCCTTGCCCGTCCCCGACTCACCGGTGATGAGAACCGTAACGCTCGAGCGCGACAGCCGGCCGATCGCACGAAAGACCTGCTGCATCGCAGTCGCCCGGCCGAGCAGCTCCGGAATGCGCGGCGGGGTCGTCGCCTCGCTGCTCGCGGGCGCGGTGGTGCGCGCGGCGCGACGCACCAGATCGACCGCCTGGTCGATGTCGAACGGCTTTGGCAGATACTCGAACGCGCCACTTTCATAGGCGGACACCGCGTTGCCGAGGTCCGCATACGCAGTCATGACGATGACGGGCAGTGCCGGCCGGGTTTCGCGAATACGCTTGAGGAGCTCGAGTCCGGACTGGCCCTGCATGCGGATATCGGTGACCAGTACATCCGGCGCATCGCTGCGCAAAGCCGTCAACGCAGGCTCGGCGGCATCGAAGGTCCGCGGCAGCATGCCGCCATTGCGCAGCGCACGCTCGAGAACCCAGCGTATCGATGCATCGTCGTCCACGAGCCAGACGCGCAGGTTGGGCAAGTTCATATTGAGACCTCGCAGGAAACTGTTCACGGCTCGGACTGCAGGGGCAGCAGCAGTGTGAAGACGGTATGACCGGGCTCGCTCTCGAACTCGATGAGGCCACCGTGACGCGTCACGAGGTCCTGCGCGACCGCGAGGCCGAGGCCCGTGCCGTTCGCGCGACCGGTCACGAGCGGATAGAAAAGGCTGGTGCGCAGCTCCAGCGGAACACCGGGGCCGTCGTCCTCCACCTGAACGCTCGCGACGAGTCGGTGCCTGCGGCCGGCGATGCCCGCGTTCGACAGCACACGGGTGCGCAGCGTTACGCGGCCGCGCTCGCCGACCGCCTGCAGCGCATTGCGGCCGACGTTGAGCAGCGCCTGAATCAGCTGGTGACGATCGAGCATCGCCGCAGGCAGACTCGGATCGTAGTCACGCTCGACGCTCACGCTCGCGCCCGCCTCGCTGTGCAGCAGCCGGTAGACGTGCTCGCAGATCTCGTGAATGTTGACTTCACTCTTGAGCGGCGGACGGCTCGGCGCCGCCATGGAATCGACTAGCACGGTCAGTCGATCGGCTTCGGTGATGATGACGCTCGTGTACTCGCGAAGCCCCTGCGGCAGCTCACGGTCGAGCAGCTGCGCCGCTCCTCGCAGGCCGCCCAGAGGGTTTTTGATCTCGTGCGCGAGCTGACGCAGCATCATGCGGCTGCTGTCGAGACGCGTGAGCATCTCGTTCTCGCGTGAGATGCGCTGGCGCTGCGTCGCATCGGACAGCTCGAGCAGCAGATGCGTACCGGTGATGCCGCCTTCGAGCGGCGTGATCACCACATCGACCACGCGCGGCTCGCGTGCGCCGCTCTTCGAATTCAGTACGAGCTCGCGATCGTTGAAGCCGGAGCCGGTCTCGAGTGCGCGCCGCAGAAGGCCGGTGAGACCGTTGGCCTCGAAGAGTCCGTCACCGAATGGACGCCCGCGGGATTGATTGAGACTGAACGCGAGCAGATCCTGCGCGGCGACGTTCGCATAGATCGGGCACAGCTGCGCATCGAGCAGAATGATTCCAGTGGAGAGCGCATCGAGCAGGCTCGCTGAATCGAAATGCGAGAGGGGCGACGCGAAGCTGTATTCAAGCGCCACGGCACACCCGCGGCGCGTTGAGTGATATCAGAACTTGGGTCGATTGGCTGGAAACGGCGCCTGGCTCGAGGGCTGGCGAACGTGGAAGGTGACGTCCTTCGACTGGCACAGCACGTGACCCGAGCTGTCCAGCACCTCGACCGCGAGAGTATGCGTACCCCGGTCGACGGGATCGATGCTGAAGGAGCTGAAGGAAGCGACGCCCGTGAGCTGCTTGCCGTCGAGCAGCATCACGACCTGACGGTTGCCGTTCGGCTGCGGAACGATGTGCAGCGTGCCGCTCACGGTGAATGTATTGAAGATCACCTGATCGTCGGTCGGGCTCTCGATCGAGCAGCTGAGGCCCTCCCGCTGACCCCCGGTCGAAGCAGGCTGTGCCGGAACGCCCGCACCCGGCGTCGCAGCGGCCGGCGGCGTGTAGCTTTGCGCGTCCTGTACTTTGACCTTCTGCGCGCCCGCATTGGGCTGGTCGCTGAAGTGTGTGACGCCGTTCTCGTCGACCCATTTGTAGATGGTCGCCGCATGAGCCGCGGCCGCGAGCAGCAATAAGGTAAAGAGTCCGTTCCGCATACGAACTCAGCATAGACCGCTTGCCTCCACAGCACAAAAGCCGAAGCGCCCGCACGCGCACTCCGTCTCAATCGGAGGGCGCGGCGGGTGCCATGGCAGCTGTGCGGAGACCTGGCGCAAGTGCATCTTCAGCAGCTGTAGTACATCTCCAGCTCGATGGGATGAGTCGACATCCGCAAGCGTGTGACCTCCTGCATCTTCAGCCCGATGTATGCATCGATCACATCGTTCGTGAACACGCCGCCGCGCGTCAGGAACTCGCGATCCTTGTCGAGGTGCTCGAGCGCCATGTCGAGTGAGTGGCAGACCGTTGGGATCTGCTTGGCTTCCTCGGGCTCGAGGTCGTACAGATCCTTGTCCGCGGGATCTCCCGGATGCGTCTTGTTCTGAATGCCATCGAGGCCCGCCATCATCATCGCGGCGAAGGCGAAGTACGGATTCGCGCACGAATCGGGGAAGCGCACTTCGATGCGTCGCGCCTTGGGGCTCGAGACCCAGGGAATCCGGATGGATGCGGAGCGGTTGCGCGCGGAATACGCGAGCATCACCGGCGCCTCGAATCCCGGTACGAGCCGCTTGTAGCTGTTCGTGGCTGCGTTCGTGAGCGCGTTGAGCGCCTTCGCGTGTTTGATGACGCCGCCGATGTAATAGAGCGCAAGATCCGACAGCCCGCCGTACTTGTCACCCGCGAACAATGCCCGGCCTTCTTTCTGCAGTGACTGGTGCACGTGCATGCCGTTGCCGTTGTCGCCGACGAGGGGCTTCGGCATGAAGGTCGCGGTCTTGCCGTAGCCTGCAGCGACGTTCAGCACGCAGTATTTGAGGATCTGCACCTGATCGGCTTTGGTGACCAGGCTCCCGGCACCGACACCGATCTCGCCCTGGCCGCCCGTTGCCACTTCGTGGTGATGGACTTCGACCTTCAGGCCCATTTCCTCGAGGGCCATGCACATGGCCGAGCGGATATCCTGAAATGCATCGACCGGCGGCACGGGAAAGTAGCCGCCCTTGAGCCCCGGCCGGTGACCCTTGTTGCCGTCCGGGTATTCCTTGCTGAAATTCCACGCCCCCTGCGCCGAGTCGATCTCGTAGAAGCAGCCGCGTACGTCGAAGCCACTGCGCACGCTGTCGAAGATGAAGAATTCGTTTTCCGGTCCGAACAGCGCTCCGTCTGCAATACCCGTCGATCTCAGATACGCCTCGGCGCGCTTGGCGAGCGAGCGCGGATCGCGCTCGTAGCCCTGCATGGTGGTGGGCTCGATGACGTCGCAGCGCAGGTTGACCGTCGCTTCCTCGAAGAACGGATCGATCACCGCGGTCGCCGCCTCGGGCATCAGGATCATGTCCGACTCGTTGATCCCCTTCCAACCGGCGATGGACGACCCGTCGAACATCTTGCCATCGCGGAACAGATCCTCGTCCACGAGCCGTGCGGGGATGGTGACGTGCTGCTCCTTGCCGCGGGTATCCGTGAACCGCAGGTCGGCAAACTTGACCTGCTTTTCCTTTATTAGTTTGAGAACTTCACTGGGTGTCATGTCGCCTCCGAGGGTGGGGATGGCTCGATGCGAATCGAGCGCACGGGTATTGCAGCCGTTGTGCCAGCGGAGCCGTCCTATGAATCAAAGGGTTACATCGCAACCAACGGCTCTTTGCATCATTCTAGTGCACGCCATGGTGCAAGTGCTCCAAATAAGTGCACGAAGCTCCGGTCGCTGCATCGCGGTGCAAAAGGTCAGACTCGCTATACTCATCGCCGCGGCTCGCGTGCGACATAGATCGGCTGCGATCGGTTTGGGGTCATGCAGTTCGTCGGCTCTCTGGTCTTCACTGCGTTTCTTTTTCTCTGGACCTTCCTCTACGCGATCTTCTTCGTGATCGCGTGCTCTTTCTTGCCCTTCCCGCGCCGGTTCGTGCTGGCGCGTGTGTGGGCGAGAGTGCTGCTCTATGTCCTGAAGTGGACCTGCAGGCTCGACTACCGGGTCGAGGGGCTCGAGAATCTCCCCTCGGATAACCACATCGCACTGTGGAAGCATTCCTCCTCCTGGGAAACGATCGCGATGGCCGTGGTCTTTCCGCGGCAGGTGTGGGTGCTCAAGCGCGAGCTCGAATGGATTCCGGTCGTGGGCTGGGGGATCCGCCAGCTCCACGCGATTGCGATCGACCGGCGCTCAGGGCACACGGCGGTGAGTCAGGTCGTCGAGCAAGGTAAGCAGCGTCTCGCAGAAGGTGACTGGGTCATCGTGTTCCCGGAAGGGACACGCATGGCTGCCGGTGAGACACGCCGCTATGGTGTCAGCGGCGCGCTCCTTGCCGCTGAAGCGGACAAGCTCGTTGTGCCGGTCGCGCACAACGCCGGGTACTACTGGCCGCGGCGAGGCCTGCTCAAGAAGCCCGGTACCATCCGCGTGGTGATCGGCCCGCCGATCGTCTGCCGGCAACGCGACCCTCGCGACTGTCAATGCCGAGGCCCAAGCCTGGATCGAAGAGCAGGTTTTGAGGCTGGATACTGGCTGACAGGCGAGGCAATAGGTGGGGTTTTCTCGTCTATTGACCCACTGCAGAAACAGTAACCTCCCGCTCACGACCCCGATCAGATGTCGAGGTTGGTCACGGACAGTGCGTTCTTCTCGATGAATTCGCGCCGCGGCTCGACCTGGTCACCCATCAGCGTGGTGAAGATGTCATCGGCCGCCACCGCATCCTCGATGCGCACCTGCATCAGGCGGCGGCTTTCCGGATTGATGGTCGTCTCCCACAGCTGTTCCGGATTCATTTCACCGAGGCCTTTGTAGCGCTGAATCGTCTGACCCTTGCGAGCCTGCTCGAAGAGCCACTTCATCGCTTCCTTGAACGAGCCGACCTCGTGACGCTCGTCGGCCCGCGTGACGTAGGCGCCCTCGCCGATGAGTCCGGCGAGCGTGCGTGCGAGATCGGCGATGCGCTGATACTCGGCCGATTCGAAAAACTCCCGCGGCAGGTATTTGCTGCTCGGTGTCCCGTGCTCCGTCTTGTAGACGAGCACGCGTGCTGCGTTGCCGTCGATTGGCGCTCGCACCTCGACCCGATAGGTGCGCGTACCGTCGTTCAAGGCGTTGAGCCGTGCATTGAGCTCGGCCACCCAGTTGCGCAGCCAGTCGAGCCGGTCGAAATCCGAGGATCTCACCTCCGGCATGTAGATCAGTTGATCGAGCAGCCGATCATCATAGCGTCGCGACCAGCGCTTGATGATTGCCTGCACCTCCATGTACTTGCGCGCGACCGATTCGAGCCCCGGGCCCAGAAGTGGCGGCGCGGCCGAATTCACGTGCAGTGCTGCGCTCTCGAGCGCCGTATTGAGAAGCAGCGAGTTGAGCTCGCTGTCATCCTTCACGTAGCTTTCCTGCTTGCCGCGTTTGATTTTGTAGAGCGGTGGCTGTGCGATGTAGATGTGGCCACGCTCGATGAGCTCCGGGATCTGACGATAGAAGAACGTCAGCAGCAAGGTGCGGATGTGGCTACCGTCGACGTCGGCATCGGACATCAAAATCACGCGGTGATAGCGCAGTTTGGTGATGTCGAACTCGTCGCGGCCGATGCCACAACCCAAGGCCGTGATGAGCGTGCCGACCTCGGCGGATGAGAGCATCTTGTCAAAGCGCGCCTTCTCGACGTTCAGGATCTTTCCCTTGAGCGGAAGAATGGCCTGCGTGCGCCGATCCCGCCCCTGCTTCGCAGAGCCGCCGGCGGAGTCACCCTCGACGATGAAGATCTCCGACAGCGCAGGATCCTTTTCCTGGCAGTCGGCGAGTTTGCCGGGCAGCCCCGCGATGTCGAGCGCACCCTTGCGTCGGGTCATCTCGCGCGCCTTGCGCGCGGCCTCGCGCGCACGCGCGGCTTCGATGATCTTGGCGACGATCGCGCGTGCTTCCTGCGGATGCTCGAGCAGGAACTCGCTCAGCTTCGCGGTGACCACGGACTCGACGATGCCCTTCACTTCCGATGAGACGAGCTTGTCCTTGGTCTGCGAGGAGAACTTGGGATCCGGCAGCTTGAGGGACAGAATCGCGGTAAGGCCCTCGCGCGCGTCGTCGCCCGTCGTCGGCACCTTCTCCTTCTTGGCCGACATCTCCCGCTCGATGTAATCGTTGAGCGTCCGCGTCAGCGCGCTGCGGAAGCCAGCGAGGTGCGTTCCGCCATCCTTCTGCGGAATGTTATTGGTGTAGCAGAACATGCTCTCCTGGTAGGAGTCGTTCCACTGCATGGCCACTTCGACCGACACCGCGCCCTCCTGGCAGCGAAACCAGAACACGGACTCGTGGACCGGCGTTCGCGTGCGGTTGAGGTGCTTCACGAAGGCCCGCAGACCGCCCTCGTGCTGGAATATGTCCGATTTGTTCTCCCGCTCGTCGACGAGCTCGATCCGGACTCCGGAGTTCAGGAACGAGAGCTCACGCAGGCGCTTCGCCAGTACGTCGTAATCGAATTGGATATTGGTGAATATCGTGGCGCTCGGCCTGAACCGAATCACGGTGCCGCGTTCCTGGGTCGCACCCACGACGGCCAGCGGACCGGCCGGTTCGCCCAGGTGGTATTCCTGGCGGTGCATCCGCCCGTCCCGGCAGATCGTCAGCTGCAGATAGTCCGACAGGGCGTTGACGACCGAGACGCCGACGCCGTGCAGCCCGCCGGACACCTTGTAGGAGCTATCGTCAAATTTCCCGCCGGAGTGCAGGACGGTCATGATGACCTCAGCCGCGGAGCGGCCCTCCTCCGGGTGGATGTCCACGGGAATACCGCGCCCGTTGTCCGCTACGGTGACGGATTCATCGGCATGGATGGTGACGGTGATCCGGTCGCAAAAACCGGCAAGGGACTCATCGATGGAGTTGTCGACAACCTCGAAAACCATGTGGTGTAGACCGGTGCCGTCATCGGTGTCTCCGATGTACATGCCGGGGCGCTTGCGCACCGCGTCAAGTCCCTTTAATACCTTGATTTTACTGGAGTCGTATACGTCGTTGGCCGACATGAAGCAGCTCAGTCCGAGGATGAGCCATTATACCGGCTGGACCCTTCCATGTTCCACGTGAAACACCCTATTTGGTCGACCAAAGGCGTCGCTTTCAGGCTCTAGCACGGTAATCACGAGCTGGCAGTTCAGTCGCCTCACCTGCTCGATAAGGCGGCCAGGTGATCCTGGTCGAGCTCGGCGGCCGGGTCGTCCAACAGGAGCGTCGGAGTGATTGTCACACTCCAATTGGAGCAGTCGCAGCTGCGCAAGTACCAACGCCAAGCCCAACGAGCTTCTGCTGCCCTCGCGACAGGACCTCCCGCGCCAGATGCGTCCCGATTCGGGGCGTCGCATCCGCGCGGTGGGGGCCGACATGCGTCGTGCGGTGCAGGGCATCGCGCGCGTTGGAGGCAGCCAGCGCCTCGGCGAACGACAGACTCTCCGACCAGCCTTGGCTGTAGATGAGGTCGACCTCGAGGCCGACCAGACTTCGCACGAGCTCTCGCCAATGGGGCATGAGTTGCTCGATCCAGCGCCGACGGGTCTGCGCGAGCTCCTCGCCCCACCGGACCAGCTCTACGTCCCAGGCCGTCGCGGAGTCAGGGGCCGTCCTCAATGCCGCGTTGCGTTGCTTGAGTGCACGCGTATAGGACGACCATTGCTGAAGGAAGCCGTGTTCCACGTGGAACACACCCCAGTCCATCCATCGACGCCGCCGATGGCCCCCGTCCTCAACCAGCTTGTGAATCCCTGGGTCGATGATCTGAACCGGAAACGCGGACGGACAGCTCCGCCAGCGATTGGACATATGCCCCCGAACGCTTGGCGACCGTACCCGCGCGGCTCACCTGGATCCCAAGGGTCTGCTCGGGCGTCGTACCCGTGCGTCCTTGCACGGCCAACTGTAGCTCGCCATAACGGATGAGTCGCTGCGTATTGCGCGTGCGGAACGAGCGGCCTCGACCTAAGAGATAGATGGCTTCGAGGAGCGAGGTCTTGCCGGATCCATTGGCACCCCAGATCAGATTATGCCCAGGGTGCAGCTCTAGCTCGGCCTTGACAATACAGCGAACGTTTGCCGCCGAGAGCGCGGCAAGGCTCATGCCGCCAGATTCCCGAGCGGGCTAAAGCCGCATCGGCATGACGACATATTTCGTGTCGGTTGTGTCTGGCGAGCGGATAAGACAGCTGCTGTTCGCGTCCGAAAGACCGATCTCGACCTTCTCGGTCTGCAAGGCCGCCAGGGCATCGAGCAGATAATTGACGTTGAATCCGACCTCGAGGTCCTCGCCGCTGTAGCTGACCTCGAGCTGGTCTTCGGCCTCCTCCTGCTCGGGGTTATGCGCCTGCACCGTCAAGAGACCGCCCTTCAGGGTCAGCCGGATGCCGCGATACTTCTCGTTTGACAGAATCGCGGTCCGCTGGAAGGCCTGTTTTATGAGCTCGCGGTCCGCCTCCATCACTTTGCTGGGATTGGCGGGCACCACACGCCCGTACTCCGGGAAACGCCCATCGATCAGCTTCGAAGTGAAGCGAATATCGCCGATCTGGACGCGAACGTGATTCGCTCCGATCGCCAGTTCAACCGTGCCCTCGGCACCCAGGATTCGCTGCAGCTCGAGCACCCCCTTGCGCGGGACGATCACCTGCTGCGCCGTCTTCGCCATCGAGGCGAGCTCGGTGGCGCACAGCGCGAGGCGGTGACCATCGGTCGCGACTGCCCGCAACGATTTGCCCTCGGTCTCGAGCAGCATGCCGTTGAGGTAGTACCGGACGTCCTGCTGCGCCATGGAGAAGTGTGTCTTGTCGATGAGCTTGCGCAGTTCCGCCTGAGCGACGGACACGACTCTGCGGCGAATTGATCTCCTCGACGACCGGAAACTCGCTGGCCGGCAGGCTCGAGAGCGTAAAGCGGCTGCGGCCTGCACGAAGCGAGACGCGCTCGCCTTCCGTGCTCAAGTGACCGCAGCCTTCTCCGGCAAGGTGCGGAAAATATCCAGCAGCTTGCGACCTGGGATGGTGATGTCACCGGCCTGCTGCACACTCGACGTCGTGCGCAGCCACCAGCTCCACCTCGAGATCCGTCCCGGTGATGCTCAATCGATTCTCCCGCGCGGACAACAGCACGTTCGCGAGGATCGGCATGGTCTGCCGGCGCTCCACGACGCCGATGACACTTTGCAGGGGAGTGAGGAAGTCTTCGCGTGATGCCGTGAGCTTCATAGTCTCTTAATCTTAGATCTTAAGAGAAGATTGTTATTGCAGTAGAGGCCTGTGGATATCGGGACAAGTCCAGTCGAGCCTTTCGCATCAATACGTTGCGTGTACCTGCACCCGAGTGCAATGCCGGGAAGGCCTGCCGAATGCCTGTGTGCGAACTGTGCGTAACTCTAGCTGCTGTCTTATCCCCAGGGAATCCACATCAACCCGCCAGCGTTCTCAACAGGTTTGAATAATCCTCGCTCACGCGCTGCTCCCCGCCGCGCAGCTCCTTGATCCGCTTGCAGGCGTGCAGCACCGTCGTGTGATCGCGGCCACCGAACGCATCGCCGATCTCGGGAAGACTGTGATTGGTGAGCTCCTTCGAAAGCGCCATTGCCACTTGCCGCGGCCGCGCGATCGAGCGATTGCGCCGCTTCGAAAGCAGATCGGCCACGCGAACCTTGTAGTAATCGGCAACCGTCTTTTGAATGTTCTCGATGGTGACGAGCTTCGCCTGCAATTGCAGCAGGTCGCGCAAAGCTTCCTTGGCAAATTCCAGCGTGATCGCTGGCCCGTGAAGCGGGAGTTCGCAATCACGCGGCGCAGCGCGCCTTCGAGCTCGCGGACGTTCGAGCGGATGCGCTTGGCGATGAAAAACGCCACTTCCTCCGGCAGCGTCGACGCCCGCCGCCTGCGCCTTGGTCATCAGAATCGCGACGCAGGTCTCCAGCTCCGGCGGCTCGATCGCAACCGTCAGACCCCATCCGAAGCGCGACTTCAAGCGCTCTTCGAGACCATCCACTTCCTTCGGATAGCGGTCGCAGGTGAGGATCACCTGGTGCTGGCCTTCGAGCAGCTCGTTGAAGGTGTGGAAGAACTCCTCCTGCGAGCGCTCCTTGCCCGCGAAAAATTGGATGTCGTCGATGAGCAGCGCATCGAGCGAGCGATACGCCGTCTTGAACTCGTTCATGCTGTTGTGCTGCAGCGCGCGCACCATGTCGCCGACGAAGCGCTCCGAGTGCACGTAGGCCACGCGCGCGTCATCATTGCGCTCCTTCACCAGATGCGCGACGGCGTGCATCAGGTGCGTCTTGCCAAGACCGACGCCACCGTAGATGAAGAGCGGATTGTAGGCATGGCCCGGATTCTCCGCGACCTGCTGCGAGGCGGCCTTCGCGAGCTGGTTGCTCTTGCCCTCGACGAAATTAGCCGAACGCGAAATCAGGATTGAGGCGGGCGCCGGCGGACGAGTCCTTCGACGCGGCGGGTCTTGACCGTGGCGATGGATACAGGCTCCGCGGCGGGAATCTTGTTGCGCGAGCCGACTTCAACCGTGACGATCGGTGCGCCGCCCGTGGTCTCGGCTCGCAGCAGCTCACCGATGCGCGGCAACAGATTGGCGTTGACCCAATCGACCACGAAACGATTCGGTGCCAGCAGCTTGAGCGCACCCATACCCTCGAGTGCCTGCAGTGGGCGCACCCAGGTATTGAATTGCTGCTCTGGCAGCTCGGCTTCGAGCGTGCGCATGCAGCGCGACCACAGCGAGGCCTCCACGAGCTTGCCTCCGCGACCTAAAGGCGTTGCGAACGGAAAAGGAGGCGCAGTCTATACCCACAGCGAGAGCTGCTGAAGACTGAGTGTATTGACACCCCGGGAGCACGCGGCTTAGCCTTGCCGCCCTCTTTCCGGAAGCCCGGACGATGAAACGCACTTACCAGCCCAGCAAGGTGCGCCGCAAGCGCACGCACGGGTTCCGCGCGCGCATGGCCACGGCCCATGGCCGCAAGGTCCTCAGTCGACGCCGCGCCAAGGGTCGCAGGAAGCTCATTCCGTAAGCTCGCACGGCTCATCGACCGTTCGCGCCGGCGGGGCGCGCCTCGGCTTCCCTCCACGGATGCGCCTGCGGCGAAAGTCGCAGTTCGAGACGGTCTACGCACGCGGACGGCGCTTCGGAGATGGGTTCTTTACAGTGATCGCACGACCGAACGATCAAGGTCCGCGGCTCGGCCTGGCGGTGTCGACCAAAGCGGCCGGCAATTCCGTGCAGCGCAATCGCGTGCGGCGCGTCGTGCGCGAATCCTTCCGGCTGCGCCAGCGTGGGCTGCCGCCGATGGATCTGGTCGTGAGCGCGCGCGCAGGCGTCCGCGGTGCGGCCAACGCAGCGCTGCGCGCGAGTCTGGATACGTTGTGGACACGAGTGACAGAGCAATGCGCTTCGCCGCAGGACTGCTGATCCGGTTGTATCAGTGCGTGCTGAGTCCGCTCCTCGGGCCGGCGTGCCGCTTCTACCCGACCTGTTCGGAGTACGCGCTCGAATCGATCGGGCGCTTCGGAGTGCTGCGTGGCGGATGGCTTGCACTCCGGCGCATCGGCCGTTGCCACCCATGGAACCCGGGCGGCTTCGATCCCGTGCCGGCCCACTGCGCACATCACTCCCATGACTAGCAATTACCCGCGCTATGCGCTGTGGTGCCTGCTGGGCCTCGCGCTGTGGCTCAACTACCAGGCCTGGATGCGTGACTACGCCGTGGCGCCGAGCGCACCGGTGGCTGCCGACACACGCGGCGCGACGGCGCCCGCGGGCGCCGTCGGCCGGCTCGATTCGGCCATCCCGGGGTCATCGACACCACAGGCTGCGACTGCGGCGCCTGCCCGTCCGGTGACGGAGTCTGCACCCGTCGCGCCTGCGCGCGCGACCGAAGGCGCCCTCGCGGGCGGTTTGGTGCACGTCCGAACCGACGTGCTCGATCTCGTTTTCAGCTTAAAGGGCGGCACGATCGTGCAGGCCGACCTTTCGAAGTATCCGCGCGTGAAAGGCGAGCAGCAGTCCGTGCGGCTCGAGAACCGCGACAGCCCTGAGACCCTGTACCTGCTCGAGACAGGCCTTTCTGGACCAGCGGCCCAGTCACGGCCGACGCATCTTGCCGATTTCACGAGCCCGCAAAGCGAATACACGCTTGCGGATGGCCAGAGCGAGCTGCGTGTGCCATTCGTCTGGACGGACGGACACGGCGTGACGGTCACGAAGGAGTTCGTGCTGCATCGCGGCGCCTACCAGATCAGCGTGCAGCAAAGCGTGCAGAATCGCTCTGAAGCTGCCTGGGCGGCCTCCGTCTATGCGCAGATCCTGCGTGATGATCCGCCCCAGCCGAAGCGTGGCTTCTTGAACTTCAACGTCGAGAGCTACTCATTCCGTGGGCCGGCCATCTACGACGGCAGGAAATTCCGCAAGCTCAACCTGGGCGACACCGACGATCGGCATCTGTCGATCGATGTGAGGTCAGGCTGGCTCGCTGGACTGCAGCACCACTTCCTGAGCGCCATCATTCCGCCCGCGGGCACGTCCTACCTCTACACGCTGAACGTCAACGGCCTCGAATATGCGCTCGCCGCGGGCGGACCGAGCGTGACCGTCGCACCGGGTGATGACCAGGTTTTCACCCTGTCGTTGTTCGTCGGGCCGAAGCTGCAGGCGCAGCTCGCCCAGGCTGGGCCCGAGCTGCAGCGCGCTGCCGACTATGGTCGACTCTATTTCATCTCCGATCCGCTTTTCTGGCTGCTCGAGCACGTGTATGCACTGCTGCACAACTGGGGCTGGTCGATCATCGTCGTGACTTTTCTGCTCAAGCTCGTCTTTTATCCCTTGTCCGAGGCGAGTGGCCGCTCCATGGCGAAGATGAAAGCGCTCGGGCCGCGCATCAAGAACATCCAGGAGATGCACAAGGACGATCGCGAGAAATCCGGCCGCGCGATGATGGAGCTCTACAAGCGCGAGAAGGTCAATCCGGTCACCGGTTGTCTGCCGACGATCGTGCAGATTCCGGTGTTCTTCGCTTTCTACTGGGTGCTGATCGAGAGCGTCGAGATGCGCCAGGCGCCGTTCATCGGCTGGATCCACGATCTGTCCTCGCGCGATCCGTACTTCGTTCTGCCGCTGATCATGGCCGCGGCGATGTTCACGCAATACAAGCTCAACCCCGCACCGGCCGACCCGGTGCAGGCGCGCGTGATGATGATCATGCCACTTGCGATGTCCGTGACGTTCGCGTTCTTTCCCGCCGGGCTCGTGCTCTACTGGGTCACGAACACGCTGCTGTCGATTGCGCAGCAGTGGAATATCAACCGGCGGATCGAGGTCGCCAGGAAAAGCTGAGCCTGGCCACGCGCACCGGCCGCTGCAGAGGCGCTAGACTCGCCGGCGGCATGGCTCACCCCGATACCATCGTGGCCGCGGCCACTCCGCCCGGACGCGGCGGCATCGGCATCGTGCGTCTGTCGGGACCCAAGACCCCGGAGATCGCGGCGGTCATTCTCGGCGAGCTTCCCGCCGCGCGGCGCGCGACGCTGGCGCGCTTCACGGATCGCGATCGAGAGACGATCGACGCCGGGCTCGCGCTCTTCTTCCCGGCGCCGCACTCCTACACCGGCGAGCACATGCTGGAGCTTCAGGGACATGGTGGACCGCTCGTCATGGAAGCGCTCATCGTGCGGATCGAGGAGCTCGGCGCGCGGCGCGCCCTGCCCGGAGAGTTTACGCAGCGCGCTTTCATCAACGACAAGCTCGATCTCGCCCAGGCCGAAGCGATCTGCGATCTCATCGATGCGGGTTCGAGCGAGGCGGCGCGTGCGGCGATGCGCTCCCTGCAGGGAGAGTTCTCGGCCATGGTGCACGGCCTGACCGAAGCGGTCATCGAGCTGCGGACCCACGTCGAGGCGGCGATCGATTTTCCGGACGAGGACATCGACCCGCTGGCAGACCTGCAGGTGCAGGAGCGCCTGCGCGGCCTGCTGCTGCACTTCGCGGCGATCGAGCAGAGCGCGCGCCAGGGGCGGCTGCTGCGCGAGGGTATGACCGTCGTGCTCGCGGGTCCACCCAATGCCGGCAAGTCGAGTCTTCTCAATCGCCTGGCCGGCTACGACGCGGCCATCGTCACGCCGCACCCGGGTACGACGCGCGACGTGCTGCGCGAGCGCATCCACATCGACGGCATGCCGCTGCACGTGCTCGACACCGCAGGTCTGCGCGCTGCGGACGATGCGGCCGAGGAGGAAGGGATTCGCCGTGCCCACGCCGAGATGTCCCGTGCCGATCGGGTGCTCTTCGTGATCGACGCCGCGGCAGATGCGGCGGCCGGCGCCTACGCCCGGGCGCGTGCGCAGCTGCCGCAGGCAGTGCCGGTGACCCTCCTGTTCAACAAGTGCGATCTCGCGCGCGGCATTCCGCTCGATGACACGCTGTCCGGACCGCCGCGCATCGCGGTCTCCGCGCTCACGGGTGTGGGACTTGAGACGCTGCGCGCGCATTTGAAAGCCTGCATGGGCTATCGCAGCGTCGACGCAGGCACGGTCTCCGCAAGACAGCGCCACCTTGATGCGCTCGCGCGGGCGCGCCGGCATGTGGAGCAGGCCTGCGAGCTCGCAGAGCGGCGGCAAGGCGAGCTCGTGGCTCAGGAGCTCAGCGATTCGCAGCAGCGCCTGTGCGAGATCACGGGAGAGTTCACGACGGAGGACCTCCTGGGGCGGATCTTCGCGAGCTTCTGCGTGGGCAAATAAAGCGCGCATGGGAAGACGCGCAGCCGTACCGGCAGAGGTGCTCGCAACGCTCGAGTCGATCTTCGGCGAAGGCGTGCACCGCGTTCACGTCATCGAGCATTCGCTCTTCACGCGCCTGCATGGGCGAGCCATCGCGACGACGCGCCGGCGGCGCATTTTTCTGCGCGGCTCCGCCGCGGACTTCTATTTGAATCCCGCGCTCATGCTGCACGAGTACTGCCACGTGCTCCTGCAGTGGGAGCCGGGCGAGCTCACCACGCTGCGCTACGTCCTCGAATGGCTGCGGCGCGGTTACCATCACAATCGCTTCGAGGTGCAGGCGCGCGAGTTCGCGCAGACTCACCTGCAGCGCTTTCATCTGCGCGTGAGCCAGGCGCGAAACGAGCGCGCGAGATAGCTCAGCCGAGCAGCTTCTCGCGGTGATAGAGCCGTCCGGCGAAAAGCGCCAGAGCGATGCCGACGGCGAGCGTGACGCCGACCGACAGAGCGAGATGCATGGCCGGGATCCGCTCATCGCGCAGCACGCTCGTGATCAGAAAGTGTTGACTCAGGGAGGGGACGGCCATGAGCGCAGCGGTCGGGCGCAGCCCCAGCATGCCTGCGAATGCGAGCGGCAGAGTCGGCACGAGCATCACGAGTCCGAGATAGGTCTGTGCTTCACGATAGCTGCGCGTGTACGCGGCCACGACGGTCATGAGCGCGGCGCCGAGCGGCGCGAACGGCAGGCACACACCGATGATAGCGAGCGCCGTCGCCGGTCCGAAATTGACGCTCATGCCGAGCCGCTCGAGTCCCACGAACCGCAGCATGATGGCGAGCGCGGTGCAGGTGAGGGTGAGTGAGAGCAGCATGAACGCGCACGTTGCGAGAATCTTGCCGTAGATCAGGTGCTCCCGCGGTACGGGCGTCGTCAGCAGAGGCTCGAGCGAGCCGCGCTCGCGCTCGCCCGCCGTGGTGTCGATCGCCAGATACAGTCCGCCCGTGAGCATGGTGAGCAGGAGCAGGTAGCTCAGAATGCCGAGCACGAGCACGGAGCGACTCGCCGGCGTCGACACATCGACATCCTGGATTGCAACGACCGACAGGATGAGTGGATCGATGCCGCGCGCGATGAGCCTCAGGTGCGCAAGCTCGGAACTATATTGAGACAGCAGCGCCCGCAGCCGCGGCGCGCTGCGGTCGTTCGCCGCGTCCGAGGCGTCCGCGTACAGCAGCACGGGTGCGGGCCCCGCGGCCGGAAGTTGCTTTGCAAACTGCTCCGGAATGAAGAGCACGACCTTGTATCGATGGAGCCGCACCGCGGCCCGAGCCTGCGCATCATCGTAGTCGACCTGCGTCACGCCGATGCCGTTCGCCGTGAGCCAGGCGAGCAGATTCGGGGCCCGCTCAGCGTGTGCGACCGCGACCGCGACCGGGCGATCGGCCTCGGCAGTATTGCGCTGGAGCATGATGTTCAGCATGCCCGCGAACAGGAGCGGAACGAACACCGGGCCGAGCAGCAGCGCCGAGAGGACGGTGCGCCGCTCGCGCAGGTTCTCGCGGATCTCCTTGCGCAGCACGGAGAAGATCGCCCGCATCAGCGCAGGCCCTCGTTGCCGCCGATGACGTGCACGAACGCTTCCTCCAGATCGCTGACGCCGGCGCGAGCGCGGATCTCCGCGGGCGTCCCGCTCGCCACCACCGTGCCGCCGGCGATCACCACGATCTCGTCACAGAGCGCCGCGACCTCCTGCATGACGTGGCTCGAAAAAAGCACGCAGTGGCCAGCATCCCGCAACTGCACGAGGAGCGCGCGCAGATTGCGCACAGCCATGACATCGAGGCCGTTCGTCGGCTCATCGAGCAGCACGTTGCGGGGGCGATGGATGAGGGCGCGTGCGAGCGCCGTCTTCAGGCGCTCGCCCTGCGAGAAACCCTTCGCGGGCCGGTGGGCACAGGCGCTGAGATCCAGTCGCTCGATGAGCTCGTCCGCGCGGCGCTCGCGCTCCGCGCGCTCAAGTCCATGCAGCTCGCCGAAGTAGGCGATGTTCTCGCGCGCCGTGAGCCGAGGATAGATCCCGGCGCCGTGCGGCAGCACCCCGATCCGGCGGCGCGCCTCGAGTGGATCAGCTCGCACGCTCACGCCATCCACGAATGCCTCGCCGGCATCCGGCTCCAGAACCGTGTAGAGCATGCGAAGCGTGGTCGATTTTCCCGCACCGTTCGGACCCAGGAGTCCCGTGATGCGACCGTCACACGCCCGCAGCGTCACATCGCGGACCGCCGTCACCGACCCGAAGCGCTTGAGGAGACCCCGCGCCTCGATCATGGCGGCGGCCCGGCGAACGAGGTGAAGAAGGCAAGGGGCTTTGCCCGCTTCGTGCAGGAGGTGTCGAGGCCCCTCGTGGTGCCGCGCTCGATGAACCTCGCCATGAGATCCTCGACGCAGGGCGCAGAGATCTGTCCGTGTCCCATGCCGGACAGCACGAGGCTGATGTGGTTGTCGAATCCACCTGCGGCAGCCTGCGCATACGCAGGCGGCGTCACCGGGTCATCCTCGCCCGACAAAAGCAGCGCCGGCACCGTCGAGTGCAGGGGCGCATGGAAGTCCGAATCGATCGGCCCTCGGGGCCATGACTCGCAGATGTGCCTGAGGCCATCGAGCTGCGATGTTCCGAGATAGGTCTTCTCGAGGCGCGCCCGCGCCGCGGCGTCGAGCTGATAGAACGGGACATCCTCGGTGCAGACCACGCTGTTGTGCATGCCGTAGGCGAGCACGTCCTCGTAGGATCGGTTCACGAGCAGAAACTGCGAAGCGAGGGGCGAGAGGTTCTGCTCACGCTCGGCCGCATCCAGCGTCAAGGGCAGAAGCGCCGCTTGCTCGGCGGTATAGCTCGAGAGGCGCAGCACCGCTGCCAGGTGCAGCGACGTGAACTCAAAGTGCACCGGCGCTCCGGTCGTCGGATCCGGCACGGCGACCATCTGGCCACCGCTTTCGAGGCGCTCGCGCAGGGCATGATAGGAATGGGCTGGGTCGCCGAAGCGCTGCGCGCAGCTCGGCTCACTCTTGCAGCGCTCGAAAATGCCCATGAGCGCGCGCTCGGCATCAAGCGCGAGCATGGCGCCGATCGCAAGCTGCGGCGGCACGACACCATCGAGAATCACGGTCCGCGTGTGCTCGGGAAAGCGCCGCACGTAGTGCTGCGCCACGCGCGTGCCGTATGAGCCGCCATACAGATTGATGGCGCCGTATCCGAGCGCGGCGCGCACCCGATCCAGATCCTGCACCGCGATGCTCGTCGTGTAGAAGGCGACGGCGGCGTGCGCGCTCAGCTTGTCCAGGCACTGCTGAGTCGCGCGTGCCAGAGCGGCATCCGTCGCATGCCACAGCGCATCATCATTCATGTCGCAATAAAGGCCGTTGGAGGCACCCGTGCCGCGCTGATCGAGGAGCACGATGTCGCGGTCGCGCCGGATGCGGGCGAAGGCCGCGGCTGCAGAGGTATAGAAGGTCGTCGCGGCCATCCCGGGGCCGCCCGCCAGAAGAAAAAGCGGATCGGCGCGCTTGCGGCGATTGATCGCCGGGACACGTGCGACCTGCAACCGCACCTCACGCCCCTGCGGCTGCGCCGGGTTTTCTGGAACCGACAACGTGCCGCACTCGGCATCGACGCCGATCAAGTGCGTCGGATGCTCGAGACGGCACGGCGTGAGCGCGAGCGGGCTCGCCGGCGTACTCGGCGAGGCGTAGGCCGACGCGGCGAGAGCCGCAGGCAGCAGATACCGCAGGCCATGGGTCATGGCGCCCATCGCCTGACGGCCGCTACAATGTGTGACCCTCCTAAGCCGTTGAAACAGCGACAGCATTTCCATGCGATTCGCACACCCTTTCGAAGTCATCGTGGTCGGCGGTGGCCACGCCGGCACCGAAGCGGCTCTGGCGGCCGCCCGGATGGGTGCGCAGACGCTCCTCCTCACCCACAGCATCGAGACCCTGGGGCAGATGAGCTGCAATCCGGCGATCGGAGGGATCGGCAAGGGCCATCTCGTGCGCGAGATCGACGCTCTCGGGGGCGCCATGGCCCGCGCCGCCGATCGGGCAGGTATCCAGTTTCGCGTGCTGAACGCCAGCAAGGGCCCCGCCGTGCGCGCAACCCGCGCGCAAGCCGACCGTCAGCTCTACAAGCAAGCCATTCGCTCGATGTTGGAGAACCAGCCGAATCTAACACTCTTTCAGCAGGAGGCCGCGGACCTTCTGCTCATTGGCGAGCGTGTAACGGGAGTGGCCACCGTCACCGGAATCGTTTTCGAAGCGCCGACGATCGTGCTGACCGTCGGTACGTTCCTCGGCGGACGCATCCATGTGGGTCTCGAGCAGTACGCCGGTGGACGCGCCGGAGAGGCCGCCTCGAGCCGGCTTGCGGCAAGGCTACGAGAACTGTCCCTGCGCGTGGGGCGGCTGAAGACCGGAACGCCGCCCCGAATCGACGGCCGCTCCATCGATTACTCAGTCCTGCTCCCACAGCCCGGCAACGTCCCGACCCCCGTGTTTTCGTTTCTTGGGCGAGTCAGTGAGCACCCAAAGCAGCTTGATTGTCACATTACGCAGACGAACGAGCGAACGCACGACCTGATCCGAGCGGCCAGCGATCGCTCGCCGATGTTCACGGGCGCCATCGAAGGAATCGGTCCGCGCTACTGCCCCTCGGTCGAGGACAAGGTGGCACGGTTCACCGACAAGAGCTCTCATCAGATCTTCGTCGAGCCCGAGGGCCTGGGTACCCACGAGGTGTATCCGAACGGGCTATCGACCAGTCTGCCGTTCGACGTGCAATACGAGCTCGTGCGTTCGATCCGCGGATTCGAGCGGGCCCACCTGACCCGGCCGGGATATGCGATCGAGTATGACTTCTTCGATCCGCGCGACCTCAGAGCCTCGCTCGAGACGCGGGACCTCGCCGGCCTGTGGTTCGCGGGTCAGATCAACGGCACCACCGGTTACGAGGAAGCCGCCGCGCAGGGCCTCATCGCCGGCATCAATGCCGCACTTCGGGTCCGGGGACGTGACCCTTTCGTGCCCCGGCGCGCCGAGAGCTACCTCGGCGTGCTGATCGATGATCTCGTGACCCGGGGGACGCGCGAACCCTATCGGATGTTCACGAGTCGGGCCGAGCACCGCCTGCTGCTGCGGGAGGACAACGCAGACCTGCGGCTCACTCCCGCGGGGCGCGAGCTCGGGCTCGTGGATGACGAACGCTGGCGTCTGTGTCAGGCCAAGCAGCATCTGGCCGACGCGGAGGTCGCGCGGCTCTCGGGCGTGCGTGTCCAGCCGGATCGCAGCGGTTTCGATCTGCTGCGCCGGCCGGGAATCGGCTACGCCGAGATCGCCCAACTCGCGGGAGCGCCCGCCTGGGAAGGGATCGATGACCGCCTGCCCGCGCAGGTGGAGCTGCAAGTCGAGGTACGGGCAAAATATGCCGGCTACATCGAGCGTCAGCACGAGGAGGTCGAGCGCTTGCGGCGGAACGAGGATACGGTGCTGCCGGACGGGCTGGACTATGCGGGTGTGGCCGGCCTTTCCATCGAAGTTCGACAGCGCCTGGCCGAGGCGCGCCCGGCGACGGTCGGGCAGGCCGCGCGCATCTCGGGAGTCACTCCTGCGGCCGTTTCCATCCTGCTCGTGCATCTGAAGAAGTGGGGCCTGCGCCACCATGGCCGCGTCGCCTGATGCCGCGGCTGGGACCTCGGCGAGCGTACCGCGCATGAGCGCGTTCGCGCAGAAGCTTGCCGCTGCCTGGGAGCGCAACGACTCCCTGGTCTGCATCGGGCTCGATCCGGAGATCGAGCGCATCCCGGCCGTGATCGCCGAGCAGGCCTCCCCGATCTTTCAGTTCAACCGCGCGATCATCGACGCGACGGCCGACTTGGTGTGCGCCTACAAGCCGCAGATCGCCCACTACGCCGCCTATGAGGCGGAGGATCAGCTCGAGCGCACCATCGAGTACGTGCATCAGCGCTATCCCGGCATTCCGGTGATTCTCGATGCGAAACGCGGCGATGTGGGTCACACCGCCAAGCGCTACGCCATCGAGGCTTTCGAGCGCTACGGCGCCGATGCCGTGACGGTGAATCCTTATCTGGGCTCGGACTCGCTCGAGCCCTTTCTGGAATACGAGTCCAAGGGCGTTTTCGTCCTCTGCCGCACCTCAAATCCGGGTGCACGCGACCTGCAGGACCTGCAGATCGAGGGCCGGCCGCTTTATCAGGCGGTGGCGGAGCTCGCGGCGAGACACTGGAACACGCGCGGTAATTGTGGGCTGGTCGTCGGCGCCACCTATCCCGAGGAGCTTGCGCACGTCCGCGCGCTTGCCCCGGGAATGCCGTTCCTGGTCCCGGGGGTCGGTGCACAGGGCGGCGAGGTCGAACAAGTGGTCAAGCGCGGGCAGACTTCGAGCGGGACCGGGCTCCTCATCAACTCCTCCCGCGCGATCCTGTACGCAGGTCAGGGACCGGAGTTCAGCGACGCGGCACGGGCCGCCGCACAGTCGCTGCGTGAGAGCATCAACCGGCAGCGCCGCGCGAGCATCGGCACCTGAAGCGCACGAGCGCGAACCGCAGCCTCCTCAGCGCCGTTCTCGCGCTCGTCACGGTCGCGCTCCTCGGCTGCTCCCGGGGACCTGAGACGAGCAGCAACGGTGCGGCAGCGCCTTCGGCCACGGAGCTCGTGCGGGGCAATGGTCCCGAGCCCGATTCACTCGATCCGCAGAAGGCGCGCTCGACCGAATCGCAGAACGTCCTGCGCGACCTGTACGAGTGCCTCACTTCGCTCGCGAAGGATGCAAGCGTCGCTCCGGGCGTCGCGCAGGATTGGGCCGTGAGCGCGGACGGTCGTTCCTACACCTTCCACCTGCGACCGCAGGCGCGCTGGTCGAACGGAGACCCCGTGACGGCATTGGATTTCGTCGCGGCCCTGCAGCGCCTGGTCGACCCCGCCACGGCATCCCAGTACGCCCAGGTCGTCGATATCATCGCCAATGCGCACGACATCATCAGTGGGCGCAAGTCTGCGCAGACACTCGGAGTCAGCGCGCCGGATGCTGAGACCGTCGTTATCCAGCTCGATGCGCCGGCACCCTATCTGCCTGGACTTCTGGCACATCCGAGCACCTGTCCGATTCATCGCGCCAGTCTTGCCCGCAGCGGGAGCAACTTCTGGCGCCCGGGAACGATGGTCTCGAACGGTGCTTTCACGCTCAAGGAGTGGGTGCCGGGCTCGCACGTACTCATCGAGCGCAATCGACACTACTGGAACGATGCGTCCACGCGCCTGGATGCCGTGCGCTACCTGCACATTGCCGATGAGAACGCAGAGCTCACGCGTTACCGGGCCGGCGACCTGCAGGTGACCGCAGTCGTGCCGCGCGGTCAGCTCGATTGGATCCGGGCAAACGTGCCGCGCGAGCTGCACATTTCCCCGCAGCTCACGACCTATTACTACGGGTTCAATCTTCGCCGCGAGCTCTTCGGCAAGCATCCACGCCTGCGCCGCGCACTCTCGATGGTCATCGACCGCGAACGGCTGGTCAGCCTCGTGCTGCGCGCGGGCGAGCAGCCCGCATATGGCTGGGTGCCACCGGGGATCAATGACTACACCGCGCAGTCATTCGACTATCGCGCCACTTCATTGCCCGAGCGGATCGCAGCGGCGCGGCGGCTCTACGCCGAGGAGGGATATTCGGCGAGCCGTCCACTGCACTTCGAGCTGCGCTACAACGCGAGCCGCGTGAACGACCAGCTCGCCGTCGCGGTCGCCTCCATGTGGAAGGAAGCGCTCGGCGCCAACGTGACACTCGCCGCCGTCGAGTTCAAATCGATGCTGGAGGATATCGACCGGGGGCAGGTGGAGGTGTTCGGAACGAGCTGGGCGGGAGACTACAACGATGCGTATACCTTCGCGCAGTGTTTGAAGGGCGGCTTTGGCATCAACCTCACGCATTATCAGAGCGCGCAATACGACGCGCTGCTCGCCTCAGCCGCCACGGAGACGGACAACGCGAAGCGGCGTGCGCTGCTCGAGCAAGCCGAACGCGTTGCGCTCGGCGACCATCCGCTGATGCCGCTTTATTTCTACGTCAACAAGCATCTGGTCAAGCCGGACGTTGAGGGTTGGTACGACAACGCAATGAATGTCGTCTACTCGAAGGATCTCGCGCTGCGCTCCTCCGCCAGCGCCGCGGCGCGCTCCGCGCCGGCGAGCTGAGCACTGGCGCGTGTCGTGCGCGCGACCCGCGCACCCGCACGGGCGGCAGGCAGTGGCTCGCCCGTGAGGTCCTCGACGAACCCCCGGTACCAGCTATGAATGTCGCGACGGCGGATCGCCTCGAGGTTGCGTGCGTGTCGTTGCCTGCGCTCCTCGAGTGGCATATGCAGGGCCCTCTGCAGGGCGTCCGCCATACCGCCCTTGTCGTAGGGGTTGACCTGCAAAGCCCCGCCGAGCTCGCGCGCAGCGCCCGCCATGGGGGAGATGATGAGTACGCCCGGATCATCGCCATCCTGGGCAGCGACGAATTCCTTCGCGACCAGGTTCATGCCGTCGCGCACCGGTGTGACGAATCCCACGCGAGCCGCGCGCATGAAACCCATGAGTGTCGCGTGTGAGAAGTTGCGATTCAGGTATCGCACGGGCGTCCAGTCCGCCTCCGCGAAGCGTCCGTTCAATCGACCGGCGGTCTGCTCGAGCGCCAGACGGATCTCCGAGTAGGCATGCACGTCGACCCGGCTAAGTGGCGCGATCTGCAGGAACGTCACCTTGCCCTGACTGTCGGGAAAGTTCGTCAGAAAATGCTCGAACGCCGCAAAGCGCTCGGTGAGCCCTTTGCTGTAGTCGAGGCGATCGACACCCATGATGAGCTGTCGTCCAAGGAGACTGGCGATCATTCGCTGGACCGTCTCCTCGGCCATCGAAGTCGTGGCCTCTCGCTGCACCTGCTCCACATCGACGCCGATCGGATAAACGCCGAGGCGCACGCTGCGGCCGCTGCCGGCGCTCGAAATGAAGGACTCGAGATCGTCTTCGGTCTGAAAGCCGGCCAGGTCGTAGCGGCACAAATCCTCGACGAGCTCGGGCGCCGTGGGCAGCAGGCGCAGCATCTGCGCGTGCGGGAAAGGAATGTGCAGGAAGAAGCCGATCGGACCCGCGAAGCCCTCATCGCGCAACTGGCGACCGAGTGGGATCAGTTGATAGTCATGCACCCAGACGGCATCGCCCTCGCGCAGAAGAGGCACCAGTTGGCGCGCGAACTGAGCGTTGACTGACTGGTACGCCTCGTACTCCTGCTGTTCGTGGCGGAAGCGCCCGGGCGAGTAGTGAAAGAGCGGCCAGAGCGTGCTGTTGCAGTAGCCGTTGTAGTACAGGTCGAACTCGGTCGGGCGCAACTCGATCGTCGCGAAGCGAATGTTGTCCCGCACCGTCACGTGCGGCTGCGTGCGCGGCTCATTACGTGTCTCGCCGCTCCAGCCGAACCACAGCCCGCCGGTGTGGTGCAGAGCGCCCAGAATTCCGACCGCGAGACCACCGGGAGCGGCCGCGCGGCGCGGAACTGCGATGCGATTCGAAACACAGACGAGTCGTTTCATGGGGGACGCTCCGCAGGCGCGCCGGGCGCATCGGCGAGTGCGCCCAGCCAGGCCCGCACGGCCGCCGGATCCGGCAGCCAGCCCTTGACATGGCGCGGCGCGGGGCCGACGAACACCGCGTGTCCGCCGACCGATTCGACGTATGCCAAGCCCTCGTGGTCGGTCACGTCGTCTCCAACGAAGACTGGAACGCGCCCGGCGAACGGAGGTTCCTCCAGAAGGCGCCGGATGGCCGTGCGCTTGTCCGCGACAGCGCTCTTGATCTCGATGACACAATGGCCGGGCTGCAGGTGCGCCTCGGCCGGCAGTTGGGGCAGAACGCGCCCCAGTACGGCAAGTACCTCACTCTCGAGCTCGGGGACCTGGCGAAAGTGCAGCGCCAGCGCACGTCCCTTGTCCTCGAGAATGAGGCCCGGGTGGTGCCTGATGAA
This sequence comes from uncultured Gammaproteobacteria bacterium, assembly GCA_963795975.1. Taxonomy (GTDB): domain Bacteria; phylum Pseudomonadota; class Gammaproteobacteria; order Steroidobacterales; family Steroidobacteraceae; genus CAWCJT01. Next base: position 722,510 of record CAWCJT010000005.1, read on the forward strand.
GCGCAGCAGCTCGGCGCGTGCCCAGTCGAGGTCCACCTCCCGCAGTCCCGCATAGTGCAGCTCGCCGCGGGCGTCGCGCAACTCGATGCCGTGTATGCCCGCTGCCGGGAAGCGAAACGGGTGAAACAGCTGATCGATCTCGGCAATGCATCGACCGCTCACGATCGCGAGACTGCCGCCGAAGCGTCGGCTCAAGCGTGCGAGCAGCTCCGGAAGCCCGGGGGCGACTCTCACGGCTTCCGGTGTGGGAGCGATCTCGAGCAAGGTGCCATCGACATCCAGGAACAACGCCCACCCGTCGCTCGGGGGCGGCGCCGTGCCGATCATCGGATCTGCAGCCAACCCATGCTTGGCCGGAACTGCAGCTTGCGGACGGGCCCGAGCGCGATATCGGGCGCAGAGACGGTCGCCCCCGCATCGCGCAGAAAGTGCGCGACGAGCGTGAGCACGCGATCACAGGCATCCACGGCGGTGGACTCCTCCGGCAGATGGGCTGCGATCCTTGCCTGCAAGTTACGCGCCGCGGGGGCCGATTCGCGCAGCGACTCGACGCAGCGGTCGAGCAGCAACAGCTCCGTCGCGAGCGTCGTGTCCGTCACATCGGGCGGATGTGAGCCGCGGACGATGAACCGCAGATGCAGCAGCGCGCCGGCCTCATCGACCGCGTCATACACACAGATTGCAATCGCCGACTGCAGCTCCGCGCTCAACACGACGTCGTCCGTGACGACTTCGAAGCGGTCTGGAGCGACGACGACCACTCGACTTGGCGATGTCATGGAGGTTGTATACGCCGTGCAGGCAGTGCCACGGCTTTCCCGTACTCAAAGTTTGAACTGTCGCACGCTAGTGTGAACTATGTTTCGTCGGAAGGCACTGTCACAGGCGACGCAGCGCAGCGACACGGGTTCGCGCAGGTCCAGGATCCCAAAGCGCGACGGGTGCGGGTATCATTCTCAGCATGAGCGGCTTTTACGACGTGCAGGTTCGAAGCATCGACGGCTCGCCGGACCTGCTGGGTGCGTTGCGCGGCAAGGTAGCGCTCGCCGTCAACGTCGCGAGCCGCTGCGGCTACACACCGCAATATGCGGGGCTCGAGCGACTGCATGGCGAGCTTGCCGGCGAGGGCTTCACCGTCATCGGATTTCCCTGCAACCAGTTCGGTGGGCAGGAGCCCGGAACGGAAGAGGAGATCGCAAGCTTCTGCCAGGCGCGCTACGGGGTCACGTTTCCATTGAGCGCGAAGCTCGAAGTGAATGGCCCGGAGCGTCATCCGCTCTACGCCTGGCTCACCGGGCAGGGCTCCGAAGGCGATATCGAGTGGAATTTCGAGAAATTCCTGATTGGCCGTGGCGGTCGGGTGCTGAGGCGTTACCCCTCTGCCACGACGCCGCAAGACAGCGGACTGATGCAGGACATCGCTGACGCGCTCTGAGCGTCCACCGGAGCGCGCGGGGTGAACTGTACTGCCAGTTCCGCAAGGAGGTCAGCATGACGACCACGCGACAGCTGCTGCAGCGCAAGGGCCATGCGATCCACTGCGTGGGGCCCGAAGATCCTGTGCTCGAAGCGATCCGGCTCATGGCCGAGCATCACGTCGGCGCGTTGCTCGTGATGCGTGGCGCTGAGCTCGTGGGCATCGTCTCGGAGCGTGACTACGCGCGAAAAGTGATTCTGCTCGGGCGCTCATCGAGTGAGACTCCCGTGTGGCAGATCATGAGCTCGCCCGTCACCACGGTGGGTCTCGACACCTCCATCCAGGAATGCATGCGCCAGGTCACCACGCACCGCATCCGGCATCTGCCCGTCGTCGATGCAGGCGCGGTCGTGGGAGTGATCTCAATCGGGGATCTGGTGAAAGCGGTGATCGAAGACCAGCAGCAGACGATCGAGCAGCTCGAGAGCTACATCCACAGTTGAGGCCGTTCATTTGCGCCAGAAAGCAGGCGTGAAGAGCACCAGTACGCTGAAGATCTCGAGCCGGCCGAGCAGCATGGCGGCGGTGCAGATCCATGTCTGCAACGCCGTGAGGCTCTGGTAGGTCTTGCCCGGCCCCACTGAGCCGAGACCCGGGCCGGTATTGTTGATGGATGCGAGCACCGCGCCGAACGAAGTGTCGAAATCCAGGCCCGTGGCCAGCATCGCGAAGGTCAGCGCCGCGGCCGTCATGAAATACAGAAAGATGAAGGCCAGCACCGAGCTGCACACGCGATCGGGAATCGTGCGCCCGCCGAGGCGCACCGGCGCAATGGCGCTCGGATGTACCAGCAGCTTCAGTTCACGTCCGGCCTGCTGTGCGAGCAGCAGCGTGCGAAACATCTTGATGCCGCCGCCCGCGGAGCCTGTGCTGCAGATGATGCAGCACAGGAACAGCATCCAGAAGGGGGCGAATACCGGCCACTGCGTGTAATCCTGGGAGACCAGGCCCGAGGTCGTCGCGATCGAGATGACGTTGAAAGCCGCGTGCCGCAGTGCCGTCCCGAAGCTCGGATACACCTGCCGATACCACAGCAACAGCGCAATGCCGACGACGCTCGCCGACAGCACCAGCAGAATGGCCTTTGCCTCGGGATCCCGAGTGTAAGGTTTGAGAGACAGTCTGCGCAGCGCCACGAAGTGGCGTGCGAAGCTCAGCGAGGCGACGATCATGAGTACGTTGAGCGTCAGCTCGATCGCCGGGGAGTTGAAATACGCGATGCTCGCATCGTGCGTCGAGAATCCACCGAGTCCCACGGCCGAGAAGCAGTGACAGATGGCATCGAACCACGACATTCCGCACACGCGCAGCGCAACGATCCCGACGGCCGTGATCGCTGCGTAGGCGAACCAGAGAGACTTCGCGGTCTCGGTGATCCGCGGTGTGAGCTTCTCGTCCTTGACCGGACCGGGAGCCTCGGCCCGATAGACTTGCATGCCGCCAACGCCCAGAAACGGCAGCACTGCCACGGCGAGCACGATGATCCCGAGCCCACCGCACCAGTGCAGGGTCGCGCGCCAAAGGTTGATGGACGGCGGCAGGGTATCGAGGCCCCGCAGCATGGTCGAGCCGGTCGTCGTCAATCCCGACATCGCCTCGAAGAAGGCGCGTGTGAACGAAAGGTGTGGCAGCAGCAGAAGAAAAGGGACTGCTGCCGATGCAGAGGTGAGCAGCCAGCCGACGGTCACGAGGAGAAAACCATCGCGAGGCTTGAGCTCGCGCGCCCGGCCGCGCGTTGCCGCGGCAAGCGCAACACCGATGCCTGAGCTGATCAGTCCGGACGCGATGAATCCGGTCGCAGTCCCGTCCTGGGCGATGAGTGCGGCGAGGACGGGTAACGCGTACATGGCGCCGAAGGCCGCCAGCATCAGTCCCAGAACGTGGATGACGCCGAGCATCGGTGTCGTCGCGCCCTACGTCGCCGCGCCCAGGAAAAGTCGCTCGACTGCCTCGACGTGCCGCCGATCCGAGAGGAACACGATGACGTGATCGTCGGCGCGCACGACCGTGTCGTGATGCGCCATGATCACCTCGTCGCCGCGCACGACGGCACCGATGGCGGCTCCCTCCGGCAGACGAATCTCCTCGACCCGCCTGCCGACCACGCGCGAGGTCGCTTCGGTTCCGTGCACGATGGCCTCGAGGGCTTCGGCTGCTCCGCGCCGCAGCGAGTGCACTTTCACCACATCGCCGCGGCGCACGTGCGCGAGCAACGAGCCGATCGTGATGGTCTGCGGTGAGATGGCGATATCGATGCTGCCGCTCTCCATGAGCTCGGCGTACGAAGGCTTGTTGATCAGCGCCATCACCTTGTGAGCGCCGAGCCGCTTGGCGAGCATCGCCGAGAGGATGTTCGCCTCCTCGGAGTTGGTGATGGCTGCGAACACATCCGTGCTGTCGATATTCTCTTCGACGAGCAGCTCTTCATCGGCGGCGTCGCCGTTGAGGACGATCGTGTTCTCGAGCAGCTCGGAGACCCGGCGCGCGCGGCGCGCGTCGCGCTCGATCAGCTTCACCTGATTGCTCTTCTCGAGTGCGCGCGCCAGACGCAGGCCGATGTTGCCACCGCCTGCGATCACGAGCCGCCGCACCGGCTCGTCCTGCTTGCGCATCTCGGTGAGCACCCGGCGGATCGAGTCCGTCGGAGCAAGAAAGAACAGCTCGTCTCCGTCCTCGATGATCGTGTCGCCGTCCGGCCGAATCATGCGGCCGGCGCGGTAGACTGCGAGCACGCGGGCGTCGGTTTTGGGAATGTGCTCCGGCAATTCGCGCAGCGCCCGGCCGAGCAGCAGCCCGCCCTTGCGGGCGCGCACGCCGACGAGGCGCACTTTGCCGTCGGCGAAATCGAGCACCTGCAGCGCGCCAGGGTAGCGGATCAGTCGCTCGATGTACTCGGTGACCAACTGCTCGGGACTGATGAACATGTCCACAGCGAGAGCGCCTTCGCTGAACAGCTCCGCACGGGTCGTGTATTCGGAGGCGCGGATGCGCGCGATCTTGGTGGGCGTGCGAAAAAGGGTATAGGCGACTTCGCACGCCATCATGTTCACTTCATCGCTGTTGGTGAGAGCGATGATGATATCCGCCTCCGGCGCGCCCGCCGCCTCGAGCACGGTGGGATACGCCGCATTGCCCGCGACCGTGCGGATGTCGATGCGATCCTGCAGATCGCGCAGCGTTTCCTCGTTGATGTCGACGACCGTGACCTCGTTCGCTTCCTCGCGCGAGAGCTGGTAGGCGGCGGTGCGTCCGACCTGGCCGGCACCCAGGATCACGATCTTCATACCGGCTCCAGGTTCGCGTACTGCAACATGAGCCACTTGGTGCCCTGGCTCTCGAAGCTCACTTGGACGCGCGCGTGTGCGCCGTTGCCCTCGACGGAGAGAATCACGCCCTCACCGAACTTGCCGTGACGCACGCGCGCTCCGAGACGCATGCCTGGCGAAGCGGGCTCCTCCGGCCGAAAGCGCCCGACGCTCATGGGGCGCGAGACACGCACCCGCGGGCGCACTTCCTCGACGAGTTCCTCGGGGATCTCCTTGATGAAGCGTGAGGGCTGGCCGTACGTGTCCATGCCGTGCAGGCGGCGCTGCTCCGCGTAGGTCAGATAGAGCGAGCGCATCGCCCGTGTCATGCCCACATAACACAAGCGCCGCTCTTCCTCGAGCCCGTCGAGATCGTTGAGCGAGCGCTGATGCGGAAACAGCCCATCCTCCAGACCGCACAGGAACACCAGCGGAAACTCGAGACCCTTTGCGCTGTGCAGCGTCATCATCTGCACGCAGTCTTCCCAGGCCTCGGCCTGTCCCTCGCCCGACTCGAGCACCGCATGCGCGAGAAAGGACTCGAGCGGCGGCAACTCCTCGGCGTTGCCCTCGGGGGTGAAGCCACGCGCCGCGCTCACGAGCTCAAGCAGGTTCTCGACGCGCGCCTCGCCGCGCTCCGCCTTCTCGCGCTTGTGATGCTCGATGAGACCGCTCGCCTGCAGTACGTGATCGACCTGCTCGTGCAGCGCGCGGCCCTGGATCTCGAGCGCGAGGCGCTCGATCAGCGCCATGAAACCGGCGACCGCCGTGGCGGCCTTGGGGCCGAGCGCACTGCCGCTCGCCTCGGCCGCCTCCCACAGCGAGGAGCCGCGACTCCTCGCATGCCCTCGGATCGTGTCGAGGCTCTTCGCGCCGATGCCGCGCACAGGCAGGTTCACCACGCGCTCGAAGGAAGGATCGTCCTTGCGATTCGTCAAAAGGCGCAGGTACGCGAGTGCGTCCTTGATCTCCGCGCGCTCGAAGAACCTCAGGCCGCCATAGACCCGGTACGGAATACGCGCCGACAGAAAGACTTCCTCGAACACACGCGACTGCGCATTCGAGCGATACAGAATCGCGATCTCGCGCCGCAAGCCCCCGTGCTGGACGTGATCGCGGATGCGATTGAGAACGAACTCCGCCTCGTCGCGCTCGTTGAATCCCGCATAGACGCGGATGGGATCTCCCTTGGCACCGCTCGTCCACAGATTCTTGCCGAGACGCCCGGAGTTGTGCGCGATCAACGCATTGGCGCCGCCGAGGATGTTGCCCGTGGAGCGATAGTTCTGTTCGAGACGGAAGAACTGCGCCTGCGGAAAGTCGCGCTGGAAATGCTGCATGTTCTCCGCACGCGCTCCGCGGAACCTGTACACCGACTGATCGTCATCGCCGACGACGAACGCTTGCACCTCCGAGCCCGCCAGCAATTTCAGCCACGCGTACTGGATGGCATTGGTGTCCTGAAACTCATCGACGAGCACGTGAGAGAAGCGTCGGCGATAGTGCGCAAGCAGGGGCGGCTGGTCGCGCCACAACTCATAGGCGCGCAGCAGCAGCTCCGCGAAGTCGACCACGCCCGCGCGCCGGCACGCCTCCTCGTAGTCCGCGTACAGCTTGATGAGCTGTCTGCGTGTGGGGTCGTTGCCGTCCTTGAGAGCCTTGGGCCTGAGGCCCTCGTCCTTGTTGGAGTTGATGAACCACTGCAGCTCGCGCGGCACCCAGCGTGTCTCGTCGAGGTCCTGAGCCTTGATGAGCTTGCGGATCATCCGCAGCTGATCTTCCGAGTCGAGTATCTGAAAACCCTGCGTCAGCCCGGCCTCGCGCCAGTGCATGCGCAGAAGCCGGTGTGCGATGCCGTGAAAAGTGCCGATCCAGAGCGAGCCGTCGGCGACCCCCAGCAAACGCTCGACCCGGCCGCGCATTTCACCAGCGGCCTTGTTCGTGAACGTGACCGCGAGAATGCCGTGGGGAAAGGCTTCCTCGACCTGTATGAGCCAGGCGATGCGGTGCGTGAGCACGCGCGTCTTGCCGCTGCCCGCGCCAGCCAGCACCAGCACCGGGCCGACCGGTGCGGTGACCGCGGCGCGCTGCGCATCGTTCAGCGGGCTCAGAATGGGGGACAAATCCATGGGCCGCGCATTCTATCGCTCTTAGGGCTGCTTGGTGACGGCGGCCTCGGCGAGCTGGACGAGGGCCACGATGAGGCTCAGCAGCACCGGCCCGAGCAGAATCCCCACCAGCCCAAACGTGGCAACGCCGCCGAGTGCGCCCACGAACACCGCAAGCGCAGAGACGGCCGCATGCCGTGAGGCGAGTACGGGACGCAGCAGGTATTCGGCCGCGATGACCCCGGCGCTCCAGAGCGCGAAGAACACCGCGGCGCCCCAGCGACCGGAAAACGCGAGATACAAGATGGCAGGGATCATCACGACGCCGGTGCCCACGGCGGGAATGAACGCTGCGGCGGCACCGAGCACCCCGAACACGACCGGTGAGGGCAGTCGGACCAGCGCGAAGCCGATCCCGATGAATGTGCCCTGGATCAAAGCAGTCATGACCGTACCGAAAATGACCGCGCGCAGGACGTCCGAGACGTGCTGCATTAGCACTTCGCGCTGCCTGTCCTCGAGCGGCACAAGCCGCATGAGATGCGTCAGCATGGTGCGGCCGTCGCGTAGAAGAAAGAAAAGCAGGAACAGCATCAGAAAAAAATCGAGCAGAGTGCCGGCGACACCGAGCACCAGATCGCCGCTCAGCGCGGCGGCCGACTGCAGCAGCGTGCGGGCACTGTCCGTCACCCAGCCTTGGATCTGATCGGTCGTCACGGGGACGTTGTCGCGGACCCACGTCACCGCGGGGCCGATGAGCGGATAGTGCTCGATACGGTCGATCATCGAGGGCACCGGCGCAATCGTGCTGCCGCGCAGATACGTGACGAGATGACTGACCTGTCCCGCAAACGCGATGGCAATGAGCGAGAGCGGTGCGACGATGACGAAGGGCGTCAGGCAGGTGAGAGTGGCCGCAGCGAGCCCCGCCCTGCCCGCGAACTTGCGCCTGAGTCGCACCTGCAGCGGATAGAGCACAAAGGCGAGCATCGCCGCCCACAGCAGCGCGCCCCAGAAAGGCCGGACCATCCGCAGGAATACGTAGCCCAGGATGACCGCGGCTGCGCAGACGAAAGTGCGGCGGTAGAATGCGGAGTACCGTTCCACGCCATCCCCCTTCGAGCTCGGCGCTCGAGTGAGCCTACCTTAGAATGCTGACGCTGTACGACTATCTCGACTCCGGCAACGGGTACAAGATACGGCTGCTGCTCGCTCTGCTCGAGCAGCCTTATCGCTGGGTGCAGCTCGATATCATGAAGGGCGAGACGCGCACACCCGAGTTCCTCGCCAAGAATCCGAACGGCCGCATCCCGGCGCTCGAGCTCGACGATGGAACCTGTCTTGCGGAGTCGGACGCCATTCTTTGGTATCTCGCAGAGGGCACGCCGTTTCTGCCCGCCGAGCGCACGCAGCGCGCACAGGTGCTGCAGTGGATGTTCTTCGAGCAGTACAGCCACGAGCCCTACGTCGCGACACCGCGCTTCATCCTCAAGCATCTGCCGGCCGACGCGCCGCGCCGCGCCGAGCTGCCGAAGCGCCTGGAGCAAGGCCGGGCCGCGCTCGGCGTGATGGAGCGGCATCTGGCAGGAAGGCGCTACTTCGTCGGCGAGCGCTATAGCATCGCGGACATGGCGCTGTACGCGTACACCCATGTCGCGCACGAGGCGCAGCTCGATCTCACGCCCTTTAGAGAAGTGCGGACGTGGCTCGATCGGGTCGCAGGACAGCCCAGGCACATTCCGATCACCATGCGGCCGAGTTAGCCGGCGTCCCGCAGAGCCCTCACCATTTGTTGCGCAGCTCGCGCAGCTTCAAGAACACCGTCCTTGCATCGGGCTGCGAACCGATGTCGGGAAACTTCGCGCGCAGCCGCGCGATGAGCTCCGGGTTTTGCAGTCTGAAAAAGCTGTTGATCGTCTTCTCCTCGCCGAGCGTCGTCACTGGAGCGGCGGTCGGATCTCCGCCGCGGCAGCGCTCGAGCAATGCGGCGGCCGCCGCATTCGCCGGTTCGCGATCGAGCGAAAACTCGAGGTTACGCACGAGATACTCGTGTCCCGGGTAAAGGCGGGTCGCATCCGGCAGCCGCGCCAACTGCTCCGTGAAGGTCTCGAAGAGCAGATCGGGGCGGCCGCTGCTGTGGCAGTTTCCCGCCCCGGCGTTGAAGAGCGTATCGCCTGAGAACAGCGCGGGCTCGTTGTGCGCATAGAGGCAGATATGCGCCATCGTGTGACCGGGCGTGTCGAGACACTCGAGCTCGACGGTGCGCCCGACGCGGATGGTGTCGCCCTTCCTGAGTCCCCGATCGACTCCACCGATGCGGCTTGCCGCCTCGGCGTGCGCGAGCACCTTGCAGCCGGTTGCGGCAACGAGACCCGGGTTGCCGCCCGTGTGGTCGCGATGCTCGTGCGTATTCAAAATCTGCGTGATGCTCCAGCCGCGAGCGCGCGCCACATCCAGGCAGCGACGCCACTCGAGCGGATCCACGGCAAGCGCCTCTCCGGTCTCGGGGCATGCGATCAGGTAGTGAAAATTGCGGTACTCGTTGGCCGCCCAGACGCGTTCGATCAGCATGGCTCTCACTCTCCGTCGCGCCCATAATAGCCCATGAGTCACACATTCCTGTTCGAGCCGGGCATCTGGATGGTGACTGGCATGTACTGGAGCGCGGATGCTCAGGGCATCGCTCTCGAGGGCCGCACCGAGATCTCACACGGCAAGGAATGCTGGATGCTAGCCGGACGCATGCGCGTGCTCGCTTCCCCGGCCGCGGAGTTCGTCAACATCTATAACATCGAGGCGCCAGGGCGCGATGCGCTCGCCTCGAAGTGGACATCGGAGAATTCGACGCTCGGAAGGCTGCACGGGGTGTTCACGATCGTCGGTAAGGCCATCCTGTCGCTCTATCGCTCCGAGCAGGGCGGCTATCAGGGCTGTGAGCACCTGCTGCAGATCACTGCGGATCAGTACGAAGGCTACGGCGTGCTGCTGATGGACGACCGACGCCTGTCGTCCTGGCAAGTGAAGCTGACGCGCTGATCAGCGAAGACTCTGCGTCGTCGGAAAGTAGTGATCGACGAGCAGCGCCGCGAACAGCCACATCAGATAGGTCACGGAGAACCTGAATACGCGCATCGGCAATTCGCGTCGCGTCGTGATTTTCAGAGCCAGCGCGTAATACAGGAACAGCGCATTGAGCACGAGCGCGGCGGCAAGATAGATGAGGCCGCTCAGGCGCGTCACGAACGGCAGCAACGTCACCAGCACGAGCAGCACGGTGTACAGGAGCACGTGCAGACGCGTGTACTCCACGCCGTGCGTCACGGGCAGCATCGGTATTCCGGCGCGCGCGTAGTCGTCGCGGCGCGCGATCGCCAGCGCCCAGAAGTGCGGTGGCGTCCAGACGAAAATGATCAGGAAAAGAAGCAGCGCATTCGCGTCCACGCTATTGGTCACGGCCGTCCAGCCGAGAACGGGGGGCGCAGCGCCCGCCGCGCCGCCGATCACAATGTTCTGCAACGTCGCACGCTTGAGCCAGACCGTATAGATGACGGCGTAACCGATGAGAGACATGAAGGTCAGGGCTGCGGTCAAAGGATTGACGAGAAAAGCGAGGATCGCCATCGATACGACGCCCAGAACCGCGGCGAAGGCCAGGGCCTGTCTCTCGGTGAGCTTGCCCATGGGCAGCGGCCGACCGCGCGTGCGAGCCATCTGCGCATCAATCCGCTGGTCGAGAACATGGTTGATGGTCGCGGCACAAGCCGAGGCGGCCGCAATACCCAGATTGCCAAAGACGAGCGCATCGAACGGTGGCAGCCCGGGGCTTGCGAGCAGTGTGCCGACGATCGCCGTGAAGACGATGAGAGCGACCACCTTCGGCTTCGTCAGCTGCAGATACAGCCGCCAGTGGGCGGGCGCGCGTGCGAGGCCGGACTCCATACTCAAGGCGGATTCCTCAGGGCGCGCAGGCGATGCAAGAGCGCGATCGTGGCCAGTAGCGTCAGCGCGGCTCCGGCATTGTGCGCCGTGGCCAGTGCCAGAGGAAAACCGCGCCGCACCATGGTGATTCCGATGGTCAGCTGCAGCGCCAACGCCACGAGCAGGATCCATGCCGCCGGGTGTGCCTGCCTCAGCGCTCGACGCCCGACGACGCAGATCGCGGCGGTCAGCAGGACGAGCGAGGTCACGAGCGCCCCGACGCGGTGCACGACATGGATCGCGACCCGCGCCGCGTTCTGCAGGATGCCGCCCTCATAGTTGATGCTCGGAGCGTGCCAGAGCACGAAAGCGCTGCGCAGCTGCATCGGCGGCCACCACTGCCCCTGGCAGGTGGGAAAGTCGGGGCAGGCGATGGCGGCATAGTTGCTGCTCGTCCAGCCGCCGAGCGCGATCTGCACGACGAGCACGATGAGGCCGAGCGTGGCCACGGTGCGCGCGAGTCCGAGATGCGCCGCCTGCAAAGCTGCAGCGGGCCTCGCCCGGGGACCGGCCCGCGCTTCCTGCGGCAAAGACAGCCACAGCCACCACAAGAGCGAGAGCGTCGTCATTCCGAACAGCAGATGCAGCGTCACGATAAGGGGTTTCAGCTGCCAGGTGACGGTGAGCATGCCGAGGGCGCCCTGCAGAACGACGATCCCCAGGAGCGCAAGCCCGTACGCCGCGGGGACGGTCCGCTCCGCTCGGTGTGCGATGGCGAGCGCTGCAATGATGACGATGAGCAGGCCGAGCGTGCTTGCCGCATAGCGGTGGATCATCTCGCGCCAGGCCTTTCCCTCATCAAAAGGTGCGCCCGAGGTGGACCAGGCGGCGATGCCGTGCTCTGCGCCAAGCGGCGTCAGGTGACCATAGCATCCCGGCCAGTCCGGGCAACCAAGCCCCGCAGCAGTCAGACGCACATAGGCTCCGAGCACGACCACACCGAAGCACAGCACCACCGCGCTCAGGGCGAGGCGATGCCAGAACCTCAGAGGGATCGAGCGCGGGTTCACCAATGTGGACAAGAGAACCTCAGCCGATGTGGGACAGGGAAAGCAGCTTCTTCAAGTCTTCGAACAAGCCACGAGGATTGCGGCGTGTGTCGTAACGCATCATCAGGTTGCCGAGCGGATCGACGATGAACAGACTGTCCGCGCGATCGCCTTGCGGGAACGCGGCGAGCAGCGCGACCGCCGCCGGGCCGCTCGCGTCCAGCACCAGAAGCCCCGCGTGCTCACGCTGCAGGAATTCGCCGTCGCAGCAGTTTGCGGTCACCAGAAACACTCGCTTGACGCGCGTCATGTCCGTGTTGAGCTCGATGCGTGTCTGGCGCATGAAATAAAGCGCCTGACGGCAGTGCGCATCGCAGCGGCCATCGCCGACGTACACGAGCGACCATTGATTGCTGAAGACATTGCGGACGCTCGTGCCACCGGCGCCAGGCAAGGTCACCGCCGGAAGCGGTCTCGCAGGCTCGATGAGCTCGCCATGATTGGTTGTCGCCGCCGGACGCCACCCGGCTCCGTAGTACAGCCAGAACGAGGCGGCGAGCGGCAACATGAAAAGCCCCGCAAGCGCGAGGATGGTGCGCAGATTGCGCCAGCGCAGCTCATCGAGCGCAGCGCTCATACGGGTGCGCGCGGCTTGGGCGCGCTCAAGATCGCCCAGATCACGACCAGCGCTGCAGCAAACCCCCACCACTGAACGGCGTAGGACCAATGCCGTATGGGCGGGAGGCCCGGTGGCTGCCAGTCACGCACGTATCCGTTTGGCTCGGCCGGATCGAGGAATAGAACGCGCTGCTCGACCGGGCGCCTGAGCACGTTGGCCAGCTGAGCCATCGTCGGATAGGTGGTCACCTTGGGCCAGGAGGGACCCGAATCAGGCGGCATGCGCCCCAGGACGAGCCCACCCACCGGCACGTTCTGCAGACGCCCCGATACGGTGAGCGGCTCGGCCGCGCTCAAATGCACATCCGGCAGGATGGCGCGATAGCCCATGAAAGGAACCCAGCCGCGATCCACCATCAGATCGTGCCCGTTGCTGAGCTCAAACGGCGTCAAGACCTCGTAGCCGGCGCGTCCTGCGTGGGTGCGATTGTCGAGCAGGAACTGGCGCCCGGTGTCGTAATGGCCATGGATGGCGACTCGCTGGAAGTTGGGCATGGTGCGCACCTGGTTTGCACCGATGACGCGCGCGGCACTCGAGCCGTGGGCGAATGCATCCCACTGCGCCTGGCGCATCTCGCCGCGGCTCCATTGCCAGCGGCCCAGTATGACGAACAGAATGCACAGCGCGAGGGTGACCGCCGTCGTCCACCAAACTGGTGCGAAGACTCGCTCGCCGACGGGAATGCGCACGATGGGCACAGGATTGCTCGATTTCTAAAGCGGTGCCGCGGCCATGCGGCGCGCCGGAGGCCACATCATGGACAGCCTGCTGCGTCTTGGGATCCTGCTGGTGTTCTTCGCCATCGTGGTGAGCCTTGGTTCGGCCCTGTTCCAGCTCGTGCGAACGCAGGGGGACTCGCGCAAGCTGGCGCGCGCGCTCACCATTCGAGTGAGTCTCTCGGTGGTGCTCTTCATCCTGCTGATGCTCGCATGGTATGCCGGGCTCATCACGCCCCACGGCCTGCAGCCCGCTCGCTGAGCGGGTCTTGCTACGAGGCAGTGCCCGACGGCCGCGCGGTCACAGCCAATAGACGAATATGAACAACCCGAGCCAGACAACGTCGACGAAGTGCCAGTACCAGGCGACGGCCTCGAAAGCGAAGTGACGCTGCGGTGTGAAGTGGCCGCGCAGCACGCGCAGCCAGATGACGACCAGCATGATCGCGCCGATCGTCACGTGAAAGCCGTGAAAGCCGGTCAGCATGAAAAAGGTCGAGCCGTAGATTCCGGTCGATAGCCGCAGACCGAGCTCACGGTAGGCTTCGCCGTACTCGTGCGCCTGCAGCGTCACGAAGCTGAATCCCAGGATGAACGTGAGCGCGAGGAAAACGGCGAGCACTTTGCGGTTCCCTGCCCGCAGCGCGTGATGCGCAATGGTCACGGTGACGCCGCTCGTGAGCAGGATCAGCGTATTGAGAGCCGGCAGACCAAAGGCGGGGATGACATCGAACGTGCCGTTCACGCGGCCACCCACATGACCGGGTCCGCTCGTCGGCCACACGCCTTCGTAGCTCGGCCAAAGCACGAGATTGGTGAAGACTTTCACCCCCTGGCCACCGAGCCAGGGCACGGACAGTGTGCGCGCGTAGAACAAGGCGCCGAAGAAGGCGCCGAAGAACATGACCTCCGAGAAGATGAACCACATCATTCCCATGCGGAACGAGCGGTCGACGTGCAGGCTGAAGATGCCGTGCTGGTTCTCGTCGATGACGGTGCCAAACCAGCGCACGAACATGAACGCGAGGATCAGGAAGCCGGGGAGCAACGACCAGATGGGAAACCAGCCGTTCAGATATGAGACGGCGCCCGCCATGATCGTGAACAGCGCCACCGAGCCCACGATCGGCCAGGGGCTGTGATCCGGTATGTAATAGGAGTCCGGGTCGGGAGCGTGAGCCTGTGCCATGAGCCTCATTTCCTGGCTGAAACCATCGTCGAGGTGTCGTAGAACGTATAAGCGAGCGTGATCTGATCGATGTAGCCCGGCAGCGCCGGATCGACAAAGAAGCGCACCGGCATCTCACGCTGTTCGTTCGTCGCGAAATGCTGCGGGGAGAAGCAGAAGCACTCGGTCTTGCGAAAGTAAGCCGCGGCCTTCGAAGGTGCGATGTTCGGGACTGCTTGCGCGACAGTGTCGTGGCCGGTCAGGTTGTGCGCGAAGAAATGCGCCTCATACAGCTTGCCGGGGTGAACGCGGATCGAGCGCGCCACCGGGCGGAACTCCCAGCTGCCAACGCTCGGCAGCTCGGCCAGGAAGTCGACGGTGACGGTGCGGTTGAGATCGGGCTTTTCAGTGACCACGGCGGCCCGAGCGAGCGCCTTCTGATCACCGACACCCGTGATGCTGCACAACACGTCATACAGCGGCACGAGGGCGAAGCCGAATCCGAAACTTCCGGCAGCGAAGATCAGCAGCTTGAGCGTCAGCCCGAGATGCGGACGGTGCGCACGAGGTGTCGGGGTGCCAGGCTCCGTGCTCACGGCAACCCCCGAATCACCGACATGGCGATGAAGCCCGCGTAGAAGGTGAGCGCAATGAATCCGAGCCACAGCGCGGTGCGCCGGATGCGCTTGCGGCGCTCGGCCTCGTCCACACCCGCGTATCCGCTGGCGTTCGTGCCCATCAGTGCTCGGCGCCGCGAGCGATCACGGCCGGGGACGGGGGTGTGGTCCAGGAGTGATAGGGCGGCGGTGAGGGCAGCTCCCACTCAAGACCGTGCGCGCCTTCCCAGGCCTTGTTGCCGATGCGCTCGCCGCCGCGCACGCACTTCCAGATGATGTACGGAAACAGGAACTGCGACAGCCCAAAGACGAAGCCGCCGATGGAGGACACCATGTTCCAGTCCGTGAACTGCACCGCGTAGTCCGGGATGCGGCGCGGCATGCCCGCGAGCCCCAGGAAGTGCTGCGGGAAGAAGAGCACGTTCACGAAAATGGCCGAGAGCCAGAAGTGCCAGGTGGCCAGCTTCAGGTCGTACATGTTGCCGGTCCACTTCGGCAGCCAGTAGTACACACCCGCCATGATCATGAAGATCGCGCCCGGCACGAGCACGTAGTGGAAGTGCGCGACGACGAAGTACGTGTCCTGATATTGATAGTCGGCGGGGACGATGGCGAGCATCAGGCCTGAAAATCCGCCGATCGTGAACAGGAACAGGAACGCGAGCGCGAACAACATGGGCGGCTCGAACGAGAGGGATCCCTTCCACATCGTCGCCGTCCAGTTGAAGATCTTCACTCCAGTCGGAATGGCGATGAGCATCGTGGAGAGCATGAAGAAGAGCTGGCCCGCGAGTGGCATGCCCACGGTGAACATGTGGTGCGCCCACACGATGAAGGACAGGAACGCGATGGATGCGATCGCGTACACCATGGCCTCGTAGCCGAAGATCGGCTTGCGCGAGAAGGCCGGAATGATCTCCGAGACGATACCGAAGGCCGGCAGGATGAGGATGTACACCTCCGGGTGTCCGAAGAACCAGAAGATGTGCTGGAACATCACCGGATCACCGCCGCCTGCGGCGGTGAAGAAGGTCGTGCCGAAGAAGTGATCCGTCAGGAGCATCGTCACGGCCCCGGCCAGCACGGGCATCACCGCGATCAGCAGATACGCCGTGATCAGCCAGCTCCAGACGAAGAGCGGCATGCGCAGCAGCGTGAGCCCAGGAGCCCGCATGTTCATGATGGTCACGATCACATTGATGGCACCCAGAATCGACGAGGCGCCCATCAGATGGATCGCGAAGATCATCATCGGGAACGAAGCACCGGCCTGCAGGGACAGCGGCGGATACATCGTCCAGCCGCCCGCCGGGGCGCCGCCGGGCACGAACAATGAGCCCAGGAGGATGCTGAAGGCGAACGGCAGAATCCAGAAGCTGAAGTTGTTCAGTCTCGGCAGCGCCATGTCCGGACCGCCCACCTGCATGGGAATCATCCAGTTGGCAAGCCCCGTCCAGGCCGGCATGACCGCACCGAAGATCATGATGAGGGCATGCATCGTGGTCATGGAGTTGAAGAAGGCCGGATCGACGAACTGCAGGCCGGGCTTGAACAGCTCGAGGCGGATCACCATCGCCATGCTGCCGCCGATGAAGAACATGATCCCCGCGAATATCAGGTACATCGTGCCGATGTCCTTGTGATTCGTGGAGTAGACCCAGCGCCGCCAGCCGTGCGGCTTGTGGTCGTGGTGCGCGTGGTCGTCGTGAGCGTCTTGTGCGGCAGGATGCGTGTTTTGGGCCATAGTCGTTTCAGCCTTGAGGGACGAGCGCGACTTGCGTCGCGCCGGCGGCAGGTTGCTGCGCAGTCGGGGGTGATGCGTGCTGTGCGCGCTGCTCATCCGCCGTGCTCTTCAGCCATTTGGCAAACTCGTCCTTGGTGCGCACGTCGACCACGATCGGCATGAAGCCATGATCGCGACCACACAGCTCGGCGCACTGACCTCGATACAGACCTGGCTTGTCGGTGTCGACTTTGAACCATGCCTCGTTGATGAAGCCCGGAATGGCGTCCTTCTTGACACCGAAGGCGGGCACCCACCACGAGTGGATCACGTCGTTCGCGGTGATGAGCAGCCGCACCTTCGTTCCGACGGGGACCACGAGCGGCTTGTCGACGTTGAGCAGATAGTGCGGCACCGTCTCAGGGTCGATGCCCGAGAGCAGCTGTCGCGCGGCATCGCTCTCCCGATCGAGACGGGAAAAATAGTTGACCCCGCGATCGATGTACTCGTAGTTCCAGCCCCATTGATACCCCGTGACTTTCACGGTGAGCTCGGTATTGCGCAGATCCTCGATCTCGATCAGGGTGCGCGCCGCCGGGACTGCCATGCCGACCAGGATGACGACGGGCACGATGGTCCAGATGACTTCCACTTTGGTGTTGTGCACCAGAGTCGTGTCGGCGACGGCGCCCTTGGAGCGGCGGAACGTGACGATCGAGTAGATCATCACTCCGAACACGACCACGCCGATCCAGACGCAGATCCAGAAGATCAGCATGTGCAGGTCGTAGATCTTGCGCGAGATGTCCGTGACGCCCTGTGTCATGTTGAGCAGTGCCCAACCCGACTCGGCGTGAGCCGTCCCTGCGAGCGCAGCGGTCAGAGCGGCGAATGCAGCGAGCTTGCAGCCAAATTTCATCATGCTTCCCATATCGCGGCGCTCAGCGCCGCCGGATCCCGCCCATCAAGCCAACGTGGGCGACTCGTTGACGTGGCCGATGAGTCGATCGAGCCTGCGAGCAAGCCCACGACGCTCCTCCTCCGTCAGGAAATCCCCGACCTCGCATTGACGGCCATGCGACTCGATGACGAGGCGGCTCGGATGCAGGCGAGATGAAGGGCGGCGCAGTGTAACCCGCGCCCAGTGCCGCGGAAACACGACTTGCACGCAGCGCGCCCCGGCGCGTGACTCGACGAGGACATCGCGCTCGGACACCGTGATGGTCTGACTCTGATGACGCCGACGCAGGCTCACTCGCAGGGCCCAGCCCAGCAGCACCATCTCGAGACCGGCGAAGGGCAGTACGGGCCAGTATCCCTGGAGCGCCATCATGCCGGCGATGGCGAAGGACACGAAGCAGATGCTGCCGAAGAACAGTGCCGCGCCCTGCACACTCAGCGAGCAGTTGGGAGCAGATCTCGATGCGCTGCGCGGCAGGCTCCACCGCGAAAATGGTACCGCAGGATTTTTTTTATTCAAGACAGAAACTTACGCTCATATTGAGGCGCTTCGACGCACCCGTTCCCGTACGGCCCGGGCAGCCTGCGCGGCGAGCTCGGCGCGCTGCACAGCGCTCACGCCGTGGGGCACGATCGCGGCCGGAGCGCCTCCGAGCCAATGCTCGAGCGTGGCGAGGTTCTCGGCCTGCCGCGCGTAGACGGCATCGATTGCGTTCCCGATCCAGCCGGCCAGCGGAAGGCCGCTCGCCCGGATGGCCTGCGCAGTCAGGAGGGTATGACTGAGGCAGCCGAGCCGCAGGCCCACGACGAGCACGACCGGAAGAGCCAGAGCGCGCGCCACATCCGCCATCGTCTCCTGCGCGCTGATGGGTACCAGCCATCCGCCCGCGCCCTCGACGACGATGTAGTCGGCCTGCCTCTTGAGCGCATCGAAGCACTCCACGATGTCCGCCGTGCGGATATGGATCCCGGCATCGGCCGCTGCGATGTGCGGCGCGATCGGCTCGGCCAGGCAGAACGGATTCACGGTCTCGTAGCGGGCCTCGATGTTCGCGCACGCCATGAGAGCGAGCGCATCTTCGTTGCGCAGCCCCTCGGGTGTCGACGACTGCACCGGCAGCGACCGGTTTCATCACCCCGACCTTGAGGCCGCTCGCGGCGAGCGCGCTGGTCAGCAGGCAAGCCACCTCGGTCTTGCCGACGCCCGTGTCGGTGCCGGTGACGAAGAATCCGGGACTCATGCGCCCGATCCGCGCCGCCGAATGGCGCTCGGTGCGATGTGGGCTTCGCCGGAGTGCATCGAGGCCCCGGGACGACCGCGTGCACCCCAGGCCGCTCCGTAGATCACCTCGTAGCTCGCAGGAAGCCGGCCTTCGCGCCGGAAGGACTCATAGGATGCGGTCATCGTGCGCCACTTGAGCTTGCCGGTCAGGCCGCGCGTTCGCGCCGTGACGACGTTGTGGGCGCCGATCGCCTTCAGATCGCGCATGAGCGCGAGCACATCGTCATAGGTGACCGTGACTCGCTCCACGTCGAGCACCGGCTCGCAGAGGCCGGTGCGCATGAGTGCGGAGCCGATGTCGTGCATATCCAGAAAGAGGTTCACGTGCGGGCTCGCATCTACGGCCGACCAGGCGGTGCGCAGCTCCGTCAGCGTGGCGGGCCCGAACGTGCTGAAGCTGAAGAATCCTTCCGGCCGCAGTACGCGCCGGATCTCCGCCAGGGTCGCGTCCAGGTCGTCACACCACTGCAACATGAGGTTGCTGAAGAGGAGGTCGACGCTCGCGTCCTTGAGCGGCAGCCGCAGCGCATCACCACACAGCCGCGCAAAACGCGCAAACGGCCGGCTCTGACGCCGGGCCTCACGGAGCATGCCGCTCGACAGATCGAGTGCGACGACGCTGGCGCGGCGGTAGCGCCTCTTGAGCTCGCGGGTGCCGAGGCCCGTCCCGGCACCGAGATCGAGCACGACCCGCGGTGCGAGCGGCACCAGTTCGAGTCGGCCGAGAAGCTCGGCACGCACCCGAGCCTGCAATGCACCCGCTGCGTCGTAGCCGGTGCTCGCCCGATCGAACGCGCGGCGTATACCGATGCGATCCAGCCGGAATGACTCTGTGGAGTCGACGGTCATGCTCACGGAGCCCTCAGCGCCTGACTCAACGCCTCGACCAGTGCGTCGACCTGCGCCTCGGTGTGCGCCGCCGAGAGCGACACGCGCAGTCGCGAGGAGCGCGGCGGCACCGTGGGTGGTCGGATCGCCGCGACCCAGAATCCGGCGTCAAAGAGGTGGCCGCTGCACTCTCAGAGCCGTCGCGGCCTCACCCAGGAGTACCGGCTGAATGGGCGTCGCCGAGGGTGCGAGCGGGATGCCCGCTTCACTTGCGGCGCGCCGAAACCGCAGCGCCAGCTCGAGCACGTGCTCACGCCGCCAGCTCTCACGCTGCGCCATCTGGAGCGCAGCCCGCGTCGCCGCCGCCACGGGCTGCGGCAGCGCGGTGGTATAGCGGTAAGAGCGCGCGTGTTGCAGCAATTCCTCGATCAATTCGGGACACCCTGCGATGAACGCGCCGAAGCTCCCGAACGCCTTGCCCAGGGTTCCCACCAGCACGGGCACATCCTGCGCGGTGAGCGCGCTTTGCTCCAGGACGCCGCGCCCGGTTGCGCCGAGGACCCCAAGGCCGTGGGCGTCATCGACGATCAGCGTTGCGCCATGCGCACGTGCGCTCGCGGCGAGCGATGCCACCGGCGCCACATCGCCGTCCATGCTGAAGACGCCATCCGTTGCGAGAACGCACCGGCGCGCGGGGCTGACGTTGTCCACGGATCCCTTCAGCAATCGCTCGGCGTCCTGCGCATCCGCATGGGCATAGCGCTTGAGGCGCGCCCGCGACAGAAGCGCGGCATCAATGAGGGAAGCGTGGCTCAAGCGATCGAGCAGCACCAGATCGCCACCGCCTGCGAGCACGCTCACTGCCGCAAGGTTGGCCATGTAGCCGGTCGAGAACAGAAGCGCGCGCCCCCGTCCGGTGTATGCGGCGAGCTCTTCCTCCAGCTGTGCGTGCTCGGCGCCATGTCCCGTCACCAGATGCGAGGCACCGCTGCCGGCCCCGTAATGGAGCGTCGCCTCGCGCATGGCAGTGGTCAGCGCCGGATGGCGCGCAAGCCCCAGATAATCGTTGCCGCAGAAATTGACGACGGCGCGCCCGTCGACGATGACTTCGACCGCGCTGTCGGGCCGTGCGAATCCCGAGACGGTGCGACGCACGCGTCGCAGCTGTCGCTCATCGAGGTCCCGCAGCGTCGGTCGCGAGGCGCGTGCGCTCACGCCGTCGCTTGCTCGGCCTCGAGCCCGAGTCGCGCCATGAGGCTCCGATCGCGCTCGACGTCGGGATTCCCCGTCGTCAACAGCTTCTCACCGTAGAAGATGGAATTCGCGCCAGCAAGGAAACACAGCGCCTGCATCTCATCGCTCATCTGCGTGCGTCCCGCGGACAGGCGCACGTACGCGCGCGGCATCGTGAGGCGCGCCACGGCGATCGTGCGCACGAAGTCGAGCGGGTCGACGCTCGCGAGCGCCGTGCAAAGGCGTGCCGGGCACTTGCACGAGCTCGTTGATGGGGACGCTCTCCGGGTGCTCGGGCAGCGTGGCGAGGGTCGTGAGGAGCTGGGCCCGGTCGCGCACCGACTCGCCCATGCCGATGATGCCGCCGCAGCACACTTTCAGATCCGCTGCACGCACCGCGGCGAGCGTATCGAGGCGCTCCTGATAGGTGCGCGTGGTGACGATTTCGCCGTAGAACGCCTCGGAGGTATCCAGATTGTGGTTGTAGTAGTCGAGTCCGGCGGCCTTGAGCTCCGTGGCCTGCTCGGGGGTCAGCATCCCTAAGGTGGCGCAGCTTTCGAGTCCGAGGGCACGCACTTCGCGGATCATCGCCGCAATGGCCTTGAGCTCGCGCGCCTTGGGCGAGCGGTACGCCGCGCCCATGCAGAAGCGCGTCGCTCCGGCCTCTTTCGCCCGTTTGGCGCACTCTCGCACCGCATCGAGGTCCATGAGCGCCTCGCGCGCAACACCGGTCTCATAGCGCACGCTTTGGGGACAGTAGGCGCAGTCCTCGGGGCAGGCTCCCGTCTTGATCGAAAGCAGCGTGCTCATCTGCACCCGATTCGGCGCGTGGTGGGCGCGGTGGACCCCTTGCGCGTGGAAAAGGAGGTCCATGAACGGCAGTGCGAAAAGCGCCTCGACCTCACTCAATGTCCAGTCGTGTCGAACGGTACCGAGGGCCGATGGCGTCATGGGATCTTCCAGGTGAGCTCGCGGGGAGTGTTCTCCAGCGCGTAAGCCGCTGTCAACCAAGCGAGCGGCCGTGGAGCGACAATTGCTCAATTCTTGAGCAGTACGCTAGTGCGCGTTGTAGGTGTACTCGAGCAGCAGGCCGATGAAAATCACCATGCCGACGTAATTGTTGTTGCAGAAGGCCTGCAGGCACCGCTGGGGATCGCGCTTGCGTATCAACCATTGCTGATACGCAAAAAGCACCGCTGCGGCTCCGAGTCCCGCGAAATACCAGCGACCGAACCGCATGTCGCGTCCCGCCAGCGCGAGCGCGAACAGCATCATCGCCTGCATGAGGGCGATGATTGCGCGATCCATGTCCGCGAACAGGATCGCGGTCGATTTGACCCCGATCTTGATGTCGTCCTCGCGATCGACCATGGCATAGAGCGTGTCGTAGACCACGGCCCAGATCACGGCCGCCATGAACAGCACCCAGGCGATCCGGGGCAGTGCGCCGAGCTCCGCGCTGAAGGCCATCGGCACACCCCAGCCGCCGAAGGAGATGCCGAGGTAGAGCTGCGGCAGCGCGAAGAATCGTTTGATGAAGGGGTAGGAGATCGTGAGCGCTGCGCCGACGAATGACAGGCGCACCGTCAACGGATCGAGTCGCGTCACGAGCCATAGCGCACAGGCGCACAGTGCCGCGAACAGAACGAGCGCCTCGAGCGGTGACATCCGCCGCGCGGCGAGCGGTCGTGCACGAGTCCGCTTGACGCGTGGGTCGATGTTGCGGTCGGCGAAGTCATTGATGATGCAGCCGGCGCTGCGCATGACGACGACACCGAGGACGAAAATGATGAGCACGTGTTGATCCGGATGCCCGCGCCCCGCGATCCACAGAGCCCAGAGCACGGGCCACAGCAGCAGCCAGATTCCGATCGGACTGTTGATGCGCGTGAGCCGGACGTACTCCTCGGCCCGCCGGCTGAGCCGAAACCAGAACGGCGCTTCCGCGAGCGGCGGAGAGAGCAGCACCTTCGGCATGGCCCCCGCCATGATCAGCCGACCCGTCCATAACGCTCGCCAGGTCCGATCCAGCGTGCGGCGAGGGGCGCGATGCTGTCCGGGTGGGCGCGCAGGATCAGCTCCGCAGCTTCCTGAACCAGCGGCAGCAGATCCACATCACGCATGAGATCGGCGACCCGCAGCTGCGACAGGCCGGTCTGCCGGGTGCCCAGGAGCTCGCCAGGGCCTCGCAGCTGCAGATCGCGTCTGCGCAATCTCGAAACCGTCGCTCGTCTCCCGTATCACCTTGAGCCGCTCGCGCGCGAGCTCGGAAAGCGGCGCCCGATAGAGCAGCACGCAGGTGCTGGCCTCGCTGCCGCGACCCACGCGGCCGCGCAGCTGGTGCAGCTGCGCGAGACCCATGCGCTCCGCATTCTCGATGACCATGAGCGTCGCATTGGGCACATCGACCCCCACCTCGATCACGGTCGTGGCGACGAGCAGCTGGATCTTGCCGCTCTTGAACGCCGCCATGGTCTGATCCTTCTGTGCCGGCGGCATGCGTCCGTGCACGAGGCCGACGCGCACCTCGGGAAGTGCTTCGGCGAGCGCGGCCGCCGTTTCCTCCGCGGCCTGATAGCGAGCTTCCTCCGATTCCTCGATCAAGGGACAGACCCAATAGACCTGCGCCCCGGAGCGGCACGCGTCCAGGATGCGCTGCACGACCTCCTGGCGGCGCTGCTGCGGAATCACGACCGTGCGCACCGGCGTTCGCCCGGGGGCAGCTCGTCGATCACGGAGATGTCGAGGTCGGCGTATGCGGTCATCGCGAGGGTCCGCGGTATCGGCGTCGCAGTCATGATCAGCTGATGCGGCAAGCAGCCGGTACTGTGCGCCTTTTTCGGCGAGCTCGAGGCGCTGCCGCACTCCGAAGCGGTGCTGCTCATCGACAATGACGAGCGCGAGGCGTGCGAACTCGATGTCCTCCTGGAAAAGCGCGTGCGTCCCAACCGCGATTGGAATTTCACCCGAGGCGAGCGTTGCGAGCGCACTGCGACGCGTGCGCGCGGGCTGCGAGCCGGACACGAGCGCGACGGTGATCCCGAGCGGGTGGAACCAGTCGCGAAGATTGCGCCAGTGCTGCTCGGCGAGCAGCTCCGTCGGGGCCATGAGCGCCACCTGCAGCCCGCTGCCGGCCGCGCGCGCCGCGGCCGCTGCCGCGACCACGGTCTTGCCACAGCCCACATCGCCCTGCAGCAGGCGCACCATCGGCCGTCCCACACGCAAGTCCGCATCGACTTCCGCGAGCGCGCGTGTCTGAGCACCGGTCAGGCGGAAGGGCAGCGCGGCGAGCAGCCGCTCCGCAAGGCGCGCGGTATCCGGAAGCGGCAGCGCCGCGCCTCTTTGCACGGAGCGCTTGAGCACTTTCAAACTGAGGTGATGGGCGAGCAGCTCCTCGAAGGCGAGTCGCCGCTGCGCGGGATGCCGGCCCGCTGCGAGCTCATCGAGACGCGCCTCGCGCGGCGGGCGATGCATGTAGATCAAAGCGTCGCGCAGCGACGGCAATCCCAGTGGATCGAGCACGGAGCGCGGAATCCAGTCCTGAAGGCCGCCAACAGCGCTTGCAGGCAGCTCCAACTCCCCCATGGCCTGGCCGATGAGCGCGCGCAGCCGGCCCTGCGCGAGCCCTTCGGTGCCGGGATAGATCGGAGTGAGTGTCTCCTCCAAAGGCTCCTCTGCCGTGAGCACGCGCCGATATTCGGGGTGCACCATCTCGAGCCCGAAGGGTCCGCGCCGCAGCTCTCCGAAGCAGCGCACGCGCGTTCCGCGCGCCAGTCCGCCCTGCTGCGCCGCCGAGAAGTGAAAGAACCTCAGCGTCAGAAATCCCGACCCATCGGCGATGCGCGACAGTAACTGGCGCCGGCCGCGGTAAGCGACCTCCGTCAGCTGGACCTCTCCCTCGACCGCGACACGCATGCCCGCCGCCAGAGAACCGATCGGCAGCACCTGAGTGCGGTCCTCGTAGCGCAGCGGCAGGACGAAGAGCAGGTCCTGCACCCGCGTGACGCCGAGCCGCTGCAAGCGCTCCGCAAGCGCAGCCCCGACGCCTCGCAGCGCCGTGATCGGACGTTGCTCGGCGGTCCCGCTCGGCCGTGCGTCGCTTTGGGCCGCCTCAGCCAAGGCTCAGGATGCACTCGATCTCGACGCGCGCCCCCCGCGGAAGCTGCGCAACGCCGACGGCGGCGCGCGCCGGATAAGGCGCCGAGAAATACGTGCCCATGATTTCGTTGAGCTTGGCAAAGTGCGCAAGATCGGTCAGGAACACGGTGAGCTTCGCCACTTGCGCGAGCGAGCCGCCGGCTGCCTCGGCGATGGCCTTGAGGTTCTCGAAGACCCGCTTGATCTCGAGCTCGATGTCACCGCTCACGAGCTGACCGCTCGCAGGATCCAGTGGAATCTGTCCCGAGACGTACACCGTATCCCCGATGCGCACCGCCTGCGAGTAGGTGCCGATCGCCTGAGGCGCTGATTTCGTAGAAATGATCTGCCGACTCATGATTCAAGACCTCTTGCGGGAATGGGCGGCGATGGTGCGCACGACGCGCAGAGCGTCCGGCATCCGGCGCACGGTGCGAATGATGCGCGCGAGCTGCTTGCGATCGCGCACCTTGAGCTCGAAGACCAGCACCGAGCTGTCACTGTCACGCTCCTCGACGGAGACATGATCGATGTTCGTCTCGGTGCTCGCGATGGCCGCGGCCACGGCCGCGAGCACGCCCATGCGGTTGGGAACATCCACCCGGATCTGCGAGCTGAAGGTGCGCTCGGGACCGGTCTGCCAGGACACGGGCAGCCATTTTTCCGGATGCTTGCGATAGTCCTCGACGTTCACGCAGGTCTCGCGATGGATCACGATGCCGCGGCCGCTCGACAGGAAGGCGAAGATCGGATCGTACGGAATCGGGAAGCAACAGCGCGCATAGCTCACGAGGAGCCCTTCCGTGCCTGCGACGGCAAGCGGCGCGGGCGCCCCGCCCGACTCCTGAGGATCGGCGGGCAGCAGTCGGCGCGCCACGAGCGGGGCGAGACGCTCGCCCAACCCGATGCGCTCGAACAGCTCGTCGATATCCTTCATCCCGAGCTCGCCCACCGCGGCCTGCAAGGTGTCCGGACCGACATCGCCGATCGAGAGCTGAAACTCGCCGAGCGACTGATTGAGGAGGCGTTGACCGAGTGCGATGGCCTCGGTCCGGCGCAGGCTCTTCAAATAGTGGCGGATCGCACTGCGTGCCTTCGCCGTCACGACGAAGTTCACCCACGACGGATTGGGCATGGCGCCCTTCGCGGTGATGATCTCGACCGTCTGGCCATTGCGCAGCACCGTGCGCAGGGGCGTCAGGCGGCGGTCTACCTTCGCGGCGACACAGCGGTTGCCGACGTCGGTGTGCACGGCGTAGGCGAAATCCACCACGGTTGCGCCACTTGGCAGGCGCAGGATCTCGCCCTTGGGCGTGAACACGTAGACCTTGTCGGGAAACAGATCGACTTTGACGCTCTCGAGGAATTCCTCCGAGCTACCGCCGTTCTGCAACTCGACCAGATGCGTCAGCCACTCCCGGGCCCGCTCCTGCTGAGTCGAGCCGGTGTCCTCGCCGGCCTTGTAGCGCCAGTGCGCCGCGATGCCTGACTGTGCGACGCGGTGCATGTCATCGGTACGGATCTGCACCTCGATCGGCACCCCGTTCGGTCCAAACAAGGTGGTATGTAACGACTGGTATCCGTTCACGCGCGGAATCGCGATGTAGTCCTTGAAGCGCCCTGGCATTGGCTTGAAGACGCTGTGCACGCTGCCGAGGGCGCGGTAACAGGTGTCGGCCTTGTCCACGACGATGCGCAGGCCGTATACGTCCACGATGTCATTGAGGGTCGAGCGCTTGCGATGCATCTTCTTGTAGATGCTGTAGAGGTGCTTCTCGCGCGCCTCGACACGAGCGGCGATCTCGTTCTTGAGAAGCCCGGCCGTGAGCTGCTTCTCGATCTTCTTCAGGAACTCCTTCTGATTGCCGCGCGCGCGCCTGAGCGCACGCTCGAGCACTCGATAGCGCTGCGGGTACAAAGCGCGAAATCCCAGGTCCTCGAGCTCGAGCTTGAGATTGTAGAGACCGAACCGCTCGGCGATGGGCGCATAGATCTCGAGCGTCTCGCGGGCGGTCGCGCGCCGCCTCATCGGCGCCATCGCGTCGATCGTGCGCATGTTGTGGGTTCGATCGGCCAGCTTGACCAGCACGACGCGCAGATCGCGCACCATCGCGAGCAGCATCTTGCGGAAGCTCTCGGCCTGCGCCTCGGCCCGGCTCTTGAACTTGATCTGGTCGAGCTTGGTGACGCCGTCCACGAGCTCCGCGACCGCAGGGCCGAAGCGCTCGGCGAGCTGATCCTTCGGGGTCGGCGTGTCTTCGATGACGTCGTGCAGGATCGCCGCGATGATGGTGTCGGAGTCGAGGTGCAGATCGGCGAGGATGGAGGCCGCCGCGACAGGATGCGCGATGAAGGGCTCACCGGAGAGGCGCTTCTGGCCTTTGTGCGCGGATGCACCGAATTCTGCGGCCGCGCGGATCCGCTCGACCTGCTCGGAGGGCAGGTACGATTCGACGGTAGCGATCAGCTCCTTCAGTCCCGGGGTGCGCCTTCCACCGGGGAGCAATCCCAGCAGGGAAGACGCATAGTCCATGCGCGTGCGGTGGGGTCAGTCTCCGAGGCCGAACTGCGGTGCGCGGAAGGTCGACTGGTTCTCGGCATCGGGCATGGGAACTTCAGGGACGGTCTCGGGCTCGCGCAGCATCTCCGCCGTGATGTTGCCTTCGGCGATCTCGCGCAGCGCGACCACCGTGGCCTTGTCGTTCTCCCACGGAATCGTCGGCTCGGCGCCGTTGGCGAGCCGGCGCGCGCGCTGTGCCGCAAGCAGCACGAGCTGGAACAGGTTATCGACGTTCTGCAGGCAGTCTTCGACGGTAATGCGGGCCATGGTTCAAGCTTTGGAAAATGCCCGAGTCTCTCGGGCGAGGAGACTGCAAATTCTAAGGCAAGAGCGGCCCTCTTGGCCAGCGAGACGGCCTCCTGGGGTCAGGCGACGAGCAGTGCCTCCACGAAGCGATCGAGCCCCGGGCGCGATGCGCGCAAATCCTCGCCGCGTCCGGCAACGATGCGCGCGAGGTCCGATACAGCCCGCTCGAAGTCCTCATTGACCACGACGTACTGAAAGTCGCTCCAGTGCGACACATCGCCGACGGCGTCGCCGAAACGACGTGCGATCACCTCAGGCGAGTCGGTCTGCCGCTTCTGCAGCCGCTCCCTCAATGCCGCAAGCGATGGTGGCAGGATGAAAATCGTGATGCTCTCCGGCATCGCCTTGCGCACTTGCTGCGCACCCTGCCAGTCGATCTCCAGCACGACGCTCGTACCTGCCGCGAGCAGTCGCTCGACCGTCTCGCGACCGGTGCCGTAGAGGTTGTCGAAGACCTGAGCCTGCTCGAGAAACTCACCGCGCCGACGCAGATCCTCGAACGCCTCGCGGGATACGAAGTGATATTCGCGTCCGTCCTTCTCGGTCACGCGCGGCGTGCGCGTCGTGTGCGAGATGGATACCTGCAATGCGGGATTGCGCGCGAGAAGCGCCTTGACCAGAGACGTCTTGCCGGCGCCTGAAGGCGCCGAGATGACGTATAAATGACCGCGCGGAGCGCGAGAAGAAGTTGGGGGCATTCGTTTCGAGTCGCGAGACGATGTGCGCTCGCGTGACATTGTATTCTGTGCGTCTGCATTTCACAGGTGGATCTCATTGCACGCGCTTGCTGCACTTCTGGGCGCAATTCTTGCGCGTGAAGCGGCGACGTTGGCGCCGACCGCTGCCGTCACACCTCCGAGCACGACGGCGACCAGCAACCGTACGGACGAAGAAGAGCCGCTCACCGAGCTCGTCGTCACGGCCACGCGCGTGGCGCAGACGAGCTTCAATCTGCCGGTATCCGTCGACCGGGTGGATGCGCGCCGCATCCGCGAGGGGCAATCGCAGGTCAACCTCTCGGAGTCCCTGGCGTCGGTGCCTGGCATCAACATCCAAAGCCGCCAGAACTACGCTCAGGATCTGCAGCTCTCCGTGCGCGGTTTCGGCGCCCGCTCGAGCTTCGGCGTGCGCGGCGTGCGGCTGTACTCCGATGGGATTCCGGGCACGATGCCCGACGGTCAGGGCCAGTTCTCCCAGTTCGATCTCGGCTCCGCCGATCACATCGAGGTGTTGCGCGGACCCTTCTCGGCGCTGTACGGCAACTCCTCCGGCGGCGTCATCGCGATCTATACGGAGGACGGGCCACCAGGGTTCGGCGCCGCAGCGACTGGCGAGTACGGCAGCTTTGGGACCGAGCGCTATGCGCTCGAGGCGGGCGGCGACAGCGGTGCGCTCAATTACATCGTCGACGCGTCCCACTTCCACACCGACGGCTACCGCGACCACAGCAACGCGGAGCGCAACCTCTTCAACTCGAAGGTACGGTTCACGCTCGATGACGTTTCCAAGTTGACCGTCGTGGTCAATGCGATCGAGACGCCGGCGGTTCAGGATCCGCTCGGACTCACGAGCACCCAGCTCGCGGCAGACCCTCGCCAGGCCGGCACCAACGCCCTCGCTTACGCTACGCGCAAGTCCTTAAGCCAATCACAGCTCGGCCTCACCTACGAGCGACAGCTCACCGATGAGGACGAGATCGTCGCGAGCCTGTACGGCGGTGAACGCAGCACCACTCAGTTTCAGGCGATCCCGTCGAGTACGGAAAAATCATTGACCAATCCAGGTGGCGTCATCGACCTCAAGCGCAGCTACGGCGGCGTCGACGCCCATCTCGTCGATCACCGCGACGCCTTCGACATGCCATTGCAGCTGACCGCGGGCGTCAGCTACGACGAGCTCGACGAGCACCGCCGCGGCTTTTTGAATTTCATCGGCAGCGAGCTCGGCGTCGAAGGGGCGCTGCGACGCTGGGAAACCAACCTCGTCCACGATCTCGACGAGTATCTGCAGGCCCAGTGGGACCCTCTGGCGCCGCTGCGCCTGGTGGTCGGCGTGCGCAACAGCGCCGTCGATGTGAGCTCTCACAATCACTTGCCTGCGAGCGAGGAGGCGCCGCTCAGCGGAGTGCACTTCTCCGCAACCAACCCGGTGGCGGGTGCGATCTATCGCGTGACGCAGGACGTGAACGTCTATGCGGCGTATGGCAGAGGGTTCGAGACGCCGACACTCAACGATCTCGCATATCGCTCAATCGATGGCAGCTTGCCGGGCCTGAACTACGCGCTCCAGCCGGCGCGGAGCGACAACTACGAGCTCGGCATCAAAACGGAGTCGGCGCACCTGAGAGCGGACCTGGCAGCCTTCTATATCCGCACGCGCGATGAGCTTGCGGTACTCGAGAATGCCGCCGGCCGCAGTGTGGAGCAGAACATCGGCGAGACCGAGCGCAAGGGCGTCGAGCTCGGCGTCACGGGCCGCCTGGAGGAGGCTTGGAGCGCGCGACTCGCGTACACCTATCTTCGCGCCGTCGTCGTGACGCCTTATGCAACCTGCTTCGGAACCCCTTGCAAGCCGACGATCATCCCCGAGGGCAATCATTTGCCGGCGGTGCCGCAGAATGCGCTCTACGCGGCGCTCACATGGCGCTATCCCCACGCAGGCTTCACGAGCACGCTCGAGACGTTCGGGCGCGCAAAGATCTATGCCGACGACCGCAACAGCCAGGCGGCAGCGGGTTACTGGAGCGAGAATCTACGCCTCGGCTTCGAGCAGACGACCGGGCACTGGCGTCTCAGCGAGTTCGCCCGCATCGAAAATCTGACCGACCGCCGTTACGTGGGCAGCGTGATCGTCAACGAGAGCAACTTTCGCTATTTCGAGCCCGCGCCCGGCCGCACTGCGTACCTCATGATCGAGGCCGAGCTGCGCTGAGCGTCAGCCGTACCGTGAATAGCGGGCCGGATGGCGAGAATGAGGGGGCGCCCACGTGTGAACCTCATCACAGTCGCGCAACGCGGCTGCTGCAACGCGCACCAGGCACTCGTCATTCCGCGGCGGGTCGATAGTCTTTCCGACATCGTGAGTGGGTCGGGGCTCGCACCACGTTGATGATGAGAATCACACCGGCTCGGCTCGGACAACTCCTCCTCGGGCTGAGCGTTTACGTCGCTCTCTGCGATACATGGCTGTTGCTCGGGTTGGGTACCCGACACGGCTTGAACTATTTCGCGCTGCTTTCGGTGATACCGGCCGAGCTCGCTTCAGTGTTCGTGGTGATGGTAGCCGCCCGGGCGACACCTCCCGGCGTGCAGCGCAGCGGATGGTCGTTGCTGGGCGCCGCACTGGCGCTGTACTTCGTCGGCGATCTCATCGGGGTACGCAGCTGGTTCGCCGGCCAGGACCCGTTCCCCGGACCAGCAGACATCTTCTTCTGCGCTTTCTACGCCGCGCTGTGCGCCGCATCGGTTTTCATGATCAGAGCAACCGCGGTGCGCGTAAGGTGGCTGCAACTCTCGCTCGATGCCACGATCTTTGCCGTCGGTTTTGGTACGGTCTTCTGGTTCCTCGTGACCCGGCCGGCGACATCAGCTCACACGGCCCACTCGCTCGGGGCCTTCCTGACCCAGTTCTACGCTGGGCTCGACTGCGTCCTGCTCCTGCTGCTCGGGGTCGTCGTGCTCTCCGCCCGCGATGCAAGTCTCTGGTCACGCCGCGCGTTGCTATGCGTGCTCGCCGGTTTCTCCACGATGTTTCTGGCAGACATCATCTGGTCGCTCGCAAAGCTGCGCGGGTTCTATCTCCCGGGTCAGTTCCAGGACGTGCTGTATCTCACATACCACGTGCTGCTTGCAGGCGCCGGCTACGCCCAGATACGCGCGAGCGGTGCTCCGCCGCAAGCGGCTTCCGACTCCTCGAATAGCCTCGCGGGCGCTTTGCCCTATGCGGCGATGTTTGCCGCATTTCTGGTGCTGGTTTACGCAGGCCGTGGCAACGGACTCGGTGCGGCGAGCGTCATCACGATCGTCATGTTCGCGCTCATGCTGCTGCTCATGATTCGGCAGACCGTGGCGTTACGCAGCGATGCGCTCGTGCGCGAGCAGAATGCAGCGCGCCGCGTGGAGCAGCGCTACGCCTCGCTGATCGCGAACGCATCGGATGCGATCATGATCGTCGATGGTGCGGGCGTGCTCCGCTTCGTATCCCCCGCGTCGATGCGATTGCTGGGGCTGAGTCCCACGCAGATGACCGGCAAAGCCCTCGCCGATGCCTGTCCCGAGGAGATCGGACGCAAGCTGCAGTTCGTGCTGAACCAGCTCGAGCTCTCTCCAGGTGCGGCCGTCGGCCCGGTAGAGGTCTCGTTCGAACGCGAAGGCAAGCGCTGTGTGTTCGAGTGCGTCGGCCACAATCTGCTCGAGGACCCGGCGGTGGAGGGTTACGCACTCAACCTGCGCGATATCAGTGAGCGCAAGGGCCTCGAAGAGCAGCTGCGCCACCTCGCATTCCATGATCCGCTCACGCGCCTTGCCAACAGAAGCCTGTTTCGCGACCGTGTGCAGCATGCACTCGCCATGGCAGAGCGATCAGCGCATTCGGTCGCGGTGATGTTCCTGGATCTTGATCGCTTCAAGAACGTCAACGACACCCTGGGCCACGACGCGGGCGATCGCTTGTTGCAGTCGGCGGCGCAGCGGCTTTTGGGAGCGACGCGGGCGTCAGACACCGTGGCTCGACTCGGAGGCGATGAGTTCGCGATTCTCGTCGAGCGCTGCAACACTGCCGCCGAGGTCGAGAGTCTGGCTGACGAGCTGATCGAGACGCTGGGCATTCCCTTCATCATCGACGGCAACGAGGTCCGCGTCGGCGCGAGCATCGGGATCGCCTGGGGCGCCAGCGAGGCCCAGGCCGAAACGTTGCTCGGCAATGCGGATGTGGCGATGTATCACGCCAAAGCAAGCGGCAAGAATCGCCATGTGACCTTCCGCTCGCAGATGCAAGATGCGCGGCGCGAGCGGCTGCGGCTGGAGACGGACATCGAGCGCGCGCTCGCGAGCGAGGAATTCTTTCTCGAGTATCAGCCGATCATCGATCTCGGTAATCGCAGCCTGCTTGGTGTCGAGGCGCTCGTGCGCTGGCGGCATCCGGAGGCCGGCATTCTCATGCCGGGCCGCTTCATCCAGATCGTCGAGGAGTGCGGCAAGATCATCGAGCTCGGCAAGTGGGTGCTGCTACGCGCCTGTCGCGACCTGTACGCGTGGCGTGGCGGCATCGCCGGAGGCCATGAGCTTCGCCTGGCCGTGAACGTCTCGGGCCGGCACCTGCAGCATGGAGACATCGTGGCGGACGTAGCGCACGCGCTCGCGGTTACCCACTTCGAGGCGGCCAACCTCGTCATCGAGCTCACGGAGAGCACGATCACGCAGACGACCGAAGCCAATCTCGAGCGCTTCCGCCGTCTTAAGGCGCTCGGAGTGCGTCTTGCGATCGATGACTTCGGAGTCGGCTACTCGTCATTGTCATATCTGCACAGTTTCCCGATCGATATCCTGAAGATCGACCGCGCCTTCGTGGCGCAGCTGCGCGAATCAGACCGCGGCTCGGATCTGGCACGCGCGGTGATTGCGCTCGGGGAGACGCTGGGGCTCGACACACTCGCCGAAGGAATCGAGCACGAGTCGCAGGTCGGCGCGCTGCAAAGCCTCGGCTGTGTCGCGGGGCAGGGGTTTCTGTTTCAGGCGGCGGACTCGCTCGAGCGCCTCTCGCGAAGCACCTTCGTCGCGCGGCGTGAGCAGCTGTGGAACGCCCGCGCAGAGCGCGACGCGCTCACGCCGACGGGCCGATTCAGCGCGTTGAAAGCCGGCGCCCGCTGACTGCGTGCGCGAACCCGACGTGAATGTCGGACGGCAGCAGCTTCAACAGCAGATGCAGCAGCAGCGGTAGAAGCACGAAGTCATCGACCGCGCCCAGAAGCGGCACGGCGAGGTTGAGCGGCTCGAACGCGAGCCAGGCGAGCAGAATGGCGGCCGGCCACAGCCAGCCAGGTCGGCTGCGGTGACGCAAAGCAAACCATAGCAGCCGCAGATCGTGTCGGGCCATACGCCATAGTCGCAGTAGTCGAACCATGTCCTTGCTCTCCTTGATCCTTCAATGGCGCGTTCGCGCCGCCGCAATCACGCTCGGGAAATCGATTTCAGCCGAAGGCCCCGTCAGGATGTGATCCTGGACCACGAAGGCCGGCGTCTGGAAGACACGCAAGCCGCGCGCGAGATTGAAGTTCGCGATGAACTCGTTGGCGATCTCCGGTGACTCCATGTCGTGGCGGAGTCGATCAAGATCAAGGCCCACCGTCTTCGCCGTCGAAAAAATCGCCTCCTCCTGCCAAGGTCCCCGATAACCCATGAGAGCCTCATGGAACTGCCGGTACTTGTGCTGACGGGCGGCGGCCAGCGATGCCCGCGCAGCCACCTGCGATTCCGGAGTGAGGATCGGAAATTCCTTGAGGATCAGCCGCACGTGCGGGTCATTGCGCAGGGCGGTCTCGAGGCGCGGCTCGATGGCCTTGCAGAAACCGCATGCGTAATCGAAGAACTCGACGATGGTCACATCGCCGTGCGCGTCGCCGATGACGGGCGACATCGGGTCCTCCGACAGTTGCTGCCGGTGGGCACTCACGATCTGATCCGGCGCGGCTGCCGGCGCTTCTGCCGCCGATGACACGCCCGTGAGCAGCGCGAGGCAGCCCGCAATCGCAAGTCCAAAGTTCATAGGCATTTCAGTGCACCTCTTGGCGTGTATTTGGTTATTCGACGTTCTGCACCTGCTCGCGCATCTGCTCGATGAGCACTTTCATGTCCACCGCCGCGCGCGTGACCTCGAGGTCCTGCGACTTGGACGACAGCGTATTCGCCTCGCGGTTGAGCTCCTGCATCAGGAAATCGAGACGTCGCCCGGCCGGCTCGTTGCCGTCGACGACTCGGCGAATCTCGCCCACGTGCGCCGCGAGACGATCGAGCTCTTCGTCCACGTCGAGTCGCTGCAGCAGCAGGGCCAGCTCCTGCTCCAGCCGATCCTGCGCGACGTTGAGGCGTAGCTCGGCGAGCCGCTCATCGAGCCGTGCACGCACCCGTGCACTGACTTCGGGCAGTCGGGCCCGTACCTGAGTCACGAGCGTGCTGAGCGCCGCGCAGCGCTGCTCGATGAGCGAGCGCAGTCGTTCTCCTTCGCGTGCCCGCGCCGAAGCGAGGTCGGTGAGCGTGCGGGCGACAAGCTTGCGCGCGGCGGCGAGCAGATCGTCCGTCGCCGAATCGCCATCTCGGATGACACCTGGCCAGCGCAGCACATCGAGCACGTTGAGCGTGCCCGTCTGATCCGGAATCGCGGCGCTGACTTCACGCGCGCGCGCCAGCACGCGAGCGAGCGCTTCCGCATCGAGCTCGAGGGCGCGCTCGGCACCTTGAGTTGCGCGGTGGGACACCGTGCAGTCGACTTTTCCGCGCTTGAGCTCGCGCAGCAGCGTCTGGCGCAGATCGGGCTCGAGTCCGCGCAGCTCCTCGGACAGCCTGAATCCCGTCTCGAGAAACCGGTGGTTCACGCTGCGCAGCTCGCAGACCAACGTGCCCCACGGCCCCGAATCTTCGCAACGCGCGAATCCGGTCATGCTCGCGATCATTGGCTGCGCCTCGCGGACCCTTTGAATACAGCTGCGCTGCGGCTTACGCGGCCCGCACGTGGGTGATATAAAGCTCCAAAGTGTAGCAGATGAGCAGGCGCCTCCTTGCAGGTCGAATACGCCGACGTGAGCCTCCTCGGAAATCGGGAGGACAATCAGGACCGCGTCGCCGTGGCCGTCGGCGAGCACGCGGGGATGCTCGTGATCGTGGATGGCATGGGCGGCCACGCGGATGGGGCGCGGGCCGCGGAAGTCGCGCGCCAGGTTTTGCTCGACGCCTTCTGGCATACCCCGCAGCCGCTGTTTGACCCCATCGGCTTTCTGCATCTGACGCTCGGCCGTGCACACGAGGAACTGGTCAAGATCGGGCTCAGTCTGCCTCTCGAGCTGCGGCCGCGCGCAACCTGCGCGGTATGCCTGGTGCAGCAGTCATCGGCGTGGTGGGCGCACGTCGGGGATAGCCGCATCTATCACCTGCGCCATGGTGCGGTGCTGGCGCGCACCCGTGACCATAGCCACGTCGAGCTGCTGTTGCGCGAAGGGCTCATCACCCAGGACCAGGCGCACACGCATCCGATGCGCAACTTCGTCGAGTGCTGTCTGGGCGGCGACCCCATCATGCCGGATATGACTTTGAGCCGGCGCCGCGTGCTCGAACGTGATGATGTGCTGTTGGTCTGCACGGACGGACTCTGGAGCGGCGTGCGCGACGATGAGCTCGCGGGCATGTTGGGCTCTGCGGCGACGCCGCTGCGTGACCTGGTCGCAGCGGTGTGCCAGCTCGCCGTCACGACGACCGGCGCGGCAAGCGACAACACCACGGCCGCTGCCCTGCGGTGGCTGCCTGAGCGCGCGCCCGCATGAGCCGGCGTCCGAGCGGGCGCGCGGCCGATGACCTGCGCGCCGTGCGCTTCACGCGTGGTTTCGTCAAGTACGCCGAAGGCTCGACACTGGTCGAGTTCGGCGATACCCGCGTTCTGTGCACGGCGAGTGTCGAAGACACGGTGCCCCCCTTCCTGCGCGGCAAGGGGCAAGGATGGATCACGGCCGAGTACGGCATGCTGCCCCGCTCGACACATACACGCTCGGCCCGCGAGGCCGCGCGCGGCAAGCAAAGCGGCCGCACACAGGAGATCCAGAGGTTGATCGGGCGGTCGCTTCGCGCGGTCATGGATTTGAAGGCTCTGGGCGAGCGCACGGTCACGGTCGACTGTGATGTGTTGCAGGCGGACGGTGGCACGCGCACGGCGGCGATCACGGGCGGCTATGTCGCATTGGTGGATGCGTGCGAGGCGCTCGTTCGCCGCCACCTCCTGCCTGCAAGCCCACTGCACGGTCAGGTAGCCGCCATCTCGGTCGGCATCGTCGGCGGTGCACCGGTCCTCGATCTCGACTATGCCGAGGACTCTCAGGCCGAGACCGACATGAACGTCGTGATGAACAACGGCGGTGCGTTCGTCGAGATCCAGGGAACGGCAGAAGGGCACGCGTTTCGCCGTCACGAGCTCGATGCGTTGCTCGATCTTGCGGCTGTCGGCATCGGGCGGCTGTTCGCGCTGCAGTCCCAGGCGCTGTACGGCCCGTAAGTCGGACGGCGCGTGCAACGTCTCGTTCTGGCAAGCGGTAACACCGGCAAGCTGCGCGAACTCGCCGCGCTGCTGGCTCCCATGAAGTACGAGGCGGTCTCTCAAGCCGACCTCGGCATCGAGGCAGCCGTCGAGAGCGGCCGCACCTTCCTGGACAACGCGCTCATCAAGGCTCGCCACGCCGCTGGCGCAACTCTGCTGCCAGCGCTCGCGGATGATTCGGGCATCGAAGTGGATGCTCTGGGAGGCCGTCCGGGCGTGCACTCGGCACGCTATGCCGGCGAACACGCGAGTGACGAGGCGAATCTTCAGAAACTGCTCGTTGAGCTGCGCGGCGTGCCGCATGAGCGCCGCACCGCGCGCTACCAATGCGTGATCGTGCTGGTACGGGGCGCGAAGGATCCGAACCCCCTGCAGGCTCAGGGCAGCTGGGAAGGGCATATCCTCGAGGCACCGCGCGGCAGCGGCGGCTTCGGCTACGATCCGATTTTCGTGCCTCTGGGAAGCCACCGCTCGGCCGCCGAGCTCGAGCCGGAGGAGAAAAATCGCGTGAGTCACCGCGCCCAGGCGCTGCTATCGTTGATCGATCGGCTGCCCACATGGCAATGACCCTCCCCCCACTTGCTCTCTATGCGCACTTCCCCTGGTGCGTGCGCAAGTGCCCCTATTGCGACTTCAACTCGCACACGCTGCGTGGTCGGTTGCCGGAGCAAAGTTACGTCGAGGCCCTGATTCGCGATCTGCAGGCGCAGGCACAGGCCCTCGCCGGGACGGCGCTTCGTCAGTGTGTTCCTGGGAGGTGGAACTCCGAGCCTGTTCTCAGCGGCTGCCATTGAGCGGGTGCTTGTCGCGGCCCGCGAAGCATTCGGCTTCGATGACGGCATCGAGATCACGCTCGAAGCGAATCCCGGAACGATCGAACGTGGGCGCTTCGCGGAGTATCGGGCGGCCGGAATCAATCGGGTCTCGCTCGGCGCACAGAGCTTCGACGCAAGTCAGCTAGAGAGGCTCGGTCGGATTCACTCACCTGCCGAAACATGTCGGGCCGCGCAAGAGCTGCACGCCGCGGGTCTCGAGAACTTCAATCTCGATCTCATGTACGCGCTGCCCGGTCAGGACGTGCGTGGCGCGCTCTCCGATCTCGAGCGGGCGCTCGAGCTCGAGCCCGCACACATCTCCCACTATCAGCTCACGATCGAGGCCGGGACCGTGTTTGCAGGATCCCCGCCGAGGCTGCCGAGCGATGAGCTCGCTGCGGACATGCTTGCAGCGTGCGCCGAGCACTTGAATGAGCAGGGCTTCGGCCAGTACGAAATCTCGGCGTACGCGCGCACTGGGCGTGAAGCGCGCCACAACCTCAACTACTGGACGTTCGGCGACTACATCGGAATCGGCGCGGGGGCGCATGGCAAATGGACGTTCGCCGATCAAAGGCGCATCGACCGCACGACTCGCCCGCGGGAGCCGCGACGATATGTTGTCTCAGCCGTCAGCGCGCCGGACCGCGGCAGCGTGAGCGCGGCCGACCTGCCGTTTGAGTTCATGCTCAACGCCCTGCGACTCTCTTCGGGCTTCGAGGTCGAGCTGTTTGAGGCACGCACGGGCTTGAGCTGGGAGGCGGTCGCCCCCACGATGGAAGTGCTGCGCACTCAAAGACTCGTGGATTGCGCAGGCGCGCACTGGAGCGCGACAGCGCTGGGAGCGCGCTTCTTGAACGACATTCTGCTGCGCTTCCTGCCGCCCGGACCTGTGCCCGGGAGCGCGAAAAGCGACCGCACTGCACCGTTATACACAGCGGAGAGTCGGCCGTCGGTAAATGAGCGGATTACGAGCGAAATTACTTAAGTCGCTGGACAAGTCAGACGTAAGTAATTGAAGATTAAGGTGGAAATAGGCTGGTCATTATTTAGCCAAGGTAACAAAAATGCAATGTCACTCGGTGGTCGCGCGATTTCAGGAAGCGCTGTCCACAGAGTTATCCACAGGTTCTGTGGATAAGGAATCCCGCAAGAAACCCGCACCCAGCCGTGGATGCAGGGGAAACGCAGTTTCGCTTGTGAGGCGACACGATCGCCGCTAAACTCGCGCGCCCTTTCGTCCAGCTCGAGCGCCCAACCCGGAAGAGTCAGCCATGAAAGCGTCGATCCATCCCGAGTACAAAGAGATCAACGTCATCTGCACGTGCGGCAACAGCTTCAAGACGCGCTCGACGCTGGGTCACGATCTGCAGGTCGAAGTCTGCTCGAACTGCCACCCGTTCTACACGGGCAAGCAGAAGATCGTCGACACGGCCGGCCGCGTCGACAAATTCCGCAAGAAGTACGGCACGGCAAGCGGCGCCCGCTGATCCGTCTCGGCTGAGATCCGGAAATGCTCGACAGGCTTGCGGGGGACCCGCATGCCCGCTCGCGCCTTGATTCCCTGCGCTGACCGTGTAAGGCTGGCCGTCGCCCGCGGCGCAGCCGCGCGCGAGCTTTTTGAGGAAGCCGCCGCATCATGACCGAGAGCAAATTCGAGCTCACCGACCCGTCCTCCGGCAAGGAATCCGGCCTGACGGTTCGTGGTGGCACGATCGGTCCGCGCGTCCTCGACATCGCCACGCTGTATCAGGATCAGGGTGTTTTCACATTCGATCCGGGCTTCGGGATGACGGCCGCGTGCGAGAGCAGGATCACCTACATCGACGGTGACGCCGGCGTGCTGCTGTATCGGGGCTATCCGGTCGAGCAGCTCGCCGAGAAGAGCACCTTCATGGAGGTCTGCTACCTCGTGCTGCACGGTGAGCTTCCCAGTCGCCGCCAGCTCGATGAGTTCACGACCAGCATCCGTCATCACACGATGATCAATGAGACGCTGCTGCGCTTCTTCAACGGCTTTCACCACAACGCCCATCCCATGGCGATGGTGTCCGCGGTGATTGCCTCGATGTCCGCGTTCTATCACGACACGATGGACATCCATAACCCGCGGCAGCGCGAGATTTTCGCCCACCGCATCGTCGCCAAGATTCCGACGATCGCGGCCGCTGCCCACAAGCACTCGGTCGGCCAGCCGTTCATCTACCCGCGCAACGACCTCGACTACTGCAGCAACATGCTGCACATGTTCTTCGCGGTGCCGTGCGAGCCCTATCAGGTCGATCTGGTCGCTGCAGAGGCGCTCGATCTGCTTTTCATACTGCATGCCGACCACGAACAGAACGCGAGCACCTCGACCGTGCGCCTCGCGGGCAGCACCGGCGCCAATCCCTATGCGGCCATTTCCGCCGGAGTCTCCGCCCTGTGGGGCCCCGCGCACGGGGGAGCGAACGAAGCCGTCCTCGCGATGCTCGAGCAGATCGGCACGGTCGATCAGATCCCGAAGTACCTCGCGATGGCGAAGGACAAATCGAGCCACTTCCGCCTGATGGGATTCGGGCATCGCGTGTACAAGAACTTCGACCCGCGCGCGAAGATCATCCGGCAGATGTGCCACAAGGTCCTGGAGCGCCTCGGCCGCTCGGACAATCCGCTGTTCGAGCTTGCACTGCGCCTCGAGGAGATCGCTCTCAAGGACGAGTATTTCATCGCGCGCAAGCTTTATCCGAACGTCGATTTCTACTCGGGGATCATCTACAGCGCGATCGGCATTCCGCGCTCGATGTTCACCGTGATGTTCGCGATCGCCCGCACCGTCGGCTGGGTCGCGCACTGGCAGGAAATGATCTCCGATCCGGGGATGCGCATCGGCCGTCCGCGCCAGCTGTACACCGGGCCCACCCGTCGCGACTACGCCGACATCAGCAAGCGCACCTGAGCGGCGCGCCGATCGAACTCACGGCTCGAGCAGCGCCTCGAGCTCCGATACGTCCGCGCGCCGCATGGGTCGGCCGTCGACCGGACTCGCCGGAGCCTGACGGATTCCGTCCGTGGGAAACACCGTGGCCTCGATTGCGTGATCGTTGATCTCGAAGCGAACTCCGGGATATTCGAGTACGCGCTCGGCATTCATCTTCACGCGCCGAGCGGTGATCTCATGACGGATGCCCTGGTCCATGAGGCTGATCGCCACCGATTCGGGAGTCTCCGCGAACAGGTGCAGCTGCACATCCGAGTGTGCGGTCGCCGTGCCGCTCAGCACAGGACCCACCAGGCGCGGCTCGAAGGCCTGCAGGCGCCGCATGGCGAGCAGCGCGGCGCTGCGCTGCGCGTGCAACGACTGCTCATGTGAGGCGCCCCCGAAGAGGCGCTGATATTCCACGAGCGCGCTCTCGATCTCGGTGTTCTTGGGAAGCACGGCGCCGTCGGTGACGCCGAAGCGCTCGGCAGCCTTGCGTTTGGCAACGAAGAAGTCGCGGATGCCGTGCTCGGCCATGATGCGCGCAGCCTCCTGTGCCAGCGCGCGTCGGAGATTCTCGCTGCGAACGGGATTTCGTCTCATCACGGCATCGTCAGAACAGGGATTCGGTGGTCGCAGCCTGCTCGGTGGGCGGCGGCGGGGCATCACTCCCGAGGACGCCGCCCGTCGGCAAATGATCGACCATGAACGTCTCCAGAATCGCGTCTGGATTCTCGGCGCTCGCGATCATGCCCGTATCGGAGGCGACGCGCATGGTAATGAGTCCGTCGGGCATCGGGCGCCGCACCTGCGGCACTCCCTTCAAGGCCTCGCGCATGAAGTAGATCCAGATCGGCAACGCGGTGCGCGAGCCTTCTTCGGTCTCACCCAGGGAGCGCTCCTGATCGAAGCCGACCCACACCGTGGCCTCGAGGTTGCGGTTGAAACCGTTGAACCAGGCGTCGCGCGATTCGTTGGTGGTGCCCGTTTTGCCCGCAAGGTCGGAGCGACCCAGGGCCATCGCGCGCTGCCCGGTGCCGCGCTTGATCACATCGGCCATCATGTCGGTGAGCAGATAGTCGTTCTGCGGACTGATGACGCGCGGCGCGATTTCCTTCGGTTTCAAAAAGCCGGGTCCGCCGCGCACGGCGTCCGCGCCCTCGATTGCCTTGTCGCCGCCTGCCCCGAGCGAGACATTGCTGAGCTCCGCCGGATGCTCGCACTCCTCACAGGCAACCTGCGGCTCGGCCTGCCAGAGCACCGTGCCCTCGAGCCCTTCGATGCGGTCGATGAAATAGGGCTGGACGCGGTAGCCGCCATTGGCGAACGTCGCGTAGCCGCCGGCGAGCTCGAGCGGAGTGATCTGCAGCGTACCGAGCGCGAGCGTCAGATTGTCGGGCAGCTCGGCACGCTCGAAGCCGAATCGCGTCGCGTAGTCGATCGCATATTTGACGCCGATCTGCCGCAGGATCCGGATCGAGACCAGATTCTTCGACCAGACCAGCGCCTCGCGCATGCGCATCGGTCCCCGGAACTCGGTGTGCGAGTTCTTCGGGCGCCAGGCCGTCTCGAGCCCTTCTCCCTCCACCACGATCGGCGCATCCATGACGACGGAGGCTGGCGTGAATCCGTCCTCGAGCGCGGCGGAGTACAGGAAGGGTTTGAAGGAGGAGCCGGGCTGGCGTCGCGCCTGGGTCGCGCGATTGTAGCGGTTGGCGAAGTAGTCGAAACCACCGACGAGGGCGGCGACCGCACCGTCGTTCGGATCAAGCGCAACCAGTGCGGCCTGTGCCTCCGGTAGCTGCACGAGCTGGGCCGCGTGCTTGCCGTCCGTCACGATGTAGATGACATCACCGGCCGCGAGCACATCGCTCGCCACCCTCGGCGGTGTTGTGGGTGCCTCGGCAGCGTGTGACTTGTGCGCCCACGCGAGGCCGTCCCAGTTGATGAACTGATAGCCCCCGACCTTGGCGAAGACGCGCGCGGTCTTGTCCGCGACCGTCACGACGACGGCCGGCATGAGCATGCCCATCGATGGATATTCCTCGAGCACTCCCTGAAGCTGTGCCGGCTGCGTGCCGGCGCCCAGTGCGACATGACTCAACGGCCCGCGATAGCCGTAGCGGCGGTCATACTCGATGAGTCCGAGCCGCACCGCGCGGTTCGCCGCGACCTGCAGCCGCGAATCGATGGTGGTGTAGACGCGGTAACCTGCGGTCTCCGCCTGCGGGCCGAAGCGCCGTCGCAGCTCGAGGCGCGCCATCTCCGCCACATACTGTGCGTCCACATCGTAGAGCGGTCCGTGCTGGCGCGCGTCGATGGCTTCGGCGTTGGCCTGCGCCCAGGCGTTCGCATCGATGAATCCGAGCTCGCGCATGCGCCGCAGCACATACGTGCGGCGCACCTTGGCGAACTGCGGACTCACGATGGGGTTGTAGCGCGAGGGCGCCTGCGGAATTCCGGCGAGCGTCGCCGCCTCGGCAACCGTGAGTTTGTCGAGCGGCTTGCCGAAGAACGTCTCGGCCGCCGCCGCCACACCGTACGCGCGCTGCCCGAAGAAGATCACATTCAAATAAAGTCCGAAGATCTCCTGCTTGCTGAACTCGTGCTCCATGCGATAGGTGAGGAACGCCTCCTGAATCTTGCGCCGCCAGGTCTTGTCGAGCGACAGGAACATGTTGCGGGCCGCCTGCATGGTGATGGTGCTCGCGCCCTGCGAGCGCTCGCCGGAGACGAGGTCGACGAGAATCGCGCGCGCGACTCCGGGATAGTCGATGCCGTGATGCTGGAAGAAGCGATCGTCCTCCGCCGCCAGGAACGACTGCTTCACGAGCAGCGGAATCTGCTCGTAGTCGACCGGGATGCGGCGCTGCTCGCCGATTTGCGCGATCAGCTGGCCATCGCGCGTGTAAACGCGCAACGGCACTTGCAACTCGACGTTGCGCATCGCCGAGATCGAAGGCAGCGACGGCTCGAGGTAGACATAACAGCTGGCAAGCCCGAGCAGGGCAACGAATGTGAGCAGCGTCACGCTACCAGCCAGTGTCATCAGTATTTGAAGGTATTTGCGTTTCACAGAATCCGACTCTCGTTTCACAGAAAGCGACTCTATCCTTGCGTCGCTTTCAACTGCTATGCATAGTAGCCGCCGACTGAACGGGCAAACTCACCGAAAGGTGGGGACGCAAAGCCTCCGGTCTAAGGGCATCAGTGCCTAGGACAGCGGGGTTGCCGGCACGAACGTTAAACCATCCGCCTGCAACGAGCCACGTGCAGGTGTGGCGGTTCGAGCCGTAACTTCCTCGCCATCCACACCGATCCCATTCCGTGCTTTGCCTCTCCAGCAAGGCTTGGACAACGCGTTTCGAAATTGGTTGAACCGAGAAGCGGCGCACCGACTGCGACCCCCGCAGTCGCTGA
Source organism: uncultured Gammaproteobacteria bacterium (assembly GCA_963795975.1). GTDB lineage: Bacteria > Pseudomonadota > Gammaproteobacteria > Steroidobacterales > Steroidobacteraceae > CAWCJT01. The sequence goes on from CAWCJT010000005.1 coordinate 767,064, forward strand.
GGATTGCGCCGCGCCAAAGCCCACCGGTCGCGGCTGCTGCGGCGCGCGCGCGCAGCGATGGTGGGAGCGGCGCCTTGGCGGGAATTCGTGAACCTACTCACGTCCGATTTGACAGTACTCGGTTATACAGTGACTTCAGATTCTACACGGGGCGGGTGCTTTCGGGCCTAACTTACTGATATGGAAATAAAATATGTTCCTGTTTCAGAGTAAGTATCGCCCGTATCTCGGGCTAGATATCACAACCTCGTCCGTCAAGCTGATCGAGCTTGCGATGGCGGGCGGTCAATATCGCGTCGAGGCCTACGCGGCCGAGCCGACTCCGCAAAACGCGGTGAATGAAAAGGCAATCGTCGACTCGGAAGCAGTCGGCGAAGCCATCCGGCGCGCCATCAAGCGCTCCGGCGCGCGCAGCCGCGAGGTCGCGATCGCGATCAGCGGCGATGCCGCGATCACCAAGGTGATTCAGATGCCGCGTAACCTGCGCGGCGGCGATCTCGAATCGCAGGTCGAGATGCAGGCGGACCAGTACATCCCGTTCCCGATGGACGAGGTGAGCTACGACTTCGAGGTGCTCGGCGCTTCGGAGAAGGATCCGGAGACGAGCGATGTTCTGCTCGTCGCGACGCGCACGGAAAACGTCGAGCAGCGTCAGGCAGCGGTGAATGCCGCGGGACTGACTGCGAAGATCGTTGACGTCGAGGCCTTCGCGCTCGAGAACGCGTGCAAATTGATGACGCACCAGATGCCCGACGGCGGCATCGATCGCACGATCGCCGTGGTCGATTTCGGTGCGAGCAGCACGACGTTCAGCGTGCTGCGGAATTTGAAGGTCGTGTACACGCGCGATTTCGCATTCGGCGGGCAGCAGCTCACCGAAGAGATCATGCGCACCTACGGCCTGTCGATGGAGGAAGCCGGCCGCGCCAAGAAGGAAGGCGGCCTGCCGGGCAACTATCAGTCCGAGGTGCTCGATCCGTTCATCGACGACATGACACAGCAGGTGAGCCGCTCACTGCAGTTCTATCTGGCTTCGGGTTCGGGCCGGGAGCAGCCCGAGAAGATTCTCGTGTGCGGCGGCTGCGCCAACATCCCGGGCGTCGGCGATGTGATCTCGAGCCGTGTGGGCATCTCGGCCGAGAAGGGCGATCCGCTCGGACAGATGAAGCTTTCGTCGCGCGCCAAGGCCCAGGCGGTGCAGCGCGATGCCACTGCGCTCCTGACGGCCTGCGGCCTCGCGTTGCGGAGTTTCGACTGACATGCCTCGCATAAACCTACTGCCCTGGCGCGACGAACAGCGCCGCGAACGCAAACTGCGCTTCATGGTCGCACTCGGTGGCGCCACCGTGGCAAGCGGCCTGCTGGCATTCGTCGCCTATCTGATGCTCGGCTCGATGGTCGCGAGCCAACAGGCGCGCAACGACCGTCTGCGGGTCGAGATCAAGCGGCTCGACAAGGAGATCGAGGAAATCAACAGCCTCGAGGCCTCCAAGCAGCGATTCATTGCGCGCATGGAGATCATCGAGAGACTGCAGCGCTCGCGGCCCGAGATCGTGCATGTCTTCGATGAGATCGTGCGCACACTGCCCGATGGCAGCTATCTCACCTCCGTCAAGCAGACCGACAAACACGTGCGCTTCGATGGCGTGGCGCAGTCGAGCACCCGCGTGTCCGCATTCATGCGGAACATCGATTCCTCCGAATGGCTGAAGAACCCCGAGCTCGAGGTCGTTGAGACCAAGAAGGGCGAGGCCCTCGGTTCGAGCTTCACATTGTTCGCGGACCAGGTGACACACGCGAACGGTGACGATGATTCAAGCAGCGCACTCAAGAAAATCGTCGCGCGTCGGGGAGGCAAACCATGAACCTGATCGAGGAGCTGCGGTCACTCGATCCACGCGATCCTGGCCGCTGGCCGCTCGCGGTCCGTGCCGGCGCCGTCGGCATATGGCTCATCGCGCTGACCTTCGCGCTCTGTTATCTCCTCGTGTGGCAGAACCAGAGCCCCGAGCTGCAGCGCTACCAGGACGAGGAAGGCAAGCTGCGTCAGGAGTACCGCTACAAGCACGGGCAAGCGGTAAACCTCGAGGTCTACAAGCAGCAGCTCAAGGACATCGAGCGCTCCTTCGGCGCGCTGCTGCGGCAGCTGCCTGGCAAGACGCAGGTGCCGAATCTGCTCGTCGACATCTCGCAGACCGGTCTTGCTGCGGGGCTTTCGGAAAAGCTGTTCCAGCCCGGTCCTGAAGTGAAGAAGGACTTCTATGCGGAGCTGCCCATCAAGATTCGCCTGACGGGCAGCTATCACCAGTTCGGTGAGTTCGTGAGCGGAATCGCCGCGCTGCCGCGCATCGTCACGCTCCACGACATCGAGGTCAAACCGGAGTCGAAGGACTCCTTCGACAATCTGACCCTCGATCTGACGGCGAAGACCTATCGCTACCTCGACGAGGAGGAGCTGGTCGCAGCCGAAGCCGACAAGCGTAAGGAAGACAAGGCTCACCACGGGCCGGGAGCCGGCAAGTAAGCCGGTGGATCGGGGTACTCCAGCTATGCATATGAACAGTCAACGTCGCCTCGCGATCTGCGCAAGTGTGCTGAGCGTCGCCTTCTTCGGCCTCGCCGCCTGCTCGAGCGCGGACGATGAGCTGCAGCGCTTCATCGACGACACCAAGAAGGAGTCGGGCGGGCGCGTCGAACCGCTGCCCGAAGTGAAGCCCTACCAGACGTTCGTCTATTCCGCTTCCCAGATGCGCTCGCCGTTCATGCCGAGCGGGCCCTCGGGCGGTCCCAACGGACCCAACGTGCGCCCGGACTCGAAGCGCAATCGTGAGTTTTTGGAGCAGTACTCGCTCGACACACTGAAGATGGTCGGAACCTTGAAACTCGGCGGTCAGACGTTTGGTCTGGTCGAGACCAAGGACGGGCTCGTGCATCGCGTCCTGCCAGGCAATTTCATCGGGCAGAGCGAGGGCAAGATCACCGATATCACCCCGTCGAAGATCAACGTGCGCGAAATCGTTCCGGACGGCCTGGGCGGCTACATCGAGCGGCCCGCGGCACTTGCCCTCAACGACTAGCCGATCGGCAGCAGGAGTTTTCCGCAAATGAAACGCCATAGCCCGTCGTCACGGACCCTGAGCGCGCTCGCGACGCTCGCGGCCGCGCTCGCGCTCGGGATTCTGAGTTCGCCCGCGCACGCAGCGGCCAGTAATTCACTCCAGAGCATCGATGTGCAGCCCCTGCCGGCGCAGCAGCTGCAGCTCACTCTGCACCTGTCGGGACCGGCGCCGCAGCCGCTCGCCTTCACGATCGACAATCCGGCGCGCATCTCCCTCGATCTGCCCGATACGTCGGTTGCCCTCGCGTCACGCCGTATCGATGTGCGCTCCGGCGGTCTCGATACCATCGTGGCCGCGGAGGCGAAGGATCGCACTCGCCTCGTGCTGAACCTCGACAAGCTCGTTGCGTACACCACGCGGGTCGAAGGCAACAACATCATCGTGATGCTCGGCAATTCGAGCTCCGGCGCCGCAGCGGCCGCCGCCCTGCGCCAACGATGGTGAAGACCCTCGCTCAGGCGGATGCCTCTCCTGCCAGCGCATCGTCCAGCGGGCCGCGCTCGATCCAGGGCATCGATTTCCGTCGCAGCGCCGATGGCGCTGGCCGCGTCGTCGTCAAGCTGAGCGATCCGCACACGCCGATCAACCTGCAGCAGGTCGGCAATCAGATCGTCGTCGACTTCACCGGCGCCGAGCTGCGCAAGGACCTCATGCGCCGTTACGACGCGACCGACTTTGGTACCCCGATCACCGGCTTCGATGCCACCCGCAATGGCAACAGCACCCGTATCGTGATCAGTGTCATCGGCGAGTATGAGCAGCTCGCCTATCAGTCGGACACTCAATACGTCGTCGAAGTGCAGCCGATGCGCAAGAACGTGGTCTCGCAGGAGGAGAAGCGCGAGTACACGGGCGAGCGCCTCACGCTCAACTTCCAGGACATCGAGACACGCGCCGTGTTGCAGCTGCTCGCGGATGCCAGCGGCCAGAACATCGTCGTCAGCGACTCCGTGAAGGGCAGCGTGACGCTGCGCCTGCAGAACGTGCCCTGGGATCAGGCCCTCGACATCGTCCTGCGCACCAAGGGCCTCGACAAGCGCAAGGAAGGCAACGTCATCATCGTCGCCCCCTCAGATGAGCTTGCGAACCAGGAGAAGCTGCAGCTCGCCGCGCGCAAGGACATTCAGGAGCTCGCGCCGTTGCGCTCCGAGTTCCTGCAGGTGAACTACGCGAAGGCCGCCGACATGGCCACCCTCATCAAGTCGCAGGGCGGCTCACTCCTGTCGCCGCGCGGTACGGTCTCGGTCGATGAGCGCACCAATACCCTGCTGCTGCAGGATACGGCCGAGCGCATCGCGGACATTCGCCGCCTGGTCGCGACGCTCGACATTCCGGTGCGCCAGGTACTCATCGAGTCGCGCCTCGTGATCGTCAACGATGACTTCCAGCGCCAGCTGGGCGCGGTGCTCGGCTACACGGGCATCAACCGCAACGGCGCAAGTGGCATCGTCACGACCTCCGGCACCGCGGCTGGCACCGATACGATCGTCGGCTCGGCACTCACGAATCTGCAGAGCGCCAGCAACGGCACGCCATTCCCGGTCACGGTGCCGACCGGCAGCACCGCCGCGAACCGCTACAACGTCAACCTGCCCGTCACTAATCCGGCCGGCAGCATCGCGTTCGGCATCCTCGGCGCCGACTACCTCGTCGACCTCGAGTTGCAGGCCGCACAGGCCGAGACGCGCGCCGACATCATCTCGGCACCGCGCGTGGTCACGGGCAATCAGAAGGAAGCGACCATCGAGCAGGGTACGGAAATTCCCTACCAGCAATCGGCCTCGAGCGGCGCGACCACCATTCAGTTCAAGAAGGCGGTGCTGTCACTCAAGGTGACACCGCAGATCACGCCCGACAATCGCATCATTCTCGATCTGGACGTCAAGAAGGACGCCGTCGGCACGATCGTCGTGGCCTCGGGTGGCGTCAACGTTCCCTCGATCGACACCCAGGAGCTCGTGACCCAGGTGCTCGTCAGCGACGGCCAGACCGTCGTCCTCGGCGGCATCCTGCAGACGACGCATCGGGTGGATGAGACGAAAGTGCCGTATCTCGGCGACGTTCCGGTGCTCGGTAATCTGTTCAAGACAACCACCAAGACCAACAACAAGGACGAGCTCTTGATCTTCGTGACACCGAAGATTCTACGGGAAGGGGTCAATGTCTACTGATCGGCGGGGATCCGAGCAGTACAGCCATAAGGTGGGTCATGCGTAAAATTTTTTCAGGCATCACGGTTGCGACGCTCGCTTGCATTCTGGCGGCGTGCGGTGGCAGCGACGACAAGGCGTTCGAAAGTCCGACGGGTGGCGGCGCCGGCGGGACGAGTCCGGCCAATGTCGCGAGCGTCACCGCTTCAACGTCGGCCACGACCATTCCGGCAGACGGCTCAGCGAGCGCGACGATCAATGCGCTCGTTCGGGACACGAACAACAACGCCGTTGCCGGCGCGACGGTCGAGTTTGCTGCGCCAGCGCGGGCAGCCTGCAGGTGACGACCGCCATGACCGATGCCACCGGTACTGCGACGGCGACCTTGACTGCGGCCGGAGCCGCAGCGGGCACGCAGATCCAGGTGACAGCCACGGTCGGCGGCAAGAGTTCGCAGGTCACCGTGGGAGTCGTCAATGCTCAGGAGAGCGTGACACTTCTGACGAATGCTGTGCAGATGCCGTCGAACGACTCGGCACCGGTCACCCTTTCGGCAATCGTGCGCAACGCAAGCAACCAGCTCGTCACGGGTGCGGTGGTGAACTTCACTGCCACCTCCGGCGCGGTCAATCCAGTGCAGACGACTGCGGGCTCCACTGCGACACCGCCGGTCCCCGCTGGAACGACGGACGCCAACGGTCAGGCACAGGCGACGCTCAGCACTCCCGGTGACAACACGAATCGCAACATCACTGTGACGGCGAGCGTGGGTTCGACATCCTCGACCATCGTCATTGGCGTCGTCGGAACCAAGCTCTCACTGACGGGTCCCGCAAATCTCATTCAAGGTAGCGCGGGAACCTACACGATCGTCCTGGCTGATTCGGGCGGTACGGGCATTGCAGGGCAGGCCGTGATGCTGAGTTCCGCGAAGGGCAACACGCTCAGCGCAGCTTCAGTGACGACCAACGCCGCGGGACAGCAGACTTTCACTGTGACTGCCGTCAACAGCGGAACGGACACCATCACCGCGACTGCACTTGCAATGACCGCGACCACCCAAGTCGCAGTGAGCAGTCAGACATTCGCGTTCACCGCCCCGGCGGCCAACGCGAAGGTCAACTTGAATACGAATGCGACGGTGACGGTGAACTGGGCCAACAACGGCGCACCGCAGGTCGGACAGACCGTGACCTTCTCCTCGACCAGAGGTACGTTGAGCGCGGGTACCGCGGTCACGGACGCGAGCGGTAATGCGAGCGTGACGATCGCCTCCAATACCGCCGGCCCAGGCGTCGTTTCCGCGAGCGCAACCGGCGTGACCGCGCAGACGACGATCGATTTCATTGCAACGACGCCTGCTGCGATTTCGGTCCAGGCAAACCCGGCGACGATTCAGACACAAGCGAGCAGCACCATCACAGCGACTGTGCGCGACGCCAACAACAACCTAGTCGAGGGACAGGTCGTCGACTTCAGCATTACGAAGGATCCCACTGGCGGGTCACTCTCGGTTGCCTCTGCGACGACGAACGCGCAGGGCCAAGCCTCGACTGTGTACACCGCTAGCAACACGACGAGCGCTGAGGACGGCGTCACCATCAGTGCCACGGTGCAGGGCACCGCTGTCACCGGCAACGCTTCGCTGACCGTCGGCGGATCGACGCTCTTCCTCTCTCTCGGTACCGGCAACACCATCGTCGCGCTGAGCCAGACGCAGTACGAGCAGCCGTGGTCGGTGCAGGCCGTCGATTCCGGGGGCAACGCCGTCAATAACGTGCAGGTCACGTTCAACGTCACGTCCCTTGGCTACCAGAAGGGGTACCTGATTTGGCTGGGTCAGCTCTGGGACTTCGAGTGGCTTAAGACCGGAACGCCGTGGATCTCATCCGGCGACCCGTTCGCATACACTCTGCAGACTGAAATTGGTTGCCGGACAGAGGACCTCAACAACAACGGTATCCTCGATCCGGGTGAGGACTACAACAACAACGGTAAGCTCGACCCCGGTCTGGTCGCATCGACGGATGTCGGCTCCGCCACGACCGCTAACGGCGGCTCGGCGACGGTGAACATCATCTATCCGAAGGATCATGCGAAGTGGACTGCAGTTGAGTTGACGGCAACAGCGACGGTCAATGGAACACAGAGCAGCACGTCGGCGAGCTTCTGGTTAGTGGGTCTCGCGACCGACTACAACAACCAGACGGTCGCACCTCCGGGTGAAAACAGCCCATACGGGCAGGCGCAGACCTGCGCCAATCCGGACTGAGGTTCGCAGTCTCAAGGAGACTACGCGGCCGCCTTCGGGCGGCCGCGTCATTTTCGGCACCCGCCGCGGCCTGCGGTATCCTGCAACGCAGATGTTGGGAAAGCGGAACGTCTTTTTGATCGGCCCGATGGGCTCGGGCAAGAGCGCGGTGGGCAAGCATCTCGCCCGCCTGTTGGAAGCCCCCTTCTACGACAGCGACGTCGAGATCGAGCGCCGCACGGGCGTCGATATCTCCTTTATCTTCGAGAAGGAGGGCGAAGCGGGGTTTCGGCATCGCGAGCGCGAGGTAATCGGTGCGCTCACGCAAATGGAGCCGGTCGTCCTCGCGACGGGTGGTGGAGCCGTCCTATCCCCTGACAATCGGCGCTGCCTGTCAGAGCGTGGCTGCGTCGTCTATCTCGAAGCCTCCGTCGAGCAACAAGTCAACCGCGTGCGCCACGCGCGTCACCGGCCGCTGCTCCTCAACGTCGACCCGGAAACGACGCTCCGCCAGCTCATGGCCGAGCGTGCGCCGTTGTACAGCTCGATCGCCAACGTCACCGTCGCAACCGACGGTCGCAAGGTTCAAAGTGTCGCCGAGGAGATCCTGCGCGGCCTTCACATCACGGGCGATAGGGTTTAAGAGCTGTTCCGACCTTATACTTTGCGAATGAGTACCGGTGGACCCGCTGCTTTCACAACTTTGAACGTGGCCCTTGGCGAGCGAAGTTATCCGATACTCATCGGTCCGGGACTCCTCGAGCGCACCGAGCTCTTCGATGAACACATTCCCGGCCAGGAACGTCCTGCTCGTCAGCAACACGACGGTTGGACCGCTTTACTCAGGTATCGTCGCGCGAGGCTTGGCGTCGCGCCGAGTGGTCGAGGTCACGTTGCCCGACGGAGAGGAGCACAAAACCCTTCCCATGATGGGGCGCATGATCGACGCGCTGGTCGCGAATCACTTTGGTCGGGACTGCACGGTCGTCGCTCTCGGCGGTGGCGTGGTGGGGGATCTATCCGGCTTCGCTGCAGCGTCCTATCAGCGAGGTGTCCGCTACGTCCAGATACCGACGACGCTTCTGGCGCAGGTGGATTCCTCGGTCGGTGGCAAGACGGGGGTCAACCATGCCGGGGGTAAGAACCTGATCGGCGCATTTCACCAGCCGAGCGCGGTGATTGCCGATACGGCGACGCTCGAGACGCTCCCGACCCGTGAGCTCAGTGCAGGGATTGCGGAGGTCATCAAGTACGGACTGATTCGCGATGCCGAGTTCTTCGCCTGGCTCGAGGCGAACATGGATCGACTGCTCGGGCGTGACTCGGAGGCGCTGGCCTACGCCATTCGGCGCTCCTGCGAGATCAAAGCCGAAATCGTGGGTCATGACGAGCGCGAGCGTGGCGAAAGAGCCCTGCTCAACCTTGGACATACGTTTGGTCATGCCATCGAGACTGCAACCCAGTACGTCGGCTGGCTACACGGTGAGGCTGTCGCGGCGGGACTGATGATGGCGGCGGCCATGTCCCGCGAGTGCGGACTCATGCGTCCAGGAGAGGTCGAGCGGCTGCATGCGCTGCTGCAGCGCGCGGGACTCCCGGTCGGCGCTCCGGGGCTGGGACCTCAAGCCCTGTTCGAGCACATGAAGATCGATAAGAAGGTGCAAGGAGGCCGAATTCGCTTGGTGCTCCTGCGCCGGATCGGTGATTCGTATCTCACGGCCGACTATCCGGACGCCGCGCTTCGCACGACGTTGGAATCCTACTGCGGGTGATCGCGTGAACGATGTGGGGTCGAGTTCCGATGGCTTGGCGCCGTACGCCGCACATGAAGATGAGTCCCGGGGCCGGCGCCATCCCGAGCCGAAGCCCGACTTTCGTGGAGAGTATCAGCGCGACCGCGATCGCATCATCCATTCCAGTGCATTCCGGCGCCTCGTCTACAAGACCCAGGTCTTCGTCAACCACGAGGGCGATCTCTACCGAACTCGAATCACGCACTCGATCGAGGTCGCACAGATTGCGCGCTCCGTCGCGCGAGCGCTGAAGGTCAACGAAACTCTCACCGAGGCGATATCCTGGCCCATGATCTCGGCCATACGCCTTTTGGTCATGCTGGCCAGGACGCGCTGAACGAATGCATGCGCCGCTATGGTGGCTTCGAGCATAACCTCCAGTCGCTGCGGGTCGTGGACGAGCTCGAGGACCGCTACGCGGATTTCCGCGGGCTCAACCTGACATTCGAGTGCCGCGAGGGAATCCTGAAGCACTGCTCGTCGCGCAACGCGCGCAACCTCGGCGATCTCGGCGAGCGCTTCATCGGCGCCGTCAGCCGAGCCTGGAAGCCCAGATCGCGAATCTCGCCGACGAGATCGCCTACAACAATCATGACGTCGACGACGGGCTGAGGGCTGGATTGATCAACGTCGGCGCTCTACAAGAGGTCGATCTCTTTAGAACGTCAGTATGAGACCGTTCGCAAGCAATACCCGGACATCAATGAACGTCGGCATGTCTACGAGACCATCCGCCGAATGATCAACTACGTGGCGAGCGACCTCATTCGCACCACCCAGACACGGCTCAGGGACAGCCGCCTCACATCGATCGATGATGTGCGCGAGCGCGCAAGGCCGCTGGCATCGTTCAGCCCGGAGGTGCGCACCGAAAACCTTCAGCTCAAGACATTCTTGAGCGAGCGACTTTATCGGCACCACAAGGTGTTGCGCATGACGTCCAAGGCGCGACGCGTCCTGAAGGAGCTTTTTCGGCATTCATGGACAACGTCAAGCTGATGCCCGATGAGCATCGTGATATCGCACGTAAAGGCGAGCAGCAGCACGGCGCATCCGGACGCGCCCGAGCGGTCGCCGACTACGTCGCAGGCATGACCGACCGCTACGCAATCCTCGAACATCGCCGGCTATTTGATCCCAGCGAAAGAACCTAAAGCCGTCTAGAAAAAGTCCCGGACACACTGGACTCAACAGCTGAGTTCGATGCACGATGTGTCCACTGTCGGCATCGGTGAGCCTTGCCAGTTAAGGGGGGAGTCATGCGAACGGCGAAGACGAAAAGAAGTACGCGCACGCGCTCAATTCGAAAACATTCGATCGATAAACCAAGTTCCGTCTTGCATCAGCAATTTTCTGAAATCGCGATACTTCTGGTTCGCATACTCAAAGGACTCGGCTTTGACGATAAGGCCATCATGCGAGAGTTCAGTAAAGCTGCCGTTCGGCAGAAACCGCGCCCATTGCGGGCAGTGCCTGTTGATTTAGCATACTGTTCCCGCATTCTTGCCAGATGGGCTGAAGATCCAGACTACATAAACGAATATGGTAGACCCCGTGACCTCTACGGGCACCGCGGTCCCGGAACATTCCATGCTCTTGTTGAAAGTGAACTTCCGGGAGAATCTCCCAAGGACTGCCTCCGGACCCTGTTAGCGACTGGCTCAGTGATTAGACTTCCTAGGGGACTGATACGGTGGCGAAGTCGTACCGCGCTTGGACTGCACGGCCGAAATGTTTTCGGGCAGGAGGTCCTGAGACCGCTGACCGCACTTCTGGCAACGCTAGAGAGCAACCTCGCGCAGCCCACGACTCGATCCCGCGACGATACCTTTCAGCGCGGTGTGTGTGGTTTCGAGATTCCCGAGGCGGGAATGGCCAGTTTGCGTCGACTAATCGAACACCATGGCATGGGGTTCATAGAGCTTGTCGACAACTGGCTCAGCCAACAGTCACGTGCTCCGTCCGACGGGAAATCGCCCAAAGTTAGACCGTACGTTGGCGTCTTCATGATCGCAGACGTGAGACAAGGGGCACGCCGGGTCATCAAGCGGCGCGCCGCATCTCGACGCATCAAGCGGTTATCAAAGAGCTGTTTGACCCGCGTACAGGCTGTAGAGCATCGAGCCGGAGGGTAGGTCAACCCTCCCAGTCGTGTGCGCGCCTTTAACAAGCCACAGGGCTCCCACTCGGGAGTGGCTTTGCTCGTCTAAGTCTTGAGCTTGGACTAACCCAAAGCGCCGTCGCTGAAGCGCACCTTTTCGCCGACGGCGCCTTCGGATTGCTGCACTGCGGCAGCGTCCGCGACCAGCTGCTGCTGTAACACCCTGTTTTGGTTGCGGATTCCGCTTTAGATCGTTTGATTTCACATAAATCTAGGCATAGCCGTTGACATAAACTATTGACGTTCCTAGAGTTATGTAACCTAGAGCCAAAGAATAATGTGATCCAGTCGATGGACGCGTCCGCGAGGGAGAAGGAGGCGGTGTTGAGCGTGTTCGCCGCTCTGATGCGACCGCTCATGCCCGTCGCGTTTGAATATGGAGTTTCCGCAAAGGAAATTTCGGACGCGACTCGCCGTTCATACATCCAGGCTCTCGAGTCGCGCTTGGCTGCCCAAAGTCGTCCGACAACCGATGCACGAATTGGTCTGATTGCCCAGCTCGCGCGATCTGAAGTGACAGCGCTCCGCAGTTCGGACTCGGCAGACGCGGCGAACGGAAAAAATTTCTCTGCTCGACTAGATCAAGTCGTCAGCCTACTAAGCGCTTGGCATACGCATCCCAAATTTTCGGGCGCGTACGGCCTCGCTTTGGATCTCGACCTTGAGCCAACGTCCGGTTCACCCCGTCGGAGCCTTGTAGAGCTGATCGAAGTCGCGTGTCCGGGCGCTGATCGCGACGCAATTTTGGACGAACTTGTCGCCGTGGGTTCGGCTGAAATCGTTGATGGCAACACCTTGAGATGCCGCTCGCGAGCCCATGTTATGCGCGGAGCCGAGGTGACTGTCTACGCGCATTGAGCGCGCCGCCCGATTTCTTGAGGCGGCAGCAGCGAATTTTGCGCACAACCTGATGTTGCAGGACGCACCGGCCTACTTCGAACGCGTACTGGTCTCCGATGCCCCTCTTTCTGAGAAGGGTCGCGACGAGTTTTTGAAACTCACCACCGAGAGGGGTGAGGAATTCATGCTCGAGCTAGACACTGCATTGTCGAAGATCGCAGATCCCAATGGCTTGACCACGGGCAAGAGATACGGCGTTGGCGTCTACTTCTTCCAGGAGCAGTCCACGGTCGCCGAGTCGCAGGGTAGAAATTCGATGAATCGCAGCGAGGGAAGACCAGCACCCTCGATGCCAAAAGAAATCGACGTGCTAGCACCTCCACGTCGAAATAGTTGAATGGGGTTTGAAGGGAGTGTTCTATGAAGAAGTTTGCTGTCGCATTCACAATTACGGCAGGCATTGTGCAGGGAGCTGCTTTCGCAGCAGCACCGATATCTGCAATTAGTCGGCCCGGCATTGCCGGAATCTCGGGCATCAGCGGCATGGTTAGGCCGGCGAGTAGTGGCATATCAGGCGTCAGCGGAATCTCCGGTGTCAGCGGAATCTCCGGTGTCAGCGGAATCTCCGGTGTCAGCGGAATCTCCGGTGTCAGCGGAATCTCCGGTGTCAGCGGAATCTCCGGTGTCAGCGGAATCTCCGGTGTCAGCGGAATCTCCGGTGTCAGCGGAATCTCCGGTGTCAGCGGAATCTCCGGTGTCAGCGGAATCTCCGGTGTCAGCGGAATCTCCGTCAGCGGAATCTCCGGTGTCAGCGGAATCTCCGGTGTCAGCGGGATCTCCGGTGTCAGCGGAATCTCCGGTGTCAGCGGAATCTCCGGTGTCAGCGGAATCTCCGGCGTCAGCGGAATCTCCGGTGTCAGCGGAATCTCCGGTGTCAGCGGAATCTCCGGTGTCAGCGGAATCTCCGGTGTCAGCGGAATCTCCGGTGTCAGCGGGATCTCTGGCGTTAGCGGCGTCACCCACCCGTCTAGGAACGGAATCTCCGGTATCAGTGGAGTTACCCGACCGTCGGTTAGCGGTATTTCCGGGGTGTTGCCAGCGTCTCCGGCAGACACTGCGGCTACCGAGATGACCATCGCGACCGAGACGGTTTCTCCACAAGCGGGCTGCGAGCAGCACACGGGCTGCTAGATCAGGCCACCGGGTGACACGGCAGATGCCATGTCATCCGGTTCCTTCCTAGCGTGTAGTCCACGGCGTGGTTTGCCGCGCCGCCTATCTCAGTCGAGAGCCGGACGCGCCTAAGGCATCATTCGACGCACATCGGGGCCGTAGTGTCATGCGCACTACGCGGCTCTATATCCAATGACGCTTACCTGCGATACTTTGCCATAAAAATCGCAGAGCCAGCCTTGTCCCAGCGTTGTTGTCTTTGCCACCCCAAGATGGCCCGTGCTTCATCGGAATTCATTAATGCAGTCCGATTTCCGCGCCGCGTTGGTTTTCATGTGCAGACAGGTCCTCCACCCTCTCGTGCGACTCCTAATCCGCTTCGGAATCAGCGCCGGGGAGCTAAAGGCGATCGTTGACAGCGTTTATGCGCACACGGGTTCGGATTACCTCAGTCGGCGTGGCGAGCGAGTCACGTACTCTAGGCTCGCTGTTATCACGGGCATAAATCGCAGCTTCCTCCCGGCGATACTTGCAGTACCACTCAATCGCTTCCAGCCGCGGAGTAACACCCAACTGCAGCGCGCAGCTCGAGTGCTCAATGGCTGGTATGACGACCCAAGGTTCCAGACGCGCTCCGGAGATCCAGCGACGTTACGCATCCGCGGTCAGGGGAGGACGTTTCAGCAACTGGTTCAACGCCACAGCGGTGGTGTCTACTACCGAACACTGCTTTCGGAGTTGCTTCGTGTCGGAGCTGTGAAGAAGGTCGGCTTGGATCGCGTATGCCCAATGCGTCGTTCGCCCGCGGAAGGGGGCGCCAGCGCTGATGCGATCTACCTGGCCGGAGAAACGGCTGGTGACCTTCTAACGACCCTTGAGTACAACCTCACCGCAAAGGGTGTAGACCAGCTCCCCGTTCGGACGATCGCGTTGCAGGTCGATGCAAAGGTGCTTCCGCTGTTCCGGGCGCAGCTCGGGAAGCGTGCTGATGGGCTGTTGGAGGCATTAGAGGGCCTGCTGCAGACACACCAAAAGAATTCGACTGACTTAGAGGCAGGCCCCGCGGAACTCACTACCCTCGGCGCGACGGTCTTCGCCGTGCGTCGTCATGGGCCCCTGCGTGCTCAGGAAGCCGGAACCGCACCGGCCGCGGAGGCCTGACTCGCCGCCTCCTCTTTACCGATCTGCTCACGCAGTACGCGTCGCAGGATCTTGCCCACATTGGACTTCGGAAGCTCCTTTCGGAAGTACACGTGCTTCGGCACTTTGTAGCCGGTGAGAAACTTGCGGCAAAAATCGATCACGTCGCGCTCGGTAAGCTGAGGATCCTTTTTCACCACGAACAACGCGACGACCTCGCCTGAGTGTTCGTCCTGTTGCGCAACGGCAGCCACCTCCAGCACTCCGGGGTGGGCAGCCGCGACTTCCTCGACCTCGTTCGGGTACACGTTGAAGCCGGACACCAGGATCATGTCCTTCTTGCGATCTTCGATGAAGACGTAGCCTCGCTCATCCATGCGGCCGACGTCGCCGGTGCGCAGCCAGCCGTCGGGAAGCATGACCTTCGCGGTCTCGTCGGGACGCTTCCAGTAGCCGCGCATGACCTGGGGACCGCGCACGCAGATCTCGCCGACCTCATTGATGGCCCGGTCTGCTCCCGCATCGTCCTTGATGGCGATCTCTGTGGAGGGAAGCGGCAAGCCGATCGATCCGTTGAACTCATCCTGTGGAGGATTGATGCAGGCTCCCGGTGAGGTCTCGGTAAGCCCCCAACCTTGCGTGATGGAATTGCCGGTGACGGCCTTCCAGCGCTGAGCAACGGCAGCTTGCAAGGCCATGGCACCGGCAACCGTGACCTTGAGATGACTGAAGTCCACGCTGTGCGAATCCGGGCGTGTGCAGCAGTGCGTTGAAGAGGGTGTTCACGCCGCTGATGTATGCGAAGGGATGCTTCTTGAGCTGCGCGACGAACGCCGGAAAGTCCCGTGGGTTCGTGATGAGGACGTTGGTCCACCCAAGTCGCATGAAAAGCATGCAATTCACGGTTAGCGCAAAGATGTGATAGAGCGGAATCGGCGTGATCAAAACGTCCGGCTGTCCGCTCGGTAGCGCCGAGCCGATCCAAGGCTCGGATTGCAGAACATTGGCGCAGATGTTGCGGTGGGTGAGCTCTGCCCCTTTTGCCACACCCGTCGTACCGCCGGTGTACTGCAGGAAAGCGAGGTCATCAGGACCGAGGTCTACTGGGCTGAGCTTAAGTCCGCGGGACGCATCGAGCTCGGTCTTGAAGTCATAGGCACCTTCGATCCGCCAGGGCGGAACCTGCTTGCGGCGGTGGCGCACCACATAATTGACGATCAGGGAAAGGGGAAACCCCAGCATGTCCCCAACGGTCGTAACGAGGACGTGGCGGACGCTCGTGCGCGGTAATACTTCCTGCAGGACGTGGGCGAAATTTTCCAGAACGACGATCGCCACCGCGCCTGAATCTTGCAGTTGGTGCTCGAGCTCGCGGGCGGTATACAGGGGGTTGGTGTTGACCACCGTGAAGCCCGCCCGCAGTGCACCCACCATGGCGATGGGATACTGCAGCACATTGGGAAGCATGATGGCGATGCGATCGCCGCGCTTGAGTGCGGCTTTCTGCTGCAGCCAGGCGCCGAAGCGGCCCGAGAGCTCGGCGAGCTCGCGATACCTGAGCGAGCGGTTCATCTGAATGAAGGCCACGCGGTCGGCGAACTGGGCGCAGCTCTTCTCGATCATGTCCTTCAGCGAGTGAATCGCACCAGGATCGATCTCCGCCGGCACTCCGGGCGGATAGTTCTTGAGCCATATTTTTTGCATGTCAGTGGCCCATCAGCATCGGTTGCAGCACGCGCCACACCGTGTCGAGCACGAGTGGCTCCCCCTCGGCCTTCGGATGCAGGCCATCCGGTTGCATCAGCTGCGGATTCAAGGCTACGCCTTCCAGCAGAAAAGGCACCCACGGCAAGTGAAAGCTCTTGGCGAGGTCCTGGTACATGCCGGCGAACTCATTGCTATAGCGCGGCCCGTAGTTCGGTGGCAGTCGGATGCCGATCAGCACAACCCGCGCACCCGCGTGCTCGGCGAGCCGGATCATGCTGCCGAGATTGTCATGGGTGCTCCGCAGCGGCAGTCCGCGCAGTCCATCGTTCGCTCCGAGCTCGAGTATCAATATCGCCGGCTTGTGCAGCTCGAGTGCCCGCGGCAGACGCGCAAGTCCGCCGCTGGTGGTCTCACCGCTCGCGCTGGCGTTCACCGTCTCGTACTCGTAACCTTGCGTCTGCAGCCGTTTCTGTAGCAAGGCGACCCATCCCTGCTCCGTACGCAAGTTGTGAGCAGCACTCAGGCTGTCGCCCAGTACCAGGATGGTGCGACTCTGCGCGGCGACCGCGCCCTGGAGCCCGATGAGCAGTAATCCAATGCCGAGCGTGCAGGCGACGGCGACTCGCGAAAATGTTCTCAAAGCATCGAACCTCACCAAGGAGGTTAGCAGTCCGGAAGGCACGCTGACCATTGTGCAGGATGTCACTCTCGAGATTGCTGCAGGCGAGTCGGTGGCGATCGTGGGCGCATCAGGCGCTGGCAAGTCGACCTTGCTGGCCTTGCTTGCGGGCCTGGACATGCCGACTTCGGGCAAGGTGTGGCTCGCGGGTCATGACCTCATGCAGCTCGATGAGGACGGGCGCGCTCGACTGCGCGCCCAGCGCGTCGGCTTCGTTTTCCAGTCGTTCCATCTGATTCCGGCGCTGACGGCCCTCGAGAACGTGATGCTCCCATTGGAGCTCGCCGGCCAGCGGGATGCTCGACGCTCTGCGCTGGATGCGCTGGAGCGCGTGGGCCTCAAGGGACGCACCGGCCACTACCCGCGTCAGCTCTCCGGCGGAGAGCAGCAGCGTGTTGCGCTCGCGCGGGCCTTCGTCACGCGCCCTGCGGTCTTGTTTGCCGATGAGCCGACGGGAAACCTGGATGCCGTGACCGGGGCGCGTGTGGGCGAGCTGTTTTTCGAGCTTAATGAACACTCGCACACGACGCTCGTGCTCGTGACCCATGAGCAGGCTCTGGCCTCGCGTTGCGCGCGCACGCTACGCATGGACGCCGGGCGGGTACTGTGATGCGTGCGCTATCGCTGGCGCTTCGCTCCCTGGTGCGCGAGTGGCGCTCGGGAGAGCTCGGCGTACTGCTGCTCGCGCTCACCACCGCCGTTGCGGCACTGACCGGGGTCAGCTTTCTCGTGAACCGCATCGGCATCGCGGTGGATGAGCAGGCGACTCAGGTCCTGGCGGCGGATCTGCGCCTCGGCTCCGATTCGCCGCTCTCGGAGAGCTACTTTCAGGAAGCGGCGCGGCGGGGCGTCTCAACGGCACGCGTGACGTATCTGCTGAGCGTGGTATTTCGCGGCGATGAGAGCCAGCTTACCGACGTGCAGGCGGTCGGCGAGGGCTACCCGTTGCGCGGCAAGGTGCTGGTCGCAACAGAGCCGTTTGCCGCAGGAAGCCCTGCCCAGTCGATTCCGGGCCGAGGGGAGGTGTGGCCGAGCTCGAAGCTGCTCGCCACCCTGGGGGGTGGCGTGGGATCGGTGCTTTCGATCGGCGCGGGCAGCTTCAAGGTGACGCGGGTTCTGATCTCGCGCCCGGACCAGAGCAGCACCTTCGCCGATCTGGCTCCCGCTCTACTCATGAACATGGCGGACATTCCGGCAACGCAGTTGATTCAGCCCGGAAGCCGAGTCAGCTACCGCGCGTTGTTTGCAGCGGACCGTTCGCGCATCGATTCGTTCGAGAACTGGCTCGCTGTGCACAAGGCTCGCGGCGAGCGCCTGCGAGATATCTCGGAGGCGAGCCCGCAGATCAAGAATGCGGTCGACCGCGCTGGGCGCTTTCTGACCCTTGCAAGCCTGGTGAGCGTGCTTCTGTGTTGTGTGGCGGTTGCGATGTCGGCGCGACAGTACGTGCGCCGTCATCTCGACAGTGTCGCGCTGCTCAAGACACTGGGCGCGACCCGCGCGTTCACGCTGGCAGTGAGCTTGCTGCAGCTGCTTCTGATCGCTTTGGCCGCGTGCGTGCTCGGCTCGGCGTTGGGGTTTCTCGCGCAGGAGTGGTTGCTGCACGCCGTGCGTGGGCTTGTGAATACCGATCTGCCGCCCGCGAATCTGGAGCCGCTCGCCGTGGGGGTCGTCGCCGCGCTGGCTGTGGTCGTAGGCTTCGCTCTGCCTCCGCTGCTGCAGCTCGCGCGCGTGCCGCCGTTGCGGGTGCTGCGTCGCGATGTCGGACCGCCGCCGCCTCTCGTGCTGCTCGCCTTCGGCCCCGCCGTGGCCGTCGTCGGAGCGCTCGTCTACTGGGCGGTGCGTGATGGCTGGCTGTTTGCGGATTTCATCCTCGGGCTGAGCGGATTCGTTCTGCTGCTCGCGCTCGCCGGGTGGCTGCTGGTACTGGCTGCGGGCCGGCTGCGCGGTCGCGTCGGCGTCGCCTGGCGCTACGGCGTCGCCAATCTCAGCCGGCGCCGTGCAGACAGCCTCGTCCAGATCGTGGCGTTCGGCACCGGTATCATGGTTCTGCTGCTATTGGGCCTGGTGCGCGGGGATCTCGAGCGCGACTGGCGGCGGAGCCTCCCCGCCGATGCCCCGAATTACTTCTTCGTCAACATTCCGCCGGCCGACCGCAATGCGTTCGTCGACTTTCTCGAACGCCGCGGCGCAAGACTCTCGCGCGTTCTGCCGATGATTCGTGGACGCCTGACCGACATCAACGATCATCCCGTCGAGTCCTTGCATTTCGCTCGCGGTGACAGCGAGGGATTTGCGGAGCGGGAGCAGAACGTCACGTGGGCCACGAATCTGGGCGCGGACAACCAGATCGTCGCCGGCCACTGGTGGCAGCCCGGCGAATATGGCCAGCATCTCGTCTCGCTCGCGAGCGAATTTCAGGAGTCGCTCGGCTTGAAAGTGGGCGATCGGCTGACGTTTCAGATCGGCGGTGAGCCGGTCACGGCGACGGTCGCCAACGTCCGCAAGGTGAAATGGGATAGCTTCCAGCCCAATTTCTTCATCGTCTTTGCGCCCGGAGTTCTCGACAGCACCGCGGGGACCTATCTGACGAGCGCCTATTTCCACCCTTCAGAGGCGCATGTGCTCGCCCAGCTCGCGCGACAGTTTCCGAGCGTCTCCATATTCGACGTGGACGATCTGCTCGCGCAAGTGCGCTCCGTGGTCGACAAGGCCGTCCTCGCGGTGCAGAGCGTATTCGCCTTTACACTCTTTGCGGGACTCACCGTGCTGCTCGCCGCCGCTCAGGCGAGCCGCGAGGAGCGGCGCTTCGAGAGCGCCATGCTGCGCACACTCGGCGCAAGCCGTCGCATCGTGCGCCAGAGCGTGCTGTCGGAGTTTGCTACCTTGGGCCTTCTCGCAGGGCTTCTCGCCGCGGCCGGCGCTTCCATCGCCGGGCGTTTCGTCGCGACCCGCGTCCTGCAGCTCAGCTACGATTTCGATCCCTGGGTATTCGCGTTCGGAATGTGCGGCGGAGCACTGCTCGTCGCTGCGAGCGGCTGGGTCGCGACCCGCTCGGTCGTCGCCCAGCCACCGCTCGTCACCTTGCGTGCGGATTGATCAGTCACCCACCACGATCACCTTGAACGTGCCATCGACGACGGTGGGCCGCGGTCGCGGCTGGTCCTTCGTAGCAGGTGGAGCGGGCCCGAACTCCGCCGCGACGAGATAAATGCGATGACTCTTCGGATCGAGTGCCATCGTGCGTGCGCTTTTCTGAGTGGGAACGGTCGCGACCACCGAGTAATGATCGGGGTCATCCTCATGAATGATCGTGAGCGTGCCGTCCTCCCCATTCGAGCTGAAAATCAGGCCGCGTTCCGCGTCGAATGCAGCTGCGTCGGGTCCTTTCCCGATCGGAACTTCAGCGACACGCTTGCCCGACTTCGCATCCGTCACAGCGAGAACCTCGTTGTCGCAAGTCGAGAACAGGCGCTCGTGAGCCACATCCAGCGCAAGACCCGTCGGCTCTTCGCAGTGGGGCAGTGTCCAGGTCTGTGAGCGCTGCGTGCGTTGGCTGTCGATCACGCCGATCTGGTGCGTATCCTCGACGTTGAAAAAGATCCGGCTCTTGCCGTCCGATGCGGCAAACTCCGGCTTCCCCCCGGCCGCGAGCGTGGTCACGACGGAGCCTTTGGCAGGGTCAACGACGCTCACGTCGTGGCTTCGGCCGTTGAAGGTGTACACGCGATGACTCGCGTCGTCGTACAGGATTGCGTCTGGATTGTGACCCGAGACGGCGATGGTGCTTCGCGTGGCCAGCGAGGCGAGGTCGAAGACTGTAATCGTGTCTGCCCGGCCGTTGCTGGTGAATCCTTCCCCGAGGTCGGGGGCGAGCGCAATGCCATGCACGCCGCTCGTATCCGCAATCGTTCCGGCGAGCGAGCCGTCGCGCGTGCGCATGACGAGCACGCGATCCCCGCGCGAAATGAAAAGCCGCTCTCCTTGCGCATCGACCTTCAAATAATCCCATCCCCCGGGCCCGCCCAGTTTGAACTGCTGCAGGACTCGGTACGGTTTGATGCCCGATGCGGGCGCAGCCTGTACTGCGAGTGGCGCTAGCGTCGCGACCAGGAGGCCGATGATGAACGTGCGCATAGGGTAATTCTCCGTCAGGTACCTGCCGCTGCGAGGAGGCCCTGTCTCGCATGGGCAATCTCGGGCCGTTGCGTTTCAGAGCCGTTGTTCGTTGATTTAAGCAAAGCGCTGTAATAGTGGACCGCCTGAGATCGATCACCGGCTTCTTCGGCCGCGCGGCCGGCATTGAAAAGACCGTTGAAGCGATTGGGGCTGAGCGCGAGCGCGCGCTGATACTCGGCCAGCGCTGCCTTCGGTTGCCCTTGATCGAGCAGGATATCGCCCAGCATTTCCCGCGCCGGGATGTCGACCTCGCCCTGCCCGACCTTGTCCTGAAGGTCAGCGCTTTCGCGCATGTGTGTCACGGCATCAGAGGCGTGACCTTCCGCAAATGCGATCCAGGCGAGGATTTCTCCGCGCACGATCTTGGCATCGGTGGAGTCGGCGTAATACGCATGCCGGGTCTTCTTGAGAGCCGCGATCACCCGATCGTAGCCCGCGAGATCCCCACGGGCCCCGTCGGCCTGATGCAGGTGCCCGTGCGCGATCGCCCGAGCCCAGTAGATCTGCATCTGCGTCTCGGGCGGGGCGCTTGGGATTGCGGTGAGCTTCGACGCCGAGCTCCAGTCTCGCATCTCGAGCGCAAGAAAGACCTGAAACTTCATCCGGTAGTACGGAAACATCCCGGTCATGTAGTGCTCGGGGTGGCCGCCCGCCATGGTTTCGTAGTGAGAGATCACCTGCGTCGCATCGTTCACGAGCGCCCGCGCGCGAGCGTCCTGCCCGCTTTGCAGATAAGCATAGAGCAGGAAATCGTCGGAGTGGAATTGGTCCATCCAGCCGCTTTCATGACGGGCTTCGGCGGCCTGCGATGCGGCGACGGAGGCCAGGTTCGACTGGATGTCTTCAGGCCACATGCCCAGGCGCGCGAAGATGTGACCGGGCATGTGCACGGCGTGGGGCCCTGATGCCGCAATCTCGCCGTAGCGGCGTGCGGCCGCGAGCCCGTCCTGCGCGAGCGAGGGTGTATCGCACGCATGGATGATGTAGTGCACGAGGCCGGGATGATCGGGGAACCTGCGCCACAGAGGCGTCAGCACGGCCATGGCCTTGTGCTGCGCATCCAGGCTCAGATCATCGGGTGAAGCCGCGGCCAGCAAAGCGAGCGCGTAGAACGCACCGGCGTCGACATCATCGGGATACTGCTTGTAGAGATTGCCCATCGCAGCCGCGTACGCGTTGATGCGAGTCTCGTAGCCTTGTTTGCCGGGCCGAAAGAACTCGCTGAGCGCGGCGATGTACCCGCGCTCGCGTGCGGTCTTGGCCGGCAGCGCTTGGGCGCGCTGCATCTCGCGCCAACCTTCGGCCATGCCGGCCTCATCGGGGCGATCCCAGATCTGACGAAAGCCGCTCATCGCAATGCCCCAGTGAGCCATTGCGCACGATGGGTCCGCTTTGGAGATGGCAGTGAATTGCGGCGCAGCTTCCTCGTACCAGAAGTCATGCAGCAGGGCGACACCGCGGCTGAATGCGGCGCGCTGCGACTCGGCACAGGATACGGGGAAGGAGACCACTCCGAGTTGCTCCTGATCGGCGCGAGCGCACGCAACGCTCGCCAGCAAGGCAAAGCAAAGCCCCTGCAGCGCTGAAAACAACGAGTGAAGCTTCATTCCGGATCCCCCTCCACGGCACGAACGGCTCACACGGCCCTGCTCCGCAATGGAGCGGGGGACCGCGGTACGCCATTCTATTCTGGAAAGAGAGCGCCGTTTCGGCTGCTATTTCTGAACGCCGATCGTGACCCAGGAGTCGGGTTCGGGATCGCCTCGCCAGGTGAGGCCTTCGATCGTGAGCTGATAGTTGCCGGGCCCGAGCGCGGAGCTGTTCAGGGCGAGGCGCAGGTGACCGTTGGAGTCCTTCAGCAAGTTGTGCAGCACCGCGACGCGGCCCTGATCGACACGATCGATGGTCACGCGAAAGGCCCGATACGGCGAGCGTGACAGGTCGATCTTCAGATCGGCGAGTTGCGCCGGTCCGCCACCGATAATGACAGCCGGCGAGCTGGATGCGCCCGAGCGGCTCGGCAGCAGCCGAATGGTGCGGGTGCTCGTCGCAGGCTCGAGGGGCTGCTCGGATACCTGCTTCGTGAGGGTCGCGATCTTGTGACTCTTATCGGAGGTGCTGCTTGCGAGCATCCCCGCCGTCACCAGCAGCACCAGCGTGAGGACGCCAAGGCCGATCACGAATTGCGGTTTTTCCCAGATCCTCTTGTCCTGCTCGCGCCACGGCTCGGGCTTGCCGCTCGCCTCGAGCAGTCGCAGTCCGGCGTGCACACGCTCGGGCAGACCGAGCTCATCGAGCAGCTCGGGATGCTCGGCACAGAAGCGCTCGAACTCCGTCGCCCCCTTGATGGGCAGCTTGCCGCTGAGGTAGCGCTCCACGATCTGGTTTCGAGCGATGAAGTCTCGGTCCATGGCCACCGGCGCCGCAGCGGGCGCGGCGGCGCGCACGACCGGCGGTGCTGGCAGAGGCTGGGTCGCCGTGTGCGATGCCGCAGCCAGGCGCGGCTCCGCGGGTACCGGGTCCCCGGTCAGGGGCTCGAGTTCAGCGCGGGACGCAGCTTCCATAGTTTCGGCTCAGTGTTCGAGGGACGGTGCCGCGAGGATTCGCGCACGGCCGCCGAGCGCTCCCCTCCTGGAAGTTGAACTCGGCGCAGAAATGCGATCCGCCATTCCGGGCGGAACCCGTGCTGGAACATCATCGTCTCGTATCCTGCAACGGAGACGTATTACGACATGCGCGTTGGCTCACAGATCTGCACAGGCACGTGATTCTGCGAACTACTTCGCATTCCCGCGAGGCGCGCATTCTCGAGTGATCAGCCCCGCACGCTTGCGATCATCCGCTCTGCGGCGCGGGCACCGCTTTCAAGAGCCGCATCGACCGTGCCTGTCTCGTCCGGGTCCGCCGCTTCGCCCGCGATGAAGAGCCGATCCTGTAGCGGCTCGGCCAGCGCGGCTGCCGCACCGCCCCCGCCAACGGCCACGTAACTGTAGGCGCCGCGCGCGTACGGGTCAGTCTGCCAGTTATGGACGTATGCCGCGGTGAGCTCGCGGCGCACGGGCGAGCCGGTGCCGAACAACGCCTCGACGGAGGCGACCGCGTGCTCGAACAACGCTCGGTCATCCGCGGAGGACAATCGCTGCGCGCGTGGGCCGCCGAGCCATGCGATGAGGGCCGGAGCCTGCACGGGTAACGTCGACCACACGGTGGGAAAGCTCGCATCGGGCGCATGGAAGAATCCACCGTCCCGATAGCGGCCGTCGTCGAGCTCCTCCCAGAACGCTGTGCGGAACTGCAGGATGACTTTGAGCACCGCGCCCACGAGGAGACGGTCCAACGCGGGGCGCTTCTCGATGAGCGCCGGTTTGAAGCGCACCGCGCCAGGGTCGGACTCGGGAAGCTTGAGAATGCTGATCGGCAACGTCACGAGCAACTGGCGGGCGCTCAGCTGGAACGGTCCGGCCGCCGAGATCCCGCCCACGTGAATGTTCTGGCCGCTCCAATCCACCCATTGCACGGTGCTTTGTAGTTTCAGCCTCGAGCCTGCGGACTCGATGGTCGCGAGCAAATGCGACATGAGGCCGCCATAACCTGACTGGGGACGAAATTGGCCGCTGCCGACGCCAGCGCCGCCCCACTCCTGCGCGATCGCGCGCACGCTGGCGCGCGCGGGATCGGCCGCATCGAACCCCTCGACCATCATTCTTGCGTAGGTGCGGGCTGCCGCGAGCGAAGGGTCCTGAGCGTATCGTGTGAGGAACTCCTCGACGGAGAGATCGTCCTCGGGCATGTCCTCGACCTGAGCCATGACACGGTGCACTTCATCGAACAGACTTTCCCGGGGTGTCAGGCGTCCATCGCGCAACGTCCAGCGATCGCCGGTGGTCGATATGGCGGCCAAACCTGCGCTTTGCAGCAGCTGAAAAGTCGTCGAGCCCCGTCCGTGAATGAACTCCGCACCGAGCTCGACCGGAGCGGTCAGGCCCGCACCCGAGTGTGTATGGATTCGTCCGCCGATGCGAGCGCGAGCCTCGAGCACGATGACTGAAAGTCCGGCGGCTGCGAGCCGCGCAGCACCCATGAGTCCCGCGGCGCCGGCGCCCAGCACGGCTACATCGCAATCCGGCAGGCGCAGCACCGCTGCAGGAGTCTGCTCCAAGTCCGCTCCTCAACCGACGAGAACAGTGGGAATTATGCGTTATTCGACCGCGGGAAGCGCCAGCAGGGACTCAAGCGAGCGAGCTGCCTCGGCGAGCGTCCCCTGCGCGAAATCGAAACCGATCGCCGTGAGCCAGCGTCGCGCCGCCTGAGAGTCCACATTTTTCGCGCTGCAGTGAATGCCCAGCACCTTCGCCGCCTGCGCAATCGCGATGACGCGGGCTTGGGAGAGCTTGTCGCGCATCGCCTCGACGGTGAGCTTCGCGTCGACCTTCACGAGCCGCAGCGCCTTCGAGCGTAAGAGCTCGAGGGCGGCGGAATCGAATTTGAAATCATCGAGCACCAGGAAGCAGCCGAGCTTCTCGCATTGCGCGCTCAAGCGCTCAGCCTGCGCCCGATGGCGGACACATGCCTGCTCCTGGACTTCAAAACCGATGGACTCGGGGGGCACGCCACCCTGCTTCAGGCAGGAAGCCACGAGCGCAGGGAGCCGGTCGCTCTCCAGGGCCTGTTCTGAGACTGCGAACGCGAAGTTCATTGGCGAGCGCTCAGGTACTTCGGAGATGTCCACGCAGCCACCCGACGATCTCCGTGAGCGCGGGCGCATCGAACACCTGAGCACTGCTCTCGTTTGCGCGAGGCATCACTTGCAGGCGTCGCGTTCGACCGCCGGCTCGCAGCTTCATGAGCTCCTGCACGCGCAGCACACCGTCGGCCTTCGGCGCACTCTCGGGCGGCGCGAGCACCGGAACGTTATCGCTGAACTCGAACGTCAGAACATCGTCCGTTTTTCGAGGCTCGAGAATGTCCAGAAAAGACTTGCCCTCGAGCGTATCGGGCGCCGGAGCCGGAGCGCGTCGCGCTGGCGGGGGGTGCGGCCTTCGCCACCTTGCCAGCGGCGTTCGGCGCGGCGCGGCGCTCGGTCTGGGCGGTGACACGCCGCTCGATGGGCGGGGCATTGTGCGCTGCCGCGGGCGACGGCGGGGCGCGACGATCTGCAGCCACGCGCGCGGGGGCGGGCGCTGGCGTGATTTTGGGAGCAGAGGTCGGCTCCGGCGCAGAGACTGCGCTCTCGAGCGTGGGCAGCCGCTGCGACACGGTCGTCAGACCCGGGGGACGCAGCAGGATCGCGAGGCTTTGAAGGATCGCACGCACCTGCGTCGTCACGATGCGGGCGCCGAGACCCTGCAGAGCCTTCGCGTCCACCAGAATCATGACGATCCCGACGAGCTCGCCGCGCGGCGAGCGTACGGCGAGGAATACTGCGCCGCCGCTCTCCTGTAGATCTCGCTCGCGGTGCAGAGGTGCGCTCGGGTCCCGCAACGCCTCGATGGCCTCGACCACGAAGGTGTGCTCATCCGGCCCGAGCGCGCCCTCGCTCAGCCAGAGCACGTCGCCTTCGAGATCGTAGATCGAAACGGATTGCAGCCGCAGCGGCGGCAATGCGGCGCGCAACTGCCAGCCGAGCGATTCGGCGGAGTTGGCTTGCGCACCCGAGTCAGCGGGTCGCGCTGCTTTTGTGCTGGGCGTAGGCAATGGGAGAAAACCCCGGGGTTTACGCATGTAGCGTGGCAGGACCCACGCAGAGCCACCGTGATCGTGCTCCCGTTTGCGGCTGAAGCGCCCGGCGCGGCCGCCGCGCGCTTGTCATATTGCCGCTGCGCTGTGCGCGTCAGCTCATACTCAAAAAGTCACGTTCAAAAAATCGCGCTTGCCAACGTCGACGCCGTTGTGGCGCAAGATTGCATAAGCGGCCACGATGTGGAAATAGAAGTTCGGCAACACCCATGTCTGGAGGTACGCCAATCCCTTCATCTGCAGCGAGGTGTCCCGCAGCGGGATCTTGATGTCGCGATCTTCGGAGCCTTCAAACGCAGTGGCGCGCACGCCATCGAGATAATCCACGGTGCGTGCAATACGCGCCTTGAGCTCATCCAAGGTCTTCTCGTTGTCCTCGAAGCGCGGTGCGTCCTGGCCGATGAGCCGTCCCGTTGAGTTCTTGGCGAAATCGCATGCGAGCTGCACCTGCTGGATCAGCGGGAACATATCCGGAGACAGTCGCGCGTTCGCGAGCACGCCCGAATCGAATTTGCGCGCCGCCGCGCTCTGGGCCCCTTTGTCCAAAAGCTTGGAAAGAGTGCGCAACGTCGGCACGAATATCTCGATCGTCATGGAATGCATCGAAATCTTCACTGTGAGTCCCCTCGTTCGTTAGGAAGCGGAATTCTACACACACGTTTCGGTGGCGCTCATGAAGCCCGAGTGAAACAATATCGCGCAATCCCTGCCAGCTTTGGGCTTGCTCGTGAATCTCTTCTGGATGCCCGCACAGCTCGCCGTGCTCGCGCGAGTGGTCGACCTTAACGGCTTTTCCGCCGCTGCACGCGCGCTCGGGGTGCCGAAGGCGGCGGTGAGCCGAGCCATCGCGGATCTCGAGAGAACACTCGGTGTACGCGTGCTGCAGCGGACCACCCGGCGTCTCGCGCTCACTGCCGCAGGCCAGCTCGTGTACCCGCACGCCCGCCGCCTGGTGGAGGAGACCGAGGCGGCGTACACGCAGATCGCCCGTTTCCAGACACCCTCGAGCGGTCCATTGCGTGTCGCCGCCGACGCCGCCTATGGTCGAGCGTTGCTTGCGCCGCTCGTTCCGAGATTCCTGGAGAATTTTCCTGAAGTGCCGCTCGAGGTGTCGCTTCACACGGGCACCCTCGATGAGTCCTGCGATGTCGCGATCTGTTCCGGGTTACCGAAGGCCGCGGACATCGCCCACCGGCTCCTCGGTGCCCCGCCGGCCATTCTGTGCGCAACGCCGGCCTATCTGCAGGAGCATGGCGTGCCGTCACGCCCCGACGATTTGCGCGCGCATGATCTGATGGCGCCCGACCCTGCGGGCCCGGAAGTTCGGCTCGAGCTCGAGCGCGGATCACAGCGCGCTGAGGTTCGAGTGTCGGCGAAGCTCGCGGTGAATGACCCGGCCGTGCTGCACGCCGCCACGGCGGCGGGCCTTGGAGTCGGACTCCTGCCGGAGTTTCTCTGCCGTCAGGGTCTTGCCACCGGCCGACTGAAACTCGTGCTCGCCGACTGGCGACTTCCGCCCGCAACACCGCTGTACGCCGTGTATCGCGCGACGCTCGGCGCCGATGTGCGCGTGCAGCGATTCGTGGATTTTTTGGCGGCGAACATCGTGCCGGCACTGGCACAGGCTTAAGAGTGAGGCCATGTATCAGGCTCCGTTGAAAGACCTCAGTTTCGTTCTGGATGAACTCATCGGGGCTGCCGCGCTCAGCTCGTGCTCCCACTACGCGGACTACTCGCCGGAGGTCGCGGCGACCGTGCTCAGTGAAGCAGCGCGCTTTGCCGAGACCGTGCTCGCGCCGCTCAATCGCTCCGGCGACACCGAAGGGGCGCACTGGCACGAGGACGGTGTGACGACGCCGGCGGGCTTCAAGGATGCATACCGGCAGTTTGTGGAGGGCGGCTGGCCGCAGCTCGGGGCCGACGCAGAGTATGGCGGTCAAGGTGTGCCGCTCATGCTCGCAACAGCGGCGCAGGAGATCTGGGCCGCGGCGAATCTCGCGTTCAAGCTGTGCCCGATGCTCACGCACGGGGCCGCACACGCGCTCGAGACCACGGGCTCGCCCGAGCAGCGCGAGCGCTATCTGCCCAAGATGATTCGCGGCGAATGGACCGGAACGATGGTGCTCACGGAGCCCCAGGCCGGCTCAGACCTCGGACTCATCCGCACGCGTGCCGTGCCACAGGCGGATCACTACCGCATCTTCGGGCAGAAGATCTTCATTACCTGGGGCGATCACGACTACACCGACAACATCATTCACATGGTCCTGGCACGGATCGACGGCGCTCCGCCGGGTACGCGCGGAATCTCTCTCTTCATCGTACCGAAGGTTCTCGTCGGCGCCGACGGCAGGCTCGGAGCACGCAATGAGGTTCGCTGCCTCTCGATCGAGCACAAGCTCGGGATTCACGCGAGTCCCACGTGCGTGCTGGGTTTCGGCGAGAAGCTAGGCGCGATCGGCTATCTGGTCGGTGAGCCCAATCGCGGGCTCGAGTACATGTTCATCATGATGAACACGGCCCGGCTCGCCGTGGGGCTCGAAGGCTATGCCGTCGCCGAGCGCGCTTTCCAGCAGGCCGCACAGTGGGCGCGTACGCGAGTGCAGGGCAGGCCGCCCGTTGCCGCGGGCTCCGCTCCCGCGACAATCATTCACCATCCCGATGTGAAGCGCATGATGCTCGGGATGAAATCCGGTGTGGAAGCCATGCGCGCGCTCACGCTCTACGCCGCCTGTCAGCTCGACCTCGCGCGATACGCGGACGATGCGGACGTACGTGCCGCAGCGCAGGCACGCGGCGATCTTCTCATACCCATCGTGAAAGGCTGGTGCACCGAATTCGGCATCGAGATCGCATCCGTCGGCATTCAGGTTCACGGCGGCATGGGTTTCATCGAGGAAACGGGCGCCGCGCAGTATCTGCGTGACGTACGCATCACCGCCATTTACGAGGGAACGACCGGCATTCAGTCGAACGATCTCATCGGACGCAAGATCGGCCGCGACCGTGGCGCGGCGATGCAAAGCCTCATCGCCGAAATGCTGAGCGAGCTCGAGGCAATCGCAGCAGGCGAGCCCGTGGTGCAGGAGATCCGCACGCAGACACGCGAATCGATCGGCCTGTTGCGCGAAGCGACGGATGCGATCGCGGCACTCTACTCGAAGGCGCCCGAGCAGGCTGCGGCCGTCTCTGTTCCCTACCTCAAGCTGTGTGGCACCGCCATCGGCGGCTGGCTCATGGCCCGGGCCGCGAGCATTGCGGCCAAGAAGCTCGACGGTGCGGATCGCGAGTTCTACGCGGGCAAGCTCGCGAGCGCCCGCTTCTATGCGGCACAGATCCTTCCTGGCGTGCTCGCGCTGCATCGCACGGTGCGCTCCGGCTTTGCGAGCGTGGTAGAGGCCGACGGCGCGCTCATCTGATGCGTCGACGGCGGGGGCGAGTGCGCAGTTTCAGTTGCGGCGGCTCGTTGAGATTCTGCAGATAGGTACGCCGCTCCTCGGGCTCGAGCGCTGCCCAGTCGACCTTTTCCAGATGGCTGCGGCGCAGCGCTGCGTCGCTGATGCGCGCGCTGGCTGAGCTTCGCGCCCGCCAGGTGCTCGGGAGTCGGCGCGTGCTGCCCGCTCGCAGCAGATCGGCAATCGCTTGAGCGACAATCGGGTTACGCACCAGCTCGCTGTGCGAGATCTGCGCATAGTAGGTGCGTGCGCCTGCGAGCTCGGCGCAGGCCGTCGGCACGGTCCCATCTCCATTGCGCGTCACGGTGTACACGAAGTCATCACCGCGATGTGCGACAGCCGTGACGGTCTCCTGCTGCACACCGACGACGACCGCGAAGCGCTCGTCTGCTGCCGCGAGCTCGCTACCGACGGCGCGGGCTGCGCGCAGCTGCTGCGGGCACGGCTGCGGGCCCGAGCGTGGCCAATGGCTCGCATCGAAGAGGTCGATCGAGCGGCGCCCGTGCGCCCTCGGCAGCATGTGGTAAAGGCTCGGGAACGTGTTGAACACCTCGCCCGCCAGGAACTCCGCCGAGTGTGCGCCATCGAGGCGCGCAATCTTGCGAACAACCGAGTATGTGCCGCGCAGTGCCTGGACCGGTGCGTAGGAGCCGCCGTTCGGAGTGCCGACCAGGACCACACGTGCGACCTTGTGAGTACCGGGCAGATTGAGTGCGGCGCGGCTCACGAGTCCGCCCATGCTGTGCGCGACCAGAGCGAGCTCATCGTGCGGCTCCGCGTGCACCCGCCGCGCGAGCTCGCGCCCGAGCTCGTCAATGCCGAGCCGCCAGTCATAGGCGTGAAAGACCGGATCGAATCCCGCCGCGATCAGATGCAGCTTCAAGCGCAAATAGGTATGCAGCACGACTCCAAGGGAGCGGATGTGCCCAGGCGCGGAAAGGCGCAGAGAGGTCAGCCGACCGGAACTGATATCCACCGGATCGAGCCACAGCACATCATCCGGTGGGCTCGAGCGCGGCAGTCCGAGCTGTGAGCCCATGATCCCCGGAACGATGATCACCCGAGCTCGGCCAGCTTTTCGGTGTGACCGGCGCGCCGCTCGCGCGAGGCGCAGCAGAGCGCGATATTCCTCCTCTCCAAAGTAGGCAATGAGCTCCGAGCGCTGCTCGCCACTTTCCAGGAGGCGCTCGACCGCATCATCCGTCCATGCCCAGGCGATGCGATCGTAGGGCGTGACGTGCTCCGCGGCGGAGTCGCGGCTCAAGCGGGCATCAGGTGGCTGCTGCACTCACTGACTACCGATCGGACGCACGCTCACCATGACGTCCAGCTTCTGACCACCCTCGAGCAGCAGCGCGAGCGGCACCTCCTGCCCCACGCGCAAGTCATTCTTGAGGCCAACGAGCATGATGTGGAGTGCGCCGGGGGCAAGCACGATCGTGCGCCCGGCGGGGATCGTCAGTCGCTCGATGGGGCGCATGCGCGCGGTGCCATGATCCACCGCGGACTCGTGCAGCATCGCGCTGCGGGCCCACGCAGACTCGACCCCGACGATCGTCTTTGATTCGACACCCTCGTTGCGCAGCGTGAGATAGACGGCGCCCACATCGCTGCCGGATGGCGGTAGGGGCATGCGCGCGTTCACGACGCTGAGCCCGTTTGAAGCAGCCATCGCCGCGGACACACCAGCCGCCAGCACCGCGGCGGTGAGCAGGATGGAAAAGCGGATCTTGTGCACGCTGTGCGCTCAACGCCTGACGAATGCGCGATTAAGTAAACGGTTGGATTATGCCAGAGCGCAACCAGCTGCCGGACACAGCGGACATGTGAACCCGGTCGCACCGTCGAAGCAGGAGTCGCTGCGGCGAGACACGGGGCGCAGTTTCATCTCCCGGTGCTGGCTAGCCTGCCAACCATGCGCATTCTTCGTGCCGGGGGCATTTGCGCGCTCTGCCTGCTGGGATGGGTAGGCCCGCTCACCTTGGCCCACGCTCAGGCGTCGGGCATCGACCAGCTCGTCCTGTACAAGTCCGCGCACAAGCTCGTGGCGCTCGAGCAGGGACAGGTCATACGGTCCTATCAGGTTGCCCTGGGTAAGACACCGCGCGGAGCGAAGCTCTGCCGTGGCGACAATCGCACGCCCGAGGGCGCATACTTCGTGTCGCGCCGCGTACCGGGCAGTCATTACTATCTTGCCCTGCATCTGTCCTACCCCAGCGATGACGATGTCGTGCGCGCGCGCGACCTCGGTTGTGATCCCGGCGGAGACGTGGAGATTCACGGCCTCACGCGCGGCTATGAATGGGTGGGTGAGCGACATCGAGAGCACGATTGGACGAACGGCTGCATCGCACTCACGAACCGGGAAATCTCAGAGCTCTACCACTTGGTCGCCGTGGGTACGCCGGTTCATATCTACCCCTAGCTCGCGCGATACGCGCCCGCCGAACGCTTGAGCGCTCCGCTTTCGCAGAGCCGCTCCGGGCTCGCGCTGCTTGCGCTCATCATCGGAGCGCTCGGAATCGCAAGCTCCGGAATTTTCGTCCGGGTGTCCGAGACGGGCCCGACGGCCACGGCGGTCTGGCGTGGCGCATTCGCCCTGCCATTTCTAGGACTGTGGGCATTCATCGAGTCGCGCGGCAGCGCGGCCGAGCGCGCTGCGGTGTTGTGGAGACTCAAGGACCCCCGGCTCCTGTGGGCGGGATTTTTCTTCGCCGGTGACCTCGCTCTGTGGCATTGGTCGCTGCTTCTCACCTCGGTCGCCGCCTCGACACTCGAGGCGAATCTCGCTCCCATCTTCGTCACGGTCATCGCCTGGCTCGCCTGGCGCGAGCGACCGCATGCGCTTTTTTTGCTTGCCCTCGCGCTTGCGCTCGTCGGTATGGTGCTCATGGTGAGTCCCAAGCTCGCGGGACACAGGGGCGGGCTTGGGGGCGATCTACTTGGCATCGGGACCGCCGTTTTTTACGCGAGCTACCTGGCAGTCGTGTCGCGACTGCGCAGCCATCTGACGACGGGAGTCGTCATGTGGTGGACTACGGTCGTCTTCATCGTCCTGCTGCTGCCGCTGGCGCTGACGCAAAAGTTCGTGCCCGACACCACGCACGGGTGGTTCATTCTCATCGGTCTCGCGTTGAGCGCGCAGTTCGTCGGTCAAGGATTGATCGCCTACGCACTGGCACATCTGCCTGCGACCTTCGGCTCGATCGGGTTGTACGTGCAGCCGCTCGCATCGGCGTTCTACGCGTGGCTACTGCTTGGCGAGCGGCTCACCGCGTTGCAGCTGGCAGGCGCGGTGATCGTCCTTGGCGCCATCGGACTTGCGCGCGCGGCCCGACGAGCGGCGCCAGTGATGGCTACGGCTTCGGACTCGTGAGCAGCAGGCCTGCACCGAGCACGAGCGCGCCGACGCTGGCCCAGACGGGGACATTGACCCAGTCACGATGCGCGACGGAGAACTCGAGGTTCCCGACCTTCGCCTCGTGTGTCTCGTGTGAGTAGCTGAAGCCGCGGTAGATGAGACCCAGCGTACCTGCGACGATCAAAACAATGGCAATGAGCTTGCGCGCGTTCATGCCTCACATCATACGCGAGTGGTGGTGGGACATGCGCCGTCCGAGCGTTACCGGGCGTGGCGCTCAATGACATCGCAAACTGCCGCGATGGCCGGCGCTCGCGCGCTCGTCTTGCGCCAGATCGCGCCGATGTGGCGCACCGGTGCGGGACGGGTGAACGGCCGGATCACGACGCCGCGCGCCGCTCCGTACGCTCCCCGACTCGCAAGTTCCGGGAGCAGCGTCACGCCCGTCCCGGTCGCCACCATCTGCCGCAGCGTCTCCAGGCTCGTTGCGCGAAAGTCTTGCTTCTCGTGCACGCCGGCGCGATTGCACACCTCGAGGGCCTGATCGCGCAGGCAATGACCCTCCTCGAGCAGCAGCAAAGACTCGTCTTTCAAATCATCGACGCGGATGCTGGCGCGTTTCGCGAGGCGATGCTCCGCGGGCAGCGCGACGTTGAAGGCCTCCGGATACAGCTCGCGCGCCTCGAGGCCGTCGAGCTCGATCGGCAGGGCCAGAATGCCGAGGTCGAGCGCACCGCCGCGCAGGCGCTCGAGAAGCGGCTGCGTCTGGTACTCATAGAGCTGCAGCTCGAGGCGCGGCAAGGCTTTGCGCAGTGCCGGCGCGACATGCGGCAGCAGATAAGGTCCGATGGTCGGCAGCATCGCGATTCGAAATTTCCCGGCCAGCGGGTCCCGGTAGGAGCGCGCGAGAGTGACGACCTCTTCGCTTGCCTCGAGAATCCGGCGCGCGCGCGCGACGATCTGCTCACCCGGGTCGGTGAGCGCGACTCGTTTCGGTTGCCGCTCGATGAGCTGAACGCCCAGCGAATCCTCGAGCTTCTTGAGCTGCGACGAGAGCGTCGGCTGGCTCACGAAGCAGCGCTCGGCCGCGCGTCCGAAATGACGCGTGTCAGCCAGCGCGACCAGGTACCGCAGGTCCTTGAGCTTGACGTCCATTGCTGTCGTCGATATACAAAATCTATCGAAATTATAAGATCAATCGATTGGATCTACTACTGGATCAGCGCCTACGATGTGCCCCATCGAACATCGGACGAGTATTCAAGGAGCGCTGCAGGCGGCCTGAACCAGGAGAAACGGCAACATGACGCTGACACTCGATGCCTTGCGGGATTCACTTCCGGATTACGCGCGCGACCTCAAGCTCAACCTGGGGAGCGTGCTGAGCTCGACCGGGGCCCCAGGCCTCGGCGAGAAGCAGATCTGGATGGTCGCGCTTGCCTCGGCTGCTGCAGCGCGCAATCCCAGGTTCGCGCGGGACATTGAGTTTCTGGCGGGCTCATACCTGGGCCGGGAGGAAATCATCGCCGCACACGCCCACGACGCGGCTGCGTGAACCGCGGCGAGGCCATCCGCCTCAGTGCGGGAGTCGTCGTCGTGCGGCGAGCTCCCACGGGGTGGCTTTTTCTGATGTTGCGGGCGTATCGGAACTGGGACTTTCCGAAGGGCATGGTCGAAACCGGTGAGACTCCGCTCGATGCCGCCCGACGCGAGGTCTTCGAAGAGACATCGATCGATCGGCTCGACTTCACCTGGGGTACGGCCTTCAAGGAGACCGTGCGCTACGCGGGTAACAAGGTGGCGCGGTAT
Organism: uncultured Gammaproteobacteria bacterium; assembly: GCA_963795975.1. GTDB lineage: Bacteria > Pseudomonadota > Gammaproteobacteria > Steroidobacterales > Steroidobacteraceae > CAWCJT01. The sequence continues at coordinate 802,617 of CAWCJT010000005.1, forward strand.
TACATCGCGCAGACTGATCTCGAGGCGGTGACACTGCCGATCAACAAGGATCTGGGTCGGCCCGAGCACGATGAGTGGCGGTGGCTCAGCTATGAGGCCACACTCGCGCGCGCCTCGGCACGCTTGCTGCCCGTCGCGAGCTGGGCGGGACGCGTGCTGCAGGTCGATCGCGCCTAGTCTCGGCGCGGACGCTCACACCACACGATTGCGCTTGCCACCGCGCAGAAAATCCTCGACGTTGGCAGCCATCTCATCGATGCAGCGCTGACGGGCCTCGCGCGCGGCCCACGCGATGTGCGGAGTCAAGATCAGGTTGGGTAAGTCGGGCGCGAGCAGAGGATTGCCGTCGACGGGCGGCTCCTGCGTCAGCACGTCAATGGCGGCGCCGCCGATGCGGCCCTCACGCAGCGCCTGCGCGAGGGCCTCGGAATCCACCAGCCCGCCGCGCGCGGTATTGATGAGAATGGCATCGCGCTTCATCATCGCCAGCTGCGGTGCCCCGATCAGATTGCGGGTGGCCGGCGTCAGCGGACAGTGCAGACTCAGAACGTCGACCTGCGCAAGCATCTCGTGCAAATCGAAGCGCTGCGGTTCGCGCTCGCCGCCCGCCCGGTTCGCAATCATGGTGCGCATGCCGAGGCCGGCCTCGGCTGCCCGGGCGACGGCCCGTCCGAGCGTGCCGTGACCGACGATTCCGAGCACGCGGCCGCAGAGCTCACGGATCGGAAGATCGAGCATCGTGAACTGCGGGCTCGCAGCCCACGAGCCGTCGACCGTGAACCGCCCGTATTCGCGCAGCCGGTGCGTGAGCGCGAGGATGACCGCGAGTACGTGCTGCACGACCGAGCGGCTGCAGTAATCTCTGACGTTGCACACGGCGACGCCGCGCTCGCGTGCCGCCCTGAGGTCGATGTTATCGGTGCCCGTTGCGGCGATGGCGATGAGACGCACAGAGGCGCTGTTCGCGATCAGCTCCGCGGTCATACGCAGCTTGTTGACCAGCACGACCTCAGCCCCGAGGATGCGCTCGGCGATGTCCGCCTGCGCCGTCACATCACGCAGCTCGAGATCCGGCAGTACGCGTCGCAGGCCGCTCGGATCGAGGTCCCCGAGGCTCACCGTGGCAAAGTCGAGAAAAACGGCCTTCACCTGTGCTCTTCCCCCGCAAATTGCGCCGTGATGGTGATGCTACGATGAGCGCGCGCGCCGGCTCAATCGCCCTCCTCTTGTGGCTCGCAACGCGCGCCTCGCTCGGTGCGGTACTCACCGTTCAGGACGATGCCGGCATCAAGGTCACTCTGCCCGGGCCGGCTCAGCGCATCGTGAGCCTTGCGCCGGGGGCGACCGAGATGCTGTTCGCCGCGGGCGCCGGATCTCACGTCATTGCAACGACGGAGTATGCGGACGAGCCTGCGGCGGCGCGTCGTCTTCCGCGCATCGGTGATAGCAACGCGGTGGACCTCGAGCGCCTCGTGGTGCTTCGGCCCGACGTGGTGGTCGTCTGGCCCGGTGGCAACAGCGAGGCGCAGGTCGCGCGCATCGTGAGTCTGCACATGCCGGTCTATCGCCAAAAGGAGAGCTCGCTCGCGCAGCTCGCCGCCTCGCTCCGCCGTCTGGGTGCGCTGGCGGGCACGCAGCGCGCGGCCGATGCCGCGGCACGCGATTTTGAGGTGCGTCTCGGGCGCTTGCAGAGCCGGTACGCCGGGCTTCGATCCGTCAGCGTCCTGCTGCAGGTGTGGAATCACCCTGTCTATACGATCGGTGGAGCACAGCTTCTGACCGATGTGCTGCGGGTCTGTGGCGCGCGTAATGTGTTCGCGGATCTGCCCGACCTCGGTCCCGCGGTGACCATCGAGGCAGTCATTGCCCGCGATCCGCAGCTCATCATCGCCGCCGGCACGGAAGCGTCCGCGGAAAGCTGGCTTGCCGACTGGCGCAGGTTCGAGCAGCTCTCCGCCGTGCGCACCGCAAATCTCGTCACGTTCGAGGATCCGCGACTCAGTCGATTGGGTCCGAGCGTGCTCGATGCAACCGAATCGCTGTGCCGGATGATCGATGCGGCGCGGCGCCGCGTCTTGCCAGCCGAGGATCGGGTCAGTCCCTGAAGTTGTTGAACTGCAGCGGAACGCCGGGATTGGATTTGCGCAGCAGCTCCATGACGGCCTGCAGGTCATCCTTCTGCTTGCCGCTGACGCGCACCTTGTCGCCCTGCAGGCTCGCCTGCACCTTGAGTTTCGAGTCCTTGATGAGCCGTGCGATCTTCTTTCCGGTCTCCTGGTCGATCCCGTGCCGCAACACCACCTCCTGCTGTGCGGTCGAGAGCGTGATCTGTGGCTCCTTCACATCCAGGCACGCGAGGTCGATGCCGCGCTTCGACAAACGCAGCTTGAGAATCTCCAGCATCTGCTTGAGCTGAAAATCCACCTGCGCCTGGGCGGTGACGGTCAACTCCTTGAGCTCGAAGCGCGCGCCCGTGTCCTTGAAATCAAAGCGCTGTGACAGCTCGCGATTGGCCTGGTCGACCGCATTCAACACCTCGTGCGCGTTGAGCTCCGAGACGACATCGAGCGAAGGCACGATGGATCCTCAGCGCTTCTCGAGATCCGCTTCGAGCTTCTTGCGGTGCTTGCGCGTGAGCTCGATCAGACGCGGTGTGAGTCCAATGTCTTCGTACAATGGGTCGCCGTGATCATCGTTCGAGATGACCTTCTTCCCCTGAACGTAGGGAATGGCCGCGGCGAGCTCCTGCAGCGCGACCCCCAGCAGATCCGTGATGAGCTGTTCGCGCGTGCGGCCGGGGAAGATATCGGCCAGAGCGTGCAAACGCGCCGCCGCATCAAGCGGCAGCCGCACGCTGTACTCGGCCGCCGTGCGTGTGTCGGATGCATCCTGCTGCCAACGCTCGAGCAGCTCTGTGAATCTCACGTAAGGGCCCCGCGATGAGGCGAATGGGGCGCACATTGTAGCCCAAGGCGGCGCATTCCTTGACGCCCGCTGGCCGGCGCCGCCATACTTCGGCGCAAATGGCCGGTCCGTTTGACACTCTGCTTCGCCCCTGGTGGTGGCGCTCCTCACTACGGAGTGGGCCCTGGATGCTCTTGCGTTAGACGACTGTAGAAGTTTTCCAATACCAGAACCCATCTCCGGAATAGATCCGGGATGGGTTTTTTATTGTCCGCATGGGTTCGCGCAATGGACGTGAAATTGAAAGCCCCGTTCGACATCAGCGGTGATCTCGACACGCCGGTGTCGGCGTTCATGAAGCTTGCGCAATTCCGTCCGCATTTTCTGCTCGAGAGTGTGGAGGGCGGTGAGCGTCTGGCACGCTATTCGTTCATCGGGTTCGGCGACGGCCTGGAAGTGAAGCTGCACCGCGGCGGCCTCGACATCGGTACTCGCACCGAGCCCGTGCCGCAGACACCGGCGGAGCTTCTCGGGGCGTTGCGCGCTGCGCTCGCGCAAGTACCGCAGCCGTTGCCGTTGATCGCCGGCGTTCCGCTGGCGGGCGGGCTGGTCGGCTATGCGGCATACGATGTGGTGAGATTCTTCGAGCGCCTGCCAAAGCGCAGCGCTGCCGACGGTGTTCCGGCGCTGCACTATGTCGCGCCGCGCTCGCTGCTGGTGTTCGACCACCTCACGCGCTGCATCGCCCTGCTGCACGCAGGACCAGACAGCGAGCGCACGAGTCTCAGGAACGAAATCGTGGGCGCTCTGCGGGGAGGCCTCCCCGGCAAATCGCTGCGCAGCGGCCGTTATGCTTCGCCGGAAGCGACCATGAGCCGCGCACGATTCATGCAGGGCGTTCGCCGCACTCAGGAATACATCGCCGCGGGCGACGTCTATCAGCTCGTGCTGTCATCGCGTTTCGGCGGCCGGCATGAGCTCGAGCCCTTCCAGGTCTATCGAGCGCTGCGTTTGATCAATCCGTCGCCCTACATGTACTACTGTGCGCTCGGCGACATCACCGTGGTGGGATCCTCACCCGAAGCCCTCGTGAAGCTCAACGGCGGCCGCGCGCAGCTGCGGCCGCTCGCAGGCTCACGCCCGCGTGCCGACGAGCCGGTGCTCGATGCGGCGCGGGAGACCGAGCTTCTTGCCGATCCCAAGGAGATCGCCGAGCACGTGATGCTGGTCGATCTCGCGCGCAACGACCTCGGCCGGGTCGCAGCCGCGGGGAGCGTGCGGGTCGAGCCGTACCGCTCGATCGAACGCTACAGCCACGTGATGCATATGGTGAGCGGCGTGCACGGTGATCTCGCCCCCGGACGCGACGCATTCGACCTGTTTGCCGCGAGCTTTCCGGCCGGCACGCTCGTCGGCGCGCCCAAGGTGCGGGCCATGCAGATCATCGATGAGCTGGAGCCGCAAGGTCGCGGGCTGTACGGCGGCACGGTGGGCTATTTCGGCGCCCGCGGCGACATGGATCACGCGATCACCATTCGTACCATCGTGTTTCGGGGCGACGAGTACAGCTATCAGGCCGGTGCCGGAATCGTCGCCGACAGCGTTCCTGAAACCGAGCACGATGAGGTGCTCGCAAAGAGTGCCGCGCTGGTGCGGGCGCTGGAGCTCGCCGGGGAGGGTCTATGACCATCCGTCTGCTGTTGATCGACAACTACGATTCGTTCACCTACAACCTCGTGCAGGCGTTTCTCGTTCTCGGCGCCGACGTGCGTGTGTACCGCAACGATGAGATCACCGTGCCCGAAGCGCTCGCGCTCGAGCCGACACATCTGTGCATCTCGCCCGGACCGGGCACGCCCTACGACGCCGGGGTCTCGATGGACATGATTCGCGCCTTCGCTGGGCGCATTCCGTTGCTCGGCGTGTGCCTCGGGCATCAGTCCATGGTCGAAGTGTTCGGCGGCAAGGTCGTGCGTGCCGGCCGGCTGATGCATGGGAAGACCTCGACGATCACGCACGACGGCCGCACGCTCTTTGCCGGGCTGCCGCAGCATTGCGAAGTGGGTCGCTACCACTCCTTGATCGCTGCGCCGGAGTGCATGCCCGCCGAGCTCGAAGTAAGCGCGTACACGCCCGAGGGCGAGATCATGGCGGCGCGGCATCGGGTTCTCAGTGTCGAGGGCGTTCAGTTTCATCCCGAGAGCATCCTCACGCCCGACGGACCCAGACTGCTGCAGAACTTTCTCGAGCAGAAGGATGGCAGGCGCAACGCCTCCGCTCTGCCCGGAGTCGCCGATGTCGCTCCTGCGTAAATCGCTCGAGCGCCTGCTCGAGGGCGAGTCGCTCACGGAGAGCGAAGCCGAGCAATTGCTCGCCGAGCTCACCCGCGTCGAGACGGCTCCCGCGATGGCGGGAGCGATACTCGCGACGCTGCGTGCGAAGGGTGTCGTCGCTGCCGAGCTGCGCGGATTTGCGACCGGCATGCGGCGTCTGGCGCGCAGGCCGGAGCTGCCTGCCGACCTGCGCGCCATCGATATCGTGGGCACCGGGGGTGACGGCTCGGCGAGTCTCAGCATCTCGACGGGCAGTGCGTTGCTGACGGCGGCTTGCGGCCTGCCGGTGGTCAAACACGGCAACCGCTCGATCTCCAGTCGCGCGGGCAGCGCCGATGTGCTCGAAGCCCTCGGCCTGCGGCTGCCGCTCGACGAGAAGGCAGCGCCCGCCTGCCTTGCGGCATCCAACTTCACTTTTCTGTACGCCCCGTACTACCACCCGGCGATGAAGGCCATCGCTCCGGTGCGCGCCGCGCTTGGCACCCGCACCATTTTCAACGTGCTCGGACCGCTCACCAATCCCGCCGCGCCACCGCTGTACGTCATCGGGGCGTTCAGTCTCGATGCGGCGCAGCTCATGGCCGAAACACTCGCAGGGATGACGATCGAGCGTGCCTTCGTCGTACATGGAGCAGAAGGCTGGGACGAGCCCACGCCGATGGGCCCGTTCACGCTGTTCGATGTACATCCGGGCCGCGTCGACTGCGAAGTGCGCAGTCCGCAAGACTACGGACTGAAGGCATGCAAGGCGAACCAGCTCGCGGGCGGCGATGCGCAGCACAACGCGCGTGCGCTGCAAGCGGTCTTCAGCGGCGAGGATCGCGGCGCGCATCGTGATTGCCTGCTTCTGGGCGCTGCACTCGCGCTCGAGGTGGCGGGTGAAACGTGTAACCGGCAAGAGGGTCTGCAGCGCGCAGCGCATGCGATCGACAGCGGTGCCGCGCGGCAGGTGCTCGAGGCGGCGAGGAAGCTCACCGCGCAGGGTGCCGGCGCGTGAGCGGTGACTTTTTGCAGCAGATGGCGCGAAGCAGCGCGCAGCGCGTGATCGAGGCGAAGCGGCACGCTCCCGAGGCGCGCCTGCAGACGCTCGCGCAGAGCATGACGCGCCGCTCCTGAGTTGGTGTTGAGCGCGAGCGGGTTCGATCTCATCGCGGAGCTCAAGCGGCGCTCGCCGGCCGCGGGAGCGCTCGCCGCCGCAAGCGACGCCGTTGCCGGCCGCGTCGCGGCATACGCACGGGCCGGCGCTGCCGCCATCTCGGTGCTCACCGAGCCGGTGCGCTTCGATGGCTCGCTGCAACATCTCGAGACGGCGGCGCAGGCGCTGCAACCCTACAAAGTGCCTGCCATGCGCAAGGATTTCCTGATCGATCCGTATCAGCTCCTGGAGGCGCGCATCGCCGGCGCGGGGGGCGTGCTGCTCATTCTTCGAATGCTGTCCTTCGAGCAGATCAGCGTGCTTCTCGACTGCGCACGACAGCTCAAGCTCTTCGTGCTGCTCGAGGCGTTCGATGAGATCGACATCGAAGTCGCCCACCGCGTGCTCGCGTCTCTGCGCTCGGGTCAGGCCCCGGACAGGCCTCCGCTTCTCGTCGGGGTCAACTGCCGCGATCTGACGACGCTCGCTGTCGTGCCCGGACGTCTCGAGCGTCTGGCACAGCTGCTGCCCGAAGGCGCACCCCGTGTTGCGGAAAGCGGAGTCGGTGGAGCGGCCGATGCCGCTCGCGCCGCGGGCGCCGGCTACGACCTTGCCCTGGTCGGCAGCGCCTTGATGGCCGGTGGCGATCCCGCGCCCCTCGTCTCGGAGATGCTCGCGGCGGGGCGGCACGCGCGGGCGCAGCGTGCTCCATGAGTCTGTGGATCAAAATCTGCGGGCTGACGCGCGGCGATGCGGTCGCTGCGGCACTCGATGCCCGGGTGGATGCGATCGGCTTCGTATTCACGAGCTCGCCTCGGCAGCAGACACCCTCGAGCGCGGCTGCGCTGGCTGCACCCGCACGCGGCAAGCTCACCTGCATCGCGGTCGCACGGCGCCCGTCGCAGCAGCTCCTCGAAGAGATCGTCTGCGTCTTCAAGCCGGACGTGATGCAGCTCGATCTGGAGGATCTGGCAGGCTTGCGCCTGCCCTCCGGGCCCGCGCTGCTGCCGGTGCTGCGCAATGGTCATGCCGAACCAGATCGATTGCCGCCGCGCCTGCTCTATGAGGGCGCCGTCAGCGGCGCGGGCGAGGTGTGTGATTGGCGAAGCGCCCACGCTGTCGCGGTTCGAACCGAGCTCGTGCTGGCGGGCGGCCTCAACGCGGCGAACATCGAGGAGGCGCTGCGAAGCGTGCGCCCGTTCGGCGTCGATGTCTCGAGTGGTGTCGAATCGCAGCCTGGAATCAAAAGCCCGCTCCGGATGCACGAGTTCGTGGCGGCGGCGCGCGCCGTGTCGAAAGCGATGCCGCCCGCAAGCGAAAGGAGACGACGATGACCGCCAACGTCATGCCGAGTGAACGCGAACGTCTTCTCGAGGACTCGATCGCTGGCCGCTTCCCGGATGCGCGGGGGCGCTTTGGGCCATTCGGCGGCCGCTACGTACCCGAAACACTCATTCCAGCGCTCGAGCGCCTGGAGCAGGGCGTTCGCGAGCAGCTGCACCAGCCGCAGTTCGAGGCCGATCTCGCACGCGAGCTGCGGGACTGGGTCGGCCGGCCCACGGCGTTGACGCGGGCGAATCGCCTATCCGAACGCTGGGGCTCGGAGGTCTGGCTCAAGCGCGAGGACCTGGCGCATACGGGGGCTCACAAGATCAACAATGCCATCGGGCAGGCGCTTCTCGCCCAGCGTCTGGGCGCGCGTCGGATCGTCGCGGAAACCGGCGCCGGCCAGCACGGGGTCGCAAGCGCCGCCGCGTGTGCGCGTCTCGGTCTGCCTTGCACCGTCTATATGGGCGAGATCGACATGCAGCGGCAGGCACCGAATGTCGGACGCATGCGCTTGCTGGGAGCAAACGTAGCACCCGTGCGAAGTGGTGATCGGACACTGCGCGCCGCGATCGACGAGGCACTGCGCGACTGGGTCGCCGATCCGCTCGATACGTACTACCTGCTCGGCTCGGCGGTGGGCCCACACCCCTACCCGTACCTGGTGCGTGAGCTGCAGGCCGTGATTGGGCGCGAGGCGCGCGCTCAGATCCTCGCACAGGCGGATGCACTTCCGGATGCGATCATTGCCTGTGTCGGAGGCGGCTCGAACTCGATCGGCCTCTTTCACCCCTTCGTCGCTGACCGGCGCGTGGAGATCATTGGCATCGAAGCCGGAGGCCGCGGTCACGCGCTCGGCGAGAACGCGGCAACGCTTGCTCACGGACGACCCGGCGTCCTGCACGGCAGTTATTCCATCCTGCTGCAGGATGAGAATGGGCAGGTGCAGGAGACGCATTCGATCTCCGCAGGTCTCGACTATCCCGGCGTCGGTCCGGAGCACTCGCTGCTCCTTGCAACCGGGCGCGTGAGCTACCGCACAGCGAGCGATGCCGAAGCACTCGCGGCCGTCAAAGAGTGCTGCGAGTGTGAGGGCATTCTTCCCGCCATCGAAAGTGCTCACGCGCTCGCAGGCGCCAGGCAATGGTGTAGCGAGCATCGCGGTGGGCGCATCCTGGTCGGGCTCTCGGGTCGCGGCGACAAGGACATGTCCACGCTGCAGCAGACCTTGCTCGCGGCCCGCGAGGCAGGCGCGCCATGACCACGAGCACGGCAAGCAGGGGGGCCGCGATCGCGTCCGCCATCCGCTCGGCCAGCGCCGCCGGCAGTCCCGCCCTCATCGCGTATCTGACGGCCGGCTACCCCAGCCGAGCAAGCTTCAAAGACCACGTGCGCGCGCTTACCCGGAGCGCTCAGGTCGTTGAGATCGGAGTGCCATTCAGCGATCCGATGGCAGATGGTGTGACGATCCAGCGCTCGAGTCAGGCCGCGCTCGCGCAAGGGGTCAGTCTGCGCTGGATTCTGAGCGAGCTTCAGGCGATGGCGCCGCTGCAGGCGCCCATTCTGCTCATGAGCTATCTCAACCCATTGCTCGCGTTCGGGCTCGAGCAGCTGCCGCGCGCACTCGCGCAAGCAGGTGTCGCTGGACTCATCGTTCCGGATCTGCCCCTCGATGAGAGCGCGCCCGTGCGGGCCGTGCTGTCGCAAGAAAACCTGTCGCTCGTGCAGATGGTCACGCCCGTGACGCAGCCAAGGCGTCTCGAGGAACTGTGTCGCGCAAGCGAGGGCTTCGTGTACGCCGTCACCATGACCGGCACGACGGGCCAAAGTACCGCGATGCCGGCCGAGGTACTGCGCTATCTCGACCGCGTGCGCGCGCTCGCGACGACGCCGGTCTGCGCCGGCTTTGGAATCCGGGCGAAAGAGCAGGTGATGCTTCTCAAGGGTCACGTGGATGGCGTGATCGTCGGCTCGGCGCTCGTCGAGGTCCTCGAGAGCGGCGCCGATCCGGCCGCCTGGCTCAAGAGTCTGCGCGCACTCTAAAGGCAACCGCAAGGTTGCATAGGCAAAGCGGGCTTGCGATAATACGCAACCTGGAGGTTGCGTATATGGAATACCGCATCGAGAAGCAGATCGAGCTCAAGGCTCCGGTGGCTCGCGTATGGCGAGCGCTGACCGATCACGAGGAGTTCGGCACGTGGTTTCGCGTGAAGCTCGATGGACCGTTCATCCTCGGCCAGGTCTCGCGCGGCCACATCGCCTATCCCGGCTACGAGCACCTCAAGTGGGAGGCGCGCGTGACTCGGCTCGAGCCCGAAAGCGTCTTCGCTTTCACCTGGCATCCCTACGCCATCGATCCGCAGGTCGACTATTCCAAGGAGACACCGACCAGCGTCGAGTTCAGGCTGGAAAAGCGCGCTACCGGCACACTGCTGCGCCTCACCGAATCGGGATTTGAAGCGATTCCTGGCGCACGGCGCGACGAGGCATTTCGAATGAACGAGCGTGGCTGGACGGAGCAGATGCAGAACATCGCCCAGCACCTCGATGCGCGGCAGCGCTGAGCTTCGCGCGCAGGGACGCAGCCAGGCTCCCCTTTTCGCTGCGCTCGGTGATGCGACTCGCCTGACGTTGATCGCCCGGCTCGCCCCGGGTGAGGCGTGCTCGATCAGCGAGCTCACGGCGAGCACGAAATTGACCCGTCAGGCCGTGACCAAGCACCTGCGCGTGCTCGAGCGCGCCGATCTCGTACGCAGTCGGCGCACCGGCCGGGAAAACCGCTTCGTCCTCAATCCGGATCCGATTGACGCCCTGAAGATCTATCTGGATCGCATTTCCGCTCAATGGGACGCGGCGCTGCATCGGCTGCGGGACTTCGTGGAGCGCTGAAGACACCCGCAGCGTCGAGCACGTATCATCCCCGCTCATGGCGAAACTCATCATCGAGCGGCGCTTTTGCGGACCGCCGCAGTCTGCGAATGGTGGCTACTTTGCGGGCTGCGTTGCGGCGCTGGCAAAGCGGACGGTCACCGTGCAGCTCCTGCGGCCTCCCCCGCTCGAGACGGAGCTCGAGGCACGCATTGGCGCGGACGGTGCCCTCGAGCTGCTGCACGGCACTCAGAAGATTGCGCAGACGCGTGCGGCCGAGCTGAGTGCGCCTGCGCTGAAAGCCCCCACCTATCTCGAGGCGGTCGAGGCCTCGCGGCACTACATCGGCTTTGCGCAGCATCCGTTCCCGACCTGCTTCGTATGCGGGCCAAAGCGCACCCGCGGCGATGGCCTGCGCATTTTTCCGGGCATGCTCACTGAGCGAGACCTGGTGAGTGCGCCCTGGGTCGCCGACCCGTCGCTCGATGCCGGCGATGGCAAGGTGAAGCCGGAGTTCATGTGGGCGGCACTCGATTGCCCGGGTTGGTTCGCCGCCATGAAGACCGCGCGAATCGCGTTGCTCGCCGAATTCACGGCCCACGTCGACCGACGCGTCCATGTCGATGAGCGCTGCATCGTCGCCGGTTGGTCCATGAGCGCGAATGGCCGCAAGCACGATGCCGGTACGGCTCTCTTCGATGAGGACGGTGAGCTGTGCGCGTATGCCCGCGCTTTGTGGATCGAGCCGCGCGTACCTGCGGACTTCGGCGCGGCAGCGGTCAGCCCGGGCTGATTTCCTGCGTGGCAGCGACGCTGCTCGCGCCCGTTCCCGCGCCGGGCGCCGGTGTGATCATGCGTGCCCGCTTCCAGTGCCCGAGCTTGTAATAGGCGATCGCGAGCAGCACGGCCACGAGCGAGGAAAGCGGAAAGCTCCACCAGATCGCATCGGCGTGCCAGCGCTCGCGCAGTATCAGCGCGAGCGGAAAGCGCACGCCCAAAAGGGCGAAGACCAGGATCAGAAGCGGGGCCATGACTGCGCCGTTCGCGCGCACGACGCCGAACAGCACGATCGAGATGCCGAAGAACACGAAGCTCCAGGCGCCGATGCGGTTCAGATGCAGCGCGATGTGCAGCGCGTTCGAATCTGCCGGCAGAAAAAGCCCGAGCGCCGCGCGATCGAACGTCTCGATCAGCACCACGATCGAGCCCGTCAGAATCGAACTGATAGAGAATGCCCACACGGGCGGTCGTTGCCACCCGATCCCACTTCTGGGCTCCGATGTTCTGCGCCGCCATCGAGGAGACGGCCATGCCGATCGCGAACGAGGGCATCTGCACGTAGTTCCAGACCTGAAAGGCGGCGCCGAATGCCGCGGTCGTATCGATGCCGAAGTGGTTGACCAGCGTGATCATGAGCACCATGCTGATCGACACCACGATCATCTGCAGCGCCATCGGCACACCCTTGCCGATGAGCGTAGCGACGATCGACCAGTTGATCCGCAGCAGGCGCAGTTCATCACCGCGCAGGCACAGCGGATTCCTGCGACGGTAGAGGTACGTGACCAGAGCGACGAGACTGATCGCCTGCGCGAGCAGCGTAGCGATCGCTGAGCCCGCGATGCCGAAGGCGGGCACCGGGCCGAGTCCAAAGATGAAGAGCGGGTTCAACCCGATATCCAATCCGACCGACAGCACCAGGAAGTAAAGCGGCGTCTTCGAATCGCCGGCGCCGCGCAACACCGACGTGGTGAAGATGTAGAGCACGAGAAACGGCAACGCCAGAAAGATGACACGCATGTAGGCGATGGCGAGCGGCAGCGCCGCCGGCGGTGTCTGCATCGCCCTGAGGAGGGGTTCGCATACGAGCCAGCCCACCGCGGCCACGGCCACCGAGACGATGAGCGCGAATGTCGTGCTCGTGCCCACGACGCGCTTGGCGTCATGCAGGCGCCGCGCGCCGAGGTACTGGCCGATCAGGATCGTGGCAGCCATCGAGGCGCCGAACATCGCTCCGAGCAGCAGGAACAGGACCGTATTCGCGTTGGTGCTCGCGGTGAGCGCCGCTTCTCCGAGATAGCGTCCGATCCAGATGGAATTCACCGAGCCGTTCAGCGATTGCAGGATGTTGCCGACGAGAATGGGCACGGCGAACAGGAGCAGCCTGTGGCTGATGGACCCTTCGGTGAGTGAGCGCGCAGGGGATTGCGGTCGCGATAGCGGAAGACTTCAGCGGCCGACGCGCCCCACCAGAATCCAACCGGCACCGATCACGAGAAGCAGCCAGCCCGGCCAGGCTGGCGCCGCCTGCGACGGCCAGCCAGAAAAGGCCGCCGAGCAGGATCGCCGCACCGATGTTGACGAGCTCGCGGCGGCGGTTGCCCTCGTTGAGCGCGAGCTTCAGCGACTCGATCTCGGGGGACTGGATGCGCAGTCGCAGATTACCATCCTGAGCGCGCAGGAGCGCACCCTTCTGAAGCGTCGGCAGCGAGCGCGCCGTCTCGATGATCTCCGGCGCCTGCTGGCGCAGGCTCGAGAACAGAGCGCGCACGCTTGCCCGCTCCTGCATCCATTCCCGCAGGATCGGACTGGCCGTGTTCCACACGTCGAGCTCGGGATACAGCTCGCGGCCCAGACCTTCGATGTTGAGCAGCGTCTTCTGCAACAGCATCAGCTGCGGCTGAATCACCATGTCGAAGCGACGTGAGATCTCAAACAGCCGCAGCAGGACGTGTCCGAAGGAGATGTCCTTGAGCGGCCTGATTGAAGATGGGCTCGCACACGGTGCGGATCGCGGATTCCATCTCATCGACGCGCGTGTGTGCGGGAACCCAGCCCGACTCGACATGCAGCGTGGCGACGCGCCGATAGTCGCGATCGAACACCGCCAGGAAGTTGTCGGCCAGGTAGTGCTGATCACGCGGATCGAGCGTACCGACGATGCCGAAGTCGACGGCGGCGTAGCGGGGATTTCGCGGATCCTCGATCAGCACGAAGATGTTGCCCGGGTGCATGTCGGCGTGGAAGAAGTTGTGGCGGAACACCTGCGTGAAGAAAATGCGCACTCCGTTCTCGTGCGAGCTTGGCGATGTCGGTGCCGGCCGCGCGCAAGCGCTGCATGTCGCTGATGGGCACGCCGCGGATGCGCTCCATCACCATGACCTCGGTGCGGCAGTAATCCCAGTGCACCTCGGGCACGTACAGCAGGTCCGAGCTGGGCGAAGTTGCGCTTGAGCTGCGCGGCGTTGGCCGCTTCGCGCATGAGATCGAGCTCATCGAGCACGGTCTTCTCGTACTCCGCAACGACTTCGATCGGACGCAGGCGCCGGCTTTCTCCCAGTACTTGTGCGCCAGGTGCGCCAGTGTGTAGAGCACCTCCAGATCACGTTCGATGACGCTCGCGCATCCCCGGGCGAAGCACCTTGACGACGACCTCCTGTCCGTCGGGCAAGGCGGGCCGCATGCACCTGTGCGATCGATGCGGCGGCGAGTGGCGTGTCATCGAACTCGGCGAAGACTCGACTCCAGGGGCCGGCCGTACGCGCGCGCGAGACTCGCGCGCGCCGCTGCGCCGGCAAACGGCGGCACTCGGTCCTGCAGTTTCGCGAGCTCATCGGCGATATCGGCGGCAGCAGATCCCGCCGCGTCGAGACAGCCTGGCCGAACTTCACGAAAATCGGTCCGAGCTCGATGAGCGCGAGGCGCAGACGTTCCCCGCGTGTCAAGGGCCGACGCCGCGCGAGCCAGATGTCCGGCGAGAGCAGCACGCAGCAGGAGCAGCGGTCGGTAAAGATGCGTGGCGCGCACCAGATCATCGAGACCGTGCTTGAGCAGCACTCGCTGGATCTGCACCAGACGGGTGAGAACGCGCAGCCTCATGCCAGGATCTGCGGCGTCACGGCGCGCTTAAGCTCGATCACGCGCGCGGCTGCGCCATGCGGGCGGCGTGCATGCGTTGCGAAAGGAGCTCGAGCCGCGCCTCGAGCCGCTCGACATCGTCGCGCAGCACATCGATGCCCTCGAGAAGCTGATGGCCTTCCGGTTGCGAAACCAGATCGCCGCGCTCATGCGCGAGGTATTCGGCGAGGTTGCGTGTGGCCGTATCGGCCGCGCGGCGGGTCCAATCGGCGATGCCGCGGGTCAGTCGCGCGATCCGGTGCGCAGGGGTATCACCGATCGCGAGCGCGAGCTCTTCCTCCAGATCCGGGCGGAGCAGTCGAGCGAGCTCGCGGAATTTCTGCGCAAGCTCGGCATCGCCGCTGATGCGGGCTGCGCCTCGCTGCAGGTTGGTGCTGGCCTCGCTGCCAAGAAGACTCCAGAGCCCAAATGGAGTGCCGCTGATCCGGGTGGTTACGGCGGCTGCCGGATCGATCGTGAGCTGAAGTCCGACACCATCGGAGGCGATGAGGATCGTGGTGAACCCCTGAATCTCGAGCGCCAGCTTCTGGCCCGCGAGCTCGGCGCACAGCGCCTGCGCGCGCGGTGAGCGCGGCAGACCGCGATTGAGGAGGTGTTCTATGGTGGAGATGAGCATGAGAGGAACAGGTCGGACCGATCGGTGCCCGCCGCAGGTGTACATTATCAACAACCCGGCAGTCGTTGCGAACCATGTGTCATGCCGAGCTCGCGACAGGTCTCTTTGATGCCGCACCCGGCCCTGCCGCCGGGACCCGTGAAGGGTGTCGATGTTTCCGTCGCGCCTGCGGGGTCTGATTTGCTCTCGTTCCGCTACACGCTCTCGGGGCACCCGGGCGGCGTGAAGATTCCAGCACGGCGCGCCTGCGTGCGCGCCGATGAGCTGTGGCGCCACACCTGCTTCGAGGCCTTCCTCAAGACACCGGGTGAAAGCGGCTATCGCGAGCTCAATTTCTCGCCTTCGGGTGAGTGGGCTGCGTATCGCTTCGACGCGTATCGCGCCGGCATGGCGGTCGATCCCGAGCTCGAGGTGCCGCAGCTCGAGATCCGCGCAGCTGCCGATGTGCTCGAGATGCGCGCGCAGGTGCGTCTGGCGGGCGTGCTTTGTGCGGCGCCAGCGCTGGCGGTCGCGCTCGCCGTCGTGGTGGAGAGCATTGATGGACGCTTTCCTACTGGGCGTTGCGGCATGCTGGGGCCAAGCCTGATTTCCACCATCCCGAGGGCTTCGATGCTCGAGATTGCACGATGCGATTCGGCATCGATCGGTTGCTATCCCAGCCGCGCTGCGCAAGCCGCTGGCAGGCCGCCGCGTCGCACTGCTCGCGCATCCGGCGTCGGTGACGCAGCGCCTGACGCACTCACTGGATGCATTGGCGGCGCTGCGCGGACGTGCGCATCGTCGCGGCATTCGGTCCGCAACACGGCTTGCGCGGCGACAAGCAGGACAACATGGTGGAGTCGCCGGACTTCCGCGATCCGGTGCATGGCATCCCGGTGTTCAGCCTGTACGGCGGACGTGCGCCGTCCGACGCAGGCGATGATGGACAGCTTCGATGTACTGCTGGTGGATCTGCAGGACGTGGGTTGCCGCATCTACACCTACGTTACGACCTTGCGCTACGTGCTGGAGGAGGCCGCGCGCGCATGGCAAGTCAGTGTGGGTCCTGGATCGCCCGAATCCCATCGGCCGGCCCATCGAGGGTCTCAAACTGCGCGAACGGCTGGGAGAGTTTCGTGGGTGCCGGCGCCATGCCGATGCGCCATGGCCTCACGCTCGGGGAGCTCGCGCGGCTGGTTCGTGCGCACGCTGCAGCCTCGATGTGGATTACGAGGTGGTGCCGATGGAGGGCTGGAGCCGGCACGGCCGCGCCGGGTTACGGCTGGCCGCTCGGCGAGCGTTGTGGGTGAATCCAAGCCCCAACGCCGCGAATCTGTGGATGGCGCGGCGCTTTGCCGGCACGGTCATGCTCGAGGGCACGACTCTGTCCGAAGGCCGAGGTACTACCCGCCCACTCGAACTGTTCGGCGCGCCAGAGCTGCGCGTGCGCGCGCTGCTCGCCGGATGCAACGCCTCGCGCCGGCAGTGGCTGCGTGGATGCCGGTTGCGTCCCTGCTGGTTCGAGCCGACCTTTCACAAGCACGTCGGGCAAGCTCTGCGCCGGCATGCAGATTCATGTCGAGGACGGCGCTTACGACCACGGCGGGTTTCGCCCTGGCGGCTGTGGCGCTGGCCTTAAAGGCGCGCGACGTCTGCGGCCGGACTAAGCATCTGTGGCGGCGATTTTCCCTACGAGTACGAGAGCGCGAGGGATCGACTCGCCATTGATCTCATCAACGGCAGCCGAGCTGCTGCGAGCGTGGGTCGATGATCCGGCGGCGCAGCCGGCGGACCTGGACGCGCTCGCATCGGCCGACGAAACGGCCTGGTACGCCGAACGCGACGCGCTGCTGCTCTATCGCTGAGCCCGCTTGAGACGGATCAGTACTTGTAGCCGCGGTGGACCGCGACGATGCCGCCGCTGAGGTTGTGATATCGGCAGTCCTCGAGGCCGGCTGCACGCATCAGATCGAGCAGCTTTCCTGATCCGGATGCATGCGGATCGATTCGGCAAGATACCGATAACTCGCCTCATCGTTTGCCACGAGCTTGCCGAGCGCGGCAGGATATGGAAAGAATAGGCATCGTAGAGCGGTTGCAGCCCGGCGCAGCACGGGGCGCGAGAATTCCAGCATGATCGAGCTGTCCGCCGGGCTTGAGCACGCGATGCATCGAAGCCAGGGCGGCGGGCTTGTCGGTCACGTTGCGCAGTCCGAAGCCGATGGTCACGCAATGGAAGCTGTCATCGGCAAACGGCAACTGTTCGGCATTCGCCTGAACGCAGCGCACGTTGTCGGCGAGGCCCGCATCGATCAGACGGTCGCGCCCGCGTTCGAGCATCGCACCGTTGATGTCGGTGAGCGCCACCAGGCCGCGCTCGACCCACTTGCCGCGCCATGCCTGCTGCCAGGTCGCCGGTGCCGCCGGCGACATCGAGCGCCTGCTGGCCCGGCCGCAAGCTGCGTCAGCGCAGCGTAAAGCGCTTCCACAGCCTGATGCACACCCGCCGACATGAGATCGTTCATCACGTCGTAGTTGTCGGCGACGGAGTCGAAGACGCCGCGCACGCGGCGAGCCTTCTCGCGCCACGGCACGCTCTGGAATCCGAAATCGGTTGGTCGCTCTTCGCTCATCGCACGCAAGTCTAGCGCTTGAGGGCGAGCGTATTGCATTTCCGGCTGGCACCTGCGCAGAATCCGCCGGCGCATCGCCGCGGCCGGCACTTGCCGGAAGGTGCCAAACGGGGGGTCTTCAAAGGTCTTTAGACCTTCTCGGCCGAGCCAAGCACCGCTCGGCCTTTTTTATGACTGCGACGCAGCCGCACGCCGCGCCTGATAGTGCGCCCAGTTGGGTGCGTAGGAAGCGCCGAGCTCGCGCAGATACTTCCACGTGTAAAGGCCCGTGTCGTGGCCATCGTCGAAGATCAGCCGTACGGCATATTGGCCGATCGGCTCGATCGATTTGATTCCGACCGATTCCTTCCCGAGCACCAGCGTTTCCTGGCCCGGGCCCGTGTCCCTTGACCTCGGCCGACGGCGAATAGACTCGCAGGTACTCGAAGGGCAGCTCGAAGCGCATGCCGTCGGGGAAAACGACCTCGAGCACGCGCGAGCGGGTTCTGAGCTTGATCTCGGTGGGAACGGAATCGGACATCGACCTGCCAGTTTAGTGCGCGTGTTGTTGCGACGCAACAAGGAGCGCTTCGGTGACATTTCGCAATGCACCTCTATACTGGCAAGTCTTGCACCGTCACAGGGCTCGTGGGCGGATACTTCGACCGCATGTCAGCCACAGATACCTCGAATCCCGACTACTTTCATCGCGTCGTAGATTGTCAGTGGGCCTGCCCGGCCCATACCGATGTCCCCGAATACATCCGACTGATCGCTCAGGGGCTCTTCACCGATGCCTACATGGTGAACCGCCACTCGAACGTGTTTCCCGGCATCCTCGGGCGCGTGTGCGACAGGCCCTGCGAGCCGGCTTGCCGCCGCGGCCGAGTCGAGGCCAAGCCGGTCGCCATCTGCCGGCTGAAGCGCGTCGCGGCCGACCACCGTGACGATGTGAAGTCGCGGCTGCCGCGCATTCCGAAGGTGAAGAACGGCAAGCGCATCGCCTGCATTGGCGCGGGTTGCGCCTCCCTCACGGTCGCGAACGACCTCATGCCCCTCGGCTACGAGGTGACCATCTTCGAGCAATACGGCGAGCCGGGCGGCCTGATGCGGACGAATATCCCCTCGTTTCGCCTGCCGCACGGGGTGCTGAACGAAGAGATCGCCATGATCGTCGGCATGGGCGTGGATCTGAAGCTCGGTCATCCGATCCAAAGCATGCGGACACTGCTCTCGAGCGGCGGATTCGACGCTGTCTTCGTAGGCTCCGGAGCGCCAAAGGGAAAGGAGCTGAGCATTCCCGGTCGCGCCGAAGCTTCCGCCAATGTGCACATCGGTATTGCCTGGCTCGAGTCCGTCGCGTTCGGTCACATCGAGAAGATCGGCAAGCGCGTGCTGATCATCGGTGTCGGCAACACCGCCATGGATTGCTGCCGGACTTCATTGCGTCTGGGTACGCAGACGGTGAAGGTCATGGCGCGCAAGCCGCGCGGGTTCTTCAAGGCCTCCGCCTGGGAGCTCGAGGATGCGGAAGAGGAGAGCGTCGAGATCGTCGTGAACCATGCGCCGAAGGCGTTCGTCACCGAGGCAGGCAAGCTCACCGGCATGCTGTTCGACCGCATGGAGTACACGCTCGATGCGCAGGGACGTATCACGGAGGAGCGCAGCGCGGGCGAGACGTTCTTCCCCGCGGATGATGTGATCCTCGCAATCGGCCAGGAGAATGCGTTCCCGTGGATCGAGAGAGATCTCGGTATCGGCTTCGACAAGTGGGACGTTCCGCTGGTCGACAAGACGACCTTCGCGTCGACGCGCGACGGCGTGTTCTTCGGCGGCGATGCGGCCTTCGGCCCCAAGAACATCATCTGGGCCGTCGAGCATGGTCACCAGGCTGCGATCTCGATCGACAAGTATTGCCGCGGTGAGTCGATCAGCGAGCGGCTGCGGCCCGGCATCAACCTGCAAAGCCGCAAGATGGGCATGCACGAGTGGTCGTACTCGAACGACTACACCCCGGTCGAGCGCAGGCTCATGCCGCACGTCTCGCTCAAGGAGCGATTCAAGAAGCTCAACATCGAAGTCGAGCTCGGGTTCAACGCAGAGCAGACGGCGCAGGAAGTCCAGCGCTGCCTTAACTGCGACGTGCAGACCGTGTTCGACAGCAAGCTGTGCATCGAGTGCGACGCTTGCCTCGACATCTGCCCCGTCGACTGCCTGACGATCACGCATCCGGGTGCGGAGGGCGACCTGCGTACGCGGCTCAAGGCGCCCGCCCTCAATCTCACCCAGCCCCTGTACGTGTCGGCGGCGTTGCCGCAAACGGGCCGGGTGATGGTCAAGGATGAGGATCTGTGCGTGCATTGCGGTCTGTGCGCCGAGCGCTGTCCGACGGCGGCGTGGGATATGCAGAAATCCACCGTTCTGTGGCCGCAAGCCGTGGATGAAACCCAGGCAGCACGCGCAAGCGAGCCGAAGATCGCCTGAACGCACGCCCCCGCAGACACGATTCCCAACGCGACGAAGGTACCCCCAAACGCCATGTCACCCGCTGCACCGAGCCGCGTGAACGATTTCGCCATCAAGATCGCCACCGTCAACGGCACTGGATCGGCGAGCGCGAACGCGCTGCTCATGAAGTCCATCTTTCGAAGCGGCATCCCGGTGATGGGAAAGAATTATTTCCCGTCGAACATTCAGGGGCTGCCCACCTGGTATGAGATCCGCGTGACCCGCGATGGCTACGTCGCACGCTCCGGCCGCGTCGACATCATGGTCGCGATGAACGCCGAAACGTATTCGCGCGACGTGCGCGAGGTCGCAGCCGGCGGCTATCTGCTCTACGACTCGACCTGGCCTCGGCCGGCACTGCTCAAGCGCGACGACATCACGCTGATCGGCGTGCCGCTCGCGCAGATGTGCAACGAGAGCTTCACGGGCGTGCGCACCCGTATCCTCATGAAGAACATCTGCTACGCGGGCGTGCTCGCGGCACTGCTCGACCTGGACATCGAGCAGATCCGCGCGCTGCTGAGCGAGACCTATGCCAAGCGCCCGCAGCTCGTCACGAGCAACATGCGCGCCATTCAGCTGGGCTACGACTACGCAAGACAGCACTACGCCTGCCCGCTTCCTCTGCACATCGAGAAAATGCAGTCGACCGCGGGGCACATCCTCGTCGACGGCAACACGGCGGCGGCGCTCGGTTGCGTCTATGCCGGTGCGACCGTCGCGGCCTGGTATCCCATCACTCCTTCGACCTCGGTCATGGACGCCTTCAAGGCGTTCTGCGATCGCATGCGCGTCGATCCGGAGAGCGGGCGCAAGAACTTTGCATTCATTCAAGCCGAGGATGAGCTCGCCGCGATCGGAATGGTGATCGGCGCTTCCTGGAACGGCGCGCGCGCGTTCACGGCCACATCCGGTCCAGGCATCTCGCTCATGAACGAGTTCCTGGGCCTGGCGTACTATGCGGAAGTCCCGACGGTGGTGTTCGACATCCAGCGCGTGGGCCCTTCGACCGGTATGCCGACGCGCACGCAGCAGGGTGACCTCATGGCCTGCGCCTATGCCTCGCACGGCGACACGCGGCACGTCTGCCTCTATCCGGCGGACCCCGAGGAATGCTTCTACATGGCGGTGCAGGCATTCGATCTGGCGGAGCGCCTGCAGACCCCCGTCATCGTGCTGTCCGACCTCGACATCGGCATGAATGATTGGATGTGCCCGGATCTGAAGTGGGATGACGCGTACCAGCCCGATCGCGGCAAGATCCTCGGCGCGGCCGAGGTGCAGCAACTCGAGAAGTTCCACCGCTACTTCGACAAGGATGGCGATGGCATCGCGAGCCGCACGCTGCCGGGGGTGCATCCGAAGGCCGCCTACTTCGCACGCGGCTCGGGTCACTCGCAGTACGGTGCGTATACGGAAGATTCGGTCGAGTACCAGATCGTGCTCGATCGGCTGCTCAAGAAATGGAGTACGGCGAAAACACTGCTGCCACGCCCGGTCATCCACGGCAACACAGCGAGTGAGATTGCCATCGTGTCGCTCGGCAGCTGCGACGGTGCCATCCATGAGGCGCTGCACGCACTCGAAGCCGAAGGCATCGCACTCAGCTACATGCGCGTGCGCGGCTTCCCCTTCGGGGAGGAAGTGGAGCGCTTCCTGGCAGCGCACCGACTGCTCTTCGTGGTCGAGCAGAATCGCGACGCGCAGTTCCGCTCGCTGCTGACGCTCGAGACGGCCGTCGACAAGGCGAAGCTGCGCTCACTGCTGCACTACAGCGGCTTGCCCATCTCCTCGAGCTTCATCGTCGAGGGCGTACTTGCTGAGGTGCGCGGCAAAAGACGCGAGGAGCCGGATCGACTCAGCGCTCCGGGCCGCGCCGGCGCGGCGCGCTAGAACGCGAGGCTCAATGACATGACATTCATCGCCAAACCCAAGGTTCATCACCCGTCGCTGCCGCGCAATGAGCTCGACCTCACGCGCCGTGACTACGAGGGTGCTCTGTCGACGCTCTGCGCCGGGTGCGGTCACGATTCGATCACCGCAGCGCTGGTCGAAGCGTGCTGGGGGTTGAGTCTCGAGCCGCAGAATATCGCCAAGCTCTCGGGCATCGGCTGCTCATCGAAGACGACCGCCTATTTCGTGAGCGGCGGCCACGGCTTCAATTCCGTGCACGGGCGCATGCCATCGATCGCAACCGGAGCGAGCGCCGCGAACCGGCAGCTGCATTACATCGGAGTCTCCGGCGATGGCGACACGCTATCGATCGGGCTCGGGCAGTTCTGTCACGCCATACGGCGCAACATCGACATGCTGTATGTGATCGAGAACAACGGTGTGTACGGGCTCACGAAAGGACAGTTCTCGGCTTCCGCAGACGTGGGGACGAAGGCCAAGAAGGGCGAGACCAATTTTCAGCCGCCGATCGATCCGGTGCTGCTCGCCATGACGCTCGGCGCATCGTTCGTGGCGCGCAGCTTCTCGGGCGACAAGGAGCAGCTGGTGCCGCTGCTCCAGGCTGGCATCCGCCACAAGGGCTTCGCGCTCATCGATGTGCTCTCACCGTGTGTGACGTTCAACGACCACGAAGGCTCGACCAAGAGCTACGCGTACACCCGTGAGCACTACGAGCCTGCGGTCAACGTCGATTTCATCCCCTTCGAGAAGACCATCACCGCCGAGTATGCGGCCGGCGAGTCGGCTGCCGTGACGCTGCACGATGGCAGCCGCATCGTTCTGCGCAAGCTCGATGCGAGCCACGATCCCACGAACCGCTCGGCCGCGGCGGCGCACGTGCAGGAGCGCATCAAGGCAGGGGAATATCTGACCGGGCTGCTCTACGCCGAGGGCTCACAGCCGGATTTTCACGCGCTCAATCACACCCCGGAGGAGCCGCTGAACCGCGTTCCGTTCGCGAAGCTCTCGCCCGGGTCGAAGAGCCTGGAGAAGATTCTCGCGCGCTACCGCTGATCAGGAGCGGCGCGGCACCGTCGAGAGCTCCTCGAGCGCACGAATCTGCCGCACCGTGGAGTCCGAGCTGCTCAAGAGCTGATTGGCCTGGTGCACGAAGGGCGCGATGTCCGTCGCCGACAGTGGCCGGCTGATGAGGTAGCCCTGGGCGAAATCGCAACCCAGCCGGCGCAGCAGGTTCCAGCACTCGGCGGTCTCCACGCCTTCGGCCACGACCCGCAGCCCCATGCTGTGTGCGAGCTCGATCGTCGACATGACGATGGCCTCATCGTCGCGACGCTCGTGGGCGTGCGTGATGAACGAACGATCAATCTTGAGCTCATCGACGGGCAGGCGGCTCAAATGAGACAGGGACGAATAGCCGGTGCCGAAGTCATCGATCGCGAAGCGCACACCGGCGACGCGCAGCAGCTGCATGTTGCGCGCCGCGAGCGGCGCATCGCGCATCACCGCGCTCTCGGTGATCTCGAGCACGAGACGCGTCGGCTCGATTCCGTTCGTGCGCAGGATGCCGAGGATCTCCTCACCGAGCTCCGGATCGAGGATATCCGTCGCCGACAGATTCGCCGCCACCTCGACTTCAAGACCGTCCCGCCGCCAGGCCAGCATCTGGTGCACGCACGTCCGCAGGACCCAGCTGGTCAGGCGCCGCGAGATGCCTGTCCGCTCCGCGATCGGCACGAACTCCGCAGGGGAAATCGCCCCGAGTTTCGGATGCGACCAGCGCAGCAGCGCCTCGAGACTCTTGACGGAGCGGGTGGCTACCGCGACTTTCGGCTGATAGACGAGCGTCAGATCGTCCTGCTCGATGGCGGCGCGCAGATCGCCCGCGAGCGCGAGCCGCCGCCGATGCTCCTCGTCGCGGCCGGCGCGGTAACTCGCGACGCCGCCCCGTGCTTCCTCGGAGTCCTCGAGTGCGATCTGGGCGCGGCGCAGCAGCTCGCCCGCAGAGCCGCCATGCTCGGGGTAGGCGCACACACCGGCGTTCGCGTGCAGCTCGATGCTGACGGTCGGAAGGTGAAGGGTCGCACGGGTGACGCCGGCAAACTGCTCGGCGAGCAACGTCGCCCGTGCCGGCGAGCAGTCGCGCACTACGATGAGGAACTGATTCGCCGCGACGCGTGCGACCAGGTCGCCCCCGCCGACATTCTGCCGCAGCCGCTGGGCCGCCTCGCGCAGCGCATCGTCGCCGACGTGATGACCCAATGAGGCGTTGATCTCGCGCACGTTGCGCACGTCGACGATGATGAGCGCGCCGTGCATGTCCGGCTCGCGCTTCAAGAGCTCATCGACATGACGCTCCGCAAAGGCGCGGTTCGGCAAACCCGTCAGCGAGTCGTGATAGGCGTCGTGCGAGATGCGCGCTTCGCGCTCGGCGATGTCCTGCTGCATGGCATTGAAGGTCGTGGCCAGGCTGCGAAATTCCTCGCCCCCGCCCACGTTCACCGACTGGTCATAGGATCCCGCCTGGATGCGCCGTGCGGCCTGCACCAGCTTGCCGATGGGCCGCGTCGCGCTGCGGCTCAGAAGCAACCCCAGACCGATGGCAAGCGCAAGGGCGATGCCATCGATCGCGAGCAGCGCATTGCGCAGATCCTTGTAGGGCGCGAGCACCTCGGACATCGGCTTCTGCAGGATGACGTACAGCCCATCGCGATCGTTATCGAGCCGGTGCGCGAAACTCAGATAGTCCGTGGCGCCCAGGCGCCGAGCTGCGGCTACGGACTCATCGAGCGTGCCGAGACCTTCGCGTACGTGCAGTGCGAGATCGGTGCGCTCATCGGCGGGCAGAGTCGAGGCGACGCGCCCGGTACCGTCCGCGTCATAAGCGATGAGACTCACATGCACGCCGACGACATCACGAATGCGCTGCGCGAGCCGGTCATCGACTGCAAATGCGAGCGCAACCCAGGCAATGGTCTCGGGGGTGCGTACCGGAGCGATGAAGAACTGAAAGGGCCGGCCGCCGAGGACCATGAAGTGTGTCTGATCATCGTGACCACTGCGCACATCACTGAGCAGATTGCCGAGTGAGGCGGCCTGCTCGCGCGCGACCGGCGTCGTGGAGACGAGCACCCGCCCTTCGGTATCCATGACGAGCATGAGATCTGCGCCCACGCGCTGCGAATGATTGCGGGCCGCGGAGAGCATGGTCGCCGGATCACCGCCCGCAACCGTCTCGCGGAAGCCGAAGTCCGCTGCGAGCACGGCCACGGCGTTTGCGAGCTGGCTGGCGCGAAAGCGCACGAACTGCTGCACCACCGAGCCGCCCGAGCGCAGTTGCTCGGCGGCGCGCGCCTCGACATCCCGTGCCGTCCGGGCGAGGACTGCGAACAGGGTCACAGTCTGGATGACGAGCACCAGACCGATGAGCAGCACGAGAAGCCGGTTGCGAAAACTGTCCATGACATATGCTCGAATGCGCACCGCTCATCGTATGCACCATTTGGTATAGCCGCGAGACTCGCGGCTCGAGAGTGAGATATCGCGCACGCGAATTCTGCACTGACATGCTGCAAGGATCGCCATTGCTCCGTTTCCCACGGACTCTTGTCCCCGTGGCACTGCTGCTGCTGAGCACTTTGAGCTCGGCTGCCGTCCGGGCCGCCTCGCTGAGCGTGACGGTACGGCTCGCGGACGGTAAGCCGCTGCCCGGCGCCGTGATCACGGCGCATCCCCTCGAGGCGGCAGCGCGCCCGGCCGCGCCGATGAAGGCGTCGATGGACCAGGTCGACCTGTCCTTCTCACCCGACGTGCTGGTGATCCCCGTCGGATCGACGGTGGATTTCCCCAACACGGATGCGACGAGTCACGAGGTTTACTCGTTCTCGGCGGCGCACAAGTTTCAATTGCCTCTCTATCGAGGCAAGCGGTATCCGCCCGAGCATTTCGACCAGGTGGGCCTGGTCACGCTCGGATGCAACATCCACGACCACATGCTCGCCTACATTCTCGTGACGGACGCACCGTACTTCGGCCGCACAGGGAGCGAGGGTATCTGGGCGGCCAGCGGCGTGAGCGCGGGACGCTACCGCATCGAGGTCTGGCACCCGCGCCTGCACGGTGACCCGAGTGTGCTCACTGGCGAGGTCAATGTGAGCGAGAGCGCCCAGGGTGAGCTGACGGTTCGGGTCACGAAGCCCTTGCGCCCAACACCGCTCGAGGGGCGGCTGCACTCATGGGACGCCTACTAAAGAGTCTTTCGGGTTCGCAGTGCCTGCGCTTCGGCGCGGCGCTCCTGCTTGCGCTTGCGAGCACGGTCGCACAGTCCACCGATTGGCAGCTCTCCGTCGATACACGCTACGTAGACTCGCAAGGGCAGCGCTCATTCCTGGACGGCGGGCTCGGTGCATTACGCTTCGGGGACAATCAATCGGGCGTGCGCCTCGGGCGGGCACGGCTCGCAATCGATCAGCCCCTGGGCGATATCCTCGACTTCAAGATCGACGCGTCCGCCTGGGGCGATCACGACAAGAGCCCCGTCGGACTCACCGAAGCCTTCCTGCAGCTGCGGCCTTATCCGCGCGGGGGCTGGCGGCTGCGAGTGAAGGCCGGTGCCTTCTATGCGCCGATCTCACTGGAGAACACGGCTCCCGGTTGGGAGTCGCCCTATACGATCGCCTTCTCCGCGCTCGACTCCTGGGTCGCCGAGGAGCTGCGCACCATCGGGCTCGAGACCCAGCTCGCGTGGCTCGGCACCCATCTGGGTTACGACTTCGATGTCGCCGTGAGCGCTGGGGTATTCGGCTGGAACGACCCGGCAGGGGTCGGGCTCGCACTACATGGGTTCGCCCTCGATGACCGGCAGACGACACTGTGGGGCCGGGTTGGCCTGCCGTTCGCCCAGCCCGTCTCGGGCATTCAGGAATTCCACGAAATCGACGGACGCGCTGGTATCTACGGCGGCCTCGACGTGCACTATCTCGATCGTCTGCTCGTGCGCGCGCTGCACTATGACAACCAGGCCAATCCGTCTGCGATGGACCCGATTCTGGGCGAGCACGCCTGGGAGACTCGCTTTGACACGGTCGGTGCTCGCGCCGAGCTGCCGGGCGGCTGGACGGCGATCTATCAATGGATGGAAGGAGAGACCTACGTCGCTCCGGCAGCCGTCGAGTTTGAGTGGGCCTTCAAGACGAACTATGCGCTCCTCTCGAAGCGCATCGGCCGTCACGTGCTGAGCGCACGCTACGACACGTTCTCGGTGAGCCCCGCCGCGAACACGCCCTTCGGCGCACAGGCAGGGCATGCGGGCTCGGTCGCGTACGTCTACGAGCATGACGCGCATCTGCGCCTCACGCTCGAGTGGCTGCGCGTGCGCAGCTACGAATCCAACCGGATCCTTTTTCTGGGCGTCTCGCCCTTCGCGACCGAGAGCGCCGTCACGTTCGCTGTGCGATACGCGATCGGCGCTCCCTGAACTAAAACTACCAGCGCTTCGGCCCGCCGCCGCCGCGGGCACCACCGGTGCGCTCCTGCGCTTCGTTGACGCGCAGAGGCCGGCCGCCCATGTCCTTACCGTTGAGATTCTGAATGGCGCGCGAGGCATCCGCACGCGACATCTCCACGAACGCGAACCCGCGGGGGCGCCCGGTATCGCGATCGGTGATCACATTGACCGACTCGACCGTGCCGTGCTGAGAGAAAAGGGTGCGGATCTCGCTCTCGTCAGCCGAGAACGGCAGGTTTCCGACGTAGATCTTCGTCATTAAAAAGGCTCCTGAAAAACACTCACATCTGGATCGAGAACGATTTCGGCTTTTCTCAACTCGGAAGCCGTGCGTGGTGCTAGGAGGGCGCGGCAGGCGGGGCGGAAAGGGGAAAGGTCACGAACCGCGGCGCACCTTACAGTATGCTGTCATACGAGACAAGTTTGACAAGCTCGAGCTGGATCGCGCGCTTGCGCTCGCCTAGACTGCGCGCCCGAAACAGCCGCTGGAGTCGACAAGCATGGGCAAGGGTGATCGCAGAAGCCGCCGCGGCAAGATCTATCGCGGTTCCTTCGGCAAGACACGGCCAAAGAGCCCGCTCAAGAAGAAGCGCCGCGCGGCCAAGAAGAAGTAGCCCGAAGCGCGGCCAACGCCGCGGCTTCTTCAAATTCCCCCGTGGAGGGGCGTCCAGCGCTGCTCGCGCCTGAGGCTGCGTTGCGCGGTGCTTTCGCCCTCGTAGGCCATGCGCTGGGGCTGAGCGATCTGCGCGGGGAGCACCGTCAGGGCGTTGACGTTGATGATGCCGTAACGCCCGCGCTCGACCGCGATGGCTGCGCCCACGTAGACCCCACATCGATTGCATAACAGGAAGTCCGCCGTCTTCAATCCGAAGCGGTAGCGCTCGAGCCGCGCCGGCTCCGGAGCATTGAATGCCAGCAGACCCGCGGAGTCGGACGTGCTCAGTGCGGCATGTGCGCGACAGAATGCGCACTGGCAGGCCCTGACGGACCAGTCGGCCGGCGCGCGCGCGGTCGCGTAGTCGAAGCCGATCGCGCCGCAGTGGCAGCGCCCCGTGAAGTTCATTGCGGCGTGGCCTTCCTTTGTCCCACGTATGCGCCGCGTTGGGCAATCTCGGCCAGCACCTGAACGATGAGCTGCCGTTCGGATTGCTGAACGCGTGCCGCGAGAGTCTGTGGCGTGTCCTGCGGCTCGACCGCCACGGTCACCTGCGCAATCACGGCGCCGGTGTCATAGTTTTCATCCACCCGGTGAATCGAAGCCCCCGTCACGGGCTCGTGCGCCGCGAGCACGGCCCGATGGACGTGCTCGCCATACATGCCCTGGCCTCCGAACTTGGGCAGCAATGCGGGGTGTGTATTGAGAACGCGGCCGGAGAAGGCGGCGAGCGTGGCAGGACCCAGCCTCTTCATGTACCCCGCGAGCAGAACGATATCGGCAGCACTCCCGATCAGGGCGTCGCGGATGGCTCGATCGAGTGCAGCCGGTTCCGGATGAGTCCTGCTCGACAGATGCAGCGCCGGCACGTGCGCACGACGTGCTCGCTCGAGCGCGCCGGACTCTGCGTTGTTGCTGATGACGAGTGTCACGCGAGCGGCGATCGCTCCGCGCTCGCACGCATCCAGAACCGCTTGCAACGTCGTGCCGGCATGCGATGCGAGCACGGCGATGTTCACGGCGATCCTCTCAGATCCAGCGCCGCACGCGTGTCTTGTAGGTGAGGTAATCACGCCCGAACTTGCGCTCCAGGTAGCGTTCTTCGCGGGCGATCACACCGTAGCGGACCGTCAGGATCACGAGGGGCAGCAGGGCAAGAGGCCAGAGTGCATCGAACCAGAGCGTGAGTCCCACATAAAGACTGATGAGCGAGACGTACATGGGGTTGCGCGTGAAGCGATACGGACCGGACTCGATCAGCCTGGTGGTCGGCCTGCTCGGCACGATGTTCGTGTGCGCCCGGCGGAACAGGCTGATGCTCGGCACGAACAGCGCGAGCCAGAGCATGAGGCACAGGAGTGCAGCCACACGGCCACCGAAGAGCGGAATCGCCGGGGCCGACAGGATCCACTGCAACAGCAAGCCGAGGCCGAATCCTGCCGCGTAGATGAGCGGCGGTGGCACGCGCACACCCGCGTGATCTGGCCCGAGCGAACTGTGAGCATCCGCCATCGAACGCACCGCTCAGACGGCCTTCACGGCCTGGATCAGCTCCGCGGCCGCTTTTTGCGCATCGCCATACAGCATGCGGGTATTGTCCAGATAGAAAAGCGCGTTCTCGATGCCCGAGAAGCCCGCGCCCTTCCCACGCTTGATGACGATGACATTCTTCGCCTTGTCCGCGTTGAGGATGGGCATACCGTAGATCGGACTCGACTTGTCGGTGCGCGCGACCGGGTTCACCACATCGTTGGCGCCGATGATGAGGGCCGCGTCCGCGGTCTCGAACTCGGAGTTCACCTCATCCAGATCGGCGATCAGATCGTAAGGCACGCCCGCCTCGGCCAGCAGTACGTTCATGTGTCCGGGCATGCGCCCGGCGACCGGGTGAATGGCGAATTTTACCGTCACGCCGCGATCGATGAGCAGCTGGGACAATTCCCAGATCTTGTGCTGAGCCTGTGCCACCGCCATGCCGTACCCGGGCACGACAATGACCTTCTGCGCAAAAGCCATCATGACACCTGCGTCGGAGGCCTCGATCGGCTTGAGACTCCCCGACACCGTGCCCGTGGTGACTGCACCGGTGTCGCCGAACCCGGAGAACAGCACGTTACCGAGCGAGCGGTTCATGGCCTTGGCCATGAGTTGCGTGAGCAGCGTGCCGGCCGAGCCGACCACCGTGCCCGCGATGATCATGGCGGCGTTGTTGAGGACGAATCCTTCGAAGCCGACGGCAAGTCCGGTCAACGCGTTGTAGAGCGAGATCACGACGGGCATGTCGGCGCCGCCGATCGGCAGAGTCATGGTGACTCCGAGCACCAGCGCCAGCACGAAAAACCCGGTAACGACCATCGGCGTCGTATTGAGCTCGGCCGCCACCAGGCCGCCGAGCACGATCGCCGCCGCAAGGATCAGTAGATTGATCACCTGCTGTCCCGGGAAGCGCAGCGAGCGGTTGATGAGACCCTGCAGCTTGCCGAAGGCGATGAGACTGCCGCCGAACGAGACGGCGCCGATGATGCCGCCCAATACGGCGAGGCTCGAGACCGCATAGCCATGCGACTCACCGCGATACAGCTCGACGGCCGCGATGGCGGCGGCAGCACCGCCTCCCATGCCGTTGTAGAGCGCGATCATCTGCGGCATATCGGTCATCGCGACGCGCTTGCCGCTCCACCATGCCGCGATGGTGCCGACGACGATGGCCGCAATGATGAGCGGATAGTTCTCGGTGGCGATTCCCGGGTAAAGAAGCGTGACCAGCGTCGCCACGAGCATGCCCGCGCCGGCCCACAGAATGCCGCTGCGGGCCGTGCGCGGCGAGCTCATGCGCTTGAGTCCCATGATGAAAAGAACGGCCGTGACGAAGTAGCTCGCCTGGATCACGGTGGCTGCGCTGAATGGCATCAGTGCGTCCCCTTGCCGCCGGGCGCGCCCTTACCCCCACCGCCGCTCGACTTGAACATCTCGAGCATGCGCTCGGTGACCACGTAACCGCCGACGGCGTTACCGGCCGCAAGCAGGACACCGATGAAGCCGATCGTCTTCTCGAGCGGTGTGTGGGCTTCGCCCAGTGCCACCATCGCGCCCACGAGCACGATGCCGTGCACGAAGTTCGATCCGGACATCAAAGGTGTGTGCAGGATGACTGGCACGCGGGAGATGACCTCGTAGCC
The DNA here is from genome assembly GCA_963795975.1 of uncultured Gammaproteobacteria bacterium. Lineage (GTDB taxonomy): Bacteria > Pseudomonadota > Gammaproteobacteria > Steroidobacterales > Steroidobacteraceae > CAWCJT01. The sequence continues at coordinate 834,067 of CAWCJT010000005.1, forward strand.
GGTGAAAGCCGCGAGCATGAAGATGTAAAGCGCCACCATTCCCGTCATGTGCTAGCCCTCGAGCGCCTTGCGTGTTGGCTCGTGCCGGATCGCCCCATCGTGCGTCAGGCACGACTGCGCGAACACCTCGTCGTTCCAGTCGATCGCGAGCTCGCCCTTGGCGAGCGCGGGTCGCAGGAAATTGAAGAGATTGCGCGCGTACATCTCGCTCGCGTTGTAGGCGAGTTGACTCGGCAGATTGATGGGGCCGATCACCTTGATCGCATTGTGCTCGACCACCTCGCCGGCCCGGGTCAGCTCGCAGTTGCCGCCCTGCTCTGCGGCGATATCCACCACGACCGATCCCGGACGCATGCGCTCGACGGCCGCGCGCGAGATGATCTTGGGCGCCGCCCGCCCAGGCACGGAGGCGGTCGTGACGACCGCGTCGGCCGCGGCGATGCGGGCATCGAGCACTTCCTGCTGCTTGCGCCGCTCCTCCTCGGTCAGCTCGCGTGCGTACCCGCCCTGTCCCTCGGCGCTCACGCCCGTGTCGACGAACTTCGCGCCGAGCGATTTGACCTGCTCCTTGGTGGCGCCGCGCACGTCGTAAGCCTCGACCACGGCCCCGAGGCGCCTGGCCGTGGCGATGGCCTGCAGCCCCGCCACACCAGCGCCGATCACGAGCACCTGCGCTGGACGAATCGTGCCTGCTGCGGTCGTCAGCATCGGCAGGAACTTCGACAAGTGGGTCGCGGCAATCAGTACCGCTTTGTAGCCTGCGATCGCCGCCTGTGAGGACAGCGCATCCATCGACTGCGCGCGCGAGATGCGCGGCACGAGCTCCATCGCAAAGCTCGTGACCTTGCGGTCGCGCATCGCCTTGACTTCGGCGGCGCGCGCATGGGGCTGCATGAAGCCCACCACGACGGTGCCGGGCGCAAGCTGCGTGATCTCTGCGAGTGCGAGTGGCTGCACCGTCAGAATCACCTGCGAGCGTGCGAGCACCGGGGCGGCGCCATCGCTCCACTCGATGTTCTTGTAGGCTGCATCCGGGAACTGCGCGCGCTCTCCCGCGCCTCGCTGCAGCAGCACGTGCGTTCCGGCCTGAGTCAGTTTGTCGCTAATTTCAGGGACCACGCTGACGCGGGTTTCTTGTGGCGCGCTCTCACGCAGCGCGCCGATGGTTACGGGCATGAGCGCCTCTTATGGCTTCTTCTGGAAATTGTAGTGAAATGAAGACCTTGTAACGTTGAATTCTTGCACAAAGCTGCCTTATCTTACAGCACCAATGTTGGGCATAGATCTGGATCGAGCCGATCACGGCTATCACGGGAACCTGCGGGTCGCCAATCCCGTCGGGCGCGGCTTGTCACAGCTTGTCCTGCGCACGGATGTGGCCGGCATGCCGCTCGAGTGGATCGACTATAAGGAGGCCGCCAGTCTGTACACGCAGGAGCAGGTGGCCTACACCTGCGGATCGCTCATCTATCCGCTGTACGGCGGCGTCAACGCGCGTACGGGACTGCGGACCATCCTGCAGGTTCACTCGATCATCGCGACCGTGGGGCACACGGGAAATCCCGGCAACACGCGCCACGACTACACACCGCCCCTCAACAATCAGACGCTGTTCCGCCGCGATGCGTATCTTTGCATGTACTGCGGCATGCGGTTTGCGGCGCGCGAGCTGTCGCGCGATCACATTCGGCCCTTCAGTCAGGGCGGAGTCGACTCCTGGACCAACGTCGTGACGGCCTGCCGTCGCTGCAACAACCAGAAGGCCTCGCGCACGCCCGAGCAGGCGAGGATGCAGCTGATCGCGGTGCCATTCACGCCCACGTATGCCGAGTACATCTTCCTGAAGGGACGCCGCGTGCTCGCCGACCAAATGGAATATCTGCTCGCGCATTTCCCCCGCTCGAGCCCACTGCACGATCGTATCCAGCGCTGGTTCGCCTGATGCATCGCCGAGCCGTGGCGAGCGCATCTTGATCTACCTGGTCGACGCCTCCGTCTACGTCTTTCGGGCGTACTACTCCATGCTGCCTGCGATGCCGGACCGCGACGGCAATCCCGCGCACGCATTGTTCGGGTTCGCGCGCTTTCTGGGCGACCTCATCGAGAATGTGCGTCCTGCCTACATCGCCGTGGCGTTCGATCACAGCTGCACCGACTGCTTTCGCAGCCGCATCTATCCGCCCTACAAGGCCAATCGTGACCCGGCGCCGCCGGGCCTGAGCATTGCAGTTCGAGCGGTGCTTCGAGTTCTGTCGCCTCGCGGGCATTGCGGCGTTCGGCGCGCGCGAGTACGAGGCGGACGACATCATCGGCAGCATCGCCCGCTCGATGCGCGCCGAGGGGATCTGCGCGACCCTGGTCAGCTGCGACAAGGATCTGGCGCAGCTCGTTCGCGAGGGCGACTTCTACTGGAACTATGGCTCGCGCGAGCGCTTGCGCTATGCCGACATCGAGCGCCGCTTCGGCGTCGTACCCGAGCGGTTCGCCGACTACCTGGCGCTCGCGGGCGACGCCGTCGACAACATTCCGGGCGTGCCCGGCGTCGGCCGCAAGACTGCTGCGGCTCTGATGCGTGAATTCGATTCGCTCGATGAGCTGTATGCCGACCTCGAGCGGCTTGCGAACCTCAAGCTGCGCGGCGCGACCGCGCTGATCGCGCGACTGCGCGCTCACCGTGATGCGGCTTATCTGGCCCGCCGGCTCACGCTCATCGAGTGCGAGGTCCCTCTGCCATTGAACACGAACGAGCTGTGCCGTCGTCCGCCCGACCTTGCGGGGCTCGGGGACTTCTTCGATTACCACGGCTTCGGGCCCATGCTGCGCAGACAGGCCGAACGGATCGCCCAGCTTCCCGTAAGCTGAGACACCATGGCTCATGTGCCTCTCAAGGGAAGTGAGCGCGCCCCTCTGCCGGGCGCGCGTCTCATCGGGTCGGCAAATCCGACGGAGCGCCTCGAGGTTACCGTGCTCGTGCGCAGACGCGCCCGAGCTGAGCTCGATGAGCGAGTGGCAGCGATGAGCGCCGGTGATCGCACCGTCCGGCGCCTGACACGTGATGCCTTTGCCAGAAAGCATGCCTCGAGCAGTGTCGATCTGGGCGCGGTGCGCCGCTTTGCGCGCACGCACGGACTGGCGGTCGCACACAGCGATGCCGTACGCCGCACCGTGATTCTCTCGGGAACGGTGGCACAGTTCGAAGCGGCCTTTTCGGTCCAGCTGCAGCAGTACGAGCATCCGGGCGGAACCTATCGCGGCCGCACGGGGCTCGTTCACATTCCTGCAGAGCTCGACGGGATCATCGAGGCCGTGCTGGGCCTCGACAACAGGCCGCAGGCGCGGCCGCACTTTCGCTTGAGAGCGACCGATGCGGCGCGCGCCAAGGCCGATGCGGGATCCTTCACGCCGCCGCAGGTCGCGGCGCTCTACGGCTTTCCCGCTGGCACAGGCACCGGACAGTGCGTGGCGCTCATCGAGCTCGGCGGCGGTTTCCAGCCCGCCGACCTGGCGGCGTACTTCAAGGCACTGGGTATCGCCTCGCCCAAAGTGAGCGCCGTCTCGGTGGATCACGCCGCAAACAGTCCCACGGGCAGTGCGAACGGGCCGGACGGGGAGGTGCTGCTCGACATCGAGGTCGTGGGAGCGATCGCTCCGGGCACGGACATCGTCGTGTATTTCGCGCCGAATACCGATGCAGGCTTTCTCGATGCCGTGACCACTGCGATTCACGACACGCAGAACCGTCCCACGATCCTGTCGATCAGCTGGGGCAGTGCCGAGTCGGGCTGGACGGCGCAGGCGCTGCAGGCGTTCGACAACGCATTTCAGTCGGCGGCCGCGCTCGGCATCAGCATCTGCGTTGCGGCAGGGGACAGCGGCTCGAGCGACGGCGTCAGCGACGGCCTGGATCACGTCGATTTCCCGGCCTCGAGCCCGCACGTGTTGAGCTGCGGAGGCACGACATTGCACGGTGCCGCGAATGCGATCACAAGCGAGGTCGTCTGGAACGATGGAACGACCGGTGGTGCCACGGGCGGTGGGGTCAGTGCTGTCTTCCCGCGGCCCGCCTGGCAGGCGGGTGTCAAGGTGGCACGGCAGGGCGTGGTGACCGAGTTGACACAGCGCGGTGTCCCCGATGTGTCCGGTGATGCGGATCCCGAGACGGGATACGCCGTTCGTATCGACGGCACGGATTCGGTCATCGGTGGCACGAGCGCCGTTGCACCGCTCTGGGCGGCACTCATTGCGATCATCAATCAGTCGACCGGCAAGTCCGGCGGCTTCATCAATCCGCAGCTCTATCAGAGTCCGGAATCTCTGCGTGACATCAGCCAGGGTAACAACGGGGATTACGCCGCCGCCGAAGGCTGGGATGCGTGTACCGGTCTCGGCAGTCCGGACGGCGCCAAGCTGCTGAAGCTGCTATAGCCCGGTGACCGGATGTCGGAAGTGAAACGGGGGCACGAACGGCGAAGGATAATGCGCCGGTGCGGTCGTCGGCGGACGATCAGGCGGTAAATCCTTCTGCGGCTGCGTGATCGGAAGCGCGGTGCGTCCCCAGCCGTCCTCGTACGGCGTGTACATCCTGAAGTACGCGTGCAGCACGCGGATTTTCCAGATACCGTTTTCCTTCACGTACTCGTTCTCGTACGTGCCGAGGCCCCAGACCGCAAGCTCCTGATGGATGCCGACCTGAGCGAAGAAGCGCCAGCGGCCGTGGGCGTTCGAGCCGTGCGGGTCGAGCGTGATGATCGGCTGCAGCTGCATGTGCTCGAACAGCCTGCCGCGAGTCAGTCCCTCGGGAGCGAGCCACTCGAGGTACTCGAGCACCCGTGCTTTGCCGACGAAGACTCCCCGGCCGCCGATCTCGAGCGTGCCGTCCTCGGCGAACAGATCAGCCGCTTCGCGCCACAGGGCCTTGTCGACGAAATAGCCATACGCTCTCTGCAGGATCTCGATGGCCTGCTCGTCCTCGAGTCGCTCGATGCGGCGGACGAGGCCGGCCGGGCTTGCGTGCGTGGCGATCTGCGCGAGCGTCGAGCGCTCGCCGGCGGTGACCGGATGGCGATAATGAAATGGCGGGACATACACACCCGGAAACGCTTCGTAGACCTCGCTCGGCGGCAGATCGGGCGCAATCGTGTCGCTCACTTTCGCAGCCGCACGCGCGCCCTCCTTCCAGCCGCGGGCATAGTCCGCAAAGAACGTCGTGTAGATGTGGTCCCGCTTGAATTTCCAGTCCCCGCGCTGCTTGACGAACTCGTTCTCGTAGACGCCACCGTGCCAGATGCCACTGCCTTGGTAGCTGCCCAGCTGGCTGAAGGCGCGGCTGCGGCAGAAGGCGCGCACGCCGTCCGGCATCACGTGAATCACAGGCTGAAGCTGCAGGTGATTGTGCAGGTGTCCGCGCTCGATGCCCTGGGAGCCGAAAAGCTCGAGCGCAGCGCGGATGCGCTGCCGGCCGACGTAGATCCCGCGTTGCGAGATCTCCATCGTCGCATCTTCCACGAAGAGCTCGGCGAGAGAGTCCCACAGCTGCTTGTCCAGATAATAGCCGTACGCGGAGATGAGATTCTCGATGGCGCGGACGTTCCGTCAGTTGCTGCACGTGACGCTCGAGATCGCTTGCATCCGCCGTAGCGGGGCTTGCCGCCAGATCCGATCGGCTCTCAAGGCAGTGAAAGGGCGGCGTGTACACGGCTGGCCAGGTGGCGTACCGCTCGGACGGTTCGGCATCGGGCCTGAGCCGCTGGCCGACGTAGACACCACCGTTCGCATCGGCGTTGCGCGGCCAGCCGCCGACGTAAGGCACGCAGAATGTCTGATACCAGTGCAGCTTTCCGATCTGCCAGCAGCCGTGCTCGATCCGATACTCGTTCTCGTAGGGACCTTCGCTCCAGAAAGCTGCCCCACCGAGCTGTCCCGACAGCACGAAGGCGCGCCAGCGGGCGCGCGCACTCAAGCCGTCCGGTGCCACCATGATCAGCGGCTGGAGTTGAAAGTATTCTTGCAGCTGTCCGTCGAGCAGGCCCGATCGGCCTTGACCCAGTGCGTGCAGATACTCGCGCACGCGCTCGCGGCCGCGGTAGATACCATCGAGCCCGAGCTCTATGGACCCGTCGAGTGTGAAGAGATCCGCGGCCGCATCCCACATGGCCGCGTCGATGTAGTAGCCATACGCGCGCTGCAGCCGCCGCACCGCGCTCGCCGCTTCGAGGCGGCGGATTTGCACATCGAGATCGACGGAGGTGACGCCTCAGTCCCTGGCGCTGCTCGCGACGCAGCCGCGGGGATCGGCTGTGCCGTCGGCGCTGCGTGCTTCGAAGCGTACGCTTCCGCCGCGAACGCTCGTGGCACGCAAGCGCACCAGCCAGCTACCATCGCCTTGCGTACGCACGGCGTAGCTGTCCGAGCTCAGATCCCGTCCCGCGCTATCGACGGGCACCAGCCGTTGCTCGGCCGCGGCGCCTGGTACGCGAACCGCGATGAGCTTGACCGGCGCGTCGAGGCGCAGCGACACACACTCGGCCGCACCGCGCGTGCGCACCGGAAGACTGTAGAAGCCCAGGCTGTCGCTGTTCAGAGCGGGCCCCTGTGTGGAGCGGGCATACCATCCCGCCGTCGCGCCGACGGACATCATCGCCACGAGCGAGATCGCAAGGCGCCAGCTCATGAAAGATGCACCGGCGGGGGTCGCAGCCGCGAGTACGGCGACCGCGGGCTCCCGCGCTCTCAATCCCGTCTCATCCACGACCTTGTCCTTGATGGTGCGCCAGGCCTCGACCTCATCGACGCACTGCGGACAGGACATCATGTGCAGCTCGAAGGCTTCCTGAGCCCTCGAGTCGAGTCCGCCGGCGACGTACGCGGCGGGCGTCTGACTGCTTTTGAAGCGCAAGTGTTCCATTTGTCGCAATCCCTTTAGAGCCGGTTCTCAGCGGGCGTGCATGATCCCGTTTTTCCGCAGGATCTCGCCGAAGCGCTGTCGCGCCCGCCAGAGCACCTGATTGAACTGCAGGTCGCTGAGATCCAGCGCTCTGCAGATCGAATCCTTCGACTCCTCGTGCAGATAGAAGCGCACCAACACCTCGCGATCGCGCGCGAGCGTAAGGCGACCCATCAATCCTCGCACCCACTTCGCCAGGATCTCGTTGTCGACTCGTTCCTCGAGCGACAGAGCCTCATCCTTCAGCTCACCGAGCTCTTTCGCGTCGAAATCTTGCCTGCGTGCAAGCTCCCCGCGCCAGTACGCAGTCGCCAGATTGCATGCAGTGCGGTAGAGGTACCCCCCCAGCTTGCTCGGATCCTCGAGTCCGTCACTACGAATCTTCTGAATGGCCTGCAGAAATGTGCGCTGGAGCAAATCTTCAGCGACGTCACGCTGCACTCGCCGCTGCAGAAATACCTGCAGCAGGGGGCGGCGGTATCTCACATAAAGCTCGTCACGCAACGTGCTGCCGTCGCTGATGGCAGCGACCAACGAGGAATCCGCGCACGCATCGCCGGGCGCCTTACCGGCAGGCGCCAGAGCTGCGCTCGTCAGGAGGTTCGCCTCACTCATCGTTCTTTGTATGGCCCGCGAGGGCGCGAATCTGTGCTTTCCATGCCGTCGCGCCCCCGGATCCCGAAGGCCGATCGCCACCGCGCTGGTTGACATATTCATTCGCGCGGTCAGCCCACTCGAATGTAGCACACGCGACGGGACGTCGCGCTACTGGGGCGATCTTTGAATTGTAACTGCCCGGAGGCGGCGGCCCCTGACGGTGGGCCGCCGCGCGAAATTAGGATGCGGCCGGCGAGAATCTCACCGCCGCTGCGGAAGACGCCTAGATCATGGCGTCCCGAGCCTCCTGCAGATGCGTGCGGAGCGTTCCGCAGTCCTTGAGATGCGTGCGAAGCGTCCCACAGTCCTTGAGGTGCGTGCGGAGCGTCCCACAGTCTTTCAGATGGGTGCGGAGCGTGCCGCAATCCGGGGCGCCGATATGCGCCTGCGCAGTCGCGGTGAGACAGAAAGCGGCGAGGCCCAGTAGTACAGTGGCAGTGCGGGTCATCAGGATCTCCTTGTGCGGGTACTGCAAAAAAATTCCAACCTTGCATACCTGCTCCAAGGAGCGTGGTTATCTCAGCCGTGCGCCGCGATTCATCACATCGTGGTATCCGCCCTGCCGTAGAGACTGAACGCGGCCCAGCCGTACGAACCCTCATCGGCCTCACGCTCCTCGAGCTGCGCGCGGCGTAGTGCTGCGGCGGCCGTGACCCGGTCCAGAAGCAGATGCTGGTAGAAACGGCGCATCAGGGGCTCGGTGGCCTCATCCTCGACCCGCCAGTACGTTGCGACGACGGAGGCTGCCCCGGCCTGTAGAAATGCCTGCGCGAGGCCGAGCACGCCTTCTCCCGGCAACAGCCGACCTCGCGAGGTGTCGCAGGCGCTTAGAACTACGAGACGGGCATGCAATTTCAGGCGCACGATATCGAGCAGCCGAAAAGCCCCCCATCCTGCCCATCCGCGCTGCGTGTCAAGGCCAGCGCCGACAAACGCGGCCTGCGGGCGTCGACGAGCCCGTGCGTCGCCACATGCAGCAGCGAGGCATCCGGGGCGTCGCTGCGTAGAGCGCTCGCGGTCGCTTGACACCCGAGCAGCGTGGCGACGTCGCCGTCAGGGTACGCTCGATGCAACAGCGCCGCCACCGAGTCGACCTCCGCGCGGCTACCGGTCAAACGCGGCAGTGCCTGGGTCCAGGCATCCTCAAGATCAGAGTCCGTCCTGGGAACGGGCGCATTGCCGAGGCATTGCCGGCGCCACGCCGTGCGATTGAAAACGGGATCCCCGACCAGCACGAAGCGGGGAGTCTGTACGGCTCCGCTTTCGGCCTGTGAGCGGGAGCGCTCGAACAGCAGCGCCGAAGGCTCGAGTGAGCTGTCGGCATGGTGCACCAGAAGCTCCGCCGGCCGCTCGCGCGACCAGGGCAGCAGCGCGAACGGCACCGTGTGCAGAGCATCGTCAGGCACGAACACCACGCTAGTGCTCAGGTATGCGCTGAGCGGCCACAGGCACAGCTCTGCCAGGCGCGTTGCCGCTGCACGAATGCGCGAGGGTATGGGTTCTGCAGCGCGCAGCTGCTCGAGCAGATCGCTCGATGCTTGACTGATCGCGTCGCGATCCCCGAGCGGCACCAGGCGGATATGGGAGCCGTCGATCACGAAGGCAAAGGCTTCGCGGGCGCCGGTCGCGTACTCCACCAGCGTCGCACCACTCGACTGCAGAACGCGTGCGAGCTGCGCACGATCCAGAGAGAACGCCGTGTCGCGCTCATCGAGTGCAATGCGACCGATCCCATCCAGTACGACATCGCCGCGCACCGCCCCTTGCGGTCCAGCCAATGCCGAGATGCGGGCGAGGAGCTGCCGGTAGCGTCGCGCCTCGTCGTCCCGCGTGGCGGGCGTCCTGGCCGATGTGAGCGGATCAAGAGCGTAACGGGCGCTGCGCGCGCGACCTTCCTCGGCCACCACAAAGGCGTCCCAGATCCGGTCCTCATCGCGCACAGCTTCGCTTCCGGGCCCGTGCAGCAGCAGGGCGGTGAGCTCGGCAAACACGGCGTGCTGAGTCGCCAGAAACGTCGCGCGCCGCTCGGCATCCAGGCCATCGGTCGGTACCTGCTCGATGAGTCTGACGGCGAGCCGCAGGATGCGGATCGCCTCCGCCTCGCGGTGCGCGAGAGCGTACGCCGCGGCCAAAGCCCGCAGCGAAGCCACCACTTGACTCAAATCGCCACGCGCACTGCTTTCCTCAAGAGCCAGAAAAGCGTGGCGTTGCGCATCGCCTGCGATCACCCTGCACGAGGCCGGACTGTGCGATGCCGAGCTCGGCCTCGGCTCGATACTCGACGGTCGGCCCAAGTGCCGCGCTGTCTGCCAGGCCGATGGCGCGCGCAAACGCCGCTCGCGCGCTCTGGGCACTGTGCTGATCGAGAAGCAGATTCCCCTGCGCATTGGCGAGCAGAATCTGGGTGCGCGCATCGATCGCATACGGACCGGCGAGGCTGAGGCAGCGGCGTGCGCCGCTGGTCTCGCCGGCGAGCAGCGCCGCATCGCTCAAGTCGAGCAACGCGTGGAAGACCGTAATGTCGGCGTCCGTGTTCAGCTCACCGAGCTGCACCGGCTGCCGGCAGCGCATGCGCTCCGCACTATCCACGGGAATCTGCGCCGGTGCGCCCGCTTTGAGCTCAGGCGCCGCGCGCGCCGTATTGAGGAGCTGGCGACAGTCGAGCGAGACGACCTCCTGCAGATAGGTCGCGGCATCATCCAGACTCCCGACCTGCAGCAGCAGTCCGCCGAGACTGCGCGCGCTCAGGCGCGCGCCTTCGCAGTCGCCCACCACCCCGTAGAGACGCATCGCAGCGCGCTGCGCTTGCTCGCTCGCGCTGAAGAGGCCGATCTTGGCCTGCAGCCGCCCGAGATTCCCCGAGGTGTCGGCGGCGAGGTCCGGGTAGAACCCGCCATCGAGCGCCTTGAGCGCATCCTCGTAATCAGACAGCGCGGCCGTGTAGCTTTGCTGTTCCTCGGCCACGACGGCCATGTTCTGGCGTGAGCGAGCGAAGCACTCGAGGTCCTTGAGCCGGCTGCATTCGTCTGCGGCCGCAGCAAACAGCCGGTATGCGCGCTCGGTGTTTGATTGGAACTGCACGAACCCCTGCAGATTCCACAAGCGAGGCAACTCGCGGCGGTCGCGCGGATCCTTGAAATGCGCCGCGGCCGAATCAAGTCGCGCCTGCACGCCGAGCGCCAACCCGGCATCGCTCGCGGGCAGCTCCAGCAGCGCCTTGGCCAGGAGCACCTCGCGTACGCCCAGGACCGGCTCGTCGTCCTGTGCCCCTGCGAGTGCCGCCGCCGCGAGTGCGTAACTATCGCGCTTGCGGCGCAGGTCGTCGTAGGCAATCTGGGCCATCGCATGGCGCGCGGCTGCCGCGTCACGTGCGCGATGCAGTCCATCAAATATGCGCGCGCCACGACCATAGTCATCGAACGCCGCCTGCCATTGGCGGCGGTACACCGCCTCCTCGGCCGCCTGGATCGCTCGCTCCGCTTCCAGTCGACTGCTCGGGGATGGCCCAAGGCTCGCGACGAAGACGCAGGTCTCGGCGCGGATCTGTGGCGAATCGCGTGAGAAGACCCGAAGCGTCAGCTGCTGCGCATGCGCCGCCTGCGACAGCAGGCTGATCGATCCCACCCGATCGACGGCAGAGGTGACGATGTGCTCGAGCGGGCCTTCGCGCAGGCGGCCCACCACGGCCAATCCGCGCTGGCGGATTTCAATGCGCACGGCGTCCTGCGCCGGGACTGGGATGCGGAGGTTGAGCTCCGCACCCGCGCCCACCGACCCGCAGCGCGAAAGGAGCGAAGGCGGGCTGCTCATTGCGCGACCGCTGGCAGACACGGCTGCTCCCGCGCACAGGAGCACACAGCATCGCCGCCCGACGCACGAGGCCCCTCCAGGGCCGGCGCGTTGCCGCTACGGTATACACTGTCCCCCTTCGTACAGTCTCGAGTCGCGAGAGACCATCATGGCCAAAGCGCGCAAAGAAATCATGAAACGGGCCGGCGAAGATATCCGCTCGATCCTGCTCGAAGAGCGACTTTTCCCGCCGCCGCGCCAGTTCGCCACGCGTGCCATCGTTCAGGCGAAGGATCTGAGCGCGATGCGGCGCAAGGCAGCCGCCGACCCCATCGCCTTCTGGTGCGACCATGCCAGACGCGAGCTGAGTTGGCACGTGCCTTTCACTGTCTCACTCGATGAGTCTCGTGCGCCGAATTACCGCTGGTTCACGGACGGACAGCTCAACGTATCGCACACCTGTCTCGATGCGCATCTGGCCAAGCGCGGTCATAGGACTGCGATCATCTTCGAGGGCGAGCCCGGGGACATCCGCAAACTGACCTACCGCGAACTGCACGCCGAGGTGTGCCGATTCGCCAACACGCTGCGCGCGCTGGGCGTCAGCCGCGGAGATCGGGTCGTCATCTACATGCCGCTGGTGCCCGAGGCGATCGTCGCGATGTACGCCTGCGCTCGCATCGGGGCGATTCACTCGGTCGTCTTTGGCGGGTTCTCTGCGCTCTCGCTCAAGGATCGCATCGAGGATGCGGGCGCGAAGATTCTAGTCACCGCAGATGGAGGCTGGCGCGCAGGACATGTCGTAGAGCTCAAGGCGGCCGCGGACAAGGCGCTCGCCGCCGGCTGTCCGAGCATCGAGAAAGTCATCGTCTACCGTCGCACGGGCAAGGATGTCTCCATGGATCCTCGCCGTGACGTCTGGTGGCACGACGCGACCGCCGCGCACTCGACGCAGTGCGATCCTGTGTGGGTCGATGCCGAACATCCTCTCTTCTTGCTCTACACCTCGGGATCGACGGGCAAACCCAAGGGCATTCAGCACTCCACTGCCGGATATCTTCTGGGGGCCAAGGTCACGACCTCCTGGGTCCTCGACGTTCGCGAGGACGATGTGTTCTGGTGCACCGCCGATGTGGGCTGGGTGACCGGGCACAGCTATGTGGCGTACGGTCCGCTTTCGCTGGGGGCTGCCGTCGTGCTGTACGAGGGCGCTCCGACGTGGCCGGACGCAGGGCGCTTCTGGCAGATCTGCGAGCGTCACGGGGTCACCGTCTTCTACACCGCGCCCACCGCCATCCGCGCGCTCATGAAGCTCGGAGATGAGCTTCCTGCCCGATCGGATCTATCGAAGCTGAGACTACTGGGAAGCGTCGGTGAGCCGATCAATCCGGAAGCCTGGATCTGGTATCACCGCGTCATCGGCGCAGAGCGCTGCCCCATCGTCGATACCTGGTGGCAGACCGAGACCGGTGCCATCATGATCGCGCCGATTCCGGGCGTCACCGCGACGAAGCCTGGCTCGTGCACGCAAGCGCTCCCGGGCATCGAGGCCGACATCGTCGATGAGCGGGGTGATCCGGTGAAGCGCCCCGACAAGGGCGGGTACCTCGTGATTCGCAAGCCCTGGCCCGCGATGCTGCGGACCATCTGGGGCGACAACGCGCGCTACATCCGCACTTACTGGGAAAAGTTCCGCAACCGCTACTACGTCGCCGGCGACAGCGCGCACCGCGATGCGGACGGCTATTTCTGGATCATGGGACGCATCGACGATGTGCTCAATGTCGCGGGGCATCGTCTGGGCACCATGGAGATTGAATCGGCTCTGGTCTCACACCCACGTGTCGCGGAAGCCGCCGTCGTGGGCCGACCGCACGAGATCAAAGGCGAGTCGGTCTTCGCCTACGTCGTCTGTCGCGGCTCCATGCCCCAGGGCGAAGCGAGCGTGCTCGCGCAGGAGCTGCGCGGTTGGGTCGGTGAGCAGCTGGGCGCGATCGCGAAGCCGGACGACATCCGCTTCACCGAAACGCTGCCGAAAACCCGCTCCGGCAAGATCATGCGCCGGCTGCTGCGCGCCATCGCCCGGGGCGAGGAAATCACGCAGGACATCTCGACGCTCGAGAACCCGTCGATCATCGATCAGCTGCGAGGCAGCGAGTCCTCGGCACCGGGGTCAGCCCCCGCCACCCAGTCTCGGCGGCCGCGCAAGTCACGGCCAGTCAAGCGGCGCGCTGCGGTGCGAGCCGCGGGCCGCAAATCCAGCCCCAAATCCGCCCGCAAGTCCTCCCGGGGCCGCAAGCCGGCCCGCCGCAAGCGTTAAAGCGGGGAACGGAACTTGCGAATATCTCTCCGAAGCCGTCATAGGCGACAGCGTGAACGAGAGAGGTTCTCCATGGGTGAAGTGATCCATGCTGCCTTCGGGGCCGAGCGTGAATGGGAACAAACGCACACGAAGACGGTCGACGGCCTGGTCACGATCGGAACGCTCTTTGGCGATGACGAGGCGTTGATGCGCGCGAAGGCGGACCGCGTCTACCAGGTGCTGCGCGAGATCGTCGAGGAGGTCCCCTCACTGCAGATCACGACGCGTCTGCCGGAGAACTTGAGCGATGAGCAGCTCGAGCAGATGACCGCCGCGATCAAGGATGCCGCGCTGAAGGGCATCGAGGTCGCCATGACGCACTCGGTGTGCGTGCTGATGGGCTCGATCTACGATCTGTGCACATCGAAGCTGCAACAGGGAGCGTAAGCCCGTCTGTTTGCGATGTCCGCGTGGCTATCTCGCGGGCGCGGCGACCAGTCGCAAAGTAAAGGCGACCGCGACCTCGTCTCCCACCCACTCGGTGGACTTCCACTCGCCCTGGCCGACACCGAATTCCAGACGCTTGATCACAATCTGCCCCGTCATGTTGCCGGCGCTCGATCCGGCCTCGGGGGCGAACGTAAATGGCACGCGCAGATCCCGCGTCACATCCCGAATGGTGAGCTTGCCCACCGCTTCGTAGTGGGTTGCGTCGGTGTGCGTGAAAGTGGTGGCTGAGAAATGCGCCTGGGGAAATTTCGCTGCATTGAACAGATCCGCGCCGCGCAGCGTCGAGTCGCGGTCTTTGTCGGCTGTGTCGAGTGAGGCGATCTGAACGGCGACATCCAATCGAGTCGCCTGCGACTGCGCTGCATCGACCACGAAGTTCACATCGAACTTGCCGAAGCGACCCTTATTGCGCGCTCCGGCCTGGGTGAAGCCGAACGACAGGGTGCTCTTGGCAGGGTCAAGCCGATACGTCGCGGGCGCGGCGAGGACCGCCGGTGCAAGCGTCGTGGCGCCGATGAGCACCGCAAGAGCACAGAACGCGATTCGCATGCTCAAGATCTCCTTCCAAAAGGCAGCATTCGTCGCAGGACGTCATCCTTCAGAACGAAGTGGTGCTTCAGGGCCGCGAGCAGATGCAGGGTCGCGACGGCGGCAAGCACCCAGGCGAGGCTCGTATGGATCTTCAGCATCGCCTCGAACAGGGACTTGCTGGGCGAGACGAGGTCGGGGAGCTGAAAAAATCCGAACCAGCTCACCGGGAAGCTGCGCGCGGAGGACATGATCCACCCCGTGATGGGCATCGCAAGGAGCAGCGCATAGAGCGCGCCATGCGTGAGGTGCGCCAGTCGTTGCTCGTACGGCTTCAGCGTCGTGGGCAAAGGCGGGGTCGGATTCGACCAGCGCCACGCGAGCCGCAGGATCGCGAGCATGAAGATGGTGATACCAACCGACTTATGCCGCGCGAGAATGGCGAGCTTGCGCATTCCGAGGGGCAAGTCGCCCGCAATCGTGGCCAGGACGAATTGCGTGATGACGAGCACCACGATCGTCCAGTGAAACAGCTGGGCAATCGCGCCCCAGCGGCTCGTGGTGTTGCGCAGGTCCATCCCGGTAAGCTTAACCGGATGCGAATACCCCGCAAACTCTCAGCACGTTCAAGCTTGTGGCTCGCGAGCCTTGCCGCAGTCCTTCTGGCCGGCTGTCACGCTCCGCCGCGGACCCCGGGCGGGCCGAGCTCGGTGCCTGCGCCTGCCGTGGCGCGCCACACCGGTCGAGCCTATGACATCGTCGCGTCCGATTCGCTGCTCACGGTGCGAGTCTATCGGGGAGGCGCCCTTGCCCTCGCCGGACACAATCACCTCATCGCATGTCACGCACTATCGGGCACGATCTACATCCCGGAGACCTTGCGTGCCACGAGCTTCGAGCTTCACATACCGGTCGAATCGTTCACGGTCGATGAGGCGCAGCTGCGTGCAAAGGAGGCGGCCGACTTCTCTGCCGAGGTGCCCGACCCGGCTCGTGAGGGCACCCGGCACAATATGCTCGGGCCCGCGCTGCTTGATGCGCAGCATTATCCGCAAATCGTACTGACTGGCGAGCAACTGGTCTCCCTCGAGGGGGACCATGCCGTTGCGCACACCAGAGTGAATATCCGCGGTCAGGAGCACCTCATCGATGTTCCTCTGCGCTTTCGCCGCGATTCAGCGCAGCGGGTATTGGTCGAGGGTGAGCTTGCCATCAAGCAGACCGATCTTGGCCTCACGCCCTTCAGTGCGATGCTGGGTGCGCTTGAGGTACTCGATGAGATGAAGATTCGATTTACGCTGACAGCGCGCTCGGCGCCCTGAGCTCACCGAGTCGATTGCAGCTCCCGCAACAGCTCCTTTGCGGCGTAAACCTGCGTCAGCGCCTGCAGGATAATGGCGGGATGCACGGCGACCGAGCGATTGCTCTGCTCGTCGAACCAATACGCCCCCGAGATCGATTCGATGTTGCCGTCGAATATGAGGCCCACGATGTTGCCCTTCGCATCGATGAGCGGACTTCCGGAGTTACCACCCACGATGTCGTTGTCCGTCGACAGATTGAACAGCGTGTTCATGTCGAGCCGGTCCTTGACGGCAAGCCAGCGGTCGGGAACCCGGAAGGGCGCATGACCCGTGGCGCGCTCGAACAGGCGGCCGAGCCGGGTGAAGGGCTCCACGTCAGTGCCGTTCTCACGCCAGCCGCGCACGGTGCCGAAGCTCATGCGCAACGTGAAGTTGGCATCGGGATACGCACGGGTGCCAAAAAGCGCGAACCGGGCGCGTGCAATCTGCGCCGATGCAGCCTCCACCGGCGCGTCCACCTCATCCTCGTAGCGCTTGCGCAGTGCGCGAGCGTCCGGATCGACATCGCGTGCCAGCTGGATCATGGGGTCATGGGACGCCGCAACCGCCGCCGCGCCGCCCTGCCACAGAGCCATGCGCACGGATGGGTCAGCGAGCTTGGTGCTCCCCACCAGCCGCGCAGCGAGGGAATCGGGTGAGTCCGCGCTCAGCAGCTTGCGCACCAGTGGATAGTCGGGCCCCAGCCACTCACGCATTCGGTCGAGGCCCAGCGGGAGCGTCACGTTCTCCACTTCCGGCGCCAAGGGGATATCGGCGCGCAGCTGTTGCTCGACTCGGGGCAGCGCTGCATCGGCGTATTCGCGCAGACGCTCGTCATTCGGCTTGGCGCGCTCCGCGGCAGCGCGCACCAGGAGCCGCGCATAGCGAAACAGGCGGCTGTTGAAACCCACACCGATCTCGATGAACTGATAGGGCAGGCTCAGTGTGCGCGCGCTCTGCTGTGCGTTCGCGATCTGCTTCCAGGGATCCGCATCCGCAGGGATTTGCGACTGCGTGAGCGCCTGCGCGCGCAACTCCGCTTCCTCAGCCGCTTTGCGCTTGAGCTGATCTTCATCGTGCAGGGCATCGAGCAGCTTGCGCCGTACCTTGATTCCGTTCTCGAGTGTATTGAGCGGCTCCTCGATGAGCGCGAACTGTTCCGCGCCGGCCTTGGCGAACTGGATATAGCGGCCGCGCAACTCCGCGGAGCGCAGCAGACCCGGGGAAAGATCCATATCGCGCTGTGTCAGCAGTTGGGCCACCGTGAGCTGGCGGTCGGTGTTGCCGGGGTGTCCGGCGACGAACACCGGCTGCCCCGCGACGGGTCCCGCGAAGTCGATCTTCAGGTGACTCGGGGTATGCGCTGCACTGCCGTTCTGGTAGGCGCGCAGCACCGACATGTCCAGGCACCAGCGCGGAAACTGAAAGTTGTCGGGATCGCCGCCGAAGGCTGCAATCCCTTGCTCCGGAGCGAATACCAAACGCACGTCGTCGTACCGACGGTACTTGTAGAGGTAGTACTGCGCGCCGTCATAGAGCGACACCGATTCGCACTTGAGCGGACCGAGCCGACGATTGCGCCGGCTTGCATCCTCACAGGCCTGTTCGAGCCGGGTCAGTACGCGCTTGCGCGCCTCGAGGGCAGCCTGAGCGCCCTGCGTTCCCTCCGCCACTCGTACCTGCGCCGTCACGTCCTCCATCTCCATGAGCACATCGGCAATCTGGGTGCCACAGCGCAGCTCGTGCGGGCGGTCCGGCGCTATGAAGCCGCGCTCGAGCAGATTGACATCCTTGGTCGAATACTCCGCAAGGCACGCCTCGGCACAGTGATGGTTGGTGAGGATGAGTCCGTCCGCGGAGACGAACGATGCCGTGCAGTTCGACAGCCTGATGATGGCCGTGCGCACGTGCTCGAGCCACTGTCGAGACAGGTCCACTCCATATTTCTGGTGCACGACGTTGCTCGGAAAATTCTGGAAGGTCCACATGCCTTCATCGCTTAAGGCCGGCCCCGCGAGCACCAGTGCAGCGGCCAGCATCGGCCATCGACGCATACGAGTCCCCCTCACATCATTGACCGTCGGCGAGAAAGAGTAGTGTACCCTCGGGCGCCTCGAGCTTCGCACTCGATGCAGAGTCCTCGAACACCAGCATGGGCGCGCGAGCAATGCGCGGCTCGTGAAAGGCAATGTTCAGCTGATCGCTCGTGAGGGGCAGATGCGCATAGGGATGCTCGCACGGCTCGAGCGCGACGAAGCCGAGTGACTCCCAGAACGCCCGGGCGGTATCTCGGTCCGCGACGGGAAGGCTCACGTGCACAAAGCTTCCACACCCCGAAGCTTCGGGCGGCATGGCTGCCGGGGAGTAGGTACGCGCTTCCACGAGCCGGATCAGTTGCCCCGATGGCGCGAGCACCCCGAGCTCATTGAAGCGATCATCGGTGATGTGCGCGAATTTGAGCTCGAGGCCGCTCGCTTCGAGCTCCTGCGCGCGCCGTGCGATGCGCTCATGCACGTAGGTGAGCGAGGCTTGCCAGTCTGGCGCCTGGTGCAGCCCGATTGCGATACGACCGTCCGTCATCACCGCGTACGGATGCGGCCAGGCATCACCGGTCTGTGCCTGCACGAAGCCGAGCTGTTCGTAGAAGGCGATCGAGCCGCGGATGTCCTCGGTCGGTACGCTCAACTCGTGAAAGCGGCCGAGCGCGAGCTGGGTCCCCGGCCTCGTGCGCAGACCCTCTAGGCGGAGGCGCCGCGCGCCGCGCCGGCGGGCCTGAATCCCAGCTCGGACTGTGTCCAGCCCTGGCAGTGCTGCGCAATCAGCTCGGCGAGAAAGCGCGCGTGCTCGGTACGCGCATTGAGCGAGGGCACGTACAAAAACTTGCGGCCGCCAGCGCTCGCGAAGCGAGCGCGGTTCTCGATGTCGATCTCCTCGAGCGTCTCCAGACAATCCATCGCGAAGCCGGGACACACCACGGTGAGCTCGTCGATGCCACGCGCGGGCAGCTGCGCGACGACCTCGCTCGTGTAGGGCTGCAGCCACTTCGCCGGTCCGAGCCGCGAATGAAAGCTCACGCTCCACTCGCCCTCTTTGAGCATGAGCTCATCGGCGAGCAGCCTCGCGGTCTTCTGGCATTTGCAGAAGTACGGATCTCCCTGATGAAAATACCGCTCGGGAATGCCGTGGAACGAGACGAGCAGATGCCGGGTGCGCCCGAAGCTCTCCCAGTGCTGCAGCACGCTCGAGCGCAGCGCGTCGATGTAGCCCGGGTGGTCGTGATACTCGGCGATGAAGCGCAGCTCCGGCAGCCAGCGCCACCTGCGCAGCTCTGCGTTGACCTGGTCGTATACCGCTCCAGTCGAGGCGCCGCTGTATTGGGGAAACAGCGGGAGCACGAGGATGCGCTGAGCTCCAGCCTCGCGCAGCCGCTGCAACGCATCGGTGACCGAAGGCTCGGAGTAGAGCATGGCGAGCTCGACCGAGAAGGGAGCGAGCACCTGCTGTGCCAGCATGCCCGAAAGCGAGCTGCGCAGCTGCTGCGACAGCGCGAGCAGCGGTGATCCCTGCGCAGTCCAGATCCGCCGGTATTTGCGTGCCGAGCGGTGCGGCCGGATGCGCAGTATCAGACCGTGCAGCAGCGGCAGCCACAGTATTCGCGGCAGCTCGACCACGCG
Organism: uncultured Gammaproteobacteria bacterium; assembly: GCA_963795975.1. GTDB lineage: Bacteria > Pseudomonadota > Gammaproteobacteria > Steroidobacterales > Steroidobacteraceae > CAWCJT01. Next base: position 853,813 of record CAWCJT010000005.1, read on the forward strand.
GGGATCGCTCAGGAAGCGCGCCAGAAAGCGACGCACCTCGCTCACGGTCGGCGCGTTCGGCGTGCCTGAGTTCACCAGCAGCACGCCGATCCGCTCGGCGCTGTCGTGCCGGAAGTCGGGGGAGCTTATATAGCGCATGGTGGAATCAGACCGCGTTGCGGGATTTCAGTCAAATACCGACACACAGATATTTGAGCTCGGTGTAATCGAGGATGCCGTACTTGGAGCCCTCGCGTCCCACACCGGACTCCTTCACTCCGCCGAACGGCGCCACCTCGGTCGAGATCAGGCCGGTATTGACGCCGACGATGCCATATTCGAGCCCTTCCCCGACGCGCCAGGAGCGCGCGAGGTCACGCGTATAGAAGTATGCCGCCAGGCCGAACTCGGTGTCGTTCGCCATGTGGATGGCTTCCTGCTCCGTGCTGAAGCGAAAGAGCGGGGCGATCGGCCCGAAGGTCTCCTCGCGTGCAACCAGCATCCTGGAGTTCACATTCGTGATCACGGTCGGCTGGAAGAAGGTACCCCCGAGGGCATGACGCTGGCCGCCGGTTGCGATGCGCCCACCCTTCGCAACGGCGTCGGCGATGTGCTCCTCGACTTTTTCGAGTGCGCTGCGGTCGATCAGTGGGCCCTGGTCGGTGGGTCCTGCCAGGCCGTCGCCAACGCGCAGCTGCTCGACCGCCGTGACCAGCTTGCGCGTGAAGGCGTCGTAGACGGCATCCTGCACGAGCAGCCGGTTGGCGCAGACGCAGGTCTGACCGGTATTGCGATACTTGCTCGCGATGGCGCCCTGCACGGCGGCATCGAGATCGGCGTCCTCGAACACGATGAAAGGCGCGTTGCCGCCAAGCTCGAGCGACACCTTCTTGAGCGTGGCGGCACAGTCTGCCATCAGTTTCTTGCCGACGGCGGTCGAGCCGGTGAAGGTGAGCTTGCGCACGCGCGGGCTCGAGGTCATCTCGGCGCCGATCGCCCGCGTGTCGCCCGTGACGATATTGAGCACGCCCGCGGGAATGCCGGCGCGCGCGGCGAGCTCGGCCATGGCGAGCGCCGAGTAAGGCGTCGACCCGGCTGGCTTGCACACGAACGTACAGCCGGAGGCGAGCGCGGGACCCGCTTTGCGCGTGATCATGGCGGCGGGAAAGTTCCAGGGCGTGATGGCCGCCACGACGCCGATCGGCTGCCGGATGACCAGGAGCCGCTTGTCCGCTTGATGGCCGGGAATGATGTCACCGTAGAGCCGCCGGCCTTCCTCCGCGAACCACTCGATGAAACCCGCGGCGTAGGCGATCTCTCCCTTGGACTCAGCGAGCGGCTTGCCCTGCTCGGCCGTCATGAGTGTCGCCAGGTCATCCTGGTTGGCGAGCATGAGCTCGTGCCAGCGCCGCAGGATCTTCGCCCGCGCGTGCGCAGTCTGGCGCGCCCACGCCGGGAAGGCCTCGGCCGCCGCGTCAATCGCGCGCCGGGTCTCCGTCGTTCCGGCTTTCGGCACGGTGCCGAGCTTCTGTCCCGTCGCCGGATTGAGTACGTCGACGGTTGCGCCGCTGTCGGCACCGACCCACTGGCCGCCGATGTAGCACTGCATGCGAAGCAGATTCGGATCCTTCAGGCGCACGCTCGCCATGATCAGGCCGCTCGCGGTTGGCGCAGATGCTGCGCGAAAAACGCCAGCGACCGCTCGCGCGCGAGCGCCGCAGCCTGGGGGTTGTAGCTCGCGCGCTGATCGCAGTTGAAGCCGTGTCCCGCGCCTTGATAGATGTGAAAGATGCCCTGCGGATTCGCCGCTTTGACCTTCTCGATGTCACTCGCGGGGATGTGAGTGTCCTCGGCGCCGAAGTGGAACATCATCGGACACTTCGGCTTCTTGTCGAGACACTGGGTAATGCTGCCGCCGTAATAGGACACTGCGCAGGCGAGCGGGAGATCGCACGCACCGAGGTAGGCGAGCTTGCCACCCCAGCAGTAGCCGACCATACCGACGCGCCCGGCATGCTTGACCACGGCGATCGCTGCGCTGAGATCCTGCATCGACTGCTCCGGCTTCAGCTGCTGCGCATATCCGAATCCTTCCTGCACCTCCGGCTGCGTGTAGCCGAGCTCGATGCCCTTGCGGATCCGATCGAAGAGTGACGGTGCGATGGCGACATAGCCTTCCGCGGCATAGCCATCCGTCACGGCACGAATGTGCGAGTTCACGCCGAAGATCTCCTGCACCACGACGATCGCACCGCGCGCCGCGCCCTGGGGGGCGGCGAGCCAGGCGCGAAATTCGTGGCCATCGCGGGCCATGATGGTCGTGAACTCGCTCATCGGGAGTCTCCTGGGGCGGGCAAGATCACGAGAATAGCGCCGCCGCTTCGCGGGGGAAATAAGATTCCCCCGGCCACGCCGAGGCTTGGGCAGCCGTGACTAAAGAACGATGCAGCAGTTGCGGCCGGCATCCTTCGCGCGATACAGAGCCTTGTCGGCGCGATCGAATATGGTGTCCGGCGTGTCGCCACCGCGGAAGGTCGTGATGCCGCAGGAGGCTGTGACTGTCACGGGCCTGTCGCGAAAGTGAAAGCCGATGCTGGCAATGCCGTTTCGGATCTTGTCCGCGGCGATCATCGCCTGCTCGGCTGCAGTGCCCACCAGGATCATGACGAACTCCTCGCCGCCGTAACGCGCGACGAAGTCCGTGCCGCGCACGTGCTGCGCCAGATGCTGCCCGATCACACGCAGCACCTTATCACCGGCTTTGTGGCCGTAGGCATCGTTCACGCTTTTGAAGCGGTCGATATCCCAGGCGAGGATGCTGACTGGCGCGCCGTGACGCTGCCAGCGCAGAAACTCATGCTCGATGCGCGCATCGTAGGCAGCGCGATTCGCAATGCCGGTGAGCGCATCGATCATCGCGAGCCGTTGCTCCTGCTGCAGACTCTGCTGCAGAGTCCGACTCTCGCGCTCGAGCTCGGCGATGCGCACGCGCATGCGCGCCGTGCGATCCGACTGTGAATTGAGCCTGTGATCCTCGCGCGCGCGAAAGTCCTGCAGATGCGTGTTGATCGTCTCGAGTCGCACGCGTACGCGGCCGCGCAGCTCGCCAATGTCGGCGCTGCGCTGAACGTCGGTGTTGAGCTCGTGGACTTCATCCATCACCAGAAGGTTCAGCTGCTGCGTGCTCTCCTGGGCGCTCTTTTGCTCGGCGGCCTCGCCCGCGAGGTGACTCGCGACCTCCTCGAGCCGGGTGTCGAGCTGGCGCAGCAGATCCTCGATCTCGACTTTCTCGCGCTGCAGGCTGGTGCGCTGTTCGCCGAGCAGTCGCGCGAGGCGCTCGAGGCAGTCTGCGATTTCGTCCGCCGAGAGCTCGGCGATCGAGCGCTCGTGCAGCTCGGCAACCGCCGGCCGCAGCTCAGGCAGAAGCGCGAGCCGCTCGAGCATCGCAACGATCGCTGCCTGGATGCGCGTATCACGATCGCCGCGCTCGCCCGCAGCGGTCGCGGCGGTCGCGGCGGTCGCAGCGGGTGCGGTGGGTGCGGTGGGTGCGGTGGGTGCGGCCACCGGCGCTCCACGTTGCGATATCGGGGGCTGCGGCTCCTGCGAGGTCTCATCGAGCGCCGCAACCGAGCGAGACAGTGGCTCGAGCGTCGCTTCGATCTGCGCAGCATCGGGTTGACCGCGCATCAAATCGCTCAGGCGGCGCAGCTCGCCGTCCAGTTGCGCAGCGCGGCCGCGCGCTGCGATACACAGTCGTCCGACGAGCAGGCGCAGCGCATGCTCGAGCTGCTCGTAGCGAGCCGCGCGTGCCTCGCCCGCCTCGATGCGATCCAACGCGTCGAGGTACTTCTGACGCAGCTCCGATTCGGTCTTCATGCGACGCTCCCCGTACGGCTCGGGGAAGCCGAACCAATCGTTTCCAGCAAGGATGCCGGCGCCTCGGCGAGGCGTTGCACGGTATGCTCGTAGCCGGCGGCAATGGCGCGGTCGAACGCCTTCCAGTTGAGCATGTCCACCTGCTCGAGCGGTGGCTGCAGAAGCAGGTCTGTCCGCTCGCGGTGCGCGGCAGTCATCGCGGTGCTGTTCACCATTCCGGCGCGCCACAGGATCTGCAGGATGTTGGGGCGCCTCTGTCCCCGGCGCAGCCAGCTCATGAGCTTCCACAACGGCGGCATGTCGAAGTCTTCGCTCTTGCTGGTGAAGGCCCGATCGGCCCCAACGTCGCAGCCGATGACCGGACCCCGACCGAGCTCACGCAGGAAGTCGACGGGCAAGTTGTTCATGGCGCCGCCGTCGACCAGCACTTCGCCGCGATGCATGACAGGAGGCAGCACGCCTGGAATGGCAACCGACGCCCGTAACCAGCGCCACAAGACCCCGGTGCGGTGCACCGCGGGGTGTCCGGTCGTCAGGTTGGATGAGACGCAAAAGAAGGGCAGGGGCAGATCCTCGATCGCAGCATCGCCGAACTCGCGGTGCAGAAGCGCACTCACCTTGCGCCCCGAGACCAGCGATACGACGGGCAGGGTGTAGTCGCGCAAAGGGTTCGTGTCGACGAAGGAACGGCGCAGCCGCTCGGTCATCTCCTCGATGCTCCAGCCCATGGCGACGCCGGCGGCCATGATGCCACCCATGCTCGTGCCGCCGGCCAGATCGATCGGTACACCCCATTCTCGCAGTGCTTTGACTACCCCGATGTGTGCAAAGCCCCGCGCCCCGCCACCCGAGAGCACGATGCCGACGCCGCGGCCGGTGAGCAGCCGCGCAATGCGCGGCACGTCATGAGCGCCCCGCACGTGATGCAACGCGATGTCCGGATGCAATGCGAGCCAGCGGGCGGCCACGCCCGGTACGATCGGACCGTCGTGAAGCAGCATCAGCTCCGAGCGCTGAGGCGCAGCCGCTCCTTCCGTGCTCGCGCTTGCAGTGATCTGAGCCCACGGCGCCGGCGCCGCGTCGGCCCGCGCGAGCAGCAGCAGGGCATCGGCCTGCCGCATGCACAGCTTGCTCCAGCTGCTCGGCTGCGCATCGGCAACGTACACCACGTACTGATTTGCGGCCTCCACCATGTTGAACCAGTGGCTCGTGTGGGATGCGCCGCGCACGCTCCAGACGAGCTCGGTCTTGCCGTGTCCGGAGAGCGCCTCAACCAGACTCGCCGCGAACCCCGCTGCATCGACCTCGATGCTGTGTGGCACGATGGTGAAGGTGCGCGCGGCCTGCGAGCGAGGCAGCGCTCCGGATTGCGCCGACTCGAGACGATCCACGGTCAGGCGCGCGATGCGCAGCATCGCCTGTGGATAGTGCCCGAAGACCCGATCGAACGCCGTACGCGACAGCCGCGCAAGCTCGGTATCACGCAATGCCACGACGCGAGCGGTGCGCGTCCGACCCGAAATCAACCCCATCTCGCCGACCGTGTCGCCGGCCAGCACGCGACCGACCATGCGCGCACCGGCGCTCCCGGCAGTCAGCACCCCGAGACAGCCGCTGAGCACGATGTACATCGCATCGGAGGCTTCACCCGGCTCGAAGAGCGCCGCGCCGCCGGGAAGTGAAAGCCACTCGAGCTCCGAGGCGATCGCGCGCAGGATCGCCGCCTCGAGCCCCGTGAACAGTGGCAGCGTGTTGAGCACGATGCGCAGGTCCGAACGCAGCGTGACCGTCTGTTCGGGAAGATCGTTGTCCATCGCGCCGCACTAGCGCTCCAGGATCGCCGTCACGCCCATCCCGCCCGCGGTGCACACGGAAATGAGTCCTCGCCTCGCGTTGCGGTCGCCCGCGAGGAGCTTGGCGAGCGTGGCAACGATACGAGTACCCGTCGCCGCGAAGGGATGCCCGATGGCGACGCTTCCGCCTTTGACGTTGAGGCGAGCGCGGTCGATGCTGCCGAGGGCTTGAGGCAGTCCGAGCGCATCCCGGCAGTAATCGTCCGACTCCCAAGCCTTCAAGGTGCACAGCACCTGCGCGGCGAACGCCTCGTGGATCTCGTAGTAGTCAAAGTCCTGCAACGTAATGCCTGCATCGCGCAGCATCGCCGGCACGGCGTAGGCCGGTGCCATCAACAGGCCTTCCTTTCCGCTCGCAAAGTCGACCGCCCACTGCTTGCCGTAGGTGAGGTAGGCGAGGATCGGTAAGCCGTGACGCTGCGCCCATTCCTGCGAAGCGAGGAGCACGGCGCTCGCTCCGTCCGTCAGCGGAGTGCTGTTGCCCGCCGTCAGCGTGCCCGTGCCGCTGAAGTCGAATGTCGGACGCAGCTTGGCGAGCTTCTCGATGGAGCTGTCGGCGCGGATGTTGTTATCGGTCTTGAGTCCCCGATAGGGCACCACCAGATCATCATAGAAGCCCTCGCGCCACGCGGCGGCTGCCTTCGAGTGGCTCTCGTTCGCGAGCTCGTCCTGCGCCTGGCGCGAGATGTTCCAGCGCCTCACCATGAGCTCGGTACTCTGGCCCATGGACAACCCCGTGCGCGGCTCGACGACGCTCGGCATCACCGGCTTGAAGTGATGGGGCCGCAATCCCAGGAAGGGTGCGACGCGCTGACCGAGCGAGCGGCCGAGATAGCTCTTCAGCAGCAGTTGCTGATAGGCCTGCGGGTACACGATCGGCGGGTCGCTGATCGAGTCCACACCGCCGGCGAGCCCGGCGTCGACCTGGCCGAGCGCGATCTTGTTGCCGAGGAGAATCGCGGCCTCGAGGCTCGTGCCGCAGGCGCGCTGGACGTTAAGCCCCGGAGTCTGCGGGTCAAGCCCTGAGGACAGAACGCATTCGCGCACCAGGTCGTAGTCGCGCGAGTGCTTGATCACGGCGCCCGCGATCACGTCCCCGAGGCGCAGATTCGTGAGCTTGTAGCGCTCGACGATGGAGCGGAAAGTTTCGGTCAGCATGTCTTGATTGCCGACCTGGCCATAGGCGCCGTAGGCCCGCGCGAACGGCAGGCGAAGCCCGCCAACGACGGCGACGCGTCTGACGGCTGAACCGACGAGCATACTGTCTCCGATCAGGCTCGCGAGCCGAGGCACGTAGAATGCCACGCTCGCGCATACGTTCCAAACGAAAGCGCTGGCTCAGACCGCCAAAAAGTCCGCAATCGAGCGCTGCTCGGCCGTCATTTGCTCGCGTGGCGTGATGAGCGCGCCGCTCAAGCGATGCCGGGCCGGCCGGGACTCGTCGTCGCGGTACGACTCGACCAGCGCGGCGATGAGGCTCTGAACTTTCGCAAGGTTGGCGCGAAACAGCTGCAGCGCCTGTTCGGTGGTGACGTGCTCGCGCGGATCGTCCAGCCAGCAATCGTAGTCGGTGACGATCGCCATGGTGCAGTAGCTGAGCTGAGCCTCGCAGGCGAGAAACGCCTCGGGTACGTTGGTCATGCCGACCACGCCGGCACCTGACTCGCGCAGGAAGAAGCTCTCGGCGCGGGTCCCGAAGCGCGGTCCTTCGATGCAGGCGTACGCGCGGTTGCGGTGAAGCGTGAGCCCAAGATCCGCTGCCGTGCGCGCGATGAGCTGCGCGGTGACCTCACAGGTGGGTCGGGCGGTCGAGACGTGTCCGACCAGACCGCCACCGAAATAGCTGGCGGCCCGTACACCCTTGGTGAAGTCGAGATACTGATCAGGCAGCACCAGCTCGCCGACACGCAGCTCGCTGCGCAGGCTCCCCACGGCCGATACCGAGATGATCGTGCGTACGCCCGCGCTCTTCAGCGCCCAGATGTTCGCCCGGAAGTTGATCTCGCTCGGCAACAGCTCATGGCGCACCCCGTGGCGGGCGAGAAATGCGACCTGCGCCCCGCGCAAAGAGCCGAGCATGAGCGGCGCCGAAGGCGCGCCAAAAGGCGTGTTGAGCGGCCGGGTCTCGATGAGCCGCAGCTCATCCATGTGGTAAAGCCCGGTACCGCCGATGATTCCGATCATGGTTGAGTCCATTGTCGCCAAGGGGCAAGATGCCTCAAACGGCGGCTACAGAATAACCTGCTGCCGATCGGCAGGCAGATTCGTGGCTCGACAGGGTATCGATCGCGTCTTTGAGGGACGCCTTTCCAGCTTGATTAACAGCGGCGAGCCGCAGATCCTCCAGGGCGGGCGCAAGGGGGTCGAGAAGGAATCGCTGCGCGTCGATCCCGCCGGACGCATCGCGCAGACGCCGCACCCGGCGCTGCTGGGCTCGGCGCTCACCAACGAGCACATCACGACGGACTATTCCGAAGCGCTGATCGAGCTCGTGACACCGGCTTTCGCGACGAGCTGGGAGTTGCTGCAGTACCTGCTCGATCTGCATCAGTTCGTGTACCGGCACCTGGGCGACGAGCTGCTCTGGGCGACGAGTATGCCGTGCGTGCTGAGCGGGGATGCGAGTATCCCGATCGCCCATTACGGCACATCCAACATCGCGCAGATGAAGACCGTGTACCGCCGCGGCCTCGGCGTGCGCTATGGCCGCATGATGCAGGCCATCTCCGGCGTGCACTTCAACTACTCCTTTCCCGAACGGTTCTGGGAGGGCTACGCCGCGCTCAACGGCTCGCGCGATCATGGGCGCGATTTCATCTCGGCAAGCTACTTTCATCTGCTCAGAAACTATCGGCGCCATGGCTGGATCGTGCTGTATCTGTTCGGCGTCTCACCGGTGGTGTGCCAGTCTTTCCTGAAAGGCCGCAACGTCACCTTGCAGAAGCTCGGACCCGGAACGTACTACGAGCCATACGCCACCTCGCTGCGCATGAGCGACATCGGCTATCGCAACCGCAATCAGGCCGGCCTCGTCCGTTTCCGTGAACAGCCTCGAGGAGTACGTGCGCGATCTGACGCGCGCAATCATGACGCCGCATCCTCCGTACGAGGCGCTCGGCGTGCGCGTCGATGGCGAATACCAGCAGCTCAACGCAAACGTCCTGCAGATCGAGAACGAGTACTACAGCTACATCCGCCCCAAGCGGGTGGCGCGCTCGGGCGAGCGGCCTACCAAGGCATTGTTACGAGCCGGTGTCGAATACGTCGAAGTACGCGCGCTCGATGTGAGCGCGTTCGACCCGGTGGGAGTCAACCAGCACAAGCTGCGGTTTCTGGAAGCGTTCCTCGCGTTGTGCCTGCTCAAGGACAGCCCGCCGATCGCAGACAGCGAGCAGCCTGCGCTCGATGAAAATCATCTCACCGTGGCGCGACGGGGCCGTGAGCCGGGGCTTGAGCTGTGGCGCGACGGCCGCAAGACGCTCATGAGTGTCTGGGCGGGCGACCTCCTCGACTCCATGACAGGGCTGTGTGAGATCCTGGATCGGGGCGATCCCGCTCAGCCGTACACGACCGCCCTTGCAACGCAGGCCGCGAAGATCCGCGATGTGAAGCTCACGCCATCCGCACGGCTTCTCGACGAGCTCGCATCCACCGGTGAGTCGTTCTTCGATCTCGCACTGCGGATGTCTGCAATGCACAAAGCCTATTTTCTGGAGCTCTACACCCCGAACGCCGATCGCCTCGGTGAGCTTGCGGCCGAGGCCGAGGAATCGCTTCGTGCGCAGTCACAGCTCGAGTCGAGACAGAGCGAAACCTTCGAGGAGTATCTCGCGCGTTACTTCGCGAACTAGGTCACACTGCTGAGCCATTCGTTTTTACATAACGATTCTGTCGCCAAACTGTCCCTGTTCTGCGACACGAATCTGGTTAGAATTGCGCTCCAGGACAGGGAGCGAAAGACTCGCCTTGAAGCAGTTGCAGAACACCGAAACGTTGATGGTCTTGGGACAAGTCACCGCGGCCAACGACGAAGCCTTCGTCGCCGCGACCCTTGTGGACGAGATGCTCGCCACACAGGAGGCCCCCACTGGCTGGAATGCCTTCGAGGTTTGGCGCACGCGCATCTGGGAAACACAGGGCCCGGGCCCGCGCGCGACCTAGAAGACCGCCACCTCGCGTTTGCCATTCGAGTCGCGTGCCGCACGGAACATCGTCTGGCTCGAAAAATCCATGACGATCTGACCGCGCGCATCGACCGCGATGATCCCGCCTTCGCCGCCGAGCGTGCGGATCTTCTCGTGCAGAACCTCATGCACGGCCTGCGTCAGCGACAGGCCGCGATACTCGAGTGCCGCGCACACGTGATAGGCCGCGACGGCGCGGATGAAGTATTCACCGTGCCCCGTCGCTGAGACCGCGCAGACGCCATTTTTCGCATACGTACCGGCACCGATGATCGCGGAGTCACCGACGCGGCCCTGCCGTTTGAGTGTCATTCCGCCGGTGGACGTCGCGGCGGCCAGATCTCCGCGCGCATCAAGAGCGACGGCACCCACTGTGCCTTGGGCGGGCATGAGCTCGGAGACGGACTCGCCTTCGAGCTGCCGGCGCAATTGTTCCTTGCGCTCGGCGGTCCTGAAGTAGTCATTCGCGACGAGCGTCATCCCTTCCTGCAGAGCGAACTCCTCTGCGCCGTCACCCGTGATGAGCACATGACGCGACTTTTCCATGACACGCCGCGCAAGGTCGATCGGGTTTTTGATGTGCCTCACCGAGGCGACGGCGCCGGCACGTTGCTCGCGTCCATCCATGATGGAAGCATCGAGCTCGGCCCGACCCTCGCGGGTGAGAGCCGCACCGCGGCCGGCGTTGAAAAGGGTGTCATCCTCGAGCACGCGCACCGCGGCGGTGACCGCATCCAAACTGGAGGCGCCACCCTCGAGCAACCCGAAGCCACGATCCAACGCGGCGCTGAGTCCGGCGCAGTACCGCGCCTCGAGCTCCGCCGAAAGTCGCTCGCGCCGGATCGCTCCGGCGCCCCCGTGAATGGCAAATGCCAGCATAGAAGTCCGATTGTGCCAATAGCCGAGGCCTTTCACACCGGCCCTGGCTGTTCCGCGACGCGCTCCGCAGTTCAAGGCGTGACTTCCCGCCTACGATGCTGGCACAAGCCAGGGATCGCGCCCGTTGAAAAGCTTCAGAAATCGCCTCTTGGCAGTCGTCATCGGCGTTCTCGTCCTCGTGCAGGGCGCGACGACGGTTGCGGTGCTGGCGCGCACCCGTAACGAGCTCCAGGAGGCCGCCGTCGCGGACATGCAGGCCCGCGTCGACTCGCTGACGCGGTTGATGCGCAGCCGCTACGAGATGGCGTCGATCATTCTGGGGGCATTGACGCGCGATGCGAGCTTCACGAGCGCCGTGGCTGCGCATGACGATGATGCGCTGCGCCGCACGCTGCTCACGTATACCGGGACGCTGCGGGCCCAGCTGGGCCTCGTACGCCTCGGCGAGACCAATCTAGTCAGCGCGCCGCAAGCGGACAGCATCGGCGGTGACCCCGGAGAGCTGCGGACGGCCGTCGATGCCGCCACGCGCGATACGCGTCGCGAATCCGGCGGTGGGCTCGAGGCGCGCGATGTGTTCTTCGTGATGGGCGGCCGGCCGTATCGGCTCGTGCTTCTGCAGACGCACGTGCACGAAGAGCCGGTTTGGGTCGGAGCCGCCTATCCTCTCGATGACAACAATGCCGCAAGTCTGCATGACCTCGTCGGACTGGACATCAGCTATCGCGCCCGCGGCCTGGATGGCAAGGGCTACCTGGCTTCGACGCTGCCCCAGGATCTTCGCAACGAGGTCTACTCGCTCGCCTTCGCGATGCACCCCGACGGGAGCCCGCAGGAGTACAACCTCGCCGGCACGACTTATCTGCACGCCGTGCTGCCGCTCGAGAGCGTGCGTGGCAACGTCCGCATCGTTGCGCATCGATCCCTGCTGGCGACCTGCGATCGCTTCGCGCAACTGCGCCTCGAAGTCCTGCTGATCTCCGGCGCGGCGCTGCTGCTGTCGGCCGGAGTGGTCGTGCTGCTGAGTCGGCGCGCGCTGCGGCCGATCGATGATCTTGCGCGGGCGGCACAGCGCATTGAGCAAGGTCACTACGATGAGCGCGTCACCGTGCGCGGCGGCAGGGAGTTCGAGCAGCTCGCGACCGTGTTCGACAACATGCAGCGGCGCATCGCGGAGCGCGAGTCACGCATCGTGCATCAGGCGCGGCACGACCAGCTGACCGGCCTGCCCAATCGAATCGCCGCCCGCACCCGGCTCCAGGGTCTCATCGAGAAGGGCGTTCCGGTCGGCCTGGTGCTGATCGATCTGCGGGGGTTCAAGCATCTCAATGCGTCCTTTGGGCACGAGCTCGGCGATCAGGTGCTGAGCGAGATTGCGCGGCGGCTTGCCGGAGCGGCGCGCTCCGGCGACTACGTCGCGCGTGTCGGTACGGACCAATTCCTTCTGCTGCTGCGTGGCAGCGGCGTAGAGCACGCCGAGGCGCTCGCCGCCCAGATCGTGCGCGGTGTGCGCCAAGGCGTGCTCATCGGCTCGATCGAGGTCAGCATCGAGCTGCACGCGGGCGTGTGCGCCCAGGATGGCAGCGCCAAGGCTGAAGAGCTGCTGCGACGTGCCAACGTCGCGCTGCAGGAGGCCAAGAAGGGCAACCTTTCGATCTGCCGCTACGAGGCAAGTCACGATGAAAGCTACCGCAAGCGCCTGCAGCTGCTATCGGACCTGCACCTGGCGATCAGCACGGACCAGCTGAGCCTGGTGTATCAGCCGAAGGTCCAGATGGCGGACCGCCGAGTCCGCAGTCTCGAGGCGCTGGCGCGTTGGACCCATCCGCAACTCGGTCCGATTCCTCCGGCCGAATTCGTAGCGCTCGCAGAGCAGACGGGCAACATCGGTCAGCTCACTCGCTGGGTGCTCAACACGGCAATCGCACAGCTGGCACGCTGGCGCGCCGCGGGCTTCGAGTCCGAGCTCGCCGTGAACATTTCGGCGAGCGACCTTGCGAATGCGGATCTGCCCGATGAGGTTCTCGGCCTGCTGGCGCGCAACGATGTGCTGCCGCGACAGCTGCAGCTCGAGATCACCGAGAGCGCGGTCATGCGCGAGCTCGATAAGGGGCTGCGCGTCATGCGTCGCTTGCGAGAGGCGGGCGTCCGCTTCGCGATCGATGACTTCGGCACAGGACACTCATCGCTCGCGCAGTTGAAGGCGCTGCCGGTCGATGAGCTCAAGATCGACCGGTCTTTCATCCGCGACCTCGAGCAGGGCACTCGCGATGACGCCATCGTGCGCTCGGCTGTGGAGCTCGCGCATAGCCTCGGCATCAAGGTCGTCGCCGAGGGCATCGAAACACCGGCCGCCTGGACTGCCCTCATGCGCCTCGGTTGCGATTACGCGCAAGGCTATTTCATCAGCCGACCTCTCGCTCCGGACCAGGTCGGCGAGTGGATCAACGAAGTCAACGCGCGGCTCGCGGGCGCGGAATCCGGCACCGCGCAGGTGCGGGTCCTCAACGAGCTGCGTCTCTCGAAGGGCGTGAAACGGCCGTGATGCCGCCGGCGTGAGCTGCCTTACGCCACACAGTCCCTGAGTGGGACAGAAGGATCCTTGAGCTTGCGCGGATCCGGCCGAACGCGCGCGGCGATGAGCTTGCGCGCGGCCATCTGATCTTTCGGACTGTTCACGGTGTCGATCGCCACGAACTCCCCCTCGCGCAGATAGCAGACGCTGAAGCTGCGCGCCATCGGATCCCCTCGCACGACGGTGGCGTCGTGGCCCTGACAGAGCCCCACGATGATCAGCTTGAGATCGTACTGATCCGACCAGAACCAGGGCACCTTGTCGTGCACCGTGGTGACCCCCAGAAGATTGAGCGCCGCGCTCGAGCCCTGTTCGAAGGCATTGTCGACCGACTCGAGACGCACGCGCACGCCGTAATGCGGGCTCGGGTGATTGGTGCAGTCGCCGGCTGCGTAGACGTGAGCATCGGAGGTCCGGCAATGCTCATCGACGACGATGCCGTTGGCGCAGTCGATGCCCGCGGCGGCGGCGAGCTCCTCCGCCGCCAGCACGCCGACTCCGATCAGTACGACTTCGGCGGGGTACTCGGTGCCGTCCTCGCACTGCACGCCGCGAACGCGGCCGCCGGATTCAGTCAGCGCCTGCACCCTGGCGTTGCACACGGTGCGGACGCCGTGGCGGGCGTGCTCGGACTCGAAGAACGCCGAGATCGGCTCGCACACGACCCGGCTCATCAGTCGCGCGGCCATCTCGAGCACGGTCACTTCGAGTCCAAGCTCGCGACAGGTCGCCGCGACCTCAAGACCGATGTAGCCGCCGCCGACGATCGCGATCCGACGCCCCGGGGCAAGCTCGCCACGCAGTCGGTCGACATCCGCGAGGGTGCGCAGGAAGTGCACGCCCTCGAGGCTCGCTCCGGGGATCGTGGGTCGTCGTGGCCGGCTGCCCGTCGCGAGCAGAAGCGCGTCGTACGCGAGGCGCTCGCCGTCATCCAGCCGGATCTCGCGTGACCTGCGATCGATCTCCAGAGCCCTGCGGCCGAGGCGCAGATCGATCCCATGGTCGGCGTAGAACTGCGTAGGACGAATCAGCAGCCGCTCTCTCTGCAGCGCACCGGCGAGGTACTTTTTCGACAGGGGAGGCCGCTGATACGGACTTTCGGATTCGTCGCCGACCACCGTGATCGGGCCCTCGAAGCCGCGGCGACGCAGTGTGTCCACGGCCTGTGCGGCCGCCTGCCCGGCTCCGATCATGACGACGTTTCGTATCATGGCTCTAGCACCAAAGCGGAGCGCGCCTGGAGGGGCGCTGCACTGAAACGGCGCGGCCAGGGCCGGTGCGAAAGCTGCAAAAATGCACAGGCCTGCGTAACATGACCGACACGGTCTCGACGGGGAACCTACGACATGAAACTGGTCACCGCGATCATCAAACCCTTCAAGCTCGACGATGTGCGCGCGGCGCTTTCGGACATCGGAGTCTCGGGCATGACTGTCACGGAAGTAAAGGGTTTCGGGCGGCAGCGCGGCCACACTGAGCTTTACCGCGGTGCGGAATACGTCGTGGACTTCGTGCCGAAGACGCGCATCGAGGTGGCCGTCCGCAGCGATCTTCTGGATCAGGTAATCGAAGCGCTCCTGAAATCGGCGAAGACGGGCAAGGTCGGGGACGGCAAGATCTTCATCACCGAAATTCAAAAGGTCATCCGCATCCGCACGGGTGAGACCGACGACGCGGCGCTCTAGCCGCGGTGGTGGACCGCTCCGAATCACTGCGCGCTGCGACCGAGAAGATTCACCTCGGCAGCTCTCGCCGCCACATCTTTCTGTGCACCGGGGGAAAGTGCGCGCCGGCTGAGGAACAGCTTGGCGCCTGGGAGTACCTCAAGCGGCGCCTGCGCGAGCTGGGGCTCGCGGACGTGCCCGGCGGCGTCCTGCGCACCAAAGCCGATTGTCTGCGCATCTGTACCGCGGGACCGATCGCGGTCGTTTACCCGGAAGGAACCTGGTACATGGACTGCACGCCAGTCAATCTGGAGCGCATCGTTCAAGAGCACCTGATCGGCGGCCGGCCCGTCGAAGATCTCACCCTCGCCATCGCGCCCCTCGAAAGCCGCACCGAATGACACGCGAGGTCGCCGACGCCACGGCCGGTTGCGTGGACTCGCATGCTGTGGACCTGGGATTTGCGCAGCTGACGCTGTCGCAGATCGTCGTCCTCGGCATCGTTCAGGGGATTACCGAGCTGCTTCCGATCAGCTCTACGGCGCACCTGCGGGTGATCCCGGGCCTGCTGGGCTGGCGCGACCCCGGATCGGCATTCAGCGCCGCCATGCAGCTCGCGAGCTTCGCGGCAGTGGTCGTGTATTTCTGGAAGGACATCCGCACGCTCGCCGCGGCCGCAGGCAATGCGCTCGTGCGCGCGGACTATCGCTCGCACGACTTTCGGTTGCTGCTTGGCATCGTGATCGGGACGATCCCGATCGTGATCGTCGGCGCGGCGCTGCGCCCGGTGTTGAATGCCTGCCATTCACCCCTGCGGGGCCTGGCCGTCGTCGCCGTGGCCTGCATCGTGATGTCCCTGCTGCTCGCAGTCGCCGAGAAATCGGCCGATCATCGGCGCGCGCTCAACGAAGTCACCCTGCGGGACGGCATCCTCGTCGGCATCGCGCAGGCCTTCTCGGTCATCCCCGGCGTGTCGCGCTCGGGGGCGACGTTGACGGCGGCCCTTTTTTGCGGGATGCGACGCGAAACCGCCGCGCAGTTCTCTTTTCTTTTGGGTCTGCCCGCAATCACGCTCGCCGGCTTCTATGAGCTCTACGTGCTCCTCAAGGCGGGTTTGAGCAGCGCGGGTTGGGTTACGCTCGGAATCGGACTGCTGTGCGCATCGGTGACCGCCTTTTTCGCGATCTACGGCTTGCTGCATTACCTGGAGCGGCGAAGTACCTGGATCTTCGTGTGGTACCGTTTGCTCTTAGGGATCGCGCTACTTGCCGCTCTCGGAGCGGGGTACCTTCGGGGCTAGTGTCTCCGGCTTGGGGGCTGGCGTCTCCGCCTTCGGCGGCTCGACACTGCTCGTGAGCAAGGCTTCGACGAGCTCACCGGTGCTCGTCGCCGCTGCGACCGGATCGGTCGGCTGCGCCGCTTGCGGAGTCAGGATGCTCTCGAGCGGGACCGGCTGGCCGAACAGGAACCCCTGCGCGCGATCGATGCCGAGGTCGGCGAGGCGCGCGCGCACGGTCTCGAGCTCGACGCATTCTGCGACCGTCTGAATGCCCATGCTCTGTCCGAGCTGTGCAATGCCGCGCACGAGTGATTCGGAGCGCGCGCTCGTCATCAGGTCACGCGTGAAGGAGCCGTCGAGCTTCAGCATGCTCACGTCGAAGGCCTTGAGGTAGGCAAATGAGCTCACACCGGTGCCGAAGTCATCGAGTGCGAACTCGACGCCGCGCGCACGCAGATGCCGGATCATCGACTGGGTCTGCGCTACGTTGGCGACTGCAGCCGTCTCGGTGATCTCGAAACACAGCCACTCGCCCGGAATCGAATCCGGCGCCACGTTCGAGCTCAGCCATTCGAGGAAATCAGGATTGCCGATGGTGGGTCCGGAAAGATTGATCGAGAAGCGCATCGTGCGCGAAGCAATGTAGGAGCGCGCGGCCCGCAGCCGCTCGAATACCCGCATCAGCATGGCGCGATCGAGATCGATCAGCATCTGATAGCGAGTGGCTGCCGACATGAAGTGAGCCGGGGACACGAACGAGCCGGTCTCGCTCACCATGCGCACCAGGAGCTCGTGATACTCGACCTTGGAGTCACCGCGCAGCGCGATAAGCGGCTGGGCTACGATGCCGATGCGCTCGGTCTCGAGCGCCCGGCGCAAGCTGCTCGCGATGAGCACGTCGTCATTGCGGCGAATGATGCTGAGGTCGGCTTCCTGGTAGACCTCGACGCGGCCGCGGCCGCGATCTTTCGCCGCACGACAGGCCGCTTCGGCGGCTGCCAGAGCCTGCGTCAGCTCGGGATCACCGGGCGGCACGCTCGCCACCCCGAAGGAGATCGACATGCGGGTGCGCAAGCCGCCGATGTTGGCGCAGCGTTCGCTGACAATGCGGCACAGCTGCTCCGCCACGCGGCGCCCCTGCGCCAGCGATGTCTTGGGCAGATAAACCGCGAAACGATCGCCGGATATGTGGCACGCACCTGCGCCCTCCGGCCAACGCTCATCCTGCAGCGCGGCGGCTGCCGCAGCGATGGCCTGATCACCGGCGGCGAGACCCGCAAGTTTGTTGAGCACGTGCAGCTGATCGACATCGCCGTACAGCATGCACCCGGTACCGGCGCCGCCCGTTAAACGCTCCTGAGCGCGCGCACGCTGCTGGAACTCGGCCCAGCTGAGCAGCCCGGGCGCGCACAGCGTGGTTCGCGACAGGAGCGTGGCGAACTGATCAGCGAAGTCCGTGAGTAGCTCGGATTCGCGCACGCCGAACTTGTCCTGCTCGGCGCTGCGAATGACCATGAGGAGCCCGACGATCGACCGGGTCGCATCGCGCAGCCCGACGGCCAGCATCTTTCCACACACCGGCCCGTCCGCCCGCGAGCGCAGGCGGTTTGTCCCGACGGCGCCCTGGGAGCCGCGTGCCTGATCGATGAGGCTCGCCCCGCCCTGTTGCCAGACATCCCGCAGCAGCTGCGCAGCCTCATTCGTACGTGCGGTGATGTGAGGCTCGGCACCTTGCAGGAAGGCCCCAGCGGCGAGGGCCTCCAGGGAGACCTGCAGGCGCTTCAGGGCCTCCGCCACCGAGGCAGGCGGTGCGGTCGTTGGGGGCTGGGACGCTGGGCGCGTCATGGTTGCGCTGCGCTGCTGTGCGGCCGAAATGGCCTCCACTCTACGGCCGCTGCGCAACACGGCCCGGAACCGGTTCGCACCCTGGCCGGGACTCTTTATGATTGCACCATATTCCCCACTGGTTTTGAGACTTGGATCACAGCGCCATGCCCAAGCTCGTACGTTTGCATCAATATGGTGGGCCGGAGGCTCTGGTGGTGGAGGAGGCGGCCGTGGCTCCTCCGGCTGCCGATGAGGTGCAGATCCGGCACAGCGCCATCGGGCTCAATTTCATCGATGTCTATGACCGCACCGGGCTTTATCCCATGGAGCTGCCCGGGACGCCGGGTCGCGAGGCGGCGGGTGTAATCACGGCGGTCGGTCGCAAGGTGCGCGGCCTGCGCGTGGGCCAGCGCGTCGCGTACGTTTACTCGAAGTCGGGTGCGTACGCGGAATTGCGCAACCTGCCCGCGGACCGGGTCGTGGCGATTCCGGCGGGGATTTCCGACCTGCAGGCGGCGGCGATGATGCTCAAGGGTCTCACCGCGCAGTATCTGCTGCGGCGGACGTACCGGGTCAAGAAAGGTGATCCGATCCTGGTGCATGCCGCGGCCGGCGGTGTGGGGCTCATTCTGTGCCAGTGGGCCCGTGCGCTCGGAGCGAAGGTCATCGGAGTCGTCGGCAGCGATGCGAAGGCGGAGCTCGCGCGCAAGAACGGTTGTCGTCACGTGCTCATCTCCGGCCGCGACGACATCGTGGCTCGCGTCAAGGCGCTGACCCGCGGTCAGGGCGTCGCGGTCGTCTATGACTCCGTGGGCAAGGACACGTTCATGGAATCGCTCGACTGCCTGCGGCCTCTCGGCATGATGGTGAGCTACGGCAACGCCTCGGGTCCGCCGCCGAGCATCAGTCCTCTGGAGCTCACGCGGCGGGGCTCGCTGTATCTGACGCGCCCGACGCTATTTGCCTATATCCCGACGCGGTTGGAGCTGAGCGCCGCGGCGCGTGAGCTGTTCGCGGCGGTGAAAAGCCGCAAGGTCAGAATCCGCATCGGCCAGACTTATCCGCTCACGGATGTGGCCCAGGCGCATCGCGATCTCGAGGCTCGACGCACGACGGGCTCGACGGTACTGGTTCCCTGAGGGCTCAAAGGCGCGCTTCGGTGCCGCCTGCGCGCTCGTTGGCCGCGACGCTCTTGATCACGGCCGCGAGCTCCTCCGGCTCCACCGGCTTGGCCACGTGATTCTGGAATCCGGCATGCAGCGCGCGCAGACGATCCTGGGCTGACGCGTGTGCCGTCACGGCGACAGCGGGAATTCTGCCGCCGAGGTGCGGATCGAGGGCGCGCACCTGCTCGATCAGCGCGTAACCGTCCATCTCCGGCATGCCGATGTCGGCGAGGACGACGTGCGGTCGCTGCTCGAAGAGCAGCGTCAGGGCGACCGGCCCCGAGCTTGCAAGGCTCACTCGCGCACCATAGCCCTGCAGCATGTTCGCGAGCAGCTCGCGCGCCCCGGGATCATCGTCCACCACGAGCACATGCAGACCTTCGAGCTGGGTGCCTCTGGCGCCTGCCGCGGGGGATTGGGCGACCGATTCGACGGCGCCGTCGGCTTCGCGCACGGGCAGTCGAATGGTGAAGGTCGCTCCCTGCCCCTCGCCATCGCTCGCGGCCTCGACGGTACCGCCGTGCATCTCGATGAGGTAGCGCACGATGGCAAGACCGAGACCGAGACCCCCGTGTCTGCGGCTGATGGAGCCATCCTCCTGGCGAAAGCGGTCGAAGACATGTGGCAGAAACTCGGGCTTGATCCCCTGACCGCTGTCCGCGACGGTCAACTCCGCCACATCGCCCTGACGCTGCAGCCGGACCTCGATGCGGCCACCGCGCATGGTGAACTTGATGGCGTTCGAGAGCAGATTGCACACGACCTGCTGGAGGCGAGCGAAGTCGCCGCGGAACACGTTCGACTCCGAGTCGAGCAGCGTCGCAAGCTCGATCGATTTGGCCTGTGCTGCCGGAAGCATGGACTCGACGGCCGCAGTGATGACGCGGCGCAGGTCGATCGCGGTGACCTCCAGCGTCACCTTCCCGCTCACGATCCGGGAAACATCGAGCAGATCCTCGATCAATCGCTTCTGCGCTCGAGCGTTGCGCTCGATGGTCTCGAGCGCGCGCTCCTGCGTGGCCGCATCCAGTCGCCGTGTGCGCATCAGCGTCGCCCATCCGAAGATCGCATTGAGCGGCGTGCGCAGCTCATGTGACATCGTCGCGAGGAACTCATCCTTGAGACGGCTCAATTCCTCTGCCTGGGTGCGCAGCACCTTCTCGCGCTCGAGGCTTGCCTGCAGCTCGCCCGTGCGCTCCGCCACGCGCTGCTCGAGTACCTGGTTGGCTTCGGCGAGCCCCGCCTGCGCCTGATACAGATCGACGAAGGCCTGCACCTTCGTCCGCAGCACCTCCGGTATCACAGGGGAGAGGATGTAGTCGACCGCGCCGAGCTCGTAGCCACGCGAGGTCTGCATCTCATCGGCGTAAGCCGTCACGAAGATGATCGGAGTGTGCCGGGAGCGCTTGTAGCGTCGGATGAGGGTCGCCGTCTCGAGGCCGTCAATATCGGGCATATTGACGTCGAGCAGAATGACCGCGAAATCCTCGTGCAGCACGCGCTTCAGGGCTTCCTCGCCCGAGTGGGCCGTGATGAGGTCGGCATCGAGCGTCTCGAGCACGGCACAATGCGCGAGCAGCTTCTCGGGAAGATCGTCCACGATCAATACGCGCGCTCGCTCCATGCGTCACCGCCCCGCTCGGCTGCGGGCGATGCCCAGAGCCCCACTGCGCACGACTTCCATGAGCTCGGCGCGTGCAGCGAGCTCGCCGACGAAACTCGCGATCTCCGCTTCGCTCGCGGTGAGCTCGACGATGAAACCGTCGAGCGCAGGATCGAGTACGCGCCCTCCCGTGCGCACGACGTAGCCGCGCAGCCCATCGGTATGCTCCGCGCGGACTTTGAGCTTGAGGAGAACCAGCTCGCGCTCGATGTGCTCACCGAGCGTCATATCGTCCACCCGCACGACATCGATGAGCTTGTGCAGCTGATTGGCGATCTGCTGAATGACCGCATCTGATCCCGTCGTGACCAGCGTGATGCGCGATACCGTCGGATCGTCCGTGGGTGCCACCGAGAGCGACTCGATGTTGTAGCCGCGAGTGGAGAACAGCCCGGCAACGCGCGAGAGGGCGCCGGCCTCGTTCTGCAGGAGGATCGCAATGATGTGACGCATGGGCGAGGTACTGTAGCCTCAAGCCTTCCCCAGCTGCTAGGCTTTCAGATCCCATGAACGACACGGTCATAATGGCTCGCCCTGCGTTGCATCCCCTTGCGGGCCAGACGATGACTGGCGCGCAAATGATCGTCCAGGTGCTCGCGGACGAGGGCGTCACCGCCATCTTCGGCTACAGCGGCGGCGCGATCCTGCCCACCTATGATGCCGTCTTCCTCTACAACGAGCGCCAGGCCGCGGGTGGAACACCCATCCCGCTCATCGTACCCGCAAACGAGCAGGGGGCGGGGTTCATGGCGGCAGGGTATGCGCGCGCGAGCGGCCGCGTCGGCGTCTGTCTCGTCACCTCCGGGCCTGGGGCCACCAATACGGTGACTCCGGTGCGCGACAGCATGGCCGACTCGATTCCGATCGTGGTCATCTGCGGCCAGGTCGCACGCGCTTCGATCGGCACCGATGCCTTTCAGGAGGCGCCGGTACCGTCTTTGATGGGCGCCGTTGCCAAGCACATCTTCCTGGTGACCGACCCTGCGAAACTCGAGGCGACCGTGCGCACGGCGTTCGAGATTGCGCGCACTGGCCGCCCAGGGCCCGTCGTCGTCGACGTTCCGAAGGACGTGCAGAACTGGGAAGGCCAGTACGTCGGCGCCGGTAGTCTGCCGATTCCCGGGTATCGCGGCCGAATGATGGAGCTCGCAAGCGAAGCGGTGAGCGAGAGCGAGGCTGCGAGCTTCTTTCAGATGCTGCGCGAATCCCGCCGTCCGCTCATTTACGCGGGCGGAGGCGTCATCAACGGCGGGGCCGCAGATGCCTTGACCGAGTTCGCACTCGCCTACGGCATCCCGGTCGTCACGACGTTGATGGGAATCGGCGCCATCGACACCACCCATGCGCTGTCGCTGCGCATGCTGGGTATGCACGGTGCCGCGTTCGCCAATTACGCACTCGATGATTGCGACTTCTTGATCAGCGTGGGTGCGCGCTTCGATGATCGGGTCGCGACCGTGCCGGCAAAATTCGCGCCGCATGCGAAACACATTGCGCATCTCGACATCGATCGCGCCGAGATCAACAAAGTGAAGCGAGCCGACTGGAGCCACGTCGGTCTGTTGACCGAGGCTTTGGCGACGCTCAGCGCATATGGACGGCGCGAGCGCTTCGAGCCCGACTACGCTGCGTGGCATGCCAGCGTGGCCGAGCTCAAGCGCAGGCACGCGATGAGCTACGACAAGGCAAGCCACCTCATCCAGCCGCACTACGTGATCGAGGAGATCAACCGCCACACGCGCGGCGAGGCGATCGTCACCACCGGGGTCGGCCAGCATCAGATGTGGGCTGCGCAGTACTGCGACTTTCGCAGACCCCGGCTGTGGCTCACATCTGGAAGCATGGGCACCATGGGATTCGGGCTGCCCGCGGCGATCGGTGCGCAGATCGCCAATCCGGGACGCCTGGTCGTGGACATCGATGGAGATGCGAGCATTCGCATGAACATCGGTGAGCTTGAGACCGTGACGACGTACGACCTTCCGGTCAAGATCGTGGTCTTGAACAACTTCGGCGACGGCATGGTGAAGCAATGGCAGAAGCTGTTCTTCAAAGGCCGGCTCTCGGCCAGTGACAAGTCGCTTCACAAGAAGGACTTCGTGAAGGCCGCTCAGGCAGATGGCTTCAAATACGCGGCCCGGCTCAACCGCAAGGAAGACGTGCCGCACGTAATCGAGGAGTTCATACGCTTCGAGGGGCCCGCCTTTCTCGAAGTGCTGATCGATCCGGACGCCGGGGTGTACCCGATGGTGAGTCCGGGCCAGGTGTACTCCGACATGATCACCGGCGAGTTCATCGCATCGCGCAATAAAGTCGACATCAAGACGCCCGGCCCCTCGGAGATGTTCTGATGAAATACCTTCACACGATGGTGCGCGTGACGGATATCGATGCCTCGCTGCGCTTTTATCGCGATGCGCTCGGGCTTGCAGAGCTGTCGCGCAAGGACTATCCGCAAGGCCGCTTCACGCTGGTTTTTCTCGCCGCGCCCGGCGATGAGGCGGCGCAGGTCGAGCTCACCTATAACTGGGACCCTGAGGTCTATAGCGCGGGGCGCAACTTCGGTCATCTGGCCTATCAGGTCGATGACATCTACGCCACGTGTCGCCGCCTCGCCGATCACGGCGTGACCATCAATCGGCCTCCCCGTGACGGGCGCATGGCATTCGTGCGTTCGCCGGACAACGTCTCGATCGAGTTGCTGCAGAAAGGTGCAGCACTCGCACCCGCAGAGCCCTGGACATCCATGCCCAACGTGGGCCAGTGGTAGACGGGTTCACCGTCGATCGTGCCCACCGTTCTCATCACCGGCGCGAGTCGTGGGCTCGGGCTCGAATTTGCTCGCCAATACAGCGAGGAGCGCTGGGAGGTCCTCGCCTGTGCACGATCGCCTGATCAAGCGGCGAGTTTGCAAGGCATTGCTGAGCAATCCCAGGGGCGGATCTCGCTGTACGCCCTCGATGTGACCGATCACGCGGCGATCGATGCGCTTGCCCGCAGGCTGGATGGCCGGGCCATTGACGTGCTGATCAACTGCGCCGGCTCGATGGGCAGCCGAGGCAGCTCGTTCGGCGCCAGCGACTACGCAGAGTGGGACCAGCTCTTCCGGCTCAACGCCTTCGCGCCCATGAAGATGGCGGAGGCATTCGTCGCTCACGTCGCGCGCAGCGACCAGAAGAAAATCGTGTCGCTGAGCACAATCATGGCCGCGATCGGGCGCAACACGCTCGGGGGTTTCTACGCTTATCGGGCCAGCAAGGCGGCGCTGAATGCGCTCTCGGCCTCGATGGCACTCGATCTTGGGCGCCGCCACGGCATCACCGTATCGGTCATCCATCCTGGCTGGGTGCGCACGGACATGGGCGGCCCACGCGCCGAAATCGATGCGCACACGAGCGTCACGGGCATGCGCTCCGTGATCGCCGGGCTCACACGGGACAAGGCTGGCCGGTTCTGGTCTTACGACGGCTCCGAGCTGCCCTGGTGAGCGCGGGGGCACCCACCCCGAGCGCTGAGGAGCTGCAACGGTATCTGCACATCCGAATCCCGCTGTGTGTGGCGATGGGTGTGCGGGTACGGTCGGCGACGGCGGCCCGCGTGGAGCTGCTGGCGCCGCTCGCACCCAACGTCAATCACCGGGAGAGCGTATTCGGAGGAAGCGCCGCCGCGCTCGCAACCCTCGCTGCCTGGGGTCTGCTGTACGTGCGCATGCGCCCACTCGACCCGCAGGCCCGACTCGTCATCCAGCGCAACACGATGCGCTACGAGGAGCCCATCACCGGGGATTTCACCGCCGTCAGCACCGGCCCGGCCGAGGCGGCCTGGAAGCGTTTCGTGGAGACGCTCCGACGGCACGGTCGTGCTCGGATCGGCCTCACGGCGACCCTTTTTCAAGAGGAGCGCCGCGTCGCGGCCTTCGAGGGCGACTTCGCGGCGATCAGCAGCCCGACGGACCGGGCTTGACCCTCATCAAAGGCTCGTGAGCTGCCACAGCCCGGGGCCCTTCTGGCAGGCCGTACCGTGGCGCTTGGAGTGGCCCGCACTGCCGTGCGCGACGAGCTTGAAACCGCGACAGATGCCGGCGATCTCGTTGTGACCCTCATCGGGAGTCAGATCGTAATGCACGCCCGTCGCGGCATTGTCCCAGCTGACGCGATGTCCGGGCTTGCCGATCTCGAGAGCATGGCCGACGCACGCCCTGTCGCCCTCATCGAGCTCTCGCCCGATTTTCGGCGCAACGAGCCCATCGACGGACGCCCCGATCAGTGTCGCCGCGGCGCGGTTGTCACGCCCCGCCGTGCGCGGACCGATCATTTCACCGGCGGGGATCGCGAAGGACGCGCCGATCTCCTGGCGATTGCAGTGTCCCGACATGACATCGTAGTCCTGCTGCCAGTGCGTTCCGGAGTAGCCGACGTAGAAGTCCGGACGTGCACTGCCTGCGCTGGCAGTGGCTGCCCATGCGGCTGCAACGACGGCTGCAATGAAAAAGGACGCGGGCCTTGCCATGTGCATGCTCCTGCAGGCGGAAAGCGAGCTTCCGATTCTCGCTCGGGCCCCGCGCCGAGCCGCGTGCAAGTGTCGCGCCTGCGACTTGCTTCGCACTTTGCTATTTACAGAATGCCGCGGCAGTGGAGAATGGCGCCATCCAAACAGCGCGCGAAGACGCACGCTCCACCAAATGGGGGAGATCTACGATGGCCGAGGCTCACGGGAAATTTGTGTGGCATGAGCTGATGAACACCGACCCGCAGGCGGTCGCAGGGTTCTACAACAAGTTGTTCGGCTGGAAACCCCAGGCGTGGGACAAAGACCCGTCTTACACGATCTGGCTGGGAAGCAAGGGACCCACCGGGGGCGCCATGCGCGGCTCCGCCAGCGCACCGGCGCACTGGCTCGCGTACACGGCCGTCTCCGACATCGGCGCGGCGGTGAGTACGGCCCAGCGATTGGGCGGGCGCGTGGTGAAGGACGTGTCCGAGATACCGGACGGCGGCAAGTACGCCGTACTCGTCGATCCTCAGGGCGCCTATTTCGGCGTGTTCACGCCGCCGGCGAATGCGCCTGCAGGCGGTAATATGGCCGATGAGTTCGGCTGGCACGAGCTCGCGACGACCGACCATGCCGCAGCCTTGCGCTTCTACCGTGAGCTTTTCGGCTGGGAGCAGGTTGCCACCCACGACATGGGAGGCACCATGGGCCTGTACGTCCTTTTCGGACGCAACGGGCAGCAGCTTGGCGGCATGTTCAACCGCCCTGCGGGCATGCCCGGCGACCCGGGCTGGCTCGCCTATGCAAATGTCACGGATGCCTCGAAGGCCGCCGACGCAGCCAAGGCCTCGGGAGGGCGCGTCATCAACGGTCCCCACGAAGTACCGGGCGGAAGCTGGATCGTCCAGATGATGGATCCACTTGGCGCGATGATCGCAGTCGTCGAGCCCCCACGCGCCGCCGCTGCGAAACCCGCGGAAAAGCCGAAGGCCGCTGCCGCCAAGGCGCCTGCGAAGGCGAAGCCGGCGCCGACGCCTGCGAGCGCGCCGCCATCACAGAAACCCGCGGCCGCCGCCCCCGCAGCCAAGAAGGCTACCCCGCCGGCGCCCGCGAAGCCGGCCGAAGCCGGCCAAGAAGGCAGCTAAGAAAGTCGCGAAAAAAGCCGCCAAGAAAGCCGCCAAGAAAGCAGTCAAGAAGGTCGCCAAGAAGAAGGCCGTAAAGAAGACGGCCAAAAAAGCCAAGAAGGCGAAGGCATCTGCCAAGCGTGGTAATGCGATGAGCCGCGCTCGCGCCGCCGTGAAACGGGTCGTGCGCCGGGTCTTGCGCAAGAAGAGCGCGCGAGGCCGCAGGCGACGCTAGCTCAAACGCAAGCGGCGCAAGCGCAGACGATCCGCGCTACTGCGCGCTCGACTCTGCGGCTTGGCGCTGTGCGGCCGCCGTCTTGGCAGCAGCGTCAAGCTGCTGCTGGACATTCTTCTCGGTGGCCTGCGCCTGCCGGGCCTGCTGCACTTCGGCGTTGCCACCGGCAGCGGCCGAGACTGCGGTCTCACCCAGACCACATCCACTCAGCGCCGCGAGTGCCGAGGCGATCGCAAAGAGCCGTACCATGGGCGACCTCCGTGGGTCGGTTCGCTCTGGGCAGCTTCACAGCTTCACGCACGGTGCGCCGCGCACTCGGCCACAGTTTTCGGAGGTTTGCATGGCGAGGAGTTCCGTCCCGAGTCCGGTGGTTGATGCCGAGCCGCGCGTGCGGCGTGGCTACTTCGAGTGCCGCTTCGGACAGCTGCACATTCATAACGCCATTCCAGCGGGCGGCGGTTTCGATGAGGCGACGCCACTCATCTGCTTGCACCACAGTCCGCTATCCGGCCGCATTTTTCAGCGGCTATTGCGCACGATGGGCCGTGACCGTTCCGTGTACGCGCCCGATCTGCCGGGGTTCGGAGGATCCGATCCGCCGCACGCTCGGCCTGCGATCGAGGACTACGCTGCGGCGGTGGGGGATTTCTGCGCGACGATGCGCTTCAGACAGATCGACGTACTCGGCTTTCAGAGCGGTTCACTGGTCGCGGCGGAGTTGGCATTGGCACTACCGCCCGTCGTGCGACGAGTGGTCACTGATCGGCGTACCGCTGCCGACTGAGACCGAGCGCGAGGCCTTCCGGCGCGCGCCATGGCCCGCACAGCCGACGCCCGACGGGGGTTATTTGATGATCGAGTGGCAGCGAACGCTCGCTCAGCGTGAGCCGAGTAGCGGCCTCGACACGCTCGCGCGCGATTTTGCGGAAAAACTGCACAACGGTCCCAACGCATGGTGGGGTATGCACGCGGCGCTTCACTACCCGGTGCGAGAGCGCCTGCCACAGCTCACGCATTCGGTACTCGTCGTGCGTCCGAAGGATGAGCTGTGGGATCAGACGTTGCGTGCACGTGATCTCATTCCGAAAGCGCGCCTGGTTGACAGGCCGGAGCCTGGACGGGACCTTCTCGATCGCGACGGTGAGGATCTCACGCGTCTGCTCGGTGAATTCCTGCGCGGATGATCGACACTCATTATGTCGCGCGGAGACCGCGGTGCAGTTCGAGATTGCGCTCACACTTTGCTTCGCCGGCCCACGCCTTCTCCGCTCGCGCGTTACACTCTCTATATAAGGAGAACCCGGGATCGCTCCGATGAGCGTGCAGCGCAACTCTCTTCCGTCCAGCACCTCCGATCTCGAGGCAACGGCCGAGCTACCCGTGCTCGATGTGGCTGCCTACGAGGCTCAAGCGGCTCACGAGCTCTTCTCGGGTACCGATACCTGGGTGGCGCCTGGGCCCCCGGCGCCCTCACGCGACGATGCTGCACTTCTCAGGCAGCGCAATCGCCTCGAGCAGGATCTCAAATCGCTTTCTGCAAATCTTCGCGCCGTGGAGGAGCGTCTTGCGCTCAAAGGCGAGCGACTGGCCCTGCTCGAGGGCGAGCTCAAGGGTGCGCACGCCGAGCGTGCAGCCGCCGAGCAACGCGCGCAGACCTTCGCCGCGGAGCTTGCCGAGGCGAGGACTGCCGCCGAGACGCTTCGCGCGCACTCTGCGGAGCTTGCCCGGCGGCTCGAGGCGCAGGAATCCGCAACGCGCGGTGCACAGGCACGCGACAGCGCGCGGGTCCTTGATCTCAGTGAGCGCGAACGGGCCCTGAATCACGCGCAGCGACAGATCGAGGAGATGCGCGGGCAGCTCGCTGCCCAACACGAGACGCTGCAATCTCAGGAGGGACGCAGAGGGATCTTCGACCATCTGTTGCGTGGCCTCGATCTGCAGGTGGATCGCGCCGAAGCAAAAGCCGAAGAGCTCAAGCGCGAGCTGCATGCGCAGAACCTCAAAGCGACCGAGCTCACCGGCGCGCTGTCCGGAGGTGGTCAGCGCATAGCGGTGCTCGAGGGCGAGGTCAACGCGCTCTCGAGCGCGCTCTCCCAGCGTAACGAGGAGACGGCCGCCCACATTCGCGGCAACGAAGAGCTTCGCGATCACGTGCGCACCCTGATGGCCGAAAACGTGGCCCACCTCGAGCGCCTTCGAAGTGTCGAGGCAGAGATGGCGGCCGCCACGCAGGCGCACACCGCGGCACTGCTCGCCGCCACGAACCTGCAACGCGAGATCGAGGCGCGAAATACCACGCAGAAGGAGCGCGGCGACGCTCTGGAAAGCGAGCTCGCCGCGGCGCGCGGCGAGCTGGAACAATGCATCGCAGCGCTCAAGGCTGCCGAAGCGCGCCACGGCGAGCGGATCGACCTTCTCGCTGCAGCCGAATCCCGCATCGCCGAGATGCAGGCGCAATTCCTCGCCCACCAGCAGGAGCTCCGTGCGGCGCAAGAGGAGCTTCGCGCCAGCGGCGAGCGGAGCTCGACCAATGAAGGTGATCTGCGCGCCGCGGAGGACGCGCTGACCCGCGCCGAGAGCGAGCTGCGGGCGACGGCCTCCCGAGTGGAGGAGCTCACCAAGGCCGACGAGCAATGGCGCGCGACGGTCGATGCGGCGCGTCAGGCGCTCGAGGAGCGCGACTCACTCATTCGTCGGCTCGAGACCGAAGCGGCGCACAGCACGGCGCTCCTCGACAACATTCAGCACAGCATCAAGTTTCTGGAGCAACCGGTTCCGAACCCCACCGAAGTCGTGCCTGAGGGTGCGAGCCGCTTGCTGATCCGCACCGAGGGCGACGGCGAGGTCGTGCACGTTCTGGGACGCAAGACAAGCATCGGCCGGACGGCGGACAACGATCTGCAGATCGAGACTCGGTTCATCAGCCGACACCATGCGGTCATCCTTGCGGGTCCAAGCAGTACGATCATCGAAGACCTGAACAGCACGAACGGCGTGCTCGTGAATGGACGGCGCATCACGCGGCAGACGTTGCAGGATGGCGATCACGTCGTCGTGGGTCGTTCACAGTTCCGCTTCGCCGTGCGGCCGCCCGGTGAGCGGCGCTCGTCCTGACTCCCGCGTGCACTTCCTGCTCTTCTATGACTTCGTGCCCGATTACCTGGAGCGCCGCGGCGCGTTGCGTTCGGAGCATCTTGCGCTCGCATGGCAGGCGCAGGAGCGCGGTGAGCTGATTCTCGGCGGCGCGCTCGCAGATCCCATCGACCAGGGCGTCCTGTTGTTCCAGGGTGAATCTGCGGATGTGGCGCGGCGGTTCGCCGAGTCCGACCCGTACGTCCAGAATGGTCTCGTCGCCCGCTGGCGCGTCAGAGCCTTGGACAACCGTTGTGGGTGCGCAAGCCGCGACGCCGGTGCGCTAGAGCAATCGTCACCGACCTGTCCGCGGGCGCCGTCAGCGGACCGGGCGAATGCGCGTCTGACGCTCGGCGTATGCTCCGCAGCATGAGTATCGGTCGGGTTTTGATTGCGGGACTTTGCGCGGGCGTCCTTGGAGTCATCTCAAGCGGGCTCATCGTGGGTTGGCTTTTCCATCCTTATCAGCGCCTGACACCGCAAACCTGGCGCGCGGGAGAAGGCCCAAAGCAATATCTCGCCTCGAGTGTGCTCACGATCGTCGCAGCCACACTCATCGCGCTCCTCTATTCGCTGATGGATCCTCTGGCACTGCTGTGGGGCTCATGGCTCGAGAGCGGGCTCGCTTTCGGGGCGTTGTGCTGGGCGGCGCTTGCACTTCCGATCGTTCTATCGAATGCGCTGTTCGTCAATTTGCACCGCGGGTTCGTGGCAGGCTTGCTCCTGAGCTGGTTGATCGTCGCATTGCTGGGTGCAACTTCAGCTGCGTGGGTGCTCCGCGGTCAGATTTAATCTAACGCTCGCGCTCGATCGCCGCGGTCCACAGTGCGACCTCCTCCTCACTCATCGGTCCGTTCGGGCGAAGCCGCCCGTCGGCGTAGCCCCACTGCTCGATGTCGACCAGGTACTGAGTGCGCGACAGCAGCGTGCCGCGGCACTCCTTCGCGTCGCAGGCGAGGGAGGTATCTGCGTCCTGCGTCCGTCGCCCAAGCTCGCCGCGAAGCCACGCCGGGATCTGCGCGCGCTCGCCGGGGTAGATGAAATCGAACAGCACGACGTGGCTCAGCAACACCTGCCAGTGCAAGCCGAACCGACGCAACAGCCTTTCCCAATCGAGCCGCGAGCCACGGGCACGCACGAGATGCGCGACGTTGGCACCGTCGAAGCGCTCGCGCTCCATCACGTAGGCCTTCGACCAGATGATCTCCTCGGCGGGGCAGGCGCGGCTTTCAAGGCCCAGCAAGGAGATGGGTTCGGCGTGTGTGAACCACTCATCGTCGACGCTCGCCATCGCGTTTCCGGAGCTGTAGATCACATCGACAAACTCCTCACCGCAGTAGACCTTGCCCAGCCAGTGGGGGAACGCGTGCTCGGTGCGGAATCCGGCTGCGCCCAGCGCTTGCATGACCGGCTCATAGTCGCGCCTGCGCACGAACAGATCGAGGTCCTTGGTATGCCGTTTGATGCCGGTGTAGCGCTCGAGCGCATGGCCTCCACCAACCAAAAAGGGCATGTCGGCTCGCAGCAGCGCTGCGATGACCCGCCGGTAGAACGCACGGGCGGCGGGGCGGAGCGCTTGCGGTTTCAGTCTGGGCATGTGGGTTGCTGCATCTCCGACAAGGAGCCGAGGTGAACGCGAAGCAAGCAGTGCGCCTGGCGGCGGTCGGCGACACACACATCCGCAAGACATCCCAGGGGGCACTGCAACCCGTACTGGCGACGGTCAATGACCTCGCCGATGTTCTGCTCCTGTGTGGTGACCTGACCGATTACGGACTTCCGGAGGAGGCCCAGGTCCTGGCGAAGGAGCTGACGTTCGGCCGTGCGGATCCCGATAGTCGCCGTGCTCGGAAATCATGACTACGAGTCCGGACACTCGAGTGAGGTTTGTCAGATCCTCACGGATGCAGGCGTGAAGGTCCTCGACGGCGAAGCCTGCGAGATCAATGGCGTGGGTTTCGCCGGTGCGAAAGGTTTTGCCGGAGGTTTTGGCCGGGGCACGCTCGGTGGCTGGGGCGAGAATGCCATCAAGGCGTTCGTCCAAGAGGCACTGGATGAGGCCCGGAAGCTCGAATCGGCGCTGGCACGGTTGCGCACCGAGCGACGCGTCGCAGTGCTTCACTATGCACCCATCGCAGCAACGGTCGAGGGGGAGCCACCGGAGATTTATGCGTTCCTGGGCACGAGCCGCCTTGAGGAGCCGCTCAATCGTTATCCCGTCGATGCGGTGTTCCACGGGCATGCGCATTCCGGGGCACCCGAAGGGCGAACGAGCGGCGGCATCCCCGTCTTCAACGTCGCCATGCCGCTCCTCAGAAACCGCTATCCCGAGCGGCCGCCGGTGCGCATCGTCCACATACCGCTCGCTTCGACGCAGCAAGGTTCGCCAGGCGCGCGCTGAATCGCTAAGCTCTCGACCTACCGCAGATTCCATGAGCACTTCGCGTGGCGAGCCCCTACATCGAGCGCATCCTCAAGGCACGTGTCTACGATGTGGCGAGCGAGTCACCGCTCGAGGAAGCGCCGCGTCTGTCGCGGCGGCTAGCCAATCGGGTCCTTCTGAAGCGTGAAGACCTGCAGGCCGTCTTCTCCTTCAAGCTGCGCGGCGCCTACAACAAGATCGCATATCTCTCCGAGTCGGTCGCGAAGCGTGGTGTGATCTGTGCGTCCGCCGGCAATCACGCGCAGGGCGTGGCGCTCGCCGCGCGCCACCGCAACATCGCCGCAACCGTCGTGATGCCGCAGACCACTCCTCATATCAAGGTGCAGGCCGTGGCGGACCTGGGGGCAGAGGTCGTGCTGCACGGGGACGATTACGACAGCGCATTCGACCGCGCGCTGGCTTTGAGCCGGGAGCGTCTGCTCGCCTTCGTCCACCCGTTCGACGATCCCGATGTCATCGCCGGTCAAGGCACGATCGGTTTGGAAATTCTGCGCCAGTGCGGCGGTGAGATCGATGCGATCTTCGTGCCCGTCGGCGGCGGCGGATTGATCTCCGGCATTGCGGTATATGTGAAGTATCTCTACCCGAGAGTGCGCATCGTCGGCGTCGAGCCCGAAGACGCATCAGCGATGTATCAGTCGCTTCAAGCCGGCCGGCGAGTGATCCTGGATCGAGTCGGCATCTTTGCAGACGGCGTCGCGGTGCGTCGCGTCGGCGAGGAGACCTTCACCCTCGCGCGTGAGTTCGTCGACGAGATCGTGCTCGTGGACACCGATGAGATCTGTGCCGCCATTCAGGACGTATTCGAGGACACCCGCTCGATCGTCGAGCCGGCGGGCGCGCTGGCAGTGGCAGGCATCAAGAAGTGTATTGCGCGTGACGGTTGGCACGGCAAGCGACTCGTCGCCATCAACAGCGGCGCAAATATGAATTTCGACCGTCTGCGCCACGTCGCCGAGCGTGCGGACCTCGGCGCCGAGCGGGAGGCACTGCTCGCGGTGGAGATTCCCGAGCGACCAGGCAGCTTCCTGCAATTCTGCGAGGCACTCGGCCGGCGCAGCGTCACCGAGTTCAATTACCGCTACGAGAGCACCGAAAGAGCGCAGATCTTCGTCGCATTCGCGCTGTCGCAGGGTCGCAGCGAGAAGGACCTCGTCGTGCGGCAGCTGCGCGACAGCGGCTACACCGTCAGCGACATGACCGACAATGAGGTCGCGAAACTGCACGTGCGCTACATGGTGGGTGGCCATGCCCGCGGCATCGCAGACGAGTTGCTTTATCGCTTCGAGTTTCCGGAGCGGCCCGGCGCGCTGCTCAAATTCCTGCAGGCCATCGGCTCGCGCTGGAACATCACGCTATTCCACTACCGCAACCACGGCTCGGACTACGGACGTGTCCTCGCCGGCATTCAGGTGGCAGCCGCCCAACGGCCGGCGTTCCTGCAGTATCTCAACGAGCTGCACTACGCTTACATCGAGGAGACCGCCAATCCGGCCTACCGGATGTTTCTCGGCGGGGGATCAGCTCACGCAACGAGTCGCAGCGCAAACGGATAGCGGTAGATGTGCCCCTCGCTCGCGCGGATTGCCGCCCTCAGCGTCAACACGAACCAGGTGACACCGAGTACGGCGAGCAGCAGCAGGCCGACGAGCAGCCAGGTGAGGATGTAGCAGGCTGCCACACCGATCAGAACCGAGAGGTTGAAGTTGAGAGCTTCCTTCGCGTGGTCGGCGACGAAGACGGATTCGTCGCGACGCGTGCGCCAGATCAGAAATGGGGCGATGACGTTGCCGAATGGGACGATCATCCCTGCCAGGGATGAGAGGTGAGCGAGCATGCCCCACGTGCGCTCGTCACCCGACACCGTCCCCGCCGGCGGCGCAGGTGTTTGGTCGGCGTTCATGCTTGGCAATTATCGCTAAGCTGGGGGCCGTGCCGCAAATGACTGCTGACGGCGACAGTCCAGCGAGCGGCGAGTATGTTCCGCGCCGACCCTGGCGCGATGAAGTCGTGCCTATCCGCGGGCTGGATACCCATCTGACATGGTGGGGAGAACGAAACGACAATCCGGTCGTGCTGCTGCACGGATTCATGGACGCGGGACGCACCTGGCAATTTCTGGTGGATTGCCTTCCGCAGTCGTGGACCTGCGTGGCGCCGGACTGGCGTGGCTTCGGCGAGAGCGCCCGGTCGCAAGGCCCATATTGGTTCGCGGACTACTTCGCTGATCTGGAAGCCTTGCTCGATGTGCTCAACCCGCGCGGCGCCTTGCGTGTGATCGCGCACAGCATGGGCGGCAACATCGCATCGATGTATGCCGGGGTCCGGCCTCAGCGGCTTGCCTGGCTCGCCGATCTGGAAGGTATTGGCCTACCCCGCAACGTTGGCGAGCTTGCGGTGCAACGCTATGCACGCTGGCTTGATCAGCTTCGCGAGCCGCGAACGGAACGGCACTATGAGTCCATCGAACAGCTCGCGTCGATTCTCGCCGGCCGCAACGCCCGCCTCGGATTTGAGCGGGCGCGATTCATCGCAAGGGCATGGACCCGGCGCATGGCGCAGGGCTACGAGCTTGCGTCAGATCCGCTTCACGGGCTCGTGAATCCGGCCCTGTATCGCCGCGAGGACGCAGAAAGCTGCTGGCGTGAGGTCGCGGCGCCCGTGTTACTGCTGTTCGGTGAGCAGTCCGAATTTCGAGACCGCCTGGGAGCGGATGCGTCGGATTCGAAGCTGCACTCGATGTTCCGTGATCTGCGCATCGCAACCGTCGCGGCGGTCGGACACATGATGCAGCACGAAGACCCGGGCGCGGTTGCGGAGCACATCGTCCGGTTCGCCGATCACTGCGGCCGAGAAATCACTTGACCGGTTTGTAGAGCACCGCGGCGGAATGCGACGTGCGATATCTGCGTAGCCCCTCGCAGGCGGGCTCCCATCGCACCGCATCTTCCATCCACACGTGATATTGCGGCGTGAGGACGTTGGGATCCTCCAGCGTCGAGACGGTCACATCGATGGAGTCGGCGCTGTCGCGGTGGCGGTAGGTGAGCGGACTGCCGCAGTCCGGGCAGAATGTCCGCCGCACTGCGGGCGAAGAGGCGAACTCGCGTGCAGTGCCTTGAGTCAGTCGAAAGCCATCCGCGCGCACGGTGAACCAGGCAACGATGTGTGCGCCGGAAACGCGCCTGCAGCTCTCGCAGTGACACAGTGCAACGCTCTCGACGGGGGTCGTGCACTCGTAACGTACTGCGCGGCAGAGGCAACCGCCGCGCAGGACTGCCACTGACATTTCCGTTGCTCCAGATGTGTCCGGGGCACTATCGTAGCAGTCCGCGCTTTTTCGAGGACTTGCTGCATTCCAACGTCCCCTCAGGCTCCACTCGATGCGGCGGCGGAGCTTGCTGCCTATGCGGGGCTCTTGCCGTTCATCGCCTGTCTACTTGCCATGGCACTGTTGCCGAGCTACGAGTGGAGGCTTCTCGCGCAGCAGATTGCGCTCGCCTATGGAGCGGTGTTGCTCGCGAGTGCCGGTGCGGTGCACTTCGGGCTCGCGCTCGGGGGGCGACTCGCGTGGGGCCCGCGTCGCCTGCTCGGCGCCGCGTTACCGGTGATATGCGGGGCCGCCTCGATCGTGCTCTCCGGTCAGCGAGGTCTCGGGCTTCTCGTCATCGGCTTCGGCGTTCTCTGGCTCTACGAGCATCGCAGGATGAAGGATGAGCTGCCTGAAACCTATTTGAGTCTGCGGCGTAATCTGAGTGTCGCGGGCTGCGCATTGCTCGCACTCACCATGATCCTGTCCGACTACGTCGGTCTGACATGAAGAACTGGACCCTGGCCGCGACCATCCTCGGGTCGAGCATGGCCTTCATCGATGGCTCGGTCGTCAATGTCGCTCTGCCCGCCATGCAGTCCGCGCTCGGGGCCTCGGTGCGGCAAGCTCAGTGGATCGTCAATGCCTACACGCTGCTGCTCGGCGCACTGCTTCTTGCCGGCGGCGTGGCGGGCGACCGTTATGGCAGGCGATTTGTGTTCGCCCTTGGTGCCGCGATCTTCACCGCTGCCTCGGTCCTCTGCGGCCTCTCACCGGGCGCGAGCGTCCTGGTCGCGGCGCGCGCGATCCAGGGAATCGGCGGAGCGCTGCTCGTCCCATCGAGCCTCGCACTGATCAGCGCGACATTTCCACAAGAGGAGCGCGGCCGGGCCATCGGCACGTGGGCGGGCGCCTCTGCGTTGACGACGGCGTTGGGTCCGGTGCTCGGCGGCTGGCTCGTGGATGTCTGGTCGTGGCGCGCCATCTTCTTCATCAACGTGCCGATCGGTGTGGTCACGATTTTTCTGGCCCTGACGCAGGTTGCGGAGACGCGTGGCGGCAGCGAGCAAAGCCGCATGGACTGGAGCGCCATGGTTCTGATTACCGTCGCGCTCGTGTGTCTGGTGTATGGCCTTACGGCTGCTTCGGACTCCGGTTGGATTGAGCCACGCGTGCTGGCCTCGCTCGGCGCGAGCGTGGTGGCTCTGAGCGCCTTCCTGCACGGCGAAGCGCGCTCCAGTGCCCCGATGGTGCCGCTGCACCTGTTTCGCTCGCGCGCCTTCAGCGGCACGAATGCGATGACACTGTTCTTGTACTTTGCGCTTTCGGGCACCTTCTTTTTCCTGCCGTTCAATTTGATTCGCGCGCAGGGATACTCGGCTTTGGATGCTGGAGCCACGTTTTTGCCATTCACCATCATCATGGGGACCCTGTCACGCTGGTCCGGAGCCTTGGCCGATCGTTACGGCGCGCGCGCCTCGCTGATTCTCGGGTCCCTGATCACGGCCGCCGGATATGCGCTCCTCGCTGCGCCGGGAGTGGGCGGCGCATACTGGCGCAACTTTCTTGTGCCGATGCTCGTGCTCGGGCTCGGAATGACGATGGTCGTCGCACCTCTGACCTCGACCGTCATGAGTGCGGTCGCTGACCGCTACGCCGGCATCGCCTCCGGAATCAACAACTCCACGGCACGCATCGCAGGCGCGCTCGCTGTGGCGCTACTCGGCACCCTGGCGACGCATGTTTTCTCCACTGCGCTCGAGACGCGGCTGCACGAGATTCCACTGTCACAGACACAGGCGCAGCTCATGCGAAGCCAGGTCTCCAAACTCGCGGAAGCCGAAGTGCCATCGCAGATCGCAGGTCCCGAGCGGCAGGCGCTGGAGCGCGCGCTCAAGGAATCCTTCGTAGCGAGTTTTCGTGTGGTGATGGGGCTCGCGGCCGCACTCGCCCTCGCGAGCGCGCTCTGCGCCGCATTGACCGTCAGTCCTCGATCGGCAGATCGAACATGAGCGCGCGGACATAGCGAACGGGTGGAGATCCAAAGGACAGCACGGCGTCGTGATAACGCTTGAGCGTGAATGTCTTGCCCCAACGCTGACGCGCCTCCTCGCGCAGCGCGAGGTGCTCCTGTAAGCCCACGAAATAGGTCGGCAGCTGCCCCGCGGTCAGCTGTACGCGCTGCCACTTTGCCATCGCCTCGCTCTGTTCCTGGAAGGTGTCGTGCACCATGAGGCGCAGCGCGTCGTCTTGCGACATCCCATCGACGTGCACGGCCTGATCCAGAATGGCATTGCCGATCGAGCGCAGGTACCACTTGAGCTGGATGAGATGCATGAGCGGATCGGCATCCATGTACCCTTGCTCACTCATCATTCGCTCCGCGTAGACCGCCCATCCCTCGATGAAGGCGCCTGAGCTCAGCACTGCGCGCAGCGGCGATGCGTGACGATCGGCATGCTCGAACTGCACATAGTGTCCCGGCATGGCCTCGTGAATCGTCAGCTCATGGATGGCGCGCAGGTTGTACTCGTTGAGGTACGAATGCACCTGCGCCGGGCTCCAGTCATCGGGAATCGGGGCCACGACTAGATAGGTCTTCTGGCCCGTGTCCAAAGGACCAGGCGCATCGCAGTACGCGAGCGCCACGCCGCGCTTGAATCTGGGCATCGGGATGATCTCGAGCGGATCCGGGTAGAGCGTCACCAGATCCTTGTCGCGGACGAAACGCTCCGCTTGTTCGAACGCTTGCCGGGCGGTCGCGATCACTTGCGTGCGCTGGGGCTGATCGGCGTACGCGAGCTGCAAGGCGGCAAGAATCCCGGCTTGCTGCTGATCCGGGCTCGGCGTCTCCGGGAGCGTCGGTGCGTCGGGTCGATCACGAAGCACCATTCGAGCGATGGCATACATCTCACTGCGCGTCCGCGCGAGCTCCGCATCCGCGCGCGTGCGGATCTCCTGCCGCGAGAGGCTCGAGGCGAGCTCGAGTTTCAGCAACCGATCGTAGCGCTCCGCACCGAAACGAAAGTCGCCCTTGGCGTCGGGCAAAAGGCGCTTCTCGAGCCAGATCTGCTGCTGCGAGATGGCGGTGCGGGCGCGCTCGATGGCGCTGGAAAGTCGCTTCTGATCCGCGGCTGGCAACGCGCCAACCTGCGGCACGATGAGCTCATCGAGCAGCGAGACGATGCCCGCGTTCTGCTTCGCGGCCGTCTCGGCGTGGATACGCGGCACGAGCGCTGGATCCAGTGCATCGCGCATCTGTGCAAGAAAGCGCGGCAAGGCCTCGAGACGCGCGGCGGCGTTGTTGAGACGTGCAGGCAGCGGCGCGAAATCACGCTCCATGAGCGAATAGATGCTTTGGCCCGCGAGCGTCGTATACAGGAGGGGGTTCCAGCGCCACTCCTTCAATTCCTCGGTTCTCCAGAGCGTGTCCTCGAGCGTGCGCTTGAGGAGCCTGGCATCGACCTGATTCGGCCGCGACAGCGTCGATGTGTCGAGCGCGGTGATGTCGGCGAGAAGCTTGTGTGCGAAATCCGTGCGCTGATCGCGCGCGGTGGGGCCCGCATCGTCGAGTCGATCATCGAAGCGGTGATCGCCGAGCTCAGTCGCTGCGACCGGTGTGAACGCGAGCATGCCGTTGAGATAGCGATCCGCCAGATTTTGGAACGCCACGTCCGCTGCGCTTGGACCGGTGGGAGCCACGGGCCGAGGCTGCATCATGTTGCAGCTTGCCAAGAGGGACGTCGCCGCCAGCAGCCACGCAGCTGAAAGAGAGTGCTTGCTTCAACGTCTCATGGGCCCGTGATGATGACCAACGCGGCGCGGGTTGGGAATCGCGATCGGTTTGGGGGCTTTACCGGTATACTGTATAAGTATACAGTTAGATGATGGAAGAGCTACAGAAAAAGGCACGGAAAGGCCGCGGCGCGCTCTCCAACCCGAAGGGACGATTCGAGCGCACTGGCATCGAGGCCATCGATGATGGTTGGTATCAGGAGGAGATGCCGGTCAGCATCGACACCAAGCTCGAGCCGGATCACGCGCGCTCTGTCATCAGCACGAATGATTCGCCAGACATCAGTTTCGAGCAATCAATCAATCCGTACAAGGGTTGCGAGCATGCGTGTGTTTACTGCGCACATGGAGATACCCCGATCTTGCTCGCAAATGGTCGGACGCGACGACTCCGAGATGTCCGCATAGGTGATGACATCTACGGAACGGTTCGTCAGGGGTTCTATCGGTCATACGTCCAGACGCAAGTTACCGCGCAGTGGAGCGTTATCAAGCCTGCGTATCGGGTCACTCTCGAGGATGGCACGGAGCTGATCTCGAGCGGCGATCATCGCTTTCTTACGGAGCGCGGATGGAAATTCGTGACCGGAAAGGAACAAGGCCGGGGACGTAGGCCGTTCTTGACGCTCAACAACAAGCTCATGGGCACTGGCGCCTTTGCTGCAGCACCTGCTCACGACTCCGATTATCGCCGCGGATACTTGTGTGGACTGATTCGCGGCGATGGGATGGTTGGGGCATGGCGCATTGCGCGCGCCGTGGGAAGAGCCTATGAATCAACTCAATTCCGCCTGGCCCTTTGCGATATGCAGGCGCTTCAGCGAGCGGAAGAATGGCTGGAAGTTTTGTCAGGTAGAGACAAGCCGATTTGTTTTCAGCGCCGCCACCGCAACGCGGCGGGCGGTGCACGCAATCGGCACCGGCTCAAAGGCGCGTGTCACTGCGGTTCGCACGCTAATCGCATGGCCCAACGCTGCGACGCGCTCATGGCGAGCCGGCTTTCTCGCCGGCATCTTCGATGCGGAGGGATGCTACACCTACGGGTGTATCCGTATTAGCAACACGGACCCTGAGATTATCGGGTGGATCAGCGAGTCCCTAAAGGCGCTAGGGTTCCGTTTCGTGCTCGAGCACATTCATCACGAAGACAAAAAGCCCATCGACGTCATTCGCATCGTCGGCGGTCTGCGCGAGCACCTGCGCTTCTTCCACAGCACCGATCCGGCGATCACCCGCAAGCGCGATATCTCAGATCAGTGCGTGAAAAGCGATGCGCCGCTGCGTGTGGTCTCGATCGAGCCGCTGGGGCGCGCGGTGCGGCTGTACGACATTACGACGGGAACGGGCGACTTCATCGCGAATGGAGTCATCAGCCACAACTGTTACGCGCGCCCGAGTCACGCCTACATGGGCTTGTCGTCAGGCCTGGATTTTGAAACGCGGATTTTCTACAAAGCCGACGTCAAACGAGTGCTGACCGCCGAGCTCGCGCGACCTCGCTATGTTTGCAAGCCGATCGCAATGGGCACGAACACCGACCCTTACCAGCCGTCGGAGAAGCGCCTCGAGGTCACGCGTCACATCCTTGAGGTGCTGTTGGAATGCCGCCATCCGGTGACGATCGTGTCGAAGGGTACGCTCGTGCTGCGCGATCTTGACATTCTTGGGCAGATGGCACGTCTCGGACTGGCCCACGTCAGCGTGAGCCTCACGAGCTTGAACCCGGAAATCAAACGCACTCTGGAGCCCCGTGCCGCATCACCGCAGGCCCGCATCCGGGTCATCGAGCAATTGAGCGCCGCCGGCATTCCCGTCGGGGTGCTCGTGGCACCCGTCATTCCGCTCATCACGGACAGTGAGCTCGAAGATCTGGTCGCGGCCGCCGTGCGTGCGGGTGCGCGATCAGTGGCGTACGTGCTGCTGCGACTTCCGTATGAGGTCAAGGATCTGTTCCGGGAGTGGCTGGCAGAGCACTATCCCCAACGCGCGCAGCACGTGATGTCGATCATCCAGTCCATGCGCGGCGGTCGTGATAACGATCCACGCTTCGGGACACGCATGCGCGGTGAGGGACCCTTTGCCGAGCTTCTGCGAAACCGCTTCAAGCTGGCCCTGCAGCGCTCGGGACTCCCGGTCGCGCCTCGCCAACCTCTGGTGACCACCCTCTTTCGGCCGCCACGACCGGACTCGCCGCAACTCGATCTGAGCCTTTAACCGGAACCGCCCCGAGAGCAGGCGGTCAAACCCGGGGCGAACCGGATGCCATACTGCTGAGCATGCGCGAGTTTTGGCCGCTTGCCGCGTCGACTTGGCTCCTCGTGAGCTGTGCGGCCCCTGGGACCCGTGAGCCCGCGCCCGTAGCTCAGCCTCCCGAGACGCCCGCTGCGCGTGGCGCCGAACCCGAATGGAACGGGCTCGTCGAATTCGCCGAATGGACGGTGCCTCCCGGCTCGAAGAGCGCCGCCGCTGGCGGAGGTAAGCTGGCATCGCCTCCATCATCCGGGGCTGCAGGGCTATCGGGAGATCCAGCGGTGGCGACGCCGAGTGGCGGCGACCAGACGCGCGCGACCGGGCAGCGCAGTGCCGCCCGAGCGCCGGTGATCGTCAGCGTGCCACCGGGCGTGAACAGTGGCGGGGGCTCCGGCAACGGCAAGCCCGCGATAGAGCGCCCTGATCCGAGCGGCGATGACATCGTGGCGCGGCGGCTGCGCCGCGCCGCTGAGGAGGAGCAGGATCCTGAGCTGCGCAGGAAATTATGGCAGGAATATGTCAACTACAAGAAGAATGCCCAGACTCCTTGAGGGGCTCGCCGGACTTGAGCTGTATCGCGGCGCAGCATGTGGGCGCGTATCTTGCGCTCGTAT
Organism: uncultured Gammaproteobacteria bacterium; assembly: GCA_963795975.1. Lineage (GTDB taxonomy): Bacteria > Pseudomonadota > Gammaproteobacteria > Steroidobacterales > Steroidobacteraceae > CAWCJT01. The sequence continues at coordinate 896,152 of CAWCJT010000005.1, forward strand.
CCTCTGTCAACGATTACGCGCGTCGAGCGTAGACGGGTCATCGGCGCTACGCTATTGCGCCCACAAGACCGCGACACGGGGCTTTCATTTTCCGATGAAACGGCACTGAGGTCTCATGCAATCCGTCGTCGCCAATGCACGCAAAGTCTGCGGCCATTACATCCTGCTGGAAAAGCTCGGGATGGGCGGCCAAGGTGAAGTCTGGCGCGTGCAAGACGAGCGCGAGGGCTGCGAGCTCGCACTCAAAATTCTGACTCCGACGCTCGCGCGCCACGAAGGCGCGTGGGTCGCGCTCAAGCGCGAGCACGAGATCGTGAGCCGGCTCGATCATCCCGGGATTCTCAAGGTGTTTCCCCCCGAGCGCGAGGAGCAATCCGCCGTGCTACCGATGGAGCTTGCGTCGGGCGGCGACCTGCGCAGGCTGCGCGGTGCGAGTTACCTGGAGATCGTTCCAGTCCTGATCGAGCTCGCGCGTGCGCTCGAGCATGCGCACACCCGTGGCGTCATTCATCGCGACCTCAAACCCGGCAATGTGCTGTTCGACTCGCAGGAGCGTGTGCGCCTCGTCGACTTTGGCGTCGCGGGCACTCCTCTCGGGGCGACCCGTGGAGTGAGCACGGCGCTGTCGCCCTTCACGGCAAGCCCGGCGCAGCTTTTGGGCGAGCCTCCCACGGTCGCGGACGACATCTATGGGCTCGGGGCCCTGACGTACGAGTTGCTCTCTGGCTATCCACCGTACTACCCGCGGTTCAATCTCCAGCGGGTACTCGAAGAGCCGGTACCCGAGCTCAAGCCGCGCCACCAGACCCCGCCTCGCCTGACCAATCTGGTCTTCGCGATGCTGGCGAAGAAGCCATACGACCGACCTGCTTCGATGCGGGCGGTGATCGACGCTCTGGAAGCGACGATGAACGACACTTTGACCTGCGACTTCACGTCGGCGCAGGAGCTCGAGCGGGCGAACGAGACGCGACAACTGGAACAGCCTGCGAACGCGCAGGCGCTCGAGGCAGAGGAGGCTGCCGAACCCCCCGAACCCGCTGAGCTTGTTGAGCCCGTGGAGGCCCGGGAGCCTGCCGAGCACATTGAGACGATCATGCCCATGCCGTTCGCGCAGCCCAGCGGCGGGTTACGCGCTGGCACGGCGGTGCCGCTGAGGACGTTTGGTGGCCAACCGCTGCCGGCGCGCTCTGCTCGACCCGATCCGCCCATGTCCATACCGCACAGTCCGTCAGCGCACGTCGAAGCGCCGCCTGTACGCGACGAGGCTCCAGTGGTTCCCGGACATGCGAGCGCCGAGGAGTTAGCGGCCGCCCATGCGCAGCGCCCGCAGTGGGCCGATCTCAAGATCGGGACGACCCCGTCTCTCATGCGGATCGAGCCCGAACACCAGCGCCGCTGGCCGTGGATTCTGCTCGTCCTGCTCGCGGTTGGAGCTGCCGCTTCCTTCTATTGGCTTCCAGAGCTTGCACCCGATCTTTTGAAGGGTGTTTCGGCTCTGCAGCCGGTGCCGACTCAACCAGCGCAGCCATCGCCGGTGCCTGCCACTCCGGAACCGGCCACCGTTGCAAAGGCGGACGCGGTCGAAAAGATCGACGGACGCGCGGCCGCAGGTCTCGGCGGATGAGGAGCGCGTGCGCTCGGCCCGGGCAAACTTCGACAAGACGCTCTCCGCTCTTGATGAGCGCGGCGCCGGGGTGTGGGGTGGCGCCGACTACGCAAACGCGAAAGCCCGCGCGGCGGAGGCTGGCGAAGCCGATGAGGCAGGCAACAGTGAGGCTGCTCTGGCCCGTCTCCGTGAAGCGCAAGGTCTCCTCGATGGCGTGCAGAAGCGCGCGCCGCAAGCGCTTGCCACGCAGCTCGCCGCGGGCGAGCAGGCGCTGATCGACGGGGATCCGGCACGCGCGCGTCAGGCGTTCGAGTTCGCGCACCGCATCGCGCCGGATGACAAGCGTCCTGGCGAAGGCCTGCACCGTGCCCGCGCGCTCGAGAGCGTTCTGCCGCTGCTCGCCGATGCGGTGAACGCGGAGGCGGCGCACGACTACGCGCGAGCAGCGCAGGATTTCAGCCAGGCCCTTTCCATCGACCCGGGCAACGCGCGGGCACGCGCAGGACTTGCACGCGCCAACGGCGCCTTCGGCGAGGACAGCTATGCCAAGGCGGTCGGAGCAGGTATTGCGGCGCTCAACGCGGGTCGCCTCGAGGAGGCGCGCGCTTCTTTCGAGCAGGCAGGACGCGTGCGGCCGGGTGGACGCGAGGCCGTTGAGGGTCTCGAGCGTGTGGGCGCCGCGATGCGTGGGCGCGGCTACGCCGACGTTCGCACCCGAGCCGCCGCGCTGGAATCACAGGAGCGTTGGAGCGACGCGCTCGATGTGTACGAGCGGGCGCTGAAGGTTGATCCGCAGCTCAGCTTTGCTCAGGAGGGCAAGGCGCGCGCGGCCGCTCGAGCCGATCTCTCGCGCGACCTGCAGGCATACATCGATCAGCCGCAGCGTCTCACGGATCCGATCGCACGCTCGGAAGCTCAAAGTCTGCTCGAACAGGCGCACGCCCAGGAGCCTGCGGGACCGGTACTGCGCTCGCAGGCCGCGCGCCTGGAGCAGCTCCTGCCGTCGTACTACAAGCCCCTGGGATCCGACAAGCCGGTGCACTTGGCGCTCGAGTCCGACAATGCGACACAAGTGGCCATCCCTCAGATTGGCAGCTTCGGAACTTTCTCGCGCCGCGATATTCAATTAAGGCCAGGCAGGTACTCGGTCATCGGCACGCGCGCTGGCTACCGTGACGTGCGCCGGGACTTCACGATTACCGCCGGGCAGAACATGCAGATCATCAGCGTGCGTTGCGTGGAGCCGATATTGTCTCGACAACAAACGACACCGCATTGAATGCGGGGGCGGGCTCGGTCGTTCAGATTCACCTGACGGAGCCCACGGGTGAGAGGACCTTCGGCGGCGAGCTGAGCATCGGCGGCCCTGGCGCCGATGCAGTCATGCCCGGGGTACCCGATGGCGTTCTTCTCCAGATCGCACGCCGCGATGGGGGCTGGAACGTCCAAACCCTTGGGGATGCGCGCGTCCGCTTCAACGGTCGCCCTTTCGCTGGCAGCCGTGACGTTCGATCCGGAGATGTGCTCGGGGTCGGCGAGGCGCAGATCGCCGTCACGGCTCCTTCGCGCAGCATCCTGAAGCTGTCGGTCCTGCATCTCATCGGCAACCAGACCGTCGAGCCCGCCGCCACGATCCTGGATTCCTCGCTCGAGCCCGATGCGGATCTCGCCATCACCCCCGTACGCTTTGAGGCTCCGCATGCAGCGCCCCGATCCTCGTCCAGACCGTGGCGCTCGCTGGTCACAGTTCTGGGTCAGTTTCGCTGGAGACACTGGCACACCGCGGCGATCATCGCCGCCGTGCTCCTGGGGTACCTCTTCACCTTCCGCCCGATCCGTCTCGATGTCGATCCCGCGGACGCGCGTGTGCACGCGACCGATACGCTGTTGGCGCTGCGGGTGGGCTCGCTTCTCTTCGTGCGCGGCGGCGAGCACACTCTGCGAGCGGAGCGCAACGGCTACTTTCCGGCGGCGTGTGACGGTGACGACCGAAGGGACGCTCGCTCACGAGCCGACGGCGCGAATGCGGCTCGCAAAGCTTCCGGGACGCGTGCGCATCGACACGGGTGGCGTCGCAGCGCTCGTGAGCATCGATGGGGTGACATTGGGTCGCGTACCCGGTGAGATCGAAGTGCCGGCGGGGCACCGTACGCTGATGCTGCGCGCGCCGCGCTACCTGGATTACGTGGTGAACATCGACGTGACGGGTGCCGGTGTGAGGCAGCCTCTGACGGCGCATTTGAAACCAGGATGGGGAACGCTCGAGATTTCAGCCGTGCCGCAAGGCTCTGTACTGACCGTCGACGGGCGCGACGCCCGCGCGACACCGGCGCGCGTGCAGATCGATGCGGGACTGCGCACGATTCAACTGTCGGCCCCGGATTTGAAGAGCTGGCAAAGCAGCATCGTCATGCGAGCGGGCGACACCCTGCGTGTGGGTCCCATCACGCTCGGACAGCCGGATGGACGGCTCAGCGTCAACTCGGTGCCCGTGGGAGCAGAGGTCTCGGTGGCCGGCATCTTTCGCGGACGCACTCCGATCTCGCTCGAGGTCCCCTCGGGCATCGAGCATGAGGTGCTCGTGAGCCGACCCGGATACGTGAGCTGGATGCGAACCGTGCTTGCAGAGCCAGGCAAGCGAATTGCGCTCGATGCAGGCCTCGCTCCTATCCTGTTCGATGTGAGCCTTCAGGGCGTGCCCGATGATGCACAGATCCTGATCGACGACGAGCTCATCGGACAGACGCCGCGAACCTTGAGGCTGCTGGCGGTCGAGCACCGCGTGGAGCTGCGCAAAGCGGGATTCGTCCCATTCCTGACCAGCGTGTCGCCCGCGGCCGGACTTGCGCGCAGCGTGCAGTACCGACTCATCAGGATCAATGAGAGCAGCAGCCTGAATGAGTCGCTGCCGACGATCATTGCGAAGAACGGGTCGCTGCTTCGGCTCGTTCCCGCCGGTCGGTTTCTGATGGGGGCTGCCGCGATGGAGCCGGGACGTCGCCCGAACGAGGTACGGCGCCTCATTGACCTGCAGCGCTTCTTTTATATCGGCGTCGCCGAAATTACGAATGCACAGTTCCGCAGGCTTTATCCGCAGCACAGCTCCGGGCGCGTCAAGGGTCCCGGGGTGTCGCTGGATCTTGATGCGCAACCGGTCGCGCGCGTCAGCTGGGATGATGCGGCGGCCTACTGCAACTGGTTATCCGGGCAGGACGGGCTGCCGCCCGCGTATGAGCATCGAAATGGTACGTACGTGCTCAAACTTCCGGTACCGACGGGCTACCGCTTGCCGACCGAGGCCGAGTGGGAATACTCCGCGCGCTACGCGGGCCCTGGCCGCACTCAGATTTACGCATGGGGCGATAATCCTCCCATCAGCGGCCAGATTGGCAACATCGCCGGTGCGGAGGCGAGCGCCGTATCGCCCGCCGTGTTCGCCGGTTACCGCGACGACTATCCTGCCGCTGCACCGATCGGCCGATTCGCGCCGAATGCGCTCGGTCTTTACGACATGTCCGGGAATGTCTCGGAATGGGTGAACGACTACTACCTCGAGATGCTGGAGTCGGCCTCGGTGACGGATCCGCTCGGGCCGCCCAGTGGTTCGCGGCACGTCGTGCGTGGTGCCAACTGGCGCAGCGCCTCGCTGGCGGAGCTGCGGCTGGCTCGCCGCGACGGCGCCGCGGGGGCGAGCGAGACCATCGGGTTTCGTCTGGCCCGGTACGCCAGATGAGGTGAGGCAGCATGATGTCCGAGAACAATGGTATCTGGCGCCTGATCGGCGCAGCCCTCCTGCTGGGCATGCTTTGCACGGCCGGTGTGCTCGCGACGCTTCAGGCGGACGCGCAGGGACGCACACCGGCAGCCGCGGCGCCCACGGCCGCGCCGCTCGATGGGTCATCCATCCGCGATGATCCGACCGTTGCGCCGGACGTGCGTGAGTCCGCGGACGACAATGTCACCTTTCCGACCGATATCTGATTGCTCGACACGTGTAGCTCCGTGACCGTTTTCGCCATCGACCTCAATGACCGCGCGCTGAGCGTGTGCAGCCAAGGCCGTGTGCTGACAGGCGCTCCGGCCGCGCGGCATTGGCGGGAGCTCGCACAGGAAAGCAGCCCGAGCGGGCGCACGCTCGAGCTCATCACCGCAGATCTCAGCGCACGCCTGCGTGAGCATCCGCCGCCGCAGGGCGCGCGAGTCTGGGCGACTGCACCTGCGGTGCTCGGGCCGACGGCGCTGGGTCTTGTCCTCGGCGCGGCACGCACGCTCGCGCCGATCGAAGGCTTCGTCGATGCGGCGGTTGCGGGCGCGGCCGCTCTCGGTCTTGATCGGCCCGCGCTGGCCGTCGAGCTCGGGCTGCGTCACGTGGCCGTCACGCAGCTCGATTTTGCCGGTCAGATTCGGCGCCGCCGAGTCGCAAGCAATCACCGTGGCGGCTTGCTCGATCTCTATCAGCAGTGGCTGACGCTGCTCGGTGAGATTTTCGTGAAGCGCACGCGCTTCGATCCGCTGCACGATGCGGCCAGCGAGCAGCGGCTGTTCGATCTGCTGCCGAGTCTGACTGCAGAAGTGGAGCGCTCCGGCAGCGCCACGGCAGTGCTCGATTCCCGCGGCCGTCGACTCGAGGTACCCATCAGTCGGGATCAGCTGGCGGAAGCCGCGCGGCCGTTCTATCGGCAGCTGCTGACGCTCCTGCATTCGCTTCGGCCCGCGGGCGCACCCATTGCGCTGCTGATGCCGCAGGCACTCGTCGAGCTTCCCGGATGGCGACCGTTGCTGAGCGAGTTTTCCGGCTGCGAGCTGATCCTTCTGGGCGATGGCTTCGCAGGCTGCGCGCTGTCCGTACTCGATCTTCCACCGATGGCGCCTGCAGCGCAGGCCGTTCCCCTCCTGCGGCGCCTGCCCGCGCAGCGACACGACAGCGCCGCGCTCCTTGCGGACCGAGAGCTCATCGAGCGCGATGCGCTACGATCGCAACCGACTCATGTCCTCGTCGGTGCGCGGACGGTCGTGCTCGGGAGCCATCCACTCGTTGTCGGCCGCGCGCTTGCCGAGACCGACTCGATCGGTCTGCCCGAGGGGCTCGCGGGCGTCTCGCGACGGCATTGCACCTTCATGCGCGAGCGCGATGCGGTCGTGCTCATCGACCATAGCCGCTGCGGCACGTTCGTGAATGGAGAGCGCGTGACCGAGCGTGTTCGGGTGCATGCGGGCGATCGGGTTCGACTCGGGGAGCCGGGAATCGAGCTCGCCCTCATCGCCGTCGATGCGCTTCCCGGAACTTCGTATGCGTCGTCGGCGAACTGACACTTTCGGTCTATCGTTCCTCGACTGCATCTGCTGCGGGTTCGGCGCCGTCATTCTTTTCTACGTCATGATGAGCGCGCAGGGTGGACTGCGCGGACTGCACACGACGGATGCGGTGAAGTCGGAGATCAGCCGTCTGCAGGTGCAGGTCGACGACGGAACACGCAGCCTCGCGCAACTGCGGAATGCGCTCGCCTCCACCCAAAGCGAGCTTGCCCAGGCTTCAGGCAGCGCCACCCGATTGACGAGCGAGATCGTGCAGCAGCAGACCGAGCTCTCAACCTACGAGGCAACCAGTCTCGCGCGCCGTTCGCATCTCGAGGAGTTGCGTGCCGATAACCGCGCGCTCGAGGAAGGCACACGCCGCCTTGAAGCAGGCAGCACCGAGCGCGCGCCGATCGGTCAGGACGTGCACAGCTTTACTCCAGGGGACACGCGTCGCTACATCACCGGGCTTGCGTTGCACGGCCAGCACATTCTCATTCTGGTCGACCGCTCGGCCAGCATGCTGCACGAGGATGTCGTCAGCGTCATCCGCTTGCGCAACGCCGATGACGCCACCAAGCGCAACGCCTCGAAATGGCGTCGCACGATCGCCATCGTCGATTGGGTGGCAACGGCCCTGCCCGCGGGCAGCCACTATCAGATCTACGCTTTCAATACGCGGGCCGAACCGCTCGCGCCCGGGACGGCCGGGACGTGGCTCGATACGTCGGATCCGACACCCCTGGCGCGGGGGCTGCACGAGCTGCGCGCGCTCGTGCCTCGCGACGGAACCAGTCTCATCAACGCGTTCGCGATCGCCAGGACGCTCGATCCGGTTCCCGATCAGATCGTGCTGATCACGGATGGCTTGCCCACGCAGGGGCGCACCGCTCCGGCGCGCAAATACATCGATGCCGGTGCACGCGCGCGCCTTTTCGATGAGGCGCGCGGCGCGCTCCCCGCGCATGTTCCGGTGGATACCGTGCTGCTGCCGATGAGGGGCGAGGTCCAGGGAGCTCACCGCTTCTGGCAGCTCGCAAGGGTGACGCAGGGAACGCTCGTCGCGCCCTCGAAGGACTGGCCCTGAATGCGTCGCGAGAGGGAGCTTGAAGTCTTCAGCCTGTCGTTCCTCGACTGCATCTGCTGCGGCTTCGGCGCGATCATCCTGCTCATCGTCGTTTCGGACTTTCGCCAGCCCGTAACGCTCGAGGCGAGCCGGCGCCACCTGCAGGGGCAGGTGCAGCAGCTGACCGAACAGCTGGCCGTGATTCGAGGCGAGTCGGCCGTGCTCGATCGAGAGCTCAAGGGGCGGGTGATCGAACTTCAGCGCGAGCAGCGGAGGCTGGCCCACCTCGAGGGTGATCTGACGCACGTACGCGGCCAGTACGCCGCAAGTCATCAGGAGGGAAGCGTGAACAACACCCTCGAAGGTGAGCTCGTCGCCGCGCACCAACGTCTCGACGCCGAGATGGAGCGCCTGCTCAAACAGCGGCTGCGTCGAATGCCTCAGAATCTCATCGGAGGCATCCCGATCGACAGCGAGTACGTGATTTTCATCATCGACACCTCCTCCAGCATGACCGACAACCACTGGGACGAGGCGATTCAGGTACTGAAGGAGATCCTCGATATCTACCCGAGGCTCAAGGGCGTACAGATCCTGAGCGATCGCGCGCGCCCCATGTTCGGGCGCACGGAGGGGAAGTGGCTCACGGACACGCCGGCGCTGCGTCAGGAGATGGTCGCGGGCATGAAAGGCTGGCGTGTCTTGAGCGAATCGAATCCCGTGGACGGAATTCGCGAGGCGATCCGCACCTATCGGGCGGCCGATCGACGCATCAGCCTGTACGTCCTCGGGGATGAGTTCACGGGTGACTCGATTCAGCGCGCCCTCGATGCGGTGGCCGAGGCCAATCGGCCCGATGCGACGGGTCACCGCCCGGTGCGCATTCATGCCGTGGGCTTTCCGGAGGCACCCGGGTTCCCCTCGTTCACGAGCATCCGCTTCTCCGCGCTGATGCGCTCGATGTGCGAAGAGAACGGCGGTGCCTTCGTCGGATTGCAGCAGTAAAATCTCCCTATGGCAGATTCCGAAGGCAAGATTGCCTTGCTCGTGGGCGCGAGCGGGCTCGTCGGTTCGCACGTGCTGTCTGCGCTGCTCGAGGCGGCTGATTTCAGCCGCATCTACGCGGTCACACGTCGCGCGCTCAAACTCGAGCACGCGCGGCTCGCCAACCGCATCCTGCAGTTCGAGCGTCTCGAGGAGCAGCTCAAGGGACTGACGTGTCACGTCGCCTTCTGCTGCCTCGGAACGACGCCGCGCGAGTCCGGCTCGGAGCAAGCGCAGCGACGCGTCGATGTGGGTTACGTGCTCGCGTACGCGCGCGCGGCGCGCGCGGCACAGGCGCAGCGATTCGTCTTTCTGTCCTGCGCCGGTGCTGATGCGAAATCACGTAAGCCGCAACTGCGGATGAAAGCTGAGGCCGAGCAGGCGCTCGGTGCGATGGGGTTTGCTTCACTCGACATTCTGCAGCCCGGAACGCTGCTCGGAATGCGGCGAGCCATGGGGCCGCAGGACTTTGTGCGGCTCGGCACGGCTCTGGCGATGAGCCCTTTCCAGGTCGGTGCGCGCGAGCCCGCGCGTGCGATTCCGGCGCGCACGGTCGCGACGGCGATGCTCGGTGCCGCGCGCTCGGGCCGGCGGGGTGTGTATCGCTACACCTACGCCGGCATCCAGTCACTCGCGAGCTCGAAGCCCGCGTCACGTCCAGTGCAACCGGTCGACCCCAAGGCGCGCGCGCGTCAGAAGTGATCGTCGCGGCTGTGCTGCGCAGTACGCTCTGCCTTATGTCCGCCGTGAATTCGCAAGCGACGATCCCGTGCATCTGCGCGTCGCAGATGAGAGTCACTGCACAGATTCACACTTGACGCAGCGTCGCAGCTTTCAGACACTCTTCGACGTGTTAAAGGCAAACCCGTCGAAAGACGGGGACGCAAAGCCACCGGTCTAACGGACAGGTTCCTATGACGGCGGGGTTGCCACGGCGCCTTTCGGGCGCACGCGGAAATCCTCTCACCGCCTTACCGATTCCCTGTCTGCAGCTGCGTGGCGACGCTTCCGGGGAATATTATGACACCACCGTTCGCACAGCCTGCCGCCGCCGGCGCTGGCCGCGCCGCCTCGACCTCCCACAGCGAGGGTGCGACGGGTCCATTCGTGATCAACCTGTGCTCGTCGAACACGCCGATGGCGCTGTCGCAACCGCAATCAGCCGAGCTGCGGCGCTTCACATTCTTCGTCAGCCGCAGGCTCGAGGACCGGCGCGAGCGCTTCCGCCTGCACATGGGGTACTTCGATACGCTCCAGGAGGCCGAGGAGTGGCTCAACGTCGTCCGCGGTGTGTACCCGGGTGCTTGGGCCGGAGAAACCCCCGGCAAGCGTCTGCGTGAGCAGGCCGCGGCTGCTCGAACTCAGCCGCCAGGCGTACCAGCGGCGGCGGCCGCGAGCGCACCGGCCAAGTCCGCCTCGCTGCCCGCTCCGGTACCGAGCGCGAGACCGTCGCTGTCCGCACCGCAGCCTCCGAGACCTCAGCCTGCGAACGTGCCGACTTTGCAGGGCGCTACCGCGATGGCGAAGACCGCCGCACCTGTGGCCGCAACGCGCGCGCAGCCTCCCGTGCCGGCGCAGAGAGCGCCGACTGCAGTCATTCAAGCAAAGGCACCACCCGCTGCGATCAGGCCACCCGCTGCGATCAAGCCAGCTGCTGCGATCAAGCCGGCTGCTGCGATCAAAGCACCGGCCAAGCCGGCTGCCAAACCCGCTGCCAAGCCATCTGCCACGCCGCCGGCTTCCGGCAAGGGCGCGGGGCTCGCACAGCATTCGAACGTGCGCGAGGTGCTCGCTGCACTCGATGAGACGGGCAGCACTCGCCAGATGCCCGCGGTCCAGGCACCGAGCACGAACGCGAATACGAACGCCTCTCTCACCGACACCCAGGTCCTGAAGATTCTCGAGAATCGTCGGCCCACCACCGGTCAGCGCCCGGCGGAAGCGGACACCGGCATCAGCCTCCTGCGTCCCGATGACACGGGCACGCGCCAGGCGCTCAAAGCCGCAGTGGCCGCGAACGCCCCTGTGTCGTTCGCCGTTCAGCTCCATTGGTCAGTGCAGCCGATCGACCTCGCGAGGGTCCCGCCACTGGCGATTTTCAGCGCCTATACGCTCTACACCGTCGAGGGAAGCCGCGAGGGACGCCGCTGGTACGGATTGCGACTCGGATTTTTCAGCGACGCGATCTCGGCCAAGCAGGTTGCATATTACGTGCGCTCGGAGTTCGCCTCCGTCGCAGTCATTCCCATCAGCGTTCAAGAGCGTGACCGGGCGAGCAACGCCGAAGAGCGCGCGGTCTTCGCGCGCAAAGATCGTACTGCAACGGTGCAGGACAAGCTGCCCACTCATTCGACCGGGGAGTTCAAGCTGTTCGACGAGGCGGTGCCTGCGGTGCAGACCGCGGCGCCGCGGGCAGCGCCTACGGCCGCTCCGGAGGCGGCGCCTGCCGCGGGTGCCACCAAGCGGCCTCCCAAGTCCACCTCTGCGCGCGGCCGCACGCGCGAGAAGCGACACGTGCCCAGTCTCGAGGAGACACTCGAGATCCTCGGCGCGGATCAGCTCGAGATCGACACCGGGACCGGAGAGCTGCTCAACGACACCGGTGTAAGGCATTTGAAAGTCTCGGTGCAAAAGAACTCGCCGTTCTCACGCCTGCTCGAGCGGCTGTCGGAGCGCGTCGGCAAGAGTTGATCCGGGACCCGTACGTGCTACTCTCTTGAAGCCGTGCGATGTCTTAGCTATCTGCTGCTCGATCGGGGACACTGGCGCAAATCCAAAGGCGGATACGTTCGGCGTTGCCAACGCCGCCTCGCCGTCGCGATCTACCGCCTGCCGGGCGCCCCGCTGGTCGCGAATACCAGCTGCACGGCCTTGATGGGTGCGGCGAGTCTGCAGAGCTCGTCGGTTCCCCTCCCGCCCTAGCCCACGCAATCCTCAGATCGGCGGGCGGAGCTGATCCGCCCATTGATGCGTTCGTTCATAGGGCGACCGCCGCGACGCATCACCGTCGGTGTCCCGTGGGGAGCGGCTCCATGCAGCAAGTTCAAAGTCAATATCCGGCGCCCAGATCGCCGTTGATCCGCTTACTTCGCGTCTTCTCCGCGCTGTTGCCCGGTGAATATCTGAAGACGGCGTTCTATCTCGCGATCATCGACCGTCCGCGCCGCGCTCTGCGGCAGGCTCTGTTCTCGTTCTATCGCTACGATCATGTCTACGCGGTGCTCGAGGAATTTGCGGACGCGTGCAACGGCCCCTTCTCGGTCGTTGAGTTCGGTACATCGGATGGGTACTCGTTCATCAAGCTGTTGTACGCGACGCGGCATCTGAAGCTGACGGATCGGGTGACCGTGCACACGTTCGACAGCTTCGAGGGAATGCCCCAGCCGGTCGATGAGAAGGATCAGGAGTGGACCTGCGGCGACAGCTGGGCGCCGGGTCAGTTCAAGGGTCGCTATGAGGAGCTCGAAGCCTACTGCCGCCGGCATCGGTATTCGAACTATCGCATCCACCGCGGCTACTTCGAGCAGACCATCGATGCGGGTTTTCTGGACGCTCTCAGCGCCAGCCCTCCCGCGCTCATCTGGATCGATTGCGACTATTACTCCTCGGCACGGACCATCTTCGAGCGCCTGCTCGATCATGTCCCGAACGGCGCGGTGATCTACTTCGATGACCTCGACAATCTCAACTACGGCTCGCGCTTCACGGGTGAGTCGCGCCTCGTTCATGAGATCAATTGCGGGCTTTTCGGCGACAACATCGAGCTCGTTGCCGACACCGCACTATCGCTCTTTTCGCGACGGATCTATCGCTTCTTCCGCATGCCGCCCAATCGACTCTTCGATCGCAACGATGCAACCAACACCAGCGAACAGGTGCGGGTGCACGGCGACGGCTCGCCGCTGCCGTAGTCCGGGTGGTGGGCTGGTGGGCTAGACCGAAAGCAGGCGCTCGAACAGGGACCGATAGCGCCGCAGCGCCAACCGCAACGTCTCCGTCGAGGCCTCGCCCGTGTGGCTCAACTCCTTCTCAAGCCTGTCGCGCTCGCCTTCGAAGGAGTCCGCGAGCGTCTTCAGGACCTGAGTGACGAGCTCGTCGCCCTGGGCCACAGCCTTGCGTGGATCATCGACGAAACTGCCCTGAACCGAGCGCCAGCGCGATCGATAGTCGTCGGCCAGATTCGCGGTGAAAAGCGGATCGAGGTGCTCGGCCTCGTCCCCCACGTCATCGTGAACCTCGGATACGATTTCTGCATCGCTGATGTCCTCTTGACGATTGAGATGTCCGTTCGCATTCATGAGTGCGCCGCCAGTCGGCCCGCGGGCCGCGATTGAGGTTTGTTTGGACTGCGTACCTCGAGCAACTCGTCGAATAAGGCGCGGTAATACACGACCGCCTTGCGCAGCTCCTCGGTGCTGGCCTCGCCGCGCTCATCGCGCGCAGCGATCGTCTGTGCAGCGCGATACGTTTCGACGAGCTGGGGATGATCGACCGATATATCGGCCGCACGATGCTCGAAGTCGGCCATCGGGTAGCCGCGCTTGATCATGAGATCGCGCACCAACCGGTCCGCCTCGACCACGGTGCCTCGAGGGTTATCGACGAAGCGAGTCTGCAGCGTTCCCCATGCATCACTGAACCGTGCCGCGTCGGACGGCGAAAGAGGCACGATCTTCAAGCCGGCGACGCGCTTCTCACGCGATAAAAGCTCGGCCTCGGCCTTTGATCGATCGCCCGCCGTCTCGACGACGCGCGAGTATTCGGGACCGAACTGCCGTTGCAGACGCTGCGACTGACGGCGTCTCTGCTCTCGGACGATGAAACCCACGGCGACGATCAAGGCGACGATCACGACGGCCGCGACGATCAAAGTCTGCGGACTGTTCAGATTCATAGACGTGCTCCGGCTGTGACAGGCGAACGCTCACTGGCGAACGCGCAAGCGGCGCCGAAGGTTCCGCAGCCGAAGGCGAGCTACTTCTTGCCGAACAGCTTCTCGAGGTCCGAGAGCGAGCGCTCGACCTCCAGGGTATTCGGCGCCTGGTACGCCCCGGGACGGGGCTTGAAGAAATCACAGAAGTTCGCGTGCTCCTTGTCGCGCACTTCTTCGGCCGTCGGCTCGCGGCAGTGCTTGGCGACACGCGTGTCGTACTCGACGCACAGCCGACACACGTGCAGCTCCGCCCGGCATCGCGGGCATTCGTCGAGGCGGCGCAGGGGCAACGACAGCGATGCGAGCGAGGTCCCGCACTTCCAGCAGACGAGTGTCGTCACGTCGCGTTTTTCGGGAGCACCTTCTTGAAGCCGGGCGGTATGGTGAAGGCGTCCGCAGGAATCGCCGCGGTCGATACCGAGACGAGCTCACTTGAGATGGTGATCAGCGGGATCGTTCCGGGCGGCCCGGACACGGCGGGCGCTGTCGCCGGCGCGGCAGCTGCCGGCTCGGCAGCCGCTTGGGAGTCATCGCTCTTCTTGTGGAAGAAGGAGCCAAGCTTCGCGCCCATGTTCTTGGCAAGATCCGCGGGCGAGGTCGGGGTGCCGGATGAGCCATCGCTGCTGTCCGAGGCTTGCTGCTGCTGGGCGCTCTGAGCGCCTTTGCACTGCTCGCCACCGAGCGCGAGCGAGAAGCTCGACTTCACCGGGTATCCCTTCAGGCCTTTCATCTTATCGAGCACCTTGGACCAGGCGCCCTTGTACTGACTGAACATGGCCTTCGCGCGATCCGCTGACGCCTGCGAGAACGCGGTGTCCAGGCCGAGCTTCTGCGCGTAGGCCTTGTGGTAGTGCTCGACCTCCTCGCTCGTCGCGAACTTGGGAGCCAACCACTCATCGAGAGTCAGCGCGATCTCGCAGATCGAGCCGGTCTCCTTGTCCTTGCACGCCTGCTCGGCCGAGATGACAACGTGATCCGCGTCGTAGCCGGCGATGGTCGCCTTGTCGCCCGTGCGCGTGACTTCCGCCTTCGGCTCGAGCCACTCGCACTTGGACTGATCCACTGCCGAGGGCGGCGGGCGCTCCTCGGCGTCGGCGTTGCCCGTATGGGCGTTGAGCGCCCGCTGCATGTTGGCACGCAGTTCTTCGAAGGAGTCCTCCGTGTACTCCTTCTTGTTCAGATTCAGGTGATACAGCTTGTCATTGTCGAGCAGAACGATCTCGGCCGTCGGGCCCACCGCGTTGCGCGCCAGGAATCGCACCAGCTTCGACTCCATCTTCATGTCGTTATCGGTACGCGAGCGCTCGCCGGAGATCGCCGTGCGCGTCGTACCTGACATATTCCCGAAGGCCATGGCGCCGACGCCCTGTACCGAGATGTGCTGCTCAGTGGTCACGTCCGCGTGTGCAGCGAAGGCCGCAAAAACCAGCGTGACGAAGCCGAGCGCAAAGCTGCAGACGCCTTTCGGATTGCTCATGAGGCTGCCCCCTGGGTTCGTTCTGTTTGTTTGCCTAGTCTATGGCTTCTCATCCTTCCCTGTCAGCCCCACATCCTCGAGCGCGGCGAGCACGGCGTCCGCATCGGCCGGTTGCTGCATCGACGCGGCCTGCGGATCGTGCCGCTTGCGCACCATGGGCAAGTCCTTGCGCAATTCCTCGAGCAGATGAATGAGCTTGGTCACCTTCTGTTCGGTCAGGAGATTGACCTGCAGATCGAGATGCGCCCGCTGCTGCGCGACCTTCGACTGGCGGTTCTGCGCAATGAGAATGACTGTGGAGGTGAGAAGAGCAATGCAGGTGAGGATGCCTTGAAGCCAGGAAAAGGGCGCCGGGTCCCACGCCCGCAATCCCAACCGTCCTGCAAACGCATTCGCGAGCACCCACAGGACCACGAAGCAGAGGAGGCCAATCAGATAGGCCGGCCGTCCCACGAACGAGCTGACTCGCTCCATGCGGCGCTGGGAGGGGCTGATCGCGTCGCGCGATCGGTCGCGCAAAGCCGCGACACTCTGGATGTTTTGATCGATGTGATCGGAGAGCGAGGAGGGGCTCTCAGCCGATGGGTCGGCACGCTCCGCCGGGTCATTCATGCGCTGCGCGCCTGCGGGACGGCCGGGCCGCGGGCGCGCTCATGCAGAAACTCTGCGAGCACCTGCCCGGTGTGCGACCGAGCCTTGCGTTGCGCGATGTCTGCCGGCGTACCTTGAGCCACGATGCGGCCCCCGCCGTCGCCGGCTTCGGGCCCCATGTCGAGAATCCAGTCGGCCTCGGCCATGACATCCAGATTGTGCTCGACCACGACGGCCGTGTTGCCGGCATCGATCAGCCGATGCAACACCGCCACGAGCTTCTCCACATCAGCCATGTGCAGCCCGACGGTGGGCTCATCGAGCACGTACAACGTTTGGCGCGTGCCATGGCGCGCACCCCTGGCAGCCTCGCCGCGGACCTTGGCGAGCTCCGTGACGAGCTTGATGCGCTGTGCCTCGCCGCCGGAAAGCGTCGGGCTCTGCTGGCCGAGCGTCAGATACCCCAGGCCCACGTCCTGGAGCAGTTTGAGGGCATGATGCACGCGCGGATGCGCGCGGAAGAACTCGACGGCGTCATCGACGCTCATCGCGAGCACCTCACCGATGCTCTTTTCACGCCAGCGGATCGCCAGAGTTTCCGAGTTGAAGCGCTGGCCGCCGCAGACATCGCACAGCACTTTCACATCGGGCAGAAAGCTCATCTCGATCGTCTTGACGCCCTGACCCTCGCACCCATCGCAGCGCCCACCCGCCGTATTGAAGGAGAAGCGGCTGGCGGTGTAGCCGCGGATGCGCGCCTCGGTGGTCCCGGCGTAGACAGCGCGAATCTCATCCCAGAATCCAACATAGGTGGCCGGGCATGAGCGGGGCGTCTTGCCGATCGGCGTCTGGTCCACCTCGAGCACACGGCCGAGCTGCTCCACACCCTCGATGGCTTTGCAGCCGACGAGCCCTACTTTGCTCACGAGGCGCTCGGATCGACTCGCACGCGCCGGCTTACGCCCCGGCTTGCGGCCGCGACGAGCGTCATCGTACTTCGGGCGGTCCTCTCCGACGAGCCGCTTGAGATTCGCGAAGAGCACATCGCGCGCCAGTGTCGACTTGCCCGAGCCCGAGACGCCCGTCACGACGACGAGACGTTCCGAGGGGAATGCGCACATCGAGGCCACGTACGTTGTGCAGCGTCACATCCTCGAGGCGCAGGGATGGCGTTGCCGCCGTCACCGCGCGCCGCGGCTCGCGCGGATGCAAAAGCGGAGCTTTCAGGAAACGCCCCGTGGTCGAGCGCGGATTGTCGATGAGCTGCTGCAGCGTGCCGGAGGCCACGACCTCGCCACCGCCTACGCCTGCGCCCGGCCCGAGATCGAGCAGATGATCCGCGCGTCGGATCGTGTCCTCATCGTGCTCGACCACGACCAGTGTGTTGCGGTGTGCGGCAAGCTCGGAGAGCGCGCCGAGGAGCACCCGGTTGTCGCGCGGATGCAGCCCGATGGTCGGCTCATCGAGCACATAACAAACGCCCTGCAGGTTCGAGCCGAGCTGCGCGGCAAGTCGAATGCGCTGCGCTTCACCGCCCGACAGGGTCGGTGCGGAACGATCGAGCGTCAGATAGCCGAGGCCGACCCGCTCCAGGAATTTGAGACGCGAGCGCAGCTCCGCAAGCAGATCGCGCGCGATCTCGCGCTCACGCGCACCCAGCTTGAGCTTGGCGAAGAACTCCGCCGCGCCGTTGACCGACTCACTGCTAAGGGATGCGATCGAGCGCTCGCGAAAGCGTACGTTGAGCGCAAGCGGGCTCAGCCGCTGTCCCTCACAAGCGCTGCAGGGCGCAGGCTCGTGCTCGTACCATGCGTTCCACCAGATCTCCTCGCCGCTCTGAGCCTCATCGAAGCCGGTCATCTCGAGCCCGGTGCCGAAGCACGACTCGCACCAGCCGTGCTTGGAGTTGAAGGAGAAAAGTCGCGGGTCGAGCTCGGCGAAGCTGCGCCCACAAGAGGGGCAGGCGCGTTTGGTGGAGAACATGACGGGACGTGCCTGCGAGGCCGTCTCGGTCGCATCCAGAACGCTCAGGAAGCCTTTGCCATAGTCGAGCGCACGCGCGAGCGCAGCGTGCAGCTCCGCATCGGATTTCGCGCTGACCTCGAGCGTTGCGACGGGCAGCTCGATCGTATGCTCCTTGAAGCGACTCAATCGAGGCCAGCGCGCCGTGGGCAGGTTCGCTCCGTCGACCCGCAGATGCTTGTAGCCCTTTTTCGCAGCCCACTTCGCGAGGTCTGTGTAGAAACCCTTGCGCGCCACGACCAACGGTGCGAGCAGCGTGATGCGGTGGCCGCGGTAGTCACGCAGCAGCCGGGCGGCGATGGCTGCGACGCTTTGCGGCTCGATCGGGCTGTCGCAATCGGGGCAGTACTGCGTTCCGAGCTTCACATACAGCAGCCGCAGAAAATGATAGATCTCAGTCAGGGTGGCCACCGTGCTCTTGCGGCCACCGCGGCTGGTGCGCTGCTCGATCGCAACGGTCGGCGGAATACCGAAGATGGCATCGACATCGGGTCTTGCCGCAGGCTGCACGAACTGCCGCGCATAGGCGTTGAGCGATTCGAGGTAGCGACGCTGTCCCTCGTTGAAAAGAATGTCGAATGCGAGCGTCGACTTGCCCGAACCCGATACCCCCGTGACGACGGTGAAACGGTCGCGCGGGATCGACACGTCGATGTTCTTGAGGTTGTGCTCGCGGGCGTTGTGAATGACGATCGAGTTGGCGGCACGGCCGTTCGCACGGAAACTCGTGCGCGGCTCCGCGACACCCATTGCGACGGCGGTCGCACTCAGCGCTTCTGCCGCTGCAGTGCCGCGGCTCAGCGCCAGCTCGTACGCGGCCAGGGCCTGCCCGGTATGCGACCCGGGATGCGCGCGCACCTGAGGAGGAGTCCCGGCACAGACGATCGTGCCGCCGCGCTCTCCGCCTTCGGGCCCGAGGTCGATGATCCACTCCACGGCACGGATCACATCGAGATTGTGCTCGATCACGAGCAGGGAATGCCCGGCCGCCTGCAGTTTCCTGAAGGCGCGCAGAAGCTTCGCTACGTCGTCGAAGTGCAGGCCCGTGGTGGGCTCGTCGAACAGAAAGAGCTTACCGTTGTGCGTCCCCGCGGGCGCACTCGCCGCCGCCGCAGCCAGATGACCCGCGAGTTTCAGACGCTGCGCCTCGCCGCCCGAGAGCGTCGGCACCGGCTGACCGAGCTTCACGTACTCGAGCCCCACATCGGCAAGCGGGCGCAGACGCACGCCGAGCTCGCGAGAATCGGCAAAGAAGGCGAGCGCCTCGGTCACGGTCATGTCGAGCACGTCAGCGATGCTCGCGCGCCGCCCGTCGGTGCCCTCGCGCTTGACCTCGAGCACCTCGTCACGATAACGCCGCCCATTGCAATCGGGGCATCGCAGATACACGTCCGACAGGAACTGCATCTCGACGTGCTCGAACCCGTTGCCAGTGCATGTCGGACAGCGGCCGTTGCCCGAGTTGAAGCTGAATGTGCCCGCGGTGTACTTACGCTCCTGTGCGACGGGCTCCTGCGCGAAAAGCTCGCGGATGACGTCGAAGGCTCCCACGTAGCTCGCCGGGTTCGAGCGAGTGGTGCGTCCGATCGGTGTCTGGTCAACGAGCACCACATCATCGATGAGCTCGGCGCCGCGCAAAACTGCGAACAGGCCCGGAGGCTCCGTCGGCTTGCCCTTGTATTTGAGCAGCGCCGGATACAGCACATCCTCGACCAGTGTGGATTTCCCGGAGCCCGAAACGCCGGTGATGCACACCAGGCGCTTCAACGGAATGCGAACGTCGATGTTCTTGAGATTGTGCTCGGCCACACCTCGCAGCTCGAGCCACCGATTGGGGCGAGCTTCGGCGATGACGAGCGGCGGCTGCAGGCTCGCGGGCTCCACGGTCGCGGGCTTCGCAGGTAGCGTCCCTTCTGCCGGTCCCCCGACGGTCTTGCGGCCGCTGAGATATTCACCGGTGAGTGAGTGACGCGAAGCATGCAGCTCCGCGGGCGTCCCTGAGAACACGATCTGCCCGCCGCGCTCACCCGCGCCGGGGCCCAGATCGATGATCCGGTCGGCCTCGAGCATGATCTGCGGATCGTGCTCGACGATGATCAGTGAGTTGCCGGCATCACGCAGTCTTTTCATCACCGCGATGACCCGCCGCATGTCGCGCGGATGCAGCCCGATCGATGGCTCATCGAGCACGAACAACGTGTTGACGAGCGATGTGCCGAGCGCCGTGGTCAGATTGATGCGCTGAACCTCGCCACCCGAAAGCGTGCGCGACTGTCGATCGAGCGTCAGGTAGCCGAGGCCCACATCGACGAGATAGCCGATACGACTTCGGATTTCACCGAGCAGCAAGTCCGTCGCCTCATCAAGCGGGCGCGGCAGCTCGAGCTTCTGAAAGAACGTGCGCACCCGCTCGATCGGCAGCAGCATCAGATCGTGGATGCTGAGACCGGGAAGGGCCTCGAGGGTCGCATCGCTCCATAGGACGCCGCGCGGCCGAAACGTGCGTGCACCCGCGAGCGTCGCGCTCGCGAGCGCGTGACTGCCGAGACGCCAGAGCAATGCGTGCGTCTTCAGTCGAGCGCCATCGCAGCTGTCACAGGGCGTGTACGCACGGTAGCGAGAGAGCAGCACGCGCACGTGCATCTTGTACGCCTTGGTCTCGAGCCACGCGAAGAAGCGCTTGGCGCCGTACCAGACCCCGTCCTCCCATTTGCCCTCGCCATCGATGACCCAGGCGCGCTCGGCGGGAGTGAGCTCGCGCCACGGCCGATCGAGCGAAATGCCGCGCTTCTTGGCGTACTTGAGCAGATCGTCCTGACACTCCGAGTACGACTGCGTCTGCCACGGCCGGATGGCGCCCTCGCGCAGCGACTTGGTCTCATCCGGGATCACCAGCCCGTAGTCGATGCCGATCGTGCGCCCGAATCCGCGGCAGGTCTCGCACGCCCCGACGGGGGAGTTGAAGGAGAAGAGGCTCGGATTGGGCTCGCGATACGACAGGTCGCATTCGGCGCAGTGAAGCTCGCTCGAGTAGCGCCACATTTGAAGCGTACGCGGCGGATCGGAGTCGTCGACGGCGTGCACGTCAACGCGGCCGCGGCCGACGCGCAGCGCGGCCTCGAGCGACTCGAGCACGCGGGTTCGCTCCGCGCTGCCCGCGCGAAATCGATCCTGCACGACCTCGAGCACTTTGGCGGGTTTGGCGGCCTTGCGGGCGCGCTTGTTCTTCGCTCCCGCGCGCCGCGGCTCGGGCGTGGGCTCCGAATCGACCCGAGAGGCAGTCGAGGCGGCACTCTCGAAGATGCGCGTGTAGCCCTGTTTCTCGAGCAGCTCGCGGATCTCGGATTCCTCGAAGCTCGCAGGAATCGGCACTGGAAAGCAAAGTAGCAGTCGAGGATCGCCAGCCTCGCGTGCCCGCTCGAGCATGTCGAGATAGATGCTTTCGGCGGTGTCGCGGCGCACCGGCCTGCCGCAGCATGAGCAATGAACCGTCGCGGCGCGAGCAAACAGCAGCTTCAGATGATCATTGAGCTCGCTCATCGTGCCGACCGTCGAGCGCGAGGTCCGCACGGGGTTGGTCTGGTCGATTGCGATGGCGGGTGGAATTCCAGAGATCGAATCAAGCTGCGGCTTGTCCATACGATCGAGGAACTGCCGCGCATAGGGCGAGAACGTCTCCACATACCGGCGCTGGCCCTCTGCGTAGAGGGTGTCGAACACGAGCGAAGACTTTCCCGACCCGGACACCCCGGTCACGACGACGAGCTCGTTGAGCGGGATTTCGAGGGTGAGATTCTTCAGATTGTTCTGGCGTGCGCCGTGCACGCGGATGACGTCCGTCATTCGTTCACCGGCCGCAAGCGTTGCGGCCTCAGTCCGTGGGCTCCGTGGGAGACGCGCGCCAGGTCGTGCGCATCGAAGACCGTTATTATAGCCTCCGAAGGCGCCTTACAAGTGCCCGGCGCAGTCGTCGCAGCGGATTCCGCCGAGCAGCTGCTGCGCATCCAGTATCATTGAGAGTGGACTACTGTATGGATCGTTGGTCGCATCCGCGCGGATTTAGGGGCTGGATCGCGGGTCGGCTCATGCTGCTGCGCCCTTCGAATCGGGCCCGCGCCCGCTGGGCCGTCTCATTGCTGGAGCTGCAGCCTCAGGATCGCGTCCTCGATGTCGGTTGCGGGCCAGGCTACTCGACGGGAATCATCGCGCGTCAGGTGACCCAGGGACTCGTCGTCGGAGTCGACCGCTCGGAGGTGATGGCTGCCATGGCTCAGCGCCGGCTGCGAAGCTACCTGCAAGCGCGGCGGGTCATGCTGGTGTGTGCCGAGGCACAGGACCTGCCGAGATTCGACGTGACATTCGACAAAGTTGCATCGATCGATGCCTTTGGCATCGATGAGGATCCGTCCGCCACGCTCGGTCACGTCCGCGCGCGCATGACTCCGGGCGGACGCATCGCCATGGTGTTGAGCCCACACGAGCGTGGCGCGAGCGCCCAGGTGCTTGGCGGGCGGCTCGCCGAAGTTCTGCGCGCCGCCGGGTTCGAGCGTACCGAGCCACATTTCAACCGCTCGCTGAGCCGCGCTCCCGCCGTCTGCGTCACGGCGCGGGCGCCGGCCTGAGGAGAGCCCATGGCGCCGCCCCTCACGGAAAGCGTTCTCTCGCTGATCGGCAACACGCCGCTGCTCGAGACCCACGGCTTCGACACCGGGCCGTGCCGTCTTTTCCTGAAACTTGAGAATCAGAATCCGGGTGGATCGATCAAGGATCGCGTCGGCCTCTACATGATCGAGGCTGCCGAGCGCGAAGGAAGGATCAAACCCGGCGCCACGCTCATCGAGGCGACCGCGGGCAATACCGGGCTCGGACTTGCGCTGGTTGCGGGCCGCAAGGGCTATCGGCTGCTCCTCGTGATTCCAGACAAGATGAGTCAGGAGAAGATCTTTCACCTGAAGGCGATGGGTGCCGAGGTTGTGATGACGCGCTCGGACGTGGGCAAGGGTCACCCCGAGCACTATCAGGATCGCGCCGAGCGCCTCGCGCGCGAGATTCCAAACTCCTTCTACGTGAGCCAGTTCAGCAACGATGCCAATCCCCAGGCCCACGAGCACAGCACGGCACCCGAGATCTGGGAGCAGATGGGGCACCGGCTCGACGCTGTGGTCTGCGGTGTCGGCACTGGCGGCACGCTCACCGGCCTGTCGCGCTTTTTTGCTCGCACGGCCCCGAGCGTCGAAATGGTTCTCGCGGACCCCGCCGGCTCGATGATCGCGGAGTACGTGCGCACACACAAACCGCCGGCCGCCGTGCGTTCCTGGCTCGTCGAGGGCATCGGCGGCAACTTCATTCCACCGGTCTGCGATCTGTCACGCGTGCGTCAGGCATACTCGATCAGCGATGCGGAATCCTTCCGCACTGCGCGCGAGCTGCTCGCACGCGAGGGAATTCTCGGCGGCACATCGAGCGGCACGCTGCTCGCCGCCGCGCTGCGCTACTGCCGCGAGCAGACGCAGCCCAAGCGCGTGGTGAGCTTCGTCTGCGACAGCGGCAACAAGTATCTCTCGAAGGTCTACAACGATTACTGGATGATCGATCAGGGCTTCCTGGAGCGCGAGCGCTTCGGCGACCTGCGCGATCTGATTGCACGACGCCACTGGGAGCGCGCCGCGGTCACGGTCAACTCCACCGAGACGGTTCTCGCCGCGTATGGCCGCATGAAGCTGTATGACATGTCGCAGCTTCCGGTCATGCGCGATGGCCAAATCGTCGGCATCGTCGACGAAGAGGACCTGCTGCTCGAGGTGTTCGAGCATCCGGAACGGTTCAATGAGCCGGTGAGCCAGATCATGGTGAGCCATCTCGTGACGGTCGCCCCGGATGCCCCGCTGCCGCAGCTCATGGAAATCTTCAAGCGCGGCCTGGTCGCGATCGTGGTCGATCGCGGCGAGCTGCTCGGCCTCATCACGCGCATCGATGTGCTCAACTGGCTGCGCCGGCGGATGTAGACGGGGAGAAGTACCTTGGCGTCCGATCGCAATCTCGAGTTCGCAACGCGCGTCATCCATGGCGGCCAGCAGCCGGATCCTCTGACCGGCGCCGTGATGCCACCGATCTACGCGACCTCCACCTATGTGCAGTCGAGCCCGGGTGTGCACAAGGGGTTCGACTATGCGCGCACGCGCAACCCCACTCGCGATGCACTGCAGTCCTGCATGGCCAATCTCGAGGGCGGTCGAGCCGCATTCTGCTTCGCCTCGGGGATGGCGGCTTCCGCGACGGTGGTCGAGCTGCTCGACAGCGGCGCCCACATCGTGGCGACGAACGACCTGTATGGCGGCAGCTACCGGCTGTTCGAGCGCATACGCAAGCGTTCGGCCGGATTGTCGGTGACGTTCATCGATCTCGCCGACCTCGGAACGCTCGAGGCGGCAATCCAGCCTGCGACGCGGATGATCTGGGTCGAGTCTCCAACCAACCCCATGCTCAAGCTCGTGGATCTCAAGGGCATCGCACAGATCGCGCGCGGCCGAGGGCTGCTCTCGGTGTGCGACAACACCTTCGCAACCCCCTTTCTGCAGCGGCCTCTCGAGCATGGCATCGACATCGTGGTGCACTCGGCCACCAAGTTCTTGAATGGCCACTCCGATGCGCTTGGCGGGGCCGTGGTGGTGAATGACGAAGGGCTCGCAGAGAAACTCAAGTTCCTGCAGAACGGACTGGGCAATGTCCCGAGTGCGTTTGATTGCTTTTTGATCCTGCGCGGCATCAAGACGCTCGCCATACGCATGGAGCGGCATTGCGCCAATGCTCTGGCCATCGCGCAGTTTCTCGAGCGGCATCCGCGCGTCCGGCGGGTTTTCTATCCGGGGCTCGCGAGTCATCCGCAGCATGCGCTCGCGCAGCGTCAGATGCGCGGGGGCTACGGCGGCATCGTCAGCGTCGAGCTCGCCGGAACGCTCGATGACGCCCGGCGCTTCCTCGAGCGTTGCGAGCTTTTTTCCCTGGCAGAAAGTTTGGGTGGGGTCGAGAGCCTCATCGAGCATCCGGCGCTCATGACGCATTCCGGACTTCCTGCTGCCATGCGGGCGGAGCTCGGCATCGGCGATGGCCTGGTCCGGCTATCGGTCGGCATCGAGAGCGCACAGGATCTGATCGCCGAGCTCACCCGAGCGCTCGGCTGAGACGGACGTACACGAGTCATGCAAACCGCCCGCGACATCACCGGCTATCGCAAGCACTGGGCAGAGCGCTTCGGCAGCGCGCCGTTTCTGCCCATGACGCTTGCGGAGATGGAGGCGCTCGGCTGGGACGCCTGCGACATCGTGATCGTCACGGGCGATGCCTACGTCGATCATCCGAGCTTCGGCATGGCGATCATCGGTCGCACGCTCGAGTCACAGGGCTTTCGTGTCGGGGTCATCGCGCAGCCTGACTGGCACAGTACGGCTGCGTTCACGGCCCTTGGACAGCCACGGCTCTTCTTCGGCGTCACCGCCGGTAACATGGATTCGCTGGTCAATCGCTATACGTCAGACCGGCGTATTCGCAGCGACGATGCGTACACCCCGGGAGGTGAAGGCGGCCGGCGGCCGGATCGCGCGGTCATCGTGTACGCGCAGCGGCTGCGCGAGGCCTTCAAGGACGTGCCGATCGTCATCGGCGGCATCGAAGCCTCTCTGCGGCGCATCGCACACTTCGATTACTGGTCGGAGAAGGTGCGGCGCTCGATACTGCTCGATGCCAAGGCGGATCTACTGGTCTACGGGAACGCCGAGCGTCAGATCTGCGAGATCGCTCACCGTCTGGCAGCCGGTGAGGCAATCGGGGCAATCAGGGACGTACGCGGCACCGCATTCGTGCGGCGCAGCGCGCCGGATGGCTGGGTCGAGATCGACTCGACACATCTTGATACGCCCGGTGCGCTGAATCCGCCGGTTGATCCCTATGCGATGCCGGCGGCCATGGGCGCGCGCGCGGCCGTGAGCGAGCACACGGCCGCCATACCCGAGCGAGTCGTGCGGTTTCAACGCCGGGTGAAGGGCGTTGATCGCGAGCACAGCGTGATTCGCATGCCCTCGTATGAGCAGGTTGCCGCGGACCCGGTTCTGTACGCCCATGCCTCGCGCATCCTGCATCTCGAGTCGAACCCGGGAAATGCGCGCGCGCTCGTGCAGCGGCACGGCGACTGCGATGTGTGGCTCAACCCGCCGCCGATTCCTCTGACGACCAAGGAAATGGATTGGGTCTACGACCGTCCGTATCGGCGCCAGGCGCATCCGCTCTACAGTGGTGCGCACATTCCGGCGTACAAGATGATTCGCTTCTCGGTCGCGATTCAGCGCGGTTGCTTCGGCGGCTGCACCTTCTGCTCGATCACGGAGCACGAGGGCCGCATCATTCAAAGCCGCTCTGAGGCATCGGTGTTGCGCGAGATCGAGAGCATCCGCGACGACGTGCCGGGTTTCACCGGTGTGATCTCCGATCTCGGTGGCCCGACGGCCAACATGTACCGTCTGGCGTGCAAGGACCGTGACATCGAGAGCGCATGCCGGCGGCCCTCCTGCGTGTATCCGGGGATCTGTCCCAATCTCAACACCGATCACGCGCCGCTGATCGAGCTTTATCGCAAGGCGCGCGCTCTGCCCGGCATCAAGAAGGTGCTGATTGCCTCCGGCGTGCGCTATGACCTCGCCATCGAGTCTCCGGAGTACGTGAAGGAGCTCGCCCAGCATCACACCGGCGGATATCTGAAGATCGCACCCGAGGCGCTCGCCGATGGCCCGCTGTCGATGATGATGAAGCCGGGCGTCGGTACCTACTATCGGTTCAAAGAACTGTTCGACCGCTACTCCAAAGAGGCAGGCAAAGAGCAGTACCTGATTCCCTATTTCATTGCCGCGCACCCGGGCACGAGCGACACCGACATGCTCGAGCTCGCCTTATGGCTCAAGAAGAACGGCTTTCGCGCCGACCAGGTGCAGGCTTTCCTGCCGGCTCCCATGGCGACCGCGACAGCGATGTACCACAGCGCCAAGAATCCATTGCGGCGCATTGCGCGCGACAGCGCTTCGGTGCACATACCGAAGGGCCTGAAGGTGCGGCGCCTGCACAAGGCTTTCTTGCGCTACCACGATCCCAACAACTGGCCGGTTCTGCGCGAAGCCTTGCGTCGGATGGGCCGCGCCGATCTCATCGGTAACGGTCGCCATCATCTGATCCCGGCGTGGCAGCCCCCCGAGTCGCAAGCCGCGGGCGGCCCTGGCCACCGCAACGCTGCACCGCACCGGCCCTTCCGCACGCAACACACCGGCTTGCCGCGCACGCCCCGGACGCGTCGCTGACCTTGCGGTTGCGCGCCAGGCACGCCCGCGCTAGGGTCGGGTCGTGCGCAGCGCGAGTCGCTCCTGGATCCTCTTTCTTGGCCTGGCGGCCTGCGCAAGCGCGGCCGCACAGTCCGCAGCGATCGTGCCCGTGCTCGAGGTCCATGGCGCCATCGGTCCAGCGACGAGCCGCTACGTCGAGCGCGCGCTCGATGCCGCTCAGGCACGGGGCGATCCTGTGCTGATCCTCGAAATGGACACGCCCGGCGGCCTCGACAGCTCCATGCGCGACATCATCCGCGCCATTCTCGCTTCGCGCATACCCGTCGTGAGCTACGTCGCGCCGTCTGGTGCGCGCGCGGCGAGTGCCGGCACGTACATACTCTATGCGAGCCACCTCGCGGCGATGGCCCCGGCCACCAATCTGGGCGCCGCAACACCGGTCTCTATCGGTGGTGATGCCGCGCCCACGCGCGAACCGACTCCCGCATCCCCACCGGACAAGACCGGCAAGACGAGCGAAACACCTGCCAGCAACGAATCGACTCCGATGGAGCGGAAGGTCGTGAACGATGCGGTCGCCTATATCCGCGGGCTCGCGGAGTTGCGGGGCCGAAACGCTGACTGGGCAGAGCAAGCCGTGCGTGGGGCCGCGAGCCTCTCGGCCACGGCGGCCCTGCAAAGTCATGTGATCGACCTCATCGCGCGCGACGTACCGGATCTGCTTGCGCAGATCGACGGTCGCCACGTCAAGATCGGTGAGCAGACGGTCACGCTCGCGACGAGAAACCTGGCGATCCGGCGCATCGAGCCCGACTGGCGTACGCGCCTGCTCTCGGTGATCACGAATCCGACCATTGCCTATGGGCTCCTGCTCATCGGCATCTACGGGCTACTGCTCGAGGGCTACAATCCCGGCGCCGTGCTACCCGGCGTGGTCGGTGCCATCTCACTTCTGCTGGCGCTATTTGCCTTTCAAATCCTGTCCGTCAACTACGCGGGGCTCGCCCTCATCGGGCTCGGCGTCACGCTCATCATCGCCGAGTTCTTCCTTCCCGCCTTCGGCTCTCTCGGGCTCGGAGGCCTGGTTGCATTCGTGGCCGGATCCATCATCCTTCTCGATACCGACGTACCCGGACTCAATATCGCGATGCCGCTCATTGCCGGAGTCGCCGTTGGAGGCGGACTCATCCTTCTGGGGCTGGTCTATGTTGCCACCCGGTCATTGCGCCGGCCGGTGGTGACGGGGGCGCAGGCCATGGTGGGTGCCGACGCCGAAGCCTTCGAGGACTTCGGCACGCGCGGCCGGGTACGGTTCGGCGGGGAGATCTGGAACGCGAACACGAGTGCGCCGGTGCAAGCCGGAGAGCACCTGCGCATCGTCAGGGTGGATGGATTGACACTGTGGGTCGAGCCAGCCGGCGCGAGGAGAGATTGATGCCGACTTTCATCATCGTCATCGTGGCACTGGTGGTGGCGCTGCTGTTCACCTCCATTCGGGTTCTGAAGGAATACGAGCGGGGCGTCATGTTCACGCTCGGCCGCTTCACCGGCGTGAAGGGGCCCGGCGTGGTCATCGTCTACCCGTTCATTCAGCAGATGAACAAGGTCGATCTGCGCGTCATCGTGCTCGAGGTACCGAAGCAGGATGTCATTCTGCGAGACAACGTCTCGGTGAAGGTGAGCGCAGTTGTTTACTTCCGAGTCGTAGACCCTGCGAAAGCCGTCATCCAGGTCGCGAACCCGTATGAAGCGACAAGCCAGCTTGCGCAGACGACGCTGCGCTCGGTGCTCGGACAGCACGAGACCGACGACATGCTGTCGCAGCGTGACAAGCTCAACGGCTCGATCCAGCAGATTCTCGATCAGAACACCGATGCCTGGGGCATCAAGGTCGCCAACGTCGAGATCAAACACGTGGATCTCGATGAGACCATGATTCGCGCCATGGCTCGCCAGGCCGAGGCCGAGCGCGCCCGGCGTGCGAAGATCATCAACGCGGAAGGTGAGAAGCAGGCCGCGGAGACTCTGGTGCAGGCCGCTCAGGCGCTCGGTCGCGATCCTCGCGCCATGCAGTTGCGGTACCTGCAGACGCTGGCGGACATCTCGAGCGAGAAAAGCTCCCTCATCGTTTTTCCCCTGCCGATCGATCTGCTGACGCCGCTTCTCGACCGCAGCCGAACGCCAAGCTGACGCTTCATGTCCGAGCTCACGACGGCGGCGTCACGCCGCATGCTCGCCGCGGGCGCAACGCTCGTCGCGCTTGCGACGGTGCTCGGTGCATTCGGCGCCCATGCGCTCCAGAGCCGGCTCAGCCCG
This sequence comes from uncultured Gammaproteobacteria bacterium, assembly GCA_963795975.1. Taxonomy (GTDB): domain Bacteria; phylum Pseudomonadota; class Gammaproteobacteria; order Steroidobacterales; family Steroidobacteraceae; genus CAWCJT01. Next base: position 925,828 of record CAWCJT010000005.1, read on the forward strand.
GAGCGCCTTCGGGTGTACGAGACAGCGGTGCGGTATCACTTCTTCCAGGCGCTCGGCCTGCTCGCGCTCGGGCTCGCCGCGCGCACGCTGCGCGGCCGGCTGTTGAATTGGTCCGGGGCGCTCGTCCTCGGTGGCACCGTCGTCTTCTGCGGCAGCCTGTATGCGCTGGCCGCCGGGGCCCCGCGCATCCTCGGCGCGATCACCCCACTTGGCGGACTCGCCTTGATCGCAGGCTGGCTGCTGTTTGCGATCGCCGCCTGGCGTGGCTGAGCTCGACACGATAACGGGCCAGGTCGAGCACGTCCTGCGGCCGGACTCGCTGCTCGGCGCGCTTGCCTACCTGGTCCTCTTCTGTGTCATTGCCTGGGGGCTGTCGCGTGCGCTTGGAGTCGCGGTCCGTTCGGCGGTCGGACACGCCTCGGTCGATCATGTCGATCGCACGGCAGCGAACTTCCTGCGCCAGCTCGGCGTGCTTCTGATCTGGGTATTCGTGCTGATTCTGTATGCACACCTGATCCCCGCGCTGCGGGCGCTCGGCACCGCGATGCTCGCCGGCGCGAGCGTCGCCTCGATCGTGCTCGGCCTCGCTGCTCAGACCGCCCTCGGCAATCTGGTCGCCGGAATCTCACTGCTCATCTATCGACCGTTTCGGATCGGCGATCGCCTGCAGATCAACGCGCCCACGGGTCCGGAGATCGGAACGGTCGAGACGCTCTCGCTCGGTTATACAATCCTGAGCACTGCCGATGATCGACGCGTCATCGTGCCGAACAGCCTGGCGATCAGCCAGATCGTCGTGAATCTCAATGCTCTGAGCCATGACGCAACGCTGAGCATTAATTTCTGGGTGTCGCGCACCGATCTCGTGCGCGCGCGCGACATTGCGATGAGCCTCGCCCGCTCGCTCGGTGCGCAGGTCATCGGCTGCTTCGTGGTCAAGTCGGAGCCGACGAATACGCAGCTGTCGCTCATCACTCATCCGCCGGCCGCAGCGGCCGCGGATTCCTTCGCGAGCCAGCTGTCCCAGCGTCTCACCGAGGCACTGCGCAGCGCATCGATCGATACGCCGGCTGGCAAGGGCGCGCCCGCGCAGGCGAGTTGAGGTGCCGCTGCCGCCTCTCGACCTTCCCATCCAGGAAGTGCTGCCGGCCATTCGCTCGGAGCTCGCACGCTCGAGCCGGGTCGTGGTGCAGGCGCCTGCGGGCGCGGGCAAAAGCACTCTGGTCCCGCTCGCGCTGCTCGATGAGCCGTGGATGCGGGAGAAGCGGCTGCTCATGCTCGAGCCGCGGCGGCTCGCTGCGCGCGCGGTTGCTCACGCATGGCACACTTGCTCGGCGAGGCCCTCGGCCGGACGATTGGCTATCGCATGCGGCTCGACACACGCGTCTCACGCGCGACGCGGATCGAGGTCGTAACCGAAGGCGTGCTGACTCGCTATTGCAGGAGGATCCGGCGCTCGAGGGCGTGGCGGCCGTGATCTTCGATGAATTCCACGAGCGCAGCCTGCAGGCGGACCTCGGCCTGGCGTTACGCCTGGATGCTCGGCGCCATCGCGGCGCATTTCGCCTGCTGGTCATGTCGGCGACCTCGAGGGCGAGCGGTGGCGCAGTGGCTCGGCGACGCCGCGCTGGTCCAGGTACCGGGGCGCGCATTTGCAGTCACGGTGCGATACTCGGCCGCGGCCCGCCCTTGCTGCCCGGCGGTATGGATGCCGACGCGACGCAGAGCGGCTCGCGCAAGCGCTGGTGCGCGCGGTCAGCGTGCGCCATGGCGGAAACAGGGGCGATGTGCTGGCTTCCTGCCGGGCGCCGCGGAGATCCGGCGTGTCGGAAGCCGCTCGGCGGCGCGGGGCTTCCAGCGGGGTGCGCGTGTTGTCGTTGTCGGCGAGCTCTCCCGGCGAACAGGAAGCGGCGCTGGTGCCAGTCGGCCGCGGCGCCGCGCAAGTAGTGCTGGCCACGAACATTGCCGAAACCAGTCTCACCTTCGCGGTGCATCGGCATGGTGATCGACTGCGGTCTGGTCCGACGCTCGCTGTTTGATCCGGTCACGGGCATGAGCCGACTGGAGCCGGGACGCATATCCCGCGCCGCCAGCGAACAACGCCAGGGCCGCGCCGGACGGGTTGAGGCGGGGATCTGTTATCGGCCTGGGGCGAAGGGGCGCAGCGCAGCTCGTGGCCTTCACCACGCCCGAAATTCTGGAAGCAGACTTGACGGCGCTCACACTCGAGCTCGCCCTTTGGGGCGCGCGCAATTTCGAGAGCCTGCGATGGCTCGATCCGCCTCCGGCCGCACTGGTTGCGAGCGCAAAGGATCTGCTGTGGCGGCTCGAGGCGCTCGATGATGCGGGAAACGTCACCGCCCACGGCCGCTCGATGGCAGGACTCGGTGTGCACCCGCGTCTGGCGCATATGCTTCTGAAGTCGATCGATCTGCGGCTCATCGAGCCCGCCTGCCTTCTCGCCGCGACGCTGTCGGAGCCGGACGCCCTGCGCGGCTCGCGGGATACGCACGACGCCGACGTGCGCAGCAGGCTGGAGCGACTTGCGCGCGGCGGTGCTTCCAGCCGTGAGGCAAGCGCGATCGCGCGAATTCGTCGCAGCGCGCGGCAGTTGCGACGGCAGCTGCGCGAAGGTGAACCCGAGAGCTCGGCTGCGGACGATCTCAATCAAGTCACGAATCACGCCGGAGCGCTCCTCGCCCTGGCTTACCCCGATCGTATCGCACAGCGCCGACCCGGAACCGAAGCGCGCTACCTCTTGGCGAACGGCCGTGGCGCCGAGTTCTTGCAGGCGCAATCACTCGCGCGTCAGGGTCTCATCGTCGCCGTGGAGCTCGACGCGCGCGATCGCGAGGCGAGGATCCTGCTCGGAGCACCGCTCACGATGGCGGAGCTGCTCGAGCATTACCATGCACGCGTGCGACGCACCGCAAGCGTCGAGTGGAGCGAGCGCGAGCAAGCCGTCATCGCTCGCGAGCAATTCTCGCTGGATGCTCTCATCCTCGAGGAGAAGCCGCTTCGCGATGCGCCGGCCGATGCGACTCGTGCCGCCATGCTCGAGGGTATGCGTCGCCTCGGAATCGAGGCACTCGCCTGGACTCGCGAAGCCCGCGAGCTGCAGGCCCGAATGGAGTTCGTACGTTCCCTCGCAGCCGGCGGGGAGAGCGTCGATGTGCCCTGGCCGAGCGTCAGCGATCCTGCGCTGCTGCAGACGCTCGATGACTGGCTCGCCCCATGGCTCGAGGGCGTGACGCGTCGCGATCACTTGGCCCGCGTACCGGTGGCCGAGGCTTTGCGCGCGCGGCTCACGTTCCGGCAGCAGCGCGAGCTCGATGCGCTCGCACCGAGTCATCTTCAAGTGCCGAGCGGTTCGCGAATCCTCATCGACTATCTCGATGAGAGCGCGCCGATCGTGTCAATACGGTTACAGGAGATCTTTGGGCTCACCGAGACTCCGCGTATCGCGGGGGGCCGCGTGCCCGTCACGTTCAAACTGCTTTCGCCGGCCCAGCGGCCCGTGCAGATCACCCGCGACCTGGCCAGTTTCTGGCGCAGCGGCTACGCCGAGGTTCGAAAGGATCTGCGCGGACGATACCCGAAGCATTACTGGCCCGAAAATCCGCTCGAAGCTCAGCCGACGCGCCGCGTGCGTCCGCGCAGCGGCGATCGATGAGCTGCCCCAGACCAAGCTCACGTCAGCCGCGGTTGCACGCTTTTCGTGCAGGGTGTTACCGCGCGTTGCGGGCCGTGCGATCATCGGACCTCGCGGGACCGCGAGCCGAGCATACAGATGGACAGGGCAGTTGCAGAGTTTACGATCAGTGGTCAGCGCATCAGCGAGCTGAAGCGCTGGCATGGAACCGACGAGAGCGATCTACCGCCTGCGAGCACGCTGCAGAACCTGTCGCGTGACACCATCGCGGCGCTGAACGAGGTGCTGCACTCCCGCGCCCAGATCAACGAGCTGCGTGCGGCGATGGGCCGCGCTTTCTGGGCGCAGAGCGAGCGCGAACGGCACGCGATTCTGCTCGTCGCACTGGGGCCGCCGCCAGAGCCGGACGAGCTCGAAGTCGCGGGCGAGGCGCCTATCGCGGGTGAGGCGCTTATCGCGCCGGCTTCAAGTCCTCTTCACGGATATTGAACAGCCGCTTTTTGTCCTCATCCGACATCGGCTGCGAGAAGCTCGCCAGGTCGCCGCCGACCGACGCTCCTTTGCGCAAGGCAGGGCGCTCATCCAGCGCCTCGAACCATCGCTTCACGTTTGGAAAATCCGCGAGATTCTGTCCCTGCCAGTCGTGGCGGAAGACCCATGGCCAGGCAGCGATGTCAGCGATGGAATACTCGCCCGCCAGATATTCGCAGGTACCAAGCTGCGTGTTCATGACAGCGTAGAGCCGGGCAACCTCACTGCGGAAGCGGTGCATTGCGTACTCGACCTGCTGCGGTGCGTAGCGCAGGAAGTGGTGCGCCTGGCCGGCCATCGGCCCGAGCCCTCCAACCTGCCAGTACAACCAGGCGAGCACTCGGTACTTACCGCGCACGTCACTCGGCAGCAGCTTGCCGGTCTTTTCGGCGAGGTATTGCAGGATGGCGCCGGACTCGAACAGCGACACCGGGCCGCCCGCCGCGTCGTGATCGATGATCGCGGGCATCTTGCTGTTCGGACTGATCGCCAGAAACTGCGGCTGAAACTGATCGCCCTTGTTGATGTTGACCGGAATGATCCGGTAGGGCAGCGCGCACTCCTCGAGCATGATGGTGATCTTCTTGCCGTTGCCCGTCGGCCAGAAATAGACATCGATCACGTCGGCGATCTCCGTTGAAGGGCCGCTGTATACTTTAGGCCAAGATGGACAGAGTACTCGAGCCCGAGATCATGGATGGCGAAGTCGAAGCCGACGCCTACGCGCGCGCCGACTTCTCCGACTCCAATCAATGGTACGTCGAACACCTGGTGCGCGAATTTGGCAGCCAGCTGGCGCAGGTCGTCGATCTTGGCTGCGGCCCCGCCGATGTGCCGGTACGGCTCGCACGCGCGATGCCGGCTGCACGGATCACCGCGGTGGACGGCTCGGCGGCAATGTTGCGCCGGGCGGTCGAGGCCATACGGGCAGCCGGTATGCACGATCGCATCCGCGTACATCAGGGTCGGCTTCCGGATCCTGCGCTGGCCGAACACAGCTTCGACGCGGTGCTGTCGAAGGACATGCTGCATCATCTGCCGGATCCACAGGTACTTTGGAGTGAGGCACGGCGGCTGGGGCGCGCGGGTGGTGCAGTGTACGTGATGGACCTCATGCGTCCTGACTCGCCACTCGAGGCGCGCGAGATCGTCGAGCGGGTCTCGGGCGATGAGGACCCGGTGCTCAAAGAGGACTTCTACAACTCGCTGTGCGCGGCCTTCACGATCGAGGAAGTGCGTGCGCAGCTGCGCGCCGCAGGGCTGCCTCTGCATGTCGAGCAGATCAGCGACCGGCACATGCTGGTGAAGGGCCGGATTTAGAGGCGGATCACGATCTTGCCGAAGAAGTTGCCCGACTCCATGAGGGCGAACGCGGCCGGCGCATCCTCGAAACTGAACGTCTTGTCGATCACCGGCTTGATGTGATGCTGCTCGATGAAGTGGTTCATCGCCTCGAAATCCGCGCGTGAACCGACGTAGATTCCCGCGGCGGTTGCGTTGTTCATCATCAGTGCCATGGCCGGAATGTCGCCGCCGAATCCGCCAAGCCCGCCGATGAGTGCGATGTGAGCTCCGGGCGCAAGACTTGCGAGCGCGTGGGGCAGCGAGTCCTTGCCACCAACTTCGAGCACCTGATGCACACCGAGGCCGCCGGTCAGTGCACGCACCTGTTTCTCCCAATCGGGGTTCGTCTTGTAGTTGACACCGCCGGCTGCGCCGAGCTTGCGGGCACGCTCGAGTTTCGCATCGCTCGAGCTCGTGATGATGGGCATCGCACCGGCAGCCGCCGCGAACTGCAGACCGAAAATGGAGACACCGCCGGTGCCTTCCAGCAGCACGTTATCGCCGGCCTTCAAATGGCCCCGCGTGAATAGACCGTTCCAGGCCGTGACGCCGGCGCATGGCAGGGTGGCGCCTTCCTCGTAGGACAGGCTGGCCGGCAGCGCGACAAGGCCCTGCTCATTGAGCGTCACATACTGACTCATCATGCCATCGACCGAGCCGCCGAGCGCTGAGCCTGTGACTTGTGGCGACGGATAACCGGATACCCATGACTGGAAGAAGATGGCGGCGACCCGGTCGCCCACTTTGAAGCGGCTGACAGCGTTTCCGATTGCAATGACCTCACCCGCGCCGTCCGACAGTGGGACGAGACTGTCGCGGGGACCGACCGGGTATTGCCCCTTCAGCAGAAATACATCGCGGCGGTTCAGCGATACCGCGTGCACGCGTACCAGCACTTCATGCGCGCCGGGGTCGCGGACCGGAGCATCCACGAGCTTGAGTGTGAAGGGGCCTTCGGTGCCCGAGCGCACCGCACGGTATTGTTTCTGCGTCGACGGCGCTGCCATAGTCATTCCCCAGATCAAACACAGGACGGTCGCGGTGAGCAATGCTCTCATCGTGATTCCCCGAGATCCCGCGATTTGTTAATGGGCGGGTTGTGGTGAGGCGGATCATATCAGTCCCGCGGCGTACGACGCAGGGCCAGCTGTTACAATTCCAGCGGCGGGCCTGTAGCACAGCGGTTAGTGCAGGGGACTCATAATCCCTTGGTCCTTGGTTCGAATCCAAGCAGGCCCAGGTCCATTCCCGTCGAGTTCAATCTTCAAAATATGAGGCCGCGACGATTGAGGATTTTCAGCTTTATGAGCCGATTCACGCCCGCCTGCGGTTGATCGTCGGACTACGGCATCCGATCCTCCGCAAACGAAACGACAGTGGTGAGGATCGACGGGGGCGCGCGCGGATCCCAGGGCTGGAGATGATCAACTTCCGAGCGCCTGAAAGCGGTGATCGGAAGACCAATTGTCACCCGCGACAAACCGGATTGCGGCCCGAACTCCTCGCGGGTGAAGTCCCAGGAAATGCGCCTGCCCAGTTGAAGGCGAATGTCGGAATGAGGCACGATCTGCAGACTCAGCAACTCGCGGCGCTGAACCAAGCCCACGGCCGTGACCAATGGCGAATTCGGCAACGGCCGAATCGCATCAATCCGCACACCGTACAGGCGCTCCGGTTTGCCCGTGGACCAGAGGGACTGGGTGAAATAGAGCACGATCTGCGGGCCGCCAGATACGGGCGTCATCGTCATCGCCTCCGAAGAGGTGGCGACCAGCCCTGCAGCGGCGAGCGCGATGGCGCGCAGAGGATGCTTGTTCATGACCAGCGGACCCTAAGTGGGTGAATCCAGGCTTCTCCTATTTGGGAATACGTGAAGGCTTTCGAAAATGCGCCGTCCCAGCGAGCCGGTCCTCCACATCCTCACCGTCTACGACGGCCCAGTTAGCAATCTCGCGATGACCCTGCGGGAGATGGTGCTCAAAGAGGCGCCGGATGCCGTCGAGCAGGTATACCGAAATCACCCGGCCGCGGTCTGGTTCGGTCTCGGACCGAAGATGAAGGACATGTTCTGCTATATCGCAATGACCCGGACACACGTGAATCTCGGCTTCTGCCGCGGCGCACTACTCGCGGATCCCGATCACGTACTTGAAGGCGTGGGCAAGGTCATGCGACACGTCAAGTTCTGGAGCGAGGCGGATCTCGCACGACCTTTCGCACGCAAATACATTCGCGCGGCAGTCCGTGAGGCCGGGTCACGGCCGCGGCTCTAGGGGTCGTGCAGTCTTAGTTCCGCAGGCGCGCGGCCCAGCGGTACATCATCAGAATGACCAGCGCAAAGGCGAGGGTGCCCAGCACTACGGCGCCACTCTCCGCAAACGAATCACCGACGAGGGCCAACGGAAAATCCTTGCCGGAAAAGGCCACGAGCGCCGCGATCAGCACCCCGATCGAGTCCCTCGCCCACGATCATGCCGGAGGCCAGCAGAACGCCGAGCTGCTTGATGGCTGCCGGGTTGGCACGACGCTCGGCCCGTCGGTCGAAATACCACCCGGCGATCGCCCCGGCCACCACCATGAGCGTGCTTTGAGTGGGCAGATAGATGCCGAGTCCCGACCGCGAGCGGTGACAGATGTGCGCCGCGGGTGCCGCGACGCAGCACCTCATCGATCACGATCATGGCAACGCCGATGCCGACGCCGACCTCGATCAGACTCCAATCCACGTTGTTCTGAAGCACCCCCTGCGCGAGTGCCGAGATGAGCCCCGCCTGTGGGGCGGGAAGGGCCCGGTCGCGATGGGGTCCGGGCGCGCCCGCGAAGCCGTATGCGTGATTGAGCAGATCCAGGATCGGCGGAATGATCACCGCTCCCGCCAGCACTCCGATCACCAGGGCGACTTGCTGCTTCCACGGTGTCGCATCAACGAGCTGGCCTGTCTTGAGATCCTGCAGATTGTTGTTCGCAATGGTCGCCACGGCGAACACGATCGCAGTCACGAACAGCGCGAACGCGACCAGCGCCTGCTCGGCGCTGACCGGCAGACTCGAGCGCACTCCGAACACCAGTAACAGCGCTGCTCCGATGACGGCCAGAATACCAATGCCGGACAAGGGGCTGTTGGATGAGCCGATCAGTCCCGCCATGTAACCGCACACCGCGGAGACGAAGAAGCTCATGAGCGCGACATAGATCAAGCCACCGATGACGAGGAGTGTCATGTGCCCACTGAGCGCGCCGCCGGAATCAAACGTCGCGATGAGAAGGCCGATCGGAAGCATGCACACGAGCGTGATGAGTCCCACTACGCCGATGGGGATGTCGCGCTCGGTGCGCGGCAGCATATCCGCATTGCCTGCGCGACGCGCGCGCGAGGCGGCCAGCGCTGATAGCAGACCCACATACACCGGTCTCACCAGCTTCGCGAGAGTCCAGATGGCCGCGACCAGAATCGTGCCCGCGCCGACGAAGCGGATCTGGTGATTCCAGACATCGTGGGCCAGCGTGGCCGCTGGTGCGCTGCTGGCGCTCAGCATCGAATAATGCGGAACACCCCATACCCAGCCGATCATCGCGCCGACGAGCATGGCGACGCCGACCCAAAGTCCGACCAGGTGACCCACGCCAAACAGCGCGAAGGAGAAGAGGAAGTCAAATCCGCTCACGGCTCCGCGCGTACCGACACGAAAATAACGCTCGAGATCGCTCGCGAAAATGCGAGTCGCCACGATCAGCGCAAAGCATCCGGAGAGGATCGAGCCCCACAACACGGCGCGCAGTCCGGCGCGCGCATCGGCGACGGCTGACTCGTGCGCCTCGGCGCCACCGCCAACCTTGAGTACCTCCGCGCAGGCGACCCCTTCGGGATAAGGCAGATCGGACTGGGTGACCAAAGCCCGTCGCAGCGGAATGGAATACATGACGCCGAGTATTCCTCCGAGCGCGCAAATCGCGGCCGATATCCAGTAGGGAAACCCTGTCCACCAGCCGATGATCACCAGTCCCGGCAGCACGAAGATGATCGCCGACAGTGTGCCCGCTGCAGAGGCGATCGTTTGCACGATATTGTTTTCCTGGATCGTCATTCCTTTGAAGCCGCGCAGCACGGCCATCGAGATGACGGCGGCAGGAATCGAGGTCGCGAACGTCAACCCGGCCTTGAGTCCGAAGAACACGTTGGCCGCGGTGAATATGAGCGTGATCAGAACGCCGAGAATCACGCCGCGAATGGTTAGTTCTTTTTGTGGCTGCGCCGGATTCGTCATGGACCAGGCTCCCCCCGTAACGGCGAGGCAAAGAATACGCGAATTGGCGCTCTATCGGCGTTTCTGCCGGAATATCGTCTCGATGGGCTGTTCGAAAAGCTCGGCTATCGCGAACGCCAGCGACAGGCTGGGCTCGTAGCGCTCCGTCTCGATCGCATTGACGCTTTGCCGGGAAACCTTCAATCGGGCTGCGAGCTCACCCTGGGTCCAGCCCCGTTGAGCCCGCAGCTCAGGCAGGACGTTCTTCATCGCGAGCGCAGAATGACAAAGAGCATCTGGGCGTTGAATACGCTCCAGCCCAGGATGTTGATCCAGATCATGCTGATGCGAGGCCAGCCCGACAGCTCGAGGAAAAAATACACAAGCGTGCATGCAGCGACGATCAGCGCGGTCGCGGTCACACACCGTAAGAGTCGCGCTCGCAGATATTCGTCACAGGCTTGATAGAGCCAGTAGGCGACCGAGATGCAGAACAGGGCGGTGAGAACGGGTGTGAGCAGGACGAGCGTACGGACGCTCCCTGGTGGGATATAGATCGTCGCCAGGGCGGCGGTCGACAGCGAAACCCAGTACGCCCACTGGCTGGAGAGGACACCACGAACGGCCCAGCGCGGAAGTGTGTTGTCAGGCTCCACGAGTCCGACCCATGTAAAGCATGCTTTACTGTAGGTCCGCCCCGATCGCTCTGTCAAGCATGCTTGACTAGGGATGGCCTCATCAGTTGCTCGACTCGCCTCGGCGCCGATTCGCGAATCGTCAAGGCCGCCAAGCAGCCGACGGCGAGCATCACGGCGAGATAAAATCCAGACTGAATGTAGCCCCGATTGCGCCCGATGCTCAAATCGTCAGTTGACGCCGGGCGTCAAATCCAGTCCGATTGCAGCGGGGGTGCTCATGATCCGAAACACTGCTGTCGCCGGAGTCCTGGTTATGTTGGCTGCCGCGAGCTGGGCCTCGCGCGCTGCCGGTCCGGATGCGGAATGGACGATGCCCGGCAAGGACCTCGCGACGACGCGCTACAGCGGGCTGGCCCAGATCACGGCGGCCAATGCCTCTCGCCTGCACCCTGTTTGGACGTTCTCCACCGGCGTCCTCGGCGGCCATGAAGGCCAGCCGCTCGTCGTTGGAAGCACGATGTACGTGGTCACGCCATGGCCGAACGTGCTGTACGCGTTCGATCTGAGCAAGGAGGGCTATCCCCTTCGCTGGAAGTATCGGCCGGACGTGAGCCCCAACGCGATCGGTGAAGCATGCTGCGATAGCGTCAACCGCGGGGCGTTCTACGCGGATGGAAAGATCATCTACAACCTGCTCGATGGCCACACCGTGGCGGTCGATGCAACCACGGGTCGCGAGCTGTGGAAGACGCAGATTGCTGACATCGCGAGTGGCGAGACCGTCACGCTTGCTCCGCTGGTGGTCAAGGACCGCGTCATTGTCGGAGCATCGGGGGGAGAGTTCGGCATTTACGGCTGGGTCAAGGGACTCGATCTGAAGACGGGGCGCGTTGTCTGGACCGGCCACAACATGGGTCCCGACGGGGACATGTTGATTCATCCGGACACGTTCAAAACGCCCTACGACACAGGTTCGGATCTCGGCGCGCACAGCTGGGCCAACGACAGCTGGCGAACGGGCGGAGCGCCGGTGTGGGGTTGGATGTCCTACGATCCGGAGCTCGACCTCGTGTATTACGGCACAGGCAATGCATCTCCGTACAACCCCGAGCAGCGGGCCGGCGATAACAAATGGAGTGCCAGTGTCCTTGCGCGCAAACCGCAGGACGGCTCGCTGATCTGGGCATACCAGTTCACCCCGCACGACAGCTGGGACTACGATTCCACTGGCGCGATGATCCTCGTGGACCTCAGCATCGGCGGCAAGCCGACGCATGCTCTGGTTCACTTCGACAAGAATGGCTTCGCCTACACACTCGATCGAGCCACCGGACGTGTGCTGGTGGCAGCGCCTTTTGCGCCCGTCACTTGGGCCAAGTCGGTCGATCCGTCGACGGGCCGCCCCGTTCTCGAGCCCGCCATGCTGACCGGATCATCGAAGGGTACGGTCAAGGGCATATGCCCCTGTCTCGAGGGCGCCGTGAGTCCGGCATCACCCGCTGCCTACTCGCCTCACACGCACCTCTTCTATACCTCGACGAACAATCTGTGCATGGATTATCAGACGTGGAGTGCGCAGCATCTGAAGGGCACACCATACATGTCCGTCAACAGTCCCTATTTCGCAGGTCCAGGCGGCAACATGGGCAACTTCATTGCCTGGGACGCGGCGACCGGTAAGAAAGTCTGGGAAGACAAGGAGGCATACCCCAGCTGGAGCGGCACGCTCGCGACGGCGGGCGATGTCGTGTTCTACGGGACACTGGATGGCTGGTTCAAGGCGGTCGATGCGAAGAGTGGAAAGTTGCTGTCCAAGTTCAAGGTGGGAAGTGGCGTGGTGGGAAATCCGATCAGCTACCGTGCACCGGATGGCAAGCAGTATGTCGCGGTCTACGCCGGCATCGGCGGCGACTGGGCGCTGCTCGCAGGCGATACACTTTCGGATGATCCAGCGGATGTACGCGCGCCGGCGGACTTCATCAAAGACATCGCGCGACACACCAGCAAAGGTGGAATAGTTTGGATCTTCGGACTATGAGCGCTGCAGCCTGTTACCGGCGGGTGTTGATGGTCGGCTGCGTCGGTGCGCTGGTCTGCTCTTGCGGCGCCAAGCAGGAAGCGCAGACCTCGAGTGTCAGCGCACTGCCTGGCATCCGCTACGAGTCGCACATCGCAGCCGGCGGCTCGCCCCCCACCGGCGTCGAACTCCACAACGCGATGAGCGGTAACGCCGGCGCCGCAAAGACCGGCGCTTCCCTCTTCACCACCATGAACTGCGACGGCTGCCATGGCGGGGACGGCGCAGGCTGGGTCGGCCCCAGCCTTTCGGATGGCCGTTGGCGCTACGGCGGCTCGGACGATGAGATCTTCACCTCCATCTATTACGGACGCCCCAAGGGAATGCCCGCGTTCGGCGGCGTGCTCCGACCGCAAGGGGTCTGGCAGCTCGTGAGCTACATCAAGTCTCTGCCGGTGCCTGCGCGAGAGTCGACGGAGAGCTGGGAAACAGGCCCGTAGCCATGGCGGCGGGCGGCCGCACCCATCGCGCGCCTCGGAGGGCCCTGGCCCTGATGGCGTGCGCCGCCCTGATCTTTTCGCGCGATGGCCTTGCGTCCTCGTCGTCGGGAACCGCGCCGCTCTTTGTGGACGGCGCGCGTCTCTACGTCTCGCTGTCCTACGTGCGCTCCGACGGGACCCGCCATGCGAGCCTCGCCTTCGTCGATCTCGGCGCGCCTTCGATGACCATGTCTCATGCCTTCTGCAGGATCTGGCATTCGATCACAAGGCGTCGACGACACTCTTTCTCGGCCAGCTGCCACTGCACATCGATCGCAGCGCGATCTCGGGCGACGAGGAGCTGCCGTATCTCATTGGAGCCGGACGGCAGGTGGAGGCGGTGCTGCCCGCCGCCATTCTGCAGAGCTATCAGGTGGTGATTGATTACGGTCATCGCACGTTGACTCTGGCATCGCCCGGCACGCTCGTATTGAAAGGCGCTGCGGTACCCGCCGACGTGAATGTCACGACCGGTCTCATCGCGGTCCAGGTGACGATCGCCGGGCGCAGGTATGCCGCGGCGATCGACCCGGGCTCCCCTTATACCTGGCTGAAAGAGACGGCGGTCCGCGAATGGGTGGCGGAGCATCCGGACTGGCAGCGCGGCGTCGGCGCCGTCGGCGCAAGCAATATGCGCATGGCGGACGACGGACTCGAAGCGTCCGGAATTCTGCTCTGCCTGTCAGAGCTGCGGCTCGGCTCGACGCGCGTGCATGGTGTTGGAGCGCTCGGCGTCGGGTCCAGCCGGTCGATCGGTGATTTCATCGACTGGTATTCGAACAAGACTCCGGAGCCAGTCCTGGGCTTCCTGGGCGGTAACATTCTGCAGGACTTCCGTCTATCGATCGATTACCCCAATCGAATGACGTACTGGACGCGTCAGAGGAACTCGCGCGGCCATGATCTCGTCCAGGTCGGTCTCACGCTTGCACGAAATGGGGCGGATTATTTCGTCACGGCAGTCGTCATGCGCGCTGGCAAGCCTGTCCTCGAGGGAGTCGAGGCCGGAGACGTGCTTCTGCAGGTGGGAAGCCTCTCCACGCATGGCGCAAGACCGAGTGCGGTTCTCACGGCCTTGCATGGCAACCCCGGCGATCATCGCACGCTCGTTCTCGAGCGGCGCCATCGGCGAATTCAGGTCGACGCCACCGTAACGGAGTTCTGACGAATGCCCCCCCGATTGAGAGAATTCCTCGCCCGCCCGCTGGTGCGTCTCATCGTCGGCACACTGTTCATCATCGTGCCGATGATCCTGCTGAAGTGGGTCCTTCGCGCGTTGAAGCTCTCCGAAAGCTCGGCGGCCACACCATCCGCCTTGCTCGGCGCACTCGTTGCGCTGCTCGGCTACGTTGCCTATGTCCGCTGGATCGAGCGGCGCGCGGTGAGCGAGCTGTCTGGGTGGAGCGCCGGCCCGGAGCTCATCGGTGGCCTCGCGATCGGCGTGCTGCTCTTTGCGGTCACCATCGGCACGCTGGCGCTGTTGGGCGCCTTCCATGTGGTGGGTCGCGGGCCGGTCGCCCTCATGATGGCCCCCTTCGCCGCCGCGGTGTCCGCCGGGGTCGTCGAGGAGCTGCTGTTTCGCGGAATCCTTTTCCGGATCGTGGAATCGGCCGTAGGCAGCTGGCTCGCCCTTGTCCTTTCAGCCGTCGTGTTCGGTCTGCTGCACTTGCTGAATGCGCACTCATCGGTCCAGGGTGCCGTGGCCATCATGCTCGAGGCAGGCATTCTCCTGGCGGCCGCATTCATGATGACGCGCCATTTGTGGCTGCCGATCGGTCTTCATATCGGCTGGAACTTCACTCAGGGCGGGATATTCGGAATCGCCGTATCCGGAACGGCGACGAGCGGTCTCCTGAAGGGGTTGCTTTCCGGACCCGACTGGCTTTCAGGAGGCATCTTCGGGGCGGAGGCATCGCTGATCTCGGTGATCATCTGTCTGATCACCGCTGTGGTATTTCTCGCGCTTGCCATCCGCCGCCGCAACGTCGTTTTCGTAACATAGTGAAGCACGATAGTCCCCGCAGCCGGTAGCTTGAACTCGAAAAGCGGGCGCCCGTTGCGCGTGCTCGAGGAATGATCCGCCGTGATCAACTGGGTCCCATCCGGCAGGTGCAGGGCGAGCTCGAAGTCGATGTCTGCGCGCATTGCGTTGCGGATCTCGACCCGGCCCGGCGCGGCCCGAACCTGAACGTCGGCGGCATCGCCAAGATCAAACTCGAATTCCTCATTCACGGCTACGTCGCGCAAGGGAGCCTCGGCAAGCAAGACGGCCGAATCTGCGCGCGGAGTGAAGCTCGCCACCCGACCCGACGGCAAGGGCAGACCGAGATGGTGCGCGACATCGTTCCGTGTCCGAATCCTGCGCGATGCCGGTGAGAAATCGAAACTCTGGTTGGCGATCACATCGCGCGCATAGAAGAGATGGACGGGAATCTCCTTGCGCTCCAGAAGCCTCACCTGCTTGATTTGCCGGCTTCTCACGTCGGTGCGCTCGGGTACTCGATAAAGCTTGAGATCGCCGAGCTGCTCTTCCTGCACGAGTTGGGCGGGGGCCGCGGCACTCAGGGCACGCACCGCCGCCTCTGATACGGCAACGGGCATGTTCACCATGAGGCCACCGCGCTTCGCCCGCAGCTCAACCGGCGTTTGCGCGGGATCGCTGGTCGACCCGCGCGGCCAGCAGTAGGCAATGATGCCACTCGCAAGAGCATAAGGCTGCACCAGACCGGTCTCCCGGTTGACGCGCCCCGCGATGACCTGCGTGCGCGCCGCGGGAAAGCTCACGCCGTTGCCGTTGGCGAGCGTGACCCACGCGCCCATGTCCATCGTGCGCCCGTCTGGCGCCACCGTGACGACGTAATTTGCGACCCAATCAAAGCCGTGCGCGAGATAGGAGAGCGTGACGCTGGCACTGACGGCTCGAGGGCTGCGAACGAGAACGGACAAGGTCGGGGAGGCGCCAAGGTCGCTCGTCGGGCTGAAGAGGAACGACTCGCGAAGGCCCGAGCAGCGCAGCGCCTCGATGCCGTCGGCCGTTTGGAACAGCACCCCGTTGTCGGCGTCCGTCAGGATCGTTGCGGCAACGTGGGTAGTGCGGTGACTCTTCGGATCGGTTCGCACGAGCTCGACGTTCCGTCCCAGGGCGGCCTCGATGAGCGCTGCAGGAGTCAACACGCGCGCGTCGCGGTTCTTCTCGATGAGGACGCTCGGCAAACCCGTGACGATCGCGCTCTCGGACTCGATGCCGTCGGCTACGCCCTCGAAGCGGATCCGGCTCTCACCGGCGGGTATGGAGATCGAGCGCGTCTCGCTGACGAGCGCGAATCCTTCGAGCCGGTCGGCGTCGAGATTTTCCGTTCGATGAGAGGGCGCGCGGTAGATGCTTACCGATACATCGTGTGGGGCGCTCGCCCGAATCTCGGTCGCGCTGGCCCACGGCGGTGTGGCCGTTGCTGCGATCATGAGCCACGCTCGAAGCGAGCTCCGCATGATGCGATCTAGAAGCGCGTCTCGAACGCGGCCGTGAGCTCCGAGCTCCCATTCGCGGGAACCTGAACGGCCCATTCAGCGACGTTGGCACTGCGCCGGCTGCTTTTTTGACTTTCGTTGAGGATGCGCGTGTCACCCCACAGGCCACCCTGAAGCAAGTTGATGGTCACGGCGTGGGTCAGCGCATTACTGAGCTTGTAGCGCATATCTGTCTGCCAGCGGCCCTGGCCCGGCTGCGTGCGTTTGACGACAGTGGGCTGCACCTTGACATCGAAGGCATCACCCGTCGCAAGGGACAGCACCGATCCCATCGGTGTGTGGTCGATGCCGCTTTCCCCGATGAACTGGGGATCGCCGAGCTTGTCGCGCATATAGAAACGAAGGGTTCCGGCCGGCAACTGGTCGCCGAGGCCGGCGTGGGCGCTCGTGGAGAACTTGTATATGGACTTGGCACTGAGAGGCGCGTCGCTGGTGCCGAGCCAGGCATTACGAAACTCATAGCCATGCTCGGCGGGCACGCCGTTCACATCCAGGAAGCTCACCTGCTTGGTCTGCAGATTCGCGATCGTGGTGCGCTCGGCGAGCGGGTAGAGGTAGTAATCACCGAGCCGTTCCCGGCTGCCGCTTTCGGTGCCCGCTTCGATGAGCGAAGGTCTCGGTCGCAGCGGCCGCGGCGGTGTCCATTGCACGTTCGCACCGGACAGATTCGGCGAGCCCGCAACGAGCAGTGTCTTCGCGTTCTCATAGCTCGTGCCGCTCGAGTTCGTGAGCGTGACCCAGCCTTGCACGTCGATCTTGCTGTCCGTCTCGTTGAACAGCGCAACGTAGTCCGCCCGCCAGCTCAATCCGGGCGTGAGGTAGCTCAGCGTCGCCGCCTCGGCACCGGAGTGCGCGCCATTGATGCTGACCGACAGGGTCGGTCTGGCACGCAGGTTGTCAGGTACCTTGTCGAAGATCACCCGGACCGGCAAACCGTCATCACGCAGCACTTCGATGTGGTCGCCGATCTTGAGGACGACCCCGCCGTTGGTTGCGAGCACCAGCGCTTTCTCACGGGTTTCGGCGCCATTCGCCGGATTGACGCGCACCAGCGTCACGTCCTGACCCACGGCCTTCTCCATGAGTTTTCCGGGTGTGAGCAGATCGAAGTCGAAGTTCTGCTCGAGAATCGTGAGCCCACTCGCTGCAAGCGACACCGTCTCAGGACGGATCTGCGCCGACACGTCGGGAAACTCGATGCGCTGGCGGCCGCCGGTCAGATTGATCGTGCGGTGATCCTGCACCAGCGCGAGGTCGTTCGTGTAGATGGTGACGGCGAGCTCATGCTCGGCGGGGCGCGCGGGCAGCGCGGCGAGCAAAGCCAAGGCAGCCGCGATCAGGTGCAGGGTATGGCGCATGATGGATTCCGCGTGGCTCGGCGCCAGTGTGGGCGCCGCTCGGCGTTGACGCAACGCCTCACGGTCCGCCGTGCCGTCGAAAAAACTCCTTCGCGTCCGCACGACACCTCTCGGGCTCCTGCAGCCACATCTGATGGCCCGCGGCGGGGTAAATCCGTGCCTCCGCATGGGGCAGCAGCGCCGCGAGGTCTGCATCGATCAACTGCAGGAAAGGATAAGACTTGCCGCCGGTCATGACGAGTACCGGCAGCTGAATGCCGCGCACCTCATCGGGCGCGATTCTTGGAAAAAGCGTCCCGCGCGGCAGCATGACTTCCCACTCGTGCGCATCGCGCAATGCTTCCGCACGGCTCGACGGCGAAAAGTCCTGCCAGGCATGCGGATTTGCGAATACGTAATCGATGAAGATGCCGACTCCCGCTTCGGTATCTCCACGCGCAGAAGCGCTGCGCATCGGGGTGACCATTCGAGCCTGAAGGTTCCGCGTAGAGCTCGCGGCCGAGACTCGCATCGGGTGTCGAGAGCTCATCGAGGAGGCTCACCGCGGGGCTCGGCCAGAACGAGCGCGCGCACCAGCTCGGGGTGACGTATCGCCAGAAACAGCGCCGTGAGGCGCCATACGAATGTCCGATGACGAACGCCGGGCCAGATGTTGCACTTTTATGAAGGCGGCAAGATCTGCCGCGTCCACCTCGGCCGAGTAATGTGCGCGGGCAGGATCGTGGTTGGGGAAGTCGTAACGGCGGCTGTAGGCGAGGGCACGGTAGCTCTTGCCGAACGCGTCGAGCTCATCACTCCAGTAGCTGTAATCACTGATCGAGCCGTGCACGAAGATCAGCGCGGGCCCGGTTCCCTCCTCGATGTAGTGGGAGGCGAATACCCTGACCGACGTTCCGCGACAGCGGGCGTCGCGGCTGCGAGCGCCCAGGACAGGAGCAGGCCCGTCATTACATCTCCGTGGAGGCCTTCGCGTTGCCGTCAGAATTGCCTGCGGGCCTCCGGGCGTCAAGAATGGGTGTGATTGCATCGGGTCATTGAGGGACGAAGATCGTGGCAAAGGTGGTTGCAGGCGTTGGTCCGCGTTTTCCGCAGGTCGTGGTGCTGGCGGGGGCAACGGGCGATCTCGCCCGGCGCAAGTTGTTGCCAGGACTTTTTCACCTGGCAACCTCGGGGTTCATACCCGGCTGCCGCATCGTCGGTGTCTCGATGGATGCGATCGACCGGGAGGAATTCCGACTCGCGGCCCGCAAGGCGCTCGAGGAATTCAGCACGCGTCCGGTACAGCAAGCCGATTGGGAAGCGTTTGCGCGCGGGCTCGATTACGTCCCACTCGCGGCTGGAGCCGCCGCGCTGCGCAGCGCCGTCGAGAGCGCGGAGCGCTGCTTCGACGGCGAGACCCGTCGTATCCACTACCTGAGCGTGCCGCCCGCGGCTGCGCTGTCCGTCGTGGGCCTGCTCCATGACGCGGGTCTCGTCGAGCGCTCGCGCATCATCATGGAAAAGCCCTTCGGTACCGATCTGGCGAGCGCGGTGGCACTCAATGCGAAGCTGCACGAAGTCTTCAGCGAGGATCAGATCTTCAGGATCGACCATTTCCTGGGCAAGGAGCCGGCGCAGAACATCCTCGCGTTCCGCTTTGCCAACGGGCTCTTCGAGCCCATCTGGAACCGCAATTTCATCGATCACGTTCAGATCGACGTCCCCGAAACACTGAGCCTTGGGCGCGCGTCGGGCTTCTATGAAGCGATCGGCGCATTCCGGGACATGGTCGTCACGCACCTGTTTCAGATCCTGGCGTTCATGGCCATGGAGCCGCCGACGGCGCTGGAGCCTTCCTCGATCAGCGAGGAGAAGAACAAAGTCTTTCGCAGCATGCTGCCGATCAAGCCGAGCGACGTCGTACGCGGGCAGTACAGCGGCTACCGACGAAGAGAGCGGCGTCTCGCCGCAGTCCGAAACCGAGACCTTCATCGCACTGCGCTGCGCGATCGACAACTGGCGCTGGGCCGGAGTGCCATTTTTCCTGCGCACCGGAAAGCGCATGGCCGAAGGACAGCGGATCATCTCGATCGCGTTTCGCGAACCGCCCAAGAGCATGTTTCCAGCCGACTCGGGAGTCGGCGCGCAGGGACCGGATCATTTGACCTTCGATCTGGCCGATGAAGCGAAGATGTCACTGTCGTTCTACGGCAAGCGGCCTGGACCTGGAATGCGGCTCGATAAACTGAGTCTGCAGTTCGCGATGCACGACACCGGCTAGATCTGCGATGTCCTGGAGGCATACGAACGCCTGATCCTCGATGCGATGCGCGGCGATCACACTTTGTTCACCACGGCCGATGGCATCGAGCGCTTATGGGAGCTGTCGACCCCTCTGCTCGAGGCACCCCCACCCGTGCGCATGTACGCGCCGGGCTCATGGGGTCCCAACGCGATCCATCAGCTGATCGCGCCGCATGCGTGGCGCCTGCCCTTCGAGCGGGCGTGGCGAGAGCCGACGCCCGCGACGCAGACCTGACGGGGCAGGGATGCCGGGTCTCTTCGCCCGCCAGCTGAGCTCAGATTTCGCAGAGTGCGCTGCGTCGGTACGCCGCGAGCTCGGCGGGTATGAGGCGCTGTGGGATCGCAAAGGAGCATCCTTCAAGGCGCTCGCCGATATTTTTCGCGCCCACCCCGGCGCACTCCCGTCTGAGTTCGTGAGCCCTTCCGAGATCGAAGGCTACGCGCGAGCGGCCTGTACCGCCCTCGCTGCGAGCTGCGGCACGCACTGGGGCGTACGCGTACGCGGGCTTGGCGAGTATCCGCGCGAACTGTGTGACGCAACCCATCCGCTTCAATTGATCTATTTCCGTGGCATTTGGGAGCTGGTCGATTCCCCGTGTGTCGCTATCGTGGGTACGCGCCGACCGAGCGCCGAAGGCGTGCGTCGCGCAGCCCGACTCGCGCGCCGGCTGTGCCTCGATGGGTTCACGGTTGTGTCCGGCCTCGCGCTCGGCATCGACACCGCGGCCCATGAGGCGGCGCTGTCGGCCGGCGGTCGCACGATCGCCGTACTGGGAACGCCACTCACGACATGCTATCCGCCGGAGAATCGAACACTGCAGCAGAGAATCGGCGCGGAGCACCTTCTCGTGAGTCAGGTGCCGATCGTCCGGCACGCGCGCCAGGAGGTGCGAGCCAACAAGCGCTTCTTTGCGGAACGCACGGCCACGATGTCCGCGCTGAGTGCGGCGACGGTCATCATCGAGGCAAGCGAGATCTCCGGCGCCCTGGTACAGGCGCGGCATGCCCTGCAGCAAGGGCGCAAGCTTTTCATACTGGACAGCTGCTTTCGCCCCGCCTCGCTCCAGTGGCCGCAGCGGCTCGTTGCGCGTGGGGCGATTCGCGTGAGCGCATATGAGGAGCTCCGGCGGCAACTGGCTCCCAGCGATCCCGGAGCGCTTCTGGCAGATTGATGTGACCAATTGCGCTCAGCACGCACTTCTGACGGGTGCCGACCGCTGTTATTACCTTTGGGAGTACGCTCCTCGTCGAGGGTACGGCTTCAGCGCGACCAACCAGCTGATCAGCAACCTCAAGATCAAACCCAGCCTGCTCGCAGGCTGCGCAACGCGTGCGCAATACAAGCGGATCGCAATCGCACATGCCGCGGCGGCGCTACGTCAGGTCATCTCGCGAGAATTCGTCGAGATGCACGCCACGTTCATCCCCGTGCCTTGCTCCAAGGCGATCGGCGATGTCGAGTACGACGACCGCATGGCACGCGTGCTCGGATCGAGTTTCGAGGGATGGGCTGCGGATGTTCGCCAGATGCTGGTCATCACCGAAAGTCGCGCAGCCGATCACGAGTGCACCGAGCGAGTGAGCTACGAGGCCTTGCGCGCGATGACACGTCTGATCGACTCAGCCGCACCGCGTCCGATCATCGTCGTCGTGGACGATGTGTTGAACAGCGGCAAGCATTACAAAGTCGCCCGCGAGCTGCTTTCGGCTCGCTATCCCCATGCCAGCGTCCGCGGTGTCTTCCTGGCTCGTTGCACACGCTAGCGCAGCATGAGTCGCCGGCCGCGCATCCAGAGGGCCTCGCGGCCCGTAGAGGAGATGGGAGGCCACTCATGCTGCGTCGTATATTATTGACTTTGTTGGTATTTTGCTCCGTGTCTGCGCGCGCGGCAGCGCCTCCAGAGCTGCACTGGGAACCCTGGTCGGACGAGGTCTTCCAGCGCGCCGCGCGCGAGCATCGCTTCGTCCTCATGGACCTCGAGGCCGTGTGGTGCCACTGGTGCCATGTCATGGCCGAGACGACCTACAGCGACCCGACCGTACGCGCCCTCATCGGTGATCGCTACATCGCAGTGCGGGTCGATCAGGATTCGCGCCCCGACATCTCGCGTCGCTACGAGCAATACGGTTGGCCGGCGACCGTCGTATTCAATGCCGACGGCACCGAGATCGTGAAGCGCAGGGGCTATCTGGCCCCGGAGCTCATGGTCTCGATGCTGAAGGCGATCATCGTGGATCCGAGTCCGGTCAAATATGCGGAGGCCGACCTGCCCACGCAGTTCGCCACGAGTCCGTTGCTGCAGGCGGCCACGCGCAAGCAGCTCGAGCAGGGCTTTTACTCGACCTACGATCCCAAGCTCGGCGCGTTTCGCCAGAACCAGAAATTCATCGACCGCGACACGATCGAGTATGGGTTGCTGCGCGCATCCCAAGGCGACGTCCGTGCCGCGCGCATGACGCGCAAGACCCTCGATGAGGCTTTGCAGATTATCGATCCGGTCTGGGGTGGAGGCTATCAGTACTCGACCGATGGCGATTGGCAGCATCCGCACTACGAGAAGATCATGTCCGTGCAGGCCGCGGACATGCACGCGTATACGCTTGCGTACCTCGAGTTCCAGGATGCGCGCTATCTCGCGGCGGCGCGCGCCATCGCGGGCTACGTCCGCACTTTCCTGACGGGAACGGATGGCGCGTTCTACACGAGCCAGGACGCAGACCTCGTGCCGGGCGAGCACAGTGCGGAGTTCTTCGCGTTGAAGGATGCCGAGCGGCGCAAGCTTGGTATTCCACGAGTCGACCGCAATCACTATGCCCGCGAGAACGGCTGGATGATCCAGTCGCTCGCTGCCCTGTATGCGGCCACCTCGGAGCGCGAGTATCTCGATGCCGCGGTCAAAGCGGCGAACTGGATTGACGCCAATCGTTCAGTGGCGGGCGGTGGCTTTGCGCACGGTGACAAGGACCCGGCGGGGCCGTATCTCGAGGACACACTGTCCATGGGTCGCGCATTTCTTGCGCTCTATGAGGTCAGCGCCGATCGCAAGTTGGCTGACGCGCGCGGAGTCCGCGGCGGACTTCATGGATGCGCACTTTCGCGATACGGCGCAGCCGGGATACGTCTCGGCGAGGATCGCCGGTCCATCGAAGCTCGCGCCGGTCAAGACGCTCGATGAGAACATCCAGCTGGTCCTGTTCAACAACCTGCTGGCGCGCTACAGCGGAGCTGAGCGCCATCAGAAGAGCGCCGAATATGCGATGCGCTATCTTGCGACCCCGCAGATCGCACTGTCTGCGCTGACGAATCCGGGTGTCCTTGAGGCCGCGCAGGAGCTTGCCAATGACCCCACCCACTTGACGATCGTCGCGCACAAGGACGACCCGCAGGCTGCCGCGCTGTTCAAGGCAGCGCTCGGCTATCCCGCTTCGTATCGCAGGATCGAGTGGTGGGACGTGCGCGAAGGCCGCATGCCGAACGCCGACGTGCAGTATCCCGAACTCAGCAAGGCAGCGGCGTTCGTGTGCACGAACAACACCTGCTCGCTGCCCATTTTCGAGCCGGCCGACATCGCTGCGCTTGCTGCCCGGGCAAAGCCGCCCACGCGGGTCGTCGCCAAGAACTGAGGTTTATTTTGCAGGCGCAGGCGGAGGAATCTTCGCCTTTCCGTTCTGCATCTCGACGAGGCCGAGGCGGTTACCTGCAGGGTCGGTGAAGATCCCGAGGATCACGACACCAGGCACCACGGCGCGCGGGCGCACGATGGCACCGCCGTTGGCGACGACCTTCGCGAGCGTGGCCGTCACGTCCCCGACACCCAGGAAGATCATCGTCTCATGTGCCGGCTCGTCGCCGTGGGCGGTCTGCTGCAAAAGGCTGCCTGGCAGCGGGGAGACGACGGGCACCTTCAGGCTTTTCTCGATCTCGAACTGTCCCGCGCCGATATCCCAGTTGAAGACGTCCTTGTAGAACGCGGCCAGCTTCGCAAGGTCAGGACCCGAGACATCGAGAAAAACGATCGGCGCCGATGTGCTCGCGGGCGCTGCATCGGCAACGAGCGGCAGCAGAGCAAGGGACATCAGCACGGCCGCACGCATCTTCAGGCGCTCAGTGCCGTGTGCTCGGCCGTGATCAGCTGGCCGAGTCTGCGACGGAATCGCAATGGCGCGGAATCGATCGCGATGTCGATGTTGGGCGAGGTCTTGTGAGTGAAGCCCGCGTGCACCGCGCTCAGGATGACCCGATCCTCCTCGAAGATCGCGCGTACCTCCCGCGTCATCGCCTCGGACACGGATTCGTCCTGCGGTGCAAAGTTGCGCACCTGAAACCAGTAATAGCGCGTGTGGTTCTCATCCACCGGGGTCATGAGGTTGTACGAGTCCATGACGAAGGCTTGCGGGAGCCGTGCGGCACCCGGTCCCGCCTGACCCGCCGGAACGATGAGGGCCTTGATCAGCGCGTGTGATGGATAACGCACCTCATAGTGCTGCAATCGATCGCAGCACCCCTCAAAGCCGACGAACGGTTTGTAGAAACCTGCAACCTCGACGTTGCAGAGCCAGCGAGAAGCGATCACGCCGCTCGGATTCGCCTCGACGCGCACGGGCTCGGACTCGCAGGAAGCGTCTCCGAAGGTACCGCGGTGAACCCAGGCCACGTGAGAGGGGTCGAGCAGATTATCGGTCACGAAGAGGTAGTTCGCATCGACGCTCATCGCATCGCCGCTGTTCATGCCCCAGCCGGGCTCGCCGTAATGCTCGACGGGAAAGATCGTCGCCGGATTAGCGAGCTCCGGCGCTCCCATCCAGATCCACGCGAGACCGTAGCGCGACACCAGGGGATAGCTGCGCACGCGCGCGCCCTTGGGTATGAAGTCCGAACAAGGGATGCGCGTGCAGCGGCCGCTCGCATCGAAGGTGAGCCCGTGATAGCCGCACTCGATCTGGTCCTCCAGCAGCCGGCCCATCGACAGCGGCAGCTTGCGGTGCGGACAGGCGTTTTCGAGCGCCACCGCCTGGCCGCTTTGGGTGCGGTACATCACGATGCGCTCACCAAGGATCGTGGTGGCCCGCAGCTCCCGGCCGATCTCGCGGTCCCAGGCTGCGACATACCAGGCATTTCTCAGGTACACGTGGAAAGCCTAGGCGCGAACGACACGGCTGTCCAATCGGCACGAAGCTGCTAGATTGCGGGCCCTTCCGCGCCAGTGAATCGGAGCCGCAATGGATCATTTTTTCGAGGGCGCCGCGCTCGGCGTCGATCAGATCGCCGCGCTTGCCCGCGCACCGCGCCGCTGCGATCTGACTCCGGCCGCCTGGCAACGCATCGCGCAGGGCCGCGCCATCGTCGAGCGCATGATCGGCTCGGGCGCCTCGATCTACGGAGTCACGACCGGAGTCGGCTCACAAAAGGATGCGACCGTCGAGCAGGCACAACGTGAGGCCTTCGGGAACCGGATGGTCGTGAGCGAAGCAACCGATTTTCCGGGGCCTGCATTCTCCGAGCAGATCGTGCGCGCAGCTCTCGTCGTCCTCATCAACAATTTCGCGAGTGGCCGATCCGGTGTGAGACCGGAACTGATGCGGGCGCTGCTCGAGCTCCTGGCGGCTCCACGCTTGCCGGCCGTGCGGCGGGACTGCGCGTTCGGGGTCGCAGATCTGACGCCGCTGTCGCAGCTCGCGCTCGCACTCATCGGCCGTGCCGTGAGGGGTGATGCTTCGCATTTGAAACAGGCTTTGTCGCTCGCTCCGAAAGAGTCGCTCTCGCTCATCGCCAGCAACAGTTTCGCGCTAGGGGAGGCTGCACTCGTTCTCAATGAGGCCGAGCGAGTGCTGGGGGCGTTCGATCTGGCGGCGGCGACGGCCTGCGAGGGCTTCCGCGCCGACCTCGAGCCCTTCGCGCTCGCGAGCGCGGGCGGCGGCTCGCGTGGAGAAGGTCAGGCGCGCGCCCGCCAGCGGCTCATGGAGCTGCTGAACGGAAGTCAGCTGCATCAACCGCAAGCCGCGCGCTTCCTGCAGGACCCGTTGAGCTTTCGTGGCATCACACAGATTCATGGCGCCGCGTACGAAGCCTGGGGCTGGGCGAAGTTGCAGGCAGAGCGGGAAATCAATTCCACGAGCGACAATCCGCTCGTCGACTTCGAGAACCAGCGTTTGCTCACCTCCGCAAGCATGATCTCGGTGCTGCCCACGCTGGCCATCGATTGCCTGCGCCAGGCGATCGCGAAAGTGGCGATTCAAAGCCAGGAGCGCTCTCTCAAGCTGCAGTCGCCGCCTTTTTCGGGGCTTCCGGTCGGATTGTCGCGCGACGGGGAGCCAGACGGGGGAGTGCTGTCCATCAATCTCAACTATGTGGGGGCCGCGCGGCTTGGCACGCTCGGCGCAGCCGCAGCTCCGGTTCTGCTGCAGTACATTGGCAGCCTGGCCGACGGAGTGGAGGACGTCACGACTCTGCTGCCGCTGTCCGTCGCGCAGACGGCAACCGTCGTTGCGCGCGCGTGGGAGATTGCAGCCCTGGAGATGACGATCGCAGTGTGGGCCATCGCGCGTCGCGGCCTGGCCCCCGAATCGCTGGGCCGCGGCCCGCGGGCGGTATTCGATGCCCTGCTGCCGCTCTTGCACATCGGCGAGGAAGGTACCCGTGTCTTCGATATGCAGGCGATCGTCGAAACGGTACGCGACGGTACCCTGGCGCGCTTCTAGGCGCGCGCTTCGGCAGAACCTTTCGATGCGCTCGGGCATTCATCTGAGCATGCGGCGATGGAGCGGATTGTCAGTATGTATCGCCACACTGCTCATGCTGAGCAGTTGTGGAGGAAGCGGCAGCACCTCATCGACGAATTCGATGCCGGCCCCGCCTCAGCGCGGTGATCTTCTCACCAACCCTCCTTCGAGGGTCGCCTCCTACGATACCTCGACGCTCCTCGGGCTCCTCGGGCAAAACGACCTGGGAAAGCTCTTGCTGAGCGAGGCGTATACACCCAGCTGCTCGATCACGATCTACCAACTCGATTATGAGACGGTTGGCGGTGCAGGCGAGGCGAGCACGGCCTCCGGAGCCCTCATGATCCCGAGCGGCACGAATTCGGTTTGCACTGGTGCGCGCCCCATCGTGCTGTATGCGCATGGCACCAATACGGACCGCACCTTCAACATCGCGTCGATTTCGGCCTCGAACAATGCGGAGGGTTTGATCCTCGCCGCGGTGTTTGCCGCCCAAGGCTACATCGTCGTCGCACCGAATTACGCCGGTTATGACACTTCCAGCCTGAGCTATCACCCCTACCTGAATGCGCAGCAGCAAGCGGACGATATGATGGATGCGCTCACGGCTGCGCGAACGGCGCTGCCGATCATCTCGATGGCGCCCGGCGCGAGCGACAACCATCAGCTTTTCATCACAGGATATTCCCAGGGGGGCTTCGTTGCGCTCGCGACCGAGCGCGCCGTGCAGTCCGCTGGTGCGACTGTGACGGCGGCAGGAGCGATGTCGGGTCCTTATGCGCTCGCCGCATTCGGCGATGCACTGTTCGAGGGCGAGGTCACACTGAGCGGCCCGGCGAACTTCGATCTTCTCACGACGAGCTACCAGCATTCCTACTCGAACCTCTACAGCACCGCGACGGACGTGTTTGAGCCAAGCTACGCGGCGGATGTCGATGCGCTGCTGCCGAGCACCACGGCCATCACGACGCTGTACGCGCAGGGCAAGCTACCCGAGAACCAGCTTTTCAGCTCGACGCCGCCGGCTTCGCAGTACGCGTCGATCACACCCGCGACGGCCCCGCCCAATCTGGCGGCGATCTTCGCCACAGGCTTCGGTACGGCCAATCTGGTCACGAATGCCTATCGTTTATCCTATCTCGAGGACGCTCAGACCAATCCCGACGGTGGTTTCCCGACGACGACCACGGATCTGCCGGCCGCCGCGCCCGCCAACGGGCTACGCAAGGACCTGAAGCTCAATGATCTGCGCGGTTACACCCCCAGTGCACCGACGCTGCTGTGTGCGGGGAATGAGGATCCGACGGTCCTGTTCCTCAACACGCAACTGATGCAGGGCTACTGGGCGGCCCATGCGGCGAGCGCGCCCGTGACGGTGGTCGACATCGACTCCTCACCGACGGCATCGGATGCCTACGCGAATTTCAAGGACGGCTTTGCCGCAGCGCGCACGGCCGTCGCCGCTGCGGCGGTGCTGCAGGGTGCGACCGACGGTGGCTTGAACGCGGTCCTACAGGTGTATCACGCGCGGCTCGTCCCGCCCTTCTGCCTGGGCGCCGTCAAGTCGTTCTTCGATCACGCTTGAGATGCCAGCGCCGGGGCCGCCGGCGGAGCGAATACGCCGGACACGTACGCAAATATGGTGCGCAGACTCCCGGTCGCGCGGTCTACATCGTGCGCGCGAAGGCAGGCGAGCAGGTGCTGGTGCATGGCGATGAGCGGCGCGAGCCCGCTTCCACGCTCGGCGATGCGGCGCAGTGCGATGCGGCCGCGAACGTCCCAGTGCAGCGAGTCCCAGACCGCGAGAAACGTTCGATTGCCCGAGGCTTCGACGAGCCGGCGGTGAAATCGCAGTGCTTCATCGATGTATCGCTCCGGATCGTCGCCGTTCGCGGCGGTGGTCATGTGACGCAGATGAGTCTCGAGCTGCGCGAGCACCGTCACCGGAAAGGGCTCGGCGAGCTCCACTGCGCGCGCTTCGAGCATCGTGCGCAACTCGTAGGATTCGCGCATTTCCGCGAAGTCCGCGCCGCGCACGCGCGTTCCGCGATAGCGCTCGCAGGTCACGAGCCCCGATCCTTCGAGCTCGCGCAGAGCCTCGCGGATCGGGGCCTGGCTCACGTTGAACTCGCGCGCGAGACTCAGCTCCTTGAGTTGCGTGCCGGCGGGGTAGGTGCCGTCGAGAATGCGCGCCACGAGCACATCGCGAATGTGATCGCGCATGCAGGTGCGCTTGAGGGCGGGCGTCGCTCATGGCGTGCTCGCGAGCGCGAGTTGCTCTCGGCTCCAGCCTCCGCCGGTCGCCCGCACCAGGCCGACGGCGGCGTTCAGCGTGCAGACGCGCGCATCGATCGCGGCGCGCTGTGCCTGCAGAGCCGCCGTTTGAGTCGTGGTGACCTCGATGTAATCCGCGACGCCGGCCGTCGTAGCGCTTGTCGGCGTGATACGCGGCGCTCTGCGCCGAGGCGGCCGCGGCTGCATCAGCGGCCAGCTCTTCGCTCGAGGTGGTGAAGGGCGGCGAGGTTGTCCTCGACTTCCTGGTAGGCCGTGAGCGTCGTCTTGCGGTAATTGGCAACCGCTTCATCATAGGCGGCCCGGGCCCGCCGGTTGAGTGCCGAGCGCGCGCCGAAATCCAGCAGCGGCACCTGGCCAGCCGGACCAACGGACCAGAAGCGGCTTGGCGCGCTGACCCAGCTGCGAGCCGCGGAGCTCTCGAAGCCGGCCGCACCGCTCAGTGTGAATACCGGAAACCAGGCGGCGCGCGCCACGCCGATCTCGGCGTTCGCCGCGGCCACGGCGCGCTCCGCGCTCGCGACATCGGGACGCCGTTGCAGCAGTGCCGAGGGCAGACCGGCGCCGACCGGGGGCGGTGCGGCTGCGAGCTCGCGCCGATTCCAGACTGAACGCGGATGGCACGCTCCCGAGCAGCACCGCGATGGCGTGCTCGAGCTGCGCGCGCTGCAGACGTCACCGCCGCGAGCTGCGCACGTGCGTTCTGCCGCTGCGTGTCGGCCTGATCCACGTCGGTGGCGGCGGCAGATGGCAGCCTCGTAGCGATCACGCGTGAGCTCGTACGCGCGATCGTAGGTCTGCACCGTGTCCTCGAGCAGCCGCATCGTGAGTGTCGTCGCCGCGCAGGGTGAAATAATCGCTCGCAAGCTCCGCCTGCAGCGACAAGGTGATGGCGGCGGGATCGGCATGGCTCGACTCGGCGCGCGCGCCCGGCCGCGGTGGCCTCGTTGCGCAGGCGGCCGAACAGATCGATTTCCCAGGACAGATTCAGCGAGGCGATGAAGTCGTTGAAGGTCTCGCCCGTCGCCTGCGACCGGCGCGTTCATCGACAGAGCTGCTCGCGCTTCGCGGAGGCACCGGCGCCGAGGCTCGGAAACTGCTCGAGCGCGCCCGCCAATGCGAGCGCGCGCGCTTGCTCGAAGCGGGCGAATGCCGCGCGCACGATCGGGATTGGAGGCGTGCAGCGTGCGCTCCAGCTCATCGAGCTTCGGGTCGCCGAACGCCTCCACCAGTTGCTGCGCGGTCTGGGCGTCGGCCGGTGGGCCGGCACCCAGTCGCCGGCTTCCTTGTAACTGGACGACAGTCGCCGGTCGGCTGGCTGCTCGTATTCGGCGCCAGCGTGCAGGCGCTCAGCAGAGCCGCGGCCAGCGCCGACCGTGCTCAGAGGGGACCTCACGATCGCGCGGCCCGCGGCTGCGCCGCCGCGGGCTGACGACCCGCACCGTGGTACCAGCGGTCAGCGAATCGGGCGGGCTCAAGATCACATCGTCGGCCGCGTCGAGGCCGCTCACGATCTCGATATCGGAGCCGATAGTCGCGGCCGACGGCCACGGGCTTCAGGACACCAGGCCTTGTGCGCATCGACCGTCGCCACATGCAGGCCATCGCTGCGGAACAGCAGTACGTTCGCGGGCAGCTTGAACGACGGTCCGCAGCGCCGGGCGGCAGCTTGAAGTGCACCTCGGCGTAGGCGCCCGGCAGAAGCTCGCCATTGGCGTTGTCGATGATCAGCTGCGCGAGCAAGCGTGCGCGTGTGACGTGATCGATGGCACTCGAGGTGCTGTCGAGCGTGGCGGTGTAGGTCTCGCCCGGGCCGATCCGGGAAAGCCACGTCGGCCGTCGAGTCTCGGCTGCATGCAGCGCGGCGTACGTCTGCGGCACGCGGACATACAGGCGCAGGCGCGTGCGTATCGGCGATGCGGAACAGCTCCGGGCCGGTGCCGCTCGCCGGCGGTGATGAGCTGGCCGACGTCGGTGTTGCGCGCCGTGACGACGCCATCGAACGGCGCGACGATCCGCTGGAAGCCCGACGAGATCGCGCAGCCGCTGCAGGTTGGCGCGCGCGGCCTGCAGCTGCGCATCGCCGGCTTCGGCTGAGGCTGGTCTTCTCGTCGGCTTCCTGCTTGGAGACCGAGTCGGTCTTGCGCAGAGTCGCGCCAGCGCTCCGCCGTGACGCTCGGCGATCTTCTGATTGGCTTCGGCCTGTGGCGAGGTCCGCCTGCGCCTGGCGCAGCTGCTGATCGACTTCAGGCGTCTCGATCTCACCCAGCAGCTGGCCGGCCTTCACCGGGCGTGCCGATGTCCACCAGCCAGCGCTTCAGATAGCCGCTGGTGCGCGCGTAGATCGGCGCATCGATAGTTCGCCTGCACGCTGCCCGGGCAGCACCAGATCGGCCAGGTCGGCTTCGGCTCTGCGGGCTTGGTCGTCTGCCACAGTGACCATGGCCTGCGTCTCGGTCGCCGCGGCGAGCTTCGCGGCCGCGCGGTGCGACGAGAAATGCACCCAGGCGAGCAGCGCGAGCGCGCACAGCCACGGCGAGGCCGATCGGCCCAGGCGCCGCGCCCTGGCGGGTGACATAGCCGACCCCGTAGCCGTCGCTCGACCGTGTCATTGTTGCGTCGCATGTTCGTGATCCATGGCTCGATCACCGTGTGAGGCGACCGTGCCGAACTCAGATGCGCTGCGCGCGGTTATCGGCTGGCAGCGCGCCGCGCGCCCGTGCATGGCGGCGAACACGGTCGGCACGAAGACCAGCGTGGCGACGGTCGCGAACAGCAGGCCGCCGATCACCGCGCGGCCGAGCGGCGCGTTCTGCTCGCCGCCGTCGCCGATGCCCAAGCGACATGGGCAGCATGCCGATGATCATCGCCAGCGCGGTCATCAGCACCGGGCGGAAGCGGGTGAAGCCCGCATCGAGCGCCGCCTGCAGCGCGTTGCGCCTTCATTCATGCGCTCGCGCGCGAAGCTCACGACCAGAATGCTGTTGGCCGTCGCCACACCCATGCACATGATGGCGCCGGTCAGGGCCGGCACGCTCAGCGTGGTGCCGGTGATGCAACAGCATCCAGGCAATGCCGGCCATGGCGGCGGGCAATGCGGTGATGATGATGAAGGGATCGGTCCAGGACTGGAAGTTGATGACGATCAGCAGGTACACCAGCACGATCGCGCCGATCACGCCGATCGCCAGCCCCGTGTAGGAGGCGTCATGGTCTGCACCTGGCCGCGCAGCACGATGTGCGTGCCCTTGGGCAGCTTGCCGTCGAACTTCGGCGATCTGCGCGCTGATGTCGTTGTCGATGGCGCCGAGGTCGCGATCCTGCGCGGCGCCGTAAGATGTCGATGATGGTTCTGGGCGTCGTAGTGATACGACCACCGCCGGGCCCATGCCGCGGGTGATGCGTCGCCAGGCCGCCGAGAATCTGCTGCTGGCCGGCGGCGGTCACCGGCAGGTTCTGCAGGTCCTGCAGCGAGGTCATGCGGTACTGCGGCGCCTGAGCGACCAGCGGGTACTGCAGCCCGGTTTCGGAGTTCAGCCAGAAGGTCGGCGCGATCTGGCCGCTGCCGGAGAGCGTCAGCAGCAGGTTGTTGGCGACGTCGTGCTGGCTGATGCCGAGCTGCTGGGCGCGGCTGCGGTCGGTCGTGCACGCGCAGCTCCGGCTGGTTGAACACCTGCTGAATGCGCAGATCGACGAGGCCCGGCACGTGCCGCAGCGAGGCCAGCAGCTGCGTTGGCGATGTCGCGGTTCTTCGGGCTCGGCGCCGACGATCTGGATGTCGATGGGCGCCGGCATGCCGAAGTTCAGAATCTGGCTGACGATGTCCGCCGGCAGGAAACGCGAACACGGTGCCCGGAAACTCCCGCGGCAGCCGCAGGCGCAGCGTGCGGACGTAGTCCGCCGTGGGCGCGTGGCCCGGCGTCAGCGAGATCAGGATGTCGGCATCGCTGCTGCCGATGGTGCCCGAGTTGCCGTAGGTGAGGTTGATGCTGGAGACCGGCAGGCCGATGTTGTCGACCATGCTGTGCGATCTCGCTGCGCCGGAATCACCTCGCGCATGCGCCGCCTCGACGTGATCGACGAGCGCCGCCGTGTCCTCCACGCGCAGGCCGGTCTGGCCGCGGACGTGCAGCTTGATCTGGCCGGCATCGACCTCGGGGAAGAAGTTCCGGCCCAGGAACGGGATAGATCAGCATCGAGGCGAACGGCGAACCCGAGGAACACCGTCATGAAGCGGCACGGCGGTGCTCGAGCACGGCTTCAGCAAGCCGTGGTAGCTGCTCGCGCACACGCTCGAAGCGGGCCTCGAAGCGCGCTGGAAGCGCCGCAGCGGAGCCAGGCTTCGCCGCGGCCTCGTGCTCCTCCGCGGCGGTGCGCAGCCAGTACTTGGCAAGCGTCGGCACCAGCGTACGCGACAGCACGTAGGAGGTGAGCATCGCGAACACGACCGCTTCGGCGAGCGGCACGAACAGATAGCGCGCCACGCCCGACAGCAGGAACATCGGCACGAACACGATACAGATCGACAGCGTCGAGACCAGCGCCGGAATGGTGATCTCGACGCGAGCCCTTCAGAATCGCGGGCTCGACGTCCATGCCCTCCTCGAGATGGCGGTTGATGTTCTCGATGGTCACCGTCGCGTCGTCGACCAGGATGCCGACGGCGAGCGCGAGACCGCCGAGGGTCATGAGATTGATCGTCTCGCCCGAGCGCATCGAGCAGGATGATCGAGGTGATGATCGACAGCGGAATCGAGATGGCGATGATCAGCGTGCTGCGCCAGCTGCCCAGGAACAGCAGCACCATGAGCGCGGTCAGCGCGGCGGCGATGACCGCCTCGGTGACGACGCCCTTGACGGCGGCGCGCACGAACACCGACTGGTCGCCGGTCGCGGCGATCGAGGCGCCCTCCGGCAGCAGCTCGCGCACACGCGGCAGACGCGCCTGGATCTCGTTGACGATGTTCAGCGTCGAGGCAGCGCCCGTCTTCTGAATCGACATGAGCACGGCGCGGCGGCCGTTCACGCGCACGATGTTCGTCTGCGGCGGGTGGCCGTCGTGCACGAAGGCAACGTCACGGATGTAGGTGACGTCGCCCCGATCCGGCTGCGGATCGGCAGATCGTTGATCTCGTCGACTTTGAGCGGGCTGGCGTTCAGCTTGACGTTGTATTCGGTGTCGCCGATTTTCTGCGTGCCGGCCGGCGACGATCAGGTTCTGATTGGCGATCGCGTTGTTCACGTCGTTGGCGGTCAGGCCCTGCGCGCGCAGCGCATCGGGCTCGAGGTCGATCTGCACCTGGCGAGTGGCGCCACCGAAGGGATAAGGAATCGACGGCGCCGTCGATGGTCGCGATCTGCGCGCGGATCACCTGGTTGCCGAAGTCGAACAGCTGCGCCTCGGTGAGCTTGTTGCTCGACATCGCGAGCTGGATGATCGGCACGCGTCGCGGCGTTGTACTTGAGAATCAGCGGCGGCTGCATCCCGGGCGGCATGTGCTTCAGCGACAGCTGGCCGAAGGCCGTCACCTGCGCCATGGCGAGGTTGATGTCGACGCCCGGCTGGAAGAACAGCTTGATGACCGCCATGCCGGGATACGTCTGCGACTCGACGTGCTCGATGTCGTTGATGATGCGTCGTGGCGTAGCGCTCGATCTGCGCCGGTGATGCGGCCCGCCATCTCATCCGGCGGCATGCCCGTGTACTGGAAGGTCACCGCAATGATCGGGAATGCGTGATGTCCGGGAAAATGTCGGTCGGCATGCCGCGGGCGCAAGCGGGGTGCCGAAGATCGTCAGCGCGCCGAAGCAGCGGCAGCAGCAACGCGAGGACGATGAAGGTGTAGGGGCGCTTTAGCGCCACCTCGACGATCCACATGCTGGAAACTCTGGCCCGAGAGAGCCGATCGATTATCGATAATTCACGAGAGAAAGCAAGCTGTGACGCCGGCGCGGTAGCCTAACTCACTGAAAAGACGTATTAAACTGGCAGATTGGCTTCAATGGCTGCGAGAGGTCGGCATACTGAAGTCGGGGCGGACTTCGCGTGCCTCGGGCCAGCGTTGGGTCACTGTCTTCAGGCGCGTGTAGAAGCGGAAGCCCTCGGCGCCGTAGGCGTGGTAGTCGCCGAAGAGGGAATGACGCCACCCCCCGAAGCTGTGAAAGGCCATGGGAACGGGAATCGGAACGTTCACCCCCACCATCCCGACCTCGACATCCGCGACGAAGCTGCGTGCGATCGCGCCACTCTGGGTGAAGATGGCAGCGCCGTTTGCAAACTCGTGTGCATTGACCAGCTGAACCGCCGCTCGGTAGTCGGACACTCGAACAATGGCGAGCACCGGGCCGAAGATCTCTTCGCGATAGATGCGCATCTGCGGTCGCACCCCATCGAATAGCGATGGACCGAGGAAGAAACCCGGCCGCTCCGCGCTCGGGTGTGCACGCCCGTCAAGCACCAGGCTTGCCCCTTCACGCGAGCCGATCTCGAGATAGTCCCGTACGCGCGTTCGATGCTGCTGACTGACCAGCGGGCCCATCTCGACGCCGGGCTCATCGGCGGGTCCGACGCGAAGCTCGGCCAGACGGCGTTTGAGACGCGCGATGAGCGCGTCGGCGACGGCATCCCCGACCGTGACGGCCACCGAAATGGCCATGCAGCGCTCGCCCGCGGATCCATAAGCCGCACCGACGAGGGCCTGCGTCGCGGCATCGGGATCCGCATCCGGCATGATGATCATGTGATTCTTGGCGCTGCCGAGAGCCTGCACCCGCTTACCGTTGCGCACTGCGTGCGCCTGCAGCTGGCGGGCGACGGCGCTCGAGCCCACGAAGCTCACGCCGGCGATCTGCGGATGCTCCAGCAGCGCTTCGACGGCTTCCCGATCACCGTGCAGCACGTTGAAAGCGCCGTCGGGCAAACCGGCCTCCTTGAGGAGCTCCGCGAGCAGGATGGACGCGGAGGGATCGCGCTCGGAAGGCTTGAGGATGAACGCGTTGCCGCACACGAGCGCGATGGGAAACATCCACATCGGCACCATCGCCGGAAAGTTGAAAGGCGTGACACCGGCGACGACACCGAGCGGCTGGCGCAGACTGAAGCTGTCCACGCCGCGGCCCACGCTGTCGCTGTAGTCGCCTTTGAGGAGCTGAGGTGCGCCGCAGGCGAACTCCACGACCTCGATGCCGCGCGTCACCTCACCGAGCGCATCCTCGACGGTCTTGCCGTGCTCCTGCGAGATCGTGCGCGCAATCCGATCGGCATTGGCCTCGAGCAGCTCTTTGAATCGAAACATGACGCGTGCTCGCCGCGCCGCGCTCTCCTGCGACCAGGCCGGGAAGGCCCGCGCCGCGCTCGCAACGGCGCGCGCGACTTCGCTCGCGTCCGCAAAGTGCACCTCGCGCAGTACGCGCCCGGTCGAAGGCTCGTAGATCGGTGAGGATCGCCCGGTTCCCGTGGCGCTTCGACCGTCAATCCAATGGCAAACCGATGGGGGCTGCATGGAAACATCGTACGGCGGATCGATGGGTGCGTCGATCCGTATCAGAGCGCCTTGCGGAAGGTCAGATTGATTCGGCACCGACCGGTCGCCGGCGCATCGCCATCGCCGACCGGCTCGACGCCATGGTAGTACTTGCGCGCCGCTCCGCCCCAGACCACGACATCGCCGCTTGCCAGCCGGAGGCGCCGCGGTCGCATGTTGCGCGCGGATCCTCCAAACAGGAAGACGGCGGGCAGGCCCAGCGAGACGGAGACGACGGGCGCGCCGAAGTCGCGCTCGTTCTTGTCCTGGTGCAGCGACAATCGGGTCCCACGCTCATAGCGATTGATGAGACAGCTGTCGGTCACGAAGCCGTCGAATCCCGCGGCGGCAGCCGCCGCACGGGCAAGCTCGGCGAACGAGTCGGGCATGGCGGGCCACGGCTTGTTGCGCGCGGGATCAAGCCGGTCGTAGCGATAGCCGCGCTGGTCGGACACCCAGCCCACGGTTCCACAACTCGTCATCGCGACGGACATGCGATGTCCGCCCGGCGTGAACATGTGGCGAAACGGCGCCGAGCCCGTCAGCAGGCGAAGCCCATCGAGCAACATCGACTCGTGCACACACGCCCAGCGCCGCAGGATGATCGCGCCTTCCACGATCGGCTCGCTCCAGAGCTCCTGCGGAGCCTGATCGAACAAATCACCCGTCGAGGCGTTCATCGCGCGTCGTGAAAGATGATGCCGGCGGTCGTGCGCCGGCCATCCCGCACCGTGCCGACGCCATGGCGCAACTGCACGCGGTAGAAGCCACGGGTGCCCTGCACCGGGCGGTGGTGCACGGCGAAGATCACGGCATCTCCGCGACCGAGATCCACGACCTCGACTCGGGATTGCCGACGCGGTCGCTGCTCGACGAGCACGAACTCACCGCCGCTGAAATCGGTGCCGGGGCGCGACAGAAGCAAAGTCACCTGCAACGGAAAACGACACGATCCGTACAGGTCCTGGTGCAGGCAGTTGTAATCACCTGGACCGTAGCGCAGCAGCAGCGGGGTGGGCCGCATCTGTTCCGCGGCGTGGCAACGGCTCAGAAATTGCGCAAGCTCGTGCGGATAGCGCTCAGCAAGCCTCATCGCCTCGTTCCATCGGTTCGCGATAGGTGCGAGCCGCAGATACAGCTGCGTGCGCAGCGTGGCAATGACATCAGGCAGAGGGTAGCCGAAGTAGCGGTACTCACCGCGACCGAAGCCGTGGCGCGTCATGGTGATCGTGCTGCGAAACCGGTCTGCGTCCTCGTAGAGCGACTCGAGCATCCGGCATTCAGCAGGGCTCAGAAGCGATCGCGCGACGGCGTGTCCGCTCGCATCGAGCTGCGCTTCGATGCGCCGCCAATCGAGCATTGCGACGCGCCGCGCGAGCGGCGCCGAATGATGGCTCAGATGCCACTCCTCGACCTTCGGATCGCCCAACGGTTCGAGTGGCAGCTTCGCTGAAGAGCGGCTCGAGCGCATTCCGCTTCTTGCGATCAGCTGATCTCCTCACCGTAGTCGCGATCGGGATGGTCGGTCGCGCCGAGCTTCCAGTATCCCCGTGTCACGAGATCGGCAGGTGCGATGCTGCGCTCACGCAGAAGGTAGCGGCGGATACGTCGCATCGCATCGGCCTCGCAGGCGACATAGATCTTTCCTGAACCGCCCGGCAATTCGATCTGTCGCAGCGCGTGCTCCAGCTCGACGCCAGCGCGCGCGGGATCCGCTCCCCGCTCGAGCCAGCGAATCTCGGCACTGGTTGAATCGACCAGCTCGTGCCGCTCGGCCGCATCGACCACTTCAAGCAGCACGCTCACGCGCTTCGCGGGCGGCAATGCCTCGAGGATGGTCGAGATGGCCGGGATCGCGCTGTCGTCTCCCGCAAGCACATACCAATCTGCGCCCGGATCGAGCGCATAGCTGCGACCGGGCCCTGCGATCACCAGAGCCTGACCGACGCTCGCCTGCTCGGCCCACTCGGAGGCGGGCCCCGCACCATGCAGCACGAAATCCACGACGAGCTCCTTCGTCGCGGGATCGAAGCGCCGTGGTGTGTACGTGCGAGTCACTGGCCGCTCGGGATTGGCCGCATCAGTGAAGAACAGCTTGATGTGGGCGGCTGGGCCGTTCCACGCGAAGGCAGAAAGCTCATCAGCGGTGAACGTGACTCGGATCATCCGGGGCGTCAGCCGCTGCACGCGCTTGACGATGGCGGCATAACGAGGCTTGCGCGGGCGTCCGCCTTGCGGTGACCCGTGCTCGCCGGAAGCGATGGACGAGGGTGTGCTCATGGGGAGTGCTCGGGAATTGCCGTATGCTAACACGGGCCTCTGATACCATTGACATGTCAAGAGAACGGAGACACTGGAGATGAGCCTTGCTGCGCGCCTTCTGTGACTGGCTATCCAATACGCCCGTCAGCATGGCGATTCAGGACGCCTTCTGGGTCATTCCGACCGTGCAGACCGTCCATATCGTCTCGATCGCGGTCGTCATGGCATCCATGGCCATGCTGGACCTGCGGCTGGTCGGGATCTTCGGTCGCAGGCAATCGGTCGACGCGGTCGCCCATCGCTTTCTGCCTTGGGTCTGGACGGCCGTTTTCGTGCTGCTCGCCACGGGCTCCATCCTGATCATCGGCGAGCCGGGGCGTGAGCTTCTGAACACCATGTTCTGGCTGAAGATGTCCATGCTTGCGTGCGTGCTCATCATCACCGGAACATTCCAGTACTTATTGCGCACCAACGGCAGCGCCTTCTGGGAGACACGCCGTGCAGCGGCGGCGCTGGTCGGGATCGTCTCGCTGCTGCTGTGGGTGAGCATCGTCGCGGCAGGCCGGTGGATCGCCTATGTCGAGCACGGCTGAGCGCGCCACTAGATGTCACTGAGCTACTGGCTGACGAGCCTCGAGAGCACCTCGTTCGCGACCGCAATACGCGAGTCGACCTGGCTTTTCCCCACGATCGAGTCGATACACGTGCTATGCATCGTTCTGGTCGTCGGCTCGATCATGATCGTCGACCTGCGGCTGCTGAATCTCGCTTCGCGCGCGCGCGCCGTGACCGAGCTGACCGCAGAAGTGCTGCCCTGGACCTGGATCGCTTTCGTCTGTGCGGCAACCACCGGGGGACTGCTGTTCTCATCGTCCGCAGTCAAGTACGCGCAGAACACGCCATTTCGCATCAAGATGGTGCTGCTGCTGGTCGCCGCCATCAACATGGCGATCTTTCATCTCGGCATCTACCGCACCGTGCATCACTGGGATCGGGCGCCGCGAATACCCTTCAGGGCGAGGCTGGGCGGCGCAGTCTCGCTGGTCCTGTGGGTCGCCGTGATCGCATCGGGCCGCTGGATCGGGTTCGTCTGAGCAACGGCTTCAGTGATTGTGCTTCCAGCTCTCCTGCGCCTTGGCTTTGAGCGCCCGACGGCGCTCCTCGAACGCGAGCCGCGCGGCTTGCGGCGGCTCGTCGGGCAGGGCTGACAGCGCTTCTTCGAAGATCTCGCGCAGCTCTTCCTTGAACTCGGGGTGCGTGAAGATATAGAAGTCCTTGCGCTGAATCGCCCGCAGAACCTTCGCGCCGACCTCGAGCGGCTGCATGCCGGCCTCGTGATGCAGGTTCGCAAGGCGAGCCATGAATTGCGGATCGCTCGGACCGCTCGTCGCGCTCAAGTGACTCGGACGAATCAAATCGCTCTCGTAGATCTGGCTGTCGACCAGGCCCGGACAGAGCACCGAAACGCCGATGTGGTGCGGCGCGAGACTGTAACGCATCGCCTCCGAGAGTCCCCGCACTGCAAATTTGGAGCAGGTATAGATTCCGGCGCTAGGTCCCGAGATGAACGAGGCCATCGACGCGGTGTTGACGATGTGACCGCCTTCGCCGTGCTTGCGGATGCGCGGCACGAACGTCTGGACGCCGTTCACGACGCCGCCGAGGTTCACACCGAGGATCCAGTCCCAGTCGTCGTACGTCGCATTGGCGATGTCGTTGAACAGATTGATGCCGGCATTGTTGCAGACGATGTGAACCTTGCCGAAGACACGCTCGGTCTCATCGGCTGCGGCGGCCATCGCCTTACGGTCGGTCACATCGACGCGGATGGCATGCACGGCGTCGCCGCGTGCCTTGAAGTGACCCATGGCCTCATCGAGATGATCCTGGCGGATGTCCGCGATCACGACCTTCATCCCGGCCGTCGAGAAGGCCTGGGCCATGCCGAAGCCGATGCCGCTGGCGCCGCCCGTGATGAAGGCCACTTTGCCGCGCACGTCTTTCATTTCCGGTCCCGCAGCTCGCTGGAATCGTTGCATATTAGGACCTATGCTGGCGCAGATGCCAGGCACAAGCCCATGCCGCTGACCCAGATGGAGCACTACCTCGTCCTGACGGAGGACATCGAGGCGACCCGCGAGTTTTATTGCCGGGCGCTCGGCATGCGAGTGGGGCCGCGCCCGCCGCTGCAATTTCCCGGATATTGGCTATACGTTGGCGAAACGCCCTGCATCCATATCGCGGAGTGGCAAACCTACACCGCGCACGCCGGTGAGCAGCGCATACCGGTGTCGAGGCGTGCGCAGGGTACCGGCGCCTTCGATCACATCGCGTTCAATGCGGATGATTTTCAGGAAGTGCTCGACCGTCTGGCATCGAGCGGTATTCGACCCGGTCAAAACGTCGTGCCGGGTGCGGGATTGCGGCAGCTTTTTATCACGGACCCCAACGGCGTGAAGATCGAGATCAACATCCGGACGGCGCCATGAGCTCATCGAATGAGGAAAGTCTGCGCAGGCTGCTGAGAGCGGTGCACGAGCGGCTGCAGGGCGCCGACCACATGGAAGCGGAGACGCGCCAGTCGCTCATCGCACTGATGCGTGACATCGAGCTCAAGCTCGGGGGTGGATCAGCCGCGGGTGCGCGTGCACAGCCGCCTCTGCCGCGTCTCGAGGCACTGGCCGTCAAATTCGAGGCCAGCCATCCGGCGCTCGCGCAGACTCTGCTGCAGCTCGTCGATGCCCTCGGCAAGGCGGGCATCTAGCGCGTCGTCAGTCATCCATCAGGAAGCTGCGCAGCTGCTCGCTGCGGCTCGGATGACGCAGCTTGCGCAGCGCCTTGGCTTCGATCTGGCGGATGCGCTCGCGGGTCACATCGAACTGCTTGCCGACTTCCTCGAGGGTGTGGTCGGTGTTCATGTCGATGCCGAAGCGCATGCGCAGCACCTTCGCTTCACGCGGCGTGAGCTGCGCGAGCACCGAGTGCGTGGTCTCGCGCAGCGACTCCATGGTCGCCTGGTCGATCGGCGAGGCCACCGAGGTGTCCTCGATGAAGTCGCCCGAGGTGCGAATCCTCGTCATCGCCGATCGGAGTCTCCATCGAGATCGGCTCCTTGGCGATCTTCAGCACCTTGCGCACCTTGTCCTCGGGCATCTCCATGCGCACGGCCAGCTCTTCCGGCGTCGGCTCGCGGCCCATCTCCTGCAGCATCTGGCGCGAGATGCGGTTGAGCTTGTTGATCGTCTCGATCATGTGCACCGGAATGCGGATGGTGCGCGCCTGGTC
The DNA here is from genome assembly GCA_963795975.1 of uncultured Gammaproteobacteria bacterium. Lineage (GTDB taxonomy): Bacteria > Pseudomonadota > Gammaproteobacteria > Steroidobacterales > Steroidobacteraceae > CAWCJT01. Next base: position 968,044 of record CAWCJT010000005.1, read on the forward strand.
GGCGATCGAGCGGGTGATGGCCTGGCGAATCCACCACGTCGCGTAGGTGGAGAACTTGTAGCCGCGGCGGTATTCGAACTTGTCCACCGCCTTCATCAGGCCGATGTTGCCTTCCTGGATGAGATCCAGGAACTGCAGGCCGCGGTTGGTGTACTTCTTGGCGATCGAGATCACGAGGCGCAGGTTGGCCTCGACCATCTCCTTCTTCGCGCGGCGGGCCTTGGCCTCGCCGATCGAGACCTCGCGGTTGATCTCCTTCAGGTCGTTGATCGAGAGGTGGTAGAGCACTCTCCAGGCTGCTCGAGCTTCTTCTGCCGCCGCTCGATCTCGTCCTTGAACTTGCGCGAGCGGCGCGGAGTACTTCTTGCCCGCCTTGATGTGCTTCTGCAGCCAGCGGGCGCTGGTCTCGTTCTTCGGGAACGTGGCGATGAAGTCCTTGCGCGGCATGCCGGCATCGCGCACGGCGATGATCATGATCTCCTTCTCGAGCTGGCGGACCTCGGAGATGTGCGTGCGCAGGTTGAGGATCAGCGCATCGAACATGCGCGGCGAGAGCTTGAGCTCCATGAACTCATCAGCGAGCTTCTTGCGCATCTTCAGGGTCTTCGGGTCCTTCGCGCCGAGCTTCTCGATCGCCGCCAGAGCGTGCACGAAGGCCTTTTGAATGGACGCGAAGCGCGCGCGGCCTCCTCCGGATCCGGTCCGGTGTCGACGGCCTCTTCGCTGTCCTCGCCTTCCTCGCCTTCCTCTTCGCTCCTCGGCTCTTTCGTCGGCCTCCGCGACGAGCTCCATCTTGGTCGGATTCTGCGGCTGCGCAATGACGTCCGGAGCGTTCGGATCGATGAAGCCGACGATGACGTCCACCAGGCGCGCCTGGCCGGCCTTGACCGGCTCGTAGGCCTTGAGCAGGAAGTCGTAGGTGGCCGGATACATGGACAGCGCGCTGCGCACGGCATCGAGGCCTTCCTCGATGCGCTTGGCGATGCGGATCTCGCCCTCACGGGTCAGCAGCTCCACCGTGCCCATCTCGCGCATGTACATGCGCACCGGGTCGGTGGTGCGGCCGAGCTCGGCATCGAGCGCCGCCAGCGCCGCGGCGGCTTCTTCGATGGCCTCCTCGTCGGCGGGGGCGGAGGGCTCGCTCGCGAGCAACGACTCGGTATCCGGTGCCTTCTCGTACACCGGAATGCCCATGTCGTTGATGGTGTTGACGATGTCCTCGATCTGCTCGGGATCGACGATCTCGGACGGCAGGTGATCGTTCACCTGCGCATAAGTGAGGTAGCCCTGCTCCTTGCCGCGGGCAATGAGCAGCTTGAGCTGCGACTGACGATCTTCGGGCATTACAGGCACGCGGCGCTCGATACCCAGGGCGCTTTCCTCGTCGCTGCAGCAGCTTCTTCGGCGCCGCTCCTTCGCGTCGGTCGGGGCGTGCCGACTTCCGGCGGCGGGCGGGCGTCGGCCGCCGATTGACCTTCATCGGCAGGCTTCCTGTGCGCTTCAGCCGATTTCTTCGGTGGGGCCGCAGTCTTGCGGTCCTCCTTGCGGCCGAGGCGGCGGCACTGCCTTCTTCGGCGGCGCTGTCTTGACCGGCTTTCTGGTGCGCGGCCGGACGTTTTCTACCGGCTGGAAGCGGGCTTCTGCTTAGCTGTCATGGTTAGCTGGTGCGGCGGCGTGGCAATGGAGTATCGACCCATATGTGCAGTACCGGGATGGGCCAACTCAAGGGGCTGCCAAAGCAAAGCCGGCAATTGTATTTGACATCCGGCGAACTGCCAAATTCAATGCATGGTCTCGGAGTTGAGCCTGGGGCGCGCGCAGTTCCGACCATAAGTCGTTAAATTCCTCAAGCTTTTCTTCGGCAGACAGGCTGGAGTCACGATCCTTCTCCAACAAGGCCGTCCAGCCGCCGCCGGTCGGCACCCTGGACGCGAGCCTTCGAGAGCGCTGCGCCAGTTCACGCTGGGCGGCCGCCGCATCGCTGACCAGCGACTTCCATCGACGCCGAGCCGCGCCAGATGCGGCTCGCTTCGGGCCGGTCGCCCCAGCGCTCCAGGACCTGCGCCGCGATCTGCAGCGGGTGCTCGCGCAACTCGTCGAACAGCTGCGCGCAGCAGATCGATCCCGGCTCATCGCACGCGTTCGAGCCGACGTCGCGCTCCGCGAGCTGATCGGCCGCGATCTCCGGAAATTTCAACAAGCCGCACGGCCTGGCGCACCAGGCTGCCGCGCCCCGCGCTGGCGCGCGCGCCGCGCCGCGTCGCCGGTCGCGCTGCGAGCGCCATGCGGCGTAGCCTCGAGGAGCCGTGTCGCCAGTATCCTGCGGCCGTCGCGCTGAAAGCCGAACGCCTGCGCCAGCCGCTCGATAGCAGTCGCCGGTAGACGCCCTCGGGCACCTGCAGCAGCGGCCGCGCCGCCTCGGCGACGCGCGCGCGGCCGTCGGCGCCGACGGGTCAGGATCTGCTCACCAGCTCGCGCACCAGGTATTCGGACAGCGGCAGGGCTCGACTCGAGGCGCTGCTCGAAGGCCTCACGGCCTTCCTCGCCCACGAGCGTGTCGGGATCGTGGCCCTCGGGCAGGAACAGGAAGCGGATCTCGCGCCCTTCGCTGCGCCTCGGGCAGCGCATTCTGCAGCGCGCGCCAGGCCGCGGCGCGGCCGGCCCGGTCGCCGTCGAACGCAAACACCACCTCACTCACCAGCCGGAAGATGCGCTTGAGGTGCTCGGGCGTGGTCGCCGTGCCGAGCGTCGCCACGGCGTAGGGCATGCCGGACTGGTGCAGCCGCACGACGTCCATATAGCCTTCGACGACCAGCAGGCGCTTGAGGTTGGAACGCGGCTGCGGCGCGTCTCATACAGGCCGTAGAGCTCGCGCCCCTTGTGGAACAGCGACGGTCTCGGGCGAGTTCAGATATTTGGGCTCGCCCTGGTCGATGATGCGACCGCCGAAGGCGATGACCCGGCCGCGCGCGTCCCGGATCGGGAACATGATGCGGTCGCGGAAGCGATCGTAATGGCGCTCGCCCTCGCGGATCGGGCCGCGTCGCGCTCGATGATCAGCCCGAGCTCAGAGAGCGCGCCGCGCTCCGCGTCGCTGGCGCCGAAGCGCCGCAGCACCTCGTTCCAGGAATTCGGGCGCATAGCCGATGCCAGAAGTGCTCGATCGGTGTCGCGGCTCAAGCCCGCGGCGTGTCCAGGTACTGCTCGCGCGCGCTCGCTTCGCGCAAGGCATTCGGCGTAGAAGCTGCGCCACCTGCGCCATCAGGTCATAAAGCGATTCGTCGGACTCGGCTCGCGGCGGCGCGGCGCCGCCTTCGTGCGGCACCTCCAGGCCCAGCGCTGCGGCCAGCTCCTCGACGGCCTCGGGGAACGGCCATCCGGTCGTGCTCCATCAGGAACCGCAGCGCCGTGCCGTGCGCGCCGCAGCCGAAGCAGTGATAGAACTGCTTCTCCGGGCTCACCCAGAAGGAGGGGGTTTTTTCGTCGTGGAACGGACAGCAGGCCTTGTACTCGCGGCCGGCCTTCTTCAGGGGCACACGCAAGCCGATGACCTCGACGATGTTCGCGCGCGCGATCAGCTCGTCGATGAAGCTTTGGGGGATGCGGCCCATGGGCTCGCAAGAGTAGCGCAACGGCCCCGGTCGCGCGTATGCGCTCAGCGCCTCAGCAGCAGGAACGCCGTGAGTGCGGCCAGTGCGAGCGCGGCCGCGGCGCCACCCAACGCAAGCCGGAGTCGCTTGCGGCGAAAGGCCGGCACTTCGGCGCCCTCGAGATAACACGACTCGCCCTGGCGACCCACGAGCCCCACGGCGATGAGATCGTGTGCGGTGGCCTGGTCGTCAGGATCCAGATCGGCGATGCGAATCGCGCGCTCGGCAGCCGTGGCATTGCGCCGCCGCAGAAAGCCAATGAGCCTTCTTTCTCGCTCGAGCCGTCGGGTGACCGCGAGGCAGCACAGCGCGATCAGGATCAGAAGGGCCGCAGTGCGAAAGCCGCGACGCAGAAACAGATGCGCCTCAGGTGGTCGCCGTCAGCTTCTGCTTGATGCGCGCGCTCACCGCGCCCATGTCGGTGCGGCCTTGAGCCTGCGTCTTGACGATGCCCATCACCTTGCCCATGTCCTTGAGCGAGATGGCGCCCGTGGAGGCGATGGCCTCGGCGATCAGAGCATCGAGTTCTGCGTGGCTCAGCTGCGCGGGCAGATAGCTTTGCAGGAGCGCGAGCTCCGGCGGTCTCCTTGCGACGAGATCGGCGCGGCCGCCGCTTTCGAACTGAGTGATCGACTCCTTGCGCTGCTTGATCATCTTCTCGAGCACGGCAAGCACCTGAGCATCATCGAGGCTGATGCGCTCGTCGACTTCGCGTTGCTTGATGGCTGCGATCATCAGCCGGATGGTCGCGAGCCGCTCCTTTTCTCCGGACCGCATCGCGGCCTTCATGTCCTCCGAGATGCGTTCCTTGAGGGACATGTGAGATCAGCGGGAGCGCGCATGCCGTCCCGCGAGACGCGCTTCATGTGGCGCTTGATGGCTGCGGCCTTCTTGCGTTTCCGCTCCTGCGTCGGCTTCTCGTAGAATTCGCGTCGGCGCAGCTCGGTGAGAATGCCCGGCCTTCTCGCAGGCGCGCTTGAAACGCCGCAAGGCGGCATCGAAATACTCGTTCTCACGTACACGAACGCTCGGCATCGAAACCTCAAGCCATTGATCTGGCTGACTTTACCAAAGGCCCAAACAGCATCGGGGCGGGGATTCTAAATGAGCCCAAGTGCAAAAGGCAAAAGTTGCGCGTACTTGCCATTGAATCATCTTGCGACGAAGGCGCGGTCGCCGTGCTCGATACCGAGCGCGGTCTTCTCGCCCATGAGCTCGTCAGTCAGGTCGACCTGCACCGCGCCTTCGGCGGTGTCGTGCCCGAGCTCGCCTCACGAGACCATGTGCGCGCTCTGCTTCCGCTCGTCGGTCGTGCCCTCGAGCACGCCGGAACCCGTCCCGTCGAGCTTTCGGGCATGGCCTACACGGCGGGTCCCGGGCTGATCGGTGCGCTCTTGACGGGGGCCGCGCTCGCGCGGAGCCTCGCCTACGCCTGGCGGGTGCCCGCCATCGGCGTGCATCACCTCGAGGGACACCTGCTGGCGCGTGCTCCTGGAGCCCGATCCGCCGCCGTTTCCGCACGTCGCACTGCTCGTCTCCGGCGGGCACACGCTGCTCGATGGAGGTCCGCGCCATCGGCCGGTATCGCGTGCTCGGTGAGACACGCGATGATGCCGCCGGCGAGGCATTCGACAAGACCGCAAAGCTCCTGGGTTTGCCGTACCCGGGTGGCCCGGCCCTGGCGCGCCTTGCGGAGCAGGGCCGACCAGGGGCCTTCGACTTCCCGCGCCCCATGCTCGATCGCCCCGGACTCGAGTTCAGCTTCTCCGGGCTCAAGACTGCGGTGCTGCACGCGGTACGCGGGCACACGCTGAACGAGGAGGTCGAGCGAACATCGCCTGTGCCGTGCAGGAGGCGATCGTGGCGACGCTGTGCGCAAAGGCCATGCGGGCGCTCGACTACACGGGCCTGGACTCGCTCGTCGTCTGCGGCGGTGTCGGCGCGAACCGGCGGCTGCGCGAACAGCTGAGCCAGGCTGTTGCGGCGCGGGGCGGTCGGGTCTACTATCCGCGCGCCGAATTCTGTACCGACAATGCAGCGATGATTGCAGTCGCGGGTCTCGCGCGCCTGAAGAGCGGCCAGCGCGATGACCTGGCGGTGCGCGTGCGGGCACAATGGCCGCTCACTTCCCTGACTCCGGTTTCGGTTCCGACATGACGACCCCCAGCGCTGGCGACCGGATCTTTCTGCGCGGCCTTGCCGTCGAGTGCATCATCGGCTTCATCGAGTGGGAGCGCCGCGTCAAGCAGACCGTCGTCATCGACCTCGAGATGCCGGTCGACTGCCGCCACGCGGCGCTCAGCGATGATGTGGCGGATACGCTCGACTACAAGAAAGTCGCCAAGCGCGTCATCGCCTTCGTCGAGGCCTCGCAGTTCAGACTGGTCGAATCACTCGCCGAGCGCACCGCGCTGCTGGTGCTGGAGGAGTTCGCTGTGCAGTGGGTCCGCTTGTCGATCAACAAGCCTGGCGCCATCCGCGGCTCGCGCGATGTCGGAGTCACCATCGAGCGCACCCGCGCCGACCTGAGCCCGCCGGTGGGATAGCCGTCGTGACGCGTGCCTACGTTGCGGCCGGCAGCAACATCGAGCCCGAGGTTCACCTCGCCTGCGCCGCGGCGGGCCTCGAGCGCGCCTTCGGTGCGCTCGATATCTCCCCCTGGTATCGCAACACGGCGGCAGGCTTCGAGGGTCCGGATTTCATCAATTTCGTCGTCGGGTTCGACACCGCAGCTGCCGATACGTGCCGTGGTCACGGAGCTGCGCGCGATCGAGACTGCCTGCGGACGACCGCGAGATGCTCCCAAGTGGCAGTCGCGCGCGATCGATCTGGACATTCTGCTTTACGGTGACGCTCTGCGTGACGAGCCCGATCTGAAGCTGCCGCGTCCCGATCTTCTGAAACGAGCCTATATGCTGGGCCCGCTCGCGGACCTGGCTCCCGAGCTCGATTCATCCCACGGTGCAATTGAGCATTGCAGAGCTCTGGAAGCGCTTCGATCGCGCCGCACATCCGTTGACGGTGACACCACCGGCCTTCACCAGCCGACGCTCCGGCCGCCATCCACCGCCAGAACCTGCCCGGTGACATAAGGAGCGTCGGCTGCGAAGTAAAGCACTGCGCGTGCTACGTCCTCCGGTGAGCCTGCGCGCTTGAGCGGCGTGCGGCGACACGATCTCGGCGCGCAGATCGGCGTCCGCATCCTGCGGCCACAGCACCGGTCCGGGCGCGACCGCGTTCACTCGCACCTCGGGGGCGAGCTCGCGCGCGAGCGATTTTGTGAGCATGATGAGACCGGCCTTCGCGATGCTATACGTGGGATAGCGACGAAGCGGGCGCAGTCCATGAATATCGACGAGATTGAGCACGAGTCCGTTCGTTGTCCGCAGGAGCGGGGCGGCCGCCTGAGACAAGAACAGTGGCGCCTTGAGATTCGTGCCCATGAGTTCATCCCAGTCCGACTCGCTGATCTCGCCCACGGGGGTTGGATAGAAGCTCGAGGCATTGTTCACGAGGATGTCGAGCCGCATGAACCTCTCCTGCGCTGCCGCAATCAGCTTCGAAGGCGCACGAGCATCGAGCAGATCAGCCTGCACGAGAAAAGCGGAGCCGGGGCGCGTGGCGTTCAGCGTGGCTGCGATCGTTCGAGCCTCCTCCTCGGAGCTTCGGTAGTGCAGAACGATATTCGCACCGGCGCCGTGCAGCGCACGCACGAGCACCGAGCCGATGCGGCGCGCGGCGCCAGTGACCAGTGCGACCTTGCCTGCCAGAGTCTGAGAGGGCGCGGCTTCCATGGACGGTCATTATGACGGCATCGGCTGCGCGTCCGCTGCCCCGCCTGTCGATGCAGGAGGCGCAGCATTCCCAGGCCGTCCGAGCCTTGATTCAGCAGCGCATCCACGCGCACGGGGGCTGGCTGGATTTCGAGACGTTCATGGACCTGGCTCTGTATGCGCCGGGCCTCGGCTATTACAGCGCTGGTACCGCAAAGCTCGGAAGCGGCGGTGATTTCATCACGGCACCGGAGCTGTCGCATCTGTTCAGCGCCTGCGTGGCACGCCAATGCGCGGAGATTCTGGCCGTGACCTCGGGCAGCGAGATTCTGGAGTTCGGAGCGGGGACTGCCCGGATGGCAGCGGGCGTGCTCGAGCATCTCGCGCGTTGGGACGCACTTCCGGAGCGCTACTTCATCCTGGAGGTGAGCGCGGACCTCAAGGCGCGGCAGCAAGAGCGCATCGCGCGTTTGCCCTCCGCGTTGGCGGCGCGCGTGCGCTGGCTTGACACCTGGCCTGCGAGTCCGATTCGCGGCGCCATGCTCGCGAATGAGGTTCTCGACGCGCTGCCCTGCGCGCGCTTCGCAATACGCGAAAGCGGCGTCCACGCAGTGGGAGTCATGACGGCATCGGATGGCGCGTTCATGGAGCTCGAGCGGCCCGCGGATGCCGCGCTGCAAAGGGAAGTTGCAGCGATCGTCGATGGCCTGCCCGAGCCGCTCGCACCGGTCTACCGATCCGAGTTTTGTCCTCGAGCCGGCGCCTGGATCGCCGGGGCCGCGCAATGTCTTGCCCGCGGCGCACTGCTGATCTTCGATTACGGGCTGCCGCGCGCGCATTACTATCATCCGCAGCGTGATGCCGGAACGTTGCGCTGCCACTTCAGGCAGCTCGCGCACGATGATCCCTACGTGAACGTCGGCCTGCAGGACATCACGGCGTGGGTGGATTTCACGAGAGTGGGCCTCGCCGCCGACGGCAGCGGGCTCGATGTACTGGGGTTCTGCACTCAGGCCGCGTTTTTGCTCGGCACGGGCATTGACTCGCTCGCCGATGCAGATTCGGACCCGATCGGCCGTGCACGCTGGGCGAGCGAGGCGCGTCAGCTCCTGTTACCGGGCGAGATGGGCGAGGCATTCAAAGTGATGGCCCTCGGTCGCGGCATCGATGCGCCGCTCATGGGCTTCGGACACTCAGGACCTGCGCTACTCTTTGTAGGCGTCCTTCAATGCCGTCAGCGCCTCAACGCGCTTCTCGCGAAGCCGCGCGCCAATCGCCGCGCCGGTCAGGCTCGTGTGCTCCTCCTGCGAGAGCGCCACGCGTGCCGCTGCCTCCAGCGCCTTTTGCAGGTAGGCCGCCTGCGGATAGGGACGCTCGCCGAGGCCGCCGCGTCCGCGCGCGTCGGCCTCGCAGGCAAGGAGTACGTCCGTAAAGCGCTGCGGCCGCCGCAGAGCGTCGCACTCCTCGAGAAGCTTGAGCACCGTGGCCGGGCGCAGCTCGAGCGCGCGGTGCACCAGCCCGTGCTGGCGCGCCACGATCACGCTCAGGTCGCGAAATGCGTTCGGGACCCGCAGCCGTGTCGCGAGTGCCTGAATCAGGGCGACGCCCACCTCCTCGTGGCCCCGATGACTCGGCCAGAGCTCAGGCGCAGTGCGGGCCTTGCCCAGATCGTGCACCAGCGTGGCGAAGCGCACGGCGGGAGAATCGCTGAGTTGGGCCGCGCACTGCAGTGCCATCAGCGTGTGTACTCCGGTATCGATTTCCGGATGCCAGCGCGCCGGCTGCGGCACACCGTACAACGCATCGATCTCCGGAAAGATGAGCGCGAGCGCGCTGCACGCGCGTAGCACCTCGAAGAAGACTTGCGGCTCCGGCTCGCCGAGTGCGCGCTCGGTCTCCTGCCACACGCGCTCCGGCACGAGTGCCGATACCTCGCCACTTTCGACCATGGCGCGCATGAGCGCATTGGTTTCCGGGGCTACGGAGAACCCGAGTCGCGCAAAGCGCGCGGCAAAGCGCGCCACGCGCAGAATCCGCACCGGGTCTTCGACGAACGCCGCCGATACGTGACGCAGGACCCGCGCCTCGAGGTCGCGCTGGCCGCCGAACGGATCGATCAACGTACCGGTCGCGTCCTCTGCCATCGCATTGATCGTCAGATCGCGGCGCTTGAGGTCCTCCTCGAGCGTCACGTCGGCTGAGAATTGCGTGACGAATCCCCGATAGCCAGGGCCCACCTTGCGCTCGAGGCGAGCGAGTGCGTACTCCTCACGCGTCTTGGGATGCAGGAAGACCGGGAACTCACGCCCGACCGGCAAATATCCCTGGCGCTCGAGCTCCTGCGGATCGGCGCCGACCACGACCCAGTCGCGCTCGCGAGCCGGCAGCCCGAGCAGGCGGTCACGCACCGCACCCCCCACCAAGTACACTTGCATCGGCGCATGTTAACCGAGACTCGGATTCTGCTCGCCGGCCTGATCCTGGCCGTGCTGCCGGGGTGCTATCTGCTGCAGGCGGCGCACGGCGAGGCGCAGCTGCTCGAGCAGCGCCGCCCCATCATGAAAGTGATCGGGAATCCGAGGACAGCGCCGTCACTGCGGCTGACGCTCGAGAATCTCGTCGCTGCCCGCGACTTCGCCTCGCGCGAGCTCGGACTTCCGGACAACGGCAGCTATCGCTCCTACGTTGACCTGCATCGGCCGTACGTCGTGTGGAATGTCGTTGCCGCTCCGGAGTTCTCGCTCAAGCCGAAGCAGTGGTGCTTTCCGATCGTAGGCTGTGTTGCATACCGCGGCTATTTCAGCGAGCACGGTGCGCGCACATTCGCGGCCACGCTGACATCGAAAGGCTTCGACACGACCGTGGATGGCGTGCCGGCCTACTCCACGCTCGGGCGCTTCTCCGACCCCGTTCTGAGCACGATGCTGCCCTATGGAACCGACGAGCTCGCTGCGATCATCTTTCATGAGCTGGCGCATCAACTCATCTACGTGGAGAGCGATTCTTCGTTCAACGAAGCATTCGCGACGACGGTGGAAGAAGAAGGACTCGAGCGCTGGCTCACGGCGATGGGCCGCACCGAGGACCTGCGGCGCTATCGAGCCGCCGATGCGCGTCAGCTCGAGTACATTCGCCTGTTCCGCCGCCGGCGCGGGGAGCTTCGACTACTGTACGTCAGCGATCTGCCCGAATCACAGATGCGGGCACGCAAGCGTGCTTTGTTCGAGCAGCTTGCCACGGACATGCGCTCGCTCGAGCGGCGGCAGGGAACACCCTCGCCCTACCACGACTGGCTCGATGGCGAGCTCAACAACGCAACGCTCGCCTCGGTCGCGACGTACTACGACTGCGTGCCCGGGTTTGAAAGGATGTTGCGCTCCGTGAATGGTGACCTGCGGCGCTTTTATGCGGACGTGCGCGCGCTCTCGAGGCTGCCGCAGGTGGAGCGCGACGCGCGTGTGTGCCCGGCAGGCGACGCTCAGCGCTCGACAGTCGCCCGGTAGCGGTTGAAGCGCGCCGCGACGGACTGCGGGCCGAGATACTGCGACACGACCGAAGCCATGTGCTGGGGCTCGATGCCGAGCGCGGCGCAGCCATTCTCGGTGCACACGCTGTCGCGCGTGAGCGAGCGAAAGTTGTCGAGCGAGAAAGGCTTCCCGGGAAGGAGCCCGAGCACGATGCCCTGAAGGCGCGCGATGAGATCGGGCAGCGGCACGATGTGGCAGGGCAGTGCTGCGCACTGCGCCGTGAGCCTCACCAGCTGCGCGAGCGTGAGTACATCCGGGCCACACAGCTCATAAGTACGTCCGATCGTCGCCGGCGCCCGCAGCGCGCGGCTGAATGCCTCTGCCACGTCCTCCACGAAGATCGGTGCGAAGCGCGCCCGTGCCCGCGCCAGCGGGAGAATTCCGGCGCTCAGACGCAGCAGGCCGGCGAAGCGATTGGTGAGCGAGTCTCGCTGACCAAAGATGACGGACGGCCGAAAGATCGTGCACTCGAGCGCGCTAACGGCTTCGCGCAGCAACTCTTCGGCGCGACCCTTGGAGCGCAGATAGCGGCTGGGCCCGCTCCCGGCGTCAGCGCCCAGCGCGCTCATGTGAAGCAGCCTGCGCACGCGATTGATCCGCGCCGCATCGATCAGCTTTGCGACGAGCTCGACGTGCGCCGACTCGAACGTCGCGCCGCCACCCTCGTTCAATATACCCACCAGGTTGATCACGGCATCCATGCCGCTCAGAAGCTCGCCGAGCACGCGCGGCTCATGCACGTTGGCAGTCACGATCTCGACCGTGGGCAAAACCCCCAGATGCGCTGCATGCGAAAGCGCGCGCGTCGGCACCCGTACCCAGTGGCCCAGGCTGGCGAGTTGTGACACCAGCTCGCTGCCGACGAACCCGGATCCTCCGATCACGCAGATCTTGAGCCTTGGCTCGATGATGTTCACGACGCTGCGCTTCCTGTCGCGTTCAGTGCAGGGGCACCAGGATGATGGCGTTTCCGCGGCGAACCTCGAGTACCAGGGCCGCTGCGCCGTGCGAGCGCTCGCGAAACTGCTCCAGGCTCGTCACATGCGCTTGATTGACGCCGACGATGACATCGTCGTTGCGCAGCCCCGCCTGCGCTGCGGCGCTTCCGGGCTCGACGGCGCGCACCAGCACGCCTGCGTGGTCGGGCGCATCGATGAGGTTTGCACCGTCGAGCCCCGTGTGGATCTCGACCGGTTTGCGCACCGGGGATCCGAGATTGGGTGAAGCGGCGATCACAGCCGTCACGCGCTGCAGCCTGCCGTCGCGCAGCAACCCGACCTCGACTCTGTCACCGACTCGCAGCAACCCGACGGTGTTGCGCAGCTCGGCGGGTGATTTGACGGTTGCGCCATTGATGGTCGTGATGATGTCGCCGGTCCTGATGCCAGCGCGGTCGGCGGCGGACCCCTCGACGACCTGCGTCACGAGCGCGCCTTGCGCGCTCGCGAGTCCGTAGACCTGGGCGATGTCGGGACTCACCACGTACGTGCTCACGCCCAGCAAACCGCGCTTCACGGCGCCGTATTTCACGAGCTGATCCGTGACGGTGTGAGCCATGTTCACCGGAATCGCGAAGCCGATGCCGATATTGCCGCCGGTGCGCGACAGGATCGCGGTGTTGATGCCGATCAGCTCTCCTTTCAAATTCACGAGAGCGCCGCCCGAGTTCCCGGGATTGATCGAGGCATCCGTCTGGATGAAATCCTGATAGCCGTCGGGACTGATGTTCGAGCGGCCAAGGCCGCTGATGATGCCGGCCGTCACGGTGTTCTGCAGTCCGAAGGGGTTGCCGATGGCCACGACGAAATCCCCGACCTCAAGCTTCGAAGAGTCACCCAGGCCGATCTGCGTCAGGTTGCCCGGTTTGACCTTCAAAACGGCGACATCGGACGGCTCGTCGGTACCTACGACCTGTGCCTGCAGGTCGCGGCCGTCCTGCAAGGTCACGGTGATCTCGGTGGCGTTTTCGATGACGTGGGCGTTGGTGAGGATCAAGCCGTTCCTGGCGTCGAAAATGACCCCCGACCCTGCGCTCTGGAAGGGCCGCTCGCGGGTGCCCACATTCGGTCGCTCGTCGAAAAAGCGCCGGAAGAATGGATCATCGAGCAATGGATTTTGAACGCTTCGCTCCTTGATGGTGCCGCGCGTTGCCACATTGACGATGGCAGGCGCCACCCGCTTGATCATGGGTGCGAGCGAGGGAACGGGCATATCGCCCACGGCCGGTGGCAGAGCCCCAGCCGTCACCGCGGCCGGAAGGCTGAACGCAGCCAGCACGGCGACAAGCGAGAGAAAACGCTTCATGCGGGAACCACCGTTGGGGGAACCCATGATACGCGCTGGAAACGAAAGGGCACGCAGCCGGCGTGAGCCGGCTGCGTACAGCACATCGCTGTGGCTGAGCTCAGGCCGCCTCGACCTTGATACGCCGGGGCTCGGGTTTCGGCTCCTTCGGAATCGAAAGCTCGAGCACGCCGTGGGCATGTGTCGCCGTGATGGCATCCACACGCGCGTTCGCGGGCAGGGTGAAGCGGCGCAGGAACGTCCCGGCCAAGCGCTCGACACGATGCGCGCTGCCCGTGTCGCTCGCCTTCTCTGAACGGCGCTCGCCGCGGAGCGTCAGCGTGTCGTGCTCGGTGGTGATCTCGATATCCTTCGGCTCGACTCCGGGAAGATCTGCACGCACGACGAATCGGTCATTCGCCTCGTGAACATCGACCGACGGTATAAAGGAGACGGCCTGGGTTGAATCGACGCCCTCTGCAAAGGCCTCGTCGAACCGCCGCTGCAGGCGCTGCACGAGCGCCCAGGGCTCATATCTCACGATAGTCATGAAACTCACCTCTAAAGTGTTCGCGTGATTCGCGTGCAGCTGGATCTATGGCTGATTCAGTGCATTACAAGAGGCGGCCGCTGTGGACACGGCGGTGAGAATGCTGTGCAGAAGCTGTGCGGGAGCTGGGCGAAGACTGTGGACGCCGACCACAAGATCTTGAGTGAACGGGGTCGCGGCGGAGGAGCAGGGCTTCGTTGTCATAATGCTGATACCGCAGCCATGAACGTCGTAACACACTGTTTAGGCTAGTTTTATTTCGGCTCAAAATAACCAGTTTTGATTCTTGACGGGCATGCGCCTCGTCATTAGTCTTCTTTCCCCGACACAAGATCTTGTGTTGCGCACGGCGATCAGGATCTCGCGGTCGGGGGGTAGGTCTTAAGGAAACGCGGCTGACTGACAGCAGCCGTTCGAGCGTCGATCAACGCCGCGCTGAGTTGGGGCGCGATAGCCCGCGTTTCCTTGTGATCCGTCAGACGGGACACAACATCGGAGTGTCACGGTTTCATGAATACGGTCGTGAAGATCGATCCGCGCGACATCAATTCCATCTCGTTCCAGGAGGCATCCCTCGACATCTGGGACAAGAAGTATCGCCTTAGCTCGAAGGATGGCACGCCCATCGACAAGACCATGGACGACACCTACAAGCGTGTCGCCCGTGCGCTCTCCGAAGTCGAGCCCGAGGACGTACGCGATCACTGGAACGAGCGTTTTGTATGGGCACTGCGCCGGGGCGCAATACCAGCCGGTCGCGTGACCTCGAATGCCGGTGCGCTGGAGCACAAGCCGGCCACCTCGACCATCAATTGCACGGTGTCGGGGACCATCCATGACTCGATGGACGACATCCTCAAGAAGGTGCATGAGGCAGGCCTCACGCTGAAGGCTGGCTGCGGGATCGGCTATGAGCATTCGACGCTGCGTCCGCGCGGCGCATACGTTTCCGGGGCGGGCGCCTACACCTCCGGCCCGCTGTCGTTCATGGATATCTTCGACAAGATGTGCTTCACGGTCTCCTCCGCGGGCGGCCGTCGCGGCGCGCAGATGGGCACCTTCGATGTGGGCCATCCGGATGTCATGGAGTTCATTCGCGCAAAGCGCGAGAACGGCCGGCTACGGCAGTTCAACCTTTCCCTTCTGATCACGGATGAGTTCATGCAGGCCGTGCGGGAGGATCGGAACTGGAAGCTCGCGTTTCCGCTGAGCGCCAAGGAGCTCGAGTCCGCCCGCGCCGATCTTGCGGACCCGACGCAGTATGTCTGGCGCGAGTGGCCCATCCACGAGGGCTACGTCGTCAACGACGAGGGCCTGGTTGCGTGCAAGGTCTATAAGATCTTGCCGGCGCGGCGCATGTGGGACGTGATCATGTCCTCGACGTACGACTTCGCCGAGCCCGGCTTCATCCTCATTGACCGGGTCAACGAGATGAACAACAACTGGTGGTGCGAGAACATTCGCGCCACGAACCCGTGCGGGGAGCAGCCGTTACCGCCGTACGGTTCTTGTCTGCTCGGGTCCGTCAATCTGACGCGCTTCGTCAAAAATCCGTTCACCGACTTCGCTGAGTTTGATTGGAGCGAGTACCGCGAAGTCGTGCGCGTGTTCACGCGCATGCTCGACAACGTCGTCGAGGTGAACGGACTGCCGCTTGCGAGGCAGCGCGAGGAGATTCTGCGCAAGCGCCGCCACGGCATGGGCTTTCTCGGTCTGGGCAGCACGATCACGCTCCTCGGGATGAAATACGGCTCACCCGAGTCGGTGAAGTTCACCGAGGATGTATCGCGCGAGATGGCGGTCGCCGGCTGGGAGGCGGCCCTGGAGCTCGCACGCGAGAAGGGTCCCGCGCCGATCATGAACGAGGAGTTCACGGTCACGCGCGAGATGTTGCGCAAGCGTCCGGAGATGGCGCGCGACGGGTGGCGACCTGGCGCCAAGATCGCCGGGCGACTGCTGCACTCACGGTACAGCCGCTACATGCAACGCATCGCGGAGGTTGCACCGCAGCTCGTGCACGAGCTCGCGGAGGTGGGGGCGCGCTTCACGCATCACACATCGATCGCGCCGACGGGCACGATCTCACTGTCGCTCGCGAACAATGCCTCGAACGGCATCGAGCCCTCGTTCGCGCACCACTACTTCCGCAACGTCATCCGACCGGGGAAGAAGTCGAAGGAAAAGATCAACGTCTATTCGTTCGAGCTGCTCGCCTATCGCGAGCTCGTCAATCCGAAAGCGGGACCGACGGCGGCCCACGAGTCAGAGAAGCTGCCCGACTATTTCATCGCGGCGGATGACGTCACGCCCTCACAGCACGTGGATATACAGGCCGCGGCACAGAAATGGGTCGATTCCTCGATTTCTAAGACCGCGAACGTGCCGACGAACTTTCCGTACGAGAAGTTCAAGGACATCTATCTGTACGCCCACGAGCGCGACCTCAAGGGGTGCACCACGTTCCGTTTCAATCCCGAGGCGTTCCAGGGCGTGCTCGTCAAGGAGCAGGACCTCAAGAGCACGGTCTATCAGTTCACGCTCGAGGACGGCACCGTGGTCGAAGCGCGCGGCGACGAGGAAGTCGAGTACGACGGTGAGCTGCACACCGCCGCGAACCTGTTCGACAGTCTCAAAGAGGGCTACTTCGGCAAGTACTAGTTCCTATGACCATCAAGATTGCAAAAAAGATCGTCAAGTATCAGGTGCAGAAACCGGATGAGAAGCCGGCGGAATTGAAGGCCGTCGTCTCCGATCCGGATCTCGTGCGCGACAAGGCGGGCCGGACCGCCAAAGTCATTCGCATGCACGAGAAGCTCGAGCGGCCTGAGGTTCTGATCGGCTCGACGTACAAGATAAAGACGCCGATCTCGGATCATGCGATGTACGTGACCATCAACGACATCGTGCTCAATGAGGGCACGGAGTTCGAGCAGCGCCGGCCCTTCGAGGTCTTCATCAACTCGAAGAACCTCGACCACTTTCAGTGGATCGTCGCGCTGACGCGCATCATCTCGGCGGTGTTCCGCAAGGGAGGCGACGTGACCTTCCTGGTGGACGAGCTCAAGGCGGTGTTCGATCCACGCGGCGGCTACTGGCAGCCGGGTGGAAAGTTCATGCCCTCGATCATCGCCGAGCTCGGCTACGTCATCGAGCGGCACCTGCAGACGATCGGATTGATGCGCAAGACCGAGCTCGATGAGCATCAACGCAAGATGGTGGACGAGAAGCGTGCGCAGTTCGAGGCGCGGGCCAAGCAGGCCGACGCCTTCGCGAAGTCGCACTTTCCGGAGGGCGCTCAGCTCTGCGGCAAGTGCAGCACGGCCGCCGTCATCATGATGGACGGATGCATGACCTGTCTGAACTGCGGTGACTCGAAGTGCGGCTGAGGCTCGACAGACAGGGAGGGAAGGACGCTGACAGGGGATGGTGAGGACGAGCGATCGAGGCTGAAGCAACTTGGCGCGCTGGTACCGGGTTCCCCGCCCGGGATCCCGCCTTTTTACGGGATTCGCGGCGCGCCCACTCCAAGGCAGCCCTCACGGGCTGCCTTGTTTTATCTGCGTCGTGGTGAAAAAAAACCCCGCTTGAGGCGGGGTTGGATTCGGTCGCTTGCTTGCTGTGGAGGAGTATCTTCTAGTTCTTATCCGGTTGCGGCATCCCTGCGTGCGTCAACGCAATGGCTGCTCGCTTGTTCTTTTGCGTGCTCTTGTTTTTCCGTGGGCCCTTTCGACTTCCTACCCCGGGCAATTCGCCCCGTCTGTGGATATATAAGCAACGCCCATGCCAGGGCGGCTGAAGCGTGTGTCGATGTGACATCTTCTAACTGCGACGCAGTTCAGATGTGACGCGGTGCGCCGTATGCAAGCCTTAACGCCCTCTTCAGGCATGCCCGCGCAACGCTGCGGCACGACGGCACGAGCCGAACTGTCAAGCTCGTCGACGGCCGGGCGCGCCAGTGAGGCATCTGGGCGTTGCAGGCAAGCGTGCAAGCCGCTGAATGGTTACGCTAAATTTGATCTCGTGGGGGTGTAAATGAAGTCGACACGGGTTCGCGCCGTTCTGGCGGGGCTGCTCCTGGGCAGTACGCTCGCGGTGCTGTGCGTGCAGCAGGCCGCTGCGGCCGAAATCGCCATGCCGCGGCCCGCGGCGCTCGATCGCGACGTGCAGTTCTGGATCCGGGTGTACACCGAGATCTCCACGAACGCAGGGTTCCTGCATGACGAGAACAATCTCGCCGTCGTCTACGAGACCGTGCACTTCGGCCCGAACAGCACACCCCACGAGCGCGAAGCTCTCGTCGATGGCGCGCGCGATCGCTACGTTGCAGCGCTCAAGCGCGTCGCGACATCGACCGACCCGCTCTCAGCCGATGATCAACGCATTCGGGATCTGTGGGGCGACGAAGGCACGCCCGCTCGGCTGCTCGATGCAACCAACCACGTGCGTTTCCAGCTTGGACAGTCGGATCGCTTCCGAGCCGGAATCGCCCGTGCCGGTCAATGGGAGACACATATTGCGGAGACGCTGGCCAATCTGGGACTGCCTCCGGAGCTCGCCGTGTTGCCGCACGTCGAGTCCTCGTTCAATCCGGCGGCGTACTCCAAGGTGGGTGCAGCCGGGCTGTGGCAGTTCATGCGCTCGACGGGACGGCGTTACATGCGCATCGACTCGACGGTCGATGACCGCCTCGATCCGTTCCGCTCGACGGAAGCGGCCGCGCAGCTTCTCGCATACAACTATCGGCTTCTGGGCTCCTGGCCGCTCGCGCTCACCGCCTACAACCACGGCGCCGAGGGTATGCGGCGCGCCAAGGAAAGCCTTGGGACCGATGACATCGTCGAGATCGTGCGCAACTACAAGAGCCCGACGTTCGGGTTCGCCTCACGCAATTTCTACGTGTCCTTCCTCGCTGCGCTCGAGATCGATCACAATCCGGAGAAGTACTTCGGCCAGATCGAGCATTCGGCGGAAGCGAAGTTCCAGGAGCTGCAGCTGCCGACGCGCGCCTCGATCACGGCTCTGCAGCGTGCTCTCGGCATCGATCTTGAGAAGCTGCGGGCGCTCAATCCGGCGCTGCTGCCTGCATGCTGGCGCGGGGCGCGTCCCGTGCCGAGCGGTTACCGGCTGCGTCTGCCGCTCGAGGGTCAGAGCTGGACGAGCGATCTGCTCGCGCGACGGCTTGCCCCTGGCGGCGAGCTCGTCGCGGTCACTCAAGAGTCGAACCGCCACCGCGTCCAGCGCGGCGAGACTCTGGCGAGCATCGCAGGACAGTACAGCGTCAGTCCGCGCACGCTCGCCGCTCTGAACGGTCTTTCCGTCAAGAGTCGCCTGCGGCCGGGACACTACGTCCGCGTGCCCGAGACACAGCCCTCGCTGGTACAGGTCACCGCACGCAACATCAGCAAACCGGCGGACGCTCTGGCGCCCGCGGCTGCGCCTGCCGTGGCCAGCGTACCGAAGCCGCTGCCGGTTGCCGCTCCTGCGCCGACGCAAGCCTCGAGCCTCGCCGATGCCGCCAGCGCCGAGAAGCCGGATGTCTACGTCGTTCAGCGCGGCGAATCGATTTCCGATATCGCGAAATCTGCGGGCATTTCGGAGCAGAAGCTGCTCGCGTTGAACGGTATCCGCGATCCGAACTATGTGTTCGAGGGCCAGCAGCTCACGCTCACTCCGCAGAGTCTCGGCGAGGAGCCGGCCGCTTCTGAGGAAGGCCTCGAGGCGGCGGCGACATCCGAGCCCGTGCCGGCTTCTCCGCCTCCGCCCGCGGTCGGCGGTGTGCCGGCCGACGTGGCTGAGCGCGAGAGCGCGGAAGATGCAGCCGCGGTTGCCTCGAACGCCAAACCCGCGGCGCATGCCGAGCCGGTATCGGCCGCGCAAGCCGAGGCGTTGAGCCCCGCCGTCGGTGCGCCCATCGTGGAAGGCAGCGAGACCGCCGACCCCATCGACTACTCGGTGGCGAAGGACGGATCGATCGAGGTCGCGGCCACGGAGACTCTCGGCCACTACGCCGACTGGCTGAGCGTGGGAGCCGCCCACTTGCGCACGATCAATCACATGCGTTACGGGCGTCCCGTGCTGATGGGACACAAGCTCAAGCTCGACTTCGGGCACGTTTCGCGCGAGGACTTCGAGCAGAAGCGGCGCGAATATCACCGCACGCTCCAGGCGAGCTACTTCGCTGCGCATCGCATCTCGGGCACCGAGGTCTACATCGCCCGTCACGGCGACTCGTTGTGGACGGTGACGCAGCGCTATGAGCACCTGCCGGTGTGGCTGCTGCAGCAATACAACCCCGATGTGGACTTCAGTGAGATGCGGGCCGGAACGCAGATCGTCGTGCCGCGCATCGAGGACGTGGCCAGTGCGGGCGGATAAGCGGCCGAGCGCTAGAGCGGCGTGGCGTGGTGGGCGGCGAACGCCGCAAGCCCACGCACCTGCGCGCCCTCGGCGGCGAATCGTTCCTCGGCAGCATTCTCCAGATGCGTGACCGTCTCGATGCGCGCCGCGCCTCCGAGACAGCCGAGCGCCGCATCCGAGAGCGTGAAGTACCAGATACGGCTCCAGGGTGCCGTACGCCGGTACGGCGTTTCGGAAATTCCGAGCTCGGAAGGATTGAGGCTCGCGGCGGGAAGCTCGAGCGGCTGGCCGCCGCACAACACGTCCACGCGCATCACCGGACCGTTGTCCTCGGGCGTCGACAACCACAGGAAGAGCTTGCGATCTCCCATCCGGTCGACTTCGAACGGCGCGACGAACGCAAAGGGATCACGCGACGCGCCACGATTCTGCTCGGTGACCATCTGCACGGGATCGGAGATCACGATCAGCGTCGTGCCGGTCGCGGGATCCAGCTTCTCGGTGACCGGTTGAACAGGCGCAGCCGTGCACGCGGTGAGCGCGACGCTGATCAGAGCGAGGAGCGATCGGAACGCATCGGGCTTGCACATTCACTCATTATAGTGGTGTGACGGACGTCACATCGCGTGCATCGTCATGAGCGACTATAATCGCGAAAGCTCTTCCAAGTGTTTGTTTACGCGAAGAATGCCGACCCTATTTCGGACCCCGATCGTTGTCCTGGCTCTGGTGGCAGGCGCCGCGGCGGCGGCAGGTCCCCTGAGCCTTGCGGCGGAGCGGGCATCCGTGCATGCCGGCGCCACGCTGCACCCGTCCGCGACGCTCAGCGACTCGAGCGAGCTTCTGCCGCAGGCAGATCACATCGTGGTGCACAAGGCCGAGCGACGCCTGTATCTCATGCAGGGCGGAAGCGTGCTGCGGACCTATCGCGTCGCGCTCGGCCTCAATCCAGTTGGGCAGAAGGAGCGCGCCGGCGACTCGCGCACGCCGGAGGGTCGCTACTACCTGACGCGCCGCAATCCGCGCAGTGACTATTTCCTGTCCATCCAGGTTTCCTATCCCAACGAGCGCGACGTCCGGCGCGCGCATCACAACCGCTGGGACCCGGGTGGCTTGATCATGATCCACGGTCTGCCCAATCAGCCGCATCGGCTCCCAGACTACTACGAGAGTCAGGACTGGACGGATGGCTGCATCGGCGTCTCGAACTCCGACATGCTCGAGATCTGGCTGCTGACGCCGGACAACGCACCGATCGAGATCCTGCCCTGAGCTAGCGTGGAGAGCAGTGTCGTCATTCCCGAGCTGGTCGACGCTCGCGTCGGACCACGGGGGAGCCTGGAGAATCTGTCGCAGGCGGAAATCACCAAGCTGCTCGATTCGAGCCAGGGTGGCCTGTACCAGCTGTTCCGCAAGTGTGCGCTCGCGGTGCTCAACACCGGGGCCGACACCGACAACGCCAAGGAGATCTTCGACCGCTATCGTGACTTCGACATCGAAGTCGTGCGCCACGCCTGGGGCATCAAGCTTGAGATTCGCAATGCCCCGGCGACCGCGTTCGTCGACGGAGAGATGATCCGCGGTATCAAGGAGCACTTGTTCGCCGTGCTGCGCGATGTGATCTACATCGCCAACGAGATCATCGACAGCGGGCGCTTTGCGCTCGAGGACTCTGCCTCCATCACCAACGCCGTCTTCCACATCCTGCGCAATGCCCGGGTGCTCGACTTCAAGGCACGCCCGAACCTGGTGGTTTGCTGGGGCGGCCATTCGATTGGCGAGGCCGAATACCAGTACACCAAGAACGTCGGCTACGAGATGGGATTACGTGGCCTCGATGTGTGCACCGGCTGCGGACCCGGCGCGATGAAGGGCCCGATGAAGGGTGCCGCCATCGGTCATGCGAAGCAGCGCATCGTGCACAGCCGCTACGTGGGGCTCACCGAGCCCGGCATCATCGCGGCCGAGCCCCCCAATCCGATCGTCAACCAGCTCGTGATCATGCCCGACATCGAGAAGCGGCTCGAGGCGTTCGTGCGGCTCGCGCACGGGATCGTCGTCTTTCCGGGGGGCGCGGGGACGGCGGAGGAGATTCTGTATCTGGCGGGAATCCTGCTCGACCCCGCCAATCTGGCGCAGCCCTTTCCCGTGGTGCTGAGTGGTCCGCGCACCAGTGCCAGCTACTTCGATCGGATCTGTCACTTCGTCGGCTCGACGCTCGGTCCCCAGGCCCTCAAGCGCCTCGTCGTCATCATCGACGACCCGCCCGAGGTGGCACGGCACATGATCCGGGGGCTCGAGGCCGTGCGGGAGTTCCGGCGCGAGCGCAACGACTCCTACAACTTCAACTGGCTCTTGTCGGTGGGTGCGGAGCTGCAACGGCACTTCGAGGTCACGCATCAGAGCATGCGCGCCCTGGAGTTGAGTCGGGCGCAGCCGGTGCACCTGCTCGCAGCCAACCTGCGCCGCGCGTTCTCCGGAATCGTCACCGGCAACGTCAAGGACTACGGCATACAGGCGATCGAGCGCTACGGTCCTTACGAGCTCGCGGGCGACCGCGAGATCATGCGCCTGCTCGATGAGCTGCTCACTGCCTTCGTCGAGCAGCAGCGCATGAAGCTTCCCGGTGCCACCTATCGCCCGTGCTACCGCCTCGTCGCGTGACATAACACTCCGCGCGCGCGATGGCTGTGAGCAGATGCACGAGAGTTGTGTCCCAGCCGCTCGATCATCGCGAAATGCTTGTGAACCAGTTCCTGCGGTTGCGGCGGCGAACTACGTACGCTGGCGGAACAGTTTCAGGAGTCGTCATGAGCTCATCGGACAGGACACGGGGAGGTTTGCCCGTCACGGGCAACGAGCCGGCCGCCGCGCCGGCGCCGTCCAATCCTCCGGATCCGTACGCGAGCTGGCTTGATCGCATGCAGCGCGCACGGGCACGACACGCAGCGATCACCAAGAACCTGCATACACTCTCGAACTACAAGAGCTGGGCTGAGCAGGTCAAGGATTCCTGGGAAGAGGATCAGAAGAAGAAATAGCCCGCCCGTGACGCGCTAGGCACCCGCCATCGCCGCCGGCGTCGAGCCCGGCGAGACCGAGGTGCGGATCGCGCTCGGTTGCGCCAGCCAGGCGATGAGCGGTTCCCACTGCTCCACATCGTCCCGCACCACGTAGCTCTTCATCTCATGCACTCCGAGCCCGAGCTCGGCGGCCCGCACATAATTCTGCGAGTCACGGATCGTCGCCACGATCGGTACGCCGAGCGTCTGCAGGAAGCGAATCAGGGATTGATACGTCAGGGTGTTACGCCGCACCCGGTTGGCGATGACACCCAGGCGATTCTCATCGCGCCGGATTTTCGCGACCAGGAGCAGATCGCGAATGCACCCCGAGCACGCATGGATATCGATGTCCGACGGCAGCACCGGCACCAGTATCTTGTCGGCCGTGCGCGTTATGTCAGGCATCTCCTGCGGCTCGAGCGCGGCAGGTGTGTCGACGATGACATGGGTTGTGCCATCCGGAGGACGCAGCTGGAAGCTGCGCGTCATGCGCGGGTCGCGCTCGAATGCCGCGACGGCGTGCACAGGGGCTTGAGCGGGTTGGCGCTTCTTGACCCAGCGCAGGGACGAGCCCTGCGGGTCGAAATCCATCAGGACAGGTCTTTGCTGACGGGAAGCGAAGTAGCTCGCCAGGTTCACCGCGATGGTCGTCTTGCCGGAGCCCCCTTTGGGGTTCAAGACGACTATGCGCTGCATGGTGCGGTCTCTCGGTGCGCTGCGGCAGGGTCGAAGCCTACGCAGGCTGCATAACGCCTGCAAGCCATTCACACGGGAATCATCGACTGTGAGATCACGCACGTTTGGAATCGAACGCGTTCCGTAGAGTGATGCAATGGAGCGTTTGCTGCTGCTATGGGATGAACTCGACGACATCACGTGGGCGTGTCGTCACCTCGCCGCGTCCGCGGCAGGCGAAGTCGCGGGCCTCGGCGCACGAGTGGCGGTCGCTGCCGGAGCCCTGGGCGGCGGCCTCCTGGCCGGCGCCACCATGCTGCACGCTGCGCTTCTGCACCTGAGCTCGATCGGCTGATCGAGCGGCTCTCGGCCCGTCACGGCCGAGCCTTGAAAATCTCCTCAGGACTCCCAAGATGGCACGCTCGCGCTTCCATTTTGCGAGCCGTCAGCATGTCCGACACCCAGAAACAAACCCTTGGCTTCCAGGCCGAGGTGCGTCAGCTCCTGAAGCTGATGATCCACTCCCTATACAGCCACCGCGAGATCTTCCTGCGAGAGCTGATCTCGAACGCCTCCGATGCCAACGATCGGCTGCGCTTCCAGGCTATCGCCGAGCCCACGCTCCTGGCCGACGACTCCAACCTGCAGATCTGGGTCGACAGCGATCCATCCGCGCGGACCGTGACCATTCGGGACAACGGCATCGGGATGAGCCGCGAGGAGACGATCGCGAACCTCGGCACGATCGCGCGTTCGGGCACGGCCGAGTTCTTCAAGTCCCTGTCGGGCGATCAGCAGAAGGACTCACAGCTCATCGGGCAGTTCGGCGTCGGCTTCTACTCCGCGTTCATCGTCGCGGATCGCGTCGAGGTGCTGTCGCGCAAGGCGGGGGCGGCGCCTGCGCTCGGGGTGCGTTGGGAGTCGCAGGCCGACGGTGAGTTCACGGTCGAGCAGATCGAGCGCGCCGAGCGCGGCACGAGCGTGACGCTGCACCTGAAGGAGGACGCGGCGGAGTTCGCCGATCCGTTCAGGCTCCGAGCCCTCATTCATCGCTACTCGGATCACCTCGCCTTTCCGGTGCTCATGCGCAAGGCGGACGATGCCTCCACGTACGAGCCGGTCAATCAGGCGAAAGCGCTCTGGGCCCGGCCTCGCAGCGAGGTCACCGATGAGGAGTACAAGCAGTTCTACCAGCACCTCGCGCATGATTTCTCGGATCCGCTCGCCTGGAGCCACAACAAGGTAGAGGGCAAGCGCGAATACACGAGCCTTCTCTACATCCCCGGGCGCGCGCCGTTCGACCTGTGGCAGCGCGACGCGGCGCGAGGGCTCAAGCTGTACGTCAGACGCGTCTTCATCATGGACGATGCCGAGCAATTCCTGCCCCTGTATCTGCGCTTCGTCAAAGGCGTCATCGACTCGAGCGATCTGCCGCTCAATATCTCGCGCGAGCTGCTGCAGCAGGACTCGGAGGTCGAAGCCATTCGCAGCGGTCTCACCCGCCGGGTGCTCGAGCTCCTCGGCCGCCTCGCGAGCGAGGAGCCGGAGAAGTACCGAACCTTCTGGCAGGAGTTCGGGACCGTACTGAAAGAGGGACTGGCGGAGGACTCCGCGAATCGCGACAAGATCCTCCCGCTGTTGCGGTTCGCGAGCACCCATGAGTCGGGCAACGAGCCGGCCGTCAGCCTCAAGGACTATCTGGCTCGGATGCGGCAGGGCCAGGAGCGCATCTATTTCCTGATCGCCGACAGTATCGAGGCTGCGCGTGCGAGCCCGTATATCGAGCGCCTGAAGGAGCGCGGCATCGAGGTGCTGCTGCTGTCCGAGCGCATCGACGAGTGGGTCATGGGTCAGATCGATGCCTTCGAGGGCAAGCGCTTCAAGGACGCCGCGCGGGGCGACCTCGAGCTTGGAGGCCTTGCGAGCGAGGCGGACCGCGTGCAGGCGGAAGCGGACCTCAAGGAGAGCAAGTCGCTCTTGAAGCGCGTGAAGGACGCACTCGGGGAGCGCGTCACCGAGGTCAAGCTCGCCTCGCGCCTCAAGGATTCGCCCGCGTGCCTGGTGCTCGGCGAGCACGACCCGGGAGCCAACATGCGCCGCATCCTCAATGCGGCCGGTCAGAAGGCGCCCACCGTGCGTCCGCTGCTCGAGCTCAACGTCGGCCATCCCATCGTCAAGTATCTGGACGGCGTGCGCGATACAGCCGAGTTCGGCGAGCTTGCGCAGTTGCTCTACGACCAGGCTGCGCTGGCCGAAGGTGGTCAGCTCGGCAATCCTGCCGAGTACGTGCAACGCCTCAACCGCCTGCTGATCCGGCTCGCCGGCATGCCGAGCGCGGCCACGTGCGCACCCGCGCCGAGCGCCTGAGCATCGAGGGGCCTGCCGGGGCCCTCGAGTTGCTGTGTGAGGAGCCCATCGAGCTCGAACGCGTGGCCTGCTTCGGCGTCGTCTGCCATCCCCATCCACTCTTCGGCGGCACGCTCGACAACAAAGTGGCGCATACGCTCGCGCGCAGTGTGCTCGAGCTCGGCTATCCCGCCTTGCGCTTCAACTTCCGCGGCGTGGGCAAGAGTGTCGGTCAGTTCGACGACGCTCGAGGCGAAGTCGACGACGCCCTGGCCGTCGTAGCGTGGGGTCGAGCGCGCTGGCCGCAGGCCGCCTTGTGGATTCTCGGATTTTCGTTCGGGGGTGTCGTCGCGATTCGCGCTGCGCTGCGCGCGCAGCCGCAGCGGGTGGTGGCCGTGGCGCCCGCGGTCGATCGGCTGCTCGCAGCGGATGAGCCCGTGCCACGCTGTCCGTGGCTTCTGGTGCAGGGTGATGCGGACGAGGTCGTCGATCCGCAGGTGGTATTGAGCTGGGCCGCGCGGGTGACGCCCGCGCCGGCGGTGGCGGTCTTAGCCGGCGCGAGCCATTTCTTTCATGGGCGGCTGCCGGAGCTGCGCGAAGCAGTCGTTGCGTTCGGGCGGGGGGTTTCCTAGGAAATCTGCGGGGCCCGCGCTCGCGCGCGGACCCCGAGAATCAGGGCCATGAGGCCATGCACGGGCATGCCCGCGCTCGCCTTAGGAATTGACCATTCCCTTCAGGCTCTTCAGCGGCATCACGCGAACCTTCTTGCTGGCAGGCTTCGCCTTGAACATCATCTTCTGGCCGGTGAACGGATTGACGCCCTCGCGCGCCTTCGTGGCGGGCCGCTTGACCACCTTCATCTTCAGCAGTCCGGGCATCGTGAAAAGACCATTGCCACGCAGGCTCTTCTTGATCACTCCACCCAGGGAATCGAAGACCCCGCCGACCTGTTTGCGCGACAGTCCGGTGTCCTTGGAAATTTGAGTCAGAATCTCCGACTTGGTAGGTGCGCCACCCTTTTTCGCCATGTGTCGATACTCCTCGAATGAATGACAATGAAGCGCGGAACGCACCGCGCTCAACGAATCGCCGCGGAAAATAGCACATGCGCGAGCGATAGCAAGCGATTTCTCGTCCGCGCGAGCTGACGAAATGCCTTTTTTTCCAGTGTTTCCTCGTCATCGTCGCGAAAGCACGCGCGCCGCGGCGCATTGCACTGCGGCTCGTGCGCCTGCCATGGCCGGCGCGCAAGTGGCTGTTTTACCCGGTTTTGCCGTCGAGACCGCGTCAGGGAATGAGCAGCAGCGCGGCCTGAATGATGATGCACGCCCACAGCGGCGACAGATCGAGCCCGCCAAACCAGCGCGGCGGAGTGAGCCGGCGGATCGGTTGCAGCACCGGCTCGCACAGGCTCGTAAGCAGAGACTGCACCGGGGAATAGCCGCCCGGCGCGATCAGCGACAAGAGCGCATACAGAATGATCGCGTAGAGGTACGTGCGCAGCAGCGTGCGCACGATCTCGAGCAGCGCCTCGCGCAACCAGGCGAGCGGCGGCAGCTCGAAGCCACGCAAAGTCGCGAGAATCGCGACCTCCACGAGCGCGACGAGCAGAACGGCCACGACCGAGGCCGTGTCCACCTTGCCGACGGGCGGCAATATGCGGCGCAGCGGCATGACGAGCGGATTCGTGATGCGCACCACCGCCTGACTGATCGGGTTGCGGAAATCCGCGCGCGACCACTGCAGCAGAAGCCGCAGCAGGACGACGAAAAGCATGAGAGTGAGCAGCTCGCCCACGATGAAGATGATGACGCTCATCGCTGCACCGCCCCGAACTCCTCGGCGAGCTCGCGGGCGCGCCGCGCTGCGGCCGACATCGCGCTCGCGACCGAGGCGCCGAGTCCGTCCGATTCGAACGCACGCACTGCGGCCTCGGTCGTGCCACCCTTCGAGGCGACCTCGGCGCGCAGTCGAGCAAGATCACCTTCGGCGTGTCCCAGCAGGCCGGCACCGTAGAGCGTCGCGACCGCCAGGGTTCGAGCCGTCTCGGGCTCGAGGCCGAGCCCGATCGCGGCTTGCGTCATGTGCTCGCCCAGCAGGAAAAAATACGCCGGGCCGCTGCCGGATAAGGCAGTCACAAGATCGATCTCGTGCTCGGCCCGCAGCCACACGACCTCACCGACCGAGCGCATGACTGCCTCTGCGAGCGCGCGCTGCCCGGGACTCACACGTTCGGGCGCGTAGATACCCGTGGCTCCAGCCCCAAGCAGAGCCGGCCGGTTCGGCATGGCGCGCACGATGGTGAGCTCCTCACCGCACCAGGTCTCGAGCGAGGCGATGCGGATACCAGCGACGACCGATATGATCAGCGGACGCCGCGTGCCAAGTTGTGGCGCCAGTCGCGAAAGCACGACCGCACTATCCTGCGGCTTGATCGCGACGACCAGGACCGCGGCATCGGCTATGGCCGCCGTGTTATCCGCATCGGTGCGGATGCCGAAATCCCGCTCCAGGGCGCCGCGCACCGCATCGCTCGCATCGCCCACACGGATGTGCTCGGGCCGCACGCCACGCCGAACGAGTCCCCCGACGAGCGCCCGGCCCATGTGGCCGCCGCCGATGATTGCGATCCGAGGTAAGTCCACGGTCGCGGATTGTATAGCTTCATTCGATCGCGTGGCGCGGACGCTCACCGAAGAGCGCCGTACCGATGCGCAGCATCGTCGCGCCCTCGAGGATGGCGGCCTCGAGGTCGGCACTCATGCCCATCGAGAGGGTATCGAGGTGCGCGCCGCCCGCGTTGAGCGCGTCAAACAGCTGTCGGGTCTGTGCGAACCAGTGGCGCTGACGCGCCGGCTGCGTTTCGGGCGGTGGCAGGCACATGAGTCCGCGCAGCGTAAGCCGCGGCAGCTGCGCCACGGCGCTGGCCAGTGCCGGCAGCTCCGCAGGCGATACGCCTCCCTTGCCCGCCTCGCCGGCGACGTTGACTTGCAGGCACACGTTGAGAGGCGGCGCGTGAAAGGGCCGTTGGGCGGCGAGGCGCTCCGCGATGCGTAGCCGATCCACGCCATGCACCCAGTCGAACCACTCGGCGATGGGACGCGTCTTGTTGGCCTGGATTTGCCCGATGAAGTGCCAGCGGACCCGCAGCTCCGCGAGCGCCTCCCGCTTTGCGAGCGCCTCGCGCAGGTAGTTCTCCCCGAAGTCCGCAAGGCCGGCGCGCTCTGCCGCGCGTATCGCTTCGGCCGGCTGAGACTTGCTGACCGCCACGAGTGTGATCGAGTCGACATTCCGGGCGCTCGAGCGTGCGGCTGCAGCAATACGTGTTCGCACACGCTGGAGGCTTTCCGGCAAATTCTGCGGACCTAGTAACATATGGACCCCGGACCCCCTCCCTATACTCCTGTCGATTCCGACCAGGTCTCGCACATCGGCTAGGAGCATAGATGGCCGTAGACATCGCGCAACTTCTCGCGTTCGCCGTGAAGAACAATGCATCGGACCTGCACTTGTCGGCGGGCGTTCCGCCGATGATCCGTGTCGATGGCGATATGAAGCGCATCAACATGCCAGCGCTGACGCACAAGGAAGTGCACAGCATGGTCTACGACATCATGAACGACAAGCAGCGCAAGGCGTACGAGGAGTTCTTCGAGACCGACTTCTCGTTCGAGATTCCCAAGCTCGCGCGCTTTCGCGTGAACGCATTCAACCAGAACCGTGGCGCCGGAGCCGTCTTCCGCAACATTCCGCAGGCCATCCTGAGTCTCGATGACCTGCAGGCGCCGAAGATCTTCCGTGATCTGTGCATGCTGCCGCGCGGACTCGTGCTCGTCACCGGTCCGACCGGTTCGGGCAAGTCGACCACCCTCGCGGGCATGATCAATCACTGCAACGACAATCGTCCGGACCACATCATCACCATCGAGGATCCGATCGAGTTCGTCCACGAGTCCAAGCGCTGCCTGATCAATCAGCGCGAGGTTCATCGCGATACGCTGGGGTTCTCCGAGGCGCTGCGCTCGGCGCTGCGCGAGGATCCCGACGTGGTGCTCGTGGGCGAGATGCGTGACCTCGAGACGATCCGGCTCGCGCTGACCGCTGCCGAGACGGGACACCTCGTATTCGGCACCCTGCATACGAGCTCGGCGGCCAAGACGATCGATCGTATCGTCGACGTCTTTCCGGCGGCGGAAAAGGAGATGGTGCGCTCGATGCTCTCCGAGAGCCTGCGCGCCGTCATATCGCAGAGTCTGCTCAAGCGCATCGGCGGCGGCCGCGTCGCGGCCCACGAGATCATGATCGGTACGCCGGCCATCCGCAATCTGATCCGGGAAGGCAAGATTGCGCAGATGTACTCCTCCATCCAGACCGGTCAGTCGCAGGGCATGCAGACACTCGATCAGTGTCTTACCGAAATGGTGACGAAGGGCATGGTGAGCAAGGAGGAGGCGCGCTACAAGGCGCAGAACAAGGATGCGCTGTAACTAATAAGACGCCCGAGGAGCGAACATGGATCGCGATCAAGCCATCAAGCTGATGCAGGACCTACTGCGCCGTGTCACGGAGAAGAAGGCCTCCGACCTCTTCATCACCGCCGGATTCCCGCCCGCGATCAAGGTCGACGGCGAGATTCGCCCGCAGAGTGAGCGCGCGCTGACGCCCGAGCAGTCTGCGACCCTGGTGCGCGCGATCATGAACGACCGGCAGACCAAAGAGTTCGATGCCAGCAAGGAGTGCAATTTCGCGATCGCACCCCCCGGTATCGGCCGCTTCCGCGTGAGCGCGTTCGTGCAGCAGGGCTCGACCGGCTGCGTGGTGCGCCTGATCAACGCGAAGATCCCGACCTTCGAGGAGCTCGATCTGCCGGCGGTGCTCAAGGAGGTCGTGCTGTCGAAGCGCGGCCTCGTCATCATCGTCGGCGGCACGGGCTCCGGCAAGTCGACCACGCTCGCAACCATGGTCGGCTATCGCAACGAGAAGACCCGCGGTCACATCGTGACCATCGAGGATCCGGTCGAGTACGTCCACCAGCACAAGGGTTGCGTCATCACGCACCGCGAGGTGGGCGTCGATACCGATTCCTGGCACAGCGCTCTCAAGAACACACTGCGGCAGGCGCCGGATGTGATCCTGATCGGTGAGATCCGCGATCGCGAGACCATGGAGTACGGCATTCAGTTCGCCGAGACCGGCCATCTCGTGCTCGCGACGCTGCACGCCAACAGCGCGAACCAGGCGCTCGACCGCATCATCAACTTTTTCCCCGATGAGCGGCGCGAACAGCTGCTCATGGATCTTTCGCTCAACATGCGCGCATTCGTCTCGCAGCGCCTGATCCCGCGCGAGTCGGGGTCCGGCCGCATCGCCGCGACGGAGATCATGCTGAACTCGCCGCTCGTGCAGGACCTCATTTTCAAGGGCGAAGTCGCCAAGATCAAGGAAGTCATGGCGCGCTCGACGCGGCTCGGCATGAAGACCTTCGATCAGTGCCTTTACGAGCTGTACGAGACCGGATTCATTTCGTACGAGGATGCCCTGCGGAACGCGGACTCGAAGAACGAGCTGCGGTTGCGCATCAAGCTCGAGAGCAAGCGTGAGGTCAAGAACATCGACGACGGTTCCGCGCTGCACATCGTCGAGGAAGAGAACGAAGGGCGCAGCATCTAGAAGATCATGGCATCCACGAACGAGGTGACGGATCTACGCGTCGCGGTGGCCGCGGCGGTGCCCGAGGGCGCGGGCAGCCATGGCACGCTCAACACCCGCCCGCTCTTCAAGCTGATGGTGGAGAAGCGCGCCTCGGACCTGTTTTTCACGGCGAACGCTCCCATCAAGATCAAGATCGAAGGGCAGATCTTCCCGGTCAACAAGAACATATTGACCCCGGAAGTCGTCAAGCAGACCGCATATGCCCTGATGACCAATGAACAGCGCGATCACTTCCTGCAGGAGTTCGAGCTCGACTTCGCGATCTCGGAGCCGGGGCTCGGGCGCTTTCGCGTCAACGTCTTCCTGCAGCGCGGTTTCCCCGCGATGGTGCTGCGCTACATCTCCGCGGACATGCCAAGGCTCGATGGGCTCGGCCTGCCGGAGGTCATGCGCGACCTCATCATGCTCAAGCGTGGCCTCGTGCTCGTGGTCGGCGCGACCGGATCGGGCAAGTCGACCTCGATCGCCGCGATGATCAATCATCGTAACGAGACCTCATCCGACCACATCGTTACCATCGAGGACCCCATCGAGTTCCTGCATACCAACAAGCGCTCGATCGTCAATCAGCGCGAAGTCGGGCTCGACACCAAGTCCTTCGCCCGTGCTCTGCGCGGTGTCATGCGCGCAGCGCCCGACGTGATCCTGATCGGTGAGATCCGTGATCGGGAGAGCATGGAGGCCGCCATCAGTCTTGCGGGTACCGGGCATCTGGTGCTCGCGACCCTGCATGCCAACAACTGCGCCGAGACCATGGACCGGGTCATCAACATGTTCCCGCGCGAGCAGCACAACCAGATCTACCTCGATCTGTCGCAGTATCTGCGCGCCGTGCTCGCACAGCGCCTCGTGCTCGGCAAGGACAGCAAGCGCTGCGCTGCGGTCGAAGTCCTGCTCAATACGCCTTATATCTGCGAGCTCATCAAGAAGGGAGACGTGGTCGGCGTGAAGGAGGCCATCGTCGCGAGCGGCGAGCGCGGCGTGCAGAGCTTCGATGTCGCACTGCACACGCTTTATACGCAGAACCGCGTCGAGCTCGAGGAAGCGCTCGCCAACGCCGACTCGCGCGCGAACCTCGAGACCAAGATCAACTTCGGCTGAGGGTTAAAGAACCTCCAGCGCATCGAACACGGGCCCATCGACGCAGACGCGTCGCATCGCGGGACCCGGCGTGGAGTGCACCAGCACCGTGCAGCCGGCGCAGCCGCCGACACCGCAGGCCATGAATTCCTCGAGCGACGCCTGGCAGGGCAGGGCATAGCGCCGCGCGAGACTTGCGCAAGCGCGAAGCATCGCCTCAGGTCCGCAGCAAAAGATCTCCACCTGCGCAAGCGCATCGGGTCCGAGACCGGCGAGCCAGGAGTCGGCGAGCTCGGTGACGAAGCCCTCGAAGCAACCCGGCAGATCGGCGCGGCTCGCCAGCCGGCTTGCGATGCCAAGACCATCGAGCGACGGCATGCATGCGATGCAGCCCGCGGGCATCCCGGCGATGAGGATGCGGGATGGGCGCGTCCGAAACGGGAACGGGATCTCCGAGCCCATCAGCACGAGCGGCGCAAACGGCGCATCCGTCCGCAAGCGCAGCCGCTCGGCGAGAAAAACCATGGGCGGAATGCCGACACCGCCGCCGATCAGGAGCGCGCGCGGCCTGTCACGATGCGCCGTGAAGCCGCGACCGATGGGTCCCAGAAGGCTCAACTGCTCACCCGGCTGCCGTTTCGCCAGGGCATCGAGCCCGCGACCCACGACCTTATAAAGGAGCTCGATCCAACCCTCGGATGGATCCGCGCGCATGATCGAGAGCGGGCGCCGCAGGGCAATTGCCGGATCGCACGTCAGATGCACGAACGATCCGGGCTGTGCCCGTGCCGCACACTGTGGTGCATGCAGGCGCACGACGTACTGCCGTCCCGGGAAGGCTTCCTGCACGAGCACCCGTGCGGACTCGAGAAAGATGGTGCCGCGTTGCGACCCTTCCTGCTGCGGCCGCGTGCTGGCGGCAGGCGGTGCCGGCTCGATGACGGGCGCGGCGGGTGGCGCGATCTCGGCGCTCACGCGCGCTGGCCGTGCGTGGTTGCGACGGCCTTGAGCACCGCCATGCGAACGGCAACGCCGTTGCGCACCTGATCGCGGATGACGGACTGGGGTCCATCGGCGACGTCGGATGCGATTTCGGTGCCGCGATTCATCGGCTGCGGGTGCATGACGATCGCATTGGGCCTGGCGAGGGCGAGCCGCTCCGGCGTGAGTCCGTATTTGGCGAAATACCGATCCGCATCCGGCAGAGCGGCTTGCGTCATACGCTCCTTCTGGATTCGCAGCATCATGATCACATCAACGTCCTTGAGTCCCTTCGCGAGCTGCGTATGCCGAACGCAGCCGGCGAACTCGTCCGCCTCGGGCATGAACGCCGGCGGAGCGACGATGCGCAGCTCTCCAGTGCCCAGAGCGCGAAACGCGTGGTAAGCCGAGCGGGCCACGCGCGAATGGCGTACATCGCCCACGATCGCGAGCGCGAGCCGCTCGAAGTCCGGCTTGCGCTGCCGGACCGTCAGAGCATCGAGCAAGCCCTGCGTCGGATGCGAAACGTGAGCCTCGCCTGCGGACAGAACGCTCACATGCGGACGCACGTGCTGCGCGACGAGGCCGGCCACGCCTGCCTCCGCATCGCGGATCACCATCACATCGACGTGCAGCGCCTCGAGCGTATAGACGGTATCGAGCATGCTTTCGCCCTTGACGCGTGACGAAAGCTGCACCTCGAGATTGACGACATCCGCGCCAAGCCGCTTGGCGGCGAGCTCGAACGATACCCGGGTGCGCGTCGATGGCTCGGTGAAGAGATTGGCGACGGTCACACCTGCGAGCTGCGTGCTGACCGGAGGCGGCTGCCCGAGGGGGCGCACGAAGCGCTGCGCTTCCTCCAGAAGATGCTCAATGATCTCGCGCGGCAGAGTCTCGAGCGTGAGCAGGTGGCGCAGGGAGCCGTCCGCGCGCAGCTGCCCGGAAGACTCAATGCTCACCGGTACGGCCCTCACCGGCGAGCCAGCGCTCGAGAATGATCGCTGCGGCGGCGCTGTCGACGTCTTCTCGTCGGACGCGACGGCCCCGTTCGCCGCGTCGTCGACTGTCGGCGAGCCGCGCGCTGGCCTCGAGCGAGGAGAAGCGTTCATCCACGTAGTGCACTTTGAGACCGAAGCGAGACTCGAGCGCGGCGCCGAAGCTGCGCGCCGCAACGGCGAGCGAGCTGGCACTGCCATCATCATTATAAGGGATGCCGACGATGAGCACCTGGGGCTGCAGGCCGCGGATCTCGTGCTCGATGCGAGCCCAATCCGGTCCGTCGCTCAGGACGTGCACCGCGGGGCGGGGGGCGGGACTTGCGGTGACCGTGTCGGCGGCAGCGATGCCAATGCGTCGCAAGCCGAAGTCGAAGGCGACGAGGGTGTAAGCGCGCGCCTCAGGCATTGCCCGCGACGGAGCTCAACTTCTCCACATCGATGCCGAGCAGCTGCCAGGATCCCTGCCAGCGCTCCGCGAACGGGAGCTGAAACACGAGGCGCTCATCGGCCGGCACCGGCAGCCATGCGTTCTCGCGGATCTCGCGCTCGAGCTGACCCGCATCCCAGCCTGCGTAGCCGAGCGCGACGAAAGCGTCCGAGGGACCCTCGCCGCGCGCCATCGCCGCGAGCACATCACGCGAGGTCGTGACCTGAATGAGCTCGGAGACGGCGTGCGTGCTATCCCAATCGCCGCCCGGGCGATGCAGCACGAAACCGCGCTCCGTCTGCACCGGTCCGCCACGCAGAACCGGCTGCTCACCGATCTGCTCGTCACGCGCCTCGAGCTTCATCTGTGTGAGCACTTCGGACAGGCGCATCGGCAGTGGCCTGTTGAGGACGATGCCGAGCGCACCGCGGTCGGTGTGTTCGCAGACCAGGGTCACCGTATGCGAGAAATTCGGATCCATCAGCGCCGGCATGGCGATCAGCAGGTGATTCGTGAGGCTATCGGCGCCCATGCATCAAGTATGGGCGCGGCTCCTTCGGGTCTCAAGGAACGGTGGACACCGCTCCGCTCTGGACGCGGCCGCCGACGAAAAGCCACGCATACGCAAAGCGCAGCGTGTGGTACTTGGCCGCGAGCTCCGGCGGAAAAGGATCGAAGGGGCTTGCGAGCTTGAGGATTTCGAGCGCGGCGTGATCCAGGTCGGCGAAGCCGCTGGCGCGCCGGATGCGCGCTTGCTCCAGGTGCCCGTCGGCCCCAATGGCCACCTCCACGATCGGACTGGCCTGTACCCCGGCCTGGCGTGCAGCCGTTGGGTAATTGAGGGTGCCGATGCGCTCGACTTTGCGCCGCCACGCATCGAGGTACGGCGCGAGGGTCGCCTCGCGCGAATCCGGTGTGATCCACAGCTCGTCTCGACGCGGGCCGCGCAGCTGCGCAGGTCCCGATTCGTCATCCGGGCCCGGCTGTTCCGTCGAACGATCGGGAATCAGCAGTGGCTTGTCGGTCGCCGAATCACCCTGGCCGGAATCCGTGAAGTAACGGATATCCGGCTGCAGTGCCGTCGTGGCAAGCACATGCTCAAAGGCCCCGCCCTTCGAGCGACCGCGCGCATCCAGACTGACGCCATCGATCAGGCCATCGTGGGCGATGATCGGCCGCGAGGTCTCGCGATTGCGCGGGGAGACCGCATCGCGAGTGTTGCCCGAGCCCAGCTGGGTGCGCTGCGCAAGATACGTCGCTGAATCGTTGCGTTCGGCGGACGGTACTTCGTCCGAGACCAGCAGCACTTCGAGTCCCGGCGCACTCTCGCCGTCCCGGGCTCCTGCACTGAAGGTGAGACCGAGAATCACGATGCCGTGCAGGACCCCCGCCAGGAACAGCGTCGTCAGCAATCGGTCGCGCACGGGCGCCGATCCTTCGCGCAGTACCAGAGCTTGTCGTGCCACTCGCTTAATTCACCGTGAAAACCGCCCCGTGACGCCAGTATAGCGGCTCAGTGCTTGCGCGCGCTGAGACGCCGCTCGATGGCCTGAATCAGCAGATCGCCGATATCGATGTGAAACTGCTTGTCGAGCTCTCGGATGCCGGTCGGACTGGTCACGTTGATCTCGGTGACATATCCCCCGATGACATCCAGGCCGACGAAAAGCATTCCGCGAGAGGCGAGCGTGGGCCCGATCTGAGCGGCCAGCCAGCGGTCCCGCTCATCGAGCGGCCGTCCGACTCCGCGGGCGCCGGCGGCGAGGTTGCCCCGGTTGTCCTCCGGGGTGGGAATGCGCGACAGCGCATAAGGCACAGGCTCGCCGTCGATCAGCAACACGCGCGCGTCGCCCGTGGTCACGATGTCCGGTAGGTAGCGCTGAACGATGGCAAAGCGCTGGCCGTATTGCGTGAGCGTCTCGAACACGACGTTGCGGTTCTTGTCGCCCTGCTCGAGCACGAAAATCGAGCGGCCGCCCATCCCGTCCAGCGGCTTGCACACGATCGTGCCGTGCTCGCGCAGGAAGGCGGCCATGTCCGCCAGATCACGGGTGATCAGGGTCTCAGCACAGCATTGTGGAAACCACGCCGTGTAGACCTTCTCATTCATGTCCCGCAGGCCCTGCGGCCGGTTCACGACGAGCGCGCCTTGCTCCTCAGCGCGCTCCAGCACGTAGGTGGCATAGATGTACTCCATGTCGAACGGCGGGTCCTTGCGCATGAGCAGACAGTCGATGCCGCCGAGCGCCTCGAGCCGCGCATCACCGAGCGTGAACCACGAGGACGCCTCCGCGCGCACGCTAAGGGGACGCACCCGACCGAGCGCGCGACCGTCGCGCAGCGACAGATCCGCAAGCTCGAGATAGAGCAGCTCGAAGCCACGCGCCTGTGCCGCGAGCAGCATCGCGAGCGTCGAGTCCTTTGCGTACTTGATGCTGTCGATCGGATCCATCACGACAGCCAAACGGGGTTTCATGCGAGCATCTTATGTCCCACCCAGGTGCGCGCAAGCAGCGGCGGACGATTCGGACTGCGAAAAACGTGACGCGTCTGGCATAGCAGGGGGTATGCCGATATGTTAAAACCCGCTGCGCCTGCCGTTCGAGCGGGCCACCATAGAGGTTTAGGTGGAAGGAGTTCTGTGACCGTGACCGGCGCCAACTCGAAGCTCCAGGGCCTCAAGGTACTGGTCATCGACGACAGCAAGACGATCCGGCGCACGGCCGAGACCCTCCTCGCGAAGGAAGGGTGCGAGGTCTACACCGCCATCGACGGTTTCGATGCCCTCGCGAAGATTGCCGATCACCAGCCGGACATCGTCTTCGTGGACATCATGATGCCGCGCCTCGACGGCTATCAGACCTGCTCGCTGATCAAGCACAACAAGGTTTTTCGCTCCATCCCTGTCATCATGCTGTCTTCGAAGGACGGCCTGTTCGACCGGGCCCGCGGGCGAATCGTCGGCTCGGAGCATTACCTCACGAAGCCGTTCACGAAGGACGAGTTACTGGATGCGATCCAGACGCACATCGGGAGATGATGGCAATGCCACTCATACTCATCATCGATGACTCTCCGACCGAGGTTCACGTGATGCAGAAGGCGCTCGAGCGGCACGGCTACCGTACCGCCGCCGCTGCCGATGGCGCCGAAGGCGTGCGACTCGCGCGCGAAATGAGTCCCGACCTCATCTTCATGGACGTGGTCATGCCGGGCATGAATGGGTATCAGGCGACGCGCACGCTGGCCAACGATCCGCGCACCCGCACGATCCCCATCATCATGGTGACCTCGAAGGGCCAGGAGACGGACAAGATCTGGGGGTTGCGGCAGGGCGCCGTCGACTACATGGTCAAGCCTGTCTCTCCCGACCAGCTCGTCGCCAAAGCTCAAGCCACTCTTGCCGCCTGAGCGGCCCGGGCAAATGGAAGGGGTATCGCTCAAGAGCTTGCGCGATCGGCCATTCGAGCTGTTGGCCGAGCTCGAGCGGCGCGGCCGTGCCGTCTCGGCGCAACTGGGCCAGGAAGGCGCCTCGGGGCGCGAATGGGTCGGCGTGGCCCTGCGCATCGCAGGGGAGCTGTTCCTCGTCGCGCGTGAGGAGACTCGTGAGGTGTTGAGCGTACCGAGCGGCATCACGCGCGTACCGGGAGCGAAGGTGTGGATTCGCGGTCTCGCGAACGTTCGCGGGCAGCTGCTGCCGATCGTCGATCTGCGACAGTTCATCGGCAGCGGAGTCGCGCCTGCGACCCGCAACACGCGTATCGTTGTGGTCAATCATCGAGAAATTCCGGCGGGGCTATTGGTGGACGAAGTGTTGGGATTTCGGCGTTTTGCCGAGAGTGAGTTCTCAGGCGATGCGCCGCCGACGGTCGCGCGCTGCGAGCGCTATCTCGCCGGAGCCTTCCGGCGTGCGCAGGAACAATGGCCCGTCCTGAGCCTGCGCTCCATTCTTGAGAGTCCGGCATTCGCTGAGGCCGCTGCCTGATGGCCGCGAGCAATCCGAAACTGGAACGCGCGGGCGCGGGCAACGCACCCATTGCGCCGAAGCCGCCGGGCAGTGCGCGCCGGCTCGATGCGCTGATCGCCGTGGCCGCCGTCCTCGTGATCGCCGGCGCCATCCTCGATGTCGCGCAGCGCCCCTTGAACGTGGCATGGCTGCCGCTCGTCATCGCAGTCGGGGCGCTCGTGGCTCTTGCGGCGCTGTGGTTTGGGCTGCAGCAGCTGCGGCGTACGACGGAGCGGCAGCAGGTCGCCGTGGAAGCGCAGCGCACCGAGAGCGAGCGCGATCAGCAGGCCATCCTGCGCCTGCTCGATGAGCTCTCGAGCCTCGCCGATGGTGATCTGACCGTGCAGGCAACCGTCACCGAGGACATCACAGGAGCCATCGCGGACTCGATCAACTACGCAGTCGATGCCCTGCGAGGGCTGGTGACCACCATCAATCAGTCGGCGATACAGCTCGACAGCGCGGCACGCCAGACGCAGGCGCTCGCACAGCATCTGGCGAAGGCGAGTGGCGCGCAGTCGAAGCAGATCGCAGCCGCGACCGAGACGGCTGGCACCGTTGCCGCTGCCACCGAGGAAGTCTCCGGTAACGCTGAGCGCGCCTCGGACGTCGCGCGGCACTCGGTCGATGTGGCGCACAAGGGCGGGGATGCCGTTCGCCGCACCATCGACGGCATGAACGCCATACGCGAGACGATCCAGGAAACCTCCAAGCGCATCAAGCGACTGGGTGAGAGCTCGCAGGAGATCGGCAACATCGTCGAGCTCATCAATGACATTGCCGAGCAGACGAACATCCTCGCGCTCAACGCGTCCATCCAAGCTTCCATGGCAGGCGAGGCCGGGCGCGGCTTCGCCGTCGTGGCCGATGAGGTTCAGCGCCTGGCCGAGCGCGCTGCCAACGCGACGAAACAGATCGAGGTGCTGGTCCGAACCATTCAGACCGACACCAACGAGGCCGTGGTTTCGATGGAGCGCAGCACCACCGATGTGGTCGGCGGGGCGCTCCTTGCGGAGAACGCCGGGGCTGCGCTCGGGGAGATCGAGCAGGTCTCCAATCAGATTGCGAGCCTGGTGCAGAACATCTCGGCGAGCTCCCGCCAGCAGTCCTCGGCCGTGCAGAACATCGCACGCAACATGCAGGTGCTGAAGGAGATCAGCGCGCAGACGGCGGATTCGACAAGCGCCACCTCGGTCTCGATCGCCAAGCTCGCGGAGCTGTCGGCCGGCCTGCGCAAGGCTGCCGCGGGATTCCGCCTGCCGGGCGCCGCTGCAGCACCGGCCGCAACCGGAACCTTCAAACGCCCGGACGATACCCAAGCCGCCGCGCCTCCCATCTCGGCCGCCAGCGGAACCTAACGTGGCTGAAGTTGCATCGCAGACGCTCGAGTTCGTCGGCCGCGAGCTGAATGTCGCGCTCGGCGAGGCGCGTACTGCCCTCGAGGGTTATGTCGAGCAGCCCGATAACATCAGCCTGCTGGAGCGCTGCGCCGATGAGCTCCATCAGGTGCAGGGCGTGCTGCGCGTGCTCGAGATCTATGGCGCCGCGCTGCTCGCGGAGGAAATGGAGCACGTCGCCCGTTATCTGATCGCGAACGTAGGCGAGCGCAAGAATCAGGCAGAGAGCCTCGATGCGCTCATGCGCGCCATGGTGCAGCTGCCGAGCTACCTCGAGCGTGTGCTTGCCGGCGGACGCGACCTCGCCCTCGTGCTGCTGCCGCTGCTCAATGATCTGCGCGCCGTGCGCGGCAGCGCCCTGCTGTCCGAAGGCACGCTGCTGCTCCTGAATCTGAAGTCCGATCGTCAGGCGCAGCCCGCGAGTGTCCCCGCCGGGGAGACGCCGCTCACCGTCGAGCAGTGGGCGCGCCGCCTGCGCGCGCGGTTTCAGGTCGGCCTCGTCGGCTGGATTCGTGGCGAGCGCATCGAACAGAACCTCGAGATGCTGGCGGCGGTCGCGCAGAAGCTCGAGCAGGTCGCGACGCGCCAGCCGGTCTTTCAGCTCTGGTGGGTGGTCGGCGCCGTGCTCGAGGCCCTGTCGGAGAATGGGCTCGAGGGCGGTGTGTCGGTCAAGCGGCTGCTCGGACTTGCGGATCGCGAGATCAAGCGTCTCTATGAGAGCGGCGAGGCCCACTATGCCCTGACGCCGGCCGTGGAGCTTCTCAATAATCTTCTCTACTACGTCGGTCGTGCGGAGTCTTCGGGGCCGCGAGTCACCGCCGTGCGCGCTTCCTTCCGCCTGAACGAGCTGCTGCCCGTCGACGAGTCGATCGAGCAGGAGCGCGAGAGCCTGTCGGCACCCAGCGTGAAGCTGATGCAGACGGTTGCGGCCGCGATCCGTGAGGATCTGGCGAAGGTGAAGGACGTCCTCGACATCTTCGTGCGGCGAGGCGGCGTGCAGTCGCAGGAGCTCACCCCGCAGGTCGAGCTGCTGCGCAAGATCGGCGACACCCTGGGAGTGCTCGGGCTCGGCGAGTTGCGAGCGAACGTGCAGGAAGCGACCGAGCGGCTCCAGACGATTGTCTCGGGAAAGGCGCAGCCCGAGGGTACGGCACTCGTGGACATCGCGGCCTTACTCATCGGCGTCGAAGACCGGCTCGACGATCGCCTCGTGGGCATGATCGTTCCGCGCGCGAAGGGTGGCACGACGCCGCAGGATCACGATGCCGAGTTCCAGCAGGTTCAGTCGGCTGTGCTGCGCGAGTGCATTCTGAACCTGGCGCGTCTGAAGGAGTCCGTGGCTCAGAGTGTCGGAGGAACGCTCGATGCGGGCGGTCTCGACAGCTGGCCCGAGCTGTTGCGCGGCCTCAAAGCGGGTTTGCTGATGCTCGGCAAGACGCGCGCGGTCGAGCTGGTGGAGGCCATTCACACGCGCCTCAAGCCCGTGATGCAACCGGGCGGAGGCGCGCTCGGCGGAGGCGGCCTCGACCGGCTCGCGGATGCGATCGTGAGCCTCGAGTACTACATGGAGACGCTGCAGGCGGGCCGCAGCGATCCCTGGTACATGCTCGATAACGCCCAGGCCTCTCTCGAGGCGCTCGATGCGCAGCCGGTACCGGCGGTGCCGACGGTACCGCCGCTCGAGCCGAGCGCGTTCGCCGAAACGATCGATCTGTCTGCCGGCATATCCACCGAGCACGCCACGGCGGCGTCCGCTCCCGAGGTCGGAGGGGCGCCCGTCCCCGCGATCGCGCCGCCCACGCTCGCAGCCCGCGGTGCTCCGGCGCCCATGGCGGAGCATGCGGATCCGGAGCTCACCAATCTTTTCATCGAGGAAGCGCGCGAAGAGCTCGCGAGGATCACCCAGCAGTTTCCGCTCTGGGAGCACAACCCACTCGAGCAGAGCGCGCTGGTGACCGTGCGGCGCAGCTTCCACACGCTCAAGGGCAGCGGCCGCATGGTCGGCGCACGGGACTTGAGCGAGTTCGCCTGGGCCATCGAGAACCTGCTCAACCGGCTGCTCGACAATACGCTCGGTCGCACTCCGGCCATCACGCGCGTGCTGCACGATGCGGTGGCGGCGCTGCCGCAGCTGGTCGAGCAGCTTGAGACCGGCGCCGCGCCGCGAACGGATACGACTGCGATCATCACGCGCGCACACTCGCTCGCAGCGGGCAGGCCCGATGCAGCGAGCGCCGCGCCCGCGCCGCACCCCGAAACAGCAGAGCCGGCTCAACCAAGGGCAGCCGCGACGACGCCTGCACCCGCGCCATCTTTCGAGACCTCCTCGAGCGGCGCCGCCTCCGACGATGTGCTGCGGGACATCTACGCACGCGAGACCGCCTCGCATATCGCCGTGGTGCGCGCCTACCTGGCTCGCGAGACCGACGCCCCGGAGCCCCACGAGCTTCCCGAGGATGTCTATCGCGCCTGCCATACCCTGTCCGGCAGCTCGAAAATGGCGCAGGCGCGACACGGGATTCGGCTGGCCCAGCCGTTGGATCACTGGCTGCGCAAGGCCTTCGACAGCGGCCTCGGACTTCTGGACAGCGACCTCGAGCTGCTCGGGGATGCGATGACGGCGATGGAGTCGGTCGCATCGCACCTGGATGAGTCAACGGGCTATTTCGTCACGCATGGACAGCTGCTCGAGCGCATCGGTGATGCGGAGAAGCTGATCGACCAGAGGATCACGGAGCACGCCGAAGCCAACGCGCAAACTGGCTCGTTCGCCGCCCCGTCGATGGCGGCGAATACGCCCACGTCGGGTCAGCCGGCCGAGCCCGCCGTCGACGGGTTTCAGAGACCGAGCCCGCGCCCGACTTCGATCCCGAGGTCGCGAGCATCTTCACCGAGGAGGCGACCGAGCTCATCGAGGTTTGCGAGACCGCACTGTCGGCTTGGCGCGAGGAACCAACGAGCGGTGAGCGGCTCGCAGCGCTGAAGCGCCCGCTGCATACCTTGAAGGGTGGTGCCCGGATGGCGGGCATCGCTGCGATGGGAGACTTGAGCCACGAGCTCGAGTCGCTCGTGAACCAGGTCGACAGCGGAAGCGTACCGGCCAGCGCCGCGACGTTCGATGCTCTGCAGGCGAGCCTTGACGAGCTCGCTCGGATGCGCGATGGCGTGGCGGCCGGACGCGGTGTGGCTCCTGCCCGCGACTCGATCGCGCGCATTCGCGCCTTGGCGCCGTCATCGGCCGCCCGGGCCTTCGAACCTCAATCCGCCGCAGAGCCTCAGCGTACCGCCGCAAGAGTGCCCGCGACGATCCCGAGTCCGCGACCCGCAGAATCTCCGCCATCGCTCAGCCCAAGCCAGCCGGTCGCGCCGGAAGCGCCAGCCCCTGCGACACGCTCTGCCGAGGCAGCGGAGGAAGCCACTGAGGATGAGCCCGCGCCTGCGCAACCGGTGCCACCGGGACGAGAACCCGTGGCGCCCGGGGACCGGCAGGAGATGGCGCGTGTCGATGCGGATCTGCTCGATCAGCTGCTGAACATCTCCGGGGAGGTCAGCATCTCGCGCGCCCGGCTGGAGCAGCAGCTGGGCTCGATCGATTTCAATCTCGGTGAGCTTTCCCGCACCGTGACGCGTCTCAAGGAGCAGTTGCGCAAGCTCGAGATCGAGACAGAGAAGCAGATCCTGCATCGTCACGAGGACGATGGCGGACACCGCAGTGACTTCGACCCGCTCGAGCTCGACCGCTACTCTTCGATTCAGCAGTTCTCGCGCGGGCTCGCGGAGACCGCAAGCGACGTGGCCAGCATTCAGCAGCTGCTCGAGACCCTCACGCAGGACACGCAGAATCTGTTGCAGCAG
Organism: uncultured Gammaproteobacteria bacterium; assembly: GCA_963795975.1. Taxonomy (GTDB): domain Bacteria; phylum Pseudomonadota; class Gammaproteobacteria; order Steroidobacterales; family Steroidobacteraceae; genus CAWCJT01. The sequence goes on from CAWCJT010000005.1 coordinate 1,012,729, forward strand.
CAGGCGCGCACGGTGACCGAGCTGCAGAACGGACTCATGCGCACGCGCATGGTGCCGTTTCAGCGGCACGTGCAGCGGCTCGCACGCATCGTGCGGCAGGCGGCCGCCGATACCGGCAAGCGCGCCGAGCTCATCGTCGAGGGCGCCTCCGGCGAGCTCGACCGTCAGGTGCTCGAGCGCATGCTGCCTCCATTCGAGCACATGCTGCGCAACGCGGTGGTGCACGGCATCGAGACGCCGGAGCAACGCGTTGCCCGCGGCAAGCCCGATGGCGGGCGCATCGAGCTCACCCTGCAGCGCGAAGGCGCCGAGGTGATGGTGAAGGTGCGCGACGATGGCGCCGGCATGAATCTGCAGGCCATCCGTGACAAGGCGCTCGCGCTCGGGCTCTTGCAGCAGGGTCAGTCGCTCTCCGACGAGGATGCGATGCAGCTCATTCTCGAGCCGGGGTTCTCCACCGCGGGCACGATTACCCAGCAAGCGGGTCGCGGCGTCGGCATGGACGTGGTCGCGACCGAAATCAAGCGCCTCGGTGGCGCTCTGCACATGGAGACGCAGGCTGGATCAGGCACGCAGTTCACGATTCGCCTGCCGTTCACGCTCGCGATCAGCCATGCTCTCGTCGTGCGCACGGGCGATGAGCATTACGCGCTGCCGCTGCCGACGGTGGAGGGCGTGCTGCGCCTTGCCAAGTCGGAGGTCACGGCCCATCTGGGTCGTGACGCTGCGACGTTCGATCATGGCGGACAGGGCTATCGATTCCAGCATCTCGCGACGTTCGTCGGACTCGAACCCTCGCCGCTACCCGAGGGAGACGTGACGGTGCCGATCGTGCTCGTTCGAGCCGGCGAGCACTCGACGGGCCTCATCGCGGATGAGCTGATCGGCAGCCGCGAGATCGTCGTCAAGTCCGTGGGGCCGCAGATCTCATCGATTCGTGGCATCTCCGGTGCGACGATTCTTGGGGATGGCCGCATCGTGATCATTCTCGACATCGGCGCCCTGGTGCGCAGCGAGTGGCGGGCACGCTGGCAGCCGCCGGTCGCGCCGCGCGACAAGGGCGATCGGCGCACGTTCGCCCTGGTGGTCGATGACTCGATTACGGTGCGTCGCGTGACGCAGCGCCTGCTCGAGCGCAACGGGATGCGCGTGCTGACGGCGCGTGACGGCCTGGATGCGGTGTCCCTGCTGCAGGACCACGTGCCCGACATCATCCTGCTCGACATCGAGATGCCGCGCATGGACGGATATGAGGTCGCCAAGCACGTGCGCAACGACACGAGGCTCAAGGATGTGCCGATCATCATGATCACCTCGCGCGTCGGCGAGAAGCATCGCGCGCGAGCGATCGAGCTCGGCGTGAACGACTATCTCGGCAAGCCTTATCAGGAAGCGCAGCTGCTCGATGCGATTGCGCCTCTGGTCGAGCGGCACCGCGAGACCCAGCGCACGCGCAGGGTCGAGCTCGGCGAAGCCCGGGTGTCCTAGAGGTGCGCGATGGCTGAGCGTGTCACGGAGATCTACAGCCTTCTGATCCCGCTCGTCGATGGCCGACTGATCATTCCGCGCGCCTGCGTGGCCGAGGTCATCGGCTTTCAGGTGCCTGCCGAGATGACCGGCGCGCCGCCGTGGTACATCGGCACTGTTCCCTGGAACGGACGCCACGTGCCGTTGGTCTCCTTCGAAGGCGCATGCGGGCTCAGCATTCCTCCCGCCTCGGGCCGCAGCCGGGTCGTGGTCTTTCACTGCATGGGCACACGGGTGGATGCGGGCTACTTCGGCGTGGTCTCGCAGGGATTCCCGCAGCTCGTGCGGGTGAGCTCGGATGTCGTGCGGCCGGATAACTCGCGGGTCTTTCCCGAGCGGGCGCCGGTGATCTGCCAGGTGCGCATGGTCAACGAGACTCCGCTGGTGCCGGATCTCGAGCGTCTCGAGGACATGATCGCCGATGAAACCCGCGCACCGCCGCCGCCGCAGTAAGCTGTGATACCGACTTCGGAAGTTGCAAACATGAGACGTTTTATAGGATGGAAAGGCTGGATCGCATCGATCTGGGCCCTCTCGCTGGTGCTCGTCGCAGCCGCAGCTCCCGGGCCACTTCCGTACGATGAGAAGGCCGATGCGGCAGCTGCGTTGCAGCAGGGCCTGAAGAGCGCCCAGGCCGAGCATAAGGACGTACTGGTCATTTTCGGCGCGAACTGGTGCCCGGACTGCCGTGAACTGGATCAGGCGCTGCACCGCTCCGATTCGAAGCTGATCGACTCCCACTTCGTCGTGGTGAAGATCGACATCGGCAACTGGGATCACAATCTCGAGCTGGCGAAGCGCTATGGCAATCCCATCAGCAAGGGCATCCCTGCTGCGGTGGTTCTATCACCCAAGGACGAGCTGCTCTATGCGACCAAGGCCGGCGAGCTTGCGAATGCGCGCCGCATGAGTGACCAGAGCATCTACGACTTTTTCACGAAGGTGATCAGCGATACGCATCCGCACGGAGCCTGAGCGCTCCCGGCAAAAGCTCATGCGTCTCCAAGCCGTTCCTGCAGCGCGGCCAGCATCGTAATCGCGGCCGTTTCGGTCCGCAGGATGCGCGGACCCAGTGCCAGGGGCCGAAAGCCGCCGTGCTCTGCCGCCTGCTGCTCAGCCTGCGAAAGTCCACCCTCGGGCCCCACCAGCACCGTGACGCGCCCGGGCCTGCCCTCGAGATCGCGCACGCGAAGCGTAGCGCCTGGCGATAGCACCAGGCGCAGGGACGCAGACGGCGCCTCGCTCGCGAGCTCGGCGCTCAGGCATTCGGCGAGACTCATCGGCACTGTGACTTCGGGCAGGCGGTTGCGCCCGCATTGCTCGCAGGCCGCAATGACGATGGCGCGCCAGTGCTTGAGACGAGCCTGCGCTTGGTCGGCATCCAGGCGGACGACGCTACGCTCGCTGGCAAGTGGCACGATGCGCGCAGCCCCGAGCTCAGTCGCCTTCTGCATGATCCAGTCCGTGCGCTCCCCGCGCGCAAGCGCCTGCACGAGGGTGATCGAGAGCGTCGACTCGCGCTCGATTGGATCGTGCTGTGCGAGCGTGACGGTGACGGCATCCTTGCTGAGCTCATCGATGGTGGCGGGAAACTCGCCGCCCGTTCCGTCGAAGACGGTGAGCGGATCACCGACGCGCAGCCGCAGCACACGCGCCACGTGATTGGCCGGGTTGCCGCTGATGCGGCAGCGGGCGTTCGCCGTGAGCGGACCGGGTAGATGAACGCGATTCGTGCGCATCGGCGGTGAGTCTCAGGCAGTCGCCTTCGCGATGCCTTCGCAGGCCACGCGTACCAGGAGCTCGATCTCCTGCTCGCTGATCACGTACGGTGGCATGAAGTAGACGACGTTTCCGATCGGGCGCAGGAGCACCCCCCGCTCGAGCCCATGCCGGTACACCACAAGACCGCGCCGTTCCTGCCACGGGTACGGCTCGCGGGTGCGTCGATCACGCACCAGCTCGATCGCGAGGATCATTCCGCGCTGGCGCACCTCGGCGACGTGAGGGTGGTCGGTCAGACAGCTCGTGCGCTCGCGCATGAGCTCGGCAAGCCGCCGGTTGCGGCCGAGCACGTCGTCCTCGCGAAAAATCTCGAGGCAGGCACGCGCGGCTGCGCAGGCGAGCGCGTTGCCGGTGTAGCTGTGGGAGTGCAGGAATGCACGCAGCTGTGTGTATTCATCATAGAAGGCGGCGTACACCGGCTCGGTCGTCATGACCACCGAGAGCGGCAGATAGCCCGCCGTCAGGCCCTTGGACAGGCAGAGCAGATCCGGCCGGATTCCCGCCTGTTCGCATGCGAACAGGGTGCCCGTGCGACCAAAACCGACGGCGATCTCGTCCGCGATCAGATGCACCTCATAGCGATCGCAGGCTTCGCGCAGCAGCCGCAGGTAGATCGGATCGTACATGCGCATGCCGGCGGCGCACTGCACGAGTGGCTCGACGATCACACCGGCGATTTCCTCGGCGTGCTGAGCGAGGACCGCTTCCATGTGGGCGAATTTGCGCCGCGAGTGCTCGGCCCAATCCTCGCCGGGCTCGCGCTCGAAGCAATCCGGTGAGGGCACGGTGATCACATCCATGAGCAGTGGGCGATAGATCTCCTTGTAGAGCTCGACGTTGCCGACGGCGAGCGCGCCCAGCGTCTCACCGTGGTAGCTGTTCGACAGCGTCACGAAACGCTGCTTGCCGGTGCGGCCGAGATTGCGCCAGTAATGAAAGCTCATCTTCACGGCGACTTCGACGGCCGAGGAGCCGTTCTCGGCATAGAAGCAGCGCGTCAATCCGGCGGGGGCGATGCGCGTCAGCGCCTCGCTGAGCTCGATGACGGCCTCGTGGGTGAATCCTGCGAGAATGACGTGCTCGAGTTTTTCGAGCTGCGCGCGCACCGCGGCATTGATCCGGGGATTGCAGTGGCCGAACAGATTCACCCACCAGGAGCTGATGGCATCGAGATAGCGCTTGCCCGCGAAATCCTCGAGCCAGACGCCCTGCGCGCGGCGCACCGGAATGAGCGGCACGGACTCGTGATCCTTCATCTGCGTGCACGGATGCCACACGTGGGCGAGATCACGGCTGACGTAGGGTGCGTTGTCCGCGGTCGCGGCGTCCATCACATATCTCCATTCTCGCGAAGCGATCGGCGCTGAAGTTTGGCATGATCGCATTCAAACATGGGCTTCTTCACGCACGAGCTGCGCATCGATACGGCGACCGGGCTTGCGCAGAGCGTGCGCCAGGTGCTCTCGCCGCATGCGGACGCGAGGCCGAATGGTGCCGCTCCCGCTCTCATCGTCGTGCACGGCATCAGCTTGCCGCCGCGCGAGTTCGGCGGCCCCTGGATCGACCGGCTTTTCACCGGCAACCTGCCAGCCGACGCACACCCGTTCTTCCGCGAAATTGCGGGCAGCCGTGTCTCGGCGCACGCCGTCATCGATCGTCGCGGCCACATCGTGCAATACGTGCCGTTCGGCCTGCGCGCCTGGCACGCAGGGGTGTCGCAGTATCAGGGCCGGCAGGGCTGCAATGACTTCTCCATCGGCATCGAGCTGGAAGGCGTCGATGACGCGCCCTACGAGGACATTCAGTACACGCGGCTCGCCGCTTTGATCAAGGCCCTGCTGCTCGCGTATCCCGCGCTCGATCGCAGCCGGATCGTCGGCCACAGCGATATCGCGCCGGGCCGCAAGACCGACCCGGGCACGGCCTTTGACTGGGCGCGCTTGCGCGCGCTGCTGTCATGACTCGCGGGCCATGCTCGTCGGCGGGAACATCAAAGCCGCGGCAAAAGCTGCGACCGAGATGGCGGCGATGATGTCGAAGACATGGTGCAGGCCCCCGCCGAGGGCGGCCGAGAGCTGCACGACGAGGCTGTGATCGAGGCTCGCGCCGTGGTCCGGCGCGAGCAGCTGATTGAGCTGCGAGCTCGACACGTGCGAACCCATGGCGGCGGCGAGCACGCCGCCCAGGCCGCCGACCGCCAGCGCGCCACCGATGGTGCGGAAGAAGATCGTGCTCGCGGTCGCGACGCCCCGCTCCTCCCACGTCGCACTCTCCTGCACCGCGATCATCAAAGCCGTATTGGCAAAGCCCATGCCGGCGCCCATGACGAACATCACGCTGCCGAGGACGAAAATCGACGCCCCTTCACGCAGCAGCAATGCCAGGGCGATCGAGGACAATGTGAGCGCTGCGAAGCCGCTGCGCACGAGCGGACGATAACCGGTCCGCAGCAGCATCCGGCCCCCGAGCGTGCTCGCAATGGGCCAGCCGATGAGCATAGGCGCGACGCTCGCGCCGGCCTGCGTGGGCGTGCCTCCCATCAGTGCCTGCACGTACAGCGGCAGATAAATGACCGTCGAGGACATCACGGCGCCCATGGTCGCGCCTGCCGTGCTCGATACGCTCATGATCGGCCGACGCAGCAGCGCGAGCGAGAGCACCGGCTCGGACGCGTGGCGCTCGACCATCACGAAGGCGGCAAAAGCGAGCACGGCGATCGCGAGCATGAGCACCGGCGCGAACCGGCTCGATCCGAGCAGCACCGCCACGATCGCGCCCGTGAGCAGCAATGCCCCGAGTACATCGAGCGAGTGCTCGCGCCGCTCTGCGTGCTCGTGGAAAAACAGGCTGATCAGGAGGGCCGACAGCAGACCCGCTGGGACGTTGATAAAGAAGACCCAACGCCACGACAGCGCATGCACGATGAGACCGCCCAGCAGCGGTCCACTCATGGCAGCAACGCCCCATACGGCGCCGAACACACCCTGAATGCGAGCCCGCTCGGCGGGCTTGTAGATGTCCCCGATGATGGTCAGGGAGACCGGTTGCAGGCCTCCTGCACCGGCTCCCTGAATGGCGCGAAATATGACGAGCTGCATCATGGTGCGCGCAAATCCGCTGGCGATGGATCCGGCCAGAAAGATCACCATTCCCAGCATCATGATGGGCTTGCGCCCGTAGAGATCGGAGAGCTTGCCGTAGAGCGGTATCGTGACGGTGGTGGTGAGCAGATAGACGGCCCCGACCCAGCCGTACAGCTGAATTCCGCCAAGCTGCTCGACCGCGGTCGGCATGGCGGTTGCGACGATGGTGGCTTCCATCGCCCCCATGAACATCGAGAGGAGCACGCCCACCACCGTGAGCGGCCGATGAGTCTTGAGCATGCTTCGAGTGCCGGGTCCTAACGGGTCGCAGCGCCCCGGTCGTGACGCCACAGGACTTCGGTGCCACGCTCGTGCCGCGCAAGGACCCGCGCGATCACGAACAGAAGATCCGAAAGTCGGTTGAGATACTGGATCGACTCGGGCGTGACGCGCTCGACCCGCGCAAGCGAGCAAAGCCGCCGCTCAGCCCGCCGAGCAATGGTTCGAGCAAGGTGGCAAGCCGCAGCAGCGGGTCCCCCGCCCGGCAGGATGAACTCGCGCAGCGCGGGCAACCCGTCGTTGAAGGAGTCCAGCGTCTCCTCGAGACGAGTGACGTGCTCGGCGCCGATGATCGAGTGACCCGGGATGCACAGCTCGCCGCCCAGATCGAAGAGTTCGTGTTGCACCTGCGTGAGGCACGTGGCGACCGCTGGCGGCAGCTGCGGAAGCGCCAGGACGACACCCACGGCGCTGTTGAGCTCATCCACCGTCCCGTAAGCCTCGACGCGAGGATCATCCTTCGCGACCCTGCGGCCGTCTCCGAGCCCGGTGGTGCCGTCGTCGCCCGTTCGTGTGTAGATCTTGCTCAGTCGATTTCCCATGTTCCGCTCTTCCGCGGCAATATAACCGCGTGCCCAATGCATCGCCCGAGTTGCAGGCGGCGCTTGATGCAGCGCGCGCCGCCGCGGAAGTCATTCGTCCGCTGTATCAGCGCAATTTGCACATCAGCCACAAGGCTGACCGTTCGCCGGTCACCGAAGCGGACGTGCGCGCCGAGGAAGTCATCCGCAGCTTGCTGACCCAGCGCTTTCCGCGGCATGGATTCTACGGCGAGGAGACGGGTGAGCACGATCTTTCGGCCGACAGCGTCTGGCTCGTCGATCCGATCGACGGTACGAAGTCGTTCGTTCGAGATTGTCCGTTCTTTTCCACACAGATCGCCCTGATGCGCGGCGGGCGGCTCGTGCTCGGTGTTTCGAGCGCGCCGGTCTACGGCGAGCTCGCGTGGGCCGAGGAGGGCGGCGGAGCCCATCTCAACGGCACGCAGGTGCGGGTGAGCCGTACGACGGATCTCGCCGATGCAATCCTCTCGACTGGCAATCTGGGAACTCTGGCTCGCTCCGCCGAGCGCTGGGCGCGCTTCGGCGAGCTCGTGGGCCGCGTCAACCGCCTGCGTGGCTACGGTGATTTCGTTCACTACCACCTGCTCGCACGCGGCTCGCTCGATGTCGTCCTGGAATCCAACGTCGGCATTCTGGACATCGCTGCGCTTGCGGTGATCGTGCGTGAGGCGGGCGGCGTCTTCACCGATCTCGATGGGCATGAGGTGGGATTCGCCACGCGCAGCGTTCTTGCCGCGAATCCGACGCTGCATCCGCGGGTGCTCGAGACGTTCAGGCGGTGATGAAGATCTTGCGGCCGTGCGCCGCGAGCTCGAGCATCGGCGTCAGATACAGCTCTCCGAGCGCCCGTGCGTTGAGCAGCTCCGCGGCCGCGCCAGCCTGCCAGCGTCCATCGCCGAACAGCAGCAGCGCGCGGTCGGCAAAGCGCGCCGCGAGCGTCGCATCGTGCAGCGTTGCGACAATCGTGCGTCCCGCGCGAGCGAGCCCGTGAAAAAGCTCGAGCACGGTGAGCTGATGATGCGGGTCGAGGTGATTCGTGGGCTCATCGAGCAGCAGGATCTCGGGGTCCTGTGCCAGCAGCGCCGCGATCGCGGCCCGGCGCCGCTCACCTCCCGAGAGCGTGTCGGTGCCGCGCTGCGCGAGCTCCGCGAGTCCGACGCGCTCGAGCGCGGAAGTCGCGATGCGCCGATCACCCGTGCCCTCCCACTCGAGGGCTTTGAGATGCGGATGACGACCGATGAGTACGGACTCGAGGACGGTCGTGGTGAAACCTTCCTCCGTATCCTGCGTGAGCACGCCGAGTCGCCGCGCGATCGCGCGGCGCCCGATTTTCTCGATGGGGCTTCCCGCGAGCCAGACGCTCCCGCGTGCGGCGGGCCGCAGGCCCGCAAGGGTATGCAGGGTCAACGTCTTGCCCGATCCGTTGCGCCCCAGCACGACGAGAAATTCGCCCGCATCGAGCTTCAAGTTCAGCTCGCTGACGAGCTCGCGCCCTCCGGCGTGCACGCACAGCGAGCGGGCCTCGAGCGGCATCAGCGAATCCAGCGGATCTCGGCCGCGGTGAGCGGCCCGACGACCACGTCACGAAGACTGTCAGGCATCTCGGCCTGCGTGGACGAGAGCGCGCGGCGGCCTGCCATGATCTCTGCCAGAGGCTGTGGATAGCGCGGTTCGCGCTGGGGATCGGCGAACCCTTGAGGATAGATCGGCATGTCGGTGTCCGGATCGTACTTGTCCGTCGCCCCGAGTGTGTGCATCACCTCATGTGCGATCACGACGGCATTGCTGCCCTGAGCGCCGCGGTCTGCGAACGCGTACACCACACCGACGAGGCCCTTCTCGAGGCCGAGCGAGTGTGGCACGCGCGGCGTCATCGCCGGGTCATGAAAGAGAACGAACACCCGGATGTGCGAGGGCGGCCGGTCTGCGGTATGGGCGGCATGCGCGGCGTACCAACGCAGCTTGAGGCTCCACCACACGGTCGTCAGCGCGCCGGCCCCTTGCGGCAAGAGCGGTGGCAGCTGCGGGGGCGCAGGATACAGCTCGACGTGCACCGGCTCTGCAGCCTTGATCCCGTAGCGTTGCGCCTCGCGTGCGTAGAAGCGCTCGATATCCACGAAGTCCTCGGCCCGCAAACCACTGACGTAGCGCTCGGCGGTCTCGCTGCCATCACCGTTGAGCGGATAGATGCCGATCCACAAAGTGCGATTCCAGCTCGTCGTGTGGATGCGATCGAGCCAGGTCTGGCTGACGACGACGGCCAGAACGAGAAGCAGGAGTGTGATGCGCAGCAGTCGCCACACGGGTCAGCGGCGCTCCGTGTTCTTCAAGGCTGCAGTCGCGTGGCGGACCATGGCCCCGCCGCGATCCGGCCGCCTTCTACGCGCGCGAGTTCCCGCGACCAGCGCGCCCGATCGTGAATGCGCGCGGCGCCTTCCACCCATAGCTCGACCGACTGAGCCCACAGGCGGTAGCCGCCCCAGTGCGGCGGACGCGGAACGAGCGGCGGGCGGGAAGGCTCGCCCTCCGGGCCCGCAGCCCCAAAACGGCGGGCGGCGGTCTCGACGGCGGCGAGCAACACATCCCGCGATGCGACAGGCTCGCTTTGTGCGCTGGCCCAGGCTCCGATGCGGCTCTCCAGGGCGCGGGAGGCGAAGTACGCATCGCTGTCGGGCGCCGGTGCGATGTCGACGATACCTTCGATGCGCACCTGGCGGCGCAGTTCGTCCCAGTGCAGCACCGCCGCCGCGCGCGGGTTGGCATCGAGCTCGCGACCTTTGCGGGAGCGGTAGTTCGTGTAGAACACGACATAACCGGGCCTCGGGACGATCTCCTTGCACAGCACGATGCGTGCGGACGGCATCCCCTCGGCGCCGCAGGTCGCAAGCGTCATGGCGTTCGGATTGCCCTGCGGGCGGCGCCGCCAGGCCTCGGCGAGCCAGTCATGCGCCTGTTGCAACGGCTCGGCGGGCAAAGGGTCGGACAAAAGCTCGGTCGGCGAGATCATGCCGCGCATGTTAAAAGAGGGGCCTTCGACCTGCGAGTCCGACCTATGACGCGCGACGATGTAACCCTGCCTGCCCTGCGCGAGCGCCTGGACGAGATCGACGGGAAGCTCCTCGCGCTCATCGCCGAGCGCCAGCGGTTCGGCGGCGAGATCGCACGCGTGAAGCGGCAGACGGGCTATCCGACGCGCGACTACCAGCGCGAGCGCGATGTCATCATGGGCGCGCGTGCGAAGGCTGCCGAGCTCGGTCTCTCGCCGGCGCTTGCGGAGAATCTGCTGCGGCTGCTGATCCGCTCCTCGCTCACGACGCAGGAGCAGGCAAGCGTCGCCGCCCGCGGCGTCGGATCGGGCCGGCGGGCTCTCGTCATCGGCGGCGGCGGCAAGATGGGCCGCTGGTTCGTCGAGTTCCTGGCATCGCAGGGATTTCGCGTGGAGGTGGCCGACCCGGCCGGGGCGCCGCCGGGCGCGACCGCCGTTGATGACTGGCATCGTACGGACCTGCAGCAGGATTTCATCGTCCTCGCAACTCCTCTCGGGGTGACGGATGCGATCTTGCGCGACCTCGCATTGCGCCGGCCGCGCGGGGTGGTGTTCGATGTGGGCTCACTCAAATCGCCGCTGCGCGCGGGACTGCTGGCGTTGAGATCGCACGGCTGCAAGGTGACCTCCATTCATCCGATGTTCGGACCGGATACCGAACTGCTGTCCGGCCGGCACGTGGTGTTCGTCGACCTCGGCTCTGCAGAGGCGCTCGAGCGCGTACGCGAGCTGTTCGTCCCGACGATGGTCGAGCAGGTCGTCATGAGTCTCGATGAGCACGATCGCCTGATCGCCTACGTGCTTGGACTGTCGCACGCGCTCAACATCGCGTTCTTCACGGCGCTCGCCGGCAGCGGCGAAGCGGCTCCCCGTCTTGCGCGGATGTCGAGCACGACCTTCGATGCTCAGCTCGATGTGGCTGCGCGCGTGGCGCAGGAGAGCCCGGAGCTGTATTACGAAATCCAAAGTCTCAACGATTATGGCGCCGAGTCGCTCGAAGCGCTCTCTCAGGCGGTCGAGCGGCTGCGCACGGCCGTGCTCTCACAGGATCACGATGCGTTCGTCGCCCTCATGAATCGGGGGCGCGAATATCTGGAAGATCGTCGCAGCGTGGCAGAACGCCGCGCCTGAGCACAGGCGGGGGAGTATGCGCAGATCGCACTCCGGTCAAACCGAGCCGCTCGCAGGCGATGCACGTCTGGGCGACCTCGAGCGCGCCAATGCGGAGCTCGCGGCGCGCCTTGCCGCGCTCACCGAAGCCGCCGCGCGCAACGAGGCCGTACTGCGCAAGACGCAGGAGCGCGAGATCGATCTGGTGCGCGCGGACACGCTGGTGCAGCTGCTCGAGCGGTTGATCCATGGATTGAAGTCGGCCTACCAGCTCGATGCGGTCTCACTCGTGCTGCACGATCCGCAGCACGAGATCCGCCATCTGCTCGCCGGTGACGGATTCCTGCTCGAGACTCTGCCGGAAGTGCAATTCGTCGAGGGACTCATCACCTTGGCGCCGCAGCTGGCCGCGCTCGAGCGACCCTGGCTCGGTCCGTACCACGCCGCGGATCACGCGTTGCTCCTGCCGAAGGGGGCTGCGTTCGGCAGCATCGCACTCATTCCGCTGCTGCGTGGCAGCCAGCTCGATGGGGTACTGGTATTCGGCAGCAGCGATCGGGGTCGGTTCAGCCGCGATCTTGCGAGCGACTTTCTTGCGCACCTCGGCGTCATCGCAGCGGTCTGCGTGGAGAATTCCGTCAATCGCGCCCGACTCCTGCGCAGCGGACTCACGGACTTTCTGACCGGCTTTCACAATCGACGTTATCTGCACGCCCGCTTGAGCGAGGAGCTGGCACGCGCGCAGCGCGCACATCAGTCGGTGACGTGCCTGATGATCAACGTCGATCATTTCAAGCGCATCAATGACCGCTATGGCCATCTTGCCGGAGATGCCGTCCTGCGCGAGGTCGCGCAGCGCATCGATGCCCAGATGCGCACGAGTGACACGGGCGCGCGCTTCGGCGGGGATGAGTTTGCAATAGTGCTGCCGCAGTGCGGTGTCGCCGATGGCACGGCGGTCGCGCAGCGAGCGCTGCAGCTCGTTCGCGGCACGCCCATCGAGATTGCGGCGCCGGTCGCCGAGACCATCACGCTCTCGATCGGCGTCGCGGTCGCGACACCGGAAACCGCGACCCGCGATTTCAAATCACTTGCGGAGCGGTTGATGGCCGAGGCCGACGCAGCGCTCTATCGTGCGAAGGGCGCAGGCCGCAATGCCATCGTGGTGTCGGAGCGGATCGTCGCCTGAGAATCCGCTCAGGGGTGGCGCGTTGCGCGCGAGCGCAGCAGAGCGATGAAGACGGGCGCACCGACGAGCGCCGTCACGGCCCCGACCGGAAGCTGACGCGGGCTCGCCGCGGTGCGGGCCACGAGGTCCGCGGCGGCCAGAAGCGTGCCGCCGAGAAGCGCGGCGGCCGGCGCAACGATCCGGTGATCGCTGGTGCGAAAAATGAGTCGCACCGAGTGGGGCGTGATCAGCCCGACGAAGCCGATCGTTCCGGCGCTGACCACCGCGATGGCGGTGAGTGACGCGGCCGCAAGATACACGATGGCCCGCCAGATACCGAAATCGAGCCCCACGCTGCGCGCGCGGATCTCCCCCGAGGCGAGCACGTTGAGCGGACGCGCGAGCATCACGGCCGCCGCGGCCGCCACCAGCGCAACGAGAACGCTGAGCACGGGACTGCCCACCCAGCTGAGATCTCCCGCGAGCCAGAAGACCATGCCGCGCACGTGGGTTGTGTCGGCCGCGGCGAGCAAAACGCTCACGAGCGAGCCGCAGATGCTCGCGAGCACGACCCCTGTCAGTAACAGGCGCGCCGATCCACCGCCCCGACCGAGCACGTAGACGGCCAGTACGGCGATCAGGGCTCCCGCCACCGCGCTCGACTGCACGAGCCCGATCGACACACCGGTCACCATCGCGAGGAGGGCACCGACCGCGGCGCCGCCGGAGACCCCGAGAACATAGGGATCGGCGAGCGGGTTGCGGAACAGGGCTTGCAGCAGCACGCCGGCGAGAGCGAGGAGACTCCCGACGCCGAAGGCCGCCAGCATGCGGGGCAGACGCAGCTCGAGCATGACGCTGCGCGCGGCAACATCGGACCCACCGCGCAGTGCATCGAGTGCCTGTCTGAGGGTGATCTCGGCGCTGCCCACGAACAGCGACAGCGCGATCACCGTGAGCGCGAGCGCGAGCAGCGCAAGGGCCCGCGGCCAGCGTCCGACGCTCAGGACCGGCTCCGAGGATCTCGATTCGCTCACATCATCTCCGCGCCCGAACTACTAGCCTAGGAGCCCGTCGGAGCAATGGTGCACGTCGGTCGTGTGTTTCGCGAGGCCTCTGGAGCTTGTGGCAGACTGAAGCGGCCATGAGTGATTTGATCGATACGGATGGCTTCCGCGCAAACGTCGGCATCCTCCTGATGCGCAGCGACGGGACCGTATTCCTGGGGCGCCGTGCCGGTGGCCGTGGCTGGCAGTTTCCGCAGGGCGGGATGCTTCAGGGCGAAAGCCTGGAGGGGGCTCTGTATCGTGAGTTGCACGAGGAGGTCGGTTTGACGCCAAGTCAGGTGTGCCTGGTCGGGCAGACGCGCGGCTGGCTGCGTTATCGGCTTCCTTCGCGGTATGTGCGCCGCAACCGCCATCCCTTGTGCATCGGTCAAAAGCAGCGTTGGTGCCTGCTCAGGCTCCGGGACGATGCCGTGGATTTCTGCCTGGACACCACCAGTGAGCCGGAATTCGATCAGTGGCGCTGGGTCCCCTACTGGGAGCCCGTGCGCGCGGTAGTCGCGTTCAAGCGTCGTGTCTACGTGCGCGCGCTGACCGAGCTGGCGCCGATCGCATTCCCCGAGGGTGCGCCGGCTGCGCCGGACTGGGTTGCGGACGTTGCCGCGCAGCATCACGGCAAGCGATCGGCTGCAGCGCTGGACTGATCCAGACGACGCGTTCATGGCGGAGTTGCCCCGGAATCTCGTCGTTCGCAGGCACGAGCCGGTGCGCAGAGTGGTGCTCTGGTCCGTCGCTGCAACCCTGGGGTTCTTCGCGCTGTACATCGTGTACGAATTCGGTCGCTTCAATGCGGGGTACGACCGGCTGGCCGTAGCCCAGCAGCAGACGGAATTTCAGGTTCAGATCGAGCATCTCGAGCGCAGCAACCGCGAGCTTCGAACGCAGCTGGCGGAGCTCGACACCATGAAGATCGGACGAACGCGGGAGCGCGCGGAGCTGTCTCGATCCATTCAGGAGCTGCAGGCGCAAGTTGCGCGCCAGACACAGGAGCTTGCGTTCTACCGCGGCGTCGTTGCGCCGAGCGAGGCGACGCTCGGTGTCAAAATCCAGCAGCTGCGCATCAACGCGACCGACCATCCGGATCACTACCGGGTACGCATGACCATGCTGCAATCGGCACGCCCCGATGAGTCGGTTACCGGGACGCTCGCCCTGACCCTGGATGGTGAGGCGGGCGGAAACGAGTCCAGCCTCGACTTCTCCGCCCTGACCGGGGGAAAGCTGCACGATCAAAGCATCAATTTCCGCTATTTTGAGAGCTACGACCAGGAAATCGTCGTCCCGGGCGGCTTCCGGCCCGAACGACTGACGGTCGAGATCCGATCCGCTCGCAAAGGTGTTGCGCCGCTCACGCAATCCTTCGTATGGAGAGTGGATACTTCTTCCTAGCTTCCCGCCAAAGTGTGAGCCATGTTCCAGAGCGACACGAAGCCGACCAACCGGGTCGACATCCTGATCGGAAAAAGTGCCCGTATTCAGGGCGACATCGACTTCGCGGGCGGCCTGCACCTGGATGGTCGCGTCGCCGGCAATGTGCGGGCGGACGGTCAGCCGACCTCGGCCCTGTCGGTCAGCGATGCGGGCTGCATCGAAGGCTCCGTGACCGTGGCGAACGTTTCCCTGGACGGCACTGTCAAAGGGGATATACACGCGAGCGGTCGGGTCGTACTGGGATCGAGCGCCAACGTGCAGGGCGATGTGCATTACGGGTCGATCGAGACGGCCTTCGGCGCGCAGATCCGTGGCAAGCTGGTCCCGATCGTGCCCCCGCCGCCGCCAGTCAAGAAGCCTGTTGCGACGCAAAACCCAGCTAAACCGGCACCTTGAGGGGCCGTTTTTGACCGGGCGTCGCGCTGCTTCTAAACTGTTCTGGCCAAAGGCATTTTTTTACCCTCGAGGCGAGACGAATGGATGCAGTTGAGACCGCTCCCCCGGCTACCGATGCACCCTTGGTGTTCACGGATGCGGCCGCCCGCAAGGTCGGCGACCTCATTCGCGGGGAGGGCAATCCCAAGCTGATGCTGCGCGTGTTCGTGCAGGGCGGCGGCTGTTCGGGCCTGCAGTACGGGTTCGAGTTCGACGAGGAGCTCCAGGACGGGGATACCTGCGTCGAGAATCAGGGCGTGAAGCTGCTGGTCGACCCGATGAGCGTTCAGTATCTGACGGCGCGGAGATCGATTACCGCGAAGGCCTCGAGGGTGCGCAGTTCGTGATCCGCAATCCCAACGCCACGACCACCTGCGGGTGCGGGTCCTCGTTCCGCGCCTGATACTGGCCGCAGAGCGTGAGTCCTGCGGCTCCGGCCAGCGTGGCTCGCCGCGCCCGCAGTCCAACCGGTCCCCGACATCCTTGCGGCTGTCGACCTCGGGTCCAACAGCTTCCACATGGTCGTCGCGCGCTACTCGCACGGCCAGCTCGTCATCATCGATCGTCTGCGCGAGATGGTGCGCCTCGCCGCGGGGGTCGAGGAGAATGGCCGCATCGACAAGGATGCCGCGGCACGCGCGCTCAGCCTGTCTGCAGCGCTTCGGCCAGCGGCTGCGCGACATGCACGCGCGACAGCGTGCGCGTGGTCGGCACCAACGCGCTGCGGCTCGCGCGGCGCAAACAAGCTTTTCTGGAGCGAGCGCGCGAGGCGCTCGGTCATCCGATCGAGATCATCTCCGGCATGGAAGAGGCGCGCCTGATCTATTCGGGCGTCGCGCACACCATGCCGAGCGAGCCGGGACGCCGGCTGGTCGCCGATATTGGCGGCGGCAGCACCGAGCTCATCATCGGTGAAGCGCTGACGCCGCTCGAGCTCGAGAGTCTGCAGATGGGCTGCGTGTAGCGTGAGCGAGCGCTTCTTCCGTGACGGGAAAATTTCCGCCAAGCGTCTTGCGAGCGCGCGCGTCGCGGCGCGCCTGGAACTCGAGCCCGTGCAGGCGGCGTTTCGTCGCCGCGGGTGGGATCAGGTCGGCAGGCAGCTCCGGAACGGTGCGCGCGATCGGCGAAGCGATCCGCGAGCTGGACCCGCAAGCCACCACCATCACCCCTGCGGGACTTGATCGGGTACTGCGCTTTTTGACCGAGCGCGGTCACGTGCGCGAGCTCAACCTTGCCGCGATTACCGATGATCGACGGCCAGTCTTTCCCGGGGCACCGCCATCCTCGCGGAAGTGTTCGACGTGCTCGGCATCAAGGAGATGCGCATCGCGGAGGGTGCGATGCGCGAGGGCCTGCTGTACGACATGCTGGGCCGCTTCACCGACGAGGACGCGCGCGAGCGCAGCGTACGTGCGATGCAGGGCCGCTACCACGTGGACCTCGCTCAGGCCGAGCGCGTCGAGGCGACGGTGCTCGGATTTCTGGAGCAGGTGCGCGAGGCCTGGCGCCTGGATGATCCCCTGGGGAGCTCGCTCTGAAGTGGGCGGCGCGCCTGCATGAGATTGGTCTTGATGTCTCCCACAGCGGCTATCACCGACACGGCGCGTATCTGCTCGAGAACGCGGACATGCCGGGCTTCCCGCGCGAGGAGCAGCGACTGCTCGCACGTCTCGTCAGCGGCCACCGACGCAAGCTCTCACTCGACGGCCTCGAGGAGCTCGTACCGCCCTGGGACCGCAGCGCGCTCTATCTGATCGTTCTGATGCGCCTGGCGGTGCTCCTGCATCGAGGCCGCAGCCCGACTGCGCTGCCGGCGATCGAGTTGTCGGCCAAGCCGCGTTCGCTCGAGCTCAGGTTTCCGGCGCGCTGGCTCAGGGATCACCCGTTGACCACGGCGGACCTGCAGCTGGAGATCGACTACCTCAAGCCGCACGGATTTCGGCTGCGCGTCTTCACTTCGCGCGCTTGACGTAGGACAAGCGCCGACGCGTTCTGCCGGCGCGCTTTCAAACAAATCCGCTCAAGTCCGGCACGCCGCCTGTCGCCTTTTCGCGCCGCGGGACCGCGGTGGGTATAGCGGTTGCGGCTCAGTGCGCGCGGGAAGATCGCGATTCACCGCGCAACGCACTGAAGCTTCATACGAGGTGTACATCATGGAAAGGCTCAGATCATTGGCGCTGCTGACGGCGCTCGGACTCGCCGGTGCGACGCTGGCACAGGCGCAGAGCGCGAGCAGCGCAACATCGAGCGGCGGTGCGACCGGCGCGCAGTCCTGGCTCCGAGTACACGCGGCTCCGAGTACAACGCCGGGAACGGACACGACGAGTACGAGCCCGAACACGGGCACGAGCTCGAGCAACGGCAACAACACCAATTCCTCGAGCAGTGCGGGCATGGGCTCGCGCGGCTACAACAACTCGAACTCGAACTCGAGCTCCAGCAGCAGCTACAGTCACCAGGCGAGCGCGGCGCCCTCGAGCCACGGCTACGTCGATCCCACGACGCCGACTTCGCCGTCACCGGGCGCGACGTCACCGAACTCACCGTCACCCGGTGCCACCTCCCCCACGTCGCCCTCGCCGGAGGCTACGAGTCCGACCTCGCCGCCCAGCGATCAAACGACTCCGACTTCACCCCAGCCCGGCGCCACTTCGCCAACCGAAACGGAACCGGGGTCGACTTCTCCGAGCGCGCGCAGTCCAAACTCGCCGAGTACGGTAGGAGTCGCCGAGATGAGTTAGAAAAAGCGGACGGCCGAGGCCTCGGCCGTCCGCCGTGGTTCAAAGAGTGAACGTGGAACTCGCCGCGTAGCGCTCGAGGAGCTTGTCTTGGGCGCTCACGGGTGGATCCTCGCCGGGGCGGGTACGTGCGTAAAGTCCATCGCGCTCGAGGCGCCACGCATGCGTATTGTCCGAGAGGTAAACATCCAGATCGCGCAGGATTCGCTCGCAATGTGAACGCCGCTTGATGGGGAAGGCGACCTCCACGCGGCGGAAGAAGTTACGTTCCATCCAGTCGGCGCTTGCGCAATAAAGCTGGGCATCGCCGCCATTCTCGAAGTAGAAGACCCGCGAGTGCTCGAGGAAGCGTCCGACGATCGACCGCACCGAGATGTTCTCCGAGACGCCCGGGATGCCGGGGCGCAGGGCGCAGATCCCGCGGACGATCAGATCGATCTTCACGCCCGCGCATGAGGCGCGGTAGAGCGCCTCGATCGCCTGTGGATCGACCAGGGAGTTCATCTTGGCGATGACGCGGGCCGGTCGGCCGGCTCGCGCATGTTCGGCCTCGCGATCGAGCTTGGCCAGCATCGCGGCGTGCAAACCGAACGGTGACTGGATCAGATTCTGCAGCTTTGGTGTTTGCGTGAGGCTGGTCAGCTGCAGGAAAAGCTCGTGAGCATCCTGGCCGACCTCCTTGTCGCACGTGAAGAGACCGTAGTCCGTGTACGTACGGGCGGTGCGCGGATGGTAGTTTCCCGTCCCCAGGTGGCAGTAGCGCCTGATGCCGTCGCTCTCACGCCGCACGACGAGTATCAGCTTGGCGTGAGTCTTGAAGCCCACGACACCGTACATGACGTGTGCTCCTGCCTCCTGCAGGCGATTGGAGAGCTCGATGTTGGCTTCCTCGTCGAAGCGCGCACGCAGCTCCACGATCACCGTCACGTCTTTGCCCGCCTGCGCCGCGGCGACGAGTGCGTCGACGATGGGCGACTCATCGCCGGTGCGATACAAGGTCTGCTTGATGGCGAGCACCTGCGGATCGCTCGCTGCCTGGCGCACGAAATCCATGACGGGGGCGAAGCTTTGGTACGGATGGTGCAGCAGCAGATCCTTCTGCCGGATGGCTGCGAAGAGATCGCTCGTGCCGACCAGGCGCTTGGGCAGCCCGGGCGTGTACACGGGGTACTTGAGCTCGGGACGACGCACGAGGTCATACACCGCGGAGAGGCGGTTGAGGTTCACCGGACCATGCACGCGGTAGAGATCGACATCCGCAAGAGCGAACTGGCGCAACAGAAATGCGATCATGTCGTCGGGACAGTCACTCGATGTCTCGAGACGCACCGCCGCCCCGTAGCGCCGGTGGGCGAGCTCGCCCTCGAGCGCGCGGCGCAGATCATCGATCTCCTCCTCGTCCACGAACAAATCGCTGTTGCGCGTGACGCGGAACTGATAGCAGCCGAGCACATCGATGCCCGGGAAGAGCTTGCGCACGAAGGCTTGCACGATGGTGGTGAGTAGCACGAGGTCGCGCTGTGCACCCTCGCCACCCACGGGAACCACGCGAGGCAGCGAGCGTGGCGCCTGCACGATCGCAAGCTCACTGTCGCGGCCGAACGCATCTTTGCCGCTCAGCCGAACGATGAAGTTCAGGCTCTTGTTCTGAATGCGCGGAAAGGGCCGTGCGGGATCCAGGCCGAGCGGGCTCAGCACCGGTTCCACTTCGAGCTCGAAGTACTGCTCGAGCCAGCGGTGCGTCTCGTCAGTCCACTCATCGCGCTCCAGAAGACAGATACCGGCGGCGCGCAGTGCCGGCAGCAGAATCTCGTTGAGGCAGCGGTATTGCTCCGATACCAGACACAGCGCGCGCTCGTGGATTGCCGTGAGCTGTTCGGGGATCGAAAGCGAGTCGGGAGCGAGCTGCGCCGATCCGAGCTCGAGCAAGTGCTTGAGTCCAGCGACGCGAATCTCGAAGAACTCATCGAGGTTGCCGCACGAGATACACAGAAACTTCAACCGCTCGAGCAGCGGCTCGGCCTCATCGAAGCCAAGGGCGAGCACGCGCTCGTTGAATTCCAGGAACGACAGCTCCCGGTTGATGTAGTAGTCCGGCGATTTGAGATCAGGTACGTCCACGCTAGAGGCTCATTCGACGCCGTTTACATTATGGAGGGGTTGCGCTCAGCGGGCGACGAGTTCAGGACCGAGGGGAGTTTGCAGCGCTGAGAGCAGTGGACGCGTCTTGGCCAGAAAATCCGCGCGCAGCTCGCCCTCGATTGGCACCGCGTCGGGCAGCCGCACCGTTGCGGGGTTCTGGTGCACACCGTTCACCCGATATTCGTAGTGCAGGTGAGGTCCGGTCGCAAGGCCGGTCATGCCCACATACCCGATCACATCGCCCTGCTGCACATGCCGCCCGGAGTGAATGCCCGAGGCGAAGCGTGAAAGGTGACCATAGACGGTGACGATGCCGCGAGAGTGATCGATTTCGATCTCATTGCCATAGCCGCCCCGCTCCCCCGCAAAGGCAATGCGGCCGTCACCGGCCGCATGTACGGGTGTGCCGATGGGCGCGGCGTAGTCGATGCCCTTGTGTGCCCGGATGAGATTGAGGATGGGGTGCTGCCGATGCAGGCTGAAACCCGAACTCACGCGGGTGAAATCGAGCGGAGCGCGGCGGAACTGCTTGCGCATCGCCCGTCCGTCGGGCGTGTAATAGTCAGCGTGATGATCGGGACTGACGTAGCGCACGGCCAAGTACACGCGCCCCTGGTTGACGAAGCGCGCGGCGAGAATCGGCCCGTCTTTGATGTACGCGCCGTCACGCAGGACTTCCTGGTACGTGACGATGAACGAGTCACCGGGCTGGATGTCCAGCACGAAGTCGATGTCCCAGCCGAAGATGTCGTACAGCCCCATGGCGGTCGCGTCGTGTGCGCCGGCTACAGTCACCGCCTCGAACAGTGAGCTGACGATGGTGCCGGTGATGGTGCGAGTTCGCACTTCCACCGATTGATCGAGGACGTTGGCCTCGAAGCCGGAATCGCCCCGGGTGATGTCGAGAATCTGGCTAAGGCTCAAGCGGCGTTGCAGTCCGACCAGAGCACCGTCGCGCGATTTGAACGTCAACGTCTCCCCGGGACGCAGATGATCGAGGTCTGATTTGACGCCTTGAAGACTGCGCATCGATGCCAGATCGGCCAGACTCAGCTGCAGACGGCGGAAAATGCGCTCGAGTGTGTCATTGCGCTCCACCAGGATCTCGGTACTGGCCGGAGTCAGCGCAGCCTGATCGGGCGGCGGCGCTTCGGCCGCGGCCATTTTGTCGGCCTCGGTTGGAGCGGAAATGGTCGCGGCGGCCGGCTCGGCGCGGTGCGTGGGCCACCATCGCCTGAGGCCCGCCCACGTGAAGAGCACGCCCAGCGCGAGGAGCGCGCACACCGCGCGAATCCGGCCCAGCCTTCCAATTGGTGTCTTGAAGGCAAGTCGCATCGTCTACACTTGGTTCTAAGAATGAGGGGTGAGGGCACCGTACCGAGGGCTTCCGCCGGGGTCAATCCGCCGCCCGCCCCGATGTGACGTGGACCCGATTCGACCGACATGCCCAAGACGGATGCGACCGAGACTCTCGCCGAGCTCAAGCGTGGTGCGCAGGACCTGCTGACCGAAGCGGATCTGATTCGCAAGCTGAACCGAGGTCAGCCTCTGCGCGTGAAAGCCGGCTTCGATCCGACGGCGCCCGATCTGCATCTCGGGCACACCGTGCTGCTCAACAAAATGCGGCAGTTCCAGCAGTTGGGGCACGAGGTGATCTTCCTGATCGGAGATTTCACCGGCCTCATCGGCGATCCGAGCGGTCGCAACGCGACGCGGCCGCCGCTCACGCCCGATGAAGTGCAGGCCAATGCTCAGACCTACGAGCGCAGGTCTTCAAGATCCTCGACTCGGAACGGACGCGCGATCGATTTCAATTCGCGCTGGCTTCGCTGCGATGTCGGCAC
>CAWCJT010000005.1:1040000-1344603 GCA_963795975.1 uncultured Gammaproteobacteria bacterium
AACACGTAAGTGGATGTATAGGGTCTGACGCCTGCCCGGTGCCGGAAGGTTAATTGATGGGGTCAGCCGCAAGGCGAAGCTCCTGATCGAAGCCCCGGTAAACGGCGGCCGTAACTATAAACGGTCCTAAGGTTGCGATCGCTGCCTTAGTAAAATTTGGCTATATGCTGGAATAACTGAGTATCCGATGGTACCGGCGCTTTGCAATGAAGCGTGCGGTGAAAATCCGTTCGGTGCAGTCAATCAGCAGGAAAGACTGATCAGATCGCTGATCAGAATCCTCAGAGACTACACGCCAAACACCAACGATCTATTGTTGGTGAAGATATAGTCCCATCTGCATGGCGACATGCAGGAGCGAACGTAGAAGGAACACGCCGCTCGCTCTATCTAATTGGTGTGATAGAGAAAGATCAATCAGCGAAATTCCTTGTCGGGTAAGTAACATTGCCCGGGGCGGTGGCAACACCGTTCCAAACAACTGGCTCAAATCGGTGGAACCCTAACGACGTCTGTGCAGGTACGTCGTGGGCAATACCGAGGGTAAGATTCAAACAGATCCGAATTGTTTGAATCCCCGTAACGACTCAGGGGTTGAGATCCCTGGATGGCCGCAAGGCCATAACACGCCGGCCCTGACTGTCAATGAAGCGACGAGACCTACTCAACTCGTTGCGATCAGGTGAACGTATAGTCTATGCCGCGAGTAATCGTGGAGATCATGAAGTTCCGACCTGCACGAATGGCGTAACGCTGGCCACACTGTCTCGACCCGAGACTCAGTGAAGTTGAAATCGCTGTGAAGATGCGGCGTAGCTGCGGAAAGACGGAAAGACCCCGTGAACCTTTACTACAGCTTTACACTGAACTTTGACCTTGTTTGTGTAGGATAGGTGGGAGCCTTTGAAGCGGGGGCGCTAGCTCTCGTGGAGGGAACGTTGAAATACCACCCTGATAAGTTCGGAGTTCTAACCTTGGCCCGTAATCCGGGTCGGGAACAATGTATGGTGGGTAGTTTGACTGGGGCGGTCTCCTCCCAAAGAGTAACGGAGGAGTGCAAAGGTACGCTCAGCGCGGTCGGTCATCGCGCACAGAGTGCAATGGCATAAGCGTGCTTAACTGCGAGACGGACATGTCGAGCAGGTGCGAAAGCAGGTCATAGTGATCCGGTGGTTCTGTATGGAAGGGCCATCGCTCAACGGATAAAAGGTACTCCGGGGATAACAGGCTTATTCCTCCCAAGAGTCCACATCGACGGAGGAGTTTGGCACCTCGATGTCGGCTCATCACATCCTGGGGCTGTAGCAGGTCCCAAGGGTTCGGCTGTTCGCCGATTAAAGTGGTACGCGAGCTGGGTTCAAAACGTAGACAACACTGCGTTGCCAGGAAGTAATTCCTGGAACAATTTAACTGGCTCATATCGGTGAAACCCTCCTGAAGTTGCAAACTGGCTCCAAAGGGCAATACCGAGGGAAGGCGGGTAATGATGGATCGCCACAATCCTTGCAGATTGATAGATTGTGCAGTCACGATTTCAACCGTTGTTCGAGATCACATTGTTACCTTGCCCCTGTAGAGACTGATCCAATTAAGGAGAGAGTCGTCGGTCGACACCGGCGGCTAAGACGCCAGTCGCCTTCGTTGCAAGCGGAGGATGAAGGTATAGTCCATGCCACCAGAAATGGTGGAATTACATGCGTGAGACAGTTTGGTCCCTATCTTCCGTAGCCGTTGGAGATTTGAGGGTGAGCTGTCCTTAGTACGAGAGGACCGGGATGGACGCACCTCTGGTGTTCCGGTTGTCACGCCAGTGGCACTGCCGGGTAGCTATGTGCGGACGGGATAACCGCTGAAAGCATCTAAGCGGGAAGCCCCCCCCAAGACTAGATCTCCCTGGGAGCTCGACTCCCCTAAAGGGCCCACGAAGACTACGTGGTTGATAGGCCGGGTGTGTACGTGCAGTAATGCACTCAGCTAACCGGTACTAATTGCCCGTGAGACTTGACCATATAACCTCAAGGCGTTTGATGGCCTGAGAGGATGATGCAATGGAGCTGATCCATTGCGAAGCGACAGCGATCAAACGAGAACTGACGATTGGCGAACGCGACAAGCGTCGAAGCAAAGAATTTTCCGGTTTGCCTGGCGGCAATAGCGAGCGGGAACCACCCGATCCCATTCCGAACTCGGAAGTGAAAACGCTCTGCGCCGATGGTAGTGTGGCCGCAAGCCATGCCAGAGTAGGTCACTGCCAGGCTCTCATGCACGAAAAGCCCCCGAGGTCGCGAGACTTCGGGGGCTTTTCCTTAGCAGGCCCGCGCCATGCCCACCCCGAGCAAGCCTCCTTCGACCATCGACGAGTACCTCAAAGGGGTGACGGGTGAGCGCCGGCTGGCGCTCGCGGACCTTCGAAAAAAGATACGCTCGATCATTCCGGATGCGCAGGAATGCATCAGCTATCGCATCCCCGCTTTCCGCTACAACGGCGTCGTCGTTGCAGGCTTTTGCGCCTGGCGCACGGGCTGTTCCTATTTTCCCTTCAGCGGCTCGACACTCAAGACGCTCGCGCGCGAATTGAGCGGCTACGACCAGACCAAAAGCGCGCTTCATTTTGCGGCCGACGAGCCATTGCCGCTGACGCTCGTGCGCAGGCTCATCAAGACTCGGATCGCCCAGATGAAGGTCGATCGCTGACTATCCGGCGTATGCGCCGTGGCGCTTTCTCCCGGCCGATTGCGTAGCTCTGATCAAGGGACATTTTCCCCGACCACTTACGCAATCCACGATTGGACCCAGGAGAATCGACCATGTTTCGCATCGGCAAATCACCACTGTTCCTGCTCTTGGGGCTGATCGCACCCATCAGCAGCTTCGCGTCGCACTACTGCATCGAAGTCGGCGGCGGCTTCGGCAGCGGCGGCACCACCTTCATCGGGACAGGCTTTGCCGTTCCGGGTGAAGGCAGCTGCGCACCCTGGGTGGGCTTCACGAAGACCGCTTCGAGCGTCGTCCTGACGACGAACGGCGCCGGATGCCTTTCCAGCGATGGCAAGGTGCTGACGGTCAGCGTGTCGAGCCAGGACCCGGATTACTTCGGTCCGGGGGTGCCCCACTCGGACTACATCGAGTTCTGTCTGCCTGGCATCAAGAGCTGCCCGATCGGCAGCGGCCGGGATGTCGGTGAATTCTCAGGCGCTGCGGCACCCGTGACGTGCACGAGCAGCCTGGAGCACCTGCCCTCCTATCACGACTAACCGGTCGCTCCCCCCAGCGACCCCCCACGGAGCAGGTCAGCGCGATCGAGCTGGCCTGCTCCGACCGGCGGTAACCTCGAGCGGCGAAACCTCTCCGTCTTCGCCCACCAGAACGACCCGCTCGAACGCCAAGCCTGCGACCAGCTGCGAGCAAACGTGTCCGTAGGTCTTGATCCAGGCTGGTTCGTCCTCGATGACAACGACGAGCCAGCGACGAATGCCGCGTGGGGCGCGCTTTCGCACGACCACGCCGATGCCTCGCAGCAGCATCCCAGTCAGATCGAAGAGTGGGCTCGGGTCCGAGTCGCGGTTGTGGACGAAGCCGACCACCCTCGGCCCCGAACTCGAGCCCAGCCGCAGGATGTGGATGCGGATCTCGTTGCCGTGCACGTCGACTCTGAGCTCGCGACCCGCGCCACGCCGCGCAATTAGAGCGCGCGTATGCTCTACGATCTCGACGGCCGTCTTTCCCGAAAGGCGCACGGGTGCCGTGACCGTCACGACCACTGTCGTCCCCGCGGGTACGGCATCGTCCAAACCGGCTCGCAGACGGTCAAACAGCTCCAGGACGACGCGATCGAAACGCAAGCGAGGAGGCTTGCTGGAGCGCAAGGCGACCCGGGGCTCCAGGGTGACGACATCGAGGGCGATACGCCTTCCGCGCCGGACCAGATACGCGTCGGGTCTCTTCATATCAGTCGGATGCGATCAGTCCGAGCTGCCGAGCGATCAGGATGAGCTGCAGAGCATTGGTCGCTCCGAGCTTCTGTTTGATCGATGACTGATGATTTGCGACCGTCTTGGCACTCACACCCAGTCGCTCGGCGATTGCGGTGACCGCATATCCCTGCGTCAGGAGCCGCAGCACCTCCAGCTCACGCGCCGACAACGGGGCGGCGAGCTCGGTCGTCCCCGAGGCGCGCAACGCAAGCGCCTGCTTGATGTCGGGACTCACGTACGTCTGTCCGCCCGCGACGCAGCGTACTGCCTCGACGAGCAGATCGGGCGCGCTGGCCTTGCTGAGATACCCACGCGCACCCGCATCGAACGCCCGCTCGGCGAATATCGCATCCTGGTACATGCTGAACATGAGGACGCACGCATCGGGCCGGTGGGCGAGGATTCGGCGCAGGATTTCGGTGCCGCTGATGCCGGGGAGGGCGATGTCGAGAATCACGACATCCGGCTCGAGCTCAGCCTCCAGTGCCAGCGCTTCGGCCGCTGCGGCCGCCTCACCAACGACTTTCAACTGGGGATCGCGCTCGAGGAGTCTGCGATAACCCTCGCGGACGACGGCATGATCATCGACGAGGAGGATCGTGATCGGGGTCGTCATGGAGTCAGGGGTCGTCATGGAGTCAGAGGAAGCCATGCATCGAGCTCGAAGCCGTGTCCGGGTTCGCTCGTGAGCGTCAGCGATCCGCCGAGTCCCTCGAGCCGCTCGCGCATGCCGACCAAGCCGAGTCCGCTGCGTGGGGCATCAAGCTCGGCACCGACTCCGTCGTCGATGATCCGTACGCGGATCCGCTCCGTCGCGAGGGAGTTCGGGCTTTCTCGCGACATCGTGATGGAGACATGCTTCGCGCTCGAGTGGCGCGCGACATTCGTCAAGGCTTCCTGCACCAGCCGGTAGAGAGCGAGAGAGGCGGCCTCACCAATGACATCCAGCTCACCCGTCATGCGCAGCTCGATCGCAGTGTGTGGCAAGCGTCGGCGCCAGTCACCGACACAGTGTTCGACGGCCGCGCACAGCCCCAGCTCGTCGAGTCCGACGGGCCGCAGCTGGCGCAAGAGACCGACCACGACAGCGTTCATGCGATCGATGCTCTGAATAATCGAGAGAACCGTCGCCGAGGCCGCAGAGTCGGTCTCATTCACCCGATCGCGGATCGCGACCGCCTCGAGTTTGATGGCGTTCAGGTACTGGCCGAGCTCGTCGTGCAGATCACGCGCGAGCGCGCGGCGTTCCATCTCCTGCATCTGCAGGTACAGCTGCGCCAGGCGCCGATTCTCGGCGAGCGCGTGATTGAGGTGCGCCTCCGCGCGGCGCCGCAGGGCGATCTCGCGGCGTGCCTGCCGGTACCGCCTGCCTGCCGAACCAGGTCACGGACACGGCGACGACGAGGAGCACGGGAAGCAGCTCGTCAAGCTGAAAGCGCTCCCGCGGGCGCGTCCAGGCGAGCAGTGCTTCGCTGACATTGAGCTTGACACAAAAAATGGCGGCAACGAGCGAGACACCGATGACCAACGCCGCATCCCGGCGTGTCGCCGTCGAGAGCACTGGAATCGAGCGTTTCGCCGCCGCGGTCGTGGACGTATCCATGGCTTAGCTATAACGAATCCGCCCCGATCTCGCCAGCTTCAAGGAAATCGGGAAAAACTCCCTTCAGGGTGCCGCCACGTCCGTGAAAGCATAGCCAATGCACGGCTTTCGCTCGCGAACACATCCCGAACGGACTCGCCCTTCTTGCGGTACTCACGCAGATCGGGTTCCAGAGTTCGAGCGTCGCCGGTGAGGCGCCTGCCGATCAAACGCAACCCATGCAGCAGGTCGTCGTCGTTGCGACGACGCCGCTCCCGGTACGGCGATCGACATCGATAAGATTCCGGGAAATGTGCAGAGCCTGCGCGCGGCGGACTTGATGCAGGATGGCACGGCGAATCTCACCGAGGCGCTCGATGCGCATCTGGCCAGCGTCAATATCAATGACACGCAGGCCGATCCCTTCCAGCCAGACATTCTGTTTCGCGGATTCGAAGCCTCGCCCGTTCTCGGCACCCCTCAAGGCGTAGCGATCTACCAGAACGGTGTACGGATCAACGAGGCCTTCGGCGATGCCGTCAACTGGGATCTGATCCCTGACATCGCCATCGATCGCATCGACATCGTCGGCACCAACCCCGTCTACGGGCTGAACGCGCTCGGCGGCGCTGCCGCCATCACCATGAAGAATGGCTTCAGCGATCCGGGCGGCGATGCCGAGCTTTCCGGCGGATCGTTCGATCAGCGTCAGAGCTCCGCCGAGTATGGGATCAATGACGGCCTGTTGGGCGCCTATGTGGCCGGCCGGGTGCTGGATCAGGACGGCTGGCGGCTCTTCGCGCACGATCTCGTGCGGCAGCTGTACCTCGACTTCAGCCTGAGAACCGACGGGGTTGCAATCGACTTGAGCTACCTGCGCGCTGCGAACCGGCTGTACGGTCAGGGCGCGGCGCCCGTTCAGGAGCTTGCGGTCAGCCGTGAGCTGGTCTTCACCGGTCCGCAGGACAATCTCAACACTCTGGACTTCGTCACTTTGAACGTGTCCTACAAGGCGACCGACACGCTCTCGGTGCAGGGCGTTCTCTACTACCGCTCGTACGCACAATCAGTCGCCAACGGCAATACCACCGATTACACCGCATGCACCACGGCCAGGAGCACGGGTGCGCTCTGCCAGTCCGACGGCGTCACGCCGCTCACCAACGCTGCCGGCGCGCCCGTGCCCGATATTTCCGACGGCGGCACGGTCCCGATCGGTGAGAACGACTTCGAGCAGATCCAGGCCGTGAGTCGCGGCGGCTCGCTGCAGGTCAATGAGACCGCCGAGTTGTTTGGCCGCACGAACCAGCTCGCCGCCGGTGTGAGTGTGGACTCCGAGCGTGTCGATTTTTATTCCGGCAGCCAGATCGGGGTCATCGATGCGTCGCTGACGGTGTTGCCCTCCGACCTGGTGGTCGATACGCCGGAGAGCTCCCCGTTCAACCCGACACCGGTCTATCTGATCGACAGCAATCGCTACTACGGCTTTTTTGCAACCGATACGTTCGAGCCTTCGAACGCATTCGCGGTCACGCTCAGCGCGCGCTACAACGTCGCGCAGGTTGATCTGGCTGACCAGCTCGGCACGAACCTCTCCGGCGAGAATCGGTTCAACCATTTCAATCCGGCGCTCGGTGCGACGTACGCACTGTCGTCGAGCCTCACGATCTATGCCGGATGGTCAGTCAACAATCGCGCACCGACCGCAAGCGAGATCGAGTGCTCGGATCCGCTCAGGCCTTGCCTGCTGCCCTCGGATCTGGCGGGTGATCCCCCGAATCTCAAACAGGTCGTGGCACATACCTATGAGATGGGCTTGCGTGGCCGGCTTGGCTCGAACGATGGCGCGGGAAACCTTCGATGGAACGTCGGACTGTTCCGAACCGATCTCACCGATGACATTTACGGCATCGCCACATCGCTCAGCACCGGCTTCTTTCAAAACATCGGCTCAACGCGCAGACAGGGTCTCGAGGCGTCACTCGATTATCGATCGCAGCGCTGGTCCGCCTATCTGGGCTACAGCTTCGTGGATGCGACATTTCGCTCGCCGCTCACTCTGAACTCATCCTCGAACCCCTTTCAGGATGCGGCGGGCAACATCCAGGTCGAGCCTGGCGACCGGCTTCCGGGGATACCGCTGCATCGCCTCAAGGCTGGCGCCGACTTCAAGTTGTCCTCTCGCTGGTCTGTCGGGGGCGTATTGACGGTGACGAGCGATCAATATTATCGGGGCGATGAATCGAATCAGAACGCGCCGCTTCCGGGTTACCACATCATCAGCATTCACTCGACGTATCACGTGAGTCGCGTGCTCGATCTGTTCGTTTCGATCCACAACCTGCTCGATGCACGTTACGCGACCTATGGCCTCTACAGTGACCCGACGGGTGTCGGAACTCCAGGGATCTCAGCGAGCGCCGGCTCGAATGCGCCGGGCGTGGACAATCGGTTCCAAAGTCCAGCCGCACCCTTGGCCGCTTTCGCCGGCATACGGG
Organism: uncultured Gammaproteobacteria bacterium; assembly: GCA_963795975.1. Taxonomy (GTDB): domain Bacteria; phylum Pseudomonadota; class Gammaproteobacteria; order Steroidobacterales; family Steroidobacteraceae; genus CAWCJT01. The sequence continues at coordinate 1,048,055 of CAWCJT010000005.1, forward strand.
TGCGGTTCTAGATTAAGCAAAATCGCGGCGTGCGCGACGTCGCGGTTTCTGGGAGAAAAACAAACGTGCGACACGACGCGTACGCCGCGCGGCGGCCACTCGCGGAACTGTGACTCTGCCCATGCCGCGCCGCACTCTCATGGGACAGACTGACATTCGTCACATACGAGTGTGAGCGAGGTCTCAGCCTGCGGCGCGCATAATCCAGCGCCGTGCGGGCACGGATATGGGCGAATCGCACGCGCAGACTAAGCACAGAGCACGCACACAGTATGGCGTCGTCATCGCCCTGCTGATCGGTGTGTGCGCGCTCGTTTGCGCGTTCGTCATCTGGCACCACATGTGGTCGCAGCGACTCGAGCTCGTCGCCCGGGGCGCGATCGATGCGCGCTCCGCTTCTCGCTCCATGCTCTCCGCCAGCGTCGGACTCGGTGCGCTGATCATGGGTCTGGTCATTCTGCTGCTCACGCTGTGGCTCGCCGCGAGACGCAGCAATGCCGCGCGCGATGCACGCTACCGCGCGGTGCTCGAGCAGTCACCGAATGGACTGCTGATCGCGGATGCCCTCGCGCTGCGGGTCGTTGATGCGAATCCAGCGGTCCAGCGCATGCTCGGCTATTCGCTCGAGGAGTTGCGTGCGCAGACTCTGACGGACGTGTTCGAGGACGAATCGATCGACATCAGCGAGCTGTCGCACAGATTGCGCAATCCGGATCCGCAGCGGCCGCTGCGCTTGCGGCAGCGATGCCAAGCGGCGGCAGCGCTGCTGGAGGTCGAGGCCACAGGGCATCGCCTGATCCTCGATGGCCGCACGGTGCTCGCCCTACACGACCTACGATGTCTCGCTGCGGCGCAAGATCGAGGCGCAGCTGCTCGAGAAGCAGCAGCACCTCGACCATCTGGCGCATCATGATCAGCTGACCGGACTGCCCAACCGTCTGTATCTGGCGCATCACCTGCCGGGCGCGATCAACGAGGCACGCCGCGCATCGGCACCATGCTGGCGGTGCTGTTCCTCGATCTCGACCGCTTCAAGCACATCAACGACTCGCGCGGCCACGAGACCGGCGACAAGCTGCTGAAGACAGTGGCCGAGCGCGTGCGCTCCACCGTGCGCCGCGAGGACATGGTCGTGCGCATGGGCGGCGATGAGTTCATCGTGGTGCTGCAGGCCGATCAGGAGCACCGAGGTCATCAGCGAGATGGCCTGGTCGCATCAACGAGGCGCTGAGCGCGCCGGTGGTCGTCGACGGACGGCCGCTGGTCACTACCGTGAGCATCGGGGTCAGCCTGTTTCCGCGCGACGGCGCCGACATGGGCGAGCTGCTGCGGCACTCGGACACCGCGATGTATCAGGCCAAGGATCGCGGGCGCAACAACTTCCAGCTCTTCAGCCCGATCATGGCGCGCAAGCTGCGCGAGCGGGTCGCGATCGAGGCCAGCCTGCGCGCGGCGCTCGAGCGCGGACAGCTCGACGTGCACTACCAGCCGATCGTCGACATCGTCTCCAAGCAGCGTCATGGGCGCTCGAGGCGCTGCTGCGCTGGAAGCATCCGACGCAGGGCTTCATTCTGCCGGGCCGCTTCATCGACATCGCCGAGGAGACCGGCCTAATCGTCCCGGTCGGCGAATTCGTGCTGCAGCGGGTGATGCGAGGACATGAGCGCCTGGCGCGCGCGGGCGCCACGCTCGTGCCGATCGCGGTGAACATCTCGGCGGTGCAGCTGCAGCGCTCCAATCTGCCCGAGAAGATCGTGGCACTGACGAGCGCGCACGGCATCAGCCCCGAGGCTGCTGCAGCTCGAGCTCACGGAGAGCGCGATGTTTGAGCGCCGCGGAGTCGCGCGGCGGCGAGTCGCGGCGCGATGCGATCTCGCAGCTGCGCGAGCTCGGCGTGCGCATCGCGATCGACGATTTCGGCACCGGCTATTCGAGCCTCGGCTATCTGAAGCAGTGGCACGTCGACTACCTCAAGATCGACCGCAGCTTCGTGCGCGATCTGGTCACGGACATGAGCGACCTCGCGATCGTCGGTGCGATCATCGCCATCGCGCGCCACCTGAACATCAAGGTGGTCGCCGAAGGTATCGAGGGCTGGCAGCAGCTCGAGAAACTGCGTCAGCTCGGCTGCTTCCTGGCACAGGGCTATCTGCTCGCAAAGCCGGCTCCCGCCACGCAGTGCCGCAGGCTCTTGACCGGCGAGCCATTGAACTTCACCGATACGACGGTCGAGTCGACCGAGTTCGAGGCGACCGGCAGCTAGAGCGGGAAAGCCTCGATGCCGCGCCCGCCAAGATGCTCGATGAGCGCCTGCGCATCGCCATGAGTCAGGAATATTCTGCGCGCACCCGTCTCTTCGCAGGTCATGACGAGCTCTGGCCAGTCGGCGTGGTCTGAAAGTACGAATCCGCGATCAAGACTCGATTGATGCGGGCCGCCGGGGACGCACATCCAGCCCGAGCAGAAGCCGGTCGCGACGGTGCCGAAGCCACGAGCCCAGCTCGAGCGCCGGGCACTCGGGGGCGCGAGGATGAGCGCGCCCCGGTACTCGGTCCGGTTCGGTCGCGGCACGGGTGTCGTTGCGACCATCTCGACCCCCGCCGTCCTGTAGACCTCGATCAGCGTGGCCATGGTCCCGTGCACGTGCACCGGCCCGGAGTCGAGCGCGGCGAGCTCGGCGAGAAGGCGCTGCGCTTTCCCGAGCGCATAGCAAAAAAGCATCGAAGCGAGGCCGCGCTGTCGATTCGCTCGCCACCAGTCGAGGATCTGCTGCACCACCTCCTGCGCGGGGGGCCAGCGATACTGGGGCAGCGCGAACGTCGCCTCGCTCACGAACACATCCGATTCGAGGGGCTCGAAGGGCGCGCACGTCGGATCGGGCTGACGCTTGTAGTCTCCGGAGACGACCCACACCTGGCCGCCGTGCTCGATGCGCACCTGGGCCGAACCGAGAATGTGCCCTGCGGGGTGCAGCGATATCGTGGTCGATCCGAGCGCGTGGCGGGCGCCGTAATCGACGGCGTGAAGGTCGTGATTCCCGCGCAATCGAGCCCGTGCGATGCCCAGGCCGGGACGTGCGAGAATGTACCGTGCATTTCCCTGGCGCAGGTGATCGCCGTGACCGTGCGTGATGACGGCGGTCTGCACCGGGCGCCAGGGATCGATGTAGAAATCTCCCGGCGGGCAATACAGTCCGCGCCGAGTCGCGACGATGAGTGGATCGGAATCGAAGACCATGAGCTCGCATGAGCCGCAATGCGCGGATGCCGTACTGATGATCAAGCCGGCGGCATTCAATTACAACCCGCAGACCGCTGCGAGCAACCGCATGCAGCAGCAGGAGGCCGGCTCCGCAGCCCCCGCACAAGCGCTCGATGAGTTCACTCGCCTGGCGGAAGCGTTGCGGGCGGAGGGCGTGCGGGTGTGCGTCGCGCAGGATAGTGCCGAGCCGCCCAAGCCCGATGCACTCTTTCCCAACAACTGGGTCAGCTTTCACACCGACGGCACGGTCGTGCTGTATCCGCTTCTCGCTTTGAACCGTCGTCCGGAACGGCGCCGCGAAATCATTGCGGCCGCCGCCAAGGACCTTGGCTTCGAGGTGCGCAAGGTGCTGGATTTGACTCAACACGAGTCTCAGAGCGAGTTCCTGGAGGGAACGGGCAGTCTCGTCCTCGATCGCGTCCATCGGGTCGCCTACGCGTGCCGCTCGCCGCGCACGCACCCGCGCGTCGTCGAGGAATGGTCGCAGGCCATGGGCTACGAGCCCGTCGTGTTCGATGCGCTCGATCAAAACGGCGCGCCCTACTATCACACGAACGTCATGCTGTGCATCGGCCAGCGAGCCGTCATCCTCGGCGCCGAGGCCATCGAGCCGGCCGACCGCACTCGTGTGCTCGAGCGGGTGCGTGCGAGCGGACGCGAGATCATCGAGATCGATCGCACCGCCATCGAGCGATTCGCGGGCAACATGCTCGAGCTTGCGACCTGGGATGAAGCGCTCGGGGACTGCACGGTCCTTGTCATGTCCGCGGCGGCGCGCGCCGCTTTGAGCCCGCAGCAATATCTGCGTTTGAGTGCCTGCGCCGACACGGTGCTCGCGGTGCCCGTTCCCACCATCGAGAGGCTGGGCGGGGGCAGCGTGCGTTGCATGCTGGCTGAAGTGTTCACCGCGTCCTAGTCGAGCACCGGCGTGCTGGACATCCTGCTCAAGAGCATCGCGAGCTATCTGCTGGGTTCGATCGTGGGAAGCCTGCTGCTCGGGCGCCTGAGGGGCGTGGATATCCGCGCGCTCGGCAGCGGCAATGCCGGCAGCACCAATGCGCTGCGGACACAGGGCAAGTTGTTCGCACTGGGAGTGCTCGTTATCGATCTGGGGAAGGGGTGGGTTGCGAGCCGGATTCTGGCCCCTCTTGCGCTGCCGTCCCTGGACCCAGGCAGCGCATACGCCTGGCGTCCGGCAGCCTGCGCGGCAGCCGTCATGCTGGGACACGTCTATCCGGTCTGGTATGGCTTTCGCGGCGGCAAGGCGGTCGCGACTTTGATCGGTGCGATACTCGGGCTTGCGCCACGCATGCTGCTGCCGATGCTCGTCGCCTGGTGCCTCGTCGTCGTGATGACAGGCTTCGTGGGGCTCGCCTCGATCAGTGCGGCAGTGACGTTTGCGTTGAGTGCCTACTGGTCACGGCTTCCTTCGCCGACGCTCGCATTTGCGTGCTTTGCCGCCCTTCTGATCCTCTTCACGCATCGCCGGAACATTGCGCGCATGCATGCCGGCCGCGAGCCGCGCGCGAGACATCTGTGGCTGTTCGGCCGCCGGCTCGCGCCCTGAACCGCGCACGGTCATCCGAGGCCGCGCCGCTCGTCGCACGAGTCTACGGCGCCCTTGCGCGCGGCGGATTTCATTCAGGCACCGAGCTCGCTCGTCTCCTGGGTGTCAGCCGCAGCGCCATTTGGAAGGCGGCCATGATGTTGCGCGAGCTCGGCGTCGTGGTTCATGCCGTGCGCAACCGAGGCTACCGTCTGCCAACGGCGTGCGAAGCGCTGAACACCGAGCGGATCGGCGAGCTTCTGCCGGCAGACACGCGCGCACGCATCCGGCGCATGGATGCGGCGTGGTCGCTCGCATCGACCAACGCCACGCTGCTCGCGCGCACCGATCTGCGAAGCGGAGAGGCCGATGTGCTCGTGGCCGAATATCAAACCGCCGGCCGAGGACGGCGCGGGCGCCCCTGGATGGCACCTCCGGGAGGCGCCATCTGCCTCTCGATCGGCTGGAGCTTCCCGCAGGTCCCGCGCGACCTCGGCGCTCTCGGACTTGCAGTGGGCGTGTGTGTCCTGAGGGCTCTGCGTCGGCACGTCACACGACCCATCAGCCTCAAGTGGCCAAACGATCTGCTCGTCGAAGCGCGCAAGCTCGGTGGCATCTTGATCGAGATGCGCGCGGAGACGAATGGTCCGAGCTACGTCGTGATCGGTGTCGGCATCAACGTGGCGCTCGGGCCCAAACTGCTGGAGCAGATCGCGGTTGCCGGTACGCAAGCGGTGGATCTGCGCACCGCGGGCGCAGACCATACGAGTCGCAACGCGGTCATCGCGAGTCTCGTCGAGTTGATCATGAGCGGTCTGCTCGAGTTCGCGCACGCCGGACTGCGTCCATTTCTGGATGAGTGGAAGCGCGCGGACGCGCTGCGCGGTCGTGCCATCGACGTGCATTCCGGGGAGCGCGTGGTCAGCGGTTTGGCTCGCGGCATCGACCTCGCGGGCGCTCTTCTGGTCGAGACCCCCGCAGGCGTGCAACGATTCGTGGCTGGCGAGGTGAGCGTGAGAGCACAGGCGTGATTGAGCGCATAGCCGCGAGTGAGCGCTTCCTGTTGGTCGATATCGGCAACACGCGCATCAAATGGGCGCTGCTGCAGGGCGGCCGGCTCGGCCGGCAGCGCGCGCTTGCCTATGAGGGCTTTACGGAATCCGACTTCGCGCGCCGGGTATTTGCGACCACCGCATCGGTGACGAGGGTCATCGTGGCAAGCGTGGCCGGCGCGCGCGTCGATGGCGAGCTGCGAGCGGCCGTGCGCGCCCGGCTTGGCTGCCCGACGCAGTTTGTAAAATCAGCCAGGCGCGGAGCAGGCGTCGTGACGCGCTATCGTGAGCCGTGGCGTCTCGGGGTCGATCGCTTCGTCGCGGCCATGGCCGCGCACCATCTCGCGCGCGAGCGTGCGGCGTGCGTCATCAGCGCGGGGACCGCCGTCACCGTGGACCTCATTGACCGCCGCGGCGTGCACCTCGGCGGTCTCATCCTGCCCGGACCCGAGCTCATGGTGCGCAGTCTGCTCGAGCGCACGAGCGGCATCCAGAGGCGGGCGCGGGACCGTGCCGGCCGGCGCGGGCTGTTTGCACGCAGCACACGCGCTGCCATCGAGCAGGGTGCCATCTACGCCGTCGCCGCGGCGGCCGACCGCGCCGTAGAGGAGGCGCGCCGGCGCCTGCGCAGCGAGCCATTGGTCCTGCTGACCGGTGGGGCGGCGCCGGATCTGCGAGCAGATCTGCGTTCGGCTCACACGAGCGTGCCCGACCTCGTGCTTCGCGGCGTGGCGCTGTACGCGGGCCTCAGCATTGATGGACCGTCTTGCTAGAATCGCCGCAACGCCCGCAGGGTGCATGAGACGCGGCACGCAGTGCAGCCTCACCGATTTCCAAGCTCGCGCAGCATTTTTTTCGGCCTGCTGCTGGTAAATCTCGCATTTCTTGCCTGGGCCAATCTGATCGACGTGCCCGTCGAGGCGCCGGTTCCCACCTCCGATCCACACCTGCCGCGGCTGGTTCTCGCAAGTGAGGCCGCTCATGCCACCGCGCGCCCGGCCGCTCAGAGTAAGACGGCCATCGTCAGCGCGGAGTCCGAGGGTGCGCGGCCGGCTCCCGTGGCACCGCCGGCGCATTGTGTGACCGTCGGCCCGTTCAGTGACGGCGCGCGCGCGACCCGCGCCGCGCAGCTGCTGCGCGACCGCGGTTTCAAACCGCGCGAGCGCGGTGAGGGCGAGGCACGGCAAGGGTTCTGGGTTTACGTCGGCGGACTTGCAAACGAGAAACAGCAGAATGATGTCATCCAGCGCCTCGAGCGCAGTGGCATCCAGGATGCGCAGGCGATGGCGGAGTCCGAGCAGGGAAGGCGGGTCTCGGTCGGCCTCTTCAGCGAACGCGACGGCGCCGAGCGGCGCGCGCGAGCCGTGAAGGCGCTCGGCCTCACGCCCGAAATCTCCGAGCGAAAGCAGACCGCAGCCGCGTTCTGGCTCGACGTGGATTTGAATACGAGCACGCAGACGTTACCGACGGACGGCCTGCTCTCGCTGCAGGAAGCGGGGGCGCGGCTCGAGATTCACGAATGCCCGGCGTCCCAGGCGCCGCAACCCGGAAGCGCGCCACCGGCCACCCCGGATGGATCGACGCGTGGAAATCCGACGCCCGCGGACGCGCGGCCCGCGAAGCCAGCACCGGTTGCCGGCGTTGGACCTGCAGGCCATTAGCTCTAGAATTCTCACAACGCCGGCTTAGCACAGTTGGTAGTGCACCTGATTTGTAATCAGGGGGTCGGGGGTTCGAATCCCTCAGCCGGCAAATTTCGGTAGGATCGAAGCGATGGATCTGGCTCTTGGCAAACAGCGTGCGCTCGTCAGCGGGGCTTCACGCGGTCTGGGCCGTTCGGTCGCGCTCGCGCTCGCCTCGGAAGGCGCCGATGTGATCGCGGTCGCTCGCGATGCGGCTCGTTTGAAGGAGCTGGAACAGGCCGCATCGGCTTCACCCGGCACGCTCACGGCTCGAGTGTGCGATCTTGCCGAGGAAGCGGCGATCTCGAGCCTTGCCGATAGTCTCGAGCAGATACAGATCCTGGTCCTCAATACGGGCGGGCCGCCGCCCGGCCGCGCCGCTGACACGGCCGATGACATCTGGCGACGGCAGTTCGAATCGATGTTCCTGAGCTGCATCCGCCTCGTACGCCTGGCGCTTCCGGGCATGCGCAAGCGACGCTATGGCCGCATCATCGCGCTCGTCTCGTCCGGTGTGATACAGCCCATTCCCAATCTTGCGATCTCGAACGCCTTGCGGGCGGCATTGGTCGGCTGGGCCAAAACGCTCTCCAACGAGGTCGCGAGCGAAGGCATCACGGTCAACTGCATCGCGCCTGGCCGCATTGCGACCGATCGGGTGGCCGAGCTCGATCAGGAGCGGGCACGCCGTGAGAATCTGAGCCTCGAGCAGGTGCAGGCGCAGTCGCGCGCCACGATACCCGCCGGGCGCTACGGCGAGCCGGACGAGCTTGCGTCGATGGCGCTGTTTCTGGCCAGCCCGCGTGCCTCATACGTCACGGGAGACATCGTGCGGGTGGACGGAGGTCTGATCCGCAGCGTGTAGGCGCGCCGTGCATTCAGCTCGGCGAGCGCGCTAGTTCGGCGGATGCGCGGCCATCCAGTGCTGCGCGATCTGCGCGCGGCTGGCGAGCCAGACCGCATCATGGCGCTGCATGTGATCGAGCAGGCGGGCAAGGCCTGCGATCCGGCCCGGACGGCCGATGATGCGCGTGTGAAGCCCGATGGACATCATGCACGCTCTGCCGGCCGCTCCCTCGCGATACAACCAGTCGAACGCGTCGCGACAGTAGACGAAGAATTGCTCGGCCGTCGCGAAATCCCCACCGCGCTGCAGGCGGCTGTCGTTGTTGTCGAAGGTGTAGGGCAGGATGAGATGGGGATGACCGGCGATGCGCGTCCAGAACGGCAAATCGTCGTTGTACGCATCGCTGTCGTAGAGAAAGCCGCCGTGCTCGACGACGAGACGGCGGGTATTCGGACTCGGCCTGCCCGTATACCAACCGACGGGGCGACGGCCGGTCATGCGCGAGATGGTCGCGACGTTCTGCGCGATGTGCTCGCGCTCCACGGCCTCGGCCACGAGCCCATAGTCGATCCAACGCTGGCCGTGACAGGCGATCTCAAAGCCGCTGCGCGCCATCTCTTCGGCTGCCGCCGGGTTGCGCTCGAGCGCCATGCCGACCGCGAAGATCGTCGCGCCGACATCGCGCTCGCGCAGCAGTCGCATGAGCTGCCAGAAGCCGACACGGCTGCCGTATTCGAAATTTGACTCGACATTGAGGTCACGAGCACCGGCGAGGGCTTCGGCCGCACCGAGGTCGGTGAGGACCGACTCGGAATGCTGATCGCCATGCAGGATGCAGGACTCCCCGCCCTCCTCATAGTTGAGGACGATCGATACGGCGATCCGCGCATCGTTGGGCCAGTGCACCTGGGGTGGCTCGCCCGCGTAGCCGATCAAATCGCGCGGATAGCTCACCGGGGAAAATCCAGCAGCAGCCCCAGGAGCGCCTGCACTGCGACCGCAAAGTCATCGAGCGTCATGGCTTCTTCCGGATTGTGGCTGCCCTGGTCGTTGCGGACGAAGATCATCGCGCTGGGGATCCCCATCTTGGAGAAGACGGCTGCATCGTGTCCCGCACCGCTCGCCATTTCGAGCGGTCGAGGCAGGAGGCTCGTAAGCCGCGATCGCAGTCGCGCATCCATCACCGCCGGCGGCGAATCGCTGGTCGTCCCCAGATCGAACGCCACGCGATAGTCCTGCCCGATGCGCACGGCAGCGGAACGTGCTTCCTGTGCGACCGCCTGCATGGTCGAGTCGGACAGACTGCGGATATCGATCACGAAGTGCGTCTCGCCAGCGATCTTGCTCGGACCGTGCATCGCTGCATCGGTGTAGAGCTCGCCCGATGTCAGCACCAGATCCGCCGAGGCATCGAGCTCGCGCAGCCACACGCCCTCGAGGTGGTGCAGCAGCGCGACGGTCGCGGCGACGGCATCATGCCGATCAGGACGCTCGACCGCGCCCGAGTGCCCGTAGCGCCCGAGGCAGCGCGCGTTGCGGAATCGTTTGCAGCCGCGAATGCCCGTCACCACGGCGGCCGGCAGGCCTTTGCCGACGAGCGTCGGGCCCTGCTCGATGTGCAGCTCTAAATATGCCCGGACGCCCGCCGGATCAAGCAGCCGCCGGCGCTCGCGGATTGCGGTGGGATCGAAGCCCTGCGCTTGCAATGCCGCCTCGAGCGTGATGCCGTTGTCGCAGCGTTTGACGGACAGACTCTGCGGATCGAGGAGACCGAATGCGCCGGCACTGCCGACGTATGCGACATCGAACCACGCGGACTCTTCCGCGCGGATCGCGATGACACCGATGTCGGTATCCGGCACGAACTGCACCTTGCGCAGCGCCGCGAGCGCGCACAGTCCGGCAACCACGCCCGCCGCGCCATCGTAGTTGCCGCCCTGCGGGACACTGTCGAGGTGCGAGCCGATCAAAATGCGAGGCGCAGCGCGATCGCGTCCCGGCAGCGTCATCATCAGGTTGCCGATCGCATCGAGTGCAATCTCGAGCCCGATCGCACGCGCGGCCGTGCTTGCGATGTCATGGGCAGCCTGCTCGCCCTGGCCGTAACTGTCGCGGACGATGCCGCGTCCCTGCCGGGTCGCCGCCGACAACGAATCGAACAGCGAAGCAGCCAGCTTGAGATCAGCTGTGACAGAGTTGAGAATCGGCACTGTTGTCAGGTTATAGCACCGATGTCGCAAATGCTCGCTGGAAAGGTTGCCGTGATCACCGGGGCGAGCTCTGGGATCGGACGGGCCATCGCGCGCACGTTTGCCTCGGAGGGCGCCGTCGTCGCGCTCGCCGATGTGACTGCGGAGCCGCTCGAGGGTGGCGAGACGACGCTCGATCTCATCAAGAGGGCAGGTGGCACCGCCTTCTTCGAACGCACCGACGTGACGAGCTGGGACGATCTCGACGCCATCATCGGCGAGGCCGTCGCGCGGCACGGCCGGCTCGACATCATGGTCAACAATGCTGCGATCTATTCCGGTACCGCGCTCGTGGAAACCAGCGCGCAACAATGGCATGGGGTGCTCGAGGTCAATCTGACGGGCATGTTCCTGGGGTGCAAGCGCGCCGTGCAGCAGATGCTCAAGCAGGAGCCGAGCGCCGAAGTGCGTGGCCGCATCATCAATCTTGGATCGCAGATGGGCATCGTGAACGCACCGCGAGATACCGCCTACGGTGTCACCAAGGCCGGTGCCATCTACCTCACTCGGCAGATTGCAGCCGATTACGCCAAGGATCTGATCGTCTGCAATTGCATCTCGCCGGGCAAGATCGTGACCGGTGCGCCCGGCACGCCCACCGATCCTCGACGGCTGGAGATCGCGCAGCAACGCACGCCCTGGCCGCGTCTGGGGCGACCGCAGGACATTGCCAACGCGGCAACTTTTTTGGCGAGCGATCGTGCAACCTTCATCACCGGGTCGAATCTGGTCGTCGATGGCGGCTGGCTCGCACGCTGAGAGAGAATCCTTTGCGGAGGTCAAACTCATGAACCCGACTGCATCGTTCGAGGGATCCATGCGTGCGGTAGTGGCCGCGGCGCTTCTGCTTGCCAGCGGCTCCGGAGCTTTGGCTCAGCCACCAGCTTCCGCGCCGGCGGCTCAGGGCTGTGGAGACGCCGGTCTCAAGCTTCCCGCTGGGTTCTGCGCCAGCATCTTCGCCGACAACGTCGGCCACGCCCGCCACCTGGTCGTGGCGCCGAACGGCGTCGTCTACGTGAACACCTGGAGCGGGCGTTACTACGGCAATGACAAGCCACATCCGGGTGGATTTCTCGTTGCCCTGCAGGATACGACCGGTGCGGGCAAGGCGGACGTGATCAAGCGCTTTGGGGAGACGACGGCGACCGGCGGTCACGGCGGCACCGGTATCGCGCTCTATCAAAGCGGACTTTATGCGGAAAGCAACGACCAGATCGTGCGCTATACGCTGCGACCCGACTCGATCGCGCCGGACGGTGCCGCTGAGGTCATCGTGTCGGGATTGCCGATGAGCGGCGACCATCCGATGCATCCCTTCGTGATCGATGCGGAAGGTCTCATGTATGTCGATGTCGCCTCGGCGACCAATGCCTGCCAGGAAAAGAATCGGATTCTGCAGTCTGCGGGTATTCAGCCGTGCACCGAGCTCGAGACGCGCGGCGGTATCTGGCGCTACGACGCCAAGCGGCGCGATCAGCGCTTCTCACCCGCCGAGCGCTACGCGACCGGCATTCGCAATGCGGATGGAATCGCGCTCGATTCGAGTCACCGCGGACTCTACGCAACCCAGCACGGGCGCGATCAGCTCAGCCAGAACTGGCCGAAACTCTATCAGCCCGAGCAAGGCGCCACGCTGCCGGCGGAGGAGCTGTTGCACGTGGTCGCCGGGGGAGATTACGGCTGGCCGGAATGCTATTACGACAACGTGCAGCACAAGCTCGTGCTCGCACCGGAGTACGGTGGCGACGGCGGGCATGCGCTCGGCGTGTGCGCCAACAAGCTCGCGCCTGTCGCTGCATTTCCGGCGCACTGGGCACCGGACGATCTCACGCTGTATTACGGCACGCAGTTTCCGGCGCGCTATCGAGGCGGCGCACTCATCGCGTTCCACGGCTCCTGGAATCGCGCACCGTACCCGCAAGGCGGATACAACGTCGTGTACCAGCCCTTGATGGATGGCAAATCCGCAGGGCCTTGCGAGATCTTCGCCGACGGCTTCGCCGGTCGTTTCAAAGATCCGGGAAAGGCGGCCCATCGCCCGACGGGTCTTGCGGTCGCACCCGATGGTGCTCTCTATATCTCTGATGACGCGCACGGGCGTATCTATCGGGTGGTCTATCGCGGCGGCGGCAGCGACGCCGCGACCAGCGCAACGCCCTGTCCGAGTGATTCGGAGTCCGCCGGCACGATCGCGGGAACGAGCGCGGGTCCCCCCGAGGGCACACATCCGAACGCTGGCTCCGCGACCGCGAAGTTGCCTGTGCCGCCCGGCTCCACCGCCGCGATCGTCGCGCAGGGCGAGCGCATCTACCGTGGCGAAGTCGGCGGCGCTCCCTGCACGGGCTGTCACGGCACGGACGGCTCGGGCTCGCCGCTTGGGCCGCCGCTCAATGCACACAAGTGGCAGTGGAGCGACGGCTCAGTGGCGGGCATCGCAAGAACCATCACGGCGGGCGTGCCGCAACCGAAGGCGTACCGCGGTCCGATGCCACCGATGGGCGGCGCGCAGCTCACGCCGCAACAGGTTTCAGCCCTCGCTGCGTATGTCTGGGCTTTGAGTCACCAGCCGTGAGAGCGTGATCCGGTTCGACTGGCGAAATCCCAGGCGCTCGTAGAGCGCGATCGCGGCTACGTTGGCGGCTCCGACGTGCAGCCACGAGCGCAGCCCGTCGCGATGGTGATCGTGCATGAGCTGGCCGATCAGTTGCTGCGCATATCCTTGCCCGCGATAGTCGGGATGCGTGCACACGCCGCTGATTTCCGGAAGGCCTTCGAGCATCAAACGCTCGCCGCCCATGGCGATCAGGGCGTCTCCCTCGAACACTCCGTAGTAGGACCCCATTTCACAGGTTCGCTTGCGGAAGAAGCCTGGAAACGCGAGATCCGTGAGCCGGACCATCGCGGAGGCATCCGCGGCGTTGAGCCTGCGCACTCGCGGGCCCGGCTTCGGCGCGGGCGCCCCACCAGGCTCGAGCAGCATTTGCAGACACTCCAGTCGCTCCACACAGCGCAGCTCGCGAGCGAGCCCGTCGTGCTCACCGAAGAGCCATATGGATTCGCCGGGCAACAGCAATGAACGCAGGGCTTGCAGAGCATCCGCGCCGGGCGACGCAACGGCTCCGAAGGGCACCACGTCGGCAGGGTACCGGCACGCCTCGGCCTTACGCATTGCAAAGCGGCGGTGATGGCCGTGCAGAGCGTGCCAGACGGGATTTGCGAACGCGTGCGGCGGCACACGGGGCGCAGCTGTGCTCATGGGGATCTCTGCTATCGTAGTCGCACATCCTGCCGCAGAACAGCTCCAACACAGGGGACCGCAGATGCCAGCGCAGTCCGTGAACGCCGATCCGCGCCACACGATCCTCCACTCGCCGATGAGCCTGCTGCAGATCGCGGCCGTCGCCATCACCATCGGCCTGAATGCACTGGATGGTTTCGATGTTCTGTCGATCGCGTTCGCCTCGCCCGGCGTCTCGGCCGAGTGGCACGTCAAGCCGTTCGCGCTCGGCTGGCTGCAGTCGATGGAGCTGGCGGGCATGGCCGTGGGCTCCGTCCTGCTCGGAGGAGTCGCGGACAAGATCGGTCGACGGGCGACGGTGCTCGGTTGCCTTCTGGTCATGGCCGCGGGCATGTTCCTGGCGACGACCGCCACTGGGTTCACGCAGCTGTGCGTGTATCGTGTCGCAACGGGACTCGGCATCGGCGGAACGCTGGCCGCAATCAATGCCGTGGCGGCCGAATTCTCCAACGCTCGTGCGCGCAATTTCTGCGTCTCCATCATGTCCATCGGCTACCCCATCGGCGCCGTCGTCGGGGGCCTCATCGTGGCGCAGCTCTTAAAGGGTCACGACTGGCGCTCGGTGTTCTATTTCGGCGCCGCGTTCACGGTGCTTTTCATTCCGCTCGTACTGGTGTGGGTGCCCGAGTCGGTTCACTGGCTCGTGCGCAAGCAACCGGCAGGCGCGCTCGAGCGAGTCAATCGCACGTTGCGACGCATGGGCCACGCAGACCTCACCTCCTTGCCGCAGATCGCACCCGAAGTGCGCCAGCGCTCGAGCGCCGACATATTCGGACCGGCGTTGATCGCGATCACCCTGATCGTCACGGCCGCGTATTTCTTCCACGTGATGAGCTTCTACTTCATCGTGAAGTGGGTGCCCAAGATCGTGGTCAACATGGGATTCACGCAGTCTCAGGGCGCGACCACGCTCGTGTGGGCCAACGTCGGCGGCATGACGGGCGGCGCGGTACTCGGGCTTCTGACCATGCGCTTCGATGTGAAGCGGCTGACGATCGGCGCGATGCTGCTTTCCGCCGTCATGGTGAGCGTGTTCGGACGCAGCTCGGCCGACCTGCAGGAGCTTGCGCTGCTCGCCGCCTGCGCAGGCTTTTGCACCAATGCCGCTATCGTCGGCATGTATGCCATTTTCGCTCAGGCATTCCCAACGCACGTGCGCTCATCGGGCACGGGCTTTGCGATCGGCATCGGGCGGGGTGGATCGGTACTGGGTCCGCCGCTCGCCGGCTATCTGTTCCAGAACGGCTACGGCCTGCCGACCGTCGCCATCGTGCTCGCGCTCGGCGCCCTCGTCGGCGCCGGGATCCTGTCGTTTCTGAGATTGCGTCCCGATGATGCCGCCAGCGACGCTGCGAGCGTGACGCAAGAGATGTCGCTGGCGCGCTGAATTCCCGGATCCGGAGACAATGTGAACCGCTCAGCTCGGCTTTTTTTGCGGAAGAGCGACGCTGAGCTCGAGCACATCGTGACCGCTCTCGCGCTCCAGGCTCATCTGGACTTGATCCGGAGCGATATTCACGTACTTGTGAATGACCTGCAGGATCTCCCGGCGCAGCAAGGGTAGATAGTCCGGACCGCCACGAGCGCTGCGCTCCTGCGCCACGATGATCCGCAGGCGCTCCTTGGCCACACTCGCTGACGGCGGGGTACGGCGGAACAGCGACAGGAGGCTCACCTCAGCCTCCGAAGACGCGGGCAAAGAAGCCTTTCTTAGGCTCCTCGGTGAATCGCAGCGGCACCGTCTCGCCCAAAAGCCGCGAAACTGCATCTTCGTAGGCGTGCGATACCTCGCTCTTGTCATTGAGGATCACGGGGGTTCCGGCGTTCGAGGCCGACAGCACGTCGGTCGATTCAGGAATGACGCCGACCACTTCGAGTCCGAGAATCTCGTTCACGTCGGTCACGCTCATCATCTCGCCGGTTGCGACGCGACGTGGACTGTAGCGCGTCAGCAGCAGATGCTCGCGCACGCCGCCGTTGCCCATCTCGGCGCGTTGCGTCTTGCTCGCGAGCAGGCCCAGGATGCGATCCGAGTCGCGCACGGAGGAGACTTCCGGGTTCACCACGACGATGGCACGGTCCGCAAAGTACATGGCGAGGTGAGCTCCCTTCTCGATGCCTGCAGGCGAGTCGCAGATGACGTACTCGAAGCCCTCCGCCTTGAGCTCGTCGAGCACGCGCCGGACTCCCTCCGAGGTCAGCGCGTCCTTATCGCGCGTCTGTGAGGCGGCCAGGACGTACAGATTCTCGAGGCGTTTGTCCTTGATGAGTGCCTGCTTGAGGTTGCACTCACCGTGGATGACGTTGACGAAGTCGTAAACGACGCGCCGCTCGCAACCCATGATGAGGTCGAGATTGCGCAGGCCGATGTCGAAATCGATGACGACGACGCGCTTGCCGCGCTTGGCCAATCCGACGGCGACACTGGCCGAGGTGGTCGTCTTACCGACCCCACCCTTGCCTGACGTGACCACGATGATCTCGGTCAATGCTGAACCCTCCCTTGAATTCAACCTACCCGTGCGCAGCAACAGATCCTCACCCTCGAGCCAGGCCTGCACCGGACGGCCGACCAGACCGTCGGGCAGCGTCTCGAAGACCCGGAAGACTCCGGCAATCGAGACGAGCTCGGCGTGAAACTCCTGGCAGAACACGCGTGCGTTCAAATCGCCGTGCACACCGGCCATGGCGCGCCCGCGCAGCGCGCCGTATACGTGCACGCAGCCGTCGGCCATGACTTCGGCGCCCGAGCCGACCGTGGCGAGCACCACGAGGTCGCGCTGCTTGGCGTACAGCCGCTGCCCCGAGCGCACCATCTGATGATGCAGTAGCGTCGGCTCGAGCGTCGGCGTCGGATCGACCGCCTGCACGATCGGCGGTGACTTGGTCGGCGTCCTGAACGTCGAGACGACTGGCAGCTCCAGCACGCGCGCCAGGGCGTCCACGCAAGGCGGCCCCTGCACGAGCGCCACCGGCAGCATGCCTGCGCGGCGAATCGCGTCGACGACCGCACGCACTTCGCGAGCGTCCGGCTCCCGATCGAGCGCACTCAAGTCGACACACACGGCCGTGCGCTCGAAGAATCGCGGCGCACTCGCCACTCGACCCGTCAAGTCATCGAGAATCGCGCCCGGATCGATCGTGCGGATGCGCACATGCGCCAGATCGATCGGGCCGAATCGGATTTCCAGTGCCGCTGCGTCTTTCGCCGTGGCTGGGATGCTCATCGAGTAGTCGAGTGGTAACTGCAAGGGCTGAGTGTACCCGACCGCGCGCGGCCTCGACACGCTCCCACCAAGGGGGCGATGATGTGGCGGCCAGTGCGCGCGTGCGCAGACGGTGCCATCTGATGCTCGATCTCGTCATCGATCAACGTCGACGCGACCTCGGCGGATTCGAGGTCGGACGCGTGCTGCCGTACGCGCCGCGGCGGATGATCGGACCGTTCATTTTTTTCGATCATCTGGGCCCAGCCCAATTTCCGGCCGGCGTATCGCGCACCGTCGATGTGCGTCCTCACCCTCACATCGGGCTGTCGACGGTCACGTATCTCTTCGACGGTGAGATCATGCATCGGGACAGCGTGGGATCGGAGCAATCCATCCGGCCCGCGGAGGTCAACTGGATGGTGGCCGGTCACGGCATTACACACTCGGAGCGTTTCGAGAAGGCGCGCGCGCACGGCGATACTTTGCATGGAATTCAGTCGTGGGTGGCTTTACCCGATCGCGACGAGGAGTGCGCGCCGAGTTTCTCACACCACCCGTCGAAGGATCTCCCGGCCTTCGAAGACCGCGGAGTGGCCGTGAGGCTTCTGGCAGGCGAGGCGCTCGGTCTGCGCTCGCAGGTGCGCACGCACTCTCCTTTGTTCTACGTGCATTTCTCACTGCGGCCGGGCGCTACGGCCGCGCTGCCAGCCCAGTATCCCGAGCGGGCAGCGTACATCGTGTCGGGCACGGTCGAGGTGGACGGGCAGTCGTATGGAGCCGGACGGATGCTGGTCTTCCACCGTGGCGGGGCGGCCTCCGTCAAGGCGCTCGATCACGCGGTGGTCATGGCACTGGGCGGGGAGCCCGTGGGCGAGCGCTTCATCGACTGGAATTTCGTATCGAGTTCTCGCGAGCGCATCGAGCAGGCCAAAGCCGACTGGCGCGCCGGCCGGATCAAGCTCCCGGACCTCGACGACCAGGAATTCATTCCGCTGCCGGCGGAGCCTCCGCGCGCGGCGGCACAGCCGCTCTGAGCCGGGAGTGCCTTTGCCATGACGACCCGCTGCACGCACCTCGGCTCGGTCAAGACCGATCAACCAAAAAGCGAAGGCTGTCTGGAATGTCTGGCCATGGGTGACACGTGGGTCCACTTGCGCCTCTGTCGCAGCTGCGGGCATGTCGGCTGCTGCGATGACTCCAAGAACAAGCACGCCACGCATCACTTTCACGCGACGCGGCATCCGATCATTACCTCGCTCGAGCCGGGCGAGGATTGGAGCTGGTGCTACATCGACGAAGTCGCGATGCTGCTCTGATGGCTGAGGAGCACGTCACGCCCGCGCAGGTGGATGCGCCAGCCTGGGTGCAGCGACATCTCGTCGGCTGGCCCGCGCTCACCGTGAAGGTGGCGGTCGATCTGGTGCGCAAGTACGGTGTGCCGGCCGAGCACGACGGCCATCGGCTGAGCTGGTACGGAAACGCTCCCTGGAAGGAGACCACGCTGTTTCGGGAGGAGGTGCAGCACAATTTCCCGCAGCCTCACAAGGACATTCTGCAGCAGACGGTCAGCTATCGCGTGCCAGCGGCCAAGGTCGGCGACCTGCTCGCCTACAATGGCAGCCTCGTGGTCGACCGCACTCGCGGTGAGCTCTCCGCACACTGTGACTCCGAGGCCCACAACATCCTCACGCTCAACATCGCGAACGATATCGTTCGGGGCGACCGCACGGTCGAGCAGGCGCTCGCCTATCACGCGCAGGTGGTGCGCGGTGTCGCCATCGGTGAGCCGGAGAGCTATCCCGCGAAGCTGCGTTTCTCACTCGATGAATCAAGCGACCAGACAGCGGACCCGGCGGAGGAGGCCCCGCTCCTTTATCACCTGCAGCACTGATCGCGCCAAATCAGTGTGCGGTTGTTCGCGGGCATCGCGCAGTCCTCGATCAGCTTCAGTCCGACGGATTGCGCGAGCGCATCCACCGCCTCGAAATCGCGAATCCCCATATCAGGGGAGCGTTGCCTCAGCCACGCATCGAAGTCCGCGTTGCTTGCGCTCGTAAACCGGCCTGAGTAATTGAAGGGTCCGTAGACGGCGACGCAGCTGCCCGGCGCGAGCACCTGCGGGCAGGTGCTCGAACATGGCCTGCACCAAGCCCCAGCGCATGATGTGCAGCGTGTTCGCGCTGAAGAGGGCGTCGTAGCGTGCGCGTGGCCAGTCGCGCTCGACATCGAGGAGCAAAGGCTCTGGCAGGTTGCCGCGGCGCGCCTCCTCGATCCACAGTCGGATGCCGGGCAGGTTCTCCTCGAGATCCGAGCACTGCCAGATGAGACCCGGCATGGCCGCGGCGAAGTACGCAGCGTGCTGCCCGGTGCCGCTGCCGATCTCAAGTAGCTGCCCGCTCGCGGGCAAGTGCCGGCGCAGCACCTCGAGGATCGGTTCGCGGTTGCGATCGCAGGCCGGTGCGTGAGGCTTGGGCACTAGCGCTCGCGGATGTCGAACAGCTCGAGCGTGCGGTTCCGCGCTCCCTCGAGATCGAGCAGGCGGAACTTGGTGACGATGCCTCCCGGCGCCGAGAAGCCACCGGGTTTGCCGCCGCAGGCCACCACGCGATGGCACGGCACGATGATGGGAATCGGATTGCGAGCGAGTGCCTGGCCGACCGCACGCGCAGCACCCGGCTCGCCGAGCTGCGCGGCCACCTCACGATAGGTCAGCGTCGTGCCCGGCGCGATCGCCCGTGCAACCGCGTATACGCGGCGGTGAAACGGCGGCACGCCGTCGAGATCGAGCGTGATGGCTTCGAGGTCGCACGGGTGGCGCGCGAGCAGGTCATCGATCGCACGGATCGCGCTGCGGACACTGGGCGTCGGCGCGCCCGGCCTTGCCGCGGGAAAGCGTGCTCGAAGTCGCGCGCGCGTCCCGGACTGTGAGTCTTCCGGAAGTTGCAAGCCCGCGATGCCGCGCTCGCTCCAGAGGATGCCGCAATGGCCCAGCCGCGTGGCGAAGAGCGCGAACTCGAGTGACGGTGAGCTCATGAAACGAAATCCTGGCGTCCGACGTACATCGCGGACTGCCTCACAGATTTTCGCACGCATCCGGAATACGTTAACAACCCATAAACAACCAAGTCGCGCATAAGGAGGGAGCTATGTCTTCACCGGCCATGGAAATTTGCCCGATGTGTGCAATGTGTCCGCGGCTACTGGGCCGATGGCGCCTGCAGGTGCGATGCAGCTGCGGCGCGTGTGGACCCAAGATGAAGACGTGGCAGGACGCCATCGGACGCTGGAATTCCGTGGTCGGATTCGTGCGCGAACTGAGCAAGGCCGGTGGTCCCGGCGTGGAAAGGAAGCCTGCGCAGCGCCAACTCCGCCGGGAGGCGCGCTGGCTCGCTCGAACGTTCAGATGGCAGCCGAGCGTCGAATCGGACCTCTACCTGTAACTGCGCGCCGCGCGTCGACGGAATTGTGGGTGCCGCGGCATCAAGCCAGGGCCGTCCGGGCCGATAACGGCGAGGTCTGGGGCATCGCCCCGAGACCCGGGCTTCCCGCATGTTCCTGATCATCGGCAGCATCGTCGTGCTCGTGAGCGTGCTCTTCGGCTTCACGCTCGGCGGTGGGCATCTGATCCTGCTGTGGCATCCGACCGAGTTCGTGATCATCTGTGGCGCCGCCGCAGGTGCGTTCGTCGTCAGCAATCCCCCCAAGGTCGTCAAGGCCGCGGGTGCGGGCATCTTCGCGTTGCTGCGTGGTCCGCGCTACAACCGCGAGGAATACGTCGATCTCTTCAAGCTGCTCTACGACATTCTGGTGAAGGCGCGCAAGGAGGGCATGCTCGCGATCGAGGCGCACGTCGGACGATCCGGCGAAGAGCAACATGTTCACGCGCTACCCGCGCATCCTCGCCGACCACCACATGATCGAGTTCATCACCGACTGCCTGCGCCTGATGGTCGGCGGCAATCTCGATCCGCACGAGCTCGAGAGCCTGCTCGAGTACGAGCTCGAGACGCATCACAAGGAAGCGCAGGAGCCCGCGCATGCGGTGCAGAAGAGTCGCCGATGCGCTGCCGGGCTTCGGCATCGTCGCGGCGGTGCTCGGCATCGTGAGCACCATGGCATCGATCGAGGGCGCGGACACCGCCACGATCGGCCACAAGGTCGGCTGCGGCGCTGGTCGGAACGTTCCTCGGCATCCTGGTGGCCTACGGCTTCGTGGGTCCGATCGCCTCGGCAATGGAGCATCGCGCCCGGCGAGGAAGGCAAAGCCTTCGAGCTGGTGAAGATGGCGTTCGTCGCGAGCGTGCGCGGCTACGCGCCGCCGGTGGCGATCGAGTTCGCGCGCAAGCTGCTGTTCAGCGACGTGCGCCCGACCTTCAGCGATCTCGAGACTCATCTGAAGGGCGAGCCCGCTGAGCGGCGGCATTGCATGGCCAACGGCGAGAAAAGCGCCGATCTCATCGTCAAGCGCTACCAAGAAGGGCGGTGGCGGCCATCACGGCGGCGCCTGGAAAGTGGCCTACGCCGACTTCGTCACCGCGATGATGGCGTTCTTCCTGGTGATGTGGCTCGTCGCTTCGGTCTCGAAGGAGCAGCGCGCGGCGATCTTCGACTACTTCAAGAACCCCAGCATGGAGCAGGGCAAGAGCACGAAGCCCGCGCCGGGGCAGATGGGGCCGGGCGGCGCGAGCACCAGCCTGATCAAGCTCGGCGGCGGACTCGATGCGCCTCGCTCGATCATGCCGCGCTCGCCAGCGCTCATGCCCCTGCCCGTGCAAGCGTCCGCGCGTCTCCGCAGGCGCAACCCAACCCGCAGCAGCCGACGGCCACGGACACGGCGACCGCAGAGGCTGCCGAGCGCAAGAAGCTCGAGTCGCTGATGGACGAGCTGCGCAAGGCGATCGATCAAAGCCAGGCGCTGAAGCCCTTCAAGGATCAGCTGCTGCTCGACATCACGCCCGAGGGACTGCGCATCCAGATCGTCGATGCGCAGAACCGACCGATGTTCGATCTGGGCAGCGCACGGCTGAAGGACTACACCACCCTCATCCTGCACGAGCTCGCCCCGTACCTGAACACGGTGCCGAATCGCATCAGCCTGACCGGGCACACCGATACAACGCCGTATCCGGGCGTAGGCGACTACACCAACTGGGAGCTCTCGGCCGACCGCGCCAACGCGGCGCGCCGCGCGCTCGAGGCGGGCGGCCTGGCCGCCGACAAGGTATCGCGCGTCGTCGGACTTGTCCTCCTCGGTGCTGTTCGACAAGGGCGAACCCGAGAATCCGATCAACCGCCGCATCAGCATCATCGTGATGACCAAGGCTGCTGAGGCCGCCTCGCTCTCGATCGACACCCCGAGCGCCGCCGGCGAACCGAGCGTGCCGGGGCAGCCGAGCCTGCCCGGCCAGAGCGTACCTGCCCAGCCGAGCGCGCAGCCGCCGTCCACCACGTGAACAGCAGCCCCTGTTGCACCGCAATATAATGCCGTCTTAGCCCGACCGGGCCGACACACCGGCGCTGTAGGCTTCCATCATAAGGCCGGTGCCACCCCGTGAGACGTGGGCGACCACTGCCGTGCGCCGGTGCAGCTTCGTGATGGCGCCCAGGTTGATGGCGAACGCGAGCTCGACGTGCTGGCCCTTGCGCAGGCCGAGATTGGCCGTCTGAATGAAGACACCCGTCGCGCTGAGATTGACGGCCTTGCAGAGCTTTCTTTTGCCACCGGGAATCGTGATGTAGACAGTCGTCCGAGCCCGATGCCGTGTGTGCAGGCGACGTTCCAAGTCAGTTGCCTCGCCGTTCTTGATGTTCTTAGTGTGCGCAGCTAGACCGCTTGCAATTATGCCTTTGTCGGCGTGGGTGCCAAGGGGAGAGTGAACTTAATTGTAGAGAGTTCTGCATCCGAAATGAGTTGACTTGTCGCGGATTCGCGCTAGCGTCGGCCCGTCGCTGCCGATGCACCATATCGCACGCGCAAGATGAGAGCAGCGACGGGTGTGGGAGGGGTTCATGGGCTGGATCGTGCTGCTGATCGTCGTCGTGGTGATCTTGTTCCTGATCGCCGCGTACAACCGGCTCGTGGGCGCGCGCAATGCCTTCAAGAACGCGTTCGCGCAGATCGACGTGCAGCTCACGCGTCGCTACGACCTCATTCCGAATCTCGTCGAGATCGCCAAGGGCTACATCAAGCACGAGCGCGAGACGCTCGAGGCCGTGACGCAGGCGCGCAATTCGGCGCTCGCGGGACTCAAGGCCGCAGCGTCCAATCCGGCCAATGCCGCGGCCGTGCAGCAGCTCGCCGGCGCGGAGACGCAGCTCTCGGGCGCGCTCGGCCGGCTCTTTGCCGTCGCGGAGGCCTATCCGGATCTGAAGGCCAACCAGAACATGATGCAGCTCTCCGAGGAGCTCACCTCGACCGAGAACAAGGTCGCGTTCGCGCGCCAGGCATACAACGACGCCGTGATGACCTACAACAATCTGCGCGAGATGTTTCCGGGCAGCCTCATCGCCGGCATGTTCGGCTTTCAGCCGGCGCAGCCGCTCGAGGTCGCGAAGCCCGAAGCGCGCGAGGCGCCGAAGGTCAGCTTCAGCTGACCTCGCGCCCGCCGGCGCGCAGCCTTGGACTTCTATGCATATCAGGCGGCCGCACGCCGCCAGTCGCGCTTGCTGGTCATCGGATTCATGGTGGCGCTCGCCGCGGTCGTCATTGCGCTCGACCTCGTGCTTTTCACCGTGTTCGCGATACGCGAGGGCGGCCCCGGGCGTGGATCGGCGCTCGGCTATGCCGCGCGGCATCCAGGCACCGCCGTCGCCTGCTCGATTCTCGTGCTGGCCGTCATCGGGCTTGCGAGCCTGTTCAAGTCCGTGCAGCTGCGCGGCGGCGGCGGCGTGGTCGCGCGCTCGCTCGGCGCGGTTCGCATCGAGCGCGACACGACCGATCTGAAGCGCAAGCGCTTGCGCAATGTCGTGGAGGAGATGGCGATCGCCTCCGGCGTGCCGGTGCCCGAGATCTATCTGCTCGAGTCCGAGAGCGCGATCAATGCGTTCGCCGCCGGACACACGCCGGCAAATGCCGCCATCACCGTGACGCAGGGCGCGCTCGATCGCCTCGATCGCGAGGAGCTGCAGGGAGTGATCGGCCACGAGTTCAGCCACATCTTGAATGGCGACATGCGGCTCAACATACAGCTCATGGGATGGATCTTCGGTCTGCTCGTGATCGCACTGATCGGGCGAACCATTCTGCGCATCGCTCCGCGCAGCCGCGACCGGCGCGGCACGGCTGGCATCCTCGGCGTCGCGTTCGCCGTCATGGTGCTCGGGTACGTGGGTCTGCTCGCGGCACGCATCCTTCAGGCGGCCGTGAGCCGGCAGCGCGAGCGGCTCGCGGATGCGTCCTCGGTGCAGTTCACGCGCAATCCGCAGGGCCTCAAGGGCGCGCTGCTCAAAATCGCGGGGCTCAGCGAAGGCTCGCATCTGCACAGTGCCGATACCGAGCAGGTCGCGCACATGCTGTTCGCCCCCGGCCTCTCGCGCGCGTTCGCGACGCACCCGCCGCTCATCGCGCGGATTCGGGCGCTCGATCCGCATTTCGATGCCCGCGAGCTCGAACGCATCGCGGCCGAAGGGGTGCCACACTCTCCAGACCCACAGCCCGAGTCCGAGCACGCGCCGGCTGCTGCAACGAGCGCCGCGGCGGCGACGGCCGGCTTCGTACCGGCCGCGGCGCGCGCCATCGTCGCGCAGGTGGGGCAACCGCAGACGCTGCACGTCGAGCACGCCCAGGCGGTGAGATTGCAGCTGCCTGCGAGCCTGCGCGAATTTACGGCCACCGCGGCGCAGGCACGCGCCCTGGTGCTCGCACTCCTTCTCAGCCGCAACGGCAGCGTCAGAGCAAATCAGCTGCGTCAGCTTGCGGCCGCCATCAACCCGGCGGATCTGGCCGCGGTGCAGGCCGCGCTGCCCATTGCGCAGGGCCTGGCTCCGAGCCTGCGATTACCCGCGCTGCTGCAGCTCTTCCCGGCGCTGCGCCGTGGGTCGCTCGTCGAGCGACAGAATCTGGCCCGGCTCGTCGAGGATCTGATGCATGCCGACCCGAGCATCGATGTGTTCGAGTTCTGTCTCGCCGAGCTTCTCAATCTCTTCATTCAAGATGAGATCGGCGCGCGTGCTCCCCACGGCAATGGCACGCTCGAGGGCGCAGCGCAGGAGGTGCACGTGCTTTTCGCAACGCTCGCGCGGGTGGGCGCGGCGAGCGAGCAGGCCGCGCGGCAGGCTTATGAGGCGGGGATGCAGCAGGTACTGCCGATGCGACGGCCGGAATATGCGGTCTACGAGGATTGGCCGAAGCGCCTGGATGCCGCGCTGCCGAGGCTCGAAGCGCTGCAGCCGTTCGCCAAACAGGCTCTGATCGAAGGCCTGGTGCGTACCATCTCAAATGACGGCGTGCTGAGTGTCGAGGAGGCAGAGCTGCTGCGCACGACCTGCGCGCTGCTGCATTGTCCGCTGCCGCCTCTCCTCGCACCTGCGCTCGAGGGCAGTGCCTTATCCGGCTAGCCCGCGTCGAATCTCGATCCCGAACCGCTCGATGTCGATGAGAAACGAGTCGTGCCCCTCGATGCACGGCAGCGGCGCAAAGCGGGTCGGGACGCCGCTCGACTCCAGCAGGTGCGCCATGGCGCGCTGCTCCTCGATCGCAAAGAGCATGTCCGACTCGACGCCGATCACCAGAGCGTGCTCGAGCCCGCAGCGGGCGAGTGCGTGGCCGTCGTGCACCCCGAGGTCGAATCGATCCATCGCGCGCGAAAGGTACAGATAGCAGTTCGCATCGAACGTGCGGACGAACTTCTCGGCCTGTGCCTCGAGGTAGCCCTCGACCGCGAACTCGAAGGCGAAAGGGCCCGAGCGACGCAGCGGCTCTGCGATCGGTTGCCGGCCGAAACGCTCGCGCCACTCCGCGGCCGAGCGATAGGTGACCGTGCCGAGCTTGCGCGCCAGGCGCAGCCCGGTGCGCGGCGGCTCCGCGAATGCATAGTTGCCGTTCTGCCAGGCGGGATCCCCGCGGATGGCTTCGCGTTGAATCGAACGCAGGGCGATCGCAAAAGGGGACGCAGCCGCGGTGCCGGAGATGCTGATCAGCCGGCGTGCGCTGCGCGGAAACTGCGCCGCATAGGCGAGCACGACCATGCCCCCCAGCGACGGACCGATCACGGCGTGCGGGCGCTCGATGCCGAGCGAGCGGGCCACTTCGTAGCCACCGCGCGCAATGTCTTCGACTGCGAGGTCCGGGAAGGCGAGACGGTAGGCTGTGCCGGTTTGCGGGTCGACCGAGGCCGGCCCGGTCGAGCCGAAACAGCTGCCGAGCGAATTCACACAGATGACGCAGAAGCGCTGGGTGTCGATGGCGAGTCCCGGGCCAATCATTCGCTCCCACCAGCCCTCGCTCGGGTCGGCCGCGGACGAGGCCGCATGCGCGGGGGGCGATAGCCCGGTGAACAAAAGGATCGCATTGTCCTTGGCTGGGTTCAGATCACCCCAGGCCTCGAAGCCGATGCGCGCCTCGCGCAGCGTGCCGCCGCCCCACAGAGAAAAGGGACTTGGCAGCAGTGCATAGCGCCGCGCATCGGCGCTCGGGGTTGTGCCCTGCGCTGCCTTCGAGAGGTTGCCGCGACTCTCAGGGCTCGGGGTCGCCGCCATCTGCGATTCCTTCGAAGAGCGGCGTCGACAGATAGCGCTCTGCGGTGTCAGGCAGCATGGCGACGATGACCGCGCCCTGCGGGGCCTCGCTTGCGATCTTGCGCGCGGCCGCGAACGTACCGCCGGAAGAGATGCCGCAGAAGATGCCTTCGCTGCGAGCGAGCGTGCGCGAGGCTTCGATCGCTTCGGCATCCGACACTGTGAGAATGCGGTGCGGGACCTCGCGATTCAAA
This sequence comes from uncultured Gammaproteobacteria bacterium, assembly GCA_963795975.1. Classification (GTDB taxonomy): domain Bacteria; phylum Pseudomonadota; class Gammaproteobacteria; order Steroidobacterales; family Steroidobacteraceae; genus CAWCJT01. The sequence continues at coordinate 1,075,128 of CAWCJT010000005.1, forward strand.
ACCGCGGGCACGAAATCGGGAGTCCAGCCCTGGATCTTGTGCGGCGTGAAGGGCTTGCCGGACAGCATGGCCGCATTCTCGGGCTCGACGGCGATGATCTTCACCTCGGGGCGTGCGAGGCGGATCATCTCGCCCGCGCCGGTGAGCGTTCCGCCCGTACCCCAGCCTGAGACGAAGAAATCGAGCCGGCGCCCTGCAAAGTCCGTCAGGATCTCGGGGCCGGTGGTGTTGCGGTGATAGGCGGGATTGGCGGGGTTCTCGAACTGACGCGCCAGGAACCAGCCGTGCTTGCGGGCGAGCTCCTCCGCCTTGCGCACCATGCCGGTGCCACGCTCGGCCGCGGGTGTGAGAATGACCTTTGCGCCGAGCATGCGCATGATCTTGCGGCGCTCGACCGAGAAGCTCTCCGCCATCGTCGCGACGAAGGGGTAGCCCTTGGCTGCACACACCATCGCGAGCGCAATGCCGGTGTTGCCGGAGGTCGCCTCGACGACCGTCTGGCCCGGCTTGAGTGTCCCACGCTGTTCGGCATCCTCGATGATCGCGATCGCCAGGCGATCCTTGACCGATGAGAGCGGATTGAAGAATTCGCACTTCACGTAGATCGATACGTGCTGGGGCGCCGAGCGCTGGATGCGAACGATGGGAGTCCGACCGATGGTGCCGAGAATGCTGTCGTAGATCATGGCCGCATCCGCCTAGGCTAGAATTGGCGCTTATCTTCTCATGGCGCGCGCCCAGAAATCTCCCGCTGATGCCGCGCCGGTCAGGCTGCAGAAACTGCTTGCCACCGCGGGCTACGGATCGCGGCGCGCTATCGAGGAGTGGATTCGCGCAGGACGGGTGCGGGTCAATGGGCGTGTCGCGCAGCTCGGTGACCGCGCCACCGCTGCCGACGAGGTGCGTCTCGATGAGCGCCCGGTCCGGCTGGACCGCGAGCCGCAGACGCGAAAGGTACTCCTCTATCACAAGCCTGTCGGCGAGGTGACGACCCGGCGCGACCCGCAGGGGCGCCCCACCGTCTTCGAGCGCTTGCCGCCTCCGCCCCAGGGCCGCTGGATCGTGATTGGTCGTCTTGATGTCGGCACCTCGGGCCTCCTTCTCTTCACGACCGACGGCGAGCTTGCGCACCGGCTGATGCACCCGGCGACCGGGCTCGAGCGAGAGTATCTGGTGCGGGTGCGCGGCTCTGTCCCCGCCGCAACGCTCGAGACCCTGAGTATGGGGGTCGAGCTCGAGGATGGCCGCGCGCGCTTTGAGCGCATCAGTGCCACGCGCACCGAGGGAAGTCACAGCTGGTACCAGGTCGTTCTCTGCGAGGGTCGCAACCGCGAGGTGCGCCGCCTCTGGGCCGCCGTCGGTCACGAAGTCAGCCGCCTGCTGCGCGTGCGCTATGGGCCGATCGATCTGCCGCGCGATTTGCGCGCCGGATCGTGGCGTCTCGCCGACGCGCCTCAAATAGCGCGTCTGATCGCCGGTGCTAACATGCCCCAATGACCGAATCGGTGACGCTGTGGCATAACGCCCGCATTGCAACGGGCATGGCCGAGGCGCCGCAATTCGCGCCCGGAGCGCTCGTGACTCGGGGCGAGCGGATCGTATGGGTGGGCTTACAGGAGGCGGTCCCGCCCTCATGGCGCAAGGAGGCGGCGAGCACATTTGACCTCGCCGGCGCCTGGGTCACACCGGGGCTCATCGACTGCCACACGCACCTGGTCTTCGCGGGGACTCGGGCGCCCGAGTACGCCGAACGGCTACGCGGCGTGTCCTATGAGGAGATCGCGCGTCGCGGCGGCGGCATCCTCACCAGCGTACGAGCCACCCGCGCGGCGAGCGAGGAGGAGCTCTTCAATGAGAGTGCTCCGCGCCTCGAGGCCTTGCTCGGCGAGGGCGTGACCACGGTCGAGGTGAAATCGGGCTACGGGCTCACGCTCGCCGATGAGGCCAAGATGTTGCGCGTCGCGCGGCGACTGGCGCGTGACTTCCCGGTACGGATTCGCACGACGCTGCTCGCCGCACACGCGCTGCCGCTCGAGTACCAGGGACGCGCCGATGACTACATCGATGCCATCGCCCGGGAGTGGCTGCCGCAGTTGCACGCTCAGGGGCTCGTCGATGCACTCGATGTCTTCTGTGATCGCATCGGCTTTGATGTCGCACAGTCCGAGCGGCTGTTCCGGGCGGCTCGCGAGCTTGGGGTTCCCGTCAAGATGCACGCGGAGCAGCTCGCTCGCATCGGCGGCACGCAGCTCGCGGCGCGCTATGCAGCCCTCTCCTGTGACCATCTCGAGTGCGCGACCGCCGCCGATGCGCAGGCACTGGCGCGAAGCGGCACCGTGGCCGTGCTTCTGCCGATCGCCTTCTACTGCATGGCAGAGACCCGGTTGCCCCCGATCGCGGAGTTTCGGACTGCCGGGACGGCCATGGCCGTGGCGACCGACTGCAACCCCGGGTCCGCACCCTCGGCCTCCCTGCTGCTGGCGCTCAACATGTCCACGCGGCTCTTCGGCCTGACTGCGGAGGAGGCGCTGGCGGGGGTGACGCGCAACGCGGCGCGCGCGCTTGGCCTGCAGACCGAGCTCGGTCTGCTTGCACCCGGCTATCTGGCCGACTTCGCGATCTGGAACGTCGGCACGCTCGAGGAGCTCGCCTACTGGGTCTCGTTCAACCGCTGCCGAGCCGTGGTGCAGGCCGGTCGGGTGGCGCGCGGGAGTCTCTAGGCCCCTCAGATTCCTGGCAATATTCGCGCCAGGCGCATTGACACCCCCTTGCGCCGAAATCAGAATACGCGGCTCGTTTTTCGCGGAGGGGTACCCAAGCGGTCAACGGGAGCAGACTGTAAATCTGCCGGCTTACGCCTTCGTAGGTTCGAATCCTACCCCCTCCACCATTGGACGGGGTAGGTGCGAGGGCGGTGCCGGGCTAGCAGAAGCAGGGTGGGCGAAGGGTTCCTCGGACGCCATCAGCGGGTGTAGTTCAATGGTAGAACCTCAGCCTTCCAAGCTGATGACGTGGGTTCGATTCCCATCACCCGCTCCAGCATTTGTAGGAGCGCCCACGTAGCTCAGTTGGTAGAGCACGTCCTTGGTAAGGACGAGGTCAGCGGTTCGATCCCGCTCGTGGGCTCCATGACTCGACGGGACGTAGTTTCAGAGGTTTGTTGTTAACCCATCATTCGGGACGCCTCAGGCGAGATCCCCGGGGAAGTTGGCGCAGCCATGAGTAAGGAAAAATTTGAGCGCACCAAGCCGCACGTGAACGTAGGGACGATTGGTCACGTTGATCACGGCAAGACGACCTTGACGGCGGCGTTGACGAAGGTGATGGCCGAGACGCACGGTGGGACCTTCATGGCGTACGACCAGATTGACAAGGCGCCTGAGGAGAAGGCGCGCGGGATCACGATCTCAACGGCGCACGTGGAGTATCAGAGCTCGCAGCGTCACTACGCGCACGTGGACTGTCCCGGGCATGCGGACTACGTGAAGAACATGATCACCGGTGCTGCGCAGATGGATGGAGCGATCCTTGTGGTCTCGGCGGCCGATGGGCCGATGCCGCAGACGCGCGAGCACATTCTTCTGGCGCGCCAGGTGGGTGTGCCGTACATCGTGGTGTACATGAACAAGGCGGACATGGTGGATGATGCGGAGCTTTTGGAGCTGGTGGAGATGGAGGTGCGAGACCTTCTGACGCAGTACCAGTTTCCTGGGGACAAGACCCCGATCGTGATTGGCTCGGCGTTGAAGGCGCTTGAGGGCGATGGGGCCTCCGACATCGGGGTGAAGTCGGTGGTGAAGCTTGTGGAGGAGATGGACAAGTACATCCCGGTGCCCAAGCGTGAGATCGACAAGCCCTTTTTGATGCCTGTGGAGGATGTGTTCTCGATCTCCGGTCGCGGCACGGTGGTGACGGGAAGGATCGATCGAGGGATCGTGAAGGTGAACGATGAGGTGGAGATCGTGGGCTTGCGGCCGACGGTGAAGACGATCTGCACGGGCGTTGAGATGTTTCGCAAGCTCCTGGATGAGGGCCGGGCGGGAGACAACGTTGGGGTGCTCTTGCGGGGCACCAAGCGTGAGGAGGTCGAGCGCGGTCAGGTACTGGCCAAGCCCGGGAGCATCACCCCGCACACGAAGTTTGAGGCCGAGGTGTACGTGCTGACCAAGGAGGAGGGGGGCGGCACACCCCGTTCTTCAAGGGGTATCGGCCGCAGTTTTACTTTCGCACGACCGATGTGACGGGGACGATCGAGCTGCCCGGTGGGACCGAGATGGTGATGCCTGGGGACAACATCAAGATGACGGTGGAGCTGATCAGCCCGATCGCGATGGAGGAGGGCGTGCGCTTTGCCATCCGCGAGGGCGGCAAGACCGTCGGGGCGGGTGTCGTCGCTAAGGTGCTCAAGTAATCAGTAAGGCCAGTAGCTCAATTGGCAGAGCGGCGGTCTCCAAAACCGCAGGTTGGGGGTTCGATTCCCTCCTGGCCTGCCAGCAGTCGATTATGAACGACGAAATCAAAGTCCAGGCCGTCGGTTCAGCCGACAAGGCCAAGCTGGTCGTGTCGATCCTGCTGCTGCTCGGCGGGATCGCCGGCTATTACGTGCTCGGTGATCAGCCGATCTGGGAGCGCTGGCTGGCCGTCGTCGCGGGCGTCGTGCTCGCGGCTGCGATTCTGACCACGTCGCAGTATGGGCGTGATCTGAAGCAGTTCGTGCTCGATGCGCGGGTCGAGCTGCGCAAGATCGTGTGGCCGCCGCGCCGCGAGACGGGTTTGACGACGCTGGTGGTGTTCGGCTTCGTGTTCGTCTGGTGGCGTGTTTTTCTGGCTGGTCGATCTGGCGCTCGCTTGGGCGACCCGGCATTTGACGGGTCAGGGGGGCTGAAGGCATGGCGTTGCGTTGGTATGTCGTGCACGCGTACTCGAATTTCGAGCATCGCGTCGCGGAGTCACTGAAGGACCGCATCAAGCGCCAGGGTCTCGAGCCCGAAGTTCGGCGAGATCCTCGTGCCGACCGAGGAAGTCGTCGAAATGCGCGACGGGCAGAAGCGCAAGAGCGAGCGCAAGTTCTATCCCGGCTACGTGCTGGTGCAGATGGAGATGGACGAGGAGACCTGGCACCTGGTGCGCGATGTGCCAAAGGTGCTGGGCTTCATCGGTGGAACGTCCGACAAGCCCGCGCCCATCACCGACAAGGAGGCGATGCAGATTCTGCGGCGCGTCGAGGAAGGCGTCGACAAGCCGCGGCCCAAGGTGCTGTTCGAGCCCGGCGAGGTGGTGCGTGTCATCGAGGGGCCGTTCAACGATTTCAACGGCGTCGTCGAGAGCGTGAACTACGAGAAGAACCGCCTGCAGGTGGCGGTGCAGATCCTCGGGCGCTCGACGCCGGTGGAGCTGGATTTCTCGCAGGTCGAGAAGGCGTAGCGATCGCGATCGCTTTCAACTAAACGGGGAGCCTCACGGCGCTTGCACCCGCGAGAGCTGTAACACATGGCAAAGAAAGTACAGGGTTATATCAAGCTGCAGGTGCCGGCGGGTTCTGCGAACCCCTCGCCACCGATCGGGCCGGCGCTGGGTCAGCAGGGCGTGAACATCATGGAGTTCTGCAAGCAGTTCAATGCGCAGACTCAGAAGATCGAGAAGGGACTGCCGATTCCCGTGGTGATCACGGTGTACAGCGACCGCAGCTTCACCTTCATCATGAAGACCCCGCCCGCATCGGTGCTGATTCGCAAGGCGATCGGCATCGAGAAGGGCAGCGGGGCGCCGAACACCAACAAGGTCGGGCAAGCATCACGCGCAAGCAGATCGAGGAGATCGCGAAGTCGAAGCAGCCTGATCTGACGGCCGCGGACCTCGACGCGGCCGTGCGCACCATCGCCGGCAGCGCGCGCAGCATGGGCGTCGACGTGGAGGGAGTCTAAGTCATGGCAACCGTCACCAAGCGTGTGAAGACCTGGAAGGCGAAGCTCCGCCGGGCAAGCAGTATCCGATCGAGGATGCGCTGAAGCTCGTCAAGGAATTCGCGTCCGCCAAGTTCAACGAATCGGTCGACGCCGCCGTGAATCTCGGCATCGACGCCAGCAAGTCCGATCAGCAGGTGCGAGGTTCGACCGTGATGCCCCATGGCATCGGCAAGGCGGTGCGCGTCGCGGTGTTCACGTCGGGCAAGAATCAGGATGCCGCAAAAGCGGCCGGCGCGGATATCGTCGGGCTCGAGGATCTCGCGGCGCAGGTGAAGGCCGGACGAGATCAATTTTGATGTGGTCGTCGCGAGTCCCGATGCGATGCGCGTCGTCGGCCAGCTGGGCCAGATCCTTGGTCCGCGCGGGCTCATGCCGAATCCGAAGGTCGGTACCGTGACCCCGGATGTGGCCGGCGCCGTACGCAATGCCAAGGCGGGACAAGTCCGATATCGCGTCGACAAGGCCGGCATCGTCCATTGCAGCATCGGCAAGGCGAGCTTCGAGGTCGAGCGCCCTCAAGGACAACCTGATGGCGTTGATCGCAGATCTGCAGAAGGCGAAGCCATCCGCCGCCAAGGGGCAGTACCTCAAGCGGGTGACGGTGTCCTCCACGATGGGACCGGGCGTCGTCGTCGATAAGCGGAAGTTTGAGCAGCTGATTTTATTTTTGCGGTCCGGTGTTCTGCACCGGTCATCAAAGACCGCAGGCGAGGAACGGTGAGTCTCAAGTCACCGGCGGCCTCTTAATCGAAGCCTGCGCAGATGGTGAGCCGCACACGGTATAGGGGAAATTCCCGTACAGCCGTGAAGGTCGCCGTCAAGGTGGAGTCCGGGCGATGTCCGGGCTTCGTTGTGATCTTCAGGCCTGGAGAGAGCGTATGCCACTGAACCTTGAAGACAAGAAAGCGCTCGTGGCGGAAGTGAGTGCGGTTGCGGCGAAAGCCCAATCAGTGGTTGCCGCCGAGTACCGTGGACTCACGGTCTCGCAGATGACCGATCTGCGTGCCAAGGCGCGCGCCCAGGGCGTGTACATGCGTGTCGTCAAAAACACGCTGGCGCGCAAGGCGCTCGCGGGCACCGCGTTCGAGACCATCGGGCCCGCTCTCAAGGGACCGCTGGTGCTCGCCTTCTCGAAGGACGATCCGGGCGCTGCGGCGCGCGTGGTCAAGGACTTCTCGAAGGGCAACGAAAAGCTCGTCGCCACTCTCGTGTCACTCGGCGGCCAGGTGCTGCCGGGCAAGGACATCGAGCGCGTGGCGAGTCTGCCGACCCGGGCACAGGCTCTGTCGCTACTGCTCGGCGTGCTCAAGGCGCCGATCGAGAAGCTCGTACGCACTCTGGCGGCGCCCCAGGCGAAGCTCGTGCGGACGATCGCCGCGGTGCGCGACCAGAAGCAGGCTGCGGGAGCCTAGTTCTTACAACTTGTCTTGATTACAGATTCAGGAGACCCAACATGGCTGTTTCGAAAGATGAAATCCTCGATGCAATCTCCAAGATGAGCATCATGGAGGTCGTCGAGCTGATCTCCGATATGGAGAAGAAGTTCGGCGTGACCGCCGCAGCACCAGTCGCGATGGCCGCGGCGCCGGGCGCTGCCGCTGCGGCCGCCGCCCCCGTGGAGGAAAAGACCGAGTTCACCGTCGTCCTCAAGGAGTATCCGGCGGAGAAAAAGGTGAGCGTCATCAAGGTGATCCGCGAGCTGACCGGCCTCGGCCTCAAGGAGGCCAAGGATCTGGTCGAGGGTGCCCCCTCGACCGTGAAGGAGGCCGTCTCGAAGGCTGACTCCGAGACCATGAAGAAGAAGCTCGAGGATGCCGGCGCGAAGGTGGAGGTCAAGTAAGGATTTGTCGTATCGACTGGTTCGGGGTCCCGCGCGGGCGCGCGGGCTCCAGATAAGGTAAGATGGCGGGCATTCCCCATCCTTACCCGCATTAGCACCGTGCGTTCGGTGCGCGACAAACTGGAAGCGGCAGCTCTCCGGTACGGTCGCGCGCCGCACGCGTTTTTGTACTCGAGGTGACCCGATGGCTTATTCCTTTACCGAGAAGAAGCGCATCCGCAAGAATTTCGGCAAGCAGCCCGGAATCTTGCAGGTTCCGTACCTGCTTGCGATTCAGCTCGATTCCTATCGCACGTTCCTGCAGGCCCAGGTGCCTGAGGACTCGCGTAAGGATATTGGCCTGCATGCCGCCTTCAAGACGGTATTTCCGATCTCCAGTTACTCCGGCAACGCATCGCTCGAGTACGTGAGCTACCGGCTCGGCGAGCCGGTGTTCGATGTGAAGGAGTGTCAGCTGCGCGGGCTCACGTATGCCGCCCCGCTGCGTGTCAAGGTGCGCCTCATCGTCCTCGACAAGGAGGCGGCGGGCGCAAAGAAGCCGGTCAAGGACGTTCGTGAGCAGGAGGTCTATCTCGGTGAGCTGCCGCTCATGACCGAGAACGGCACGTTCATCGTGAACGGCACCGAGCGCGTCATCGTCTCCCAGCTGCATCGCAGCCCGGGTGTGTTCTTCGATCATGACCGCGGCAAGACCCACTCTTCGGGCAAGCTGCTGTTCTCGGCGCGCATCATTCCCTACCGCGGCTCGTGGCTGGACTTCGAGTTCGATCCCAAGGACTGCGTGTTCGCCCGCATCGACCGGCGGCGCAAGCTGCCCGTGACGATCATCCTGCGCGCTCTCGGCATGAACGAGTCCGAGATCCTGGACACTTTCTTCGACAAGAACGTGTTCTATCTGAGCAAGGACGAGATCGCGCTGCACCTGGTACCGCAGCGCCTGCGCGGCGAGACGGCGACGTTCGAGATCCGCATCGGTGATCAGGTCATCGTCGAGGAAGGCCGCCGCATCACTGCGCGGCATGTGCGTCAGCTCGAGGATGCAGGTGTCACGCGCCTGCGTGTGCCGCGCGAGTACGTCTATGGAAAGACCCTGGCCCACGACGTGGTCAACACCGCGACGGGCGAGATCATCGCCAAGGCGAACGAGGTTCTGACTGCGACCAGCGTCGAGAAGCTGATCGAGGCCGGCATCGCCGAGGTGCAGACGCTGTACGTCAACGATCTCGACCGTGGTCCGTATGTCTCGGACACCCTGCGGATCGATCCGACCAAGACGCGCCTGGAGGCGCTCGTCGAGATCTACCGCATGATGCGTCCCGGCGAGCCTCCGACCAAGGACGCGGCGGAGAACCTGTTCAACAACCTGTTCTTCAACCCCGAGCGCTACGACCTGTCGGCCGTCGGCCGCATGAAGTTCAACCGGCGCGTCAAGCGCGAGGGCACGACCGGCTCGGGCGTGCTGTCGAAGGACGACATCATCGATGTGCTGAAGGTCCTCATCGACATTCGCAACGGCAACGGCACCGTCGATGACATCGATCATCTCGGCAACCGCCGCGTGCGCAGCGTCGGAGAGATGGCGGAGAACGCCTTTCGCGTCGGCCTCGTCCGCGTCGAGCGCGCCGTCAAGGAGCGCCTGACCATCGCCGAGACCGAGCCGCTCATGCCGCAGGAGATGATCAACGCGAAGCCGGTTGCGGCAGCAGTGAAGGAGTTCTTCGGCTCCTCGCAGCTCTCGCAGTTCATGGATCAGAACAACCCCTTGTCCGAGGTGACGCACAAGCGTCGCGTCTCGGCGCTGGGTCCTGGCGGACTGACGCGCGAGCGCGCCGGATTCGAGGTGCGCGACGTGCACCCGACGCACTACGGCCGCGTCTGCCCGATCGAGACGCCGGAAGGTCCGAACATCGGGCTCATCAACTCGCTCTCGGTCTATGCGCGCACCAATCAGTACGGCTTCCTCGAGACGCCGTATCGGCGTGTCGAGGGTGGCCGGGTCACGGACCGGATCGACTACCTCTCGGCGATCGAGGAAGGCGAGTTCGCGATCGCGCAGGCAAATGCACGGCTCGGTTCGGCCGGTGAGCTCTCGGACGAGCTCGTGTCGTGCCGCTTCCAGAACGAGTTCACGCTGATGCCGCGCGAGCGGATCAATTACATGGACGTAAGCCCCAAGCAGATCGTCTCGGTGGCGGCCTCGCTGATCCCGTTCCTCGAGCACGACGATGCGAACCGCGCGCTCATGGGATCGAACATGCAGCGCCAGGCCGTGCCGACGCTGCGTTCCGAGACTCCGCTCGTCGGTACGGGCATGGAGCGTCCGGTCGCGATCGACTCGGGCGTGACGGTCGTGGCGCGCCGCGGCGGCAGCGTCGACTCGGTGGATGCCTCGCGCATCGTCGTGCGGGTGCGCGACGAGGAGACGACTGCGGGTGAGCCGGGCGTCGACATCTACAACCTGACCAAGTACACGCGCTCGAATCAGAACACCTGCATCAACCAGCGTCCGCTCGTTCATGCAGGCGATGCGATCGCGCGCGGTGATGTGCTGGCCGACGGTCCTTCGACCCACCTTGGGGAGCTCGCGCTCGGGCAGAATCTGCTCGTCGCCTTCATGCCCTGGAACGGCTACAACTTCGAGGATTCGATCCTCATTTCCGAGCGCGTGGTGCAGGAGGATCGGTTCACGACGATCCACATCGAGGAGCTGACGTGTGTCGCGCGCGACACCAAGCTTGGCCCCGAGGAGATCACGGCCGACATTCCGAACGTGGGTGATGCCGCGCTCGCGAAGCTCGACGAAGCCGGAATCGCCTTCATCGGTGCGGAGGTCAAGGCGGGCGACATCCTCGTCGGCAAGGTGACGCCGAAGGGCGAGACCCAGCTGACGCCCGAGGAGAAGCTGCTGCGCGCCATCTTCGGCGAGAAGGCCTCCGACGTGAAGGACACCTCGCTGCGCGTGCCGCCCGGCATGGATGGCACCGTGATTGACGTGCGCGTGTTCACGCGCGACGGTGTCGACAAGGACTCGCGCGCGCTCTCCATCGAGAAGGCGGAGATCGAGCGCGTGCGCAAGGACTTCCTGGATCAGCAGCGCATCCTCGAGGATGATCTGTATCAGCGCGTGCGCGACATGCTGCTCGGCAAGACAGCCGCCGGCGGTCCGCGCAAGTTGAAGCCCGGCACTCAGATCGCCTCCGAGTACCTCGATGAGGTGCCGCGCGAGGAGTGGTTCGAGATTCGGGTGGAGGAAGAGGAGGCGAATGCTCAGCTCGAGCAGGCCTCGGAGCGGCTCAAGGCGCAGCGAAAGGCCTTCGAGAAACGGCTCGATGAGAAGAAGGCGAAGATTACCGCGGGCGATGATCTCGCTCCGGGCGTGCTGAAGATGGTCAAGGTGTACCTCGCCGTGAAGCGGCGCGTGCAGCCTGGCGACAAGATGGCCGGGCGGCACGGCAACAAGGGCGTCATCTCGACCATCGTGCCGGTTGAGGACATGCCGTACATGGATGACGGGACGCCGGTGGACATCGTGCTCAACCCGCTCGGTGTGCCCTCGCGCATGAACGTCGGCCAGGTGCTGGAGACCCATCTTGGCTGGGCGGCGAAGGGCGTCGGACTCAAGATCGGCCGCATGCTGCAGCAGCAGGCGGCGCACCAGGAGCTGCGCTCCTTCATCCAGCAGGTCTACAACGAGACCGGTGGCCAGAAGGAGCAGCTCGACTCGCTCAACGATCAGGAGCTCACCGAGCTGGCACGCAACCTCTCGAGCGGCGTGCCGATGGCGACGCCGGTGTTCGACGGAGCGAGCGAAGAGGAGATCAAGCGCCTCCTGAAGCTCGCCGATCTCCCCACGAACGGTCAGACGCATCTGTACGACGGCCGCACTGGCGAGCGCTTCGAGCGCCAGGTCACGGTCGGCTACATGTACATGCTGAAGCTCAACCATCTGGTCGACGACAAGATGCATGCGCGCTCGACGGGACCCTACTCGCTCGTCACGCAGCAGCCGCTCGGCGGCAAGGCGCAGTTCGGTGGTCAGCGCTTCGGCGAGATGGAGGTCTGGGCGCTCGAGGCCTACGGCGCCGCCTACACGCTGCAGGAGATGCTGACCGTCAAGTCGGACGACGTGAACGGCCGCACGAAGATGTACAAGAACATCGTCGACGGCAATCACCAGATGGATGCCGGGATGCCCGAGTCATTCAACGTTCTCGTCAAGGAGATTCGATCGCTCGGCATCAATGTCGAGCTCGAGCAGGATTGAGTGGATCTTCTGACGGCGTCCTGAGCGCCGAAGGACATGGGAACACATGAAAGATTTACTGAAACTCTTCAAGCAGCACGCTCCGGTCGAGCACTTTGACTCGATCAAGATCGGGCTGGCATCGCCGGAGATGATCCGTGCGTGGTCGTACGGTGAGGTCAAGAAGCCGGAGACCATCAATTACCGCACGTTCAAGCCCGAGCGAGACGGCCTTTTCTGCGCGAAGATCTTCGGGCCGGTGAAGGACTACGAGTGCCTGTGCGGCAAGTACAAGCGCCTGAAGCACCGCGGCGTCGTCTGCGAGAAGTGCGGCGTCGAGGTGACACAGTCGAAGGTGCGTCGCGAGCGCATGGGCCACATCGAGCTCGCAAGCCCAGCCGCGCACATCTGGTTCCTGAAGTCGCTGCCCTCACGCATCGGACTCATGCTCGACATGACGCTGCGCGAGATCGAGCGGGTGCTGTACTTCGAAGCGTTCGTCGTCATCGATCCGGGCATGACGCCGATGCAGCGCGGCCAGCTGCTCACCGACGAGATGTATCTCGAGGCGATCGAGGAGCATGGCGATGAGTTCGATGCGCGCATGGGCGCCGAGGCCGTCTTCGAGCTCCTGCGCACGATCGATCTCACTGCGGAAATGGGCACGCGTGCGCGAGGAGATGGGCGGCACCTCCTCCGAGACCAAGCTCAAGCGCCTGTCGAAGCGGCTGAAGCTGATCGAGTCCTTCATCGAGTCCGGCAACAAGCCCGAGTGGATGGTCATGACCGTCCTGCCGGTGCTGCCGCCGGATCTGCGGCCGCTGGTGCCACTCGATGGCGGCCGCTTCGCCACTTCGGATCTCAATGATCTGTATCGGCGGGTCATCAACCGCAACAACCGCCTGCGCCGCCTGCTCGAGCTCAATGCGCCCGACATCATCGTGCGCAACGAGAAGCGCATGCTGCAGGAGGCGGTGGATGCGTTGCTGGACAACGGCCGTCGCGGCCGTGCGATCACGGGCTCGAACAAGCGCCCGCTGAAGTCGCTCGCCGACATGATCAAGGGCAAGCAGGGTCGGTTCCGTCAGAACCTGCTCGGCAAGCGCGTCGACTACTCGGGCCGCTCGGTGATCGTCGTCGGCCCGACGCTGCGACTGCACCAGTGCGGTCTGCCGAAGAAGATGGCGCTCGAGCTCTTCAAGCCCTTCATCTTCCAGAAGCTGCAGCTGCGCGGCGAGGCCTCGACCATCAAGGCCGCCAAGCGCCTGGTGGAGCGCGAGGGACCGGAAGTTTGGGACATCCTCGAGGAGGTCATCCGCGAGCATCCCGTACTGCTGAATCGCGCGCCAACGCTGCATCGTCTCGGCATCCAGGCGTTCGAGCCGGTGCTGATCGAGGGCAAGGCCATCCAGCTGCATCCGCTGGTCTGCACCGCCTTCAACGCGGACTTCGACGGCGACCAGATGGCGGTGCACGTGCCGCTGTCGCTCGAGGCGCAGCTCGAGGCGCGCGCGCTCATGATGTCCTCCAACAACATCCTCTCGCCCGCCAACGGCGACCCGATCATCGTGCCGTCGCAGGACGTGGTGCTGGGGCTCTATTACATGACGCGCGAGCGCGTCGGGGCGCGCGGCGAGGGCATGGCCTTCTCCGACGTGCACGAAGTGCATCGCGCCTATGAGAGCCGCCCGGTCGATCTGCAGGCGCGCGTGCGCGTGCGCATCCGCGAGCACATACAGGGTGAGGGCGGCACGAAGGTGGAGCGTATCCGCACCGTCGACACGACGGTCGGCCGCGCGCTGCTGTCCGAGATCCTGCCGCAGCGGCCTGTCCTTCGATCTCATCAACCAGGACATGACCAAGAAGGCGATCTCCGGGACCATCAATGCGTGCTACCGTGCGCTCGGGTCTGAAGGAGACCGTGGTCTTCGCCGACCAGCTCATGTACACGGGCTTCCATTACGCGACCCGCGCGGGCGTGTCCTTCGGCATCGACGACATCGTCATTCCGGAGCAGAAGACGCAAGTCTCGTCGCCGCGGCCGACCGCGAGGTGAAGGAGATCCAGGATCAGTACTCCTCGGGTCTGGTCACCAACGGCGAGCGCTACAACAAGGTCGTCGACATCTGGTCGCGAGCGAACGATCAGGTCGCCAAGGCCATGATGGAGAAGCTCGGCACCGAAGAGGCGATCGACACCAAGGGCATCAAGCAGAAGCAGAAGTCCTTCAACTCCATCTTCATGATGGCCGACTCCGGCGCGCGCGGCTCTGCGGCCCAGATCCGCCAGCTCGCCGGCATGCGCGGCCTGATGGCAAAGCCCGACGGCTCCATCATCGAGACGCCGATCACCGCGAACTTCCGCGAAGGGTTGAACGTTCTGCAGTACTTCATCTCCACCCACGGCGCCCGCAAGGGCCTGGCCGATACGGCGTTGAAGACCGCGAACTCGGGTTACCTCACCCGTCGTCTGGTCGATGTCGCGCAGGACCTGGTGGTCACGGAGGTCGACTGCGGCACCGATCAGGGCCTGGCCATGGCTCCGCTCGTCGAGGGTGGCGATGTCGTCGAGGCGCTGGGCGAGCGCGTGCTCGGCCGCGTGCTGTCGCGAGTCGGTCCTCAAGCCGGGCACCGAGGAGGAGGTGCTCATCGAGAAGAACACGCTGCTCGATGAGAAGCTGGTGCGCGAGCTCGAGGCCGAGGGCGTCGATCAGCTCAAGGTGCGTTCGCCAATCACCTGCGGGACGCGTTACGGCGTGTGCGCGAACTGCTACGGACGCGACCTCGCGCGCGGCCGCACGATCAGCATCGGCGAGGCCGTCGGTGTCATCGCGGCGCAGTCGATCGGCGAGCCCGGCACGCAGCTGACCATGCGTACCTTCCACATCGGTGGCGCGGCCTCGCGGGCCGCTGCGGCGAGCAGCGTCGAGGTGCGCAACAAGGGCATCATCCGCTTCCATCACATCAAGACCGTGCAGCACGAGAAGGGGCACCTGGTCGCGGTGTCCCGTTCGGGCGAGATCGGCGTGGTCGATGATTACGGCCGCGAGCGCGAGCGCTACAAGATTCCCTACGGCGCCATCATCAGCGTCAAGGAGGGCGCGACGGTCGCGGGCGGCCAGGTCGTGGCGACCTGGGATCCGCATACCCATCCGGTGGTGACGGAAGTGGCCGGGTTCTTGAAGTTCCAGGACTTCGTCGACGGGCTTACCGTGACGACTCAGCTGGACGAGGTCACGGGCCTGTCCTCCACCGTGGTGCTGGACACCAAGCAGCGCGGCGGCAAGGAGCTGCGGCCGACCATCAAGCTGGTCAACGCCAAGGGCAAGGAAGTCACCTTCGCGAACACCGAGATTCCGGCCGTGTACACCCTGCCCCCGGGCGCGCTGGTCTCTCGACGGACGGCGCCAAGGTGTCGGTCGGCGATGTCATCGCCCGCATTCCGCAGGAGTCCTCCAAGACCCGCGACATCACCGGCGGTCTGCCGCGCGTGGCGGATCTGTTCGAAGCGCGCAAGCCGAAGGATCCGGCGATCCTCGCGGAGAAGTCCGGGCACCGTCAGCTTCGGCAAGGAGACCAAGGGCAAGCGTCGCCTGATCATCACGAGCGACGATGGCGAGAAGTACGAGGAGCTGATCCCGAAGTGGCGCCAGCTCAACGTCTTCGAGGGTGAGACGGTGGAGCGCGGCGAGGTCATCGCGGACGGCGAGCCGAACCCGCACGACATCCTGCGCCTGCAGGGCGTCGAGGCGCTCGCGAACTATCTGGTGCGCGAGATCCAGGACGTTTACCGCCTGCAGGGCGTGAAGATCAACGACAAGCACATCGAGGTGATCATCCGCCAGATGCTGCGCAAGACCGAGGTGCTCGAGCCGAAGGAGACGGCACTGCTGCGCGGTGAGCAGCTGGATCGCTCCCGCGCGCTCGACATCAACGATCGGGTGCAGCAGGAAGGCAAGCAGCCAGCAAGGCTGCAGCCGGTGCTGCTGGGCATCACCAAGGCTTCGCTGGCGACCGAGTCGTTCATCTCGGCGGCCTCCTTCCAGGAGACCACGCGCGTGCTGACCGAGGCGGCGGTGCGCGGACTCAAGGACGATCTGCGCGGCCTGAAGGAGAACGTCATCGTCGGGCGCCTGATTCCGGCCGGCACGGGCTTCGCGGCTCATGCCCATCGGCGCCGCAAGCCCGAGGACGGTCGAGCGCCGCAGCTTCATGGACGTGGGCGGCGGGTTGCCCGATATGGAGGAGTCCTCCAGCGTGGGCGAGGAGGAGAGCAGCGCAGCCGGCTGACGTTGCGGCGGCGCAGCATCGGTTGACACTATGAAGGTCGATACCTAGAATCGCCGGCCTTTCTCGGTCCGGCCCGAACATGCCGGACCGGAAGCCGTGATTCCCGTATGGCACCGGGCCGTCTCGCAAGGCGGCCCGGTGTTTCGTCTAAGGCTCCACTTAAGAGTTGGAGAATCAATGGCCACGACAGGTCAGCTCATCCGGCAGCCACGTCGGTCCGGGCCGAAAAGACGAAGGTGCCGGCGCTTGGTGCGGCCCCGCAGAAGCGCGGCGTCTGCACGCGCGTCTACACCGTGACGCCGAAGAAGCCGAACTCGGCGCTGCGCAAGGTGTGCCGCGTGCGCCTCACCAACGGCTATGAGGTCACCAGCTACATCGGCGGCGAGGGGCACAACCTGCAGGAGCACTCGGTGGTGCTGATCCGCGGCGGCCGCGTGAAGGATCTGCCCGGCGTGCGCTATCACACCGTCCGCGGCACGCTCGATTGCGCTGGCGTCGGCAAGCGCAAGCAGGGTCGCTCCAAGTACGGCGCCAAGCGCCCGAAGAAGTGATCGCAGGAGACCGACCATGTCCCGTAGAGCCCAAGCGCCCGTCCGCGTCATTCTGCCGGACCCGAAGTACAGCAATCTGATGCTGGCCAAGTTCATGAACGTCATCATGAAGAGCGGCAAGAAGTCGGCCGCCGAGCGCATCATCTATGGCGCGCTCGACCGCATCGGCGAGAAGACCGGCAAGAAGGGCCCCGAGGCGATCGAGGTGCTGTCCACGGCGCTCGACAACGTGAAGCCGGTGGTCGAGGTGAAGTCGCGTCGCGTCGGCGGCGCCACCTATCAGGTGCCGGTCGAAGTGCGCTCGACGCGCCGCCAGACACTGGCGATGCGCTGGGTCATCGAGGCCGCCCGAGCGCGCTCCGAGAAGTCGATGGCATTTCGCCTCGCGCACGAGCTGATGGATGCCGCGGAGAGCCGCGGCGCCGCGGTGCGCAAGCGCGAGGACACGCATCGCATGGCGGAGGCCAACAAGGCGTTCGCGCACTATCGCTGGTAGGGCCCGTTCGCATCGGCCGCGCCGTCCAAGTCGGCGGCGGTTGACGGCGAGCCCCAGGCATTCATTGAACTAGGACTCCACTGTGCCTCGCACAACTCCCATCGAGCGCTATCGCAACATCGGCATCTCGGCGCACATCGACGCCGGGAAGACGACCACGACCGAGCGCATCCTGTTCTACACCGGCGTCTCGCACAAGATCGGCGAGGTGCACGACGGCGCCGCGGTCATGGACTACATGGAGCAGGAGCAGGAGCGCGGCATCACCATCACGGCGGCCGCCACCACGTGTTTCTGGAAGGGCATGGACGGCGCCTTTCCGGAGCACCGCATCAACATCATCGACACGCCGGGACACGTCGACTTCACCATCGAGGTGGAGCGCTCGCTGCGCGTGCTCGACAGCGCGGTTGCGGTGTTCTGCGCGGTCTCGGGCGTGCAGCCGCAGTCGGAGACGGTGTGGCGGCAGATGAACCGCTACGGCGTGCCGCGCATCGCCTTCGTCAACAAGATGGATCGTGCCGGCGCGAACTTCCTGCGCTGCGTGGAGCAGATCCGCGACGCGGCTGCGCGGCAATCCCGTTCCCGTCCAGACTGCCGATCGGCGCCGAGGAGGGCTTCGAGGGCGTGGTCGATCTGATCCGCATGAAGGCGATCTACTGGGACATGGAGACCCAGGGCATGACGCTTCGAATACCGCGACATCCCGGCAGAGCCTGCGGGCCGAGGCCGATGAGTATCGCGCCAAGATGATCGAGGCGGCGGCCGAGGGCAACGAGGAGCTGCTGCACAAGTATCTCGAGGGCGAGCACGCTGTCCGAGGCGGAGATCCGGCGCGGGCTTGCGCGAGCGCTCACTGCGCGGCGAGATCGTGCTGTGCATGTGCGGCTCGGCGTTCAAGAACAAGGGCGTGCAGGCGATGCTCGATGCCATCATCGAGTTCATGCCCTCCCCGATCGAGATGCCGGACGTGAAGGGCATCGACGCGCGGCGAGCCGGCGACGCGCAAGGCGAACGACGATGCGCCGTTCTCGGCGCTCGCATTCAAGATCCTGAACGACCCCTTCGTCGGCAACCTGACTTTCTTTCGCGTCTATTCGGGCACGCTGAATTCCGGCGACACCGTGTACGTGCCGACCAAGGACAGGAAGGAGCGCATCGGCCGGCTGCTGCAGATGCACGCGAGCGAGCGCACCGAGATCAAGGAAGTGCGCGCCGGCGACATCGCCGCGGCCGTGGGTCTCAAGGACGTGATCACCGGCGACACGCTGTGCGATCTGGAGAAGGTCATCACGCTCGAGAAGATGGTGTTCCCGGCGCCGGTGATCTCGGTGGCCGTCGAGCCGAAGACCAAGGCCGACCAGGAAAA
Source organism: uncultured Gammaproteobacteria bacterium (assembly GCA_963795975.1). GTDB lineage: Bacteria > Pseudomonadota > Gammaproteobacteria > Steroidobacterales > Steroidobacteraceae > CAWCJT01. The sequence continues at coordinate 1,093,882 of CAWCJT010000005.1, forward strand.
GATGGGCCTCGCGCTGCAGCGCCTCGCGAAGGAAGATCCGTCGTTTCGCGTGCACACCGATCAGGAGTCCGGCCAGACCATCATCTCCGGCATGGGCGAGCTGCATCTGGAGATCATCGTCGATCGCATGAAGCGCGAGTTCAAGGTCGAGGCCAACGTCGGCAAGCCGCAGGTCGCCTATCGCGAGACGATCCGCGCGACCGTCGAGTCCGAAGGCAAGTTCGTGCGCCAGTCGGGCGGCCGCGGCCAGTACGGGCACGTCTGGCTCAAGCTCGAGCCGCAACCGACGGGCAAGGGCTACGAGTTCGTCAATGGCATCATCGGCGGCTCGGTTCCGCGGGAATTCATTCCCGCCGTCGACAAGGGCATCCGCGAGGCCGTGCGAGACCGGTGTCATCGCCGGCTATCCGGTCGTCGATGTGAAGGTCACGCTGTTCGACGGCTCCTACCACGACGTCGACTCGAACGAGATGGCGTTCAAGATCGCCGGCTCGATGGGATTCAAGGAAGGCTTCCGCCGGGCCAAGCCCGTGATGCTCGAGCCGATCATGAAGGTCGAGGTGGTGACCCCCGAGGAGTACTCGGGCGATGTCATCGGTGATCTGAACCGCCGCCGCGGCCAGATCATGGGCATGGACGAGACGCCGGCCGGCAAGTCGATCACTGCGGAAGTGCCGCTGTCGGAGATGTTCGGCTACGCGACGACCGTGCGCTCGATGAGCCAGGGCCGCGCGACCTTCACGATGGAGTTCGCGAAGTACATCGAAGTGCCGCCGAACATCGCCGACGCAATCATCAAGAAGTAATTCGTTCGAGGAGTCCACTGCTGTGTCGAAAGAGAAATTTGAGCGCACCAAGCCGCACGTGAACGTAGGGACGATTGGTCACGTGGATCACGGCAAGACGACGCTTGACGGCGGCGTTGACGAAGGTGATGGCCGAGACGCACGGTGGGACGTTCATGGCGTACGACCAGATTGACAAGGCGCCGGAGGAGAAGGCGCGCGGGATCACGATCTCAACGGCGCACGTGGAGTATCAGAGCAAGGCAGCGTCACTACGCGCACGTGGACTGTCCCGGGCATGCGGACTACGTGAAGAACATGATCACGGGTGCGGCGCAGATGGATGGGGCGATTCTGGTGGTGTCGGCGGCCGATGGGCCGATGCCGCAGACGCGCGAGCACATTCTGCTGGCGCGCCAGGTGGGGGTGCCGTACATCGTGGTGTTCATGAACAAGGCGGACATGGTGGATGACAAGGAGCTGCTGGAGCTGGTGGAGATGGAGGTGCGCGAGCTGCTGACGCATGTACAAGTTTCCCGGGGAGAAGACCCCGATCGTGATTGGCTCGGCGCTGAAGGCGCTGGAGGGGGACAAGGGCTCGGAGATTGGGGTGAAGGCGGTGGTGAAGCTGGTGGAGGAGATGGACAAGTACATCCCGGTGCCCAAGCGCGAGATCGACAAGCCCTTTTTGATGCCGGTGGAGGATGTGTTCTCGATCTCCGGTCGCGGCACGGTGGTGACGGGGCGCATCGAGCGCGGGATCGTGAAGGTGAACGATGAGGTGGAGATCGTGGGCTGAAGGCCACGGTGAAGACGATCTGCACGGGCGTGGAGATGTTCCGCAAGCTCCTGGATGAGGGGCAGGCGGGGGACAACGTGGGGGTGCTGCTGCGCGGCACCAAGCGCGAGGAGGTGGAGCGCGGGCAGGTGCTGGCCAAGCCCGGGAGCATCACCCCGCACACGCAGTTTGAGTGCCGAGGTGTACGTGCTGACCAAGGAGGAGGGGGGCGGCACACGCCGTTCTTCAAGGGGTATCGGCCGCAGTTTTACTTTCGCACCACGGATGTGACGGGGACGATCGAGCTGCCCGGGGGGACCGAGATGGTGATGCCGGGGGACAACATCAAGATGACGGTGGAGCTGATCAGCCCGATCGCGATGGAGGAGGGCCTGCGCTTTGCCATCCGCGAGGGCGGCCGGACCGTCGGCGCCGGCGTGGTCGCCAAGGTGCTCAAGTAATCGGTAGACGATATGGCCAACCAGAACATCCGCATCCGCCTCAAGGCGTTCGATCATCGGCTGATCGACAACTCGGCGCGCGAGATCGTCGAGACGGCCAAGCGCACCGGCGCGACGGTGCGTGGCCCGGTGCCGCTGCCGACCAAGATGGAGCGCTTCACGCTGCTGGTCTCCCCGCACGCCGACAAGGATGCGCGCGACCAGTTCGAGCTGCGCACCCACAAGCGGCTCATGGACATCCTGAATCCGACCGACAAGACCGTGGATGCCCTGATGCGGCTGGAGCTGCCGGCCGGCGTGGACGTTCAGATCAAGCTGAACTGAACGGCGAGCTCGCGGCGGCCTTTTCGGCCCTGGTCGGTCCGGGGCACAGCTTTTTCCCGCGAATTGCGGCATCGGGCGAGGTTGGCGGCTCTTCCGGCGGCTCCAAGACCACTCGAGAGTCATGCGGCCCGGCCCGGGCCGCATGCGTCTCCTGTCGTCATTTCCTCGCCCGAGGAGACAAGGTTCGAAGTCCATGAGAAATTCCATGGATGGTCTGGTCGGCCGCAAGGGCGGCATGACGCGGGTGTTCACGGACGCCGGCGAGACCGTGCCCGTGACCGTCATCGAAGTGCTGCCCAACCGCGTCACGCAGGTCAAGTCGGTCGAGAAGGACGGCTATCGCGCCGTGCAGGTCGCCTTCGGCACCGCCGCCCGCAGCTGCTGTCCAAGGCGGCCGCGGGCCACTTCGCCAAGGCGAGCGTGAGCCCGGCCGGGGGCTGATCGAATTCCGCCTCGGCGCAGAGTGAGGGCGCGGAGCTGAAGGCGGGCAGCCGAGCTCAAAGTGGACCTGTTCAAGCCGGGCGAGATCGTCGACGTGACCGGGGACCACCATCGGCAAGGGCTACGCCGGCGTCATGAAGCGGCACAATTTCGCGGGCGGCATGGCGACCCACGGTGCCTCGCTGGCGCACCGCACGCCCGGCTCGATCGGCCAGCGCCAGACGCCCGGCCGCGTGTTCCCGGGCAAGCGCATGTCGGGCCACATGGGCGTGGTGCGCCGCACCACCGAGAATCTGAAGGTGGTCGAGGTGGATCTGGAGCGCAACCTGCTGCTGATCCGCGGCGCCGTGCCGGGCGCCGAGGGCGGCAACGTGATCGTGCGCGCCTCGGTGAAGGCGGCGACGCCGGGCCGCGCGCAAATCGATCACACCCACGAAGGCAGCTGCGGCCAAGCCGGCAGCCGTCGGCCAAGCCCGCAGCGGCCAAGCCCGCAGCGGCCAAGCCAGCCCGGCCAAGAAGTGAAGAGAGCTCCGCCATGAAACTGAAATCGACCAACGGTGGCGCCGAGTCTGCGGTGTCCGACGAGACCTTCGGCCACGAGTACAACCAGGCGCTGGTGTTCCAGGTGGTCGACGCCTATCGCGCGGCCGGCGCGCCGGCACCAAGGCGCAGAAGTCGCGCGCCGAAGTGCGCGGCGGCGGCAGGAAGCCGTAGGCCCAGAAGGGCACCGGCCAGGCGCGCGCCGGCTCGATCCGCAGTCCCATCTGGGTCGGCGGCGGCCGGACCTTCGCGGCGCGGCCGCGCGATTTCTCGCAGAAGGTCAATCGCAAGATGTATCGCGGCGCGATCCGCTCGATGCTCTCGGAGCTGGTGCGCCAGGACCGTCTGGTGGTCACCTCGGGATCGCGCTCGAGGCGCCGAAGACCAAGCTGCTCGCGAGCAAGCTCGCATCGTGGTCGCTCGACGACGTGCTGATCATCGTCGAGGCGCTCGATGAGAAGCTGTTCGCTGGCGGCGCGCAACCTGCCGCACGTCGAGCTGCATCGGGCCGCGGGCATCAATCCGGTGAGCCTGGTGCGTCACGAGAAGGTGCTGATGACCGTCGGCGCGGTGAAGCTGCTCGAGGAGCGGCTGCAATGAACCGCGAACAGCTGATGAACGTGCTGCTCGCGCCGCACGTCACCGAGAAGACCTCGCTTGCGATGCAGGACCGCAACCAGTACGCGTTCCGCGTGCGCCGCGAGGCGACCAAGACCGACATCAAGCGCGCCGTCGAGCTGATGTTCGAAGTCAAGGTCAAGGGCGTGCAGGTGCTGAACGAGCCCGGCAAGACGCGCCGCTTCGGCCGCTCAGGGCCGCACGCAGGACTGGAAGAAGGCCTATGTGAGCCTCGGCGCGGGCCAGACCATCGACTACGAGGCCAAGCGAAGGCCTGAGCACGACGAGCAGACACCGACACCATGGCACTGATCAAGCTCAAGCCCACTTCCCCCGGTACGCGCTTCGTCGTGCGCGTCGACCGCTCGCACCTGCACAAGGGCGGGCCGTACGAGCCGCTGACGGTGGCGCAGAACAAGACCGGCGCGCGCAATCATTTCGGCCGCATCACCACCCGCCACATCGGCGGCGGCTCGCGCCAGAAGTACCGCCTCGATCGACTTCCGGCGCGACAAGGACGGCATCGCCGGCGTGGTCGAGCGCATCGAGTACGATCCGAACCGCACCGCGCACATCGCGCTGGTGCTGTACGCCGATGGCGAGCGCCGCTACATCCTCGCCCCCAAGGGCATGGCGGACGGCGATGAGATCCGCTCGGGCGCGAGGCGCCGATCAAGCCGGGCAACGCGATGGCGTTGCGGCACATCCCGGTCGGCTCGACGGTGCACAACATCGAGCTCAAGCCCGGCAAGGGTGGGCAGCTCGCGCGCAGCGCCGGCGGCTCCGCGCAGTACACCTCGCGCGAAGGCATGCACGCGTACCTGCGCCTGAAGTCCGGCGAGACGCGCAAGGTGCACATCGACTGCCGCGCGACGCTCGGCGAGGTCAGCAACGATGAGCACAACCTGCGCAGCTACGGCAAGGCCGGCGCGATGCGCTGGCGCGGCGTGCGCCCGACGGTGCGCGGTCTGGCGATGAATCCGGTCGACCATCCGCACGGCGGCGGCGAAGGCAAGTCCGGCCAGGGCAATCCGCATCCGGTGTCGCCCTGGGGCTGGCAGACCAAGGGCAAGAAGACCCGCCATAACAAGCGCACCGACAACATGATCGTGCAGCGCGCGGAACAAGGTGAGGTAAGGGTATATGCCGCGTTCACTGAAGAAGGGTCCGTTCGTCGATCTGCATCTGGCCAAGAAGGTGCAGATCGCCGCGGCCAAGAACGATCGCCGGCCGATCAAGACCTGGTCGCGCCGCTCGATGGTCATGCCCGACATGGTCGGACTGACGATCGCCGTCCACAACGGCCGGCAGCACATCCCGGTGCTGGTGACCGAGAACATGGTCGGTCACAAGCTCGGCGAATTCGCCCCGACGCGCCCGTTCAAGTCGCATTCCGGCGACAGGAAAGTGGAGGCCGCGGCGTAGAAGCCATGGAAGTATCAGCCGTACTGCGCTACGCGCGCATCTCGCCGCAGAAGTGCCGGCTGGTGGCCGACACGGTGCGCGGCCAGCCGGTGGGCAACGCGCTCGACACGCTGAAGTTCATGCCCAAGAAGGGCGCGAAGCTGGTCTCAAGGTGCTGTGAGTCGGCGATCGCCAACGCCCAGGAGAATCAGGGCCTCGACATCGACGATCTGAAGGTGGCGCGCATCCAGGTCGATGCCGCGCCGGTGTTGAAGCGCTTTGCCGCGCGCGCCAAGGGGCGCGGCACCCGCATCGTCAAGCGCAACAGCCACATCACCGTGTCGGTGAGCGACGGCAAGAAGGACTAGCATGGGTCAGAAGGTCAATCCGCTCGGCATTCGGCTCGGCATCACGCGCGACTGGACGTCGAAGTGGTACGCCGGCAAGAAGCAGTTCCCGCTGCTCGTGCACACGGATTTCCGCGTGCGCGAGTTCCTGCACGACAAGCTCGCCGATGCCTCGGTGAGCCGCATCCTGATCGAGCGTGCCGCCAAGAAGGTGAACATCACCATCCAGACGGCGCGTCCCGGCATCGTGATCGGCAAGAAGGGCGAGGACATCGAGAAGCTGCGCGCGGAGACCGCGAAGCTGCTGGGCATGAGCGTCAACGACGTGCGCCTGAACATCTCCGAGATCCGCAAGCCCGAGCTCGATGCGCAGCTGGTGGCCGACAGCATCGCGCAGCAGATCGAGAAGCGCGTGATGTTCCGCCGCGCCATGAAGCGCGCCGTGATGAGCACCATGCGCAGCGGCGCGCTCGGGCATCAAGGTGCGCATGTCCGGCCGCCTGAACGGCTCCGAGATCGCGCGCACCGAGTGGTATCGCGAAGGCCGCGTTCCGCTGCATACCTTCCGCGCCGACATCGACTACGGCCTGGCCGAGGCGCACACCACCTACGGCGTGATCGGCATCAAGGTGTGGATCTTCAAGGGCGAGGTATTCGAGCAGGCGCGAGCTCGAGCAAGCCCGCCGAGGCGCGAGACCGAGGCGACGCCGCGCCACGGCCCGCCGCCGCCGACCACCTGCGGCGGCCGCTCCTGCGCGAGCCGGCGAGCGCCTGAAGGGCTAATCATGCTGCAACCCAAACGCACCAAGTACCGCAAGCAGTTCAAGGGCCACAACGCCGGCCTGGCGCTGCGCGGCAGCACCGTGGCCTTCGGCGACTTCGGCCTGAAGGCGACCGAGCCGCGCGCGCATGACCGCGCGCGAGATCGAGGCCGCGCGGCGCGCGATGGCGCGCTACGTGAAGCGCGGCGGCCAGATCTGGATCCGCGTGTTTCCGGACGTGCCGATCACCAAGAAGCCGCTCGAAGTGCGCATGGGCAGCGGCAAGGGCAACGTCGAGTACTGGATCGCGAAGGTCAAGCCCGGCAAGGTGCTGTTCGAGATGGAAGGCGTGAGCGAGGAGATCGCGCGCGAGGCGTTTCGCCTGGCCGGCGCGAAGCTGTCCGTGTCCACGACGTTCGTGAAGCGGCAGGTGCGATGATGAAAGCCAGAGAGCTGCGCACGAAGTCGCCGCCGAGGACTCGCGGAGGAGCTGCTGTCGCTGCGCAAGGAGCAGTTCGCGCTGCGCATGCAGCGCGCGACCGGACAGACCGATCAAGCCGGATCAGTTCGGCAAGGTCGCGCGAACATCGCGCGCGTGAAGACGGTGCTGCGCGAGACCGGCGACGCGGCCGCCCAGAAGAAGTGAGCGAGGCATCATGAGCGCAGAAGCAGAAAGGCCAACGCACCCTCACCGGGCGGGTGGTCAGCAACAAGATGGACAAGACCATCGCGGTCGAGATCGAGCGCGTGGTGCGTCATCCGACCTACGGCAAGTTCATCCGCCGCACCACCAAGCTGCTGGCGCACGATGAGAACAACGAGGCGCGCGAGGGCGACACCGTGTCGATCACGCCCGTGCCGGCCGATGTCGCGCCGCAAGTCCTGGCGTCTGCTCGAGGTCGTCGAGCGGGCCCAGGCCCGCTGACGGCACGAGGAGCTCGAGCATGATTCAGCTTCGCACCATGCTCAACGCCGCCGACAACAGCGGCGCGCGCACCCTGATGTGCATCAAGGTGCTCGGCGGCACGCGCCGTCGCTATGCGACCGTGGGCGATGTCATCAAGGTCAGCGTCAAGGATGCGATTCCGCGCGGCAAGGTCAAGAAGGGCGAGGTGTACGACGCCGTGGTGGTGCGCACCCGCGCGGCGTGCGCCGGCCGGACGGCTCGCTGATCAAGTTCGACGGCAACGCGGCGGTGCTGCTGACCAACAAGCTCGAGCCGATCGGCACGCGCATCTTCGGGCCGGTGACGCGCGAGCTGCGCAACGAGCAGTTCATGAAGATCATTTCGCTCGCGCCCGAAGTGCTGTGAGCAGCTGCATGAAAAAGATCCGCAAAGGCGATCAGGTGGTCGTGCTGTCCGGCCGCGACAAGGGCCGGCGCGGCGCGGTGCGTCCAGGTGCTCGAGGACGAGGTGGTGGTCGAGAACATCAACCGCGTCAAGCGGCACACCAAGCCGAATCCGCAGGCGAACCAGCCGGGCGGCATCATCGAGAAGGAGATGCCGCTGCAGATGTCGAAGGTTGCGCTCTGGAATCCGGCCACCAAGAAGGCCGATCGGGTCGGCTTCAAGACGCTGGCGGACGGCAAGAAGGTGCGCATGTTTCAAGTCGAACGGCGAGATGATCGACGCCTGACGCCGCGTCGCTCACGAGAACCTCTATGGCAAGGCTACAACAGTTTTACCGCGAGAAGGTGGTACCGCAGCTTAAGCGCGACCTCTCGATCGAAAATCCGATGCAAGTGCCGCGCATCACCAAGATCACCGTGAACATGGGTGTGGGCGAGGCCGTGGCCGATAAGAAGGTGATGGATGCGGCGGTGGGCGACCTGACCAAGATCACCGGCCAGAAGCCGCTGATCTGCAAGTCACGCAAGTCGATCGCCTCCTTCAAGCTGCGCTCAGGGCTTGCGATCGGCTGCAAGGTGACACTGCGCGGTTCGCGGATGTACGAGTTTCTGGATCGTCTGATGAGCATCGCGATGCCGCGCATCCGCGACTTTCGCGGCGTGTCGCCGCGCGCCTTCGACGGCCGCGGCAATTACAGCCTCGGCGTGAAAGAGCAGATCATTTTCCCCGAGATCCAGTACGACCAGGTCGATCAGGTCCGGGGCATGGACATCACGATCACGACGACGGCAACCGACAACAAACAGGGTCGAGCGCTGCTCGAGGCTTTCAGCTTCCCGTTCAGGAGATAGCACGAGGCTATGGCGAAGACGAACATGGTCGAGCGCGAGAAGCGTCGCGCCAGAATGGTGAAGAAGTACGCGGCCAGGCGTGCGCAGCTGAAGGAGATCATCCGGAGTCCGAAGAGCACTCCGGAAGCGCGTGACCGCGCAGGCGCGCCTGCAGTCGCTGCCGCGCGATGCGAGCCCGTCGCGTCAGCGCAATCGCTGCGCGATCACCGGCCGCTCGCGCGGCGTGTACCGCAAGTTCGGGCTGGCGCGCGTCAAGATCCGTGAAGTCGCCATGCGCGGCGAGATCCCGGGCCTGACCAAGGCGAGCTGGTAAGGATAAGTCGCATGAGCATGACCGATCCCATCGCCGATCTGCTGACCCGCATCCGCAACGGCCAGACGGCGCGCAAGAGCGAGGTGAGCATGGCCTCATCCAAGCTCAAGACCGCGATCGCGCAGGTGCTGAAGGACGAGGGCTACATCGCGGATTTCCGCCTCGAGAGCAATGGCCCGAAGCCGACGCTCACCATCGGCCTCAAATATTACGAGGGTCGACCGGTGATCGACCGCCTCGAGCGCGTCAGCCGGCCGGGGCTGCGCATTTATCGCGGCAAGGACGAGCTGCCGAAGGTACTCGGTGGCATGGGCACCGTGATCGTCTCGACACCGCAAGGCGTGATGACGGACCGCCAGGCCCGCTCAATCGGCCAGGGCGGCGAAGTGCTGTGCATCGTGGCGTGATGACATCATGAGCAGAGTTGCCAAAGCACCGGTCGATCTGCCCCAGGGCGTGACTGCGACCATCACGGGCGAGCTGGTCACCATCAAAGGTGCCAAGGGCAGCCTGTCGCTGCCTTTGAAGGGCGGCATCAGCGTCGTGCAGCAGGACAAGCGGCTCGCCGTGCAGTATGGCGAGCAGGACGGCGCACGCATGCAGGCGGGCGCGACGCGTGCGCACCTCGCCAACATGGTGGTGGGCGTCACCAAGGGCTACGAGCGCAAGCTCGAGCTCGTCGGGGTCGGCTTTCGTGCGCAGATACAGGGCAAGACCTTGAATCTGACGCTCGGCTTCTCGCACCCGGTGAATTTCCCGGTGCCGGAAGGCATCACCATCGAGACGCCGAGTCAGACCGAGATCGTCATCAAAGGCGTCGACCGGCAGAAGGTCGGTCAGGTGGCGGCCGAGATTCGCGACGTGCGTCCGCCCGAGCCGTACAAGGGCAAGGGCGTGCGCTACGCCAACGAGCAGGTCCAGCTGAAGGAAGGAAAGAAGAAATGAGCGCGGCGAACAAGAGGTCCCGACGGCTGCGCCGCGCGGTGAAGACGCGCGCACACATCCGCGAGCTCGGCGTCGCGCGCCTGAGCGTGCATCGCACGCCGCAGCACATCTATGCACAGCTCACCGACGCCTCCGGTGCGAAGGTGCTGGGCGTCGCATCGACACTGCAGGAAGCCGTGCGACAGGGGCTCAAGGGTACTGGCAACGTCGAGGCGGCCAAGGCCGTCGGCCGCGCCATCGCCGAGCGTGCGAAGGCAGCGGGCGTGACCAAGGTCGCGTTCGACCGCGCAGGCTTTCAATTCCACGGTCGCGTGAAGGCGCTGGCCGATGCCGCGCGTGAAGCGGGTCTCGAGTTCTAACGGCGCAGCAAGGTATTTGAAGTATGGCAAGACCGGAAAAAGGGCAGTCGGGCGATGAGTTTCTGGAGAAGCTGGTCGCCGTCAATCGCACGGCCAAGGTCGTCAAGGGTGGCCGGCAGTTCGGCTTCACGGCCCTCACCGTGGTCGGCGACGGCTCGGGCCGCGTCGGCTATGGCTTCGGCAAGGCGCGCGAAGTGCCGGTCGCCATCTCCAAGGCCATGGCCCAGGCCCGCAAGAACATGATCAACGTGTCCTTGCGCAACGACACGCTGTACTACTCCGTCAAGGGTGCGCATGGCGCCACCCGCGTCCTCATGCAGCCTGCGTCGGACGGTACGGGCGTCATCGCCGGGGGCGGCATGCGCGCGGTGCTCGAGTGCGCCGGCGTGCGCAACGTGCTCGCCAAGAGCTATGGCTCGCGCAACCCGATCAACGTGGTGCGCGCGACCATCAAGGCGCTGGCGAGCGTGCGCTCGCCCGATGAGATCGCTGCCAAGCGGGGCAAGAGCCTCGAGGAGCTGATGGCGTGAGCGCAGGTGGCAAGCAACAGCTGCGCGTGACGCTGCTCAGGAGCGTGCACGGGCAGCTTGCGCACATCGCCGCGTCCGTGCGCGGGCTCGGACTCAGGCGTCGCCATCAAACGGTGACGGTCGCTGCCACGCCCGAGAATCGCGGCATGATCCGCACGGCCTCGCACCTGTTGCAGGTGGAGGACGGCGCCCGAGGAGATCGATGATGCGACTGAATACGCTGAAGCCGGCCCCCGGCTCGCGGCGCGCCCGTCTTCGGGTTGGCCGCGGCGCCTCGGCGGGACAGGGCAAGACGTGCGGCCGCGGCGTGAAGGGCCAGCGCGCGCGCAAGGGCGGCTATCACAAGGTGGGTTTCGAGGGCGGACAGATGCCCTTGCAGCGCAGGCTGCCGAAGGTGGGCTTTCGCTCTGCGATCAAGCTCACCCGTGCCGAGGTTCGCCTGCACGAGCTTGAGAAGATCGAGGCGCAGCCGATCGATCTCGAGGCGCTCAAGAAGGCGGGAGTCATTCCGGTGTCGGCAGAGCGAGCGAAGGTCATTCTGTCCGGCGAGCTCAAGAAGGCGGTCACCCTGAAGGGTATCTCCGCAACGAAAGGCGCTCAGGCGGCGATCACCGCGGCCGGCGGCAAGATCGAGGTGTAAGTGGCCAATCCGACACTCACGAATCCTGCTGCCGCGCTCGGCGAAGCGGCCCGCTTCGGCGAGATCCGCGGCCGACTGCTGTTCCTGATCGGCGGCCTGGTGGTCTACCGGATCGGCACGTTCATTCCGGTCCCGGGCATCAACCCGGATGCGGTGGCCCGCTTCTTCAACGATCAGGCGAACGGCATCCTCGGCATCGCCAACATGTTCTCGGGCGGCGCCCTGCAGCGCCTCTCGATCTTCGCCATGGGCGTCATGCCGTACATCTCGGCCTCGATCATCATCCAGATGATGTCGATGGTCGTCCCCTCGCTCATGGAGCTGCGCAAGGAGGGCGAGTCCGGGCGCCGCAAGCTCACCGAGTACACGCGCTACGGCACGGTCGCGCTCGCGGCGTTTCAGTCGCTCGCAGCGGCGGTCGCCCTGCAGAACAACAACATGGTCCTGGTCACCGGATTCCAGTGGCTCTTCACCGCGACCATCACCATGACGACGGGGACGCTCTTTCTGATGTGGCTCGGTGAGCAGATCACGGAGCGAGGCATCGGCAACGGCATTTCCATGCTGATTCTGTCGGGCATCGTCGCGGGCCTGCCGGCCGCCGTCGGCAACACCTTCGAGGCCGTGAATTCCGGCGAGATGTCCGGACCGTTCTTTCTGCTGCTGTTCGCCATCATCGTCGGTGTCACGACGTTCGTGGTGTTCGTCGAGCGCGCGCAGCGGCGCATTCCGGTGAACTACGCCAAGCGTCAGGTCGGGCGCAGGCTCTACGCCGGCCAAAGCAGCCATCTGCCCTTCAAGCTCAACATGTCGGGCGTCATTCCGCCGATCTTCGCCTCGAGCCTGCTGCTGTTTCCGGCGACGATCGCGAACTTCGCCGGCTCGAGCACGAGTGGCTGGGTCGGCAATACGCTGCAGAACATCGCGACCTCGCTCGGCTACGGACAGCCTCTGCACCTCGTCGTGTACGCGATCCTCATCCTGTTCTTCTGCTTCTTCTACACGGCGCTCGTGTTCAACGCGCGCGACACGGCGCAGAACCTGCAGAAATCAGGCGCCTTCATTCCAGGGATCCGTCCAGGCCAGCAGACGGCCGACTACATCGACAAGGTGCTGACGCGCCTGACGCTGTGGGGCGCGCTCTACGTGGCATCGGTGTGCCTGCTGCCCGAATTCCTGGTCTCCTCGCAGGGCGTGCCGTTCCAGTTCGGCGGTACCTCGCTCATGATCGTCGTCGTCGTGGTGATGGACTTCATGGCGCAGCTGCAGGCTCACCTCATGTCTCACCAGTACCCCGGGTTGCTCAAGAAGGCGAATCTGCTCGGCTACGGCCGGCAGGGCCCGAGCAGTTAGAGGAGCACAGCAATGAAAGTCCGACCATCGGTCAAGAAAATCTGCAAGAACTGCAAGATCGTGCGGCGCCGGGGCGTCGTATACGTGATCTGCAGCGATCTGCGGCACAAACAGCGGCAGGGTTGAAATACGCCTTTGGCGCCTCACATAGGTAGGTCGACAGCATGGCACGCATAGCCGGCATCAATATTCCGATGAACAAGCAGGTGTGGGTGGGACTCACCCACATCTACGGCATCGGCCGCTCGCGCGCGCAGCAGGCATGCGAGCTCACCGGAGTGAACCCGAGCACACGGGTCAAGGATCTGACGGAGCCGGAGGTGAATGCCCTGCGCTCGCAGATCGCCAAATGGGCGGTCGAAGGAGACCTGCGCCGCGAGGTCTCGATGAACATCAAGCGCCTCATGGACCTGGGCTCCTACCGCGGCATCCGCCACCGGCGCGGGCTGCCCGTGCGTGGGCAGCGCACCCGTACGAACGCACGCACCCGCAAGGGTCCGCGCAAACAGGCGGTGAAGCTGAACGCACCGCCGGGCAAAGCATAGAGTCAAGGGCAAGAGCACATGGCAGATCAGAAGCAACAGTCCCAGAGTGGCGGCGCGGCCGCGGCAGCAGCGGCGGCGGCCAAGAAGCCCAAGAAGGCGCGCAAGAACGTGCTCGATGCGATCGCGCACGTGCACGCGTCCTTCAACAATACGATCATCACGATCACCGACCGCCAGGGCAACACGCTCTCCTGGGCAACGGCGGGCGGCTGCGGCTTTCGTGGCTCGCGCAAGAGCACCCCGTTCGCGGCACAGGTTGCGGCGGAGAAGGCCGGCAATGCGGCGCAGGAGCATGGCGTCAAGAATGTCGAAGTGCGCGTCGGCGGCCCGGGCCCGGGACGAGAGTCGGCCGTGCGCGCCCTCAATCAATGCGGCTTGAAGATCACCAGCATCGCGGACGTGACGCCGATTCCTCACAACGGCTGCCGTCCCCCCAAGAAGCGCAGGGTCTGAGGCGCGAGGATTCACGAACATGGCGCGTTATGTCGGCCCCACATGCAAGCTCGCTCGTCGCGAGGGCACCGATTTATTCCTGAAGAGTGGCGTGAAGCCGCTGGAGAACAAGTGCAAGTTCTCCGTGCCGCCCGGCGGACTCAAGGGCGAGCGCCGCTCGCGCCTGTCCGACTACGGGTTGCAGCTGCGCGAGAAGCAGAAGCTGCGCCGCATGTACGGCGTGCTCGAGCGGCAATTCGGCAACTATTACGAGGAGGCCGCAAGGCGCGCCGGCGCGACCGGCGAGAATCTGCTGAAGCTTCTCGAATGCCGGCTCGACAACGTCGTCTACCGGATGGGCTTTGCCGCGACGCGCGCAGAAGCGCGGCAGCTCGTGAGCCACAAGGCCATGACGGTCAACGATCAGGTCGTGACCATCGCCTCGTATCAGTGCCGGGCGGGTGATGTGCTGCAGGTACGCGAGAAGGCGCGCAAGCAGCTGCGCATTCAAAGCGCGTTGAACGTCGCCCAGCAGGTTGGCCTGCCCGAGTGGGTCGAGGTCGACGACAAGCAGATGCGCGGCGTGTTCCGCACGGTGCCCGCGCGCGAGGACGTTCTGCCGGACATCAACGAGAACCTCGTCGTCGAGCTCTACTCGAAGTGATCGTCTTGGGATCGGCGTGACCACGGCTTCGAGCTCGAGCCGCAGCCTTAATTCATAGTCGCCGGCGCAGCGCCGGCAAGGGTGACACTGCAATGCAGGGATCCATCGGAGAGTTTCTGAAGCCGCGCGTCGTCAAGGTGCAGCCCGTTGCGCCACGGCAGGCCCGCGTGGTGATCGAGCCGTTCGAGCGGGGATTCGGCCACACGCTGGGCAACGCCCTGCGGCGCGTGCTGCTGTCCTCCATGCCGGGCAGTGCGATCACCGAAGTCGAGATCGACGGTGTTCTGCACGAGTACACGAGCATCGAAGGGGTGCAGGAGGACGTGGTCGACATTCTGCTCAATCTCAAGCAGGTGGCGCTGCGCATGCACGCGCGCGACAACGCCGAGCTGCGTCTGCACAAGAAGGGCCCGGGCCCAGTGACCGCCGGTGACATCCAGACCGATCACGACGTCGAAGTCGTGAATCCGGAGCTCGTGATCGCCAACCTCACGAAGGCCGGCGAGCTCAGCATGACGCTGCGGATCGAGCGTGGTCGCGGCTACCGGCCGGCCGCACAGCGTGCGGCTTTCGAGGAGCAGACGCGACCGATCGGCCGCCTGCAGCTCGATGCTTCGTTCTCCCCGGTGCGCCGCGTGACCTACTCCGTCGACGCAGCGCGCGTCGAGCAGCGCACCGACCTCGACAAGCTGGTGATCGACATCGAGACCAACGGCACGATCGACGCCGGAAGAGGCCATCCGTCGCGCCGGCGGGATTCTGAAGGACCAGCTGTCGGTGTTCGTGGATCTGCAGGGCGAGGAGGAGGCCTCGACCAAGGTCTCCGAGATGCAGTTCGATCCCGATTCTGCTGCGGCCTGTCGATGAGCTCGAGCTCACCGTGCGCAGCGCGAACTGCCTGAAGGCCGAGAACATCCACTACATCGGTGATCTCGTTCAGCGCACCGAGGTCGAACTGCTGCGCACCCCGAACCTCGGCAAGAAGTCGCTCACCGAGATCAAGGAAGTGCTGCAGAGTCATGGGCTCATGCTGGGCATGCGCCTCGAGGGCTGGCCGCCGGCCGGGCTCAAGCACGACGAAGAGCGCGACGTGCTCTAAGGAGCGCGCTCGCCAGACAATCAGAAGGCATCCGCTATGCGTCACCATTTGTCGGGTCGGCAGCTCTCGCGCAACAGCTCGCATCGTCGCGCCCTGCTGCGCAACATGAGCGTGGCGCTGCTGCGCCACGAGACCATTCGCACGACGCTGCCGAAGGCGAAGGAGCTGCGACGGGTCGTGGAGCCACTGATCACGCTCGGCAAGACGGACAGTGATGCGCATCGGCGGCTCGCGTTTGCGCGCCTGCGCGACGGCACGATCGTCGAGAAGCTGTTCGGCGACCTGGGGCCGCGCTTCAAGTCGCGAAACGGCGGCTACACGCGTATCCTGAGGATGATGCCGCGGCCGGGAGACGCTGCCCCGATGGCGCTGATGCAGCTCGTTGAGAGTGCTGTCGCCGCCGAGGCCGAGGAGCCCAAGAAGGCCAAGAAGCAGAGTCGCAGCCGCCGCAAGGCAAAGAACACCGAGGCAGAGGCCCCCGCACAGGAGGCGAAACCTCGCAAGAAGAAGGCCGCCGCCGCCTAAAGCGGCGGTGGCGGCTCGCCACAGCCGTCAAACGGGGGGTTTATGGGACTCGCAACAGAATTCAAAGAATTTGCGATGAAGGGCAACGTCATCGACCTCGCGGTCGGTGTCGTCATCGGTGCGGCATTCGGCAAGATCGTCGCCGCACTGGTATCCGACCTGATCATGCCTCCGATCGGGCTCGTCATCGGCGGCATCAACTTCAGTGATCTGGCGGTACGCATCGGCACCGATCCGACCGGCAAGCCGGTGCTGTTCAAGTACGGCGACTTCATTCAGGTGTGCTTCGAGTTTCTGATCATCGCGCTCGTCATTTTCATGCTGCTGAAGGGCATCAACAGCCTGAAGCGGCCGCCGCCGCCGGCTGCCGCGGCGCCGCCGCCCCCGCCGACGAAGACCGAGCAGCTGCTCATGGAAATCCGCGACCAGCTCGCGAAGCGCTGAAACGGCGCAGGCGTCCGGGCGATTCCCGGACGCCTGCGTTCCCTCCCGACAGGACGCAGGGGGATTCCATGAGCATTTCGCGCCGCGAGTTGCTCTTGCGAACGGCCGCATCGGCATCGCTCGCCGCGATCGGCGGGCCTTTGGCATGCGGCGCTGAGCCTGGCGCAGCCTCGAGCACCTGGAAGCTGCCCGCGAAGCGGCCTTTCAAAGTGATCGAGAACGACTGGATCCCGATGCGCGACGGCGTGCGCCTCGCGGCTCGATTCTGGATCCCCGAAGCCGCCGAGAGCGAGCGCGTCCCCGTGGTCTGGGAGTACCTGCCCTATCGCCTGTGGGACGACCTGCGCTGGCGCGACGACAAGACGGCTGAGGATCTCGCACCGTACGGAATTGCTTTCGTGAGGGTGGATGTCCGGGGTACCGGCAACTCCGAAGGTGTGATGACGGACGAATACGACATTCCTGAGCTCACCGATGGGGTCGAGATCATTGCGTGGCTCGCCCGACGACCCTGGTCCAACGGGTCCGTCGGCATGCGGGGCATCTCCTGGGGCGGGATCAACGCCCTGCAGGTGGCCGCCATGAGACCTCCGGAGCTCAAGGCGATCATGCCGATGGGCTGCGTGGTGAATCGCTATACCGACGATGCGCACTACATGGGCGGCGCATACGGCGAAGAGAACATGGGTTGGGGCACTTCCTTCAAGGGGCACATGGCAGCGCCGCCGGACCCGAAGGTCGTGGGTGCGCAATGGGAGGCTCTCTGGCGGCAGCGGCTGCTTGCGACGCCCGACATCATGCGTACCTGGACCGCGCACCAGAGCTACGACCAGTACTGGAAGCGTGGCTCCATCGCCGCAAGCTATGCCGCGATTACCTGCCCAGTCTATGTGGTGGACGGCTGGGGTGACCCGTACGAGAACGTCATCGGCGAGCTGCTCGAGAACCTGAAAGTGCCCCGCAAGGGACTCATCGGTCCGTGGGGTCACATCTTTCCGAATCTGGCCACGCCCCTTGGTCTTCAGTGGCAATTCGAGGAAGTGCGCTGGTGGCAGCAATGGCTCGCCGGTGTCGAGACCGGCATCATGCAAGAGCCGATGCTTCGCGCGTACATGACGTACAAAGCCGATCCGCAGGCCTACCCCGCGGAGGTGCCCGGCCGCTGGGTCGCCGAACAGACATGGCCATCTCCCGGGATCGCTCCGAAGAGCCTGTACTTCGATGCCAGAAGCCGGCTAGCACCGCACGCCGGCTCTCATGAGCAGGTCAGGTATGTGGGCGACAAGATCGTCGGAGTCACAAAGCCGCAGTGGGTGTACGGCCGCCCGACGGAGTTTGAGCAAAGCATCGACGATCGCAACTCGCTGCTGTTCGATTCCGCGCCGCTCGCAGATGACCTGGAGATTCTCGGTTACCCACTCGCGAAGGTGCGGATCAGCGCGGATGTTCCGGTCGCCATGTTGGCCATTCGCTTGACGGAGGTGACCCCCGAGGGCAAGTCGTGGCTCGTGACCTACAACGTGCTCAATCTCACCCGGCGCAGCTCGATGGAGCAGCCGGCCGCGTTGATACCGGGGCAGTTCTACGATGTCGAGCTGCCTCTGTATTTGATTGGCCATCGCTTCAGAAAGGGCAGCCGTATTCGCGTCGCGATCTCATCGACGCTCTGGCCCCTCATCTGGCCGTCACCGCAGATCGCGACTCTGCGGATCGAGCTCGGCGCCTCACAGCTCGTCCTGCCCGTGCGGCCGCCTGCGGTGCACGAAGCGCCGTTCAGCATTCCGATGATCCATGAGAGTGAGGGCAAGACGAAGCCAGCGTGACCGCGAACCTTCCTCAAATGCCGGTGCGCGATGCGAATGGACGCATTCGCTACGATCGCGAAGCGGAGCCCAGTAAGACTTTCATCGCGGCCGTGGGCACCACCATGACCGAGGCCACGAAGCGCATCATGGAAATCACGGAAGGCGACCCGCAAAGCGGCCGGATCATGTTCGACCGCATGACCCGCTTCCAGCGCGACGATTGGGACTGCACGATCCAGTTCGGCGCCGACCTCACCTCAACGGCCGAGGAGTTTCATCTGAAGGAGTGGGTGATCGCCAGAAAGGGCGAAGTGGAGATATTTCGACGCGAGACGCCGAGCGTCATCAAGCGAGAGCTCCTGTAGCGATCACTCTGAATGCATCCCGTGTCAGGTTCTCGCAGCCCGTCGCGGTGACCGCCAGGTCATCCTCGATGCGGATGCCGCCGAACTTGTGCAGGCTTGCGACGCGTGCCCAGTTGATCCGCGACGCGCGTGAGTCGTGGCGCGCGGGCTCGAGCAGCTGATCGATGAAATAGATCCCGGGCTCCATCGTCACGACGAAGCCCGGCTCCAGAATGCGAGTCAGGCGCAGGTAGGGATGTCCTTCCGGCTGCGGTATCTCGCCGCTCTCGGCCGTGCGCATGAATCCTCCGACATCGTGCACCTGCAAGCCCAGAAGATGGCCGATGCCATGGGGCAGGAAAACGCTCGAGACCCCCGTGTCGACGGCTTCCTCCGCATCGCAGGTCGTGATGTCAGCCTCGTGCAGCAGCTCGGCGACGAGGCGGTGCGCGGAGAGATGCACGTCGCGCCAGTCGATGCCGGCATGGACACTCGCGCACAGCGACTGCTGTACATCATCGAAGCTCGCAATCAGCGCGGCGAAGTCAGAATCGGCGTACGCGTGCGTGCGGGTGATGTCGCTCGCATAGCCCGCGGACTCCGCGCCAGCATCGATGAGCAGGGAATGACGCTCGGCCGGGGCGCGACGCTCGAGCATCTGATAGTGCAGCACGGCGGCCGCCTCGTTGAGCGCGATGATCGTGTTGTAGGGCAGCTCCTGCTCACGCAATCCGCACGCGTCGAGGAACGCGAGCTGGATATCGAACTCCGAGGCGCCAGAAGCGAACGCCTTGGCCGCGGCGGCATGACCCCGCGCCCCGAGGCGGCTCGCCTCGCGCAGGCAGGCGATCTCGTACGGCGTCTTCGAGGCGCGCTCGTAGTCGAGCCTTCGCAGCAGATCGGGCGGATTGACGCACTTGAGGCCCCATTCGGTGAGTTCCGGGAACGGCGGCCCGAGATAGGCGGTACCGCCCAGGTATTGCGGTAGCGCCGAGCGGGCGGCCGTCTGGTCCGGTAGCGGGCGGATCTCGAAATGCGATGTCCAGTAGCCCTGTGGCGCGCTCGGCGGCTTGTACCAGTAGTCGATCGGCTGGTGGAACAGCAGGCTTGGGCGCTGACCGGGCGTGTAGTGGATGAAACAGTCCGGCACGTCCGTGAGCGGGATCCACGCCTTGAACCAGGGGTAGGCCTTGAAGGGGTACGTCTGGTCATCCCGGTACCAGGGAGACAGCGGTCCTGAGCCGATCAGGACCGACTCATACCCGGCACGCTCGAGGGCGCGGTCGAAACGATGGCGCAGCGTCTGCAGATGGGAGGGGTAAAGGTCGGCGGGCGGGACGGCATCTTCGGGTTTCATCGCGGGTTCCATCGGTCCTAAAGGGGAATTCTAGTCGGGTTGCGCCGCAGCAGGGGGTGTTGCCTTAATGTCGCTCCGGGACGACAAGGCTCGCGCCGTTGTTTAAAAAGGCTTGGCGACTCTATAGAATCCTGCGCCGCGATACGAAATGCCTGACGGGCAAGATCGTGGTCTCTCTCATCGTTGCTTCTTCTTTCGGGGTACCGTTCAATGAAAACCAAGCTCGCTCTTAGCGCCATCGTCGCTGCGCTCATGCTAACTGCCTGTGCCAAGCAGGAAGCAGCCAGCACTGCGCCGCCGGCGGACACCGCGCCTGCTCCGGCTGCTCCGGCCGACAGTGCGGCTCCGGCCGGGACGCCGCCTGCTGATTCGTCCGGCGCAGCCCCGGCCGCTCCGGCCGATAGCACGCCGCCGCCTGCCGGAGACGCCACTGCGCCGGCCACGCCGCCGAAGCAGTAAGTCTCAGCGCTGAACCGAGCCTAAGGGGCTCGAATGCCCGGGCCGGCGCCAAAAGCGTCCGGTCCGGGCGTTGAATCCGGGGCACGGTCCGTTTTCGAGAGCGGGCCGAGAGTGCGACTCGGGGCTTTATCGTTATTCGGCAGGGACTCGTTCCGTGAGTGTGAGTGTGCGGGATGCGCGCGCATCGGAGGCGGACCGCCTCTGGATCGAGCGTGTTTACCGTGACTATCTCGACGATCTGGCGCCGCTCAATACGGGGATCTTCCCCGTACTCGGCGAAGTCGGGCACCGCGAGCCTGACCAGATCGCGCGCTGGTTCGGAGATCCCAGTGCCTTCCCATTCGTGATCGTGCAGTCAGCCCAGCCCGTCGGCTTCGCCATGGTTGCACGCGTGCCCGCCTCGGCGCAGCCGCGCGCCCCGCAGTACCGCATGGCCGAGTTCTTCGTCTCACGTGCGTA
Organism: uncultured Gammaproteobacteria bacterium; assembly: GCA_963795975.1. Lineage (GTDB taxonomy): Bacteria > Pseudomonadota > Gammaproteobacteria > Steroidobacterales > Steroidobacteraceae > CAWCJT01. Next base: position 1,114,816 of record CAWCJT010000005.1, read on the forward strand.
CCGTGGCCTTGGGATCGGTCGCGGCGCTGTGCAGCTGATCCTGGATCGCTTCGCGGGCCGCTGGGAGATCGTTGAGTATTTGAGAAATCCGGGGGCCGTGAATTTCTGGCGGCGCGTCGTCTCGGTCTATACGCGCGGCAAATATCAGGAGCGCATCGTCAACGGCGAAGTCCGGCAGATGTTCGAGTCGGGTGCTCGCCCGCGCTAGCCGCTCGTCCCACACAGGCGTTGCAGCCCTTGCCCGACTGCGCCTGCGTCGAGCGCCAGAGCCAGCCCAAGATTCCATCGCCACGTGAGGCTCGGGGCGTGATCCGCTCGATGAGCCACAGTCGTCGACGCAGCGGCATGAGTCGCCACGCACTGAACGAGGCGGCTGCGACGACCAGCAGTGCGACGATGAGTCTTTGCAGCAGCATGGCTTTAGCCCGCACCGAAGTGCACGGCGATGCGATAAGTCGCAAACGCCGCAAGGTAAGCGAGGCCGAACAGATAACTCACCATCAGCAGGGGATAACGCCAGGTGTTGGTCTCGCGCTTCACGACTGCGAGCGTCGAGAGACACTGCGGCGCAAACACGTACCACGCGAGCAGCGAGAGCCCGGTCGCGATACTCCAGCTTGCAGCGAGCACCGGCGTCAGAGCGCCTGCCACGTCCTTGCCCGCGGCGGACATCGAGTACACGGTCCCGAGCGCTCCGACCGCGACTTCGCGCGCGGCGAGGCCCGGCACGAGCGCGACCGATATCTGCCAGTTGAAGCCGATCGGCGCAAACACGTGCTGGAGCATCCGACCGAGCATTCCCGCAAAGCTGTACTGGATGGCCGGGCCGCTCGCACCGGCAGGCGGCGCGGGATAGCTCGCGAGAAACCACAGTACGACCGTCAGCGACAGCAGAATCGTGCCGACGCGCGCGAGAAAGATTCGCACGCGCTCCCACAGGCCGAGCAGCAGATTGCGCAGGTTCGGCCACTTGTATTCGGGCAGCTCGAGAAGCAGCGGGTGGTAGCTGCTGCGCATGATGGTGCGCTTGAGTGCGAACGCCACTGCCATCGCGCTCAGCACTCCGGCTAGGTAGAGCGCGAAGAGCACGATGCCCTGCAGGTTGAAGATCCCGATCGAACGATGCGGGATGAAGGCAGCGATCAGCAATGCATACACCGGAAGCCGCGCCGAGCAGGTCATGAGCGGAGCCACGAGAATCGTCGCAAGACGATCCCGCGACGATGGAATCGTGCGCGTGGCCATGATCCCTGGAATCGCGCACGCGAAGCTCGACAGCAACGGAATGAACGCGCGCCCCGAGAGTCCGACTTTCCCCATCAGCCGATCGAGCAGGAACGCGGCGCGCGGCAGGTAGCCGGAGTCCTCGAGCGCGAGAATGAACAGAAACAGGATGAGGATTTGCGGCAAGAAAACCAGCACGCTACCGGCTCCGGCCATCACACCGTCGATGAGCAGATGGCGCAGCGGGCCATCGCTCATCATGCCGCTCAACCACGCACCGAGGTCGGCGACGGCGCCCTGGATGAAATCCATCGGTGCTCTCGCCCAGCTGAACACGGCCTGGAACATCAGAAACAGTACCGCCGCAAGCAACAGCGGGCCGCAGACCGGGTGCAGCACCAGCGCATCGATGCGCGCGAGCAGTGCCAGGCGCGGCGGCACGCGATAGTCGATCGCATCGAGAATGCGGCGCACTTCGCGCTGTGTGCCCTCGATGTCCGCGACCGTGGCGCCCGGCAGATCGATGCGTCCGAGCGCTGTACTCGCCGCCTCGCTTCGATCGATCGCCTCCACGAGCGCGCGCTCGCCGCCGGAGCGGATTGCGACCGTCTCAACGACCGGAAGTCCGATGGCCCGCGAGAGCGCGGCCACATCGAGCTTGTAGCCGCGCTCGCGCGCCAGATCGCTCATGTTGAGTGCGACGATCATCGGCCTGCCGAGGCGCCTGAGATCGAGCACGAGGCGCAGGTTCAGCCGCAGATTGGTGGCATCGACCACGCAGACCAGAAGATCGGGCGGCTGCTCGGAGGCGTGGCGCCCGAGGACGACATCGCGGGTGATCGCTTCATCGAGGGTCGTCGGTTGCAGACTGTAGGCGCCGGGCAGGTCGAGCACGCGATAGAGCCGGCCGGTGTGCGGGCCGATGAAGCGGCCTTCCTTGCGCTCGACCGTGACGCCGGGGTAGTTGGCCACTTTTTGCCGACTGCCCGTGAGGCGGTTGAACAGCGCCGTCTTGCCGCAGTTCGGGACCCCGACCAGCGAGAGGCTCAGGCGCGGAACCACGCTCACATCGGCGTTCACGGCTCAACCCACACCGTCTCGACCTCGCGCCTGCGCAGCGCGAGCGTCGTCGAGCCGACCCGGACTACGAAGGGGTCGCGCCCAGGGCGCGCCTCGGCGAGCACCTCGACGCGCTCACCGCTCACGAAACCCAATTCCAGCAGGCGCTGCTCGAGCGGGGAGGGCGTGCCGCCACGCGAGCCGACAGCGACGACGGTCGCAGCACACCCGGGAGTAAGCACACTCAGGCTAACCGTGGACGAGAGCGCCGCGTCCACCGCGACAGTGTCCATGCATGCGAGTATGAGTGAGAACCGTTCGCATTTGCAACGGTGCGCAGAATGCCTGTTTAATCAACCAGTTGCAATTGCTCGAGTACCCGGCGAAGGTGTGAGAAGGGGCCGCAGGAACTGTCCGGTGTACGAGCCGGGGTGACCCGCGATCTGCTCGGGGGTCCCCGCGGCGACGATCGCACCGCCACCCGCACCGCCCTCGGGGCCCAGGTCGATCACCCAGTCGGCCGTCTTGATGACGTCCAGGTTGTGCTCGATGACGACGATCGTATTGCCTTCGTCACGCAGCCGGTGCAGCACCTGCAGAAGCTGTGCGACATCGTGAAAGTGCAGTCCGGTGGTCGGCTCATCGAGGATGTACAGCGTGCGTCCGGTCGAGCGCTTGGCCAGTTCCCGCGAGAGCTTCACGCGCTGTGCCTCGCCGCCGGACAGTGTGGTCGCGTTCTGCCCGAGCCGCAGATACGCGAGCCCCACATCACTCAAGGTTTGCAGCTTGCTTGCGATCGCGGGCACGTTCTGCAGGAACCGCAGCGCGTCCTCCACGGTCATCTCGAGAATCTCGTGAATGTTCTTGCCGCGGTAGCGGATCTCGAGCGTCTCGCGGTTGTAGCGCTGGCCCTTGCAGACATCGCAGGGAACGTACACATCGGGCAGGAAGTGCATCTCGACGCGGATGACCCCGTCTCCCTGACACGCCTCGCAGCGTCCACCCTTCACGTTGAAGCTGAATCGGCCCGCGTCGTACCCGCGGGCCCGACTTCGGGGACTGCGGCAAAGAGCTCGCGCAGCGGCGCGAAGAGCCCCGTATAGGTCGCAGGATTCGAGCGCGGCGTGCGTCCGATGGGACTCTGGTCGATGTCGATGACGCGATCGATGAGCTCGAGACCCCCGACTCGCTCGCAAGGTGCCGCATCGACGGGAGTTCCGTTCACGCTCGCCGCCGCGTGACCGAACAGCGTGTCGACGATCAGCGTCGATTTTCCAGAGCCCGAGACCCCGGTGACGCACGTGAAGAGACCGAGCGGAATCTCGGCGGTCACGCCGCGCAGATTGTTGCCGCTCGCACCGACGATGCGGATCTGCCGCTCAGGATCGGGTGCGTTGCGCCGGCGCGGTACTGCAATGGAGCGCCGTCCGCTCAAGTACTGCCCGGTCAGCGAGGCAGGGTTGGACTCGATATCGTGCGGGGTGCCCTCGGCAACGATGCGCCCGCCGTGAATGCCCGCGCCGGGCCCCAGATCGATCACATGATCCGCGGCGCGGATCGCTTCCTCGTCGTGCTCGACGACGATCACGGAATTGCCGATGTCGCGCAGCGCCGCGAGCGTCGTGAGCAGCTGCCGGTTGTCGCGCTGATGCAGGCCGATCGAAGGCTCATCGAGGATGTACATGACGCCCGTCAGGCCGCAACCCACCTGGCTTGCGAGGCGAATGCGCTGCGCCTCGCCTCCCGAGAGCGTCTCGGCGTTGCGATCGAGCGTGAGATAACCGAGACCCACATCCGCCAGGAAGCGCAGCCGCTCGGCCACATCCTTCACGATCTTGGCAGCGACCTCGCCGCGCCACCCGCTCAAGGAGAGCGAGCGGAAGAATTCGAGCGCAGCCGACACCGTCATATGAGCGACCGCGGGTAGCGTCTGGTCCGCGACGGACACGAAACGGGCAGCGCGATTGAGCCGCGTGCCCTCGCAGTCCGGGCACGGCCGCGTCCCGAGGTACTTGGCGAGCTCCTCGCGGACGGTTCCCGACTCGGTCTCGCGGTAGCGCCGCTCGAGGTTCGGCACGATGCCCTCGAATGCGTGCCGCCGCTTCGATGCACGGCCCTTGCCTTCCCCGTAGCGGAATTCGATCTGCTGTGTGCCGCTGCCAAAGAGCACCACCTGCTGCACGCTCGGCGGCAGCTCACTCCAGGGCGTCTCGATATCGAAACGGTAGTGCTTCGCGAGCGCCTGGATCAGCTCGAAGTAGTAGGCGTTGCGCCGATCCCAGCCGCGGATCGCACCGCTTGCGAGCGACAGCGCCGGGTGCACGACGACGCGCTGCGGATCGAAAAACTGCTTCGATCCGAGCCCATCGCAGCTCGGACACGCGCCGGCGGGATTGTTGAAGGAAAACAGCTTGGGTGTCAGAGGTGGGACGCTGAAACCGCACACGGGACAGGCGTGCCGGCTCGAGAAGACGAGCTCCTCGCGCGCTGGCTCATCCAGGAAGGCGAGCTTCGCCAGGCCACCCGAGAGACGCAGCGCGGTCTCGAGGGATTCGGCGAGGCGTGTCGCGCTATCGGGCCGCACGCGCACACGGTCCACGACGGCATCGATCGTGTGCTTGCGCTTGGGATCGAGCTCGGGCAGCGCATCGAGCTCATGGACGCGTCCGTCGATGCGCACGCGCACGAAACCCTGCCCGGCGAGTTCCTCGAGAATCTGCGCATGCTCTCCCTTGCGCTCACTCACGAGCGGGGCGAGCAGAGCGACGGCCGCTGCCTCGGGCAAGCGCAGCACCTGATCGACCATCTGGCTCACGGTCTGAGCCGTGAGGTCGATCAGATGATCCGGGCAGCGCGGCGTGCCCGCGCGCGCGAACAACAGACGAAGGTAGTCGTAGACCTCGGTGACCGTGCCGACGGTCGAGCGAGGATTGTGCGACGTAGCCTTCTGTTCGATGGCGATCGCAGGCGAGAGGCCCTCGATGCTGTCGACGTCAGGCTTGTCCATCATCGACAGAAATTGCCGTGCATAGGTCGAGAGGGACTCGACGTAGCGCCGCTGACCTTCCGCGTACAAGGTGTCGAACGCGAGGGAGGACTTGCCCGAGCCGGACAATCCGGTGAGCACGACCAGGCGGTCGCGCGGCAGGTCGACATCGATGCTCTTGAGATTGTGGGTGCGCGCTCCGCGCACGCGGATGTACTGCATAGGGAACCCAAAAGTCTACGCGCGATCGCCGCCGCAGCTCAAAATGCCGACCAAACGCCTCGTATCTGTGGTCGCGCCCGGAGGTGCGCGCGACTACAATCTGCGCCAATCCCCCTCGGTGAAGGACGAAGCCATGGCGCGCGGCGTGAACAAGGTCATTCTCATCGGCCATCTGGGCGCGGATCCGGAGACACGCGCAATGCCCTCCGGCGCGACGGTCGCCAATCTTCGCATCGCGACCACCGAAAGCTGGAAGGACAAGCAAAGCGGCGAGCAGCAGGAGCGCACCGAGTGGCACCGCGTGGCGCTTTTCGGCCGACTCGGCGAGATCGCCGGTGAGTACCTTCGCAAGGGCTCACAGGTCTACATTGAGGGCGCCTTGCGCACTCGCAAGTGGCAGGACAAACAGGGCAACGAGCGCTACTCCACCGAGATCATCGGGAACGAAATGCAGATGCTCGGTGGCCGTGGTGGTGGTGGGCGGCGGCGGTGGCGCCGGTGGCGCCGGTGGTGGCGCCGGCCTCGAGATGCCCCGGGAGCCGGGGGAACCGCAGAGCCGATCCGCAGCAGCACCGAGCGCGAGGAATTCGACGACGACATCCCCTTCTAGGGCTTCGCCGCCGCAGCCTCCGCTTCCTCCGCAAGGCGTTGATCGGCAAGGGATATTGCCTGGTCAGCGCTAGCGCTGGCGTCACCGGCGAGCGCGTTTCCGGGTGCGATCTGAGGTCCTAGGCCGTAGAATTCAGGGCCCTACGAACTGCGTATCCATGCCCGGTCGCTATTTCATCAAGACGTTCGGCTGCCAGATGAACGAGTACGATTCCGCCCGCATGGCGGACGTGCTCCGCCAAAGCGACGGACTCACGCCCACGGACGACCCTGCCGAGGCGGACGTGCTGCTCATGAATACCTGCTCGGTGCGCGAGAAGGCCGAGGACAAGGTGTTCTCGCTGCTCGGCGAATGGCGCGCCCACAAGTCGCAGCGACCCCATGTCGTCATCGGCGTGGGCGGGTGCGTCGCCAGCCAGGAGGCGGGCGGTATCGTCGATCGTGCGCCCTTCGTGGACCTCGTTTTCGGACCGCAGACGCTGCATCGCCTGCCGCAGATGATCGCGCAGCTGCGCGCGACTGGACGCGCGGTCGTCGATGTGAGCTTTCCCGAGATCGAGAAGTTCGACCAGCTGCCTGCGCCGCGCGCCGAGGGCGCGACGGCGTTCGTCTCGGTCATGGAGGGCTGCAGCAAGTACTGCAGCTTCTGCATCGTCCCGTACACCCGTGGGGAGGAAATCAGCCGGCCATTCGATGCGGTGCTCGCCGAGGTACGCGGGCTTGCCGGGCAGGGTGTCTGTGAGGTGACGTTGCTGGGGCAGAACGTGAACGCATACGCGGGCGTCATGGCCGATGGCATCGCCGCCGATCTCGCAACGCTCATCCATCACGTGGCGCAGCTTGCGGGAATCGAGCGCATTCGCTTCACCACTTCGCATCCGGTCGAGTTTTCGGACCGTCTCATTCGCGCCTTTGACGGCGTGCCCAAGCTCGCAGATCACGTGCACCTGCCAGTGCAGAGCGGCTCGGACCGGATTCTCGCGCTCATGAAGCGCGGCTATACGACCCTCGAATACAAGGCGCGGGTGCGCAAGCTGCGCGCGGTCCGTCCGGAGCTCAGCATCTCTTCGGACTTCATCGTGGGCTTCCCGGGGGAGAGCGAACGCGATTTCGAAGCCACGCTCGAGCTCGTGCGCGAAGTGGGATTCGATCAGTCATTCAGCTTCATCTATAGCCGCCGGCCCGGCACGCCTGCGGCGTCGCTTCCCGATGAGGTGCCTCACGAGCTCAAGCAACAGCGTCTAGCGGTCCTGCAGGAGCAGCTCACGCGGCAGGCACAGGCCATCAGCGCGCGCATGGTCGGCTCCGTGCAACGGGTGCTGGTCGAGCGCACCTCGCGCAAGAGCCACCGCGAGCTCGCTGCGCGTACGGCAAACAACCGCTGGGTCAACTTCGCCGGGCCTGCCGATCTCATCAACCGCTTCGTCGACGTGCTCGTCACCGAGAGCTGTCCTCACAGTCTGCGCGGCCGTCTCGACGCCGCCATGGGCTGATCCCGCGTGGCTGCACCCGCTCCGGTCACACAGCGAGAGTTCGATCTCGAGCCGACGGACAACGCCCGGCTGGCGAATCTGTGTGGCCCGCTCGATGAGAATCTGCGCCTCATCGAGTCACGCCTCGGAGTGGAGGTCCGTCGGCGCGGCGACAACTTTCGAGTGATCGGCGCCCGCGCGACCGCGGCGGAGGAGACGTTGCGCGAGCTCTTCCGCCTCGCCCGCGAGTCCGAGATCACACCCGAGCACGTGCATCTGGCGTTACGGGATCTGGAGGCCGGTCCAGCTGCGACGCCCGCTTCCAGCGATGAGCTCGCAGTGCGCGTGCAGCGCGGCGCCATCCGCGCACGCGGCGCGCACCAGCGCGACTACCTCGCGCAGATTCGCGCCCGTGACCTCACCTTCGGCATCGGTCCTGCAGGCACGGGGAAAACTTACCTGGCCGTGGCCTGCGCCGTGGAAGCGCTGCAGTCCGAGCGTGTGCGGCGCATCGTGCTCGTGCGCCCGGCGGTCGAGGCGGGCGAGAGACTCGGCTTTCTGCCGGGTGATCTCACGCAGAAAGTGGATCCCTATCTGCGCCCCATGTACGACGCGCTCTACGAGATGATGGGGTTCGATCGCGTCGCGCGCTTCATCGAGCGTAACGTCATCGAGGTCGCGCCGCTCGCTTTCATGCGCGGCCGCTCACTCAACGACTCCTTCATCATTCTTGATGAGGCGCAGAACACCACGGTCGAGCAGATGAAGATGTTCCTGACGCGCATCGGCTTCGGCTCCAAGGCGGTCGTCACCGGCGATGTGACTCAGACGGATCTGCCGCAGGGCAAGCTTTCCGGCCTGCGCCACGTCGTCGATGTCCTCGGCGGTATCGAGGGCGTGGCGTTCACCTTCTTCGATGCCCGTGATGTCGTGCGTCACCCTCTGGTGCAGCGCATCGTGCAGGCGTATGAAGCCCGGGATTCGGGTCCGTGAGCCGCCCGCTGCAAGTGGACGTGGTGCGTCGTGGCTCGCTGTGGGCGCCTGCCGCGGCCGAGATTCGCGATTGGGCCGCTGCTGCGCTCGGGCGGCGCGCTTCGGGTCACGAGCTCGCCGTGCGCATCGTCGGCACGGCGGAGAGCCGGCGACTCAACGCGCGCTACCGCGGGCGCAATCGCCCGACCAATGTGCTGTCGTTCCCGACGAGCACGGCACGCCTGCCACCGCCCGCTGCCTCGCCACTCGGTGATCTGGTGATCTGCCCGCGTATCGTACGCACCGAGGCGCATGGACAGCGCAAGAGCGTGCGGGCTCACTGGGCACACCTCGTTGTGCATGGAGCGTTGCACTTGATCGGTTATGACCACGAGCGGCCGCGCGATGCGCAGCGCATGGAGCGGCGCGAGATCGCCGTCATGAAGCGACTCGGCTTCGCCAACCCTTATGCGTATCGGAGCGCGTGACATGGCCTCGAAGGACGGCAACACGACCGGTCGGTGGCTGCGCCGCCTCACGCAGTCCTTTGCCGGAGAGCCCCAGGACCGCGAGGCGCTGCTCGCCAAGCTACAGGAGGCGAGCGAGCGCGGCCTCATCGACAATGAAGCGATGGCCATGTTCGAGGGCGTGCTCGATGTGGCCGACCTGCAGGTGCGGGACATCATGGTGCCGCGCGCACAGATGGTTTTTCTGCGGCGGGACGATCCAGTCACGCGCATCCTGCCGGTGGTCGTGGAATCGGGTCATTCGCGCTTCCCCGTCATGGACGAGGATCGCGATGACATCGCCGGAATCCTGCTTGCAAAGGATCTGCTGCGCATCACCTGTGCCGAGCGCCCGGAGCGCTTCGACATTCGCGAGTACATGCGCCCTGCCGTATTCGTACCCGAGTCGAAGCGGCTCAACGTGCTTCTCAAGGAGTTCCGCCGCAATCGCAACCACATGGCGATGGTGGTCGATGAGTACGGCGGCGTGTCCGGGCTCGTGACCATCGAGGATGTCATCGAGCAGATCGTCGGCGAGATCGACGATGAGTTCGACGTCGAGGACGATCAGAACATTCGCAAGGAGGCGGAGCGCCAGTTCTCCGTGCGCGGCATCACGCGGCTCGAGGAATTCAACGAGTACTTCGGCACCCACCTCGCGGAGGATGGCTTCGATACGATCGCGGGTCTCGTCATGAAAAAGCTCGGTCGACTGCCGCGCCGGGGTGAGACGCTGTCCATCGACGGACTCGAATTTCGCGTCGTACGCGCGGACCGGCGCCGCATCGACGCGCTGCGCGTGATCAGCGCGCGCGATGTGATACCGCCCGAAGAGCGTCCCGCCCGCGGCACCTGAGCGCGATTGCCGTCGTGCGTCTGAACTTCGTCGCGGCCGCTGCCGGTGCCCTTCTTTCAACTGCGTTTGCGCCGCTGCAGTGGTGGTTGTTCGCGATCCTCTGCCCGGCAGTGCTCATTGCACTGTGGCAGGGCGTGACGCCCCGCGATCGCGGCCGCACGCGGCTTCTGGTTCACCGCCGGCACATTCGCCGCGGGCACCTATTGGCTCTACATCAGCATCCACGGCTTTGGCGAGGCACCGATCTGGATCGCGCTCGGGCTCATGCTCGGGCTCGTCGCGATCATGGGCCTTTACGGCGCCGCGCTCGGCTACGCCGTCGCCCGATGGCTTCCGGCCCGGGGCGCCGTACGCTGGATGGCCGGAATCCCGGCCGCGTGGCTGCTCGTGGAGTGGTGGCGCGGGTGGTTCGCGTCGGGCTTCTCCTGGCTGTCCCTCGGCTATTCGCAGACCGACACGCCGCTTGCGAGCTTTGCTCCGCTCCTCGGAGTGTATGGCGTGAGCGCCTTGCTGCTGCTCGGTGCCGGCGCGCTGGTGACACTCGCTCTCGGTACGCGGCGCGAGCGCGTGCTCGCGGTCGCGGCGCTCGCACTCCCCTGGCTCGCCACACTCGCGCTGCAGCGCATCGAATGGACGCATCCTTCGGGACCTGCCGTGGGGGTCGCCGTCGTGCAGGGGGCGATTCCACAGGACCAGAAATGGCTCGACACCAATCGCGATACGACGCTCAAGCTCTACCACGATCTGACGCAGACGGCGCTGGGGGTGCCCCTGATCGTCTGGCCCGAGGCTGCAGCGCCCGATCTCGCCAACAACCTGGTCGATTATCTGCTCGACCTCTATCACGATGCCGAGCGGCACGGATCTGCGCTCGTGCTCGGCATCCTGCGTTCCTCGGATGACGGGGAGCGCTACTACAACTCGGTGCTGAGTCTCTCAAAGAGCGTCGGCTGGTACGCCAAGGAACACCTGGTGCCGTTCTCGGAGTTCTTTCCGGTGCCGTCGTTCGTGCGCTACTGGCTGCGGCTGAAAAATCTGCCTTATTCCGATTTCACGCGGGGCGGTACGCGTCAGCCGCTGCTCGTGGCCGCGGGCCTGTCGCTCGCGGCGAGCATCTGCTACGAGGATGCGTACGGAAACTACGAGCTTTATGAGATTGCGGAACGCCGATGCGCTCGTCAATGTGACCAACGATGCCTGGTTCGGGCATTCCACGGCCCGCTATCAGCATTTCCAGATCGCCCGCATGCGTGCGATCGAGTCCGGGCGCTACCTGGTGCGTGCGGCAAACGATGGTGTGTCCGCCGTCGTCGGTGCGCACGGTGAAGTGCTCGCGCGCGCTCCGGAATACCAGGCCTACGTGCTGCGATCCGCGGTTGTGCCGCACCGCGGCTTGACCCCTTATGCGCGCGTCGGAAACTGGTTGATTATTTCGCTCGCGGCGGCCACGCTGGCATTGTCGGCAGGCTGGGCCTGGTCGCGGCGACGCAGCTCAGGGCCCGCCTCGGCGGCCCACCCGATCGCGGCCTGGGTACAGCGGATGCTGGCCGGTATACCGTGGCGTGGAACCTCGAGCGGTACCGGCGCGTCTACCGCGTCGATTCGTAATTCTTCATGGCGGAGTGGTACATGAGCTTTCAGTGGTCGGCCCGCAGGGCCGCGTTGCTTTTCGTCTCGGCCGTTGCGCTCGCCGCCTGCTCCGGCAGCTCGAGCGCGCAAACGGCAACTCAGTCTCAGGCGCCGGCCTCGCGCGCCTCCGAGCCCGCAGGCTCCGAGGCTCCCATGGTGTCGCTGCCGGACTTCTCCGGTCTCGTCGAGCGATACGGGCCCGCAGTGGTCAACGTCGAGGTGGTTGAGCGCGCTCAGCAGGCGTCTTCGGAGCCCGGCGAAGGCGGATCCGATGATCCTTTCAATGATTTCTTTCGCCGCTTCGGCATACCCGGCCCCGATTTCAGCCCGCGCAATTCCCCGCCGGCCCGCGGCACCGGCTCCGGCTTCATCGTGAGCCCCGACGGCTACATCCTCACCAATGCCCACGTGGTCACCAACGCAGATCAGGTGACCGTCAGGCTGACCGATCGGCGCGAGTTCCAGGCCAAGGTCGTCGGTGTCGATCAGCGCACCGACGTGGCGGTCATCAAGATCGACGCACACGGGCTCCCGGTCGTGAAGATCGGCGATCCGACGAAGCTGAAGCCCGGGCAGTGGGTGATCGCGATTGGTTCGCCCTTCGGGTTCGACAACAGCGCGACCGCCGGCATCGTGAGCGCGACATCGCGCTCGCTGCCGAGCGACAACTACGTGCCGTTCATTCAGACCGACGTGGCGGTCAATCCCGGAAACTCCGGTGGTCCGCTCTTCAACATTCGCGGCGAAGTGGTCGGCATCAATTCGCAGATCTTCAGTCAGACCGGCGGTTACATGGGACTGTCGTTCGCGATTCCGATCAACGTCGCCGTCAATGTCGAGAATCAGCTCATCAAGACCGGTCGCGTGGTGCGTGGCAGAGTGGGCGTGACGATTCAGGACGTGAACGCCCAGCTCGCGGAGTCGTTTGGACTGGATCGCCCGCGAGGCGCGCTCGTCAGCACGGTCGAGCCCGGTGGTCCTGCCGACAAGGCGGGCGTCAAGCCGGGCGATGTGATCCTCGCGGTCAATGGTCAGAACATCGAGCGCTACGGCGAGCTCTCGGGCCGCATCTCGAACATGAAGCCCGGCAGCGATGCGCGCCTGACGGTGTTCCGTGCAGGCAAGCAGCAGGATATGGAGGTCAAAGTCGCCGAGCTCAACGAGCAACCGCAGCGTGCTGCATCACGCGGTGCTGGCGGTCGAGGCTCCGATCAGGCGCCGCGCCTGGGACTGTCCGTGCGGCCGCTTGCGCCCGAGGAAAAACAGCAGGCGCAGACCGAGGGCACTCTCGTGGTCGAGCAGGTGAGCGGGCCCGCCGCCGCCGCAGGGGTGCAGCCCGGCGATATCATCCTCGGCGTGAACGGCAAGCGGGTGCGCACGCTCGCCGAGCTGCAGGATGCGGCCAAGGGAGCGGGCAAGACCATCGCGCTTCTCATTCAGCGCCAGGATGCGCAGATCTTCGTGCCGCTGCGGCTGAGCTAGCCTCGAGGCGAGGCAAGCGCACGTCGCGCATGGACGAGATGTACGACCCCGCGGCCGTCGAGACCGCGGCACAACAGCACTGGCGGACGCTGCAAGCCTATCGCGCCCGCGAGCATGACCCGCGCTTCCCGAAGGGCAAGTACTACGTGTGCTCGATGCTGCCGTATCCGAGCGGCAAGCTGCACATGGGACACATGCGCAACTACACGCTGAACGATGTCGTGTATCGCTTCATGCGCTCCTGCGGCTACAACGTCATGACGCCGATGGGCTGGGACGCCTTCGGGTTACCCGCCGAGAACGCCGCCATCGAGAAGCGGATCGCGCCGGCGAAATGGACGCGCGCCAACATCGCGGACATGAAGGCCCAGTTCGCACCGATGGGCTTTGCCTTCGACTGGTCGCGGGAGGTGACGACCTGCGACCCGGATTACTACCGCTGGAATCAGTGGTTTTTCCTCAAGATGCTGAAGAGCGGCGTCGCCTATCGCAAGACGCAGGTCGTTAACTGGGATCCCGTGGACCAGACAGTGCTCGCCAATGAGCAGGTCGTCGATGGACGCGGCTGGCGCTCGGGCGCAATCGTCGAGAAGCGCGAGATTCCAGGGTACTACCTCGCCATCACGCGTTACGCCGAAGAACTGCTCAAGGAGGTTCGAGAGGATCTCGAAGGCTGGCCCGCTCAGGTGCGCACGATGCAGGAGAACTGGATCGGCCGCAGCGAGGGCGTGCGGTTCGCTTTTCCGTACGAGCTCGAAGGCGAGGAGCGCCGGTTGTGGGTATTCACGACCCGGGCGGACACGATCATGGGGGTCACGTTCATCGCCGTCGCGCCGGAGCATCCTCTTGCCACGCATCTGGCGCGCGGCAATCGCGCACTGACGCAGTTCATCGAGGAGTGCCGGCAGGGCGCGGTGGCCGATGCCGAGCTCGCGGTGATGGAGAAGAAGGGTGTGGCGACGGGGTTCCACGTCACTCACCCTCTCAGCGGCGAGAAGCTCGAGGTCTGGATCGGCAACTACGTGCTCATGAGCTACGGCGAGGGCGCGGTCATGGGCGTACCGGCGCATGACGAGCGTGACTTCGCATTCGCGCGCAGGTACGGGCTGCCGATCAAACAGGTGCTGCGCCATCGGGTCCTCGAGTTCGACGCGGCTCGCTGGAATGCGTGGTATGCAGCGAAGGACGCAGACATCACGGTCGCGAACTCGGGCAAATACGACGGGCTCACGTATCAGCAAGCCGTGGACGCCATCGCCGCAGATCTCAAGGCGCGCGGGCTCGGCGACAAACAGGTGCAGTGGCGCCTGCGCGACTGGGGTATCTCGCGCCAGCGCTACTGGGGTACGCCGATTCCGATCATTCACTGCGCGGCATGCGGCGTCGTGCCCGTGCCGGAGGCCGATCTTCCGGTCGTGCTGCCGGAGGATCTCGTACCCGACGGCAGCGGCAATCCGCTCAACAAGGACGAACGCTTCCTCGCCTGCTCTTGCCCGACGTGCGGCAAGGCTGCGCGTCGCGAGACCGACACGATGGACACGTTCGTCGACTCCTCCTGGTACTACATGCGCTACTGCAGCCCCGACGCGGCCGGCATGGTCGATGCGCGCACCGAGTACTGGATGCCGATGGATCAATACATCGGTGGCATCGAGCATGCAGTCCTGCACCTGCTCTACGCCCGCTTCTGGACCAAGGCGATGCGCGATCTCGGCCTGGTCAAGTTCAGCGAGCCCTTCAAGCACCTCTTCACGCAGGGAATGCTGCTCGCACACTGCTACTACCGTGAGGACTCGAGCGGCAGGAAGCGCTGGTTCTATCCGGCGGAGGTCGAGCAGCAGTTCGACGAGCGCGGCACGCCGGTGAGCGCGCTCGCGACCGAGGACGGCCAGCCCGTGAGCTACGGCGGCATCGAGAAGATGTCGAAGAGCAAGAACAACGTCGTCGAGCCGGGCGCTTTCATCGAGCGCTTCGGCGCGGACACCGCGCGTGCTTTCGTGATGTTCGCAGGGCCGCCCGACCAGAGCGCGCCGTGGTCCGACACGAGCGCCGAAGGCGTGCATCGCTTCCTGCGCCGGCTGTGGAGCTTCGGCTACGGCGAGCGCACGCGGATAGCGAGCGCGCCAGCGCTCGATGTTGCCGGCCTTGACTCCGGGCTCAAGAAGATTCGCCGCGAGCTGCATGCCGCCCTGCACCAGGCGCGCTTCGACTACCAGCGCATGCAGTACAACACGGTCGTCTCGGCGACCATGAAGATGTTGAATGCACTCGAGGGCGCGCGCGCGCATCCGCAGGCTGCAGCGCTGCTGCGCGAGGGAATGGGGATTGTGCTGCGCGCGCTGTACCCGATCGCCCCTCACGTCACGCACGCCCTGTGGGTCGAGCTCGGCTACGCTCGCGAGCTCGGCGATCTCATCGATGCACCGATGCCCGAGCCTGCACCAGAGGCTCTGCGCCAGGAGGAGCTCGAGCTGGTCGTGCAGGTGAACGGCAAGTTGCGCGGCCGCGTGACGGTCGCCGCGGAGGCGAGTGAAGAGACCATCAAGGCCGCCGCGCTCGCCGATGAGAACGTGCGGCGCTTCATCGGTGACAAGCCGCTGCGCAAGGTGATTCTCGTGCCGGGAAAGCTGCTCAATCTGGTGGTGGCAGGCTGATGCAGAGCCGCTCGCACGCTGCGCGCACCTGCCGCGCCGGCGTGCTCGCGGCACTGATGCTCTCGGCCTGCGGATTTCACCTGCAGGGACGCACGCCTCTGCCGCCGGCATTGAAGGTCTCATTCGTCGAGGCCAGGGATCGCCAGACCGATTTCGTGCAGGAGTTGCGCAAAGCGCTGCTCACGGCCGGGGCGCGGCTGACGGACGCAAGTCCGGAAGCATCGGCCGTCGTGCATGTGCTCGCCGATCAGGTGACGCGGCGTGTACTGGCCGTGTCACCGAGCAACGTGCCCGTCGAATATGAGCTCACCTACACCGTACGCGTCTCGGTGACGGCCAATGGGGATGAGCTTCTGCCCGCGGTCGAGCTCGCCAACACCCGCGACTTCAGTTTCAACGAGACGGCGCTGCTTGCGAAGGACAACGAAGAGGCGATCCTGCGCGAGGCGCTCGCACATGATCTGGCCGGCGTCGTCATGCGCCGGCTGTCCAATCTTTGAGCTGCGCGCAGGTAGCCGGGACCGATCGCGTCGCGCTGGCCCTGTTGCTGCAGCGCTTCGGCCTGGAGCTCGTTCTGGTCGCACCGGCGGAGGAGATTCCAGGCTCCTACTGGGGCGAACGCGAGGCCGGGCTCATCGCAGATCGGCTCTATGCGCAGCTCGATACGCCGCTGCACTCGGTGCTGCACGAGATGAGTCATTACGTATGCATGACGCCGGAGCGTCGCTCTGGTCTTGAGCGCGACGCGGGCGGCGATGATCTCGAGGAATCCGCAGTGTGCTATCTGCAGGTGCTGCTCGCGGATCAGCTGCCGCGGCTCGGGCGCGCGCGCGTCTACGCTGACATGGATGCGTGGGGCTACAGCTTTCGACTCGGAAGCGTGCAGGCCTGGTTCGAGTCGGATGCAGGCGACGCGCGCGACTGGTTGCGTGCGCACGGCGTGATCGATTCCGAGGACCGGATCACCGGGCTCTTGCGCGCCTGAGGCGCGCGAAGCGCCGTGTCGCGGCCACGAGCTCACGGGTGATCCCCGTCTCGAAAGCAGAGTGGCCGGCGTCGGCCACCACGCGCAGCTCCGCCTCCGGCCAGGCGCGGTGCAGATCCCAGGCGCTGCGCATCGGGCAGATCACATCGTAACGGCCCTGCACGATCACCGCCGGTATCTTGCGAATGCGTCCGACATCGGCGAGCAGCTGATCATCCGCGCGCAGGAAGCCACGGTTCACGAAATAGTGACACTCGATGCGCGCGAACGTCGCGGCGTAATCGCCCTCGCGAAACTTCGCGACATACGAGGGGTTCAAGCGCAAATAGCTCGTCGCGCCCTCCCACATCGACCAGGCGCGTGCCGCACGCTTGAGCTCGCGCGAGTCGTTGCCGGCGAGACGCCGGTAGTAGGCGCCCATGAGATCGCCGCGTTCTTCCGGCGGGATCGGCTCGAGGTAGAGCTCCCACAAATCCGGATACAGGGCGGCGGCGCCACCGGGATCCTGATAGAACCACTCGAGCTCCCAGCGGCGCAGCAGGAAAATGCCGCGCAGCACGAGCTCGGTGACGCGTTCCGGATGAGTCTGGGCGTAGGCGAGCGCGAGCGTCGAGCCCCAGGAGCCGCCGAAGACGAGCCAGCGCTCGATACCCAGGTGCGCTCGCAGCCGCTCGATGTCCTCGACCAGATGCCAGGTGGTGTTGTCGATGAGGCTGGCGGCCGGGCGGCTCTTGCCGCAGCCGCGCTGGTCAAACAGCACGATGCGGTAGCGCTTGGGATCGAAGAACCGCCGCACCTTGGTGTCGATTCCGCCACCAGGGCCGCCGTGCAGAAATACCGCAGGCTTGCCGCGCGGATTGCCGCATTCCTCGAAGTACAGCTCGTGCAGATCCGAAACCCGCAGGTAGCCGCGGTTGAAAGGCCGTACGGGTGGGTACAGGCCGGTCTTCATTCCCACCCGAGGCCCCGCTGCGGCTGACGCTGCCGTGAAACCGGCGGGATTATGAAAAAGGCGCGGGCTGTCAGACGCATCGGCAGCGGGGCGGCTCGTATGGCTCTGGATAGCGCAATATACCGCAGGTAGCATGGTACTCATGTTCGAGCGTCCGCCGCCCCATCCTGCTTGAAGCTCAACGCCGATTCACTCGCGCGCCATCTCGAGCAGCAACTGCTCCCGACGTATTTGATCTCGGGCGACGAGCCTCTGATCGCCGGCGAGGCCGCCGATGCCATCCGCAACCGGGCCCGCGCGCAGGGATTCAGCGAGCGAGAAGTCTTCTTTCAGGAGCGCGGTGCGGATTGGGAGGCCGTCAGAACGGCGACCCATACGCTGTCGCTGTTTGCGTCGCGCCGGATCATCGAGGTGCGCCTGCCGAGCGGCAAGCCCGGCACGAGCGGTGCCCGCACTCTCGCGAGCATCATCGAGTCACTCGGGCCGGATACGCTTCTTTTGATCCTCACGGGCCGTCTTGATCGCGAAGCGCAAGGCGCCGAATGGGTGCGCGCCGTCGAGACGCGCGGTGCCTGGATCACTGTGTGGCCGGTGTCGGGTGAGCGATTCGTGCCGTGGCTCAGTGCGCGGTGCCGGCAGCTCGGACTCACGGCGGACGCAGGCGCGCTCGAGCTGCTCGCCGAGCGCACCCAGGGGAATCTGCTTGCCGCGCGCCAGGAGCTCGAGAAACTCGCGCTTCTGCTCGATGACCGGCGCATCAATGTCGATGCCGTCAGGGCCAGCAGCACGGACAGCGCCCACTTTGATGTGGGCGAGCTCACCGAGGCATTGGTCGCCGGCGAAAGCGCTCGGGCGCTGCGCGTGCTGAGCGGTCTCAAAAGCGAGCAGACCGAGCTGCCGCTCGTGCTGTGGGCCGTGGTGCGTGCGTTGCAGGGACTGTGGTCCGCAGCGAGCGGTGCGCACGACGGGCGGGCATTCGGCGGTCCGAGACAGCAGGCGACTCTTGCACAAGCCCGCAGGCGGGCGCCGCGTCTGCCCTTCACGCAGCTCGTGGCGCGCGCCGCGCGTGCCGATGCCATGGCAAAGGGCCGTATGCAGGGCGATGCCTGGGACGAGCTCGCGCTGCTCGCCGCGGATCTGTGCGGCCGCCCGGCGTTGGCCTCGCCTGGCTTCGGCGCCGGGGTGAGCTGATGGCGCCCATCGGCGTTTTCGGCGGAACGTTCGACCCTATCCACTACGGCCATCTGCGGATCGCGTTCGAGCTCTGGCAGGCGCTGCGCCTGGCGGAGGTGCGACTCTTGCCCACCGGTACTCCGCCGCATCGTTCCGAGATTCGCGCCGATGCAGCGCTGCGGGTTGCGATGGTGCAGGCCGCGGTCGCGGATCAGCCTGCGTTCGTCGTGGACGATCGCGAAGTGCGCCGCTCCGGACTGTCCTATTCGGTCGACACGCTCACGGAACTGCGCAGCGAGTATCCGGATCGCTCCTTGTGTCTGCTTCTTGGCATGGACGCATTCCTCGGGCTGCCGAACTGGCACCGCTGGCGCGAGCTGTTCGATCTTGCGCACGTCGTCGTCGCGCATCGGCCCGGCTGGAAGGCCCCGACGATGGGCCCGCTCGGAGAGGTCATGGTCGATCGAGGCACCGGCAGCGTGCGGGAGTTGCACGAGCACCGCGCCGGCCGCATCTATGTACATGCCGGGACCCAGCTCGAGATCTCCTCGACGGAGCTGCGACAGCTGATCGTCGCCGGGCGCGATCCGCGCTATCTCGTGCCCGATCCGGTGCGCAAAATAATCGTAGAGACCGGCTGCTATGCTCAGCGCGCGCGTTGAGAACCGGTCGCCCAGGCATTCTTGATAGGAGGACTCACCACGGCATATGACAACTCGCACTCGCACTCGCTCGCGCACCGCGCTTCCCGCGGCCTCCGCAGTGACGACCACCGTCACCACCGCTCTGGATGACATGAAGGCGACCAACATCAAGGTGCTCGACGTGCGAGGCCTTACCGACATCGCCGATACCATGATCATCGCCTCCGGTAATTCAGACCGACACGTGCGTGCCATTGCCGACCGCGTCATCGAGATAGTGAAGGCGGCGGGAGTGCGTCCCTATGGAGTCGAAGGTGCGCGCGACGGCGAGTGGGTGCTGGTGGATCTTCACGATGTCATCGTGCACGTCATGCTGCCGCGGGTGCGGGAGTTCTACAGCCTCGAGCGGCTGTGGGAGACGGGGAATACACTGGCGCCGGCGGCGCGGGGGACTTCGCGGCGAGCGCAGCGCAGCGCGCCCGAGTAGCGGCCGAGCCTGCCCGCCGGGCGTGACGCGATGCGGGTGCGCATCATTGCCGTCGGCGATCGCATGCCGGTGTGGGTGAGCGAGGTCTGCGCGGACTACGTGCGCCGGCTCGGCACCAAACTCAAAGTCTCACTGGTCGAGATCCCGGCAGGACCGCGCAGACGCGGCGGCTCGGGCCTGCGCGCCGTCGGGATCGAAGGCGAGCGCATCCTCGCCGAGCTGAAACCCTCGGACTACCTGATCGTGCTCGATGAGCGCGGCAAGGAGATCTCGACGGTTGAGCTCGCCCGCCGGCTCGGTGAGCGCATGCAGAGCGGGCCGGATACCGTATTCACGATCGGGGGTCCCGACGGCCTCGCCGAGGCCGTGCGCGCGCGCAGCGACTTCACCTGGTCATTGTCGCGTCTGACGTTGCCGCACGCGCTCGTGCGTGTGCTGCTCGCCGAGCAGCTGTATCGGGCCCACACGGTGCTCAGCGGTCACCCGTATCATCGGGCCTGATGAGCGCCGCATCACCTGCCCAGCCCGTCTTGTGTCTCGCCTCGCAGTCACCGCGGCGGCGTGCGCTGCTCGCTCAGATTGCGGTGTCGCACGTCGTGGAGCCGGCGCACATCGATGAGACCCAGCGGGTCGATGAGGATGCTCGCTCCTATGTGCTCAGGATGGCGCAGAGCCAAAGCCGAAGCGTTTGGCAGCGGGCGCGGCCCGTTCCCGTACTCGGTGCGGACACGATCGTCGTCGTGGACGGCAACACCCTCGGCAAGCCTCGCGACCGCGAGCACGGACTTGCCATGCTGGCAGCGCTCAGCGGGCGCGAGCATCTCGTGCTGACGGCCGTCGTCCTCGTGACCGAAGTCGCGGCGCACACTCGTGTCAGTGAGAGCATCGTGCGATTGCGCGCCACCACCTTCGAGGAGCGCGCCGCCTACTGGGCGAGCGGTGAGCCGACGGACAAAGCGGGCGCCTACGCGATCCAGGGTCTGGGCGCCGTGTTCGTGCAGTCGCTTGCGGGCAGCTACTCTGGCGTCATGGGATTGCCGCTCTTTGAGACCGCAGAGCTGCTCGATGTGGCAGGCCTGCCCTACGGCTGTTACGCAGGCGTGCACTCGTGAGTGAGACCGAGATCCTCCTCAACGTCGCGCTGCGTGAGACGCGCGCGGCGATCCTCGAGGGCGGTGCGCTCCAGGAGATCCACATCGAGCGTGCCAGTCGGCGCGGGCTCGTGGGCAATATCTACAAGGGCAAGGTGTCGCGCGTGCTGCCGGGCATGCAGGCGGCATTCATCGAGATCGGTCTCGAGCGTACGGCCTTTCTGCATGCCGGGGATATCGCAGCACCGACGCGGCCCGAGGACACGATCGTGAGTCTGCCGCTGGTCGAGGACGTGCGTCGTCTCGTCGCGGAGGGCGACGAGATCCTCGTGCAGGTCCTCAAGGATCCGATCGGCACGAAGGGTGCCCGGCTCACCACGTTCGTCGCGCTACCCTCGCGCTATCTGGTGTACATGCCACGCGGCAGCGGGATCGGCGTCTCGGCGCGCATCGAGGAAGAAAGCGAGCGCCAGCGGCTGAAGGAAGCCATCGCCGCGCACGCGCGGCCGGATCCACCCGGCGGATACATCGTGCGCACGGCTGCGCAGGGCGCGCCGATCGAAGGTCTGGCCGCGGACATGACCTACCTCGACCGACTTTGGCAGCACGTACGCAGCCTCGGGAGCCGCGCGGCCGCCGGCAGCATCGTGCACGAGGACCTGCCGCTCACACTGCGGGTGCTGCGCGATGAGCTCGCGCGCCTGAGCGGACGCGTGCTCGTCGACTCACCGTCCGAGCATGCCCGCATGCTCGAATTCGCAGCCGAGTTTCTGGCCGACGGCACGACGCGCATCGAGCTGTATTCGGGTCCGCGCCCGCTTTTCGATCTGCATGGCATCGAGGATGAGCTGCAGCGCGCGCTCGACCGCAAGGTGCCGCTCAAGTCCGGCGGCCACCTCGTCTTTGATCAAACCGAAGCGATGGCGACGATCAACGTCAATACGGGAGCCTACGTGGGCCACCGTAACCTCGAGGAGACCATCTTTCGCACCAACCTCGAGGCGGCGGTCGCGATCGCGCGGCAGCTGCGCCTGCGCAATCTCGGCGGGATCATCATCATCGACTTCATCGACATGAAGGATGAGGCGCACCGGCGTCAGGTGCTCGCTGCGCTCGAGAGGGCCCTGGCCGGCGATCGGGCCCAGCCGCACATCGTGAGCCTGTCCCCGCTCGGGCTCGTCGAGATGACCCGCAAGCGCACGCGCGAGAGCCTGGAACATCTGTTGTGCGAGCCATGTCCAAGCTGCGAAGGTCGCGGTTTCGTCAAGACCGCCGAAACGGTCTGCTACGACATATTTCGAGAGATTGTGCGACAGAGCCGGCAGTTCGCGAGCCGTGAGCTGCTGATACTCGCGCATCAGGAGGTTGTCGACCGACTCCTGGATGACGAGTCCGCCGCGCTGGCGGAACTTGAGACGCAGGTCGGTCTGCCGATCCGGTTGCAAGTGGAGGCGCTGTACGGCGTCGATCAGTACGACGTCGTGCCGATCTGAGGACGAGGATGCGCAGCGGGGCGGAGAAAATAATTTCGCGCACTCCAGGCTGGCGCGCCGCGCTGGGAGCGCTCGCGATCGCGCTCACCGTGCTCGCCGCAGCCGCGCTCACTTATCAGCTCGCGCTCGCTGATATCCCTGCTCACCGTGCCACGCTCGAGAATCTCGTGCACGCGCGCACCGGGCTCGATGTGCGCTTCGATGAGCTCGGTCTGCGCTGGGGCTGGTACGGGCCAGAGGCCGTGTTCAGCCGGGTCGAGCTGCGCGAGCCGGGTGCTCCGGAGGTGCTCGTGCGCGCGCCGGAGCTGACGGTGGGTGTCGATGCCTGGCGTACCCTGCAGAGTGGACAGCTCGAAGCCGGACGCATCACTTTGGTGGCGCCGGACATCGATATCACGCGACTCGAGCCCTTATCCAGGGCGCGCGGCGCCTCGAGGCCGAGCACGCGCAGCGAGGCCTGGAGTACCCGCTCGCTGCTGGCGCATTGGCCGAACGGGCGGATGGATATCGAAGGAGGAACGCTGAGGCTGCCCGATCCCGGTGGCCCGGAACGCTCCCTGTCCGTGCCCATTCGGCGCGCGACGCTGCGTCATACCGATGATCTTTGGAGCGCACAGGCGCATGCACAGCTGCCCGAGCGCCTGGGGCGTGACCTGCGATTGTCTTTGCAGTTACGGACCGATTCGCGCGATGCCTCGGGCATCGGCGGGGTCGTGCACATCGAGGCCGAGCGGTTGACCCTTGCGGGCTGGCGTGAGCTCATCCAGAAACGCTGGAGCGGATCGCAGGATCTGCCGAGCGCCGGCGAAGGCCGGGTCGCGGCCGATCTGCAGCTGCGGGACGGCCGCATCGAATCCGGGCACGGCACCGTGCGGCTGGAGGATGTGATCTTGCGGCTGGCGGCTCCCGGGGTTTTCCCGGACGAGCTGCATCTTGAGAGCGTACGCGGCGTCTGGCAGCTGTCGCATGCCTTGGGGAGCTGGCACTTCGCCGCCGAGGATCTGACGCTCGGGGCGCGAGTGCCGGGACGCTCACCCGGGCGTCTGGCGCTCGATGTCGCTGAGAACGGTCAATGGATTCGCGCGAGCCTGCGACGAACGCCGCTCGAGTCACGGCTCGATGAAGGCTGGCGTGGTGTGTCGGCGCAGCTGAGCGCACTCAGCGGCTCCGTGCGCGAGTTGAGTCTTGATTGGGCAGCCACGCGCGGCCTCGGCGAAAGACTGCATCTGGAATCGAGCATTGACGATCTGACCGTCGCGACCCACGCTGAGGTTCCTGCGCTCACGAGCGCGAGCGCTCATCTGATGCTGACCGACTCGCGCGTGTCGGCGGACATTCAAAGTCCGCGCGGCCGACTCACGCTCGCAGGCTCGCTGCGTCCGGGAGCGAAGGCGAGCGCATCCGTGCTGACGCTGCGCGCGAGCCTCACCGATACCGACGTGGCCACTGTGCAGGCCCTCGTGGGCGATCGGCTTCGGGAGATCATCGGTGCGCGCGCGCCGCATCTGAGCTCGGGAAGCATCAAGCGTGCCGAGTTTGCGTGGACGGGTTCATTGGGGGCCGGGTCGCAGGCGCGCGCCTCGAGCGGCTCGGCCACATTGCGCGACGCGACCTTCGAAGCTGAGCACGACTGGCCCGACGTGAGCCGGCTCGATGCGCAGCTGGAATGGCACGGCACCGAGTGGCGCGCCAACATCGGGCGGGCGAGCGCCGGACCGTTCGCAGATTCTGGCGTTGAAGGCGGCGTGGCGCAGCGATGAGGCCGGAGGTCTGCGCTGCAGCGGCCAGGCCGAAGGGCGCATCGAGAACGTGCTCGAGTGGCTGCGGCGGCAGCGGCAGCTCGAGGCCTCATCGCTCACGCAGGGTGATTTCGCAGCACGCGGCATGGCAAGGTTCGCGCTCGATGCGCTGGTGCCGCGCGCGGGTATGCCGGGGGCGGACCAGCCACGGTTGCGTGTGAGCGCACAGCTCGACGGTGCGACGCTTGCACTCGCGCCGCAGATCCCTGCGCTCGAGGATGTACACGGAACCTTGATGCTCGATGCGGGGCACTTGCAGCGCTCGCTCCTCGCGGCTCACTGGCTGGGCGGACCGTTGACGCTGCGCGTGAGTGAGCGTCGCGCTGGTGAGCGCTGGGGACTCAACGTGCAGGCTCAGGGCACACTCGATGCACGGCAGCTCGCACGGGCCGCGGCGACCGATCTCGGCACTCTGGATGTCTCGGGGCGCACTGGCTGGCGAGGTGATTTCACGCTCACCCCGGGCGGGACCGGACCCGCCAGCTGGCACGCGCAGGCCGATACGACGCTTGCGGGAATCACGAGCCGAATGCCGGCGCCGCTTGCGAAAGAGGCTCGACTCGCTGTGCCGTTGCACGTGGACCTCCAGGGCGCGGCCAACGATGCTCTGGTGCGCCTGAGCCTCGCCGACACGCTGCGCGGCGTGCTCGCCTTGCACGAGGACGAGCATGGCTGGCGTGCGACCGGCGGTGCCTTGCGGTTCGGCGGCGAGCCAGCCGCGGAGGCGCCAGCGGGGACGATCGAGGTGCACGGAGATCTGGCGCACGTCGATCTTGCGCCGTGGATCATTGCGTGGCGCGGCTTTGCACAAAGCGCACTCGGATTGCCGCTGAGCACGCATCTGCAGGTCGAAGCGCTCTCACTTGCGGGACACGCTTATGGCAGCGTGGCCGTCACGGCTCAGCAGCGTGACGGCGCACTGCAGCTCGCGCTGCACGGTGCGTCGCTCGAGGGTGCGCTGCGGTGGCCGGCCCATCCTTCGTCGGCGACGCCGGTCGAGGCACGCTTCGAGGCTCTTCAAATACCGGCCTTCGGCGCGGCCGTCGATGTGGCACCGCTCATCGCAGCGCTCGGGCCGGTGGCCGAGCTCGAAGTTGAGAGGCTGGGCCAAGAGGAGCACATGCTCGGTCGCCTGCACTCGCGGCTCGAGATCGAGGGCCGCGAGATCACGATCGATCCGCTGACGCTCGAGGGCGCGACGGATGACCTGCGGGCAGCGATGCACTGCGGCTCGGCGGGACCCTGTCGCCTCAGATTTGCTCTGGACACGCGCGATGCGGCTTCCACACTGCGTGACTTCGGAATGCGCGCAGACTTCAAGGCCGAGCACGGCAGTTTGAGCGGAGAGCTCGACTGGCCGCTGACGGCCGCGCAGTCTTCGCCCAACCAGTGGCTGAGCTCGCTGCGCGGCGATGTGCGGCTCGCGCTGACCAACGGATCCGTATCGGCTCGTGCCGACACCGGCTCGCCGTTCGCGCTCATGACGGTGCCGGCGCTGCTGCAGGCTGCCCCCGCCTCGCTCGGTCGCGAGCTCAAATTCGCACAGGTGAATGCCGTATATGATCTGCACGACGGCAGTGCCTACACCTCGGATCTGCACTTCGATGGCGATGCGGAGATTTTGATGAGCGGGCGCATCGGCCTCGTCGATGAGGACTACGACTCTCGGGCGCTCATCCTGCGGGGCGAGGATCGACTGCCGGCCGCCGTGCGAGAATCCGCTGCGGCCCCCAGGGTTGCCGCGGCGTGGATGGCGCTGCGGGAGCTGTTCTCTCAAGCGGAGCCGGACCCCTCGCGGCTGCAGCTGCAGCTCAGGGGCAGCTGGCAATCCCCGGCGATCACGCCGGCGCGCTGAGCGAAGGCTTCGACGGCAATCACATGGCGCGGCTTGCTGCACTCCAGATGACCTCTTGTCCCGACGTGACGGCGAACCTCGCCGCAGCCGGGCATCTACTGGAGGAGGCGGCCGCGTCCGGCGCAGACCTCGCCGTATTGCCCGAGAACTTCGCCTTTTTGGGACTTGCCGATGCGGACAAACGCCGCATCGCGGAGCCGGAGGGCGACGGCCCCATTCAAGGCTTCCTGGCGGACATCGCGCGCCGCCTGGGGATCTGGATCGTCGGCGGAACGATTCCGCTTCAACTGCCATCCGAGCCGCGCGTCGCGGCCGCCTGTCTGGTCTACGACACCGCGGGACGGCTCGCCGCGCGCTACGACAAGATCCATCTCTTTGACGTGTCCATTCCAGGCAAGCGCGAGAACTACCGCGAATCAGCAAATATCTCGCCGGGAAAATCCACGAAAATCGTCGATACGCCTATCGGCCGGTCGGCTTGTCGGTTTGTTATGACGTGCGTTTCCCGGAGCTCTACCGGCAGTTGAGCGCGGCCGGAGCGCAGATTCTCACCGTGCCCTCCGCCTTCACGGCACCGACGGGGCGGGCACACTGGGAGCCACTGCTGCGCGCTCGCGCGATCGAGAACCTGTGCTATGTGGTGGCGCCCGCGCAATCGGGGTTCCACGAGAACGGCCGTGAAACCTACGGCGATACGATGATTCTCGACTACTGGGGCCAGGTGATGCGCAGGTTGCCGCGCGGTCAAGGCTGCGTCGTGTGCGACCTCGACCTCGAGCGCCAGGCGCAGGTGCGCTCGAGCTTCCCGGCGCTCGAGCACCGGGTGCTGTAATCTGCTCGCGCCCTTGCTTCGCGATCGCGAGCAACCATGTAACCAGGTATGGACATGAATGATCTGACAGGTGAAACGGACGCGCTCAGCATTGCTCGCGAGGTGATTCTGCGACCGAGCGGGCTCGATGACTCACGGCTCGATCGGGTCGTGAGCAGTGTGCTCAACCATTCAGTGGATTCGGCCGACCTGTACTTCCAGCTTGCGCAACAGGAGTCCTGGGCTCTCGAGGACGGAATCGTGAAGGAAGGCAGCGCCGCGATCGAGCAAGGCGTCGGCGTGCGCGCTCTGGCCGGCGAGAAGACCGGCTTCGCCTATTCCGACGAGATCATGCTGCCTGCTCTCGAGGAGGCCTCGCGCGCAGCGCGCGCCATCGCCTCACAGGGCACGCAGCGCTCGATTCAGGCCTGGCAGTCCCGGGCAGGCCATCGTCTGTACCTTCCGGACGATCCGGTCACATCGCTGAGCGATGCGGACAAGGTCGCATGGCTCGAGCGCGTGGACCGACAGACGCGCGCAGTGGATCCACGCGTCGTGCAGGTCATGGCGAGCGTCACCGCCGTGCATGAGGTCGTCCTCATTGCGACCAGCGACGGCGAGCTCGCGGCCGATGTCCGTCCACTCGTGCGCTTCAACGTCTCGGTCATCGTCGAGCAGAATGGCCGGCGCGAGCAGGGTTATGCCGGAGCTGGCGGCCGATACACGCTCGCCGAGCTCGTCGCTGCAGATCGACCGCTCGCGCTCGGCCGCGAAGCCGTGCGCCAGGCGCTGGTCAATCTCGAGGCCATCGCCGCACCGGCGGGCCCGATGACCGTGGTGCTCGGGCCCGGATGGCCCGGTGTTCTGCTGCACGAGGCCATCGGCCACGGTCTGGAAGGCGACTTCAACCGCAAGGGCACCTCGGCTTTCGCCAACCGCATCGGCGAGCGCGTCGCAACGCCGGGCTGCACCGTCGTCGACGACGGCACGCTCGCCAAGCGCCGCGGGTCACTCAATATCGATGATGAAGGCACGGCGACCGGCTGCACGATGCTCATCGAGGACGGCATCTTGCGTGGCTACATGCAGGACAAGCTCAACGCGCGCCTCATGGGCACCCGCTCGACCGGCAACGGCCGGCGCGAGTCCTTCGCGCACGTGACGCTGCCGCGCATGACCAATACCTACATGCGGCCTGGCCCGCATGCCCCGGAGGAAATCATCCGCTCGGTACAGCGCGGCATCTATGCCGTGAATTTCGGCGGCGGGCAGGTCGACATCACATCCGGAAAATTCGTCTTTTCAGCCAGTGAGGCGTACGCCATCGAAAACGGACGACTCGGCGCGCCGCTCAAGGGCGCGACGATCATCGGCAACGGTCCGGATGTCCTCACGCGGGTCAGCATGGTCGGCAACGACCTCAAGCTCGATGAAGGCGTGGGTACGTGCGGCAAGGAAGGCCAGAATGTTCCGGTTGGAGTCGGACAGCCCACGCTGCGCGTGGACGAGCTCACCGTCGGCGGAACCGCCTAGAGCGCAGGCCCCGCCTCAGCGCACCGAGGCCGAGGGTTGACTCGCCTCCTGCACTTCCTTCGAGCTCTCACAAGTCTCGTGGCGCAGAACGAGCGCGAGCGCCGCGCACGCATCGATGGACTTGACCGCTCCGGTCGGCGTCGTGATGTTGCGCGATGTGCGCGTGAGAATGCGCTGCGCCTCCGGTCCCGACAAATGCCGTTGCTCGGCGAGCAGTAACGCGAGCGTTCCGGAAACCTCCGCTGCGGCGAACGAGCTGCCCGAGACGAAATCCCAGCGTCCGCCGGGCACGAGCGTCAGCACTTCGTGTCCCGGCGCGAGCAGATGCGGAGAGTCACCGCTTGCATCCTCGGCCGAATCGACCGCGAGCACTCCGCGGATTCCGGCGGGGAAGCCGCCTGCCACATCGTGCGGAGCGACCGCGCCGACGAAGAGAATTCCAAGATCCATACCGTGCTGGACGAGCCGCTCGAGCAGCGGGTCGGGCGGCCCTGCCAGACTCAGGTTGACGACATCGACGCGCGCCACGATCGCCGCCTCGAGTGCCTGCGCCAGTGTGAAGCTGTTGCACACGGCCCGCGCCGCCGCCTCAGCGGTATGCCAGCAGGCTTTGAGCGCAAGCACTCGCGACTCCGGAGCGACTCCGACGATGCCCACATCGTTGTCCGCCACCGCAGCGATGACTCCTGCGACCTCGGTGCCGTGCCGATCGAGGCGAAAGCTGCGCTCATCGGCGTCGACGAAGTTACGGCGCTCGATGACCCGGCCTTTGAGATCGGGATGCTCGAAGTCCACACCCGTGTCGATGAGGGCAAGGCGTACCCCTGCACCGCGGGACCAGCGATGCGCGGCGACGACATCGAGCTCGCGCAGACTGAGCTGCAAACCCGCGTAGGGATCGTTGTAATGGACGGGCGTGTCCGAGCCGCCCTGCGTCGTGAACTCGTTGAGCAGCTGCACGGACTCGACCCGCGAGTCGCGCATCAGATGCGCCATCAGAGTGGCCGGAGTCGACGGCGCAGGCACACGAAAGACGATGCAGTGCACGCGCAGCGTCGTGATGGGCCATGCGGAGACTTCTCGCAGTCCGTAGTCACGCTCCAGGCCGTGCACCGCTTCGCTCGCGGCGTTCGTCACACCATACATTCCGGCGGCGTCGTAGCCGCGCGGAATCGAGCCCGCTTCGGTCGCGAGCGCTCGCGGCACGTTGCGTACGGTCACGACGACGAAGCTCGCCGGCTCGGCGCGCATCTCGGGCGAAAGGGGAACGCGCAGAGCGCCGCCGCCCGAGACGCACGCCTGCAGCGCGAGCGCCGAGGCGAAAAGGAGGGCGCGTGCCGCGCGCATCAGGGTGCCGCGCCGCGCGAGGCGGGCAGAGGTTCTGCAAAGCGCACGTGCGGATCGGCGCGCAACGCCGCAGCGCGCTTCTCGAGCTCCGCATCCGTCGCGGCCGGGTTCGAGAACCCGAGCGTGAAGACGCCGGCCGGCGTGGGGCCGTCGACCATGCGAGCGCCGATGCGTTGCAAAAGCTGCTGCAGATCCGACAGGCTCACCCCGGGCTCGAACACCACCCGCACGTATGATCCCGAGCCATACGCGGGAGCTGGAGAGGAGAGCGTGACGTACGAGGCCGCGGCGCGGCTCTGCGTTTGCAATGCCCACACCGCGAATCCCAGGCCCAAAGCCTCGACGATGACTGCGGCCGCAAGCCAGCGCACGGTCCGCCCGGGAAGCAGACGCAGTCGCACCGGGCGCGCACTGAGCGAGCTCGATGCCGATGCGCTGAGCGCTGTTAGCGCCGGCTCGCCCTCGATGCGTCCCAGCAGCTTCTGAAAGGATGCATCCGCAGGGAAGAGCACATCGCCCGAGCCGTCTTCACGCAGCGTTTGGGCGAGGCGAACCTGCGCCGCGTACTCCGTTCGACACGCACTGCAGTGGCTCAGATGCTCGCGCACTGCGCGGGCCGGTTCATCCGTCAGCGTGCCGTTGGCGAGCCATGGAAGCAGCGTCAAGGCATGCTCGTGCGCGGCAATGTCCGTCGTATCGTCGTGCACTGCGCTACTCCGCCGGCTGGCCTGCAAGCTGCAGGAGCAGAGGCTTGAGTTTGCGTCGGGCGTGGAACATGCGCGTCTTCACGGTATTCACGGGGCATTCCATGATGGCCGCGATCTCTTCACACGAGTGGCCGAGATGATAGGCCAACTCGAGCACGAGCCGCTGCTCGAGCGGCAGCCGCGCGAGCGCGGCCGCCAGCCATTCCTGCATTTCCGCAGGCTTCCAGGGTTCCTCGACCGCCGACTCCCACTCCGGGTCGAGCGTCGATGGCAGGGGCTGCAGACTGCGCAGCGTCTTCAGGCCGCGTCGGTAAGCAATGCCCATGATCCAGGTGGAGACTTGCGATGCGCCGCGAAAGTCCGCAGCACGCTGCCAGACGACCCAGAAGGTGTCGTTGATGATTTCTTCGGCGACATCGTATCGGGTGGTCAGACGGGTCAGGAAGCGCGCGAGCCGGCGGTGATACAGCAGATACAGCTCTTTGAAGGCCGCTCTGTCACCCTGGGCGATGCGGTGCATCAAGCCGAGCTCGTGCGCGTTGCGGTCCGAGGCGCTCGCGTCCGGGCGCCGCCCGAGGTCTGGGGTCGTAGGAGGCGTCACCGCGCGCTCCCCGGCGCATGGATCCTGCTTGCACGGCCGTAAGGGCCGAATGTTGCTGATGGCGGGCATGACGGTATGTGCCGCCCCGGGCAGCTCGAAGTTCATCCGGACGCTAGAACCGCCAGAGCACCGTCGCTGCGAAGCGGCCACCGGCCACGGAGCCTCCGAAGAGGCGGGTCGCGCGAGCCGCCGTGTCGAAATAAGTGACATCGAGCTGTAGTTCGTTGAAGGTGTAGCCCACGCCGGCATCCCAGAACCCGTAGCCGGTGCCGGTGGGATCTGCGATCTGATCGTAGCCTACGCCCGCCGACAGGGTGAATGCACGGCCCACCGCCTGGTGCAGCTGCACCCCATACGAAAACGCGCTGCGGTCCTTCTGCACGCCATATTCGCCGAAGCGATAGGCATCCGGTGTCCAGGCGAGCGTGAGGAAGAGCCGGTCCTGATAGGCCCAGGCGCCTTCGAGCTCGTCGTAGTCGTAGATGTGGCCATACTCGCCGAAATAGGCGAAATGCATATAGGTCACGCGAGCGCTCGAATCGCGTGTGGTCATCCAGGACAGGCCAAGATACCCGTTCAGCTCGTCAGCGGTGCGGCAGGAGTTGCGATCGGAGTCGACGGAACCCCACGCGCCGATGAACGCCTCGGGTGTTGCGGCGTTCGGTGCCGTGCGAAAGTGCACATCGAGTTGAGCGGCCGGTCGGCCGCAGCTTTCGGAGATGCCGTGGTACACGTAGTCACTCGTGAGGGCAACAGAACCGCCGATCGAGTCCGGCAGTCCCGAGAGCGCGTAGCAGGACAATGGAGCGAGTAGCGCCAGCATGGCGCTCGCGAACAATCGCGGCGGGCACATCCGGTCCATCTTGCACCGTTTCAGGACTCAAGCGTAAGCAGCGCACCTGCGACCATTAACAGGGCGCCGAGAATCAGCCGCCAGCTGAGCGTCTCGCCCAGCAGCAATCCGGCGCAGAGCACCGTGAGCGGCAGACTGAGCTTGTCGATGGGCGCCACGCGCGATGCCGGCGCAAGCTGCAGCGCACGGAAATACGCGAGCCACGAGATGCCCGTCGCGAGTCCGGAGAGGAGCAGGTACGTGAGAGTGCGCGATGACAATGCACGCAGTCCCGCGTATTCACCGCGCGCGATGACGATGGCAAGCGCGAAGATCAGCACGACCACGGTCCGCACTGCGGTCGCGAGATTCGAAGGCACATCGCGCACGCCGATCTTGGCGAGAATAGCCGTCGCTGCGGCAGCGCATGCCGAGATGAGTGCGAACAGCAACCATTGCATCGGATGACCTCCCAGCACACACGTGTCGAGCGTGGCGCTTTTCACGGACATAATCCGTAAGTACGTTTGCAGCTCGCAACACCGCAACGCGAACGTTCAACGGTGCCGCCAAGCTGTGACGTGTGGCACGCCGCCTCAGCACGCGGGATCGTAGCTTGCGTCGAAGCTTTGATGTGATCCAAGGAGTGAGTGATGCACGCCGAGCGCGCTTTGGCCGAACCCAAGCTGGAACTTCCGCACGACCTCGTCTCCGAGCTGCAACGGCGCGGCCCGAAGCCTCGGACCGACATGCACGTCGAAGGCTGGAGACCGTCGTTCCTGGGCCGGATCCTGGGTCTGTTCGGCGGCAGGCGCGCGCGCTAAGCTTTACGGCATGAAGCAGCTTGGGCTGCGCCTGTCACGACCGCTCTACGAAGGCCTTCCCTGGCTTTACGCCGCATGCGGTGTGCTCGCCCTCGCTGCAAGCTATCTACAGAGCTCGCCGTGGCTCAGCTTTCTCTTCGGTGCTCCCGGCCTCATCTTGCTGCTCGCCGGCATCGTCGTCTGGTTGAGACGGCGGGACTACCGACGGATGCGTGCGCAGTACGATCGTCCTGACGCGCTTGCGGAAGCGGCGCGTGACGGCGAGCCGCGCTGACGCTGCGCCGCGCTCACGGCCGGCCTAGCCGTTCGCTTCCCCGGTGTCGCCCGTGTCGGAGGGCTGTACACCTGGAATCGTCTCGACAAAGCTGCCGCGCGCGCGCGGCAGGCGCTCATCGACGTACATGAGCTCGTGCTTGCCGACCACGACCACATCCCCGTCATTGAGGTTGTGGCGACGCACGCGCCGGCCCTGCACGTAGATGCCGTTGGTGCTGTTCAAATCCTCGATGACACTGCCGTGCACGGTCGTCACGATCTGGCAGTGATGGCGGCTCACGAAGCGGCTGTCGATCTGGACGTCGTTATCCGGAGTGCGGCCGACGATCGCACGGCCGATCTTCAGAGGCAGGTCCGCGGTAGTGCGCCCCTCGGTCGCGACGATGAGGCGCCCGACGACCTGCTGGTGCGCTGCATCCGGGGTCGGTGAGCGCGGCACCGGCACCGGCCCGGCGGGCACCGGAATGAGCACCGCATCGTTTTGCGGACGCGCCCCCTGCTGGGCCCGAGCGCCGAACTCCACCCAGCGCAGCTCCTGCACGGCGTTCGTGATGTCGGCGCTCGAGACCTGGTCGCGATCATCGCCATACGCGGCCATCATGACCGTATCGCAGAGCGTGTTGACGAGCCGCGGTACGCCGCCCGTATAGCGGAAGATCTCATCGAAGGCGTCTTCCGCGAAGATCTGCCGATCGCCGGCGCCGGCGACCTCGAGACGGTGCTGAATGTACGCGCGCATCTCCTGGGCCGAAAGATTCCCGAGATGAAAGCGCAGTCGGATGCGCTGGGCGAGCTGCACCAGCTCGGGCGCGTCGAGCTTCTCGTTGAGTTCGGGCTGGCCGGCGAGAATGATGCGCAGCACCTTCTCCTTCGTGGTCTCAACACCCGAGAGCAGCCGGATCTCCTCGAGCACGCGCAGCGAGAGATTCTGTGCCTCATCGACGATCAGCAGGACCTTGCGACCCGCGGCGTACTGCTCGATCAGAAAGTTGTTGAGCGTTGCGATGAGCTCCGCTTTTTTCATCTTGAAGGGCGAGAAGCCGAACTGCACAAGCACGGCCTGCAGGAAGTCCACCGCCGAGACCTGGGTCTGATTGATCTGCGCCACGACCACATCCTTCTGCACCTCTTGCAGAAAGGACTCGATGAGTGTGGTCTTGCCCGAGCCGATCTCTCCTGTGATCACGACGAAACCGTCGGTGAACCAGATGGTCGACTCCATGTACGCCTTGGCGCGGGCGTGCTGCTTGCTGAGATACAGGAACTGCGGGTCCGGGCTCAGGCGGAACGGCAGCTCCTTGAGTTTGAACAGCTCGAGATACATGGGGCTCGCGGATTGGTTGTTGGAAGGCCGCCGGCCCGATCTTACGGGATGCGTATCGCAGGGGCCAACTCGGCAAGCAACCGCCGTGCCCGTGCATCGCGCTGCTGTGGGGTCTGCTCGATGAGCGTGCAATGACCGAGCTTGCGGCCGGGACGCGCCTCCTTGCCATAATCATGCAGGTGCAGATCGGGGTGTGCGAGCAGTCGACGCCGCGACGGCAGCCGGCCAATCAGATTGATCATCGCGCAATGGCCGCGCGCGGCAGGTGAACCGAGCGGCAGTCCAAGAATCGCGCGCACGTGATTCTCAAACTGACTGGTGGTCGCGCCTTCGATCGTCCAGTGGCCCGAATTGTGGACCCGCGGCGCCATCTCGTTTGCGATCAGCGCAGCGTCGCGCACGAAGAACTCGATCGTCAAAATCCCCACGTAACGAAAGTGAGTGAGCACCGAGCGCAGATACCGCGCCGCGAGGCGTTGCAGCATCGGCCACTCGAGCGGTGCGCGGGTCACACGCAGAATGCCGCCCGAGTGCACGTTGTGATTGAGAGGATAGACGACCGTCTCGCCCTGCCGGCTGCGTGCACCGATGATGGAGACCTCGAAATCAAAGGGCACATATTCCTCGAAGATGAGGGGCGCCTGTCCGAGCGCCGCCCAGGCCTCATCGGCGTCCTTCATCGAGCGCACGACCGCTTGTCCCTTGCCGTCGTATCCGAGGCGGCGAGTCTTGAGCACCCCGGGCAGACCGATCGCGCGCACCGCACGATCGAGGTCACTGCGTGAGCCCACGGGCCGCCAGCGCGTGGTCGGAATCCGCAGCCGCTCAAATAGCCGCTTCTCGCTGACCCGATCCTGCGCGGCCGCAAGCGCGCGCACCGGTGGGCAGATGCGTCTGCGGCCGAGCGCCCGCAGTGCCGCAACCGAGACGTTCTCCCAGTCGAAGGTGACGACCTCGCTGCGCTCGGCGAGCTCGCGCAGCAGCGCCGCGTCGGTGAACTCACCGCACAGCAGCGGGGCGATCTGGCCCGCCGGCGGCGGCGGCGGAACGATCCAGGAACAGAAAGTCCTGGCCGAGCGGATAGCCGGCCAGAGCCAGCATACGGCCGAGCTGGCCTGCGCCGACCACGCCGACCGTCATGCGCCGCTCGTGCGCGGATCCGGACTCTGAAGCACCGCCGCAGTCTGCTGCTCGCGATAGGTACTCAGTGCAGCTTCGATCAGCGGATGCTTGTTGGCCAGGATGGCGGCCGCCGCGAGTGCTGCGTTGGTCGCACCTGCGGCGCCGATCGCGAACGTCGCGACCGGGATGCCGGCCGGCATCTGCACGATCGACAGCAAGGAGTCGAGGCCGTTGAGCGCGCGCGACTGAACCGGGACGCCGAGCACGGGGAGCGTCGTTTTTGCGGCCGTCATGCCCGGTAGATGCGCCGCGCCCCCGGCGCCTGCGATGATGACCTCGAGTCCACGTGCACGGGCTCCGGAGGCGTACTCGAACAGCAGGTCCGGCGTGCGGTGCGCCGAGACGATCCGCACCTCATGAGCGATGCCCAGTTTGTCGAGCATCTCGGCCGCGGGACGCATCGTCTCCCAGTCGGACGAGGATCCCATGATGATGCCGACGAGGGCCTGCATGCATGCGATTGTAGCCCAGGGACCGCGGCGGCCTCACTTTTGTGCCTCGAGCAGTGCGCGCAGCTGCCGAAAGAGCACCCGCGCGGCGGCTCCGGAGGCGTGGGTGCGTTCGCGCTCGCTGCGCGCGGCCTCGACCCACTCGAACCAGCGGGCTCGCTCGAGAGAGGGGTACAGACTTGCAAGCTCATCGAGTGCCGCGGGACCCGCATCCATCAAACGCTCGCGCCAGCTCTCGATGCGACGAAAGCGCTGAGCCTGCCGAGCCGCCGCATCGGCACGGGCCGCGAGCAGGTTCTGCACGGCCTCGAGATCGATCTCGCGCATGAGCTTGCCGATGTACTGACGCTGGCGTGCGCCCGCGCTACGGCTGCTGATGCGGCGGGCATCGCGGATCGCCTGTACGAGCGTCTCGGGCAGGCCGAGCGCATCGAGCTCGGAGTCGCGTAGACCGATGAGCTGCTCGCCGAGGCGCTGCGCCGCCTGGGCGGCGCGCTTGCGCGCGCTCTTGCTCAGCTCCTCGCCAGAGTCGCCATCGCTCGGATCGGATGTCATCGCGGTGCGCGTCGTGCCCGTGCGGGCGGCTGCTACAATTTTGCACCAACACGCGACGCGGCGGACCTATGCAGCAGGAAATCGACGCCTCCAGGATCCCGGAGCTGAGCGCCACCGTGGGCCTCGTGCTCGAGGAAGCACGGCGGCTGGGAGCGAGCCAGTGCGAAGCGGATGCCAGCCTGCAGCGCGGTCTGACTGCCACGGTGCGCCTGGGCGAGGTGGATACCGTCGAGTACCAACGCGACCGGGGACTCGGCGTGACGGTCTACTTCGGCAAACGCAAGGGCTCGGCCAGTACCGCCGATCTGAGCCCGCAGGCCGTGCGGACGACCGTTGCCAAGGCCTGCGCCATCGCGCGCTATACGGCCGAGGACGAGTGTGCCGGTCTTGCGGATCCGCAGGACCTCGCGCGGGATATCCCCGACCTCGATCTGGATCATCCCTGGAAACTGGAGCCGAACGATGCGGTGGAGCTTGCGCGCTCATGTGAGGCCGCCGGACTTGCAGTGGATGCGCGTGTCAGCAACTCCGAAGGCGCCTCGGTCGCCGATCAGCGCGGCGTGCGCGTCTACGGCAACTCGCACGGCTTTCTCGGCGGCTACGCGAGCACATCGCACACCGTGAGCTGTGTGCTGCTCGCCCAGCAAGGCGATGACATGCAGCGCGATTACTGGTACTCCACCGCGCGCGACCCGGCCGATCTCGAGGATGCGAGCCTGATCGGACGACGCGCGGCCGAGCACGCCATCGCCCGGCTCGGTGCGCGCAAGCTCGGTACGCGCCGCGCACCGGTCCTGTTCGTGCCCGAGATGGCGCGCGGCCTGTACCGCAACTTCGTCGGTGCGATCCGTGGCGGCAGTCAGTATCGCCGCTCATCCTTCCTGGTGGGCGCCGCGGGGCAGGCCGTGTTCCCGCAATTCGTGCAGATGCAGGAGCGGCCCCACATTCCCAAAGGGCTCGCCAGCAGCCCGTTCGACGACGAGGGTGTGGCCACCCGGGACCGCGATCTGGTTCGCGACGGGGTCCTGCAGGGTTACGTTCTCGACAGCTATTCAGCCCGCAAGCTCGGCCTCAAGACGACCGGGAACGCCGATGGAATGCACAACCTTCTGGTGGCGGCGCCGGAGCAGTCGGTGGCCTTCGAGGAGCTCATGCGCCGCATGCACAACGGGCTGCATCGTCACCGAGCTCATGGGCCAGGGCGTCAACCCCGTGACCGGCGACTACTCGCGTGGGGCGAGCGGATTCTGGGTACAGAGCGGGGTCGTCGCCTTCCCCGTCCACGAGATCACGATCGCCGGCAATCTGAAGGACATGTACCGCAACATTCTGGCGCTCGGCAGCGACGTTGATGCACGCGGCTCGTTGATCACCGGTTCCGTGCTCATCGATGACCTGACGATTGCGGGACAGTAGTGGGGGGGTCCGGGTCCGCTTGAGCCGAGTTGGACTCCGACACCAGATCCTGCAGCGTGCGGTTTGCGCAGGTCGAGCGTCGCGCCTGCTCGATCTTGCCGAGCAGCCTCTCGATCGGCCCGATGCGCAGGCCCGACGGCAGTGAATAGCCTTTGGTCTGCCGCCGCGCGACATCCAGGATCTGATTCAGGCTGATGTGGGCGCACCCACGAGCGGGCACCAGCGCGTCACCCCGTTCCATGCGCAACAGGCCGCCTTGCTCGAGCCCGATCGTCATGTGAGCGACGATCGTACCCGGCAAGCCCAGCTCGGCGGCGAGGTCATCGGCGGTCCAGCGCTTCTCGCCGGTCGCATCACCGCAGGCAACGAGGTACATGATCTTGAGAGAAAGCTGTTCGGCTTCGACCGCCGACAGAATGATCTCCGTCAGTCCCTGACGCAGGTATTTCGGATTCTGGACGTAGAACGCAAGCAAAGCGCCCCCGAGCAGAATCAACCAGCCGAAATACGTCCACGTGAAAGCGGTGACGACGACTGCGAATCCCGCGTAGACGACGGCGAGCCGCGTGGAGTAAACGACGAATGTCGTGAACAGGATTCCCGCAGCGGCCCACAGGAGGCCTGCCGCCGTTGCACCCGTCAGCGCGGGCACGAGCCGCACCCGCGTATTGGGCGTGATCAGATAGATGAGAGCGAATAATCCGGTCGCGATGAGGTAGGGTGCGACCTGAATCCCGAGGTGCAGGAGCCGTCCCATGAGGGGGGCCGCGGCTGCAAGCTGCACCGGTGTGCTCTGCAGCGCCGAGCGCGTGAGCGCCATGAACGCTACGAGCAGAATCGGCGCCACCACGATGAGGCCGAGATACTCGAGAAGCCGTCGCCCGAGGCTGCGCGCATGCTGCACGCGCCACAGGAAATTGAAACTGTCCTCGATCTTCTTGATCGTGCCGATCAGGGTCCACAACAGAAGCGCGATGCCGACGCCGCCAACGAGTCCGCTTCTGACGCGGTCTGCGAAGTGCATGACCTCCTCGGTAATGCGGCTCGCGCTCGCGCCGAGCGGGCTGAAGAACTGCTGCAGAATCGGCCTGAGATTGTGATGCGCGCCAAAGCCCTTCAGCATGACGAAGCTCAGTGCCAGAAGCGGGATCAGCGACAGGAGCGAGTAGAACACCAGGCCCATGGCGCGCAGCGTGATCTGGCCGCGGCGGATATCGCGGATGACGGCGTAGGGATAGGCGAGGATGCGAACGATGGCCGGGCGCTCGGTATCCTCACCCGTCGGCGAGCCGAAGAAGAACCGGTCGAGCAGGTCCCAGAACCAGGCTCCCATCGGTAGATTGTTCGCGTTGCAATGCCAGAAGTCGAGGTGGGCAAGCATGACCATCCGTGGTGAATATCCAGAGCGCATCGTCTGCCTGACAGAGGAGACCACGGAGACGCTGTATCTGCTCGAGGAGGACTGGCGGATCGTGGGAATCTCCGGCTTCACGGTCCGGCCCCCGCGGGCCCGCCGGGAAAAGCCCAAGGTTTCCGCGTTCACCAGCGCGCGGATCGACAAGATCTGCGAGCTGCGGCCCGACCTCGTGCTTGCGTTTTCGGATCTGCAGGCGGACATCGCAGCGGCGCTCGCGCGAGCGGGCATCGAGGTGCACCTCTTCAATCATCGAAGCGTTGCCGAGGTGCTGCGCATGGTGCGTATGCTCGGAGCCATGATCGGATGCGAGGCGAAGGCGCGCGCTCTGGCGGCCAGACTCCAGGAAGGGCTCCTCGCCGTGCGAGCACGAGCGCAAACCCTGCGACGCCGTCCGCGGGTGTACTTCGAGGAATGGGATGACCCACTCATCTCGGGCATTCGCTGGGTTTCGGAGCTCATCGCAATGGCCGGCGGAGAGGATTGCTTCCCGGAGCTCGCCGGCCACTCGCTCGGCCGCGACCGCATCATCGCCGACCCGCTCGAAGTGGTCCGCCGCGCCCCCGACATCATTCTCGGCTCGTGGTGCGGGAAGAAATTCCGTCCGGAGCGGGTGCGCGCGCGTCCGGGCTGGGAGGCGGTGCCTGCCGTGCGTGACGGTTATCTGTGCGAGATCAAATCATCGCTGATCCTGCAGCCCGGCCCCGCGGCACTGACCGATGGGGTGCAGGCGATTCAGCAGGTCATCCTGCGCTGGGCGCAGGCGTGCGGTCAGACGGGGGATCGCGCGTGAGGCGCCGCAGCGCCTCGAGGTACTTGTCGCGTGTCCGTGCGATCACATCCGGCCGGCAGACGCGGCCCCGGCGCGCGCTTGTCCCAGTCGAGCGTCTCGAGATAGTCGCGCACGATATTGCTTGTCGAAGGTCGGCGGGCTGATGCCGACTCGGTAGGTATCGGCGGGCCAGAAGCGCGAGGAGTCGGGCGTCAGCACCTCGTCGATCAGCGTCAGCGCGCCGCTCTGCGATCCAGGCCGAACTCGAACTTGGTGTCGGCGATGATGATGCCGCGCGCGCGCGCATGCTCGGCCGCGAACGCGTACAGCGCGAGCGCGGTGTCGCGCACTCGAGCCGCGGTCGAGCGCCGATGAGCTGCGTCAGTCGCTCGAAGGAGATGTTCTCATCGTGTGCGCCCGGCGCGGCCTTGGTTGCCGGGCGTGAAGATCGGCGTCGGGCAGCCGCTCGGCCTGCCGCAGTCCGCGCGGCAGAGCGATGCCGCAGATCTGCCGCTGCGCTGATAGTCCTTCCAGCCCGAGCCGATCAGATAGCCGCGCACCACCGCCTCGAGCGGCAGCGCGCGCAGGCGCCGCACGATCACCGCGCGGCCTTCGAGCATCGCGAGCTCGTCCGCGGTCGCGAATGACCGAGGCGAGCGGTCGATCGGTCAGATGATTGGGAACGATGTGATGCGTGCGCTCAAACCAGAAATTGGAGATCTGGTTCAGCACCCGGCCCTTGCCTGGGATCGGATCGGGCAGAACCACG
Organism: uncultured Gammaproteobacteria bacterium; assembly: GCA_963795975.1. GTDB lineage: Bacteria > Pseudomonadota > Gammaproteobacteria > Steroidobacterales > Steroidobacteraceae > CAWCJT01. The sequence continues at coordinate 1,155,778 of CAWCJT010000005.1, forward strand.
TCGAATGCCGACAGCCGATCGGTGGTGACGATCAGCATGCGATCGTCGTCCACGGCGTAGATGTCGCGCACCTTGCCCGTCGTGCAGGCGCTCAAGGTGGCGCAATGCGGTGCGGTAAACCGGGCTGAGCGGACATGCTGCGAGCTAGATATAACAACAGTGCATGCAATGGAGCGGGAAAGTCGTCGGCGGCCTGATCGGCCTGCTGGCGCTGCGGGCCGATCGGCGCCGCGCTGGGCGTCTTGATCGGCCACCAGTTCGATGCGAATTCCCGGGAGAACGACGCGCTACGCGGTCCGAGGCTCGATCAGCTTGCCCATGGGTGAGCGCTTCTTTCCCACCACGTTTCAGGTCATGGGCCACGTCGCGAAGGCCGACGGACGCGTCTCGGAGCAGGAGATCGCCTCGGCGCGCGCGGTCATGCGCGGACTTGCGCCTGAACCGCGCAGGTGCGGGCGGCGATCGGTTATTTCACCGAGGGCAAGCAGCCTGACTTCGATCTGCAGGCCGCGCTCGCCGGCCTCAGGGCTGCCTGCGCAGGGCGCCCCGACCTGCTGCGCATTCTTCATGGAGATCCAGCTGCGGGCGGCGCTCGCGGCAACGACCTGCGACGTGCCGGTGCGCGCGTGATGCAGCGAGTCGCGGCGCTGCTGGGCGTGCGCTGCTCGAGTTCGCGCAGCTGGAGACGGTGCTGCGCATCCGCCGCGGTGCTTCTCGCGTGCAGCCGGGCGCGCGCCGGCCGAGCGCGTCTGCAGCTCGCGCAGGCTTACAGGGTGCTCGAGTGCGAGGCGACCGCCAGCAATGAGGATGTGTCAAGGCCTACCGGCGGCAGATGAGCCGCCATCATCCCGGACAAGCTCAAGGCCAACGGCCTGCCGGAATCGATGCTCGAGCGCGCCAAGGAGCGCACGCAGCAGATCATCGAGGCCTACGAGCTGATCCGCGAGCGCCGCGGGATTTGATAGCCGCTTCTGCTACACTGGCCATGCTGTGACTCAACTGGATCGCCCCCTCGATTCTGTCGGCCGATTTCGCCCGCCTGGGCGAAGAAGTGGATGCCGTGCTGCGGCCGGCGCCGATCTGATCCATTTCGACGTGATGGACAACCACTACGTGCCGAATCTGACGATCGGGCCGATGGTGTGCGAGGCGCTGCGCCGGCATGGCCGAAGGTCCGCCGATCGACGTGCACCTGATGGTGCGGCCGGTGGATCGCATCGTTCCGGATTTCGCCGAACGCCGGCGCGACCTACATCAGCTTCCACCCCGAGGCGACCGAGCACGTCGATCGCACCATCGAGCTGATCCGCGAGCACGGCTGCAAGCCGGGACTGGTGTTCAATCCGGCGACGCCGCTCGACTGGCTCGACTACACGCTCGACAAGCTCGACCTGGTGCTGCTGATGTCGGTGAACCCGGGCTTCGGCGGGCAGAAGTTCATCCCGAGCGTGCTGCGCGAAGATCGCCGCGTGCGCGCCGCGGATCGATGCGCAGCGGCCGGGCCGTGCGGGTCGAAGTCGACGGCGGCATCAAGGTCGAGAACATCGGCGCGATCGCGCGCGCCGGCGCCGATACCTTCGTCGCCGGCTCGGCGATCTTCGGCAGCGAGGACTACGCGCCACGATCAGGGCCATGCGCGCGCGCAGATCGAGGCCGCGTCGACGCTGATTGGCGCGCGCTACTCGTCGTCGTCCTCGTCGTCTCGTCCTCGTCGAGCCGTGAGGCTTGGCGGCGACCGGCCGGGCTTGTGCTGGCCGGACGATGACCGGACGGGTCTTCATCTTCGGGCGGGCATTGAACACCACGATGGTCTTGCCGGTGGCGCGCAGCAGGCCCTGATCCTCGAGCACCTTGAGCACGCGGCCGGCCATCTCGCGCGAGCAGCCCACCAGGCGCGACAGCTCCTGCGCGGCTGACCTTGATCTGCATGCCTTCCGGATGCGTCATCGCATCCGGCTCGTCGCACAGGTTCGTGATGGCGTGCGCGACGCGGCCGGTGACATCCACGAATGCCAGATCGCCGAGCTTGCGGTTGGTGCGATCCAGGCGCGTCGCCAGCTGCGTGGCGAGCTCGAAGATCAGCCCCGGGCTCTCGGTGGCGACCTGCCGGAAGCGCGGGTAGGTCATTTCCGCCAGTTCGCACGGGTTGCGGGTGCGCACCCAGGCGCTGCGGGTGGGCTGCTCGTAGAACAGGCCCATCTCGCCGAAGAACTGTCCCTTGTTGAGGTAGGCGAGCACCATCTCGTTGCCTTCCTCGTCCTCGATCATCACTTCGACCGAGCCGCTGATGATGTAGTAGAGAACGTCGGGCAGGTCCCCGGCATGGATCAGCACGGTCTTGGACGGCACCGTGCGGATGCGGCAGTAGCTCAGAAAGCGATTGATCGCGGGAATGTCGCTCAGCGGTCTGACATTCTCTTCCATATTCATACCCCCTGACCGCGCGGGCGCGCTATCGGGCAGGTTTTTATTACATAAGCCCGTAGAACTGCAAGCAAATTGGCCGAGAATTCGCAAATAGTCCCTGGCTACAACCAGATAGGCCGTGCCGGTCATGACCCGCGCGGCGTACCGCATCAAGGCGCGGATCGGCGCGGGCAGCTCGGCCGCGCCCGCAGCACGCGCCGCCGCGCCGTGACGCATCTCATCGGCTTTCATCGCTCGACGATCGCGCGGCTGCGCGCATCCGCTCGCGGGCAGGCGATCGAGATGCTCATCCAGGTGGCCTTCGACCTGGCGCTCGGTCTCGGTCACGAAGCCGAGGCTGAGCGCGTCGCCGAGCGAGGCCGCGGCCGCGCCGATGGCGAACGAGCCCAGGTACCAGAGCGGATTCAGCAGGCTCGGCCGTGAGTCAAGCTCGCGCAGGCGCTCCTCGCACCAGGCCAGGTGATCGCTCTCTTCCGCGGCGGCTGCGCAGGAATTCGCGCGTCGCGCGGAGCGGGCGGCCAGGGCCTGGCCGTGATAGAGCCCCTGCGCCGCGATTTCGCCGGCATGATTGACGCGCATCAGCGCCGCGGCCTGGCGTCTCTCGGCTGCTCCGAGCAGCTCATCGGCCGCGGCATGCCGGGCTGGGCCGTGAAGCTGTGAGCTGGGCCAACAGGGCGCGCAAAGCACGGTCCACGGCGATGATGCAGAGACTCGAGTCGAGCGCGATCCGGTGCGCATGCACCATTATATGTCAGGGGTCCGCGACCCGGCGCAAGTTGCCCTCCAGCAGACGCGCTTCAGTACACTTGCCCGCCTTTTTGGAGCTTCCCCGCCCTCATTTTTCTTCTGAGCGGCGGCTGGGCGGAGTTCATTTACGATGAAGACACGACATTCGCCAAGCCGGACAACGTCCGCGGCGACTGGTATGTGGTTGATGCCAGCGGCAAGACCCTGGGCCGCCTGGCGTCGCAGATTGCGCATGCGGCTCAAGGGCAAGCACAAGGCCGACTACAGCCCGCACGTGGACATGGGCGATCACATCGTCGTGCTCCATGCCGAGAAGATCGCGCGTCACCGGCAACAAGCTCGACGACAAGATCTACCACCACCACACCGGCTACATCGGCGGCATCAAGTCGATCGCGCTCGGCAAGCTGCTGAAGGAGCATCCGGAGCGGGCGATCGAGTTCGCGGTGAAGGGCATGCTGCCGAAGACCACGCTGGGGCGGCGCATGTTCCGCAAGCTGCATGTGTTCGCCGGCGACAAGCACCCGCATCAGCGCGCAGCAGCCGAAACCGCTCGCAGATCTGAGGAAAGTCGACCCTATGGCAGTCAATCCGAACTACGGCACCGGCCGGCGCAAGACCGCCACCGCGCGCGTCTATATGCAAGCCCGGCACCGGCCGCATCACCGTCAACGAGCGCCCGCTCGATGAGTTCTTCGGTCGCGAGACCGGCCGCATGATCGTGCGCCAGCCGCTCGAAGTGGTGCGACTGACCGCCCAGTTCGACATCAGCGTGCACGTCGCCGGCGGTGGCATCACCGGCCAGGCCGGCGCGATCCGCCACGGCATCGCGCGCGCGCTGATCGAGTACGATGAGACGCTGCGCAAGCCGCTGCGCCAGGCGGGCTTCGTGACGCGCGATGCGCGCGAGGTCGAGCGCAAGAAGGTCGGCCGCCGCAAGGCCCGTCGCGGGACGCAGTACTCCAAGCGCTGATCGTCGAGCAGGACCGCTGGAGCTCCTGTTGGGGGATCGTCTAGTGGTAGGACTGCGGACTCTGACTCCGTTAACCTAGGTTCGAATCCTAGTCCCCCAGCCAAAACCGAAGGCCCACTCCGGTGGGCCTTTCTGCTCTGGCCGCCTCAGATCTCCATCGACCCCGTGGTCCGTGCCGACGATCAGCAGGTCGGCCGGCCGATGGGCGAACAGTCCCACGGTCACCACGCCGGCGATCTGATTGAGCGTCGCTCTCGAGCGCGGCGCGGATCGGTGATCGAGAGGCCGTGCACATCGAGGATGTGATTGCCGTTGTCGGTGACGACACCCTGCCGCCAGACCGGGCGGCCGCCGAGCTGCGCGAGGCGGCGCGCGACGTAGTTGCGCGCCATCGGGATGACTTCCACCGGCAGGGGAAAGCTGCCGAGCGTCTCGACCAGCTTGCGTCATCGACGATGCAGACGAAACGCGCGGCCGCCGCGGCGATGATCTTCTCGCGCGTGAGCGCCGCGCCGCCGCCCTTGATGAGATGCCGGGCGCGGGTGGCCTCATCGGCGCCATCGATGTAGAGCGGCAGCGTCCCGCACCTCGTTCAGATCCAGGACGCGCGATGCCGGAGCGCGCAGCCGCGCGCTCGTGCGCCTCGGAGCTCGAAACCGCGCCGCGCAGCCGCGGTGCCGGCCTGCGCGGCGAGCAGATCGATGAAGCAGTTGACGGTCGAGCCGGTGCCGACGCCGAGGATCATGTCGCTCGTGCAGGTAAGCCAGCGCTGCGCTGCGCGGCGCGCTGCTTGCTTGCTCGTGCGCGTCGGCGCTGGCGATGCGCGTGTTTCGCATGAGCTGCTGAAACGACAGTGCCCGCTTACGCGGGCACTCGTTTCGAAGCTTCGAAGTACGGCGAGCAAGGAGGTTATCCAAGCCCGCCGCCGAGTTGAAGGCCTTACTTCTTTTTCGAAGCTTTCTTCTTGGCCTTCTTTTTTGCTTTCGCCATGACTAGATCTCCATGTCGGGTTAGTCCGGGGTCCGAGTATATACACGCGATTGCAAAATTACAAGCAAGCGAGTAGCGGCTGCGCGCGCTGTGATCGCATCACACATCGTCGCGAACTCACTCGAGCGAGAGGATGAATCGCCAATGCGCATCTTCGACGGCGTGACCGAGAGTCGATTGCCGCGCGCAGCAGCATCATGCCGCGCAGCTCGCTTCGCGGCATGCGCGCGCAGCTCGTCGAGCGTGATCACGCGCTTCAAGCGACGCTCGAGCTTCACGTCCACGCATGATACCAGCGCGGATTCGCGCGGTCGCTGCTCGGGATCGTAGTGCGGATCGCTGCGGTCGAAGGCGCTCGGGTCGGGATAGGCCGCGCGCACCACTGCACGATGCCGGCGATGCCCGGCATCTCGCAGCTCGAGTGATACAGGAAGGCCTGGTCGCCTTGCTTCATCTGGTCGCGGATGCAAGTTGCGCGCCTGGTAGTTGCGCACGCCGTCCCAGCCGGTGGTCTTGCGCGGCGCGCGCTGCGAGATCATCGATGCCGAAGGTGCTCGGTTCGGTCTTGAGAAGCCAGTGCTGCATGTCAGCTACGCCGTCTTCGGTGACGATCCGGTCGAGTGGCACATCGTGCGCGGCCGGAAGGATTCCGTCGATGCGCTGCAGCGCATAGGCGATGCCGACCAGCAGCGGCCGATGCCAGCAGCGACGCAGCGCCGAAGGCGAACGCACGATCGTAGTAGCCACCGCCCATGCCGAGCCGCATGCCGGCCGCATCGAAGCCGACGCAGTGGCAGAAACACCAGATCGAGCGCAGCGTGGGCCGAGCTCCTCGCCCGAGTCGGGCTCGAGGATGCCGAGGTCGATTGCGGCCGCATGCGGCCTTCGCACGGCGACGAACCGCATGCGCGCCTGCGCCGGTCGATGAAGCGCGGGACGATAGACTCGGCAGCCTGCCGGCGTGCCAGGGATTCGAGCGGCGCGACATCCATCTCCTCCGGCAGCGGAGCGTAGATGGCGATGCGCTGCCCCGGATGCAGGAGAACGCGTCGCGTCAATGTGCGAGGCGATGCGCGCTTGCGGCGGCAGCGCGCACATCCGGATGAATGGCACGGCGCGGCGGCACGGAGCGTGGCGCGCAAGCGCTCGGCGCTCATGCGCCGTGATTCAGGAAGGGCGTCACCCGCAGATGCCGGTGCGAACCGTTGCTCTCGACCGGAGCAACAAGTGGGACCACCTGCGACAGGTAAGGCTTTCTGCTGCGAAGGCAGACCTGCACAATGCTGTCAGCAAGGCATTGGTCCCTTGGGTGTTTCAATTAGGGTCGAGAGGTAACCCAGCCCACTTATCGAACACCGCAGGCGACGCTTGCAGCCACTGTACACCAAGGCTGTGGGCATGCGGGAGGTCGCACGTGCACCACGTCACGAAACTGAGAACTCGGCAGCTGCTCACAGCTCGAGCTGCTGTCCCTTCTCCAGTGCGGACTCGACGCGCTCGCGCAGCGCTGTGCAGATGGCCGCTGAGCTCGCTGTTCGAGCTGGCCTCGCGCGCCCGCAGTTTCATGCAGCTCGTGTGCCAGATTCAGCGCGGCCATCACGGCGATGCGATCGAGGCCGACGATCTTGCCGCTGTCGCGGATCTCGCGCATGCGCGCGTTGAGCAACTTCGGCGCTGTCGAGCAGCTCGGTGCGCTCCTCGTAGGGGCAGGCGACGAAGTATTCTTTCTCCAGGATGCGGACACTCACGCGAGCGGGTTCGCCTCGGCTCATGCGCTGTGCTCCATCGTCTTCAGGCGGCCGATCATGGCCTCGACGCGGGTGCGCACCTGCTCGTTCCGATTGAGCAGGGTAGCGCGCTCGTTGGCGAGCGACTCGTGGCGCTGCCGCAGCGCACGGTTCTCTTCCTTGAGCTGCTCCATCGAGGAGGCAGTTCTTCGATCCGCTTTTCGAGGCGCTTGAGCTCGAGATCGAGCTGCGTTCTTGTTGTATCGCTCATTGGCAGAACTATAGATCCGCCAACCTCTGGAGGTCAATGAGCTTTGGCGGGGGACCCCGCGGTTTGGGCATAATACGCTCCCACATGCAAGCGGCCGACTACGCGCAGATCCAGGAGGCGCTCACGCAGGCGACGATCCTTGACCGACGCGGCGGAGGCGCATGGCACGCTGGCGGGATGTCTTTGCGCGACCATTGCCTATCGGTTCGAGGACTGGCTGCTCGAGATCCTGCCGGAGGGCCGAGCCGATCCATACACGACCGAAACGCTGCGCGGGATCTTTCGGACGACAGCGGATTCATTAGGGGAAACGCAGATGGAGTTCAGTCCTTTGCTCCCCGAGGACGAGCAACCGATCGATGCGCTGCAGCGGCCCTGGGCCTGTGGTGTCACGGATTTCTATACGGACTCGGGGCGAGCGCTGAACGATGCCAGCCAGCTGCCTGGGGAGGTCGGCGAGATCGTGCGCGACCTCACCGAGATCACACGCGTCGGCGTCGATGCGGCGGACAGCATGGAATCGAACGAAGGCGCCTACGCGGAGCTCGTCGAGTTCGTGCGCGTCGGCGTGCAGCTGGTGTTCGATGAGCTCGAGCCGCTGCGCGAGCCCGCTCCCCGTGTGGCCGGCTCGCTGCACTGATGGGCAGAGCGAAACTGATCGCGAAAGAGGAGTTCGCGCGCCGTCGGCGCCAGCTGATGCGTCTGATGGGCCGCGATTCCATCGCAATCCTGCCCGCGGCGCCGGTTCGGCACCGCAACAACGACGTCGAGTACGCATACCGACAGGACAGCGACTTCTACTACCTCACGGGCTTCCCCGAGCCCGAGGCCGTGGCTGTGCTCGTTCCCGGCAGGCCACACGCCGAGTATGTCCTGTTCGTTCGCGACCGCGATCCCGAGCGCGAGACCTGGGATGGCCGGCGGGCAGGCACCGAAGGAGCGATGCGTGCCTACGGTGCGGACGATGCGTTCCCCGATGACGGATATCGATGAGATCCTGCCGGGGCTGCATGGAGAACCGGACGCGGGTCTTTTACGCCATGGGCATTCACGCGGAGTTCGACCAGCACGTCGTCAGCTGGGTGAATGGTCTGCGCGCGCAGGCGAAGCATGGCCGGCATCCGCCGCAGGAATTCATTGCGCTCGACTACGTTCTGCACGACATGAGGCTCTACAAGTCGCGAGCCGAGCTCGATCTCATGCGCGAAGCCGCGCGAGATCGGCACGCAGGCGCACGTGCGCGCGATGCGCTTCTGTCGACCCGGCCGCAAGGAATATGAGATCGCGGCGGAAATCGTGCACGAGTTCCGCCGTCACAACGCCGATATCTCCTATCAGCCCGATCGTCGGCGGCGGCGCCAATTCGTGCATCCTGCACTACCGCGAGAACGATCAGCCTCTGCGTGACGGAGAAGTCGCTTCTGATCGATGCGGGGTGCGAGTTCCAGTCTTACGCCTCGGACATCACGCGTACCCTCCCCGTGAACGGGCGCTTCAGCTCCGAGCAGCGCGCGGTCTACGAGGTCGTTCTGGAGGCGCAATCGGGCCGCGATCGCCAAGGTGCGGCCCGGCAACTCCTGGAACGATCCGCATCAGGCCGCCGTGCGCGTGATCACCCAGGGACTCGTGAAGCTCGGTCTTCTCAAAGGTCGCGTGGCGACGCTCGAGCGCGAAGGCGCCTACAAGCGCTTCTTCATGCATCGCACCGGACACTGGCTCGGGATGGACGTTCACGACGTCGGCGACTACCGGGTCGGGGATGAGTGGCGTGTCCTCGAGCCGGGGATGGCGCTCACCATCGAGCCGGGTATCTACATCTCGCCCGGCCTGCGCGGGGTTCCGCGACGCTTCCGCAACATCGGCGTTCGCATCGAAGACGACGTGGTCGTGACCCACGCCGAGGCGGAGGTCCTGACGAGCGCGGTGCCGAAGAATGCCGAGGCGATCGAGGCGGTCATGGCCGCGGCTTGAAGTCAGTGAATCGCTTCGACGTCGCCGTCATCGGCGGAGGAATGGTGGGCGCGAGTCTCGCGCTCGCGCTTGCCAAGAGCGAGCGCAGCGTCGTGCTCGTCGAGGGCGTGGCTCCCGATTCGAGTGCACAGCCCAGCTTCGATGAGCGGACGACCGCGCTCGGCAATGCCAGTCGACGCATCTTTCAATCACTCGGCGTCTGGGATCGGATCGCACCGCACGCAGCGGCAATCCGCACGATTCACGTCTCGGACGCGGGCCGCTTCGGATTCGCGCGACTTGAGGCACGCGAGCAGGGGGTCGATGCGTTCGGATATGTCGTCTCGAATCGAGTTCTCGGTACCGCCCTGTGGCAGGCGCTCGAAAGCGCGACTGGCGGGATTGCGCTGCGCGCTCCGGCCAAAGCCGAGGCCATCGAGATCTCTGCCACCGGTGTCGAGCTGACGCTCGACTCCTCAAAAGGTACTGAACGGCTGCACGTTCATCTGGTCGTCGCGGCAGACGGCGCTGAGTCCAAAGTGCGGGTCGCGGCAGGGATCGACGCGAGCATCGAAGATTACGGGCAGATCGCGGTCGTCACGAACGTAGTGGCTGACCGACCTCAGCAAGGCATCGCGTTCGAGCGCTTCACCGAGAGCGGGCCGCTCGCCGTGCTGCCGTTGCACGACGGAAGCTACACGGTGGTCTGGGCACTCTCAGCGAAAGATGCCGAGCGGACGATGAGGCTGAGCGATCCCGATTTCATCGCCGAACTGCAACGTCACTTCGGCTGGCGCGCTGGCCGTTTCGTGCGCAGCGGACGCCGGGCGGGGTATGCACTGAAGCTATCGCGGGCCCTGAGCCCGACTGCCACGCGCACCGTCCTGATCGGCAATGCCAGCCAGGCGCTGCATCCGGTCGCAGGTCAGGGCTTCAATCTCGGGCTGCGCGACGCGGCCACGCTGGCCGAGCTCTTGGCGAGCGACGATGCGGACCCCGGTTCGGCCGATCTGCTCGCCCGCTTCGCCCAGTGGCGCGCGCAGGACCGGCGCGGCGTCACCGACTTCACGGATGGACTGGTCAAGCTGTTCGGTGATCGCCGCTTGCACATTCGCATGGCGCGAAATCTGGGCTTGCTGCTCTTCGACCTCATGCCACCTGCGAAGAGCGCACTCGCCCGCGTCGGCTCCGGATTCGGCAGTCGGACTCCGCGGCTGGCCCGCGGACTGGATCTGACATGAGCGCCGCGGCAGCCGGCGATCTGCTCGACGTTCTGATCGTTGGCGGCGGACCGGTCGGATTGTCTGCCGCGGCGCTGCTCGCTCGCTCGGCCTCGCGCGCGGGCACGCCGTACCGCATCGCCGTGCTCGAGCAGGGGTCGATCGCCGCGCCGCCGACGGATGCCACACCGGATGTTCGTGTGTCAGCGTTCTCGCGCGCGAGCGAGAGGATCCTGAGGTGTGCGGGCGCCTGGGAGCGGCTGCCGGGAGGCCGCATCAGCGCCTATGAGCGCATGCGTGTGTGGCACGAGAGTGTGGCTGCCTCGAGTGACGATGTGCTCGTGTTTGATGCGGCGGACGCGGGCGAGCCGAACCTCGGATACATCATCGAGAATCGACTCGTGCAGTGGGTGCTCGCCCAGGCATTCCACGAGGCGGGTGGACGCATCCTTACGGGGGAGCTCACGGCGCTTCAGGTCGAGGAGTCGCAGGTACGCATCGGCACGAGCGCGGGGCCGCTCGCCGCTCGCCTCATCGTCGGTGCGGATGGAGCCCGCTCGGCAGTGCGAGACGCCATCGGCCTGACCACCGATTCGGCGAGCTACGCCCAGTGCGCGATCGTAGCGAACGTGGAAACGGCACGAGCGCACGAGCGCACGGCCTGGCAGCGCTTTCTTGCGACCGGGACGATCGCATTCCTGCCGCTCGCTGATGGTACGAGCTCGATCGTGTGGTCGGCCGATGAGGCGCTGGCGGCGAAGCTCCTCGGCGCGGCACCCGATGAATTTACCGCCGAGCTCGCGCGGTCCTCGGACTATGCGCTCGGTACCGTGCGGCTCCTGAGCGAGCGACTCTCTTTTCCACTGCAGCACCTGGCGGCGCACCGCTATACCGCACACCGGTGCGCGCTGATCGGTGATGCCGCCCATGTCGTGCACCCGCTTGCGGGGCAGGGCGTGAACCTCGGTCTGCTCGATGCGGCGGCGCTCGCACAGCTCATCGAGGATGCGCGCCGTGAGCGTGAGGATCCGGGCGCGCAGCGCATTCTGCGTCGCTACGAGCGCTGGCGCCGCAGCGAGAACGAGGTCATGGCGCTCGCCATCGATCTGTTCAATCGAGTGCTGGCGCATGGCACAGGTCCGTTGTCCCGGCTCGCGCAGCGCGGACTTTCCCTGGTGAACCGCAACACGCAGATCAAGCGCCTTTTCATGGCGCGCGCATTGGGGACTCACGGTGAGCTGCCGCGCGCCGCCCAAATTTAGGCGAGCGTTCGGAATCAGGCGACCGGTATCAGGTCGACCTTCGCCGCGCAGATGAAGTCGTTCTCCGAGAGCCCCTTGATCGCGTGAGTCGTGAAGCTCACGCGGCAGTAGTTGTAGCCGATCTCCAGGTCCGGGTGATGATCCTCGAGGTTCGCGATGTGCGCGAGGGCATTCACGAAGCTCATCGTGCGATAGAAGTCCCGGAACCGATACTCGCGCCGCACGCTTGCGCTATCGGGCGCGAGCTTCCAGTCCGCGGCGAGCTTGCCGAGCCATTGCTGCGCTTCCGAGCGCGCAAGCGGCGCCACTCCGCCCTCGCAGGGCTTGCAGTGCCGCGCGGCGAGATCCGTCACGAAGCGGCCTCCCGGCGCGCGTACTTGCGCGCGACGTAATGCTCGACGATGTCCTGGAACTCCTCCGCAATGCGCTCGCCCTTGAGCGTCACTGTCTTCGCTCCGTCCTCGTAGACGGGTGCGACCGGGCGCTCGCCCGTACCCGGCAGGCTGATGCCGAGGTTCGCGTGCTTGCTTTCACCGGGGCCGTTCACGACGCAGCCCATCACGGCGACGGTCATCTCCTCGACGCCGTGCGTATGTCTTGCGCCACTCCGGCATGCGATGGCGCACGTGCGACTGGATACGCTGCGCCAGCTCCTGAAAGTACGTGCTCGTCGTGCGTCCGCAGCCCGGGCAGGCGATGACCATCGGGGTGAATGAGCGCAGACCCAGCGTCTGCAGGATCTCCTGCGCGACGATAACCTCCTGGGTGCGATCCCCGTTCGGCTCGGGAGTGAGCGAGACCCGGATGGTGTCGCCAATGCCCTGCTGCAGCAGCACGGCCATGCCCGCCGTCGAGGCCACGATGCCTTTCGAGCCCATGCCGGCTTCCGTGAGGCCGAGATGCAGCGGGTAGTCACAGCGCGCTGCCAGATCCGTGTAGATGGCGATCAGATCCTGCACCCCGCTCACCTTGGCGGAGAGAATGATGCGATCGCGCGGCAGGCCGAGCTCCACGGCCCGTGCCGCGCTCTCGAGCGCCGATTGCACGACCGCCAAGCGCATCACCTCGCGCGCATCGAGTGGTTCGGGCCGCGCCGAATTCTCATCCATGAGACGGGTGAGCAGGTCCTGATCCAGGCTGCCCCAGTTGACTCCGATCCGCACCGGCTTGCCGTAACGACAGGCGACCTCGATCATCTCGGCGAACTGCGGATCGCGCTTGCTGCCGCGCCCGACGTTGCCCGGATTGATGCGGTATTTCGCCAGTGCCTCGGCGCAGGCCGGCTGCTCACGCAGCAGCTTGTGTCCGTTGAAATGGAAATCACCGATGAGCGGTACGTTGACTGCGAGCCGATCGAGCTGCTCGCGGATCGGCGCGACCGCGGCTGCCGCCTCCGATGTGTTGACGGTGACGCGCACCAGCTCCGAGCCGGCGCGGGCAAGGGATCGAACCTGCTGTACCGTGGCCTCGACATCCGCCGTGTCGGTGTTTGTCATCGATTGCACGACGATCGGGCTCGAACCTCCGACGCGAACGGAGCCGATGCTGACCGCAAGACTTGAGCGGCGATTTCTCGACATGAGGATATTGTAGCCGCACCGGCTACTGGATTCGCGTGCTCTGCCAGGCGGTGAGCTGCCAACGGCCGTCCCGCACGACATAGACGCCGGTATAGACCAGGTGCAGGGTCAGGTCCTGACCATTTTCCTCGACATCGATGCTGATCGTGCCGTTGGTGATCTCGACATCCCCTTGGGCGCGCGACTGCATCTTCTCGACACGGATGCTCTTGTATCGCAGGCGGCCGCTGGTCATGGTCGCAAGCGCCTGCTCCCTGGTCTCGCATACGCCGTTCGAATGGCAATAGTTGAGATCGGGGGCGAGCATGCCCCCAAGAGCCGTCACGTCCTGATGGGTCATGGCGTCAAAGCGCGCGCGCTCGAGCTCCTGCACCGATTGGGTGGGCCGCGCCGGAGCGCAGGCACCCATGGACATGGCCACGAGCAGGGCTGGAGCAATGAGTTGAATCGGACGCACGGCCGGCATCATCGCCCGCGGAGCGCAAATTCAGCAACAATTGATTGCCGGCAGGATTGGGCATGCGGCAGAAGCGCTGATATGATGCCGCCGCTCGCTCGGATCGGTCTGTTCGGAGAGAGTCCGGCCGACGCCGGACCGCCGAAGGCGCAAGTCCCGCCCGGAAACGCTCAGGCACCAGAACGGCAGGCCAGAGGGAGACAGTCGATGCTTCGCACCGACGCGTCTCATTCTGCGACGAGCTCTGGAGAGTGGTGAGGCCCTCGTTTTGCTTCACCCACCGAAGGGGTGCGACGCCGGCGGCGTCTGATCTCTCAGGTTTAAGGACAGAGGGGCGGCAGGTGCCTTTCGGGCCTGCTGCCGCCCCGCGCGCGGGTGTTGCTTCGCACCGGACCGGAGGGTCGATGGGACGACGGACACCACTGTATGAGCTCCATCAGTCCTTGGGAGCGCGCATCGTCGACTTCGGCGGCTGGGAGATGCCGCTGCACTATGGCTCTCAGATCGACGAGCACCACGCCGTCCGGCGCGCCGCCGGTGTTTTCGACGTTTCGCACATGTGCGCGGTCGACGTGCTTGGCGCCGGCGCGCGCGCGTTCTTGCGCCGGCTCCTCGCAAACAACGTCAACAAGCTGAAGACGCCGGGCAAGGCCCTGTACAGCTGCATGCTCAACGATGCCGCTGGCATCGTCGATGACCTCATCGCCTACTACCTGGATGAGTCGCACTTCCGGCTCGTGGTGAACGCGGGAACCCGCGACCGCGATCTGGTCTGGATACGCGAGCACGCTCGGGCGTTCTCGGCGCAGATCAGCGAGCGCGCCGATCTCGCGCTCCTTGCCGTGCAGGGTCCGGATGCACGCGAGCGTGTCGCGCAACTGCTCGACGCCGATGCCGGCAACGCGGCGTTGAAACTTGCGCCGTTCAGCGGCGCGCACATCGGCGACTGGTTCATCGCGCGCACCGGCTACACCGGCGAGGATGGGTTCGAGATCATGATGCCGGCGGCCGATGCCGTGCCCACGTGGCGTGAGCTTAATGCCCGAGGCGTCGCCTCCTGCGGACTCGGCGCGCGTGACACCCTGCGCCTCGAGGCCGGCATGAATCTCTACGGCAGCGACATGGACGAGAGCACCCATCCGCTCGAATCCAATCTCGGCTGGACCGTTGCCTTCGAGCCGCCCGCGCGTGACTTCGTCGGGCACAGTGCGCTCGATCGAATCCGCGGGCGTGGCCCGGCGCGCAAGCTCGTGGGCCTGGTGCTCCTGGAGCGTGGCGTACTGCGAGCTCATCAGACGGTGATCGCAGCGGAATTCGAGCCGGGTACGATCACGAGCGGGACCTTCTCGCCGACGCTGCAGCGCTCCATCGCCCTGGCACGAGTCCCGAGCGACGCGCTGGAGGTCGTGCAGGTCGATATCCGCGGCAAGCTGCTCGATGCGCGCATCGTGCAACCACCGTTCGTGCGTCACGGCCAATCATTGATCAGTCAAGAGGGCATTCGATGAGCAAGATTCCAACCGATCTGCGTTATACGAAGACTCACGAATGGGTGAGGTCTTTGCCGGGCGGCATCATCGAGCTCGGCATTACCGACCATGCACAAAGTGAACTCGGTGAGCTGGTGTTCGTGGAGGTGCCGGACACGGGCCGCCGCATCGGCGCAGGCGAGGCGTACGCGGTCGTTGAATCAGTGAAGGCCGCCTCGGATGTGTACAGCCCTATCGCGGGCGAGGTCACCGAGGTGAATGCCGCGCTCGCAACCACGCCCGAGCTCATCAATCAGGATCCCTTCGGCGCGGGGTGGATCGCGCGCCTCAAGCCGAATGACGCGGGGGCCGTGGCGCAGCTGCTTTCTGCGGCCGATTATGCGACCGCACTCAAGGCTGAGGAGGCTTGATGGCGTTCATTCCGCACACGCAGACCGACGTTGAGGAAATGCTCGCCGCCATCGGCGCGCGCGGCATCGGCGATTTGTTCGAGGAGATACCCGCAGCGCTGCGCATCGATACGCTCGCCGCCGTGCCCGAGGCTCTGAATGAGATGGAAGTCGGCCGCCTCATGCGCGCGCGAGCCGAGCGCGATGGCCAGCCGCTCTGCTTCATCGGAGCAGGAGCGTACGAGCACCACATTCCCGCGGCGGTGTGGGCGATCACGACGCGTGGCGAGTACTACAGCGCCTACACGCCATACCAGGCGGAGGCGAGCCAGGGAACGCTGCAGACGCTGTACGAGTTTCAGACCATGATCGCGAGCCTCACGGATATGGAGGTGGCGAACGCCTCCCTGTACGACGGCGCGACCGGCTTTGCCGAAGCGGTGCTGATGGCGGTGCGCATCAACCGCAAGTCCCAGTCGCGGCGCGTTCTCGTCGCTCAGACAGTCCATCCTCACTACCGGGCGGCTGCGCGCGCGGCGATCGGCAATCAGGGAATTCATCTCGTGGAGCTTGGCTACGGCGCGGCCGAGGGACGTACGCTGATCGAGGCGCTGGCGCGCTACGACAAGGAGGACATTGCAGCGCTCGCCATTCAGCAGCCGAACTTCTTCGGCGTGCTCGAGGACGTGGATGCGCTCAGCGAGTGGGCGCGGCGGCGTGCGATACCGGTGATCGCCATCGTGAACCCAACCTCGCTCGCATTGCTGAAACCGCCCGGTGAGTGGTCGGGCAAGGCGGACATCGCCGTGGGCGAGGGCCAGCCTCTCGGTGTTCCGCTTGCTTCGGGCGGACCGTATTTCGGCTTCATGTCGACGCGCATGGAGCATGTGCGGCAAATGCCCGGAAGAATCGTCGGCCGTACCCGCGACTCCGCCGGTCGTGATGGCTTCACGCTGACGCTGCAGGCGCGCGAGCAGCACATCCGTCGCAGCCGGGCGACCTCCAACATCTGCACGAATCAGGGCTTGCTGGTCACCGCAGCCACGATCTACATGTCGATCATGGGTGCGCGGGGCCTGGAGCGGGTCGCTGCGGCATCGCACGCGCGTGCGCACGAGCTGGTCGCGGCCCTCGCGCGTGTGCCCGGTGTGCGGCCGCGCTTCAGCGGCGATCATTTTCACGAGGCGGTGCTGCAGCTCGATCGTCCGGTAGGGCCGGTGCTGCGCGCCCTCGCGAGCCGGGAGATTCTCGGTGGATTCGATCTGTCGCAGCACTATCCGGAGCTCGGACCTGCACTCCTCGTGTGTGCAACCGAGACCAAGACGAGTGCCGACATCGAACGCTTCGCACACGCGCTCGGCGAAGCGCTGCAATCGGCACGTGCGGCCTGAGGACGCAAGTTCATGCACGCCCAGAAAGAGAAAGTCATTTTCGAGTACTCACAGCCCGGACGGGGCGCCACGGATCAGTGGCCCCGCGAGGTCCAAGGGGCGCCTGCGCTTCCCGCCCAGTTGCGGCGCGCGCAGCGTCCACTGCTGCCCGAAGTCAGCGAGCTCGAGGCGGTGCGCCATTTCACGCGCCTGTCGCAGCTCAACTTCTCGATCGATACGCATTTCTATCCGCTCGGCTCGTGCACGATGAAATACAACCCCAAGGCGTGCAACAGCCTGGCGATGCTGCCTGCGTTTCTCGCGCGCCATCCGCTCGCCCCCGAGTCGCACAGCCAGGGCTTTCTCGCCTGCATGTACGAGCTGCAGGAGATGCTCAAGGCGGTGACCGGCATGCAGGGCGTCGCCTTGAGTCCGATGGCGGGCGCACACGGGGAGTTTGCGGGTGTCGCGATGATCCGCGCCTATCATCGCTCGCGCGGGGATGTCGAGCGAAACGAGATCATCGTTCCGGAAGCCGCACACGGCACCAATCCGGCAACCGCCACGATGTGCGGCTGCACCGTGCGCGAGATCCCGGTTGCGCGCGCGGGCGACGTAGACCTCGAAGCGCTGCGCGCGGCAGTCGGTCCGCGCACGGCCGGCATCATGCTGACCAATCCATCGACGCTCGGGGTGTTCGAGCGCAACATCCTCGAGGTCGCAGCCATCGTGCACGCCGCCGGCGGCCTGCTGTACTACGACGGCGCAAATCTGAACGCCATTCTCGGTAAGGTGCGCCCCGGGGACATGGATTTCAACGTCATGCACATGAATCTGCACAAGACTTTCTCAACGCCCCATGGCGGCGGAGGTCCCGGTGCCGGCGCGGTCGGCGTCAACGCGCGCTTGCTGCCGTTTCTGCCGGTCCCCATGGTTGGCAAGGAAGGCGAGGGCTATCGCTGGCTCACCGAAAGCGATCTGCCGCAATCGATCGGCCGGCTGACCGGCTTCATGGGCAACGCCGGAGTTTTGCTTCGCGCGTACGTCTACATGCGGCTGCTCGGCCGCGAGGGCATGGGTCAGGTGGCGGAGTATGCGACCCTCAATGCCAACTACCTCATGGCGCGGCTCGTTGCAGCAGGTTTCGATGCAGCCTATCCGAAGCGCCGCGCGAGCCACGAGTTCATTCTCACGCTCAAACGGCAGGCACGAGAGCTCGAGGTGACGGCGATGGATTTTGCAAAGCGGCTGCTGGATTATGGCATGCACGCGCCCACGACCTATTTCCCGCTGCTCGTGCCGGAGTGCCTCCTGATCGAACCCACCGAGACCGAAAGCAAGCAGACGCTCGATGCGTTCGTGGATGCGATGGTGCGGATCGAGCGCGAGGCGGAGCAGGAACCCGAGCTTGTCACGAGCGCGCCGCATGACATGCCGGTACGTCGCCTCGATGACGTGCGTGCTGCCAAGCAACTGGACCTCACATGGAAGCCGACCGCGCCGCCCGCGCAGCAACCCGTAACCTGAGCGGTTCCGGCACAGCTGCCGACCGAGTCAAGCTGTCGGGAATCACCCGGGTCGTCCGTGCATGCAGCTCGAGCGCACGCGGCCTGGCGGGTGCATTCCGCGATGAGGCGGCGTTTCGCCAGGAACTCGCGTTCGCGGCCATCGTCATACCTTTGGGTTTATGGCTGGGGCGCACGGGCGTCGAGCGGGCGCTGCTCGTCGCACCAATGCTCTTCATCCTGGTCGTCGAACTTCTCAACAGCGCCATCGAGGCGACCGTCGATCGCATCGGCCTCGAGCATCACGTACTCGCCGGCCTTGCCAAGGACATTGGATCCGCCGCTGTTTTTGTCTCATTCGTTCTACTCGGAGCCGTCTGGTTACTCGTGCTCACGGGTCGCTGAGTGCGCGGCCTGCGGTTTGACGCACGGATCGGCCCGGCCCGCATCCGGTAAGCTTTCATGCAATTCAAGAACCCCGTCCTGCGAAGGTTATTTATGAGACTGAGTCACGCGTGGCCGCTGCTGCTTGTGGCGACCGCCACGCTTCCCGTCTGGAGCGCGCCCGCGGAGCCCACGCCGCCGCCCGTTGCCGCAGTGCACACCGCATCCTCCTCGACACCCGCGGCGCCCGGCACGCAGGCGCATCAGGCCGAAGAGCTGGTCCAGCGCGCTGCCGCGGTCGAAGAAAACCCGGATTGGGCGGTGACGCTCGAGCGCATCGCGAGCAGTGTCGTCGCCATCGACGTGGATTCGACGCGCGCATTCGACACGGAGTGGAACGCGACGGCGCAGGCGACTGGATTCGTCGTCGATGCCGAGCATGGTCTCATTCTTACGAATCGCCACGTTGTGACGCCGGGGCCCGTCACCGCCGAGGCGACCTTCCTGAATCGCGAGGAAGTGCAGCTCTATCCGGTGTACCGCGATCCGGTCCACGACTTCGGTCTGTATCGCTACGATCCGAAAAAACTGCGCTTCATCAAGCCCAAGGCGCTGCCGCTTTATCCGGAAGGCGCACAGATCGGACGCGAAATCCGTGTCGTCGGCAACAATGCCGGCGAGCAACTCTCGATCCTCGCCGGAACGCTGGCGCGGCTCGATCGCGAGGCGCCCGAATACGGCATCGCGAAATACAACGACTTCAATACCTTTTATCTGCAGGCGGCATCCGGGACCTCCGGCGGCTCCTCGGGCTCGCCCGTCATCGACATCCGTGGACGCGTCGTCGCGTTGAACGCAGGCGGAGCCAGCGGCAACGCATCGAGCTTCTATTTGCCGCTCGGGCGCGTCCGGCGCGCGTTGCAGCTCATCCAGCAGGGCAAACCCGTGACCCGCGGAACGCTCGAGACCGTTTTCGCTTACACCCCCTACGATGAGCTCGAGCGGCTCGGTCTCTCGCACGACACCGAAGCTGCGGCACGCAAGACCTTTCCCAATCTGACGGGAATGCTGGTGGTCAGCGAGGTGCTGCCGGGCTCGCCGAGCAGCGGCGTGCTGCAGCCCGGCGACATCCTCATGCGCGTCAACGGCAGATACGTCACGCAGTTCGAGCCCTTCGAGGATCTGCTGGATTCCGAGGTCGGATCCACCGTCGAACTCGAGCTCGAGCGCGGCGGGAAACCCGTCTCGGCGAAACTGCCGATCACGGATCTGAACGCGATCACGCCGGATGCATACGTGGAGTTCGGTGAGGCGGTGGTGAACACGCTGTCGTATCAGCAGGCGCGGCATTTCAACGTACCCGTCAAAGGCGTGTACGTCGCCAATCCGGGCTATGCGCTTGCCACGGCCGGCGTTCCGCGCGGCGCCGTCATCACCGCGGTGCAGTCGAAGTCCGTCAATGGTCTCGATGACCTGCAGAGCGCGATCGGCAGCTCTGGGGGACGGTGACCGCGCGACAGTGCGTTATTTCACCATGGAGGATCCGAACGGTTCGCAACTTCGATCCATCCGCATGGACCGGCGCTGGTTTCCGGCGCGACGCTGCAAGCGTGACGATGTCGCAGGGCTCTGGGAATGCACGGACCTCACCCCCGTACCGGCATCGCATCCGCCGAGCGCCGGCAGCACCGAATTTCCGCATTACTCGGACGCCCGGCTCAGCCGGCTTGCACCCTCGCTCGTGCTGGTCAACTACGACATGCCGTACTCGGTCTCGGGAATCACCGAGCGCAGCTATCACGGCACCGGCCTCGTCGTCGATGCAGAGCGTGGGCTCGTGGTGGTGGACCGCAATACGGTGCCGGTCTCCGTCGGTGACGTGAACATCACGTTCGCGGGCACGCTCCAGGTTCCCGGCAAGGTCGTGTACGTGCATCCGCTGCACAACCTGGCCGTCGTCGCCTACGATCCGAAGCTCATCGGCAAGACACCGGTGCAGACGGCGAAGCTCGCCCCGCGGGGACTGCAGGCGGGCGAGACGGTCTGGGTGATCGGCCTCAGCTCAGAGAGCGAGCTGCGCTCGCGCAGCACGCAGATTGCGAGCGTCGAGCCGATCGATCTGCCGCTGTCGCGCACCATGCGCTTTCGCGACACGAACCTCGAGGTCGCACAGCTCGTCAATCCGCCGCTCGACTACGACGGCATTCTCGCCACCGACAACGGTCAAGTGCTGGGGTTGTGGTCCAGCTTCGCGTACGAGAACGGTCGCGAGGTGACACAGGAAAACAAGGGCGTGCCGATCGACCTCGTCGCCGAGATGCTGGACCGCGTCAAGAATGGGCGTCCGCTGCACTCACTGGAGGTCGAGCTGAGCGCAGTGCCGCTCGCGGATGCGCGGCAGCTCGGTCTTTCGGATGACTGGGTGAAGCGACTCGAGCAGCACAGCACGACAGAGCGGCAGGCGTTGACTGCGGCGCGGCTCGTGGGCGGCTCGGCGGCCTCGCATCTGCTGCAGCAGGGGGACATTCTGCTCGCGATCGACGACAAGGTGGTGACGCGCTTTCGCGACGTCGAGCGCGCCGTTGGCGACCAGGAGCGCGTCAAGTTGACGGTGTGGCGCGGCACGGGTGCACAGACATTGGACGTACCCACATCGGAGCTTCCGGGGACGGATATCGAGCGAGTCGTGCAATGGGCCGGCGCGACGCTGCAGGCACCGCATCGCGCGATGAGCGCGCAACGCGGCATTCCACCGGTCGGCGTCTACGTCGCCTATTTCTCCTATGGTTCGCCCTCAACGCGCTACGGCCTGTATCCAGGACGTCGGATCGTCGAGGTGGACGGCACTCCGACGCCCAATCTCGATGCGTTTCTCGCGGCCGTCACGGGTCGCGCGGATCGCTCATCGGTGCGATTGAAGACGATCACCTGGAACAATGCACCGGAAGTGATCACGCTGAAGCTGGACAAGCATTACTGGCCCGCGTACGAGTTGCGTCGCACGGATCAGGGCTGGCAGCGCACGGCCCTCGAGTAAGCCGATACATTGTCAAAGAGCGTCGCATAAAGGCCGGCTCGCCTGCCCGGCCTTGGTAGAATTCGCGACCATGGTTCGAGTCGTCAGAGCAAGCCAGGTCGAGCTGGACGCCGCCGTGCAAGCCCTGCGCGACGGCGATCTGGTGGCCTTTCCGACCGAGACGGTGTATGGGCTCGGAGCCAATGCGCAGAACCCTGCCGCTGTGGCGCGGATCTTCGAGGTGAAGGGACGACCCACGACGCATCCCGTGATCGTGCATCTCGACAGTCCTCGCTATCTGCACCGCTGGGTACGCGAGGTACCCGACAACGCGACGCGCATGGCGGAGCGTTTCTGGCCGGGTCCGCTCACGATCGTGATGCCGCGCGCGCCGAACGTTCACGACATCGTCACCGGCGGCCAGGACACGGTGGCCGTCCGCGTGCCGGCTCATCCGATGGCGCAGCAACTGCTGAATGCGTTCGGCGGCGGCATCGCCGCACCCTCGGCCAATCGCTACGGGCGGCTGAGTCCGACTCGTGCGGAGCACGTGCGCGACGAGCTCGGGGAAGCCGTGCGGGTGATTCTCGACGGCGGTGAGTGTCAGCTCGGCCTCGAGTCGACGATCGTCGCGTGCGAAGGACAGAACGTGCGCCTGCTGCGACCGGGCGCGGTCACCGCAAGCCAGCTGCGCGGCGTCGTCGGCGAGCTCATCGTCGGCGCCGATCTGCAATCTCCTCGCGTTCCCGGCAGCACCCCATCGCACTACGCGCCCATGACGCCCATGGTGATCGTGCCCTCCGGCGAGATCGACGCACAGGCTGCGGCGCTCTCGAGCGGCGGCCGCCGCATCGCCGTGCTCGCGCAGCGCCTGCCGCTCAAAGCGCACAAGTACGTCACCTGGGTCAACGCCGGCAAGCGGCCCGAGCAGTATGCGCAGGATCTCTACGCAAACCTGCGCACGCTCGACAAGGCAGGCTGCCAGCAGATTCTGGTGCAGGAGGTTCCGCATGATGAGCGCTGGGATGCCGCGAGCGATCGGTTGCTGCGCGCAGCGAGCCACATCAGCGACAGTGACGATACCGGAGCGCTGGCGGTATTACCGTAAGCGGTTAATATCCGCGCGTGCCGCGACCGCGCTTCATCGATCCATTCCAACCCGCCGAGATCGAGCGGCTGGTGCGAGAGTTCGGCTCGCCGCTGCTGGTGGTCGACTGTGAGCGAGTGCGCAGGCAGCTGCGTCAGCTGAGACGTGCCTTGCCAGGTGTCGACCTGCACTATGCGTTGAAGCCGCTGCCGCACGCGGCGGTGGTGCAGACGGTGCTCGAGGAGCGGGGCTTTCTCGATCTGGCAACGACCGGCGAAGTACACCTGGTGCAAAGGCTGGGAGTGGACCCGCGGCGCTGCATTCATACGCACCCCATCAAGCGCGAGCAGGACATCCGCAACGCGCTTCACTTCGGGGTACGCACCTTCGTCGCCGACAATCCGGACGAAGTGCGCAAGTTCGCCCATCTCGCGCCCGATATCCGGCTGCTCCTGCGTGTGTCGTTTCGAAGCGCGGGCGCCGTGTGCGATCTGTCGCGCAAGTTCGGCTGCGATCCCGAGGACGCGCTCGCGCTTGCGCGCGTGGCGGCCGAGCTCGACATCGACGTGGGCGGACTCTCGTTCCACGTCGGCTCGCAGGCGGCGGACTCGGGCAAGCACGTCGAGGCGATCGGCGCCTGCGCCCGCCTGCTCGCCGCCGCACGGCGCGAGCGCTTGGGCTCGCTCGACACGCTCGACATCGGCGGTGGATTTCCCATCGACTACATGCAGCCGGCCGCCGACATCGTGCGCTTCTGTGCACCGATCCGTGCCGCGCTCGCCAAGCTGCCGCGCCGCATCCGCGTGATCGCCGAGCCCGGGCGCTACATCGTCGGACCGGCAGCCATCGGAGTCGCCTCGGTGATGGGTCGTGCCCAGCGCGAAGGACACTGGTGGTACTACCTCGACGATGGCCTGTATGGCTCCTACAGCGGCCAGCTCTATGACCACGCACGCTATCCGGTGGAGCCTCTGCGTGCGGGGGCCGAGCGCCTGCCCGCGGTGCTCGCGGGTCCGACCTGCGACAGCATCGATGTCATCGCCGAGAATCTGATGTTGCCGAAGCTCGAGCCCGGCGATCTCATTATCGGACGCGCGATGGGTGCCTATACCTGGGCGAGTGCATCCGAATTCAATTTCTTTCCGAAGGCGACGGTCGTTTCCGTCAATGCCACGCGCGGTGACGGCGGCCACGTGCTGCCATTCCCGCTTTGAGAGCGACGTTGATCCGCGATATCGTCTTCGACATTGGCAAGGTGTTCGTCCACTTGGATCCGCGTCCCATACTGCGTTTCTTGAGCGAGCATCGCGCCCCGTGCGAGGATCTGGAAGCACTGATCGAGCGTATTGCGCTCGAGGAGCACGAGTGCGGGCGCGTTTCGGGCGCGGGGTTGCTCGAGCGCATGCGCTGCCTCACCGCGGTGCCCGTCAGCGCCGAGGAGCTGCACGCGAAGTGGCTCGATATGTTCGAGCTGCAACCCGCAATGGTGGATCTCGCCCGGCGCTTGTCCGAGCGCCACGGAGTGTATCTGCTGTCGAACGTCGGTGATCTGCACTGGCAGCATCTGTGCAGGGAGTACGGGCTGCACCGCCTCGGTCACGGTGCGCTCACCTCGTTCGAGGCCGGAATCACCAAGCCCGACGAGCGCATCTATGCCGAGGCCGAGCGCAGGTTTGCGCTCGAGCCCGCCGCGACGGTGTTCGTGGACGACCGGGTTGCCAACGTCGAGGCCGCGCGGGCGCGCGGCTGGCACGGCATCGTGCACAGAAGCTACGAGCAGACGAGCGCCGCGCTCAATCGGCTCGGCGTGGAGGCTTGAGGATATGAAGAACGACAGGCACGGAGAGGACACGCCGATTCATCGCTGGGTGAACGGCGCGCGCGAGGGACGCGAGCCGCGCGTCGTGGCGCGCCTTTTCTCAGGCTGGGTCCTGTTCGGTGAGCGCCAGTTCGTGCGTGGCTATGTGCTGCTCGTCCCCGATCCAGTCGTGCCCTCGCTCAACGCGCTGGCCGCAAAGGAGAGAACGCAGTTTCTGCTCGACATGGCGCGTCTTGGCGATGCGCTCTTGAAGGCGACCGATGCCGTGCGCATCAACTACGCGATCCTCGGAAACCGCGATCCTGCGCTGCACGCACATGTCATGCCGCGTTATGCGGACGAACCCGAGACGCTGCGCGCGGAGCACCCGTGGGCCTACGACTGGCAGGCCGCACCGCCCTTCGAGCGCACTGAGCACCACGAGCTCGCCGAGAAGCTGCGTCGCGAGCTGACACGCATGGGGGTGACCAAGCCGTGGCGGTTCGAGCCGACCAGCTAACGAGCTGACCGGGCGCCGTTCGATGGCCGTGCTCGAGGTTCGCCAGCTCTGCCGGAGCTTTCGCGAAGGCGAGCGCGTTCACCGCGTTCTCGATCACGCGGATCTCGAGGTCGATGCCGCGAGCGTCGTCGCCGTCATGGGGCGCAGCGCCTCGGGCAAGTCGACACTGCTCAACCTGCTGAGCGGCATCGATCGCGCCGATTCCGGTCAGATCCTCTTCGACGGCCAGGAGGTCGGCTCTCTGGGCGAGCCGCAGCGCACGCTGTTCCGGCGGCGCAATGTCGGCTTCGTCTATCAGTTCTTCAATCTCATCCCCACTCTCGATGCCGAAGAGAACGTGCGTCTGGTGCTCGAGCTCAATGGCATCCGCCGCCCGCAGGCCCGCGCACGCAGCGCGCACATGCTCGAGCAAGTGGGGCTTGGCGCGCGCATGCGCAGCTCCATCGATGCATTGTCCGGGGGCGAGCAGCAGCGCGTTGCGATCGCCCGCGCGCTGGTGCACGAGCCGCGGCTGCTGCTCGCGGATGAGCCGACGGGCAATCTCGATGATGCGACCGCGCGCGAGATCATGCACCTGCTGCAATCCCTGGTGAGCGCGGCGGGCACCACGCTCATCATCGTCACGCACGATGGGGCACTCGCGGCTGCGGCAGACCGCGTGCTCGAGCTGCGTGAGGGCCGCCTGCACGAGCGCTCGCGCACGGATGCGGCGGGTGCAGCATGAGGACATCCGGGGGCATGACCCGCGCCGTGTGGAGAGCAAGCGCACGTCATCTGCTGCGTCATCCGGCGCAGCTCGCCCTCGCCGTGCTGGGTCTTGCACTCGGAGTCGCCACGATCACGGCGGTCGATCTCGCGATCGCAAGCTCTCGGCGTGCATTCGGTTTGTCGCTCGCCGCGGTGAATGGCCCCGCCACGCACGTCATCACCGGCGGACCTGCCGGCATTGACGAGCGTCTTTTTGCCGAGCTTGCGACCACCTCGAGGCTTGCGCTCGCTCCCATCGTCGAGGGCTACGTGACGGTCAGGGAGCAGACCTTTGAGCTCGTGGGGCTCGATCCACTCGCCGCCGCTGCATTCGGTGGCGCCGCACAATCGTCCGCTGATGCCACCACCGACTCCATGCTCCGACTCGAACGCTGGATCGATGAACCGGGGACGGTGGCGATGACGGCCGCGACCGCGCAACAGCTCGGCGTTCGCGCGCACAGTTCGTTCTCGCTCGACATCGGAGGTCGAAGCGAGCGTGCGGATTTGCTCGAGACGTTGCCGGGTGTACAGGCAGGCCGTGACTCACTGCTCCTCACCGACATCGCGCAAGCGCAGGAGTGGCTCGGACTCCTCGGTCGCTTATCGCGCATCGAGGTTCGCGCGCCCGCAGGCCCGGCCGGCGATGCCGCGATCGCACAGCTGCGCACGCAGCTACCTGCCGGGGTGCGACTCGATGAGGCGCAGGCACGCTCGCAAGCCAGTCTCGACATGACGGCGGCGTTCACCACGAACCTGCGCGCCATGAGTCTGCTCGCACTCTTGGTCGGGCTCTTTCTGATCTACAGCGCGGTCAGCTTCGCCGTGGTCCAGCGGCGCCGAACCTTGGGTGTGCTGCGGGCGCTCGGCGCGACCCGTGCACAGGTGCTGGGCGTCGTGCTCACCGAGGCGTCGGTACTCGGCATGCTCGGTGCGTTCCTCGGCGTCGGTGCGGGCTTGCTGATCGGCCGCGGCCTCGTGATGCTCGTCGGACGCACGATCAACGATCTGTATTTCGTCGTCAGCGTCAACAGCGTGAAGCTCGAGACCCGCCAGATCATCGAGGCTCTCGCGGCCGGCGTGGCGGCTGCAATCCTCGCGGCCGCGTTGCCTGCGATCGAAGCCGCTTACAGCACCCCGCAGCTTGGCATGCGGCGCTCCACCCTGGAGCTGCGAGCGGTCCGCATCTCCAGAGGGCTTCTCATCGCGAGCCTTGCGCTTGCCGGCGCGGCCGGCGTCCTCGTCATCGTCTCCGGACGCAGTCTGTTCGCGGGCTTTGCAGCGCTGTTTTTCCTGCTGCTGAGCGTTGCAGCCCTGACGCCTGCGCTGCTGCGGTTCACGGCTTCGGCTGCGAGCCGTCTCGTCGGCAGAAGTCCGGTGATGCGGCTCGCGCTCGCCGATGTGGCCGCCTCTTTGAGCCGCACTGGAGTTGCCGTCGCGGCGCTCGGCATGGCGGTCGCTGCGATGATCGGCGTGTCGGTGATGGTCGACAGCTTTCGCGAATCGCTGCGCGAGTGGCTGGGGCGGACCCTCAGCGCCGACATCTACGTGTCCGCGCCGGGCCCCGGTTTCGCCCGACCCGAACGGCGGCTCGAGCCCGCGGTCATCGACCAGCTCGTCCACGTTCCTGGTGTCAATCACTACAGCGTAAGCCGGCGCGTGCTCGTGGACTCTGCCCGCGGTCCGGTTGCGCTCGATGCGCTCGATCCCGCACCGGAGAGCGCCCGCGGTTTCCAGATCCTCGCGGGTGATCCCGCCACGATCTGGCAGTCCTTCGCGGGCGGCGCGCTCATCGCCGCCGAGCCTCTCGCCTGGCGCCTGCAGTTGAAGCCGGGTGACTCGCTCGTGCTCGACACTCCGCACGGCGCGCGAAGCTTTCCGATCGCCGGGGTCTATCGCGAATACGGCAACGATCGCGGCGGTGTGCTCATGAGGCGGGCGGTGTATCGGCGCCTGTGGGGCGATGAGTCGGTGAGTGGACTTGGGATCTATCTCGATCACGGTGTGAACGCCGACGCCGTCATCGCGGCGATGTATGCCGCCGCCTCTGCAAGGCAAGCGCTTCTCATCGGCTCCAACGCAGATGTCCGCTCGCTCTCGATGAGCATCTTCGAGCGTACCTTCGTGGTCACTCGGGTGCTCGACTGGCTCGCCGCCGGCGTCGCGGCCGTCGGTCTGGTGAGCGCTCTGCTTGCCTGGCAGCTCGAGCATACGCACGAGCTTGCGGTGCTGCGCTCGGTCGGTCTGACGCCCGCAGGCACGGCCATCCTCATCGAGTCCCAAACCGGCTTCATGGGGCTGGTGGCGCTGTTGGCCGCCATTCCCGCAGGGCTCGCGACGGCCATCCTTCTCGTCGAGGTCATCAATCGCCGGGCGTTCGGCTGGCAGATCGACCTGCACGTGCGGCCGAGCCAGATCGGCAGCGCCCTCGCATTGTCTCTTGCGGCCGCGTTCGTGGCGGGCCTCTATCCGGCCTGGCGCAACATGCGCTGCGGGATTGCCGGCGCGCTCCGCGAAGAATGAGCGGCGCGAGCACGAGCGATCCGGGCTTCTCGATGCGATGGCAGGCGCTCATGGCCTGCCTTGCGATCGTGAGCGGCTGTGAGCGCGCAGCGATGGCCCCGCCGCAGCAGAACGCCGACAGCTCGCTTGCGGGTGGCAGGCTTGCGGTCCTGCGCGGCGGTGCGCAAAGCCAGGGTTTCGCGCAAGCGCTCGAGCCGCGCGCGTTCAGCTTTCCCACCGACTTCGGCCCGCATCGCGAGTTTCGACACGAGTGGTGGTACCTGACCGGGCAGCTGCACGCTCGCAGCGGGGAGGACTTCGGCTTCGAGCTGACGTTCTTTCGCCTCGCGCTCGCGCCTGGCGTCGCGGCCTCCGGGCCCGAAGTCTCCCACTGGCGGACCAACCAGATCTATGCGGCGCATTTCGCGATCACGGATCTCAACGCGCGACGCTTCAAATCTGCGCAGCGCTATGCGCGCGAGGCGCTCGGCATGGCCGGCTCGCAGGCCACGCCCTTGCGGGTCTGGCTCGACGATTGGTCGCTCAGCGATGACGGAACCACGGACGGTGCGCTGCCGTCCTGGGTCCTGCGCGCGCAGGACGCGGACGACGCCATCACGCTGCACGCGCGGGCGCGCATGGCGCCTGTCCTCAACGGTGATCGAGGGCTCAGCGTCAAGGCCGGTGAGCCGGGCGCGGCAAGCTACTACTACTCCATCCCGCGCATGACTCTCGAGGGAGGGCTGGTGCGCGCTGGCCAGTCATTCGAGGTCGAGGGCAGCGCATGGCTCGATCGAGAATGGGGCAGCGGCGGTCTCGGAGAAGAGGAGGTCGGCTGGGACTGGTTCGCGCTCAATCTCACCGATGGCAGCGCATTCATGTTTTACTCTTTGCGCGACCGCAACGACCACCGGGATGCCCACAGTGCAGGCACCTGGATCGGCGCCGACGGAAGCGCGCGCGCTCTCGAAAGCTCGGACGTACGCATCGACGTGCTCGATGAGTGGACGAGTCCGCGCGGCGGCCGCTATCCCGCACGCTGGCGTGTCCGCATTGCATCGCTTGATGTCAGTCTCGAGGTCACGCCGCTGGTCGCCGATCAGGAGCTCGACACGCGGCCGCGCTATTGGGAGGGCGCGGTGGGCGTCACGGGCGCACAGGCACGTCGCCCTGTTGGCGGGCGCGGTTACGTCGAGCTCGTCGGCTATGCGCGCTAGCGGTACGCGCCCTCAAAGCACGCGCATGTGCCGGATGAGATTGCGGTCTACGTAGGTGCGGGTGTCCAGGACCAGCCGGTCCTGTGCCTGCTGCAGCTGATGCAGGCAGAACATGACGAAAATGCACAGCACCAGCGCAGTGAGTGTGGAATTGAAGGTCACGCCGAGACCGAGGGTGACGCCGCTGATGTCGCCCGTCACCGCACGCTGGGCCTCCTGTAACGCGCGGCCGATGCCGCGCACGGTGCCGACGAACCCGATCGCTGGAATCGCCCAGGCCGTGAACTTGATCATCGCGAGCTGCGCATCGAGCCGCGACAGCTCGAACTCGCATTCATCGCGCACCGCTTCGGCCGCATCCTGCACGCTGCGCGTCGCGCCGAAGCGATTGAGCGCGAGGGTGAGTGTGCGCGGCAGGAACATCTCGCGCTCCGTCGGCGGCAGCGCCTCGAGCGAACGGCCTTGCGCGCGCACATCCTCGGGCAGCACGACGTGCTGATCGTCAACGTCGATATAGCGCTTCTGTAGCAGCGCGCGGTTGTGCGCCACCACTCGTGCCTGGTGTGCGAGCAGCGTCAGCGACCACGCAGCAAGGATGATCGCCGTCTCCTGCTCGTAGTCCTTGATGATGATGAAGATGGAGCGCAGATCGCGCTCGACCTTCTGTCCGGACTGCGAGATCGAGACCGGAGGTTGCGCGAGGATCGCCTCGGCGCGCGGCCTGATCAGGGTCGCATACACGCTCTGCACCACGATGACCCAGATGAGCAGCGTGCCCAGACTGTAGAGCAGCTCACGACCGGTCACCTTCAGCATGCCGTGCTCCAGGGAGGGATCGCCAAAGCCCGGCATTATCGCCGACGCGCCTACTCGATGTTTCGCTCAAGTGAGGAGGGCCCGTGCCCAGGCTCCGAGCACACTGCCGAGCGCGACGAGGCCCGCGAGCCACTGCGGCGTGCGCTCGAGCAGTCGACGGCCGCGGGGCAGGGCAGCCAGCGCGCCGAGCACTCCGCCGATCGCGAATCCCGCAAGATGGGCGAAGACATCGGTGTGCTCGCCCTCCGTTCCGGTCCAGCCCAGAAGCACGGTGCCGGCGATGAGTGGCCCCCAGCGCAGCGACCAGCGCTGCGCGAGGTGGTAGCGCTCGCGCCAGGTGTATGCAGCCGCCATACCCAGTGCGGCGAATACCGCCGTCGAAGCCCCGACGGAGCGGTAGGTGGGCGGCGAGAGCAGCGCCTCGAAGAGATTGGCGGCGGCCGCAGCACTCACGATCAAGAGCCAGGCCGTACCCGGGCCGATCAGCCTGCCGGCCAGATAGCCGAACCAGATTCCGGCGCCACCGTTGGCAGCGAGATGTGCGGGATCAAGATGCAGTGTCAGTGCCGTCCAGGCGCGCCACCACTCCCCGCTCTGGACGCGCACGGCATCGAGCTCGCCGAGCTCGAAGGCATCGAGCCGGCCGATGCCCTTGCTGACCGCCTCGGCGACTGCGAGCAGTGTGGCCGCATACACCAGGCAGCCGACCCAGGCGTGTGCATGCAGACGCGGCGGCTCCGGTGGCGGCGCAGGAGGAGGCACGCGCGTCTCGAGCTGATAGCGTGCGAGGTGGGTGCGGGCTTCGGCGATGTAGGAGGCATCGACCCACAGGCGGTAGTAGCCCTCCAGGTGATCGAACTCATTGGGCACGCCGACCGCGGTCAGCATGAACGCGCGCTCCTCGCAGTCGGCGAAGCGCGTCGAGCGGTACACCTCGATGGCGTCCGTGAGCATAAGCGCGCCCAATGTAGCGCAGCCGCCGTTGCGGTGTTTCAATCAGGCTTATGGCGCCGAAATGGCTGGAATGGACCAAGCAGCTGCAGGCCATCGCGCAGAATGGGCTCGCGTTCTCGACCGACGAGTACGATCGGGAGCGATATCGCGCCGTGCGCACCATTGCCGCCGCGATGCTCGCCGCCGGCTGCGAGGCGGCTCCGGCTCGTATCGAGGAGCTGTTCAGCGCCGAGGCGGGCTACGCCACACCCAAGCTGGACGTGCGCGCCGCGGTATTTCGCGAAGAGCGCATATTGCTCGTGAAGGAGCGCTCGGATGGACGCTGGACGCTGCCGGGCGGCTGGGCGGATGTCGGCGAAGGCCCGCGTTCCTCCGCAGAGCGCGAAGTGCGGGAAGAGTCGGGATTCGAAGTGCGCGCGGTGAAGCTCGCGGCGGTCTACGACCGCAAACGGCACGTCGATCGGCCGTTCATGTTCGACATCTGGAAACTGTTTTTCGTGTGCGAGCTCCTCGGCGGCTCCGCATCGAGCAGCCTCGAGACGGAGGCCGTCGAGTTCTTCGCGCTGGACGATCTGCCGCCGCTGTCGAGCGGGCGCAGCACCGCGGCTCAAATCGCTCATATGTTCGAGCACTACCGCACGCCAGGCCTGCCCACGACGTTCGACTGAGGGCTATCACCATGGTCAAGCGAAAGGCAGCGCGCCGCAGCAGCCGGCGGGTTCCGCAACAGACGCCCAACCCCTGGCTCGAGGTGCGCGAGCACGGAGGCAACCTTCATATCGGCCAATTTCTGACCTTCCAGATCATCCGCCTTGCCGGTGCGCTCAAGGCGAATGTGACGCGGCGCTACCTGGCCGAATTCGGCCTGAGCGTGCCCGAATGGCGGCTGCTTGCGATGACGATCCGGTTCGAGCCCGCGCGCTTCTCGGAGCTCGTGGCCAGGAGCAGCATGGATAAAGGTCAAGCGAGCCGGACGCTGCAGATGCTGACCAGGCGAGGCCTCATCAACTCGCGCTCGGCGGGCGCGCGCCGGACCGGGGAGGGTGCCGTTTCCCCAGTGATTTTGACGACCACAGCCAAGGGACGCCAGCTTTACGGTACGGTCCTGCCGGTCGCCCAGCGCAATCAGGCGCGCCTTTTGCTTCGGCTCACGCGTCACGAGCGCAAGGTTCTGTACCCGGTGCTCGCCAAGCTCTTCGCGTCGACCGGGACCCCCGACGGGATGAGCTGAGCCGCCCCCGGACCTGACTATAGCCAGGCTCCCGTGTAGCATCGTGGTTGAGACCCCCCAAGAGGAGCACCCGTGAACGCTGCCGAGCAGAGTCTGAGGCCATCGCGCGATCGTCTGGCCGGAGCAAGCCCCCCCGGTGATGCCCCCGAGGTCGAGCTGGGCCAGCCGGTCGAGGCTGGCGCGCTGTCCGCGCCGGCCAGGTTGCTGCGGCGCCTGCTGCAGGCATTCGGTGATCCGCCGATTGAGTTTCAACTCTGGAACGGGGAGCGGATCGCCACCTCCCGCGCCGAGACCGTCGCACGCGTCCGGCTCGAGGACCGCGGGGTGATCCTGGGCTTGCTGCGCGATGCGCAGGTGCGCTTTGGCGATGCGTATGCGGCGGGCCGCCTTCAGATCGAGGGCGACCTCGTCAGGTTGGTGGAGGAGATCTACCGCGGCTCTGCACGGGCGAGCGCGCGCAAGTCATTGCTGCGTTCCCTGTCGGGGCTCCTGCACCGTCCCCACACCAACAGCCTCACGGGCTCTCGCGACAACATCCATCACCACTACGACATCGGCAACGAGTTCTATTCGCTGTGGCTGGGCCAGACCATGGCCTACACCTGCGCCTACTATCCGACCGCGGCTGCGACCCTGGATGAGGCGCAGACGCGAAGATGGATCACGTGTGCCGCAAGCTGCGGCTGCGTGCTGGCGAGAGCGTCGTGGAGGCAGGCTTCGGCTGGGGCACGCCTGGCGCTGCACATGGCGCGCCACTACGGCGTGAAGGTCCGCGCTTTCAACATCTCTCACGAGCAGGTGGCGTATGCGCGCGAGCGTGCGCGGGCCGAAGGGCTCGCATCGCACATCGAGTACGTCGAGGACGACTACCGCAACATCTCCGGCCGCTACGATGCATTCGTGTCGGTGGGCATGCTCGAGCACGTGGGAGTCGAGAACTATCCGGAGCTCGGGCGCGTCGCACAGCGCTCGCTGGGCCCCAATGGCCGTGGATTGATCCATTCGATCGGGCGCAACTACCCGGCGCCACTGCATCCGTGGATCGAGCGGCGCATCTTCCCGGGCGCCTACCCGCCCTCGCTCAGCGAGATGGCGCAGATCTTCGAGCCCTGCGACCTGTCGGTCCTCGATGTCGAGAATCTGCGCCTGCATTACGCGCGCACGCTGCGCGCACTGGCTCGCGCTGTACGAGCAGCAATGCGGAGCGCGTGCGTGCGATGTTCGATGAGAAGTTCGTGCGTATGTGGCGGCTGTACCTGGCGGGCTCGATCGCGGCTTTCACGACCGGGACCTTGCAGCTGTTCCAGGTGGTGTTCGCGCCGCGGGACTACAACGACATTCCGCTGACGCGTGCCTACATGTATCCGAGCTGATCACGAGCACTCAGTGAAGTCCTGGGATGTCGCGGTCGTGGGCGGCGGGCCGGCGGGCTCGTCGGCTGCTTGGAAGCTGAAGCGTGGCGGGGCCGACGTGCTCGTGCTCGACAAGGAGCGCTTTCCCCGCCTGAAGCTGTGCGCCGGCTGGATCACTCCGGATGTCGTGACGGACCTCGCTCTCGATCGGCGGACCTACCCGCACCGCTTCCTGACGTTCGATCGCATGCACGCGCACCTGAAGGGCCTGCACTTCCAGCTGCACTGCGTGCAGCACTCCATCCGCCGCTTCGAGTTCGATGCCTGGCTGCTCGAGCGCTCGGGCGCCGAGGTCGTGCAGCACACGGTGCGGAACATCCGCCGCGAGAGCGGCGGTGGCTACGTCATCGATGAGAAGTTTCGCTGCCGTTACCTGATTGGTGCCGGCGGCACGCGCTGCCCGGTGTACCGCACCTTCTTCCGCCTCGCCAATCCCGCGTGCAGCGAGCTGCAGACCGTGACTCTGGAGCACGAGTTCGCCTACGACTGGAAGGATCCGGACTGTCATCTGTGGTTCTTCGAGAAGGGTTTGCCGGGATACTCCTGGTACGTGCCGAAGGCGGACGGCTGGCTCAATGTCGGCGTGGGCGGCATGGCCGATCGCATCAAGCGCGCGGGGTCGACATCAAGCAGCACTGGGCGAACCTCGTGCGCGTGCTCGATCGCAAGCTTGCGGCGGGAGCCGCGTACGAGCCCGTGGGCTACAGCTATTATCTGCGGGGGAACGTCGAGGTGGCGCGCGTGGATGATGCCTTCCTGACCGGGGACGCGGCCGGTCTTGCGACACGCGATATGTGCGAAGGCATCGGCCCGGCCGTGCGCAGCGGCTTGCGCGCCGCCGATGCGATCCTCACGAACGCGAGCTACGAGCTCAAGGACGTCACCGGAGCGAGTCTCGGCGGTGGTCTTGTCACGCGGGCGCTCGACTGGGCCTTCACACGCGGGATGGGAAGCGCGAGCGCTCCGGCCGCCGCCACCGTATCCTAGGCAGCTTATGCTCACGGAAAAACCGATTCTCTGGGCGGCGATACTGGTCGTCGTGCTCGCGGCAGGTGGCGGCTACTATTACTACTACCGCACCCACCAGAGCGCGACCGCGCCGCCGCCGGCCGAGCAGGTGCACCTGCCACCGCCGGCCGCCCCCGACACGGGCATTCAGCATCCGGTTCCGCAGGCGGCGACTTCGGCGGAATCAGCGGCACCGCTGCCCGCACTCAACGACAGTGATCAACGCTTTCACGATGCGCTCGCCATGGTGCAGGGTGCGGCACCGATCGAGAAGATTCTCGTGCCGCAGAGCCTCATCCGTCACATCGTGGCCACGATCGATAACCTGCCGCGCAAGAAGGTTGCCCTGGAGCTGCGTCCGATCAAGTCGACCTCGGGGCAGATGGTCACCGCGGGCGATGCCGACCAGGTCACGCTGAGCCCGCAGAACGAGGCGCGTTATGCGCCCTTCGTCGATCTGGTGAAGTCGACGGACACGAAGCAGCTCGTCGCTCTGTACTTTCGCTTCTATCCGCTCTTTCAGCAGGCGTACGAGGATCTCGGTTACCCCGGCCAGTACTTCAACGACCGGGTGATTCAGGTGATCGACAATCTGCTCGCGACACCCGATGTCAAAGGTCCGATCGAGCTCGCGCAGCCGAATGTGCTGTTTCTGTACGCCGACCCCAAGCTCGAAGCGCTCTCTGCCGGACAGAAGACGCTGCTGCGCATGGGGCCCGACGATCAGCGCGTGCTCAAGGACAAGCTGCGCCAGCTGCGCGAGGCGCTGGCGACCCACAAGAACCCGAAATAGGGCTTCGGGTTAGGCCGAGTATCGGCCGGTGCGCAGTGCCTGCGCGGGCACCCACATGCCGTGAAACGTCGAACGCACGCGCGTCGGCAGGCGCAGGAGTGCCACGGGACCCGCATCGAGGTGCGACGCATCGAGGATCGCCAGGTCGCTGCGCATCTCGTTCAGGCGATTCACCAGCGCCAGCAGATGGCCGTCTCCCTCGGGACTGCCGGGCTTGCGCGGAACGAAGATCGGCTCCTGCACACCACAGTCGCCACCGGGACTCCAGGTCATGAGCTCACCGGTGAGATGATCGACACGGCCGATCGCGCTCATCCCGACATCGCCGGCATGTGCAGTGGGAGGACGGCAGATCACGTAGCCGTAACGATAAGGGCGTCCGGTATAGCGCTCGTCGATCTTCGGCATTTCCGCCGGCGCGGCTAGGAGCGTGCGGGTCTCGAAGCGCTCGCGCGCCAGGTCGAAGCTCATGCGCGTGAGCAGGGGCGGCGAGGGCCTGAAGGCCGAGCCGTCGCGGCTCGGGAAGAAATCGAAGCAGTTTCCCTGATACAGGCACAGGTCGAGCGTTACGTTCGAGCCTTCAGTGAACGCATTCATCATGTGCCCCGCGCTCACCGCGGGGCCGCGGAACCAGCGGATCTCACTCGCCGGACCACGCCGGGGCAGGATCGCGTAGAAGCTCTCGCGATCGGGATGCCACTCGTAGAAGGGCCCGCCGCGCTTGAGGACTGCCATGTCGGTGATGAGAGGAAAGAACGGCACCACGATGTGCTCTTCGGTCACCGCGAAGTCGTGCACCATGCCGGGGTAGGGCATCTCGAACCATGCTTCGTGCACGATGCGTCCGTCCGCATCGCCAATGTAGAACGCAAAGTCGGTCGTGCAGTCACCGCGCGCCTGATAAGAGAACATCAAAAGCTCGTTCTTCTGCAGGTCGAGCTTGGGATGCGCGGTCAGACTCACGGCTTTGACGGCACCGGCGAAATCCCACGGCCGCAGCGTCTCGAGCGTGTCGGGGTCGACCTCGATCGGCAGCGAGTCCTCCTTGAGCACGAGCAGGCGCCGCCCATGCCAAACCATGTTGGTATTGGCCGTTCCCATGCTCTTGCCCGCCACACTCGGATCATTGGTATAGCGGTTGCGGTAGCGGCCGAAAAGGGAGCGTTGCGCGGCCTGCTGCAGCACGAAGCGCTCGCTGCGCACCCATCGGCTGCGGTAAGACACATGTCCGCGCTGAAAGCGAAACATGTGGGCCATGCCTTCCCCGTCGATGAAGATGTCGTCCTTGAAGAGCGGGGGATACTGACGGTCCGGACCGCAGCGATAAAGCGTCCCTTCGAGCGAATCCGGAATACTCCCGTGCGCGACCTCAACGTCGGACACGTCCGCTTCCAAACGGTGAGGCGCACCCCAGCCGCGGTACAAAGGGATATCGGGGAATTTAACGGCTTCGGCCATGGGCTCATTTCATCACAAGTCAATCTTGCGTGAAATCGACAACGGCCGAGCGTACGATTCCGCCATGGCCGATGCATTGCAGGCGGACGAAGCGGATCTTGCCAAGCCGTTGGCGGATCTGCGCTCCGTACTGATTCCGAGCGAAACGCTGGATGCCTGGGCCATCCAGCACCGACTGTACGCACTGACGCACCGGCGCTTGCTCGTGGCATCGACGAGCGGGCGACTGCTTTGGCTGACACGGCATCTGCTCGGCGGCTTCGATGTGGCCAACGTGCGCTGGCAGGATCTGGAAGAGGTGACGCTTCACGTCGGCATCCTCACCGCGGCACTCGTGGTGCGCGCCGGCAGTGCCTCGGATCTCGCCTCGCAGGGCGCTGCGGGCAGTCGCACGGTCGAGTTCAAGGGGCTGCGCAAGTCACAGGCGCAAAGCGTCTACCGCATCTGCCAGGCACAGGATCAGGCCTGGCGCGAGAAGCGCCGCATCCGCGAGCTCGAGGAGCTGCGGGCCCGATCCGGAGGGGTTCAGATCGGCCCGGGCGGCGGCTTCGCACCGGCAGGGCTTGCGGCGGGTGCAAGCGGCGCCGCGCCGCCGGCCGCCGTGCAGCGCCTGCAGGAAGCCAAGCAGATGCTCGACTCCAAGCTGATCACCGATTCGGAATACGAAGCCATCAAGGCACGGATTCTCGCCGGGGGCTGAGCGTCCCTCAGAACGCAAGGCTGTAGACGAATGTGCCCCGCGATGCGCGCTGCCACCGCTCGGCAATGGTGGTCTTGATCATCGCGTAGTCGTCCTTGGCATCGACGAACTTCGCTTTCAGGCGTTCGGCGCCCGTCTTGTCGCCGCGCGCCTTGATCTGCAGAACCGTTCTCTCGAGCGCCTGCACCGCCGCAGGCAAGCGATCGAAGTCGATCTCCAGACATCCTTGGTCTGACCCGTTGGCGGCATTCTGGGTGGGCTTCCAGGCGATCGCGCCGGATTCGATGAATGCCCCGAGTTGAATCGCGGCGAGCTGACTGTAGTTGAGCGGCGTGCCATCGGGCGCATACATACCGAGCGAGATGTGACCGAAAGTCCAGGCGACTCCCTCGTATTGCAGATGACGCACGTCCGCGGGACCGAACAGGCCTTTGCCTGCCAGCCAGGAGACGAGATACATCGAGGAATTCTCGGCCTTGAGCTCCTCGAGCGTCGAGGCCAGGGTGCCACCGAAGCTGCGCACGGCGTCTTTGCCATTCACGGCATAGTCATGCGCCGGCCCGAGGTTGTGCGCCGCCTCGTGCAGTAAAGAGATGACGAGCGAGTCCTTCGCGGGATCGCCACGCGCATCGTTGGTCGCGCTGCACAGCAGCGACGCCCGCTGCGAGGCGAGGCGCTTGAGGCTGTCGGCATCCGTGTAGAAGTTGGTCATCACGACCGTGCGGCCGCCGCTCTCGGCAACCGGTCCCCAGTTCGGCAGCGACTCACCGACCGTCGCGCCGAAGGCATCACGCTGATGGCCCGCGTTGAGCGCGATGTCGATGAAGTCCGGCAGCTTAAACTGCACATCGCGCGCTGCGTAAGGCGGGCCGGCGAGCGCGGCAATCGACTGCTCCATGGGCTGCCTCTCCGGCGCGAGCCGCTTCTGCCATTCGAGCGACTGCGGATTGATCCGCGCAAGCTCGAGCGCAAAGCCCGCCTTCCACGCGCACGGGTCGTAGTACACCTCATCCGGTGCGACGCGAACGTACCATTTGCTGTTCTCGGCATTCATCGCGACCCATGCGCGATCTGCCGGCACCCAGTCATTCGTGCGAAAGGCGGTCGCGGCCGCGCGCAGGTAATTCGTGAGCACGGCTTC
This sequence comes from uncultured Gammaproteobacteria bacterium, assembly GCA_963795975.1. GTDB lineage: Bacteria > Pseudomonadota > Gammaproteobacteria > Steroidobacterales > Steroidobacteraceae > CAWCJT01. The sequence continues at coordinate 1,194,920 of CAWCJT010000005.1, forward strand.
CTCCTTGCCGAATCCCTGTGCGGCCGCTTCCAGCGTCGTCGCAACCGCCTCCATGTCCTCCTTGTACCGTGTCGAATAGGGCACCGCGGCGAAACTCCCCGTAGCCGATCCGTCGACGACGACGCTGAAGTGGCTCATGAGCTCCGCCGCGTTCGAGGCTTGCGCGATGCGCGCGCAGAAATCCGGCTCGCTCTGTACGTCCGCCGGGTACAGCCCGACGATGCGCGGTGGCTTCGGAGCGAGCGCCGTGCATTGTGGATCGTTCTCCGTTTTCGGCGCCTCGCAGAACGGGGACTGATTGCGATGAAAGAGCGCGCGACTCGCGAGGTCCTCCGGCGGAATGCGCGCCTCGAGCTCGAGCACGCCTTTCTGACGTGCATAGAGTTTCTCGATCAACTCACCTGCATGCATCAAGTGACGCACCATGGCCCGCTCGGCGGCGCTGTCCTTGCGCAGGTCGGTCTGCACGAGCGTCGGCGTCGCCTGCGCGAGCTCGGCGAGCACGAGCTCGCGGCGCTTGCTCTCATGCGAATCACTACTGTCGGCATCGGGCGCGAGCAGGGCTGCGTAGGCCTCCTCGAAACGACTCGTGAAGTCCCCGCTCTGATCGACCCAGCGGTTCTGATCGCTCTCGGGATAGCCCCAGAGAATCGCGAGCTCATCGGGCTCGATCGCGCCGTCGTGATTGGCATCGTCGCGCCAGAAAAGCGGCAGGAAGTGGGCCGCGGCGCGGCGGTTGAATTCTTCGCGTGAGAGGGCATCGTGCCGTGTGGGCGCCGTCGCCTGGGAGGCAGTTTGCTGCGTGTGGGAGCTGCAGCCGCCGAGCGTGAGCAGCACCAGCGCGAGGGCTGCCGCAACGAACGGCGAACGAAGCGTAAGCTCGGACATGTGATTCTCCTGTGACCGCAGCGCGGTTATCTTATCCAACGATCGCGGGTGTATCGTCGCAACCTCGAAAAATCGACGGAGGCTCATACCATGTCCGCCAAGCTGCGCAAGATCGCGGTCGAGGAAGCATTCTCCATCCCGGAGGTCGCCAAGGAATTGCAGAAGATCGCCCGCGGACCCGGAGACAGTGCGGACATGCCGCTCGTGCGCGGCATCTACGATGCCCAGGCCGGCTACGGCAGCATGAATTTCCTGGAAGGACTGCTGGACCTCGAGGGCAAGCGCCTGCGGGAGATGGACCAGTTCGGCGTGGACATGCAGATTTTGTCCCTGACCGCCCCGGGGGTGCAGATGTTCGATGCCGACACGGCCTGCGAGCTCGCAACGCTCGCCAACGACCGGCTCGCCGAAGTCATCGGCCGCCATCCGACCCGCTTCGCGGGGCTCGCGAGCTTCGCGCCCCAGTCGCCCCGGCGGGCGGTCCAGGAAATGGAGCGCGCCATCCGCAAGTTGAAGCTGAACGGCTTCATCCTCAACTCGCACACGAACAACGAGTATTTGGATGACCCCAAGTACTGGCCCATTCTCGAGGCCGCCGAAGGGCTCGACGCCTGCATCTATATCCATCCGCGGGGTGCCTCCGACGGTCTCAAAGGTCCGCTGCGCGACTACGGCATGGATTCGGCTATGTGGGGCTACGGGGTCGAGGTCGGCACGCACGCAGTGCGCATGATGGCCTCGGGACTCTTCGATCGATTCCCGAAGCTCAAGATCTGCATCGGCCACATGGGCGAGGCGGTGCATTTCTGGATCTGGCGCATCACCTTCATGAACAGCCGCGCCCAGACCATCGGCAGAGCGCCCAAGACGAAGCTCACCATGGCCGAGTATTTCAAGCGCAACTTCGTCATCAGCAACAGCGGTGTCGAGGATCCGCTCGCACTCGAGTACTCGCTCAAGAAGCTCGGCGTCGAGAACGTCATGTGGGCGATCGATTACCCGTACCAGCCGACGGCGCCGGCGGTCGCGTTCCTCAATGAGCTGTCGCTGCCGCAGAAGGATCAGGAGCTTTTCGCGCACGGCAACGCGGAGCGCATTTTCCACATCCCGCCCGGAGGGAAAGCTTGAAGTGAGTGCGCGCGTCATCGATGGGAAGGCCATCGCCCGCAAAATCAGGGCCGAGCAGCACGATCGAGCGGAGCGACTGCGGATCTGATCGAGCTGCCCAGCGAGGATGCGACCGTGTGCATTTGTCATAAGAAGACACGCGACCTCGCGCAGTTCACGTGGACTTCGAGGGGGTGCGCCAGAATGTCCGCGGAGCGCGCGCTGTCGCAGTCGCGAGATGTCAAATTGACCGCTCTTTGACGCAAGCGCACGCGCCGCGCGCTGGTTGGTGAATCGTGCCACCGGTATATTGCTATGACCGATGGAGCTCGCCTACCCGCCCGGACCCGCACGGGTCCCAGAAAATCTCACGAGTCCCACCCGGACGTACCGGCGGCGCGTGCTGCTCGCGCTTGCGGGTCTCGCACTGTTCGCGCTTCTTTACTGCACGCTATCGGTCTGGTTTCTGACGGCCGCCTGCCGCGCTCTGATCGCACTGCTGGCGGGGCACTGGCAGCTGCGGCTCTGCGTCGGCGGCCTGTGCGCGGGCGCACTCGCTTACTTCATGCTGCGCGCGTGCTGGGTGGTGCGCGCGCACGAATCCGATGACGTCGAGATCGGGCCCGAGGAGCAGCCGCAGCTCTTCACGTTCCTCAGGCGTCTGGCCGCGGAGGCGGGCGTGCGCCCGCCCCATCGCGTGTATCTGTCGAGTCGCGTCAACGCTGCGGTCTCTTATGATCGGCGCTCGAGCGCGCTGACATCGGGCCACAAGAGCCTCGAGATCGGCCTGGCACTGGTCAACGTGCTGAGCCTCGGGGAGTTGAAGGCGGTACTCGCACACGAGCTCGGGCATTGCGCACAGCGCACGATGGCGCTCGGCCGCTGGGTGTATGTGGCACAGCAGGTCGCCGCACAGCTGGTCGCGCGGCGCGATGCCCTGCAGGCCTTTCTGCAGCGACTTGCCGGGCGCGACCTCCCCAATGAATGGATCGCCTGGCTGTCGCGGCCGCTGTTGTGGTCGATTCGCGCGTGGGTCGATGTGGTCTTTCGCGGCGTCGTCATCGCTCACAACGCGCTTGCGCGCGAGATGGAGCTGCAGGCCGACCTCGTCGCCGTCGCGCTGACGGGCAGCGACGCCCTCGTGCATGCGCTGTATCGCCTGCCGGTCGCCGATGAGGCCTGGGAGCGGGCATTGAGCTTTGCGCGTGCGGAGCAGCAACAGGGCCGGCGAGTCGGTGACGTGTTCGCCATTCAAACGCGCGTGATCGAGCGGCTTCCGGCGGCGATCGGCAATCCACTCTATGGCCAGGTGCCGCCGGCACCTGCGCAGAAGCGCGAGTCGCATCGCGTGTTCCAGGCGCAGCTGGTGCAGCCGCCGCGCATGTGGCTGAGTCATCCACCGAGCGTCGAGCGTGAGGAGAACTGCAAGCGGCGCTACATCGAGGCTCCGATCGATACGCGTAGCGCCTGGACTCTGTTCACGAACGTAGAGGCTCTGCGGGAGCGGCTCTCCAATCGAGTGCTGGGTGAGTGCGGCGAGGCTCCAGCGCCGATCGGTGAATCGCTCGCGCGGCTCGATGAGCAGTTCGGGCGCGCCTATCTTGATGGCGCCTATCGCGGCGTATACGTGGGACGCTCGATTGCCCGGCACGCCCGCAGCCTCGAGGAGCTGTACGGCTCGTTTCCGGAGCCGCGTCGGATCAGCGCTGAGCTGCGCTCGCTCTATCCGGCGCGCCTCAGCATCGACCTGCAACGGCTGCGCGCGCTCGAGGCGGAGTGGGAAGTGTTGCGGGCGGTGGAAGAGGCGGCCGCCCGGTCGCCGGGTGGCTGCGTGCACTACCGCGGACGCGAACTGCCCTGTGCGGAGCTCACCGCGACGCTGGTTGCGGTGCGCGCCCAGATCGACCGCCTCTCCCGGCGCATCAACCTGCATGATCGGCGCTGTCGCACGGTCCACCGCGCGGCCGCCGCGGGACTCGGCGCGGGCTGGGAAGCCTATCTCGTCGGGCTTGCGCACGTCCTGCACTATGCCGAGCACGCCGAGGCGAACCTGCTCGATGCGCGCTGCCATCTCGCGAGCGTGCTCGCCACGGCCGTGGCCGATGAGCACGACCGTCCGCGTTCGGTCGATGAAGTCCTCGGTGCCGCCGAGAGCCTGCACTCCGCTTTGCTGGAGATCGATCGCCAGCGCGACAGCCTCACGCTCGACCGCACGCTGTTGCGTCGCCTTGCCATCGAGAGCTGGTCCCAGCGCATCGTGCCGTGCGCGCTTGCGCCTCCGGCTGCGCAGAATATCGGCGATTGGCTGCGCACCCTGGATGAGTGGGTCTCCTCCTATGCGGGGGCCTTGTCCGCGCTGCGGCTCGCAGCGCTCGAGCAGCTCCTGCTCGTCGAGGCCCAGGTCGCGCGCTTCACCCGTGAGCGGATGAGGCCGGCCGAAGCACCCCCGCCCGCTCAGGCGCCGGCCCATTACGCGACGCTGATCCCCGGAACCGAGCGCGCTCGCTCTGCGCGCCGCATTTCCCGAACGCAGCCGGCGGCCGGCGCCCTGGCCCTGGCGGCGCGCCTCGCGCTCGCCGCCTCGCTCATCGGCGGCCTGCTGGCCCTCACCGCGGCCTCCCTCTAGCACCGCGCAAGTCCGGTCGGAGTATGATTCTTGCGCTGCGCAAGAAGAGGGCACACCCGTGGCTGCAGAGCACATAAGACACTGGAAGATCGGCGATGTGGAGGTGGCGCGCATCGTCGAGGTGAATGCTTTCGAGGATGACATGCAGATGTTGCTGCGCGAGGGCACACCGCAGTTCGTGCAGCAATACGGCTGGCTCGCGCCGCACTTCGCGACGCGCGCCGGGCGCATGCTGATCTCGTTTCAATGCTTCGTGCTGAGCTCGCGTGATCGCCGGGTCATGATCGATACCTGCATCGGCGCGGATCGCAAGCGTGAGTTCGATGTCTTCTGCAATCTCAAGACCACGTTCCTCGAGGATCTGACGGCCGCGGGCTTTGCGCCGGAGACCATCAACACGGTTCTGTGCACGCATCTGCACTTCGATCATGTCGGCTGGAACACGCGCCTCATCAATGGGCGCTGGGTGCCGACCTTCCCGCACGCGCGCTACCTCTTCGGTCGACGCGAGTGGGAGCACTGGAAACATCTGCGCAGCACCAACGGCTATCACGACATGGCGCATCTGATCGATGCGATCGATCCGGTGCTCGAGGCCGGACTCGCGGACTTCATCGATGCCGACCATCAGGTCACCGATGAGGTGTCCTTGTTTCCAACCCCCGGCCATACTCCGGGACACGTCAGCGTGCGCATCCGCTCACGTGGCGAGGAGGCTGTGATCACCGGCGACATGATGCATCACCCGATTCAGTTCGCCGTACCCGACCTGCACGGTAACTTCGATATGGACAAGGAGCAGGGCGCGCGCACGCGCCGTGCCTTCATCGAGCGCTTCCAGGACCGCAAGGCTTTGATCATCGGCAGCCACTTCTGCGACCCGACCTCGGGCTGGATCGAGCGGGACGGGGCGGCATGGAAGCTGGCGCTGAAGTGATGCCGGACGCGGCCTCCACGCTCGCCGATCTGGCGGTGCTCGTGACAGGGGCGGGCCGCGGGCTCGGCCGAGCGGTCGCGCAATCGCTCGCGCGCCACGGCGCTGCGGTCGGCGTGATCGACATCGATCCAGCCACGAGCAGCGAGACGGCCACGCAGATCCGCCAAAGCGGCGGCCATGCCTGGGCCTATACCGCGGATGTCGCAGATCGCTCCGCCTTTGCGGCCGCCGCGGCGAGCTTTGCGAGCGAGCGCGGCCGCATCGACGCCCTGGTCAACAACGCAATGCTGCTGCGCTATGAGCCGATCGAAGCCGTGACGGAGACCGTCCTCGAGCGCATGCTCGGTATTGGCATCAAGGGCGCGGTCTGGGGCACACAGCTTCTGCTCGCTCACATGGATCGCGAGCGCGGCGCGAGCCTCATCAATATGACCTCGCCGGTCGCGGAGCGAGGCTACCCGAACACGGCGGTCTACAGTTTGGTGAAAGGCGCGCTCGTCACGTTCACGAAGACGTTGGCCGCCGAGCTCGGTCCGCGCGGTGTACGCGTCAACGCAGTCGCCCCGGGCTCGGTGCCGACCCCGGGCGCCGTGGGACTCAATGACAAGGCGGAGTACGAACGGCGCGCCCGCACGATTCCGCTGCGCCGGCTCGGACGCGAGGAGGACAACGCCAACGCCGTCGTCTTTCTGTTGAGTCCGGCGGCATCGTTCATCAACGGCGAGATCCTGCACGTGGATGGCGGCATCGCCGCCGCAGGCTGAGGACACATGGCGAACGAGATTCCGGTCAGCGATGAGAATATTTTCGGGGCCGAGGCGGTGCGCAATGCACGCGCCGTCGATGATCGGCTGCGCGAGCTCGCGCCGGTGGTGCGGCTCGCGCGTGAGAACATCACCATGCTTGCCCGTTATGAGCACGTCGCGGCCGGATTGGCCGACTGGCGCTCGTTCTCCTCGAAGTCACGCCCCTGGCATGATCCGCAATCGGTGCGCCCCGAAATTCTGCTGACGGATGATCCTCCGGAGCATACGCGCGTGCGCTCAGTCATCGGCACCGCGCTGTCGCCGCGCGCGCTCGCGGCCATGGCCGAGAACTTTCGCGCTGACGCTGCGGCGCTCGTCGGCCGTTTGCGCGAGCGCAGCGGCACGACGATCGATGCGGTCGGCGACATCACCAAGCCGTTCGTCTACAAGGTACTACCCGATCTGCTCGGGCTGCCGCAGCGCGGACGCGAGCACATGAGCGCGTTCGGCCACATGGTGTGGGCCACCATGGGACCGCAGAACGAGCTCTTCGAGGAGGCGATGCAGGGCACCGAAGAGGTGATCCGGTGGGTTGATCAATGCTGCAACCGCGAGAATCTCGACGCACACGGGCTCGGCATGCAGATGTTCCTGGCTGCAGACCGGGGCCAGATCACACAGGCCGAGGCCAAACTGCTCGTCGGCATCCTCCTGTCGGCGGCTGCGGATACGACGGTCATGACGCTGGCGACGGCGATCCGTGCGTTCAGCCTGTTCCCCGAGCAGTATCAACTGCTGCGGGCTCAGCCGACGCTCGCCCGCAGTGCCTTCGATGAGAGCCTGCGCTGGGACTCACCCTCGCGCATGGCCGGCCGCATCGCTGCCCGTGACGTTGAGATCGCCGGCTACGTGATCCCGAAAGGCGAGCGCTGCGGACTCATGTTCGCGGCTGCCAACCGCGACCCGCGCAAGTGGCCGGAGCCCGATCGCTTCGACATCCGCCGCGATCATCGCGCGCATGTGGGTTGGGGCTATGGTGTGCATTCATGCGTGGGCCGGGTGCTCGCGCAGCTCGAAGCGGAGGCCCTGCTCGGCGCGCTGATCTCGGGCATCGAGCGCTTCGAGCCAGCCGGAGAGCCGGAGCCGTGGATGACGACCATCGGCCACGGTCCGGCACGGCTGCCCGTGCGGATCACGGCCGCCGCCGCGCACTGAGAAAATACATGAACGATCTCGAAGGCCAGGTTGCACTGATCACCGGGGCGGCAAGCGGAATCGGCCTCGGCCTCGCGCGCGCATTCGCCGCCGCTCAGATGCGAGTCGCGCTCGCTGACGTGCGCGCCGATGCGCTCGATGTGGCCGCGCGCAGCCTGGCCGTGCGCGGAGCCTCGGTTCTCGCGCTCGAGCTCGACGTGACCGACCGCTCGGCGTGGAGCGCGCTGCCGGATCAAATCGAGCGGGAGCTCGGTCCCGTGCGAGTGCTCGCAAGCAATGCCGGCGTCAACTTCGTCGGTCCGACGCAGGAGGCGACCTATGAGGACTGGGACTTCTGCCTCGGCGTGAACCTCGGCGGCGCGATCAACGCGATCCGCACTTTCGTGCCGCGGATGATCCGCCAGGGCGCTCCGGGGCACCTGATCATTACCTCTTCCGTGAGTGGGCTATTCGCAAACGGCGGCGCAGGCGTCTACACCACCTCGAAGTTCGCACTCATGGGTCTCGCGGAGTCGTTGCGGGCCGATCTTGCAGGTCACGGGATCGGCGTCTCGGTGCTCTGTCCGGGTCCGGTCCAGTCGGAGCTGTTCGAAAGCACGGCCGCAGTTCGGCCCGCAGCCCTCGCACCGACCGGATCCGTGCCGATCACTCCGCCCGGCGTGACCCGCTCGGACACACCGATCTTTGCAACGGCCCTGACGCCGGATGAAGTCGGGCGCTGCGTGCTGCGCGCCGTGCGCCGCAACGATCTCTATGTCATGACCCATCCGGAGATCCACTCGATGCTGCAGGCGCGCTCGGATGCGCTGCTCGCCGCGCTGCCGAACTCGCCCATCGATTCACGCCGCATCGAGGCGACGCGCGCACTGCTCGATCCAACGCTCTACGCGGCCGAGGCGGCGAAGCCGTCCCCCGGCTGAATTGAAAGACGGCCATTCGATGAGGGTCTATCGATGAACAACAGGGATCTTTACGATCGTGGTCTCGCCATCCGCAAGGCGGTGCTCGGGAGCGAGTATGTGGATCGCGCCATCGCTGGCGCGGATTCCTTCACGCGTCCGCTGCAGGAGCTGGTCACCGAGTACTGCTGGGGGGCGGTCTGGGGTCGCGAGGGTCTCGGCCGGCGCGATCGCAGTCTCATCAACCTCGCCATGATCAGCACCCTCAATCGGCCTCAGGAGCTCAAGCTCCACGTGAAGGGCGCCGTACGCAACGGGCTCAAGCGCGAGGAGATCATGGAGACTCTTCTGCAGGTCGCGATTTACGCGGGCGTCCCGGCCGCCGTCGACTCGTTTCGGATTGCGCGCGAGGCTCTCGCGGAGCTGGATGCGGAGAGTCAGAAGCCTTGAGCGCCTCATCGGTGTAACAAACCGGCGAGCTGTACGCGCGCCTGCGTCGCCGGATCACCTGAATGGCTCCCCTGGCCTGAAGGCCAGGCTCGAGGCGAGCGCGCTGCGCAAGCGCGCCGCATCATCGGTCCCCTGCTTCTCGAAGCGGCTCGCGACGAACCCATCAGGCCGGATCAGCACGGCGCCTGAGCTAGAGATCCCATGCAAGGCTGGGAAAAGATTCCCACCATCGCCGAGATCGCGGCCGATGCAACAGCAATCCATGGGCAATGCGCCGAACTCGTGGGCGATGGGAGTCGCCTGTTCAATCCAGTTCGATCCCTCGCGACCTGCGAGGAGCAGGTACCGTGCGGTGAGGTCGAGCGTCGAGACTTGCGAGCCGGCGCGCTCGAGCCACAGATGCGGCGCGCGCGACCCTGGCAGGGCACGCGTCTCGCGCGGGTCGGCATGGACGCGCGAGTCGCAGCCGTACAGATAGCCGAGCTCGATATCAAAATCCGGCGCGAGGGGCTCTGGCGCGTATGCAGCGAGCAGCCAGGGAGCCGTGCGCGTGACGTAGCGGGTGAACGCCTGCTCCACGGTGAAGTGCGCGACGGGCTTGCGCTCGCTCGCGTAGGTCGAAAGCAGCTGCGGGTGTGCGTGGCCCTTGTGTACGAGCTCGATCTTCCATGCCAGGTTGTGCACGTCATGGATGCCCGTGTTGCCGCCGAAGCCGCCGTTCGGTGGCATGAGGTGCGCCGCATCTCCGGCGATGAATACTCTGCCGACCGAGAAGAACTGCGCCACGCTTGCCGTGGCGCGCCAGCGCGTGAAGCCATCGATTCTGACGGGCAGATCCGCGACCCCGACGGCTGCGCGCACGTGCGCAATCAGGCGCGGCTCGGTCACGTCCGCCGATACGTTGGCAGCGGCCCGCGGATCACGCTTGGGGTCTCCCACCGTGTTGATCGCCAGGAACCCCGCCTGCGCAGTGCGATTCATGCGGAAGAAGCCGCCGAGCGCGGGGTTGTTCACATAGACGATGCTCCAGGCCTTATCGGCGAGCCAGGGCGACAGATCCGCGGTGAAGTAGATCGTGAGCGAGTTCGAAAAAGCGCCGCGGCCCTCGTAGGCAATGTTGAGCAACTCGCGCACTTTGGAGTGCGCGCCATCCGCGGCGATGAGAAAGCTGCCATTCAACTCGCGCCTGCCGCCGCCATCCACGTCCCGCACGCCGACGGTCACGCCGTGTGCGTCTTGTCTGAGCGACTCGAGCTCGAAGCCCTGCAGCACCGCTGCGCCGGCCTCCCGTGCACAGGCGCGCAGAATGGGCTCGAGACTCGGTTGATTGAGGTACAGGCGCCGGCAGGGACTCAACGCCTCGACGCCCTCATTGAGGCTCGGCATGATGTCGGCGAGCTTGCGACCTGACAGGCAGTCCACCGCGACGATCGCGCCTTCGGGAACGAAGTCCTCGGCCGAGCGCTCGCGCACCGCGTTCTCGATGCCGAGCGAACGAAAGAGCTCGAGGGTCCGCATGTGAAAGAACGCGGCCCGGGGCAGTGGCGAGCTCGCGCGCAGCCGCTCGATGGCGATGGAGCGAATGCCTCGCTGCGCAAGAAATGCCGCCGCGGAGAGCCCGACCATTCCTCCGCCCGCGATCAGCACCGGCGCCTCGCTGTCGCTCATGGCAGCGTGAAAGCATCGGTCAGGATGCACTCCATCGGAATATCGTGTGGTTGCGGGAAAATGCTCTCAAGCTCAGCGTCCGCAAAGCCTACGCCGATCGCGCGCGGGCGCGGTGTTGCAGCTGCGAGCGTGCGGTCATAGAAGCCGCCACCATAGCCCAGGCGATACAGTCTGCGATCAAAGCCGACGAGCGGGATGACGAGCAGGTCCGGAGTCACAGGTCTGCGCTCCTTGGGTACGGGAATATTCCACTGTCCTCGCACCAGTGGCACGCCCGGCTCCCAGCGCCAGAACTCGACGGGTGCGGCGCTGCGCACGACGACCGGTAACGCCACGATGCCACCTGAGGTCGCGTGCCGGTGAGCGAGTGGACGCAGGTCCATTTCGCCGCGGATCGGCCAGTACAGGCCGAGCGTCACGACGACGCCCGGGTCGATCAAGTCCATGAGCTGACGCAGCACAAGCTCGCTGCCGCGCTTGCGCTCGGCGGCATCTTTGGCCATGCGCCGCTCGATGAGCTGTACACGCGTCGCTTTTCGCCACGCCTTGATCTCATCCCAGGACGCCATCGTGGAAGCTCTGATTGCCCTGTGGGGCAAGTTCTATATAATCTAAATATATCACGTTGTGATATAACAGAGCGAGCACAGTGACGCGGCCGATGACCCCCAGGCAATACGAGGCGCTCGCCGAGTTCCGCTACGAGCTGCGCAAGTTTCTGCGCTACAGCGAAGAGCTCACGCGGCGCCATGGAGTGACTCCGCTGCAATACCAGCTGATGCTGCAGATCAAGGGCTACCCCGGCCGTCAGCGCGCGACCATCGGGGAGCTCGCCGAGCGGCTGCAGGCCAAGCACAACGGGATCGTCGCTCTGGCGACCCGCTGCGAGAAGCAGGGACTCATTGAGCGTCAGGCGAGTGAGCGCGACGGACGCGAGGTGCATCTGGTGCTGAGTGCGACCGGCCACGCGACGCTCGAGCGTCTCGCGAAGCTGCATCGCGACGAGCTTTTTGCGCGCCGCAATGATCTTTTCGTCCGGCAGCTCATCGAGACGGACGGCACTTGATGCGCTACGGCTTCCTGCGCTGCGGCTTCATCGCGTGCTTCCTAAAGCGCCTCAATAACCAATCGTGAAGCGTCTGTGCACGTGTGCGGGCTTCTCGGCCTCATCGAGCACAGCCACGGCGTAGTCCTCCGCCGAGATGCGGCTGTCGCCGTGCGCATCGCTCACGAGATCGTCGGCGCCGAGGCGAAATTTTCCGGTGCGAGTTCCGGGTGAGATGCTGAACGCCGGGCTGAAGTAGCTCCACGAGACGTCCTGTACCGTGCGGTAGTAGTCGAGCGCCTCCTTCTGGCCGAGCACCTCGCCTCGGTATGCGACCGGAATGCGCTCCACGACGAGCTTGCCCGAGGAATCATTCAGGCTGCCGGCGCCCCCGACGACGATCAGACGCGGCGCTTTTGGCCCGAGGCCGCGCAACGCCTCGACCAGCGATCGGGCTGCGCGCACGTACGCGCCGGGATCCGGCGGCTTGCGGAAGGAAACCGCGCTCACGATGACATCCTGACCGGCTGCGCTCTGTGCGACCTGCATGGAGTCCAGCACGTCGCCCTTGCGCACGGTGAGGTGCGGCTGCTGCGCGGTCCCGGCCGCGGGATCGCGCACGATGACGGTCACGATGTCGCCGCGCTCGAGCGCTTCGTGAACGATGCGCTGACCGATCATGCCCGTGCCGCCGTAGACCGTGATTTTCAGGGCTTGCGCCGCAGCCGCCGGCACGGCGAGAGCGAGCGCCACCAGAACGCTGAGGCAGGTTGAAGGAATGCGCGGCATGAGAACCCTCCACGGATGCGGCCGGATGATACACGCCTACCGCGGCGCGCCTTTATGCTCGGGACCATCAGCTGGGTCTCATGTATATTGCGTTAGGCCATGAATTTGCGGAAGAATCGCTAGTCCGCAATGGGGGGAACAGAATGCCAATGCCGCAACCCCGGGCAGCCTCCGCTGCTCCGGTCGAGCTTCCGATGGCACTGCCGGTGACGGCGGGCGCCGAGCTCTTCAGTCTCTGTCAGACCGCGACCGCAGATGGAACCCTCTCGGCGAGCGAGCGCAACGCACTGCGGGTGTGGCTCGAGCGTCCCGAGAGTCCCGACGTTCCCGCATCGCGCTACGTGCGCGGTCTCATCGCCGACATCGTCGCCTGCGGTCGGGTCTCCAGCGCCGATCTGCAGGCGTTATGGCGCTCCCTCGAGTCGGCACTGCCCGATGAGCTCGCGCGCCGGCGCCCCGCGGCCCTGCGACTCGTCGCGGGCGGGCGTGAGCCGTACGCGGAGGAGACCGCTGCAGATCGAGTGCGCAATGACCTGCTGGCGAGCGCTTGCTTCATCCTGGCCGGATGTGTTTCGAGTCGCGCCGCGGTGCTCGAGCGGCGCGCGCGCATTTCGGATCCCGTGCTCCTCGTGCGCGCAAAGCGCCGCGGGCGAAGCCCCAATGCGATCCAGGTCTGCAGCGCGAGCGGCAAGCCCTTGGGGCTGGTGCCTGAGCACCATGCCAGCGAGCTTGCGCCGCTGCTCGATCGGGGAGCGCGCTATCGGGCACATCTGCGTGCCGTGCTGCATGGAGGCATTGCACCGGTGCTGATTGTGCAGGCATTCCTGTACGCACCGAGCGCAACGTTGGGTCTGGGCACGGCGGCACAACGCCGCATGGGACGGCGTCGTGCCTCGCCGGCCATCTGGATGATCATCCGCACGGTTGTCGCTTTGGCGATCGCGGTGGCGGTTGCAACCGTCTTGCGACGGTAGATTGTCCGCAGTCCCTCGGCTCGGACTCGCGCTGCACCTCTTGGTGGCGTGCGCGCTCTGTCGCGCGCAGGACTCGCCGCAAACGCCTTCCGTTGCGCCTCAGGCGCCGACCTATGACAGCACCGTACCGGAGGACGACGACAAGAAAGAGTGGCTCGATCGAGCTCAACAGGATCTCTACAACAGTGTCTGGAACTCCGCCATGCGGCTCGATCGCATCTTCGGCTCACAGGAGCCCGATGTCGCCTACCAGCAGGCCTCCGGCAGTCTCGCGCCGGGTTTGCTCTGGGATACATTCGAGGGGCTTCGCACGCTGCTGCGCTTTCATGCCGATCTGCCGTTGCCGCAGCTCAATGAGCGGTTCAGTGCCTTCATCGGCCGCACCAATCCGCTCGAGACGGTCTCCGAGGCTGCGCCTTCGTCGGGCTCGATTCCCAACCAATTCGGCCCGCAGCAGCAGGATCAGACGCTGTTCGGTATTGCCTACAATCAGCCGCAACGGCAGGGAGGGCGGTTCGACGCCGGCGCCGGCATGCACATCGCATTGCCTCTGGACCCCTACCTGAAGGGCAGTTACATCTACGAGCTCGGAAACCCGGATCGTGGGGTGTTCGGCTGGCGCGAGACACTGTTCTACGAGAACAGTCAGGGTGGCGTCGGCGTCACGAGCCGTCTCGACTATGACCGCCTGGTCACGCCGCAGCTGCTTTTCCACTGGACCGGGTCCACCACACTTGCACAACGCACCTATGGGTGGGCGACCTATTCCACTCTCGACGCGCTCTACGCCTTTCCCAATCGGCGCGCAGTGGCGGCAGAGCTGGAGATCGACGGCGATCTGCACGGCAGCTCCTTACACGGTGTCGTGCCGCTGCACGACTTCGGAGCCAAGGTCGCGTATCGCCGCAGCATTCTCAGAGACTGGCTGGTCCTCGAAGTCAGGACGAGCCTTGATTGGCCGAAGGACTTTCCAACCCAGGAGCGCAAGATCAATCCCGGCGTCGGCGTCGGCTTCGAGATCTTCTTTGGTACCGACGAGTTTCTGGCGCGGCCGATCACCTTTTGAGCGAGGAATGCTCGACTCGAGCAAGGAACCCGCGACGACGGCGCGGGTTTAACTCGCATCGCAGGACGCTCGAAGCGCAGAGGAGTGCTTTATGTTCGTACATTCGCGCAAGTCGATGGCAGTGCGGCCCGGCAACCTCGGATCCTCCGAGCGTTGGTGGTCGCTCGTGGCCGGAGCAGGGCTCACGCTCGTGGCGTTGCGGGGCGGCGGGCTGCTGCGGCGCGCGGCGTTCGGCGCCGCCGGTCTATCGCTGCTGTCGCGGGGGGCGACCGGCTATTGCGGCATCAAGTCCGCGATGAACGGTCGGACGACCCTGTCCGACGGGCTGCGTGAGCAATGGCAGCGCGTGCGCTCGGGGCTCGGCCGGGGCGCCGCAGGCATCGACAGCATGCACGCTCTGTACACCGAGGAGCTGCAGGAGCTGCACAGCGGGGAGGCCCAGCTGCACTCGCTGCTGTATGCCCTCGAGCAGGCACCGGAGCACGAGCCCTTCCGCGAGCGGCTGCGCTCCTACGCCCGCGAGATCGAGGGGCGCGTGCGCGAGCTTGAGCGCATTCTGTCTGGAAGCGCCGCGGATCCGAGCGCGCATCCCGACCAGGCGATGCAGGCGCTGATCAACGAGACCTACAAGATGGCTCAGGTGTGCGCGCCGAGTGTGCGGGACGCCGCGCTCATCGCATCGCTGCAGCGCCTGATCCACTACCGCATCGCCGCGTACGGCAGCGCCGTCGCCTTCGCCCGTTCTCTGGGGAGAACCGAAGAGGCGGCTCTCCTTGAGCGCCATCTCGAGCGTGACAAGGCGTTCGACGCCGAGCTCACATCCCTTGCGGAGCGGACGATCAACCTCAGGGCGGCAACGCAGCCCCAGGTGACTCCGACGGGAGACGACCGGCCTCATTGAGGGATCTTTGGGTAGACTGCGCCGTGGCAGTCAGACCGGTACTGAAGATGGGGCACCCGCTGCTGCGTCAGGTCGCAGCCCCGGTGGAGCGTGCCCGCGCCCAGGATCTCTCGGAGCTCGTCGCCGACCTCGATGACACGATGCGTGCGCTCAACGGCGCCGGCATCGCCGCGCCGCAGATCGGCGTGAGCCTGCGCGTCGTGATCTTCGAGCTCAAGGACAATCCGCGCTACCCACAGATCGCGCCGATTCCCTTCACCGTGCTCGTGAACCCGGAGCTCACCGCTCTCGGCGAGGAGATGGACGAGGGCTGGGAGGGCTGTCTGTCAGTCCCCGGAATGCGGGGGCTCGTGCCGCGCTACCGTCATCTGCGCTACCGCGGATTCGACCAGAACTTCGCACCGATCGACCGCACCGTCGAGGGCTTTCACGCGCGGGTCGTGCAGCACGAGGTCGACCACCTGGACGGGGTGCTGTATCCCCAGCGGATCCGCGATCTACGCACCTTTGGCTTCGAGGACGCGCTCGCCGGCCAGATGACGCCGATGCCCGACTAGGCGCCGTTTGCGCTCACGCGAGCGTATGGAAGACCTTCTGGATGTCCTCATCCTGCTCGAGCTTGTCGATCAGAGTGAGCACCTCGTTCGCCTGCGCTTCGGGTAGCTCGGTCGGCACCGAGCAGATGTACTCGTGCTCGGCCGAGAGCGGCGTGATCCCGCGCTGCTCCAGCGCCTCCTGCAGCTTGCCGAAATCCGCGAACTCGCAGCGGATCACGAGCTGCGGCTCGCCTTTCTCACCGGTGCTCTCTCCCATTTCCGAGAGTCCGTGATCGATGAGATAGAGCTCGAGATCGTCCTGATCGATGCCTGAGGGGTCCAGACGAAAGACACCCATTTTGCTGAAAAGGAATGTCACGCTGCCGTGAGAGGCCAGATTGCCGCCATGCTTGGAGATGACGTTGCGAACGCCGGCGACCGTGCGGGTCGGATTATCAGTGGCCGCCTCTACCAGCAACGCGACGCCGTGCGGGGCGTAGCCCTCGTACAGCACTTGCTGATAAGTCGTGGCATCGCGGCCGGAGGCACGCTTGATGGCAGCTTCGATCTTGTCCTTGGGCATGTTGACGGCGCGCGCATTCTGAATGCACCGCCGCAGTGTCGAATTCGAGTTCGGGTCCGACCCGCCAGCCTTGACCGCCATGGTGATGTCCTTGGCGATGCGCGCAAACTGCTTCGCCATGCGGTTCCAGCGCGCGAACATCGTGGCCTTGCGGACTTCAAAGATGCGACCCATGGACGCATGGTGCACGAGCGCACACGCCACCGCCAGAGCGGCGGCATCGGCGGCAGGAACGGGGGAAAAGGGGTTCTAAGCGAGCTGCGCGTGCAGCAGACGCAGTCGCCGGCGCTGACTCTTGAGGCGCCGCTCGATCTCACACAGGCGCTTCTGCAGGCTCGCGTGCTCCCAGTGCTCGAGGACGGCTCGCTTCTTGTCCTCGAGCCATTGCTCCTTGAGCCGGGTCCAGTCGCCGACGGCGGCGACGAACGCGTCGTACTCCTGTGCGATGCGATGCCGCAGCTGCTCGATCTGGCGCGCAACCCGATGCGAGGGCGGCAGCTGAGCGAGCTTCGCCTGAGCGCGCGTGAATTGCATGGCCAGCAGCGCCCGCTGAATCTGGAACACAGGGGTGCGCCGCAGGCGCCGCGCCAGTCCCACCCATTGCATGCCTGCGATGAACCACTTCGTGGGATCCCACTGCCACCAGCGGACGCCGTTTCGGTAGTCGTGCGCGAACGCATGATGGAAATTGTGGTAACCCTCGCCGTAGGTCAGCACGGCCAGGACCGGGTTGTCGCGCGCCGTGTTGTCCTCGCTGTAAGGCCGACTGCCCCACATGTGCGCGAGGGAATTGATGAAGAAAGTGAAGTGGTGGCTGACCACGAGTCGCAGGACGCCGGCCAGGATGAACGTGCCCAGGACATCGCCGACCGCCCAGCCTGCGAGCAGCGGGAAGCCGAAATTCGTGATCAGCACCAGCGGCACGTAATAGCGATGCTGCAGCATGATGAGCGGATCGCGCTTCAAATCCGCAGCGTTGGTGACGTCGACGGTGCCGCTCGGATAGTCGCGCAGCATCCAGCCGATGTGCGCAAACCAGAAGCCCCGGCCGATGGAATAGGGATCCTTCGCGTTGTCATCGACGTGCAGATGATGGCGGCGGTGTCCGCTGCACCACACCAGCGCGCTGTTCTGCAGGGCCATCGCGCCGAAGATCAGGAGCGCGATGCGCAGGAGCGGATGGGCCTCATAGGCGCGGTGCGCCCACAATCGGTGGTATCCCGCCGTGATCGCCATCTCATTCGTGATCAGAAACACACCGAAAAACACCCAGGATGCACCGCTGAAGCCATGCGTGAGCCCGCGCCACGGCACGAGTACCAGGGCTGCCAATGCCGTGAGGGCAAACAGCAGGGCATTCGTGCGGATCAGGGGGGGCTTCGGCGCAGCAGTCTCAGGATGCGACATGCGTCTCCTTCTGGGGGCGGGCTCGATGGTTGCGGGGCGAAACATACCATGCTTTATGCGCCATTTCAGTTGATGGGACTCAAGGATTGATAGCTGTATGCGTCCTGACGCAGAATCCGCGCCTTTCCGCTCCCGCATGACCCCTTTTCGGACACTCGCGCTCGTCATTCTGACGGTGCTGTGCGGCACCGCTACAGCTGCCGACAGCCTCTCCCACGGCCGCTTCAAGGACGTGCAGATCTACCGTCCCAGCGGTCCAATCAAGCAATTCGTCCTTTTTCTGTCCGGGGACGGCGGCTGGCGCGGGGCGACTGCGGTCATGGCCGAGACCCTGGCCAGCCAGGGTGCGATGGTCGCTGGCATCGACACCCGCCGCCTCTTCAAGGATCTCGAGCGCGGCCAGGACAGCTGCTTCTTTCCCGACGGCGACCTCGAGAACCTGAGCCATTACGTGCAGGCGTACTACCGCGTACCGACGTATCTCAGCCCCGTGCTCGCTGGTTACTCCGCCGGCTCGAGCGTCGCGTACGCGGTGGAGGCACAGGCGCCCACAGGTTTGTTCTCCGCGTTGCTGACCTTGGGCTTCAGTCCGGAGCTCGACATTCGAAAGCCGCTGTGCCGGGGCGAGGGCGTCCACTTTCGCAAGAGCGTCCGCGGCAAGGAGCTCATCCTGCTTCCGGCCGGCCGTCTCGGTGTCCCTTGGATCAATCTCACGGGCGACGGTGATCACATCTGTCCCGCGCCTGCGGCGCAGGCGTTCATCGCGAAGGTTCCGGGCGCCGAGATGGTGGTCCTGCCCGGGATCGACCACTACTTCCGAGACGAGAAGCGCTGGCGTCCGCAGTTCGCTGCGGCATACGCAAAAGTGGTCGCCGGCCATCCGATCAGTCTGCCGGCACCCCCCGCGAGCCTGTCGGATATACCCGTCATCGAGGTTCCCGCCACGGGTCACACCGATCTGTTCGCCGTCCTTCTGTCGGGAGATGGCGGCTGGGCCGGGATCGACAAGGAGGTGGCGCACGCGCTCTCCGAGCACGGCATTCCCGTGGCGGGGCTCGATTCGCTGCGCTACTTCTGGAGCCCGCGCACGCCGCAGGGGCTCGCCCGCGACCTCGATCGCACGGTGCGCTACTACGCCGCGCACTGGCGCAAGCAGCAGGTGCTCCTGATCGGCTACTCGCAGGGAGCCGATGTGCTGCCCTTCGCCGTCAATCGCCTGCCGCCAGCCACCCGCGCCCTGGTCGCCATGACGGCCCTGATCGGCCTCGGGCGCACGGCTGCCTTCGAGTTTCACGTCACGAACTGGCTCGGCTCCGACGCCGGGCTTCCTGTGCGGCCGGAGACGGACAGGTTGTCCTCCGGTCGGACGCTGTGCCTGTATGGCAAGGACGATACGGACTCGATCTGCGCAGAGTTGAGTCCCGCCCATGCCCGCGTCATCCAATTGCCGGGAGGCCATCATTTCGGCGGCGACTACGAGGGTATCGCCGAGTTGATCCTTCGTCAGGTGCCTGCAACGAGGTCGAGCTCGGGGTAGTAGCGGAAGATGCGGGTCGCAGCTCAGCCTACCTGCAGCACGATCTTGCCACGCACGTGCCCTTCTTCCAGTCGCCGGTGCGCCTCGGCGACCTCGTGCAGCTCGTAGACTGCCTGCACGAACGGCCGCACCTTGCCGGCGTCGATGAGCTCGCGGATCTCGTTCAACTCCGACACATCGGGGTGGGCGACGTAGTTCTCTGCGCGCACCTGGCGCTCGCTCGCGCGCTCGGCCGAGGGCTTGCTCAGCGTTGAAATGAGCGCTCCGCCTTCCTTCAGCACCGACCAGGAGCGCTCCTGCGTCTGGCCGCCGATGAGGTCGAGCACCAGGTCCACATCGTGAACCTTCTCCTCGAAGCGCTCCGATCGATAGTCGATCGCCGCATCCGCACCCAGCGCGCGCACGAACTCCACGTCCTCGCCGGCCACGGTGGTGTACACGGCGGCGCCTCGCGCCTTCGCGAACTGAATCGCGAGGTGGCCGACGCCGCCGGCGCCTCCGTGAATGAGCTCGCGCTGTCCTGTCTCGAGTCGGCCATGGTCGAACTCGCCTTGCCACGCGGTGATACCCGCAAGCGGTACGGCCGCCGCAGCGGTGAAGTCAATGCGTCGTGGCTTGCGCACACACAGCTCTGCGGCGAGCGCAACGTATCCGGCGTAGCCGCCGTGTGCGCCGTCGAGCAGCGCGAACACCTCGTCCCCCTCCTTCCACTCGGTCACAGCGCGCCCGCAGCGCACGACCGTGCCGGCAACGTCCCGTCCGAGCACTTTCGGCAGCTGCGCTTGGTTGACCGACGGATACTTTCCGGAGCGGATCTTGTAGTCGACCGGATTGACGCTTGCAGCGCGTATTTTGATCAGCACCTCGCGCTCGGCCGGCTCCGGCACATCGAGCTCCTCGAGCTTGAGCACATCGGGTCCGCCGAAGGAGTGAATCCTCACCGCTTGCATCTTTGACATGTGAGATCTCCGGGGCCACCTGCGGCCGATCTGCGATCAATCCTCCACGCGTGGCTGGGTTCCGCAGCCAAAGGCCGCCGGGTATAGTCGCAGCCCCGCCACGGCCTCAAGCGCAGGCACAAGAAGGAGAGAACGCGTGATCACCGTAAGTGTGCTGTACCCGAACAAAGACGGCGCGAAGTTCGACATGACGTACTACCTCAACAAGCACATCCCGATGGTCAAGAAAGTGCTCGGCTCTGCCTTGAAGGGCGTGACGGTGGAGCAGGGCGTGGGCGGGGCCGCACCGGGCTCGAAGGCCGCCTACTCGACGATCTGTCATTTGCGCTTCGACTCGATCCCATCCTTCCAGAGCGCCTTCGGGCCGAATGCCGAAGCCATACAGAAAGATGTACCCAACTACTCGAGCGTCGAGCCTGTCGTTCAGATCAGCGAAGTGAAGCTCGCGTAAGTGACGCTCTCCCGCGGCGCGCAGGTGCTCGTGTGCCTGCTTGTGCTGGCGGCTGCGCCCGCAGCTCGCGCAGGCCGTGCCTACGTTTCAAACGAAGGCTCCGGCACGCTCTCGGTCATCGACATCGATGCGGGCCGCGTGATCAGAACCGTGCCGGTTGGCAAGCGCCCGCGCGGTCTGAAGCTGAGTCACGACGGCTCGCACCTGTATGTCGCGGTGAGCGGAGTTGCGCGCTGTGGCGCCGGCACTTCCGATCTCGACTGCGACCCACTCAAGCATGATCTGTCCGCCGATGGAATCGCGGTGCTGGATACGCGCGCGCTCGAGCTGTTGCAGCCACTTCGCGCCGGCTCGGATCCGCAGCAGCTCGATGCGACACCCGAGGGGCGGCGCCTGTTCGTTGCGAATGCCGACACGGCAAGCGCATCCGTAGTCGACGCGGTCAGCGGCAATTTCATCACCCGCATTGCAACCGGTCGAGGTGCCGAGGCGGTGCGTCTGTCGCCCGACGGCGCCTGGGCACTGGCCGTGAGTGTGCGCGACAACACCGCATCGCTCATCGATACGCATCTGCTGCAGCTCGCGCGTACCGTGACCGTGGGCAGCCGGTTGCGCGATGTCACCTTCACGGCGGACAGTCACTTCGCGTACGTTCTCGGCGAGCTCGATGCGACGGTCTATCGCATCGCCGTTCCGACCGGAGAGACGCAGCGCATCATCCAGCTGCGCAAGGCGGATCATCCGCTCGCGCTGCTTCTCGATGCGCCCGAGCACCGTCTCTACGTGAGCAATTCGCGCGCCGCGAGCGTGAGTGTCGTGGCGCTCGACCATCCGAAAGTCATCGCCGAGATCGCAGTCGGCATGCGGCCGCGGGGCATGGCCCTGACGCACGATCGGGCACTTCTTTTCGTGGCCGACGCGGGCTCGAACGAGGTCAGCGTCATCGACACCGCGACGTTTCATGAGCTCACGAAAATAGCGGTCGGACGTTCGCCCTGGAGCGTGGCCATCGGGCAGTAGGGCGTCTCGCCACGCGAGTCTTGACCACGCGAGTATCCTAGCCACATGAGTGTTCTGGAGAGCTTTCACCCCGCCGTCGCGGCCTGGTTCAGGCGAACGTTCGATGCGCCTACGCCGGCGCAGGACGCAGGCGTGGCCGGCCATACAGGCCGGACGGAACGTACTGGTCGCGGCGCCCACAGGGTCCGGCAAGACCTTCGCGGCCTTTCTGGCGGCCATCGATCAGCTGGTGCGCGAGGGCATCGAGCAGGCGCTCTGCCGGATGAGACCCGCGTCGTCTACGTGTCGCCCCTCAAGGCGCTCTCGAATGACATCCAGAGCAATCTGCTGCTGCCGCTCGAAGGGATTCGCGAGGAGCTGCGCGCTTCTCGGACTGCCCGATGTCGACGATCCGCACGCTGGTGCGCACCGGCGATACGCCTCAGCCCGAGCGTGCGCGCGATGCGGCGCCGGCCGCCGCACATCATCGTGACGACTCCGGAGTCGCTGTACATCCTTCTCGGGTCGCAGTCCGGCCGGGACATGCTCGCAACCACGCGCACCGTGATCGTCGATGAAATCCATGCGATCGCCGGCAGCAAGCGCGGCGCGCACCTGGCGGTGTCGCTGGAGCGGCTCGCGGCCGTGACGGGACGAGCTCACCCGCGTCGGTCTGTCGGCGACGCAGCGACCCGATCGAGGCGGTGGCGCGGTTTCTGGTCGGCTCGCGCGCAGCCGTCGCGGCCGCGGGCGAGGTCGGAGGTGCACCATCGTCGATGCCGGGCACGTCCGGCGCGCGCGATCTGCAGCTCGAACTGCCGCCGGCTCCGCTCGAGGCGGTGATGTCCGGGGAGGTCTGGACGCTGGTCTATGACCGACTGGCGCAGCTGGTCGGCGAGCATCGCACGCACGCTCGTGTTCGTGAACACGCGCAGCCTGGCGGAGCGAGTCGCGCGCCAGCTGTCCGAGCGGCTGGGCGCCGAGAACGTCATGGCGCACCACGGCAGCATGGCGAAGAAGCGCCGCCTCGGCCGAGCAGCGCCTCAAGCGCGGCGAGCTGAAGGTGCTCGTTGCGACGGCCTCCCTCGAGCTGGGCATCGACATCGGCGATGTGGATCTGGTGTGCCAGATTGAGCTCCCCGCGCTCCATCAATGCCTTCCTGCAGCGCGTCGGTCGTTCCGGACATGCCGTGGGCGGCACGCCCAAGGGGCGGCTGTTCCCGCTCTCTCGCGATGACCTGGTCGAATGCGCGGCACTGCTCCCGGCGGTGCGCGCCGGCAGAGCTCGATGTGCTGCTCGATCCCCGCAGGCACCCTCGATGTGCTCTCGCAGCAGATCGCTGCCGAGGTCGGCGCTGCGCGAGCGCTCGGAGGACGAACTCTACGAGCTCGTGCGCCGCGCGTATGCCGTATCGCGCGCTCGAGCGCGAGACCTTCGATGAGGTCGTGCACATGCTCGCCGAGGGCTTCAGCACGCGTCGCGGACGGCGGGGCGCGCTCATGCATCACGATGCCGTGAACCACAAGGTGCGCGCCCGTCGTGGCACGCGCCTGACGGCCATCACCTCGGGCGGGGCCATTCCCGACACCGCCGACTACAAGGTGATGCTCGAGCCCGAGGCGCAGCTCGTCGGCACCGTCAACGAGGACTTCGCCGTCGAGAGTCATGCGGGCGATGTCTTCCAGCTCGGCAACGCGTCCTACCGCATCCTGCGCGTCGAGCGCGGGACGGTCCGCGTCGAGGACGCACACGGCAGCCGCCGACCATTCCGTTCTGGCTGGGCGAGGCACCCGGGCGCACGGATGCGCTGTCGTGGCAGGTCTCGCGACTTGCGCCGTGCCATCGAGGCGCGCATTGCGGAGCGGTCGCGAGGCCGTCCTGCGCTGGCTTGCCGATGCGGGCATCGAGGGCAGCGCAGCCGCGCAGCTGACGGACTATCTCGCCGTCGCCCAAGCCGCGCTCGGTTGCCTGCCGACGCAGGATACGATCGTGCTCGAGCGCTTCTTCGACGAGGCCGGCGGCATGCAGCTGATCGTGCATGCACCGTTCGGCAGCCGCATGAACCGCGCCTGGGGCCTCGCGCTGCGCAAGCGCTTCTGCCGTCAATTCAACTTCGAGCTGCAGGCGGCGGCGACCGAGGATGCCCTGATCCTGTCGCTGACGACCGCGCACAGTTTCGAGCTGGCGGAAGTCGCGCGCTACCTGCACTCGAACACGGTGCGGCAGCTGCTGATCCAGGCGTTGTGCGCGGCGCCGATGTTCGTCACCCGCTGGCGCTGGGCCGCCGCCATCGCGCTGGCGCTGCCGCGCTTTCGCGGCGGCAGGAAGGTGCCCCCGCCGCTTGCGCGCATGAACGCCGAGGATCTGCTCGCCGCGGTGTTTCCCGATCAGGTCGCCTGTGCCGAGAATCTGCAGGCGGAGAGATCGAGATTCCGGATCACCCGCTGGTGCGCCAGACGATCCACGACTGCCTGCACGAGGCCATGGACGTCGAGGCGCTTCGAGCGCATCCTGCGCGCACTCGAGTCCGGCACGCATCACGTGTCGTCGCGCGCGATCTGACCGAGCCCTCGCCGCTGGCGCTCGAGGTGCTGTCCGCGCGGCCGTATGCCTATCTCGACGATGCGCCACTCGAGGAGCGGCGCACGCAGGCGGTGATGAGCCGGCGCTGGCTCGATCCGCAAAGCGCGGCCGATATCGGCAAGCTCGACGCCGATGCCATCGCGCGGGTGCGCGCGGAGGCGTGGCCCGATGCCGCGAGTGCCGATGAGCTGCACGATGCGCTGCTGTGGCTCGGCTTTCTCACGCCATCGGAGCTCGCGGCCAATCCGCGCTGGCCGGCCTTCATCACGGAGCTGGCGGCGACCGGTCGTGTCAGCCGCCTCGAGGGCCGAGCGCACCGTTGTGGTGTGCGAGCGAGCGGCGCGCGCTCTTCGAGGCGCTGTTCCCTGAGGCGCGCTTCGTCCCGCACAACTCGCCGCTCGCGGCGCCTCCCGAGCCCTGGGCGCAGAGACGGCGATGCGTGAGCTCATTCGCGGGCGCCTGGAAGGACTGGGTCCGGTCACGGCACGCGCGCTGGCAGCGTCGTTGGACAGTGCTCAGGCGCCGGTCGATGCGGCGCTTGCCGCACTGCAAGCCGAGGGCTTGGTGATGCGCGGCCGTTTCACGCCCGGTACCGCGGACAGATGAGTGGTGCGAGCGGCGGCTGCTCGCGCGTATCCATCGCTACACGGTGAGCAGGCTGCGCGCCGAGATCGAGCCGGTGCGGCGCGGGACTTCCTGCGCTTTCTGTTTGAGTGGCAGCGTGTGGCGACCCGAGGCGCGCATGCAGGGACCCGATGCGGTCGCCGCCGTGCTCGACCAGCTCGAGGGAATCGAGGTGGCCGCGGGAGCCTGGGAGACCGAAGTGCTGCCCGGCGCGCATCACCGGGTACGAGCCGGCCTGGCTGGATGAGCACTGTCTCGCCGGACGCTTCGTCTGGACGCGGCTCGATGCGCGCGGTCGCAGACCCGCGAGCGCGGCGCGGCTCCCGTGCGCGCGACACCGATCGCGCTGCTGGCGCGGCGCAACGTGCGTCTCTGGTCGGCACTCACGCACGTTCCGGGTGCGTCGCACCTCACTGCGGGCGCGCAGGCCGTGGCGGCAGTGTCTGCAGGCACACGGCGCGAGCTTCTTTGATGAAATCGTGGAGGCCACGCGGCTTCTGCCGACGCAGGTCGAGGCGGCGCTCGCGGAACTGGTCGCCTTGGGCTTGACGAACTCCGACAGCTTCGGGGGTCTGCGTGCGCTGCTGGTGCCGGCTGATCGGCGCAAGCGCGCCGCGAGCGGACGCCGTTCACGGCGCGTGGCGCTGTTCGGCATGGCCGATTCGGGTCGCTGGGCCCTGGTGCGCAGGTCCGCGCCGGCGGACGGCGCTGAGTCGGTGGAGCACGTCGTGCGCACGCTGCTGCAGCGCTGGGGCGTGATGTTCTGGCGGCTTGTGACCCGAGAGGCCGACTGGCTGCCCCCGTGGCGCGAACTTCTCGGCTGCTGCGCCGGCTCGAGGCGCGCGGCGAGTTGCGCGGCGGCCGGTTCATGGCGGGGTTGTCCGGGGAGCAGTATGCGATGCCGGAGGCCATTGGAGTGCTGCGCGATATCCGGCGCAAAGCCCCGGCGGGCAGGATATCTCCTTGTCGGCGGCCGACCCGCTCAATCTGATGGGCATTCTGACACCGGATCCGCGCCTGGCGGCGCTAACTGCCAATCGGGTGCTGTATCGTGATGGGCTGCCGGTGGCGGTGCTGGTCGGCGGGCGAGGTTCGGTTCCTGCGCGAGATGGAGCCCGCAGAGCGCTGGCAGGCGCAGAACGCGATTCTGCGCCGGCACGTGCCCGCGGTACTGGCCGATCTGGCCTAAGCGCACTATGACAAACGATCCGCGCTCGCGCGGCCAGGGCGTCGCTGGGTTGCGACACTGACCCATTTGAGCCTCGATCTTTGCTGAGGCCCGAGGCTTCGGGCGCCTCGACGGGCGTATCGCCTGCATGCGTTAGGGATAGAATTGCGAGTGCTCGCGCGTCATGGGTTTACAGGCGCGGCCGCGGTCGCGGCTGATGGATATCGAATGCGATCGGTGGATATTCCGGTGCGTCCGAACCGCTCATCGCCCAGCAGCCGCGCAGCGGCCGCCGCAGCCGCGTGCAGCCTGCCCAGCAGCCCGCACCCAGGCGCAGCCACCCGCGGCGGCTCAACCGCGCACCTGCGCATCCGCAGCAGAACAACCCCAGGGCGCAGCTCAACCAAACGCCCAGCCCTTCCCGCCGCCTCCCGAGGTGTTTGGCTTTGCGACTGTGCAGCGCTCGCACGCAGCGCGCGAAGCAGCCTACGAGAATCGCTCGACCCAAATTCCGCAGGCCATCGCGCAGCTGAGCTACGATCAGTACCGGGCATCCGCTTCCGGCGCGCCGACGCGCTGTGGCACAACCAGTCGTTGTTCGAGGTGCAGTTCTTCCACCGCGGCTTCAATTTCGACCGCCGGGTCGACATCTCCGAAGTGGTCCGACGGGGTGTGCCCGCCCCGTCGACTACAACCCGGCCTGGTTCGATTTCGGCGAGGTCGCTCGCGTCGCCACGAAACTGCCGCAGGACCTGGGCTTTGCCGGCTTTCGCGTCCACTACCCGTTGCAGACGCCCGGCTACAAGGACGAGCTGATCGTGTTCCTCGGCGCCTCGTATTTCCGGGTGCTGGGACGCAACCAGGGCTACGGCTGTCGGCGCGCGGTCTGGCCATCAATACGGCGACCACGGCCGGCGAGGAGTTTCCCTATTTCACGGATTTCTGGCTGGTGCAGCCGCAGACCGGAGCAGCGCACGCTGACGATCTACGCGCTGCTGGACAGCGCGAGCATCACCGGCGCCTATCAGTTCGAGGTGCGGCCCGGGCACGCATCACCCAGGTCGAGGTCACCGCGACGCTGTATCCGCGCGCAGGCCATCGAGAAGCTGGGCATCGCGCCGCTGACCTCGATGTTCCTGTATGGCGAGGACCCGTCCGGGCACGCTTCGATGACTATCGGCCCGAGGTGCATGACAGCGACGGGCTTCATGGTGCAGACCGGCGGCGGGCGAGTGGCTGTGGCGGCCGCTGGTCAATCCGCGGGAGCTGCGCGTCAACCGCTTCATGGATGAGCATCCGCGCGGCTTCGGCCTGATCCAGCGCGACCGCGACTTCGTCGCACTACCAGGATCCGAGTGGCGCAACTTCCAGCGCCGGCCGAGCTACTGGATCCAGCCGCTCGGCGACTGGGGCAAGGGTGGCGTGGAGCTGGTCGAGATTCCGACCGACGAGGAGATCCACGACAACATCGTCGCTGTACTGGGTGCCCGCGCACGCCGTCGAGCCGCGCAAGCCGCTCAGCTTCTCCTATCTGCTGTCGGCTCACTCGGACTCGCCGATGTGGCCGCCCGGCGGCAAGGCGATCGCCACGCGATCACGGCCGCGCGCCGATGAACAGCGCGACCCGGCGCACAGTGCGTGCGGCGTGTCATCATTGATTTCGCCGGCGGCGACCTCGATGGTCTCGACGCGCATCGCAGCCGGTCAGGCACATGTGTCAGCCAACGGCGGGACGTGCGAGATACGTGACCGTGCAGCGTCTGATGGAGAACGGCGTCTGGCGCGTGACCTTCCGCGTGGTGCCGAGCACAGCGCACGCAGCCGTCGACCTGCGTTGCTACCTGACTCTGTATGGCGAGGCGCTGACCGAGACCTGGACTGTACCAGCTGGACGACCTGATGGAAATGCAGCCATGACCAGTCAAAGCCTGAAGCGCCGTGCGCGGCTCGCGCCGCCTCGCGTTCTTCGGCCTGACGCTTCTGACCAGCGGGCTCGGCGAGCTTCCTGATGCTCGACATCCTGCGCGCCAACGGCTCACGGTGCTCGAGCGCATCGGCTGGTGCTGTTCTTCGTGCTGTTCACCTGGATCTCGGGCGCCTTCTGGACGGCGATCGCCGGCTTCATCGTCCGGCTGGTCGGGCGGCGATCCCGGCGGTGATTGCATCCGGAAGAGTGCGCGACGGACCGTCTGCACAGCCGCACCGCGATCGTCATGCCGATGTACAACGAGGACACCGCGCGCGTGATCGCCGGCCTCGATGCGCATCTGGTGCTCACTGGCAGCGCAGCGCTGCGAGCGCAGCGCTTCGATCTGTTCATCCTGTCGGATACCCGCAAGCCGCGAGATCGCGGCGGCCGAGGAGGCCGCCTGGCGCGCGCTGGTCGCGCGGCAGCATGGCGGCGGGCCGCATCTTCTATCGCCGCCGCGCGGAGAACGTCGGCCGCAAATCCGGCAACATCGCCGACTTCGTGCGCAACTGGGGTGCGGCCTACGAGTACATGATCGTGCTCGACGCCGACAGCGTCATGTCCGGCAAGGCGCTGGTGACGCTGGCGCAGCTGATGGATGCGCATCCGGAGGTCGGCATCATCCAGACGCTGCCGCTGCCGGTCGGGCCGCGAACGCTGTTCGCGCGCATGCTGCAGTTCGGTGCCCGGCTCAACGGCCCGATGCTCGCGAGCGGCCTCGCCTTCTGGCAGCTCGGCGAGAGCAACTACTGGGGCCACAACGCCATCCTGCGCCTGCGGCCGTTCGCGAGCGACTGCGGATCTGCCGCGCCTGCCGGGTGCGCCGCCGTTCGGCGGCGAGATCCTGAGCCACGATTTCGTCGAGGCCGCCTTCATGCGGCGCGCCGGGCTACAAGGTCTGGCTGGTGCCCGATATCGAGGGCAGCTGGGAAGAGGTGCCCTCCAACATCATCGACTTCGCCGCGCGCGACCGCCGCTGGGCGCAGGGCAATCTGCAGCACGTCGGCGTGATGCCGCATGCGCGGCCTGCACTGGCTCAGCCGCCTGCACATGCTCACCGGCATTCTTTCGTATGCTCACCTCGCCGATGTGGCTGCGGTGCTGATCGTGAGCTCGATCATCACGATCCAGGACGCGATCGCGGTGCATCAGTACTTTCAGCCCGGCGCGTATACGCTGTTTCCGACCTGGCCGCAGTATCGCGACGGCGAGATCGCGGCGCTGCTGCCGTGACGATCGTCGTGCTGCTGCTGCCGAAGCTGCTCGGCGCGATCCTCGCGCTGACGAACCGCGCGCTGCGCCGGGCCTTCGGCGGCGGCGGACGACTGGCTGCTGAGCCTGATGCTGGAGCAGCTCTTCAGCATGCTGCTGGCCCCGACCATGATGCTGTTTCACACGACATTCGTCGTCACGACGCTCGCGGGCAAGCCGGTCGCCTGGAATGCGCAGGAGCGAGGTGATCGCGGCGTGACGTTGCGCGAAGCGTTCGCCCGGCACAAATGGCACATGCTGGTCGGGCTGGTCTGGGGAGCACTGATCCTGCTGCTGGCGCCGCAATTCATCTGGTGGATGATGCCGGTGATCGCCGGCATGCTGCTGTCTGCCCCGCTCACCATGCTGTCCAGCCGCGCCGATCTGGGCCGCTTCGCGCGTCGCGGCGGACTGTTTCTGACGCCCGAGGAGGTCTCGACTCCCCGCGAGCTTGCGGCCCTGCACCTGCTCGGAAGCGACGCCGAGCCGAAGCTGCTGCCGGCGCCGGCGCCGACGGCGGTCGAGGTTGATCAGCCCGAGCCGCAAGCCGTGCCCGCCCCGGCGCCTTTGGCGATGGAGCCTACGCAGGCCGTGTACTGGGGAACGCGCCCGAGCGTCGACAGCGTGCATCAGGCGAGTGTGAGCGGCTGAGACTTTCCGTCATCGATCAATCGCCCGTCGCTGCCGGCTCGACGCCGGCGCAGGCGCTCGCCAACACCATCGAGCTCGCGCGCCTTGCGGACCGGCGCGGCTTTCGACGCTACTGGATCGCCGAGCACCACGGCACGCAAACGCTCGCAAGCCCGGCGCCCGAGATCCTGATCGCGCGGCTCGGTGCCGAGACGACTCACATCCGCGTGGGTTCGGGCGGTGTCATGTTGCCGCACTACAGCCCGCTCAAAGTCGCGGAGCAGTTTCGCATGCTGCATGCGCTGTATCCGGACCGTGTCGATCTCGGCATCGGACGAGCACCCGGCGGCAGCCCGCTCGAGACCTTCGCACTGCGGCGCGAGCGACTCGAAACGCCGATGCCGGATGATTTTCCGGATCAGCTCGCGGAGCTGCTCGGATTCGTGCACGGTGAATTCGCCGCGCGTCACCCCTTCAGCCGCATTCGCGTATCGCCCGAGATGCCAGGAGCACCCACGGTGTGGCTACTGGGATCGAGCCTGTGGAGCGCTTCGGCGGCCGCGACGCTCGGCCTGCCGTACGCGTTCGCGCACTTCATCGCACCAGAGCCGACGCGCGCCGCGATCGAGCTCTACCGTCGGACGTTTCAGCCGTCGCGTTACCTCGATGCGCCACACGCCATCGTCGCACTCGGCGCGATCTGTGCGCCCTCCGACGCCGAGGCCGAACGGCTGTCGATGAGCGTACGGTTGCTCGGAAGACGCCTCCGGCTCGGTGATCTGCGACCCATCGCAACGGTGGAGGAGGCCGAGCGTGAGCTTGCCGCGCTCGGTGGGGCGATCGCCGACACGAGCGAGTGGCCGCGCCACTTCCACGGCTCGCCCGAGAGCGTGCAGGCGCATCTGACTGAGATGGCCCAGGCCCTGCAACTCGATGAGCTCATGATCGTCACCATCGTGCATGACCATGCGGCCCGGCTGCGCTCATACGAGCTGCTCGCCGATGCATTCGGGTTGCGCCAGCTATACTGATCGTGAGAGGGCTTTCGGGATCGCGATGATCGTCGTTGAGAATCTGACCAGGAAGTTCGGCGACTTCACTGCCGTCGACTCCATTTCCTTCAGCGTCGCGGCGGGCGAGATTTTCGCTTTTCTGGGCCCGAACGGCGCAGGCAAGACGACGACCATCAAGATCCTCACGACCCTGCTGTCACCGACGAGCGGCACCCTGTCGATCGATGGGCTCGATCCGCGGCGCAGGCAGACGGAGGTACGGCGGCGCTTCGGCATCGTCTTTCAGGACCCGAGCCTCGATCAGAATTTGAGCGCCTGGGAGAACATGGAGCTGCACGGGGTCCTCTACGCAGTTCCGCGGCGACAGCGGCGCGAGCGCATTCAGGCCCTGCTCACGGTGTTCGAGCTGTGGGAGCGCCGCGATGAGATGGTGCTGCAGTTCTCGGGCGGCATGCGGCGGCGTCTGGAGATCGCGCGCGGGCTCCTGCACACGCCGCGCATTCTGTTTCTCGATGAGCCGACGCTCGGGCTCGATCCGCAGAGCCGCAATCAGCTCTGGACGCAGGTGCGCGAGCTCAACCGAAGTGAAGGCGTCACGGTGTTTCTGACGACGCACTACATGGATGAGGCCGAGCGGGTTGCCGGCCGCATCGCCGTCATCGATCACGGCAAGATCGTCGCGACCGGCATCGCCGCAGGAGCTCAAGCAGCGCACCGGGAAGGAATCCCTGGAAGAGGCCTTCCTGGCACTGACCGGAACGGCGATCCGTGATGAGAGCGTCGGCGCCGCGGATCGTATGCGGCAGCTTGCGCGCATGTGGAGGCGCTGAGGTGCCCGTCATCTATATTCTGTGGCTGCGCGAGCTCAAGCGTTACACACGCTCGAAGACGCAGATTCTCGCCTCGCTCGGGCAGCCTCTGCTTTATCTTCTGGTGCTCGGCTTCGGCCTCGGTCCGATATTCCGCCGCAGCGGCGCAGGCAGCTACGTGCAGTTCATGGCACCAGGCATCATCGGGATGACGGTGCTCTTCTCCTCGATGTTCTCGGGAATCGCTCTGCTGTGGGACCGGCAGTTCGGCTTCCTGAAGGAGACGCTCGTTGCGCCGGTGCCGCGCATCCAGATCATGATCGGGCGCACCTGCGGAGCCGCGACCACAGCCTTGCTGCAGGGCCTCCTCGTCGCGGTGGTGTGTGTCATCGCCGGCTTTCGGCCGGTGAGCCTGGGGATGGTCCCGGCGGGGCTCGCGTTTCTGGCTTTGATCGCGCTCGTCTTTGCCGGACTCGGCACGACCATCGGCTCGAGCCTGAAGGACATGCAGGGCTTTCAAATGGTCATGAACCTGCTCGTCCTGCCGATCTTCTTCCTGTCCGGTGCCCTGTACCCACTCAACAACCTGCCGCAGGTACTGACCGCGTTGACTCGCATCGATCCGCTCTCCTACGGAATTGACGGGCTGCGCAGTATGCTCATTGCGCAAAGTCACTTCGGCGCGACCGAGGATGCCGTGGTGCTCATGATCCTTGCCGTCGTCACGCTCGCTCTTGGGGCGTGGCGCTTTTCCAGAATAGAGGTCTGAGATGGGACCCATCATCAATCAAAGCGGGCTGTGCCGTGCATGCCTGCTCGTGATGCTCGTGACGCGGGCGGTGTTTCCGGGCCCGGCGAGCGCGGCCGACGAGGCTTCTCCCGCGCCTGCGATGCCCGCGATTCCGAGCAGCGTTGAGGGGGCGGTCGTCAAAGTGTTCGCGACGATGCGCTATCCGGATCCATACAAGCCGTGGACCAAGCAGTCCCCGAGCGAGGTCACCGCCTCGGGAGTCGTGATCGAGGGCAAGCGCATCCTGACCAATGCGCACGTGGTCCTCTACGCAAGCCAGGTCCAGGTGCAGGCGAATCAGGCCGGCGACAAGATCGGCGCGACTGTGGTGGCGTACGCTCCGGGCATCGATCTCGCCGTGCTGAAGCTCGATGACGAGTCGTTCTTCGACACGCACGCGCCGCTCGCGCGCGCGAGCGCATTGCCGCAGATCAAGGACGCCGTGCTGGCGTACGGCTTTCCACGGGCGGCACGTCGCTCTCGATCACCAAGGGAATCGTCTCGCGCATCGAGTTCGTGCCCTACAGCTATCCGGTTTCGGGCCTGCGCATCCAGATCGACGCCGCCATCAATCCCGGCAACAGCGGCGGACCCGCGATCGTCGGACGACAAGATGATCGGGCTCGCATTCAGCCGCCTGGGCGGGGAGTCGCAGAACATCGGCTACATCATCCCGAACGAGGAGATCGAGCTGTTCCTGAAGGACATCGCCGACGGCCGCTACGATGGCAAGCCGGCCATGTTCGACGATCTGCAGACGCTCGAGAATCCGGCACTGCGCGCTTTCCTCAAGCTCGACAAGTCGGTCTCGGGCATCGTGGTGCACGAGCCGTACGGTAAGGATGCCGGCTATCCGCTCAAGGAATGGGACGTCATCACCCGCATCGGCGATGTGCCGATCGATGACCAGGGAATGATCAATCTCGACTCGAGCCTGCGCGTGAGCTTTCGCTATCTGGTACAGAAAGTCGCCCGCAACGGCAAGCTGCCGCTCACCGTCGTGCGCGCCGGCAAGACCCTATCGATCGAGCTGCCGGTCAGCAGCACCCGACCATTCCTGATTCCCGATCGTGAAGGGGGATTACCCCGCCTACTTCATCTACGGGCCGCTCGTGTTCTCGCGGGCGAGCTCGCTGTTCCTGGCATTCCTCAACAAGAATCCCGGCGCGATCACCGGCTTCAGCTTCATGCGCAGTCCGCTCGTCACCCAGCGTGGCGACCCGCCGGAGCCCGATCGCGAGGAGCTCGTGGTCGTGGCCTCGCCGCTCTTTCCGCACAAGCTCGCGACGGGTTACGGCAATCCCTCGGGCTCGGTGGTCAAGTCCATCAACGGTACGCGCGTGCGCAGCCTGCGGCATCTGGTGAGCTTGCTGCGCGATCTGAAGGATCCTTTCGTGATCGTCGAGTTCGACAATCGTGGTGGCGAGTCGCTGGTGTTCCCGCGCGCGGAAATCGCAGCCGCCACCGATGAGATCCTGACGGATAACGGCGTGCGTGCGCAGGGTTCGCCCGACATGCTCGAGGTGTGGCAGGGAAAATCGTCTAAGTGAGCTCACGCAACAGCTGCGCGGCGGGGATGCTCCGGCAGCCGCTCGCATTCTGACCAGCCCACAAGGGTGAAAAGTCACCGCTCCCGCGTGCCTCCGCGGCCGTGCGCAGCGGCGCCACCGCCGCAGCGGCCAGCGGAAAGTCGGGCGCGTCCGTGGCAAGCGGCCCGCGCTCGCGCATGAGTCGATTGACGATGCCGCGCGCGGGCCGACCGGTGAACAGATTCGTGAGCGCCGTGTGTCCGCTTGCATCCGACTCAAGCGCAGCCCGATGAATGGCGCTCGTGGTCGCTTCCGGACACAGCAGAAACGTCGTGCCGAGCTGCACGCCTGCGGCGCCGAGTGCGATGGCCGCTCTGATGCCGGCTCGATCCGCGATGCCACCGGCGGCGATGATGGGCACGCTCACGCGGCGAGCCATCTGCGGCACGAGCGCGAGCGTCGTGAGCTGCTGCGTCAGATCCTCACTCAGGAAGTGGCCTCGATGTCCTCCTGCTTCCAGACCTTGAGCGATGATCGCATCCACCCCGCGGCTCTCCAGCCACGAGGCCTCCTTCACAGTCGTCGCCGATGAGAGCACTTTCGCGCCGAGCGCGCGCACGCCGGCGAGCAGCTCGGCCGCCGGCAGTCCGAAATGAAAGCTGACGACAGCAGGACGCACGACGCGCAGGAGCTCGAGCGCCTCGAGCGTCGAAGGGGCGGCGCACGGCTGCCGCCGGGGCTTTGGACACATCGAGGCCGAGCTCGGTGTAGTAGCCAGCGAGCGAGGCTCGCCATGCGGACTCGCGCCGTGCATCCTGCCTGGGCGGGGCATGGCAGAAGAAGTTGACGTTGAAGGGTTTCGGCCGTGCGCTCGGCGAGGGCAGCGAGCTCGGCCTGCATCGTATCGGGGCCGAGAAGCGCGCACGGCAGGGATCCCAGGCCACCCGCATTGCAAACCGCTGCGGCGAGCGCGCCGAGCTGCACGCCCGCCATGGGTGCCTGCACGATCGGAAGCTCGATGCCCAGAAGCTCAGAGAGAATCGCCACGCGAGATCCCCTGCGGTGCGCTGACGCGCGCATCATGCCCGATGAGACCCTGCACGCGTGCGACGAAGTGCTTGGGATCGTGCGGCGTCACGATCACGGTCCGCGTCGGATAGCGCAGAACGACCGCTCGCGCAGGATCGGTTGCGAGGGCCCGGTAGCGGCCGAGCCTCGCATTTGAAAAGATTCCCGTGATCGCGCAAAACCCGCCGTTGCCGAAGATTCGCATCGACCCCTGCATCGCATCGGAATCGCTTGCCACGCTCACGAGCGTGGCAAGCGGCAGCGACGTCGACCAACCGAGACGGCGCACCTCGATCTGCGTCGGTGTGATCGCGTAGCCGAGAACCGCGAAGGGGAGGGTCAGGCAGGCGATGAGCAGGGCCGCCGCTGCAAGCAGCGGCAGATGCAGGGCAAGGCCGAGCACAGTGAGCGCAAGCAGCAGAGCCGAAACCGTGAGCGTCATCGTGCGCACGCCGGAGCTCCAGGGGGCACCGAAATCGGCATGCGCCATGAACTAGCGTTCGATTGAGCGCTGCATGAGAACCAGATCGAGCCAGCGCTCGAATTTGAAACCGACCTCGCGCAGGTGCGCGCATTGCACGAACCCCAGGCGCGCGTGAAAGCGGATCGAGTCAGCGTTTGCCGCGTCGATCCCAGCGATCATCACATGCTTGCCGAGGGCCGCGGCGCGTGGAAACAGCGCCTCGAGGAGTGCTCGACCGACGCCGCGTCCACGGCAGTCGGCGCGCACATGGACGGTGTGCTCGACGGTGTAGCGATAGCCGGGCCAGGTGCGAAAGTCGCCGAAGGTCGAGAAGCCGGCCACGCCGCGCGCATCGCGTGCCACAAGCACCGGATACCCCGCGGCCGTGCGGTTGCGCCACCACTCGGTGCGATCCTCAAGCGTCACGGGCCGATCGCTGTAGACCGCCGTCGACGTGGCGATCACGTCGTTGTAGATGCCGAGCAGGCCAGGCAGGTCCTCGACGAGCGCATCGCAAATGGTGACGGAGTCTGAGGTCTGCATCGGCGCTGACACAGTGTAGCCAAAAGAACCGCGGCGCGCCCCGGCCGAGAGGGGGTCACGACCAGTGCGCACCGCGTTGCTAGCAACCGAGAGATCTGATGCGCGCCGCTGTGCGGCGCCTATCCCATACATAGCAAATGCGATGCCAACTTGACGCGCGCCGGCCACGCGCCTAAGTCACTGATTGTCGGTTCGAATGCGCGCTGCACTATCGCGGGTCGTGCACCGCGATCGAACAAAGCCGGCGCCGGAAGAGCCAAAATTGAGCGCATCGATCAGTCCACCGCCCGCGTTTCCACAGGGCCAATGTCCAGATGCCGCAGCTCGGGCTCTATCCGCGCGCGGTCGCCGACGGCAACCACGATCATGTCCTGCGGCTTCAGGTACTCCTGTGCAACCCGATGCACGTCCGCGGCGGTCACTTGATCGATCTGCGCCGGCAGTGATCGGTAGTAGTCAAGCGGCAGGCCGTAAACGAAGATCTGCGTGAGTGAGCGTGCCGCAGCGCGCGTCGTTTCGAACTCACCCGGGAGCGAACGGGCGACGGCGTTGCGAGCGAGCTCGAGTTCGTCGGCTCCGATTGGCGCGGAGCGCATGCGCTCGACTTCGCCGAAGATCTCGTGGATCGCGGGTGCCGTCACGTCCGTTCGAACGCCCGTCGCGATCACGAACGGTCCCGGCGCGCGAGTGAACACGAAGCCCGACCCGGCACCGTAGGTGTATCCATGCGTCTCGCGCAGGTTCTGATTGATGCGGCTCGAGAAGATGCCGCCGAGCGCCGTGTTCATGACCTCGAGTGCGACATAATCTGGCGTGGAGCGCGCCGCACCCACGGACCCGATGCGAACCGCACTCTGGGGCGAGCCGGCCTTGTCGATGATGATGATCCTGCGACCGTGCGCTGCCGGAACGGGCGGTAGTACTGCCTGATGCGCAGCGCCCTGCCAGTCGCCGAAGTACTTTTGCGCGAGCCTTTCGAGCGCAGCGCGCGAGAGATCACCGGCGACGACGAGCGCGGAGTTCGCGGGCGTGTACCCTTGCTGCCAGAAGCGTGCGAGATCGTCGCGCGAGATTTTCTCGAGCGAGCGCTGTGTTCCGAGCTCGATGAAGCCATACGGATGCTGTTCGCCATAGACGGCGCCGTTCAGCACACGCGCCGCGATCGCATTCGCACTGTCGTGCTGCTGTCGCAGCTGAGTCAGCCGCCGATCGCGCACGCGGTCGACTTCCTGAGCCGCAAATGCAGGTTTCAGCGTCACATCGGCGAGCAGTGCGAACGCGGGCTCGATGGTGTCCGTGAGGGAGCGGACCTCGACCGTCGAGGCATCACGACTCGATGCGCTGATGAGCTCCGCGCCGATCTGCGCGGCATCGTCCGCGATCTGCTCCGATGAGCGCTTCGCAGTGCCTTCCTGCAGCATCGCGGCCGTGAAGGCGGCAAGGCCCGGCTCATCGAGCGGATTGGCCTCGCTGCCGCTCAGCACGACGAGGGCTGCGGCCACGACCGGCAAGCGATGCTGCGGCAGCAGGTAGACGGAAAGTCCGTTCGCGAGTGTGAAGCGCTCCGGAACGGGCAACGCGATCGGGGAAGGCGGCCCGGCCACCGGGGGCCGACTGCGCCAGTCGGCAGATGGGCTCTCGCGCTTGAGGCGGGGTGATGCGGGCTCACCGCTTGAATGCTCGGTGGCGTCCGCGCTCTTGGGCACATCGTCGATCACCTTCTCGCCCGGTACACCGAGCACGACCAGGCGCGAGCTGCGCGTCAGGGTTCGAGCGGCAACGCGCTGCAGCGCCTCAGGAGTCACGCGGTCGTAGCGCGCAAGATCGCGCGCAAGGTAATTGGGATCACCGAGATAGTGGTTGTATTGATTGAGACGGTCGGCGAGGCCTCCGAAGCCGCCGAGCCTTTCGAGACCGCGAATGACCTCGGCGTCGATGGTATTGCGGGCACGCTCGACTTCGGGGCCCGCAGGTCCGCGGGCCGCAAGCTCGCTGATCTGAGCGTCGATGGCGCTCTCGAGCTGTTCGAGTGTGACACCGGGCCTCGCGGTCGCCTCGATGGTGAAGACCGATCCGAGCTGCATGGATTCCTGGCTGGCGCTCACGTCCTGTGCAATGCGCTTGTCATGAACCAGATCACGATAGAGCCGGCTCGACTTGCCTCCACCGAGTACCTGCGCGAGCAGATCCGCCTCGGCATCGCCGCTCTGGTAGATCGCCGGCGTATGCCAGGCCATGTAGAGGCGCGGCAGCTCGATCTGATCGTGCACCGTCACGCGTCTCTCGCTCGTGATCGCAGGGGCCGCCACTCGCGCGTGCGTCACGGGACTGCCACGCGCAATCGGGCCGAAATACTTCTCGACGAGCGCCTTCGTGCGTGTCACGTCGAGATCACCGACGATGGCGAGGCTCGCATTGTTGGGCACGTAGTACTGGCGGAAGAATGCACGCACGTCTGCGAGGCGTGCCGCTTCGATGTCGGCGTGCGATCCCATGACGTCGGCGTGGTACGGATGGCTGGCCGGAAAGAGCTCACGAAACACGGCCTCCTCCACCAGTCCGTAGGGCCGGTTCTCGATGCTCTGGCGACGCTCGTTGCGCACGACGTCCTTCTGGTTGGTGAGCTTCTCCTGGTCGAGCGTCGGGAGCAGATACCCCATGCGGTCGCTCTCGAGCCACAGAGCGAGCTCGAGCTGATTGGAGGGCACGGTCTCGAAGTAGTCCGTCCGGTCGAAATCCGTGGTTCCGTTGATGTCGGTCGCGCCGGCACCCTCGAGCAATTTGTCATGGGCGTTGCGAGCGACGTGCGCCGAGCCCTCGAACATCATGTGCTCGAAAAGATGGGCGAAACCCGTACGGCCGGAGCGCTCATCGGCCGGCCCCACGTGATACCAGATGCTGACCGCGACGAGGGGCAGGCGGTGGTCCTCCGACAGGATCACCTCGAGCCCGTTGGGCAGTCGAAATTTCTCGAACTGGATGCTCGGCACGGCAGGTGCGCCGGAGGCGGAGGAGGCCGCGAGCACCCAGGGAGCCGCGAGCCACAGGATCCATCGATGCAGCATGTCGGACACCTCACTCAAGTCATGCACCGCGCCGGTGCAGGAGGATCGGCCACGCACCACGAGCGCACGGAGCGGCCACGGAACCTCGGGGCGCGTATCTTTCGGAACAAGGACTTGCGCGTGGCATGCGCGTTGCACTGTGGCAGATCGTGTCGCAGTTTACGAAGCCTGAAGCGGATCCGTCACCGTTGACGCGTGAGGCGGTGATCGACGCGGTCGCGCGCGTGGTGGCACGGCGGGGGCCGAGCGGCATTCGCTGGTCCACGATTGCGCGAGAGGCCGGTGGGCCAAGCGTCTCCCGAGCCTTCCGCTGGTTCGAGGACATGCCGGCGCTCATCGAAGAGTGCTATTCGCGCACGGCCCAGGGACTCGAGGAGAGTCTGCTTCGCGCCGAGACTGCGCCGGGGACTGCACTCGACAAGCTGGCCGCATTTCTCGTCGCCGCCCTCGAGGTCCGGCGCGATCGCGGATCGCTTTTGTCCTTCCGGCCGACCGAGGAGCTGCCGCTCGTGCAGCGCAAGCGCCTGCGCGAGCGGGAGCTCATGGTGCGCACGCGGCTGCAGAGACTGCTCATGAAGGGACAGCGAGACGGTTCGCTCGCTCTGCGCCATGCCGACGCCGGCTGCGCCTTGATCCTCGCCTGTCTGCAGGCGTCGAACCTGGCCGACGACGGGCCAAGCCAGCAAATGTGGGACGCGGAGCTGGTCGAGCTCTTGCTGGCCGCGCTCGCCGAGCCGCACGCGCCCGAGCCCGTCGCGCGTTGTGCTGCGCCGGCTACGCGCGGCGCGTGCGCATGCGGCGCCGTGAGTTACGAAGTGGAGGGGCCTTTCGATGTGATGTCGCACTGTCATTGCGCCATGTGCCGCAAGCATCATGGCTCGGCCTTTGCGACGTTCGTGTCCGCGCCCTTGAGCGGATTTCGCTGGCTCGCGGGCGCGGACAAAGTGACGACGTATCGCTCGGCAACCGTCGCGCAGCGATCGTTCTGCAGCCTGTGCGGATCAGTGACCGCGACGCTCGAGCCCGACGCTGGCGTCGTCTATTGTCCCTGGGGAAAGCACGAGGCGGAATGAGCGGCGCGGACTTAAGTCCGCGCCGCCCACCACTCAGTGCGGGGCCGGGGTCACGATCCTCGGCGCTGCGGCGCCGGGCCTCGGAGCGGCCGCCGCCGTCGGCGGCTTGACACTGACCAGCTCTACTTCGAACTTCAGCATCGAGCCCGGAGGAATCGGCGGAGGCGAGTTGAGGTCATAGGCCAGCTCGGGGGGAATATAGAGCTCCCACTTCGCGCCGGGCTTCATGAGAACCAGCGCCTCCTGCCATCCCTTGATGACGCCGTCGACCTGAAACTGTGCCGGTTGACCGCGCTTGTACGAGCTGTCGAACTCGGTTCCATCGAGGAGCGTGCCGCGGTAGTTGACCGTGACGCTGTCGGTGGGCTTGGGGGACACGCCGCTGCCCGGTGAGATGACTTTGTACTCAAGTCCATCCGCGGTGGTGCTGACACCTTTTTGCTTGCCGTTCTCGGCCAGGAATTTCTTGGCTGCCTCGCGATTGTTCGTCGCGAGCTTTTCGCGATTCGCCATCACGAGTCCCTGAGCCTTCACCTGGTCCGCAGGACCGGCCTTGGCCGTTCCGGACAGCGCGTCACGCATGCCCTGGAAAAGGCGATCCATCACGAGCGAATCCTTACCGAGACCGGCATTGTGGAGCTGCGTGCCCAAGAGCAGTCCGACGCTGTAACTGCTCTCAGCTTTCGTGTCCGCTTTCGCACCTCCCGGAGCAGTGGACTTCGCGCTCGGCGCTACGGGCGCGGCGGGATTCTGCGCCTGTGCGGGACCGAGCGTGCTGAGAAAGACTATGGCGGCCGCAACGAGTCCACGGCGCAGGAACGATACATTCACGAAACACCTCTAACCTCGTGTGAGGGGGCGCTAGTATACGGGGATGCCATACTCGTTGTTCGGGCGCCTGGAGCGGCTGCCAGATGATCCGATTCTCGGGGTCATGGCGGCTTTCCGCGCGGATCGTGATCCGCACAAGGTGGACCTCGGAGTCGGCGTGTACCGCGATGCGCGCGGGGACACACCCGTGCTCGACTGTGTGCGCCGCGCCGAGCGCAGCGTGCTCGAGCGTCAGGCGAGCAAGACCTATGTCGCACCCGCGGGAAATGCTTCCTTCAACAGCGCCATGGAGCGCCTGGTCTTCGGCCCGGAGCACCCGGCGCTCAAAGCCGACCGCGTGCGCACGATCCAGGGGACGGGCGGTTGCGGTGCGTTGCGCCTCGGCGCCGAGCTCATCCGTGTCGCCGCTCCCAAAAGCCAGGTGCACCTGAGCACTCCGACGTGGGCCAATCACGTGCCGCTGATCTCGGGCGCGGGACTCGAGCTCGTCCGCTATCCCTACTACGACGCCGCCACGGGCGGGGTTGATTTCGCAGCCATGATGCAAGCGCTCGACGCGCTGCCGGCAGGGGCGGTCGTGCTGCTGCATGCCTCCTGTCACAACCCGACCGGAGCCGATCTATCGCGCCCGCAGTGGCACGAGCTGCTCGAGCTCGTGCGCCGGCGGGGATTGCTCCCCTTCATCGATATCGCTTATCAGGGGCTCGGCACGAGCCTCGATGAGGATGCGTACGGGCCTCGCCTGTTCGCCGCCGAGCTTCCGGAGGTGCTCGTGGCCGCATCCTGCTCCAAGAACTTCGGACTCTACCGCGAGCGTGCCGGAGCGTTGCACATCGTTGCGGAGTCGACGCCCGTCGCACAGGCGGCGCTCAGCCAGGAGGCCCGCATCGCGCGAAGCCTCTACTCGATGCCGCCCGACCATGGCGCCGCGATCGTGAGCGAGGTGCTGGCGCAGGAGGCATTGCGGGCATCATGGGAGGCGGAGCTGGGACAGATGCGAACGCGCATCACGGAGCTGCGGCTCGAGCTCGTACGAGTGCTCGCTGCGGTGGCGAAGCGCCGCGATTTCAGTTTCATCGCCGCTCAGCGCGGCATGTTCTCGATGCTCGGCCTGACGCGCGAGCAAGTCGGCCGGTTGCGCGCGGAGCGACACATCTACATGACCGACGACAGCCGGATCAATATCGCAGGCCTGCGCGCCGAGAACGTCGAGTATTGCGCGCACGCCTTCGCCGAGGTCATCGAGCACGCTTGAGCCAGGCCCGCGCTCTCAGGCCGGCTTGAGCACGCTCGCAAGAGCCGCGAGCGAGTCGATGGGTGCGGAACAGGTCATCCCCACGCACACATAAGCGGCCACACCCGATGCCGGGGCGGGCTTGTCGGCAAGCGCGGGCGGCAGCTCCACAGTCCCACTCGGGACACCCAGCACGAGCCGGCGCGGTGCATACAGTCGGGCGAGCTCGCGCTGCCAGGCGTCGATCTTCTCTGGCTCGCCGCGCAGCACGACGATCTCCGGAGGCTTCAGGAATTCATCGAGGGCATTGAGCAGCGTCATGTGCGCCTGCGGATGCTCCTCGATCGCATGCCACGCGGCGCGCAGCGTGCCCACTGCCGCATCGATCAGCTGCGGCTCCGCGAGCGCATGGCCCATGCGTTGCAGCGCGAACGCCGCGACTGCGTTCCCCGAGGGAGTCGCATCGTCCGAAAACGCTTTCGGCCGGTGCATCAGATGCTCATGGTCATCGGAGGTGAAGAAGAAGCCACCGCCCGTCGAGTCCGCAAAGTGGCGCAGCAGCTGATCGAGCAGACCGCGGGCGAAGTCGAGCTCCTCGCTGCGAAAGCGCACTTGCTGCAGCTCAAGAATCGCATCCGCAAGCTCTGCATAGTCATCGAGGTACGCATTCAGGTGTGCGCGTCCGTCCTTGCTCGTCGCGAGGAGCCGCCCGTCCTGCCAGTGGGTCTTCCTCAAGAAATCGAGTGCGCGCGTCGCTGCGACCGCAAAGTCATCCCGGGCGAGGGCGCGCGCCGCGATGGCAAGTGCGCGAATCATGAGCGCGTTCCAGGACGTGAGGATCTTGTCATCCCGCGCGGGCGGCACCCGCTTGCTGCGCAGAGCCAGGAGCTTCCGGCGCGCCGAATCGATGCGCTCGCGCACTGCCTCGGCCGTGATGCCATGCGCGGCGGCGAGCGCCTCGATCGAGACACACACGCGCAGATGCCAGCGGCCTTCGAAATTCGGCGCCTGATCGAGCCCGAAGCGGGGCGCGAATACCTCGTACTCGGCCGCGGTGAGCGCTGGTGCGATCTCCTCGCGCTGCCACACGTAGAATTTTCCCTCGTGCCCTTCAGAGTCGGCATCGAAGCTCGAGTAGAAGCCGCCCGCCGGTGATTGCATCTCGCGCAGGGCCCATTCGGCCGTCTCGCATGCGACGCGCGCGAAGTACGGATCGCCGGTCGCGAGCGCTGCCTGCGCATACACGGCGAGCAGGGCAGCGTTGTCGTACAGCATTTTTTCGAAATGCGGAATCATCCAGAACTGATCGACGGAGTAGCGGCAGAATCCCCCGGCAAGCTGATCGTTGAGGCCGCCATCGGCCATGCATCGCAGCGTGAAGGTGGCCATGTGAAGCGCCTGTGTGTCGGTGTGCGGGCTCGCGATGCTCGCGTACCAGTCACGCAGGAGCCGTTCGATCGCCGGCGCGTGTGGAAACTTCGGCGCGCCGCTGAAGCCTCCGAAGCGCGAGTCGAAGCTCGCTTCGAGCTGAGCGCGCGCGGCCGTGAGCGGCTCCGGGGTCAGGCGCGTATCCGCCGCCGCCGGCGGCGTGACGAGGCTGTCGAACGCCTGCATCAGGAGCGGCGTTCTGCGCGCGCAGCTCGCCTTCGTGAGTGCGATAGTAGTCCGAGACGCGCGTGAGCACGTCCTTGAAGGCGGGCATGCCATAGCGCGCCTCCTTCGGGAAATACGTGCCCGCGAAGAACGGGCGCTGATCATCGTGCGTCAGGAACACCGTCAGCGGCCAGCCGCCGGCGCGCCGCGTGAGCAGCTGCTGAGCGATCTGATAGATGCGGTCGATGTCGGGGCGCTCCTCGCGATCGACCTTGATGTTGACGAAGCGCTCATTGAGCAGCCGCGCGGTCTCCTCGTCCTCGAAGCTCTCGTGCGCGAGCACGTGACACCAGTGGCAGGCGGAGTAGCCGATGCTCAGGTGCACCGGCTTGTGCTCGCGGCTCGCAGCGGCAAACGCTTCGGCGCCCCAGGGATACCAGTCCACCGGGTTGTGCGCGTGCTGTATCAAATAAGGGCTCGTCTCGCGCGCGAGGCGATTCTCGTGGCTCATTTGCTATACTTCCGGCTGCAGCCCAAGCGACCGAGTCTGACGTGATCCCGAGCCCACTGGAAGCCGTGCATCACGACGGCCGCTATCCCGTACTGCGCCTGAAGCGCGGCGAGGACCGCCGTCTTACGGCCGGTCACCTGTGGATCTTCAGCAACGAGGTCGACACCGACGCCTCGCCGCTCAGCGGTTTCGGCAACGGGGAGCTGGTGCAGGTGCAGTCGGACCGCGGGCACTTCCTGGGGCACGCATACCTCAATCCGCATGCGCTCATCTGCGCGCGTCTCATCACGCGTGAGCCGCGGCCCATCGATGAGGCCCTCATCGTCGAGCGGCTGCAGGTCGCGCTGACGCTGCGAGAGCGGATCTCTGCGGTCCCCTATTACCGCTGGGTGTTCGGCGAGAGCGACGGGTTGCCCGGGCTCGTGCTCGATCGCTACGGCGACATCATCGTCGGGCAGATCGCCA
Organism: uncultured Gammaproteobacteria bacterium; assembly: GCA_963795975.1. Taxonomy (GTDB): domain Bacteria; phylum Pseudomonadota; class Gammaproteobacteria; order Steroidobacterales; family Steroidobacteraceae; genus CAWCJT01. The sequence continues at coordinate 1,239,916 of CAWCJT010000005.1, forward strand.
CGGCCGGAATGGAAGCGTTGCGCCCCACCATCGTCGCGGCCGTTCGCAAGGTGCTCGAGCCTGGGACACTTTACTGGAAGAACGACTCCGCGGCCCGCACGCTCGAGCAGCTTCCGAGCACGGCCGAGGCCGCGTTCGGAGAGGCGCCCGAGAACATCGAGGTGATCGAGGGCGGCGTGCGCTTCAGCGCACCGCTGCGGCACGGTCAGAAGACGGGCTGGTTCTACGATCAAAGCTGGAACCGCGGGCGCCTGCAGGCGCTGCTGCCGCGCGGTGCGCGGGTCCTCGATGTCTGCAGCTACGTGGGCGCGTGGGCCATCCGGGCGCTGCGTCAGGGTGCACGCGCTGCGACCTGCGTCGATTCCTCGCAGACGGCGCTCGAGTTCGCGCAGCGCAATGCGGGCGCGAACGGCGTCGGTATCGAGAGCCTGCACGCCGATGCCTTCGATGCTTTGCGCGACCTTCACGAAAGTGGTGCGCGCTTCGATGTCGTGATTCTCGATCCGCCGGCGTTCATCAAACGCAAGAAAGACATCCCGCAGGGACAGGCGGCTTATCGCAAGCTCAATCAGCTGGCGCTGCAACTCATCGAGGCTGAGGGCCTTCTGGTGTCGTGCTCGTGCTCCTATCATCTTGCCGAGAGCGAGCTCATCGGTGCGGTGCAGTCGGCAGCGCGGCACGCGCAGCGTTTCCTTCAGATCCTCGAGCTCGGTGGACAGTCTCCCGACCACCCGATCCATCCTGCGATTCCCGAGACACGCTATCTGAAGGCGCTGTTCTGTCGCGTGAGGCGCGCCTGAGCGGCGAAACCGCTAAACTCCCGCACCATGCTCAGGTACCCCGGCTTCAATCCGATCGCTTTCGAAATCGGTCCCGTCAAGGTGCACTGGTACGGGATCATGTACCTCATCGGGTTCGCCGCCGCCTGGTGGCTGGCGCGCCTGCGCGCAGCCAGGCTCGGCTCGACCTGGAAAGCCGCCGACGTCGATGATTTCGTGTTCTATGCCATGCTCGGCGTCATCCTCGGCGGACGCATTGGCTACGTGCTCTTCTACGGCCTGTCTTTCTGGTCGAAGGATCCGCTGGTATCCGCTCAAGATCTGGGAAGGCGGCATGTCGTTTCACGGCGGGCTTCTCGGCGTGCTCATCGCCATTGCGCTCTTCGCCGTGCGCCGCGGCCGCAACATCGGGGACGTATTCGATTTCGGCGCCCCGCTGCCCGGGATCGGTCTCTTCGCCGGACGCATCGGCAACTTCATCAATGGGGAGCTGTGGGGCAAGCGCACCACCGTGCCGTGGGGCTTCAGCGTCGACGGCCAGGTCCGTCATGCCTCGCAGCTGTACGAGGCGGCTCTCGAGGGCCTGCTGCTTTTTGCAGTGCTGTGGTGGTTCACCTCCAGGCCGCGGCCGCGCTTTGCGCCTTCGGGATTGTTTCTGCTCATCTACGGCGCGTCGCGCTTCCTGATCGAATTCGTGCGCGTCCCCGACGAGCACATCGGCTATCTCGCCGGCGGCTGGCTCACGATGGGGCAGGTGCTGTCGCTGCCGATGATCGTGGTGGGCCTTGCGCTCCTCGCCATCGCTTATCAACGCCGCGTCCCGTCGGGCAACTTTGCCGTCGCGCAATGAGGGCATACCTCGATCTGCTGCGTCAGATCCGCCGTCACGGCGTGCGCAAGGGCGACCGCACCGGAACCGGCACGCTCTCTGTCTTCGGTCATCAGCTGCGCTTCGATCTGACACAGGGCTTCCCCCTGGTGACCACCAAGAAGATCCATCTGCGCTCGGTGATCTACGAGCTGCTGTGGTTCCTGCGCGGCGAGACGAACGTCGCGTGGCTGCGCGAGCATGGCGTCACCATCTGGGACGAGTGGGCGGACGAGCAGGGCGAGCTCGGCCCGGTCTACGGCAAGCAATGGCGTGCGTGGCCCGCTCCGGATGGACGCAGCATCGATCAGATCGAGCAGGTCGTACGTCAGCTGCGGCAAGAGCCCGAGTCGCGGCGCATCCTCGTCAGCGCCTGGAACGTCGGTGAGCTCGATCGGATGGCGCTGATGCCCTGTCATGCGCTCTTTCAGCTGTATGTGGCCGCGGACCGACTGTCCTGCCACGTGTATCAACGCAGCGCCGACATCTTCCTCGGCGTGCCTTTCAACATCGCCTCCTATGCTCTGCTGACGCATATGCTCGCGCAGCAATGCGATCTCGCACCGGGCGAGCTCGTCTGGACGGGAGGGGACTGTCATCTGTATCTCAATCATCTCGAGCAGGCCGACGAGCAGCTCGCACGCTCTCCCTTCCCGCTGCCGCAGCTCTGCATCCGCCGCCGGCCGCCGAATCTCTTTCAATACACGTACGAGGATTTCCAATTCGTGGACTATCAGCATCATCCTGCGATTCAGGCACGGGTGGCGGTCTGACATGGCAGCCCCGAAATCGCGGACGGCCGTACGGCCGCTCTACAAAGTGCGGCGCTCGAAGGTTCACGGCCTCGGCGTATTCGCGCTGCGCCCGATCAAGAAGCGCACGCGCATCGTCGAGTATCTGGGCGAGCGTATTTCCCATGCGGTCGCCGACCGTCGCTACGCGGATCACGACGAGAACGACAACCACACATTTCTTTTCAGCGTCGATCGGGGCCTGGTGATCGATGCTGGGGTCGACGGCAACGACGCCCGCTTCATCAATCACGCCTGCGCACCCAACTGCGAGTCCGTGATCGAGCATCGCCGGGTATACATCGAGGCGCTGCGTGACATTGCGCCCGGCGAAGAGCTGTCATACGACTATCAAATCGGACGCGAGCGCGGCGATCCGCCCAACGTCGATCAGATCTATGCCTGCCGTTGCGGCGCCGAGGAGTGTCGCGGCACCATGCTGTGGCCGCCGAAGCGGCCCAAGCGCCGTCAGGTGAAGAAGGCCGGCCGGGGATCGACGGCGCACCCGGCAGGAGGCTCGCGCAGCGAGCGACGCACAGCGCGCGGCTCGAGCCGCTCGCCCGCTGCGACCCAATGAGCAATGGCGAGCACGCGCGCTCCGCCGTCGTCGCTACGGCGGTGAGCGCTACGGGCATCGTCTACGGGGACATCGGCACGAGTCCGCTGTACGCCTTCGATCTTTCGCTCAAGGCGACCGGCTCGCACAGCCCCGCTGCGATCCTCGGGGTCGTCTCGCTCATATTCTGGGCGCTCGCGATCTCCGTGACGATCAAATACGTCGTCGTCATGATGCGGGCCGACAACGACGGCGAAGGCGGGATCCTCGCGCTCGTGGCGCTTGCGCAGCGTCGCATGACGGGCGGCAGTCCGTGGGCGCATGTGACCGTGACGTTCGGGCTGCTTGGGACGGCGCTGTTCCTGTGCGATGGCATGATCACGCCGGCCGTCTCGGTGCTGAGCGCCGTCGAAGGGCTCGAGGTCGTCGATCCGAGCTTCCAGCGCGCAGTCATTCCGGTCACGCTCATCGTCATGGTCGCGCTCTTTGCCATCCAGCGTCGCGGTCCGGCACGCGTGGGCCGGATGTTCGGCCCGATCATGGTCGTATGGTTCATCGTGATTGCGCTCATCGGCGTCATCGCGATCGCACGCGAGCCGCGGATTCTCGCTGGAGTCGATCCACGCTACGGCATCCTTCTGCTCGTGCGGAACCCGGCGCTCGCGCTCGGCATCGTCGGCGCCGTTTTTCTGGCATTGACCGGCGGTGAGGCGCTCTATGCCGACATGGGCCACTTCGGCAAGGAGCCCGTACGCCTCGCCTGGTTCGTCCTCGTGTGGCCGGCGCTGTTGCTCAATTATTTTGGTCAGGGTGCACTGATGCTCGCCGCGGGAGGCAAGGATGTGCCGCAACCGCTGTACGCGCTCGTTTCGCCAGCCGCGGTGCCCTTCATGCTGGCACTGGCGACCGCCGCGACCGTCATCGCCTCGCAGGCGGTGATCTCCGGCGCATTCTCCATCGCTCGACAGGCGGTGCAGCTCGACATGCTGCCGCGCATCCGCATCATGCAGACCTCGGCGCACGAGCAGGGTCAGATCTACGTGCCCGCGGTCAACGCGCTGCTGTTCGTGGCCGTCACGGCGTTCGTGGTGGGCTTCGGCTCCTCCGATGCGCTCGCGGGCGCGTACGGTGCGGCCGTGATCGGCACCATGTTCATCACGACACTGCTTGGCGCGTTCGTCGCGGCCACGCAGTGGGGTTGGGCCAAGTGGCGCATCGGACTGCTGTTCGGGCTGCTGCTCTTCATGGACAGCGTGTATCTGGCAGGCAATCTCACCAAGATCGAAGCGGGCGGGTGGGTTCCGCTCACGCTCGCCGCGCTGCTCTTTGGCGTGTTCTCCACCTGGCGCAGCGGACGCGTCGATCTGCGCGCCGCGCTCGCATCGATGGCCGTTCCTCTCAACAAGCTCGGCACGCTCATCGAGGATGCGGAGCGCGTCGAGGGCACGGGGGTCTTTCTCGCGAGCCACCCCGACTTCGTTCCCTCGGCCCTGATCCGCAATCTGCAGCACAACAAGGTGGTGCACGAGCGCATTCTCATTCTCAACATCGAGATCATGCGCTGCTCCGCGGCAAAGTCAGGCCGATCGTGTGCGCATCCATGAGCTGCTGCCCAGCATCTACGCGGTGACGGCGCGCTTTGGCTTCATGGAGACCCCGGACGTACGCGAGGCGTTGCGCGCCAGCCGGGCCCGCGGGCTGAAGGTCTACCTCGAGGATTGCTCGTTCTTCATCGGCCAGCACGTCGTGCTCGCGCGGCCGCTGCCGGGCTGGCAGGGTCTGAAACGCCGGCTGTTCGCGCGCATGCAGCGGCGCAGCAGCCACGCCGCCGAGTTCTTCCGCATGCCGGTGCGGGATGTGATCGTGCTCAACACTGCCGTGGAGATCTGATGGCGGCGGCGAGCCGGCCCCTGATTTCCTGGCTGGTCGCGGCATCCGAGGACGGCGTGATTGGGCGCGATAACGCACTGCCGTGGCGTCTGCCGGAGGACTTGCGGCGCTTCAAACGGCTCACGCTCGGCAAGCCGATTCTGATGGGCCGCAAGACCTTCGACTCGATCGGTAAGCCCCTTCCCGGCCGCACCAACATCGTGCTCACCCGTTCGACGAGCTGGCAGGTGCGCAACGTCGTGGCCGTCCGATCGATCGCCGAGGCCATCGCGCGCAGTGGAGATGCGCCGGAGCTCATCGTGATCGGCGGGGCACAGATCTACGGCCTCACGCTCGATGAGGTGCAGCGCATCTACCTGACTCGCGTGCACGCGCACATCGAGGGTGATACGCGCTTGCCGGTGCTCGATTGGCGCGGCTGGCGCGAGGTCGAGCGTGACGAGTATGCCGCGGACGATCGGCACGCTCACGCCATGACGTTCAGCGTCCTCGAGCGAATCCGGGCACAGGCGTAAGGCGCTCGTCGATGAGCTTCTGCGCGACAGCGTAGTCGACCGCGCCCGTTGCGCCGCTGCGGGCCTCGAGCTCATCGAGGATCTGCTGCTGCAGCGCGCCGCGGCGCAACGCCTCGGCATACGGGATCTCCGGATGGAACATCACCATGGAATAGCGCGGTATGAAGCGCTGCGGAAAACGCCGCTCGAGCTCGAGCGCGAGATCCTTCTGCCGCAGGAATCGCTCCTCCAGCACGCGCTCGCGCATCTCCGCATAATTCTCCAGGGCCATCTGCGCGATGGCCTGCGCATCTGCGCGGCGCGCCGACTCGAAGGATTCGAACAGCGTCTCCCAGTCGTCCGCATCCTCGATGAGCTCATCGAGGATGCGGCAATCCTCGAACGCCGCATTCATTCCCTGGCCGTGAAACGGAACGATGGCATGGGCGGCATCGCCGAGCAGCAGCGCGCGCGCTCCGACTCGCCAGGGTGCGGCATGGATCGTTCCCAGATGGCCCTGCGGATGCGCGCGAAATTGCCGCGCGAGATCCGGCAGGAGCGGCCGCGACATCGGCGAACTCGCGGCGGAAGAGCTGCTCGACATCCGTGTCCGTCGCGAGCGCGGCAAAGCTGATCGGCCCCGAGCGCGGCAGGAACAGCGTGGCCGTGAAGCTTGCGTCGGTATTGGGCAGTGCGATGAGCATGAAGCCCGTCGCGTGGCCAGATGTGCAGCGCATGTGGATCGAGGGCGAAGTGCCCGTTGGTGCGCCGGCAGGCTCAACTCCTTGTAGTCATGATCGAGCGGTTCATCGCGCACGCTCACGCGGCCCTGTTGCGCCAGACTGCGCGCGCACGGTCGAGCCGGCGCCGTCGGCCGCGATCACCGGAGCGACCGGCCGATGCGAGGATCGTGGCGCCCGTCTCGTCACGCAGCTCGAGCGCGCCTTGTGGCAGCCGGATGCCCGCGGCAGCGGGTCTTGAAGTGCAGATCGACGTTCACGTAGCGCGCCGCTTCTTCGATCAGAAGATGATTGAGCGCGGCCCGTCCGATCGAGTGGATGACCTCTTCTGCACGCTGACCGTAAGGCAGGAGCTGCCGGCGCGGCGCCGAGCTCGTGCAGCATGCGGCCTCGCATGGCGATCATGAGAGGCTCGACGCGACCCATGATGTCGGCCCGATCGAGGGCAGCGATGCCGCGCGCGGCGAGCGCCAGGTTGATGGATCGGCCCCGGTCGATCGTCGATCGGCGCGGGTCGTGGCGTCGCTCGATAGAGCGAGATTTGAAGGCCGCGCCGCGCGAGCAGGATCGCGAGCAGCGCGCCGGCCGAGTCCGGCACCGACGATGTGTACCTGCCGGGTGCGCATACTCCTCGGAGTGCGCCTGCGAGTGCCAGCGCGAGCCGCTCGGTGAATGCGAACACACGTCTTCAAAGCGAGTTGTAGAGCGGCACCGGAGCGACGCGGATGATGTCGGGCTCGCGCCAGTCGCAAACGACGCCGGCTGCCGTCAGAGCGGTGAGCACGCGTCGGCCGCGGCCCGCGGCTCCCATGATGCGCAGCGAGAGCTGGCAGCCTCGCTGCCTCGGGTTCGGCGGGCGTGATGACGCGGATGTCGAGGCCATCGAGGAGGCCTTCCAGGAAGCCGGTCAACTCGCGCGATTTGCTCCGCAGGCGCTCCATGCCCGCCTCCTGGAAAAGCTCGAGCGACGCAAGGAGCGGAGCACTCGAGAGAATGGGAGGGTTACTCACCTGCCAGCCCGCCGCGCCCGCTGAGGCGGTGAATCCGGGCAGCATCTTAAAGCGCGTCGCAGGCTCGTGACCCCACCAGCCTGCAAGGCGTGGCAGGAAGCGGCGCTGTGGCGTTGCGCTCGTGCACGAAGCGCCCGCGATCGCTCCGGGCCCGGCGTTCAGATATTTGTAGCTGCACCAGACGGCGAAGTCGGCGTCGCTGTCGTGCAGCGCGAGAGGCACGTTGCCGATCGAGTGCGCGAGGTCGAAGCCGACGATGCAACCGCGGCGGCGCGCGGCGCCGCGCGATGCGTGCGAGATCGAAAGCCTGCCCCGTGCGGTACTGCACACCGGGCCAGAGCACGACCGCGATTTCCTCACCGCGCGCATCGAGGAGCGCCTCGATCGACTCCGTGCTGATCAAATCCTGACCTGGAGGCGGTGCCAGCGCGATCAGCTCGGTCGCAGGGTCGAGCCCGTGCCATTCGATCTGCGAGGCGACCGCGTGATGATCCGAAGGAAATGCGCCGGCCTCGATGAGAATCCGGGTGCGCCTGCCACTCGGACGGTAGAAACTCGCGAGCATGAGGTGCAGATTGATCGTGAGCGAGTTCATCGCGATGACTTCGCTGGGCCGTGCGCCGGCAAGATACGCAAGGCCCGCCGTCAGATTCTCGTGATACGGAATCCACGGCCGCCGTCCCGACTCATGCCCGAGCGCGCCAAGGCGTGCCCAATCATCAAGCTCCTCCAGCACCCGCTCGCGGGCGGCCAAAGGCTCAAGTCCGAGCGATTGCCCGCACAGATAGACGAGCAGCTCGCCCTGCGCATTGCGTGGCAGAGCGAAGCGATTGCGAAACGCGCCCAGAGCGTCCGCGGCGTCGCGTCGCCGCGCCTCATCGAGCGCGCGCGCGTTGAGCTCAGAGCGCTGCAATGGCATACAGGAGGGGTCGGCTGGGAACCGCATCCCCGGCAAGCGCCGGCGCCTGCAGCTCGAGCAGATAAGGGCCGTCACGGATGGCCTCGGGAACGTGTGCGAGCTCTGTGACGGTGCAATGCGCGCGCCCCGCCGTGGACAGCTCGGATGCACCGGCGGGCAGTCCGAAGAAGAGCCGATGCGCGCTCAATCTGCCCTCATCGCTCAGGCGATCGAGCGAGGGCAGATCCACGATCAAATGCTCGATACCCTGCTCGATGAGAAACGACATGGCCTCGCGTGAAAAATAGGGCGGCAGCTGCGTGCCTGCGCGCCTGCGATGCGATCGACTGCGTGCGCAGCACGAGAGCCCGCGCCCGCGGCCTCGTGGCGCGAGGCCAGTTCGACTTGAGCTGCGCCCGTGTGATGAGCCGATCGCCCGGATGAGGCGGCGGATCCGTGCCCTCCTCCGAGCGCTCGGCCAGCTCGGCTCTCACGGAGACCACGACCGCAGACAGCAGCCCCGAGGGAATGATGCGGTAGGCATCCAGTGTCTCGCGCGTGAGGTGGCCCGCGGACTCGGTGTGCGTGCCGTGACAGTGCGGGGTCAGGGTGAGCGTGCTGCAGTTGCAGCCTGCCCCTGCGGCCACCGCTGCGCGAAACGTGCCCACGATGAGCGGCAGCGCGCGCGCGGGCGGCGCGCCGAACCAGGCCTGAGCGCCCTCGCCGAAGGAGACCTCGACGGCCAGGCTGATTGGAGCTGCCAGATCGACCGTGATCTCGTGCTCGTCGATCTCGACGCGCGCTCTCAATGCGGTGCGTCCATGACGGCGCCGCAGCGCGCGCAGGTGCGGTGTGCCCGATCGCCGAAGAAGCGCGCGAACACGGGCGGAAACTGCGTCTCGATGTCCGTGAGGGCGAAGCGCTCCTCGTACAACAGATTGCCGCAGCGCTCGCAGTACCACTGCAGCGCGTCCTCCTCGCCGGGACGCCGATCGCGCTCGATGACCAGTCCCACCGTATCGGCGAAGCGCTGGGGCGAGTGGGGCACGCGTGGCGGCAGAAGCAGTATCTCCCCTTCGCGAATCGGCACATCCACGGGTCGGCCGTCCTGCATGGTCTTGAGCAGCATGTCGCCTTCGAGCTGATAGAAGAACTCCTCTCCCGGATCGACGTGATAATCCTTGCGCGTGTTCGGACCCCCGACGACCTGGATGATGAATTCGCTGTCGCGGAAGACTCGACGGTTGCCTACCGGCGGCTTGAGCAAATGCCGGTGCTCGTCGATCCAGGCTTTGAAGTTCAAGGCCCGCAGGGGCTGCATACCGTGTACCTTGTGGGTGATTCGCGTATGTTATGGCGATGGAGCGGGCGCGCAAGCGGAGCCTCGGGAGAGGAAGGGGAGCAGGCCTTGCGGCATTGCTCATGCTCGCCGGCGGGCTCACGGCCTGCAGCCATCTGCACTCGCCATTTCATCGCAGGCCGCCGCCACAGCCCGAAATCGCACATGAGCTCGTGGTGAGCGCAGCGGACGGCGCTGCCACCGAAAGCTATCCGCAGTACTGGCAGCGCAACACGGTCGTGGTCGACCTGCAGGCCGCATCGGGTACCGGCAGCATCGTGCTGCGACCCCGCCCGGGCGGTGCAGGGTGGCCGGTGCGCATCGCGCTGCACGTGAAGCCCGGCAGCGTCGGCCAGCTCGAGGTGCGCTCCGATCAGCGCCTGGTCATCCCCGTCACGCCCACGGGCACGCAGCCCGTGGATGTGCAGCTTCCAGCAGGCCTCTACACGCCGAAGTCCGAGCAGATCACGGTGCAGTGGGGTCCCGCGGTCCCACCGACCGGCTGAAGACGCGCTCCTTTAGTCATCAGGGGTCTGATATCCGGGGCAGGAAACGCTGACCGGCACGGGTGCCTCATCCAGATTGACGGCCGTGAGCGCGCCGCCCCAGACGCATCCGGTGTCGAGCCCGAGCACGTTGTGTGAGTTCACAAAGCCGAGTGCCGACCAGTGCCCGAAGATGACCCGAACCTCCGCACTGCGTCGCCGTGGCACCTCGAACCACGGACGCAGCGGCCAAAGCGGCCCCTCGGGACGACCCTTGATCTTGAGCTCCACCCTGCCATCGCCGGTGCACATGCGCAGCCGCGTCAGCACATTGACGATGAAGCGCCAGCGCGCGATGCCCGTGAGCTCATCGCTCCAGCGATCGGGCTGATCGCCGTACATGCGCGTGAGAAGCGTGCGCGGATTCTTGCGCAGCACCGCTTCGACCTCCCGCGCAAGCTCGAGCGCCATCGCGCAATGCCACTGCGGCACGAGGCCCGCGTGGATCAGTAGATCGCCGTGCCCGGCGTCGAAGTGCGCAAGCGGACGCTGCAGCAACCAGTCGAAAAGCCGGTCGCGATCCGGAGCGGCCAGCACTTGAGCGAGCGTGTCGCCTGATTTGAGTGCGGCACGCGCCCCGAACGCGAGCGCGAGCAGATGCAGGTCATGATTGCCGAGCACGACCACGGCATTGTCGGCGAGCGCGCGCACCTCGCGCAGCACCTCGAGTGAGTGTGGCCCGCGATTGACCAGATCGCCGACGAACCAGAGCTGGTCGCGATCCGCCTTGAACGAGATGCGCTTGAGGAGCTGGCGCAGCTCCGCGGCGCAGCCCTGAATGTCGCCGATCGCGAACCGCGCCATGAGGCGAGCGGGCTCTTGCGGCTACTGCAGCACGCCGGGCTTGGCGAGACGGAAGGGAGCGATGGGCGCGTCGAAGCGGTTGCCATCGTCCGCGACCATCTGATAGCTGCCCTGCATGACCCCGACCGGGGTCTCGATCACGGTTCCGCTCGAATAGCGAAAGCCCTCACCGGGCTTCAGGTACGGCTGCTCGCCGACCACACCGTCACCGCGCACTTCCTGCACCTTGCCGTTGGCGTCCGTGATGATCCAGTGACGCCGCAGCAGCCGTGCCGGAGCGTGGCCTTCGTTGCGGATCGTGATGGTGTACGAGAACACGTAACGTGGCTCGGCCGGGTCGGATTGCTCCGGCACGTAGCTCGTCTCAACGTCGACGCGGATTTTGGGCTCGAGGGATTCCATCGCCTGAATCTTACCGTGTCGCCGCGCGGGTGTTGCCCACTCGAAGCGCGAGCACGTCGCAGGGCGCGGCATGCAGCACGGTGTCCTCGGTGAGATTGACGAGTATGGAAGGCCGTGGCGCTCGCGGCTGCCGATCACGATCAGGTCGGTGTGGCGCTCGCGTGCGATGCGCACGATCTCGGTCTTGACGTTGCCGCTTCGACTCGGCAGCACACCTCGGCGATGCCGAGCTCCGCGCGCAGCGCCTTGAGGCGCTGTGCCGCCGCTTTGCATGAGCTGCTCCTCGATCTGCACCGCGGGCATGAGCGTCTCGCCCATGGGCTCGACCGGCACGAACTCCACGACATGCAGCAGCTCGATCTCGGCACCGAGCGTGCTCGCCAGCGCCTGCGCGCGGCGGCCGAGGGCGGCGCTGTCCTCGCTCAGATCCACGGCGTGCAGGATGCGGCGATAGACGGACATGAACGCAAGCCTAACCTATCGTGGCAGGCGTCCGCGACGCTGGTGCATCGGCGGCGGCGGCTCGGCGCGCGAGCTCATTGAAGGCGGCCGCATCCAGGGTTTCCGGTCGCGCAGTCGGGGTCGACGCCGCACGCCTCGATCTGCGAGGCGCTGAGAAGTCCGCTGCAAGGCATTGCGCAGGGTCTTGCGGCGCTGCGCGAACGCGGCCGCCACGACCCGTGAATACTGGGGGCTGACGCTGAAGGCCGGCTCGCGCCGGATCCTCAGGCGCACCACCGCCGACCACACTCGTGGCGGTGGCTGGAAGGCCCCTGGGCCGATGTCGAACAGGCGCTCAGCCTGCACCCAGGGGGCGAGCATGACGGTCAGCCGACCGTACTCGCGCGTGCCGGGCCGGGCCGCGATGCGCGCGACCACTTCCCGCTGCAGCATGACGTGCAGATCGTCGATGATCTCGGCGACGACGTCGAGCAGATGAAACAGCAGCGGTGTCGAGATGTTGTAGGGCAGGTTGCCGATGACCCGCAGCCGTCCCGCGCGCTCAGCGGCCAGCTCGCCGAAATCAAAATCCAGCGCATCCGCCTCGTGCAGATGCAAGCGCGGCTCGGCCGAAAAATCCGTGCGCAGCCGCGCGGCGAGGTCCCGATCGATTTCGATGGCATCGAGCGTCGCAAGCGGCAGCTCGAGGATCTTGCGCGTGAGCGCGCCGCGTCCTGGGCCGATCTCGACGATGTGATCTGCGGCGCGTATGCCAATCGCACGAGTCAGGCGCTCGAGCACCGCCGGGTCGTGCAGGAAATGCTGGCCGAAGCGCTTGCGGGCCCGCATCAGGCAGCGCGCGTCGCAAGCTCGATGGCGAGGCGCAGGGCGGCCTCGAGGCTGCCCACATCGGCGCGGCCGGTTCCGGCCAGATCAAGTGCGGTGCCGTGATCGACCGAGGTGCGCACGATCGGCAGTCCGAGGGTCACATTCACGGCGCTGTCGAAGCGCGCGTGCTTGATGCACCGGCAGGCCCTGATCGTGGTACATCGCGAGCACCGCGTCGTAGCGTGCCAGCAGCGTCGGCACGAACACCGTGTCGGCGGGCAGCGGGCCCGACGACCTCAAGCCCGCGCGCGCGCATGCGCTCAAGAGCGGGCTCGATGATGCGCAGCTCCTCATCCCCCAGATGGCCGCTCTCGCCGGCATGCGGATTGAGGCCGCACACGGCGATGCGCGGGCGCGGCAGATGCCACCAGCGCTTCAGATCGCGATCGAGCACTTCGAGCACCTCGCACCAGAGCTCGCTGGTGAGCGCCTCGCTCACCTGCTTCAGCGGCAGATGCGTGGTCGCCAGCGCAACGCGCATCGCTCCGGCGGCCAGCATCATCACGGGTCGCGCCGCATGCGTGCGCGCGGCGAGGTATTCGGTGTGGCCGGAAAAGGCGAACCCGGCCTCGATGATGAGGCTTTTCTGCACCGGCGCGGTCACCATCGCAGCAAATTCGCCGATCGAGGCAGCCTTCGACGGCGCGATCGAGCATGGCGAGAACCGCAGGCGCATTGCGCACATCCAATCGGCCGGCCTCGGCAGGCACGGCAAGCGGGCAGTGCAGCACGCTGAGGCTCACCGGCAACATGCGCGGCCGGCGCGTCCGGCCCGATAGTCACGCAGATTCAATCCGTCGAGGCCGAGGCGACGCGCCCGCTCGGCGAGCAGCGCGCGGTCGGCGAGGCAGACGAGCTCGCAGGGCCAGCGCACGCTGGCCAGCATGAGACACAGATCCGGACCGATGCCGGCGGGCTCGCCGGCCGTGAGTGCGATGCGGTGCGCTCAGAGCTTACAGTCGACGTACGCCTCGTCGCGCAGGCGCCGCAGCCAGATCTCCGTTTCCTCGTCCGCGCGGCTGGCGCGGATGTCCTCGAGCGCATGCTTGCGCTGCAGCTCGTCGGTGTCGTCGAACTTGCGCCGCCCGAGCAGCTGCACGATGTGCCAGCCGTACTGGGTGCGGAACGGCTCGCTGATCTCGTTGTCCTTGAGCTCGCGACGAGCTGCTTGGCGAAGTCCGGCACGAACGTACCGGGATTGGCCCAGCCCAGATCGCCGCCGTCTGAGCGCCGAGCCCGGATCCTGCGAATGGTCTGCGCAAGCACCGCGAAATCCTCGCCGCTGAGGATCGCGCGCGCGCAGCGATTCGAGCTTCTGCTTGACGGTCGCGTCATCCTGCAGCTCGTTCGTGCGCATGCAGGATGTGCCGCACGTGCACCTGCTCGACCACGACCTTCTGCTCGGCGTTGCGCATGTCGTTGAGCTGCACGATATGAAAGCCGCGTGGGCGCGCGCATCGGCTCGCTGACTTCGCCGGGCTTCAGCTTGAGCACGACATCGGCCAGGAAGGTCGGCAGCTCCGTGCCCTTGCGCCAGCCGAGCGAGCCGCCATCGAGCGCCGTCTGGCTGTTGGAGTAGGCGATCGCGAGCTTGGCGAAATCCTCGCCCCCCTTGGCGCGCTCGTAGACATCCTGGCGCGTTTGCTGGCCTGCGTCGAGCTGCGCGGGCGTGGCGTCCTGCGGCACGGCGATCAGAATGTGGGAGACGTTGTATTCGCTCTTGTCGGACGGGTGCTTCGCCTGGTGCTCCAGATACTGATCGATCTCGCGCGGCGTGACGCTGATGCGCTGGACCACGTCGCGCTGGCGCAGCAGGCTGAGCGTGAGCTCGCGTCGCATCGCATCGCGGTAGGCCGGGTAGTCGATGCCCTGGCTGCGCGAGTGCGTCGGGCAGCTGCTGACAGCGTGATGTTGTTTCGCTGCGCGACGTCCTGCATGGCGTTATTGACCGGCTCATCGGAGATCTTGATGCCGGCGTGGTCGCACGCTGCATCTCGGATCTCCTGCACGATCAGGCGCTCGAGCACCTGCTGCCGCAGCACGTTCTGCGGGCGGCAGCTCGAGCTTCTGGGCTGCGCAGCCGCTCGCTCGACGAGCGCGACCTCATCATCGAGCTCGCTGTTCAGCACCACCCCGTCATTCACGATGGCGGCGACGCGATCGAGCAGCATTCCCTTGGTGTCGAGCTCGCGGGTCTGGGCATGCGCCGAGGCTCGAGAGCGCGAGCGCCGCGAGGCCGCAGCAGGCGGCAAGCGCCGTAAGACGCGGCTGATTTTTCCATTTGTATCAAGGAGTTGATGGTTTCGCGGGAGTATCCCCGAATTTCCGTCCCAAGGAAAGAGTCAGGCGCTGATCCGACACTTGCCAGGCCCGTGAGTTCCAACTCGAGCATGACGCTCGTCTCCTGCTGTCCGGTGTTGTTGCGCACGAATCGACGCCCGAGCAGCCGCATCCGCCAGCAGCAGGCGTGGTACTCGAATCCCGCGAAGCGCTCCAGGGCCTGATGGCCGTCGAGCGCATACACCATGCGCCCGAGGACATCCCAGTCGCGGGCGACCGGCCAGGCACCCGAGATCTCCGCCTGCTTGAGGGGGTCCGCGGGAGGGGGGCAGTTGAGGGTCGGTTGGTTCAGCGCACACCCGGGGATGCCCAACGCCTCGTCCTGCACATTGCGCTGGAAGCGATAGGCGATGTTGATGACGCTCTCGGGGGCAGGCTTGAACTGCAGCTCCACGAAGGTGCGGTCGGTGCGTGCCGCGGCGACGTTGTACTGCTCGCCGAGATTGATGTTCCAGTGCTTGTAGGCGGTGAGCGCGAGCTCGGCCACCACGTCCTCCCGCGCCGGATCGGCGACGGCCTCGCCCGGCAATGAGACGCGCGGCTGCGAGAGAAAATACGTTTCGCCGAGCGTTGCGGCCAGGAACTGCTGGCCGCTCGTCGTGTCCAGGAGCCGGCTCGTCACCCCGATGTTCACCTGATTGGAATCACTCTGTCGATCCGCGCCCACGTAGCGATTGGTGCGGAAGAGCTCGACCAGATTCAGATCCGGCAGAGCCGTGTCGAACACCGGCAGGTCATTCTGATTGCGATACGGCACATAGAGATACTGCATGCGCGGCTCGAGCGTCAGCGTGCGTCCGCTGTTGCCGGAGCGCTCGAACAGCAGCCCCGCATCGAGGCTCTCGATCGGCAGTGTGCGCGAGGGCGAGCGGGCTTCGGCGGGCAGGGTATCGTCGAGCTCGTACTGGGTGTAGCGCCAGGCGACGCTCTCACGCACGAAGTAGCCCGCTCCCTCGAAGTTCAAGCCCGGCATGCGGCATGAGATCGAACCGCCAGCCGGTCACGCCGTACTCGCGGGTGAAATTGACGAGCTCCGAGTCGAATCCGTAGCGCAGCACGCGAGCCGGTCCCCAGGCAAAATCGCCGCTCGCCAGGAACTGCGGGAGACGCGCATAGGGCCGCTCATCGTCGCCCGGCGTGTTGGACAGGTTGGTGAGATCGATGGTGCGGTAGTTCTGCACCTGCGCGGCGAGGCGCCAGTTCTCATCCCGGTAGCTGAGCCCTGCGAATCGCTCGACGAAGTCGACGCTGGTGCTCTCGGGTCCCTGCCCGAAATCCTGAAAATAGCCGGCATCGCTCACGTCGGCGGCGTCGATGCGCACGCGCCAGTCGCCCGGCAGCTCCACGAGCTCCTTGAGGCTCACGAAGCTGCGGTCATTGCCGGTGATCCGATCGTCCGGCAGGAAATGCCACTGCAGCTCGCCGCTCTGTCCCGGAAGGATGTAGCGCGTGTCGCCGGACAGATCGATGCCGCGCTTGGAGTAGATCTGCGGCTCGAACGTCAGATCGGCATTGGGCGCGATATTCCAGTAGTAGGGTACCTGCAACTCGATGCCACTCGTCGAGCTCGTGCCGAAACTCGGAAACAGAAAGCCGCTCTTGCGCTCATCGCTCAGTGGAAAGGAGATCCACGGCAGATACAGGATGGGCACACCCTCGAAGTCGACGGTCGCGCCGCGGCCCGTCCCGATCTGCTGGACCGTGTCGAGCGAGATCGATTTGGCGCGCAGCAGCCAGGACTCATCGGCTTTCGGACAGGTCGTGAACGTCACCCCGACGAGCTTGAGGATGCCCGCGGGACCCCAGTCGATCGACTGCGCGCTGCCGCGCGCGCTGCGCTGACGCATCTCGAACTGCGCCCGCGAGACATCCGCCCCCTGCGTCGGCGAATACGAGCCGTTGGATCCTCGCAGACGCACGAGCGGATCGTCGTACTCGACGGCGCCCTGCACCTGCACGGTGTTGCTCGCGGAGTCGTAGTGCGCCTGATCCGCATGGATCTCGCGATCCCCCTGACGCACGATGACGTTTCCGTGCGCCGTGACATCGCGGCTCTGCCCGAGCGTCACATCGAAGCGATCACCATCGATGTCGAACTTCTCATCGGCAGCCGGTTTGGCGAGGGCGGACTGAGCCTGGCTCGGCGCTTTGTGCGGCTCGGCCGATGCATTGGCAGGCGCGGCGCGGTCCGCGTCGATCGATGGACAGGACGGCGGATCCTGCGCGTGTGCGCGCGATCCGATCAGCAACAGGGCGAGAGCGCAGGCGCTCCACAGACGTGACGGCCCGCACACCGGCAGCGAAGGGCGCGGAGGCAGCATGCGGCTCGGGATTATAATGCCCCGATGCCGCAATCCGACGCGCGTCTTGCGCTCATACAGGACTGGCTCGCAGGCGATCTCAAGGTTCGCGCAGAGCGCATCGAGCCCGCATCGAGCGATGCGAGCTTTCGCCGCTACTTCCGCGTCTTTCGGCCCGAAGGCAGCCTCATCGTCATGGACGCGCCTCCGGATCGAGAGGACGTACGTCCCTATCTCAAAGTGACGGGTCTGCTCGAGGGACTTGGCGTGCACGTACCACACGTGCACGAGACCGATGCCGCGCGCGGTTTGCTGCTGCTTGAGGATCTTGGTACGACGCAGTATCTCGCGCGGCTCTCGAGCGGCGCCGATCCGGAGCCGCTGTACGCTGACGCCCTGGAGGTGCTCGCCGAAATGCAGGCGCGTGGCGCCGCCGCCGCCGCCGAGCTCGATCCGTACGATCGTGCCGCGCTGCTGCGTGAGATGTCACTCATGCCCGAATGGTTCTGTGGCCGCCACCTCCAGCTCGAGCTGTCACGGGAGGATCGCGCGCTGCTCGAGCGCACGTTCGAGTTCCTGATCAGATCCGCCCTCGATCAGCCGCAGGTCTTCGTGCATCGAGACTACCATTCACGCAACCTCATGGTGCTCGCGCAGCGCAATCCGGGTGTGATCGATTTCCAGGACGCCTTGCGCGGTCCCATCGGCTACGATCTGGTCTCCCTTCTCAAAGACTGCTACATCGCCTGGCCGCGCGCGCAGGTGGAGAGCTGGCTGCGCCGCCATCGGCGCAACCTCAAGACGCACGGTTTTGATGCAGGCTGCGATGACGTCGAGTTTCTGCGCTGGTTCGATCTGATCGGCGTACAGCGCCACCTGAAGGTCCTCGGCATTTTCGCGCGCCTGTGGTACCGGGATGGCAAGTCCGGCTATCTGCGTGATCTGCCCTTGACGCTCGAATACACGCTCGATGCCTGCCGGCGCCATGCCGAGCTACACGGGCTCGCGCAGTTCCTGGAGCAGCGCGTCGTGCCGGCATTGCCGCGCGCGAACGCCCGGGCACTCGAGCCGCACGCTGCGCGCGCTCACGCGGCACACGGTCCGTGAAAGCGATCGTTCTGTGCGCCGGCCGCGGCGAGCGCATGCGGCCTCTCACCGACACGACCCCCAAGCCGCTGCTCCTCGCAGGCGGCAAGCCGCTCATCGCCTATCATCTGGAAGCGCTGCGCGGCGCGGGCGTGCGTGATGTCGTCATCAATCTGTCCTGGCTCGGAGCACGCATTCGCGAGGCGCTGGGTGCCGGGGACGCTTACGGAGTGCGCATAACGTACAGCGAGGAGGGCCCGGTCCCGCTCGAGACCGGCGGTGGGATATTGCGCGCGCTGCCGCTTCTGGGGGCGGAGCCGTTTGTGGTGGTGAACGGCGACAACTTCTGGGACTTCGACTTGAGCACGTTGAGGCTCGAGCCTCGATCGCAGGCGCAGATCGTGCTGGTCAGAAACCCCGCCCACAACCCGCGCGGAGATTTCGGGCTCGAGGCCGATCGCGTGGTGCTCGATGCCGCCGTGCGCTTCACGTATGCGGGCATCGGCATGTACCGGCGCGAGTTCTTCGATGGCTGCACCGATGGCCGTTTCCCCCTGCTGCCGCTCCTGCAGCGGGCGATCCGCGCGGACAGCCTGCGCGGTCAGCTGCATCGGGGCGAGTGGCTCGATATCGGCACACCCGAGCGTCTGGCGCTGCTCGATGAACGGCTGCGCTCGCGCTCGGGGAAGTGACGCAGGTCAAGCGGTAACACTTCGCTACAGCTCCCTGCGCGCAGATTCGCCAGACTCGCGCTCCGGTGAATTGCGGAGATGGCATGTACGCGAATCTGTACCTTGTCTGGCGGCACATCGCTCTCGTTGCGGCTCTCGGCTGCCTTGCAGCCTGCAACGATTCGCTGGGAACGGGCTCTGACTCGAGCTCGACTCCGACCAACGGCTCACCGGCGGGGATCTGGACCGGCACGGATTCGGCCACCGGCATGCAGATGATCGGACTCATCGATTCAAGCGGCGCGGCCGATTTCTTCTTCTCGAACGGCGAACAGTTCATCGGTACGGCACAGGTGGCCGGCACAGCGATCGCGATCTCGCTCGATGGGTACACGCAGTTCAATGCGCAGTTCTCCGATGGCTCGACGTACGGCGTCGGCACGTTCAATGGCACCCTCACGAGCGGGAGCAGCCTCACCGGCACGCTGAGCTTCACCACCAGCGACAACAGCGCAACGATGAGCACCTGGTCGCTGACCTTCAGCTCGCTGTACGACATGGCCGAGTCGTTGAGCTCGATCGCCGCCACCTATACAGGCTCCACATCGGCCGTGACCTCAGGACTTGATCCGCTGGGCGGCGCGACCGTGACGATATCCTCCACGGGCACTCTCTTTGCGCAGGGGCCGAGCAACGGTTGCGTCGCCAACGGCACCGTCGCGACCGGTGACGCCAGCTACAATATGTTCGAGGTGTCCTATACCCTGGAGAGCTGTACCGGCACGTACGCCGTGCTCAACGGCATCAAATTCAGCGGGCTGGCCTACGTCAACACGAGCGATTCGCCGGCGCAGATCGTCGTGACGGTCACGGGCCAGGGCACATCCAGCGTCTATTACGGCCTGGTATCGGACCTCACCGCGAGCTGACCCGCTCGTCGAGCGCCCGGGCGGCGCAACCGCGTACAATCTGCGTCATGTCGCAGCTCAAAGGCATACCCGTTGTGCCCGAACCCACCCGCGTGCGCAGCGGTGAAAAATACGTGACGCCGCAGGGGTTCACGGCCATCCGCGACGGCATCAAAGCGCAGGGGGAGGCCCCAGTGCGTCCGCAGTCGGGCGCCAAGCCGTCCTGGCTGAAGGCGAAGGCGCCCACGGGCGTGGGCTACGAGCATCTCAAGGGCCTGGTGCGTGAGCATCGCCTCGCGACGGTGTGCGAGGAAGCCAAGTGCCCGAATATCGGTGAATGCTGGAACGCCGGCACGGCCACCATCATGCTGATGGGCTCCGTCTGCACCCGCGCCTGCCGCTTCTGCGCCGTGGACACGGGGCAGCCTCGCGGCTGGCTCGATGCGGAGGAGCCGCAGAACGCCGCCCGCACCGTCGAGCTTCTGGGTCTGCGCTACATCGTGCTCACCTCGGTGAATCGCGATGACCTTGCCGATGGCGGGGCAGCCCATTACGCAGCGTGCGTGCGCGCGATCAAAGAGCGCAATCCGCAGACGGCCGTAGAAGCCCTGACCCCGGACTTCCAGGGGATGCTCAGCGCCGTCGAGACGGTCGTCGACTCCGGGCTTGAGGTGTTCGCGCAGAATATCGAGACCGTGCGCCGCCTCACGCATCCGGTGCGCGATCCGCGGGCGGGCTACGATCAGACGCTGCGCGTGCTCGAGCACGCCAAGCGCCATCATCCAAAGGTGCTCACGAAGACGAGTCTGATGCTGGGTCTCGGTGAGACGGAGACCGAGATCGCACACACGCTCGATGATCTGCGCGCCGTGCGGGTGGATCTGATCACGCTCGGCCAGTATCTGCGCCCGACTCAGCATCATCTGCCGGTCGAGCGCTTCGTCGCGCCGAACGAGTTCGATCGCTATCGGGAGTGGGCGCTCGAGCGCGGTTTCCTCGAGTGCGTCGCAGGTCCGCTCGTGCGCTCGAGCTATCGTGCCGAGCAGGCACTCAACCGCAACAACGCGGGACTCGACAACCAAGCGCTCGGCGCGCTGCGGTGATCGAGGCTGGGGCGCCGCCACTCGTTCGTCGACTCGGACGCGTCGAGTACGAGCCGGCCTGGCGGGCGATGCAGCGCTTCACCGATGAGCGCGATGCGTCGACGGCCGATGAGATCTGGTTCCTCGAGCATCCGCCGGTGTTCACCCTCGGCATGAATGCGCGGCGCGAGCACCTGCTTGCACCGGGCTCGATCCGCGTGGTGCAGGTCGATCGCGGCGGCCAGGTCACTTACCACGGCCCCGGTCAGCTCGTGGTCTACGTCCTGATCGATCTGCGCCGCGCAAAGTACGGTGTGCACGCGCTCGTCACCGCCCTGGAGCGTGCGATCATCGGCTATGCGGGCGAGCTCGGCATTCACGCGACCTGTCAACGCGGTGCCCCGGGCGTGTACGTGGCCGAGCGCAAGCTCGCGAGTGTCGGCATTCGCATCCGGCGCGGTGCGAGCTACCATGGCCTCGCTCTGAACGTCGATATGGATCTGGAGCCTTTCGAGCGCATCGATCCGTGCGGATATGCGGGACTTAAGATGACGCAGCTGAGCGCGCTTGGTGGGCCGCGCGCCGTGGCCGCGGCCGCGGATGGCCTGGAGCCGCATCTGCTTGCGACACTTAAGGATAGAACCCATTAGAGCCAATGGCTTGTCGAGGAGCTCGATCGTGCTTTGGAACTTTCCTGTGCGCCGACTGCTTCTGATCGCGGCGCTCGCCGCGGTCACTACGCTCACTCAGGCAGCGGACGCGGTGACGCTGCTCAACGTGTCCTACGATCCGACCCGCGAGCTGTACAGCGACTTCAACGTCGCGTTCGCGCGCTACTGGCGGGCAAAGACCGACCAGATCGTGGAGATCAAGCAATCTCACGCCGGGTCGGGCAGTCAGGCGCGCGCGGTCATCGGCGGGCTCATGGCCGATGTCGTCACGCTCGCGCTCGCAGGCGACATCGACGCCATCGCCACGCGGGGCAGGCTTCTGCCGCTCAACTGGCAGTCGCGGCTGCCGAACAACAGCGCTCCCTATACCTCGACGATCGTTTTCGTCGTGCGCCGGGGCAACCCGAAGGGCATCCGCGACTGGGGCGATCTTGTCAGGCCCGGGGTGGCCGTGATCACGCCGAACCCCAAGACATCCGGCGGTGCGCGCTGGAACTACCTCGCGGCGTGGGCGTGGGCACGCGCCCAGCCGGGAGGCAACGATGCCAGCGCGAAGGAATTCGAGCGCAAGCTGTTCAAGAACGTCTCCAAGCTCGATACCGGTGCGCGCGCTGCCAGCACCACCTTCGTGCAGCAGGGCATTGGCGATGTGCTGCTCGCCTGGGAGAACGAAGCCTACCTCGCGGTGCGCGAAATCGGCGCGGACAAGCTGCAGATCATCGTCCCCTCGATCAGCATTCTGGCGGAACCCTCGGTGGCCGTGGTGGACAAGGTCGTTCTCAAGCGGGGCACGCGCGAGATCGCGCAGGCGTATCTCAACTATCTCTATAGCAAGGAAGGCCAGCAGATCATCGCGCGCCATTTCTATCGTCCGCGCGATCCGGAAGTCGCGGCTCAGTACGCGAATCAGTTTCCCAAGCTCAAACTCGTGTCGATCGCCGATTTCGGCGGCTGGCCGCGCGCACAGCAGGAGCACTTCGGCGACGGCGGAACCTTCGATCAGATCACGGGACAGTGAGCGCCGGCGCCGGTGACTGCCAGCGATGTCTCATTCAACGACGAGCTTGTAGCCTGCGCCTGCGGCGGTCTGCAGCACGCGTGGCACTGCGGGGTCGGCCTCGATTTTCTGTCGCAGACGGTGCACGAGCTGCTTGAGCAGCTGACGGTCGCCGGAGTTGCGATGCCCCCAGATCTGTACCAGCAGCCGGTCCGAGCTCACGGTGCGCCCGGCATTGGCGAGCAGCATGTGGAGCAATCTCAGCTCGAGCTTGGTGAGGCGCACGGGCGCGCCCTCGCCGATCCGTACCGTGTGCTCATCCATGTTGAGCGCCACGCGCCCGGCGGCGAGCGGCGCCGAGCTCTCCATTCCGGCGCGCCGCAATAGCGCGCGCACGCGCGCGAGCAGCGTGCGCGGGCTGAAAGGCTTGGTCAGATAGTCGTCCGCACCGAGCTCGAGCGCCTTGACGAGATCTTCCTCTTCGCTGCGGACCGTCAGCATCATCACCGGCACGCTCGAGCGGGCACGCACCGATTCGCACACCTGAAATCCGGTGGCGCCGGGCATGTTGATGTCGAGAACCAGCAGATCGGGCGCCTCGGCCTCGAACGTCCGCAGCGCTGCCGCACCGTCCGCCACCTTCAGCACGAGAAAGCCTGCCTGAGTGAGCGCGAAGCCGATCAGCTCGAGCAGATCGCGATCATCGTCGGCGATCAGGATTTTCATGCGCTGGTGTCCACCGGCAATGTGATGTTGAAGCGTGTGCGGCCGGCCGGCGTGCGCGTGACGCTGATCGTTCCGCCATGCCGTTCGATGATCGACTTCACGATCCACAGGCCCAGTCCCAGACCGCCCGGCTCGGGCTCCGCGTCGGCTCCGCGCCGGAACGGATCGAAGATGATGCTGCCTTCACTCTCGAGCACCCCCGGTCCCTCATCTTCCACCCAGGCCGTGACCGTCGTCGCGGCGGCCTCGGCGCCGATGCGGACCACGCTGCCCTCCGGCGCGAACTTGTTGGCGTTCGCGAGGAGATTGACGAAAACCTGAGTCAGGCGGGTCTTGTCGGCGCTCAGCTGCGGCAGATCCTCCGGCAACTCGAGCTCGAGGGTCTGCTGGCGCAGCACGAGCAGGGAGCCGATCAGAGCACGGGCATCCTCGACGACCTCGGCGAGCACGACGCTTTGCCTGCGGATGCTCAGCTGCCCGGACTCGATGCGCACGCTCTCGAGCAGGTTGTCGATGAGTCGAGTGAGGCGAAGCGTGCCGCGCTCGAGCGACAGCACGAGCTCGGTGCGCTGCTCGAGGCTCATGGCAGGCAGTCCCTCGCGCAGGAGCTCGATCGAGGCGAGCTGAGCTGCGAGCGGCGTACGGAACTCGTGCGAGATGTTGGCGAGCACCGAATCACGCGCGCGGCGCACGGCCTCGAGCTCGGTCTCATCGCGGATGACCTGCACCTGCAGGCCATCGACCATCTCCGAGCTCGTGATGATGGTCGTGCGCGGGTCGCGCGCGCTCGTCTGCAGGTGCTCGAGCGCCCGGGCCGTGCCGCTGCTGCGCGCTTGTAGAATGGGGCAGCGGACCTCGCAGGGGCGCACGCCGCCTTCGGCGCGCGGCCGCAGCACATCGCCGCAGAAGCGGCCGACGGCATCGGGCGCCTGCACCCCGAGGAGCCGCGCGGCCTGAGGATTCAAATAGCGGATCGTGCGGTTCTTGTCGACGGCGTAGACACCCTCGACGATGCCGGCGAGCACCGCCTGCGCCTCGGCTTCGCGCCGCCGCAGCGTTCCGGTGAGGTCGACGAGATTGCGTCGCATGTCCTCCATGGTGCGCGCGAGCGCGCCGACCTCCGCCGCGCCGGCAGTCGGGATGGAGGTGGAGAAATCGCCCTGTCCGAGGCGCAGGGCCGCCTGCGTCAGCGCGTGTACCGGCGCCGTCACGTACTGGCCGAGCATGACCCCGCCTACCACGGCGAGGATGCCGAGCACCAGAGTCGTGATGACGAGACGCCGGATGAGATGATTGGCGGAGTCCTCCACGGCTGCGGCCGGCAGCCGCGCCTCGATGAAGGCGATCGCCTCGCCGGTTGCAGCAAAGACCGGAAAGCTCGCCGCGTACAGATCGAGCGCATCGACGCGCTGGACCGCCGAGTGTCCGTCGGCGAGTGCCGCGGTGTGCAGCGAGGTCAGTGCGTCGACCGGTGCGCTGGTGAAGGTGCGGTAGTTCACCAGCCGCACCTCGAGTCCCACCTGGTGACTCAGGCTCTGGGCGACCTTCGTATCGAGAAGCCGCACGATGAAGACGCGCGCGGTCGGACGGTCCGTGAGCGAAGCCACCGCGCCGATGAGCGGCGCCGGCGCCTGCGCGGGTACGGCCAGAAAGCTCTCGCCCTGCTCCGAGCTCGATGCCACCAGGTCACCCCAGGGGATGGACGCCGGACCTGCCTGTGCGACGAGCGTTGCACCATCGAAGACCGCGCACGCATCCGTGGTTTCCGTCTGGCAGAAGCGGCGCAGAAACGGAACCAGCGCCTCGGGCCGATTCTCGGTCAGAAGTCTCACCAGAGTGGGCCGGTCGGCGAGCACGCGCGCGGCCGTGAGCGCATCCTCGCTCATGCGCCGCAGATCCTCGCGCGCCATCGCGCCCGCGAGCTGCACGCGCCCCTTGCCTTCCTGATTGGCCAGATCGCGGAGCTGCTCGACGGCGTAGGAGGCGATTCCCCCGGCCACGAGCAGCACGACGGCTACCTGGCTGAGCGCCAGAAACCAGCTGAGGCTCGTCTTCCCAGGGTCGAATCGCAGTCGTTGCAGAAGCCGGGTGAGACGTTCGAGCATGAGGGATCAGCGCCGCTTGTATCCCGTGCGCTCGACGAGCGTCTTGATGATCAGAGTCAAGACCGCGAGTAATGTCAGCAGCGACGCCACCGCGAACGCGCCAGCGAAGTTGTAGTCGTTATACAGGATCTCGATGTGCAGCGGCATGGTGTTGGTGAGCCCGCGGATGTGACCCGACACCACGGATACCGCCCCGAATTCTCCCATGGCGCGCGCATTGCAGAGAATGACTCCGTAGATGAGCCCCCAGCGGACCTTCGGCAGCGTCACGCGGAAAAAGGTCATCCAGCCGCCGGCGCCGAGCGTGATGGCAGCCTCTTCCTCGTCATTGCCGACCTGCTGCATCAGCGGGATCAGCTCGCGCGCGACGTACGGAAAGGTCACGAACATGGTTGCGAGGATGATGCCGGGAAGCGCGAAGATGACATTGATATCGTGATCCTGCAGCCACTCGCCGAACCAGCCCTGCAGACCGAAGAGCAGCAGGAACACCATGCCAGCGATGACGGGCGAGACCGCGAGCGGCAGGTCGATCAGCGTGAGCAGAAAGCTCTTGCCCTTGAATTCGAACTTGGCGATGCACCAGGCAGCGGCGAGCCCAAAGACCGTATTGAGCGGCACGACGACGGCGGCCACCGTCAGCGTCAAGCGGATCGCGGCACGGGTATCCGGATCGGTCAGGTTCTTCAGGTAAAGCGCGATGCCCTTCTGCAGCGCCATCACGAACACCGTCACGAGCGGCGCAAAGAGCAGCGCCGCCAGGAACGCGAGCGAGATGCCGATGAGGATCCAGCGCAGGATCACGGCGAGGAACGTATCGCGCCCGGGGCGCGAGACGATCTCGGCGCGCATTGCCGCGGGCTGCTCGCCGGACATCAGCGTGCCGTCGCAACGATGCGACGGCGCCCCCAGGTGTGCAGGAGGTTGATGGTGAGCAGCACGGCGAAGGAGATGACGAGCATCACGAAGCCGAGCGCCGCTGCTCCGCGATAGTCGAATTCCTCCAGGTGCACGACGATCAGAAGCGGTGTGATCTCGGTCTTGCCGGGCAGGTTGCCGGCGATGAAGATCACCGAGCCGTACTCGCCGACGGCGCGGGCGAAGGCGAGCGTGAAGCCGGTCAGCATGGCAGGCAGCACCGTCGGCAGCACGATGCGACGGAACGAGTACAGGCGGCCGGCGCCCAACGTTTCGGCCGCGTCCTCGAGCTCGCGCTGCACCTCCGCGATCGCGGGTTGCACCGTGCGCACCATGAAGGGCATCCCGATCAACGTCAGGGCGACGGTGACTCCCACCCAGGTATAGGCGACACGGATACCGAGGACATCCAGGTAGCGGCCGATCCAGCCGTTCTGCGCAAATACCGTCGTCAATGCGATGCCCGAGACCGCCGTCGGCAACGCGAACGGCATGTCGATCAGGGCATCGATCAGCTTGCGTCCCGGAAACTCGTAGCGCACGAGCGTCCAGGCAATGATGAATCCGAAGGTGAGATTGATGCTCGCCGCCAGGATGGAGGCGCCGAAAGTCAGCCGGTAGGAGTCAAGCGCGCGTGCGCTCAGGATCACGCGCAGGAACTCGTCCCAGCGCATCGAGGCCGTCATCAGGACGAGCGCCGCGAGCGGAATGAGGACGATGGCCCCGAGAAAGAAGGTCGTGATGCCGAACGTGAGCCCGAACCCCGGCAGGACGCTCGGTTGTCTGTAAGCCATGTCAGTAGCGGCGCACCGCGTCGGGGGGCTGATAGACGACGAGAAGCGCGCGCCCCGGCGCTGCGAAGAGCGCCGAAAAGCGCCGGGTGAGCTCGGTCGCGTCGCTGATCCCCAGGACGAGCATCTGATCGGGAGCCTCGGCAAGGCGGCTCGCGAGCTGCTGCGCCACATCGCCGAACCGCAGCTCCGTGCGCATCTCCAGGCCATGCACCGCCTGAGCCTCCGAGCGCGCATCGAGCAGCGCGCGCATGCCAAGCGGACGCTGCCACTCGGAGGCGCCCTCATCGGGCAGAATGCCGACATAGACGGCCTCTGCCGAGACATGCCGCAACAGGCTCGCCGACACCGCAAGCGTCGCGCGCCGCGCGTTCTCATCCACCCAGTGAATGAGCACGCGTCGCGGCGGGGGCGCCGCCTCGGGCAACACCAGCACCTCATCGGCGCCGTGCTGCAAAAGCCAGGCGATGGATTCCACGCTGCCCGGTCGCGAGGCAACGACGGCTGCGCCGACGAAAGGCGCCACGGCCTCATCCGGGGCGTCGAGCCGTGTGCCCAGCCCCTGCTCGACGCGCACCGCCACGCGCGTCTTCATGCGCGCCGCGATCTCTACCAGGAACGCCTGACGACTCAGTGCCTGAGCAAGCGGCTCGCTCTGCGAGCACACCGTGAAGCTGGACAAGGGTGTCGGCAGCACGTGCAGGCGCCGCACGCCGATCGCGACCGACTGCCCGGGCACGAGCGGGAACACGCGCTGCTCGTGCTGCGTGCGAGTCACCTCGAGAAAGCCGCTGTCGGCTCCATCCTCCGAGCGCACCACCTGTGCAGCGGGCGTGCCGTTCGCCAGTCGCACCCGCATGCGCTCGAGCGCGCCGCTGAAGAGGATCTCCTCGACCGCGCCGTGCGCCATGTACATGGACTTGAGTGCATCACGCGCGGGCGCGAGCTCCACTTCCTCCGGCCGCAGCACTGCGACGACCTCATGCTCGCGCTCGCGAGGGCCCGCTGGCGATTCGCGCGCAGGAGGAATGACGGGATCATCGCCGAAGCACACTCCGCGGGAGCTTTGGCGGGCGAGCAGGAGGTTGGCGGCTCCGAGGAACGTCGCGACGAAACGGGTGGCCGGACGCGCATACAGATCCTCGGGCGAGCCCATCTCGAGCAGGCGTCCGAGATTCATGACGCCGATGCGGTCGGCGAGCGCGAAGGCCTCTTCCTGGTCGTGGGTCACGAGCACGGTTGTAATGCCGAGCTCGCGCTGGACCTCGCGGATGGTGCGGCGCAGTTCCTCGCGGATCTTGGCATCGAGCGCCCCGAACGGCTCATCGAGCAACAGCACTTCGGGCTTGTGGGCCAGTGCCCGCGCCACGGCGACGCGCTGCTGCTGGCCTCCGGACAGCTCGGCGGGCAGGCGATCGTCCATGCCTTCGAGCGCGACCAGCCGCAGCAGCTCGCGGCGCCGGGCGCGCCGCTCTGCGCCACGGGTGCGGCGAACCCGCAAGGCGAACTCGATGTTGTCCGCCACGCTCATGTGGCGAAACAGCGCATAGTTCTGAAAAACCAGTCCGACGCCGCGCTCACGGGCGGCGACGTGCGTCACATCCCGGCCATGCAGGGCAATGCGGCCGTGATCGACTCCGGTGAGGCCCGCGATGGCCCGCAGCAGGGTGCTCTTGCCGCTGCCGCTCGGGCCGAGCAGAACGAAGAACTCCCCGTCACCGATGTCCAGCGAGACATCATTGACGACGGGCGATCCCTGGTAGCGCTTCGTGACCTGATCGAGCGTGATCGACATGCGAAGCCAATGCTAAACGGCGTGCCGAGGCGCTCGGGTAACAAAGTGGTTATAGCCGCTCGCTTCTAGGGAAAAGTCCGCAAGGCGAAGTCGATCCAGGAAGGTGAGACGACATAGTGCAACGCCATCTGGGTGCTCAGGAGAATCGTCAAGCCGCCCCAGGCAAATGCGGGGTGCAGTCTTCGATTGCGCCAAGTGTCGATGACAATCGGGAGCAGCACGAACAGGTAGGTGAGCCAGACTGCCTGTTGGTCGGTGACCAGGCGAGCGAGCGGTGGCCCGAGCAAGCTCAGGGATGCGAGAGTCATCAAGCGCTTGTGGGTGTCACTACGCCGGCGCAATGCGAGAGCGGCTCCAACCAGAAGGCTGAAAACCAACAGCGAGACGAAATCAAAGCCCGCGACAGCCGCGGCGCCGGCCGCCTCATCGGGGTTCGGACGCATGCGGGTGACGAAGTCGACAGCGGTCAGGATGCCGGCGGCCACGAGTGCCAGCGCGATCACTGACGCCAGGACACCGATCCTGCGATGCAGATCGATGCGGCGGCGGGAGACGAGAATGACTTGTACCAAGAACAGCGAATACCACAGGGTCATGAGCGCGCCATGCACATAACGCAGTGCCGACAGCGGCGGCGTCTCGAACCAGGCGCGCAGGTAGAACGTGCGAGAGAAACCCACCAGGACCACGATCGCGGCCACGACGGCCGAGGCCGTGTAAAGGCGACGGTCGAACACTCGTGACGGCGCTGGCACGAAAGCTAGATGACGAGCAACACAGATTTGCAGGCCGTGAGCTCAGCGGCAAGAGCCTTCACCTGATCCGCGCTCACAGCGCGGATGAGGTAGGAGATGGAGAGAAAGTTCCCGTTCGCGCTCAGGCGCTCGCTCGTGCGGCTCGCATCAAGGTCCGGAGCATGTTTGAGGACGATCGCGTCGATCTGCGCGCGCAGCGTGTCGCTGGCCCGGCCGACGACCTTGACGGGATAGTCCGTCGGAAAGCGAAGCAGTGGCTCACTCACCAGGGCTGTCCAGCGAGCTCCTGCTTGTAGCGCTGAAACTCGCTGTACATGCGTCGCCAGGCCTGCCCCGGCACTCCGCGACCCACGGGCCTGCCATCGAGCAGCGTGACCGGCACGACCTCACGGGTGACGGCGGACAGCCAGATCTCATCCGCGCTGCGCAGCTCCGCCTCGCTGATCCGAGTCGAGCGATGCGGCAAGCGGATGCGCTCGGCGAGCTCATCGATCACGCCGCGCGTCGTTCCGGGAAGCACGCGCGCCGAGTGTGGAGGCGTGCGCAGCTCGCCCCCGATGACGGCATGCACCGCGGAGGAGGAGGCTTCGGTCACGTCGCCGTCGCGCAGCAGGATCGTCTCGGCCGCTGCGGCATCGACCGCGAGCTGGCGCAGCAGCACGTTCGCAAGCAATGCAATGGACTTCACGTCGCAGCGTGCCCAGCGCGTATCGCCTGCGGTGATGCAGGAGAGCCCTTGCTCGAGGAGGGCGGAGCCGGGCAGCGGCAGCGGAGCACAGAATGCAAAGATCGTGCGTGGCACTTCGGGCAGAGGCGCATGGTTGCGCCCGTACTCCGCGCCGCGGGTGACCTGCCAGTAAACGTACTGATCGCCGCTGCCGTTGCGGGCAATCAGTGTCGCGAAGATCTCCCGCCAGTCGGTGCGGTTGAGCGGATCGGGCAGGCGCAGCTCCGCGAGGCTGCGCGTCAGCCGCTCGCAGTGGGCGCCGAGGCGAAACGGGCGCCCCGCGTAGACCGGCATGACCTCGTAGGCGCCGTCGGCGTACAGAAAGCCGCGATCGAGAGGCGAGATGCGCGCATCGCGCAGCGGCAGAAAACTGCCGTTCAGATAGCAGATAGGCAGGGGCTCGGCCAAGTGCTCTCCCGCAAGGTCAGCTTATTTGAACCACAGCGCGACGGTGTCGAACGAGCGGGTCCAAAGGCCCCCCTTCGGCACCGGCTTCAAAGCGACGAGCGGCGTGCGCGCCACGACATCCCCGCTGGTGCCCGTGAAGGTCAGCTCTCCGAGCCTTTGTCCGGCCGCGAGCGGAGCGCGCAGCGGCTGGGTGATCTGGGTGGCCGAGTGCAATGAGGCTGCATCACCGCGGCCGAGCGTGACCCAAATGTCCGAGTCGACTCCGACCGGGACTGCAGCATCCGCGGAGAGATACACGCGGGGGCTCAGGACGACATCGCCGCGGTTTTTCAGTTTGACCGTCTCGAAGAACGTATAGCCGTAGCCGATCAGCGCCGCGCTCGCATCCTCGCGCGCCTTGATGGAGGGCGATCCGAGCACGACGGAGATCAGTCGCATGCCATTGCGATTCGCGGAGGTGACCAGGCAGAAGCCGGCGCTGTCGGTGTGCCCGGTCTTCATGCCATCGACGGTGGGATCGCGCTCGAGCAGGCCGTTGCGATTCTGCTGCTTGATCTTGTTCCAGGTGAACTCGCGGATGCTGTACCAGGGGTAGTACTCGGGAAACTCGCGCACCAGTGCGCGCGCCAGCACCGTCAGGTCGCGAGCCGTGGTGTAGTGCTGCGGATCGGGCAGGCCGTCGCTGTTTGCGAAGTGCGAGCTCGCCATGCCGAGCCGCTTGGCATACTCGTTCATGAGCTGCGCGAACGCGGGCTCGGTGCCGCCGACGCGCTCGGCGAGCGCAATGGTGGCATCGTTGCCGGACTGCACGATCATGCCTTTGATCAACACTTCGGCGGGCACCTGGCTTCCCACCTGCACGAAGGTGCGCGAGCCTTCCGAGCGCCAGGCGTGCTCGCTGATGGTGACGGGATCATCGAGCTTCAGACGGCCTTCCTTCAGTGCCTTGAAGAGGACGTACGAGGTCATGAGCTTGGTGAGGCTCGCGGGCTCCATCCGATCATCCGCATGCTCTGCGGCCAGCACGCGGCCGCTGCGATAGTCGATGAGGATGTAGGCGCGCGCGGTCACGGCCGGCGGTTGCGGGATCGGCAGTGCGCCGGCTGGACCTGCGAGCCCACAGGCCACGAGCACGAGCACGAAGCAAGACAACGGCGAGCGAAACATTCGCGATATCCCCCGGTGATGCGCCGATATTTTCGAAGCCGGCGATTCTATACGTAACCTCTGCGGCCGAGAGGTGCGGCAGATCACATCGCGCGGTGCCTCGGGTGTGCCGCGCGTGTGGTCGAGCTGCAGCTCTGCCATGAGCGGAGCGCGCACTCAATCGAGCGCGAGTCGCGCGCCCGGAACACCGAGCTTCGCAAGTCGTGCGGTGAGCTCATCGTACTGCGCGACGCTTGCAACCGGTCCCACGCGCACGCGGTACAACCGCCGAGCGCCGGTCGGCGCGAGCAGAAAGGCCTTGCCTAAACCCGCGGCATGCAGGCGCGACAGCAGATTGCGTGCGTTCTGCTCATCGGCGAACGCACCTGCCTGCACGAACAGCTCCGGCGGTGGCGTCTGCGAGGCGCGCGTCAGCGCCTCGGCTTGCGGGGCGCCGGGTGTCAGTGCGCGCACCTCCACGAGCGTCGTTCCTTCTCGAAGCATGTCCAGTTTGGCGGCGGCGGTATAGGACAGATCGATCAGCCGATTCGCAACGAAGGGCCCGCGATCGTTGATCCGCACCACGACGCTGCGGCCGTTGCGCAGATTCGTCACCCGGGCGTAGGCGGGGATTGGCAGGGTCTTGT
This sequence comes from uncultured Gammaproteobacteria bacterium, assembly GCA_963795975.1. Classification (GTDB taxonomy): domain Bacteria; phylum Pseudomonadota; class Gammaproteobacteria; order Steroidobacterales; family Steroidobacteraceae; genus CAWCJT01. The sequence continues at coordinate 1,272,434 of CAWCJT010000005.1, forward strand.
GTGCCGCGGTCATGGCGTACATGTCGTACGGCTCGCCCATGGCCGTGCTCACCCCATGAAACGTCGGGCCGTACCAGGAAGCAACGCCACGTTCTGCATAGCCCTCTGCCGTCGAGAGAACGAAATACCGATGTCCGAGCACGTCATAGAAGGGCGGATTGCCGGATCGGCTGCGCGGCTCGGCACGCGGGACGGCATCGGGGGTCGACAGAAGGTCAGGGGGCGCTGCCGGCACGCCTGGGGTGACCGGCACACTGCTCGCGGGCGGCGGTGCCGGACGGTGAGTTGGTGCGGTGAGCGAGCAGCCTGCCAGCAGAATCAGCGCGGCGCCGAGGCCGAAGCGGGCGCCACGGATGAGCGACTCGCCGCGGATCACGAGGACGGTGCGGTGCTGGCGCGCACCCGCGCCGCGATGTTCTGAGCCAGGTCGTTCACGGCCATGGCATAGCGTGCGCTGCGGTTATAGCGCGTGATGACGCGAAAATTGTTGAAGCCGATGCGATAAGAGGGCCCGTCCTGCTGTTCAGCCGAGATGAGCATGGCGGGAGTGGAGCCGGGGGCAGCGAGATCTGCGCGCACGCCGTGCTCGCTCAACGCCTCGAGCGTCGCGCTCAGATCGAGACTGCTCGGGTCGATCTGAAAGTCGGCGTCCGGATCGAGCCGCGCCTCGACGAGGACCGGCGATCCGGGTTGCCAGCCGTTCTGGCGCAGATAATTCGCGATGCTCGCGAGCACATCGTCCCAGTTGTTCCACAGATCACGCCGATGATCATTGCTGGCATCGACGGCATAGCGACGGTAGGTGGAAGGCATGAACTGCGGCGCGCCCATCGCGCCAGCGTAGGATCCCTTGACCGTGAGCGGATCCAGGTGCTCCTCGCGCACGAGCAGGATGAACTGCTCGAGCTCGCTGCGAAAGAATTCACCGCGCGCCGGATAGTCGAACGCGAGCGTTGCGAGCGAGTCGAGTACGCGGTCATGGCCGGTGATGCGGCCGTAGCGGGTCTCGCAGCCGAGGATCGCGACGAGGTATTGCGCCGGCACCCCATGCTCGGCCTCCACGCGCTGCAGCGAGTCACGATGGGCCTGCCAGAACTCAACGCCCTCGGAGATGCGTGTCTCGTTCACGAAGATGGGACGGTATTCCCACCACTCGAGCACATGCTCCGCGGGCTTGTTCATGGCCTCGATGATTTTGGGTTGGGGCTGCGCGCTCGCGAGCAGCTTCATCACGCGCCGCCGGCTCAGCGCGTCGCGCTTGACGATCTGCGTCACGAAGGCACGGATCTCGGTGCGCTTCAGATCGAATCCGGGATGCCGTGGGACGGCAGCGCCCGCAACCGGCGCCAGAGCCATGCAACTGAGAAGGATTGAAAGCAGTCTTTGCTTCACTACGAACCGATGAGCTTCCGATGCGAATAGAGCGCCATGAGAATACCGAAGCCTGCGAGCAGGGTCACCATAGAGGTTCCGCCATAGCTCACGAGCGGCAGCGGCACACCGACCACCGGCAGAAGGCCGCTCACCATGCCGGCATTGATGAAGACATAGACGAAGAACGTCAGCGCCAGACTGCCCGCGAGCAGCCGCGCGAAGGTGTCCTGCGTCTGCGTCGACAGATAGATCGCGCGGCCGACGATGAATGCATAGAGCAGCAGCAGGAGCAGCAGTCCGAGGAGCCCGAACTCCTCGCCGATGACTGCGAAGATGAAGTCCGTCGAGCGCTCCGGCAGAAACTCGAGCTGAGCCTGGCTGCCGTTCATCCAGCCCTTGCCGAAGACCCCGCCCGAGCCGATCGCGATCTGCGACTGAATGATGTGATAGCCGGCACCGAGCGGATCGGTCTGCGGATCCATGAATGTGAGGACGCGCTTTTTTTGATAGTCGTGCAGGAAGTGCCAGCCGCCCCAGCCTGCGGCGGCCGCGAGCCCGAGCAGTGCCGCCATGATGCGGATCTGTAGTCCCGCCATGACGATGACCAGCGCGCCGGCAATCATGATCAGTGCGCCCGTGCCCAGATCCGGCTGCAGCACCACGAGGCCTGCCGGGAGCGCGATGATGGCGGTCAGCAGCAGCAGCGACGGCACGCTCGGTGGCAGTGGCCGGTCGTGCAGATACCAGGCGCACATCATCGGTACGGCAAGCTTCATGAGCTCGGAGGGTTGAAAGCGCATGATCCCGAGATCGAGCCAGCGCTGTGCGCCCTTGCCGATGTAGCCGATAGCGCCCACCACGACGAGCAGCACCACTCCGAGCACAAAGAGAAAGGGCGAGCTGCGCCGCAGGAAGTTCGGGCTGACCTGCGCGAGCAGCAGCATCGCAACCGCACCCATTCCCAGGTGCATCATCTGACGGATCACGGTCGCCATGCTCTGGCCCGACGCGCTGTACAGCACGACGAGCCCATAGGCGGCAACCAGAGCGAGCCCAATGAGAAGCGGACCGTCGAGCTTCAGCGCGAGCAGCATCCGCGCCGTCCCCGTGAGGGTGCGGCGGGCGCGTGAGGCATCGCTGATTCCTTCGTAGATCATCAGTCCTGCGATTCCGATTCCGTCTGCGCACTCATGACGGTGCCATCCGTCGCCTGCTCGATCGTCGGCGGGGGCTCGACCGGCGGCGGCTCGACGGGCGTCTGCCCGGACGCTGTCTTGGTGTCGGGGGCGGGTTTGGAAGAGCGCGGGGCCAGCATCGTGCCAGGCGGTGCCGGCTTCAGCTTCCCGTCGGCGTCGAGCAGATACGCATCCATCACTTTGCGCGCAATGGGCGCTGCGGACATCGAGCCGAAGCCGGCGTTCTCTGCGAGCACGGCGACGGCGATGCGCGGCGCGTCCGCGGGGGCGAAGGCAATGAACCAGGCGTGATCGCGCAGCCGCTCCGGCAGCGTCTTCGCGTTGTACTTGGCATCTTGGGCCACGGTGTAAACCTGTGCCGTGCCCGTCTTACCCGCGACCGGATACGTCGAGCCGTTGAAAGCCACATGGGCCGTGCCGCAGTACGGACCACAGCGGGTCGTGCCGACCATCGCTTCGATCACGACGCTCCAGCTCGCGTCGGACACGTTCGAGACCGGATGCCCCTCGATCGGAGCGAGCGCGCTCACATGGCCGTTGGCGTCGCGCACGCCCTTGACGAGACGTGGCCGGAAGTTGCGGCCGCGCTCCGCGAGCGTGGCCGCGATGTGCGCCAGCTGCAGCGGCGTGACGAGCAGGTAGCCCTGACCGATCCCGAGGTTGACCGTTTCGCCGGGAAACCAGATCTGATCCTCGGGGCGTTTGAAGACCTTGCGCTTCCACTCGGGCGATGGCAGAAGTCCGGGCTTCTCGCCGCCGATATCGATGCCCGTGGGCTCGCCGTAGCCGAAAGGCGCCAGGAACGCCGCGATGCGATCGATGCCCAGTGTCGAGGCGAGCCGATAGAAGTACACGTCTGAGGAGCGCGAGATCGCCTCGGGCAGATCGAGCCAGCCGCGCGGCTCGTCCTTGTCGGCGCGCCAGACGTGCCGGCTCCCTGGCAAAGAAAAGACCGCGTTGCAGAATACTTTCGTGTTCGCCTCGATGGTGCGGTCGGTCAAGGCCGCAAGGCCGAGGACAGGCTTGATGGTCGATCCGGACGGATAGGCACCGCGCAATGCGCGGTTGAGCAGCGGCTTGTCGATGTCGTCGGTCAGCGCGGCGTACTCCGCGCGCGTGATGCCGCGGGCGAAGAGCGACGGATCGAATCCCGGCATGCTCGCGAGCGCGAGCACATCGCCATTGTTGGGATCGAGCGCGACGACCGCGCCACGATGCTCCGCGAGCGCATCCTCGGCGGTGCGCTGAGTCTTCAGATCGATGGACAGCACCAGATCGCGTCCGGCCACGGGAGCCTTGGTGCGCAGGTCCGGCACGAGCGAGCCGAGCTTGTCGACCGAGCGACCCTGCGCGTTGACCAGGACTTCGCGAAAGCCGTTCTTGCCGTGCAGCTGATCCTCGTAGGCATTTTCCACGCCGAGCTTGCCGATCAAAGCCGTGCCGTTGTAGGCCGCCGTGTCGATGCGCTGCAGGTCCTGCTCGCTGATGGCGCCTACGTAACCAAGCGCATGCACGGCGAGCCGGCCGTAAGGGTAGGCGCGCGTCTGTCGCGTCTTGATGTCCACGCCCGGGAACTCGAAGCGCCGCACGGCAAAGCGCGCTACGTCATCGTCCGACATGCGCAGGCGCACGGGCACGCTGTCGAAGCCACGACGCGAGAGAATCGTGCGGCGAACGTCGGCCAGCTCCTCGCTCGAGATCATGCCGATCTCGATGAGTCCACGCAGCGTGGTTTCGAGGTTGGGCACTTCCTCGCGCACGAGCTCGAGCTGATAGGCGGGCTGGCCGCCCGCGAGGAGCTCGCCGTTGCGGTCCACGATGAGCCCCCGGGCGGCGGGAATCGGCTCGACGCGCACGCGATTGCCCTGTGACAGCTGCGAATAGTATTCGTGGCGCTGGACCTGCAGCAGGTACAGTCGCCCGCCGAGCGTCACGATGAGCCCTGCGATCAGGATCGCCGCGATCAGAGCCCGGCGCTCGAAGAGCCTCTGCTCTTTCCAGTGATCCTTGATCCGGAATTTGTTCACGTGCGGATTGTCACGCCGCGCCCGAGCGGGTGCATGCAGCTTGATGAGACGCAGTTCTCATTTGGCTAGCGCGGCGTATGGCTCCGCTCCAGCACGGCCGTTGCGAGCGGCCACAGGATGGCGCCCGATACCGTGTGCACCCAGCGCAGTGGGCTCGTGAGCGGATGTCCGCTCCAGCCGTCGATGGCGAACACGATGAACTCGTACACGATCAGCGCGCCGAACACGATGAGTGCCTGCTGAAACGCGGGCTTCGAGCGGATCTTCTGATGCTCGCGGACGGCGATGTAGGTGATGACGGTGAGCGCGAGCGCGTGCTGACCGAGCACCGCCCCCTGAAACACATCAAGCGCCAGACCCGCGGCGAATCCGAGCAGCAGACCGCCCGCCCGCGGCGCCGCGATCGACCAGTAGAGCACGGTCAGCACCAGAAACGCAGGGCGCGCGATCTCGAGCCACCCCGGAAGCGGCAACACCGAGAGGATCAACGCCACGAACGAGGTGACGAGCATCCGTGCGCGCGGCTCGGCAAGACGCGCGTTCATGGCTGGGGACTCGCGTTGGAGGCCTGCGCGGGGCCGCTCGCGGCAGGCGATGCGGTGCTCGGCGCGGCGCTGCCCGGCGCGGGGGCCGGCGGCGGCCTGGGCAGCACCTTCTGGGGTTGCAGCCCCGCATTGCCGGATTTGGCATCACCCGCGAGGCTGGCGGGCGCCGCCGGATGATCGGCCTGGAACCAGACCAGCATGACTTCGCGCAGCCGGTCGAGACGCGCGAGCGGGGTTGCGCGAATCTGAGCGAGCGGCTGCACGGCGTCGCGGCGCACCTCGGCCACGCGGGCCACCGGATAACCCTGGGGGAAGACACCACCGAGGCCGGAGGTCACCAGCAGATCACCGACCTTCACGTCGGCATTCGCCGGCAGGTACGGCAGCGCCAGCGACTCCGCATCGCCTGCGCCGACGGCGATGGTGCGAAGTCCAGTGCGCTCGATCTGCACGGGAACGGCGTGCTGCGGGTCGGTCACCAGAATGATCTCGGCGCTCCAGGGTCCGATGTGCGTCGTTTGACCGAGCAGTCCATATGAGTCCATGACCGCCTGAGCCTTGAACACGCCGTTGTGGCTGCCCCGGTTGATGAGCAGGCGCTGGCGCAGGCTGCTCAGCTCGACGTTGACGACCTCCGCGACCAGCCAGCGCTCGGCGACCGAGGGCAGCGCATCCTTGAGGCCGCGCAGCTCGCCGTTCTCGCGCGCGAGCGCCTCGAAGCGCAAAGTCTTGAGCTCGAGCAGCCGCTCGCGCTCACGCAACTCGGCGTTCTGGGCTTGCAGCTGCTCGCGTGTCGCATAGCTCTCCTGCAGCCAGTGCCAGGCGGCGGTCGGTGAGCTCACGGCAAGCTGCAGCGGATAGGCGGCGGCGCTCAATACATAGCGCGCCTGCTCCAGGTAGCCACGGCGCTGATCCAGGAACATCAGCACGATCGATCCGATCGCGTACAGGGTGAAGCGAAAACCAGGGGCGATCCCTCGTCCCGGCAGCGGTCGTTTTGCGCCTGCTCCGAATGCTGCCACGCTACGACCAGGCCAACATCGCGCCTACTCGAGGCCGAAGTGGCCCGGACCCATCTCGTCCATCAGTTCCAGGATGCGCCCGCCGCCGCGCGCAACGCAGGTGAGAGGGTCATCGGCGACGACCACGGGAAGGCCGGTTTCTTCGGTCAAGAGCTTGTCGATGTCGCGCAGCAGGGCTCCGCCGCCGGTGAGCACGATGCCGCGCTCGGCAACGTCAGCGCCGAGCTCGGGTGGAGTCTGCTCGAGAGCTTGCTTGACCGCGCTCACGATGCTCTGCAACGGTTCCTGCAGAGCCTCGAGAATCTCGTTGCTGTTCAATGTGAAGCTGCGTGGCACGCCCTCGGAGAGGTTGCGTCCCTTCACCGACAGCTCGCGCACCTGCTGGCCGGGATAGGCCGAGCCGATCTCGATCTTGATGCGCTCCGCCGTCGCCTCGCCGATGAGGATGCCGTAGTTGCGGCGGACGTAGTTCATGATCGCGTCATCGAAGCGGTCGCCGCCGATACGCGCGGAGTTCGCGTACACGATGCCGTTCAGCGACAGCACCGCAACCTCGGAGGTCCCGCCACCGATGTCGAGCACCATCGAGCCGCGCGCCTCGTGCACGGGCAACCCCGCACCGACCGCGGCGGCCATGGGCTCGCTCACGATGGCGACGTTGCGAGCACCCGCGCCCTCGGCCGACTCGCGAATGGCGCGCCGCTCTACCTGCGTCGAGCCGAACGGCACGCACACGAGCACGCGCGGTGAGGGCTTGAGCATGCGATTGCCATGCACTTTGTTGATAAAGTACTGGAGCATCTTCTCGGTGTACGTGAAGTCGGCGATGACGCCGTCTTTCATCGGACGCACCGCGGTGATGTGGCCAGGGGTGCGGCCAAGCATTCCCTTGGCCTCCGAGCCAACTGCGACGATGATCTTGCCGCCGCGCGTGGGCTCATCCTGCACCGCGACGACCGAGGGCTCGTTGAGCACGATGCCCTTGTCGCGTACGTAGATCAGCGTGTTGGCAGTGCCGAGATCGATCGATAGATCGCTGGAAAAATAGCCGCGCAACCGTTTGAACATGAAGCGACCGGAGAATGCGACCGGGAGGACCCCCCCAAAGTGGCGCGTAACATATCAACCAACACGACATTCAGCAAGCCGAGGTGTATGATTTCGCGCCGTTTTTTCTGCGGTTTTGCGACACTCATCAGACTATGGCCGACCACTCGCTAGATGCCGCGCAGATCGGCGCGATCGCTCACCTCGCGCGCCTCGACCTGCGCCCGGACGAAATCTCCGTCTATCAGGACAGCCTGTCGCGCATCCTGTCTCTCGTCGGCGAGCTCGAGCGCGCCAACACGGGCGGGGTGACTCCGATGGCGCATCCCCTCTCGGGCAGCGTCCAGCGTCTGCGTGAGGACCACGTCACAGAACGCGATCATCACGAGCGCTATCAGACCAACGCGCCCCGCGTGGAGGCGGCTTTGTATCTGGTGCCCAAGGTCATCGAGTGAGCATCCATGCGAAAACGCTGGCCGAGCTCTCCCTGGGACTGCGCAACAAGGAGTTCTCGAGCGTCGAGCTGACGCGCGCGTTGCTCGCGCGCATCGAGGCCGCACAGCCGACGCTCAATGCACTCATTTCGATCACCCAGGACGGCGCCTTCGCGCAGGCCGCGGCCGCCGACCGGGAAATCGCGGCGGGTCGAGGCGCTGCCCTGACCGGGGTGCCCATCCTGCACAAGGACCTGTTCTGCACCGAAGGTGTGCGCACCACATGCGGCTCGCGCATGCTCGATAACTTCATCGCGCCCTACGACTCGACCGTGGTCGCCAAGCTCAAGGCGGCTGGAACCGTGATGCTCGGCAAGACGAACATGGACGAGTTCGCCATGGGCTCATCGAACGAGACGAGCTTCTACGGTCCGGTGCGCAATCCCTGGAACATCGGGCTCGTGCCCGGCGGTTCCTCTGGGGGGTCGGCTGCTGCCGTGGCCGCACGGCTCGCGCCGGCGGCGACCGCGACGGATACCGGCGGCTCCATCCGACAACCGGCGGCGCTCTGCGGTGTGACCGGGTTCAAACCGACGTACGGCCGTGTGTCGCGCTACGGGATGATCGCGTTCGCCTCGAGCCTCGATCAAGGTGGAGTCATCTGCGCGAGCGCCGAGGATGCGGCGATCGTGCTGCGGGCGATGGCGGGCTTCGATCCGCGCGACTCCACGAGCGTGGACCGACCCGTGCCCGACTACGTCGCCGCGCTCGACACGCCGCTCAGCGGACTCAAGATCGGGCTGCTGAAGGAATTCTTCGACTCAGGCCTCGATCCGCAGAACGAGCGGCGGATTCGCGAGGCGCTTGCGCTGTATGAGCGGCTCGGTGCCCGGCTGCAGGAGGTGAGCCTGCCCAATCTGCCGCTCTCGGTTCCGGCGTACTACGTGGTGGCGCCCGCGGAATGCTCCTCCAACCTCGCGCGCTACGATGGCGTGCGCTTCGGCTATCGCTGCAAGGATCCGCGCGATCTGATGGATCTGTACAAGCGTACGCGCGGTGAGGGCTTCGGCGCCGAGGTCAAGCGCCGCATCATGACCGGCACGTACGTGCTCTCCGCCGGCTATTACGATGCGTACTATCTGAAGGCGCAGAAGGTGCGCCGGCTCATCGCGGATGACTTCGAGCGCGCCTTTGGCGAGGTCGACGTGCTCATTGGCCCGACCACGCCGACGCCGGCATTCGCGATCGGGGCCAAGACCTCCGACCCCATCACCATGTATCTGAACGACATCTACACCATCGGCGCCAATCTCGCGGGTTTGCCCGCAGTCTCGGTCCCCTGCGGCTTTGCGCAGAATCTGCCCGTCGGACTGCAGATCGTCGGCCCGCATTTCGGCGAGGAGCGCGTGCTCGCCACGGCGCACGCGTTTCAGCGCGAGACAGACTGGCATCGTCGCATTCCTCCCGGCTATGAGTAACTGGGAAACCGTCATCGGGCTCGAGATCCACGCTCAGCTCGCCACCACCTCGAAGATCTTCTCGGGTTCGCCGACGGCGTACGGCGCGCCGCCGAACGCACAGGCGGACCTGGTCGATCTCGGCTACCCGGGCGTGCTACCGGTCCTGAACGCAGCGGCGGTGCGCATGGCCGTGAAGTTCGGGCTCGCGATCGGGGCGCGCATCGCCGAGCACTCGGTGTTCGCGCGCAAGAATTATTTCTACCCCGATCTGCCGAAGGGTTATCAGATCAGCCAGTACGAGCTGCCGATCGTCGCCCAGGGCGAGCTGCACATCGTGCTCGAGGATGGCGCCCGCAAGCGCATCGGCATCACGCGCGCTCATCTCGAGGAGGATGCCGGTAAGTCTCTGCACGAGGGTCTGGGCAACCAGACGGGCATCGATCTGAACCGCGCCGGGACGCCGCTCCTCGAGATCGTATCGGAGCCGGATCTGCGCTCGGCCAAAGAGGCCGTGGCGTACATGAAAAAGATCCATACCCTGGTGCGCTATCTCGAGATCTGCGACGGCAACATGCAGGAAGGCTCGTTTCGCTGCGACGCGAATGTCTCGGTGCGGCGGGCCGGCGCGAGTCAGCTCGGCACGCGCGCCGAGATCAAGAACCTGAACTCGTTTCGCTTCGTCGAGAAGGCCATCAACTACGAGGTCGCGCGCCAGACCGATGTGATCGAGTCGGGCGGCAAGGTCGTGCAGGAGACGCGCCTGTACGATCCGGACAAGGGCGAGACGCGCTCGATGCGGACCAAGGAAGAGGCCAACGATTACCGCTACTTTCCCGACCCCGATCTGCTGCCGCTCGCCGTATCGGGCGAGTTCATCGAGGAGGTGCGCCGCAGTCTGCCCGAGCTGCCGGACGAGAAGGCCGCGCGGCTCGTGACGCAGTATGGGCTGTCGGCCTACGACGCAGGTGTGCTCAGCGCGAGCCGCGAGTTGGCAGCCTACTACGAGGAAGTCGTGCGGGCGTTTGCCTCCGAGCCCAAGCTCGCCGCGAACTGGGTCATGGGGGAGCTGGCCGCCGCGCTCAATCGCGATGGCCTCGAGATCGGTGCGAGCCGACTCTCTGCTGCCCAACTGAGCGGTCTGCTGCAACGGATTGCCGATGCGACCATCTCGGGAAAGATCGCCAAGGAAGTGTTCGAGGCGATGTGGGGCAGCGGGCGCGATGCCGATGCGATCATCGAGGAGAAGGGCCTCAGGCAGATCACGGACAGTGGAGCGCTCGAGCGGGTGATCGACGAGGTCATCGCGCGCAACCCGGGTCAGCTCGCCGACTATCGCGCGGGTAAGGACAAGCTGTTCGGCTTCTTTGTCGGCCAGGCGATGAAAGCGACTCAGGGGAAAGCCAATCCCGCGCAGCTGAACGCGCTTCTCAAGAAGAAGCTCGGCCCGGGCGGCTGAACGAGCGCGCGTCGCGCGCCGCCCCGCTTGCGTCGCTCATGCATCGGCCCCATTGTCGGGCGATGTCGCACGATGCCAATCATCAGCCGGACGAGGTTCGGCGCTTCATCATTGAGAACCTGCCGCTGCGCGGCCACTGGGTCCGGCTCGGCAGCGCGTGGCGCGCGCTTCGCGAGCATCGCGACTACCCCGCCGGCACGCGCGAGCTTTTGGGCCAGGCCGTCAGCGCCTCGGTGCTGCTCGCCGCGACCCTCAAGTTTCGCGGCGCGCTGACCCTGCAGCTGCAAGGCAACGGGGCCGCGAGCCTGCTCGTCGCGCAGTGCACGCACGACTTTCGCGTCCGCGCACTCGCGCGCGCAGAGCCGGTGGCTGACGCCCTTGAGCCGGCGGCGGACCAAGACCCTCTCACGCCAGAGCTCTTCCGGCGGCTCGTCGGATCGGAGGGTCGGCTCGCAGTCACCGTCGAGGCCGACGAGCGTGCGATGCGCTATCAGGGGGTAGTACCTCTCACCGGCCGATCCTTCTCGGAGTGCCTCGAGACGTACTTTGCCTCCTCGGAGCAGCTTCCGACTCGAGTTCGGCTCGCAGCGGATGCCACGGCTGCGGCGGGTCTGCTGCTGCAGCGGCTGCCAGCGGGAGCCGAAGACGCTGAGCCGTCGGACGTGGACGCGGCGTGGGCACAAGCCGGCCGGGACCTCGATGCCATTTCGCGCAGCGATCTGCTCACGACGCCGGTCGAGGGGACGATCAAGCGCCACTTCGCACATCAGGACGTGCGCCTTTTTCGCGGCACGCCCGTGCGGTTTGAGTGCCGGTGCGGAACGATCCAGGTTACCGATCTGCTGCGCGCGCTTGGTGAAGATGAGATGCGCGATCTGCTGAAGGAGCAGGGCGCGGTGACCGTCACCTGCGACTTCTGCAATCGGCCGTACCGTTTTGATGCGGTCGACATCGCACGGCTGTTCGCGCCGGGATCGATTGCGGAAACCTCCAACCTTCTGCAATAGCTAATTATTTCAGCGCGTTGGCTCTGTCGGCGGTCGACGCTGGCAATCCCGTCTAGGCGTGCTATGCTTTGCACACTTAAAGAGATGTGCAATTCTTAAGCGCGCCAGGGGAGCCAGGGACGCCATGTCGACGACCACCGATCTTGTGAACTGGATGAAGGCCGCCGGGGAGCCAAGCCGGCTGCGCCTGATTGCACTGTGCAGTGAGCGCAACCTGAGTGTCACGGATCTGGCTCGCGCCGTCGGCCAGAGCGGGCCGCGCGTGTCCAGGCACCTCAAGATTCTGTGTGAGGCGGGATTGCTCGATCGGGTTCGCCACGGACAATGGGTCCACTATCGTCTGGCCGAGGGGGAAGGTGCCGCCCGATTCTTGCAGGGCCTGCTCGCTCAGGTCGAGCGGGCCGAGAGCGTGCTCAAGCGCGATCGGCAACGCGCGCGCCTCGATCGGCCGGGTGGTTCTGATGCGGAAGTCACCGCCGGCTCGCGCCTCGGCCGCACCCTCGCGGCGTTCGTGCGCGAGCAAGTCCCCGCGGACCGACTCGACAGCGCTTGGCTCATCGGCACGCGGCACATCGAGCTTCTCGAAGCCGGCCCTGTGATCGCACGCAGCTGCACCGTCTTCGCGCCCACTCAGCGAGGTGCGCAGACGGTTCACCGGCTCCTCGAATCGCGCGGAATGCAGTGCGAGGTTCGCGCGACGGCGCCGCTCAATGCGCTGCGGAGCACGACTGGCGTGGCTTGCATCGTGGCTGACTGTCTGAGCACGCCGGCCGCCTCTCTCGCGCCCCTACTGGCAGGCGTGCGCAACGCGCTAAGCGAGCATGGCCGCCTCTGGCTCTTCATCGGATATGACGCGCTTCAGGAGAGCTCCGGACTCGAGAACCCGCTCGCTCTGCTGCGCGCGACGCTGCACGCTGCGGGCTTCACCTGCGAACGCATGAGTCCGATCGAGGCCGACGGCGAGCACCTGCTTGCTGTCTACGCCACGCCCGTGAGCGTCGCCGTGCGCGCGTTGAGCGCGCCGAGCGCACGGGAGGCCTCATGAGCGTCTCGGTCTCGTTCGAATTCTTCCCGCCTGCGGATGAAGCCATGACGCTCACGTTGTGGCGCTCCCTTGAGCGTCTTGCGCCGCTTCGTCCGCGCTTCGTTTCCGTCACGTACGGGGCGGACGGATCGACGCGCACCCGCACCCATGCGGTCGTCGCGCGCATTCAACGCGAAACTGCGCTCACGGGTGCGCCGCATCTGACCTGCGTCGGCGCATCACGCGGTGAGGTGCTCGAGATCGCGCGCCGCTACTGGGATCAGGGCGTGCGGCACGTCGTGGCGTTGCGCGGTGATCCGCAGGGCAGCGATGTTTACCGCCCTCACCCGGATGGCTTTCGGTACGCCTCCGAGCTCGTCGCGGCACTCAAGCGCGTCGGGGACTTCGATATCTCGGTCGCCGCCTATCCCGAGGTGCATCCGGAAGCTGCCTCGGCGCAGGCTGATCTAGAGAATCTCAAGCGCAAGATCGATGCGGGCGCGACTCGTGCCATCACGCAGTTTTTCTACGACACCGAGGCCTTCCTGCGCTTCCGCGACCGCTGTGAGCGCGCCGGAATTCGCGCGGCGATCGTTCCGGGCATCCTGCCGGTGACGCGCTTCCCGCAAGTGCTGCGCTTCGCCGAGCGCTGCGGGACGTACATCCCCGAGTGGCTGCAGGAGAGCTTTGCCGGGCTCGACGAGGATCCCGAGACGCGCCGCCTGATCGCTGCGAGCGTCGCGATCGCACAGGTGCAGAGACTCGTGCGCCACGGCCTGCGCGAGTTTCATTTCTATACGCTCAACCGCTCGGAGCTGACTTATGCGATCTGTCACGCGCTCGGCGTGCGCGCCGAACAGCCGCTCGGAGTCGCGGCGTGAGCCCTGGTGATGCTGGGCACGTGTGTGCGGCGGGCGTGCACGCATTGAACCCGAAGCCGGGACAGCCGCGTACGAGCGAGGAGTCCGCTGCGCGCGCTCCCGCATTGCCCTATCGCATCGAAGCGCTCGACGAGACGCTGCGCCGCGAGCGCATCGGGAGGCTGAATGAGCTGCTGTCGCAGCGCATCGTCCTGCTCGATGGCGCAATGGGCACCATGGTGCAGCGTCAGAAGTTGAGCGAGGCGGACTTCCGGGGGGAACGCTTCCGACAGTATGGCCGGGAGCTCAAGGGCAACACCGACATCCTGGTTCTCACCCGTCCGGAGCTGATCGCGGGCATTCACCGCGCCTATCTGAACGCGGGCGCGGACATCATCGAGACCAATACCTTCACATCCAACGCTCCCTCGCAGGCGGACTACGGAACCGAAGCGCTGGTGCCGGAGCTCAACTATCGCGCCGCGGCCATCGCGCGGCGAGTCGCCGATGAGTATGCCGCGGCGAATAGCCGGCCGATCTTCGTGGCCGGGACGCTGGGTCCCACGAATCGGATGGCTTCGCTGTCGCCGGATGTGAACGATCCCGGCTTTCGCAACATCGGCTTCGACGATCTGCTCGCGACTTACCGCCAGGGAGCCCGCGCACTGCTGCTCGCCGGCGCGGACCTGCTGCTCATCGAGACGGTGTTTGACACGTTGAACGCGAAGGCCGCCATCTACGCGACGCAGGAGCTCTTCGAAGAGCTCGGCATCGAAGTTCCGATCATCGATCTCCGGAACGATCACCGATGCCTCCGGGCGCGTGCTATCGGGCCAGACGACCGAGGCGTTCTGGAATTCGGTGCGGCACGCGCGTCCGCTCGCGGTCGGGCTCAACTGCGCGCTCGGCGCGCGACAGCTGCGACCCTACGTGCAGGAGCTGTCACGCGTTGCCGATACGCACGTGTGTGTGTATCCGAACGCAGGACTGCCCAACGCATTCGGGGAGTACGACGAGGCTCCGGAGGAAACCGCCGAGATCCTGCGCGAGTACGCGGCGGCGGGACTCTTGAACCTGGTCGGTGGCTGCTGCGGCACGACTCCCGAGCACATTCAGATGCTGCGCGACACGCTCGATGTGCTCGCGCGGCGGCCGATTCCTCAGATGGCGGCGAAATGCCGGCTCGCAGGTCTCGAGCCGCTCAACATCGATGAGGATTCGCTGTTCGTGAACGTCGGTGAGCGAACCAACGTCACCGGCTCGGCCAAATTCCGCAAGCTCATCGAGGCGGGCGACTATACCGCCGCCGTCGATGTGGCGCGCCAGCAGGTTGCAAGCGGCGCGCAGGTGATCGACGTGAACATGGATGAGGGCATGCTCGATTCGGAAAGCGCGATGGCGCGCTTTCTGCACCTCGTCGCGGCCGAGCCCGACATCGCGCGCGTGCCCGTGATGATCGACTCCTCGAAGTGGTCCGTGATCGAGGCCGGCCTCAAGTGCGTGCAGGGCAAGGCCGTCGTCAACTCGATCAGCCTGAAGGAGGGCGAGGAAGCCTTCGTGCAGCATGCCCGCGCCGTGCGCCGTTATGGCGCGGCAGTCGTCATCATGGCCTTCGATGAGCAGGGACAGGCCGACACGATCGAGCGCCGCGTCGCGATCTGCGAGCGCACGTACCGGATTCTCACCGAGCGCATCGGCTTTTTGCCCGAGGACATCATCTTCGATCCCAACATCTTCGCCGTCGCAACCGGGATCGAGGAGCACAACGGGTACGGAGTGGCCTTCATCGAGGCGACCCGCCGCATCAAGCAGTCTTTGCCGCATGTCCTGGTGAGCGGCGGAGTGAGCAATGTCTCGTTTTCCTTCCGGGGCAACGATCCGGTGCGCGAGGCGATGCACTCGGTTTTTCTGTACCACGCGATCGCCGCCGGCATGGATATGGGCATCGTCAACGCGGGGCAATTGGCCATCTACGAGCAGATTGCTCCGGAACTGCGTGATGCTGCCGAGGACGTGATACTCAACCGCCGTCCGGATGCCACGGAGCGGCTGCTCGAGATCGCGGGCCGCTACAAGGGAGAAGGGGGAGCGAAGCGCAAGGAGGATCTGGAGTGGCGCGCGTGGCCGGTCGCAAAGCGTCTCGAGCACGCGTTGATCAAGGGGATCGACGACTACATCATCGAGGACACGGAGGAGGCTCGGCAGAGCTTCGAGCGGCCGCTGCAGGTCATCGAGGGGCCCTTGATGGATGGCATGAACGTGGTCGGCGACCTCTTCGGCTCGGGCAAGATGTTTCTGCCGCAGGTCGTAAAGAGCGCGCGCGTCATGAAGCGCGCAGTGTCGCACCTCATTCCGTTCCTGGAGAAAGGCAAGAGCGGCGCGGCCCGTACGAACGGACGCGTGGTCATCGCCACGGTGAAGGGCGATGTGCACGATATCGGCAAGAGCATCGTGGGCGTTGTTCTCCAGTGCAATAACTTCGAGGTCATCGACCTCGGTGTGATGGTGCCGTGCGAGAAGATCCTGGACACGGCCCGGCGCGAAGGCGCCGACCTCATCGGGCTGTCCGGCCTCATTACGCCCTCGCTCGATGAGATGGTGCACGTGGCGCGCGAAATGCAGCGTCAGGGCTTCGAGGTGCCACTTCTCATCGGTGGTGCGACGACTTCGCCGGCGCACACCTCGGTGAAGATCGCGCCGCAGTACACCCCGCCCGTCGTGTACGTGAAGGACGCTTCGCGCTCGGTGGGAGTCTGCCAGTCGCTCGTTAAGCAGGGTGAGCCGCGGGCCGTCTACCTCGCCAAGATCGCCGCCGACCATCAGCGTCGGCGCGAGCAGCACGCGGGCAAGCGCGCGAAGGCGCCCGAGCTCGACATCGAGCAGGCTCGCGCGAATCGTCGTCCCATCGAGTGGGGCGAGCACACGGCGGTGCGGCCGAGCTTTCTGGGCGTGCGCGCGTACGATGACTACCCGATCGCCGAGCTCCTCGGTTACATCGACTGGATGCCGTTTTTCAATGCCTGGGAGTTTGCCGGCAAATTTCCCGACATCCTCACCGACCCGCTCGTCGGCGAGGCGGCGAGCAACCTGTACGCCGATGCGCGCCGTATGCTCAAGCAGCTGGTCGCAGAGCGCTGGCTCACTGCGCGTGCAGTCGTCGGCCTCTTCCCCGCGAATGCCGTGGGCGATGACATCGAGCTCTACACAGATGAATCACGCGCAGCGGCGCTTGCGAAGCTGTGCTTCCTGCGACAGCAGAAGTCGAAGTCGGAGGGACAGCCGCACGAGTGTCTCGCCGACTATATTGCGCCGCGCTCGAGCGGCGTTCGCGACTACCTCGGGGCGTTCGCAGTGACAGCGGGCGTTGGCATCGAGGAGCACGTGGCTCGCTTCGAGAAAGCCCACGACATGTATTCGAGCATCATGCTGAAAGCTCTGGCCGATCGCCTGGCCGAAGCCTTCGCCGAGCGACTGCACGAGCGCACACGACGCGAGCTCTGGGGCTACGCGCCGGGCGAGACACTGACCAATCGAGAGCTGATTCAGGAAGCCTACTGCGGTATCCGACCGGCGCCCGGCTACCCCGCCTGCCCCGACCATACCGAGAAGGCCGAGCTGTGGCGCCTTCTGGATCCGGAGAAACGTGCCGGGATCCGGATCACGGAGTCCTTCGCGATGTATCCAACCGCGGCGGTGAGCGGCTGGTACTTCGCGCACCCGCAGGCGAAGTATTTCGCGGTCGGCAAGATCGCACGCGACCAGGTGCAGGACTATGCGCGCCGCAAGAATATGTCGCTTGCGGAGGCGGAGCGCTGGCTTTCGCCCAATCTCGGCTACGAACCCGAACCCGTCGTTGCGTTAGCCCGATGACAGGACGAACTGGTTCCCGTCGGGATCTTTGAATATGGCGAACTCACCCCACGGCTGCTTCTGGGGCTCGGTCACGAATTCCACGCCCCGGTCCCTGAGCTGACGATAGGTGCCTTTCACGTCATCGCAGGCGAAGGATCCGTTGAAATGGGTTCCGATCCGGCTCTCATGCCCATCTGGAGTGAAGAGAACCACTCGCGTCGGAGAGTTGGCGATCCGAAGCTCGATCCAGCGTTGCTTCTCGTTGAAGGGCTGGTCGGTCGACACTGCGAACCCAAGCTTCTCGGTGTAGAAGAGCAAAGCTCGGTCTTGGTCGCGAGTCGGTATGCCGACGAACTTGAGCTGGGTGATCATGACTGCTCCCGCTTGATCCGGACTCGCGAAGTTTACTGCCGTCAGCGGCCGCACCCATACCGATAACTGATATAGTCTTTATCGGTATGCAGCGCGTTATAGTGGACGCCTACGTCATCGATGTCTTAATGCCGGACCTGGTCGGACACGATCACAGTCCGTCGACATTCATTGTGTATTTGTTCCTGCTGCGCGAGGCAATGGCGAGCCGGCGCGATAGAGTGTCAGTAAGCCTGCAGACGATCGCCACCAGGACTGGACTTGCCAAATCCACGGTACAGAGCGCGCTACGCCGGCTGCGCCGGCGCAGGCTGATCGACCCGGATGTGCCGGCGTCTGCCGTTTCGCCGGTGCGGGTCGTGCTGCGTCCGTGGGTGCGCAGAAATTGAGGATCTGACCCGCGGCTAACGCACCAGATATTGGCGGACAGGAACTTCTCAATCGCGTTCAACATCGTCGTGCGGTCCGCCTCTCGACTCATCTCGTGGTCCGCGCCGGGGATCAGGATGAACTCGTGGGTCTTTCCGGCTTTGGTGAGCGCACGATCCATCAACTTCGATTGGTCGACGCTTACCTGAGCATCGCTGTCGCCGTGGATCATGAGGAGGGGTATACGCAGGTCCGCGGCATGATCTGCGCGGTGAGTCTTCCTTCAGCTTCGCGGCGTCCGTCCCGATCTGCGTGCGTAGGATGAATCCTCGTTCGAAGTTTCTGCGTTCGTAGTCCTCGAGAAAGGTGAGGTCGCTGACGCCAGCTACGCTCACTGCGCAGTGAAAAAGATCGCCATCTCGCACGGCGCCGAGGAGCCCGATGTACCCGCCGAAACCCCATCCGACGATGCACACGCGACCGGGGTCCGTGATTCCTTGTTGCAACGCCCAGCGTGCGCCGTCGACGACATCGGAGTAGGTGAGTCCGCCCCAATCCTGGTGCGCATCGAGGAACCATTTGCTGCCGTATCCCCATGAGCCGCGGAAGTTCACCTGTAGTACTGCGTACCCTCGGCTGACGAGATAGGCGCGCAGAAAGTTAAACCTCCAGCGATCGCGGCTGATCGGTCCGGCGTGCGGCATGACGATGAGCGGTAGATGCTCGGCTCGCTGACCAGGCGGTACCGTGAGGTAACCCGGAATGGCTGTGCCGTCGCGCGCGGGGTAACTGATGCTTTGCATGCGTCCGAGCTTGCCGGGGTCGAGCTCGGGATAAGGCGTGCCTATGGCGGACAGCTGCGCATTCTCGGTGTCGAGCAAATAGTAAGTGCCCGCGTCGATATCCGAGATCGTGCATACGACATAGTGCTTCGCATCGCGCGTCGCGTCGGTGATGACGACGAATGTGTTGGGGAGTGTCGCCTTGAGAGTGCGCAGGATGTGCGCTCGATCGGGGTCAGTGGAATAAAGAAACGGCCGATCAGTCTCATATAGCACCCCGAGCAGTCGGCCATCATTGGCAAAGATACGTCCCCTTCAACGTCGACCGACGGATGCGAGAACTCGATGGCCGGCGGCAGCTTCCCAGTCAAGATCGACCCTCCACAGTGCCGCACGCCCGTCCTTGATCGCCGAGAGCGTATGCACAATCGGGATTGTCGTTGCAGATCGCAATCGGACGCAAAATGGGATCTGTCGTAAAGCTCTTGTAGGTCAAGACCGACCGCCACTCACCGGTTTCAACGTTGCGCGCTTCTATCTCGATCCGATCTGTCCCACGCACGAATCCCCACCCAAGTCGCGCATGACCGCGCCGGTCGCTTCGAAAAATACGTAAGGGAGGATGCGGTTCCATCTGTTTTTGCATCTTTCCCGTCACGACATTCAATTCAAAGAGTCCGGGATAGTATGTGCCGGTCGTGCCCATACTGAGGCTGGAAGTGGCCTCATCGCGCGATCGTTCGACGGCGCTGCGGACATCCGCATTCGTTGCGATCAGAACAGTGTCTGGCTTCCCGGGTGACCAGTCGACAACTGCGTCCTGAAATTGTCCGCTCGGATCGCTCCCCACGTCGCCTTGGACGAGGACCATGAGGTGTTTGCCGTCCGCGTCGACGGCCGCTAGCCGCGTCACCGTGTACACAACGTCCAAGTTATGAACGGAGCCACGCAGAGCGCACACCAGACGCCTGTTTGTCGCCCACTTGCACCAAGTAATGAAGAAGTGATTGTCGGTCGCACTGCTCATCACGGTCTGGAACATCGAGTGCGCGACCGTGAGATCTTTCACCATCGCGACCCGGATACCCTGCTCACTGGTGATTTGGGCGAGATAGTGCCCATCCGGTGAAATCGCGGCTCCCGCGATGTTTTCACTGCGGGCGAATGCCGCGATCGGCGGTGCATCGGCGTGGGCCGCCGGCGCAAGGAGGCCTGCTGCGAACAGGCCGCTCGCCAGGATCCTGTACATTGTTATTGTCTCCCTCTGGCTGCAGCTTAGCTCCCAGCTTTGACCTTCGACAACCCGATTCGCAGCACTGAGAAGTCGGGGCCATTTGGAACGCGTGAGGGCACCCGGTCGCCGGTGTCCACAAATCCCAGCTTCTCGTAGAACCCCTTCGCGGGTGGATCGGGCAGCACATAGAGCTCGCGCCAGCCCAGCTCGTTGGCGCGCACCATCAGATGCCGGCAGGCAAAGGTCCCGGCGCCACGGCGGATGAATCGGGGCTCGACCCAGAGATAGTCGAGCTCGAGCAATGTGCCGTTGCGCTGCACCGCGAGCGAGGCAAAGGCAACGAGTTCCGCGCCCCGACGGACCTCGAAGCACTCATTTTGCGCGAGGTAGGCCGCCGTGACGACCAGAAGGGGTAACGCCCGTTCGAGATACTCCCGCGGATAGGGCCAATAGGACTTTGAGCGCGCGATCAGTGCATTGATGTCATCGAGCGAGCTCGCGCACGCGGGAGCGATGCTAAGGTCGAGTGTGTGCGGGCCCGCCATTCGCCTCGATTTCCTGCAGATACGCTGCGCCGCCGAGCTGTCGCATCTGGCCGAGAATCCACTCCTGGCGTGAGCGCACGTAGTTCGAGGGGCGCTCGACGTGCAGTATTCGCGGGTTCGGCAGCACCGCGGCGAGAAGCGCGGAGTCGCTGCGACTCAGGCGCGCCGCAGGCTCGTGAAAAAAGGCATGCGCTGCCGCCTCAACGCCGTAGATGCCGGGGCCGAACTCCGCGATGTTCAGATACGTCTCGAGAATGCGCTCCTTCGGCCAGAGTGCTTCGATGAGCAGCGTGAGTCCTGCCTCGATCCCCTTACGCAGGTAACTCTGCCCGGGCCACAGAAACAGATTCTTGGCGACCTGCTGCGTGATGGTGCTCGCGCCGTGCACGTGCCTGCCGCTCGCATTCCTGCGTACGGCTTCGCGGATGGAGTGCAGATCGAACCCGGTGTGATACGGAAACTGCTGATCCTCGGAGGCGATGACCGCGATGGCGGCGTTCGGCGAGATCTGCTCGAGACTCACCCATTCGTAGTGCGTCCTGTAGCCGCGCTCGTGCTCCTGTGAGGCTTGCATCTGCGCGTGCAGCATGAAGGCGCTGGTAGGCGGATTGATCCAGCGCAGTGCGAGCACCGCGAGTACGCCCACGAGGAGGCAGGCGAGCACGGCGAATGCGAGCCACTTGATCAAGAAAACGCGGAAACCCTCCGCCTAGGCGCCATCGCCTTCGCTGTGGCGTGCCGAGACGATCACGACATCCTCGACCGGCACATCATCGTGGCCCTTGCGCTGGCCGGTGCTGACGGCCGCGATCTTGTCGATCACGTCCATGCCCTTCGTGACGCGCCCGAATACGGCGTAGCCGAACTGGCCTGGCTTGTGGTCCAGAAAATCGTTGTCTTTCAGGTTGACGAAGAACTGGGACGTCGCGCTATGAATCTCGTTGGTGCGTGCCATCGAGAGCGTGCCGCGCTTGTTCTTCAAGCCGTTGTTCGCCTCGTTCTGGACGGGTTTGCGCGTGGGCTTGGGACGCATGTCGGCGGTGAGGCCGCCGCCTTGAATCACGAAGCCCGGAACGACTCGGTGAAAAACCGTGCCATCGAAGTGTCCGTCCGTGGCATAGCGCGAAAAATTCTCGACCGTCTGAGGCGCCTCCTTCGCAAACAGTTCGACCGTGAAATCACCGAGTGAAGTCTTGAACTCAATCATGGAATGCTCCTAGTGCCATCTGGCTTCCGTCATGCGCTCGTGGCCAGCGAGGTCGCGATGGGAGCGTACGTGAGCGAAGCCGCGCGCGACAAGCGCTCGTGCCACCGCGGCGGCTTGGGCGGCGCCGTGCTCCAGGAGCAGCCAGCCCTCGCGCTCGAGATGCGCCGGAGCATCGCGAATGATCGCGGTCAGACTGCTGAGCGCGTCCGGACCCGGCGTCAGGGCAACGTGAGGCTCGAAGGCGAGGGGGGCGGATTGCAGCACCGGATCGTTCAAGGCGACGTACGGGGGGTTGCTGAGGAGCAGATCGAAGCGGCAACCCGCGAGCGGTGTGAACCAGCTGCCGAGCCGAAACTCGACGCTCGTGATGGCGAGCGCCTCGGCGTTGCGGCGGGCCGTGCGCAAGGCGTCCCCGGACACATCGGTCGCGATGATCTGCCAACTCGGTCGCTCACGCGCCAGAGCGAGCGCAATCGCACCGGATCCGGTGCCGAGATCGGCGGCTCGGGCGGGCCGCCCGTCTCGCAGCGCCAGCGCCCGCTCCACCAGGAGCTCACTCTCCGGCCTTGGAACGAGCACGCTCGCGTCGACCGTGAGACGCAACGACCAGAACTCACGCTCGCCGATGAGGTAGGCGAGCGGCTCGCCGCGGGCTCGTCGCTCGATGAGTGCCAAATAGCGTTCGCGCTCGTGCTGATCCCGCGTCTCTTCCGGATGCGACTTGAGCCGGGTGCGCTGCAGATGCAGTGCATGCGCGAGCAGCAGCTCCGCATCCAGCTGCGGCGCTTGCAGTGTCGGCTGCAGGCGTCGGATGCCCTCTTGCAGCAGCTCGCCTGTCGTGAGATCGGTCGGCATCCCGTAATATTCGCGCAATGCCGCCGCTTGTGTATCCCCCCGCAGCTCCGGAGTCGATCGGTGAGGTGCTCGATGCGGGCTTTCGAATCTTTCAGCGCACGTTGCTGCGCTGTCTTCTCTACAGCGTGCTCGCGATGCTCGCGGGTCAATTGGCGAACCTCCGCGACCTGCTCTGGGGCCATCCGCTTCGACAGGGCGCCGACCGGGATGCAACGTGGTGGCTGTTCTACATCGGCAGTCTCGCCGTCACGGCCGTTCTGTGGAGCGCGGTCGTACTGCGGCAGGACGCGCTGTGCCGCGCCCGGCGCGATACGGCATGGCAGGATCTCACGGCCGCGCTCACCTGCCTGCCGCAGCTTTCGGTGCTGCTTCTGATCGCAGCTATCGCGGTACTTCTGCTCGCGCCGTCGCTGTATTTCGCTGCGCTCTATCTGGCGCCGGGACTTCTGCAACCCTCCTGGCCTGCCCTCGCCCTGAGCATACCGGCTCTCACGCGCGCACCGCTGTGGCTGACCATCGCGCTGGGTCTTGCGGTGGTCGGTTGTTATCTGACGCCGGGCTTGATGATGGCGTGGCCGTCTATCCTGTTGCTGCGTCGCGGCCCCATCGAGGCGGTCCGGCATGGTCTTCGACTCGTGCGCGGTCATTGGTGGCGCACGAGTGCGATACTCGGGATCTTGACGGTCGTGGTCGTGGTCCTCGACACGCTGGCCGGTGTCGCCGCAGCGCTGGTGTTCACGCTGAGCGGGCAAGGGGATGTCGCGCGTGCCATCGCAATGGCCGGGGCCACCGTCGTGGTTGCGAGTGTCGTCGGGATGCCCCTCACGTGTGCTTTTACGCTCGCGCTTTTCACCGACCTTCGGGTCCGGCGCGAGGGACTCGATCTGGAACGGCGCATTCGAGCCCCTGTGATCACGCACAACTGATCGCATGCGTTGGATCATCCTCATCGCCGCCTCATGCTGCTGCACGCTCGCTTGCGCAAGCACCGACTCATCGCCGTCCGAGAAGATGTTTGCTTCGGCACTGCAGGCCATCGATGCCTGCACAGCGCGTCTGGACCGCGAGCTCGATGTGGGCTACGAGCGGATCGCGGCACGTTGTCCCGAGCTGTCCCAACGTCTCAGCGCTGCTGGCGTCGATCGCTGGCTGCCAGGCAGCTGGCACGATCCTCACAATGACCTCTCCGCGGGCGGCCTCGAGGAGCTGCGCACCGCACTCGAGCGCGAGCGTGCCGTATCCGCCGTCAGCCACACGCCGCGTCCCGAGGCGCTGAAGGCGACCCTTCTCGAGATGGGTGCCGGCGCACACGAGCGTGCCGGGGTGTGGCGGCGATTCCTGAACTGGCTGCGCGCCTTGGTGTCAGCGCGAGGGCAGCCGCAGGGTCCGGGTCTGCTGTCGCGTCTCGTGAGCCGCATCGGCTTGCCTGAGACGCTGATCCGGATCCTCACTTATGCCGCCTTCGGCGTCATGCTCGCTCTGGCGCTCGTCATTCTGGCCAACGAGTTGCGTGCGGCCGGAATCCTTCAAAGCCTGAGCAGGCGTGGCAAGGACACGGTGACGGCCGTTCCGGCCGGGCATGGCGAGCTGCAATGGGAGGACGTGGAGCATGCCGCCCAGAGTGAGCGGCCACGCCTCCTTCTGACTTTGATCCTCGAGCGTCTTACGCGCTTGCGCCTGTTGCCGCCCGCGCGCAGCCTGACCACCCGCGAGGTCACCCAAGCCCTGCAACGCACGGACATTCAAGACGCGCATCGCGTGGCAGAGCTCGCTGCCGTCGCCGAGCGCGTGCGCTACGCCGCCTCGCCGGTGAGCCGCACGGACCTCGAGCAGGCGCTCACGAGCGGGCGCGCGCTCATCCAGACACTCGCCGTGTGGCGCTCGAGCCCGCATCCGCCGTGAAGGAGCGGCTCGTCACGCTGCTGTGTGCGCTCGGAGCGCTGGCTTTGTTTCTGGCGATCTTCTCGCCCGGGGGCGGGGTCGCGCAGGGCGGCAAGGAGGTTCCGCGTCCCACCACCGCCGAGCGGACCGGCAACGGCTATGGTGCCGCGGTGAGCTGGCTTTCAGCGGACGGCTACCGGATCGTCTCGCTGCGTGATCGTTTCGACTCGTTGCCCAAGCGTCGCGATCTGCCGCCGCGCGGCAATCTCCTGCTCGTCACGTTGCCCGCCATCGCCACGTTTCGCACCAGCGAGTTCGTGCCGCTCGATCATTGGCTGCGCGCGGGCAATACCCTGTTCGTGCTTGCGGCACTGGCAGACGAGCCCGACTGGGCCTTCCGCATGGCGGGACTCGCACCCTCGGACTTGAGCCTTCTCACCGGACTCGACTTTCAGAGCCTGCGCGCGCAAAAGAACAAGGGTGGATCGACGCTCATCGAAAGTCTGCAGATGTTCAGCGAGCCGCAGCGCTCGCTCGCGCTCCCCAATCGCGAGCACGGCTACTTCCGGGGTGTGCGCAGCCTCGTTGGCCTGTCGGACTATGCGCATCAGTCCTGGGCCGTCAAAGTTCCCTACGAGGGCTTTGCACTCGAGCTCGCGCACGAGCGCGACTCTGGCGCAGGAGTGCTCTGGTCGAGACCTCTCGGCAACGGTCGCATCATCGTGAGCGGGTTCGGCAGTCTTTTCACCAATCGCGCGATCGGGCTCGACGACAATGCGGTCCTGCTTGCGAACGTGGTCGCGAGCAGCGTCACGGGCGCGGGCGCCGTGCTCTTCGATGACGCTCATCAAGGACTCGGTGCCGCCTACGATCCGCAGAAGTTCTATCGCGATTCGCGCCTGCACTGGACACTCGCGATCCTGCTGGCGTTGTGGCTCATCTGGGTGCTCGGCTCGACGCGGCTGCGTGTGCCGAGGGCGCGCGCGCTCGCGCCGCGCGAGGCGGATCTCATGCGTGCAAGTGGCGGGTTTCTGGCGCGGGTGCTCACTTCGGACCAGGCAGCGCGGCGCATGTACGATCACTTCGTTCGACGCCTCCTCGCCCGACTGCCCAACGAGTCGGGCGTCTCTGCCTGGACGTATCTGGAACGGCATCCGCGAGTGGCTGCATCTGAGGTGGAGCAGCTGCAACGCTGGTACGCTGATGCATGTGCCGGGCAGCGCGTGCCGCTTCCCAGGCTGCACAATCTCTTGATCCGCATTGGCAGGCAGATCGATTCGTGAGCTCCTCGATTCAACAGCTCGAGTCGGCACTGGCCCGCGAGCTCGGCAGGGCGGTTATCGGTGCGGAGCGCGCAGTGCGCGCGCTGACCATCGCGTTGATCGCGCGCGGTCATGTCCTCGTGCAGGGCGTTCCGGGCCTTGGCAAGACGCTGCTCGCGAAATCCCTGGCCCGGGTGCTCGGGGGAGAGTTCAAGCGCATTCAGGGAACCCCGGACCTCATGCCGAGCGATATCACCGGCATCCATATCTTCGACCAGGCGCGGCGCGAGTTCGTATTCCGGCCTGGACCGCTCTTCGCCGATGTCGTGCTGGTAGATGAGATCAATCGCGCAGGACCCAAGACCCAGTCGGCGCTGCTCGAGGCGATGGAGGAGCGCCAGGTCAGCATCGAGCGCGAAGCGTTCAGACTACCCGAGGACTTCCTGGTGATCGCCACCCAAAATCCGCGCGAGTTTGAAGGGACGTATCCGCTGCCGGAGTCACAGCTCGACCGCTTCATGCTTCGCATCGACATGGTCTACCCCGCGCGCGAGCTGGAAGCAGAGGTCTTGAGCCGTTACGGCGCGCGCATGGCCGCGGTGCCCACCGATGTTGTGGGGCAGCCGGAGCGGATCGAACGCAGCCTGCTCGCAGCGGCGCGCACGCAAGCCGAGCAGATCCACGTCGCCGATGCGCTTGCGGGATACGTACTCGATCTGGCCGTCGCCTCGCGCCAGCATCCGCGGGTGTCGCTCGGATTGTCCACCCGCGGAGCCCTCGCGCTCCTCAAGGCGGCGCGCATCGCGGCAGGCCTTCGGGGCGCTGAGTTCGTCACGCCCGATGATGTCAAGGACGTGGCCGTCTGGGCGATGGCGCACCGTATCGTCCCCACGCCCGAGGCAGCGCTCGAAGGCACGAGCGATGTCGAGCTCGTCACGGCGCTTCTCACCGATACTCCGGTGCCGCGCTAGTCCCTGACTGCACCGTGCACCTGGCTCTGCGCAGTTACGTTCTTCTGGTGCTGACCGCAGTGCTTGCGATCGCGGCTTTGTGGTCCAGTGATCGTTCGATCGCAACACTCTGGCATTGGCCGGCCGCGCTGCTGCTGCTCGGAGTTGCGCTCGAGAGCGCTTTTATCCGTCGAGTGCACTGGCGGCTCGGCATGGCAACCGCGTCCCGGGCATTTCTCGGGCGTTCACAGCAGGCGGCATTCGCATTCGACAATGAGAGCGCGCGCGGCCTGATGATCGAGTATGCGCCCGTGGTGCCGGCGGGCTTCGAGTCTCTCGGGCCAACACGGCGAGTGCGCGCGGCCCGCCATGCACGCACGCTCGATCCGGTCTCGCTCGTGCCCATCGGCCTCGGGCAGCATGATTGGCCGTCCGTGCCGGCGCGCGTTCTCGGGCGCTTCGAGCTCATCTGGTGGTCTTGCGAGCAGGCGCTGGGCTTCAGCATCGCGACAGCCCCCGACACGGCGCGTTTCGAGCCGCTGCGCTCTCGAGGTGTTCCCTCCGGTGCGCGGCCGCGCCAGCGCACTGGGGCTGGCTCGGAGCTGCATCAGCTGCGCGCCTACGTCGCCGGGGATCCCCTCGGCCGAATCGACTGGAAGGCGACAGCGCGCGTGGGATCATTGATCAGCCGCGAGCTCAGCGAGGATCAGCATCTCGACATTCTGCTTGCGATCGATGCGGGCCGGACGAGCCGGATCCGCGCCGGCGCGCTCGATCGGCTCGGGCTGTACGCCAACATGGCCGCACGCTTTGCCGAGGCCGTGACGCCGAACGATGACCGCATCGGCCTGCTCGTGTACTCGGATCGGATTCTGGCCGTGTCCGCACCGGAGCGCGGAACGCAGGGCGTGATCCGGCTGCGTCGCGCGCTCGAGCGTCTGGCGCCGCACGGTGCCGAGTCCGATCCGTTGGCGGCGGCGGTCCGCATGCGTGCGCTCCTCAAGCATCGCAGCCTGATCGTGCTCTTCAGCGAGCTTGAGGATGTCACGGTGGCCGAGCCGCTCGCGCGCGCGGTGCGACTGCTCTCACCGCCCCACCTGGTTATCGCGGCGGGCATACGCAGCGTCGAGGTGATCGGCCTCGCAGAGGCCGAGGCGCACTCCTGGCGCGATCCGTGGGTCGCACTCGCAGCGCGGGAGCGTGAGACGCGTGCAGCCGCGTATCGTGCGATGCTGCAGCGTCTGGGCGTCACGGTGGTCGCCGAGCGCGAAGAGCGGCTGCAGGCCGCCGTGCTGGCGCAGTACGAGCTGCTGCGCCGGGCGCGACGCATCTGAGGGGAACGACGGTGCACTTGCTACTCATCGAGGATGATCAGGAGGCCGCGCAGTTCCTGCTGAAAGGCTTGCGCGAGAGCGGCTACAACGTGGATCACGCAGCCGACGGCCGCGACGGTCTCTTCCAGGCGACCGAGGGCGGGTTCGATCTCATCATCACCGATCGCATGC
The DNA here is from genome assembly GCA_963795975.1 of uncultured Gammaproteobacteria bacterium. Lineage (GTDB taxonomy): Bacteria > Pseudomonadota > Gammaproteobacteria > Steroidobacterales > Steroidobacteraceae > CAWCJT01. The sequence continues at coordinate 1,300,700 of CAWCJT010000005.1, forward strand.
TGCCGCACATGGACGGCCTGGCGCTCGTCAAGTTCCTGCGGGAGCAGGGCGTCCGCACACCGGTGCTCGTCCTGAGCGCGCTCGGCACGGTCGATGACCGCGTGCTCGGGCTCAAGGCAGGGGGCGATGACTATCTCACCAAGCCGTTTGCTTTCTCGGAGCTGCTGGCCCGCATCGAGGCGCTGCTCCGGCGCAGTGCGACCTCGAGCCATGCACCGCAGACCCGTCTGAAAGTCGCGGACCTCGAGATGGATCTGCTGAGCCGTCGCGTCGTGCGCGCCGGGCGCCCGCTCGAGCTGACCGCGCGCGAATTCAAGCTGCTCGAGTTCCTGCTGCGCCATGCCGGACAGGTGGTCACGCGCACCATGCTGCTCGAGGGCGTGTGGGATCTGCAGTTCGATCCGCAGACCAATCTCATCGACGTGCACATGAGCCGCCTGCGTCAGGCGATCGACAAGGGCTTCTCGAAGCCGCTCATCCACACGGTGCGGGGCGCCGGCTACGTCATCCGCGATGAAGATCGGGCCGCTTAGCACCTCGGCATTTCGACTCGCTCTGGGCTATGGCGTGGTCTTCACGCTCGGCGTCAGCGTGCTCCTCGGTGCGATCTATCTGCTCGCGAGCGGACTCCTCGCGAGCGAGCTCGATGCCGTCATCACGGCGGAGCTCGAGGGTCTCACCGACGAATACCGCCGCAGCGGGCTCTCAGGGCTCACGGATGAGCTCAAGTGGCGTGCCGACAGCTGGGGGCGCACGGGCTCGGTCTATCTGCTCGTGAACTCGAATCTGGCGAAGGAGGGTGGCAACCTCACGAGCTGGCCCTTCAGCCGCAGTCCTCGCGAAGGCTGGGCGCAGTTCTACATTGCTGCGCGACGCGGTAACGATGAGTTCACGCGCCATCCCGTCAGGGCAAGCATCATGCTGCTGCCGGATGGTCACCGCCTGCTCGTCGGCGTCGACGTGAATCAGCAGCAGCAGTTCCGGCGCACTTTCCGCGCCGCGACGCTCTGGGGGATCGGGCTCACCGCTCTCATCGGTGTCATCGCAGGTCAGTGGCTCAGTCGTCGCCTGATGCGCCGCGTGCAGAGTGCGGCTGCGACGTGCGATGCCATCGTCGCGGGGGATCTGTCGCGACGTTTGCCGGTGGCTGGATCTCACGACGAATTCGATGCGCTTGCCCAGTCGGTCAACTACATGGTCGAGCGTCTCGCGGAGAAGACGCAGTTGCTGCGCGCTTCGTTCGACAGCGCCGCGCACGATCTGCGCGCGCCACTTTATCGGCTGCGCGGCCGCCTGGAGCAGACCGCGCGGGAGCCGACGGCCGACGCGAGCGTGCGCTCGGGTATCGAGGCGGCGCTGCAGGATCTGGAGCGCGTGCAGCGGACGCTCACGACGCTGCTGCAGATCGCACAAGCGGAGTCGGGCCTGTCCATGGCAAACAGCGCACCGGTCGATATGCCCGAGCTCGTGCACGACATGGCCGAGCTCTACGAGCCTGCAGCGCGTGAGCGTCATCTCGCGCTGCGCGTCCGATCCGACGAGCGCTGCCGCGTGCAGGGCAATCGTCAGCTGCTTGCACAGGCGCTCGCGAATCTGGTCGAGAACTGCTTGAAGTATGTGCCGGCGGGCGGCCACATCGATGTGCAGGCCTTGAGCGGCGAGGGTCGGCCGCGGCTCGTGGTCGCGGATGATGGTCCCGGAATACCCGCGAGCGAACGCACGCACGTGCTCGAGCCTTTCGTGCGCTTGCCCGGCAACGCGGCCGCGACGGGGACGGGGCTGGGGTTGAGTCTGGTGGCCGCCATCGCGCGCTTGCACCACGCGCAGCTCGCGCTCGAGGACAATGCGCCGGGATTGCGAGTGGTCTTAAGCTTTCCGCCGGCGGGCTGACGCCCGCTACTGTGGGGCTTGCGCGGGAGCGGCGACGGGAACGGCCTCGAGCGGCGGACGCGCGGCCACGGTGGGCGCGGGCTGCGTGTCGTTTGCGGAGCGAACGATCAGAGCTGCGACCGCGAGCGCGAGCCCCACGAGAAGGCCGAGTGCCACCAGAGCGAGTCGCGCGCGCTGCATGTCTTTTAGAAGACCGCGGCAATCGAAAAAACGCAAGGCGTGCGACGGGCAAGCTGCCCGACGCACGCCCTGAGGAGACTCAGCCGGAGGTCTTGCCGGCTTTGCAGTCCTTCATGAACGAGGTGCGATCGGCACCCGTCAGCTTCTTGGCCGTCGCCTGCTTCGAGCAGGACGGCTTGGCGGAAGTCGACGCAGAGGCTGCGGCCGGGGTCTTGGAAGCGCTCGAGGCCGTGCTCGCGGGAGCGTTGTCGGCAAAGGCGAGCGTCGTGCCCAGTACCGCCGTGAGCGCAAGAGCGGAGAGTAGCTTCATGGTGGTCACCTGAATCCTGCGAGGGGAAGCTGCATATTGCAGCGGGTTCCAAGATAGCGAGCACAGGCTCTCGCAGGGCTTACGCCGGGATTAAGAGTGCGTAAGGATCTCGGACGCTCGCGAGGAGGGCAGCCGCTGCAGAAACTCCGTGAGCAGATCGAGATTCAGGGGCTTCACCAGATGAGAGTCGAACCCCGCCTCGGCCGTACGGCGACGATCCTCGGCCTGCCCCCAGCCCGTGAGCGCGACCAGCACCATATTCCTGCCCCAGGGCTCGGCACGGATTCGGCGGCCGACCTCATAACCATCGAGTCGCGGCAGACCAAGATCGAGTAACACGACCTCGGGCCGTGAGCGCGCCGCGACCGCGAGTGCGACCTCACCGTCAGCCGCGGTCAACACTTCGTGGCCCGCCATTTCGAGCAAGGTCGCGAGACTCTCCAGCGCATCGAGATTGTCATCGACAATCAGAATGCGACGGCCGGGCGGGGCGGAGATGGCGCCGCCATGGCTGCTGACCTGCGCATCCGGGGGCGAGGTGTCACGAGCCTGCGCGTGTGGCAGTCGGACCACGAATTCACTTCCGTGGCCGCTTCCCTCGCTGTGCGCCGTGACGGTGCCGCCGTGCATCTCGACCAGATTGCGCACCAGCGCAAGTCCGATGCCAAGGCCGCCCGGCGCGCGCTCCGCCGCCGGATCGACCTGCGTGAACAGATCGAATACCCGCGTCAGCAGCTGCTGCGGAATTCCGATGCCGTTGTCGCGCACCCGAATCTCCACGAAGGCGCCATTCGGGCGCACGCACAGCAAGATCTTTCCGCCGCGGTCCGTGTACTTGGCGGCGTTGGCGAGAATGTTGCCGATGACCTGCGTCAGACGCGTGAGGTCGCCGTCGACAGTCAACGCAGCCGCCGGCAGCTCGACCTTGAGCTCGTGACCCTTTTCTGCGATCAGCGGTTGCACGGTCTCGAGCGCGCGCGCGATGAGCGCTTCGAGCGACAAGGGCTCGCAGCTGACGTTGATCTTGCCGCGCGTGATCCGCGACACATCGAGGAGGTCATCGACCAGGCGGGTGAGATGACTGAGCTGGCGCTCGATGACATCGCGGGTCCAGGCCAGCTGCGGATCCGGCAACGGCCTCGCCCGCATGATCTGCACGGCATTGCGGATCGGTGCAAGCGGATTGCGCAGCTCGTGGGCGAGCATCGCCAGAAACTCGTCCTTGTGCCGGTCCGCCTCCTTCAGCGCGTGCTCGACCCGCCGACGCTCGCCGATCTCGGTCTGCAAAGCGCTGTTGGCTGCCGCGAGCTCGGCATTGGCTCGCTTTAAAATCGCGTTGAGCTCGGTGAGCTCACGCGTCCTTGCCGCCTCGAGCGCCGTATTGGCTTCGGAGAGTCGGGAATTTGCATCCTCGAGACTGCGATTGAGGGTTTGCAGCTCGCGACGCTTGCAGTAGAGCTCGACCAGAACGTCGACCTTGCCGCGCAGGATCTCGGGCACGATCGGAATGTGGACGTAGTCGACGGCGCCGACCTTGTAGCCCTTGACTCGATCGAGCTCGCTCACGTGCACGCCGGTCACGAAAATAATGGGCGTGCGCTCGAAGCGCGGATGCTCGTGGATCAGGCCCGCCGTCTCGAAGCCGTCCATGCCCGGCATGCTCACATCGAGCAGAATCAGCGCGAAATCATCGCGCATCAGTTTCTCGAGCGCTTCCCGTCCGGACTGGGCGCGAATGAGGTTGTGCCCGAGATCGCTCAGGATCGACTCGTACGACATGAGGCGGGCCGGCTGGTCATCCACCAGCAGGATGTTGACCTTGTCGCTCAGCGTCGCGGACATGAGCGTCAATCAGCGGTGCAGCCACATACGTACGAGCGAGAGCAGCTGATCGGTGTTGACGGGCTTTGCGACGTAGTCCGAAGCGCCCGCCTCGAGGCACTTCTCGCGGTCGCCCTTCATGGCCTTCGCAGTGAGCGCGATGATCGGCAGCAGGCGGAACTTCGCGTTGCCGCGGATGCGCCGCATCGTCTCGTAACCGTCCATCTCCGGCATCATGATGTCCATAAGCACGAGCGACAGGTCTCCGGTGTTCTCGACGAGCTTGATGGCGTCCTGTCCGTTCGTCGCGCTGATGACTTCCATCTGGTGACGCTCGAGCAGGCTGTTGAGCGCGAAGATGTTGCGCACGTCGTCGTCCACGACGAGCACCTTGCGGCCATGCAGCGCCTCATCGCTCTCGTGGAGCGTTTCGATCATGCGCTGCTTGGATGCAGGCAGGTCGGCGATGACCCGGTGCAGGAAGAGCGCCGTCTCATCGAGCAGCCGCTCCGGTGAGCGCACGCCCTTGAGCACGATGCTCTTGGCCTTCTTGCGCAGCTCCTGCTCCTGCTCCTCGGTGAGCTCGCGCCCGGTGAAGACGATGATCGGCGTGTCGCGCAGCCGATCCGCGAGCTGCAGCTCGGAGAGCAGATCGAAGCCGGACATGTCCGGAAGCTTGAGGTCGAGCACGATGCAGTCGAACTCGCGCGTGCGCATCGCCTCGAGCGCTTCGCGTCCCGTGCCGGCGAGGGTGATCTCCACATCATCGTGCCGAATGAGCTCGACGATCGAGAGCTGCTCGGCCGGATCGTCCTCCACGACGAGAAGCTGGCGCACCTCTGAGCTCGCAAAGCTCTTGATGCGCTCGAACGCCGTCTCGAGGCCGTCGGTGGTGAGGGGTTTGTTGATGTAGGCGAACGCGCCCCGCTCGAGACCGTATTGCCGCTCCTCTTCCACCGTGAGGATCTGCACCGGAATGTGACGCGTCTGCGGATCGCGCTTGAGCTGGTTCAAGACCGTCCAGCCGAGCATGTCGGGCAGGAACACATCGAGCGACACGGCAGTCGGCTTGTGCTGACGGGCGAGCGCGAGGGCATCAGTGCCGTTCTTGGCGACGATGCCCTTGAAGCCGCGGTCGCGCGCGAGGTTGAGCAACACACGCGCGTAATGCGGATCGTCCTCGACGATGAGCAGCACCAGATCGCCCGGTTGCAAACTCTCGCGGTCGTCGGGCACCTCCTCCGGCCGCGCCGCGGGCAGCACGATTGGCTGATAGGGCGTCGGCGCCGACTTCGCGGAGGCCGGCTGCGCCTTGCCGTATGCCGGACCTGCGTACGCGAGCGGCAGATACAGCGTGAAGGTACTGCCGCTGCCCGGGACGCTGCTCAGGCGGATCTCACCGCCGAGCAGATGCGCCAGCTCGCGGCTGATGGCAAGTCCGAGTCCCGTGCCGCCGTACTTGCGGGCGGTACCGGCATCCGCCTGCTGGAACGCTTCAAAGATGATGCGCTGCTTCTCCGGCGGGATGCCGATGCCGGTGTCACTGACTGAGAACTCGACGACCGTCTGGGCCTGGCTCAACGTCGGATGCTCCGCGCTCCAGCCGCCGGTCGCGACGCCCACGTGCAGGCGCACGCCGCCGTGATCGGTGAATTTGAATGCGTTCGAGAGCAGATTCTTCAGCACCTGCAGCAGGCGCTTGGAATCCGTCGTGATCGCCCGCCCGAGATGGGGGTCGAAATTGGTCGAGAAGGTGAGCTTGCGCGAATCGGCCTCGTGGCGGAAGTTGCGCTCGATGGTCTCGCGCAGATGCGTGAACGCGAGATCCTCGCACTCGACCGTGACGGTACCCGACTCGATCTTCGACAGATCGAGAATGTCGCTGATGAGATTCAAGAGGTCGGTGCCGGCGCCGTGGATGGTCTTCGCGAACTCGACCTGACGGCTCGAGAGATTGCCGTCGCCGTTCTCGGCGAGCTGCTGCCCGAGGATCAGGATGCTGTTGAGCGGCGTGCGCAGCTCGTGCGACATGTTGGCGAGGAACTCGGACTTGTAGCGCGAGGTGAGCGCGAGCTCGGTCGCCTTCTCCTCAAGCGCGCGTCGCGCAAGCTCGATCTCCTGGTTCTTGCGCTCCACCTCGGCGTTCTGCTCGGCGAGCAGGCGCGCCTTGGTGGCGAGCTCCTCGTTGGTCTGCTGCAGCTCCTTCTGCTGCGTCTGCAGCTCACCCGCGAGCTGCTGTGACTGCTTGAGGAGTCCCTCGGTACGCATCGTCGCCTCGATGGTGTTGAGCACCACCCCGATGCTGCCCGTGAGCTGCTCCAGGAAGGCCAGGTGCGAGGTCGTGAACTCGTGCAGCGAGGCGAGCTCGATGACCGCCTTCACTTGCCCTTCGTAGAGCACCGGCAGCGCGAGAATGTTGCGCGGCTGCGCATCGATGAGGCCCGAGCGCACGCGAATCGACTCCGGCGGAATGTCCGCGAGCAGAAGACGCTGCCGGTCGGCGGCGCATTGACCCACCAGCCCCTCTCCCATCCGATAGCGCCTCGGCTCGGCGGCCTCCGAAGGGTCGGCGTAGGCCGCGAGCTGCTTGAGATGGGAGGAGCCGTTCGCACCCTCCATCACGTAGGTGATGCCCTGCTGCGCGTTGACGAGCGGCGCGAGCTCCGAGAGCAGCATCTGGCCCACCGTCACGAGGTCGCGCTGGCCCTGCATCATGCGGCTGAACTTGGCGAGATTGGTCTTGAGCCAGTCCTGCTCGGTGTTGCGCTCGGTGGTCGCGCGCAAGTTGCCGATCATCGCGTTGATGTTGTCCTTGAGGTCCGCCACCTCGCCGCGTGCATCGACTTGGATCGAGCGGGTCAGGTCGCCCTTGGTCACCGCCGTAGCCACCTCGGCGATCGCACGCACCTGCGTCGTCAGGTTCGCCGCGAGCAGGTTCACGTTGGCCGTGAGATCCTTCCAGGTGCCCGCGGCGCCGGGCACGTGCGCCTGGCCACCCAGTCGGCCCTCGACACCGACCTCGCGCGCGACCGTCGTCACCTGATCGGCGAAGATCGCGAGCGTGTCCGTCATGCTGTTGATGGTGTCGGCGAGCGCTGCGACCTCACCCTTGGACTCCACCGTCAAACGCTGGCGCAGATCGCCGTTCGCAACGGCCGTCACGACCTTCACGATGCCGCGCACCTGGTTCGTGAGATTGTTCGCCATGACGTTGACGTTGTCGGTGAGATCCTTCCAGGTGCCGGCGACGCCGGGCACGACGCCCTGACCGCCGAGCTTGCCCTCGGTGCCGACCTCGCGCGCCACGCGGGTCACCTCGGCCGCGAAGCCGTTCAGCTGGTCCACCATCGTGTTGATGGTCTCCTTCAGCTGCAGAATCTCGCCCTTCACATCGACGGTGATCTTGCGCGACAGATCGCCGCGGGCGATGGCGGTTGCGACCTCGGCGATGTTGCGCACCTGGCCGGTCAGGTTACCGGCCATCGAGTTCACGTTGTCGGTGAGATCCTTCCAGGTGCCGGCGACACCGGGCACGATGGCCTGGCCGCCGAGCTTGCCCTCGGTGCCGACTTCGCGCGCCACGCGGGTCACCTCGGCCGCGAAGCCGTTCAGCTGGTCTACCATCGTATTGATGGTTTCCTTCAGCTGCAGGATCTCGCCACGCACATCGACCGTGATCTTGCGCGACAGATCGCCGCGGGCGATGGCGGTTGCCACCTCGGCGATGTTGCGCACCTGACCGGTCAAGTTGCTCGCCATGGAGTTGACGTTTTCGGTGAGGTCTTTCCACACACCGCTCACGTCCTTCACCTCCGCCTGACCACCGAGCTTGCCTTCGGTGCCGACCTCGCGCGCCACGCGCGTCACCTCGGCGGCGAACGCGTTCAGCTGGTCGACCATGCGGTTGATCGTTTCCTTCAGCTGCAGGATCTCGCCGCGCACGTCCACCGTGATCTTGCGCGACAGGTCGCCGTTGGCGATCGCGGTCGCCACGTCCGCGATGTTGCGCACCTGGTCGGTGAGATTGCTCGCCATGGAGTTGACGTTGTCGGTGAGATCCTTCCAGACACCGCTCACGCCCTTCACTTCGGCCTGGCCACCGAGCTTGCCTTCGGTGCCGACTTCGCGCGCCACGCGCGTCACCTCGGCGGCGAACGCGTTCAGCTGGTCGACCATCGTGTTGATGGCCTCCTTCAACTGCAGGATCTCGCCCTTCACATCGACCGTGATCTTGCGTGACAGATCCCCGCGCGCGATCGCGGTGGACACCTCGGCGATGTTGCGCACCTGACCGGTGAGATTGCCGGCCATGGAGTTCACGTTGTCGGTGAGATCCTTCCAGGTACCGCCGACGCCGGGTACGTAGGCCTGGCCACCGAGCTTGCCCTCGGTGCCCACCTCGCGCGCCACGCGGGTGACTTCGGAGGCGAAGGAGCGCAGCTGATCGACCATGGTGTTCATGGTCTCCTTCAGCTGCAGAATCTCGCCGCGCACGTCCACCGTGATCTTGCGCGAGAGGTCACCGCTAGCGATGGCGGTTGCCACCTCGGCGATGTTGCGCACCTGACCGGTGAGGTTGCTCGCCATGGAGTTGACGTTGTCGGTGAGGTCCTTCCAGGTGCCGGCAACACCAGGCACGGTTGCCTGACCGCCGAGCTTGCCCTCGGTGCCGACCTCGCGCGCCACGCGCGTCACTTCGGCGGCAAAGCCGTTCAACTGATCCACCATCGTGTTGATGGTGTTCTTGAGCTCGAGGATCTCGCCCTTCACATCGACGGTGATCTTGCGCGACAGGTCGCCACGCGCGACGGCGGTGGTGACCTCGGCGATGTTGCGCACCTGGCCGGTCAAGTTCGTGGCCATGGCGTTGACCGAGTCGGTCAGGTCCTTCCAGGTGCCCGCGACGCCCGGTACGACCGCCTGACCGCCGAGCTTGCCCTCGGTGCCGACCTCGCGCGCCACGCGGGTGACTTCGGAGGCGAAGGAGCGCAGCTGATCGACCATCGTGTTGATGGCTTCCTTCAGCTGCAGGATCTCGCCGCGCACGTCCACGGTGATCTTGCGCGACAGGTCACCGTTGGCGACGGCGATCGTGACCTCCGAGATGTTGCGCACCTGGCCGGTCAGGTTGCTCGCCATGGAGTTCACGTTGTCCGTGAGATCTTTCCAGGTGCCTGCGAGACCCGGCACGACCGCCTGGCCACCGAGCTTGCCTTCGGTGCCGACTTCGCGCGCCACGCGGGTGACCTCGGAGGTGAAGGCATTCATCTGCGCGATCATCGCGTTCACGACAGTCGCCGAGCGCAGAAACTCGCCCTCGAGCGGTCGACCATCCACATCGAGCGGCATGGTCTGAGACAGATCGCCCTTGGCTGCAGCCGTGATCGTGCGGGTCACCTGCGCCGTGGGCCACTGCAGGTCCTCGATCAAGGTGTTGACGGATGTCTCCATCGCGCTCCACGCGCCGCCGTGGCGGTTGCTCGTCACGCGATGGCGCGTCTTGCCTTCCTTGCCGACGACCTGGCCGACGCGCTCGAGCTCCTGGGCGAGCTGCTGGTTCGAGAGAATGATCTCGTTGACCGTGTCGGAGATCTTCCCGGCGAGCCCCGTCTGATCGCTGGGCAGCCTCACGGAGAAGTCACCGTCGCGCACCGACTGCAGCGTGCGCAGGAGCTCACGCATGTCCAGATTGCCGGGCTCCAACATCTCGCCGTTCGTGCGGTTCGCGCTTCGCCGGCGTGCGGACTCTTGTGTGGCCATCAAATGCTCCAGCGGAAATCGGTTGAGATCAAAGGGGGCGGCCCAAAGGGCGCATGGGAAGAAATCTCGTCATGCGAGAGCAAAACAGTCCCCCGTGGCGCCGCCTTGGACGGCGCGCATGCGACTGTAGCCCCCGAGGCTCGAACTGGGCGGTTTGACCGCCTCTGGCTCGGAACATAGCAGATGCGCCCGAAGGTGCAAATCCCAAGCTCCCTCAAGACTCTTGGGATGACATAAGGGGTCCGAAGAGGCGGCCCGAAAGAAGCGCCAGCATGAAGAGAAAGTAGCCGACGCCCACCACGGCCCGCGTCCAAAGCGGAAAGTCCGGATCGGGGGAAATGTAGCCCTCGATGAATCCCGAGCCGATGAGCAGCAGAACGCAGGCGAAGAGCACCCGTCCCGAGCGCAGGACCGCGGCCTGGAACGCCTCGGCTCTGCCGGCGGCGCCAGGCCGGATGAGCGCTTCGCCCACCGCTGCTCCGGCGGCCCCCGACAGACACATCACCGAGAGCTCCACGCAGCCATGCGCCAGGACGAAGCTGAAGAGCTTTTGCGCAAGGCCGTGCTGCGCCGTGAAGGCGAAGACGGCTCCAAGCATGAGCCCGTTCAAGGCCACGATATAAAGAGTGCCGAGTCCGAACAGAAACCCGACGCAGAAGGCAAAGAGGCTCACGACGATGTTGTTGGTGAAGATCTGCGCCGACACGATGGAGGAGGGGGCGATGTTCAAAAGCCCCTCGGTCCACAGCTCACCCCGCTCGACGCTTGCGATCATGTCCGGGGAGGCGACGAGGCCGATGAGCTCGGGGTAGGTGTGCACCATCCAAAAACCGGCGAGCGTCGCAAGCACGAAGAGCACCGTCACCCATACGATGTGCGGACGAAGGGCCCTCACGGCCGCGGGAATCTGATCGCGGAAGAGGCTGAGGAGTGCGTGTGCTGGGTGTACGGCCGAGCGGTGTACGGTCGCGTGCGCCAGGGCGTAGGTGCCTTCGAGATATTCGCGCGCGCGGCTCTCGGGCATCAGGCGCCGTGCGGTTGCCAGATCATGGGCGAGCAGACGGTAGTCATCGACAGCTTGCAATGCCTCATCCACATCGCTCGCCCGGTGCGAGGCAAGCCGCTCCGCCCGCGCGCCCGCCGATTGCCACGCAGGCAGGCGTCTCAGCAGGCTCGCCCGCAGGGCCTGGTTGCGGCTGGACTCGCTCATGCGGTTGATTGCAGCAGTCGTTGCTCGAGCGCGCGGTGCAGCTCGACCTCGCCTGCCTCCGGCGCGACGGTCACGCCGTGACGCTCGAGGAGGCTGCGCGCCAGGCGCGCGCGCGCGAGGGGATCGAGCGCAGCCCAGCGGTGAAGCAGCTCGCTCACGATCTCCATGTCCGGGGCCGCCACCATGGCCTCGCTCGCAAGCGGCGTGCGAACGAGCTCGTGCACGAGCAGGGTGCCGGCTGCGAGATCGCCGATGCGCACGTGACGGCGCGTCAGCATGGTCGTGACCAGTCCGACGCTGTAGACCATTGGAAAGCTGTCGATGAGACGGAACACATTGCGTGCCAGGAGCGCGCCCGGTGAGGCGGCATTGCCGTCACGCCGCACGATGCGCACCCCGGCCATGCGCTTGCCGGGTGTGCGGCCTCGCATCGCCACCTCGAGCACATAGTGATAGAGAAAGAAGATCGCGGCCGCGGGCGCGAGCACCAGGCCGAACCAGGCCGCGTCGGGCTCGAAAGGCGTCGCGATGCTCAGGCGCCGGTTATAAAGGAGTGCCGCGAGCACGTACCAGCTGAGCGCAAGCACCAGTCGGATGTGCCAGTCGATCAGGAAGGCATAGGCGCGTGTGCCCGAGCCGGCGACACGCAGCCGCACTGCCACACCCGTTGCACTGTCGATGATGAGATCGCCGCTCGCATCGGCAGGCGGCTCGCTCATCAGGCCTCTTCCTCTGCCGCAAGCTGCTCGGCCTGATACTCCTGCTGCAGGGCGCCGATGAGCTCATCGAGCTTGCCATCCATGATGTCCGCGAGCTTGTAAAGAGTGAGATTGATGCGGTGATCGGTGACGCGGCCCTGAGGAAAGTTATAGGTGCGGATGCGCTCGGAGCGATCGCCGCTCCCCACCTGCAGGCGTCGCGATTGGGCCTGCTCGGTCTGCTGCTTCTCGAGCTCCATCGCTTTGAGCCGTGCCTTCAGAAGCGACAGGGCACGCGAGCGATTCTTGTGCTGCGAGCGCTCATCCTGACACTCCACCACGATGCCCGAAGGAAGATGGGTGATGCGCACAGCCGAGTCGGTCTTGTTGACGTGCTGTCCCCCGGCGCCTGAGGCGCGGAAGGTGTCGATGCGCAGCTCCGACGGATTGAGCTCGATCTCATCGACCTCGTCCAGCTCCGGCAGGATCGCGACCGTACAGGCCGAAGTGTGGATGCGACCCTGCGCTTCGGTGGCCGGGACCCGCTGGACGCGATGGGTTCCGGATTCAAACTTGAAATGCGAAAAGACGTTCGCCCCGCCGATGCGGCTGATGATCTCCTTGTAGCCACCATGCTCGCCGGCGCTTTCGCTCATCACTTCGACCGTGAAACCGTGGGCTTCGGCGTACCGAGCATACATGCGCAACAGATCGCCGGCGAAAATAGCCGCCTCGTCTCCGCCCGTGCCGGCCCGGATCTCCAGAAAGACGCTCTTCTCATCGCGCGGGTCTTTGGGGATGAGCAGTCGGCGCAGCTCGACATCGGCGCTATCCATCGCTCCGCGCACGCGCGTGACCTCCTCCTGTGCGAGCGAACGCATCGAAGGATCGGTGTCGGCGCTCATCTCCTGCGCCGCCGCGAGCTCACTCTCCAGATCGCGATACTCACGGAAGCGCTCTGCGAGTGGCTGCAGGCGCGCGTACTCCATCGACAAGTCGCGAAATTGCGCCGAGCCGCCCGCCACGGCCGGATCGGCGAGCAGATGCCCGACCTCCTCGAACCGCTCGGCCACTCTTTGCAAACGTTGACGAATGCTGTCCTTCATCGAGGCGCGGGATTCTCCGGGATCGCGACCGCCCATGACAAGGCGCGCGCTTCGGAATGCGTCGCGCTGCCGGAGGCTCTATAGTGGACCGCATGTTCTGCATTCGCCTCCTGCGCCTGACGGGCGCAACGCTGACCCTGTGTGTGACCCTGGGATGCCGTACCGCCCCGCCGCCGGCGGCGAAAACCGCCACGACACATGATGCCAACGCGGCGACGGTCGTCGCCGAGATCGCACTGCAGAAAGGCGACTGCCGTTCCGCTGCCGAAAGTTACGCCACCGCCGCTGCTCACGGTGACGCCAAGCTCGCAAAGCGCGCCACCGAAGTGGCACTCTCGTGCGAGAACATGCCCGCTGCGTGGCAGGCGACCGGGCGCTGGCACGCACTCGCGCCGCAGGACCGCAACGCGACCATCCTGTATGCGACCGTGGCGCTCAAGCTCTATCGGATCGGGGATGCGCAGACGGCCTTGACCCCCGTCGTGCGGGCCACCGGTTCACGCTCGGACACCGATCTTGTCGCCTTGATCGAGCTGCTCGGCGATGAGACGGACGCACCCGCGGCCCTCGTCGCGCTGGATCACACGGTCGATGCGCACAACGCCTCACCCGGGGTGCTCGCAGCGATGGGGGGACTTGCGTTGCAGGGCTACGACTTCGGGCGCGCAGAGCGCCGCGCGCGCGAGGCGCTGGAACGCGATGCCAACTCGGGCAACGCGCTGCGCCTGCTCGCCCGGGTGCGCGTCCTGCAGGGTGATGCGCCCGGTGCGCTTGCGGCGGCGCGCGATGTCATGCGTGTCGACCCATCGGGCGGGACTTTCGAGCTTGCGGAGATTCTGACCGAGCTCGATCGCACCGAAGAAGCGCGCCAGGAGCTCGAGCGTCTACGCACGGGCGAGGTTCCCGCGGCCGAGATCGACCGTCGGCTCGCTCTGCTTGCGTTCCAGAGTGGGGATCTCGGGGAGGCTGAGCATCGCTTCACCGACCTCGTCACGCGCGGTGAGGCAAGCGATGCCGCTCTTCTTTATCTGGGCGACATTGCCGCGCGTACAGGCGACAAAGATGCCGCGCTCTCGGCATACCGTCAGTTGTCGGACTCGGCCATGTCGCTGCAGGCGCGCACTCGGGCCGCGGCGCTGCTGCTCGAGCGCAACGATCGCACGGGCGCGATCGACATACTCGATGACTATGTGGGCGAGCATCCGGACAGCGACTTCGAGGTCACGCTCGCGAAGGCGCGCTTGCTTGCGGATCACGGCGATGCGCAGGGCGGTGTCGCGCTCCTGACGGCGGCCCTGGATCGCTATCCTCATCACCCGGCGATGGAGTACGAGCGTGCCTCGATGCTCGAGCGCGCCGGGCAGGTGCACGACTCGGTGCAGGCGTTCGAGCGTTTGCTGGTTGATCGGCCGGACGACCCGACCCTGCAAAATGCGCTCGGCTACACGCTTGCCGATCATGGACTCGAGCTGTCGCGCGCGGAAGGCTTCATTCGCCGAGCGCTCGGCGCGATGCCCGACAATCCAGCCATCCTCGACAGTCTGGGCTGGGTACGCCTGCGGCGCGGCGATGCGCACGGCGCCGTGCCTTCGCTCGAGCGCGCCTACGGCATCGAGCGTGATCCTGAAATTGCCGCGCATTGGGGCGAGGCCCTGTGGCTGAGCGGTGCAAAGGTACAAGCGCGGCAGGTCTGGGCTCAGGCCCTCGCCCGACATCCCGACTCGGAAGCGTTGAAGGCGACACTACATCGCCTGCTGCCGCCCGAGCGATCCTGATGGCTGCAGCCGGGGGGTGCGCGTCGGCGCGCCGATCCTTTCTGTGCGTTCTGACGCTGATGCTGAGTGCGTGCGCGAGCGTCCCGCAGCGACCTGCGCCTTCGGGGGAATCCTGGCCCGAGCGCCGCGCGCAACTTCAGGCTTTGAGCTCTTTTGAACTCAAAGGCCGGGTCGGCGTCGCCGTCAACAGCGAGGGCTTCAACGGCAACCTCAGCTGGCAGCAGCAGGGCCCGCGCAGCACGCTCGTCATTCAAGGTCCGCTGGGTGTCGGCGCAGCACGGGTCGTCGCCGAAGGCAGCTCGCTGAGCGTCACGAACTCCAAGGGAGCGGTGCTCGATGACGATCAGGCACATACCGAGCTCAGCGCGAGACTGGGGTTTGATCCGCCGATCGAAAGCCTGCGCTACTGGGTTCTGGGCGTTCCGGATCCTTCGCAGCCCGCCACCGAGACGCTCGGTCCCGAGCAGCGACTCGCCAAGCTCGCGCAGGCAGGCTGGGAGATTCAATACACGGACTACATGGCGGTCGGCGGCGAATCCCTGCCGCGCCGCGTGTCACTGACCCGGGAGGAGACGCGTGTGCGGCTCTTCATTGATCAATGGCAGGAGTGAGACGGCAGAGAAGCGGATGAGCGGATCATCCTGGCCGGCCCCAGCGAAGCTGAATCTCTTCCTGCACGTCACCGGGCGCAGAGCCGACGGGTATCACGACCTGCAGACGCTTTTTCAGTTGATCGATCTGTGCGACGCGATCGATCTGACGGTGCGTCCCGATGGTGAGGTCGTCCGGCTGACCGGACCGGATGGCGTTGATCCAGAGACGGATCTGACAGTGCGCGCGGCCCGGGTCCTCAAGCAGGCGTCGGGCTCGCCGCTGGGCGTGGAGATCGGCATCCGCAAGCGCATCCCGATGGGAGGCGGTCTGGGCGGTGGCAGCTCGGATGCCGCCACGGTGCTGCTCGGGCTCAACCAGCTCTGGGGCTGCAAGCTGGCGCTCGGCGAGCTTGCCAAGCTCGGTCTGGAACTGGGTGCCGACGTGCCGGTTTTCGTTTACGGCTCATCGGCTTGGGCCGAGGGCAGGGGGGAGCGGCTCAGCCCGCTGGAGCTGCCCGAACGCTGGTATGTCCTGATCCATCCGCACGTCGCCGTATCGACGGCCGAGGTGTTCCAGGCGCCTGAATTGACACGAAATTCGCCCCTCATCACAATACGCGCCTTTTCGGAATCGGGTGGCCGCAACGACTGCGAGCCGGTGGTGCGAGCGCGGGCGCCGCAGGTCGGCGAAGCGCTCGACTGGCTCAACCGATTTGCGTCGGCGCGGCTGACCGGCACCGGCTCTTGTATCTTCGCCAGCTGTGCCAGTGCCGATGCAGCCGAGCGAATCGCAGCCCGCGTACCGGATTGCTGGACGAGCTATGTCGCTCGCGGCCTGAACCTCTCGCCCGTCCATGCACGACTGAGCGTCGGGAGATCGTAGATGCTGGGGTGTCGCCAAGTGGTAAGGCAGCGGGTTTTGATCCCGCCATTCGGAGGTTCGAATCCTTCCACCCCAGCCATGGAGAGCGCCGCGTGAGCGATGACACCATCGCGCTGTTCACGGGCAATGCGAATCCGGCGCTGGCGCACGACATCGCGCGTCATCTCGGAACGCCCATGGGCCGCGTGCAGGTCGGCCGCTTCAGCGACGGCGAGGTCAACATCGAGCTCATCGAGAACGTGCGCGGGCGCGATGTCTTCATCGTGCAGCCCACCTGTCCGCCGGTGGCGGATCATTTGATGGAGCTGCTGGTGACTGGTCGATGCGTGCCGGCGTGCCTCGGCCGCGCGCATCACCGCCGTGGTGCCGTACTTCGGTTATTCGCGCCAGGACCGACGGCCGCGGGCGACGCGCTCGGCGATCACGGCGAAGCTCGTCGCGAACATGATCGCGGGCGCCGGCGTGAATCGGCTGCTGACGGTCGACCTGCACGCGGATCAGATCCAGGGATTCTTCGACATCCCGGTCGACAACGTCTATGCCTCGCCCGTATTGCTGGGCGACGCGTGGAAGCAGGACTACAACGACATCGTCGTGGTATCCCCGGATGTGGGTGGGGTCGCGCGCGCGCGCGCCATGGCGAAGCGCCTCGATGATGCGGATCTCGCCATCATCGACAAGCGCCGCCCGCGTCCGAATGAGTCGAAGGTGATGAACATCATCGGTGAGGTCGCCGGCAAGACCTGCGTGCTCATCGATGACATGGTCGACACGGCCGGAACGCTGTGCCTGGCCGCACAGGCTTTGAAGGACGAGGGGGCGGTGAAGGTCGTGTCGTACATCACGCATCCGCTGCTCTCCGGCAATGCCGTGGAGCGCATCTCCAAGTCGGCGCTGGATGAGCTGGTGGTGACCGATACGATTCCGCTGTCGGAGGAGGCGCAGAAATCGGGCCGCATCCGTCAGCTGTCGGTGGCGGCACTGCTCGCCGAGACGATCCGGCGCATCCGCGCCGAGGAGTCCGTGAGCTCGTTGTACGTGGATTAGTTTTTGGCGGGCGCAAGCCCATTTTCGCTGCCGCTCTGGTCGCGGAGCGGTTGTTTTCAAACTCAGGAGCGCATATGCGAACGTCATTCGTCATCGGCGCGGACCTCCGCGAGATGCAAGGCAAAGGTGCGAGCCGCCGCCTGCGTCACAAGGGTAAGGTTCCGGCCATTCTTTACGGCGGGCACAAGGATCCGCAAGCACTCATACTCGATCAGCAGAATCTGCTGACGATGATCTCGAGCGAGAAGTTCTATTCCTCGATCGTGCAGGTGAAGATCGAGGAAAAACTTCACGAGGCCATCGTCAAGGACGTGCAGATGCATCCGGCGCGCAACGTCGTGGTGCACGTGGATCTGCAGCGAGTACTCGAGAATGAGGCCATCCGCATTCACTTGCCCATTCACTTCAGAAACGAGACCGTGTCACCCGGTGTCAAGCTGCAGGGCGGCATCGTGTCGCACATGCTGGCCGACGTTGAAGTGACCTGTCTGCCGAAGGATCTGCCGGAGTTTCTCGAGGTCGATCTCGCGGCAATGAATCTGAATGAGACCAAGTTCCTGGCCGACGTTCCGCTGCCGGCGGGTGTCGTGCTCACCGATCTGGTCCACGGCAAGAACCGGCCGGTGGTCTCCATCCACGCGCCGCGCGCCGAGGAGCCGGAAGCCGTAGCTGCCGAGGCCGCTGCCGTACCCGCAGAGGGGGCCGCCGCAGCTGCCACGGCCGCACCGGGCGCAGCCGCTGCGCCTGCTGCAGGTGGCGAGGCGAAGAAGGAGGAGAAGAAGGAGGCCGCTGCCCCGGCCAAGAAGGAGGGTGGCAAGAAGTAGCTGCGCATTGGCGCGGCCTCATGCTCGCGGTTCCACTCAAGCTCATCGTCGGGCTCGGTAATCCCGGCGATGACTATGAGCGCACTCGC
Source organism: uncultured Gammaproteobacteria bacterium (assembly GCA_963795975.1). Taxonomy (GTDB): domain Bacteria; phylum Pseudomonadota; class Gammaproteobacteria; order Steroidobacterales; family Steroidobacteraceae; genus CAWCJT01. Next base: position 1,318,886 of record CAWCJT010000005.1, read on the forward strand.
CACAACATCGGCTTCTGGTTCGTCGACGAACTCGCAAGACGACAGGGTGGCGGTGAGCGAGCGCCCGTGCGGTCGAGCAGGACCGCGCGGCTGCTCGACCTCTTTCGCTCCGAGCCCAGGCACCAGGCGGAGCTCGTGCGCATCCATATCGCCGATCAGGAAGTGTGGCTCATGAAGCCGCAGAGCTACATGAATCGAAGCGGAGGACCGGTGGGCAGCGTTGCGCACTTCTATAAGGTGAGCCCGAGCGAGATTCTCGTGGCCTACGATGAGCTCGATTTTCCGCCGGGCATCGCACGGTTGAAGCTCGGAGGGGGCGCGGCAGGACACAACGGTGTGCGTGACATCGCCGCCCATATCGGTCCGGAGTTCTGGAGGCTGCGCATCGGCATCGGTAAGCCCGGTGTGCGCGGCGAGGGCAGCAATCACGTCCTCGGGCGCGCCTCGGCCGATGAGGAGCGCAGCATTCACGATACGATCGCGGCAGCGGCGGATGCGATTCCCGTCCTCATGCGCGAGGGCGAGCAAAAAGCGATGAGCCTGCTGCACTCACGCGATGCACCGCCCCCGAGCTGATCATGTCCATCAAATGCGGAATCGTCGGACTGCCCAACGTCGGCAAGTCAACCTTGTTCAACGCGCTGACCCGAGCGCAAATCGCGGCCGAGAACTATCCTTTCTGCACCATCGATCCGAACCTCGGCGTCGTGCCGGTGCCGGATCCACGACTCGGCGAGCTCGCGCAGATCGCGCACCCCGAGAAGATCGTGCCGACGATGGTCGAGTTCGTGGACATCGCGGGCCTGGTCGCGGGCGCGTCGCAAGGCGAGGGTCTCGGCAATCAGTTTCTGGCGCACATCCGTGAGGTCGATGCCATCGCGCACGTCGTGCGTTGCTTCGAGAACGATGACATCGTGCACGTCTCGGGCAAGATCGATCCGCTTTCCGATATCGAAACCATCAACACCGAACTCGCGCTTGCGGATCTGGTGACGGTCGACAAGGCGCTGGAGCGCGCGCAACGGGCCTTCAAGAGCGGTGACAAGGACGGCGCGCGCAAGCGAGGGCTCTTCGAGCGCGTCAAAGCGCAACTGGATGCCGCGCGACCGGCGCGTGCGCTCGCCCTCACGGAGGAGGAGCGTCGCGATCTCTACGAGCTGCATTTGCTGACGGCAAAGCCCGTCATGTACGTGGCCAACGTCGATGAGAACGGCTTCACCAACAATGCGCGCCTCGAAGCCGTCGGGCGCCTGGCCGCCGCGGAAGGCTCGCAGGTCGTGGCCGTGTGCGCGGCGATCGAGGCCGAGATCTCGCAGCTCGATGAGGCTGACCGCGCCGAGTTTCTCGCTGAGTTAAAGCTCGATGAGCCCGGGCTCAACCGGGTGATCCGTGCAGCCTATCGGCTGCTCGGGCTGCAGACCTTCTTCACGGCGGGGCCCAAGGAAGTGCGTGCCTGGACCGTACGTGCCGGCGCCACCGCGCCCCAGGCGGCCGGCGTCATTCACACGGATTTCGAGCGCGGCTTCATCCGTGCGGAGGTCATCTCATTTGCGGATTATCTCGCCGGGCGCGGCGAGGCCGGTGCGCGCGAGGCCGGCAAATTGAGGCTCGAGGGCAAGGAGTACGTCGTGCGCGAAGGCGACGTGATGCACTTCCGCTTCAACGTCTGATCGGCAAGACAAATCGCAGAGGGGTATTCGCTTGAAGAAGTTCATCCTGGCCGCAGCCGCTGTCGGCGCGTTACTCACGCTCGCGGCGGCGCAGGCCGCCGGCAAGAAGGTGGTCGAGAATCAGACCGACATGCCGCGCTATTCCTATCCGCTCACGAGCCCGGCAAGCCAGCTGGTCCAGGCGGACGAGCCGACGTTCGATGCCTTCGCGGCTGCGGTGCGCCGCAATCTCGACAAGACCTTCGATCAGTACGAGATCCACGACCGGGCCACCTTGCGCGAGCTCGTGCGGCTGAGGCTGTCGCTGCAGCTCCTCGCGCAGCAGAACGACGCGGCGCTCAAAACCGTGCGCCAGCTGCGCGAGTTGCAGGACAAGCCGGATGCGAAGCTCGTCACCGGTCTGGTCGAGGAGGCAGTCATCAAAGCGCGCCTTGCGACCCACACGACCAACGGTGCGCCGTACGAGGCGGCCGTGACTTCGAATCTCAACTCAATGCTCGCGCCCCTTGCGTGGACCGTCGTCGGTGATGCGCTCAAGGAGCAGGAGGGCGGGCTCGAGATTCGCACGGGCCGGCTTGCGCTCGGATTCGTGGAGCACGAAGTGGATCCGTCCGTCGCAAAGAATGGGTCGGTCAACGATGAGGGCGCAGGCCAGATCATCGCAGCTCGCCGCTTCATCAAAGTGATCGATCCCATCCGGCCGATCCTGATCTCAAGCATGAAGAGGTACATTACGGCCCGCAACGCGCTAAAGCCCGACATCTGGGCGGCGCGCGATGTGAGCCTGCCCTGCGCGGGATGCACGCTGACACCGGTCGTGATCGGCATCTGGGATTCCGGCGTCGACACGGCGGTGTACCCGACGCAGCTTTACAGCGATCCGATGCCCGAGGCGCACAGCGCCCACGGGCTTGCTTTCGAGCGCGACGGGAGTCTCGCGCGCGCGGATCTGCAGACCCTGCCGCAAGATGAGCGCAGCGATTTTCGTCGACTATTGACGTTGTATCAGGGGCTGAACGATGTCGAGAATCAGATCGACTCACCGCAGGCTACGGAGCTCAAATCCCTGACCGCCGACACGCCCGCGCCGCAGATGTCGACGCTGGTTCAACATCTGCTCGACTTCGGTCAGTACGTGCACGGCACCCACGTGGCCGGCATCGCGACGCGCGGGAATCCCGCCGCGCGCCTCGTCGTGTTCCGCTTCAATGATGATCTGCCTGAGTACCCCTTCGCCCCCACGACGGCATGGGCACAGAGGCTCGCGGAGGACTTCGGGCAAGTAGGACGTTACTGCCGCGAGCACGACGTGCGTGTCGTCAACATGAGCTGGGCGGACAACGTCGATGAGTTCGAGGAGTGGCTTTCGAAGAGCGATGCAGAGAAAGACGTGGGCAAGCGCAAGGCACAGGCAACAGCGTTGTTCGCCATCTGGCGCAAGGCGATCGAAGAGGCGATCAAGAGCGCGCCGAGGACGCTGTTCGTCGCCGCGGCCGGCAACGCTGACAACAGCGCTTCATTCAACGGCATGGCTCCCGCGAGCCTCAAGCTGCCCAATCTGATCACGGTGGGGGCGGTCAACCAGGCAGGCGATGAGACAACGTTCACGAGCTACGGCGACACGGTGGTCGTCGATGCGGCCGGTTACCAGGTCGATAGCCAGATTCCCGGCGGGGCGCATCTGCGACTGTCCGGAACGTCCATGGCCGCGCCCAACGTCGCGAACCTCGCGGGGAAGCTCTTTGCCATCGCACCGAAGCTCAACCCGGAGGAGGCGATTGCGCTCATCCGCAAAGGTGCCGATGCGAGCGCCGACGGCCGCCGACACCTCATCAACCCTAAGCAAACACTCACGCTGCTCGAGCCGGGGCACAACAGCTGACGCAAGCGCCACGCATTGCCGCGCGGCAGTGTGTCGGGGAGAATACGAGACAACGGAAAGGTAGCTCAGCTGGTTAGAGCACGGCACTCATAATGCCGGGGTCGAGGGTTCGAGTCCCTCCCTTTCCAGTAATGAAATCAGCGGGTTAGCGATTGCTCGCTCGAACGCCGACTCGCCGTAAGCGCACGGTAAGCGCAAGAATCGTCCCATTTTCGCTTTTGGCCTGGAAATCCAGGCATTTTAGCTTGCGCTTATAAGCGCAACTCCCAGTCCCATTTCGGTTACCAAGTACTGGCGTTTGAAACGTCAAAGAAGCTGCTTCAGCCTCAGTCCATCGGCACTCAGCAGCGGCAGCAGGCCCTCTGAGCCGCCGAGGTGAGCTGCGCCCACGAGGACGAGCATGGGCTCGGTCGCTGATTCGACGAGTTCGCGGATGGTTGGGAGCCATAGCCGATTGCGCGAGGTCATGATCGCTTCCCTGACCGGCTCGAACCTATTTAGCCACTGGGTACTGCTTATCCGTTCCACTTACGGTCAAAGGCGTGCGTCTTGCGTTACAGGATGCGGTTGACGCGGTCATGTTCACACGCTGGAGGGTCAATGCCGGCGCTGCGCTACCGTGCACGCCCGACGGCCTCGTCGTGGACTGGGAACAGCTCCCCGAAAGCGACCCGCTGCGCGGTGTCGCGCGCTCTTATGGGCTCGGCGTACATGTTAAAGGCGGCGCGGGCCGTGACGGTGCTCTGTGAGTGCTGAGTATGTCGTTGACGAGGGATCGCTCGACGACAACGCTGACCTTACCAAAGCCCTGAGCATGCGTGAGGCTGCGGTCGCACTGGCACTCGAAAACTTTCGGGTTATCCCACTGCCACCCCGGCAGAAGCGTGCGAATCTCCTCAAGTGGCAGGAGCTGGCAACCACCGACCGGGCCCAGGTCGAGCGGTGGTTCCCAGTGACGATGGCAGAGCACGATCTGCTCGGAAATACTGAGCCGAACATCGGCATTGTCGCAGGTCGCGGGCTGTTGGTCGTTGACATCGACCCGCGGCACGGTGGCGACATCTCGCTGATCACACTGCAGAAAGAGCGCGGTCAGCTCCCGCAGACCCGCAGCGTTCGCACGCCGAGCGGCGGACGGCACCTTTACTTCCGCGTGCCGGAGGATGGTCACGTACCGAACTCCGCGAGCAAGCTCGGCGCTGGGCTCGATATTCGCGGCGACGGTGGCTACGTCGCCGCACCCCCGAGCGTCACAGATGCTGGCTCATACGCATGGGAGAACGACGCGCCGATCACCGACGCGCCGTCCTGGCTCATCGAGTTAGCAACGCAGGCGCGCCAACTGAAGGAAACCAACAACAGCGGCGCAGGTCCTGTCCACGAAAGCCCGAAGCACGACTCGACGCTCGCGGACTTTATCGAGCTGCTGAATCATCTGGATCCCAACTGCGGCTATCAGGAGTGGTTCGAGATATGCGTCTCAGCGAGCCGTGCGGCTGCCGGTACTGCGGATGGATCCACGCCTTCGCAATGGTTCGAGGCATTGAACGAGTGGTCGAGCCGCTCGCCGAAGTACGAGGGCCGTGGGAGCGTTCTCGCAAAGTGGCAGCAGGCCGGAACCCGGGGTCACGGCTACGGGCTGGGGCATCTGATCGCGCTGGCCCGGGCCGGCGGTTGGGAACCGCCTCCGCGCGTCAGCGACGGCAGCGAGTTCCCGCCTGTTGTCGGCGCGCCTCCTCCGCCACCACTCGAACACGTACTACTCTCTGAATTTCTCAACGACACGGAGCCGGACTGGCTCGTAGAGGACGTGCTGATGCAGGGGTCAGTGCTGGCGGCCATGTATGCGCCGCCCGGCGCCGGCAAGAGCACCCTTCTGGTCGAGATGCTCATGGCAATCGCGCGAGGCGTTCCGTGGCATGGCCATGATGTCGAGAAAGAGCAGGGAGCTGTCGCGTATCTCGCCGCAGAAAGCGTCGGCGGTCTACGGAAGCGACTCAAAGCCTACGCGAAATCTAACGGTATCGAGTTCGAGGCGCTCAACGACATGTTCTTCCCAGTGCCGAGCAGCATAAACCTGCTCAACAGCGACGATGTCGCAAGGCTGATCAAGTACCTCAAGACGCTTCCGACAAAACACCCTCTGCGTGTGCTCGCCGTTGACACGCTCAGGCGACGCGCCGGCGCCAACGAGAGTACTAGCGATGGCATGGGGCCAGCGCTCGCCGCCTGCAAGCGCATACATGTGGAAACCGGCGCGCTCATCGTGCTCATCCATCACAGCGGCAAGGATCAGACGAAGGGTATGCGCGGCTGGTCCGGCATCCTCGGCGCGCTCGATACCGAGATCGAGGTGCTGTGGGACAAGGCCACCAAAAGCGGCACCGTGTCTGTTACGAAACAGCGCGATGGCGAGAGCGACTTCAAGCTGTTCGATTTCGAAATTCAGAAAGTCGTGTACGGCACCAGCCGTAAAGGGCGCGAGGTGTCGAGCGTCGTTATCAGAGAGGTGGCCGCGAAGCCCGAGAGCGGGATTATTGTGACCGACTTGCCCAACTCGACGGTCCGCCGCGCGATTCGCGGCGTGCTCGGTGACGCAATGCGCGCGATGTCGTTCGAGGAGCTGATCACAGCTGTCAAACCAAAGTTGGTACCTTCGCAGGGAAAAAAGATAACCATCGCGACCGCACCAAACAGGCGATCGAGCGCATGGTGGCGGATCGCGAACTACACGTGAACGAAAGCGCAATGGTGTCGTTGCTTACACCAGGGAGCCCGTTCACGCCTGTGCTGAACGGCCTGCGCCCAATGACGCGGCTGTCTAGCAAGATTGTGCGTAGACCAACCAGCCGAAGGGTCGCGAGCGTTCGCGATCGAGGCTTTACCGGAGGACCATGAATGTTGAAAGTCGCACACTTAGCGTCCACGAGGCCGCGGCGTTTTTACAGATGTCACCCCTTACGTTGCGCAAGCGCGCCGCCGCTGGCAAAGTTCCGGCGTACAAACCGGGCAAGGCTTGGGTGTTTCTGCTCGATGAGCTTCACGACTTTTTGAAGGCACACAAAAGATGTCCCTCTATCGCCGCGCCGACACTCCGCACTACTGGTGTCGTTTCAGGATTAAGGGGAGGGAGGTCCGCCTCTCAACTGGTACAGCAAATCGCGAACAAGCGGAAGAGTTTGAAACTTCTGCGCGAAGCGCAGCTTGGCGGCAGGCCAAACTAGGCGAAAGGCCGCCGTATCCATGGTCGGCAGCGCGCAAACGCTGGCTGTCCGAGACGCAAAAGCGGACCAAAGCAAAGGACGAGGCTATTCTGAGGTGGCTCGACGAGCACCTCGAGGGCGCGGACGTGCAGGGCATCACGCGTGAGGTGATCGAGGAGCTCCGCGCACTAAAGGCGGAGGAACAGTCGCAGGCGACCGCAGACCGCTACATGGCACTACTGCGGGCGATTCTGCGCAAATGCGTCCACGATTGGGGAGTTCTCGATTCAGCGCCCAAGGTCCCAATGTTCCGTCCCAAGGCTGCCGAGCCGCGCTTTCTGACGCGGGCGGAGTTCGATCGGCTCATCAAGGAGCTTCCACAGCACCTAAAGCTCGCAGCTCGGTTCGCTGTACTGACGGGCCTCCGAATGCGGTCCATGCTGTCGCTGGAGTGGTCGCGCGTTGACCTCAAGGCGAAGCGCGCGTGGGTGCCTGGCGAACAGATGAAGGCAGGTCGGACGCACGGCATACCGCTGTCGACGAGCTCCATGGAGGTGCTGAAGGAGCTGCGGAAGCTCTCACCGGATAGCGAGCACGTGTTCACGTGGAAGGGTGAGCCGGTCGACGATTACAACGGGCACACGTTCAAGGATGCAGTGAAGCGGGCTGGGCTCAATCCGCTGCGCTGGCACGATCTGAGGCACACTTGGGCGTCATGGGCGGTTCAGAACGGCGTCACGTTGCACGAGCTCATGCAGCTCGGCGGGTGGGCCAGCTACCAGATGGTGCTGCGCTACGCGCATCTTGCACCCGATCACCTGGCAACAGCTGCCGAAAAGGTGGCCGCGCCGGGCCGCATTGGGACGTTCTAGGAGCCGCGCAGCTGGCAGGCGTGCCAAGCCCCGGCCTCGACGCGAGCGGCCTGCAGCGATCCCTGGATAAGGCAGGCTGGGTTTCAAATTACCCGTTTTTTTTACGCTATCTCCGCTTCAGCTCGGAGTAGGTCAAATCTGCCACGCACGACCTGCGCGCATTGCTACGCTGTCACCAATGAAGCGCAGGCCCAAAGACGAACCGTCCTGGGAAGACAACGAGCTGCTGCTCTCTGATCTACCCGACGTAGATCTGAACAGCATGGATCAGGTCCACAGCAACGTAGCGAGCGGTCGGCTCGTCGACGTTCTCACCAACATCGCCGGGCTCGCCGACGCCAGAGACCCGGGCGCTACAGCGCTGGTGAACGCAGTCAACCCGCCATCCCGCCGCGCGCACTGACGCCAACCTCTGCGCGTGAGCCCGCAGACGAAGCAACGTACGAGATCCACGTCGTCGCACCCGGCGGTCCGGCATCACGCTGGACGACGGTAAAGCATGTGCAGGGGCTGCGCTGCCCGACGGGTTGACCGGTGCACGGCCCTGCGGGTCGGCTGGCCGTATGCGTAATAAACTAATCTTCGTGCGCCTTAATAAACTAGTTAATGCACGGCGCCACAAACTAATTTACATACGACACAATAAACTATATAATGTGCAGCGCAATAAACTAACATAGGTACGGTCAGCTGTAAGCTCATGGCGACCCCACGAGAAAAATTAGCTTCCTCGCTCGAAGCCCTGCATGCGCTGCAGAGTCGCGGTGTGATTGCCGTACGCTCGTCCGATCTCAACCGATCTCATCGCGAGCGACTACTAAAGGCAGGCTTTCTGCAAGAAGTGATGAAGGGATGGTATATCCCTTCCCGTCAAGACGAAGAGCGGGGCGAAAGTACTGCCTGGTACGCTTCATTTTGGGATTTCGCTGCGGCTTATCTAACTACCCGCTTTAAGGAGCAATGGTCGCTGTCTCCAGAGCAGTCATTGTTCATCCACACCGGAAATCGCGCCGTACCGCCACAGCTACTGGTGCGCTCCCCGCGAGCGCAAAACAACGTAACCACTCTGGCTCACGGTACGTCCCTACTCGAAATCCGTGCACCGCCGCCCTCAAAAGGCCAAGCACAGACTGTGGACGGGCTCCGTCTATTCCTCACTGCCGGCCGCGCTCGTAGCTTCAGGGCCAGGCCTCTTCTCGCAAAACTCTACGGACGCTCGGACTGCGCTTGCAATGGTTCAAGATGCGTCCGACGTGCTCGCCGTCTTGCTGTCTGGTGGGCAGAGCGTCGTTGCCGGTCGATTAGCGGGTGCCTTCCGCAATGTCGGTCGCGAAAAGATTGCAGATCAAATCGTACAAACAATGCGTTCCGCGGGCTATGACGTGCGCGAAAGCAATCCTTTTAATTCGCCAATGCCCTTTACGCTGCCTCCTCGCCCGCAGTCTCCGTATGTCATGCGCATGCACCTCTCATGGCTACAAATGCGCGACGTGGTCGCTCGCGGCTTTCCAAAAGCGCCCGGGCTCCCAAAGGATATGAGACATACCTAAAAAGCGTCGACGAGATCTACGTTGAGGACGCCTATCATTCCTTGTCGATAGAAGGTTACAGAGTAAGCCGAGAGCTAATCGAACGCGTTCGCACTGGTGCCTGGAATCCAGAGGAAAACGAAGCCGACCGACAGCAGAAGGACGCTATGGCGGCGAAGGGATATTCCGAGGCGTTCCAGCTGGTCAAAGGAAGCGTGGGACGCGTACTGAAGGGCGAGAACACAGGACACGTCTTCGATCGGGATCACAGTGCCTGGTACAGCGCATTGTTCGCGCCGAGCGTTGGCGCCGGCATCCTTGGTGCGGCGGACTTAGCGGGATATCGCACCGGCCAGGTTTACATTCGCCACTCGAAACATGTGCCTCCGCAACCCGAGGCCGTGCGCAACATGATGCCTGAGTTAGCCCAGCTGCTGTCCAAAGAGGAGAATCCGGGCGTGCGGGCTGTGTTGGGGCACTTCGTGTTCGTTTATGTCCATCCGTATACCGATGGAAACGGTCGCATGGGCCGCTTTCTGATGAATGTAATGCTCGCTTCGGGCGGCTATCCGTGGACCATTATTCCGGTGGAGCGTCGTGATGACTATTTGAAAGCACTTGAGGCAGCAAGCGTGGGGCAGGACATCGCCCCATTCGCTGAATTTATTCTGGCGGGCTGGTTAAAGCCAGGAACTCTAGCGCGCGGGAGGACAACGTCGCGCATCGGCCGCCGAACGCGCATCAACTTAGAACATTCAGGAAGCAATGAGCATCCGCGCAAAACGGCGTGACGCTCCAGGAACCAATGCAGCTAGACGGATGGAGCAGCTATCAGATGGTGCTGCGCTATGCGCATCTGGCGCTGGATCACCCCGCGGCGGTGGGGCCGAGAAGAGCGACCGCGTTCGGCAGAGAGAAGCGCATCTAGGAGCGGCGCTGCCCGAACGAGTGGCCAGCAGCGGCCGCGCGATGAGGTTAAGAAGGCTTCAAACTTACTGTGCCCGTTTTTGTGCGCGCGGAGCGGTTTCCAGCGGTTACATCTGTCCAGTTCCACCTTAGTTAAAATCAATATCTTGCAGCTGTATCTCATAATGCCGGGGTCGAGGGTTCGAGTCCCTCCCTTTCCACCACAAAATCACTAACTTGTAATCAGTTCGATGTTAGCGCCTGCCGCCGTAAGTGCATGGTAAGTGCACATGCCGCAGTGTTAGCGCGAGGCCGCCGGAGCTCGCTGGAATGCTCTGCCCCTTGCTTCGCTACGAACCTAATTCTTACCGCCCCTACTTTGCTCGCGTGATTTGTCGATCCGGCGCTGCAGCTCCATCATGGCTTCGTGGCGCGCTTCCTGCGTGCCCCATCGCGGCTTCTCGCCGGTTGCCGGCTCGTCGGCTTGGTCTGCTCGCGGCCGTTCGTGTTGCGCGAGCAGTTGGGCACGTTCCCTTTCTCGCGCGAGCCGTAGCGCTTCCTGCCGCCGCAGCTCTTCGTGCTGTCGGTGCGCTTCCTCCTCCAGGCGGGCGGCTTCCCGTTCGGCCATGATGGGCACGGGGCAGAGGGGCATACCAGCCGATGTTAGATACTCGCTGAGATAGCTGCGGGAATACGGTGTCGCGAATTCGCTAATCAGCGGCAGATTGAGCGATGCAAATACCGGCCGCCATGACTCTTCCCCTGCGCTCGAACGGCAGCGGACCTCAAGAGCGGGATTGAACTGATACCAACCGTGCGCAGCACGCTTGAACAGGGCGCGGTTATAGCCGTAATCGCGGTCCACTTCGTTGCGCGAGAGCACATGGGACAGGTGCTGTCGCTTGTTGCGCGCGGCGCGCAGGACGTTCTCCGGCAATCCCTCCCAGGCCCGAAGTATCGCTTTCGTATCAAGGCCGCCGTTTAGGGAGCGGTCGATACGTGTGAAGCGCGACTTGAACAGCGTCCAGAACGTCTGGAACAGAAAGTACTCGGACAGATGCTTATCGATGCGCACTAGCCGCTCGCCAGCCTTCACATCCACGTGCGCCGGGGCGAGGAGTTCATAAAGCGCGGCGCAGGGACCACGTGCGAACCGTGGGTCGCGGAAGGCTTCGCGCAGGGCGATATGCAGCGCATTGCAGCCGTACTGATCGGCCGCTTCGCGGTCTGCGCCGCGTTCGAGCAGCGCTTCGACCAAGGCAGCATTGCCGGCGGCCGCGGCCGCCATCAACGGCGTCTGATTCATGGTCGTGCGATGGTCGATACCGTGCGTGTCGCACTCGCGGAGAACGTCTTTGAAATTACGCGCGGCGTAGGGCGTGAGGTACTTGCGGTTGAGCGCGCTGCGCTGCTGCTCGAAGCCCCGTACGCCACCGAGTTGCGCCACGCCGAATCCGGCCTCCCGCGCCAGGTACGAGGCCAGTTCAGGCTCATCATGGAAAGCGGCGTATTCATTGAGCCGCCGCTTGGGTTTGTCGCCGACTGCGCGCTCGCGGAAAACCTTGACCAGTAGGTCTCGCACGGCCGGCTCGTCGAGCACCGGCCAAGGCGGTGGGGTTTGCTTGAGAATGGTGCGGCGGATCGCCTCGGCCTGCTCCTGCTTGCCCTGCAACTCCAGTTTGCGCGCTTCCTTCTGCCATTCCTCGAGGCTGGATTGTCTGGCCTCCAGCTGGGACTCGCCGCCGCCAGCGGTCAGATCGAGCAGACCGAACAAAGGATGCGCGGTGTCGGATTCGATGAGGTACAGGTTCCTCACGGCACGCGTCAGCGCTACATACAGCGCGTTGACGAAGAACTTGTAGACCTCCAGCGACTTGTCGCTCTTGTCGGGCGCGCGGCGGTAATCGAGCGTGTCGGTCTCGAGGTCCTGCTGCGTCACGCCCGCGGTAATTTCCGCGAATTCGCGTCGGTGGCCGGAGACGAAGCGGTAAAGCACGATGTTCTCGTACTCCAGTCCCTTCGCTTCGTGGATGGAGAACAGGAGCGGCGTGGAGAAGTACTCGCGCGCCGCGGGCTTGTCCTCATCGCGCATGACCAGCACGGCGAACTGAGTGGAGTGGCGGATCTTGCGGTCCAGCTCGCGTTTGGCCGCATCCCTGTCCGCCAGCAGCGTCGCGTTGCCCGGTTCGCCGCCCACGGTCTCGACCAGGAAGTTGCTCTCCCTGTCGATGGAGCCGAAACGCCGATGTTTGATCTTGAGCAGGGTGTTGGCGAGGCGCGTGGTCTGCGGCCCATTGCGGAAGTTGGCGGTGAGCACGCGCAATTCCTGCCGTTCCGCGAGCTGCGGATCGCGCCAGAAGAGCGATTTGACCTGGCTCCAGGAGAAAAAGTTGGGATGCACGATCTGGTTGGAGTCGCCGCAGAGCATGAAGCGGTCCGGCGTCTTCAGCGTTTTCAGCACCAGTGCGAGTTGCGCCGTGGTGAGGTCCTGGACTTCATCCACGACCACGAAGTCGTAGCGCGGCGCGGCCAGCGCCAGCCAGTCATGCGCGAGCAGGTTCAGGTCGTAAAGCTTCGCTTCGGCGAGCCACGTCCGGTATTTCTCGAACAGATCGTAAAGCCGGTCGCGTTCCTCCGCGGGGAAGATCGATTGGCGAACGCCCAGCGCTCGGTAATCCTCGCGTGAGAGCACGCCTCCCGCGCGCGCCGCGATCACGCCGCGGATTTCCTCGAAAGCTTGGTGTCCGTCGATCTCCTTGAACGCGTGCCCCTGGCGCATGCGCGCAAACCAGCCGGAAAACTCACGCCAGCCCGCTTCGCGTCCCGCCGGCACCCGGATGGACTCGACGAATTCGCGGTGCGAGAGGAACGTGGCTTCCTGGCTTTCGCGTTCGAAGCCTCTGGCGTAGTACAGGTCGCGCGCGTTCTGTGCAAGATACGCCGACTGAGTGACGTACAGAACTTCCCCGTCGGCGTGCTTAAGCTTCTCCAGGGTGAGCGCGGTCTTGCCACTGCCGGCGCTGCCGACCACGATCAAGGGAGGCGGCAGGCGATACACCGCTTCCTGGGCATCGTCGAAGGAGATCGGTTTGTCCAGGAAATGGATGGCAGTGCGTTCCGCGTGTAGGTAACGAACAGGCTGTGCCTCCGCCAGCGCCGCGGCGGAGTCCACGTCGGCGATCTTCGCTTCGTCGACCGTTGCGCCACGTAGGAAACGCGACCTGCCGTAGTCATGGTTCGCGATCACTTCCAACATTACCGCGCATATTTCTCCGTCATGTCGCACGAGCGCAAACAGCAAGCGATTTGCGCCATCGAGCCGGGCGCGGTAGAACTTGCCATGACGCAGGTTCACCAGCTTCTTCACTTCCGCCGCGCGGAAATCCTCGCGCGCGATGGCGTCGGTCGCTCTTCGGTATTGAGCCACCAGGCCTGCGGTGTCCAGCCCGGTGTATTCGAGAATTCTCATGCGGAAATTGAAGGAAAAATCGTCGCTGATGTATAAAAGGCAGGCAGACGATTCGAGTCATCCACTTTGGGCCATAAATCGCCACGATGAAACGCCGCAGACCGCAGGTTCAAGTTCCGTCGGCCTCGCAGGTCGGCTTTGCGTGGTTTACGCGTGAGCAATGGCAGCGCCTCACCAAAGTCGTGGACGACCGCAACGAACTCGACGACTCTTTCGAGCAATGGGAGCGTAACGCACTCGCCGCGCTCTACAAACTGGAATCCCAAGGATATTCCATCCACAAAGTCATGGTGGATGTCGAAGCATTCGTGGCGTGGTGCCGTGGACGCGGCCGCAGAATCGACGGCACCGCGCGGGCCGACTATGTCATCGACTTGCTCAGGGTGGCCCACGGTTCCGCTTGACCGTGCTCCGTGGAGAGGAGTTTCACCCTGTGCCACCGTGCGACCACTAGTCACCCCCAGGCTCAGTCGCCGGCGTCCAGGGAAATTCTTCCCGCACAGCGCGGACCACGTCATCCGCAATCTCCAAGCGCTCAAGGATGGGATACTCCGCCCGGAGTATGCCGCTGATCGTGCCTCGCGATTCGCGCACCGAGCGGATGATTCGATCGAGCGTGGCATCGGGTCCCTCGATGATGGTCTTTAGGCGCATCCGAGCCGCCCTGTGGCGTTGCAGGTATTGCGCCTCAGAGCGCATCTCTTGCTCGATCGTGAGATCGAGCGCATCAGCTAGAAAGCTCACATGTTGTGTGAGGTCGGGATAGCGCCACGCATGCAGTGCATCTTGGTAAGCTGCGAACTGAAGGTTGAAGGTGACGCCATCCTGCCCTTGTTGCTCGACACCGAAGGACCACTGCGTTCGATACTGTTGCATCAGCGGACGGGAGAAGAGCTCGAGCGCGCCGTCATAGCTCAGCGGACGCAGGTCCGGTCGCTGCAAGATGGCCGAGATCGGCACGATGTACGGTACCGGCAGAGCGCCGTCTCGGCGCAGCACGTCGTTAATGAGAAATCGGCTGATGCGGCCGTTGCCATCGATCATCGGGTGCAGGTAGACGAAACCGAAGGAAACGAGCGCCGCGCGCGCTACCGACGACAGGCCTGCCGTACGCTTTAGAAGCTCGCGCAGCCCCGTGAGGATCGACGGCACATCGTCCCAATGGGGTCCGATGTAGTGCACGCGCTCCTCACCTGAACGTGCGGTCTCACCGACGAACACGGGTGAGCGGCGCAGGCCGTAGTGCAGCGCGTCGCGACCCAGGATTTCACGCTGCAATGCTTCGAGCTCTGCAGGACTCAGCGGATCGGCTGATTGGCCCGTGCGCTCTTCCATCACGGCGGCAAAGCGTTGAACGCGATCGCGCTTGTCTTCCTCGTGTTCGATCGCAAAGCTCGCCCGGCTCTCCTTGACAGTCAGCCACACCGCGCTACGTAACACCAGGTCCGCACTGAACTGCTCCTCCAGTCGTGCAATGCGCTCTCCGACGTTCAACGCGAGGGCCTGCGTCGTGTCAGGCGTGAGATGTACCTGCGGACTGAAGCCTGCGTTGCCGAGCAGGTTATCCCGCACACGCCAACGGGCATTGTTCACAGGTCTAGGAGCAGTGAGCTCGAGTTGGGGGTCGAGGGCCGGGATATAGTTGCCGCGTGTAGTGTCGGGCACCTCGAGCCGCTTGCCGGTCAACCATTCGTACAGGAATCCGGTGCGCCGCGCGTACTGCCCCGTGGGCGCGCTTCGGATCCACGCTTCGATCTCCGCCGCCGATGCCACAGCGAACAGGCGCGACAGCGCCTCCACGTGAACGCCTTCATGCTTCAGGGCGAACCCAAGATGGCCCGCAAGCGATGCCTCGGGTCGCAGAACCTCCTGGACTGTGCGCTGCTCCGTTCTGCCATCGCTAACGGTCGCCCGAGTGGGGCCAACAGCCGTTTCGACCCGCAGGGCCTGGGTGACGGTCAAGCCGTAGCGCTCGATCAGCCATCGGTAGCCGATCCAGTCCGGCATGGCATCACCCTCCGGTCAAACAGGATCGGTTATTCTAAGCCCAGAACGCTTATAAAGCAGAGATCTCCACTTGAAATGATTACGACCGGCTATAGAGGGCGGAGTGGAGGAACTCCCACCTGCACGGTACCAGGCTCAAGCGACTACTGCATGGAGCGAAGGCGGATCGCCCTGCTCAAACCGGAGGCAGCAGTCGGCAGGCTCCTGCGGCAGCTATCGAATTACGCCTACGAACGTAAGTGAATGATTATATTAATTTTATCGTGAACCTGTGGCTCATAATGCCGGGGTCGAGGGTTCGAGTCCCTCCCTTTCCACCATATTAATCAATAGCTTATAAGCGTTTTATACTCGACCAACCTCCGTGAGCGTGCAGACAAGTCCATAGCAAGTCCAATCCGATCGGCGCCTGCCCGCACTGAAACGCCACTACCACCGCCGGAGCCCTAGCCGAGGTCCTTCGCAACTCAGCGCATCACCGGTCCGCCGTCAGGCGTGCCGCCAATTCCTGCAGCATCGAAAAATTTCCCGACGCGAATGGGTTATCGTAGTCCTCGACGCGACTGACAAACGTCGGGTCGTGGAACAGTTCCTCGATTATATCTAGCTGCCGAAGTACCTTGCGCTGCAACGCCTCAAGCGTTGCCGATTCCTGCGCCAAGCGCAGTCCTTCCGCCACATTTCTTTCCGCTAGGCCGGATAGCTCTGATGCTCTCTGTTCCGCCTTAACAAGGCGCTCAGCGACTGACCTTAACCGCCCATAATCAGTCTCGTCGATCCATGGGTCGCGCACTCTTTGGAGGAAATCCTGCCCGCGCCACTCGAATTCAAACCTCTTTCCAGGGTGTCGAGTTGCGTTCGATCGCGAGCCGCGTGACCTGATCGACTTCAAACGAGTCCAACATCGAAAGGTCCTGCCGCTGCAGGAATTCAACAGGCCGTTCCTTCCCTTGCATTTCCGTAATCAAGTCTGCAAGTACGAACTTGTTTAGCTCCTTTTTCGGAGCCGTCCAAAGCTCTGGGTCGCCCCGTTCACGTGCGGTCACTGGCTGGTTTCGGTAGTGAGTTCTGCGCGCAGTTGTGCGTATCTGCCCCGCAACTTTGAGAGCAGCTGGAACTCGGCACTTGCATCGAGTGCGGTGGGGTCGTCGCAATCGATAAAGCTGCGATCGATGAGGAGCGCTGCATCTACTGCGATGGAGCGCGCTCGGGAAGAAGTCGATAGGAACTTTCAGCGATCTGCGTACCTGGAACGGTGTTGCGGACTGCCTTCGACGGGCCGTAGAGACCATGCGCCGCGAGCGTGGTCGTTCTCCGAAACCGAATTTCGTCAGCGAAGCACTCAGCTTCGTATCGTCACGATTCCGGCAACTGACCGGTGGCACCGTACGCATCCTCGATGGCTACGATGACTTCGGCAGCGACCCCAAAGACGTAACGGGCTCCGCGTTCCGTGCGAAATCGGCTATTTCTGACCGCTTTGCTGCGGGTACCAGAAGACCTTGTGGCAGCTCTCGCATACCTCGTCCAGTGAGTCGGATAGCGCTGCGAGCTTCTTGACATCGTGTTTCGCCGCGGCTTCTACGATAGCCGCGCCCGTCTTCTGTAGTTCCTGCGCGTGCTCACGAAATTCCGCAGGTTTGGCGTCGACATAACGCTGCACGTCGGCGGCTTTCGATGCGCCGGTATTGCCCTCGTCCTGCAGCTTGGCGCCCGGAAGCGCCACAATAACGCCGCTACTGGTAGCCAGCGCTTTGCCACCCTCCTTAAGTGCCTTTCCGATCTCCAGGAGTTGGGCCCATGAGGCAGGAGTGAGCTTCCTGCCGTCGAGGTTGCCGTTGTCGTCCTGGGATTTGTTGGTGATGTCCCAGAGGGCCAGGCCCTGCGGATTGACCTTCGTGAGCATCGTAAGTTGTAGGTTAGTCTTTGGCGCATCAGCCCCGAGCGCACTGCCAACCACCAGCAGTCCCGCTAGCAGCGCTGACTTCATCACGTCATTCATGATTCATATCCCTCGATCGTCTGACCGCTCAACGCATGGCCCAATCCTGATTCGTTGCGAGTTCCGCTCAAGGCTTCGAACCGCGCTTGCTCAAGTAGTAAAGCCGACCCAGCGACCGAAGAAGATTACCGCAACCCAGAAGCCGATAGAAAGAGCACCAGCGACGCGCGCGGATGTGGGCGGCACCGAGGTATCCCATTGGGCGACCTTGCGATAGGCGCCGAAGTGGAAAATCAGCATGTTCACGGCAGCGAGGGCCATGAAGACGAACTTCATGCGGAACTGAAGGTTTCCGTAATAGGTCACGGCCTTGGACATGAACATTATCGTACCGGTGATCGCCGAGAGAACCCAGGCCGTCCAGGTCCAGTGCGAGGGCCTTGATCTGACCGACCGCACGGTTTGTCCCGGATTCATCGATACTCATGTTCATCTCTGCGTCGACGGCTTAAATCTGGCACGGCAAACGCTTCAGTGTTCATCTGCTAAAGCGCTGGTTGGGCTGCACTACGCTCAACAATACATGCGCTACGGCTTCACAACTCTTCGCGACATGGGAACGTTGGATCCGGAATGGCCCACCATCAATCTGCGCGATGCCATAGATAACGGCGTAGCTCGCGGACCACGGCTGATCGTTGCTGCCCACATGATCAGCGCCACCGCAGGCCACGGCGACATGCAAGGCATGTTCCCCTGCCGATGCCACATGGGACTTTCGAAGGTTGCGGACTCGCCGGCGAAAATTCGCGAGTTGGTTCGCATGGAGCACGCATTTGGCGGCAACTGGATCAAGACCATGAACACAGAGGGCTACATGAGCGCCGGCGACGATCCTGCCCGAGTAACGTGGTTCGAAGATGAAATGCTGGCTCTCGGACAGACCGCGCAACAGCTCGGCAATTTCTGCGGCGATCTTTACGGGCGTGAGCCGTTTGCAGGATCTCGGCCCCATCGCACATATCGCGATGGGAAGGACCGACAATATCAACGTCCGGTTCGCAGCCAGTATGGCGCTGATGTTCAACGTCGCGCTGGTCGTCATCGCCATCATCGCGATTATGATGACAGTTCCGAAAGGTCATCATTCGTCGTGGAAATGAAATTCTGATCCGAACCGGCGTAGTCCAAGGGCTTTGGCGAAGTTGAGCGGGCGAGCGCGACCTGAGCCGCAGCTGATCGATACATTGGCGACGCTTACATGCGACACAGCCGCAATGTGCCGAGCGGCCGCAAGGCTTTTGTGTAGAGCTTTGCCGGAGTGTTCGCACAATTCCCGCAGCGCCACAGGCAGATCGTACGCGCGAGCGCCGAAGGAGATCTTGTGGTGTTGCGGTGCACTCGAGCAAGTCTCCTCAGGATCGAGGCGCGGCGGTGGTGTATATCTTCCGGCTGGACCATGGTCGCATTGTGGAACACTGGGATGTGCAGCAGGCGACCCCGGAACGTGCAGCGAACAACAACACCATAATTTGATCCGAGCCAGTGCGCTACAGTCGTCTATGCACGACGCGCCTGAGCGCCCACTGGGTCACGAGAGCCTACCTTAACGCAATATGTTTGCTCTGGATTGTGGAGTAGGCTGCTGACACCGATAGGAGGGATCAAGCTCATGAACACCCCGCAGGCCCATTCTTCGGATTCAGTTCTGCGCAGCCTGGGTAGCCTGCTTCCTGACTTGGAGGCCTTTTATAAGGATTTGCACTCGCATCCAGAACTCTCGATGCATGAGACGCGTACGGCAGGTCTGGCCGCTGACCGTCTGCGGGCTGCGGGCTACGAGGTTTCGACAGGTGTCGGTAAAACGGGTGTCGTGGGTCTGCTGCACAATGGCGAAGGCCCGACAGTGATGTTGCGAGCCGACATGGATGCACTGCCAATCGAAGAAGCAACGGGCTTACCGTATGCCAGCAAGGCGACGGCTACCGACCGAGAGGGCCGGACCGTGCCGGTCGGTCACATGTGCGGCCATGACATGCATGTGACGTGGCTCACCGGCGCCACTAAATTACTCGCCGGAGCGCGAACGGCATGGCGCGGGACGTTGATGGCCGTGTTTCAGCCCGGAGAGGAGACTGCTGAAGGCGCGCAGGCCATGATCGATGACGGGCTTTTCAAACGCTTCCCTAAGCCAAACGTGGTTCTTGGCCAGCACGTCATGGTCGGTCCCTCGGGCACCGTCGCAGGGCGTGCTGGGGCAATTACGTCCGCCGCGGATAGCTTGCAGATTCGCTTGTTTGGACGCGGAGCGCATGGATCGATGCCACAGGCCAGCATCGATCCCGTCATTATGGCCGCGGCAACCGTGATGCGGCTTCAAACCATAGTCTCGCGCGAGGTAGCCGCCGCAGAGGCTGCGGTCGTCACAGTGGGCGTTTTGCAGGCCGGTACAAAAGAGAATGTGATTCCGGACGAGGCTATCATCAAGCTCAACGTGCGCACCTTCGATGCCGGTGTCCGCAAACACGTTCTGGCGGCTATTGAGCGGATCGTGAACGCGGAGGCGGAGGCCTCGGGTGCGCCTCGCAAACCTGAGATCACGGCGTTGGATCACTATCCTCTCAACGTAAATGATCGGGATGCGAGCAAGCGGGTGGTGGACACTTTTCGCGGTCACTTCGGTGCCGGGCAAGTTCGTGAGACTGGACCCGCGCCGGCGAGTGAGGATTTCGGATCGTTTGGGACTGAGTGGCATACACCCTCGGTATTTTGGTTCGTAGGTGGCACCGATCCGGCGTTATACGCCAAAGCCAAGGACGCCAATCAACTCAACGAACTTCCAGTCAACCACAGCCCAAAGTTTGCTCCGGTCATTCATCCGACTCTGCGGACCGGCGTTGAGGCGCTCGTTGTCGCAACGAGGGCGTGGCTCACGAACTAACGTGCGTTTCAGTTGGCGTGCTTACCCAAATTCAAAGCTAGCCGGACAGAGAGTTTCGGCCGACTGACGAAAGTTCATTCATCTCGAACACAGTGTTTTGTAGCAGAAGGGCGGGACCGACTGAGACCTTGATTGAGAAGGTGTCATTTCTGCTAGGGGCGCGATCACTAATCGCGCCGTGGAGAGGGCGTGGTCCAATCGACTTGGAAAGATGGGCCTTGTGAAAACTGGTCGCCCAAACCCGCGTCATGATGTCACTTCCGTATCTACTCGATCTGATTGGTACCTTCGTCTTTGCCCTCAGTGGTGCGATGGCGGGTGTCAAACACCGGCTCGATATTTTTGGTGTTCTGGTACTCTCTTTCGCGGCAGCGAACACAGGGGGAATCATACGTGATGTCTTGATTGGCGCCGTTCCGCCAAGCGCCATCAGCGATTGGCACTATCTAGGCGTTTCTTTTGTTGCCGGACTCCTCACATTTTATTTTACGTCCGGAATTGCGCAGCGATCGAATCTGATTCTCTTGTTCGATGCGGCGGGACTTGCCCTTTTTGCGGTCTCTGGAGCGCATAAGGCGCTGCTCCACGGCCTGAACCCGGTCATGGCCACCCTGCTCGGTATGTTGACCGGGATCGGAGGTGGTATGGCGCGCGATATTCTATTGGCCGAGATCCCTACCGTGCTTCGCGCTGACCTATATGCGGTGGCGGCTTTGGCCGGCGCCGCGATCGTTGTGATCGCAAGCGTGTTGCAACTGCCGTCAGGCCCTGCGACGCTCATCGGAGCGGCGCTTTGTTTCGGGCTCCGCGTCGTAGCGATCAAACGTCACTGGCGGCTTCCGGTCGCCGGTGTTTGATGACATCTCGGCAGCCGCTGTGCACGCGCTCAAATGAGATTACGAGGTCCTACAGCGCTGGGTAACCAGCGGATGCGCTCATTCCGCCTCGCTGAAGGAACTGGCAGATGCTCGAGCAGTCGTTCAAGGTAAGCATCGATACGGCGCACGCTCGATACCTGAGCAATGCCATTGTGCGCAACCGAAGGTCGGTGGGAGGCGTAGGGGCAACCATTTGGGCGCTACTCGCCACCAAGCTATTACTCGCAGCACCCGGGTCCACAGTCACCTTTCAGCCAGCGTCGCTGCGGGCGATTGCTACGATTGATGATCGCTTTGAGTCCTATAACGTTGAGATGGCCGAAGTCATCGGCGGCAAGTTTTGGAAGCCCTATGGCGCCACAACATTGGCCTCTCCAGAAGCCGGAGGCGCAGCCGCCAAGTCGACATCGTTCGTAATTGGCCAAGATCCCGGAATGTTTCAGGCGCGCGCGCCTATTGATCTTACCAATCCTCGGTTGCGACGGCTCGCGGGTGCACTCGGCCCGGCCTACGTTCGCGTCAGCGGAACATGGGCAAATTCGGTGTTCTTCCGCGACTCCGCTGGCCCGGCTCCTGCGAAAGCGCCGGTGGGGTTTCAAGGCGTGCTGACTCGGCGGCAATGGAAAGGCGTTATCGATTTCAGTCAAGCGGTAAATGCCGACCTCGTCACCTCCTTCGCAATCAGCGCAGGCGTTCGTAACGCGGCCGGCGTATGGACACCCCTCCAGGCGCGACCGCTCCTCCAATATACGGCGTCGATCGGTGGCAACGTCGCTGCGGCGGAACTCTTCAACGAGCCATCGATGCCTTCTGCTGGAGGTGCGCCGGCGGGGTACGGCGCGGAGAACTACGCCGCGGATATCGCGGCGTTCCGCCTGTTTGCGAGGACGGCGGCGCCGGCCATGGCGGTCGTCGGCCCGGGATCCGTCGGTGAGGGTGGCGTCATGGCGAGCGTGATGCCGCTCCTGTCGACAGAGAAGATGCTAGCGGCCAGTCCTAGGCCCGTTTTCGATATCTACTCGTATCACTCTTACGCCGCTGCTTCCATACGCTGTAGCTCGCTTGGACCTTCTGCGCAAACCACTGCCGACGCCGCCTTATCGGAGCAGTGGCTGGCACGCCCAGATTCCATCTATGCGTATTACGTCGGTCTGCGCGATCGCTTCGAGCCCGGAAAGGCGGTGTGGATTACCGAGACAGCAGATGCCGCCTGCGGGGGGAATCCTTGGGCGTCAACGTTCTTGGATAGCTTCCGATACCTTGACCAACTTGGTCGGCTTGCGCGCCGCGGGGTTGCCGTCATTTTTCACAACACGCTCGCATCGAGCGAGTACGGCTTGCTCGAGCAGCAATCCTTCGAGCCAAGACCCAACTATTGGGCGGCTCTCTTGTGGCGCCGATTAATGGGAAGGACCGTGCTTGATGTGGGCCGCTCCGAAGCGGGGCTTCATCTGTATGCCCATTGCTTACGGGGACATCCGGGCGGGGTAGTCTTGCTGGCTATCAACACCAGTCGAACACAATCGCGGTCGATCAATCTGCCGATGGCAGCTGGTGGATATTCCCTCACGGCTGAAAAACTCGAAAGTCAGACTGTGCAGTTAAACGGACAACCACTGCGCCTGGGACCTGATGATGAACTGCCGGCGCTGAGTAGCGCTCCCGTCGCAGCCGGTGACGCATCTTTGCAGCCAGCGAGTATCACATTTCTGGCACTTGCGGCAGCTGACAATAAAGGATGTCAGTAATCGAGGGGGGGGATCACCTATGTATCAGTTTAGTCGGCGAATTGGTCCAATCGGAGCTGTCGGCATATTTTGCGCGCTGCCCGTCATCGCAGCACCCGTCGAATGGGTGAGTTACAACCGCACACTAACGTCGGAACGTTACGCGCCACTCGATGCGATCAATCGGAACAACGTCCAGTCGCTCAAGGTGATCTGCACCTATGACACGAAGGTCATGACCGGGTTTCACACAGGACTCCTGCAAGTGAATGGCGCGTTGTACGGGAGTACCGAGCAAGACACTTTTTCAATCAATCCCGACACCTGCAAAGAGAATTGGCGCGTTCACGAGGATTTCGCCTCCGGTGCGCTCAAGAGTAGCCGCGGCGTCGCGTACATGGATCATAAGGTGTTTCGCGGGACCACCGATGGTCGGGTCTTGGCGTACGGCGCGAGCTCCGGCAAGCCGCTCTGGTCGACCACGATAGCCGATCCGCGGCGCGGCGAGTCCGTACCGGCATCTCCGATCGCATGGAACGGCATGGTCTTTGTAGGCAACGCAGGCAGTGACAATAAGGGCGTGAAGGGACGCATGTACGCACTGGATGCCACGTCAGGCAGAATTATTTGGGAATTCTATCTGGTTCCCAAGACCGGCTCTGACACCGAGCGTGGCCCGCAAGCCGCCAACTCACTGGATATAGCATCAAGTTGGAAGACGGATGACGGCATCCCCGTCACGGGCGGCGGTACGTGGACCTCCTACACGCTCGATCCCAGCAACGGCGAGTTGTTTGTGCCAGTTGGCAATCCCGCCCCAGACTTCATCACACAAGTCAGGCACGGGGATAATCTGTTTACCGGATCGATTGTGGTACTCGATGCGAAAACCGGTGCTTACCGGCGACACATTCAGCTGGTGAAAAACGACTTTCACGATTGGGACGCGTCGACCGCACCGTCTGTCTTTGCGACCAAAGGCGGCAGGCGGATCATGGCCGAGGCACCGAAGGACGGCCATGTTTACGCATTCGATCTAGTCTCGGGCGAGCTTCTCTACCGTCGTCCCGTGACGACCGTCGCCAATGCCAACGTTCCTTTAACGGCGGCCGGAACGCGCTTTTGTCCTGGCAGTCAGGGCGGCGCGGAATGGAACGGTGCCACCTACGATCCTCTTAACGATGCCATCCTGACTGGCGAAGTGGATTGGTGCACAACCGTACACGCAGACGGCGCCCGTGGATTGCGAAGTGCCCCAATGGGGTTGCCATGGAGCGGTTCGAGTGACGGCTTCGGAAAGCAAGACGACGTGTCAAAGTGGGCGGGATGGTTGACCTCGACGGACGCCTTAAGCGGCGCACGTCGATGGCAATTCAAGACACCGTTCCCGCTCATGGGCGGCGTCACACCAACGGCGGCAGGCTTGGTGCTGTTCGGCGACATGGGCGGCAATTTCTATGCCTTGAACAGCATCGACGGCAAAGCCTTATGGTCCCAGAACCTGGGAGGGGCCGTGGGCGGTGGAGTCATCACCTATGACACCGGCGCCAGACAGAAGATTGCGGTTGCCGTCGGGATAACGTCGCCAATTTGGCCGACGCAAAAGGTCACCGCCAAAGTCATAGTTCTAGGCTTGAAATGATACCGCCGGCACGGCGCGTCCCGCTGCGTTCGGGCCGCGATGCGAATCTCGTTGAAGCATGAGTGTCACGCGAAAAGGATCCCTCAGATGAAGACGGAGAACACAGGTACCCCTGCTGAGGTTGTACCAGGCGAAGAGGCTGGTTCCCTCCTCGCAAACAACAATGGCCCATTGGCGACTTCGGATCCAGCGGAACGCGTGTTCGACGTTTCAGCGAGCGTGGTGCAGCCGCCGGCTCCGGAACCTGCCAACCTCGAGCGTCGCGTCCTGCTCGGAAGTGCGCTCGCCGCATCGGCCATGGCATTCCTTCCCGCCGTGTTTGCAGTGGCGGCCGACGCGAATGCGGCAAGTGAGCGTTTCTCCTCGTTTCGAAAACGCTCTGTGGTCACGATTCTCTGGATCCTGGTGACGCGGCGCGCCTTTGCAACGCCCTGATGGCCGATGATCCGCACTTCGTGGCCGACGTGCAGGGGCTCGCCGCGCTGATCAATCAGCGCGGGATCGATCCCGTGAAACTGCAGCAGGTCCTCGATGACGAACACTCGCCGCTTGCGATGCTGCCGCGCAAGATCGTGACCGCGTGGTACCTGGGCGTAGTGGGCGAAGGCGACAAGGCGCGATGCCTTTCGTTCGAGACCAATCTTTCCAACGAACTTGTCGGCGACAAGCTACGGCCCCAAGCTATTGCTACGGCGGTTATGGAAGCTGGTCCGAAAAGCCGTAGGCGTCGAAATGCCTGACCTGAAATCGGCGGATATCGTTGTCATCGGATCGGCATCTGCGGTTGCACGGCCGCGCATCGACTCGCGAAGCAGGGCGCGGCCGTGCTGATTTCGAAGCTGGCCCGCGGATGGATCGTGGCCGAATCGTCACCAACTACCGGAATTCACCCTTCAAAGGCAGTTGGATGGGACCGTATCCCGCGTCAGCGTGGGCGCCGCACCCGATCTACGCGCCAGACAATAACTATCTCGTGCAAGTGGGCCCGTACCCGTATCCGGCTGAATACATCCGCATCGTCGGCGGCACGACGTGGCACTGGGCGGCTCA
>CAWCJT010000006.1:0-313347 GCA_963795975.1 uncultured Gammaproteobacteria bacterium
CGAACGTGAACTGGCCGGCCTGGAATTGCGGATACCAGTAAGGCTTGAGCACCGCCGCCGCCTTTTGCAGCTCAAACGCGATGTACGCATCGGTCGGATGATCCAGCGCGTGCAAGGCCGATTCCAGCGCGGCGGAAGACGGAACGCGCTGGCGGCCAGAACCGCATTGAGCCGCACGCGCATGTTCTCATCGTCGGCCTGCGTCGCCAGAAGCATCGCCGGGTCAGGGAGACGATCGTGCCAGTAACCCAGCACGGTGGTCGCGGCGGCGCGAAATGCGCCAGTCCCGGTGCGCAGCAGCCGGGCCAGCAACGACGGCTCGACCACGTCGAGCGACTGATACAGCCAGAGCGCCTCGAGCAATGGATGCTCGTCATCGGCTGTATTGCCGGCGATGCGCGGAAACCCACTTGCGCCAGGCGCGGCGACCACTTCTTTGCGATCGCGCTGGGCCAGCACCCGCGCCGCCTTGAGCCGCGTCCACTGCTCGGGGTCCTTCAGATGATCCAGAAGCTGCCGGGATCGTGGCATCCACCAGATGCGGCACCGGCACGAGCGGCCGGTCCTTACAGGTGATGCGCGAGATCCGGCCATGCTCGTGATCGCGCCGGGGATCGCGGAAATTCACCTGGTTGTGCTGGATGATGATGTTGTACCAGTCCAGCACGTACAGCGCGCCGTCCGGCCCCATCTTCACGTCGATCGGCCGGAACTTGTTGTGGTGCGAAACGATCAGCGGGTCCAGTTCCTTGACGGAAAGCCGGTCGGCATCGTACTGCACGGCGAATCGCTGCACCCGCGCGAATTGAACGAGCCGGTGACGAGGTTGTTCTGCCAGTCCGGCGGGAAATGCCGGCCGCTGATGATTTCCAGCCCCGAGTGGCCGCTCGCCGGCGAGCTTGGTCATCTTCAGCGACGGGACCAGCGTCGGATCATCGTTGCGATTGAGCGGCGTATCCGGAAGGACCAGGTTGATGTCCGCCGGCCATGCGCTGGCGATGATCGGCTGCCCGACTGAATCGAAGATCCTGCCCCAGGTATTGTTCACCGCGATGGAGCGGTCGTAGATTTCCAGCGCCAGCGAATCGGGGCGGAGTTGCCAGATAGCGCCGCCGAACCGGCGGCGCAGTGCCGCGCGGCGTTTCGATGCTGCTGTTGATGTACCAGCCCCTGATTGAAATAGAGCAACCCGTCCGGCCCCCAGGAAAACGTGTTGAGCGTGTGATGGGTGTCGGCTGTCCCAAACCCGGAGAAAACGATCTGCCGCTCGTCGGATTTGCCGCTGCCGGTGTTGTCCTTGAAATGCAGGAGAAGGTCGCCCTCGCCGACATAGGCTCCGCCGGCATCGTCGGGAACCATGCCCGTCGCGACGCGCAGGCCCGAAACAAAATATGCGATTTGTCCGCCCGGCCCTTCGCCTGCGGTGTCCTCCAGCACGGCGATGTAATCGATCGCGTCCTGCCCCGGCAAGATCTGCGGATAACGCGGGATGCACAGCACCCACATCCGCCCTGCGCGTCGAAGCTCATCGACACCGGCCGCTGCAGCAGCGGCTCGGATGCGAAGAGCTGGATGTCGAACCCGGGTGGGAGTTGCAGCAGCCGCCGTTCGACTTCCGGGTCGTCGCTGTTGGGATCGTCGGCGGGGGCTGTGGTTTGAGCGGCAGCGCGACGCGCGCAGAAACGGCAGCGTCGCGATGGCCAGCATGAGCAGGCGGACGACTGAACGGCGGAACTGCATCATGATCGTTTCCGGTTTTGTAGGGGCGGCTTCAGCCGCCGTCCTGGCCCTAGGGCGACGGGACGGCGGCTAAAGCCGCCCCTACGTCGCACCGCGCAGCCGGCCTCACGGCTTTGAGGCGACCCTTGCCAATGAATATGTATGACTGGCTGGCCGCGCCAACTCGGCGATCCGCGCGTCGTCAATCACCACTTCCTCGTCATACATCGCGAAATCGCCGCCGATGTAGGTCCAGCGAGGGGACGGCGGCAAGCCGCCCCTACGTCGCACCGCGTTGCACCGCGTCGCACCGTCCTCATGGCTTTGAGGCGACCCTTGCCAATGAATATGTATGACTGGCTGGCCGCGCCAACTCGGCGATCCGCGCGTCGTCAATCGCCACTTCCTCGTCATACATCGCGAAATCGCCGCCGATGTAGGTCCAGCGAGGGGACGGCGGCTAAAGCCGCCCCTACGTCGCACCGCGTTGCACCGCGTCGCACCGTCCTCATGGCTTTGAGGCGACCCTTGCCAATGAATATGTATGACTGGCTGGCCGCGCCAACTCGGCGATCCGCCCATCGTCAATCGCCACTTCCTTATCGTACATCGCGAAATCGCCGCCGATATAGGTCCAGTGACGCGAGTGATCGTTGAACGGCCTCCACCGGCGATAGTACAGCTCGTTGCGTTGCCCGATCAGCACGCGCAGCTTCTCCGCCTGTTCGGCGTCGGGCCGGTGGTGATGTCAACGCCGCTGTTCCATTGGGCCGCCGACGCGGTTGCCGCCGATTTCCCGTCGATGGCCGGGTCCAATCACCGGGAGCCAGGCCAGCCACCTGTATGACCGGGGCCGGGTCGGCAAAGGCCGTGAGTTTGGCGAGCGGACCGGGGGCGGCGGGGCCAGGAAGATTTGCAAGAGTGACTTCCAGGTGCACGCCCAGTGGGGCCGGCTCGACTGGAGCCGGCCTTCACGCCGTTGGACCTCGAGTACCTTCCCATCGCCGCTCACTTTCAAGTGCACCGGCTCCGGGCGCAGCCCAAGCTGTTTTTCTATTTCTTGTGCGGCAATCCAGTAACCGCTTTCGTTCAAGAGAATGCCGTTGTGGGTCAGGCAAATATCGGGGTTGGCGCGCTTGGCTTCGACGAGCGGGTGGAACATATCGACGAACGGCAGATGCCTCTGCTCGGCGATTGTCTTGATGGCCGCCGTGTAGCGCTCCACATCGCGATTGTGTTCCACCTGATCGGGCAGCGGCCGGCCCAGGTTCTCGGCAAACGGGGGCGAGAGCAGAACCAGCTTGGGGGTCAGGTGTTCCAGCACCCCCAGAAGGCTGTTGTACCCTTCCACGAAATGCGCCAACCCTTCAGCCCCGGCAAACGATTCGTCCAACCCGTAGCCGACGAAAATGATCTCGGAATCGAGGCGGTGGCTCTCCTTCTTGAGGCGTTCGAATTGGGCCGGGTTCTGATACCCGGCGGTGCGGCCGACCCCCAGACATCGTCGCCGCTCCAGCCCAGGTTGGAGCAGATCAGCCGGCGGTCCGGGAACCGCCGTTCCAGGCGTGCCTCGATGTAGGCCGCATGAACTGGGCCTGCTCCACGAAACCGTCGCCGAGGAAGACGATGCGATTCTCGCCGGCCTTGAGTTGTATCGCCGGCGGCGAGGCGGCGCGGGCGACGCTGCAGAGGAGCAGCAGGATGATGGCGCGACCTTTTCCGAGTGCATGAAGAGACTACATCAAGGACGCGGCTTTGTTTAGAGCGTTGGTCACGTTGGTGCAGCAGCCTGGACACATTTCGCCAATCCGCTCCCGCTATTTAAGGCCGAGGCTCTGCCGGGCCAGTTTCCGAAAGCTGCGACACGTGGCCACAGCCGTGCGCGATCTGACAGACGTGGCCGATTTTCCTGGATACCGTGGATCGACCGAGTGGTCTGTCAGGGCGTGAAACGAGCCTGAAAAGCGGACCAACGAGGCTCAATCGTCAACGCCAGATTCAAGAGCGTGTTCAGGTCATGAGTTTTCGTGAAAGCGATTCCCGCCTCTGTTAGCCGGCCCTTCAGGTACTTCTCGACGCACTGCTGGGCGTGAAAACAAGTCGGGTCATGCCGGCTCCGTTTGCGCGAGCGCAGGAGCAGCAAGACGACGTCGTAATCGCTTTCGGCCTTGAGCACCCACTCGCGGGTCGTCGGAAGCATGAAGCACCAGTCCCTTTTCGACGATTTCCTTCAGGAAGAAATCGTTCCACTTGATTCTCCTGACAACCTCCGCGGACGACCGCACCAGCAGGTCCATGGGAAATGGGGCATTGACCGCCAGCCGGATGCGGCGCCGCCGCCGATGACACGGTGCCGCGATACCGCTTGATCACCAAAACGTCCACATCCGAATCGGGCGTCGGCGTCCCATACGCGTACGAGCCGAACAAAATGATCTTCTCCGGCTCGAAACGCTCAGCCACCTCATTTACGAAATTGATGATTTCGTCGGCTAAAACCATGGGATAATGATAGCATGCAATCGCGGGGTTGCACGGCATCGCGGCAGAACGGAAAACGAAGATGCCACACCCTGACATCAGCGAGGCCGAATCCGTAGCGATGTCAACCGTGGTGATGGCTCGTCTTTGACGAGCCGCGACCGTGAGGGAGCGGATGTGCTAACGCAAGACCGGTCGCTTACGCTTGCGGCTCGTTAAGGTTGACCCTGGTCCATCACTTCGGCCCTGTTGATCTACGGCATCTGCCACAGCGTGTAATACGCGACCGGGTGCAGCAGCGGCTTGCCGTCGGCGGAGCGGAGGTTCGGGACGTGCAGTTCGTGGACCGCGCCGAGCTGCATGCCATCCACGACGAGGTGCACGGTCTTGCCGTCGGCGCTGACGGTGGCCGATCTTGATCGTTGGCAGGTCGTCTGGTCGACCTCCGGGCTGCCGTACGCTTCGCGGTAGATGTAGCGGAAGGTGGTCATCTTGTAGTTGGCGACGTCGCCGGCGGTGGCCTTGTCGACCGGCTCGGTGAAGGTGATGTCGAAGCCGTCGGGCGTGAGCTTCATGTCGTACATTTCGAAAGGGACTTTGCCGGTCCAGACGAGGCGCTCCAGGGCGAAAGGCTTGGGGCCGACCGAGCCCCAGCCGCGGTTGGTGCCGCCGACGAAGAATGAGCCGTCGGGTGCCTGGATCATCGGGACGATGCCGGAGGCGAAGCCTTCGCGGAAGGGGAAGCAGACGCCCTGGTAGCGGCCCTTCACCTTGTCTGCAGGACGAAGCGGCCGATGTTGCTGTGGTGCTGGTCGCCGCAGAACATCTGGCGCTCGAACGGGCCGAACTTGCCGTCGCTCATGTCGCAGACGATGCCGCTCTGCGATTGGCCGAGCTTGACGTACGGCTGGATGATGGCCGGGGGAAGCAGTTGCGGGATCTTCTGCGGCTTCGATGTAGATCCGGCTGCCGGACTTGGGGTCGGGCGGCCGCGCTCGCCCATGTTGGGGGCGAGGTCGTACCACTTGTTGCCGATGGGATGGCCCTGGAAGTTGCCGGCGACCAGATGGCGCAGTGCGTCGGCGCCGTTCCACGGGCCCTGGTTTTCGGAGTAGAAGCACTTCGCCCTTCTCGTTGAATCCGATGCCGCCGGGCGAGCGCAGGCCGCGAGCGGTGGGGATGGCTTTTCCGTCGGGCGTGATGCGGAGGCACCAGCCGCGGAACTCGGAGTCGCTGGTGAATGAGCCGGTGAGGGTGAGCAGGACCCAGAGATTGCCGTCCTTGTCGAATTCGACATGAAGGCGTATTCGTGATAGTCGCCGCTGATGCCCCAGTCGTCGCAGAAAGTTTCGTAGACATTGGCATGGCCGCGGTTGTCGGTGTCCTTCAGGCGGGTGACTTCGCCGCGCTGGATGGCGTAGAGATAGCCGTCCTTCTTGTTGTAGGCCAGGCCGAGGAATTCGTGCAGGCCGGTGGCCCAGCGGGTGAATTTGACATCGGTGGGCGGGTCGTCGTAGGCGCCTTCGACGAAGTAGATGTCGCCGCGGCGGGTGCCGACGGCGAGCTTGCCGTCGGGCAGGACTTCCATCCCGCCGCATTCCAGGAGCGATGTCGTCGGGGATGGGGAGGGTGATGATCTTGTAGTAGTCCGCCTCCGCCGTCGCATCGGACCAGGTGCGCTCGTTCCTGTGGTGGCCGCGGCGAGACTGCATCGCCGGTGGAGCATGAGCATGCGAGGCATGCCAGCAAGTGCGAATCGCCGACAACATGCCGAAGGCGGATGCACATTTCTGACATATCCTCCAACTCCGGTGGAGCCGCTATGGGTCGCGGGCCGTTTCTTCTCGTCGGACCGGGAGCAACTCCGGTGGTCAACCGTCGCCTAACCCTCCCCGGAGTACCGAGGAGGGAACGAGCGGTCAACATTCGGACTCTTCATACGGCGGATGCAGCAGCTCGATTACCGCTCACTGCTACCAGCTCATCTCCACACTGAACGCGGCCGCGCCGTCGGTGAAATCGACGGGCAACAGCAATTGCTTGCCGCCATTGGAATCGCGAATGACCGGCTTGGCTCCGCCGCTCCGGGCGGGATGCGACCGTCACGTGACTTTCCGTCGACCGTCCAGACGCCGGGGCTGACCGACTCGATCTTCTTGCCCCGGCCGCCTGGAAGTACAGGTCCTTCGGCTGACGATTGCCGATTCAAGTGGAAGTCGCGGACCAGCGTCGCCTTGCCGGCGTGAGCACCGGCATCGGCTGCTCCTGGACCTCGATGTCGCCGCCGGGAATATCGAGGACGTAGTGGAAAATCGGGCGGTCCTTGCTCGTCCAGCACGTATCCCTTGAAATGCGCACGCCGAGGTTGCGATCGTTGACCTTCAGGACGGGCCATGGGGCGTCGGGCGAAGTCGAGTACGGCGAAGCTGGCGCCCGGCGGCAGGTTGATCACATCGGTGCCCAGCGGCGGGTTCTCCTTTCCGCCGCGGCCTTCCCACTGGCCGAGGCATCGAAGAACCGGCCGTGCCAGGCCTTGGCCAGGCGGATGTCGTTGGCATCGAACGCCACGTGCACCCGTTCGGGGAATCCGACCAGGATCGAGCGGCTGCCGACGTCCGGCCATGAACGTCCGATGCACGATCGGCTCATCGGTCGGCATCAGCTCCATGCCCGCCCGGCCAGGGGCCGGATGCCGGTCGGGAGCGGCATCGACTTGCCGAGGGAGGTGTAATTCCAGATGGCGTCGATCTGCCCGTCCATGGTGCCGCCGGCGATCGTCGGGAAGGCTGACATTGCCGTCAGGCCAGAACGCGGGCATGCGCGTGCCGGGGTTCTTGCGGGGCGGGTCGACCAGGTAGTCATGGAACCAGCCGGGCCGCAGACGGTCGTGAACGGAGGACAAGTCGATGCGAAGGGATGCCCAGCGACTTGTTGCCGCCGACGCCATGGCAGTTGACGCATCCCAGGCCCTTGGTGCCGACCAGTTTCCGGCCGTCGGCGGCCGAAGCCTCGGAAAACGGCGGAGTTTGTTCACCTCCGGCCCATCGGCTGTCGGCGAGCGACTCGGGGAGGAACGCCAGCACGTCCCTGCTGAACCGCGGCATGCGGGTGGCCAGTCCACGGCCGGACGTGCAGGTTGCCCTCGAAGACGATCTGCTCGATGGCCGTGGGAAGAAGCTTATCGCCGACGCCGCTGAGCTTGCGGCGGGAGCCGGCCTTCTTCGCCGAGATCGAAGTTCCCGGTCATGCCGAAGAATTCGTTCTTGCCGGCGCCGGGCCGCCGATGTCGTCCCGCGTATGGCAGGCGAAGCAGTTCAATGCCGCCAGGGCGTGGATGACCTGCTTCTTCGGCTCCAGCGGCGTGCCGATCACGGCCGGATCTTTGTCGGCCTTGATCGCCGCCGACAGATCCTGCCGCTGTTCGGCCGACAACTCGTAATCCGGCAGCCCCTTGGCGACGTGCTCGGCAAGGCAGCCTTCGCCCGTTTCCGCATTGGTCTGCGCCAGCGGCTTGGCGGTGCGGGTCGATTGCTCGCCGGGAATTCCATGACACGAGGCACAGCCGATGGCGGCGAACATCTGTTTGCCCATTTGCGCCTTCTGGGCATCGACGGTGAACGGCTCGCTGCCCAGCGGGATCATCGGCCGGCCGCCGACGTGGAACAGCACGTCGTTCGGGATCGGCCCTCGCTTGATGCCCGGCCCTTCCCATTCGACGGTCAACTCGAACCCGCCGCCGGCCTGGAAGAACGTGACGGCGATCGGATGGTCGCCTTCCTGGAGTTCCACCGATCCCGGACTTGTCATCCGGCGGATGAACGCCGTCATTGTTCACCACCGTCTTGCCGTCGATGTAGAGGCGGGAGCCGTCGTCGGAGTGGGTGAAAAAGGTGTACTTGCCAGCCTTGGGGATGTGGACCGCGCCGGTGAATTTGACCGCGAAGTTCTCGTTGCGGTGATTGGGGACCGCCGGATCGAAATTGTCGATGGAGCCCTCCGACTTGGGATGGAGCCTTTCCAGCCTTTCGATCTCCGCCGTCAGGATGCGGCCGCTTTCGTAGTAGGCATAGTGCAAGCCGGCTGAACGCATCGGGCCGGCCTGTGCCGCCGCCGGATTGTTCAACTGCTCGCGCAGCAGATAGACCGCGATCGAGCGCGCCTCGGCAGGCGTCAGGTTGGACGAGGGCATCCGGCTCGCGGGCCGGGCCTTGAGCGGGTCCATCAGGAAGGCGACGAGCTGGTCCACCGTCGTCTTCGCCGCCAGGTTGCCCAGCGGGACCGACGGAAGTGGCGGCCCGGCGTTGGCAGCCGGCTTGGGCGTGTTTTCAGCGCCTCCGCCCAGCGGCGCCGGCGGAGCGAAGCCCTTTTCCGGCGCGTGGCAGGCCACGCAGCCGACCGTGTGGTAGAGGATTCCGCCCTTGATCGACCTGGATGGTGTTCCCCTCCTGGGTCGCCGGAGCGATCGGCCCGCCGAGGGAAACCAGGTAGTGCGTCAGGAACTCCACCGCACCCTGTTTCGCACCCGGCTCAGAAGCCCGAAAGAAGTCCGGCATGGTCGATCCCGGCGTCTCGCCGTGGGGATCGGACAGATAAGCCTTCAAGAACTGCGGCGTCGCCCGCGCACCGATGTTCGTCAGATCGGTGCGCCCTTGGTCAGCACGTGCTTCTGCCCCTCGGCCGAGTGACAGGCCAGGCAATTCAGTTCGCCCAGCAGCACTTCGCCGCGCGTGACCGCGTCGATTTGGCTTCCTTGAGCCGATCGTAGCCGGGAACGATCGGGGCCGGATGTGCCGCGGCGCAGCTCCCCGGGCCGTGGCCGACGCGGTCAGGCCGCAGGCCCCCGCCAGAATCCCGCAGACCGCCGGAACAAAAACCGCCCTGCACGAAAGGCTTCGCCGCATGTAGATCTCCAAGCTTCCGTCTTCAGTGATCGGGTCATTGGGTATAACCCGGCCCAGGCCGGTACGTTGTTGGCAATGTCTTTTTGAAAGACCACGATCGCCGGCTTCCGCGTCGAGGCTGGGAAGGTAACGGGCAATGTGGCGATGTTCAACATCGGCGATCGTGCGCAGGTCCGCAGGTCCGCGCTCAGGCGTGCAACCCGCCCTGGCTGGCGGTATACTGCAACGGTCGCGACGTAGTGATCCGTCAAACTTCGTTTGACGGGTCACTCCGAGCCGGGGCGTGTCGCCCCGAGCGGGCCGAAGGCCCGTCTGACCACTTGCGACCCGTCAATCGAAGGTTGACGGAACACTGGGCGGTATGGCGACTTCCCGAAGCAGACGTGCGGCCCGGAGCCCGGCTCTCCTCGGGCGTGCCGGCGTTTCTTCAAGTCCACGGCGCCGATGTTCGCCTCCGTCGCGAACGACGCGCAAGCTCGCTCCGGTTTCGCAATCGACGTGCTCATCGCCACGGCCCTCGCGGCCGCCTCATTTCTGCTTTATGTGCCGGCCCTTTCCGGCAACTTCATCGAAGTCGACGATCCGCTGTATGTGACCTCCAACCCGGTGGTCAAGCAGGGAATGACGCTCACGGCATCCACTGCGGCGTTCACGACCGGGTCGCTCGCCAACTGGCTGCCGATGGTGTGGCTGTCGCACATGGCGACGGTTTCGCTGTTCGGCCTGGAGCCGGGCTGGCACCACGCGGTCAACACGGTCCTGCATGCCTGCAATACCGCATGCGTTTCTCTCGTTCTCCGTTCGATGACCGGCCGGCAATCGGCACCCGCCCTGGCGGCGGCACTGTGGGGCCTTCCACCCGCTCCGTGTTGAATCGGTGGCGTGGGTCGCCGAAGCGAAAAGACGTGCTGTCGGGATTCTTTTTTCTGCTGACCCTCCTGGCCTACTCGCACTACGTCCATCGCCCGGGTTGGCGGCGGACTGTGGGTGCGTCCTGGCCCTGTTTGCCGTGGCGCTGATGTCCAAGACGATGGTCGTGACGGTGCCGTTCCTGCTGCTGGTCCTGGACGTCTCGCCGCCGCTCCAGCGCGGGCGCTGGACCATGCGCATCCTGGGGAAAAAGTCCCACTGCTGATGCTGTCATGATCGCCCGCGTGGACGATGGTGCTACAGCGGCAGGCCCATGAGATAAAGGAATTCTGGACGCTGGGTCAACGGTTGGCCAACGCCGACGTCAGCGTGGCCCGTTACCTGCTGGAGACCTTCTGGCCGGCGGGCCTATCGCCGTTTTACCGCACCGGGGTCGTGGCCGGTTGGCGTGTGATCGCTTCGTCGGCCCTGGTTGTTGGCGTGACCCTCGCCGCCTGGTTTGTTCGCAGACGCATGCCTTTCGTTTTGCGTCGGGCTGGCTGTGGTTCCTCGGCACGCTCGTTCCGGTTTGCGGATTCGTCCAGGTCGGCCTCCAGTCGATGGCCGATCGGTACACGTATCTGCCCTCAATCGGCCTGGCGATTGACGCCTGGTATGGGCGGCGCGGAAGTCGCCAGGGGCATAGCGGCCAAGGTCGATCCCCCCAACCCCGGGACCGGCTCTCTGGAGGATACGCCGGTCGAGGGCAGCGAAGGAACTTTTGCAAGCCGCGAGTAACTGCCCCTTCGGTCCTCGTGTACAGACGCCCCGCCTGCGCACCAACTGCGGCTAAACCCCCGGAGCCGCGAAGCTCGCGACCGCGGGTTTGGCCGTGGTCGTGCTGGCGGCGCTCGGCGGTGGTTACCTTGAGGCGAGAGGCGGCCTGGCATTCGAGCCTCGACCTTTTTGCCGATGCCCTGGCGGTCGACGAACAGAACTGGAAGGCCCACGACATAGTCGGCCCAGGAACTCGTGAAAAAA
Source organism: uncultured Gammaproteobacteria bacterium (assembly GCA_963795975.1). Classification (GTDB taxonomy): domain Bacteria; phylum Pseudomonadota; class Gammaproteobacteria; order Steroidobacterales; family Steroidobacteraceae; genus CAWCJT01. The sequence goes on from CAWCJT010000006.1 coordinate 10,992, forward strand.
GGGGACGACGCGGCAGCCTTGAAGCATTTCCAACGCTCCGCCGAGCTGAATCCCCGGAACCCTTTCTCGTTCGTCAACATGGGACGGTGCTTCGCCGGCACGGACAAACGGCTGCGGCCGTTGCCATGTTCCGCAAAGCGGTCGACTTGGGACCGGAAGTCGGCGCTGTGCCATCAATGGCTGGGGCTTGGACTGGCGATCCAACGCGATTACACCGGGGCCGATCGGGAATTCGCCGCGGCGGTCCGCCTCGATCCTAATGACCCCACCATACCCAGCTTCTGGGCATCGACCATGGCCGCACGGGGACGGCTCGACCGTGCAAAAGAGCTGGCCCAAACGGCGCTGGACATCGACCCCACCGACCCAAAGGCCGTTGCCGCAATGCAAAGGATCGATCAGCTCATTGTCCAGCGGCGCGGTAAAGCTCCGACTACTGAGAGTTTCAAGCCGTGATCGCCCGGGTCATGAGCAACGCGACCACGGCCTACGCCTACTACCCCACCAGCGGCACAGGCAGCACAGGCGGCGGGGCCTCCCCGCGCTGAAGAGCGTGAAACTCGTGGCGAATGGCACGACCCTCAGCGAGACCGTCTTCGCCTACGACCCGGTGAGCTGGCGGATGAACACCATCACCATCGTTGGCCAGGACAGCAGCGCCCAACCGAGGCCTTGAGCACGTGGCGGGAATGGTGCAGCCAGGGGGCGGATTCCGCGGCGCGGCCGAGATTGACACGGCGAACCGCCTGAATCATTCTATTCCCCTGGCCATGAGCACCGCTGCCGCCAATGCCGCTGCCCAGCACCAGTTCCCCTGCAAGCAGTGCGGGGCGAGCCTGGAATTCGCTCCGGGCACCGATTCGCTCAAGTGCCCTTACTGCGGGGCCGACCAGCGCATCGCCTCGGTGCCGCAGGTGATCGCGGAACTGGACTTCCTGCGGTTCGTTCGCGGCCTGCCGGAGGGCGACGGCGTTCATGAGACGCTGGCCGTCAAGTGCGGCAAGTGCGGGGCGGAGACGACCCTGGCCGCCGACGTGACGGCCTCTTGCTGCCCGTTCTGCGGGTGCGGGATCGTCGCCACGGCATCCACCCGCAAGGCGATCCGCCCGCAGGGATTGCTCCCCTTCCGGGTGACCCGCCCGCAGGCGGGCGAGGCGTTCAGGCACTGGGTGGCGAGCCTGTGGTTCGCGCCGAGCCTGCTGAAGAAGCAGGCCGAATGCTCCGCCGTCAGCGGCGTGTACGTGCCGGCCTGGACCTACGACGCCAATACCCAAACCGACTACACCGGCGAGCGCGGCGACGACTACAGGGAAACCGAGACGTATACCGAAACCGACGCCCAGGGGAATACCGTCACCCGCACCCGCCAGGTCATCGAAGACGCGCTGGTCGAACGCCTAGCGGCCGCGTGGCCAACACCTTCGACGACCTGCTGGTGATGGCCTCGCGGACGTTGCCGCAACGTTATTTGAGCAAGCTGCAGCCGTGGGACCTGCCGGACCTGCTGCCCTATAGCCGATGAATACCTGAGCGGGTTCGTCGCCGAGAGCTACCAGGTCGGCCTGTCCGAAGGCTTCGAGGCGGCCCAGGCGATGATGCAGCCGGTCATCGACCGGACCATCTGCCGGGACATCGGCGGGGACCACCAGCGGATCCACACGAAGAACACCGCCTACAACGACATCACCTTCAAGCACCTGCTGCTGCCGGTGTGGATCAGCGCCGTACCAATTCCGGGAGAAGACGTACCATTTCCTGGTCAACGCCCGCACCGGCGAAGTCCAGGGCGAACGGCCCTGGAGCGCGGCCAAGATCGTGACGCTGGTGCTGGTGATTATCGCGGTGATTACCACGATCGCATTGATCGCGGCGCACCGATGAGGGTCAACCGGAATTCGAGACTCACCACGGAGACACGGGGGTCACGGAGAAGACAGAAGAAAGGAATAGGATGGCCTGCGTGCGCCCGAAATCAATTCCTGCCGTCGCATTCTTTGCAGCCATCAGCTTCGCCATCGCGCCAGTCATTGGGGCTCCGGTAGAACCTTCCTCGCGGCCCTCGGGCAGCGTCCTGGCCGAGTTCCAGATCGAGCATTGGGGCGAACCCATCACAATTCCGGTGGTCTGGGGCGGCAAGCCGGCGTGTTTCGTGCTCGATACGAACGCCTCGGTAACGGTGTTGAACGCAACCGATTTCCCCGGCCTCGAGCCGTTTGGCAGGAACGCCAACGTAGGCACGAGCGGCGGGCAGCGGGCGATGCAGATGTTCCGTCCGCCTGACCTGCACGTCGGGCCGTTCTCCCTGGCCGACGCCGGGCACGTGTTCCGCCTGGATTTGTCCGACCTGCGGGCGATGATCGGCCGGCCGGTCATCGGGTTTCTCGGCGTGTCCGCTCTCAAGAACTCCGTCGTGCAGGTGGACTTCGACGAGCGAAAAGTGCGATTCCTCCGTTCCGACAATCAGCCGCACCCGGAGTGGGGGAACTCGCTGCCTATGCAACTCAACGCAGAACATAATCCGGCGGTGCGTTTGCGCATCGGCGGCGTCGAGGCGCAGCCTGGGGATCGACACCGCCAGCAATGGCTCGATCGACCTGCCCACCGAGGCATTCAACCGACTTCCGGACCTTGCCACACAGCCCGTTCTGTCCATTTCATCGTTGACCGCAAATGGCACGGTGAAGCTGCGAGTGGTGCGAATGCCGGAGATCGATCTGGCCGGGTCCCGCTACCGCGGCCTGATCTGTAAGGAGACGAAGCACTCCAGCGGCACTCTCGGGCTGGAGTTCCTGGAGCGCCATCTGGCGACACTGGATTTCCCCGGCAATCGCCTCTATTTGAAGCCGGGCAAGGAATTCGACCACCCGAGCGAGGCGAGCATGTCCGGGATTCATGCGGGGCGAGTCCGCGACCAGCTCGTCGCCCAAGTGGTGGACGCGGGAAGCCCGGCCTACGAGGCGGGCGTCCGGCAAGGCGACGTCCTGGTCGACTTGAACGGCAAGGCTTCCGGCGACTACGACATGCCCGACGTCCGCGATCTCATGCATGCCGGGGAAGGAAAGGAAATGACGGTCACGTTCCGCCATGGCGACAGCCAGCAAACGGTCACGTTCAAACTGCGACGGGCGATCTAACCATCGCACATGAGCACCAGGGCGCCGCTGGGCGGCAGCAGGAAATTCAGGCGCGGGCCGGGGAAGCTGTATTTCGTGCCGCTGAGGAGGTCCACGCAGTTCTGCGGGCCGGTGGTTTCGAGCAGATTCGCAAGGTCCGTTTCGAAGTGCTGCAGGCCCATGATGTCGAAGTTGCAGACCACCAGATACCAGGCCGGCCCCTTGTCTTTCCGGCAGGCCGCGATCACGGCATGATGCCCGTTGTCCACGAAATGGCAGTTCCCGCCACAGCGGAACGCGGCGTGGCCGGTAAGTATCTGATTGACAGTCTGGATGAACGGGGCAAACCTCGACTCCGGCGGGCGGACCAGCTTCGGGCGCCTGCCGATAAACTCGATCTTCTCGGCGATTCCCCACTCGACGCCCTGGGTAATCCCGGTGGCGCCCGTCCCCAGCAGGGCCGCCGCAACATAGCGGGGAACGATCGATTCGCTCGATCCGAACTCCTGGGCGGGCGACCCGGAATCGTGCGAGGTGATCGGCATGAAGAAGCGCACGCGCTCGGAAACGCGGTGCAGATGGATGAGGTAATCGCGAAGCTGTGGAACGAAACGGTAATTCCAGGGCGTGGCCAGGACCAGATTCAGTCCCCAGGTGGGGACGGTGTCCAGCAAAGTGTCGTCATCCGTGAAATACTCGGCCAAGAGCGCCGAGCTTCGGATATTCATCGTGCAGCGTCCTCGTGAGCGTGTGCAGGAATGAAGTGTCGCTGCTGTGGAGGTTGTCGAAACGAATGAAGCCGTTGGTGTAGTTCGCGTACTTCGCCCAGAACAGAGCATATTCGGTCATGTACGCCCAGATTTCGGCCCTGATCCGGACCGAGGGGTGCTCGTAATTGATGAGCACCAGGTCGTCCCAGTGGAGCCAGCCTCTTTCCGACCAGTATCCGGCGCGCTTGAGACCATCGGAGCTGTTGTGATCGGGCACGATCCAGCCGGAGGCGCCGGGCGATGCTGCTGGCCGCGCCGATGTGGTTCAAGACCAGGTCGAAGCACAACCGGATATCGAGCGATCGGGCGGCCTCGACGAAATCCTCCAATTGGGAAAGGCCGTCGGTCCTGAGGCCGGCGATCAGATAACTGTGGTCGATGTCAAATAGTTCGCGGGCGGCGTACGGGCTGAGAGACGCGTCCAGAGTCGTGAGAGGCAGCAGATGGACGGCATTGAACCCCATGTCCTTGATGCGCGGAAGGTCGCCGGCCCAATCCGCGATGCTCCCGGAGACGGATGGGATCATGGTGTAGAGCCGCAGGCCGTCCGCCTGCGGCGGATCGACCAGGACCCATGCGTCGGCGACGGGGTCGGGGAACCAGTTCGATCCGCCGTCGGAGGAGAATTGCGTCCGAAATGAATAGAAGCCGGTGCGCTCTGGGGCGATGCGGCAGGTGAAATGCCGGTCGTCGCTGCGCACGAAGGGGTATCGGATCGGGTCTTCGCCGCGCTTGGAGTTGAGCGTGGTCACCACGCGGGCTTGAACGTCGGGCGGGAAGTGGTTGGCGGCGGAAATCGTCAACTCCAGCACATTCCCCGCGAAGGCACGCGAATACAGATGCCGCCCGACCGGGTACGAACGATGGGCCTTGCGCACGACGGACTCGGCGGCGGGTCGTTCGGGAAGGACAGGGACCTGGCGGCGCTGCATGGGCATGAACGAATTCCTCCTGGAAAGGCAGAGCCACGGACAACGCCCGATAACCACTTTCCATCCGGCGGCACATGCGAGCGTACTCGCCCGTGGCCTGCATTTTCATACATCGGCAATACAGACAACCGAACACGCCTGGCAACCAACCAGCGAGTTCGAGCGGCGCTCGAACCGATCCGGTTATCAAGCCGCTTCTAAATGCGCGGACCGACAAGAGGAACAACGGCCTGCACGATGACAAGTTCTTCGTCGGTGGGGATCACTCGGACCATGACACGGCTGGTGTCGCTTGAGATCACGTCCTGGCCGGCGGCGTTGCGGTCGGGGTCGAGGCGGATGCCGAGGCAGTTCAGCCCTTCACAGATGCCGGCCCGAACTTGGGGGGAATGCTCGCCGATCCCGGCGGAAAAGACCAGCGTGTCCAGGCCGCCGAGCACGGCGTGCAGCGCGCCGATGAACTTTTTCGCCTGGTAGCAGAACAGGTCCACCGCGTCGGCGCGCGCGGGTCGGCGGCGCGGCGCGCGGCCAAGTCGCGCATGTCAGAACTTGTCCCCGAAACGCCCAGCATCCCGCACTTTTGCGAAATGAACGCGTCCATCTCGTCGGGCGACATCTTCTGGACGCGCATCATGTAGACGAGCAGCCCCGGGTCCAGGTCGCCGGGGCGAGTGCCCATCACCAGCCCGGCAGTGGGCGTGAAGGCCATGGTGGTGTCGATCGGCTTGCCGCCGCGGACGGCCGCCATGCTCGCGCCGGAGCCCAGATGGGCTAGGATGACCCGGCCATCGGCGGCCTGGGGGCCCGCGACCTCGGCGAGCCGGTTCATGAGGTAGGTGAAGGACAATCCGTGAAACCCGAACCGGCGGATGCCCTGGTCGAAATAGTGCCGGGGAATCGGCAAGAGCCGTGCAACATTGGGCAGGTCGCGGTGGAACGCGGTGTCGAAGCACGCCACCTGCGGCAGCGACGGGAACGCCTTTCGGAAGGCCTCGATCAGCGCGATTTCCCGCGGCAGGTGCGCCAGGTCGAGCGGCTGGTTGCGGCGAAGCTCATCCACCAGGTCCTGGGTAACAAGCTGATGATCGAGCAGATGGACTCCGCCATGGACGACCCGATGGCCGATGCCGGCGATTTTCGCATCGCCCAGGCGCTCGCGGAGATAACCGATGAGGGCATCGGCCGCTCCGCTGAAAGTGGAGGCATCCACCGGCCGGGAGTCCGGTGCCGGCTGGCCCTGCGTGCGACGCGGTGAGCCGGGTGCCGGGCAGCCCGATCCGTTCGACCTGGCCGCTAGAATGCGTTGGGGCGGTTCGCCACAGGCAAAGATGGCGAACTTGATGCTGGAAGACCCGCCGTTCACGGTAAGGATGACGCGGCCGTCGCCCGAGAGGCTCGGGCGTGATTGATGTCTTGTCATCGCCATCGGGCATGCTGACTCCGGAGAAGCGGCGGCCGCACACGGGGAACCAACGCAAACTGGCCATGTTCGGTTGAGTCGTGGCAATTGACAAGACAACGACACAACGTCATCCGTGTTGTTGCCGACCTGCAGTTTGTGTAGAATGGCCTGTGAATGTTTGCAGAAGACCTGCGACTCTTTAACGACGGCTGTTGAGACGAGGGCAATGTCGGAGCAACGAGAACAATTTCGGAACCGGGTAGAAGGACCTCCTCAAGAAGGTCAGAGGGTGGGTGGAGCCACACGAGTGGGTCACAAAGGCATACCCGAAGAAGATGCGGGACGTTGAGCATCAGGTCTACGAGGTCCCAGCCCTTTTTCTTCAGAAAGGCCCGACCAGAGTGCTCCTCGACCCCGTTGCCTACGACGTACCGGGGGCCGAAGGCGTCGTCGACCTCTACCTGATGCCGACGTACGACGACATGGCCAGCATCTACTTCGGAACAGGGGAACTGGATCATTCACTACGCCTTCCCGACAAATCTGAAAGAGACGCCCTCCGTGGTCGAAGTCGAGGCCCTGCCCCTTCGCGAAGAGACGATCAACCAGGTCCTCGACTCGATTGCCGACCATGCCGCACCGTCGTTTTGACTGGCATAAAGGACTGATATGAAACGTGCGATCCTGGTGTGCGATCCGAGCCGAGCCCGGCTTTTCGTGAGCGTTGGCCGGCACGAACCCCTGCGTCTGCTCCACTCGGAGGACAACCCGGCCGGGGGCGCGCCAGGGACCAGGAGCTGCGCAGCGACGAACCGGGCCGGTACAGCGATGGCGGGAAGCGCGGCATCCTTTCGGCGATGGAGCCGCACACGCCGGCCCACGAAGTGGAAGCCGAGCGTTTCGCCCGGCACGTCGCCGACCTCCTGAAGCGGTCGCAGGCGCGGGGCGAATACGAGTCGATCACGATCGCAGCCGGCCCATTTCCTCGGGCTGTCGGTGCCGCCCTGGACCCGGTCGTCGAACGGGTGGCGACGTGCGTCGCCAAGGATTTGTCCAAGCTTGAGCCGGGAGAGCTGAAGCAAGACCGAACCGAACCAAGTAAGGTGGCAGAAGCAGGGCGCTTGGTGCAGCGGCGTGCCGCAAACTCGGGGTGCTGCGCGACGTTCGTCGTGCCACCGATCTCATTCTCATGGCGCGCCACGAGCACCCCATCCTTCGTCATGACGAGGTCGGGCTCGACGTAATCGGCCCCCTGCTCCATCGCGATGAAATACGAGGCGAGCGTATGCTCGGGGATATAGCCGCAGGCACCCCGGTGTCCGATGACGATGGGTTTCATGGAACGCTAGGATGCCACAAGGCCCAGATCCAGTTCAGGACGCTGGGCCCTGCGTTTGCTAGCATGGAGTCGCCTGCCAAGCGGAACCATCCGAGTGCCGCGGCGTTCCAGCAACACCCATGACCGAGCTCACGCAGCAAGACATCTATCTTTTCAAGGAAGGAACGCTGTACCGGGCGTACGAGAAGCTCGGATCCCACCTGGAGGTGGTGAACGGCGAGCCGGGCGCACGCTTTGCCGTGTGGGCGCCCAATGCCGAAGCGGTCAGCGTCATCGGGGACTTCAACGGCTGGAATCGCGATGCCAACGCGCTTCGACCGCGGGGTGACGAGTCCGGCATCTGGGAGACGTTCGTCCCCGGAATCGGCTCGGGAACCATCTACAAGTATCACGTGCGCTCGCACGTCGGCGGCTACGCCGTGGACAAGGCCGATCCGTTCGCAGTCGCGTGCGAGATTCCACCGAAGACCGCCTCGGTCGTGTGGGACCTCGCGTACGACTGGAACGACACCGAGTGGTCACGCAACAACGCCCGCATCAACGCGCTCGATGCGCCGTGGTCGATCTACGAGGTGCATCTGGGCTCGTGGCGGCGCGTTCCCGAGGACCATAACCGCTCGCTCAGTTACCGCGAGATGGCGCACGCGCTTGCGGACTATGTGATCGACATGGGCTTCACGCACGTCGAGCTGATGCCCGTGATGGAACACCCGTTCTTTGGTTCCTGGGGATATCAGATCACCGGGTACTTTGCACCGAGCTCGCGCTACGGCACACCCCAGGACTTCATGTACCTGATCGATCATCTGCACCAGCGCGGCATCGGGGTGATTCTCGACTGGGTGCCGTCGCACTTCCCGAGCGATGAGCACGGACTTGCATACTTCGATGGTACGCATCTGTATGAGCACGCCGATCCGCGCCAGGGATATCACCCCGAGTGGAAGAGCTACATCTTCAACTACGGCCGCTCCGAAGTGCGTGGCTTTCTTGGCAGCAATGCGCTTTTCTGGCTGGGAAAGTACCGCGCCGACGGGTTGCGTGTCGATGCCGTCGCCTCGATGCTGTACCTCGACTATGGCCGGCGCGCGGGCGAGTGGGTGCCGAACCGCTATGGAGGCCATGAGAATCTCGATGCGGCCGGTTTTCTCAAGACGCTGAACGAGGCCGTCTATCGCGACCATCCGAGCGCGCAGACCATCGCCGAGGAATCCACCGCCTGGCCCATGGTGTCGCGTCCCACGTACGTGGGTGGTCTCGGGTTCGGACTGAAGTGGAACATGGGCTGGATGCACGACACGCTCAAGTACTTTCAGACGGACCCGATCCACCGCAAGTACTGGCATCGCGCCCTCACGTTCTCTCTGTGGTATGCGTTCACCGAGAATTTCGTGCTGCCGCTCTCGCACGATGAAGTCGTCTACGGCAAGGGGTCGCTCCTTGGCAAGATGCCGGGCGATGAGTGGCAGCAGTTCGCGAATCTGCGCTCGTTATATGGCTACATGTGGGGCCACCCCGGCAAGAAGCTCCTCTTCATGGGCGGGGAGTTCGGCCAGAAGCGTGAATGGCAGCATGACTCGAGCCTGGAGTGGCATGTCCTCGAGTACCCGCTGCATGCCGGCATGCAGCGCTGGGTCCGCGACCTCAATCGGTTCTATCGGGAAACCCCGGCGCTGTACGAGATCGATTTCTCGCCGGATGGCTTCGAGTGGGTCGATTGCAATGATGCCGACTCGAGTGTGATCGCCTTTCTGCGCAAGGATCGAACCCGCGGCACCGTGGTACTGGTGATCTGCAACTTCACGCCTGTCTTGCGCGAGAACTATCGCGTCGGAGTTCCCTGCGGCGGCATCTGGCGCGAGCGGCTCAATAGCGACGCGCAGCATTACGGCGGCAGCGGGCAGGGCAACCTTGGAGCCGTCGAGTCGGCGCCGCTGCCCGCACACGGCCGCTTTCACTCGCTCAATCTGCGCCTTCCGCCCCTGACAACGCTCTTCCTGCAGCCCGGATGAGCAAGCCCGCGCGTGCTGCGGCCGTGACCGCCCTTGTCGATGCGGGCGCGCGCCGGGTGGTGATCGAGAACATTACCCCGCAGGTCGACGGCGGGCGCTTCGCGGTGAAGCGCATCCTCGGCGATCGCGTCGCGGTCGAGGCGGATGTCTTTACCGATGGGCACGACTGCGTGGCGTGCGATTTGCTGCACCGCGCCGAGGGCGCTGCGCACTGGCAGCGCTCGCCAATGTCCCTGCTCGGCAACGATCGTTGGCGTGCTTGTTTCGATGCGGACAGGCTGGGAAGTCATCGCTACACCGTCGAAGCCTGGGTGGACCATCTGCAGACCTGGCGCCGGGACCTCACCAAGAAATTCGATGCGCAGCAGGATGTCAGCGTCGAGCTTGCGCGCGCGACGGAACTCATCGGCGCACGCGCTGCGCGCGCGAGCAAGGAGGATCGACTGCCCCTCGAGCGCTGGAGCCAAGACCTCGGCGATGAGCGCCTGAGCACCGATGAGCGTGTGGCGCTTGCGCAGAGCGCGGAGCTGCATGAGCGCGCGCGACGCTACCCCGATCCAGCCCTCGTGGTGCGCCACGAGCCGCTGCTCGCGCTCGAGGTGGACCGCGAGCGGGCTCGCTTCTCAAGCTGGTATGAGTTTTTTCCGCGCTCGACGGCGGCGCTGCCCGAAGCGTACGGCACCTTCGCCGACTGCGAGGCGCGGTTGCCGTACGTCGCCGGTATGGGATTCGACGTGCTCTATCTGCCGCCCATTCATCCCATTGGCCGCTCCGAGCGAAAAGGCCCGAACAATGAGCCCTCGGCCGATGCCGGTGACCCGGGCAGTCCATGGGCGATCGGCAGCCCCGCCGGAGGACACAAGTCGATCGATCCGCAGCTTGGTACGCTTGCGGATTTTCGGCGCCTGGTCGAGCGCTCGCGGGCGCTGGGCCTGGAGATCGCGCTCGACATCGCCTTCCAGTGCAGTCCCGATCACCCCTACGTGCGCGAGCATCCGGAGTGGTTCCTGCACCGTCCCGACGGCACGATTCAGTACGCAGAGAACCCGCCCAAGAAGTACCAGGACATCTATCCTTTCCATTTCGAAACGCCCGCGTGGCGCGAGCTGTGGGCGGAGCTGGCGAGCGTCGTGGAATTCTGGATCGAGCAGGGCGTGCGGATCTTTCGGGTCGACAATCCGCACACCAAACCGTTTGCGTTCTGGGAATGGCTGATCGCCCGCATCAAGGCGAGCCAGCCGGACGTGCTGTTCCTCGCCGAGGCGTTCACGCGACCGAAGGTGATGTACCGGCTCGCAAAGCTCGGCTTCACCCAGTCCTATACGTACTTCGCGTGGCGCAACACGCGCTCGGAGATCCGCGCATATCTGCGCGAGCTCGGTAAGCCTCCCGTGAGCGATTTCATGCGGCCGAATCTGTGGCCCAACACCCCGGACATCCTGACCGAGTATCTGCAATTCGGCGGCCGGCCGGCATTCATCGCAAGGCTGGTGCTCGCGGCGACGCTCGGGGCGAGCTACGGAATCTACGGCCCCGCCTTCGAGCTCATGGAGCATGAGCCGCGCGATCCCGGCAGCGAGGAATACCACGACTCGGAGAAGTATCAGCTGCGTCGCTGGGATCTCGCGCGTCCCGAGAGCCTGCGCGACTTCATCGCCCGGGTGAATCACATACGTCGCGAGCATGTCGCGCTGCACAGCGATCGACATCTCGTCTTCCACGAGACGGACAACGAGACCTTGATTGCCTACAGCAAGACCGCGCCGGACGGGTCGGATCCGATCCTGTGCGTCGTGAATCTCGATCCGCATCACACGCAATCCGGCTGGCTCAGTCTCGACTTGAGCGTGCTCGGACTCGAGCCCGAGGTGGCGTATCAGGCACATGACTTGCTTTCCGGTGCCCGGTTTCTGTGGCGCGGTTCGCGGACCTTCGTCAGCCTCAATCCTTCCCTCGGCGCCGCACACATTCTGCGCATCCGGCGGCGGGTGCGCTCCGAGCGGGATTTCGATTACTTTCTGTAAGCGCAATTGATGAGCGAGCAAGTGACCGGAGCGACCCCGCAGGTCGAGCGAACCCCAGCGCCCGATGTCCCGGTCCCGCCACCGAGGCCCGCCCCGGCGCGTGACAACCTCTGGTACAAGGATGCCGTCATTTACGAGGCGCACGTTCGCGCCTTTCACGACAGCAACGATGACGGCATCGGCGATTTCGCCGGTCTCACGCGCAAGCTCGACTACATTCAGGACCTGGGGGTCAACACGCTCTGGCTGTTGCCCTTCTATCCCTCACCAGGCAAGGACGATGGCTACGACATCGCCGACTACCTGCATATCCATCCGCAGTACGGCACGCGGGAGGACTTCAGGCTCCTCGTGCGCGAAGCGCACAAAAGAAGCCTGCGCATCATCACCGAGCTCGTCATCAACCACACCTCCGACCAGCACCCCTGGTTTCAGGCGGCGAGGCGTGCCCCGCCGGGCTCGCGCAAGCGCGACTACTACGTCTGGAGCGACACACCGGAGCGCTACCGCGGAACGCGGGTGATCTTCACCGACACCGAGACGTTGAACTGGGCCTGGGATTCGGAGGCGAAGGCTTACTACTGGCATCGCTTCTTCAGTCATCAGCCCGATCTCAACTTCGACAATCCGCACGTGGAGCGCGCCATCACGCGCATCATGAAGTTCTGGCTCGACCAGGGCGTCGACGGCCTGCGTCTGGATGCGATTCCCTACCTCGTCGAGCGCGAGGGCACCAGCAACGAGAACCTGCGCGCGACCCATGAAGTCGTGCAGCGCATCCGCAAGGTCATCGATGAGCGCTTCGCGGACCGCATGCTGCTCGCTGAGGCGAACCAGTGGCCGGAGGACGTGCGCGATTATTTCGGCAACGGCGATGAGTGCCACATGGCCTATCACTTCCCGCTGATGCCGCGCATGTACATGGCCATTGCGCAGGAGGACCGCTATCCGATCACGGAGATCATCGATCAAACGCCGGATATCCCCGCCAACTCGCAGTGGGCCATTTTTCTGCGCAACCACGACGAGCTGACGCTGGAGATGGTGACGAGCCGCGAGCGCGACTACATGTATCGGATGTACGCGGCCGATCCGCGCGCGCGCCTGAACCTCGGCATCCGCCGGCGCCTCGCTCCGCTTCTCGAGAACGACATCGATCGCATCAAGCTCATGAATTCGCTGCTGCTGTCGATGCCGGGCTCGCCGATCATCTATTACGGCGATGAGATCGGCATGGGAGACAACATCTATCTCGGCGACCGCAATGGCGTGCGCACGCCGATGCAATGGAGTCCGGACCGCAATGCGGGGTTCTCGCGCGCCGACCCGCAGCAGCTGTTTCTGCCGCCCATCATGGACCCGATTTACGGCTTTCAGGCCGTGAACGTCGAGGCGCAGACACGCGATCGCTCATCGCTCCTCAACTGGATGAAGCGCATGCTGCAGGTCCGCAAGAGCTCGCAGGCTTTCGGGCGCGGCGCCATGCGCTTCATCCGGCCGGGCAACCGCAAGGTGCTCGCGTATGTGCGCGAGTACGGCGAGGACACGATCCTGTGCGTCGTCAACCTCGCGCGCTCGGCGCAGCCGGTGGAGCTCAATCTCGCCGAATTCAAAGGCGCCGTACCGATCGAGCTCCTGGGCCGCGCGGCGTTCCCGCCGATCGGCGACCTGCCGTATCTGCTCACCCTGCCCGGGCTTGCGTTCTACTGGTTTCGGCTGAGCCGTGACGCGCAGGCGCCCGCCTGGCACGAAGAGCGCATGCCGCGCGAGGATGCGCCGGTACTGGTGCTCGTCGATCACTGGAACAGCTTCTTCCCCGAGCGCGTCGCGGCATGGCGCAGCGGGCTTGCCATCAAGCTGCGCGCGCAGCTGGAAGCAGGGGTACTCCCCGCCTACATCGCTGCGCAGCGCTGGTATGCAGGCAAGGGCGCTCCTATCAGCCGCGTGCACATCGGCGACCACGGCGCATGGCCCGAGCTCGGCGCGGAGGCGCTCGTCGCGCTGTTCGACGTGGACAGCCGCCATGAGAGCGCGCGCTACTTCATGCCGCTCGTCCTCGCCTTCGAGGGCCGTGACGAGCCCGGCTGGATGAAGCTGCAGCCGGCGGCAGTGGCGCGCGTGCGTCAGCAGGCTGACATGGGCGTGCTCGCAGATGCCTTTGCAGACGACCGCTTCTGCCGTGCGCTCGTCGAGCAGATCGGCAAGAGTGCAACGCTGCGCATGGCGCAGGGTCAGCTGCGCTGTACACCGACGCGGGCCTATCCCGAGCTGCGTGGTGACCCGAGTGCCGAGCTCGCACTCGCAAATCCGGTCACGCAGGGCAGCAATACCGCATTGCGCGTCGGCGACCGACTGTTCATGAAGGCACTGCGCCGCGTGCAATCGGGCGTCAATCCCGAGCTCGAGATCGGGCGGTTTCTGACCGAGGTCGCGCACTTCGCCAATGTCGTACCGCTTGCCGGGTCGGTGGACTACGTCGCGCCGGACGGCACGCCCGCGACGCTCATTTTGTTGCAGGGGTTCGTCCAGAACCAGGGTGACGGCTGGGATTACACACTCAACTATCTGGTGCGCTACCTCGAGGATCGTCGCAGCGGAGCCCCGGCGTTGCCGGATGCGCACGGCGCCTATCTCGCGCTCGTGCAGACACTGGGGCAGCGCACTGCGGAGCTACACCGGGCGCTCGCGACCCCGAGTGATGAGACGGCATTCAGGCCCGAGCCGATCAGCGCAGCCGACATCGAGCGCTGGAGCGAGCGCGCACGACAGGAAGCCGAGGCGACATTCGAGCTCCTCACTCGGCCCGAGGAGCTGCCCGAAGCGATCCGCGACGGGGCAGCGCGCTTGCTCGCGCAGCGCAGCGCGCTGGTAGACAAGTTGCGCCCGCCCGCGGACCCACCGCGCGGCATCAAGCTGCGCCACCACGGTGACTATCACCTGGGGCAGGTCCTGCTGCAGCGAAACGATTTCATCATTGTCGATTTCGAGGGCGAGCCCGGCCGCGCGCTCGAAGCGCGCCGCGAGAAATCCTCACCGCTGCGCGACGTGGCCGGGATGCTGCGCTCGTTCACCTACGCGCGGCACGCGGCCTTGCGCCGCTGCAGCGCATCGACCCCAGAGGATTGCCAGCGCTGGGAGCCCCTGCTCGCAAGCTGGGAACGCGAGACGCGCGCAACTTTTCTGCGAGCCTACGATGCTTTCGCGCGCGATGGCGATCTCTACGAGTCCTTTGTGCAGATGCAGCCTCTGCTCGGCCTTTTCGAGGCGGAAAAGGCGCTCTATGAGCTGCGCTACGAGCTTCGCAATCGACCGGACTGGGCGTCGATTCCGCTCGGAAGCCTGCTGTCACTGGCCGGCGTAAGCCCCGAATGAGCGAGTCGGATGCCGATGCACGCCCCATCGAGGCGGTCTGGCCCGGCCAACCGTATCCCCGCGGCGCGACCTGGGATGGCGAGGGCGTGAACTTCTCGTTCTTTTCCGAAAATGCCACCAAGGTCGAGCTGTGCATATTCGACTCGACGGGCCGGCGCGAGCGCCAGCGCATCGAGCTCAGTGAGCGCACGGATTTGATCTGGCACTGCTATCTGCCTCAGGCGCGGCCGGGTCTGCTTTACGGCTATCGGGTGTACGGGCCCTACGAGCCGGAGAGGGGGCATCGGTTCAATCCCAACAAGCTCCTGATTGAGCCGTACGCCAAAGCGATCGAGGGCCGGCTGCGTTGGAGCGATGCGAACTGGGGTTATCGTCTGGGCCACGCGCGCGAGGATCTTTCTTTCGACCGCCGCGACAGCGCGCCGGGCATGCCGAAGTGCCGAGTCATCGATTCGGCGTTCACGTGGGGCGATGATCGTCCGCCGCGCGTTCCCTGGCACGACACCGTGATCTACGAGATGCATGTTCGCGGCATGACCATGCAGCACCCGCAGGTGCCCCAGCCATTGCGTGGCACCTACGCCGGACTTGCAACCGCGCCCATCATCGATCACCTCTTGCGCCTCGGCGTCACCACAGTCGAGCTGATGCCCGTCCATTATTTCGTCGATGACCGGCAACTCGTCGACCGGGGACTGCGCAATTATTGGGGCTACAACACAATCGCCTTCTTCGCGCCGGAGACGCGCTACCTGGCGACGCGCGACATCACCGAATTCAAGACCATGGTGAAGACGCTGCATTCGGCGGGGATCGAGGTGATTCTCGATGTGGTCTACAACCACACCGCCGAGGGCAATCATCTGGGTCCGACGCTGTCCTTTCGCGGGGCCGACAACGCCTCCTATTACCGCCTCTCGCCCGAGAATCCCCGCTACTACATGGACTTCACGGGTACAGGGAACACACTGAACCTGCAACATCCACGTGTTCTGCAGCTCATCATGGACTCGCTGCGCTACTGGGTGCTGGAGATGCACGTGGATGGCTTCCGCTTCGATCTCGCGTCGGCCCTCGCGCGCGAGCTCTTCGATGTCGATCGCCTGGGATCGTTCTTCGACACGATCACGCAGGATCCGGTGCTGTCGCAGGTGAAGCTGATCGCGGAGCCCTGGGACGTGGGTGCCGGGGGCTACCAGGTCGGCAACTTTCCCCCCGGCTGGAACGAGTGGAACGACAAGTATCGCGACTCGATGCGCGCCTACTGGAAGGGCGATGGCGGACTCATCGGCGAGTTCGCGCGGCGCTTCTCGGGCTCCGCAGACCTGTATGAGGCGAGTGGACGCAAGCCGCACGCCAGTATCAACTTCGTCACGGCCCACGATGGTTTTACGCTCCAGGACCTCGTCAGCTACAACGGCAAGCACAACGAGGCCAATGGCGAGGACAACCGCGACGGCAGCGACAACAATCGCTCCTGGAACTGCGGAGCCGAAGGCGAGACCACCGACCCCGGCATCCTCGCGCTGCGCGCCAAGCAGAAGCGCAATCTGATTGCGACGCTGCTGCTGTCTCAGGGAGTGCCCATGCTCCTGGGGGGTGACGAGCTCAGTCACACTCAGCACGGCAACAACAACGCGTACTGTCAGGACAGCGAGATCTCCTGGCTGCGCTGGGATCTCGACCCGGAGCAGCGTCAATTTCTGGATTTCGTCTCGCAGGTGGTCGCGCTACGGCGCAGCCACCCGGTCTTCGCCCGCCGTCGCTATCTGCAGGGAAGACCCGTCGCCGGCGAGGGCGTGAAGGACATCGCCTGGCTGACACCGGCCGGCACGGAGATGGAGGAGGCCGAATGGGATCAGGCGTTCGCACGTGCCCTTGGCGTCTATCTGGCCGGAGTCGCGCTGCAGCGCCTCGATCGGCGCGGCCGTCCGCTCAAAGACGATAACTTCCTGCTGCTCTTCAACGCGCACTACGAGCCCATCACCTTCACGTTGCCCCACTTCCGTCCGGACTGTCGCTGGAGGTGCGTGCTCGATACGGCCGCGAACGAGCGCCCGGCTCCGGCCGAGTTTTTGTCACCCGGGGAGAGCTATCCACTTCAAGGACGATCGTTTGCCGTGCTCACGGAGATCAATGGCCACGCCGACTAAAAGCGGGCAAGAGGCCCTGGAGTGCTTTGGTGCGCAGTGCCCACCGCATGCCCTTCGGGGCCGAGCTGTGCCGAGCGCGGGGTCCGTTTTCGATTGTGGGCTCCGGCCGCGCGGCGCGTGGAGCTCGTGCTCGAGGATGGCGCCGGACATGCCTGGGATATGCCGGCTTGCGGCGGCGGCTGGTTCGAGCTTCTGACCGATGCGGCATCCGCGGGCAGCCGATACCGTTACCGGATCAATGGCGAGCTGCTCGTCCCGGATCCCGCCTCGCGCTTCAATCCCGAGGATGTGCAAGGGCCGAGCCTGGTCGTCGATCCGCGCGCCTTCGCCTGGAGCGATGGGAATTGGCGCGGCCGTCCGTGGCACGAGTCGGTGGTGTATGAGCTGCATACCGGCACGTTCTCGCCGGAAGGCACCTTCGCCGGCATTGCTTCTCGCTTGGACCACCTCGTCGAGCTCGGCGTCACCACGCTCGAGCTCATGCCGATCGCTGACTTTCCGGGTCGACGCAGCTGGGGCTACGACGGCGTGCTGCCGTTCGCGCCGGACAGCAGCTACGGAACTCCGGACATGCTCAAGGCGCTGGTCGATGCCGCGCATCAGCGCAAGCTCGCCGTCATGCTCGACGTGGTCTACAACCACTTCGGCCCGCAGGGCAACTACCTCAACGCCTATGCGCCGCAGTTCTTCACCGAGCGACATCACACCCCCTGGGGCGCGGCCATCAATTTCGACGGCGCCGACAGCCGCACGGTCCGCGACTTCTACATTCACAACGCCTGCTACTGGATCGAGGAATATCACCTGGACGGGCTGCGCTTCGATGCCATCAATGCCATCTGCGACGACTCGACGCCCGATGTACTCACGGAGATCGCAGCGGCCGTGCGCTCCGGCCCCGGGCGAGATCGGGCCACCTATTTGGTTCTCGAGAATGCTCACAACGAGGCGCGCTACCTCGGCGCCCCAGGCTCGCCCGAGCATTTCGATGCGCAGTGGAACGATGACGAGCATCACTGCCTGCACGTCATCCTGACGGGCGAGAAGGACGGGTACTACGCGGATTACGCCAATCATCCGCATGCGCTCTTGTGCCGCTGCCTGGCAGAAGGCTTCGCCTACCAAGGTGAGCATTCGCAGCACGAGGATGCCAAGCGTGGCGAGCCGAGCGGGCACTTGCCACCGACCGCCTTCGTGCCGTTCCTGCAGAATCATGATCAGATCGGTAACCGCGCTCTCGGTGAGCGATTGAGTCAGCTCGTACAGGATCAGGCGGCGCTGCGCGCAGCGCTCACGGTACTGCTGCTCGCCCCCTCGCCGCCGCTGCTCTTCATGGGCGAGGAATGGGCCGCGGCACAGCCCTTTCCCTACTTCTGCGACTTCGAGCCTGAGCTCGCCGCAAAGGTGCGCGCAGGCCGGCAGCGCGAATTCGCCCGCTTTTCGGCCTTCGGCGGCGTCGAGCTGCCGGACGCCTGCGCGCTCGATACGTTCGAGTCGGCGCGCTTGCGGTGGGAGGATCGCTCAAAGCCGCAGCACTCCGCGTGGCTCGATTTCTATCGAAGGCTCCTGACGGTGCGCAGGCGCGACATCGTGCCACTCATCCCCTCCATGGGCTCGAGCCGTTGCGTGAAGCTCAACGATGCCGCGGCGTTCGCAGTCGACTGGTCGCTCGATGACGGCGCGACGCTGCACCTGATCACCAATCTCACCCCGGTGGCGGCGCCCGGCGCCCGCCGCGCAGCCGATCGCGCTTTCCTGGCCGGACGGGTCATCTTCGCCACGCATCCGGACATCGAGGGCGCGATCGCCAAGAAGGAACTGGCGCCCTGGAGCGTGACCTGGCTGCTGGAGCGCAGCCGTGTCCAATGAGGCGGTCATCCCGCGCGCGACGTATCGCTTGCAGCTCAATGCCGCCTTCACGCTGCGGCACGCGACCGAGCTCATTCCTTACCTCGCCTGCCTCGGCATCAGTCATGTGTATTGCTCGCCCTACTTCAGAGCGCGCCCCGGAAGCGTCCACGGCTACGACGTAGTCGATCACAACAGCATCAATCCGGAGATCGGCAGCCGCGAGGATCTCGAGGAATTCGTGCGCACGCTGCGCGCCCACTCCATGGGACACATCCTCGACATCGTTCCGAATCACGTGGGCGTGATGGGTGCCGACAATGCCTGGTGGATGGATGTGCTCGAGAATGGACCGGCATCGGCGTACGCGCAGTTCTTCGACATCGACTGGCAGAGCGTGGATCCGGCGCTCGCCGGCAAAGTTCTGGTTCCGGTGCTCGGCGATCCGTACGGTACCGTGCTCGAGCGCGGTGAGCTCGAGCTGCGCTTCGAGTATCCCGCAGGCTCGCTCGCCATTTTCTACCACGAGCATCGATTTCCCCTCGACCCGCGTACCTATCCCGTCGTGCTCGAGCGTGCGCTCGAGATGGAGCCGGCGAAAACTTTGAGCGATGAGGATCGGGCCGAGTTCTCGAGCTTGAGTGCTGCCTTCGGCCATCTTCCAGAGCGGCAGGAGCTCTCGGAGGCAAGGCTCGCGGAGCGCCAGCGGGACGAAGACGTGCACAAGCGTCGCCTTGCCCGGCTCTCCACGCGCAATCCCGTGCTGATCGACGCGATCCATGCGGCGGTCAAAACGTTGTCCGGAACGCCAGGTGACCGAGCGAGCTTCAACACGCTGCACGAGCTGCTCGATGCTCAAGCCTACCGGCTCGCTTACTGGCGGGTCGCCTCCGATGAAATCAACTATCGGCGCTTCTTCGATGTCAACGATCTGGCGGCGCTGCGCATGGAGAACCAAGTGGTGTTCGACACCACGCACGCTCTGGTGCTCGAGCTGCTCGCACAGGGGAAGCTCGACGGCTTGCGAATCGACCATCCTGATGGGCTATACGACCCGGCGCAGTATTTCCGCAGACTGCAGGCACGCGCCGGCGCGGTCGAAGGCAGCCGCGACCCGCTGCCGTTGTACCTCGTCGTCGAGAAGATCACCGCCGGCTTCGAGCGGCTGCCGGAGGGCTGGCCCGTGCACGGCACGACGGGCTATCACTTCGTGAATGTCCTGAACGGCCTGCTCGTCGATGGCAGTGCGCGCGCACGCATGAGCCGCATCTACCGCGCATTCATCGGCGAGTCTCTGGAATGGATCGACGTGGCCTACGGTGCCAAGTGCTTCATCGTCGGGACCTCGCTCGCCGCCGAGCTCAACGTTCTCGCCAATCAGCTTGCCCGCATCGCACGCGCCACCCGCGACACCCGCGACTTCACGCTGAACACTCTGCGGCACGCGCTCGCGGAGCTGATCGCATGCTTTCCCGTGTATCGGACTTACATTGCCGAGTCGGTCTCGATCGAGGATCGCCGCTATATCGACTGGGCGCTGACGAGCGCGCGGCGGCGCGCGCCGTCAATCGATGCGGCGGTGTTCGAGTTCGTGCGTCAGGTGCTGCTGGGCGAGGGGCCGGCGTCCGAGGACCCGCTCGCCGCGGCGGCGCGCGCTTTTGCCATGAAGCTTCAGCAGGTCACCGCTCCAGCGACGGCGAAAGGTGTGGAGGACACGGCGTTTTACCGGTTCAATCGGCTCACATCCCTGAACGAGGTCGGCGGCGAGCCTGACACCTTCGGCGTCAGCGTGCGCGCGTTCCACGCCGACTCGCAGCAGCGCGCACGCCGCTGGCCGCATGAGCTCCTTGCCAGCTCGACACACGATACCAAGCGCTCGGAGGACGTCCGTGCGCGGATCGACGTGCTCTCCGAAATGCCGGGCGAGTGGCGCCGTATCCTCGAGCGCTGGAACCGCATGAACCGCTCGCGCACGCACGAGGTCGATGGCCTGCCGGCGCCCGGGCCGAATGACGAGTATCTGCTTTATCAGACTCTCATCGGCAGCCTGCCGCTCGAGGACATGGACGAGGCGGGGCTCAAGGATTACACGCAGCGCATCGAGGGCTACATGACGAAGGCGGTGCGCGAGGCCAAGACGCGCTCGAGCTGGGCGAATGTCAACACGGCCTACGAGGACGCGCTCAAGCAGTTCATCGACGCATTGCTCGAGAACAAGCCCGGGAATTTATTCCTGTCGGATCTGAGAGCGATCGCCAAGCAGATCGCCAATTTCGGACTGCTGAACAGCCTGTCCCAGACGCTGTGCAAGCTCGTGGTTCCGGGCGTGCCTGACACCTATCAGGGAACGGAACTCTGGGATTTCTCGCTCGTCGACCCCGACAACCGCCGCGCCGTGGACTATGGCCTGCGCCGGCGAATGCTCGAGCAGGTCCGGGAGCTGGGTCCCGCCGCAACCCCGGCGGCGGCACGCGAGTTGCTCGCACATCTGGAGGATGGGCGCGCGAAGCTGTACCTGATCTGGTGCGCGCTCGGACTGCGGCGCAGCGATGAGGCTCTGTTCGCACGCGGGGATTATCTTCCGCTCAAGGTGAGCGGGTCGCACGCATCCCACGTGTGTGCGTTTGCAAGACGCCATGCAGGCCGCCTGCTCATCGCAGTCGTGCCACGCCTTTATTGGCGGCTCTTGAGCGGGGACGCGCGCGAGCCGATCGGCCGGGAGATCTGGACCGATACCGAGGTCGAGATGCCCCGCGACTGCCAGGCGATGCAGCTGAGCGGCGCGCTCGTCGCCGGGCGGGTCGAAGTGCACGCGCGCGGCGAGCGGCGCGTGTTCGATGTCGCAGAAGCGCTCGCGAGTTTTCCGATCGCATTACTCCTGCACACGGAGATGCAGTCATGATTCGCAAGCTGAGCTCGGGACAGTTCCGTCTTTATTCACGCAAGCTCAATCCGAAGACCGGCAAGCGCCGCAATCTCGGCACGTTCAAGACGCGCGCGGCCGCCGAGAAGCACGAGCGGGCGGTGCAGTTCTTCAAACGCGGAGGCTGAAAGCGCCTCTCAGCGATAGCCGCGCGCCTGCAGCGCGAAAAGATGCGCGTAGCGGCCATCGAGACGCATGAGCTCCTCATGGCTGCCGCGTTCGATGATGCGGCCGTGATCGAGCACGGCGATCTCATCGGCCATGCGCACGGTGGAGAAGCGGTGGGAGATGAGAATCGTGATGCGATCGCGTGCCAGCTGGCGGAAATGCTCGAACACTTCGGCCTCGGCTTGAGCATCCATGGAAGCCGTGGGCTCATCGAGCACCAGCACGTCGGCGCGGATGCGCATGAAAGCCCGCGACAGTGCAATCTTCTGCCACTGCCCGCCGGACAGTTCGCGGCCATCGCGAAACCACTTGCCGAGCTGCGTTCGATAGCCGGCGGGCAGCGTCTCGATGAACTCACTCGCCCTGCCCTTCTCCGCGGCCTCGCGCCAGCGCGCCTCGTCCTCGAAGTGCGGCTCGTCGCCCGCGCCGACGTTCTCGCCGACCAGCATCTGGTAGCGGGCGAAGTCCTGGAAGATCACTCCGACGCGCTCACGCAGCGCGAGCTCATCCCAATCGTTGAGATCGAGCCCGTCGAGCAGAATGCGGCCGGAGGTCGGCCGATACAGGCGTGTCAGTAGCTTGATGAGGGTCGTCTTGCCCGAGCCGTTCTCACCGACGAGTGCCAGACTCGAACCGGGCCGCAGGTGCAGATCGATATGCTCGAGCGCAGCTTCGGCAGCATCCGGATACTGGAACGACACGTCCTCGAAGCGGACGCCGTCCTGTGGCAGCGGGCCGCGCGGCGCATTGCCGCCGGATTGCGGTATCTCCGTCTCGAGATATTCGTAGAGCGTCGACAGGTACAGATTGTCTTCGTACATGCCGCCGATCGCGGACAGCCCCGCGGACACCGCGGCCTGTCCCTGCCGGAACAGCATCAGGTACATGGTCATCTGACCGAGCGTGATGGCCCGATGCACGGTGCTGAGTGCAATCCAGGCATACGCACCGTACAGCGCCAGCGTGCCGATCAGCCCGAGCCCGAAGCCCCACAGGTCGCGCCGGATGGTGAGCGCGCGATCCTCGCGGTACAGCCGCTCGAAGATGTCACGGTATCGATCGAGGAGCCGGGGACCGAGGCCGTAGAGCTTGACCTCCTTCGCGTGTTCCTCGCGGCCAATCACGGCCTCGAGGTAAGTCTGCATGCGAGTCTCGGGGGAGCGCCAGCGAAACAGGCGAAACGCATCTCCGGAGAACTTCGCCTCGGCGACGAACGCAGGCAGACCGGCCAGCAAGAGCACTGCGACGGCCCAGGGCGAGAAATGCGCGAGCAGCGTGCCGTAGCTGACGAGCGAGATGCCATTCTGCACCAGCCCGAAGGTGCGCATGACCAGACTCAGCGGCCGGCTCGAGGCCTCGCGTCGCGCGCGGGTGAGCTTGTCGTAGAACTCGGAATCCTCGAAGTGCCGCAGCTCCAGGGTCAGCGCCTTCTCGAGGATCATGACATTGACGCGCTGGCCGAGCTGCGCACGCAGCAGCGACTGACACAGCGACAAGCCGCGCTGCGCGGCTGCAATGGCCGCGACGAGCGCGCCCTCGAGCACGACGAGCGCGATCACCCGGTGCGAGTCCGCTCCCCCCCGTGCGAATCGCGGCAACGACCGCATCGACCAGCAGCGACCCGACATACGCCACCCCTGCTGGCAGCGCGCCGGCAAGGATCGTCAGCACCCCGAGCCATGCGGTCAGGGCCACGCTGGTGCTCAATACGAGCTCGAGCGCACGCCGGCTGTAGCGAAATACGCTGAGGAAGCCCCGCAGAGTGAGCGGCTCGGAGCGCTCGGGGCCTGCTGCCCTCTGGGCGCGAGTCGTGGGCCGAGGCGTCACGGTGCGACGCCGAGTCGTTTCACGTGCTCCGGATGAGTGCCGGTAATGAGCCGCGAGCCGCGACGGAAAAACACGTAGCTATAGATCCAGGAGGAAAGTACGGCGAGCCGGTTGCGAAAGCCGATCAATACGGTGATGTGCAGCGCCATCCAGGCAAACCATGCGGCCAATCCTCCGAAGCGCAAGGCTCCGATCTCGACGACCGCCCTTGATTTGCCCACCGTCGCCATCGAGCCCAGATCCCGGTAGCGAAACCCGCCCTCTCGCACGCGCGCATTGCCCTTAAGCTCAGCGATGATCGTGCGGGCCACGTAGCGACCCATCTGCAAGGCCCCCTGCGACACGCCCGGCACCGCACGACCCGGGTCTTGCTCGAAGTACGCGGCATCCCCGATCACGAATGCCTCGGGATGACCCGGTACCGAGCAATCATTGCGCACCCGGACCCGCCCGCCCGGACCGAGCTCGGCGCCCAGCGACTCGACGAGCGGCGAGGCGCGCACACCCGCAGCCCAGATGACGTTATAGCTACGCAGGCGCTCGGCACCCACCTCGACGCCATCCTCGAAGATGCGTGTCACGGCCTGGCCGAGCCGCACGTCGACGCCCAGATCGGTGAGCTGTCGCAGCGCGCGAGCCGAGGAGGACGGGTGCAGCGCCGGAAGCAGCCGCGGTCCGGCCTCGATCAGTATGACGCGCGCCCGGCGGGTGTCAGCCCTGCGAAAATCGCGCGGCACCACATCGACGGCGAGCTCTTTGATGGCACCCGCGAGCTCCACCCCCGTGGGCCCTCCGCCCACGATCACGAAGGCCAGATGCGCCGCGCGTTCTTGCGGATCCGCCTCGATCTCGGCGGTCTCGAATGACAGCAGGAGCCGCGAGCGGATCTGTGTCGCCTCCTCGATGCTCTTCATGCCGGGCGCGAGCGCGGGCCAGTCGGCATGACCGAAATAATTGTCGACCGCGCCCGGTGCAAGAATCAGATAGTCATACCGAACCGGCGTGCGATCGAGATAGATGCAACGCTCGGCGAGGGAGACGGACTCCACGGTTCCGAGAATCACGAGCGCATTGCTCTGATCGCGCAGGATTCGGCGGATCGGCTGCGCGATGTCGGCCGGGCCGAGCGCGGCGGATGCGACCTGATAGAGCAGGGGTTGAAAAAGGTGATAGTTGTTCTTGTCGATGACGAGCAGATCGATCGGAGCATGGCGCAGGGCCCGCGCCGCGAACAGGCCGCCGAATCCGCAACCGACGATCACGACTCTGGGACGTGCTTGCACCATCTTCGGACAGCCCTAACGGACCATGCGGCGGCCCGCGATCCGCTCGAACGGATTGACCTGCTCGGCGAGCGCGTACTCGGCGATCAGGTACGCCGCGGCATTCCAGGATTGTCCCGGCATGCCGCGCAGCGCGAATGTGCGGCCGTGCAGCCACTCGGTGAAGCGCCAGCCGCCAAGCGCACAGGCCTTCGCGAGCTTGACGAGCTCCGCGCGAGCGAGAGCCGTGCGTCCGCTCGCGACGAGCGCCATGACCCAGAACCCCCCGACCATCGGCCAGATCCCGCCATTGTGGTACTGCCAGGCGTAGTTCTGTCGATGACGCGACATGTAGGCGCGCCACAGGGAGCTGTGCGGCGGAATGGGCCGCTGTACCACGCGCACCGGATAGGGCTCATCGACGCGCGCTGCGCGCAATGCCCTGAGGGTGCGCCGCTGCGCGGCCGGTCCCGCCAGTCCCAACAGGATCGCGAGCACATTGCCGAACACGTCGCCCTCTTCGCCGAAGAAGGAAAAATTCACGAAGCTCAGATACAAATCCCGGCTGCGTGCGCGGCGCAGCGCATAGTCGGCCAGCAGATGACCTCGGCGGTACTCGGCGAGCGCGGCAGAGAACGGATGAAAAAGACCGTTGAAGCTCTCGCGGGTCGCGCGCGCTTGGGCGAGTCCATACAGACGCTTCACGTAATACCAGAGCGCGTTCGAATACAGCACGAAGCCCGAGCGCGGCATGATGTCCGCCCAGTCGCTGGCCTCGTTCTGCTGCAGCAGGCGAAAGCGTTGGTGTTCCTGCGCCAGCAGCCACTCGAGTGCCCGCTCGATGTTGTGCCGATAGGCGTGCGCCAGCGCCTTGCGCTCTGCCTGAGCATCCAGAAACGCCACCGCGATCAACCACCACAGCGTCGCATCGATGCAGCCCAGGTACCAGAAATCCGCCTCGCGCCGATGCACGTCGACGAACTTCGGAATCTGTCCATTTGACCCCTGGTGGGCCGCGAGGGTGTCAAGGCCGCGCGCGGCTTCACGCTTAAGCAAAGGATCGCGCGACAACGCCATGCCGAGCGCGCAGATCGCGGCGTCGCGACCGAATATGGCGGTGTAGCCGCGGCGCTCAGCGCGTGAGCCTGGCGAAGCGGCCAGGATTCCTGCCGGCGTGAGATTGCGCTGGAGCAGTTCGACCGCGCGCGCGTGGCAAAGCGCGAGCAGGTCTCGCCCGGCTGGAACTTGCCCGCGAACGGTGCGTGTGCCCATGCCGCCAGTGTATGCGACTGAAGCCGGGCCCGGCCTCTGGCATCATGGCGCCCATGGCAGTGTTCGAGACACAGCCGGGCGACGTAGCCCACATCATCCAGCTCGCCGTCGCGCCGGTGTTTCTGCTTTCCGGCGTGGGCGTCACGCTCGGCGTGTTCACCAACCGCCTCTCGCGGATCGTCGATCGCGCCCGCGCGCTCGAGCAGCAGCTAGCGCACGACGAGGAGAACCCGGACTTGATCAAAGGGCTCGCGGTGCTCGCGCGTCGCGCCCGCTACATCAATCGGGCCATCACCCTCGGCACCCTATCCGGGCTGATGGTGGCGCTGACGGTGGTGCTGCTGTTCACCGACGCCCTGATCCGCGTGCGCCTCGCGACAGCCATCGCCGTGACATTCGTCGCGGCGATGCTGACGCTCACCGCAGCGCTGCTGGTCTTCCTGATCGAAGTGAGGTTCGCGACCGCCACGCTGCGTATCGGCGGCCATCTGAACTGATCGAACCTTCAGTCATGCCCGATCGGTGTGAGCACAACGGCCTGTCCAGCGGTCGTCGTGCCGCTGATCTCCCCGTGGTCGTTGATGTCGAACGCCAGAAAAATGGAGCCAACGATGCTTGAGCCGGGCTCGATCAGGCTGTTGAGATCGCTCACTTGGCGACCGACGAGCACCCAGGGATGGGTGTTGCCATTGGCATCGCTCGAATAGCCGACGATCACCCCGCGGTCATTGATGCTGGAGGCGGTGCTGGTGACATCACCTTGCAACAGGGGCAGCCAGCGCCAGCCCGCGTGCTTCGACCAGAAAAAGGGCTGAGTCAAAAGTCCGTGAGGATCATTCGGCACACCCGCAAAACCGACGACCTCGCCACGCTCATTGATCATCATGGGCGTGTTCCAATACGGCGCTTGATTCGGATTTGCCAGCTCGATGGCGACACCATTGTCCCAGAGCACCGCATGCCGGGCGCTCGTCGCGCCTACCGCGACGTCACAGTCGCCCGAAATGCCGACGATCTGGCCTCGATCATTGAGCGCTGTCGCAGCACCTGAGCCGTCCGAGCCGATCAAAGGCAGGGCGCGGACGTGATCGCGCCCCGGGCCCCAGACGACGGGCTTGAACTGCAGCACCTGCGGAAGCACGCAGGTCGGATCGTGGACCTTGTTTTCGGCCCAACCGACCGTTTCTCCGAGATTGTTGGTGCCGGTGGCGAATCCATTCGTGCCTCCGAGCGTGGGCAGCGCTCGCATGGTTTTGCTGACCGGATCCCAGAGAAATCCCAGACAGACGTGATCGTCCGGGTTCGGTAAGAACGCTCCGCAGCTCCAGCCCTCCTGATTGGGATCCAACTGATCGGTCAGCGAGATGCCGGAGACGAGGCCGACGACATTCTTCACCGGCCACTGCACCAGGCTGCTCAATCCCGCCCCTTTGCCAAGGGTGCCGAGCGTCACCTGCTCACCATGAGCCCAAAGGCTGGCAAGCACCGTACCGGCCGCGGTGACATAAGCACCTTCCACGAGCCCGCGATCATCGATGCTGGTCGCAAAGGCATTGGCGCTGGATGTCGTGTTGGGATCAGAGAGCACCGTGACGCGATACCTGGGTTCCGCGCTGGCCGTGACCATGACAAATGCGGTGCAGGCCATGCAGGCCGAAAGCATCTTGGAGAGGGAAGTCATCGCAGATCCTCCTTAAGTCGCGCGGGTGGCAAAGACCCTAACCCGCGTTCCCCTGCGTTACTGGCCGCTTTAGGACATGGCTCGCTCCCAAAGATGAAGCGCGGCATAGCCTCGAAACGGACGCCACGCCTCTGCACGGGCCTCGAGCTGCAAAGGCGTCACAGGTCTGTCGCTCGCCGACACGATTCGGCGCAGTCGCAGGTCGCCCGAAGGGAACGCGTCCGGGTCGCCAAGTGCTCGCAGCTCGAGATAACTGCCCATTCCATGGCGGGCGCCAGACAGTTTGGAGAAGTGCTGTGTCAGCTGGGCTTCAGGCAGATCGCGGCGAATGAGCCCGTCGCGTATTCCCGCGGCCAATTGGCGAATGGCTTCGCGCTGGTCGTGCGGGATCTCAAGTCTGCCGAGGTCGGCCTCAGCGAGAGCAGCCGGGCTGGGAAACAGTCGAGTGATACCGCCCGGCGCAGGGGGAATGGGCTCGCCCGTGAATTGAACCAGCTCGCTCAGCAGTGCGTGGCTGCGGCCAGGAGGTCCTGAGCCTTGCAGTATCGCGCGCACGCCGCATTCGAGCAGATCCCAGACGCCGGGTATCCGCAGGCCGGGGCGACGCGCTACGAGCGGACGCAGAAGCTGATCGGCGCGCAAAGCGGACTCAATTTTTGCCGGATCGGCCGTGAGATCAAACATCCGCCGCGCTGCGCAGATCAGATACGGCAGATCGGCCGGCATCGCGCGCCAGATCCGCAGTTCGAGCGCGTGCTCACCCACGAGCGGGCGAACACGCAGCACGGCGTGACCGCTTTTCGTGTGCATCGAGCGCGTGTAGCCGGCATCCACGCTTTCCATGGCACGAATCGCCTGCATGCCGAGCCAGCGGCTCATGTGCTCCCAGTCGTACGGCGGGCGGTAAGCGAGCCTGAGAGCGATCTCGGCCTCCCTCGCCGGTTCGATCTGGCGACCCTTGCGCAAATTCCTGGGTGAGCGCCCATAGGTGGCGCGAAACGTGTCATTGAAGCGCCGGATGCTGCTGAAGCCGGCGGCCGCCGCGATGCTGGTGATGGAGAGGTGGGTCTCATCCAGCAGCTGCTTGGCCAGGTGCAGACGGCGCGTTTGTGCGACCGCAACAGGAGGAACGCCGACGTGCTGTGCGAACAGCCGGGCAAGATGACGGACCCCGATTCCCAGACGCTCTGAGAACCGGCTGACGGACTCCCGGTCGAGCGCTCCGTCCTGAATGAGCGTCAACGCGCGTCTGACGACTGCGGACGTTCCGAGCCAGGCAGGAGAGCCAGGCGCAGTTTCCGGCCGACAACGCAGACAGGGACGGTAGCCTGCCTCGGCCGCCTCCGCCGCCGTCGCGTAGTAGCGGATGTTCGAATCGTTCGAGAACCGCGACGGACAGACCGGGCGGCAATAGATGCGCGTGGACTTGACGGCAATGAAGAAGCGGCCGTCAAAGCGCGCATCGCGGCTGCGACGGGCGCGATCAAGAACATCCCGGGTCAGACCCGAAACGGTATCCACTGCCTGAAGGGTACCCGCGGGCAGACGTGCCCACTAGCCGTTTTCGGCTGTAACACGTTTTTCGGCGACCCTGCTCGCCCCCTGAGGCGTCTCGCGCAATTTTTGGCCATTCTTCGCGGAAGCTAAGGCCAGTCTTCATGCGGCGATCGGGCACGCCACTCCATCGTGGCGCCACTCGCTCGGACCGCACTTGGGGCCGGGCGCTGAGGCGAAACATACACACCATCACGAAGGAGATGACCATGAACCCGACCAACACCTCAACCCTGATCGGTGTCCGCCGCGGCCTCATCACGAGCGCGATCGCCAGCCTGCCTGGCACTCGGAGCGACCCTGGGTCACGCGGCCGAAAAAGCCCCCTCCAGTCAGCCACCGGGCAAAGTCGTCGAGTACAGCGACCTCAACCTCGCGACCCCCAAGGGAATCGACCACCTGTACCGTCGGATCGCCGCTGCCGCAGTGGGCGTCTGCGAGATGAACGGTGATCGCTCGTTGGAAAATTTCGAGCTGACCCGGATCTGCGTGCGCCAATCGATCGCGAAAGCCGTAACGGCCGTGGGCAACCCGGCCTTGGCGGCGCTGCACGCCGCGAAGACGGGCCAGCCGACTGCCGGAGCCGGTGAGCTCGTCAGGCGCTAGCGCGCCTCGAGTCATGGCACGAACCTTATTACAAGCTCAAAGGTAGCTACGGGAGAAATCACATGAACGGCAAGACTTTTCATGGCGCCTCGATGGCAGTGGGACTCGCACTGGTCACCGTGTTCGCCGGGCTCGCCCGGAATGCGCAGGCCGCCCAGCCCGCCCAGCCCGAGGGAACCATTGCTTCGCAGAAGGTGTACTACAGCGATCTCAAGCTCGACTCGCCGGCTGGCATCGAGCGGCTCTATGGACGGATCAAGGCGGCCGCTCGGAATGTCTGCGACCTCTCGGTCACCGATCTCGAGCAGGTCGAGCAACGCGTGGCCTGGCAGGCATGCTTCAAGAGCGCGGTCACAGCGGCAGTCGCCCGTGTGAACGATGAGCGACTGACTGCAATGCATCTGCAAGCGCAGGCGAAGAGAGTCGGATGAGCAAACCAGGTCAACCGGGCACTCGCCAGAGTGCCCGGTTGGCCGCTTAACAGCCGTTCACGGTGAGCTGATCCGTCGAGCGGCGCGGCACCTCTCCGCTGAGACGCATCCGGGCCAGCTGTTGCGTCTCGTTCTGTTGCCAGAGGTTTAAGCGCGATACGAGCGCTCGAAAACGCGTGCTGCTGCGCAGCGCCACAAAGGCCGGATCTTGCTCGATCCGCGCCCACCAGCCGATGAGAGATCCGGAACGCTCGAGATTCTCGAGGTGCCCCAGCGCGGCGTCGTCGCGTCCCATGATCGCAGAGGCGGCAGCGCGCGCCCACTCGTCCCAGCCACCGAGGAAATGCCTTTCAGGGTTACGATCGAGATACTCCAGAATGCGCTGTGCCGAATCGTTCGCGTTAGCCGGGTTGCCCACCGCGTGCTCGAGCACGGCGAGCTGCACGATCGTGGGAAAGTTGTCCTCGACGACAGGGAGCACCGTTCCAGTCTTCACAAGCATAGGGCTCGACAGGATCACCTGCCTCCCCATGGCAGGGTCCCGGTGCGAAATGGCCTGCTCGAGCACCGCGTTGGTCACGATCCAGAAGGCGAACGCGGCGTTGAAATCCGGGCGTCGAATGTTCGTGCGCAGGATGTTGAATGCACGCTCGGGGTTTGCGGCGCGATAGCAGACGAGCGCCTCGGCAGCCGCCATCTGAGCGGCGCCCGCGGGATAGCTGCGCAGCACATCGCGGGCCGCCGCGAGATCGCCGATGTCGACATAGAACTGGAGGAGCCGCTCTCCGGTCCACACGGCTGCGGGCTCTATGGCGACTGACTTCTCGGCGTAGCGAATCGCCTCGGCCAGGTGGCCGGTCTCCCACCGAACTTGGGCCAGCCGGGTATAAGCGGGATAGAACTCCGGCTGTACCGAGAGCGCCTGCATGAACAGCGCCGCTGCGTCTTGGTATTTGAAGAGTTCCATTCGCAGAAACTCGCCTTTCCGGTAATGATTCTCCGCTGAGAGCGGGTCGACGAGCCGCGCGCGATCGATCTGCACCAGCGCCTCGTCCAGGCGCCCACGCTGGTCCAGATACTCCGCGTAGCCGCGCAATCCTGCGCCGAAGCTCGGAGCGAGCTCCAGACCCTTACGGAAATCCGCCTCGGCGCGCGCCTGGGTCTCTGGCGCCGGTGGGACTTCAGGGTCCAGAACCAACATCGCACGCAGGAAGTACGCCTCACCGGCCGTGGGATCGATCTGGATGGCTCGGTCCAGGAGGGCCATGAGCTCAGGCTGAACTTGCGCCATGCGCTCACGCTCATTGGTCTCGAAAGACTCCAGTTGCCATTTCGCGCGCGCGAGCTCGGCTATCGCGGCCGCAAAGGTAGGCGCCAGCTCGACGGCTCGCGAGAACTGTCGGACTGACTCCTGGACATCCTTGAGCTTGCGCGACTCGATGAGTGCTCGGCCCCTAAGGAAGGCAAGATAGGCGTCCGTCCCATATTGAGCATAGCGGGCGGTCCGTCCCCGCAGCGTCACATCGAGCTGCTGCGCCACACGTTGTGAGATTTGATCCTGCAGCTCGAACACGCTGTCGATTGCGCGATCCAGTTTCATCGACCACAGCGCGGCATTGGTTGTGGTGTCGGTGAGCTGCGCCGTGACGCGCAGCATGTTGCCCGCGCGCTGTACGCTCCCCGTCACCAGATAGCGCACACCCAGTCTGCGCCCCGCCTCGCGCGCCTCCGGAGTTGGCTTGCCGAGCGCGAACGATGATGAGCGCGCGACGACGATGAGCTCAGGCACGCTGGCGAGCTGATTGAGCACGGCGTCCGCGACCCCGAGAGCGATGTATTCGTTGTTGGGCTCCGCGCTCAAATTGTCGAACGGCAGGACCGCGACGGCGCGGGGCTCCACCGCCACCACCTCCACACTCGTACCTGACTTCGGCGAGGCATGCATCGCAAGAAGCACGAGCAGTGCGAGCGCGATCACGGCGACCGCGATCAGGCCGACCCAGAGGAAGGGCCGTCGCCGCAGCCGCATCAGCGCGGAAGCACGTTGCTCAGCCGGCGCGTGAACAGGCTCTTCGGGACGAGCCACCGCCGACGCGCGGACCAGCTCCTCGGATGCAACCAGGGGTATCAGTCGATAGCCGCGTCCCCGGAGTCCTTCAATGTAGCGCGGTGCTCGAGGATCATCCCCCAGGGCATCGCGCAACAGCTTCACCCGTTGACTGAGGGTCTCCGGGCTCACCACGGCTTTGGGCCACACGCGCTCCATGAGCTCATCGAGAGACACGAGGTTTGGCGCCGCGCGCACGAGAGCGAGCAAGAGCTCGTACGAGAGCTTGGGCAGCGCAATCACGCTTTCGCCGCGCGTCACGCGCTGGCGCCCGACGTCGATGAGGAGATCGCCCACCGTGTAGCGCGCAGCGTCAGGGTGCTGAACAGCCTTGGACCCGATTGTCGGGCTGTCGCTCATGCAATCAGAGGGTTGCCCTGAATGCCAGGAAAAAATCCCGTCCTAGCAGATCGTAGGTCGGGAATGTGTTGAGAGTTCCAGCCGCCATGGAGGCGTCATATGGCACGAACGGAGGATCCTTGTCGAAGAGATTGCTGACTCCGGCGCGGAGCTGCACGTGGCGGCTGACGTCCCAGATTGCCGCCAGGTCGAGGTAGCTGTAATTCGAAATATGCGTCACAAGGGGATCGTAGAAGCCCTCCTCGGCATTCTGCAGCAGGGACTGCGAGGAATTGTTGTCGAAGCTCGTCTTGCCGATGAAGCGCCACTGCGCGGAGAGCTGCACATTCCAGGGCGTCTCCCAGCTCAGGCGCAGGTTGTGACGCCAGGTCGGACTCACCGAGCCGCCCAGACAGGTGCTACCGAACAGGCCCGCACAATCGTAACTCGGCGTGCCTTGATAGGGCGTGGAGGCATCGCGCTGGAGCCAGGTGCCGATGAGGCTTAGAGCGATCGAACCCCAGGCACTCGAAAGCGGCCAGCGTGCATTCGCCTGCAGATCGATCCCGGATACGAGGGCGGAACCCGTGTTGACATTGTTTTCCAGAATGTAGCCTCCGCCCGCGATGTTGCTGCCGCCCAAGGAACCCGCTGGCGTGCGCACGATCTGACTGCACGAGATCGGATCTGCGCTCGCAAGGCACTGATCCAGGCTGATGATTCCCGGCACGGATCCGATCTCGCGCTTGATCAGAATGTGAAAGTAATCGACCGTCAGCGTGACCCCTGCGAGTGCCGTGGGTGTCAGCGTCACGCCTAGCGACCACGTGTCTGCGATCTCGGGCACGAGGCTCGGATTGCCGCCGCTCGCCGCACCGCAGCCGAACACGCATTGCGGGATCGTGCTGGTGCCGCCCGCGGCTGCGCCGAGCCCGTTGCCGTACTCGGCGGCTGTCACGCCCGTGTGCTCGCAGGCCGAGAGGCTCGCGATCGCCGGTGTTTTGCCGCCGTTGGTCGGCGCGCAGGGGTCTGTGAACACGGTCCCCGAGCCGGTGTAGGACAGTGGCGTGTAGATCTCGACGAGATTCGGAGCGCGCACCACCCGATCGTACGTCGAGCGCAGTCGCAGATCGGCTACGGGTGCGTACTGCAGCTCGAGCTTGTAGGCATTGGCTACACCGGCCGTGGAATAGTGCGAATAGCGGTACCCTGCGCCGAGCGTGAAGTCTTTGAGGAGCGGTTGCTCCTGTGCGATCGGAATGCGCGCCTCCGCGAACCCTTCATCGACCGACATCCGCGCATCGATCGCGACGGCCGCTCCGCCGTAGCCGGCCAGATCACCGGAGAGCTCCGCGGCATCCGGCGCAAAGCTCAGCGTCTCCACGCGATGCTCGATGCCCGCGTTGACGCCGATGCCCTCGCGCGCCCACGGCGCCACGATCCCGAAGTGGCCGAGCTGGGCCGTGAGATTCGCGGCGTAGATCTGCTCGCCGTTCGAGCCGCTGTCGGTACCAGCTGTGTAGAGATACGCGAGCTGTCGTGGCGTGACCGCACCCGTTGTGAAAATGTTGTAGGGCACACAGCTGCCACCGCTGACGCATACCGGGTGACCGGACGAATCGGTCGTCACCTGCAGCGCATTGTCGATCGCGGCATAGTTGAGATAGTTGAGATTCTCCTGGAACAGTGAGACGTGATGGTAAAGCGCGTACGCATCGTAACTGAACGCATCCGCGAACTCCCCGGTCACGCCTGCCACGGTGCGATAACTGCGGTGCTCGAAGCTCGAGCCGCGCCCGCCGCCCTCGATGTTGCGCCGGCCGATGTCCAGGCTCGCGCTCACGGAACCAGGATCCGCCTTGTCGGCTGCGATCTGCGCAGGTCTGCACAGAATGCCCGCCTCCTGCGCGCTCAGGAGCGGGTTGCTGCAGTTCACGAGAAAGGTGCCATCTGCCGTGAGCGGATTCTCGCCCTGGAAGATTCCGGATGGAGCGATGTCCATCAACGTACGATCATCCATGTAGATGAACTCGAGATACGGACGCACCGCCGGGGTGATCTGCAGATGACCGAGCAGCCCGGCCTGCTCACGCCGATCACGGCGCTGCAAGTACTGGTAGGGCGCGGCATCGAAGAACGCCGGCGGCACCGAGCCTTGCGCGGGCCACGGAACGAATTCATTGCCGACGACGGAGTACCTCGCGGCGCCGCCGTCGGTGACGAACCTGTTGGAGTTGGAAGTTCCGTAGCATGAAATCCCACCTTGCGTCGGCACCCCGGTCAGGGCGTTGTTTTCAGCGGCCGTACACGCTGCAGAAGTCGCGATCGGAGCCGCGCAGCGCACTTTGGTTGTGATAGCCAAAATAGGCCGTGACCTGCCCCTTTCCATCCGCGAACTCCGTGCCGGACAGGATGGATGCGTCGCCCCGGAGCGCATCGAGCGTGCTTCCCATAGGGGCCATCAGGCCGGCGGCCGCCTCTGCGCTCTGCATGATCTCATTGTGTTCGTCGTGCTGCGCAAAGCCGAACTGGCCGTCGACCTGGACACCTTGCACATGGTCCTTGAGGATGAAATTCACGACACCGGCAACAGCATCTGACCCGTAGGTCGCCGATGCACCGCCCGTGACGACCTCGACCCGCTCGATCAGTGCGGTTGGAATCTCATCCAGGTCCGCGGCCGCACTCGAATTGGACGTGTTGGCGTCGCCTATTCCGAGGCGCCGTCCGTCGATCAGGACGATCGTACGTTGCGGGCCCAGGCCTCGCAGATCGGCGGTCGCGAAACCGCCGGCCGACTGCGCCGGATTCGAGTGATTGCCGTAATCAGCGCTCGAACTAATGATCGTCGTGGGCAAGTGCATTCAGGACGTCGACGACATCCGTCTGCCCTGCCAACTGAATGTCCCGCTGCGTGATGACCGTCATGGGGCTCGTCGCGGGAGCGTTCGGCGATACCGGGATGCGTGATCCCGTTACGAGCACCTCCTGCAAAGGCGTCTCGCTGTCGCCTTGCGGCACCGGTGACTGTGCCGCGCCCCGGCCGATCGCGCCGGAGCACAAAATCACTGCCAGCGCGTTACAGAACCTAGCCGTATTGCCCTGCACGGAATTCGGCATCGCAGCACCGGGGCGTAGGCACAGCAGAACCGGAGCCAACGATGGCTGAAAATTGAGGAAAGAGCCAAGCTGTGGTTGGCATAGAGCCGCGCCGACACGCAGATCTGGGTTCCTTTGGCGGCACGCCTTCTTCTGGTACTCTTCGCGGCCCTTTCCAGGGGGCTGACGCGCCGCTCGGTCATGAACCGTCCCATCCGCAATATCGCCATCATCGCCCACGTCGATCATGGCAAGACCACGCTCGTGGACTGCCTGCTGAAGCAGTCCGGCACGTTCGCCGCCCATGAGAAGGTGGGCGAACGGGTCATGGACTCGAACGACATCGAGCGC
The DNA here is from genome assembly GCA_963795975.1 of uncultured Gammaproteobacteria bacterium. Taxonomy (GTDB): domain Bacteria; phylum Pseudomonadota; class Gammaproteobacteria; order Steroidobacterales; family Steroidobacteraceae; genus CAWCJT01. Next base: position 47,577 of record CAWCJT010000006.1, read on the forward strand.
GAGCGTGGCATCACGATCCTGGCCAAGAACTGCGCAATCGAATACGGCGGCACGCGGATCAACATTGTCGATACCCCCGGGCATGCCGACTTCGGCGGCGAGGTCGAGCGCGTCCTGTCCATGGTCGATGGGGTGCTCCTGCTGGTGGACGCCGTCGAGGGTCCCATGCCGCAGACGCGCTTCGTGACCCGCAAGGCATTGGCGCTCGGACACAAGGCCATCGTCGTCGTCAACAAGATCGACCGTCCTGGGGCACGACCTGGCTGGGTCGTCGACAAGACGTTCGAGCTCTTCGACCGGCTGGGTGCGAGCGACGCACAGCTCGACTTCCCGGTCATCTATGCCTCGGCCTTGCAGGGATGGGCGAGCACGGATCACACCGAACGCCGTCAGGACATGACGGCTTTGTTCGAGGCCATTCTGCAGTACGTCCCGGCTCCGCCAAGCGACGCTGCAGCACCCTTGCAGCTTCAGATCTCCACGCTCGATTACAACTCGTACGTCGGCCGCATCGGCATCGGTCGCATCCGGCGCGGAACCTTGCGGGCCGCGCAAAACGTCGCGCTGCGCTATGGCGCGGAGGACCGCGGACCTGCACGTATCGCACAGATCCTCAGCTTCAAGGGACTCGAGCGCCGGCCGGTCGATGAGGCCTTCGCCGGCGACATCGTCGCCGTCACGGGCATCGAAGAGGTGAACATTGGCGTGACGATCTGCGATGTGACGCAGCCAGAGGGTCTGCCGCCGATCCGGGTGGACGAGCCGACGCTCGCCATGAACTTTCAGGTCAACACCTCACCGTTCGCGGGGCGCGAAGGCAAGTTCGTCACGAGCCGCCAGATTCGCGAGCGACTCTATCGGGAGCTGCAAAGCAACGTGGCGCTGCGCGTCGAGGATACCGACGAGCCGGACGTGTTCCGCGTCTCGGGGCGCGGCGAACTGCATCTGACGATTCTCATCGAGAACATGCGCAGGGAAGGCTATGAAGTCGCCGTGGGCAAGCCGCAGGTCCTCTTGCGCACGGTGGATGGCGTGACTCATGAGCCGTACGAGGCCTTGACGGTCGATGTCGACGCCGAGCATCAGGGACCCGTCATGCAGGCGCTCGGCGAGCGGCGCGCGGAGCTCACCGACATGGTCATCGACGGGCAGGGGCGCGTGCGCCTGGAGTATCGCGTGCCCGCGCGGGGCCTCATCGGCTTTCAGGGTGACTTCATGACGCTCACCCGTGGCAACGGTCTCATGAGCCATATCTTCGACGGGTTCGCACCTTTCAAGGGCGACATCCCCGAGCGAGGCAACGGGGTGCTGGTCAGCAACGAGCAGGGAGAAGCCGTCGCCTACGCATTATTCAACCTGCAGGAGCGGGGGCGCCTGTTCCTGAGCCCGGGAGAGAAGCTGTACGAGGGGATGATCATCGGCATCCACAGCCGCGAGAACGATCTCGTCGTCAATCCCATCAAGACCAAGAAGCTCACCAACATTCGCGCTGCCGGCAAGGACGATGCGATCCTGCTGACGCCACCGATCCAGCTCACGCTCGAGTACGCGGTCGAATTCATCGCCGACGACGAGCTCGTTGAGGTGACGCCACAGTCCATCCGCATTCGCAAGCGCTTCCTCAAGGACCAGGATCGCAAGCGTGCCTCGCGCGCCGCAGAAGACAGCGTCGCCGCCGCCGGCCCATAGGTCAGGGCAGATCGGGATGCTTCCCGAAGATGTTGCGCTCCTTCTTGACCTCGCTGTAGGGCCGATAAAGCGTGCTCGGCTCATCCGGCTGCGCGGCGAGGATGCCGCGCACCGTGCCGTGATCGGGAGCCTGCGCCCAGCTCGCCTCGTAGCGGTTTCGAAACAGCGGTGCGAGATTTGAGTGCAGGATCCGCCACTCGCCCGCCTCCTTGACGTAGTCGACGTAGTACGGACCCCAGACCCAGCTCGCCGAGGTGTTGCTGCCGGTCGCGCCGGGCGACAGCCAGTGACTGCGAGCGGAGAGTCCATCCGGTGCAACCTTGATGTAAGGATTGACCGCCATGTGCAGGATGAAAAACCCCGGAATCTCACGCGCGACGGCAAACGCGTCATAGAGCGCACGGATGCTCTGCAATCCTCGATAGACACCGCTGTCGGAGAACTCGACGGACACGTCGGCGCGCTTGAGTGCGAAGCATTCATCGACGATGCGCTCGAAGCGCTGGGTGAAGAGGTAGTGCGCATACTTCGACTGCAGAGCCTGGATCTGCATCATGTCTTCCAGATGCTGGATGCGCTGGGCGAGCCGTGAGAGCTCGGCGCGCGCAGCGTCGTCGAGCGGCGCATCAGTGCGAGTCATGGCGTGCACCTATTGGGGCAATGAGTGTTCCGGCTATTTGGTCGGCAGATTCTGCAGTGCTTTGTCGGCTTGGCCCATCCAAGCATCGCGTTCAGTCCCCGCAGGCAGAGCGAGCGCGGCACTGCGGGCGCGGGCGTACGTCACGCGCGCCGCCGCGGGATCCGCTGTCGCGGCCTGAGTCTCTGCGAGCGCAAGGAGATTGGGCGGATATTGGGGCCGCAGGCTCACGGCGCGCTGCGCCGCGACGAGCGCCTCCTGTGGATCACCCGGTCCGAGTGGCCAAGCGGGCGCGTGCAGCAGTACGAGCGCACGCACACGTTGCGGTCCGGCGTCATCGTAATTGGGATCAGCGGCATCGGCGCGACCGAGACTCTCGAGCATGTCCCGCAACGTGCTCGCGGCGCTCGCCGGATGCTCGCGAGCACTGAGGCCGAGTGCGAGGGCGCGTGCGTACAGGCAGCCGACAGCCTGCGGCGCCTGGGAGATGCACGCCGCTGCGTCCGCGCTCGCTTGATCAGCAAGCGCTGCGCGTGCGTGCGGATCGTGCTCATCCTCGCTGCGGCGCGCTGCGGACTGCACGGCCGCGGCGAGCGCGGCGGGTGTGGTTGCGCTCGGTGCTCGCGTGCTGGGACGCGGCGGTGCCGCGCAGCCTGCCAGCAGAATCGTCATCGCGCCCAGTAGCAGCAGTACTTTCACGGTGCTGCGGCGTGCGGGGGGAGTTCGGGCGGTATGAAGCCCTGCAGGCGCAGGCGGCCCAAGGTCGCCTTGCCCGTGTCGGATGTCGCAAGCTTCAGCAAGCCCGCGCGCATCGAGTCCGCACGTGCCTTGGGCAGATGTGCGTCGACGAGGGCAATGATCGCAACCGGCACCGGTGTCGACTGCGCGAGCGTTGCGAGCTGCGCACCAAATGGCAGGGTCGCGGTTGCAGCCATCTGCTCCTGATCGAGCAGCACGATGACACGCTCGCCCGCTGCGACGCTGCGCAGCGATGAAAGAACCTGCCCCGTCGCGCTGATTTTCACACCGTCGGGCAGCGAGAAGCTCCCCACGCCAAAGCGCCGCACGAATTGCGGCGCATAGCCAGCCGTGCTCGAGAGCGAATATCCCTCGAGCGAAGCCGGACCTGCGGAGCCTGCGCGTTTACCCACGAGCGTCCAGCGCTCCCGCGTTCCCACGCCCTGCACGTCCGCCTGCAGGAGCGGCTCGAGCTTCAGCATCGTCGCGTGCTCGACGAAGAACGGAAACGGCACGAATGCGAGCGCCGCGTCCGGCTGGCCGAGCTTCGCGAGACCTCCCTGGTCGCTCGCGTCGTAGGCTGCCGCGAGGCTGCCGGCCGGCCAGTTGGCCGCGGCCGCGGCCGCTTTCGCAAACTCGTCGACGAGGGGTTGAGCGTCGCCCGTCGCACCCGGATAGCCGGGCGCACAAAACACGAGCAGCGCGGCTGCTGTACCGACGATCACCGTGCTCATATGATTAGGCTATCACTGCTGCGTACGGTGCGCCTGCGCAGCGCTCGGCTGCGCGTCGATGTCACGCGGGCACGAGCCTTGCGAAGGAGTCCGACTCGCAGATGGACGTGCCGGCATCCCCTCGGCTCGTGCGCGTGTTCGTACGGGTCTTGCACGCGCGGTACTGGATCGCAGGCCTCTTCGTGTGTCTTGGCGCATTGGGCGTGCTCGGTGCGCTGCGCATTCCCGAGGATTCCTCGATCGAGCGTCTGATCGTCGCGGACGATCCGGACGTGCGCGGGACCCATGACTTCGAGCAGATATTCCCGGAGGGCAAGCACGCGCTCCTGATGCTCGAGGCGCCCGACCCGCTCGACCTGCCGGTCCTGCGCGCCGAAGGGCAGCTCGAGCATGCGCTCTCGCAGATTCCGAACCTTCAGGCTCAGAGCCTGCTCACCCTGTACTGGCACGGAGCCACTCCGGCACCCCTGACTGCCGCCGAGGTGGCGCGCATACGCGCCTTCGCGAACGGGACGCGGATGTTCCGACATGCCGGGTTGCTCGGTGATCACTTCCTGGGCGTCGTCCTCGAGCTGCGGGTGCGCACCTCAGAGGAGCGCGATCGCGTTCTCACGGCCATCGATGCCGCGGTGAGCCCCTACATGCGTAGCGGTGGACCCTTCACGACGGTGCGGCGCGTCGGCACTCCCTGGCTCAATGCGTGGCTCGAGCGGCAGACGGGTGAGGCGACGGTGCGCTCCATGCCACTCTTCGGCATTTTCGTCATGGCCCTCGTGCTCGTGCTGTACCGCTCCTGGCGCACACTCGCTGCCTTCATCGTCACGCTCGGAATCCTCGTCGCCCTGGCGATCGGACTCGCAGCGCCGATCGGCTGGCCGCACACCATCGTCTCCGCGCTCGTGCCGCTGACGGTGCTCGTCACGACCACCGCGACACTGGTCTATATCCACTCGCGCTACATCGAGCGCCCCGAGGGCGCAGACCCGGGCGAGCATCATGCTCGAGCGCTCGCTAACAAGTTCCTGCCCTGCACCGCCTCGATGTTCGCGACCGCGGTCGGATTCGCGGCGCTCGCAGTGTCCGACATCCGCCCGATCCGCGAGATGGGGCTCTGGACGGCATGTGGCATCACGGTGGCATGGATCGGTGCGTTCACGCTCTTTCCCGCGCTGCAATCGCTCTTCAGAACGCCGCTGGGGTTCGAGCGAATCGTGATCGGCGAGCGCTTCCCTGCGCTCGCCGCTGCCTGGGTGCCCGTCACACGCCGCTTCCGCTGGGCCATGGTGATGATTGCGATCCTCGGGATGCTCTGCGGCGCCGCTGCACTGTTCGGCATTCCGGGGCGACTGCCCGCGCTTTCACTTGAGACCTCCGATGTGGGCTACATCGATCCGAAGCTGCCGATCGCGCAGGACATGAAGCGTTTCGGCGATGTGAGCGGGCTCAATGTCATCGAGCTGTGGCTGCAGTTGCCGACGCCGTCGGCCACGGACCCGCAGTTCCTGCACGCCCTGGATGAGCTCTCGCAACGCATCGAGCGCATTCCGGGTGTCACCTCCGTGGATGGCCCCACCTCGATCCTGCGCTGGGCGCGTTACGTCGCATCCGGCTCGGATCAGCTGCCCGCCTCACCCGCGGCGTGGCCCGATCTCGCGGGGCAGCTCGAGCAACTCATGCTCACCGAGCCGCACACCCGCGACTACATCGATGTGGCGAGCCTTGCCAACGTGCGAATCAGCATTCGGGGCCGCGCCAAGGCGCTACCGATGAAAAAAGCAACCGAGCAGGTCTGGCAGGAGCTGCAACGCGACACGCCCGCACTGCGCGGCGTGCGGGCCCGCATCGTCGGAAGCGGCGTCCTCAACGATCAGATCTCGCTGCGCCTGATCCCGACTCTGACACAAAGCTTCGGGCTCACGGCGAGCGTCATCTTCTGCGCATTCCTGCTCGTCTTCCGCAGCCCTGCCGCGCGGCTCATGGCGATGATTCCGTCCCTGGTCGCGATCCTCGTCGCGTTCCTGATCATGCGCATCGCCGGCATTCCCCTCAACATCGCGACCGTGCTCATCGGCTCGACCGTGCTCGGCGCGACCGAGAACGATCAGATTCACTTCTTCTATCACTTCCAGGAAGGTCGCGCGGCGGGCTCGACGGCCTACGCCCTGTGCCACACCTTCGTCGTGGCGGGTCGGCCGATCGTGTTCGCGACGTTGATCAACGCCGCGGGCTTTCTGGCGCTCACGTTCTCGAGCCTGCCGCCCATGCGGCAGTTCGGCATCGTGTCATCCTCGGCGTTCCTGCTCGCACTGATCGCCGATTTCACGGCCCTGCCCGCGGCCCTGTGGATCCTCAACGTGGGTCACGATCAGCCCGACTCGGTCAGACCTCCCGCGCTCCCCTGATGTCGATGAACTGCAGGAACTCCGACCGCGTGCGCGCGTCGGCGCGGAAGGCGCCGACCATTCGGCTCGTGACCATCGAGACGCCGCGCTTGTGCACACCGCGCGTCGTCATGCACTGATGCACGGCATCGACGACGACGCCGACCCCACGCGGATGCAGGACCTCATCGATGCAGGCGGCGATCTGTGCGGTGAGCTTCTCCTGCACCTGGAAACGCCGTGCATAGCCTTCCACCACACGTGCGAGCTTGCTGATGCCGACCACCTTGTCGGTCGGCAGGTACCCGATGTGCACCCGCCCGATGATCGGCGCCATGTGATGCTCGCAGTGTGACTCGAAGGAAACATCGCGCAGCACGATCAGCTCGTCGTACCCTTCCACTTCCTCGAAGGTGCGCCGCAGGTATTCACGCGGCTCAACGTCATAGCCGGAGAACCAGTCGCGGTATGCGTTGACGACGCGCTTCGGCGTGTCGACGAGCCCTTCGCGCTCGGGGTCATCGCCGGCCCAGCGCAGCAGCGTGCGCACCGCATCTTCCGCGGCGCGGCGCGAGACCCGCGCGCGAGTTCTACTGGCCATCGATCCTCCTTCTCAGCTGCGGCGGACGCTTGCGCGCAACGCGCATGCCATCACGCCCGGGAAAGCGCGCAAGTACCGGACCGTCCCACAGTCGAATGATGCGCTCGCTGAACCACCACGCGCCCTTGTGCTTTCGCACCTCGTCCTCGTAGTAGCCTGCGAAGCGCAACAGGTAGGGCGGCTCGCCGCGGCATTCCGTCACGAACGCAAACGAGCGTACGGCGCAGCGTGGTGCATGGCCGCTCACGAGCACCTGACTCACGTGATGCTGGCGGCCCGGGAAATCCGGCGTACCCCGATAGTGTTCCGCCAGCTGCCGGATTCCCTCGTGTCCCTCCCAGCGGTCTGGATCCTCGAACACCTCTTCGATCACCACGGCATCCGGCAGGAAGCAGTCGAGCAATGCCTCGATGTCACCCGTATCGAGCGCCCAGGCATAGCGGGCGAGGAGATCGTGGATCGCAGCCCGATCGCTCAGGCTCAGGCGTTTTGCTGATTTTTGGGCCATGACCTGCGCGGCGTTGATCGAAGCTCCCGGAAAAGCTACAAGATGGGCGATGGCAGCACAAGGCAATGGACCGCTGGCGGGGATTCGTGTGGTGGAGCTCGCCGGGCTTGGTCCGGCGCCTTTCTGCGTGATGCTGCTTGCGGACATGGGTGCCGAAGTGCTGCGCGTCGCGCCGCCCGAGCGCGAGACGAGCTTCCCGGTTCCCGAAGCGCGCGATCCGATGTGGCGCGGCCGATCGAATCTGCCGCTCGCGATCAAACGCCCCGAGGATTCCGCAAGAATGCTCGCGATTCTGGCGCGCGCGGACGTTCTCATCGAGGGCTTCCGGCCCGGCGTCATCGAGCGCCTCGGCCTCGCTCCGGAGGTGTGCCTGCGGGCGAATCCCCGTCTCGTGATCGGCAGAATGACCGGCTGGGGGCAGACGGGTCCGCTCGCCCACGCGCCGGGCCACGACCCCAACTATCTTGCCCTGAGCGGCGCACTGCACGCGATCGGCTACCCACACCTGCCGCCGTGCCCACCTTTGAATCTGGTTGCGGACTTCGGGGGCGGCGCGCTTTTTCTGGCCATGGGAGTGCTCGCCGCGCTGCTGCACGCGCGCTCGAGCGGTCGCGGGCAAATCGTGGATGCCGCGATGCTCGATGGCGCGACCTCCCTGATGGGCATGATTTATACCTTGCACAATCACGGCTTCTGGCGTGATGAGCGTGGCGCGAATCTGCTCGATGGCGGGGCTCCCTTCGGCAGCACGTACGAGACCGCCGACGGTAAGTACGTCGCCGTCTGCGCGCTCGAGCCGCGCTTTTACCGCGCGCTCCTCAAGGCACTCGAGCTCGACGCGAGCAGCCTGCCGGCGCAGCACGACCGCTCCGGCTGGCCGGAGCTGCGCTCACGCTTCGCGGCGGCATTCAAGTCGAAGACCCGCGACGAGTGGGCGCAGCTCCTCGAGGCGAGCGATGCCTGCGTGACACCGGTGTTGAGCCTGAGCGAGGCGCCCGAGCATCCGCACAACCGCGCTCGGGGCGTATTCGTCGGCGATCAGCCGACGCCCGCTGCCGCGCCACGCTTCTCGGCGACGCCGACGGCACACGCTCCCGCGTCCGGGCCGTCCGCCCCTCAGCTCCTGGCACGCTGGGGGCTCGAGGCGAGCTTGATCGATTCGCTGGTCCGCGACGGCGCGACGGCGGCAAGCTGACTTTGTATGCTTGCCGCATGAGGTTTGCGAGCTTTCGGGCGAGCGGTCGCGATCGGGTCGGTGCGCATCTGGATGACGGGCTTGCGCCCGGGGATGAGAGCCTCATCATCGATCTGGTCGAAGGCGCACTCGCCTCGGGTGCAGCGCCCACCGATGCCACCGCGCTCGCCGACATGGTCACGCTGATCGAGTCCTACGACACGCTCCGCCCCCTCATCGAGCGCACGATGGCGCACGTTCGCTCGAGGACGGACCGGCTCGCGCGCTATGCCGCTCGAGAGGTCCGCTGGCACGCACCGGTTCGGCGTCCCTCCAAGATCGTCTGCCTCGCGCTCAACAACAGCGCCAATGCCGACCGCATCCTGAGCGGACCCAAGCATCCGGCTTCGTTCGTCAAAGCGGCGAACGCGCTCGTCGGCCACGGCGAACCGATCCGCATCAAGCCGGCTTACGGCCGCTGCCACCCTGAGCCCGAGCTCGCGCTCGTCATTGGCCGCAGCGCGCGCGAGATCCGAGCGGAGTCGGCCTACGAACACGTGTTCGGCTACACGATCCACAACGACATCACCTCACCGACGATGCGGGGCGAGGACACGTTTCACTATCGCGCGATCCACCCCGCGAAGGACGACGCCACGCGCATCGAGTACGTCGACACCTGGGTGAGCTATCCGGGGCGCTACAAGAACAGCGACACCTTCTCACCGATGGGTCCCTGGCTCGTCACCCGCGATGAGATCGCGGATCCGCATGCGCTCGAGGTCTCCTGCCATCACCGCGGCGAGCTCGTCACTGCGGATAACACGGCGAATCTTTTCTACAAGGTGCCCGAGGTCATCGCGTTTCTGTCGCAGTTCATGACGCTGGCGCCCGGCGATGTGGTCTCGATGGGAACGGCGCTCAAGCGCTCCGCCCCCGGAAGCCGGGCCGTGCAGAACGTCGAGCTCGACAAGCTTGGCGGCCCAGTGTCCGTGTCGATTTCGGGACTCGGCACGCTCAGCAATCCCGTGGAGAGACAGGCATGAAGGAGTCCGAGCGTGCCTTTGCCAACCCCGGGCCGGGGAGCTATCTGCTCACGATCTCCCTCGCCCAGCAGGCCTATCGCCTCAGCGCATTCTGCCGCAGCCTCATGCAGCCGCAGAATCGCACTGCGTTCAAGGCGGACGAGGCGCGTTACATGTCCGAGTTCGGCCTGACCGAAGCGGAGACCGCGATGGTGCGCGCCCGTGACTGGCTCGCCATGGTGCGCTACGGGGTGAATCATTTTTTCGTGTTCCGCGTCGCAGGAACGCTCGGCGTCGGACTCACCGGCGCTGCCGCGCAGATGCGCGGCGAAACGCTTGCGCAGTTCAGGAGCACGCGGCGCGTCTGGGAAGAGCGCTGATGGCGCGCATCATCGCGGGCTTCGGCTCGCCGCACCCACCGGCGGTCGGGGCCGCGGTCGATCGACACGACGAGCAGAGCACCTACTGGAAGCCGCTGTTCGACGGCTATGCGCCCATGCGAGCCTGGCTCGAGCGCGAGCGTCCGGATGTGTGCATTCTTTTCTCGAACGACCACTTCACGTCTTTCTTCCTGGACATGATTCCGACGTTCGCGATCGGGGTCGCTGAGGTGCACGAGATCGCGGATGAGGGATGGGGCAAGCGGCCGCTGCCGCCGGTACCGGGTCACACCGAGCTCGCGTGGCATTTGTCGAACTGCATCGTCGCAGAGGGTTTCGACCCGGCCGTCTGTCATCGGCTGCCCCTCGATCACGGTTGTCTGTCTCCGCTCTCGGCGCTGCTGCCCTGGGTGCCTCACTGGCCCGTGCGGGTGATCCCGATCCTGGTCAATGTGCTGCATTTTCCCATTCCGACGCCGGCCCGATGCTTCGAGCTCGGACATGCAGTGCGGCGCGCAATCCTGAGCTATGAGGACGACCTGAAGGTCGTGGTCCTCGGCACCGGCGGACTGTCTCATCAACTCACGGGCGAGCGCTTCGGCTACATCAATCCCGACTGGGATGCGGAGTTCCTCGATCGTCTGGAGCGTGACCCGCGCTCGCTCGCCGCACTCACCCACCAGGACTTCATCGAGCGCGGCGGCACGGAGAGTGTGGAAGTCATTCTCTGGCTGTGCATGCGCGGCGCGCTTTCAGCGCAGGTGCGCTGCGTGCATCGCAACTACTATCATGCGACGCTCACCGGCTATGGCCAGGTGATTTTCGAGGACACCGAGAGCGCACCGCCGTGAAGCTCAGCAACGACCGGGTGTTGACCACGCACGTGGGCAGTCTGCCTCGATCGCAGGCTCTGACCGACGTGCTGCTCAAGAAAGAGCGCGGTGAGCCGTACGACCCCGCGCAATTCGATGCGACGGTGCGCGCCGCCGTCATCGACATCGTCAAGCGCCAGGTGGAGGTGGGCCTCGACATCGTCAGCGACGGCGAATCCGCAAAAATCGGCTACGCCACCTACATCAAGGACCGGCTCGCAGGCTTCGGCGGGGAGAACACGGCCAAGCCGCACCTGGATCTGCGCGATCACCCGGAGCTGCGCAAGCGCATGACCGCCTTCACAGGGCCGCAGACCTTTCGTCGGCTGTGCTGCACGGGCCCCATCTCGATCAAGGACGCGCACGCGGGCACGATCGACATCGCCAACTTTCGCGCGGCGCTGAACGCGACGCCTGCGACCGATGCGTTTCTCAATGCCGCATCGCCCGGGGTGGTGTCGTCCTTTCAGCCAAACCGCTACTACCCCACCCACGAGGCCTATGTGGAGGCGATCGCCGAGGTCATGCGCGCGGAATACGAGGCGATCGTCGCCGCGGGGTTCGTGCTGCAGCTCGACTGCCCGGACCTGGCGATGTCGCGGCACACCGGGTTTCAGGACCTGAGCGAGGCCGAATTCCTGGCGCGCGCGGAGCACCACATCGAGGTGCTGAACGCGGCGCTGCGCAACGTTCCGGCCGGATCCGTACGCATGCATATCTGCTGGGGGAACTACGAAGGACCCCACGATCACGATATCCCGCTCGCGAAAATCCTGCGGCTCGTGCTGAAGGCCAAGCCGCAGGCGATCTCGTTCGAAGCCTCGAACCCACGGCATGCGCACGAGTGGACGGTGTGGCGCGATGCGGCCTTGCCGCAGGACAAAGTGTTGATCCCAGGTCTGCTCGATACCTCGACCAACTTCGTCGAGCATCCCGAGCTCGTGGCCGAGCGTATCGAGCGCTTCGCTTCGATCGTCGGGCGTGAGCGCGTCCTCGCCGGGACCGACTGCGGCTTCGGCACCTTTGCCGGCTACGGCAAGATCGACCCGGATGTGGCCTTCAAAAAACTGGCGGCTCTCATCGAGGGCGCGCGCATCGCCACGCAGCGGCTCTGGCACTGACGCATGGATCGAGTCACCGAGGAGACGATCGAGCGCCAATGCGCGCGCCTGCTGCTGCGCTCCATTCAACTTTTCGATGCGCGCGACTGGAACGCCTTCGCCGATCTCTTCACGCCCGAGGGTGTCTTCATCCGCGCCAACGAACCGCGACGCGCCCCTGACGGGACGGGCGGCCATCGCCGCGGCCCTGGCCGCAAGGCCGCAGAGCCGGCTCACGCGGCATCTGTGCACCAACATCGAGATCGACGCACGCGAGGAAGCGCGCGCACACGGACGCTGCTATCTTCTTTTGTATTCAGCGGAAGTCTCGCAGCCGGCCGGCACGGGCGGGCACCGCGCCGACGACACGCAGCGTGTGGGCGAGTATCACGATGTCTATGTCTGCACGAGCGAAGGCTGGCGCATCGCTCGCCGCACCGGCAAGCTGATTCTGCACGCGGCCCGCTGAGCCTTCAGCGCCGCCCGAGAATGGTGACTGCCGCGAGTCCCTCCTCGACACCGAAGAGGCCGCCGACACAGGCGGCCAGAGCGTAGCGCGCCTCGTGCACGGTGCGCGGGCCGGCTTCGCCCCGAAGCTGCGTCGCGAGCTCGAAGATCTGCGCAAGGCCGGTTGCCGCAACCGGATGCCCCCTGGACTCAAGACCGCCTGAGACGTTAACGGGCACCCGCCCGCCGAGACGGGTCGCGCCGCCTTCGGCGAATCGGCCGCCGGCTCCCATCTCGCACAGTCCCAGGAGCTCGGTTTGAGCAATCTCCGCACAGGCGCTCGCATCATGCAGCTCTGCGATCGAGATGTCCTGCGGCCGCAGCCGCGACTGGGCGTAAGCTGCCTGCGCCGCCTCGCGTAACGCGCCGCTCTCGAAGGCCTCGATGGCGCGACGGCGGTTGCCTTTGAGGATACTCGCGCACACCCGCAACGCACGGCCGGACGAGAAACGCGACAGTGCCTCGCCCGAGCAGACCACCGCGGCGGCCGCACCGTCGCTGATGGGCGCGCACATCGGCAACGTCAGCGGCCAGGCGATGACGCGCGCCGCGAGCACCTCCTCCACCGTCATGGCGCTCTGATACTGCGCGAGCGGATTCAAAGTGGAGTGCCCGTGATTTTTGGCGCTAACGTGCGCGATCTGCTGCCACGTCGTGCCGTACCTCTTCATGTGCAGCTTTGCATTCAAAGCGTACGCATCCATGAACGGGCTGCGCGGCGTCTCCTCGACCACCACCTCGGGGGGCGGACGTACGTCGGCGACCAGTGCCGCATGCTGCGCCACGAATTCATTGACCTGCGCGAGGTCTCCCGGCTGGGAAAACGATGCTTGCCGCCGTGCGCGCTCCGGCGTCTCGAGTTTCTCGGCGCCCACGGCGAGTGCGAGCTCGGCAAAGCCGCCGGCCACGTGCGCAAACGCGAGGTGGAATGCCGTCGTACCGCCCGAGCATGCATTCTCGACGTTCACGATCGGGACGCCGTCGATACCCAGGGGCAGCAGCGCGTGCTGTCCCTTCATGCCGAACTGTCCTTCGATGGCGCCCTGCATCGTGTTCGCATAGAAGACCACATCGAGATCAGCGGCGTGCACGCTCGCGTCGGCGAGAGCCTGCTGCGCGGCGATGCGGCCGAGCTCCGCGCACGATTGCGCGAGGCGGCCAAACGGCGTCATGGCAACACCGAGTACGAATACCTCACGCATCGCGCGCTCTCGCCTTGCGGTCGTTGTGTCCTTCTATCAGATCGCAAATAATCGCAGCAAGTGAACCCGGATCGCGCGCTCGTCCTTCAGTTTCTGCGCGGCGGCGGCCAGCCGCTTGCCATCACGAGCAATCCCTTGGCGAGTGATCTGGGCGGGATGATCCGCGAGCTCGAGGCGACCGACGGTACGGCATTGCTGGCATTCGAGCCTCCACATCGATTCTTGCAGGGCGCCCAGATTCTGCAGGGAGGCGCCATCGCGACGATGCTGGATTTCGCGATGGCCTTCGCCGCGCACGCCCGCCTCGAGATGCAAGACCAGGCGTTCGCCACCGCCAGTCTCACTGTCCAGTTTCTGCGGCCTGCGCCCGCTCCTGCACGCTACCTGGCGCGCGGGCGCATCCTGAAATCAGGCTCGCGGCTGCTCTACGCCGAGGCCGACCTGCGCCGTGAGAGCGAGACGCACATCATCGCCACGGCCAGCGCCGTCATGGCGCTGACGAGTCCTTGAGCGTGCACGGCAGCGCCGTGCCGGAGTCCGCTCGCAGAATCCGGCCCTCGGTGTGCGCATCGATCGGCTCTGCGTGACTGCGGAAGTATTGCTCCAGCGCCTCGGCATCGAGCGGACCCACTTCGGACTTGGCCGCCGTCTTGAGCGCAGTGAAACCGTCACCGCCGCCTGACAGAAAATCATTCACCGTCACGCGATAGCGCATTGCAGCCACAAGCGCTCGATGCTGCGCATCACATGCCCCGATGACGTGCGAGCCTGGTGGCCTGGATGGATCCCAGGCGTAATACAGCCCGGAGGTCTTGAGCAGGCGCGGCAGTGCAGCGCCTCGCGCAGGCCACTGCTGCTCGAGAATCTGGAGAATCTGCGCGCCGCTCAGCTCAAGCGTCACGAGGCGGTTCTCGAAGGGATGCAGGGTGAGCACATCGGCGCGTGTGATCGGGCCGGCCGGCAGATCCGAGCGCAAGCCACCGGGATTCATGAAGGCGATGTCCGCGTGCGTGGCCGCACGCTGCGCATCGGCCACCAGGTTGCCGAGCGCCGACTCGCCAGCGGCGGTCGGGGTACGCGTGATTGCGCGCGCCGTGCGACCGACGACGCTGGCAACGAGCGGATCCACGAGCCCTCGTGCCGCAGCGGTCAGGCGCTGAACGCGCTCATCGGGATGCAGTCCCGGGCCGGCATCGGCCCAGGCCGGGACGATCCGCGCGGACTTGCGCATCACATCACGCGAGCGGGTGTCCACTTCAAGGTCGATGTCCGCGTACGCCACGCCGAACGCATACGCCTGCGTGACGAGAATGGGGTTCCCCCGCGGCTGGGCAGCAGCGTATTGGTGTAGTTGTGGGTGTGTCCCGAGACAACGACGTCGATGTCCGGATCGAGCCGTCCCACGATTTCGGTCAATGGACCGACGTAACGAATGCCCGTGTCGCTCCCCTGGGGCACGAGACCCTGGTGGATCGTGACGATCAGGGTGTGAATTCCCTGCTGTTCGAGCTCGTGCGCCGCCTGATTGATGGAGTCGGCCTCATCGAGAAACTCGATTCCCTCGATCGCCCATGAAGGAACCGTCTGGTTCGTGTCGCGCAACACCGCGCCGATCACACCGACCGGAATACCGCCCAGATCGACCACGGCGTAGGGCGGCAGGATCAGCTTGCCGGTGCTTCGTGCCCGCACATTGGCGCATACGTAGGGTACCCGGCTGCCCGCATAAGGATGATCGAGCGTCGGCGCCCCCGGAACGTTGCCTCCGCCGAGCAGGCGCCGCATCTCGTTGAGACCGCGATCAAATTCATGGTTGCCCAGCGTACCGATCACGTTGCAGCGATCGGGTGAGCGCTGCCAGCTTTGGGCATCAAAGAAACGCATCGCAGAGCCGGGCGCGCAATTCTCATCGGCGAGCAGATTCAGGAAATCGATGGAGGGTTCGTTGTGCAGCAAGCGCGTGAGGGGCGGACTCGCTCCGACGTGGTCTCCCGCATGAACGATCAGGGTGTGGCCCGGGGCGCTGCGCGCAGCTGCCTCGAGGTATGCTGCGAGCACCGCGGCGCTGCCGATGGGACGGGTCGATGCGATGCTGGGCGAGGCGAGGTTGCCGTGGAAATCGTTGAATGCAAGAAGCTTGAGATGGGTCGTCGCGCCGGCGCGAAATGCAGGACTAACCCACTCCGTGGCGGTATCCGGGGGTGGCCACAGGGCGGCACCATTCACCGCCGCAGTTCGCGCTGCGGGCGCTTCGTCCGCGTGCCCTGCGGCCGCGAACAGCATACCGGCGAGCAGCGCCGGCACCCACGCCTGGCGTGCCCTCATGAGGACGTCCCCAATGCTTCCCACGTCGTTTGCTCATCAGCGTCGCGACCATGACGGCGACTGTCAAGCCGGCGTGGCACACGCCGTGGTAGCGGCAAGCGTTGACAGTGGTAAGCCCGAGCCGACACACTCCGGAGCAAGTAAAGGTCGGCCGCCTGCACCGGGCGCGTCGTCGCAGTACAAGGAGCTGCAAGGTTGTCCATGGAGCGAGCCCAGTTGCGCGTGCTCACGGCCGGTGAGTGCTCGGCCGTACGGCCGCTGCTCGAGCCGGCATCGAGCGGCCCGCGCTTCAGCCTGCAGCAGATCGCCTCGGCATCCGATGTGATCGGCTGTGTCGACGAGCTGGCTCCCGATCTCATCTTCGTGGATGTCGACTCGCCCAATCTTGCAGCGCTCGAGCTGTGCCGATCCCTCAAGGAGCACCCCGCGACGACGCTCCTGCCTGTGATCGTGGTCGGTCGCACCTCGAAGCGGCGCGTCGAGGCGTTCTCAGCGGGCGCCGATGATTTCGTGACGCGGCAGGTGCCGCGCGATGTGCTCGTGACACGACTCGAGGCGCTCGCGCGCTTGAGCGCCGCGCGCCGCCAGGCGGCCGCGAGCGCACTCAGCGTCGAGGTCCGTCGGCGCGAGGAGATTCATCGGACGTTCCGACGCTACGTCTCGCCGCAGCTCGCCGATCGCATCCTCGGTGATGTGCAGCTGCGCGACAGTATCCTCACCGCCTCCGACGTGCGCACGCGTGCGGTCGTCATGTTTGCGGATCTGCGCGGCTTTACCGGGATCTCCGAACGCTTGAGTCCGCACGAAGTCGTGCCGCTGCTCAACGAGTACTTCTCGCTCCTCACCGAGATCACCTTCCAGCACGAGGGCACGGTGTTTCACATGGCGGGCGATTGTTTGATGGTGGGCTTCGGTGTGCCATTCGAGCAGTCCGACAGCCCGGAGCGCGCGGTGCGCGCGGCCCAGGAGATGCTCAATCGCTTCGCCAGGCTCGCCGAAACCTGGCGCGCGCGTCACCAGATCGAGACCGGTCTCGGGATTGGAATCAATGAAGGCGATGTTGTGGCGGGTAACGTCGGTTCCGCGATGTTCATGAACTACACGATCATCGGGGACGCCGTGAACATCGCGTCGCGCCTGTGTCAGCGCGCGCGCGCCGGCGAGATGGTGTTCTCGAGCACGGTCAAGCACTCCCTGGATGCCCGCGGCCTCGATTTCAAAGCGCTGCAGTTGCCACCGATGACGCTGCGGGGACGCTCTGCGCCGATCGACATCTTCTGCGTCCCGCTCGAGCGGCGCCTCGATCTCGTTGACCCGACGCTCGATTCCGCGACCTCATGAACGCCGCGGCCGAGACGACCAATCTCGCGCTGTTCTGCGACTTCGAGAACATCGCCCTGGGCGTGCGCGATGCGCGCTACGCGCAGTTCGACATCACCCGCGTCCTCGAGCGGCTGCTGCTCAAGGGCTCCATCGTCGTCAAGAAGGCCTACTGCGACTGGGAGCGCTACAAGGAATTCAAGGCCGGCATGCACCACGCGGGTTTCGAGCTCATCGAGATCCCGCACGTCAAGCAGTCCGGCAAGAACTCCGCCGACATCCGCATGGTCGTCGATGCGCTCGATCTGTGCTACACGAAGCCGCACGTCGACACCTTCGTCGATCATCAGCGGCGACTCGGATTTCTCTCCCCTGGTCAGCAAGCTGCGCGAGAACAACAAGGGCGTCATCGGCGTCGGCGTCAAGAATTCCACCTCCGATCTGCTCATCGCCAACTGCGACGAGTTCATCTACTACGACGACCTCGTGCGCGAGCAGAAGAACCGCGCACGTCCCACGCGCCGGCAAGACGCCAGCCGCAGCCGGCCGCTCCGTGCTCGGCTCGCCGGCGAGAGCAAGGCAGCGAGCCGAAAGAAGAGGATCGGCAAGCAGGAGGCCTTCGATCTGGTGCTGGCGACGATCGATGCGCTCGTGGCCGAGCGCGGCGCGGAGGACAGGATCTGGGGCTCGATGGTGAAGCAGGCCCTGAAGCGGCGCCGCCCGGGCTTCAACGAAAGCTACTACGGCTTCCGCTCCTTCAACAGTCTGCTGGAGGAGGCCGCCGCACGGCGGCTGCTCTCGCTCGAGCGCGATGAGAAATCAGGCGGCTACGTGGTGCACAGCACGCCTGAAACGGTGACCTGAGAGAGGCACCCTTGAGCGTGCGCCCCGAGCATCGCTCATTTCAGCGTCGAATCAGGCTTGGTCGCCGTTCTGAGCGGGGCGCCTTGCTTCTGGGCCTCCGCAACGAGTTCCGTGCAGTTGGCGTCCTTTGCCAGCCCGGGGTCGACGAAGGCGACGACGGCCGCAAAGGGTGTGGCGATGGCCCCGAGCACTGCGGCGAGACCAACCTGCCCCACGACATTTCCGGGCTTGAGTCCGACCGACGGCTTGCCGAGCGTTCCGCTGATGAGAATGGGGGCGCGCACGCGCACGATGCGAAACTTCTTGGGCTGCCCGTTGATCGACAGATCGATTTTCTCGGTGCGCAGATCGATCTGACCTTTGCCGGTGACGAGCACGTCGGAGGTGTCGAACACCAATTCCCGGGTGGTCAGAACCCCCTGCTGTGCGGCGAAGTCGGCAATCCCGCAGCGTACGCTCGCATCGGGATGTTTCTGGTCGAGCAGCAGACCGAGCCCGCGCAGATTGATGCCGGTGAGCTCGGCGAATGCGGCACGGACCTGACCATGCGGCAGCACTGCTGTGAGCGCACCGTCGGCCGTCGAGGCTGCCGCATGCACCGAGTCACCGGTTCCATGCGCGCGCAGCCGGCCGACCATCACCCCTTCCATGGGCGGCTCCGTGCTGCCTTTCGGCTTGAACTGCGCGAGATCCATGCGGGTAATGCGCAGATCAAGGTCGGTGCGGGGAACGTCGGTGCGCGCATCGATTTTCACGTTGCCCGCGACTTGCCCCATGGGGAGCGTCACCGCGAAGGGGTCGATACCGAGAAGCCCATGGTCCAGCTTCACGCCGAGATCGACTGCCTTGAGCGGAAGCTTCTGTGCCTGAACCGATTCGGCGCGATAATGCACCTGCGCATCCATGGCGCGGATCCGCTCAAGCTGCAGCGGAGAGGTTGGCAGAAAGGGGCCTGAGCTCGTCGCAGCGGACTTGCGCTTGGCGCCTTTTCCGGCGACCCGGGCTTCGGTCTCCTGCGAAGGGGGCTTACCCAGGGGCGCCGCCAGATCGGCAAAGTTGAGCGAGCGCGAGCGCACATCACCGGTCAGGTTCGGGCGACCGCTGCCCATTTCCACTACGAGCACGCCGCGCAGATCGCTCGCGCCGACGGTGCCCGCAAAGTCGCGGAACTCGAAGCGAGTCCCATCCCGGGTCAGACGCCCTGAGATCTTGTAGGGCGGCGTGTTCGGCAGCGCGAGACCCGTCAGGTAATAACCGTCCGCCAGATCCTGTCCGGAGATCGCAAGATCCGCCTCCAGATGTCCGAGATCGAAGGGCTTGGGGATAACTCCATGCGCCTGTGCGTGGATGTCCGCTGCCGTGATCTGCAGATCGAACGGATACGGTCGGTGCTCCTCGACGCTGATGAGCGGACCGCCGTTGACTTTGAGGCTGAAGGGCTTCGCGTTGAGCGTGCCCTGGCCGAGGAGCTCGAAGGGCTCACCGGGGGATCCGGAACGACCCTCCTGCGCCGAGATGGTTGCGGTGAAGTCGAGCTTGCGCTGCTCGTCCTTCATCTGCAGATGCCCCTGGGTGATATACACCCGACGGACGATCGGCAGCTTGCCCGGCTTGCTGCGCTCGGCTGGGGTTGCATGGCCGAACTCCCAGTTCGCCCGCCCCTGCCGATCCGCGTAGAGGTGCAGGTCCGGTTTTTCGATATCGACCAGGGGCAGCTCGATCTGCCCTTTCATGAGCGGCAGCAGCCGCAGCTGCAGCCTGATCCGGCCGATGTCCGCCATGGTCCCACCTCCGGCCCAGGCGGGGTTACCGATCGTGAGGCCGCTCACACTGATCGAGGGATGCGAGGAGAGCAGTACGACGCGCAGATCGTTGATCTGCACCGCTCGATCGAGGCGCCGTCCGATCATGCGGGAGACGGGGCCGCGCGCCAGGTTCCAATCGAAGAAGGCGGCGAAGCAGACCAGGAGGATGGCGACGCCCAGCACGGTGAGCGCCGTCCACTTCAATACGCTGCGACCATGCTCACCCAGGCTCATCCGAGTCTAACGCTCGGCGGGGGGTCATCCGTTCCACGAACCGACGCGGATTTAGGTCGGTTTCGCTACGCGCGTCGCTGTCCGGGCGGGGCCTTCGCCCTACAGTGACCCGCTGTCCACCCCCCAGCGTGGTAGCGACATCGGTCATGGCAACGAGCGACTCATTGACGGAGCGCGAGCTGCTCGAGCGCCTGCGGATCGCCACCCAGGTCGCGGGCATCTTTGTCTGGGAGCTCGACTGGAGAGCGAACTGCATCTCCTGGGACTCCGATCACTCGCAGATCACCTCCGACAATCGCCACTACGGTCGCGAGCTCGGGAACGGGTTTCTCGAGTGGGTGCACCCGCAGGATCGGGGCATTGGCCACGAGGCCATGCGAACGGCGCTGGTGCAGGGCCGTACGGACGCCTCGTTCCGCTATCGGCTGCTGCTGTCCGATCAGTCCGTGCGCCACATCCAGGCGTACGCGCGCACCAGCACCGATGAGGACGGCCAGCCCCGGCGCTCGCTCGGGGTCAGCTGGGACATCACGAAGGAGGTGGAGGCGACAGCGCGGCTGCAAGCGATCGCCGAGCATGATCGCAAGCTGTCCGAGCACCTGGGCCTTGCCACATCGGCCGTCGGCATGCAGTGCTGGGAATTCGAGTATGCGACCGACACCTTCACCTGGTTCCACCAGCTGCCCGAGGAGATGGGCACCGAGGGATTGAGTACCCGGCAGACCGGCGAAGTCCTCATGGCTGCCATCCTGCCGGAGGATGCCGAGGCCGTGCGGCGCGAGACCGAGCAGGCGCTGGCTGCCGGTGTCGCCAGCATGACGACCCGTATGCGCCGCCGCACTACCGACGGGCGCGTGCGCCATGTGCAGCTCTATCAGCGCTTTACCCGGGACGCCGACGGGCGTCCGGTGCGGGCCATCGGCGCAACGCGGGACATCACCATCGAGGTCGAGGCGGCGGAGCGGTTTCGTGAGCAGGCCGAGCAGCTGCACGATGCGCAACGGCGTCTCGAGCGTGCCTCGCTCTCCATCAGCGAGGGACATTGGGAGCTCGATCTTCTGACGAAGAAGCACTGGGCCTCCTCCAGCTACAGCGCGTTGCTCGGGTATCAGAGCGGCGAGCTCGAGCTCGATTGCATGGAGAAGGTGACGCCGCTCATTCATCCGGATGACCTCTCCGTGGGGCGCGAAGCGGTGCGCAACCATCTTGAGAACGATGCGCCGCACGATCATGAGCTGCGCCTGCGGCTCAAGGACGGCGGCTATCGGTGGTTTCGGGTGCGAGCCAAGGCCGAGCGCGATCCGGCCGGCCGCGCCATCCGCCTGTCAGGCTCGATCCAGGATATCCACAAGCAGAAGCTGATGGAGGATGAGCTGAAGATCGCGCGGTTGCGGCTGGAGCGCGCCATCCGCGGCACACACGATGGGCTGTGGGAGTGGGATCTCGCGCTGCAGACACTGTGGGTCTCGCCGCGCTACGAGGAGATCCTGGGATACCCGGAGGGCGAGGTTTCCCGCGCGGCGAAGACACCCAACGCACTCGTGCATCCCGAGGACCTGGAGATCTGCCAGCAGGCGCAGCACGCGCATTTCGCGCACGGCACCCCGTACGATGTCGAAGTGCGGATGCGCTCGCGCGCCGGTGTCTATCGCTGGATTCGCTTGCGCGCCGAGGCGGAGCGCGACGGCTCGGGGCGACCGCTGCGTCTTGCGGGCTCCATGCAGGATGTGACCGAGGCGCGCGCCGCACGCGATGCGCTGGTGCAGGCGACCGAAGCGGCACAGGCGGCCAATCGCTCGAAGAGCGCGTTCCTCGCGAACATGAGCCACGAGATCCGCACGCCCATGAACGGCGTCATCGGCATGACCAGTCTGCTCATCGACAGCGAGCTCGATGACGCCCAGCGCGACTGTGCGGAAACGATTCGCGCGAGCGCCCAATCGCTGCTGGCGGTCATCAACGACATTCTCGACTTCTCCAAGATCGAGGCAGGCAAGCTCGACGTGGAGGCGATCGAGATGAACCTGCACGAGAACGTTGGCGAGGTTCTGGGCATCCTCACGTTCCAGGCGGCCGCACAAGAAGTTGCGGCTGAGCGTGCAGATTGCTCCGGACGTACCACGGATGGTGATCGGTGATCCGCAGCGTATCCGGCAGTGCCTGATCAACCTGGTCAGCAATGCGATCAAATTCACCTCGAGTGGCGAGGTGGTCGCCGAGGTCTCGCTGACGCACCGGCACGATGGACAGGTGCTGACTCGGTTCGCGGTTCGCGACACGGGCATCGGCATCGCCGCCGGGGCATTGCCCACGCTCTTTCAACCATTCGTCCAGGCGGACTCCTCCACCACGCGGCATTTTGGCGGCACAGGGCTCGGCTTATCGATCGTGCGCCGGCTCGTCGAGATGATGGGTGGCGAGGTCGGTGTCGAGAGCGCCCCCGGCAGCGGCTCGACGTTCTGGTTTTGCCTTCCTCTGAGCGTGGTCGAGGCGACCGGCGCCGCCGGTGCGAAACCGGACCCGGGCGAGGCAGCAGGCGCCGTGCGCCCACGCCTCGCGCGCCGCTATGGCGGCAAGGTCCTGCTCGTCGAGGACAACGCGGTGAATCAGAAGGTCGCCCGCAGTTTCCTCGAGCGCATGGGCTGCGAAGTCACCGTCGCGGCAGATGGTCGCGCGGCCGTGGAAGCCTTCGCGCAGGGCAAGTATCAGTTGGTACTGGTCGATCTGCAGATGCCGCTCATGGACGGGTACGGCGCGACCGACTGCATGCGCAAGCTCGAGCAGGGCGCCGAGCGGACCCCGATCGTCGCGCTCACGGCGAGCGCCATGACCGGCCAGCGCGAGCGCTGTCTCGCTGCGGGAATGGACGAGCTTCTCATCAAGCCACTGGAGATTGGACGGCTGCAGGAGGTGCTCGATCGTTTCGGGCTACGCATCGACCCGGGCGCGCTCAGCCTCGATGAGGCCGCCGTCGAAGAGCTGGTCAGCGCACCTCCGCGCGTCGCGGCCGTCGATCGCGGACGCCTGCGGCAGGTCACGGGCGATGACGCAGACTTCGCGCGTGACCTGGCGCGCACCTTCACGCTGACCAGTGCCGAGCTCATTGGCAGAATGCGCGAAAGCGCGGCGCGCGGTGATCGAGATGCGCTCATCCGGGCGGCGCACACTTTGAAAGGCGCCTGCGGCAACATTCATGCTTCGCTGCTTTACGAGCTGTGCTCGCAGCTCGAGTCGACTGCCGGCGCCCTCAGCGAGACCGATCTCACGCAAAGGATCGCGCAAGTCGTTGCGGAGCGAGAGCGCGTGATCCGCGCACTGCACCATCTCGTGAGCGCTTCCGCCCCGGACGAGCGCCTGGCTGCAGGGACCTCCGGTCAGAGCACGGCGTGGTAGCGGATGAGGTTGCCGTCGCCTTTGCGCTCTCCGATGCCGATGATCACGTGGCGCGTGAGCCAATCGTGCGGTCCGGTCTCGACCTCGAACGTGGGAAAGGCGCGCAGGTAATATTCCGAATGATCGACGGCGGGTCCGCCCTCGAAAATCCAGGCACGGATGCGCGGCATGACATCGGCGCGCCGGCCCCAAAGATAGCCGCGATTGTGCATCAGGATGAGCGTGCCATCGTCTGCCTGGAGCATGTAGCGCGCATCGGTCGCGAGCACGCCATCGGGTCGAAACAGCGCCCAGTCCCCACCGCTGCCTGGAACCACGGTGCCGCTGAGCCGCGGCCCCTCGACCGTGCCCGAATCGAGGTAGACGGCACCGCGACCGGCGCCGCTTGGCATGTTCTGGATGTTCTGCACGCGACTGAAGTGCAATCGCACTTGAAAGACGAACTCGAGACGTGCCTCGGTCGGGGTCGAGGCGTCGGTGAAGACCTGCGGGAAATCGGGCATGTCTTTGAAAGTGTGACGCCGCAGCGGCGGGACGACTATGCTAGCCGGGCATGATGGAGCTGCACAAAGCGCTCGCTGAGATCCGCTCGATTCGTGGACAGCTCGCCCGCGGAACCAAATTCCGCGGCTACGGACCGGCGACTCTCGCGTGCACCGGCGTGCTGGCGATGCTGGCCGCGGCCGTGCAGTCACAGTGGCTTCCAGCGCCCGCGCACGCGGTCAATCTGTACCTGTGCATCTGGGTCGCAACGGCGATCATCTCGCTCACGCTGATCAGCATCGAAACCATCACGCGCGCCCGGCGGCTCTATGCGACGCTCGCCAACGAGATGATTCACAGCGCGGCCGAGCAGTTCCTGCCCGCGATCGTCGCCGGCCTGCTCGTCACCGTCGTCCTGGCACGGGGTACTCCGCAGAGCCTGTGGATGCTGCCCGGTCTGTGGCAGGTCATCTTCAGTCTGGGGGTGTTCTCCTCCTGCCGGGTCCTGCCCCCGCAGATGTTCGCGGTCGGCATCTGGTATCTCGTGACGGGACTCACCTGTCTTACGCTGGGAACCGGCGCGTTTGCGCCCTGGGCCATGGGCATACCGTTCGGCATCGGGCAGGTGCTCGTTGCCGGGGTGCTGCAATTCGGTGATCGGCAAGCGGATGGCTATGCGGATACGGACACGGACACCTAGCAGCAAACCGCGCACGGCGCATCGCTTCGCATACGACGGACTCGACCGCGTGATCCACGAGCGAGCCCGTCTCGGACTTCTGACCTCGCTCATCGCCCATCCGAAGGGGCTCACGTTCGGTGAGCTGAAGGAGCTGTGTGCCCTCACCGATGGCAATCTGAGCCGTCACCTTCAGGTCCTCGAGCAGGCGAAGCTCGTCGAGGTACGCAAAGCCTACGAGGGCACCCGCCCGCAGACACTGTGTCGCATCACGACGCAGGGCCGGCGGCGCTACCTCGACTACCTGGGGGTCCTCGAGCAAGTGATCATCGATGCCGCTGCCGCGGCCGGCACCGATTCCGACCGGGAGGCGCGCGGGCCGGTCCGAGGCTAGTCGATTCTCGGCATACACTTTGCGTCGCAAAGTGTATGATGCGGATCGTCATGATCGCCATCGATCCGAATGCGCGGCTCAGACGACTGCGGCTGTTCCTGCTTCTGCAGGCCCTGAGCGTTGCGTGCGCGCAGGGCGCGACGGGCGGCGCGCCCTGCGGCATCGATGATCGGCTGCCCGTGCTGCTCCTGGCGGGCGCTCTGATCTGGCTCGAGCGCGGTGGTGCGTTCACTTCCGCGGGTGTGATCGAGCGAGCCGGCGCCATCCGCGCCTGCCTGCTCTGCGCGAGCGTATTACTGCTCCTGCGTATCGCTGCGGCAGCCTCATTCGGCGGCGCCTCACTCATCTGAGCGGGCTCAGGCCCTCAGGCGTCGGCCCTCGAGCCACTGCCAGGAAGCCAGAGACGGGAGTCCGCAGAGAATCTCCCGCAACCGCTTGACCATCGACACCGCCAGGGCGAGCTCGCCATTGATGCCGAGCAGATGACCGAACAGCACCAAGCCGGCCTCTTGCACGCCGATACCGGCCGGCACGATGAAGGCCGCGTTGCGCGTCGCCTGCGTCAGACTCTCGAGCACCAGCGCGGCCGTGACGCTGATCGGGTGCCCGAAGAGGCGCATCGCGAACCAGATCTCGAAAGTGCTGGACGCCGCGGCGATGAGCTGCAGCGCACCCGCGAAGGTCAAGGTCCATCCGCGCCCGAGCGTGGCCCGAACCTCGCCATCGAGCGACGCCGCGCGCTCGGCCAGCGCGCCCTCGCCAACGATCGGGCGTAGCAGCGATTCGATGCGTTGGAACACCGAGCCGTAGCGCAGCAGCAGAAGCAGCAGCGCCGGCACCGGCAAACTCAACAGGAAGCCGAAGAGCAGTCGACGGTAGGTATGACCGCCACTTCCTAAATCGCTGAGCAGCAGCAAGCCGATCGCCGTGAACAGATAGAGCACGATCAGCGTCAGCAGGATCTCCACGATGACCGTGGCACCCGCCCCGGTCGCAGGAAGGCCGCGCCAACGCATGAGTCGAACCCCGATCACGCTGCCGCCGACGCTTGCGACAGGCAGTAACCGATCGACCGCTTCGCGCACCGAGGTCACCCAGAACACATACGCCAGTCCCGCGCGGCGTTGCGGATCGTAGGGGCGCAGCAGCGCGAGCCATCCGAGCGCATAGAGCACAAAGTACGTGCACCGGTACGGGATCAGCCACAGCAGTCTCGCTCCGCCAAGCTCGAGCGAGCGCAGCATCGCCGTCAGATCGGCGCGCACGGCGAGATAGACGAGGAGTGCGATCCCAAGCAGTGCGCCGCCGTACACCGCCACGCCAAAACGGCGACGGGGACGATCCTGCTTCAGGACACTCTGCGCATGATACCCGCGGAGTCCACCGCGAACTCATTCCCTCGCCAGGTGATGCGGGACGTGAAAAAGCTCCGGCACCAGAACCATGCGAGCAGCAAATCGCGCAGGGGCAGCAGCCACAGATCCGCGAGCACAGACCGATCGCCGCGCAGGCGGTAGGCCAGGTGCACGAACAGGCGCGCCGTGATCGCCGCTGCCACGAGCGCCCACAACCAGCTTGCGAGCGCGGCCGGCTCGGCCGGAATCAGCGCGGCACCCAGTAGCGCGAGCGGAAGGGTGAAGCTCGGGAAGAGAAAGGCGAAGGCGCCGGGTCGCAGCACGCGGATGGTGCGCATCCAGCGCAGCTCGTGGCGCGGTCAGAGCGTCCAGGTCGGCTCGTGGTGCTCGGCCGTGAGCACATAGGGCGACAGCACGATGCGCAGCCCCGAGGCCCGCACCAGCTCGCCCAGCCGATAGTCGTCGGCCAGATGATCGGCGATGGCCGCGCAGGCCGCCGATGCGCCTGCAGCGTCTCGCGCCGCAGGCACATGGTCTGGCCCGGAGGCATAGCCTTCGATGGCCGAACAGCCACGCCAGCAGCACCGAGGGCATGTACCACTCGTTGATGTACATGGCGCCCAGGCGCGACCAGAGCCGCGGCGTGGGCACGCCGTGGTAGAGGCAGGTGACCAGGCCGACGCTCACGATCCAGCAGCGGCGCCGTCACGGTGGTCAGATAGTCGGGTCCGACGCAGGTGTCGCTGTCCGCCATGACCAGCACGTCGTGGCGCGCGCGCGCCAGCATGTTGATGAGATTGCTGATCTTGCGGTTGCTGCCGTGCTGCTGCGGGTTGACCACGACCTCGATGGGCAGGCGCGGGAATTCCGCCGACGCAGCCGCGCGACCACGGCAAGCGCCGGATCGGCACGGATCGCGCACGCCGAAGACGATCTGAAACTCGCGGGTAGTCCTGCTGGCAGAAGGAGCGCAGGTGCTCGTACAGGCCCGGCTCCGCGCCGCACAGCGGCTTGAGCACCGTCACGGGCGGCAGTGCGCGCGGGCGCGCTGGCGCCCTGGCGCAGCCGCCAGACGAGCGACCGCGATCAGCGCCAGCAGTGGCATAGCCGGCCGCGACGGCCAGGCTGATGAGCCCGATGCGCGCTCAGCAGCGAATGAATCGCAGGACATGAGTACGCCCGGCGCGTGCTCAGGCCTGGTGCGCGCGCAGGAAGCGGAAGAACTCGACGCCCTCGCGCAGGCGCCGCTTCATCATGTCCCAGCTCGTCGAGCATCTCCCGCACGATCTCCCAGATCTTGCGACGGGCCGGAAATAGAAGCGCTTATAGAACACTTCCATGCTGTGGAAGATCTCTTCCTTCGACAGGTGCGGATAGCTGATCGCCGCCAGCTGCACGCCCTTGTCGTTGACCAGGTTGACGGCCTCGTTCTCCTGCAGCCAGCCGTTCTCGACCGCCTGCTTGTACAGCGTGGTGCCGGGATAGGGCGCGGCGAGCGACACCTGGATGGTGTGCGGATTGATTTCCTTCGCGAACTCGATGGTCTTCTCGATCGTCTCGCGTGGTCTCGCCCGGCAGCCCGAGAATGAAGGTGCCGTGGATCAGGATGCCGAGCTTGCGGCAGTCCTGCGGTGAAGCGCCGCGCGATGTCGGTGCGCAGGCCCTTCTTGATGTTGTGCAGGATCTGGTCGTCGCCGGATTCGTAGCCGACCAGCAGCAGGCGCAGGCCGTTGTCCTTCATGATCTTCAGGGTCTTGTAGGGCACGTTGGCCTTGGCGTTGCAGCTCCAGGTCATGCCGAGCTCGCCCATGCCGCGCGCGATCGCTTCGACGCGCGGCAGGTTGGAAGTGTCGGTGAAGGTGTCGTCGTCGAACATGATCTCCTTCACTTCGGGCATGTTCTCCTTGATCCACTTCACTTCGGCGAGGACGTTCTCGGCCGAGCGCACCCGGTAGCGATGGCCGCCGACGGTCTGCGGCCACAGGCAGAACGTGCACTTCGAGCGGCAGCCGCGGCCCGTGTAGAAGCTCACATAGGGATGCTTCAGGTAGCCGATGAAGTAGTTCTCGATCTTCAGATCGCGCTTGTAGACGGGCGCCACGAACGGCAGCTCGTCCATGTTCTCGATCATCGCGCGCGGCAGGTTGTGCACGATGCGGCCGTCGGCGTCGCGATAGGAGAGGCCCTTGATGTCCTGCGAGCGGCAGCCCGTCGGCGACTTCCTTGCAGGTGTAGTCGAATTCCTCGCGGCAGACGAAATCGATCGCCGTCGTGGCTTTCAGCGAGCCGTCGCGGGTCGACCATCGTCTTGGCGCCCACCAGGCCGATCAGGATCGACGGGTTGCGCTTCCTTCAGCAGCTCGGCGAAGCGCGCATCGGTCGGAAACGACGGCGTGCTGGTGTGCATGATGACGAGGTCGTAGCCGCGCGCGATCGCGAGGCTCTGCTCGACCGTCAGCTCGTCGGCGGGCGCATCGAGCACGCGTGAGTCCGGCACCAGCGCCGCGGGCTGCGCCAGCCAGGTCGGGATACCAGAAGGACTTGATCTCGCGCTTGGCCTGGTAGCGCGAACCCGCGCCGCCGTCGAAACCGTCGAAGGACGGCGCCTGCAGAAACAGCGTTTTCACGGCTCAAAGTATACCGACCGGTCGGCACGCTGAGCAAAGCTTTCAGCCGCGCCTCGAAATCGCTACCGTTGCGGGCAATGAGACACGGGTTGGCGTGCGCCCTGCTCCTCGCCTCGGCCATGTCGCGGCTTGCGGTCGCCTATGCGCAGACCGATGAGATCCAGGTGTATGACGCTTCGATTGCAGCGCCCGGGGTCTTCAATCTCACGTGGCACAACAATTACACGCCGAGCGGCGCGAGCACCCCGCGATTTCCCGGGGGCCTCGTTGCGAACCACACGCTCAACGGTGTACCCGAGTGGGCCTATGGCGTGACCGACTGGTTCGAGGCGGGGCTGTATCTGCCACTCTACAGCATCACCAGCGGCGGGGCCGTTACGTTCAATGGCTTCAAGCTCCGCACGCTCTTCGTGGTGCCGCAGGCGGACCAGCGCAGCTTCTTCTATGGCATCAACTTCGAGTTCAGCTACAACAACGCACACTGGGACACGAGGCGCTACACACAGGAGATCCGCCCGATCATCGGTGCACGCTTCGGAGCCATCGATGTGATCTTCAATCCGATACTCGACAACTCGTACCAGGGGTTCAGCCGCCTCGACTTTGCGCCCGCGACGCGGATCGCCTACAACCTGAGCGGGTCTGGGCGGTCGCCGCGGAGGAATACGACGACTTCGGACCGCTGCGCTCCTTCTACTCGGGCAGCCAGCAGCAGCACCAGCTTTACGGCGTGGTCGACTATCGGGGCAAACCCTGGAGTGTCGAGGCCGGGGCCGGCTTCGGCATGACGGCCGCGAGTGATGCCTTCGTGATCAAGCTCATCCTGTCGCGCGATCTCAACTGACGGGCGCGCCCGCTTTGCATCACAGAGCTTCGGTCATATACTTTGCACTGCAAAGTATATGGCTGCACGATGCGTTTCTCGCTGCTTCGCGTTTCGCTCCTCTCGCTCTTGCTCCCGAGCATCGGTGCGAGCCGCGTCCAGGCTGCGGGTGGCCCCCTCGGCATCGACCACGAGCTCGCGCTCGATGAGAGCGGCATCTGGGCGCGCAAGTACTCAGTCGCACTCGAATACGGCGCGATCGCTGCCGAGATCGGGGGCGCCGTGTGGCTCGGCAACGACGCTGAGCTCGGCCACACTCTGTGGCAAACCATCGATGCCTCCGCGATCTCCGGGATCGGGGCCGAACTCATGAAGCGGGGCTTCAGCCGCGCCAGGCCCGATCAGGGGAACGACCCCAACAAGTGGTTTCAGGGCGGCTGCTGCGAAAGCTTCCCGAGCGGCGAGGTGACCTTGCAGGCGAGCTTCGTCACCCCCTTCATCGCCAACTACGCCCGCAAGCAACCCTGGGTCTGGGCGCTCGAGGCGCTGCCGATCTACGATGGCATCGCGCGCATGAAGCAGCAGGCGCATTGGCAGACGGATGTCATCGCGGGCTGGGCGCTCGGCTCTGCGGTGGGGTACTGGAGCACGTTGCGCGAGGTGCCGCTTTCGGTTGAGATGATGCCCCGCGGTGTGTCGATCGGATTGTCAAAGCGCTTCTGATAGAAAATGACCGACGAATGGTCCGAGTGGCTGCTGCATCGCCGGCACGCCGACGATCCTGAATATCAGCGCGTCCTGAGCGCCGAGACCGAGCGCTACGCAGATCGGGTACTCACGAGCGCGCAGCTCGCGCCGGGGATGCGCCTGCTCGATGTCGGCACCGGTGATGGACTCATTGCCTTCCGCGCTCTGGAGCAGGTGGGCCCCGGCCTGCGCGTCGTTCTGAGCGATGTCTCGCTGCCGCTGCTGCGGCATGCGCAGGAGCGGGCCCGCGAGCGCGGCTTCGCGAATCAATGCACGTTCATTCACTGCGCCGCCGACGATCTGCGCGGTGTCGAGGATGCCGGCGTCGATGTGGTCGCCACACGCGCCGTACTGGCCTACGTTGCGGACAAGTCAGCCGCGCTTCGAGAATTTCACCGCGTGCTCAAGCCGCACGGCCGGATTTCGCTGGCCGAGCCGATCTTCCAGGACGATGCGCTGCTGGCGAGCTCACTGCGCCAGCTGCTGGAGGCCGGCACACGCTCGAGTGATCGCGTGCTGCCGCTGTTGCACCGCTGGAAGGCCGCGCAGTTTCCGGATACGCAGCAGAAGATGGCCGCGAATCCTCTGACCAACTATACCGAGCGCGACCTCTTCACGGCGGCTCAGCGCGCGGGCTTCGCCGATATTCACCTCGAGCTGCACATCGATATGTTTCCCTGTGCCGTCACATCGTGGGACGTGGTACTCGGAAGCTCGCCGCACCCATGGGCTCCCACGCTGAGCGCCGTACTCGCGGCGCAGTTCAATGCCGAGGAACGCCAGCTGTTCGAGCGCACACTGCGGCCCCTCGTCGAGTCGGGCAAGGCGATGACGGTGACCCGGATGGCCTACCTGAGCGCACGCAAGCCGGGTTGATCACCAGCTGTAGCCGACGCCGAACGAAACAATATCGCGGTCCTGATCGTCCTGTGTGAACACGCGATCCCAGCGTGCGCGCAGGTTGACCCGGCGGCTGAGCTGCCAACTGACCGTCATCGACGCCAGACCCTGCAGGCTGCTGCCGTCGCGCCCATCCGCCGTCCGATAATGCTGTAGCGCGAGGTACGGTCCTGCGCCGATCCCGACGGCGAGCTGGCGGTGATACAACCGCGTCACGAGCCACGCCTCGTTGCTCACTCCGTCGCGCCGGCCGTCCGGCCCGACCGCCTCGTTCAACCAGGCAGCGGACCAGCTCACGTGTCGGGCCACTCGGCGCCGATATTCGATCCCGAAGTTGGTCGTGCGCGAGGAGCTATTGCTGTTGATGATGCTCTGTCCTGCGAAGATGCCGATCTCATTGATGTGCTCTTCGCTGGTATCGGACGGAATCTCGCCGCGCGCAGAATCAAGTCGTGAAGCGAGACCATCGAGTCTGGCCCCGAAACCCAGCATGAGCGTTCGGGTGTCGAGATTTCCAGGCGCAACGATTGCATCGAGGTTGAGACGAACGAACCAGGTGCTCGTCAGGTAGTAGCTCAGCGAGGCCGTGTACATCTCACCGACGCTGTGATGGTCGCTGAATCCCGCGACCGACGCCTCGGGCTGGGTGTCGAAGTACACGTAGGGCCCAGCGCCGAGCGAGAGTCCGAGGCCCCGCCAAAGGGGACTCGTGATCCACCCCTGCAGTGCCACGCCGTCGCGGTGATGGGCCGCGAGGTGCCCCTCGTTCAAGTAGGTGAACGAGGCTCCAGCGTACGCCAGGAAATCCTGCCGATACTCGAGCGCCCAGGAGTAGCTGCGGGAGCGGGGATCATCGGCATCGACCGAGCCTGCGAGGCCCGCAATTTCCTCGGCGAGCGCCGGGCCCGCTGATGCAAGTGCCAGCATGGCCCATGCCAATCGAGAGCCCCGCCCAACGACCTTAGCCTGCATCGTCGGCGCAGTCTGCACGAGCCCAACCTTTCAGGCTGTAAGCAAGATTGACCGGCGCGCTCACTCCGAGGCCATGTACGCCTCGCGATGTCCGCTCAACTTCGCGCCGGCATCACGCGGCAGGCGCGCGAACGAGATGAGCGATGTGGCCCCGATCAGTGCCATCACGAGCAACGTGCCCACACCATTGCGCAGGCTGACATGCCCGATCGGCTCATGCGCGGCGAGCGCGATGAGGTTCATGCAGATCGCACCAAGCGA
The DNA here is from genome assembly GCA_963795975.1 of uncultured Gammaproteobacteria bacterium. GTDB lineage: Bacteria > Pseudomonadota > Gammaproteobacteria > Steroidobacterales > Steroidobacteraceae > CAWCJT01. The sequence continues at coordinate 80,307 of CAWCJT010000006.1, forward strand.
TACGCCGAGGGCGCTCGTCATCTGCACGGCGAGGTTCCAAAGCACGCTGGCGCTGCCGAGCTGTGCTCGCGGGATATCGGCGAAGGCCAGGGTCGAGAGGGCGCTGAATAGCAAAGAGCGAGCCATCCCGCTCGCCGCCAGAATCACGAGCATCATCGGGTAGGAGCCGGAGATGCACAGCAGGGCAGCGGCTGCCACCGTTACCGTCATCAGTGTGGTGCTCCAGAGAAGTACGCGTCGAAATCCGAAACGTCGCAGACTGCGCGTGACCAGCGTTTTCAGCATCAGATCGCCGCCATTCATCGCCAAAAGCAGAAACCCGACCGCAACAGCGCTGTACCCGAGTGCGACTTGAAAGAGCAGCGGGAGCACGAAGGGCAACGCACGCATTGGCAGCCTGGCGAGCGTGCCGCCGCTCAGCGTGGTCGCGCGAAAGCTATGGACCGCAACGGTATCGAGGGAGATGAGCGGATGCGAATGGCGCCGCAGGTGCCTGACCGCGAGCCAGCCACAACACCCCCCGAGCAGCGTGAGCGCGCCTCCGAGCTGCCACTGCACGCTGCTCGTGCTCAACTCATCGAGCCCGAACAGTACGCCGGTCGTCGCGCCCGCGAGGAGCACGAATCCCTGGACATCGAAGGGTCGTCTCAGGAGGGCCACGGTCGGCGGAATGAAGCGCATCACGAGCGCGACACCCACGATGCCAATCGGCACGTTGAGCAGAAAGATCCACGGCCAGGAAAGGTACGTGGTGATGAAGCCGCCGACGGGCGGCCCGAGCGTCGGAGCCACCAGCATCGGCACCGTGCTGATGGTCATCACGCCGATCAGGTCCTCTTTCTCCGTCGACTCGAGCAGAAGAATGCGCGCGACCGGAGTCATCAGGGCAGCGGCCACCCCCTGCAGCGTGCGCGCCGCGACGAATTCGGGCAGCGTGCGGCTCAAGCCGCACAGCATGGAGGCGAGCGTGAATCCGACCAGTGCGAAAGCGAAGGTTCGGCGCGCACCGAAGCGGTCTGCCACCCAGCTGCTGCTCGGAAGCAGCACGGCCTGCGCGAGAATGTAGATCGTGATGCCGATGCTGAGATCGATCGGGCGCACCGCAAAGCTGTGGGCCATCGCCGGCAGCGCCACCAGCACGACGGAACTGTCGAGCTGAGCCATGAACAGCGCACACGCAACGATCAGCGCGACGACGCGCGGACCTGTCGCTGCGCGCGTCATGAAAGACCGAGCGCCGCCTCCTGGAGCGACTCCCAGAAGCTTCCGGCGAATGCCCGGCTCACGGTGAGCTCGAAGGTGGGCGCCGCATCGAGCAGGGTGACCTGGCCGTTGACGGCTCCGATGAGCGTGAGTGCCGTCTCGCCGACCACAAAGGCTCGCGGATGCAGATCGATCGGAATCAGGCGCGACAGGAACGTGCGCGTCTGGGCACCGCAGACGTGCAGGCTCGAACGCGAGTCGGACTGATCGACGAGCGAGGCGGTCTCGCCAAAGGCCGCGCGCAGTCGCTCTTCCAGATTCGTCGGCGACTGCGCTTGCGCGAATGCCATCCAGATGCTGCGTCCGGCCCAAAGAAACGAGACCGGCGCTGCGCTCGCCAGACGTGGCCGCTCCGGGATCTCGAGGCCGAACGCCGAACGCCCCGCTGCGAGAAGCTCGGAGGTGCGGCCGCGGCGGGCGGCCACGCTGATGCAGGCGCGATCGCTCACGCAGCGCAGCGCGAGCCCTTCGCGGAGCACCGTCGGTCCGTCCGCTCCCGCAAGACCCGCGAACGGGTCGCGTGCCGTCAGTGTCGGCTCAGACACGCAGGCGCTCCCCATCCGGATCGATGAATGCGGGCTGAGATACCTCGACCTCGATATCACCGTTGCGCACCGGATCGTAAGCGCGAATACGCTCGCCCACGCGGGCCAGGCCACCGCGCAGCAACCCAAGCCCGATGGCGCAGCCGAGCGTGGGGGAGAAAACGGCCGAAGTCATGTAGCCCTCATCGTTCGCCGCGACTGCAGCGCGGCCGCGAGCCACGAAATGCGCGCCTGCAAAAAGCATCGCCGCCGGATCGAGCGCCCGCACGCCGACCAGGGAGGGGCGGTCCGGCTCGATGAGCGCAGGGCGCTGCGCGAGCACGCGGCCGATGAAGTCCTTCTTCTTGGACATCAGGCTGCCGAGCCCGAGATCGCGCGCGGTCGTGTGCCGTTCAGCTCATTGCCCGCAAGATGACCTTTCTCGATGCGCATCACGCCGAGCGCCTCGGTGCCGTAAGGCGCAAGACCGAACGGCTTGCCGGCGCTCGATGAGCCGGCGGATCACCGCATCGCCGTAGCGGGCCGGCACGGCAAGCTCGTAGGCGAGCTCGCCCGAGAAGGAAATGCGGAACAGCGCGCGCGAAAGGTTCCGCCAGGAGAACCCGCGCAGGCGAGATAGGGAAAGGCCCGGTCGGACAGGTCGAACGCATCGCCCAAGAGCCGTTCGAGGAGCTGGCGCGCCTTCGGTCCCGCGATCGCGTACTGCGCCCACTGCTCGGTGACGGAGACGATCTGAACGTCCAGCTCGGGCCAGAGAACCTGCCGAGCGTGCTCCAGGTGCTGCATGACGCCGGCCGCGTTCGCCGTGGTCGTCGACATCACATAGTGCTGCTTCGCGAGCTGCGCGGTGGTGCCGTCGTCCATGACGAATCCGTCTTCGCGCAACATCAAGCCGTAGCGCGCTTTTCCGACGGGCAGCGTCGAGAACATGTTGATGTACACACGGTCGAGGAACGCGCCCGCGTCGGTGCCCTGGATGTCGATCTTTCCCAGCGTCGACACATCGCACACGCCGACGCTCGACCGCACGGCGCACACTTCCCGCGAGACGGTCTCCTGCCAGTTCGACTCTCCGGGCGCCGTGAACCACTGGGCGCGCAGCCACTGCCCGGTCTCGACGAAGGTCGCGCCCCGCTCCTGTGCCCAATCGTGTCCGGCCGTCAGGCGCGTCGGGCGGAAATGCTTGCCCCGGTGCGTACCCGCGAGCGCGCCGATCGGACACCGGCGTATAGGGCGGGCGGGCCGACGTCGTCCCGACGCTCGGGATGGAGCGCTCGGTGAGCGCTGCCATGATCGCGAGTCCGTTGACGTTCGACGTCTTACCCTGATCGGTCGCCATGCCCAGTGTCGTATAGCGCTTCAAGTGCTCGACGGAGCGGTAGCCTTCGCGCGTCCGCGAGCACGACATCGTCATAGGTCACATCGTGCTGAAAATCCACGAACGCCTTGCCGTCGAAGTTCTCGACGAACCAGAGCGGACTGGAGCGCACTCGATCGTCGGAGCTCTTCCAGGTCGGAACGGCGCCGGCAGTGAATCCGGCGGCGGCGGCGGCGCGGCGCCGGCCCCGGCACCCTCCCTGAGCGAGTCTGCGAGCGCCAAGTGATCCGGCGCAGGCGCCTGCCGCGCTCATGGCGCGCGGCAGCTCGCCGGGCACGAAGGCCGAGATTCCCGGCGCCCATTGCGGGCTTGCTACCGAGATGCGTGGAGAGCGCGACACTCGGATTCCAGCCGCCGGACACGGCCAGGAGATCGACCGCGAATCGCGCGAGCCGGCCGTCTGCATCCCGCACCGAGATGCTCGAAAGCCGCTGCCAGCCATGGGTGCCGACCACCTGCGAGCTCAACAGAACCTGCACATGGCCGCGCTCCGCCGCCCTGACCAGCGCGGGATCGACGTCGGACCGCGAGTCGATCACCGCCTCCACGGAGACACCGGCCTGCACCAGATCCGCGGCGGTTCTCCATCCGTCGTCGCCGGAGGTGAAAATCGCGGCGCGGCGTCCCGGCGCGACGCCGAACCGATTGAGGTATGTGCGCACGGCGGCGGCCATCATGACGCCGGGCCGGTCGTTGCCGCCGAAGACGAGGGGCCGCTCCACGGCCCCGGCGGCGAGTACGCTCTGCCGGGCAATGATTTTCCACAATCGCTGGCGAGGCCGATGCGCCTGCGGGACGGCGAGATGATCCGAGACGCGCTCGAGCGCGCCGAAGGTACGCGCGCCGCTAAGGCCGGCGTCATAGGTGCCGAAGACCGTGGTGCGGGGCATGATCTGCACGCCCGGCATCGAGCGCAGTTCCGTTTCGACCCGCCAAACCCAATCGCGCCCGCTCAAGTCGTCGATGACGTGGCGGTCGCCGTTCAAGCGTCCGCCCAGGACGAAATCCTCCTCGCACAGGATGACTCGCGCGCCCGCCCGGCCGGCCGCCAGTGCGGCTGCGAGGCCCGCCGGACCGCCGCCGATGACCAGCACGTCGCAAAATGCGTGCGCCTTGTCGTAAGTGTCGGGATCTGAATCGTGGCTGGCGCGGCCCAGACCCGCGGCCCGGCGAATCACCGGCTCGTAGAGCTTCTCCCAGAACGCGGCCGGCCACATGAACGTCTTGTAGTAGAAGCCGGCGACGAAGATCGGCGAGAACAGCGAATTGACCGCTCCCACATCGAAACCGACGCTCGGCCAGCATTCTGGCTCCGCGCCTCGAGCCCGTCGAAGAGCTCCGCGACGGTCGCGCGGGTATTGGCCTCGCGGCGCGCGCCGCTGCGCAGCTCGACCAGCGCGTTCGGCTCCTCGGATCCCGCGGCGACGATGCCGCGAGGCCGGTGGTACTTGAAGGAGCGGCCGACGAGGCGCACGCCGGCCGCGAGCAATGCGGAGGCGAGCGTATCTCCGGCGAACCCCGAATATCGGCGCCCGTCGAAATCGAACCCGAGGGGGCGCGCACGGTCGACGATTCCGTGATGCGCGAGACGATACGGCTGCGATGGAATGCGGTCGCGAGCGCGCCACTCATCGATCGGCTCACGCGACCAGAATTTCGTGGGTGCGGGTATTGCGGTTCACCTTGATCCAGCTCCGGCACCCGTAGAGCGTGATACCAGAGCTCCTCATGCGCGCCCGCGGGATTGTCGCGCAGATACACTTCCTCGAAGAATCGCGTGCCCGCATCGGACGCCGCGGCATCCGGGCGTTTGAATCCCGCATCGCCACGATAGGAGAACTCGCTCAGATCACGTTCACCGCAAAAGGGACATTGGATGCGCATCGATCTAGCTTTTGAATGGAAGTTGGATTTTGATCTCGAGAGTCAATGAAGGTTCGGCTGAGCGCCGACGCCCTTCTCGTCGATGAGATGGCCGGTCGCGAAGCGGTCGAGACGATAGGCCCGCGCGACCTCATGAGGCTCGTCGCGCGCGAGGAGATGAGCAAAGCACCAGCCCGAGGCCGGCGTCGCCTTGAATCCGCCGTAGCACCATCCGGCGTTCAGGTAGAGCCCAGGGACGGGCGTATGGTCGATGATGGGCGAGCCGTCCATCGACATATCCATGATGCCGCCCCAGGAGCGAAGCACGCGGACGCGGCCGAGCGCCGGCATCAAGGCCATGCCCCCTTCGCAGACATCCTCGACCGTGGGGAGATTTCCGCGCTGCGCGTAGGAGTTGTAGCCATCCAGATCGCCGCCGAACACGAGACTCGCCTTTGTCGGATTGGCTGATGTAGAAATGCCCGGCGCCGAAGGTCACGACGCCCGGAATGAAGCGGCTTGATGGCCTCGGTCACGAATGCCTGGAGCACATGGCTCTCGATCGGCAGCCGAAGGTCCGCCATCGCGGCGAGGCGCGAGGTGTTGCCGGCGCACGGCAAGCCCGATCTTCTGGGCGCGAATCGCGCCGCGCGTGGTCTCGACGCCGGTGACACGGCCCGCGTCCCGGATGAATCCCGTCACCTCGCAATTCTGAATGATGTCGACGCCGCGGCTCGACGGCCGCGCGCGCATAGCCCCAGACGACCGCGTCGTGACGCGCCGTGCCGCCCCGGCGCTGCAACAGGCCCCCTTGAATGGGAAACCGCGCATTGTCGAAATCGAGAAACGGGCAGCATCCGCCGCACGCCCGCCGCATCGAGCAGCTCGGCATCGACGCCATGCAGCAACATGCCGTTACCGCGCCGCGCGTAGGCATCGCGCTGCGCGTCGGAGTGATAGAGATTGAGCACCCCGCGCTGGCTCACCATCGCGTTGTAGTTGAGATCCTGCTCGAGCCCCTCCCAGAGCTTCATGGACAACTCGTAGAACGGGTTGTTGCCGGGCAGGAGATAATTCGAGCGGATGATGGTGGTGTTGCGGCCGGCGTTGCCGGAGCCGATCCAGCCCTTCTCGATGACCGCGACGTTCGAGATGCCGTGCACTTTGCGAGAGATAGTGAGCCGTCGCGAGTCCGTGCCCGCCTCCGCCGACGACGATCACATCGTAGTGCGGCTTGGGCGCGGCGTCGCGCCAGGCGCGGGTCCAGGTCGACTCGCCGCGCAGCGCCGCAGTGATGAGGGTGCGGAACGAGTAACGCGTCACGATCGCATGCGCGCGCCGGCCGGATCAAAGGCAGGCGCCGCCAGCCGCTCGGCCCGCCGCCGCTCGCCGATGATCTCGACCTCGAAGCCCGACTCCGCCTGCGCGAGCCCGTCGACGTAGCCCAGCGCGATGCGACTTGCCGACGCTGTGCCCGTAGCCGCCGGAGGTGACCCAGCCGACGACCTGGCCGTCGTGCCAGATCGGCTCATCGCCGATGGCATCGGCATCCGCGCATCCACCGCGAAGCGCGATCAGCCGCCGCTCGCCGCCCTGCTCCTTCTCCTCGGCGGCGGCCGCGCGGCCGATGAAGTCGCCCTTCTTGAGATCGACGAAGCGGCCAAGCCCGGCCTCGTACGGACCGTAGATCGGACGGTATTCGCGCGCCCAGGTGCCGAAGCTCTTCTCCAGGCGCATGGCAGTTGAGCGCGCGGCCGCCAAAGAGCTTAAGACCGTGTGCACGGCCGGCCGTCGTGAGCAGATCGAACAGCGCGCGCTGATAGTCGCTCGTCACCCAGATCTCATAGCCCAGATCGCCGGTGAACGACACGCGACCCACAGCGCCGGCACCATGCCGACGTCCATGCTGGCGAAACGTCATGAACGGAAAGGCCGCGTTCGACAGGTCATCGCGCACCAGACTCTGCAGCAGCGCGCGCGAGTGCGGGCCGGCCACCGACAGACCGGCGTATTCCATCGCGCACGGGCGCACGCGTCACGCCGGCGGGCGGCAGTGCCGCTCGAACCAGCGCAGGTAGTAGCGTTCGGCCGCGTAGGTGCCGACCAGAAAGACCTGCTCCGGCGCGAGCGCGGCACATCGTGAAATCGCCGATCAGCCGGCCGCGCTCATTGAGCATCGGCGTCAGCGCGATGCGGCCGACGGCCGGCACACGATTGGCCATCACGCGCGACAGCCACTGCACCGCGCCGGGCCCGCTGACCTCGAACTTGCCGTAGTTGGAGATCTCGAGCAGCCCACACGCCTTCGCGCACCGCTCGGCATTCGGCCGCGACGTGCGGATGCGCGTTGGAGCGGCGGAAGCTGACTGTCCTCGCGCGGCTCGCTCGCCGTGGGCGCGAACCACAGCGGATGCTCGAGCCCGCAGTACTCGCCGAACACCGCGTTCTGCGCCTGCAGCCGCTCGTAGATCGGTGTGGTGCGCAGCGGCCGGGCCGCCTGCAGCTCCTCGTTGGGAAAGCGGATGCGGAAGCGCCGCGAATAGTTCTCGCGCACTTTGGCATTGGTGTAGGCGAGCGTGGCCCAGTCGCCGTAGCGCGCCACATCCATGCCCCAGATGTCGGCGCCCGGATCGCCTTCGACCATCCAGTGCGAGCAGCGCAAGGCCGACGCCGCCGCCCTGGCTGAAGCCGGCCATGACGCCGCAGGCCACCCAGAAATTCCTGAGGCCGCTGCACCGGCCCGACCAGCGGATTGCCGTCCGGCGCAAACGTGAACGGTCCATTGACGACCTTGCGGATGCCGGCCTCGCCCAGCGCCGGAAAGTGCTCGAACGCGACTTCCAGGCTCGGCGCGATGCGCTCCAGATCGTTGGGCAGCAGGTCCTGGCCGAAGTCCCACGGCGTCGCCTGCGGGGACCACGGCACGCCGGCGCGCTCGTAGGTACCGATCAGCATGCCGCCGCGCTCCTGGCGCAGGTAGATCTCGCCCTCGAAATCGATGCAGTGCAGCTGCTCCTTCTGCCCGCGAGTTCCGGCAGGTCCTCGGTGATCAGGTACTGATGCTCCATCGCCAGCACCGGCAGCTCCAGGCCCACCATGCGGCCGACTTCGCGCGCCCACAGGCCACCGGCAGTTGACGACATGCTCGGCATGCACGTTGCCTGATCGGTGATGACATCCCAGCTGCCATCCGGGCGCGCCTGCGAGTGCCGTCACGCGCGTGTGGCGCACGATCTCGGCGCCGCCGATCTGCGCGGCCTTGGCGTAGGCGTGCGTCACGCCGTAGGGATCGACGTGGCCTTCGATCGGGATCGTAGATCGCGCCGGCGAAATGCTTCTTGTCCATCAGCGGAAAGAGCTTCGCCGCCTCGTCGACCGAGAGGATCTCGAGCTCCATGCCGAGGTAGCGGCCGCGCGCCTGCGCCATCTTCAGCCAGTCGAGCCGCTCGCGCGTGCCGGCCAGCATGATGCCGCCGGTGACGTGCACGCCGCAGGACTGGCCCGAGATCCGCTCGATCTCCTCGTAGAGCTTGATGGTGTACTGCTGCAGCTTGGCGACGTTCGGGATCGCCGTTGACGGTGTGCATGCCGCCCGCCGCGTGCCAGGTCGAGCCGGAGGTCAGTTCGGCGCGCTCGATCAGCAGCACGTCCTTCCAGCCGGCTTTGGTCAGGTGATAGAGCACGCTGGCGCCGACCACGCCGCCGCCGATCACCACCACCTGGCGTGCTTCTCATCGCTCCATCCGCTCTGCAATCATCGTTGGAAACGCAAGCTGGAGCGACAGATGCGCGCAGCCGGACCGAGCGATTGCCGAAGCGCTCGATCAGCCACGAGCGGAACAGCGCGATCGCCGTATCGCTCAGCCCTTCCGGATGCGTGATCAGGTAATAGCCGTAGCCGTCGTCGAGCGTGACGTCGAAGGGCTTCACCAGCCGGCCCGGTGCGCATCTCCTCGCCGAACAGATTGGCGTCCACCAGCGCGATGCCCTCGCCGCTCAGCGCGTATTGCACGGCCAGCAGCGCGGTATCGAAAATCAGCCCGCGCTCGAAGTTGACGCTCGTGAGGCCGGCCTGGCGCACGAACTGCGCCCACAGGTGGTGGCGCGGCAGATCGGCGATGCGCACGTGCACGATCTCGTTCGCCTCGATGAAGTCGGCCAGATCCTTGCCGGCATGACGCGCGGCGATCGTCCGGATGGCACAGGATGCTCAGCCGCACCGGCCACAGCAGGTCGGTCACCAGATCGGTCACGGTGGGCTTGGAGTAGACCACCGCCACATCCACGTCCCCGAGCGGCGGCCCGACGCCGTAGGGGCTGACCAGATCGATCTCGACCTCGGTGCTGGCGCGGCGAAAATCGCGCAGGATCGGCACCGCGAGCTGCACCGCGAAGCTCGGCGGCATCTGCACGCGCAGCGTCCGCAGCGTCGGCGCGCCCTCGTTGCGGATGTCATCGAGCGCGTACTCGAGCCGATCGAAGGACTTCATCACCGCCGGCAGCAGATGTTGGCCGGCCTTGGTCAGCGCCAGCGCGTGCGGCCGGCGCTCGAACAGCTGCACGCCGATGCAGCCGCTCGAGCGCGATGACATGGCGCGACAGCGCGCTCTGCGAGATGAGCAGCGCGTTGGCCGCCGCCGTGAAGCTGCCGTGCTTGGCGACGCCCTCGAAGGCGCGCAGTGCGTTGAGCGGCAGCCAGCGTCGGTCGATCGTCTGCGTGCTCATGGCCATGCCTGAGCTCCCCGCGCCCGCTGGCTCATTCGTCAGCGGCATAGCCGCTCATCGTAGCTCGCCCCGCGGCCGCCGGATTCCAATGCCTTTTTTCGATGTGGTATTCAATTTTTCGGCTTTGGAGCGGACACGGTGCAATGTGGAAGCCTGCTCGCACCCTCGTGACCACCCATGAGCACATTACCTGGATCGGGTTCCACGCATCGTCCAGGGCGCCGGCGCGCTCGAGCGCTCGGCACCCTGCTGCGCGGCATCGTGCTCCGGGCAGCCGCATTCTGCTGGTCGTCGACCCTGGCTTACGCGCAGCGGACTGATCGAAGCGCCGCAGCGCCGTCCGCGGGCGCCGGCTCGGCGTCACAGTGCTCGAAGACGTCAAGAGCGATCCCACCATGGCGCAAGTCGATGCGGCGGCCGGCGCTGGCGCGGCGCGAGCGCGCGACGGCCGTGGTGGCGATCGGCGGCGGCTCGGCCCTGGATGTGGGCAAGACGGTCGCCGCGATCTGCGGCGGCGCAGCCCGGCCGAGCCACTATGGGCTGTGCGCGAATCCCTTCCCATGCGACGCGGTCGCGAATGTGTGCGTGCCCACGACCTCCGGTACCGGCTCGGAGACGACCCGGACGGCGGTGCTGACCGACGCCGACGGCACCAAGATGTGGCTGTGGGGCGAGGAGATCAAGGCGGACCTGGTCGTGCTCGATCCGGTCGCTGACGACGGGCCTGCCGGCGCGCTGACGGCCGCGACCGGCATCGACGCACTGGTGCATGCCATCGAAGCCTCGACCAACGCCAACGCCAATGCCGCCAACAATCTGTACTGCCACGAGGCGATCCGGCTGGTCGTCAGACATCTGCGCCGCGCGCGTCGAGGCGCCGCACGATCTTGAGGCACGCGCCGGAATGCAATGGGCCGCCACCTGGCGGGGATCGGCATCGACAACTGCGGCACGGCCGATCGCGCACAACATCGGCCACGCGCTGGCCTCGTTGCGCCCGATTCACCACGGCCGTGCTGTTGGCCTCGCGCTGCGCGCAACGCTCGCCTGGAACATCGATAACGACGACGGGCGCTATGCAGCCGCTGCGGCCGCGATGGGCGAGCCGGCGCCGATGCGCGGAGCTCTGCCGAGCGCTTCGATCGCCTGGTGCGCGCTGTCGGCATCAAGGTTTCACTCTCGGGCGAGGGCCACGACGGCATCACGGCCGCAACAGCTGGCCGCTCAGATGGCGCGGCCCGAAAATGAGGCCATGCGCCGCTCGAACCGCCGGCCGGTTCGCGATGCGGACCTGCTTCACCTCGCCACCCGCATACTGCAGAGAGCTAATAGGCCATGAACACCGCAAGCACCGCTCGCACCCGCAAGGATTGGGAGACAACTCGCGCCGGCCACGCGCCCGGAGGGCCGGGCGTTCATCGATGGCAAGCTGGTCGCGGCTCGCTCGGCCGCAGACTTTCGAGGAATCAGTCCGATCGATGGCAAGGTCATCGCCCAGGTCGCCCGCTGCGGGCCAGCCGATGTAGACGTCGCTGTGGCAGGCTGCGCGCGCGGCATTCGAGCGGGGCGCTGGCGTCGAACCGATCCCGCCACGCGCAAGCGCGTGATGCATCGATTTGCAGAGCTCATTCGCGCGGACATCGATCGCCTGTGCCATGCTCGAGACGCTCGATGTGGGCAAGCCGATTCTCAACTCGGTCAATGTCGACGTCGCGTTCGCCGCGGACTGCATCGCCTACTACGCGGAGTTCGCCGACAAGCTGTACGATGAAGTCGCGCCGACCGGCCCGCATGAGCTGGCGCTCGTGCGGCGTGAGCCGCTCGGCGTCATCGGCGCGATCGTTCCCTGGAATTACCCGCTCATCATCAGCGCGTGGAAGCTCGGACCGGCGCTGCTGCCGGCAACTCCGTCGATCCTGAAGCCCGCCGAGCAGTCCCCGCTCAGCGCGATCCGCCTCGCGCGAACTGGCCGTCGAGGCCGGCCTGCCGCCCGGTGTGCTTCAATGTCGTCCCGGGCTTCGGCGAGGAAGCCGGCAAACCGCTGGCGCTGCATGCGCGATGTCGACATGGTGAGCTTCACGGGCTCGACCGAAGTCGGCAAGCTGATGATGCGCTATGCCGGCGAATCGAACATGAAGCGCGTCGCGCTCGAGTGCGGCGGCAAGAGCCCGCACGTGGTGATGAAGGATGCGGACATCGAGGCGGCCGCGTCCGGCATCGCCTGGGGCATCTATTACAACGCCGGCGAAACCTGCCACGCCGGCTCGCGCTTGCATCGTGCAGCGCGAAGTGCGACGCCGATCTGATCGATGCGATCGCGCGCGTCGCCGAAACCATCACGCTCGGCCATCCGCTTCGATCCTGCGACGCAGATGGGCGCGCTGATCGACGAGGGCACATGCAGCGCGTGCTCGGCTACATCGACGGCGGTGTCGCTGCGGGTGCGCAGCGTCGCATTCGGCGGAGGCCAGGCGCTCGAGGAGACGGGCGGCTACTACGTCGAGGCGACGGTCCTCGACGGCGTCCGCCCGGAGATGCGGGTCTCCCGCGAGGAGATCTTCGGGCCGGTGCTGAGCGTTCTCGAGCTTCGCTGAGGAAGCCGAGGGCGTGCGGCTCGCAAACGACACGGTCTACGGCCTCGCCGCCGCCGTCTGGACTTCCGACATGAACGTCGCCCACCGCCTCTCGAGCGCGCTGCGCGGCGGCACGGTCTGGGTCAACACCTTCGATCGCTCGTCCCTCGCGACCCCGTTCGGCGGCTTCAAACAGTCCGGCTTCGGCCGCGACCGCTCCCCGCACGCGATCGACAAGTACGCCGATTTCAAGACGATCTGGACGCAGTACCGGTGAGCGGCCGCGCGCCTACGCCACACCGCATCCGCTCGATCGAGATCAGTCACCATCGCCTGGCGTTCGAACCGCCCTTTCGCGCGAGCTGGGACTCCAAGCCGCGCATCCACTTCGACGCGACGCTCGTGCGCGTCGCGACCGAGAGTGGGCTCGTCGGCTATGGCTCCGGCGACAAGATGGTCGGCTTCGCCGGTCACGAGGAGCTGTTCATCGGCGAGGACCCGCTCGCGCTCGAGAGACACTATCGCGTTCTCTCTCACATCGACTTTCACTACGGACGCTGCTGGCCGCTTGATCTCGCGCTCTGGGATCTCGCTGGAAAGATCGCAGGCCTGCCATGCTGGAAGCTGCTCGGGGGCCTTTCGAACCGCTTGCGGGCCTACGCCTCCTCGGGCGTGCTGCGCGACTCGAGCGGGATGGCGGATCAGGCCGAGCGTTATCTCGCACAGGGATTTCGCGCCATGAAGGTGCGCTTTCACCGCGGCGACTGGCGTGATGACGTGCGTGCGCTCGAGGCCGTGCGCGCACGGGTCGGCCAGCGACTCGACCTGCTCGTCGACTGCAATCAGGGCTGGCGCCTGCCGTGGGACACCGAGGCTGCCTGGACGCTCAAGGATGCGCTCGCGGTGGCGCGCGAGCTCGAGCGGCTCGACATTTACTGGATGGAGGAACCTCTGCACCGCGCAGATCACGCCGGCATGCGCGCCTTGCGCGAGGCGACGGACGTGCGCATCGCAGGTGGCGAGATGACGCGCCAGGTGCATGAGCTGCGCGATCTCATCGGCGCGGGATGTCTCGATGTCCTGCAGCCGGATGTGGCGCTCGTAGGGGGCATCACCGGACTGCGGCGCATTGCGATCATGGCGCTCGAGCACAATCTCATCTTCACGCCCCACACCTGGACCAACGGCATGGGCGTCACGGCCAACGCACATCTCGCGGCAGGCCTTGCTGAATCTCCGCTGCTCGAGTATCCGTTCGATCCGCCCGAGTGGAGCCTCGAGCGGCGCGACTACATGATGGCTGAGCCACTCGCGGTCGACGCCGAGGGCTGGCTCACTCTGACCGATCAGCCCGGAATGGGCTACGAGCCCAACGAACGCGTGCTCGCCGGGACGCGCATCAGCCATTGACGGCGCGCGGTCGGCGCGCGCAGCCTGCGCGCATTCTCATCTCGAGTGGAGAGCCCATGCCCGATGTCGCGCGAAGATCTGACGCTTTTTTGCTGCTCGCCTTGCTGAGCTGCGCCGCCATCGCACCGCTGCGCGCAGCGCCCGCCTCGGCCTATCACCCGATCACCCCGACCCTGGCGGACAAGACCATCGTGCTGACGGGGCACGATCTCAACGTCGATCAAGTCGTCGAGGTGGCCCGAGCCGGCGCGAAGGTGAGTCTGAGCCCCGAGGCTCGCCAGCGCTCGCTCGATGCCTACGGTCTGCTGCTCGAGGCTGCGGCAGAAGGCGTGCCGGTGTATTGGTTCAATCGCGGCTCCGGAGCCGGGCGCGAGTCGGTCATCTTCGCGGGAGACCCGCTGTCACCCGAGAACAAGCCTCTGCTCGAAGCGCGTCAACTGTCGATCTTCCGTCGCGGCGCGCTCGCCGGCATGGGTCCGGAAATCGCCGACGAGGAAATCGTACGCGCCATGATGGTGGTCCGTGCGAACACCATGAGCTACGAGGCGGCAAGTCCGCAGCTGACGCAGCGCCTGCTCGATCTGATCAATGAGCGCATTACGCCGGTCGTGCTTTCACGCAGCACCGTGGGCGAAGGCGATCTCGGACCCTTCACGAACATCGGCGCCGTCATGGTCGGCGCCGGCGAGGCGTACTACCGCGGTGAGCGCATGAGCTCGGCCGAGGCGCTCGAGCGTGCGGGTCTCGCGCCGCTGCAACCGTTTGCGGCCGATGACAGTGCGCTGCAGAGCTCGAACTCCTATGCGAGCGGTCAGACTGCACTTCTCCTTCATGATGCCCGCGACGCGCTCGCATGGGCCGACCTCATCTACGCCGTCGACCTGAACGGCATGAACAGCAGCATCACGCCGCTCGCGGGGCCGGTGCAGGCGAACCGTCCTTTCAAATGGCTCAACTGGCACGCAGCGCGCATGTTGAGACTGCTCAAGGGCAGCTATCTGTTCGATGAGGATTCCGCGCGCATCATTCAGGACCCCGAGAGTCTGCGCGCCTCTTCGATCCGCCAGGGATCGGCCTGGCAGGCCTGGGCGCAGCTGCGCGACGTTCTCGAGCTGCAGATCAACTCATCCGATCACAACCCTGCAGTGCGGGTGGGGGCATCGCCAGGTGACTCCTGGGAGCTCGATACTGCGCAACTTCGCAAGTTCTATGTGAAGGGCGGCGTGCGCAGTCACGGCCAGCACGGCTTCATTCTCTCCAATGCGAACTGGGACCCCTTCCCGCTCGCCAATGAGATCGAGGCGTTCACCATTGCTCTGGTCAACATGGACGTCGCCGTCACACAGCGCATCAATCGCTTCACGAACACGTTCTTCACCGTCATTCCGGCCACGGTCGTTGACGTCGGCGAGCCGGGCCGCTTCGGCTCCTCGCAGGCGAGCGGGCTTGCGGCCGCTTCGCTCATGCAGGAGCTGCAGGGACTCGCCGTGCCGGTGGCTCCCGAGGGCAATCCCCTCATCCAGACGGTCGAGGATCTGCAGTCGCAGACGCGCTTGCGTGTGACGCGTGCGCGCCTTGCCGTCGACGACACCGTCGAGTTGCTTGCGGAGGATCTCTTGAGCGGTACGTACTGGCTCGACATGCGCAAGAAGCAGAATCCGGCGCGCAACTTCGGCGCACCGAGCGCGGCGCTCTGGTCTGCCTTTCGCGCGGCACTGCCGTTCGATGCCCGACCCCGCGCACCCGCAGACGCGGCCGATCCACGAAGTGGCATCGCAGTTCATCCGCGCCAATGCGGTGTCGCGCTTCTTCCCCGAGGATGCTCGCGCGCCTTGATCGCAAACGCTCGCATGTACTCGGTGGACGCGGCCACGGGCGCGCTATGGCGGCGCCTGTTCAGCGCGATCGCGGCACAGAGCGGCCTTCCGATCACGGTGATCGAGCACGTCGCTCCGCAGCCGATCAGCGCGCTCTGGCAGCGCAGCGATCAGGCTGCGGTCTTCATGTGCGGCCTGCCGTACTCACGCTCTGACCCTCGCCCCGTCATCGTCGCGGCGCCCGTGCCCTCCCCCCCGGAGTTCGCGCAGGAGCCCGTCTACTGGAGCAACTGGATCGTCCACGCGGACAGCCGCTTCGCCACGCTGAGCGATACCTTCGGCCGGCGCCTCGCCCTGACGAGCCCGGAGTCGCAATCGGGTTACGCTGCTGCACTGCATCATCTCATGCCGTTTGGGACGGCGACGCCGCTTTACGGTGAGGTCGTCGCGCCTCAGGTCACCCCCCAGGGCGCAGTGCGCGCTGTGCAGGAAGCGCGTGCGGAGGTGGCCCCGATCGATGCCTTTAGCTTTGCGCTCCTGGAGAAGCATGCGCCTGAGCTCACGCGGCAGGTGCGGGTGATTGGCCAGACCGCTCGTACGCCGATTCCACCGATCGTCGGCTCAGGCTCGGGACTTGATTCCCTGACATCCGCCTTCACCCAAGCCCATAGGAGTTCGGCGTTGCGGGCGCTTATGACCGAGCTTCTGCTCGAGCGTTTCGTGCACCCGGAGGCTGCGTCGTATGATGGGCTGTCACAGCGCTTCGAGGCCGCGACCCGTTTCTGGAGCGAGCACCCGCTCGCGAAGATGGTGCACCGGGGGTTCGCTGCGCTGACATCGCCTGGTCACTGACCCAAGGAGCCATGGAAGCCACCGCGAGCACATTCCGACGAATCGACGGGCCCACCTGGCTCGTCGCGATCGTGCTTTACGCCGCGTGGTTCGCGCTGGTGTGGTATCACGCGCTGCTGCCCTGGTGGGTGATCCTCATCGTCGGGTCCTACCTCACGGCCTGGCACTTCTCCTTGCAGCACGAGGCCATTCACGCCTTTCGCGGCGTGCCGCGCTGGCTGCGCCTTTGCGGTGGTGTTCCCGCCGATCGGCATGTGGTTTCCATTCCCGCTCTATCGCAAGAGTCATCGGACCCACCACCGCGATCCGGACCTGACCGTACCGGGCGTGGACACCGAATCCTATTACGTGCGCCAGGCCGAGTGGGCACGCCTCGGGAAGGTGCGGCGCGCTCTTCTGATCTTCAATCAGACGCTGCTCGGGAGACTGCTCATCGGGCCGCTGCTGCGGCTCGAGACGCTGGTCGTACGCGAATCGCAGCGCGTGGCGCGTGGCGATTACAGCCATCTGCCGCATTGGGCCCTTCACTTCGTCGCAGTCGGGCTGCTCTTCTGGTTCATCTCCGGCGTCTGCGGCTTTCCGTGGTGGCAGTACGTGCTGCTCGTCGCCTATCCGGGCATGAGTCTGGGACTGCTGCGCGCTTTCACCGAGCACCGGGCCGCCGAGGACCATCGCGAGAGGACCGCATCGGTCGAGTCGAACGTCGTCTTCGGACTCCTCTTCCTGTACAACAATCTGCACGTCGTTCACCACGCCGAGCCGGCCATGCCGTGGTATGACATACCGCGGCACTACCGCGAGAACAGGGCGCACTGTGGGTCGAGCGCAACGCGCATTTCGTCTATTCAGGCTACGGCACGCTCGTCCGGCACTTCCTGCTGAAGCCCGTGTTCAGCCCCGTGCATCCCACGCTCTGAATCGATGAGCGAAGACTCCATGGTGGCGGTCACGCCGCAACCTGTGTCCCGCCGGCGGTGGCATCCGGGCAGACACGCGCCGTCGTCGCGGCCTCGATCGGCAACATGCTCGAGTGGTACGACTTCACCGTGTACGCGCTCTTTGCCGGCTACATTGCCGGCAATTTCTTCGTAAGCGATGGCTCTTCGGTCAATCTGCTCAAGGCCTTTTTGGCATTCGGCCTCGGTTTCGTCGTGCGCCCGCTCGGCGCGCTGCTCATCGGCAACTACGGCGACCGGGCCGGCCGCAAG
The DNA here is from genome assembly GCA_963795975.1 of uncultured Gammaproteobacteria bacterium. GTDB lineage: Bacteria > Pseudomonadota > Gammaproteobacteria > Steroidobacterales > Steroidobacteraceae > CAWCJT01. The sequence goes on from CAWCJT010000006.1 coordinate 97,941, forward strand.
GCGGCGCTCACCCTGACGATTCTGTTGATGGCCCTCGGAACGGGGACCATCGCATTTGCGCCGACCTACGCTGCGATCGGGGTCGGCGCCCCGCTCTTGCTGCTCCTCGGCCGGGTGCTGCAGGGATTTTCGGCCGGCGGCGAAGTGGGCGGGGCGACCGCGTTTCTGCTCGAGAGCGCGAGCGAGGAACGGCGCGGTGTCGTCTCATCGTGGCTCGAGGCCAGCATGGGGATCTCGAACATCCTGGGCGCGCTCGCCGCCTTCCTGGTGACTGCGCTGCTCGCACAGAAGGATGTGGAGGCCTGGGGCTGGAGAATTCCCTTCCTGTTCGGGATTTTGATTCTGCCCGCGGGTCTTTTTCTGCGGCGGACACTGCAGGAAACCGAGGCCTTTCAAGCCGAAGCAGCCCGACGTGAGCGCGAGCAGTCGCTCTCGCCACCGCTGCTGGAAGTGTTTCGACATCACAGCCGCGAGCTGATCATCGGAATCGGGGTCGCGGTCCTGTGGGCGGTCGCAGTCTACGTCCTGATCGTGTATTCGCCGGTCTATGTGCAGGTGTCCTTCCACTTCACGGCACGTCAAGCCTTCGGTGCATCCCTGATCGGTAATTTCCTGTTCGTGCCGACGTGTGTGATTTGCGGAAGCCTCTCGGACCGGCTGGGACGCCGGCGCATGCTGACCACGAGCGCCGTGCTGCTGCTGGTGTGCGTACTGCCACTTTTCATGTGGCTCAAGGCAAGCCCGACGACGGCGACTCTGATCTGTGTCCTCAGCGCTTTCTGCGTGCTGGTCGCGAGCTTCGTCGGTGTGGCGCCGGCGGGCCTGTCGGAGATCTTTCCCACAGGCGTGCGCTCGACGGGCATGTCCATCGTCTACAACGGCGCGTTCACGATTTTCGGCGGCTTCGCGCCCGCGATTCTCACCTGGTCCACGCAGAGCCTCGGTCTTTCGGTGTTCGCTCCAGCCTGGTACGTGATGTTCGCCGCCGTGGTGGCATTGATCGCACTGCCGTTCATTCGCGTGAAACCGTGCACTCCGTAGCGGCTGCGCTCATCGCTTTCACAGCCGCCGCGAGCCTGCTCACCGTGACACCCGGGCTCGACACGGCGCTGGTGCTGCGCACTGCCACGGCCGACGGCGCACGTCCGGCGGCGCTTGCGGGCCTGGGCATCGCGGGCGGCTGTCTCATTTGGGCGGCGCTGGTTGCCGTGGGACTCGGCGCACTCCTTGCAGCCTCTGAGCTCGCGTACCGGATCCTGCGTTACGCCGGCGCCGCATACCTCATCTGGATCGGTTATCGGATGCTGCGGCACCCGCGGCACGCCTTTCAGATCGAATCGGTTTCGGCTCACGGCCGAGCCGCGTTCGCACGCGGAGCACTCACCAATCTCCTCAATCCCAAGGTCGGCGTGTTCTATGTCTCCTTCCTGCCGCAGTTCGTGCCCCAAGGCGCACCGGTGGCAGCGTTCATCCTCCTGCTCGGGCTCATTCATGCGGTGCTGGGTCTGATCTGGTTTGCGTGCCTCATCCTGGCGACGCGGCCTATCGCGCGCCTGCTACGCAAGCCTGTGCTCGTCGCGGGGCTCGATCGGATCACCGGCGCATTGTTCGTTGCGTTCGGCCTGGGACTTGCGCTCGAGTCACGCCGTACCTAGCGGATCGGCGCGCAGCTTTAGAGCATCTTCGCGAGAGTTACCCGCACGGTGAAGGGCTCGAGCGGATGCACGTGCACATCGGCAATGCCCTCAGCGGGTTCACCACGCAGTCGGTCCACGTACCAGAACTCGGCGGCGTTCGCCTTCACATCGAGAATGTTGTACAGGCCGAAGGCGACACTCCAGCGGTCAGCGAAGGCGTAGTGCAGGTCGGCGTTCCACTCACCGTAGCCCGACCCCTGGACCACATCATCGGACGAAAGCGGGAAAGCGCCGAGATAGCGATACTCGAGACCTCCGCTCCAGGAGTTGAGATTCTTGACGTAGGCGCTCAAGGAGGCCGTCGCGAACGGCGCATTGGGCAAGTAGTAGCCGATGTGCCCGGTGCCATCGTCGTAGGCGGCACGAAAACGCGCACGGTCCTGGGACACGCTGGCATAGATCTCGAGCCAGCGCACGGGCTGATAGGTGACGTTGAGCTCGTAACCCGTGCGGCGGCTGGCTGGCCCCGCCGTATCCTCTCCTAAGTCGGGGTCGTAGGTGGTCTCCGACTCGGCGTCGAGATTGAAGAGAGCGAGCGTCGCTGCAAGCTTGCCATCGAGGAGTTCCTGCCGAATGCCGATCTCCTCTCCGGTCTGCCGCGCGATGAGCGGAGCGCCGGGCACGCCCTGGTTTTTCGCCTCGTTCACGCCGCGCAGATCGTCGCTGTGGAAACCACGTCCGGCACTCAGGTAGATCTCGGTGGTATCGACGGGCGTATAGATGAGACTCGCTTTGGGCTCCAAGAGCGCGGCGCTCGCGCTGCCGTGGTTCGTGCCCACATCGCTCCCGTGCTGGTAGTCCTCGCGCAGACCGATGACGCTGCGAATCGTTCCGGTCCAGTGCGTCGTCGCCTGCACATAGATCGCATCACTCGCCAGGTGCACCCGATCGGACTCGCTGAACCCCAAGGGGTCCTCACTCGCAGTGAGCGGCAGGCGATCGCGGGTCGGAACACGCGCCACGTCGTTGTCGTCGTAGCGCACCTGCACGCCTGCGGCGAGGTCGCTGTTGAAACCGAAGAGCGCGGCGCGGCGCGCGTAGCTGAGGGCGGCGCCCGTCGCGATGCGGTCCTCGTGCTGCTCCTCCTGATCGCCGTTGATGGGGTCGATGAGGAAATGGGTGAAGTCGTTCCACAGGCTCAGATGATTGCCGAATACATAGGCACTCGCAGTGAGTTCTCCCTCGCCCACCGTGCGGAAGTATCGTGCGGTCAGGCTCTCGCGCTGTGCCTCGCCTCCGTCTGAAGGATCGAGAGTGCCGAAGCGACCGATCAAGCCCTGCGCGATGGCGCGCTCGGGCTGATCCGTCGTCGCATTCCACAGGGCGTGATAGAACATCGCCGTCACGCTGTACCCATCGCGCTCGTTGCCCTCGCTGTAGCGCAGCACCGCGTTGGCCTTGCGTTGATCATCCGGGCTCGCCCACGGGCCGTCATAGTGCTGCAGCTCGAGCGCGCCGAGTGCATCGCCAGGACCGATGTGGGTCGAGCCGGCCGCGAAGAGTCGCTCGAACCCGAGCGTTCCCGCTGACAGCGCTGCCTGGTCTTCGATCGTGTCCAGGTAGTCGATGTGCACGGCGCCGACGGAGGCGAAATCGCCCTCCGCGGCGTAGTAGGGTCCTTTGCTGTAGCGAATGTTGGTCGCGAGCTCCGGAATCATGAAATTGAGATCGGTGTAACCCTGGCCGTGCGCGTGGGTGGGCTCGTTCACCGGCATGCCGTCGACGAACGTTGCGAGGTCGGTGCCATGATCGAGGTTGTAGCCCCGCAGCAGATACTGGTTGGCCTTGCCTTCGCCGCTGTGTGAAGTAACCGCAAGGCCCGGCACGGTCTCAAGGAGCTGCGCGGGTCGATATGCGGGAGTGAGCGCGAGCTCATCATTGACGACGACGCCTTCACTCGCCGTGGCGGCGGTGCCGATGAGGCTCAGTCGCTGCGCTGTGACCGTAACTTCCTGAACCGTCTGCGAATCGGGCGTTGGGGTCGTGGCTTGTGCGTGCGCCAGCGATGCGCACGCTTGCATCAGACTCACGGCTGTATGAATATACAGTCTCCCCGTTGCCCGACGAGCCGCTCTCATGACCGAGCCTGCATTGCTTCTGGATGTGTCCATCGCACAGCTCAAGCATCTCGCCGTGTTCCTGGCCGATGAGATCGGTCGCAGCGCGCGGTCGCTCGAGCCGCCGGGCCTCGAGGTGCGAGCATGCCGCGAGGCGCTTTTGAGCATCAGCGTTCTCATTCCGAAGTTGCAGGCTGCCCGCTACGTGGTTGCAGACGGTTCCCCCGGCCGCAGGTGTGAGCACTGCGACGACAACTGAGTGATCCCATGGCACGCATCAACAAGCTGCAGCGCCTGGTGTCCCGCCCGACGGGCGAACCGACGCCCAGTGCACCATTTTCTCAGTCTCGATCCATACATGCGCGGGCGAATGAGTGCCAAGAAGAGCTACGCGGCTGCCTAGCCATTGGATGAAGTGATGCTCGGGGCGACCGCCGGCGAGGTGGTGGGCCAGCTCGCGAAGTGTCGCTACGTGTGCGAGGAGCTCGGCTTCGATGCCTGCGTCGACTATCGTCTGCATGCCAACGCCTTCGCGCGCATCGCGCTGTGCGGCATGATCGCCGGCGACAATTTCTGGGACTTCTCAAGGGCCGCAACTTCGGCAAGCAGCTCGTGAAGCTGATCTGAAGCACACGCAACTGTGCGAGAATGAGTCAAGAGAACTCTACCTATAAAGAGAGCTCTATGAATCGACGCCTCTTCATCTCCGCCGCATCCGGCTCCCTCGTCGCTGCGGCGCATACGTCCTGGAGCGCAGAGCACGCACGGCGTCCGCTGCGCATCCTGATTCTCGGTGGTACGCAGTTCCTCGGCGTACACATCACCGAGCGCGCGGTGGCACGCGGTCACACGGTGACTCTGTTCAATCGGGGGCATACGCACGCGGAGCTTTTCTCGCAGCTCGAGAAGCTGCAGGGCGATCGCGACGGCAAGCTCGATGCGCTCAAGGGCCGCTCGTGGGATGTCGTGATCGATGATTCGGGCTACGTACCGCGGCATGTACGCCTTTCCGCCGAGCTGCTCGCGCCCGTCGTGCACGACTACATCTACGTCTCCTCCGTCTCGGCCTATGCGAGCTTCGCCAAGCCGAACGATGAGGACTCCGCTCTCGGCAAGCTCTCCGACGAGAGCATCGAAAAAGTCGACGGCGAGACCTACGGTCCATTGAAGGCGCTGTGCGAAAAGAGCGTGCTCGCCGCACTTCCCGGGCGCGCCGCGATCGTGCGTCCGGGCTATGTCGTCGGTCCGAACGATCACACGGACCGCTTCACCTATTGGCCCGCACGCGCGGCGCGCGGCGGTGAGATGCTCGTTCCGGGTACACCGCGCGATCACATTCAGTTCATCGACGTGCGTGATCTGGCGCGCTTCACGATCGACATCGCCGAGCGCAGCGTTCACGGCACGTTCAATCTGGTGACTCCGCCCGGCAAGTACACGATGGGGCACCTCATCCAGGCGAGCCTCGCGAGTGCCCAGGCGCTCGCGCACCCAAGCCCGCCGCCGCGGGCGACGTGGGTCACGGCGGAATTCCTGCAGAAGCACGATCCCTCGCTCGACGCCGACATCCCCATCTGGTCGCCCCAATCGGGTGACAGCGCCGGCTTTGCCGAGATCAGCGACGCGCGCGCTCTGCGCGCCGGGCTTCGCATCACCCCGCTCGAGGAGACCGTACGCGACACCCTCGCCTGGCACCTGTCGCGACCGCAGGCCGAGCGCGACAAGCTCAGGGCGGGTCTCGCGCCTGCGCGTGAGGAGGAGCTCCTCGCGGCCTGGCACCAGAGCGTGGACAGCCACGCCGTCGGCTGAAGCCACTGCACGGCGCGCTCGGCACGACGCATGAGCACGGCGGTCAGCAGTGTGGTCGAGGCGTTCCTGCTGACCTTCGCGGGTCTTTTCCCGATCGTCAATCCGATCGAGTCCGCGCCCTTCTTTCTCGCGATGACGACCGGGCTGTCGCGCGCCGATCGTCATGCGCTCGCCCGGCGCATCGCAATCAATGGATTTGCCTTGCTGCTCGGCTCCATGCTCCTCGGTCCGTGGCTTCTCGAGTTCTTCGGCGTGCAACTGCCCGTCGTCCGGATCGCAGGTGGCCTGGTGGTGACTGCGCTTGGCTGGAAGCTTCTTACCCAGGAACAGTGGTCCGATCACGGGGCAGCGGAGCTGCCGAGCCCGGCGCAGGCCGCGGGCAGCTTCTATCCCCTCACAATGCCACTGACCGTCGGACCCGGCTCGATGTCCGTCGCCATCACCATCGGCAGCCGCAAGCCCGCCGTCAATCTGTATCTGACGCAGCTTGCACTGCATGCCGTGGGCGCGTTCGTGGGTCTGGTCGCGATCGGCCTCAGCATCTACATCGCCTACCGCTTCGCGGAGAATCTCGCACGACGCCTGGGCGCGACGGGACTCGAGGTCATGGTGCGGCTGTCGGCATTCATCCTGATGTGCATCGGTATCGAGATCATCTGGAACGGCTACAGCGCGTTGATCGCGACGCCTTCCTCCGCCTTCTGAGCCTGCGCTCAGCGCGAGGCGGTACCGGCCACCGGTACCCCTTTGTCTCGAGCGTCCTCCATGAGCCCGGTGCAGTTCGCATCGCTCGCCAGGCCGGGATCCACGAATGCGAGCGCAGCGGCCACGGGAGTGAGAACGACTCCGAGGGCGACCGCGGCACCTGCCTGGGCGAGCGCGCTGCGCGGTGCGATGCGGAAGGCGGGATGCAGAACCGTGCCACCAATCAAAAGCGGTGAGCGGACGCGCATCAGGCTCACGTGCTTCGGATGCCCGCGAACGGTGAAATCGAGCGCGCCTGAGTCGAGGCGAACGGTGCCCTGCCCGGTAATGACCGTCGGCTGCGTGTCGACGACCAGCGTGCGCGCCGTCGCAGAGCCTTCATGAATATCGAAGCTTGCGACCGCACAGCGCAACCCGGTGTCCTTGCGATCCTTGCTCAAAGCCAGACCGAGTCCGCGCTGCAGATCGAGGCCTGCGAGATCGGCGAGCGCGGCACGAATCTGACCGTGCGGCAGTACGGCCGTGACCGTTCCCTGCGCGCTCGCACCGATTTCTCGCAGCGAGCGGCCGCGCCCGCTCAAGTCGATGTGGGCCTCGAGCACGCCATCCACCAGAGGATCGTGGCCCGGCTTGTGGCCGAACTGATCGAGAGGCAGATCGACGATCCGGCCATCGAGCTGCGCGGCAGGTAACTGGCGCGCCGCATCGAGCCGCAGTCGCGCATGAATGCGTCCGTTCTGGAGCTCGGCGGACAGGGGGCTGATATTGAGAACGCCGTGATCGAGCCGCGCGTGTCCTTCGAGAGCGCTCAGCATGAGGCGGCCCCACTCCAGAGTGCGTGCGCGATAGCTGAGCGACCACTCGCTCGCACGCAATCCGGCGATGGGCAGCGGCCGCGCCGGCAAGAGGCCGGTTGGCTCGCCTGCACGGCCCGCGGCTCGCAGTCCAAGATCCGCCATGCGCATGCGCTGCGAGGACAACGTCGCGCTCACCTGCGCCCGGTGAGCGACAGCGGATTCGACGGACAGCTCACCGTGCACATCGCTCGCGCCGGATCGGGCGACGAGATCGCTGAACTCGAAGTGGTTCCCTTCACGCACGAGCTTGCCGGTCAGGCGGTAACGACCCGTATCGAATAGGCCGAGCCCGGTCAGGAAATAGAGGTCTCTCAAATCCTCGCCCTGCGCATCGTAGGTCGTCTCGAGCCACAGAACGTCGAACGGACGCGGCAGAGAACCGCTGCCTCGAACGGTCGTGCCGCTCGAGCGCTCGAGGAACGCGAAACGATACGGACGGTTGCGCCGCACGAGTGCGAGCGGATCGGCATTGACGGCGAACGTGACCGCGCGACCATTCAGTTGGCCCGCTGCGTCGATCCGCAGCGGCGCAGGGCGCACAGAGCCGGGCAGATCACGTGCCGAAACGACGCCATCGAACTTGAGGTGGCGCCGGTCGTCCTGCAGCGTCACCCGTGCATTCTCGAGTGAGAGGCTGTGCATCAGCGGCAGCCCCTTGCCGGGTCTGATCCGCGGGTCGACCCACTGCCAGTTGGCAAGGCCCGCTGCATCGCGGATGAGATGCAGTGACACCGACTGCAACTTGACGCGTTCGAAGAGGAGCCTGCCCGACAGCAGGGCACGCAGATCCACTGCGAGGGAAATGCGACCGATTTCGGCGTTCACGCCCGGCGGCGTCCACGAAGGATTCCCCACGGTGACGCGCTCCGCGCTGAGCTCGGGAGTCCATGACCAAAGGTGCGCGTGCATTGCGCCATCGATCCGAATCTCACGCCCCGAGCCTCCTGCCGCGAGCCGTGCGACCCGCCCGCGCAGTCGATTGGGGTCGGTGAGCGCGATCGCGATGCACAGGACCGCGATGAGCCCCAGCACTATCGCGACCCCGAGGCCGAGCCACTTCAATGCTTGCCGAGCTGTGCGCGTGAAAGCCATCCCCCACTAACGCACGAACGACGCCCGAGTTTTCCTTAGCGCGAGACTCAGGTGACAATGCGCGCAAGACGGTGCCGAGGGAGAGCACGATGCCTGGATTTCCATGGCCTGCAGGGTTTGTTCCCGCGGGGATCAGTCTTATTTTCGGCCTCGCGCTTGCGACCGCCGCCACCGCGGCGCCGCAGCGGGATGCGAAGGTGTATCAGGCCACCCTCGAGGAGCGTACCCGCGCACTCGAGCTCCTGAAGCAGATCGTCGACATCGACTCCGGAACCGGCGATGTCGAGGGCGGTGCGCGCGTCGGTGGCATCCTCGCAGAGCGCCTCCAGGCCCTTGGAGCGCAGGTGAGCTCTGAGCCGGCCGAGGCACCGGGACTTCCGGGAAATGTGGTTGCCACCTTTCATGGCACCGGCAAGGGTCGCATTCTCATCATCGCCCACGTCGATACCGTTTTCGGCGCTGGAACGGCGGCAGCGCGGCCGTTCAGCATCGAAGCTGATCGCGCCCACGGTCCGGGTGTCGGCGATGAGAAGGCTGGCGTGGTGACGGCGGTCACGGCCTTGAAAATCCTTCACGACATCGGTTTCAAGGACTTCTCGACGATCAAGCTGCTCCTCGATGACAGCGAGGAGCGCGGCTCACCGGGCTCGATGAAGCTCATCCTGCGCCTCGCCCATGAGGCGGACGTCGAGCTCAACATGGAGCCCGGCGATCCGCCCGATGCGCTCACGGTGTGGCGCAAGGGATCCTCGGGCATTCACATCTCGGTGAAAGGCCGTGCGGCGCATGCGGGCATGGCGCCACAGAAAGGGCGCAACGCCGCGCTCGAGCTGGTCCATCAGCTGAGGGCGCTCGAAAATGCCTTTCCCCACTCGGGCGACGGCACGACCGTGAACCTCACCGTCTTGAGAGCCGGTGAGCGTGACAACATCATTCCGGACCTGGCGGAGGCGACGCTCAACGTGCGCTATCGCAAGCGCGAGGATTTCGATGCGGTGCTCGCCAAGGTGGAAGCGGTGGCGGCAAAGCCCAAGATACCGGATACCACCGTCACGGTGACGCACAGCGCTGCCTTCCCCCCGCTCACCGAGAATGCGGCCATCGATGCGCTCGCGGCACGCGCGCGTGGGATTTATGCTGAGCTCGGCAAGAAGCTCGAGTCCTCGGGTAACGGCGGCGCCTCGGAGTCCGCGCTCGCGATGGGCGAGGGTACGCCGGCCCTCGATGGACTCGGGTTCGTGGGTGGTGATTTCCACACCGATCATGAGTGGGTCGACCTCACGAGCGCCGTCCCACGAATCTATCTTTTGACCCGCCTTCTCATGCAGCTCGGCGCATCACCGCCGCCTGCAGCGAACGCGCGCTGACAGGAGCTCGAGCATGACTTCCCCACCCGGCGTGTCCATCACCGTGCGCGACAACCCCGCGGCGTCGCGCTTCGAGGCCGAGCTCGATGGCTTCATCGCGGTCGCCGACTATCGGCTCGATCATGACACCGTCACGTTCACGCACGTGGGGGTTCCGCCGCAGATCGAGCGGCGAGGCATCGGCACACGGCTCGTGGAGGGCAGCCTTGCCGCCGCGCGTGAGCGCGGCTGGCGGGTCATTCCACGCTGTCCCTTCTTCGCAGACTACATGCGTGCTCACCCGCAAGTGCAGGACCTGCTCGCGCCCGAAGGCAGAACGCTGATCGAGCGCTGAGGCCCGTTCGGGAAGCCGTGTTCAGGAAGCCGCGTTCAGCTCGCCCGTCCGTTCAGGCCTGGGGGTTGGCGGTACACCGGCCGTTGCGTGTGCGTGGCTCGCCGACAGGCGCCCGAGCAGTGGCAGCATCGCGATCGCAATCACCGTGCAGGCGATGCCTGCGAAGCCAAGCTTGTTGAAGAGCCGGGTGTAGATCATGAGCGACTGCACCGGATCGGTGAGATTCTCCGGGATATGCGCGAAATTGGCGACGACACTGCCGAGATATTGGGAGATGCCCGAGGCGAGGTAGTACGCGCCCATCATGAAGCCGCCCATGCGTGCGGGCACGTAGCGCGCAATCATGGCAAGTCCGAGGCCGCTGACGAGCAGCTCGCCGAGCGAATACAGTCCGTAGCCCCACACCATGATCCACGAGGACACCTGGCCGTTCACCGCCCACCGGGCTCCCACCCCGTAGATGAAAAACCCGATCGCGACGGCCACGAACCCGTACACGTATTTCACCGCGACGGAGGGATCCTTGCCGACGCGGCCGAGCGAGTTGTAGATGAAGACGAGCACGGGACTTAGGACGACGATCCAGATCGAGTTGAGATTCTGGTACTGCTCGGGAATCCAGTTGAAGAGGTGCCAGCCGAACAGCCTGAAGTCGAGATTGACGTTGTGCTGCGCGAACAGATTCAGCGAGGTCGACATCTGCTGATAAAAGATGAAGAAGAAGATCGTCTGCACGATCAGCAAAAGCGCTGCGATCATGCCGGCGCGCTCGTCGCGGCGGCTGCTGTGGATCAGATGCAGGAAGATCCCGAGCACGATCGACGCCCGCCGCGTAGACACAGGCTCGCGCGAGCGACTCGCTCTGCAGGATCACGACGGTCACGCCCACCATGACGATGCCCCCGGCCGCCGTAGCGAGCAGCCGCGAAGCCGTCACCGGCATCTCATCGGGCGGCGAGCCGATGTGCGCAAGCGTGCGCCGCATGAGCGAATAGTTGAGCAGCCCGATGAGAAGGCCGATCGAGCACGCGCCGAAGGCGGTGTGCCAGCCTGCGCTGTCCCCGTAATGCGCGCCGACGTAGTCGCGTATCCAGGGTGTCAGCGTCATCGAGATCATCGAGCCGATGTTCACCGCCATGTAGTACATGGTGAAGGCGCTGTCGATGCGCGTGTCATCGCCCTCGTAGATCTTGCGCACCAGGTTGCCGGTGTTCGGTTTGAAGAAGCCGTTCCCGACGATGATCACGCCGAGCGCGATATACAAAAAGGTGGCGTTGTTGATGGGAAGCCACAGGATGGCGTAGCCGAGCGCGAGAACGACGGCGCCGATCAGCATGATGCGACGCGTACCGATGAGCTTGTCGCCGATCCAGCCGCCGACCGCGGGGGTCGCATAGATGAGAGCCGTGGCGGCACCCCACACCAGATTGGCATGCGTGTCGATGAAGCCGAGCCGCTTCATCATGTAGGTGACCATGAGCACCTGCATGCCGTAGAAGCCGAACCGCTCCCACATCTCGATCAGGAAGACGGTCGTGAAGGCGCGTGTCTGCGCCGCGGAGCTGCTCATGGTGTTCGGGTCTTCTGGCGCAACGGCTCCCAGCTTCCATCGGCGAGCCAGCCGCCGTCAACCGGAAGACTCGCACCGTTGACGAAGCCGCTGCGCTCGGGATCTGCCAGAAAGGCAATGGCCGCCGCTACATCCTCGGCACGCGCAAAGCGCGCAAGCGGTACCCGATCGACGATGTCCTGATCGGCATAGGCACCACTGCCCTGATCCGCCACATCCATCTCGGTCTTGATCCATCCCGGGCACACGGCATTCACGCGCACGCCGCGTCCACCCCATTCCGCGGCCAGCGTCCGCGTCAGGCCGATCAGGCCGTGCTTCGATGCGTTGTAGGCGCTGCGATGGCTGACACCGGTGAGTCCTGCAATCGAGGCGACGTTGACGATGCTGCCGGCGCGGCGCTCGAGCATGCGCGTGCCAAGACACCGGCACAGCAGAAACGGCCCGAGCAGGTTCACGTTCATGACCTGCTGCCACTGGGCCGTGCTCGTCGCTTCGGCGCGCGCAATGAGACTGATACCGGCGTTATTCACCAGCACATCTGCTGCGCCGTGACGCGCGTGAATACGCTCGTCAAGCTCGCGCACGAATGCCTCCGAGGAAACATCACCGCTCAAGCCTTCGGCTTCGACGCCCCGGGCTCGCAGCTCCTCGCATTGCTTCTCGAGCGGCTTGAGGTCGGTCAGCCAAAGGCGATAGCCGAGCCCGCCGAGGTGTTCGGCGGTGGTGCGGCCGAGGCCCTGTGCGGCGCCCGTCACGACGGCGGTTCGCATCTGCTCACTCCATGAGCTTGCGCGAAAAATAGGTCATTTCCATCGCGCGCGTACGCGCCTGCTCCTTCAGGTTCGCGCCCGAGCCGTGCCCGCCTTCGATGACTTCATAGAAAAGATAAGGATCCTTCAGCGCCGCAAGCTTAGCGGCAAACTTGCGGGCGTGCTGCGGACCAACGCGGTCGTCCTTGCTGGTGGTCCAGATGAAGGCTTCCGGATATTTGATGCCCGACCTCAGGTTCTGGTACGGGGAGATCGATGCCAGGAAGGCCCGCTCCTTCGGCACGCTCACGCTGCCGTACTCTCCGACCCAGGAAGATCCGGCCGCGATCTTTTCGTAACGCATCATATCGAGCAGTGGCACCTGGATATCAACGGCGTTCCACATCTGCGGATGCTGCGTGAACTCCACGCCCATCAACAATCCGCCGTTGGATCCGCCCTCGATCCCCAGGTGTCGCGGGCTCGTGATCTTCTGCGCGACGAGATCCTCGGCGACCGCATAGAAGTCATCAAAGATGCGCTGCCGATGTGTCTTGAGCCCTGCTTCGTGCCAGGCCGGACCGAATTCGCCGCCGCCGCGGATGTTGGCGAGGACGAAAACACCGCCCCGCTCCAACCAAAGCTTGCCGACTGTCGCGGAATAGTATGGCGTCTCGGAAGCCTGGAAGCCTCCGTAGCCGGTGAGAATGGTGGGATTGCTTCCATCGAGGTGCATGCTCTTCGGATGCACGATGAAGTACGGAATCAACGTGCCATCCTTGGATTTCGCCTCGCGCTGCTCCACGAGCAGATTGGAAGCATCGAATTTTGCAGGCAGCGCCTTCACCTGCTCGAGCGTCGATCCGCCGGCATCGACCAGCCAGAGGCTCGAGGGGGTCAGGAATCCCGTGACGCTCAGAAATGCCTGATCGCTGTGCAGATCGCTCGCGACGACATCGAGCGATGCGTTGTCCGGCAGTGCAAGCGTGCGATGGCTCCACTCACCTTCACGTTCCGGCGTGTAGATGAGCCCGCGTCCCTTGACGTTCCGAAGAATCGTGACGATGAGTTTAGAGCGTGTCGCGGCCACATCGCCCAGGGCCTCGCGCGAGTCCGGTGCATAGACGAGCGCCGGCCTCAGGTGCGCGGGGTCGGCGGAGGCAGCCTGCAGGTCGATCGAAACGAGGGCGCCCGAGGCGAATGTGCGACCCTCGCTGGTCCACGACTGGTTCAGCTTGACCAGAAGCCGGCCTGACACCAGGTCGGTGAGTTCGGACTTGAGCGGCAAAGCAAGCTTGCGGACGCCCGCGGGCGCGAACAGATAGGTCTCGAGTTCGAAGAAACTCAAGTGGCGCAGGATGAAGGTCGCGTGATGGCCCTCGTCATCGACCAGCTGAGCCACACCGACTTCAACGTCGTGGGGAATGCCGCGGAACACCTCCTGCGCCGCCGAGAGCGGCTCAGCCGCGCTTGAGCGTCTTCACCACGAACGGGTAGCCGGACTCCGTCATCGTGCCCGCGCCCCAGTCGCGGGCCAGCAGCAACTGATTCTGATCGAGCCAGACCGCGTTTTGTTTGCTTGCGGGCAGCTCGAATCCACCCTTCAGGAATTGATTCGTCGACAGATCGAGCTCTCGTACGCTCACGGCGTCCTCGCCGCCATCCGAAAGCTGCACCAGGCACCAGCGCTCGTCGGGTTTCAGGCAATCGGCCCCCTTCCAGAACCAGTTCGCACGCTCGGTCTTGGCCAGCGCATCGAGGTCGAGCACGGTCGTCCAGTCGGGCTGCAGGTTGCGGTACTGCTCAAGACTCGCCCGGCGCCAGATGCCACGCGTGTGGTCAGCGTCCTGCCAGAAGTTGTAGACCTGCCCGCCGATGAACGACGGCAGTGGAATGCGATCCTTGGCCTCTGCGATGGCCAGGGCATCGGCATACAGCTGTGGATAAAGCGGATCCTTCTCCAGAACCGCAACGGTCTTGGCGTTCTCGGCCTTGACCCAGTTCATCGCACGCGGGCTGTCGGCGTCCTCGAGCCAAAGATAGGGGTCCGCGTGCGCACTCATCGGGGCGGCCGGCAGCAGTACAGCCGCGAGCCCGATCAGCCGCACGCCGGCGAGCAGTCGCTCAACGTGCCGCATGATCATCGAGCGGCAGCACCGGTAGATCGATGTAGCTCGGCGCCGCTGCGCCCGTGAAGATCCGCTGCGTAGCTTTGCGATAGTCGGCCGGTGTCGCCTGAAAGATGTTTGCAACGAACGTCTGCGGGTTGCGGTCATACAGCGGAAACCATGATGACTGGACCTGCACCATGATGCGATGCCCCGGCAGAAAGACGTGATTGGCATTCGGTAGCGCGAATCGATACTCGAGCACCTTGCCGGCGGCGATCGGGGCCGGATGCTCGAGACTCGTGCGATAGCGCCCACGGAAGATGTCCGCGGAGATCATGAGCTGATAGCCACCGAGCGGCGGCTGCGCGGGTACCTCTGCAGGGTAAACGTCGATGAGTTTGACGACCCAATCGGCATCCGTACCGCTCGATGCCGCTTGCAAGTGCACCCGGGGTTGGCCCGCGATGCGCACTGCTTCGTTGAGCACGGGTGTCGTGTACGTGAGCACATCCGGCCGGTCGGAGAAATTACGCTGATCGTCGACCAGCCACTGGCCCCACGTCGAGCCTTCCCAGTAGACCGGTCGCAGCGGACGCAGACGATACGGGACGGGTTTCGCCGGATCGGAGACGTACTCATCGAAGCTCGGCTTCGCATCTTCCGTGAATGCCAGCGCGCCACCATGGATCAAATACAGCGGACGAAGCGGCGCGGGGCAGCCCTGCTCGCAGCTTTGCGGCCAGCGCGTGTACCGGCGCCAGGTGAGTGTTCCGGTCTCGAACGCCAGCACCGGCGGGATATCCGCCCGCGGCGCACCGTCTTTCAAATACTGATCCAGAAAGGGCTGCTGAATCGCGCGTCGGAAATAAAGCGCGGTATCACCGTCGAAACGCAGCGGGCCGAGCGAGCTGCCATCGCCATTGGAGCCGCCATGTCTCCATGGGCCGATGACCAGAAAGTTCCGATCGTTGGCCGTGTCCTTGGACTCGGTGGCTGCGTACGCCGCGGTGGCGCCGTAGATGTCCTCCTGATCCCACAGGCCCGCCACATACATCGTGGGAACTCGAAGCGGGTGGCTCGCCAGGATTCGATCGACGGCCTGTTGCTGCCAGTAATCATCATATGCGGGATGCCGAGCGACGCGCTGCCAGAACGGCAACTTGTCGGCACCGGTTGCCTGTGCCAGTGACGTGAGCGTGCCGCTATTGAGGAACGTCTCGTACTCGTCATAGCCGCCGCGCCACAACACCTCCGATGAGGAGCGGGTGACCGTCTGCTCGTAGGCATAGTCGAGCGTGTAGATCTGGCGGAAAGCGCCATTGTGAAACCAGTCATCACCGCGCCACACATCCACCATGGGTGCGATCGCCACCGCCACCTTCAAGGCAGGATGGGGATCCACGAGCGCCATCAGCACGAGAAAGCCACCGTAGGAGGTGCCGATGATGCCCACCCGGCCATTGCACTCGGGGACGTTATGCGTGAGCCACTCGATGGTGTCCCAGGTATCCGTCGAATGATCCGTGGTGCTGCCATTCAACGGCCCACGCAGGGGCCGGTTCATGACGTAGCTGCCCTCTGAGCCGTACTTGCCGCGCACGTCCTGGACGGCGCGGATGTAGCCGGCCTCGCTCAGGATGTCATCGCTGTGAGGCAGCACGGCCTTGAGGTGCGAACTGTCGTGCGCACTCGTTTCTTTTCCGGCCCCGTAAGGGGTGCGCTCGAGCAGGATCGGCGCGGCGCGCGCGCCCTTCGGAATCAGAATGATGGTGTGAAGCTTCACTCCGTCGCGCATCGGGATCATCACGTCGCGGCGGTCGAAATCGAAGGCCTGCGTGACCGTCTGAAAGCCTTGCGGAATGTCGCTCGGGAGGTCGCCTGGAGGAGCCGCAGCCGCGACACTCGCTGCGAGCACAACGCCCAGCAGCGAGGCCATCACACGGCCCGTCAACGATGATCCTCCGGCTTGTTTGAAGGTCTGCCAGGCGGGGCAGCCGGCTCGTGGCGCTGTTCCTGCTGATGCTGGGCTGCTGTTGCAGTCGCTGTTGCTGTTCGCGTTGCTGCTCCTGCTGGCGCTGTTGCAGCTGTTGCTGCTCCTGCAGATGACGCTGCATCAGCTCCTGCGTCTGCTGCTGATGCTGCTGCTCGAGTTGCTGCCGGCGGGCTGCATCGGCCTGCGCCTGCAGCAGTTGCTGATGTTCCTGCTCCTGCTGCTGCTGAGTGCGCTGGCGCTCTTGCTCCTGTTCGGCTTGCAGGCGCTGCTGGGCTTGAAAGTGCTCGCGCTCGAGAGCCGAATTGGCCTGAGCGGGCGAGGGTGGCCGCGATGCTTGTGGCAGCTCATTCGGGTGAATCGCGGTCGGCGGCCTGTCGTTGCGGACCGGTAACACCGGACGCATCGCCGTGACAGGCGTTACCGCAGGGGCGACGCGCACCGCGGGATTGCGCGCGAGGCTCGGCTGCAGCTGGCGTACCTGGCTCACGCTCAGGGGTTTGCCTCCATTGGCCCGCAGCGCCTGCTCCCGAGCTTCGAACGCCGGTGCCGCGGGTGGGGGCGCCACGCGCGCCACGACCGGACGTGTGAGCAGAGCGAGCGGTGGTCGGGCGGAAGTCACCCGTCCGCTCCCGAGGACAGCCTGCTTGGTTGGCAGCTCGCGCGGAGTGAGCGGGCTCACGGGCGCATTCGCCAATGCTCTCGGGTCGAGCTCAGCCCGATTGCGCGCAATGGGCAAGGCACCCGTGAATGCGCGCGGCGTCGTCACGGCGATCGCACCCGGGACGCTGCGATTCACGTAGGTCACGTTGATCTCGCGCTTGTTGATGATCGTCGTGTTGTAGATGTTGTTCACCACGGTCGCCGTCACAGTGGTGTTCGAGACATTGATGTTGCGCACATAGGCTGGGCTCACCGGATACGAGGGCACGAAGACCTCGCGCGGGCCGAGCGCGAACCACGCGACTGCGGCTCCCGCGCCAACCCAGGCCACGAGGGCCGGTGCATACACCGCTCGCACATAAGCGCGGCCAGGAGCCGGGCGCGGTACCGGCACCCATCCCCAGGCACCGTGAACATGGCACCAGCGACCGTAGTGGAAAGGAGCGTACCCCCATGGTTGATCATCGACCCAGGTGTAGCCCCACGGCGCGATATAGGCCCAGTGTCCGAAGTGATAGGGAGCCCAGTCAGGCTGCAGCCGCGCAGGAAACCAGACGTACCCATAATCGGGCGTCGACTCCCACTCGCCGTTGGCATCGAGGTCCTCGTAGCCGACGACATCGGGCGCGACGTACTGGTTCGACGCTGCGTTGGCGAAGCGATCGTCCCGGCTCGCGCTCCAGTCTTCGAAGGCGTCCTGCGGCGGTGCGGCCTCTGCGGTCTCATCGAGCTGACTGCCCGCGAAGCTATCCGACTCGCCGGCATGTAAAGCGTACGCAGCTCCACCTCCCGTGGCCTCACCCTGCCCGCTGCGCACGGCGATCGCCGTGGCG
Organism: uncultured Gammaproteobacteria bacterium; assembly: GCA_963795975.1. Classification (GTDB taxonomy): domain Bacteria; phylum Pseudomonadota; class Gammaproteobacteria; order Steroidobacterales; family Steroidobacteraceae; genus CAWCJT01. Next base: position 115,778 of record CAWCJT010000006.1, read on the forward strand.
CTGCCCGAATCATCGACACTGAGACGATAGACCCCTGGGCGCAGCACCGAGAAGGCGAGATTCGGCGTGTCGATCTCGAAGGTCTGGTTGTCATCGAGCTGCCGGACATGAACGATGAGCGTGCCCGCCGTGACTTCGATCTGCGTGACCTGGTCGTTCAAGTTGAGAAACGACATGGCCGTAGCGCTCGAGAGGCGCACGACGGCGCCATCGAGCTGCAGCTCCGCTCGGCCATTCTCGTCGGCCCAGAGCTTGTCGCCGGTCGTCATGGGGCGATTCACGGGAGGCGCGACCCAATCCTGCGTACCCGCCGGCTGAAAAGAGACCGAACCTTCGAGATCCGCAATGCGCGCAGCGCGAGTGGGCGGGTCGTCATCGTCGGCACGCGCGCCCGAGACCGAAAGTCCGATCGTGGCGACGGCTACCCCTACGGCCCATGCGAACGACGACACGCCGTGTCTGATCATGCCCTGCCCTCCTCGTTGTGTATCAAATGATACCGGCGTCGATGGCAGTGAGCACGGCCAGCATGCGATCCTGCACGGCCATCTTGGCGAGGACACTCGAGACCTGATTCTTGACGGTGCCTTCTGCGGTTCCCAGCGACTCGGCGATCTGTCGATTGGTGAGTCCGCCCGCCATGAGCCGCAGCACCTCGAGCCCGCTCAGGCGGCGCATGCGGATGTCGAGCAGCAGCACCACATCGACCTCAAGTCGCGCGATCTCCGCGAGCGCCTGCAGTCCGTCGGCTGCCTCCCCTAGCGGGGCATCACTGCGCCGGCAAGTGGTAAACGGACAGGCTGTTCGTAACGTCATCGATCACGGCATAGTTGAATCCATCGACCGGATTCGCGAGCGCCGTATCGATGCCGAATGCTCCGCCCTGGGAGGCATCGACGTTGTATTCGCGCACGAAGCTGCCCCATTTCGTGAACTCGATGATCTCGCTCGGATGCTCGGGGTCTGCATTGACCGCATCGCCGTTCGCAGTGAGAAGATCGCCGTTGGGTGCGAAGCGCAGAGCGAGCGGACCGCGCAGGTGCGAGTCGGCGAACACGAGAAAGCCCCGGTTGGCCGCGATCGAGCGCGTGTCCGCGTCCGTGATGGCGTAGATCGCATTATCGGCGGTCGAGGCGACATAGAGCGTATGGTGTCGAGCCATCGAATGCGAGACCCGTCGGTCCAAGCACCAGCGCCGCATCGTTGGGCATGTGGGTGTAACCCTTGCCGATCAGAGTCTTCTTGGCGAGAGTCACCCCCTGGGCGCTGATGGTGACATCGAGACGTGCCACGGTGCCATTGAGGACGTTTGAAACGTAAATCGCTGCCGAACCTCCGTGATCATCGATGGCGAGATCCCACGGTCCGTCGAGCAGCACAGGGTCGGTCCACGAGGCGAGCCATTTGCCATGGCGGTCGATGATCTGCAGTGCGCCCTGGCCGATGGTCTTGAAGGTCCCGTTGCGGGTCGGAACGTTGCCGACCACGACAAACCCGCGCCGCAACACACCGAGAGCGGTACTGAGGCCCGCAAGGTGGCTCGTAAAGAACACCGTGGCCGCGGGCGGCACGGCGATTTGGCCACTCGGAGTCAGCTGGATGATGGTCGTGCCGGTGCCCTGGAGATTGTCACCATTGTTGAAATTGCTCACCAGGACGTCTCCGGCCGCGATGGATCCTCCGGCCGGAAAACCCGATGGTACGAATGCGACGCCGTAAGGATTCACGTCGCCATTGGCTGGAATGGTCGAGGAGTTGATGTTCTGTGGAATGAACGGCTCGGCCGCAAGCACGGGTGCTGCGGAAAAAACGAGGCCTAATACTGCGCAGGCGCAGTAAACTATCTGCGCAAGGACCTGTTTTGATTGCATACACATCCCCAATTGGTGTTTGTTGCATGAGAGGGGGTATTTCCCTCGCACGGCGCTCGAGCACCGTTGCGGATAGTGAGTACGCGCCGGGCCCAAACCGGTTCAACCGCCTGTGCGCCAATTTGGTGTGCCTTGCCTGCGTCACGGTGTTCGCGTCGGCGCAGCTCAGGGCCGCCGATGCACCGTACGTTCCCGCGGCCGTCACTCAGACGGAGGCGGACGAATACACACGGTACGAGTTGCTCGCGCCCGAGACCGCCAGCTTCAAGATCTACTACGAGGTCGCGGCGACGACCGCCGGTGCGCGCTACTTCTACAATCCCATTCGCAAGGGCAGCACCGCGAGCGAGGAGAGTGTCCGCGACGCCATGCTCGGTACGCCTTTGCATTTTCAGGTCGTGACGGGCGCCGAGGCACGCAAGGACCCGCTGATGCCCGATGCCGATCTGGATACCGACTACATCAAGGTGTCTCTGGCGCGGCCGGTCCCGGAGCACGGCGAAGGGCGCGTGCTGATCATCAAGACCTACAAGGATCCGAAGAGCTATCACAGCGATGGCTCGAAGATCATCTTCGAGCGCCCGCTCGGCGTGAAGCGCAACAAAGTCGTACTGCCGCCCGGTTACGAGGTCGTCGAAGCAAGCGTCCCGTCACAGATTCTGACGGAGCAGGATGGCCGGATCGCGCTCAGTTTCATGCATGCCGGTGCCGGAGAAGCACCGCTCGTCGTGCGTGCCGTGAAGGACGCACTGGTCGGCGCTGCGGCTTTGCCGAAGACGCCGGGGGCTGCGCGCAGCTGGGAATCACCGTTCGAAGGTCCTGCCGAGGAGGAGCGCCTCGCGGAGCGCGCTCATCAGGACCGCGACATCGTCTATTTCCTGCAGCAGCCGGAAACGCACGCATTCACGCTCTACCACGACTACACCGAGACTCGAGCGGGCGTGAATGCCTACGCCAACGTGGTGCGCACCGGAAGCGTGGCGAGCAATCCTTCGGCGAGCATTCTCGATACAGGGGAACATCTGAGCGTGCGCGAGATGAGTGGCGCGGAACTCGCCGCATCGAAGCTCAATACAGGCGAAACCGCCGCGCCGGACGCGCGCGTCGTGGTGATCCCGTTCGCAGCGTTGAAAACGGGTCAGACGCTGCGGCTGCGCATCGCGGAGACCTACACCGCGCCGGCAAGCTATCGCCTCGAGGCTGATGAGCTGGTGTTCGATCGCAGCCTCGGGCGACCCCGCAACGCCGTCGTGCTGCCCTCGGGCTGGTACTGCACCGCGAGCGCCGCGCCTGCCACGGTGACCCAGTTACCCGATCAGCGCGTGCGCCTGGATTACTGGGACGATCGTCCCGAGGCCGTGGATGTGCTTCTGAAGGCTCGACGACGTATCACGCAAGGCTCTGCCGCAGCGAGTCTGCCGTCAGCGTCCAGCCGAAAAACGACTCCACATTAAAGACGGTCGCCTCCTGGGCGGCGGCGCTCCCGGCGGGCATCGTTCCGTCGCGGATCAGAATCGGCCAGTACTCGTGAAAGTACGCATCGCGAAGCGTGGACTCGACGCACACGTTGGTGGCGATCCCGACGAAGAACAGGTAGCGCACCTCACGCGCGCGCAATAGCGAATCGAGCGTCGTCCCCGCAAAGCCGCTGTAGCGCGTCTTGAGCACGACGAAGTCATCGGGCCCCGGCTTGAGCGCGTCCACGATCTCAAAGTCCCAGGTTCCCTCGACCAGAAGCTTGCCCTCGAGCTCCGGCCGGTTGCGCATCATGCACAGCGCGAGCTCCTTGCGTGGGTTGGGCGAGGCGGCACCTCCGCCATTGCTCAGATTGGCCTTGTAACCCGTCTGCAGGTACACGATCGGAACGCCCTGAGGACGCAGCGCGTCCAGCACCTCACGGATCGTTCGCACGACGGCAGGCGCGCCCGAGATGTCCACACCGCCCAGATCGAGCAGCCCGCCGGGGCTTGCGAAGGCGTTTTGCATATCGACGACGATCAAGGCGGACTTCTCGAGCGCCACTTCGATGGGCTCAGGGGTGGTCCGAAGCCGGATCATGTGAGTTGTGCTTGACATAAGTCATTGTTCCGCCTGGCCGAGTGGAAGCTGTTGACGGCGGACAGCCTTTGGCCCTACCGTTCCGGTTCCGCATCATGCAACAACGTCGATAGGGGCTGCCTGTGACCTGGGAAACACCCGAGTTTGTCGAGATCAAGATGGATGCCGAGATCGGCTCTTATCAAGACGATTTCGGCGACGATCCACACTAAAGCAGCATTTCTGTTCGTCTTTGCCCGGGCCGCCCGGGCTTGATCAGCCGTGAGGATCCGCGTTCTGGGCTCGGCGGCCGGTGGCGGTTTTCCGCAATGGAACTGCGCCTGCGAGAACTGCCGCGGAATCCGCGCACAATCGATCCGCGCTCAAGCGCGCACGCAGGAGTCCGTCGCGGTCAGCGCCGATGACCGGCACTGGTTCCTGATCAACGCATCGCCCGAGATTCGCGCCCAGATCGAAAGCTTTCCCGGGCTGCATCCTCGCGCGCCCCGCCACTCTCCCATCGCTGCATTGGTGCTGACCAATGGGGACCTCGATCACACGCTCGGGCTTTTTTGTCTGCGTGAATCGCAGCCCCTTCAGATCTATGCGACGCGGCGTGTTCAGGACGGTCTCACTCAAGGCAACACGCTGTACCGCACGCTCGAGCGCTTTGCGGATCAAGTCACGTGGCATGCGCTCGAGATCGGGGAACCCTGCGAGCTGGCGCTTCCAGACGGTAGCGCAAGTGGACTCACGCTCGAGGCGCTTGCGGTGCCGGGTCAGCCGCCGCTGCACCTGCGGGAGCGCTATGCGCCGGATGCCGAGGACAATGTGGGCCTGCAGATTCGCGATGCCACAGGGGGCGCTGTGCTGTCCTATATTTCCGGCGCTGCGAGCGTAACGCAAGCCATGCGCCAGCGAATCGCCGAGGCGAGCTGCATCTTTTTCGATGGCACATTCTGGTCGAGCGATGAGCTCATTGCGCGCGGGCTCGGCGAGCGACGCGCTGAGGAAATGGCCCACCTTCCGGTCGGGGGGCCACAGGGAAGTCTTGCAAGACTCGAGGGTCTGCCCGCGCGCGCGAAGCTCTTCATCCACATCAACAATACCAACCCGATGCTGCGCGAGGATTCGGCCGAGCACGCGACCGTCGCGGCCGCCGGCTGGCGCGTCGCTCATGACGGCCTCGAGCTCTCGATCTAGCGCGCATGACTGCCCCTCTGTCGTCGTCCGAATTCGTCGAGCTTCTGCGCCGTGAGGGGGCGCAGCGCTACCACGACCATCACCGCTATCACGTGCTCATGCACGAGGGGCGGCTGACGCGCGCGCAGCTGCAGCAGTGGGTGCTGAATCGCTACTACTATCAAACTCGCATCCCCATCAAGGACGCCGTGATCCTCTCGAAGTCCGAGGATCCCGCGTTTCGCCGGATGTGGATTCATCGTCTCCACGATCACGACGGCACCTCCGACACCGATGGCGGGCTTGCGATGTGGCTGCGGCTCGCCGCGGGCGTCGGACTCGATCCGCAAGAGGTCGCGAGCTGCCGTGCCGTACTTCCTGGCGTGCGCTTCGCGTGTGATGCCTACGTGGAGCTGGTGCGGAGCGGACTCTGCTCGAGGCCGTCGCCTCCTCGCTCACCGAGTTCTTCGCGCCCGACATCATGACGCGCCGGATCCTCGCCTGGGAGCGGCACTATCCGTGGGTCGACCCACAGATGCTCGCGTACTTCCGTACGCGCGTGACGCGTGCGCGGAACGATTCGCAGGAGGCGATCGCGTTCGTGACGACGCAGGCCACCACTCACGAGCTGCAACAGCGCTGCGTCGCCGCGCTGATCCGCAAGACCGAGATTCTCTGGCAACTGCTCGATACGGTCTACGCCGCCTACGTCGAGCCGGGCTGGGGCGCGCAGGGCGCACGCTCGTGATCGCGCACGACCTGCGCCCGCGACTGGCGCCGAAAGTACGATTGCGACACGATGCCCAATCGGGCCGGTACATGCTCCTGTACCCTGAAAAGGGCATGCAGCTGAATGGCACGGCGGCCGATATCGTTCAACTGTGCACCGGTGAGCGCACGGTGGGGGAAATCATTCGCGAGCTCGCCGCAAAGTACACCTCCAAGCCAAGCGAGACCATCGCGGCCGAGGTCACCCAATTCCTCGAGGCGCTTCAGGCGCGGTTGCTGATCCGGTTCGAGCCATGAGCGCTCCGCGGCCCTACACCCTGGTGGCCGAGCTGACGTATCGCTGTCCGTTGCATTGCGTGTACTGCTCGAATCCCGTGGATTACGCGACGCACCGCGACGCGCTCGACACCGACGCCTGGCTGCGCGTGCTGCGTCAGGCAGAGGAGCTGGGCGTCGTGCAGCTCAACTTAAGTGGCGGCGAGCCACTGCTGCGTCGGGACCTTGAGGCGCTGGTCGAGGAGGCTGAGAGACTGCAGCTGTACACGAATCTCATCACGAGCGCATTGCCGCTCAAGCGAGAACGGCTCGCGCAGCTGCGTGATCTGGGGCTCGACAACGTTCAGATCTCGATTCAGGACACGACGGCGGATGCCGCCGAGCGCATTGCGGGACGTCGCTCGTTTGAGCACAAGCTCTCGGCTGCGCGCTGGGTGAAAGAGCTCGATCTGCCTCTGACACTGAACGTCGTGCTGCATCGTGAGAACATCGATCGCATCGAGGACATCGTTGCGCTCGCCGAGTCGCTCAATGCCGATCGGCTCGAGCTTGCCAACACACAGTACCTCGGCTGGGCGCTCACCAACCGCAGTGCGCTGCTTCCAAGCGCCGAACAGCTCGCGAGCGGGCGCGCCCGGGCTCAGCGTGCCCGCGAGCGCCTGCGCGGCCGCATGGAGGTGCTCTACGTCACGCCGGACTATTATTCGGACGTGCCGAAAGCCTGCATGGATGGGTGGGGGCGGCGCTTCATCGTGGTGAGCCCGGACGGATTCGTACTGCCCTGCCATCTCGCGAGCGGGCTGCCCGATCTGAAGTGGCAAAGCGTGTGCGATGCATCCCTCGGTGAGATCTGGCGCGAGTCCGATGCGCTCAATGCGTTTCGCGGTGAGTCGTGGATGCCCGAGCCCTGTCGCAGCTGCGACCGGCGCGCGATCGACTTCGGCGGTTGCCGCTGTCAAGCGTACTTCCTGACCGGCTCAGCCGCCGCGACGGACCCGACGTGTACCCTTGCGCCTCACCACGAGCTCGTGCAGATCGCTCGACGCAATGCCGAGAAGGTGCATGGCGAGGCTGCCTCGCTGCGATATCGACGGCCGCAGCCCGCGGCTCAGCGGCCGGACTTGGAGGGTCCTGGCGCGGAAAGGCCGACAGTGCGCTCGGGAAACCCCGCCACATCGAAGTAGACACTCGAGCCGACGCGCTCGGACACGATCACCGTGCGCAGCCCGCCGGCAGCCTGATCCGACTCGACGCGCTTGCTCGAGACGGTCCGCTGCGAAGGGCCGCCATGCAGACTTTCCTCGAGCACGCGACCCTTGAGCTGTCCCAGGGATGGCGCGTTCAAGTGCAGCACCTGCGCAATCGTCGCACCCACGTCGGCATTGCTCGCAGGCATCCGGTCGACCTCGGAGGTCTTGAAGTCAGGACCGCGTGCTGCCATGAAGTTCCAGGTGTCCGCCCGGCTGAAGGCGCCATGCATCCCCTGCCCCTGCTGCAAGGGTGAGTCGGCGACTTCCGCGGCACAAAGCACCGGCTCCCTGCCGCATCGGGTGCTGAAGGACTTGAAGCTCACGATGATCGCGGGATGCGGTGTCACGGCAGTTCCCTCGAGCCCGATCAGTCGGGTGGAGAGCGTTCCGGGAATCCTCCCGGTCTGGGACTCATCCACGAACACACCGCTCGTGTAGTCCTCTCTCATGAGCTCATCGACGATCGCTACGGCGCGCATGCGCCTGCGCTCGGGGCTTACGTGCGCCGGCAAGTAGATCAAGTCCGAGCCACCGTTTGCGGCGATGACGACTTCCGGCGCTGCCACATCGTCGGCGATGATCCCGTTGCCGCGCGCGGGATGCTGGCTCGCCCAGGCGACCTCGGCATCGCTGTGATCGGGATCGAACAGCTTCAACCGAGCATCGGTCGCCTGCAGTGAGGAGGCAAGATCGATGGCCAGAAAGCCAAGTGGTAGCTCACCCGCGCGCACATCGCTGTAGTGACCCTTGGCCGCGCGGCTCGTCTGGCTCGCACGCGAGATCGTGGAGAAGCCATGGTCCGCAGTCACGATCATGTCGGTCGTCGCAAAGAGGCCCTCGGCCTTCAAGGCGTCCTCGATCGACCCCAGTGCATCGCTGGCCGAGCGCACTCCGGCGAGCGAGGTCGGCCCATTGATGCCCGGGATCAATCGGCCAAAGCTATCGCCCTGATTGTGCTGACTGCCATCGGGGTCGCGCGACCAGTAAACGAGCACGAACGGCCGTCCGGCGCGCTTGAATTCGGGCAGCACCACTTTGAGTGCGACATCCAGGAAATAGCGCTGCTGATCGGTGTTGGCAACCTGTGTGCCGGGCCGGTCGAATGCGCCGGAATCTCCGTTGGCGCCACGACCCGGCGCCGCCAATGCGACGCCGGCGCGCTCGAAGGCACCGATCCAGCGCTTCGACAGCGGCACACCGCCCTCATGCCCGGTCATGTCATCGACCAGCAGGGTGCGCGCCTCCTCCGGAGCCTGGTGCATCGATTTCAGATCGAAGATGGCCGCGGGTCCGAGCTTGCCGATCGCTGCGGTCGCGTAGCGTTCGGATGCGAGCGTCAGCAGTGCCGCCTCATTGAGATAGCCGTGCGCGAAGTGCTGATCGACCTCCCGCAGCACGGGGTCTGACTCGAGAAACGGCGTGACCGTACCCTTGGCCGAGGCGACGGGGAACCCACTGTAGATGTAGTTGCCGAAATCCCCGCTGTCCCCGAGCAGATGGCCGGTCGCGAAGGCAGAAGCATTGGCGGTGGTGAAGGTCGGGAACAGCGAGTGGCTGTTGATGAAATTCACGCCTTCATCGCGAAGCCGTGCAAGCGCTGGAGCGCTCTTCGCATCGACGATTTTCGCCCGCAGTCCGTCCGGAACGAAAAGCACGAGATTGTGGGCTTCCTGAGCCATCGCGCCCGCTGCAAGGCCGCAAAGCCCGATGGCGGTCAGCGCCCTCGACGCACGCCTCACTGCAGATGCCCGTTGGTACCGTCGCGCGTGAACTCGAACCACAACAGCCACTGCCGCGTAGGCTCATCCGGGGCTGGTACGAACTTCCATTTGCGCGCGGCATCCGCCGCAGCACGGGCAAAGTATCGGCTGGGACCGGCGAGCTCCACCGTGTCATTCACCACGTTTCCTGCAGGATCGACGGTCACTCGCACGGACACCTTGATTCGCCCGTGGATGGTGTCGCGCGAAGCTCGCGAGACCTGCGGAATGCTTCTCTCCACGACCGGATCGGCCGTCGCCGGTATGAAAGGCCCGGCCTCCTCGGGCGGTGAACTCACGGGTGGCGACGGTGCAGGGGCTGCAGGCGCGGGCATCGGGAGGCTCTGCGCGGTCTGCGCGGCCGGAGTACCCGAGTCGCCGTGAAACATCCGCCGTGCCGCCCAGATTCCGACCGCGATCACCGCAAGCACGATGAGCGCCGGTATCCACAGCGAGCGCCGCTCCTCGTGCGCGGGAGAAACCGGCGCCGGTGTTGATGCAGGCGCTGGCGCGATCGGTGCCGGGATCGGCGGCGGCGTGACGCGGGTTGGCGCGCCGGTGAAGGCTTCGATGGAGGGGCGATTGTCCGCGTCCCGGCTCAAACATTTGCGCAGCGTGTCATCGAGCTCCGGCGGGATTCCTTCCGGCAGGATGACCGGCTCCAGAGGCTCCTCGGGCACTTTCGGCAGCTGTCGTGTGAGCGCCTCGACGAGGGTCACGCCGAGGCTCCAGATATCACCCGCCGGGGACACACGGCCGGTGCGCGCCTCGGGTGGGTCATAGGCCGAGACGGTGTCGGCGACGAACGTGGATTCGCCGAAGGGTCGTACTCCATCGCTTGAGAGTTTGATCTCGTCCTTGACGACGAGAATGTTGGAAGGTTTCAGCCGTCCGTGTACGAGACTGCGGCCGTGCAGGAACGCGAGGGCGTCGGTGATGGGCCGCAGCATGTGCTGCACTTCCTCCGAGGTGAGCGCTCGCTGCGGCAGGACCTGGGCGAGATTCTCGTCGGCATATTCCATGACTGCGAACAGGAGATGTCGCTCATCGAACTGCCAGCGGCCCGTTTCGAAGAGGGGCAACAGATGAGGATGCGAGAGCGCGGCCGCGGCGCTCCAATGCGCCAGCTGAACCCGCGCAAGTGCCGGATGGGCCGGCACGAGCTTGATGGCAACGTGCGTGAGATTGCGCGCGGGCCATTCACTCAGAAAGACCCCGCTGTGATCAGAGCTGCCGAGCAGCCGACGCAGCGGAAAGATTCCGTTGACGATCTGGCCTTCGCAGCTGGTCCAGAGTTCCGACATCGTCACCTGAGTTGGATCATAGTCATTCATCGCGCGAATTGACAGGATCACGCCTGCGCTTGCTCCGTGAAGGTCCGACATTTTGACGCCCGCGCCCGAGTGGGGAAACATGTCGAGCGTCGCCATCCGACGACTTGGAGGCACGCCATGCGCCTAACTCTTCTGTGCTGCCTGGGAGTCGCATTGGGATGCGCTTCGATCACCCAGAAGCCGGTCGGCCCTTACGGCGAAGTGGATCCAGCGACCGACATCGCTCCACCGGATCTGCATCGGGTCGTACTGCAAACCATCGACGGCAAGAACGTGCCCTCGACCGGAGACATCCCAGCGACCTCCTCGCTGATAATCGTGGGGCCGGGTTTCGTGCTGAACCATGTCCAGAGTCGATTCTGGCTCAGTGCCGGCGAGCATTCACTGAACTTCACGGCCGTCGTCAACCGACTGGACACCACGACCTGGCTACATCCCAACGTCAATTTCTCGCCCAAAGATGCCGGAGTGTTGAAGCTGAACGTCGAGGCCGGTAAACGCTATTCCATTGCAGCCCGGGTCAATCCCAGCCGACCGGAGAAGTGGGAAGCGGTGATCTACAAGACCGAAGACATCAAGGACTATCGACCGAAGCTTCAGTGACGCGTTGGAGGTTCGGAGTTTGGCCGTACCTGGACCACGCCGTCGGTGTTCTGTGCGCTGCGAACCCGATGCAGTGGCAGCGGGTCCCAGGGACTGAACCGCCTCATCTTGGATTCATCTGCGACCGCGGAGACCGTCCCCGCGCTCTCGATACGCATCGACTGCCACCTCATGGGGCGAATCAGTCCCTGCCAAACGTCCCCTTCCTCGACGTATTCTGCGATCGGGACGCCGTTCGCCCGAAGCGTCCGCCCCGTGAATGAAAAGACCTGGATGGGCTCCGATAGAAGGGTCGGATCACGAGAGATACCGAATACGAGGCAGGCTTCGCCGACGATCGAGAGGCTGGGGTAGGCGATTCCGCGATGCTTCCAGCGTCCGTTGGCGTAACTGGCAATCAGACCCAACCGCAGGTGGTTCCACAGCACCCCACCCGTCACCTTCAGTCGGGTCAACTCGAGCTCGGCGGCTGGTTCGCGGGCCTCATTGTAAAAAATGATGTTGATCATCGGCTCTTCACGCAGCAAGTGTCACGCCTGCGCTGCTGCGCTTTCGCTACCCGCGCTCACTGCAGCACGGGCGCGGTATCGCCCGGCAGCAGCAGCTGCCGATGTGCCCACCAGGGTGCGATGCCGTCCGTCATCACGCGCTCATGGAATTCGCTCAGCCTGAAATCCTGACCTCGCCGCTCCCGGTAATCCTGTCGCAGCTTCAACGCCGCGAGCTTGCCCAGGAAGTAGCCGCCGTACGTCGGATCATAGGTTCCGCGAACGGCCTCCTGGCTTGCCGCCGCGGCCGGAAGGTGCGCGCCCTGCTCGAACAGGGTCGTCGCCTGCTCGATGCTCCACTCGCCACTATGCAGGCGAATGCCTGCGATCAACCGGCAGATCCGCGTGAGAGCCTCCGAGAGCATCGCCAGCCGGTAGCGTGGATCATCCGACTTGAATCCTTCGTCGCTGACCATCTGCTCGGCATAGTGTGCCCACCCGTCCTGGCCGGATGAGGGTTGCGGGAAGGGGTTCAGACCCACCCAGATGCGTCGGATCCGACCCGTGGTGTGGCGCATGAAGAGGCTGTGTACGTAGTGTCCTGGGGCGACCTCGTGGGCGGTGATATCCGCGAGCGTCGCGTAATTGAACATGCGCAGCCACGCGAGCTGCCGCTCGGGTGGCCAGTGAGGGTCGACCTCGGTGATGTAGTAGTAGCTTGCGACCGGGCGCGGCTCGAGCGGCGGCGAGGTGTGCATGGATGCGAGCCCCAGGTCGTAGGCGGGCGCAGCCGCCACGATCGGCCGCTCCTCAACGGGCAGTCGGATGATCGCTCGCGTCTTGATGAAATCGAACAGCTCATCAACCATGCCGCGTGCGGCGCTCACCAGTTCTCCGGCCTTGGGATGATCGTCCTGCACGTCGCGCCAAATCTGCAGGACGTCCCGATGCCCGTCGACGCGCGCAGCGGTCGCGTCGAACTCTGCTTCATAGGCCTTCAGTTCCCGCTCGCCGATGGCGAGAAGTTGCGAGGCCGGCAGATCAATGAGCTCTTCGGCGCGATACCGAGCCTCGACATTCGCCGTGCCGATGGCGAAGGGAGCATCGCGGGGACTGGAAGCCAGTGTCTTCAAGTCATGCGCATAGGCGGAGAGCTGGGATCGGGCGACATCGGCCGCATGGAGCAGATCCTTGCGCGCGGTATCGTCGGTTCCGGTGGGAAAGGCCAGCGGCAGATCATGCGACAGCAGATCGATCGTGCCACCCAACATCACTCGAGCCCGTTCGACGAATACGTGTGGAGGCCGTCGGACGTTCGCGCGCGCAGCGGCGAGAAGCGGGGGCAGTCCTGCGAGCTTGGATCGTGCTTGCCGCATCCGCTTCGAAGCCGGAGCGGAGTCCATGGTGATGAGGTCATGCAACCCGTCCGATACCGCGGCGATGTAGACCATCGGATTACGGGTCCAGGTCCGCACCGTCCCGAGATCGAGCAGCCAGCCATCGATGATGCCTTGGAGGATGCGTCGGTCGACCCGCTCATCCCGACTCAATGCCTGCTCATCGATCAGGTCGAGCTCGCGACGTACGGACCGCAGCCAGCGCATCTCCTCTGCAATGTTGCGCGCGGAGAAATCCTCGAGCAGGTCGTCATGGACATGAAGGCCGTTGCCGGCGGCAATGGAGGGATGAAAGCGCGCGAAATGCTCGAGGTAGTCATCGATCAGCGCAGCGAACGGTCGCGCAGGCGCGACTGTGTGCTCCGCGGCGTGAGAGAGGCTCGCCGCGAGCGGATCGCGGCGAGCAGGCCTGCGCGCGTTTTCAGTCAGAACCGCGCGATGAGTTCGACGCCAATGGTCCGCGGCTGATTGACGACCAGACGCGGCCGGCCGAGCACCTCCGCAGCAAGCGAGCGGTTGTCGGCGAGATCGGCCTCGGTATTCGTGAGGTTCTTGCCGACGACGGCGAACTCGTAGCTCGCAAGCTCGTATGCGACGCGCGCATCGAGCAGTGAGTACGAGGGTCGCACTCGTGGAGTGGCCGGCGTCACGTTGGCACTGGTGCTGCTGTCGGTGTAGGACCAGCCGATCGTGGACACCACGCTGGAGCCTGAGGTGAGCGGCAGAGTCCAGGTTGCCGAGGCCGTGCCAGTCCAGTCGGGCACCTGATACACCTGGCTGCCGACCACGAGCTGCGGCACCGCCGGGGACGTCTGGGTAATCCGTGCAGGCTGATAGCCCACGCCCGCAGACAGATTCAAGTTTCTAACGGGCTGCGCACTCACCTCGAGATCGAAGCCGTTCTTGATGTTGGCCGCGCCTGCGTTGGCGCGAAACTGGAAGCCGCATGACAGAGCGACAAGTTGCTGGATGTTCTTCCAGTCGACGTAGTAGTACGAGCCGTTCACCGTCAGCCGGTGATCGAGCCATTCGGTCTTCGCGCCAATTTCGTAGTCCCACAGGTAATCCGGCCGGTAGCTCTTGGTCTGCGCTGCGCTCGTATAGCCGAGCGACTCGAGCTGATGAAAGCAGCCGAACGGGTCGACCTGCGCATTGCCGGGAATCGAGGGGACGAGGCCACCGGGTCGATAGCCGCGCGCGATCAGCGCATAGACCATCTTGTCGGGGTCGACGTGGTAGTCGACCTCGGCCTTCGGGCTCGCGCCATTGGCCGTGACCGACGCCTCGGGATCGGTGAGTCGGGGGCCGCCGAACGCGAGACCCTCGAGATAGTCGGAAAGGCTCGAGCGGATATTGTAGGCGCGCACGCCGAGCGTCGCCTTCAAGGCGTCGGTGAAGCTGTAGGACCCCTCGCCGTACCATGCCGCCTCACGCTGTTTGGTCTCGGCATCCTGGCCGAAGATCTCATCGGGAATGGCGGGGTTCAGCGGCAGAATGCCGTTGATCCCGCCGCCGGATTGACTGAGACCGACTGCGAGCGCGGGCGGATAGTAACCGGCGTACGGCAGGCGGCCGCGAAGATCCTGATAGAACACACCCGTCGTGAACTGGAACGGGCCACTCAGCTGGGAGACGAAGCGCACCTCCTCCACGAACTCGTGCTCCATCTTGTATTCCTCGATAAACGAGGGGACCGGCACCGCGTGGTACGCACCGCCGCTTGGCAGCGGAATCCCATCGAAGGGTGAGAAGACGTTCTGCCACAGGAAGTCGGTCTCGTCCTCGCGCTCATCGACCGTACGATCGAAATACGAAGTCGAGGAGCTCAGCGCACCGCTTCCCGTGTTCCACTTCACGGTGAGTGAGGCGAGCGTGTAGCGGTCGTCGCTGAATTCCGGAAGGTCGAAATAGCGATACTGCGTGAAGCTGCCCGGATGCATGTCCACGGGGGGCGGAACGGCCGGCGTGGGCACCGGATAGGCCCCATCGTCGGTGTAAGGCAGACCGTTCTGCTGTGAGTTCTGGTACAGCAGGCGCGGCGTGATCGTGAGATCGTCCGTCAGCTTGATGAGCAGCGTCGCGCCTCCCCCGAAGCTCACGTCCCGACCCACATCATCGACGGTCGTGGTGGGCAGGTTGCCGAGCGTCGTCGGATTTGAATCCGGGGGAAGCTGGTTCACTTCGGCGGGATTCGTGAGAAAACTCCGCTTGAACCAGCCCCCGTCGTGCTGCCCGAACGCGACCAGTCGCAGCGCCATATGGTCGGCGACGAGCGGCAGGTTCATCACCGCGTCGAGGCCGTAATTCTGGGAGCCCGCGTTTTGCGTGTGCGAGCCGTTGACCTTCGTCCAGGCCGAGAAGTCGTTGAGCTGCGGATCCTCGGAGATGAGCCGGACGGTTCCGCCCATCGAGCGTGCGCCGTACAGCGTGCCCTGTGGGCCACGCAGCACCTCGATCCGCTGCAGGTCGATGACGCGCGGATCGATCGAATCGGGCACGGGCGTCTCATCGAGGTAGAACCCAGTCGTGCCGTCGCCCGAGATACCGCGAATGGAAATGGTGCGCGAGGTCGCCGTGCCATCACCGGTGTAGCCGAACGCGAGGCCCGGCACCTGACTTGCGTAATCGATGAAGTCCACGGCAGCCCGGTTCTCGAGCGCCTGCTCGCTCAGTGCGGTGATGGAAAGCGGCACGTTCTGCACGCTCTCGGCGCGTCTCTGGGCCGTCACGACGACTTCCTCGAGCCCGCCGCTGCTGGCGCTCGCAGTCGTGTCGGCCGCCACCGCGAAACCCGCGGAACACGTGGCGCACAGGACACCGCCCGCGGCCACAAATCGCTTGATGCTCGTCATGCCTCCCCCTTCCTTCTTCGTTATCGGTGCTGGGACGGTCGCGCTGCGATTCTACCTTGTGGCGGCCGTCGCAGGTTCCCGCTGCCTCGCCGGGCCCGTCGGGCTCCCCGCACCCTGCTCCGCCTCGATCAGTTTGCCGAGCACCCGGCGGAAGTGCGCGAGTGGAGCATCCGCGAGTATCGCCAGCATCTGGAAGTTCGGATCCTCCTCGAGCGTGCGCTGCTGACGCTCGATGATGGCTTTGTCCTCCATGAAGCCTTCGATGAGACTGTCGAGCAGCGAGCGCGAGATGGTCGAGTCCTCGCCTTCATAGTTGTTGAGGTACGACCAGAAAAAGTGCGTCGTGCGCTCAGTCTCGGGGGTCATGAACTGACAGTTGCGGTATTCCTTAACGTCAGTGAGCGTGCCCTGATCGCCACCCTGCCCGGCCGGCGCGAACAACGTCTCCATCGTGAAGATGCCCGGGACCAGCATCGTCGCGATGTTGCGGCGGTCGACCTTGGCGTTCTTTTCCCGAACGACCTTGCGATGGAAGGGCGGCACATCGCTGTTGCGGTGCCAACGCTCCACCCGAAAGCCTCGCTCGAGACGCTCGATGGCTTTGGGCGCGGACTCATAGGCGTACTCCTCCGATCCGCCGAGCGTCTTCGTGTGCACGAACGCGAGGTGGGAAAGATCGCTGAGGTTATCGACGATGAGCAGATAGTTGGCGTCATAGTGGAGGTAGGCCGGGATTCCCTTCCAACCCGGCTCGTGCAGATACGGCAGATCGACGATGAGGGCCGGATCCGCCAGAGCCGGATCGCCCATCCAGATCCAGATGAAGTGACTGCGTTGCTCGATGGGGTAGCTGCGCACGCGCAGCTTCGGCGGAATCATGTCCTGGCCGGGAATCTGCACGCATGCGCCTGCGTCATTGAATTTGATGCCGTGGTACATGCAGCGTACGGCGTCACCTTCCATCCGGCCCCGCGACAGAAGTGCGCCGCGATGCGGGCAGCGGTCGTTGAGGGCCACGAGGCGCCCGCTCTCGCCTCGATAGAACAGCACGTGCTCGCCGAGCACCATGCGACTGAGCAGCTTGCCGTCGATCAGTTCGTGATCGAGCGCGGCCACGTACCAGCAGTTGCGCAGGAACATATCCCCTCCCGGCTTCGAGTCACGATGCGGCACTCTATCTCTTTCGTGGCGAGGAGGAACTCGCCCACCGACGGCCTAATTCTTAAGCTTAACCATTTGAGAATTTCCTAAGCTATTGATTTCACTGTGATTGTTTCTGGGGCATTGCGCTACGAGCCGCCTATACCCAGATTTGCTCGCCAACCGCTCTTATGTCTGAGTAAAGCTGCGACTCGACGCAGCCGGCCGTGTGCATGCCTGACAATCGAAATTTCGTCGCCAATATCGCCGCGCGCTATGGCACGCGGTTGCGGCGCTTCCTATCGGTGCGTCTGCGCACGCCGGCAGACGTACCCGATCTTGCGCAGGAGGTTTTCCTGCGTCTGCTTCGTGTGCAGGGGTACGAGAACATTCGCAGTCCTGAGGCCTACCTCTTCACGATCGCGAGTCACGTCATTCACCAGCACGCGATGCGCCGAGCGAGCGAGCCGGTCTCGGTCGATATTGCCGAGGTGTTCTCGGAGCTACGCACTGCAGAGACCGACGATCCCTCGGATCACGTCGCGCACTCGCAACGGATCGCTGAGCTGGAGCGCATGCTCGCACGCATGCCGTCGCGCATTGCCGCGGCGCTGGTCTTGCACCGAATTGCAGGCTATTCGGTGCAGGAGGTAGGCGACGAACTGGGCGTCTCACGCGAGACCGCCAAAAAATATCTCGCGCGCGCGCTCGAGCAGTGCCGCAATCTTCGCGCCCTCGATGCCCCATTGCCACCATGAGAACCGTACCCTCGAGTAACAAGCCACACGCCGCGATCATCGCCGAGGCGTCGGCGTGGTTCGTGGAGTTTCGTGCTGAGGATGTCGCAAGTGACGCACGCTCGCGCTTCATCGACTGGCTGCGACGCTCGCCCGAACATATCCAAGCGTATCTGGAGGTTTCCGGCGCCTGGTGCGAACTGCCTGGTGTCGACCCCGAGCGCAAGATCGACATTGGCGCGCTCATCGCCCGAGCCCGCGAAGAGCCCGACATCGTTGCGCTCACGCACGCCCGGCGGCGGCACGACTACGCACCGCCGCAGGCCTCTGCCCGCGGCAGCCGGTGGCTGCAGCCGTGGCGGCTCGCGGCGGGAGCGCTCGGCGTCGTGTTACTCGCCAGCGTCGCGATCTTCCTCCCCGACGCCGGCAGCGGCCGTGCCTATTCGACCGACGTCGGTGAGCAGCGCACCATCCAGCTCGCCGATGGTTCCACCATCGAGCTCAACGCACGCTCCCGCGTCCGAATCCATCTCACTGATCGCGAGCGCGCCGTGACGCTACTCGACGGTCAAGCGTTGTTCCGGGTCGCGAAGGACAGGGTAAGGCCGTTCATCGTCCGAGCGGGCGATGCCCAGGTCCGTGCCGTCGGAACGGAATTCGACGTGTATCGCAAGTCCGATGCGACGGTCGTGACGGTGGTCGAAGGCCGAGTGGAGACCACCTACGAGGACTCGAATAGCCATGGCGGCACCGCCATTCCGTTATCGGCCGGTGAGCAACTCACGGTTGCACCGCATGTCGCCATGAAGCCCATGCGTACCGATGCGAGTGCCGCAACGGCATGGGTGCAAAGGCGCCTCATATTCGATGAGACGCCGCTGAGTGGTGTTGCCGCGGAATTCAACCGCTACAACCGCAGGCCGCTGAGCATCGACGATCCCGAGCTGCAAAAGCTGAGGATCAGCGGCGTGTATTCGTCGACCGATCCTGCATCATTGATCAACTTCTTGCGCAGTCAGTCTTCGATGCAAGTCATCGAAAACGAGCGAGAGGTGCGAGTCGTCCGGCGCGAAGTGCGCTGAGTCAGAGCCGTCTCCTTGCTATGTGACAATGCTCTACCGACATCGGAGCTGGCCCTCCATGCCATGGGCCCGCCTGAGAAGCCTCACTCGAGGCACGAGCGCGCTTATGCACATCGCCGCCGCTGCGACAGCCGTCAGCTTCGCAACACTCAGGCTCGCGTCCGCGGATGACGCCGCCGCGGCCCGTAAGCCCACCAGTATCGCCGCACAGCAACTCGGTCCCGCTCTGAACCAGCTGGCACAAAGCCGGGGCCTGCAAGTCCTCTATCTCTCCAGCACGGTTCGCGACAGGCGAACGCCGGGCGCAAGCGGCGACATCACCACCGACGAGGCCCTCGAGCAGCTGCTGAACGGCACCGGTCTGACGTACCGCTATCTCGATGCCCACACCGTGACGGTCGTTCCGGCACCGGTCACCGCATCCGAGGGAACTGGCGCCTCGTTGCCGGCGCCCGTGCGCGATGGCACTTCGGATGCGGCGGCCACCCAAACGCCCAAGGCGCCGGTATCGCGCCACCTCTTTGCGCAGACATCGCCCTCGCCGCACGAGCAAACGCGGTCCGCCGAGGATTCGCCGCTGCAAGAGATCATCGTCACGGGCTCGCGCATCGGCGCGCCGAACGAGGTCAGCACGAGTCCGATCGCAGTGCTGTCGTCGAAGTACATCGAGGTATCCGGAAAATCCGACATCAGCGATCTCATCAGTCAGCTGCCACAGAACTTCAACAACTCATTGGGCCAGGATCTGGGCAACGGCTCGAGCGGGCTGACGACGGCGGGAGGCGTTGCGACCGCGGACTTGCGTGGACTCGGCCCGAACCGCACGCTCGTGCTGGTGGACGGCCGCCGTCTCGGCCAAGGCTCGCCCTACACATTCATTCAGCAGCCGGCGCCGGACCTCGATCAAATTCCCGTCGGGCTCGTCGATCGGGTCGAGGTCGTGACGGGAGGCGCCTCGGCGGCGTACGGCTCGGATGCCATCGCCGGCGTCATCAACTTCATCATGAAGAAAGGATTTCCAGGGCATGCAGGTCGATGCTCAGTTCGATACGAACTGGCACGACAACCATGATGAGTACGTCGAGAATCTGGTGCGTCAATTCGGCGCGACACCGGCGACGGGCACGACCTTCGATGGCCATCAGCGCGCCTTCGATGTGTTGATGGGTACGAACTTTGCCGACGGAGCGGGCAACATCACAGGCTTCCTGAGCTACCGGCACGCGGATCCGGTCGCGAGCAGCCAGCGCGACTTCGGCGGCTGTGAGCTCGGCCCAGCGACCAACGCCGCGGGTAACATCAACGGCGTGGCGTGCACAGGCTCCGCCAATTCCAACTGGTTCGAGCCCTTGACGGGTCCCAACGCCGAAGCCGTCTACAGCGTGCACGGCACTGAACTCGTGCCACAGGCTAGCGGCGTCCTCACCACGCCTCCCGCTGCGTTCAACTCGCAGCCTTACATTTACATGACCCGCGAAGACGAGCGTTACAATGCCGCGCTCCTGGCGCACGAAACGCTCGCCGATTACGCGCAGCCCTATGCCGAGTTCTATTTCATGGACGATCGGACGCATCAGCAGATCGCGCCCGCCGCGCTGTTCAGGGATGGCAACCCGCTGGACCCGTTCGGCACGACCAACTATCCCGTCAACTGCGACAACCCGCTGTTGAGCGCACAGGAGGCGGCGACTCTGTGCTCGCCCGCACAGCTCGCCTACGTCACTGCGAATCCTGGAGAGGCCTGCATCTACGCGACCAGCGGCACCCGGGTCACCTCGCCCAATTGTGCCGACGTACGCATTGGGCGGCGCAACATCGAAGGAGGCGGCCGCGATTCGGACTACGAGCACGAGAACTATCGCGCGGTGTTCGGTCTCAAGGGAGACTTTGCCGATGCCTGGACCTACGACGCATACGGGCAGTATTACTACACGACGTTCTTCAACTCGAACTCGAAGTACCTAAACTTTCAATCGATCGACAGTGCTCTGCAGGTCACGGGCACGGCCGCCAAGCCAGTGTGTATCAGCGGACCGCCCTGCGTCCCGTACAACATCTGGTCGGATGGCGGCGTGACCCAGGCTGAGCTCAATTACCTCTATTTGACTGGCACCGGCGCGGGCACGTCGACTCTGCGTACGCTGCACGCCGAGCTGATCGGCCAGCTTGGCAAGTACGGCATCACCTCGCCGTGGGCGCACGACGGAGTGGGCGTGGATGCCGGGTTCGAGCACCGCAACGACCACGAGTACTTCGAGCCCGATGGCGTCGAGCAAAGTGGTTTGCTCTCCGGCTTTGGCAGCGCAGCCGTGCCGCTCGATGCTGGCGTATCGGTCGCTGAGGAATTCGCAGAGATTCGCGCGCCGTTGCTGCAGTCAATGCAGGGAGCCCAGGAGCTGCTGTTCGATGCGGGTTATCGACGCTCGGATTACTCCATCTCGGGTGTCGCCAACGCATACAAATTTGAGGTTCAGTACGCGCCCGTGGCCGACTACCGAGTGCGTGTCTCGTACGACAAAGCGATCCGGGCGCCGAGTGTCGTCGAACTCTTCAATCCGCTACTGGTGGGCCAAGGTCAGCTGGGTAACGATCCCTGCGCGCCCACTTTCAACGCGAACGGCTCGCTGGCCGCTCCCGCCGCGTACTCACTGGCACAATGCATGAACATGGGCGTGACTGCCGCAGAGTATGGCAACGGCGGCACCACCAACAAAATCCCCCAGGGAACGGCGGGCCAGCTCTCAGAGCTCACGGGCGGCGCCACGAATCTCAAGCCCGAACAGGCTGAGACCTATACGGCCGGAGTCAATTTCGCACCGAGCGAGATCCCGGGTTTAAAGGGAAGCATTGATTATTATCACATCGCGATTTCCGGCGAGGTGAACACGATCTCCCCGAGCGTGATTCTCAGCAACTGCGCCGATACCGACGAACGCTTCTACTGCAGCCAGGTGGTGCGCTCGCCGAAGACCGGTGGACTGACCGGCGCGGACATTGCGAGCGGCGGCTATATCGTACAAACCGACTACAACATCGGAGCCGCGCTCGCCAGCGGCATCGATGCGCAGGTAGCCTACAAATACCCGCTGCGAAGCCTCGGTGATCTTGAGTCCGAGCTCATGGGAACCTACGAGCAGCACAACGAGACGACGCCGCAGCCCGGCGCGCACACCTACGACTGCGCGGGCTACTTCGGGTTCACCTGTCAGACGATCAACCCGCGCTGGCATCACATTGCCCGCCTAACCTGGATGATGCCCTGGCAGGTATCGGCATCGGTCACATGGCGCTTCATCGGCCCGGTGTCGCAGGACAACAATTCTCCGGATCCGACGCTGCACTTCTCGACCTCGAACAACGTGACCGGAAAATTGGGTTACGATTTCTTCAACGCCCGGATCCCCGCCTACAACTATTTCGATCTCGAGGCGAGCTGGCACATCAATCGGGTCGTCAGCGTGCGCGGCGGCATCAATAACGTTCTGGACAAGAACCCGCCAGTCGTTGACTCCTTGATCGTGGCCGGCGGCCAGGCAAATACCTACGACATCTACGACCTGTTTGGCCGCCAGCTGTTCATCGCAGTCAGCGCGAAGTTTTGACCCGATACGGCGCTGAGGCGGGCGCTCTGCCGCTTCATCGCGGGAAAGTCCGTTTACCTCAGATTCGGTCCGCCCCACCGCAAATCCAATGCTGCCTGCGACCGGCCTCTTAGACTCAGCCAGTGTGAGATGGGACGCAGCATGAAGAGGCTTCGTGGGTTTGAACCGATCGCCCTGTTGTTGCTTGCTTTGGGCGCTCACGCCGAACCGGTCGCCAATTGGTCCGACACAACCACGGAGATCGCAACCGACGGACCGAATACCCTCCGGACCATCGCGCTCGCACAAAGTGCGGTGTACGAGGCCGTGAATTCGATCACCGGGCGTTATCCGCGCGATCGAGTGGATTTTTCGGCACCCACCGAGGCAGCCTCGATTGATGCGGCGATTGCCGCCGCCAGCCGCATGATATTGCTGCACGAGGCACCCGCCCTCAAGGACAGAACCGAGGCGACATACGCGCGGGCAGTTGCAACGCTTGCGGCGGATGACGCGCGCGCGCGGGGAATAGGCATCGGCGAGCGTGCCGCGGCGGATGTGCTCGCGAAACACACCGACGATATCGGCAGCCCTGAGCCTTATCGACCGCTCACGTCGCCGGGCGTATACGTCCCGACGACGTTCCCGCTCGGCTACGCGTTCGCGCAGCATCGACCTTGGTTCATGAAGAGTGCGGCACAGTTTCGGCCCGGACCGCCACCCGCGCTGAAGAGTGCGTTGTGGGCGCGAGACTACAATGAGGTCAAAACGGTCGGCTCTGCCACGAGCACGGCGCGCACTGCAGAGCAAACCGCGATCGCGCGGTTCTGGGCCACGGCGTTACCCGATGTCCATATGGGTGTCGTGGATTCGGTCGCGGTCGCGCCCGGACGGGAGGTGACGCGCAACGCGCGCCTCTACGCAGCAGTGACCTCGGCGATGAACGATGCCGAGATCGCCGTGCTCGAGGCCAAGTATCATTTCAACTTCTGGCGGCCGATCACGGCCATCCGTAACGGAGATCGCGACGACAACCCCGCGACCGACCGCGATCCGGATTGGACGCCGCTGATCGCTACGCCACTGCACCCCGAATATCCGTGCGCGCACTGCGTCATGGCCTCGACCATCGCTGTCGTGATTCGCGCCGACCTCGGTGGCGACCCCTTGCCGACCTTGATGAGCACGAGCAATACCGCGCCGGGCGTGACGCGCCGATGGATGAGCACCGAGGAGGTCGTGAAGGAGGTATCCGAGGCTCGCATCCTCGACGGAGTGCACTACCGGAACTCCGCCGAAGTGGGCAACCGCATGGGTGAGCAGGTCGGAGCGCTCGTTGCGGCGGCTTACGGGCTTACCCGTTAGCGTATCTGAGTGGGGGACCCGATGGCGGAAGGTGGCTTGTACGTTTGGCTGCTGGCCGTGGAGCTCGTGAGGTAGACGACCTGATTCTTGAAATCGATTCCGAGGGAGCCGACGGTACCCAGCACGTCCATTCCGATGATCATCGCTGGCTTCTCCTGCATGTCCCACACTTTGAAGACATGAAAGTCGCCATACACCACGTGGACATCGTCGATACGCAATGAATCCATGACGATGGTAGGTGCTCTCCAAATCTCACCGCGCTCGACTTGTGCCGTCGCGCCATATACGGACGTTACCTGGGCCACCGTACCGGGTCGGCGCCGTTCATCCAAAGCATCACGCAACGCAAGATTGCCGAGCGTGCGCTCGGAGCCCGTGTCGATGATCGCCAGGGCATGTACTCTGCCGACCTGTAACGGCAGGACCATCAGGCCATGCGTGACGCGCGTGGCGTGGATTCTCAACGCCTCCGCACGCACTGAAGCCTGGACGCCACCCGAGATCTCAACCCGATTGCGCTGGAAATCGACCGATAGACTCTTCTCTGTCAACCCTGCTGCGCCGAAGATGCCGTCAGCGCCGGCCATGATCGACCCCCAGACTACCGGCACGAGCAACCGGTCGAGCGTTAAATCGCCCGTCTGCAGTGTGTCGAGCGTCACGGCCGACACGGCTGTACTGCCGGTGATGCCGTTCAGTACAACGGTCGGTACTAGGCTCGGTTTGAGGCCCAGAGCGCGTACAACATCCGGTGTGATGGTTGAATACGTCGCCCCGGTGTCCACGATGAAGCGAAACGGGCCTTTGCCATTGACGGTGACCGGTACCACCACTCGGCCGATATGGTCACGCGTCGTCGGCAAAGCGAACAATAACGACTGTTCCCGGGTGAGCGT
This sequence comes from uncultured Gammaproteobacteria bacterium, assembly GCA_963795975.1. GTDB lineage: Bacteria > Pseudomonadota > Gammaproteobacteria > Steroidobacterales > Steroidobacteraceae > CAWCJT01. The sequence goes on from CAWCJT010000006.1 coordinate 140,361, forward strand.
CGTCGTTGCTGGCTGGTCGTCACCCGGCGGCCGGGGGCCAGGCGGGGGTTCGGCGAGCCCAGCCACTGCCACGCCCGCGAGCAGCATCCACGACGGAACAACCCACCACAGGCGCTTCAGCAGTTGAAGATGCGAATGAGCGAATCTGGCACGCACTGGCTGGAAGCTAGCACGAACTGTGGCGTTCGTCGCGCCTCAGCCCTCAAATCTATCAACTTCAATGAACGGCCGTGCCGATCACGATGAACGCGATCCCAATCAGTGAAACCGAAGCCCGCGCGCTGGCCGATGCCATCGAGCAGGTCTCCATCGGTCAACCGCCCGCTACAGCGCTCAAGCTCGTGGAGCTGGCTCTGGTGCGCGCGCCGCAGCAGCCGCTCGTCCTCAATGCCGCGGGTGGGTATATGTATCGCAGCGGCAACGCGCCTCGCGCGCGCGATCTTTTCGAGAAGGCGGTCGCCGCGGACGGCAATTCGAAGGTTCTCTGGCTCAATCTCGCGAACGCCTGCCGGGCACTCGGCGATTGGAAGTCCGAAGGGCAGGCGCTGGGGCGGGCGCTCGCCTTGGATCCCCGATATGTGCTCGCGCTGCTGCGCAAGGCCGAGTTGATGGAGGCACTCGGTGACCGGAAACAGGCGTTCTTCTTTTATGAAGCGGCGCTCGACTCGGCGGCGTCGGGAGCGCCAGCGCCCCCACAAGCTGCGGCTGCGCTCACGCATGCCCAGCAGGTTGTGCTCGACAACCGCGCAGCGCTCGAGACGTTCCTCGAGCAGCAGCTCGCCGACGCGCGTTCGCAGCACGCCTCAGCCGACCAGACGCGCTTCGAGGCCTGTCGCGACGTCTACCTGCGAAAGCGGCGCGTGTACCGCAGTCAACCGAAGCAGATCCTGTTTCCATATCTGCCCGAGATCGAGTTCTTTCGACGTGAGGATTTCCCCTGGCTCGACGCATTGGAGGCGGCAACGGAGGAGATCGCCGCCGAGGCTCTTGCCGCGCTCGCCGGCGACCATGTGGGATTCAAACCCTACGTCGATTTTCCGCCCGGCACGCCGGTCGATGAGTGGGGCTCACTGAATCAATCGTCGAAGTGGAGCGTCTACCAACTATGGCACGATGGAGAGGCCCTCTTCGATCACGTGCAAAAGTGCCCCACGACTTCCGCGGTGCTGGCGCAGCTGCCCCTCTGCGACATCCCTCGCTGCGCGCCCGGCGCTTACTTCTCGGTGCTCGCGCCGCGCACCAGGCTTCCGCCACATACCGGGACGACCAACACGAGATCGATTGTCCACTTGCCTCTCTTGATTCCCGAGGGCTGTGGCTTTCGGGTGGGCGCGGACGTGCGTCGCTGGACGAAGGGCAAGGCTTGGGTGTTCGACGACACCATCGAGCACGAAGCCTGGAACGACAGCGACGAGATTCGAATCATCCTCATCTTCGATATCTGGAACCCGCTGCTATCGGTCGCGGAGCGCGATCTGATCCGTGCTCTCACTCAGGGCATCGGGCGCTATTACGGCGTCGGCGCGCCTGCGCTGGGCTCACGATGATCGCCTCCCTGTGCCGGACGTTTGGGCTGCTTCTCGCTGCGAGTTGCCTGCCAGCGCTCGCCGCGGTCGAGAAGTTGGACGATACCCTGCGCCAGTGCGCCAGAGAAAGCGACCAGAAGCGCCTGGCGTGCTTTGATGCCATCGTGAGCAGGCTTCCGCAGGTCGAGGCCGATCGATTCGGCATGACTTTCGACATCGAGCGCAAGCGCGATCCGGTGGCCGTGCAGCAACAGAAGGATGAAGTGCTGCGCGGGAAGATCTCTGATTTGCGGCAGGCACCCGAGGGCGCATGGATCTTCACACTGGATAACCGACAGGTTTGGGTCGAGGCGGAAACGCGTCCCAACGTTCAATTCGCGGTGGGCGAGGACGTACAGATCGAGCACGGTGCGATGAGCTCCCTCTGGCTCGTCGCCGACAAGCATCGCAAGGTTCGGGTCAAGCGTCTGCGCTGAAGTTTTGCAGCGCTTCGGCAATCGCGGCCACCACTGTATTCCAGTCGCCGTCGGTGGTTTGCCGGAACAGCCGCATCGTCGGGTACCAGGGGCTGTCGCGACGCTCGAGCCCCCAGCGCCACTCTGGTGAAGCGGCAAGGGCGGTCCACACCGGGCGACCCAGGGCTCCGGCGAGATGCGCAACCGAGGTATCGGAGCTGATCACGAGATCGAGAGTCGCCATCACAGCGGCGGTGTCCACGAAGGCATCCGGCCCGCAATCGAGGTCTGCACTCAAATCAACAATTCGGTCCGCGAAACCGACCTCGTGCAGCTGCTCGAGCGCAGGTCCCTTCTGAAGTGAGACGAGACGGACATCGGGAAGCCGCGCAAGCGGCTCGAGAGCGGCCAGGGGAATCGAGCGCCCGCGAGCCCAGATCAGTCTCTCGACGGCAAGGTTACCCTGCCAGGCGATCCCGACACGCAGACCCGGGAGCGCCTGCAGACGCTGCCTCCAGCGGGCCGTTCGCTGCGGCTCCGCCCTGAGATACGGCACCTGAACCGGGATCGTGTCGAGTCGTGTTTTGAAAGCGAGCGGGAGACTCAAAAGGGGACAGTAATAATCGACGGGCGGCAGTGGCTCGCCACGCCCGACGAGCTGAATGGTGGCTGGCAAAGAGCGCAGCAGCGCCTTGAGTGAAGGCATCACCTCGAACACGACGGATACCCCCTGCGCCGCGAGCAAAAGCAAGTAGCGGCAAAACTGGAGCACGTCGCCCAGCCCTTGCTCGGCATGTATCAGGATCGTCTTGCCTGCGAGCGATTGCGTGCCATTCCAGCGAGGCGCGCCGAAGTGCCGCGCGGGGTTGTTGAGCGCAGGCACGTCGAAGCGCGCCTCGTAGAGGGGCCATCCCAAAGCGAATTCGCCAAGGGTCAGATGCAGGAATGCCAGCGCAAACTTGGCGGATGGATCATCGGGCGCGAGAGTCAGCGCACGGCCGAAACTCGCGGCCGCTTCGCGATGGCGTCCGAGAATCTTCAGGACGATCCCCATATTGGTCTGGTTGTCGGCGCTCATGCCGCTCAGAACCGACGCGCGGATGAAACTCTCGAGCGCTTCCGATACCCGACCCGCGGCGGTGAGTGCGATGCCGCGATTGTTCAACACCTCAGAAGCGTCGGGACGAAGAGCGAGCGCTCGATCGAAGTTTTCGAGCGCTTCAGCATGACGATCCAGGTTGAGCAGTGCGAGACCGCGCTGAACGTACGCGTCCGCGTCCCCGGGCAGCAGTTGGACCGCACGCTCGAGCGGTGCGAGTGCTTCCTCGAAGCGACCCAGCGCGACGAGCGTCGCGCCGCGAGCGATGAGAACGGGCGCAATGTCCTTGCCGTGAGTGCCGAGCGCATCGAAGTCCTGCAGCGCTTCGACGTAGCGGCGCAGCAGATACCGCACGAGCGCGCGCTTCTGGAGTGTCACGAGATCGCCAGGCTCGATCGCGAGCGCGAGCGAATAGCTCCGCTCCGACTCCGAGAGACGACCGAGCTCCTGGAGGGTGCTACCGCGGTTTGCATTCAGTGCTGCAGAGTGCGGCTGCAAGGCGAGTGCTCGATCGAAACTCTGCAGCGCATCTTGATGTCTGGCCAAGCCCGCCAACAGCATGGCCCGGTTGTGGTGCGCGGCCGCCAGGTTCTGGTCGAGCGCGATAGCCCGCTCGAAGCACTCCAAAGCCTCTTGTCCGCGTCCCACTGCCTCGAGCGCGACGCCAAGATCCGCGTGGGCTCCAGCGTCCTGAAGCGCCAGACGAACCGCTTGCCCGGCATTTGCGAGCGCTTCTGCGCGCTGTCCAAGGGCGGTGAAGACCGCGGCACGGGTGCGATATCCCCCAGCGAGCGAAGCATCGAGGCTCAGCGCGCGATTGCAGGCTTGCAGCGCCTCTGCTTCACGCCCCAGCGTGTGCAGCGCTTGGGCGAGATTGAGCAGGACCGTGGGCCGATCGGGTTTGAGCTCTAAAGAACGAGAGAGAAACACGACGGCGCCCGAGCAGTTTCCCAACTGGGCGAGTGCGACGCCCAGCAGCTGCAGAACATCGGCATCGTCAGGTGTACGCTGCAGCAACGCCTGGTAAGCAGCGACCGCCTCACGCAGCTGGCCGGCTCGATGCGCACGCACTGCAGCTGCTAGCTCGCGAACCTCGTGCCGATGCTGCATCATTGCGCGATCACTGCGGTAGGTTGCGTCGACATCAGTCAGGAGCTCACCACAGGTGTCGTCCCCGTCCAATCCCGCAGCGCTCGTAGATCTTGCGCGACAGGATCTGGCCAGCGGCCAGATTGAAGCCGCGCAGGAAAAATGCCTGCGAGTGCTTGACGCACACCACCATCACCCCGGTGCGCTCGATGTGCTTGGCACGATCCTCGCGGCTCAACAGCGCTACGAGGAGGCGGTCCGCGTCTTCAACTCGCTCAGTCTGATGGAGCCGCACGTCGCCGCACACTGGCAGAATCTCGGTACGGTGCTGCGTCCCGCCGGTCTCCAAGCGCAGTCCCTGGCCGCTTTCGAGCGCGCCCTGCGGCTGGGGCCGCCCACCGCGGGCTTGCTGTACAACCTCGGCGCCTTGCAAATGGATCGTCTGGATTACGACGCGGCTCACCTCGCCCTGCGAGACGCGGTGACTCTTGCCCCGCGCGAGGCACGGATTCGTTGGACCTATGCACAGTGCTGTTACGACATGGGCCGGCGCCAGGAAGCCATCACGGCAGTCGAAGACTGGGAAACGCTCGAAAACCTGAGCGTCGAGATCACCGTATCCATCGCCCTGCTCCTCGTCACTTCGGGTGCGGCGCACCTCGCGCAGCCGGCGCTGCAGCGGCTCATGGCGAATCCTCCCAAAGCCGGACGCGCAGCCGTGGGATTCGCATCGCTCCTCGAGCGCCTGCATCGCCTCGATGAGGCGCGCACAGTCATGCAGCAGCTCGAGCTCGACGACCGCAGCGTAAGTGCTGAATCGGAGTGGCTGGCGGTGTCGGCGGTGTTGGCCGACAGGGCTGGCCGTCACGAGGAAGCGCATCGCCACCTGACTTCAGCGCTCACGAAGCATCGGGAATTCGTGCATCGGTACAATCTACTCTTTCCCCTCGCCAAGGCCTGCGACGCGCTCGGACGTTACGAGGAAGCTTACACGGCGGCGGCCGAAGCGCACCGCTCGCAGCTCGCATTCCTCGAGCGCGTGACGGGTAAGGCATCCGAAGAGCAGTCGCAACTCTGGGCACTGACCGGGCGTGGATGTGACGCCGACGATATCGCGCGCTGGGTAAGCCCGGGGAGGACTCCGGAGGGTAGTCCAATCTTCATCGTGGGCTTTCCGCGCTCGGGAACGACGCTCCTCGAGCAGATACTGGATGCACATCCGCGGCTGCAGTCGATGGACGAGCAGTCATTCCTGTTGCGAGCCATCACTCGAGTCACGGACCAGGGAATCGATTACCCCGCCGAGCTCGGCAAGTTGAGCGCCGGCGACGTGCATGACATCCGCGCCGACTATTGGGACGACGCGCGGAAGCGGGCGCCTCTGGCTCCGGATCGGCGGCTGGTGGACAAGAATCCGATGAACATGGTTCTCCTGCCCATCATTCTCCGCCTGTTTCCTGACGCGCCGATCATTCTCAGCGTTCGTCATCCCTGCGACATCCTGGTGAGCTTTTTCCTGCAGCACTTCCCCTCGGATCTTGGGCTGCTCGGGCGTGATCTGACTGCGCTGGCGAGATCTTACTCACGCGCCTTCGCCTTTTGGGACTCGCAATGGTCCTTACTGCGGCCCCGCACCCACGAGCTGAAATATGAAGAGCTCACCGCGGACGTCGCAACCGAGGTCGACCGGCTATGCGCCTTTCTGCAGGTGCCTCGGCACGAGGCGATGCTTGCTCCCGGCGAGCATGCCCGCGCCAAGGGGTTCATCAGCACACCAAGCTACGCTCAGGTCCTCGAGCCTGTCAGCGCCCGCTCCGTAGGCCGGTGGAAGCACTACGAGCGTCACTTCAGCAGCGAAGCGCTCGCTCTGCTCAGGCCCTGGATTGAGCGCTGGGGCTATACCGTCGGCTAGAGGACCGCCCGGCAGTCACTGCGCTACCTTGTTTCCGGGGGTTTGTTGCGCGCTGGTCGTCGCTTCCTTACCCTGCAGCTCTTCCTGGATGATTCGCGCTGCGGTTCTGCAGACTTTCGTCTCGAAACGCGAACCCAGCTCAGTCTCTTTGCGGCAGTAGTACACCTCGTTGCCGCGCGCTTGTCTCTCCGGCCTGTAACCCTTGGCGAGGATCTGCTTGAGCTGCGCATCGTTCACCGTGTCGTCCACCAGGACCTTCCTTCCTGGCTTGTTCGCAGTCGCTTTGTCGGTGGCGGAGGAATCCGAAGTTGCCGCCTGCGCTGCGGTCGGACTCGCGGGCGTCGACGATTGAGCCGCAGTCTGCGCTGAGGCCACCGGGCCGATGACCGCAGCGCTGATTGCGAGCAATAGGTGAGCGACCGTTTTCACGTTAGAAGTCCGCCGTCAGATTGACGAACAGGTAGCGCCCCGCCACATCGTAGACTGACGGGTACGTGTTGCTCTCCGCGTACGCCGAGTTGCCGCCCGAGTTGATGGTGTCCAAGGTTGGAGGATCCTTGTCGAGCACGTTGTTGCATCCCACCCGCACTGTGAGGTTGTTCCATGTGTACGAGGCATGCACGTCAAGGTAGCTGATCGTCGGTATGCGAGCATCCGGCGGGGGTCCATTCTTTGCGATCGTCGCCGCACCCACGTAGTCCGGATTGCTCGGATTCAGGAATGTCAGGTTGCCGCTTCCGAAGAAGCGCCAGGTGGCTCCTCCCGACAAGCCGGCAACCGGGGTATCCCAGTCCGTCGAGAAGCGATGCCGCCACTTCGGCGTGATGGGTGTGCAGGACGACCCGTAGTAGCCTGCGCAGTCATACGGTTGAACGCCGCCGCCCGGGTTGGTGATGAGATGGATCAAGTACGTGCCGTCGAGGCGTGAACGGAGCCTGCCCCAGTCGCCCATATTCCAGCGATACGCCAGGCCCACATCGACGGACTTGTTCTCGAGACCGGCAATGTTCAGAAGCGGATCGATCGTGTAGCCCTGCGGACTCGCCCAAAGTGTTCCGCTGGGGTCACGATGCACCAGCTGACAGAAGTAGCTGTTTGGGTTGCCGCTCAAAATGCAATTTGTTTGGATCAGGTTCGGGCCGTAAGACGTGATCACGTCCGTAACCTTGATGTCCGCGTAGTCGATCGTGGCGCTGAATCCTGGCAGGATGGAGGGCGTCAACACGACGCCCACGTCCGTGGTCTTGCCCACCTCGGGCTTGAGGGTCGGATTGCCTCCGAGAACACCGTTGTACTGTCCTGCCGGTGAACCCGGTGTCGGCACCGGGATCGGCTTGCCGCCGTTCGTCAGGGCGCAGGCCGCAGCGTTATGAATGTACGGCCCGGCGGCACACAGATCTGTGCCGGAATCCAGCTCGACGACATCCGGATCGTAGAGCTCGGCGATGTTGGGTACGCGCACCGCTCGGTTGTAGCTGGCCCGAACGCGGACGTTGCTGATCGGTGACCACGTCAGGCCCAACTTGAAGGTGTTGGTATCGAAGCCGCTCGAGTAGGCGGAGTAGCGATAGCCGGCCTCGAAATCGAGGCTCTTGATCCCAGGCAGATTGTTTGCGAGCGGCATCCGCTCCTCTGTGAAGGCCTCCCAGACATGATACTCGGCGTCAAAGGGAGCCACGATGACGTTGCCGAGGTCGCCCGTCAGGTATTCGTTGTCTGGTTGCCGTGCGGCATTCTCGCGTCGGAATTCGGTGCCGAACACCGCCTTCAGCCCGTCATCTGCCGTTGGCAGCTTGACGCCCGCATGCGTGAGGTCGCCGCTTACAAAACTCGTCCAGATCTCCTCGGTGGCATAAGCCATGAGTTCCGAGGGCACTGAGATGTAGTCGATTTGGGCCTGGGTGATGGGTTGCGCGGGATTGAAGATGTTCCACGGCACACAACCGACCTGACCGCCCCGGCAGACAATCGTGCCATTGGGGCCTGGGACGGCCAGCAGTGCGTTCTGGATGCGTTCTGCAGACAGATCGTTCTGGTGATAATCGCTCGACCGAACCTGGCCGAATGTGACGGACGAGTCGTAGGTCCAGTCCGTCGTGATCTCGCCGCGCACGCCGAACACACCGCGAAAGGTGTTATGCACATACGTGTCTTCGCGCGGTCCGCCCTCGACGTTGCGACGCGCCAGCAGCAATTGGATATCGCCCGGCACCGGGATTGTGCCTGGAAATGCGAAGGGCGAATTGGGAGCACAAAGCTGTCCGAACTCGTTGGAGGTCAGATAGGGGTTCATGCCTGTGTTGCCGTAGGCGCCAACACCGCAGTTCACATAAAAGTTTCCGTCCCGGAGGGGTGGCGTCCCCGACGTTGCGAAACCCGCGCCCAAAAACGCGGCAGACGGCGCGTAGTTACCGCGCGTGTTGTCGTCCATGAACATGAACTCGGTATACGCTTCGGCATTGTTGTTGAACTTCAGGTGAGCAAAGAACCCGGCCGTGTAGCGCTCATCGATGCGCTGCAAGTAGTGCGTGGCGGCGTAGTTGTACGATTGATAGAAGGGGACGAGGTCACCGGCCGCATTCACCTGGCTGGGAATAAATGATTGAGGGAAGAAAACGGCCGGCGCCGAGTTCACCGAGCCATCGCAAACGTAGGGCTTGTACGAGGCGCCGCTGCTCAAATTGAGGTTGTTGTTCAGCACACAGGCGGAGTGATCGCGGGTATTGGCCGTGATCGGCGATGTGCGCCGATAACCCAGATAACCTTCGAAATTGCCCGCGCCGTCGGCAAAGTTATGGCCCATGATGAGCGTCAGGTCTTTGTTCGCGCCGTCCCAATTGGTACCAGTGGGAACGGGCGTGCCCGACGCCGTGAGCAGAGGGTCGACCCAGGTCTCATGGTTTGAGTGGTTATAGATGCCCGCGTTGGCGTCGACGCGTACGCCTTCGAAGTGGTCGTTCATGACGAAGTTCACGACGCCCGCGACGGCGTCCGCACCGTAGGTCGAGGCGGCACCGCCGGTGAGCACGTCCACACGATCGATGAGCGCAACCGGAATCTGATCGACGTTGGCCGCGGAGGTACCACTGAGGGCAGTGGATGATGGTGCCCCGGCCGCCGGGTCTCCACCCATGAGACGCCTGCCGTTGATCAGCACCAGAGTGCGCTGAATTCCGAGTCCGCGCAGATTCACCGTCGCCGTCCCGTTCGATGCCATGGAAAGACCGGACCCCTGGTCCGCGACCACCTGCGGAAGACTGTTGAGTAAGTCTTCGACGCGAGTGGTGCCCGTCTCCTTGATCTCCTCCGCGGTGACGGCGGTGATCGGACTGACCGATTCGAGGCTCGGCGTCGCGATGCGCGAACCCGTGACTACGACTTCGGTGATGGCAGCCGTCGCGTCGGTAGACTGGTCTGTGGCCGGCGCAGGCGGTGTCTGCGCGCCCGCGGTTTGCGCGGCAAGCGCTGCCGAGAACGTGCCGCCGCAGAATAGTGCGGCTCGCACCGCCCGCCTCAGGAGGTGGTTGTTTCCCGTCGTCATGTTGTAATTGCTCCCCAAAATTTTGAGTACAGACGGCTGTTAGCGTGGCGCGCTGAAGATCGCCTGCCCTCATCCGAACCGTTGCGTCGTTCGTCTCGACTCAACTTTGATTGCCACGCTCAGCCACAATGAGGCCCTTGCGGCGGAGTCTAGGAGAAGGCGTGAACCGCCTGCTTAGCTTTGCGATGCAGCGGGTTTGATTGAAGACAAAGAGGTTCTTTCTCGCGACGAATCGAGCGCCCGATACGCGCTCACCGACCGTGACGCACGACTGGTCGGCTTCGAGATGGACCGCTTGAATGTGCCGGCCGCTCGTCCGTGGCGCACCGGCAACAATCAGACGAATAGCAGAGTTCGCAGGCGATCGGCCCGCGAAAGCGCGCGCACGCCGCATCCTGCTCGAAAGCGCATCGACTCGACGGTCGTTTCATGTCTCTCGTCGCGTGCCGAGTCCGCCTCCACGCAAAGGCATCCTCGCACTCCTGATCTGTGGTTACTTTCCGTTCTGATCGCGGCCATGAGTGGACTGATTGCGACTTCTCGATCTTGTCTCCCAAAGCAGGTCGGCGCCGGCGATGCTTCCGCAAGGCTGGGCGTTTCCGTGCGCACACCACTTTGCCGATGCTGTTCGCTCCTGTCCGTTGCGGCTGGTGCTGGCCGATGATCTGGTCCAGTGCACAACTCAGTTGGCGTACGCGGAAGGTGAGAGGCTGAGCGGATGCCTGGATCTCGTCCACGTTCCCTCGCAACAACTGTGGCTCGAGTGGCTGGAGGCCACACGGCAGGCGACACTGCGTCAGATACCGGCATCCGCCAGCTGCTCCGGCGTCAAATGCGCCGATGAGTCCAACGTCAGACGCACTGGCGCGCTTATCGTCGCCGATCCGGCCGGGCGTGCCGGCACGATACGAACCTTCTGGTCGACGCACGACGAGCAGGTCTACTGCGCCGCTCTGCTCACCGAATTCGACCTGGATCGCGTCTTGCGTCCAGCCCTGGACATCGATGCCGTCTTCGGCGGCGCCGGGTTCGGGGTTGTGATGGCGCCAGAGCCCGCGCTCGACGAACTACTGAGTCACGTCTGCTTTCGCCTCGATCCCGCGTGGGCAAACTACTATCGTGCCGCGGAACTTACGCAGAGCGAGCAACTGCTGGTGCTGCGCGAGGTACTCGGCAGGATGGCGTTCGATACGCCGATGATGTTGGCCCTGTTTCTGCTATTTGCTGCGAAGGACGGCCTGCAACGCCGCGCCGCCGACTTGGAGCGTCTGAATCGCGCCCGCGCCCATTCGGGAAAGCACGCACTCCTGGAACACATAGAAGTGCGGGCACGGCTGGCGGCCGACTATCCGAGCCGCTCACCCATGGCTGATGCAAATCGACGCCGCGGGCCGCGCCTGCACCACGTGCGTGGCCATCTCGCCCGACGCGGCGACAAAGTGTTTTGGCGCCTGCCGCACCTGCGCGGTAGTGCGCAGCGGGGATTGGTGCGGTCGCGAACCGTCCAGCTGTCGTTCGGCTGATCGGTTAAAGGGTCTTTCCCAACAAGCGCTCGAGAGCGAACCGGTAGTTGCGGCTCAGCTTCAGTTCCGTGCCATCGAACAGCACGACGGTGAATTCTCCCTTCGATAGCGGCAGCAATTCACGCACGCGCTGAATGTTGACCAATGTAGATCGATGTATGCGCACGAAACCGGATAGTGCCAATCGCTCTTCCGCCGCCGCGATGGTCTCGCGTAGCAGCCAGCTCTTGCCGCCGACGTGCACCGAGACGTAGTCACCATCGGCCTCAACCCAATCGATCTCGGCGACGTTTACGATCATGATGCGGCCGTGTGTTTTCACTGGAATGCGATCGGTCATTGACGGCAGCCGATCCTGGCCCGATGTCGCGCGCAGATCCGCTGCCATTTGCCAGAAGCGCCGCATCGCGGTCCCGTCACGCGCTCCGGCGACAGCGGTACGAGCACGAGCCAGCGACGCGTAGAAGCGCTCTTCGTTGACGGGTTTCAGCAGGTAGTCAAGCGCATGCACTTCAAACGCCTGCACCGCGAAACGATCGAACGCTGTGACGAAAATGACATGCGGGCATTTCGTTCTGGGTAGCGCTGCGATCACATCGAAGCCTGTCTTCCCTTGCATCTGCACGTCCAGGTAGACGAGCTCCGGCTCCCCGTCGCTGATTGCCTTGATGGCTTCCTCGCCGCTGCCGCACTCCGACACGATCTCGACATCGCCAGCGCGCTTGAGCAGAGCACGAATTCCGCGACGCGCGAGTTCCTCGTCATCGACAATGATTGCACGCATCGTCATACGGCGCCCTCTGCATGTGCTGAAACAGCGGGCGCCGCAAGCGCCGTGCGAAACGGCAGGAAGATAACGACAACAAAGCCGGTTCCGTGGGCGCGCGTGCCCGCCGACATATGTGCGTCGTCGCCGTACAGGGCGGCCAACCGCTCGGCCGAGTTCTTGAGTCCCATGCCAAAAGAGCGCGTCCTTGAGTCCCCGACTCCGGGACCATCGTCCTCGACCGTTATCACGAGCACGTCGTCGCGGTGCCGCATCGATACCGATAGAGTGCCTCCCTGCGGGCGCGCCAACACTCCGTGCCGCACAGCATTCTCGACCAGAGGTTGCAGGATAAGCGTCGGAACAAGTGCGTCGTATGCTTCAGGGTCCGCGTCCACGCTCGCTTTGAAGGAACCGCCAAACCGCAGGCGCTGGATGCCCAGATATTGCTCGACGAATGCGAGCTCCTCGCGCACGGAAATTTCCGGGGAGTCAAGCTTCCGCAGAGTCGATCGCAAGAAATCGCTCAGCGTATCGACCGTCGCAGCGGCCCTCGTGCCGTCACCCTCCCTGATCAGCGTCGCGATGCCGTTCAGGGCGTTGAACAGGAAATGCGGGTTCAATTGGGCCTGCAACGCACGCAGGCGAGCGCTGTCTGCAAGCTTCAGCGCGCGAACCGAACGCGCGCGTTCAGCCTCCAGGTCCAGCATGGCGTTGACGCCAAAATACAATGAGGACCAGGCCAGCAGGATGCTGGTGAACATGTTCCAGTATCCGAGCGGAATCCACCACGGTAGTGGCGCGGCCTCGCTTGCCTCACGCGCAAACATCGTCTGAAGCCCCGGCCAGTGTGAAACGACCGCGAGACCTGCGCGCAGGAGCCCGAGATAGACGGCGTACCACACCGGAGCGACCAGCACGCTCAACAACACCGCGAGGATGCCCAAGGACACGTACGACCAGTCGGCCGCACGGGCGCGCCGGAGGACCCGGCGCATGCCCAGTGTCAGCGTCAATCCACCCAACACCCACACGAACTCGTCGAGGAACGCCGGGAATATGCCGATATCCCTGATATTGAGCGCCCAAATGAATGCACCAAAGCCGAGCCAGGCTCCGCCGTGGAGCAGCCTGAAGAGTGTCGCTTTTGACAGCGTGCGGCCCGAGGCCAGCGGTATGGAGTTATTGGTATTGATATCCGTCGTGTCGGCGCGAGAGCGGCCAGGACGAAGACCTGCGATGTCACGGGAAAGCCAGTGTAGCGCGTGTCCCCGGCCGCCACAGTCGACTGTGTCGCTTGTCCGTTTCGTCGCGATTTTGGTCCACTTCACCGCTGACGGAAGCGGGTCGAGCTCAAGCGTAAGTGGATAAATCGTCATCGGGAGGGGTTGCTCGCGCCGTTACTTCATCCGGTGCTCACTGCAGATGGAAAACTGGACGGCGCACCGAAATAGCACTCGATAGCCTCCACCTTGCCATCTCCAAGCCGGAAGTATTCGACGTTGCGAAAGCTCTTACCGTTCTTGGTCCGACAAACGTACAGCACAAACGCATCGTTGCCGGTTGCAATTACCTGTTGCAAATCAAAGTGATCGATAAAATTGATCTGCGACTCCCAGCATCGCGCCTTGAACGTGCTCTTGTTGATGTGGTCGTCGTTGTTTGCGCTCGTGAATGTGAAGTTGTCAGCCAGGAGGACGTCGACAGGGTGCCAATCAGGCTTCTCCCACGCCGCATAGTACCTACGGATTGTCTCTTCATTTTTTGCATTCACCCCTGTCTCCGCATGCGCATCGACAATTGACGTCTTCGCTGTGACCGCAGCCAGTGCACAGACGCCGACTTCGAGTACCCCGCGGCGCGACATCGGTCCTGTTTGCATGATTCGTTTCTCCAGTTTCAACGTTCCGGATGCTTACGGTGGACCGAGCACGGCCGCAGCTTCACTCATGAGTAGAGCGTTCAGCGAGCAAAACTGGGGGTGGCTCCCTTTGCCCTGGGCCTCGAGGGTCGAAACAAAAGCTCGATGTAGCGGCGCAGGTGATCGATGCTCGTTGCCGCGATCGCCGCGTTGCCCCTGGCTTTCGCCAGGATAAAGGCGCCCTGCAGCACGGCTTGCGTGTGCAGCGCCAAGCTTTCCGCCGTCCAGGTGCCGCGAACGCGATAACGCTTCATCGCCTCGGCGATATCCGACTGCACCTTGCCGGCGTGGTCACTGATGCTGGCCTCACACGCCTCACGGATATCTCCGTTTGTCGCGTACACCTCCTGCACCATCGTCCCCACGAGACAGGTGAACTCCGGAATCCCGCCCTGAAGGATCGCTTTGCGAAAATCGAGATAGCCGATCACACGATCCAGCGGATCCTTATGCGAGTGGTACGGCGCACCAAAAAAAAACGCGCCTGTCACCTCCGTCCAGCGCTTTGCCGCAGCGACCGCCAAAGCATCCTTGCTCTTGAAGTGATGGAAGAAGGCCCCTTTGGTTACCCCTGCCTTATTGCAAAGGTCGTCGACCGACGTTGCGGCATAGCCCTTCTCGCGGATCAGGGAGAGAGCCGCCTCGAGCAGTTTGCCGCGCGCCGGCGTCACGAGCGCAGGAGATGGTTTCCGGCCGTTCACCGGGTGAGCATACCGACCGGTCGGTATGCGATCAATCCGGGGTCTCTGGATCGTGCGCCAGCTGAGACTCGGCATGTTTTCTGCTAAGCAGGGCGCTAGTGTTAAATGCCTTCACGAAGGGCCTCGGCGCCGGGATCGCGGCCCTGCTTTGGGTAGGGCCCGCGGCGGCCGATCCAGCCGATGCGCCCGATCAAGCGCCTACGGCGTTCGAGGCCGCGAAGCCCACCCCTAAACTCGAATGGGGCAGCGGGGACTCCCGCAGCTTCTCGGTGCCGGCGTTCGATATTCTGGGGTACGAGTTCCTGCTGAATCGCGTCGACCACTATACGCAGGACGCAGCGACCTATCCGTCGCCAATCAACAACCTGCATAACAATCTGCATCGCAGCTGGGTCGTGGACAACGATGATTTCGCAACCAATCAATTCCTGCATCCCTACTCGGGCGCGGTCTATCAGAACTTTGCGCGTTCTGCCGGACTCGACTTCTGGCAGGCGTCCGGCTACACCTTCGCCGGGAGTCTCCTGTGGGAGGAAGCCGGCGAGAACACGGCACCGTCCATCAACGATCAGATCGTGACCGGCATCGGTGGCAGCTTCCTCGGCGAGCCGCTGTTTCGCCTCGCCAGCCTGCTGCTCGAGACGGGTCAGGATGAGCGCCCCAGCGTATGGCGTGAGTTGTTCGCCACAGCGATTTCTCCGGCCACCGGATTCAACCGCCTCGTGTACGGCAAGCGGTTCGCGCCGGTGTTCCGCAGCTTCGACCCTGCGGTTTTCACTCGCGTGGATCTCGGCGCAAACCTCATCACGCGCTACAGCTCGAACATCAACGTGAATGCCGATCCGAGCGCGCCGCCTGCAAACCAGATGCTGCAGAAGTCCTCAGCGAACGCAAGCATCACGGTCGCTTACGGATTGCCAGGCAAGCGAGATTACGAATACAACCGTCCATTCGATTACTTCGATCTCGCGTTCACCGCCGACAACATCAATGCGGTCGAGTCGCTGTTCAGCCGGGGCCTATTGGTGGGAACGGACTACACGGCGGGCAATAGTTATCGCGGTATCTGGGGCCTTTACGGACTTTACGACTACGTCTCGCCCAACATATTTCACGTCTCGAACACCGCAGCAGCCTTGGGAAGTACCGCGCAATGGTGGCTCACCAAGGACGTTGCGATGCAAGGCACGGCCCTCGCCGGCACCGGCTACGCCGCTGGGGGTGTTTTCCGGGGCTCCGGGATCGCGCCGCCGGGCGTTCTCGGCGGCGGCCAACGCAACTATCACTATGGGGTGGCGCCGGAATCGGTCATCGCGTTGCGTCTCATTCTGGGTGATCGCGCGGCGCTCGATACGAGCGCTCGCGGCTATTACATCAGTCGCGTGTTCGCGACTGAAAGCACCGGAGATGAGACGATCGAACGCTTTGATGTAGCCTTGACCGTGCGCGTCCACGACCTGCACGGGATCACGGTGCGCTGGCAGATCTCCAACCGTGACGGCCGCTACGAGCATGAACCGGACTCACATCAGCGAGTCTCCACGTTCATCGTCGGCTATACGCTGCTCGGACACGACCGTTTCGGCGCGGTAGAGTGGCGTGACCAGCGGAGAGACCGCGACGATTAGAGAAGAAAGGGACGAGAGATGGGAGATTCCGGGGTGAGCCCTGCGATCGCATTGATCGATGAAGGAAATGCGCTGGAGGAGCAGGGACGAAGCGATGAGGCAATGGCACGGTATCCAACTGGGCGCTGTTCGAGGGCGATAACCCGAAGACGTTCGTCGGGATGTACAACTTTTTGGGTTCAGAAGCCAGCCAGTTAGGGAACCTTGCGGAAGGTCTCCCGTTCGGAAGACGAGGACCGAACGGACAGTTAAGGAGAAGGTGATGAGCGAGAAATACGTCGACAGCTTCGTGATGCCCGTGTCGAAGTCAAAGATCGAGGATTACAAGAAGTTCTCGGAAAAGATGGCGGTGTTGGCGAAGAAACACGGAGCCCTCGAGTATGTGAATTGCATTGCCGACGACTTGAAGGCAGGCAAGGAGACATCCTTTCCGCAGTCGGTCAAGCTCGGCGGTGACGAGGTCGTGGTGACCTCGTGGGCCGTCTATGAGTCGCGCGAAGACAGGGATCGCGCCAACAAGGCCATTGCCGAGGACGATGCGTTCAAGGAACTCAGCAAGCACATTCCCGTAGACGGAAAACGGATGTTCACAGGTGGCTTCAAAGTCCTGCGGGGACTTTGACCCGACCGCCGACGGCCTCTGGGATCGGCAAGCTTTATAAGCTATAAACCGTCAGCGATGTGACCGGAATGGACCGCGATCGAATGGCGCGCCCGGAGAGATTCGAACTCCCGACCCCCTGGTTCGTAGCCAGGTACTCTATCCAACTGAGCTACGGGCGCGCTGACTAGGCGGTCGCAGCAAGCGGACCCGAACGCAGCGAATAAACCGGCTATATTCAGTAGCTTAGACCTACTGAATCGCCGTCACGCCGGAAATCCCCTACGACCTTATCGCTGGCTTGCGCTCGGCAGATGCCGTGCGGGCCAACGGGGCCGCGATCCTACCACACGATCAGCGAATAATGGCTTTGAAGCGCTCAGTGCGCGTGCCGTGATCGGCGGCAACTCGGGTCAGGAGCTCACGCACCTGCTCCACCGAGAGCGCCTCGCTCAGCAAGCGGCCCTGGGCTTCGTGGCAGTTCTGCTCTTGCAGGAAGAGCAGCTGAGGGAGACTTTCCACGCCCTCAGCGGTCACGTTGATGTGCAGCGAACGTGACATCGCAATGATCGCCGTGGCGATGGCGCCATCATCCCCGTCCTCGCGGATGCCGCGAACGAAGGTTGGGCCGATTTTCAGCCGATCCACTTCGAAGTGTGGCAGTCGACGCAAACTCGCATAACCGGAACCGAAGTCGTCGATCGCCAGTGACACGCCGAGTTGCTTCAACTGTTGGATCGTGGCTTTGGCTCGTGCTTCGTCCGTCATGATGATGGACTCGGCGATTTCGAGCTCGAGCACCGCCGGGTCGAGTCCGCTTTCGCGAAGGGCTTTCGAGACCTCGGCGACGTACTCCGGCGTGGCGAATTGGCTGCCGGTGACATTGACCGCGATGCGTCCGACGGGCAGAGCCTCATTCTGCCAGGCCTTTGCCTGCTGGCAGGCGCGGCGCAGCGCCCAGATGCCGATCGGCACGATCAGACCGCATTCCTCCGCGATCGGCACGAACTCTGAAGGGGGCACGAGCCCGAGATCCGCATCGCGCCAGCGCAGAAGCGCCTCCACCCCGGCGATGCCACCGGTGCGCACATCGAACTGGGGCTGATACTCGAGGAAGAACTCCTTGCGCTCGATGGCGCCTCGCAGGCGCTCCTCCAGCGT
The DNA here is from genome assembly GCA_963795975.1 of uncultured Gammaproteobacteria bacterium. Taxonomy (GTDB): domain Bacteria; phylum Pseudomonadota; class Gammaproteobacteria; order Steroidobacterales; family Steroidobacteraceae; genus CAWCJT01. The sequence goes on from CAWCJT010000006.1 coordinate 158,284, forward strand.
GAACCGGTGAAGCGCCGCGGCGTTCATCGTCGCATCGTAGAAGGCGAAGGTGCCGGCGCACTTTCGCTTCGCGAAATACATGGCGAGATCGGCATTGCGCAGGAGGGTGTCGACGTCACTCCCGTCGTGAGGATAGACAGCGATGCCGATGCTGGGCGTGATCACAAGAGAGTTATTTGCGAACTGCATGGGCTCACGCAGCACGGTGATCAGCCTCTCGGCAATGGTCCCGGCATCCTCGCGGCGCTTCAGGTGCGGGAGCATCACCAGAAACTCATCACCGCCGAGGCGCGCGATGTCTCCCGGCCCTGTGCCCGTGCGACCGTCGTCGCACCCGGCCGCACCGCGCAGCGAAACGCGCAGCCTGTTGGCGACCACACACAGCAGCTCGTCGCCTACGGCGTGCCCCAGCGTATCGTTGACCCGTTTGAAGTTGTCGAGGTCGAGATACAGCACTGCCAGCTGTCGATCCTGCTTCCTCGCGGCATCGATCGTGCCCACCAGACGATTGCGCGATTGCTCGCGATTCGGCAGGCCGGTCAACGTGTCGAAGTAAGCGAGCCTCACGATACGTCGCTCCGCTCGCCACTTACTGCCGAGCGCGATCGCCATCTGCCGCACCTCGTGCGGATGAAACGGCTTCTGCAAGTAAGACAGCTTGTCCTCGGGTGGCACGATGCCACCGATCTCGCCCGGATCGGTGTCCGAGTAGGCAGTGCAGATGACAATCTCGATGGCAGGATCGATCTCTCGAATGCGGGCTGCCGCCCAAACGCCGTCGCGCCCCGGTGGCATGCGCATGTCCAGGAACACGACAGCGAAAGGCTGATCCTTCGCGAGCGCATCCTGCACCGCGGTGACCGCGGCCTCGGCCTGGTCGCAGAAGACCGGCTCGAAGGTGGCTGCCGGCGAAGCCCTCGAGCCTTCGGATGTCGATGCCGGGGCGTTGAACAGTTTGCTGCGCAGCTCGTGGAAGCCCGCGAGCTCTCGACGCACGTCCGTCTCCAGGAAGATCTGCCGATAGGCATCTCTGACTTCGGCCTCGTCGTCCACGACGAGGAGCCGGATCGAAGCTCGCTTCCGTTCGTCCATAAGAAGCCTCACGCTGCTCCTGCGAGTAGTTCGCTCTCGCGGATCCCGAGCGGCAGACTCAGGTGCAGGCAGGCCCCGCGCCCCGGACCTTCGCTCGATGCCCACATTCGTCCACCCAGCGCAATGACGGCATTGGCGCACCAGTGCAGTCCGATTCCGTAGTTCGTGTCCTTGGATTTGGTCGAATAGCCCCGCTCGAAGATCCGCTCCGCATCTTCGGCGGCAATCCCGACTCCATCGTCATGGCAATGCAGCTGCAGCCAGTCGGCGTCGGATTCACGCACGACCTCCGCACTGATGCGCACCTTGCCGCGGGCCTTGCCGGCGGCGTGGACTGCATCGGCCGCATTAATAATGAGATTCTGAAGGACGAGGCGCATCACGGTGCGCGCGATCGTGACTGCGCCGATGCTCGTCAGAGAGGGGTCGATAACCACTTGCAGCCGTTGTCGAGCCGTGTCGGGGACGATCTCGAGCGACTGTGCAACCAGCTCCGGCAGCTGCACGGCCTCAAGCACGTGCTCGTTGCGGGTGTTTCGCATCTGCTCAGCGAGCGCGGTCTGAACGACTGCGGCCTGTCGGCTGAGCACGCTCGCTTTCTGTGCGGCAGTCTCGACCGTCGCCGCCAGCTCCTGGCACGCAAGGCGCACGAAGTCCTCGAGGTCCGCGGCGCGATCCGCCGGCGCCGCCCCTGCGCGCAATTCCGCCAGGGCGCGCGCGACGTTGGTCGTGGGTGCGGCTTTGAGTCGCTCTCGGAGGGCTTGCAGCCCGACCGATAGGGGCGTCATGGCGTTGCCGAGGTTGTGCAGCATCCCGCGCGCACGCTCGGCGAATCCGGCCTGGAACGATTGATCGACCAACTGGCGCCGCGACTCGGCCAGTCTCGATACCATGTGATCGAACTCGCGTGCCAGGAGGCCGATTTCATCGGGGCTGTCGAAATTGAGCCGCTTTGCATGGCCTGGATTCTGACCTACTGCCAACGCGTGTCGCGTTACGCGTGACAGAGGCGCCAGGACGAGCCGGTTGAGAACGATGACCAGGAGAACGAGCACGGCGAGCGCTGCACCGATAAAGCAGAGGGACGCGTAGCGCACGGCAGCCCGCCCGGTCTGCGTGATCTTGCGGGGCACGTCCACTCGGAGCGTCATGATGGGATGACCCTCGATATCCTGGAACGAGCGAAAGACGTGCGTCGCGTCGGGAGTCTCGACGAGCTCCTCCGCTTGCGGCCCCTCGCGCAGTGCCGTGAGCGCCAGCTGCGTTTGCGCCTGCGCGCCCATGCGCACGATCTCGGACTGAGACAGCAGCCGTCCCATGATGACCATACCGCGCGGGGCTCCACCGCCATTGCCGTCGAGGACCGGCTCCGAAACCAGCATCATGACCCCGCCGTTGCTGGGCAAGAGACCGCGCGCGGCCTCGCCTGTGCGGATGTTCGCGCGCCAAGGAAAGTTGGACGGCAGCTCCGGGCCCGCAACCAGATCGATGCTCAGCGGCTTCCCGGTGGCGAGGTCGAGGCCGCGAGAAAGTGCGAAGTGCCCATCAAGATCCACTAGAGCGATGACGTTGACGTTCAACTGCCGCAGCGCCACGTCCGTCAAGTTGTCCGCTACGTACTGAGACTGACGCTCGCGCATGAAGCGATAGGTGTCGGCCCAGTTGCCCCAGTCGGTCGCCGACAGCGCGAGGCGCTCGAGGGTCGCATCGAGTTCGTAATCGATGCGACGCATGGCGATGCGCGCATCCGCGCGCTCGAGCTCGGCGAAACTCGGCATGACGATGCTCTTCTCGACGAGGACCTCGGCGATGCCGAGCAGCGAGAACAGAGCTGCGACCAGCGCAGTGACTTTGAGACCTATGGTCACAATGGACCAAAGTTAAATCGAATCCTCTGGAGCGTATCGTCCAGAGATCTCAAATCCTTACATCGAAGGTTATGTCAAACGGGCGCGAGCGGACGCGGCGCCCACGCTCACAGCTTGTGCGTGGATAGCAGCAGGCTCGTCTCGGTGTTGGAGATGCCGTCGATCTGACGGATGCGACCGAGGACGCGGTCGAATGCGCTCAGGCTGTCGGCGCGCAGCTCCGCGACGATGTCCCAGCGCCCATTGGTCGAATGCAGGGCTCCCACCGCGGGATCTCCCCGCAGGGCCCGAAGCACCTCATCGGTGCGGTTGCCCTCGACCGCCACCGTCATGAGGGCCCGAATCCGCTGCGCCTCCTCCTGCGGCTTCACCCGTACCGTATAGCCAACGATGGTCCCATTGGCCTCGAGGCGCGCCAGCCGGTTCTGGATGGTCCCTCGGGCGACACGCAGCTTCTTGGAGAGCGTCGTGATCGAGGTGCGGGCGTTGTCCCGCAGCAAGGCAATGAGCTGCCGGTCGGTATCGTCCATGACGCTATCTTAGCCAGAACGCCAAATATGGCTAGCGATTTGATCTATTAATGGCGCTTTTTGATCAGTTTTCTGTCTATTCATTGGCCCCGGCTCGGTCGAAACTGAGCCATCCCCCGCAGCCGAAGCGTCGGCTGCATTTCCGAAATGCGAGATCACGTCATGGTCGACTACATCGGCACCGAGCGCGTTCAGGAGCTCGTCACTCGAGTGGGAGCGGCTCCCTTCATGGCTGCCTTGGCAACCGAGATCGAGGCCGACTACCTGCGCTGGAGCGAGTTCACGAAGTCGCCCCGCCATGCCACGCACTCGAGCGTGGGCGTCATCGAGCTGATGCCGGCGAGCGATGGCCACCTGTATTCCTTCAAGTACGTGAACGGCCACCCCAAGAATACGGCGCGCGGTCTGCTGACCGTGACCGCATTCGGAGTGTTGGCGGATGTTGCGACGGGTTATCCGCTCTTGCTGTCGGAGCTCACGTACACGACGGCACTGCGCACAGCCGCGATGTCCGCCCTTGCGGCTCGTGTGATGGCGCGGCGCTCGAGCCGTGTCATGGCGCTCATCGGCAACGGTGCGCAGAGCGAATTTCAGGCCATTGCGTTTCATCACATGCTCGGGATTCGTGAGCTGCGTCTGTTTGACACGGACCCCGCCGCCTCCGCCAAACTCGAGCGCAATCTGCAGCGGCTCGCGCTCTCGAATCTACATGTCGTTCGCTGCGCGACGACGGCCGAGGCCGTACGCGGTGCGGACATCGTCACGACCGTCACTGCAGACAAATGCAACGCGCTCATTCTGACGCCCGAGATGATCGAGCCCGGCATGCACATCAATGCGGTGGGCGGCGATTGCCCCGGCAAGACGGAGCTGCACCCACACATCCTGCGACGAGCCGACGCGCGCATCATCGTGGAGTACGAACCGCAGTCGCGCATCGAGGGCGAGATTCAGCAACTGGAGCCCTCTTTCCCGGTCACGGAGATCAGCACGGTGCTCAGTGGTGCTGCCCGCGGCCGAGCCGATGAGCGCGAGGTGACGATCTTCGACTCCGTCGGCTTTGCGCTCACGGACTTTTCGGCGCTGCGCTATCTGTACCGGCTCAACCGAGAGGCGCGGGATGGACATGCCGCCATCGATCTCGTGCCCGAGCTCGAAGATCCCAAGGATCTTTTCGGGGCGCTTGCGGAGGAAACGGAGCTGCGACGCTGCGCCGCTTTGCGCCCGCTGACACAGGAAGTGCCGGCATGAGCACGAGTGCTCGAACGGCGTGTTTGATCGGCGCACCGACCGATGTCGGCGCGAACGATCGCGGCGCATCGATGGGCCCGGAAGCCCTGCGCGTCGCGCGGCTCGCCGATGCACTCGTGAGTCGCGGCCTCAAGGTCATCGATCGGGGCAACCTGAGCGGCCCGGCCAATCCGGGCCAGCCGCCGGATACAGGCTATCGGCATCTGAGCGAGGTGACCGAGTGGACTCGCCAGGTGCACGATGCCGTTCATGCGTCGCTTCGGGCGGATCAGCTGCCGATTCTGCTCGGCGGTGATCACAGTTTGAGCATCGGCTCGATCGGCGCCGTGGCGCGCCATTGCCGCACGACCGGCAGGAAGCTGCGCGTGCTCTGGCTCGATGCGCATTCCGACTTCAATACCCGCGAGCTCTCGCCGAGCGGCAATCTCCACGGCATGCCCCTCGCCTGCCTGTGCGGCTTCGGGCCCGATGCGCTCATGCGCATCGCAGGCCACACACCAGCGATCAGCGCGGATTGCATCCGACAGGTGGGCATTCGCAGCGTCGATGCCGGCGAGCAGCGCTTCGTGCACGAGCAGGGGCTCGAGGTGTTCGACATGCGCTACATCGATGAGATGGGAGTGCGCGATGCCATGACGCTTGCTCTGGCGGACCTCGATGCGGACACGCATCTGCATGTCAGCTTCGATGTGGATTTCCTGGATCCGGAAATTGCCCCAGGCGTCGGCACCACCGTTCCCGGGGGTCCGTCTTACCGTGAGGCCCAGCTGTGCATGGAAATGATCGCCGATACCGGCCGGCTCGCCTCGCTGGATGTGGTCGAGCTCAACCCAGCCCTCGATATCCGCAACAAGACGGCGACGCTTGCCGTGGATCTGATCGAGTCGCTGTTTGGTAAGAGCACGCTCATGCGGCCAGCAGCCCGCGGACAGAAAAAGTCCGATGCAGCCATCGCGGGCCGCTTCCTGCGCGCGGTATCCTGATCACTTCTTGCGAGGATCTTTCTCGCCCAGACCGGGGTAGAACAGGGCGCGATTCGGCTGCGACTCGTTGAAGACCTTTCGAGTCTTGAAAAGCCAGTGGCCGTTCTGTTTGACGAGTTCGTCTTCGTAGTGACCGAAGTAAAGCAGCTGCACGTCGTGCTGCGGCGTATTGTTCGTGATCGCGAACCAGTAGGCGATCGTTTTCGCGGTATTGCCATTCACATCGATGATGTGATTGATAATCTGGTGATGCGCGCGCGGGCGTGAGGTCGCGCCCTCGGGAATCTCTACCGGACGCGCACCGCCGAAGTTCGACATCGCCTTGCGGATCGCCGTCTTGCCGCGCTCGATGCCACCGACCCATTCGAGCACGCCGTCATCCGCCCATGTCCCCATCACGGTCTCGATGTCGCCCGCATCCACGGCGACCATGTAGCGGTTGGACAGGTTTTCAATCTCAGCCCGGTCATCCGCGTAACTGGCGAGCGCGACGCTCGACACCACGGCTAGCCAAGCTGCGCCGATCGCTAGAATGATCTTTCTCACATGAAGTCCCCCCCTGTCTTGTAAAACTCGCGGTTTATAGGCGCTTTACGGATCCTTGTCCACGCAGTGCCGGCGTTATGCGCGATCGTCCTCGCGGGAATTTCTATTCAAGGAGCGATACCGCGCGGGCGGCATGCCCAATTCACGGCTGAAGGCGCGATTGAACGCCGCCTCGGACTCGTAGCCCACCTGCGCTGCGAGCGTCGGCATGCTCACCGCACTGCTCACAAGGGCGCGTGCTGCGAGGTGCATCCGCAGTCGCGTCAGATAGGCCATCGGCGGCATCGATAGTAGTTGCGAGAAACGATCGACGAAGGCGCTGCGCGATACACCCACCTCGGAAGCGAGTTCGCCAATGGTCCATCGGTGCGCCATCCGACCATGCAGGAGCACCAAGGCTCGCCCAATGTGAGGGTCACGAGCAGCTGCGAGCCAACCTGTGCATTGCTCGGGTAGCTTTGTCGCGTACTTGCGCAGCGCTTCGATGAACAGTGCCTCGGAGAGCTTCGCCAACACAGCCGTACTGCCGACGCTGTTCGAACTCACCTCTTCCAGTAAGTGCAGGAGTGAACTCTCCATCCATCGTCCGGCAGCATCGGACCGAATATTGACGCTGATGACCGCAGGCAGTCCGCTCACGACCGACCGGCAGAAGAAGGGATCACACGCCATATAGCCGCAGACAAACTTCGCCGGAGCGCCCCCGCCACCGCAGCGCAAGGGACTCAGATCATGCGCCCTCACCTTCGTTGCTACTGCCACATCCTCGACGCGACAGGCGCCGTCTGTACTCATGAGGTAATGCGCGTCGCCATGAGGAAAGATGACGATCTCTCCGGCCGTGAGACCCAAGGTGCGACCGGCAGGCAACTCGATGCGCGCCTCGCCTTCGGTGAGCAAGTGAAAATTGACGACATGAGCATCTTGCAGCCCCAGGGCCGCGGCCAACTGAGGCGACGGTGGCGCGTTGATGAACCAAGGCGCAGAGAATTCACCCCGAAAGAATATCGCGCCCTTTAGTTTCAGCGCCGACAGGATTTCCGAGTAGGGATCCATCTTCTTCGATCGCTCCGTGGTGGAGCCTGGACGATCGAGCAAAAGCTACGTACGTCGGAGCATGGCGCCCGGCGCCGGTCCCGTCAATTATGTGGACACGGATTCAGGATCGAAAAGCAATGGGCAGAGATGCCCTAAGGAGTCGCCGTGAAGAAGTTTCTCGGCCTCATCTACGGTATTGTCGCCTATCTTGTGTTCCTCGGGACGTTCGTCTACGCAATCGGATTCGTAGGCAACATCGGCGTCCCAAAATCGCTTGACGCGACGGCCACAGGTCCCTGGTTGCAGTCATGCCTGATTGATCTGGGATTGCTTTCGCTATTCGCGCTGCAGCACAGTGGAATGGCGCGCGTGGGATTTAAGAAGCAAATCACCCGAGTCATCAGTCCAACGATCGAACGCACGACTTTCGTGGCCGCAAGTAGCATCGCGCTGCTCGCGCTGATGACGCTCTGGCAGCCTCTCGGCGGAGTGATCTGGAGCGTCGAGAATGCAGCAGGCCGCGCGATTCTGTATGTGGCCTTCGCAAGTGGTTGGGGAATCGTTCTAGTCACGACTTTCCTAATCAACCATTTCGAACTCTTTGGGCTACAGCAAGTTTGGCAGAACCTGCGGGGCCGCCAACAGCCTAGAGCCGCGTTCGTGACACCGCTCTTCTACCGCGTGGTCCGCCACCCGCTCTACGCCGGATTCTTACTTGCGTTCTGGTGTACTCCTACTATGACGGTGGCTCATCTCCTCTTTGCTCTGATGACGACGGCATACATTCTCGTGGCCATTCAGCTCGAAGAGCGCGACTTGCTTCGAGCTCACCCGGAATACGCGCGATATCGCGAACGCGTACCCATGCTAATCCCTGGAACGCCGAGTTTTCGCGGCTCGCATTGCGGCGAGTAGAACAGCTCTGCGTGGGCCAGAACATGAGGGAGAACTCCAATGCGTTCATCTAACAGCGGCCAATGCCGCGGGCGGCTCTTCGCAATGACCGCTGCGGTGGTCGCCTCGCTCGCAGCGGCCACTGCAGCGGTGCCTGCCGACTCTGGTCCGACACTGCGATTATCTGCCGACCCTACCGGGATCATCGCGACATTGGATGTCACCGGGCCGGTCGATGAAAGCGGGGCATTCTTCCAGAGCCTCGGGACGAATGGCCGCAGCTGCGCGACCTGCCACGCGGCGACACAGGCAATGGGGCTGAGCGTCAAGGATGTTCAGGCGAGGTTTGCGTCAACCCTCGGTCAGGACCCACTGTTCGCACCCGTCGACGGAGCGAACTGCCCGAGTGGCCGGCCCGGAAACGCGGCCGACCATAGCTTGTTGCTCAGGCATGGTCTCATCCGTGTCTTTTTGCCGGTGCCGGCCAATGCGCAGTTCACCGTGTCCGTCGCCTACGATCCTTATGGCTGCGCCGTGATGCCCGGTTCCAATGGAGGTGCGCCGATCGTCTCCGTGTACCGGCGCCCGCTTCCCACGACCAATCTCAACTTCCTGAGCACGATCATGTTCGACGGCCGTGAAACGCACGTGCCGCTCAACAATGGCCAGACCTTCGCTGCGAATCTCACGACAGACCTGACCCAGCAGGCACTCGATGCCATCACCATCCACGCCCAGGCGAGCCAAGCACCCACTAGCGCACAGCTTGCCGATATCGTCGGTTTTGAGCTGGGACTATTCAGCGCCCAGGCGCGCGATGAGCGTGCGGGCTCACTGCGCGCTGATGGCGCGCTCGGAGGCGCTCGCAACCTGGCCGCCCAAGCCTACTACCCGGGAATCAACGACACTCTGGGCGCGGACCCCAGTGGCGCGGCATTCAACCCTGATGCGATGACACTGTTTTCCGCGTGGCTCAATCTGAGCGATGATCGCAATGATCCGGGCGACGCGAACCGAGACGGGGCCCGACGCGCAATCGCAGCGGGTGAGCAGCTCTTCGACAGTGCGCCGGTCCATATCACCAATGTTCGCGGGCTTAACGACAATGCAGCGCTGGGAAAGCCGGACACCTTGACGGGCACGTGCACGACGTGCCACGACGCTCCTAACATTGGCAATCACTCACTACCCCTTCCGCTCGATATCGGAACGAGTCATTCACTGCTTCCCGGTGCTGAATCGGACCCCAACGTTGCGGCCGCTCTCGCCGAGCTCTCATTGCCCAACGTGCCGGTCTATTTGATCAATGGCTGTCCGAATCCTTTCAACCCCGGAGAACCTGAGGCGTTCTACACGACCGACCCCGGCAAAGCGCTCATTTCGGGGCTTTGCAGCGATTTCAATCGGGGTAAAGGCCCGGTTCTTCGGGGCTTGGCCGCACGTGCGCCGTATTTTCACAACGGTGCCGCGGCGGATCTGCGCGAGCTCGTGAACTTCTATAACCAGCGCTTCCAGATGGATCTGACCGAGGAGCAGAAGCAAGACCTGGTCGCGTTCCTCAACTCACTTTGAGAGGCGGCCGCTCAGGCTGATCTCGGGTTTGGCGGGAATCGATCCGCAATCCGGTTTTGTCTATTACACCCGTCGTGCGAGGACAAAGCTGATGAAGAAAATACGATTCTGCGTGTACGGTGGCTTGGCGATGCTTGCCTCCTGCACCGCCGGCATGAACGCTGTGCTCGCCGCGGATTCTGTCTGCAACGAGCTGAAAGCCTCCACGCTAGTGCTCAGGACGCTGCCATTTCACATCTACATGACGGAAACACAGAGTTTTGCGAATTCGACCCTGGCGAAGGCGGGCGGTCAGATCGGCATGGGCGGTACCAAGCAGTCGGAGGAGGTCTCTACCGGGAAGAACATTTATGTCTTGACCGACGGCAAATGGGTCGACATGCAAACCAGCCTCGCAGCCATGGAGAAGGACAAAGACTCGGACCCGGACACTGTAAAGGAGATGGAGGAAAGCAAGTGCAAAGCTCTCCCGGATGAAGTGATGTATGGCCAGCAGGCCAGAGTCTATTTTCGGAGCAGCCCGGCACTTGGCATCGAGACAAAGCTCTGGGTATCGAAATCCACAAATCGACCCGTCCGTACGGACACGACCAACGACGGTGGGGCGATGAAGATCTTGACGGTATCGCGCTATGAATATGGCGACATACGGGCGCCGGCCCACGCGGTGACCATGGCGGAAATGGTCAAGTCCAAGGGCGGGCGTTAGAAACTTTCATGTCACGACCCGAGCGCACCTATGCGCAAACTTCGACGCTGTCACGGGCTCGAGGCCCTGTGGAGCTACACCAAATCCGAGGACTGACCTGTCAGTGAGGCGACAGGTCCCGCGGCCGCCACCGGCGCGCGGGACCTGTCAAGCGTCAGTTCACGGGGCAATCCGCTTCGCCGATGCCGTACCGGTCAACACAACCACCGTTGGCTTCGTAGCCGGTGGAACCGGATAAAAATGAAGAGTGGTGGTATTGAGTCCGCTGTATGAATTTCCATCCCACGACACTTCATCCGTTTCGGTCTCGTTAAAGAATCCCGCGAGCATTCCGTTGTTGTATAGCCACCCGTAGTGATTCCGAAAGACATGCGAGCGATCGATTGCCTTCCAGGATCCCAAGCAGATGTTTCCGCTCAGTACCGCGTAGTTGATGTTTTCCCATTCGGTTCCGTCACTGTGCCACTGTATGAAGGCATCCCCGGGGGGCGAATCCTCGGTCGTGTAGTGCACCTGCCAGGTTCCGACGATGTTCTCGGCAGCATCATGGCCGGAGCGGTCAGGCATCGGCGCCAGTTCAAGGTCGAGAAGGCTCGCCTGCAGTGCCTGCGGATGTGCGCTTCTCGGGTCCACGCAGCCTGCATGGGCAGATACGCCCACTAGGCTCAGCGTTGCCAGCACCGCGGTTTCGACTAAGAGTTTTTTCATGAAGGTATTCCTTGATTGGATTGTTAACGCTTGCTTTTTTACGAGTCCGCAACCGCTGATCGCGGTGACGACGAGCTTTGCCTGAAGTGGTCTTAAAGAGCTTTAGGACGCTCTTAATTCTTCTGAATGGTCGTAACGTCGATTCAGCCCCGATAAGATCGCGATCAAGAAGTGCGGCATTGTCGCAACTGCAGGACCTCGGTGGACGAGAGCAGCGCACCAGACTACGAATTTGGGGGGTTCCGCCTCGATACCGCCGCGCGGGTGTTGACCTCGCGCGACGGTGGGCCCGTCGCCTTGCCCTCACGGGCATACGAGACACTCCTTCACCTCGTAGAGCGGGCTGGGCAACTCGTGGAGAAGACCTCGCTGATGGCGGCGGTCTGGCCGCGCTCCGTGGTCGAGGAGAACAATCTCAGCCAGTGCATCTTCCTGCTTCGGAAAGTACTCGGCGAGACAGTGGGCGAGCGGCGCTTCATCCTCACGGTACCCGGTCGGGGCTTCAGGTTTGTCGCTTCCGTCCGAGTGGTGCCTCGTGGGCACCGAGAGCTGGACTTGGATGCGACGCCGCCGATTGGGCTCACGCAGCCGAGAATCGAGGCCCCGTCGGCGGCGATCGAGCCTCCCGTGCTCACCACGACGATTACCCAGTCGTCTAGGGGGCAACGCTGGCGCTGGGCGGCAATCGGCGCGGCCACAGTGCTCGCGGTAGCACTCGGCGCGGCGGCATTGCTTCTCATGGCGCCCCGGCATCCGGTGACATCGCCCGCCGAGTATGAGCCGCTCACGGATGTCGCCGATTCCGCCACGGCACCCGCGCTGTCGTCCGATGGCCGGATGCTCGCCTTCATCCGCGGCGGCGATGCATTCCTGAGTCCAGGCCAGATCTGGTTGAAGGTGCTGCCCAATGGCGAGCCGATCCGCCTGACACAGACAGCCGCACGGCTCTTCGGGCCCACCTTCACGCCCGATGGCACGCAGGTCGCCTACACAGCAGTTGAGGCCGAGGGCAAGGTCTGGGACACGTGGCTCGTTCCGATCACGGGCGGGACGCCCGTTCGATTCCTGCCGAATGCATCGGGCCTCACCTTCATCGGACCTCACGAGGTGATGTACTCCGAGTTCAAGACTGGGCTGCACCTGGGCATCGCCTCCTCTTTCGATGACCGCTCGCGACACCGAGACATCTATCTGCCCAGCCACGAGCGCGGAATGGCGCACTTCTCCTACCTGTCACCGGATCGCACGTCGGTGCTCGTCGTTGAGATGGGCAAGACGGGAGACTGGGAGCGCTGTCGGCTCGTGCCCTTCGACGGCAGCTCGACCGGCGTGCCTGTCGGGCCGGTAGGTGCTTGTCAGTTCGCGGCGTGGTCACCTGACGGCAGATGGATGTACTTCGCCGCGCATGTGTCCGGTCACTCGCATATCTGGCGCCAGCGCTATCGCAACGGCGTTCCGGAGCAAATCACCGGGGGCCCTACGGACGAGGAGACCGTGTGCGTCTCGCCCGATGGACGCTCGCTCATCACTTCAGTCGTGCTCGGGCACGACCAGGACCGGATCTGGATGCACGATGCGAGCGGCGAGCGGGTCCTCACGACCGACGGCTATGCGTACTCACCCTGGTTATCAAACGACTTGCATCGGGTCTATTTCCTTGCGGCCCGAAGCTCCGCTGACGCCTCGGAGCTGTGGCGCCTCGATATTCCCTCCGGCCGCCGCCAATCAATACTGGCCGGCTTTGCGGTGACCGGCTACGACATCTCCTACGATGAGCAGCAGATCGCCTTCACAACGCATCAGGGCGGGCAACCGCAAATCTGGATAGCGCCCCTCGATCGACACGCGCCGCCAACGCTGCTGCTCCGGGGCGGTGATGAAGCGGCGTTCGACCGGAGCGGCCGCATTTTCTTTCGCAGAATCGGCGACCATGTCAACTATCTGAACCGGATGAACGCCGACGGCACAGGAAATGTGCGCGTGTTGCAAATGCCGATTACGGAGTTTGATGCGGTAGCACCGGATGGCAAACGGGTCACGGTGGATGTGCGGCTTGATGGTGTCCTGCCCGCCGCCTGGCTCGTGCCGGTCGATGGAGGCGCGCCGCGGCTGCTCGCACGCGACTGGTCGCCGTCTCACTGGTCGCGTGATGGCAAGTTACTCTACGTCGAAGCCGGCAAGAACGATGGTTCTCAGGCGCGCGGTCAAACCGTGGCGCTGCGGCTCGATGCAGACGGTGTCCCAACCACGACAGTGCGACCGATTTCAGCAGATTCGATTGTGATCCCACATTCCGAGCTCTCCCTGTCGGTCGGGCCGGATCCCACCGTCTATGCGTTCGAGAAGGGGGAGCTGCGCCGGAATATCTATCGCATCCCGCTGCACTGACTTGCAGGAAAGACCTCACCCGGCTCGGACGTAGCCATAGGCGCGGTTGCTGCGCGCCAAGCCCTGCTCGCGGTAGGCCTGCCGGTGCCGCTCGAGCGCATCGTGACGTGTGGTTTGCTCCTTCCCCTGAAGATTGTGCAGCCGTGCCGCGTTGCCTCCGAAGATCGCCGTCTTCACGGCGCCGTCGGCGGGACCGAGCGTCGCGAAGCCGTGCTTCGTGCGCATAGGCTCTGGAATCTCCAGACGACGCAGCGCTTCGATTTGCCACTGGGGCGAGCCGAACCAGATGGAGTCGGTGCCCCAGATAACATGATCGGCGCCCATTCCTTTGATCAGGATGCCGAGCAGCGCCGCTGCCGTATGGGGCTCCGTGACGCAGCATGCGGCGAAGGTCGCGCCGATATCGGCATAGACGTTCGTAACGCCATATTTGTGCGGAATGTCGGCCAGGTCACTCACCCATTCCATTCGGCCCGTGCGTTCGAACTCGGCGAGCGCAACCGCCGGCTCGCCCTCACCGGTGTAACGATAGGCGGCGTGATAGATGAGAAAGTTCAGCTGCGGCCAGTCCTTTGCGGCCTTACCGAGGTCATCGACCTTGGCGAACTCGCGCAGGCGTGGGAAACGCTTCTCGTCGCTTAGCGTGTAAAGTCCCTTGTGAACCGCGACGTTGCGGATGCCCGCCTTCATGAACCTCTCATACCCCTTATAGGCGAGCTGCTCGTCATCCATGCGCCACGGGTACCGGCTGAGCTCCTTGTGCGTGTTGTCGCCGATCGTGTACCCCTTCCAGGCGTCAGGCCGCAAGTGCTCGATTCCTCGATCGATGGCGTCCAACCATCCGGGCTGGCCGGGCGTGAAAATGAAATGCGACAAGAGACGCTTCGAGCCCGCGAATCGATTGATACTGGCGCGCGCGTGCGCAATCGCATCGTTGGGCAGCAGCCAGTCCTTCGGAATATCTGACGGCGCTCCGGAGAGTGCTGCGATGCGCGTGTCACTGTCGAGCCACATCTCCCGCAAGTAGGTCTCAAGGTGCAGATCATTCAAGCTCGCCGGTCGGTCTGGCAGCTGCGGGTTCTCGTGCTTTGCTCGGGTCTTCTCGCGCAGCTGCGCGAAGTATTGGAGGCCCGGTCCAGAGTCATCGCGAATGAAGTGGGTGTGTAGATCCACAATGAATTGAGATCCCAATGCATCGGCGCGTGCTGCGGCAGCTCCGGGCTCGGCAGCCTCGGCCGAGTCACAAGCAAATAAGGACCCGTAGACCTCGTTCATCACGGCGAAGGCGCAGGCCATTCCCGCAGCGCTGCCGAGGAAAGCGCGCCGGTCGAGCCCGTGGCGGCCCGAGAGCCGCTTGGCCGCCTCTTCGATGCGCGCTTGCACCTCGCGCTGCCGCGCGCTCTGCGGGGCAGGCATGAACTCGCCATTGGATACGACCTGAGTTGGAATCGGCGAGCGGAACGCCTGCGCTGCGGGCTTCAGCTGAGCCATGTCCTCGGAGCTGAGATATTCGCTCATCGGCTGTCTGCGACGACGAGCACGATTTTGCCAACCGAATGACCTTCTTCCACTTCGCTCAGCGCTCGTGCCGCCTGCTCAAGCGGATAGCACTTTTCCACGTGCGGCTTGACCGTATCTGCCTGCACGAGGCCTGCGATCTCGGCAAGCTCACGGCCATCGGCTTCAACCGTGTAGCGCAACGCTCTCACGCCAAACTGCTTCGCTTTGTCTTGGGAAGGCTCAGTCAAAGTCGAGACCAGCGTTCCTCCACGCTTCAGCAGCCTCCAAGAGCGCTCACGGGTTTCCCCGTCGATCAAATCGAACACCAGATCGAGATCTGCCGCATGATCTTCGAAGCGCTCGGATTGGTAATCGATGACAACGTCTGCACCAAGGGATTTTGCAAACGGAACATTGCGGGCCGAGACGGTGGTCAGAACACGCGCGCCTTTTGCCTTCGCGAATTGAATCGCAAAGTGTCCGACACCACCGGCGCCTCCGTGAATCAGAACGGACTGTCCGGGTCGCAGTTGACCGTGGCGAAACAAACCCTGCCATGCTGTCTGGCCGGCCAGCGGAATCGCGGCAGCGTGCGCGTGGTCCACATTGGAGGGCTTGCGCGTTATTGCGCCCTCATCGAGCACGACCTTTTCCGCATACCCGCCGCCGCCGATGCCGACCATTCCAAAGACTTCCTCGCCGACCTTGAACTGCACGGCTTGAGCGCCGCACCGCTCGACAATGCCCGAGGCATCGCGCCCGAGGGTATAGGGCAGGCGGTCCTCTTTGACAGCCGGATACTTGCCATTTCGAATCTTGAAATCCACCGGATTGACGCTCGCGGCTCTCACTGTCACGAGGACCTGCGCGGCGTCAGGGAGCGAGGGCTCAACCTCGTCAGGATGTAGAGTCTCGGACTCACCGAAGCGGTGAATCCGCATCTTGCGGACGTGCGTCATGAGTGACTGACTCCATCGCATTTGAGATCCAACGCGTCCATGGGCGTCAAGGCGATGCCGCACTCACGCGCCACACACTGTTGCCCGCATCGTCGGCGATTAGAAGCGCGCCTTGCCCATCTACTGCGAGCCCGACCGGACGTCCCCGGGCCTTGTCGCCGTCGATGAGGAAGCCGGTCACAACGTCCTCTGCCGGGCCCGACGGTCGCCCCTTCGCGAACGGCACGTAGACGATCTTGTAACCGTTCAAAATGCTGCGGTCCCAACTCCCGTGCTCGCCGACGAAGGCGCCGCCGCGGTAATGCGCCGGCAGGTTCGATCCCGAG
The DNA here is from genome assembly GCA_963795975.1 of uncultured Gammaproteobacteria bacterium. GTDB lineage: Bacteria > Pseudomonadota > Gammaproteobacteria > Steroidobacterales > Steroidobacteraceae > CAWCJT01. The sequence continues at coordinate 174,648 of CAWCJT010000006.1, forward strand.
TAGAAGACAAGCCCGAGAGGTGCAACGTGCGAGCTCAACGCATAGTCGGGCGCGATGGCCGTCGCACTTAAGTCAGGACGCTGCGGTTTGACCCTTGGATCAAGATGCTGACCGTAGTAGCTGTACGGCCAGCCGTAGAACCCTCCATCCTTGACTGAGGTGAGATAGTCGGGAACGAGATCGGGACCCAATTCGTCACGTTCGTTAACCACGGCCCACAGAACGCGGCTCTCGGGTTCGAACTGAAGCCCGTTCGGATTGCGAAGGCCCGTCGCGTATGCGCGGTGAGCACCTGTCGCCCGATCGATCTCCCAGATCGCGGCGCGACCGATCTCGGCTTCGATGCCGTTCTCCGTAATGTTGCTATTGGAGCCCACACCTACATAGAGCTTGGTCCCATCAGGACTCGCCGTAAGGCTCTTCGTCCAATGATGATCGATGGGACCACCCGGTAGATCGCAGAGCTTTACGCCCGGAGCGGTGATTCGCGTGTCCCCCGCCGTGTAGGAATAACGAATCACCGCATCGGTATTGGCGACATACAAGTCGGAGCCGACCAGTACGACTCCGAATGGAGAATGCAGGTGGTCTGGGAACACTGTTTTCTCATCGGGCAAACCGTCCCCCTTGCTGTCGCGAAAGAGCAGGATGCGTTGACCTGGCTTCGTCCTGGAATGCGCCATCTTCTCCATCCAGTTCATGACGATCTCCTTAGGCCGACTCACCGGCCCAGGCGGTCCGCCCGTCTCGACGACGAGCATGTCCCCGTTCGGCAGGACATAGAGCGAGCGTGGATTGGCGAGCCCACTCGCGACCAGCTGTACCTTGAGGCCCGGAGCGACGCTCGGCATCGCGCCGTTCCAGCCGACGACCGTCGCGGTGTGCATCGGCGGAAGCAAGTACTGATGGATCGGCGGCAGGTATGGGTCGGGTCCGATTTGCCGGCGCGGATCGATCGGAGCGGGGCCGCAGGCGACCAACACAACCAAGACGGCAAGGCCAGGGCCACTGCGAACTGGTTTCACGGGCGGCCCTCGTGCCAGTCCGTGACTATGAGAATCGCAACGACGAGCGCGGACAAGACCAAGCCCGCGGGTACGACGGATGTGTACGCATCGCGGCTATGAATGAGCGCATTAATGATCGAAAGTGCGAGCGCGGCAGAGTTGCCGCCTGAGTGTATCCATGCTGCACGACGATCCCGAGCACGGCGGGCAGCGGAAGAAGTCGATCAGCGCCGCCGCGACGGCGAGAACGGAAAACATTACACCGACGACCAATAACCATGCGGACATGTCTGCCCACAACATCCGCGCCGTTCGCCAATAGGCAATGTCGGTGACGAGCGTCCCGGCGAAACAGACGACGGGAATCCGCCCGAGCGTTGCGTGAATCGGGTGGGCGCTCCGGCTGGCCTCCGGGTGCGGCTGAGAATCATCAGTCCGGCTATCTGACATTGCTGGATTGGCGGTTGCGCAACTCGAAACGATGCGTTGAGTCGCACTAAACGTGCCGAGGCGTTCTTACGAAGGGCTTGGCGGAGAGAGAGGGATTCACGCCGCTTTCTATGCGGTTGATTTATTGGGCTTTAGTTGATTCGCTGAATATTGATACCAACAGGAAATGCCAACAAAGCTAGGGGGCTTCGAGCATATTGAGGCACTGGCGACTACCGCTGACAAAGTTTCACGGCTTCTTCGCCACAACCTTGCCGTTTTCCCACACGTAGAGCGGCGTGCCGTACATGCGCGCAGTCTTCCGAGCATCCTTTGCCGCACGACGCAAGGCATGACCTACTCCAGCGGCAAAGCTCAGTGGTCGCTTTCCCTTCGTTCGCGTTTTTGCCTTCACGGACTTTTCTCCAATAGTCGTGGTGCACGGCCCGAATTGTCGTACACAGCCCAGCTGTCGGCCAAAGGCCGGTAGATGCGCTGAAAGTTCCCCCAGCCTCTCGAGAACCTCCTGACGAACGTCAGCCCGCGGCACATCATGGCCGCCCTGGCGCACTCGAGCAGCGATGCGCCGCAGCGCCAATTGAACGGAACGCAGCCGAAGGTACACCATCTCGATGCGGTAGCCGGCTTGCTTCCAGGCCTGGAGCCTGCGCACGTAGGTCAACCCGCTGAACGTCGTCTCGAAGGCAAAATCCATTCGTACAGCCGCCAAACGATCGATCTCCCGCAGTACCATCCGGGCCGCCGCGATCGCTGCGAGCTCCGGCTTGAGCGGCGATAAGCCGCTCGCAATCAGATCGGCGTTTACAAAGTGAATCACGCCCGCGTCTTCGGGTAGATACCGGCGCGCAAACGTAGTCTTACCGGCACCGTTTGGGCCCGCAATCAGCACGCATCGAGGTTGTCGCTTGGGCTTCGCCATGTCGAAAGCATACGAGCGCCCTATCTTTCAGTCCCACTGCGTAGTCTCCGCGCTGATCTGACGCAGAGTCCGCCGACGCTCGCGGATGATGCTATCATAAGCATATGATTTAGCTAGAATATCCAGCTCCAAAATCCCAAAACGCTGACTAGATCTCTTGCCGTGCGCTGACCCCTACTAAGCGCGCTCTCGGTGGCGGCCTCATGCAGAACGAGACTGAGCAAGAACGAACATATCAATGCCAGCCATCCGCTCGGGGGGCGGGGCACGATGCATTACGCGATGCCATCGCAAAGGAAGAGGCTCTTCTAGCCACGCTTGAATCCCAGCACGCCAGGTCGAGGCATCGCCTCGCCGCCCTTCGAGCAGAATTGGCTGCGCTCGACATCGGAGCGGCAAATCCGCGTGCGCCTGCCGCTTGCCCTCGAGGCGCCGATTCCCCGGACACCAGCCGACAAGGTGAGGCTGTTCCGTTCGCTGTTTCGCGGGCGTGAGGACGTCTTCCCGACTCGATTCGTGAGTAAGAAGACCGGGAAGAGCGGATACGCCCCGGCGTGCCGAAACAAGTTCGTCCGGGGCGTGTGCGAATTGCCGAAGATCAAGTGCGGCGACTGCCCGAATCAGGCATTCATCCCGTTCGACGACGCCGCGGTCGTCGGCCACCTCACGGGCCGACACGTGATGGGCGTCTACCCGCTCCTCGCGGATGAGACCTGCTGGTTCCTCGCGGTGGACTTCGACAAGAGCGCATGGATCGAGGATGTTGGCGCCTTCGTTGAGACCTGTCGGCGCGTGGGGGTCCCGCGGCGGTCGAGCGATCGCGCTCGGGCAATGGCGCCCATGTCTGGTTCTTCTTCTCGTCACCGGTGCCGGCGGCTGCCGCACGCAAGATGGGCTGCTATCTGATCACCGAGACCATGTCGCGGCGGCACGAGCTCAGCATGGAATCCTACGATCGGCTCTTTCCGAGCCAGGACACGATGCCGCGCGGTGGATTCGGCAATCTCATCGCGCTGCCGCTGCAGCACGGGCCAAGGGCGCTAGGAAACTCGGTCTTCCTCGACGACCGACTTCGTCCTTACCCCGATGACCAACAGTGGGTCTCATCTCGCCTCGCTGCCGCGCATCGACGCGTCGACCGTGGAGCTGATCGCCCGCGAGGCCACGGACCGAGGATCCGTGGTCGGCGTGCGGATCGCGACGATCGACGAAGAAGACACGGCACCGTGGGCACGGCTGCCGTCGCGGAAGACGCACGTCCGGCTCGTCATCACCGAGCCACTCCCGCGGGTAGTGCGCGCGGTGCTCGCGCAGAGGCTCTTCGTCGATAAGGCGGGCCTGCCGTCATCTCTGCTCAACCAGATCAAGCGATTGGCGGCCTTTCAGAATCCCGAGTTCTACAAGAAGCAGAGCATGCGTCTCTCGACGGCCACGACGCCGAGAGTCATCGCATGCGCGGAAGATTTGCCGCAGTTCGTCGGTTTGCCACGAGGTTGCCAGAGCGAGCTCGAGGCGCTGCTACGCGACCATGGGGTTTCCGTCGAGGTCGAAGACCAGCGCGTCGGCGGCGAACGACTTCGCGTTACAGTTTCAGGGGAAGCTGACGAGCGTGCAGCAGGCGGCCGCGGACGCGCTACTGCGCTCACGATATCGGCGTGTTCGTTGCGCCTCCTGGCGTCGGCAAGACGGTCGTCGGCACCTACCTCGTCGCGGCACGCGGCTGCAGTACGCTGATTCTGGTCCACCGCCAGCCACTGCTGGATCAGTGGCTCGCGCAGCTGTCTCTGTTCTTAGGTCTCGAACCGAAGCAGATCGGGCAGATCGGAGCGGGCAAGAAGACCGGTAACGGCCAGCTCGATGTCGCGATGATCCAAAGTCTCGTCCGCAAGGATAATGTCCAGGACATCGTCGCCCACTACGGTCAGGTCATCGTCGACGAGTGCCACCACTTGCCCGCCGTCTCATTTGAGCGCGTGCTCGCCGAGGTAAAGGCGCGCTACGTCGTCGGGCTAACGGCAACTCCACAACGCCGCGACGGGCACCATCCGATCATGGCGATGCAGCTCGGGCCCGTCCGTTTTGCGGTCGATCCGAAGAGCCAAGCGGCACAGCGCCCCTTCGCTCATACGCTCGTGGTGCGTGAGACCGGTTTCAAGACATCGTCGAGAAGAGCAGCCGAGCATCCAAGAGCTCTACGCGGCGCTCGCGGCCGAACGCGAAGCGCAATGAGCTTATCCTCGATGACGTAATCGGAGCGCTCGAACAGAGGCGCTCGCCGATTCTGCTCACCGAGCGCAAAGATCATCTCGAGTACTTCGCGGCGCAGCTGTCGAGAATCGCACGGCATGTGGTGGTGCTCCAGGGAGGCATGAGCGCCTTGGCGCGACGCGAGGTGAAGCGGCAGCTCGCAGCTATCCCGGACGCCGAGGAACGACTCGTTCTCGCGACGGGCCGCTACATTGGCGAGGGGTTCGATGATGCGCGGCTCGATACGCTTTTCCTGGCGCTGCCGGTTTCGTGGAAGGGGACATTGATTCAGTACGCAGGTCGGCTGCACCGCCTCCATCCGGCAAAGCAGGAAGTGCGCATCTTCGATTACGTCGACCGTGAGGTGCCAATGCTGTTGCGGATGTTCCAGAAACGCCTGCGCGGCTATCGTGGTCTCGGTTATGCGAGAGGCGAAGCGCCCCTCGGGCTAGGCGAGCCTGGGGATGAACTCGTCGTCGAATACGATGAGGAAGTCGCTGCGCTCACTCAAGGAGCGGAACGGCCTCCTGTGAGTGCCGTCAAGCGCAAGAAGCGACGAGCGCGCCCAGCGCCTCGGCAAGGCGAGGCTTACGGAGATGGTTGAAGAAGCCACCGTCGATGCATACGGCGAGTCGGAGCAGCGCACCGCATTCTATACGCTGCTCGACCAGCATCTTGAAACCCCTTTCCAGACCAGGATTCTCAGCATCACGGTGACCGTCGAACGAATTGACATGACCGAGGACGAACAGATCATTGCGATCTGTCGGCGCGGCCGCTCGCTACAGGCGATTCCGATTCTCGACCTTCCGCTGCCGAAGCCACGCCCTGTGGGCGTGGAGTGGATTGAGGCGTACCGCTGCTGGGTGGCCGGCGGATAGCCGAGTGGTTTCCGTTTGCGCTGGCGGCGCGGGATGAGCGAGTTCCAGTACTACGAATTTGTCGCGATCGATCGCCCGCTTAGCGCAATGGAGCGGAAGCGGCTCCGCGCGATTACGAGTCGAGCTACGATCAGCTCAACCCGGCTCGTCAACACGTACGAATGGGGCAATTTCAAGGCGGACCCACGTGACCTTGTCGTGAAATGCTTCGATGCCTTCCTCTACTACGCAAACTGGGGTACAGGTCGGCTCATATTGCGCGTTCCAAGTACGCGGCTTGACCTGAGAATCGCTAAGCAATACCTCACAGTTCGTGGCGGCAGGTGCCCGCAACAGTCGGAGCGTCGCCACCGTCACCGCATGCGGACGGAATCTCCGTGATCGACTTATGGTCCGAGAACGAAGGCTGGTAACGACTGGCTCAACGACGAGCCCGGCCTGCTCAGCGCGCTGGTGCCGATCCGCAACGAACTAATGGCTGGTGACCATCGCGCGCTCTACCTCGGATGGCGGCTCCGCGCTCAAGCCGGCGAAGTCACCGCAGGCGCTCGGCCGCCTCCGGTACCCGAGGGTCCGAGCCGGTTGACCGGCTCACAACAGGCACTCGTCGAGTTCCTGCGCATCGATCCTGTCTAACGCTCGCCACGCTGATAAAGGTCAGCACGAAGAGTTGTTGATATCTGTGGTTCGACGAGTGCTGACACCAGCGCATGCGAGTCGACATCGTAGATGCATAAAATCCAGGATTGCTTCAGAGATGGAGTATTTTTCTTGCGTGAGAGAGATCGACACGCCGCTACAAGCAGTTTGTCAGTTGACATACCGAGGAATGAACACAAGCTGAGCAATCGCAGCAAGAGCGCACGAGCTACACAAATTACGGCAGACAAAGTGCTTCAGTGTTGGTTTTTTTGACATGCGCACAAGCTTGACCCGATGCCTTTTGCGCAAAGATCGGCCCAGTCCGAACATGCAGCGCCGCATCATTGCAAGAGTAAGAAATAACTCCATCGAGCAAAGCTCGTGGTAGCGCTCTCCAACTTCGTTCGCTTTTTTTTCTTCACAGACTTTCATTGCGAGCACGCGTACAGCGATGTGCGGAAGTCGGTTGCGCAGAATTCAGCATCAGAGACGTTAGCATCTATAGGGTCAAGCAACAGCGCGAACAGATAACGCAGCCGTACACCATGGACCGAAGAGATAGCCTGCGATCTGTCTTACACGTATCAAAACGTCCGGTACGATAGAAAGCACAACGTACAGGCCCACGACGATCTTGTGCCCACCCCGGCCCGCCGCGTCCAAGAAGCGTAACATCGCTTCCGCACATTGGCCAGACAAAGAATCACCATTGCAAGTGTAGACAGGCACGAAACGTATCTTACTCGACTCAAACATCAGGCATCGTTGTCCGGCTTGGGTCGCGCATGTAGAAAGATAGATCGCCCATCCCAAGACAAACAGCGAATAGGGATCTCTCTGGCGTGCGTGACTGCTACAAAGATCGATCGCCCTCTGCGCATCTGTGGCGGCTCCGAAACACGAGCAATAGACACAAATACCCGAGCGTTGCCGAGGGGCAATTGGAGCCGATGCATTGAGAGCATTTCGAGTTCGACACGCATTGAATCCATAGCACGTCGCTCGAATGTTCTCAAGACCTTGAGGATTGGCGCCGACATACAATGGATCTGAAGCCTAAGCAGCATCGCAATTCTATTAGGGCCACACGGTACTGATACGTTCTAGAAATGTGTCGTTTATAAATTTAGTTCGATTTCTGGGCCAGCTTTTCGCTGATCGTGAGTTCGCATCACGAACCCTCGTTAGCTGGCATGAAGCATGAGCGGGTGCTGACATGCCCGCCGATCGTATCGCGGGCGCAGTTCAAGTGCATCTTCCGCTCATGATCTGGTCTTTCAGACTCTTCACACAAAGGGGGGCCGTCGTGACGGCGCGCAGCGCCGCCGACGGGGCACGCTTGTTGTTCGGCGTGTTGGATTTACCCACTGGCACATCGAGCCCCGGGTCGCTAGTGTTGCTTTTTTAGACAACACCTTAGACTGTTGCTACTGTAAGCAACATGAAGGCGGAATTGCTGCTGCACGAGCGCTTCGTGCTCACCCGTCGTGCCTTCGTTGAAATTGTGATCTGGAAACTGCCCAGACCGCTTTCAGGGTGTACTCACCCCTTCAAGTACCGGATGGCTTACGTGGCCAATGGGCGATGCGTGCTTCGATTCGACAACGAGGCGGGCAAAGGCGATCACAAGCATGCCGATGAGATCGAAGTTCCATATCGCTTTACGGATCTCACGACGCTGCAATCAGATTTCTGGGCGAGTGTAAAGCGACGCAGGAGAGGATGATGAAGACCGTCACTGTTGGAGTCTCATCCGTAAAGGACGTACGGAGACGAACAGCCGCTGCGCTGCGTGGTCGGCGCCAGGGCGCGCACATCTCCTTCGCCTCAGAGGAGCTTCTCTGGAAAACCATCACGCCGAAGCGCTGGGCGATGCTCAAGATGATGGCCGGGCGGGGTCCGATGGCAATCCGGGAGATCGCGCGTCGTGCCGATCGCGACGTGCGGGCGGTACACAGCGATGTACACGTCCTGATGAACGCCGGCCTGGTTGAGCACTCCGAGGACGGCCGCGTGCAGTTTCCGTACGATGCCATCCATGTCGACTTTGTTCTAAGCACTGCGGCCTGATATCAAGCCGAGGTCGGTGCCCGCTTGTCACACTTTTCCGTACGGATTGCGTACGGCGATTTGCGTAACTTCCAAGCTGTGCGAGTAAGTTGTTGATTTGGCGGAGAGAGAGGGATCCACAGCGTGGCCTATATGACTGATTTTGCTGATTATTATTCTCGCCCCGAATTTTGGTACCAACATTTCGTACCAACACGGGGTCCCCGATGCGGAGAAAGTCGCCCGTTAATTCCGCATTTTTTGCGGAGAATGGTTTGCTCATGCGGAGATTCTAGACCATAATCTCCGCATATTGAGCGGAGATCGCGTGTACCTCTGGGAACAAGCAAAGTGGCCTTCCCTCACCTGGGACACTGCACGCTTCGCGGGCCAACTGGCGCAGGTCTCGCGTGAGCAGGGTCGTCTCGTCGGCAGGATGGAAGAGCTCGGCTTCGACCTGCGGCGCGAAGCTCATCTGAGCACGCTCACCGAAGATGTCGTCCGGTCCAGCGAAATCGAGGGCGAAAAACTCGACAACGAGCAGGTCAGGTCTTCGCTGGCTCGACGCCTTGGGATGGATATCGGCGGACTACTGCAAGCCGATCGTAACGTTGAAGGCGTGGTCGAAATGATGCTCGACGCTACGTCCAACTACGCGCAGCCCCTGACGGCCGAACGTTTATTCAACTGGCACGCCGCCCTTTTTCCGACCGGTCAAAGCGGTCTGCACAAAATCCTCGTCGGACAGTGGCGTGATGATGCCAGCGGACCGATGCAGGTCGTCTCGGGACCGATTGGACGCAGAAGGGTGCATTACGAAGCACCACCCGCAGTGCGTGTGCCGGTCGAGATGGAAGGTTTCCTGGCATGGTTCGCAGCACCCGGCCACGTCGATCCGCTGCTCACGGCCGGCTTGGCCCACCTGTGGTTCGTCACCATCCATCCGTTCGATGATGGCAACGGTCGCATCGCGCGCGCCATCGGCGATCTTGCGCTTGCTCGTTCCGAACACAGCCCGCAGCGCTTCTACAGCATGTCCGCACAGATCCGCCGCGAACGGGACACCTACTACACACAGCTCGAGCATACCCAGAAGGGTGGGCTGGACGTCACGTCCTGGCAGGAATGGTTCCTGTCATGCCTGCACCGTGCAATAGGCGGATCGCGCGTAACACTTGCCCGGGTCCTCGACAAGGCGCGCTTTTGGGACCGCTTTGCGCAGGCATCGCTGAACGAAAGGCAAGTGAAAGTACTGAACCGGTTGCTCGATGGGTTCGAGGGAAAATTGACGACCTCGAAATGGGCCAAGCTTGCCAAATGTTCCCAGGATACGGCCTACCGCGACATCCTCGATCTTGTCGAGCGTGGCGCACTTATTCGGGATCCTGCCGGCGGACGCAGCACGACCTACTCATTAGCGCACAACAACGCGACCAAGCCAGACGGATAGGGCTGGGCATGCCCGGCTCGACCTCCGACAATGAGTCCTGCGACACGGAGCCGTCGCTTTCGACCTACGTGTCCGTCACGCGCTCGCCAGTGGTCGTTCAAACAAAACTCCGCGACACGCGAACTTCCACAACTTGGATTCGTCTATCAGCGTCGCGTGTTCTAAGCACTGCGGCCTGATATCAACGTCGACGCCTGACACTCGAGCTAGGACAACCCCGCGCTTGCTGAGCGAGGGTGGTCGGCGCCCTCTTTGTCACACTTTTCCGTACGGCGAATTGCGTAACTTCTAAGCTGCGTGAGCAAGTTCGTGAGCCGCCCGTATCGACGTGGATCGCGATAATTGATGCGACAAGGAGATCGCCGCCGATGGGGCGCCCGCTGCGCCCGAGAAGTCAACGCACTACAAACGCTCTATTGCTCTTGAGCGTTCCGTGGGGCGTCACGACCTCGACGTAGCCTGAAGTTGCGTCGGCTGGAACGCTCGCGGTGATTTCAGTCTCGGAGATGATCTCGAACTTTGCTGTGGCGCCGCTAAACGTTACTCGCGTCGCGCCCTTCAGATCGCTTCCGAGAATCTGGGCAGCCTGAGCCGGTTCCCCGGCGATGGCTGGGGTGAGCCCGACCTGCCGGTTTCGGTAGTGGTGGGACTCCAGAAAGCCGTCGCGGGCAAACGGGTCCAGGGGTCGATCAGAGACAGACGGGGGCTGTGCTCCGATTACCAAACGAGACGACTTGCTGAGAAGGCGTGAGAAAGGGACTTGGCGGAGAGAGAGGGATTCGAACCCTCGAAGGGCTTTTGACCCTTACACCCTTAGCAGGGGTGCGCCTTCGACCACTCGGCCATCTCTCCGGTCGATCTGTTTAAGCCAGCCCGATCAGATACTTGCACGGTCGCGGATGCTCCCGCCCGTGCCCGGGGCGTCATGATACGACAAAAGCTCCGTCCCCGCGTATCGCGGTCGGTCGAGCTCAGGAGAGGTACGGGTCGCCGGTCCTACAGAGCCACGAACTCGCTGGTCGAGCTTGGATTCTCGTCGTGCTCGCTCCTGCTGCTCGCCCTGCTGCTCGCGCTTGATGCGCTCGTAGATCTCTTCACGATGCACGGCGACGTTCTTTGGCGCATTGATGCCGATCCGCACCTGGTTGCCCTTCACGCCCAGCACCGTCACGGTAACATCGTTACCGATCATCACCGTTTCGCCCACCCGCCTCGTCAGTATTAGCATTGGTTCTTATCCTCCCTGTTTTTGTAGCCGTGCCCGGCCGGGTCGACCGCAAAAAGCTGCCCGAATTTATCGGGTGTGCGCTTCAAAGACAAATCAGAGAAACCCTGATTCTCGAAGTCGCCGAGCGAATTCTCAAACAAGCTTTGCGCGAACCAGGTTCGGCACTTCGGCGAGTGCCGCATCGAGCGCGGCGGGATTCGAGCCTCCGGCCTGGGCAAAGTCCGCCCGGCCACCGCCTCGGCCGCCCACCCTCTGTGCCACCTGGCCGACGAGCTCGCCCGCCTTGATCCGTGCGGTCTGATCCTGCGTGACGCCGGCGACCAGGAGGACCTTGGATGCCTCGGGCACCGAGGCGAGCACGATCACGGCCGATTTGAGACGGCTCTTCAGTTGGTCGACCGCAGCTCGCAGCGCATCGGAATCCGCGCCATCGATTTTGGTGGCCACGATCTTGACGCCCTGAACATCGACGGCGCCGGCTGCGAGGTCGGTGCCTTGCCCGGTCGCAAGCCGATCCTTCAGTCCGCGGATCTCGCGCTCCATGGAACGGATCCGATCGAGCGCATCGCGCACCTTTTCCGCTGCATCGGCCCGCGATCCTCGCACGAGCGCTGCGATCTCGCGCAGCAACGCCCTCGTTCTGCTCCATGCGGTCGATTGCGCTCATTCCGGTGATCGCCTCGATGCGGCGAATCCCCGCCGCCACACCGCCTTCACTCACGATGGTGAAGAGCCCGATGTCGCCTGCGCGCCGCACGTGCGTGCCGCCGCACAGCTCGAGCGAAAAATCGCCGAGGCGCAGAACGCGTACGTCGCGCTCGTACTTCTCACCAAACAGTGCCATGGCGCCCCCGGCGACGGCGCGCTCGAAATCCATGACCTCTGTCTCGGCCGGCGCATTGCGCCGGATCTCGGCGTTGACGAGCTGTTCGATCCGCGCCAGCTCCTGCGGCGTGACGGGCTGGAAATGCGAGAAGTCGAATCGTAGCCGGTCCGGCGCGACGAGCGAGCCCTTCTGCTCCACATGCGTGCCGAGCACCTGGCGCAACGCCGCGTGCAGCAGATGCGTCGCCGTATGGTTGAGGACCGTTGCCTGGCGTCGCGCGTTCGTCCACGTGTGCACCGAGAACATCGCCGAGCTTGATGACGCCCTCGGCAACGCGGCCGATGTGGGCATGGGCCGTACCACGCTTTTGCGTATCCTCGACCACGAACCGGATTCCGGGTCCATCGAGCTCGCCAGCATCACCGACCTGCCCTCCGGCCTCGGCATAGAAGGGTGTGCGCTCGAGAATCACTTCGCCGTGCTCGCCCGTGGCGAGAGCACTCACGGCAGAGCCATCCTTGATGAGCGCCACCACGCGCCCGTCGTCATTGAGGGTGTCGTATCCCCTGAACTCGGTGCGCACATCGACATCGGAAGCGCCACGCAGGTCGACGCCGAAGCGGCTGGCGGCTTGCGACTGCCGGCGCTGCTCGTCCATGGCGCGCTCGAAGCCCTCGTGATCGACCGACAACCCGCGCTCGCGCGCAATGTCCGCCGTCAAATCGACCGGGAAGCCGTATGTGTCGTAGAGCTTGAACGCCGTCGCACCGTCGATGACGCCGCCTTTGACATCGCGGATAGCGTTCTCAAGCAGCCCCATGCCGTTGCTCAACGTCTCAGCGAAGCGAGCCTCTTCCTGCTGCAGAACCCGTTCGGCGTGCGCGCGCCCGCGCACGAGCTCCGGATAGGCAGCGCCCATCTCGCGCTCGAGCACCGCAACGAGCTTGTGAAAAAAGGGCTCGCGAATGCCGAGCTGATAGCCGTGACGAATCGCTCGCCGGATGATTCTGCGCAGGACATAACCCCGCCCCTCGTTCGATGGCAACACGCCATCGACGATCAAAAAGGTACATGAGCGGATGTGGTCGGCAATGACACGCAGAGAGCTCGAAGACTCATCGCTCGTGTGAGCAAGCTGCGCCGCAGCGTGGATGAGACTGCGAAACAGGTCGATCGCGTAGACCGTGTGCACGCCTTGCATGACGGCAGCGATGCGCTCGAGCCCCATGCCCGTGTCGACGGAGGGCTTCGGCAGAGGCGAGAGTGTGCCGTCCGCCGAGCGGTCGAACTGCATGAACACGAGATTCCAGATTTCGACGAAGCGATCGCCGTCCTCATCGGCCGAGCCGGGCGGACCGCCAGCGACCGAGGGGCCATGGTCATAGAAGATTTCGCTGCAAGGCCCGCAGGGCCCGGTATCGCCCATGGCCCAGAAATTGGACTTCTCGCCGAGGCGTGTCAGTCGATCGGGAGGGCACCCTGATCTCATCCAGCCACACTTTGGCAGCCTCATCGTCATCGCGATAGACCGTCACCCACAAGCGCGCCGGATCGATGCCCAAAGTTCCGGTCACGAAATTCCAGGCGAAGCGAATCGCCTCGCGCTTGAAATAGTCGCCGAAGGAGAAGTTGCCGAGCATCTCGAAGAACGTCAGGTGCCGTGCGGTGTAGCCCACGTTCTCGAGGTCGTTGTGCTTGCCGCCCGCGCGCACGCAGCGCTGGCTTGATGCGGCGCGCGAGTATTCACGGCGCTCCTTGCCCAGGAACACATCTTTGAACTGCACCATTCCGGCGTTGGTGAAGAGCAGCGTGGGATCGTTTCCCGGCACGAGCGAGCTCGACGGCACGACGGCGTGGCCGTTCTTGCGGAAAAACTCCAGGAACGCGCGACGCAGTTCCGCCGCGCTGCGGGGAGCCGTTGTGGTCAAGGTGTGATATCCGGATCGAGATCAGGGCCGAGGGCCGACCGGATATGATCTGCTGAAAACCCCCGGTACTGCAAAAACCGCGCTTGACGTGCCTTGAGTGGCCAACTCTGGGGCAGCTCGCGTCCGAACTTGCGCTTGCGCGTCTCACGCGCGAGGGCGTGCCAGTCAAGACCCGCCTGCAGTGCCTGCTCGATGATCGTCGCAGGCAGTCCCAGTGCTCTGAGTTGCGCACCGATGCGCGCGGGGCCCTGCCCGCGCCCCGCCTGATAGGCGACGCGGTTCTGCGCGAATCGAGCGTCATTCACGATGCCTTCGTCCGTCAGCTCCGCGAGCACCCTCGGCACGAGCGTCTGGTCGCAGCCTCGCCTTTCCAGGAGCTCGCGAAGCTTGGCCGTGGCGAGATCCCGGCGTGCCAGAAGCGCCACGGCCGCCGCCCGGACCGACTCGGCGTCGTGAAGACGGTCCTTGTCGACAGACTCAAGTGTGGTTCGCAGGAGACTTTACCTATTCGACTTGCGGACCGGCGATCCTTTCTGGAGCCTTGCAGCATACCGTCCGCCGCATCACTATAGCCGTCGGGTGCCGCGCGCCAAGGGCGCCTCAACGGATCGTATCAGAGGAACTGTCATGCGCTTATCGATTGCCATCCTGTCCTGCGCTTGCGCTGTGGGCATCGCCTGGGCGGATGACCAGCCGCCACCTTCCGCTCCCGCCGCACAATCCTCGACCGCAACGCCGAGCACCCCAGCTGCGGACCCCGCGAAGGCGCCGACTGCCGCCCACGCCAGCACACCCGCTGCGGACACCACGGTCGTCGTCACTGCGGAGCAGGAAAAAAAGTGGCGCTCTCAGGGCTACAAACCTGAGAAGCGCGGCGACACGACGATGTGGTGCAGGCGCGAATCCACTATCGGCTCGCGTTTCGAGGACAAGAAGTGCTGGACGGCTGCGACGCTCGAAGAGAATGAGCGCGACAGCCAGCACTACGTTGAGGAGCTGCAGCACACGTCCAATCCAGGGGGCAAGTAGCGACCATGAGACGGCAACTGTTCGGGTTCGTCCTGGGTCTATGCATCGCGGGCGCGGCCCAGGCTCTGGCGCCCAATGAGGCCATAACCGGGGCCAAGAGCGAGACCGCTTCAAGTACGAAGAGCGCCGCCGACGCGCAGCAGTCGAATACCGCGGCATCTGACTCCGCCGCCCCATCTCCGACTGTGCTGGTGACGGCAGAACAGGACAAGAAGTGGCGCTCGAAGGGCTACAAGCCGGTCACACGGAACGGCACCAAGCTCTACTGCCGCCGTGAGCCAACCTTGGGCACTCACTTTGAGACCAATGTCTGCCGCACGCCCGCAGACCTCGAGAGCGCCGAGCGATCCGCTCAGTACTATCTCGAGCAGAACCAGCGCATCGGCAACCCGAGCAAGTGCCCGAACTGCAAGTACAACTGACCTAGGCCGTATTGGCCTGCTCGCCGCCGCTATTGCGCAGCTGCCGGACCGGCAGCAGCTTGGCGCGGACCTGATCCTCGATCTCCCGCGCGACATCCTTGTGCTGCTGCAGGTACAGTGCGCGCATTGTCCTTGCCCTGACCGATGCGCTCGCCCTTGTAGCTGTACCAGGCACCGGACTTCTCGATGATGCCCTGCTGGCTGCCGAGCTCGATGATCTCGCCCTCGCGCGAGATACCGACGCCATACATGATCTCGAACTCGGCCTCACGGAAGGGCGGGGAAACCTTGTTCTTGACCACCTTGACGCGGGTCATGTTGCCGACGACTTCCTCGCCGTTCTTGATGGCACCGATGCGACGGATATCCAGCCGCACCGAGGAGTAGAACTTGAGTGCGTTGCCGCCGGTCGTGGTCTCCGGGTTGCCGAACATGACGCCGATCTTCATGCGGATCTGGTTGATGAAGATCACGATGGTGTTCGAGCGCTTGATGTTGCCCGTGAGCTTGCGCAGCGCCTGTGACATGAGGCGTGCATGCAGGCCGAGCTGCATCTCGCCCATCTCCCCTTCGATTTCCGCTTTGGGCGTGAGCGCCGCGACCGAATCGATCACCACCACATCGACGGCGCCGGAGCGCACGAGCATGTCGGTGATCTCGAGCGCCTGCTCGCCCGGTATCCGGCTGCGAAACCAGCAGCTCGCTGCACGTTCACGCCGAGCTTCGCGGCATACGCCGGATCGAGCGCGTGCTCGGCATCGACGAACGCTGCGGTGCCGCCGTTGCGCTGAATCTCCGCGACCACCTGCAGGGTGAGCGTCGTCTTGCCCGACGCCTCGGGTCCGAAGATCTCGACGACGCGGCCGCGCGGCAGGCCGCCAACGCCTAATGCGATGTCGAGTCCGAGCGACCCGGTGGAGACGGCCTCGACATCCCACGTCGACGGCGCATCGCCCAGGCGCATGACCGAGCCCTTGCCGAACTGCTTCTCGATCTGCCCGAGTGCGGCGGCAAGTGCCTTCTTGCGGTTGTCTTCCATCTCAAATATCCCCGGAAATTTCGTCGCGCGATTATCCCACAAAGAGCCGGCGCGCAGTAGTCATCAAAGCGCGCTTTACGCACGATTTTTCCGCGCCGACTCAGCTGCCGCACAGTGTCCAGGAGTCGACCATACTGTATACGGAGCCGCCCGGATCGGTGCGGCTCTCGATGAGCGCGAATCGCGTGAAGGACCACACGACCGGAGTCATGCCGAGGTCCGTCGGTGCGCGCGCGACCTTGCGTGCGAGCGTCGCGTGAGCGCGGAAGGGCTTGAGATCCGGACGGAAGCCGGCACCGATGAGTAACTGGCGCAGTGCGTTCGCCAGCGCCGCTGCCGCGTGCGGCGTCGCGCGCCACCGCGCCAAGAGCTGTGGCTTGCGCCAGTACTCGATCGCATCGAGCGTGACCGCTGCGGAGCCGCGCGGCTGGCATGAGGCGGTCGCACGCGCCGTCTCGGCGAGCTGGCCGATTGCCGTCTCGGGAGCGGGCCCAGAAAGGCGAGCGTGAGATGCAGGCTTTCCCGGCCAGTCGGCCGACCACCGCAATCCGCGCCGGCATCGCGGGTCGCGACGGACAGTTCGCTCTGCATCGTCGCGCTCGGCCAGAGCGCGAAAAACAGCCGGCGCGCGCTCACGGCGCGTGCCGGCACGCGCTTCAAGATGAGCCGCAACGCGTATTCCACCGAGGTGCGGCGCACGGACTCCGGTCGCCTCTGAAGCGTCGGCAGGTGCTGCGAAGCGACACCGTTGCCGCGCGCCGCACTGCAACGCCGAACCAGACCGTCCGACAGGCTTCTCGGCGGTGCCGCCGTCGGGGCCTGCGATACCCGTGACCGCAATGGCCAGGTCCACGCGCGCGATCGCAGCGCACCGAGCGCCATCGCCCGCGCCGTCTCGCTGCTCACCGCACCGAATCGGCGTAGCACCCGTTCGCTGACGCCGAGATCGCGCATTTTGCCATGTTCGAGTACGTGACGTAGCCGCGCCCGAACCACTGCGAGCTGCCTGCCACGTCGGTCAGTGCCTTGGCGAGCCAGCCGCCCGTACAGGACTCTGCGGTTGCGAGGTGACAGTGCGAGCGCAGCAGCGCGTGCCGACGCGCTTGGCCAGCTGCAGCAGTTGACGATCGTCTGGCATCTGAGCAGGCAAGTTTCGCCGCTGTGGGTTGCACACTCGCGCGGGTCACTGCCTGATCCTCGCCTGTGAATACCTTGAACGACAACCACTTAAACCACACGCCCGTGATGCAGCAGTATCTGCGCATCAAGGCGCAGTATCCGGACGCACTGCTGTTCTATCGCATGGGGGACTTCTACGAGCTGTTCTACGACGACGCGCGCCGCGCGGCCGCAGCTGCTCGACATCGCGCTGACCGCGCGCGGCTCACTCCGCCGGCCAGCCGATTCCGATGGCGGGCGTGCCGGTGCACAGCGTCGAGGCCTATCTGGCGCGCCTGGTGCGCGCGGCGAATAGGTCGCGATCTGCGAGCAGCTCGGCGATCCGGCCAAGTCGGGGGCCCGATGGAGCGGCAGGTCGTGCGCGTCGTCACGCCCGGCACCGTCACCGACGATGCGCTGCTGGAGCAGCGCCGCGAGACGCTGCTGGCCGCCGCCGCCTGTGAGGGCGAGCGCTTCGGTCTCGCCTGGCTCGATCTCGCCTCGGGCCGCTTCAGCGTGCTGCAGTCCGACGAGCGGCAGGCACTCGAGGCCGAGCTCGAGCGGTTGCGGCCCGCCGAGCTGCTGCTGGCCGAGGACCAGGCCGCAGCTGACGCGAGCGGTGCCGCGAGGCACGGCCGTGAGATCGCGGCCGCGCTCGTGGCACTTCGAGCTCGCGAGCGCCTCGCGCCTGCTGACCGATCAGCTCGGCACGCTCGATCTGAAGGGCTTCGGCGTCGATGAGCTGCCGCTTGCGATCTGTGCCGCCGGCGCGCTGCTGCAGTACGTGCGCGACACGCAGAAGTCGGCGCTGCCGCACATCCGCGCGCTGCAGGTCGAGGAGCGCACCGATGCGTTGGTGCTCGATGCGGCCACGCGCCGCAACCTCGAGCTCGATGCAAGCCTCACCGGCAATCGAGACAGCGACGCTGTTCGCGGTGCATCGATCAGTGCGTCACCGCCATGGGCTCGCGCGCAGCTGCGGCGCTGGCTCAACCGCCCGATCAGCGATCAGCGCGCTGCTGCGCAGGCGCTATCAGGCGATTGCGGCGTTGGCCGAATCGCGCCGCTTCGAGCCGGTGCGCGAGTGGCTGCGCGGCGTCGGTGACATCGAGCGCATCCTGGCGCGCGTGTCGCATTGCGCTCGGCGCGCCCGCGCGACCTGGTGCAGCTGCGCGCCTCACTCGGCGGCATCCGCCGCGCTGCGCGCCGCGGTGGCGGCGATCGACTCGCCGCTGCTGGCAGAAGCTGCTCGCGAACATCGGCGAGCACGCGCGAGTGAGCGCTGCTGGAGCGCGCGATCAGGCCGAGCCGCCGGCGCTTGCTGCGCGACGGCGGCGTGATCGCCGCCGGCTACGACGCCGAGCTCGATGAGCTGCGCGAGCATCGCGACCCACACCGACGAGTTCCTGCTCGAGCTCGAGCGCCGCGAGCGCGAGCGCACCGGCATCGCAGGACTCAAGCTCGGCTACAACCGCGTACAGGGCTTCTACATCGAGGTGTCGCGCGCGGCAGGCCGAGCGCGTGCCGGCCGACTACCTGCGCCGCCAGACCGTCAAGTCGGCCGAGCGCTTCATCACCCCCGAGCTCAAGAGCTTCGAGGACAAGGTGCTCGGCGCACGCGAGCGCGCGCTCGCGCGCGAGAAGGAGCTGTACGAGCAGATGCTGACGCAGCTGACTGACAGTCTCGAGGCGCTGCAGGCCACGACCGCCGCCGCTCTCGGAGCTCGATGCGCTCGCGGGTCTCGCCGAGCGGGCCTGCATGCTCGAATGGACCGAGCCGCGCTGGTTGCGGAGCCGCGCCTGCACATCGAGGGCGGACGCCACCCGGTGGTCGAGCGGTTTCTCGAGGGCACGTTCATTCCGAACGATCTGTAGCTCGACGCGCAGCGGCGCATGCTCATCATCACGGGGCCGAACATGGGCGGCAAATCGACCTACATGCGCCAGGCCGCCCTGATCGTCATCCTCGCGCACATCGGTAGCTTCGTGCCGGCACAGCACGCCACGATCGGCCCGATCGACCGGATCTTCACTCGCATCGGCGCAGCCGACGATCTTGCCGGCGGCCGCTCGACCTTCATGGTCGAGATGACCGAGGCGGCGAACATTCTGCAACAACGCCAGCCGTCACAGCCTCATCCTCATGGACGAGATCGGCCGCGGCACGAGCACGTTCGATGGGCTGTCGCTCGCCTGGTCGATGTCGCGGCATATCGCCACGGAAATCCGTGCCTTCACGCTCTTTGCAACCCATTATTTCGAGCTCACCGCGCTCGCCGCGGAGCTCGAGTGCTGCGCCAACGTGCATCTGGATGCCACCGAGCACGCGGAGGGCTCGTCTTTCTGCACGCCGTGAAGGAAGGTCCGGCGAATCGCAGCTACGGGCTTCAGGTCGCGCAGCTGGCGGGCGTGCCGAGAGAGGTGATTGCGCGTGCGCGCGAATATCTCACGGCGCTCGAGTCCGAGCGGCACGCAGGCCTCGATCATCAGGCTCAACCGCAGCTGCCGCTGTTCGCGAACGCGACCAGCGAGGCGGATGAGCTCATTGCCGAGCTCGCAGCGCTCAATCCCGACGAGCTTTCCCCGAAGGCCGCGCTGGATGCGTTGTACCGGTTGCGCGCGCGGCTGAAATCGACCTAGGCCGCTGCCAGCCCGAAGCGGCCCTGACGCAGGAAGTGGCCCGTTTCACGCGCCACGCGCCCGGACAGCAGCATGCCCATGTGACTCGTCGGCAGCGCGATGTGATCGGTGAGCCCAGGCAGCCGTGTCTCGCTGACTGCGATCGTGCCGTCGTTGTCCTCGTCGAACCCAGCGAAGAGCTGTCCAAGCCCAATCGCGGTCGTGCCGGCGATGATTCCAAGATCGCGACCGAACTTCCAACTGCGCTCACGCTCGACGAGCAGCTCTTCGGCGACGCATTTTCCGATCAAGGCTGCCGCCCAGCGCATCCGCGCTGCACTCACGGCCGCCTTGCTCGAAATGGCAGGCGTGCCGAGAAACACAACGCGCCCGGGCGGCTGCGCGCGAAATCGCTCCAGGAACCGATAGATCACGAGGCCGCCCAGGCTATGCCCCACCAGATGCAGCGCCTTCGGTCGCAGCTCGCTCACGAACTTCTGCAGCTGCTCGGCAATCTCGGCCATCGAACCCGAGACGGCGGGATAGCGAAAGGTATGCACGTCGAAATCGAAGTCGTGAGCCAGGCGCCGACGCAGGAACAGCGACTCGCGGCCGGACAGCCACAGGCCGTGCACATACACGACGGTTTCGCTCATCACTTCACTGCGTCGGCGGCAAGCGCACCCGGATGTGCAACTCCTTCAACTGCGCCTCGTTGACTTCGCTCGGCGCCTCGGTGAGAGGGTCCGCCGCCGTCTGCGTCTTCGGGAAGGCAATGACGTCACGGATGCTGTCGGCTCCAGCCATCAGCATCACGAGCCGATCGAGCCCGAAGGCGATGCCACCATGGGGCGGCGCGCCATATTTGAGCGCGTCGAGCAGATATCCGAACTTCTGCCGCGCGATCTCGGCACCGATGCCCAGCAGCTCAAACACGCTCGATTGCATCTCCTGTCGATGAATGCGGACCGAGCCGCCGCCGATCTCGGTGCCATTGAGCACCATGTCGTATGCCTTCGCGAGCGCGAGCCCGGGCGCCGCACGCACCTCGGCCGCATCGTCCGTCTTGGGCGAGGTGAACGGGTGATGCATGGCGACCCATCGCTTGTCGTCCGCGTCCCACTCGAACATGGGGAAGTCGACCACCCACAGGGGGCGCAGGCCGGGCTCAAGCAGCTTGCGGTCCTGCCCGACTTTGAGCCGCAATGCACCGATCGAGTCGTTGACGACCTTGGCAGATCCGGCGCCGAAGAAGATGAGGTCGTTGTCGCGAGCGCCGGTGCGCTCGAGGATGCCGCGCACGGCCGCATCGCTCAGGAATTTGATGATCGGTGACTGCAGGCCCTCACGTCCCTGAGCGACGGAGTTGATCTTGACGTAGGCGAGGCCTTTCGCCGCCGTAGCGGGCGACGTACGCCGTGTAATCGTCGATCTCCTTGCGCGTCAAGGCTCCTGCACCCGGTACGCGCAGCGCGACCACACGGCCTTGCGGATCCGCAGCCGGACCTGCGAAGACCTTGAACTCGCAGTCGCGCACCAGATCGGCGACATCCTGAAGCTCGAGCGCAATGCGCAGGTCGGGCTTGTCGGAGCCGTAGCGGCGTATCGCCTCGGCGAACGTCATGCGTGGAAACGGGTCGGGGAGCTCAGCGCCGATGGCCTCGCGAAACACGTGGCGCACCAGCCCTTCCATGAGCTGCATGATCTCTTCCTGCGCCAGGAAGGAAGTCTCCACATCGAGCTGGGTGAACTCCGGCTGCCGATCCGCGCGCAGATCCTCGTCGCGAAAACAGCGCACGATCTGATAGTAACGATCGAAGCCCGACATCATGAGCAGCTGCTTGAAGATCTGGGGCGACTGCGGCAGAGCGAAGAATTTCCCCGGATGCGTGCGGCTCGGAACCAGGTAGTCGCGCGCACCCTCCGGAGTCGACTTGCCGAGCATCGGCGTCTCGAGATCGACGAAGCCGTTGCTGTCCAGATACCCGCGCATGGCGCGTGTGACGCTGTGGCGCAGGCGCAGGCGCTGATTCATGACATCGCGCCGCAGATCGAGGTAGCGGTATTTGAGACGAACCTCCTCGCTCACGACCTCATCGAGCTGGAAGGGCAGCGGGTCGGAGCGGTTCAACAGCTCGAGCTCGAGCGCCAGGATCTCGATGCGGCCCGAGGCAAGATGCGCATTGACCGTGCCCTCCGGGCGTGCGCGCACCCGTCCCTTAACGCTGACGACGTACTCATTGCGCAGCCGCTCGGCCTCACCGAAGAGCTCGGGCAGCGTCCGGATCGAACACGACCTGCAGCAGTCCCTCGCGGTCGCGCAGGTCGACGAAGATCACACCGCCATGATCGCGGCGCCGATGTACCCAGCCCGCGACCGTGACCTCCTGTCCGATCAGCGCGTCATCGACGTGTCCGCAGTAATGAGTGCGCATCGAGGCATCTTATCATCGAGGTAGCGCCGCAGGCGGCCGCGGCATCGGCGCGGAAGGCAGCACGACACCGCACGTCACGATCATCTTCATTGCGGCATCGATGCTCATGTCGAGCTCGATGAGCTGAGAGCGCGGCACCAGCACGATGAATCCCGAGGTCGGATTGGGGGCAGCGGAGACGAACACACACACCTGCTGTTCGCCCGTCCTGGCGCTGACCTCGGCAACATCCTCCGCGGTCACGAAGCCGATGCTCCAGACTCCGGCACGCGGATACTCGAGCGCGACGACCTGGCGAAAGGAGTTCTTGGAGGACAGCACGCTCTCGGCGAAGCTCTTCACTCCGCTGTACACGGAGCGCACCAGGGGAATCCGTTGCAGCAGCTCCTCCCAGTAAAGGACGAGTTGCCTGCCGATCAAATTGGTGACCAGAAGTCCCGTGATCAGCACGACCACGAAAGCGAACACCACGCCGAGCCCGGGTATCGAGAACCCGACGAATGCGTCCGGGCGGTAGCGCGCGGGCAGCAGCAGCAGCGTCCGATCCATGATCTGGAGAATGAAGCTCAAGACCCAGATCGTCGCGAGGACCGGCAGCCACACGAGCATGCCCGCGACCAGATAGCGCCGCAGCGACCAGCTGCGCTTGGTCTGTGTCAGCCGGGCAGGCTCATCCGCCACGACTCACCGGCGCCCCTTGCGCGCGGAGCGAGTCTTGCGATTTGGCTTTCGGCGGGCCGATGAACGGGCGTCTTGCGGGCAGCCGATTTACGTGCGCTTGAACGCGCGGCGGGTTTCGCCTCCGGCTTCGCGGCGGGCTTGGTCGGCTTGGCATCCGCCTTGTCGGCCTTGGCTTCCGCCTTGCCCTCGGCAGGCTTCGACTCGGCGCCGGATTCGGCAGGCTTGCTCTCGCTCGCCTCCGCCTTCTCGGCGAGATTGCGCTTGGTCTCCTGGTCGGACTTGAAGTCCGTCTCGTACCAGCCGCCGCCTTTCAGGCGGAACACGGGCGCCGAGACCAGCTTCTTGAGCGCGTTCTTCCTGCAGGAAGGGCACTTTCGCAACGGCGGCATCGGTGATCTTCTGCATCACCTCGGTGTAGAACTTGCAGCTCTCGCACTCGTATTCGTAGAAAGGCATGATTGGAAGTATATAGCTTCAGGCCGCCTTCTCCATGGTCTTCGTGAACGAAAGCTGACCCTCGCGCACGCTCACGCGAATCTGGTCGCCGGGCACGAATTCGCCCTTGAGGATGCGCTGCGCGAGCGGATTCTCG
Organism: uncultured Gammaproteobacteria bacterium; assembly: GCA_963795975.1. GTDB lineage: Bacteria > Pseudomonadota > Gammaproteobacteria > Steroidobacterales > Steroidobacteraceae > CAWCJT01. Next base: position 198,250 of record CAWCJT010000006.1, read on the forward strand.
ATCTGCTGCTGGATCGCGCGCTTGAGCGGCCGCGCGCCATAGACCGGATCGAACCCGGCCTCGCCGATCAGGTCGCGCGCCTTGTCATCGAGCTCCAGCTCCATGTTGCGCTCGAGCAGCCGCTTGCGCAGGTACGGCAGCTGGATGTCGACGATCGCGCGGATCTGCTCGGTGCCGAGCGGATGGAACACGACGATGTCGTCGATCCGGTTGATGAACTCGGGCCGGAAGTGCTGCTGCACGATCTCCATGACCGCGCTCTTCATGCGCGAGTAGTTCTTCTCGCCCGCGTACTCCTGGATCACCTGCGAGCCCAGGTTCGAGGTCATGATGATCACGGTGTTGCGGAAATCGACCGTGCGGCCCTGGCCATCGGTCAGGCGGCCGTCATCGAGCACCTGCAGCAGCACGTTGAACACATCCTGGTGCGCCTTCTCGACCTCATCGAGCAGGATCACCGCATAGGGCCGGCGGCGCACCGCCTCGGTCAGATAGCCGCCCTCCTCGTAGCCCACGTAGCCCGGCGGCGCGCCGATCAGGCGCGCGACCGAGTGCTTCTCCATGAACTCGGACATGTCGATGCGCACCATCGCCTCTTCGGTATCGAACAGGAATTCGGCGAGCGCCTTGCACAGCTCGGTCTTGCCGACGCCCGTGGGCCCCAGGAACAGGAACGAGCCATTCGGCCGGCGCGGATCGGACAGCCCGGCGCGCGAGCGACGGATCGCATTCGGAGACGATGCGCACGGCCTCGTCCTGGCCGACCACGCGCTTGCTCGAGCGCCGCCTCCATGCGCAGCAGCTTCTCCTTCTCGCCCTCGAGCATCTTCGAGACCGGAATGCCGGTCCACTTGGAGACCACCTCGGCGATCTCCTCCTCGGTGACGTTGTTGCGCACCAGCTGCGGCGTCCTTCTGCTCCGCGCGCCAGCGCCTGCGCGAGCCGCTTCTCGAGCTCGGGAATGCGGCCGTACTGCAGCTCCGCCATGCGCCCGAGGTCACTGGCGCGGCGCGCCGCTCGAGCTCGAGCCGCGCGCGCTCGAGCTCCTCGCTGATCTGCGCCGCGCCCTGCAGCGAGGCCTTCTCGGACTTCCAGATCTCCTCGAGGTCGGCGTATTCCTCGCTCCAGCTCGCGAGCGTTTCCTCGAGGTTGCGCAGGCGCTTGCGCGAGGCCTCGTCCTTCTCCTTCTTGAGCGCCTCCTGCTCGATCTTGAGCTGGATGATCCGCCGCTCGAGCCGATCGAGCGCCTCGGGCTTGGAGTCGATCTCCATGCGGATGCGCGCCGCGGCCTCATCGATCAGATCGATCGCCTTGTCGGGCAGCTGGCGGTTGGTGATGTAGCGATGCGAGAGCGTCGCGGCCGCGACGATCGCCGGGTCGGTGATCTCGACGCCGTGATGCACCTCGTAGCGCTCCTTCAGTCCGCGCAGGATCGCGATGGTGTCCTCGACCGAGGGCTCATCGACCAGCACGCTCTGGAAGCGCCGCTCGAGCGCGGCATCCTTCTCGATGTACTTGCGGTACTCATCGAGCGTCGTGGCGCCGACGCAGTGCAGCTCGCCGCGCGCGAGCGCCGGCTTGAGCATGTTGCCGGCATCCATGGAGCCCTTCCGCCTTGCCCGCGCCGACCACGGTGTGCAGCTCGTCGATGAACAGGATGATCTGGCCTTCCTGCTTCGCCAGATCGTTCAGCACGCCCTTGAGGCGCTCCTCGAATTCGCCGCGGAACTTGGCCCCGGCGATCAGCGAACCCATGTCGAGCGCGAGGATGCGCTTGTTGCGCAGCCCCTCGGGCACCTCGCCGTTGACGATGCGCTGCGCGAGACCTTCGACGATGGCGGTCTTGCCCACTCCGGGCTCGCCGATCAGCACCGGGTTGTTCTTGGTGCGCCGCTGCAGCACCTGGATGGTGCGGCGAATCTCATCGTCGCGACCGATGACCGGATCGAGCTTGCCGGAGGAGGCGCGCTGCGGTCAGATCGACGGTGTACTTCTCCAGCGCCCCGCGCTTCTCCTCGGCGTTGGGATCGTTCGACTTTCTCGCCGCCGCGCACGTCATCGATCGCCTTCTCGACGGCTGCCACGCGCAAGTCCGGCATCCTTGAGCACCCGCGCCAGCGAGCCGCGATCCTCGAATGCGGCCAGCACGAACAGCTCGCTCGAGATGAACTGATCGCCGCGCTGCTGCGCGAGCTTGTCGGTGACGTTGAGCAGCCGGGACAGATCATTCGAGACATGCACCTCCCCGGCGGTGCCCTCGACCTTCGGAAGCCGATCGAGCAGCGCCATCAGCTCCGAGCGCAGCTTGTTCACGTCCGCGCCCGCCTTGAGCAGCGAGCGGACGCACGGTGCCGCCCTGCTGATCGAGCAGTGCGAGCATCAGGTGGGCCGGCTCGATGAACTGGTGGTCGCGGCCCACGGCCAGGGACTGCGCATCGGCCAGCGCCGCCTGAAACTTGCTCGTCAGCTTGTCCATGCGCATGGGGAGACCTCTGAAGAAAACGCGGCCCGAATGATAGTGAATACCACGCCTGGTTGTGGGGGCTGGGCGGCCGCATTCAAGCCCTTGAAAGCCAGATCAGGGCCGCCATCCGGCCACATCGGCGAGTCGCGGCGGTATGAGAAGAATCGCGCCGGATCCGCAAAAGTGCACCAGTCTCCGCCGTGAATCGAACGGACTCCGAGTGCCGCTCAGGCGCTGGCGCACGAGCGCGTAGAGGTCGCATTGCCAGCGACCGCGCGCATTGCGGACGAACGCCGATGCAGCCTCGGCATCTTGGCTGTGTGAAGGCCGCGCGAACCTCCTCTCCGACCTCGAAATGCCGCGGACCGATCGCCGGCCCGATCCAGGCGAGGAGGTCGCCGGGGCGAGACTCGAGCGCACCGACGGTCGCCTCCAGAACCCCTGCGGCAAGTCCCCGCCAGCCGGCATGTGCGGCACCGATCGCCGACCCGTCCGCGGCCGCGAAGAGCACCGGCATGCAATCGGCAACCTGGATCACACAGACCCGTCCGGGCTCGCGCGTCACCACCGCGTCGGCCCGCGGGATCTGCGCGCTCGGCTCAGTATCAAGCCTCGCCACGCCCGCGCCATGGACCTGCTCGAGCCAGGCCGGCTCGCCCGGCAGACACAGTGCCTCACGCGTTCGATCGCGATTGCGCGCAACCGCCTCGGGCTCATCGCCGACGTGCGCACCGAGGTTGAGCGAGTCGAAAGGCGGCGCACTCACGCCTCCGCTGCGGCAGGTAAAGGCCGCGCGCACGCGCGCCGGCGCGGGCCACAGCGGCTCGATGAGCTCGCAGCTCAGTGCACCGCGCAGCAAGCGCCGCGAGCAGTTGCGTCAGATCGGCAGGCATCGGCGCCTCCCAGGCCATGGCACGCCCCGTTCCCGGATGCGCGAGCTCGAGCTGCGATGCGTGCAGAGCCTGACGCTTGAACGCGGCGAGCTCGCCGGCCAGGGCCGCGCTCGTACCCGCTGGCCTCTGGCGGCGTCCGCCATAGAGGGGGTCGCCGACCAGGGGATGTCCGATGTGCGCAAGATGCACGCGTATTTGATGAGTGCGACCCGGTCTCGAGTGCGAGCCTCGCACGAGCGTGTGAGCCCGGAACCGCCGCTTGACGCGCAGGTGCGTGACTGCGGTGCGGCCGTCGGAGCGAACGGCCATGCGAGTGCGGGCCGTTCGATGCCGCCCGATCGGCTCATCCACCGTGCGCCCACCCGTCATCACTCCCAGGCAGACGGCCAGATAACGGCGCTCGATCTCGCGTGCGGCAAGCGCGGCAACGAGCCGCGGTGTGCGCTTCGACCGTCCGCGCGACCACCAGAAGTCCGCTCGTATCGCGATCCAGGCGATGCACGAGGCCGGCTCGCGGCACCCGAGCGAGGGCGGGATCGAATCCGAGCAATGCGTTCTGAAGGGTATGCGCCGGGTTTCCGGCGCCGGGATGCACCACCAGGCCAGCGGGCTTGTTGATGACGATGAGCGCGCGGTCCTCATACACCACATCGAGCGGCAGGCTCTCGGCGCCGACCCCCTGGATCGGCCTCGAGCCGCGCCTCGATTCGCACGCGCTCGCCGCCCACGCACCTTGTCTCGGACGCGGGGAATGCGTCCGTCGACGCGGACCGAACCGGCCTCGATCCAGCGTTTGCAGCCGCGCGCGCGAATACTGGGGTAATGCGCGCGCCAGAGCCTGGTCCAGGCGCAGTCCAGCGAAATCGGCGGCAAGCTCGAGGTCGTGTGTTCGGAACTCGTCGGGCACCGGCTCAGTCCCACGAATTGGCTATACTTTGCTCAATTACGTCTCAGATGCCAACGAGGGACCCCGATACATGAGGATTTCCGCGCTCGCGCGGAGCGCGGTCATCGTGCTCTGCATTGCCGGTGTTGTCGCGACCACGGGCTGCAAGACCAACCGGGAGAAGAAGAAACCCCACCCCGGAGAGCCTCTACAAGCAGGCTCATCAGCAGCTCGACGGCGTACGACTACAACAGGGCGATCAAGACCTACGAGGCACTGACCGCCCGCTTCCCCTTTACCGATCAGGCCCGCCAGGCCCGCATCGACCTGATCTACGCCTATTACCGCCAGGGCGAGACGGAGTCCGCCCTCGATGCCGCCGACACCTTCATCCGCGAGAATCCGACGCATCCGCGCGTCGACTACGCCTGGTACATCAAGGGCTTGATCGATTTCGAGCGCACCCCGAACGCTTTCGAGCGACTGTTCCGGGCCGATCTCACGAAGCGTCCGCCGGTCACCGCGCGCAAGTCCTTCGAGGCATTTCGGACCGTCGTGGAGCAATTCCCGAAGAGCCTCTATGCGCACGATGCGCAGCGTCGGATGATCTACCTGCGCAACCGGCTGGCCAACTACGACGTGCACGTCGCGCAGTACTACATGCAGCGCGGCGCCTACGTCGGAGCGGCGCAGCGCGCGACCCACGTCCTCGAGAACTACGACGGGGCGCCCGCCATGAAGCAGGCGCTGAACATTCTGATCGATGCAGACCAGCAGCTCGGCCTCAATGAGCGTGGCCGACCAGGCCGAACAGGTCTACGCCGCCAACTTCGCAGGCATCGCACCGGCCGCGCGCGCCTAAGCCCTGGTGGAAGCTCTGGTAGCCTCGCTCGCAGTTCAACGCCGGTAGCCGTTGGTGATCGGATAGCGCCAGTCGCGTCCGAAGGCTCGCCGGCTGACGCGCACGCCCGGCGGCGCCTGGCGGCGCTTGTACTCGTTGCGCTTGACCAGGTCGAGCACCCGGGCCACGGTCGCCCGATCGAATCCACGCGCTTCGATCTCGTCCACCGACAGATCCTCCTCGATGAAGGCCTCGAGGATCGCATCGAGCACATCGTAGGGCGGCAGCGAGTCCGAGTCCTTCTGGTCCGGGCGCAGCTCTGCCGAGGGCGGTCGGTCGATCACCCGCTGAGGAATCACCGGCCCCAGGCCGTTGCGGTAGGCCGCCAGGCGATAGACCAGCATCTTGTTGCAGTCCTTGATGGGCGCGAAGCCGCCGGCCATGTCGCCGTACAGCGTCGCATAGCCGACGGCCATCTCGCTCTTGTTGCCGGTGGTGAGCAGCATCCTGCCGGTCTTGTTGGAGATGCCCATCAGCAGCAAGCATGCGGCAGCGGGACTGGATGTTCTCCTCGGTCGCATCCGCGGCCGCGGCCGGCGAACTACGCCGCGCAGCGCCTCGAGCGTCGCCGCGAACATGCCCTCGATCGGAGATCACGCTGTACTCGACCCCGAGCCGTCGCGCCTGCTCGGCGGCATCGCTCAGACTCATGTCGCGCGGTATAGCGCGAGGGCATCATGACCGCGTGAACGCGCTCGCGCCGAGCGCATCGACGGCAATCGCCAGCGTCAAGGCAGAATCGACGCCGCCGGACAGCCCCATGACGACGCCCGGGAAGCCATGCTTGTTGACGTAGTCGCGCACGCCCAGCACCAGCGCCTGATACACGCTCGCCTCATCGGAGAGCTCCGGCGCGATGGTCCCGGGCAACGGCTCGACGCGCGCGCCGCGACGCACGAAGTCGCACGCAGTAGATGCCTTCCTCGAACGCCGGCGCGCGCATGGCAAGCTCACCGTGCGCATCCATGACGAAGGAGTTGCCGTCGAACACCAGCTCGTCCTGGCCGCCGACCATGTTCACGTACGCGATGGGCAGGTGCACCTCGCGGATGCGCTCGCGGGCGACGCTCTCGCGCTCGCGCTGCTTGTGAATTTCGTACGGCGAGGCATTGATGACCACGAGCAGCTCGGCGCCGCAACGCCTGCGCCTGGCGCGCCGCCTCGGCTTCCCACATGTCCTCGCACACGAGCAAGACCGACCTTGAAGCCGCGAACTCGACCACCGTCGGCTCGGTGCCCGGCGCGAAAGTAGCGCTTCTCATCGAAGACTTTGTAGTTCGGGAGCTCGGGCTTGCGATGATTGGCCTGCGAGCGTGCCGCCTCCGAGAACGGCAGCCGCATTGAAAATGTCCCGCTGCCACGTATTCCGGATAGCCGATGACGATGCTCGGGCTCTCGGTCTCGCGACGTACACGCTCGAGTGCGGCATCGACCTGCCGCCGGAAGCCGCGGTGGAACAGCAGATCCTCGGGCGGATAGCCCGAGAGCGTGAGCTCGGGAAACGCGATCAGATGCGTCTTCAGGCGTGCGCACCTCGCGCGCCGTCGCGATGACGCGCGCCAGCATTCCCCTGCACATCGCCGACCAGAAAGTTGAGCTGCGCGAGCCCGATGCGCAGCCATGCCAGCGGCGTGACTCTGTCCGCCTCATCAGCATCTCTGCCGCTTGCGCTTTGGCCGGATCTGCCGGCGCGCCGCGGCGCCGGCGGCGCCTTGGCTTGCGTGCACCTGCCGCTTGCCTTCGGCCTTCGCCGTTCACTTGTCCGCAACGGCGCGTGCTCAGGACGCTGGCCGCGACTTGCAGCAGCTCGCCATGGCCTGCCGAGTGCGCCGGTGACTTCACGGTGCGCACGCCGGCCGCCTCGAGCGCGCGAAACTTGTCCGCAGCTGTGCCCTTGCCGCCGGCCACGATCGCGCCCGCGTGGCCCATGCGCTTGCCGGGCGGCGCGGTGACGCCGGCGATGTAGGCCACCACGGGCTTGGTGACGTAGTGGCGGATGAACTCGGCGCCGGCCTCCTCGTCGCTGCCGCCGATCTCGCCCACCATGATGATGCCCTTGGTTGCCGGGTCGCGCTCGAACAGCTCCAGCACGTCGATGAAGTTCATGCCGCGCACCGGGTCGCCGCCGATGCCGACGCAGGTGCTCTGCCCGAGCCCGACGTTGGTGGTCTGAAACACAGCCTCATACGTCAGCGTGCCCGAGCGCGAAACGATGCCGACGCGCGCCCTTTTGATGGATGAAGCCCGGCATGATGCCGATCTTGCACTCTCCGGGTGTGATGACGCCGGGGCAGTTCGGACCCACCAGCCGCGTCGCCGTGCCGGCCAGTGCCGCTTTGACCCGCACCATGTCGTTGACCGGGATGCCCTCGGTGATGCACACCACGAGCTCGATGCCCGCATCGGCGGCTTCGAGAATGGCATCGGCCGCGAAGGCGCCGGCACGTAGATCATGCTCGCGGTGGCGCCGGTCTCGCGCACCGCTTCCTCGACCGTATTGAACACGGGCAGGCCCAGGTGCTTGGCTCCGCCGCGGCCGGGCGTCGTGCCGCCGACCAGCTTGGTGCCGTAGGCGAGGCACTGCTCGGAGTGAAACGTGCCCTGCTTGCCGGTGAAGCCCTGGCAGATCACCCGCGTGTTGCTTGTCGATGAGAATGCTCATCGGCGCTCCTGGCTCGCTTGCGCTGGCCACCGCCTGCCGCAGTCCGACGGCTTTGCGCGCCGCATCGGTCAGGTCGCTCGCCGCGGTGATGGTGAGCCCGCTCTTGGCGAGCATCGTCGCGCGCATAGCGGCGCGTTGGTGCCCTCGAGCCGCACCACGACCGGCACCTTCACGCCGACGTTCTTGACGGCGTTGATGACGCCTTCGGCGATCAGATCGCAGCGCACGATGCCGCCGAAGATGTTGACCAGAATCGCCCGCACCTGCGGGTTCGACAGGATCAGCTGAAAGGCCGCCGTGACCCGCTCGCTGGTGGCGCCACCGCCGACGTCCAGGAAATTGGCCGGCTTGCCGCCGTGCAGCTTGATCAGATCCATGGTGGCCATCGCGAGTCCCGCGCCATTCACCATGCAGGCGATATCGCCGTCGAGCGAGACATAGTTGAGATCGTGCTCGCTCGCGCGCCGCTCCATCGGATCTTCCTGCGCCGGGTCGCGCAGCGCCGCAGATCTGCGGCTGGCGGAAGAGCGCGTTGGCGTCGATGTTGATCTTGGCATCGAGCGCGACCAGCTGACCCGCTCGCGGTCACGATCAGCGGATTGATCTCGATCGAGGCTCGCGTCGACGCTCGAGATAGAGCCGGTACAGCGCGAGCGCGATCGCCTGGAACTGCTGCGATCTGCTCGCCCCGAAGCCCAAGCCAAAGGCAAGCTTGCGGCACTGATACGGCTGCAGTCCCGCCGCCGGATGCATCGTGACGCTCAGGATCTTCTCGGGCGTCTTTCTCCGCGACCTCCTCGATGTCCATGCCGCCGGCCGCCGAGGCGATGACCGCGATGCGCCCCCGGTCGCGATTGAGCGTGAGCGACAGATAGAGCTCGCGCGCGATCTCGGAGGCCGACTCGACATACACCCGCTCGACCGGCAGGCCCTCGGGCGCCGGTCTGCTTGGTCACGAGGCGCTGACCGAGCATGGCCGCTGCCGCCGCGCGCACGGCCGCAAGATCACGCACCAGCTTGACGCCGCCCGCCTTGCCGCGGCCGCCGGCGTGAACCTGCGCCTTCACGACCCAGCTTGATCCGCCGAGCGTCTCCGCCGCGCTCGACTGCCTCCTCGGGACTCTGCGCCACGCGACCGGCCGGGACCGGGATGCCGTAGGTGCGAAAGACATCCTTCGCCTGATACTCGTGTAAGTTCATGTCGTTGGCACACCTCGACAGGGAGTCGCGTATTCTGCCAAAGATGATACAGTCGCGCGCGCACGTGATGAGGCGAGCCGGCGGATGAAGGATCCTGTACCGCGAGGTGGGCGCTGATGGCAGTGGGCGCCGCGACGCCCCCCGGCCCCCAGCGATCTCGCCTGGCGCGTCATCGGCCTCAACAATCTCTATCGGCTTCTGATCCCGCCCGTGCTGCTCACGATGCAGCAGCTCAGCACCAACGAGTACATCGTGCGTGCCCAGCGGCCCAGCCTGTTCATCAACGTCTGCGTTGGCTATTTCATCGCTGGGGTGCTGCTCATACTGGCGCGCCGGCTCACCTGGCCCAGCCTGCGGATGATCGCGCTCGCGAACGCCACGGTGGATACCATCGGCATCACGCTCATTCTGTATGCGAGCGCGGGCGTGCAGAGCGGCCTGGGCATCCTTCTGGTGTTGCCCGTGGGCACCATGGCGCTCCTCGCCGAGGCGGGCGACGCCTTCCTGATTGCGGCCATGGCGGCAATCGGCGTGTTGATCCAGCAGATCGCGATCAACGCTGCTGGCGAGGCGCGCATCGAGCGACTACACGACCGCAGGATGGCTCGGAATCGTGCTTTTCGCCGTCGCGCTGTCCGGCTGGCCGATCGCCAATCGCCTGCGCGAGAGCGAGGCGCTGGTGCGCCGCCAGGAGGTCGATCTCGCAAATCTCGCGCAGCTCTCGCAATACATCGTGCAGCATCTGCGCGAGAGCATGCTCGTCGTGGACACCGCACGACCGCATCCGTCTGATCAACGAGTCGGCGGCGCTGATGCTCGGTGACCATGCCGGCCTATCCGGGCGCTTTGCTCGGCGAAGCCTCGCCGCGCCTGCTCTATCTGCTGACGATGTGGCGCCAGAACCCCGACGTGGCCACCGGAGGACATTCCGACCCTGGTCACCGCCGATGGGGGCCGAGTCGTGCGCCCGCACTTTGCGCCGCTCGGCGGCGTCGCTCCCGCGCCGATACTGATTTTCCTGGAAGACACGAGCCTGCTGGCCGAGAAGGTACAGCAGTCGAAGCTCGCCGCGCTCGGTCGGCTGAGCGCGAGCATCGCGCACGAAATCCGCAATCCCGTCGGTGCAATGAGCCATGCCGGGCAGCTCCTGGCCGAATCCCAGCAGCTTCCGGCGGAAGATCGGCGGCTGACGGAAATCATCCGCACCAATGCCGGACCGGGTGAGCTCGATCATCAACAACGTGCTGCAGCTCTCCCGGCGCGAGGAAGCGCGTCTGGAACGGCTCATCGCTCGGCGATTGGCTCAAGGGGTTCCGACGAGGAGTTCTGCGAGACGATGCAATGGCCTGCCGCGCGGCTGCAGCTCTCCGGGCCCCGCGATGCGATCGAGGTACGCGCCGATCCCGGCCAGCTGCGCCAGGTCGTCTGGAATCTGTGCGACAACGCGATCAAGCACGCTGTGAAAGAGCGACGCAGACGGGATCTGGAGATCCGTTACGGTCGCCTGAGCCCGATCGCGCGACCTTTCCTGGAGGTATCCGATCGGGGACCGGGCGTGACGCCGGAGAACGCCGAGCGGATTTTCGAGCCGTTCTTCAGCGATGCGCCGGGCGGCACGGGGCTCGGCCTGTTTCTGGCCCGCGAGCTCGCGCAGACCAGTGGCGCGACGCTCCTGTATGAGCCGCGGCCGGGCGGCGGCAGCATTTTCCGATTGGTGTTCGCCGATCCGCACAGGTGGGGAGAGTTACGATGAGCCAACCGGGGAACGTCGAGTCGCAATGAGCAAGCCTGTCGTTCTGATCGTCGACGACGAGCCCGATTTGCTCGAGCTCGTGGGTCTCACGCTCGAGCCGGATGAATCTGGATACGCGCACCGCACCGGATCTCGCCGCAGCCCAGCGGCTGCTGAAAACACAGCGCTTCGATCTGTGTCTCACCGACATGCGCCTGCCGGATGGCGATGGACTCGATCTGGTCGCCTGGATTCAGGAGCATCATGCCGAGTGCCCGTCGCGGTGATCACGGCTCACGGCAATGTCGAGTCCGCGGTCCGCGCGCTCAAGCTCGGCGCCTTCGATTTTGTCTCCAAGCCGCTCGATCTGGGCGTGCTGCGCAAGCTCGTGGGCAGCGCCATCCGGCTGGGGGCGCCGCCTGATGAGGCGACGATCACGCGCCGCGCACCGCGACTGCTCGGGCAATCGAACGTCATGCAGCAGATGCGCGACATGATCGGCCGCGTGGCGCGCAGCCAGGCGCCGGTGCACATCTACGGTGAGTCTGGCACCGGCAAGGAGCTGGTCGCGCGGCTCATTCATGAGAGCGGCGCCACGCTCCGAAGGGCCGTTCGTGCCGGTGAACTGCGGCGCCATTCCGACCGAGCTCATGGAGAGCGAGCTCTTCGGCCACAAGCGCGGCAGCTTCACGGGCGCGATCGCCGACAAGAAGGGGCTGTGCAGAGCGCGGAAGGCGGCACGCTGTTTCTCGATGAGGTCGCCGATCTGCCGCTGCACATGCAGGTCAAGCTGCTGCGCGTCGTGCAGGAGAAGACGGTGCGGCCGATCGGCGAGGCGCGCGAGGAAGCCGTCGATGTGCGCATTCTGTCGGCGACCCACAAGAATCTCGCGCGAGCTGGTCGCCGAGGCCCGCTTCCGTGAAGATCTGTTCTATCGCATCAACGTGATCGAGCTGCGCGTGCCGGCGCTGCGCGAGCGCCCCGAGGACATTCCGGATCCTGGCCGAAGTCGATCCTCGCCGCGCCTGAGCAGGCGGATGAAGATCGAGCGTGCCGGACATCGCGCGCCGAGGCGATGCACGACGCTGCAGAGCTACCCGTTCCCCGGCAACGTCCGCGAGCTGGAGAACATCCTCGAGCGCGCGCTGACTCTGAGCACCGGCGGCATCGATCACGCCGGAGCACGTCAAATTGCGCGCACCCGACCCGCCCGCCGCGACAGCGATCGCGCCCGCCGCGCTGCAGCGAGCGGCAGGCGCGCTCGGTGATCAGCTCGAGGACATCGAGCGCGAAGCCATCGTCAAGGCGCTGGAGCAGACCCGCTACAACAAGACCGCGGCCGCGAAGCTGCTCGGCATGAGCTTTCGCGCGCTGCGCTATCGCGTCAAGAAGCTCGGCATCGAGTGTCGCGGGCCCGCACTGACGGATTGCGTCACTTTGTGACGCGACAAAGTCGGCGGTCGTCGTCAGGTGGTGACGAACCTAAGTAAAGCGGCGCCTACTCCGCGTCACTCAGAAACAACCAGTCGAACCAGCAACTTACGTCTACACGGACAGATTGGCATAGGCCTTGCTCATAGTCACTGTGTAGGCGCTCCTTGGCCGCTTGATCCTCAAACTTTCTAGGAGTTCACTACATGAAGACGATGCAAAAGGGTTTTACCCTGATCGAGTTGATGATCGTGGTTGCGATCATCGGCATTCTGGCCGCGATCGCGATCCCGGCCTACCAGAACTACACGATCCGCTCGAAGGTGACGGAAGGCCTGAACCTGGCCGCCTCGGCTGAGACGGCCGTCGTCCGAAGGCTTCCAGTCGAATGACATGACGGGTCATGTTGGCCTCTGCCGACCGCGTGGAATGCGGGCTTCACGCCGACCAAGTACGTGAAGACGCTGGTCGTCACGGGCGCCACGGGCGTGATCACGGTCACGTTCGACCGCCATCACTCCGCAGATCAGCGGCAAGACGATCGTCTTGACCCCGTCGATCAACAAGGCCGCGGTCGCTGCCGGCGCTCAGGGCAACATCGACTGGGCCTGCGGCTCGACGACGACGGCCACGTGCGACGGCCGAGGGTCTGCCGGTCAACGCCGAACGGTGCTGGCGAAGTACGTTCCGACCCAGTGCAAGTAACCGATCTCGGTTAATTCGCACGACTGGAAGCCCCTCTCCGGAGGGGCTTCCTCTTTTGGGAGGCCAGTCACGCAGGCCCGCGGTGCACACCTATGCCACGATTAAATTGCCAAGCGCCTAATTTGACAACTCGGGTCTAGCTCGGCAATCCTAAGTCCATGAATGATAACGCTTCTTTCGCAGCCAAGTACGCCGCTCCAGCCTCGGCGGTCTGCCGCAGCGCCTGGTGCAGGACGGCGTGGTCGAAGAGGCCGCGCATGCACGAGGCGCTGAACTGCGGCACGCGAGCGCAAGACCAGCTTCGTCACCCAGCTGGTCACCAGCGGCGCGGCCAAGGCGCGCGACATCGCCATCGCGGCCTCGACCGAATTCGGCGTGCCGCTGTTCGATCTGGACGCCATCAACCTCGATCTCGAGACGGTCCGCCTGGTCAGCGACAAGCTGCTGGCCAAGCATCGGGTGCTGCCGCTGTTCAAGCGCGGCAAGCGGCTGTTCCTGGCGGTCGCCGACCCGACCAACCTGCACGCGATCGATGAGATCAAGTTCCAGACCGGCCTCGGCGTCGAGGCGATCGTCGTCGAGGACGACAAGCTGCAGAAGGCCTCGACAAGGCCATCGAGCAGGTCGAAGCGCAGATGCCCGGCTCTCGGCGACGACGAAGGCGTCGATCTCGAGTCGCTCGAGGTCACCGGCGGCGACGATGAGCTCGACGAGAAGATCAGCCGCGACGACGTCGAAGACGCGCCGATCGTCCGCTTCGTCAACAAGGTGATGCTCGATGCCATCCGCCGCGGCGCCTCGGACATCCACTTCGAGCCGTACGAGAAGATCTTCCGCGTGCGCTTCCGCATGGACGGCGTGCTGAAGGAGATCGCGCAGCCGCCGGTGCAGCTGGCCGGCAAGATCGCGGCGCGCCTGAAGGTCATGTCGCGCCTGGATATCGCCGAGCGGCGCGTGCCGCAGGACGGCCGCATCAAGATGAGGCTGTCGAAGACCCGCGCCATCGACTTCCGCGTCAGCACCTGCCCGACGCTGTACGGCGAGAAGATCGTGATGCGTATTCTCGATCCCTCGCAGGCGCAGCTCGGCATCGACGCGCTGGGCTACGAGCCGCTTCCAGAAGGACCTGTACCTCAAGTACCTGGCCAAGCCGCAGGGCATGATTCTGGTGACCGGCCCGACCGGCAGCGGCAAGACCGTCTCGCTCTATACCGGCCTGCAACATCCTCAATCGCGAGGACACGAACATCTCGACCGCCGAGGACCCGGCGGAAATCAACCTGCCCGGCGTCAACCAGGTCAACGTCAACAACAAGGTCGGCCTGACGTTCGCGGCGGCGATGCGCGCGTTCCTGCGCCAGGATCCGGACGTCATCATGGTCGGCGAGATCCGCGACCTCGAGACCGCGGAGATCGCCATCAAGGCCGCGCAGACCGGCCACCTGGTGCTCTCGACGCTGCACACCAACGATGCGCCGCAGACCCTGACGCGACTGGTCGACATGGGCGTCAAGCCCTATGCCATCGCGACCTCGGTCAGCCTCATCATCGCGCAGCGCCTGGCGCGGCGGCTGTGCTCGACACTGCAAGCAGCCGCTGGAAGTACCCGCGGAGGCGCTGCTCAAGGAAGGCTTCAGCGAAGCGGACATCGCCGCGCGGCATCAAGATCTTCGGCCCGAAGGGCTGCGGCAGCTGCACCGACGGCTACAAGGGCCGGGTCGGCATCTATCAGGTCATGCCCGTCACCGAGACGATCGCCCGCATCATTCTGGCGGGCGGCAGCGCCGTCGATATCGCCGATCAGGCCGCCAAGGAAGGCGTCTGGGATCTGCGCCGCTCCGGTCTCGAGAAGGTCAAGGCGGGCCTCACCAGCCTCGAGGAAATCAACAGCGTCACCATCGAGTGATCGACGCAGGAGTAACACATGGCTCAGGCAGCAACGGCAACCGTACAAGACCATCAAGGACGCGACATCCCCTTCGCCTGGGAGGGCAGGGACAAGAAGGGCAACGGTCAAGGGCAAGAGCCTCGCGCCGGACGAGCAGGCGCTGCGCGCCGACCTGCGCCGCCAGGGCATCGCCGCGTCGCGCATCGCAAGCAGAGCCAGCGGCTGCAAGCGGCGGCAAGGTCAAGCCCGGAGACATCGCGATCTTCAGCCGCCAGCTCGCCACCATGCTCGCGGCCGGCATTCCGCTGGTGCAGGCGTTCGAGATCGTCGGCAACGGCCACGACAAGCCCGGCGATGCAGAAGCTGATGCTGGACATCAAGGCCGACGTCGAGGGCGGCACCTCGCTGCACGAGGCGCTGGCCAAGCATCCGCTGTACTTCGACGATCTGTTCGTCAATCTGGTCGAGGCCGGCGAGCAGGCCGGCGCGCTCGAGAGCCTGCTCGACAAGATCGCCACCTACAAGGAGAAGACCGAGGCGATGAAGAAGAAGGTCAAGAAGGCGCTGTTCTATCCGGCCGCGGTGCTGGTGGTCGCCGTGATCGTGACCGTCATTCTGCTGATCTTCGTGATCCCGCAGTTCGAGAGACTGTTCAAGGGCTTCGGCGCCGATCTGCCGGCCTTCACCCAGATGGTCATCAATCTGTCGAAGTTCGTGCAGCACAACGGCATCTATGCTGGCGGTGGTGATCGGCGCCGGCGTTCTAGGCTTTCATCTACTTCAAGAAGCGCTCGCGCGCGATGCGCGAGTTCCTCGACCGGCTGACGCCTCAAGATCCCGATCATCGGCCCGATCCTCAACAAGGCGGCGATCGCGCGCTACGCGCGCACGCTCTCGACCATGTTCGCCGCCGGCGTGCCGCTCGTCGAAGCGCTGGAATCGGTGGCCGGCGCCACGCGGCAACATCGTCTACGAAGATGCCGTGATGAGAATGAGCGACGAGGTCGCGACCGGCCAGCGCCTGCAGCGCGCCATGGAGAGCGACCGGCCTGTTTCCCAACATGGTGGTGCAGATGATCGCGGTCGGCGAGGAGTCGGGCTCGCTCGATACGATGGCGGGCAAGGTCGCGACTTTCTACGAAGCGGAAGTCGACAACGCGGTGGATGCGATGTCGAGCCTGCTCGAGCCGCTGATCATGGCGATCCTCGGCGTGCTGGTCGGCGGCCTGGTCATCGCCATGTACCTGCCGATCTTCAAGCTGGGCTCGGTGGTCTGATCGAGCGTCGCTGACGATAGCAACGCCCGCTGCGCGGCGCTTGCTTGGACACGCAATCAGCCGACGCGCTGTCGCTTCATCGCGGCCTTCGTCGCTGCTTCGTGCTCGGCCTGGTCGTCGGCAGCTTTCTGAACGTCGTCATCCACCGCCTGCCGATCATGCTGGAGCGGCAATGGCGCGAGCAGTGCGCGGAGCTCGCGCACGCGAAGCCGGCCGCCGCGACCACGCACGCGGCCGCCGCGATCGCCGAGCGCTTCAACCTCGTCGTGCCGCGCTCCACCTGCCCGGCCTGCAAGGCCGCCGATCACGGCGCTGCAGAACATTCCGGTTCTGAGCTATCTGCTGCTGCGCGGCCGCTGCGCCTCGTGCGGCGCGCCGATCAGCGCGCGCTATCCGCTCGTCGAAGCTCTCACCGGCGTGCTCTCCGCGCTCGGTGGCCTGGCAACTTCGGCTTCGGCTGGCCGGCCGCTGGCGCGCACTGGTGCTCACCTGGTTCCTGATCGCGCTCACCTTCATCGACATCGATCGACAGCTGCTGCCCGACAGCCTGACGCTTGCCCTTGCTGTGGCTCGGCCTCGCCGCCAGCCTGTGCGCCGGCCGGGACTCCGGCAGTCCCGCTGCCCGATGGACCTGCGCTCCAGCTGATCGGCGCCATCGCCGGTTACCTCAGCCTCTGGAGCGTCTATCATCTGTTCCGGCTGCGCACCGGCAAGGAAGGCATGGGCTACGGCGACTTCAAGCTCCTCGCGGCGCTCGGCGCCTGGCTCGGCTGGCAGATGCTGCTGCCGATCGTGCTGATGGCGGCCGCGGTCGGCGCGGTGATCGGCATCTCGTGCTGACGCGAAGCGCCAGGATCGCAGCACTCCGATTCCATTCGGACCGTTCCTGGCCGCGGCCGGCTGGCTGATGCTGATGTTCGGTCACGAGCTCGTGTCGCGGCTATCTCGGGCTGTTCGCTCGCGCGTGTGAGCTGGCAAATGTGAATAGCGAGCGACGTGCGTTTCGTGTCGGACTGACCGGAGGCATTGCCAGCGGCAAGAGCACGGTGGCCAGGCTCTTCGCGGCGCTCGGCGTACCGATCATCGATGCCGACCAGGTCGCACGCGAGGTCGTGCTGCCCGGATCGGAAGCGCTCGAGGGGATCCGTGCGCGATTCGGCGACCGCGTGATCGCCCCCGACGGCACTCTCGATCGTCGAGCCCTGCGCGACCTCGTGTTCGCCGATCCTGTGGCGCGCGCCGACCTCGAGGCTCTGACGCATCCAGCGATCCGCCATGCGATGGAGGCAGCGCTCCAGCGCTGCCCGCGGCCCGTATCAGATCTTCGCGATCCCGCTCCTGATCGAGACGGGAGGCTGCCCATCGTGTCGACCGCATCCTCGTCGTCGATTGCCCGGAAGCGCTGCAGATCGCCGGCTGCAGGCGCGCGACGGCTCGACCCTCGAGCAGGCCCAGGCCATTCTCGCCGCCCAGGCGCCCCGACAGGCGCGCCTGCGCGCAGCCGACGATGTGATCGTGAACGATGACGGCCTGCAGCCGCTGCGCGCTCAAGTGGAGCATCTGCATGCGGCCTACCTGGCACTCGGCGCGGGAACAGCCAAACTGTGATGCACCTCACCGCTGACATATTCCGCACTGCGAGACCCTTACCCCCATGATGCTCGGATGGTTCAACGCGCGCCAAGCGACCGAACTCGGCACTGCCTTGGCCGATCATTTCGCGACTCAGACCGTCGCTTCGGCGACGGCACGAAGGGGAAGGCGGGATCACGGGACAAGGGACAGGGCGTGGCAGGAGTTCCTGCAGCGTGCGGAGCAAGAGCTGCGGTCGCTGCGTCTCAACTTCTACAAGAAGGCGAAGTTCGCCAACTCCTTCAAATGGAGACTGCTCGAGAAGGGCGTCGAGCGTCAGCTGGCCGACGAAGTAACGCACAGCCTGGTCATGCGCTTGTCTGCTAGGCGCGGCCAGGCCGAGCCGATCGAACCCAATCCGGCACCGCTCGACAGAGCGCCCAACAGCAAGCTGAAGGATTTGCGAGCCGAAGGTGATCGCTGCATGCGCGACGGCGCCCACGAGGAGGCGGTCGCTCACTATCGAGGCGCTGCTGGCTCTGAAGCCCAATCACGTCGATGCCCACAACAACATGGGCGCTGCGCTTCTGCGAGCTCGCCCGCTACGCGAGATGCCGAAGATCGTCTGCTGGTCAGGGCGATCCGGGGCAAAGCAAACAATGCAGGCGCAGCACTGACCGATGCTCGGCGACCTCCTGCGCCTCACAGGCCGATTCGAGGAGGCCAGGAGGATGTATGTTTACGCCGCGCGCTCAAGGTGCAGCCGAGTAACGCAGAGGTTGCGCAGCCTCCTCGGCATGACGTTTGCCTGATGCACGGAGAACTGGCCGACGCCAAGCCGCAGTTTGAGAAGGTGCTCAAAGTCGCGCCTGGCAATGCCGGGACGCTTTGGTCGGCCTTGCGCAGATCGCGGCAATGGAAGGCGATTTCGGAAGCGTCCACGAATCTGTTCGAGCGCGTGCTGGACGTGAACCCGGACCTGCCGGCGGCGCTGTCCACGATTGCAATCCGAGAAAATGACCGCAGCCGACCAGGAGTGGCTTGCGCACACGCAAAAGGTTGCGGAGATTGCGATCGACCCGCTGAGCGAAGCGAACCTGCGATTCGCTCTTGGGCAGAGTATTTACGATGACGTGGGAGACTGTCTGACTCGGCATTACCAAGAACTTACCGGCGCAGCAACGAGCTCATGAAGTCGATGGCCCGCCCGTATAATCCGCGAGGGTCACGAGCGCTTCGCAGACGACCTGCTGCGCTCCTACACACGAGGATTCAATAGCTCACGCCACGAGTGGCGCCGCTGACTCCACGCGCCCCGTGCTGTTCGTCGGGATGCCCACGTTCAGGCACGAGCTCTTGGTCGAGCAAATCATCACGCATCTCATTCCGGATGCATATGTGGCTGGCAAGCTGGGCTTATGGAACGATGTGATTCGCCAGCACGAGACCGCCGTCAAGAGCGGGCGCGCTTGGATTCATCGGATACGTTGAGAAGGTGGCCGAGGATTATCTGCACTTGCTTGCGCGGCACTCTTCGAGCGTTCGACGCATCGTGGACAAGGCGCCGGCGAACACCGAATACCTCGGGGTCGTTCCACTCGGTGTTTCCGAGGGCGCGCGTCATTCATATGCAGCGCGACCCGATCGTGACACCTGCCTGTCGTGCTACTTCCAGCAGTTCTCCAGTTGGCGCTGCAACTTACGCCATGGACCTGGATGATCTGGCGCACTACTTACCGCCAGTTCCATCGCTTCATGGTGCACTGGCGCAGTGTGCTGCCGCCCGGAACCATTCTCGACGTACCCTACGAGGAGCTCGTGGCCGATCAGGAGAAGTGGACGCGGCGGATCATCGAGTTCCTGGAGCTCGAGTGGGATGACCGCTGTCTGAACTTCCAGGAGACCAAGCGGGCCGTTGCCACGGCGAGCACCTGGCAGGTGCGCCAGAAGATGCACAGCGGCTCCGTGCAGCGCTGGCGCAAGTACAGCAAGTACGTCGGACCGCTGCGCGAGCTCGAAAAGCTCGCAGATTGAACCCGAAAGGGTCGCTCGACGCGAGCGCAGGAGCCCGCCGCTGCCGCCATGCTGGCGTTCGCGGCGATTCGCCGTTTACGGCTGGCAACGCCGTCAAGCACAATAGCCGGATGAGCGAAGCCGGACAGCCTGCACCGCAGGCCGTGCCATCCGCGCAGGATGAGGTGTTGATCTTCGAGCAGCCGCTCAACGAGCGCATGCGCACGTTCCTGCGCCTGGATTTTCTCTACAACCAGGCGCTTTACCACACCGAGATCGCGACCCAGTGGGGCAGCCGCTCGGCGATGTCGAGTCTGCTGGACATTCTTTCGATTACCACACGGGGCGATACCCGCTCGGACGTGCTCAAGGAGCTCGAGCGCCACCTGTCCGTGCTCAACGAGTTCCAGTCCAAGCCCGGAGTCGATTCGGCGCGACTGCGGACGGTGATGTCGAACCTGCTGCGCCTGCGCGCCGACCTTCTGAACGCGGGCTCCGCATTCCTGCAGCCCCTTCGCGACTCGGAGTTTCTGAATGCCATCAAGCATCGCAGCGCCATCCCCGGGGGGACCTGCGAGTTCGACCTGCCCGACTACTTTTACTGGTTGAGCCAGGCCGATGAGAATCGGATGCGCACCTTTGGCCAGTGGCTCGGAATGCTGCGGCCGATGTGCGATGCCATCGCCGAGCTTCTCTGGCTGACGCGCCAGAACGGGCGTCCCCGGGAAGAGATCGCCCAAGGCGGTGTATTCCACATCACCTTTGAGCGCGACTCGCCCTCACAGCTGCTGCGCATCTCGCTGCCGGCCTCGGCCGGCCTGTTCCCCGAGATCAGCGGCAGTCATTACCGCTGCAGCGTGCGGTTTCTATCCTGGAACGGTCTCGCCGCCCGGCCGACCCAGGCCGAGAACGACGTGCATTTCATGCTGAGCTGCTGCGCGTAGGGGTTCTCGCCGCTCGAAATGCAGGCACGCATGAGCGCTCACGCCGTCAAGTGCCCGACCTGCGGCCGGGAGATCAAATGGTCCGCAGAGTCGCCGTTCCGACCCTTCTGCAGCGAGCGCTGCCGACTCATCGATCTGGGCGCCTGGCTCAGTGAGCAGCACGCCATCCCGGACGCGGCGCAGCCCGGAACCGGATCCGAACTGCCGGACGACGAATCCTCGGGCGAGCGCTGATCAGGCCAGCGCGATCAGGGAAACTTGATCTTCCCACCGCTCGGCGCGGGACCTGCTCCGGGGCCGAGCCCCATGCGCCCACCTCGGGCACCACGATGCGCGAGGCGGCCTCGCGGCGCAGCTCACGAGCCTCCTCGATGGCCTCATCGAGCGCCACTTTCACGGCCTCAGGGAAACGCCTCAAGGCCTCATCGAGCGTTTTGGCCTCGATATCGAACACCAGGGGCAGCACCCCCGCAGGTGTCAGCAGTTGCGTCTGCCCGGAGAACACCACCGCGCGCGAGGCATCCGTCGAGCCGTCGATCTTGATCGGAGTCAGACGGCGCAATGTGCCGGCCCTGCGATCGGTGAAGATCTCTTCCCGGTACAAGCCATCGGCGTCGAGCTTGATCTCCGGAAGGTCAGGTTGCGATGCCATGGGAATCACTTGGTCCGAAGAATTCGGCTGCATTGTATAGCGCTGCAGTAGTTCGATGAACGGCCGGTCCGCCTCGAGGATGTCCTCGGCCGCAAGCTGATCGGTGCGCACCCATTTCAGGCGCTGGCCGTCCAGCCCATGCGGCTCGCCGAAGAAACTCCTCGACGACCCACAGGCACAGCTCGACCCACCGGTCCGGGTACTGATGCGTCAGCTGCATCAGGACTCGCCCGGCTTGCATGTGCACGCCCAGCTCCTCCTCGAGCTCGCGCTCGAGCGCCTGCGCGTCACTTTCGCCGGGTGCGACCTTGCCGCCGGGGAACTCCCAGCGGCCCGCCATGTGCTTGCCCGCCGGCCGCTCTGCGATGAGCACGCGGCCCTCGCGATCGAACAGCGCCGCGGCCACGACTCGCACGAGGCGGCGGTCACTCGATGCTCGACGAGCGCGCCGTGACAGTGCTTGAACTTCTTGCCCGAGCCGCACGGGCAAGGCTCGTTGCGTCCGACCTTGCGCTCGCTGCGCACGAAGGTGCCCGCATCGGCTGGCGATGGCGCCATCATGCCGGCCGTTGCAGCGGCGGCGGTACCGATGGCTTGCGGTGGCTCGCTGCGGGCATGCTGCGCTGCGGCACCCTCGTCGGCCGCAAGCAGCGACTGCGCTTCAGCATGCTGCGCCTGCAGGGCCCGCATGAGCCGCTCGCGTCGCAGCTCTTCCTCGCGATCGATCTCTTCCTGCGGTGCGCACCTCGATCTTCGAGAGCACCGACACCGTATCGAACTTCACCCGGTCGAGCATCGCCGCGAACAGCTCAAAGGCCTCGCGCTTGTACTCGAAGCGATAGTCCTTCTGGGCATAGCCGCGCAGATGGATGCCCTGGCGCAGGTAATCCATCGCCGCCAGATGGTCGCGCCAGTGCTGATCGAGCGTGCGCAGCATCACGTCCTTCTCGACATGGCGCATGATCGGCGCACCGATGCGCGCGACCTTCTGCCTCGTAGGCGCTGTGTCGTCGCATCGAGACACGCTGCCGCAGCGCCTGCTCCTCGAGCTCCGGCTCGCGCGCGAGCCAGCTCTTCGGATCGACCTGCGCGTTGAAGTCCCGTCGCCACGCCTCGGCGAGGCCACCGACGTCCCAGTCGTGCGGCGCCGCGTTGTTCGGCAGAACTGGTCGATCAGCGTCGCCGATCGCCTCCTCGCGGATGCCGCGGATCGCGGCGCGACAGATCATCGGTGCCCATGATCTCGGTGCGCTGCTGATAGACGACCTTGCGCTGATCGTTCGCAACGTCGTCGAACAGCAGCAGCTGCTTGCGGATGTCGAAGTTGTGGGATTCGACCTTGCGCTGCGCCTTCTCGATCTGGCGGGTGAGCATGCCGCTCTCGATGACCTCGCCCTCCTTCATGCCCGCCATCTGCAGCAGGCGCTTGGTGCGCATCGGGATCACCGAAGATGCGCATCAGGTTGTCTTCCATCGACAGATAGAAGCGGCTCGAACCCGGATCGCCCTGACGGCCGGAGCGGCCGCGCAGCTGATTGTCGATGCGGCGTGACTCGTGACGTTCGGTGCCGACGATGTGCAGGCCGCCTGCGGCGACGACCTGATCATGTCGCTGCCTGCCACTCCGAGCGTCACGTTCGCACGCGTCGCCTCATCGGTCTCGGGAGGCAAGCCCGCCAAGCTCGGCCGTCGAGGTTGCCGCCCAGCACGATGTCCGTACCGCGACCTGCCATGTTCGTCGCAATGGTCACGGCCGCGGGGCGGCCCGCCTGCGCGACGATGTGTGCCTCGCGCTCGTGCTGCTTGGCGTTGAGCACCTGGTGCGGGATGCCCGCCTTCTGCAGCAAACCGGACAGGAACTCCGAGGTCTCGATCGAGGTCGTGCCCACGAGTGCCGGCTGGCCGCGCTGCACGCAGTCCTGGATGTCCTCGATGATCGCCTCGAACTTGTCCTTCTGCGTGAGGTACACGAAATCCGGATTGTCCTTGCGGATCATGGGCTTGTGCGTCGGGATGACCACGACCTCCAGGCCATAGATCTGCATGAACTCCGGCGCTTCGGTATCGGCCGTACCGGTCATGCCGGAGAGCTTCTTGTACAGGCGGAAATAGTTCTGGAAGGTGATCGAGGCAACCGTCTGGTTCTCCTCGCGCACCCGCACGCCTTCCTTCGCCTCGATCGCCTGATGCAGACCGTCCGACCAGCGCCGTCCCGGCATCGTGCGGCCCGTGAACTCATCGACGATGATCACCTCGCCATCGCGCACGATGTATTCGACGTCACGCTTGTAGAGCGCATGCGACCGCAGGGCCGCATTGAGGTGATGCATCAGGCGAATGTTGGCCGGATCGTAGAGACTTTCGCCTTCGCGCAGCAGACCGGCCTCGAGCATGAGCTGCTCGACGTTCGCATGACCGTCTTCGGTCATATGCACCTGCTTGGTCTTCTCTTCGACCGAGAAATCCCCGGGACCGTTCTCTTCCTTCTGCCGCTGCAGGCGCGGCACGAGCTGATTGATCCGCAGGTAAAGCTCCGTGCTCTCCTCGGCAGGGCCGGAGATGATGAGCGGCGTGCGCGCTTCATCGATCAGGATGGAGTCGACCTCGTCGACGACCGCGAACGTCAGTCCGCGCTGCACGCGATCCTCGAGCCGAAAGGCGAGGTTGTCGCGCAGGTAGTCGAAGCCGAACTCGTTGTTGGTGCCGTAGGTGATGTCGCAGGCGTACGCCTCGCGCTTCTCGACGGAGCTCTGCGCGTTCTTGATGACGCCGACGGTCAGGCCGAGAAAGCCATAGATCGGACTCATCCAATCGGCGTCGCGCTGGGCGAGGTACTCGTTGACGGTCACGATGGAAACGCCCTCGCCCGGCAGCGCGTTCAAGTACGCCGGCAGGGTTGCCATGAGGGTCTTGCCCTCACCGGTGCGCATTTCGGCGATCTTGCCTTGGTGCAGCGCGATACCACCGACCAGCTGCACATCGAAGTGCCGCAGCTTGAGCGTGCGGCGCGCAGCCTCCCGCACCACGGCGAAGGCTTCGGGGAGCAGCTGATCGAGCGTGGCACCTTGCTTCAGACGCGCTCGCAGCTCCGCGGTCTTGGCACGCAGCGCCTCATCGCTCAACCCCTGGATCTGCGGCTCATGAGCGTTGGTCTCACGCACCATGCGGTTGTAGCTGCGCAGCAGGCGCTCGTTGCGACTGCCGAAGACACGCGTGAGGAGTTTCAGCACGAAGACTTCCTGATCAGAAAAGCAAGGCTCGCCAAGTACTTATGCGAGCAAGCGGCTTATAGAAGCGGCGTATTGTACGCAATAGACTCGGGCGAGCGTAATCGGTTCGCCATGAGAGATGAGGCCCCGTGGGCAATTCCCAAGGCGGCTTGGAAGGTATCAGACGAGGGCTAGCGGCCGATGAAGCTCAGCGGGTTGACCTGACGACCGTTGCGCAGCACTTCGAAGTGCACGTGCGGGCCGGTGGAACGCCCTGTCGAGCCCATGAGGGCAATCTGCTCGCCGCGCGTGACCGTCTGGCCAACGCTCACGAGCACGCTCTCATTGTGGGCATAGCGGGTCACGTAGCCCTTGCCGTGATTGATCTCGACGAGCGAGCCATAGCCGGCCCGGTCGCCCGCCCACGTCACCACTCCGGCCGCCACGGCCACTACGGATGCACCCGCGGAACCTGCGAAATCGACGCCCTTGTGGAAGGCCTCATGTCCGGTGAAGGGGTCCATCCCGCTCACCGAAATACGAGGAGATGAACCCCTCTGTAACGGGCCTGCCCTCCGGATGAATCGCATCGCTCAGATCTGCGGGCGAGAATCACGTTCTCGAGGGCCGAAAGTTGCGCATCGCGCAGGTCGACGCGTTGCTCCAGACTGGCAAGAGAGGCCGAGAGGTCGGGAATCTGCTGGCTCACCCCGTCATCCTCGCCCTCGGGGCCGCCGGTCGGTGGCTCATCGTCGAAATTGAATTCCCGGTGATCGATCTTGGCCATGTCCGTGAGGCGCTTGCCCAGGGCATCGATGCGGATCACATGGGCGTCAAGCTGGGCAATCCGGATCGCCATGGCGTCCACCCGCTCCTGCAGGCGCGCTTTGAGCTCGGAGATCTCCGACTTCTGATCATGCAGGATCTTCGTCCAGCTACCGGTTTCGCGATTGCCGAGCGAGCGGCCGCCACTCTCGCCCAGCTGCATGCCGATGGCGAAGGCGGTGCCGAGTATGGCGAGGACGAGCACGGCCAGCACGCCCACGGTCAGGGGATGCGTGAGGTTAAAATGCCGCGAACGGCCTGCCCCACCCCCGGAAAACACAACAACGTTCATGCAGCGCTCCGCGAAACTGATACGGCGCTCGGCTCACTACCCCGTTGGCAACTCGGACCGGTGCGCGCCTAGTCGCGCGCTCCCCCCAAAATCCGCCGCATGACGCGCAAGTCTGGGCTTTCTCGCCCGCGTTTCTGGTTAAGAAACTTGCGCCCTGCTGGCAACCCCGCTGTCATAGCTTTCGCTTTAGACCGGTGGCTTTGCGTCCCCGCCTTTCGGCGGGTTTGCCCCATCAGCGGATCGAATATGCCCAATAAGCGTCGTCGAAACAAGACGGCTTCATCTGCATCACGACGTAGGACTGGAGCCAATCGACATTCGGCGGATTCTGTCAAAGACCTGCTCGACCGCTCGACCGCGATTCTGTCATCGATTCACGCTCGAGCGCAGCAGCAGGGTGACTGGCGAGCGTGGATCGAGTCCCGATTGCCGCCGACGCTGCGATCTCACATAACCGGTGTGACCGAGCGCGAGGGCGATCTGGTCATATTCAGCGACTCCTCGGGCTGGAGCGCACGCCTGCGCTACGCGCTTGCCGAGCTCGATGCCGAACTCAAGGGCGAGCGCCCGGCGATCACGCGCATCATCGTGCGCGTCCTGCCGCGGGATTGAAGTCGATCAGCGCGCTTTAGGCCGAAGAGCCGTTCGAAAGCGCGGGTGCCTCGACGTAAGAGATGGGTGCCTCGGCGTGGGTCTCGAACACCACGTCCTCCCAGGAGGAGCGGTCACGCAGCAGCGTGCGCAGGAGCTTGTTGTTGAGCTCATGACCGGATTTGTAGCCGCTGAACTCGCCGATGAGGCTGTGGCCGAGCAGATACAGATCGCCGATCGCATCGAGGATCTTGTGCTTGACGAACTCATCCTCGTAACGCAATCCGTCCTCGTTGAGCACGCGGAAGTCATCGAGCACGATCGCATTGTCGAGATTGCCGCCGAGCGCGAGATTTCTCGCGCGCAGCATTTCCAGGTCACGCATGAAGCCGAACGTGCGTGCGCGGCTGACCTCTTTCAGGAATGAGGTCGTGGAGAAATCCATCGACGCGCGCTGTGCGCGCCGCTTGAAGATCGGATGATTGAATTCGATCTCGAAATTCACCTTGAAGCCATCGAAGGGATCGAACTGCGCCCACTTGTCCCCTTCGGCGACCCGGATGCGCTTCTTGATGCGCACGAAGTGCTTGGGGGTACGCTGCTCCTCGATGCCGGCCGACTGCAGCAGAAACACGAACGGACCTGCGCTGCCATCCATGATCGGAACTTCCGGTGCGCTCACCTCGACGATCGCATTGTCGATGCCAAGGCCGGCGAACGCGGACAGAAGATGCTCGACCGTCGAGACGCGCGCGTCGCCTTTGACGAGCGTGGTGCCGAGCGTCGTGTCACCGACATTCTCCGCGTGCGCAGGGATGTCCACGCTCTCGGCCAGATCGGAACGGCGGAACACGATGCCTGAATCGGGCGGCGCGGGCCGCAGCGTCATCAGCACCTTCTTGCCGGTGTGCAATCCCACGCCGGTCGCGCGGATCGTGTTCTTGAGCGTTCGTTGTCCAACCATGGAATCTGCAAGTTTACCGGAATTGGCACCGGCCGCGCACGAGCGCAGGCTCCGCACGCCCCGGATGGGGCGTGCGGTCCGTCGCGGGAGCAGTCAGCTCAATCAGCCTGGCGGCGCAGGAACGCTGGAATGTCCAACAGATCCTCATCGTGGTCGGGGCGCAGGCCATCACCCACGGCGCGCTGACGTTGCACCGTCGGCTTGTCGAGCACGGCGTAGTCACTGTTCGACATGGGTTGGGAGCGCCGCACCACACGCATCGGGCTTTCGCGCTGCGAGCTCGTCTCGCGAGTCGCGGGCATCTCGCGCGGCGTCGCGTGCCGTACTGCCGCCGCCGGGCGGCCAAGACCGGTCGCCACCACCGTAACGCGCACCTGGTTCGAGAGATCCGGATCGATGACCGTGCCGACGACCACCGTCGCATCCTCCGATGCAAATTGTTTCACGATGTTACCGACTTCCTGGAATTCACCGATCGAGAGGTCCATTCCCGCAGTGACGTTGACCAGGATGCCATGCGCACCGGCCAGGTTGATGTCCTCGAGCAACGGCGACGACACCGCTGCCTCGGCCGCCTCGCGCGCGCGGCCTTCACCGCTCGCAGAGCCCGATCCCATCATCGCCATTCCCGTCTCCGCCATGACGGTGCGTACGTCCGCAAAGTCGACGTTGATGAGTCCGGGCCGGGTGATGAGCTCGGCGATGCCCTGTACGGCGCCCTGCAACACCTGGTTCGCGGACTTGAAGGCATCGAGGAGCGTCGTCTGGGGACCGAGCACCGTCAGCAGCTTCTGGTTTGGGATCGTGATGAGAGAGTCGCAATATTTGCTGAGCTCGAGGATGCCCTGATCGGCCATCATCGAGCGCTTGCCACCTTCCATCTCAAAGGGCTTGGTGACCACCGAGACGGTGAGGATGCCGAGCTCCTTCGCGACCTGGGCCACCACCGGCGCCGCCCCGGTGCCCGTGCCGCCGCCCATGCCTGCCGTGATGAAAAGCATGTCACAGCCTTCGACGAGCTCGACGATACGATCGCGATCCTCCATCGCCGCCTGACGGCCGATTTCCGGATCCGCGCCCGCACCCAGGCCCTTGGTGATGTTGCAGCCAATCTGCAGCGCCGTCTTGACCTTGGAATGTTTCAAGGCCTGTGCGTCCGTGTTGATGCACATGAAGTCCACGCCATCGATACCGCTCGTGACCATGTGCGCGACGGCATTGCCGCCACCGCCTCCGACACCGATCACCTTGATGACGGCGCTTTGGCTGTACGCGTCCATAAGTTCAAACATTGCTACTCTCTCCTCGCGACGGAAATAAACGGGTTGGTTGAGACCTATCGGCTATCGCTCTTACGTCTGTCAGCTTGCAAACCTTTCCGCGTGCGCATCAGAAGTTCCCCTGGAACCACGAGCGCATGCGATCAATCACCGTCTTCGCGCTGCCCAGATTGCGGCGTTGCCGCCCGGGCAGGGCGTTGTCACGCGCGTAGAGCAGCAGCCCCACGCCCGTTGAAAAAATCGGATTGCGGACCACATCCGCGAGGCCGTGCACCTGCTGCGGCAGGCCGAGACGCACCGGAACGTGAAAGACCTCCTCGGCAAGCTCGATCGTGCCTTCCATCTTGGCGCTGCCGCCGGTGAGCACGATGCCCGCCGCGACGGCTTCCTCGAAGCCGCTGCGCCGCAGCTCCTCGCGCACCAGCCCGAAGAGCTCCTCGTACCGCGGCTCGACGATCTCGGCGAGCGTCTGCCTGGCGAGACGGCGCGCCGGCCGATCGCCGACGCTCGGCACCTCGATGCTCTCGTCGGGATTGGCGAGCTGGGAGAGCGCGCAGGCATAGCGCACCTTGATCTCCTCGGCGTACTGCGTCGGCGTGCGCATCGAGACGGCGATGTCGTTCGTGACCTGATCGCCGGCGATCGGAATGACGGCGGTGTGCCGGATCGCGCCACCCGAAAACACGGCGATGTCGGTCGTGCCGCCGCCCACATCGACGAGACAGACCCCGAGCTCCTTCTCATCCTCGGTGAGCACCGCGAAACTCGAAGCGAGCTGCTCGAGCACGACATCGTCGACCTCGAGGCCGCAGCGCTGAATGCACTTCTCGATGTTCTGCGCGGCACTCTCGGCGCCGGTCACGATGTGCACCTTGGCCTCGAGGCGTACCCCGGACATGCCGATGGGATCGCGAATCCCTTCCTGTCCATCGATGATGAATTCCTGCGGCAGCACGTGCAGGATCTTCTGATCCGCCGGAATGGCCACCGCCTTGGCGGCATCGATCACGTGCTCCACATCGCCGTGCGTGACCTCGCGGTCGCGAATGGCCACGACGCCATGCGAGTTGAGGCTGCGCACATGGCTGCCGGCGATGCCGGCGTAGACCGAATGAATCTCGCAGCCGGCCATGAGCTCGGCTTCCTCGACCGAGCGCTGAATGGACTGCACGGTCGACTCGATGTTCACGACCACGCCCTTCTTGAGGCCGCGCGAGGGCTGCGAGCCGATGCCGAGCACCTCCACCGTGCCATCAAGTCCCGCCTCGCCGACCAGTGCGACCACCTTGGAGGTGCCGATGTCGAGTCCGACGATCAGGCTTCTGTCCGAACGCTTAGGCATCGCGCGCCTCTGAGTCGCTTTTCGCGCCGCGCGCGGCCCCGCTGCGCCAGCCGATCGCAAATCCGCTCGAATACCGCATATCCACGTAAGCGATGTCACTCGCGCGCTGCGCGATGATCTTCACCGCCGTCGCCATGAAGGTCTCGAAGCGCTCATCGATCTGCTTGCGCCCGAGGCGCACCGTCACGCCGTTGTCGAGGTCGAACTCCCAGGCGCCGCGTGCATCGAGCCGCAGCGCCGTCAGGCGCATGCCGGTCTCGGTGAGACGGCCATGCATCGCGAGGTAACGCAGCGCCACTGCCGTCTCGCTGCCGTCGGGCCCGGTCAGCTGCGGCAGCTCGAGCGGAATGTGGCGTGCCTCGCTCGCAAACAGCTCACCGCGGGTGTTGAGGAGTCCGGTCTCGCCCCAGCGCGCCGCCGCGACCTGCTCGGCGATGGTCACGCGCAGGCCACGCGGCCAGCTGCGCTGCACGCTCACGGTGTCGACCCATGGCAAGTGCTGCACGGCGCTGCGCACCGCCTGCAGATTCACGCTCACGAGGCCTGCGCCGCGCGCGCTCTGCTTGCACGGCCCGCTCGACGTCGGCGGGGCTGACGCGCTGAAAGCTGCCTGCGACGCCGACGGTCCGGATCGGCTGATCAAGGGCCCACACGATCGCTCCGATCACGCCCACGCTCGCAAGCACGCTGGCGCATGAGGTCGCGACCCGGCGCCAATGGATCGCCGGGAGACGCCAGCGGCGCTGGGTCTCGAGCTTGCGGCGATTCTTCGGTCGGCCCCACATATCAGACGGTCCCGCGCGCAGTGCGCATCAAGCTCGTTTCGAGCACGCGCCAGACCAGCTCATCGAAGCCGATGTCCGCGGCGCGCGCGGCCATCGGTACGAGGCTGTGACTCGTCATGCCCGGAACGGTATTGATTTCAAGAAGCAGTGGACGCCCGGCGGCATCCATCATGAAATCGACGCGGCCCCAACCCTCAGCGCCCGTCGCCTCGAAAGTCGCAAGCGCAAGGCTCGACAGATGCCGCTCGACCGGAGCGGACAGGCCGGAAGGACAGAAATAACGCGTGTCGTCGCGGAAATATTTCGCCTGGTAGTCGTAGAACGCGCACGGCGTCTCGATGCGGATGGAAGGTAACGCGCTGCCTTGCACAATCCCGACCGTGTACTCGCCGCCCACGATCCACGGCTCGGCGAACACGCTCGCATCGTGCTTGCTGGCGGCGCTGAAGGCGGCAGCGAAATCCTCGGCGCGCTCGACCTTCGACATGCCGACGCTCGAGCCCTGCGTCGCCGGCTTCACGATGAGCGGCAGTCCGAGGGTCTCGAGCGCATGTCCGAGATCCTCATGAGTGCGCAGCACGACATAGTTCGCCGTCGGCACCCCGATCGCCTGCGCCAGGCGCTTGGTGCACAGCTTGTCCATGCCGATGGCGGAGCCCGCGACACCACTTCCGGTGTAGGGAATTCCCAGGCACTCGAGCGCGCCCTGCACCGTCCCGTCCTCGCCACCGGGCCCATGCAGCGCGATGAACACCCGCTCAATGCCTTCATCAAGAAGCGTGCTCAGGCGCGCAGCGCTCGGATCGAACGTGCGCGCATCGACCCCGCGGTGTTTGAGAGCCTCGAGCACGGCGGCCCCGGTCATCAGCGAGATCTCGCGCTCACTCGATGCGCCCCCGCACAGGACCGCCACGCGTCCGAACACGCGCGCGTCGCTTGCGTGCCGTGATGCGCCGCGTACGTGCTCGAGGATCACAGGGTCTCTCCCACGATGCGCACCTCGGTTGCGAGGCGCACTCCATGACGTTGCTCCACCGTGTTCTGCACGTGACCGATCAAGCGCTCGAGGTCGGCGGCCGTCGCATTGCCGTGATTGATGATGAAGTTCGCGTGCTTGCTCGAGACCGAGGCATCGCCGATGCGAAAATCCTTCAAGCCCGAGGCTTCGATCAGGCGCGCGGCATGATCGCCAGGCGGATTCACGAATACCGATCCGCAGCTCCACTCACCGATCGGTTGCGTCGCCTTGCGGCGCTCGAGAAGCGAGCGCAAGTCGGCTGCACTCACGGCCGGCGCACGCGAGAAGTTGAGTTTGGCGGCGATGAACCATTCATCGATCGCCTTCGCCTTCACCTGCCGATAGCCCACCTCGTAATCATCGGGCTGACGTGTATGCTCGCGCCCGTGGCGATCGAGCGTCGTGACCTCGACCACGTGACGCCAGGTCTCACCCCCGAACGCTCCCGCGTTCATCGCCAGAGCACCGCCGAGAGTTCCCGGAATGCCCGCGAAGAACTCCGCTGGACCCAAGCCCCACTTGATGCACTGACGCGCGACGCGCGCGCACGCGACACCGGCCTCCGCGTAAACCGTGGTTTGACTGTTGCGCTCGAGCCGCTCGAGCGCGCCGATCGTCGAGATCACGACGCCCGGGAAGCCGCCGTCGCGCACCAGCAGATTGCTTCCGAGGCCGACCCACAGAATCGGTGTTTCCGCAGGCACCGTACGCACGAAGGCGGCGAGATCGGTGCGATCACGCGGCGAGAAATAAAGCCGCGCCGGGCCGCCCGCGTGCCAGGAGGTATGCCGGCTCATCGGCTCGTTGCGTTTCACGCGCGTCATGAATTCAGGAGCAATCCCCACGGAGGCCGCGTTCACTTGGTCCTCCGGCGCAGTGGCGTGGGGACCGGGGACGCAAGACGCGCGGGCAGCGCGTGCGCGACCGCGCTGATGTTGCCCGCACCCATGGTGACGATGACATCGTTGGCGCGGATCACATCGCGCAGCGCCACCGCGAGATTCTCGACGCGCTCGACGAAGATCGGCTCGACCTGGGCGCGCGAGCGCACGGCGCGGCAGATGGCCCGGCCATCCGCCCCTGCAATGGGTGCTTCGCCCGCGCCGTAGATCTCGGTCACGAGCAGCACATCGGCGCCCGAGAGGACGCGCGCGAAGTCATCGAGCAGATCACGCGTGCGCGTGTAGCGGTGTGGCTGGAACGCCAGCACCAGACGGCGATTGGGATACCCCTGGCGCAGCGCCTCGAGGGTTGCGGCGATCTCGGTCGGGTGATGACCGTAATCATCGACGATCGTGACAGGGCCGGCGGGGGTCGTGGCATCCGCGATGTGCTGCAGGCGCCGGTCGATGCCCTGGAAGCCCGCGAGCGCCCGCTCGATCGCCGCATCATCCACGGCCAGCTCGGTCGCAACGGCAATCGCGGCGAGCGAGTTGAGGACGTTGTGCGTGCCGGGCAGATTCACCGTCAGTGACCGTGGCGCCTCGAGCGAGGTGGCGCGCGCGGCCACCCCCGAGCGCACGATGTCGAAGTGAGTCTGCAAGCCGTTGCGGCGCAGATTGACTGCGCGCAGATCCGCGCCCTCGCTGAGCCCGTACGTGAGCACCGGCCGTGCGACGCGCGGCAGGATGGAGCGGACGTTGTCATCGTCCAGGCACGCGATGGCCAGACCGTAGAACGGCAGGTTGTGCAGGAAATCGACGAAGCTCTGCTTCAGACGCCCGAAATCACCGTCATGGGTGACGAGGTGGTCGTTGTCGATGTTGGTGACGACCGCGATCATCGGCTGCAAATGCGTGAACGACGCATCGCTCTCGTCCGCTTCGGCAACCAGGTAACGGCCGGCACCCAGCCGCGCGTTGCTGTCGGCGCTCTTCAGTCGGCCGCCGATCACGAACGTCGGGTCGAGGCCGCCTTCGGCAAGGATGCTCGCGACCAGACTCGTCGTCGTCGTCTTGCCGTGCGTGCCAGCCACCGCAATGGAGTAGCGGAAGCGCATGAGCTCGCCGAGCATCTCCGCGCGCTTGACCACGGGGATGCGCTCGGCGAGCGCGGCCCGCACCTCGGGGTTGTCAGCCGCGATCGCGCTCGAGACGACGACCACGTCGGCGCCGTGGATGTGCTGAGCCGCATGTCCGAGCGAGACGCGTGCGCCCAGCTGGGTGAGCCGGCGCGTCATCGCATTCTCTTTCAGGTCCGATCCTTGCACGCTGTAGCCGAGATTCAGAAGAACCTCGGCGATGCCGCACATGCCCGTGCCACCGATCCCCACGAAGTGGATGGTGTTGATCCGCCGCATCTGCTCTGCGCGCTCGTTGCTCATGCGGCGCGCTCCGCAAGCTCAAGGCACGCATGCGCGAGCTCATCCGCGGCATGCGGGGCTGCCAGCGCACGGGCCCGCTCAGCCATGAGGAGCAGGTGGCCGCGGTCGGCGCACAGCCGCCCGATCTCGGCAGCGAGGCGCTCCGCGGTCAGCTCGGACTCGGGAATGAGGACCGCGGCGGACTGCTTGGTGAGATAGCGCGCGTTCGAGGTCTGATGATCATCGACCGCCGCGGGGAATGGCACGAGGATCGCGCCGACGCCGGCGGCGGCAAGCTCCGAGACGGTGAGCGCGCCTGAGCGGCAGATGACCAGATCTGCCCAGGCGTAGGCGGCCGCCATGTCCTCGATGAAGGGCACCACCTCGGCATCGACGCCCGCATTCGCGTAGCTGCGCTGCGCCGCTTCGTGCCAGCGCGGCCCCGCCTGGTGGCGCACATTGAGCGCCATCTGCGAGCGCAACTGCGCGAGCGCGAGCGGCACGATGTGGTTGAGACGCGCCGCGCCCTGACTGCCCCCGATCACCAGCACCCGAATCGCACCGGAACGAGCGGCGAAACGCGCGCTCGGCTGGGGCGTATCGAGAATGTCCTGACGGACCGGGTTGCCAATGGCGCGTGCGCGCACGCGTGTGCCGAAGCTGCCCGGAAACGCCTCGAGCACTTCGCGGGCGAAGTGCGCGAGGCAGCGATTGGTGAAGCCGGCGACCGCATTCTGCTCGTGGATGATGAGTGGCCGGCGGGTGAGCCATGCGGCGATGCCGCCCGGTCCGGTCACGAAGCCGCCGAGCCCGACCACGGCGGCCGGACGATGCCGGCGCATGATGCGCAGTGCCTGCATGAGGGCAAGTCCGAGCCGGAACGGCGCCGCCAGAAGGGTCGTAAAGCCCTTGCCGCGCAGGCCGCCGACCGACAGCCATTCGATCGGAATGCGCTCGGCAGGAACGACTCGCGCCTCGAGACCGCGGCGAGTGCCAAGCCACACCACCTCGAGCGAGCGCTGCCGCAGCACGCGCGCGAGCGCCAGCGCGGGGAACACGTGTCCACCCGTACCGCCGGCCATGATGAGGACGGGTCCGGTGCTCATGCGGGTTCACCGGCTCGATCGTGCCGCTCCGAATGCTTCGTGGCACGCGTGCGAGCGCCAGCCGTGGCCTCGTGATAGACGCGCAGCAGCAGGCCGACCCAGGTCAGCGTCACGATGAGGCTCGATCGTCCGTAGCTCATGAGCGGCAGCGTCAGCCCCTTGGTCGGGAGCACGCCCATGTTCACGCCGATGTTGATGAAGGCCTGAATCCCGAGCCATAGTCCAAAGCCCGCGGCGATGTAGGCTTGAAACTTAAGTCCGTTGTCGGCTGCCAGGCGCGCAATCTGGAAGCTGCGCCACACGAGGCCCAGGAACAGGGCGAGCGTCGCGAGGACGCCAACGAGTCCGAGCTCCTCAGCCAGCACCGCAAAGAGAAAATCAGTGTGTGCCTCGGGCAGATAGAAGAGCTTCTGCACACTCTCGCCCAGACCCACGCCGAACCACTCGCCGCGGCCGATTGCGATCAGTGACTGGGTGAGCTGAAAGCCGCTGTTGAAAGGATCCGCCCACGGATCCAGGAACGTGGTGAGCCGGCGCAGCCGGTAGCTCGAGGACACCGCAAGCAGTGCGAAGCCTGCGCCGGTGACCGCCGTCATGGCGATGACGTACCGCAGTCGCGCTCCGGCGAGGAACAGCAGCGCAAAACCAGTCACGAAGAGCACCGTGGCGGCGCCGAAGTCGGGCTCGAGCAGCAGCAGGAAAGTCGCGCACGCGAGCAGGCCGAGCGGTTTAAGGAGACCCATGAACGTGGTGCGCAACTCCGCCTCACGCCGCACGGCGTAGCTCGCCACGTAGATGAGCACGAACACGCGCGCGAGCTCGGACACCTGGAAATTGAGTCCGGCGAGCTGCAGCCAGCGACGGCTGCCGTTGACGATGTGTCCCAGACCCGGCACGAGCACCACGCACAACAGTGCGCCCGCGATGATCAGGAGTGGCATGCAGGCGCGCTCGATGAGATCGGTGCGCACGCAAAAAGCGAGCGCCGCCCCGGCGGTGCCGATGATGGTGAGCATCAGTTGACGCTCGAGATACCAGAAGCTCTGTCCAGCGGTTTCGCTCGCAATGGAGATCGAGGCCGAGGTCACCATCACGAGCCCGAGGAGCACGATGCCGAGGACGAGCGCCACGGTCACCGAGTCGATCCGCACGGCGCCCGTACGGGCGGCGCTGCGTGCATACGCCATCGCGCTCGCCGCTTGACGCAAGCCTTGCGTCGTCGCGCTCATGCCGCGAGCTCCCGGACTGCTTGCGAGAACACGGCGCCGCGATGCGCGTAGTCTTTGAACATATCGAGGCTCGCGCACGCAGGCGAGAGCAGCACGGTATCACCGGGTCGGGCCGCACGAGCTGCTGCGAGCACGGCCTCCTCGAGCGAGGCGCAGCGCTGCATCGTGCAGACCCCCGCGAGTACCCGCTCGAGAGCCGGTGCGTCACGACCGATCAGGACCGTGTGGCGCACCTTGCCTTCGAAGGCTGCGCGCAGCGGCGTGAAATTCTGCTGCTTGCCGTCGCCGCCCGCGATCATGACGAGGGGTCCTGGCATGCCGGCGACCGCAGCGAGCGTGGCGCCGACGTTGGTACCCTTCGAGTCATCGATGTAGGTGACCCCGCTCACATCCGCCACCCACTGCGAGCGGTGCGGCAATCCCGGAAACGAGGCCAGCTCGGTCAGCATCGCCTGCAGCGGCAGCCCGAGGGCCTCCCCGAGCGCAAGCGCGGCGAGCGCATTGGCGGCATTGTGCAATCCCTTGACCTTCATGGCGCTCACGGGCAAGAGAGGCTCGCCGTGTCGGGTGAGCCACCACTCATCGCCCGACGGTGTGGCCACGGCGTAATCGGCACCGATCGAGGCGCGCAACGAGAAACTCAAGGTGTGCTGGCCGGGGCGCG
This sequence comes from uncultured Gammaproteobacteria bacterium, assembly GCA_963795975.1. Lineage (GTDB taxonomy): Bacteria > Pseudomonadota > Gammaproteobacteria > Steroidobacterales > Steroidobacteraceae > CAWCJT01. The sequence goes on from CAWCJT010000006.1 coordinate 235,077, forward strand.
GCATGGCCACGACGAGCGGGTCATCGAGGTTGACGACCGCGGTGTCGCAACGGGCAAAGATGCGCGCCTTGGCGGCCGCGTAATCCTCGATCGAGGCGTAACGATCCAGATGGTCCGCAGTGACGTTGAGCACCGTCGCCGCCTTGAGGTCGAGCGAAACGGCGGCCTCGAGCTGAAAGCTCGACAGCTCGAGCACATAAAGCTGCGGCGGGGTCACATCCTTCTGCGCAGCCAGAAGCAGCTCCAGCGCGGGCTCGCCGAGATTGCCCCCGACCCGTACCGCAAGTCCGGCGCGCTCGGCCATGCGACCGAGTAACGTCGTCACCGTGCTCTTGCCGTTCGTGCCGGTGATGCCGACCACAGGCGCATCCGCGGCCAGCGCGAACAGCTCGACGTTGCCGACGATCGTGAGACCGCGGCGCCGCGCCTCTTCGAAGAACGGGTCCGAGAGCGGCAGTCCCGGAGAGGCGACGACGCACACGGCATCATCGAGCAAGGCCGTATCGAGCCCGCCGAGCCGCACCGGTACGCGTGCATCGAGCGCCCGCAACGCCTCGAGCTCCGGCGGCTCCTTGCGCGTGTCGGTCACGGAAATGCGCCAGCCACGCGAGAGCAGGTAGCGCGCGCCCGACAGTCCCGTGCGGCCGAGGCCGACGATGACGGCGGTCGAGGGTTTGTGGCGCGTCTCGCTCATCGCAGCTTCAACGTTGCCAGCCCGCTCAGCGCGAGCAGCAGCGAGATGATCCAGAATCGCACGATGACTTTGGGCTCCGCCCAGCCCTTGAGCTCGAAGTGGTGATGAATCGGAGCCATGCGGAAAAGCCGCCGCCCCGTCAGCTTGAATGAGGCCACCTGCAGGATCACGGAGGCGGTCTCGACCACGAAGACACCGCCCATCCACAGAGTCACGAGCTCCTGACGGACCACGATCGCGATCACACCGATCGCGGCACCGATCGCGAGCGCGCCGACGTTGCCCATGAAAACCTGGGCCGGGTAGGCGTTGAACCACAAAAAGCCGAGCCCCGCGCCACTGAGCGCGGCGCAGAAGATCAGCAGCTCTCCCGCCCGCGGCACCGGCGGGATCGCGAGATACTCAGCGAACACGGCATTGCCGCTCGCGTACGCGAAGACTCCGAGCGCCGCGGTCACCAGGACGGCGGGCATGATCGCAAGTCCATCGAGGCCGTCGGTGAGATTGACGGCGTTGCTCATGCCGACAATCATCAAATAGCCTAAGAAGATGAAGCTCCCCGCCGACAGCGGCTCGGCGAACTTCTTGACGAACGGCAGAAAGAGCGTGGTCTCGGCGGGCGCCTGCGCGGTGTAATAGAGTGTCGCCGCCGTGCACAGACCTGCCACCGACTGCCAGAAGTACTTCCAGCGCGGGACGAGCCCTCTGGAATTGCGTACCACGAGCTTCAGATAGTCGTCGTAGAAGCCGATCAGGCCATACGCAAAGGTGACGCCGAGCACCATCCATACGAAGCGGTCGCGCAGGTTCGCCCACAAGAGCGTGCCGAAGAGAATCGCGACCAGAATGAGCGCGCCGCCCATGGTCGGTGTACCCGCCTTCGGCAGATGTGATTTCGGCCCGTCATCGCGTACGACCTGTCCGATCTGATAGCGCGACAGGCGCGCGATCATCGAGGGACCGACGAGCAGTGAAAACGCGAGCGCGGATACGGCTGCAAGAATGGCGCGCAACGTCAGATAGGAGAAGACATTGAGCAGCGAATAGGTCGGAGTGAGTTGCTGCGTGAGCCAGTAGAGCACGTTGCGCTAGCTCCCCGTTCCGGCGCGCGTGCCCGGCGCGGAAAGTGCTTCGACGACGCGCTCCAGGCGGTTCATGCGCGAGCCCTTGATGAGGATTCGAACCTCCGGTCCGCCCTGGGCATCGAGCGCCTCCGCAAGCGAGTCCGTATCGGAAAACCAGTGCGCCCCCGCGCCAAAGCTCTCGACGGCGAGGGCCGCGAGCTTGCCCGTCGCGAATAGCCGCTCGATGCCACGCTGTCGCGCGAAGGCCCCGATCTCCACGTGGCTCTCCTGCGCAAAGGCTCCGAGCTCGGCCATGTCGCCGAGCACGAGCCACTTGGCGCCTTCGAGATCGGCGAGCACTTCGATGCCGGCACGCACGGAGCTCGGATTCGCGTTGTAGGAATCATCGATGAGCCAGGCGCCGTTGCGGGCTCGCTTGAGTTGCAAGCGGCCATGCACGGCTCGCATCGAGCCCAGTCCTTGACGGATCTGAGCGAGGTCAGCGCCGGCGACGCAGGCCGCGGCAGCCGCAGCGAGGGCGTTCATCACATTGTGGCGGCCCGCGAGCTGCAGCTCGATGGCCGCGCGGTCCGCGCCGTGCGTGAGAACGAAGCGGGTACGAAATCCGTCACCCGTCACGTTCCGAACGAATATCCCGTGCCGCCAGGTCCGCCGGCGCACGCACTGCGAATGAGATCACCCTGGCCCGTGTCAGGCCGCGCCAGAGCGATGCAAACGGATCATCGGCATTGATGACCGCCGTCGCATCGGGCGCAAGTCCGGCGACCATCTCACCTTCTGCACGCGCCACCCCTTCGAGACTGCCGAAGCCTTCGAGATGCTCGGCACCCGCATTGGTGATGAGTCCGACGGTTGGCCGTGCGAGCTCGACGAGGGCTGCGACCTCGCCGGCCCGGTTGGCACCCATCTCGACCACGGCGAAATCGTGTGCGGCCTCCAGACGCAGCAGCGTCAGGGGCACGCCGATGTGATTGTTGAGATTGCCGCGCGTTGCCAGGCACTGACCCGCCTGCGAGAGAATCGCGGCAATCATCTCCTTCACCGTGGTCTTGCCGTTGCTGCCGGCGACACCGATGAGCGGAAGCCGAAACTGCCCGCGCCAGGCGCTTGCCGCCTGGGACAGCGCCTGCTGCGTATCCGGCACGAGGATCTGCGGGATCGGCGTCGGCTGACTCGTGCTCACGACTGCGCCAGCGGCTCCCGCGGAATGCGTGGCAGCGAGAAACTGAGCGCCGTCAAAGCGCGGCCCCTGCAAAGCCACGAATAGCTCACCCGTCTTGATCGTACGACTGTCGGTGGACACGCCCAGGAAAGGTCGGTCGGCTCCGGCGAGCCGACCGCCGCAGGCAAGCGCGAAATCCCCTAGCGTGCGCTTCACGCCTGCTCCTCGAAGTACTGGCCCGCGACCGCTGCATCGCAGAAGCTGCGCCGCTCGGTCCCGTAGATCTGGTAGTCCTCGTGCCCTTTGCCTGCAATGACGACGACATCGCCCGGCTGCGAGCGCTCGAGCGCGCCACGGATTGCGCGACGGCGGTCATGCTCGACGCGCACGCTGGCACGCGCCTCGATGCCCGAAAGGATCTCGGCGACGATCCGTCGAGGATCCTCGCGGCGCGGATTGTCGTCGGTCAGCACGACCTCATCGGCGAGCTCGACCGCAATGCGGCCCATCACCGGCCGCTTGCCCGGGTCGCGATCCCCGCCACAGCCGAATACGACGCTGAGCCGGCCGGCGCAGTGCACGCGCGCAGCCTTCAATGCTTTCGCGAGAGCATCCGGCGTGTGCGCGTAGTCGACGATCGCGAGCCCGTGATGGGCCCCGCCACCATCGATGAGCTGCATTCGCCCTGGCGGCGGTGCGCAGTGCGCGAGCGCATCGGTCGAATCCGCGAGCGATACGTCGGCCGAGAGCAAAGCCGCCAGCACCGTCAGAACGTTGTCGATATTGAAATCGCCGACGAGTGGGACCGTGAAGGAGGCCGCGCCCCAGCTGGAATCGACTTCCAGAGCAAGACCCGAGGACAACGCGGTCGCGCCCGTGGCGCGCAGATAGCGGGCCTGCCGCAGTGAGTGCGGCAACTGCGCGCCGGTGCGCGTGCGCGAGGTGATCACGAGCGCTGCGTCGGCATGACGCTGCGCAAGCTCGAGCCCGAACGCATCGTCCACATTGACGATGCGCGCGGCGAGCGTCTGCTCGGCGAAGAGCCGCGCCTTGGCCTGCGCGTATGCGGCCATGGTGCCGTGGTAGTCGAGATGGTCACGCGTCAGGTTTGTAAACGCGGCGCTTTCAAAACGCGTCCCGTCCGTGCGGCCCTGGGCGAGCGCATGAGAGGAGACCTCCATGCTCACCCATTGCGCGCCCTGCGCACGCAGTCCCGCGAGCTGGCGCTGCAGACCGATGACATCCGGTGTCGTGAGATCGGAGGGCTCGAGCTCACCGGGCGGCCCGAATCCGAGCGTCCCGATGTACGCGGCCGGGCGCCCGCAGCGCGTGAGCGCCTGTGCCAGAAGATAGGCGCACGTGGTCTTGCCGTTCGTCCCCGTGATGCCTGTGATCCGCAAGAACTGCGAGGGCGTGCCGAAGAAGCGGTTCGCGATCGTGCCAAGGTGACGCGCGAGCTGCGGGACGCCTGCGACGAAGACGGCCGGCCCGAAGTCCGTGGCCGAAGCCGCATCGGAGGCATCCTCATCGTAGAGGACGGCGCGAGCCCCTCGCGTCACCGCTTGAGCGGCAAACTCCAGGCCGTGACGCGTCCCGCCGCGACAGGCCAGAAACAGTGCGCCGGGGCGCACCGTGCGGCTGTCGAGCGTGACATCGGTGATCTCGATGCCCTGCGGTGCCTGCAGCACGCCGGCCATCAGCTCCCCGAGTGGCTGTGTACCCCTCATCGCCGCGCCACCGTCCGCAACGGGCTGCGCGCATTTGCGGGTGAGGATTGCTCCTCGGCCGGACCGCCGATCGGCTGATCCGGAGCGACGGCCATGAGGCGCAGTGCGCCTCCCATGATCTCCGAGAACACCGGAGCAGAGACCTGTCCGCCCTGATGAACCTCCGCGCTCGGCTCATCGATCACGACCACGGCGGCCAGACGCGGTGCCGTTGCCGGAGCGACCCCACCGAACACCGCCATGAACTTATCGGTGTTGTAGCCTCCCGCCACCGCTTTCCAGGCGGTGCCAGTCTTGCCGGAGACGCGATAGCCAGGAATCGCGGCTCGGCGTCCCGTGGCTCCTTCCTGGGTGACGACCGATTCGAGCATGCCCAGCAGTTCGCGGGTCACGTGCTCGGAGATGACGCGCTGGCCGGCGGGAGGCGCATCTACGCGCAGGAACGTGACCGGGCGCGTCACACCCTGTGCGCCGACGGTCGCGTAGGCGTGCGCGAGCTGCAGTGGCGTCACGGAGATGTTGTAGCCATGGGACATCGTCGCGATGACGATCGGTCGCCATTGGGAGTGATTGGGAAACAGCCCCGCCGACTCGCCAGGAAAACCACTCGTCGTGACCTGACCGAAGCCGAGCGCACTCAGGGTCTGCCAGATCACCTGCGGGTCCAGGCTCAAAGCGAGCTTCGCCATGCCGACGTTCGAGCTGCGCGCAAGGATGGTCGCGATATCGACGGCCCCGAGATTTCTCTCGTCCTCCTCGATCTTCGCTCCAACCTTGAAGAAGCCCGGTGAGGTGTCGATGATGCTGTGATCGTCGTACTTGCCGGAGACGATTCCGGCTGCGACGAAGAACGGCTTCATGGACGAGCCGGGCTCGAAAATGTCCGTCGCCGCACGATTGCGATACACCGCAGGGGTCATCTGATCGCGGTCGTTCGGATTGAATGCGGGCTGATTGACCATCGCGAGCACTTCGCCGGTCGTCACGTCGAGCACGACCACCGACCCGGCGCGCGCGCGCTGCTGGCGGATCGCCGACTTAAGCTCCCGATACGCGAGATACTGAATACGCAGGTCGATCGAAAGAACAAGATCGCGACCGGGACGAGCGGCGCGGATGCTCTCGACATCCTGGACCACCCGGCCATAGCGATCCTGAATCACGCGCTTTGCGCCATCCTCGCCCGCGAGCCAGTGATCGAACGCAAGCTCGATCCCCTCCTGACCCGCATCGTCCACGTCGGTGAACCCGAGAATGTGGCCAGCCACTTCACCGGCCGGGTAGTAGCGGCGGTATTCGCGCATCAGATACACGCCCGGAATGCCGAGCGCGCGCACCTTCTGCGCATCGGCGGGCTGACGGTGGCGCGCGATGTAGAGGAACTCCCGATCGAGATTGCTGGTGATGCGGCGCGTGAGCTCCTGCTTGTCGAGCTGCAGCACCTCGGCAATGCGGGGAATCTGATCGGTAGCGAGCGCCATCTCCTTCGGATTGACCCACACCGAGTCGACGGGAGTGCTCACGGCGAGCGGCTCACCGTAGCGATCGGTGATGGTGCCGCGATGGGCCGCGATCGCAGCGACGCGCGAGAAGCGCGCATCGCCCTGACTGGTCAGGAAACCGTGATCGACGAGCTGCAGTGTCACTGCCCGCCACAGCAGCCCGGCTGCACCGCACGCGAGTAATGCGAACAGAAGGTAGGCCCGCCATCGAAAGGCGCCCGGTCCTTGCTCGCGAGGAGACTTGCGCTTCATGGCGATACGATCTTGATCTCGCGTGGCGGAGGGTTGGCCATGTGCAGCTTCGTGCTCGCGACCCGCTCGACGAACGCATGCGTGGACCAGGCACTCTGCTCGAGCTGCAGCTGGCCCCACTCGATGTCGAGGTTGTCCCGGTGCGCATTCAAACGCTCGAGCTCGACGAACAGCTCACGCGAGCGGTGCTTGCAATAGATCGCCCCGGCGGCGGATGCCAGGGCCGCAAACCACAGCACCGGCACGAGAATCGCGAGCGTGCGTGGGCTCGGGGCTCTCATGCGGCCTTCTCCGCGACCCGCAGCAGCGCGCTGCGCGAGCGGGGATTGCGCTCCCGCTCGCGTTCACCTGGCCGCAGCTTGCGTCCGATCCGTCGCAGTCGTGGCTGCGCGGAGGGCGGCAGCAGCGGCAAGCGCGCGAGCTCCGGGTCGGGCGTCGAGGCATCCCGGATGAACTGCTTGACGACCCGGTCCTCGAGCGAGTGAAACGTGATGACGACGAGTCGGCCGCCGAGCGCGAGCACATCGATGGCAGCCGTCAAGCCGCGACGCAGCTCGCCGAGCTCATCGTTGATGTACATGCGCAGCGCCTGAAAGGTCCGGGTCGCGGGATGCTTGCCGGGCTCGCGAGTCCGGACGGCGCGCGCGACGAGGGCGGCGAGCTGCCCGGTGCGCTCCAAAGGTTGGGCGCCGCGCGCCTCGACGATCGCCCGGGCGACGCGCCGCGCAAAGCGCTCCTCCCCGAGGGTGGCGATCACCTCGCGAATCTCGTCGAGGCTCGCCCGAGCGAGCCACGTACGGACGGGTTCGCCACATGTCGTGTCCATACGCATGTCGAGCGGGCCATCCGACCGGAAGCTGAAGCCCCGCTGCGGTGAGTCGAGCTGCGGTGACGATACGCCCAGGTCAAAGAGCACGCCGCGACACGGCCTGCCCTGCGCATACTGCGGCACGAGGAGCCCGAGGCGCGAAAACGGCGCGTGGACGAGCGTAAGCCGCAGCTCGTCGGCAAAGCGCTCGCGCCCAGCCTCGATGGCCTCGAGATCGCGGTCGATCGCGAGCACGCGACCCTCTCCACCCAAGGCCTCGAGTATGCGTGCCGTGTGACCGCCGCGCCCGAACGTCGCATCGACATAGTAACCACCCGCTTCGAGGCTCAGCGCCGCCAACGCCTCGTCGGCGAGCACGGGCGCATGAGCGCTTCCGTGCTCAACCACGAATCGCCGCGGAGTGAAGACCGCCCTCGTGTCGTACCGCCTTTTTGCCGGGCAGGTGCCGTTGCCGGGTACCCGCCACCCCTTTGTATTCATTCCTCGCCAAGGCTCGCGCTGCGCTACAGCGACAGCGAATCGAGCAATGACGGCAAATCGGTCGTCGCCTCCTCGCTCTTGAGCCAGTAGTCGCGGCGCTGCGTCCAGCGCGTCTCATCCCACAGCTCGAAGCGATTGCCCTGACCGATCAACATTCCATACCGCTGCAGCGCAGCAAACTCGCGCAACTCCGGCGGCACCAGGACTCGGCCATGACTGTCGAGTTCGAGATCGGTGGCATGACCGACCATGAGTCGCTGCAGCCGGCGCGCCTGAGCGTGCAGGCTGGGCAGGCTCATGAGCTTGCGCTCGGTCTGTTCCCAGTCGGGCAGGGGGTAGATGAGCAGGCACTGGTCGCGGTCTACGGTGACGATCAGCCGTCCCTGAGCCCGCTCCGAAATGGACTCCCGGTAGCGGGTGGGCATGACCATGCGCCCCTTGTCGTCCAGGGTGACTTTTGTTGCGCCGCGAAACATGAGACCGGGGCGAGGATCTCGCCCACTCTCCCCCACTTTCTCCCACTTGCCGCCACTATAGGAATCGGCGGCACGCTATGTCAATTGGAAACAGTGAGAAATTCATCGCAGTCACAAAGACTTATGCGGGAAATGCCCAGTCACGGCTCGAGCTCTGCACAGTATCGGTGCGGCGGGGGTGTTAGCAATCAGGCGCTTGCCCCCGGAAATTCATACAGTGGTGAAGTGGGAGTCGGCCTGTAAGCCGGGTTCTGTCGAGGACAAACATTCCTCTGGGACCCGCGTCACCGCGAGCCTCAAGCGGCCTACCCGGAAGCGCGCGCGGATCGGCGCTGCAGCCCGACGAGCGGGCTGCTGCTTCCCTATTTGGCCTTGCTCCAGGTGGGGTTTGCCGTGCCGTCGCATGTTGCCACCGACGCGGTGCGCTCTTACCGCACCGTTTCACCCTTGCCGGCCCCGTTCAGGGGCTTCGGCGGTCTGCTCTCTGTTGCACTTTCCGTGGGCTCGCGCCCCCCAGGCGTTACCTGGCACCCTATCCGCCGGAGCCCGGACTTTCCTCCACGCCTCATCAGCAAGCGCAGCGTTTGTCCGGCCGACTCCCGCGTGCACCATATCGCCTGGGGAAAGCGAGCTCAAATCAAACTCACGGTGGCCGCGCGCCCTTCACCCGCAGCGCGAGCTCATACGCCTCGTTGCGCGTCGCTCCCGTCAACTGCGCAGCGAGCGATGCCGCCTTACCGGGCGGCAGCTCACGCGCGAGCAGCTCCACCGTGCGTTGCAGCAGCTGCTGATCGACCTGCGCGCTGACGGGCTCCGCGCCCTGCACGACGAGTGTGAGCTCGCCGCGCTGGAAGTTCTCCTCCGAGCGCGCGCGCCCTGCGAGCTCCGCCAGCGTCCCGCGATAGATCGTCTCGTGCAATTTGGTGAGCTCACGTGCAGCAACGGCGCGCCTTTCAGCGCCGAAGATTGCTGCGAGATCCTCCAGTGTCGAGGCAATGCGGTGCGGTGCCTCAAACAGCACGAGTGTGCGTGACTCGCTCGCCAGTTGTTTGAGACGCGCGCGTCGCTCGTGCTCGTGCGCAGGCAGAAACCCCTCGAAGCAGAACGGCTGCGCCGGCAGCCCGGCGATGCTCAGTGCGGCGATGATGGCGCAGGGACCCGGAATGCTCGTGATCTCGAAGCCCGCCTCGGCGGCCCGCCGCACGAGCTCACCTCCCGGATCCGACAGCAGCGGCGTGCCCGCATCACTCACGAGCGCAACCGTTGCACCTTGCTCCAGCCGCTCGAGCAATTCGGTGACGCGCTGCATCTCGTTATGCTCGTGCAATGAGATGAGCGGGCGCGCAATGCCGAGCGACTCGAGCAAGGCAAGCGTGCGCCGCGTGTCCTCGGCGGCGATGACGTCCGCGGCGGCGAGCCTTTCGCGTGCGCGCGTGCTCAAGTCCCCAAGATGACCGATGGGCGTCGCGATGACTTCGAGCCGGCCCACGCGCTTGACCACTATAATGACCCGATTGACGATGCACGGAGCACAGGCGGGCATCCTGCTCGCGTGCGAAAGGCGCTTCAACCGATGATGCATGGACGATGGATGAGGGCGGCGACGGCGAGTCTCCTCGTCGCGTTGCTCGCGAGCTGCTCGAGCCTCGGGCCGGAGTCGGCGCCACCTCCGACGGTGGACCGCGCCGAGATGCTCGCGCGTCAGGGTGATAGCGCGGGCGCCGCACGCATTTACGAGGCTCTCGCGGAGCAGAATACCGGCGCCGATCGCGCGATGTTCGAGCTGCGCGCCGCTCGGGCATATCTTGCCGCGCGCCAACCCGACGAAGCGGCGCGCGTGCTCATGGCTGTGCAAACAGGATTGACACCGGCCCAGACCACGGAGGCGCAGCTCCTCGGTGTGCAAGTCGCAATCGCTCGGGGCCAGGCGCAGCAGGCGTGGCAGCAGCTTGCCGCGTACCCCGTGCCCACGACTGCGCCCGAAGCCTCGCTGTACTGGGATCTCAAGCGTCGCGCGGCGCTCGCGACCGGGCGATTCGTGGAAGCGGTACGCGCCCACACCGCGCAAGAGCGCTGGCTCGGAACGCCCGAGCAGCTGCATGCGAGCCGCGCTGAGCTGCTCGGTGAGTTGCGCGACGCCGCCGAACACGGAGCAAAGATCGACGGGCGCGCCGCGCCGGATGCGCTCACCCGCGGCTGGCTCGAGCTTGCGGGCCTCTCTGCCGAGGTGGCACGCAACCCGAACGGCGCCACGAGCGCCGTGGAGGCCTGGCGGGCGCACTACCCAGGCCATCCGGCCGATGAAGTCGTGCGCACCGAGCTTCTCGGCCTGCACGTCACGCCCACCGCACCCATACCGCACGTGGCCTTGCTGCTGCCGATCGGCGGGCGTCAGTCGAGCGCCGCCGTCTCGGTGCGCGACGGCTTTCTCACGGCGTACTACGTCAATGCCGCCTCCGGTCGGCCGCGCGTGCGGATCTACGACACATCCGTGATGAGCGTGGCGCAGGCGGTCTCGCAGGCGACGCAGGAGGGCGCCGAGTTCATCGTCGGACCGCTCACACGCGAGGAGGTCATCGCGGCCTCCGAGCTCACCGGCTCGCGGCCGCCGATTCTCGCTCTCAACTTTTTGCCGACGGAAAGAGCGGTCCCGAACGCGTTCTATCAATTCGCGCTCTCACCGGAAGATGAGGCGCGTCAGGCCGCGCGCCGCGTGCTCGCCGATGGCAATCGACGCGGCATCGCGCTCATGCCGGACGGAGATTGGGGCGCCCGCGTGCTCGGCGCATTCAAGGAAGAGCTGACGATGGGCGGTGGGACGCTGATCGAGACGGCGGGCTACGACGCGGCGCACACCGACTATGCCCCGGCGATCATGCAGATCCTGCACATCAGCGACAGCAACGCTCGCCACCGACGCCTCGAGTCGATCCTCGGGACCAAGCTCGAGTTTCAGCCTCGGCGCCGCGGCGACATCGCCTTCATTTTCGCCGCCGGGCAGGTCGCGAGCGAGCGTCAGCTGCGACCGCAGCTGCGCTTCTTTTTCGCGGGCGACGTTCCGACTTACGCGACCTCGGATGCCTTCGAGCCCGATCCGAATGCGAACCAGGATATGGATGGCCTCATGTTCCCGGACATGCCGTGGATGCTCGGCGGGGGACTGACGGACAGCGTACGCAACGCAGCGCGCGATGCCTGGCCCAATGCTGGACCGCGGCGCAATCGTCTGTTCGCCTTCGGCTTCGATGCCTATCGGTTGGTCGGCGCGCTGCGCGCCGCAAACGGGGCTGCGATTTCAGTCGAGGGGCTGACCGGGCGCCTCAGCGTCGATACCGAGCATCGTGTGCATCGCGAGCTCGAGTGGGCGCAGCTGCAGCAAGGACAGCCGCACCCACTCCCGGCGCACCCGCAAAGCTGAGTCGGCGCCGAGGCCGGCCGTGACGGATCGACAGCGCGTCGGCACTCTGGCCGAGGACATCGCGGCGCAATACCTGTGCGCACGCGGCCTCACGCTGCTGAAGCGAAACTACCGCCGCCGCCTCGGCGAGCTCGATCTCATCGCGCGCGAGGCTGCCGACGTGCTCGTCATCGCGGAGGTGCGCACGCGAGCGAGTGACGCGTATGGCGGTGCGGCGGCAAGCGTCGACGGACGCAAACGACGCCGGATCGTGCGTGCGGCGCAGCAGCTCTTGCAGCGCGAGCGCGATCTGGCCCGCCTGCGGGTCCGCTTCGATGTCATCGTGGTTTCGGATCTCGCCTCGAGCACACCGCGCGTCGAGTGGATCAAACACGCGTTCGAGGCGTAGTGCACGCGGCCTCGCGGGGCATCAGCCCACGCTTGAGCGCACGACGTATTGCGGGCCGATGGCAGCGATGGTTGCAGTGCCCGCCTGTCGCATGATCGCTGCGAGCTCGCGGTTCAGAATATCGATCACGGTCTCGACTCCGGACTGCCCGAAGGGCGCGAGACCCCAGATCTGCGGTCGCCCGATGCCGACCGCGGTGGCACCGAGCGCGAGTGCTTTGAACACATCCGTGCCGCGCCGAATGCCACCGTCGATGAGCACCGGCACGCGGCCCCGGACCGCCGCCACGATCTCCGGCAGGCAATCGACGGTTGCGCGCAGCGTCTCCTCATTGCGGCCTCCGTGATTGGAGACCACGACCGCATCCGCGCCGTGCTGAACCGCGAGCGTTGCGTCCTCTGCCGTGACGATGCCCTTCAAGATCAGCCGACCCTTCACGATCGCACGCACCCGGTCGAGAAATCCGATCCCGAAGTCCGTCGGTGCGAGGCCGTGCACGCGCGAGACGTCGAGCCCCGTGAACATCGGACCACGACGCCACATGTCGTGAGAGTTTCCGGGATGACAGTCGGTGCAGCGTCGGTTGTCCATCTGCATGAAGCGACGCAGCGTCTCGTTGTTGCGCGCGCCATGGGAGTCGACCGTGAGGACGATCGCATCGCTTCCGGCCTGCTCGGCGCGACGCACGATGCCTGCGGTGACGTTCCAGTCATCCATGGGGTAGAGCTGTTGCCAGAGCGGCGCGCCACGAGCGGCTGCGACATCCTCCGGGGCGCTCGAGGTGCCCGATGAAAGCATGAGCTTCATCGAGCGGCTCTTGGCGGCCCGCGCCACCGCGATCTCCGCTTCGGGATGAAACGCCCGCATGGCCGATACCGCGGACAGATAAAGCGGGCTCGGCCAATGTGCTCCGAGTACCGCGGTCGCCGTATCAAGATGGGTCGTGTCCGTGAAACGGCGCGCGCGGATCTCGTAATGCGCGAAAGCCTCGTGATTGCGCCGGACCGTCTGATCGTCATCAACCCCGGTGGCCAGAAAGCCGTAATGAGCCGGGGGCATCGCCTCGCGCGCCAGCGGCTCGAACTCCATGACGTTGAGCACCTGGTCCGGTGCGGTGATGGGAGCGGGCGCGCGACTGAACACCTGCGCCGGCGAGGCCGACTCGTCGCCGCGTGCGCGCAGAGCGAGCGTCGGCAACGCGATGAGTCCGCCGACGAGCGCCCGCCTGTTCGTGTCTATTTGACCACCTTCAGCTGCGGGCGTGGGCGCCCCTCTTCCTGCGGAGAAGGCTTGGTCGGCGGCTCGGGCCCGAGATCCTGTTCGGAGAACACCATGCCTTCGCCTGTTTCGCGCGCATAGATGCCGAGCACGGCGCTCATCGGCACAGCGCACGTGGTGCACGACGCCTGCGAAGCGGGCGTCGAACTCGATCCAGTCGTTGCCGAGATCCAGGCGCTGGGTCGCGTCGATAGCGATGTTGAGCACGATCTTGCCGTCCTTCACGTAGGCGCGCGGCACCTCGACCCCGGGACGCTCGGCATCGACGATGACGTGCGGCGTGTGGCCGCTGTCGGTCATCCATTGATGCATGGCCCGCAGCAGATAGGGACGCTTGGGCGGAATGACGGTCTCGGGCACGTTCGGCGGCATGCTCACAGGATGCCGCATTTCCTGCTCGACATCCGACAGGCTATCGCGAAACGCAGGGCGGGAGAACACATGGCTCGGCGTATTTGACGATCGGCTGCGCCTGCGAGGGCAAATCGATCTCGTAGTACGGCAGGCGCCACAGCACCGGCGCAATGGTCGCGTCCACCATCGAAAACTCGTCGGACAGAAAGTACGGTTTGACCTTGAACAGCTCCTCGCTCTGCAAGATGGTGTCGCGCAGGATCTTCCTGAGTCCTGCAGCGACAGCTTCTTGTCCGGCTCCTGCTCGATCTGCTGCACCAGGCTGTACCAGTCGCGCTCGATCGCGGTACAGCGCAAGTCGGAACTGCGCGCGCGTGACCGGATCGACCGGCATCAGCGGCGGGTGCGGGAAGCGCTCATCGAGATACTCCATGATCACGCGCGAGTCGTACAGCACGAGGTCGCGATCCACCAGCGTCGGCAGGCTGTGATAGGGATTCAAATCGAGCAGGTCCTCCGGAAACTTGCCCGGCTCGACACTGATGATGTCGATGCCGATGCCCTTCTCCGCCAGCACGATGCGGGTGCGGTGGCTCCACGGATCATTCGGCGCCGAGAACAGAGTCATGATGGACCGGCGGCTCGACAAGACTTACGCTCCGGCGCCGGGATTTCCAACCCACTTGTCACGCAGTGCGTGGGTGGCCGTCAGTGGACGTCCTTCCAGTACTCCTGCTTGAGCAGATAGGCCAGCCCGTAAAGCGCCAGCAGGAACAATACCACCTAGACGCCCAGTGCGCGCCGATGAACCTGCGCAGGCTCGCCGACGTAATCCAGGAAATTCACGATGTCGCGCACGAACTGCAGATACTGCTCATGCGCAGAGCTGGCCGGCGACCATCGGCACGAAGTGGTCGAACACCGCTGCTCCGGCATCACCTCCGTCCACGCGCTCTCCTTGAACACCGCCACCTTGACGCCCTCCAGATCGGACAGCACATCCGGCATGGCGACGGCTCGCAGGCGCAGGTTGTTGGCGCCGGTCGGGCCGCGACGGATCGACGTAGAACGTCGTCAGAAGCTGGTACAGGTAATCGACGCCGCGCGCGCGCGCCATCAGCGACAGATCCGGGCGGCACCTTGCCGAACCAGTTCTCGCGCATCGGCGCGCGGCATCGGCGCCGTGACGTAATCGGCAGGCTTTGCGCCCGGCGGGCAGCAGGTACTTTTGCAGCCAGCGCCGGTGTGATCTCCAGATCCTGGGCCAGGCGCGAATAGCGCACGTACTTGAGCGAGTGGCAGCCGCGGCAGTAGCCCATGAAATCGCGCGCGCCGCGCTGCAGCGAGGCGAGATCCGCAGACCGAATTGTCCGGCGTGCCAGGACTGCCCAGTCGTGGCCAAAGCCCTTCGCCGCTCGCCGCCTCGGCGCTGCTGCGCGCCGGCCGCATGCGGCCTGCACCGCTCTGGGCCATCGACGCGCGGGTGCCGACGCGCGACCAGCAGCGCGCCGAGCAGCAGTAGCTCAGGACGTGCGCATGGTAGCGTCAACCGCTGTCCGGCACGGGCTTCACCGCGTTCCATCCGCGTATAGAACGGCATCAGGATGAAGACGGCGAAGTACGCCGATCGTGGACAGGCGCCCGATCCACACGAAATTCGCTCCGGCGGCTTGCAGGCCCAGATACATGAGACCCAGGAAGGAGAGGTGAACAGCGCCAGGAAAGCTCGGACAGCGTCCCCTTGTAGCGGATCGATTTCACCGGCGAGCGATCCAGCCACGGCAGGAACAGAGAGACCACGATCAGCGACAGCAGCAACAGCGCGCCGAGGCGCTGGTCGGGATGCCGCGCAGGATCGCGTAGTAGGGCGTGAAGTACCACGAGGGTGTGATCTCGGATCGGCGTCGAGAATGCGTTGGCCGGCTCGAAATTGGCGTGCTCCAGCAACATACCGCCGAGGGTCGGCACGAAGAACACCACGACGGCGAAGATCACCAGGAACACCCCGATCCCGAACGAATCCTTCACCGTGTAATAGGGATGAAACGGAATGCCATCGAGCGGATGTCCGTCGGCACCGAGATTCGCCTTGATCTCGATGCCGTCGGGATTGTTCGATCCGGTACGCCGCAGCGCCACCAGGTGCAGCACCACCAGCAGCAGCAGCGCCAGCGGCACCGCGACCACGTGCAGCGCAAAGAAGCGGTTCAGCGTGGCATCGGCGATGCCGTAGTCGCCGCGGATCCATTCCACGAGCCCGGCCCGATGACCGGGATGGTGCCGAAGATGTTGACGATCACCTGCGCCGCCCAGTAGGACATGTTGCCCCAGGGCAGCACGTAACCCATGAACGCCTCGGCCATCAGCGCCAGATAGACCAGCATGCCGAACAGCCACAGCAGTTCGCGCGGTGCGCTTGTAGGACCCGTACATCAGCGCGCGGAACATGTGCAGGTAGATGACCACGAAGAATGCCGAGGCGCCGGTCGAGTGCAGGTAGCGGATCAGCCAGCCGAAGTCGACCTCGCGCATGATGAATTCGACCGAGTCGAACGCGGTGGCCTCGCCCGGCTTGTAGAACATCGTGAGGAAGATGCCCGTGAACAGCTGCATCACGAGCACGACCAGCGCGATGAAGCCAAAGAAGTACCAGAAGTTGAAGTTCTTCGGCGCGTAATAGCCGGTCGACTGGTTCGGATGAACTCCTTGACCGGCAAGCGCTTGTAGAGCCACGCGCGCAGCCCCTTCTTCACGGCCGGGGCGCCCGGGGGTTTCACGACCACGGCCATCAGGCAGCTCCTTTGTCGCTGTCGGCACCAATCAGCAGTCTGTGGGCATCGGCAAAAGCGTACGGCGGCACGCGCAGGTTCACCGAGGCGGGCGAGCCTTGGAAGACCCGCCCGGCCAGATCGAAGCGCGAGCCGTGACAGGGGCAGGCAAATCCGCCCGGCCAGTCAGCCCCGAGCTCCGGCAGTGCCCGCTCGAAGCGCGCCTTGGGCAGGCAGCCGAGGTGCGTGCAGGTGCCCACCAGCACCAGATAATCCGCGTTGCGTGCCCGGATCTCGTTCTGGGCGTACGGCGGCTGGTCGGACTCGCTCGAGCTCGGATCCTTCAAGCGCGATTCGTGGTTGCCGAGACTGGCAACCATCTGCGGCGTGCGCCGGACGATATAGATGGGTTGCTTGCGCCAGGTCACCATGGTCATCTGACCCGGCTCGAGCTTCGACACATCGAACTCGACCGGCGCGCCGAGCGCGCGCGCGCTCTCGGAGGGGACCCACGAGGCGATGAAGGGAGTGGCGGCGAACGCAACCCCCACGGCCCCGGTAGCTGCGGTCGCAAGCGTGAGGAATTTCCGGCGATCATCGTCCAAACTGTCATCGGTGATGACACCGCTAGCCACCATCATCTCGCCTCTTTCGAAAATCGCACTGCCGTGGCCGCACTCGGGCTCGTGCTCGGGGCACACGAACTGCAGTTTCCGTAAGCTGCGGGGGCGGCGCATTATACACAAACGAGGGTTCCCTTCTGCGGCTGCGGCCGCCCGCCAACGGTACTGCGCTGCATGAGAAAACTGGCACGCGGACTTCTGTTCGTGGCCGCTTCCGTCGTGAGCGGACTTGCGCTCGCGTTCGTGATCGTCGCATGGCGCCCGGAGCTCGTCCGCAGGCAGCTGCCGCCGAATCCGGTGGCACCCCCGAGCGTGCCGGCCAGCATTCCGGATCCTGCGCCCGCCGCGACGCCGCTGACATACGCCGACGCGGTTCAGCGTGCGGCACCTGCGGTGGTCAACATTTACACGGCACGCCTCGTCACCGAGCGCGTCGCACCCTCCCCCTTCGATCAGCTCTTCGGGGACTACTGGCCGCGCTACCGGAGCCGCGAAGAACGCAGCCTGGGGTCCGGCGTCATCGCCGACGGGGACGGACACATCATCACGAACAATCACGTCATTGCGAACGCGGACCAGATCCGCGTGCAGCTCGCGGATGGCCGCTCCGCGGTCGCGGGCATCGTGGGTCGCGACCCCGACACCGACCTTGCGGTGCTGCAGATCAAACTCAAGAACCTGCCGGTGATGCCACTTGGGCATTCGGACCGATTGAAAGTGGGAGATGTGGTGCTCGCCATCGGCGATCCGCTCGGGCTGTCACAGACCGTGACGCACGGCATCGTCAGCGCCACGCGGCGCGAGCAGCTCGGACTGGCGACGTTCGAGAATTTCATTCAGACGGATGCCGCGATCAACTTCGGCAACTCGGGTGGAGCGCTCATCGACACCAACGGCGAGCTGGTCGGAATCAACACGGCCATCGTCGCGAAGAACCTGGGCGTCGAAGGCATCGGCTTCGCCATTCCCGTCAACATGGTCCGGGGCGTGGTGAGTGACATCATCGCCAAAGGGCGGGTCGTGCGCGGCTGGGTCGGCATCGTGCCCGAGGACATCACGAACGATCAGGCGGCGCAGCTCGGCCTGCTGCACGGTGGCGTGGTGCTCGCGAATCTCTACGTCGGAAGCCCGGCCGTGCAAGCGGGGATGCGCATCGGCGATCTGCTCGATCAGATCAATGGCACCGCGGTCCACACGGCGCAGGAAGCCTCCGCACGCATCGCGAGCGCAGCCCCCGGTGCTACGCTCACCGTGCGGGGCCTGCGCGGCCGCGCTACCTTCGAGGCGAAAGTTCAGGTAACGGAACGCCCACAGAACCGTTGAGAGTCCATGTCATCCTCCAATTCACCGCTGCTGCAGCGCTTTAGCAGCCGCACCGAGCTCGACGCGGCCCTCGCCGATCAACTCGAACGCGTCCTTGGCTCCGAGAGTGAGCGCGGCATCGCCGTCATGCTCTCCGGTGGCACGACGCCCCTGCCGGCATATCGCATGGTGGCGGCGCGCGGCGTGCGGCCGAGTCGCAGCCTGGTGCTGCTGTATTCCGATGACCGCTACGTCCCCTCGAGCTCGGATGCCAGCAATTACCATCAGACCGCTCCGCTGCTCGATGCACTCGCGCTGCCGTCGCAGCGTGTACTGCGTGTGGCGACCGAGCTTTCGCTTGCCGAGGCCGCGGCGGACTATGAGCGGCGCCTTGGGCAGCTCTTCGAGGCCGAGGTGAGGCTTCCACTGGGTCTTCTCGGTCTCGGCGCAGATGGGCACACCGCATCGCTTTTCAGCGCCGAGGACCTGGAGCGCGCTCGCGGCAAACTTGCGCTCGCGGTACACCGCCCGGATGGCCGCGATGCCGTGAGCGTGACGCCCGCGGTTCTCGAGCGCATCGAGCGCGTCTTGTTCGTGGTCGCCGGGCAGGACAAGCGCAGCGCCCTGGCGCAGCTTCTGGCGCGCAGCGACGATTGCGTCGCCTGGCGCGCAGTGATGAGCTGCCCGCGGGTCGAGGTGTGGACCGACCCCGAGGCCTGGCCCGAGGCAGGGGCGGCGAGCCGCGGCTAGGTTTGCGGCGCGGGCGCCTGGACGGGATCGATCTCGCAGACTCGCTCCCACGAACGCGCGTCTGCACCCGGGTTGTACCAACCACATTCGCCGCCGATGAGCTTCCGGGCCTCGGCCGGCCCCCAGGTGCCTGGTACTCGTAGGACCGGCCGACGTTGTTCAGCACCGGATCGACGACGGCCCAGGCGGCCTCGACCTCGTCCTCGCGCGCGAACAGAGTGGAGTCCCCGCTGATCGCATCGCCGATGAGACGCTCATACGCGTCCATCTCGTCCGCCCTGCTGCTGACCCACGAACAGCTCCACCTCGCGCCCGCGCATGCGTTCGCCGGCGCGCTTCGCATGCGCGCCCAGCGCAATCGCCACATCGGGGCCGACGCCGAAAGCGCAGATAGTTCGGGCTGGCCCGGCGCTGGCGCTCACCGAATACTCGCGCCGGCGGCGGCTGCAGATCCACGACCACCTCGGTGGCCGTCACCGGCAGACACTTGCCGGCGCGCAGGTAGAACGGCACGCCGCTCCAGCGCCAGGAATCGATGGACAGCCGCAACGCCGCGTAGGTCTCGACCGTTCGAATCGGGCGCCACGCCCGGCTCCTCCCGATAGCCCTTGAACTGGCCGCGCACCAGATCTGTCCGGGCTCGAGCGGCCGCATCGAGCCGAAAACTTTGACCTTCTCATCGCGCAGCGCCTCGCCGCCGACATTGCACCGGCGGCTCCATGGCCAGAAACGCCACGACCTGCAGCAGGTGATTCTGCATCACATCGCGGATCGCGCCGGCCTCGTCATAGAAACTTGCCGCGGCCCTGCGACGCCGAAGTTCTCCGCCATGGTGATCTGCACGCTCGCGACGTAGTTGCGGTTCCAGATGGGCTCGAGAAAAGAATTCGCGAAGCGGAAGTACAGCAGGTTCTGCACCGGCTCCTTGCCCAGGTAGTGATCGATGCGAAAGATGGCGGCTCTCGGGAAACACGGCGTGCAGCGTCTGATTGAGCGCGCGTGCGCGATGCGAGATCGCGCCCGAAGGGCTTCTCGATCACCACCCGCGCACCGGTGGCGCAGCCGCGGTCGCCCAAGTGCTTGATCACCACCGGGAACATGCTCGGCGGAATGGCGAGATAGTGCAGCGGATGCCTGCGCACTCCCGAGGAGCTTGCGCAGCGTCCTGGAAGGTCTTCGCCTGCGAGTAGTCGCCATCCACGTAGTGCATCAGCGCCACGAGCCGCTGCAACGACGGCCTCATCGCGCTCCGGCACCGACTTCTGACAGACTCGTCGCGCACGCGCTCGATCAGCTGGTCGCGGGTCCAGCCCGCCCGGGCGACGCCGATGACCGGCGATCGTCAGGCGTCCGCGGCGCACCAGGTGATACAGCGAGGGAAAGATCTTCCGGTGGCACAGATCCCCGGTGGCGCCGAACAGCACCAGAGCATCGGCAGGTTCGCGGCATCGGACGGCTCCTTAGCTCTTCTTCTCGACGTGACCGCCGAAGCCGAGGCGCATGGCCGAGAGCACCTTGTCGGCGAACTCCGCCCGACCGCGCGACTCGAAACGCGCATACAGCGCCGCGCTCAGGACGTGCGCCGGCACGCCCTCCTCGATCGCGGCCTCGACCGTCCAGCGGCCTTCGCCGGAATCGGCGACACGCCCCGCGAACTGCGCCAGCGCCGGATCGCGCGCCAGCGCCGCGGCGGTCAGATCCAGCAACTGCGAGGTGATGATGCTGCCGTGGCGCCACACTTCGGCGACCTGCGCCAGATCGAACGGTACTGAAACAGCCGCGGCTCGGTGAGCGGTGCGGTTTCGGCATCTCGCCGCCCTGGTGATGCAGGCCGACGTTGGCGTGCTTGAGAATATTGAGGCCTTCCGCGTAGGCCGCCATCAGCCCGTACTCGATGCCGTTGTGGACCATCTTCACGAAGTGGCCCCCGCCGTTGCGCGCCGCAGTGCAGATAGCCCTGCGCGGCGGTACCGTGCGCGGCGCGCTTGCCGCCGGACGGCGGCCGCTCCGCCGGGCGCCAGGGTGGCGAAAATCGGCATCGAGGTGATGCCACGATCGCCTCCTCGCCCCCGATCATCAGGCAGTAGCCGCGCTCGAGACCCAGCACGCCCCCGCTGGTGCCGACATCGACAAAGTGGATTTTCGCCTTCTGCGAGCTCATCGGCGCGGCGGATGTCATCGTGGTAGTGCGAATTGCCGCCGTCGATGAGGATGTCGCCCTTCGCGAGCAGCGGCGCAGCTGTGCAATGACGGCGTCGACGACGCTGGCCGGCACCATGAGCCAGACCGCGCGCGGCGCGGCGCAGGGACGCGACCAGATCCGCGAGCGAGGTCGCCGCTTCGCGCCGTCCGCCGTGAGCGCGCTCACGGCATCGGCCGGTCGGTCGTATGCGACGAACTCATGTCCACCGCGCAGACAGCCGACGCACCATGTTGGCGCCCATGCGTCCCGAGTCCGATCATCCCGAGCTGCATAAAAGAGCCCTCATTTTTCAGTCAGGCACGCGGCTCAGTTGGGCACGCGGCGGATGCGCGCGCCGAGCTGCGCGAGCTTCTCCTCGATGGTCTCGTAGCCGCGGTCGATGTGATAGATGCGCTCGATCTCGGTGCGACCCTCGGCGACCAGGCCGGCCAGCACCAGGCTCGCCGAGGCGCGCAGATCGGTCGCCATCACCGGCGCGGCGGTCAGGCGTTCGACGCCGCGGATGATCGCGGTGTTGCCCTCGAGACGGATCTCGGCGCCCAGGCGCCGCATCTCCAGCATGTGCATGAAGCGATTCTCGAAGATGGTCTCGATGATCGTGCCGACGCCGTCGGCGACGGTATTGAGCGCGGCGAACTGCGCCTGCATGTCGGTCGGGAAATGCCGGGTACGGCGCGGTGCGCACATCGACGGCGCGCGGCCGGCGGCCGCGCATGTCGACCTCGATCCAGTTGTCGCCGATGTCGACCGTGGCACCCGCCTTCGCGCAGCTTGGCGATCACCGCATCGAGATGCTCGGGCCGGGTGTTCTTGATGCGCACGTGGCCGCGCGGTGATGGCGCCGGCCACCAGGTAGGTGCCGCCCTCGATGCGGTCGGGCAGCACTTCGTAGTGCGCGCCGCGCAGCTCGCTTGACCCCCTGCGATCGCGATCTTGTCGGTGCCGGCGCCCTGGATCTTGCGCGCCCATCGCAATCAGGAAATTCGCCAGATCGACCACTTCGGGCTCGCGCGCGGCGTTCTCGATGACGGTCTCGCCGTCGGCGAGCGTCGCCGCCATCATGAGGTTCTCGGTGCCGGTCACCGTGACCGTGTCGAGCACCAGGCGCGCGCCC
The DNA here is from genome assembly GCA_963795975.1 of uncultured Gammaproteobacteria bacterium. Classification (GTDB taxonomy): domain Bacteria; phylum Pseudomonadota; class Gammaproteobacteria; order Steroidobacterales; family Steroidobacteraceae; genus CAWCJT01. Next base: position 257,482 of record CAWCJT010000006.1, read on the forward strand.
TTCAGCCGCTCGGCGCGCGCGCGGATGTAGCCGCCCTCGATCTGGATGTCCGCGCCCATCGCCTGCAGGCCCGCCACATGAATGTTGACCGGCCGCGCGCCGATCGCGCAGCCGCCGGGCAGCGACACGTCGGCGCGACCGAAGCGGGCCAGCAGCGGCCCGAGCACGAGGATCGAGGCGCGCATGGTCTTCACGAGCTCGTAGGGCGCGAAGCATTCGCGCAAGGTCGAGGCGTCGACCTCGATGCGCATGCGCTCGTCGATGGTCACGCTCACGCCCATGCGCCCGAGCAGCTCGATGGTGGTGGTCACATCCTGCAGATGCGGCACGTTGCCGATCGATGACCGGATCCGTCGGCCAGCAGCGCGCCGGCCAGAATCGGCAGCGTCGCATTCTTGGCGCCGGAAATGCGCACTTCGCCCTCGAGCGGCATGCCGCCCGGGATCTGCAGCTTATCCATGGGTCCTGTGGGCTTAGTCGCCGGCGTGGGGCGCGCCGCGCTCGGCCCACTCTTCGGGCGTGTAGGGCCTCGATCGACAAGGCGTGGATCTCGCGTCCCATGCGCTCGCCGAGCGCGCGGTAGACCAGCTGATGGCGCGCCAAGCCGCGCTTGCCGTCGAACTCGCGTGCGACCACGCGCGCCGCGAAGTGCGTGTTGTCGTCGGACTGCACCGCACCTGCGCGCCGGGCAGCCCGGTGCGGATCAGCTCGGCGACCTGTTCGGGATTCATGCGGCGCATCTTAAGAAATGCCGCGCGGATGATCGATCTGCGCCCGCATGGCGCTCATGACTCCTGACGCGCAGAACCGCCGCATGCTGCTGCGCACATCGCCGCGCCGGCGCATGCACTCGGGATCGAGCGCGCGCGCTCGATGTCGAGGCACTGGCGTCGGACTGCGCGCGCCTGGATCAGCGCTTCGCCGCGGCCTGCCGGCATCTGTCTCGCCTGCCAGGGCCGCGTCGTCGTCACCGGCATGGGCAAGTCCGGCCACGTCGCGCGCAAGATCGCCGCCACGCTGGCCAGCACCGGCACGCCGGCGTTCTTTCTGCATCCCGCCGAGGCCAGTCACGGCGATCTCGGCATGATCACGCGCAGCGACGTGCTGCTCGCACTGTCGAACTCCGGCGAGACCCCGGAGCTGGTGCTGCTGCTGCCGCATCTGAAGCGCCTCGGCGTGCCGCTGATCGCCCTGACCGGCAAGCCGGACTCGACGCTGGCGCGCGCCGCCGACCGTCATGCTGGATGTGAGCGTGCCCGAGGAGGCCTGCCCGCACAACCTGGCACCGACCGCGAGCACCACCGCGGCGCTGGCCATGGGCGATGCGCTGGCCGTGGCACTGCTCGAGGCGCGCGGCTTCACGGCCAGGATTTCGCGCGTGTCGCATCCGGGCGGCACGCTCGGGCGACGACTGTCTGCTGCGGGTCGAGGACATCATGCGCACGCGGCGAAGACCTGCCGCGCGTCGGCCCCGACGCCACGCTCGCGCGAGGGACTGCTCGAGATGACCCGCAAGGGCCTCGGCATGGCGGTGATCGTCGACGATGGGCAGCGCGTGCTCGGGATATTCACCGACGGCGATCTGCGGCGCGCGCTCGACCGTCGGGTCGACGTGCACACGTGCCGTCATGAGCGCACGTGATGACAGCCGGCGGTCGCAAGACCATCGGCCCGCACGAGCTCGCCGCCGAGGCCGTGCAGCTGATGGAGCTGCATCGCATCACGGCGCTGCTGGTGACGGATACCGAGCGCGCAGCTGATCGGCGCATTCAACGTGCACGACCTGCTGCGCGCGGGCGTGGTCTGAGTGGGCGCCGCGCACGCGACGACCCGCCGCTGCCGCGGCTGCCATTCGCCTGCTGGTGCTGGACGTGGACGGGGTGCTCACCGATGGCCGCCTGTACTACGGCGCCCGCGGCGAGGCCTTGAAGGCATTTCACGTGCGCGACGGCTATGGCATCAAGGCGCTGCTGGCGCGCCGGCATCGAGATTGCGGTGATCTCGGGGCGGCGCTCCCCTGCCGTCAGCACGCGCTGCCGCGAGCTCGGCATCCGCCATGTGATCCAGGGGGTCGAGGACAAGCTTGCAGGCGCTGACACGCCTTCGCTCGAAGCTCAGGCTTTTGCCGCTCGGTCTGCGCGTGTGTGGGCGATGACACGCCCGACGTTCCGCTGCATGCGCTCCGTCGGACTGGCTTTTGCCGTCGCGGACGCACACCCTGACGCTCGCGCCGCAGCGCATCACGCGACCGCCCGAGCGGCGGTCGCGGTGCGGTGCGCGAGGTGTGTGATCGGCTGCTCGCTGCGCGCAGGCGCCATCGGTCGCCGCCATGACGTATCGCATCGCTTCGATCATCGCCTTCATTGCGATCGTCGTCGCAGGCTGGATTGCACTCGATCGTGTTCAGAACGGTGCCTCGGCGAGCCCACCGAATACCGCTCTGACACAAGACCCCGGTTATGCCGCCCGCGACGCTCAGCTGATCGAGACCGGAGAGGATGGGCTGCCGATGTACACGCTGCGGGCAAGCCTCATCCAGCAACAGCCCGCGACCCAGGTCGTGACGCTCGATGCGGTCCAGATGCAAATGCGCGATCCCGACGGCGACATCTGGTCGGGGCGCGCGGACCACGGCCAGATTTTGCAGGACGATTCTTTGGTCGAGCTCAACGGCGGGGTGCCGCCTGTGGGGACGCATCACGGGGGACGCACAGCCGGCGCAGGTCGCGACCGAGCAGCTCTTCGTCGATACCCGCACGGATGTGGCGACGAGTCCGGTCGCCGTGCTCCTCAGCTGGGGCCGGCAGGAGCTCAGCGGCACCGGGCTCGAGGCAAGCCTCAACGATCGCCGCCTCAAGCTGGAGTCCAATGTTCATGGCGTCGTGCATCCCTGAGCTCGGCGCGCAGGCGTCATGCTGCTCGGAATGATTTTCGTTGCGACGTGCGCGGCGGCCGCGGCAGACAGCCGGCGCGGTGACCATCAAGATTCAGGCCGCATCGAGCGAGGTCGACTTCAAGACACACCAGGCGGTCCTGCATGATGTGGTCATCTCGCAGGACGAATTCACGATATCGGCCGACCGCGCAGAGGCGACGGCCATCGAGTTCAGCAACAGCCACTGGGTCTTCACCGGCAACGTGCACTTGCGCGCCGAGCTGCATGGCACGCTGCACTCGGATCGCGCGACCGTCGATTTTCGCAACAATCAAATGGAGCGCGCCGTCATCACCGGAAAGCCCGCCGAATTCGAGCAGACACGCTCGGACGACGGCATCCTCGCACGCGGACACGCCGACTCGATCGACTATGAAGTCGCAGCCGGCACGGTCCGGCTGACGCAGGACGCCTGGCTCTCCAATGGCGGCAACGAGATCACCGCGCCCCTCATCGTCTACAACATCCGCCAGCAGCAGGTTCAGAGCGAGAGCGCGCCCGGGCAACGAGTCCACGTCCACATCGTGCCCAACAAGGACGGGAAGCGAGACGGCAATCAGTGAGCTCTGAGCTGCTCAAGGCCGAGGGACTTGCAAAGAGCTACAAGTCCCGGCAAGTCGTACGCAATCTGTCGCTCGAGGTCCGCTCGGGCGAGATCGTCGGACTTCTCGGACCGAACGGCGCCGGCAAGACCACCGCGTTCTACATGATCGTCGGGCTCGTGGCCGCCGACGCAGGCCGTATCTTTCTCGGGCAGCGCGACATCACCTTCCTGCCAATGCATCGCCGTGCCCAGCTCGGCGTGGGCTACCTTCCCCAGGAGGCCTCGGTCTTCCGCAAGCTCTCTGTGGAGGACAACATCCTCGCGATCCTCGAGACGCGTGAGAACCTGGATCGGGCTGCACGCGAGCGAACGCTCGAGGAGCTGCTCGAGGAGCTGCGCATCGGGCACGTCCGCAAGACGGCCGGCCTTTCGCTGTCCGGTGGCGAGCGCCGGCGCGTCGAGATCGCCCGCGCGCTCGCGGCCGAGCCGCGCTTCATGCTCCTGGATGAGCCCTTCGCCGGAGTCGACCCGCTGTCCGTGCTCGACATTCAGCGCATCATGCGCGAGCTCACCGGGCGGGGCATCGGGGTCCTGATCACCGATCACAACGTGCGCGAAACCCTGGGGGTCGTGAGCCGGGCGTACATCGTGAATCAAGGAACTGTGATCGCCTCCGGATCTGCAGAAGAAATCCTTGCAAACCCCCAAGTGCGTGAGGTGTACTTGGGGCAGTCGTTCCGTCTGTGATGCCGATGCACCGCGGGGAACCCCCTATATTTCAAAGTGTTAGATAAGGGCGAACCCTCCAGTGCAAGAACCATGCTGAAACCTTCACTGCAGCTCAGGCTGGGTCAGCAACTGACCATGACCCCGCAGCTGCAGCAGGCGATCCGACTCCTGCAGCTGCCTGCTCTCGAGCTCCAAGCGCACATCCGTGAGCTGCTCGAAAGCAACGTCATGCTCGAGCCAGTGGAGGAGACCGAGGCGACCGGGGCCTTCGAGGCCGTGGAGCCGCCGGCCCCCCAGCCCGAGGTCGCCGCACCGGCCGCCGCGGACCAGGACACGAGCATCGAGGTCATCGATGAGCACTGGGGCGAGCGCAGCATCGGCACATCCGAAAGCACATGGAACGCCGAAGACGACGAACGCCAGCAGGAGTTCGCCGATGCGACTGGACAATCGCTGCAGGAGCACCTGCTGTGGCAGCTCGAGATGGCGAAGCTCGAGCCTCGCGCCCTGGCGATCGCGAGCGCCATCGTGGATGCGATCAGCGACGACGGCTATCTCACCGAGAGCCTCGAGGAGATCGCCAACACTCTGCGCCCCGAGATCGAGTGCGACGCGGCAGAGGTCGAGACGGTGCTCGCGCGCGTGCAGGCGCTCGATCCGCCCGGCGTCGCTGCCCGCTCGGTCGGTGAGTGCATCGAGCTGCAACTTCGTCAGCTCGACCCCATCACGCCCGGCCTATCGACTGCCCTGCAGATCGCGCGGCAACACCTCGCGCTGGTCGCGGAGCGGGAGCTGTCGCTGCTGCGCCGGGAGCTGCGCACGACGGACGAGGAGCTCGCGTCCGCGCTGATTCTGGTGCGCGCCTGTCATCCGCGCCCCGGAGCAACCGTCAGCGGTGGCGCGGCAGAATATGTCGTCCCCGATGTCTTCGTGCGCCGCACGGATCACGGCTGGGGCGTCGAGATCAACGCCGCCACGTTGCCGCGCGTGCGCCTGAACCACAGCTATGCGAGCCTGATCGGGCGCAGCGCAAGTCACGCGAGCATGCGTGCGCAGCTGCAGGAGGCGCGTTGGCTGCTAAGAGCCTCGAGATTCGCAACGACACGCTCATGAAGGTGGCGCGCTCCATCGTCGAGCGCCAGGCCGCATTCCTCGAGCATGGCGATGAGCACATGCGACCGATGATCCTCAAGGACATCGCCGAGGCCGTGGAGATGCACGAATCGACCATCTCGCGGGTCACCTCGGGCAAGTACATGCACACCCCGCGCGGCGTCTTCGAGCTGCGCTACTTCTTCTCCAGCCAGGTCGAGGGCGCCGACGGCTCGGGCACCTCCTCGACGGCGATCCGAGCCAAGATCCGAAAGCTCGTCAAAGAGGAAGATGCGGAGAGTCCGCTGAGCGATGGACGAATTGCGGAGCTGTTGTCAGTCGCAGGCATTCCCGTCGCCCGCCGCACGGTCGCCAAATACCGCGAGGGCATGGGAATTGCGCCTTCCAACGAGCGCCGGCGCGCAGGATCAAAGCAGATGTAAATCGTCCACCACAAGGAGACGGCTTTATGAGGCTAAATGTCAACGGTCATCACGTCGAGGTCACTCCCGCGCTGCGCGGGTACGTGGAGAAGAAGCTCGTGCGCATCGTGCGCCACTTCGATCAGGTCATCGATGTGCATTGTCGTCTTGACCGTTGAGAAGCTGAGGCAGAAGGCAGAAGCGACACTTCACGTGAGCGGCTGTGACATTCACGCCAACGCGACGGAGCCCAACATGTATGCAGCCATCGACGCCCTGAGCGACAAGCTCGATCGCTGCGTCCGCAAGCACAAGGAGAAACTGCAGGACCACCACGCCGGGGAGTCGCGAAGCGCGCCTCCCGTGCGCGCGCAACCGCCCAGGCGGCACTTGCTCCGCCGAGCCGCAGCAGTCGGCGTGCGCATCATCGTCATCAGCGGGCTGTCCGGCTCGGGCAAGAGCATGGCGCTGCACATGCTCGAGGATCTCGGGTACTACTGCATCGACAACATGCCCGCCGCGCTTCTCAAACCCTTCATTTCGTACACCGTCCGCAGCGCCGAGCAGACCTACCAGCGCACCGCGGTCGGTCTCGATGCCCGCAATACGGCTGCCGAGATCGCCACGATCCCCGGATTGCTGGATGAGCTGAAGCGCAGCGGCATCCACTGTGAAGTGGTGTTTCTGGTGGCCTCGCGAGGAGGAACTGCTGCGCCGTTTCGCCGAGACGCGCCGCAAGCATCCGATGAGCCCGAGAAGCGGGTCTGCGCGAGGCCATCGATCTGGAGCGCGGCTGCTCGAGCCCATCGCCAATGCGGCCGATCTGCACGATCGACACCTCGCGCATGGGCGTGCACGATCTGCGTCAGCTCGTGCACCAGCGTGTCGGGCAGCGGCCGTGCGGCCGCCTCTCGATCACCTTCGAGTCCTTCGGCTTCAAGCACGGCATCCCGGGCGATGCGGACTTCGTGTTCGATGCGCGCTCGCTGCCGAATCCGTACTGGGAGCTCGCGACTGCGCAATCTCACCGGACGCGATCCGGAGGTCGCGCGGTTCCTCGAATCGCACGCCAGCGTCGGCGGCTGATCGACGACATCGAGCACTTCATCTCGCGCGCATTGCGGAATACCTGGCGATGAGCCGCGGCTATCTGACGATCGCAGTCGGCTGCACGGGTGGCCAGCACCGCTCGGTGTACATCGTCGATCGACTGGCTGGTCGCTTCGCCGCACGCTATTCGCACGTCACGGTGCGGCACAGTGGTCTCACCGATGCGCGCTTGCTCAAGCCCGCGATCAGTGCCGTGAGCTGACACGGCACGCGCGTCTTCACTGCAGCAACGACTCAGTAGGCCCGACCGACCAATACCACTCAGAGGCAGGCGCGTCGCTGAACATGCAGCGCGTCCCGGCGAGGTCCGGCTGCTCGAGCGGAGCGTTGCGTATCGTGAGCTTCAGCGCCTTCAATCGGCATCGACCGCCGCGAGTGCAGCGCCCTGCGGCCGTGACCATGGCACCCGAGCCCAGCCCCGGAACGCGTCGCTGTCGGTCGAGTCCTTGAAGTAGGCGACGAGGTCATCGAGCGTTCTGATATCCGAGCTGATGTTCACGCGCAGCCGCTCAGCCGCCTCCTCATGCAGCGCCGCCTGAATCTCTGCAAGCAGCGCCGGCGCCGTGCGCACGAACTCCTCACGCTGGCATGCTCCTGGATTCGATGCGCTCGCCATTGCGCGGGCGGTCGCGGCGGATGATCGTGACGTGCCGAAGCCGCGACATCGCGCGCGCCGATCTCGCAGATCACGGGAACCCCGCGTTTGATGCAATCCAGCGCTTGTCCACGGCGCGGCCGGCCTTGCGATCGACGCTCGCACGTACCGGCTCGCCGAATGCGCTCGTTTGATTGAGCTGCTGCCGCGAGTGCCTCGCAGATACTCCGACGACCGAAGCGTCCTCCGGCCGATCGCGCAGAATCGGCAGCAGCACGATCTGACGCGGCGCGACGATCGGCGGCACGCGCAAGCCGTCATCGTCTCCGTGGGTCATCACCACACCGCCGACGAGCCGGGTCGAAACACCCCAGCTCGTCGTATGCGCGAAGGCAAGATCGCCCTGCTCGGTCTGGTAGCGGATATTTTGCGCGCGGGCGAAGTGCGTGCCGAGATAATGGGCCGTGCCGGCCTGCAGTGCCTTGCCGTCCTGCATCATCGCTTCGATCGAGTAGGTGCTCTCCGCGCCCGGAAAACGCTCGTGCGGCGGGCTTCTCGCCTGCGATCACCGGCATCGCGAGCACGTCCTCGGCGAAGGAGCGGTACACCTCGAGCATGCGCAGGGTCTCCTCGAGCGCCTCCTCCTGCGTGGCGTGCGCGGTGTGTCCTTCCTGCCAGAGAAACTCGGCCGTGCGCAGCAACAGTCGCGGCCGCATCTCCCAGCGCACGACGTTGGCCCACTGATTGAGGAGCAGGGGCAGGTCGCGGTGCGAGCGGATCCAGCGCTGGAATGCAGCGCCGATCATGGTCTCGGAAGTCGGCCGCACGATCAGCGGCTCCTCGAGCTTCGCATCCGGATCCGGCTGCAGCACCCCGTCGATGGTCTTCAGACGATGGTGGGTCACCACGGCCATTTCCTCGTGCGAAACCCTCGACGTGCTCGGCCTCCTTCTGCGATGTAGCTCAGCGGTATGAACAGCGGGAAATAGCAGTTTTCATGACCCGTATCGCGAAAGCGGCGATCGAGCAGCTCCTGCATGCGCTGCCAGATCCCATATCCCCACGGCCGCATGATCATGCAGCCGCGCACGCCGGACTCCTCGGCGAGGTCGGCCTCGCTCACGACCGCTTGATACCATTCGGCGAAATTGTCTGCGCGGGTGACGGGCAGTGCGTGCTGAGTAGCCATGATGGCCGCCATGATAGCGGCGACGGCACGCGGCGCGAAGGCGTTCGCCGGCTGCCGGCTCAGGTCGCTTGCGCGACTCCGGGCGATGTGAGCACCGGCGGCAGCCGCTCTCCCTCCATGAAGGCCAGCAGCGCCGCCCGCGCGTCCATGGCATCGCGATAGCCAAGCTCGATCAGCTCGCGCGTGTACGCTGCCTCGAACATCAGGTAGCTCGCGAGCTGGCTGCCGCCGCATCGCGCGCGCCAATCACGCGCAGCAGCGCGCGCAGTCCCGCGCGGCATCTCCGCGACGTGACGCGCGGCGACCTCGCGTGGATCGATACTGGGCGCGAGCATCAGCGTATCGACGTGCCGCAGTCCGCGGGCAGCCGCCGGTGCAGCGCGCACCAGCTGATTGAGCCGCTCGAGCGCCTCGAGATCGGTGTAGATCTGATCCGTGAAGAGCGTATCGAGCATGTAGCCGAAAATCTGACCTGGCGTGGGTACCGGGCTCGGCAGGCGCGTCGTGGCGACGCCCGCCTCGCGGCGCGCGCGCACGCCGATGATGAGGAGCCGATCGGCGCCCGAGGTGGATCGCCGGACTCAAGGGGTTCATCTGCCGCATGGCACCGTCGCCGAAAAATTCTTCGCCCAGGGGCATCGGCGGGAAGAGCAGCGGAATGGCGACACTTGCCATCAGATGCTCGAGCGTGAGGGTGGTGCGGCGTCCGAGGCGTTGGGAGCGTGCCCAATCCGTGATGGCGGGATCGCCGTCGTAGAAGGCGACCGACTGACCACTCGCATAGCTCGTCGCGCACAACGCGCAGGCGTGCAGGTGGCCCCGTCTGATGCTGGTCCTGATGCCCGGCCATTCCACATGCCGACTCAGCAGATCTCGCAGCGGAGCATTGTCGAGTATTGATTTGGGCGGCGTCAGCAGCATGCCTCCCGACATGAGCGCAAGGCTCCAGTGCAGTCCCGCGCGCAGCATATGCAGCGGATCGACCAGGAACACCTGCGACACACGAAAGTTCGCCCAGACCGACTCGAGTCCCGCGACCGCCCTGTGCCAATGATGCGCCTGCGAGGCGAGCACCCCGGCAGCCACCGCACCGGCGGAAGTTCCCACGATGACCGGGAATGGGTTGCGGCCCTTGGGCAGAATCTCGCTCAAGGCGCGCAGCACGCCGATCTGATAGGCCGAGCGCGCCCCGCCTCCGGTCAGCACCAGGCCGACCATGGGGCGGCGCCCGCGGTTCGCGCTCGCCGTCATCTCAAAGGGATGCATGCGCCACCGGCTCACGCGCGCTCGGAGCACGCCTCCCCAGCTCTGTCATCGCAGCATCGAGCCCCTGCAGCGTGAGCGCAAACATCCGTTCGCCCAGAAGGCCGCGCACGATGCGCGTCGAGGCGCTGTGCTCCCAGCTTCGGGCGGCGCACGGGTTGAGCCACACTGCGCGCGGGAACGCGGCACAAATACGTTGCAGCCACACCGAGCCTGCCTCGGCGTTCCAATGCTCGATGCTGCCGCCCGGCTGCAGGATCTCGTAAGGACTCATTGCCGCATCGCCCACGAAGATGACCCGGTGATCGCGCCCATAGGTTCGCAGGATCTGCGCAGTCTCGATCGGCTGAGCGAAGCGCCGCCGGTTGTCGCGCCAGAGTCTCTCGTAGGGACAGTTGTGAAAGTAGAAGTGCTCGAGGCGCTTGAACGCAGCACGCGCGGCCGAGAACAGCTCCTCGCAGTGCCGTACGTGCTCATCCATCGATCCGCCGACATCGAGCAGCAACAGCACCTTGACCGTGTTGCGCCTCTCCGGGACGAGCTTCAAATCCAGGAGGCCTGCGTTGCGCGCCGTCGCATCGATGGTGGCGCCGAGATCGAGCTCCTCGGCCAAACCCTCGCGTGCGAAGCGACGCAGGCGGCGCAGCGCAAGCTTCATGTTGCGCGTGTTGAGCTCGACACCGTCATCGAGATTGGCGTACTCGCGGCGCTCCCAGACCTTCACGGCGCTGCGGGCGCCCGTGCCCGGCCCTCCCACGCGCACACCTTCCGGATTGAATCCCATGCGGCCGAAGGGCGAGGTTCCCGCCGTACCGATCTGTCGATTACCGCCCTCGTGGCGCGCGCGCTGTTCGCGCAGCCGCTCCCGCAGAGCCTCGAGCAGCTGCTCCCAGCCCCCGAGAGAGGCGATGCGGCTGCGCTCCTCCTCGCTCAGAGAAAGCTGCGCGCGTGCCTCGAGCCAGGCGCTCGGGAGCTTTCCCGTATCAGGCTCGAGGAGCCTGTCGGCGCCCTTGAAGTACTCGCTGAAGATGCGATCGAAGCGATCGTACAGCCGCTCGTCCTTGACGAGCGCAGCCCGCGCGAGATGGTAGAACTGCTCCGCCGAGCCGTCGGCCACGCGCGCCTCGAGCGCGCCGAGCAACGTCAGGAACTCCGTGATGCTCACCGGAATGCCCCCTGTGCGGAGCTCGAAGAGAAAGCGCGTGAGCATCGTGCTTCCCCGGCGCGCGCTTCACTTCGCGCCGCGCTGCAGAAACATGATCTGCTCGAACAGATGCACGTCCTGCTCGTTCTTGAGGAGCGCCCCGTAGAGCGGTGGCAGGCCCTTGCGCGGATCCCGCTCGCGCAGCGCCTCGGGCGGTACGTCCTCGGCCAGCAGCAGCTTGATCCAGTCGAGGAGCTCCGAGGTCGAGGGCTTCTTCTTGAGTCCGGGCATCTCGCGCAGGCGGAAGAATCCGCTCAGCGCCGCGGCGAGCAATTCGCGCTTGAGATGCGGGTAGTGCACCTCGACGATGCGCGTCATCGTGTCCTCATCCGGAAAGCGGATGTAGTGAAAGAAGCAGCGGCGCAGAAATGCGTCGGGCAGCTCCTTCTCGTTGTTGCTCGTGATGAGAATGATGGGGCGATGAAGCGCACGCACGAGCTCGCGGGTCTCGTACACGTAGAACTCCATGCGATCGAGCTCCCGCAGCAGATCGTTGGGAAACTCGATATCGGCCTTGTCGATCTCGTCGATGAGCAGCACCGGCTGGCGCTCCGAGGCGAAGGCCTCCCACAGCTTTCCGTGCACGATGTAGTTACGGATGTCGTGCACGCGCGCATCGCCGAGCTGCGAGTCGCGCAGCCGGGAGACGGCGTCGTACTCGTACAGGCCCTGCTGCGCCTTGCTGGTCGACTTGATGTGCCACTCATAAAGCGGCCGCTCGAGTGCGGCGGCGATCTCCTGAGCGAGCTGCGTTTTTCCGGTACCGGGCTCGCCCTTGATGAGGAGCGGCCGCTCGAGTGTGATCGCGGCGTTCACCGCCATCTTCAGATCGTCGGTTGCGACATAACGCTCGGTGCCGCTGAAACGGGCGCTCATGGGATCGAGTCTACCGTGCCCGCTAGCGGATTAAGCAGAAGCGCGTGGCGTTTCGGTCCGGGCAGAAATGGCAGCGGCTTGCCCTCGGCCCACTCCTGAAAGCCGGCGCGATAATATGGCGAGAGCGGATGTCCGCTCTGGCCGCCCGCGATATCGAGATACCCCTCCGCCTCGTGACCGGGGGAGACGGCGAAGCGCTCCGAGGCGCCGACGGCGCCGTCCTGCACGCGCGGCATATCGGAGTCGCCGGGCAGCTCCAGCGTCGGCATGTCGATGAGCCGGGCGAGGAAAGGCAGCGCGCTTGAGAGCGGGTGCCGGACCGCAACCGGATTGCGCGCACCCCAGCGACAGCGCTCCAGTGTGCCGCAGCGCCTCTCGAGCTCGACGATCGTGGCATCGAGCTGTGCCAGCAGAAAGGCGCGCCAGCTGGGATAGTCCGCGGCGAGCAGATGCAATGGCTGGCGCGTCACGAGCGTCCACAGCGGCTGCTCGAACTGCGGCGGCCGTCGTGCCGAGTCGATGCCGAGCGCAGCGGCGATCATCTGCCAGGTCGCGTTCGCCGTCACCGTGCGGAAAGCCCGCACGAGTCGATAGCCGGTCGAGTCGATGCCCGCGCGCGCATCCCAGCTCGCGACCAGGCGCGCGAACTGCGCGCGCCGCGGCTGATCGCGTAGCGCATCGGCATCGAGCAGACTCACTGCAAGCTGCTGCCAGTGGGCCAGAAAGAGCGCTCGATTATCGAGCTGCACACCGAGCATGTCGGCGACTCTTATGGGCGCGTGCAGGTCAAGAAGCGCATCCCGGATCTGGCGCGCGCGTGCACCGAGCGCGTAGCCCGCGCCCAAATCCGCCTCCTCCGCGCCGATTGCCGCAAGCGCCTCGGGTCGATCGATGGGACGGGCGTTGGCGCTCCAGAGCCTGCCGAGCGGCGGATCCAGCAGCCGCGGCGCATCAGCGGATCTCCACTTCGGCGCTGCGTCGAGCCGTCGCGCATCGGTTTCCTCCGGCACGCGCCCTGCAATGGCCCAGCCGATGTGACCCTCGCTGTCACCGACGATGAGATTCTCATGCGGGATGCCGATGCCCGGCGCCAACGCGAGCAGCTGCTGGGCGCTCGTCGCGCGCTCGAACTGCAGCATGTTGAGATTGGTCGCGGCCGGGGAGCTGCGCGAGCCACTGCACGAACCAGCAGCGCTGCTCGGCCGCATCGAACGCGTACAGCACTCCGAATGTGGAGGACTGCACGCGCTCCTGCACATCGGCCTGACCGCGTACCCGAATGCGGCTGAGCCTGCTGTGCAGCGGCACATCGCCCTGCGGCGTGTGCATGGCCGCTTCATCCACGCCGAGACAGGCCTGCGGTTTCACGGCGAGCCAATGTCCATAGCTGTCGGTGAATCCCCAGGCGACATGGCCGTTCGATCCTGCGACGACGAGCGGGGCTCCGGGCAAGGTGACACCGTTCAGATCGAGCCGGGCCGACGAGGCCTGCGCGGATAGGCGCAGCCGCGCTCGGTACCAGACGTTCGGTACGCGCAGGTCGAGATGCATGTCGTTGGCGACGAGCGCTGCGCCGGAGGAGGTGAGGCGACCCGCGATCGCCCAGTTGTTGCTGCCGATCACGCCCGAGAATGCGACCGGCTCCTCGAGCGATGCCCGCGCCATGCGCGTGGGGCGGCCTCGGGCCGCAGCCCGGACATCAAGGACGTCCTCGCCGGGAATCGACTCGGGCTCGGCATCGCGGGCATCGGCGGCCTGCAGCTGCGCTTGATCCTCGACGTTGGGCGCGTCCCAGGGCGTGCGCGCGGGATAGAAGAACTTGAGCCCGCAGCGCCAGCCGTCCTCGCACACCGCTCCACCGAGCTTGTCGTTGAGCGTGCGCCGCAGGATGTCACTCTCGAGATCGCCGTACTGCAGATCCCACCACATCGCGTAGACCACCAGGAAACTGTCCTCGGGCTTCCAAGGCTCGGGCTTCGTGCGTAGCACCCAGTATTCCCACGGCCGTGAGTCGAGGCTGCCGAGCCCGGCGTTGACGCCGCGGCTGTAGGCCTCGAGAAGCTCGCGCTGCCCCGGGCTCGCCTGCGCGAGCACTTGCTGTGCCACGGTGCGCAGCTCGAAGCGTCGCGCCTTGCGATCCTGCGAGAGTGCCGCCTCGCCAAAAAGCGCGCTCAGCTCCCCCGCCGCAAGCCGACGCGACAGATCCATCTGAAAATAGCGGTCCTGGCCGTGCACGAAGCCGGTGCCAAAGGCGAGATCGGCGCGGCTTGCCGCCTCGATCGTCGCGATACCGAGCGCGTCGCGCTCGATGCTGATGGGACTTCGGGTACTCGCTACGGTGATGCGCCCGTCGAGTTGCGGGAGCGAGGCGCGCAGCAGCAGGTGCGCGATCGCAAGTGGAACCCCCACGATGAGCGCGATGGCGAGAGAAAGGAGCTTGATGCGCGCCCTCACGCGCATGGCTTGCGGCACCCGGATGAAATGAGCGTGGACAGGTCCTAGTTGCTCAGGAAGACCTTCAGGATCTGCATCGAGTTGGTGCCACCCTCAACGCCCGACAGCTCACCCTTCGTGAGGATGACGAGATCTCCCTGCCGCACCAGCTTCAGCTCGAGGAGGCGCGCAAAGATCGCGTTGTAGAGCCGCTCGACCTTGTCGGCCCCCGTCACGTCGAATATGACCGGATAGACACCGCGATACAGCGTGACCTTGCGGCGGGTCGCCTCGTGGCGGGTGAACGCGTAGATCGGGATGTCAGAGCGGATGCGCGACATCCAAAGCGGCGTCGCACCCGACTCCGTCAATGCGACGATCGCGCGCACTTTCATGTGATTGGCCGTGTACATGACGGCCATCGCGATCGCCTCCTCCGTGCCCTGGAAGTAGCCGTCCACCCGGTGCCGTGTGCGGCTATGGGCGAGCTGGTACTTCTCCGCACCGCCAATCACCTGCGCCATGGCCTGCACGGCCTTTACGGGATAGCGGCCCGTCGCGGTCTCGGCGCACAGCATGACCGCATCGGTACCATCCATGACCGCGTTGGCGACGTCGCTGACCTCGGCGCGTGTGGGAATGGGATTTTGGATCATCGATTCCATCATCTGCGTCGCCGTGATCACGACGCGATTCTTGGCACGCGATTGATGGATGATGGTCTTCTGCAGACCCGTGAGCTCCGCGTAGCCCATCTCCACGCCGAGATCGCCGCGCGCGACCATGACCACGTCCGCTGCCTGAATGATTCCGTAGAGGTTGGCGACCGCTTCCTGGCGCTCGATCTTCGCAACGATGCCGGCCTTACCGCCCGCGGCCCGAACCAGCGAGCGGGCCTGCTCGATGTCGGAAGCGTCGCGCGCGAAGGACACCGCGACGTAGTCGATCTGAGCTTCGGCGGCGAAGCGGATGTCCTCGCGATCCTTGTCCGAGAGCGCGGGCGCTGAGATGCCGCCGCCCTGACGGTTGAGTCCCTTGCGGTCCGAGAGCTCGCCGCCCGCCCGCACGCGCGTCTCGATGCGCGTGCCCTCGACACGCTCGACATCGAGCACGATCTGCCCGTCCGACAGCAGCAGCGCATCACCGGCCGCAACGTCGTGAGGCAGGTCCTTGTACGCGACGCCCACGCATTCCACGTTGCCCGCCTTGGCATCGAAGGCGGTGTCGAGCGCGAAGCGCGCACCCTCTTCGAGCTGTACGCGGCCCTGCGCGAAGCACTCGATCCGGATCTTCGGACCGCTCAGATCCAGAAGCAGCCCGACGCATTCGCCGGCGCGCTCCTCCGCCTGATGCACCAGGTGCAGCCGGCGCTTGAGATCGTCACGGTTGCCGTGCGAGGCGTTCAGTCGCACCACACCTACGCCGGCGCGCAGCATTTCCGCAAGTACGCTCGGGTCATCGGTCGCAGGTCCCGCCGTCGCGACGATCTTCGTCCTTCTCAAAGTCTCCATCAGTCGGGCCCGCGGCACGCTCCTCGAGGACGCGCGACCGCGGGGAGTCGCTTGCCTTCGACGAATTCCAAAAATGCCCCGCCTCCGGTCGAGATGTAGGAGATGCCTTCCTCCACTCCGTACTTCTCGATCGCCGCTAGCGTATCGCCACCCCCGGCAAGGGAAAAAGCCTTGCTGCTTGCGATCGCGTTGGCGACGGCAAGGGTGCCCTCGCCGAATTGATCGAACTCGAAGACGCCGACTGGCCCATTCCAGATGATCGTACCCGCCGACTTCAGCGATTCGCCGATCCGCTCGGCCGTATCCGGACCGATGTCGAGAATCATCTCGTTGGGGTGTACGTCGTGCACCGAGCGAATATCGGCATGGGCCGTGGCTGCGAGCTCGCGCGCCACAACGACATCGGTCGGCAGGGGAATCTCCGCGCCGCGCTCGCGCGCCTGCTTCATGAGCCCGCGAGCAATGTCGAGCATCTCGGCCTCATGCAGTGATTTGCCGACGTTGATGCCCGTCGCCGCGAGGAACGTGTTGGCAATGCCGCCGCCGACGATCAGACGGTCCACCCTGGAAAGCAGCGCCGACAGCACGGTGAGCTTCGTCGATACCTTTGATCCACCGACGATCGCCACAAGCGGGCGCGCCGGCTTCTCGAGCGCGCGCTCGAGCGCCTCGAGCTCGCTGACGAGGAGCGGTCCGGCACAGGCGATCGGCGCAAAGCGCGCCACCCCGTGGGTGCTCGCTTCAGCCCGGTGTGCCGTGCCGAACGCATCCATCACGAACACATCGCACAGTGCGGCCATGCTGCGCGCGAGGTCCTCCTGGTCCTTCTTCTCACCCCGATTGAAGCGCACGTTCTCGCACAGTACCACCTCGCCGGGAGCGCACTCGACCCCCTGCAGCCAATGCTTGCGCAGCGGTACGGGCCGGCCGAGAAGCTCGGACAGTCGCGCTGCGATCGGCGCGAGCGAGTACTGCTCGTCGTAGACGCCCTCCTCGGGACGACCCAGATGCGAGAGCACGAGCACCCGTGCGCCCGCCTCCTGTGCCCGCCGCAGAGTCGGCAGGGCGGCGCGAATTCGCGCATCGCTCGTCACGACCCCGGCCTGAACGGGCACGTTCAGGTCCTCGCGGATGAGCACGCGCTTGCCGCGCAGATCGAGGTCCGCCATCCGCAGAACGCTCATCTTCAGGTCACTTTCGACCACGCGAGCGTCGTGTCGAGCATGCGATTGGAGAAACCCCACTCGTTGTCGTACCAGGCACAGACCTTCACCAGCGTGCCGCCGATGACCTTGGTCAACGTCGCATCGAAGATCGCCGAGTGGGGGTTGTGATTGAAGTCCACGGAGACGAGGGGCTCCTCGTTGTAGGCGAGGATGTTCTTCATCGGCCCGCTCGCAGCCTCCTTCATGAGCTTATGGATCTCATCCGCCGAGGTCTCACGCCGCGCCGTGAAGCTCAGATCGACGAGCGACACGTTGATCGTCGGCACGCGGATCGCAAAGCCATCGAGCTTGCCGTTGAGCTCCGGCAGAACCAGCCCGACCGCGGCCGCCGCGCCGGTCTTGGTCGGGATCTGTGACATCGTCGCCGATCGGGCGCGGCGCAGATCCTTGTGGTACACGTCGGTGAGCACCTGGTCGTTGGTGTACGAGTGAATCGTCGTCATCACCCCGGCGCTGATGCCGATCTTGTCGTTGATCACTTTGGCGACCGGCGCAAGACAGTTGGTCGTGCAGGACGCATTGGAGATCACGGTATATCCGGCCTTGAGGACACCGTGATTGACCCCGTAGACGATCGTCGCATCCACGTCCTTCTCGCCCGGCGCCGAAATCACGACCTTCCTGGCGCCGCCATTCAGGTGCGCACCGGCCTTGGCTTTGGCAGTGAATAACCCGGTGCACTCGAGCACGAACTCGACGCCGAGCTGACCCCAGGGGAGCTTTGCCGGATCACGTTCGGCGAGCACGCGGATGCGCTGACCGTTCACGACCATCGCATCGCCATCGACCCTGACCTCCCCCGGGAACGGGCCATGCGCGGTGTCGTAGCGCGTCAGGTGCGCGTTGGTTTGAGCATCACCGAGGTCGTTGATCGCGACGATCTGCAGTTCCCCCGTGCGCTTCGATTCGTACAACGCGCGCAGGATGTTGCGACCGATGCGGCCATAGCCGTTGATCCCCACTTTGACTGGCATGATGACGAGAGTCCTCTGCGTGACTGGAGCACCGAAACGGCGCGGGGCCGGCCGGCGATGAGCATATTGTAGACCACAGCGGGTTCAGCGGCCGCAAACCTTCACCGGACGCGCAGCAGCGTCAACCCCTCGCCGATCGGGACGAGCGCGAGATCGACGCGCTCGTCGTGATGCACATGGTCATTGAACTTGCGCAGCGTACGCGCCAGGCCGCTATCGCTGCCGGCGATGTCGCTCCCGGCCACGAACAAGGTGTTGTCCACCGCGATCAGTCCGCCCTTGCGCACGAGCGTCAGCAGCTTCTCGTAATATGCAATGTAGTTGGGCTTGTCCGCATCGACGAACGCGAAGTCGAACGTGTGGGCGCCGCCGGCGGCGAGCAGCTCATCCAACGTCACAAGCCCCGGCTGCAGCTTGAGCTCTATGCGATGCTCGATTCCGGCCGCACGCCAGAACTGGCGCGCGACGCTCGTCCACTCCTCGCTCACGTCGCAGGCGATGATCTTGCCATCCGGCGGCAGCGCGAGCGCGATCGCGAGACTCGAGTAGCCCGTGTACGTCCCGAGCTCGATGCAGCGGCGCGCGCCGATGAGTCGCACGAGCAGCGCCATGAATTGACCCTGCTCGGGACTGATCTGCATCTCTGCGCCGGTCATGCCTTCGGTGGTCGCACGCAGGCGCTCGAGCAGCGGCGTCTCGCGTACCGAATGCTCCTGCAGATATCGGTAAATGTCGGGTGACAGAGACATGCTTCGGGTTGACATCGGGTAACTCCTGGCGGCTCTTGGCCGCCATCACATTATGTGCCGCAGCAAACGCGTACTGCATCAAATTACGCGCCATGAGCGCTCGTGGTGCTTGATCCAGTTCACTCAGGCGCGCGGCTTGCTCTGCTACGATTTCAGCGCAAGAGAAGTCCGGTAGTTACCAGCCAGCCTATGAGCGCATTGCGCCTTGTTCAGTTCACGGATCCGCACCTGTACGCCGATGAGGGCGGATTGCTGCGCGGCGTCGCCACGTTCCCGGCACTGCTGCGCACGCTTGCGCACGCGCGTGCCCACGAGTGGCCCGTCGATGCCGTTGTGGTGACGGGGGATCTGGTACAGGATGACCCGGCAGGCTATGCCAATTTTCGTCGCGCCTTCGAGACGCTGGGCAAGCCGATCTACTGTGTGCCCGGCAATCACGATGAGCCTCTCGCGATGAGCCGCGAGCTCGCTCGGGCACCCTTCGTGGTCGGCGGCGTCGTAGATCTCGGAGCCTGGCGCCTGGTCCTGCTCGACAGCAGCGTCGCCGGCTCGGCTGAAGGCCATCTGAGCGAGGCGAGCCTCGCGCAACTCGATGCAGCACTCGCGGGCGCCGCAGAACGCCACGCGCTCGTGTGCCTGCATCATCACCCGGTGCCGATGTCGAGTCGCTGGCTCGATCGGGTCGGGCTCACCAACGCGGATGAGTTTTTTCGCATCATCGATGCGCATCGCAACGTGCGCGCCGTGCTCTGGGGCCACGTGCATCAGAGCTTCGATGCGTTGCGCCGAAACGTGCGGCTGCTCGGCACGCCTTCCACCTGTGCGCAGTTCCTGCCACACTCCGATGAGTTCGCCGTCGATCCGCGCCCGCCCGCCTATCGCACGCTCACGCTGCGGGCCGATGGAACGGTGCTCACCGAGGTCATCTGGGTGGATGCATGCGCCGCAGCCTCGCCGCGCTCTGCCTGCTCTGCAGCCTGAGCGCTCACGCGCAGAGCCCCGTATGGGCGCTGCGCGGCTCGCACAACACGGTGTATCTCGCCGAGTCGGTTCATCTGCTGAAGGCGGATGAAGCCACGCTTCCCGCGGCCTTTGACCAGGCGTATGCCCACGCCCAGACCATCGTGATGGAGATCGACCTGTCGAGCCTGGATCCAACGGCCGTTCAGGATTTCATGCTCCAGCACGGCACTCTCAAGGGCACGACGCTGCGGCAGCTTATCGGCCCGCAGCGCTACGAGAAGTTGAGCACCGAGGCCGGCCGCCTGGGCTTGCCCATGGCAGGACTCGAGCAGCTCGCTCCGTGGGCGATCGCGCTGTCGCTCACCGATCTCGAATATCTGCAACTCGGCTACGATCCTGATCAGGGCGTCGAGATGCAGATCGAGCGGCGCGCGCAGAAGGATCACAAGCCGATTCTCGGACTCGAGACGCTCGAGCAGCAGCTCGGTCAGCTCGAGGGTCTCACGAGCGCGCAGCAGGCGCGCTTCCTCGAGCTCACCCTCGAGGACATGCACGATGCCGAGCACGACACGGACGAGCTGATGCGGGCCTGGCGCAGTGGAGACACCGAGCGCCTCGCCGATCTCATGAGCCGCGAATACCGCGAGTTCCCCGAGCTCTACCGCGCACTCGTGACGGAGCGCAACGCCCGCTGGCTCCCGCAGATCGAGCGCTTCCTGCGCGACGATCGGGACTATATGGTCGTGGTCGGGGCGCTGCATCTGGTGGGTCGTGAGGGGCTGCTCGAGCTCGCGCGCCACGCCGGAATCAGTGCGGTGCCGGTCAGAAACTAAGGCGGCAGCCCCTTCGCGAGCAGGAACAGCTTGAGATATTTCTGGCGCACGTAGTTCGCCTCGATGAGCGCGAACATGAGCCCGCGCCAGCCATCCAGAAAGCCGAGCCTGAGCACATAGCCACGCAAGAAGCGCCAGGCCGGATTCACGAGCGCGCAGCTGAGACAGCCGCGCCGCCCATCCTCGAAGAGAGCCTGCGCCATGAGCAGCGCGTAGCGCTGCATGCGCTGCTGGTGATCGCTCAGGCTGCGATATGAGTAATGCAGAAGATGGCCGTACAGTTTGCCGACCGAGCCCTCCACATGCGTGTTTTCGTGAATCTCGTGTCCGACCCAGCGACCCCGGCGTCGATCGAACAGCCGCACGAGGCGATCGGGATACGCATTGCCGTGACGCAGAAAGCGCCCCAGATAATCCGTCATTCGCGGCACGGACCATCCGGCATGAGCGGGAAATCCGTCTGCACGCAGCTGCTCGATCTCGGCGCGCAGCGTCGGGCTCAAGCGCTCATCGGCATCCAGGCACAAGACCCAGTCATGCTGCGCGCTGCGCACCGCGAACTCCTTCTGCGAGCGATACCCCGCCCAGTCACGCTCGATCACCCGTGCTCCGAGCGCGAGCGCGCGCTCGCGCGTCGCGTCGGTGGAGTGCGAGTCGATCACCAGAATCTCATCGCAGCCTGCGAGCGAGCGAATGCACTCCTCGATGCGCCCCTCCTCGTTGTACGTGATGATGCAAGCTGAAAGTCCGGGAGAATTTTTGGTGCGCCCCACCGGCGACACTATACTGCCAGGCGCACCTTGCAGCCCGGCGACGCAATCATTCCCAGCAGCTCCACAACGATCGGATCGGTGCTGTTCTACGATCCGGCCTGTCAGAAACCGTACAGCGGGCGCAGCCTCTGCGAAGGCGCGCTCGGCGGCACCGAGGCCACCGTCATCCGTGTCGCCGAGGCGCTCGATGCACGCGTCATGCAACACAATCGCAACGCTGCCGATGGCCGCTATCTGCCGCCGCGGCCGGCCCGCGACATCGACCATCTCGTCGTGCTGCGGGACCCACGCCCGCTGCGACAGATCTGTGCGAGCTACCCGGGTGCGCGCGTCTATCTGTGGCTCCACGACCTCGTGCGGCCCGGCTCCAAGCGGGGGCGGCGTCTGGCCGCGGCGCGGGACACGCTGGCCGAGTTCGCCGTCACGATCGTGTGTGTGTCCGACTTCCAGCGGCGCCAGGCCGAGGCGATTCTGCTCAGCGGCGCGCCCTCACCGATTCGGCTCGTGACGATTTACAACGCCGTCGACGATACGCTCGCGCCGGATGGCTCGGCCGTCGATATGAACCGCCTGGTCTTCTTCTCGTCACCGAACAAGGGACTCGCCTACACGCTCGATGCCTTCCAGGCGATGCGGCGCGAGATTCCGGGTCTCACGCTGCGCGTCGGAAGTCCGGGATACAAGAGTCTGCAGCGAGCGCACATCGCGCATGTCGACGGCGGGGTGGACGGCGTCGAGTGGCTCGGACCGCAGCCGCCGACCCAAATTCTTGCTGAAGTGCGCGCTGCGTTGTGCGTGTTCTATCCGAACTTCGTGCTCCCCGAGACCTTCGGTCTGGTGTTCGCCGAGGCGAAGGCCATCGGCACCCCGGTGCTGACACACGATTGTGGCGCTGCCGCCGAAGTGCTCGCCGACCCGCAGCAAGTCCTGCCGATCACCTCCGGCCAGCGCATCTATGAGCGCGCGGCACGTCTGGTTCCGAGCCGCTTGCGCCCCGTCATCGCGCCGTGGGGCGAGAAATTGGGTCTCTTCGCGCCGTATTTGCACAGGCTGCGCGCATGGCGGGAGGGCGCGCGTCCGCTCACCGGGCCCGACCCTCGCTTTCGCATCCAGGCAGTCGCGGCGCGCTGGCGTGCCGTGCTGGCGGGCGCGTCCGGCTAGGTGCTGGTCATGCTCAGCGCATCGGCGCCGTGCGCGCTCTTGCGCGAGACATAGCGATTTCGGGTCACTCGCAGCTCCGGGGCGAGAAGACCCAGGCGCTCGAGGCGTGCCTCGATCGCCGCGAGTGTGCGCCGATGCTCGGCGGCGATGCTGCGCAGTCCCTGGCCGGCCCGGAAGGATTCACCGAGCCGCTGCTCCTCCTCCTCGCTCCACGGCCGGCCGAGGTTCTGCGGCAGCTGCGCCCGGCGGCGCTGGCGCAGCGCCTCGGCGTCGAGCGCCGAGATGCCGAGCACCAACGCCGCCACCACATCCTTGCGCGTGCAGACACTCGCGACCTCGAGCCTTGCCCCGCTCGAGGGATCGAGACCCTGAGCCAGCGTGTTCAGAATCTGCCTCGCCTCCGACTGCTCCATGCGCGCCGCTCCCCCATGTATGTTCGAGCCTCGTGATTGTCGCCACGTCGGGCGGGGCGTGACAGCCGCAAATCTGGTGCAATAGCGGAGATTTGCACAGCAGCGACGTGGAATCTCGATGCGGGCTTTCCTCTGGTTCTTCGGTCTCATTCTCTTCGCGCTCGCGGTGATGGCGCTCGGCGGCTATCCCGCCTGGTTGCTGCTTCACCCGCACTTCGACTTCGCGTTCCATCGGATCGCGAGTCGACTCGCCATGCTTGCGGCGGCGGTGGGCCTGCTCCTCATTGCAAAGCACCTGCGGCTGATGGATCGCGCCAGCTTCGGCTATGGCACACCGCGCAGGATCTTTCTGCGCGAGTGCGGCGTCGGGCTTCTGCTTGGCGTCATCTCGATGGCGCTGATCGTTGCCGTCATGCTCGCACTGGGCCTCAGGAGCGCGAGCGGCGAGGTAGCCGGTCCGGCGGCGCTCACCGGCGTGGTCGCGATCGGGTTGCTGCGCGGATGCGCCGTGGCACTCATCGAAGAGACGTTCCTGCGCGGCGCCATGTTCACTGCCATCGCGCGCGAATCGGGCGCGCGCTCGGCCATCGTGCTGACCGCGCTCGTCTACGCAGCGACCCATTTCATCGGTCGCTACCACATCGATGCGGCCGCGGTAAATCCACGCAGCGGGCTCGATCTTCTGATGGGCACGCTGCACGCCTTCGCCGATCCCGCGCGCATCGTCGATGCGTTCGCCTGCTACGCCGTCGTCGGCGCCGTGCTGGGCGCCGTTCGAGCCCGCACCGGCAACATCGCGGCCTGCATCGGATTGCACGCGGGCTGGGTGTGGGTCATCGCCGTGACGGGTGAGCTCTCGCAGCCCAGCCCCGCGAGCCCGCTGCACTGGCTGCTCAGCAGCTGGGACGGAATCGTGGGCTGGCTCGTATGCGCGTGGACGATTCTCGCGGGCGTTGCGATCGAGCGCTTCTACCGTCTGCGCAGCCCCGCGGCGCTCAACCCTCGATCCGGATGAGAGGGTTCAAGCGCGCAAGCCTGGCGAGCGGATCGTTGAGCTCGAGGTACTCCTGCTTTTCCACGCCCGTGAGCGGCAGGATCTCTGCGATGCGGAAGCCCACCCAGGATGCATCCTCGAGCCGCATCGGAATGCGCTCATAACGATCCCCGAGCTCGGGCAGGATCTGCGAGAGCAGTTTCGCCAGACGCGTGAACTCGACGGGCAGCTCGCAGGCAGGCTCACTCGGCAGAAAGCGCACGCGCGCGAGATTCAGCCCATCGCCCTGCTGCCAGCGGTGCTCGATGCGGAAGCGGCGCGCACCGATGCAATGGATGCCGAGCAGCCCATCAGGCAGCGTCTGAAAATCGACGATGTGCGCCGAGGTGCCTACCTCGGCAACCTGCTCCAGGGTACCGACCTCGGCGCCCGTCACGATGCGTACCACTCCGAAAGGCGCCTGCTCGCGCATGCAGCGGCGCACCATATCGAGGTAACGCGGCTCGAAGATCCGCAACGGCAGCGGGCCCTCCGGATACAGCACCGTCCCCAGCGGAAAGAGCGCCAGCTGCGTGGTCTCGAGCGCTTGCGGCTCTTCGGGCGCCATCGTTCAGCCGTCGCGCGGCCCGAATCGCTGCCGCAGAGCTGCGATCAGCTTGTCGTGCAATCCACCGAAACCGCCGTTGCTCATGATCAGAATGACGTCTCCCGGGCGAACGGATCGGGCGAGATCAGCTGCCAGCCGATCGATCTCGGGTGCGGTACGTCCACGGCTCGCAAGAGCGCGCATGATCTCGCCGGTGTCCCATCCCAGATCGGGGGGCGCGTAAAGCCACACCTCATCTGCGCGCGCGAGCGCCGGTGCGAGCGTATCGCGGTGCACGCCCATGCGCATGGTGTTCGAGCGCGCCTCGAGCACGGCGATGATGCGATCGCCTCCTACACGTCGCCGCAGTCCGTCGAGGGTCGTCTCGATCGCAGTGGGGTGATGGGCGAAATCATCGAAGACTCGGATCCCCTGCACTTCGGCGCGCAGCTGCATTCGCCGTGCAATCCCGCGAAACTCGCGCAACGCCGCAACCGAGGCTGCCACGGGCACGCCGGCGTGGCGTGCCGAGGCGATCGCAGCAAGCGCATTCTCGAGGTTGTGTGCGCCCATCAGCGGCCAGTCGACGATGCCACAGGGCTTGCCGCTCTCGCGCACCTCGAATCTCGAAAAATCCTCAACCCCATCGACGGGCACGGCGCTCCAAAGCGCCCCCGAGCCATCGGTGCGCGCAAAGCCCTCTCGCGGCGTCCAGCATCCCATCGCGAGCGTCTCCGACAGACGCGCATCGGCCGCGTTCCAGATGATACGACCCGATCCGGGCACGGTGCGTACGAGGTGGTGGAACTGCCGCTGGATTGCGGCGACATCCGGATAGATGTCCGCGTGATCGAACTCGAGATTGTTCAGCGCGAGCGTGCGGGGACGGTAGTGCACGAACTTCGCGCGCTTGTCGAAGAATGCGGTGTCGTATTCATCGGCCTCGATCACGAAAAAGGGCGCCTGCCCAAGTCGCGCGCTGGTACCGAAATTCTCCGGCACGCCGCCGATCAGGAAGCCGGGAGAAAGGCCGGCATGCTCGAGTATCCACGCGAGCACGCGAGCTGGTGGTGGTCTTGCCGTGCGTGCCGGCGACCGCGAGTACCCAGCGGTCCTGCAGGACATGGCGGGCCAGCCACTCAGGGCCCGAAACATAGGGCAGGCCGCGATCGAGCATCGCCTCGATCACGGGCATGCCGCGAGTCATGACGTTGCCGACGACGATCACATCCGGCGCGCGGCTCGAGCTGCGTCGGCTCGAAGCCCTCCACCAGCTCGACGCCGAGCGACTCAAGCTGCGTGCTCATCGGCGGATAGACGTTTCGGTCCGAACCGGTAACGCGGTGGCCGGCGCGCTGGGCGATTGCCGCGATGCCGCCCATGAATGTTCCGCAGACGCCCAGAATGTGTAAGTGCACGAAAGTTCCTGCGGCGCGAGCTAGTGAGTCACGGAGAACAGAGAGAATTGCAGCACGAGCGCGACGAGGGTCTCCAGGATCACGAGCGCGATGCAGGCGCCGGCGGTCCACTCGAGCGCCACTTTCAGAATCTGGCTGTTGGCCGCGATCATCCACACGACGATCGCGACGTAGAGCATGGCGAGCGGGAACTGCCAGACGGCTTCCTCGCTGATCAGGCGCCGCAGCAGCCACGCCGATACGATCAGGAACGGCGACATCACCGCGCGAAAACCGAACACTGCCGTCGTGGTCTGCAGAAAGCGCTCGGGCTTTCTCAACAAACGCAGCAGCACCGAGTACCATGCGAGCGTGAACAGAACGTCCACGGCGAGCATCGGCAGCCAGGGCTCCCCGAGCGCAGGCAGCAGCAGGGTCACGGCCGCATTGATGCAGAAGTATGCGATGACCGTGAGCACGAGCAGCAGCATCGAGGCCGGGACGTCCTGCGGACCTCGTCGAAGCAGTGCGATCTGGGCATAAAGACGCGCCAAATCGGTCATGATCTGCGAATGAGCCGGGTGCCTCGCATGAGCGCGCATTATCGCGGGCTTCGTCTTTGTTTGCTCGGGCTTCGCGGCTGCTAGCGTCACGAGCCCGAGACGAGCAGGACGCGACAATCCCGTGCAGGACATCATCACCAGGCCAGCAGATCTCGAGCACCTCGCAGGGCGCCTTGCGGCCGCTGAAGCGATCGGACTCGACACGGAGTTTCTGCGCGAGCGCACCTATCGCGCCGAGCTGTGTCTGCTGCAGCTTGCCGATCCCGCAGGGCCGCTGTGCGTGGACCCGCTCGCGCTCGAGGACCTCGGCCCTCTGGTTGCGGTGCTGAGCGCACCGCAGCCTCTGAAGGTCATGCACGCCTCGCGGCAGGACATCGAGGTGCTGTTTCCGGCGGTCGGTCCGGTGCAGCCGATTTTCGATACGCAGATCGCAGCTGCGCTCACGGGTCTGCCGGCGCAGATCGGCTACGGAGAGCTCGTCAAGCGCCTGCTCGATCACGAGCTCAGCAAAGCGCACACGCGCACCGACTGGTCGCGCCGCCCCTGTCGAGCGAGCAGGTGGCCTACGCGCTCGATGACGTGCGCTACCTGCTGCCCCTGCACGCGCAGCTCACTGCTCAGATTGCACAATTGGGTCGCACGCAGTGGCTTAGCGAAGAACTGACCGCGCTCTGCGACCCGCGCGGCTACGCGATCGACCCCGAGCAGGCGTGGCAGCGCGTCAAAGGGCTGCGCGGACTCGACCCGGCGCGCACCCGCGTCGCGCGTGCGCTGGCGGCGTGGCGCGAGCGCCGCGCCGATCCAGCGCAACCGTCCGCGGGGCTGGATACTCGATGACGCGATCCTGCGGGAGATCGTGAACCAGGTACCGCGCACGCTCGCCGAGCTCGCGGCCATCGCGGAGATCCCCGTCGGCGTGGTCAAGCACTCAGGCGCAGAGATCCTCGAGTGCATCCGCGGTGCGGACGTACCCGAGCGGCTCGCGCCCGCAGCGCCGCGCGCGCGGCCCGACCCGCGCAAGACTGCGCTGGTGAAGCAATTGAGTGCGATACATCAGGCGGTCGCCGCAGAGTTGCATTTGACACCGGAGGTCCTCGCCACACGGCGCGACCTCGAGCAACTCGCCGAGGGCGAGCGTGCCGTGCCGGTGCTCGGAGGATGGCGGCGTGAAGTCATCGGGAAGCGGCTACTTGCGGCGCTGTAAGGTTCGAGAGCTCTTTTCTATACTCCGCGGTCGGCGCGACCGTGCACGAGCTGGGTCATGAGCGAGAGCATGAGCGAAACCGATCCTGAATCGCACAAACTCCTCGAGGAGGAGCGGGCGCGCAGATCGGAGGCGGAGCGCGTCAGCCGCCTCAAGGATGAGTTCCTCGCCACCCTCGGACACGAGCTGCGCGCCCCGCTCAACGCCATCCTCGGCTGGTCGCGCCTGCTCGAGTCGGGACGACTCGGTGCCGCGGAGGCGCGACATGGCGGCCAGATCATCGCACGCAACGTGCGCTCGCTCGCGCAGCTGGTCGATGACCTGCTCGACATGACCGGCATCGTCAGCGGCAAGATCCGCATGGATCTGGAGGAGACCGACCTCGCCGAGATCGTGAAGGCGGTGCTCGAGAATCATGCAGGCGACTGCGGACGAAAACGGCCTCATTCTGCACAAGGAGCTACCCACATCCGGCGTGCCTGGTCTTCGGCGATCCACACCGATTGCAGCAGGCGATCTGGAATCTGCTCAGCAACGCGGTGAAGTTCACGGCACGTGGCGGCACGGTCACGACCTCTCTCAAATGTGCCGACGGCCATTGGGAGGTGCGCATCTCGGACACGGGCATCGGCTTCGAGCCCGAGGCGGTGCCGACGCTGTTCGACCGTTTTCGCGCGCCCGACCGCTCGATCCGGCGTGGGCATCAGGGTCTGGGAATCGGATTGTCGATCGTCAAGCAGCTGGTCGAGCTGCACGGTGGACGTGTCTCGGGCACGAGCGCAGGCGCTGGTCGCGGTGCAACCTTCCACGTGAGCTTGCCGCGTGTCGCGCCGCGCGAGTACGTCGAGATCACCGGGGCCAACAGGATCACGCGCTTCGACCTCGAAGGGGTGCGCGTGCTCGTCGTCGATGATGAGCTTGATACACTCGAGCTGTCGCGCCAGGTCCTCGGCGGGTATCACGCTCAGGTGGAGACGGCCGCCTCGACGGATGCGGCCCTCGCCACGCTCGATGCATTTCGGGCGAACGTGCTGGTCTCCGATTTGAGCATGCCAGGGCGAGATGGTTATGAGCTGATTCGGGCCGTGCGAATCAACCAGAGCGCGGAGAGCTTACCCGCCGCCGCCCTCACCGCCTTTGCGCGGCCGGAGGATGCGGTGCGCGCGCACGATGCCGGATTTCAGATGCACCTGGCAAAGCCCGTGGAGCCCGAGGAGCTCGCGCGTATCGTGGCGCAGCTCGCCGGCCGAGCCTGACGCCGGTCCCGGATCAGCCGTTGCGGCGCCGGGTCGCTCGCCGCTTCGTGCGGGCCTTGCGCACCGCGGTGCGCGGTGTGTGACGGCGGCCCTTCACGGCTGATTTCTTCTTCGACTTGGTCTTGCGTGACGCGCCGACCCGTCGGGCGAGCGGCCGCTTCCTGGTCGAGCGACCGACATTGGTCGAACCACGGCGCGCTGCAGCCCGCGACGGGGCACGTCGCGGAGGCGGTTGCGCCGACGCGCGCAGTGCCGCTTCGAGCCTTTCGGTGACCGCACCGGGCTCGCCCGTTCCCGCGATGCGATGCAGGAGACCCAGCGCGGCGTAGTGCTTGATCAGCGGCTTCGTCTTCTCGTCGTATACCCGCAGACGCTCTTTGACCGTCTGCTCGTTGTCATCGGGCCGTTGAAACAGCTCGTGCGGGCCTCCGGTCTTCGGGCACGTCTGGTTCGCGGTCGGCGCCGAGGTGTAGATGTTGAACACACGATCGCACTGGCGGCAGGTCCGGCGTCCAGCGATGCGCCGCACGAGCTCATCGTCGGGGACCTCGAGCAGCAGCACCGCATCGAGCGGCTGATCGAGCTGACTCAGCAGCTCCTCGAGCGCGCGCGCCTGATCCTGATTGCGGGGAAAGCCGTCGAGAATGAACCCGCCGCGCACGTCCTTCTCGGCGAGCCGCTCGCGGATCATGCCGAGCACGATCTCATCGGCGACCAGTTGTCCGGCATCCATCGCCGCCTTCGCGGCGAGCCCGAGGGGCGTGCCCTTGGCCTTCGCGGCTCGAAGCAGGTCTCCGGTCGAGATGTGCGCAACGCCGTGAAGCTGTGCGAGACGCTGGGATTGAGTGCCTTTGCCGGATCCCGGGGCACCCAGGAGCACGATGCGCATGTGTAAAAAAGCAGGCCTGCTCGAACCTCGGAAGGGCACGCACGTTACCGGCCGCACTGCAGGAGGTCAATCAAAGCGCGGGCGCCGAGCCTTGCGGGGCGCCTGGCATAGTTCGAGAGGCGCGGATTGGCTATTCTTTGTCGCATGCAAACGAAGCGCACCAAGCACACGGGTCCGAAGCGCAACGCGCTCTACGCGCAGTCCGGAGGCGTCTCGGCAGTCATCAACGCCTCAGCCTGCGGGGTGATCGAGACGGCGCTGCGCCACTCTCGCCGAATCGGCAAGGTCTACGCGGGCCGTCACGGCATCATCGGCGCTCTCACCGAGGATCTGATCGATGTGAGCCGCGAAAGTCGCGCCACGATCCGTGGTCTCAAATACACGCCGGCCGGCGCCTTCGGCTCGGCGCGTTTCAAGCTCAAGGGTCTCGAGCAGAATCGCGCCGAGTACGAGCGCCTGATCGAGGTGTTTCGCGCGCACGACATCGGCTACTTCTTCTACAACGGCGGCAACGACTCGATGGATACCGCGCTCAAGGTCTCGCAGCTCGGGGCCACGCTCGGATATCCGATCACTTGCGTGGGCGTGCCGAAGACCGTGGACAACGACCTGCCCCACACGGACTGCTGCCCAGGCTTCGGCTCGGTCGCCAAGTTCGTCGCCGTCTCGACGCGCGAAGCGGGCCTCGATGTGGCCTCGATGGCGCGGACTTCGACCAAGGTGTTCGTATTGGAGGTGATGGGTCGCCATGCGGGCTGGATCGCCGCCGCCAGCGGCCTTGCAGGCCGCAAACCGAACGAACCGCCGCACATCATCCTGTTTCCGGAAGTCCCGTTCGATCAGAGCCGTTTTCTCGAGAAGGTTCGCCAGTGCGTCACCGACTACGGGTACTGTGTCGTCGTGGTATCCGAGGGCGCGGCGTATCCCGACGGTCGATTCCTGGCCGATGCGGGCACCAAGGATGCGTTCGGTCATACCCAGCTCGGCGGCGTCGCGCCGGTCGTCGCGAATCTGGTTCGCGAGGCGCACGGATACAAATATCACTGGGCGGTCGCAGACTATCTGCAGCGAGCGGCGCGCCACATCGCCTCGAAGGTCGATGTGGAGCAGGCTTACGCCGTCGGCAAGGCAGCCGTGGAGCTGGCGCTCAAAGGCACCAACGCCGTAATGCCCGTCATTCAGCGCAAGTCGAACCGGCCATACCGCTGGAGCGTGGGCCACGTTCCGCTCGATCAGGTGGCCAACAAGGAAAAGAAGCTGCCGCCGGAGTACATTAGCGCCGACGGCTTTGGTATCACGGAACCGTGCCGCAAGTACCTTGAGCCTCTCATTGCCGGTGAGGCGTACCCGCCGTACGAGCGCGGACTGCCCAGCTATGTGCACATCAAGGGCGCCGCGGTGCGCCGCAAGCTCAAGAGCGGTTTCAAGGTCTGAAGTCGATGATGCGGGCTGTGCTATAGTCCGCGCCCTTCCGGGGCGCCCGCGCTGCATCGCTTGAGCGCGGTCAGAACAACTACAATTTTTTGAAATTTAAGAGGAAATCGTGATGGACGCCAGCAACTGGCTGTGGCTTGCGATCGCCGCGGGCGTGTTCGCCGTTCTCTACGGCGTCTTCTCCATGATGGCCATTCTGCGTCTGCCCACCGGCAACGCGCGCATGCAGGAAATCGCCGCGGCGATACAGGCCGGCGCAAAGGCCTACCTGAACCGCCAGTACACCACCATCTTCATCGTCGGCATCGTCCTCTTCGTCGTGCTGGGCTTTGCACTCAACTGGTGGACCGCCGGGGGCTTTGCCATCGGGGCTGTTCTGTCGGGGGCGACCGGCTACATCGGCATGAACATCTCCGTGCGCGCGAACGTGCGCACCGCCGAGGCAGCCAGCAAGGGCCTGAACGCCGCCCTCTCGGTCGCGTTCCGCGGCGGCGCCATCACCGGCATGCTGGTCGTCGGACTCGCCCTGCTCGGCGTGGCGGGCTACTACGCAGCACTGCTCCCGCGGCTCGGCGAGGACGGCGCACTGCATGCGCTCGTGGGTCTCGCCTTCGGCGGCTCGCTGATCTCGATCTTCGCGCGCCTCGGCGGCGGTATTTTCACCAAGGGCGCCGATGTCGGCGCCGATCTCGTCGGCAAAGTCGAAGCCGGCATTCCCGAGGACGATCCGCGCAACCCGGCCGTCATCGCCGACAACGTCGGTGACAACGTGGGCGACTGTGCCGGAATGGCGGCCGATCTGTTCGAGACCTACGCCGTGACCATCGTTGCCACCATGCTTCTGGGCGGCTTGCTGCTCAAGGATGGGGGCGGCGGCGCTTCGGTCTATCCGCTGGTGCTCGGTGCTGCCTCGATCGTGTCATCGGTCATCGGCACCTTCTTCGTGCGCACGGGCAGCGGAGGCAAGATCATGAATGCCCTGTACAAGGGCGTCATCGTCTCCGGAATCATCTCCGCCATCGCGTTTTACTTCATCACGCGCGAGCTCATGCCGGCGCGCCTGATCGCTCTGTACGGGTGCACCCTCGTCGGACTCGGCCTCACGGCGGCGATGATCATCATCACGGAGTACTACACGGCGACGGAGTACAGCCCGGTGCGCAGAGTCGCGAGCGCCTCACAGACCGGTCACGCCACCAACATCATCGCCGGCCTCGGTGTCTCGATGAAGTCGACTGCCCTGCCGGTCCTCGCCGTCTGTGTAGCGATCTGGGCTGCCTTCCAGCTCGCAGGCTTGTACGGCATCGCGATCGCGGCCACCTCCATGCTGTCGATGACCGGCATGATCGTCGCGCTCGATGCCTACGGCCCCATCACGGACAACGCGGGCGGTATCGCGGAGATGGCCGGACTGCCGAAGCAGGTCCGCGACATCACCGATCCTCTGGATGCCGTGGGCAATACCACCAAGGCCGTCACGAAGGGCTATGCCATCGGGTCTGCCGGACTTGCCGCGCTCGTCCTGTTCGCGGACTACACGCACAATCTCGAGGCGGCGGGCCACGTCGTGATCTTCTCGCTGTCGGACCCCGCCGTGATCATCGGCCTTTTCATCGGCGGGCTCGTGCCCTACCTCTTCGGGGCCATGGCGATGGAGGCCGTCGGACGCGCGGCAGGCTCGGTCGTCGAGGAAGTGCGGCGCCAGTTCCGCTCCATCAAAGGCATCATGGAAGGCACCGCAAAGCCGGACTACTCCAAAGCCGTCGATCTGCTCACGCGTGCGGCCATCAAGGAGATGATCATCCCCTCGCTGCTGCCGATCCTCGTGCCGGTGATTCTCGTCCTGCTGCTCAACTGGGCGATGGGCGACGGTGCGGGCATTCGCGCTCTCGGCGGCTTGCTGATTGGCACGATCGTCACCGGGCTTTTCGTCGCAATCTCCATGTGCACGGGCGGCGGCGCGTGGGACAACGCCAAGAAGTACATCGAGGAAGGCCACTTCGGCGGCAAGGGATCGGAGGCCCACAAGGCCGCCGTGACGGGCGATACCGTCGGCGATCCCTACAAGGACACCGCGGGACCGGCGATCAACCCGCTCATCAAAATCATCAATATCGTCGCCCTGCTTCTGGTGCCCCTCCTATAGAGGCTGCATCAGCAGCGGATCGTTGTGCTTGAGGGAGTTGATGCGCGGGCTCACCGGGTGAGTGAGCATGAGCTCGCCGGGATAGGTTCGTAAGAGCGTCTTGGCCTGCGCCGGCGCACCGCGCAGCCAGCTCTCGCAATCCTCGCGGCTCAGAATGGCCGGCATGCTCGCCTGAGGACCGGCAAGCGAGGCGATGAGGCTGTTCGCCGGCACCATGAGCATGGCGCAGCTTTGCATCACATCGTCCTCCTCGGTCACCGACTGATCCCAGATTCCCGCCACGGCGAACACCGGCCGTGAGACCAGCCAAACGAAGTGCGGCTGGCGGTGGCGGGCGGGCGTGAGCTGCCATACGTAGAAGCCCGCAACAGGCAGCACGCAGCGGCGTCCCTCGAGCCAGGCATCGCCGAAAATCGCGGAGTGCTCGATGTCGCGGAGCGCTGCGTGCGGAGCGTCCGCTTTGGCGGGATCTCCTTCAGCCCACGCGGGAATGAGCCCCCAGCGCAGCATCACACCCTCGGAGTCGCGCTCGTGCCTGCGGATGACGGGGACGTAGCTGCCTGCCGCCACGTTGAAGCTCGCCGTGAATTTCCACCAGCGCTCCGGCGGTGAGAATTCCCGCTCGACCCGCCCCTGATCCGGGATCACGTATCTCTCGCACATTCGCGCTGAGAATACGTGCCGCGGCGCACACGGAGCGTGATGCAGTCGTCGGGCCAGGCCGCTTCAGGAATGACCGGTCTTGGATTCGGAAAGCACGGCGCTCACGAGTTCGTTGAGCCGCGCGCAGTACTGGGCGACCGGGGGCTCGGAATCAGTCTGCCTGCGAGCGAGCTCGGCGCTGACTTCCGCCAACCGCCGCTCGATGCGGCCGTCAACGATGAGCGTGCGCGTCAGAAAGGCGCTGACACACGCCGTGATCTCTGCGTCGAGCGCGCGGGCATCGGTCCCAGCAATCGAGACGCCGGTGAGCTCCCGGGGACATCCGGCTGCCAGATGCTCACGCCAAAGGCGGGCGAGCTGCATGTCTTTACGGAACCCTCTGGCCGTGGGCCGGTGCTCTTATCGGGGCACTTATCGTCATATAGTCTCACGGTTGTCGCGTAGGTACAACGATCGAGCGGCCCCGGAAGGTCCGCCTCAGGATTCCTCCAGGAAGGCGGTCAGCGCCCCCGTCTCGATGCCCTCGCTCTCAAGATCGCGCGCGAGACGCTCGTATAGCCGCGCGGCGCCGCAATAGATTGCCTCGGCGCCCTCATCGCCGGCTCCGGCGAAGCGGGCGATCTCGTGCATCTCGGCGACCCAGCGGTACGCCTTGCGATACATCGCCGGGATCGTGCGACCGAAGGACTCAAGCAGGTTCGGCTGACTCTCGCCGAGCTCCGCATGCAGCGCTGCATCGACGCCCGCGCGCCGCGCGGCGAGGATCATGCTGGTGGCGACCGCGATGAGTCCTTTGGTGATGCCAGCGTAGGACATCTTGAGCGCCGATGCGGCGCCGAGCGGCGCATCGAGCAGGCGAATGCGAAGCCCGAAAGCGCTGAGGACTTCGAGCCTGGGAGCCTGGGCTCCCGAAGCGTAGATATTGGGTCCCACCGAGCCAGGCTGCGGCGGCGCACCGATGATGCCTGCGTCCACGAACTCGAAGCCTGCCGACTGCACGCGCGCTGCGACCTCGTGGACCATTGCGGGACTCACGGCATTACAGTCGATGAAGAGCGGCCGATGCGCGCCTGGTTCCGGCCAGCCCGAAATCTGCTCGGCAAGCGCCAGCGCGACTCCAGGGGGCACGATCGAGAGCAGCAGATCCGCCCGCATGAGCTCTCGGGGCGGCACGTCGCGCATTGCGGCGGCGACCGCTCGCTCGCGCGTCGTCGCGCTGCGTCCCGCAAGCGTCGTCAGCACCTCGAGGCCGTTGTCGACCAGCCGCCGCGCGACCGCCGACCCCATGCTTCCCGGCGCGATGATCGCCACCACAGGCTTCACGCACGCGCTCCCGCGAAGAGGATCCCCTACGGGACGATACTCCCCTGATGACCTAGGCGGCGAGGGCGAGCGGCTGGGGTCGTCCGACCGCGTAGCCCTGAACGTAGTCGACGCCCATGCGGCGCGCGGTATCGAGCGCGGTCGGGTCCTCGACCTGTTCGGCGATCACTTTGAAGTTCAGCGTGCGAGCAAGCTTGATCATCGCGGTGACCATCGCCTGGTTCACCGAGTCGCGCGCCAGATTGCGCATGAAGGATCCGTCGATCTTCAGGAAGTCCATCGGCAGATTCTTGAGATTCGAGAACGAGCCGACGCCGGAGCCGAAATCATCGAGCGCGAACTGACAACCCATGCCGTGCAGCACGCCGACGAAACGCCGCGCATGGTCGAGGTTGGCGACGACCGCGTTCTCGGTGATCTCGAAGCACACCTGCCCGGGCTGCACTCCGGTCGCATCGAGACACTCGACGACGAATTCCAGAAATTGCACATCTGCCAGCGTCTGGCCCGAAATGTTGATCGCCACGCTGTGCTTGCCCGTGAGCTCGATCGCCCCGCGCGCCAAGGCGGTGAGCGTCGTCTGCACGACCCAGCGGTCGACGAGTCCCATCAGCCGATATCGCTCCGCGGCCCGCACGAACTCCGAGGGCGGTACGTCCTGACCCGTCTCGTCCTTGAGGCGCACGAGCACTTCCATGGCAGGACCCCAGCCGTCATCGGTGAAGGCCGCTACGATCACCTGCTGATACAGCTGGAAGCGGTTCTCCTTGAGCGCGCTCTGCAGCTTCTGCAGCCACTGGATCTCTCCGGTATGACGCGCGAGAGCTTCATCGCGCGCCGAGTAGACGACCACGCGCCCGGATCCCTGCTTCTTCGCGACATAGCAGGCCGAGTCGGCCGCCGCGAACAACTCCTCGATGGAGCCGCTCTCGCGTGAGATCTCGACGAGTCCGACGGAGACGCCGATATTGAAGATCTTGTCCTTCCAGACGAAGCGGTAGTCCCCGACGGCGCGACACACGTCATCGGCAATCTGCCGCGCCTTCTCGAGCGGACAGCCGATCAGCAGCATGCCGAACTCGTCGCCGCCCAGCCGCCCGACCGTGTCGCTGTCGCGCACCGCATCCCGCAGCAGCTTGGCGACTTCCCGCAGCATGCTGTCGCCTGCGAGGTGGCCGCTCGTGTCATTGACGACCTTGAAGCGGTCGAGATCGAGATAGCACAGCACGTGCTGCCCATCACCGCGATGACCGCTCTCGTTCGCCTCCTCCAGGCGCCGCTCGAACTCGCGGCGGTTGACGAGACCGGTGAGCGCATCATGCGTCGCCTGATACGACATCTGGCGCGCGAGCCCGCGCAGCTCGGTCACGTCATGCAGCAGCACGACCGTGCCGACCACTTCCTTCACCTCGTTGCGCATCGGCGCCGCCGACAGCTCGATCGAGCGCTCCGCGCCGTTCGCGCGCGACAGCAGCAGCGCCCGCCGGCTCAGATTGACGGGTGCGCCGGTCGTGAGGGCCTGCCGCACGGGGTCGCTCAGCAGTCGCCGATCCGTGTCATCGACGAGACCGACGATCGCCTCGAGTGTTTTGCCCACGGCCTCCTCGGCGGACGTCCCGGTCAGATTCTCGGCGACCTGATTCATGTACTCGATGCGCCCGTCGCCATCCGTCGCGATGATGGCTTCGGCCAAAGAGTCCAGCGCGAGCACGCGGCGCATGGCCGCTCGCGCGGCTGCATCCGGCTCGCCGAAACCGAGACGCAACGCCTGCGAGGTCTGCGTGGGCAGAATCTCGACACCCGTTACGAGAAGTGCCGGGCCGCCCTCGTAATCGATGGCCGCCGAGGTGAGCTCGAGGCGACTCACCTGGCCCTGCAGACCCACCATCTCGATCTCGTAGCGCTCGGCCGCAGGCTCACCCACAAGGCGGCGCTGGATGTTCTCCGTCACGAGCTGGGAGTACTCCGGGGGCACGAGATCACCGAGCTTGCGCCCGATCAGCTCGGCACGCTCGACACCGATCAGGTTCGCGAACTGCGTGTTGGCGTGCAGGATGCTCTCTCGATGCACGAGCACCGCTTCATGAATTCGATCTGCAAGCTCGGCGAAAAGGCGCGGCGTTGCACGATCGCGATCACGATCCGAGCCGGCCGCAAGCCGCGTCAGCAGGTGGTTCACGGACGTCGCGAGCGCGGAGAGCTCGGAACTGTCCGTCTTGGTGTCGACACGGCCGCTCAGGCGGCCACCGATGGCGATGCGCTGGACCTGCTGCGACAGCTGCTCCACCGCGCTCAGCTCTCGGCGCTGCAGCAGATACAGAACCAGGAAGAGCGCGGCCACGAGCCCGAGCAGAAGGCACACCAGTCCGATGATGGACATCTTTCCCCTAAGGCCTAGCCAAGGAAGCGCTCCGTACCGGACGCATTCGTTGATGTTCTCGCGCCCGCGTCGCTGATGTGCTCAGCATAACGTAGGCAAGGACGAGCTCCGCCGCTATTTCACCATATGTCCTCGCGCTTAATCCGGCCAGTGCGGCTCGCGGAGAGCGATTCTCTTCCTGCTTTGTGTGCGGCAGAATAAGTCGCATGGCAAAGGTGCAGGCATGTTGACGCAGGCAGCGCTCGAGCAGATGGTCGAACAGCAGGTCCGCGCCTGGGACGTGCTCGATGAGCGCGTGCTCGACACGTTTCGCCAGGTTCCGCGCGAACGTTTCGTGCCGCCCGAGCATCGCTACCTTGCCTATGCCGACGTTTCGGTGCCGCTGCCGCACGGCCAACACATGCTGCCACCGAATGTGGCGGGCCGATTGCTGCAAGCGCTCGAGCTCACAGGCACCGAGCGCGCGCTCGAAGTCGGCGCAGGCACGGGGTTTCTGACGGCCTGTCTTGCGCACAGTTGCGCGAGCGTGGTCGGCGTCGAGCTCTTCCCGGAGCTGGCAGAGCTCGCCCAAGCCAATCTCGCTGCGATCGGCGCACGCAACGCCGAGGTTGCCGTCGCCGATGCGATGCAACTCGACGCCAGCACAAAGTACGACGTCATCGCGCTTACGGCCTCGCTTCCCGTACCCGACGAGCGCTTCCAGCGTCTGCTCAATCCGGGCGGACGCCTCTTCGTCGTGATCGGTTCACCGCCCGTCATGGAGGCCTGTCTGTTGCGATGCGTCGACCGGGGCGGCTGGGCGCGTGAAAGCCTCTTCGAGACGGTGATCGACCCGCTCATCAACGCACGGCAGCCGGACGAGTTCACTTTCTAAGACCATGGTTGCTGAAATCGCCCCGAATGAGCTCAAAGCGCGTCGAGAAGGCACGGACACGCCACTCGTGCTGGACGTACGCGAGCCCTGGGAGCTGGAGATCGTCCGTCTACCCGACACCCTGGACATTCCCATGAACGAGGTGCCAGCGCGATTGTCGGAGTTACCCAAGGAGCGGGACATCGTGGTCATGTGCCATGCGGGTGGACGCAGCCTGAACGTGGCACGCTATCTCGAGCGGTTGGGCTACCGCGTCGCCAATCTCTCCGGCGGCATCCACGCCTGGACGATCGAGGTCGACCCGACGCTACGAACGTATTGATTCCGTCTCCGACCGCAGCGTCCGCTGCGGCACGAGCGCTGAGCGCCCGGCCGAGGCCTGCTTGTCGCAGCGGCCTGATGCCTGATATAGTGCTATACAACACTACGAACTTGGCCCGCAACGGGCTGATGGGGAAGGGAAATTATGAAGCGCGCACTGGTCGCATTGTGTCTCGCGCTGCCGTTCACGAGATTCGCGCACGCCACCGGCAATGACCTGCTCCTGGTCTACGGCGATGCGCTGCGCAACGATCCCCAGCTGCGCCAGGCCGATGCGACGCGCCTCGCGGCCCGGGAGAACGCCCCTCAGGCAATCGCGGCGCTGCTGCCGCAGGTCAGTGGCAACTACGCCGGATCGCGGCAGGAGCAGGATTCGACCCAAGCCGAGTTCTTCCCCTCGACGACGAATCCGAATCAACTCATTGCGGAGCCATTCAACGTCAGCGCCTATACCAAACAGTGGGGCTACACCCTGCAGCTGCGCCAGAGCATCTTTTCGTGGACGAACTGGGAAACTCTGCGCAGGGCCAACAAGCAGGTCGCGCAGGCCGAAGCCGATTACCGCGCGGCCGAAGAGGACTTGATCAATCGCGTTGCGACGGCCTATTTCAACGTTCTCTCGGCGCAGGACACTCTCGAGGCGCAGGAAGCGGCACTCGAGGCGATCTCGCGTCAGCTCGACCAGGCCAATCAGCGATTCGATGTCGGACTCATCGCGATCACGGATGTGAAGGAAGCCCAGGCGGCGCGGGATAGCGCCGCGGCCGCGGTCATCGACGCCAAGCGCCAGCTCGCCAGCAACGAGCAGGCACTGCGCGAGATCACCAACCAGGAGTACTCGACCCTCGCCAAACCGGGCGATGATCTGCCGCTCAAGCCGCCTCAGCCCGCCGACCCGGAGCAATGGGTGTCGACCTCGATGGACCAGAATCTGTCGCTCGTCTCGAGCCGCCTCGCCGCGGACGTTGCGCGCGATGGCGTCGGCATCGCGCGTGGTGGTCATTTTCCGACCCTCGACCTATCCGGCACCCGCAGTCAGATCAACCAGGACGTCGATGAGCTCGTGAGCTTCGGAGGTCCCTTCGACCGGCTCGCATATCCGACGACGACCGGCACACGCAGCCTGCAGCTGCAGGTCACGGTGCCCATATTCAGTGGCGGTTTGACCCAGTCCCAAGTGCGCCAGGCGCAATACCTGTGGATTGCGGCCAAGGAGCACATGAGCGCGGTATCGCGGCAGACCGAGCATCTCGCGCGCGATTCCTACTCGGGCGTCATCAGCGAGATGGCGCGCGTGCAGGCGCTGCGGCAAGGTCTCGAGTCCGCGCAGACGGCGCTCAAGGCAACCGAGGCGGGCTACGATGTGGGTACGCGCACGGCGGTCGAGGTCCTCACCTCGCGCCAGAATCTGGTGCAGGCGCAGACCAATTACGCCCAGTCCCGCTACAACTACATTCTCGACATTCTTGCGCTCAGACTCGCCGCCGGGACGCTGGATCGGCAGACCGTGCAGGAAGTGAATCAGTGGCTCTCGGTGACGCAGCCGACGCCTACGTCTCCGGTGACGCAGCCGACGCCTCCGGTGCCGCCGCAGCCCTGAGTCTCGAGGAAAGCTGGGGCTGCAGCAGCGACAGCAGCCGCTCGAGCGCGCCACGGTTCTCCTGAACGACGGCCTGGCCTTTCGCGCCCACGCGCTCGCGCTGCTCGAGGATTCGAAAGCAGCTGCGTGACGCTCGCTGCAAGCTCGGCCGCATCGTGCACAATCCGGACGGCGCCCCGCGCAACGAGCAGGCGCGCGACCTCTGCGCCGTTCGCGTTATGAGGACCGGTGAGGATGGGGCGCCCGAGCGCCGCGGGCTCGAGCAGATTGTGGCCACCGATCGGCACCAGGCTTCCGCCGACGAAAGCGACGTCCGTCGCCGCGTAAAGCTCCAGCAGCTGCCCGAGCGTGTCACCGAGCAATACGGCAGGCGTATCTGCACCGATCTCATGGCGCGACAGCCGCAAAAAGGGCACACCGCTCCTTGCGAGAGAGGAGGCGACTTCCTCGAAGCGCTGCGGATGTCGCGGCACGAGTATCAACAGGGCCTCGGCGAACTGTTCGCGCACCCTCGCGTGAGCCGCCAGCACGGTGCGCTCCTCGCCCTCATGCGTGCTGCCGGCAACCCATGCCACGCGGGCTCCGAAGTAGCGTGCACGCAGCGCCTGCGCGCGTGCAGCGGTCTCGTTCGGCACGCTGAAATCGAACTTGAGATTGCCGATGACACGCACCCGCTCCGCCGGTGCGCCCAGCGCGCAGAACCGTTCGGCATCGGCAGCGCTTTGCGCCGCAATAAGCTGCGCGCACGCGAGCGTACGACGGATGAGCGGCGCCACGAGGCGGTAGCGGCGCATCGAGCGTGCTGAAAGGCGCGCGTTCGCGAGCACCAGCGGTACGGCTGCGGCGGCGCACTGGTGATAGAGATTCGGCCAGATTTCCGTCTCCAGGATCACGGCGAGGCGCGGCCGCGTGCGCGCCAGGAAGCGCCTGACCGCGCCCGGCAGATCGAGCGGCACGTGGCGCACTTCGGCGCCCGTGGTCGCAAACAATGTGCGTGCCCGCGCGGCGCCGGTGGCCGTCGTCGTCGTGATCAAGAGCGCAAGATCACTCGCACGATGCAGCGCGTGCACCAGCGGCGCCGCGGCCTGTACCTCTCCCACGGATGCGGCGTGAATCCAGATCGTCTCGTGCGGCAGGCGCGCACCGAGCCCGAAGCGCTCGCCAAGACCGCGCCAGTAGCCCCGCTCGCGAAGCCCGCGCCACAGCAACGCAGCGAGGTATGCGGGGGCGAGCAGATAGGCGAGCCACGAGTACAGGATG
The DNA here is from genome assembly GCA_963795975.1 of uncultured Gammaproteobacteria bacterium. Classification (GTDB taxonomy): domain Bacteria; phylum Pseudomonadota; class Gammaproteobacteria; order Steroidobacterales; family Steroidobacteraceae; genus CAWCJT01. The sequence continues at coordinate 299,367 of CAWCJT010000006.1, forward strand.
CGCACGTGCCCGGTCCGGCGCAGAGGCTACTGCGGCTGCAGTATGCGCGTGCCGCTTGACTCCGCGTACCCATCGAGCAGGCCGTGCCAGTCCGCCTCGGTGAAGCGGTCGGGCGGCAAGGAGTACGTCACTTTCTCGAGCGAGCGGCGCAGGCGCACGAGATTCGCATCGCACCACAACCCCGGCTTGCGCAGCGTTCCCCGATCAAAATCGATGAGATAGACCGAGTCGCCGCTGCCGAGGAGTACGTTGTGCGCATTCAGGTCGGCATGACACACGCCGAGATCGTGAAAGCGTCGCAGGCAGCGTCCGATGGCGATCCAGTTGACGACGGATAGAGCGCCGACGCGCAGCCCCTGCGCGAGCGACAGCACATCGTCGAGCTGCTCGGTGAGAATGTCGCCGCGGTACGTGATGCCGTGACGCTCGTAGCGCGCCGCGACGGGAGCCGGCACGGGCATGCCTGCGCGATGCAAATGGTACGTGAGCTGCCATTCGGCGAAGGGGCGCGTGGCCGTCTCGCCCGTCCACACGTAGCGATCACTGCTGAGATGGCCCACCAGGCCTCCGCGGCGGTAATGCCGCAGCACCCAGCTGCGGCCCAGCGAGCGCACGAAGTAGGTCGCCCCACGGCCGCGGGCTACGCCCTCGATCTCGCCGCGCGAGCGCAGGTACTCGAGATCGAACGCCGTCGCGGACAAATTGCCGCCCCGGGAGGCGTCATATAGCATGGCTCCGCGCGCGATGACTCTGCGCCTGACATCCGAGCCGAGCGGCCACTTCGCTTTCACCACTTCTCCATGACGAGTCGCCCCGCCCCGCCGCGCAGCGTCTGCATCCTGCGGCTGTCAGCGATCGGCGATACCTGCCACGTGGTGCCCGTGCTGCGCACGCTGCAGCGCGCGTGGCCGCAAACCCGCTTCACCTGGGTCATCGGTCGGCTCGAGCACCGGCTCATGAGTCTCATCGAGGGCGTCGAGTTTATCATCGTCGACAAGCATGCCGGCATGACCGAGTGGCTCAGGTTGCGTGCACGGCTGCGTGCGCAGCGCTTCGACGTGCTGCTGCACATGCAATCGGCGCTGCGGGCCAGTTTGATCGCGCGCGAAGTGCGCGCGGATCTGAAGGTCGGCTTTGATCGGGCGCGGGCGCGCGAGCTGCAATGGCTGTTCACGAACCGGCGCATCGAGCCCGCCGAGCGCGAGCATGTGCTCGATGCATTGTTCGGCTTTGCTTCGGCGCTCGGCGTGCGCGAGCGTGTGTTGCGCTGGGACGTGCCGCTGCCGCCTGACGCTCCGGAGTATGCCACGCAGCTCGTCCCCGCCGATCGTCCCACGCTCGTCATCAGTCCCTGCTCGAGCCATGTACTGCGTAACTGGCGCGCCGAGCGCTACGCCGCCGTTGCCGACTACGCCGCCGAGCAACACGGCATGGCCGTGCTCTTGTGCGGCGGCCCGAGCGTACTCGAGCGTGAGATGGGCGAGGCCATTCAGCGCGCGGCCCGCACGCCCCTCGTGAATACCATCGGTCGCGACACCCTGCCCCAGCTCCTCGCGGTGCTGGCGCGCTCGACCGTGCTCCTCAGTCCTGATTCGGGTCCCGTGCACATGGCAACGATGGCCGGAACCCCCGTCATCGGGCTTTATGCCGCAACGAATTCCGCACGCAGTGGTCCGTATCTCTCGCGCCGCTGGTGCATCGACGCGTACGCCTCGGCCGCGCGAAAATTCGAGCATCGCGAGCCCGATGAGTTGCCCTGGACGCACAAGATCGAGCAGCCCGGCGTCATGGATCTCATCGAGGTGAGCGCCGTGACGGCGCGACTCGATGAGCTCATGGGCGAGCGGGCGCGCCAGCCGCCCGGGCAATTGCTACGATCCGAGCCATGAGCGACATCATGGTGCCGATCTCGCCGGGCGAGCTGCTCGACAAGCTCACCATCCTCAAGATCAAGCAAGAGCGCATACGTGATCCTGCGAAGCTCGCCAACGTACGTCTGGAGCTGCAGCTGCTCGAGCAGACCTGGACCCGCTCCGGCTGCGCGGCTGCGAGCACGGGTGCGGACGAGCGCGCGCTGCGAGGCGTCAACGAGAAGCTTTGGGACATCGAGGACCGCATCCGGGCGAAAGAGTCGACGCAAAGCTTCGACACAGAATTCATCGACCTCGCACGCGCCGTCTACCTCGCCAACGACGAGCGCGCTGCGATCAAGCGGCGCATCAATGTCGCGCTCGGATCACGCATCGTCGAAGAGAAGTCCTACATCGCATACCGCCCGGGCGCGAAGGATTAGCGGCGGAGCGTGTATTCGGCTCCGCAATAAGGGCATTTCGCCCAGCCACTCGCCTCGATCGCTAGATAGACCCGCGGATGGGAGTTCCACAGATACATCTCGGGCATCGGACAGGAGAGCGGCAAGTCCTCCTCCGTGACCTCGTATTGGTTCTGCGCGTTCGGCTGAATGAGCGGCTTGGTGGTGACGGCCATGCCCGATTATAAGCACATCGTCTGCGTCCACACCGCCGTCACGGCGGCGCGCTCGGCTTGGAACTCCTCAGCGGGGACAATCGGCGCACGCTCCTCGAGCGAGAGGTGGTGGCTGCGCGACCGGTAAGCACGATAGGCGGCGGTGAGCACATCGACCGTCGCTTGTGGCACGAGATCTGCGGATGCGACCGACTCGAGCTGGCGAATGGTATCGGCAAACATCGCGATCGCCGGATACTCTGCCGCCCAGCGCAGTGCCCAGTACTGCGCCAGGAACTCGATGTCGGCGATGCCGCCCGCATCCTGCTTGATGTCGAACTGGCCCGGCTTCGCACCGGAGAGCTCCCGGCGCATGCGCTCGCGCATGCCACGCACCTCTTCGCGCAGACTCTCACGCCGGACGTGCTGCTCGAGCGCGCTCAGGCGCACGAGCTCGAACCGTGCGCGCAGCTCGGGCGCACCCGCGACCGCCCGCGCATGCAGAAGCGCCTGATGTTCCCACGTCCAGGCCTCACGCTCCTGGTATTCGGCGAACGCATCGATGTTCGTCACGAGCAAGCCGCCCTTGCCGCTCGGGCGCAGCCGCACATCGACCTCGTAGAGTCGTCCCGCCGAAGAGTGCATTGTCAGCAGATGCATGATCCGCTGCGCAAGGCGCACGAAGAAAAGCTGATTGTCGATCGGGCGGTCGCTGTCGGTCTCCTGATGCAAGCCCTGCGAGTCGTGCAGGAACACGAGGTCGAGGTCCGAGGAGTAGCCGAGCTCCATTCCGCCGAGCTTGCCGTAACCCACCGCACAGATGCGCACCGCTCGGCGCACGTCATCGCCACACATCGGGACGCCGAATTGCGTGGTCATCTGGCGCCAGCCCAGCTCGAGCGCGCGCTCAATGATGAGCTCTGCGATGTCCGTGAGACGGTCGCTCACCTTCATGAGCGGCAAGCGGCCGGTGAGATCCGCCACGGCGACCCGAAGCATCGCCGCCTGCTGGAAGTGGCGCAGCGTCTCGACCTGGCGCTCCGGATCGTCCTCGCGCAGCTGCTCCATCCGCAGTGTGAGGTCCGCCGCGAGCTCGGCGCGCTCCGGAGGCGCGGACAGCAGCCGCTCGTCGATCAGCTCATCGAGGAGCAGTGGGTATGAGGCCAATTGATTGACCAGAAAATCGCCGTGGCTTGCCAGTCCGATCAGCCGCGCGCGGGCATCCGCGCGCTCGTGCAGGAGCGCGAAGTAGACGGAGCGCTGTCCGATCGCCTCGAGAATGCGAAGAATCCGCCTGAGCACGATGATGGGCGCCGCGCTGGCACCGATCGCGGCGAGCAAGTCGGGCAGCAGTGACTGCAGGCGCTTGCGGCCCGGCTCATCGAGCCGGCGCGCGAGGGCGGAGTCTCGCAGTGCGAGCAGGAGCCGCGCGGCTTCGGGCGCATCGGCTGCGAAACCGCTCGCGCGCAGTCCCTCAGTGAGCGCTGCGGTTTCGGCTTGCGTGCTCCAGAGACTTTCGAGATCCAGAGCGACCTGCCCGGGCGCGCCGCGCGCGCTCGTGCCAAAAACCAGCCGGAAGTGATCGCTCACACACCGCCGGTGGGCCTCGAGCTCGCGCATGAGCACCTCCCAGCTCGCCGCGCGCATCGCGATCGCGATGCGGGTGCGCGTCGGCGCATCGGCAGGCAAGCGGTGGCGCTGCTCATCGGCCAGCATTTGCAGACAGTTCTCGAGGCGCCGCAGGAATGCGTAGGCCGCACCGAGCTCGCGAACCGTGCGTGCCGGCAGCAGCTTGCCGCCCTCGAGTAACGGCAATGCGCTCAAAAGCGACGGCGTGCGCAAGCGCCCGTCCTGGCCGCCGCGAATGAGTTGAAACGCCTGCACGATGAACTCGATCTCGCGGATTCCTCCGGGGCCGAGCTTGATGTCATCGGCCAGCTCGCGCCGCTCGACCTCGCGCTCGATCAGCGCTTTCATCTCACGCAGACTTTGGAATACTCCGTAATCGAGGTAGCGGCGATACACGAATGGCCGCACTGCGGAGGCATACACCTCTGCGTAGCGCTGCGGCGCGGTGACGGCGCGTGCTTTGATCCACGCGTAGCGTTCCCAGTCACGACCCTGCCGCTGCAGATAATCCTCGAACGAATTGAAGCTCGCCACGAGTGGCCCGCTCGCACCGAAGGGCCGCAGGCGCAGATCGACGCGAAAGACGAAGCCCTCCTGGGTGCGCGCCTCGAGCATGCGTATCAGCGTCTGGCCGAGCCGTGTGAAGAATTCCTCGTTTGCGATCGAGCGTGGTCCGTCCGTGTCGCCGTGCTCCGGGAAAAGGAACACCAGATCGATGTCGGAGGAGAAGTTGAGCTCCCCGCCCCCGAGCTTGCCCATCGCGACGACCAGAAGAGGCTGCACCTGCCCGGAGAGCGAGCGTGGCTCGCCATAGCGTGCCACAAGAAGGCTGCGCGCATAGTCGTGCGCGGCATTGAGCGCCGCATCCGCCAGCGCCGACACATCGGCAAGCGTGGATGGCAGCGGCACCCACCCGGCGAGATCTCGCCAGGCGATGCGCACCATCTCGCGCTTGCGCCAGCGGCGCAGCGCCGCCATGAAATCAGCTTCGGCGGGCGAGCCGCTCTCGGCCCCGACTCGAGGCGCGCGTGCCGCGTAATACTGCGCGGGCGGCTCACGCGCAGGGGCGGGGCTCAGATCACCGCTTGCGATGAGCTCGGCGAGAAACCCTGCGTCGCGTTGACAGCTCTGAGCGACGAAGTCGCTCGCACCGAAGACCTGCGGAAGTGAGTCCCGTATGAAATCCGGAACATCGTGGGCGATCTCAGTTCCCGACATTACCGCCGAGATCATGGAAGCCCGCCGTGTCCTCGCGGCGGATCACTCCCTTGAAGGTGGTTTGCTGGGCATAGACCTGGGCATTGTCGGTCGCGAGGATCGCCGCGCCCGTTGACCCGTCGATGACGCTGTTCTCGATGCGGACGCTGGCGTTGTGGGCCGACACCGCGACTCCCTTGGCTGCTATGCGGCTGTTCGTGATCTGCAGGTCGCAACCATTCTCGGCCGAGATCGCATCGCCGTCGAATTCGAAATTCTTGCCGTCGATGCGCAGGAACCGTCCTCCTTGGCAGATGATCGGCTCACGGCGCGGCTCGACCGCCACATTGCGTACCGGCGAGTCCGCTGCGGCTGCAGCCGATTCGGCTTGGGTGGAGGCCGCTGCGGATGTCCCCGGCCCTGCATCGCTGATGCTGTAACCGGGCCCGGAAACCAATGTCTCGCCCTTCTTTGGCAGCGGCGCCGTCGAGAGCCGCGAGCTGGCATCGCTGATGCTGTACCCGGGTCCGGAGGCGAGCACTCGCCCCGCTGGAGCGGCTACGCGCTCCACAGCCGCAGGTGGCAAGGGCTGAGCGGGCTCTGCCTCAGCCGAGGGGTCCGCAGCGCTCTGCGCCTGCAGCGCTGAGGAGGCGGCGGGCGCTGTCGAGTCGGCCGCGGCGGCGGGCGCAGGGGGCACGGTCGGCAAGGGCTGAGGCGCCGGTGACACGGGCGCGGTCGGCAGCGCCGCGATCAAATCCGCGACGCGAACCGTCCGCGTCTCGCCCGTGCTCTTGCTGCGCACGGTGACCGTGTTGGCTGAAGGGTCACTCGAGACGACATCGAGTGTCGTGTTGCGCGCGAGCGCCGCACGCGCCCATTGAGTCTGGTCCTGACCTGTGTGACTGCACGCGCTCAACGCGATGACAAGGGTGAGCACCGCGGGCAGGGTGGCTCTGAAGGTGGTCATTGCATGCCTCCATGCAGTGTTCGTCGTGCGCCCCGCGCACGAACATAGACTGCGGGGATCATGAGGTCCACCCGGTCTTCGCAAGTGGTGTTCTGACTTAATGCAGGCATCAGCGCGAAAAAAAACCCCGCCGGAGCGGGGTTCGAGGTATTGCGCGGAATAGGGGGTCTTGCTCCGCGTCTTTCCAAGAGCCGCCGGCGCTGGTGCGTGCGGCGGCTCTCGTAACTGGCCTCTTACATGTCCATACCGCCCATGCCGCCCGGAGGCATCGCATGGCCATGCTCCTCGTCCTTCGGAGCCTCGGCGATCATGACCTCGGTGGTCAGCAACAGCCCGGCCACCGAAGCCGCGTTCTGCAGCGCAAGACGCGTGACTTTGGTCGGATCCAGGATGCCCTGGTCGATCAGGTCGCCGAAATCGCCCGTCGCAGCGTTGTAGCCGAAGGCGGCCTTGCCTTCCTTCACCCGGTTCAGGATGACCGCGGCGTCTTCACCCGCGTTCTCGACGATCTGCCGCAACGGCTCCTCGATCGAGCGATACAGGATACGCACGCCAATCGTCTGGTCCTCGTTGGCTCCCTCGAGCTTGTCGAGAGCCTTCTGAACGCGAATCAGCGCCACACCGCCGCCGGGCACAACGCCCTCCTCGACGGCTGCACGCGTGGCATGCAGAGCGTCCTCGACGCGCGCCTTCTTCTCCTTCATCTCGATCTCGGTGGCCGCACCGACCTTGATCACGGCAACACCGCCGGAGAGCTTCGCAACACGCTCCTGCAGCTTTTCCTTGTCATAGTCGGACGTGGCTTCCTCGATCTGCTGGCGGATCGACTCGATGCGCGCCTTGATGTCGGACTGCTTGCCGGCGCCGTCGATGATCGTGGTGTTCTCTTTCTCGACGACAACCTTCTTGGCCTCGCCAAGATCGTTCAGCGTCGCCTTCTCGAGCGCCAGGCCGACTTCGTCGGAGATGACCGTGCCGCCCGTCAGGACCGCGATGTCCTGCAGCATGGCCTTGCGGCGGTCGCCGAAGCCCGGCGCCTTCACGGCGGCAACCTTGAGGATGCCACGAATGTTGTTGACGACCAGTGTCGCGAGCGCTTCGCCCTCGACGTCCTCGGCAACGACCAGCAGCGGACGACCGGCCTTGGCGACGCCTTCGAGCAGCGGCAGCATCTCGCGAATGTTGGAGATCTTCTTGTCGACCAGCAGGATGACCGGCTTTTCGAGCTCGGTCGTCTGATTCGCCTGGCTGTTGATGAAATAGGGAGACAGGTAGCCACGGTCGAACTGCATGCCCTCGACGACGTCAGCTCATTGTCGAGCCCGGAGCCCTCTTCCACCGTGATCACGCCTTCCTTGCCGACTTTCTCCATCGCATCGGCAATCGTCTTGCCGATCGACTCATCGGAGTTCGCCGAGATCGTTCCGACCTGCGCAATCGCCTTCGGGTCCTTGCAGGGCTTCGAGAGCTTCTTCAGCTCCTCGACGGCGACGGCGACACCCTTGTCGATGCCACGCTTGATGTCCATCGGGTTACGGCCCGAAGCGACGGCCTTGAGGCCTTCGCGAATGATCGCCTGCGCCAGCACGGTCGCGGTGGTGGTGCCATCACCGGCCTCGTCAGAAGTGTTGGAGGCAACTTCCTTCACCATCTGCGCGCCCATGTTCTCGAACTTGTCCTTCAGCTCGATTTCCTTGGCGACCGACACACCGTCTTTCGTCACGGTCGGAGCGCCGAAGCTCTTCTCGAGCACGGCATTGCGGCCCTTCGGGCCGAGAGTCGCCTTCACCGCATTGGCAAGGATGTTGACACCCCTGAACATGCGCTGACGCGAGTCATCGCTGAAACGAACTTCTTTAGCTGCCATTGATGAATCCTCCGGTAGATGAAGGCTTACTTGCCTTCGATCACGGCCATGACGTCTTCTTCGCGCATCACGACCAGATCCTCGCCTTCGATCTTGACCTCAGTTCCGCTGTACTTGCCGAACAGGATCTTGTCGCCGACCTTTACGTCGAGCGGACGGACGGTGCCGTCTTCGAGAATCTTGCCTTTGCCGACCGCCAGGATCTTTCCCTGAACCGGCTTTTCAGCCGCAGTATCGGGAATCACGATGCCGCCCGGGGAAGTACGTTCTTCTTCCAGACGTTTGACGATGACGCGGTCATGAAGAGGACGAATCTTCATGGATATCGCTCCTTCAGAAGCTAGTTGAATGGGTAAATTATGGAAAAGCGAGGGCAGGTTGTTAGCACTCTCCCTCGACGGCTGCTAATGATAGGGGACGAATGTTCGAATTGCAAGGCGGCCGGCGCTTTTTTTCCCCTTAGTCGCCGCTGGCGCTATCCTCGGGGCCGTTGCCGAACAGGCTTGCGAACGTGAATTCCGCGGCCATCGTGGTGCATCTGCGCCTGCCCCGACGAGCCGACGGCGGCTCGGATTGCGCAGGAGCTCGTGAACCAAGGGCTGGCAGCCTGTGTCAATCGGCTGAGCAGTGTCCGCTCGACTTATTCCTGGCAGGGACGCATCCAGGAGGAGCCGGAAGTGGTATTGACGATCAAGACGACGCGGGCGCGCTACGAGGCGCTGGAAATGCGGCTTAGGGCACTGCATCCCTATGAAATGCCTGAGATTATTGCGCTCCCGGTCGTTGCGGCTCCGCGAGCTATCTGAGCTGGATCGCGAGCGAGACCCAGGCATCCTCTTCTTGAAGGCGCCCACCATGAACCAATCTCGTGCGTCCCTGGCTAGTCCTCGGCTTGGCCCTGGCGGCCTCGCTGGGAACGCTCGGCGCCCGTGCGCAAACGAGTGCGCCGGCCGCGCGCTCCACCATCGATGCCGCGCTCGACCGCAAGGCAGCAAGCGAGAGCCAGTTCCTGTCGCCGACCAGGCCTTCAAGGTCGTCGCCGAAGCCGCTGGAGCGGACGCCGTGCGCCTGACTGGCAGATCGCCGCCGGGTACTACCTGTACCGCGAGCCGCATCAAGGTTCGAAGCCCCGATGCGGCAGGTACAGCTGGGTGCGCTCGTGCTGCCGGCGGCCAGAGCAAGACAGATGAGTACTTCGGCACGCAGCAGGTCTATCACAATGAGCTGATCGCGACGCTGCCGGTCGCCCGGCCCCAGGCAGCGCGGCGTTCGAGCTGCGGTGACGTGACGTACCAGGGCTGCGCCGAAGCGGGCCTGTGCTATCCGCCCATCACCAAGACGTTCAACGTCAGCCTGCCGCCGGCCGTGGGCTCCGCCTCGGCGCGTGCGGCAGCGAATGTCGCCGCCGCGCCGGCGGCCGGATCCGGCGGCTTCGTCTCTGCGCAGGATCGGCTACGCCGCCCTCATCCGCAACGGCAATCTGCTTCTGGTGTCATCGGCTTCTTCTTTGTCGCCGGATTGCTGCTGGCCTTCACGCCCTGCGTGCTGCCGATGGTTCCGATCCTCTCGGGGATCATCGCGGGCATGGCGACAACGTGACCACAGGGCGCGCGTTCGCGCTCTCGCTGAGCTACGTGCTGGGCATGGCCTCCACCTACACAGCGGCGGGCATCGCCGTCGCCGCCGGCGGGCAGCACGTGCAGGCGCTGTTCCAGCAGACCTGGATCATCGTGCTGTTTGCCGCCCTGTTCGTGGTGCTGGCGCTCTCCATGTTCGGCCTGTTCACCCTGCAGATGCCGGCCGCGCATCCAGACGCGCCTGGCTCGCTCAGCAACCGCCAGACCGCCGGCACCTTCGGCGGCGTGGCCCTGATGGGCGTGCTGTCGGCGCTCATCGTCACCACCTGCGTCGCGCCGCGCTCGTCGGTGCCTCATTGTTCATCGGCCAGAGCGGCAAGATCGTGCGCGGCGGCGTCGCGCTCTGTTTGCCATGAGCCTCGGGATGGGCGCGCCGCTGCTCGTCGTGGGCGCCTCGGCGGGCAAGCTGCTGCCGAAGGCCGGCGCATGGATGGACACGGTCAAGCAGCTGTTCGGCGTGATGATGCTGGCGGTCGCCGCCTGGATGCTGGCCGCGCATCGTCCCGGAGCGGCTGTCGCTGCTGCTGTGGGCCATCCCGGCTGCTGGCGGCCGCCTGGGTGCTGTGGAGCGGCGCGCGCACGCTGCGCGCGAGTGCCTGGCCGTGCGCTGCGCCGGTCGTCGCGGCCGGCGTCTACGGCTGCGTGCTCGGTCGTCGGGGCGCGCTCGGGTGCCACGGATCCGCTCGCACCGTTGCCGCAACTGGCATCGGGCCAGCAGCGAGCTGGCCTTCCGGACCATCAAGTCGGTATCGCGACCTCGATCGCGAGGTCGCGCAGGCCAAGGCCGCGGGCCGGCCGTGATGCTCGACTTCTATGCGGACTGGTGCGTGTCCTGCAAGGAAATGGAGAAGTACACCTTCACGCGACGCCGGGCGTACAGGGCCGCACTCGAGCGCGCCGTGCTGCTGCGCGCCAACGTCACGGCCAACGACGACGATGATCAGGCCCTGCTGAAACACTTCGGAATCATCGGCCCGCCGACGATCGCCTTTTACGGAGTCGACGGCGCATGAACGCGCGCCCTATCGCGTGGTGGGCTTCATGAAGGCCGCCGAGTTCGCCGCCCTCGCGCAGCATCGGCGATGAGCTCGGGCGCGCACGCGCCGCGACCGGCGCACTCGTGACCGCGACCGCACGCGCGTCGTCCTCGCGCGTCGTGCTGGTCGCGCCGGGGCCGGCCGGCTTCCTGATCTATCCGCATGCATCAGCACCGTGCGCGCGCCGACGCCGCCCCGGCACGAGCGCCCGCTCCGCGCCGCTCGCGCACCGGCGCCGCAGGGCCGATCGCCAGCCCGCGCCGCCGACCACCGAGCGACCCCGAACGCTGCCCGGACGCTCGCGTTGCCGGACAGCAACGGCACCATCGCATCGCTGTCGCGAGTATCACGGCCACCCACTGGTGCTCAATTTCTGGGCGACCTGGTGTGAGCCCTGCCGGCGCGAGATCCCGCTGCTGAAGGCCCTGCCCAGGAACGCGGCCGATGCCTGCAGATCGTCGGCGTCGCGGTGGACTTCCAGAAGGACGTCGCTGCACTACGCCCAGGACCAGGGCATCAACTATCCCGTGCTGATCGGCGAAAAGGACGGCCTGGCGGCGGTGAATGCCCTCGGGCATGGAACCGTGTTCCCGTTTACGGTGTTCGCCGACCCGCAGGGGCGACATCTCGCCGTCAAGGTCGGCGAACTGCACGCCGATGAGGCGACAGCTGATCCTCGACGCACGTGGCGACCGTCGATGCCGGCAAGCGGCTTGGACCTGCCCGCAGGCGCGTCCGCAGGGCTGCGACAGCCTCGCCAGTGCTGCGCGCGCAGCGCCGCCGAGCGCGCCGCCGCCGGCAGCGAGCGGCAAGTCGTGATCTCACGCAAATTTACCGCCAAAGGTACCCAAACGCCTGCGACTTAGGGTAAATTCGCGCGCTTTGCTGAGTGCGACGGTCCATGCCCGATGGCGCGAATACTCCTGGTCAACGGCCCGAACCTGAACCTCCTGGGCACCCGGGAGCCGGAGATCTACGGCGCCGACACCCTCGAGCGCATCGAAGCGCGCGCGCGGCGGTCGCACGAGGCCGGCCATGAGCTGACGGCCTTCCAGAGCAACGCCGAGCACGAGCTGATCGGGCGGATCCACCAGGCGGGCCGCGAAGCGACGGACTTCCTGATTCTCAATCCCGGCGCGTTCACGCACACGAGTGTTGCGCTGCGGGACGCCATCGCCGCGGTGCGACTGCCTTTCATCGAAGTGCACCTGAGCAACGTCCACGCCCGCGAGGCGTTCCGCCGGCAGTCCTATTTCTCGGACATCGCGGTCGGCTCATCGTCGGGCTGGGCGCCTATGGCTACGAGCTCGCGGTGCGCGCCGTCGCCAGGCTGCTGGCGCGCAAGCCGGCAGCCACCCGTAAAACGCGGACAACCAGAACACAAGACTTTCAGGGGAGCACTCCGGCATGGATATTCGAAAGGTCAAGAAGCTGATCGAGCTGCTGGAGGAATCCGGAATCGCGGAGATCGAGATCAAGGAAGGCGAAGAAGCGGTCCGCATCAGCCGTATGCCCACCGGCGCCTATGCGACGCACGCGCCTGCCGCCGCTCATGATGGCCGCGCCGGCGCGCCGCTCGCCGCGCCCGGCCGCCGCCGCCCGCAGCCGAGGCGGCTGCCAAGCCGCGCGCCAACGAGCACGTCGTGACGGCGCCGATGGTCGGCACGTTCTACGCCGCGCCGACGCCCGGCGCCAAGGCCTTCGTCGAGATCGGCGATGAGGTCAAGGTCGGCCAGGTGCTGTGCATCATCGAGGCCATGAAGATGATGAACCAGATCGAAGCCGACAAGGCCGGCAAGATCACCTCGATCATGGCGCAAGAACGGCGATCCGGTCGAGTTCGGCCAGCCGCTGTTCGTCATCGAATAACGCCGCTATGCTCGAAAAAATCGTCATCGCCAACCGCGGCGAAATCGCGCTGCGCATCCTGCGCGCCTGCCGCGAGCTGGGCATCAAGACCGTCGCCGTGCACTCCACGGCCGACTACAGCCTCAAGCACGTGCTGCTGGCCGACGAAGTCGGTCTGCATCGGGCCGCCGCCTCGGCAGCTGAGCTACCTGAACATGCCGGCGATCATCAGCGCGGCCGAAGTCACCGATGCTCGGCGCGATCCACCCGGGCTACGGCTTCCTGTCCGAGAACGCGGATTTCGCCGAGCGCGTCGAGAAGAGCGGCTTCATGTTCATCGGCCCGAAGGCCGAAACCATCCGCATGATGGGCGACAAGGTCTCGGCGATCCGCGTGATGAAGGCGCACGGCGTGCCCTGCGTGCCCGGCTCCGACGGCCCGCTCGGCGACCGGAGCCGGAGGAGAACCTGCGGATCGCGCGCGACATCGGCTATCCGGTGATCATCAAGGCCTCCGGCGGCGGCGGCGGCCGCGGCATGCGCGTGGTGCACACCGAAGCGTCGCTGCTCAACGCCATCAACATCACCAAGGCCGAGGCGCGCGCGGCGTTCGGCAACGACCAGGTCTACATGGAGAAATTCCTCGAGCGCCCGCGCCACATCGAGATCCAGGTGCTGGCCGACGGCCAGGGCAACGTGATCCATCTGGGCGAGCGCGACTGCTCCATGCAGCGCCGCCACCAGAAGGTCATCGAGGAGGCGCCGGCGCCCGGCATCACGGCGCGCCAGCGCCAGCATCATGGGCGAGCGCTGCGTCGATGCCTGCCGCGCGGTCGGCTATCGCAGCGCCGGCACCCTCGAGTTCCTGTACCAGGACGGCGAGTTCTATTTCATCGAGATGAACACGCGCATCCAGGTCGAGCATCCGGTGACCGAGCTGATCACCGGCATCGACCTGGTGAAGGAGCAGCTGCTGATCGCCGCCGGCGAGAAGCTGCCCTACCGCCAGGGCGACATGCAGATCCGCGGCCACGCGATCGAATGCCGCATCAATGCCGAGGATCCCAAGACCTTCATGCCCTCGCCCGGGCCGATCCGCCTGTGGCATCGCGCCCGGCGGCCCCGGCGTGCGCGTCGACAGCCACGTCTACTCCGGCTACAACGTGCCGCCGAACTACGACTCGCTGATCGGCAAGGTCATCGCGCACGGCGAGACGCGCGAGACGGCCATCGCCCGCATGCAGAACGCGCTCGGCGAGATGGTCATCGAAGGCATCAAGACCAACATCGCCCTGCACCAGGAGATCTTCAATCACGCCGCCTTCAGGGCGGTA
>CAWCJT010000007.1:0-307881 GCA_963795975.1 uncultured Gammaproteobacteria bacterium
GTCGACCATGAGCTACCTGACGCAGATGCTGGCCTGGCGGTGCAGAACTTCTGTCGGCGGCGACCGGGATCGTGGTGGTCGCCCTGATCCGCGGCTTCGCGCGCCACAGACGGCACATCGGCAATTTCTGGGTCGATATGACGCGCACCACCCTGTACATCCTGCTGCCGCTGTCGACTCTGTTCGCGCTGCTCCTGGTCGGCCAGGGCGTGGTGCAGAACTTCAGCGCCTACAAGGACGTGACGACCGTCGAGCCGCTGACCTACGAGCAACCCAAGACGGATGCCGCAGGGCAACCGCTCAAGGACGAGAAGGGCAATCCGGTGCTCGAGACGCTCACGACCCACACGCAGACGCTGCCCTGGGCCCGGTGGCCTCGCAGAAGGCCATCAAGCAGCTGGGCACCAACGGCGGCGGCTTCTTCAACGTCAATTCGGCGCATCCGTTCGAGAACCCGACGCCGCTTAACGAATTTCTTCGAGATGCTCGCGATCCTGCTGATTCCGGCCGCGCTGTGCTACACGTTCGGGCGCATGGTCGGCGACACGCGGCAGGGCTGGGCCGTGCTGGCGGCGATGATCATTCTGTTCGTGCGCGCTCTTCGTGATCTGCCGTGCACGAGCAGGACGGCAACCCGCTCATCGCCGCGCTCGGCGTCGACCAGGCGGCGAGTGCGCTGCAAGCCGGGCGGCAACATGGAGGGCAAGGAGACGCGCTTCGGCATGGCCGCCTCGGCGCTGTTGGCCACGGCGACGACGGCGGCGTCCAACGGCGCGTCAACTCGATGCACGATTCGTTCACGCCGCTGGGCGGGCTGGTGCCGATGTTGCTGATCCAGCTCGGCGAGGTCATCTTCGGCGGCGTCGGCTCCGGCCTGTACGATGCTGGTCTTCGCCATCGTCGGGGTGTTCATTGCCGGGCTGATGATCGGGCGCACGCCGGAGTACCTGGGCAAGAAGATCGAAGCCTTCGAGATGAAGATGGCTCGATCGCGATCCTCGTGATGCCGCTTCTGGTGCTGGTCGGCACCGCGGTCGCGGTGCTCGTTGACGCCGGGCAGGCGGGCGTCGGCCAATCCGGGCGCCCACGGCTTCTGCGGAGATCCTGTACGCGTTCTCTTCGGCCGGCAACAACAACGGCAGCGCCTTTGCCGGCCTGACCGCCAACACGCCGTTCTACAACACGGCGCTCGGCATCATCATGTGGTTCGCCCGCTACTGGCCGATCGTCCCGGTGCTGGCGATCGCCGGGTCACTCGCCGCCAAGAAGCGCGTGCCCGGTCACCGCCGGCACGCTGCCGACGCACGGGCCGCTGTTCGTCGTGCTGCTCATCGGCACGGTGGTCTCGGTGGGCGCGCTGACGTTCGTGCCGGCGCTGGCGCTCGGTCCGATCGTCGAGCATCTGATCTCTGTGGCCGCATTGAGACCACGAGATTGCAGGCACAACATGCCATCGCCACCGCGCATCACAGCTCTCCCTGTTCGATCGCGCGCTGCTGTAGGCCCGCGCTCCTCGAAGCTTCCGCAAGCTGGACCCGCGCGTCCAGTTGCGCAACCCGGTGATGTTCGTCGTCTACGTCGGCAGCATCCTGACCACGATCCTGTGGCTGCAGGCGCTCGGCGGCCAGGCGAAGCGCCGCCTGCTTCATTCTCGGCGTCGCGCTCTGGCTGTGGTTCACGCTGCTGTTCGCCAATTTCGCCGAGGCGATGGCCGAAGGGCGCAGCAAGGCGCAGGCGGCCTCGCTGCGCGGGCAAGCAGACTCACGGCGAAGAAGCTCGCAGCATCCTCGGATCGCGCGCGCACCAGCGCCGGTGCCCTCGCTCGAATCTGCGCAAGGGCGACGTGGTGCTGGTCGAGGCGGGCGACTTCGTCCCGGCCGACGGCGAGGTGCATCGAGGGCGTGGCGTCGGTGGATGAGAGCGCCATTACCGGCGAGTCGGCGCCGGTGATCCGCGAGTCGGGCGGCGACTTCTCCGCGGTCACCGGCGGCACGCGGGTGCTGTCCGACTGGATCATCGTGCGCATCACTGTCAACCCGGGCGAAGCCTTCCTCGACCGCATGATCGCGATGGTCGAAGGCGCCAAGCGGCAGAAGACGCCGAACGAGATCGCGCTCACCATCCTGCTGGTGGCGCTGACGCTGGTGTTCCTGCTCGCCACGGTCACGCTGCTGCCGTATTCGATCTACAGCGTCGCGGTCGCCAAGCTCGGCACCCCGGTGACCATCACCGTGCTGGTGGCGCTGTTGGTCTGCCTGATTCCGACGACCATCGGCGGGCTGTTGTCGGCGATCGGCGTCGCCGGCATGGGCCGAATGATGCAGGCCAACGTGATCGCCACCTCCGGCCGCGCGGTCGAGGCGGCCGGCGACGTCGACGTGCTGCTGCTCGACAAGACCGGCACCATCACCCTCGGCAACCGCCAGGCCGCGGCCTTTCATCCGGCGCCGGGTTCACCGAGCAGCAACTGGCCGAAGCCGCGCAACTCGCCTCGCTCGCCGACGAGACGCCGGAAGGCCGCAGCATCGTCGTGCTCGCCAAGCAGCGCTTCAACCTGCGCGAGCGCGATCTGCAGGCGCTGGCGGCGACGTTCATTCCCTTCTCGGCGCAAACGCGCATGAGCGGCGTGGATATCGGCGAGCGCGAGATCCGCAAGGGCGCGCGCGATGCCATCCAGCAAGCAGGTCGAAGCCGCAGGGCCAGGTACTTCCCGAAGCGAAGTCCAGGCGCGGTCGAGGAGGTGGCGCGCCGCGGCAGCACGCCGCTGGTGGTGGCCGACGGCGCCCGCGTGCTGGGCGTCATCGAGCTCAAGGACATCGTCAAGGGCGGGATCAAGGAGCGCTTCGCCGAACTGCGCCGCATGGGCATCAAGACCATCATGATCACCGGCGACAACAAGCTCACGGCGGCAGCGATCGCGGCCGAGGCGGGCGTCGACGATTTCTGGCCGAAGCGACGCCGGAGGCCAAGCTCAAGCTCATCCGCGAGCATCCAGGCCAGGGGCGACTGGTGGCCATGACCGGCGACGGCACCAACGATGCGCCGGCGCTGGCCCAGGCCGATGTGGCGGTGGCCATGAACACCGGCACCCAGGCGGCGAAGGAAGCCGGCAACATGGTCGATCTCGACTCCAATCCGACCAAGCTGATCGAGATCGTCGAGATCGGCAAGCAGATGCTGATGACGCGCGGCTCGCTGACCACGTTCACCATCGCCAACGACGTGGCCAAGTATTTCGCCATCATCCCGGCGGCGTTCGCGACCACCTATCCGCAGCTCAACGCGCTCAACGTCATGCATCTGGCGAGCCCGCACTCGGCGATCCTCGTCGGCGGTGATCTTCAACGCGCTGATCATCGTGCGCCTGATCCCGCTGGCGCTGAAGGGCGTGAAGTACCGGCCGGTCGGCGCGGCCGCGCTGCTGCGCCGCAATATGTTGATCTACGGCCTCGGCGGCATCATCGTGCCGTTCGTGGGCATCAAGCTCATCGACATGGGCCTGGTGCTGGCCCACCTGACGTGAGGAGACTCGATCGTGATGCGTCGCAATCATGCGTCCGGCCATCGTGCTGCTCGTGCTCCTGACGGTGCTGCACCGGCATCGCCTACCCGCTGCTCGATCACCGGTATGCCCAGTTGCCTTCCCGCGACCAGGCCGAGCGGCAGCCTGATCGTGCACGGCGACAAGGTGATCGGCTCCGCCTGATCGGCCAGCAGTTCAACGATCCGAAGTATTTCTGGAGCCGGCTGTCGGCGACCACGCCGCAGCCGTACAACGGATGCGCGTCGAGCGGCTCGAACTTCGGTCCGCTCAACCCGGCGCTGGCCGATGCCGTCAAGGCGCGACATCAAGGCGCTGCAGGAGGCCGATCCGAGCAACACGGCGCCGGTTCCGGTGGATCTGGTCACGGCATCGGGCAGCGGACTCGACCCGCAGATCAGCCTCGCCGCGGCGCAAGCTATCAGGTCGCCGCGTGGCGCGCGCGCGCGGCCTCGAGCGTCAGGGCCGTGCAGGGGTTGATTGACGCGCACGCGCAGGGAAGCTGGCTGGGGGTCTTCGGCGAGCCGCGGGTCAACGTGCTCGAGCTCAATCTCGCACTCGATCGGCGCTCGCAGCTGGCAACGCGCGGCCGCGCGGATGAGACTTCGCGCCGCAGGAGGCAGTCGCGGCGCGCGGATGTAGCCTTCAGGGCTATGAGCGAGACACGCCCCGATCCGGATCAACTCCTCGCGCATGTCAAGGCGGAAGCGAAGCGCGTGCGCAGCGCGGCCGCCTGAGCATATTCTTCGGCGCATCGGCCGGCGTGGGCAAGACCTTCGCGATGCTCGAGGCGGCGCGCGCGTGCGCGCCGCGGCGGCACCGACGTGGTGGTCGGATACATGGAGCCGCACGGCCGAGTCGAGACGGAGCGGCTGCTCGAAGGGCCTCGAGCAGCTGCCGACGCTCATGATGCACTATCGCGGCATCCGCGCGCACGAATTCGATCTCGATGCCGCGCTGCGCGCCATCCGGCGCATGCTGCTGGTCGATGAGCTCGCGCATACCAATCTCGGCGGTGGGGAGCCCGCACCGCGGCACCCCAAGCGCTGGCAGGACGTCGAGGAACTGCTCGAGGCCGGCATCGATGTCTGGACGACAGTCAATGTGCAGCACCTCGAGAGCCTGAACGATGTGATCGCGCAGATCACCGGCGTGCAGCCAGCGCGAGACACTGCCGGACCGTGTGTTCGAGAGGCCGACGAGGTCGAGCTCATCGATCTGCCGCCCGACGATCTGCTGGCACGGCTGCGTGCCGGCAAGGTGTACGTGCAGCGAGAGGTGGCGAACGCGGTCGAGCGTTTCTTCCGCAAGCGCAATCTCATCGCGCTGCGCGAGATGGCGCTGCGGCAGGTCGCCGACCGCGTCGAGGCGGCAGCCCGCGCTTCGGCGGCCACCGAGAGGCCCGCGCCGCCTGAGGCTGGCGGGGGAGCGCATCCTGGTCGCGACCGGGCCGGATGCGCAAGCCGAACAACTGGTGCGAGCCGGCAAACGACTGGCCGATGCCCTGGATGCCGACTGGATCGTGGTCTACGTCGAGACGCCGGCTTTGCTGCAATCTGTCGGAGGCTCAGCGTAATCGCCGCATCGAGATCCTGCGGCTCGGCGAGTCATTGGGCGCAGAGACCGTGACACTCAATGGTCCCACGGCTAGCCAGGTGCTGCTGGAGTACGCGCAAACCCGCAACGCGACCCGTCTCATTCTGGGCAGTCCGAAGCGTTTCGGCTGGCGGGCCTTGATACGTCCTTCCACGGCGACCGAGCTTGCGCGCCGGGCCCGCGGTTTCGACGTCACTACGGTGGCGCCCACCGACCGCAACGATCCGAGGCGGGCGCGCTATGGCGGCACGGATAACATTCGGCAACCGATTCCTTGGAATCGCTATGCACGAGCCCTCTTGGTTAGTGCGGCGTGTACGGCGGTCGCATTCTTTATGTATCCGCACTTCGAGCTCGTGAATCTCGTAATGATCTACCTGCTTGGAGTGACCGTGGCGGGCCTTCGACTCGGTCGCGGGCCGGCCGTGCTCACATCCGTACTCAATGTGGCCGCATTCGACTTTTGCTTCGTGCCGCCGCGCTATAACTTTGCCGTCACAGATGCGGAATACCTCGTGACCTTCGCGGTCATGCTGACGGTCGCCTTGGTAACTGCAAACTTGACGGCGAACGTGCGCCAGCAGACTCGGGTCGCCGGGGCACGCGAGCGCCGCACTGCACTTCTATATGCGATGAGCCGCGAGCTTGCGGCGACCCGAGGTATCACGCACATGGCGCGCGTGGCCGTGCGACACGTGGCCGAGGTGTTTGAATGCAAGGCCGTTGTACTGCTGCCCGGTGCCGGTGGCAAGTTGCACTATCCGACCGATCGTCCACTCGAGCAGTCGCTGGTGGGCGCGGACCTCGCGGTCGCGCAATGGGTCGCGGACCACGGCCGTCAAGCGGGGCTCGGCACGGACACACTTCCGGCCGCACCAGCCTTGAACGTACCTTTGGGCGACGCGGAGAGGCGCCTTGGCGTTCTGGCGGTTCTTCCTGGAAACCCTCGACGTGTGCTGCTGCCTGAGCAACGGCACTTACTGGAAACCTTCGCCGGGCAGATCGGCATCGCGCTGGAGCGCGCACAGCTCGCCGAGCGGGCTGAGACCACGCGCGTCGCCGCCGAAAGCGAAAGCCTGCGCAACACGTTGCTCGCCTCGATCTCGCACGATCTGCGCACGCCGCTGGCGGTTATGGCGGGCGCCGGCAGCACCCTTGCCGAGCAAGGAGCAGCCCTCGATGAGGCGACGCGCCAGTCGCTCGCACGCTCCATCGAGACCAAGGCGCACGAGATGTCCGAACTCATCTGCAATGTTTTGGACCTGGTGCGCTTCGAGTCCGGCCAGACCGTGCTGCGGCGCGACTGGGAGCGCCTGGATGATTTGGTGCAAAGCGCCCGAAGCGCCGCAGGCAAGCGACTCGATGCGTACAGCATCGACATGCGCTTCCCGTCGGATCTTCCGCAAGTTTACGTCGATGCGAAGCTAATCGTGCAACTGTTCGGGAATCTGTTCGACAACGTCGCAAAATACACGCCGCTGGGGACACAGGTGACAGTCAGCGCGGCGCCGGACGGGCCCATCATGCGCGTGACGATAGACGATAACGGGCCAGGCCTCCCGCCGGGCGATCCCGCGCGCCTGTTCGAGAAATTTCAGCGCGGTCACGAGGAAGGCTCCATCGTCGGCGTCGGCATGGGATTAGCCATCTGCAGGGCGATCGTGCGCCAACACGGCGGGGAGATTACAGCCCGGCCCAGGCCGGGCGGCGGAGCACGCTTGGAATTCACTCTGCCGCTGGCGCCGCCAGCGGATCTGCCAGCGCCGGATACCGAGCCTCGCGCCGCCGTCACGCCAACGGCCGAATCATGAGCCATTCGATCTGAAGCTGCGGAGTCTGCGCGATGACAGAGGCTATGTATCGGATACTCGTAGTCGAAGATGATCCGGCCATTCGCAACGTGCTTAAGGCGCTCCTGGAATCGGAACGATTTAGATACGCCGAAGCCGCAACGGTGGCGCGTGCCAAGATCGAGGCGCGGACCAACCGGCCGGATCTGCTGCTCGTCGACCTCGGATTGCCCGATGGTGACGGACTGACTGTTATCCGGCACGTGCGGGAATGGTCGCCGGTACCGATCATGGTGTTGTCGGCGCGAACCGCGGAGAACCAGAAGGTCGCAGCGCTCGATGCAGGTGCGGACGACTACGTGACCAAGCCCTTCAGCGCACCTGAGTTGTTGGCGCGGGTGCGCGCCGCGTTGAGGCGCGGCGCGCAAGGGCCCGAATCCGGCCACCTGCTCAAGTTCGGCGATGTGCGAGTGGACGTTGCGCGCCGCACGGCGCAGGGTCCGGCCGGGGACATCCATCTGACCCCTCTTGAGTACCGCGTCCTTGAATGCCTTGCCCGGCATGCGGGCTTCATCGTGACGCAGAGGCAGCTTCTCAAGGAAGTGTGGGGCCCTCATCAACTGGGGGATTCCCGCGGTCTGCGCGTATACATAAACAATATAAGATGCAAACTAGAGCCGGAGCCGCATCGGCCGAAATATCTTCTGACAGACCCCGGAGTTGGTTACAGGCTCCGACTCGACGAGGCTCCGGAGTAGCTGCAAGGACGCCGAGTCGAAGCCTGCCGGAAGAGCCTTCGCGCGTCTTAGCGTCTACAGTTGCGATTAGTCTCACAGAGAGGCGCGCCGATGAATATGACGAACGACAGCATGCTGATCCAAAGCCGTCGCGCCTTACCGCCTGCTGCACTCGCGGCTATGGGGGTTGTGTTCGGAGACATTGGCACGAGTCCCCTCTATACCTTGCAGGTGGCAGTGAAAGCCGCAAGCCCGAGTGGATCGATTAGCCCGCAAGCGGTAGTTGGAATCGTGTCGTTGATTTTCTGGTCATTGATTATCGTCATTTCAATCAAGTACGCGTGCCTGATCATGCGCGCTAGTAATCACGGCGAGGGCGGCATCCTCGCGTTGCTCGCCCTGATCCGTCCACCGCGAGCGAAGCGTAACGGGTGGCGTGCCGTGATGGTCACTGTCGGTCTCATCGGCGCCACGCTCTTGTACGGGGACGGTGCCATTACGCCGGCGATCTCCGTCTTAAGCGCAGTCGAGGGCATCAATCTGTACGCGCCCCAAATGGGCCGCTACATCGTTCCGCTCACCCTCGTCATCCTGGTCGCTCTTTTCTTGATTCAGCGCAAAGGCACCTCCTGGATCGGGAGGCTATTCGGGCCAGTGATGCTATTGTGGTTCATAGTAATTGGGATTCTTGGCATCGCGGGAATCGCCACAGCACCCGCAATTCTGGCCGCCTTGAGCCCGATGCCGGCAATTACCTACCTGTCGCACGCCGGTCATTTGGCGTTGGTGGTTATCGGCGGTGCTTTCCTTGCAGTAACAGGCGGAGAGGCCTTCTATGCCGACATGGGTCACTTTGGTCCGTTGCCGATCCGCGTGGCCTGGTTCGCGGTCGCGTTGCCTGCATTGGCGTTGAACTATTTTGGCCAAGGAGGGCTTCTGTTGATGCAACCAGCCGCGATAGAGAATTCTTTCTATCAGCTCGCACCAGAGTGGTCGCATTACGGTTTGGTCACACTAGCCACGGTGGCAACCGTGATTGCCTCCCAATCGATCATTTCCGGCGCGTATTCGCTCACGAGTCAGGCGATTCAGTTAGGTTTTCTGCCGCGCATGAACATTATTCATACGGCGGGCCACGAGATGGGGCAAATCTATGTGCCTCTGGTGAATTGGTTGCTGGCTCTTGGCACTTTGGCAGCGGTCATCGGTTTCGGATCATCCAGTGCCCTTGCCGGCGCCTTCGGGATAGCGGTTTCTTTGCTCATGGCGATTACGACATTGATGGCGAGCTTCGTTGCGCTTCAGTGGGGAATCAATCCCTTATTTGTGTGTGTGGTAAACGGCAGTCTTCTTGCCTTGGATTTATTGTTTGTAGCGTCGACATCCACCAAGCTGTTTGAGGGCGGTTGGTTTCCTTTAGCTATCTCGTTTGTCGTTGCATTTCTCATGTTAACCTGGCGCAAGGGCCAGGAAATCATGGACCACGTGCGCCTCGAGATTCGCGAGAAGTCGACGGAATTTCTCGAGCGACTGGTTGTTAATCCTCCATACGTTATTCCTGGGACGGCCGTTGTTCTCGGTCGCATGATGCAAGGCGTACCGCTACCGCTAACACGCAACGTCAATTTCAATCACGTGTTGCACGAGAGAGTACTTCTGGTCGCGATAGTAATCACGGAGGCGCCACGCATCGACGATGCAGAGCGCGTCACAATTACGACGCTTTCCGAGCGTATCGCTCGGGCGGAACTCAGGTTCGGATTTATGGAGAAGCCGAACGTTCCTCAAGGGCTGCACGTCGCAGTGTCGCGTGGGCAGATTGCGCCGTGCGATTTGGCACGGGTGACTTACTTTACTGGGCACGAGACGATTATCGCTACGCGCCGACAGTCCGGCATGGCACGGTGGCGCAAGGCATTTTTCGCGCTGATGCACCACAACGCACAGCAACCTGGTGCATTCTTCAATATACCCACTGCCCGGGTGATGGAGATTGGTGTGGAATTCGAGATCTAAGGAAGCTCTGATTTACCAGCTATGCCGATGTTTGATCAGAGCACCGCGCGAGAGTTGACGAGGCCCTTGAGCGACCGGGAGGCTCGGCGCGCGTGCTGGCGGGGGCCTTGGCCGAAGCGCAGCAGGTGGAATGAAGTGGGCCGGCTCTGCCAACGTGCTTCAAGTCTATTTTATCCGTACACTTCGATGCGTGACGAAATCCTCGCGAACATGGCAAATCCTGCCACCGCTACCACTAAAGCCTACTAACTTTTCGGCACGGTGATCCGCATCGCCCGCCAACCGGCAGTTCATTGACGGCTCGATCCGCGCTTAGCGCGTTCATGAGCTGCATTGAGTGTCTTTCATGCCTCGCAGCCAACCGGACACATGCTCCAATAGACGAACCGGTTGACCCCGGTGAGGTGAGTGCCGGCATTGATCCAGCTTCACCACCGAAACCGCGGCGCATGCACGCGCAATTCGCTCGATCTGTTCCAGAGTGCCGTACTCGTCATCGAGTCCCTGGATGGCCACAACCGGGCAGGTGATTCGTGGCAGGAATTCCTCAATGTTCCATGCGCGAAAGGGAGTACTGAGCCACACTTCATTCCAGCCCCAGAACGCCCCATCGACGTCCAGGTGATAGCGCGAGAGCCTCTCGCGTAGGTGGGTTGTGCGCTAGGCTTCGCGTGCACGGACCTGCGGCCATGCCATAGTCCGCGTCCCAACACTGACCGAGAGCCAGAGCGTAGACAGCCGGGTCATCGCTCTCCATGGCAAGCAGCACAAGGTTGTTGTTGACGGGTGTGTCCTTCGACGGCTGAACGCCTACGGTTGGCCCAGGCTGCGCGTTGGCAAGGGCCAACCCGATTGCCTGAAGCCTAAGGTCGTCACTGCCGGTCAGTGCGCTTTGCCAATGGCTGATAGCCGGGTGGGTCAACCTCGCGACGTGCTGCTCCACCGTCTCGCCGGCCGCGCGTATTCGACCGGAACCATTTACGCCGCAAAGATCGTCCGTTACGGCGGGAGTCGACCTTGACTCCACGGCGTTTCTTGCGGCTGGATTGGCACCGGCTTGCGAGCGCTCTGAGTTGTGATGCGTCAAGGTCGGTTGGTCGCCCACCCGCCAAGTTGTCGGGCGCTCACTTTCACGCCTAACGAGCCGCATCAGGATGAGTAAAGCAGCCAACAAGACAACGGCAAGTGCGATCCAGCGCGCCGCGCGGTTAGATGATGAGGTTGGCTTCACGTAGCATCAGATTGTCGATTACACCGTCGGCTTCGGACCGTAGCGGTAGACACTCGTGTCACGGACGTGAAACCCGGCCTTCTCGTAGAGTCGATGGGCAGCCTGTCTCGATTGCCGAGACGTCAGGTCAATCGTTTTAGCGCCGCGCTGTTTGGAGAGACTCACAGCCGAATTGACCAGCGCTTCGCCAACGCCAAGTCCCCGAGCCTCGCTGTCGACGACAACGTCTTCGATCCACGCGCGTACCGCCGTCGGGATGCGAAATGTTACGAGGCTCAGTGTTCCAACGATCCTTCCGCCAGCGGAGTGATCCCGCGCGATGAGCACTACGTTGGTTGGTGCATCGATGATCGCTGCCAACGACTCCATATCCAGCGGACGCGCAGAACTCGAAAGCTGAGGGAGGAGGCGCCCGAACGCTTCGACTAACTCCTGCGTAGCCGCACCCGCCGTCAACACCTCTATCCGCCTTACCGTGGAAGTCATCGAAACCCCCGCAAAATTGGGCCGCCGCTCTCATCGCTGCCAGCCAAGTCGCGGAGAGTATAGTTGGTGAGCGTAACAAGCCAGGAGCTAAGGATGAACGTCCCGAAAGACCACGTGAAAGCCGCATGCCATTGCGGCGGTGTGCAGTTCACAGTGAAGCTGACCGACGGATTTCGGACGGCGAGACGTTGCACGTGCTCATACTGTCGGATGCGCGGGGCGATTGCCGTGTCGGCGGACCTCGACGGCATCAACATTTCCCAGGGACAGGAATTGCTCGCCCTGTATCAGTTCAACACCAACACGGCCCGGCATTATTTCTGTTCGCGCTGCGGCATCTACACCCATCACCAACGCCGCTCGAATCCCAAGCAGTACGGCGTCAACGTCGCGTGCCTTGCGGGAGTGAGTCCGTTCGATTTTGTGGAGGTTTCGGTACTCGACGGCACCCGCCATCCGTCAGAAGGGTTTCCGACGACCCGCGTTGGTACGTTAATTTTTAAAGCTGCTGAGTAACCACGCACGAATAGAGTCTAAGTACCTGGAGCGGCGCGCAGCCTGCACAGCTCCTTTACCACTGCTTCGGAACTGCCTTAATCTAGTGACGGTGGCTGAGTTCGAACATGGGGAACGACATGGATTTTGACAGCGTCCGAGTAATCGGTATGCAAACGACCGAGGGAGAGTGCTTCGCAGCGTTCTCGACACTTCCAGGGACGCTAGAACAGACGCAAGAGGGCGAGCTGCGCACGGGGCCGACGATCGACCCACGCGGCAAGGCTCTGTTGGAGAGCGCGGGGGCGTGCGCGATGCAGGGGGAGGGGGACCTCCGGGAGAAATTGGCTGGGCTTGGGATGCGCGCTGGGACAATCGAACAGAAATTCAATGCCGCGAGGTTGTGGATGACGACAATAACTATCACCGAGCCATTCTGACACGCGTGCCGACAGGATAGGCAGAGTGAGAACGGCCGGTCCATCAGCGACCGGCCGTTTGCATGTGAGCCCCGGATCCACGTAGGGCCCCGGGGCCGGCGACTCGAGGACTCAGTGACACCGCGCCGTTGGCGCAGCTCACCGGCTGCGTGGTCATCAGGGTCGGCGACCCATGCGACCTGGAGTGGTTGGCGGACGCCGCGATAGAGCCGGCTACGACTGCCACCCCGACGCCGCACGCGACCGGGTGATCCCGGCGGGTGGCGCAGGCGGCGAGACTCAGCGAGACAAGACCCGCGACGAGCGGGCGAGCGATGGAACCCATGCAGACCTCCGACTGCTTGATGGATCAAGCAGCTAGAGGTAGTCGGATATTCAAGCAGCGGTCCCGCGCTCCTCGATTTTCCGACGCATCGCGAGCTAACGCGTGTCAGCAAAGTTAGGGTTTTAGCGACCAGCAGACGACGGTAGCCGGATCCGCAATCACACTCGAACCACCGGTGGCCCGCACTCAGCCGGTCGCTCGCTATCATCCACGTTCGCGAGGCAGCCTCACGGGTTCAGACTGCCGGCCGCGCCCTTCAGGGTCCGCTATTGGACCCAAAGCAGTCACTCATCAATGTCGGCTATCGGGAAGCCCGTAAGCGTTTCGCCGACGGCAGGTTGGCAGGTTTCAATATGGCTTGGTGCCTTCCTCAAGCCGATGCAGCGTTTTGCCGGCTCCCTGAGGATTCGGGCAGGCAACCTTAAATGCCAAGGATTTCAAAGGCATGCCAGAGGAGAAATGTTGGATGAATTGAGGAGACGTGGATGATTTAGTCACGCGTTGATCCGCGGCACCGTTCGCCGCCGCCGCGAGGTCTTTCGTCACCGATCTTCGCGACGAACCGATCGAGAAGGGGTGACATGTGAACGCAGCTTTGCGAAACGTCCTTTGCTTAACCTTGCCCGGGGTCCTACTGATCGCGCTTACCGCGTGCGGCGGCAGCGACGGCGGCCAAAGCGCCGTGCCGGCGTCAACGACGCAGTCAGCATCGATGCAGTCAGCGTCGGAAAGCGGGGATGCCTGGCTGGGCCACTATGTCGGCTCAGCAACGATTGCGGGTGTTCAATACTTTGCCGACGCGATGACTACGGCGGACGGTCTTATTCGACTGTATGTGGCTGGCCCCATTGATGCTGATTACGGTGGAATCGGTGGCAATCTGCCGCAAACAGTACCCGCAACTTCGGCGCAGTTGGTCGGCACGCTCCAGGGACCGACGAACCAGATTTCCGGTGATGGCCTGGTGTTCGGCCAGCAGTGCGAAGCTTCAGACCCGATCCAATTCTGTGCCGATATCGGGCATGCCAACATCAGCGTTGCTTACTCAAACGACACCGACTCGTTACCCGCCATTCAGGGCAACATCCTCGTGACTACCAGCGCCGGAACTGAGACGTGGTCGCTGAACATGAGTTTGTACGGCCCGAATTACATCGGCATGTCTACTGCGAAAGACATCGCGGGGATCTATCAGGAAGAGCTCGCAGATTTCGCGCTTAGCGGCGACACCCTCATCACAATCAGCGACAAAGGGGCTCTGTCCTTCCAGAGCGCGAGTTCGGGCTGTACGGGGATCGGCCAAGTCCGACCGCATCTGGACGGGGCGCAAAATATGTTCGATGTCACCCTGACCATCTCGGGCTGCAATGCGCAATACAGCCACTTCAACGGCACATATGACGGCTTGGCTACCACCACCACCAGCAGCGAATGGGATTACGATAGCAATCTGCGCATGTGGCTATCGCAGCCAGATCCGGATGTCTCGGGTGCATTGCCGCCGGCTCTGACAACGTGGGCGCCGTGGGTGTCACAAAATTGATAGGACCTGGGGTGTGAATCGGCATCCTCGATTGATCAGATTTCCGGCCGAATCGGCTTCCTGATGGCATGTTCGCATTACGGTCCGGAAACGCGCGCGGCCGGCTCGCCCGAGCCGCTTCTCCGCATTTCAGATGAGTCCACGTTCTGCGAAAAAGCGGTGAGCTCACCATTTTTTGCACAGAGCGGGCTCATCTAGCCCGCCTCCTCTGCGGCGCCGTCGGCTTTGGGCTGGCGGCGCCGTGTCGTGCCCGGCCTTCCGCGAACCGAATGCAATCCAGCGTCCAATCCGCCGCTCGAGTTGCGTGTGACCGGGGTCGTGCGAAAATGACTTCAAGGTCACCGGACCCCAGGCAGTACTAGCAGGCTGTTGAAAATTGCCACGCATGCGGCACAGTACGAGCAACGCGGTTGATCGCAGGACTGGACAGCATGCGCGGAGCGGATATCGAGCAAAGTGGCATGTTCAGCTACGTGTCGATGGAGAGCCGGATCCCGGCGAGCATCCGCTGCGGCGGGTTCGAGCGCTGCTGGATGAGGCGCTCGAGTCGATGCACCGGGACTTCGAGCGCGTCTACGCCGCTGGCGGACGCAGTCGATGGCCCCGGAGCGCTGGTGCGAGCCCTGGTGCTGCAGGTGCTGTACTCGATCAGAAGCGAGCGGCTGCTGGTCGAGCAGCTGGACTACAACCTGCTGTTTCGCTGGTTTGTGGGGCTGTCGGTGGATGATCGGATCTGGGATCACTCGAGCTTCACCAAGAACCGCGATCGGCTGATCGAGGCGGGCGTGGCGCGCAAGCTGCTGCGCCGGGTCGGCGCGTCGAGCGCGGCGCGAGGGGCTGCTCTCCTCGGAGCACTTCAGCGTGGATGGGACGCTGATCGAGGCC
Organism: uncultured Gammaproteobacteria bacterium; assembly: GCA_963795975.1. Classification (GTDB taxonomy): domain Bacteria; phylum Pseudomonadota; class Gammaproteobacteria; order Steroidobacterales; family Steroidobacteraceae; genus CAWCJT01. The sequence continues at coordinate 15,086 of CAWCJT010000007.1, forward strand.
TGGTCGGCGGTCAAGAGCATGCGCCGGCGCGACGGCAAGGACGATCCGCCGCCCCCGGGACGCAACCCGCACGTGGACTTCCACGGCGAGCGGCGCAGCAACGAGACGCACGTGGCCCCGCACGAGCCGCAGGCGAAGCTGTTTCGCAAGGGCAAGGGTCAAGCCGGCCAAGCTCTACTACATCGGTCACGTGCTGATGGAGCACCGTCAGGGTCTGGCGGTGGACGTGGAGATCACCGAGGCCGACGGCTTTGCCGAACGCGAGGCGGCGCTGGCATGCTCGAGCGTCAGGGAGCGCGCACGGCAGAACGTGGCGGGGGATAAGTGCCTATGATACCCGCGGCTTCGTCGCCGGCTGCCGCGAGCTGGGGGTGACCCCGCACGTGGCGCAGTCGCTGAACCGCTCGGGCGGCTCGGCGATCGATGCGCGCACGACGCGTCATCGCGGCTACCTGGCCAGCCAGCGGCTGCGCAAGCGCATCGAAGAGATCTTTGGCTGGAGCAAGGACGGGCGGCCGCTGCGCAAGATGCGGGTGCGTGGGCTTCAGCAACGTCGCCTTCATGGCGACCCTGACGATCGGCTGCAACAGCTTGCTGCGGGTCGCCAAGCTGCTGCCCGATCCGGCACCGGCGTAGGAGACGTGTCGATGAAATCAGGCCAACGCCCTCATAAACCCCTCGATCCGCTGACCCAACACACTCGGATCGGCAAACGTGCGTGGCCGTCGCGCGCCGAGAGACTTCGAAAATGAATCGATCAATCATGGTGGCGTTGATCTATCTCGAATTTTCAACAGCCTGCTAGGAGAGGGAGAATGGCCGACGAGATCGTGTTCTACAGCAGCCCGATGTCCCGGGGGCGCATCGTGCACTGGATGCTCGAGGAGGTCGGCGTACCGTATCGGTTCGAGGTCGTGAACCTGGAGAGCGGCGATCATAAGAAGCCGAGCTTCCTTGCCGTAAACCCCATGGGGAAGGTACCCGCGATCGCGCATCGTGGCGTAGTCGTCACGGAGTGCGCAGCCATCTGTGCCTATCTCGCTGACGCCTTCCCCGGCGCAAAACTGGCGCCAGCCGACCGACAGTCCTTCACGCGGTACCTACTATCGGTGGCTCTTCTTTGGAGCCGCCTGCGTCGAGGCCGCCGTGATCGACAGGATGATGTCACGGCCAGCACCCAGTCGACCCGGCGCACTGGGCTACGGCAGCTATGAAGAACGTCCTGGCCACGCTTGAGAAGGCCCTCGCACCGGGACCCTATATCCTCGGTACCCAGTTCAGTGCGGCGGATGTTTACCTGGGCTCGCAGATCGCCTTCGGCATGATGATGAAGGCGCTCGAGCCTCGCCCGACATTTGCGGAGTACTCGAACCGGCTGCAGCAGCGTCCGGCGTACAAGCGCTTTATGGAACAATCCGACGAGATCGCGAGCCGGATGAAGAAGGCGAGCTGAGGTCGGATCCGAAATCGATTGGATGGAATCGGATGATCCCGTGGGCGCGTCGACCCTCGACGCGCCAGTCGGCGTATTGGGCGTAAGCACTACGACAGCGCCGAAATCCACACGAGATCTCATGTGGGCGCTTCCCTGCGGGTCGCTAGACCGAAGAGCGCCCGATCGCCCTCGCGGGTGAGCGCGCCTTCGAGCCACTTGCGCAGGACGGACTCCTCTAAGACCCCCTGCTCGACCTTCGCGAGCACCATCGCGCCCACCAAGATCTTTCGCCGCGTGCTCGTGGCCGGTTCGGGTCTTCTGGCGGACAGACGCGCCTGAGTCTCAGATCCAGCGCGCGGCCGCCGCACCGCTGTCCTCGGGCCGGCTGTTGAAAGCGATGGCCGTATCCGGCGCGGCGCGGTGAATGGCGTTGACCACCGCTTCGAAAAGAGCCAGCCGGCTCGGTGGCAGACGGACGCCCGCGCCAACTACCACGCAGTCGTAGCGGTTAGCGGCCAGGCGGCGCTCCACGGTTGGGACCGCGCTCTCGTCGGGGTCGATGAAGCAGTTCTCGGCAATCCAGCCCCGCCCGGTCATATCGGCTAGCGCATGCTTGACTCCAGCGTGGATCTTCTCAGCGGTCATGCCCGGCGGCAGCGCCGGATCCGAAAAGTCCACCGTCACCGGATCAAGCCCGACCAGCAGAACCCGTTTCATCCGCGATCCCTCGAAAGCGCAACACAGCGACCAAACTCGACGTGACTCCGCGTAGCCTACTCCAAGCGGTGAACGGCCGCTTTTCTGCCGCGGGTTCGTCTACTCGAACGTCTCAAACTGGCCGGTCAGCAACGTCGATTGCAACCCACCCGCCGACGGTCACTCGGTGACCCGAAGGTGGCTGTCGCCAGTGTCCGCTAGCCGACAGGCCGGGGCGCGAAGGATGGGACATCTCCCGGGGCCCTCCGGGGAAAAAATCCAACCCGTCGCAACCGCTCGCGCCGCATTAGCCAGAAAATGAGTGACAGAATCGCGCTCACGATCAACATCGTCCACGGCCAGAGCAGCCCGGCAATGACCAGAATCGCTCCGAGGATTAATGAGAGGTCGGTGCATTGGCAGCTCGGCATTTTAGCCTCAGGTCAGTCGACCGGATAGCGACGGCCATGCCCGCTCCTGACCCGATCCGGCCAGTGGTGATCGGCTGCTTTCCGGAATCTCAATTGCGACCACGCAACCGCCGCAGCAGCCGGCGGTCGTGTTTGTCCGGGCGGTCGTCGGGTCTGGGCGTGAGGCCGGCGGCCACTTTCATACGAGCAGCGAAATCCTCACGACGCGCCTTGCTCGCGGGTGTCTCGTCATAACATCGTGCCGCCTCGCTCGCCGGACCACGACGCAGCGGCACTGCGACCACCACGCATTCGAACACAACGGCGCTGCGGGTAAAGGTTACGGTGTCGCCGGGTTTGACCCCGTGCGAGGGCTTCACTCGCTCGCCATTGAGATGGACTCTGCCGCCACTGACCGCATCGGCCGCGGCGGAACGGGACCTGAACAATCGGACTCCGAACAGCCAGCGGTCGATCCGCATGGCGCCCGGCCCTGTCTCTTCAGGTGCACTCATAGCTGACGGATACTGCGCGCTAGCTCTTTGCAGAAAGATCTGCACATCGCTGAGTGCATATCACCCGGAGTTGCCGTTCGTGGGGGTGGCCGCTTTGGGCCGCCAAAAGCGATCTGCGAACTGCATCTACGAGGTAGCGTTCCACTTCGCCGCCTCGATTTCCGCCTAGGGATCTGCAGCTGCGTGCGAAGGCGAAATTACTTACCCCCTGCAACCGTGGTGCTCCGCCTTCAGCGTGCGCTCAATCGGCTTCTCGACTAATCGGATTCTGACAATGTCGTATAGATCGCGACCCCAGCCACACACGTACACTCGGAACCCTCCGTAACGCTCTTTGTCACCTCGACCAATATCCTTGCATCACTCTCCAGGATGCGGGTAATCCGATAGGTACGGTAGAGCGGCCCCAATCCCGAAAAGACCGCAATTACAAGCACGATGAAAAATCGACCTTGGGGACTTTCAGAGTAGGACTCTTAACATGTGCCCAGACTCTGTCGAGTCCGCGATGCGATCGCACGACCCGAAACAGCTCGGCGGAGCCAAGGTCAGAACTTTTTCCGGCGCCAATGCGCCGGAATTCGAGCTCACGCTCGCCCTGAGCATTCGCGAGAATGGGGCTGATTTGGAGCAGCAAGAGCACGAGGACTGTCGATAGCCGTTGTGATGCCAGCCCAAGACCGGCACTGATTCTGATGCCGACAAGAGTTACCCCCTTGGCACATTCCTGCGGACATCATGGGCTTATCCCCGTCATCCAGATCTGGTTCTTCGCTTGTCCTAGTCAGCCCAACCGGTCCTCGTCGGTACCCTCGGGCTTTGACAGCTCATTCGCGCCAACCAAGCCGGACGATTTGGCTCCCGCCCCGGTTCCGGCGGCGCGAGCCGTTGCGCGGCGGCTGCGGCTGCGTGGTCGATGCAGGATCGGGTAGGCGAAGCTCGCGAGATGGGAATGGACGCGCCGCAGATCGCGCACCGTACGCAGGAAGAGATCGCTCTCTTCGGCGACGCGCTCGGCCTCATCAGTTTCAGCAAGTCGAGCGGCGACGGCCGCGCTGCGCATGAGGCGCACGCTCAACGCGGTTGCGGTCATCTCGAATTCGCGGAACCGCGCTTTCCGGGCCGCGAGCCGCTTGGCATCACGGGGTCCCGCCTGCAGGAACACAGCGAGTGCTAGACGCAGACTTTCGAGCAGTTCGCCGTGCATCGCGGCGACGGTCTCGAGCTCCTCGGGCGAGAGTACCCGTCCCTGTTTAAGGTTTCGGATGGCGCATTCCACGAGGCTGTTGCTAACGATGTCGGCAGCGTGTTCGAGGTTGATCACCGCCGACAGAATGTCCTGACCGCGCGCTCCCTCCTGCTGTTTATCAAGGGTTTGCTCATCGCCAATGTCGGCGAGATATCGACGAATAGCACCTCCCAACTGATCGACGCAGCGATTCTCTGCATCTACCGCCGCAGCACGCTCACGATCTTTGTGTTTGAGAACTGCGAGCGCATCGTGAAGCATCGTCTCGACCATGTCTGCCATACGCAGGGTCTCTCGAGCAGCATTGGCCAGGGCGACTGTCGCCGAATCGAGCGCCGCGGTGTCGAGATGCACCGGGCGAGCGGGGTCGACGGGCGCAGGCGGGTCCGGCAGCCATCGCGCCAAGAGGCCCGCGAGTCTGCCGACCGATCCGAGGAATAGGACCGCGAGCAGCAGGTTAAAGGCGAGGTGGAAGTTGACGACCAGACGCTCAGGGGCGGGCTCAATGCGCTCGAGCGCGTGAGTAATCGTCGGCAGGAGCGGCAACGCAATCACCACGCCCACGGCGCGTACCAGTAGGTTGCCGAGTGGTAATCGTCGCGCGGCTGCGGTCGCGGCGCCAGTGAGTGGCGGCAGAGCGCCGCCAAGGTTCGCACCGAGCACGAGGGCGAGCGCACCCGTGGGATCAACGACGTGCGTCGCGGCGAAGGAGGCGATAAGCAGGACGATCGCAATGCTAGAGTGGCAGGCCCAGGTGAGGGCCGCCGCAACAAATACAGCGAGGAGAGGATCAGTGCCGAGTGCGCTCGCAACCGGACGAAGGAGCGGGGTGTTCTCAATCAGCCCTAGCGTGTGCAGTAGACCGGCGAGCGCCATGAGCATAAGCCCGAGCCCAATAGCGACGCGGCCGATGTTCTTGGCTCGGCCACCGCTAGCCCATCGAAAGACCAGCACACCCGCCAGAACCAATGGCGGCCCGACGAGCGCGATGTTGAAGGACAGCACCTGAGTCAAGAGCGCGGTGCCGACGTTCGCGCCGAGCATCACAGCCAGCGCCGGGGCAAGCGCCATGACGCCCGTCGCGGTGAAAGAAGTCGCGAGCAAGCCCGTGGCGGTGCTGCTTTGGAGGAGCGCCGTTACCCCAAGCCCGGTGAAGAACGCGCGGAAGCGACTGCCAAGGTTGCGGCCCAACCAGCGTCTGAGTACGTTGCCGAAGCCTCGCTGCACGCCTGTACCCACCATGTGCGTCCCCCAGAGCAGAAGTCCCACATGGCCAGCGAGCTCAATGAGAGAAAGTGTCGCGTTCACGGGGGCATCCGGCGACGCACGTCGGTCAGAATCTCACGGCGGCGGAATGCGCTGCTGATGAAGGGCGTCGCGCCGGCGAATATGGGCATCATAAGGAGTGGAGACAGTGGCGCGTCCTTGTGAGGGCGCCAGGGCTACCTTCACAACCGATCGAGCGCGCGATGTTTGTGCATCCCAAATTCATGTGTCTGACACAATCCGAGTATGATGGATCGTACCGAAAATAGTCTTGCCATGCGTCGCGTCCATGCCGGGGACCGGGGCCGAAATCAGCGAACGCTGAGGCGCCAAAGCGATGTCACCTCCGCTGCCCGCGCCGCGTGCAGCGGGTCGGTTGCGTCAAACGCCCGAGGGTGTTTCGGCCGCATATAGTCGCCGAACGTCATGCACCCTCAGCTCACGCCCGTCGTGTAGGACTCGACGGGTCGCAGCCCGCAGTGAGGGCAGGCGTCGATCCTGATCTTCTTCTCGTAGACCACTCGGCGCCCCAGCGCACCCAAGCTCTTCCGGCAGCGCGCGCATCGCAGCGACCGCATCCGCATCCGCAGCGCGACATCAGTGATTCGCGAGAAGTTGCGCCGGCTGCAGCTGCAGATCTCCTTGCCGGCCACCGGTACGGTGCATGCCGTGCTGGACCGGCATGGTCTGGTCAGTGCCGAGCGGCGAACTCGCTACAAGGCCGAAGGCACCCGGCTCGAGCAGCCCTCCGCCAAGGACGCTCTATGCACTCAGGGAATTGCCGCGCCACTCACTGCGCAGGATCGAGAAACAGCAAATGCAAAGAACCGGGGACAACGGCAGGCCGGTGGCCCGGCTCGATCGAACCGCCCCCCTGCAGGTGGGCCGCGACGAGATCAAAAACGTCCTGAACTGGGATCGATAGCCATGGTGCGGGCCGAGATGGCGGTCTTGATGCTCTCCAGGGCCACGAGCTCATTGGGGTTTTTCTCCTCGATGACCGACACCGTGTCGTCACGGCCATTGGAGCTGAATACACGCTTGCGAACCGGATCGTAGGCGGCTGCATCCGAGCCACTCCCAATCGTCAGCGTCGCGACCGTCGCGCCGCTGTCTGCGTTGACGACCACCAGGGAGTTGTTGACGCAACTGGCAAACAGACGGTGGCCCTTCTCATCGATGGCGAGACCGTGGGCGAAACTGAAGGTTGCTTAGGACCTTGTCAGGCACGCCGCTCGTTTGCTGGTCGGTATAGCTTTCTTCGACATCATCGATACCACGCTCGTCTCCATGGTAGACAGCGGTCACGACGGCACTGAAAGCATCCGCCCCGGCGAAGAGCCCACCGATGCCATCACCACCCGAGAAGCTTCGTCCAGCGCTCAGCTCAGCATGGTAGATAGGGGTGCCTCGTAGCACCTCATCACCACTACCGAGGTCCGCATCGAGGAAGGGCTTGCCCCCATGCTCGGCACCCGAGCGCGGCACGAGGTTGATGGAACCCCCGAGCCCCTCCGCATCCATGTCAGGCCGCAACGTCTTGCTCAGCTCGATGCCGCCGATGATTCCGGTGGGAAAGGTGTCAAACGCGACCGCCCGTCCACCGCCGAAGGGTGAGGAGGGGTTCGATGCCGGCAAACGAACTCCACCGTAAGTACTGGCATTCAAATCCGAGTCGAGCCCGCGGATGTTGATGAAGCGGCCTTCTCCGGAATCGGTCTCGAGCGAAATGCCCGGAATGCGCTGCAATGCTTCTGCGGTGTTGATGTCCGGCAGCTTGATGATTTCGCTCAGCGGCTGCACCTCGATGAGATTGGGCGCCTGCGCCTTCTCGGCCAGTGCCGCTGCCCGATCCGTGGTCGCGCTCGGCGGTGTTTCATTGGCCGGTTTCTCCGGTTGACCCGGTTCGGCACTCGCGCGGCCAATGTCGGTCTCGCTCGCCGGCTGCTGAGCCTGTGCGACCGCCGAGGCCCAATCGAGGGCGAGGGAAATCACGAGCGCTGGAGCGAGCGCGCGTTTCGACGCGTACCCATGTCGTAATCGCACATCTTGCCGTTCAGGGCTGTGGTGGTGCAAAAGGATTCGAGCGAGAAACCTAAAGCCCGAATGTTGCTGCTTGATGTCGGTATTGCCGACAAAGCACGGCTTAGAATGGCGGAGCCCGGCAGGGAATGATCAGATCACGCCTCCGCTACCAACTACACGCGGTCCCTCCGCATGGCGTCGAGAGCAGCCTGGGTCAGGAACCCGCTGCGCGTCTGCCCGAGTTTCTTCGCGTGCTCGTCGATATGCCTTAGCAGGCGACCCGGCACCGCGATGTTGATCTTCTCGGCGGGGCCGAAGAATCGCTCGACGGGGACGTCGATTACACCCAATTCATTCATGGGTAAGGGACGGGTTCAGGGGAGGGGGAACCAGATCGCCCGCCACCGCTGCGTCTTCTCTTCCGGGGATAGCGTCTTCGGGGACACAACTTGTTCCGCCCGGAATCTCGTCTCTCCGCCAAGAATTCGAACGTTCACCGTGCCGTACCTGCGTTCGTCGCTGTCTCGATAGAACGCGCCGACATACACGCCGCAGTTCGTACACAGCAGGCACTCCGCGGAACCGCTGCCCTGGCGATAGCGTTCCGTCTTCCCGGCATCCTCGATTCTGACCGCGAGTGATCCGTTAGGGTCCGACACATACGCTGCGCCGTGCTTTCGACAGAAATCGCAGTCACATGCCCGAGGCGCATACATCTCGGGCGCGCGCGACAGGCCGATGTCTAACTGAATGTTCCCGCAATGACAGCCACCCGTAAGCTGATACATCGTCGTTCTCGGTTGCCGAATCAAACATTATCGCGAAAAGCGAGCCACCTCCCTATCCGATAGCCTGGACGCTGCTCGTCTCCGGGCGCCTTGGGAGCTCGACCCGGGCCGCCCTTCCAGGACTTACTGCTTGTCGAAAACAGCGACGTCGTTGTGGGCAGCGCCTTTCGGATCTGTCACTTTGGTCGATACTGTGAGTACGATGCCGTGATCCGAGACACTGCGCATCATCGTGCCTACGACCTTACCCCCTCTCATCAGCGTGGTCTTTACGGTGGTGCCGTTGACGCGCTTCATGGACAGGGTGACGAGTTCGGATTCCCCGCAAGCGGATAATCCTTGCCATCGTATTTGACCGTCGCCTGGGTCGAGAGCGGCGATCCGTCCGCTGCGACGCCGCTGATCGTGAGCGTGGTTCCCGCTTCGCTCTGCGTAGGTTCGCATCTGCGACTGGGGTGCGGGGCCCGGATCGAATTTCGATTTCGCGAGGTTGAGCTTCCACGTGCCGAGCACCGGATCGGCCTGATTGGCCGAAAGCGCCACCGTGCCGCCGCCGTAAGCGAGCATCACTCCGATCGAAAGCGCACGAAACTGCTCATGACTCCTCCCCGTTCTAAATGTTGTTATATGTGGCGAGCGCTGTCGCACGCTCCCGGACGCTGTTTCGCCTGGTCCGCCGAACGACTATCTCTTCTCGGCAGGCGTCGTGACCACCGGGCCCATCCCAACCAGCTCCAATATGGCGGGCTCGACCCGGGCACCGTCCCAGTGCACGGTGTTTGCGATGTCGGTGACGAACGTGCCGGCCGGCATCGGGTAGAGCGTCTTCAGGTCGTAGACATCGCTGAACTGACCCACCATATGCCCGAGATCACGAGTGCATAGCGGTCGGTGTTGTGAAAGTGCGGACGACTGTAGTGGCCCGGCAGCCATTTGATCAGAATGCCGTACAGCCCAGGCTTCGCGGGATCACCAACAATTTCGCCTGCTGCTGACCGTCAGGGATCTCCCTCCCATTTGATGTCCTTCGCAAGGGTGAAGGGAATGTGGGTTGGATCGGGATCGGCGGTCCCACGAGCTGCTGGGCAAGTGTCGCCGCCGCGCCGAGTGCGGCCACGCCCGCGAGGCCGATCACGAAACGGCGCTCAAGAAGACCAGACATGGATGGGTACCTCTAGATCGCTGCTCAGGGCCACGGGGTCGAGATTGGACGCGGTACGTGCAGTGTTATCAGGACGATCGGCGCGCCGCCGCCGGGCAGAATCTGATGCGGCGTGTTCTCCGGTACGATCAGGAAGTCGCCTTTGCTCAGCGGCTGGATGTTGCCGCCGGCGATCGAGCTACCGGAGAGGTTCGCCGTGTTGGTGCGCTTCTCGTTCACGAGCTTACCCCCGTGATGATCTCGCCCATGCCTTCGATCACATACATCATCTCGGCATCTCTCTCATGGAGTGCCGCGGGAGCCGCCGCGGCACGGGTACTCGAGACTCGCGTGGTAAGGCGCAAGTAATACGATCGGCTCGGCGACCAGCGGCTGGCCTTGTTTGCGGTCGACCGGCCTTGTCGATCAGGCCAGCGATCTCGGTCGAAGAGGTAAAGGTCTTCATCATCGGCGCCTCAGATGCCGATTGGGAGAGCGCATCGCCGGCGCAGGCACCGAACAGCGCTGCAAGGGCAAGTAGCGGTACACGCATGGCTTTCTCCCGTTGGGCCCTTGACGTAATCTCGGCGATCCAGCCCACGAGTGCAAGGCGAGCGGTAGCGGGGAGGACTGCAGGCCCACGTTACTTCACGCGTACGCTCTGCGGAACAGAAAAGCCTGCTCTCAACCTGAGCGCTCGCAAGAGCGGAGAGGTCACATATGGACCTGATTCGCCACCGCCGTCGCGTGAGTCGACGATGAGACTCGAGCCACACTCGGCGAGCTCGGGACGCAACGACCTCCGCGAACATGACAAATGCTGCCCAGGCTACCATTGAATTGTTCAGTTGATCGATCAGTCAATTGAGCGTATCCAGGCGCTGGATGGCAGTCTCAAGTTGATGCCCGGGTCACTTAAACCTGATGAACTGCGATTATGAGGATGCTTCGGCTAACCGTCCGATGACGACGACGATCCAGGTATCGGATGCATCGATCATTTTGGAGGACGCTGGAGCGGGTCCTCCGGTTCTCCTGTTGCACGGATTTCCGTCGACCCGTCAGCTGTGGTCCAGCGTTTCCCCCCTGCTCATCGATGCCGGATTTCGCGTGCTGGCTCCCGATCTCGTTGGCTACGGAACCGTGGATGCTCCTGAGGGGGGCCGTGTTGACATGGCTAGCCAGGCACGTTGGATGCGGGAGCTGCTGGACGGACTTAGAATCGGCCGCGTAGCGATCGTAGCGCACGATGTCGGGTCTGCCGCGGCTCAGATTCTGTTGGCAAATGACCCGCTTCGCGTTCGTGGCTTGGCGGTGGTTGACGGTGTGTACGCCGGCAATTGGGCCATGGACGCTGTTGTCAGTATTCAAGCGTGGAATCCCGCCGACGCGCATCGCCTCTTTCCAGTCCTGGAACGTCGCCTTGGGAAAAGCGAAGCGCTGCGAGAGATGCTTGCTGCGTATGCTGGTAGTGCAGGGGGGCTACGCCTGATCCGCGCAGCGCGCGACCTCGATCGAGTCAAACGCAGCAGCTGGGCGAAGCGCTCCAGGCATCTGGCGTTCCTGCGCTGGTTCTCTGGGGCGAGAATGACATGATCTTCCCGGTCGATACCATCGCGCGCCCCCTCGCGGCTCTGCTGCACGCGAGTTTGCGGCTGGTCCCGGGAGGCCATTTCACACCTCTGGATTGTCCGCACGAAGTCGCGAATGCCTTGCGCGACTTTCTCTCACGCCTGCCTCCTTAGGGGCGAGAGCACTGAGCTAGGGCTCGCGCCACTGTTGCTCCCTGTTTAGCCCCAGCTACCAACCTAGACGCCATCTCTTCTTCATCGCTCAAGAGCGGCTTGGGTCAGAAACCCACTGCGTGTCTGCCCATGTTTCTTCGCGTGCTCGTCGATCTGCTTGAGTAAGCGGCCGGGTAGGGTGATATTGATTGCCGGGATCTCTTTGCCCTGGTCAGCAAGCACGTCGCAGTAGGCCTCAAGCGCCTCGCGAGCGTTATCGAAAGCTTTCTCGACGGTGTCCCAAGCGCCAGTGCATTGGAGCCTCGATGACGCGTACGGCTACTGGAGTTGCGAACTAAGCGCGCCATCACACAGACAACATGCCGAGCGCGCAGCTACCCTGAGCAAATCAACAGGAGCGCACTTCAATGACAGAACAGAAAAGCACGGAATCTGCACCGGAGCGATCCACGCGAATTTCGCTGCGCGCTTACGAAAGGGCGCAGCAACGCGGCTTCCAGCCTGGTCACGAGTGGGCGGACTGGTTCGCGGCCGAGCGTGAAATCGAAGAATCGGAAGGCGCTGACCACACGGGTCAATCAGGTTCTGCGGAATAACGCCGACGGGCGTAATTCCGCCGGATCGACCTCTCGATGCCAAGGGCATGAGCGGAGCAAATCGGGAGTCTCTAATGAATGAGGAAGCGCTGAACCTCAGCATACGTAAGTTCTTAAAGGCGGTCGGCATCAGCTCGCAGCGCGCGATTGAGATGCGTATCCGACGCTGCCGCTGCCGCTGCCGCTGCCGCTGCCGCTGCCGCTGTCAGTGCGATTGCCGGCATAGAATCCTTGCCCGCTTAAAATGACCTTGGAGATTGCGGGACTCAAGTTAAACGTCGCATTTACCGGCGAGATCACTCTTCAATGAGTGAAAAGCGACTTGATGCACGATTGCGACCCATCGACGGCGGCAGACATATCTGTCGCTACGGCGGCCACGAGCCTTGCAATACGAACTTACGCCACCATATTGGTGTGAGAATAGCCACAGTTCTAAGGAGCATCCGACTATGAAGATTCGTCCACTTCATGACCGCGTCATCGTGAAGCGCCTGGAAGAGGATCGCACCTCGCCTGGCGGCATCGTGATTCCGGATACCGCGGCCGAAAAGCCGGTTCAAGGAAAGGTCGTCTCAGTCGGCAAGGGTAAGATCCTCGAGAACGGACAAGTGCGTCCCTGCGACGTCAAAGTCGGCGACAAGATTCTCTTCGGCAAGTACAACGGCACCGAAGTGAAGGTCGAAGGCGAAGAATTCCTGGTCATGCGTGAAGAAGACGTCATGGCCGTCATCGAGTCGAAGTAACTCACCCGAAGGACACGACAATGGCAGCGAAAGAAGTACGTTAGGCGACGTGGCGCGCCAACGCATGTTCAGGGGCGTCAACGTCCTTGCGAATGCGGTGAAGGTGACGCTCGGCCCGAAAGGCCGCAATGCGGTGCTCGACAGGAGCTACGGCGCTCCAACCATCACAAAGGACGGTGTATCAGTAGCGAAGGAGATCGAGCTCAAAGACAAATTCGAGAACATGGGCGCGCAGATGCTGAAGGAAGTCGCTTCGAACACTTCGGAGGAAGCCGGTGACGGTACGACGACGGCGACGGTGCTTGCCCAGGCGATCATCCGCGAGGGCCTGAAGGCCGTCGCCTCCGGTCGCAGCCCCATGGACATCAAACGCGGCATCGACAAGGCCGTGCTCGTCACGACGCAGGAGCTGAAGCGCCTCGCAAAACCCTGCAAAGACTCCAAGGCCATCGCGCAGGTCGGCACGATCTCGGCGAACTCCGATGAGTCTATCGGTCAGACCATTGCCGATGCGATGGAGAAAGTCGGCAAGGAAGGCGTCATCACCGTCGAGGAGGGTCAGGGACTTGACAACGAGCTCGAGGTGGTCGATGGCATGCAGTTCGACCGCGGCTATCTTTCCCCGTATTTCATCAACCAGCAGGAGAGTCAGACGGTCGAGTTCGAAAAGCCGTTGATTCTACTGTGCGATAAGAAGCTCTCGAATATCCGCGAAATGCTTCCGCTCCTGGAGGCGGTCGCGAAGGTCGGCCGTCCGCTGATCGTGGTCGCTGAGGATGTCGAGAGCGAGGCGCTCGCGACGCTGGTCGTCAACAACATCCGCGGCGTCCTCAAGGCTGCAGCGGTGAAGAGTCCGGGCTTCGGCGATCGCCGCAAGGCGATGCTGCAGGATCTCGCGACCTTGACCGGCGGAACCGTGATCTCCGATGAGGTCGGCCTGTCGCTGGAAAAAGCCACTCTGGACGACCTGGGCAATGCCAAGAAGGTTGTGGTCGACGAAAGAGAACACGACTATCATCGACGGAGCTGGCAAGGCCACCGACATCAAGGCTCGCATCGAGTCGATCCGCCAGCAAACCGAGGCGGCCACCAGCGACTACGACAAGGAGAAGCTCCAGGAGCGCGTCGCGAAGCTGTCCGGCGGTGTGGCGTTGATCAAAGTCGGTGCGGCGACCGAGATTGAGATGAAGGAGAAGAAGGCGCGTGTTGAGGACGCCCTGCACGCAACCCGTGCGGCCATCGAGGAGGGCGTGGTACCGGGTGGCGGTGTCGCGTTCATTCGTACCCTTAAAGCACTCGATAAGCTCGAGGGTGCCAACGAGGATCAGACGGTCGGCATTCGCATTCTCGCTCGCGCGATCGAAGAGCCGCTCCGAAACATCGTTGAGAACGCAGGCGAGGACGCGGCGGTCGTCCTGAACCAGGTAAAGGCAGGCAAGGGCGCCTACGGCTACAACGCGGCGACCGGTGAGTTCGGCGACATGCTCGAAGAGGGCATTCTCGATCCGACCAAGGTCACGCGGCTTGCGCTGCAGAATGCCGCATCCATCGCGGGCCTTTTGCTCACGACCGAAGTAATGGTTGCCGAGACTTCGAAGGACGAAGAGCGCACCCATGGCGGGATACCGGGCGGCGGCGGAATGGGCGGAATGGGCGGGATGGACATGTAGATGGGGACGAGCACGAGCACCCCGGCCGATCGGCGCGGGGTGGCCGGGGCCGTAGGGAACCGCAACGGTATCGCGCCGTGCCGAATGTTCGGCAGCGAGGGGATAATGGGCGCAGGAAAATCCAGGCCAAAGTAGCGTTTGTGAGACAACCTGCGATCAGCGTCGCCCTCGCAGCAGCGTCCGGATGCAGTACAACTCACAGTGCGCGACGCGCAGGCGCTGCCCGAGCTGCATGCGGCCTGCTCTGCTGCGCGCCTGCACCCTGAGTTTCTGCAACCGTGCCGCGAGCCGCTTCGCGCCGCTGTTGGCGGTCGCATGCGAACGGTATCTCGAATGGCGCAGGCCGCAGACCTTCAACTGCCACCAGCCAGCGCGTTCGCCCACTTCGATCTTGATCTTCATCGCCGGGCTCCTGTGAGTATGTCAAAGGCCTCGGCCAGCGTGCCCGCGGCCCGCACAATGAGCTTACTCCGATCAGCAACTCTGGGAGCGAATTGTCCTTCGCGGCAAGGGTGAAATGGCCGCCCCGCTTCAAAGACCCGCGCTAGTCACCGGCGACTCGCGGCCCAGGTTCGTCCTGCTTCAGGCGAATGCTTTGCGGACGGTCACGAAGGCGGCCGCGAGGGCCTCCGCGATCGTGTGCAGGTAGACCCACGCTCGCATCGGGAATACAACCGAACGCGCGGCTTGGAAGCCGGGCATCTTTGGATGTGCCGCGTTTCGCTTCTGTGACGCGCCGTTTGATATCTTGAGGCTGCCTATAGATAGAGACCCGCCTGCCTGCCGCGCTCCTGGGCCAGCGCCAGAAGAATATCAAGTGCCGGTGTTGGAGTTGCCGTCAGCTTTCCCAGCTCCTGCACTGCCGCGACCAGTGCGTCAAGCTCGAGCGATCGTCCGCGCTCCAGATCCTGCAACATGGACATCTTGTGTCCGGCAGCTGAGCCCGCCACATTGAGTCTTCGCTCGATCATCGATTGAGGAATATCGATCTGCAGCGCCTGCGCGACGCTCCTGCATTCGCTCATCACCGTCACGCACACGCTTCTGAGTCCGGGCTCGTTGGTGATGCGATCAAGTGTCGCGAGGGTAAGCAGGCTGATCGGGTTGAAGCAGGCGTTCCCCCACAGCTTCAACCAGACGTTCCAGCGTATGTTGTCGCGTACAGGCGCGTCGAAACCCGCCGCGGTCAGCGTCCGTGCGAGCGTTTGCACACGCGACAGGCTTCCATCGGGCTCGCCGATCGTGAAGCGTTTGAATTCGTGATGGACGATCAAACCCGGGGAGACCACTTCGCAGGCAGGATCCACCACGCAGCCGATGGCGCGTTCGGGCCCGATGGCCTTCCACTGACGTCCGCCGCGATCGACCGATTCGAGATGGCGCCCCTCCAGCTGGCCGCCGGTCTTGTAGAAGTACCACCACGGGATGCCGTTGAAAGCCGTGAGGACTGGGGTGTCCGGGCCCAACAGGGGCGCGAATCGTTCGCATTCGCTCCAGGACTGATGAGCTTTCAGCGCGCAGATCACGACATCCTGAGGGCCAAAGTCTCCCGGTTCATTGCTGGCCGGTATCCGAACGGTTCTTTCCTGACCACCAATTCTCAGGCGCAGACCATTCTGTTGGATCGCTGCTAGGTGGGCGCCACGCGCGATGGCGCAGACATCATTGCCGGCGAGCGCAAGCTCGACCGCGAGGTAACCACCGATGGCTCCGGCACCGTACACACAGATCTTCATGTCACCCTCATTTCGGCGAAGAACCCCAATGCGTTGCAGCAAGTGCGGTTTTAGGGGCGCGCAGGTCGAGGTGCGGTATGTGGGGCGATGGGCGGTTAGGGCATTTTGTTCCAGGCTAAGCCCGGTAGCGAACAGACGCACGCCCTCAGATAGACGTATCGTGCGGACGTATGAATGGATACCTACGTTGGCCGCTTGTCGTGTGTTGGGTCGGCCTTATCCTCGTCGCGGACCGCGCGCAAAGCTGGCGTGACTGGTTTGCCCTCAAATTTAGGGTACCCCGTGACCACCAACAACGATCCCACCTTGTTCGCCCAGCTCTGGACGCAAGTCAAACCCACAAATCTTGGCGATGATGCCACCAAGACTGATCGGATTCGCGCTCGAATGTCTTGCGCGACCTGCGTGAGGACCTAAAGCGCGAGTCCGGCCGGTGGATATGCGCCGCTGCGTGACGGGTGGCTGCGCACGAGGTGAAGTCCGCGAGCAATAACCCAACTGACCGCAGACGGCCAAGAGCTGCCTTCCGCGTTCACCGGATTGCTTTCCGCAAAGCGGACACAGCCACCGAGTCGGCCTGTCAGTGCAGGTGAGACAGTGCTGGAGGCGAATGCTCTTCGACAAAGCTGCGGATCGCGTCCCACGCGGCCCGACTCTCATCGAGCCACGGCAGGGTGAGCGGCCAATCATGTTGCATTCCCTTACCGATGAAAACGCAAGCGTCCGTCCCTTTGTTAGCAGCGGCGTCGCGGACGCGCAGCGCATCATCGAGCAGGAGCTCGTTGTCCGCGACTAGGAGCAATAGCGAGGGCAGTCCCGAAAAGTCGGCGAAGACGGGGGAGACGTACGGCGAGTGTCCGTCTGCGCGGCCCACGTAGTATCTGGCCCATGTTTCCAAGTGCTCGCGGGTGAACCACAGATCCTTGCCGTGATTGCCGTCAACCGAAGCACCCGAGGCTGTCAAATCAGTCCATGGCGAAAGGAGAATCGCGCCCTTCGGCATCGCGAGGCCGAGATCTCGAAGGCGGACGAGCAGGCTGAGACTCAGGCCCCCTCCCGCGGAGTCACCGGCGACAAAGAGCGGTGCGTGCGGGCGGAGCGCCCTCACGAGCTTCCATGCCGCGAGGGCGTCGTCAAGCGCAGCAGGAAATGGATTCTCCGGCGCCAGACGATACGCCGGAACGAAGACCTCCGCGTCGCAGCGGTAACTCAACCGCATGGTTCGACTTCGGTACGAGGCCGGAGAACCCATGAAGAATACGCCACCGTGAAGGTAGAGAATCACCCGAGCTGGCGCTTCGACGGCACAGACCGATTCCATGGCAAATCCGTCGATTCGGTGGTCTTGAAACACCAGCTTTGGGAACTTGCGCTGCAATGCTTCGCGCGACACGCGGCTAAAGCGTTCGAAGCGTGCGCGCATCGTCAGCGGCGAGGTCGTAACCCCGAACAAGGTGCTGGCAACAAGTCCATAGGCGCGTAGCGACGCCCAGCGCTTCCAGTTGCTTAGAAGCCCGCCTCCGGCGGGTGTGCTCGGCTGGCTTGAAGACTCACCCTCCATCCTCGCCCTCGTTGGTCTGGTACGGCAGAGCCAGAATGCCCTGAGGACTCAGTCTTCCGCAACGTATCGGTGCCAATCGAGGGCTGGCCGATTGATCCTCGACTGGGCGTCACCGGCCAGAAGCGGTCGCGTGCTTTGACCACTTTGATTTCCGCTAAGCGGTCATTGAACCGACATTTCGAAAAACACACGAATGGTGTGGGCTCGGTCCCGGGGTTGCAGCTCAGTCTGGAAACTTCAACTCCCGCATGATCGCCAGAAAGCGCGGCTCCTGGCGCAGCGGATCAAAGAGCGGCTCGGTCTTCAGGTACGCGAGCCCCGGGTCGCGCAAGCGGATCGCGGTGTCGAGCCATTCGAGCGCCTTCGTGCGATCGCCCCACTGCGCGTAGATCGTGGCGTACTGGTAGGCCCCATCGTCACCCAGCGCGGCCTGATATTTTTTCAACTCGGCCTCCGCATCAGCGTGGCGTCCGAGTTTGTCGTACACGACCGCCAGACACCGTTGACTGCCCGAGTAGTCACGCTTCGTCTCGCACGAGGCGCGTGCTCTTTCTAGGTCTCCAAGCCCATAGAAGGCCAACCCGCGCAGCGAGTAGGTCGCCTTTAAGTCGGGATTGAGGTTGATGACTTCCGCGAAAGCTGCGACCGCCTCCCTATCACGCCGTGCGGAATACAATGCAGCGCCAAGGATCCCATAGCTGCGAAGATCGAGCGGGTCCAGCATGACGGCGCGGCGCGCACCGGCAATAGCGGTATCGAAGTACCCCATATGGGCAGCGAACTTGCTGCTCGAGCGTAGTACCTCCGCATTGCCCGGGGCGAGCGCCACCGCCCGCTCGTATTCCTCACTCGCCCGCGCAAAGTCTAGGCCTCCCTGCTCGAAGAAATACGCAAGTGCCATGTGCGCGTCTGCCAGTTCTGGGGCGAGCGCGAGCGCGCGCCGTGCGTCACTTTCAGCCTTCTCATAGTCCTCTCGAATCACGGCCTGGGTCGTCAATCCCCCGGCGTGGAGGGTCCAAGCGTACGATCTGCCCGCCAACGCGAGCGCGTAGTTCGGGTCCAGCTGGATCGACTCGGTGTATGCGGCAATCGCTACGGGGAGATCTTTTGCTAGGTCGTGCCTTGATTGAAACGCCTTTGACGCCCGCAGATACGCATCGAAGGCGGCCGGGTTACGCGTGCCGCCGAGCTCGATCCTCTGCGAGATATCGCCGAGAAGTGTGACCTTGAGCGCCCCGGCGACCGCCGTGGAGATCTCGGTCTGTAGTTTCAGCACGTCCCCTAAGTTCCGGTCATAGCTCTTCGACCACAGGTGGAATCCCGTCGCCGCGTTGATGAGCTGCGCGGTGATGCGGACCGTGTTGCCCGAGCGGCGCACACTGCCTTCGAGAATGGCCCCGACGTTGAGCTTGCGGGCAATCGTCCCAAGGTCGGTGTCCTTGCCCTTGAAGGAGAAGGCCGACGTACGGGCCGCGACCTGGAGTTCATTGATCTGCGCAAGGGAATTGAGTAGTTCCTCAGTGAGGCCCTCCGAGAAATACTCCTGCTCCTTATCCCCGCTCATGTTCAAGAACGGCAGCACCGCAACCGAGTGCGCAGGTGGGGCGAAGGCAGACGACGACGCAGGCTTCGAGGTCCAAGGCCTGTCGATGGCGAGATAGACCACCGCTCCCAATGCCGCCACCGCGGCGGCTACTGGCAGCACGTGCCTCGACCATCTGGATCCCGGCGGCCGCTCGCCGATTGCAGGTACAGCCCCTGACACTGCGCCCCGAGGGATCGTCTTCCATGGTTCACCCGACAACAGACGCCGCACACGCTCCACAAAGGCTGGGGGGGTCTCTCCTGCTGGAAGGCGCGTCCACTGCACCCGCTGAAACGACTCCGGGGTGTCCGCGCTGGTCTCGGGAGTCGCGTCCACGCACACCGGTACAATGAACGCTCGGTTGCGAGCGATCATATGAGTGCGCTGATCAGCAAGGTCCCACTCAAGGCGGAAGTAGCCCTCATGCCGCGCCGCCGTATGCGCGGAGATGACGGGCATGAAGAGCGCGCAATCATGGAGCTCACGCCGGATCCTTTGATCCCAGGCGTCGCCGCCTCGCAGCTCACTCTGGTCGAACCAGACCTGTATCCCGGCGGCGCGAAGTGCATCGCAAATGCGCTTCGCCGCCTCGGCATCCTGCGAGGCGTGACTCAGAAATACGCCGTGCGTGGGCTCGGTCACCGGCGGGATCCCCTGACAGATCGCCCGGAGGTCTTCTCACTGCCTCCGCAGGCGGAAGCTTAGCGTAAATGGACAAGTTGGGCCGAGATCCACGGGTGGCCCAGTGCCCGCTTCATTGCTCTTGAGCGGCCGCTATCTGGCGATCGCAACGTCGATGAAGGGTCAAAAAGCGGCCGATCGCTCTGTGTTGTCGACTCACTTCACGCGAACGCTCTGCGGAACAGAAAGGCCTTCTGCGAGCATGGCAAATCCTGCCCCCGTTACCAAATCAGCATGCGGCTTAGTAAACCGCCGCGCGTCCCCTTGGACATACTCGCCGAGATCCTTAGAACGGACCGCACTTGCCAAAAGGCCCTGTTCCGGGTGCTGCGGTCGGAGGCTCCCTGTGCTTCAAACTGCAGGGCCGCGGCAAGGCCTATCGGCGCGTTTCATGAGCTGTCAACGGCTCGCGAGAATCAGCGCGGAAGAGTCTACGCTCTTGAACGTCCTTGACCTTCCTGGCGGCATCCCTGACCTGGTCGATAGCATCTTGGTTGGCAAGGCTACCGGTTAGCACGACGACGCCCCGAGTCGTGGTTACTTGAATGTTAGCGTCATTGCTAAGGTTGTCGCCGGTGATCGCGGATTTCACATCGCTGGTTATTTGGCTGTCCGAAGCGGGGAAGTCCGCGCTCGTTCCCGCTCTCTGGTCATCGACAGCCGAGCTGCTCTCGCTCGTGTCGGCGACGGACCCCGTGTGCGTGCCGATGCCTTCGAGCGCACCAGCACTAGTGTCCGCCTTGGCCACATCCCGGCTAGGGACACGCATGGGCTCGACGGCAGACGGAGTGGAGGTGTCGGCGCTTTTGGTGTCGGCGCGATCATCCTGAGCAGTCACTCGGACCTCCGCGATCTGATCGACTGCGGGGAGCGAGTCAGGAATCTGAGCGATTGCGCGGGCCTGCGCGGGAGTCTGGGAAACCGGGGGAGGTGGCTGGGGCGCCTGAGCGACTGAGGTAACGGAGTGGGAGCGCAGCGCCCAGGTCGCGACTCCGATGGCGAAAACAGCAGCCATGCTGCTGGCGACGATGATCTTGCGAGATGTTTGGGAGTCCATTTAAAGGATACTCAGTTGGTTTAGCGAGTAGGTGGGGTCTGCCCCGATCGGTCGACGCAGTAAAACGTCACACCGGACGATGAAGCCTAAGCGTCGGGATCTGGCTTGTCGGTGCCCTGGAGCACTTAGTCTCACGGATAATCAGGCGCAACCAGCGCACACCTTGGGGGACGCAGTGCCTGTTTGGTCCCCGATTTTTCAGGGTTTCGCACTAAGTGGTGCGGCCCCAAGTTTGGTGCTGCCGTCCGACACCGGAACCGAGATCGGCGCGACGGCGACGGTTACGATGCCAATCTGTTGTGTGATTCCGATCTCTAGGGCTGTCGATACCGAGAGATCCACGATGATTGTTCACTACGAGCGTGCCGCGTTAGAATTGTCTATCAAACAGCGCTAGCCCCTCGGGGAAGCAAGCTGCCGGATGTGTTCGTGGACCTGGCGGCGCTGCTCGAGCCCCAGACGCTCATACTCGGCGGTCGGGAACCGCTCGCCGTCGACCCGACGGACCTCAAGCATCCGATCGAGCATCTTGCGGCCCGTCAGCGTTTCGATCGCCGCTCTGACGACACTCTGATCAATCCACGTTGCAACCAGCAACTCGACGGCAGGCAGCCCATCGTAGGCGTCTGGAACATCCGTGCCGCCTCGCCTCACCGCGTCGGTCGGCGCGGCGTGCTCGGTATGGATTCCAACACCGGACCCCATTTTCGGTGGGTAGTAGCTGAGGCGCGTGTACAGCTGCTCTGTCTCCATTTTTCGACCCCGTTACATGTTGCCCACTGTCGGGGGAGGCGCTGGAATTCTCCTCGAAGTCAGCCGAGCAGAATCCCATGCGCCTACGGCTGTGATCTCAATGTAAGCGCCGGTCGCGATCCATGGACCAGACGCGCAGCATTCCCCTCAGGTCCACCTCAAGCGGTAGCTTGGTCTTGCGGTAGGCAGCTAGCTGCGGTCTTCGAAGCAAATGGAAGCTGCGGGCTCTGGCCTCGGGGTTTGCCTGTTTCTACCTCAAATGCGGAACGACATGGCTGTTGCAGATCGCTTTGCAGGTTGCGTATCGAGGGGCAGCAGATTTCGATAACTTTCACGCGGTCGTGCCCTGGCCCGCCTCCCGGAGCCATCGGCCAATCGCCGGCACTGATACCCAAACTGGGTTTGGCCGCGCGGCCCCGATGCGCGCGCCGACCAAGGTGTACTTCCGGGATCGGGTTAGCATGCTCCTAAGCGGAGGCAACTATCATTTTCCCACGTCCCACAAAATTGGCACGGCAAAGGTATACCCCGTCGGCATCGGACTGTTCTTCTTATCGAAACGCAGAACTCCGGCCGCTTCGCCCCGCTTGGAACCATCGGGGCTCAGTGCGACCCTCAGCTGCAAGGTGCCATGCTGAACGCGAAATTCTTGCGTCGCCCCGTTGGTGATGAGATTCCCGTCATAGGGAAAATACGTCACGCCTTTGAGTGCGTGCTCATTTATGCCGGGGCCAGCGGCGAGGATCAGAGTATTGCCTGATACCGTGGCATTCAGCGGCCATGGCGCCGGGCGGGGCACGGCGTCGCGGGCAGCGGTGAACACCGCGTTTGCGACGGTGTTCCGCTGCAGGGGATCGATCTCAATCGGCAACCCGAAGCTGCCATCCTCCGGAACGCAGATTTCCGAACAGACCAGCCAAGCGGCGTTGGCTTTGACAGGAATTTCCGTCGCGGCAATGGATGCAGCGATCTTCAGCTCCGTCAATAGCGTTACGCGCCCGGTGTATCCGAAGCCCGTTATGCCGCTGAAGGCGAAGCGCTCAGGAGTTGGCCACTGGATGGGACCGGCGACGACACCAGCGGGTAGCTTCCATCTTATGACTATGGGCTCGCCCGCATCTCCCGGCGTGCGCCAATAGGTATGCCATCCGGGCTTGAGATCGATCGACAATGCCACCCACAGGCTCTCACCCGGTGCCGTGACACGACGCTCCGCGCTCAGCTCCGCCCGCGTCTGGGGTGTCTGAACAACGGCATCGTCGGCGTAAGCCGCGCGCTGGTGCAAGACCAGGGCGCCAAGACCCAGGAACCCACCTATCGTCGCTCGAAAAATGCCGGGATGACAGGACCAAGCGCGTGCACAGAAGGAGGCCGGAATGGGCGCGCAGGCGCTCACTCTCAGCTGGCTCCCAATTCGTCGAGGACATACTTGCGTAACTCGACTTTCTCGCAGCCACAACCGCGTAGATGCCCGTCCTTGCCCCGCCAGATGAGCGTTGGGAGATTCAGGTGCTCCCGGGTGCCGATGCCGTTTTCGGACATGAGCACTCGCATGTTGTCTGAGAACTCCTGGCTTTTCGCGACTAGAGCGATGCTGGTCGGATCTGTGTCCGCAGGCAGTCCCTCAGCAGTCCAGGAGGAGGTAGGAATCTTTACGAATCGTTTCCACAACTCCCAACTGCGGTGCCGCCACAGCTCGGCAACACCCGCCCGCTCCTGCGGAGTAGAACTTATGGCGCGCACGTAGACGATCACTCGCGTGTCCACACCCGCGGCCTGGAGCTTGGGAAAATCGTCGCGCTCGTAGGCGAGGCAATAGGGGCAGGATTGCCAGCTCACCATATAGAGCACCTTATCCTTTGACAGACCGGGCGATACCCAGGATGCGCCCTCCAGCAAGGCGGCAATTTCGGCTTCATGCTGCAGGGTCTTGGGGCGATCTGCCATGTCGTCCGCGGCGATCGACTGATTTCCGCCGAAGAGTGCGCATGCCACGATCAGGATCGTCTTATGCATTCTCATCTCGTAAGTCTCCGAATCGACGTTGGTATGGTTCACGTTCTCAATTGCCCTCGGGCTGTTGATACGGATCGCGTCGAGGGCCCTCTAATCAGCCGCAATGTACATGCCGGATTATTTCAGCAAAGACTCAGCCCGTGCGCCAGCGGTGGTTATCGACGCACAGTAAAATGGTCTTCGGCCGGATGTGGTCGGCCCACCCGATACGAGCGCTGGCCGAAGGACGGCTGAGTATGCGGCCACCGGCGGGCCCGCTGCCGCCGTACGATTAATTCACGCCGATATGCCGTAGGGGCCTTAGCGCCTTCTGGGCTCGTAGTATGTACGATGCCGCACACTTCTCAGCCAGACACCGCTGCGGCTGCAACTATCCATGATTGCAGTCGCGCCGCACGCCGACTGTGTGCTGCGCATGCTAGGCTCATCGAAATGACAACTTCACACGAAATTGATTTAGAGGCGACGCTAGAGCTGAACGTATTCGACTCCGAGCGGCCCATCTACGAAAAATCGATCGAGGCTTGGCGCGAGTTATTGAAGGCAGGCAAGCGAGCAAAAGTCACCGAGAGTTCTCAGCTCACGCCATATCACTGCACACAACGCATGATGACAGGCCCGAGTCTCACCGAGGCCGTTCCTCAGGCGCACGCGAATGGATTAATCATTTAGCGCCGGCGGGGCCCGGGCACACGTGCAACGAGGGAAAAGTGCGGCGCCGGAGGCTAGGATTCGGTTCAGCGCAATGCACCAAACACCTTCGAGACAATTTCGCTACCTGACGCTGCTGGATCCTGCCTGATAGTGTGTTCTTCCTCGCCGATCATCAGGTACAGGCCATCTAACGCTTTGTCGGTCACGTACTGTTCTATATTCGCCGCGTCGCCCTTGATCAGACCCAGTTTGGCTCCCTGCCCGGCGAATTGATTATATTTCTGCGCCAAACCTACCTGATCGGTTGCTCGCTTAACGATCGGAAGAAATGTGACTGCCAGGGGTGCTGCGGTCTTGGCTCGAAAAAACCGTGTCACCGAATCATTGCCGCCTGTCAGAATCTTCTTGGCGTCCTGTACGGACATTGTTTTGACAGCGTTGACCAGAAGCACCTTGGCCTGGGGTACGGCCTGCTCGGCGGCCTGATTCATCGTCGCCACGAGTTCGTCGGCATCCTTGCCGCGTCCCATCACGCGCAGTGCCTTGGCGATCTCATCGAGTGCCGGAGGCAACGGAATCCTGACCTTTGGATTGTTGAGAAACCCGCCTGCTACGCCGAGCTTACTGACGGCTGAGCGAGCTCCCTCGTTAAGCATTCCTTTGATACCTCCAGCGACTTCCTGATTCGTCAGCGTATCAAGTCGCAGCGCGAAGGCGGATGCGGCAAAGCAGCAACCCAGAACTGCTGTCAGTGCGATCGATCGTACAGATGGTGCCGTCATGATCAATGTCCCCACTTTCCAAACTACGAAGCAGCACGACTGCCAGCGGGAATAGTTGAGCCGAGCGAGCGTTCGAGTCTGTTCGCTACCACACATCCTCGGCCAGTGGGCAGCTCGGGGATCGTACGCTCGCGCACAGACGGCTGGGTCTTGGAGGTTACGCTACGCTGTTGGCGATGTCAGACGCGCCACAGCGGAACGGATAGGCGTGGCCGATTCCGCCACGCTCGCGCGGATCGATACACCGTATCGCGCGCCCGTCGGACGTGCGAAGTGATCGACCACCTCGAATTGTGATATGAGCGAAACTACAAGCCCGCCTTTTAACGGCCAGCAAACGGAGCACGACCGTGGCCGTGGCGCAACGCATCCGGGTGAAATCTCCCTCGCGGGTTGGCGCGATATTCTGCTACGGGTGTGGCAGCGGCTCAGTGACGATAATGCCTCGCTGATGTCTGCGGGCATTGCGCTCAATACTCTGCTGGCAGTCTTTCCCACAATCGCCGTGGTCGTGTCGATCTACGGTATGTTCGCATCTCCAGCTGGTGTGGCCGCAGATGTGAAACCATTCCTCGATCTGCTGCCCAAGAATGCCGCTCAGATCATTCAGTCGCAGCTGCAAGATATAGCCAGGCCCGCAGATCCGTCGCTCGGCTTTGGGGCGGTGTTGGGCGTTTTGCTCGCGATCTGGAGCGCGCGACGCGGAATCGTTGCCCTCATGAGCGCGACCAACGTCGCCTACCGCGAGACCGAGCACCGCGGCTACTTCAAGCAGTTGGTGGTTTCGCTGGCGTTTACGCTCGGATCGGTCGTAGCGTTCATGACGATGTTGCTTCTAGGTATCGCTGTTCCACTGCTGTTGAGGATTTTGCCGCTCGGCGCCACGGCCACCTTGGTCGTGCTAGTGCTTCGCTGGGTAGTGTTATGGCTATTCGCGGCGCTGACGAGCGCGGTGATATACCGTCACGCTGCGTCTCGCGAAAGGCCGCAGTGGCGCTGGGTAGCCTGCGGTTCGGTCATTGCGGCAACGCTGTGGCTGATCGGCAGCATACTCTTCGCACTGTATGCGCAGAATTTGGGCAGCTACGGCAAGACATACGGTGCCCTCGGCGGGGTTATCGTATTGTTGCTGTGGTTTTATCTCAGTGGCTTTGCTGTTGTGCTCGGTGCAGAAGTGAACGCGGAGATGGAGCATCAGACAGCCGTGGACACGACGACGGGTGCGGCGGCTCCGATGGGGTACCGCGGGGCACATGTCGCCGATACGCTGGGGCACTCGCCAGATGACGACGCTGCTCGTTCAAGCTTACCGGCATCCGGATTGCTAGAAGAGCCCGCCGAAGTTCGAATCGGCCATACAGCGACAAAGGAGCGATCGCGGCCGAGCTGTGAAAATCATTAAGAGCTATCCGACCACCGTGGAGGCCGATCTCGCGAGGATCGCGCTGGAGGCTGCCGGCGTGCCCTCGACCGTCGTCGGCATAAGTGCCGGGATGGAAGGCGGACTGGCAGGTGTGCAATTGCTCGTGCCGGATGATCGAGTCGAAGCGGCGCTGAGTCTGCTCAAGGACGCGTGAAATCGGTGGCGACCGTCGCCGATGACCTCGATTGCTTTAGAGGCGGAAGGAGTGGCAATGGCGCAAACGGTTGCCGAAATGTTAGTCGGCGTGCTTGAACAGATCGGGGTCAAGCACATATTCGGGCTGATTGGTGACTCGCTCAATCCCCTCGCGGACGCGATTCGACGCAGCCAAATCGAATGGATCGGCGTCCGACATGAAGAGGGAGCGGCGCTGGCTGCTTCCGGCCAGGCCAAGCTCACCGGCCGTCTCGGGGTATGTGCGGGCACCACCGGTCCTGGGAGCACTCATCTGGTTGCCGGTCTTTACGAAGCGAGCCGCGATCACGCCCCGGTGCTGGCGCTCTCCGGCGACATGCCACGCAAGCTTCAGGGAACTGACTACATCCAGACGACCAAACCGGATCTTCTCTTCCGTGACGTTGCTCTCTATACCCAGACCGTCAGTTCTGCCGAGCAGGCGCCGGGCGTTATCCACCAGGCGATTGCGGCGGCCTATGCCGGACGCGGCGTGGCTCATCTGACGCTGCCGCAGGACGTGATTGCGGCCAAAGCGGAAGGTGCGGTGACGAGCGTGGCGACACTCAGGCCGCGCCAGGAGTTTGTCGCAAGCAGTGAGGAGGTCGCGGAGATCGCGCGCCGGGTCGATAAGGCGGAAAGCGTGCTCATCATGTGCGGGGCCGGTTGCCACGGCGCTGCCGATCTGTTGCGCGCCCTGTCGGATCGACTCAAGGCGCCGCTGATTCATTCGGTCAAAGGCAAGGACATCATGCCTTTCGATGATCCGCGATGGATGGGCGGCATCGGCATGATCGGTACGAAGGCCGCGTATCACGCTGTCATGCAATGCGATTTGCTGTTGATGGTCGGGACGGACTATCCGTACTCGGAATTCCTGCCGCACGCAGGGAGGGTGGTGCAGATTGACGAACGACCACAGGTGCTCGGTCGGCGCGCCCCAACCGCGCTCGGCGTCGCTGGCTCCGCCCGTCCTACCTTGAAGCTCCTACTAGATCAGGTTGCTTCCAAAAAGGACACGCGTTTCTGGGAGAAAGTTACCGAACAGCGTCGTCGATGGGACGAGATGTTGGACAAGCAAGCAGATCTCGCCCGAAGCAGGGACCACATTCATCCGCAGGCGGTCGCCCGTGCCGTCAGCGATCTGGCCAAGCTCGAGGCCGTCTTCACCTTGGACACCGGGCTCAACACGCTGTGGTCAGCTAACTGGATCCGGCAACGCGGATCGCAGCGCATCATCGGCTCCTTTAACAACGCCGCTGTGGGAACGGCGCTGGGTCAGGCTAACGGCGTGCAGGCTCTCGATCGCACACGCCAGGTCATTGCGATGTGCGGCGACGGTGGCTTCAACATGCTGATGTGCGAGTTTCTGACCGCCGTGCATCACAAGTTGCCGGTCAAGGCGGTGATCTACAACAATTCCAGTTTCGGGCTGATTACGCTTGAGGCCGAGAGCGTCGGGCTGCCCGCCTATCGAGCCGGCATCGAATTTCCCAATCCTGACTTTGCGGCTTTGGCCCGTGCCTGCGGCGGTCACGGATTTACAGCTCGAAAGCCGGACGAACTGACCGATGCGATCGAGGCGGCCTTCGCCGTCGACGGCCCTGCGATCGTCGATGCGGCGGTGGTGGCCAACGAGCTGCCGAACTTGCCGCATCTCGAGCTCGGAACGGTTGGCAACGTCGCTGTTGCGAAGGTCAGAGAAGTGCTTCTCGCCCTAACCGGCGGGTGAGGACAGCTGACAACAGCCGCGAAGAGTCGCCTCTTACTCTCAAGCGCATCACGGGATGAACGCCGCCGCGCGTTCGCCCCTGATCGACTATTGAATGTACAGACCGGCCTTGAAGATCAGCCCGTCGTACAACTCCCAATATGCGAGCTTGTCCTGCAGCTTGCCGTTCGTCGGGTTCTTGCGTACGTAGCGGGTCCAGCCAGAGGTGGTGCCCGCCTTCGTCTCGGCGATGATGTCCTTGATCCAGTATTTGCCGTTCACGTCCTTCTGATCGAGTACGTTCTTGCCGACGTTGTCGGGCACGGTCGGGTGCGCGACGCACATGCCGTTGAGGTCGTGGACGTTGACGTAGGCCTCGCCCTTGGCGAAGCGGCCGTCTTTGCTATTGAACTCAACGAGTGCTTTTTGTCGGCCGTTGGCTTTATAGAAGGCGACCGCCTGTTTGACGATCGCCACCACACCGTCCTTGGTAGGCGTGTCGGCAATAGCAGCCGACAAAGGCAGAGTCGCCAACGTGGCGAGCAGCAGAGCTGCGCGAATTGTCCGGTTCATAAGGCCCTCCAAATGGTAGTGAGTCGTGCGCCAACTCGCGCACGATTCTGTTGACCTCATATCGACTGCGGGCGCTCGAACTTTAGGACATAAAGCCGCGCTTTGTGCCCACGCTTGAGTCCGATCCGACAGTCAACTGCTTGAAAATCAAGCAGCTAGAGCTCGGTGGCGGCCCATTTGCTAATCGCGCTTGCAGCTGGCCGTGTAGTTCGGCGTCTTGTCGCTAGCTTTGGCGAAACTCGCGACGGTAAAGGTCATGTTGTCAATTCGAGCCATCTCCCAGCGGGAAGGACTTGTAGAGCTTGCGAGGTCGACCCAATGAATGGTGTTGCCTTGTGATGGTTTGGCGATCGAAACGTACCAAGCTGCGTCATTGTCCATCTCAGTTTGTACGTAGCGATGCCGTGTAGCGTCGTACGCAAAGGTCGAGTTGACCACATAGGGGGCTTGCATCGAGCCTTGTCTGGGTCGGGTAATCCACTGGCGCATAAGGTTCGACTCAATGGCAAACGTAAATGTGCTCGACATGGGAGGGTCGCCAGCCTTGCGTTCAAGACAGGACCATCGACCGATGTAGAACCGCAGCGCGTCCATCGGATCAGCCGGTTGGGCTCTTATTGTTGGGGCACCTGGAATGAGCACAAGCAGAGAGATCGCGGTACACGGTCGAGCGGCGCGAAGCCGATTGATTCGCATCATCGGTTAGCTCTGGTCAGCACGCCGCCGCCGCCGTGCTCCAGGACGGGCCGGTGCCTGAGCGCATCATGCCGTCTTTGCCGATCACGATCGCGTTCACGCGGCCATAGGGGTTGGTGCCTGGGGTTTCGCCCTGGACCACCACTTCGTGTCCTAAGCGAGCGAGGCCGTCGCGCACTTCCTGCGGGATGCGAGGATCGACATAGGTTTGCTGGCCCTGGCAATGAACCCGCGGGGCGTCGACTGCTGCCTGGGGGCCGAGGCCGAAATCGACCGCGTGCAGGAAGGCGTGGATGACACCGGTCGTAATCCGGTAGCCGCCCGAACCGCAGCCGGCGAAGACCGCGCGCCCGTCCTTCTGCGCGACCAAGGACGGCGCAGCGAAGATCGGCATCTTCCCGGGTTTGATGCAATTCGCCTGTTCGGGTCGCGGGTCGAAATTCTGCATGGAGTTATTGAGCACGACGCCCGTGCCGGGCACCCGCATCAGCGAGCCGAAGCCGCTCGTCAGGCTCGTGATCAACGCACAGACATTGCCCTCGGCGTCGGCGGACGCCATCTGGGTCGTACCCTGGAGCCGGGGAAAGCCGGGCCGGTCGGAGATGCGGGTCGGCCGCTCCGCAGCGGCGTCGAAGGGCCAAGGATCGCTCGGGCGCACCGGTCTCGGCAGGGCGCGGTCGAGCGCAAGGCCAGCGGCACGCGCACGACCGAAACCTGCGCTGGCGAGTCCCTCGACGGGGCTCTTCTCAAAGTCCGGATCGCCATAGTAGGTCATGCTATCGGTGAAGCCGCACGCGATTGCCTCGGCGACGAGATGGCGGAAACCCAAACTGTCGCGCCCCATGCGCTTGAGATCAAAAGTGTTGAGAATGTTCAGTGCCTCATAGGACACCTGGTCGTACGCAGTGACATAGCCGAGGTCGCGGTAGTGGGCGGGGCGCTCCTCAAGGATACGAGTGCGATACGACGCGAGATCTTTGGCCGTCAGAATGCCGCCGGCCCCGGTGCAGGCGCGCTCGATCGCCGCCGCGATCGGGCCTTCATAGAAGCCGCGCTTGCCCTCGGCCGCGATGCGCTTCAGCGTGCGTGCGAGATCGGCTCCATCCAGTCGGTCGTCAGGTACCGCGCGGCAGCCCGTCGCGCAGC
Source organism: uncultured Gammaproteobacteria bacterium (assembly GCA_963795975.1). Classification (GTDB taxonomy): domain Bacteria; phylum Pseudomonadota; class Gammaproteobacteria; order Steroidobacterales; family Steroidobacteraceae; genus CAWCJT01. The sequence continues at coordinate 45,916 of CAWCJT010000007.1, forward strand.
AGCCACCCCGCGATCTCGGGCAGGGTGCGGATCTTGGCAAGCCGGTCGATGATGGCCAGCTGCAATGACCACGTGACCGGAACCCCAGCTTCGGCCGCCGCGATCGCCGGCTCGAGGACTTGGGCGAGCTTGAGGCGCCCGAACATCGCATGGGCGTCGCAAAGCCCGGCGACCGCGCCGGGGACCGCAGGGGCGAGCGGGCCTTCCTCGGCACGCATCCCGACTGTGTACGGGAAGCCGTAGTATTTCATTGGTTTGGTACGGTCGATCTCGAACATGTCGGGTCGCGCTGCACCGGGCGCGCGGACGTAATGGTCGAAGGTGACGAAACGCTTGTCGCGACCTAGCCAGACCGCGAGCCGGCCATAGCCGCCGAGGCCACAGCTGGCCGGTTCAACTACGAAGCCCACAAAGGCAGCGGCGACCAGTGCATCGATTGCGTTGCCGCCCGACTGGATCATGGCGATGCCTGCGGCCGCTTCGGCCTCGTGGCCGCCGGTGACGATCCCGTGCGTCCCCGAGACCTCGGTGCGGGTGGCGACGCTTTCGCTCACTTTCATGGCCAGCGGGCCGCCAGTACGATTGGCCGTCGCGTTCTCGCCGCCCAATGCGGGGGCCGCCAGCGATATAGCGGCCGCGGTCGATGCCGAGACGCCGAAAAACTCACGTCTCTTCATTATTCGTACTCTCCGAGGTTCCCCTGCGTGACATTGTACCGGGAGCGACGCTGGCGAGCTTGCCGGCCTTGCGCTGGGAGATGGTCGCGCAACCGATCGATCGGGTCACGGAGTGATCGCTGTCACAGACGTTCTCTGGAGCATCCGCTACCGTCATCTGACCTATGGTTTTCGGTGCACTCAGGCTCGCAGCAGTCGCGCTCTTATTGAGCGAGCTTTCGGGTTGCGTGACAGAGGCGCAGCGCGTTCAGCCGGTGACACTTCCGTCGGGTCAGGCAGGGTACGTAGTCATCTGCAATAGCTCTCGGTACGACCGATGTTTGAATCGCGCTGCGCGAGCGTGCGGCGGCGCGTACACCTTGTTGTCGCAAGAGCCGTCCACAACGGTGCGTATCGAGGACCCGACGCCAGGTGTAGGGAACAGCGAATCAGTCACGGTACGTTGCGACACCGCGCCGGTGATCGTGGCCACACCCTCCACATTCCCGTAGGTCGGTAACGAAATGCTCACCGTTATCTGGGATTTCGGCGGAATCGCTCTGGCTAACTACGCTTAGTGCAGCGCCCTCAGCTCAGCGACGACGGCACTCCGGCAGGCCTCGAGCGCCTCGCTGATCGCATCCGCGTCGGTGTCTCGGGCGGCCGTGAGCCCCTCCCAGTGATTGCGCCAGGCGACGAGCAGGGCCGCCGCGCGCGCCTGAACAGGTGCCGGCATTGCAGCGCTGAAATCGCTGATCGTCATCACGTACACCCAGCCGCTGCGAGGGCTTCCCCGCACCGTATTGTGGTCATAGTGAGCAAGGTAGACGAGTTCCTGCATTTGGCTGAGAGCAGTCAATAGCTGGAAGGCCGCCTGCCGAGTGGTGAGATTGGTCTCGCTACGTTCCATTCGCCAGGTCGTGTAGCCGAAGCTCGCAAGTACGAGGGCCAAGCTCACCAGTGCAACGAGATCATCCCGAAGCTGGCGGCGCAAGGTGGTGCTCATGGCGGGGTCTGCCGTGCTACTCGAGTCTCGTCGTGGCCATCTGTCCTTCGAGCTTGGCCTTAAGGGATCGGTGTCGGAGATTGCCCGCGAGCGGACCCGCATAGAGTGACTCGCGATTCAGCTCAGTCTCCTTCCGGCGTGCCGCCGCAGTGACCACCCTGACATTGCGGTGCCGTGTCAGGGCTTGCGGAATTTGAGAATGAACTGATCGGTCTGCCACCTGACCGCCGGATCGAACACCTTCTTCGTATGGTCGTCGGCCGGGTTGCGCAGGACATCGCTCTCACCCGCCGCGACGAATCCCGCCGCCTTCACCTCCGAGACTACGGAGGCCTCATCGATGCGATGCAGATCCGGGGCCGCTTGGCTGCCGCTGCCGGGAGTGGCCGCGTGATCGACGATCAAGTAAATGCCGCCGTGCTTCAGTGAATCGAATACATGGCGATTGAATGCCGCGATGTCTACCTTGCCGTAGCGCTCGATGTGCAGGTCATGATAGTTCAGCGTCGTCCAGAAGAGATCGACTTTCTGGGGCAGATGAAAATTTCCAAAGACCGCAAGATCCATGATCACGTTGTCACGGTGCGGCTCATGCAGAACTTTGCGCGTGGCCTCGATATTCTCCTTGCCCCAGCGCGTCGTCTCGAGTGCATATACCCTTCCATGCGGCCCGACCACATCGCTAAGCAACCGTGTGTAATAGCCCCCACCCGGAAGGTATTCGCCGACGACCTGGCCGGGCTTGACTCCTGCGAAAGCCAGCAGCTCGCCAGGTTTGCGCAGTGCATCGAGCTTGCGGTCCTCCTCAGGGCGGCTGCTATCCGCCAAGGCTTTGCCGATGTACGCCGGAACGGGTTTGTTCGTTGCGCCAAACGAACTTACAGCCGATGTGACCAAAAGCGCGGCTACAAAGATGACACGCATATACGCCCCCCACGTTTACGTTCTGCGATGAATGCGCTGTGGCGATCGAGTCTGCCATAGTCTGAAGTCCCGGCCTATACTCTTCCTGTTTGGCTTCGGCCTTGCACGAAGGCCACCAAAAAAATCGGGTCATTTAGAACCCCGGAGCTGCCTCGCGTCACTCACGGCAGCGGAAGTCGCCCACTTGTAACACTAACGTTTAAAAATCATTCCCCTCCGAGTCCAAGAACTACCAGTTGCGCTCGGCCAGGGGTGCTTAAGGGAGAAGTCACGATGCGTTACCTTCGTGTTCATGCGCGCGCGCTCTTGATCCCCGCGATCTTGGCGTCAGCGTTCAGTTCATCGGTGATTGCGGCGCCACCAGGACCCGTTCCAGAGAACGTCGGCGGTGGCCTGCGGCACTTGCTTGAGGCCCAAGGCAATCTCGCTGCTGCGCCGTCGGCGCTCTCCGCCGCGGCACTACTCGAACCGCGCGTGCTGCGCGATTTGCAGAGCCGAGTCTTGGTGAACGTGTGGCTCGATGGCGGACAGCCGCTTGCCGCCGTGCACAAGTCCCTCGTGACCCTCGGCGCCAACGTGCAAGCCGAAGTTCCCACCTTTCGTAAGGGTGTGATCGCCGCCTATATTCCACTTGAGCGCGCCGCCGATGTCGCGCGACTCTCGGGCGTGAAGTCGATCACTCTGCAGCATAAACCGCAATTGAGGATCGGCAAGGCGACGACCCAAGGCCTTGCTGCTGTCCGTGCCGACAAGCTCCAAGCGGTCGGCATTACGGGCCAGGGTGTCACGGTCGGTGTCCTATCCGACAGCTACAACAAGCTTCCCAACTCGGTGAGCAAGGATCACGCGGCCCAGGATATCAAGAGCGGCGATCTGCCTGGCAAGGGCAACCCGTTCGGAAACGACAAGCCCGTGGTCGTCGTGGACGAGGACCCGCAGGCTGGCACCGATGAGGGCAGGGCGATTCTCCAGATCATGTACGACATGGTGCCGGATGCGCAGCTCTGCTTCGCCACCGCCTTTACCGGCGAGGTACAGTTTGCTGCCAACATCATCAAGCTCGCCGATCCCAAGGGTCCATGCAAAGCCAATGTGATCGACGATGACGTCGGCTACTCAGAGGAGCCGTTCTTCTCCGACGGCGTTGTGGCAGTCGCAGTCGACCAGGTACACGCCGATGGAGTCGCGTACTTCTCTTCCGCGGGAAACGACAACAGCGGCAACTACAGCGCCAATTTCAATCTGATCAGCGATGCCACCGCCCGCGCAAAGGATTCTGGCGGTCTTGGCCTTGCGGATGTTCCAGAGGATCTGACCGCCTCCGGCTTCCACAATTTCGGCACAAAGCAGAACGTGTCGATCGCGTTGCCGGTATTTGCACCGCCAGGCACACACTTCATGGTCTTGCAGTGGGATGACCCATTCTTCGACACCACTCCGACCGCATCGTACAACCTGCTGGTGTTTGATGAGAATGGCATCTATCACCCGGAGCTGAGCGGCGTCGACAATATCTACTCGACCTCCCAGCCGGTCCAGGGCGCGCTCTTGCCTGGTGGGGACCAGGGGGCGGTGTTTTTCCTTGCCATCTCGCTGCGGCCGGGTAACACGACTCCGCACGCGGACCGTCTCAAGATCATCGACTTCGACGACGGCAATCAGGTGACGCTGTTGGAGTTCCTCGACCCGCTCGCGCCGGCTGTGTTCGGCCATCCGGCGGCGAAAGGCGCCGTCGCCGTCGCGGCCGACTTCTGGTTCAACACGTTGAACACCGAGTACTTCTCCTCACTCGGCCCGACGTTGATCGCTTTTGATGGGGACAACGTACCGCTCGCCAAGCCAGACGTACGTCTGAAGCCCGACCTCGCGGCACCGGACGGAGTTGACACGACCTTCTTCGGATCCCCGTCAATTCCGGGTGACCCCTTCGGTCAGTTCTTTGGAACAAGCGCGGCGGCGCCTCACGCAGCAGCTGTCGCCGCCATGCTTATCCAGGCGGCAGGCGGACCGGGATCGATTTCGCCGGACAACCTGAAATCGCTCCTCCAGCAGACGACGCAGCAGCCTCATCAGATCAATGCGGGGGCTGTGTCCACCGTCTTGAACAGCGGCGGTGACAGCCTCAAGGTGGAGGTCTCCGGATTTCTGCCGCTCGACCCGATGCAGTTCCGCTTCGCATTTCACGGCGCGCCCGGAGACAGCGTAAAGCGGATCGTGATGGATGCGACCAAAGCGAATCAGTCCTTCGGTGACGTGAACGATCAGTTCCTGATCGGGCCGACCAACCTGAAACCCGCGAATATCGTGTACGAAAACAACAGCGGTCCGAGCACGGTTGCGACCCTTGACTTCCTGCACCAGTCGTTCAAGAACGGTGGTCAGGTCGATCTGGGATTCGACTTCGACAGTACGCTGGTCGGCTTCCTTGGCATCAATTCCGATCTGTTATTCGGCACCAAAGTCACGGCCTGGATCCAGTCGGACAACACGGTCCGCCAGGTGAGCGGCCTGCTCGGTGGCCCGACGGGCCGGCAGTGGTCACCGGCCGACGGCTTTGGGTTCATCGATGCCTGGGCCGCTTACGAGAAGCTGAAAGGCGGCGCGGTGCACTAGGAGAGCAGCCGCTCTCAAGCTGAGCGCGCGCGAGAGCGGATCGGTCTCAATGACGGTCGCCGAGTGGCGGCGACCGTCATCCCATCCGGGTCCATGACCTGCAGTTCAAACGCCTTGTCGTATACGATGGGTACGCCTGAGTCTTCTCAGCACGGTAATCGTAGTCGTTCTGCTATCGGCGAGTTACGCATTCATCCTGTGGGAAGGCTCTAGCGCGCGTGCCGAGGCTCCGCGACTGGAAAATGTCGTGGCGGACTGGTTGCTGAAGCGAACGGTACCGGCGAGCGAACGCGACCGGTCGAGTCCGTTGAGCACACGACCCGAACCGGCTGATGTTGCGGCGGGTCTTGCGCTCTACCGTGAGAAGTGCGCGGTCTGCCACGCCTACAACGGGAGTGGCAAGACAGAGATCGCCTCCGGCGAATATCCGCGGCCGCCCGATCTGCGTGCGCCGAGCGTGCAAACCCAGACGGACGGCGAGTTGCGCTTCCACATCTTGAACGGCATCCGTCATACCGGGATGCCGGCCTGGAATCTCTCCGAGAGAAGAGGTTGGCAGCTGGTCTCGTACATCCGCCAACTGCCGCGGCTCGGGGCATCGCTCTCCACATTCTCGACCGCGCAAGCACAGGACCTCGGCGATGCACACTACGTAGGCTCGAAGCAGTGCGAGAGCTGCCACCGCGACATCTACGCGCGTTGGAGCAAAACGCGCATGGCGAACGTCGTGCGCGACCCACGCACCCATCCGGACGCTATCGCTCCCGATCTGACCAAGCCTGACCCACTGGTGACCTTTGCGAAGGACGAGATCGCCTTCGTCTATGGCAGTCGCTGGAAGCAACGGTACTTCAAGAAGGTCGGTGACGATTATTTCCCGCTGCCAGCGCAATGGGATTTCACGCACCAGCGATGGGCTGCGTACTTCGTCAAGAACGGGTCCGACTGGTGGGCGCCACTGTACCCGCCCGACAACATGCAGCGCCCGACGGGTCCGTTGTGCGACGGCTGCCATTCGGTGGGCTACGAGGTCGCGACCAAGCAGGTGGCCGAGTGGAACGTTGGATGCGAGCGCTGTCACGGACCTGGAAGTGCGCACGTCGCCGATCCGAGCCACGGTCGAATCATCGATCCAGCACGGCTCGACTACGTGCGCGCGAACGACGTGTGCATTCAATGCCACTCTCAAGGCCAGCTGCTTATGAACCCCATCGGTGGCAAGTACTACGACTGGCCGGTCGGCTATCGCGGGGACAAGCGGCTACGCGATTTCTGAAAGCTCGAGGAGCACAAGCTCGGTACACAGTCCTTTACCTATTTCGCCGACGGCACCGCGCACAAGAACCGCATGCAAGGCAACGATTTCGTGCAGACCCTGATGTACACGCGCGGCGTCACCTGCTTTAGCTGCCACGACGTTCACGGTACATCGAATGGCGCAGCGCTGTGGAGGCCCGCCGATCGAATCTGCCTGGACTGTCACGGACCCAACACCGCAAATGGCCCACATGCGCCCAGCATCGAAGCCCATACCCATCATAAGGGCGGCAGCGCTGGCAGTGAATGCATCGCCTGCCACATGCCCAAGATCGAGCAGACGATCGGGGATGTGAATGTCAGGGCGCACACGTTCAAGTTCATCACGCCGGCTCAGACTGCATCGCTTGGTGTCCCCAATCCCTGCAACATCTGCCACACAGACAGATCGAATGCGTGGACCGCCGAGACATTGGCCACGTGGGCAGACCGCTCTCCTTGGCGGATGATGGAATAGGTTGCGCGCCCGCCCGTGCGATCGCCGCCCTCGGGCTTCCAACTCAGGCCTTCTTCATGAAGAGGGCACACCAGCCCTGTGGGCTGATTTCCCCCTCAACCAGCTTGCAGCCGTTCGGCGACTGGAAGTTGTTACAGGCGTCGCAGCGCTGTGTGTCTTTCGGCTTATCTTGATGCGAGACCGCTTTTTGAGGCACCTTGGCTGCCGCAGTTGCGCTATTCAATCCGAGGCGCTCGATGATCACAGCACCAAGCCCGTAGGTCGCCAGGCGTTGCAAAAAGAAACGTCGTGTACGGTCTTCGGGATTTGGCACGGACTGTCTCCTGTCAGCGGTCTGGATTCTGCATGTGTGTCCATACCGATCCATCTTGGGTTCAACCACTGACGTGAGCTTCGGTGCGTCAATTGAGCTCGCCGAGGCTGATTCCGTCGCGCGCCGCAGCGTGGACCCGTCGTACCGCATCGACCACGAGCTGAGGCTCATCGAGGTAAATCAGGTGACTACTGCTTTCAGCAACGATGAGCTCACTGTTCTGCGATAGGCGTGCGAGCCGCTCTTGACTCTCCGTCCAGCCATCTTCCATCGCAGCCGCCATCGCTGGAAATGGAATGCCATGGCGAAGAAGCACGAGGGGACGGTTGCCGAGGGATCCGGGCGCATCGGCGGTCCGTGCATTTTCCGGCGCATTGAGCAGGCAGCGCAGGTCGTCGGCAGCGGCGGTCGCGTGCCTCGGGGTCACGCATAGCGCATAACCGCACTCATCATCTGGCAGCATGAGCATCGGAATCCGACGGCCTAGCAGTCGCAACAATCCGAACCGCGCGGCGATTCCCAGCACACGCTGCATGCTGATTCCTTGTCTATAGAACGGAATCACGGACTTGCGAAACACGACGGCCTCATCGGGCGAATCTACGAGAACCATTCCCGCAACGGATTCCGGGTGCCGCCGCGCGAACCGTCGGATGATCAATCCAGCCATCGAATGCCCGACAAGGACGTATGGGGAGGGGACGTTAGCTCGTTGTAAGACCTCGTACAGATCTGCAACACGATCATCGAGGCTGCGCTTCCCGTCGGCCGCATCGCTCCAGAGAAAGCCGGGTCGATCGTACGTACAGACGCGGGCGAATTTCGCAATGGCCGACTGAATCGGCCACCACACACATGAGGGGCTTCCGACGCCTTGTTCGATGACGACGCTCGGGCCGGGCGCCTCGCCCTGCACCAGGACGTGCAGATGCCTCCCTGCCACTTCGATGAACCTGCCGGGGGGCGGGTAGCGCCGTCGGTCCCGAATCTCCTGCACCGCCTCATAGCAGTAGCCCACCACCAGCAAGGCGAGCGCGGCGAGCAGCGTCCAGAGCAGGTAGGACACATTGAGCTCCGATAAGGGTTAAAATATGCGTGCTCGTATAAAATACACAAGTGTATTTTTTGTGTCAATTCCATGACCAACCAGGCATCCCCAAAGCGCCGCGGCGCCAATCGCCCTGCAGATGCCGCGAGCACCAAGCGCGAGCGCACCCGTGCGACGCTGATCGATGCAGCCGCGCGCCTCATTGCGGAGAAGGGCTACCACAACATCACACTCGAACACGTTGCCAGCTCCGTGGGGATGAGCCGGGGAGCGATTTACGGGAATTTCAAGGATCGTGACGAGCTTTTCATGGCCGTATTGGAGTCACGTTGGAAGCCGATCATTCCGCAATTCAAGGCCGGCGCGACCTTGAGGGAGCAGATGCGAATTCTGGCGGAGGCGGTCATCGCAGCCGCGCCCGCAAGGCAGTCGGCAGCACTGCGTGCGCTCGAGTTCCAAATTTATGCGCTCACTCATTCCAAGATGCAGGCGAAACTCGAACGCTACTCTGCTGAGGGTTACCGCCTGGCCGAACAAGGCGTGCTGCGCTTCATTCCGGACAAGTCCCTGCCCATTCCGTCGGCACATTTCGTGCGCGTGCTGAACGCGCTGACCGAAGGTCTGCTCTTCGAGCGCTTCCAGTCGCCGAGCGAGATTACGGACGATGTCATTCGCTCCGCCTTCGACGCACTCGCCGGCGGTGCAAGGGGCCGTGAGTAGTGGGCGGCCACATGACGATCGTTCCGCCCGCTGGCAAGTAACTGTTGCGCTTGGCGTTATTTAACCTTTGAGGCACGTGCTAGGATGTTGACCGGTCACCCTCAGGTGCTGCCCATTGGCGGACGCCGACCTCTTTCTCAGCCATGCCGAGCGCATCCGCGCAAGCGGAATCCTGGGTCGCTCCGCGCTCATTCGCCAGCTGTTCGAGTTTCTGCTCGAGTGCACACTGGCTGGGCGATCTCCGAAGGAGATCGAGGTCGCGGTCGATGTCTTTAAGAAGGGGGCCACCTTCGACGTATCGCACGACGCTCTCGTGCGGGTGTACGTCCATAAGCTTCGTCGCAAGCTGGAAGACTTCTACGCGGGCCTCGGCCGGGACGAGCTCCTTCGGATGGTCATTCCAAAGGGCAGCTACCGCTTCGTGCTGGAAGCCGTTGCGACAGTGCCTGCATCCGGAACTCGTTCGCGCCCGGCGCTTCGGAGTTGGCTGCTCGCAGGGTTAGCCGCCTCCGTTGTGTTGAATGTGGGGCTCATCGGCTTCGGCGCTTATCGACATGCGCAGGTGCCCGCCGACCCGCTTGGGGCAGTGCGCGCAAGTCCGTTGTGGTCTCGGATCGTCGGCGACGACCGCACGATTTTGATCGTGCTCGGCGACTACTACATCTTCGGCGAGACCGACCGGTCGATGGAGCTCAGACGACTGATCCGCGAATTCTCCATCAACTCGCAGGGCGATCTCGAGCAGTACGTGACCACCCACCCGGAATTTGCCGACCGTTACCTCGACCTCAATCTCGGCTACTTGCCGACTTCGGCCGCATTTGCGCTTCGCGATGTCATGCCACTCCTGGCCTCATCCAACCGGCGCATCCGCGTGGCGCTGGCGTCCGAGCTGAGTCCCGCCGCGCTCACATCCGCCGATGTGATCTACATCGGTTACCTGAGTGGAATGGGCATGATCCACGATCTGGTGTTCGCGGGTTCTCGATTCCGGACGGGCGAGACGTTCGATGAGATGGTGGATCGGACCACCGGGACGCACTATGTGAGTCAAGCCGCCGTTCCATTACCGGGTAACGACAAGTACCACGACTACGGCTATGTCGCGGCTCTGGCCGGACCGAGCGGCAACGAGATCCTCGTCATTGCCGGGACCCGAGATGTCGCGCTCATGCACATGGCTCAGACGCTCAGCCGGAAGCCTGCACTCGAGGAGTTGATGCACAGCGCAGGCGACGCGCAGTCCTTCGAGGCTTTGTACGATGTATACGGCATGGATCGCATGAACATCGGCGGCAAGCTGCTCCTCACTTCCAAACTCGACACCGCGAAGATCTGGACCGGCGACCCGGGACGCTCAGTGACCAACACCAAGGCATCGCTCGCTTCGAGCACCTTAGGGTCTTCGCCAGTCGGTCAATAACGTTACGAAACGCCTCGAGAGAACAGTAACTTACTGGCCAATCCCCCGACCTGCACGCGACAGTCCCCGAAATCCTCAGGGGGAGTTGTCCAGTGCGTGCGACGAGGCCGTCTCGCCGATTTCCGCTCTATGCGGGAATTCTGGGACTGTGTGGCGCTACCAGCGCCTGGCCCCAGGCCAGCGTGAGCACGCCGCAGGAGTCGTCTGGCGAGCTCGAGAGGGTCACGGTCACCGCCAAGAAGCTCGAGGAACAGCTCCCTGACATTCTCGAGCAACAAGGCGTACGGGTCGACACGATCACGGCAGAGCAGATCGCCGAGGGAGGATTTCTCGACATCGCCCAGTCGCTGCAGATGCTGGCGCCCGGTCTGTACGTCAGCCCCAAGAACGGTCCCTTCGACTACGTCGACGTCTCCCTTCTAGGATCTCGCACCGAGGACGTCCTCTGGTTGCTCGATGGTGTTCGCATCAACAACCGCCTGTACGGAGGCACGACGCCCCTCGACACCCTGCCTTCCTCGATCGTCGATCGGCTCGAGGTCCTCGAAGGAGGGCAGGCGCTCTTCTATGGCACCGAGGCGGCCGCAGGTGCGATCGACATCATCACCAAGCAGTTCTCCGATACCCCGGACGGTGCGCTCAGCGTCGGAGGAGACACCAATGACAGCGGGCACTTCGATGGCTACTACCGCGACAGCATCGATCGCACTCATTTCGTAGTGTTCGCCGATGTCGACGTCTCATCCGGATTTCAACCCTTTCGCAGTCAGGACATTCAGCCGAGTGATACTGACCGCGATCGCGCTTACCACGTGTACACCGTCGGCGGAAAGTATGCTTATGACTTCGAAGGCGACCTTCGCTACAGCATGCTCGCGCAGCATACGACCGCGAAGCTGGATTTCTCATTGCCGTTCCTGGTCGCCGAAGCGTTCAATGATCGCAACGAGAACATCCTCACCAGCAAGCTCGATTACACGCCGACTGACCGCTTCCAGTTCTTCGTCAAGGGCTACTACCACTGGTGGTACTCGCACTATACGGAGTTCGACAATGTCATCGGCAGCCCGGGAGCGCTGTCGACGATCGAGGATCATGGCTTCTGGGGGTACGTCGACCGGGGCATCAACCTGATGGCGAAATTCAAGCTCGGGGCGTGGTTCGATCAAATCGTTGGCTACGACTTCCAGAACTACGAAGGGCACGATGCGGTGCTCGTGATCCAGCAGAAGACTGAAAGCGTGAACGCGGTGTTCGCCCAGATCGCAACGACGACGAACCTTATTCCACGGACGACGTTCGCGGCGGGTGTGCGCTACAACGATCCGACGGTGGGAGAGAGTGCGACCATCTGGACGGTCAGCGCGAAGCATGACTTGGCGGACGGCCTGTTCGTTCGAGGGCAAATGGGTACGGCCTTTCGTTTGCCCACAGCGGAGGAGCTCTTCGCCAACGATCCCTTGGATGAGCGGGGCGACCCCAATCTCAAGCCGGAGAAAAGCACCAACGCCAACCTCTCATTGGGCGGGAAGCTCAATGGAGTGTGGACCTGGGAGCTCGTCGGGTTCTGGCGCGACGTGACGGATCTCATCCAGTTCGCCGGCTTCGACTCGACGACTCAGCAGGCCGTGTTCGGCCAGGTTCCCGGGACGGTGCGCGTGCGCGGTGGTGAGCTGGATATGGGAGCGGAGCTTGCCGACTTCTCAGCGCATGTCAGTTATACCTACTCGCACTCGGTCGATGAGACCAGCCAACAGATCGATGCGGTTCCGGTTCAGCAGGCGAAGGCAACGCTCGACTACCATCCTGCAGAATTTCCGTTCGGTCTGACCGCCTCAGCAATCTTTGTCGGTGCCGAGCGGCAATCGGGATTGGGAGCCGGCAGCGGGCGAGCCGAGTTCGGCAAATATCCGCTCCTGGATCTCGCGGGGCGCTATTTCATCGATTCACAGCGTCACCATATCATCAGCATCCGTCTTGAGAACGTCTTCGACCGACAATATGCAACCTCGCTCGGATCGGCCGAACGCGACTCCGATGGCAGTGACTACACGCACTGGAATTTAGGCGTGCCACGCACGCTTCAGGCTCGCTACACTTATAGGTTCTGATCTGCGTGCGATGGCTGATCCTGTCTCACCGCTACTTGGGAATCAGCTTCAGCGCGCTGATGGCAATGTGGTGCCTGTCGGGCATCGTCATGGTGTTCGTGGGCTATCCGGCACTGCGTGCCGATGCGCGGATTCATCATCTTCCTGCGCTTAATTGGAGCTCGTGCTGCACGCTCGATGATCGGGCGCTCGGCGCCCATGAGAGGGTGCGCCGCTTCGAGCTCGAGATGCTCGAGCAGCATCCGATTCTTCGCGTCGTACTCGAGTCGGGCGAAGTGCGTCTCATCGATCTGACCGACGGGAAGGTGCTGGGCTTCGTGACGGCGCCTCAGGCAGTCGGGGTCGCCGAGAGGTTCGCCTTTCCGACGGTCGCCACACCGGGCACTGCGGCGGTGCGCATCGACTACGACCAGTGGACGGTCGCGGGTAATTTGGAAGGCGAGCGGCCGCTCTATCGGGTGTCGTTGGGAGACGCGAACGGCACCGAGGTCTACGTCTCCAGCAGAACCGGGCGCGCGGTGCAGCTGACCACTGCGCGACAGCGCTTGTGGAACTGGTTCGGCGCGATTCCGCATTGGCTTTACTTCGCGCCGCTACGACACAATGTGCGCGTCTGGTCCCAAATCGTCGTTTACAGCTCGCTTTGTGGGTGCCTGCTCGCCGTGAGCGGCCTGTACCTCGGATTTCGAGCGTGGCTATCGAGCCCGAATACCATCTCGCACTATCACGGCCTGTTGCGCTGGCATCACATCATGGGGCTCTTCTTCGGCCTTTTTCTGTTCACCTGGATCGCGAGCGGGTTTCTGTCGATGAACCCATGGGGATGGCTCGAGGGTTCTGACGCACGGGTGGAAGAAGCGCATCTGCACGGCGCTTCCTTTGACGGTGCGCAGGTGGGGCAGGCACTGCGATCGCTTACTGCTGCCGCACCGGCTGAGGCGCGGTCTGTACGATCATCCGCCATCCTCGGCCATTTATTCGAGATCGTATTCTCGCGCGGCGGTGACCGCGTGCGCATCGATCCGGAGGCTCGAGCCGCGCCCCTTGCCGATCAGGAGATCGCGCAAGTGGCCGAGCTCCTTGCTCCGGCTGCGGAGCGTACCGTCGAACGCCTCGATCAAGGCGATAGCTACTACTTCAGCCATTTCGACGCTCCGGTGCGCTTGCCGGTCTATCGCATCTGGTCAGCCAAAGAGAGCGCGCTGTACTACCTGGATGCGGTGAGCGGTGAGCTCATCGCAAAGATCGACCGGAGTGACCGAGTCTATCGCTGGCTGCACGGAGCTTTTCACCGATTGGACTTCGCGGGCGTGCTACGCGCCGGCGTGCAACGTGGCTTCCTCATGGTGGTGCTGCTGACGGGTGCGGCCGCGTCGTCCGTCGCCGGAATGGTCCTGGCGTTCCGCCGGGTGAGCGGATGAGGGCTCTATTGCGCTTGTCTTGCGAGACTCTCATTCTCCCGTGTGGCTATTGCTCGACATCAGAACAACAAGTCGAGCGAGAGCCGGTCCTCGCGCCCCGCGGAAATGATGCCCGAGGCGCTATTGGAGCTGTAATAGAATTCGCGGCCATCCGGCGCGATGAAATAGGTGTACGTATCGTTGTAAGAGCTGGCCATGCAGTCTTTGGTCACGCTGTACGTGCTCGTGCCCGTGTATGTGGATGTGACGCCGGCCTGCGTATACAGCTCGACGAACGTGATGTTGCCTTTTCCGTCGTACGTTTCCCTGCCAGCTGCAGTAAACGCAAGGCCATTCTCGGTGCCCGTTTGGGCGTACGCATAGGTCCCATGCAGAGTGGCCAAAGAGCAGCCCTTCGGTGAGTCACCCCAGTCAGCAAATGCTGGAGTCGCCGCGATCCCCACAGTCAGAATGCCTGCCAGTAACGCCGAGTGCTTGTTCATGGACTTCTACTCCCTGATGCGTAGCGGTTGATTTCAGTAGTAACCCGGAACGGCTCCAAAACCGGACATTTGCGAAGCCAGGACCGTGTCTTGCTTCTCGTCTCGGTTGAGAGGCGCATCATGAGTTTCATCAGAGGGACTATCTGGGCCAGCGCGCTTTTCCTTTGCGGCTGTGCTGCATCAATGGCTTACCGCGCCGATGATGTGCCGGACGAGCCAATTGCGGCTTCCGACCGTGTCAGCGGCCGCGTGCTGATCTACACGAGCGAGACGGACGACGATCGTCTGATCACGGCGGGATCCACGAGCTTTGCCGGCTCGGGTCTAAAGCTCACGACCCCCGTCGGCATCATGGTCCGCGAAATCGCATTGAAAGTGTTCTCGAGGGCGGCATCCGGTGGCGCGGACGAAAGTCACGATCTGGCCGGAGCGGGTCGATACGCCATCGTCGTTCGTCCTCAGATTGAGAACTTCGAATACGGCTTTCCCGATTCCAAACATCTCGGACTCGACGTAAAGCCGCAAGTACGCTTGACCCTGCGTATCACGCTGCTCGATGAGACCGGACGGGTCCTGCTCGAGAAGGACTATGATTCCGGCGCCGTCTCCGGGACTCGCCATCTGATTCTCAACAAAGTCGTCGATCGAACCGACAAATTAACGCACCAGGCGATTTACGATCTCATGCGGCGTGCCGCCGCTGATGTTCATTCATACCAAACGACCGAAGCCGCCGCGGCGCGTGCAGGCTGAGTCCGCGCCAGCGCTAGGTCCTCAGACCAGGGAACTCCCATGCCGGACGGGTCGTTGGACACAAACAGTTGCAATAGCGGGCAGGGAAGGAGTTGCCATGTCAGCAGAAAATACAGACGACCGGAACAATCATGCCCGTACCTTGAGCGATACGGACATTTCGACGGAGCGAGTGCTGCGACGGCGCTCATTTCTCCTATCAACGGGTGTGCTCGTAGGCGGTGCTCTGGCTGTGACAGCGGGCATCGCGCGCGCAGCCGGTGGTGCCGACCCCGATAAGCCGACGGATCCTGCGCCGGATCGAGAAAAGGACCCCGATAAGAGAAAGCGTCGGGTTCAGCCGACCGACCCCGATAGAAGGGTGACCGATCCCGATGCCCGACGCGCGACAGATCCGGAAAGAAGAGCCCCGGATCCGGAAGGCAGGCCAACCGACCCCGCGCGGAAGATCCCTGTGCCAGATCCGAAGCCCCCGGATCCAGCCAGATCATAGGAGCGCTGCATAGTCGGTCCTCAAGCCGGCGGGCTCGCCTGGCTACTCGCGCCCATTGATCGGGCACAGTTCTTGGCCCAGTACTGGGAGCGAAGCCCGCTGGTGGTACAGCGGGTGAGGTCCGACTACTTTCACGAGCTTCTCACGAGCGACGATATCGATCGCGCGCTCACGACGTTGAATCGTCGCTATCCCGAGGTCCTGCTCAAGAATGCGAGCCGCGAACTCGTTGCGGCCGACTACACGATCGACGGGGTCGAGCTCGATGTCGTGAAGGTCTATCAGCTCTTCAGCGAGGGCGCGACTCTGACGCTCGCATTCCTCGACACGGTGTTACCGAGCCTCGAGTCGCTGTGCCGGGAAATAGAACTCGAGCTCAGCATGCCGTTGCAGGCGAACGTTTATCTGACGCCCCCGCACGAGCAAGGCGCGACGGTCCACTATGACACCCACGACGTTTTCGTCCTGCAGATCTCCGGATCAAAGCATTGGACGCTTTACGATGCGCCCGTCTCATTGCCGCTTTCAGGCCAGGCTTTCGATGCGGACATTCACCGAAGCGGGCCGCCAACACGCGAATTCGAGCTCCGCGCGGGCGAAGTCACCTATATCCCACGCGGCTGGCTGCATGAAGCGCGAACGACCGATGCGACATCCCTCCATATCACCCTTGGAGTGCTGCGCTACACATGGACTGATTTGCTCCTCGAGTTGGTCTCACGGATGGCCTTGAGAGAGCCTGCCTTCCGACGTTCGCTCCCGGTCGGCTTCGCACGCACGGACTTCGACCGTGCAGGGAGCCGAGAGGTCTTGCAGGAGCTTCTCGGGAAACTCTCCTCGCAGGCCGACGTTGATGAGGCGCTGGATCAATTCGCCGAGCGATTCATGACGGATTGCCCGCCGCTGCTTCGTGGACAGATGCAGCAGCTGTCGCGCTTGCACGAACTGACCCTTGATACCATGCTCGGCGCTCGTTCCGGCGTCGTTCATCGCCTGCGTCGCGATCCCAATACGATCACGATCGAATGCCACGGCCGGCGCATCACAGTTCCCGGACATGCCGCCGAGGCGGTGGTATTCGCCTTGGATCACCCGTGCTACATCCTGCGCGACCTGCCGGGCAGGCTGGATGAACCCGGACGCCTGTCGCTTGCGCAAAGGCTAATTCGCGAAGGGCTCATTTGGATGCTGCCAGCTGCCGATAATCCGCCGCAGCAGCGGTAAACTGCAGGTCATGGCCGGCAGCGAAGCACGATATGGCGGTTTGGCGATTTTCTACCACTGGACGATGGCGGTACTCGTCATCGTCGTCGGGATCCTGGGACTCCTGCACGACTCGTGGCCACACTCAACCCAGGCGAAGTGGATCAACATCCATGCCCTGATCGGGCTCGCAGTCTTTGTATTGTTGATGTTCCGCTTCGCCTCGCGCCTGTCGCATCAACCGCCAGATCTGCCGCCCGACGTGGGTGAGTTTTCGCGCCGCACGTCGTACCCCGTGCACCTGCTGATGTATTTATTACTATTCGTGATCCCGCTTTTCGGGATGATGACCTTCATCTGGCACGGACGGCTCTTCGATTTCGGCTTGTTTCGCATCGACCCTCACGTGCGCGCGGATCGGACGATCTTTCATCCCACCGAGGATATTCACGGATATCTTGCCTACGTGCTGTTCACTTTGATTGGTCTGCATGTGCTTGCGGCGCTGTGGCATCATTTTGTGCGCCGTGATCGCCTGCTTCTGCGCATGTGGCCCCGCCGAGTTGACGTCCGGCATGCGGAGGACTAGAAAGGAGGCTTCGGGCAGTCCTGCGTATGGAGCATGAATTATGTCCATCTCAGCTCTTCCTGCCGTTGCACGTGTCGCCTGTCTCGCGACGTTAGGCTTGGTCGCCTCGACAGCGTTTGCCGATAGTCGTCCCTCCGATCCGATGGGATTGCTCGGTGACCCGAGCACCGGATTCAGCTGTGGGTACAGCGTCGCATCCGATGGGGTTGGCATGCCACGCGTCAGTGCGGTCGACTCCTTTGCCAGCTTTGGGTTCGGAGTGTGCGTCTCTCAAATGACGGGCGTCACGCTCACGAAGGAGGTCGTCTCCGGCCGGCGGGCGGTAGTCGCCTCCAAACGGGTAAACGGCCCGATCGCGGATTCGACCCGGGCGATGTTCAGCCGGGCGGGCTATTCGCAGTTCGGACAGACCTACTTCTGCCGCGACGCGCACTATCTGCTGCAGCCATCGCAACGGTACTGCTTCAACTTGCTCCCGCCACTGTAGAGAGGGGGCGGGCGGTCAGTTTGCCCACTCGACTGGCTGAATGCGTCGGACGCCGTACGCCCACACGAGCGACGCTGCGAGCGCGGACGCTGAGGCAAGCGCAAAGGCGAGATCGTACGACCCGGTGCGATCCACGACGAATCCCGTGACGAGAGGGGAGAGGATGCCGGCAAAGTTGCCGAGCATGTTCTGAAGTGCCATCCACTTACCCGCGGCGCGGGTACCGCCGAGTGTCTGCGCAGCCGCAAAAATCTGCGGCTGCAGGAATCCGAAGAAGAATCCTACGATCAGAAGCAGCGTGACGCACGTGGCGAGCGGCGCGTGAGCACACGCGAGCAACGTCGCGGCAACGCCGATCGAGCCGATGACCAAGGCGGTCTTGCGGACTCGATTCGCCGAGGATCCGCGCTCGATCAATCTGTCCGAGAACCAGCCCACCAAGGCACAGCTCAGTGCATGCATGCAGTACACCAATGAGCCGACCTGGGCCATCTGGACCATTGAGAAGCCGCGTGCCTTGACCAGATACAGCGGCAGCCACGTCAGCACGAAGTAGTAACCATAGAAGCTCAGGAAGCAGCCGATTCCGGTGCCCCAGGCTTCGCTCCGCCGCAGAATGCGGGAGTAGCTGATCGGGGCACCCACCGCAGCGAACTGCGCGCTGTCGCGTAGCGCCGTCCGCGTGACCCTGAGCCACGGCACCAGCCACAGGAGGGACAGCACGCCGAGTACGACAAATACGGCCCGCCACCCGAACCGTGCCATCAACACCCCGCCTGCCAAAGTGCCGAGGGTAGGCCCGAGCGCCTGACCGGCTGCGACCAGACCGTTGGCCCCGCCTCGCTGCTCCTCGGGCGCGCGCTCGGCGAGCAGCCGAGCGTTGCACGGATAGAACGTACTCTCGCCGAGGCCGACGACGAGCCGCAGCGCCAGGAGGAACACGAACCCCGTGGTCAGCCCCGTCAGTGCCGTCGCCAAGGACCACACGGCGAGTCCTGCAGCCAGCGTGTAGCGCACGTCGAATCGATGCGCGAGCCACCCGGAGACGAGCTGCGCGGGTGCGTAGCTCCAGAAAAATGCGGACAGCAGCAGGCCGACCTGCGCATTGGTCAGGTGCAACTCATCCTGGACCAGGGGAGCCGCCGTGGCGAGATTGCCCCGATCGACATAGTTGATGAACACGGCGAGCGCGAGTAGCAGCACGACGCGAAGCGGCAGGAAGTTGTGTGGCGATGCCGCCGTTGGGACGGCATTCACCGCGATCGGTCGTGGCGTGCTCATGCAGCAGCACGGTAACGCACTGGACCCGCTTGATCCATCACACTACGATCTGCACCCGTCTTTTGCCCCCTGAATGGTCAATCTATATGCGTCTTGCCTTGATCGATCCCCCGATGGCGTTGCTCGCCTGCCTTTTCACGGCCGTCTCCATGGCGGCCCCGTCGACACCGGCCCCCGCGCCTGAGGTGGCCCGCGGCATCTTGAAGGAACTCGTCGAGATCAATTCGACCCATGCCAATGGCTCGACGCATGCCGCGCAGGTGCTGGCCGACACGTTTCTCGCCGCCGGCTTTCCGCGCGAGGACGTGATTCTGGTCACGCCGCAGGCCTACCCCACCAAGGGAAATCTGGTCGTGCGGTTACGAGGTCGAGGAGCTGGAAAGCCCATTCTCTATATCTGTCACCTGGACGTCGTCGAAGCGCGCCGGGAAGACTGGAGCTACGATCCGTTCAAGCTGACCGAGGTCGATGGCTGGCTCTACGGTCGCGGTACGATCGACATGAAAGGACAGGACGCCGCCGTGGCGGCCTCACTGATCCGGCTGCATCGTGAGGGTATCAAACCGAGCCGTGATCTGATCGTCGCATTCACGGCCGATGAGGAGGCCGGGGGCGATTCGAACGGAGTCGACCAGTTGCTTCGCGAGCACCGTGATCTCATCGACGCCGGACTCGTCGTCAATCCCGATGGTGGTGAGGCTGGGATGAAGCACGGTCGCAGGCTGTACGTGGCCGTGCAGACGAGCGAGAAGGTGTTCATGACGTTCGGCCTCGAGGTCACCGACAAGGGTGGGCACAGCTCGCGGCCAACGCCAAACAATCCGATCTACCGATTGAGCGCAGCGCTCGCCCGCCTTTCGACCTTCAAGTTTCCGACGCACATGACTGAAACGACGCGCCTGTATTTCGCCCAGCGCGCGCAACTGGAAAGCGGGCAGGTTCAGGCCGACATGCGCGCCATCGGCGCAGGCACCGCCGATGCCGCGGCGTTCGAGAGGTTATCGGCGAACGTCGAGACTGAAATCATGCTACGCACGACCTGTACCGCGACGATGATCGATGGCGGGCACGCCGAGAACGCATTGCCACAGCGGGCACGCGCCACCATCCAGTGTCGCGTGATTCCCGGTGAGACGCAGGATTCGATCAAGCAACAGTTGCAGACGGTGCTCGCCGACCCGAGTGTTGTATTCAGCGTCATCACGCCGGCCTACCCGAGCCCTGATTCGCCCCCCTCGCCAGCATTGATTTCGATGGTGAGGGAGGTCGTGCACGGGCTGTGGCCTGGAGTCATCATCGTTCCGGAAATGTCTGCCGGCGCGGACGACAGCAAGTACACCCGCAGCGTGGGGCTTCCAAGCTATGGGATCGACGGAATGTTTGACGATCTGGACGACGCACGCGCGCATGGGCGCGATGAGCGCATCGGTATCGGTGCATTCGCCGACGAGGTGGAGTTCACCTATCGGCTGATGAAGAAACTCGCGCAGGCACCGGCGAAGATGTTCCCGTAACGCAAATGTCCGACATCGGAATCGGGCGATGGCGGATCACGATCGGGTTCCTGCAGGGCATCATCGCATGGTTACTGCTGAGGCTGGTGCCGCCCGCCCTACACCGCTATCAGCCTGACAGTCACGATCACGCTCTTTACTGGGCGGAGCAGCACCCGAGGGTGTTTGCGGCTCTGGCGCTGCTGACCGCCTTCGTACCGGTGATCGCCATCGTCGAAGTCGGACGGATGCGCCGTAAGTCGCTCGCGACCTACGTCGCTCTTGCCGCCACGATCATTGCCGCGCTGGCCGCGTACGATCTCTGGCGCGATCCGATCGAATCCTTCGGTGCAAACAGCGTCGAGAGGGTTTGGCCATCCTTCCGCGTCAGCTTCTGCACCGCATTCGGGCTCTTCATCATCAACCAGCTGCTCGAACATCGCGAGCGCGGTCATTCACTGTTCTCACATTACGTAGATCACTTCGAAGACAGCTGGATGCGGGGCTTCCAGCTCGTTGTCTCACTGATCTTTTCGCTCTTGGTCTGGGGGATACTCGAACTCGGAGCGGCGCTTTTCGATCTGATCCACGTCAGTTGGTTCCGGACGATGATCGGACACGATTGGTTTCGCTGTCCCGCATTGGCGATGGCCTTTGCCGCCGCGATTCACATCACCGATGTGCGACCGAGTCTGCTTCGGGGCATGCGCAATGTCGGATTGACGTTGCTCTCATGGTTGCTGCCGCTGGTCGTCACATTGTGCGTGGGTTTCCTGATCGCTCTGATGATCGTGGGTCTGAAGCCGCTTTGGGCTACGCGCCATGCGGCATCGATTTTCCTCTGGGCCTGCGCCGTTACGCTGATGCTGCTCAACGCAGCCTATAAGGACGGCTATCCCACATCCTTGCCGAGTGCGGTCATACGCTGGGCGGGCCGCGTGGCGGGACCCGCGATGCTGCTTCTTGCGGTGATTGCGACCTATGCGATCGCTCTGCGTGTACAGGAATACGGTTGGACCCCCGAGCGCGTTCTTTCCACAGCGGTCGCGGTGATGGCGCTGGTGTATGGGTCCGGCTATGCCTATGCCACGTTTGGTCGAGCAGGGTGGCTGCACCCGATGCAGACCGTCAATGTCTTTGCGAGCCTCGTCATCGTCGCTATCCTGACGCTCCTGCTGACTCCTCTTGCCGATCCGGCCCGGCTCTCGGTGAACAGTCAACTTGCCCGTCTGGCAGTGGGCAAGGTTGCCCCGAGCCGCTTCGACTACCAGTTTTTGCGCTTCCACAGCGGAGTATTCGGCACTCGCGCGCTCGGCTTGCTCGCAAGCAACGCAAGCGCGGAGGTGCGTTCCAGGGCAGCGCAAATGCAGGCTACCAAAGCGCCCAATTTCTTCGCGAACGGCGAGCCCGATCCGGCCCTGACTGAGCGCGCATTCACGCACGCGGCGGTATACCCCATGGGTTCGGAACTGCCGCGGGGTCTGGAAAACACAGAGTCGCCTTTGGCGAACTACGGGTTCGACTGTTTGCGAAACGGCGCGCCCTGCGAGATCTATCTCGTGCCCTACGGGGACAATCGAGACACCGTCGTCATCGTACGTCCCATGAGCCCTAATGGTCGTCAGCCGCTGGCATCGGTCCATGGCTCGTCTGCCAGACTTTTCGAGCGCGACGCAAGCGGTAAATGGATCAATACGGGCACTTTCGATCGAATCGACTGCCCCGGAGTCGTCGATGCGCTTCGGGCAGGCCAATTGAGCTGGTCGCGCCCGGAGCACGACGATCTTCTCGTCAATGGGGTACGGCTCGAGTTCTCGAAGCTGGCACATGGCGACGACCAGTGTCTGCCGGCGCCGCAACCGAGTTCCCGCCGTTAGCCGCGCTTCTCAAAGACCAGGAAGTTTCCGACCGCGGGCTGAGGCAAGCGCACGTATTTGAACCAGAAGAGATTGAACTCCTGGACACACCGCCGTAGGAAATCGACGCGAATGTTCGCGTGCCGTTCGATGAATTCGCCCGCGATCCGTTCCTTGAGGATGAATCCTCGCTCAGTGACTTCGTTCACCAGCCACGGAACGCGCACCTCTCGACAGATGAGCGGGCCCGACTCGGTCTGTCGCCAATACTCCGCACCGGAGGGTCCCATGTGCAGTCGTGCCAGATTCTTGCCGGCACCGACCCCTTGCACGACGCGACGTGCAATCCGGGCGAGCACAGCCTCGACCGACCAGCAATTGTTCTCGCTGATGACGAGAAGGCCTTTGGGTCGAACGATCCGCGCAAGTTCGCTGATTGCCTTCTCAACGTCCGGGATGTGCATCAACACGCCCCAGCACAGCACCGAATCGTAGGAATTGTCGGCGAAGGGAAGATTCAGCAGATCGCCGAGCCGGAACTCGACCTGATCGGAAAGCTTGTTGGCCCCGATATTCGCACGTGCTCTCTCGAGGATGTGCTCCGAAAAATCGAGCGCCAGGACCGGATAGCCTCGCTGTGCCAGTCGGATCGCGTGCACCCCATCTCCGCAGCCCGCATCGAGAACCCGTGACTTCCCGTACGGCTCCAGCAAGCTCGTAATGTGATCGAGCGCCGTTTCATGGAAACGTTGGCTTTCCTCGGTGCCATAAAAATCACCGATCCACCGAGCGTGAACGTCGGGACGGGCGAGGGTGCTGTGAACGATGTCCGAGTCTTGCATGGATCAGTCGACCGACTGACAAGCTAAGCCATTTTAGTCCAAAGGCCTCGGCGGATTGCGCCAGATTGGCTCGGCGTTCGAGCGCTTTTCACCGCTGAAAGCTTGATGAAAGGAGAAGCGCACTGGCGCGCCTGAGGTATCGTGCACCATGCGCTACCAGCTGTGGAATGGCACCGACCGGCGTGTCCCGATCATCGGCCAGGGAACCTGGATGCTCGAGGGTGCGGGCAAAAGCGCAGCCGTCGCAACCTTGCGCCGCGGACTCGATCTCGGCATGACTCACATTGATACCGCCGAGATGTACGGTAACGGGGACGCCGAGGTCATCGTCGGCGAAGCCATCGCGGGCCGGCGCCATGAGGTCTTTCTCGTATCCAAGGTGCTTCCGGAAAACGCCTCACGGCGCGGTGCGATCGTCGCCTGCGAGCGCTCGCTCGCGCGCCTCAGGACGGACCGGCTGAACGTCTACTTGCTGCACTGGCGCGGCCGCCATCCGCTC
Organism: uncultured Gammaproteobacteria bacterium; assembly: GCA_963795975.1. GTDB lineage: Bacteria > Pseudomonadota > Gammaproteobacteria > Steroidobacterales > Steroidobacteraceae > CAWCJT01. Next base: position 69,903 of record CAWCJT010000007.1, read on the forward strand.
GAGGAAACCCTCGGGGCTTTTGAGGACCTGCAGCGCCACGGCAAGATTTTAAGCTGGGGTGTCAGCAATTTTGATGCGCCGGATCTCGATGAGCTGACGCAACTCGGCGCTCGTACGAAGTGCACCTGCAATCAGGTGCTCTATCACCTTCGCGAACGCGCAATTGAGCATGACGTGTTGCCCAAATGCGAGTCCCTCGGGATCTCCCTGGTCGCTTATAGCCCTTTCGGTCACAGTCGGCTGCCCTCGCCGCGAAGCCGCGAAGGCCGTGTGCTCGATGACATCGCGACCCGGCGCGCAGTCACTCCGGCGGCGGTGATTCTGGCGTTCCTGGCGCGACGTGCATCCGTCTTCGCCATACCGAAGGCGGCGAGCATCGAGCATGCGGAGGCGAACGCGCGTGCCGGCGACCTTGAGCTGAGCGCGGAGGAGATCGCGCGCATCGACGCAGCATTCCCGCGCGGCTCGCGCCCGGCCTCCCTGCCTGTCATCTGAATCGTGCGAAAATGCCTGCTCTGATGGCGAATCCTCGCCAGGAGAGCTGCGATGGCGCGCATGCGAGCGATGCTGATCCCGAGGGCCGGCGCAAAGTTCGAGAGTGTAGAGCGGCCGCTTCCTGAGGCGGCTCGCGGTGAAGTTCGACTGCGCGTACACGCCTGTGGCGTCTGTCACAGCGACTCGATCGCGGTCGAAGGACACATGCCCGGAATGTCCTATCCCCTCATCCCCGGGCACGAAGTGATCGGATCGATCGACGCGCTCGGCGCGGGAGTCGAAGGCTGGACGCTCGGAGAGCGGGTCGGTGTCGGCTGGTTCAGCGGAAATTGCGGGCGCTGCGAGAACTGCCGCCGTGGAGAGGCCTTTGCGTGCGAGGTCATCCGTGGTGCCACGGGCATTACGCGCGACGGTGGATACGCGACGCACATGGTGGCGCTCGCCTCGGCACTCGCACACATGCCCTCGGAGCTTGATTCCGTCGCCGCGGCGCCGCTCCTGTGCGCGGGAATCACGACGTTCAACGCGCTGCGCAACAGCGGCGCGCGTCCGGGCGACCTCGTGGCCATCCACGGCGTGGGAGGGCTCGGACATCTGGGGATTCAGTTCGCCGTCAAGCAGGGCTTTCGGACCGTCGCCGTCAATCGTGGACGCGACAAGGAAGCGCTGGCGCGCAAGCTCGGAGCGCACGAGTACATCGATAGTTCTGCCGGGGATCCTGCGCAGGCACTTCAGACGCTCGGTGGCGCGAAGGCGATCCTCGCGACCGTGACCGATGCGCAGGCGATGCAGAGCATCATCGGCGGCCTCAGCATCAATGGCACGATCATGGTCATTGGGGCTGTCGGAGAGCTCAAGGTCGACTCGCTTGCTCTGCTCACGAAGCGGGCAGCCGTCAAGGGCTGGTACTCGGGCACGAGTGCGGATTCCGAGGACACATTGCGCTTCAGCAGCCGAAACAACGTGAGCTCGATGAACGAGGTGTTTCCTCTGGAGCAGGCACAGGCCGCTTACGATCGGATGATGAGCGGCAAGGCGCGCTTTCGAGTGGTGCTCAGTGTCTCCGGATGAACCGTCCTTTACCATGGCGCGGCCGGGGCCGCCAAGAGCATCAGCGCTATTATTTTCAATGCCTTACGTGAATTTATAGTAGTAAAACTCGAAGAGACCTTTCCCTCACCGCGGAACCTCGGCACCGCTTGCGCATTGGGCTCGAAGACATCTTTGCCAGGAACTGCCCATATGCGACCCAGACATTTCGCGAGCGCTCTTTTCATCGGGGGCGCGCTAGCCCTTGCAGGCTGTGCACACACCGCGCCCTCCGGTACGAAGGAGCGGGACGACGCCGCACAGGCACAGGCCCGTGTCGACAAGGCCGCCTCGGTCGTCGATCGCATGAAGACCGATCCGAAGCTGAATGCGCTGCTGCGCGATGCGAGAGGCGTGCTCATCGTGCCGGAGTTTGGCAAGGCCGCGCTGGTCGTCGGCGGCCAAGGTGGCGTCGGCGTGCTTGCAGCGCGCGAGCCGGACAGCCGCCGCTGGAGCGATCCCTCGTTCTATACGCTCGGTGGCTTGAGCATCGGGCTGCAGGCGGGCGGTGCGGCGGGCCCGGTGGCCTTGATTCTCATGACCGACAAGGCCGTGAAGCCCTTCGAGGACCGCACGAACCGCTTCTCTCTGAGCGCGGATGCGGGACTGACCGTGGTCGTGTACTCCGAGGAGGCTGACATCTCGACGACGGGCGGCGCGCCTCCCGACGTAGTCGCCTGGAGCGGTACGAAGGGTCTTTTCGGTGGTGTCTCCGTCGGCGCGAGCGATGTGATGACGCACACCTCGTTGAACGAAGCCTACTATCACAGCCCCGGCATCACGCCACAGCAGATTCTCACGGGACAGGCGAACGCGCCTGGCGGCCGCGTCCTCACGAGCGCGCTCGAGACGCGGGTGGCCTCGAAATAGGCAAGCTGGCCGGCGCGCCGTCCTCGGACGGCGCGCCGTTGTGATGCCGGCGCTCGAGGTGCATGCTTCGGCCCGGTGAAAATTGCCATCACGGGCGCCTCCGGGCACTACGGCCGGCTCGCAACCGATCACCTCATCGCACAGGGGCGCGCCCCGGACTTCATACTGATCACGCGTCATCCCGCGAAGCTCGCCGATCGAGCGAACGCTGGGTGCAGCGTGCGCTACGGTGATTTCGACAAGCCAGAGACGCTTCGCGACGCGTTGAAGGGGACGGTCAAGCTGCTGCTCATTTCCGGGACAAGGGTGGGCGCGCGCGTGCTGCAGCACCGGGCGGCGGTGGAGGCGGCCACTGCCGTGGGTGCGCGCCACATCGTGTACACGAGCTTTGTCAACGTCGATCCCGCCAATCCAGCGATCGTCACGCGCGATCATCGGGCAACCGAGGAGCTCATTCGCGCAAGCGGCTGCGCGTACACGTTCCTGCGTGACGCGCATTACGCCGATGCGATGATCCTCAATGCGGGCCCCGGCTTCATCGCCTCCGGTACGTGGATCACGAGCACGGCCGGTGGACGCGAAGCGATGGTCTGGCGCGAGGACTGCGTTGATTGTGCGGTCGCGGTGCTGACTCAGGACGGCCACGAGAATCGCGCCTATCCCATCACGGGTCCGCATCGTGAGACCTTCGCCGAGGTCGCGACGATGCTCGCGGAGATCGTGGGCGTGCCGATCCGCGTCGTGGAGACGGATGACGCCGGAATGTACGCGCACTTCGATGCGCTCGGGATCCCCCGCCACCCGGTTGACGATCAGACGGTCGCGAATATCCCCTGGAACAGTGACGACATGGTGAGCTTCGAGCGCTCGATCCGCGAAGGTTTCCTGGATGTCTGCACCGATCACGTCGAGCGCTTGACCGGACGGCGAGCCCGCAGTGTCCGGCAGCTGATCGAGACCCACGCCGAAGCGCTGCGCGGCGCGCGCCGGCCTTGAAATTGCGGGGTCGGCTTGGTGTACTCGCGCGACCCATGACCATTGCCGGCGATTCGGAAGAGTTTTTGCGTTCAGTTCTGACGCGCCGCTCGGTGCTGACGGGTGTGCTTGCGACAACCGGTGTTCTATGCCTCGAGGCATCCCGTACACCTCGCCGAGAGGCTCCAGCGCTTGTTCTGATCGATGCGCGGAACACCCCAAGCCAAGCTTTCAAGCATGCGTTCACCTGCGACTCGATCGATGTTTCGGAGGAGGAGCGTATCGGCTGGCGCCGGCTGCGATGCTGGAGTGGCGCGGGCCGCGTTGCCGGGCTGACGCGCTGGAGCGAGTATCTGCAGGCGCGGGCCGTACTCGAGGAGCGGGGCCTGCGAGTACGTCAGGAAGGGCGGCACGGTGATCTCATCCGCTGGGAGATGGCGTAGTCATGGGTTTTTCTCCTGCAGCGGTACGAGATTTCAAGGCGGCCATCGGCGCCGACTGGGTGCTCACGGAGGAGACCGATCGGCTCTCTTACTCCGATCATTACGCGGCGGATGAGAGTCGCCACAAACCCGCCGGCGCTCTTGCGCCGGCCGACACCGTACAGGTGCGCGAGATTGTCCGCATCGCCAACCGGCATCGGGTTGCGCTCTGGCCCATCAGTCGTGGCAAGAATTTCGGCTATGGCGGACCTGCGCCCGTCGTCAAGGACTCGGTAGTACTTGATCTGTCGCGCATGAAGCGCATCCAGGTCGACATCGAAAATGGCACGGTGCTGGTTGAGCCTGGCGTCGGCTTTTTCGATCTCTACGATCACCTGCAGTCGAACAAGATTCCGCTCTGGCTCTCCGTGCCCGGCAACAGCTGGGGCTCCGTCGCGGGCAACGCCCTGGATCGCGGCGTCGGCTACACGACGTATGGCGATCACTCCGCCCGCATCTGCGGTCTCGAGGTCGTGCTGCCGGATGGGGACCTCGTGCGCACGGGTATGGGCGCGATGACCGACTCGCCGACCTGGCAACTGTATCGAAACGGCTTCGGGCCGGGCTGGGATCAGATGTTCTGCCAGTCTAACTTCGGCATCGTCACGGCGCTCGGACTGTGGCTGCTGCCCGAGCCTGAAGCGGTCATGGGATACGACTATGAGTTCGATAAGCCCGATGATCTCGCATGGGTGATCGATACATTGATGCCGCTGCGGCGCAGCGGACTCATCGGGCAAAGTCCTTCGATCGGCAACTGGTTGCGCTCCGCCGCGGTGATGACGACGCGCTCGCAATGGACGAAGGACAAGGGCCCGCTTGATGATCAAGCCATCACGGCGATTCGCGAGCGCTTCAAGATCGGCTGGTGGGGCGTGCAGGTGCGCTGTTACGGACACGTAGAGGTCGCGGAGGCCTCCTTGCGGGTCCTCGACCGCGCATTCAACGGCAAGCCGGTGCTGTCGGCCAAACCGGCGCGGTGGGTGCGAGGGGATCCACCGGAAGGCTCCCCATTCACCGGCGTGCCCATCACTTTTCCGCTCGCTAACGTCAACTGGCACGGTGGCCGCGGTGGACATGTCGGCTACTCACCGGTCCTGCCGCCGCGCGGGGATCTGGCGCTCGATCAGTTTCATCGCACGCGGGCTGCGTACGACAAGTACGGCATGGACTATCACGCATCGTTTGCGCTGGGGGAGCGCAGCGTGGTGAACGTCAACCAGTTGCTCTACAACAAGGACGATCCGGACATGATGGCGCGGGTGGACGCGATGTTCCGCGCCCTCGTGGCGGATGCAACCGCTCATCATTACGGCGAGTACCGCACGCACATCGAGTACATGGATCTGGTCGCCGACACGTACGACTTCAACTCTCATGCGCTGCGCAGACTCAACGAGAAGGTGAAGAGCGCGCTCGATCCCAATGGCATTCTCGCTCCCGGCAAGAGCGGCATCTGGCCGCAAGGACACCGCACGTGACTGGACTCCTGCGCTTCGCCGCATCGCTGGTCGCAGCCGTCACCCTCGCAGCATCGGCCGTCGCTGCCGATCCACCGCAGCGTAATTCCACGCAGATCGAGAATGCCTATCGCGGCTTGACGCAGGATCGCACGTCGCACTCCTCTGATGAGGCGCTGTACGTCGAGAAATGCAGCATGTGCCATCGTCAGATGGGCATGGGTACGGTACTCCTCGGCCGCCGGGTCGAACCGTCACGCGCGATGCTCGAGGCGCGCACCGACCTCGATGCCGAGCAGATCGCAACAGCCGTGCGCACCGGCTTGCTCAACATGCCGCGCATTTCCCGCGGAGAACTCTCCGATGCGCAGCTCGCGCGCATCATCGCGTATCTGACGCGGCCGCACTGACCGTGGGCAACCCGTCCGGCGCCGTCTTCCTGAGCTATTCCTCAGAGGACGCAGCCGCCGCAGAAAAGCTCGCGAATGCTCTGGGCGCCATCGGCATCGAGGTCTGGTTCGACAAGAGTGAGCTTCGCGGCGGCGATGCGTGGGATCGGCGCATTCGCGAGCAGATACACGACTGTCGGCTTTTCATCGCCATCATTTCCGCTCACAGCGACGCGCGGGACGAGGGCTATTTCCGTCGCGAATGGCGGCTCGCGGTCGATCGAACGCACGATATGGCCGAGCGCAAGACCTTCCTGGTGCCCGTGGTCATCGATGATACGGGCGAGCGCGCCGCGTCGGTCCCCGATAGGTTTCGCGAAGTGCAATGGACGCGACTACCGGCAGGTGCTGCATCAGCTGCGTTCATCGAGCGCATTCGGAATCTGCTGTCACAAGACGGGCCGACCCAAGCGCGACCGCGTGGACTGGTTCCGCCGCCGGCTTCCGCGCCCATCAGCGGATCGGGTTCGGCCGACCGGTCACGAGGTAAGCCTGCGCTCCTGTGGGCAGTGCCCGTGTTGGCTGCGCTGGCCATCGGCGCCTGGTATGGGACCAAGTGGTGGGGCTCTCTGCACGCGCACAGCGTTGCCGTGCCCTCGGATGCCACGGCCGCAGCAGCGCAGGCCATCCCGCAGAAGTCCATCGCCGTGCTGCCATTCGTCGACATGAGCGAGCATCGGGATCAGGAGTACTTCTCCGATGGACTTGCGGAGGAGTTGCTCGATCTTCTGTCGCAGGTTCCCGACCTGCGCGTGCCGGCGCGCACGTCTTCCTTCTACTTCAAAGGCCGCAACGTCGACATCATGACGATTGCGCGGCAGCTGCGGGTCGCACATCTGCTCGAGGGTAGTGTGCGCAAATCGGACAAGCACATTCGTGTCACGGCGCAGCTCATCCGTGCGGACAACGGTTATCACTTGTGGTCCAAGACCTATGACCGTGACATGCAGGATGTCTTCCAGGTGCAGGATGAGATCGCAAATGCGGTCGTGACCGCGCTGAAGGCCCGGCTGCTGGACGCGCCACCACTGACCAACCGGCACTACACGGACAATGCCGAGGCCTACACTCAATATTTACTTGGGAATCAGCTGCGCGACCGCGACACGCCCGAATTCGTCACGCAGGCACTCGAAGCGTACAAGCGCGCGGTGGCGCTCGACCCAGGCTTCGCGGCGGGATACGCAGGTCTGGCAGAGGCCGAGTGGCGCGTCGTCGACATGGTGACGGGGGACGCTGCTGGTTACCAACGCGCACGTGCCGCAGCGGAGCGAGCGATCGCGCTCGCTCCGAGCCTGCCGGACGGCTATTGGGCGCGGGAAAAGCTTCGGACTTCCTATGAGTACGATTGGAAGAGCGGGGAAGCCGACCTGCGTATGGCGCTCGCCCAGGATCCAAACGATGTGCGGGTGTTGGGAGAATACGGCGCCTTCCTGGCGACGTTTGGACGCTACGATGAGGCGCTGCAGAAGATGCATCAGTCGCTCGCGCTCGATCCGCTGTCGATGCCCGGCTGGCTGCAGCTTGCGCACCTGCAGCTCGATCTTGGTCAGTTGTCAGATGCAAAGGACTCAGCGAACCGCATCTCAGCGATTGCTCCGGACGCCGAGCGCGCATGGGCTATAAACGGGGAGATTGCGCTCGCCGAAGGCCGCTACGCCGACGTGGTCAACGGATTGGCGAGATCCGTGAGCGCGTGGCATCAAATTGGAACCGCGATGGCAGAGTATTCGCTGGGGCATCAGGAGGCTTCGCAGGCGGCGCTCGATGAGCTGATCGCCCGCTATGGGCGAACCCTCGCGTATCAGGTTGCCGAGGTCTATGGGTGGCGAGGTGACCGCGACCATGCATTCTCATGGCTCGAGCGCGCAATCCGGCAGCATGACGGTGGCATGGGCTATCTGCGCCATGATCACTACATGGCAAGTCTGCGCACCGATCCACGCTATCAGTCAATGCTCAGGACGATGAATCTCAATTGAGGGGCGTGTGACGAGCCAGGAATGCGGCGAGGGACTGGCGCTCCTGCTCGAGATTGGCAACGCGCCGGATCAGATGGCGGGGGGGCAGCGGGATGTGACGGTGTCGCAGCAATCGACTGAGCCTGCGCCAGTGAAGTCCCGCGAGTGAAGCGCTCTCACCGATGGCGACGATCACGTAGCCGTTGTGCGCATATTCCGCGATCTGATCGGCAATCACAGCAAGCAGCGGGGCGTGGCCGCCGACCGGCGGTAACTGCAGCACGCCGTAGCCGCCCGCCTCGAGCGTCCCCAATACGTCCGCAAGGAGTGCATCGGGCACGAGCGCGATCCGCCAGCCACGCTCATCGGTGGTCAAGAAATTCCTCGAGATCGCGCCGCGATCCCGCCTCATCGAAACGCCCCATATCGAGGGCCCAGCCGGTCGCAGGTATCTTCGGCAGGCCGCGGCGGGCGAGCTCGGCCTCGAGCTCTTCGATCCAGATCCCCGGCCGTGCCACGATCTTCCAGTCATCCTGTGGGCGATTGGGCCTGCCGCCCCATTCCGGCTGGCTCGAGGTGAATCGCACGCCGCTCGAGGGACTGCCATCAAGACCGATGAGAACCACCTCATCACCGCGACGTATGTATTCTTCGATGAGCGGTGCGATGGCCTGTGCCAGGCGACGGCAGTGAGCCCGATAAGCGGGCGTGTCGTATTGTTCATAGACCGCCCACCAGCGCCGAACGCCAGCGAATGCGAGCTCGGGACAAGGCAGCTGCTGCAGGATGTAACCGCGGCTGCGCAATGCTTCGACGACCGGACTTACGACCCCGCGATATTGCGCGCCGTCACAAACCTTGGCGTTCTGATTCAGGAGACAGTTGGCAAGCAGCGCGACTTTGCGCGGGGTCTTGGGGTCCGATGTCATCGGTGCGCCCGCTCGGCCACGATCCAATCCATGTAGGCATGAAAGGCCTCGCGCAGGGGGCGGGGCTTCCAGCCGGTCTCCGTCGTGATTCGCGAGACATCATACGCACCCCACATCCCGTCCTTGAGTGCGGGGTCTTGCAGGATATCGGCCTCTGCTGCGGGAACGACCTGCGCCGAGAACCCCGGAACCTTCTCGGCGGCGTAGCGCACGATATCGCCGAGGGTGGCCGTCGCGCCGGCCGCGACGTTGTAGGCGCTGTAGCGCAAGCCCGGCGCTTTGAGCAGCGCCATGATGGCCGAAGCGACATCCTCGGCGTGGATATAGTCGCCCACCGCATCGAGGGTGTTGACGCGCACACGCTGAACACCGTCCAGGGCCATGTGCGCGAGGCGGTTGGGTACGTGACGGAAGTTTCGTGTTGCGGTCACGCGATCCATCGGCCCGTACACGGAGGAGGGCCGAACAGACGCCGTCGGCAGAGCAAAGAGTGCGCCGTAGCGCTCCACGATAAGCTCGGACGCGAGCTTCGAGATCCCATAGAGCCGCCGAGGCATCACATAGCCATCCTCCGGAAGGGGCTCACCCGGACGATCCGGCCCATGCTCTTTGTAGACGGCACCCGAGCTCACGTAGATGAAGCGGCTGAGATTTGGCGCCGTCCGCGCCCACTCCAGGAGCGCGATGGTGCCCATGATATTCACGTCGATGATTCGAGCGGGAGCCTGCGCTTCAGGCTCGCGCCGTGCCTCGGACACTGTGCCGCGAGAGATGGGCGTGACCGTGGCGCCGTGAACGACGTGAGTGATGGCATGGCGGGCCAATGCCGCTTGCCACTTCTCCGGTTGCCTCACGTCGGCGACGATCAGAGCGATGCGATCGCGGACCGAGGCAAAATAGCGCTCGGCCATCTCATCGAACGGTGCGGAATCCAAAGCAACGAGCCGGGCGTTGGCATCAGCCTCCAGCCAGCAGCGGCTGAGCACGCTCATGACGAAGCCGGTCGCGCCGGTGACCAACAAAGTCATGGGCTCGGCCTCAACGGTTCGCGATCGAGTAAACCTTGCCGTGATACGGGGACTTGTCCAGCTGATCGAGCGCCGTCACATAAACGGTCTTCTCGTCGGGACTGAGCGTGAGGTTGGGCACGCCCGGCGAAGGCAGTGTGAGCGTGCGCAGCAGTTTCCCCATGGCATCGACGACGAAAATGGTTCCGGCAAGCGGAGCGTGCGCATCGCGGGGATTCTGACCGACGTAGAGCAGGCCCTTGGAATCCATCTTCATGCCATCCGGATACATGTGGACGACGTTATGCGTCAGGTCATCGAGATTGATGAAGACGCGGCGATCCGACAAAGATGCGTCGGGGTCGATGTTGAACTCCACCAGCCGGTGATCGTCCGTCTCGATCACATACAGCGTCCCGCCATCATTGGAGACGACAATGCCGTTCGCGCTATGCAGGTCGGTCGCCTTCTGGCTGATCGCGCCATCTTTGGCGACATAGAAGACCTTGCCATCGATCTTGGGGCCCGGAGCCGTGCCGGAGCAGGTGAAGTACATGCCACCGCGACGATCGGGCGCGAAATCATTCGGCCCGACAAAGCGGTTCCCGTCCTTGTCGTGCGTGTACGGCGGCAGGTCCTTGCCGTCTGCGGAGATGCGGCCAATGGTGCCGCTGTCGTAGCAGGTCACGAGGAACTCGCCGCTCGCCGCCACGGTCACGGCAGATGGACCGCAGCCCGGCTTCGACCAGAACGTCGAGTTCTTTGCCCCATCCCATACAGTGACCGTGTTGCGATCGTACTCCACGTAATAGAGCTTGCCGTGAGACCAGATCGGCCCCTCCGCGAAGTGCGCATCCGGGTTGAGAACCTTCACACCCTCGCTCGCAGCGTGCGACGCGACGCTCGCGACCGCCAGTAGAGTGATCAGCACGCTCTTGGTCATGACCTCACCTCCGCGCTGTACTCGACGGCACGTCTCATGTCCGGATCCACCGTGCGCGCGGCCAGGAAGAAGTGCCACGCCGCCCAGAAACCCGTGGGCGCAAGCAGCAGTAATGCGAAGCGCAGCGATGCCGCGTTCGCGCCCTGCGCGCCACCGGACCAATCGCTCAGTATGCCGACGAACTGTGGAGCGACGATGAGATTGAACACGTTGCCCACGAGCACGGACCAGGCGGTGAACGTCGAGCGCATGTGACTGGGCGCGAGATTCAGCACCAGTGCCATGCAAGGGCCGATAAAGAAGTAGATCGCCGGAATGAACGCCCAGAACATCGCCGTCATCAGCGCGAGCGAATGCGTCTGGTAGGCGATGATGGAGGGAATGGTTGCGGCACCGATGATGAGTCCCAGCGCCGACAAGACCCGTCGCGGCTCGAACATGAAGGGTCGCGACATCAGCCACGCGGCGGCTGCGGTCGCGGCAATGCCGCCGATGAGGTGAATGTTGCCCGTGATCGCGCCGGCCTGGGCCACGTTCAGACCGTAGGATCGCAGCAGAAACGTCGGGGTCCACCAAGCCAGGCCCCATCCCCACAGGCTACAGACCCCGCTTCCCATGATCACGTGGAACGCAGCGCGCTGACGCCACAGGAAGGCGAGTGACTCCGAGATCGAGGCCTTGCTGCCGTCGAGTTGCGCCGCATCGAGTCGTCCGCGCTGCGGCTCGCGAACCGTGAGAAACACGACGAGCCCGAGCAGAAGTCCCGGCAGGCCGAGCGCGTAGAACGCCCCACGCCACCCATACGCCTGCGCTGCGGCACCGGCTGCATCCGCCGCGAGCCACGCGCCGATTGGCGCACCGAGGGCAAAGATGCTGAGGGCCATGGGCCGGCGCTCGGCCGGAAAGCAATCCGAAACGATGGAGGTGGAGGGCGGCGTCGCGCCCGCTTCGCCGACCCCGGCGCCGATGCGGCTCACCAGGAACTGCCAGTACGTCAACGACATCCCGCACAAGACGGTGAAGCCGGACCACAGAATCAGTGATGCCGCGACGATGTTGCGACGGTTGGAGCGATCGGCGAACCAGGCAATCGGAATGCCGCAGACAACGTAGAAGAGTGCGAGCGGCACACCCGTGAGAAACGCGGCGCCTTGATCGGTGAGTACCAGCTCGAGACGGATGGGTTCAAATACGGTCGTGACGACGTAGCGTGCAGCAATGTTGAGCGCGTACACCAGGCACATCACGATGAGGACGTACCAGCGCTCGAGCAGGGACGCGCTGGCGGTCTGCGCTCGAGGCGTCGCAATCGCGTTGCTGCTCAAAAGATTGACCAAAATTCCGTGCGTGTGCTAATCAGTATGCAATAGAGGTTACTCTCAAGCAACGCAGCTTGCGGCGTTGACTTGAGCGACAGAACCGAACGGTGGGGGGGTTCACTCATGAAGAGCAATCGTGCCTGTGCGCGCGCCGTCGCAGCTATTCTCGGAACGCAGGCGGTCATCGCAGCGCATGCAACGCGGGCGGCGGATCAGCCAGAGGCCTCGACCGGCGGCATCGAGGAAGTCCTCGTCACCGCGCAGCGCCGCACCGAGAACATACAGGACGTGCCGATCGCGATCCAGGCGCTCACCGGCGAGACCCTGCAGCAATTGAATGTCACGACCTTCGATGATCTCATCAAATATCTGCCCAACGTGACGGCGCCGACCGCCGGGTCCGGGCCAGGCCCAAATCTTCATGCGGGGCCTGAGCGCCGGAAGCCACGGTACCCAATCCGGGGGCTCGATCAACGGCTTTCCCAACGTCGCCATCTATCTGGATGATCAGTCGGGCCAACTGCCGGGCCGCAACCTCGATGTCTACGCGGCGGACCTGGAGCGCGTCGAGGTCCTCGAAGGGCCCGCAGGGAACATTGTTCGGCGCGGGCGCTCAGGCCGGCGTCATCCGCTACATCACCAACAAGCCGAAGATCAACGTGACCGAGGGCAGCGTGTCCGCCGGTTACGGCATGACCGCGGGCGGCGACCCCAATAGCGATCTGACCGCGGTCCTCAATCTGCCGCTGATTGCGGATACCCTCGCGGTTCGCGGCGTGATTTACAACGACCGGCGCGGCGGCTACATCAACAACGTGCCGGGCACATTCACGCGCAAGCCGACGCGATCTCGGCATCCACTATGCCAATTATCCGGCGGGCTGCGGAGCCGACGCGGCATGCCCTGCCAGGTTCCGCCGGACAGCCCGGTCATCAACAACTACAACATCGCGGCCAACGCGATCAATCCGGTGACCTACCAAGGGATGCGCGTGTCGGCTCTCTGGGACATCAACGCCGACTGGAATGCGCTGCTGACTCAGAGCTACCAGAACATGGATGCCGAAGGGGTGTTCTACCAGATGCCGAACGGCTCGGACGGCGAGCCGCTGCCGCAACCAGTCGGTCACGCTGTTCAACAATTCGTTCAACAAGGACAAGTTCGAAAATACGGCCTTGACGATCAATGGGCGAATCGGCGATCTCAAAGCCGTCTATACGGGCGCGTATCTCGTGCGCAACGTCGAGCCAGATACAGGACTACACGAATTATGCGCGCGGCTTTTACGCGGACTATTACCAGTGCCATGGCGCCGAGCCGGCGAATGGACTTGGCTTCGAACTGCTATTCGCCGAGCACCACCTGGAACGAGACCGAGCGCAACACCCATCAGAGCCACGAGTTTCGACTCAGCACGCCCGATGATTGGCGCTTGCGCGGCATCGTCGGCGCCTTCTGGGAAGAACTGAAGATCGAAGACCAGCTGAACTGGCTGTACAAGACGCTGCCGGCCTGCACCGACACCGTCACCGCGGGATGTTTGACGGATGTTGCGCCCGCGCCGGGCTCGACGCGTCAACAATCCGGACACGCGCAATGACAATGTCGCGTTCTTCAATGACGTCCAGCGCGGCTACCGGCAGACGGCGTTTTTCACCTCGCTGCGATTTCGACATCATTCCCAAGGTGCTGACCGTGACCGCGGGAACGCGCTATTACCATTTCGACAACTACCGAGAAGGGCGCGGTCACCGGCAGCTTCGGCTGTTACGAGGCGGGCCCGGCGCCTTGCTTGGCGTCCGCGACCAACATCGACGCTGAGAACCTGCAATACCAAATACAAGGGCTTCAAGAGCCGCGCCAATGTGACCTGGCACATCCTGCCGGATGTGCTGGCCTACTACACCTGGTCGCAGGGCTTCCGTCCGGGCGCGTTCAACCGCAATTTCGCCTGCTACATCCCGGGTGCACACGGCGTCGCCCAGTACTGCTCACCGCTCTCGTTCACCTCCGACAATCTGACCAACAACGAGACTCGGCTGGAAAACGGAATTCTTCGACCACCGCCTGCAATGGAACGGCGCCGTCTATCAGGAAGACTGGAACAACGTGCAGGTGTCGTTCTTCGATCCGGGAGTGCTCGGCAATGTCGGCTTCGGCACGAATGGACCGAACTACCGGATTCGCGGCGTGGAGACATCGCTTCATCGCGGTGATCACCCCGGGCCTGACGGCGCAGGGCGGCGCTTCCTGGAACAGCAGCGAACAGACCAACTCGCCTTACCTGATCGCCAACAATCCCGCGCTGCTGTCGAATCCGGCGACCAAGGCCGAATACGGACAAGCCGATCCTCAGCGTTCAGAATCCGTACGGTCCGCTGGGCAGCCCGAGTCGCCAATTCGCCGCCGATGCAGTTCAATTTGCGTTTGCGATACGAGTGGGCGATGAACTCCTACAATGCCTTCGTGCAGGCCGGGCGCGACGCACACCGCGCATTCGTATCACGCAGTCCGGCAGCAACCCGCCGCTCTCCGCGGGCTCGAACGATCAGCACGACATCTGCTGCGATTCGAAAATCCCGCGTACACTGAGTACGACGCATCGGTCGGCATCGCAAAGGATGCGTGGACGACCGAGCTGTACGCGCAAAACCTGACCAATGTGATCAAGAGCATATTCACCTCGACAGCGCAGTTCGTCGCGGCCAAACGATCACGCGGCCGCGGGTGCTCGGCGTCCGGATCGGATATAAGTTCTGAGGCCACGCTTTGTGCCAAGATACGGGGCTTCGCACATTGAAGGGATGGCCGCATGCGTCACTCGCGCCTCGCTCTTGGTTCGACCGCGCTTCTTGCGCTGATCGGCTCCGTCGCGCTCGCTGCTCCGGAGGACAACAAGGCGGTGGCCCGTTCGAGCCGTTCAAGCCCGAGGAGTGACCAGCAATGGCACCGTGACCATCGGCGGCCAGGCGATCGCCTATCAGGCCATCGCCGGCACGCTCGTCGTGCACCCCAAGGGCTGGGACGACGTCGCCGCGCGATCCCAAGACACCGACAAGGAGACAGCCGGCGCCCGACGAGGACGGCGGCGAGACGCAGAAATCCCGACCGCCGAGGCGTCGATGTTCTACGTCGCCTACTTCAAGAGCGGCGCCGGCGCCACGCGGCCCGTCACGTTCCTCTACAACGGCGGCCCCGGCTCGTCGACCGTGTGGCTGCACATGGGCGCCTTCGGGCCGCGGCGCGTCGTCACCGCCGAGCGACCAGCACACTCCCGGCCGCGCCGTACTCGCTCGTCAACAACGACTCGAGCCTGCTCGACGCGACCGATCTCGTCTTCATCGACGCGCCGGGCGCGGGCTTCAGCCGCATCGCCGGCCAGGACAAGGAGAAGGCGTTCTACGGCGTCGACCAGGACGCCTACGCGTTCGCCGAGTTCATCTACGCAGTTCCTGTCGAAGTACGGCCGCTGGAACTCGCCCAAGTACCTGTTCGGCGAGAGCTACGGCACGCCGCGCTCGGCGGTGCTCATCAACGAGCTCGAGGCCGATCGCATCGGTCGACTTCAACGGCGTGATCCTGCTCTCGCAGATCCTCAACTTCGACCTGAGCCCGGATCGGCCCGACGGGCAATCCGGGCGTCGACATGCCCTACCAGCTGCGCTGCCGACCTACGCGGCGACGGCCTGGTACCACAACAAGCTGCCCGGCGAGCACGCCGAACCTCGAAGGCCCTCCTCGCCGAGGTCGAGCAGTTCGCGATGGCCGACTACGCGCTCGCGCTGCGGCCGGGCGCGGCGCTGCCCGAGGCCGACCGCGCCGCGCATCGCCGAGAAGCTCCACCAGTACACGGGCCTGCCGCGTCGACTACATCCGCAAGGCGAACCTGCGCATCACGGCGGCGAGTTCGAGAAGACCCTGCAGGACGTCGAGCGACATGACGACGGGCCGGCTCGACACGCGCTTCTCCGGCCCGGACATGGACCCGCTGAGCAAGAGCGCCGACTACGATCCGCAGCCGCGGCGCATCGGCTCGGCCTACGTCTGCGGCGTTCAACGACTACGTCGCGCAAGGAGCTGAAGTTCGGCGAGGACCGGACCTTCAAGCCGACGCATCGCCGCGCCTTCCGGACACTGGAACTTCGAGCACACGCGGCCCGGACCGAAGCGCCGCAACCGCTCGCGGCCAGCGGCACTCAACGTCATGCCCGATCTCGCCAACGCCATGAAGTACAACCCGAACCTCAAGGTGCAGCTCAACGCCGGCTACTTCGATCTCGCGACGCCGTTCTTCCAGGGCGTCTACGAGATGCAGCACCTGCCGATCCCGGACAGAAGCTGCAGGCCAACATCGAGTACCGGTTCTACGAGTCGGGGCACATGGTGTACGCGCAGGAGGCGTCGCTCAAGGCGCTGCACGACAACGTCGCGGACTTCATTCACCGCACGGCAGGCGGGGGCGGCTGAGGTTCGATCCATCCCAAGCCCAGGCTCTTCTGGAGCGCCACGTAGTCTTCGGTGAGCTCTGCCACAGCCTGCTGGTAGCTCAAATCGGCCTGTATGCGACGCGAGTCCGCATCGAGCACGTCGATCGTGGCTGCGGTGCCCCCGCGCAGGCGCATCTCGGTGAGCCCATAGATCTTCTCGGCGGAGTCCCTGACGCGCGCGAGGTCTGCGACGCTGTTGCGTTGCTCCACGTAGAGCGCGAGTGAGCTTTCGGCGTCTTCGAGCGCCGCAAGCACCGTGGCGCGGTAATTGGCCTCGGCTTCGTCCCGTGCGGCGTCGGCCTGTGCGATCCGAGCGCGGTTACGGCCGAAGTCGAGCGGAGTCCACTGCAGGATCGGGGCGACCACGTAGGTGAAGTTGCTGCCCTCGAAAAGTTTCGATGGGCTCAAAGAGGTAAAGCCGACATCCCCAAGGAGCGTCACCTTGTGGAAACAGTGCGGCGACGCTTTCCCCGACGGCCGCGGTCTGCTGCGCAAGTCTGCGCTCGGCCATCACGATGTCAGGCCGCCGCCGCAGCATCGCAGTGGGATCACCGATTGCGACCCGCGCGGGAGGCGAGGGGACGCTGGCCGCCACGGCCAGCGACTCATCGAGGGCGCCCGGCGCGCGACCCGTGAGGAGCGCAAGCCGATCGAGCTGTTGCGCGACGGAGGCGCGAAGCGGCGCCAGCGTCGCCCGCGTCGAGTCGAGCTGATTGGTAAACCGCTCGACATCGAGATCCGAAGCGGTGCCTCCCGAGCGGCGAATACGCACCAGATCGAGGACGTGTGCCTCGATCTCGATATTGCGCTCGGTCAGTGCGAGGCGCTGCTGAGCATCGCGCAGACGAATGTACGCCTGCGCGACTTCGGCGCTGAGACTGACTTGCACATCGGCGAGACTCGCCCGTGAGCCCTGAAGGGCTGCGGCGGCACTCTCGGCAGCGCGCGCGTGCGCGCCCCAGAAATCGATCTCCCAGGTGGCATCGAAGCCGACCGCATAGAGATTCAGCGCGTTGCTGGTGTCGGTGGCGCTACTCGAGCCGCTGGCCATTGGAGCCACCGGAACCGCCGCCACTTGCGCCACCGAGGAGCGAGGTCAGGTTGCGCGTGCGAAGGTCGGCGGCTGCGAGCCCCGTGCTCGGCAGCTCGTTCGCCCGCTGCTCCTTGAGCACCGCGCGGGCTTGTCGCAGCCGCGCCTGCGCGACGGCGATGTTCGGACTTTCCTGAAGCGCCTGCGCAATCAGCTGATTGAGTGCAGCGTCATCGAGGGTGCTCCACCACTGCACGGAGGGCTCGGAGCTCTCGAGGCCATCCTGCGCGCGCGCGAACACCTTCGACGCCGTCGCGTCCTTGGGCGGCCCGCGGTAGTTGGGACCGACGACGCATCCGGCTGCGCCGAGCAGCACGCAGGCCAGCAGCAGTGCGGATCTCATGCGCGCACCGTCGCCCGCTGCGGCGGCACGGGAGGCTTCCGCAGCACCAGAATCAAAGGCAGCATGAGAATCAAGCCGATGCCGAGGATCCAGAAGCAGTCCGAATAGGTCATGACCATGGCCTGCTGATGAATCTGCGCCGCGAGCTGTGCGATGGCCTGACTGTTGCCCTGCGCGAGGTCCCCGGCTCGCTCGGCGAAAAACGCCGCTTGCTGCGGCGAGCCGGTCCTGCAGCAGCTGCGAGTTGGCGTTGACGCCGACTCGCGGATGGCATCGGCGTGCGCTCGGTGCGCCGGTCGATGAACACGCCGAGCAGCGCAAGGCCGATCGAGCCGCCGAGGTTGCGCGCCATGTTGAACAGGCCCGCGGCATCGGCCGTATCCGCGCGGCTGACCGCGCCCACGGAGATCTGGTTCAGCGGCATGAACGAGAGGATCTGGCCGACGCCGCGCAGCAGCTGCGAGGCGACGAAGTCGCGCGCCGCTCGATTGTGCGGTCAGATGGATATCGATGAAGCAGCTCGCGGCAAAGCAGACGAGCCCGCAAGCCGACCACCAGCCTCATGTTCGCCGACCGCAGGATGCGCGGCAGCACCGGCATCAGCAGCGAAGGCCGGCAGGCCCGACAGTGCCAGGATCCAGCCCGACTGGTAGGCGTTGTAGCCGGCGACGCCGCTCAGGAACTGCGGCAGCACATAGAGGATGTCGTACAGCACCATGCCGACCGTGATGATGATCAGGATCACGCTGGCATAGGTGCGAGTTGCTGCAGCAGGCGCAGCTTGATGACCGGCCGTTTCGCTGGTGAACTGCGCGATGCCCGAGGGTCGTGAGGCCAAGCACCGCGATGACGCTCAGGATGACGATCATGGTCGAATCGAACCAGCTGCTCGCGCTGGCCTTCCTCGAGCACGACGGTCAGCGAGCTCAGACCGATCGACAGCCCGACGATGCCCGAGCCAATCGGCTTCCACGAGCTCGTGCAGGTTCGCCTTGCTCGTGCGGCACGCCGGTCAGCAGCAGACTGATCAGCGCCGACCGCGACCGGGATGTTGATGAAGAAGCACCACTGCCAGCTCACGTTCTCCGTGAGCCAGCCGCCGAGCACCGGGCCCAGCAGCGGCCCGAGCAGCACGATGAGGCCGAACATCGTCATGCCGACGGGGATCTGGTGATAGCGGCAGGCGGGTGCGCACGATGGTCTGTGCGGTCGGAATCAGTGCGCCGCCGAAGAAGCCCTGGCCGACGCGGCCCACGATCATCATGGCGAGGTCGTGGCTCAGGCCGCACAACATCGAGAAGACCGTGAACAGCGACGGCGCAGGTGAGCAGCAGCGTGCGCATGCCGAGCAGCGCGGCTGAGCCAGGCGCGTGAGCGGAATCATGACGACTTCGCTCACGAGGTAGCCGGTCGCGATCCAGGTGCCCTCCGTGCCGGTGGCGCCGATCTCGCCCTGAATCTGCGGCAGCGCCGAGTTGACGATGGAAATATCGAGCGAGGCGATGAGCGCGCCCAGCGCGCCCGCAAAGACGGCGATCCAGTCCTGAGCCGACGCGCCGCTCATCCGGCGTGCGCAGCTGTGCTGGCCCACGTTCGCGTTCACGGCGGATGACCGTTCCGAGTGGTGTCGACGTCCACCGTGACCGACAGTCCCGGCAGCAGCCGCTCGGCAATCTTCGGCGGCGGCTTCAGGTGCAGCGCACCGGAACCCGCTGCACGATCTTGATGAAGTTGCCGGTGGCATTCTCCGGCGGCAGCAGCGCGAACTGCGCACCCGTTCCAGGCGCAAAGCTCTCGACCCATCCCGGGATCTTCTGCGACGCCGAGCGCATCCACCTTGACCGTCGGCCGGCTGGCCGACGCGCATGCGCCTGATCTGCGTTTCCTTGAAGTTGGCGACCAGGTAGATGTTCTGTATGGGAACGATGGACATGAGCCGCGTACCCGGCTGCACGTACTGGCCGAGCCGCGCGCTGCTATCGCCGACTCTGCCATCGATGCTGGCACGCACGAGCGTGTCGTCCACATTGAGCCGCGCCGCCTTGGCGGCGGCCTGCGCAGCCTCGAGCTGCGCACGCAGCTGCTTGACCTGGCTCGTGAGCGTCGCGACCTGACGCTCGGCGACGCGGACACTCTCGGAGCTCGCCGCCAGGGTTGCGACGGCCTGGTTGTGCTCGTTCTGCGCCTGCGCAGCGCGCTCGTCGGTCTCGGCGCCCTGATCGCGCAGCGACTTGTAGCGCTCCGCCTCGCCACGCGTGAAGCGCTCGTTGGCCTGCGCGCCGGAAAGCTGCGCCCGAGTCTGCAGGACCTGGGCTTGCTGCTGCGCAATCTGGTTTTCCGCCGCTGTGATGTCGGCCATGCGGGCACCGACGGTCGCCGTCTGCTGATCGAGCGCGGCGGCGTAGTTGCGCGGATCGATGCGCAGCAATGGCTGGCCGGCGGCCACCTTCTGGTTCTCGATGACGTAGATCGCATCGACGTACCCGGAGATGCGTGGCGCGATCGCGACCTGGTCGGCGCGCAGGTACGCATCGTCGGTGGACTCAACGAAGCGCCCGTGCACGAGCCAGCGCGTTCCTGCGATGAGCGCGAACAGGATGACCACCGCCGCGAGGATGCTGAGCCCGATGCGGATCCGGGGATTGCCGAGGCCGGTCGGCGCCGGCGGCGGGGCGGTCGTTGCAGAGGTATTGGGGTTCGCTGGCGCGTCCATGGGAGCATTCTTTCCGATCGGAAGATGTTGTCCAGCTGGAAACTATGTGTCAAGTGGAATACATTTGTCACAGGAGGCGAGCATGCGACGAGACACACACGGACCGCGACGGCATCCGAGCGATGGCGGTTACGCGCGTGGGGAGGAAACGCGTGCACGCATCGTCGCGACGGCGCTGCGCGTGTTCGGCGAGCAGGGTTATCTGCAGGCCTCGACGCGCAGCATTGCGGCGGATGCCAGGGTCAATCCGCCGGCGCTGCAGTACTACTTCGGCAGCAAGGAGGGCCTGCACCGGGCCTGCGCCCAGCACATCATCGATCGGGTCTCGCGGATCCTGACGCCCGCGCTCGCCGAGGCGCGTGAGGCGCTCACCGCGCGCAATCCGCGTCGGGCGCGCGCGGCGTTGATCGGGCTGCTCGATGCCATGGCGGACGGGCTGGTCGCCGCCGGCGCCGAGAGCTGGAGCCGCTTCATCGCCCGGGGCAAGGTCGACGGTGCGGGGCCCGCCATGGACATGATCCGCGAGCGCATCGCCCGCCCGCTCATGGCCGCGGCAACCGAATTGGTGGCTGTCGCGACGCAGCAGGCGCCGGGCGATGATATGACGCGGCTGCGCGCTTGCGCACTCCTGGGGCAGGTGAGCACGTTCTACGCCAACCGCGAGAACACCCTGGCAGCCATGAACTGGACGACCCTCGATGCAAAGCGATTGAGCCTCATCAAGGCGGTGGTGCGCGAGCACACGCGCGCTGCGCTGCGCGTGCCGATGCATCTGCCGTCAAGCCGCAAGGTGAAGCCGCCGGCGCGTACGCGCGCCCGGGTCGAAGCGCGCAACGAGCGCGCGCAGTGGTCCTAGCGCAGAGCTTCCTTCAGGCCGATTCTCAGATCTGCGATTTCGGCGCTGCGTCGGCGCCGGAAGGCTGAGCGGGGCAGCCGTTCGCCTGCGAGCAGATTCGCACGCAGGCATCGTTGGCGTCGCAGTACTCGACTGCAGTCGCGATACGATGCTCCATGATGTCCCGCGCCTTTGCCTCTTCGGCGCGACCGCGGGGACTGTAGTCGATCAACCAGATGATATCGTCCGCAGGCGCGAGATCGCCGTGGTCGAGATCCACCCCGGTGTCGTGATCAGGGTCGAACCCCAGCCGCTCCAGCGCATCAGAAATGTCCTCGATCGGTGCTCGATCAAGGTAGTAGGTCACCGATTGAATGTGCGCGACGCCGGGACCGAAGTTGTGCAGGCCAATGCCGAAATGGTGCTTGGCGGCCAAGGTATCGATATCGAACGTAACGGCCGCACCGAACGATGCATGCGCCGGCTTTCGATTCTCGAACCACGCGAGCAGCGACAGCATCGCGGCGATGCATGCCACGATGAGGGCAAGCCCATCCAGGCGCAAAAGCTACTCCCAGCCCGTCGGTGAGTTGTAGGGCGCGGTGAAGCCCATCGCCTCGATTTCGTGAATCTGACCGCCCCAGATCTTGTAGATGTGCATCGCCGGCAGGTCGAAGGGCTTGAAGTCCATCTTGACGACATCCCGGTCGGGACTGTTCAGAATCTTGTACTGCTTCTCGGTCATGGCATGGTGGAAGTGCGAGAAGCCGAGCGCGAGCCCCGTCTGCTCGTCCGCCACTTCGACGCGTCGATCGTCGATCACCGTGATGTATTGGAACGTTCCGGAGTTGATCTGGCTGGCGCAGTCCTGCAAGCCCACGAGTCCCGGAGGACGCTGCGGCGCACCCGGAATGGTCGGCCCGGGCGCGACGCCGCCGGAGGGCGCGGTTCGAATGCCGTTCTCACGCCGCTCACAGTCGGACGCGAAGGGCGCGAGTGAGCCGTTGTTGTCATCGAGCGCATCGTAGTACGACTTGGCGATATGAATGAGCCGTCCACGCGAATCACGATACTCGTACGGCACGTCCATCAGGATCGCGGGGCGCGGCTTTTCCAGATTGGCAAGACTGGCCTCGCGCGGCACCGCGACGATGTGCTCCGCTTCGGTGATCTTGCCGTTCACGAGCTTGAGCCGGAAGCCAAGCTGAGTGGGCTTGCCGTCGGACTGGATCATGACCATGCCGCCGACTTCCTGCGAGTAGGGATCAGGCACCAGAATCTTGAATTCTGTCGGGCCTGCCGTCGTGCTCTTCCACAGACCCTCGCCCGGCTTCATGCGCTGCGCGTTCTCGACGAACTTGATGTCGGTCGCGAGCGGCACTTTGCGCGGATCGTGAGCGACGAGCGCAGCAACGTAGTTATCCGCAAGCGTCCTGAGACACTCGCGGTCGCACGCGGTTGCGGTGGGCGCTCGGGTCGCGGCCTGTGTCATGCCGCTCACCAGCGCGAGCGCAGTGAGCAGGAGCTGACTCTTTCGGGTCATGGGGATCTCACTTCTTGAAAGTGCGGTGCGGTGGCAGCGGGAGATTATGCCCTACGCGCTGCCACTCGGCTGATTGGGCGGCCGGTTGCTTTTGAGCGCACGATGGCTTCGGCCAGGTAGTCATCATGACTGCCGGCGTTGGCACGCCGCTCGATCACCGTCGTCTCGACGTGAGGATCGTCCGCTCCGGCCCGCTGCGCAGCCGCCAATGCCAGCTCACGTGAGACGCGCTTTGCGTGCTCGATGGCACGATCTGCCTCCGTATAGTCGCGCTGTCCGGCCGGATCGTGCACGCGAAATACCTTGAAACTCGTCTGATTCACCAGAACCTCGCAGGTCTCGGAGACGACCCCCGCCACCGCGCCCACCGCGTTGCACACCGCCGCGTGCTCCGGGATGCAAAGGCGGGCTCCGAGCCGCGCGGCGACTTCCGGGTAATAGGCCTGTACCGGGGCACCAATGGCCACGAGCGGAAGGGCGAGCCGGATTTTGGCATCGAGGAGGTGTGAAAAGGGACGGCCGGAGGTCTGCTGATCGATGAGCGCATGCAAAGGTCCCCAGCTTCCATTCTTTGATTCAAGCCCGGGGTCATGCGCGAGCGCGCCCTCGAGGACGGCGCGCGTCGCCGCGCGCACGACCTGTTGATAGACACGCTCGCAGATCGCTTCGGGAGTTTCCTTTCTGCTGAGCGCACAGGCATTGCGCTCTTCGGTGGCGAGAACGGCGGCACCGAGCATGGCCGCATTCATGCTCCAGCCGTGCTGCCGCCCCAGAACGTGCATGGCATCGCTCGGCGTGAAACCCGCGAGTGTCGCAAATCCTCGGTCCGCAAGGCGCCGTAGCGCTTCGAGGCCAAGCGTGCTGCGCGTCACTTCGTCCGTGCGCTTCGGAGCCTCCGTGAGGCAATCCCAGATGCGGCGTTCGATGCGGTCGAGGTTGGGCGGCGCATCGCGAGCGTCACGCCCGGGATTGCGGTGCGCGAATCGGCCTGCGAAGGGCGCAAGCCGCTCCGCGCCTGCAAGCACCCGCAGCTCTTCAAGCACCGCGGGAAACTGTTGCGCCAGCAAGCTCAGGGGCATCACCTTGCGCGGCCCCACGGCGAGCTTGTGAGCGCGATCGAGGTGCACCTCACTGTCTCCGCCGAGGCCCGAGGTACGCACATCGATGGCCTGCACCATCGTTCGCCAGCCCCCGATCACGGCGCCTTCGGAGCGGATGAGCGGTCGCTGGTCGACCACAATGGCAATGTCGGTCGTCGTGCCGCCCATGTCCGAGATGGCGAAACTGGCCTCGCCACTCAGAAACGCGGCTCCCACGACACTTGCGGCAGGACCTGACAAAACCGTCTCGACCGGATACTCAAGAGCAATCTCGGCGCGCATGAGCGTGCCGTCACCCTTGACGATCATGAGCGGCGCCGCGATCGATTCTTGCGCGAGCGTGTGGGTCAACGCTTCAAGCAGATGACGGATCTGCGGCGTCAGGCGAGCGTTGAGTGCGGCTGTCAGCGCGCGCTTGGGCGCATCCAGCTGTGAGCTCAGCTCATGGCTGCAGGTAACCGGCTTATCGCTGAGCGAGCGGATCAGGCTGCGTGCTCGCAGCTCATGCTCCGGGTTGCGCACGGAGAACTGCCCCGCGACCGCGAACGCATCGACCCGTGGTCCGAACTCCCGCACCGCCGATTCGATGGCCGACTCGTCCAGCGGCTCGAGTTCCTGGCCGATCGGATCGTGACCGCCAGGGACCCGCACGATGAATCCGTTGCCTTCGCGTCTGAGACCCGAGCGCTCCACCATCGGCTCATCGAAGCCCATGAGCACGGTACAGATCGGACTGAACCGCTTCTCGACCACGGCATTGGTCGCGAGCGTCGTCGAGACCGAGACGAGTGAGATGTCCTCGCGCCGAAGGCCGCTCGGAAGCGCGGCAAGCACGGTACGCAAAGCCGCGCCCAGACCGATCGACAGATCCCAGTGGGTCGTTAACGCTTTGGCGGTGGCGATGACTCGACGTGAGGCATCCAGGGCGATGGCGTCGGTGTAGGTGCCACCCGTGTCGATTCCGATCCAGATCACCGCGCGAGTGCCTGATCGGCATGGCCGATCAGGCGAACCTCCCTCTGCGGGAACGGCATCACGATGCCACGGCGCCTGAAGGTCTCCAGGACCGCGCGATTGATTTCGCCGGTTGCGGCCGTGTAATCGGTCACGCTCACCCATGGCCGCACCGCAATGCTGACCGATGAGTCACCGAGCAGCGAGGTGAGGATGACGGGTGCAGGCTCCTTGAGCACGCGCGGATTGGCGAGCAGGACTTCGCGCACGGCATCGAATGCGCCGCCCATGTCGGTGTCGTAGGCGACTCCGACGGCAACGTCCACCTGCCGCACGTTGCCGAAGTTGTGGAGTATCTCGCCCACGACTTTGCGATTCGGAATGACGATTCGCGAGCGATCGGGATGGCCCAGCGTCGTGCTGAACAGGCTGATTGTCTGGACGGTGCCTTCCTCGCCCACGATCGAGATGTACTCACCGACGCGAAACGGTTTGGTGAAGATGATGGTGAGGCCTGCCACGAGACTGCTGAGGACACCCTGGGTTGCGAGTGCCACGCCTGCACCAGCGACTCCGACGCCTGCGATGACGGGTAGAAGCTCGACCCCCAGGTTTTCGAGCGCGATCACCAAAAACAGTGCAAACGACAGGAGCCACACGCAACGCGCGAGCAGCAAACGCACCGGCGGCTCGAGCTCGAACCGGGCGAGCGCGTGGGCAGTCGAGCGGCTGATCCAACGGCTGACCATGACGCCAATGGTCAGGATCACGACGGCGACCAGGACCTTGGGTCCGAAGCGCATGGCGAGGTCGATCGCCGTGGTCCGCATCTGCTCGAGCGAAGCTTCAGAGATGTTCATTTGGTGACCTCCCCCCGATGGGCGGGATCATAGCGGAACCGGCGGCGGAGCTTGCCGTTTGTGACAGTGGGGTTAAGCTATGGGCAGGCGCAGGGGCTCGCCCCGAATTGGCACCGCGGGCCTACGCGTTGTGACCGGCAGGAGGGGATATGAGCGCAGTTCTACTCGCGATATTCGAGAACCATGCCGCGGCCGAAGGGGTTCGCACGGAGCTGGTCCGGGACGGCTTCCCGACCGACCGCGTCGAGCTCACCGCGGGCTGCGAACCCGGCCGTGCGGCCCTGCAGCCGGCGAACTCGCCCCACGGCCAGTTCCTGCAGTACTACCGGACGCTTCTTTGTGAAGAGCACGAATCGCTGTACGTCGAGCAACTGACCGAATGCATCGAGCGTGGCGCCGCGACCATTACGGTGCATCCGCGCGGGCCTGTGGAGACTGCGCGCTGCGCGCAAATCTTCAAGCACGCGAATGCGACCCAGGTGATGCAGCACGACCTGCACAATCAGTCGTTCGAGCATGCGGCCGCCCGGCAGTCGAATCCATGGTTGCGCGCGTTCTGGCTCGAGCCGGCGCACGACGTGCACTGCATCTACTGCCGGCTGTTTGAGCACTTACCGGCCGAGCACTCACCGGCCGAGCACGTGCACCGCTAGTCAGGCGCCCTCGACGACCAGCTCGACCGGCACGTTATTGCGTGTCGCGTGCGAGTACGGGCAGACCTTCTCATGCGCCTCACGCGCGAGCGCTGCCAGTTCCTGCTGCGGCAAGGTCGCATCCTTGACGAGCAGTCTCACCGCGATCCCGAAGCCGCCCGCATCGCGCGGTCCGATTGACACGCTGCAGGTCACGGTCGCGGACTTCGCATGTTTCTTCTGCTGAGTGGCTACGTAGTCGAGCGCACCGCCGAAGCAGGCTGCGTATCCGCACGCGAAAAGATGCTCCGGCGTCGTCGTGTCCGGCTTCCCGGGTCCACCCATGGCCTTCGGCACGGACAGGTTGACCGATACGGAATGATCTGCCGCTTCCGCGTGGCCGTTACGGCCGCCCGTCACGGAAGCCACGGCTGTAAAGAGTGGCTTGATGGTGTCCATTGTCGATTCCTCCTGCTGTGGGCTTCGAATGCAAAGTATATCGAGCCGTTCACATGGAAGTTGCAGGTGCCGTACGATGCAGCAAGCCCATGCCGAAGGTTCGCGTCCACAGCTTTTCCGTGTCGATCGACGGATACGGCTGCGGTCCCAGCCAGGACCGCGATCACCCGCTCGGCGTCGGCGGTCTTGCGCTGCACGAGTGGGTGTTCCGCACACGCACGTTCCGGCGCATGGTGGGCGAGGAGGGCGGCGAGACCGGCATCGATGATGACTTCGCGGCCCGCGGCTTCGATAACGTGGGCGCGTGGATCCTCGGCCGAAACATGTTCGGTCCAATCCGAGGCGCGTGGCCCGATGAAAGCTGGCGCGGATGGTGGGGCGAGAGTCCGCCGTACCACGCGCCGGTGTTCGTACTGACGCACCACGAGCGCGGACCGATTCGGATGCAGGGCGGTACGACCTTTTATTTCATTACGGACGGCATCAAATCCGCTCTGCGGCAGGCAGCCGCGGCCGCGGGCGAGCGGGACGTACGCCTGGGTGGCGGCGTCAGCACCGTTCGTCAATATCTGCAGACGGGCTTGATCGATGAACTGCACCTGGCGATCTCTCCCGTGCTGCTCGGGGAAGGCGAATCACTGCTCTGCGGACTCGACCTTCCAAGTCTTGGGTACGTTCGGCGCGAGTCGGTCTCCACGCCCAACGCGCTGCACGTCGTAGTCGCAAAAGCGCACGAGCGGCTGGCCGGGACGCCAGCGGAAGACTAAGCTCGCGGACCGAGCCGAACCCAAAAACCAACTCGAAAGGGGAGCATATGAAGCGGTACTTTCACTGGACGGTCGCAGCGGGTCTCATGCTCGCGGGAATGACCGTGCACGCGCAGGAGCCGGTCGTCGGTGCGGCCGATCCGGATGCGCTGTTTCACGACAAGAATCCGCGGCTGAACACCAACAAGCAGGCCGCCTATCACATCGTCAAGGATCTCATCGAGGCCGGACACTGGGACGAAGCGGACAAATACCTCACCGAGCGCTACATCCAGCACAATCCTCAGGCCAAGTCCGGCCGCGCCGGCGTCGTGACCTTCTTTACGCAGGTGATGAAGGCGAAGCCCGTGCCGATTCCGGAAAAGATGAAGAGCAAGATCGTGGCGGTGCTGGCACAGGGTGATCTCGTCGTCGTTTCATACGTCCGCGAGCGCGACGATCCGAAGAACCCGGGTCAGAAGTACACGACCACCTGGTTCGACATGTGGCGCTTCAAGGACGGCAAGGCCGACGAGCACTGGGACCCGGCCACGAAGTAGCCTTCACCCGGATGAGGAGTTCGTTCGGCTGACTTCGGTTTGCTGGGGGTGCTCGCGCCTTTGATGAGCGCGGCAATCTCTTCGACCGAGTTCAGGCCTTTGGCATCTGCGACATCGACGCGGGCGCCATGCTCGATCAGGAACTGCGCAAGCCCCGGGCGGCATCGCCGTGAGCCGATGTGAACTAGGCCTCCACGACTCGAAAGCCCTCGCGGCGTGCTGCGGCCGCAAGACGCACGTCCAGGCAGACGACCTCGAGCGTCGCCGGATCGTGATCGGCAGCGATGAGTGCGGCCGCAAGCTGCACACCGTCGGACGCCCGCAGCGGATGAAGCCGCAGCAGCCGTTCCGCGGTTCGGCGGACCTGAGCCGACGGCACGATCTCGTGCCAGCTGTCGGTCAGCTGATGCGTGGTTTCAAGAGCGGCTTCGACCTCCTGCGCCGTGAGCAGCTGTTCTCGTTCGCGCCGCGCAAGCGCCGAGGCGATCTCGATGGATGTTCCCCACCAGATGAGGACTTCCGGATCCTCGCTTAGAACCTCGAGCAAGCGCTCGCGGCCTGGCTCGTCCGTGATGAGGGGGATGATGGCCGAGGTATCCCAGAACTTCACGGCGTTCGACTCACCGCTCTTCACTGCGCTCGAGCTGCAGAGCCTCCGAAAGTCGCGCCGAACGAGACAGGGGATTTGCAAGGAGAGCGCGCACCTTCGCCGCACTCAGCGTGCGTACCGGCGGTCGGGTGATCCCCTGAGCGCGCAGCAATGCCAGGCGGTCGGCACCCCTGCCGGTTGATTCGATCCGCTCGAGGCGTGCAATGGGCACGTCGCGATCGTAGATCACGACCGGGTGACCCGCGCGCACCTTGCGCAGGTAGGCGCTGAGGTTGTCCTTGAGCTTTGAGACAGTGGCCTTTTCCATCTGGCCATTATAGCCATATATCCTGAGTTCAGGCAATGTCGCGTTGCGCGCGGCCGCCCTTGCAGCGCATGCTTGCGGCTCGAGGGGGGTCACATGGCAGCCAGCACGGCACCGGCGCTCGATCTATCGCGGCTCCTGGATGAGCGCGCGATCTCCCCCGTGCAATGGCTGATCGCGGCGCTGTCCGCGCTCATCATGCTGGTCGATGGATACGATGTCGCCGTCATGTCACTGTCCGTGCCGCTGGTTGCCGCTCAGTGGGGCATCTCGCCTGCTCGCTTCGGTATCGCGCTGTCGGCCGTCCTTCTGGGCTTGAGCGTCGGAGCCGCCTTCATCGCCCCGCTCGGTGATCGCGCCGGGCGGCGGACGCTTTTGATCGCTGCGATGGCCCTGATCGGGGTCACCACCGCCACCACCGCATCCGCCGCAAGTCCCGCGCAGTTCGTCTTCTGGCGCTTCCTGACCGGCATGGGCCTCGGGATGAGCATTCCAAACTGCAACGCCTGGACAGCGGAGTTCATGCCCGCGCGGGCGCGTCCTACGGTGCTCGTCATCATGAACGCCGCGATCAGCGCCGGAGGGTTCGCAGCCGGGTTCGCCCTGCCCGTCATTTTCGAGCACTGGGGCTGGCGTGGAGCATTCCTGGTCGGAGGCGTACTGCCACTTCTCATCGGCGTGGCCATCCTCGCCGCAGCGCCGGAGTCATTGAAGTTCCTGGTCGCCAGGCGACCGCGGGATCCGCGCATCGGATCGATTCTGCACCGCATCGCCCCTGAGCTCGATCCTGCGACATCGCTGACCCTTGCCTCGACGCCGCCGCAGGCATCGCGCTGGTCCGTCGCAGAGCTCCTTGCACCGCTTTACCTCAGGCGGACGCTCGTGCTGTGGGGCCTCGTGATTGCGAACCTCTTTACCCTTTACGTGCTCATCAGCTGGCTGCCGACGCTGCTGCAAAGCGCGGGGTGGACGTTGCAGAGCGCGCTGCGTGGCGCGGCCATGATTCAGGCAGGCGGCGTGCTCGGCGGCCTCGTGCTCTCCTTTTTCCTGAGTCGAGGCTCGACCGTGCCGGCGCTTTTTGTGATGTACGTGATCACCGCCGCATCTCTTGCCGTGTTTCGCTTTGCGCCGCCGCTCGCCGCATGGGTGGCGCTGATCGTCATCGGCGCCGGAACCAGTGGCTGTCAGCTTGCACTCAATGCACTCTCGACGGCGTACTACCCGCCCAGCATCAAGGCGACCGGCATGAGCTGGGCCGGGGTGGTGGGCAATGCGGGGTCCTTTCTCGCGCCCGTGGTGGGTGCCTGGGTCATCGCGCGCGGAGTGGCCGCCATGAACATTCTGTCGCTCGTCTGCCTACCGGCCCTCGTGTGTGCGGTCGGCGTACTTTTCATGCGCCGTGAGTGGCAGGGCAACTGAGTACGCAGACTCAGTCGAGCAAGTGCGCATCGAACGCGAGATCCGGATCCGGGGCGCATTGCTGACCGTAGCTCTTGAACTTCTCGATCACCCGCTGCATCTCTGCCTCAGCGAGCAGGTGCACATTACCCAGCGCCAGTGCGGTGACGTACTGCGAAGCCAGATTCTCGACCTCACCCGCGAGCTTCAGTGCACTCGGAAGATCCACTCCGACCGCAATCACACCGTGATTGGCGAGCAAGCAGGCTCTGCGGCCGCTCAGCGCGACGAGGGCGGAATCTGACAGCTCCTGCGAGCCGAACGTGAAGTACGGCGCACAGCGAACGTCGGCACCGCCTGCGACCGCGACCATATAGTGAAATGCCGGAATGCCTCGGCCGGTGCAGGCCAGTGCGGTCGCGTGACGGGAATGCGTATGCACGATGGCGCCGACATCCGGGCGCGCCTTGAAGATATCGCGATGAAAGCGCCATTCGCTCGATGGTTGGCGAGGCCCGGCCCATCGGCCGTCCAGGTCGATCAGCGCAATGTCCTGCGGTGCGAGCGACTCGTAGGGCATGCCCGTGGGACTGATGAAGAAGCGCCGAACATCGAAGCGCGCACTCACGTTGCCGGAGGTGCCATGCGTAAGAGCGCTGCGTGCGAGCTCGCGGCAGGCGGACACCACGGCGAGCCGCGCGTCATTCGCGCCATTCGGCACCGCCGCGTCAGGCACTGCGCTTCTCACTGAGCGGGAAGAGGGCCCGAAGGGCTGCCGGGTCAGCCGCGCAGACGCCCCGCTCGGTGATCAGCGCCGTGACGAGCCGCGCCGGTGTCACATCGAAGGCCAGGTTGAGCGCTGGGCTCCCCTCGGGAATGACGCGCACGGTCTCGATCGAGCCTGCCCGCGTCCTGCCGGTCATGTGAGTGAGCTCGAGCGGGGAGCGCTCCTCGATCGGAATATCGTGACCGTGATCGATCGACCAGTCGATGGTGCTGCTGGGTAGAGCGGCATAGAACGGCACGTGATTGTCCCGTGCCGCCAACGCCTTGAGGTAGGTTCCGATTTTGTTGCAAACATCCCCGCCTGCAGTGGTGCGATCGCTGCCCACGATGACCATCTGGACATCGCCTCGCTGCATCAGATGTCCACCGAGATTGTCGGCGATCACCGTGTGAGGAACGCCGTGTGCCTCGAGCTCGAAAGCAGTCAGAGCCGCGCCTTGATTGCGCGGCCGGGTCTCATCCACCCAGACATGGATCGGGATCCCCTCATCATGAGCCATGTAGATGGGCGACAGCGCCGTGCCCCAATCGACGCATGCGAGCCAGCCGGCATTGCAGTGGGTCAGGATGTTGAGTGGCCGGCTGCGATGATGTGCGAGCTCGCGGATGAGCGTGAGCCCATGTCGCCCGATCGCGCGGCATTGCTCAACGTCCTCATCGCAGATGCGCGCGGCTTCCCGATAAGCGGTCTCGAGGCGCAGCGTGCCGGGGATAGATATGAGCGCACGGCGCATGCGATCGAGCGCCCAGCCCAGATTGACCGCGGTGGGGCGGGTCGAGCGCAGCACCGTGAGCGCTTCCTCCAGGCGCGCGTCCGTGGCGTTCGCTCGAAGCGCGAGCGCAACCCCGTACGCTGCCGTCGCGCCGATGAGCGGCGCCCCGCGCACGATCATGGCGCGAATCGCGTGCGCGGCGTCGTCGAGCTCCTCGAGATCCGCTGTCACGAACTCGAACGGCAGCCGCGACTGGTCGATGACGCGCACCGAGCCGCCGTCCGTCGGCCAGATGGTCCGGTAGTGTGTGCCCGCGATCTTCAAACGATGAGCGTTTTAGTTGGGATGTTCCGTGCACCACGTGCCGGAGCAGGTCCCTACGACCGGAGCAAAAATCCGCCAGGCGCTGCGCGGGTGAGTCAGCGCCCAAGGCACGGCGATGAAGGTGCCGCAGCAGGCCGGCGTTTCGCGGGTCGCTTTGATCGTCACGTCATCGGGCGGGGCTTCGCTGAAATCGACGGACAGCGCCCGGATCTGCGCGGGCGACAGCACCCGGTTGAGCGCCGGTGCACGCAGATCGAGCCGCGGCGGGATGGTGGTGATGCGGGCAGCGTGCGCCGCATCATCCGCAAATGCCGTCATCGGACCTGCGATGAGCCAGGCGATGAGGCAGCTGATGTGGGCAAGACGGAGGAGCCAACCCATGGCGGTATGGTACACCGTCTCTGCTGCCAGGCTCCCGTGTTAGCCTTCGCGCCATGAAGCACGTCCATTTTTGGCTTTCTTGACCCTGAGCCCGCTCACCCTCGGGCGGCCGCCGCACGACGCAGCCGCACCCGACGCTGCGCGCGTGCAATTTCAATGGGGCGTGAAGATCACCCTGCGCGATGGGATCCGCCTCAACGCGACGCTGTACTTGCCGAAGGATCAGACAGGTCCTGCTCCCTGTGTCTTCACGCTGACACCCTACGTCTCGGACACCTATCACGTGCGCGGTGTCTACTTCGCGTCACACGGGTTTCCCTTCGCGATCGTCGATGTACGCGGCCGGGGCAACTCCGAAGGCATCTTCCATCCCATGCTGCAGGAGGCGCGGGACGGCTACGATGTCGTTGAGTGGCTCGCACGCCAGCCTTTCTGCAATGGCAAGGTGACGATGTGGGGTGGTTCGTACGCCGGCTATGACCAGTGGGCGACTGCCAAAGAGCTGCCCCCGCATCTCGCCACCATCGTTCCCGCGGCTGCCCCGTACGCGGGGGTCGATTTTCCGATGCGGAGCAATATCTTCTACCCGTACCTCATGCAGTGGCTCACGTACACGAGCGGCCGCGCCCTGCAGGAACAGATGTTCGGCGACGATGCATTCTGGTCGGCCATCTTTCGACGCTGGCACGAGTCCGGCCGGCCCTTCGCGGATCTGGATGCCGTGCTCGGCAACGCCTCACCGACGTTTCACGAGTGGCTGGCGCATCCGGAGCCCGATGCCTATTGGGACTCGTATAACCCGAGCGCCGAGCAGTACGCCCAGATCCACATTCCAATCCTCACGATCACGGCAGCCTACGATGACGACCAGCCCGGGGCGCTCGAGCACTACAGGCGCTACATGCAGGCGGCGACGCCGGAGGGGCGTGCGCGGCATTTTTTGATCATCGGCCCGTGGGATCACGCGGGCACGCGCACGCCCAGGGACACCGTGGGTGGCTTGAAGTTCGGGCCCGACAGCCTGGTCGATCTGCCGAAGCTGCACCTCGATTGGTATCGCTGGACGATGCTCGCAGGTCCCAAGCCTGAGTTTCTGCGGGCGCCGGTCGCGTACTACGTCATGGGCGCGGAGCGCTGGCGCTATACCGACACGCTCGAGGGCGTTACAGGGACTCGCAAGCTCTACACACTCGACTCAACGGGAACCGCCGATGACGTGTATGCCTCGGGCTCCCTGAATGAGGGGACGGCGAAAGGCTCCCCCGACGCCTATCACTATGATCCGCGTGATGTCGGCGGTCCGGAGGTCGCTGCACTGGCGAACGCCGCGGTCAGCGATCTCACCAGCCAGACCCTCGTGAATGCGCTGCGCGGCAAGGAGCTGATCTACCAGTCGGCGCCTTTCGATGCCGATACGGAAGTGAGCGGTTTCTTCAAACTTTCGGCCTGGATCGCGATCGATGCGCCGGACACGGATCTGTATGCGAGCGTATTTCGTATCGCGCCGGACGGGAGCAGCGTGCTGCTGGCCAGCGATGCGCTGCGAGCGCGTTATCGCGAGGGCCCCCGCGCGCCCAAGCCGATTCACACGCGCGATCCGCTGCGTTATGACTTCGAGCACTTCACGTTCGTCTCGCGTCAGATCAAGCGCGGCGAGCGGCTACGGCTCGTCATCGGGCCCATGGGCCGGATCATCGAGGCGACGTTCGTGCAGAAGAACTATCAGGGCGGTGGCGTCGTGGCCGAGGAATCCGTGAAGGACGCGCGCCCCGTGACCGTGCGGCTCTTTCATGATCGCGCGCACCCGAGTGCGCTCTCCGTGCCGATCGGGAGCGCCGAGCGCTGAGCGCGCGTCGACGGCCGATCAAGCGGTGCGGGTGGGTGTCCGGGGCGGCGGCTCCTGCAGCTGGCCCGCGGCGCGATGAATGGCCCGACGCACGCGATTGTAGGTTCCGCATCGACAAACGTTGGTGACCGCCATGTCGATCTGCGCATCCGTCGGCTTGGGTGTCGCCGCCAGCAGCGCAACCGTCGACAGGATCATTCCGGACTGACAGTAGCCGCATTGCGGCACGTTCTCGGCGATCCATGCCTGCTGAACCGGATGGCTCTTGTCCTTGGACAACCCTTCGATCGTGACGATGGACTTGCCGACGACCGCGCTGACCGGCAGCAGGCAGCTGCGCGAGGCGCGACCATCGAGCAGTACCGTGCACGCGCCGCACAGTCCCGCGCCGCAACCGAATTTCGTTCCGGTGAGGCCGAGCTCATCGCGCAACACCCACAGAAGTGGAGTGTCGGCCTCGACCTCGACATTGTGATCCGCGCCATTGACCTTGAGCATCACCATGGTCAGGTTCTCGCAGCCATCACGGAAAGTTGACTCCTGGACAGAGGCAGCATGCGCACGCGTTCTGCGGTCGCGGCGTAGATCGCATTGGCGAGGGCCGGTGCAATGGGTCCGGTTCCCGGCTCCCCGACCCCGCCCGGAGACGCCGTGCTCGGCACGATGTAACTCTCGAACCTCGGCATCTCCGCGAGCATGAGCATCGGATAGTCGTTGAAATTGGTCTGCATCACCGCGCCTTTGCTGAGGGTGATCTCACCGCGCAGCGCAGCGGTTAAACCGTAGACCATGCCACCCTCGAGCTGTGCGTGGATGTTGTCCGGATGGATGGCCACGCCGCAATCAATGGCCGTGATCACCCGATGCAGCGTCACGATGCGGTCTTTGACCGAGACCTCGGCGACGCTGCCGATGAAGCTGCCGAACGAACCGAAGGCAGCGATTCCGAATGCGTGCCCAGCCGGCGGGTGCTGCCAGTTTGCCTTCTGGGCGAGCAGATCGAGCACGGCGAGCTGGCGCTGAGCGCCCGGATGGTCGTGCTGCAGCATCGCGCGTCGGAATTGATAGGGATCCTGCTTGGCCGCACGCGCGAGCTCGTCGATGAAGCCCTCCATCATGAAGGGGTTATGAGAGTCGTTGACCGAGCGCCAGAAGCCGAAGCGAATGCCCAGATCCTGATTGAGACCCGTCACGTGGAAGTTCGGGATGAGATAGTTTGAATCCGCGACACCTTCCGTGAAGAACGGCGGGCCACCCGGTCGACCGAACGACGGCGACGATGCGCTGATCACCTTGGCTTCGAGCGCGACGAGCTTGCCGTTGGAGTCGAGGCCACCGCGGAAGCGAATGGCCGCAGCCGGCCGATAAAAGTCGTGCTGAATATC
This sequence comes from uncultured Gammaproteobacteria bacterium, assembly GCA_963795975.1. GTDB lineage: Bacteria > Pseudomonadota > Gammaproteobacteria > Steroidobacterales > Steroidobacteraceae > CAWCJT01. The sequence goes on from CAWCJT010000007.1 coordinate 105,952, forward strand.
TTCCTCCCGGCTCCAGATGAGCTTGACCGGTCGCCCACCCGCAGCCTTCGCGGCCAATGCCGCCTGAGTGGCGAAGTCCGCCTCACCACGACGCCCGAACCCGCCGCCGAGGTATTGCACGTGCACCTTCACGCGCGACGGGTCGATGCCGAGCGCATGCGCAGCGGCCCCTTGTGTCGCCTGCGGCAGCTGCGTACCACACCACAGCTCGCAGCCCTCGGCCGTGACGCGGGCGGTGCAGTTCATGGGCTCCATGCACGCGTGCGCGAGATAGGGCACTTCGTATGCCGACTCGAGCGTTGTCGCGGCATGCGCGAGGGCGCTTTCCGCGTTGCCCTCGTTGCGTGCCAGGGTGCCGGCCTCGTTGAAGCCTGCCCGCAGACGCTGCGAGACGGTTGCGCTATCGAGCTTTGCAAGCGGCCCCGGGTCGTACTCCACTTTCACCTGTTCCAGAGCCTTGCGTGCCTGCCAGTAGGAGCGGGCAAGCACCATCACGCCGTCCGGCAAGCTTACGGTGCTGTGAAAGCCAGGCAGGCTGCGAGAGGCACTGTCATCGAACGACTTGAGCTTGCCGCCGAAGGTTGGACTCGTCTTGACCGCCGCATAGAGCATGTCGGGCAGCGCAACGTCGATACCGTAGTGCGCGCTGCCATCGACCTTGTCCGCCACGTCCACGCGCGGCGGTGAGGTGCCGATCACCGAGTATTGATCGAGGGTCTTGAGGGGCGGCTGCTGCGGCACGGGCAGGTTCGCCGCGAGCCGGGCGATGCTGCCGAAGCTGCAGCGCCGACCACTGGGTGCATGCACGACGAAGCTCGCGTTCGTGATGCAGTCATTCACCGGCACCTTCATGCTATGCGCCGCGGCTTGAACGAGCATGATGCGCGCCGCGGCGCCGATGCGCCGCAGCTCCACGTACCAGCCGCGCACCGAGAAGCTGCCGACGCTTCCCTGCTGGCCGAACAGCGGGTTGTTGTAGACCGCGGCTGCCGGCGCGTCGGTGACCCTCAGCTGATGCCAGCTTCCGCCCAGCTCCTCGAGGATGATCATCGCCATCGCGGTATGGCCACCTTGCCCCATCTCAACCGCAGGCGTCACGATGGTGATGCCGTCGTCCTCACCGATTTGAAGAAACGCGGAAGGCGCGCGTGGCGCCCGCGACGCGGCGGGCATCCTCTGAGGCGAGCCACCCTCCTGAGCCGGCAGCTCGAGACTCAGTGCGAGGCCGCCGAGGGCGGCCGTGGCGTGCACGAATTCGCGACGGGTGATCGATGCCATGTGCAGTCCTAGGCAGACGACGGTGCGAGGGTCGCACGCAATGATGCGGTCGTGTCGCGACTGCCGTCGTGGCTCCAGCCCGGAGGGCCGAAAAAGTAACCGCAGCGCTGCACCCAGCTGAGATCGCGCCGCAGCAGGTCGCGTCCGATCCCGACATACTCGTGCAGCGCGATTCGGATCGGATTGAAGGTGCCGAGATTCCTCACCAACCCATACCGGACGGGCTCATCAGCCTGCTCCGGCACGAAGGTGCCGAAAAGGCGATCCCAGAGAATCAGCACGCCCGCGTAGTTGGCATCAAGATAGCGTGGATTGCTGCCGTGATGCACGCGGTGGTGCGATGGCGTGTTGAAGACGTATTCGAACCAGGATGGCAAGCGGTCGATCGCCTCGGTGTGGATCCAAAACTGATACAGCAGGTTCAGCGAGAACGCGAGGGCGATCGTCGCTGGGGGAAAACCCAGGAATGCGAGCGGCGCATTCAGAAGAATGAGGCCGCTGAACTGCGAGGTCCAGCTCTGGCGCAGGTTCGTCGACAGATTGAAATGCTGACTCGAGTGGTGCACCACGTGCGATGCCCAGAACCAGCGCGAGCGATGGCTGATCCGATGCCACCAGTAGTAGCGGCAGTCATCGAGCAGGAACACGATCAGAAACGACCACCAGGTGAAAGGAATGTCCGCGAGGCGGTGCGCGTAGGCGAACGTCACACCGCCCACGAATATCCAGCTGAGCGTGCCCCAGAAGAAGATGCTGCCGATGCTGACCACGACGTTCGCGAGGGTGTCGCGGGCGTCATATTCGGCTCGAATCCTCGAGCCCGAGGCGAGCCACAGCTCGAGCGGGATCAGCAGGAGCAGCAGCGCCTGTGCGAGCGTCGCGCCTTGTATCCAGCGCGGATCAGGCATGACCCAGGTCGCCTCGGCTGGCAGCGGTTGCGCCAGCGGTCAAGGCATGAAGCCGCGCGAGCCACTGCGCCCGCACGTCCGGATCACTCGCGACGAAGCGCGCCTGTGGCCAGCCGAAGTCGGCAAACCTGAGCCTCAGGCAGCCGTCGCGGCTGAGCCGGACCGATGCCAATTCCCGTGCCACGAGCAAGCGGGCATTCCAGCGTCGTCCGTGCCGCTCAAGAACGCCGATGCCACCGTCATTCCGGAGCTCGATCAGTGCGCAGCGCCGGTCCGCCGAAACGGTCGCTTTTCCGATGGCATCCCGGAACTGCGCCCGGAACAGCTCGAGCGCCTCCTCGGCGCTGCTCAGGCGGACATTGTCGTTGGTGTGTTTCCAATAAAGGAGCGCCAGCAGCAGGAGGCCGAGCACCACGTTCACGGCAATGGCCAGCACGAGTTCCATCGACCGATAGGGTAAGCCCGGCCTGCTTTGCCGGCAAATCGTATAGCATGGGCCGCAGGCGTTCGGTCGAGAGAAAGCGCCACGCGACGTGCCACCTAGCGATTTCCGGGCTCTCTGGGGTCTTGATCCGGCGGTTCTTTATCTGAACCACGGGTCATTTGGTGCCTGTCCCACGGCAGTCCTCGAGGTACAGGCCGCGCTGCGCCGGGAAATGGAGCGCGAACCGGTCGATTTTCTGGATGTCACACTGCCGTCGAGACTGAACGAGGCACGCGCAAGACTCGCTCCATTTCTCGGCGCACGGCCATCGGATCTCGTTTTCGTCCCGAATGCGACGGCGGGTGTCAACGCCGTGCTGCGATCGCTCCCGTTCACCTCGACCGATGAACTGCTCCTCACCAATCACACCTACGCAGCTTGTCGCAAGACCGTCGAGTTCGTAGCCTCCCGGACTGGGCGTTCGGCCCGTCATCGCCCAGCTGCCCTTTCCCATTCGCGGCGAAGAGGAAATCCTGACCGCCGTGATGGCGTGCGTTTCCGCGCGCACGCGCCTTGCGCTCCTGGATCATGTCACGAGCCCAACGGCTCTCGTTCTGCCGATCGCCCGCCTCGTGGCTGAACTGCGGGCACGCGGAGTCGAGACACTGGTCGATGGGGCGCATGCGCCGGGGATGGTCCCGCTTGCCCTCTCCGAGCTGGGTGCCGCCTATTACACGGGCAACGCGCACAAGTGGCTGTGTGCTCCAAAGGGGGCGGCGTTCCTGCATGTGCGTGCCGACCGGCAAACCGATCTGCATCCGACGGTGATCAGCCACGGCTACCCGAGCGGCTTTCGGGCCGAGTTCGACTGGATCGGAACCGTCGACCCGACGCCATGGCTCACGGTTCCCGAAGCCGTGCGCTATATGGGAAGCCTGCTGCCCGGCGGCTGGCACGAGCTTATGGCGCGCAATCGCGCGCTCGCGCTCGAGTCGCGCGCGTGGCTGATGGAGTCACTTGGGATCGAAGCGCCGTGTCCCGAGGCCATGATCGGTTCGATGGCCTCCATTGAGTTGCCGGCCGCGCAGGGCACGGCTCCGGCGGCCCGGCTCGATGCGCGCGCACTGCACGACTGGTTCCGTGAGCGGGGTGTGGAGACCTGGCTCCACGAGCAGCCCAGGCGTGTCCTGCGCATTTCGGCGCAGCTTTACAACGATCTGAGCCAGTACCGCGAACTCGGCCGTCTGCTGAAGCAAGCGCTGCATGGCCACTGAGCCCGATTCCAGCCGGATTCAGCCTCGACTGTCCACGTTCGACACCTCGATGGTCGTCTTCAGCCTGGTCGTGGGCATCGGCATTTTCCGCACGCCCGCGATCGTTGCGAGTGCGGCCGGCGGCACGGCGCTTTTCTTCAGCGCCTGGATTCTGGGTGGGCTCATCAGTCTGGTCGGCGCATTGACGTTTGCGGAGATCGGCTCACGCCACCCACGCGCCGGCGGCTACTACCGCGTCGTGGCTGACTGTTATCACCCGATGCTCGCCTTCATGCTGAACTGGTCACAGACGCTCATGCAGGGTGCCGGCGCCGCCGGCGTGTCCTTCATTGGCGCAGAGTATCTGATGCCGGTGATCCTTCCGCCCGAGTGGCGCACCGAGCGCACCGCACTCGGGCTCGCATGCGCCATGATGCTCGTGCTCCTCATCCTCAATTACCGCGGCATTCGACCGGGTGCTCACACGCAGAATCTGCTCTCGATGTTGAAGATCGCGATGATGGTCGGGCTGGCCGTGCCAGCGCTGCTTCTGGCAGGACGGGCTCATTTGCCGGAGCCGGCTGCCACGACGCCCTGGGAGCCCCGGTTGGCATCCGCCCTGGTGCCTTGCTTTTATGCCTACGGCGGCTATCAGATGACGATGAATCTCGGCGCGGATCTCAAAGAGGCGCGACGACGTTTTCCGCTCGCGATCACGGCCGGCATGCTGATGGTCGTGGGCCTTTATCTGTTGCTGAACTTCACGTACCAGCGCGTGCTCGGTGTGCAGGGAATTGCCGCTTCGAAGCTCGTCGCCGCGGCCCTGTCACGCGCAACCTTCGGTCCCTACGGCGAGCTCGTCATCTGCATCGCAGTGTTTCTGTCCGCCGCCGGATTCGTGAATGCGACGATCATCCAGATGCCCCGCAGTCTCTACGCGATGGCGCACGATGGCGTTCTGCCACGCGCCTTTCTGCGCGTGAACCCTTCGACCCAGGTGCAGCAGACGGCGCTGTTGTTCTTCGGCGCGACGATGCTGGTGCCGGCTTTCCTTCTGGGATCGTTCGAGAAGCTCCTCAATTACGTGATGTTCACCGACACGTTGACGCTCGCCGTCGTGGCCTCGACGCTCTTCGTGCTCCGAAGGCGCGGCGTAGGGCAGGGTGCCTTCGCGATGATCGGTTATCCCTTTCTGCCTGCTGTGTACATGCTGTGCCTGCTCGGCATCGCGGCGCGCGTGTTCACGCTCGAGCCGCTTCTTGCGGTGACCGGTACGGTGATTTTCCTGACGGGCTGGCCTTTGTTCAGGCTCGGGCACAGGCTGTTTGGCGCACCCGAGCGGATCGCTCAGGGCACCGAGCGATAGGCGATGCGATCTCCACGGAACGTGCCGAACCAGAGCGTCTGACCTACCTGCACCGCGGTCGTGGCATCATCGAACTCGCGATGGCCCGGCTCCTTGACCACGGGTGTCACGGTCATCGTCCTGGGATCAAGCTTCACGGTTGCCCAACCATGCAGCCCCTGAAGTTTCTTGGGGTTCAGGAACTGTCCGGTTGCGAAGATGGTGCCGTCGGGCGCCCAGCGCAGATTGTCGGGATTGAAATCGACTTTGACACTCGCGCGCTCGCCTTTGCTGCCGAAGGGGACACGGTAGATCTCGTGTGTGCCGTACGAGTTGACGAACAGCCACTTGCCATCGCTCGAGACCACGATCCCGTTGTCACCGGAGAGTCGAGTCCCGGGCACCTCACTGAAGCCCTTGCCCGGGGTCCATTGATAAACGACACCGTTGATCTCGCCCGCGAGGACTTTCTGGAAGGCCTGCTTGTCGCGCGGGTCGGTGAACTTGGTGACGACGAACCCGCCTCCCCGCGGTAGCGCCGCCACGGAGTTGCCGTCGAACCCTTCCGGCAGGACCTCGCAGCCGATCCATTGCGCCGTCGCCTTACCGGGATTCAAATGGAACACTTCGATCGAATCGCGCCCGCCGTGATTGACGGCGTAGACCGTGCTGAGGCCACCGGATCCGGGAACAACGTCGAGTCCATGCGTGGAAAGGCCCTTGAGGTTGGGGGCCGCGCAGCCGACGTAGACAGGATCCGGCTCGGCTGCGATCGAGAGGGCAACGGTCTTCGCGCTCTTGGCCGCGGTATCGATCAGATACAGGCCCACCGACCCCACTTTGAGCGATCCACCGACCAGCCAGCGGCCGCCGTCGACCGGCAAAAAATCCTCGACGTTCGTGAGGCCGCAGACGAAGTGCAGGTCGCCCGCCGCAGCGCAAGCAGCCGCCTGCGACGCAGTTTGCGCAGCAGCGGTACGTGGTGCGGCCTGCAGGATGCCGAGGGCGCAGGCGAGGGTGAGAATCAGGACGCTTTTCATCGGGCCTCTCCCAGCACCTCGTCGATGACCTGCGCGGCCTGCACGGAGCTCGGCCATCCGGCGTAGAACGCGACGTGCGTGATCATCTCGCCCAGCTCCTCGCGCTTGACGCCGTTCGTCAAGGCCAGCCGCGCATGAAAGCGCAGCTGCTCCGGACGATAAAGCGCCGTCAGGACGGCGCAGGTGAGAAGGCTCCGGTCGCGCTTGGAGAGCTCCTTGCGCTCCCATACGTCTCCGAAGAGTACCTGCTGGGTGATCTCGGTGAGCTTCGGTGCGACACGTCGCACGGAGTCAGGGGGGCGGGGCGGGTCATTCGGTGCCATGGCGAATCTCCAGGTGGGATCGCTGCATTTTAGGCGAGCGGGTGTCGCTCGAGGCTACAATCGGCTCAATCGCGGAGGGAGGGCTCATGCGCGTAAAGCATCTGCTGCCAAAAGGAGCATCACTGATCGCGATGCTCTCGGTTGCGGCCATGGCCGCGGCCCACATCCGGATCTTTCCGGCTGAGTCCGTTCAGGGAGCCCGGGAGAAGTACACGATGCGGGTCCCCAATGAGAAGCAGGTCGCGACCGTGCGTATCGAAGGGGAATTCCCAAGCGAGCTCAAGATCTACGATTTCGAGTTCAAGCCGGGCTGGAAAGTCGACATCAAGAAGGCGCCCGACGGCCGCATCACGGGTGCGACCTGGAGCGGAACGATTGCGCCGTACGAGTTTGTCGAGTTCGGCATGCTCGGCCTGAATCCGAAGCAGGGCGATCAGCTCGTCTTCAAGTTCACGCAGTATTACGCCGACGGCAAGAAAGAGGAATTCATTGGACCACCGGGCACGTTCTATCCGGCGCCCGTCGTGACACTCAAGCCCGCACCCGCCGAGGCAGGCAAATAACTACTTCGCGCTGATCAGAACGAGACGCTGCACATCCGGAGGGCCGTCGGTCAGATCGCGCAGTGTCGCGAACAGCTTCTTGCCGTGCTCGCTCTGGCCATGGGTGCTGAGCGCCGCGGCATCGCGATAGCGTTCCACGATTACGTAGGCCTGCGGATCCTGGTCCATGACGAAGAAATCGTAGTACACGTTGCCAGGCTCATGCGCGCGCACCCCCGCCTGCATCTCGATGAACGCCTTCTCGAAGGCGGCATTCAGGCCTGGTTTCACTTTGAATTTGACGACGAAGGTCGTCGGCATGGGTGTTGGCTCTGCGAGAACGGTTCCGATCGATGCGAGTGTCAGGATGATTGCGAACAAGCTGCTGCGCACGAGTGAATGCTCCCCGATTGTTGTGTCGAGCAAGGATGCGGATCGGGCCTGCGAAGTCAAGTTGACATTAGGTAAGTAATGACTTACGGTAAGTGCAGCCTGACAAATGAGCTCACACCACCGCAAGGGAGACAGATCATGAGCGACATCGTCGTGTACGGCGTGCCGGGCAGTCCCTATCTACGCAGCGCATTGCTCGGTCTGCATGAGAAGCAGGTTCCCTTTCGTCTTGCCGTGCTCGATGGCATCGCTGGCGCGAGAACTGAAGAGCATCGGCGCCGGCATCCCTTCGGACGCGTTCCCGTGCTCGAGCACGGCGACTTCGGCCTGTACGAGACGCAGGCGATTCTGCGCTACATCGATGCCACCTTCGCCGGCATTTCACTGCAGCCGAAGGATGCGCGCGCGGCCGCCCGGATGAACCAGATCATGGGCATCGTCGACTGGTACGTCTTCCCGTTCATCTCCGTCGGCATCACGGCTGAGCGCTTTCTGGCGCCGCGGTTCTGGAACCGACCCGCGGACGAAGCAAACATCGCGAAAGCGCTTCCCCAGGCACGCATCTGCATTCGAGAGCTCGAGCGGCTGAAGGGCTCCGCCGAATTCATGGCGGGCGATACGCTCTCGATGGCCGATCTGCTGCTCGCCCCGCATCTGCTGTTCTTCCGCGGGACTCCCGAGGCGCAGGAATTGCTGCGGGGTACGGCGCTCGATGCGTGGCTCACGCGCATGGGTGAGCGACCGAGTGTCCAGGCGACCGCCGCTGAGCGCCTGCGGCAGGCCGCATGAGTCGCAAGACTGCGGGCGCTGCGGCAGCCTTGGCGGCGCTCGCAGATCCCACGCGCCGGCAACTTTTCGAGCGGCTGCGTTCGGGGCCGCGGGCGGTGGGTGAGCTCGCCCGCGGGGTGACGGTGTCGCGCCCAGCCGTGTCGCAACATCTGGCGGTGCTCAAGGCAGCCGGCCTCGTGCGCGATACCGCAAGCGGCACCCGTCGTGTCTATGACATCGATCCCAAGGGACTCGCGGCGATCCGATCCTGGCTCGATGACATGTGGGGCGATGCGCTCGGCCGTTTCGCCGAAGAGGCCGAGCGCAAGGATTCCGACTAAGGATGTTCCGATGAGTCAGCGAACACTCCAGCCCGCGCCGGTGCGCAAGACACTGGTCGTCAAAGCGGATATCCAGCGCTCGTTCACGGCCTTCACCAGCCGCATCGGCAGCTGGTGGCCGCGCAATCGCTCCCTGGGATCCGCCGCACAGGCTGATGTGATCATCGAGTCGCGCATCGGAGGTCGCTGGTATGAGCGCGGAGCGGACGGCTCGGAGTGCGAGTGGGGCAAGGTTCTGCAATGGGAGCCTCCATCGCGACTCGTTCTTGCCTGGCAGATCGATGCCAACTTCAGGTACGACCCCGCGTGCGTGACGGAGGTGGAACTCAAATTCACTGCGCTCGGAGCCGAGGAGACGCGTGTGGAATTCGAGCACCGTCATCTCGAGCGTCTCGGTGAGCGCTCGCAGATCGTGCGCGACATGCTCGATTCGGGCTGGGTGGGGATTCTCGACCTGTACGTCAAGGCGGCGCAAACCACAGCGTCCTAGGCCGCACACCCACGTGCGGTACACTGAGCCATGGAATACGTGCGTCTGGGCTCATCGGGTCTCAAGGTCTCGCGCATCTGTCTGGGGTGCATGAGTTTCGGCTCGGGCTTCGATTGGATGCTGCCGGAGGAGTCGAGTCGCGCGCTCGTGCGTAAGGCACTCGACCTCGGCATCAACTTCTTCGACACCGCGAACGTCTACTCATCGGGGGAGAGCGAGCAGATCCTGGGACGCGCGCTCAAAGCATTCGACGTTCGGCGCGAGGATGTCGTCATCGCGACCAAGGTTTACCACCCGATGGGGCCGCATCCCAACCAGCGAGGCCTCTCCCGCAAGCACATCCTGCACGCGCTCGATGACAGTCTGCGCCGCCTCTCGGTGGATTACGTCGATCTGTATCAGATTCATCGCTTCGACCTCGAGACACCGATCGAGGAGACGCTCGAGGCCCTGACCCGGCTCGTTGCCGACGGGAAGGTCCGTTATCTCGGCGCTTCAACCATGGCGGCCTACCAGTTCGCGAAGATGCTGCATCGCGCCGATCAGCTGCGCCTGTCACGCTTCATCAGCATGCAGAACAACTACAGCCTGCTCTATCGCGAGGAGGAGCGGGAGATGATTCCGCTGTGCCGCGAGGAAGGAGTCGGAATCATCCCCTACAGTCCGATCGGTGGCGGGCTGCTCGCCGGAAGCCGCCGCACGGGCACCGTTCGATCCCACTCCGTCATGGCGCGCGATCGGTTCAAGCGGCCAGCGGATGAAGCCGTGATCGATGCCGTCGCCGCCGTGGCCCGCGCACGCGGTGCAAGTCCGGCCGAGATCGCCATTGCATGGCTTCTGCAGCAGCCGGGTGTCACCGCACCGATCGTGGGTGCGACCAAGGCGCAGCATCTGGAGGATCCGGTCAAAGCTCTGCAAACGAAGCTCACGGCAGAGGAGCGGGCGAGCCTTGAGGGGGCCTACGAAACGCAGCCGCCGCTGCCGGTTTACTTTCGCCCGGTGCCTAAACAAAGTGGGAACTGACCGCCGGTCCTGAGCCGTTAGAGCTGTTATAAGCGGCACATGGAGTGCCCGAAGTGCGGACATAAGCAGGATGACGGCATCCAATGCGCCTCCTGCGGAATCTATTTCGCCAAGGTGCAGCAGCGAGCCGCTGCCTCGGTTCGGCCGCGTCCCGCCCGCGCCGATGTGGAAGCACCCGGCCTCGGGATCGGAGCCCTTCTCATCACGGCACTGGTCACGGGCGCAATCGTCTTTCTCGTGATGCGGGGGCGGCCATCCGCTTCACAGGCGGAGGCGCCGCAGGCCCCGGCTCTCACGCAGCGAATGTCATCTGCACACGCTCCAGCTGCTGCACCGGCGGGACTCTCCGCGACCGGCTTTGCGGGATCCGTTGAGGCGACGGCGGGCCGCAACGCCATAGAGCTCGCGCGCGAGGCCACTGTCTCCATCAAGACGGGCTGGGGCATGGGCTCGGGCTTCATCATCGATGATCAGTGCCATGTAGTCACGAACCGGCATGTGGTCGAGACCGACGGCGCCAAGGTTGCCAACTCAGTGACCCAGGAGCCCGAGATCAGAGCGCGGGTCGCGGTCGCGCAGCAGCAGCTGCAAGCCGCCATCACGCGCGCCCAGCGCTTACGCCGCGCGCTGAATGGTCAGCCGGGGACGAGCATGGAACAGATCGAGCTCGATACCCAGATTGCGACGATGCAGCAGCAGCTTGCGAATCTGCCTGAGAGTGTGAGCCAGGCGATCAGCGAAAAAGTGGAAGGCTCCGGGCGCAGCGGCTTCACGGCGACGCTCATCGATGGCACCGAGTTCGATGCCCTGCACGCCGACTATGCGACGAATCACGATCTCGCCCTGTTCAAACTGCCGACGGATCATTGCGCGCACATCGCCTCGGGACATTCCGTCGCACTCTCCGTGGGAGAGCGGCTGTACACGATCGGCAACCCATCCGGTCTTGCTTATACGGTGACCTCGGGCATCTTTTCCGGCGAGCGCGGCCAGGGACAACAGCGGATGCTGCAGACGGATGCGCCGATCAATCCGGGAAACAGTGGCGGCCCGCTCGTGACGGCGAACGGTCAGGTCGTCGGCATCAACACCATGGTCCTGCGCGGCGCGCAGGGCATCGGCTTTGCGATCCCCATCGAGGCCGTGTACGAGGAATTCTCCCAGCTGCGCTACCGCTGAGGCTCAGTGCTTCGCGCGCTGAATGAGCTCCAGGCGGTTGCCCGCGGGATCCGTTGCCAATCCAATGATCATGCCCGAGTTGCCGAACGGGCGCGGCTCGCCGTCGACCTTGCCTCCGGCCGCCTTGATCGCTGCGACCGTGGCCGTCACGTCCGAGACATCGAAGATCAAATGCGGCACCGTATCGGCAATCGCATCCGAGTCACGATGCATGATGACCACTTGCGCGTTGGAGTTCGCCTTGGCGGCTTGCGCATTCGCACCGAAGTTCAGCATGACCTCGACCTGACCGCGGAACTCGATCCGGTTCACTTCTTTGAGACCGAACGCGGCCTCATAGAATTTCTCGAGCGCGAGCACATCCTGCGCACCGAGCCTTGCGGCCATCAGCGAGACATCAGCAAACGCCGGGAAGACGGCCAGGAACGCTGCCGCCGCGGCGACCGAACTTTTGATGCCAGCCGACATGGGAACCTCCGACAGAGCGCTTCGGGAACGGTGCCATCATAGCCCCGTGTTAGGATTGAGGCGCGTCAATCTCGACGCACGAGCTGGCGAAGTACGTGGCCCAAACCAAGGTATCCGCTATGGCGGCCCTCGATCGGCTGCGCAAGGGAAATCAACGCTTCGTCGCGAGCGCGAGCGGCGACCCGGACGCCTCGCAGATCAGGCGCCGGCTCAGACTCGCGCAGGACACTCAGGAGCCCTTTGCGATCATTCTCGGTTGCTCCGATTCGCGCGTGCCGGCGGAGATCGTGTTCGATCAGGGACTGGGCGATCTTTTCGTCATCCGCGTGGCCGGCAACATCGTTGCGCCTTCTCAGATCGGGAGCGTCGAGTTCGCAGCAGCGCGCTTCGGCACCAGCCTCGTGGTCGTGCTTGGCCACTCCGGGTGCGGGGCGATCCAGGCGACTCTCGATGCCCTGCGTGAGCCTGGTGCGGTCGAGTCGCACAACGTGAGCTCCATCGTGGATCGTATCCGCCCGTCGGTCGAAGGTCTCATGCGCACGGAGCTGCGTCACGATCTCGATGCACTCAGTCGCCAGGCCGTGCGATCCAACGTCAGCGTGTCGGTGGATCATCTGCGCCACGGCTCGGCGCTCCTCGAGCAGTTGAGCAGCGAGGGCGGATTGATGATCGTCGGCGCTGAATATTCACTCGAGACCGGGCTCGTCGATTTCTTCGATGTCCGGCTGCCTGATCCTGTGAACAGGAGCGAGCGATGAGCACGCGCAGGCACCCGCAAGTGGTCAATGTCGATGAGCTCGAGGGTATGAGTCGTCCGCGTGGGCGCTTCGGCGTCACGGCGAAGCGGCTGGCGTCGGCAGCCGGTGCGAAGCAGATCGGCTTCAACTGGATGGAATTGCAACCCGGCAAGACCTCCTTTCCCTATCACTGGCATGCCGGCATCGAGGAAGGGCTTTTCGTGCTCTCAGGCAGCGGCGAGCTGCGCGTTGGAGCGGACCGGGTGAATGTGCGAGCAGGTGACTACGCCGCGTTCCCCGCAGGACCTGACAACGCTCACACCCTGACCAATACGGGCAGTGAGCCGCTGCGTTACCTGTCCTTCTCCAACCAGAACACGGCCGACATTTGCGGCTATCCGGATTCCAAGAAGTTCGGTTTCGCCGCCATGCCGGATGCATCGGCGTGGCCGAATAACATGTGGGTCTACCGGATGATCGACGATCAGGCATCGGTCGAGTACTTCAAGGGCGAGGACACCGGCGAGGGGTGACGCGGTATGATGGCCGGATCATGCTCGATCCGGTCATCGGCATCCTGATTGTCGCGTGCTTCGCGACGCTGTTCGCAAGCGCCGCGATCCATAAGTTTCGCGACCTGGCCCGCTTCGATGCCGTTTTCGAGGCCTATGGCTTGCCATCGATGTACACGCGGCTGCGTGCATCGCGGGCCGTTCCGGTGCTCGAGATATTGATCGCGCTGGGATTGCTGGGCGGCGCCTCGCGTGGGTATGCGGTCGCGGCCGGTGTCGTTCTGCTCGCCGCCTATGCGGGCGCGATCGCGCTCAATCTCTGGCGCGGCCGACGCGACATCGCGTGCGGGTGTGGCGCCACCGACGAGGAGCGTCCGATCGCGACCTGGATGGTCTGGCGCAACCTCATCCTGGCCGCCGTCCTCGGCGCGGCGCTCTGGCCCTGGGCGCCGCGCGCACTCGTCATCACCGATGCCGTCACGATCGCCGCGGGCGTATCCGCGCTGGCGCTTCTGTATCTTTCCTGCGAGCGGCTGTTCGGGACGGCGGCGCGCGCCCAGGCATTGCGGAGCCCGCGATGACTGCGCTTCAAATCTCCAACATCGTCCTGTGGCTCGTGGTTCTGGGGCTTCTGGTGGTGGTCCTGGCGCTCACCCGCCAGCTCGGCGTTCTGCACGAGCGCATCGCGCCTGTGGGTGCGCTGATGCTCGGGCGCGGTCTCACGGTCGGTGAAGCCGTTCCAAGGCTCGAGGTCATCGACCTGGAAGGCCGCACGCTGCGCGTCGGGGCGCCGAACGCAGAAGGCAAGAGCACGCTCGTGCTCTTTGTCTCGCCGACCTGCCCGGTGTGCAAGTCGCTTCTGCCGATGATCAAATCGAGCGGCAGGAACGAGCGTCAATGGCTCGATATCGTGCTCGCAAGTGACGGTGATCCCGCCGAGCATCGGGACTTCGTGCTCGCGCAGGGACTGGGTGCGTTCAGCTACGTCGTGTCCGCGCCGCTCGGAGTCAGCTATCAGGTGAGCCGGCTCCCCTATGCCGCGCTCGTCGATGCAGAGGGCATTTTGCGTGCCCGCGGGCTCGTCAATTCTCGCGAGCACCTCGAGAGCCTGTTCGAGGCGCAACGCCTCGGTGTCGCATCGCTGCAGGAATACTTCGCGAGCAAGGGATGAGCCCGAACGGCGCACCGGCAGGTCCCCGACTGACGAGCGCATCCGGGCTGCTCGCACAATTCACTTCGAACGGCTCGCTACACCGCTTCGACTGCGGTTCGCTGTCGCTCAACCTGTTCCTCGGAAATGAGCTCGAAGGCGGGCCGGCCAATGTGTATCTGCGGCGCCGCGGCGAGCGGCTCGAGTGGATACCGCTGCTCGGTCCCGGAAGCCCGACGTGTTTTCGTGAAGAGAACGGCCGACTCATTGGGACGGGCAGCTGGCTCGACATCGATTACTCGTTGGTGCTGGTGCTCGCCGCGAGCGCCCCTGCCTGGTTCTGGCACGTCCGACTCGAGAACCGAGGCGCAGCCGCGCAGTCGCTCGATCTCACGTACGCACAGGATCTCGCGCTCGCCCCTTACGGTGCCGTGCGCATGAATGAGTACTACGTCAGTCAGTACATCGACCACACGCCGCTTTCGCATCCCGGCCGCGGGATCCTGCTTGCCTCCCGACAGAATCAGGCCGCCGATGGCCTGAACCCCTGGAGTTTGATTGGATCATTACGGCGCGGAGCGTCGTTCGGGACCGACGCGCTGCAATTGTACGGCCTTGCAAGCCGCGCGGCTTCCGCGTTACCCGGATTGAGCGGCGAGCTGTCTGCGCAACGCCTGCAGCACGAGCACTCGATGGCGATCATTCGCGATGCGCCTGCGAGCCTGCTGCCCGGAGCAACTCTGGAGGCGGGATTCTTCGGATGGTTCCTGGCGAATCATCCACAAGCGACGGCGGCGGCAGATGCGGGCCAAGCCGATGCCGCGCTCGCGCTTGCGGAGGCAAGGCCCGTCGCCGTCTCGGCGCGTGTCGAGCGGGCCAAGGCTGCGCAGTCGCTCTTCACGGCGGCACCGCTTCTCGCTGTGAGTGATCTGATGCGGGCAGCTTGCAGGAGCTGTTTCCCGCGCCGTGGCGTCACGAGGAGCGCGACGAGCAGGGCCGCCTGCTTTCATTCTTTCACGCTACGGACTGCCACGTGGTGCTGCGGTCAAAGGAGCTGCAGGTGCTGCGACCGCATGGACAGCTGCTGCGCACCGGTCGCCATATGACGCCGGATGAGAGCGGATTGACCTCGACCGTGTGGATGGCGGGTGTGTTTCACTCGATGCTGACGCAGGGGCACGTGAGCATCAACCGCTTGCTCTCGACCGTGCGCAGCTACATTGGTCTTTTCCGCTCCCAGGGCCTGCGCGTGTTCATTGGAAGACGGGCAAAACTGGTAGCTGCTGGATGTGCCCTCGGCCTTCGAGATGGCTCCGAATGCGTGCCGCTGGCTCTATCGGCACGACCAAGGGCTCATCGAAGTCGTGCAGAGGCCGCCGCAAGACCGCACGAGCTGACAGTGTCCGTCGATTTCGCTCCGGTGGCCCGCAGCGCTGCCTGATCTCACAGCACGTGGCTCTCAATGGCGATGACGGCAGCGCTGCGGGTGCCGTGCGCTGGTCACGCAGCGGCGAGGGCATCGTTCTGGTTGCGCCACCCGACAGCGAGGTCGGCACACGCTTCCCGAGCGGCGCCTTTCGTGTCACCCCTTTGGCCGGAACGCAGATCGAGCGCATCGGTGCCGATGAGCTGTTGTTCATCGATGGGCGCTCCCGTGCGCAGCCCTATCTTTGCATCATGACTGCGCCGGCGCCGCAGCTCGGCATCGCGATGCGGGGCGAGCTCGTCAAGGAGGCGGATCCACCGCCGCTTCGAGCCGCATCGACGCAGCCACTCACGCCGGCCGTGAAAGTGCGAAGCGGCGCAGCAGAGCCGCACCGGCGGCGGCTCGAGGGCCTCGCCGAGCTTGCTCCCTGGTTTGCGCAGAATGCCTGGGTGCACTACCTCTCACCGCGCGGACTCGAGCAGTACTCGGGCGGCGGCTGGGGAACGCGCGATGTGTGTCAGGGGCCGGTCGAGATGCTGCTCGCGCTCGGGCGCCCGCAGCCGATCCGCGATCTGCTGCTGCGGGTGATGCGCCAACAGAACCCGGACGGGGACTGGCCGCAGTGGTTCATGTTCTTCGAGCGCGAGCGCAACATCCGGCCCGGCGATTCACACGGCGATATCGTCTTCTGGCCGCTGCTGGTCGCTGGCGCAGTACCTGATTGCCTGCGGCTGACCGCGCGCTGCTCGATGAAGCCGTGCCCTTCTTCGATGCGCGCGGTCCCGAGGCGGGCGAGCGCGCGAGCGTCTGGCAGCACATCGAGCGGGCGCTCGCGCTGATCGAGAAGCGCGTCATTCCGGGCACGGCGCTGGCCGCCTACGGCCACGGCGACTGGAACGACTCGCTGCAGCCCGCCGATCCCGCGCTGCGCGAACACATGTGCAGCGCCTGGACCGTGACGCTGCATTTCCAGACGCTCATGGAGCTGGCGCGGGCGCTGCGGCCTCTGGCGGCGCAGCGCGGAGGCGGAGCGCTTCGAGCGCTGGGCACAGTCGGTGCAGCGGGACTTCCAGCGCCTGCTGCTGGTCGACGGCGTGCTCGCCGGCTACGCGCTGTTCGAGGACGACGGCCGGGTACGCTATCTGCTGCATCCGCGCGATGCGACGACCGGCGTTCGCTACAGCGCGCTGGCGATGATCCACGCGATTCTCGAGGACCTGCTGACGCCGGAGCAGGCGCGCGCGCACCTGCAGTTGATCGAGGAGCATCTGTCGGGGCCCGGATGGCGTGCGCCTGTTCGACCGGCCGATGCCCTATCACGGCGGTCCGCAGCGGATCTTTCAGCGTGCGGAGACCGCGACCTTCTTCGGCCGCGAGATCGGCCTCATGTACACGCATGCGCATCTGCGCTATGCGCAGGCGCTGGCGCACGTCGGGGAAGGCGAGCGCTTCTTCCAGGCGCTCTGCCAGGCCAATCCGATCGGCATCCGCTCGGTCGTGCCGACCGCGACGTTGCGCCAGGCGAACTGCTACTACTCGAGCTCGGATGCGGCCTTCGCCGATCGCTATCAGGCAAGCGCGCGAGTACGAGCGGGTCGCGCGCGGCACGATCGCGCTCGATGGCGGCTGGCGCGTGTATTCGAGCGGCGCCGGCATCGCACTCGGTCTCATCATGCGGCGTTTTCTCGGATTGAGCATCGAGGCGCGCTCGCTGCGCATCGATCCGGTCATGCCAAGCGCACTCGACGGCCTGGTTCACGAGACGTTGCTGCTACCGCACCCGACGCAGGTGCAATACCGCATCGGTCGCGCCGGCTGCGGCGTGAGCGCGATCGAGCTCAACGGCCAGCGTCTCGAATTCGAGCGCGAGAGCAATCCGCACCGACCCGGTGCCGCGCTCGTGCCGCGCGCCGCGCTCAGTTCCGCCCTGCGCGCCCACAACGTGCTGCAGGTCGAACTCGGCTGATGAGCAGTCGCTCGCGTGCTCGTGCCCGGGCCTGCGCACTGGCACTCGTGCTCGCAGGTCCGGCCGCATGCTGGTCGCAATCCTGGACGCGTCCGGACGAGCTCTGGGTCGAACCGCCCACGCTCAACTCGATCGGACTCGAGTGGCGCATCACCGGCGATGACAACCGCAACGCCACCGTGCAGGTCACGTATCGAAAGAAGGGCGACACCACGTGGCGCAAGGCTCTGCCACTCTTTCGTCTGCAGCGTGAGGCGGTCAGCGGAGGAGTGCCGCGCGATGGCGGACCCGAGCACTTCAATCACTACGTGGCGCCCAACATGTTCGCGGGCAGCATCCTCAACCTCGAGCCCGATACCGAGTACGAAGCGCGCGTGGTGCTCTAGGATCCCGATGGCGTGCGCAGTGGCGCGGAGATGAACCGTCACGGTACGCACTCGCAGGCGAGCCGCAGCCCGCGCCGGGCGGTGCGGTTTACCACGTGTATCCGTTCGATTTCAAAGGAACGCGCGAGCAGCCGGCCTTCACCGGACTGCTCGCCGCTTACTATCTCGGCTCGGACCAATCCGACCACTCGCGTGAGATGCCGCCGCGCGTGCAAGCCCGGCGACACGATCCTCGTGCACGCGGGGCTCTACAAGGACAACCGCTTCGTCTACAGCGGCTTCGATCGCAGCATCGCCGCGTACGGCACACCCTTCGATGGCACCTATTATCTGACGCAGAGCGGTACGCCCGACAAACCCATCGTCATCAAGGCGGCCGGGCGACGGCGAAGTCATTTTCGATGGCGACGGCTGCGACAACCTTTTCAACCTGATGGGCGGCAACTACAACTATTTCGAGGGCATCACGGTCCGCAACACCCAGGTCGCCTTCAAGCTCGGCATCAAGATACATCGCCGGCTCGAGCGGCTTCACGCTCAAGCACAGCCGCATCTATGACGTGGGGCGCGTCGTCGAGGCCGGGTGGTCGGGCTCGAAGGATTTCTACATCGCCGATAACGTGTTCATCGGCCGGCACGACCCGCGGCAATCTGCAGAGCTGGTTCACGCCCGAGGTGTGGGCGAAATTCCCCGGATATCCCGCGCTCATCACCTCCGAGTACGCGGTGAAGGTCTATGGCCAGGGCCACGTGATCGAGCACAACTACGTGGCGAACTGGCACGACGGGATCGACGTGGACACCTATGGGGATCCCGACGGCACGCCGATCGAGCTGCGCGATCGGGTGCCCGTCTCGATCGATATCGACAACAACGACTTCTACAACATGGCCGACAACTGCATCGAGGCCGACGGCGGCGCGCACAACATCCGGGTATTCCGGAACCGCTGTTTCAATTCCACAGGCGGCGCGCTCAGCGCCCAGCCGATCTTCGGCGGGCCGCTGTATTTCTACAGAACCTCGTCTACGGCACGACGACCGGCGGCTATCTGAAGCTCGTCGACACACCGGCGGGCGTGCTCCTCTATCAGAACACGCTCGATCGGCCAGACGCGCTACTTCGGACCCGCCTCCAACGTCCACTTTCGCAACAATCTGCATCCTGTCGGACGGCTGGGGCGGCGCGACGCTCGCGCTTCGGACATTCACGGCCTACTCGAGCTCGGATCACAACGGCTTTGGTTTGAATCCGGGGAGCGAGGTCGCCTTCGAGTGGGATACGCCCGCCGCAGGGCGTGTGGTCGACTACGGCGGAATGCTCGAGACCCATCGCTTCAAGACTCTCAAGGAATACCAGCGAGCGACCGGGCAGGATCTGCACAGCAAGCTCATCGGGTTCGAGGTGTTCAAGAAGGTGAGCGAGCCCGACAAGTCCGATCCGCAGCATCTCTATGACCCGGAGAGCTTCGACTTCACGTTGCGATCCGGGTCGGCTGCATCGCACGCCGGGACGACGTTGCCGACGATCACGGATGGCTACTCGGGCCATGCGCCGGGGCTTGGCGCGTATCCCACCGCCGCGCCAGCGCCGCACTATGGTCCGCGCGTCACACCTGCGGGTGTGCCGGGACCCGAGGCACCTCGTTCCGTGCGCGGTCCACCTGCGCAAGGGTGAGCGTCGTGCCGCACGCACCCACCCCTGCTGACCGCCGCTCGTTCCCGCATCTTTTCACGCCCCTGCGCATTCGCGGCTGCACGCTCAAGAATCGCATCATGTCGACGGCCCACGATACGACGCTGCCCGTGGACGGCACCGTCAATGCGCCTCTCGTGGCCTACCACGAAGCGCGCGCCCGCGGCGGCGTCGGGCTGATCATTCTGCAGGTGTCCGGTGTGCATGAGACTGCGCGCTACACGAACCACGTGCTGATGGCGACCGAGGATGCCTCGATCGAGGGCTATCGCAACGTCGCGCAGGCCGTGCATCGCTTCGGCACGGTGCTGTTCGGACAGCTGTTCCATCCTGGCCGCGAGATCGCCGAAATGGACGGCGGGCTGCTGTCAGCGTCGCCTACGCGCCCTCGAGCGTGCCCAACGAGCGCTTCCATGTGATGCCGCGGGCGCTGACGCGCCAGCATGATCGCGCCAGATCGTGCACGGATACGGCGATGCGGCGCGCGCGCATGGAGCGGCCGGACTCGACGGAGTGGAGATCGTGGCGAGTCACGGCTATCTGCCGGCGCAGTTCCTGAATCCCCGGGTCAACGTGCGCGACGATGCCATACGGTGGCAGCCTCGAGAGGCCGCTTGCGCTTCCTGCGCGAAGTGATCGCCGACATGCGCGGCAAGGTGCGCGACGGACTTCGTGGTGGGGCTGCGCATTTCGGGCACCGAGGTCGACGAGCACGGCCTGACGCGAGGAGGAGAGTCTGCGAGGCGGTGACGCGGCTCGGCGACGAGTATCGACTATGTGCACATCACGCTCGGCACCTCCGCGACCATGGGCGGCGCCATGCACATCGCGCCGCCGATGAGCTTCAAGAGCGGCCTACGTCGTCCCTACGCCGCACGCATCAAAGAGCGCATCGCGATTGCCCGGTATTCGTGACCGGCCGCATCAATCAACCGCAGGATGCGGAGGCGCTCATCGCGCCAAGGTCACGCCGATGTGTGCGGCATGACGCGCGCGCTGATCTGCGATCCGGAAATGCCGAACAAGAGCCGCCACGCGGCGCCGCCGAGGACATCCGGGCCTGCATTGCCTGCAATCAGGCCTGCATCGGACACTTCCACAAGGGATATCCGATCTCCTGCATCCAGAATCCGGTGAGCGGCCGCGAGCTGCGCTTCGGCACGCTGCACGCCGCGCAGCGACGCCGAAAGGTCATGGTCGTCGGCGGCGGACCTGCGGGCATGAAGGCGGCGGTGGTGGCGGCGCAGCGTGGGCATCAGGTCACGCTGTTCGAGGCCGAGCGTCGGCTCGGCGGTCAGGCGTTGCTCGCGCAAATGCTGCCCGGCCGGGCGGAGTTCGGCGGTCTGGTGACCAATCTGCTAGCGCGAATTGCAATGGCCCGGGAGTGCAGATGCAACCGGCACGCGTATCGATGCCGCCGCCGTCGCCTCGCGCGGCGCCGGATGTCGTCGTGATGGCCACGGGCGCGAAGCCCTATCGGCCCGACATTTGCG
Source organism: uncultured Gammaproteobacteria bacterium (assembly GCA_963795975.1). Classification (GTDB taxonomy): domain Bacteria; phylum Pseudomonadota; class Gammaproteobacteria; order Steroidobacterales; family Steroidobacteraceae; genus CAWCJT01. Next base: position 127,093 of record CAWCJT010000007.1, read on the forward strand.
CAAGAGGGCGAGCTGCAGGTCGTCGACGCCTGGCAGGTGCTGCGCGGTGAGGTCGAGGTCGGGCAGTCCGTGGTGGTCATCGACTGGCGCGCCGACTGGATCGGCATCGGCATCGCCGAGCATCTTGCGCAGAGCGGTCGGCAGGTGCGCCTCGCGGTCAATGGCATCGCCGCCGGGGAGACGCTGCCCTGGTATGTGCGCGACCAGGCCGCGGCCTCTTTGCACAAGCTCGGCGTGAGGTGCTGCCGTACATGCGCCTGTATGGCAGCGATTCGGACAGCGTCTATCTGCAGCACATCAGAGCGCGCGAGGCGGTCGTCATCGACAAGGTCGAAACGCTCGTGCTGTGCACCGGCCACGAGCCGGTCTGACGACTCTCGGTGATGCGCTCGAGCAGGGCTCCGTCGAAGTCCGCCTCATCGGCGATGCAGCGTCGCCGCGCACCGCCGAGGAGGCGGTCTACGAGGGACTGAAGGTCGGCATCGAGATCTGAGGCGCCGTGCTACCGGAGCACGAGCTCCTGCATGGTCTCCGAGCTGATGACCCGCCGCAGCTTGCTACGGTCGACCGCCCCTTGATTGGCGGCGGACACCGAGCCCACCACTTGCTTCAAGATCGCGTCGGCCCGCTCGGTCGCATTGTCGAGCGCTGCCCAGTTCTTGTACGTGACCACCAGATAGATGTCCGGATCGTGCTCGCTGCGGGGCTGCGTGGTGAGTACGCTGTAGCTGACGATGTAACCCGCCTTCTTCGCCGCTTCCTGTTCCTGCTTCCAGGTGGTGGCGAGATAGCTCATGTACTCATCGAACCGGCCGTATTCCGTGCGTACGCCCTGCACGTTCACGACCGGGCCCTGGTTGTAGGGGTGCTCGTCGGCATGAGCTGTCCCCTGCGACAGGAGCAAAGGCAGAGCGGCCGCATACGCGGCGAAGAGCTTTTTCTTGAGCATGGTGACTCCCTTTTTCATGATGCGTATCAGACTCCAAGCTCGAGCGGAGCGTCTGCGGGTCCGCAGCGGGTTCGTCCCTCAGATCAACGGACTCGTACCGGGCCCGCAAGCTCGGCGACGGGAATGTGGCAGCGGATCTCGTGGCCCGGTTCGAGGCCACCTCGAACAGGCGGCTCCTCCTGCTCGCACAAGGGCCCGAGCTTTCGAGGGCAGCGCGGATGGAATACGCACCCGCTCGGCCTGCGAATGGCACTCGGAATCTCGCCTGCGAGCCGAGCGCTCTGGTCGCTGGCCGCTCGCTCGAGACTCGGAAGTGCGGCGATGAGCGCTGCCGTGTAGGGATGGTTCGGGCCCTCGAAGATTCGCGCGGCCGGTCCGATCTCCATCAGCGTTCCCAGGTAGAGCACCGCGATTCGATCGGCGAGGTAACGCACGCTCGCCAGATCGTGCGAGATGTACAGCAGGCTCACCCCGTGCGTGCGCTGCAGGTCGACGAGCAGATTGAGGATCGCAGCCTGGACCGAGACATCCAGAGCCGAGGTCGGCTCATCGCACACCACGACTCGCGGATCACCGGCGAAGGCGAGGGCAATCGCCACCCGTTGTTTGAGGCCGCCCGACAGGCGGGAGGGTCGCAGATCGAGGTAGATCTCCGGCAGCCTCACGGCGTGTGCGAGCTCGAGGAGCCGAGAGCGAAGCGCATCGCCTGCGAAGCTGCCCAGTTGCGACAGCGCCCGCTCGATCTGATCGCGCACGCGTCTTGAGCGATTGAGCGCGGAGTCGGGATTCTGAAAGATGAGCTGCAGGGCCCGCCGCTGCTCGGGTCTGCGCGCGGCGACTCCCGAGGTCAGCGGCTCGCCGTCGAGCTCGAGCGCGCTCCCCGTATCGGCTGTCGTCAGCCCGAGCAGGATTCGGGCGAGCGTGGTCTTGCCGCTGCCAGACTCACCGACGAGGCCCAGCGTCTCGCCCGGCCACAGTGTGAACGAGACGCGCTCGAGCACGCGGATGGGCTCGCGCGTGCCGCCGTAGGTCTTGCTGACAGACCGCACCTTAAGACGCGGCGGACCATTCCGATCAAGGGGACTGCCCGCTGAGTCGACATCCGATGGCGTGCGCGGCAACGATGACGCACGCTCGGCATAGTGACAGCGGCTCGCATGAGCCGCCACTTGCTGCCAGGGCGGATCGAGTGCTCGACACAGCTCCTGCGCCAGTGCGCACCGTGGGGCGAACAGGCAGCCCGTGAGCATCTTGCCGGGTGCGGGCGGGAAACCGCCGATGCTGTCGATGCGGCCGTGGTCCTTGGTGATGCCCGCTCGGGGCAAGCAGCGAAGCAGCCCCACTGTGTAGGGATGTCGTGGCTCGCGAAACAGCTCTCGGGTGGGTCCCTCCTCGATGAGTGTGCCCGCATAGAGCACGCCGACGCGGTCGCACATCTCGGCGATGACGGCGAGGTCATGCGTGATGAACAGGATCGCTGCGGAGCGCTCGCGGCGCAGCTCCCGAATCAAATCCAGAATCTCCGCTTCGACCGTGGCATCGAGGCCGGTGGTCGGCTCATCGAGAACGAGCAGCGCGGGCTCGTGGGCAAGCGCCATCCCGATGACGACGCGCTGCTGCATGCCGCCCGAGAGCTCGTGCGGATAGCGCTCGAGGACCGATGCCGCATCGGCGATTCGCACGCGCTCGAGCATCGCAGCGGCATGGCGGCGGGCCTCGCCCTGGCCGAGGCCGCGCAATCGGAAGATTTCACTCAACTGGGATCCGACCCGCATGGTCGGATTGAGCGCGCGACCGGGGTCCTGATAGACCATGGCGACACTGCGGGCGCGCAACTCCCGCAGAGGCTCATGTCCGAGTGCCCAGAACGTCCTTCGCGTCGATCAGAACGCGTCCGCCGATGACGTGGCCGTTCGAGGGCAGATAACGGACGATGGCGAGCGCGGCGGTTGATTTGCCACAGCCTGACTCGCCCACGAGTCCGTAGGTCTCACCGTACTCGATTTGAAGGCTAAGTCCGCGCAGGACGGTGAGATCCTCACCGCCTACACGGTACGCGACCTCGAGCCGTTCGATGCGCAGCGCCTCGCGAGCCTTCATGTATCGCTACTCTGGGTGGCATCCGCGATCAGGTTGACCGCGACGACGAGCGAGGAGATCGCAAGCGTATTGAAGAGGGCCGGCCACCAGATCCCACCATTGATGAGTCCGTACGTTTCCGAGACGGCAAGTCCCCAGTCGGGTGAGGGCGGCTGAATGCCGAAACCCATGAAGCTCAGCGTCGCGACCGCGAAAATCGCATAGCCCAGGCGCACCGTGGCCTCAACGAGGACCGGCGGCATCACGTTCGGCAGGATCTCGACGAAGAGAATGTAGCCCGTCGTCTCGTTGCGCAGTCGGGCGGCGGCGACGTAATCAAGGTCGCGCTCGGTGAGCACCGCCGCGCGGACGGTGCGTGCGATCAGTGGCGCAAAGATAACCCCGACGACGATCACGACGGTTGCACTGGAGGGGCCGAGCGCGACCAGCGCGAGGAGCGCCGTGATGACGAGCGGGAGCGCGAGAAGTGCGTCGGTGACGCGGCCGATGATCTCATCGAGCGCACCCCGAAAGTATCCGCTCGCAAGTCCGAGCAAAAGTCCAAGCCCGACTCCGAGCGCCGTGGCAAGCGGCGCGACCTCCAGAATGTCGCGCGAGCCCACCAGCACTCTGGAGAAGACATCACGGCCGAGTTGATCGGTGCCGAACCAGTGCTGCCGCGAAGGTGCGCTCAACGCATTCAGAATGTCATCGGCAAAAGGATCGTAGGGCGCGAAGTGCTGTCCCATCAGGGCGCAGCCGACCCAGAGCCCGACGATCGCAATGCCGGTCACGAACTCACCCGAACGCAGCAGCGCTCGAGATGGACTCCTCATGCTCGGCCTCGCGCGATCCTGGGATTGAGGATCGCGTTGAGGACATCGGCGGCGAGCGCTGCCAGCGTATAGATGACACCGATCATGAGCACGCCGGCTTCCAGCATCGGAAAGTCCTTGTCGCGCGCCGCGGCAAAGATAAGGCCGCCGATGCCGGGATAGCGAAACAGCGTCTCGATGACCACGAGCCCGCCCATGAGATAGCCCGTTTGAGTCGCGATGACTGCGATCGTCGGCAGGAGCGCGTTGCGTAGCACGTGCCGCCACAACACCGTGCGCGCGGGCAGTCCCTTGAGCACCGCGGTGCGTGTGTAATCCGCGGCGAGCACCTCCAGTGTCCCTGCGCGTGTCATGCGCGCGAGATATCCGAACAGCACCAACACGAGCGGCAGTGAGGGCAAGAGCAGATGATGCAGCTGGGTAGCGATCGAGGACTGCTGCGGCCAGGTTGCACTGACCGGCAGGACCTTAAGCCAGATGCCGAAGACGATGATGAGGACGATGCCCGTCACGAACTCCGGGATGCTCGCGAGCGCAAGTCCCGCAATGCTCACGATGCGATCGATCGGTCGGCCCGCGTGCAGCGCCGTCCAGACGCCACCGGCGAGGCCCAGCGGAACGACCAGCACGAAGGCGATCACCCCGAGCTTGAGTGAGCGCATGAGCGCGGGCCAGAGAAATTGCCCGACCGGCGCATGGTACGAATACGAAAGGCTCATGTCCCCGGTGACGAAGCGGCCGAGCCAATCGAAGTACCGTTGCAGCAGCGGACGATCGACTCCCAGCTGGTGATCAAGGTGCGCCACCGCGCCCGCATCGGCGAGCGGACCCAGGATGGCGCGCCCGACATCGCCGGGGAGAAGCTCACCGCCCGCGAAGACGATGAGGCTGAGCAGCCACAGCGTGAGGAGCGCGAGCGCCGCGCGGCGGGCCAGCAGTGCGCCGACCGTCACGGCGTCAGTAGTAGCCGTGCGAGGAGGCCGTCACGGGGCGGGGCTGCTCGATACCATCGACGAGGATGCGATCGACGAACTCATTGTAGAAGCACACGAGTCCTTTGATTCGCGCCGACTCCTGCACCGGTTCTGCGTAGTACCACACCATGTTCTCGTGGCGCTTTGCATTGACGGTGAGGTGGTAGTAGTTGGCGCTGCCCTTGTACGGACAGCGGGAGACGTAGCGACTCGCAGAGAGCAGATCGAGCCGGCTATCGCTGATCGGCATGTAGTACCGGGTGGGCATGCCGGTCTCGAAGAGAAAGGTCGCACGACGAGTCTCTGCGACGACCTCACCGTCGACGATGACCTGCACATGGCGGGAGGAGGGCAGGCAATCGACGCGACGGAACGGATCGCGCGCATGCACGAACACCTCTTCGTCCTCCTCGAACCAATGATTCATCTTGTTCCAGTAGAACGCCATGTAGTCGCCGATCGGCGGACAGCCAGCGATCGGCTCGAGGTAGCGCCAGCCGGCGTCCTCGACCAGGGTGATGCCGGTATTGAGCGAGTAATGCGTCGCGATACCCTTGAACGGACACTTCGTCTGAGTGCTGCTGGGCATGAGATAGGCCTGCTCGACATCCTTGACGGGGAAGTAGTAGACCGGCAGATGATCGGACTCCTGCAGCACCAGAGCGGCAACGGTGTCGGCGACCGTGACTTCGCCGACCACGACCCGTAGCCTTTTCGGCGAAGACATGGTGAAGACGACGTAACCGGGCTCGAACGGGTACTGCACGACCGTATCGAGAATCGGGAAGTGAGGCCCGCGGCCACGAAGATGGGGTTTGCGCATGGGATCGGTGGACTCCGATTGAGAACTCAGCTTCGATGGACGCGATCGAGAAGTAGCCCCGCCGCGATGGGCGGCAGACCCGCGATGTCCTTGCGGACCGGTACCAGGAGGTCCGGAAAGTAGCTGATGATCAACGGCGTCTCATCGAGAAGCAATGTTTGAATGGCCCGGGCTGCGCTGCGTTGTGACTCGAGATCGAGTGCGCGCACGTAGCGCGGCACAAGGGCATCGTAAGCGGGGCTGCGGAAATGTGCGGCATTCCATGGCCCATCGCTCATGAGTGGGTTTTGCAAGAGGGCATTGGGTACGCCGCGGTGCGCGTAATCCGTGATGCCGAGGGAGCTGTCGAGCCAATCTGACTGTCCGGGAACCGACCGGCCGTAGTACAGCGCCTGTGTCTCCACTTTGAGGCTGATGCGGATGTCGAGGGCGCGGGCGAAGTTCTGCACAAGCTGCGCATACTCGGCGATGTCGGCGTAGCGTTCGGTCGTGAGCACGATGTCGAAGCCCTTGGACGCTCCGGCCGCCTGCAGCAGCTGACGGGCCGCAGTCAGATCCTGATCACGCTGTGGCACGCTGCGGTCGGTGCTCGGATAGAGCGGGGAGAAGGGGCTGTCATTCCCGAGCGTGCCCATGCCGTGGCACAGTCCGGCGAGCAGTTTCTTGCGATCGATGCCGAGCGCCAGCGCCTGCCGCACGCGCTTGTCGGCGAAAGGAGCGCGGTCGCAGCGCATATGCACCTGTCGATGGTTGGCAGAGCGCACCTGCACGAGCCGGATCTCCGGATTGCCGCGCAGCGCCGGCGTCATGATCACGGGGATCGCATCGAGCATGTCGACTTCACCGGCCTGCAGGGCGACGAGCCGGGGCTGCAGGTCGGAATAGAACTTGAGCTCGGCTCGCTCGGGGAGTGCCTTCGGCCCCCAGTAGCCCTCGTTGCGGATGAGTGTCACGCCCTCGCGTGGTCGATAACTCTCCACGCGAAAAGGCCCGGTCCCGGCGAACGACTTCTCATAGTGGCCGCCGTAGTGCGCCGGCAGAATGACGGCGTTGTAGTTGTCGATGGATACGGCATAGGGGAAGTTGCCATTCGGTGCATCGAGGTGAAAGGTCACGGTGTAGTCATCGACGCGCCGCGCGCCGCCGCGGCTGAGCAGTCCCTTGAACACGGACAGGGCATTGGAGGCGCCGGCCGGATCGCTCAGGCGATCGAAGCTCGCAACCACGTCTGCGGCAGTGAGCGGCTGCCCATCATGGAAGCGCACTCCGCGGCGCAGCTTGAAGGTCCAGACGCTTCCGTCTGAATTGGGCGACCAGCTCTCCGCGAGCACGGGCTTCAGCGTCAGGTCCGGCTGAGTGACGCACAGGTACTCCGCGATCTGAAACAGCAGCTGGTAACTGCCGCTGTCGTTGATGAGAAGGGGGTCGATTTCACCGTGCGGCATCGCCACTGCGGCGCGCACGGTGCCGGCTGCAACCGCCTGCGCGCGCACCGGTGCCGCTTGCAGCCCGAAACCCGTCGTGCCGGCCAGCTCCGCGAGCAGGGTGAGCCCGATCCCAAGCCGGCTGCCATGCTGCAGGAACGTGCGCCGGTCGATCCGTCGTGTCACGAGCTCATCGAGCAGCGCGTTCTCGACCGCGCTCAGGCGGCATCGGGCGAGATCGAGCGCACGCACGGCTCGCGAGCGGTGCGCTTTCGGGCGGCGGGCTGCCATGGCAGCGAAACGATACTATACTTTCGCCGCCGTGGCGGCAGGGCACAAGAACATGCAGCCGGATTTCGAGGCGCTGCGCAGGCAATTCCCGCTCCTCGCGCACAAGGCCTATCTGAACAGCGGCTCTTACGGAGCGCTCTCGCTCGGCGTGCAGGCTGCGTTCACGGCGTATCTCGAGGAGCGTCTCACGCTCGGCGCGAACTGGGATGGTTGGGTTGCCAAGAACGAAGCCGTGCGAGCGCGCACGGCGCGCCTGCTGCACTGCTCACCCCAGGAAATCGCCGTGACCGCCTCGGTCTCCGCAGGTCTTAATGCGCTCGCGAGCGCGCTCGACTTCTCGGGCGAGCGCAACCAGGTGATCGTGAGTGATTTCGAGTTCCCGACGACCGCCCAGATCTGGCACGCTCAGGCGGCACGCGGAGCGCACATTATCCACGTGCCGCCCGCGGCGGATGGCTACATTCCGGTGGAGCAGTTCGCGCGCAGCATCGGCGAGCACACACATCTGGTGGCGATCACGCACGTGTGCTATCGCAACGGCGCGCGACTGGATGTGCCCGCGATCGTGCGGCTCGCGCACGCGCGCGGCGCACAGGTGTTGCTCGACTGCTACCAGTCGGTCGGCTCGCTCGACATCGACGTGCGCGCCCTGGACGTGGATTTTGCCGCCGGGGGGATGCTCAAGTATCTGATCGGCACCGCCGGCATCGGTTTCTTGTACGTGCGCGATGCGCTCGCGCGCACCCTTGTACCGACTCACACGGGCTGGTTCGCGCAGGCGGACATCGCGGCGATGGACATCTACGCCAACACGCCTGCGCCGGATGCGCGCCGCTTCGAGGCGGGCACACCACCCGTCCCCAGCTGCTACGCCGCCGAGGCCGGACTGAAATTGATCACCGACATTGGTCTGACCGCGATCGAAGGCCGGATTCGTGAGCTCACGCGTCGCTGCATGGAACGGCTCGAGAGCATCGGCTGGCCCAGCATCACACCGCGCGAGGATACGCGCCGTGGCGCGACGGTCGCCGTGCGCTCGGGTGACTGCGTACAACTCGCCGCCGAGCTCATGAAGCGCGGCATCGTGACCTCGCACCGCGACCATAACGTGCGCGCGAGCTTTCACTTCTACAACGACGAGAGCGACATCGACTCGTTGATCGCGGCGCTCGCTGAGCTGCGGGCGCGCTTTGGGCCCGGGTGATGGAGCTTCGCATTCTGCGTGGCGCGGACGTGCGCGAGCTCTTGCCCATGCCGGAGTGCATCGAGCTCATGCGCCGCACGATGATCGCCGTCTCCGAGGGAGGTGTCGTACTGCCGCTGCGCACGGTGCTGGTGATGCCGGAGGATCGCGGACTGCTCGGCAATATGTCGGCGTATCTTTCGGATCCCGAGTGCTTCGGCGTGAAGCTCGTGAGCCTGAACTCGCGTCGGTCCGCACAGTACTCTTCGCATCTTGGCCTGGTGGTGCTGTTCGAGGTCGACGAGGGACGGCCCGTCGCCCTCCTCGATGCGGCCGAAATCACGGCGATCCGCACCGCGGCGGCGAGCGCGCTCGCGACCGGTCTGCTCGCACAACCCGATGCGGGTGATCTGGCCATCCTTGGCGCGGGCGAGCAGGCGCGCAGCCACCTCGAGGCCATGCGTTGCGTTCGCCCGCTGCGCCGCATTCGTGTCTGGGCGCGCGATCGCGAGCGCGCGGCAGTCTTCGCAAGGCAGACATCTCCCCAGGATGGACCGCGAGTCGAGCCGTGCGCGACAGTGCGTGAAGCGGTGAGCGGCGCCGATCTCATCTGTACCGTGACGAGGGCACGCGATCCAATCCTTCAGGGCGAGTGGGTGTCACCCGGCGCGCATCTGAATGTCGTCGGCTCGAGTCGCGCCGATGCCGCCGAAATCGACACCGCGATGGTGGTACGTTCGCGCATGTTCGTCGATCGACGTGAGTCCACCCTCAACGAGGGCGGGGAATATCTGCGGGCGATCCGCGCGGGCGCCATCACCCCCGAGCACGTCATTGCAGAGATCGGCGAGGTTGCGAGCGGGCTCAAGATGGGGCGACGTGCGGCGCTTGAGGTGACTCTATACAAATCGCTGGGCATCGCACCTCAGGATCTGGCGAGTGCGCACTATGTGCTCGATCAGGCTCGCCGTCGCGGCGTAGGGCAGAGCATCGATCTGTGAAGCAAACCGCGCTTCGTCGCTACTTGCGCCGATCGAGCGCAAACAGGACGGAGATCAAGGGCACGTTGCCCTGCTGCTGTGGCGACTTGCCGATGCGGCCCTGATAGATGCCGTGCGCGCACAGCACACGCCCGGGTACATTCGGCTTGACGATCGCGCCAGCCTCCGAACGGGCGGGCAAATCCTGCTGCGAGGCCTCCTGCTTTTGCCAGTATTCGGCATTCTCGATGGCCTGGACCTCGGAGCCATCTTTCATTCTGACGGACCATCCCCATGCGCCGGACGGGAGTGCCTCGCCGCGCTCGATACTCCCGGTTATCCACACTTCGGCCTGCTTCGGCAGATCCTCCGGGACCTGCGTGGAAAGATAGATCAGCTTTTGGTTGAAGGCGCCGCCTTCGATATCCGGTGGACGATTCCAGCGCATCGCGAGCTCGAAGTCATGGCATGATTTCGCCTGCTCGAGGTGGTCGAAGACCGCGCGTCCGTCTGGGCCCGCGCTCTGCGACATGTACCGGACGACCTGCAGCTCCTGAGGACTCGGAACCTGCGTGGACACGCGCCGTTTATTGTCCAGTCCGAGCTTGTCACAACCGCCCAGGACTGCAGCGGCGATGAGCAGACCGCCGAGCGATCGTACGATGGAGGTTGTCATCTTGAGCCACAACGAATGAGCCGGATCCCGGATCCGCTTAAGCACATGGACGCCTCCGATGCGGGTTTCGGCGACAGCGAAATGGCCGCCCTCATCCGTGATTATGACTGGGCGGCCACGCCTGTGGGACACCCGTCCCAATGGTCCGCCAGCCTGCGCATGGTGGTGCACCGATGGCTACGAGGTAGCCAGGCGGATTCGTGCGCTGCCGGCGGGTGCCGCAGTTCGCCTGATCGCTCTGACGGGCTACGGCCAACCCGAGGACCGATCGCGTGCGCTGCGCGAGGGCTTCGATGCCCAATTGGTCAAGCCGATGACTCCCGACAGCCTGCGCAAGATTCTGTCCTTGCACAGATACTGACTCGCGTGCGTCACTCCGGCTTGACCAGGTACCGGATGAGGTTGGTGCGCTCCTTGGGGTCCTCGACTCCCGGAAAATTCATGAACGTCCCGGGAACCATGGCTTGCGGATTTTGCAGGAACGCATCGAGCCGCTGAGTCGTCCACGTCTTGCCGAACGATTTCATCGCCGGCGAATAGCCCTTGAAGCTCGCGTTCGCTCCGGCCTCTTGGCCGACAACGTCGTGCAGATTGGGCCCGAAGGACTCACTCGTCCCCGCAGCGATCGTGTGGCATGCGCCGCATCGTGTCGCAAACAGCACGGCACCGCTCGCGCCGTCCGCCGGATGCAGGGAGATCAGGTTGTACGAATCGGTCCACAGCAGAATCTGTCCGTCCGGCCCCTCGACGATATCGCGGATGCGATCCCCGATGTTGATCGGCTCCGCATAGATCACGGCGCGGCCTTCGACCCGAATTCGGAACACGGTTCGACCGTGCAGCGAGGTGACCAACAGATCGTCTTTCCAGTTTGGAAAAGCATTGCCCTGCAGCCGTACGAGACTGGAGACTCCGATGGAGGGTACCCAGGCATAAACCGGTTGCACGAAGCCATCGTGATGGCCCTGGTGCTTGTTCAATGGCCACACGGAGGAACCGTAATCGGTGCCATACGTCACGTACGGCCAGCCGTAGTTCGAGCCCTTGGTCAGAATGTTGAGCTCATCGCCACCCTGGGGGCCATGTTCGGTTTCCCAGATGACGCCGGTGTTGTCAGGAAACAGGCCCTGCGGATTGCGGTGGCCGCTCGTGAAGATCTCATGGCTGCCATCCTGCAGGTGAATCAAGATCGTCTTGCCGTACGGCACGCTCGGGTCTTGAGCGAGGTTGCGTGAATCAACGCCCGCGAACGCGTGATCGCCCACGGTCAGGAGCAGCTCGTCCTGCCCCATCAGCATCATGCGTCCGCCGACCTCCATGCCGGCAAACGGATTGTTCCCGCGCAGACTCATCGGTCCCTCGAGCGGCAGGCATGGGCTTGCCTCGTACAGCGTCTTCCACGGTCCCGCTGCGGCGCCTGCGAGAAGCGCGCTGCGCTCGATCTCCAATGTCGAGACACGGACCGTATAGCACCGCTCCCGATCCTTCCAGTAGTGGTGCGAGGTGAAAATCTGAAGATGGTCGCCGCGCTCCTTCACCAGGACGTCCGCGACCCGGAACTGCCAGATCTGTACGCCTTTGATGGTGTCGGCTTCCTCCGTATTGGCGAGCGCTTCATCCCAGTGCGCGTGGGATGCGAGTTTGAATTGCTCCGGATTGAACGGCACTCGATAGGGCAGCAGGCGTGGCTTTTCGAATTTGCCCCCCTCTGGCCAGGAGAACAGGTACATCCGCCCGTCACCGGTTGCCAGCAGATATCGATCACCCACCGTGGCGATGGCACCGCCGCGCACCACGGATTTCGGAACCGGATTCCGGTAGGTCTCGACTTGAACGGGGTACAGGGCGGTTGCAATGCTGGTCAAGGTGCGCGTCATCGGCGCAGTTGTCTCTGGCCCGAACTGTCGGTACAGGTCCACCCCAGCTGCCGCGCACAGACACAGAGCCAGCGCCACGGGTACCCAGCGCGGCAGCTGCCCTGACAGCACGGAGGCCGGCAGAAGTGCAAACGCCATGATTAGAAGCGTGAGCAGCAACGCACGCGAATAGGGTGGCTGTGGAGCAAACAGCAGCAGCGCGAGGAATGCCAGGCCGAAAACCGACAGGGTCGTTGCGATCAGTGTGCTAAGACGAAGAGAGCGGCCGCGCGCCGCCGCAACGATGGAAATGAGCGCCACGACTGCATAGGCTGCGAGAAAAACGGAGCAGGCGAGCACCTGTTCTCGTCCGATGCCCCAGAAGCCACGACCGACGGCACGCAGATCGGCCATCATGACGAGCAGCCCCGCGACGAGCGCGTGCCAGACGATCAAAAATCGAACAGACGGTTTCTTCTCGAGCATTCAATCACTCGCGGCTTCATTGAACATATTGTTTTGGCAGCCGGCCCGAATAGTGGACGACGTGCTGCCCTTTCGCGAAGCTTACAACAGGACGCGGCGAAAGTTTGTACCGAGCGGTAACTAACTGTGCTGCCGGGGCCAAGCTTGTGGGAATTATTCGCGCATTTTGCCCTTATTTCTGATGCGGACCGGCGAGTGCGGCGCTTTCGCTGACGTATGCCGGCGCCAGTGTTCCCTTCGCGGTCGCGATCGGCAGCAGGGTCGGATAGAACTGGACGAACGTTGTGTCGACTGCGCCGTGTCGTGCATGGCATGTATAGCAAGACGCGCTCGGTTGCACGTATTGAGCGGGCTTGTGGCCGTCCGAGACGAAGAAAGCCCAGCCGCCGGCGAATCGCCTCTCATCCTTGAGGTGCAGTTCCATGCTCATGATCCGCGTTTGGAACTTGCCGCTCTGACTGATCGTCCCGGCAGTGGCGGCGTAGCGATTCTCCTTCACGAAAATCGTTCCGTCTGGCCACGTGCCGGTCGCGACGAACTGCGCGTAGGCACTCGGGTTTACGAACACGTTGTCGAGCGCGGAGTGCTCATCCGATGCGCCGGGAATCGGCTGGTCGTAATTCAAATCCAGGCTCGAGGTCAGAAAAGTCCAGCTGCGATAATTCTCCGGAATGTTGAGGTGGCCGTCAGGCGTGTAGGGGACATCCGCCGCCGCCGAGAGGCCATTCAGAGCCGCGCACAGACATGCGGCGAGCAACAGTCGACGCATCGATACACTCCATCTCAGGGAATCAACACTATTTTGCCGGGACGCCTTTTAGAAAGGAAATCTGTTTGAGCGGCTACGATCTCGCGCAGTGGATAGGTCGCGCTGACCAACGGCCGGATCTCGCCCGATTCGATGTACCCCATCAGGTTCGTGAAGACCTCGGGCTCTAGCAGGGTGCAGCCGAGGAGCCGCAAATCCTTGAGATAAAGTGTGCGCAGGTCGAGCTCGACGATGGCCCCGGCGATGGCTCCCGCGACGGCATAGCGCCCACCGCGTCGCAGAACTTCGAGCAACTGCGCGAAGGGGGCGCCACCCACGACATCGATCACGACATCGACCGACTCTCGTCCGAGCTCGCTGATCAGGTCCGCATCGCGCTCGAGCACCCGTTTCGCGCCGAGGTCCGCGATCGCCGTCGCCTTGGACGAACCCACGATGCCAATGACCGTTGCAAGACGCCGGCTGGCGAGCTGCACCGCGGCCGAGCCGACGCCGCCCGATGCACCGGTGACGAGGACGCGCTCGCCGGCAACAACCCGGGCGCGTGACAGCATGTTCTCGGCCGCACCGTAGGAGCAGGGGAAAGAGGCCAGCTCCGCGTCCGTGAGCGCGCTGGTGATTCGGCGCGCATTGACCGCCGGAGCCGTTGCAAACTCTGCGAAGCCCCCGTTCCGATCGGACCCAAAGTACTGGGCCTCCCCGGCCGCACTTTGAGCTCGCAGGATCGGGTCGACGAGTATCCGTTCCCCGATGCGGCCCTCATCGACTCCAGCACCGACCGCGAGGATGCGGCCACACGCATCTGCGCCCTGAATGAGCGGAAAGGGAACCGCGACACCCGTCCAACCGGTATCGCCTGCACACTCGGCGTTCGTGGATTTCGAGTACCAGCCGACGCGGGTGTTGATATCCGTATTGTTGATGGCGGCCGCGCCCACCCGAATCAGCACCTCACCGGCCGCCGGCGCAGGCACCGGCACATCCTCGCGATACTCAAGCTGCTCGAAGCCGCCGTGACCGCAGAGCAATACGGCTTTCATGCTCCTTGACGCTTCCCCTCAACGACTGCGGTCGCCTCGATCTCGACTTTGGCCTGTGGCTCCATCAAACCGGAGACCTCGAGAACGCTCATTGCGGGGTAGTGTTTTCCCATCACGGCGCGGTAAGCCACGCCGATCTGCTTCGAGCTCGCGTGGTACTCCTCGCGGCTTGTCACGAACCACGTGAGCCGCACGATGTGCTGCGCGGTTGCGCCGGCGCTTTCGAGCACGGCGAGAATGTTCTCGAGCGCCTGCCTCACCTGATCGTGGAGCCGCGCGCTCGGGAAACGGCCTTGCGAGTCCCAGCCGATCTGTCCGGCGACGAAGATCTGCTCACCCCGTGCCACGATGCCGTGACTGTAGCCACTCGGCCGCGGCCAGCCCTCGGGCTGCAGGATTTGCAGTCCTTTGGAACTCACGTGTGCTTTGCCGCGGAGGCGCCGCCGCGAGTGCGCGTGGCCGCGAGCAGCTCGCGGCTGATGATGAGCTTTTGCACTTCGGTGGCTCCTTCATAAATGCGCAGCGCGCGAATGTCGCGGTACAGCCGCTCGATGACCTCGCCCTGCACGACGCCGCGGCCGCCGAACATCTGCAACGCTCGATCGATGACCCGCTGCGCGGATTCGGTGGCGGCGAACTTTGCCATCGCGACCTCTGCCGTGGCCGACTCGCCGTGGTCGCGCAGCCAGGCGGCTCGGTACGTGAGAAGGCGTGCTGCGTGCACCTCCGTCGCCATTTCGGCCAAGGCTGCCTGCGTCAGCTGAAAATCCGCGAGGTGTCGCCCAAACATCCTGCGCTCGAGGGCATGCGCGGCGCCCTCATCGAGCGCGCGCTGCGCAAAACCGACGGCGGCAGCGGCGACCGTGGTTCGAAAGACATCGAGGGAGCGCATGGCGATCTTGAAGCCCTCGCCCTCGAGGCCCAACCGCTGTCCGGCGGGGACGCGACAGTCATCGAAACGCAAGGTCGCAAGCGGATGCGGGGCGATGAGATCGATCCGCTCGGCGACGGAGAGTCCAGGTGTTGCGGCATCGACGACGAAAGCGCTGATGCCGCTTGCCTTGGCCGCACCGTCCGCTCGCACCTCGAGCGGACTCGTGCGCGCGAAGACGCAGTAAAAGTCCGCGATGCCGCCGTTCGAGATCCATGTCTTGGTGCCATCGATGCGGTAGTCATTGCCCTCGCGTCGCGCGCTGCACTCGAGCGCCGCCACGTCGGATCCGGCCTGCGGCTCGGAGAGAGCGAACGCGGCGATCGCCTCGCCGCGCGCCACGCGCGGAAGATAGCGGGCCTGGAGTTCCGGGGAGCCGGTCAGAGAGATCGCGACGCTTCCCAGGCCCTGCATTGCAAACGCGAAATCCGCAAGACCATCGTGCCAGGCGAGAATCTCGCGCGCGAGCGCGACCGAGCGGACATCGAAGCTCGAGGCAGACTTCGAGACTTGAGACTCGCGGCCTTGAGCGGGCACGCAGTGACGCGTCCACCCGCCTGTGCCGAGATCGCGCACCAGCGTGCGGCAGCGCGCATCGAGATGGTCGCGCTCGTGCGTGCTGGGCACGCTGCTGAGATGTCGTCCCGCCCAGATGCGCAGCGCGCCGGCGAGCTCGCGGTGCGTCGCGTCGAAGAAGGGCCATTGAAGAAAGTCCGCGATCATCGGGTCGCTCAGTTGCCCTCGAACTCGGGCTTTCGCTTCGCGGCGAACGCGCGGTACGCGCGTCGAAAGTCCTCCGTCTGCATGCACTCGGCCTGCGCGCGCGCTTCGGCATCCAGTGCCGCGTCGATATCGAGGGCCCACTCTCGGTGCAGCATGCGCTTGGTCATCGCGTGCGCGAGCGTTGGTCCCTGTGCGATCTGCCGCGCAAGCTCCGTGGCTTCGGAGAGCAGCCGGTCCGGCTCCACGAGCCTGCTGTAGAAGCCCCATTGCAGCGCCTCGTGCGCGAGCATCGCCCGGCCCGTGTACAAGAGCTCGCTTGCGCGACCATGGCCGATGATGCGAGGCAGGATGGCACAAGCACCCATGTCGCAGCCGGCGAGGCCGACGCGGGTAAAAAGAAACGCGGTCTGCGCGCGCGGTGTGCCGAGGCGAATGTCCGCGGCCATGGCGAGAATCGCTCCGGCACCGGCGCACACCCCATCGGCCGCGCAGATAATCGGCTGCGGGCAATGCCGCATCGCCTTGACGAGATC
This sequence comes from uncultured Gammaproteobacteria bacterium, assembly GCA_963795975.1. GTDB lineage: Bacteria > Pseudomonadota > Gammaproteobacteria > Steroidobacterales > Steroidobacteraceae > CAWCJT01. Next base: position 143,646 of record CAWCJT010000007.1, read on the forward strand.
GCCGGTCATCTGAGTGAAGTCGAGAAGCCCCTGCGGATCGCGCTGGGTCAGGGGTCCGATGATCTCGTGCACGTCTCCGCCCGAGCAGAAATTGCCCCCGGCACCCGTGAGCACGATCGCGCGCACGTCTGTCAGGGGGGGCAGCGCTCGAAACAGATCGCGCAGCTCGGCATAGGATTCAAAGGTCAGGGGATTCTTTTTCTCCGGGCGGTTCAGGGTGACGATGCCGACACGGCCATCCTCGCTCCAGAGAAAATGCTTGGGATCGAAATGGGCCATGAGGTGCTCAGCCGGACGGCTGCTCCAGGACCGAGTGCTTGAGTCGGCTCAAAAGCTCGGACAGCTGCTTCTTCTCCCGGCGGCTGAGGCCTGAGAATTGCTCGATGACCCAACGCTCGTGCTCGACCGCCATGCGCCGGAACTGACGCTCGCCCTCGACCGTGAGTCGCACTCGAAAGACCCTCCGGTCATCGGCGTCGACCTCGCGCACCACGAGTCGCTCCTTCTCGAGCCCATCCGTCACGCCCGTGACATTGCCTCCCGTCACCATCATGCGCTGCGACAGCTCGCCCATGGTGAGCCCCTGCGGGGCCCGCTCGAGCTGCGCCAGGAGGTCAAAGCGCGGCAGCGTGGTCGCGAACTTCGCCTGCAGGCCCTGGCGGATACGGTTCTGAATCTGATTGCTGCACGCGAGGAGCCGCAGCCACAGTCGCAGCGACTCGTGATGGTCATCGTGCACGCGCGTCTCGGCGTCGGCGCGCACGACGCTCAATCGAGCCGAGCTCTTCTCGCGCGCCATCAGCTGACCTCGCCGCCTGCGATGACGATGCTCTGACCGGTGATGCTCTCGGAGCCGGGCGCGCAGAGCCACAGCACGGTGTGCGCGACCTCATCGGGCTCGATCATGCGTCGCTGCGGATTGGTCGCGACGAGTGACGCGCGCACTTCGGCTTCGCTTCGGCCCGTGACCTTGATGATGCGCTCGACCGCCTCACGCACGAGCTCGGTGTCGGTATAGCCCGGACACACCGCATTGACGGTGATGCCCTTGGATGCGAGCTCGATGGCGAGTGACCTCGTCAAGCCGATCACGCCGTGCTTGGAGGCGCTATAGGCTGCGATGTAGGCGGCGCCGCGCAGTCCCGCGATGCTCGCGACGTTCACGATGCGACCGAACTTGAGGCTCAGCATGTCAGGCAAGGCCTCGCGGGTGCATCGATAGGCACCCCCGAGGTTCACATCCATCAAACGCGCCCAGAGCGTCTCGTCGGTCTCGGTGAACTTCGCGCTCGCCGCCTGCCCCGCGTTATTGATGAGCAGGTGCACCGGCCCAAACCGAGCGCGCGCGGCGCCGAAAGCCGAGCGCACCGCAGCGGGATCCGTCACGTCGGCGACGGCGGCGACCGCTTGCCCGGCGCCGAACTGTTGGGCCATGGCGAGAAGGGATGGCTCGTGACGCCCAAGCAGTGATACCCGGGCCCCGGCTGCGATGAGCGCGCGCGCGATGGAGGCGCCGATTCCACGGCTTGCGCCGGTCACGACCGCGTGGCGGTCCGCAAGAGTGCAAGCCGTGCCGGGCGGGCTCATGCGAGCGTGCTCTCGGCCATTTGGGCCGCACGGCGCGCATTGCGCTCGAGCTGGCTCTTACCCGAAAGATACGGCTCGGGCCACCACTGCTCAGCGTAGCCTTGATGCGCGGCGGCTTCCAAAGTCCACGCGGGATTGGCCAGATGCGGCCGAGCGATCGCGCACAGATCGGCTCGCCCTGCGGCGATGATCGAGTTCACATGGTCGGCCTCGTAGATATTGCCAACGGCCATCGTCGCGATGCCGACATCATTTCGCAGCTGATCCGCGAATGGCGTCTGCCACATGCGTCCATAGACGGGTTGCTGCTCGGGAACGGTCTGGCCGCTCGATACATCGAGCAGATCGACTCCCTGCGCCTTGAAGGCCCGCCCGATGGCGAGCAGATCCGCCTCATCGAGACCACCGGGAGCCCAATCGCAGGCCGACAGGCGCACTGAAAGCGGGCGCTCTTCGGGCCAGACCCTGCGCACGCTCGCGAGTACCTCCAGGGGAAAGCGCAGCCGTCCTGCCACCGTGCCACCATAGTCATCGCGGCGATGATTGGTGAGCGGCGAGAGGAAGGAGCCGAGCAGATAGCCATGCGCCATGTGCAGCTCAAGCATGTCGAACCCGGCTTCGATCCCAAGCTCGGTCGCACGCACGAATTGGGTGCGCACGCTCTGCATGTGCTCGCGCGCCATCTCGATCGGCATCTGACTGATGCCCGCGAAGTAGGGCACCGCCGAGGGCGCGAGGAGCGGCCAGTTCCCATCGGGCAGGGGATGATCCATCTGCTGCCAGCCGAGCTGCGTCGAGCCCTTGCGGCCTGAGTGGCCGAGCTGCAGGCAGATCTTTGCGGGAGAGCGCTCATGGACGAACCGGACGATGCGCCGCCACGCATCGCGCTGCGGGAGATTCCACATTCCGGTGCACCCCGGTGTGATGCGCCCTTCCGGGGACACGCAGGTCATCTCGGTGTAGAGAAGGCCGGCGCCACCGAGCGCCCGATGTCCGTAGTGCACGAGATGCCAGTCATCCGGGATTCCGTCGATCGCCGAATACTGAGCCATCGGTGAGACGACGATCCGATTTGCCAGGGTGAGCTTGCGCAGCTTGAAGGGCAGGAACATGGGTGGCCGAGGCGTGGTGAGGCCGGCATCTGCCGCCAGCCAGCGCTCGTAGTGCGCCACGAAGCGCGGGTCGCGCTCGCGCAGATTCGCGTGGCCGATGCGCTGGCTGCCGGTGAGCAGGCTGTAGGCAAATTGCTCCGGCGCGAGGCTCGCGTAGCGTGCGACATGCTCGAACCACTGCATGCGGTTGCGAGCCGCACTCTGCAGGCGCAGCACCTCGACGCTGCGCTCGCGGTGATAGGCCTCGAGCGCGCCCTCGAGCGGCGCACCCGAGCTCACGCAGCGCGCGAGGGCGATCGCATCCTCCATCGCAAGCTTGGTCCCGGAACCAATCGAGAAGTGCGCGGTGTGCGCGGCATCGCCGAGCAGCACGATCTTGCCTGCGTGCCAGCGCTTGCACAGGATGCGCTGAAAGTTGAGCCAGGCCGAGCCGCGCAGATGCGTGGCGTTGCTCTGCAGGCGATGCCCATCAAGGAGCGCCGCAAAAAGACGCTCGCAGAACTCGATCGAGCGCGCGGGCGAGGCATTCTCGAGACCGTGCGCGCGCCAGGTCTCCTCCCGGGTCTCGACGATGACGGTCGAGAGCTCGCGGCTGAACTGATACGCATGCGCCTGAAACCAGCCGTGCTCGGTCTGCTCGAACGCGAAGGTGAAAGCGGGGAAGGGCCGGGTGGTGCCGAGCCAGATGTAGCGGCAGCGGCGCACGTCGATATCCGGCTCGAAGAGCGCCGCGTGCCGGCTGCGAGTGGCGCTGTTTGCGCCGTCGGCAGCGATGATGAGGTCGGCGTCGCCGAAGCCGTCCTCGTCGGTGATCTCGTGCTCGAAGAATTGCTCAGCGCCGACCTCGCGGGCGCGCTCCTGCAGAAGATTGAGGAGTCGCTTGCGGCCGATGCCACAGAATCCGTGACCGCCGCTCAGGAAGTGCCGGCCTCGAAACCGGATCTCGATATCATCCCAGTGATGAAAGTCCGCGACGATCGCCGCATGTGAGCGGGGATCCGCCTGCGCCAGCGCGCCGAGGGTCTGGTCGGAGAAGACGACGCCCCAGCCGAAGGTATCGTCAGGACGATTGCGCTCGTAGATCTCGACCCGCGCCCGAGGCAATGACCGCCGCAGCAGAATGCCTGCGTAGAGTCCGGCGGGGCCGCCGCCGAGGCAGACGATTCGCTTCATGCCGTGCTCGGACTCGCCGGCTGTATCGCACCCATGTGGCGTATGTTATATTCGCAAATACTTGAGGTGTCAATTATTGCGGGTGGCATACGCATGAGCGCTCATTCGCAGACACTTTCGCACCTCGTCAGCGGCCTTTTGCAGGGCGGCATTCGAGTGGTCGATCTGACCATGCCGCTCGAGCCTGCAACACCGACGCTGCAACTGCCGCCGCAGTTCGCCAAGTCAAAGACGTTCACGCTCGAGGAGATCTCGCGCTACGACGAGCGCGGTCCGGCGTGGTACTGGAACAATATTGCCTGCGGTGAGCACACCGGCACGCACTTCGATGCTCCGGTGCACTGGATCAGCGGCAAGGACTACGCCAACAACGCGACGCACAATATTCCCGTGGAGCGCTTCATCGGAGCGGCCTGCGTCATCGATGTGACGCGCCAGGCGAGTGCAAGCCCCGATTTTCTCTTGACCCAGGCGGTCGTCGAGGAGTGGGAGTCCCGTCATGGGCGCATCCCGAGTCGCGCCTGGGTGCTGATCCGCACCGACTGGTCGAAGCGCAGCGGGGCGGCGTTCCTGAACATCGGGGCCGACGGCGCTCACACGCCGGGCTTTCATCCGGAGTGCGTGCCGTTCCTGGCGCGCGAGCGCGATATTCTTGGAGTCGGCGTCGAGACCGTGGGCACCGATGCCGGTCAGGCAGGCACCTTCACGCCGATGTTCCCCTGCCACACGATCATGCACGGCGCGAATCGCTTCGGGCTTGCAAGTCTCACCAATCTCGATCAGCTGCCGCCGACAGGTGCGGTCGTCATCGCACCGCCTCTGAAGATCGTCAACGGCTCGGGCAGCCCGCTGCGCGTCCTGGCGCTCGTGCCGGTCTAGCCGATGGCCGAGCGCTCCTTCCGTAAAGAGGTGCAATCGCTGCGCCTCGGGGCGGGCGCCGAATTCCGCGGCGAGGGCATCCTGGCCGTCACCAAGGCGCTGCTGCAATCGGGAGTCGCCTATGTCGGAGGCTATCAGGGTGCACCCATCTCGCACCTGATGGACGTGCTCTCGGATGCCGAGGACATTCTGCGCGAGCTCGGTGTGCATTTCGAGGCGAGCGCCTCCGAGGCGACCGCCGCGGCCATGCTTGCCGCATCGATCAACTATCCGCTGCGCGGCGCCGTGACCTGGAAATCCACGGTCGGCACCAACGTCGCCTCCGATGCGCTCGCCAACCTCGCCTCGGCGGGGGTACGCGGCGGCGCGCTCATCGTGCTCGGTGAGGACTACGGTGAGGGCGCGAGCATCATGCAGGAGCGCACGCACGCCTTTGCCATGAAGTCGCAGATCTGGCTCCTCGATCCCAGACCCGACTTACCCCACATCGTTCGAGCCGTGGAGCAGGGATTCGAGCTCTCCGAGGCGAGCCACACGCCGGTGATGCTCATGCTGCGCATCCGCGCCTGTCACGTGTACGGGCGCTTCCTGGCGCAGGACAACCGTCGTCCGGCCTTCTCGCCGGCGGATGCGCTCGCGGCGCCGGTTCGCGACTACGGACGGATCATTCTGCCCCCGTCGACCTACGCACAGGAGCGCGAAAAAATCGAACAGCGCTACCCGGCGGCCGAGCGATTCATCAGCGAGCGCGCGCTCAACGATTTCGAGCCCGGCACGCGCGAGGACATCGGCATCGTCGTGCAAGGTGGTCTCTACAACGGCGTGCTGCGTGCGCTCGAGCTCAATGGTTGTGCCGATGCCTTCGGTGCGAGCGCGGTGCCGCTGTACGTTCTCAACGTCACCTATCCGCTCGTGCCTCAGGAATGGGAGCGCTTCTGCCGCGGCAAGCGCGCCGTGCTCGTGATCGAAGAAGGGCAGCCGGAGTTCATCGAGCAGGCTGCCCATCAGATTTTGCGCCGCGCCGATATACCGGCGCGACTTCTCGGCAAGGAGCTGCTGCCGAAGCATGGCGAGTACACCACGGATGTGTTGCGAGAGGGCTTGGCGCGCTTCCTGGAACAGTGGGCGCCGGAGCTCATCGCGAGGAGCGTCCGACCAGCACCGAAAGAAGTGCCGCTCGTGCCTGCCAAGCGCCTCGCCGCGCTCGTGCCGGCACGGCCGTCTGGACTGTGCACCGGTTGTCCGGAAAGGCCGTTCTTCACCGCCATGAAGCTGCTGCAGCGAGACATCGGTCCGCTTCACATCAGCGCGGATATCGGCTGTCATTCGTTCGCCACGCTGCCACCCTTCAACATGGGCAACAGCATCATGGGCTACGGACTGGGACCTGCTGGCGCCTCCGCGCTCGCCTCGGGTGGCAAGCGTGCGGTCGCCGTCATGGGCGATGGCGGCTTCTGGCACAACGGTCTGACGAGTGGCATCGGCAATGCGGTCTTCAACCGCCACGATGATCTCACCGTGATCATCGACAACGGCTACTCGGCGGCGACAGGAGGACAGGACATCCTGTCCTCGCGTGCGGCCAATGCGCGCCGCGCCGGCAATCACTCCATCGTCGATGCGGTCAAGGGCATCGGTGTCCGCTGGGTACGCACCGTCAACACCTATGACATCCGCGGCACGCTCGCCGCGCTGCGCGAAGCGCTGACCACGCCCGAGCGCGGACCGAAGGTGATCGTGGCGGAGGGGGAGTGTGCGCTCAACCGTCAGCGGCGTGTGCAGCCACTCGTGCGCAAGTCCATCGAGCGCGGCGAACGCATTCTGCGCGAGCGCTTCGGCGTCGATCCGGAGGCGTGCACGGGCGATCATTCGTGCATTCGCTTGTCCGGCTGTCCATCGCTGAGCGTACGCGCGCATCCGGACCCGCTGCGCAGCGATCCGGTCGCGCACGTCGATCAAACCTGCATTGGCTGTGGCGTCTGCGGCGAGGTCGCGCACGCTGCCACGCTGTGTCCGTCGTTCTATCGCGCGGAGCTGCTGCACAATCCGACACGCCGGGATCGCGCGCTCGCCGCCATTCGGCGATTCGTGATCGGCATGCTGCAGCGACGCAGTGAGCGCAGGCGGCTGCGCTACACACTGTGAGTACCCGGCCTCTGCGTGTCGTCGTGGCAGCGCTCGGCGGCGAGGGAGGCGGTGTCCTCACCGACTGGCTGATCCAGATCGCCGAGTCCGGCGGTTACCTGATCCAGTCGACCTCGGTTCCGGGCGTCGCGCAGCGCACCGGTGCAACCATCTATTACCTCGAGCTCATGCCGCGCGCGGCAGTGGACCGCGCCGGTCGCAATCCCATCATGGCTTTGATGCCGGCGGCGGGCGATGTCGATGTGGTCGTGGCGTCCGAGCTTGCCGAAGCGGCCCGCATGATCCAGCGCGGCCTCGTCGATGCGGAGCGCTGTACCCTCATTGCATCGACGCATCGTAGCTACACCATCGCGGAGAAAAGCGCGCTCGGGGATGGAACCGTCGATGCGGATGCGCTGCTCGAGCTCGTGCGCAGTCAGGCCAGGCGCCACGTGCTTTTCGACATGGCGGAGGTCGCGGAGCGGCACGGGAGCATCATCAGCTCGGTGCTTCTGGGTGCGCTGTGCGGCAGCGGTGTCTTGCCGTTCCCGAAGGATGCCTTCGTCGCCGCCATCCGCCACGGAGGCATCGCGGTGCAAACCAACCTCACCGCTTTTGAGGATGCTTGCGTGCGTGCGGCGCGCGAGATCTCCTCTCCGAGCACGGCGCAGCTGAGCTCGGTCGCTGCGCTGCCCGCGGTGCCGAGCGAGGCGCGCTCGAGGGTGCTGCAGCCGCTCCTCGATCGCATCCGAAAGCTGTCCCCGGTGGTGCAACCTTGGGTGCTCGAGGGTGCGCGCCGGCTCATCGACTATCAGGATCCGGCCTACGCTGCGCTGTATCTGGATCGCATCGAACGGGTCGCCGGGCTCGAGCCGGCGGACTCGGACGCCGCGCTGACCGCGGCCACGGCGCGCTCGCTGGCACTGTGGATGAGCTTCGAGGACACCCTGCGCATCGCCGACCTCAAGACGCGTGCTGCGCGCTTCGAGCGCATTCGCACCGAGGTACGCGCGGCACCGGACCAGCTCTTCGGCGTGACCGAGTTTCTGCGACCGCGGGTCGCGGAAATCGCAGGCACGCTGCCCGAGAGACTCGGGCGATGGTTGCTTGCCTCGCCGAGGTGGTGCCGCTGGCTCGCTCGCTTCACGAGCGGCCGAGAGGTGCACACGACGAGCATCAGTGGCTTTGTTCTTCTACATACCCTCGCGCGCTTCAGGCGCTGGCGCCGCAGCACGCTGCGCTATGGTGAAGAGAACGCGCGCATCGAGGGGTGGCTTGCGCGGATCGGCGAGCTCGCCCCGATGCACTATGCGCTCGCGCTCGAGCTCGCACGGGCGCAGAGACTCGTCAAGGGCTATGGCGAGACACATGAACGCGGATGGCGCAACTTCGAAACCCTCGTCGGGCAGCTCGAGACACTCGCAGCCCGCAGCGATGGGGCCGTGGTGTTTGCGCGCCTGCAGGCGGCGGCGCTCGCGGACGAAGAAGGAACCGCGCTCGCGCGCGAGCTTGCGCAGGTCTCACATGCCCTCTAAGTTCACACCAATGCGCGTCGATGCGGATCGTCTGTGGGCGAGCCTCATGAGCATGGCCGCGATCGGAGCCACCGAGCGCGGCGGCTGCAATCGCCAGGCGCTCACGGACGAGGACAAGGCGGGGCGCGATCTTTTTGCCAGCTGGGCTCGCGAGGCGGGGTGCGCGCTCAGCGTCGATGAAGTTGGCAACCTGTTCGCGGCGCGACCAGGATCGGACCCATCAGCCGCACCGGTGCTGATCGGCAGTCACCTCGATACTCAGCCCACGGGCGGCCGGTTCGACGGCGTCTACGGCGTCCTGGCGGGCCTCGAGGTGGTGCGCACGCTCAACGACCACGACATCCGAACGCGCCGTCCCATCGAAGTTGCGAGCTGGACCAACGAGGAGGGCTGTCGATTCGTGCCTGCGATGCTGGGCTCGGCGGTCGTGGCCGGCCGATATGACGTGCAATACGCGTACTCCCGCACGGACAAGAGTGGCAAGAGCTTTGGCGCGGAACTTCAAAGAATCGGCTATCAGGGCAATGCGCCCGCGCGGGCGCGGCCGTTTCGCGCAATGTTCGAAGTGCACATCGAGCAAGGTCCCATCCTCGAGCAGACGGGCACCACCATCGGTGTCGTCACGGGCATCCAGGGACTGCACTGGCTGGATGTGACCCTCCAGGGTCAAGCCGCGCACGCCGGTCCCACACCGATGGAAATGCGTCGCGATCCGTGGCGCGCAGCCTGTCCCATCATCGATGCGGCGGTCGCGATCGCGAACGCGAACGCGCCCTGGGGACGGGCGACCATCGGTGATCTCAAGGTCATTCCCGGTTCGCGCAACACGGTCCCCGAGCGGCTCGTCATCTCGGTGGATCTGCGTCACCCCGACGGCGACACGCTCGAGACGATGCTGGCTGCGTTGCGTGAGCAGGTTCGAAGCTCGGCCGCGCGCCACCACATCGAAGCGCAAGTCACCCCCGTGTGGTACATGCCGCCCACGAAATTCGATGAGGCGCTCGTCGAGATCATCGACGGCGCCGCCGCGCAACTTGGATACAGCCGCCGTCGCATGGTCAGCGGCGCCGGCCATGACTCCCTCAACACTGCCCAATTCGCGCCCACGGCCATGATCTTCGTGCCTTGCGCCGGAGGCTTGAGTCACAATGAGGCGGAGGAAGCGACGCCGGCCGATCTTGCAAGCGGCGCCAACGTGCTTGTGCAGGCCGTCACGGCCGTTGCGAACGACTAGGAACCCACATCATGCAGCTGCGTACTCGCCTCGATGGCGGCAACACCCCACGGCCCGAGCGCTGGGGGATCGACAGCGAATATGGACGGCTGCGCGATGTGCTCATCGGTCCGATCGATCATTACAGCTGGCAGGCCACGAGCAACGCGGTCGTGCAGCGATCCTTGCGCGTCGGCCTGAAGTTCGACCCGGTAAGAGCACGTGCCGAATACGCAGAGATGATCAGTGTCTACGAGGAGGCTGGTGCGACGGTACACCAGCTGCCTGCGCAGGCCGGCTTGCCTTATCAAGTCTATGCACGCGACAGCAGCGTCATGACGCCCTGGGGCGCGGTCATCATGCAGTGCCAGAAGCCCTTCCGCCGCGGCGAGTACGCGGCCTGTCTACGCTTTTATCTGCAGGCCGGAATCCCCATCTACGACATGATCAGCGCCGGAAACATCGAGGGCGGCGACTTCATGGTGCTGAAGCCGGGCGTCGCGGTGTGTGGATTCTCAGGCGAGCGCTCGATCGAGCCGGCCGTCGATCAGCTGAAATCATGGTTCGAGGTGGAGGGGTGGGAGTTCTTCAAATACGCATTCGATCCGCACTTCCTGCACCTCGATGTGCAGATCGGCATGATGGCGGAGGGTCTCGCCGCCGTGTGCGTCGAGGCCGTCGAGCCCGAGCTCGTCACGTGGCTTAAATCACAGCGGATCCGCATCCTCGAGGTTCCCTACGATGATGCCATGCGTCTCGGCTGCAACCTCGTGGCGCTGGGGCGCGAGCGCGTGCTTCTGCCCGCATCCAACAAGCGCCTGATCGCAGCCTGCCGCGCCGAGGGCCTGACCGTCTACGCGCCCGAGGTCTCGATGATCAGCAACGGCGGGGGCTCGATCCACTGCATGTGCCAGGCGCTGCGGCGCGACCCGGCCTGAATTGCGAAGCGGTACGCCGCAGCGACTCAGGGCATCCTGAAGCCTGAGCCTGGAGACGGTGCCACCGTCGTAGTCCGTCAGCCAGATGGCATCATCGCCGACGCCGAGCGCATCGCCGCCCGCACCCTGCCACTGACAGCGCAGCGTATTGGTCGCGCTGCTGACGCCGGAGAGCGGTACGTGCGCCATGGAGGTCCAGACAAATCCGCCTCCGAAACTGATGTCTCCGCCATGTCCCGGGGTGCCCAGGCGCACGGTCGCAAGCGCACGAGCCGAGCCGGCATCGATGCGTGTCAGAGAGCCGTCGCCCTGATTGAGGGTCCAGATCGAGCCGTCGCCGGCGGTCAGGAAGCGCGGATTCGGCCCCGTCTGCGTCGTGCCGAGGACCTCTCCGGTGCGGGCATCGATGTGGGTGATCTGCGCTGCATCCGCGCGGGTCACCCAGATCGTGCCATCGCTGAAGCGCGGATTGTAGGAGCCCGGAGGAAGGCTGATCGTCTGCCGGATCGCTCCGCTTTGCGGATCGATTCGGGCGAGGGCGCCTTGTGCCTCGGTGATCAGCCACACGCTTCCAGCCCCGGTCGCGATACCAGATTCTCGCGCCGCGGGACCAACGGGGAAGATGGCAGTGACCCGGTTGGTGCGCAGACTCACGCGTGCGAGCCGGTGCGAGCACAACGGCACCCACAGGCTCCCAGAGCCCGCTGCGAGCCCAGCGCACGGCTCACCCGGGACCGCGACCGTGGCGACGAGCCGGTTCGTACGCGGGTCGATGCGATGTACTGCATTGGGACCTGTACTGCCGACCCACACGGCTTGCGGCATGACCAATACCCAATCGGCCGTCTTGCCGAGTTTCAGGGTCGTGATCGGAACGAGCTCTGCGATGGCGCGGCGCGCCACCGCCGTGTTCGGCTCCGCCGTGCATGGACACGCGAGCGTTGCGAGTACGGCGGCGAAAGCCAGACCTCTCGCCGACGCCAGCTGGGTCACAGGGGTCTCCCGTACAGCCGCCGCAGCTCCGTTTTCAAAATCTTTCCCGTGGCTCCGTGCGGAATGGACTCCACGACGAGCACCGCATCGGGGATGCACCACTTGGAGATCTTGCCTTCGAAGAACGCGCGCACCGCCTGCGGCTGCGGTGCGCATCCTGGCCGGGGCACCACGATGAGCAGCGGCCGCTCGCCCCATTTTTCGTGCGCCACGGCGATCGCGGCGGCCTCGGCGATGTCGGGATGGCCGACCGCAATGTTCTCGATGGCGATCGAGCTGATCCACTCGCCGCCCGATTTGATCAGATCCTTGGTGCGATCGGTGAGGGTCACGAATCCTTCCGCGTCGATCACGCCCACATCGCCGCTCGAAAACCAGCCATCGGGGCCCACCTCGGAGCCCGGCGCCCCGTAATAGGCGCTCGCGATCCACTGGCCGCGGAAGACGAGATGACCCTGCGTGCGTCCATCGTGCGGTACCGCACGGCCCTCATCGTCGTGTGCTTCGACCTCCACTCCGAAGACGACGCGTCCCTGGGTCACCCGCTCATCGAGCCGGGCCTGCGCGTCGAGCCGTGCGGTCGCAGGCTTCGGTGCGTTGGAGGTCACGACGGGACTGCTTTCGGTCATCCCCCAGGCGTGCACCACGTGCACGCCGAGCGCCTCATATTCCGCCATCAGCGCCCGCGGAAATGCCGCGCCGCCTGTGAAAATCGTCTTGAGTGTCGTGAGCGCCGTACCCGTTGCGCGCAGGTGCGCCATGACCGCAAGCCACACCGTCGGAACTCCCGCAGAGACGGTCGCGCATTGCTGATTGAGCAGCTCGACGATCGAGGGGCCATCGAGCTTGCGACCCGGAAGAAACAGCGCCGCACCGGCCATGGTCGCTGCGTGCACAAACCCCCACGCATTCGCGTGAAACATCGGCACCACAGGCAGCAGCCGGTCGATTGCTTTGAGGCCGGCGACATCCGCCATGTTGATCGTCATCGCGTGCAGAACCGTCGAGCGATGCGAATACAGCACGCCTTTGGGTCGCCCGGTGGTGCCGGAGGTGTAGCACAGCCCCGCGGCGCTGCGTTCATCTACGTCCGGCCAGTCGAAGTCCTCGGTGACTTCACCGAGCAGGCTCTCGTAGTCATGCACGTCGATGCCGCTGGGCACTCGCAGCGTGAGGCATGGCTCATCGCTGAGCCCGACGACACACCGCAAATGATCCGTGAGCGCAGGCGCGACCGTTTCAGCGATGGACGCGAACGTCGGGTCGAAAAACAGGACCACGTCCTCGGCGTGTCGAGCGATGTAGGTGATGTCCTCGCAGGAGAGCCGCGGATTGATCGTGTGACAGACGGCTCCGATTCCTGCGATGGCGAAATAGAGCTCGAGATGTCGATCGCTGTTCATGGCGAGCGTCGCCACCCGATCACCGGGCCGCACACCCAGAGCGATGAGTGCGCGGGCCAGACGCCGCGCGCGCCGCGCAACCTGCGCGTAGGAGGAGCGCGCGAGCGTGCCGTCTTCCCGTCGTGAGAGCACTTCGGTCGTGCCGTGCTGGCGCTCGGCGTGCTCGAGAATCGACGAGATTCTCAGACTGCGACCCTGCATCAAACCGTGCATATGACGCCTTCTGCGCAAGTATGGGGCAGAACCGAGGTGTAATTCACGATTTCGGTGACCCCAGCTGGTGTGTCCGTCACGGATGCCGCGGCTTGGCTGAATAGAATGGAATTATGTTCCACCCGCGGAAAGCCCCCTAGTCATGTCCACGACGAGCGCCGTTGTGGCGCCTGCGACCTCGGCGCTCGAGGAATTGGCCGGCACCTACGCACAGCGCATCACGGCGGCGCTGCCGCTGCGCTGGGCCCAGCGGCTCTCGATGCACGACAACCGCGGAAACGTGTGCTGGCAATCGGCCGGCGTGTGGGGTCCCGCCGAGCGCGATGCCGTACGGCTCGCAGTGGAGCGCTTCGGCGGCAATTCAGCACCGGCACGCGCCGATCACGAGCTGCCCGAGCAGCGCACCGCCGTGCTGCTGCGCGCCTCGGACACCTCGAATGTTTTCCGCGGCTTCATCATGCTGGTCGTCGACAGCCGCAGGCTCAAGGGCAAGGGGCAGGCCTTTTTCGATCTTCCTGTGCCCGTGCAACGCGCGGCGCACGACTGGGCCGCGCGCCTTGCCTCGACGCACGCCTTTCACCGCTCGAATGATGCCGCCGCGCGGGAGCTTTCGCCCGCACAGGTCGAGCGTCTGGTCGCATACGGTCCGGCAGTCGATGAGCCGCAGATGGATGCGGTCTTTACCCGGCTGCGCTCATTTCAGGTGGCGCTCGTCGCGCAGTCACTCACGCCGCTTCAGCGCGGGATGCGGGTGCGGCGCTTCGAGGTCTTTTTGCGCGAGGCAGCCTCGAATGGCGAGACCGCGCCCGTCAGCCTGCTGCGCGAGGCGGACTTGAACGGGCTCGGCACCGTGCTTGACCGCCGCGTCGCGGGCGCGCTCATCGTGTGGCTCTCGAAGCGCAGCTCCATGTTCGCCGACGAGCCCGAGCAATTCTCCGTGAACCTGTCGGCGAGCTCGCTCTCCGACCCCAACTTTCTTCGCTTCGTAGAGTTGTGCACCGCCAAGTCCGGCATCGCACCCTCGCTCATCGCCTTCGAAGTGGATCAGGCCTTCTGGCGCAAGGACCGCGCGAGCGTGGAGCGGCTCTGCCGGGGGATCGATGCCCTTGGGGCCGGCATCGTGATCGACAACGCTTCGCTGCACGAGGAGACACCCGAGCTCCTGAGCCTGCCTGGAGTACGGCTCGTCAAGTTCGATCGCGCCCTCTCCGCGCAGCTCGCGGACAGCAAGGCTGCGCAGATGCGCATCGCGGGACTTGCGCAGATCGCGCGCATCGCCGGTGTGCACACGGTCGCCAAGCGGATCGAGCGCGCCGAGGAGCAGGAACAGCTGCGAGCGCTCGGTGTGGACTTCATGCAGGGACATGCCACGGCGGTGCCGACGGCGCTCGAGACGCTCGATCGTCAACGCGAAGAGCAGCTGATCGTGGATGAAGGCGTCGCCGACGGCGAGAGTCGCACCAGCGAGAACAGCGCGAGCGAGGATAACGCCAGCGAAGCCGCCGTCAGCGAGAGCATTGCCGGCGTTTAGACTAGACTGTCTCGCATCACAGCCGTCGAGACCATAAAGGCCGCCAGTTGGGCGCCGTCACGATTCTCGCGCTCATTCTGGTCGCAAGTGTTGCGGGCCTGTCCTCGCGCGCTCTGCTGCAGTGGGCGCTGCTTCGACCTTATAACGTCGCGCGCGGCAGCGGATATGCGGGGATCGTCACGAGCGCGTTCGTGCACGCCGATCTCATGCACCTCGTTTTCAACCTGATCACCTTCGTGTCCTTCGCCTTCACGCTCGAGCGCGTGATCGGAACGGTCCGGTTCGTGGCCTTATACGGGTGCGGCCTTCTGGTGAGCAGCATCGGCACCTGCATCAAGCATCGCAACGAGCCCAACTACGCCTCACTCGGCGCCTCGGGTGCCATCCTCGCCGTGCTCTTCGCCTCGATCGTCTATTTCCCGCACAACCGGCTCGTGCTGCTGCCGGTGCCGATCCCGATTCCCGGGCCGCTCTTCGCGGTGATCTATCTCGCTTTCAGCTGGTACTCGGCGCGCCAGGCACGCGGCAACATCAACCACGATGCGCACATCGGCGGAGCGCTCGCTGGAGTCGCCTTCGTCGCACTGACCGACCCACTGCGTGTACGCGCGCTGCTGAGCTCCTTCGCCGGCTGATCCTCAATGCGCGCCGGCAGGCCCGAGCACGGCGGTGATTGGGTCGGCTGCCGCGGGTACATCGTGGCGATAATCGTGGTCGAGCAGGGCCGCAATCGTCGCCGCGATCTGTGATTGTGTCACCGGAGCGATGTGCTCGCGTTCCCCGAGGGGCGGGGTGTCGGGCCCCATGATCGCAATCCAGATGTTCTGCGAGCCTGGCTCCTCGACGCCATGCTCCTTCCACTGCACCGGGCCGCTGCCGCGGCCGTGATCCGCGGTGATGATGAATGTCGTCGTCCCGCGGTACTGCGGCATCGATTGCATCGTGTTCCACAGCTGCTCGACGAGGCCGTCCATCCGATGCGCGCTGTCGAGCACGAGATCGTAGCGCCCCTGATGTCCCCAGTTGTCCGTCTCGCCGTAGCCGACGAACAGCACGCGCGGCGCTCCCGTACGGACATAGTCGAGCAGCGTCGCCTGCAGCAGCGGGTTGGTCGTGTCCTCGATATCGAAGTGCGTCGAGCGCTCGAAGAGCTCGGCGAGCAGTTCATCGCGTGCGGCGCTGCCGCTCTTGCGAGGTGGCTGCCAGCCGGTCTGCATGACGAGTCCACTGCGCTTCGCGTTGAAGATATCGGCATGCGTCTGCCAGGTGCCGTAGATGGCGACGTGTCCGCGCAGGTCGGGAACCTTGTTGAGCCACTCGAATACCGTCACGTTCGGATTGGGTCCGAACTCGTTGCTGTTGATGCGCGGATCGGCGAAGCCGGTCGACATCTCGTTATAGCCGGGATAGGAAAACCAGAACTTGTTGGTGACGTGCGCGTCGCTCCCCTGCGTGCGGTTGCCGAAGATCTGTCCGTGCTGCGCCACCGTGCCCCAGATGAACGGGAAAACGATGCGCCGCCGCTCCTTGGGATCGGAGCGCCAGTACTGCCGCTTGAGCTCATCCTCAGACATCCAGCTGCCGCCATTCTTGGTATTGAGCAGCAGCGGATCGGCTCCCGTGAAGACCTCCTGCCATCGCAAGCCGTCGCTGACGATGAGCACGACGGTTTTCGTGACGTGAGCGCTGGCGGCCGAGGCCCACACGCAGGCGAGCGCGAGGGCAAACGATCCTGCTTGCGTGCGCAGCGTGCGCCAGCGCGATGTCGTCGTTGTTTCGAAGCGCATGATGTCTCGTGCTGAAACGCCCGGTTTCGCTTGGTTCAGTGTCGCTTTGTTGAACTCGATTCGTCAAATGCGCCAGAATCGACCCGAGGCTCGAACCAGGGGAACTTCACCGTGATCGATCGACGCAGATTCATCGGCGCGGGAGCGCTCGCCGCCGCTACGGGCAGCACCGGCGCGCTCGGTGTCGCATGGGCCGCTGCAGACAAGACCGCCTCGCCGATCGTCGAGACGAGCGCCGGCAAGGTCCGCGGCACGCAGCAGGACGGCGTGTGTGCGTTCAAGGGCGTGCCCTACGGCGCATCGACCGCCGATGAAGGGCGCTTCATGCCTCCCACGCGGCCGAAGTCCTGGACGGGCGTGCGCGATGCGCTCGAGCTGGGGCATCGATCGCCGCAGCTTTTGTCGTCTTTTCACGGATTCGTGCCGCGCGAGCTCGAGCCGATGGATCGCGACGAGCCGATGGGCGAGGACTGCCTCGTGCTCAATGTGTGGACTCCCGGCCCGGGCCACGACCACAAGCGTCCCGTCATGGTGTGGCTGCACGGCGGTGGCTTCACGAGCGGATCGGGCGGTTTCATCATCTACGACGGTGCCCGGCTCGCTGCGCGACACGATGTGGTCGTGGTCACGATCAATCATCGGCTGACCGCAGTCGGCTATCTGTACCTTGCCGGCATCGGCGGTGAGCGCTATGCCGACTCGGGCAACGTCGGCAATCTCGACATGATCGCGGCGCTCGAGTGGGTGCGCGACAATGCAGCGGCCTTCGGTGGCGACCCCAGGAACGTCACGATCTTCGGGCAGTCGGGCGGCGGCGCCAAGGTGAGCTCGCTCATGGGGATGCCCCGCGCGAAGGGTCTGTTCCATCGGGCAATCGTGCAAAGTGGCGCAGCCGTGAAGGGGATCAGTCGCGATGCGGCGACTCAAACGGCGCAGATGTTTCTCGCGCGCCATGACGTAAAGCCGAATCAGCTCGAGCGCCTGCGGCAGATGTCCACCGAGCAGCTGCTGTCGGTGACGGAGGCGAGTCGCGGACCACCCTTGAGTTTCGGGCCCGTGGTGGATGGGCACAGTCTGCCGACGGACCCCTTCGACCCGACGGCGCCGACACTCTCAGCGGACGTGCCGCTCCTGATCGGGACCGTCGAGAGCGAAATCGCCTTCTTCCCCAACCAGGTGCTCGACCCGATCGATGACAGCGCGCTGCACGCGCACGTCAAGCAGACGGTCCGCAACGCCACCGATGCGCAGGTCGATCAGATCATCAGTGCATACCGCGCGGGACGACCCGCGGCCAGTAACACCGACCTCTACCTCATCATCGCCTCCGATGCGACCTTTCGTGTCGGAGTCCTCACCGAGGCGGAGCGCAAAGCCGACCAGGGCAAGGCTCCGGTCTATCAATACTATTTCACCTGGCGCTCCCCGGTGCGCGAGGGGAAGCTGCGGGCATTCCACACGGTTGAGATCCCATTCGTATTCGACAACGTCGATGCGGCCGCCTCGATGGTGGGCTCAGCCCCCGATCGCCAGCCGCTGGCAGACCGCATGAGCAGCGCGTGGGTCGCCTTTGCCAAAAGCGGCAACCCGAATCATCGCGGCCTTCCGCACTGGGCGCCGTTCGAGAGCAAACAGCGCGTGATGATGGTGTTCAACGATGAGTGCAAGGCGCTCAGCGATCCGCACGGCTCCGAGCAGCACGTGCTGCACTTGATCCTCTCGGGCTCAGCCTAGACCGGCCTCGCTCACCAGGTAGACCGCGAACGTTCCGAGCCAGTGTCCGCCCTCGTAATGCTCGCCTGTGACCGCGGGCAGGGCGGCCGCGCGGTGCTTCTGCGCGCTCGCACGCAGTGTGGCCGTGCGCGGGTCGCCGGGACCGAGCGCCTGCGCAATCCCCTCGAGCATCCAGGCTCGGCTCAGATTGAGTCCATCGATGTGCGCAAGCTTCGGATCGCTGCGATCGGTCACGACGCCGGGTTCGAGCCAGGTGGAGTTCCGATCATGTGGAATCTGCGGCAGGAAACTGGAAAGCCAGCGAGCGAATTGCGGCCGATCGAGTACCCTTCGCATGAAATCGGCCTCCGCAAGGCAGGGTGAAAGAAAATCCTCTCCGGAGGGCTCGTAGCGCAACGGACAGGCGCGATCGGCGCGGTAGAAGCGCGCGGCCGCATCGGCGAGCAGTGTTCGCATGCGCTCGTCATGGGCGATGCCCGCCCAGTCCCACATGAGACCGAATGAGAAGGCGGTCTGATCGTGCTCGCCGATGCGAATGGGATAGTGAAGTTTCGGCAGCCAGCTCTCGAGGCGCGAGGCGGCTTCCGCTTCGAGCGGACGCAGAGCTTCGGACCAGGCGTGCGCCTGCGGATCGTCCCAGGAGCGCAGTTCGGCAGCGAGCGCAAGGAGCCATGCGAGCCCATAGGGCCGCTCGAACGAGGCCCGGCCCGGGTGCTGCAGATACGCGAGCTCCCCCGCGATATTGGCGGGGGTAAGGCTCTGCGCGAGTGCGGCGCGTGCGCTGTCTGCGAACGGCGCGCGAGGATCAAGATGCACGAGCCGCGCAAGGAGCCAGTGTCCATGCACGTCCGAATGCCAGTCGAAGCAGCCGTAGAAGGCCGGAGTGAGCTCGCGCGGCGGACGCGCATCCGCGGCGTCATCCAGGGTGTGCGAGATGTGGTTGGGGTATTCCTGATGCAGACATTTGAGCGCGAGGCCGGCGAAGCGCGCCTCCGCCTGCGGATCGAGGCGTCGTGCGTGACTGTCCGAAGCTGGCGCTGAGACGGCGATCGCGCAAGCCGACCAGAAAACGCAGCACGCCATCGACCGCAACGCCACCGAGAAACTCACCTGATCAGGCATGCCATTCCTCCTTCAAGCGGGCGCGCTTAGCGCCGGGGCGAGACGATCCGAAGAGCCGTGCGCCAGCCTGCTGCGTACCAGTTTACGTCCCGTCTGATCTTTGATGAGGTGGAGCGTGCGCGCAAAGACTCGCGGATGCGCGTCCGAGCGCCCGATGTACAGAAGGCCGCTCTTGCCGAGATCCTGGGTGAGTACCTCGCTGACGCGTGCGAGCGTATTCCGATCAAGTTTATCGAGCACCTCATCGATCACCAGCCAGGACGGTGCGTGCAACAAGGCGCGGGCGAAGGCGACGCACAGCTGCTCCTCTTCGCTCAGATCCAGATCCCATTGGCCCCGGTGGTCCAGAAGCGGCGTCAAGCTCTTGCGGCCCAGGCGGGTGAGCGCCGTCGCGTAGGCCGGGTCCTTGAAGGCTTCGACTTTCGAGGGATACGCCAGGACTTCACGCAACGTGCCGGGCGGCAGATAAGGCCTGAGCGGGATGTAGTGCACGTCCTCGCTTTTGGGTCGGACGATGCGACCCGCTCCCCAGGGCCACAGGCCCGCGAGTGCTCTGAACAGGATGGTCTTGCCCGTGCCGGCTTCGCCCACGATGACGACCCGCTCGCCACGCGCGACCTCGACCTTGGTTTCGGCAAGCTTGGTGCAGCCCGCGGGCGATGAGACCTCGAGTTGGTCGATCTGGAAGCGGTCAGGCTCGCCGGATTCGAACGCGATGCGACTCTCCACGTCGTGGCGCTGATCGGTTGCGAAGACGGCGCGCCGGAAGCTTGCGACGCGCAGGAGCGTCGCCCGCCAATCCGCGATGGTGCCGAAGTTATCGACGAACCAACGCAGGGAGGACTGCACCTGGGTGAACGCGCCCGCCGCCATCATCAGTCCGCCGAAGGAAATGCTGCCTGCGAAGTAGAGCGGCGCCGCGACCAGAATCGGAGCGACGAGTGTGAACCACCCATAGCCGGCCGTGATCCAGGTGAGGTTGGTGGCGCTGGTCACGATGCGCTGGGTCGCTGCCAGGACGCCATTGAGCTCGCGCTCGATGCGGCGCTCCTCGTCCGCCTCACCGTTCGCGAGGGTAATGGCATCGATATGCTCGTTGACCCGCACCAGAGCGAAGCGCACATTGGCCTCGCGCGCGTAGCGCTCCGCATTGCGCGCGACCAAATCCCGGCCGACCCAGTAGCTCAGGAGCGAGGCCGAGATGGCATAGAACATGGCGGCCCAGACCATGTAGCCCGGAATGACGATGTGATGGCCTCTGAAAGGGAGGGCGAAACCTTGCGAGAGCCGCCACAGCACATTGATGAAGGTCACGAGGAGGAGCGAGGCCTGCAACAGCCCGATCCACAGGTCCGTCGAGAGCTCAACCAGATGGCGTGCATCCTCGTGCATCCGCTGATCCGGATTGACGCCGATGGGCCCGGCACTGGCGAGCCGGAAAGCGCGCCCCGGCGCGAGCCACGCTTGGATCAGATCCTTGGCGAGGCCTTCGCGCAGTTTCACTTTCAAGGTTTCGCCGAGCCACTTCTGCGCAACATTGAGCACGAGCAGCGCTCCGGCGATCACTCCGAACACGCCGAGCTGGCCCATGAAATCGTCGAGGTCGTGGTGGGCGAGGGCGTCGTAGAACGGCTTGTTCCATCGATTGAGGCGTATCTGCCCATACGCCGTCGCCGCCACGACGATGAAGATGGCCCCGGCGAGCGCGAAGATCTTCGGTCTCACCGACGATGACCACAGCGCCTGCATCATCATCTGCATCTGCGGTACGAGTCCCGATTGGGCCGCATCCTCGATCTCGAGGGCCGTCGGGGTCTCGTTCGATTGGGCTTGAACTGCGCTCATGCTCGATATCTCCGCGCCGCTCTGCGCGCCGCTCAGGTCCGCACCTTGCCACTACGGGACCCGAAGTGGATAGTGGGTAGATGGGCTTCACTCGCGCCCTCGTGCGCATGCCGGGCGGCAACTTCGCGGAGGGTTTGACCAGTGCGGGCGAGGGCGCGCCGAACCTCGAGCGCGCGCTGCATCAGCATGCGTGCTACTGCGAGGCGCTTCGGGAGTGCGGCCTCGAGGTCACACAGCTGCCTGCCGATGAGCGCTTTCCGGACGGCACGTTCGTCGAGGACACGGCGATCGTCACCGAGCGGGTCGTGGTTGCGACGCGCCCCGGGGCGGCCGCACGGTTCGGCGAAGTCGCAGCCATCGAGCCGGCACTCAAGTCCATCGGGCGCGATCTGCGCCACATCGAAGCCCCGGGCACTGTGGATGGCGGGGACGTGTGCGATGTCGATGGCCACTTTTTCATTGGCGTGTCGGCACGCACGAACGAGGCGGGCGCACATCAGCTTGCGGGCATTCTGGAACGACATGGCTACACGTCCTCGCTGGTGGACATCCGGGCTAGCGATGCGCTGCTGCATCTGAAGTCCGGCATGGCGTATCTCGGTGAGCGTCGGCTTGCGATCGGCGCGGCTGTGCCGCAAGTCACGGAGCTTGCCGGATACGAGCGGATCGCCGTCCCGTCCAAGGAGGCCTATGCTGCGAACTGCGTGCGGGTCAACGCGCGCGTGCTCGTGGCAGCGGGGTACCCGGAGTTTGCGCGCATGTTGCGCGCGTGCGGCTATTTACCGCTCGAGCTCGAGATGTCGGAATTCAAGAAGATGGACGGCGGCCTGAGCTGCCTGTCGTTGCGAATCTAGGCTCAGTCCGTTCGACGCCGCCACGGAGTGAGGACGCTGTAGATGGGTGTGGCCGTCGCGCCCGTCTGGCGCGCGCGGATGAGTTCACGACCGACGAGATGGCGCACGGCGAGCTGCACGGTGCGCTTGGCAAGACCGGTTGCGCTTGCGATATCGCTGTAGCTGCAGGCGACCCCCAAGCTGCTGCGTGCGCGCGTACGGCTCCACAGGAACAGGTACACCAGGAACGCCGAGGGCCGGTGATCGGTGCCCGCAAGATCGGGCAGCAGCGTATCGACGATATACGGATCGAGTCGCAGGGTCGTGGCCATCTATAGCTTCCATTGCTACAGCAAGTACTGCGATGCTAGACGGATTTGCGGCGCCGTTCAATGGATTCTTTAACGATAAGCCGCAGCCTGAATGCCGTAGAGCTGGGCATATTGCGCACCGCGTGCCATGAGCTCCTCGTGTGTGCCGACCTCGGCCACGCGCGAGCCGTCGAGCACGACGATCAGATCGGCCATGCGCACCGTGGAGAAGCGATGCGACACTAGAAGGGTGATCCCGCCGTCGCCCGCCCGGCGCACGGCTCGCGGATCTCGCCTGGCTGCGGCGGCATAACGCTCGAACAGGGCGTGCTCGGTCTCGGCATCCAAAGCGGCCGTGGGCTCATCGAGCACCAGGACGAGCGGCCGCGCGCGCATGAAGCCGCGTGCGAGCGCGAGCTTTTGCCACTGTCCGAAGGAGACCTCGACGCCCTCAGGCCACGTCGGCCCGAGCTGAGTCTCAAGTCCGGCCTTGAGCCGGGTCACGACATCCTCGGCGCCTGCGCGGGTGACCGCGGCGCTCACCGCAGGTTCGTCCTCCAGATGCGGAACATCGCCGACTCCGACCGTCTGACGTGCGCGCAACTCGAAGCGAAAAAAGTCCTGGAAGGCTCCCGCGACGCGCTCGCGCCATGCATCCGCCGCCATGTTCGCGAGCGGCACGTCGTCGACGCAGATGCGGCCTGCCGTAGGCTCATACATTTTCGTCAGCAGCTTCACGAGCGTCGTCTTGCCGGCGCCGTTCTCACCGACGAGGGCGACGACCGCGCCCGCGGGGAGCTCGAGGCTCACATTCTCGAGCACGCGACGCTCCGTGCCGGGGTAGACGAAGCTCACGTTCTCGAAGCGAATGCCGCGCGCGAGGCGTGCAGGCGCAGGCTGATCGGCCGAGGCAGCGATCGCCGATGCGTAGTCTTCGAGCCACGCGAGGCGCCGTGCACCGTAAATCCAGAATCCGGTCAGAAATCCGAGCTCCCCGACGGTCGCATTGATGTAGGCGGACAGTCGCGCTCCGGCGGCCACCACGAGCAGTACTGCGCTCGGCGCTGCGTTGAGCCCCAGGGCAACGAACACGATCGCGCCGATGTAGCCGGCTGCAAAGACCGACCACGCGAGCGTGTGCCACAGCGCAGAGTCCCAGCGCGTCTGTGCGACGGCACCGAAGCCGTGTTCCCAGGCCTCGCGGCGCCGGGCAATGAGACGGGCGCCGATGCCGCTGATGCGCACTTCCTTGGCGGGCGCCGCGGTCGTCGCCGTCAGGAAGAGGTGTCGCGCCAGTCGGGAGGGCTGTGCGCTGCGCTCCTGTGCGGTGCGTTCGCGGCTGGGTCGCCACATCGCGGTCACCACGGGCGGCACCGCAAAGGCCGCAAGGAGCAGCAGCGCTGGATTCACCGAAGCGAGCAGCGCCAGCGTCACCGCAAGTCGCAGCAGCCATCCCGCGGTCGAGAACACCGACATGTACATGTGATCGAGCACGAAGACTTGCTGGCGCAGCATCGCCAGGCGGTCGAGATACTCGGGCCGCTCCTGGTGCGCGATGGTCGGCACGCACGCCTGCAGGCGCGCGACGTGCGACTCCAGGGCGATCGTCACCTTGTCCCGGAAGCGCCGTTGCACACGCGTGCTCACGGTGCGCAAGAACCAGGTGCCAGCGGTGGACAGAGCGAGTCCGGCCGCTGCCGCGGTGATCCAGCCGGGACTGCGCGTCAGGACGCCCTTGGCGAGCAGCATGAGCCACAGAGCAAACAGCGCATCCGGCAGCGCCGCAAGCTGCGATAGCACGAACGCCGCGAGCATCAGGCGGGGCTCGTGACGGTAGCCGAGCTTGCACAACCGCCACATCGAGGACAGCGCGGGGGGCAAGTCGTCTGCCGGCTTGCGTGCGTGCTCAGAGGACATCGTATGTCATGCCTTCCTCGCCCTCGATCAGGTCAAAGCGCTGCGCCTGAAGGTCGAACATGGTGCGATAGCGGCCGCGCCGCTCCATCAGCTCGGCGTGCGATCCAAGCTCGATGACTCGTCCCTGCTCGAGCACGCAGATCCGATCCGCATGGCGTACGGTGGAGAAGCGATGCGAGATGAGAATCGTGGTGCACTGGCGCGTCGCGGCGAGGATGCGCTCGAAGATCTCCGCCTCGCCCCGCACATCAAGCTGCGCCGTCGGCTCATCCAGCAGCACGAGGCCGGCTCCCAGCCGTACGGCGCACAGCGCGCGCGCAAGTGCAACCCGCTGCCACTGCCCGCCCGATAGATCGGTGCCGCCGGTGTAGCCGCGCGCGAGAATGGTGTCGAGACTTGCGAGGTCGGCTGCGCCTGCGAGCTCGAGCGCAGCTCGCACCGCCTCATCGGGTGCGCCGGCGGGCGCGACGTTCTCCCGCAACGACAGCTCGAAGCGCGTGAAGTCCTGGAACACAGCCGCGAGCCGCGCGCGCCAGGCAGTGAGATCGAACTCGCGCAAGTCGATGCCGTCGATCTCGATGGCGCCGGATTGCGGGTCATAGAGTCGGCACAGAAGCTTTGCGAGCGTCGTCTTGCCCGCGCCGTTCTGGCCGACGATCGCGAGCGATGAGCCGGCAGGGATCGTCAGGTCGAACTCGTTGAGCACGGGTGCACTGTCACCGTACGCAAAGCTGACTTTGCGAAAGCGGATCTCGCGCGCCGGCATGGCGTCCGCTTTGCGGCTTCCGCTCGTGAGGGCGCCCGCGGGAGCCATCGCGCTCTGCAGGCGAAGGACGGCGCCGACGGGCGCCGAGGAGCCATCGAGGGCCCAGTTGATGCCGCCGAAGCCGATCATGGACGCTCCGATCGCCGATTGCGCAAACACCACGAGGGCGGCGAGGCTGAGTGCGCCACTCACGGCAGCGTGGGCGAGCGATCCAAACACGATAGCGTTCGCGGCCAGCACGAGAATGATGCTCAGGGTGACGGAGCGCTCGCGCAGCCGTGTGGCTTCGTACTGCAGGCGGTGCAGCCGCGTACGACGGTCGATGAAGCGCTCGATGATCCAGCGTGCAAGGCCAAAGAGCCGCAGCTCCTTGCTCGCAGGTGGATCGACGGCAAGACGATAAGCGTAGTCCGCATCGCGCTGGGCATTGCGCACCTCCTCGGTATTGCGATCGCGCCAGATCGCGCTTTCGCGCAGCAGCCAGTGCGTCGCGAGCCATGCACCGGCGAGGAGCGGCGTCGCCCACCAGGCATACGCCAGAAGCACCAGCGAGGAGCTCAAGCCACCGATCAGCTCCACGAGTCCACCTGCGATGAAATCGAGCGACACCGACAGCGGTGGCCCGGTCATGCCGGCATCGAATTCACGCGCGACCACCAGATCGCCCGCGAGCTGCGGATTCTCCAGGTGTCCCAGGCCCGGCGGAGCGACACAAGCCTCCGTCAGTCGGTCGTACAGCCACGCCGAGGTGCGATCCCCGAGGTTCGCGCTGATTGCCTGATGCAGCGGACCGGTGATCTGCAGCAGGGCGAACACGATGCCGACCCAGATCAACGGCCAGCCGAGCGGCTGTCGGTGTTGAACCGCTCCGACCAGCACTCCCATCAGAATCGCAAACAGCGCGGGCAGTGTGCCGCGCAGCAACAGAAACGCCCACCATGCCACGGTCAGCGCCGAATCCGCCTTCGGCAGCGCGGCGAAGAATTTCCACTCGTTGCGCGCGCGCAATGACTGCATATGCGTCGCGGGGCCCCCCGTTGGTCCGCCGATGATAGCGAAGATGAGCCGTTTGCTGCGCTCCGGGCATGGCAGTTGCTGCTGACGGACCAGCTTGGGAGGGCGTAATGTCCAAAGTCCTTCAGATCAGCGTCGCGCTCGTGAGCCTGATGTCGCTTCCGGTGGCTCGGGCGGCGCACTTCGAGTTGCCACCGCTCGCGCAGCCCCCGAATTCGGAGCATCACGTCGGCAAGATCATCTGGGCGGATCTCGTCACATCGGATCTCGATGGCGCGAAGCGCTTCTACGGTGGACTTTTTGGCTGGCAGTTCCGGAGTGTGGAATCCGCGGGTAAGGACTACACCGTTGCATTCGTAGATGAGCGTCCGGTGGCAGGCTTGGTTCAGCCGACGGCGCGCAACGGCGAGCAGCGCCAGCCCGCGTGGCTGACGTTCCTTGCGGTCAAGGATGCGGATGCGGCGGAGCGGACGGCACTCGCGCACGGTGCCAAAGCGCTCTCTGCGCCTCGAACCTATCCGCATCGCGGCCGCCAGGTCGTCCTGGCCGATCCGCAGGGCGCGATCTTTGCCGTCCTCGCCTCGGCGAGCGGCGATCCACCCGACTATCTCGCCGCACCGGGTGACTGGATCTGGAGCTCGCTGCAGACACACGATGCCGCAAACGAGGCTGCGTTCTATCAAACGGTCTTCAACTACGAGGTCTTCGACGCGAGCAGCGACGATGGCGTTGAGCACCTGGTGCTTTCGAGCGACGATTTTGCGCGCGCCAGCGTCAATACCCTGAAGGGCGATCGGCGCCATCCGCACTGGCTCAACTTCGTGCGCGTCGCGAGCATGGGCCAGGCCATCTCAAAGGTGAGCGCACTGGGTGGCCGCGTTCTCGTCGAGCCGCGCGTGGACGAGCATGGCGGTACCATCGCGCTCGTCGCAGACCCCGCAGGGGCCGTGTTGGGATTGCTCGAGTGGTCCGACAGCCAGAGCCAGGAGGAGGCGAAATGAGCTTTCCGGCGCGCTGGCTGAGGTGGACGATCGCGCTCTTTGCGCTCTTCGCGCTCGGCGCCTGTGTCGGCGGGGGCGTGGCGTATGAGGGCGAAGGCTACGGTGTCGACTACTACGAGCCGTACGGCTATGTGTACGGAGACTGGGGCCCGGGCTATTACGTCGGTCCGTATCGGCGAGGCTTCCATCGCGATGGTCACTTCGATGGCGGCCACGAAGGCGGCGGTCGGCCTGGGGGGCATCCGGCTCCGCGACCCTTCCATCCTGCCGCGTCCGGGCGCGCGATGCCCTCGATTCCGTCGCGGCGTCGCTGATCAGCGCGCGACGCGCACTCAGGTGGTTGCGATGCGGTGCTCGAGCAGCTCGAGGTATGCGGGCAGCGTCGCGTCGATGATCGGCTGCAGCCGTTCCGGAACCGGATGCTCGCGCACGCGGAAGGGCTCAAATCCCGTCGAGCGCAGCACGGCGTCGTACCAGTAGGGCGCCCACACGCCGTCGCTTGCGCGAGGCCCGGCACGCCAGCGCAGCATTTGCGGCATGAACGGCACCTCGAGCCGAGCGCACAGCACGCGCAGCTGCGCTTCGGGCGCCTTCAGGAATTCGGACGCATCGAGCACGGGCGGCGAAGTGCCGCTCGCCCTCGATACCCAGCGAAAGAGCTCGAGCTGCTGCAGCAACCCGATGTCCTCGACGCTCACCTCGGGACGACTTCTGATATAGGAGACCAGCACGTCGCGCGGGTCGCGGATCAAAAACGTGCGTGAGCTGACGCAGCCAATCGCGCTCGATGTGCGGCAAAAGATGATGCGTCATGTGCTTCTGATACCAGATCGCGCGACCCTGAGGCACGGGACCAATGAGCGCAGCGGCGACGGCGCGCCAATCATTCTCCTGGGCCGCGATGACCTCTTCGCGCCCCGGATGCTCGAGCCCGGTGTGCGCAAGATAGTGGGCGTAGAGAGGCTCGTCGGTCACCGCGCAATCGGGACGGTTCTCCCACGATCGCATCATCGCGGTCGAGATATTTCGGGGTCCCGACCAGATGGCAAGTCGCAGGGGCTGCACGCTCAAGCGGGAATCTCGGTGCCGTCCCGCGCGATCAGCTCGGCGTAGCTGCGCCTGCAGGCGCTCCACCATCGGACCGCGGGCGCTCGGAGATGCGCCGCCCGTCGACCGTCCGTGACGTGGACGATCCCGGCGAACGTCCCGGTGACGAACGCCTCGTCGCGCCGCGTAGACGTCGGTCAGACTGAAGCTTCTTCTCCCGTGCCGGGATACCCGTGTCGGAGCAGATCCGCAGCACGTTGCCGCGGGTGATCCCCGGCAGGCAGTACGTCGCCGCGTCGAGGTCCAGACCTCGCCCGCTTCGGACGACGAAGAAGTGCGTCGAGTTGCACGTCGCCACGAAGCCGTGCGGGTCGAGCATCAGCGCCTCGTCGGCGCCCGCCGTGTACGCCTGGATGCACGCGATGATGTCGTTCAGCTTGCAGTGCGCGTTGAGCTTCGGGTCGAGTGTGTCCGGGCGCGCCGCGGCGCACGTGTACCGTGAAGAGCGAGAGCCCTCGCGCCTTGGTCGCCGGGCAGCGGGTGCTTGTGCTCGGCGAATGATCACAACGGTCGCGGCGCCGACGGAGAGCCGCGGATCCTGGTACGGGCGTGCGACTTCAGTCCGCGGGTGACCATCAGCCGGATGTGCACGCCGTCGCGGTCATGCCGTTGGCCTCGAGCGTGTCGGTAGATCACGCCGTCAGTTCCTCGCGGCTCAGACCGATGTCGAGCGCGATCGCCGCGCGCCCTCGAAGAGCCGATCGAGGTGCTGCTCCAGAAATGCCGGATGGCCGTCCGGCATGCGCAGCCCCTCCCAGACGCCGTCACCGAGGACGAAGCCGGCGTCGAACACCGACACGAGCGCCTGATCGCGCGGCACGAGATTACCGTTCACGTAGATGCGGACGGTGCGATTGCGGGGATCATCGACGTAGTCGTGGCTGGTCATGGCGTGCTCGTCATGGCGTGGGTCGCGGTGAGGGAAGGACGAGTGTGCGCGTGAAATGCTCCGGTGCGCCGTAGGTGGTGAGCGTGACGTACGACTCACTGAAATCGGCAGGCTGCGCAGCACCATGCGTCAGCCCCGTCGTCTCGCGCACCCAGAGGTCGATGCCCTCGAGCGCGAGGGCGGTCGTCGGGGATGGAATGTCGCGCCGGTAGTCGTGCACGCAGCTCACCTGCTCGGGAACCAGAATCCCGTGTGCGCCATGAAGCGTCGCTGCGAGACAGTACGGTGCATCGCCGAGCTGCTCGCAGCGCAGCCGCACGCGATTCTGATCGGCTCGGGTCATGCAGACTCCGATGTCGCTTGCTTTCAGCATGCCATCTTGGGCCGGCAGACGGTGCTGCGCCAGCGCCCGCATCAGTGTCAACGAATACTCGAGCTGCACCTGCGCCCCGCTCGGATGGGCCCGAAACACTGCCGCGGGCAACTCGAGGGTCTGATGGGCGATTCCACGCTCGGCAGGCGAGATGCCCGTGAATGCACCCACCATGTCGAGGAGCTCGCTTGCACTCGTGCCGCGATAGAGTCGGCGACCGGCCGAGTCGAGCACCTGCACGCCGAGCCGATCGAGCAACAAAAGCTCATCCGCGGAGACCCCACTGATGCGCAGCGGCACATCGATCACGAGCGGGGCAGCGCGAGCGTGCCGACGCTCGCGCACGAACTCGGCCGCCTCACCGACGTTACCCTCGAGGAGCGCACGCGTCGCTTGTCCCGCTCCGAGCCGATGGGCCGCCGCGGCATCTGCGCCCTCGGCGCCGAGGCTCGACTGGGTCTGCGGGCCGATCTGTACCGCCGCAGAACGCGCGCTCGATCCGGAGATCCAGCGCTGTATATTGAATGCCGTGCTCCAGGGCAGCTGCGCGCACACGAGGGCCACGGCACCGCAGAGCGCAACCGTTCGCGCCCAGTTGGTTCGCCTTCGGTAGTACTGAAGCGTCAGAATCACGCAGGCACCGGCAAGGATGCCAAGCCGCTGCAGGAGATGCTCGATCCAGACGACGGAGGTGTCACAGGTCGGACATTGCGCGCCGCCGAGCAGCAGGGCGCTCACGAACAGGCTCGCCGCATATGCGACCACGAGTGCAGCCGCGAGCAGGGCCAGTTCGGCCATGTTGCGGGTGAGCGCAGCCAGCGCGAGCACCGGCACGATCACGTACACGACAACGCTCAGCTCCTTGTAGAGCGCGCTGCCGAGAGAGGCAGCGAACGGGAACCCCTGCAGCATCGCCAGCGCCACATCGATGAGCAGCATCGGGGCGCAGACACTGACGACCACGAACGCGATTTTCGCGAGCAGGACTTGATTGCGCTTGAGCGGGCGAATGAGCCAGTCCTGATCGACACCGGGAATGGGGTCTTGATGCACGGTCGTTGCGCCGAGCGCCACGATCGCTGCGAACCAGGCGATCGTGAGCGGCCGAAGCAGCGCGACGGCGGCCGAATCATCGTGGAACAAGCCGGTCTTGTAGCTCGCCCAGCCAAGCGCGAGCTGGATGCCCGTCGCAAGCGCGACCATGGGCCAGAGCAGCCGCCAGTCCTTGAGGCAGATCTGCCGGATCACGACGAGGCCGAGCGGACCATCGCGATGAAGATCGCTCGCAACGATGGCCGTGATGACTGAGCAAGCCCGAGAAGCGCGCAGCCGTGCTCATACAGGGCCGCGAGCGGTCCCTGAAACAGCAAGCGCCCTTCGTGCAGAAAGCCGACGTGCGTCGCGAGACGCTCGATCTCATCGAGCTCGTGCGAGGAGATCAGGACGGAGGTCTGTCCGGCTTGACGCAGGAACTCTGCCACGATTTCCTCGCGGGCGAGGGCGTCGAGCCCACTGAAGGGCTCATCAAGAATGAGGAGTCGCGGCCGGTAGGCCAGCGCACTTGCAAGTTCGAGCTTCAAACGCATGCCGTGCGAGAGCTCGCCGATGCGGCGCTCGGCGGGTAGTCGCAACTGCGCCCGCAGATCCTCTTCGAGCCGCAGGTCCCAATTCGGATAGCAGGGCCGCAGATATTCAAAGAAGTGGGCGACACGCAAGCGCGCGGGAAGCAGCTGATTCTCCGAGACGTAGCCGATCTGGCAAAGATCGCGCGGGCCGATGCGATGTGAGTCGACCCCGAGCACGCGTGCCGTACCCTGCGTCGGCTCGATCAGATTGAGCAGAATCTTGATGGCGGTCGTCTTGCCGGCTCCGCTTGCGCCCATGAGAGCGAACACGCTGCCCTCGGGCATGGCGAGGTCGATGCCGTGCAGCGCGCCGAAATCACCGTAGCGCTTGCGCAGACCGGCCGTCTCGATGACGTTCGACATGCGCGTCAGCTGGTGCGGCGGTCGATGACGCGGCGCGCCTTGCCCATCGAGCGTTCGATCGAGCCGGCGGGCCCTGCTTTGACGCGCGCACTCACGCCGATGTAAGACTTGATCTGATGGGCGAGCTGGGCGGCCACGCTTTCCGGGCTCACCCGTGCCACGGCATCCTGCGCGATCTCGACATGCACCGTGAGCTCATCGAGGCGACCCTCGCGAGTGATTTCCAGCAGAAAGTGCGGCGCGAGCGGTGCCTGCCTCAGGATGAGCTCCTCCACCTGAGTTGGAAAGACATTCACGCCGCGGATGATCAACATGTCATCGCTACGCCCGACGATTTTCGCGATCCGGCGCATCGAGCGCGCGCTCGGCGGCAGGAGCCGCGTGAGATCGCGCGTGCGGTAGCGCACGATCGGCAGGGCCTCCTTGGTGAGCGAGGTGAACACGAGCTCGCCTTCGGCGCCATCGGGCAGCACGGCGCCGTTTTGCGGATCGATGATCTCGGGATAAAAGTGATCCTCCCAGATCACCGGCCCGTCCTTGGTCTCGACACATTCGCTGCCGACGCCCGGTCCCATCACCTCGGAGAGCCCGTAGATGTCCACCGCATCGAGGTCGAAGGCCGCCTCGATCTCGGCGCGCATCGCCTCCGTCCAGGGTTCGGCGCCGAACAATCCGCGCTCGAGCGATGAGGCGCGCGGGTCAAGTCCTTGCCGCACGAATTCCTCGGCCAGCGCGAGCGCATAGGAAGGCGTGACCATGATAATCGTCGGCTTGAAGTCGCAGATGAGCTGCACCTGCCGCTCGGTCTGGCCGCCGGACATGGGCACGACGGTGCAACCGAGGCGCTCGGCGCCGTAGTGCGTGCCGAGCCCGCCGGTGAAGAGTCCGTAGCCATAGGCGTTGTGGACGATGTCGCCCGCGCGGCCGCCTGCGGCCCGGATCGAGCGTGCGACCAGCTGGCTCCAGGTGTCGATGTCTGCCGCGGTGTACCCCACGACCGTCGGCTTGCCGGTCGTGCCGCTCGAGGCGTGGATGCGCACGATGCGCTCGCGCGGTACCGCGAACATGCCGAAGGGGTAGTTGGCGCGCAGGTCCTGCTTGGTCGTGAACGGGAATCGATGCAGGTCGCCGAGCTCCTTGAGATCGCGTGGGTGCACTCCTGCGGCATCGAAGCTGCTCCGATAGTGCGGCACGTTCTCGTAGGCATGACGGAGCGACCATTGCAGTCGCTTCAGCTGCAGCGCTTCGATCTCGCCGCGTGAAGCCGTCTCGATCGGCTCGAGCACACTCAATGGATTGCATCGCCCGCGGGCGTGCGGGCGCTCGCCGCGCTGATGCGGGACAGAATCTGCGCGCGGGTCGCATAGACGGTGGTCAGCCGCTGCGCTCGATATCCGGCCACCTCCTGCGGTGTGAACTCGACGAACTCCGCGGGCTCGGCCGTGAGGTTGCGTACCATCCAGTTGAGCAGCTCCGCCACGGCCGTATTCGAAAGCTGCGATTGCGCTACGCCGGGCACCTCGACCAGAAAGCGCCGGCCCTCGCGGTCGGCGGCAAGCGGACCGAGCGTCGCGCGCACGGAGGGCACGTGACCCGGACTGCCACGCCCATCAGCCGTATGGCAGCCCATGCAGTTGAGCATGTACACCATCTTCGGCTCATCGGCCGCGCCCAGCGTCGGATGCAGTGAGGCAAGCGTGACGCAGGCGGCCGCCAGTCGTGCAGCGAAGGACATCGAGCCCGCACCTACTTCAAAAAGCCGACGATGCGCGCGACGGAGCAGTTATAGGCGATTCCGGCATCGCTGCCCGCGCACCAGTTGTAGTCGTTGGCTTTGAAGGGGACGTAGATGGGCTTGTCGTCCTCGTTTCGATTGCACAGGCAGCGTCCGCAACCGGTCTTTCCGCAGCAGTCGTTGTACGAGACGATGTAATCGCGCTGATCCGCCGGGTTGTGGCAGGTGCCGATCCAGGTGATGGCCGAGGGCTGCGTGCCAGGCGGGCAGCTGTGCTGCGTGCCGCCGCAGCAGCTGCACAGGAAGCCATCGATGGCGCAATGCCGCCAGTACTCGCACGTGCGCGGATCGCCCGGATCGGGCGCAGAGCCCTGCACACCGCCGCCCGTCTGCTGCGCCCCGCGCGCGATCGGCAACAGTGGCAGAGCGCTCGCTCCGAAGAGCAGCGCACACGTGCGCGCGAGCAGCCCGCGCCGGGTCGTGCGGCGCGCCAGGCCGCGCAGCGAGGACTCCACCCATCCATCGATCCGCGTCATGGAGTCACCATCGTCGTGGGCGTGAGGCCGAGCTCGCTCACGGAGCGCAGGAACTGCCCGCTCGAGGCATCGTAGATGTCGAGCTCGTTGCTGCCCATGAAGCTCGTGAAGAGAAGCGGATGCGCATCCTGAGACACGTTGATCGAGCCGACCTTGTTGCGCGCTGCAATCTGCTGCACCTTGCGGTGCGAGGCAATGTCGTAAATCCAGATGTCCGTGCCGGGCTCCTTGTGGCTTGCCGCATCACCCTGGTGCATGACGGCATACATTCGACCGGTCGCCTGATGCAGGGCCAGATGCTGCAGGCCGCCGGAGCGCCAGTGGGCGGCTTGCTCGGCGGGACTTAGCAGAGACCACTTCGTGCCGAGTCGTGCGCCATT
Organism: uncultured Gammaproteobacteria bacterium; assembly: GCA_963795975.1. GTDB lineage: Bacteria > Pseudomonadota > Gammaproteobacteria > Steroidobacterales > Steroidobacteraceae > CAWCJT01. Next base: position 177,685 of record CAWCJT010000007.1, read on the forward strand.
GGCGCTCGACACGACAGGATAGACGACGCCGTCGAAGGAGACGAACAGCCAGGTCGAGCCGGTGCGCACCCCTTTTTCGCTCACGGGATCGCGGATGACATCGAAGAAGACTTTCGAGTGCGTGGAGGTGAGCGCATGGCCCGAATCATCGAGGTGCACCTCGAGCAGCGAGCCATCCCCGCAGATGGAGAAGAAGGCGCGGGGTCCCGTCGGATACACGAGCGCGCAGCCGGCGGTGTCGATCTCACCGACGAAGCTGCGACTCGTCACATCGACGACACTCACCGACTGTGCCGGTGTGAAGTTGTACAGGAGCAAGAAGCGCTCATCGTCGGTCAGAACCGCGGCGTTGAGCATCGGCATGATCGAGGCACGCTTGGGCGGCAGGGCGATTTCCGCAGTCGGATGCAACTGACCGTCGTAGATCGCGAGCACGTCCGTGCGCGTGCCGCGGCCACCCCGGGATAGATAGGTCTCTGGCGAATAGATCACATCGCCGGTGCGGGGAACGATGACGCCGTTGAAACCGTAACCCGTGCTGAGCATTCCGAGCATGCGGCCATCGTCGCCATCGAGCAGGAAGGCCTTGCCGTCGGCCATATAGGGGAACGCCATGTCGTTCACCCAGACCCAGTGCGGCGTCGGATGGGGCAGAGTCTCGGAGATCAGGGGCTCATTCGGAAGCTGGCCGTGCGCGGGCACGCTCAGGCCCATGGCGCAAAGCGCTGCAAGCAGCCAGCATGAGGCCGGCGATCGAGGGTCGAAGCGTTCGATGGGGTGCTCCGCGGTGACTTGCGCGCCGTTGTTCAACCCGCCGCAAGTATAAGGCTTTCAGCCGTGCCGCACCCGTCCCGCGTGCGCATCGCGCAGGAAGGGAACAAGAGCCGCGAAGTAGGCGCGCTGGTCGTCGTACATCGCCATGTGACTGCCGCGCTCGCAAATGCTCAGCCGTGCGTTGGGAATCAGCTTCGACATGCGCGTGATCTGCTCAGGAGCCATCTCGTCGTGGCGCGCAGCGACGAGAAGGGTTGGAGGCTGGATGCCGTGCAGGCGTTCCCAGATATCCCAGTTCTTGAAGTTGCCGACGATGTTGAACTCATCGGGGCCCTGCATGATGTTGTAGATCTTCGCATTCAGGGTACGAAGCGAGCGCTGCACGGGCTCGGGCCAGGGCGTGAGGCGACAGAGATGGCGGCTGTAGACCTCCTCCATCAGGACCTTCTGATACTCGGGCGACTCGTAGTCACCGGCGGCGCGATGGCGCGCGATGATGGCCTGAGCGGCGGGGGGCAGGCGGCTTACGAGCACCTCGGCGTATCGGACGTACTCGGCCACGCTCGCAGTCATGTTCGAGACGACGAGTCCTTCGAGGTGCTGCGGATAGCGAAGCGCGTACTCCATGCCGAGCATGCCGCCCCAGGAATGTCCATAGAGGATGAACCGCTCAAGACCGAGCGCGGCGCGCACCTGCTCGACCTCCTGGATGTAACGCTCCAGAGTCCAGAGGGAATCATCATTGGGGCTATCCGAGAATCCGCACCCGAGCTGGTCGTAGTACCAGAAGCGCACACCCGCCTGGGGCAGGAAGTCCTCCAGGCATTCCAGATAGAAGTGGTTGAAGCCCGGTCCGCCATGCAGGGTGAGCACGGGAATGACACCCGTACCGACCTGCTTCACCCAGACATCGTACTTGCCGTCGATGCGCACCGTCTGAGAGCCCCCGGTGTGCACACCATCGGCCCGCGTCGCGGGAACGACCGGGATGCTGGGCAGTGCTGCGTCGCCGCCAGCGCGCGACTGCGATGCGAACGCGCCCGCCGCCGCGGCCATGAAGCCGCGTCTCGAAAGCTCCGTCATGAGACCCCCCGTTAGCGGGAGCGTAGCCTAACCGGGGTATTTCGTGAACAGGGCCGCGACGGCTTCGTTGATCTTCTTCTCGGCGTCGGCACCGGTGAGCCCGGTCAGACTCTGGTTCGCCACGGCGTGCCAGATCGGCTGATGGCTCTTAGCGTCGTAGAGGTCGACGCCGATGATTCCTTCGCGATAGACGTAGGGCCAGTCCCAGCCCCAGTAGCCGCCCCAGCCCCAGCCGTATCCCCATCCCCAACCCCAGCCGGGAGGGTAGGCCGCGCCTTCGACGACGTTGTGCGAGCCGATGCCATAGCCGACCAGACAGTCGGCGTTGTCGGTGGCGGGCTGAACACCCCTGGAGGCGAGATTTGCGCTGATCGCGGTGCGCAACCGCGCTTCGTTGAGCGGGTTGGCGACGGTGCTGCGCAGGGGCGAGTCAGGGCGCGGGTGGAAAGAGCCGCTCCATGCGAAGGTGTGGCAGTGAACGGAGCTGACGAGCGCGCTGTTCACATCGGAGCTCACCCGCACGGTCGTGCAGGCGGCGACGCCGCACGTGACCGCCACGGCAAGGCCACAGGTCAGGGCGCTCTGCTTCTTCATGGACGCAACTCCTCGGGGGCCGCACCAAGGGTGAACGCTCAATGAGCCTCGAGGTTGACATGGGCCCCCATCCACGGGCAAGACACTGCAATGCCGCTGGCAATCCTGATCGGCGCCGCGTCTGCCGTTGTGTGGCTCTACCTGCTGATGGGGCGGGGAGGGTTCTGGCGCGCTGCGCGCCAGCGGGACCCGCCGCGGCCACAGACCACACCCCGCCGTGTGGTCGCGATCATTCCGGCGCGCAACGAGGCCGCCGTTATCGCAAGGGCGGTGCGTTCGCTTCTCGCGCAGCAACTCGCCGGTTCCGTCCACGTCATCGTCATCGATGACGGCAGCAGCGACGGCACGGCGGGGATCGCCGCGCAGGCGGCGGCGGATGTGGGAGCCACGAGCCGGTTGACACTGCTCAAGGGGTCTGCGCTTGCCAGCGGGTGGAGCGGCAAGCTCTGGGCCGTCGCGCAAGGCGTTGCCGCGGCTGAAGAGCTCGCGCCCGACTATCTGCTGCTAACCGATGCGGACATCGAGCACGATCGCGGCAATGTCGCCCAGCTCGTCGCGCACGCCGATGCCGAAGCGTGCGACCTCGTTTCCTACATGGTGCGCCTGTCGGTCAGCCATCGAGCCGAGCGCTGCCTCATCCCAGCCTTCGTGTTCTTCTTCTTCATGCTGTATCCGCCGGCCTGGATCGCATCCGAGCGGAGTCGCACTGCCGCCGCGGCCGGCGGCTGCATGCTGGTGCGCCCCTCGGCGCTGGCACGCGCCGGCGGCATCGAGGCGATCCGCCGTGAGCTGATCGATGACTGCGCGCTCGCGCGCGCGCTCAAACGATCCGGCGCCCGCATCTGGCTCGGCCTGACCGACACCACGCGCAGCGTGCGCGGCTATGGCTCGTGGCGCGAGATCCTGGGCATGATCTCGCGCACGGCATTCAGCCAGCTGCGCCACTCTTATGTCCTGCTCGCGGCCACACTCGCCGGTCTCTGCCTCGTCTATGTCCTGCCGCCTCTGCTTCTGCTCAGCGCCTCGCCGCTGCCGATGGCGCTCGGCGCGGCCGGATGGGCTTTGATGAGCCTCGCCTATCTGCCGATGGTGCGCTTCTACCGCATCTCGCCGCTCTGGAGCGTGTGCCTGCCGGGCATCGCCTGCTTCTATGCCTTCGCCACGGTGCACTCGGCCGTACAGTACTGGCGCGGCCGCGGCGGTGTCTGGAAGGGCCGCGTTCAGGATGCGCGCGCGTCCTGATCACTGCACGCGTACCACCCCTGTCATGTGGGGATGCAGGGAACACACAAGGTTGATCTCAGGACCGTGACCGAGCCGAAGCGACGCACGAGTTCGAGCGCCTGCGCGCCGAGCGAGCCGAGCCCGCCCGGCTTGAACTGCATGGCGTTATTGAGTGCGACGAAATGCACACCGTGCGAATCAAAGCTGTAATACACCCGGAACCGTGTGCAGCTCCGTCACTTTGAGGCCCGAGAGGATCTGTCGTGCCGTGTCGAACTCGGCGGGTTTCGCAAGGTGGGTGATGTCGCCGGTGTGCAGGATGAGCGCGGGCGCGGTCGGCAAGGAGTTCACGAGCTCGATCGCCCGCTCAAGGCTTGCACCCGGATCCGGGTTCGCCTCTTTGTTGAAGCCAATATGCGTGTCGCTCAGCTGGACGAACAACGGAATCGCAGAAGAGCTCGCCGCCGTGACCGAATCAAATCCGAATCGCTCGACATGGTCAGTCTCCTGATCTTCGTGCGTGATGACTCAATGAAGACTTGCCGCCCGGCGCCTTTATTCCGACGCCCCAGGCTTTATTCCCGCGGCCGTTGGGAATAGATTGCCGCCCGGTGCGGTCCAGGTCATGGGACAACAGGCAAAACGGTGATGGATCAGGAGCGGACGAGGCGGTTCGAGGCGCTCGCGCGACCCCATATGGCGGCTGCTTACAACCTTGCGCTGTGGATGACGAGGAACCCTGCGGATGCCGAGGATGTGGTGCAGGAGGCATTTCTGCGCGCATTCCGGTTTTTCGACGGTTATCGGGGGGGCGATGCGCGTGCATGGCTCCTGCAGATCGTGCGCAACGCCTCACTCAGCTGGCTCAAGGCGGCGCGGACAGCGACTGTGGACGGCGCCGACCCGGCGGCGCTCGTGGCGTTGCCGGATACGTCCTGGGAGTCCGCGCGGGAGCGCCGCGATGATCCCGCAGAGCTCACAGCCTCATGGGCAGAGGCGCAGCAGTTGCGAGGGGCCATTGCGGCTTTGCCGGTCGAGTATCGCGAAGTGCTGATTCTGAGGGAGTTCGAGGGACTTTCTTACCGGGAGATCGCTCAGGTGATCAAAGCGCCGCTCGGCACGGTGATGTCACGCCTGTCGCGCGCTCGCGATCAGCTCGCGGCGAGCGTACGAGCCATCGAGGGTGCCGGCTCATGAAACACGATGAAGCGACCCAGTTGCTCGATGCCTATCTGGATGACGAGCTCGATGCCGGTACGACGCTGTCCCTGGAGGAGCACCTCAAGGAGTGCGATGACTGCGCACGATGGCTCGAAGCGCGTCGCGCGCTTCTCAGCCGGGTGCGTGGGTCTGCGCTGCGCGCCGTGCCTCCGCCCGGGCTTGCGGCGCACATCGAGGTGCTGCGGCCAGCCGTGCAGAAGCCGGCCTCACGGAAAAAAGCGCCGTGGATGCTTCCGTGGCTGCCCGCGCTCGCTGCAAGTCTCGTGCTGCTGGCCGGCGGATTCGTGCTCGGCCGGACGACGCTTCTCGGCTCGCGTCTCGATGCCGAGTTCGTCGGTGCGCACGTGCGCTCACTGCTCGATGAGCATGCCGTCGAGGTCGTCTCCTCCGATCATCACACCGTGAAGCCGTGGTTTGCGGGCCGGCTTGCCTTCTCGCCTCCGGTGCCCGAGCTCGGGGCGAACGGGGATGTGCTGCTCGGCGGGCGGCTCGAGTATCTCGAGCATCAGCGGATCGCCGTGCTCGTGTATCGCCACGGCAAGCACCTGATCAGCGTGTTCGTGTTTCCGCGCACGGCATATCGCGCGCATCTCGAGGCTCGCGACACGATCGATGGCTATCATTTTCTCGAGCGCGATGCCGGTGACTTCGCCTCGATATTCGTGTCCGATGCGAGCGCCGAGGAGCTCGATGACTTCGCCCGTCACTGGGTGGAGGCCGCTCGAGTCGCCTGACATAAGCGGCAGGTGAACCCTTATCGTGCGTCGCGGGGCGGTGCAGCGTATGCTCTGTGCGGGAGGCGAACTATCGTGCGCCAGTGTCGGTGGCTGATCCCGGCTCTGCTTTTCGGTTTTGCGGCCGCCCGGGCAGACGTGTACCCCGCCGCACCTGCCACCGCGCCTGATGCAATCCCACCTGCTGCAACCTCACCTGCCGCGACCGCACCTGATGATCCGCTGACCGAAGTTTCGGTGACGGCGCCCGAGCCGCGCTATGTGGCTCCGACGCGGCGCGACCGTATCGGCCGCATCTGGGCTCCCGTGTTCATCAACGGCAAGGGACCCTTCCGGCTCGTGCTCGATACCGGAGCGAATCACTCGGCGATCACGGCGGAGGTTGCGAGCGCACTCGGTGTCACCGCAGATGATGAAAGCATCGTGCTCTTGCGGGGTGTCACGGGGTCGGCGCAAGTTCCGGCGATCCGCGTCGATACCGTCATCGTGGGCGATCTGGAGCTCAAGCCCTCCATCATGCCGATCGTTCCGGATGTCTTCGGAGGTGCAGAAGGCGTGCTCGGAACGGAAGGGATGTTTGACAAGCGGGTATTCATCGACTTTCTGCACGATCACATCTCGATTTCGCGCTCGCACAATCTGCGCGCCGACCAAGGCTACGTCACCATTCCGGTGCAGTTGACGCGGCAGAAGCTTCTGGTCATCGTCGCACACATCGGAGGGTTGAAGGTCAAGGCGATCATTGATACCGGCGGTCAGGCGACCGTCGCCAATCCCGCGCTGATCGAGGCCCTGGCCAAGCGTCGTTCTCAGTATGAGCCGAAGCCCGCGCAGATCCAGGGTGCGACCGACGATGTCCAGGAGGCCGAGAACATGCTGATGCCGCCGATCGACCTGGGTGGTGTGCGCTTCCTGCGCACGCGGGTCGCGGTGGCCGAGCTCAAGATCTTCGAGACCTGGGATCTGACCCGCGAGCCCGCGATTCTCATCGGCATGGATGCGCTCGGAACGCTCGACCAGCTCGTCATCGACTACCGGCGACGCGAGCTGCAGCTGCGGGTTCGTCCCCTCAGCTGAGGAGGTCGTAGAAAAAGTTCTCAGCGCCTGAACTTAACGCAGTCGGTCCGGAACTGACTGCGGCATGCTGTCTATTCTCGTCTGCCACTCGTATTTCCTGCGCTTCGATCGCAAGCAGCGCGAACGCGCCAAGCCCTATCCCCCGCTCGCAACACTCCAGGTAGCCGCACTCTTGCGGCAGCAGGGACACGCGGTCTCGCTGTTCGACGCGATGCTCGCGGACAGTGTCGGCGATTTCGCTCAGCGCCTGCGTGCGGTGCGACCGCAGCTGCTCGTGCTCTACGAGGACAACTACAACTTCCTGAGCAAGATGTGTCTTGGAAAGATGCGCCGGGCCGGATGCGAGATGATCTCCATGGCACGCAGGGCAGGTGCCAGGGTCATCGCATCCGGCTCGGATGCATCGGATGCGCCCATGCCGTACCTCGAGGCGGGCGCGGATGCAGTCCTGCAGGGCGAGGGCCTTCCGGCTTTGTGCCGGCTCGTTGCGCGTCTTGATGTGACCCCGGTGCTACCGACGAAGGCACTGGTGGATGGCATCGCGAGTGTGGCCGCACTGAGCGATGGACGGCTCCAGCATTCCAGCTCGAGTCCGCCGCCGCATCATGCGCCACAGCCACCCGCGCCCGCGTGGGACCTGGTGGACATGGAGCGCTATCGCGCGGTCTGGCGCGCCGCCCACGGATACTTCAGTTTGAACATGGCCGCCTCGCGCGGCTGCTCATTCCGCTGTTCCTGGTGTGCGAAGCCGATCTGGGGAAATCGCTATCTGCAGCGACCGCCCGCCGATGTCGCGCTCGAGATGACGCAATTGAAGCGCGCCTTCGCGCCGGATCACATCTGGTTCGCGGACGACATCTTCGGTTTGCGCGCCGATTGGGTCGAGCAGTTTGCCAAGGCCGCGCGCGCCCTCGGCGGCTCGATTCCGTTCACGATCCAGACGCGGGCCGACCTCGTGAGCGCGAGGATGGCGAGCGCGTTGCGCGAAGCCGGTTGCCGCGAGGCCTGGATCGGCGCCGAAAGCGGCAGCCAGCGCGTGCTCGATGCCATGAACAAAGGCGTCACGGTCGGGGAGGTGGTCGCGGCGCGGGCGCAGCTGGGAGCCGCAGGCATCCGCGTGGGATTTTTCATCCAGCTGGGTTACCTCGGCGAGCAATGGACCGACATCCTCGCTACGCGCGATCTCATCGAGATCGCCCGGCCCGATGAGCTCGGAGTGAGCGTCTCGTATCCGTTGCCCGGCACGAAGTTTCATGAGCTCGTGAAGGCACAGCTCGGCGCAAAGGATCGCTGGATCGAGAGTAACGATCTCGCCATGATGTTCCGCGGTACGTTCCGCTCAGAGCTTTATCGCATCGTGCGCGATCTGCTGCACGCGCAGGTCGAGCTCGCTGCCGGTGATGCAGCCCGCGAGATGCTCGCGCTGCGCTGGCGGGAACTCGAGGTCCGCGCACACCGTTATCGCAACCCGCCTGCTTCGAGCGCCTCGCCCCCTATCGGGACGCTCTCGATCGATGGCGTGGGGCCATGAGGCAGCTTTCGCTGCGCGAGGTGCAGGCCTCGCTGCGCAGGACGACCGAGTGGCTTGCAACCGAGCTCGCTTCTCCGAGATCCGCACCGCCTGATTGGTGTCGCGACGACTGGCGCATTGCGCGCGCAGTCGCTGCGATCCATGGCATTGCACCACTTCTTGCGCGCCGACTCGCATGGGTCGGGCCGCCCGATTGGGCGCAGTACCTGCAGAGTCAATATGCGGCGACGGCGGCTCGATACGTGCGGCTCAAGGATCTGGCCGCCGCGATCCACTCCGCGGCGCGGGGTGCAGGCATTGCGATCGTCGGCCTCAAGGGGCTCGCCCTGCATGCGCGCGGTCTATATCAGGCCGGCGAGCGTCCCATGGCGGATCTGGATCTGCTCGTGAGCCCCATCGAGGAGGCCGAGGCCATCAAGCTCATCGAAGAGCTCGGCTTTCGCAAGACCCACGTCACCTGGAAGCACGCGGTGTTCGAGCCGCAGCAAAAGGCGCCGCCCGCATCCTTCGGGGAGAGTGCTCGCAATGCATTGAAGATCGAGTTGCACACTCACATCGGTGAGCAGCTCCCGCTGCATCCGGTCGAGCTCGACGCCGCTGTGTTTCCGCGCATCCCGCGGCCTGGACTCAACGACTACCGCTCGAGCGCAACCTTGATGGCTCATCTACTGCTTCATGCGGCGGGCGTCATGGTGCTCAAGGAGCTTCGGCTCCTGCACCTGCACGACATCGCACAGCTCGCCGCGGGCATGAAGTGCTCCGACTGGTCGGAATTTCTGGACGGCGATCGGTGGTGGGCCCATCCGCCCTTGGCTCTTGCTGCGCGTTACTTTCCCGTGATCCCGCTCGAGGTGCTCGAAGCCCTCGCTGAGCGTTGTCCGCGCCGACTGCGCCGCATCCAGCGTCGGCGCCGCGTGGCCGACGTCTCCTTCTCGCGTCTCTGGGTCGACGCCTTTCCCGGCCTCGAGTGGTCGCGCACATTCCCCGAGGCTCTGAGCTACATCGCGCGGCGACTGGCGCCGAGCCCAGAGACTCTCGCGCTGCGTAAAACCCTGCTATCGAGCCAGGTGGGATTGAGATCGAGCAGCTGGGCGCGCATGTCGCAGGCACAGCGGGCTTTGCGCTTTGCGCTGTCGCGTCCGCCGCGGCCCTGCTCCTTGCACAACGTGCGCCATGCGCTGGAGCAGCCGTGAGATCCGCATCTTGCCTGCGGCGCTCAGCTGCGCGCGGCCGTCAGCTCCTCGTACAGACTCAGGAACGTGCGGGCGGTGCAGGCCGCGTCTTCGCGCGTGGCCCGTGCATGGGCCTCGTGCGCGAGCTTCAGGCGCAGTTCCTCGTCCGTGATGACGTGGCGAATCCCCGCGGCCAGAGCTTTCCAGTCGGCGACGGGTACGGCGAGGGCAGCGCTTGGCGCCCATTCGGCGATATGACCGACCGCCGTCCCAACTGTGGGCACGCCGACGGTCGCCGCCTCGAGCACGGCGAGAGGGCCCGCCTCGTGGCGCGAGGAGATGATCATCAGCTGCGCCCTCTCGAGATGCGGCCGCAGCGCGGCCTGCGTCAGAAAGCCGTGGAATCGCACCCGCTTCTCAAGGCCCAGCTCACGTGCCAGTCGCTGGATCTCACCGTCCAGAGTGTCCTCGCCGACGACATCGGCCTCGAATGCGACGTTCTCCTTGACGAGAAGCGCCAACGCGCGCAGCAGCGTCGGCTGGTCCTTCACGCGGTTGAGGCTGGCCACGTGCACCAGGCGTGGGATCGATCCCGGCGCACGACGCGCCGGCGGCACGGGAGGCCACACATCGAGATCGACTCCGAGCGCAAGGCGACGAACGCTGCGAAGTGGCGCAAGCGCCTCGATCATCGGTTTGCTCGCAGCCGTGACGATGTCGGCGGCCCGCATGACGATGCTCTCGCGCAGTCGCCCTCGCCACGTGAGCCGACCACCGTATGCGATGTCGGGCAGGGCCACTGGCTCGCCGCCCGCGACGTGCACGGCGCAGGGCACGCGCAGCAGTGTGGCTGCGACGACCGCAATGAGACCGCAGCTATCGGACCAGATCGACTGAATGACATCGAACGGCCCGCGACGGTGCTCGGCTCGCAGGCTCTGCAATGCCCGGCGCCGGGTGTGTCCTGTACCGATGTTGTGGATACGTGCGCCGGCGAGCTCCCAGCTCGCGGGACGAGGCTCCTGCCGCAGCGCAAAGACGTGCACGTCGTGTTGCCGGGCGAGACGTGAAATGAGTGCGAGCAGAGCCGGAATGATTCGATACTCACCTGAGCGGTCCACGCCCCCGGGAACGATGAGTGCGATCTTCACGCGCGCTTCAGCCGGCGCTGTTCGCAGAGCCGTCGAGCACACTCTGCAACGCATCGAGCGCAGACTCCGGATGATCCCCGCGTCGCAGCTCGTATGCCGGAACGGCGCTCAGCCGTTGCGAGAAAAGCGCCCATCCGGCCTGGCCCGATGCGTAGGGCTGGCTCATTTTGAGTCCCTTGAGAAAGGAGTTCGCCCCGAGCGGCCGCAGCAGCGCGCCCCGATCCGCGGGCTTTGCCGTCAGCACGATGGCCGCGACGATACGCAAAGGCGCCGGCGCGAGGGTGAACCGACCGCGACGCAGATCGAGCTCGAATTTGCGCGCGCCACCGCGCCGAGTGATGGCCGGCGCGCGCTCGATGCGAGTCGCGGCCGCTCGGGGCAGGAACCTCAAGGCCTCGCGCCGCACGTGCAGAAAGTTGGCGACGCCGGTCGCAAGCAGGGTTCGTGGTGCCACGAAGAGACTGTCCTCTGCGACGAACTCGAAGCCGCGGAGCAGGGCATGCAGGGACAGGGTTGTCTTGCCTGCGCCGCTGTCCCCGATGAGGAGCAGGCCGCGGCCGGCACGGCCGAAGCACGCGGCATGCAGCGGCACGAGTGCCTGCACACGCGCGGCCAGGGTCGCGACGCTGAACTCGATGAGCTCATAACGCAGGTGGTACGGATATCGCAGCATTGCCTGCGACACGAGAACGAGCGCCGCTCGCTCGGCCGGGGAGATGAGGGCACAGTCGGCATCGTGCGTCGCACCGCACAGCAAGCGTCCGCCGGAGAGCGTCTGGATGCGTGCCGGCTCACCGGCCGGCACCTGCGCGGACTGCGTGAGTCGCAGATGCACGCCGATGCGCGGCATGGCGCGTGTGAGTCGATGGCGCGGCAGATTGCCATAGGCGTGATCGACGAGCCGCAAGAGCGCGCGGCTGTTCGACTCAAATACGAAGCGCGCACCGAGAATGTCGTGCAGGCGACGCAGACCGAGGCGTGCGCGCTCCTCGAAGGGATCGGTTGCGATCTCGGGCGTGGTGCGCTTCATGCGCGCAAGTGTAGCGAGTTCGCAGCCTCTTTTGAGAGTGGCCCGTGAGTACGCGCATCTCCGGGTCCGCGCTGCAGGAGGCTTCGCGACGAGCCGCACAGCTCACGGCGACTCGCGCGGCCTTCGATAGCGTTGCCGCCGACTATGACGGTCCGCGCGGCAACAACGAGCTCATTCAAAGAATGCGCGAGGAAGTCTGGCGCCTGCTCGATCGCACGTTCCACCCGGGTAGCCACCTGCTCGATCTTGGCTGCGGAACGGGCCTCGATGCCGTGCGCATGGCTCGAGCGGGGCATCGCGTGACCGCGACCGATTGGTCGCCGTGCATGGTGGAGCGCACGCGCGAGCGCGCGGCACATGAGGGTATGAGCGATCGGGTGCATTCGTGCGCCATCGGTGCTCATGAGCTCGAGCGGTTCGCGGGTACGGAGCGATTCGATGGCGCCTACTCGAATTTCGGCGCGCTCAACTGCGTGCCGGAGCTTGAGCGCATGGCGACAGAGTGCGCGCGCCTGCTGCGCCCCGGCGCCAGGCTGGTGTTCTCCGTGATCGGACGCATCTGTCCATGGGAGATGGTGCACTACCTGCGCCGTGGACAGTGGGCCCGCGTGCGGGTGCGCTTTGCCCGCGGCTTTGTGCGGGTCGGCATGAACCGCCAGGACGTCTACACACAGTACTACACGCCGCGGGAGTTCTTCGCGCCCTTTGCCAACCACTTCAATCTCATCGAGCAGCGTGGACTGTGCATTCTTGCGCCGCCGCCATATCTCACCTCAGTACGCGAGCGCCATCCACGCTGGTATGACTGGTCATGGCGGGCGGACCGGCGCATCGCCGGCTGGCCGCTGCTGCGCGCCTTGGGGGATCACTTCGTGATCGTCATGCGAAAGCGTGGTCCGGAGTCCGAGAGGTGAGCGCCGCGGCGCCACGCGCCGGGGAATGGCGCAGCAACAACTTCGATCTCATTCGACTGTGCGCGGCTTTGCAGGTGCTCATCGTGCACGCCGATTCCATGCTGCACAACAAGGGACCGCTCATGGGTCTCATCGATCGTGTGCTGCGACTTTTCCCGGGAGTGCCGATTTTCTTCATCGTCAGCGGATTCCTGATCTCTCGTTCCTACGAAAATGCGCTCGACGTGGGCGACTACTACCGCAACCGCTGTTTGCGGATCTATCCCGCACTGTGGGTGTGCCTCATCGTCAGTATCGGCGTCGTCCTCGCGGGAGGTCTCGACGGGCTTGTGCGTGCCTCATCGAGCGAATGGCTCATCTGGTGGGCTGCGCAGATGAGTCTGTTCCAGGGTTACCCGGCGCCGTTCCTGCAGCCGCCCGGAACGCGCTTGAATGGGAGTCTCTGGACCATACCGGTCGAGTTGCAGTTCTATTTGATCCTGCCCACCCTCTACGCGCTTTGTGGCAGATCCGCGCGGCGCAGCAACGCGCTTCTGGGCATCGCGCTGCTTTCGAGCCTCGCCTTTCACTTCGCTGCCCTCGAAGGCAAGCCGTGGTTTCAACTCGGAGCGGGCGATTTCATCCTGGACACGATCATTCCCTACCTGTGGATGTTTCTGATCGGCGTCCTCATTCAAAGAAACTGGTTCTCGGTGCGCCGCCTGTTCGTGGACCGGGTGCACTGGTGGCTCATCGGCTATGCCGCGGTGTGTGCGCTCGGCGTGTCCCTTCACAGAGGGGTCGGCAGCGCTGACATCGGTGCGGTGTTCTTCCTGCCTCTCGCCGGACTCGTCATCTCGGCGGCCATGTCCTATCGCAGGCTCTCCGAGCGGCTCCTGCACCGCAATGATGTCTCTTACGGCGTGTACATTTATCACGTGCTCGGCGTGTACCTGCTCACGCGGCTCACGGTGATGGCACCGCCCCTCGCCGTGGCGGTTCTCATCCTTGCCACGCTCGCCGTCGCGACGCTGTCGTGGCGTCTCGTCGAGCGACCCTTCCTGGCGCAAAAGCACCGCTCGCTGCGCGCTGCACGAGCGCTAGGCGCGGGTAGCTCGCAGTCCATGCTGAGCGTCACCCCGTGAGCGCGGCGAGCGCCCCTTCGGCAGCGCAACTCCTCGGCGATTCACCGACGCGCGACTACGCGCACAAGCTGCGACTCTTCAATGCGTTCGCTGAGCCTGAGCTGCGTCAGGCGCTTGAGACCCTCGAGCTGATGCCCGGCATGCGTGTGCTCGATGCCGGATGCGGTGTGGGGTGTGCGCTCGAGTGGATCTGGGAGATCGTCAAGCCCCATGGCGTGGTGTTCGGGCTCGATCTTGCCGCCCCGCACGTCCGCATCGCCCGGCAGCGGGCCCCACCGCATACGTGTGTCCTGCAGGCGGATCTGGCGAGAGCGCCGCTGCGGCCCGAAAGCTTCGATGTCATCTGGTCCGTCAATACCTTGAATCATCTGCGCGATCCGGTGGAGGGGGTGCGCTCGCTCATGCGCTTGCTGCATCCGGGCGGTCGCGTGGCCCTGGGCCAAAGCTCCGTACTGCCGGACATGTACTTTGCGTGGGATGCGCGCCTCGAGCGGCTGGTGGCGGAGGCCGTCCGCCGCTATTACCGCGAACGCTATCTGCTGCGTGAAGAGGATCTGACCGGGGTCCGTTCACTCGTCGGCACGCTGCGCCGCGCGGGCCTGCGCGATGTGGTCGCGCGAACCTTCAACATCGAGCGCGTTGCGCCCGTCAGTCTCGCCGATGAGGCCTACCTCCTCGAGGCGATCTTCGTCGGTACCTGGGGCGAGCGCCTGCGACCGTATCTTGCTGCGCAGGACCTCGAGGCGCTTGCGGATCTGTGTGATCCGCGAAGCCGGGGCTTTGCGCTGCGCCGGTCCGACTTTCACTTCCTGCAGACGTTCACGCTCGTCATCGGGGAGGCCCCTTGAGCCGCTCGGCCGAAGCGCGCACGGGCACCGCGCATCGAGTCGTTGCGGGATCCGAGTATGCGCGAATGATCATGACGCGAAAGTCGGATCGGCGCGCTCGCGCGATCTTTCAGACGCTGGCGCTGGCTCATTCGCGGCCCGGAGATACCGTGTTCGATTTCGGCGCCGGCACCGGGATCGACGCGCGCCATTACGCCGTGCAGGGCCGAAGAGTGTTCGCTTATGACGTCGATGCGAACATGTGCGAATACTTCAGAGTTCACTGCCGCGATTTCATCGAGACCGGAAGCGTGTCGATCCAATGCACGAGCTACGCGCAGTTCCTGGAAAGCACGCCATCGGGGCTCGAGGGGCGCATCGATCTCATCACGTCGAACTTTGCGCCGCTCAATCTCATCGAGGATCTCAGAACGCTCTTCGCGCGCTTTCATGCGCTCACCGTCGAGGACGGCCGCGTGCTCGTCTCCGTGCTGAGTCCGTATTTCATCGGCGACTCGAGATACGCCTGGTGGTGGCGAAACCTCTGGAGGCTCTGGCGGAAGGGTCAATTCGCCGTCCAGGGAACGCAGGCTCCGATCGTGCGGCGTCGACTTGCGGAGCTCGCCCGAGCGTGCCGGCCCTATTTCGAGCTGCAGCGTGTCTATCGCGGTATGCCCGGGCGAGAGTATCCGCGGCTGCTTGCGACCGGAGGCCATTCCATGGCGTGGCTGCCGCTGTCGACGTGCCGCTTCATGCTTCTTGTTTTTCGCCGCGTCCCCTGATGAGCTGCGCATAGGCTGCCGCGAGCTTGCGCCCGAGTGCCGCCCGCGACAGCTCGCGATCGAAGTGTGCATGGACCCGCTCGCGCATCGGCTCGCCGAGGAGCGGCGCGATGCATCGCAGCGCATGGCTCAGCGCGGCGGCGTCTCCCGCCGGCCAGAGGCTTCCGACCGTCCCGGCAGTCAGTGCGCGAAACGAAGGAATGTCGGTGACGACGGGAGGCAGCCCGCAGGCGAGCGCTTCGATAAGCGAGTAACCGCTGCCCTCGCGGTGGCTGCCGAGCACGAACAGGTCGGCGGCGCGCATGAGCTCCTCGATGCGCTCGTGCGGGAGGCGACCGAGAAGGTGTACGCGCGGGCGCAGTACGCGGTCACGTGCGATGCGCACCTCCACCTCGTGCAGCAGAGGCGCGGTTCCGAAGCAGCAGTAGAGCTGCATGTCCGGGAACTCGCGCGCGACCGCGCTCATGCCCTCGAGCACCGTGAGCGGATCCTTGTTCTCATCGAGATGGCCGACCCACAGCACGGCCGGATTGCCGTGCAGTGCCGTCAAGCGTCGCGCACGCATGCGATCTCCCGGCGTGAATCGGCTCGTCGACTCCGGGATCTCGAACACTTTCGTGCGCGCTGGCAGAAGTGCGTGGTGTGCGAACGGCCCGGCCTGTGAGCGTGCGCAAAAGCTCACCGCAGAGACGCCCGCCAGAGCCCGCCGCCAGGAGGGCCGCCGCCAGAAGGCGGGCACCCGATCGGCGTGATCCTGCAGAAGAATCGGCGTTTGGGGCGCAAGCGCTGCGAGCACCGGCACGTCGTGCACGAAGCCAAGGCCATGCACGTGAATGACATCGGGCGCGAGCGTGTGCAGCAGCTCGGCGAACTCGCCGCATCGAACCTGCGCTCCGGGGGCGCGCCCGAAGGGCAGAAAATGATAAGCGACATCATGGCGCGTGAGCGTCTGCGTGTGGGTGCTCGCCTGGATGACCGAGACACGCAGCTCGGCGCCGGCCGCGGCTTCTGCGACATCGACGAGGCTCGGCCAGGCGTGCAGCAGCCGGCTGGGCGGGCGAGCCTGCGGGTCATTGAAAAAGCTGATCTGCGCGACGTGCACGACCGGCTCGTCACAGACTCATGACACGCGGATCCCATTGCCGGATGAGCTTGCGCGACAGGCGCAGCTCCCAGGGATTCTCATAGCGGCGGTAGCGGTAGCGCCAGGAGGCGAGCGCGCGCAGCGCAGTCTTCCCCCACATCGATGCGCGAATGTCCATGATGGTGGGGAAGCGGCAGCCGAGCACGGTCGTGAAGTCGACGATGCGCTGACGCAAGCGCGCCGAAAGCCACGGCGCATCCTGGTGACACCAGTATGCGACCCACTCGGGCCGTGCCCACTCATCGGCGCTCTGCGGAAACACGACCGCCCGGCCCGATGCATCCCGCAGCGCCTCCTGGGCCGACTGCGCGCGCGGGTCATGCCGACGTGGCAGGGGCGTGTAGATGTAGATCATCACTTCGGTGGCCGGATGCAGTCGCTTGATGGTTCGAATGAACTCGAACGTCCGCTCCGTCTCACCCTCCGGATCCTGCGGCGGGGCGAGCATGAAGGACAGCTCGGGGACGACGCCGTGGGCACGACATTGCGCGATCGCCTCGAGCGTCTGGTCCGCGCAAGTGCCTTTGCGGATGTCATGCAGCAGCCAGTCACTGGGTGATTCCGCGCCGATGTAGGCCATGCGCAAGCCGCTCTTGCGGACGAGTGCCCACGAGTGCTCCGAGAGGTTGGCGAGCGCATCGGAGCGCGCGAAGCACCACCAGGGCATCTCGAAGCGCGCGAGCACCTCGAGCAGCGGCACCATGTCGACTTCGCGATCGAAAAAATTGTGGTCGTAGAACTGCAGCGAATCGACACCGAGGCGGTCGCGCAGAAACTGGAAGTCTTCCTCCAGTCGCTGCGCGCTCGGTAGCGCGGTCTTGCCGCGGAACATGGTGGCCACACCGCAGAACGTGCAGCGGAACCGGCATCCGAGCGCGGCCTGATAACCCGTCGTGTGTGCTCCCAGATACGTGCGCGGCAGGTACTGCCGAGGATCACCGATGCGCTCATAGGGAAGACGCCGCGCGAGGCTTGCGGGAGAGAAGGCGCGCTCGCGATTGTGCATCAGCGTCTCGCCGCGCCAGGACAGTCCGGGAATGCCCGCAAGCGTCTGCGCCGAGGGCTGCGGTCCTGCCTCGAGCAGCTCGGACAGCGTCTGCTCGCCCTGAGAGCGAACCACGTAGTCGACGTACGGGGCGCGAAGCGCAGCATCCGCACACACGGTCGGGAACGCCCCTCCCCAGATGACGGGCACGGCGGCATCCTGCTCCTTGACGGCCTGGGATACGGCGATGGCCGAGCG
This sequence comes from uncultured Gammaproteobacteria bacterium, assembly GCA_963795975.1. Classification (GTDB taxonomy): domain Bacteria; phylum Pseudomonadota; class Gammaproteobacteria; order Steroidobacterales; family Steroidobacteraceae; genus CAWCJT01. The sequence goes on from CAWCJT010000007.1 coordinate 195,310, forward strand.
CAGTTGGGGTCCGCCCATGACCGTGACACCGACTGCGGCGATCTCGCCGCTCGCGACGGCTCGTGCCGCCGTCGCTACGAAATCGCGATCGATGTTGCCATCGATGATCGTCGTCTCGTGCCGGCCCTCGAGTGCGGCCTCGAGGCTCATGACGGCGAGCGGATAGCGTGCATGGCGTCGCGCCGTGATCGTCGGATTGATGAGCAGCACCCGCCGCGGCCGACTCATGACAGCCTCTGCGCCGGCAAGACCCAGCGCTGCAGCAGCATCTCGATGGGCCAGCGATACTCATCACGCCGGCAGCGCAGCCGGGCGAGTCGCTGCAACAGGCGTTGGCCGCGCGAGCGGCGCTTCCACGCGAGCTCGTGAAAGAATTTGAATCGCTCGATGCGCTTGAAAGTCTCGGCAGAGACCCACGGGCCGGGCAAGCCTGATACATAGTCAAACTGCGACCATTGCTCGAGCGTCTGCGGCAGCTCGAAGCCGCGCCGCACGGCCTCGATGACGAGCTCGCTGCCGGGATACGGCTTGAAGTAATAGATCGGCGTCAGAAAATCCGGACTGAGCGAGCGCAGCCGCTTGGCGCAGTCGAGCGTCGCCTGGATGCCCGCCTCGGTCTCATCGGGGAAGCCCACGATGAAGGGAAAGTGGCCCGCGATGTCGTGCTCGAGCATCTTGTGGGCCGTGTGGAACACCTGCTCGAGGCGAATGTCCTTGCGGATGCGCTTGAGCATCTCGTCGGAGCCGGACTCCACTCCCACGAGCAGGCGCCGCAACCCGGATTGCTTGCAACGGGCCCACACGGCATCGGGCAGGCGCACGCCCTGATCGGCCCGCATGGTCGCGGCCCAGGTGATCCGCATTCCGGAGTCGATGATCCGCTCCGCGAGCGCCTGCACGCGATCGCGGCGCGTGAAGAAGGTCTCGTCCTGGAAGTTCACATCGTCGAAGCGGTAGCGCTCCCACAGTTCCTTGAGCCGCATCGCCATGCGCACCGGCTCGAGTCCCACCCACTTGCGCCCGTAAACGAAGGGATCCGAGCAGAATGCACAGCGGAAGTTGCAGCCTTGCGAGGAGATGTAGTCGAGCTGGCGCTTGCCCTTGAGGGCGAAGTAGCGCTCGACATCGATCAGGCCATAGTCGTGCGCCCGAAATTGATCGAGCGGCGCGAGGGGTCGATCAGGATTCTCGAGGACCGTGCCATCGGGGAGCCGCACGGTGCAGCCGGCGCATCCGGCGAGCGAGTGGCCTTCGGTCAGGCGCTGCACGATCTCCAGGAACGTCAGCTCGCCCTGACCTCGGACCGTCACATCGACCGCGGGCTCGAGCAGGCATTCGCGCGCAAACATGGACGGATGCCAGCCGCCCCAGATCACCGGCAGTTGTGGATGTGCCCGCTTCGCGGCGCGCGAGATGCGCAGCGCATCCGAGATCGGCGCCCCGGTGAGAACCGTGACTCCGAGACACAACGCGCCCTCGAGTTGTGCGAGGACGGCGCTCTCCGCGTCCTCCTCGAGGCGGCCGTCGATCGTGACGACCTCGAAGCGGTTCGGGTCGAGCTCAGAGCCGATGGCCAGGAGGGCAAGCGGCATCGTGAAGAATACGGCGCGCGGATTGTAGAGCACGATCTTCAGGCGCTTCACGAGACCGATCCTGGCGAGGAGGGCTGCAAGCGAAAAATCGCAAGCCGCTCGTTGATGAAGCGCCGCTCGGCTTCGATGGACACTGCGAGGCCACTTAGCGCGAACTGCTCGAGAAAGACCTCGGCATCACCAAAGCTCGAGAGCACCACGAGTGCATAGCCGCCCGGATTGAGGTGCGCGGACAGCCCCGCGGCGAAGCGCTCGACCACATCGCGCGAGCGCCATGCTCGGTCGCGGTCATCGCGCGGCACGCCGCGCAGGAAGGGTGGGTTGAAAAGGATCAGATCAAAGCGCTCCGGTGCGACCGGCGTGTAGAGATCGCCATGCCGCACCTCCACCCGGTGCTCGACTCGGTTGAGCAGGGCGTTGATTTGCGTACAGCGTACGGCCGCGGCATTGATGTCCACCGCGAGGACCCGACGCGCGAAGCGGGCGGCGATGAGCGCACACACGCCTGAGCCCGTTCCCATATCGAGCACGGTTGCCGAGCCCGCAAGCCCGAGGCCTTGCGCCTTTTCGGCCAGAAAGGCGCCGCTGCGTGGGATCGCGGGATTGAATACGCTCGGTGTGACGAGCAGCGTCACGCCGAGCACGTGCTCGAGTCGATAGTCGTCATAGCGCGCCTTGCCGCTCAACTGATAGCTGAATGCGATCAGCTTGCCGGCGATGCGACCCAGCCAGCGCTCGCGGGGGCGCTGCCTGAGGACGTGCACGGGGCCCTGCTGCGCCTGTAGGAGCTCAGCCATGTACGTAACGCTGCGGCTGCGGCGGGAGTAACGCGTCAGTGTCCACCGCGGCATCGCGCCACATGGAGCACACACACCGCGCGCACTCCGGCCGGCGCTTGGCGCGGATGTCCGCGCGCAGGCTGCGCATCGCGGGTTCATTGAGGCTCGAGGCGAGATGGCCGTCCATGCGGCTGCGCGGCGGCCCCGGAATGAAGAAGCAGGGCTGCACGTGCATGCTCGCGGTAACCACCGCCGAGAATTCAGGGGCGTTACAGCGCACGGCGGGGTAGGGACCCTCGCCGAGCACCGCCGCAAAGTACTGAACGATGCGGCGCAGTTTGGCGGGACTTTCGAGAATGAAGCCGGAGCGAAAGTCCTGTGCACATTCCTCTTCGAGCACATTCACGAGCGCTGCGAGTGCGTCGATGTCTTCGGCTGCCAGCGTGATCTGCGCCCCTGGCGCCTCACGCCGCGCAAACGCACTCGGGTTTGCCACATCGACGGCCAGGAACGAGATGTGGCGTGCACCGAGCTCGTGCGCCAGATGCACGAGCTCGCGAAGCTGGCGGAAGTTTTCACGCTGCAGCGTGACGCGCAGGTCGACCGGCGCATCGTTGCGCGTGAGGGCGCGGATTCCCGCGCACACCTGATCAAATGCGTCGATTCCACGAATTCGGGCGTAGGTGTTGCGCTCGGCGCCATCCAGCGACACGGTGACGGAGTCGAACAGCTCCGCCACGGCGCGCGCGTGCTTGAGGAGCGCAACGCCCGAGGTCAGAAGCCATAACTTGAGGCCCGCGGCGCGCAGGAGTGTCGCGATGTCCTGCCACTGCCGATGCACGAGCGGCTCACCGCCCGAGATCAGCACCACGCGCGTTTGCAGCTGCTCAAGATCCGGCAGCAGACTGCGAACACTCTGGAGGCTCAGATCCTCCAGGCCGTTGCGCCAGTAGTCGCAGGTGACGCAGCGCGAGTTGCAGCGCTCCGTCAGGTACAGGGTGACCAGCGGCAGACGCCGCAGCGGAAGATCGTTGCCCACGCGAGGCTGAGTCCCCGCGCGTGGGCAAAAGGTTCAGCTATGGCTCAGATATCGATCGGGTCGTTCAGCCGGCGCAGCAGCGCTTCTTTCTGATCGGCGAACTGGGGCGAGATGATGAACTCGCGCCCGAGCTTGTCCGCCGGCTCATCGACGGTGAAACCGATGGTGTGGGCGGCCTCGAAGAGGGCGCCCGAGGGGGTGCGGACGTAGACGGACTGGAAGTAGCCGCGGTGCTTGCGGTCGGAGCAATCGGTAAAGCCCAGGCCTTCAACCTCGAACTTCACCTTGTCCTGCACATCGAGGTTCGGAACCGCGAATGCGCAGTGATGGACCATGCCCTCTCCATAGGACCAGTTTCCGGGTGAGCGGTCGGGCTCCACATGCATGTCGACCTGATGGGCAGCGCCACCCTTGTCCACCTGATAGCGGATGAACGCACCGTCCTTGTCGGCCTGATGATAGTTCCAGCCCTCATTCAGGAAGAAGTCCATATCGCCGAGCTCGCGCAGCGAGACCGTCCAGCTGTGAAAGCCGCGAATGGCGTATTGCTCGGGCACATATGGCGATTTGAAGGGTTTTCGCGTATCGGTGCCATCCTCGACCAGCTCGAACACGATGCCGCATTCCGGGTGCTGGATCTGCACGATCTTCTGACCGAAGCGCTCGTAGCGCTTGCGAATCGGCACCGAATGCTTCGTGAGCTGCTCCTGCCAGAACTGCAGCGAGCCCGGCGGCACCGTGTAGCTGACCAGACTGACCTGTCCGGTTCCGGCTTTCGCTTTGCGTCCCGAGCGGCGCCAGGGAAAGACCGTGGTCAGATTCCCCGGTGAGCCAAGCGCGTCCGAGAAATATAGATGGTAGAAGGGCTCCCCGCCGTCATAGAGGAGGGTGCGCTTCACCAGATTCATGCCCAGCACCTTGACGAAGAAGTTCACGTCGCCCTGGGCGGTCCCGGTGCATAGCGTGATGTGGTGCAGGCCCTGGATTCGATCTGACATGGCGGTTCTCCGTTGGGCACGCCGCTCGGCTTCTCGATGTCACGATAGGAGGCGCGCGTGGACGTGTCAACGGTGCGCCCATTGCGGGAGCCCGGGCGGCATCCATGCGTTATGCTCCTCGGCCTGGAGGTCGATTGAGCTGGCGCAATCTTGTATTCACCCTGCTGGCTGTCGCTGGGAGCAGCCTCGCGGCGGCGCAGACTCCTCCGGCGGTGCCGCTCTCACCCCCGCAGGTGATGGCACATCTCAACCGCACCGTCGACTGGTACAACCAGCTGACGGGTATCGAGCAGGGCACAGAGTTTGGCGACGACATCGTCTCCCGGGACGGCCTGCAGCAGTCCTCGCTCTCAGCGTTGCAGTTGGCCTTCACCTTCGGACGCGCTGCCGGCGCCGTGCTCGCACCGCCCGCAGGTGGGACGAGCACCCCTGAGGAGCCACAGGATAACTCGCGCAATCTCGATGCCGCCGCCGCTCGCGTCGGCAGCCGGGTCACGGCACTGCAAGCCCAGTTGAGCGCGCTCGAGGAGCGCATGCGCACGGCATCGGCCCGGGAGCGAGCGACTCTCGAGGCGCAGCAACAGGAACTCACCGCCGCGCTCGATCTGGCGCGCGAAGTGCAGTCCACGGTGCAGGATCTGGTGCGCTTCCAGGCATCCTCTGCGAGCCGCGGCGGTCAGGGCGGTACCGGGCTTACCGCGCAGGTGAGGGACCTGCAGCGGTCCGTTCCGGACGCAAGTCGCGCGAATGCATCGTCGGGAGAGACGCAAGCGTCGTCCGGCGCACCGGCGGCCAACGCATCGACCTCGACCTCTGCCCCTGGACGAGCCTCGGCGCCTGCTGCAGGCAGCTTTCGCGCCGAGACGGCCGGCATTTTCGCGCTCGTCGGTCAGTGGTTCGCGCTCGAGGGGGCGCGGCGGCAGCTCAATGATGCACAAAAGAGCACCGATGGACTGCTCAAGAACCTCGACAGCCTGCGCGATGCGCTTGCGAGTCAGGCGCGGACACTCGCGGAAAGCGGGATCAACCTGCCCTCGACCACCGATGCGGCGCAGCTACTCGCCTCGAAGAGCAGCCTCGATGCCGCCGCCGTTCGCTTCAAGCAGCTGTCGAGCCTTCTGGTCCCCCTGGGGGAGCAAGGCATCATGGTCGACAACGCGCGCGGCACGCTCACGCGGTGGAATATCGCGCTTCGAAGCCGCTCCGAGAGCGTTGAGCGCTATCTGCTGTTGCGCGCGGCCGTGCTTCTGGCGTCCGTTCTGGTGGTGCTCATCATCTCCGAGATCTGGCGTCGGGCTACGTTCCGTTATCTCGGCGACGCACGCCGCCGGCGACAGTTTCTCGCGTTGCGTCGAGTGGTCGTCTCGATTGCGCTCGGGTTGATCGTGGTGTTCGCGCTGATGTCGGAGATCGGCTCGCTCGCCACCTATGCGGGGCTTATTACCGCGGGGCTTGCGGTGGCCTTGCAGAACGTGATTCTTGCCGTGGTCGGCTACTTCTATCTGATCGGGCGGCACGGCGTGCGCGTGGGCGATCGCATCACGCTCGCGGGGGTCACCGGTCGCGTGGTGGATATCGGGCTCATCCGCATCTATCTGATGGAGCTGTCCGGATCAGACCTGCGCTCGAGCGGACGGATGGTGGTCCTCTCCAACGCCGTGTTGTTTCAGCCAACTGCCCTCTTCAAGCAGATCCCTGGAGCAGAATATCTGTGGCATGCCCTCACGCTCACACTCGACCCGTCGGTCGATGCACAGGCGGCTCAGGAGCGCATTCACGCCGCGGCGAATGAGGTGTACGAGAAGTACCGCTCATCCATCGAGACCCAGCACGCGCTCGTCCAGCGCAGCGTCGAGTTCGAGACCTCGATGCCCCGTCCCGAAGTTCAGGCGCGCTGGAGCGGGAACGGTCTGCAGTTCATTATCCGCTACCCGGTCGAAGCGGCGCAGGCGGTCAGCATCGATCAGCGCATGATCCACTCGCTGTGCGCGGCGCTCGCGAAGGAGCCGAAGTTTCCATTCGCGCCATCCGGCGAGCCCAAACTGGAAAACCCATGAGAATCGAAGCCGCCATCTCTCGCGATCCCTCCTCATATCCGGTGATCGAGACACTCGAGCTCGAGGGTCCGCGTGCCGAGGAGGTCCTCGTGCGGATCGTCGCGAGCGGGATCTGTCACACCGACCTGCGCGTGCACGGGGGCCGCGGTCCCGGAACCCCGCGGCCCGTCGTGCTCGGTCACGAAGGCGCGGGTATCGTCGAGGAGGTGGGTGCCGGGGTCAAAACGCTCGCCCCCGGCGATCACGTCGTCTTGAGCGGATCATCCTGTGGCACGTGTCCCAGCTGTCAGCGCAATTTTCCCAGCTACTGCCACGAGATGCTGCCGCGAAACTTTGGCGGCTCGCGCATGGATGGCACGACTGCGCTGTCCCAGAAGGGCGAGCGCATATTCGGTCAGTTCTTCGGTCAATCCTCCTTCGCCCGCTACGCGATCGCGAGCGAGCGCACCGCGGTCAAAGTGCCACCCGACGTGCCGCTCGAGCTGCTGGGCCCGCTCGGCTGCGGCATCCTCACGGGCGCCGGTGCCATCATCAATTCGCTCGCCGTGCGAGCGGGGGCGACGATTGCCGTCTTCGGCACCGGAGGGGTCGGTCTCTCGGCCGTCATGGCCGCGCGCCTGGTCGGCGCAGCCCGGATCATCGCGATCGACGTGCGCCCGGACCGTCTCGCGCTCGCGCGCGAGCTCGGTGCCACCGATACGGTCGATGCCGCCGCGGGCGATGCCGGCCAGGCGGTGCGCAAACTCACCACTCACGGCGTCGATTTCAGCGTCAACACGACCCCCGTGCCGCAAGTGTTCACGCAGGCGCTCGATTGTCTGTCGATGCGGGGGACGGCTGCATTCGTCACCTCACCGGTCGGTGACTGGCAGCCTGCGATGTTTGCGATGCTCGCAGGCGGACGTAAGCTCCAAGGCGTGCTCGGTGGCGATGCCGCGCCGCAATTCTTCATCCCGCTGCTCGTCGAGTACCATCGGCAAGGCCGCTTTCCGCTCGATCGCTTGATTCGCTTCTATTCGTTCGCGGACATCGCGCATGCATTTCGAGACATGGAGCACGGCGAAACGATCAAGCCTGTGCTGCAAATGGAATGACCCGACATTAAGTTAATGTCGATCTTCAAATCTGTCGCCCGGGAGCGCCAGATGGTGCACGGATTGGTTGCAGTGTGTTCGCGGACGCGCAGACAATCGGACCTGCATGCGCGCACTGCAACTCAACGTCCTGGGTAAGGAGCTCATGGCGAGTCTGTGGAAGCGCCGCGATCGCGACACGGGGGTCACCGTGCGCCACGTGGCCGCCGCCCTGACCGACGCCGTGGCGCTCGACCGTTTGCTCGAGCCTTTGCCCGAAGCGCGCGAACTGCGTCCGCGGCTCGCGAGTGAATTCTTCGCCCGTGCCTGGGATGCCAAGCTGCAGCGCGATTACTGGATCGCAAGCGACGGCTCGTCGGTCGTGTGCTTCACCATTCGCGGCCTGAGCCTCAAGCAGGCCGCCGCCGTGCGCGTGCGCTGGGATGCCAAGCGCGCCCGCCGCAAGCTCGGTCATGAGGCGCTCGCCGATGTGATCGCAGCGCAGCTCGGCTGCAGCGTTACCCTCGAGACCTGATTCGTTGTGACGGCGCGCGCCGCACTGGCTGCCAGCCGTCGGCCTGTTATATTATGGCCATAACATTAAAAAGGTTCAGGGGCCGCGGGCGATGCGCAAGGTCAAAACGCTGGGTCTTCTCGGCACAGGGGTGATCGGGGGTGGCTGGGCGGCGCGCGCGCTTCATTTCGGAATCGACGTGGTCGCGGCGGATGTGAATCCCGCCATGGAGTCCTGGCTGCGCGAGGCTGTGGGTAATGCAGCCGGCGCGCTCTCGCGTCTTACGAGCGCACCGCTGCCGCCGGCCGGAGAGCTCAGCTTCACGACCGATCTTGCCGTGATGGCAACGCGCGCGGATTTCATTCAGGAGAACATTCCGGAGCAGCTGCCGCTCAAACAGCGCGTCCTCGCGGACGTAAGCCGCCACGCTGCGGCGGATGTCGTGATCGCATCGAGCACCTCGGGACTCATGCCGAGCGATCTGCAGCGTGACATGCGCTCGCCCGAGCGGCTTCTCGTCGGCCACCCATTCAATCCCGTCTATCTGCTACCGCTCGTGGAGCTCGTCGGCGGCGCCGCCACGAGTCAGGCGGCGATTGCGGCGGCAAGTGACTTCTACACCTACATCGGCATGCATCCGCTTAGGGTGCGGCGCGAGGTTCCGGGGCATCTCACCGATCGGCTGCAGGAGGCGCTGTGGCGGGAGATTCTGCATCTCATCAAGGACGGTGTGGCGAGCACCGGTGAGCTCGACGATTCCATCATCTACGGCCCTGGCCTGCGCTGGGCCGGAATGGGCACGAACCTCATCTATCATCTCGCCGGTGGCGAAAGCGGCATGCGGCACATGCTCGAGCAGTTCGGTCCGTGCCTGAAGTGGCCGTGGACCAAGCTTGAAGCCCCCGAGCTCACCGAGGAGCTGATCGATCGAATGGTCGAGGGGACGCAGGCCCAGGCGGCCGGCCGCTCGATCCGTGAGCTCGAGCGGCTCCGCGATGACTATCTGGTTGCGATTCAGCAGGCGCTGCGTCAGTTCGACATCGGCGCGGGGTCGACGCTGCGTCGTCTCGAGGAGCGGCTTTATCAGGATCAGGCCGCAGATCTTGCGGCGCGCTCGCAGTCGGGCCCGCAGCGTCTCGAGATCCGTGTGCAGCCCGAGTGGATCGACTACAACGGCCACCTCACCGACTCGCGCTACGTGCACGTGTTCGGCGAGGCGATGGATGCGCTGCTGCGCGGCGTGGGCGTCGATGTGGCCTATCGAGCCGAAGGTCACGCCTTCTATACGGCTGAAACCCACGTGCGGTATCTCGCCGAGGTGAAGGCGCTCGAGACAGTCGCAGTGGAAACGCAGATACTCGCACTCGATGCGAAGCGATTGCATGTGTTGCATCGTCTGATGCGTCGCGATGGCACGCTTGCTGCCACGGGCGAGCAGCTGTATCTGCATGTGGATCGGCGCGCCTCGAAGGTCGAGGCGATGGCAGATCCGATGTTTCGGGCGCTGCAGAGGCTGCATGCGGCGCAGGCACGCTCGCCGGCGCCCGCGGCGGGGGATCTGTACATCCGCTGGCGCCCGGGCGCTGCACAGTTGAGTGGCTGACCCCGCAGGGGCGGAGGAAGTGTCGTGGAATTCGAGTTGACCGACGAACAACGACTCGTGATCGACACGACGCGCAAGTTTGTTGAGACGGAGCTCTACCCTCACGAGCAGGAGGTCGAGCGCACCGGAGAACTGCGCGCCGATCTGCTGCAGGAGCTCAAGACGAAGGCAATCGATGCGGGCCTGTACGCTGCGAACATGCCGGTCGAGGTGGGCGGTGGCGGGCTCGCCGGTGTGAGCTGGGTGCTGTACGAGAAGGAGCTCGGCAAGACGAGCTACGCGCTGCAGTACGGCTGCGTGGGCCGACCCTCCAATATTCTGCTCGCTTGCACGGGCGAGCAGCGCGAGCGCTATCTGCTCGCCTCCGTTCGTGGTGAACGGACGGACTGTCTGGCGCTGTCGGAGCCTGGAACAGGTTCGGATCTGCGCAGCATGAAGACGACCGCCGTGGAGCGCGGCGGCGACTTCATCCTCAGCGGCACCAAGCACTTCATCAGTCATGCCGATGAGTCCGATTTCGTGATTCTGTTCGCGGTGACGGGCGAGGAGCAGACCTCGCAGGGCAAGCGCAAGCTCATGACGGCGTTCCTGGTCGACATGGGCACCCCCGGATTCGAGCTGCTTCCCGGCTACCGCAATGTCTCGCACCGTGGCTACAACAACAGCATTCTTCAATTCACCGAGTGCCGCGTGCCCAAGACGGCCATCCTCGGTGAGATCCATCATGGATTCGAGGTCGCCGGGATCTGGCTGAGCTCGACCCGGTTGCAGGTCGCCGCCGGCTGTTGTGGCCGTGCGGAACGGGCGCTCGAGCTTGCCAAGCAGTGGGCGGTCGACCGGGTGCAATTCGGCCGGCAGATCGGCAAGTTCCAGGGCGTCTCCTTCAAGCTCGCCGACATGGCGATGGAGCTGCGCGCGGCGGAGCTGCTGACACTGGAAGCGGCCTGGAAGCTCGAGCACAAGCTCGCGACCGAGATGGACATGTCGATGGCAAAGCTCAAGGCCACCGAGATGCTTGCCATGGTCGCCGACGAGGCGCTGCAGATCCACGGCGGCATGGGCCTGATGTCAGATCTGCCCCTGGAGCGGATCTGGCGCGACGCGCGCATCGAGCGCATCTGGGACGGAACGAGCGAGATTCAGCGCCACATCATCTCGCGCGCGCTGCTGCGGCCGCTCGGCGGTTAAGCGCCTGAGCGGCTGACCGCCTGATCGGCTAGGGCGAGCTCTTCGCGAAACGCTTGAAGAAGCTGTCCGGCTTCCACTGCGGCGCGTGCGGGTTGTTCGCAACCTCGAGCACGAGACGCTCCACGACGCTCTCGTAGGTGCCGGCCGTGGCAAGGTTGACCGGCTGATTCGCATCATCCGAGGGCGCGTGATAGCGCTGCGTGCGCCAATCATCGAGCACTTTGTCGTCGGGTGAGCCGAGCTCCGCTCCGACGTCGATCATCAGCGATGGGACGCCCTGCAGGATGAAGTTGTACTGATCACTGCGGATGAAGACGTTGCGCAGCGGCTTCGGGTCCGGCTGCACTTTGAGCCCAGAGTGCGCGGCGATGGGGATGAGGCGTGTACCGAGATCCGATTCCTCGAGGCCAAAGACCCGCAGGATCTTGAGCGGGATGATGGGCAGGAACATGTCGGTATTGATGTCGGCGATGATCGATCCGGCGGGTACTGTCGGATGGGTCGCGAAGTAGCGCGAGCCGAGCAAACCCTTCTCCTCTCCCGTCACCCACACGAACAGGATCGAGCGGCGCGGCTTCGCGTTCGAGCGCTTGAGGTCGGTCGCAACATCGAGGAGCAGCGCGCTACCGGAGCCATTGTCCATCGCGCCGTTGTAGATCTTGTCCCCGTTGATGGGCTCGCCGATGCCGAGGTGATCGATGTGTGCAGAGAGAACCACGTAGCTCGTGCGCAGCGCCGGATCGACTCCGGGAATCTGCGCCACGATGTTGCGCGAATTCATGGGGTGCGAGCTGGTTTTCGCTTTGGAGTGGATGCGCAACCCGAGCGGGAAATGCGGCAAGGGCTTTCTGTCCTTGGCGAGCGCCACAAGCTCGGCGAAGGTATGCGGCGATTTTTCGAAGAAAACCTGGGCGTGCTCGGGGTTGACGTTCCCCGCGAGCTGCATCCCCGCGGTGTCGTCGAACTCTGTTCCCACGAGTTCCATGGCCGGGAATTTCCGGCTCGAGGCGATGCGTGACCACGGCAGATCCATCGATGCCGGATTGAAGATGCGGATGACTCCGACCGCCCCGGCGGCTCGGAGCGCTCGCCAGCGCTCGCGCCCCGACTGAACGTGTGCCGAGAGCGCGCTCGGCACGTCGGCCGGCGAGCCCGCGATGTAGACGGCCACTTTGCCGTGCAGATCGACGTCCGTCAGATCCGAGTAGTGTCGATCCGGAATGTCGAGTCCGTAGCCCACGAACACCAGGTCTGCCTCCAGATCAGGCGCAAGGGGTGCTCCCTGGGAAAGAATCGCGTCCTCGCCCAGCGTCAGGGTGTGGGGCTCGGCACCGCCGATCAGGGTCAGGCTGGTCAGGCTGGGGTCGGACTCATCCAGCGTCCGCACGCGCAGCGGCACCACCTGGTAATAACCCGAAACCGCCGCCGGTGAGACGCCGAGTTGCTGCAAGTGCTCGACGATATAGCCCTGAGCCCGCTGCTCGCCGGCACTGCCGGTATCGCGGCCCTCGTTGGCATCATCCGCGAGCGCCGTAACGATCGACCACCAGCTGTGACCATCGAAATTCCCGGCGGCAAGCACCGAAGATGTGAACAGCGCGCACACGATCGCACCGGGGGGCCAACGCAGTCTGCCCATTTATTCTTCTCCTTGCGGGGGCTAGCGGCCCTTCCACTCGGGTTTTCGCTTCTCGGCGAAGGCCTGAGCGCCTTCGCGCAGGTCCTCCGAGCGTAGCACCTTCTGTACGGCGGCGAGCGCATCGTGCAGCTCAAAGGCTTCGTGCTCCGTCACCATCTCGGTGTGGCGCAGCAGTTGCTTGATCGCGGGGAAGAGCAGTGGCGGTCCTGTGACCAGTTGCCGGGCGATCTCACGCGCCTTGGTCAGGGCCTGGCCCGTCGGCACGATGTGGTTGGCGAGGCCCCAGTGCTTCGCCTCTGCGGCGTCCATCCACCGTCCGGTCATCAGGAACTCGACCGCAACGTGGTACGGAATGCGCCGGCGCAGTTTGATGGTACCGGCATCCGCCAGCACCGCGACGTTGATCTCCGGAAGAGCGAAGCGCGCATGCTCTTCCATGACGATGATGTCGGTGCCGAGGACGACCTCGAAGCCGCCGCCACAGGCGATGCCGTTGACCGCGGCGATCACCGGCTTGTCGAGGTTGCGGGGGTAGTTGAGCCCGCCGAAGCCGCCGACGCCCCAGTCGGCGTCGGATTCCTCGCCGAGCGTCGCGGCCGCCTTGAGGTCCCAGCCGGCCGAGAAAAATCGCGAGCCCGCGCCGGTGACGATCGCGATGCGCAGCTCCGGCGCTCGCGAGAACTCGGTGAAGATCTGATTGAGCCGCAGGCTTGCGGGACGATCGATGGCGTTCGCCTTGGGCCGATCCAGCGTCACCTCGAGGATCGGACCGTCTACGGCGATGTGCACGCCCGATGCGGACTCAGGAATTTGCAGCGGCATCAGATGACTCCTCAACGCGTATGAGCGCATCCACCGCCACGGCACCTCGTCCCTGTGGACGCACGATGACGGGATTGATGTCGAGCTCGGCCAGGGTTTCGAGGTGGGCCTTCGCATAGCGGGCACAGGCAAGCGCGGTCTGCGCCAGCGCCACGAGATCTCCGGGTGGGCTGCCGCGGAATCCTTCGAGGAGCTTGCCGACGCGCAGGGTACGCACTGCGGCGACGATGCCATCGGCCGTGAACGGAGGTAACAGCGTCACGGTATCCGAGAGCAGCTCGGTCAGCGTACCGCCCGCTCCGAGCACGAGCACCTGGCCGAACTGCGCATCCACCGTCATGCCCACCAGGATCTCCGCCACGCCGTCATCGATCATCTCTTCCACCAGAATCGACTGCGACCAGCGCGACAATCGCGCACTCGCCGATTCTGCATCCGCGGCAGTGCGCACACCCAGCACGACGGCACCAACGTCGCTCTTGTGCTCGAGAGTCGCATTCACGGCCTTCAGTACCACGGGGAATCCAATCTCAGCGGCCGCCGACGCAGCGGCCTGCGGCGACACGATCATCGAACGTGGCGTGCGTACCCCAAAGGCTGCGAGCGCCGCCTTCGCCTCGGGTTCGGTCAACGTGCGAAAGCGTCGATCGCGCGGCTGCGGCTGCAGCAATTGCAGCGTCGCTCCGCGTTGCCATGCCCCGCCGACGCGCGCCGCGGCATCGATCGCCTCGAGCGCCTCGCGTTGACCCTGCAGCGGCATGACCCCCGCGCTCAGACATTGCTCGCGGATACTGGCAGGCATGGTCTCCGCAAGCGAGCACATGAGGGCGGCGCGAGTCGAGCTCGCGGTACGCGAGATGTCCACGAACTCGTCGATCACGTTGGTGTAGCTCGAGAGGTCGGATGCATCCGGAGGTGGACAATCGAGCATCAATCCGACCATGTCATAGCCGGCCGCGCGCGTGGTGCGGAAGAGCTCGCGCATCCTCGGCAGGTCGAACCAGATGTAGGTGTGAAAGTCGAACGGGTTCGAGATCGTGACGCGATCGGAGAGAATCGTGTGCAGCGCGGTCGCGGTGTCGGAGGAGGGCGGCGCGAACTCAAGGGTCAGATCGCGCGCCGCATCCGCGGTCATGGCCATATCGCCCCCCGATGCCCCCATGATCATGACGCGCCGTCCCGGCAGCGGTCCGCCGCTATGAAAGACCTTGAGGGTCTCGCAGAGCGTCGCCAGGGACTCGCACCGTGCGATGCCAGCCTGATGGCAGAATGCCTCGAACACCGCGTCGACTCCGGCGAGCGCTCCGGTGTGGCTGTGTGCCGTGCGCGCAGCGGCAGCGGTGCGACCGGCTTTGACGAGCGCGATGGGCTTGCCTGCGCCGCGCGCCTTGGCGACCGCAGCGGCCAGCCGCTCCGGATTGCGGATGCCCTCGACGTACAGGCCGAAGGCCGTCACGCGCGGGTCTTCGGCCAGCACCTCGATGAGATCCTCGATGGCGATGCGCGCCTGGTTGCCGACGGTCACGAGATACCCGATCGGCACCGAGCGATGGTTGAACATGAGCGTGAGGGCGATGGTGCCGCTCTGACAGATGATCGCGACCCCGCGCTCGCGTGGCTCACCGGCAATCTGATCCGGCCACAGCGCTGCGCGATCGAAGAAATTCACGAATCCGTAGCAGTTCGGACCCAGGAAGGGCAGCGGGCCGGCGCTCTGCTCGAGCGCCTGCATCAGCTCGCGCCCTTCGGGGGTACCGGTTTCGGCAAACCCCGAAGCGAAACAAACGAAGCCTCCCGCGCCTCTTCGCGCGAGGGCGGCGGCAACCGCCGGGATCTCACGGTTCGGTACCGCAAGGAATGCCGAATCAGGCGGCTGCGGCAGCTCCTCGATCGAGCGGAAGTAGTGCTGTGCGGCGCTCGAGGGGCGCTGAGGGTGTACACGCCAGACCAGGCCACGATACCCGACGGTGGTGCAGCTCTTGGCGACGGCATCGGCCCACGCCCCGCCCACGAGCGCAACCGAGCGCGGTGCGAGCAGCCGCTCGAGTGCCGGGCGATCGGAGCCGGAGGGGCGTGTCATCGGCGCTGCGGCAGTTGCATCTGGCGTGAGCCCGGGCCCGCCCCGGGCACGGACTGTGTCGTCCTCTCGAGCTCGGCGATCCGTGCCAGCACTTCCTCCGGAAAGGGGCAGCTTGCGACGCTCTCGCCCTGATGGACGTGCAGCATCATCACCTCGGCAGTCGCCGCCGGACCTGGATATCGGTCCGTGTAGAGCTCGAAGGCGCTGAGGATGCGCTTCGGCATCCGAAGCGACGATCCGCACGGCGACCTCAAGCTCGTCATGCCGCTTCACTTCGTGCAGGAAGTGCATGTGCAGCTCGAGCGTGTAGAGCGTGCAGCGGGTGCGCGCGCGATACCCGGCATCCACCCCCAGTCGGTCCATCAGCCGATCCGTCGCATCGCTGACGATGACGGTGTAGTAGGCATCGCGCAGGTGACCGTTGAAATCGATCCACTCGGGTGCGATCGCGCTCGTGTGGATCACCGTTCGCGCGCTCATATGAACGCTCAGCGCAACTTCAAGCGTTCGCGCACCTGCGCGGGCGCAAGCACGGTCGCGCCCATGGCCTCGATGATGGTGCGGGCCTTTTGCACGAGCTGCGCGTTGCTGGCATACACGCCGCGACTCAGATACAGATTGTCCTCCAGGCCGACGCGCACGTTGCCGCCGAGCAGAACCGACTGCGCAACCCAGGGCATCTGCATGCGGCTGATGGCAAAGGAGGTCCAGACGGACTCGGCAGGCAGGCTGTTCACCATCGCAAGAAGGTGTCCCGTCTCGGCCGGCACACCATAGCGGATGCCCATGCACAGCTGAATGAGTGCGGGGGCGGGGATCAGTCCTTCCTTTACCAGCTGCGCGACGAACCAAAGATTACCCGTATCGAAGACCTCGAGCTCCGCCTTCACGCCAAGCTCGCGCAGGATCTCCGCGCCGCGGCGCAGATAATTGGGGGTGGAGACATAGGCGCGGTTGCCGTCGCCAAAGTTGAGGCTGCCGCAGTCGAGGGTTGCGATCTCGGGTCGATAACGGCCTTCGTGACACAGATCGATGACGTGGCGCATCCGCGCTTCCTGGCTCACGAAGTCGGTGCCCGGGGCCGGCGTGTCCTCGAGGCCATGATCGCCGACGCAAATGTACCCGCCCATGCCACAGGTCAGATTCACCACCACGTCCGTACCGCTCTCGCGAATGCGGCGCACGACCTCACGGTAGTGGCGCGTCTCCATGCTGAAGTTGCCGGTATCGGGCTCGCGCACATGGATGTGCACGATGGCCGCGCCCGCCTGGGCGGCCTCCACCGCGGAAGCGGCGATCTGCTCGGGAGTCACCGGACAGTGCGGGCTCTTCGTGACCTTAGTGTCATCTCCGGTGACGGCACAGGTAATCATCACCTCGTTGTTCATGACGCGCATCCCCCGCACTTCAAGCTGGCTTGCCGTTTAATATTATAGCGCCAATAATATAATTACCAGAATCGAAGCCGGCGAGGCGCGTGGCACCACCGTCGAACACTTTCAGGCCCGCACGGGTCGTGCGCGTCCTCTGTGGTGCGATCGCCGCCGCGGGTCTCCTGGCGGGCGGTTGCGGGGAGCGCGCTACGTCGCAACCCGAAGAGAAGGTGCTGCACATCTACAACTGGGCCGACTACATATCCAAGAACACGATCGCCCAGTTCGAGCGCGAGACCGGCATCGAGGTGGTCTACGACACCTACGACTCCGATGCGACTCTTGAGGCGAAGATGATGGCCGGGGACTCGGGCTATGACCTCGTCACCACCTCGACCAATTTCTTCAGTCGGCAGATCAAGGCGGGTGTCTATGCGCCGCTTGATCGCTCGAAGCTTCCAAACTGGAAGAACCTCGATCCGCACGTGCTTGCGATCGAGGCCGAATCGGACCCCGGCAACGCGCACGCCGTCCCGTACCTGCATTCCATCAACGGCTTCGCGTACAACATCGACATGATCCGCGCGCGCATGCCCGATGCGCCCGTCGACAGCCTGGACATGATCTTCAAGCCTTCCATCGTGGCGCACTTCGCTGACTGCGGCGTGAGCTTGCTCGATTCGGCGGAGGATGTGCTGCAGCTCGCGATGAACTATCTGCACATCGATCCGAACTCGAGGCGACCGGAGGACTTCAAGGCCGCCGAGCGGCTGATCGTGTCGGTCAGGCCGTACATCCGCGCGTTCGACTCGGTCGAGTACATGAACGGGCTCGCCAACCGCGAGGTCTGCATCGCGATGTCATACTCCGGAGACTATGCCGCCTCGCGGGCTCGTGCCGCCGCGGCCGGGGTCAACGTGAATCTGGCCTTCACCGTGCCCAAGGAGGGTGCGAACGAGTCCTTCGATGCCTGGCTCATTCCGCAGGGCGCACCGCATCCCAAGGCCGCGCACCGCTTCCTGAATTTCATACTCGAGCCGAGGGTGGTTGCGGAGGTCACGAACGAGATTCATTATGGCAACGACAATGTGGCAGCGAACCCTTACGTCGATCCGAAACTGTTGAGCGATCCAACGATCTATCCGACTCCCGAGATCGAGGCGCGTCTGTACCGTACCACCGAGGTCGATCCGGCCACCGAGCGCATCCGGACGCGCACCTGGACACGGATCAAGACGGCCGAATAGATCCGCGCCATCCCGGAGATCCCTATGTCGAGACTGCGCATCACCTCACCGACCGAGCTCTGCATCGAGTGCGACGACGGCAGCCGCTTTGCCATTCATCCACTTTGGCTGCGCGAGCGGTGCCTCGACCCGAAGAGCATTGACCTGCGGACCGGTCAGCGCCTGCAGGATGCCTCCGACTTCGACCCCGAGCTGCGCATCGGCTCCGTCAGGGAGGTGGAGCCCGGGCATCTGCGCATCGCCTTCAGTGACGGACACACGGCGGACTTTCTCGCACGGGACATCGTGAACGAGGCAGCCATGATGCCCGGAGAGTTCGACTCTCCACCGCTCGAGCTGTGGGATGGCACGCTCGAGGAGCTGCCCCGCGCGAGCTGGAGGAGTGCACCCGGTGATGCCGAGCTCGCAGACTGGGTGACGCGCTTTTTGCGCTATGGCTTTTTGATCTTGAGTG
This sequence comes from uncultured Gammaproteobacteria bacterium, assembly GCA_963795975.1. Lineage (GTDB taxonomy): Bacteria > Pseudomonadota > Gammaproteobacteria > Steroidobacterales > Steroidobacteraceae > CAWCJT01. Next base: position 213,768 of record CAWCJT010000007.1, read on the forward strand.
ACGTGCCGACCGAGCCGGAGACGGTCCTGCGTGTCGCAGCGACCTTCGGCTTCGTGCGCCAGACGAATTTCGGCACTTTGTTCGACGTGCGCTCGGAGCCGGAAGCCAACGATCTCGCCTACACCTCGCTCGCGCTCGATCCGCACACCGACAATCCTTATCGCGCGCCCGAGCCCGGTGTGCAGCTGCTGCACTGCCTGGTGAACGAGACGAGCGGCGGCCTGTCAACCCTCGTCGATGGGTTCGCGGTCGCGGAGGCATTGCGCAGGCGCGACCCGGCCGCCTTTCGCGTGATGTCACAGACTTCGGTGCGCTTTCGTTTCCGCGATCCCGTGACCGAGCTCATGGCCTCGACGCCGCTCCTCGAGCTCGATGTGACTGGCCGGCCGCGCGCCGTGCACTTCAGCCCTCGCCTGGATTACGTGCCCCTGATGCCGCCTGCCGAGCTCACCGAGTATTACCGCGCACGCCGCGTGCTCGATCACATGTTGCGCTCGAGCGAGTTCGAGATTCGCTTCCTGCTCTGCCCGGGCGACCTCGTGATCTTCGATAACTGCCGCCTGCTGCACGGACGCACGGGCTTTGATCCCGCCGAGGGGCTGCGCCATCTGCAGGGCTGCTACATCGACATCGACGCCCCCCGAAGTCTGTACCGCGTGCTACGACGGCGCACCGTGCCCGCGCCTACGCTCGCATGAGCACGTCGGAGGCTCCCATGAAGACGGTCAGCTTTCGTGCGATGAAGGACGGCACCCGCGAGGACTATCTCCTTCTTGATCAGTCCGAGCGCGATTTTGCCGTGACCTTGCCTCTGCGGGTGCTCGAGGCGATGCGCAAGCTCGATCACTCGCTGCAAGGCTATCCCGTGAGCCGCCTTGGGCACTGCCTGCAGTGCGCGACGCGCGCGCGCAAGGACGGTGCGGACGATGAGCTCGTGCTCGCGGCGCTCATCCACGACATCGGCGATGAGCTGGCACCGTACAACCATGCCGAGATGGCTGCAGCGATCATCCGCCCCTATGTGCGGGCCGAGGTCAGCTGGATCGTCGAGCAGCACGGCCTGTTTCAGACCTACTACTACGTGCACCATATGGGCGGCAATCGCAATGCGCGCGAGCGGCTTCGCGGCCATCCATGGTTCGATGCGTGCGCTGCCTTCTGCGAGCGCTGGGATCAGTCATCGTTCGATCCGGACTACCCGAGCGATCCGCTCGAGACCTTCGAGCCGCTCGTGCACCAGATCTTCAGCCGCCCGCCGCACGATCCGCGCTACACCCGGGACGCGAGCTAGCCAGCTTCGAGCGCCTGGGCCTCGAGAAGCCGGCGCTGCTCGGCGCGGCGCATGAGGTAGCCGGCGACCAATACGCATGCGCCCACGAGGCAAATGATGAGACTGGCGAGCGCGTTCACATCCGGGCTCACTCCGAGCTTGACCTTCGAATAGATCACCATCGGCAGGGTGCTCGCACCGGGTCCGGAGACGAAGCTCGAGATCACGAGGTCATCGAGCGAGAGCGTGAAGCTCAATAGCCAGCTCGACAGCAGAGCAGGCGCGATGATGGGCAGGGTCGTATCGATGAACGCCCGCGCCGGGCCGGAACCCAGGTCCATCGCGGCCTCCTCGAGCGACCGATCGGCGCTTTGCAGCCGCGACTGCACGGTCACCGTGACATAGCCGGTACAGAAGGCGATGTGGGCGATGACGATGGTCGTGAAGCCCCGGTGCGGCCAGGAGAACATCTGCAGCATCGAGACGAAGAGCAGGAGCTGCGTGATGCCGGTGATGATCTCGGGCATCACCAGCGGTGCGTTCACCATGCCCGTGAGGAGGAGGCGCCCACGAAAGCGCGCGAATCTAACGAGTGCGATCGCGGCCAGCGCTCCGAGCACGACGGCGCCGCTCGAGGCGGCCACGGCCACCTCCACTGACAGCAACGCGGCTTGGAGCACCTGACGGTTGTGCAGCAGCTGCGCATACCAGGTGGTCGAGAAGCCGCCCCAGACGTTGACGAGCGATGAGGCGTTGAAGGAATAGCCGATCAGCACCAGGATCGGGACGTACAGAATGGCGATGCCCAGACACAGCACGGCCACGAGCGAACCGGAGTAGGTGCGATCCACGAGGCTCAGCTCTCGAGCTGCCGCACGTTGTAGTACTGATAGATCGCGATCGGTCCTGCGAGCAGGACCAGAAAAGCGATCGCGACGGCCGATGCGACCGGCCAGTCGTGATTGGCGAAGAACTCATCCCACAGCACGCGCCCGATCATCAGATTCTCGGGTCCGCCGAGCAGTGAGGGAATCACGAACTCGCCCACAGCCGGAATGAAGACCAGCAGCGAGCCCGCAATGATGCCCGGCATCGATAGTGGCAGCGTGACCTCGAGGAATACGCGCCAGGGTGGGCTGCCCAAGTCGGCGGCAGCCTCACGCAGCGTGTAATCGAGCTTCTCGAGCGTGGCGAAGAGCGGCAGCACCATGAAAGGCAGGTAGGAGTAGATGATCCCGAGGTACACCGCGAGCGTCGTGTGCATGATGCGCAGCGGGTGGTGGATCACGCCCAGGTACAGCAGGGTGCTGTTCAGCAGCCCGGTCTCGCGGATGATCCCCTCCAGGGCATAGACCCGCAGGAGAAACGAGGTCCAGAACGGCAGGATGATGATGAGGAGCAGGATGCTCTGCGTGGTCTTGCTGGAGCGGGCGATGGCGTAGGCCATGGGGTATCCGAGCGCTAGGCAGATCAACGTCGAGAAGAACGCCGTGCGCAGCGAATACAGGTAGGAGATGCCATAGACCTCGTCGGTGAACAGGTACTTGTAGTTGGCGAGGCTGATGCTGAGCTGCAGATGGTGGTCCGCGGTGCGGCTGAGCACGTCCGTGAACGGCGGAATGCGCACGGCCGTCTCGGCGAAGCTGATCTTGAGCGCGAAGGCGAACGGAACCAGGAAGAAGACGAACAGAAAAAGGAGCGGCGGCAGAATGATGAGCCAGCGGCCGTGGGGAGCGTTCAGTTTCATTGATTCGAGGTTGAGTGAGCCTGCGGCTACAATTCTCATGAATGGCACGCAGAAAGTCGACACGAGCCCGAGCACGTCCCGTGCGCGCCGCAGCCCCGTCCCCACCGGGACCCGGCTCGCGTCAGCGTCAGCGGCAACGCCTGATCGACGCTTGCATCTCCGCGCTGCATCTCCATGGCCCTTCGCATACGACCGTCGAGCGGGTCGTGGCGCTCGCAGACCTCTCGCCCGGGATCGTTCGCTTCTATTTCGATTCCAAGGACGCGATGCTCGTCGCCTCGCTCGAATATCTGGCTGCCGAGTTCGAAGAAAAGCTGCTCGCTCCGGTGGCCCGTCTCAAGGACACGCCAGTGCGTGCACTCGAGCGCCTCGTCGATCTTTACTTCGATCCTGAGATTGCGAGCACGCGCAAGGTCTCGGTGTGGTATGCATTCTGGGGCGAGGCGAGCTCGCGCCAAGAGTATCTCGAGATCTGCGGAGGCAAGGACGAGGACTTCGCGGCGCTCGTGCGTGAGCTCATCGAGCGGCTGATCGTCGAGTCCGAAACGCCTCACCTCGACGCCGATGCCATTGCGCTCGGTCTGATCGGCGTGCTCGAGGTGCTCTGGCAGGGCTTTGCGTTTCAGTCCGAGGAGAGCATCGATCGTCCGGCGGCGCGGCGGCGTTCCATGGCCTATCTGCGCTCGGTGTTTCCCGCTCAGTTCGACTACCCAAGCGCGCGCCTGTCTCGACGGCCGGCCGCGGCCGCAACGCCAGGCCGGCGCCTGCCACCCTGGGCCTATGCCGATCGGGCCTTGTTTGCCGCCGAGCGCAGGCAGCTCTTCTGCCCATCCTGGGAGATGGTCGGCCACGAGAGCGATCTGCCTGCGCAAGGCGACTATCTGACCCGCGAGCTCGCCTGCGACCGTGTACTGGCGATCCGCGACGCCGAGCAGGCGCTGCGCGCCTACCACAACAGCTGTCCGGTGAGCCCGCATACGCTTCTGAGTGCACCCAAGGGCGTCGTGAAAGAGGCGATCGAGTGCTCTTTGCACGAGCTGCGCTTCGATCTGCAGGGGCGGCCGCTGGGCAGTCTCCCCGGCGCGAGCCTGTCTGCGCTCGAGCTGGCGCGGCGATCCGGGCTCATTTTCGTACGCTCGCGTACGCCGCCGCCGAGCGATGTCGAAGGCCCGGCGCCGCACTGGAGCGGATGGCGTCATCTGACGGGACTCGAGCCGTCGGGCACCTTTGAGCGCGACGTGCCGGCCGACTGGAAGCTCATCGTCGAACAATGGCTCGAGTTCAGCCTGACCGCGCGGCCGCGGGATGCACTGGCCGCGCTTGCCGTTCGAGCGCACGTGGAGCTGAACGCTCTGACAGGCACGACCGAATGGCAGGCCACACTCCCCGCCGATGCGTCGGGCTGGACGGCAGCGCGTTATGCGCATCTGGCGGCGCGTTTCGAGACCGCCCTCTTGCAGAGGCTGTACTTGCCCCCGCACCAGCTGCTCGAGAGTCGCCCCGACGGTCTCACGGTGCTGCAGGTATTGCCGCAGGCTCCGGGGCGTTGCCGAGTGCGTCGCTTCGAGTTTCGTCGCGCCTCGGCAGATCCGGCGGCTCGGGCGCTCACCTATCTGGGCACACGGTTGTCGGCGGCATCCGAGGCGCGCCAGATTGACGTCGCAGCCTCGACGCAGGCGGGTCTCGCTACGAGCGGTTATTCTGGCGAGGATCACTCACCTGTGTCCCCAGCGCTGGCCCGCTTTCGGGATGCCATCTGGTCTTTGCTGTCTGCATCTTCGAGGAATGAGCCATGAATAAAGTCGCCTTGAGCACCAAGGACTGGCAAGCGCGCGCCGCGGCGCTGCGCACTGAGACACGACACTTCATCGGCGGCGAATCGGTGGACGCGCTCGCCGGCGGCCGCTTCACCGTCATCAATCCGGCCACCGGCAAGCCGCTGTGTGTGGTGGCGGAGGGCCGTGCCGAAGACATCGATCGCGCCGTACAGTGCGCGAAGCAGCGCTTTCGTGACCGCAGCTGGTCTCGCATGGCGCCTCGCGACCGGATGGGGGTCCTCGCTCGGCTCGCGAGTGCGATCGAAGCCAATGCCGAGCGTTTCGCGCTCCTCGATACGCTCTGTATGGGCAAGCCGATCCGCGACATGCTCGCGATCGATGTGCCTTCGGCCGTGCAGACGTTCGCCTATTTCGGCGAGCTCATCGACAAGATCGACGGTGCGGTCACCTCGACCGCGGCGCAAACGTTTCACTACATTCTGCGCGAGCCGCTCGGTGTCGTCGGCGCGATCGTGCCCTGGAATTACCCTCTGCTCATGGCCGCCTGGAAGGTCGCGCCGGCGCTCGCGGCCGGAAACTGCGTCGTGCTCAAGCCCGCCGAGCAATCACCACTTTCTGCGCTGCTTCTGGCCGAGCTCTTCGTCGAGGCCGGTGGGCCGCCGGGTGTGTTCAATGTCGTGAACGGCATCGGTGAGGTCGCGGGTGCGGCGCTTGCTCTGCACCCCGATGTGGCCAAGATCGCCTTCACCGGCTCGACCGAGGTCGGCAAGCAAATGCTGATCTATGCCGGTCAGTCGAACATGAAGCGCGTCGCGCTCGAGTGCGGTGGCAAATCCCCGCAGATCTTTCTTGCCGATCTGCCGGACCTGGACCGGGCCGTGACCGATGCGATCAACGGCATCTTCGGCAACATGGGAGAGGTGTGCAATGCGGGGTCGCGCCTGCTCCTTGATCGGCCGATCGCGCGGCCGTTCATCGAGCGGTTCATCGAGCGCGGGCGCAGCGCCTATCGTCCCGGAGATCCCCTTGATCCCGCAACCAATCTCGGTCCGCTCGTCACGGATGCGCATCGCGCGCGCGTGCTGGGCTATATCGCGAAGGGGAAGGCGGAGGGCGCGCGGCTCGAATTCGGGGGTGATGCCCCCGAGCGCGACGGCGCCTACGTCAATCCGACGCTCTTCACAGCCGTCCACAATCGCATGACGATCGCGCGCGAGGAGATCTTCGGCCCCGTCGCCGCCGCCATCGAGGTCGACGGGCTGGCAGAAGGACTCGCGATCGCCAATGATTCGATCTATGGCTTGGCGGCCTCAGTCTGGACGCGGGATCTCGCAAGCGCACACCGCGCCGTGCGCGACCTCGAAGCCGGAGTGATCTGGGTGAACTGCTTCGATCAGGGGGACATGACGCAGCCGTTCGGCGGCTACAAGCAATCCGGTCAGGGGCGCGACAAGTGCCTGGAAAGCCTCCTGTCCTATACGCAGACGAAGTCCGCCTGGATCAACCTGGAGTGAACGCGCCATGAAGGCTTTCGCGGCTGCAATCCTCCTGGCTTTGAGCTGTGCGCCGCTGTCCGCGGTGCTCGCAGCGCCCGCAGCGCCCGCAGCGCCCGCCCCGTCCGCGAAATGGGATGCCCTGCATTTCCTGGAAGGCACCTGGGAGGCGCGCACGCAGGGCGGGTCTGCGAACGCGCAGGGCGCCGGAAGCTACTCGTTCAAGCGGGAGTTGAAGCGGCACGTGCTCGTGCGTCGCAGCGAGAGCGCCGAGGGATGTCAGGGTCCGGCCGACTTCGACTGCGGACACCACGATGTCCTGTACGTCTACGAGGACCCCGCCGGCGAGGGCCTCAAGGCCATCTATTTCGACGACGAGGGGCACGTGATTCACTACACGGTGACGACGCCCGAGCCATCGACCGCGATCTTCACTTCTCCGCCGAGTCCCAGCGCTCCGCAATTTCAGCTGAGGTATCAGCTCAAAGGCGGGGTCATGTCTGGCAAGTTCCAGATGCGCATGCCAGGGCAGTCCCAGTGGCAGTCGTACCTCGAGTGGAGCGGTCGAGCTCGCTCGAGCCCTGCCGCGCACCCAGGTTGAATCAAAACCTCAGGCGAAGTGCGGTGGGGCGCTCGCGAGCCGTGCTTCCGGGATGCGCGTGCGCAGCAGATCGTGGAACTCGAGCACGCAACTCTCCAGGCTCGAGAGTGGCCCGGGTTCGTAACTGCTCGAGGCAAGCCCGCGCTGCACGCGTCGGCACAGGAATTCGTCCTCGCGCTGCACGCTGCGATTGATGCGCGCATTGAGGTAGCGCACGGCACGCAGCACGCGCCCGTCTCCGGGGAGACCGAAGGTGCCGCCGCGGATCGTACATTTGCCCGGGCCACGAGGCAGCACCTGAAAAAAATCCATCTGATCCGGAAAGACGTCGATGCCGAGGTTCGGGAGCAGGCTGTAGAAGCCCCAGCGCCGCCGGTGCGATTCGGGAAGCTCGTGCGCGACCTCGCCGACGAAGCGTTGATAAAGACGCTCACTCCACTTGCTCGAGGGATTGTCCCGCATCCAGCCGAAGCTTCGACCGATTCCCGGACGGAAGGCCTGGTCCTCGAAGTCCGGAGTGAACATGCGGAACAGTCCCGGATGACCGATGGGTACGTGGTAGGACTCAAGGTAATTGTCCATCGCGACTTTCCAGTCCACGTCCCAGTCTTCGTGATAGGTCGGGCCGAGCGGCAACATCTCCTCGAAGCGGTACGGTGCGAAGTCCTGTGCGAAATCGCCCCACACCTCGGCAAGCGGTGGCGGATGTCCGCTCAGGCACACGAACACGAAGCCCAGGAAGAGCTCGGTCCGCACCGGACGCAACGAGAACTGCGAGCGCTCGAGCCCAGGGAAGCTTTCACGAACGGGCATGCCGATGAGCTCGCCCGTCAAGCGATAGGTCCAGCCGTGATAGGGACAGGTAATCGTGCCTGGGCACTTGCCGGTGCCATCGAGGATGCGCGCCGCGCGATGGCGGCACACGTTGTGAAACGCCTGAATCTGTCCCTGCGAGCTGCGCACGGCGACGACGCTCTCGGGGCCCAGATCGAACGTCGCGTAGTCACCCGGGCGCGCAATCGCATTCATGTGGCAGAGGATCTGCCAGCTCGGCTTCAAGATCCGCTCGATCTCGAGCCGCGTCATCTCGGGGTGGCCGTACGTCCAGGCGGGCAGGGCACGCGCCAGCGGCGCCGCGGTCGTCACTTCGGCGCTGACGGCGGGTGAGTTCATGAGCGGCTCCCGGATTATATGAGCATATAATCTACGCCGATCAGTACGGCGTGTACAGCTTTGCAGGTAGATTAGAAGCCAATTATATGATCATATAGCAGTTTCCCGCGGGGAGCTGTCCATGTCCAGGACCTTGACTCGAAGCAACGAGCACTTTCGCCGCGCGCTCGAGCGCATGCCGCTCGGGGTCGCCTCGAATTTCCGCTACTGGGGCGAGGGCCGCACCATCTACGTGAAGAGCGGCCGCGGCGCGCGCATCGTGGATCTCGACGACAACGTCTACGTCGATTACCGGCTGGGATACGGGCCAGCGATTCTCGGCTATGCGGACCCTCGGGTGGATGCGGCCGCACGCGAGGGCATGGAGGTCGGCGGCGTCTTCGCGCTCTCTACCGAGTGCGAGCTGCGCGTGGCCGAGCGCATTGCCCGCATGGTTCCCGCCGCCGAGCTCGTGCGCTTCTCCAACTCCGGGACCGAAGCGGTGATGGCGGCGCTTCGACTCGCGCGGGCTTACACGGGCAAGGACGACTACGTCATTCTCGAAGGCAGCTACCACGGGCTTTTCGATGCGGCCATGTGGTACACGCCGATGGACAAGTGGACTCAGGTCGGGGATCCGGTGGTGTATCCCTACAGCGAGGGCGTGCCGCTCAGTACACGCAACTTCGCGCACTTCGTGCAGGCCAACGACGCGAATCAGCTCGAGGACGTGCTGAAGCGCCATGCAGGCTCGGTTGCATGTCTTTTGATCGAGCCGATCATGGGCAACTGCCTGGGCATCGCCGCGACGCCGGAGTACGTCCGGGCCGCGCGCTCGCTCTGCGACAAGTACGGTGTCGTGCTCATCATCGATGAAGTGAAGACGGGCTTTCGGGTCGCCCGCGGCGGCGTGCAGGAGCTGTACGGCGTCAAGGCCGATCTCTGTACCTTTGCCAAGGCCCTCGCCAACGGCTATCCGATCTCGGTGCTCGCCGGACGCGAGGAAATCATGCGCAAGATCGGTCGTGGCGTCGCCCACGGTGGAACCTATACCGCGCACTCGGTGTCGCTCGCCGCTGCGGAGCGGACCTTGCAGATTCTCGAGGAGACTGATGCCCTCGAGCGCGTCGCGCAGTACGGCACGCGCCTGCGAAACGGCATGCGCAGCGTATTGAGTGCTCGCGGCGTCGCGCACAGTTTCGTCGGCCATCCCTCCATGAGCGGTCTGTACTTCGCGCACGAGCCGCCAAAGACCTACCGTGACTGGAAGCGCAGCGACTACACCTTCTACGACGCGACGGCGCGCGTGCTGCACGATGAGCGCATCCTGTGCGAGCCCGATTCGCGCGAGCCGTGGTTCGTCTCCGCCGCCCACGATGACAGCTGTCTCAAGGATACGCTCGCGGCGTTCGAGGTCGCGGTCGATACGACGCTGCGTTCGCTCGCTGGCTCGCGCAGACAGCCGGCGTAGCGCGCTTCATGGCGCGAGGGAGCAACGGCACGAGGGCGAACCCGGTGCGCGACGTGATCGTCGTGGGAGCCGGCCACAACGGCCTCGTCGCCGCGTGCTATCTCGCACGCGCAGGGTTGAACGTCCTCGTACTGGAGCGCAACGACTACATCGGTGGTGCCGCGGTGAGCCGCCGCCTGTATCAGGACTTCACCTACTCCAACTGCTCCTACGTTTGCAGTCTCCTGCGTCCGGAGATCATCCGCGCGCTCGAGCTGCCGCGCTTCGGGCTGCAGATCATTCCGTACGACGGTGGCTGCACGCTCATGCGCGATGGAGGACATCTCGCCCTCTACGACAATCACGACGCCCTGCGCCGCGAGATCGCCCGTCATTCCCGCCGCGATGCCGAAGCCTACGAGCGCTTCACGCGTGATGTGCTCAGACAATGTCGCTTTATCCGACCGCTTCTGCTGCGTACGCCGCCTGATCCCACCTCGTTCAAGCCGCGCGACATTCTCGAGCTCGTGCATCTGGGCGCACACTTCCAGCGTCTGGGTCCGGCCCAGATGTACGACACCCTGCGCTTCTGGACGATGAGCTGTGCGGACTATCTGGAGGAGTACTTCGAGAGCGAGATCGTCAAGGCGCACCTTGCGGGAAGCTCCATCATCGGCACGGCGCTCGGACCGCGCTCGCCAGGCACCGCCTACGTGCTGCTGCATCATTACATGGGGGGAATCGATGGAACCGTCGGGGCCTGGGGATTTGCGCGCGGCGGAATGGGTGCGATCACGCGCTCGCTCGGTGACTCCTTGCGAGCGAGCGGAGGCGAGATCCGAAGTCACGCCGCGGTCGAGCGCATTCTCGTGCGCCATGGACGCGCGAGCGGTGTCGCACTCACCGATGGGTCGGAGCTTCACGCCCGTATGGTGATCTCAAATCTGGATGTTCGGCGGACATTCCTCGAGTGCATGCAGGAAGAGGATCTGCCCGAGGAGTTCGTGCGGCAGGTGCGCAACTTCAAGATCCGCGGCTCATCCGGCAAGCTCAACATCGCACTCGATGGCCTGCCGAGCTTTCCCGCACTGCCTCCCGGCATTCCGAGCACGCGAGGCGACATGCATGTCACCGACACGATCGAGATGCTCGAGCGTGCCTACGATGACTGGAAGGAAGGCCGCTGGTCGCGAGCCCCTTACGTCGACATGCTGATTCCCTCGCAGATCGATCCGACGATGGCGCCGCACGGCAAGCACTACATGTCCGTCTTCGTGCAGTACTGCCCCTATCGCCTGGCGGAGGGCGAATGGAACGCCGCGCGGCGCGAAGCGTTCGGCCGCACGGTGATCGATGCCATTGCGCAGCACAGCCCCGATTTCAAAAGTCTGATTCTGCACACGGAGGTTCGAACGCCCTGGGACATCGAGAACGAGGTCGGCCTCACTGAAGGGAACATCTTCCAGGGCGAGCTCACGTTCGATCAGCTGCTCTTCAACCGCCCGATTCCAGGTTATGCGCAATATCGGGCGCCCGTACGCGGTCTCTACATGTGCGGCTCGAGCACCCATCCGGGCGGTGGCGTCATGGGAGCACCCGGGGCGAATGCCGCCCGCACCGTCTTGCAGGATCTGGGTCGACGGGTGCACTGATGAGCGCTTCCCGCTACGACTGCATCGTGATCGGCGCTGGCCACAATGGGCTCGTGTGCGCAGCCTATCTCGCCCGTCGCGGGCGCTCGGTGCTGATCCTCGAGGCGGGCGCGGGGCTCGGCGGCGCCGCGGTGACGCGGGAGTTCGCGCCGGGCTATCGAGTCTCGGCCTGCGCCCACCTCGTGCAGTCGATGCCGCGCCGCCTCATCCGTGAGCTTCAACTCGAGTCGCATGGCCTCGAGTTCGCATCCGAATCCATCACGACGACCGCGCTTTCCTCGGACGGGCAATCGGTGTCGATCGGCACCGATACGGTCGAGGGTGGCGCTGCCGCCGATGCGCGCGCTTTTGGAACCTTCCAGGCACGACTTCGCAAACTGGCCGCCGCACTCGCCGGATTCATCGAGCGCGCACCGCCGAGCCTGGATGCGAAGAACTGGTCGGATCGACTCGCGATCCTGCGGCTTGGGTGGCAAGTGCGCCGGTTGGGTCGCGCCGACATGCGCGAGTTGCTGCGTATCGCCGGCATGAATGTGCACGATCTGCTCGAGGAGCACTTCGAGAGCCCGCTGCTCAAGGGTGCGCTCGGTTTCGACGCCGTGCTCGGCGGCAATCTCGGACCGCGCTCGCCGGGCTCGGTGTTCACGCTCCTGTACCGGCTGGCCGCCGCTGGCGTCGCGGAACGCCAGGCGCCCGCATTGCCACGCGGAGGCTTGGGCCGGCTCACGCAGGCGCTCGCCGCATCGGCTCGACAAGCAGGTGCGGTGATTCGGACCGAGTCGGCCGTCGAGCGTATTCGCATCGAGAATGATCGGGTCTGCGGCGTGACTCTGGCATCCGGGGAGAGCATAGCCGCGAACACGGTCATCTCCAGCGCCGATCCGAAGACGACTTTCCTGCGGCTACTGGGCAGTGAGCACCTCGATACAGATTTCGTGCGCCGCGTCACCCATTTGCGCACGAATGGGCTCGCCGCGAAGCTGCATCTGGCGCTCGATCGTGCTCCGGGGTTCCGGGGCGTTGCCTCCGAGAGGCTCGGCACACGTCTGGTTGTGGCACCCTCGCTCGAGTATCTCGAGCGCGCCTTCAATCACACCAAGTATGGAGAGTATTCGCGCGAGCCGAGTCTCGAGATCATCGTGCCGAGCGTGCACGATCCAGCGCTTGCGCCGGCGGGACATCACGTGCTGTCGGCCATCGTGCAGTACGCGCCCTATACCCTCGCCGCAGGGTGGGAGGGCGAGCGCGAGCGCTTCCTTGAAGCCATCCTCACGCGGCTCGAAGAGCACGCTCCCGGGCTTCGCTCCTCGATCGTGGCGGCGGAACTTCTGACGCCGGCCGATATCGAGTCGCAATTCCGCATCGTCGGTGGGCACTGGCATCACACCGAGCTCGCGCTCGATCAATTCTTCATGGTGCGCCCCGTGCCCGGCGCTGCGCAGTACGCGGCGCCCATGGAAGGACTTTATCTGTGTGGGGCTGGCTGCCATCCGGGCGGCGGTGTCATGGGCGTGGCCGGACGCAATGCCGCACGACAGGTTCTCGCGCGCGCGCTCTGATGGACGCCATCGAAAGACCTCGCCCGGTTTTCAATGAGCCCCTGCTGCGCACGCCGTTCCACGAGCGCAGCCGTGCGTTGAGTCAGCTCGACAGCTTCATTGTCTGGGGCGGTTACACGACGGTCGACGTGTATACGAGCGTGGAGCAGGAGTATTTCGCGATCAGGAACGCATCCACGCTCTACGATCTGTCGCCGATAGCGAAGTATCGGATCGCAGGCCCTGATGCATTGGCCTACCTGAACCGCCTCGTTACCCGCGACGTGCGCAAGCTCAAAGTCGATCGTGTCGCCTACTGCGTCTGGTGCGACGACGAGGGACACGTGATCGATGACGGTACCGTCTTCCGGCTCGGTGAGCGCGAGTTCCGGCTGTGCGCGCAGGAGCGCCAGCTCGACTGGCTGCTCGCGAGTGCGATCGGCTTCGATGTCGAGATCGTGGACGTGACCGAGGAAATCGCCGCACTCGCACTGCAAGGCCCGACCTCCTGCGCAGTGCTCAGGTCCTTCGGACTCGCTCGCGTCGAGCAGCTCAAACCATTCGAGCTCGAAAGATTCGATCTTGCGGGAGTTCCACTCGAGATATCGCGTACCGGCTTCACCGGCGATCTCGGCTATGAGATCTGGATGCGTCCGCAGGATGCGAGGAGCGTGTGGGACGCGTTGATGGCTCAGGGCCGCTCACGGGGCCTGCGGCCCCTCGGCTCGCGCGCGCTCAACATCGCGCGCATCGAGGCGGGATTTCTGCAGCCGAAGGCCGACTACCTGTCCGCTGGGCAGACGGTGCGGCCGGGCCGCGCCTGCTCAGCGCTCGAGCTCGGACTCGAGTGGCTCGTGGATTTCCAGAAAGGGCACTTCAACGGCCGCCGCGCACTGCTCGCGCAGCAACGCAGCGGATTGCCCCGTCAGCTCGTTGGGCTCGATATCGAAGGCAACAAACCCGCCCACAATGCGCTCATGTACACCCGTCGCTCGGGCAAACGCTGTATCGGTCATGTCACCTCCGCAGTCTGGTCGCCCACGTGCAAGCGCAACATCGCATTCGCGATACTGGATGCCCCATACTTCCGGCACGGCTCCGAGGTGTGGGCCGAGATCTACGTAAACCGGGAGCTTGCTTGGGAACGCCGCATGTGCGCCGCGCAGATCGTGAAACGCCCATTCTTTGCGCCGGAGAGGCGCCGAGCCACGCCGCCCGCGGACCATTAGCGCCATGATCTCGACGGCCGCTCAGGCGAACGCCGACCGACCCTGGCTCAATCCGGAGGCACGCCCCCAGATCATCCTCGACGGGGTCAGCAAAATGTACGGCGCCTACCGCGCCGTCGACAGCGTCAGTCTCAGCATTTTCAAGGGCGAGATGTTCGCGCTGGTCGGGGCTTCGGGCTGCGGCAAGACGACGCTGCTGCGCATGCTCGCGGGCTTTGCCGAGCAGACGAGCGGCCGCATCCTGATCGATGAGGTCGAGATGACGGGTGTGCCGCCGCACGAGCGGCCCGTGAACATGATGTTCCAGTCATACGCACTGTTCCCCCACATGACGGTCGAGCAGAACGTCGGCTATGGCTTGAGGCGCATGAAGCTCGACGCCACGCTGAAGCGCCAGCGAGTGCAGGAAGCGCTCGACATGGTGCAGCTCGGGCCACTCGCCCAGCGCAAGCCGCACCAGCTCTCGGGTGGTCAGCGGCAACGCGTCGCGCTCGCGCGCGCGCTGATCCGCCGGCCCAAGGTTCTGTTGCTCGATGAGCCACTCTCGGCGCTCGACAAAAAACTGCGCGAGCGCACGCAGTTCGAGCTCATGGAGCTGCAGTACCAGGTCGGCATCACGTTCGTAGTCGTCACGCACGACCAGGACGAGGCAATGGCGCTTGCGACCCGCATCGCCGTCATGGATCGTGGAAAGGTCCTGCAGGTCGGCCAGCCAGCCGAGATCTACGAGTTTCCGCAGACGCGCTTCGTCGCGGATTTCGTCGGAACCACCAATCTGTTCGAGGGCACCGTCGAGGCCTGCGACCCCGGGTTGATCACAATCGCATGCCCCGAGACAGGCTGCACGCTGAGCGTCGATGATGTGGGCCGCTTCAGTACCGGTCAGCGCGTATGGATTGCGCTTCGGCCCGAGAAGATCAGGCTCAGCAAGGAGCCCGCGGGCGGCAACCGGCTGAATCAGTTGAAAGGGACCGTGTGGGAGCTCGGCTATCTGGGCAATCGCTCCACGTACCGTATCAAGACCTCCGCCGGCAAGATCGTGACGGTCTTTGCGCAGAACGAGCGCCGCACCTCCGAGTGGTCGATCGACTGGAGCGATGAGGTCTATGTGAGCTGGGGTGCGGATGCGGCGGTGCTGCTGCGCTCCTGACCCTGGCGGAGGGATGGAACGTCCATGTCCAAATATTCCTACCGACTCGTCAACGTCTTCACCCGCAACGACGAGGCCTTGAGCGGCAATCCGCTGTGCGTGTTCGAGGACGGCACGCCGTTCGACACGGTGACGATGCAGGCGCTCGCGCTGCAGTTCAATCTTTCCGAGACCACGTTCATTCTGCCTTCGGAGAAGGCGGCTGCGCGCGTGCGCATCTTCACGCCCAGCTACGAGATGCCCTTCGCCGGCCATCCGACGCTGGGGACGGCGCACGTGCGCCGGGCGCTCGGTCTGGGCGGCGATTCGCTGCAGCTCGAGATGCAGGCCGGCATCATTCCCGTTGATGCCCGAGGAGATAGCTGGCGCCTTCAGGCGAATGCGGCGAGCTGGCGCGAGGTGACTGAACCGCGGCGGCATCTCGCCGAGATGCTCGGACTCGATGTGGCGGACATCGCCGAGCGACCGCTGTGGGTCAAGGCCGGGCGCGAGCAACTCATCGTGCCGCTCGAGAGTGAGGCGGCAGTGCGCCGTGTGAATCCGCGGGCCGAGATGCTCGCGCGGATGAAAAGCGCAGACGGCGCGAGCATGGTCTACGTATTCGCCTTCACCGCTGAGCGCCGTGTTCTGGCGCGTTTCTTTTTTCCTCGCGGCACCTCACTCCTCGAGGACCCGGCCACGGGATCGGCGACGGCCAACCTCGGGGGCTGGATGCTCGCTCTGAAGCGCGCGATCCCAAGCCGCTTCGAGATCTCGCAAGGGGAGTACGCGGGGCGACCCTCGCATCTCGCGCTCGAAGTCGATGCCGAACCGCGCATTTTCGTGAGCGGAGTGGTGATCGAGCTCGGCCGGGGCACGCTCACGCTGTGACGGTCTCGGTTCTTGCGCTCTCGGGCGGTATTGGCGGAGCAAAACTCGCTCTGGGCCTTCAGGGCGTGCTCAATCCCGGCGAGCTCGCAGTCGCCGTGAATACGGGCGATGACTTCGAGCACCTCGGGCTTGCGATCTCGCCGGACGTTGACACGGCTCTCTATACGCTCGCCGGCCTCTCCAATACGGAGCTCGGCTGGGGTCGGGCCGACGAAAGCTGGAACTTCATGACCGAGCTCGAGCGGCTCGGGGCGGAGGGTTGGTTTCGGCTCGGTGACAAGGACCTTGCCGTTCACATCGAGCGCACCCGCCGCCTGGCGGCCGGGGAGACCCTGACTCAAATCATTGCGGACTTCGCCGGCAAATTTGGACTTGCGAGCCGCGTGCTGCCGATGTGCGATGACGCAGTACGCACCCTCGTCGAGACCGAGACCGGAGTTTTGAGTTTCCAGGAGTACTTCGTGCGGTTGCGGTGCGCGCCGCGGGTGAGGGCGATCCGCTTCGAGGGAGCGGCACGCGCACGGGCGAGCGCCGCTGCGCTCGCGCTCCTCGGTGCAGAAGGTTTGAGTGCGGTCGTGATCTGCCCCTCGAACCCCTATCTTTCCGTCGATCCCATTCTCTCGGTGCCCGGATGGCGCTCGGCGCTCGCATCGTGCGCCGCGCCGGTCATTGCCGTGTCGCCGCTCATCGCGGGTGAGGCCGTAAAGGGTCCGACTGCCAAGATCATGCGCGAGCTTGCCCTCGAGGTCTCGCCGGTCACCGTCGCGCGCCACTATGCGGGTCTCATCGATGGCTTCGTGCTCGACCATGCGGATGCCGCACTCGCCCGAGAAATTGACATCCCGGTGCGCCTTGCGCCCACACTGATGCGCAGCATCGAGGACAAGGGGCGGCTGGCACAGGACGCTGCTCGACTTCGCGCAAGACTCTGGTGCTCTGATGCTTCGAGCTTCGCGCTCCATCTACCAAGGCCCTTCTTTCTGGCCAATCCACGACGTGAGCCCAAGACCGAGCGTGTCCTGGTGGCTCGCGGAGCACAGAAAGGGCTTCGGTCAGGAAGTAAGGGACGTTCGAGAAATCGCGGCGCCACTCCCCATAGACGATGAAACCGTCCGCAACTTTGTACTGCGCCGTGAAAGTCCCTTCCTTCAGGTATTGACGGGTTCCGCTGAAGAGGCCCGCCGCGTCCGCAAGGTACTCACCGCGCGCCGAGAGGGCGAATACCGGCGTGAGCTGATAGCGACTGTAGAGTGCACCGCCCGTGACTCGCTGATAGGGCGAAGAATTATAAAGCTGCTCGGTTACGTAGTCGCCTTCGGCGGCCAATGTCAGCGCCACGGTCGGCTGCCAGGTCATGTAGGTGTCCACGATGTGGAGCCGCCCATTGGGTGAGTTGGCGATGGGCTCGAAGGCCGTGCCTTGCTGACTCGGCAGACCCTGCTGGGCTGGCCCGGGGTTGCTGATGAAAACGACGTCCGGATGCTCCTGTCCGAGGTAGTAGTTGAACGTCCAGGTGATACTCGGCAGGGGTGTGATGACGAACCCGAATAGCTCGTCCTTGAAGTTATTGAAAGCCTCGCTCTGCTGAGTCCCGTTGACCAGCCAGTAGTTGAAGCTCAGCTGGTCATTGACTTTGTAGTCGGCGCGCAGTCCGGAGTGGTAGAACGGCAGGAAGTCGAACCACAGCGCGCGTGAGTAATTGATCTGATCCTTCGTGTAGTTGCCCTCGATTCCGAGCGAGCTCGCCCACTTGCCGAAGTCAAGCGCCAGCCATGAGCCATGGATCGGGATCCAATAACTACCATAGGCTTGAAACACGTTGCGATAGATCTCGGGACGCAGTTCATTGGCGCTGCTACCTTGGAGCGTCTGGGTAGCCTGACCGTACTGCAAGTCGAGCCGCATACCGAAGCGCTTGCCCGAGGTTACGTCTGGGGCGCTTTCGAGGAGGACGTCAGCCTGATTCAGGCTGAAACTATTGCTGCTCACGTCATAAGCGCGGAGCAGGTTCACCCGCCCGATCGGATCGTTGAAGTTGTATTCATAATAAGTATCGAGCAGGGCGTTGATGCTCAGACCACGAAGAACATCCGCGCCGGCTTTGGCGGAGGCGGCCGCAGCGACGGAGGGCGCAGCCGCCGGCTCCGGAGGCTTGTCCGCACTGCTCTGCGCTCGTGTCTGAGCGCTCTTTTCGGCCTTCAGCTGCGCGATGTCGCCCTTGAGCTGCAGGACGAGCTGTCTCAGCTCCTCCACTTCCTTCCTGAGCTCTCCGACCTCCTCATTCGCACCGCCAGCTGGGGGCTCCTGAGCATGGACGCCCTCGATCGAGATCGAACCGATGAGCCCCATCGTCGCCGCAAACCCGTGCTTCAGCACTTTGGAGTTGAACACAAGATCCCCCGTGTGAGGCCGCCGCAAAACTGCGGTGCGCCCACAAGGCTAGCGCGGATGGCCAGCCCGATTTCCTAATTCCGGCTAACACACGCGCGCCTAGAATCCTGCGCTTGCATCCGTCTTATTGGGGCCGCATGGACGTCGTGTTCGTGGTGAGCATCATCGCCCTGTATGGGGTAACCCACTGGGTCGTTTGGGCCATCTCCCGGCTGGGAGGCGAAGAGTGAGCGGCCTGTATCTGGTGAGCGGGCTGCTGTGTCTCGGCCTGTTCATCTATCTCCTGTACGCCCTGTTCAAGCCGGAGAAATTCTGATGACGTCGCAGTCGTTGGCGTTATTCGCCTGCTTTCTGCTCGTCACGCTGCTTTGCATGAAGCCGCTGGGCCTCTACATCGCCAACGTGATGGAGGGGCGCCCGATCTGGCCGCTGCGCGTGGCCGCAGGGCTCGAGCGTCTGGATCTACCGCCTGTGCGGGGTGAATGCGACCCGGACGGAGATGGGCTGGAAGGCCTACACAGTCGCCCTGCTGCGTCTTCAACGCGCTCGGCGCGCTTGCTGGTGTACGCCCTGCAGCGCCTGCAGCTGCTGGCTGCCGTTGAATCCGCAGCAGTTCGCGAACGTCATCGCCGGACTCCTCGTTCAACACCGCGGTCAGCTTCGTCACCAACACCAACTGGCAGGGCTACACCGGCGAGTCCACCATGAGCTATCTCACGCAGATGCTCGGGCTCGCGGTGCAGAATTTCCTCTCGGCCGCCACCGGCATTGTCGTCGCCGTTGCGCTCATCCGCGGTTTCGCGCGCCACAGCGCCAAGGCGATCGGCAACTTCTGGGTCGATCTCACCCGCTCCACGCTGTACGTGCTGCTGCCGATCGCTTCGTAGCGCTCGTGCTCGCCGTGCAGGGCGTGGTGCAGAACTTCAGCGCCGACAAGACGTGCCGAGCTTCTCAGCCGACTACCAGCAGCCGAAGACCGATGCCGCCGGCAATCCGCTGAAGGACGCCACCGGCAACCCGGTGATGGAGAACCTCCACGCACCGTACCAGACGCTTCCGATGGGCCCGATGGCCTCCCAGGAGGCCATCAAGCAGCTCGGCACCAACGGCGGCGGCTTCTTCAACGCCAATTCCGCCCATCCGTACGAGAACCCAACGCCGCTTGCGAATTTCCTCGAGATGCTCGCCATCCTGCTGATCCCGGCTGCCCTGACCTACACCTTCGGCCACATGGTCGGCGACACGCCGCCAGGGCTGGGCGGTGCTCGCCGCGATGCTCATCCTGTTCGTGGCCGCTGCTTGCGATCTGCCGTTCACTACGAGCAGGCTGCGGCAATCCCCGCATTGCCGCGCTCGGCGTCGACCAGGCCGCGAGCCCGCTGCAGCCGGGCGGCAACATGGAGGGCAAGGAGGCGCGCTTCGGCATCGCCGCTTCGGCGCTCTTCGCCACCATCACGACCGGCACCTCCAGCGGCGCGGTCAATTCCGCGCACGATTCGTTCACCCCGCTCGGCGGCTTCGTGCCGCTGTTCAACATGCAGCTGGGCGAGGTCGTCTTCGGCGGCGTCGGCACGGGCCTGTATCGATGCTCATCTTCGCCATCATCGGCGTGTTCATCGCCGGCCTCATGATCGGCCGCACACCCGAGTATCTCGGCAAGAAGATCGAGGCGTTCGAGATGAAGATGAGCTCGATCGCCATCCTGGTGATGCCCTTCATCGTGCTGGTGGGCACCGCGGTCGCCGTGTCAGCGTGACGGCCGGGCAGGCGGCGGTCGCCAATCCCGGCGCGCACGGCTTCTCCGAAATCCTCTACGCGTTCACCTCCGCGGCGCAACAACAACGGCAGCGCCTTTGCCGGCATCTCCGCCAACACGCTGTTCTACAACACCGCGCTCGGGCATCGTCATGTGGCTCGGCCGCTACTGGCCGATCGTGGCGGTGCTCGCGATCGCCGGCTCGCTCGCCGCCAAGAAGCACGTTCCGGTCACCGCCGGCACGATGCCGACGCACGGGCCGATGTTCGTCGTCCTGCTGATCGGCACGGTGCTGCTGGTCGGCGCACTCACCTTCGTGCCGGCGCTCGCGCTCGGGTCCAGTCGTCGAGCACTCTGATCGCTGACTGGGACGCACTGACGCGAACGTGGCATCCGAGACCCGGTGACGCGCGCCTACAAGCTCTCCCTGTTCGATCGCCGCTGCTGTCGGCCGGCGATCGCTCGACTCGCTGCGCAAGCTCGATCCGCGCGTGCAGTGGCGCAATCCCGTCATGTTCGTCGTCTACGTCGGCAGCATTCTGATCAGCGGCCTTGTGGCTGCAGGCGCTCGCGGGCCGACGGCGAGGCGCCCGCCTGGTTCATCCTCAACGTCGCGATCTGGCTGTGGTTCACGCGTGCTGTTCGCCAACTTCGCCGAGGCGCTGGCCGAGGGCCGCAGCAAGGCGCAGGCCGCGGCGCTGCGCGGCCTGAAGCAGGCCGTGCATGGCCAAGAAGCTGCCGATCGCCGACGGACCACACGCGGCACTCTCGCGAGTCCGCGCCGAGCGAGCTGCGCAGGGGCGATGTCGTGCTGGTCGAGGCCGGCGACTACATCCCGGCGATGGCGAGGTCATCGAGGGCGCCGCCTCGGTCGATGAGAGCGCCATCACCGGGGAGTCCGCGCCGGTGATCCGCGAGTCGGGCGGCGACTTCTCCGCCGTCACCGGCGGCACGCGCGTGCTGTCCGACTGGATCGTGGTGCGCATCACCGCCAATCCCGGCGAGACCTTCATCGATCGCATGATCGCGATGGTCGAGGGCGCCAAGCGCCAGAGGACGCCGAACGAGATCGCGCTCACCATCCTGCTCGTGGCGCTGACCCTCGTCTTCCTGTTCGCCACGGCGACACTGCTGCCGTTTTCGCTCTACAGCGTCGCGGTCGCGAAGCTCGGCACTCCGATCACGCATCACGGTGCTGGTCGCGCTGCTGGTGTGCCTGATCCCGACCACGATCGGCGGGCTGCTGTCGGCGATCGGCATCGCCGGCATGAGCCGCATGATGCAGGCCAACGTGATCGCGACCTCGGGCCGCGCGGTCGAGGCGGCCGGCGATGTCGATGTGCTGCTGCTCGACAAGACCGGCACGATCACGCTCGGCAACCGCCTGGCCGTCCGCCTTCATCCCGGCCCCGGGTGTCAGCGAGGAAGAGCTCGCCGACGCCGCGCAGCTCGCTTCGCTCGCGGATGAGACGCCCGAGGGCCGCAGCATCGTCGTGCTCGCCAAGCAGCGTTTCAATCTGCGCGAGCGCGATCTGCACAGCTCTGCGCGCGACGTTCATGCCCTTCTCAGCGCGCAGACACGCATGAGCGGCGTCGACATCGGGGAGCGCCAGATCCGCAAGGGCGCCGCCGATGCCATCCAAAAGCACGTCGAGAGCCTCGGGCAGGTGCTGCCGAAGGCGATGCAGCACGACCGTCGAGGAGATTGCGCGCCGCGGCAGCACGCCGCTGGTGGTGAGCCGACGGCGCGCGCGTGCTGGGCGTCATCGAGCTCAAGGACATCGTCAAGGGCGGCATCAAGGAGCGCTTCGCCGAGCTGCGCCGCATGGGCATCAGGACCGTCATGATCACCGGCGACAACAAGCTCACCGCCGCGGCGATCGCCGCCGAGGCCGGCGTCGATGATTTCCTCGCCGAGGCGACGCCGGAGGCCAAGCTGCGAACTGATCCGCGATCATCAGAGCGAGGGCCGCCTGGTCGCCATGAGCGGCGACGGCACCAACGATGCGCCGGCGCTCGCGCAGGCCGACGTCGCGGTCGCGATGAACACCGGCACTCAGGCGGCCAAGGAAGCCGGCAACATGGTCGATCTGGACTCCAACCCCACCAAGCTCATCGAGGTGGTCGAGATCGGCAAGCAGATGCTGATGACGCGCGGCTCGCTCACGACCTTCAGCATCGCCAACGACGTCGCCAAGTACTTCGCGATCATTCCGGCGGCATTCGCCACCACCTATCCGCAGCTCAATGCGCTGAACATCATGCGCCTGGCAAGCCCGTTCTCGGCGATCCTGTCGGCGGTGATCTTCAATGCCCTGATCATCATGCTGCTCTGATCCCGCTGGCGCTGAAGGGCGTGAACTACCGGCCGCTGGGCGCCGCGGTGCTGCTGCGGCGCAATCTGCTGATCTACGGCCTGGGCGGCATCATCGTGCCGTTCATCGGCATCAAGCTCATCGATCTGGGGCTGGTGCTGGTCTCACCTGACCTGAGGGACGCTCGCCATGTCAACACCATCCTGCGTCCCGCACTCGTGCTGTTCGTGTTGCTGACGTCCTGACCGGCATCGTCTACCCGCTGGTCGTCACCGGGATCGCGCAGCTGGCCTTTCCGCAGCGCAGGCGCGCGGGCAGCCTCATCGTGCAGCGACGGGCAGGCCGTCGGTTCCGCGCTGATCGGCCAGAAGCTTCAGCGATCCGAAGTATTTCTGGCGTCGTCCGTCGGCCACCACGCCGCAGCCGTACAACGGCACGGCCTCCAGCGGCTCGAACCTCGGTCCGATCAATCCGGCGCTGATCGACGCGGTCAAGGCACGCATCGCAGGCGCTGCGCGCGGCCGATCCGGACAATACGCTCCCGATCCCGGTTGATCTGGTGACGGCCTCGGCCAGCGGCCTGGATCCGGACATCAGCCTCGCCGCCGCCGCAATATCAGGTCGCCCGCGTCGCGCGGGCGCGCGGCCTGGACCCGGCCGGGTGCACGCGCTGGTGATGCGCACACGCACGCGTCCGTTGCTGGGCATTTTCGGCGAGCCGCGCGTCAACGTGCTGGAGCTCAATCTGCCTGATCGCTACGACGCAGTGACTGCGCTGCGCGCGTGGACGCCGCTGCAGGCGGGTAGCAGGTAGTCGCGTTGAGCCTTCGATGGCCGAGGTACGACCCGATCCGGATCAGCTGCTCGCACACGTCGCAGCCGAGGAAGCGCGCGCCAGGCGCGGGCGGCTGCGGATCTTCTTCGGCGCCTCCGCCGGCGTCGGCAAGACCTACGCGATGCTCGAGGCCGCGCGCGGCTCCGTGCGGCCGGCACCGAGGTCGTGATCGGCTACATCGAGCCGCATGGTCGCATCGAAACCGAGCGGCTGCTGGAGGGTCTGGAGCGGCTGCCCCCGCTTGCGGTTCGATATCGCGGGATGCTGCGCAGGAGTTCGATCTGGATGCGGCGCTGGCGCGCGCCCCACCTGCTGCTGGTCGATGAGCTCGCGCACACCAACATCGCCGGCGGCGAGCCGCCGCCGCGGCATCCGAAGCGCTGGCAGGACGTCGAGGAGCTGCTCGATGCCGGCATCAACGTCTGGACGACCGTCAACGTGCAGCACCTGGAAAGCCTCAACGATCTCGATCGCGCAGATCACCGGGTGTCACGCAGCGGGAGACCTTACCCGATCGCGTGTTCGACGAGGCCGACGAGGTCGAGCTGATCGATCTGCCGCCCGATGACCTGCTCGCACGCTTGCGCGCCGGCAAGGTGTACGTGCGCGACGAGGCGCCAGCGCGGTCGAGCGCTTCTTTCGCAAGTCCAATCTCATGGCGCTGCGCGAAATCGCGTTGCGCCGCAGTCGCGGATCGCGTCGAGGCGGCGGCGCGTGCCTCGGCTGCGACCGGGCAGGTGCTGCACCCGCGTCTGCCCGGTGACCGCATGCTGGTGGCGACCGGCCCGGACGCGCAGTCCGAGCAACTGATCCGTGCCGGCAAGCGACTCGCCGACGCCCTCGATGCCGAATGGACCGTGGTCTACGTCGAGACGCCGGCGCTGCTGAAACTATCGGAAGCACAGCGCAACCGCCGCATCGATCTGATGCGCCTTGCGGAGTCCCTGGGCGCCGAAGCCGTGACGCTCGATGGGCCGACCGCGGCCGAGGCGCTGCTCGAGTACGCGGCCACCCGCGATGCGACCCGGATCATCGTGGGCGCGCCCAAGCGTCGCGGTCTGGCGCGCGCTGGTGCGTGCCTCGACGGCGACGGAGCTCGCGCGGCGGGCGCGCGGCTTCGATGTGATCACGATCGCGCCCACCGAGCGCGCAGGTTCCGCGGCCTGCGCCGGAACCGGGCGCCGCGGTCGAGGAACTGCCGGTGCCTTTTCATTGGGAGCGCTATGCCTGGGCGGTGCTGAACAGCGTCGTCTGCACGGCGATCGCGTTTGCGATGTATGCCCACTTCGAGCTCGTCAATCTCGTGATGGTGTATCTGCTCGGGGTGACCGTCGCGGGCATCAAACTGGGACGCGGCCCCTCTGCCATTGCGGCCGTGCTCAATGTCGCGGCGTTCGACTTCTGCTTCGTGCCACCGCGCTTCACGCTTGCCGTGTCCGATGCGCAGTACCTGGTGACCTTCGCCGTCATGCTGACCGTTGCGCTGGTGATCGCCAATCTGATGGCGAGCGTGCGTCAGCAGACGCGCGTCGCCGGCGCGCGCGAGCGCCGCACGGCGCTGCTGTACGCCATGAGCCGCGAGCTCGCCGCCACCCGCGGCACGGCGCAAATGGCGCGCGTGGCCATACGGCACGTCGCCGAGGTGTTCGCCTGCAAGTGTGTCATCCTGCATGCCCGATGCGGCAGGCAAGCTGCACTATCCAAGCGATCCGCCGATGGAGCAATCGCTTCTCGAAGTCGGATCTTGCCGTCGCACAGTGGGTCACCGACCACGGGCAGCAAGCTGGCCTGGGCACGGACACCTTGCCGGCGGCGTCTGCCCTGTACGTGCCGCTAGGAGATGCCGAGCGCCGCCTGGGCGTGCTGGCGGTGCTGCCGACGAATCCGCGCCGCGTAATGCTGCCCGAGCAGCGCCATCTGCTCGAGACGTTCGCAGGTCAGATCGGCTTGGCGCTGGAGCGCGGTCAGCTGGCCGAGCACGCCGAGGCGGCGCGCCTCGTGGCCGAGGGCGAGAGTCTGCGCAACACGCTGCTCGCCTCGATCTCGCACGATCTGCGCACGCCGCTTGCCGTGATGGCTGGCGCCGGCAGCACACTCGCTGAGCATGGTGCATCGCTTGACGAGGCGACGCGCGCGTCGCCTGGCTCGCTCGATCGAAACCAAGGCGCGTGAGATGTCCGAGCTGATCTCGAACGTGCTCGATCTCATGCGCTTCGAATCGGGACAGATGGTGCTGCGGCGTGACTGGCAGACGCTCGATGATCTCATCGATGCGGCGCATGCGCGTGGACGAGGAGCGCCTGGCGGCGTATCGCGCTCGAGCTGCGATCTGCCGGCGGAGCTGCCGCCGGTGTACGTCGATGCGGCGCTCGTCGTGCAGGTATTCGCGAATCTGCTCGACAACATCGTCAAGTACACGCCAGCCGGGAACGCGGGTGATCTTTGCGGCAGCCGTGCGACGGTCCCTTCGTGCGAGTGACGGTCGAGGACGACGGTCCCGGACTGCCCGCCGGAGATCCGGAACGTCTGTTCGAGAAATTTCAGCGCGGCACGGAGGAGGGCAGCATCGTCGGAGTGGGCCTTGGGCTTGCCATCTGCCGTGCCATCGTCCGCGCCCATGGAGGTGAGATCGAAGCTCGCGATCGTCCCGGCGGCGGCGCGCGCTTCGAGCTCACCCTGCCACTCAGCGAGCCGGCCCCATGACGCAGGCCATGCATCAGGTTCTCGTGATCGAGGATGAGCCTGAGATCCGGCACGTGCTGCGCGTGCTCCTTGAATCGGAGCGGTTTCGTTACATCGAGGCGGCGACCGCGGCGCGGGCAGATATCGAGGCGCGCGCCCACAAGCCCGACCTGTTGCTGGTCGACCTCGGATTGCCCGACGGTGATGGGCTCAGCGTCATCCGGCGCGTGCGCAGCTGGTCACCGGTTCCCATCATCGTGCTCTCGGCGCGGACGATGGAGCAACAGAAGATTGCGGCGCTCGATGCAGGTGCCGACGACTATGTCAGCAAGCCGTTCAGCGCTCCGGAGCTGATGGCGCGGGTGCGCGCAGCGTTACGTCGCAACGTGCGCGGTACCGACTCGACCGGTCTCTTGCTGCTTGGACCATCGAGCGTCGATCTGACGCGCCGGACCGCGCGCGGGCCGAGCGGGGAGATTCATCTCACTCCGCTTGAATTTCGCCTGCTCGAGTGTCTCGCGCGCCAGGCAGGCCGGATCGTCATGCAGGATCAGCTCGTGCGTGAAGTGTGGGGACCGACCCACCTCGGCGATACGCGCAGCTTGCGCGTCTGCGTGAAGAATCTCAGCGGCAAGCTCGAGCCCGAGCCGCCGCGCCCGCGCTATTTGCTCACCGAAACGGGACTCGGCTACCGGCTGCGGCTCGATGAGCCACCATCTCCCGCGAGTCAGCCTTAGGCCGGGGTTTCGTTCGGGCGGGTTACCACACGGGCACGCGATCGGCGGGCGCGAGATAAAGTCGCTGGCCCGGCTGCACCTGGAAGGCCGGATACCAGGCGTCGAGATTGCGCGCGGTATCGGCGCGATATTCCTCGGGCGCGTGGCCATCGGTGATCAGCTGATTCCGCAGTGCTGGCTCGCGCAGCTTCTCCCGCCAGCTCTGGGCGTAACCCAGGAAGAACTGCTGATCGCCCGAGAGTCCGTCGGTGATGGCGGCAGGCGTGCCGTGCAACGTCAGCCGATAGGCATCATAGGCGACCGAGAGACCTGCGACATCGGCGATGTTCTCACTCAGAGTCTGCTGTCCGTTGACCGCGAGATCGGGAAACGGACGATACCGATCGAACTGGTGGGCGAGGCGCGCACCCTCGGCGCGAAAGTGCGCGAAGTCCTCCTTCTGCCACCAGTTGTGCAGCTTTCCGGACGCATCGAAGAGCGCGCCCTGGTCATCGAAGCTGTGAGAGATCTCATGCCCCATCGTTGCGCCCGTCGCTCCGTAGTCGATGACGAGCGCGCGGTTCGGATCGAAGTACGGCGGCTGCAGCGTCGCGGCCGGAAAGTTGAGCGCATTCATGGCTGGCAGATTGACCGCATTGACGGTCTGTGGCGTCATGACCCATTCGCTGCGATCGACCGGCTGCCCGAGCTTTGCGAGGTTGCGGTGATATTCGAAGAGCTCGGCACGCTCGGCATTGCCGAGGGCATCCCCGCGGACAACCTCGAGGGCCGAGTAACTGCGCCAGTGATCGGGATAGCCGACGCCGACTTTGAGGGCCGCGAGTTTCGCCTTGGCTCTGGCGCGAGTCTCGGGCGCCATCCACGCAAGCCGATCGATACGCCGCGCGAAGGCTTCGATGAGAGTGTGCACCATGGCCTGCGCGCGCGCCTTCTCCGCGGGCGGGAAATAGCGATCGACGTACAACTTGCCGACCGCTTCACCGAGCGCGTCATTGGTCTCGCTCACTGCACGCTTCCAACGCACCCTGAGCTCGGGGGTGCCCGCGAGCACCTTGCCGTTGAAGGCAAAGCGCTCCGCAACGAAGGCCTGCGGCAAGTACGGCGCAGCATGCTCGAGCGCATGAAACGTCAGGTACGCCTTCCAGGTCTCGAGCGGCTGTGATGCCGCGAGCGCGGCGAGTCCTGTGACCGCACTTGGGTGCCAGACGATGAAATCGTTCTGAGACTGAAGCCCCGCCGCCGTCAGGAACGCCATCCAGTCGAGGCCTGGTGCGCGCTGCTCGAAGGCCTGTCGCGCCCAGTGATTGTCCGCCTTGGCCACGTCCTCAGAGTCGACACGGCTCGCGTGCGACTGCGCGATTTTCTGCTCGAGACCCAGGATTGCGGCGGCCTTGCTTTGCGCATCGGCGATGTGCGCGAGGTCGAGCATCCGCGCGATGTGCGAGCGGTACTGCGCCCGGGTCTCGATCATCGCCTTGGAGGTATCGAGGTAGTAGGTCCGATCCGGCATTCCAAGACCACCCTGCAACAGGAACGGTAGGTACCGGCTCGGGTCATCCAGACTCTGTGCGATCCACACGCCCAGCACGTGATCGGTATAGATGTTCGTGTTGTTGAGCGCGTCCACGTCGGCGCGCAGTGTGCCTCCGAGCACGCGCGCAAGCCCGACCCGATCCTTGATCGCCGCGATCCGGGCAAGCTCACCCTCGAGCGGTCTGAGTCCAAGCTTCTCGATGGCTTGCTCATCCATGAATGTCGCGTAGTAGTCTGCGGCCTTGCGCGCGCCCGACCCCGCAGCTGCCGTGCGGCCGGCCTCGCGGATCAGATCCGCAATGCGACGGTCAGTGAGCTCGGTGAGCGTCTCTGAAACGCCATAACCTGCACGGTCCGCCGGAATCGGCGTGTTCTTGACCCATGCCCCGTTCGCGTAACGGAAGAAATCATCGCCGGGCTTGAGCGCGCGATCCATGCCTGCAAGGTCGATGCCATGCTCCTCGGAATCCGTCGTCGCGGCGAGCGCGCTCCGTGGTCCCGCCACCATGAGGGTCGCGGCGAGGAATGCAGCGCGAGCCAGCCTATGAAGTCTGGGGAACGATGTCATTGGGTGTCACCCCCAATCCGATGTTCGAGCTCAATGCCGGCAAGCTCGTAGCCACGTCTGAAATCGCGGATGTGGCGCGCCATCCAGGTGCGCGCCGATTCGGCATCGCCTGCGCTCAGGGCCTCGCACAGGCGCTTCTGGGCGGTGGCGATGCGTACCCGTGCCTGCGGCACCTTGTCGATCATGGCGCGCAGCGAGGGCTCGAGGAGCTGGAGCAGGGGCTCGTGAGCGAGCATGAGGACGTGATTATGCGTCGCCGCCCCCACGAGCCGAAAGAACTCCGCGATCTGATGCACCGCCTGCGCGGTGTCGCGGTTGTCGGCCGCAAACCTCTGCGAGGCAAGCGTAATCCTTCGAATATCATGGGGCGTGCATCGCTGAGCGGCCGCTTCTGCGATCGGGGGCTCGAGGATCGTGAGCGACTCCCAGACATCGAGCGCCGTGACCTCGTGCATCGCCAGTGCGCGGCTCACGCCAGTCGCAACCAGACTGGGCGATGGTCGAGTCACCGCGAGGCGCTTGGAGCCGGGCTGGCGGGCGAGCAGGCCACTTGTCTGCAGCTCACGCAACGCTTCGCGCACGGTCGAGCGATTCACGCCGAACTGCCGCGCTAGCTCCGTCTCCGGTGGCAGTCGATCTCCGTCGCGCAGGCTGCGGTCGAGAATGCGATCGAGCAGCGCGGCTGCGACTTTGCGATATGCGGGCTCGATGCGGATGTGTGTGAATTCGACGCTCAAGCGCGACTCTCGGTGAGCTCGCGGCCGATGAGAATGCGGCGGATCTCCTGCGTCCCGGCGCCAATCTCGTACAGCTTCGCATCGCGCAGCAGGCGACCCGCGGGATATTCATTGATGTAGCCGTTACCGCCCAGAATCTGGATGGCATCGAGCGCCATCTGGGTGGCGCGCTCGGCTGCGAAGAGAATGCAGCCCGCCGCATCGCGCCGCGTGATGCGCCCTTCGTCACAGGCGCGTGCCGCCGCATACGCATAGCCGCGACTCGCATTGAGGGCGGTATACATGTCGGCAAGCTTGCCTTGGATGAGTTGAAACGTACCGATGGCCTGCCCGAACTGTTTGCGCTCGCGCACGTAAGGCAACACCACATCGAGTGCAGCCGCCATGAGACCGAGTGGGCCTCCCGAGAGCACCACCCGCTCAAAGTCAAGACCGCTCATGAGCACGCGCGTGCCGCCATGCTCCCGTCCGAGCACGTTCTCGAGGGGCACCTCGCAGTCCTCGAACACCAGTTCGCAGGTGTTCGAGCCTCGCATGCCGAGCTTGTCGAGCTTCTGGGCGGTGGAGAAGCCACGCCACCCGCGCTCGATGATGAAGGCCGTGACACCGCGCGTTCCCGCACTCGGGTCGGTCTTGGCATACACGATGAGCACGTCCGCGTCGGGGCCGTTCGTGATCCACATCTTGCGGCCGTTGAGGACGTAGCGCTCGCCGCGACGCTCGGCACGGGTCTGCATGGACATCACATCCGACCCCGAGCCAGGTTCTGACATGGCGAGAGCGCCGACGTGCTCACCGCTGACGAGCCGCGGCAGATAGCGATCGCCGCTGGTCGTCGTTGCCATTGAGCTTGAGCTGGTTGACGCATAGGTTCGAATGCGCGCCGTAGCTCAAGCCCACCGAGCCCGAAATGCGGGAGATCTCCTCCATGGCAACGGTATGCGCGAGGTACCCGAGGTCGGCGCCGCCCCAACGCTCTGGAACCGTCACACCGAGAAAACCCTGCGCGCCCAGCACAGGCCAGAGCGCCCGCGGAAACTCGTTGCTGCGGTCGATCGATGCGGCAAGGGGCGCGATTTCTGCGCGCGCCAGCCGCCGCACGCTCGCGCGGACTTCATCGACGGTGGGACCCAGAGAGAAGTCGAGATCCAGCGAGTCGAGCAGCGACACGGCGGTACTCCGAAGGCGAGGGGGCTTTTATTGTCGGACAATCGGACAATTATGGCAAGGTAAGTTAAACTGGCGCCCCCGACGGTCAGGCCGCGCCCGCCAGCATGTTTCGTCGCTTGCTCATCGCCAACCGCGGAGAGATCGCATGCCGCATCGCGCGCACCGCGCGCCGGCTCGGCCTCACCGTGATCGCCGTTTATTCCGAAGCGGATGAGGATGCGCGTCATGTGCGACTCGCCGATGAGGCCTGGGCGATCGGGGCCGCTGATGCGCGCTCGAGCTATCTCAATGCGCAGCGAATCCTTGAGGTTGCCCGCAGTGCGCGTGCCGATGCGGTGCATCCTGGCTACGGCTTTCTTTCGGAGAACGCCGAGTTCGCGACGGCCTGCACCGCCGCGGGCATTGCGTTCATCGGTCCGCCTGCGCGTGCGATCGCCGCCATGGGCTCGAAGGCGGCCGCCAAGTCCAATATGGAGCGTGCCTCCGTACCCGTGCTGCCCGGTTACGCCGGTGATGAGCAGACACTCGCGGTCCTCGAGCGCAAAGGCCGCGAGCTCGGATTTCCGCTCATCATCAAGCCGAGCGGTGGCGGCGGCGGCAAGGGCATGCAAATCGTGGCCGATGCGCAGCAGTTGCCGAGCGCGCTCGAGGCCGCGCGACGCATCGCGGCGAGCGCCTTCGGGGATGCGCGCCTGCTGCTCGAGCGCTACCTGCCCGCACCGCGACACATCGAAGTGCAGGTGCTCGCGGATCAGCACGGGCAGGTGCTGCACCTCTTCGATCGGGACTGCTCGGTGCAGCAACGTCATCAGAAGCTGATCGAGGAAGCTCCCGCGCCCGCCATCGATGAGGGTGTGCGCGGGCGTCTCGTGGCCGCAGCGTGCACGGTCGCACGGCAGATCGACTACGTCGGTGCCGGCACGGTCGAGTTCCTGCTCGATCGCAATGAGTTCTTCTTCATGGAGATGAACACCCGTCTGCAGGTCGAGCATCCCGTGACCGAAGCCATCACGGGATTGGACCTCGTCGAGTGGCAGCTGCGCATCGCTGCGGGCGAGCCCATGGCGTTTGAACAGAGTGACCTCAAGGTGCGCGGCCACGCCATCGAGGCGCGGGTGTGCGCCGAGGATCCTGCAAGGGACTTTCTTCCGGGAGCAGGGCGGCTTCAGCTCGCCGAGTGGCCGGAACAAGCGGCGGGCGTGCGTGTGGATTACGGCTTCGAGACGGGCGATACGGTACCTTCCAACTATGACTCGCTGCTCGGCAAGGTGATCGCGCTGGCCGCAACGCGCACAGAGGCAGTCGCGCGACTCGAGCTCGCCTTGCGGGCAACGCGCCTCGCAGGAGTGCCCACGAACACGGGGTGGCTCATCGCGGCGCTCGGGCAGCGCGAGTTTCAGGACCAAGTGCCCGACACGGGTTTTGTGACCCGGCATCAGGCTGCGCTCGCACCGAGCACGGATCCGGGGACGCTTTTGCCCTTCGCAGCGGCCGCTGCGTACTGGGGGCTTCGAGGGGAGGGCCCACCGCTCTCACCCTGGGAGCTTGCGGATGGATTTCGTCTCGGTGAGGACGCATGGGTCGAACTTGTTTTAAAGGCCGTGGGCCGCGATTGGATTACCCGAACGCGCAGCAGCGCCGGCTCGGGCGTCGAGGTGACTTTCGGGAATGAAAGCGCGGTGCGAAGCCGCGTCATGCTCGAATGTCGGCCTCAGCCCCATTCGCCCCTGTGGCATCTGAGCTCACAGGATGGCGGGCCACGAACTTTTGTATTGAGCGGCACGCACGCGATCCATGTCTGGCGCGGCGCTGAACATCAGATGTTCGAGTGCGCCTCACCCGATGAGGCGGGCTTTCCCAGTCAGGCGGCCGTGGGCAGCCTCACGGCGGTCCTTCCAGGCGTCGTCGTGAGCGTTCTCGCCTCCAATGGTCAAACGGTGGAGGCTGGCCAGCCACTCCTCGTCATCGAAGCGATGAAAATGGAGCACACGATTCGCGCGCCTCAGGCGGGCATCGTCAAGGCGGTGCGATATGCTGTCGGGCAGCGCGTGCAGGAGGGAAGCACATTGGTGGAGCTCGAGCCGACCGATCCGGCGGCGAACAAGGAGACGCCTTGAGCCAGGTTCTGCCGATCGATGAACTGGTCGATGGGCAGAAGATCCGCGCGTTCAATATCAGTCTGCTCGTCTGGTCATTCCTGACGATGCTCGCGGACGGCTATGACATCGGCGCACTCTCGTTCGCCGTTCCGGAGTTGCAGGGCCTGTGGCACCTGCGCGCGGGGGCGTTCGGGACGGCGCTGAGCGCAAGCCTCTTCGGTATC
Organism: uncultured Gammaproteobacteria bacterium; assembly: GCA_963795975.1. Classification (GTDB taxonomy): domain Bacteria; phylum Pseudomonadota; class Gammaproteobacteria; order Steroidobacterales; family Steroidobacteraceae; genus CAWCJT01. The sequence continues at coordinate 246,745 of CAWCJT010000007.1, forward strand.
CTCTTCGGCGCGCCGGCTCTCGGCTACCTGGGCGATCGCGCCGGACGCAAGACCGCCATCATCGTGGCGAGCGTCATCTACGGTGTCAGCACCCTCGCCGTGATCTGGAGTCACGATCTGACGCAATTGATCGTGCTGCGCTTCATCACGGGCATCGGACTCGGCGGAATCATGCCGAACACCATCGCCCTGAATTCCGAGCTCGCCCCGCAGCGCCTGCGCGCTACGCTCGTCGTTCTCATGTTCACCGGCATCACCTTGGGCAGCAGCGCCCCGGGATTCATCGCGGCATCCCTCGTGCCGCACTACGGCTGGACGGTGCTGTTCCTGATCGGCGGTGTGGTTCCGCTCCTCGTCGCCGGCTGTCTGATTTTCGCATTGCCCGAGTCCATCAAGTACCTGTCCTTGACGGCACGACGGCGCGGCGAGCTTCTGATCCTGGCGCGTCGAATGCGCCCGGATCTTCAGATCGCGGAGGATGCGCAGCTCGTGAGCCTGGCGGCACCGACTGCCATCGGCGCACCTTCGGCCAACCAGATTTTCAGTGGAGACCTCGCGATCATCACGCCCCTTCTGTGGGTGTGTTTCGCGAGCGCGCTCATGGCGAATTATTTCCTGAACTCCTGGCTGCCGCTGCTATTTCGCAGCGGCGGCTTGCAGCCCTCGCAGGCGGCGATCGCGGCGAGTCTGTATCACGTCGGCGGCACGGTCGGCGGACTGCTCTTGAGCATGCTGCTCGACCGGTTCGGGTTCGTGGTCATCGCCGTGCTTTTCATCATTGCCGCCCCTGCGATCGCCGCGATCGGAGCGGGTGGCATGGCCTACGCTACGATCGCGCCGCTCGCCACCCTCGCTGGATTCACCGTTCTGGGCGCGCAGTTCGGCAACAATGCAGCGGCAGGTTTGCTCTATCCGACCGCCATTCGCTCCAAAGGCGTCGGCTGGGCGCTCGGCATCGGCCGCTTCGGCTCGATCGCCGGACCGCTCGTGGGGGCGCGCCTCATCGACATGCACATACCGATGAGGCAGCTGTTCATGGCCGCTGCGGCCCCGATGCTCGTCGGCGCAATTGCTGCGATGGTACTCGTGCGCCTGTGCTACGTACGGCTCGGCGGGTTGCGGTTGGGCGATGTGCCCCGCGCCGCGCCGGTTTAGCCGCCGAGCGCAGGGCGCTATCATTCCGATATGTCCGCGTCCGGTCTTGCCCGCCGGCATCGCCCCTTTCTCGCACCGATCTGGCTTGCCGCGCTGATACCGCTGGCGCTCCTCGTGGCAGGACTTGCACTGCTGCGCACGGCGACCACGACCACCGTCGTGATCGCGCGCAACGCCGAAAGCGTCCTGGGGAGCATTGCAGACCCGCCGCTGCTCGCGGACGGGGAGCAGCGCGCCGAGCGTCTCGCCCACATGTTGACGAGCACACCCGGAAGCGTCGGTCGTATCGCGGCGGTCTATGTCCTGGCGAGTCGCCGCACGCAGCAGACCGTCGCGCCACTTGCGGGACAGCTGAATCTTGCACCGATCGTGGTGCCCGACCGCGAAGCCGGCACACTCGCCCAACGCATCTTGAGCGCCCACCGCGGCGAGTCCGTCTTTGTCATGGGATACGCAAGCAGCGTTTCGCCGCTCATCCGCGGCCTCACGAGCCAATCAGTGGCCCAGGTGCGCGAGGATGATTACGGCGCCGTGTATGTCATCAGCGTACCGCCGCTCGGCAGCGCAGGGGTCCTGCAAATGCACTATTGAGCGCGAGCGCTCAGCGGCCGCCGATACCGAGCGCCAAGGCGTTGCGAATGAACTCGACGTGCTTGGCGATCTTGAAGTCTGCCAGGATGGCATCCCGGATCGTGCGGCCGCGGTCGATCAGGAAGGTCGCACGCCGCACCCCGATGCCCAGGAACCCGTTGACCTGGTACATCTTGATGACGGCCTTGTGGGAGTCCGAGAGGAGCGTGAAGGGCAGGGCGTACTTCTCGCGGAACGCCCGGTGCCGCTCCGGTCCCTGCGGACTGACTCCAGCGACTGCGAGTCCCGCCTCGAGCAGCTCCTTGTTCATGTCGCGAATGGCGCAGGCCTCGCGCGTGCACCCAGGCGTGAAGTCGGCCGGATAAAAGTACAGAACCAGCATCCGTTGCCCGAGCAACGAGGAAAGCGAGACTTCCGTCCCGTCCTGGTTGGGCAGCGCAAATTCGGGCGCTCGGCTGCCAACGGCCAGCATGAGCGAGGACTCCAGAGTACCGTTAGCCGGATGATAGCCGCCGTCTGCGCGCCTTGTCACACCAAGAGCGTTGGTGACCCTGGGCACGGATGCTAGAATCGCGCGCCAATCCGTGGCCCGGCATTCCGGCCGGCGCACCGGGTCTATGGGGCGGTAGCTCAGCTGGGAGAGCGTCGCGTTCGCAATGCGAAGGTCGAGGGTTCGATCCCCTTCCGCTCCATTTTCATCCCTCCAGCGTTCGAAGTGCCCACGACAGGTATGGCGGAGACCCGATACCAAGGTATCGAGATCGGCGATAGCAATTCGTGCACTCTGCTTACGCGAGGTGAACCAGTTTGGGGGATTGGGGATGGCCTTCTCCGCGAGCAGCTGATGCGCAAGGATCCGCTGGTAGTCATTGTCGACGATGATGAAGCGGTGCGCGAGGCGCTGCCAGGTTTGGTCCGAGAGCTGGGTTACGCAGCGCGAGTCTTCGGCTCGGCCGAAGAATTTCTCGCCTCTGATGCAGTCTCGAGCGCCAAATGTTTGATCCTGGATATCGGGCTGCCGGGAATCTCGGGGCCTGACCTGCGGCGCGAGCTCGCCCGCAGCGGATACATCACACCTACCATATTCATCACAGGCCGCGCGCAGGACAGCATTCCACCCGGCCTACTTCCTGAGGGACCGGTTGAATGTCTTTTCAAGCCGTTTAGCGACGAGGATCTGAAGACGGCCTTGGAATTGGCGCTGCGGAAAGCCGACTGACCGCGCCTGGACGCAGCGTAAGCAACGCTGCGTTCTCTAGAGGTCTGAGCTATGCTGGCCGGCGAGGGAAGACGCGAATTTGCGGACGGATTCCCTCGTGACGATCCAAACTCCTCTACTCGGGACCGGTTCGTGGCTCCCATTCATCTTGCAGGCTCGCAGCTCGACGAGATACGTCACGTCTGTGCGTTTTTCAATAGCGACGACGAGGAGTATCGGGTCTTGCTTCCGTTCATCAAGGACGGGTTCGAGTCTGGCGACAAAGCGGTTCATGTCATAAATCCGGATCAACGGCATGACCATCTGCAGCGACTGGCAGCATTCGGGATCGACACCACAGCTTGCGAGCGGAGCGGACAGCTCGAGGTTCGGCTCAATACGGAAGAATATCTCCGGAATGGCCACTTCGATCAGGACCGGATGTTGACGGCGTTCGAGCGGATGGCTAGCGGTAACTCGAACGGGAGATTCCCGCTCAGCCGCATTTGTTGCCGGATGGACTGGGCGGTTGCAGATCGATCCTACATTGACGATGTCGTCGAGTTCGAATCGCGAGTGAACGACGTTTGGCGCCGCCATGACGACGCCGTCATCTGCACCTACCGCCTTGACAAATTTGGGGGTGACGCCGTCGTTGACATCATGCGGACGCATCCAATGATCATCATCGGCGGGCATCTTGCAGCGGAATCCGTTTTTTGTGCCTCCGGAGGATTTCCTGCGTGAGCTCCGCGAACGGCGGGCCGGCCGGACTACGTCAGGTTCGACGGCGGGATAAGCCCCCGAGGCTAATCATGGGAGGGCGACTCGAACCCCCAGCTGAGGAGATCAGACGCCTTCAGCGTTGTATCAATGATCTGGTGAGCGTAATCGCTCTGCCCGTCCTGTGGAGTGGCGGTGAGCCATCGCAGGTCGTGCATACCCTGGTCGATGTCCTCCTCAGAATCCTTGTCCTCGATCTGGTGTATGTACGGTTGAAGGATTCCGCCGGTGAGACGCCCCTCGAGTTGGTCAGGCACGCTCAGTCGCCAGGGCCGAAGCCGCCGCCCGAGGAGATCTGCAGCCTCCTTGGTCGCTGGTTGGCAACCGATGCACTGAAGCGGCCTACGCGGATGCGGAACCCGGTCGGAGACGGCGATATCGTTATGGTTCCCTTGCCACTGGGCCTGCAAGGCGAAATCGGAATAATCGTTGCAGGTTCTCAGCGCGCGGATTTCCCGCGACAGACCGAGAGTCTTCTTTTCAGCGTGGCGGTGAACCAGGCTTGCCTCGGCCTGCAGGAGGCCCGCCTGCTCGCAGAACAGAAGCGACTTGCCAGCGAGCTCGATCAACGGGTCGCCAAACGAACTGTGGAACTTGCCCAGGCCAACGAAGAGCTGAGAAGAGAAATCGTCGAACGTCGGTTGGTGGAAGAGAGGCTCGAACAGTCGCGGTTAGAGCTCGCGCAGGTGTCCAGGTTCACAACTGTGGGGGTCTTGACGGCGTCGATTGCACACGAAGTCAACCAGCCGCTCTCGGGAATCATAGCGAATGCCAGCACATGCCTTCGGATGCTGGCGGCTGATCCTCCCGAACTCGAGGGCGCGAGGGACACGGCCCGACGGACAGTTCGCGATGGCAACCGTGCATCGGAGGTCATCAGTCGGTTGCGCGCGCTCTTCAGAAAGAATGACGCCGCGGCTGACTCCGTGGACTTGAATGAGGCTGCTCTGGAGGTGATCGCGTTGTCGTCGACGGAAATTCAGAAGAACCAGGTCGTCCTGCGTTCCGAACTCGCGCACGACCTTCCGCTCGTGACTGGCGACCGCTTACAGCTTCAGCAGGTCATACTAAACCTGCTCCGGAACGGCTCAGACGCGATGAGCGCAGTTGAGGATCGCCCGAGGGTGCTGCTGATCAGAACCGAGCGAGACGAGGATGATCGGGTGCGCCTGACGGTGCAGGATGCCGGTATCGGGTTCGATCCTCAGGCCGTGAACCGGCTTTTCGATCCGTTCTATACCACCAAGGCCGACGGTATGGGAATCGGGCTATCCGTCAGCCGTTCCATCATCGAGAGCCACCACGGCCGTTTATGGGCTACCCTCAACGATGGTCCGGGAGCTGCGTTTTCGTTCTCGATTCCTCGAGCGCTCTACGATCAGGCCGCAGCCTGTGACATTGGTTCGGATGCAACCGCGGTCGCTGTCGAAGGGAGCCATACTGATTATGGGTCGGCCCCTTCGCCGACATGATTAGTGATACGGGACGCTGCACAACGGACAGCCCTACAGCCCGTTTCGCCCGAGGAAACTGTGCATCCACGCAGCGATTGCATCCGCATCGGGCGCGAGATCGAGCGCGAAGTGCCCGGCATCCATGACGTGGATTTCGGCGCGAGGCAAATCCCGCCCATAGGCGGCTGCCTCTGCCGCTAGTTGCGACGGATCGTAACGTCCCCAGATCACCAGTGTCCTGGGCTGCGACTTTCGAAGCCATGCTTGCCATAGCGGATACGACGCGACATTCGTTCGATAGTCGTAGAACAGATCGCTCTGGATTGCCGTCTTACCGGGGCGACTCAACATCGCGTACTCATCGGTCCAAAGGTCGGGATGGTAGGCCCCTGGGTCCGGACTGGAGCCAACATGCCGCTGTTTGGCGGCCGCAAGCGACATCAAGTTCTGTTCAATGGCAGCCGCGTACCTATCTCGATCACTCCAGAAAGCTTTGCGCGTGTCCCATAGCGGGCCCAAGCCGTCTTCGTGTGAGGTGGCATTTTGGATGATGAGTGCCTGCACACGTTCGGGATGGGTCATCGCGACCCGCATCCCAACGGGACCGCCGTAGTCCTGCATATACAGAACGTATGACGTAACGCCGACCTTTTGCGTGAAGTGATCGATGATGGTCGCGAGGTGCTCAAACGTGTATGCGAACTTGTCGGGTGGCGGCGCGTCGCTGTGACCAAACCCCGGAAAATCGGGCGCGATCAGGTGGTACCGGTCAGCCAGCCTCTGAAATAGTGGCTCGTACATTCTCGATGACGACGGAAAACCGTGCAGGAGCAGGATCGTCGTCGCAGCCGGCGACGCTGCCTCGCGGTAGAAGATCTGGAGACCGTCGACTTCAGCGTTTTTGTAGTGCGTCAATTCGCGCATAGTGTTTTCCCGACCGGTGACTCCGGCGATGGCATATCTGGGATCGATCGTACCTTGGTATGAACATCGAGGCGCCACGACCGATACCTTCGTGCAATGGTGCTGCTAGGGCGTGCGTGGCCTGATCTGGCTGGGACGAAAAATGAGGTGGGTCGTATGGGAGATCCGGCATCGATCGCTGGCCGCTGACTTATGCACGTGTTATCGATCATAAACGGCGCGCAAGCCCCCAACGCCGCGTTGATGCTCAATCGCACGGCGCTTGGGGTCTTTTTTGCGATTAGCGGCTACCACAAGTTATTCGTCGCTTCCCGGCACGCGACACTACTGCGTACATTGCAAGATGACGGCGTGCATGCCGTTCCGATCATGCAATGGCTGTTGCCCAGCGCGGAGTTAAGCGGCGGATGTGCGCTCGTGATCGGTTTGTTGTCCGTGCCCGCCGCGCTCGGGCTCTTCCTGATTTGTTTCGGGGCGATTGCGTTCGACGCCGTTAAGCGCATCCGGGCATGGGAGCCGGTTGATCGCGCCGATTGGCTCGGCGACCTGCTTTACGTCCCTGAAACGCTCTACTGCATTGGTCTCACGGTCGTAATCCTAGGCGGCCCGGGGCCATGGAGTCTCGACGCTGCAATCGCCGCGCTGCTCGGACGCTAGAACCAGTGCAAACTCGCCCAGGCGGGGCTCAATCGTAGAAGGCGGGCAGCAGCTTCAGCTTGTCGGTTTGCTGCTTATCGTGATTAATAAAGAACTGCGCGTTGTACGCCGCGATCAATCGTCGAACCTCGTTCATTGAAGCAATTGATTCTCGCTTGTCTGTATTTAAGGAAGGAACGATGTTCTTCGCGAAGTTTTCTGCGGAATGAGCGACATCACCCGACAGCAGGATGAAGCCTGACTTACTCAGATGGACTAGGAGCGACTGGTGGCCGGGTGTGTGCCCGGGAGTGGAAAGCAAAGTAACGCTTCCATCTCCGAATACGTCAGCATTGCCGTCGATGAGTTGAAGATTCTTCGGAGTACCCAGGAGTTTGCGTGCCAGAGCCATCAATTGATTTACGTTGTCGTTCGGCCCGTCCGGAGAGTGTATCCAGGCGTACTCGGCCCGCTGCATCAGGATTGTGGCGTTGGGAAACAAACCGACGTTACCGATGTGATCTCCATGAGTATGCGAAACGGCGACGCGACCGATATCGCTGGGCTTCACGCCGATCGCGTCAAGTTGATCCGTCAGAGATCTCTCGAGGTGATACACGATCAACTTTGGCAGGGTAGACCAACCATGTGGGTCGCCAATCGCCGTTTCCGGAACACCGGTGTTCCAGAGCAGCCACTCGCTCCGGTGGCGTACAAGCCAGCAGGTCGACGAGAATTCGATGTCGCGTCCGACATTTTCGCCCGGTGTCCACACGGACTCATCGTTTGCAAGGGAGTGCCCGCAATCCAGCCTGTAGAGCCTATCGGCAAAGCCCGCGCCGCGGGCATCTGGTAGTTTCGAGACGGCGTTGTGCTCTGCAGCGCTAATGATCGTCGCAGTGGCGGCGAGCAGCGCACATGCCATCGCTACTCTTGTCCGCCTCAGCACGACGGCGCCTCCGTCACCGCAGTTCGTACGGGTGGAAGACGTAGTCCTTGGACTTCACGGCCACATGGCAACTCTGGCCGCAAGTCGGCGTACCAGCCTTGTCGGCTGTGAAGGTGGCCGACGCCGGGGTCGTAGTCAAACTGGGCGTATCCCCATCCGCCGGTGTCGGGAAACCTCTTACTGTCCTTCTCCATGAAGAACAGGTCGGCTAACGTATCCGGTACGTCAACCGAGAATGGGGCTTCCGTGCTCTTCTTCGGTTTCCACTGCAACTTCGCGATCTTGGATCCCTCCGGGAAAGCTTTGCCGTTCCCTGGAACACCGGACTTGTAGGCCGCGATTATCGTGGGATTGCCGAGAATGACCTTCATGCGGTCGTCCGTCTTTGCACTGGAGATCAGCTCCCAGTCCTCATAACCCTTGAAGTCAGAAAAGGCGAGGCCGCCGGGCAATCTCACTGCGTATTTGTCTTGCTTCGAGACGGCTACACCTCCGACGGCTGCGAACGTCACGATCACGACGGCGGCGCCCCACGTGCTCTTGCGGTTCATACATCGCTCTCCCATGCCTTGGCAGCTTTGATTCTGTTCGTATTCAGCTTGCAAACGTGAGTGGGTGCCATTGCACCAAGGTATTGACGATCGCGTCTACTCGCGACCGCTCGGCGCGTGCCGCAGCGCGGTGCCGAGCGTAACGGCGGAAACGCCGTCGAAAATGAACTCGATCCCTATCGCGAGGCCAATGAACCACAGGCTAATGACGGGCAGCTGAACCAGTAGGAGGACGCCAAGCGCCGCGGTGACGAGACCCGAAAGAACGGCCCAGCCCCAGTGGGGAAACTTCAGCGTGCTCGCCCCGACCGCCCGAAAGAGGCCCAGGACCATGAAGAATGACGCGAGAATGAGGGTCAGGCTCAATTCAGCGGTGAGTGGATAGCGAATCATTAAGTATCCGGTGACTCCCCGCAGCAGCGCAGTCAGAAAATACAAGAAGAACCCACTCCAGTTGCGCACGCGAAACGCCTGAGTCAGCGCCAGAATGCGCCCAGCATGAGCAGCCAGCCGAAGGTCAGTACCGTGACGAGGGTTGCGGTCATTTCGCCCGCGATGCAGACGACTCCGAGGATAATCAGCGCGATCCCGAGCGCCACTAGCCAACCCCAGGAATCGTGACTCTCGTGGAGACTCGCTGCAATGGAAGTGCTTGCGAAGTTGTTCGATGACATGTGCATGGCTCCGTATGGTCGCCGAACGTTGTCGGCGGATAACCCTTGTGCCAAGTCGGCAGAAGCGGCCTCGCTGCGCGTGCTGTGCCGCAGCGAGACCGCGGCGAGCCGATCAAGCGGTCGATCACGCCGCCTGCGAAACCTCGATCGCCGTCCAAGACGCGGCCGGCCTCGCGAGCAGCTGTAACAGAGCCTTCGCTGCCGACGTTGAGGACGCGGGATTCTGCCCAGTGATAAGGCGGCCGTCTGTGATCGCCAAAGGCTGCCAGTTCCTGCGCTTTTCGAACACGGCCCCGAGTCGAAGCAGCTCGTCCTCAACAAGGAACGGCACGACGTGGGTGAGCTTCATCTCTTCCTCCTCGCCGTTCGTAAAGCCAGTCACGCGCTTGTCTTTCACCAGCGGCTCACCCTTGTACGTCACGTGGCGGAGAACACCGGGCGAATGACAGACCAAGGCGACTGGCTTGCCGGAGCTATAGAAAGCTTCGATCAAAGCGATGGAAGCAGGGCTCTCCGCGAGATCCCACATTGGTCCGTGGCCGCCAACGTAGAACACGGAATCAAAATCATCCTTCTTTACATCGGCTAGCTTGGTTGTCTGCGAGAGCTCCTTCTGCGCTCTCTCGTCCTTTTTGAACCGAGCCATCGCCGGTGTCTGATTCGCTGCCACATCGCTTTTCGGATCGAGCGGCGGTTGCCCGCCCTTAGGCGATGCCAATGTCAGATCGACGCCGGCGTCCCGGAACACGTAATACGGAGCTGCAAACTCCTCGAGCCAGAATCCGGTCTTGAGGCCCGTATCACCGAGAATGTCATGCGAGGTCAGAACCATTGCAATTTTCACGTGCCTGCTCCTTTGTTCACGCAGCGCTCCCGATTAGACAGGCAACGAAGCGCCAGGACACTTGCACCTTAGTATCAGCTTGAGCGGCTCGTTTCGCCCAGCTGACGCCAATCCGTTTCATGCATGTCTATACCGAAGTGCTCCGCAGCCGTTCTGATGTTCGCAAATGCAAGATCTCGGTCTGCATCGCTTACGTCGCTCACCTGACTGAATCGCGCGAGCGCGCCGCGTACATGCGCAGCATCTGTGATCGGTTCCTTGCGCGTTCGTGGAAAGGCGAATGCGCCGTCAGGTAGCGCGTTGAGCTGCGCAGCGTTGAGCCGACCGTGCGGTCCGGAGTGGTGCGTGGGTTCCCAGGTGGTTTTTTTCGTGAATGGGCTCATATGCAATCCTCGCTTGGCAGTGGGAGTTCCTTGCGTTAGTCAGTCAACTGTTGGTCTGATGGCAGCACAGCCTGCGACCGGGATCGATTTCAGAACGCACGCGAGTCCATCAGCTGACCTCCGATCCTTCGTAAGGATAGGTGCGCGCCATGCTGAGGGCCTCCGTTTTCGCCGCCGACGGACCGACGCCGTGCGCGATGTCGCTATTTCGCGGCGCGCGCCGCCTTCTCGATCAGTGCGGCGACTTCCTTGGGATGTGACAGGAATATCGCATGACTGCCTTGAAGCTCGATTGTCTCGGACTTTGCGCGGCCCGCCATGAATCGTTCGAGGGCGGGGTTGATCATGCGATCCTGCTGGGAGACCACGGCGTAGCTGGGCTTCTGCGACCACGCCGCGACGGTCGTCTTCGCCGAAAAGCTATCGACAGTGATTGGGGCTTGCGAGATCGCCATGAATGCCGCAAGTCGCGGCGGCACGTCCGCAGCAAAATCCGCTCGGAAGGATTCCGGTTTCTCCTGCACGAATCCTCCTCCAGCCGAAACCACGTTGTTGGAGGGCGGCGGAGTCTTAGCCTGCAGCAAACCGGCGGTCTCGCCCACCTCGGGTTCAAACGCGTTCACGTAAACCAGGCTCCGAACATTCGGGTGATCACCGGCCTCTGTGATGATCATCCCGCCCCAGCTGTGGCCAACGAGCACGCACGGCCCCGCACGATCCAGTACCAGCCGAGTAGCTACAACATCAGCCTTCAACCCAGTCAAAGGCTCTTGTACGACCTGCACGCTGTAACCGTCGTGCGTCAGGATCTCTGCCACTGGCTTCCAGCCGGATCCGTCGGCGAAGGATCCGTGGACCAGAACGACACTCGTGACGGCGCTCTCGACCGGAGACGCGAACACAGTTCCGAGCAGAGCCGAAAGAACAGCCATCGCCGTGGTCTTCATGAATTGTCCCATCATTCGATACCAGCCGCGCAGCAAGTATTCGATAGCGGGCGCAACGAGAGAATCAGACTTTGGTATCGTTGCCGTGCCGGCTACGGATCGATGCCGGCCTGGCCGGCGTCCCGAGACCCACGCTCGGCCTCGAGGCTGATGAAGGCATAGGCCTCGAGCCAGGCTTCCTCCATCTCCGGGGTGAAGCGTTCGCCCAGAGCGTGCTGGAACATCCAGATCAACGCCGAGCCAACAGAGGCGTACTGATCGGCCTTGACCCCATAGCCTCTGTGGCGCGCACCCAAAGCGCGCATCTCTCGGAATAGCTCGTCAGGGTCCTCCAGATTAGCGATCACCCACGCGAGCATGTTGGAGAACTTCTCGGCTTGCAGGCCAATCTCTCGAGTGAACATGGAGCGAGTCTCGGGTGCGAGCTCGAATAATCGCCTGTAGAACTCGCGAACCGGGGCGAGATCTTCCATAGGAAGAAGCGAGACACTGTCCCGCAAATGGCCGATAAGGATCGAGTCCATGTTGACCTGTCCCGCCTCACCGCAGTCGCCGAACCCTAACCAGGACTCACGACTTCTGAAAGTATTACGCTACGTCACTACGAATTCAGGCCATCCTCTACCGGCAGGCCTGGAGCGCTGCGACCCAGCGCCGTGCAGATGTCGCCGCGAATTTCCTCGGCCAATCGCTCCTGCGTGGCAAAAATGTCATCCAGAGTGCCCCGATAGGCACTGGAAAAGCGAGTTGAGCCACCGCCGGTCAGCTCCATCAGGTGTACCGTGAGCCTGATCTCCGCACCCGCCCGCCGTACGCTGCCTTCCAGCAGAAAACGAGGCCTGGACCCTTGTCCTTGTTCGATCCAAGCGGCCGCGGACTGGGTTAGCACCCTTAATCGAGGCTCTTGTGCGAGCCTATGGAGAACCTCCTCAGTCAGTCCATCACAGAAATTTTGGTCACCCGGATCAGGACTGAGACTGCGGAATGGCGGCACCAATATGGATAAGTCGGAGGCCATCTGTGGCGCTCCACCGCCGACCGAAATGAACTGCGGAACGTATCGGCCCTTCGGGATGTCGATGCGTACGACGTCGGGCGGCGTGATCTCGTAGTATTCGCGCAGACGGGCGCGTAACCGGGCGGCCTCCACACGCACGATGGGATCCGTGCGCGGGTCGTAGTCTGACCGGCGATCGTACACAGCCATTCCGATCTCGAATTCCTTGAGGGTTCCTGCAGGGGACTGAAGCGCCGCGTCGACGATGAATCGCAGGAATCGGGACTGCCGTTCGGCCTTGCGAAAAAGTGGCGAACTCAAGGCCCTATCCACGTGGCGGCTAACGATGCCTGCGTTCAGCGCCAAGAAGTAGGTTCCCTGAAGTCGCTCTCGCGACGTGTTATTGGCTCAAACAAGCCCAAATCCCGCACGAATCATATCACCCGCTGGTGCCATTGGGGCGTCCGACAACCCAAGTCTCCAGGATGGGGGGGCGACTGAATTCACGGTTACGTACCGTACGTTGCCTGGCCGTTACTTCATGCGGGCCTGGCCCTTGATTAGCCTCATCTCTAAGACGATCAACGTGTCCGGAGATGGATGTAAGACAACTGCGGGAAGTCCTTTCAGACAGGAGATACAGAAATGACAGCGACAATTTTGCATACGCCAATCGTATTCGTTGTCGACGATGATATTTCAGTGCGGGAGTCTCTAGAGGTATTACTGCGCTTCGAGGGGCGGCAGGTGGAGACATTCACGTCCGCTCAGGAATTCCTTACCCGACCTCGTCCCACGGTTCCAAACTGTCTGGTTCTTGACGTGTCTCTTCCAGGTCTGAATGGCCTCGATCTTCAGAAGCGCCTGGCACTTGAGCGCCCTGAGATGCCGATCATGTTCATCACGGGCTGCGGCGATGTGCCCACATCTGTCCAGGCCATGAAGGCAGGCGCGGTCGAATTTCTGGAGAAGCCACTCAAGCAAGAGGTTCTGTTGGACGCCATCCGGGAGAGCCTCGAATTCAGCCGGATAGCTCTTGCTCACCAGACGGACATGCGCATCCTACGCCGCCGCTATGACTCACTCTCCCGCCGCGAACGACAGGTCATGGCACTGGTCGTCTCTGGCCTGCTGAACAAGCAGGTCGCGGCAGAGCTGGAGATCAGTGACATCACCGTGAAGGCGCACCGGGGACGGGTGATGCAAAAGATGCAGGTCAGGTCCTTAGCCGACTTGGTCAGGGCCGCTGAGCAGCTCGGCCCCGAGTGCACCGCCATCTCGTCAGGCTTAGCTCACGTTACAGCACAGCGCATGACTCGCAGCCCCTCGTCGCGCGTGAGCAGAGAGATAGGAGCCTCCACGCACAACGAGATCAGCCCCTACTGAAAGGTCCGTCACGGCGTAGCGATGCCCGATAACGCATCGAACGAATATCGACCCGGGCCGGAGATGTACAACAGCAGGAAGCCTCCGATGATGCTCAGGTTTTTGTAAAAGCTTTCCATGCTGGCGAGTCGCTCCGGCCTACCGGCGCTCCAGTAGCGATGCTCAATGATGGATGTTCCCAAGGTGTATAGAGCCATGAGAAGAGCCACGACACGCGTAAAGACGCCGAGGGCGACAGCGAAGGCGACTGGAAGCTCCATAAAGGTCGCTACGGCGGCAGCCAATACGGGCATCGGAACGCCATCGCGCACCATCTGGCTTACCGTACCTGGACGGTCCTTAAGTTTTCTCCACCCAAAGATCAAAAACAGTGCCGCGAGGAAAACTCGTGCCGCGAGAATGACCGCATCGTTGATGACGTTTTCCACCAGTGCTCCTAACTGGGGAGGTTTAATCCCTCGACTGCGGCCCGGGCGACCGCGATGTCCTGCTCAACCGACCCACCGCTCGCACCCACGGCACCGACGACGGAGCCACTGACTCTAACGGGGATTCCGCCGCCAAAAATCACGATGCGACCCTGGTTCGTCGTGTTGATGCCAAAACCCTGTTGCCCGGACTGCGCCAGCTGCGCGAGCGCCTCGGTGGGCATATCCACGGCACGCGCAGTCCAAGCTTTGTCGATAGCGATATCGATGCTGGCAAGCCACGCGCCATCCATGCGTGCGTGCGCGATCAAACCACCGCCTGAATCCACGACCGCGATGTTGTAGGGTATGCCGAGTGCCAGCGCTTTACGTTCACCGGCCGCAATAGCTTTGCGTGCATCTTCCAACGTGAGAGATACGAGCTGACGCGTCATGTTCGCACCTCAGCGAAGTTGCCCGAGATGAAATCCCAGGCGATTCTCGACATCACCGGGCTTGTGGAACCCCTGGTCGAAGAGCGCCTTGAAGTTGCGCTGGGTGGCAGGACGAGTGATCGACTTGATGCAGGTATCCCACCCTTCCGCGATCTCGACGTTCTTGTGGAAGGCTCGCGTTGGTGAGGCGCTTGGTGTTTGCGATCGCCCATTTTTCGAAGGAGGCAATCCGGTTTGCCAGCGCGTCGACGAATCCGTCGAGCTCACTGTCCGGAAACGAGCGGTTCACATAGCCATACGCCTGGGCCAGCTCGCCTCCGATGTCCTGAGAACTGAGCAGGACCTCCAGCGCACGCCCGCGCCCAATCAGACGGGGCAGGCGCGCCATGGGGCCTCCGCCGGCGACCATGCCTACGCCTACTTCCCATTGCGACAGAATCGCCTTCTCGAGGCTGGCAAAACTCATGTCGCAGGCGAGGGTAAGCTCGCTGCCGTTGCCGGTGGCGCGCCCGCGGATGAGGGCGATCGATACGAACGGCGCGTGCGTGAGCCGCACAAGCACATCCGGCCACGACTCCAGCCCGGTGGGTCCTTGGGGAATGGCGGTCATGTCCTCGATCTTGCCGAGGAAGTCGCTGTGGTTGAGAAAGAATCCGTCAACTGCGCTGTCAAAGACGACCACCTTCAACTCGTCGTTCGCCTCGAGATCATTCATGATCTCGCGGAGCTCCAAGACGAACTGTGCTCCCATGACATTGAGTGGCGGATTGTCAAAAGTAACCCGCATGTAGCCAGGCGCGCGCTGGGTCAATCGGATCTGTGCCTTCTTCGTCGATGCGTCCATTGCCATTCCCCAAACGGTGAGTCTGTAGCGGCCAGTCTCGGTCTGGGTTCGCGCGGTCGCCATTGAACAAAGGTATCGATTGCGTCGGAAGAAGGGCGCCGCAGTGTTGTCGAGTGGGGATGACGGGCAAGTGCCGCGCCCAACGCCAGGCGTTGGGCCAGGAGAGTTCCTCCCCGGCGCGTCAGGAACGTCTTTGCTGAAGGTCAGCCGTACGTAACGTCGGTGCTCTGTCCGACCTCAATGATATATCCGTCAGGATCGCGGATGTAGCAGCGAATCTCGCCGTACTTAGGGATCGGCTTCGTGATGAACTCGGCCCCACGACTCTTCCATAGTTCATAGCACGCTTGAATGTCCGCAACGCGCATATTCATAAAGCTATTGATGTGATTCGGGTCGGGAATGCTGA
The DNA here is from genome assembly GCA_963795975.1 of uncultured Gammaproteobacteria bacterium. Classification (GTDB taxonomy): domain Bacteria; phylum Pseudomonadota; class Gammaproteobacteria; order Steroidobacterales; family Steroidobacteraceae; genus CAWCJT01. The sequence goes on from CAWCJT010000007.1 coordinate 262,332, forward strand.
GCGTCACAGTCGGCTTATCCGGGGTCGGGCCGCCCCCAACGTTCAAAATCATCCAGATGTTCGCAAGCTGAAGGTACCCAGGCGCGTTGCCGTCACCCAGGCTCAGAATGCGAGCGCCGAAGACCTTCTCGTAGTAGCGCGCCGAACGCTCGATGTCGGCGACGGTGAGAAACTGCGCGATGCTGATTCCCTCTCGAGGAGGCATCTCATAGGTCTTCTGCTCGAGTTGTACGCTGCTCATTGACGACTCCAACTTCCCACGCTGAAAGCGTGAATGACCGACTCAGTTTACGATGTCAACCGTACGTGAGATCGGTGCTCTGTCCGACCTCAATGATATATCCATCAGGATCGCGGATGTAGCAGCGAATCTCGCCATATTTAGGGATCGGCTCTGTGATGAACTCCGCGCCCCGACTTCTCCATGTCTCGTAGCACGCATGAATGTCCGCAACGCGAATGTTCATGAAGCTGCTGATTTTATCCGGGGCGACGACGCTCAGCGTTACCGTTGGCTTGTCCGACGTGGGGCCGCCCCCGACGTTCACTATGAGCCACGTATTCGCAATCTGAATGTGCCCGGACGCTCCCTTGCTGTCGCCTCTGCTCAGAACGCGACCGCCAAAAACCCTTTCATAGAAATCAGCTGATCGATTGATGTCGGCGACGGTGATAAAAAGTGTGACCGTGAACCCATCGCGGGGCGGCATCTCATAGCTTTCTTGTTCGATTTGAACACTCACTGACAACCTCAATTCCAATCAGCAGTGGGACTCACCGATCAAAGGTGAGCTGCGTCCATGACCGCCCGCGCGAACTCATGCGGTGCCTCCTGCGGCAGATTGTGTCCAATCCCACCCTTGATGTTCCGATGTACGTATTTGCCAACGAACTTGCTCGCGTAGGCCGCGGGCTCGGGGTGTGGCGCGCCGTTTGCATCGCCTTCGAGCGTGATGGTGGGTACGTTGATCGGCAGAAATGCGGCAAGGCGCTTTTCCAGCTCGTCGTACTGGGATTCGCCCGGTGCCAGCCCAAGCCGCCAGCGGTAGTTGTGCACCACGATGTCGACGTGGTCGGGATTGTCGAAGGAGGCTGCCGAGCGATCAAACGTGGCTTGATCGAAGTTCCATTTCGGCGAGGCCAGATTCCAGATGAGTTTCGCGAAGTCGTGACGGTACTTTGCGTAACCTTCGCGCCCCCGCTCCGTGGCGAAATAGTACTGATACCACCACTGCAGCTCGGCCGCCGGCGGTAATGGCACTTTTCCTGACTCCTGGCTCCCGATGAGGTAACCACTCACCGAGACCAGCGCTTTGCACCGCTGAGGCCAGAGAGCGGCGACGATATCCGCGCTTCGGCCGCCCCAGTCGAAGCCGGCCAGCGTCGCGCTCTCGATCTTGAGTGCATCCATGAGCGCGATGACGTCGCGCGCCAAGGCGGTGGGCTGACCGTTGCGGACTGTCGTGGCCGACAGAAAGCGCGTGGGCCCATAGCCTCGCAGATACGGCACGATGACCCGATAGCCCTCCGCGGCGAGGAGGGGAGTAACGACGGCGTAACTGTGGATGTCGTAGGGCCAACCATGCAGCAGGAAAACCGCAGGACCAAAGGCACGGCCGGCCTCGACGTAGCCGACGTTGAGGAGCCCCGCGTTCACACGCTTCAGCGGGGGAAGTTGGGGTGGCTGACCTGACGCCTCGGCCCCTGAACCTTGTGCCTTTGCCACTTCACTAACCTCGAGCTGGGAGGCGGCAAGAATCATCGCTGCACTACCGAAAAATCGTCGGCGGTCAGCGTTAACGGTGTCCAAGAGAGGTTACCTCCCCATCACGTGTCGCGGGACAGATGTACTCAGGCGCGCATCAGATCACAAGCGAGCCACCGCACGAATTGGACCTTAGTATGGTTCGATGCGCACGGGCCGTGACTATTAGTCGATGGAGACCGATACTCGCGCGCGAGCTCTATTCTTGACCGATCCCTCTACCTTTGGACGGAGCGGCTAATCCCTCGCCGCGGAGCGACTGCAAACCCTGGCCGACGGAGGCATCTATGAACAGCAGTGAAAGCAAGAATGGTCAACAGGCGAGCTCGCAGGGCCGCGCGGCGCTCCACGGTGCACACCTCAGGACGCTCGAAGCCTTGTTCCGGCATCCCCCGGCGCACAATCTCGAATGGATGGATGTCGTCGCGCTGATTGAGAAAATAGGGGTCGTGCAGGAGAGGGGCAACAACAAGTTCAGCTTCGACGTTGGCGGAGAGCATTACCTGATGCATAAGCCGCACACCAAGGATCTCGCTAGCTCGGAGGTGGCCGACTTGCGGCATTTCTTACAGCGCGCGAACTGGTCGCCGGAAGAGCCGGCCCAGGCAGTGGCGCGCGCCGAGCCAGCGCCGCCGCTTACTCTCATGGTAGTGGTGGATCATCATGGCGCGAACATCTACCGCATCGATCCAGCATCCGGCGATGCTTCCAAGCGGGAAATCACGCCTTACGACCCGCATCATTTCCTGCATCACTTGACGCACAAGGATCAATCGCGGGAGCAGGGGCAGCGCGCTCCAGAAAGCGCCGAGTTCTATGAGCGAGTCTCCGACGCCCTTGCGGCCGGCGGCGAAATCGTCGTCGTCGGCCACGGAACAGGGAAGAGCAACGCGGCCGAGCACTTGATGGAGTACCTGCGCACGCACCACCGCGAAACGTATGAGCGCATCGTGCGTGAAATCGTGGCCGATCTCTCGGCCGCTACGGCACCGCAACTGTTGGCGCTCGCGGAGCAGGCGTTAGGTCAAGCATCCTCAGGGTTTCCGACGCCACGCGCCTAGTCGCTGCCTGCATTCGTCTTGGGGGGCGGTCAGGGGTACGGCACTGTAGCTCGCCGTGGGTTTGTTAGGACCGAACGATCGTGCTATTCTAAGCCGGTGAGCGTGAAGAGTGGCCGATGGGGAGACGACATGGGTAAGGGCCAGTCCAAGGGTGAACAAACCCGACGTGCCATTGTCTCTCGTGCACTGAGCCTGGTCAGCGAGGTTGGCTATGAGGGTCTCTCCATAGGGGTGCTAGCGGAAGAGGCCAAGCTGTCGAAGAGCGGACTGTTTGCGCATTTCAAATCGAAAGAGGCCCTACAGCTCGGCGTGGTCCAGGAAGTGGTCAACCGGATCACGCTCGGTGTGGTGCAGCCCGCGCTGGCCGCGCCGCGCGGGGAGCCGCGCTTGCGTGTCCTGTTCGAGAAAGAACTGGAATGGATTCGCGGTGAAGCGGGACTGCGCGGCTGCCCACTCCAGAAGGCCGCGCTCGAGTATCACAACCGCCTAGGGCATCCGGTGCGTGAACGCGTTGTGCATGCGTTTCGAGACTGGAGGGAGTTGGTGGCACGGTGCGCGAAGACCGCCATCGACGAAGGTCACTTCCGGGACGATCTGGATCCTGAACAGTTCGCCTACGAATTCGACGGGATCACGATGATGTATCAACAAAGACAAGGGCTGATGCGCGACCGCGACGCGGCAGATCATGCGCAGAGGGCCTTCGAATCGCTGCTCATTCGCAGCCGGCGTTCTCCTCGAGTCCGTTAAGCCACCGAGGCGCTCCTCATGATCGCGGCCCTGAAGTTTTGCACCGTCAGCTATAGGTTATTAATAGCACGATCGTTCGGTCGTAAACTAATGAATCCTCGACGTTAACGAGATGGCCGGACCGGCCAAAGGTTGCCTACTATGAAGACGCCGCAAAAAGTCTCGCTGCCGATAATCATCATCGCCGGTGCGCTCCTGTCGCCCAGGTTCGCATCAGCGGGGGCCGACATCGTCATCGATACGCCTCCGCCCGCGCCGCGCGTCGAGCACGTGCCGCATCGCGACGGATATGTTTGGGCGCCCGGCTATTGGGAATGGACCGGTCATTCATTTCATTGGGTTTCGGGTACCTACGTGTACGAACGCCGCGGGTATCAGTGGGTTGCGAATCATTGGGACCCGAGCGGAAGCCAGTGGCATTACACGCCGGGTCATTGGGAGAAGCTATCGGAGTCCTATAACGCCCGGACGCCTTGATTCAGTGCGCCGCCGCCGCCGCGCTGGGTAATCCGATGATCCTGCCGGCGACGATCGTGGCGCCGATCAGCAAGCCGCCGCCTACCGCCTCTATGAGCAGCCATAGCTGAGGATCGGGATTTGGCGTCGCCAACGCGAGGCCCGCGACCGTGAAGAACATGAAGGTATAGTTGTTGAGAACTAGCGGAACCATTTCGCCGAACGCAAAAATCGCGTAAACGGCCGCCAAAATGTAAATCAGTCGGGCCCATTCGGCGCCGATGACGTGCGCGAGCAAGCCGATGACGAGGGGTGCAAGCATCACGAGCCCGATACCGACGGCGGCACCGATCAGAATATGCGGCGTCTTCTTCGAGTTCATATGTTCGCCGAAGAAGAGAATCCAGGCCACGAACGCCGGCCATGCGGGCAGCTTGAGATGGCCGGTGACGAGCTCGGTGAGGGTGATGAGCGCGAGCACATAGAGTCCAAGAATCAGGCGGTCGCGATTGAACGTCATGAAACAGCTCCCACCGCTTCGACTCGAAGTGCATCGCTGAAGCGCGCCAAATGATGGTCGGCATCCCCAAATGTCATATCGATCATCGTTAGGCGCTTGAAGTAATGGCTGATGTTGAGCTCATCGACGACTCCCATCGCGCCGTGCAGCTGCACGGCCTGCTGGCCGACGAAGCGCGCGGCCTGACCCACATAGGCCTTCGCGCCCGATATGGCGCGCCGACGTGCCGCGGGTTCGTCGCCCGTGGCTTGGATCGCCGCAATGATCGACATCGAGCGGGTTTGCTCGGCGGCGATGAACATGTCGGCCATGCGATGTTGCAGTGCCTGGAAGCTGCCGATCGCGGTGCCGAACTGCTTACGGGTTTTCAAATAATGGAGAGTCGCCTCATTGAGCGCGGTGACGATCCCCACCGCTTCGGCGCAGAGTGCGGCGATGCCTTGGTCGACGGCCCGCTCGATGACGGGAAGCGCTCGCTCGGCTGCACCGATTACGGCGTCCTCGTCGACAGGCACATCTTGCAAATGTAGATCCGCCGCTCTGCCGCCGGATTGGGTGGGATAGGCTTGCAGCGTCAATCCCGGCGCATCACGTCGCACCAGAAACAGGGAGATACCCTCGGCATCGTTCCGATTGCCACTGCTGCGCGCTGAGAGAAGAAAGTAATCGGCCGATGGGGCATCGAGCACGACGGACTTGCGGCCCGTGAGCCGCCAGCCCTTGGCGTCACGGACGGCCGTCGAAGCGACGTGCGCGAGCTCATAGCGCCCGGCGGCCTCATAGGCGGCGAGAGCGATCTGCAGCTTGCCGGCGGCGATCTGCGGCAATAGCGCCTCCTTGACCGTGCGGGCCGCGGCATCGCGAAGCAGCCCACCGCAGAGCACGACGGTACTCACATAAGGCTCAAGCAGCAGTCCCTGGCCGACGAGTTCCATGACGGCCATGATGTCCACCCCGTTGCCGCCGAGGCCACCGAACTCCTCGGGATAGGGTAGGGCGAGCAGGCCGAGCTCGGCATACTGGGCCCAGGCTTCCGCGGAGTAGCCGAGCGAGGAGCGCGCGAGCGCGCGGCGCCGCTCGAAATCGTACTCTTTGGCGATGAAGCGCCGTAGCGTCTCCTGCAGCGCCAGTTGTTCTTCCGTTAGGCTGAAATCCATCGCAGCTCTCTTTAGAGACCCAGGATCAGTTTCGAAATGATGTTCTTTTGGATCTCGGTCGAACCCGCATAGATCGTGGTCTTGCGGTAGTTGAAATATTGGCCCGTGAGCGGCGGCGCGAAGGCGGCATAGTGATCCGCGAGCAACCCCGCCGGAGCCCAGTCCAGCTTGAGCGCCTCGCGCAAGTAGGGCAGGGCGTCGTGTCCGAGCGCATGCATTTGAAGCTCCGCGAGCTGCTGGATGATCTCCGAGCCTTTGATTTTGAGCAGCGAGACCTCGGGTCCCGGAGCGCGGGATTGCGTCGGAACCGCCGAAAGCACCCGGAGGTTCGTGATCTCGAGCGCCATGAGTTCGAGCTCGATCTGCGCGATGCGATCGCGGAAGCGAGAATCCTCGATCAGCGGGCGGCCGTGATCGGGTTGACGCGTTGCGATTTCCTTGAGCCGCTTCAGTGCGCGTTTGCAATTGCTTACGCCGGCGTTATTGGTCCGCTCGTGCGAGAGCAGAAATTTTGCGTAAGTCCAGCCCTTGTCTTCCTCGCCGACCAGGTTTTCGACAGGCACCTTCACGTTGTCGAAGAAAATATCGTTGATTTCGTGTTCGCCCTCGATCGTGATGATTGGGCGCACCGTGATGCCCGGTGACTTCATATCGATCAACAGAAACGAAATGCCTTGCTGTGGACGCCCGCCGCTGCTCGTACGCACCAGGCAAAAGATCCAATCGGCATACTGGCCGAGCGTGTTCCAGGTCTTTTGGCCGTTGACGCGGTAGTGAGCGCCTTCGCGCACCGCGCTCGTGCGCAGCGATGCGAGATCGGACCCCGAACCGGGCTCCGAGTACCCCTGGCACCACCAGTCCTCGCCGGAAATGATGCGCGGCAGAAAGTAATTCTGTTGAGCGGCATTGGCGAAGCTCATGAGCACCGGGGCGACCATGCGCAACGCGAACGGGATCTGTGGCGGCGCACCGGCCGCCGCACCCTCTTCGTCAAAGATGTGCTGCTCGACGACGCTCCAATCGGCACCGCCGTAGCGGTGTGGCCACATGCCGGCGCCCCAGCCGCGGCGGTAGAGGATCTTCTGCCAGCGCACGAGGTCGTCCTTGTGCATGCGCCTTCCCAGACGCACTTTGGAGCGGATATCGGCCGGAAGTTCGGCTTCGAAGAAAGCACGCACTTCGGCGCGAAAGGCGTCTTCTTCGGGGCTGTAGTTGAGATTCATGAGGGGTTTCTCACTCGATCATGACGACGACCTTGCCGCGCGCATTGCGCGCACCGAGCCTCGCGATCGCGTCCATTCCCCGTTGCAGCGCGAAGCGCTCGGTGACCGCCGGCTTGATGCGGCCCTCCAGATAGAGCGCCATGAGCGCAGCGACATTGGCGGCATGCTGCCGCGGCTGGCGCGCGGTGAACTCTCCCCAGAACACACCGATGATCTGGCAACTCTTGAGCAGGGTCAGATTGAGGGGCAGCTTCGGGATGCCGGCGGTAAAGCCGACGACGAGATAGCGTCCCTGCCAGCCGATGGCGCGCAGCGCCGCTTCCGTGTAATCGCCACCCACCGGATCGAAGATCACCTGGGCGCCGTTCGCACCACACGCGGACTTGAAGTGATCGGTGAGTGCGCGCGCAGCGGCTTTGTCGAATGCACCGGTCGGGTATTGCACGGTCTCATCGGCGCCGTGTTCGCGCGCGAGCGCGAGCTTCGCTTCAGTCGATGCCGCGGCGATGACGCGAGCACCCATGGCCTTGCCCAATTGCACCGCGGCGAGGCCGACGCCGCCCGCTGCGCCGAGCACGAGGAGCGTCTCGCCGGGCTTGAGCTGCGCGCGATCCTTAAGTGCATGCTGCGAGGTGCCATACGTCAGAAGCAGCGCGGCCGCCTCATCGAAGGGCATCGCATCGGGAATCTTCCAGCAGTTTCCCGCGGCGCCGATGACTTTCTCAGCCATACCGCCTTGTACCGGACTCATGAGCACGCGATCGCCGATGCGCAAGCCCTCCACGCCCGCGCCGAGCGCATCGATGATGCCGGCGATCTCGCCGCCGGGCGTGAACGGTCGCGGTGGCTTGACTTGATAGAGATCCTGAATGATCAGCAGATCCGGGAAATTGACGCCGCAAGCGCGCACCGCGACCCGGACCTGGCCGGAGCCGGCCACGGGCTCGGGAATCTCGGCGAGCTCCAGAGTCTCAGGACCGCCGGGCCGGCGGCTCAGCAGCGCTCTCATGCTGACCCCGCGCGCGCGGCCGCGGCGCTGCGCTCGGCTTCGGCGCGCCGTTCGCGATCCTGCAGTTCGCGCCACTGAATCTTGCCACTGCCCGACTTGGGCAGCGCATCGATGAATTCGACGATCCTCGGGACTTTGAACGCCGCCATGTTCTCGCGGCACCAAGCGACGATCGCCGCGGCCTCGATGCGTCCCTTCCATTCCGACCGCAACACGACGATGGCCTTGACGGTCTCGCCGCGATGCGCATCGCTCGCGCCGATGACGCAGGCCTCGAGCACGGCGGGATGCTGATACATCAGCGTTTCGATTTCGGTCGGCCACACTTTGAATCCGGACGCATTGATCATGCGCTTCAAGCGGTCGACCATGAAGAAGTAGCCGTCTTCGTCGATTCTGCCCAGATCGCCGGTGCGCAAGAAGCGCTTGCCGTCGATCTCAATGAACGCCTGCGCGCTATCTTGCGGCTTGTTCCAATAGCCCAAGAACACCTGTGGGCCATGAGTCACGATTTCGCCGACCTCCCCTTCAGCGAGCTCATCGCCGGTCGCAGGATCGACGACACGCGAATCGACGCCATAGATTGGTATGCCCAAACATTGCGATTTCGCACGATGGGGAGGGTTGATATGGGTGGCCGCCATGGTTTCCGAGAGGCCATAGCCTTCGTAATAGGTAATGCCCCGGTCCAGCAGCCGCTGCGCCACGGCGGCTGGCATCGCGGCGCCGCCGCCACTCAACCGGTTGATCGAGGACAAGTCATAGCGCTCGATGTTCGGGTTCGTGAAGAAGTCCTGGATCATCGTCGGAACTGCGGTCCAGCTCGCGATCCGATAGCGCTGCACGCATTCCGCGGCGACAACGCGGTCCCAGCGGGGCAGCAGAACCACGGTATTCCCGTTGTAGAGGGGGCCGTTCATGCCGCCTTGCATGCCTGTCACGTGAAAGAAGGGCGCGACCCCGAGCAGCGTCAATTCCGGCTGCACCTTGAACCAGCGCATCGAGGCCACGAGCGTATGCATGGTCGTGCGGTGCGTATGCATGCAGGCCTTGGGCTCCCCGGTGGTGCCCGAGGTGTACGGCATCACGCACAAATCGTCGGGACCTGCGCTCAAGGGTCCCGGTGACAGAGCGCTGGCGAGCGCATCGCGCCAAAGCATGACACCGGGCCGTGAAAACTCGACCCGCGGCGCCGCAATGAACTCCGGCACGGCGAGGTCAGTGGGCTGCTTCAAATAATCCGAATAGGCGGCGACGATGACATGCTCGAGGTCCGTCGAATCGAGCAGCGGCTCGATGCGCGGGTAGAGCTCCTGCGAGACGATCGCCGTCGTGGTTCCCGCGTCCTTGGCGCAGCGAAGAAATTCCTGTGTGAGGTACATGGGATTGAGGGGCACGACGATCGCATTGGCGCGCAGGATGCCGTAATAGGCGATCACGAACTGCGGACTGTTCTGCATGTAGAGCAGCACGCGATCGCCCTTGCGTACACCGCAGCGCTGCTCGAGATAGCCCGCGATCCGCTGCGCGTCGTCGTGAAGCTCGGCAAAGCCGATCGGCGTGTCGTAATAGACGAGCCCGGGTTTGGCCGGATAGCGCCGTGCGGACACTTCGAGGTTGTAGAACACGTTGGTGGCCGGCGCGTCCAGGTGCTGGCGCGACTGCTCAGGCCAGAACTTGAAGTGCCTATCCGACACGGTGCGCTCTCAGGCGGATCGGTACCGGGACAGCTCGAGCTTACCGATCTGCGCGCGGTGCACTTCGTCTGGACCGTCGGCGAGCCTCAGGGAGCGTGCGCCCGCATAGGCGTGGGCGAGCAGGAAGTCCTGGCTCACGCCGGCGCCGCCGTGCAGCTGAATGGCCCAATCGAGCACACGGCAGGCCATGTTTGGCGCCGCGACCTTGATCATCGCAATTTCCTTCTTTGCGGCGCGGTTACCGACCGTGTCCATCATGTAGGCCGCATTGAGCACTAGCCACCGGGCCTGATCGATCTCGATGCGCGCTTCGGCGATCCGCTCGAGTGTGACACCTTGCTCCGAGAGGCGTCGGCCGAATGCGACACGCTCGACCGCCCGCCGGCACAGCATCTCGAGCGCTCGCTCGGCGAGCCCGATGAGGCGCATGCAGTGATGAATACGCCCCGGTCCAAGCCGACCCTGCGCGATTTCGAAGCCGCGTCCTTCCCCGAGCAATAAATTCGCAGCAGGCACGCGCACGTCAGTGAAGTCGATTTCGGAGTGGCCGTGCGGCGCGTCGTCGTAGCCAAAGACCGAGAGCTGGCGCTTCACGGTGATCCCCGGCGTCTTCATCGGCACGAGGATCATCGATTGCTGGCTGTGGAGCTCGGCGCCGGGATTCGTCTTGCCCATGAAGATCAGGATCTCGCAGCGCGGATCACCGGCGCCGCTCGTCCACCACTTGCGGCCGTTGATCACGTAATGATCCCCGTCGCGTACGATCTCGGCCGCGATGTTGGTCGCGTCGCTCGAGGCGACCGCGGGTTCAGTCATCGCAAAGCCGGAGCGGATTCGGCCATCGAGCAGCGGTTCGAGCCAGCGCTTGCGCTGCTCCGGCGAGCCGTACCGAGCGAGCACCTCCATGTTGCCCGTGTCGGGCGCCGAACAATTGAACGCTTCCGGACCCAGCGGCGAGCGTCCCATGATTTCGCACAGCGGCGCATATTCGAGATTCGTGAGACCGGCGCCGTGCTCGGAGTCCGGCAGGAACAGATTCCACAAGTTTGCGGCGCGCGCCTCGCGCTTGAGGTCCTCGACGACCTCGGTCGCGAGCCAGGGGTTCCCGCCGCGGCGGTTCGTGGCCACTTCGTCTTGAAATCGGCTCTCGACGGGATAAACGAATCTCTCCATGAACGCGGCAACCCGTTGCTGCAACTCACGGACCTTATCGCTGTGTGAGAAATTCATCGCCACCGCCCGTCAGAGCCATATCAGAACTTCACGCGCATGGTAGCGCCGAAGGTGCGCGGGTCGCCGACGAATGAATCGATCTGATTGTTAAAACCCGGAACGGCCAGGCCCTGGAACGGTGCATCGAAGGCGACCTGGAAGTAGCCCTTGTCGGTGAGGTTCTGGCTCCAGAGCTCAAAGGCCCACTTGCCATCGGGGGCGCCGATGCCGATGCGCGCGCTCAAGATTCCATAGCTTCCTTGAAGTTTAATCGGATCCAGGTCGGAGCCCGTATTGTAGGAGGAGGTGTACTTCTCATCGGCACTGATCCGCAACGCCAGGGATGACGTGAGCGACACCTGATACGCCGCCGAGACCACCCCGGACCACAGGGGCGAAAACGACAGCCGGTTGTTCAGGCGGTTCGTGGCAAACAGATACAGCGCATCACCGAAGTTGGTGATCTGTGTGTCTGCATAGACCACGCCCCCGGAGAGCGTGAGTCCGGACAGGGGCGTGAGCCAGTCGAAGCTCACTTCGGCACCCTTGGAGTTCACGTCCGGGAGCGAGCTCACAACGAACACGATGCCGGTGAAGGTGTTCAGCTGGAAATTATGGTACTGCTGATCAAACACGGCGGCATTGACACGCACGGTTTTCTGGAGGAGCTCACTCTTCATGCCGATCTCGAAGGAGTTGACGGTCTCCCGCGGGAACTCGGTATCGAGGATCGGCGCCAGAGGATTGGCGGCGGCCGGATTGGTCACGCGCGCCAGATTGAAGCCGCCCGCCTTCGTGCCATTGCCCCAGGAGACGTACCCCATCACATCGTCCGTGAAGTGATAGGCCAGTTTGACCGTAGCGTTGAAATTGTCCTCGCTGAGAGACTGAGCATGCATGACCCCGGCGAAGAACGGATTGAACGGCGTGGCGCAACCGTATCCCAACAAGAGGAGGTCACTGTAGGGAAGCGCAGCTGACGCCGGGGGCGCATGCAGCAGCTGTCCGCAGGCCGAACCGCCGTCGGGGCTGTTGTAGTCGGCCGTCTCATCCTTCGATTCATGCGTGTAACGCAACCCCGCCGTGAGATCCAGATGCTCGATCAGCGTATAGGTCTCGTTGGTGAAGAAGGCGAAGCTCTTCTCGGTCTGCCGGTAGGAGTCCGCTTGGCCGGAAACGCCGGGGATGAACGTGTGTCCGGGGAAGTTGCCAGTCAGCTCCGGCACCAACAGGAAATTGGGCGGGCTGACACCCGCGGCCGCTGACGCGGTCGCACCCAGATACAGGTCGAATTGATCGTCGGCGAGAATCGTCGAGGTGTTGTTCAGAAGCTCTTTGTCGGCGAAGCCGCCGATGAGCCAGTTCAGTCGGTCGGTCTTGCCGGCGAGCCGCAACTCCTCGCTCATCTGCTTGAAGTCGGTCACGTTGCCGTTGGCCGGCTCCTGCACGAGGGCAGCGTCGGAGTAATCCGGATCGTTGCCGGCGGCGATGCTGTTGTCCCGCCAGGCGCTGATCGAGGTCAGCTGGGCGGCGCCCAAATTCCAGTCGAGCTGAGCGGAGAATCCGCGGTCCCAGATCTGCTGTGCGATCGGGTAGTTCGCAAACGACTGTCGGTTGAAGGGGTTCGTGGGTGCGTCCGGGAAAGTCGCTTGTCCGGCTGTACCGCCGAGCAGGGGATTGGCCGCGAGCGCAGTGATGATCCCGGCAAAGGGGCCCGGATACACGGGCGTGGCCTGACAGCAGTTCTCATTACGACGCGAGAAGTCGCCGATAAACAGCACACTCACGTCGCTGTTGGGAGTAACCAGGTACTGGCCGCGCACCGTGTAGAGATTGCGATTGTTGACCGCGTCGTCGGAGTTCCCGGTTCCCGTCTCGACGTTAAGGAAGCCGTCGCGCTTCTGGAATCCGGCGTAAAGGCGGAAAGCGGAGAAATCGCCCACCGGTCCGGTGATCGACCCTGAGGCCTCCCGGTCGTCGAAATTCCCACCCGTGATCTCGCCGGTCGCTCCGAAGGTGGTCGAGGGGCGCTTGGTCACGATGTTGATGACCCCGGCATCGTTGTTCTTGCCGAACAGCTCCCCCTGCGGGCCTTCGAGCACCTCGATCCGGTCGATTTCGCCGAGATCGCCGAAACCGACGCCGTTGCGCGGCCGATAGACGCCATCGATCACCACCCCGACGGAGGATTCCAGGCCCACGTTATCACCGACCGTGCCGATGCCGCGGATGCGCGCCGTGGTCGAGTTCTCCGAGGTGGTCGAAGTCACCGTGAGGCCCGGCGTGAGCGCGGTCATGTTCTTGATATCGGTCACGCCCGCATCCTGCAGCTGCTGTCCGGAGAGCGCGATGACCGCGATCGGCACCTCCTGCAGGTTCTGCTCGCGCTTCTGCGCAGTGACGATCACCTCCGTGAGCTCGGTGCTGCTTGCGGCCTCGTCGGCCGCGCGGCTGACGTTAGCGCCCGGGCCGAACGCGATGGCCAGCCCCAGCACGGGCAATATTCCTTTGAAAGCAAACCGCTTTGAATGGATTGCTGCCACGACATCCCAAATGACGACCATGGTGAATGTCCCCCTCTTCCAACCAGCGGGCCGCAAACCACCGCCGAGCGCGCCCTCTGTCAAGGCGCGGTGGCGGTCGCGGCGCCTCCCCGGCAAACTCCGGGCGAAAGCTTACGGAAAAGCCCCCGCCCTGCAGGCACTTCAGGCGCCAAACTATTAACCCCAGACGCCAAAAAGCCCTGTGGTGAAACCGCTACAGGAGGGCAACCCTCCCCGGGGTGAGTGTCCGGAGATCCGAGGCGGTGCCTGCGTGCCTGCCTGCGGGGCGAGGGAGATCGACGCTTCCCCGTCATTGGGGCTAAGCTCCTATCCGCGCTTCATTTAGTGCCTCCGGCAGGGGGGATTAAACGGTATGCGGACACTCAGCGCGACGCATCAGAACTCGATATTAGTGACGTGGGTGAAGGCCTTCGGACGGGCACTGGACGCCGCCGGGTGCGATGGTTCCGCGCTACTCGCACAGGCGGGATTTGACCTGAGTGATCTCGGCGGACCCGATGCCCGCTGCCCCTTGACCAAGACTGGCAGGCTGTGGCGGGTCGCACTCGAGGCGACCGGGGACGAAGCCTTCGGCGTGAAACTGGCCAGTTACTTCACGCACACCGCATTCCACGCCCTGGGCTATGGGTTGAGCGCCAGCTCGACCCTTAAAGAGGCCTTCGAGCGCGTGCAGCACTACTCGCACGTGGTGAGCGATGCGGTCGGCTATCGCTTCTACCGCTTTGGGGCGGAGTACCACTTCTACATTGAGCCGAGGATCGAGGTGCCGATCGAGTCGATCGACGCCTTGGTCGGGACCTACCTGCGCATGTGCCGCTCCCTCATCGGGCGCGATTTCTCACCCCTGTCGGTCGAGCTGCGGCGACCGCGGCCCGCGGTCATCGACGATTTCGAACGGTTGTGGCGCGCGCCGCTGCGCTTCAACGCCGAGCACAACCGCCTGAGATTCGATCGGGCCAGCATCGAGCGCGTGCTCGACAGCGGCAACCCCGAGCTCGCGCGCCTGAGTGATGCCGTCTCGGCGCGTTACCTGGCGCGCCTCGAGCGGCACAACATGGAGGCACGGGTGCGCACGGTGCTCACGCAGCGCCTGCGGCACGGTGAGCCCACCCAGGAGGAAGTCGCCGAGATTCTCAACGTCAGCGCGCGCACGTTGCAGCGCAAGCTCGGCGACAGCGGCACCACGTTCAGAAAGATCATCGACGAAACCCGACACGCGCAGGCGCTCGCGCACTTCAGCATGCCGCAGATGAGCGTCAATGAGGTCACCCATCTACTCGGATTTTCCTGCAGCAGCAGCTTCACGCGCGCATTTAGGCGCTGGACCGGTTTATCGCCGTCCGAATGGCGCGCGGGCAGCGGCTCGCGCACCCTGCAAGTCCCGTAGTGCTCACGCTGGCGCGCTGCTGGAATCAGCCAAAGACGATGACGCCGCGGCCCGGCCGGCCCTCTTGAAGATCGGCAAAGGCTTGCGGTGCCTCATCGATCGAATAGGTCCGGGTAATGAGTTCGTCGAGCTTCAATCGACCGCTGCGATAAAGGCCAATGAGCCGCGGAAAATCCAGCTGCGGTCGCGCCGAGCCATAATAGCTGCCGGTCAGCGTTTTTCCCGTGATCGCGACGTGCTGCGCACTCAGAACGATCTTATCGGCAGGTGCGGCAATACCGACGGTCACCGCCGTCCCGCCGCGGCGCAAGACACCGAACGCCTGCTCGGAGATCCGACCGAGTCCGACGCAGTCGAAGGCATAATCGGCACCACCGCCCGTGAGCTTGTACAGGGCTTTGCCGATCTGGTCCTGGCCGGTCACGTTGAACGTATGCGTGGCCCCGAAGCGCTCGGCCAATTCGAGCTTGGGCGCGCTCGTGTCTACCGCGACGATCATGGCGGCGCCGACAATCGCGCAGCCTTGGATCGCATTGAGGCCGACTCCGCCGCAGCCGAATACGACCGCGACCGAGCCCGCTTCGACGCGAGCGGTGTTGACCGCGGCGCCGAAGCCGGTCATGACGCCGCAGGCGATCAACGCGGCCCGATCGAGCGGCATTTGGCGGTCAATCTTCACGAGGTTGTCGGCGTGCAAGGTCGCGTACTCGGCCATGACGCCGCAGCCGCAGAATACGTTGAGCGGCGATCCGTTCGCGTCGAATGTGCGCACGCTGCCGTCGGGCAAGCTGTAGAGCGCTTGCAGGGACTGCACGCACAGATGCGGCCGACCGGACTGACAGAAGTGGCAGCGGCCGCAAATGCTTACGAATGAGCTGACGACGTGATCGCCGATCGCGAAGCGCTCGACACCCTCGCCGACGGCGGTCACGATTCCGGCTCCCTCGTGCCCCAACACGAGCGGCAACGGATAGGCGATCGTGCCATTGGTCGCCGATAAGTCGCTGTGGCAGACGCCGCACGCGGCAAGCCGGATCATGACCTCGCCATGGCGCGGCGATTGCACGTCGATCTGCTCGACCGATACCGGTAAACCCAGTTCCCGCGCGACGACGGCTCTCGATCGTTGACTGATCGTCATGGGATTCCTCCGGCAGCGTGCCGTCGACCTTCAACCACGGTGCAAGACGACCGGAAGCGACGACGATAGGCCGCCGTCGACGGCAAAGGCCTGACCGTTGACATACGATGCGGCATCGGACGCGAGGAACAAAGCCATCTGCGCAATCTCGCCGGGCGCGCCCGCGCGACGCAGGGGATTGAGCTGACCAATCCTGCGCTCGCTGCCGCGGGCGCGTGCCTGTTCGAAAATCGGGCGAGTCATGCCGGTTTCGACGAGTCCGGGGCAGATCGCGTTGATGCGCACGCCGGTCCCGGCGAGTTCATTGGCTGCGGTCTGAACCAAGCTGATGACGCCGGCCTTGCTGGCACTGTAGGGCATGCCACCGGCGCCCGAACGCAATCCGGCGACCGACGCCGTGCAGATGATCGAGCCGCGCCTTTGCGGGGTCATCGCGAGCGCTGCATGCTTGGCTGCGAGAAACGTACCGATGAGATTGATCTGCAGAATCTGCGCCCAGCGCTCGGTGGTCTCCTCGAGGAACGGCACCAGGCCGCCGCTGATGCCGGCATTCGCAAAGCAGACATCGAGACTGCCGAATTGCTCCATCGCGGCCGCGATTGCGCTCGCGACGTGCTCTTCGACCGAGGAGTCCTTGACGAACGCGATCGCGCGCCCGCCCGCGGCGCGAATCGCCGCGACCGTCGCCTCGACCTCCGGTGCGCGATCCAATGCCACGACGGATGCCCCTTCGGCGGCGAACAGTAGCGCGCTCGCGCGTCCGATTCCGCTCGCCGCGCCCGTTACGAACGCCGTCTTAGCCTGTAACAGATTCATGCGCTACCCTCGACATCGCGTATCTCGGTTAGTCTATGATGAGGCGATGTCCAACGCAGCCACGCCGCTCAACGTCGTTCGGCCGTGACTGCAGCAACCGCGTTCCGCGCCGACATTCCGTTCGTCAACGATCTGGGCGTGGAGTTTCTCGCGGCCGACGCTGGGCGCGCGACGATCGCGCTGCAACTGCAGGCGCGCCACCTCAACAGCTGGAACGTCGCGCACGGCGGCGTCATCATGACCTTGCTCGACGTCGCGATGGCCGTTGCCGGTCGGTCGCTTGACCCTGGCGCCGGCGGCGGAGTCACGGTCGAGATGAAGACGAGCTTCGTGCAGCCGGCGCTCGCGGGCAGCCGCCTCACTGCGAGCGGTTACGCGTTCCATCGCTCGTCGACGATGGCTTTTTGCGAGGGCGAGGTGCGCGACGAGACCGGTCGACTCATCGCGAAGTCGATGGGCACTTTCAAGTATGTCCGCCAGCGTCCGGCCGACCAGCCCGCCGATGGCCAGTGACATCGGGATCCGCTCAACCGATCGAGGCGCCACCGTCCACGGCGATGTATTGACCGGTCACGTGGCGCGAAGCGTCCGAGGCGAGATAGACCGCCGCACCCTGCAGGTCGGTGTCATTGCCGATGCGTCCGAGAGGGGTTTGCGCAATGACCGATGCCCCGATTTTCTCGAGCAACCCGCTTGCCATCTTCGAGGGGAAGAATCCCGGGCAAATCGCATTGACGCGAATCCCGTAGGGGCCCCACTCGCACGCGAGCGCGCGAACCATCTGCAGCGCTGCGGCTTTCGAGGCGAAGTAGGGCACCGCTTTCATCTTCATCCCGACGCGTAGCGCCGCAACCGAGGCCACGACGATGATGTTGCCCGCGTGGTTCGGGATGAAACAGCGATTCGCGACGGCCTGACTCAGTACGAACACGCTCGTCGTATTGAGCGTCATGACCTTGTTCCAGGCCGCGAGTGGGAGCTGCTCGGCCGGCGCGCCCCAAGATGCGCCCGCGTTGTTGACCAAGATGTGGATGGCGCCGAAACGCGCGAGTACCGCGTCAACGAGCGCCGGTGTCTGCGCGGCGTCGGACAGATCGTTGACCACCGTGAGCACCTGGATACCGTGCTTCTCGAGATGCGATTTGGCATCTTCGAGCTCCGCGGCGTTGCGTGCGCTGATCGCGATTTTCGCGCCCATTTCGCCCAGGCCGGTCGCGATCTGCAGCCCCAGACCGCGTGAACCGCCTGTGATCAGAGCCACTTTTCCGCCGAGTTCGAACATTTCGCGGACGCTCATGCGACGCAGTCTATTGGCGAGGGTGCTCTCGATCAATGTAGAGTCAATCTCGGAGGGTAGCCCCATGTCCAATACGTATCGGCGCATCGTGCTTGCATCACGGCCAACCGGCTGGGTCGTGCCCGAGAATTTTCGGATCGAGACCCTACCGATTCCGAGTCTCGGTCCGAATGAGGTGCTGGTGCGCAACCGCTACCTCTCGCTCGATCCTTACATGCGTGGCCGCATGAACGAGGGGAAGTCGTACGCGCAGCCGCAGGAGATCGGCGCGACCATGATCGGGGCGACGGTCGGCGAGGTGGTCGCATCGCATCACCCGGCATTTAGCGTCGGCAGCCACGTGCGCGGCATGCTCGGCTGGTCGGAATTCGGTGCTGTGAACGGCAAGGCGCTCGAGCCTATCGATACGCGCAAGATTCCAATGTCCGCCTATCTCGGCGTCGTCGGCATGCCAGGCATGACGGCTTGGTACGGATACCACAAGATCCTGGCACCGAGAGCCGGCGAAACCCTGGTCGTCAGCGCTGCGAGCGGCGCGGTCGGTAGCGTCGTCGGCCAACTTGCCAAGCTCGGCGGACTTCGCGCCGTAGGAATCGCCGGCGGCCCGGAGAAATGCCGGTACGTGACCGATGAACTCGGGTTCGATGCGTGCGTCGATTATCGCTGCGCGAAGGACGCCGAGGAGCTTGCGAAAGCCCTGCGCATCGCCGCCCCGAAGGGCGTCGATGCGTATTTCGAAAATGTCGGCGGCGATGTTCTCAATGCGGTCCTGCGCTTGTTGAATCCATTCGCGCGCGTTGCGATCTGCGGGCTCATCAGTGACTACAACAACGAAACGGGCGTCGTCCCACACAGCGCGATACGCAATCCCGCCGTATTCCTCGTCGCGCGCATCAAGATGCAAGGCTTCATCGTCTCGGACCATCTCGAGCTTTGGCCGCAGGGTCTCACCGATCTGGGCGCTCTGCTCGGTGCAGGCAAGCTCAAATTTCGCGAGACCATCGTGGAGGATCTCGCACGGGCACCCGAGGCATTCATCGGGTTGCTACGCGGCAAGAATTTCGGCAAACAGATCGTCAAGCTCGTCTGAGACTTGAGTGCCGTTGATCATGGGGGCCATCTATCTTGTGCGCCACGCTCAGGCCGCTTTCGGTACCGACGACTATGACCGGCTGACCGAGATCGGGTATACGCAGGCGCGTCTACTCGGCCGATTTTTCGCCATTCGCGAGCTGCACTGCGACGCGATCTACACGGGGACGCTGCGGCGCCACGCGGAAACGGTGCGGGGCATTCTGGCCGGCGGTCCCGCGATCAGCGACGGCTCTGCGGTCGAGAGCATTCCCGGTCTCGACGAGTACAAAGCCGAAGCGTTGATCGCGTCCTTGATGGGCGGTAGTTTTGCGCCGGCGCCAGTTGTTAAGCGCGACGAACCGACATTTGCGCGCGAGCATTTCCGTCGTTTACGCGACGCCTTGCTCGCATGGACCGAGGGGCGCATCCATCCGGCCGGCATGCCGGATTGGCGGGTGTTTCAGGCCGCGGCCGTCGAGGCGGTCGTAGAGGCGCGGCGGCGCCACTCGCACGGCAATGTGCTCATCGTGAGTTCGGGCGGCCCGATCGCAGCGATCGTGGCGGCCGCGCTCGAATCGCCGCCTCAGATTGCGGTCGAGCTGAATCTGCGCATTCGAAATAGCGCGGTGACGGAATTCACGATGTCTGCGCGGCGCCATCAGCTCCTCAGCTTCAATGCGCTACCCCACCTCGAGGCGCAATCGGATGCGACACTGATGACTTACGCCTGAAGCGGCTCGCGTCTCGACGCTCTCGGTCGTTGGAGCTAAGCTGCACGCCAATGCCTGCATCCACCAATTCCGCCACGGGTGTGGGAACTGCCGACCTCGACGCCGCCGCGCTCACAGCGTGGCTCGAACGACACGTCGCGGGTTTTCGGGGGCCGATTGTCTTGACGAAATTCGAGGGTGGGCAGTCGAATCCGACCTACAGGCTCGATGCAGCGAGCGGCAACTACGTGCTTCGTCGCAAACCCTTCGGGACCTTGCTGCCGTCAGCCCACGCCGTAGAGCGCGAATATCGCGTCATCGCGGCGCTACACCCGCTCGGCTTTCCGGTGCCTCGCCTGTTTGCACTTTGCGAAGACCAGGCGGTGATCGGCTCGGCCTTCTATTTGATGTCCCTGGTCGAGGGCGCGAATTTCACCGACGGCGCGCTTCCGTCTTTGAACAAGGATGCTCGCACGATCGTTTATCACTGCATGATCGATACGCTCGCGGCGCTTCATCGGATCGACCCGCAGGCCGCCGGCCTGTCGACCTTTGGTCGTGCCGGCAATTTCTTCGAGCGGCAAGTCGCGCGCTGGATCAAGCAATATCGCGCATCCGAGACCGACAGAATTGACGTGGCGGAGCGCCTCATCGTTTGGCTGCCGGCCACCTTGCCGGCGCAGACCGGCGTCGCGATCGTGCACGGCGACTATCGGATCGACAATCTCATCATGACTGGATCCGGCGAGAAAATACTCGCGGTTCTCGATTGGGAGCTTTCGACGCTCGGCGATCCGCTCTCAGACTTCTCGTATTTCCTGATGAATTGGGTGACGCCGGTCGATGGGCGTGCCGGGCTGCTGGGTTTGGATTTGGATCGGGTCGGCATCCCGACGCTCGAGCAAGTGGTTGCGCGATACTGCGAGAAAACTTCGCGAGACATGATTCAAGATCTCGACTGGTATTTTGCATTCAATCTGTTCCGTCTCTTGGGGATCGCGCAGGGCGTCAAAAAGCGGCTCATGGACGGCAATGCCTCAAGTGCGCGCGCCGACGAGCTGGCGGGCCGCATACCGCAGATCGCGGCCCAAGCGTGGCGCTTTGCGGAGCGCGCCGGCGCTTGAGTGCTGCCCCATGCCTATCAACGCCGTACTGCAGCGTCTCGTGCTCGCGAGCCCCAACCCGCATGATCTTGCGAAGTTTTACCATCATGCGTTTGCGTACTCGATCGCGCCGGTCGATGGCGGGTGGCGTTGCGAAGGCCGCCGGCGCTCGCTATGGATCCGCTTCGGGCCTGCAAATCAGCTTCTCGAGTCGCATTTCACCTTTGCCGAGGCGCCGATGCTCGAGCGTTTTGCGCGCGACCTCGAGGCGCGCGGCGTGGCGCTGCAGCGGAGCGAAAGCGGCGCGGGCGTGGAGTTCTCGGTGCAGGACCCAGAGAGTCGGCGGGTTCGCTTTTCGGCCGCGGAATCCGTGCGACAGCCATCGGCCCAAAGCCCTGGAGCGCCGATAACCGCGCGATTGCAACACTATGCGGTGTGCACACCGACCCCGCGCGCCTTGTACGACTTCTACGTGGAGCGGCTCGGCTTTACCTGCTCTGACTTGGTGTGTGACGAAACCGGCGATCTGACGGCCGCGTTTTTGCGCACGGACCCCGAGCACCACGTAATGGCGATCTTCAGGGCTGCGCAACCGCGCTTCGACCACTTCTCCTGCGAGACTGAGAGCTGGAGCGCATTGCGCGACTGGGCCGATTTTCTAGCGGGTCGATCGGTGCGGCTGGCCTGGGGAATAGGCCGTCACGGGCCAGGCAACGATACCTTCTTCATGGTGCAGGACCCGGACGGGAACCTCGCGGAAATCTCCGCCGAGCTCGAAGTCTGCGCGGAGGATCGCCCGATCAGGCGCTGGCCACATCGTATGGAGACGTTGAATCAGTGGGGCATCGCGATCATGCGCAGCTGACGCCGCGCACGTGGTCTTTGGCGCCGAATGGTCGTACCTTAAGCGCTAACTATCCCGGCGAGGAGCGTTACATGGCGGGCTTTGACAAGCGTGTCGGCACATACGAAGAGGCACTTGTTGGCCTGTCGGACGGGATGACCCTGGTCGTGGGTGGCTTCGGCTTGTGCGGAATTCCGGAAAATCTCATCGCGCAGATACGACGGATGGGCGTCAAGGATCTAACGGTCGTCTCCAATAATTGCGGCGTCGACGGTTTCGGTTTGGGCCTGCTGCTCGAGACTCGCCAGATTCGAAAGGTGATCGCTTCCTACGTGGGTGAAAACGCCGAGTTTGAACGTCAGCTTCTCGCGGGTGAGATCGAAGTAGTTCTCACTCCTCAAGGCAGTCTCGCCGAGAAGATGCGAGCGGGTGGTGCGGGCATTCCCGCATTCTTTACGGCAACGGGCTACGGGACCCCCGTGGGTGAAGGCAAAGAAGTGCGCGATTTCAAGGGGCGGCATTACATCCTCGAGGAGGCCATTACGGCTGACTTTGCAATCGTGCAAGGGATGGAAGGCGGATTGGTACGGCAACGTTGTGTATCGGCATACGGCCCAGAATTTCAATTCCCCAGCCGCGACCGCGGGACGAGTCACGGTGGTCGAGGTCGAAGAGATTGTGGAGCCGGGTGCGCTGGATCCGAACCATATCCACACGCCCGGCATCTACGTGGATCGGCTGATCCAGGGACGCTTCGAGAAGCGCATTGAGAGGCGCACGGTGCGTGCTGCATGAGGGGCTTGCGATGGCATTGACTCGAGAACAGATTGCGCAGCGCGTCGCGCGCGATTTGCGCGACGGCTATTACGTCAACCTGGGCATCGGAATTCCCACGCTGGTGGCCAACTACATTCCCCCCGGTATCGAACGTCATGCTGCAGTCGGAAAACGGATTGCTCGGCATGGGGTCGTTCCCCACGGATGCCAACATCGATCCCGATCTGATCAACGCGGGTAAGCAGACCGTAACGGCGCGTGTGGGCGCGTCCTTTTTTTCGTCGTCAGACTCATTCGCCATGATTCGCGGTGGTCACATCGATTTGACCGTTCTTGGAGCGTTCGAAGTCGACGTGGAAGGAAACATTGCCTCGTGGATGATTCCAGGCAAGCTCGTAAAAGGCATGGGCGGCGCAATGGATCTGGTTGCGGGCGCCGAGAACATCATCGTAACGATGATTCACGCCTCCAAGGAGGGAGAGTCGAAGTTGCTGAATCGTTGCACGCTGCCATTGACGGGGCGCGGCTGCATTCGACGCGTGCTGACGGATCTGGCCTATCTGGAGATCGAAGACGGTGCATTCGTGCTCAAGGAGCGCGCACCGGGCGTCAGCGTCGATGAGATCCGAGCCAAGACCGCTGGGCGACTCCGGGTGCCGGGCGACGCCGTGCCGGAGATGGCATTCGGATAACTCGGGTAACCTCTGCAGAGGTGCCGGGTGGCAAACTTCACAGCCCCCACGACGACCGCCAGCTGGGTGGCGTATCGAATCCCGCCAACGAGGCGTAGACACTCCATTGGCCGTGATGGATCGCCTCGTGCTGCACGAACTCCCACGAGAACAGTGCAAAACTGAATGGCGTCCCACCCAACTCCACCAGTCGGTTGTCCCGTCCTCTCAGGCTGCGACGCGAATCACGGCGCCGTAATGAGCGGTTCGTATGATGCGCGCGCCTGAGACACCGAGAGACTGAAAATGGAATTTTTGTTCGGCCTGCAGATTGGAGCGATCCTTCTGGCTTTATTGGCTCATTTCATCGGCTTTCTTCGCGCGCGCCTTCGAGGATCGAGGATGCGCTCGCGCGCGCGGCTATTCAGCTATACGCGTACGGGACTCTTGACCGAGACAGCGATCGAGCACGCTAGTTATCCCGGGTAGGGCACGTGCAGGGGTCGCGCCAGCGTCCGGGCCGGCCCCAATCGGACATGACTGAAGGCACTGGTGCGGTTTTTGGGTCTTCTTACAATCAACCGCACTGGTTCTTCGGAAATCGACGCATATGTACACCACGGAGCATGAACTGAATAAGCCGCGTACGGCGCTGGCCTGCAAGCTGGCAGCAGAACGTCTACTTCGGCAGGGCTACAGCCTCCGAGAGATATCGACTCTGCTGAACCTTCATGAGGCGGTGATCACCGAATATGTGGTGCGTGCCCAGGCTCATCTGGACCTGCAGCCAGCCTAAGGGACCGCTCGTGCCCCGGCGAGCCTTAACGCGGCTCTGATTTTTTCGTCACCCAGCGCATTCGCCACATCCAGGGGTGTTCGCCCGCCACGATCCGCTGCATTCGGATCCGCGCCATCGGCGAGCAGGTCTTCGACCGCCTCGCGGTGATGGTGCAGCGTGGCGAGCATCAGAAGCGTGCGGCCTTCCGCATCTCGCTGATCCACGAGAGTCGGGTATTGCCTCGCGAGCGAACGAAGGAGCGCAGCGTTTCCGTCGATCGCAGCGCGCTGCATGCGCGCGGTCGGCTCCTCGAGATCCTGCGCGAGCCGACGCTCCGCGGATGCGCTCCGTCGACTTATGTCCGATTCGCTCGAATCCGCGGTCGCGCTCTGCGCGCGTGGGCCCCCGGCGGTGTCGGCGCCGGGCGCGCCTGTAGACGTTGGGGTTGGTGGGGCGGGAGAGGGTGTCGCCGCCGGTGCTGGTGCTGGTGCTGGTGCCGACGCCTGGTGCTCGGCCTGGCTGCGCTGAGCCGAGGGAGGCTTCGCGGCCGAGCGGATCGGCTGCGAAGGCGGAGCGATCATCGCCGTGTGCCTCGGCACGAGGATCATGGCCGCGAGGACTGCCGCCGCGGCCGGAATCGCGAGCCAGCCGGCCGAGCGCGAAGGGATTTTCCGAGAACTCGAGGCTGCGACCTGCGCGGCGTGCGCAAGAACCCGCTGACGCACTCGAGCGTTCGGGCGCGCCGTATCCGCTATTCCTGCGCGGCGATACAGCTCCTCGAGCTCACGGTCGGTCATAAGGTTCCCCGCAACAGCTCGCGTAGCCGTTCGCGTGCATAGCGCAGCCGGCTCTTGGCGGTCTCAAACGGGCAACCAGTCACCTTCGCGATCTCCTCAACGCTGAGATCACCCTCCTGTTGCAGCAGGAAGGCGTCGCGCTGGTCGGTGGGCAGCTGCGCGAGAGCGGCGAGCAGCGCGGCCAATTCCTCGCCAGCTACTGCAGCTGCGTGAGGCTCGGACTCGCCCGAATATACGGGCTCGGTCACGTCGTTCTCAGCGCTTACGAGCTCGAGACTGACCTCGCGCCGGGCTGCCCGGATCGCATCGACCATGCGATTGTGAGCGATCCGGAACACCCATGCCGAAAATCGCGCTACGGGCTCGAAACGCGAGACATCTCGCGCCACGACGAACCACACATCTTGCAGCGCATCCTCGGCGCGGGCTCGATCGCGGAGGATACGCAGCAGATAGCGGAATACGCGCAGCTCGTAGCGCTCATAAAGAAGTTCGAACGCGGCTGCTTCACCGCGTGCGAAGCGCGCCATCAGCTCTTCATCACTCGGCTCCGCGTGACTCATCAACTCCTATCCGGGCGGCGGATCCGGGACGTAGGTCTCGGAGCCAGGAAAAGGATCGGGACGCGGCGACGGGTAATACCGAGGTGCTCGGATGATGCCCATGGCAATCAGATTCTCACGGCTGTCGTAGCGGATGTGAATCATCTCATCCGGATACGGGTGCAGCCGCTCGAAGGTCGTGCGTTCCACATACGAGTACTCCCGCTCTCCGTGCGCAGTGCCCAAAGCGGGACTCATCGCCGAAAGTGGCATCCGCGCGCTTCGCGCGGACTCTTGCGACGCGGGTGCGCCCGGGGCTTCGGCGCGCGGAGCCGGCGCCGGCTCCGGGGGTGATGCGATTGCGGTCGACGGAATTGAACGCTCGCGAAAGAGGGCGAGCCCGATCACTCCGAGGTTTTGAGGGCGCCCGGTGCGCGTTGCGTAGGAGTCGGCCGGCGCGCTGAACGCGAACGCGGCAACGGCCCGATCGCTCTTGCGCCAACCCGTGATCTCGTCTTCGCTGCCTGCAGCGAAGACGTAACCATCCTGGCCCCAATTTGCGTCCTCGCCAGTAATGACGTTGATGCCGTCCACGGACGCGACGGTCAGGAGCCGCTCTTGTGAGCGGTTGCGCACAAAGATGGCATAGCGGGATCCAGGTCGCCCTGCGACCCACCATTCGCCGCGAAAGTAATGCATCTCGAGTCGCGTACCGCTGTCGCGGTCGATGATGGCGACATCGGCGAGCCGGCTCGGCGTATGCGCACAGCCGAGCGCCGACCAGGTCCCCAAAATCACGCCCGCGATCATTCGTTTCATAACGCCTCCGAAGGACGAGCCCACAGGAAGGCTAACGTTGTAGCTGCGCCAACGGGGTTAATGGTCGCGGAGGTCCAGGCGGCACGCCGGTTGCTGGGTACGGATCGCTTCTCGTAGTCAAGGAAAGGAGTTGCCCAAATGCTTCGAACGAATCGATCCAGCGTGTGTGCCTTGGCGCTCACGATTTCGCTCGGCGCGCTGGCTGCCACGGCAGCGTCAGCGCAGGATCAGCGGCCCGATGACCAAGCGCGGCACGACGATCAGGGTCGGCCTCAGCATCGCGCGCATGACGAAGGTCAGCGCGATGACCATACCGGTGACGTTGACCGATATCGCAAGGATCATCCACACGCGGCGGCGCGCTGTCATGACGGATTCTTTACCAATACGGCCGATCGGGGCCGGGCCTGCTCCAAGCACGGCGGCATCGAGGTTTGGCTGCGGGATTGAGCTGCGCGTTGAGTCGGGCCCGCTCAGCGGGCCCGATCCCTTCATTGCGCGACGCGCCGGCCTCGAAACTCGGACTGCAACAAGTGCGTTAAAGTGTGCACGTAGCGCAGCTTGCCTTTTTCCACGCGAAATAGATGACTGTCCGGCGCGCCACTTCCGCCTCCCGGGCTCCCAGCGCCAAAGGTGCAGAACACCTGCACCGTGCCCATCACAGGGTCCACGATGAAGCGGCGGTTGACGATATTCACCCCGCTCGGCACGCCGACCTCGCAGCTGTCAGCGGGTGAATCCTTGCCGGTGTAGGCGCCGCCCTCGAGGCGCACGCATGGGAACCCCCAGGGCACGAGATCGATTTTCCTTTCCAAGAAGGCATCCAGGTAGGCGTTCGCCGCAAAGACGAGGGCGCCGCGGGAAGTACGCTCCTCCGCGGGGATCGGATCCCATTTCTCCGTCGAGGAATACTTCAAATACGCGTCGGCGTTGAAAAGCCAGTAGCCCGCCGTGGTCCAGAGTATTTCGATCTCCGTGATCCTGTCGTGATTGACGCGCAGACGTGTGCCGAGGACGTACGGCGCTTGCTTGTCCGCGACGATCACCTCGGTAAACGTCTGGCAGGTATCGGTATCAAGAATGCTGCGGTGATGATCGATCTTCAACGGCTTGCTCAGAAAGCCCGTGTGGACGTCAGCCGGTGCAATGTTCTCCCAGTAGCCGAGCCCCTGAGCGAGCGGCATCCCTGAGGTGTCGCCCTTGGCCTGCGCCGTGAGGTAGAGGTCGACGGCTTGCTGAAGCCCGCCGCGAGTGCAGGACAGCTCGGCATGACTTTGGGCGGCCGCCGTCAGCGAGCCGGCGAGCGCGAGCCACAGATACAAGCGTCTTGTCTGCTTCATGTTGACCCTCATGCTGCTCTGCCCAGATCCTGCGACGCGTCGACCTTCCACCAAAGCGCCGCGCCCAGCAACAGAATCGCCGCCATCGGCACGAACGGCAGGTCGTAGCTAGCGAATGTCGCGACGATATAGCCATAAGCGACGGCGCCGACAAGGCCTCCCGCCTGACAAACCATGTTGAATAGTCCGACTATTGCGCCGGCGCGCGCGTGACCAAGATCCAAACAGGCCCCAAAGGCGACGGACTGCTGAAAGGTGATCGCACCATACGCGAGGCCCAAGAGGGCAATGGTCAAAAGCTCCTGGCGGGTGGCCAGGGCGGCCAGAATCGCGGCGGCGGCGAGCGCCAGTGCGCTTGTGCCGATCATCCGCCGACCGTTCTTCCTGCCGATTCGAACGACCAGCCCATCGCTGACCGCGCCGCCCAGGAGGTTCGAGCAGGCTCCGACGACATAGGGCAATGCCGACCAGAGCAGTGCGTGCTCGGTGAAGCCGCGCCCCCTCACCAGAAAGGTGTGAAACCAAGTTTGGAAAAAGTTATAGACGTATACGTAACAGAAGCCGACCAGGAACAGAGCAAGGACACTCGGGGAGTGCAGGGCATCACGCAGCGCGAATGAGTGCACTTGGTCGAGTCGAGCCGTGGGCGGCGCGGACTGCGGAGCGTTCGCGATCGCGAGCTTCTCTTCGGGCGAGTCTCGAAACCACACGTACCAGATGCCGGCCCACAGTACCCCGAGGAACGCGAATGCGAAGAACGATGCGCGCCATCCGAAGCGCATTTGGATGGGAACGACGAGCAAGGGCGAGAGCGCTCCTCCGATCTGGCCCGCCATCAGATTGATGCCAGACAGCGTCGAGCGCTGCGAGGGAGGAAACCATCGTGCGACCACGACCCCCGCGTTGGGAAACGCGCCGGCCTCGCCGGCTCCGAACAGGAATCGAATCGCGAGCAGGGCCCCGTAGCCCGTCGCGACCCCTGTCAGTGCGGTAAACGCGGACCACCACAAGACGATGCGTGTGAGGACACGGCGCGGGCCCAGTCGATCACCCAAAGCGCCCGTCGGAAACTCAAACAGGCAATAGGCGAGCGTGAACGCTCCGCTGACCCAGCCCCATCCGATCGGATCGATGTGCAGGTCTTCCTGCATCCGCGGGCCGGCGACGGAGATGCACACCCGATCGAGATACGTGACGGCGAAGAGCAGGACGAGGAGTCCGATGACCTTGTAACGCGCTCGGCCCAGCGCGGTCTGTGTGTCGGCATCGCTCATCAGTGGTCACGAACCCTCCCGCATCGAGTATGGGACTCGCGGTCCGGTTCATCCAGTGTTGCCGCACACGCGATGCTGGCTGGACGCAGGGCGGCGCACCTCTCTAGGCTTGCGTCATGAGCGAATCCGGCGAATGGGTCGAGATACCGCATGAGGCGCTGTCTGTCGCGGCGCTTCGAGGTGTCATCGAATCCTTCGTGCTGCGAGAGGGCACCGACTACGGAGAGCGGGAGGTACCGCTTGAGTGGAAGGTGGCGGCGATACTTCGCCAGCTCGAGCGCGGGGAAGTGCAAATCGTCTTCGACTGCGCATCGCAGAGCGTAGACATTGTGGTCAAGCGCATGGACGCATGCTAGCGTGGCCGCCGCTCAAGCCTCAGAGGTTGCACGCATGTTGGCCGAACCACTGGTATTCCCGCTGCAGATGCCGCCGACGTACGAGCCGCTCGAGACGGAGCCGACCTTCGATGCGCGTCGCCATCTGGCATTGGAGGCGCCCTCGAAGATCTGGAGCCTTTCGGATCTCGGTTATTCGGCCGCTCGTGCTCAAGAGTGCGCGAGCGAGGTGGCGGTCGCGGGGCCATTTCGATTGCTTTCATCCGAAGGTGTGGAGGCGGCGCGCACCGTAGCAGCTTTACTGCGCCAGGTGCGGCGGACGAGCGATCGGACCGCGAACTACGTCGCCGGAGGCGTGTATCGCTCGAGATTTCTGCGTGATCTGTGTCAGTGCAAAGAGATCACCGTCTTTCTAACTGAGATCGCGGGCTGTGAGTTGCTGCCGCACTCCATGCCCTCGCAGCAGATCTATATCAACTATGCGCCGGAGGATCTGTCCAGGGCGGTCGACACCTGGCATGTGGACTCGATCGGTTTCGACTACGTGCTCCTCATCAACGATCCTGCGACGTTCAGTGGCGGTCGGTTCCAGTTCTTCTGCGGAACCAAGGAGGAGGCGGCCGAGATTCTGAAGACCACGGCCGACGATCTGACCGGTCCGATTCAGCGCGAGCTGCCTGCAGAGCGCGTCATCACGCCCGATTTTCCCGGGGCCGGATACGCGATCTTTCAGCAGGGAAATCTCGTAATGCACCGCGCGACCCGTCTGCTTGAGCGCGCCGAGCGCACGACGTTTGTCCCGGGCCTGGTGGCGCGGGATACGCGATTCCCGGATCCCACGCTGAGTGGCGTGACCGGCTGGGGCGAGCCAGGAATCGTGGCGGAGTTTGCGAGGCATAAGGCCTGGCTGGTCCGCAGCCGACTCGAGCGCCTGATCGAAGGAATCGATCTCGCAACGCAGCCGACTCAGCTGCGCGATGCGCTGCGCGCCTCGGTTGCCGATGTCATCGAGGCGATCGCGGTTCTGGACCGCATGCCGCCGGACGGCTAGTCGCTGCCCTCGATGATCCGCATGTCACGATCAACGGCATTGCCGAGCGCCGCAAGCGCCTTCTGATACTCGGGACTGTCGTGCGCGGCGATGGCCTGGGCAACGCTGTCGAATTCGATGAGCACCGTCCGCTCTGCGACACCACTTTCAAACACGCGAGCCGGCACTCCACGCGCGAGAAAACGGCCGCCCGCGTTCCGCAGGGCCGGCCCTGCGAGCTTGGCGTAAGCAGCGAGCGCTTCGGGGTTTCGGATCGAGCGGTACGCGGAAATCCAATAGGCTTTGGCCATGACGCATGTCCGGGAGAGGGAGCCGCCTTCTTATAGCACAGGGGCTTGCAACGCCGACTTATTTACCTATATTTCGCCTCTGGTCCGGCAGTGAAGCGGTTCGTATGGTTCGACTTGTCGCGATAGTGGGAAGCTTGTTGGTTCTCAGTGCCTGCGCAGCGAGTGGTGCGCCCGAGGTGGTCGCTCTGCCGAATGGGTACTATCTGCAACCCGATCGGAATAAAGCGACCGAGCTGGTGAAGCGCAGCGGACATCGGGTGCTTCCCGGCACCGTTGCCGCCTATGCCGTGTCCGGCCAGATCGTCACCGGGGCTTTGGGAACGGCCTCAGCCGCCGGCCACTCGTACGCAAACGACTCGCCGTTTCACGGTGGCGCCGATACGCGCTATTTCGTGCTGGACACACGAAGCGGCCGGCTCGACCAGAATCTCACTGCGGATGCCTGGCGCGCGCACCTGAAGGAGCTCGGCGAATCGAGCTCCCTAGAGATCTATCCGCCGCTTGCTTGGCAGTAAAGGCAAGGGGTCCTAGAGGTGCGCGTAGACGGCTACGCCCCCCTCCTGATGTCCGCGTGGCACGGCGACCACGACGTTTCCGACATGTTGAAAATCGATGTCCACCTGGGCTTCGCCCACGCGCAGTCCGCGAAGGCTGAGCGCCTCAACGCCGACCGGCAGCATCGGTTGCTCGATGTGCACTTCACGGCGGCGCCCGTCCACACGGATGCCAAGACACGCCTGCAGGAGCATGAACACGGAGCCCGCCGCCCAGGCCTGCGGAAGGCATGCGACGGGGTAGGGCGCCGGGCCCTGACCGGGCACGCGGGTAAATCCGCAGTACAGCTCCGGCAGGCGCATCGCGAAGAGGCTCGCCGCCTCGAACATCTCGCTCAACAGCTCGACGACATGACTTCGGCCCCGGTAGCGCGCAATCCCCGCGCCGCACAGGGCCGTATCGTGTGGCCAGACGGAGCCGTCGTGGTACGACATGGGGTTGAAACGCGGCTCGCCTTCGGCGAGTGTGCGGATGCCCCAACCGCTGTGGAAGCGCTCTGACATGAGCTGCTCCGCGACCTGCGCACCGCGTTGGGCGCTCGGGATGCCACAATAAAGCAGGTGTCCGGGGTTCGAGCCGCGCACCTTGCAAGGCGCACCGTCACCGTCGATCGCAATCGCATAAAAGCCCATGGCCGAATCCCAGAATCGCTCCTCAATGGCGCTGTGAAGCTGCTCGGCGCGCGTGCGCCAATTCATCGAGCGAGCGCGATCGTCACGCGCCTCGGCGAGCTCGGCCATCGCGATGAACGCGGCACACGCATAACCCTGCACTTCGATGACGGCGAGCGGACCTTCGGGAATGCGGCCGTCCGCATGGAACATTGAGTCGTGACTGTCCTTCCATCCCTGGTTCACGAGCCCGGTACGCGCACCGCGTGAATAGTCCAGGAGCCCCGTCTTGCTCTCGCTCAGCCTGCGCTCGATCCAGCCGGTGGCCGCGAGCAGGTTCGGCCAGAGCTGATCGATCAGCTTCGTGTCGCCGGTCTGCCGCTCGTAGGCGCCGCCGAGCATGATAAAGAGCGGCGTCGTATCCACCGCGCCGTAGTAACGCCCGAAAGGCACCTCGTGCAGCGCTGCCATCTCGCCGCGGCGCATCTCGTGCAGGATCTTGCCGGGCTCGGCATCGCGAAAGGCATCGGTCTCCCGGGCCTGCGTCGAGGCCAAAAAGCGCAGCACACCCGCCGCGATCTGGGGATCGAGCCACAACGTCTGCAGCGCCGTGATGATCGCGTCACGCCCGAACTGGGTCGCGAACCAGGGTATACCGGCATAGGGATACATCCCCGTCGGAAGATCGGTGGTCAGGAGCGCGAGATCTGCGCGTGAACGATCGAGCCAGTCGTTGAACAACCGTCCGCTACTCTCCAGCGTCGCGCCGGCGTGCAAGCGCTGTCGCATTCCCGAAGACAGTGCCTGCAAAGGACTTCTCGAACCGCTCGCGACCGGGTGCGCCCGGCGTGGCTCCGATCTCCAGAAAAAGCTCGCTGGTGCGGCGTTTTGGCAGGTCGAGCCGAAATTCCACGGCCTCCCCCGAGAGCGTGACGGGTTGGTTAGAGAAGCGAATGTCCGTGGTGCGCAAACGGTCATCACGCCCCTGATAGGCGAGGCGGACGGTGCCATCCTCGAGCTGCGGTGCAAGGACGGCACCCCGCGCCGGGCGCACATGGCCCTGCACCTCGAAGATGTCGAGAAAGTCGGCGGCAAACTGCAGCTTGAGAGGTACGCGGGCGTCCTGATCGCTGAAGTTGGTGATGCGCATGCGCTCGTAAATGCGTCCGTCCACCACGAAATCGACTGCGCTCAATGTGAATCACGCCCTGTGGAATGGCCTGCTCCCCGAGCGCCGGCAGAGGCAAATTCGTCAGGTGGGTCGTGAAGAGCGTGTTGTCCTGGGAGATCGCCGCCCCGAGGAGGTGAAGGGCGGCGGCTCGCGATGCTCAGCTCCAGGCGTGAGAGCATCCGCGTGTCGTTCGAGTAAAGCCCATCGTCGCTTCCCTGGATGTCACCCAGCGCGATCGGCGAGCAGGAACGTATTGCCGTGTTTGAGCGTGAAGCGTGGCAGCAGGCCACGTCCCCTCACCTTGCTCCTGCACGTTGCTCACGGCAGGCCCTGGCTCGACACCCGGGTCGGCACGACGGGCGACGCCGGCGCCCGCCGCATAGGTGTCGAGGTATCTGACCGCCATGGCTTCAGCAGTGAACCGTTCCTCGAAGGCGGCGCGAACCTTCGCGCCGGTCGAGCGTGCCGACACGCTCGATGGCCTCGATGGCCTCGTCGTCCGAATTGACGATGAAGCCAGAGCGACCGGGCTCTATGACCTCGGAGACTGAACCGCGAGTTCCATGCGATGACCGGTGTCCCGCAGGCCATCGCTTCCACCATGACCAGGCCGAAGGGCTCGGGCCAGTTGATCGGAAAGAGCAGCGCCATGGCATTGCCCAGGAACTCGGACTTCTGCGCATCGCCGATCTCGCCAATGAACTCGACGAGCGGGTGATCCAGGAGTGGCCGCACGAAGTGGTGGAAGTAACTGCGATCCGCGTAGTCCACCTTGGCCGCCATGCGCAGTGGAATTCCGGCGCGCTGTGCGAGCCGGATCGCGGGGGTCGGGGCGGTTCTCCGGCGACATCCGGCCCAGAAACGCCAGGTACGGGGACTTCGGTCGGGCGTTGAACTGGTACTGCTTCGGTGGCAGGCCATGAGGGATGGTCTCGAGCCAGCTGGCGCGAGGAATCGCCAGGCGTTGTGCATCGGAGATCGACACGAGGCCGAAGCGCGGCCAGCGTGCGAAAACACCCGGCAGGTCTTTCAAGTCCAGGCGCCCGTGCAGCGTCGTGACCGTTTTCCAGGCCTGCTGCTCGAAGATCGGGAAGTGCATCAAGTCGATGTGAAAGTGCAGGATGTCGAACTCGCGCGAATGCCGACGAACCAGATGCAGCTGATTCAAGTGCGCCGCGAGGTCCGATTTGAGTGGTGACTCATCGAGCCGGAGCGCCTCCTCGCGAACGGGCTGCAGATGCGCCTTGGTTCGTGAGTCGCCGCTTCGGAAGAGGGTGACCTAGTGTCCGAGATCGACCAGGGCGTCACACAAGTGTGCAACGACCCGCTCCGTTCCGCCGTAAAGCTTCGGCGGCACCGATTCATAAAGAGGAGCAATCTGTGCGATTTTCATGCCCGTACGTCAATGTTCTCGTGTAACCAGTCCATATAACGGCAAAACGGGCCTCGGGTTCATGCTTCACGGCCGCCGGAACCGGACGAGTACCGCTTTCCACGCATCGGAGTTGCTTATGATGCAAGCCCTCGCTGACGGCGCGCGGGCCGTCGTTTCTCCCGGGGGGTAATTGTGGACGAGCACACGCTTGATCGTCGGCAGCTCTTGAGCGGCATGGCCGCTGCGGGCGCCACCGGCATTCTCGGAAGCGTTGTTCGCGGCGCTGCCGCCGCGGAAACGGATCCCGGCATGGCACAGCCGCCGACCATCACCGATGTGAAGGGCAAGTGGCGTATATCACCGGGGGCTCCAGTGGTATCGGGCTGGGCATCGCGCGCGTGTTCTACGAAGCCGGAATGAAAGTCGTAATCGGCTACCTGGATGAGCAGCACATCGGCGATGCGCTGAAGCAATTCCCGGCGACGATCCGCGCGTCCATGCGATCAAGCATAACGTCATGGAACGGGACGCCTGGGAACGCGGCCGAGGAAATCGAAAAGAAATTTGGCGGCTTGCAGGTGCTGGTCAACAACGCCGGTGTCGGCCTGCAGGCCCCGCCAGCACGGGTACGTACAAGGATTGGGAATGGGGCCTGGGGGTAAACCTGTGGGGTCCGATCTACGGCACTCATACCTATGTGCCGCGCATGCTGGCCAGCAAGCAGGGTGCGCAGATCATTACCACGACCTCGACCAGCGGCATCCTGCCCGGCAGCGGTGCGGGAATCTATACCGTGGCGAAGATCGCCGCCGTCGGCCTCATGGAGGAGTTGCGCCTGGAGCTGCGCAATACCAACATCGGGACCTCCTGCTTCGTACCGGGTCTGACGGCGACCAACATTGGTGTCAGCGAAAGCTATCGATGCGGCATCGTTGAAGAATGACGGCCCGCCGGCCCTTGCCCGGGCGCGCAGCCGCGTCCTCCCGGCGCCGGTCCTCCCCGGCGCCCGCGGCCCGCGCGAAGTGGTGGCGCCCGGCCGCCGTACGGCCCATGGACCCGATGGTGGCCGCGCGCTTTGTGCTGGACGGCATGCTGCACAATGATCTGTACATCGTCGCCGAGCCTGAGTATCGCGCGGGGGTGGAGGCGCGTTGCAATGCGCTGCTGGAGTCGATGGAGCCCTTCAAGCCGCTGCCAGCGGTCCTGATGGGCGATCATCTGTATCGCACACCGATCTACCGCCAGGAGATCGCACACCGCAAAGCGACACAGACTCGCCAATCAGCGGTACTTAGGCGGGCTGGATCCATGAAGGAAGACGGCCACTTTGTTGCTCGTTTCCAGGTCGCGGAAGTACCGCTGATCTGGCGAGTCTGTGTCGCTTTGCGGTGTGCGATCTCCTGGCGGTGGGTCGTTGTCGATGCGGATGATCGCCCATGGGGACCGCTGGCAGCGGCTTGAACGGAACCATCGATTCCAGCAGGGCATTGCAGCGCGCTTCGACGCCGAGGCGGTATTGGGGCTCGGCGACGATGTAAAGGTCGTTGTTCAGGATGCCGTTCAGGACGAAGCGGGCGCCACCAGGGGATCCATGGGCCGGACGGCCGCCGGGCCGGCAACCGGATCGCTCGCTGGCCGGGGCAGCCGGGGAGGACCGGCGCCTGGCGGCCGCGGCTGCGCGCCCTGGAGCCAGCGCTGGCGGCCCGTCGTTCTTCACACGAGGCCGAACGATGACTTTGACTGTGGCCGATGTTCGTCGCGGTAAGCCCGGGATGAAGCAGGAAGTGCCGATGTTCGTGTTGCGAAGCTCCTGGCGTAATTCTTCCATGGGCCCACGGCCGCGATATTCGAGACGGTGTAGATTCCCGCACCGCTGCCCGGAAGGACGCCACTGGTCGAGGTGGTGGTTGATTGCGCCACCTGCTTGCTGGCGAGCATCCGGGGGACGTAGGTGTGAATGCCATAGTCGGACCCCAGAAATTGACGCCCAGGCCCCATTCCCAATCCTTGTCAGTGCCGGTGCTTGGCGGGGGCCTCCAAGGCGACACCGCCGTCCTTCACCAGGATCTGCAGTCCGCCGAATTTCTTTTCGATCTCCTGCGCGGCGTGCTCCCAGGCGTCCGATCCATGACGTCGTGCTTGATCGCATGCACGCGCGGATCGTTGCCGGGAAATGTTTCAGGGCATCCCCGATGTGCTGCTCATCGAGATATCCAATGACGACTTTCGTGCCGGCCTCGTGGAACACGCGCGCAATGCCAAGACCGATGCCGCTCGCTCCCCCGGTGACGTAAACGGCTTTGCCCTTCACGTCGGTAATGGTCGGCGGCTGTGCGATGCCGGGATCCGTTTCCGCGGCGGCAGCGCCGCGAACAACGCTTCCGAGAATGCCGGTGGCGCCCGCAGCGGCCATGCCGCTCAAGAGCTGTCGATCGATCAACGTGTGCTCGTCCACAATTACCCCCCGGGAGAAGACGGCCCGCGCGCCGTCAGCGAGGGCTTGCATCATAACAACTCCGATGCGTGGAGAAAATTTGTCCGGTTTGCGGCCAAGCATGAACCCGAGGCCCGTTTTGCCGTTATATGGACTGGTTACACGAGAACATTAACATACGGGCATGAAAATCGCACAGATTGCTCCTCTTTATAAATGGGTGCCGCCAAAGCTTTACGGCGAAACGAGCGGGTCGTTGCACACTTGTGTGACGCCCTGGTCGATCTCGGACACGAGGTCACCCTCTTCGCAAGCGGCAGACGACCAAGGGCACCTGCAGCCCGTTTCGCGAGGAGGCGCTCCGGCTCGATGAGTCACCACTTAAATCGGACCTCGCGGCGCACTTGAATCAGCTGCATCTGGTTCGTCGGCATTCGCGCGAGTTCGACATCCTGCACTTTCACATCGATTTGATGCACTTCCCGATCTTCGAGCAGCAGGCCTGGAAAACGGTCACGACGCTGCACGGGCGCCTGATTGAAAGACCTGCCGGTGTTTCGCACGCTGGCCGCGTTCGGCCTCCGTGTCGATCTCCGATGCACAACGCCTGGCGATTCCCGCGCCAGCTGGCTCGAGACCATCCCTCATGGCCTGCCACGAAGCAGTCAGTTCGACGCCGACCGAAGTCCCCATACTGGCGTTTCTGGGCCAGATGTCGCCGGAGAAACGCCCTGATCTCGCCATCCGGCTCGCACAGCGCGCCGGAATACCACTGGGCATGGCAGCCAAGGTGGACTACGCGGATCGCAGTTACTTCCACCACTTCGTGCGGCCACTCCTGGATCACCCCTCGTCGAGTTCATTGGCGAGATCGGCGATGCGCAGAAGTCCGAGTTCTGGGCAATGCCATGGCGCTGCTTTCCGATCGACTGGCCCAACCCTTCGGCCTGGTCATGGTGGAAGCGATGGCCTGCGGGACACCGGTCATCGCATGGAACTGCGTTCAGTCTCCAAGGTCATAGACCCCGGTCGCTCTGGCTTCTTCGTCAATTCGGACGACGAGGCCATCGAGGCCATCGAGCGTGTCGGCACGCTCGACCGGCGCGACGTTCGCGCCGCCTCGAGGAACGGTTCACTGCTGAAGCCATGGGGGTCAGATACCTCGACACCTATGCGGCGGTGCTGGCGTCGCCCGTCGTGCCGACCCGGGTGTCGAGCCAGGGCCTGCCGTGAGCAACGTGCAGGAGCAAGGTGAGGGACGTGGCCTGCTGCCACGCTTCACGCTCAACACGGCAATACGTTCCTGCTCGCCGATCCGTTGGGTGACATCCAGGGAAGCCACGATGGGCTTTACTCGAACGACACGCGGATGCTCTCACGCCTGGAGCTGAGCATCGCGAGCCGCCGCCCTTATCCTCGGGGCGGCGATCTCCCAGGACAACACGCTCTTCACGACCCACCTGACTAATTTGCCTCTGCCGGCGCTGGGGGACAGGCCATCCCACAGGGCGTGATTCACATAGAGCGCAGTCGATTTCTGTGGGACGACGCATTTAGAGCGCATGCCGTCACCAACTTCAGCGATCAGGACGCCCGCGTACCTCTCAAGCTGCAGTTTGCCGCCGACTTTCTCGACAT
Source organism: uncultured Gammaproteobacteria bacterium (assembly GCA_963795975.1). Lineage (GTDB taxonomy): Bacteria > Pseudomonadota > Gammaproteobacteria > Steroidobacterales > Steroidobacteraceae > CAWCJT01. Next base: position 300,576 of record CAWCJT010000007.1, read on the forward strand.
CTTCGAGGTGCAGGGCCATGTGCGCCCGGCGCGGGGGCCGTCCTTGCACCGCAGCTCGAGGATGGCAGCGTCCGCCTCGCCTATCAGGGGCGTGATGACCGTTGCGCACCACGGACATTCGCTTCTCTAACCAACCCGTCACGCTCTCGGGGGAGGCCGTGGAATTTCGGCTCGACCTGCGAAACGCGCGCCAGCGAGCTTTTTCTGGAGATCGGAGCCACGCCGGGCGCACCCGGTCGCGAGCGGCTCCGAGAATGCTTTGCAGGCGCTGTCTTCGGGAATGCGACAGCGCTTGCACGCCGGCGCGACGCTGCAGAGTAGCGGACGTTGTTCAACGACTGGCTCGATCGCTCACGCGCAGATCTCGCGCTCCTGACCACCGATCTTCCGACGGGGAGACCCTATGCGTATACCCTGGTTCGCGACCCAGTTCGGGCGTGACGCGAATCACGGCGCTGCAGACGTCTGGCTCGATCCCCAGATCGCGGCGGGCGTGCTCGCTCTCTGCGCCTCGACGCAGGCCCGGGAGACCGATGCCTTTCCGCGATGCCGAGCCCGACAAGATTCTCCGCGAGATGCGCCGCGGCGAGATGGCGGCGCTGCACGAGGTACCTTTCCGGCGATACGGCGCGGTGGATACGACGCCGCTCTTTATCATGCTCGGTGGCGCGCCAGCGGCAGACCGGCGACACGAAGCTGGTCGATCAGCTCTGGCCAACCTGCGCCGCCACCGGCTGGATCCGAGCGCAGGCTGACGAGAGCAAGACGGGGCTCCTGGACTATTCACGCGGTGCGCGTACCGGGCTCGTCAAAGCCGGGGATGGAAGGACGGTCACAACTCGATGTTTCACATCGGACGGCGCCCGCATTCCCGAAGGTCCGCTCACAGTCATCCGAAGTGCAGGGTTATGCGTGTGCCACCGAGTTCATCGCGATGGCCGAGCTCGCTGAGGCGCGCTGCGTGGATGATCGCGCTCACTGGATGAATTGGCGCACGCGCGCCGAGCAGCTTCGCAGCGCCATTACGAGCGTTTCTGGGATTCGGCCATGGGCTTTTATGCGATTGCGATTCGACGGTCACGGTGCGCCCTGCAAGGTGCGTGGCTCGAAGCCCGGACACCTGCCTTTATTGTGGCATCCCGAGAGGCGCCCCCAACGCGGTGCGCAGGTCGCGGAGCAGCTCATGTCAGAGCGCTTCCACGGCGGGTGGGGCATACCGCACACTCCGCTGAAGGCGAGCCGCGTTTCAACCCCATGTCGTACCACGACGGCTCCGGTCTGGCCACACGATACGGCCCTGTGCGGCGCGGGCATCACGCGCTGCTCGGCCGAGATCATCGTCGAGCTGTTGAGCGAGATGAACGAGGCGGCGAGCCTCTTCGCGATGCGCCTGCCGGAGCTCTGGTGCGGATTTACCCGCGTGCCCGGTCAGGGCAGCGGCGCCCTCCCCGTCGCATGTTTCAGCCGCCTGGGCGGCGGGCTCGTGTCAGTGCTCCTGCAGCGTGTCCAGCATGGGGGTGAACGGGCGCAGCCACAGAAGTGCACATCGAGCGACCGATGCTGCCCGGTCGGCGTTCGAGGGGCTGAGCCTTCGCGGACTGCGCGTGGGCGAAGCCCGGGTGGACATCGATTTTCAACATGTCGGATGTGACCCCGTGGTCGCCGTGCCACACCGGAACAGGAGAAACATAGCCGTCTACGTGCACCTCTAGGACCCCTTCCCTTTACTGCCAAGCAAGCGGCGGATAGATCTCCAGGGAGCTCGATTCGCGAGCTCCTTCAGGTGCGCGCGCCAGCCATCCGCACTGAGATTCTGGTCGAGCCCGCCGCTTCCCGTGTCCAGCACGAAATAGCGCGTATCGGCGCCGCCCGTGAAACGGCGAGTCGCTTGCGTACGAGTGGCCGGCGGCTGAGGCCGTTCCCAAACCCCCGGTGGACGATCTGGCCGGACACGGCATAGGCGGCAACGGTGCCGGGAAGCACCCGATGTCCGCTGCGCTTGGCCAGCTGGGTCGCTTCGGTCCGATCGGGTCCGGATGGTACCCATTCGGCAGAGCGACCACCTCGGGCGCACCACTCGCAGCGCAGGCACTGAGAACCGACGAGCTTCCCGCTATCGCGACAAGTCAAACCGTACTCGAACCGCTTCACTGCGGACCAGAGACAAATATAGGTAGATGAGTCGGCGGTGCGAACTGACGGACAAGGTGCTGCAGTCGCTGAGCAGGGAGTTCGACAAGCTGTACGCAGCCACGGGCCGTGCCTCGATCGCGCCGGAGTATATGCTGCGGGCGCTTCTGTTGCAGGCGTTTTACTCGATCCGCTCGGAGCGCCAGTTGGTCGAGCAACTCGACTACAACCTGCTGTTCCGCTGGTTCGTCGGCCTGGGCATGGACGATGCGGTGTGGAACCATGCCGTCTTCTCCAAGAACCGCGGCCGGCTGCTCAACAGCGAGGTGGCGCAACAGTTTTTCGCTGCCGTGAACCGGCAGGCGAAGCGCTTCATGAGTGACGATCACTTCACCGTGGACGGTACGCTGATCCAGGCCTGGGCGTCGCACAAGAGCTTCCGCGCCAAGGACGGTTCCGATTCCGATGGCAGCGGCGGCGCTAACTTCCACGGCCCCAAGCGCTCCAACGACACGCATGAATCGACCACCGACCCGGATGCGCGGCTCTACAAGAAGAGCTACGGCAAGGAGTCGCATCTGGCCTATCTGGGACACGCGCTGGTGGAGAACCGCAACGGCCTGATCGCCGCCGCCATGGTGACCCAGGCCGACGGCTACGCCGAGCGCGAGGCCGCGCTGCTGATGCTTCAGGACAAGCGAAAAGGCCGCAGGCGTCGCATCACCGTAGGCGCGGACAAGGCCTACGACACGAAAGATTTCATCGCGGCCACACGCGAGTTGAACGTCACCGCGCATGTGACCAGGAACGAGAAGGGACGCCGTTCGAACCTCGACCGCAGAACCACGCGGCATCCCGGCTACGCCATCAGCCTGAGCCGCCGATGGCTGGTCGAAAAGGGATTTGGATGGCTCAAGCAGACCGGTCCGATCCGCCAGGTGAAGCTGCGCGGACTGCACAAGGTCGATTGGCTGTTCGTCTTCAGTTGCGCAGCCCACAACCTCATGCGGCTGCCTAAACTGATTGCCCAACGACAATCGCGAGCACTTCAGAAAAGTCTCGCGTAAAGTTCATCGGAGTACGGGAGATAGCGACCGCGAAGACCCTCGAAACCGCATCAACACGGGGAATCCTCGACTTCTGAATCGTTTTCATCACCGCAACAACGCGGACTCCCAAAGAATCCGCGCCTTCGCGGCAAATTTCAACAAGCTCCTAGGTGTGTCGATGCTGTTCCGGATGGTTGTCGGCCATCCGGAATTACGAGAACTCGCCCCGTTATTTCCGGTTTGCCGGTCACTCGACCCGAACACGGACAGTTGGGGTTTTTCTGTTTGGTTTGGTCAATGAGCGCATCGGCGATAATGTGCTCACTCAGAAGCCGTAACGACTCATTGCCCTTTAGAGAGCGTTGCTCTGCGCAAAATTGGCATGAAATCAATCGAGGTAGATCGAACCAGATCCATTAGCGATCATCCGGACGAGTACGAAAATGATCCAGATAATCAGTATCCGGGACGCGGCTGCGAGAATCATGCCGAGCGTATTTGTGCTGAGAAGCCGATGCACCGTTGACTTCCATCAGGCAGGGACAACAATCTTTTCCGATCGAAACTCCGAGTCTTTTTCACGAGGGGAAAGCAAACGCGTCGAATTCAGAATGAAAGTCAACTCAGAGCAACGTGAATAAACGCCGCCAGGAGCGGATTGAGGAGTCCTGCTGCAGCCAGTCCGATGCCGATGGTATCGACGATCAGGGTGCCGTAGAAGTTTTGGAGGATGATTCGCCGGCAGTTCCTAGCAATGCGGACCGTCTCTACAAACTTCGCCAGGTCATTGCCGATCAGGACGACATCGGCACTCTCGCGAGCGACATCCGTACCGGCGCCCATAGCCACGCCGACGGTGGCTTCGCTCAGCGCAGGCGCATCATTGATGCCATCGCCCAACATGGCAACGGTTTGCCCCTTCTTCACCTGTTCAGAGACGAACTGGGTCTTCTGTTCGGGGAGCAGGTCGGCGTGGACTTCAAGGATGCCGAGCTGATCGCCCACGGCCTTCGCAGCAGGCTCTGCGTCGCCCGTAAGCAAGACAACCTGAATGTTCATATCATGGAGCGCCTTCACCGCCGGGGCTGCGCTGGGCGCAACTGGTCCTCACCAGAAGGGAACCAAGAAAGTGGCCTCCCCGCGCCACCAGAACCTCCGTCCCGTCTGAGAGTGTCGACCTTCGGGGACGGAAGTCGATTCCAAGCCCCTGAAGCAAGGCCCGATTGCCAACTACGATCTGCTCACCGTGAAGTGACGCGACGACTCCACGACCAATCCGGTATTCAAAATGTTCCGGATTGGAGACTGGAATATTCTGCTGCTCGGCAAAGCGAACGATGGCGCTGCCAAGGGGATGCTCTGAACCGCTCCGCGCTCGCCGCAGCTTCGAGAAGCTCCTGCTCGGAAAGACCCGGCGCTGGCTGGATCTCGCGACACGACCGGAATACCATAAGTCAGGGTGCCCGTCTTGTCGAGAAAGACGGTATGCAGTTGGCCCAAGGCTTCGAGATAGATGCCGCCCTTGATAATCGAACCGTGCCTTGCTGCGCGTCCAATGGCTCCCAGAATCGCGAGCGGTGTGCCCGCCGCAATACCGCAGGCTCCAGCCACGATGATGACGGAGATGGTGGACCGAATGTTGTGCGTGATGAGAAATGTGAGCACTGCCGCGCCAAGTGCGAAATAGACCAGGTATCCGGCAAGCCGGTCCGCGGTCTTCTGGATGGGCGCACGGGAATGCTCTGCCTTCTCGACTGCTTCGATGATCTTGCCAAAGGTCGTTTCTTTTCCCAATCGATCGGCCCGAACCTGGAGCGTGCCGGCCTGATTGATGGTCCCAGCGTAGACTTCGCTGCCCGACGTCTTTTCGCTTGGCATGGGCTCGCCGGTAATCGCGGCTTGCTCCACAAACGAGTGGCCGCTCACCACCTGGCCGTCGACAGGGATCCGGCTGCCGGGTCGAATAAGGACGATTTCGCCCGGCCGGATGGTCTGGGTGGGTACTTCGAGGGTCTACCGTCGCGCAGCACGCTGGCGGTCTGCGGAAGGAAGTCCAGCATATCCTGAATCGCCCGCCGGCCGCGCCCTACTGTAAGACCTTCGAGGATTTCAGCGGCCAGCACAAAAGCAGTGATGACCAGCGCTGTAAAGAACTCACCGATCGCCAGCGCTGAGACGAGCGCGATGGTCATCGAAAGCTCCATCGTCATGCGGCGCTCGACGATGTTCTCAAATGCCTCTTTGAAGATGGGGTAGCCGCCAATCAGGGTCGCCACCAATCCGATCACACTGACCCTATGAAACGGCTCCCACAAATGAAACCAGACCGCCGCCGCGGCTAGCGCCACAAAGACGACGCGAAGAACCTCGGCAAGTTCAAAGCCATGATCGTGATCCTGTCTTCACCGCCATGTTCAGGATTGCTTCTCGGGCCGGTGCGGGAGGCTATCCTCGGCTTCTTGGTCGTGTCCGTCCTCGTTCTCGAGGATGGCCTTCATGGCATCTCCAAATCTCTAGCTGAAGTAGCGTTTGACCACGGCGATCAACTCGTCCGCCGCTTCAAGCTGTGATGGGTGTGTTTTCTGCCGGGATCGAGCACATGGAATCGCAGGTGACCTTCAATTAACTCTGCCATCAAGCCATTGAGTGCGCCGCGGCAGGAAGCGACAAGTTGCAGGATCTCTTCGCATTCGCTCGTCTCCTCCAAGCGCCCGCTCGATTGCTTCGACCTGGCCCTTGATGCGCCGGGCGCGAGCGAGCATCTTCGCCTTATTTTTGGAGGTGTGCGACAAATGATCCTCCCGATATCAAAGTAATATACCCCCCTATACTATAATCACAGAAGACCTGAGAGCGAGATGATGCTGGAAACCAAACGCCGCGTAATTGGTCAGACTGATCATCTGCCAGGGCTGCTGTTGCGGGGCAACCCAAAAAGACCGCCCCGAGGTGCCGGTCGAGTGGCTGAAGGATGAGTGGCGAAGGCGTGGCCTCTTAAGGCGGTTTCAACTCACCGTGAGTGGCTGCGTCGGCCCCTGCGACCTTCCCAATGTCGTGGTGGTGAATTCCGAAGCAGGCTCGCAATGGCTGGGTAATATCACCCATTTCGACCAATATCGCTCGCTGATTGAGTGGGCGGGGCGCTCCGTTGATGCTGGACATCTGCTGGAGTTGCCGCGCGAATTCAAGGAGCATCGGATCGAACCTTGGCGCTGAGTTTCATTGCTCGCTCTTGACGGTTTATACCGAGGGTTCAGACGCCGCATTACGACTTGCTGGGGGATACATGCCGCACATGTGCCGTAAGCGTAAAATTCGTGTGTCCGGTGACGCGTTACTAGACTCAATTGAAAGCATTCTTCTCGGCTGTCGCCAACAGGCACCTGTGTTTCCAGCCTCCGCCGACCTGAAAACAGATCAGGGTGACGGTTCGCGCGGACGCTTGCAGCAGAGCAGATTCTTGGCACGCGTAACACTCTCCCGGCCGTATAGTCTTGGATAATACGAGGGGTTGCTCGAAGCGACCAAACCCGTTTCCTCCACGCCAAAGCGCATGATTATATGGGAAGACCGGTGATTGGAGGTGCGCATGCTTCTCGATGATGCACATGGCAGAGTGGCTGACCAGCATTTTTCTGAGATCACGGTGCCGCTCTGGAGGTTGTATACACTGCGAGTTTGTTACCTGATCCTGGCCGGTGGGCTGGGATTGTATGTCTGGCCGAGAGTGGTCGAGCACACGGCGGAGTTTGCGGCGGCACAGGGTGTACGGTGCAGCCTGCTGGCGGGGCTGGGGGCGACAGCACTACTGGGTTTCAGGTATCCAATCAAGATGATTCCCTTGCTACTGTTCGAACTAATCTGGAAGATCATTTACTTGGCCGCCTTTGCTCTGCCGCTCTGGATGACCCATCAGATTACAGAAACAGTGCAAGCCGACATCACCGCGGTGCTGATGGTAGTGGTGTTTGTACCGCTGATACCGTGGGGCTATATCTGGCGGCAATACATTACGGATCGCGGAGAACGATGGCATTAAACAGCTGGTCGGCATGATTGGATCCAATCTTGCTGAGTCAATCCAAGACCGGGCGTGTGGGCTTGTCGATCTGTCGGTGAGTCCATTG
>CAWCJT010000008.1:0-22802 GCA_963795975.1 uncultured Gammaproteobacteria bacterium
CGCCCTCGTCCACGGCGAGGGAGGTCTCGCTGTCACCCGCTCGCAGCTCGAGAATCCGCGACACCGACACCGGCGCAGCGGCCTCGCCGGCAGCTGCGAGCTCCTCGCGCGCCTGCCGCTCGAGCGCGTCGAGCTTCGATGCGGCTTCCACCAGGCCCTCGGCATCGAGTGCTCGCCGGATGCTCGCGCGGATGAGTGCGGAGCGATCCGCGACTCCAATGCCATACGCCGAAAGCACGCTCGCAAGGGGATGCACGAGAATGCGCCGCATCCCTGCAGCCCTCGCGACTCTGCAGGCATGCTGTCCCGCGGCCCCTCCAAAACAGAACAGCGTGAAATCCCCTGCATCGAGTCCCTGCTGCACGGACACGCGCCGGATCGCATTGGCCATCGAGGCGACGGCGACCTCGAGATACGCTTCGGCCAGCGTCTCGGTCTCGAGTGAGGCGGGCTCGCCCTGGCGCATCGCATCAGCCAGTTGCGCGAATCTTCGGTGGACCACCGCCACATCGATACGGCTGGTCCCATCGGGACCGAATACGGCAGGGAGTGTCTCGGGTCGCAATCTCCCCAGGAGCACCTGCACATCCGTGAGGGTCAACGGTCCCTCGCGGCCATAGCAGGCGGGGCCCGGGTCGGCACCCGCCGACTCGGGTCCGACGCTGCAGCGGCCGTCCTCGAAGCGAAGAATCGAGCCACCGCCGGCGGCGATCGTGTGCACGTCGAGCATCGAGGTATTGACTCGGACGCCTGCGATGCGGTGCTCGAACCGCCGCGGCAACTCGCCATCGAACAGTGAGACATCGGTGGATGTGCCGCCCATGTCAAATCCGATGAGGCGGTCGATTCCCAGTCTTCGGCCCGCGTGCGCGACGCCGATGAGGCCGCCGGCCGGCCCGGACAGAAGGCTCGAGGCGGCATGGAAGCTTCCGGGCTCGCACAGTCCGCCGTGGCTTTGCATCAAAGCGAGCGTTGCCGTGGGATCGAGCTCGGCTAGCTCACGTTGCAATCCCCCGACGTAGCGCCGCAGGGGCGGTGACAGATACGCATTCAGAACGGTGGTGCCGCCTCGGATGACATACCTCACGAGCGGTGAGATCTCATGCGAGACTGAGACTTCGGTGAAGCCGACGCGGCGCGCGATCGCAGCGGCCTGTCGCTCATGCTGGTTGTGGCGCCAGCCATGCAGGAAGACGATCGCGACTGCACGCAATCCACGCTCGCGCGCGCGAACAAGCTCTCTCTCGAGCGCAGCCTCATCGAGCGCAATGAGCACCTCGCCTGCAGCGTCGATCCGCTCGTGCGCCTCGATCACATCGGCATGCAGAAGCTCCGGTAGCACGATGTGCCGCGCGAAAATATCCGGCCGGCTCTGATCGCCGATCCGCAGGGCGTCCGCGAAGCCGACCGTCGTCACCAGAAGCACAGGTTCGCCGCGGCGCTCGAGCAGGCTGTTGGTCGCGACCGTGGTGCCGACCTTCACCACCTCGATCCGCGCCGGCCCTGCATGCGCCGCGTCGGCCGCACTCGCGGTGCCGAGCAGCGCGCGCACGGCTGCAAGCCCGGGATCACCGCCACCGGAACCGGATGAAAGAACCTTGCGCACGTGCAGCTCGCCCTTCGGACTGACACCGATCACGTCCGTGAACGTGCCGCCTCGATCGATCCAGAACTGCCAGGCGCGTCGCATGCCGTGGATGATGCGATACGCTGCGGCGCACGCAAAGCGTAACGGCTAGAATGCGCCCATCGTGGCCACCCGTTACGTCGTCTTTTCCCACGGCCAGGACGGCACCCCCTGGGGTCGCAAGATCACCGCACTTGCCGACACTGCCCGCAGCGAAGGTTACGAGCCCGAGTCGGTCGACTATCGGGGCATTGAGGCCCCTCGCGATCGCATCGCGAAGCTCATGGAGTTCTGTCAGGACCTGCAGGGCGATCTGGTGCTCGTCGGCTCGAGCCTCGGGGGTTACGTTTCCATCGCGGCGGCCTCCCTGCTGCACGCGCGGGGCGTGTTTCTCATGGCCCCAGCGATCTATGTAGAGGGTCTGCCGGAGCTGCGCAAAGGCGTGCTCGACAGCCCGACCATGGTGGTGCACGGCTGGCGCGACGAGGTCGTGCCGTTCGAGCACAGCATTCGCTTCGCGCAGCAGTACGGCGCCGCCCTACATCTGCTCGACGGGGATCACGGCTTGCACAGTCAGCTTTCGCTCATACGCTACCTGTTCGAGTATTTCCTCATCTCGCTCGATCTGCCTGGCTCGGCCTGAGTGACGCATGGGCTGGCTGCTGCGACGGGTGCTCGCGCTGTGGGTGCGCTTCAATGTCCTGCCGGAAGACGTGCACGCCCGCCTGCATGCCCAGACGCATCCGGTCTGTTACGTCCTCGAGCATCGCAGCGTCACGGACCTCGCCGTGCTGCAGAGCGCCTGCGTGCGTCTGAAGCTGCCGCGGCCGCGCAAGCGTCTGTTTGCTGCCGCGCGGGATTTGCGCTCCTTCTTCTATCTGACCCGACCACGCGGATTCTGGGATGAGCGGCTCGACCGGCGGCCGCCGCCGCCGCTCGAGCAGATGGTGCAGATTCTGCGCGCCCAACCCGATCTCGATGTGCAGCTCGTCCCGGTCGCCGTGTACTGGGGCCGCGCTCCGCAGCGCGAGGCCTCCTGGTTCCGGCTGCTGCTGGTCGAGGACTGGGCGCTCACCAGCCGTCTGCGCAAGTTCTTTCAGGTGTTGTTCAACGGCCGCAACACACTGATCGAGATCGATGAGGCCGTCTCTTTGCGCTCGCTCATGGCGGGCAGCGCTCCGCTTGCGGTGCAATGCCGCCGTGTGGCGCGCGCGTTGCGGGCGCGCTATCGCAGGCAGCGCGCCGCACGCATCGGTCCGGACCTGTCGCACCGGCGCACGATCGTGGCCGAAGTGCTGCGCAGGCGTGCCGTCAGAGCCGCCGTGGCCCAGGAAAGTCGGGAAAAGCGCCTCACGCGCCGCCAGGCGATGCGTCAGGCACAGAGCCTCGCCCAGGAGATCGCGGCCAATTACTCCCATGCGTTCGTGCGATTTCTGGAGCATCTGCTCACGTGGCTGTGGAATCGCCTGTACGACGGAGTGCGGTTCGAGCATGCCGCAACGCTCGAGCAGGTGCAGAACGGTGAGGAGATCGTCTACGTCCCGTGTCACCGCAGTCACATGGACTATCTGCTCCTGTCCTACGTGATCTACCGGCATGGATATGCCATCCCTCACATCGCCGCCGGCATCAACCTCAACCTTCCGCTCGTCGGCAGGCTGCTGCGCAAGGGCGGGGCCTTCTTCATCCGGCGCAGCTTTCGCGGCAACTCGCTCTACACCGTGGTGTTCATGAACTACCTCGCGGCCATCATGGCGCGCGGGCATGCCATCGAGTACTTCATCGAGGGAGGCCGCAGCCGCACTGGGCGGCTGCTGCAGCCGAAGACGGGCATGGTGTCGATGACGGTGCGCAGCTTCCTGCGCGATCCGGCGCGGCCGATCGTGTTCTTGCCGGTGTACTTCGGGTACGAGCGCATCGTCGAGGGGGCGACCTACGTTGACGAGCTGTCCGGTCGGCCCAAGGAGAAGGAGAGTGTGTTCGGACTGCTGCGCACCCTGCCTCGACTGAAGGAGCGCTTCGGCACGGTGCACGTGAACATCGGCGAGCCGATCGTGCTCGAGCAGGTGCTCGAGCGCTACGACGCCGATTGGCGTGCGCGCCTTGCGGAGGAGGAAGGCCGTCTGTCATGGGTGAACGCGGCCGTCGATCAGATCGCCGTCGCGATCATGCGCAACATCAACGCTGCGGCTGCGGTGACTCCGATCAACCTGCTTGCGGTCGCGCTCCTCGCAGCCCCACGGCGCACGCTGGTCGAGTCCGATGTGCTGCGGCAGCTCGAGCTGTATCTCACGCTGCTGCGCGAGTGTCCGTACGGGCCGCGTGTCACGGTGACGAAGCTCACTGCGGAGGAAATCATTGCCTACGGGGAATCGATGAAAGTCGTGACTCGGCTCGAGCATCCGCTCGGGGATCTGCTGCAGATGAGCGATGAGTCCGCAGTGCTCGCGGCGTACTATCGTAACAACGTGCTGCACCTGTTCGCTTTGCCTGCGCTCGTCGCCTGTGCCTTCCTGGGCAACTCGACGATGCGCGGCACGGACATCCAGCGTCTGACGTGGCGCATCTATCCGTACATCGCCTCGGAGCTCTTTCTGCGGTGGCGCGAGGATGAAGTGCCCGCCGTCGTGGATGCCATTCTGTCCGCGCTGTCACGGCAGGGATTGCTCGAGCGGAACGCCGATGGCAGCGCCTGGCGCAGACCTCCGCCGACCTCGGGAGAGGCGGTTCAGCTCTCGCTCCTTGCGCGCGCTTCGCTGCAGACCATCGAGCGCTACTACCTGACGATCGCCCTGCTGCTCAAGGCCGGCAGCGGCGAGATCACGCAGGCAACGCTCGAGCAGCGCTGTCAGCTCATGGCGCAGCGCATGACGCTGCTGTACGGGTTCAACTCGCCCGAGTTCTTCGACCGCTCTCTGTTCGAGCATTTCATCGACCTGTTGCGGGAGCGTGGTGTCATCCGCGCATCGGCGGCGGGCAAGCTCGAATTCGACGAGGTGCTGATCCACGTGGCCGAAGATGCTCAGCTCGTTCTCAACGAGGAGATTCGGCATAGCATTCTGCAGGTGACACACGCATGAAACGTTTGCTGCTGCTCGCTCTTTTTCCGGCGCTCGTGCAACTTCCCGCGCGCGGCGCCGCTCCGCCACCGGGACCGATGCCGCCGGCCGCGAATCAGAGGCTCGCGCACGACATCCTGCGCGATCTCATTGCGGTGCGCTCGGTGCACGAGGTGGGCACCAGGGAGGTGGCCGCGGTGATGGTGCGGTATCTGAAGGCCGGCGGCTTCAGCGATTCGGAAATGCAGGTCCTGCCCGAGGAGAAATATCCCAACCAGGTGAACGTCGTCGTGCGCCTGAAGGGTACGGGCAAGGCGCGGCCGATACTGTGGAACGGGCATCTCGATGTGGTCGAGGCGAAGCCCGAGGACTGGTCGCTGCCGCCGTTTCGCCTCACCGAGAAGGATGGCTACTTTTACGGGCGCGGCACGAGCGACATGAAAGATGAGGATGCCGTGGTTGCCGCCGCGCTCATCCGCCTGAAGCAGGAGAAGTTCCAGCCGGAGCGCGATCTCATCGTCGCCTTCACGGCCGACGAGGAAGTCGGTCAGGAGCAGAATGGCATGGACTATCTGGTGCGCGAGCACCGACCCCTGATCGATGCGCAGATCGCCCTCAATCCCGATGGGGGCTCGGGCGAGTACGCGGACGGGAGGCGGCTCGATTTTGGCGTCGAGACTGCGCAGAAGACCTACGTGACCTTCACCCTTGAGACCACCAACAGGGGCGGACATTCCTCCGAGCCGCGACCCGACAACGCGATCTATCAGTTGGCCGCGGGACTCATCCGGCTGTCGCACTTCGAATTTCCATTCGAGACCAACGACACCACGCGGGCCTATTTTGCGAAAGCATCCGAGCTACAGTCCGGCGAGATCCGCTCGGACATGCGGGCACTCGGAGCGCAGCCGCTCGATCTCGCCGCGGCGCGGCGCGTGGCGCGCGATCCCGCGTTCAATGCCATTCTGCATTCCACCTGCGTCGCGACGATGCTCTCGGGTGGTCATCAGGAAAATGCCCTGCCGCAGCGGGCGACGGCCACCGTGCAGTGCCGGATCATGCCGAGTGCGACCGTCGAGGGTACGCGGGCCGCGATCGAGAAGGCCATCGGCGACTCCGGCATCAAAGTGGCGGTGCTCGGGACCGTCGAACGCTCGGACGCTTCACCCGTGAATACGAAGCTGCTGAGCGCCGTGCAGCAGGTCGTGCAATCAATGTGGCCCGGTGTTCCGGTGGTACCGCGCATGTTCGCCGGTGCGAGCGACTCGATCTTCACCCGGCGCGCTGGCATCCCGAGCTACGGCGTGGGAGGGGGTTGGAATGACATTCACGATGACCGCATGCACGGCCGCGACGAGCGCCACGAGGTCGCCGATTTCTACTCGAGCGCCGAGTTCACCTACCGCGTAATGAAATCGCTGACTCGCGCCAGCTGGGAGTAGGTCGATCCTCATCCCTCTCATCGACATCGCGTCGCTCTTCGAGCCACGCTCGGCGGCGCGGGATGCGACCGACGCCGAGATCATGCGCGCCGCCTCCGAGGTTGGATTTCTCAGCATCACGGGGCTGCCTCTTGAGGTCCCGCTCGGATTGACCGCGCGGAGCGGGCTGTTGCGCATCTTCGATCTTCCCGCAGCCGCGCTGCGAGGTTTGTGGCGGCAGAAATTCGAGCCCCGCAATCCAAACATCTACCGCGGCTGGTTTCCGGTCCAACCCGGTAACCTCACGAGCAAGGAGGGCATCGACATCGGAGCGGATGTGGTCTACGAGGGTCTCGTCGATCGAGCCGATCCGCTGCGCGAGCCGACGCCGCTGCCGGTCGAGGAGTTACTGCCCGGCTGGCGAGCCGCAGTGCGCGCTTACTACCAGGCCATGGAGCGGGTGTGCGAGGCCCTGATGCGCTCGATCGCCCGCAGCCTCGGCCTCACTGAGGAGTATTTCGACGCGGCCTTCCGTCGCGGACTTTCCACGTTGCGTCTGCTGCGCTACCCCATCCGTGATGCGGCCGAGCTTGCAAGCTGCAGCGACCCAGGCATCTGGGCGCTCGCGGGCGGAGCAAGGCGCTACGTCGTCGGAGCGCCGCACACGGATTCGGGCTTCATCACGCTGCTCGCGCAAGACCACGTCGGCGGACTTCAGGCGCGCGCCGCCGACGGCCGCTGGCTCGACGTGCCATCGCGCGAGGACGCGCTCGCGCTCAACTTCGGTCAGGTGCTCGAGCGCTGGTGCGGCGCGCGCATCAAAGCAACCGAACACCGCGTCATCGGCGCCGGCGAGCAACGCTACTCCATCCCTTTCTTCTATGAGGCCCGCACGGATGCCTTGATCCGGCCCCTGCCGATGGATGATCCAGCGAGCTTCACGCCTTTTCTCTATGGCGACTATCTGTGGAAGCGGATCACGGGTTTCGTGGAGTTTCGGGGAATGGAAGACCTGAGGACCTGACCATGCCCAAGTACGTGCCCTCGATGAGCGATGCTGTCGTGAAGGCCAAGACCGGCCGAGACTGGAGCGCGTGGTTCAAGCTACTGGATGCTGCAGACGGCCGGCGGCTCGAGCACCGCGCGATCGCTCAGCTGCTGGCGCGCGAGCACGGGGTCAAGTCCTGGTGGTCGCAGATGGTCACGGTCGAATACGAGCGCGCACGCGGTCTGCGTGCGCGTCACCAGACTGCCAGCGGATATTCGGTTGCGGTGTCGAAGACGGTCGCTGCGAGCTTGGCTGAGCTGTATGACGAGACGGCGACGGCGGCGCGCCGCAGGCGCTGGTTTCCAAAGGGGACGTTCGTCGAGACTTCCCAGACCACCGAGAAATACCTGCGCGGCTCCTGGAACGCGACGGCGCGGGTGGAAATGGGGTTCTACAGCAAAGGCGCCAACAAGGCGCAGATAGCGGTCCAGATCGGCAAGCTCGGCAGCCCCGAGCGTGTAGAGATCGAGCGTTCGGCCTGGAAGGCGGCCCTCGAGAAGCTCGCACGGCTCGTTGTGCGGCCATGATGAGCGGTGCATTCTTATCGTCGACACAGCAGTAGGGGTGCACGCCATGTTGGACCTGTATCACGCCGAGCCCGCCGCCAACTCCCTGAAGACACTGATTGCCATCAAGGAGAAGGGCGTCCCCTTCAACAGCCATTTCGTAAACCTGCACCAGTTCGAGCAGCACGAACCCGCGTTCGTCAAGATCAATCCGAACGGGCAGGTTCCGGCTCTCGTGCACGATGGCAAGGTCATCACCGAGTCGACGGTGATCAACGAGTACCTCGACGATGTATTCGAGGGTCCCGCGCTTCGGCCGGCGGATCCCTACTGGCGCGCGCGCATGCGCGTCTGGACGAAATTCGTCGATGAGTACTTTTGTCCGGCGCTCAGCTTCATCGCCTGGCATCACATGATCCGCAACATCACCGACAAGCTGACCCCGGAGGAGTTCGAGGCCAAGATCGCGCGTATTCCCCTCAAGGAGCAGCAGGACAAATGGCGCACGTCCGCCCGCCAGGGATACACCAAGGAGCAGCTCGAGAACTGGGGCCGCCAGGTACGTACCTCGATTGAGCGCATGGAAAAGCAGCTCGGCGAGACCGCCTGGCTCGCCGGCGAGCAATTCTCGCTCGCGGATGTGAGTTGCTATGCCATGGCCGCTGGAATGCCGCGCATGTCACCGGCGCTCGTGAACCCGACGGCCACGCCCAACTTCATGCGCTGGCACGGCCGCATGGAATCCCGCCCGGGAGTGCAGGCAGCGCTCGCAATGCCCAATCCGGTGCGTGACACGTTGGAATCAAGCCGCAGCAGGATGTCCTCCGCCATCTCGAACGCGATCAGCGGTTGACCGCTCAATTTGTTAGCCGAAGTAGCCGACACCCCGCGCCATGAGCGCGGCGGCGAGCAGAATTCCCACGATGCCGGCGAGCTCGAGCATGAGGCAGACCCGTACGGCCTTCGCGACGGGTGCGGGAATCTGCGGCGCCGCGCCCTGTGCGAGCACCGATCGCCATGACAGAAATACCTTGGTCGGATAGATGGAGAGGATGCCGACCAGCGCGAACAGTGCGATCTTCACGATGAACCAGGCATCGTGAAAATAGTACGCGGCGCCCTTCTCAAAGTAGAAAACCCGCAGAAAGCCGATTACGACCAGTAATGCGGCGGCGATGCCGTAGTACGCATCGATGCGGCGCAGCTTGCGCGCCGTCTCCACCGTCATGACGGGCGAGAATGCTGCGTGCTCGAACACCAGCGTCGCGACGACCGTAAAGGCCGCGAGATGATGCAGGAAGGCGAAGGTTGCGATCCACAGAAGCATCAATCCTCCCAGCGTACACGGCCGCGGAGCACCTTGCGCCGCGAACGCTGAGTCTTGCCGGCCAGACGCTCGAGCTTCGAGGCGCGCGTCGGGCGGGTCGGCCGGCGCACGTTCGGAGGCACTAGCGCACTTTGAATCAAGGTGCGCAGCCGCTCAAGGGCCTCGGCGCGATTGCGTTCCTGAGTACGGTGAGTTCTTGCGAAAATGAGGATGGCGCCGTCAGCCGTCAGGCGGCGGCCCGCAAGGCCGCGCAGGCGTTGCTTCGCGCCTTCACTCAAGGTCGAGTTCGCCGCCAGATCGAATCTCAGCTGCGCCGCGGATGCGACCTTGTTGACGTTCTGACCGCCCGGCCCGGAGGCCCGCACGAAAGCGAACGACAGCTCGCCATCGGGTATGACTACATCGGCTGCGATCTCAAGAGGCATACGGCTTGCGCAGCGGCGTCCTTCGGCGCGCCCGTCAGCGTTCCGCGTCGTCTCGCTCGGCCAGCATCGCGCGCACGCGCCTGGGCGCCGCAGAATCGAGCATGCGAATCTCGCGCTGCGCGACCGGGATCTTGATGCCGTGCTCGCGGAAGACTCGCCAGATGGCGCGATTCACGTCCGAGCGAACGTTGTTGACGCCGTTCATCGGGTCGGCAATCCAGAAGCGCACCTCGAGACGCATCCCGTAGTCCTCGAAGGCCATGAGACGCGTCACCGGATGCGGCTCGCGCAGAATGCGCGGATGGTCGCGCGCCGCATCGAGCAGCACCTTCAGCGCGACTTCGGGATCATCGTCGTAGCTGATGATGACCGGCAACCTGATGCGCACACGCTGATCCGAATAGCTCCAGTTGATGACCGAGTTCGTGATGAGATTCTGGTTCGGTACCAGCGTCTCGACACCGTCACGGTCACGGACCACCACATAGCGTCCACGCAGCTCCTGAACCCAGCCGAAGTTCTCGGTGCTGGTGCCGGTGTGGCCGGTGAAGCTGATCACATCGCCGGGCTTGATGGACTTGTCCATCAGCAGCACGAAGCCACTGACGAAGTTGCCGGCGATCGTCTGCAGACCGAATCCCAGGCCGATACCGATCGCGCCGGTCAGCACGTTGAGGGTGGTGACATCCACGCCAGCCGCGTTGATGCCGAGCAGCACGCCCATGCCCACCAGCAGGAAGTAGCTGAATTTCGAGATGCCGATCCGCGTCGAGAGGGCGATCGCATCGAGCCGCATGAGTCGGCGCTCGATGGTGCGGGCGATGAGCGTCGTGACGAACACGAACGCCGTCACGACGACGATTCCCTTGAGCAGCTCCCACAGATTGAAGACGTTCTTGCCCGGAATCAGCGTGATCTTCTCGAGGGTCGCCTGGATCTTCCCGAACCAGCCGACCAGCTCGAAGCCGACCATGAGCCAGACCACGAAGGCGATGCGATTCTCCCAAGCGTCGAACCAGGTCTCGCGTCCGAGCAACAGCCCAAGACCGTAGACTCCCGCCCGAACGAGCAGCAATGCGGTGGTGAGCTGCAGTGCGAGATCCACGACGCCAGTCGGCGCACTCGCGGCCGCGAGCAATGCACGCGCGATGAGCAGCAGCACGAGGGCGAGGAAGATCGGCGCGAGGATCACGGCGCCTTCGAGCAGCGTGTTCTGAACGACTGCCTCGCTTGCCGGCTCACCCCGCCGCCGGCGCCACGGCTTCAACGCATGCCCCCCGGCGAGCGACAGAGCCACCGCGACCACGATCGCGATGAGCTCCACGAGAACCTCGGCAGAGGTGAGCTGGTTGAAGAAGCTCTTGAAGGCGCTGTTGGCGCTATCCATTCGTCGCGGAGAGGCTGCGCGTCATGCGTTCAGATCGGGAATGAGCTGACTTTCCAAGCGCGTGATCTGGTCCTTGAGCATCAGCTTGCGCTTCTTGAGGCGCTTCAATTGCAGCTCATCGACGTGAATGTCGAGCGAGAGCCGCGAGATCACCTCATCGAGGTCGCGATGCTCGATACGCAGCGGCCGCAGCTTCTCGAAGTTGCGGAACAGCTCGCGGTCGACGTTGTCTTCGATTTCCGCCATAACCGGAATGAAGTAATCGGCGGGAGGCCGGAACGACCGCCGTAGCTTACCATGGCCGCACCTTCGTGGCCTAAGAGGGCCTGCATGACATATGAAGTCCACGGCAGCGCGCCGAGCACCGCTGTTGCGGCGCGGCCCGACTGGACGCAGATCGACACGGTGCTGCTCGATCTCGACGGGACGTTGCTCGATCTCGCGTTCGACAATCATTTCTGGCTCGAGGTCGTTCCGGCGAAGTTTGCGGCGCTCAACGGCATGGCATCGAGCGAGGCGCGGGAGCAACTGATTCTGCGCTTCCGCGCATGCGAAGGTACCCTGAACTGGTACTGCATCGATCACTGGAGCCGCGAGCTCGGCCTCGACATCGTCAGCCTCAAGCGGACGGTCGCGGGACGGATCGGCTGGTTGCCGGGCGCGCCCGAGTTCCTGCGTAAGCTGCGGCTGCAGGGCAAAAGGCTGGTGCTGCTCACCAACGCGCATCGGGAGGTCTTGCGCATCAAGGATGAGTGCACCGGGGTCACCCGTTTCATGGATGCGGTCATCAGCTCGCACGACTTCGGCGTACCGAAGGAGGATGCGCGCTTCTGGGAGCAGGTGCGCTCGGTCGAGTGCTATGACCCGCGACGCACGGCCTTCATCGACGACAGCCCGCCAGTGCTCGCTGCGGCGAGGCGCTCGGGACTGACCTGGGTCTATGGAATTCGTCGCCCGGACAGCGCAGGTCTGCATCGCGAGCATGGGTCGCACCCGGCGGTGGATTCGGTGCGGGATCTGGTCTGACGAGGCCCTCAACGGCCGACGCGCCTCCCGGACCGCTGCGGTCCGCGGTGGCTCTTCTGCCCGCCCTGCCCGCCCTGCCCCCCATGCCCGCCGGGCCGGCGTGGCCGGCGACCGCCGTGGAAGCCTTCACGAGCAGCGCCGTGCTCGCTCGCTCGCGCCTGCACGACCGGCTCGCTCATCAGCTCCGCCGAGATCGTGGCCGATGGGATCTTGTGGCCGATGTACTCCTCGATCTCCGGCAAAGACACCGCGAACTCCTCGCAGGCAAAGCTGATCGCGTCGCCGTCCGCGCCGGCGCGCGCCGTGCGGCCGATCCGATGTACGTAGTCGGAGGCGTCCTGCGGCAGATCGAAGTTGAAGACGTGGCTCACGTCCGGAATGTGCAGACCCCGTGAGGCCACGTCGGTCGCAATGAGCACCGCGAGGTCGCCGTTATGGAAGTCGCGCAGAAATCTCAGCCGCTTCGTCTGCGGCACGTCACCGGAGAGGGCCTGTGCGTGAAAGCCGTTCGCGCGCAGCGTGTTCTCGAGGCGCTCGGCCATGCGCTTGGTGTTGACGAAGATCATCGTGCGACGCGCCTCGGCCTGCCGCAGCAGTCGAATGAGCAGCGGCACCTTCTCCTCCATCGAGGGGTAGTACATGATCTGGCGCACCAGATCGACGGTCATCTTGTCAGGCTCGATGCGCACGAGCTCCGGGTTGTTCATGTGCTCATAGGCGAGCTCGAGAACCCGGTAGGAGAGCGTCGCCGAGAACAGCATCGAGAGGCGCCGCTCGGGCGGAGGCATGCGCCGCATCACGTAGCGGATGTCGGCGATGAAGCCGAGGTCGAACATGCGATCTGCCTCGTCCAGCACCAGGACTTGGGCGTGCCGCATGTCGAACACATGCTGTTTGAAGTAATCGATCAGCCGGCCCGGCGTGCCGATCAGAACGTCGACCCCGTCGTCCAGCTGGCGCCTCTGCTTCTCGTAGTCGGTGCCACCGAACACGACCGCCTGCCTGAAACCGGTGTGGCGGCCCAGCACTTCGGCGTCGTGATGGATCTGAACGGCGAGCTCGCGCGTCGGTGCGACCACGAGGGCGCGGATGGAGGTCGCGGCGCGGCTCGCGGAGGCAGGGCGCGTGAGCAGCGCGTGATACAGCGCGATCAGGAAGGCTGCGGTCTTACCCGTGCCCGTCTGGGCCTGACCGGCCACGTCCTTCCCGGCGAGCGCAATGGGGAGTGTCTGGGCCTGGATCGGCGTGCAGTTGACGAAGCCGGCATCGCGGATGCCTTGCATCAGCGTGGGCTCGAGCCCCAGTGATTCGAATGTCACGGAAGTGGGAACTTGATCACTCATTGACGGCGAATTCGATGTTTTGAGCAATGTGGGGGCCTTGAAAAGCGGACGGAGAAGCGCTACAAAGGTACTCAGAGAGCGGACCGGGCGGCTGCCCACACTGACCCCTAAGGGTCTGCGACCGCGCATCAAGATTTCCCTTACAGGCTCGAAATTCGATACTCATCTTAGAGTTAGTGTAACCGTTTAACGGGCGTTTCTGGCACGGCTTTCGCCGCGCCACCCCGATTTCCAACCTAAGCCTCAATTCCCTTACCTCAAAACCTGTTGTTCTTCCCACGGAGGTTGAACCGCGTGAGTAGCCCGCACATCGTGCATACCACCGATGCCACCTTTAGTCAGGACGTTCTGAAGTCCGACAAGCCCGTATTGCTGGATTTCTGGGCCGAATGGTGTGGCCCCTGCAAGATGATCGCTCCCATCCTCGACGAGATCGCCGGTGAGTATCAGGAGCGCATCAAGATCGCCAAGCTGAACATCGATGAGAATCCGCAGACCCCGCCGAAGTTCGGCATCCGCGGCATTCCCACACTGATTCTGTTCAAGAATGGATCGGTCGAGGCGCAGAAGGTCGGTGCGGTGTCGAAATCGCAGCTGTCCGCGTTCCTGGAGAACAATCTGGATCCGGTCGCGCCGGCGGCCAGCCGGGGAGCACCGCGGTGAGAGGCTATCTAGGCAATCAGGGCCGCAACCGCCCGAACAAGGGTCCCCGCCACGGCAACCGCGACGGCAATCGTGGCAACGGTCGTCCCGATGACATGATGCATGACGTCGAGGTGTTCGACGGCGGCGACGATGCGGAGGTCATCAGCCCCGCGGAGCTGACGCAGTCGCGCAGCTCGATGAACCTGACGGAGCTGAAGGCGAAGCCGATCAACGAGCTCGTCAAGCTCGCCGAGTCGATGGGCCTGGAGAACATGGCCCGCTCGCGCAAGCAGGACATCATCTTCTCGATCCTCAAGGCGCACGCGCGCAACGGCGAGAACATCTACGGCGACGGCGTACTGGAGATTCTGCAGGACGGGTTCGGTTTCCTGCGTTCGGCCGACAGCTCCTATCTGGCAGGTCCGGACGACATCTATGTCAGTCCAAGTCAGATCCGCCGCTTCAATCTGCGCACCGGCGATACCCTCTCCGGGCTCATTCGTCCTCCCAAGGACGGCGAGCGTTATTTCGCATTGCTGAAGGTCGGCGAGATCAACTTCGACTCACCCGACAGCTCACGCAACAAGGTCTTGTTCGAGAATCTCACCCCGCTGCATCCGACCAAGCGTCTGAAGCTCGAGCGCGGCAACGGCTCGACTGAGGATCTGACCGCGCGCGCGATCGATCTGATCGCTCCCATCGGCAAGGGCCAGCGCGGCCTCATCGTCTCACCGCCCAAGGCGGGCAAGACGATGCTTCTGCAGAACATCGCGACTTCGATCACCGCCAATCAGCCCGAGGTCTACCTCATCGTGCTGCTCATCGATGAGCGGCCGGAGGAAGTCACCGAGATGCAGCGCACCGTCAAGGGCGAGGTGGTCTCGAGCACCTTCGATGAGCCTGCGGCGCGGCACGTGCAGGTCGCCGAGATGGTCATCGAGAAGGCGAAGCGGCTCGTCGAGCACAAGAAGGATGTCGTGATCCTGCTCGATTCGATCACCCGCCTCGCGCGCGCGTACAACACGGTCGTTCCCTCGTCAGGCAAAGTGCTGACGGGCGGCGTGGATGCGAACGCCCTGCAGCGGCCCAAGCGCTTCTTTGGCGCTGCGCGCAACATCGAGGAGGGCGGCAGCCTGACCATCCTCGCGACGGCCCTGATCGACACCGGCTCGAAAATGGACGACGTGATCTACGAGGAGTTCAAGGGCACCGGTAACAGCGAGATGCATCTCGACCGGCGCATCTCCGAGAAGCGAGTCTTTCCGGCGTTCAATATCAATCGCTCCGGGACCCGCAAGGAAGAGCTCATTACCGAGCAGGGCGAGCTCGCCAAGATCTGGATTCTGCGCAAGCTCCTGCATCCGATGGATGAGCTCGCTTCCATCGAGTTCCTGCTCGACAAGATGAAGGACACCAAGTCGAACGGGGAGTTCTTCGAGGCGATGAAGCGCTGAGGCCCGGGCGTCCACGGGCTCTCTGATCCGGCCGCGTGCTGCACGTCGCAGAACTGAGGGCGTGGAGGGGGCACGATGCAGGCATGCGCCCGGATCATTCCGTCTCTTCTCTGCGACGCTGGCATCGTGATGGATTGTCGATGACCTCGAGGCTCGGCTTCGCGGCCGTGATCGCAGTGTCCGTGCTGCACGCAGCTGCCGCTGCTGCGGCGGACGCTCTGCCGCAGCAAACGACGGCGGACGGCATCACGGCCTTTCATGGCGAGATGCCGAGTCCCATCACCGATCACTTCTATATGCGCGTTGGCGCTTTCTTTGCCACCAACACCACGCGTCTGCGCATCGATCCGACCGGCATGCCATACGGCGGCACGCCCTTGTCGGGCGAGCACGATCTGGGGCTGTCGAGCAAGGAGACCCAGGCTCGCTTCGAGCTGATGTTCCGACTGCGCGAGCGCAATAAGCTGCGCGTCGACTACTTTCAGCTCAACCGCAGTGGCGATAAGACGCTCTCGCAGCCGATCATCTTTGGCAATCAAACCTTCGCCGCCTCGGACGAGGTGATCACCGAGCTCGACTGGCGCATGATGGGGTTCACCTACACGCGCTCGTTCTTGTATACCGACCGTTTCGAGCTCGGCGCCGGACTCGGCGTGCATCTGCTCGATGCGGACGCGCGCGGCTCGGTACCTGCAACGCTGCAGAACCATGAGACCTCGGCAGCGATCGGGGTGCCCACGCTCGCACTCGATGGCGTGTGGCGCATCTCGCGGCGCTGGGCATTCACGGCACGCGGGCAGTATCTGCGAGCCACGATCAGCGACTCCAGCGGCTCGCTCGGTGACTACCACGCCGATATTCAGTATCGCTGGGCGCCGCCCTTCGCCGTGGGCGTCGGCTACTCCATCATCCGTGCCTCGTACGATTCGCCCTCGCAGAGCAACCCCGCGAGCTTCGCACTGAGCTTTCAGGGTCCCGAGATTTTCGCGCGCATCAGCTTCTGAGCTCTTCGCGCTCGATGGCGCGGTAGCCGATGTCCCGGCGGTACTGCACGCCAGGCCAGTGCACACAATCCGCGATCGCATACGCTGCGCGTTGCGCATCGCTCACGTGTGTGCCGAGCCCCACGGCGCACAGCACCCGGCCCCCGGTCGTGTAGATCTCCCGGCCCTCGAGTCGCGTGGCGGCGTGAAACACCTTGCCCGGCAGGCTCGCTGCGCGATCGAGGCCTTCGATGCGATCGCCCGGGCGGGGACTGTCCGGATAGCCCGCGGAGGCCATCACGACACCGAGCGCAGCGCGTTCGTCCCATTGCGCGCGCGCCTCATCGAGGCTGCCTGCGAGCGCTGCCTCGACGAGCTCGGTGAGGTCGGAGCGCAGGCGCATCAGAAGCGGTTGTGCCTCGGGATCTCCAAGCCGGCAATTGAACTCGACGACGTTCGGGGTCCCGTCCGCAGCGATCATCAGACCCGCATACAGAAAACCCGTGAAGGGCATGCCCTCGGCGGCGAGACCGTTGACGGTCGGGCCGATGACGGCGCGCATGATGCGTGCCTTGACGGCCGCGGACACGACGGGAGCAGGTGAATACGCGCCCATACCTCCCGTGTTGGGGCCGCGGTCGCCGTCGTCGCGTCGCTTGTGATCCTGCGAGGTGGCAAGCGGCAGCACATGCTCGCCGTCGGCCATGACGATGAAGCTCACCTCTTCGCCGGGCAGGAACTCCTCGATGACGACCTCCTCGCCCGCAGCGCCGAACTGACCCGCGAACATCGCCTCTGCGACTGCAATGGCTTCCGCGGCGCTGTCGAGGATGACCACTCCCTTTCCCGAGGCGAGGCCGCTCGCCTTGACGACGATCGGTGGCCGCTGCCGATGCACGTAGGCCGCGTCGAAATTGGCGCGATTGAATGTCGCCGACGCAGCGGTCGGAATGTCGTGACGTCGCAGAAATTCCTTCGTGAAGGCCTTGGAGCCCTCCAGGCGCGCCGCCGCGGCGCTCGGCCCGAAGCAGGCGAGTCCGCGTCGCCTGAACAGGTCGACGAGTCCTGCGACGAGCGGCGCCTCGGGACCCACGATCGTCAGATCGATCCGCTGCGACTGCGCAAGATCCGCAAGCCCGGCCGCGTCGTCACTTGCGACCGCAACGTTGCGCACGCGTGGCTCGAGCGCAGTACCGGCGTTGCCCGGCGCAACCAGAACCTCACTCACGCGCGGTGAGGCAGCGACTTTCCACGCGAGTGCGTGCTCGCGGCCACCGCCTCCGACGATCAGCACCTTCACGAGGGGCTCCTAGTGGCGGAAGTGTCGGATGCCGGTGAAGACCATCGCGATCCCTTGCTCGTCCGCCGCCGCGATGACTTCATCATCGCGCTTGGAGCCGCCGGGCTGGATGACGGCACGGATTCCGTGCGAGGCGGCGACATCGACCCCGTCCCGGAAGGGAAAGAATGCATCCGATGCCATGACGGCCCCCTCGATCGCGAGCTTCTCATCCGCAGCCTTCATGGCGGCGAGGCGGCTCGAGTAAACCCGACTCATCTGGCCTGCGCCGATGCCGACGGTCGAGCGCTGCCGGGCATAGACGATGGCGTTCGACTTCACGAACTGGCACACGCGCCAGGCGAACATGAGGTCAGTCATCTCCTCAGGGGTGGGAGTGCGCCGCGTCACCGTCCTCAACTGCGCGGCGTTCAGGGCGGCGCTGTCGCGTGTCTGAGCGAGCAGGCCACCGGTGACGCTGCGATACTCCAGCTCCGCGGTCGGTGCATCGCGCAGATCACCCAGCTCGAGCACGCGAATCGCACCGCGTGCTGCCAGGATCGAGCGGGCACCCTGAGAAACGCTCGGTGCAGTGATGAGCTCGGCGAACTGTCGGTCGAGGATCGCCTGTGCCGTTGGCGCATCGAGTTCGCGGTTGAAGGCGATGATGCCGCCGTACGCCGAGGTCGGGTCCGTGCGATAGGCGCGCTCGTAGGCCTGCAGCAGCGGGTGCGCGAGCGCGACGCCGCACGGATTGGCATGCTTCACGATCACGCAGGCCGGCTCATCGAATTGGCGCGCGCACTCGATCGCGGTGTCGGCATCCGCGATGTTGTTGAAGGAGAGCTCTTTGCCCTGCAGCACGCGTGCCGTGGCGACGCTCGCGCCACGCACCGCGGGATCACGGTAGAAAGCGGCCTGCTGGTGCGGATTCTCGCCATAGCGCAGGTCGTGCACTTTTTCGAATACGAGCGGCAGAGTCGCCGGAAATTGCTGCGCGGGATCCGGATGACGCGCGCTCAGGTAGCTTGCCACCACGGTGTCGTAGCGCGCGGTGTGCGCAAACGCCTTCGCCGCGAGTCGCGAACGCATTGCGAGCGTCGTCGCTCCCCCGTGCTCGCTCAGCTCCGCCAGGATTGTCGGGTAATCGGCCGGATCCACCACTACGGCGACGAATTCGTGGTTCTTGGCCGCGGCCCGCAGCATCGCCGGACCGCCGACATCGATGTTCTCAACGGCCTGCGAGTAGTGGCAGTCCGGTCGGGCGATCGTCTGCGCGAAGGGATAGAGATTCACCACCAGCACGTCGATGGGCTCGATCTGATGCAGCGCCATGGCTGCATCGTCCGTGCCACGGCGCCCGAGCAGTCCGCCGTGAATCTTCGGATGCAGTGTCTTCACGCGGCCGGACATGATCTCGGGAAAGCCGGTGTAGCTCGAGACTTCGCGTACCGCCACTCCGAGCTCGGCGAGCAGCCGTGCCGTTCCGCCGGTCGAGATTATCTCGATGTTGCGGCTCGCGAGCGCGCCCGCGAATTCCCTGAGGCCGCTCTTGTCGGACACGGAAATGAGAGCACGCCGCACTGGAATCAACATGCGTTCAGCCCTTGCCGGCGCACCGCCTCCGGCAACCGCGCGGTGGGGTCAGCCGGCCAGTCCGTGCGAGCGAAGCTTCTTGCGCAGTGTGCCGCGATTGATGCCGAGAATGCCTGCGGCGCGCACCTGATTGCCTTCGGTATAGTCGAGCACCGCCTTGAGCAGCGGCTCCTCGACCTCACGCAGCACCAGGTCGTACAGGTGCGCAGGCCGGTGACCGTTGAGGCTTGCGAAGTAGTCGTGCAGGGCGCGCTCGGCATGCGTGCGCAGCGGCAGTTCCTTGCCGTTGGATCGTGTGGCGAGATCCCTGCGAGCTCGAGCGTATCTCTTGCTGGCCACCATGTGAGGCTCCCCAGGTCCTCGGCCTTCACGCCGCTGGCACTGCGACGTTGGCCCACTCGTCGAAATAGTTCTTCGTCAGCGCAAACTGCGAGACTGTGTTCTCCGCCGCCATCAATCGTGCACGGACATGCTGCGGATCGACAAGCTGCTCGCAATACCAGCCGAGATGCTTGCGTGCGATCCGAAGACCAGCGTCCTCACCGTAGAAAGCGTACAAAGATTCGAGATGCGCGAGAATAATAGCACGCACTTGCGCGCGCGCTAGCGGCGCAGCGGGCGCGCTTCTCGAAAGTTCGGCGTTGACAGTTCGAAAAATCCACGGATTGCCGTGGCTCGCGCGACCGATCATCACTGCATCCGCCCCGGTGAGCTCGAGCACGGCGCGAGCCTTGCTCGGCGAGTCGATGTCACCATTCGCGAAGACTGGAATTCGAACTTCGGATTTGATATGGCGGATCGTCTCGTACTCGGCGCTGCCCTGGTAGAAGTCCGCGCGCGTGCGTCCGTGCACCGCGAGCGCCCGTACGCCACAGGTCTCGGCCAGGCGCGCGATGCGCACGCCGTTACGACGGCTCGGGATCCCAACCCGTGCGCATCTTCAGGGTCACCGGCACGCTCACCGCGCGCACCACCGCATCGAGGATACGCGCGACCAGGTCTTCGTCGGTCAGGAGAGCGGAGCCGCAAAGCTTGCCGCAGACTTTCTTGGCCGGGCAGCCCATGTTGATGTCGATGATCTGCGCGCCGAGCTCGACGTTGCGGCTCGCAGCGTGCGCGAGCGCCGCCGGGTCCGAGCCTGCGAGCTGCACCACGCGCGGCTCGGGCTCACCGGCGTGGTCCATGCGATGGCGCGACTTCGGCGTGCTCCACAATCGCGTATCGCTCGTCAGCATCTCCGAAGCGGCGAGTCCCGCTCCGAGCTTGCGGCACAGAATGCGAAACGGACGATCGGTGACACCGGCCATGGGCGCGAGCACGGCGCGAGCAGGCAGCTCGTAGGATCCAATGTGCATGATCGCGGGCCTTCAGCGATTGCCGGCGTCGTTCGCACAAGCGACGCGGCCCGCGGCGTCGGCGAGACACGCGTCGATCTCGAAGCCGACGGCGTTCGGCCCCGGGTCGACGAAGCCGATCTCGGCATCGACGCGCTGCCCGGCTTCCATGTAGCTGTGAGCCGCGCTGGCCGCAGCGAGGTAGGCCGTCGGGGGCACATCGCGCGTGGCCATGCGGTTGCCGAACCGATCCTGCACCGTGATGCGCAGAAGCGGCAGGGGCTGCTGCTTTTCGCCCGTGTTCTTGACGCTCGCACGTACCGTGAGCTCGCCCGGGCTTTGCGGCCCCGCGAACGCGCCGAGCTGATGGACCTCGTATGCGTTGAGATCCCAGTGCGGCGTGAGCGGCATGCCGATCGAAGCATAGAGGCCCCGTAGCCAGCCCACTCCCGCCAGATCGTTGCGATAGTGGTGAATGAGCTGGATGCCAAGAAGCAGCACGAGAAGGACGCTTCCGGCGCGCCACAGGACGCGCAGCACTTCGCTCTGCGGCGTCGATGTCTCGGTCACGGGGGAGCGCGCAGATCCGGTCGCGACTGCAGCGGCCGAGTCACGTATTGAAGCCAGACGTCGAGCGGCCAATGCCTGAGGCGCCGGTGCTCCGGCTTTCGGGCGCGGTGCGGCTGCGACAGCCGCAGAGGCTGCGGGCCGCTGCGGCACGGGTCGCGGCGCAGCGCCGGCAGCGGGTGTCTTGGGCGCAGGCGCACTTTGCGCACGGGTCGCGGGCGCGGCAACGCCCGGTGCGGTGCGGCTCGACGATCTCTTTGCAGTGCCGGCCGGCGGCGCGGGCGTCGGCGGCGGTGAGGGCGGTTCCTCGGGCGGCTGCTGAAGCATCGCGCTCGATTCCGGCACGACCGAGTCATCGAGCTCGAATTCGATGGGCAGTGCTTCGGCCGTCTTACGCATCTCGGCAGGCGCCGGAGGCTCGGGCGTTTCGAGCACGATCGACTCGAACGTTCCGGTCGGACTTTGATCATCCGGATCAGGAACAATGAACACCTTCGACACATCCGTCGATGCGAGATCGAATTCCAGCGCGGCATCGGAAATGGGCTCATCATCCGCGCACTGATCGGCTCGGAGGTGATCGGTTCGGGCTCACTGGCCAGGTGCGGGCGGCGGGCCGCGACGTGCCTGCTGCTGCTAGAGCGGCCTGCTGCTCGTCCGAAGTCCCGCGAGGGCGTTGAAGACGTTCGAGCAGCGTCCGCAGCGCACGTAGCCTTGCGCCACGCGCAGGTCCGCGGCAGTGACGACGAGCTTCAGGCTGCACTTCGGGCAGACGGTGAACATGAAGCCCCGATCAGCTGATGCGCCGCGCTCCGCAGAGAACGATCCATTCCTCATACGCCGCGAAGGTCTCGATATCAAACCATGCGTCGTAAGCGCTGTACTTCCGGGCGCTCGTGCGCCATAAGTCCGGGAGCACGACATGACCACCAGGCCGCACCAGGGTCGCGAGCTCGATGCAGCGCACACAGCGGCGCGGACAGAATGTTCGCGAGCAGCAGATCCGCGTCCCGCGGCAGCATCTCGTGCGTGCGCAGAGCTCAACGCGGCCTTCGACCGCGTTCTCGAGCGCATTCGCCTGCGTTGCGATCAGCGCCTGTGGGTCGATATCGAAGCACCAGGCGTGACGCGCGCCGAGCTTGGCTGCGGCAAGGGCCAGAATCCCGGAGCCGCAACCGTAGTCGATGCACAGCTCGCGGGCTCGAGGTGCGCATCGAGCCACTCCAGACACAGCGCGGTCGTCGGGTGCGTGCCGGTGCCGAACGCGAGACCCGGATCGAGCCGGACGATACAGGCATCGGGTGCCGTCACCGTCTCGTGGTGCGGACAGATCCAGACTCGCTGGCCAAAGCGCCGGGCATGAAAGTCTTTGAGCCACTCGCGCTCCCAGATCCGTCGGGAAGCGGGCGCACATCGATGGGCGGCGCGTGCGCACCGAGCGCGCGCGCGAGTGCCGCGACCAGGTGGCCCGGCTCGGTCGCCTCGGGAAAGAGTGCTTCAGCCGCGTCGTGGGCCACAGCCGCACTTCGCCCGGAGCGGGCTCGAGCACGGCATCATCGTGCGCATCGAGGAGTGTGACGGCGAGCGCTCCGCTTGCGAACAGGCCGCTTCGGCCACTTCCGCCGATAGCGTCCCGAGATCGAACGACAGTGTCAGGAACGGCATGGAGCGGACAGTCACTCCCTGCGCGAACTCATCGCAACCCGAGCCGACGCTCCAGATAGTGGATGTCCTGTCCACCGCTCCTGAAGGCGGCGTGGTTGAAGATCTCCTGG
>CAWCJT010000009.1:0-658168 GCA_963795975.1 uncultured Gammaproteobacteria bacterium
CGCGAACCTCGCGCCGGTCGAGCGTGCCGACACGCTCGATGGCCTCGATGGCCTCGTCGTCCGAATTGACGATGAAGCCAGAGCGACCGGGCTCTATGACCTCGGAGACTGAGCCGCAGTTCCATGCGATGACCGGTGTCCCGCAGGCCATCGCTTCCACCATGACCAGGCCGAAGGGCTCGGGCCAGTTGATCGGAAAGAGCAGCGCCATGGCATTGCCCAGGAACTCGGACTTCTGCGCATCGCCGATCTCGCCAATGAACTCGACGAGCGGGTGATCCAGGAGTGGCCGCACGAAGTGGTGGAAGTAACTGCGATCCGCGTAGTCCACTTTGGCCGCCATGCGCAGTGGAATTCCGGCGCGCTGTGCGAGCCGGATGGCGAGATCAGGGCGTTTCTCC
Source organism: uncultured Gammaproteobacteria bacterium (assembly GCA_963795975.1). Lineage (GTDB taxonomy): Bacteria > Pseudomonadota > Gammaproteobacteria > Steroidobacterales > Steroidobacteraceae > CAWCJT01. The sequence continues at coordinate 402 of CAWCJT010000009.1, forward strand.
GGCGACATCCGGCCCAGAAACGCCAGGTACGGGGACCTCGGTCGGGCGTTGAACTGGTACTGCTTCGGTGGCAGGCCATGAGGGATGGTCTCGAGCCAGCTGGCGCGAGGAATCGCCAGGCGTTGTGCATCGGAGATCGACACGAGGCCGAAGCGCGGCCAGCGTGCGAAAACACCCGGCAGGTCTTTCAAGTCCAGGCGCCCGTGCAGCGTCGTGACCGTTTTCCAGGCCTGCTGCTCGAAGATCGGGAAGTGCATCAGGTCGATGTGAAAGTGCAGGATGTCGAACTCGCGCGAATGCCGACGAACCAGATGCAGCTGATTCAAGTGCGCCGCGAGGTCCGATTTGAGTGGTGACTCATCGAGCCGGAGCGCCTCCTCGCGAACGGGCTGCAGATGCGCCTTCGTTCGTGAGTCGCCGCTTGCGAAGAGGGTGACCTCGTGTCCGAGATCGACCAGGGCGTCACACAAGTGTGCAACGACCCGCTCCGTTCCGCCGTAAAGCTTCGGCGGCACCGATTCATAAAGAGGAGCAATCTGTGCGATTTTCATGCCCGTACGTCAATGTTCTCGTGTAACCAGTCCATATAACGGCAAAACGGGCCTCGGGTTCATGCTTGGCCGCAAACCGGACAAATTTTCTCCACGCATCGGAGTTGCTTATGATGCAAGCCCTCGCTGACGGCGCGCGGGCCGTCGTTTCTCCCGGGGGGTGATTGTGGACGAGCACACGCTTGATCGTCGGCAGCTCTTGAGCGGCATGGCCGCTGCGGGCGCCACCGGCATTCTCGGAAGCGTTGTTCGCGGCGCTGCCGCCGCCGAAACGGATCCCGGCATGGCACAGCCGCCGACCATTACCGACGTGAAGGGCAAAGCCGTTTACGTCACCGGGGGAGCGAGCGGCATCGGTCTTGGCATTGCGCGCGTGTTCCACGAGGCGGGCGCGAAAGTCGTCATTGGATATCTCGATGAGCAGCACATCGGGGATGCCCTGAAACAATTCCCGGCAAACGATCCGCGCGTGCATGCGATCAAGCACGACGTGATGGATCGGGACGGCTGGGAGCACGCAGCGCAGGAGATCGAAAAGAAATTTGGCGGACTGCACATCCTCGTCAACAACGCCGGCGTCGGATTGCAGGCCCCCGCAAGCACGGGCACTTATAAGGATTGGGAATGGGGCCTCGGCGTCAATTTATGGGGTCCCATCTACGGGATTCACACGTACGTCGCGCGCATGCTCGCCAGCAAGCAGGGGGCGCACATCGTCACCACCACCTCGACGAGTGGAGTCCTTCCGGGCAGCGGTGCGGGAATCTACACCGTCTCGAAGATCGCAGCCGTGGGACTGATGGAGGAGTTACGACAGGAGCTTCGCAATACGAACATCGGGACTTCGTGCTTCATTCCCGGCCTTACCGCCACGAACATCGGACAAAGTGAGAGCTATCGTCCGGCCTCGCTCAAGAATAATGGCCCGCCAGCACTTGCTCCGGGCGCGCAGCCGCGGCCGCCAGGCGCCGGTCCTCCCCGGCTGCCTCGGCCAGCAAGCGATGTGGGTGGCGGCCCGGCGGCCGTCAGGCCCATGGACCCCATGGTGGCTGCCCGCTTCGTCCTGAACGGCGTCCTGAACAACGATCTTTTCATCGTCGCGGAGCCCGAATATCGACTCGGCGTCGAAGCACGTTGCAATGCTCTGCTCGAGTCGATGGTGCCGTTCAAGCCGCTGCCAGCGGCCCTGATGGGCGATCATCTGTATCGCACACCGATCTACCGCCAGGAGATCGCACACCGCAAAGCGACACAGACTCGCGAGATCAGCGGTACTTAGGCGGGCTGATCCATGAAGAAGACGGCCACTTTGTTGCCGTCCAGGTCGCGGAAGTACCCGGCATAAAAGTGCTCGCCGCGCGGTCCGGCTGCACCCTCGTCCTTGCCGCCCAACTCGATGGCCTTGCGATGCAGCGCGTCCACCTCGGCCTTGCTGTGTGCTCCGAGCGCCACCATCACTCCGTTGCCCACCGACGCCGGCTTGCCGTCGTAGGGCTTGATCACGGAGAAGGCAGGTGCGCTCTCGGAGGTACTCCAGCCGATCGATCGATCCATTTCCCAGACGCGCTTGCCGCCAATCACTTCCACCAGCTGGTCATAGAAGCGGCCCGCACGCGTCAGGTCGTTGGTTCCGAGTGTTACGTACGCGAGCACAGGCCGAGATGCTAGACGGATCTTGGCTGACGCGCGAGTTCCGTTGCGAGTGCGCGCACGAAGGCCGCGACATCAGGCCGCGCGATGCGCTCGGCTGAGTCTGCGATCTGCTCACGGCTCAAAATCGCATTGAGCTTCTTCTGGCCCACTTTGATCTGAAGCTCGATGGCCGAAGGCGGGGGCAGGAACGGCCGGCCGCGGTGCCAATAGAAATTGCGGGGATCGACGATGCCGCCACCGACGGCGCGCGTGCGCTCGATGATCGCCATCTCGATTTTGTGCATTCCGCTCAAGAACTGGTGATAGGACTGGAGGGCGTTCATTTTGTAGTTCTGCTCCGTGCCTTGGTGCCCGGTTCTTAGTGCCGGGCTGGCATTTAACATAGCGCAGACTACGTCTGGTCTTCCAGTAATTATTTTCCTTTTGTATCAGATACTTATCTACGATACCTCGGCCGCCGCGCGCGTGACCGGCTGCGTCAGCGGCCAGATGGCCCGCATGACGCCGACGGCCTGTGCCCCGATCTGCGGACTGACAGGCGCCGGCTTTCCCGCTTCCAGTGCGGCGTAGAAGGCATGAATGAGCGGCACGATGCCGTAGGAGCCATCCACCTTCTTGCGCAGCAGTTTCCAGGTGGCGCTCGCCGTTCCACCGACGAGCTGCGCCGCGATGTCGATGTTGCCGGCCGCACGACTGAGCTTCTTAGGTAGCGGCAGATCGCGATACACGGAGACGGCCATGCTGGAAATGTTGAGCCGCAGCATCCGTCGCGTGCACATGATGTCGAGCATTCCCATGTCCGGTCGCGCTCGCAGCGATACGGCGAGCGTGCCAAGTCCGCGCTCACCGCTCAGGATTGCGCAGACATCTGCAGCCTTGCCGTCCGGAATCTCCGCATTCGAGCGGTCGAGCGCAAGCGTCTGGCGCGGCGCGCCGAGGAGGCTGATGAGCAATGAGGCTGGGTGAACCGCGAGATCCTCTGCGAGACCGCCGGGAAGGTCCTTGGCCCAATGCCCCTGCTTGTAGCTCGGGTTGCGTCGGACGTCGTAGTTGAACGAGGCGGATGCCTGAACGACCTCTCCGACCTGACCGGACTCGAGCAGCGACTTCGCGCGCATCATGGCCGGGGTATAGAGGAAGCTCTGCCCGACACACAGTTCGCGTCCGAAGCGCTCGGCCGCGCGCGCCATGTTCTGGCAGGCCTCGACCGTGATGGCCATCGGCTTCTCCACATACACGTGCGCGCCCGCCGCGAGTGCCTGGATTACCAGTGCCTCGTGTGTGTCGGGGGGCGTCAGTACGTGCACCACGTCGGGCTTCTGATTGAGCAGCTCGCCGAGGCTGTCAAATGTGTTCGCGACACGAAAGCGTGCGGCTTGTGCCCGGGCCCGTTCGATGTCGCGGTCCGCGATGCCGACGACCGTGCAACCCGGATAGCGGGACATGGCCGTCAGATGATGTGTGGAGATGATTCCCGAGCCTACGACACCGACCTTCATTACTTCTCGACTCCGTTGCGTTCTGAACCCATCTTACGTAGGCGCTGACGGTCGCGCGAGTTCGGGCGCGCAAAACCAGATATGGTCAAGTTCGCCTCAATCAGAACTGCGAGCGCAAACCCGCCGGAAGCGATAACCTCACGTTTTGTCGCATCGGTCGGAGCCGCCCGTGTCTGAAGAGGCCCCCAATCCGTTGCCGCTCCGGGCGGCCAACTCACCCAATGCCTTTGATCTGCGACGCGTGGGTGCGCACCCGGACTATTGGTATCCGCTCGCCTGGGCACATGAGCTGCGCCCTGGGCAGGCCCTCGGTCGCCGCTTCGCCGGTGAACCCATCGTGCTCTATCGGGGCAGCTCGGGCCGGGCGTTCGCGCTGGAGGACCGATGCGCCCATCGCCAGGTGCCATTGCATCTCGGGGTCGTCAGCGGTGATGAGCTCAAGTGTCACTATCATGGCTGGACGTACGACGGCTGCGGCAAGTGCGTGGGCGTGCCGTATCTCGGCAAAGAAAAGGAGCGGTTGCCGGCGGGCGTCAAGAGCTACCCCGCCTGCGAGGTGGACGGTCTGATCTTCGTCTTCCCCGGCGATCCTGTATTTGCCGAGAGCCGCAAGCCCACCGCGCTCGGCTCGGCCGGACGCCCTGAGTACAAGACGCGCGAGTTGAACCGAGAGGTCGCCTGCCATTACAGCTTCATGCACGAGAATCTCTTCGACATGAACCATCAGTTCATGCATCGCAAGCAGATGGGCTCCATTCGCGCGAAGTGCCTCGGGCGCCAGCACGGCGAGGACTGGGCTCAAGTCGAATACAGCTTCAGTCGCACGGGCGGCGGCTCCTCGGTTGGCGAGAAGATCATCGTTGATCTCGTGCGCCAGCGCTCGCAGGCCAAGAAGGACTTCTCGGATCACATGCAGATCCGCACGGATTACCCCTCGCAGAGTCTGAAAGTCTGGGTGGGACGCGACATCAAGGTGACGCACGATCCGGTGCTCGATGTCTGGTTGGGCTATACGCCGCTCGATGCGGAGCAACGCACCAATCGGACCTACGGCTACCTCTCGGTCAAGAAGCCTCCGGTCCCTGGGTTGATCCACCTCGTGTGGCCCTTCGTCAGTGTGGTTTACGGAAAATATCTTCCGCGAGGACAAGGAGATCGTGGAATACGAGCAGCGAGCCTACGACGCTCAGGGTGCGGACTGGAACAACGAGGTCTTCCCGCCGCTGCGCGACCTGCGCGGCGTGCTCGCCCGCTGCGGGCGACTCATTCAGCGTTGAGTGCACCGGCGGAGAGTCTGCCGCCGACGAGCGCAGGGCCCCTCGCGAGTGAGTCTGCGCATCTGGCGCGGCGCGCGCTGTTTGCTTTCATTCTCACCTTCATCGCTGCGCGCACGGTGGTGCTGCTCATCATGGCGCACCGCATGCCGAACCTTTATTTCTTTCTGCGCGGAACACACGTGCACCACCTCAACTACGGCATTTTCTTGATGGCCGGGGTCGGTGCTTATCTGCTGCTTGCGACCCCGAGCGAGCACCGGCGCCGTATTGCCGCCTTCGTCTACGGAATCGCACTCGCCCTCACATTCGATGAGTTCGGCATGTGGCTGCATCTGGGTGGCAGTTATTGGCAACGCGCGAGCGTCGACGCCATCATCATCGTCGCGGCGCTTCTCGGACTCATCGGTTTTGCCGCTGCGATCGAGCGCTTTCGAGTGCAGCACTTGAGGGCATCGTTGGTGCTGCTCATCGCGCTCACCATCTTCGGGGTGGTGCTGTACGACGCATCGCTTCGCATCGGGCGAATCGAAGGTCCACGCCTCGAAGCGCTCGAGGCCTCATCCTCCCCCTGATCCGTCATTGCCGCACTCCGCGTCAAGGCTGATTTGCCGCCCCGGCCACGCTATATTGAATCGTATATAGCGAGCTGCGAACCGGGATATCCCGACTTTCCCGTAGAATCGCGCGCACCACCCGCTGCGTCGTATGTGCCCCTGCCCGAGGAGAGATCGATTCATGATCAGTCGCTGTCCACTCGTCCTGCTCGCAAGCCTCGCGGCGGCGGCACCCGCTTTTGCCGCAGACGCAAACGCAGGCAAGACTTTCTTTCGGGCGCAGTGCGCCCTGTGTCATAGCGCCGAACCGAATGACAACGGGGGCGCTCAGGGCCCGAGTCTCGATGGAGTGTTCGGACGGCACGCTGCGAGCAGCACTGCGTTCAGCTACACCCAGCCGATGCGCGATTCCCACCTCACCTGGGATGCCGCGACGCTCGACCGTTTTCTCAGTGCTCCGACGAGTGTCGTGCCCGGCTCGGCGATGGTGATCGCCGTGCCGCAGAAAGAAGACCGCGACAATCTCATCGCGTATTTCCAGGCGGTGAAAGATGGAACCTTCAAAGACACCGGACCCCGCGGTTTCGGGCCGCCGCCGAATTTTCGCCCGCCGCCGAGCACCGGCAAACCGCAGGGTGAGGCGGATTGGAAAAAGGATTACCCCGGCCGAGCGCATCGCATCGACATCGCGAAGCTTCCTGCGCCTTTCAACACGCCATCGGCTGCGAATTTTCCAAAGCTGGTCGATCGGCCGGCGAACGCGCAGCTGCAACTGCCTGCAGGCTTCAAGATCGACGTGTTCGCGCGCGACCTCAAGGGACCTCGGGCGATGAAGCTGGCGCCAAACGGCGATATCTTTTTGTCGGAGACCCAGGGCGGCCGGGTGAGTGTGCTGCGGCCGTCGGCCGATGGCACGAAGGTTACCGTGCAAACCTATGCGCAAGGTCTGCTGCTGCCTTTCGGTCTCGCGTTCTATCCGAACGCCAGCGACCCGAAATGGCTGTACGTGGCCGAGACCAATCGCGTCGTGCGCTATGCCTACAAGGTTGGCGACCTCAAGCCGAGCGCCGTGCCGGAAGTGGTGGTGCCGCAGCTTTCACCTTCGGCGGGGGGCGGGCACTTCACCCGCGATGTCGCCTTCTCACTCGATGGCAAGCGCATGTTCGTCTCGGTGGGATCCGCTACGAACGTGGCGGAGGACATGCCCAAGAAGACTACGGCGGAGGTCACGGCCTGGGAAGCCGAGCATGGCCTGGGAGCCGCCTGGGGACATGAGACCAATCGGGCCGATGTACTGGTTTTCGACGTGGGCTCGAGCGCGCCCGGCAAGGTGTTCGCGAGCGGCATTCGCAACTGCGTCGGGCTCACGGTCCAGCCCGGGACTGGGGCGCTGTGGTGCTCGACGAATGAGCGCGACCTGCTCGGGGATGATCTGGTCCCCGACTATTCGACTCGCGTGAAGGAGGGCGGGTTCTACGGCTGGCCTTGGTACTACATGGGCAATCACGAGGATCCCAGATTGAAAGGGGAGCGTCCGGACCTCGCAGGCAAGGTCTCGAATCCCGACGTTCCGTACACCTCGCATTCCGCCGTCCTCAATCTCGTCTTCTACACGGCGACCTCGGGGTCGTCCGCATTTCCCAAGGAGTATGTCGGCGATGGTTTTGCCGTGATGCACGGCTCATGGAACCGCTCCTTCCGCACGGGCCACAAGATCGTTCGGGTGCGCATGAAGAACGGCGTGCCGACCGGCGAATACGATGACTTCCTGGTGGGCTTCATTGCAGATGACGGCAACGCGTGGGCGCGCCCTGTCGGAGCCGTGGTGGCCGCCGACGGATCGCTGCTGATGAGCGATGACGGCCACAACCTGATCTATCGCATCTCCTACGGGCACTGAAAGATGAAAAGTCTGCTCATCCTTTGTCTGGCCTGCGGCGCTGTCGCGGGTGCCCTTGCGCAAGCGGCCTCACCACCAAGCGAGATCATCATCGGCAGCATCCAGGCACACACCATCTTTCGCGCCAAGCCCGGCGCCGCAACCGCCGAAGCGTGGATCAAGCCGGGAACGGACGGCATGCAGAGCATCTTCGGTGTGCTTGCGGATGATCATTCACAGACGCTTTGGGCGTGTTACGGGACGCCGGTCTTTGGCCCTCCAGCAAATCCGCCGCCGCCGCCGACCGCCCTTTATGCCTTCGATCTGAAGACAGGCGCGCCGAAGGGTCACTACGACTTTCCCACCGCAGGTGGTTTTTGCAACGACATCGCCATCGGCGCCGACGGCACTGCCTACGCGACCGACACCATGAACATGGAAGTGGTCCGCTTGAAGCAAGGGGCCAAGGCTCTCGAGGTTTGGGCGGGTAACGGCGGGTTCGGTCCGAAGGGCGGCGTGCTCGATGGCCATCTCGGTGCTCGGCAAGCGGGTGCTCGTGAACGCGCTCGCGACGAGTAAGCTCTTCAGCGTGCCGATCAACCCCGATGGAACGGCAGGAGCCATCGTCGAGGTCATGCTCGATCGTCCCATCGATCGCCCGGATGGCATGCGCGCCTTCGGCAAGACTGAGCTCTAGTGGTCGAAGGAGGACATGGGGGACGGCTGTCGAAGGTGGCGTTGAAGGGTGATACCGGCGTCGCGACGAGCATCAAGGAGGGCTATCCTGATGGCCCCGTCGCCGTGACCGTGGTTGGCACGACGGCTTATGTGCTCGAAGGACAACTGGCTCTGATGATGCGCCGCGGACCTCCCACGAATGATGCGCCGGCAAAGCCGTTCCATGCGACGGCGGTGCCCGTCGGCAAGCCTTGAGACTGTTGCGCAGCGCAGGCCGGCGACTGCGAGAGACTCTAGGGGTCACAGCGCTACTGCTTGCGCTGCCGGCGGCAGCTGCGGACGCTCCGGAGGCTGGTCCAGGTTACGACATTCAAATGAGTCGAATGGTCAGCGTGCGCGATGGCGTGCAGCTCGAGACCTGGATCTCAAAGCCTTCGCACACTGAAGGTCGCCTGCCGACGGTCCTGACGCTCACCCAGTACGACATCGACGGCGGAAGACATGGCGATGAGGCCCGGGCATACACGCGCCGCGGCTATGCGTTCGTGCAGGCGTACGTGCGCGGTCGCGGGCGCTCGGGCGGGATCAAGAGCGACAACCTCGGCTTGCAGGTCGGGCGCGATGGTTATGACCTCGTCGAGTGGATTGCAGCGCAGCCCTGGAGCGATGGCAGAGTCGTGATGTTCGGCGGGTCGTTCGTCGGCATGACTCAATGGCGCACGGCCGCACAGCATCCGCCACACCTTGCGGCGATTGCGCCGTACGTCGCGATCTATCCCGGCTGGGATGTGCCCAACAGCAACGGTATTCCGCAGTCCTGGTCAGCCACGATGATGGGCTATGTCTCGGGGCGATCGCTCAATTCGGGCTTTCTCGCGAACCATGACTACTGGGGCGGCAAGCTGCTCGAGCAGTATGCGGCGTATCGGCCGTTTGCCGAGCTCGACTCGGCGATGGGGATCGCAGAAGACGACTGGTGGATGACGGATGCGAGCGGCGCGAAGCGCTCATTCGTCGATATGTGGCTCGATCATCTGGGCGAGGAGGCGTTCAATCTCGCCGCCGAGCCGAAGCCGCAGGACTACGCGCAAATGCGCCTGCCGATCCTGACGGCCACCGGTTACTTCGACGACGATCAGGCGGGCGCACTGCGTTATTACCGTGGGCACATCGCCCATGCGCCGCCGGAGGCCGTAGCGCGTCACTACCTTCTGATCGGGCCCTGGGACCATGGCGGAACGCAGGGCCCGCGCCGGCAGATCGAGGGTTTGACCATCCCCGACGCGGCGGTGATCGACATGAATCGTCTGCATGCCGATTGGTACGATTTCGCGCTGGGACGCGGCCCGCGGCCGGCGCTGCTGCGCGAGCGGGTGACGTATTTCATGCTGGGCGCGGATGAATGGCGCTACGCGAAGACGCTCGATGCGGCATCCTCTGGAGAGGAGCTCGTACTTTATCTGTCGGATGCAGCGGGAACACCGGGAGATGTTTTTCACTCCGGCCGGCTCATCCCGCGGGCACCTCCAGCCGAGCCGCCTGCGCTGCTCGTGAGCGATCCGCACGAGCTGCCTGCGCTTGAGAGTGCGCAGTACGCCGACGACGAAGGATTGACGAGTCAGTTTCGGGCCTTCGCGAAGCGCACGCTCAACTTTCATTCCGAGCCCTTGAGGCAGCCGATCGAGATTGCCGGACATCCGCGCCTCACGATCCTGTGTGAGGCGGATGCTCCGGACTTCGACCTCTGGGCTCAGCTCATCATGCTGCTCCCGGACGGCTCGGCCGTTCAGCTTGGTGAGGACATCCGGCGCGCTCGCTTCCGGGACGGTCCGTTCAAACAGGAACTGGTCCACGCGGGCGAGATGCTCAGCATTCCGTTCGAATTCAGATGGACGGCACGGCGCATTCCCGCCGGGGCTCGCCTGCGGCTTACCATCGCACCGCTCAATTCCCCCGACTATCAGAAGAACTTCAATACCGGCGGTCGGCTGGGCTATGAACGGATCGAGGATGCGCGCATCGCGCACATCCGCATTTTTCATGACGGCAGGCGCTCGAGCCGCTTGCTGCTGCCGCTCGCGGCACCCGCGGCCGTTGGCGTGCACGATTGAGGTGACCCTTCAGGCTCTCCACACCTCGCGGGCGTAGCTCAAAAAATTCTTGCCGAGTATCTTCTCGATGCGGCTGCTCGAGTGCCCGCGCCGCTGCAGGCGATCGGCGAGATCGCGAAACTGATTCACACCGCGCAGATCGACCACGAATGGGAACGTGTCCGGTCCTTCGCCGGCCGCACTGACGCCGGCGGCGCGCCGCGCCGCAATTTCCTCGGCAAGCGAGCGCTTGTAGCCCTCGAGATCATCGATGGCCGTGACCGATCCGTCCGTACCAATGCCCACATGGTCCTCGCCGCACACCGCGACGGCGTGCTCGATGTGTGCGACCACGTCATCGGCGCGGGCATGGCCCGAAGGGGCGAGAAAGGGCATGAAATAGATGCCGACGAAGCCGCCACGCGATGCGACGAGCCGAAGCTCCTCGTCCGTCTTGTTGCGGGGCAGATCATTGAGCGCGCGGCAGCCTGTGTGATTGATTGAGATCGGCTGACGCGAGGCACGCGCGGCTTCCAAACACGTGTTCTCACCGCTGTGGGAGAGATCGACCATGATGCGATTGGTGTTCAGCCGTTCGATGGCTTCGTGACCGAAGGGTGTGAGGCCCCGATTCTGCGGAGCGGCGGATCCATCGCCTAGCTGGTTGGCCGGGTTGTAGGTGAGCTGAATGACACGCACCCCGAGATCGGCGAACAGATCCGCGCGTGTCACGTCGGTGCCGAGCATGGCCGCGTTCTGAAACCCGTAAATGATGCCGATCTTGCCAGACGCCTTTGCAGCCAGAATGTCCGCGGCACTGTAAACCTTGAGCAGATCGGCAGCATGACGGCGCAGAGCGGCATCCGTGCGCGCGACAAGACGTACGGTGTACTCGAAAGGCTCCATCTCACCGGCTGTATAGCCGAGGGTGAGATTGACTGCCGTCAGGCCCGAGGCGTGAGCCTCGCGCAGGACCCGCTCCTCGAACATGTCGCGTTCGCCGGCGGGAGTCGGATTCGATGCTGTCGGGTGTACATCGTCCGCATGCGGGTTCGGATCGTCCAGACCTCCGAGGGCATTGATGATCAGCGCGTTTTTCCAGGAGTCACCGACTGCCGAGGCGGTGCGCATCGCAGCGACTGCGGCCGCGCTCAATACCAGGAAGGATCGACGATCGCTCGATGACATGTTCACCCCCGATGGATCCGACTTGCGATGAGGTACGCGACCGAAGCCAGCGCCGTGATCCAAAAGCTGGTAGGCCAATCCGTGTAGTAGGCCAGCGTCAAGCCACCCCAGGCAGCGAGCAGCGCGATCACGACCGAGACGGTGACGCCCGCCAGGAGGCTGCGCGTCAGGCGCAGTGCCGTCGCGGCTGGAGCGACCATCAACGCGAATACGAGCAGCACGCCCACGATCTGTGCGCACTCCGCGATCGCGACCGCGACGACGGCCAAAAATAGAACGCCGATGAGGCGCAGCGACACGCCCTTGGCCTCGGCGAGCTCCGCTTGCAGCGTCGCGAAAAGCAAGGGTCTCGAGATCAGCGCCAGGGCGAGCAGACACAGCACCGCCAGTACCCCGAGCGCTTCGAGCGTGGCGCCGTCGACACCAAGCAAGTTGCCGAACAACAGCGCCGTCGCCTGGGCTGCGTTGGTCGTGAAGAAGTGCAGGAAGAGCAACCCAAGTCCGAGTGACATCGCAAGAACGATGCCGATCGCGACATCGCGTCCCTCCAGGCGCTCACTGAGGGCGCCCATTGCAACCCCGCCCGCGACGGTCACACCCACGAGACCCCAAAGCGGTGGCAAGCCGACCAGAACCGCCCCCGTCGCGCCCGTGAAGCCAACATGCGCAAGCGCGTGACCGGCGAACGCTTGACCGCGCAGCACCAGGAAATAGCCGCAGCAGCCTGCGACCACGGCCACCACGGTCGCGGCGCCGAATGCGTTGCGCATGAACTCGTAGTCAAACATGGTGCCGATGGTCATCCCGCTCCATGTCATGACCGCCCGACATGACGAAGAACCGTTCATTCAGCCGTACGACCTCGATGTCCGCACCATAGAGGCGCGACAGGGCAGGCGCCGTTGATGACATCGGCCACACGACCGAGCGCCGCATGCCCGTTGCCCAAGATACAGAACGCGGTCGAGCGCCGGGAGGAGTGGATTGAGCTCGTGTGCACTGAAGAGGACTGCAACGCGCAGCTGCTGCTGAATGCGCCGCACGAGCTCGACGACCTCATGCTGGTGCCGCGGATCCAGACTCATGAGCGGCTCATCGAGCAACAGCATTCTCGGCTGGCCCAACAAGGCCTGTGCGATCAGCACGCGCTGGCGCTCTCCGCCCGAGAGCGTCGCCAATGGTCTTTGCGCGAGCTCGACCGCGCCCACAAGCTCGAGTGCCGCGTCGACTACCTTGCGTGCCGCCTGAGTTTTCAGCGGTAATCCCCAGCGCTCACCGCGAATGGTGCTGGCGAGAAAATCGCGGCCGCTGAGCCGGGCCGTGGCCGATTGCGCTCGCGTCTGGGGCATGTAGCCCACCGCCGGGTTACCTCGCTGGGCTGCGCGGCCGAGCACGCGGATGCCACCGACCGCGGGCGTGACTAGCCCGAGGATCGCGCGCATGAGTGTCGTCTTGCCGGCGCCGTTCGGTCCCAGCACTCCAACGAACTCCGATTCCTCGATCAAAAGGTCGACGTTATCGAGAATCACCCGAGCGCCGAGCGTAATCGTAACTCCCTGGAATTCGACGGCACTCATGGCGCGCCGCGCGACAGCGCCCGATCGATCGCCTCGAGCTCGCTCAGCATCCACTGCTGGTAGTTGAGGCCGGGGGGCTCGGTCTCGGTGACCGCAATCACGGGAATATCCGACTCGCGAGCGATGCGGATCAGCCTCTCGACCGCCGTATTGCTGGCCTGCCGGTTGTAGATGAGCGCGCGCACCTGCTTTTGCCGCAATGCGTCTTCGAGTTCAGCCGTAGCACGAGCGCTCGGCTCGGTGTTGTTCATCGTGGCAAGCTGGAAGTGTTGACCATGGACCTCGAGGCCAAGGGCCGTCGTCAAGTATTCGCAGATCGGCTCGGTCGCTGCGATGGGCTGGCCCGCGAAGCGCGCCTTGAGTTGAGCGATGCGCGCATCGACTTCCTGCAGCGTTGCCAGAAAGGACTCGAGCCGCCGCGCATAACCCGAGGCATCGTCCGGGTCGAGGCTCTGCATGGACCGAGTGACGGCCCGTGCCACGCGGGGCATGGTCGCGGGGTCGTACCACAGATGCGGATTCGCATCGGCCGAGCGGCGCGGTGCGAGCGCCGCAGCGACGATGACGTACCGGCGCGATGAGCCGTTCGAGGTCGCAAGCAGCCTCATCATCCATGGATCGTAGTTGAGTCCGTTGTAGATCACGAGGTTTGCGCTCGCGACCCCTCGCGCCACCGAGGGGCTCACCTCGTACAGATGCGGATCCGCATCGGGGTTGCTGAGCACATCGATGATTTTGGTGTCCGGAGCACTGAGCTGGCGCGCGACATCGCCATAGAAGTTTTCGGCCGCAACCACCGTGAGAGGGGTGTGGGCGCTCGAAATGGATGCGAGGAGCATCAAGCTCACCCCGAGCCACGAACAGCGGGTCAAAGGCGGACCCGACTCAGCAAATCTCGAATAGTCCCGCGGCACCCTGACCGCCGCCGATGCACATCGTGACCACGACAAGCTTGGCTCCGCGACGGCGTCCTTCGATCAAGGCGTGGCCGACGAGCCGTGCGCCCGATGCGCCGTACGGATGTCCGAGTGCGATCGCACCGCCGTCGACGTTGAGTCGCTCATCCGGGATGCCGAGCCGATCCCGGCAGTACAGGACCTGAACTGCGAATGCTTCGTTGAGCTCCCACAGGTCGATTTGCTCGAGGCGCACGCCCGTGCGCTCGAGCAATCTCGGGATCGCGAAGACGGGGCCGATTCCCATCTCGTCGGGCTCGCAGCCGGCGACGGCAAAGCCGCGGAAAATACCGAGCGGCTCAATGCCCCTGCGCTCTGCGAGCTTCCCATCCATGACGACGCAGGCGCTCGCGCCGTCGGAGAACTGGCTGGCGTTGCCCGCCGCGATGACGCCTCCTGGGATCGCGGGGCGGATCTTCGCGACACCTGCGAGCGTCGTGTCCGGTCGGATGCCCTCATCCGATGAAAGGAAGCTCTCGCGGGTGCCGATGCGTCCTGCCTTCTCATCGACGATCGCCGAGACGACCGGCATGCTCACGATCTCTTGATCGAAGCGCCCGGCAGCGCGCGCTTCGGCTGCGCGCTGCTGACTGCGGGCGCCGTATTCATCCTGGCGCTCACGGGGAATCTGATAGCGCTTGGCGACCTGCTCGGCCGTCTGCAGCATGCTCCAGTAGATCTCGGGCTTGTGCTCGCACAGCCAGGGATCCTCCCTCATGTGGCGGTTCGCTTCATTCTGGACGCACGAGATGGACTCGAGGCCACCCGCGACGATGACGGGCACTTTTTCTGTGAGGATGCGCTGCGCGGCCATGGCAATTGTCTGCAGGCCAGAGGAGCAGAACCGATTCACGGTCACACCGGCGGTGGAGACCGGAAGTCCCGCGCGCAGCGCCGCCTGGCGTGCAATGTTGCCGCCGGTCGTGCCTTCAGCGAGCGCACACCCGAGCATCACGTCCTCGACTTCACCCGGGTCGATGTGAGCGCGCGCGACCGCATGCTGTACGACATGCCCGCCGAGTGTTGCGCCGTAGGTCATGTTCAGCGAGCCGCGCCAGGACTTGGCGAACGCTGTGCGTGCGGTCGAGACGATGACGGCGTCGCTCATGACTGCGTGAACCCCGCGCCGGAGGCGGCGAGCTGCTCGAGGAGGGGGGCGACGGTCCAGCTTTGCGGGTTGCGTCCGCGCGCGAAGCGCCGGATCGCGGCGAGGACGTTCAGGAGCCCTACGGTGTCGGCGTAGAACATCGGCCCGCCGCGCCACGCCGGAAAGCCATAGCCGTTCAGATACACGAGGTCGATGTCGGATGCGCGCTGAGCGATACGCTCCTCGAGGATCCGGGCGCCCTCGTTGACGAGGGCATAGATCAGTCGGCCGATGATCTCCTCATCGTCGATCTTGCGGCGCTGAATGCCCAGCTCTGCGGAATACCGCACGATCATCTCGTTCACGGTGTCATTCGGGTGCGGCGTGCGATCGCCTGCTCGGTAGTCGTACCAGCCTGCGCCGGTCTTCTGGCCGAAGCGTCCCATCTCGCACAGCCGATCGGCGATCTTCGATCCGTTGAACGGACGGCCCTCCGCGTAGCGGCGCTTGCGGACCGCCCAGCCGATATCGTTTCCGGCGAGGTCACCGACCCGGAACGGGCCCATCGCAAAGCCGAAGCGCTCGATGGCACGGTCGACCTGAGCCGGAAGGCAACCCTCCTCGAGCAGAAAGCCAGCCTGCGCCGAGTACTGATGCAGCATGCGGTTGCCGATGAAGCCGTCGCAGACTCCAGAGACGACGGCGAGCTTGCGAATCTTCTTGGCGAGCTGCATGACGCTCGCGAGGACGTCCTTGGCGGTCGCATCGGCGCGCACGACCTCGAGCAGCCGCATCACGTTCGCAGGACTGAAGAAGTGCAATCCGACCACGTCCGCGGGCCGTTTGGTGGCTGCGGCGATGCGATTGACATCGAGTGTCGAGGTATTGGTTGCGAGGATCGCACCAGGTTTTGCGATCCGATCGAGCTCACGGAAAACGCCTTCCTTCACCGCGAGGTCCTCGAATACCGCCTCGATGATGAGGTCGGCGCTCTTCAAGTCCCCATACCCGACGCTGGTTTTGAGCAGGCCCAGGCGTTGCTCGAGATCGGCCTCGGTCAGTCGACCCTTCTTGACCGTGCTCGCATAGTTTGCCCGAACCGTGGCGAGGCCTTTGTCGAGCGCGGATTGATTGAGCTCGACGAGCGTGACGGGCAGCCCGGCATTCAGGAAGTTCATGGCGATGCCGCCGCCCATCGTTCCGGCACCGATGACGCCCACCGAGCGGATCGCGCGTACCGGGGTCTCCGCGGGAACGTCGGGTATCTTGGCCGCAGCACGCTCGGCGAAGAAAACATGCCGCAAAGAGCGTGACTCGGGTGCGCCCATCAATCCCAGGAAGATCTCGCGTTCCTTGCGTTCGCCTTCCTCGAAGCTCGCGGAGGACGCGGCTGCCGCAACCGCCTCGACGCAGGCGAGGGGCGCTGGGTAAGGGCCCGACTTCGCGCGCACGATGTTGCGGGTGAACGCCACCAGCGGCTCCGCGAGCGGATCGCGTGCGGGCCGGTCACGAAGCCGCGGCGGGGGCTGCGTCATGACCTCCTGCGCAAACCGGCGCGCGCCTTCGCGCAAGTCGCCATCGACAATGCGCGCGAACAATGCGGTCTTGGCCAGATCCGCGGCACGCACGGGTTCGCCCGAAACGACCATATTGAGGGCGGTTGCAAGCCCGACCGCTCTGGGCAGACGCTGTGTGCCGCCGCCGCCCGGAATCAGGCCGATCTTTACTTCGGGAAGGCCGACTCGCGCATCCGCCAGTGCCACACGATAGTGGCATGCGAGGGCAAGCTCGAAGCCGCCACCGAGACAGCTTCCCGACAGTGCAGCGATGACCGGTTTCCTGCAGCCCTCGACGCAGTCGAGGAGCATGTAGAGCGTCGGCGCAGCCGCGGCCTCCGGCGTGTTGAACTCCCGAACGTCTGCTCCGGCGGAGAAAAAGGCTTCACTGCCGATCAGGACGATGGCTCCGATGGCATCGTCGTTCTCCGCGCGAACGACCTCCGTTGCAATCCGCTGTCGCGTCGCGCGTGAGAGCGCGTTGACCGGCGGATTGTCGAGTTGGATGACGGCGACTTGGCGATCCGATGGCATCTCGAGGGCTCATGAGCGTAGCGAGGAGGGCTCGCAGCCCGTTGTGGGATAATAGCACCGCGCGCCATGACCCGGCCGCGTGCTCGTTTGTACGGGAGTCCGTTATGGGGAATCTCAGTCGCTTGCTGTACGTCGCGGCCGCCGGCTATGCCGTGCTCTTGAGCGGCGCAACCGTGGGTGCCGATGCGCCCAAAGCCAACGTCAACGCTCTCATGACGAAGGATCTTAGCGGTGTCCCGGGCAAGGAGGTGGTCGTCTCGACCGTCGAATATCTGCCGGGCGGTGCCTCGATGCCCCATCGCCACGATGCCAATACGTTCGTGTATGTGCTCGAGGGCTCCTACACGACCCAGGTCGACGGAGGCGAGAAGGTGACGCTCGGGCCGGGCCAGATGTTCTATGAAAGTCCCGCCGACGTGCACCGAGTCTCCGCCAACGGCAGCCAGACGCAGGCCGCGAAAATCCTGGTGTTCATGGTGAAGGACAAGGGCAAGCCGGGAACTCGCGCGGTCACAACGCCGCCCCCGAAATGAGAGCACTCATCGTTGCCGCGGGAGTCTCTCTTGCGGCATGTGCTTCGTGGCCGGTCTGCGCCCTCGCGGCTGCGGAGAGCGCACGAGATTTACCCTCGACGACCCGTCAGGTCGTGCTCGAGCGAGCAGACCGAGGCTATCGGTGGAAGATCGTCGAAGTGCCACTACCCAAGCTCGGCGATCACGACGTGCTCGTGCACGTGCACGCAGTGGCCTTGAACCGCGGCGACGTCGATATCCTGGGTCCTGATGAGGGCCACGATCACTCCGGGCTCGTTCCAGGGTCCGACGCTGCCGGAGAAGTCGTCGCGTTCGGCTCGGCCGTGACGGGAGTGCGCAGGGGCGAGCGGGTCACGAATACCTACTTTCGCAACTGGACGAGCGGGCCCTACAACCAGCAGCTCTTGTCCGCCGTGTATGGCTGGACGATCAACGGACTACTGAGTGACTACGTCGTGCTCGCCGATACCGCGGTCGTGCCCATTGCTCAGGGCCTGAGTGACGAGGAAGCCTCGACCCTTCCAACCGCTGGTCTCACCGCCTGGACCGCGGTCACCGAGGGACGCAAGCTCAAGAGCGGCGACTCCGTCCTCGTGCAGGGCACGGGCGGTGTCGCCATGTTCGCAGTGCAGTTCGCGGCGAGTATGGGCGCGCGCGTCATCGTGACGAGCAGCTCGGATGACAAGCTCACGCGTGTGCACTCCCTGGGCGCAAGCGATGGCATCAACTATCGCAGCGTGCCCAAGTGGGCGGAACGCGTCCGCGAGCTCACCCAGGGTCGAGGGGTCGACCTGGTCGTCGATCTCAACGGCAAGGAGACGCTCGATCAGTCGGTGCAGAGTCTCGCCGACTCGGGTGCGCTGAGTCTGGTGGGAGGGCTCTCGGGCTACGACGGCGCTCTACCTGCCGAAGCATTGCTGATGAAACGTGTGCGCGTGCAGGGCATTTTCGTCGGCTCGCGCGCCGATTTCGAGCGTATGAACGCCTTCATCGCCGAGCATCACATTAACCCCGTCATCGATCGCTCGTTCCCGCTGCCGCAGTACGCCGAGGCGCTCGACTACCTCAAACGCGGCAATTTCATCGGCAAGGTCGTCATCCGCCTTTAAGAGCGTGTTTTGTGCGAGTCAGCCGAAGTCTCTTTCTCTGATCGTAACGCTCATATTTCCTTAGACAGCGAGCGCCCAAAGACCGAACTCGCTCGTCCCAAAGAGCTTGCGAAAGCCTTCGGGCACGCCTTCGCGCAGGACGGATCTGAGGAGGCCGTGGACGCCGAGCGAACCCAGCTCTTGCCAGAGGGCATCGGGCAGCGGCCCCGCAGAGGCTGACTGCATGATCAGTGTCAGAAGATACAGAACGATCACGAAGTTGTGGCCCGTCGTGAGATCGTACGGATAGGAATAGGCCTTCGAGAAGATCACATTCTGAAAAACCCGCACGGCGATCGATGTCTCGCGCACTTCGAGCTTCGAGAGCTCCTGAGGCAGCTGCGAGGGCAGACTGCGCAGCGCCGCTCGGTCCCAGCCCAGAATGTTCGAGAGCATCGTCGCAATGGCAGCGCGCAGCTCCGGTGTGATCTCCACGGGGGCGTCGTTCAGCCAGCGATTGACCTCGACGGGCTCACCGCGGGTGAGGGCACCGAGCAGGCGCGATCCTACGTAAAGTCGTCGCCGCAGTGGCAGATCCTGCGCGCCGAGACAGTCGAGCAAGCCCTTTTCAATGTCGCGAAAGACCTCCCACCCGATCTCTCGATCAGGCGCCAATCGAAAGCCGTTCGGTTGTCGCGGGTTGGCTTGATCGAGGCGCTCGCGCAAGTCCTCTTCGCGCTCGAGCGGTGCGACCCCCAATCCAAGACGCGTGGCCCCGCAGATGGGGCTTAAGCTCACCGCCACGGCCTCCGGCGTCTGCGCGAACGCGAAAGGGAAAATCGCGCAGGGTGCGAACGGCTGGCGGCCGAGCCTCTGGTGAATGAGGCACTGGCGCTTCTCGCCGAGGAAGCGGCAGGTCTCATTCAAACTCTTGAGCTGCAGCTTCCCATCGGACCGAATTGGGAGCTGAGTTCCGGCGAGCGAGGGTCGCAAATCCTCCCAGGGGACCGCATCGATGAGGAGTTGCGCCTCGGCGGGCAAGTCGATCTCGAAGTCATGGCGGCAGCAAACCGTGCTCATCTGACAGCTGAAACGGGCATCCGGCAGCGTCACAAAAGGTACTGCCGACCGCGCATACTTGCGGAAATAGCTTGCATCCAGAAGCGCACGTGCCCGCGCTGGTTCGCGCCTGCGCATCCAGGGGTAGTCCGCGAGCGATTGCAGCAGTCCGTCACGATAGGACCAAGACTCGACGCGCGGAGCGAGCGTACACCAGCCGACTCGAAGCGAGTCCGCAGATGCTTCGAACCCGAGCGCTGCGATCAGTGAACGCTGAGTGCGTGTTTCAGTGACTTCAAACCACGCGATCGCGCCGTCACCGGCAATCTGCGCCGCCTCTGGCCGAGGCAGCAGCTTCGGCGCTGCAAACTTCGGTAACGCATCGCCTCCATGCAAATTGAGCTCCCTATGCAGCGCCGTAAAGGCGGCCGCGTCGGCATCGCGGGCCAGACGCACGCCTTCCCGATCGCGCACCGGCGCATCCGGCAGGTGCAACGCATAGAGCGCGTCACCTCCCTCCGGGTCATCGAGCGCGCGCAGAAAGTCCTGCATGAGGGAGGCCGCCCGCGTGATGCATTGAGCCGATTCGGACGACATGCGTTGATCGAAGCAATTGCGACGAATTGGCGCTTGCGAAGTCTAGCAGGTGCGCTCCTCGGCTTTCGGAAACGAAGCTGCGACTTTCGTTGCGTTCCCCATCGAAACGTCGCTGGCCACCATCGGTGGGTTCTGGTGCCATGCGGTCCTTCATTTCACGCGAGGACGCGCAAACATGACATCGACCGAGCGTCGTTTCCTCCTGCGATCGCGCCGCGCGGGCAGCCTCGCCCTGGCGATCGCGACGCCTGGAATCGTGTGCGCTCAGGCCTCTCCGTTTTTAACGGGGGCGACGGCGCTTCAAACGAACATCCTGGCCTGGCTCACGCCGATCGCGATCATTTTGGTCATGGTGCTGGGAGCCATGGCAATGGCAAACCGCATGAGTTGGGGTTGGTGTCTGGGCGCCATCTTTGGAATTGCCATCGCGTTCGGAGCGCCGCAAATCGTCACGTGGGTACGCGGCATGTTCGGCGTCTGATGTCGCACGCATGAGCTCGCGAAATCCCGGTCTCACCGCCGACACGCTCTTCGTCGGCGCCACGCGTCCTCCGATGCGCTGGGGTGTGACGTATTCGGCTTTGCTGGTCAACCTCATGTTCACGCTCGAGGCCTTTCTCGCCACCCGCAATCTCTTGACGTTGTTGCTGGCGGCGCCGATTCACGGCGTTTGCGCACTGCTGTGCACACGAGATGCGCGATTCTTTGACCTGCTGATGCTTTGGGCGCGAACTCGCCTGCCCGCGGTTCTGGGAAATCTCAGCTATTGGAAGGCGAGCAGCTACTCGCCGCTCATCCTGGATCTACCCAACGCCCGCGGTATCCGGCGAGCAGCACGATGATGCTCGCTCACCGCACACGCCGCGAGGCGCTGCTGGCTCAACTGGTCCCCTATACGGCCCACGTCGGCGCCAATGTGGTGAAGACGAAGTTCGGTGACTACGTTCAGTTCTTCCAGCTTTCGGGCGCGAGCTTCGAGAGTGCCGACGATGCTCAGCTCAACGCCTGGCACGAGCGGCTGAACGTGCTTTGGCGGAATATCGCAGCCCCGCAGGTGGCGCTCTGGACTCATGTCATTCGGCGCCGCGCACCCTCTGCGACAGCGGACGCCGCGAGCGGTGGGTTCGCCGACTCACTCATCTCGAAGTATCAGAGTCGCTTGTCAAACGAGACGCTGATGGCAAACGAGGTGTTTTTGGCTATCGTTTACCGCCCCACCGCGGGACTTGCGACCGGCGTGCTCTCGACTCTTCTGTCGCGGGCTCAGCGTGGCGCCTCTACCCTGGAGCTTCGCGACGCGCTCGACGGGTGCGAAAAGTTGGCGCGGACGGTGCAGGCGTCGCTGAGTCGCTACGATCCGGAGCCGCTTGGCTCATACCGACTGAACGGCCACTGGCACTCCCGCACCCTCGAGTTCGTGCGCCTGCTTCTGGATGCCGAGGTGCACCCGGTTCGTATGCCGCGCGCTCCTTTGAGCGAAGTATTGGGCACCGGGCGGCTGCTGTTTGGGGCCGAGACCGTCGAGTATCGCCTGCCCTCCGGGCAGCGCGTCGGTGCGATGCTCGGTGTCAAGGAGTATGCGACGCCGAGCATCGTCGGCATGTACGACCGACTGCTGTCTGCGCCCTTGTCTTTCGTGCTCACGCAATCCTTCACTTTCCTGACCAAGGCTGCGGGCCAGGGTCTGCTTCAGCGGCAATTCAACCGAATGGCGAATGCCGGCGACTTCGCAGTCTCGCAGGCCGAGGAATTAAAGCTGGCGCTGGACGCGTTGACCAGCAACGAGTTCGTGATGGGTGACCACCATCTGTCGCTGCAGATCCTTGCGGAGGTTCCAGAGTCATCGATCTCACTCCCGGCTGAGCTTCGGCTGAAGCCCCTCAACGACGCCGTGGCACTGGCTCGCAGTCTCCTGGCCGACACCGGAATGACGGTGGCGCGGGAAGACTTGGCACTGGAGGCCGCATTCTGGGCGCAGCTTCCAGGATTTTTCAGTATGCGTCCCCGCAAGGCGCCGGTCACCTCGCGCAACTTCGCAGCCATGGCGCCGTTTCACAACTATCCATCCGGGCGCCGGTACGGAAATTTCTGGGGCGAGGCACTGACGCTTCTCGTCACGAGCGCGCGCTCTCCCTATCACTTCTCATTGCATGCCAGTGACCCCTCGCAGCCTGACGGCGGCAGTCGCAAAGACACTGGGCACACATTGATATGCGGGCCGACCGGCTCAGGCAAGACGGTGTTCATCGGCTTTCTCGTCACGGTTCTGAGCGCGCGCGGTGTTACTCAGATCATTTTCGACAAGGACCGAGGACTCGAGATACTTGTCCGAGCCCTGGGCGGCGAATACCTCAGCCTCAAGAACGGATGCCCGACGGGCTTCAATCCGTTGCAACTGCCGCGCAGCGCCGACAACGAGGAGTTCCTGAAGGTCTGGCTGAGCGCGCTGTGTGGCAGTCATGCCGTGCTGACGGTGCGCGAGCAAGCGGATCTCGATCAGGCGCTTCGCGGCACGTTGGCGCTCGATCTGGCCGAGCGCAGGCTGTCACGTCTCACCGAGTTTCTGGACCCGACCGATCCCAATGGCTTGCAGGCGCGCCTTGCGCGTTGGTGCTCGGCAACCGGCGGTGACTACGGCTGGGTGTTCGACAACATCGAGGATCTGGTCGTCCCGCGAATCAGCGGGCAGGCCATCGTGGGCTTCGATGTCACGGATTTTCTCGCCAACGATGCCATACGCACGCCCGTGACGCTGTATCTGTTTCATCTCGTACGCCGAATGCTCGACGGCAGGCCGCTCGTATGCTGGATGGATGAGTTCTGGCGCCTGATCGCCGATCCCGCATTCCAGGGTTTCGCCAAGGATGGGCCGAAAACGTGGCGCAAGCTCAACGCTGTCATGTGTCTTGCGACCCAGAGCGCGAGCGACGTATTGGAGAGCCCGGTCAGCCGGACGATCGTTGAGCAGACGGCGACGAAGATTCTCTTTCCGAATGTGGATGCCGTCGAGGATGAGTACGTTCGCGGGTTTGGTCTGAGCGAGCGCGAATTCAAGCTGATCAAGGAGCACGTCGCAGCCGGTTCGCGCCAATTCCTGGTCAAGCAAGGCGCGCACAGCGTCGTTTGTCAATTGGATCTGCGCGGCTTCGACGCAGAGCTGAAGGTGATATCGGGTCGCGCGACGGCGATCGAGCGAATGGAGGAGATCATGGCGCGCGTAGGCGGCCAGGTCACACGCTGGCTTCCGGAGTTCATGAGTCAAGGAGACTAGAGCATGTTGGCATCACTGCGTTGGATAGGTATCGGTGCGGTTTTCGTACTCGGCGGCACTCAAAGCGCATTCGCGCAGTGGGCAGTCGTGGATGTCGGGGCGATTGCACAGCTGGTCCAGGAAGGGGAGACGCTGGCGCAACAGCTCGCGACCGCGCAGCAGGAGCTGCTGCAGGCCCAGCAGCAGTTTCAATCCCTCACCGGTAGCCGCGGCATGGAGCAGCTCCTTGCTGGAACGGTGCGCAACTACCTTCCGGCCAACGGCAACGAGCTGCAGACACTCTTCGGACAGGGCACCTCTTCGTACGCGGCGCTATCGAGCGCGATGCAGGGGGCGATGAGCTCAAATGCGGTTCTCA
This sequence comes from uncultured Gammaproteobacteria bacterium, assembly GCA_963795975.1. Taxonomy (GTDB): domain Bacteria; phylum Pseudomonadota; class Gammaproteobacteria; order Steroidobacterales; family Steroidobacteraceae; genus CAWCJT01. The sequence goes on from CAWCJT010000009.1 coordinate 24,387, forward strand.
ACAGCGGACAACTGGCCGCACTGCCGGCGCAGCAGCAGGCCATGCTGATGGCAAGCAGACGCTCTGCTTCGGCCCTGCAAGCCGTCGCCGCGGACGCTCTGACGGTGACGAGCAACCGTTTCGCGGCCTTGCAGCAGTTGATCAACACGATCGGGCAGGCGAGCGATCCAAAAGCGGTCCTCGACCTCCAGGCGCGCATCGCCAGCGAACAGGGGATGCTGCAGAACGAACAGACGAAGCTGGCCGTACTCTATCAAGCGGCGGTCGGCGCTCAGTGGGCCAACGCACAGCAGAGCCGCGAATGGATCGTCTCGGGACACGGCGACTTCGCATCACGGTTTCAACCGGCGCCTTGATGCCCTGCGGTGATGCATGGGGTTCTTCGAGACATTCTGGAGCTGGCTCAACACGCAGCTGGCCGGATACATCGGCGACAACACGGCCCGCCTTGCGACCACGCTGGAGCCGGTCATCGTGGCCCTCGCAACCATCTACGTGATGGTGTGGGGTTATCTACAGCTGACCGGAAAGATCGATGAGCCGTTTGTCATGGGACTGAAGCGCATCATTCTGCTGGCCGTGGTGCTCGCGTGCGCGCTGCGGCTTTGGCTCTATAACTCGATCATCGTGGACACCTTCTACAACGCGCCTGCGCAGCTCGCCGCTGCAATCGTCGGGACACAGGACCCGGTTGGAACCATTGATGCGATCTGGGAGCGCGGCGGAGCCGTTGCCGGATACCTTTGGAGCAATGGGGGCGTGTTGAATGGCGACTTCGGATACTACCTCGCAGGCATCATTGTTTGGTTCCTGGTGGGGCTGCTCTGCGTGTACACCATGTTCCTGATCGCGCTGGCGACGATTGCATCCGCCGTACTGCTTGCACTCGGACCGCTATTCATCGCGTTGCTGCTGTTCGAGAGCACGCGGCGGTATTTCGAGGCGTGGATCGCACAGCTCGCAACGTATGCGCTGATCACGATTCTCACGGTTCTGGTCGCCGCCTTGATGCTGCAGATCGTCGAGTCGTACGCCGCGCAGACGGCGGCGCGCGGTGCGGCCATCACCACGGTCGATGCCCTGAACATGGTGCTGATGGCGGCGCTCGTGTTTCTGTTGATGCGACAGGTCATGCCGATCGCCGGAGGGTTGGCGCATGGTCTTGCACTCAGCAGCTTTGGCACCGTCAGCCGCGCGCTGAATTGGGGTCTCGGGCTGGGAAAGCAGGCCACGGTTGGACAGGCAAAGAAGGCGTATGCGCGTTACGTCGCGCGGGAAGAGAGCGCAGGGCGCGGACCCGGAGAGACAGTATGAAGATCGCTGGCGCCATGGTGATTGGCCTTCTGGTCAGCGCGTGCAGCACGCACCGCGCGGTCGACGTTCGCTGCGATGGTCCCCTCGTGCCGATCAATTCCGGCGGATCGCCCTCCGCCGCGCCCGTTGCACAGTCGAATCACATCACGCAACCGGAGGGTAATGAACCTCATGGCGAATGACATCGAACTCGCTGCGTATCTCAAAGAGGCCGCATCCTGGGACAGTGATCGAAGCGCGCAACTGCGAGGACGGGCACGGCTGGCGCTTGGGGTTGCTCTGTTCGCGTGGATTTGCGCGATGACGAGCGGGGCGGCACTGCTGTTGCTCATGCCCCTCAAGCGGGTGGACCCTTTCGTGATCCGGGTGGATAGCACGACGGGCGTCGTTGATGTCGTGCCGATCTATGCCGGAAATGCCGAGCCGGCCGAGATCGTTACCCGCTATCTCCTGACCCACTACGTCACGGTCTGCGAGCGCTTCAATTTTGCGACGGCAGAAAGTGACTATCAGGAATGCGGCGCGTTTCATGGCGCCAGACGCAATCAGCTTTGGTATGCGCAGTGGAACCCTGCAAATCCCACTTCGCCGCTCAACGTGTTCAAGGACGGCACCGTCGTTCAGGTGACCGTCGCCTCGGTAACCTTCTTCAAGCGAGCGAGCGGGGCCGTTGACCTTGCGCAAGTGCGCTATCGAAAGGCGACTCAGAGCGCGGGCAGCGGTGCGGAACGCATCACGCACTGGATCGCGACGATTCAATATACGTACTCCACTCCCGCCACCGATGCACAGACCCGCAACTGGAACCCGCTGGGCTTCAAGGTGCTCGAATTCAAGCCTGAGCCTGAAGCGGTGAACGAATCGACCGAACGCTCGGCTGAGGCACCTGCCGCCGTCGGAGCGAGGGCGTCGCAATGAGGGCGGGGCGAAGTCGTAACGTGATTTGGGTGCTGATGGCTGCAGCAGAACTGGCCTCCGCGATGGCCGAGGCGGAGGTTGCTCCCGTGCGCAGTGACCGTGACTCGCGCATCCGGACTGCCGAATACGATCTGAACGAGGTGTACCGCCTCCGAGGCTTCGTCGGCTTTCAGGTCGACCTTGAATTCGAGCCGGGCGAGACATTCCTTGGCTTGGCGGCCGGCGACATCGAAGCGGTGTCTTTCGTTGCGCAGGACAACCATCTATTTCTGAAGCCAAAGGTCGCCTCAGTGGGCACGAACCTGACGATTCTCACGACGAGGCGCCACTACCATCTGCAATACACCGCCTCAGCGCGCCGTCCTGCGAGCGATGACCCCGATCTCATCTACGCGGTACGTTTCGCCTATCCGGCCGCACCCTCAGACTCGGCGTCGATCGTAAACGAGCGACTAGCTACGGCGGCCCTGACGCGCCCCCAAAATCTTGATTACTGGTACTGCGGAACTCCAACGTTGCGGCCGATTGCAGCTTGGGACGACGGAGTCCACACCTGGTTGCGATTTGCCGCGCACGCGGAGCTCCCAGCCATTTTCGTCCGCAATGAGGACCAAACCGAATCACTGCTCAACTTTACTGTGGAGGCAGGCGACATCGTGATACATCGCATCGCCCAGCAATTTGTCGTGCGACGAGGCAAATTGACGGGCTGTGTCGTGAATAAGGCTTTCGTAGGTCAGGGAGCTCGGCTCGAGTCCGGCACCGTTGCGCCAAACGTCGAGCGGGAGCGGCGCGGAGATGTCCAATGAGCACCCGATCGGCAGGGGAGGAGGCGCGCAGTGGTGCGGCCGCCTCAGCAGTCGCTGGTGAACGTAGCGTCTCACTCGCGCATCGGGCTCGTTCACTGGAGTCACGCATCAGCAATCTCATGGCGGTGGGCGTCATGGGTCTCCTCGGCCTGGGAGTGCTGACATGGTATTACGGCAGTGCCCTGACGCGAGCGCCGCGGGCAGCCCGAGCCAGCGCAGCGGCGGGAGTCGCGCACGCACCGCCGGATGCGCCCCTGCCGCCACTGGGGCGCATCCGCTGGGCTGACCATACGGCGCGCAAGGCGGACGAGCCGGAGCACACGCTCGAACGTTTGATGCCACCGACCGTAGCACTCGCACCCACGGCTGGATCGTCCATTGCGTCCACGGCGGCCGTAAGCGCGATGCCACCGCAGTCGGTGCAGCCGTCCGCGATGGCGCGGCGCTTGTCCGGGCCGCCCTTTGCGCGGCAAATGCAGGCTACGGCCGGTGCCGCAGGCGCTACCGCAGCTCCGATTGGGGAACAGCTGGACCTCGCAACCGCGGGTAATGCGTCAGCTGTGGCAGGCGCGGTATCCGATGTGGGGCAGCGATCCCGCTCCAGCCGAGCCGGCGAGATCACTGAGCTATTGAAGCCGGCAGTGACAGCTGCTGTGTCGGCGCGAGCCTTGCCGACACAGCGCTACTTGTTGCCAAAGGGGGCGTTCATCGACTGTACGCTCGAAACCGCGATCGATTCGACCCTGCCCGGGATGACCACCTGCATCACCGCGACCGATACATTCAGCGTGGACGGGTCGGTCGTACTGCTTGAGCGCGGCTCGAAGCTGGTGGGCGAAACGCGCGGCCAAGTGCAGCAGGGTAGCGCGCGAGTCTTCGTCGTATGGACCGAGGTGCGAACGCCAACCGGCGTCGTCGTGCCGTTGGACTCTCCCGGAACCGATGAATTGGGTCGCGCAGGGCTCGCGGGCCGAGTCGAACGGCATTTCTGGGACCGTTTCGGAGCCGCGATCCTGATCTCAGTGATCGACAGCGGGACGCAAGCGGCCACGCGTCCTTCGGGCGGGACATTCATCTACAGTCCGACGGCCTCTCAGGATGTCATGACCGAGGTTCTCAAGGGAACGATCGATATTCCCCCCTCCGTCGTCAAGAACCAGGGCGACAGGATTCAAGTGCTGGTAGCCCGCGACCTCGACTTTCGCTCGGTCTATGAGCTACGGCCACTCGATGAGCGGCGCTGACGGCTCGAGTCACAACGCGATATCCCAAACACATGTGCCCCTGCATCCGGCGGGCTCCGCGCTCGAGCTGACGTTGCGTGCCTTGCGCCCCCTATTGGCGCGCCGGGAAGTGACTGAGCTGTGCATCAATCGTCCAGGCGAGGTGTTTCTGGAAACCGCCGCCGGCTGGCGCCGCGAGCCACTGCCGTTCGCGGACTTTGACTGGTGCCGGCGGTTAGCGAAGCTCGTTGCGAATTTCACGCATCAGCGCATCGACGAGCAGTCGCCACTGCTATCGGCATCGCTTCCGGGCGGTGAGCGCGTCCAGATCGTCATTCCGCCAGCGACTCTGGCACATACCGTGGCGGTGACGATTCGCCGGCCCTCGTTAGAAACCTGGTCCGTGGCGGAGCTCGCGCGTCGCGGCATCTTCCGCGCGACGCAACGCTCGGGTAACACGGCGGATGTTGTGGAGCTCGAGCTTCTGCGACTACTGGAATCTCGTGCCTATGAGGACTTCATGCGCCTTGCAGTCACCAGCCGAAAGAACATCCTGGTCTCAGGTCCCACCGGATCCGGCAAGACCACCTGGACAAAAGCGTTGATCCGGGAAATTCCGGAGACCGAACGGCTGATCACGATCGAAGATGCGCAGGAACTCATCCTCGACCGCCACCCGAATCACGTTCGACTGTTTTACAGCAAAGACGACCGAGGCCTCGCGCGCGTTTCGCCCAAACAGTTGCTCGAGTCGTGCCTCAGGATGAAACCCGATCGAATTCTGCTTGCGGAGCTACGGGCGGAAGAGGCGTTCGACTATCTGCGCAACGTCAATTCCGGGCATCCGGGATCCATTACCAGCGTGCATGCATCGTCTGCGGAACTCGCGTTCGAGCAACTGGTACTCCTGGTCAAGGAAAGTCGCGCGGGCCGCGAGCTCTCGCGGGGCGACATCAAGAGCCTGCTCTATCTGCTGGTCGACATCGTCATCCAATTCGGCGTAGAGAACAACGAGCGCTTCATCAGCGAGATCTGGTACGACCCCGCCCGCAAGCGCAGAGGCAGCGAACTCGGAACCTCACCACCATGCTGAACCTCGACAAACACGACGGATTCTCGGGCTGAGGCCGCGCGAAGCTTCTGAAATGCTTGGCTGGTGACCGCTGAACTTGCTGCCATCACTCACGGCTCCCCGGGACTCGCGCTGGCGTACGCCTCGGTCGAACTGCCAATGCTCATTGGGTTGCTGCGTGGTCGCGCGCCGCTGTCCAAGGCCCTGCTGTCGCCGCTTGCCGCACTGCCTCTGACGGCGGCATGCGGGGTTGGGCTGAGCATGCTCAGTCCGATGCTGGCGAGTCTTGGAGTGGCGCACGAGTCACTCTTCGCAGTGGGGCTTGGCGTCGGGATGTCGGCGCTCCTGGGATTCGGCTGTGGTCGCGCCGTCGCCGCCTCCACTCGACCTCGACTCGCGTACCAGCGCGGCGCGATCCTGACCAATGAGCCCGCGATCTCCAGCGACGACGCGGCGCCCACTCGACGCGTTTCGGTTCGCGAGAACAGACGCGGCATAACTCTTTGCCAGGTACCAGTGCCCGCGACGGACGAAGCGAAACACTTCAAGCTCATCGGTACGACGGGAACTGGGAAGAGCACGGCCATCCAGGAGATGTTGCGAAGCGCGCTCGCCCGCGGGGACCGAGCAGTGATCGCGGATCCAGATGGCGGATACATGAAGCGCTTCTATCGCCCGGATCGAGGCGACGTCGTACTCAATCCATTTGAGCCCGGCTCTGTCAAATGGAATCTGTTCGGCGAGATCCGCGAATCTTACGACATCGAGCAGCTGGCACGCTCCCTCATCCCCGACCATGAAGGGTCCGATCGTAGTTGGCGCGGCTATGGCAGAACCCTGTTCACCGCAATCACGCGCCAGGCTCACGCCGCGGGCGTGGGGGATCTTGGTGAGCTGTTTCGGCTGCTGGTCGTCGCCGAGAACAAAGAGTTGCGGACACTTCTTGCCGGGACGCCCGCGCAGCCGTTTCTCGAAGAGCACAACGTGCGCATGTTCGACTCGATTCGATCCGTAACGATCTCTGCGGTGGCTGCCCTCGAGCACGTGGCAAAGCAGGATGCGAACGCATTTTCAGTCCGCGAATGGGTTCGTGAAGGCGGCCAGCAGAACAGTGCGAACACGGGCGTGCTGTTCATCCCCTACCGAGCCGGTCAGATCGCCGCTCTCAGATCGCAGATCTCGGCCTGGATGCGGCTCGCGATCTTTGAGGCGATGAACGGTGAGGAGGGAGATCATCGCCTGTGGTTCGTGGTAGACGAACTGGATGCGCTCGGTCCGATCGATGGCCTCAAGGATGCTCTTGCGCGCCTGCGCAAATTTGGCGGGCGATGCGTTCTCGGATTTCAATCCGTCGCCCAAGTCTCAAGTACCTACGGAGACGGGGATGCGCACACGCTCGTCGAAAACTGCGGCAACACACTCATCTTGCGCTGCTCGGCAAGCGAAGGTGGTGGAACCGCTCGATTCGCGTCCAGTCTGATCGGCGATCGGGAAGTCCTCAGATCTACCGAGTCCAGAACCAGACGCGCGGACGATTGGACGATCACTCGAACCTACAGTGACCACTTTACGATCGAACCCGCGTTACTGCCCTCGCAGATCGAGCAACTGCCGGATCTGACCGGTTTTCTGAAGCTTGCATCCGAGCCCCATTGGCGCCGAGTGAGCTTCGACGCCGCGTATGGTTCGGCTACTTCTGCAGCGAGATCGCGCTGGCAGCTCTGGCGGAATGGTGGAGCGGAGGCCGCCACAGTCCTTCGTGCCGACTCACGGATCGCGACCGCCTCCTCGCAAGACCGCGGCCACGCCGAGAGGAACGGGTATGGATGAAAGCACCATGCAGACGGGACTCTTGATGGAAGCCGCTCAGGCGCAGCAGAAAGCAGTCGAGGTCCTGATGCATCGACTGACCGAGGCCGTGACTGGGCTTGATGGCGTCATTCGCGATGAGTTGCGCCGGGCCTTCGTCGAAGAATTCCGGGCACTGAGCGCGACGAGCCAGGCGGCAGTGGATTCACTCAACCAGGTTCGACGCGCAGCCGGACTGCGGATGGCGACGTGGGCGATTGCGGTCTCGGTGGCGACTGCGGCAGCTCCCTGGCTACTCAGTTGGGCCGTTTTGCCGTCGCGGGCGGAGGTGGCGAACCTGCGGGCGCAACGTAATGAGCTTGTGGAGGGCATTACCGAGCTCGAACGTCGGGCCGGACATATCGACCTCCGGCGATGCGGCGAGTCGGCTCGTTTGTGCGTGCGGGTTGAGCGCAGTGCTCCTGTGTATGGCGCAGACGGCGACTACCGCATCATCAAGGGTTCATGACGTGACTGATGCGAGCATCATCGATCCAGCGCTTTACAACTGGCCGTTCGGACTTGCCGCGCTGGTCGCTTTCGCCGCACTGCGGAATATCTGTCGACCTTACGACCGTGATTCACACAAACGCGGCGCCCTCATCCGCGCGCGCCGCTCAGGCGGAGCCGTTGTCGCCGTCGTGCGGCTCCTTCTACGAGTCCGATTCTTTCGGATCGCGGGTCAGGTGATTCCAGCCTACGACGAGACGAAACATTTCAAAATCGTGGGCACGACCGGAACCGGTAAGTCGACGGCCATTCGTCAGCTTCTTGCGTGCGCTTTGGGGCGCGGCGACCGGGCCATCGTTGCGGACCCAGACGGGGGGTATCTGCGTCGATTTTACGATCGGTACCGTGGCGATGTGATCCTGAACCCCTTCGAGTCGCACTCCGTCAGATGGAATCCGTTCCGGGAGGTGCGCAGCGCATACGATGTCGATCAGTTGGCCAGTGGTCTCGTACCGCCCACTGGGGACGCGGCATCTCAAGAATGGCGCGGTTATGCGCGCACCTTCATTTCTGCGGTCATGCGTCGCTGTCACGAACTGCGTTCGCATGATGTCGCTGAGCTTTGGCGACTCCCTGACCGTTGCGTCGAGCGATGAGTTGCGGGTGATCGTCGCCGGATCGCCGGCGCAGCCGTTTCTTGATCCGGACAACGCCCGAATGTTTGGTTCAATTCGTGCGGTGACCGCGTCGGCAATGGCGGCGCTCGAGTACATCGTCGAGCAGCGCTCACCGTCGTTTTCGGTGCGCGACTGGGTCAGATCCGGGCAGGGAGTCCTTTTCCTGCCCTACCGAGCGAGCCAGATCGCGGCCCTGAGAAACATCATCGCCGCCTGGATCAAGGTCGGGATCTTCGAGGCAATGAGCCAGGCCGAGGATGAAGATCAACGCTTGTGGCTGATTGTCGACGAGCTGGACGCGCTCGGTGCGATCGATGGGCTCAAGGATGCCCTCGCACGTCTACGCAAATTCGGCGGAAGATGTGTGCTGGGATTCCAGTCTGTGGCTCAGGTCTCCAGTACCTACGGCGCGGATGCGCAAACGCTCATCGAAAACTGCGGCAACTCGCTCATTCTCCGGTGCTCCGGCAGCGACAGCGGCGGTACGGCCTACTTCGCCTCAAGGTTGATCGGCGAGCGTGAAGTCGTCCGGCGACAGACGTCCCAGGGCCGGGATCGCGAAGGTGCGTTTGCAAAGGGAACCGTGCGCTACACGCATCAGGTGAGTGCACACCACGCGACGGAGCTAGCCGTCATGGCTTCCGAGCTCGAACAGCTGCCCGATCTGAGCGGATTCTGGAAGAGCGCGTCCGGAACGACATGGTCGCGGGTAGTCCTGCGCGCCTGATGCAGGTGCTGGGTTAACTGAATGGCCATCTATTACCTGAATGTAAAGAGCTTCAGCCGAAATGCAGGAAAACACGGCAGTCGCGCAACGAGCGCGGCCGCGTACCGCTCGGGCGAGCGAATACGGGATGAGCGCACGGGAGCCGTCTATGACCATACGAAGCGCGCGGACGTCCTGCACAAGGAGATCCTGCTGCCGGAAAAATTCGACGCCGCGGCAGAGGCCCTGGATTGGGCGCGTGATCGCTCGAGACTCTGGAACGCAGCTGAACATGCCGAGGCACGCAGCAACGCGCGAGTCGCGCGCGAGTATACCGTCGCGCTGCCCCATGAGCTCGACCAACAGCGACAGATTGCCCTCGCGCGCACGTTTGCGCGCGAGCTTGCGGAGCGTTACGGTTGCGCAGTGGACATGGCGGTTCACGCCCCTCGACACGACCCGCGCAATTTTCACGCCCACCTGCTCAGCACGACTCGAGAGGTCACGCCGGATGGCCTGGGCGAGAAGACGGCGATCGAGCTTTCGGGGACCGAACGAACAAGGCGTGGACTTGCAGGTGCCGCCGATGAGTTTCGTAATATTCGAGAGCGATGGGCAACCTTGACGAATTCAGCGTTGCGCGAGGCCCATGTTTCCGCGCGAGTCTCGCATCTCGGTCGACACGCTGAATCCGGGCAGGCCACGCGCAGTGGCAAGGCGCGTGAATCGGATAGCGGGCTAAAGCGGCTCGAGAGGATACAGGAAGAGGCGCGCGCGAATTGGTTGCAGACTCGTCAGCAGCAAGTCGTCCCATCGGATGGAGTCCATCATGCGGGCGAGAACTCCCCGGCTCTGGAGAGTGACGGCAGGCCTCGCGAGGTCGAGCATGACGCGACCGGTCCGGATCTGAGCCTTTAGCATGCGCACACCGAGTGCCTCAGGCCGAGTCTACCTGCATGTTCCGTTCGAGGACCGCGACGAAGTCGCACGACATGGCGCGCGATGGGACGAGCGGGCGAAGGTCTGGTACATCGTCTCAGGGACTGATCCTGCTCCGTTCCAGAGGTGGCTCAATGTCGACCAACCGAGGGGCTTCTCCATCGAATCTCACTACGCTTGTATCGCGGCGACGCGAATCCCTTGCTGGAAGTGCCGCCGGCAGACCGAGGTCGTCTGCGTCTACTGCGAGCACGGGGTTATCGACCAAGAACTCTACTCGGATTTCAGCGTGTCCAGTATCTCTGCCATCAATACGTTACTCGCCGATCAGCTCAAAGCCTGGCCGACATTTCGCTGGCGCCTCGACAGGAGCGTCGGCAGGCGAGTGCTGACGAACCACTGCGCATCGTGCGGCACGCCTCAAAGTGACTACTACCTGCACTGTGAACCCGATGGCGCATTCTTCATGATCAGCCGAACAAATCGCGGAATCACATTTGTGCCTGTAGACGGCTGCGCTCAACTCGACGGCGATGAAGGGTTCTCACCGTAAGAAATCGGTAGACTACGCAAACGCCCCCGTAGCTCAGTGGATAGAGCGACCGCCTCCTAAGCGGTAGGTCGTCGGTTCAACTCCGGCCGGGGGCAATCACAAGAAATATATAATATACAGTAACTTATACTATATTTCGTATGCAAATAATAGTCGCCCGTCGATGAACGCTGTCAGTCATTCATTGCAAAACGTCGGGAAAAAGGGTCTCGACGAAAAGTGGGTGCCCGGGATCTTTGATTCATCTCGCGTTGCTGCTGAAGCGAATGGCAGCAATTGGGCCCATTCCGGCCGATCGGTCCTCTCCAAAGCAGACGAAACCCTCTGACCGGCGACGCGGCAGTGGCGCTCGCGGCAATCTTCTAACGATGGGCGCCGCGTTCGTCCGAGCGATGACCTGGACGGAATGGTTTGGGGCCGCGCGCGGGTGTAGAGTGAGCACGATCCTCAGCAGGAGCGCTACGCGACAACTCTTTTCTGGCGCATCTGCGAGGACGCAATCATGAAGAACGTACATGCTCAAAATCCGTCCGCTCGCGCAACAGGACCTCTCGCCGGCTGATCGCATCATCAGTGCCGCGTTTGGCACGTTCTTAGGTGCACCAGAGCCCCAGAACTTTTGGGCCGACCTTGCCTATGCCCGTACGCGCTGGCCGGCTGATCCGACTGCTGCCTTTGGCGCCGAATGGGACGGCGAGATCGTCGGGTCGAATTTCGCCACCCGATGGGGAAGCGTTGGATTTTTCGGGCCGCTGACCGTCCGCCCTGACCTCTGGGATCGCAAGATCGCGCAGCGCCTGATGGATCCCGTCATCGAACGCTTCGACACATGGGGCGTCACACACGCAGGGCTGTTCACGTTTGCTCAAAGTCCGAAGCATCTGGGTTTGTATTACAGGTACGGCTTCCGACCGCGGTTCCTCACTGCGATCATGTCCAGGCCGGTCCAGATGACGACACGGCGCAATTCTGAATGGTCAGCGTATTCCGAGATCTCCGAGCGTGAACGCGAGGAAAGCCTGAAGGCTTGCTCTAGCGTAACGACGTTGATATACCCGGGGCTCGATGTGGAGCGGGAAATCCGGGCGGTGCAGTCGCAGGGCTTAGGCGACACCGTGCTGCTGCATGACGGTCACGACCTCAGGGGGTTCGCCGTTTGTCACTGTGGTCCCGGGACCGAGGCCGGAAATCAGAAGTGCTACGTCAAATTTGGCGCCGTGAGACCGGGGCCGGCGGCCGAAGCACAGTTTGATCAATTGCTGGACGCGTGCGAAGCACTGGCGGTAACGCGGGGCCTCGCGCGCGTTGAGGCGGGTACGAATCTCGCTCGGCACGAGGCATACGGGAAACTCCTCGCACGTGGCTACCGTACGGACATTCAAGGTGTCACGATGCACCAACCAAATGAGGAAGGGTACAGTCGGGCTGGCGTGTATGTTGTCGACGATTGGCGCTAACCTATTAATAGATCGTGGTTAACGACTTCGCGACTGTCCGGTATGGAGGGCGGATCGCTACGGCCGCTTGTGGCCGACTGCGGCGGTACATCAAGCTACGCTTTTGACCCCTTCGCGACGGTCGGGAATGCCCGCTCTCCGGCAGATTACTTTGGTGAGGCGGCTTCGTTGCGCGGCTACTCCGGTAGTAACTTCATCTTGCGCAGAAACGTCTTATAGCGGGGATCACTTTCAATATTCTTGAGCGGCAGATCTCCCGTGATATAGGCGAGACCAGGGTCTCTCTGCGCATAGGCGCGTTCGAGCCAATGCATCGCTTCATCCGCTTGGCCGCGAAATGCATACACCTCAGCGATCACCTGGTTCGTTGGCGTTTGCCATTCATAGGCTCTCGGTCAATGTCTTCGTAGACTACCCCAGGCCACGAGCGGCCGCTTTCTTGCGGCGACTTCGTCTATTCGAGTGTCTCAAGCTGGCTGACGGCGGCTGTTCACGGCTAGTAGGTGTTCGTTGCCGGGCAAGAATTGGAGCCAGGCTCCGTAAGTGCCTTCTCGAGATCCGCGGCACGCCACGCTCAAACTGACAACGCGCGATGCAATGGGGCCTCGTTCAAGCAAGGTAAGCGTGCTGCGAGCCCGAATCGGCGCTGCGGCTACGGCGAGGTTGCCAGTTGTGGAACAAGCCTTACGCCGAGTACGCGCATTGCTTTGACGATCGTATCGAAGCTCGGATTCCCGTCCTTCGACAGTGCCTTATAAAGCCCCGCGCGAGTCATCCCCGTCTCCTTGGCAAGTTTCGTCATACCACCGTACGCACGTGCAGCGATGCCGATGACGTGAGCCATGTACGCAGCATCCTCACCGCCTTCCTCAAAGGCCGCAACGAGGTATTCGGCCACATCCTCCGGGGTCTTAAGGTAATCCGCAGAATCGTAGCGTGGGAACTTCTCGGTCTTTCGCCTTCGGGCTGCCATCGTCATTTCCTTTTCTTTGGCCTTAGCCCCGGAGCATCCGAGGCCTGTCGAATTCTCAGTGCGTTCATTTCGATTGCGCGTTTGATATCCGCATCCTGCGTCGCCTTGGTTCCACCGCAAAGCAGCAGATACACAACTCTGTCAGCCCGCGCGTAATACACGCGGTATCCGGGGCCGTAGTCGATCCGCATCTCACTCACTCCACCACCGACCGGCTTGACATCGCCGGGATTACCCATTGCGAGTCGATCGATACGTGCGGCGATGCGCACCCGAGCATGCGAGTCGTTCAGGTTCGTCATCCACTCATTAAGCGTTCCCGAACGACGGATCTCGTACACCGAGCGAATGTATCCTATGGGATACATTGACGTCAACTATGGTTTACGCGGAGGTTGGGCAGCAGCGGGGCGGGTACGAGTGCGGGTACGGACGAATTGCCGGAATGGCGAAGATGAGTGACATCATGGACTTACCGTGCTCCATTCCTCCATTCAACTCCGGCCGGGGGCAATATTTCGAGCAGCGCGGAGGAGACGGCGGTTTAGCGGTGACCCCGCTTCAAGTTACTGATTAGACGATGCGGTTCAGCAACCAGTTCGACGCTATTTGGAGGATTCGCAACCGCGCGAAGGGCGGCAATTGACCCATCAGAGGGCCGCCGACGGTCAGCTGTCCTGTGCTCCGCCGGCGAACCGTTGCGCAACTGCATTAAGGACAAAACCCCATCCCTGTTCATGGCGGCGGCCCATTTCATCATCGGGCACATTCGAGTGGCGCAACGTGAGGAGCGTCTGTCTACCTTTCGGTTCAAAGGTCAATTGGACTAGCGATTCTAACCCACGGGTTGCCTCGCAGACCCATGTGTGCTCAATCCGTCGCGCACGATCAAGCACCATGAAGCGCCCATAGTGGGCCCAGTCGTGCCCTTCAAACTGGACCAGGTGATAGAAGAGACCATCGACAACCGGTTGCACGATCGCCCGAGTTACACCGAACCAGGGGCTACCCGGACTGCGCGAGTCGATCCAGACGTCGAATACTTCAACCGGCGCTGCCGCCACAGTGCGTTTGATAGTTAGCTCTATGGTTTTTGCCGCTGCGGTATTCATTGCCGCGTTCCTTTCTTTGCAAAAACTGCATCAAGCTTGTCGAGGTGCGCCTGCCAATAGCGCTCGTATGTATAAGCCCATTGAACGACCTCGCGCAGCGGTTCGCCGCGCGGTCGGGGGACCCAGAGCGAGTTCAATGACCGCTCGATGTGACCCTCTACGCTAATGCGTCGTGGTCGCGAAGCCACTCGGTGATGCGCTCCATACGCGCGGCAACGCCAAGTTCTACCGAGATGACCAGCAGCTTGTCGTGAGTCTTAAGTGGTGACGGTCTATGTGACTTGGGAGACTGAAGTTGACTCACGACCTGTTGCGGTTGAATGGTCGCCTTAGCCTCCAGCAAGTATGCCAGTGCAGACCCGTCGTAAGATGACATTACCGGTTCCACCGGACCGAGTTCCGCGAGTGCCGCCTGTAGCAATGATAGAGACTCGTGCAGGCGGTCGCGCAGATCCTCGCCCCTGTCGAAGCGAATGAGCACCAGATACGGGATGAAACCCTCGTCGCTGCTCATGGGTTGACTGAATCCCTTTATGATTGTGCCGCTCCCGGTGGAATGGTCGCGAATACTCTGCGGGTTAGCAACCAAGGAGGGCTTGGCGTCGCGGACGACCGGTTTAGGGAAACGAATTCAATGGGCTAAACGCCCCCCATGTGGCTGACAGCCGGCCCGCGAAGTATCCGAGGCCTGCAGAATTCTCGTCGCGTTCATATCGATTGCGCGTTTGATATCCACAATCGCGGGATTGAAGGAATTGCGACCGAGCCGCGCCGCGACTGGATCGGAGGCGTCAAGCCCCGCTCAATCGCCCTAAAGCGCGGCTTCTTGCGCGACTGCTACGGGGGATGTGAGGCAGCGCCAGAGCTTGGCCAACCAGGCTCACCGTTGCCGGTTCTTATCTCGGCCGCTCAATTGCGACAAAGACTCCCTGTAAAATCATACCCTTGGGAGCTTCTTCTCGAGGCCTTCGACCCATGCAAAGGCCGTATCATTGGACTAGCATATTGCGCTTGGCGATCAGAATTGACCGGACTGAGATATGGCGCTTGATGAGACCAATGAGTACTGACGTTGGGCGGGGTCGGTGATGTTTGTGGACCGGCCTTGTGTCAGCGGATTGCCAATTGCGCTTAGAGGTACGATTCAAACGGCCTTTCTCTCACTGACCTTGCTGCTCGTGTCACCCGCGTGGTCCCGGGAAACACGCGGTTATGTCGTCAGTTGGTTTACCACTGCGATGTACTCCGAGGAGGGCGATTGTCCCGCTGGCTTAAATCCCACGGTCGAAGATCTGTACAAGAAGATATTCCGCGATGCCGGCAAATCCCCAGCGGATGTCGAGAAGCTAGCGGGTGCAATCCACGAGTTCAGCGGGCCTGCAGCCGTTGAGGCGCACGATCTGATCACCTATCGCGGTCGCCTCAACGGTAAGCCCGTGAACGTCTATCAATACCCCGATTCGGTACCAGACCCGCATATCCGTGTGGTCCGGGGACGATATGCGCTAGGCTTCAATCTCGATGGTAAGGGAGCCGCGTCTCCCAATTCCTTTGAGGATCCGTATACTCACGAACGCGGCATCAACAACCAGCTATTCCGCGCACTCGGGTGCTTCTCGGTGGACCGGGCGAAGCCGCCGGAGCGGCCCACATCGGCCGGGGTATCCCAGTGGAGCGATACCCGGGCACAAATGCCGGCATGGCTCATTTCTGTTTCTGGCGATGATTTGAGCAAGGACGGCAACGTCACCGTTACATTCGACCGCGCCTTGAAGCACGCCATGCTCGACTCCCGTGGGGATACTCTCGCTGGCGCCTCATTTCAAATCGATCCGGACCCCCGGTCGCATAATGTCTTTCAGGCCGAGTTGAAGGGTGGAGTCTTGCTGAGTACGGTTCCGACGGACTTCCATATGTTGGCGGATCCATACTTCATGCCGGAATTCGATATTGCCCATACGCGGCTTCGCCTCCAGCTAAAACCTGATGGGACGCTGGACGGAATACTGGGCGGCTATCAACGATGGCTCACCATCTACTGGGGGTTGGCGGACGTCGGTGTGTCTATCGAAAACGTTACCGGGGTCGATTACGTTGGGCTCTACCACGCGCTGAAGAACCTCGCCGATTCAGAGCGCGATCCTAGAACGGGGCAGAACATGCGGATCTCGGCTGCCTATCGGGTCGAGGCAGTGCCTGCGTTTCTGCTCCCGGCGGCGCCTATTCACGACGCCCGCACAGTCGCTCAATCGCGCTCGAGGTGAGCGATGAGCGCAAATACGTCCTCCCTTAGGCAGATCGCGATACGCGGCGGTATCGTACTGGCAGGTGTTGCGCTGATCGGGCTCGCTTTAATGATGGTTGGCCCGAGCATCGGCCACAAGGGTCAAACGCACACTGCCGAACCTGTAGCGCAGAACGTCGTCGTGGCGCTTCGGCGGCTAACGCCGGAGCAGTACCGGCTGATGATTGCGGACGTGTTCGGCCCCACAGTGAAGATCGATGGCCGGTTCGAGCCGGGTGTTCGCGAGGACGGATTGCTCGCAGTAGGAGCGAGCGAAATCAGTGTGACCGAAACGGGGTTGGAGCAATACGATTCGCTGGCTCGGAGCATCGCGACGCAGGTGGTCGATACCAGACATCGCGACGGGCTCATCCCTTGCAAGCCGGTCTCTGAGGCCAGTGCAGACGACGGCTGCGCTACTCGGTTCTTCAGCGAGATCGCCCCCCTTCTATATCGTCGATCGCCCCGTGCGGACGAAACCGAGCGGCTCGCCGCGGCGGCGAGGAGAGCGACGGACATTACGAGGGACTTCTACTCGGGTATCGCCTTGAGCTTGGCGAGCCTACTGGAGTCACCCGAATTTCTCTTTCGCGAAGAGGTTGCCCAGCCCGACCCAGACCACGCTGGGCAGTATCGCCTGACGTCGGTTTCCAAAGCCTCGCGCCTGAGCTTTCTGTTGTGGAATTCTGGGCCGGACGAGCGGTTGCTGGCGGCGGCGGAATCGGGTGAGCTCAACTCGAAGAGCGGGCTACGCCGGCAAGTGGATCGAATGCTCGCGTCGCGCCGTATTGAGGATGGGACGCGTGCGTTTTTCATCGACATGCTGCAATTCGACGAGTTTGCAACTCTCTCCAAGGACGCCACAATCTTTCCCAGATTCACCCCGCTGGTTGTCCACGACAGCGAGGAGCAGACCTTGCGAACCATAGTCGATCACTTGCTTAGGAGTCACGGTGACTACCGAGATCTGTTCACGACACGCAAGACATTTCTGACTCTGTCCCTGGCTGCGATCTATAACGTACCGCTTCCGGACGACAGCCCAAATGGGGCTCGGGAGAGCTGGATTCCGTACGAGTATCCCGTGAACGATCCGCGCGGCGTTGGTATTCTCTCGGAAGCCAGTTTTGTCGCGCTCCACTCCCAGCCGGGCCGCTCTTCGCCCACGCTGCGTGGCAAGGCTCTGCGTCAAGTGCTGCTGTGCCAACGCATTCCCGATCCGCCGGCCAACGTGAATTTCAGCGTTGTGCAGGACACCTCCAACCCACACTATCGGACGGCGCGGGAGCGGGTGACCGCGCATCGCACGGATCCGACCTGCGCGGGATGCCACAAAATGATGGATCCGATAGGACTGGCCCTGGAGAATTTCGACTCGACCGGGGGCTACCGTACGACGGAAAACGGCGCAAGTATCGACGCTGGCGGCGAACTAGATGGGGTGAAGTTCGCCAACGCGGTTGGATTGGGCCGAGCGGTGCATGATTCGCCCTCAATCCCCGAGTGCCTCGTCACCCGGCTGTACTCTTATGCCACTGGGCGAGAACGCTCGACGAGCGATGCGAGAATCACGATGTACCTGGAGAGATCGTTCAAGGCGGACGGTTACCGCTGGCCGGAGTTGTTGCGCCGCCTTGCTACGAGCGATGACTTCTATCGCCCGCCGGCGCGCCAGATCGCTGCGATACCGACGGCGCGTCAAGTATCGCAACTCATTCCCGTGAGGGAGGCCAATCAGTGAGGTCACGTCGCATCACTCGCAGACGGGTCTTGCGCGGCATGATGGGCGGTGCGGCGATTACTGTGGGATTGCCGTTTCTCGATCGCGATTTCAATGCGAATGCGACCGCGCTCGTCAATGGCTCGGCGCTGCCCGTGTGCTTCGGTTCATGGTTTCAGGGATTGGGGTTCAATCCGGGTTGCTGGGAACCGAGAGTCTCCGGCAACTACGACATGATGCCGGCACTGGAAGCGCTGTCCGGCTTCAAGGACAAGATCAACATCTACAGCGGGCTGCAGGCATACCTCGATGGCAAGCCGAACCAGGTTCACGTCACCGGGCCCGAGGTGTGCCTGACCGGTACGGTTCCCGACGGTGGCGTCGCTTCCGTGCCGACGATCGACAGCCTGGTTGCCGACGTCATCGGCACAGGCACGCGGTTCCGTTCGCTGGAGGTGTCCTGCTTTGGCGGCACGCAAAGCTATAGCCGGCGCAGCGCCAGCGCGATCAACCCCTCGGAAGTGTCGCCGGTCGCGCTGTATACGAGGATATTCGGCTCGGATTTCAAAGATCCGAATTCGGCTCATTTCACGCCCGATCCCCGGGTGATTGCGCGGCGCAGCGTGCTTTCGGCAGTCGAGGAGCATCGCCGCGAATTAGTCCAGCAAGTCGGCGCCTCGGATCGCGCGCGTCTCGATGAATACTTCACCTCATTGCGCGGATTGGAACAGCAGCTCGATCTATCGCTGCAAAAGCCAGCGCCCCTCGCGTCGTGCTCAGTCCCGCCGGCACTTGGAGAGCATGCCCCGGGCGTGCTCATCGATGACGTACTCGCGAATCATCGGCTGTTTGCCGGGCTGCTCGCGCATGCGCTGGCATGCGGCCAAACGCGAGTGTTCAACGTGAACTTGGGTGGCTCCGCTTCAACGATCCACAAGCTGGGCGACTCCAGCACGTTCCACACTCTTACTCACGAGGAGGGCACAGATCCAAAGCTCGGTTACCAACCCACAGTCGCATGGTTCATGGGCCGTGTCGCTGAGGCCTACCGAGATATGCTGATCGCCTTAAGCAGCATTCGCGAAGGCGGTGGCACGCTGTTGGACCGCTGCATCGTCTTGTACTCAACCGATACCGGCAACGCCCGCTATCACTCGATGGATAATATTCCGATGATGACGGCGGGCGGCGCCAACGGTCGTTTGAAGACTGGCACCCATCTGCCCGCCAAGGGCGACCCGGTTACCCGGGTCGGTTTGACGGTGCAGCAGGCGCTCGGCGTCCCGTTGAGTCATTGGGGGAACGGATCCAATCAGACGAGCAAACCTTTCTCCGAAGTGTTGACGTAGCGCCGAGGGACGGAGCAATCAGAATGCGCTTTCGAGTGGGCGTGGGATGCGTCATGGCTGTGATCGTCGTGCTCGCGGCGCGGTACCGGGTCACGCGCCCCGCGCCCACGGGTATCGCGCACGAAGAATCTGTGTCCGTTACCACCCCGCCGGGAATCGCTCTTCAACCGCTGGGTCTTGCTCAGGGATACGGTGACGGACGCCCCGGGACAATTCGATATATCGAGCGGCAAGTCGCCTTTACCGATTCCGCCGGCAAAACGCTTTATACCTACGATAGGGACACAGTATCGGGTGACGCCCGTTGCAGCGGCGATTGTGCGGCAAGTTGGCCCCCGGCGCTCGCCGCGGCAAGCAGCCGCCCAGTTGGTGAGTGGTCGCTCGTCGACCTCGGTGGTGGGACACGCCAATGGGCGCATAGGGGCAGGCCGCTGTATACGTGCGCCGGCGACACGAAGATCGGCGATGCCATCGGGGACGGCTTTGAGGGCGTGTGGCATGTCGCGATGGCGAAGCCGGTCATGCCGCTGCCCGTCGGCGTAGTCGTTCAGGAAGTAGCCGATGCCGAAGGCTATGTGCTGGTCAGCGAAGGTGGCATGACGCTCTACACCTTCGATGCATCTCCCAATCACGATTCGGCTTGCCCGGTGATGTCCGTCGGATGCGCTCCCGAGTGGGTTCCGTTGCGTGCGGCCGAGATCGCCCCCGGCGTCGGCGACTTTTCAGTGATCCACAACGACGATGGGATCTCGCAATGGGCATACAAGGGCAATGGGCTATATACGTTCACGGGAGATATTGATCCCGGCGATGTCAACGGCGGCACAGTCGACCCGAGTCGACACGTCGCCATGATCACGCAGCATTTCATGCCCGCCGGGGTGCAGCTTCGTCAATCGCTCGGAAGGGGGAAAATTTTGACCGACGCCTCCGGCATGACGCTGTATCGGCGGGACGGTTTCAGGCAAGAGGTGGGTCTTCACGGTCTGGCGCATGGCATCCAAAGTCTGCCGGCATTCGGCCGAGCGATCGGAACGCGTGGGTGCGATGCTGAATGCCGCCACGTTTGGCACCCATTCCCGGCGCCAGCCGATGCAACGCCTTCGGGCTATTGGGACATCGCCGTTCGCGAAGACGATGGCACCCGGCAATGGGTATACAAGGGCTATGCGCTGTACACCTATGACGGCGATAAAGCGCCCGGAGAGATGCGTGGCAACGATTCGTACGATTTTCTGATCAAGACCGCTTTCAGCAAGCTCCCCGATGAGCCCCCGAACTTGGAGCAAGTGGGTGCCGGTGCACTTTATTGGGCTTTTGTCGCGCCTTGAGTTTTGCCAAACCCACCGACAAGGTGAGATCGGCGCTTCGCGCTTTGCTGTTCGCCTTCTCCCTTTCGACATCCGCGCTGGCGGCGGATGACAACCTCGCGCAGAAGGGACGCTACGTCGCCACGGCGGGCGACTGCATCAGCTGTCATACGCGACCGGGCGGTCAGCCCTTCGCAGGTGGTTTGCGCTTCGTCACCCCATTTGGAACAGTCTTCTCGGCCAATATCACTCAAGACAAGGCGAACGGCATCGGCGGTTGGACCGAGGAGCAATTTGCGCGCGCACTGCGTTGGGGAATCGCGGCCAACGGCGACCACTTATTTCCCGTTTTTCCGTACACCGCTTACACCAAAGTGACGGAGGAGGACGTCCACGCGCTTTATGCCTATATCAAGACGATCACGGGCGTGGCCTACGCACCGCCCAAGGACGCCATGAGATTCCCGTTCGGTTATCGCGAGTTGCTCGCACTCTGGAACAAACTCTTTCTCACCGACGCACGTTTCGCACCCAATCGCTCGCAATCGGCGCAATGGAACCGCGGCGCCTATCTAGTCAATGCGCTGGGTCATTGTGACGCCTGCCACACGCGCCGTAACGTGATGGGCGGCGAGCAGGAGAATCTGGCATTCACCGGTGGTGTCTATCAGGACACCATCGAGGACTCCGTGCACGAACTGCGAGTCGTAAGGCTGGATGACCTCGTGCGGACATGGTCTTCGTCCAATCTCACGCCGTCGCCGCGCGGTATCGGCGCGTGGTCGGAAGACGACATCGTCGCGTACTTGAAGACGGGACATAACAGCCGCGCTGGGGCTTTCGGCCCCATGAGCGTGGTGGTGCTCAATAGTACGAGCCATCTATCCGATCAGGACCTTCTCGCGATCGCCGTGTATCTGAAAGGATTGAAACCGAACGCTCAAGACATACGAAACGCGGTCACGCCGGATCGGATGCTCCAGGGCGAGATTGTCTTCACCGCACGTTGCGGCGATTGCCATCAGGCGACTGGCCTTGGGGTGCCGAGAACGCCTGATTCTGATCAGACCAAAGTCGCCCCGCCGCTCGTTGGTAGCAGCGTGGTTCAGGCCGACGATCCCGCCACGCTGATCAACGTGATCCTCTACGGCGCTCATGAGAGGAACATGGGCAATCGATCGTGGCCACAAATGCCCGGATTCGAGCTCGATTTCGGATTGGGAATGGACGATGACGCGATCGCGCTCGTAGCGGACTATGTCCGCAATGCTTGGGGTAATCGGGGTAGTGCGGTCGATCCCCGCGACGTAGGGAAGCAGCGCACTTTCGATTGAACTGGTGTGCCAGCGTGACGACGATCGCGTACTTCATCGACGTCGATTCTGTGCATGAGTGAACGGAGGCGGGAGCGCAAATTTAGCGCGCAAAGCGGTTCAGCAACCAGTTCGACGCTATTTGGATGATTCGCAACCGCGCGAAGGGCGGCAACCCGGAGTTACCGGTCGTGAACGTCCGCTCCCAGGCAAGCCGATCGCTGTGGATCGGGTTCGTCACACGCGTGAGGGCTATTCCAACAGCGGATGTCCCTCAGGCAACTGATGCGCGTACCAGGTCGCGAGCCGATGCCGAATCGTCTTCTCGCCGACTTGGTCTTCCGGCATTGGAGAAATGAGCTTGTCATGCACGAGCAAGCGATAGACGTATAGTGCCTTGTCGCGCGCCGAGTCGGTTGCTTCGAACTCGACAGCCTTGCGACCTTGCGCATATTGAACACCCGCGAGCAAGGCCGCTTTGAATAATTCCGCCTCGTGTTTGAGCTTTTTCATATACCGCGGTCCAATGCTATACCAGAGACATGCGAGCGCGGTAATTTGCTCGCGGTGAAAATGGTCGCTTTAAGTCGAACCTCTGATTGATACCACACGCCAGGACGGAGACGTTACCGATACCTCGTCGAAATGACTCGCGCCAGGCAATGCGATAGTTCCCGCTCCAACGCGGGGCGCCGCCATACGCCTGCAAGCGCTTGACCCTGGCCTGAAGTCCTCCTGCCCATACGCTGCGATGTCGAGGTAGACCACGAGGTCAGACCGAGCATGGTGAGAGCCTGGCTAACTTTCCGGCATGCAACCACGCGAGTCGATCGATCATCGACTTGGCGCGACGCCGACACTCGAATGAGGTCGCCGTGCGCGGCTTGTACCTTGGCCCGGATGACATACCTCGATCATCCAACAAGGCCGTGTAGAGAGATGCAGTCCGACCATCGTTGTCCAACCGACCCTCAGCGCTCACCCAGGGCACGAGGCCCGCCTCGATCAGTCTCTTCGATCAAACCCGTCGCGAGCTCGACGGGGAACTCCGTAGAGAAAGTTAGACGCGCCGCAATCACCTCGTTAATGGACTGGCTGTTATCGTTACGACTGGCTCGCCGGGTAAATCCGTCGGCGCCTGCGCGGCGGTCGCTGGCGTTGATTGGCCAGAGTTTGCGTAGCGCGGTGCCGAGCCGATTGCAAACAGGACGTGTATGTGGAATCGACGCCAGAGCCCCCATCGGCTTTCCAGCCTGCGGGCACCGTAAAGCGAAGGTCGTGTAGCCAAGCCATCGCAGCGGTCTCAAAGTCCACTTTATCTTCCGAATCAAGTACGGATATACGATCCGCCTTCCCTTGCTCGTTGACTGAGTAGGCAAGATACACGGTGCCGCCGACTCGCTCTCGTCTCATCTTCAATGGGTAGTAGTCATGCGTCCCGACAACACGAACAGGCAACCCATTTAGTACGAAATCGCTAGCGCGTGCATTCAGCGCTGTGTAGCAGCCGAATCCGATAGTCAGGAAACCCATCCACTGGAGACAGCGTTTCACAGCGGGTCTAACTTAACGCCGTTTCTATACAGTGTCATGGGAAAAACACTAATGCTTGCCCGTTCAGCCGTGGGTATCGCACGACGGCGCCGAGGCATCGCCCCCCCGCGAAATCGAAGGCCATGACCTCGTCCCGGGCGACGCAGTAGAGAATCCCGTCCGGACCAAAGCGCAGACCGCGGGGTCGGCGGAACTCGGCCGATCCACGGGCTGGGAACACACGAATGAGCCGGCCGTCCGCTACGCCGTACTCCCGAACGCTGCTTACCGCATCCGTCAAACCGAACGGGTGCTCGCTGGAGACTACGATGTTGCCGTTGGGTGCCACCGCAAGGTCGAGCGGGCTCAGCTCAGGATCAAATACCAGTTGCGACGGCTTGAGATTTTGACCCTGGGCAAACGCAACAATGGTGTTGTCGCCTTCGCCATTGGGGCCGATGCCAGAGGAGAGCAAGAGTGCGCCGTCGCCGCTGAATGCAAACCCGCGAGGAAACGGCACGATCCCTGGTGGCAAAATGCGGTCTCCAGCGTCGTCCAACGTAGCAGAGAGGGCCATAATCGTGCGTGCGCTGCGCAATCCGACGTAGTAGCGCCCATCCGGTCCGAAAATACCCCCGCCCGGGTCTAAGTTCGGGATGAGTCCGGTGTCCCGTACGACTGTTCCGTGCCGATCGAGCGCCAGGACTCGATCGCCGCCGCTGTTGAGAAAAAGCAGTTCTTTCTTTTGATCGACGGCGAGCCCACGCGGATCGACGATACGAGCGTCATTGCTGAAGGCACCGAGCGGCCTGCCGTTGCGATCGAATGCAAGGAGGGCTCCATATCCGTCGCCATTGACACCGCTGCGCTTGTAACGAGGAGAGGCATTGTGATGGCGTTCTGGACAGACTCGCCGTGTCGGCAGGCACAGCACCGAGTTTCTCCCATGAGTGTAGAGAGACCTTACGACAGGAATCCATGCTTTTGAACGGCCGCTATCGGCAAGCCCAACGGCCCTGCCGACTGGCTCCTCTAGTCGGCAGACAGCCGGCGTCCGCGGCTGGCTGTTACGAGTCCGAATCCCGCTGCGGCTACGGTGAGGTCGTCAGTTGCGGGACAAGTCTTACCCCGAGCACGCGCATTGTTTTAACGATGGTATCGAAGTTTCGTCATCCCTCCGTACGCACGCACAGCGACGCCGATGACGTGCGCCATGTACGCAGCATCCTCACCGCCTTCCTCGAAGGCGGCTGTCAGTCCGCGCGTATGGTTTACGCAGAGGCTTGGTGACGTTACGGTGCGTACGGACCAATCGCTGAAACGCGGAAGGTGAGCGGCATCATCGACTTACCGCGCTGCATTCAACTCCGGCCGGGCGCAATAGAATCTCTTTATTATTCAATATATTATGATATATCAGGCATGAACGGCACTCAGTAATTCATTGCGAAACGGTCAAAAATAAATTCTCCACGAAAAATTCGCACCCGCCGTCTCTGACTGATTTCGCTTTTCGCTTCGTGAAGTGAACGGCAGCGATTGACCCCGGAGCGGTCGGATGACTCTCCCAATGGCTGCCGTTCAAGAGTCATGAAGCGGACAATGACTTCACCGCGACTTGATCCGGGCCGATGGTCCCTCAGCCGCAACCCCCGCTCGGCCAAACTGAGCCACATGGGCTAAGCTGCTGCCACGGGGGGCCGCGAGAAGACCTCCGGGGGCTTGTCAGGGGTGATTCTGGCGGTGACGGATGCTTCGCACGCGGTATTCTTAAGCTACGCCTCGCAGGACGCGGAGCCTGCGCAGAAGATTTGCGAGGCACTGCGTGCAGCCGGGATCGAGGTCTTTCTCGATCAGAGCGAGCTGCGCGGCGGGGATGTGTGGGATCAGAAGATCCGGCGCGAAATTCACGACTGCGCGCTCTTCATTCCTGTCATCTCAACCAACACGGCCTCGCGGCATGAAGGCTATTTTCGCCTTGAGTGGGACCTTGCCGACCAGCGCACCCACATGATCGCTCGCAGCCGTGTGTTCGTCGTGCCGGTATGCCTGGACACGACGACCGAGGTCGCGGCGGATGTTCCGGAGTCGTTTCGGCGGGTGCAGTGGACACGCCTACCCGGCGGCGAGACACCCCCGGCTTTCATTGAGCGGATCAAGCGCCTGCTGTCCCCCGAGCTCTCCCCCGTCAGCGCCGTGCCCGCTGCCGTGCCGGCATTCAGGGAGCCGGTGCGCGCCTCCCGGAGCTCAAAGCCCTTACTGCTCGTGATCGTTGGCGTGTTGGTCCTCGCGGCGCTGGCGTACTGGGTCGCTGACCGGTTCTGGATCTCCAAGCATCCAAACACGTCCGCTGCGGATGCAGCATCGCGGGCCACTGCGGAGCCCGGCGCCGCCACGGCCTTCAACCCGCCGCCGCACTCGATCGCGGTGCTGCCGTTCGTGAACTTGAGCGGCGACCCTAGCCAGGACTACTTCTCCGATGGGCTCACCGAGGAGCTGCTGAATTCGCTCGCCGAGATCAACGAGCTGCAGGTCGCCGCGCGCACTTCCTCGTTCTCCTTCAAAGAACACCCTGACATTGCCACCGTGGCCCACAAGCTCAACGTCGGCGCAGTGCTCGAAGGCAGCGTGCGGCGCTCCGCGCACACCCTCCGCATCACCGCGCAGTTGATCAATGCGGTCACGGGCTTTCACGTGTGGTCGAAGACCTATGACCGGGACTTAGGGGATGTGCTGAAACTTCAGACCGAGATCGCCACTGCGGTGGCGAGCGCCCTGAAAGTGACGCTCCTCGGGGATGTCGCGGCCAAAGTCGAGCTCGGCGGGACGCACAATCCGGCCGCCTTCGATGCCTACCTGCGCGGGGCCAAGGCGTATAGCTCGAGACGCGACGCCAAAGACCTCCCCGCCGCAATTGCCGCGTACACCGAAGCGATCCGCCTGGATCCCACTATGCGCTCGCATTCGTCGGCCGATCGATTGCCCTTTCCACTATCGCCGCGCAGGCCGAGACCGCAGCGGCGGCGCGTGACGGCTTTGACAAGGCGCAAGCCGATGCACGCCAGGCGCTCGCACTTACACCGGATCTGGCTCAAGCTCACGCCGCATTGGCGGCCGTTTCGGAAAGTGGAACCCTCGACTTCACGCAGGCGAGCGAGGAATACGATCGCGCCCTGGCACTTGCGCCGGGCGATGCACAGGTACTGCGAAGTAGTGGCCGGTTCGCAGCCTACATGGGGCACTTCGATGCGGGCCTCGCAGCCACCCGCCGCGCCGTCGTGCTCGACCCGCTCGCTCGCGCAAGCCATACCGCGCGCGCGCGGGCGCTGTATATAGCGCGCCGCTATGAGGAGGCGGTTGCGGCTTTCGCAGAAGTCATCAGCCTTGAGCCCGGCTTCACGGATACCTACGGCGAACGCGGGTTTGCCTTTTATGGGCTCGGGGATCTTCAGAGCGCGCGCGCCTCATGCGAGACGAAGCCGGAGTACTGGGCGAGTCAACAGTGCCTCGCGGTGATCTATGACAGGCTCGGCCGGCACGCGGATGCGGAAGCTGAGGTCGCTAAGATGAAGGCGGCGAGCGGCGATGCCGCGGCCTATCAGTACGCCACGATCTACGCGCAGTGGGGCAATGTGCCCAAGGCGCTCGAATGGCTCGAGACGGCGATGCGGCTGCGGGATCCGGGTCTGGTGAGCCTCAAGACCGACCCGCTTCTGGATCCCCTGCGCAAAGAGCCGCGCTTTCGGGCGATCGAGCGGGCGTTGAAGTTTCCGAGCTGAGCGGCGGTGTGGTTCGCCGCAAAATTCCTTCGGCCCCTCGAAGATCGAGTTTCAGAGATTGGCGGCGTGTTGAGCAGCTGAGGGAAGTAGGCGTGAGGTGTTCGCTTTTTGCGACTCGGAACTGAGTCGCACTGGGCGTCGTTGAGCCTCTGGGACCACTTTCAGCGGAGGCCTCCATGACTACCGCCTTCTCCGCAGAACCAAGACAGATCGGGCGACGGACGGCAAGTACGGCGCTTCTTGCGGTGCCGTCTCAGCAGGAAGTCCTTGGCCGGCTTGTAGGTACTCGGGCCGAGCTTGAGGTTCGGATCGGCCGAGCGCTCGAGCGCATCATGCAACTCCACATTGAAGGTCACGATGCACAGGCGTGGGCTGCAGCGCATGCGTTGTGCGAAGCTATGGACGCGACGATCGACGCCACGACTGCGCTTTAGACGCTGTTGGATCGCTCGCACCGGCCTTCCCGGCCAAAGAGACTGTAGCGAAGCGGCGTGCCGGACTGCGCCAGCTGCGAACGATCGAGAGTCTCGCGAGCAACTGGAGGGCCGGCATTGCGGACTTCCGACGCTTGCTCGAGTCGGCGCATGCCTGCTCGGGGGCGGCCCTTATCGTGTCTGACTTATCCTTGCCTGCTTTTCGATTTCCAGCACGACCTGCACCGCCGTGCGGCCGATTTCCTCGACCCGCTGCGAACTCATGTTCCCAGTCTCAAACGAGCGTTGCGTAAGCGGGCCGGCGATCACTGCGGCGGCTGCAACGAGCTCATGCGTGTTCATGTGTGTGTCCTTCGTCTATGTGTTGCGATTGAGCTCGACTAGCGTACCGTAAAACATGGCGGCTCCGTTCGGCCCCTGATCCGCGTGACGAGAGGATCCGCGACTCGACCACGTGTGGCGCGAGCTCTGGTCGTACCGAAAACAGTCTTGCCGTGCGTCGCGTCTATGCCGTGGGCCAGTGCCGAAATCAGCGAATGCTGAGGCGCCAAAGTGATGTCACCTCCGCTGCCCGAGCCGCGTGCAGCGGGTCGGTTGGGTCAAACGTCCGAGGATGTTTCGGCCGCATATCGTATCGCCCCACGACCTGCAGCCCGCCCGCGTCGATTGCAGCGAGCAGCTCCAATCTGGTCCGCAGGCCCAGGTGCTCCGCGAGGTCCGAAAGAATTAGCCAGCCTTCGCCTCCGGGTTCCAGGTGCGCGGGCAGCCCGCTCAGGAATCGATGTAGCATCCGACTCTCGGGGTCGTAGATCCCACGCTCGATCGGGGAACTCGGCCGCGCGGGAATCCACGGCGGATTGCAAACGATGAGTGCGGCCCGTCGCGCGGGAAAGAGATCTGCCTGCACGACTTCCACGTGCTGTGCCAATCCGAGCCGTTCAAGGTTTTCGCGAGCGCAAGCCACCGCGCGGGAATCCGAGTCCGTGGCGATCACATGCGCGAGTCCGCGCCGCACGAGTAGGGCGGCCAGCACGCCCGTCCCAGTGCCGATGTCGAACGCGAGGCTCGACGATGAGCTCGAGGCTGGCAGAGGCGTCGTTGCCACCAAATCCACGTATTCGGAGCGAATGGGCGCGAACACCCCGTAGTGCGGATGAATTCGGCCGCCGACCGCCGCGATTTCGATTCCCTTGATACGCCACTCGAAAGCGCCGATGACTCCCAATAACGCTCGCAGGGAGGCGACAGCGGCTCCTTCTCCCTCGCCCCAGGCTTGCGTGCAGGCCAGTCGAACATCGGGCGCGCGCCGCAACGGAATGCCGTAGTCCTCCTCGAGTGGAACGAGCAACGCACCCAGCGTGCGCGCTCTCTGTGACTGGGCCCGACGATAGTGATGGAAGGCCGCGCCACGGGGCATGTCTGTCGAAGATACGGCTGATTTATCCGGGTTGCGCAGTTGCCGGTCCGCGCGATTCGCCAGCGCACGCAACATCTGTCGCGCGTTCTGGAAGTCGCCCGACCACAGGAGCGCCGTACCCTGGCACGCGAGGCCGTACGCGTCGTCCCCGAGGGTGTGGTCATCGGCGACGATCACACGCCTGGCGGGCGGAGCTCCGCTTTCGGAGAGCCAGCGCGCTGTGCGAGTCTCTCCGCCCTCGGTCCAGTGAACGACCGGCCTCGAGCCTGCAGTAGGATTCGGCACGGTGGCTATCTTATCGCGGGCTCCTCTGGCCAGGTTGGCGCATGGACCCGAAGTGCTCATGGGTGTACTGTCAGTTCAGTTTTTTGAGTGGGCCGCCGTCGTCATGCAACCCTTGATTCAATACGGAGAGCCAAGCAGAAGCCGCCCACCGAGCGCTATGCCACGCGTACTGATAGTCGATGACGACATCGATGCCGCTGATTCTCTTGCATCGCTGCTGCAATCCAGCGGACACGGCGAGACGCGGGTGGCGTACACGGGCGGGGCTGCTCTTGCTCTGGCCATTGAGTTTGTGCCCACAGTCCTGCTCCTGGACCTCGATCTGCCGGATATGAGCGGGTATGCCGTTGCCCGACAGCTGTCTCAACATCCGCGGCTGCAAGGGTTGAGACTGATCGCCTTAACGGACAGCAGCGAACACCCCGGGCGCGAAATGGCACGCGAAGCCGGGATCGAGCGCTACCTTGGCAAGCCCGTCAGCTGGGCTGCCTTGGACGAGTTGTTCGCGTAGTCCGACCCCGCGAGACGATCGGCGAATCTCCCTCAACGCGTCTGAGTGGCCGGTGTCGCCAGCGGCGGTCCAGTGAATTCCGCTTCGATCGAGAAATCGATCAAGTCACCAACGCCCAGCGTCGTACCCGGAGCAGGCACTCCATAGGCGATCCCAAAATCTGAGCGCTTGAACGAACCGTGCGCGGAGAAGCCTACGCGGGCCTTCGGATCCATGTTAGGCATGCCGGCATAGCCGCCGTTATAGGTCGCCACCAGCACGATTGGCCGCGTGATGCCATGCAGCGTCAGATTGCCGGATATCTCCATCGACTTGGCGCCTGTCACCCGGATTCCGTCGGACTTGAAGACGATGTGCGGAAACTTCGCGGTGTCGAGCATCTGCGGTCCCTTCATGATGTCGAGACACATCTGCGGCGCGGCGTCCATCTCGAAGGATGAAGCGTCGATGGCCGTCACCACCTTGGAGGCCGATAGATTACGAGGGTCGAAGGTCAAGTCCGCATCGAACCGGCTAAAGCGCGTCGTGTAGGTGGAGAAGCCCATGTGACTGGCGCGCAGAATCAAGCTGGCGTGCGACTTGTCGAGTTTGTACGCGCCGGCCGGGGGTGCTGCCATTGGCGCCATCGCAGGCGGTCCAGCCGATTCAGCCGCGCGCGACAACCCCCAAGGCAGCCCCAGCGTTGCAGCAACCAGAGCTGCGACAAGGACGCGCCGGTCGGTCCGATTTGTGCGCTTCGCGCAGGTGCCACTCCGTACGGGCGGTGTGTTCACATGGATCGTCATCGGCGGCGTTCTCCTGTTGGGTGCCTAATCAGCTGTTTCGTATCGGAACGACGAACGGAGTCTTCGGGAATCGACATCATCCCACATTCTTTTCGGCGGATCGCGATGGCGTGATGACAGAGATTGGCCGTCAGTAGCCTTCCGCGCGCAGTCGTCGTTGCATCTCTTCTGGGGTCAACCGTTCCTTCAGCGTTGCGATTACCCACACATTTCCGAATGGGTCTGATACCCGTCCTTCGCGTATACCGAAGAACATGTCCGTCATCGGCATGAGGACCGTCGCCCCGGCGCACACAGCTTGCTCGAACATCACGTCAGGTACCTCGACGAAAATCTGGGCGACCAGGCCGTGGGGAGGAAAGCCCTCCATCGACGTGCCCAGATTAACGACGGAGTCGCCGATTCTGAGCTCACAATGCGTGATCCTCCCGTCCGATAGGGTCAACCGATAGTTCTCAGTTGCCCCGAAGGCTCGCTTCAGAAAATCGACCGCTTGCTCCGCGTCGTCGGCAATGATGTTCGGGGTGATGGTATGAAACCCATCAGGGAGCCACGGAGCCGTCATGGAGGGATCTCCTTCTGGGTGGGATGCAATGACCGCTACGAGAAATCCTAAGCGGCATGTATGACTGACGGGTAATGGCCGCCGACTTCGAGACTGCGTCGATTTGTCAAACCACCGCTGGCGAGAGGTAATGCCACATTGAGCACAAAATCTCCGAGGAAATGCGCCGTGATGTTGGCCAAGAGGTCGCGAAATTTCATATAAAATGCGGTGAGGATTCCGCCGAGCACGAATACTGCGATGATACCGCCTACACCTTGCCGGTAATGCGACAATGCAAATATGCATAGCGGCACCAGCGCAGCCAAAAGTTTGCTATCTGTGAGGGTTTGCAACCTTTCGATCGCAAAACCGCGATAGAAAATCTCTTCGGCGACTGCGGCGCGCAGCATGCTCACCGTAACGATCAAAAGAGACGGGTGAAATACTACGTCCCGATCTTCACCAAGGTGGACGCCAACCTCGCGTAGAAGTAGATACAGGCCCACGGTCACGGCTAGAACGATCACGGCGAGCCCGAGTCCTCTCAGAAGTGACGTTCGCAGCATGTCGAAGCGTAAGCCGATGGAGGTTAGCGAAGTGCGTATAGCCAAAGCAGTACGCCGGCCAAGACGAGAATCGCGATCTCCTTTTCCAGCACTTGCCAATTCGAGTGGTTTTCGCCGGTAATTGCGCGATACGTCGCCATGAAGACTGGGAGTGCAAACAGAGCGATCGAAAGACCAACGAAGGTCGGAGTGCGCTGCTTCCGTGGAATCGTGGTTTCCATAGTTTGTTTCAATCAACGACGGCGCTGCCTCGGTCAGCCTTTCCGCCTCGCGAACACGGCGCGCGCTTCCCTAATCTCGGATCTTCCCGGCTCATCCGAATGCGCACAGACTGCCAGCAGCTCGCCGAAATACATACGACTCAGGTCGCCGCTGCCGCTGAGCTGAGCAGCATGCGCCGCTCCGTATAATGACCAGAAGCGCCGCGGCTCCTTCTTAAGCGTTGCTTCAAACTGATTCAATGCTCCTGCCGGATTGCCCATTTCTAATAGCATTTCTCCAAGCAGTTCCCGCGCTGGCGAGAGTGGGCCAGGAGTCACGACACTTTTTTCTGTCTCATCCTCTAAATTCGCTGCCAGTTCCATTTGCTGCAGCGCCTCTTGCTTTTTGCCTGCAGCTAGTACCGACCACGCTGAGACTGCCGTGGCCTGAATTTCCACCTGCTGTGCCCAGTAGTATTCGTTGCCCTTCAATAGGCGCTCCCGAATTTGCCTCAGTGCTCTCGCCGCCTCGTTCGCTGCGGCAGCGTGTCTCAATCGCGCAGCGCCGATTCCTCGGGCGAACCAAGTGATCGCGTCCGCGTAGGGGTACGGCGTTTCTGACGACGCAAGCTTTTCAGCTTGCTGCCAGTCGTGGCGTTCCAAAGCATATCGTGCCGGAATTGCCGCGAGCGCAAAGTATCCCGCAGCCGGCGGCCCGGCGCCAATAAGCATTGCCTTCGGATCAAAGCGTGATGCCATCTCCGGCAGCGCAGTCAGAATCCGGGCTGCCGCCATATCTTGGCCTGTCTGCAGATAGGCGTATGTCTCGTAGTCGCTGGCATGCAGTTCTTCGGGCGTCTGACCCTGGCGGCGCGCAGCTGCGGCGGCCGCTACATTGCTATCGATTGACTCCTGCCAATATCCCAGCCGGGTAAATGTATGCGATGGCATGTGCAAGGCGTGAGGCGCATCGGGGGCAATCAGCGCGTAACGCTGCGCCGCGCCCAGAGCTCGGTCCGCGAGCGCCGGCACGTCGTACGCGTGAATAAGGTAGTGCGCTAATCCGGGATGCGTTGGCTCCTTCACAAACAACTTTTCAAGAATTGCGCCCGCCTTGAGACGGTCGGAATAGATCTTGTCGCCGGGATCCTCCGCGGCTACGAGCGCCGATGCGTAGAAGATCTGCGCTTCAGTGTCTTTTGGATAGGTTGCCGCGACCTTTCCCATGGCATCGCGATAGGCGAGTAAGCGCGCCTGCTGCGACGTGCTTTCGAAATCGCGATATAGCTTGCCGACCGCGGCCAGATAGGCGCTTTCGCGCTCAGTTCTTACGCCCAGCTCTATACCGCGCTCGCCGCTCTGCCGCCCGAGTTGCAATTGATCCTTGTCCTTGTTCCCGGGTGCGAATGGGTTGCCCCAATCGCTCAGAGCGATGCCCCAGTATGCGATCGTGCACAACGGATCCTCCTGCAGAACCACGCTAAAGCCGTCGACGGCGCGACTGAACTGGAAGGAATGAAGCAAGGCTACCGCATGATTGAAATCGCTCTGCGCCGCCTCGTTGCACGATGTGGTGAAGTGAACCTCTCCCAGCTTGCCGCCATCACCATGCCGATGCTCCTGCGTCGGTGCCGTCGCCGCTATGAGCAGGCCCATTACGGCTGCGACGAGTCTTCTTCCGTGCAATGGCGCCCCCGCCTTCGAGTGAGCTGAATGGCTGCGTGTGAGCTTGTGTCAGTCGCTATGCCTGGCGAGCATTGCCGGCACATCTGTCGCCCGAAGGTGCGCGAGCTGCCGAGCGTTGTCTGCCGTGATGCGATCGCGCCAGCGTACGAAGCGCGGGTCCTTGCGCAGCGCGGTGAACGCCGGGTCGGCATCCAGGGGATCGACGTAGAGGAATGACTGCGGGCGCAGGTCGAGCGCCCAGGTCGTGCGCAGGCCGAGCTCATAGGCGTGATCGAGCGTGCGCAGCGCTGCGTCGGCTTCACCGGCGAGCGCGTGCACCCGTGCGCGCTCGTAGGTGAACAAGGGCAACTGCAAAGCGCTGGGGCCATCGAGATACTCTGCAATGCGCGCCAGCAGCCGGCGGCCGTCCTCGCCGGCGCCGGTGCGCAGCTGCGCCGTCGCGAGGTCCAGCGCCGGGAGCACGTTGCGTGCGCTAATCGGTTCGACGCCGCTGACGACGTCCGGCAGCCGCTGCTCCAGGATCTCGCGCGCCTTCGGGGCGTGCCCGGCGATCAGGGCGAAGCGCGCGGTGGGAAAATCCAGCAGATGGCTCAGTGGATATTCGTTGCGATGCTGCTCGAGCACCTCGAATGCTTGTTCGTAGCGCGCCTCCGTCGCGAAGCGCGCCGCATCCGAGAGCACCTTCTCAAAGGCGTTGGGCCCGAAGTCGAGCCATTGCTGCGCCGCCGCCTGATCCCCGAGTGACATGTAGACCGCCCACAACTGAAGGCGGGTCGCTCCACCGATCGATTTCTCGCTCGCGCGCATCAGGGCGATCGTGGGCTCGAAGTTGCCGTAGTACGACGTCAAGCGTGGCAATCGCCATCCGGCAGGGGGCTGCCGTCCAGGCAAGCGCTTGAGCACCGCTTCGCAGCGCTCACGTGCGGTCTCGAGGTGGCCGCGGCTCCCGAGTACGACCGCGATCATGATGTTCGGACCGGTGCACAGCAGGTCGAGCTGTATCGACTGCTCGAGCAGGCTCGACGCCAAGTCGGGGTCGTTCCACAGCACCGCGCGACCGAAATCCTCGAACGCGTCCGCGTTGGAAGGATCAATGTTGATGGCGCGTTGCATGTCGCTTTGCGCGGCCACATACGCCTCGTAGTCGCCTCCGAAGCGGTAGCGCCAGAAGCCGAAGTTGGCGCGCGCTTCGAGTGCTTCGCTGGAGTTGGGGTCGAGCTCGACGGCGCGGTCGGCGGCCGCAATCCCGAGCCGCGCGCCCTGTTCGGTGTCGGTGAGCTTGGTCCAGGCGCGCTGGAAGTAGTAGCGGGACAGCGCCGCATGCGCCGCGACGAACTTCGGGTCGCGCGCCAGCGCGGCATCCAGCGCACGCTTGGCGAGGGCCGGGTCGGGGGTGCGCGTGCGCCCGAGCAGGTGCGACTGTGCGATCAGATACAGCCGATACGCCTCCGGATCGCTGGTGCCGTGGCTGCGGATGCGAAACTCGTCGGCATCGAGCAGCGAAACCTTGAGTGCGGCCGCCACCGCGAAGGCGATCTCGTCCTGTATTTGAAAGATATCTCCCGCTCTGCGATCAAAGGTCTGCGACCACACGTGCGCATCGCTGCGCGCATCGATCAGTTGTGCGGTGATGCGCAGCTGGGTGCCCGCGCGGCTCACGCTTCCCTCGAGCAGGTGATTCACATGCAGTGCCTGTGCAATCGAACCCGCAGATTCCTGGCTGCCCTTGAAGCGATAAGACGAGGTTCGGGCCACGACCTTCAGCCCATGTATGGCGGCGAGCTTAGTGACGAGCGCTTCCGTGAGACCGTCGGCAAAGTACTCGTCTTCCTTGTCAGAACCTAAATTGGCGAATGGCAATACGGCCAGTGAAGGATCCGCCAGGGCTGATCCGGACGGCGCCGGCGACGACCGCCAATGTTTCGCCCAGACGATCAGCAGCACAGCCACCGCGCCCAGCAGCACGAGCGCGGCGGCCATCAGCGGGCGCGGGCTGCGACGCCACCCGCTGGCTGTACCGACCGGTGAAGGGGCGGCGAGGACCGCGTGAGCATCGTTCGCGGTGCGCCCGTCATTGCGCGCCGGCGGGGCTGCCGTCTCGTCCACTTGACAGACGAAGCGATAGCCGATGCGGGGCAGCGTCTCGATATAGCGGGGTGCCTCCCGATCGTCGCCCAGCGCGTCGCGCAGCCGCGCGATGGCATTGTTTAGGCCGTGGTCGAAGTCGACGTAGACGCTGGAAGGCCAGACCTTGCGGCGCAGCTCCTCGCGCGTCACGACTTCGCCGGCGTGCTCGAGCAGCAGGCTGAGAATCTGGAAGGGCTGTTCCTGTAGCCGGATTCGTGTTCCCTGCCTCCGCAGCTCGTGCGCGGCGAGGTCCAGCTCGAATCCGTCAAAGCGTCGAACAGCTGACGTCTCGAAAGACATACGCACCTTGGGGCTGGGTGTTTTGCCGTAAGCCGATGCAGCGATTCTGCCACCTCCGCGAGGATTTGGGCGGAAGTAAGGAGAAGTTTCAGTTATTTCAACGACATGCCGGAGGAGAAACGTTGGATCGATTGAGGAGACGCGGATGATTTAGTCGCGCTTCAACCCGCGGCACGATCCGCCGCGGTCGTGGGGCCGCGGCCTTCACGTCCGTCAGCGCGGGAGTTGGTCCATGGGAAAGCTTTGCTCATCAACGTCTCCTTGACCACAGCCCGATATGAAAACAACTCTGCGCGAGCTCGTTCACCAACGATTCCTAAAGCCACCGGAATGAATAGAGAGCAACTCGAATCCTCGCCACATTGATAGCGCTGTCGCTGTGCGCCTGCGGTGGCGGCACGAGTCAGTCATCGATCAGTCAGCCCGGATCCAGCGGGTCTACTCCCAACCCCGTCCCGACGATCAGTGCTCTCTTTCCGAGCTGCGCTCCCGCAGGAGAACAGTTCGTTGATGCAGTAGATAATCAATTGCAGGTAATTGGACCATCCGTTGGGTCAAATTTTGTGGCGGGTTCAGTCGTGCGCTGGAACGGCAGCGACCGGCCGACCACTAGTGATGGCAGCATTAACGGCACTCACTGCTCAGATTTCGGCGAGTGACATCGCCGCAGCCGGGACAGCCGTGGTCACAGTCTTCAATCCTGCCCCCGGCGGGGGTAGCTCGAACTCGTTGACCTTCACTATAACGACAGGAGCAGTTGATCCGCAATCAATCGCTGTGGACCCTGCCGGAGAGTTCGCCTATGTAATGAATGGTGGCTGCAATGGCGGCGTTGGTGGCTACGTGTCCATGTACACGATCAACCCCACTACCGGGGCCCTAGCGTCCATTGGACCACCGGTGTGGACATACGACTACGGTGCCTACCCCGGGTCCGTGACCGTAGCTCCTTTTGGCAAGTTCGCCTACGTGACGAATTCAGGGGATGTCTACGATGCGGATGGGTGATGGCAGCGTCGCGATGTACACCATCAACGCCACGACCGGGGCCTTAACGTCCACAGGAACGATAAACGGAAATTGTCCGGGATTGTGCTTTCCCTCGTCGGTGGTCGTGGATCCATCCGGCAAGTTCGCTTATGTGACGAGTGGCGGCGGTGGTTTTCCATTCAACGTCGAGATGTACACCATCAACGCCACGACCGGGGCCTTAACATCCATGGGAACGATCGCCACGGGAACAGACCCTGTCTCCGTAGCCGTGGATCCATCGGGCAAGTTCGCCTACGTGGTGAATGAGAATGTCGGATCGGCTGGCAGCGTGTCCATGTACGCGCTCAACGCCACGACTGGAGCCTTAGCGTCGATAGGGACGATTGCTGCGGGAACAGGCCCTGTCTCCGTAGCCGTGGATCCATCTGGCAAGTTCGCCTACGTGACGAATTCCGGCTCGAACGATGTCTCGATGTACACCATCGACGCCACGACCGGGGCCTTGACATCCATGGGGACGATTGCCGCGGGAACAGGCCCTGTCTCCGTAGCCGTGGATCCATCTGGCAAGTTCGCCTACGTGACGAATTCCGGCTCGAACGATGTCTCGATGTACACCATCAACAGTAATACCGGGTCCTTAACACTGATAGGTATGATAGCGGCGGGACTGTCTCCTACCTCGATAGCCATACATCCGTCGGGAAAGTTCGCCTACGTGACGAATTCCGGCTCGAACGACGTCTCGATGTACAGCATTGGTTCCACCGGGACCTTGACACTCATAGCGACAATAGGCACGTGAAGGGGAATGAAGGAGTGAGCTAAACTAAACTGTGAGTGGAGACATGGGGGGGTGCGCCGTATGCCCGTCAAGATAGGGAGATCGAGACTCGCGCCTTGGGTGTCGTTCACGTGCCTCGTGCTGCTCGGCGTCAGTCCAGCTCAAGCCGATCTTCAGTCGGGCCCAGGAGGCCTATCACGCGGGGGACTACGCGAAGGCTCTCAGCGAGTACAAAGAGCTAGCACAACTCGGTCAGCCAACTGCTCAATACAACTTGGCCGTCATGTATGTGAACGGACAGGGCACAATCTGTCAGCAACACATTCGCCTACGCATGGTCATCACTCGCAGCGGAAAACGGTGTCACACAGGCATCAGCGCTTGCTGAGCGGCTTCGTCCCGAATTGTCCCCGGTCTCTTTGAAAATCGCGGGCGAAATTCACGCGCAGTTTTCAGAAACGTCTCTGCGGATCAGGCTGATGCCTGAGGTGCTGTTCCAGGGCGACGCACCCGATCACGAGCGCTGTCATTACCGGAACTTCGCTCAGATGCCCTATCCCGTGACCGCGAGGATGAACGGCATCGAGGGCTCCGTAGTCGCTGAGGTGACGGTGATGCCCGACGGCCGCGCCCATGAGGCGCGCATTGTATGGTCTTTGCCCAACGGGCTTTTCGACGATGCTGCGCGCACAGCGTTACGGCACGCGACCTTTCAGCCCGGCCACGTTGCGGAAAAACCTGCGCCCTGTACCACCCCGATCATGATTCGTTACGTAATCACAGGAGCTCAACCCTCGGACTACACAGATCTGCCCCGACTGGTGACCAAGACGCGCCTGCAGGCCGAATCCGGCGATGTTGGTTCGCAGGTGCTCTACGCCATGATGCTCGAGGGTCTGCCGCAGTTGGCAGAACGTTCCAAGGAGGCTCTACCTTGGTTTGTGAAAGCCGCACAGTCCGGCGCACCGTTCGCTCAGTATCAAGTGGGGAATCATCTGCTCAGGGGCCGCAGCTGCAATTGCGATGAAAACAAGGCGATGACCTGGCTGCAGAAGGCCGCGGCATCGGATCAGCCCGATGCTCAGATCACGCTCGCAACGTATGCTCTGAGCGGAACGCCCAGCGCCGAGAACATCAAGCGGGCGCTGATCTGGCTCGAGCGTGCGGCGGCACACGGCAGTCGGGACGGCAAGCTTTATCTGTCGGCACTTCTGGCTGCTGCCCCCGTGGACGACATCCGAGACCCCAAACGCGCGCTTTCGATGATCGATGAAGTGCTCCACAACGTTGACGAGGACCCCATGGCCTTCGAGATTCGTGCGGCGGCGCGCGCAAACCAAGCTGAGTACGATGGCGCTGTCAAGGATCAATCGAAGGCGATCCGAGCCGCCAAGTCACTGAGCTGGGATCTGGCTCCGCTCAACGAGCGCCTCGCATGCTATCAGGCTCACGAGGTCTGGCGGGGGAGCTTGCTCGCTTTCTGAGGATCGCCCGGTACAGGCCGGGAGCGGCCGCTTCGAGGTTCATGCATGGTCGAGGTTCTAGTGCCAAGCTCACCCGAGCACCTGGACCAAGTGCGGGACCTCATGCGCGCGTTCGTGGAGTGGCACCGGGAGCGCCACGTACAAGACCTGCGCCTAATCGATGATTACTTCAATGCCAGCGACTTCGAGCATGAGCTGCAGACCCTGCCGGGAAAATACGCGCCTCCGGAGGGCGCGGTATTGCTCGCTCGCGTTGGCGCGGAGCCAGCGGGCTGCGTAGCACTGCGACGTATCGATACCCAGGCTTGTGAGATGAAGCGGATGTTCCTTTATCCCCGTTTCCATGGCCAAGGCATCGGTCGGGCCCTCGGAGAATCAATCATTCTGGCCGGCAAGGCTGCGGGGTACTCCGTGATGCGACTGGACACCAGTGTGCGGCAGACCGAAGCGAGAGCGCTCTACGAGAAGCTCGGGTTTCGAAGGACCGAGCCGTATTACGAACTGCCTGCTGCCCTTCGTGATTGGCTCGTGTTCATGGAACTGCCGCTATAGCCACCGGGCATCCCGGCTCGCCGGATTGACGGGCTTGCAATCTCGCTCCTATCTTGTGCGCCTCAGACAGGCGACAGATCGAAACACCGGGAGGATCGGATGAAGACAGAGCTCATCGCGGCCGCGTGCGGTCTTGCGCTGCTCGCTTCGGTAGGCAGCGCTCAGGTTCCCGTCAATATCGCCGAGAAGGTTCGCGCCACGGGCCAGGCCATGGACCCCACGATCAGCCAGCTCTACGCGCCAATGTTCCCCAAGGAGGTCTGGGCTGGCGTCAGCATCCAGCGGGACATCGCCTATGGCTCCGACAGTCTGCAGAAGACTCGACGTGTTCACGCAGGATGGAGCCAAGGGCAAGAAGCGGCCGGTGCTGCTCTTCGTGCACGGCGGCGGCTTCACGCGTGGCGACAAGCACGGCGATTTCTATCCCGATAACATCACTCTGTGGGCAGCCAAGAACGGCATGGTCGGGGTCAATATCGATTATCGCCTCGCGCCGAAGGATCCCTGGCCGGCGGGCGTCAAAGATCTGGCCTCGGCGATCGCCTGGACCACGGCCAATATCGCGCGCTACGGCGGTGATCCCCACCGCATCGTACTTTTCGGCCATTCGGCCGGCGCCAACCACGTCGCCGACTACGCCGCTCATCCCGAAGTGCGGGGCTCGGAGGCGTCCTCGATCAAAGGCGTCATCATGCTCTCGCCGGCCTATTCGACGGCTTCGGGCTCGCGACCGAACGCCTACTATGGTGAGGACGCCGATCTTGGTTCGGCGTCGGGGCAGATCACTCGCCTGACCGTCAGTCCGTACCCGCTGTTTTATGGCTATGCGGAGTTCGATCCGCCGCCGATGAAGTCGACGGCCACAGCCCTCATTGACGGCATATGCCGCACCAAGAGCCGCTGCCCCAAATCCGTAGAGCTGAAGGACTCCAACCACTTCTCCGAGGGCATGGCGGTCGGCACGCCGGATCAGCAACTGACCGGGCCGCTGCTTGAGTGGATCAAGGCGCTGCCGGCGAAGGGCTAAGCGTGTCGACCGCGCCGCTCTGATCGATTGCGGACCAGGTGACCGGCTCTACGCGTCGCACCAGGAATAACCAGGCGCCGACGCCACCGATGGCGATTGCACCCGCCACGAGAAACCCCATCGTGTATAACCCTGTCCAATCGATGAGCTCGCCCGTGACGATTGGGGCGACGATGCCGGCCAGGTTGCCGATCGCATTCTGAAATCCGACCCACTTACCCGAAGCTCGAGGTCCGGCGAGTGTCTGCGCGATGATATAAAGATTGGGGCCACCCGATCCCATCGCCAGGGAAGAAACGACCAGTCCGGCGATGGCCAGTCTCGCACTTCCCAGCGCGCACGCCGTCATGCAGAGGACCCAGACGAGATAGACCGAGCAGATCATCGTCAATCGGACAGGACTGATTCTGGCGCCACGCGCGATCCAGTGATCTGCCAGCCAACCGCCGCCGATACACACGACGGTTGCGAGCGCATAGACCACACCGCTCAGCTGAGCCATGGCGGCAATGGAATAGCCCTGTGACTTGACGAGATAGAGTGGCAGCCAGGAAAGCACCATGTAGAAAGGGTAGTTCGCGCAAAAGTGGCCGATGCTGGCCCCCCATAGCTGACGCTTCGACAATAGTTCGCGAAACGACGGCTCTGCGCTGCTCCGGTCAGCGCGCGCATGATCCGAAAGAGCGCGCGTCCGCATCGTCCAAGGGATCAGCCAAACGAGCGAGATCGCGCCGAACATGACAAAGAGGAGACGCCAGCCGACGTGTGTGAGCAGAAGTCCGCCCACGAACGTACCAATGGCTGGCCCAAAGTAGATGCCTGAACTGACGATACCGTTGGCCATTCCGAGACGCTCGGGTGCCAGGTGTTGCGCTAGTAGTTTCGAGCTGGCGGGAAATCCTGCGCTTTCACCAATTCCCAGGAGCACCCTGAATAGCAGCAGTGTCGTGAACCCGGTCGCAAATCCGGAGGCGATGGTTGCTAGCGACCAAACCGCGAGACCGATCGCCAGCGTGCGGTAGGCGTTGAGTTGCTGAACGAGCCAGGAAGCGATGAGTTGACCTGGCACGTAAACCCAGAAGAATGCCGAGACCAAAAAGCCATACTGAGTGTTCGTTAACCGCAAGTCGCTTTTGATCAGCGGCGCAGCGGTCGCAAGGTTTCCCCGATCAACGTAGTTGATAAAAATTGACAGAGCAACGAGCGCGAGGACTGTTACACCGAACTGAGCGTCTCTCGATCCGACTGTTGCACTATTATTGCTCTTGTTCATACGTCGTCAGCTGTGATTCCTGTCAGAACGGCGCCACCCGGTCGACGGCTTCCGCCGTCATTTCGCCGACACCGCTGTTTGTTTTCGCGCCCGGCGGAAGTTCCGCGGCCTTGGCCGCTCGAATTGAGATCAGGCCGTTCGGAAAGATGATGACCTGATTCTCGCCCGAGCCGTTCATCTCCGGCAGATAGAACTTCTTGTGAGATCGGCTCCCCACGTAGGGAGCGAAATGGAAGCCCATCTTGTAGAGCTGCTCGCTGGTGTCATCCTCAGGGGGCGGTCGTCGGTCGACCGACATGTCCGTCCTCTTGCGCATCGCATCGCGCGCAGACATCAGGTCGGCCACGAGGTGACGATTCAGCAACTGTTGCCCGTTATGTTCGCCGAGATCGCGGTAGAGCAGGGCGATCTTGGCCAGATCATCGAGTGTCGGGTAGTAGCCCGCGTTACCCCAAGCGTAACCTTCCTTGCCATTCGCTTCCTGGGTGCGAACCAAGGGTGCGTGATAAACGCCGATGGGTTTCAGTACTTCCTGCTGGACCATCTCCCAGCGATCCGCCTTCGGTCCGCGCACGGATTTCAGGAAGTGATCGATGGCGACTCCGAGCAGGTAGGGATCCTGATCGCGATAGCGATACACGGTGCCAGGCTCCCAGGGATATGGCTTCAGGTTGTCTTGGATGATCTTGAGCTTCTCGGCGTGTGAGGGCGCTGTGTACCAGCCGTCATAGTTTCCCTCGAGATAGCCGGCAAACTCTTCATTGGGGTTGGTCTTGGTCGAGCCCACGCCGCCGAAGCCGCTCGCCATGTTGATGGCATCGTTGAACCGAATCCTTTTCCATTTGGGATCCAGGCCTTCGACGTAGTCTCCGACTTTGAGGGTCAGCACCCAAGGACCATAGACCTGCGCGAGGCGCAGCACGGAGAGCGGATTGACGACGCTTTTCGTGATGGAGCGGACACCGAAGCGCATCTCGAGCGGGTAGGGGTAGTCGCCATAGGCCGTTGGCGCGTTCTGGTAGTACATCACCCCATCGCGTACGAGCGCGGCAGTCACCATCCATTTCGGATCGAGTGGTCCCCCGAAGCCATCCAGGGTTCCCGCCGGCAAGGACTTGACGAGCTCGCTCCAGGGCTTCGTCGGCAATCGTGCTGCGAGCTCCGCCTTGGCTGCGGATCGCTCGCCAGTGAGGTCGGTTGGCGCGTAGGAGGTTAGTCTCGCTCGCGAGCTGCCCCAAAGAATGAAGTGCTGATGAAAAAGGTAGGGCGCGGTCTGCTGAATGAACTGGAAGCGAACGCTGGAGATTTTGTCGCCGTCATAGAGAAAGCTGGCGAGACCCTGGTGAGCATGATTCTCAGTGTCGTTGACTAGCGTGATCGGAAAGGCGGCGCGCGACCAGTGTCCGTCGCCAGGCTCCTTCCAAACGCGACCGAATTGCGGAATCACGCGCCAGTAGCTCGGGCTCTTGACGGTGGCTGTTTCACGCACCATCTCGCCACGCTGGACCGGAACGAGGATCCCATCCATGGTAAAGAACGCCAGCGTCACGCCA
This sequence comes from uncultured Gammaproteobacteria bacterium, assembly GCA_963795975.1. Taxonomy (GTDB): domain Bacteria; phylum Pseudomonadota; class Gammaproteobacteria; order Steroidobacterales; family Steroidobacteraceae; genus CAWCJT01. The sequence goes on from CAWCJT010000009.1 coordinate 68,250, forward strand.
GGGAAGAGCCGCCCGTCGCGGCCGGACAGAATCGGGTGCTCGACGGCCGGCTGGGCCTGCATGGTCGACTGCTCGATCTGAAGCGTGCCGACAAACTCAGGCGCGATGCTCGCGCGAGGACCCGGTGCGAACGCTGAGTTGGTAATCGGTTGCGGGATAGCCTTACCTGACTCCATCAGTGAGACCGGCAACTGTTGCGACGCGGCTGCGTGAGCGCTCGAGAAGGCGATCAACGTCCACAAAAGAACGATTACCCTTGATCCGGACACGTTCATCGGCGACTCCTGCAGTGAGACCGACGAATCGTGCTCGGGTGCTAACACGGTCCATTGCGCCGGGGCGACGCAATTTTGCACGTACGCGACCGACCTTCCGGCGATGCAGAGGTCGGTAATCAGCGCGCCACTGCCGGTGCCAGAGACAAAATCCAGCGTGCGATGGCGCGCGCGTCCTCCACGCTCACGCGCTCGTTGGCGACCATCGGGATATTGCCCCAGTTCCCGGCGCCACCGTAGATGATCTTACGCGCCAGACGCTCCTGCGCCTCAGGTCCTTCGACTGAATATCGGAGCGCCACTGCCTCGAAGGACGGGCCGATCCGGGTTTCCCGCATGGCATGGCATTCGTCACAGTGCTGCTTTGCCGCCAAGGGCGATAGCCCTTGAGCGGGATCGGCGGCGAGTGCGAGCGCGGGCACCGCGAACGTGGCCACGAACATCACAGATGGCCGGCGCAGAAGTTTGACGGCGATGCTCATCGCCGTATCTCTGCAGATGCAACGGCGTGCTCGCCCGGGACGGCATCACCCGGGTCGATAAGCAGCGCCATGCGCGGACCACGGACATGCTCAACGATGTTGGCGTAGGAGGTGACCAGCAGACCGCTGCGGCGGTCGACATGCACCATTCGCAGGAAGGCGCGCTCCCGGGGCAGCGGCAACACGCCCGTGCTGCGCGCGCGTGGATCGAAGCGATAGATGACATCTGCATTTGAGGTCGAGATCCACACCACTTTGCGCAGCGGATCCCACGTGGTCGCGTAGGGCGCGCTGGCTCGGTCGGGCAGATCGTAAATCCCCAGCATGCGTCCGGCTTTTGTATCGTAGGCCGCCAGTTGCCCGGCACCGTAAAGCGCGATGTAGAGGATGCCGTCGTCCGACATGGACATGCGGCGTGGTCCGGCAGTTCGGCTTTCGAACTCGACGTGGTGCTCGAATTTCAGGGTCTCGGTATTGAAGCTGCCGAAACTGCTGATGCCGAGCTGGCAATACCACACGTGTACTCGATCCGGACTCATCGCAAGTCCGTAAACCTGCTCGCCGCCGACGCGCCCCGGCACCGGCGGGATCGTGAATTCCGCGGTCCGGCCGCTGCGAGGGTCGAGCCAGCCGACCTTGTTATTCACGATGTCCGAGAACCAGATCCGCCCGTGGCCATCGGTGACGACGCGATGGTCGGTATCGAATGAAATGTCGTGGACACCGACCGGGGGACCGCCCGGACGATTGAGCCGCCACATTTTGAACTGCTCGGTGTGGGGGTCAAAACGAAAAAGCCCGTTCGGAAAGAATGACGTTGCCCAGACGCCTCCGTCACCCGGCACCAACGTGTGAGGACCCCAGAGTTCCTTGCCCGGGATCGTGAAATCCCTGACCGAGCCGGAGCGTGTGTCGATACGAAACAAGCGGTTGGAACTCACGTCCGCTGCATAAAGGAAGTCCGTACCTTCAAACGAGACGGCCTCGCGTATCGCGTTCGGCGCGGGAACTTCAAACTCCCGAATCGTCGTGCGCGGCGTAACGATCAGCGGCGCACCGTAGCGGTAGCCGCGCACCTCACGCAGCGGACCCTGCAGCGCTTCCACGAGAAGTTTCGCGGTGGCGACCGGGTCGCCGCCCGAATAGACGTTTTCGCCGGAGGGCACGATTCCGTGTGCTCGGCCGAATTCGACGCTGGAGACATAGTTCATTTGCTTGACGATCGCTGCCCAAGCCTCTTCACGGGCCTCGCGGGACTGCGTCTGTGGCGTATCGTCCAGGAGCTTCGCGTAGTCGCGCACCTCGGGTGCCGGCATCTGGTGGCAGGCCACGCAGTTCATCACCAGCGATTCCCGATCGGCCGCATTGCTGAGATCCTTCAAATACGCCGACGCAGGAGCACGACCAGCCTGATTGGCCTCCGGACGCATGAGGATCGTGATCGGCGAGCTTGCCGAGGCGATCACGCGGTCAACCTGGCGATACCCGAGACTTCGCACCAAGAGCGTGCCCGATTGCTCACCCGCGAGTTCAAACTCGCCCTGATCATTCGTGAATACTGTCGTGGCCGTCGCACCCGACGCATCGGGTGCCTTGGTGAGAGTCACCATTGCCTGCGCGAGTGGTGCACCGTTTAAATCGATCACCCGGCCATGCTGGGTGGCAAGCGCACTCTCAGAAAACAGCGCGGCGACACCGACCGCGATTCCGATCACGGCCGTGCGTATGAAATCGAGCGGCATATCACTCCTCCCTCGAAATACAGCCTCCACCAGGTCGGCGGCGCGAGCCTACTGTCCGCACCCGTCCCGTCGGGAATATTCATTGAGACATCGTCCCAGCTTGCATCGCCGCCACCGCCCGGCAGTCTCTCCAGGCCGGTAGACATACACGTGCCGCCCGCGACGTGCGATTTTCTCGGTCAGGATCGATCTTGGCATGACGATCACGGTGAAGCCGTAGGCGACAGCACACCCCAGTTGAAGTCTCGGAAGCGTAGGATGCACGGTCGAGTCCGATGTGGCAATGGAGAGCGCACAGGTGAAAGGTCAGGTCGAATCGGGGCTAGAGCGACCACGCACGTTGTCGGCCTCTCGCTGCGGCAACGCTCGTCAGGGCACAACCACCCGCAGCGTTTGACGCCGCAAATGCCTTCGGAGCGCGCCCAGCGTAGTGGCTCTGAGCCTTTCACCGGACGGCACGCGAGTCGCCTTCATCGCTCCGGTCAAGGGTCACGGGGCACAGCTTGTGACCGGGCACCGTTGAACCGGAACTCCGTGGAAAACCCATCATGTTCTCGGACGGTAAACCGTTCCGCCTGCAGGGCTGCCGCTGGGTTTCCAACGAGCAGGCTCGTATGCCAGGTGTACGGCATTGTGAGAGACACCTCCCGCACGACCGAGCTCATGCCGATTTCCCGCTGGTTCGCCGTGGAATGCCGATGGCAGCAACGTGCAGACTCTCGCCGTCCAGCGCACCATCAACAGCCGCGGCTATTTTCTCCGCGATGGCGAAATCATCGACTACCTTCCGGATGAGGACGGCGCGGTCTTCCTGATGAGTCGCGCGACACCCCCGATACGCACGCTGGCAGCCACGTCGGCACCAATAAAGAAGGACTGGGCGTGGATTGGGTGAACACTGGAAACCTGACCGTCAAGAACATCATCGCTCCTCGCAGGGATGCATTCGAGTACCTGAGCGATGGCCGCGGCACGGTCCGCATCATGGGGACGGTGGAAGAGTCCACGAGCGGCTATGCGAGCGGCCGGTTTTCCTACTTCTACCGTCCGGTCGGCTCGGCGGACTGGCACAAGCTCAGTGTGTACGATGAGCGTGATCGAAGCGGATTCGAGCCGCTAGCGGTCGACCCCAGTCTCAACGTTGCGTACGGTTTCCGCCGAGACAACGGGCATCGCTGCCTTTACTCGATCAAGCTCGATGACTCGCTCGAGGAGCACCTGATCCTTCGCTCCGGCTGAGGTGGATGTGAGTGGTCTGCTGCAGATCGGATGCTGATAATGCGTGGTCGGTGCCATTTACTTGACGGATCGCACACAGTCGGAGGTGTTCGAGCCGGAGATGAAGCAGCTGCTCGATTCGCTCGCGCGTGCGCTGCCGCAGCAACCGCTGCTTCGCGTCACCGATGCGAGCGCCGATGGAGAGCAAGCTCCTCGTCGTGGCGGGCAGCGACAACGACCCGGGTGTCGCGTACTATCTATTCGACCGCAAGTCCCACCATCTCAATACGTTTCTGGTCGTACGAAGCGACCTCGAGGGGATCAAGCTCGCGACGATGAAGCCGGTGACGTATCCCGCTGACGATGGCGTGATGATTCCCGGCTATCTCGCGTAGTTGCTAGCGGGGCAAGAAGATGCGCGCGGTTTGTCTGCGATCGTGCTGCCTCACGGCGGTCCCAGGCACGCGACAAATGGGGGTTCGATTGGCTGTCGCAGTATTTTGCCAACCGAGGCTGTGCCGTGCTGCAGCGGAGTTTCGAGGGTCCGCCGGCTATGGCGATGCCTGGTTCCGGGAGAATGGATTTCCACTCCTGGCGGATCGCGATCGGAGATGTGTTGTCAGCCGGGCATTGGCTGATCAAGGAGGGCATCGCCGATCCGAAGTGACTTGGCGTCGTCGGCTGGTCCTATGGCGGGTATGCGGCTCTGCAGTCCGCCGTCGTCGAGCCCGGGCTGTTCAAGGCTGTCGTCGCGATTGCGCCAGTGATCGATCTCGCAGCCCTCGTCGAAGAGAGGCGCAACTGGAGTCATTACGACGTGATCAAGAGACTCGTCGGCGATGGCCCTCAGACCCGAGAGGGCTCGCCAATTGAGCACGCGAGCAGCTTCAAAGTTCCAGTGCTGCTTTTGCACGGAACGCTCGATCGCAACGTCGACTACCTACAGTCCGAGCGCCTGTTAGCGAAGCTGCGGTCAGCAGGTGCAAGTGCGGATCTGATCACCTTCAAGGATCTGGACCATCAGCTCGATGACGCGGACGCGCGCAGCGAGCTGCTGCCCCGAAAGCGATGCCTTCGTGCAGGCGGCGTTTCAACCCAAATGATCGCACGCACTCAGAACTTGGCGCGGAATCCCACCTTCCAGGTCATGCCATAGGTGTCGAAGTACACCGGGTTGGTCGGATAGCCGTTACCTCCCGGCGCGACCGGTGGACTCTTGTTGAGCAGATTGTCGATGGCCGCGAACACCGTGCACGTGTGAGCCGACATCGTAGGACCCCGACAGGTTCAGGTAGGTGGCCGAAGCGACCGAATTGTTGTTGATGCTGTTCGGGTTGGTCGTTGAATAGCCCGGGTCACCCGGTGCAATCGGCGCACCTCCGAATGCGGTGACGGCCTCGAACGTGCCCGGCCCGATCCACCTGACCTGCACGCGTCGCCGTGAACGGCCCGTTGGCATAGGTCGCGAAGAAATTCGACTGCCAGCGCGGTGAGGTGTTGAAGCCGCCGAAAGCCGCCGGTCGGACCGGACTGACCTGCATAGTCCACCGGCGCGGCACCGAGTCCGGCGTCGATGGTCATGTTGTAGAGCAGCGAAGTCAGCAGCCGGAAATTGAGGTTGCCGTTCAGGTGACTGTTGAGCTCGGGCAGCGGCAGCGAGGTAGCTGGTCTCGAAGTCCACGCCCCGTGTCTCGTAATCACCCAGGTTCACGGCCGTGTTGTTGATGGTCGTGATGGTGCTGAAGTTACCGGGCGTGCCGAAGGTAATGCGATCGCAGAACGCCTGCTGGCCTTCGTAGCAAAGGTTCACGATGTTCTGTACACCCAGGCCAAACGGCGGACCCGTGATCGGATCGTGCAGATCGATCCGGTACCAGTCGGCAGAGAACTGGAACCGCTCGAGGGGACCCGACTTCGGTGCGAATGACGAATCCGACTGTCGTGGTATCGGCTTTTTCCGGCTCGAGGTCGATGTTGCCGCCGGTCAGGGCCGTGACGATCTGACTTTGGTTGGTTGACGGGATTGGTGAAGGTGCCGAAGGGTCCGCCGGCCGTCACGGCGTAGGACTCGTACAGCTCGCGGAAGCCTGCCGCGCGCACGTCGCGCGAACGCGTGCCACGCAAGCGGAACCAGTCGGTCAGATCCCAGATTGAGCTGAGCTTCCAGCTGTCGATGTCATGTGTGACCGACACGCCGTCAGTCGCGGCGCCGGCGGTCTGGTTCTCGTTCGTCGTTGTTGGTCTCGCGGATCGCACCGTCGAACTCCAGGTACTTGGCGAACGGCAGATCCTTCAGCACCGGTACGTTGACCTCTCCGTAGCCTTCCACCACGGAGATCTTGCCCGCGTAGTCGAGGCCGTAGCTCAGAAAGTACTCGTCGTAAAAGGCTGATCGGCAAGGTCGTGGGTGACGTTCGGCGGTATTCCGGCGCGCTTCCACACCGAATGAGGCCTTGACCGGCCCGGCGCCGAAACCGCTGAACAGGTCGCCGTCGAATGTTGCCCGAGAGACTTCCTCGTCGAGCGTCGAGTATTCCCGCAGCGTGCGGAATGCGTAAGCGAGCGCCGCGCGGACTGGCGTTGTTGGCGCCGAAAGGTTCAGCGGCACGCAGCCGGCAGCAGCCGCATTGTAATTTGGCCCGGGCAGCGTTGCCGCGCAAACAATGTTGGTCCGGTGGCCGGATTCTCGACCGCATCCAGCGCAAACTGCAGGAACGTGCCGACGACGTTGTTGAACAGGGCCTGGTTGTTGTTGTTCTGACGCCGTACTCGAAGTACGTATCCCAGCTCCAGGTCGAGGAGATCGTGCCCTTGAGCCCGCCCGTGATACGCACGATGTCATTGTTGGTCACGTTGCGGGCCGGATCGATGCGCGTTCATGTTGTAGCCCAGCGAGCGCTCCGACCCGGCCGGCAGTGCGTTGGCTCCTCCGGGCTGAAATTGGGCGGGCAGATAGGCGTTGTTGGCCGCGATGGAAGCTGCTCGAGGGGCACGAAGACGCCCCTCGCAACCTCGAGTGCAATCGGACCGATGGCGCCGTTGGCAACGGGATTGATCGCCAAACTGCGCGCATACGAGACCTGCAGGAAAGCGTTCAGATCGTCGTTGATCTTGAATTCCACGTCCGCAAGGCCCGTGTAGCGCTTGACCGACGGCTCGCAGTGTGGTGCCGTCATAGGCACCGACCCCGGTGGCCCCGGCGCCTTGACTGAACCCAAAGACACCTGCGCCATCGGCGTACTGGCCGGGATTGAAGGGTGTCGCCGCGGTTCCGCCGGAATTGAAGTTCCACTGGGGTCCGAGCGGGATGCAGACGCGGGCGCGGGTACGTCGCACGGTGTCAGAACACCCGTCAGGCTCTGATTGGCGAGTGTCGCATTGGGTCCGATGATGTAATGAGGTTGCCCGTTGGGCGGTATGGCGGGAACCGGAGGCGACGCAGGAGCCCCGGCATACAGGGTGTTGGTGAACAGGCCATACTGCGACTTGCACCAGTCACGCACCTGCGAGCAGATACCGATGTCCTCGGAGTTCTGGTACTCGCCGCCGACGATGAAGTGGGCGCGGTCATCCCAGGTCAGCGCCATACGCAACGGCGAAGTGGGGGCTGCCGCCGTCGTGGTGCGAGGTCTGGCCATAGTCGGCCTGGAACTTCAACCCCTCGAGTTTCTTGTCGAGGATGAAATTGACCACGCCGGCAACGGCGTCGGATCCATAGACCGCGGATGCGCCACCGGTGACCACCTCAGTCCTCGCCACCAGCATCGACGGGATCAGCGTCACGTCCACGCCGCCGCCGGTGGCCTGTGGCACCACGCGCTCCGTGTCGATCAGGGTCAGGGTGCGCGTGCCGAAGAAGGGATTCAGGCCGCGCAGGTTCGCGAGCTGCGCGCCCACGTTGAAGTTGCCCAGGCCGACATTGTTGGCGGCGAAGAAGTTGGAGTTCTGCGGCAGCTCGGCCAGCACGTCGCCCACATTGACGAGACCGAGGTTGTCGATGTCCTTGGAATCGAGGACAGTGACGGGATTGGGTGTCGTGAAGGTCGAGCGCGCGACGCGCGAGCCCGTGACGACGACCTCGCTGAGCTGTCCGTTGTTTTCGCTCGAGGCGCTTCCGGGCGCGGGCGGTGGACCGGTGTCCTGCGCAAGGACTGCGCGACCAAACCCCCAGAGAACCGCAATCATCACGGCGTACCGCTGGATCATCGCATCCCCCTCTCTGCGCAACGAACGCAAAGCCTGTTGATCTCTCAACCGCGTTGGTAGAGCTTGTGTTGGTTTTTTGCGTAAGTCAATCGGGCCGCCTGCCGGATGGCATGCTCAGGTGCAAATAGCTGTTTCCAAAAGATAAACTCCGGCCTGAGCTCGAGCGAGGCTTGGCCGCCGCGGCCTATGAGTCGCGCGGCCCCGACGAGATCGATCGAATTCGCGAAATGGAAGTCGCGAGCCGTCGGCATGCGGATTCTGTGAAGTGATGCACGCGATCGAAGCAGTTTGGTTGCAAGACTCAGCGAGTGTCCAGGAACCGGAATACTCATTTCTCGTTCGCGCAGAGGGTCGGCGTGACGCTCGTGGGTGGTATTGCGCTTCTGACCCTGCCTATTTGGGCATCTGTCGTCGCATTGGCTTGGCTGTGGCAGCTTTCAAGACACGTCCTGATGGTCGCGCAGATGCAGATGCGGTGGCCCGAGAACAAACGTCTGCTCGTGGCCTACTCCAGTGGCGCGGCCTCCGCGCGGCGCATTGAAAAGGAGTTGCTGCCGCGACTCGGAGACGCAGCGGTCGTGGTCGACCGTGCCGCCTCGGACTGGAAGGCGCGCTTCCCGCTCGAGATGAGAATGCTCCGGTTCTGGTCCGGCCTGCGTATCAGTCCGGTCGTCATCGTGCGCGTTCCCCGCTATCGCATTCGGGTCTACGAGTTGTATGACGCATTCCGCGCAGCCCAGAAAGGCAAAACCGTGCACTTGACGGACGCCATGGACCAAATCGTCGTGCTGTCACGCGTTCCAGCTCGCGGAGCGCGCCATTAAGCTCGCGGCAGCGTGCGTCCGCTGCCGCGGCCTACGTCGTGTTCGGTCAGTCCCGCTGGTTTGCGCGGGTGCGTACGATCGCCACGAACTGCGCGATCATCAGAGCGGCGGTGGCTCCGATCTGCAGCTCCATGAATCCCATGGCCATCTGAGTCTCCTTTTGATTTACGATCAGTTCGGGGCTCAACATGGTGGCAAGCGTGGCAATTTCAAGGCCTGTAACACTTTGATATAAAAGATATTGTTTCCTCCTGGCGCACAGCTAGTAGGGCGTTCCATCCTTACGGGTGAGAGCCCATGAGCCGTCCCGCTGTCGCGTGAAGGCAAGGTCATCGCGGGGGTAGGTCGCATAGTCGCCGGCGGTGCGATCGCCGACCTCCAGGTAATGCACCGGCGCGCTGGTTCGATTGACGAGCTGGTGTCCGATGCCGCTTCCCGCCTTGAACCCACAGCACTGACCGGGTGACAGGTCGTACTCCCGCTCGCCCAGGACCAGCGTCGGGTTCCCTGAAAGTACATACACGAACTCGTCCTGTTTGCTGTGGTGATGCAGTAGCGCTGATACGGCTCCCGGTGCGAGCTCCGTGAGGTTGACTCCAAAATTCGCAAGGCTGAAGTGATCACCGAGCCGATGCTTGGTTCTTCCTTCAACCTGTGCGGCGAATGGTTGCGGGTAGATGGTCTTGCGCGACAAGGCTGGGATCTCCATTGCCGCGATCGGTTCGTGGGACATGGCGCTCACTCCTCAGGCGTTCTTTGCAGCGGCCGTCGCAGCGCCCGCTGCGATCATCACACCACCGCCCACGCGCCGTGACCAGATCGCATAGCGCGGCTTGCGCAGCATATGTGACGCGCGCGCGGCCAGCAGGGCGTAAACCGTATCACTACAGGCTACCACCACCGTGAACGTCGCGATCAAGAGGGCTGCCTGAGCCGGGTAGCTGCTCGTCGGACTGATGAATTGCGGCACGAACGCGACGAAAAACACGATCGTCTTCGGGTGAAAAGTCGCGATGAATAGATTGCCGACGAACGCTCTGCGTGCAGCGATCGGCGGCGTCGCGGCAGTGGCCGGCGAGGCTTCGGCGCGGCTGCGTACGATCGTGAGAATGCCCAGGCCAATCAGATACAGCGCTCCCAGCCACTTCAACAAGACGAACGCCATCGCGGACGCCGCCAGCAGAGCACCGACGCCCGCGAGCGAGAGTGACATCGCCACCAGGTTGCCGAGCGCCAAGCCGGCGACCGACGCCAGGGCTACTCGGCGGCCCGAGTGAATCGAATACCCGAGGATGCTCAACACACCCGGTCCGGGGATCAAGCCCATGATCACAGAGGCAGCCGCAAAGGCCAGCCAGACCTGCAGAGTCATCGATTTCGCTCCGTTCGCATGACGAGTCACGTATCTTAAGCGGCCCGACTCGAGCTGGGACTTTCGATCATGAATCGATCGGCGATTCGCGCATTCCTCACTCTCCTGCCAGCAATGGGCGCGATCGGGTCGGCGCTGTCCGCGGAGATTGCCTCCGCTGAGATCGACGCCGTGTACCCGAAAGCCTACGAGCTGTATGTCGATGTGCACCAGCATCCTGAGCTCTCGGGTTCCGAGACACGCACCGCCAGCAAAGTGGCCACGCAATTGCGCACGCTGGGTTACACCGTGACCGAGCACGTCGGTGGCACCGGCGTCGTCGCGGTCTTGAAAAATGGCTCGGGCAAAACCGTCATGCTGCGCACGGAGCTCGATGCCTTACCGGTGGAGGAAAAGACGGGACTTCCCTTTGCCAGCAAGGTGCACGTCCAGGACGCGGGCGGCCACATCGTCGGCGTCGGACACATGTGCGGCCATGATTTGCACATGAGTGCGCTCGTCGCGACGGGCGCCGTCATGGCGCACAGTCGTGATGCCTGGCGCGGCACGTTGGTTCTGATCGCCCAGCCCGCCGAGGAGACCATCGTCGGTGCGGCCGCCATGGTCCGGGACGGACTCTTCGTGCGCTTCCCGCGTCCCGATGCCATCCTCGCACTGCACGTCGGCAACGACCTTGCGGCCGGAACGGTCGGTGTGGCCTCGGGGCTCTACAGTTCGAATGCCGACTCCGTGCGGATCACCATCTTCGGCAAAGGCGGGCATGGCTCCGCACCGCATACCGCGATCGATCCGATCGTCATTGCCGCGCGCACCGTTCTGACACTACAGACGATCGCGGCGCGCGAGATCAAGCCGGGCGAGTTCGCGGTCGTCACCGTCGGCTATCTCAACGCAGGCACCAAGAACAACATCATTCCCGATCAGGCGGAGCTCGGCCTCACCGTGCGCACGTACAAGCCGGAGGTTCGAAAGCAGGTCCTGGAAGCCATCACTCGGATCGCGACCGCCGAGGCGCAGGCGGCTGGCGCTCCGCGCGCACCCCTCATCGAGCGTTTCGAATCGGCGGATGCGGTGTACAACGATCCGGCATTGACGCGACGAATGCGGGCTGCACTCGAGCAAGCGCTCTCGCCGAGTCATGTCGTCACGGAGGAGCCCATTACGGCCTCGGAGGATTTCTCGGAATTTACCGCTCAGGGGATTCCGGGCTTCTTTCTCAGCCTGGGCGGCGCCGATCCACAGAGGCTCTCGGAGGCGCAGGCGAGTGGCACACGGCTGCCCTCCAATCATTCATCACTGTTCGCGCCGGACGTCGATCCTTCGCTTCACACGGCCATCAAAGCCGAGGTGGTCATGCTGAGGGAGCTGATGGCGCCGAGCACGGATCGCGGCTAGGGCTGCAGCTTCCGATACTCGATGCGCTGACTGGCCTCACCGTCGCTCGGTCCGTAAATCGCGAGGAGGCGGGCGTACGCAGGCGCCCAATAGCGGCCCACGACGCCGCGTGGGACACGGACCAGGTCGCCTGCCTGCGCCTCAACGGTGACGCCGCCCGACTCGACGAAGAGCTGGCCCTCGATGACGAAGTTGTATTCGCTGTGTGGATGCTGGTCGGTCCAGGACTCCGCGGTCAGCTCCCACTCAAATACCGCGGGCTCCGACCAGCCGCCTGGCGTCGGGGGCACGATCGCACGACACTTTGGCTTACCGTCACCCAGGAAGGGGGTGCGCGCGAACTTGATTGGCGCTGAAGCAGCGTTCGTCATGTTCATCAGATCGCAGCTGAAATCACCATGTCCGACAGGCGCTGGAATCGCTCCACGTTGGCGTTGTGCTCCATGACTCCTGCGCTCAAAAAGGCGAATGCCAGCTCTCGCTGCGGGTCCACCCAGAAAAGCGAGGTGCCGGCGCCGTAGTTACCAAAGGTTCCGGGCGAGGCCAGCGTGCCGAACATGTGATGCATCATCGCGCTGCCGCGCAACGAAAAGCCCAGTCCCAGGTACGCGGGCATCGGCGCCCAGCCGGACGCCTTGCCGCGCTGGGCATACAGCTCGTTCGGCTTCTCACCGGTCCAGTTTCGCCGTGCAAGTTCGAGCGTGGCCGGTGACAGAATCCGCGCTCCGTCGAGCGTACCGTTTTGCCGCAGCATCTCTGCCAGTCGGAAAAGGTCCGGCACCGTCGAAGCGATGCCGACCCAGGGCATTTCGGCGTGCTCCTCCTCGAAAGCGCCATTGGGACCGAAATTGCTGTGACCGCGGTGACCAATTGGATAGTTGCCGCGAAAGTCCGGCACCACCTTGCGCCGCTTCAGATCCGCCCGCAATCCGACGGAGGTATCTGCCATCTTGAGCGGCTTGAGCAGATCCTCCTCCACGATGGTGCGATAGCTGCGGCGCTTGGGATCCGTGCGCCGCAGGATCTCTCCGAGCAGCACGTGGTTCACCAAGGGCGAGTAGGAGACTTTTTCGCAAGGCGCATCGGCTGGGAAGACCACCTCGAGCACGGCGGCGACCATTTCATCGAGGCGATCGATGTACATCCCTGGCTTGACCTCGAAGATGATCGGAAAGCCGGCCTGATGCGACAGCAGGTGCCAGACCTCGATCACTTCGCGTCCGCGTCCCTTGAACTCCGGTATGAGATCCGAGACGCGCGTCGTGAGCGCATAGAGGCCGCGCTCGATCGCCCGCAGCGTCAGCACATTGGTGAACGCCTTGGTGACCGAGAAGATGCTGAAGACGGAGTCGGTGCGCAGAGGTTGAGTCTGGTCCGCGTCGGCACTGCCAATGCTCTCCTCGAACGCCACCTTACCGCCGCGCGCAACTTTGAGCACGGCACCGTGATACAGCTTTGCCGCAATGTCGGCCTGGATCGACTGACGTACTTCGTCGAGTCGTTTGGAGTCCATCGTCACCTGAGACATATGCACCTCTGTGTCCAACTCACGCCGCACTCATCGCTTCGGGCTCCATGGCCCGAGGTGCGGCTCGGCCCAGGATCAGGTCGGCAGCCTTCTCAGCCACCATCACGACCGCGGCGTTCGTGTTTCCGCCGACGACCCGTGGGAAAATCGATGCGTCGGCGATCCGCAATCGCTCGACGCCGCGCACGCGCAACTGCGGATCGACAACCGCCCCTGCATCGATGCCCATGCGACAACTGCCAGCAGGATGATGCACAGTACCGGCTGCGCGGCGCACGTAGGCCGCAAGCGCCTCGTCATCCTGGACCTGCGGTCCAGGTTGCACCTCGCGCGCTTTGTAACGTGCGAACGGAGCGCTCGCGGCGATCCGCCTTCCAACGCGCAGACCCCAGACGAGCGGTGCCATATCCTCCGGAGCGCCGAGAAGGTTCGGATCGATGAGCGGGTGCGCGTTCGGATCAGGGCTCGCAAGCGTGATCCGTCCGCGGCTCTTCGGGTAGAGGCTGACGGCGCTGAACGCGAATCCATGGCCGAGCGGCAATGGAAATTTCGAGCGGTTGCGACGCGCTGTCTGAAACACCACCTGAAGGTTCGGACGCGACTCGCTCGGTGAGGTCCGCAGATACGCGGTCGATTCGAACACGTTGCTGGCAAGGGGTCCTTGGCGCAGCAGCGCGTACTGCGCCAGATTCCAGGCGCCGCGCGGCAATGTGCGCACCGAGATGCCGTAGGAGGCCGTGTTCCACATTTCCATGAGCACCGCGACGGCCAGATGATCGTGCAGGTTGCGGCCGACACCCGGCAGGTCGAGGTTGACGGGGATGCCCAAGGCATTCAAGGCGGCGCCTTCGCCGATCCCGGACAGAAGAAGAATCTGTGGCGAATTGATGGCGCCACCACACAGCACGACCTCGCCACGGGCGTGCAGCCGCTGCCGCTCGCCTGCGCGGATATATTCGACGCCTTGGGCCCGACCCTGGGAAAGAAGAATTCGCGCCGCAACCGCCTCGGTCAGGACCGTCAGGTTTTTGCGATCTCGTGCGGGCTTGAGGTAGGCGCTCGCCGTCGACACGCGGCGCCCGTCCAGCATGGTTCCCTGACGTGGGCCGAAGCCGTGTGGTTCCGGCACATTGAAGTCCGCACACCGCTCGTAGCCGAGTGAATCCATCGCCGCCAGGAAAGCGGGAACCATCGGATTGGGCGGCGTTACGAACTTCACATTCATCGGACCGCCGATGCCATGAAGCGTCGAGCCGGCGTAGGCCTCATTGTTCTCGGACCGCAGGAAATAGGGGAGAACTTCGGCGTAACTCCAACCCGTGTTGCCGGCGGCGGCCCATTCGTCGAAATCCAGACGCTGACCACGAAAGTAGACCATTCCGTTGATTGAGCCGGAACCACCGACGACACGGCCGCGCGGGATGGGGATTCTGCGATTGTTCAAGGCAGGCTGCGGTGTGGTCAGGAAGCGCCAGTTGAGCGACGGCGTCGCGATCGCAGCGCCGACCATCGCCGGAATGTGGATGAAGGGATTGCGGTCCCAGGAGCCTGCCTCGAGCAGGCACACATTCAGCGAGGGCTCCTCGGACAATCGTGCGGCGAGCACACAGCCTGCAGTGCCGGCCCCGATGATTACGTAGTCGAACTCCTCAACCGCGCTCGCCGTCACTTGAATTTCCGCCGCAGTCCCACACTGCGGTCTACTGTAGCAATGACACCCGGGCAGTGACAGAGCATGGTCGCGTGTTTTGCACGATAGTTATCGTGCAATATCATATTGTTATCAATCATATTTGATCTTACTTCTAACACGACACAGCCAGAGCAGGAGCCAATGCATGAGCGCCTTCGATCTGAAGCCCCCAAGTGATGCCCAACGTCGCGAGATCACGGCCGGCCTTGCCGCGAATGAGCGGCATGTCCTGCTCCAGCATGGCACCGAGGCGGCATTCTGCGGTGTGTTTTTGGATAACAAAAAGGAAGGAATCTATGCCTGCCGCTTCTGTGGCCTGCCACTCTTCCGCTCGAGTGCGAAGTTCGATTCGGGCACGGGCTGGCCGAGCTTCTTTCGGCCCTACGATGAAGCGCACATCCGACGCATTCGTGACACGAGCTACGGCATGGTTCGCGTGGAGGAAGTGTGTGCTCGCTGCGGCAGCCATCTTGGCCATGTGTTTCCCGACGGCCCGCCGCCGACCGGTGAGCGACATTGCCTGAACTCCGTTGCCCTCTCTTTCATCGAGAAGGGCCACGTGCTTCCTGACGTCCTGGGGCGCGGGGCGCCGGAAGGTCAGCCGGATGCAGCCTGATGCGCTCAAGTTGAGCGATCAGTGCATCAGGCGAAACAGGCCGGCCCAGGAATTGACGCAGGAGATCGGCCGTTTCGTATTCTTCGCCGCTTGCGAGCAGATGCTCGGACAGCCATTTGAACCAGCGTGAATCGCCTGTGGAGAACCCTCCGAGCTCGGACGCGATCCGGGCTCGGATGTCTGCGGTGATGAGGGCGCCCAGACCGTAGTTCACCATGTAACCGGGCTTGTCGACGAGCTGTACACGCATGGCCCACCAGGCAAGCTCGGGATGGGGTCTGACGTGCAGATAGCGTCTCGTGATGCTGGTCCACACGGCATTCGGGTCGGCGTCGGGTCTTTGCAGCATGCGCACATCGAACAGCGACCAAGCCACATCGAGCATCACATCGCTATAGAGCGCGCGCAGTGAGGTCGCCTCGGATGCGGCTCGTCCCAGATATTTGAGCTGCCACTGCGGCTCGTACACGCTCCAGGAGGGGACATCTGCGAACGCTTCGTAAAAGACAGCGTCGCCGAGATCCATGAAGGCCGGGCGCGTGCGCAGTGCCAACATGTGCGCGACGTGGCCATTCTCGTGGACGAGCTCGTTGAGCGGGCCGAGTCCGCCGCGACTGTAGTTCGCAAGGACACGCACGAGAGTGGGTACCCAGGCGCCTTCGCGCATCCGGCCGCGCCGCACATAGTCGCTGTACGCGAGCGGGGCCTTGCCGGTGCGGGGGTCAAGATCGTAGATGACTCGTGCACCCGCGAGATCGAGTCCGAGATCCTCGTAATAGCGCTGACTCAGCCTCTGGAGCGATTCACGCGGCGCGGCATCACCGATCTCGCGCTCGGCTCGGCCTGCCTCGAATCGATAATCCCAAGGCTCGACCATGGCCTCGCCAATTGCGCTGCGCCAGGCATCGAGAACGCGCTCCAACCACTGCTGCAGGGCGGCGGTGGAAATGCCGACCGTGCGGGCTGCAGCGTCGACCTCGAGCCGCTCTTGCGCGCCTCGGCCGCAGCAAGCGCGATCATCCGACGGTACGGGCTTCGAATCTGATCCGTGCCGTTGAGTGCTCGCCACAGTGGCAGGAACGCCATGAACAAGCTCTTGCGACGCTCGGGCTCCTCCATCTGTGTCAGAAGCTCGAAGGCGGCAACACGCGTCACCGGTGCGCGCTCGAATTCGAGGCTATTGGCGAGCTCGGCGAAGCAGGCATATAGAGCCTGCTGCAACGGGCGAAGCAGCCCCTGTTGCTGGGCGTCCTGACAATGCCCTACCGGTGCGAGCGATTCGGGCGTGTCCGAAGACTCCCTGACCGCGGTGCGCATCAACCGGACCGCGCGCCGGTCCTCGCTGGAGAGCTTGGCGACGGACAAACTGCGCAGGCGCTGCAACAGTTGCCCGCGGCTCGCGCGATAGAGGTGCTGCCATGCCTCGCGGCTCTTGCCGTCATAGCCCGCGCGATGGCTTTCTGGGTTTGAATCAATGAGCGAGACGGCTCCGGCAGCGTCATTGAAGTCAGCGTAGATTGCCTCGATGCTCTGCAATGCTGCCGCGGCAGACTGGCCCTCACCGCCATCCGCAAGCGTCGCGCTCGTGAAAGCGCAGCACAGGGCGCCAGCGGCGACACATTGTTTCCAGTTCCCGCGGCTCATGCTGTCCCCCGAGAGCGGCGATTCCTCTTCGTCGTTGTAGTATTCTAAGTCCGTCTGGATCGCAGCGAACGGGACAACGCCCGCTGAACATCAGATCGTTCGCCATCGGACCGGCAAGCTTTCCAGCACTGGCTGCCGCGCTCGGGGAGAAGGTGCGCTGCGCCGTCGAGCCGCAACCGCTCGAACGCCTACACGGCGGATCGATCAATGCGTGTTACCGCTTCGCGAGCCGACGTGGCCCACTCTTCGTGAAGCTCGCAGCACCCGGTGCTTTACCTATGCTGGAAGCCGAGGCAGCAGGCCTTGAGGTGTTGCGCAAGGCACAGGCCGCGCGCGTGCCGAATGTGCTTGCGAGCGGGGTGATCGAAGGGGCGAGCTTCCTCGCGCTCGAGTGGCTCGCCCTGAGCGGGCCATCGCCACACGCGCACGCGCGCTTAGGCGAGCTGCTCGCCCAGCTGCACCGCGTCCAGTCGGAGACGTTCGGGTGGACGCGCGACAATACGATCGGCGCGACCGCCCAGGACAACCGACCCACGAAGGACTGGCTCAGCTTCTTTAGGGAGCGGCGTCTGGGCTTTCAACTCACGCTCGCCTATCGCAATGGGTATCGCTCTCGACTCGAGGAGCGCGGAAGCGAGCTGCTCGCCGGATTGGGAAACCTCCTTTCGGGGCACACGCCGGTTGCTTCGCTCCTGCACGGGGATCTCTGGGGCGGCAACTGGGCCGCCGACGATCGCGGTGAGCCCGTAATCTTCGATCCCGCGGTTTATTACGGCGACCGCGAGACCGATCTGGCGATGACCCGGCTATTCGGCGGGTTCGACGCTCATTTTTACTCCGCCTACGAAGCGGCTTGGCCGCTGACAAGTGGCGCCGCCGTGAGGTGCACGCTGTATCAGCTCTACCACCTACTCAATCACTTGAACTTGTTCGGAGGCGAGGGATACCTACGTCAGGTGACAACGATGCTGGATCGACTGCTTGCGCAGAGCGGCTGAGCGCGACCAGATGCCTGCCGATTGCATCGCGCACGGCGCGCGCGATCGGTGCCCGATAGCCGAGCTCGCGCAGGTCCGCGGTGAACTCGAGCTGCGCACCACATCCGCGGCGGCTGCGGTTGCAGATATTGAGCGGATGGCGCGCGGGATAGCGATGGCCCTGCGCGAGCACCGGAAGTGCCGCGGCCGTGAGGGTCTCGGCAAGCGTGGCCGCGAGCGCCACATCCAGACCGCCGATACAGATTTGTCGGCTGCCGATGCAGCCGTGGATCGCAACCACGACCTGCGCCCGTTGTACGAGTGCAAGGCCTCGCGGCTCATCGAAGCGATGGCTGGTGACGTGCAGGGCGCGGTTCTGCCCCCGCGGCTTGTAGCCCTCGAAGGCATAGAAGCCGTACTCCTCGCCGGCGATGCACCGTGCGAGCTCGGATGTGCCGTGCTCGATGCGCCCGCCATGCGGCGCGATGATGAGGACGGATGAGCTCGCGCGGGGAATCGCGACGATGCCATAGTCCTCGCCGTGCCGCTCGGCGCGCGCGAGCTCAGCGTAGGAACCGTAGCGGTCAGTGTGGTCCACAGTCATGGCTAGAATGATATGGCTCGTACTCGCGGCGTGCGCGGTCCCGCTGCGCGCGGCGCAGCTGTATCAGCTCGATCCCCTCAAGACGCGAGTTGAATTCGATGTGGAGCGCTTCGGAATCCTGTGGGTCAGCGCCCAATTTCCGCAGTTTTCGGGCGATTTCGTGTTCGACCGCACGGGTCACGAGAGTCGCATTGACGTGCGGGTCGATGTCGCCTCGGTGGACTGCCACGATCCGCGCTGGAATGTGCGGCTGCGCTCGCAGGAGTGGCTCGATGCGCCGGCGTATCCAACGATGAGCTACCGGTCCGCGGACGTTCACTTCGAGGCGTCCGATCGTGCGACCGCCTACGGATTTCTCACGCTGCACGGGTTCACCCGGCCAGCGGTGCTGCACGTGAGTGAGCTCCAGTGCGGCTCGAGCGCAGCGGCTGCCCTCTGCTCTTTCGTCGCTCACGCTAGTCTCAGACGTTCCGAGTATGGACTGCCGCACGGGATCTGGCTCGGCGGTGATCAGGTCGACATCGTACTCAGCGGGGCTGGTCGCCGTGCAAAGGGGAGCGATCGGGTTGAGCGGCCCGAGACCTAATCGCAGTTGCCACCCAGCAGACCGTCCTTGAGCTCGGGATTCGGCGGCCCATCGCCCAACCAGATCGACAGAAAGGCGCGCGCAAAATCATCCCCTGGAATGGTCCCTTTCGGCGCGCCGTTCACATCGACGCTGATTCCTGTCCCGGGAGTGCGTACGAAGGTCATGCGCTGACCGGATTGGATATCCGCCATCCAGCCATTCAGCATCTCAACGCGCGGCTCGAGCGCACTGAATGCCGCATGATCCCTGGCGGACTTTTCAAAGCCTTCCGTCCAGGCCTCGCGCATCTGCTTGGCGCTGACGCTGCGCACGAATTGCAGCGTAAGCTCACTGGGTCCGCTCGAGAGCAGGGCCTGCGGATCGTGAGTCGGGCTTGGCACGTACAAGGCCGCGACATATACATTGACCTTGAAGATCGTCGCCTTGCGCACGCCGAGCCCATTGAGCGCGAGGCTCGTGCCGTGCACCGATACATGCTCGGGAAATACGATGCCGCGACATTCCCGTCCATACAGCGGCCCGGCTGCCAGCAGCGCCGCAAGGCCGGTCCACCACAGCTGCTTCATGGTTCCGATTTTACGCGACTCCCGCGTGATCCGGGTCACGTGTCCGGCGTGCGAGCACCAGTACGATGGTCGCTGTATCGCCGCCCCGTGGCGTAACGAGCTTTCCGGCGATCTCGGCGATGCCCAAAGTACAGGTCCAAGAGCTGCGACGCCTCCTGCTGCCGGTCGACACCGCCGTCGATGCCGTCATCGAGCTCGATCGCGAGCATGGGGGCCTGCTCGCGCGCTCTGCAATTCTCGAAGTGCAGGTCGACAGCGGTGCCGAGCCGGGCCTGGTCATCGTTTTTCAACGACCTGGGTCCGAGGAGCGCGTGCGCCGGCGTTTCTCTCTGGCCGCGATCGCGGCGGCGATCATCAACTACTGCTGGAAGTCGCGCATCCCCTTACCACGCACCGGAACGAAGCGGATCGACATCGTGCCCGAAGGTTTCGCCATGACCATCGAGGCCACCGTGGAACTGTTGCGACGGCACGGACCGCTCCCGCCGAGCGGCGTCACGTCCGTGACCACCCATACGCCGGAAGCGGCGGCGCCCGCGGCCGCAGAGGTCGTGGTCGCGGAGAACGCGGTCAGCGAGCCCAGCGAGACCTGAGCGCTCGTCAGGAATTGCCTCTGACCACCTGCTCGATGACGGGTTGTTCGCTCTTTGCGGCCGCCTGTTCCATGGTGGTGTCGTCCAGGCTCTCCTCCGCGAGCTCCTGCGGATGATGCCGGCTCAAGAGCTCCTTCGCGCGAGCGATTTCTCGCTCGCCACGGGGGTGCACGGTGACGGTGGCGCGGCCCTCGCAAACCCTGTTGGTGAAGGCGTCGACACGGCGCTCGCTCGTCTCACCGTGAAAAAGCGTCCGGAAGTACTCGCGAAACCGCTGCGCCCGTCCCTCGGCCGGAATCATGCCCGCATGTCCGGGCTCGCGTGCCGAGGTCAGCTCGACGCGATCCGTCGGGAAACCATCGTTGACCAGCTCGGTGCGTGCCGCTTCGGCCGTCGCGTGTTGCTCGTACAAGGCCACCAGGACTGCAGGCATAACGCTCTCCTGTCCTCCAGAACGGTCGAAAGAGTCAGACAGTTCCGGTGGCGCTGCCCAGGCGGGCCCCGGCGGTGATTATGCTCGGGGTGACAGAATCTGCCGCGATGCTGGCTGAGCCTCGGCCGCGCTGCGATGCGGCCTCGCATTGTGTTACCGTACAGCTCGGGGAAGGATTCAAGAAGAATTAGGAACGCACCGGGCGAGCGAAAGAGTGCGCAGCGAGACTTCGAGCCTCCGCAGAGAGGTGTCTTACATCGAGCGTCGACACGGACCGGATCGGCGTACGCACATTTTCCGTGCGCTGCTGGTGGGCAGTTTCAGGCCACGACGCCGCAGTCCACGACGCAGCGGCGAGGCGGGTTTCGCCTGCAGCGACTGGTATCACTCGCAATGGCTTGTCGTCTCCGTGCTCATCCTGCTGCTTTGCGTGGCGGACGCGCTGCTCACGCTAACGCTGCTCGCGCACGGTGCACTCGAAGTCAACCCGCTGATGGCGTGGCTTCTCGCCGCCGATCCCGTCGTCTTCGCGGCAATCAAACTGGGGCTGACCACCGCGGGGGTCGTTTTTTTAACCGCGGCCTCGCGCATGCGCGCGTTCGGACATCTGCCAGTCGGGGCGATTCTCTACGCCGTGCTCGTTGGCTACGGCGTGCTGGTGGGATACGAGCTGTCCATGCTGCAAAACCTCGTGTTCGAACAGTAGCCAGAGCGGCCGCCCTGGACGTGACGCGTTTCCTGGCGTCGCGGCTTCCGCTAAACTCTCATACCCCGCTTGCACTCTTTCAGGGCCTCGAGTGAATCGCAGCTGTTGCAGGCGTGCTCGAGCGCTCACCGAGCCACGTCTGCATGCTTGAATCGACACCCTTGTACGGCGGTAACGGCGCCTATCTCGACGCGCTGTACGAGAGATATCTGCGCGATCCGCAAAGCGTGCCGGCCGAGTGGCGCGGCTACTTCGAGCGCCTGGGCCCGGGCGTCTCGACCGACAAGGCACATCGGGCACTAGTGGAGGAGATTGCCGAGCGGGCGCGTCAGCGGCGCGGAGCCGCGCCGTCACCGCAAGGCGAGGGGCCCGGCGCAAGTGCCAAGCAGGCCGCGGTCTCGCGCCTGATGCAGATCTAGACCAACCGCGGCCATCTGATCGCGCACATCGATCCGCTCGGGCTGTGCAGCGCCCGCGGCCGCGCGTGCTCGACCTCGAGTACTTCGGGCTCGAGCGAGCGCCGACCTCGACGACCGAGTTCTACACCGGCAGCCGCACCGAGTGGATTCCCAAGCGCACGAAGCTGCGCGACATCATCGCGCGCTCGAGTACATCTACTGCGGCCCCATCGGCGCCGAGTTCGCGCACGTCTCGGACTCCGAGGAGCGCCTGTGGCTGCAGGACGAGTTTCAGCTCGGGCGCATGCAGCAGCGCTTCAGCGCCGAGGAGCAGCGCAACATCCTCTGCGCAGCTCACCGCCGCCGAGGGCCTGGAGCGCTACCTGCACACCAAGTACGTCGGCCAGAAGCGCTTCTCGCTCGAGGGCGGCGAGGCGCTGATTCCGCTGCTGGACGATCTGATCCAGCAGGGCGGCGCGCGCCGGCATCGAGGAGTTCGTGCATCGGCATGGCCCACCGCGGCCGCCTCAACGTGCTGGTGAACGTGCTCGGCAAGTCGCCGGCGACAGCTGTTCTCCGAGTTCGAGGGCAAGTACGACCTCGCTCACCTGCAGGGCTCGGGCGACGTGAAGTATCACAAGGGCTTCTCCGCCGACGTGCGCACCGCGGCCGGCAACGTGCACG
Organism: uncultured Gammaproteobacteria bacterium; assembly: GCA_963795975.1. Taxonomy (GTDB): domain Bacteria; phylum Pseudomonadota; class Gammaproteobacteria; order Steroidobacterales; family Steroidobacteraceae; genus CAWCJT01. Next base: position 90,795 of record CAWCJT010000009.1, read on the forward strand.
TGGCGCTCGCCTTCAATCCCTCGCACCTGGAGATCGTCGATCCGGTGGTCGAGGGCTCGGTGCGTGCGCGCCAGGAGCGTCGCGGCGACACGCGGGCGAGCAGGTGCTGCCGGTGCTGATGCACGGCGATGCCGCCTTCGCCGGCCAGGGCGTGGTCATGGAGACGCTGCAGCTGTCGCAGGCGCGCGGCTTCTGCACCGGCGGCACCGTCCACATCGTGATCAACAATCAGATCGGCTTCACGACCTCCGATCCGCGCGATGCGCGCTCGACGATCTACTGCAGCGACGTCGCCAAGATGCTCGAGGCGCCGATTCTGCACGTCAACGCCGACGATCCCGAGGCGGTGGTGTTCGTCGACGCGCCTCGCGCTGCGCTACCGCAGCAGCTTCCACAAGGACGTGGTCATCGACCTGGTGTGCTATCGGCGCCAGGGCCACAACGAGGCCGACGAGCCGGCGGCCACGCAGCCCGTCATGTACCGCGCGATCCGCCAGCACCCGACGGCGCGCAAGATCTATGCCGATCAGCTGATGGCCGCGGGGGTCGTTTCCGAAGCGGACGAGCCGACAGATGAGCGAGCAGCTACCGCGCGGGCTCGATGCGGGCCGGCCGCAGGCGCGCGCCGCGCTCGGCATGATCGGCAACAAGTACACCGTCGACTGGTCGCGTATCGCCAGGTCGATTGGACCGAGCACGTGCGCGACCGGCGTCGATCCGACGCGGCTCGCTGCAGCTCGGCGAGCGCATCGCTGCACCTGCCCGCAGAGCTTCACGCTGCATCCGCGCGTCGCGCAGGTGCTCGCGCAACCGCAGCCAAGATGTCAGCGGGCGAGATGCCGCTCGACTGGGGCTGCGCCGAGACGCTGGCCTACGCCTCGCTGCTCGAAGACGGCTACTCGGTGCGCCTCTCCGGGCAGGACAGCGGCCGCGGCACCTTCTTCCATCGTCACGCGGTGCTGCACGATCAGGACACCGATGCGACGCTACATGCCGCTGCAGCACATCCGCGCCGAGCAGCCGCGGTTCACAGTGATCGACTCGGTGCTGTCGGAGGAGGCGGTGCTCGGCTTCGAGTACGGCTATCTCGACCACGAGCCCGAATCGCTGGTGATCTGGGAGGCGCAGTTCGGCGACTTCGCCAACGGCGCGCAGGTCGTCATCGATCAGTTCATCTCCTCGGGCGAGGCCAAGTGGGGGCGCCTGTGCGGCCTGACGCTGTTGCTGCCGCACGGCTACGAGGGCAGCGGGTCCCGAGCATTCCTCGGCGCGCCTCGAGCGCTTCCTGCAGCTGTGCGCCGAGAACAACATGCAGGTGTGCGTGCCCTCGACGCCGGCGCAGATGTTTCACATGCTGCGCCGGCAGATGCTGCGCCGCTTCCGCAAGCCGCTCATCGTCATGACGCCGAAGAGCCTGCTGCGCAACGAGCTGTCGGTGTCGTCGCTCGCCGAGCTCGACCAAGGGCGGCTTCGCCAACGTCATCGATGAGATCGATGACCTGCCGGCGACAGCAGGTGCAGCGCGTCGTCTTCTGCAGCGGCAAGGTCTACTTCGATCTGCTGCAAGGCCCGCCGCAAGGAAGGCATGCGCGACGTCGCGCTGCGTGCGCATCGAGCAGCTCTATCCGTTCCCGAGCGAGGAGTACGAGGCCGCGCTCGCGCGCTATCCCGAATGCGCGCGATCGGTGTGGTGTCAGGAGGAGCCGCAGAACCAGGGCGCCTGGTATCAGATCCGTCACCGCCTGCAGGATCTGGCCGGCAGCGTCCGGTGCTACTACGCCGGGCGCGCGCCGGCGGCGGCGCCCGCGACCGGACTCAGCAAAATCCACGAGGTCGAGCAGCGCCGCTGGTCGAGACCGCCCTGCATGCGACAGCGACCGAGGAGACTGGAGCGCTGACACCGTGCGCACTCCGATGGTCGCGCCGCTCAGCGACGAGCCTGTCGACAGGAGAGGCTCGATGAGCATCGAGATCCGCGTGCCGCAGCTGCCCGAGTCGGTCGCCGATGCGACGCTGGTGGCCTGGCACAAGAAGCCCGGTGAGGCCGTCAGGCGCGATGAGAATCTCGCCGACCTGGAGACCGACAAGGTGGTGCTGGAAGTGCCGGCGCCCGCCAACGGCGTGCATGCGCGAGATCAAGGTGCAAGTGGCGCCGACGGTCACGAGCGGGCCAGCTGCTGCGCCGTGATCGAAGAGGGCGCCGGCTGCAGCGAGCCACGGCGCAGCGCGAGCGGCAACGCTGCCGCGGCTGCGCCCAGCGCCGGACGGCGCGCGACGCGCAGTCTGGCAAGCTCAGCCCGTCGGTGCGCCGCCTGATCGAGGAGAACGGCCTGGACCCGCGCGGCGATCGCCGCGCTCGGGCCGCGATGGCCGGCTGACGAAGTCCGATGTCGTCGGCTATCTCGCGCAGGTGCCGGCACCCGCAGCCGCAGCCGCGCCCGGCACCCGCACCCGTGGATCGGCGCACCGCCGCCGCCGGCCGTGACGGCGTGCGAACCCGCCGCTCCCGCCGGCGGGCGCGCCGAGCAGCGCGTGCCGATGACGCGGCTGCGCCAGCGCATCGCGCAGCGGCTGGTGCAGGCGCAGTCGACGCAGGCGCTGCTCACCACCTTCAACGAAGTGGATCTGACCGCGGTGCAGGAGCTGCGCGCGCGCTACAAGGAGCGCTTCGAGAAGGCACAGGGCGTGAAGCTCGGCTTCATGTCCTTCTTCGTCAAGGCGGCGATCGAGGCGCTGCAAGCGCTTTCCCGGTGGTCAACGCCTCGGTCGACGGCACCGACATCATCTATCACGAGTACTACGACATCGGGGTCGCGGTCTCGACCGAGCGCGGCCTGATGGTGCCGATCGTGCGCGATGCCGATGTGAAGAGCTTCGCGGAGATCGAGAAGGAGATCGCCGGCTACGCGACCAAGGCGCGCGCAGGGTGCCGATCGCGATCGAGGATCTCACCGGCGGCACCTTCACCATCACCAACGGCGGTGTGTTCGGCTCGCTGATGTCGACCCCGATCGTCAATGCCCCGCAGAGCGCGATTCTCGGCATGCACAAGATCCAGGAGCGGCCGATGGTCGTGAACGGCCAGATCGTCATCCGGCCGATGATGTATCTGGCGGTGACCTACGATCATCGCATCATCGACGGGCGCGAGGCGGTGCAGTTCCTGGTGGCGATCAAGGAGTGCCTGGAGGATCCCGGGCGCATGCTGCTCGGTATATAGCCCGCGGAGCGCTCATCATGGCCGATTCGTTCGAGTCGATCGTGATCGGCGGCGGTCCGGCCGGCTATCCGGCAGCCATCCGCGCCGCGCAGAACAGGCTCGTCCGTCGCCTGCATCGATGAGTGGAAGAACCACGATGGCAGCGCCGCGTTCGGCGGCACCTGCCTCAACGCCGGCTGCATTCCCTCCAAGGCGCTGCTGGAGTCGACCGAGCTCTACCACCGGGCGCAGGAGGAGTTCGCGGTGCACGGCATCCAGGCTCCGGCGTTGAGCTGGACCTGGCGACGATGCAGAAGCGCAAAGCCGGCATCGTGAAGAAGATGACCGACGGCATCATGGCGCTGTTCAAGGCCGCCGGCGTCACGCCGTCTGCAGGGTCACGGCAGGCTGCTGCCGGGCAGGCGGGTCGAAGTACACGGCGCACGACGGCACGCGCCGTGACGCTCACGGCCAAGCACGTGGTGCTGGCATCGGCTCGGCGCCCATCGAGCTGAAGATCGGTGCCCTTCGATGACAAGCACATCATCGATTCCTGGGGCGCGCTCGAACTTGCTGCGGTGCCGAAGCGCCTGGGCGTCATCGGTGCCGGCGTCATCGGCCTGGAGCTCGGCAGCGTCTGGCGGCGGCTCGGAAGCGCAGGTCGTGATGCTCGAGGCGCTGGCCGAGTTTCTCGCCGATCGCCGACCAGCAGCTCGCCAAGGAGGCGCGCGCCACTTCAAGCGGCTGGGCCTGGACATCCGTCTCGGCGCGAAGGTGACCGGGCGCCAACGTCGAGGGCCGAGGCGTGTCCAGCTCGCTACACCGACGCCAGGGGCGACAGAGCGTGACGGTCGACAAGGTGATCGTGGCGATCGGCCGCCGCCCCTACACCGCGGACCTGCTCGCCGCGGGCACGGGCGTCAAGCTCGATGAGCGCGGCTTCATTCAGGTGGATGAGCAGTGTCGCACCGGTGCGGAAGGCGTGTGGGCGGTCGGCGATTGCGTGCGCGGGCCGATGCTGGCGCACAAGGGCAAGGAAGAGGGCGTCATGGTCGCGGACCTCATCGCCGGCCGCTACGGCGAGGTCAACTACAAGGTCGTCCCGTCGGTGATCTACACCGCGCCCGAGATCGCCTGGGTCGGGGCAGACCGAGGAGCAGGTCAAGGCGAGCGGCCGTGCCTACAAAGTCGGTCTGTTTCCTTTTCTGCGCGAGCGGCCGCGCGCGCGCCATGGAGGCGGCGAGCGGCTTCGCCAAGCTCATCGCGGCGCAGGACGACGACGAGATCCTCGGCGTGCACATCATCGGTCCGATGGCGGGCGAGCTGATCGCCGAGGCCGTGCTGGCGATGGAGTACTCGGCGAGCAGCGAGGATCTGCAGCGCACGATCCATGCCCATCCGACGCTGTCGGAGGCGCTGCACGAGGCCGCTTTGGCTGCGGACAAGCGTGCGATCGACTCGATGAATCGCTGACGCCATGCTCACGTTGGCGCAAATACGCGAGGCGCACGCCCGCATACGCCCGTTCGTGCATCGCACACCCGTGATGACCAGTACATCGCTCGATGCGCTGCTCGAGGCACGGCTCTTCTTCAAGTGCGAGAACTTCCAGAAGGTCGGCGCATTCAAAGCGCGTGGCGCACACAACGCCATCTTGCTTTTGAGCGAGGATGAGGCGCGACGCGGAGTCATCACCCACTCCTCGGGCAATCACGGCGCGGCGGTGGCTCTGGCTGCGCGCAGTCGTGGCATACCCGCCTACGTGGTGATGCCCACGACCTCGGCCGAAGTCAAGAAGCAGTCCGTGGCGCGATACGGGGCGCAGGTCATTCTGTGTGAGCCGACACTGGCGGCACGTGAAAGCACGGCCGCGCGGATCATGGCTGAGACCGGTGCACGTTTCGTGCACCCATACAACGACCTTCGCGTGATGGCAGGACAAGGGACAACGGCGCTCGAGCTCCTCGAGGACATACCGGATTTGGATGTGCTGTTGTGTCCAGTCGGGGGCGGCGGCCAGTTGAGCGGTGTCGCCGTCGCGGCCAAAGGTGTGCGACCTCGAGTGCGCGTCATCGGCGCGGAGCCCGCCGCGGCCGACGATGCGAGCAGATCCTTTCGCGGCGGTGTTCTGCTCCCCGCCGGAGATCCGCAGACGATTGCAGACGGACTGCGCAGCTCTCTCGGAGATCTGAGCTTTGCCCTCATCCGCCGTCACGTCGATGACATCGTGACCGCGAGTGAGGAGGGGATCGTGCGGGCCATGCGACTCGTCTGGGAGGTCATGAAGATCATCATCGAGCCGTCAGCTGCCGTCCCGGTCGCAGCGCTTCTGGAGCGCAGTGTGTCACTGACGGGTCAGCGCGTCGGAGTCATCCTATCCGGCGGCAACGTCGACATGGATCGGCTGCCGTGGCTCACGGGTCCACGGCCCCACGGCTAGATGTGCATGCCGCCACCTGTTCCGAACAGGCCGATCAATCCGATGATGATCAGATAGATCGCGACGATGAAATTCAGCAGCCGGGGCATGACCAGAATCAAGATGCCGGCGATGAGTGCGACGACCGGCGCAACGGCAACGGTGAGATGCATGGCGGTATCCTCGAGTGGTTTGTTCTTGGGCGCCTCGAGGGCGCGACCTAGTATACGGCCCACTTGGCAGCGAGTTCCCTGCAAGCCGGTGAAATGGGCGTCGCGCTCAGGAGATCTGCTGCAGGCGCGTCTCGAAAAATCCGATACGGGGGTGTGTTGGAGCAACGCTCCGTAACTTCTCCAGTGCGGCGCGCGCTCGAGCGTTGTCCCGGCGCGCGAGCGCCACCTCAAGCTCGCTCACGATCGATGTGACCGCCGGCGCATTCCAGTCGACTAACGGGGAGACTACGGGAGAAATTGGGGGGGAGACCGCTCTGGCGCCGGCGCTGTGTGCGCTCTGCAGGTGCACGACGAGAAGAACCAGCGCAGCGCTCAAGAGGAGCGTGGTGCCGATCAGTAATCGACGATGGCCGATGGTTCTCTGCTGAGCGCAGAGGACGGCCGACTGGATCGTGGGCGTCGGTGTGGCAGGCGGCGGGGGCGCCGGTGGGGGTTCCGCCGCGCTGCGGCTGCGGGTCGGTGGCGTGAGGCGAGTCCTGAGGGTCGCGCTAGGAAGCACGGACTCGAGGGAGTGCGCTCGCGCCTGTACGAGCAACGGCAGCAGAACGTCGGCCGCGATGGGATACGGCAGTGTCTGATAAAGCCGAAATGGCGTGAGACGCCCGCCGATGAGTAAGGCAAGCCGCGAAGGCTCGGCCGCGAAGATCCGCAGCGTCGCAGGTGATCGGCGCGCTACCTGTCCCAGAAGCTCAAGCCCCGAACCGTCGGTGAGCCGCTCGCAGGCGATGAGGACCTCGCAGCGGGCCGAGTGCATGAGTTCGATGCACTCCTGCTTGCTGCTCGCGATGTCGAGGGTGATGCCCGAGCTGGAGCCGATCGTTCGCCGAACGGCCTCGAGCATCACGCGATCATGATCAGCGAGTAGCGCCCTCATTCCCTCAGCCCCGGTAGCCCGAACTGGCGGGCCAAGAGCGAGACTTAAGCTCGGGGCGAGCGCCGCCGCGCTGTGTCGGATCACACTCCCGCGATCCGCCTCCATGGTGCGGTGCAATATGTCCGCGTCGGGGAAGCTTCAGCGCTGCCGACGCACGCTCAAAACGCTCGGGACCCCCGAAAGGCGCTTTACGAGGCGGCCCAGCTGCTCCTGATCCTGAACCGACACCTGAAGCGTGACGCGGGCAGTACCGGCGTCCGGATCGGTCGTCGTCGTCATGGCCTCGATGCTCAGGCGCTCCTGGGTGAGGACGTCGCTCAGGTCGCGAACCAATCCGCGCCGATCGTGGGCCGAGATCGTGAGCCCGATGGACAGCGGGTCGGATGCCGAACGCGTCCACTCCACCTGCAGCACCCGCTCGGGGACGGCCGCGTGCATGCGCGCGAAGCTGGCACAGTCGAGGCGATGGACCGTGACGCCGCGGCCCAAAGTCGCGTAGCCGACGATCGGTTGCGGACGGATGGGCGCACAGCAACGAGCCAGTGTGATGGGTAGATCGCCGACGCCTTCGATCTCAACAGGGCTACGGCGCTTCGCGATCGTGCTTGGCGCACGGCGACGCGGCTCGGGTGCCTGCAGCCTCGCCACGCGGGCGATCGCGTGCGCGAGCTGCATGGCTGTGATTTCGCCCTCACCGAGGAGCTGATGAAGGTGGTCGGCATCGCGCGTCTTGAGCTCGCGCACGAGCGCCGCAACGCTCTCGGAACCTGCGCCGGCCCGCAGCAGCTCGCGCTCGGTGATGGAGCGGCCAGCGCTTCGATTGTCGGTCGAATCCTGGCGGCGAAACCAGGCGCGGACCTTGCCGCGGTTGCGGGCCGAGCCAAGATAGCCCAGCTCCGGTGCGAGCCAGTCGCGACTCGGCGCCGGATGCTTGCCCGCGATGATCTCCACGATCTCCCCGTTCTCAAGCGGCTGTGTCAACGGCGCAATGCGCCCGTTCACTTTGGCACCGCGGCAGCGATGGCCCAGGTCGCTGTGCACGCTGTATGCGAAATCGAGCGCGGTCGCGCCCCGCGGCAGATCGACCACCTCGCCCTTGGGGGTCAGCGCGTAGATGCGATCGGCGAAGATCTGCGGCCGCAGGCGCTCGAGCGAATCGCCCTCGGCGTCCCCGGCGGCGGCGGGCTGCAGCAGGCGCCGCACCGCCTCGATCTTGCGCTCGTACTGCGCATCGCGCGGGCCGCCTTCCTTGTACTGCCAATGCGCGGCAACTCCGAGCTCCGCATGCTCGTGCATCTGTGGCGTGCGAATCTGCACCTCGACGCTGCGTCCCTCCGGGCCGATCACGGCCGTGTGGATCGAGCGATAGTCGTTTTCCTTCGGTGTCGCGATGTAGTCGTCGAACTCGCCGGGGATATATGCCCAGCGCCCGTGCACGAGCGCAAGCGCCGCATAGCAGTCATTCACCGTGGCGACGACCACACGCACGGCTCTCACGTCGAAGATCTGCTCGAAGGCGAGTTGCTTGCGCTGCATCTTGCGGTAGATGCTGTAGATGTGTTTGGGGCGGCCATACACCTCGGCCTGAACTGCGACCGCGGCGAGCTCGCCGCGCAGCTGCGCGCACAGCGTCGCGATGTAGCGTTCGCGGTCGGCACGCTTCTCGTTGAGCGCTGCGGCGATACGATGGTATTCCTGCGCCTGCAGATAGCGGAAAGCGAGATCCTCGAGCTCCCACTTGAGCTGCCAGACACCCAGACGGTTGGCGAGCGGAGCAAAGATCGCGCGCGCTTCGGTCGCGAGCCGTTCGCGGTCGGGCCCTGCCAACTCGCGCGCGCGCCGCAGTCGCACGAGCTCTGCGGTCAGCCGCGCGAGCACCAGGCGCGGGTCGCTCACGACAGCGAGCAGCATCTTGCGCACGGTCTCGGCCTGGCGTGGATCGAGGCCACTGCTCGGGGTCCAGTCGCGAGGCAATCCAAGCTCGCCGAGCTTGCGCAGCGCCTCGGCGATGCGGGCCGCTGAATCGCCAAGCGGGCGCGCGAGCGAGTGCGCGCTGACGCCATTGGCTTCCAACACCGGCTGCGCCAGCACCGCTGCGGCAAGCTCCGCATCGTGCGTGAGTGCACCGACGACCTCCGCGGCTTCGGCGGCGTCGGCGAGCCGCGACGGTGGCAGCGCCCAGGATTCCTCCACGGCAGCACGCACGCTCGCGATGCTGGCGCGGATGTCGGCGGGACACAGTTGAGGAGTTTCCACAGGGTGCCGTTCGGCCGCAGAGCCGGCGAAGCGTGTCGCCGAGCGCAGATTGCGGCTATGATACGCGCCTCTTCCGGCGCGGCGCTTGCGCGGTCTTTCGAAGCAGATGCAGCAGTCAGTGGGCGCCGCATCTCAGGCGATGCGATTCGAGGGCTACGGCCCCGGCGGTGTGGCGCTGATGCTGGAATGCGTCGGGCCGGACCGCACAAGCATGGCGGTCGAGCTGCGGCGCGTATTCTCGAGCCATGGGGGGCATCTCGGGGCGGCGGGCTCCGTCGCCTATCTCTTCAACGAAGTGGGGGTGCTCACGTTTTGCGCACAGACTGGGGAGGTGCGGTTGCGCGATCGGGCCTTGGAGGCCGGAGCCGAGGAGGTCATCGTGCGAGCTGACGGCCGTGTCGAGGTGCTCACCGATCCGATCGAGCTCGATTCGATCCGTCGCTCGCTCTCGAGCGAGGGTTTTGAGGCTCAAAGCGCCCACACCACGGAGCGCGCCTTTGCGCCGGTGCCCCTGGATGCCGCAAGCGCGGCGAGCCACGTCGAGCTCATCGCTGAACTGAAGCGCCTGCCTGGGGTGCGGAGCATCTACACGAATGCCGAGATACCGGACGCGATCCTGGCGAGCCTTTGAGCCCGGGGCCGCGCACGCGGCGCCGCGGCTCACGAACGCCGCGCGGCTGCGTATCCTCGGGCTCGACCCCGGATCGCGGCGCACGGGCTACGGCCTCATCGACTGTCGCGGGCCGGATTACGTGCACGTTGCGCATGGCTGTGTCGTGTGCGGCACCGGCGTGACGGCGCAGCGGCTGCGCATCATCTTCGAGTCCGTGCAGAGGCTTATCAGCGAGCACCAGCCCGATGAGATCGCGGTCGAACGTGTGTTCGTGAATCGAAACGTGGACAGCGCGCTCAAGCTCGGCCAGGCCCGCGGCGCTGCGCTCGCTGCAGTCCCGCACGGGACAGAGGTTTTCGAATACGCACCGCGGGCCATCAAAATGTCGGTGGTCGGATTTGGCGCAGCCGAGAAGCCGCAGGTTGCGCACATGATGCGCACCCTGCTGCGGCTGTCGGTGCAGATCGAGCCCGATGCTGCCGATGCCCTCGCTGCGGCGGTGTGCCATGCGCATACCCGCCGCATCCACAGGCTCGCACAGGCCGCGACATGATCGGCTCGCTGCAAGGGCGCATCACCTTCAAGTCGCCTCCGAGTCTGATGATCGACGTGGGCGGGGTTGGTTATGAGCTCGAGGCGCCGATGTCCACATTCCTGCATCTGCCGCCGATCGGACAGGACGTGCGCCTGCTCACTCATCTGGTCGTTCGCGAGGACGCGCACGTCCTGTTTGGATTCGGGAGCGAGGAGGAGCGGCGGCTGTTTCGCAGCTTGCTGAAGGTATCGGGCGTCGGACCCAAGATCGGGCTGGCGTTGCTGTCGGGCATCAGCGTTCAAGGCTTCGTGCGCTGCGTGCAGCAGCAGGACGTGGCTGCCCTTACGCGCGTGCCGGGCATCGGGCGCAAGATTGCCGAGCGTCTTCTCGTGGAGATGCGCGACCGACTGAACCTGACGCCCGCCGGCGCCGAGGTGAGCGCGGTGCTAGCGGATGCAAGCCCGGAAGCCGAGGCATTCGGTGCGCTCGTCGCCCTCGGCTACAAGCCGGTTGAGGCGACGCGCTTGCTCAAGACCGTAGGTCCGGGTACACACTCGACCGAAGAGCTGATCAGGCGCGCGCTGCAGAGCGCGGCGCGGGATTGAGGCATGACCGACGTTGAAGCCGAGCGAACGGTGAGCGCAGCGCTGCAGCCAAAGGAGGAGGCCGCAGAGCGGGCGATCCGTCCGCGGCGCCTCGAGGAGTATGTCGGTCAGACACAGGTCAAGGCGCAGCTCGAGATCTTCGTGCGCGCGGCACGCGAGCGCGGTGAGGCCCTTGATCACGTGCTGATCTTCGGACCACCCGGGCTTGGCAAGACGACACTCGCGAACATCATCGCGGTCGAGCTCGGCGTGAACATGCGCCAGAGCTCCGGACCGGTGCTCGAGCGACCCGGAGATCTCGCCGCAATCCTCACCGATCTGCAGCCCCGCGACGTGCTGTTCGTCGATGAGATCCACCGGCTGAGCCCCGTTGTGGAGGAAGTTCTCTATCCGGCCATGGAGGACTACCAGCTCGACATCATGATCGGCGAGGGCCCTGCCGCGCGCTCCATCAAGCTGAGCCTACCTCCCTTCACGCTCGTGGGCGCCACGACCCGCGCGGGACTTCTGACCTCACCGCTACGCGACCGCTTCGGGATCGTGCAGCGTCTGGAGTTCTACGGCATCGAGGATCTCGACCGCATCGTGCGCCGATCGGCGAGCATTCTCGAGGTCGCGATCGATGCTGGCGGCGCGCGCGGTATCGCTCAACGTTCGCGTGGCACACCACGCATCGCAAATCGGCTGCTTCGCCGGGTGCGCGACTATGCGCAGGTGAAAGCCCAGGGAAGGATCGACGAGCAGGTCGCCAATGCGGCGCTCGACCTTCTCCAAGTCGATCCCCAAGGCTTCGATACGCTCGATCGCAAGGTGCTGAGCACCATCATCGATAGGTTCGACGGCGGCCCCGTGGGCATCGACAGCATTGCCGCGGCGGTGGGTGAGGAGCGGGGCACGCTCGAGGATGTGATCGAGCCCTTCCTGATTCAGCAGGGATTTCTCGCGCGCACGGCGCGCGGCCGCATCGCGACCCGCAAGACGTATGCCCACCTCGGCATTCGGGTTCCCGAGCGTGCGGCCGGCTCCCTGCATCTGTTCGAGGCCGACAAGTGAGTCGATTCTGCTGGGCGGCGCGTGTCTATTGGGAGGATACGGACGGCGGCGGCGTGGTCTATTACGCGAACTATCTGCGCTTCCTGGAGCGGGCTCGCACCGAATGGTTGCGCGCGAGGGGCCTGTCGCAGCAGGCGCTCGTCGCCGATCACCACATCCTGTTCACGGTCGTCGGCCTCAACATCGAGTATCGGCGGCCAGCGAGACTCGACGACACGCTCATCGTCACCTGCGAGCCGCAAGCCGAGGGCGCCGCCTCCGTGTCGTTCGCACAGGGTGTCTACCGTGCGCAGGTCGAGGAGCGGGACTTGCTCGCGAGCGCCGAGGTCCGCATCGCCTGCGTCGACGCCCGCACCTTTCGGCCGCAGCGCCTGCCCGATTTTCTCGTCAACGCGCTGAGTGCGCAGGAGCGGACCTGACATGCCGCAGGATCTGTCGGTCATTCGCCTGGTGCTCGAAGCGAGCATACCGGTGCAGTTCGTGCTCGCACTGCTGGCGTTCGCTTCGGTCACCTCATGGGCCATCATTTTCAGCAAACGCATGATCATCACGCGCGCGCGGCGCGAGGCGGATCAGTTTGAGAGCAGCTTCTGGTCGGGCGGGGACCTCGCCCAGCTCTACCGCGTCATCGAATCGCGCGGCGGCGCGACCGGTATGGCGAGCATCTTCGAGTTCGGCTTTCGAGAGTTCGCTCGCTTGCGCCAGCAGGTGAGCGTACCGGCCGACCAGCTGCTCGAGGGCGCACGGCGCGCAATGCGCGTCGCGCAGCTGAAGGAGATCGACCGGCTCGAGCACAATCTTTCGACGCTTGCGACCGTCGGCTCGACCAGCCCCTACGTGGGCCTGTTCGGCACGGTCTGGGGAATCATGAGCGCGTTCAGCTCGCTCGGTAACGTGCAGCAGGCAACGCTCGCGATGGTGGCGCCGGGCATCGCTGAGGCTCTCATTGCGACCGCGATGGGCTTGTTCGCTGCGATTCCCGCGGTGATCGCATTCAATCGCTACGCCGATCAGGTCGGGCGCCTCGAAGTGCGATACGACGCTTTCACGGAGGAATTTTCCTCCATTCTGCAGCGCCACGCGGCGCGCAGTCCCGGCGGAGCAACCTGAGCATGGCCCAACTGACTCGCGGACGGCGGCTGATGGGCGAGATCAACGTCGTTCCCTACATCGATGTGATGCTGGTTCTGCTGATCATTTTCATGATCACGGCGCCGCTTTTGACGCAGGGAGTCAAGGTCGACCTGCCCAAGGCAGGGGCGGAACCTCTCGACCCCGAAATGCTCAAAAATGAAACACCTCTGGTGCTTTCCATCGACCGCACGGGGCTGATGTATCTGAATGAGGGCAGCAATCCCAAGCAGCCCCTCGACGAGGAGACGGTCGAGGCGCGTACCGCTGCCGCGCTGCGGCGCAGGCCGAGCCGTCCGGTGCTGCTGAAGGCCGATTACCGCATCGAATATGGTCGCGTGATGAGCGCCATGGTGATTCTGCAGCGGGCGGGTGCCCGCAAGGTCGGCTTCGTGAGCGACCCGCTGCCTGAGCGCAAGAGCCGGAGTTGAACCATCCATCGCCTGCCATAAGGGAACGCTCGAGCGATCGCTGGATATCCGTCGCTCTGTCCGTTCTGCTGCACGGAAGCGTCATCGGCCTGCTCGTGTACGGCTGGTGGAGCTTCCGCAAGCCGCCCCTGCCGCCGACGCTCGCGATCGATGCCACCATCGTCGACGGCCGCACGCTGAATGGTGCGCGGGTCGCCCCGCGGCCGCCTGCGCCGCCGAAGCCAGCCCCGACGCCACAGCCGGATACGGACGCGCTGCAGAAGGCGGAAGAGCAGAAGCAGGCCGAGCTCAAACGCGAGCAGCAGGCAGCCGAACACAAGGTGCAAGAGGAGAAGGTTGCGCAGCAGAAGGCTCAGGAGGAATCCCAACGCAAGGCGCAGGAGCAAGCCAAGGAGAAGGCTGAGCAGGAAGCCCAGCGTCGGGCCGAAGAAGAGGCCAAACGCAAGGCGCAGCAGGAGGCCGAACAGCAGCGCCTCGCCGCGGCGAAGCGCGAGGCCGAGGAGAAACGTCGGGCCGAGGAGGACAGGCTCAATGCGGACAGCGCCGCGGAGCTGCAGCGCAACCTCGCAGCCGAGGAGCGCCTCGTCGCGGCGCGCACGGGACCGGCCATGGCGAGCTGGATTCAGCAGATTACGGCGCGCATTCAGCGCGCGTGGATTCGACCGCCATCCGCGCGCGCCGGCATCGATTGCACACTCAACGTGACACAGGTTCCTGGCGGTGCGATCGTGAGCGTGAAGCTTGGATCCTGTAACGGGGATGAGGCGGTGCGCGAATCGATCGAAGCAGCGGCGTATCGCGCCTCACCGCTCCCGCCGCCGCCGGATCCTGCTCTGTTCGAGCGTGACCTCGAGATACACTTCCGACCGACGGATTGATACGAAGCCAAGACATGAGAGCACGAAGATCCCTGATTCAGAGCATCGCGCAGCGACTCCTCCTCGTGTGCGCCCTGGGTGTCGCAGCCTCTGCGCATGCGCAGCTGAAGATCGAAATCACCTCGGGCGTCACCGACCCCATCCCGATCGCAATCGTGCCTTTTGCTCGTCCGTCGCCAACCGACGACAGTACCAACGTCGCCGATATCGTGCAGCACGACCTCGAGGGCAGTGGCCGCTTTCGCGCCATGGCGCGCGCGCAGATGCGCGCGACTCCCGCTCGCGCTGCAGACGTGGCAGTTGCGGACTGGCGGGCGATCGGCAACGACTACGTCGTGGTGGGCCGGATCTCGGCTCTGCCGGCGGGCCAAGTGGCCGTTGACTTCGATCTGCTGAACGCGCTCAACGGGCAACAGCTCGCAAGCCAGCGCTTTACCGGCTCGCCGAATACGATGCGCGATGCGGCGCACAAGGTGAGCGACGTGATTTACGAGAAGATACTAGGCGTGCGGGGTGCTTTCGCAACGCGGATCGCCTATGTCTCGGTGGATGCCCAACCGCCAGCGCAGCGCTATCAGCTCGTGATCGCTGACGCAGACGGCGAGAACGCACGCATCGTGCTCGAGTCCCACCAGCCGATCATGTCCCCGTCCTGGTCACCGGATGGGCTGTGGCTTGCCTATGTCTCATTCGAGAACAAGAAATCCTCGATCTACGTGCAGCAGGTGCGCACCGGGGAACGCCGTCAGGTTTCGGCGCGTGCCGGCATCAATGGGGCACCCGCCTGGTCTCCGGACGGGCGCAAGCTCGCGCTCACCTTGGGAGGCAGTAACGGCAACCCCGACATCTTCGTGCTCGATCTGTCTTCCCAGCAGCTGACGCGCGTCACGGACGATCCGGCGATCGATACCGAGGCCATTTGGGCGCCCGATGGCAATTCGCTGTATTTCACGTCCGACCGGGCAGGCGGGCCGCAGATTTATCGCATCGGCTTCACACCCGGTGAGCACCCCAAGCGCATCACCTTTGGCAGCACGTACAACGCACGGCCGCGGATCTCGCCCGACGGTACCCAGCTTGCGATGGTCACGCTCGACGGCAGCAACTACCGCATCGCGGTGCAGGAGCTGGCGAGCGGCACGGTGCGTGTGCTCTCCCACGGGCACCTCGATGAGTCACCGAGTTTCGCGCCGAATGGCGCGATGCTCATTTTCTCGGGAACGGAGCACGGCCAGAGCGTGCTGCAGCGGGTTTCGCTCGATGGTCTGACGGCGCAACGGCTCAAATCGGAGCAGGCCGATGTGCGCGAGCCGGTGTGGGCACCGTTTTCGCACTAGGGAAATGTGATAAAAGATCGGCCGCCACCGCGGCTACTGAGGGGCTATATGCGTAGATTCTCGATGATCCTGTTGCTCGGCGCGATCCTGGCGGTCTCCGGGTGCGCCCATAAGCGGCCGATCGAATCCTCTTCCAGTTCGGCTGGTACGACCGCCGGCTCCGGGACCGGCGCGGATGCCTCTGGCGCCGCAGGCGACAACGCCGCGGGCGGCGCGCGCTCCGCGGAGACGGAGATCGCGGGACCGCAGGAAGGCGCACTCGCGCGTCGCATCATTTATTTCGACTTCGACAGCAGCGAGATTCGCGGCGAAGGTACCGACACCGTGGCGGCCCACGCCAAGTACCTCACGGCCAATCCGAGCCTGCACGTGCGGCTCGAGGGACACACCGACGAGCGCGGCTCGCGCGAGTACAACATCGGTCTCGGCGAACGCCGCGCCCAGGCTGTGCGTCGCGCGCTGCTGCTGCAGGGCGCCTCCGACGGCCAGATCACGACGGTGAGCTATGGTGCGGAGCGGCCCGCCGTCGCAGGCAGCGATGAGGCGGCATGGGCCAAGAATCGCCGGGTCGAGATCGTATATCTCAAGTGACAAGCACGTCGCGGAGAGCACGCATGCGCTCGCTCCTCATCGTCGGCTGGATCGGATTGCTCGCGGGGCTTGCGGCCGGATGCGCGTCGACTCCTCCGGAGGAGGATCCGGTACAGATCAAGCTCAACGATCTGGACTCGCGCACGCAGCGCATCGAGCGCGTCGTCTCCAACCAGAGCCTGCTCGAGATGGCCCAGCGCATCGATACGCTGCAGAGCCAGGTGAGCATCCTGCGCGGACGGGTGGATGAGCTCGAGAACGCCAATGCGGCGCTGCGCAAACAGCAGCATGATCTCTACGCGGATCTGGATCGTCGGCTGGGCCAGGGCGGCGGCGCGGCGGCCGGCGTAACGCCCCCACCCGCGGCATCGGCGCAAAACGATCAGACAGCCTATGCGCAGGCCTTCGATGCGTTGAAGTCGGGGAAGTATCCGGCCGCAATCGCCGGCTTTCAGCAGTTCCTGACGACTTACCCAAAGAGTGAGCTCGCCGACAACGCTCAGTACTGGCAAGGCGAGGCCTATTACGCGACGAGAGATTTCCAAAGTGCCGCCACGGCGTTTCGCGCAGTCCTCGAGCGCTGGCCCAATTCACGCAAAGCGCCCGATGCGATGCTGAAGCTGGGATTCGCGTTGTTCGAACTGAAGCACTATGGCGAAGCGCGTTCGACTCTGACTGATGTGGGACGCCGCTTCCCCGATACCGACGCTGCGCGTCTCGCTACGGAGCGGCTGCGACTGCTACCACAAGGCGGCGCACAGGACACCACTGCGCCACCGGCCCCGGAGACTTCGCACTGAGCGTGAAGCCGGTGCCGGCGAGCGATGTCCCGCCTCAAGATCACCGAAATTTTCCGCTCCCTTCAGGGTGAAGCGGACAGCGTCGGAATCCCGACGGTTTTCGTGCGCCTCACAGGCTGTCCGCTGCGGTGCCAATACTGCGACACGGCCTATGCTTTCCATGGCGGTGAATGGTGGAAGATCGACGCCATCGTGCACCGTGTGCTCGAGCTTGATGCGCGGTACGTCTGCGTGACCGGTGGCGAGCCGCTCGCACAACCGAACTGTCTGCCGCTCTTGCGGGGTCTGTGCGATGCCGGGCTGCGCGTCTCGCTGGAGACGAGCGGAGCCATGTCACTCGAGGGCGTCGATCCGCGTGTCGTTCGCGTGGTCGATGTGAAGACGCCGGGCTCGGGCGAGGAGGGGCGAAACCGCTACGTCGAGCTCGAGCGCCTCGAGTCGAAGGACCTCGTCAAGTTCGTCGTGTGTGACCGCAAGGATTACGAGTGGAGCCGCGACAAGCTGACCGAGCTGGGACTCGCGAAGCGCTGTACGGTGCTTTTTTCGCCCAGTTACGAGCAGCTCCCGGCGCGTGAGCTTGCGGACTGGATTCTCGAGGATCACCTGCCCGTGCGCTTTCAGATCCAGCTGCACAAATACCTCTGGGGCAACGTGCCAGGCAAATGAGCACGCCAGAGCGGAGCGCGGTCGTACTGGTCTCGGGAGGACTCGATTCTGCGACTGTCCTCGCGATAGCCCGCGCGGATGGATACGCCTGCTACGCGTTGTCCGTTGCCTATGGTCAGCGGCACTCGGCAGAGCTCGAGGCCGCCGCGCGCGTTGCCCAGGTCTTAGGTGCGCACGAGCATCGACTGATGCGCGTGGATCTCGCAGGCATCGGCGGCTCGGCCCTCACCGATACGAGTTTGGCCGTACCCGAGCATCCTACGGCCGGCATACCCATCACGTATGTGCCAGCCCGCAATACGATCATGCTTTCGCTCGCGCTCGCCTGGGCCGAGGTGCTCGAGGCGCAGGACATCTTCATTGGCGTCAACGCCGTCGACTGGTCCGGCTACCCCGACTGTCGACCCGAGTTCATCGCCGCATTCGAGCAACTCGCCGCCCGTGCGACCAAGTCCGGCGTCGAAGGCCGCGTGTGCCGGATACGCGCGCCGCTCATTTCCTGGTCCAAAGCGCAGATCATTCGCGAGGGCGTGCGACTGGGCGTGGACTATGCCCTCACGGTGTCTTGCTATCAGGCCGATGCGCAGGGAAGGGCGTGCGGCCGATGTGACTCCTGTCGGATCCGCCGTGCCGGATTCGAGGCAGCAGGTCTACCAGATCCCACTCACTATCGTCCGTAGTGGCGCCAGACGCGCACGTGACGCGCGGCTCAGAAGCCGCGGAAGCTGGCGAATTCCTCGAGCGCCGCCCGATCAGTGCGCAGCCGGTTGATGGGGTGAGACTCATCGCGGTAGCCGAGTGACATGCCACAGAACAGCATCCTGTGTGGCGGCAGATTTAGGAATTCACCGACGACCCTGTGCCAGCTGGCCCAGGCCTCCTGCGGACAGGTGTGCAATCCGAACTCGCGAGCGAGCAGCATGATGCTTTGCATGAACATGCCCACGTCCGCCCACTGATCCACCCCCATGTTTCGGTCGATCGAGAAGAAGAGGCCGACCGGTGCGCCGAAAAGCGTGAAATTGCGCTGGTACTGCTGGATCCGGCGTGGCTTGTCCGCGCGCGGAATATCGATCGTGGCGTACAAGTCCTCGCCGCACTTGAAGCGTCGCGAACGGTACGGCTCATCGAGATTCGGCGGGTAGATGTTGTACTCGGTATCCTCGCCCAAGGGATGTTGCGGCACCCGCTCCGCGACACGTGCGAGAAGATTGCGCAGCGGCTCACCGGTCGCGACATCGACGAACCACGGCTGCAGGTTGCCCCCGGAAGGGGCGCGCCGCGCCAGTTCGATGATGCTGCGAATCGTGGCCTCCGATACCGCCCTGTCTAGAAAAGCGCGGCAACTCATGCGCGAGTCGAGTGCTTCTGAAACGTTCATGCTTGGTAGATCCTGTTATGGGCAATCCTCGCTGAGGAGGCGCCTGTAGTATCATGCGCGCCCCCCGCGGGGACCGTCGCAGGGATTGTACGGGGCGTTAGCTCAGTCGGTAGAGCATCGGACTTTTAATCCGCTGGTCGACGGTTCGATCCCGTCACGCCCCAGAATTCACACTCGGTGGGGGAGCTGCCCCCAAGCAGGGCAGCTCCCCGTGTTCCGCCGCTCAACTATTCTCGCCCACGGATCAATCGCCGGCTCTGCATCAGCGCGACGGTGTGCAGCATCAGGAACAACGGCACGAGGAATGCCGGGATCAGCAGCAATGGCAGTGTCGCCATCGGAGCGGTGCTGATCTCGCCGGGGGTCCCCGTCGTGAAGTAGGCACTCGCGGCTCCGATGCTGATTGCGATGACGAGGTCCAATATCCCGAGGATATTCCAACGGATGAAGCTGCCACGGGCCGCGAAGCCAGGCTGCCGTACCAGGCAAAGAATGATCCACGGGGCCGTGAGCCCGATGGCCATGTCTCCGAGGCCAGCCGGTAGAGCGAATACTGCGGGGAGCACCCCATATGCATAGAGCGTGAGGAAGTCCAGACCGGCCCATCGCCAGGCCTGGATTCCAGCGATTACCCGCAGATCCGCTGAGAGCACGAACTCGCGGAAGGAGGGCGAGAGCCACAGCCACGCGAAAAACAGCGCGAGCGGCGCCGCAACTCCAATCGCAATGGGTAGGGGTGGTGTTCTCGGAGGGCCGACGAACACACCCGCGGCACCAAGTGACAACACGAGCAGGAGCCAAACGCCCAGCACGATCGCGACCGCGAGGCGCACACCGCCTCGCCCGCTGGGCTGAGACTCGGCACGTTGGGGAATCGCGATCGTGTTCATGGTGCTCTCCTGTACCCAGACACTTGCATTTTGCAAGTATGTCGCAACAGTAGCACTATGACTTTCACTCTGCAAGTCAGTCTATTTCAAGGCCAGGAGAGCCGACGTATGAATACCGTAAAGCCGTTCGAGCGTTCCCTCTGTGCCGTCGCCAACTCGCTCGATATCCTGGGTGACAAGTGGTCGTTACTCGTGGTGCGCGACTTGCTGCACGGCAAGAGCACCTACGGTGAGCTCGCACTTTCGCCGGAGCGTATTCCAACCAACATTCTTGCCGATCGGCTTGATCGCCTGGAAAGTGCCGGCATCCTGACCCGCGCTCCGTATCAAAATCGTCCGGTGCGATATACTTACCGGCTCACCCCGAAGGGCCGAGCTTTAGGCGACGTGTTGCTCGCGTTCGTGCGCTGGGGCAAAGAGCACATACCAGGTACGGTTACCTTGAAGGGAGTTCCATCGGGCAAGGAGCGCAGGCCCGCTGCGCAGTCGCGTCGCACGCGCATGAAGCATGCAGGTTAAGGCAAGGCACGGTACGAACTGGACGTCCCGTCAGCCTCGTTACCATCCAAGTCCAGGCCCGATACCGTACTCCGGTCCCCACGTTCCCCACACCGTCCAGTTCCAGTTTGGGTCTGTGTAGGCCTCGGCGCGAAAGTCTGCTTCCGCCGCGTCGTGGTTTGCCTCGAGCGCATCAACCAATTGTTTGTCCCGTCGCCGAGCCTGCCTGTCAGCAACATACTTGCTATAGGCCTGTTGCGAGCCAACATAGAGGCATTGGCATACTGTCGGATCCGCGTACACGTAGTGAACCTGGTCGCCGTGAGTGCGCATGACGAACTTATGGGCGGGCAAGCGCGTCAACATTGCCTGGCGCTCTGGGGTATTCGCGGGTCGTATGACAAATCCGGCAGCAGCCAGGTGATCCTCGCGCTGCGCTACGCGCTCGGGCGATGTTTGGCATGCCGCAAGCGTCAATCCGATCGTGACTAGCGCTGCGCTCGTTCGCAGGTTGCGATAGGTCGTCAGCCAGATCATTCTCATTGTAGATCCTGAGTGAGGTTCGTTAGCGCGATCGCCTCAGCGTTCGAGCATCGGGTGTCCCTCATGCGCAACGAGCAAGTCGTGCATGTCATTGGCGTGCTCTTCTTCCACGACCAAGATACCTTCCAGCATGACGCGCGTCCCTGGATCATTCTCGCCAAAGAAGCGGATCAGCTCGCGGTAGTGATCGACGGCGATCCGCTCCGCGATCAGGTTCTCCTTGATCATGTCGACGAGGTTTGTCCCGACGCCATACTCAGAGGCCGCGCGTGACGTCAATCCTTCTGGATTGAAATTGGGTCTGCCGCCTAGCTGGTTGATCCGCTCGGCGACCGCCGCCATGTGCCCCTGCTCCTCCTTGGCGTGCTGCGCAAACTCCGCCTTCACCCCTTCGCTCGAGATGCCAGTCGCAGCGATTGCATGCATGGTGTAGCGCAGCACACAGACGATCTCCGTCGCCAAGACGTTCTGCAGGATTTCGATCGTCTTGCTGACATCGCCCGAGTAAGTGGATGTCACCGCGCCACGATCAAGGTGCCGTCGTGCGCGTTCCCGAAGTGTCTTCACGTCGGTAATAAATGGGGTATTGCTGTCGCTCATGTGGGTTTCTCCGTTTGGGCGCGATGAGTGTACGCCATGATGTTGGCTTTGCGCAGAATTCGACTGCTGATGATACGAAAGTCCAAGAGATTTCGTGTGGCACATCCATAGACTTTATTTCGCGAAGATCACGGATTTGTTCCGCGTTGCAAGTGAAGTTCATCTACATACGGAGTTACGATTCACGTACAAGTTCAAACTCTCGGACGTGTCGGTCGTTGATGTTGGCGGCGCCGGAATTACCGCAGAGGGCGAGGTCTATAACCTGGCGAGTCCGGCCGACCTCACTGGAGATGTTTCGGCCGTCACAGCCGGTGTGACAATCATTGAGGGCGGTTCGGTCGCGTATCTCAGGAACGAGAAGGGCGTCGTTATCAAGTTGCATTCGCAAACTGGCGGTCTGCGATTCAACCTCTCAGCGAACGGTGTGCATGTCACCTTACAGGCATAGTTCGCACACGCGGGCGGCCACGAAGGGCTCTGGCCTTATTGGCCTGACTCTGCTCGTCCTTGCCCGCGCCGTCGCGGCGGACACTTGTCCAGCATCAGACCCGAAGGACGCAGGCCAACTTGCCGACCGCTTGTTCGATCGGGGTTCTTTCCGGCTCGCTGGCGAGTGCTACCGGTATTCCGGTCGTTATGATCGGGCGAATCGCGCCTTCATGGCGGCATCGCGGGTTTCCGCCATTTCGGGCTCGCGGGAGCTGAGTAAAGACGCCGACCAAGCCAAGGCTCAATGACAACAGGCGCGAGACTTACTGCGTCGCATGCGGTGAGGTCGATGGCAGATCCGTGAGCTGAGGCGTGGCCGCTCGTCGCCGGGTGTCGGCGCTCCCTTTGCTTGAAGAAAATGGCGGGCGCTGTCCAAGCATGAACTCTCGGGCTCGGGCGCCCGCCCGCCGCAATGACCTTCGCCGAACCCGGGAATCCATTGGCACGTCGGGGGGGTGGCCAAGAACCGGTTTCGCAAGGAGTTCGACGTGTGGTGTGTCGTCGAACGCGGCAAACAGAATTACCTCAGGACCTAACGATCAATGGTCGCGCGAGACCTTATCTCTAGCGGCCACGTTTGAGATTGGACGTTCGTGCTTGGCTTGTAGACACGTTTCACACAAATCATCATGCTGTCATGCCCGTGCGGTAGAACCCCTCCGATGCCAGCGACAACGACCCGACGCGATGCGGCCCTGGAACTGCACCGTGAGGCTACGCGCGAGCGCGAACTACTGGCGGCCGAGGCGCACGAACTGCGTCGCGCCGGGAAAATTCGCCAGGCGAGGGTTGCCGAAAAAAGCGCGGCCTATCTCGAAGAGCACATGCGCGGGCTCGAGCAACACATCGGACCGCCAGGGTCCGGTCACGCGCCGCCGAGGTAGAAGGATTGTCGAAGGTCAGAGTGAGCGCATCCGTTTCCATTGACGGATTCGGCGCCGGTCCGCAGCAAAGCCTCGAGAATCCAATGGGCGTCGGCGGGACGGCGCTAGGCGAGTGGGCCTTTGCCACACGAACGTTCCATCGCATGCATCGCAGGGACTGGACGTTCCAGCGCAATCAGGGCGAGGAGGAGGGCACGACCGGGATCGACGACGACTTCTTCGCCCGCAACTTCCAGAACGTCGGCGCTCTGATCATCGGCAGAAACATGTTCGGGCCCGATCGAGGGCCGTGGCGCGACGACTCTTGGAAGGGCCCTTGGGGAGAGGCGCCGCCGTGGCATACCCCCGTGCTCGTCTTGACCCACTACGCGCGTGAATCGATCCCGATGCAGGGCGGAACGACGTTCCATTTCGTGACGGACGGAATCGAGCGGGCCCTCGAGAGAGCCACGGAGGCCGCGCAGGGGCAGGACGTTTGTATCGGAGGCGTCGCCACCGTTCAGCAGTATCTTCGCGCCGGACTGGTCGATGAGGTGCATCTGGCGATATCCCCGGTACTCCTCGGCTCGGGCATTCCCTTCCTCGGTGACATTAATCTCGTCAAGCTCGGATTCACATGTACGGAGCACGCTGCGGGTGAGCAAGCGACGCACGTCGTTCTGACGGCGTCACGCGACCTGACTGCGAGGGTACTCGACGATCGAAAGAATGTTCCCATCGGGGTCGCGTACCCAGGCGACGTGAGCTCCATCGGGCGATCGCACGATTCCGTCCGGGTCGTGGGGCAAGCCCTCGAATCGCTCGCATGCGACTCCGCGTGCGCTGAGCGTTGTCATGACTGCGCGCAGATCGGGAACCGCAAACCCGATGATCGTGTGGGCCGATGGCTCGCAGGACGGTACCGGCGCGACGAGAAGATCTGCCCCGCCTACGTCGAAAACGAGGGCTCCGTCGGAGGTACCCTTGATGGGCAGCTCGAGCAGCTCACCGTAGAACTGTCGCGCCCGACCCAACTCAGTCGTGCAAACGATGGTCTTCAGCCGCGCGGATGCAAGCATGGTCACCCTCCATGAGTTGATGCACAAATGAAAAAGCCGCGTCGGGCGCGGCTTGAGAAGCATCGATACTATGCACCAGTGGCATGCGCGTCAACCCAACAGGCGCTCGACTGTTGTTACGGGCCCTTGATCGCACGCAGCATGCGATCGTGCAGCTCACCGCGCTCGAGGTTGAGCCTCACTTCGAGGTTCGAGGCATACAGCGCCTTGAGGTAGGCGAGATCAGCGTCTGTGATGGAGGAGGGGGGCGGACGAGCACCGCAGTCCGGAGATAGCAGATCCAGGATGCTCGATAGTGCGTTGCATCCATCGAGTCCGGTGCGCGTCAGAACCAGCATCGCGATGTAGTCGGCGATCGATTGCAAACTGTGCTCGCGCAAGGCGCTGGTATCGACGATGACCGTCACCCGCGCGAACTCGCTTCTGTTGTGATGCCCCAGGTGACTGCCAGCTTGCCCGATGACGGGGTCCCATTGGTTGTCGATCTGCAGGCCGCTGCGAATCGTCGGTGTATGGCCATCGACCGAGGTCGTGAGCGTCGTGAAGGATCGCGTGCCGGTCAGGTAGCGCGCCTCGATCGGGTGATGGAGCGTGCGCAGGTCCGCCGGCCTCTGCGAATAACCGAGGAGTTCCGGACTTTTACGGGCGATGCGGTCCAGAAGTTCCTGCGGCGAGTCGCTGAAGATGATGTCGGTGTTCGTCACGCACTGGCCTGCATGCGGAACGGGCGCTCCCACGAAGCGCGCGACTGCAATCACGCGGCGCGACACGAACTCATCGTAGAGCGGCTGCAGTCCATGTGTATCCGCACAGATGTTCTCGACCCAGCGACCAATCTGGTCGATGCGCTCGCCGGGCGTGCCATGGGACGCGACGAACTGAGGTACTACGACGTGGTCCAGCGTGTACGGATCGATTTGCTTGTGCGCGGTGACCGTCACTTCATCCAGTGACTCTCCAGGTTCGGGACCTGCGTGCACATGCGAAATCGACAGCCAGGCGAGCGCGGCCACGAAGCATCGACGACAACCGCGGGTCATGTGATGACTCTATACTGACGTGGTGGAGCGAACCAATACCTACGGGCAAGCGATCGGCGCGGAGGTCCCCGGGTGGACTTCACGGCCGCGCCCAGCGCGCAAACCGGTTGCGGGCCGCTACTGCAGGCTCGAGCCCGTGAGCGTGGAGCGCCATGCGACCGACCTATTCGCTCGCTACATGGAAGCGCCGGATGACCGGGACTGGACGTACCTGTTCCACGAGCGCCCCCCCGATATGGAGTCCTTCCGCAACTACCTCGCTCAGCTCGAAGCCAGCGAGGATCCGCTTCATTTCGCTGTGGTCGACTCAAGTGACGGTGGGGCCCTCGGCACGGCTGCGCTCATGCGGATCGAGCCGCTCCATGGGGTCATCGAGGTCGGGAGCATTACGTACTCACCGCGGCTGAAGCGCAGCCGCGCGGGCACGGAGGCCATTTACCTCTTCATGCGACTCGCTTTCGATGAGCTCGGCTATCGCCGGTTCGAGTGGAAATGCGACAGTCTCAATGTGCCCTCGCGTCGGGCCGCCGAGCGCTACGGGTTCACGTTCGAAGGAATTTTCCGGCGCGCTGTCACATATAAGGGGCGTAACCGCGACACCGCCTGGTACTCCACCATCCAGGAAGAATGGCCGCAGATCCGGACCGCTTTCGAGGCATGGCTGCATGCAGAGAACTTCGATGAGCGAGGCCATCAGGTTCGCTCGCTGCGTGAGATTCGCCC
Source organism: uncultured Gammaproteobacteria bacterium (assembly GCA_963795975.1). Lineage (GTDB taxonomy): Bacteria > Pseudomonadota > Gammaproteobacteria > Steroidobacterales > Steroidobacteraceae > CAWCJT01. Next base: position 116,525 of record CAWCJT010000009.1, read on the forward strand.
GCCGGTCGGATCGTCATAGCGGGATCTGGCGCTCGATGACGTAGCGGCTCACCTCCTGCTCGAAGGCGATTGCACCGGGCACGGTGCGATACGTTTCGAGCAGGCGAAACCCCAGTCGTGTCAGCACCCGGTTGGGCGCAGGATTGTGGGCGAAAGGCTCGCAATACAATCGAGCAAGCTTGAACCGCTCCAGGAAGAGGTTGACGGAGCGTCTGAAAAGCTCGGAGCCGAGCGAGGCTTTGCGCCACTTCGGATGCCAGATGTGAAGATGCGCGTAGGCATCCTCGGCATAGCGGATGCGATTGATGTTGGAGTGTCCGATGACCTCGTCGTCGCATCGCCAGGAGACATAGAATGCCTGCTTGTCCTGGTCCTGCCGCTGCAGATCCGGCAGCAGGCGTGAAAGCCACGTGTCACGATCCGGTAGCCTCGCCGGATCAACGCCCATGCCTTCCAGGTGCGGACGGTCGGCGCCCAGAAAATAGGCGACCATGCGCTCGTAATCGACTCGGTGCGCAAAGGGCTCGATTGCAAGTTCGGTCATGCAACCTATCGTAAATGCGATCCTCATTGCCGACTACGATTCGGAGTGGCCGGTGCTTTTCGCCCGATTGCGCTCCTGGATCGAGCCGGCGCTCGAGGGCATTGCGAGCCGAATCGAGCACGTAGGGAGCACGGCCGTCCCCGGTCTCGCCGCAAAGCCCATCATCGATCTCGATGTCGTCGTGCCCTCAGTTACCGATGTCCCGGTGGCGATCGAACGCCTGGCGAGCCTCGGGTACGTCCATGAGGGAGATCTCGGCATCGCGGGCCGGGAAGCCTTTCGTGCTCCGGCGGCGCTACCGAAGCATCACCTGTATGTCTGCGTGCAGGGCTCACCGGCGCTCGCGAATCATCTCGCGGTGCGCGACGCTCTGCGAGCCGATCCCGCTCTCGCTCAGGAGTACGGCCGGCTGAAGCGTCGTCTGGCGCGCGCGGTCGGCAGCGACCGTGCTCGGTATGTCGATGGCAAGACGGTGTTCTTGCGCGCCATACTGAAAGCGTAGTCACCGTGTTAGCCTGCAAGAGCTGACACGGGGGGCTGCGGATGTCGGTCGCGCCAGCGAATCATTCAGACAAACGAGAAGACGGGCGCCCCGGCGACGCACTCGTCGGGCGCGGTCTGGCCATACGCGGACTTTGCGCGCTCACCGGGGTCAATCTCCTCAACTATCTCGATCGGTACATTCCGTCGGCCATCGCCTCCGACTTGGCCGCGCCGCCCCTTGCGCTTTCGGATCATCAGCTGGGATGGCTGATGAGCGCGTTCCTGCTGGTCTACATGGTGGCCGCGCCCCTGTTTGGTGCGCTCGGTGATCGTGGCTCACGCACGCGGCCGATCGCGGTCGGCGTATTCGTCTGGAGCCTTGCCACGGTCCTGTCCGGACTCGCCCACAGCTACCCGCAGCTGCTTTTTGGTCGCGCGGCGGTGGGGGTGGGCGAAGCGGCATTCGTCGCGATCGCCCCGGCCCTGCTCGCGGACTACTTTTCGACGGGCAGCCGCGGCCGTGTGCTGTCCGTGCTGAACATGGCCATCTACGTCGGCTCAGCACTCGGTTATGTGGTCGGCGGACTGATGAGCCATCACTTCGGCTGGCGGGCGGCTTTCTATGTGGCAGGAGCGCCCGGTGTGTTCCTTGCTCTCCTGATTTTGTACCTGCCAGATCCGGGGCGCTCACACGCGCGGCAGAGGGCCGCGCGCACTGCGATGTCGGTTTACGCAAGGCTCCTCAAGGAGCGGCAGTACGTGCTCGTCGTGCTCGGATATGCGGCTTACACCTTTGCGGTCGGCGGACTCGCTTTCTGGATGCCGACGTTCATGCAGCGCATTCGCGGCATTCCGCAAGTGCAAGCCACATCCGGGTTCGGTGCGATCGTCGTCGTGACGGGGTTCGTTGGCGCGCTGGCCGGGGGTTGGCTCGGAGACTATTGGCTGAAGTTCTCGCGTCAGGCGTATCTGTGGATGTCCGGTCTCGTCACGTTGCTCGCGGCGCCGTGCGCGCTGGTTGCTTTGAGCGCGTCCGCGCCCAACGTGTACTACCCTGCGCTGATCGCGGCGCAATTGCTGCTATTCATGTCGGCCGGACCGATCAATGCCGCGATCATCAATTCGGTGGATGTCACGGAGCGCGCTTCCGCGTTTGCGCTGAGCACGTTCGTCATCCACCTGTTCGGAGATGTTCCCTCACCGGTGATCATCGGACATCTGTCGGAGGCATCCTCGCTGGGCCAGGCCGTTCTGATCGTGCCCGCCGTGATTGTCGTGAGCGGGCTTGTATGGTTGCTCGGGGCGAAGTTTACGGCTGCCCCGAGTGCGGCATAGCCAAGGAGTCTGCCTCGCGCGTCACGCGACATTGCGCGCCGCGCCGGACCTCCTCGCCGAACCCTTCTGCCGCGACGGCGTTCTCGCCGAATTTCACGCCAAGCAACGTCGAATCGAATCGAAAGGTCCGTAACACCGGCAAGGGATTGGCGCCGGGGAGGCCGGTTCGCTGGTCCGTCGCCGTGATGACACAGCGCAGGCACGGCTTCACCAGGCGCAATGTGACACGGTTGATGTGGATCGAGTCGATTGCGTCCTCGGCGAATGCCTCAAGTCCGGTGAGTACGATGTTAGGACGAAAGCGCTCCATCGGGATCGGCTCAGGCATGCGCTCGTTGAGCGCGGCGAGAGATGCCGTGTTGCAGATCAGAAACGGGAACCCGTCCACGAAGCTCACCTGTTGTGAGTCCTCGCCGGCAAAGGCCGGATCGGCCTTGCGCGCGATCTGCTGCGGCACGCGCACCACGCGCACACTGTCATCGAGCACGGAGCTCATCCAGGCCGCCGCCTCGGCGCCTTGATCAAGTCCTGCGCAATCATCCTTCCACACCTGCGCCGGCGCAGGAATTCCGTGCGGCGCGAGCGGTAGTTCGAGGGGTGTCAAACCCGGCGCGCACAAGCGTAATGTCCTTCCGGTCAACTCGGTCTCGACAAGCGCAAGGCGAGGATGTGTGCGCTGACTCAGGAATCGACCCTGCGCGTTCGTCGCCATCCAATGCCGATCCCATTCGAATCCGGTGGCAGAAAGCCGCACGCGATCCTTGGGTATCCCGCGCGCCGACTTGAGGGGATACACGAAGAGCGATTCAACGACTACCATCTTCGAATGATAGTCGCGCGACGAACGGGGCGGGACGCAAACGCGTCCCGCCCGCATCGCTGCCGTAAATGGTGGATCGGAGTCTGCGAGCTCAAATCATCCGATCCGACGGCGTGCGATGGTTTCTTGCTTCGTGGAACGCAGGCGCAAGGGGCTTGTTGACGCGGAAGCGCACGCTTACACCGTTTTAATCTACGCGCGGGCGCGTTTTGATGTGCATCAGGATCCGGGATTTGTGTTATTGTAAATCAGTATGTTACGAGCATTTCATAACCTAAATTGAAAGAGACGGAAACCCTCGAGAGCGGGCGATCCAGCCCCGTCCCACCTCGCACAGAGAAGCTGAACACCCGCGCGGCCGGAATCGTCGGGCTCGCGGTGCTGTGCAGCCGCATCCTGGGTCTTGCGCGCGAGCAGGTATTTGCCGCGCTGTTCGGCGGTGGCCGCGTCATGGACGCCTTCACGATTGCGTTTCGCACGCCGAATCTGTTGCGCGATCTGTTCGCCGAGGGCGCGCTTTCGACCGCGTTCGTGACGACGTTCAGCAAGACGACGGCGACGCAGGGCGATGCCGCCGCGTTCCGTCTGGCGAACAAAGTGGCGACGCTCGCGATCGTCTGTCTGAGCACGATCGTGCTGATCGGCATACTGATCGCTCCGTGGCTGGTTGCGCTGCTCGCGCCCGGATTCGATCCGCAGAAGGCGCATCTGACGGCGACGCTCGCGCGGATCATGTATCCCTTCATTCTGCTCGTGTCGCTCGCCGCGCTCGTGATGGGAATGCTGAACGCGAAGAACGTGTTCGGTGTGCCAGCAATGGCGTCGAGCTTCTTCAATGTCGGTTCGATCGCCGGTGGCGTTTTGATCGGCTGGTGGCTCGATCCGCACTTCGGCCAGAAGGCGGTCATCGGACTTGCGATCGCCACGCTCATCGGGGGCGCGATGCAACTCGGAGTGCAGCTGCCGGCGCTGCGTCGCCTCGGTTATACGTTTCATCCGGACTTCAAGTGGCGCGATGCCGGGGTGAGCGCGATTCTGCGGCTCATGGGACCCTCGGTCATCGCAGCAAGCTCGACCCAGGTCAACGTACTGATCAACTCGATCTTCGCATCCAAGCTCGGTGATGGTCCGACGTTCTGGCTCGCCATCGCGTTCCGGCTGATGCAGCTGCCGCTCGGCATTTTCGGTGTCGCACTCGGCACGGTGACGCTGCCGTTGCTCGCTCGCATGGCGGCCATGCACCACTTCAGCGCGTTTCGCAGCGAGCTCGCGCGAGGGCTGCGCCTGGCTTTTCTCATGACGATACCCGCGAGCGCGGGATTGATCCTGCTGGCCGAACCGATCATTTCCGTGCTGTACCAGCACGGGCGCTTTGGAGCGCACGAAACGAGCGAGGCAGCGGCGGCGCTGCGCTTCTATGCCATCGGTCTCGGGGCTTATGCCGCCCTCAAAGTGCTCGTAAATGCGTTCTATGCACTCGATCGGCGCAAGACACCTATGCTCGTGAGCTTCGGCGCGGTCGGCCTCAATCTGATTCTCAATTGGTTCTTCACATGGCATCTGGGCTGGGGTCACCGCGGCCTTGCGCTATCCACCGCGTGCATCGCTGTCACGCAATTTCCTGCTTCTGTACGTTCTGATGCATCGTGAGCTGCGCCGCTTCGAGACTCGCGCCCTGATGGGGCTTGTCGCCAAGGTCGTGCTCTCCACCTGCGCACTCGGGCTCGTCTGCTGGTTGAGCGCGCACGGGCCGCTCGCCCACTGGGCGACCCAGGCCTTCTGGTCGAAGCTTGCTGCGCTCCTCGTGACGATTGCTGCGGCGGGGAGCGTGTTCGTGCTGTGTGCGACGCTGCTTGGAATCGGTGAGCTGCGCGATGTGCTCAAGGCCGTGCGGCGCAGGCTCGGACGGACGGGAGCCCGATGAGCGGTCACGCCCAGCGCAGCTGCTGACCGACGCCCGTGGCGTGCGCCTTCTGAAGCAGGGCATGGCCGAGCGCGATATCCGTGCTCGAGAGTCCGCGATGCCACAGCAGAATCGTTTCGTCCTCGCTCTGCCGCCCGGGCTTGAGGCCCGCAACGATGCTGCCAAGCTCTGCATGGAGCGTGGTTTCCGTGAGCTTACCGGCCTCGACATGCGGGCGCAGTGCGCCGAAACGGCCCGTCTTGCACTGTCCCCAATCATCCACGACCAGCTTCGCCATGATGTCCGTCAGGGACAGCTCGACCGCGCTCATGGTGCCGTAAGGCACGACGAATGCCCCGCGCTTGATCCATGAGGTTTTGAGCAGTGGCTCAGGCGCCAGGAGCCGAGATGCCTCGACGATGATATCGGCATCGGCCACCGCTTCCTCCCAGCTCGATACCGCGATGACCCGCCTGCCGAGCTCATTCTGCAAGGTTGTCGCGAGTCGCTCCCGACTCTCCGAACGTCGCGAGTGGATGCGGATTTCCTTGAGATCGAAAAGATGACTCAGCAGGCGCACGTTCCAGTACGAGGTACCGCGTGCCCCGATATGGCCGAGCGTGCGACTGGTCGGCCGCGCGAGATACTTGGCCCCGAGCGCCGTCACGGCGCCGGTTCGCATATCCGTGATCGCGCTCGCATCCATGAGCGCGCGCGGCGCACCGGTCTTGGCATCCAAAAGCGCGAGCAGCCCGAGCTCAGAGGGCAGATCCTGACGGTAGTTGTCGACGTAGTCGCCCACGACCTTGACTCCGGCAAGATCGACGGGCGCTCCGACATAGCCGCGCAGCACGTTGAAGTGACCGTGCACGCTCGCATCGGGTACGAGGTGCACGCGCGGCTCGATCACCGTTTTTCCGCGCCCCTGCGCCGCGAGTGCCGCCTCGACGGCATCCAGGATTTCCTGATCGGATAGCGCAAGTTTCGCAACGTCGAAGGCGCTCAAAAACGTCACGGAAATCGGTTTCATGAAGGGTGTCGATCGGCTCAGAAGCGCTCGACCCAGGGACGCAGCTCGACCTCCCAGGTCCACGCACTTCGATCCTGCCCGAGAACATGCAGATAGGTGCGAGCGATCGCATCCGGATCGAGCAACGAATCCGGAGCATCCTTCGGTACAGGGCGACCGGGGCTGCGAATGCCGCCATCGATGACGAAATGCGCGACATGGATGCCGCGCGGTGCAAGCTCTCGCGCCATGCTTTGCGCAAGACCGCGCAGCGCGAACTTTCCCATCGCAAAAGGCGCTGATTGCGCATACCCCTTGATGCTCGCCGATGCGCCGGTAAAGAAAATCGCGCCCGACTCCTTTGCAAGCATGCGGCGTGCGGCTTCCTGAGCGGCTAGAAAGCCGCCAAACGCGGAAACCTCGAGCGCCGAGCGCACGGCCGCCGCGTCGAGCTCGATGAAAGGTCCGCGCAGTCGTCCAGAGGCGTTGTAGATGAGCACGTCTGCCGGGCCCAGGCGCTGATCCACCGCGCGGAATGCTGCGGCGACGCTCGTCGGATCCGCTGCGTCCGCCTGCACCGTGAAGGCATCGATCTCGGAAGCGAGCGACTCGAGCTTGCCCGTGTCGCGAGCCGCCAGTGCGACCTGCATGCCTTCGGCACGCAGCAGCCGCGCCAGTGATGCACTCAAGCCCTGTCCGGCGCCGATGATGAACGCCGTCTTATATTTCGCTGCAGTCATGCCGGTCCTCCTGGTGCGCGCAAGGTTATGGGTGACCAGTCTGCGCGGCGCTCGCCGCCACCTTGCTCAACCGTTCGATTTGACCCCCGAGCATGGCGTCCGCGTTCTTGGCCCACTGTTCGAATCCACCGGGCAGGGCAAGGTATCCGCCAAGCACATAGGTCAAGGCCACATCCGTTCCCTGGGCATTGGAGGTGAGCGTCCAGCTTAATGCGCCCGTGACTCCCTGACCCTGAAAGGGCCCGAGGGCGCCGCGCAGGGTCAGGGCCTTGCCGGGTGCCGCCATCACGACGGTGAGGTGCTGCACCGAGCCGCCATTCGGCAGCGTCTCACAGAAACAGCCTCCGGCACGAGCATCGAGATGCAGATTTGCAGCGCTGTGCGAGAAGGTGTGCTCAGCACTCCACCAGCGCTCGGGATGGATGATGAGGTCGTAGACCTGATTCGCCGGCGCGGCGAGGTGGGCCGTCTCGCGAACTGCAAAGCCCGCGGCTGTCGCACTCGTGACTGCGGATTGCGCGGCCGGCTCAAACAACAGTATCGCGCTCAAGAAAATGATCATTCGATTTGTCATTTCGGCACTCCCGAAGCGGCGGCGCGCCGTCAGGCGCGGCGAGCGAATTGTCACGCATTATGGCCACTTCCGCGAGGCCAGGCTGTCGCTCAACGTCGACGGTTGTGTTGCGTGCGACCACTCTGCAATCATGGCTCGGCAGCTCTCTCATACGGACGGAAAGCCATGGAATTCGGGCGCGCGTGTCGCTTTTCGTGCTTGGTGCTATGGGGCCTCGCGCTGGCGGCCTGCGGGGGAGGCGACAGCTCATCATCGGGCGGCGGCGCAACCTCGCCGATGCCGAGCGCAATGGCACCGGTCATCTCCACGCAGCCTTTGGACGAGAGCGTCGTGGTCGGGCACGCCGCGACGTTCAGCGTCACGGTTTCGGGGACGGCGCCCCTGACGTATCAGTGGGAGCGCAATGGCACAGCCATCTCGGGCGCCACATCGAGCAGCTACACGACGCCCGCGACGGCAAGCACGGATAATGGCGCGCTGTTTGAGGTGATGGTCAGCAACTCCGCAGGCAGCGTCACGAGCAGTGAGGTGAAGCTCACTGTCACCGCCGCGCCGCTTGCCGGGACGGACGTGACCACGTACAAGTTCGATCTCGCGCGCACCGGCCTCAACCCGAACGAATCGACGCTCACGCCCGCGAACGTCAATTCAGCGAGCTTCGGCCTGCTGCGTACGCTTGCCGTCGATGGCAAAGTTGATGCGCAGCCATTGTATCTCTCGCAGCTGAGCGTCTCGGGCGCGATACACAACGTGGTGTACGTCGCGACCGAGCACGACTCCGTCTACGCATTCGATGCGGATACGGGCGCGATGCTCTGGCACGTCTCCCTGCTCGGAAGTGGCGAGACTCTGAGTGACACCCATGGCTGTGGCCAGGTCACTCCGGAGATCGGTGTCACCTCGACGCCGGTGATCGATCGACACGCGGGCGCCAACGGCGTGCTGTATGTCGTTGCGATGTCGAAATCCGCGAGTACCTATTATCAGCGCCTGCACGCGCTCGATGTGACCTCCGGCGCGGAGGTCTCCGGTGGACCGACGGAAATCGCTGCAACGTATCCCACCGCGAATGCCGGCACGACGACGTTCGACCCGGGGCAGTATGAGGAGCGCGCGGCGCTGTTGCTGCTGAACGGCACCATTTATACGACCTGGACCTCGCACTGTGACGCTCAGCCCTATACCGCGTGGGTCATCGCGTTCGGCGAAAGCTCCTTGCAGCGGACCGCGGTGCTCAATCTCGCTCCGAACAGTGGCGGTGCCGGACCCGCGATCTGGATGGCTGGCGGCGGACCGGGCGCCGATGCGAACGGCAATATCTATCTGCTCACGGCCAATGGCGTCTTCGAGACGAGTCTGGATGCGAATGGCTTTCCCGACATGCAGGATTACGGCAACTCCTTCGTGCGCATCACTGCCGCAAACAACGCGCTGAGCGTTGCGGACTACTTCACGATGTCGAATGAGATCGCAGAGTCCGCGGCCGATCAGGATCTGGGCTCAGGCGGAGAGATGCTGCTGCCCGACCTCACCGATGGCACCGGTAGCGTGCGCCACCTCATCGTCGGCGCCGGCAAGGACAGCAACATCTATGTCGTCGATCGTGACTCCATGAGTCACTTCAATACACCGAACAAGATCTGGCAGGAGCTCGACGGCGTGCTTCCCGGGGGAATCTGGAGTACACCGGCCTACTTCAACAATACGGTCTTCTACGGCGACTCCGGCGGCACGCTTAAGGCATTCTCCATCTCGAGCGCAAGGCTCGGGACAACGTCGAGCTCGCAAAGCGCCACGAGCTTCACGTATCCGGGTACGGCACCGGCGGTGTCTGCGAACGGCAGTGCAAGCGGTATCGTCTGGGCTCACGAGAATACCGGGACGGCGGTGTTGCACGCCTACGATGCGACGAACCTCACCAAGGAGCTCTACAACAGCAACCAGGCCGCGAATGGCCGAGACCAATTCGGAACCGGCAACAAGTTCATCACGCCGGCCATCGCCGATGGCAAGGTCTTCGTCGGGACGACGAACGCGGTGGCGGTCTTCGGATTGTTACATTGATTTGAGTGGCTACTGCGGCTGCGTTGCTGCGGCATCGGCCGTTGCAGGGATCCAGCCGCCACCGAGCGCCGTCACGAGGCTCACCGCCGCCGTCTGCTGCGACAGCTGCGCCTGTGCCAGCGAGCGCCGAGCGCTCAGCGCCGCGGCCTGCGCCACGACGACGGTCGTGTAGTCGACCGTGCCGGCCTTGTACTCGTTGAGTGTCAGGCGCTCGGTCTCGTCAGCCGCGTCCGAGGCCTGACGCAGATACTTGTATTCCTTGGCGAGGATATCGACCGCCGCCAGCTGATTCTCCACCGCTTGAAAAGCCGTGAGCACCGTCTGTCGATAACTAGCGACGGCTTGCGCGTGTGCGGCACGCGAGGCGGCCACGGCCTCACGGCGCGCCCCGAAATCAAACAGTGTGTCCGAGCCGGAAAGCTCGGCCGACTTCGATTCGTTGACCTTCTCGAACAAGGTGCTCAGAGCGCTCGACAGAAAGCCATAGCTGCCCGTGAGCGTGAAGGAGGGAAAGTAATTGGCAATCTGCACACCGATGGTGGCATTGGCCGCCGCCACCAGCCGCTCCGCGCTCACGATGTCGGGTCGCCGTTCAAGCAGGGTCGATGGAACCCCGCTGGGAATGTCGGGAACCGGAAGGCTCCATTCCTCGCGCTGCGCCAGCGTGAAATCGCTCGCGGCCTGACCGACCAGCGGAGCAATCGCGTTCTCGTACTGCGCGCGCTGCAGGATCAATGCAGCTTCCTGCTGCTGTGCGGAGTAGAGCTGCGTTTCGGCCTGCAGCACGTCGGTCTTCGGTGCAAACCCGGCGCTGTAACGGTTTTGGGTGATCTGCAACGTACGCGCGTAGGCATCGACCGTCGCCGTGAGCAGCCGCCGCTCCGCATCGGCCTCGCGCAGCTGCAGATAGGCGCTCGCCAGAGCACCCTGCGCAGACAAGCGCGCTGCGGCGAGGTCGGCGGCGCTCGCCTGCGCGCTGTCGCGCGCGTTCTCGAGCTGCCGTCGCAATCGGCCCGAACGTCAATTTCCCAGCTGCCGCTGGCGCTCGCCTGGTAGGTCGTCGAGCTGCGCGAGCTCGAGGCCAAGGCCACGCCAGTCGTTCCGCCCCCCAAACTCGCGGTCGGTGTCGCGGAACCACCGCTGCTGAAGCGGGTCGTGTTCGCGGCAACCGAGAAGCTCGGAAAAAGCGCCGCGCGCTGCTCACCGACGAGGGCGAGGGCCTGGGAGTATGCGGCCTGGGCCTGGGCGAGGTTCTGATTCGAGACCTCGACCTGCTCCTCGAGCTGATTCAGCACATCGTCATGGAAGAGCGTCCACCACGCATCGGGTGCCGGGGAGGCTGCCGCGGCCACGGGACTCTTGAAGTGTTCGGGGTTCGCGGTAGCAGGCCTCTTGTAGTTGGGGCCAACGGCGCAGCTGCTCAAGAGCCCGATGGCTGTGGTCGCGGTGAGAAGCTTTCGCATGGCTCAGATCGGCTCCGGCGCCGGATTCACGGACGCGCGGCTCAGATAGCGCTCATCGCCCGTGGGCCGGCGCAACCGGTCCAGATACAGATAGACGACGGGCGTCGTGAAGAGCGTGAGCAGCTGGCTCACGAGCAATCCGCCCACGATGGAGATACCGAGCGGCCTGCGCAGCTCGGCGCCTTCGCCAAAACCGATCGCGAGCGGCAATGCGCCGAGCGCGGCGGCGAGGGTGGTCATCAGGATCGGCCGAAAGCGCAGCATGCACGCCTCGCGAATCGCATCGCGCGATGACAGCCCGCGTGCGCGCTCGGCATCGAGCGCGAAGTCGATGATGAGAATGGCATTTTTCTTGACGATGCCGATGAGGAGAATCACGCCAATCAGCGCGATGATGGAGAACTCCATGTTAAAGAGAAGCAGAGCAAGCACTGCTCCGACCCCGGCAGATGGCAAGGTCGAGAGTACCGTGAGCGGATGCACATAACTCTCGTAGAGGATACCCAGGACGATGTAAATCGTGAGCAATGCAGCGGCGATCAACACCGGCTCATCCCCGACCGAGGTCTGAAACGTACGGGCGGTACCTTGGAAGCTGCCAACGACTGCCGAAGGCATGTGAATCTCATTCTCGGCATCTGCGAAAGCCGCGGCGGCATCGCTCAATGAATAGCCAGGCGCCAGGTTGAACGCGATGGTGGTGGCGAGCGAGGTGTTTTGATGATTGACCGACGTAGGCGTTGCCGAGTCGGCGAAGTGGGCGATGGCCGCAAGCGGCACCATGTTATCGGCCGTCACGCTCACGGCGCTGCCGTTGGAGGCGTCCCGCAGAGGTAAGAGCGGTGCCGCCGGAGCCGCGGTCGTGCTGCTCGTCGAGGTGGACGTGCGAGCGCCACCACCGCTCCCGCCCGTGCTCGGCGCACCGGTCGTACCCAAACCAGCGGTGGTTGGGCTGGACAGCGTCGTTGGCACGCTCGAGGTTGTGCTGCTGGCGGTGCCGTTCGATGTGCTCGATGAGCCGCTCGACTGACTACCATTCGATGAGTTGCCCGTGGTGTTCGATGTGGTGGTGCTCGATGTGGTGGTGCTCGAGGATTGCGAACTTCCCGAGGATTTCGAGACGCCCGCGCCCGCGGCGCTCACTCCAGAGCTCGAGCTCGACGCGCCTCCCGAGGAGGTCCCCGTCCCGACGCCGCCCGCCGTACCCGAAGCGCTCGAGGTCGATGCAGTGCTCGGGGCCGTGCTCGCGGAGGTGCCGCCACTCGGAGTCGCCGCCAGGCCACCCGCCGGGATCGCATAGCCGCCCGAGGGGACATAGATGTCACGAAGTGCGGCCGGCTCACGCGCGTAGCGCGGGTCGACCTCCATCACGACGTGATACTGGTTCAGCGCCGTGTAGATGGTCGAGGCAAGTCTTTGACCGAAGGCATCGTAGAGAATGTTGTCGATATTGATCGCTGCGATTCCGAGGCGTGCTGCGGTCGGCCGATCGATGCTGACGAAGGACTGCACACCGTGATCTTCCTGGTCGGTATCGACATCCGTGACTGCGGGCTCGAGCTTGATCTGCTCAGCCAGCCGACTCGCCCAGATTCGGAGTTCCGGCAGGCTGTCGCTCTGGAGCGTGTATTGGTACGTCGAGTTTGCCTGGCGGCCGCCGATCTGCATGTCCTGCACGGGATTCAGAAACAGGCGTAGACCCGTCACCCGATCGAGCTGCGGCCGCAGACGGGCAATGACGGCCTGACTACCCTCGTGGCGCTGCGAGCGCGGTTTCAGGGTGATGAACATGAAGCCACCGCCCGCGCGCGTCCCGCCGGTGAAACCGACCACCGTGGCGACAGCCGGATCGCGGCTGACGATGCGCACGACTCTTCTCAGCTTCTCCTCCATGAGCGCGAAGGAGATCGACTGATCCGCGCGCATTCCGCTGTTGAGCTGCCCCGTGTCCTGCTGAGGAAAGAAGCCCTTGGGCGCGATCACGTACAGATAGATGTTGAGCGCGATGACCCCGAACAGCATCAGGAGCATGACGGGACCGTGGGCGAGTGACCAGTCGAGCGCACGGCCGTAGTGATACAGGGTCCGTTCGAAAACCGTCTGGCTCCAGCGCGCAAACCGGTTCGGCTTCTCGGGTGTCTGTTCCGGCCTGAGCACGAAGGCACACATCATCGCCGTTGTGGTGAGTGAGATGACCAGCGAGATGAGCACGGCCGCAGACAGCGTCACCGCGAACTCCCGGAACAGCCGCCCCACGATACCGCCCATGAAGATGAGAGGAATGAAGACGGCAACCAGCGAGATGCTGATCGAGAGCACCGTGAAACCGACTTCGCGCGTGCCGAGCATGGCGGCGCGCCAGCGCGGCATCCCGGCCTCGATGTGCCGCGACACGTTCTCGAGCACGACGATGGCATCATCCACCACGAATCCGGTCGCAACCGTCAGTGCCATGAGCGACAGGTTGTTCAGGCTGAAGCCCACGAGGTACATGATCCCGAGGGTGCCGCACAACGAGCTCACGACGGCAACGGCCGGGATGAACGTCGCGCGAGTGCTCGACAGGAAGACGCTGACAACCAGCACGACCAGCAGCAACGCAATGAGGAGCGTCGTCTCGACCTCGCGCAGCGAGGCGCGAATCGTGATCGTGCGGTCGGAGGCGACGGCGATGTTCACGTCACGCGGCAGATCGGCGCGCAGCTGCGGCAGGATCGCTTTGACCGAGTCGACGGTCTCGATGATGTTGGCGTTCGGCTGACGGGTCAGGATGACGATGACGGCAGGCTGGCCATTGAAAAGACCAACGGTGTGGATGTCTTCGACGCCATCGATGACGGCGGCAACGTCCCTGAGTCGTACGGCCGCGCGATTGCGCCAGGCGATCACCAGGTCACGGTAGTTGGCCGCGGATCTGCCCGTATCGTTGGTGTAGACCTGATAGCGCTGGCTGCTGTCTTCGATCACGCCCTTGGGGCGGTTCGGATTGGCTGAGTTCAGTGCGGCGCGCACGTCCTCCAGGCTGATTCCGTAACGGGCGAGCGCGAACGGCACGACCTCGACGCGCACGGCGGGCAACGATGCGCCGCCGACCTCCACGTCGCCCACTCCCGAGACCTGCAGCAGCCGCTGCTGCACGATGTTGGAAACCTCATCGTAGATCTGTCCGGGCGTCTTCGTTTGCGATGTGAGCGCCAGGATCATGATCGGAGAATCGGCGGGATTGACCTTTCGATACGTCGGATTGCTGCGCAGGGTCGCCGGCAGATCGACTCGCGCCGCATTGATCGCGGCCTGAACATCACGTGCGGCGCCATTGATGTCGCGGTTGAGCTGGAACTGCAGCGTGATCTGTGTCTGACCCACCTGGCTGCGCGAGGTCATCTCGATCACATCGGCAATGACCCCGAGATGCCGCTCGAGGGGCGTTGCGACGCTCGTCGACATGGTCTCCGGACTTGCGCCCGGCAATTGCGCGCTGACCTGAATGGTCGGGAAGTCCACCTGTGGCAGCGGTGAAACAGGCAGGACGAAATACGCGCCGATTCCGGCAAGCACGAGACCCGCCGTCAGCAGCGTCGTCGCAATGGGCCGGCGAACGAAGGGCGCCGACAGATTCATCGCTCGCCACTCATGGTTGGCTCGGCTGCGTGCCGGCGGGCGCGGCGAGCGCGTCCGGTTCATGCCGCCGGATCAGGCGATCAAAGGCCAGGTAGACGACCGGGGTCGTGAAGAGGGTCAGCAGCTGGCTGAGAATCAGGCCGCCGAAGATCGAGATTCCCAGCGGCCGGCGCAATTCGGAGCCGACGCCAAAGCCCACCATGAGCGGAACGGCAGCAAACAGAGCGGCCATCGTCGTCATGAGAATGGGCCTGAAGCGCAGGAGTGCGGCCTCGTGGATGGCATCGCGCGGGCTCTTGCCGCCTTCGCGCTCAGCCTCGATGGCGAAATCGATCATCATGATGGCGTTCTTCTTCACGATGCCGATGAGAAGAATGATGCCGATGATCCCGATCACCCCAAGATCGCTGCCGGTGAGCAGGAGAGCAAGGAGTGCACCGACGCCCGCTGAAGGTAAGGTAGACAGAATCGTCAACGGATGGATGTAGCTCTCGTAGAGCACACCGAGCACGATGTACACACAGACGATGGCCGCGAGGATGAGCCACAGCTCGTTGGCAAGCGATGCCTGAAATGCGTTCGCGGCACCCAGGAATGTCGTCGTGATTCCACCCGGAACCTGTATCTCGCGCTCGGCCTCGTGGATGAGATCGACGGCCTCGCCGAGTGAGACCCCGGGAGAGACATCGAATCCGATGGTCGACGCCGGGAACTGGCCGACCCGCGTAATCTGCAGCGGCGCGGACTGCTGACGCACGGCCGCGAGCGCCGTGATCGGCGTCGGCTTTCCAGATCCGGTTGCGACATTGACGAGGTCCAGCCGTTGCGGTGTGGTCACGACGCCCGGCTTCTCCTCGAGAATGACACGGTATTCGTTGGTGTCCGTGAAGATCGTCGAGATGATGCGCTGACCGAAGGCACTATAGAGCGCCTCATCGACGGTCGCGGCTGTGACGTTGAGCCGTGCGGCGGTGTCCCGATCGATGTCAACGAGCGTCGCAAGCCCGTTGCTCAGCGTGTCCGAGACGACGTTGCGCAGCTCGGGCACCTGCTGCAGCTGCGCGACGAGCCGGCCCGTCCACTGCGTGATCTGCTCCGGATCCGCGCCTTCGAGCGCAAAACGGTACTGTGTGGGCCCGCCCTCGGCATCGATGGTCAAATCCTGGACGGGCTCGAGATACAGGGTGACGCCCGGGACGTCGCCCACGCGCTGCCACAGCCGTTCCATAATCGCGGCCTGTCCGCCGCGCTGATGGAACGGCTTGAGATTGATGAGCATGCGACCGAAGTTGATCGCGGTATTGTTCGCGCCGTCCACTCCGATGAACGAGCTCAGACTCTCAACGTCCGCATCCTTGAGGATCGTCGCTGCGACCTGCTGCTGCAGCTCCGACATGCGCTGGAACGACACCGACTCGCGGGTGCGAATCTCCGCCTGCAGCAGTCCAGTGTCCTGAGTCGGGAACAAGCCCTTCGGCATGAAGAGATACAGCACGCCCGTCAGCGTCAGGGTCAGCAGGGCGACCACGAGAGTCGCGGTCTGGTGCTCGAAGACCCAGCGCAGGGCCTGGTCGTAGCGCGCCACCACCTTATCGAACCCGACCTGCCAGTAGTGACCGATCCCGGTCGCCGGAACGTGCGGTTCCTGCTTGAGCCAGCGCGCGGAAAGCGCCGCGGTCAATGTGAGTGACACCACGGCTGAGATCACGATGGTGATCGCGAGCGTGACCGCAAACTCCCGGAAGAGCCGCCCGACGACATCCCCCATGAAGAGAAGAGGAATGAGCACGGCGATCAGCGACACCGTCAGCGAGATGATGGTGAAGCCGATCTGCTGGGCACCCTTGAGAGCCGCATCGAGCGGGCGCTCGCCAGCCTCGAGGTAGCGCGCGATGTTCTCGATCATGACGATCGCATCGTCGACCACGAATCCGGTGGCGATCGTCAGGGCCATCAGTGAGAGATTGTTGATGCTGTAGCCAAGCAGATACATCGCCCCGAAAGTGCCAATGAGCGATATGGGGACCGCGAGACTCGCGATGATGGTGGCGTGCAGACTGTGCAGAAACAGAAAGATCACCAGCACGACGAGCACGACCGCGAGGACCAGCTCGAATTCCACATCGCGCACCGAGGCGCGAATGCCAGTTGTGCGATCGGTGAGCACATCCACACGCAGCCCGGCAGGCAGGCTCGCAAGCAGCCGCGGCAGCTGTACCTTGATGGCGTCGACGGTGCCGATGACATTGGCTCCGGGCTGGCGCTGGACGTTGACGATGATTCCCGGGCGCGTGTTCTCCCACGCGGCCGAGCTTCACGTTCTCGGCGCTTTCGACGATGTCGCCGACGTCGGACAGGTGCACGGGCGCATTGTTCTTGTAAGCGATGATGAGGTGCCGGTACTCATCCACCGTCATCAGCTGATCGTTGGCATTGATGCTGTAGGCGCGCGTCGGTCCATCGAAGCTGCCCTTCGCCGTGTTGGCGTTCGATTGCTGATGACGGTACGCAGCTGATCCAGACTGAGGCCATGGGGGCAAGTTGTTGAGTGTCGATCTGGATACGCACGGCGGGGCGCGCGCCGCCGCTGAGCGAGACGAGTCCGACGCCCGGGATTTGCGAGATCTTCTGGCCGAGCCGCGTGTCGACGAGGTTTTCCACATCGGTGAGCGGCAGCGTGTCCGAGGTCACTGCGAGGGTCATGACCGGCGCATCGGCCGGATTGATCTTCGCGTAGAGCGGCGGGGCCGGCAGATCGGTCGGCAAGCGGCGCTCCGCATTGATCGCGGCCTGCACTTCTTGCTCGGCCACGTCGAGGTCAGCTCCAAGTGAATTGCAGCGTCAGCACCGAGGCGCCCGCGGCGCTGATGGACGTCATGCGTTGCAGGCCGGGCATCTGCCCGAGCTGCCGCTCGAGCGGCGCGGTGACGGTCTGGCCCATCACCTCGGGGCTTGCGCCGGGGTAGAGCGTCTGCACCTGAATCGTGGGGTAGTCCACCTCAGGCAGCGCGGACAGCGGCAGGAAGTGGAAGCCCACGAGTCCCGCGAGGACGATCGCGATCATGAAGAGAGAGGTCGCAACCGGACGCAGGATGAACGGCGTTGAGGGACTCATGCAGTCATGAAATGAGCTGCGGCGCGCCTTCTGCGCGGGCTTCAATCTCCACCGCTTGGCGCTGCGCCTCCGGGTCGACCCTGTCCGCGCCCTTGCCGGCGGGAACCGCGCACGCCATTGGCATTCGGCTTGCCGGACCCGCCGCCGCCCGGGCCAGCGAACTGTCCCGGCAGGCGCACGATGGCGCCGTCGACCAGTCGATCACCACCTTCAGTCACGACGTTCTCTCCCACGGCGAGTCCGCTCGCGATGGAGATCTTGTCGTCGACCGATGGTCCGACCTTTACGGATCTGACGTGGGCGGTGCGATCGCTTGCGATCACGTAAACATAATCGCCTTGCGGACCGTGGCGGACAGCAGGAGCGGGAACGACGATCGCATCGTGTACGGTATTCAGCAGCAGACGGACATTGACGAAGGCCTGCGGAAACAGCGTGCCCTTGTCGTTGCTGAAGCGCGCCTTGGCATGAATCGTTCCGGTCTGACTGTCGATTTGGTTGTCGAGCGTCATGAAGCTTCCCTGGCCGAGCGTCACGGTACGAGTTCGGTCTAGTACCGTCGTCGGAAGCTGAGCGCCGGTGCCGGTGCGCTCCTGGATCTGGCTCACGGCATCCGCCGGCAGCGTGAATTCGACATCGATCGGCATGAGCTGCGTAAGCGTCGCGATGCCTGTGGTGCTGCCCGGTGTGACGTAGTTTCCGACGTCGATGGGACGCAAGCCGACCCGGCCGGAGATCGGCGCACTGACACGGCTGTATTCCAGATTCAAGCGAGCCGTGTTGAGCGCGGCGCGGTCGGCGACCACGACGCCTTCGAGCTGTTTGGCGGTCGCAACATCCGTGTCGACCTGCTGCTGAGCGATCGAATCCTGCTTGAGCAGCAATCGGTCACGTTCGACGATCACGCGTTGATTGGCCAGGTTGGCTTCATCACGTTCGAGGGCACCCTGCGCTTGCTCGAGCGCGAGCTGAAAGGGGCGTGGATCGATCTGCACCAGTGCCTCGCCCGCTTTGACGAGCTGCCCCTCGTGGTAGAACACCTGCGTGAGCACACCGGAGACCTGCGGTTGCACGATCGCAGTCGCAAGGGGCGTCACGGTGCCGAGTGCCTCGAGGTTGATCGGTACGTCGGCACGCGCGGCTGCCGCGAATCCCACCGTCGCAGCGGTGCGAAAGCGCGCACTGGCTCTGCTTTGCTGCGTTGCCGCGTCACGATGGGCGAGATACCAGCCGAGCGCGCCGAGCAGAAGCAGCAGTAACACGGCGACGAGCGTGCTCGCGACCGGGGAGCCGCGCACCGCGCGACCGGACCGCGCCCACCAGGATTCCTCATCGTGAATCGCGCCGCCCGGCGAATCGGCGGATGTTCTAGCGATGTCGTTCATAGGCGAGCGGGACCGTAAGGCGCACCTGCGACGGCGTCGACCACGTTGCTACGAACGGTGCGGTGCGCGTTATGGAGCGCTGGGTCGGCGCGACGGGCCGTGCCCTGCGGCTGTCGCTGAAGCGCGACGCCCGTAGCAACCTGACCGTCCCAGAGCGCGAAGCGCCCACGCCACGGCGGCGGCGCCCAGGCCTCCAGTGCAAGCGCCCGGCACGGCGATGCGGCAAACTCCTCAGCGCCCACCTGCACGTTGATATGCGCGAAGCCCAACCACTGGCGTGTGAGCGGGAACTGACACTTGAAGAAGGACTCCTTGGCGCTAAAGATCAGCGCAGCCATTGTTCCGGCCCGATGCGCGGGCAATTGACGCAGCCACTCGAGCTCCTCGGCAGTGGCGATTGCGCGCCAGAGGTGCTCGCGCACCGCAGTGCACTCTTCAACATCGACCCCCAGACCGAGAACGCTGCTGCTGCGCGCAAGCACCGCGCCGCAGAACGTGCCGCTGTGGGTGATGCTGCCCACGATGCCCTCGGGCCATAGCGGCTCCCTTTCGGCTCCCATGCGCACTGCAAACCCCTCGACCTCAAGGTGCGCCAGCGCGGCACGCGCGCAGGCTCGTCCTGCTGCGAATTCACCCAGACGCTTCGGCACGGCGCGGGCGACGCACTGCGCTTCCTCGGGATGCAGCGCCGCCGGCTCGAACGGCGCTCGACACTCGTATGCGATTACGCCAGCCGGGAACAGGCGGGCGAGCAGCACAGACGGTTCGACGTTGAGGCTCACCACACTCATCAAAGTGGCCGAATCTTAACCAACACCGCTTCAAACCGCTCCAACTCATTTGTTGCAAACTGCTGCCGCGCGCGCTCGAGTCTTCGCTCGTCTCAAATTCTGCTTTCGCGTCGAAGAATCCGCTTGTCAAATGCCGCAAATTTGGGTATGAACGCGCTCCAACCTTTTTTCAAACAGACAACCGACCCGCCGCACGGTAAGATAACCACACGGTAGGATATTAGAGTCGTCTCAATCGGAGCTTTGCCCCATGCCGCGTACACGTCGTAAACGAGTTCTTTGGACCGCCTCGGAGTTGAAACTGCTCAAGAAGATGGCAGGCCGACAGGGCGTCCGAAAGATTGCCCGCCAGCTGAAGCGCAGCGAAGCGGCGGTACGCTTCAAGGCATGGCAGAAGCGCATCAAACTCGCTCTCAGGAAGGCCTGAGACCTCACTAGTCGCTGTCCCCGTCCGCGCAGGACGGGGCTCAGTCGCAAAAGGAGAGGGCGGATGATCCAGCCAGCTCCGACACCCTCGCACAGGGCTCACGGCGCACCCATCAGGTGGTGGTTGCCGCTTGGTGCCCTGTTATTGCTCGCCGCAACGTGGGCCGGCGCTGCAGAGTATCCGGCGCCGACCGAGGGCGACTATCAGATCGCGAACTTCACCTTCGCGAGCGGCGAGAAGCTTGCGCAGCTGCGCATTCATTACCGCACACTGGGCCGGCCGGTGCGTGATGCGCAAGGCGTGGTGCGCAACGCCGTACTGATCCTGCACGGCACCACTGGGAACGGCGGTAACTTTATCCGGCCGGAATTTGCCGGCGAGCTTTTCGGCGCCGGCGAGTTGCTCGATGCCAGTCGTTATTTCCTGATCTTGCCCGACGGAATCGGGCACGGTGGCTCCTCGAAGCCCAGCAATGGGCTGCACGGCCACTTTCCTCATTACGGCTATCGCGACATGATCGAGGCGCAACGACGCCTGCTGGTGGATGGTCTGGGAGTGAACCATCTGCGGCTCGTGATGGGCACTTCCATGGGCGGCATGCACACGTGGCTGTGGGGCGAGCTGCATCCCGAGTTCATGGACGCACTCATGCCGCTTGCGAGCCTGCCGGCGCAGATCTCGGGTCGCAACCGCGCATGGCGACGTCTCGTCATCGATGCGATCGAGCATGATCCGAGATGGCAGGGCGGGGATTACAAGGCTGAGCCGCCGTCACTTCGTACCGCAGAGGAGATGCTTTGGCTCATGGGCAGCAATCCAGTGCTGCGCGAGGCCGAGGCGCCGACGTTGGCCCGTACGGATGCGGTACTCGATGCTTATGTTGCAGCGGCAATGAAGCAAGGCGATGCCAACGATGTGATGTACGCGCTCGCGGCGTCAGCCGATTACGATCCGGGTCCGGCGCTGGAACGGATTCGCGCACCTTTGACGGCGGTGAATTCGGCCGACGACCTCATCAATCCGCCCGAGCTCGGGATCCTGCAGCGGGAGATCACCCGAGTACCGCACGGGGAGGCGGTCATCGTTCCCTTCAGCGACAAGACGCGCGGTCACGGCTCGCACACGATCGCGGCTCTCTGGAAGCAGAATCTGGGGCAGCTCCTGGCGCGATCGGCCACGCCGGCCGGATAACCCGACCTCAGAGAGGCCGGCGCGGGAGTGCGACCGGCCGCGGTATGGGTATCGGACGCTGCTCGGCTAGGCGCGCCAGAATGCTTCGCGGAGCGATGCGCTCGTAGCTTTGCGCAACAGAGCTTTGCACGTCATACCAGTCGATGTTTCCCAGATCGAGCCGTATCCCAAACCAGCCGCGCGCGCCGATGTAGGCGGGGAGATAGAAGCGGCGCGGATCGCGCGAGGCGCGCTCGACGTTCTCGCCCAGGCCGGACTTGCAGCAGACCGACACGATGCCGTCGCCACGATGATTCTTGAGGAAATACGCGAAGACCTTGCCCCCCACGCGAAAGTCGGCGTGGTCGCCACACAGTGTGCGTTCCGATTCCGGAAAGGTCAGGCAAATCTCGGTCAGTTTCCGCAGCCGTCGGTCTTCTTGTATGAGTGCACGCACGATCGCCGTCTCCGAGCGATTTCTGCCTGTCGTCGAAGAGTAGCACGGGCGCGAGACTTGCTGCGCTCGAGACTATGAAGGAGAACCTGTAATGGCCGTCCGGTCACTCGCCTCCCTGACGATCTCATTCGGCTTGGTCTCGATTCCCGTGAAGTTACATAGCGCGACGCGGAGCGCGGCGACCCCCCACTTTCACCTGCTGCACAAGAAGGACGGCTCACGGCTGCGTGAGCAGTATGTGTGTGCGAAGGAGGGCAAGGTGGTCAGCCGCGACGAGATCGTCAAGGGATATGAGTTCTCGAAGGCACGCTATGTCATGTTCAATGACAACGAGATCAAGGCGCTCGAAGAGCTCGGCACGCACAGCATCGAGCTCGAGGAGTTCGCGCCGCTCGATTCGGTGGACCCGGTGTACTTCGACCGCACCTACTACCTGACTCCGGACAAGGGCGGCACCAGGCCGTACGCCCTTTTCGTGCGTGCGCTACATGACAGCAAACGCTGCGCGGTGGGTCGATGGGCCAGCCGGGGGCGAGACCACGTTGTGATCCTGCGGGCCCTTGGCCCCATCCTGGCATTGCAGCAGTTGCATTTCGCATCGGAAGTGCGCGCGGCGGACGAGCTCGGTGTCACGGAGGCAGCCATCCGCGAGCCCGAATTGAAGTTGGCGCGGCAGCTCATCGATCAGCGCACCGTCGAGCGCTTCGATCCGTCTGCCTACAGCGACCAGGTGACGGCTCGTATTCAGGAAGCCATCAAGAAGAAGGTCGAGGGCGAGGAATTTAGCGTCAGCGAGCCGCGACCCGCACGAGCTGAGAACGTGATCGACCTGGCGGCCGCCCTGCGTGCAAGTCTGGAGCGCAGCCGTCGCAACCAGGGGCAGTCATCTCGGCCGGGCGAGCGCCGGCCCGCGAAGCGCGTCCCACGAAGTACGAAACGAAGCGGCACGCACGTGCGTGCAGCCCATCACTGACTACGATTCGGTCGGTCGTGGCGGTTCCGTGGGAGTGATCAGACCCGGAGCGTCGTTCGTTTCCGTCGTGCGTCCCAACGAGACTTCGATGCGCGCGGGCTCCGCCGCCTGCTTCGGCGGGCTCGGCGCGCGTGGTCTGACCTTTGAAGCGACGACTGTCTTTTTGCGCGCAGGTGCCGGACGCGCCGGAGTCTTGCGCGCCGGCGTCTTAGGAGCCGGCGCCGTACGGCTGCGCCTTCCGCGCTGGCGCCTTAGGAGCGGCGGCCTTTCGGGGCTGGTCCGGCTTCGCCGCGCGCTTGCGCACCTTTGGTGCTTTGCGCCCCGCAGCCGGCTTGGACCGCTTCGTGCTCCGGGTTGCCGCTTTCACTGTCTTGCGTTTGCGTGCGCGCACGGCTGGGGTCTTTGCTGGCGCCGGCTCGGATTTGGTGCTCGCCGCAGCTTTCTGACCCTTGCTGCGCGAATTCTTCCAAGCCTTGCGAGCCGCCGCGGCTCGCTTGCGCGCGCGTTTCGCCTCCCGCTTTGCTTCTTTGTAGCGTTTGCGTGCGCGCTTGAGCTCCTCCTTCGCGAGCCGCACGCTTTGCTTGGCGACGTCCACCCGCAGGCGGGCGCGGTCGGCAGCCGCGCCGAGCTCCTGATCGTTCTTGTTCGTCGCTTCGGAACGCGCTGATGTTTTCATAGGTCGATTCGCAAGCCGAAACCTAAGCCAGTTTCACACAAGCGTTGCGCACTCGCTACCATCACTCGACTCGGGCCGCGTGTGAATCGCGGCGGAAGTTATCCACAGAAACTGTGCATAACTCTGTTCACAGGCCCACTTGCAGAATCCATTTTGGCAGCAGTCCTCGCCCTTTTCGTTAAGTTGGGCAATTTGTGAGCAGTCGTGGCCGGGCGAAGGGCACTGCCGTAAACTCGTGCGCCCGGCTTTCCTGGAGGCAACCGTCATGAGGGTACTGATCGAGGCGCTCATTGGCTGGCCGGAGCGCGTCGCGCGCCATCTGATGTGGCTTGCGCCGCTATTTGCGCGGATCACGGTGGGTTACGTGTTCCTCTTGAGCGGCTGGGGCAAGCTCAACAACCTGGCCCAGGTCACTGAGAACTTCGTCGGCTGGGGCATTCCATTCCCGCACATCCTGACCCCGTTCGTGTCAGGCGTGGAATTCTTCGGTGGTCTGTTTCTCCTGCTCGGACTGCTGACGCGCATTTCCGCTGGGGCGCTGGGGGTCGTCATGATCGTGGCTATCCGCTCGGCGAAGTGGGGCGATGTGGACTCACTCGAAACGCTCCTCGGGTTCGACGAGTTCGAGTATCTGGCCTTGTTCGTCTGGCTCGCCATCGCGGGTCCCGGCGTCATCTCGCTGGATCACCTGTTGATGCGGTGGTTCGGGACGGCGCGTGCACGCCGTGCCGACGGCAGCCTTGCAACGAACTGAGGAAAGCCATCATGAGGGGACTTCACACGGCGGCGTTGGCGGCGATCGTTCTTGCCACCCTGGGCATGGTCGCGTCCACCCAGGCGGCACCGGCCGTTTCCGGACCGATCAAGATTGGAATCATCGGTACCGGACACATCGGTGGAACTCTCGCGAGTCTGTGGGCGAAGGACGGATACGAGCTGATGATTTCTTCCCGTCACCCCGGCGAGCTCAAAAGCCTTGCGCACTCGCTGGGACCCAAAGTGCAGGTCGGAACGCCGCGCGCGGCCGCCGCTTTTGGCGATGTGGTCGTGATCTCGGTGCCTTACGCCGCAACCCCGCAGATCGGTCGCGATCTCGCCCACGAGCTGGCGGGGAAGGTCGTGATCGACACCGGAAATCCGTATCCGAATCGCGATGGCGACATGGCCGTCGAGGCGCGTCGCAAAGGAACGGGCGTGGCTTCGGCCGAATTTCTGCCGGGGACGCGCCTGGTGCGTGCTTTCAACGCGATCAACTACAAAGACCTCGCCTCGCAGGCGCACCGGTCCGGCGATCCGATCGCGATCCCGATCGCGGCAGATGATGCGAAGGCGCTCGCCATATCCTCACGGCTGGTGCGTGATGCGGGATTCGAGCCCGTGGTGGTGGGCGGGCTCGCACGCGCGAAAGACTTCGATGTCGGCACACCGGTTTACGTGAAGCTCTTGACCCCCGCGCAGCTGCGCCAGCAGCTCGGACTGCCGCCGGCGCATTGATCGGCTAGCGGCGTACCGGCTCGAAGTCCTGATCCGGATAGGCGCCCTCAGCGGGCACCTTGATGACGACCATGGGGTGCGCCTGACTGATGTGGCAGGCGTTGCACGCCGCCGTGAGCTGGCTGTACGCCGACGAGAACGCTCGTGCATCCGTGCTCTTGATGGCTTGTTCGAGCGCCCCGAGCGGTACGCGTGTCATCGCATCGATGATCGGTGCCGTAGCCGCATTCTGATAGACGGGAATCGTTCGGGCGATCCGCGCGAACGCGTTGCGCAGCTCCGCGAGCTCGTAGGTGGCATACGTCCAGTTACCGCGTGCGCCTGCGAGGCCGAGCTTGATGTGGCGCGGCTGCACCGCCATCGTCATGAGATCACCCATGCTCGGGTGATAATCCGCGACAGGTGGCGATGGATTGGTCGTAGCAGATGTCTGTGCCTGAGGAGCGCTACCGCGCCCCAGCAGAAAGAGCGCCAAGCCGACCACGAGCGTGGTTCGCAATCTCATCGGGCTTCTCCGACAACACGACGGAAGGTCGCACTCTTCGCGCTCCTGGAACCAGAGTCAACGCTTTCGATCCTCTTGAAGTGCGGCCAAGCTCGTGTACGCTTCACGACTCAATGACGGCCGGTTCTGTGCAACCCCTTTCGATCAACGGAGATGACTCGTGTTTAGAAAATTGACGCCTGTACTTGGAGTGCTCTTACTGGCGGGATCCGCCGCATACGCAGCCGACACGCCGCCCGCGTCGCCGAGCGCGAGCCCGCCGGCGGCCAGCCCGAGCGGCGCTAAGTCCACCCACCCCGCCAGCTCACACAAGAAGGGCGGTCACAAGCACCACAAGCCGCAAGGATCGACGCCTCCGGCCCAATAACTCTCGCGAGGCTCTGCGAGGGCCCGCCCATCTGGCGGGCCCTCGTGAGTTCATCCAGGCCCGGCAGACGCGCTGCGCTCATCCTCACTGGGCAGCAGTGCCACCAGATGCCCATCGAGCGGCAGCGCGTGCAGCTCGACGTTGAACCCCGGTGTGTCCTTGTGAGGAAATGCGACGCCCACCTTGGTCCAGCTTTTTTTCTGACCACTCGGGCTTTCAAACTCGCGCACGCTGTACACGTTCAAGTGCGCTCCAGAGTTCGTCTTTGCCATGTTCGTGCCTCCGGTAGCCCGGGAATCGGGCCGTCGGCATCAGCATCGCCTGGTGGGATGCGCTCAACCAGCCGCAAACATGCCGCGATTGTGGCGATTGACGTTGAGCGCTCAGTGCGCCCTCGCCATCCGGCGAACCACCACCAGCTCGATGGCTGGCACGGGCAGGGCGGCGCGCACGGTGATCATCTCGCCGCGCTCCTGTGATTGGACCGCGTGGCTGAGATCGTCCTGCGCTGAGACCCGATAGCGCTCGATGGAGTAAGGAGCGTCCGGATTTGAGATTCCTGATACGCAGCTCATAACCCGAATACGCCTCGTAGGTCACGCTGCGTCGCTTGAGCAGACCCACGTCGAACACGTTCGGTACATGGATGACGTTGGGTCCGGTTCGTGGACCGCGCAGCGCCTGCGGAATGCGATAGTTGCTGATGAGGACCTGCATCGTCGCGCCATCGGCGGATCGGGCCGCGAGCACCGCAAACCCATTCAAATCCCCACCGCTTGCGGGCAAGCGTTCGGGCGTCGCCTGCATCCGTCCGAGCGCGATCAGCGCCTGCCCGGTCTTGTTGGGCGTCGCGCCGTCCTGGCCGAACAAGTTGTCGGCTCGATACAGCGCCGCCCGATCGATCGGCGCATCCTGCATATAGATGAGTGAGCTCTCGACGAAGGCCGCCCGCTCCAGATCAGGCGGCGGCGGCTCGACGAGCCCGTCATTCCACTCATCGAGAAAGCTTTGCGTTGCCTTGAGTCCGTGGCGGTCTAGCCGCGCGCGCACATCACGCGCGATGCGCACGAAATCCAACGGATCTTCCGAGTCCGTCGCGTACCAATGCCAGGAGAAGAAATCGAGCGGTATGTCATTTGCGCGCACGGAGTCGAGGAAACTCGTCGCGGTAAGGCGTCCGATCGTTGGGCTTGGCGAGCGTCGGACCACCCACCAGGGCCGCAGGATCGGCGCGCTTCACGGCGCGCGCAGATCAGCGAATAGAGCTCGAAGAACTGTTGTGGTGTGCCGCCCCAGAAGAGTCGACCAAGGTCCGGCTCGTTCCAGACTTCCCAGTAGCGGATGCCGTAGTGAAAGCCCGCGTCCCAACCGCCGTTGTAGTGCCGCACGACGTGCTCGATGATTCGGGCGTACTTCTCGAAGCTCGCTGGCGGTGTGACATCGGAGGTTTCACTGCGTCCCAGACGGAAAAGCACCTGTGCATCGACGCCCACGATGGAGGCGATCTGCCGGTCGGTGGGCGCGAAGTGGTAGCTGCGCGGATCATCCGGATCCGCCCGCATATCCGGGAAGATCACCAGCGCATCGCGCGCAGCGGAAACGCTCGAGCCACCCGGCGGTCCGAGCGGCCCAAATCTGGCATCGATGTCGCCGGGGCCGTAGGCATCGTGCGTGCGGACCAGATCGATGTGTGCCTCGCGATAACCGCGACTGGCGTCGACCTCCACGGGCATGTTCCAGCCGCCGAAGCGAAAGTAAGGCGGCTTATGCGTATCGGGCGCCGGCGCGCCGTTCACGCCCAGCAAGGGGCGCAGCTTGCCGATCGAAGTGCCGGCGTCGACTTCGAGCAGGCGCACGAAAGCCGGCGCCGGCCTTGAGGGCGACGCTGCAGTTTGCGCTGCGGCGAGGAGAGGATGCGCGACGAGAAACCCGAGCACGCCCAGAGCGGCCCGTCGCGGCGGCCTCGAGCCGCGAGTCAGCGGTGCGTCAGTAGCGGCCGGGGCCGCGTCCGCCGCCGCCGGGCCCACGCCCGCCGCCGCCAGGACCGCGTCCACCACCACCACCACCCGGACCGCGGCCACCGCCGGAGGGGCGATCTTGTGCTTCGTTGACTCGGAGCGCGCGTCCCTCCATCGAATAGCCGTTCAGACTCTGGATGGCGCGCGAGGCGTCGGCGCTGCTCATTTCCACGAACGCGAAGCCGCGGGGACGGCCCGTGTCGCGGTCCATGATGACATTCACGGACTCGACGGTGCCGTGCTGCGCGAACAAGGAGCGCACCGCACCCTCGTCAGCAGAAAATGGCAGGTTTCCGACATAGATTTTCGTCATATCTCAAACTCGGGGAAAGGGCACAAAGGAATACTGTAATCCGGAACGGGCGACACAATACACGGCTGATGTGGGTCACGCCAGTGACCTGAGGAGCATTCAATGTCGAGCGACGTGCAGGCCGACAAGCTCGCGATCCGCGAGATCATCGAGCAATGGGTCATCTTCAGCGACAGCGGGGACTGGGAGCGATTCGCGGCATTGTGGCACGAGGACGGTTGGATGACGGCGACCTGGCTGCAGGCGCCGGCGCGGGAGTTCGTTCGCGCTCGCCGCGAGGGCTTCGAGCGCGGCGTCAATATCCTGCATTTTCTCGGAGCTTTCACCTGCGACGTCGCGGCGGATCGAGCCATTGCACAGACGAAGATGACGATCAACCAACGGGCGCTGGTCGACGGCGTACTCTGCGACGTCGTGTGCACCGGGCGCTTCTACGACTTTCTCGAGCGGCGCGCCGGACGCTGGGGCATGGTGCGGCGGCAACCGATCTACGAGAAGGATCGCCTTGACGGCGTGGTTCCCGGTGAACTGCCTCGCCTCGATCGAGAGCTCCTCATGAGCTTTCCGGAGGGGTATCGGCATCTTGCGTACCTGCAGACGCGGATCGGCTATCAGGTGCGTCGCCAGGGCTTGCCCGGCCTGCGCGGCCCAGAGCTCGCTCAGTTGCTGAGCGAGGGGCGGGCCTGGCTCGGGGGGGCGCCCACGACCGGTGCTCCCGCATAGGGCAAGCTCAAGCCTTCCCGTCCCAGAATGCCTCCATGCGTCGCCGCAACGCCGCATCGGGCAGTCGTCCGTGCCCGGCATGCTGGTTGTCCTCGAGATGCGCCAGCTCGGTCGTCCCGGGAATGGCACAGGTCACGGCAGGGTGGGAGACGACATATTTGAGAAAGAACTGCGCCCAGGTCTGTACGTCGATATCGGCGGCCCAGGGTGGCAGCGCACGGCCCTTGACCTGAGTGAACACGTTGCCGCCGCGGCGCCCGCCGAAGGGAACGTTAATGAGCACCCCGATGCGTCGCTCCTGTGCCAGTGGCAGCACCTCGTCGGCGGCGCCCCGGTTGCCGATCGAGTAATCCACCTGGATGAAGTCGAGCGGATACCGGTGCATGTACTGCAGCATGCGCGCGTGATCACTCGGGCTCGAGGTGGTGATGCCGACGTAGCGGACCCGGCCCGCCTTCTTCCATTCCTGAAGCAATGGAACCATGACATCGACACCGGCGAGATTGTGAACCTGCAGCAGGTCGACGCGAGCCGTCTTGAGCAGGCGGTACGACTCCTCGAGGGATTCCTTGCCTGCATCGGCGCTGTTGGCGAGCACCTTCGTTGCCAGGAAGAGCCGGTCCCGGTTGCCGAGGCTCGCGATGAGATCTCCGATCACGGCCTCGGACTGACCGTAGATGCGTGCCGTGTCGACCATAGAGCCGCCCAGCTGTGGCATGTGCTCGAGGACTTCGCGCCGTGCCGCAATGTCCGCCGGAGCACTCACACTGAAGTTGTTGGTGCCGAGACCGATGACCGGAAGCATCTCGCCGGTCGAAGGAATGGGCTTCTTGATGAGCGGCAGCTCGGCGCCCTGCGCGCCGCGGATTACCCGCCCCGAGAGCAGAGCGGCGCCGGCGAAGACGCCTGTGGCGATGAGGTCACGCCGTGTGACGGTGATATCGGCATGCTGCACGTGAGCCATCCTCGTGGGTCGCCGAAGGGATGCCTCATCCTACACCGCCTCAGGAGGCGAGGCCTCCGAAGCGGGCGTGTGCGTCATCGCGGATGGACGGCAAAGGTCCATCGAGCGTCTCGGCATGTGCGGAGATGAAGGCTTCGGCCGCCGGAAAGACGTGCTGGTAGAGCCTGCGGCACAGCTCGTAGGCGTCCTGACCGATCCACTGCGAGGGTAGCAGCGCCTGCGGCAAGAGCGGATCGCGAAGGTGAATCTTGCGGTACTCGTGAATGAGAAGGGTGCGTACCACGAATGCCGCCTGCGCATCCTCATGAGACGGGTCGGCGCGCGGAGTCCCGCGGCGCGCCGCGTCGAGTGCGGCAAATCCCGCAATGAAGCGTCCGTAGCTGCGGCTCAGGTGCTTGAAGTCCCACCCCATGCGCACGATCCGACGATCGCTTGAAAGCCCGGCACTGCGCGCTTCGACGCAGATCGCCCTTGCGCCCCCGATCTCGCTGGCGAGCTGCTCGAGCTCCTGGGGCGTACGGCTGGGATGCGCGAACAGATTCGCGCCGAGCTGACCAAAGCCGAGCCACTGCAGCTCCTGCCGCAGCCGCTCGCGTGATGCACCTCGGACGGCCGTTGTGAGAAGGAGCGCCCAACGACCACTCCACAGGTCCGGTGCGGGACCGTAAATGCGCCGCGTTGCTTCGGCAAATCGCCGCTCGCCGCGCGCGCTCAGCCGATACTCGCTGCTGCGCCCGGCGCGTCGGGAAACGAGCCAGCCCTCGTGCGCGACCCGCGCGACGGAGGTGCGCACCAGTCGCTCGGTGAGCCCGAACGGCAGCGCGAGACGGATCAAGCTGCCGAGCGTCGAGCGCCCCGCCACGCGGCGCGATCGCATCGCCCAGGATCGTGACGAGCAGCGAGCCGCTGCGCAACGGGCGCTGTCGCCGGAAGCGCCCGATGAGGGCGCGCGTCGCCTCGCCAAACTGCGGATTCATGCGTCGCGAATTCTGACACAAAAATGATTGCTCGTACGTGATTTATGTGTCACATTGGGCACGGTCGGCTCGCCGGAGATGTTCATGTATACCCAGGGGCTGGATGCGCTCGGCAACGAGTGCGTGCACACGAGCACGCAGGCTCAGCTCGAGGCACGTTTCCAGCAGCGCATCGATGCGGACGAGAAGATCGAGGCCAAGGACTGGATGCCGCCGGCGTACCGGCAGACCCTCATCCGGCAGATCTCACAGCACGCCCATTCGGAGATCATCGGGATGTTTCCGGAGGGCAATTGGATTACCCGCGCTCCGAGCCTCAAGCGCAAGGCCGTGCTGATCGCCAAGGTGCAGGATGAGGGCGGTCATGGAATGTACCTGTACAGCGCCGCCGAGACGCTCGGCATCTCTCGGGATCAGATGGTCGCGCAGCTGCTCGCGGGCACTGCCCGCTACTCGAGCATATTCAACTACCCGACCCCGACCTGGGCGGACGTGGGAGCCATCGGTTGGCTCGTCGATGGTGCGGCGATCATGAATCAGATCCCACTGTGCCGTTGCTCTTACGGTCCGTACGCCCGTGCCATGGTGCGCATCTGCAAGGAGGAGAGCTTCCATCAGCGTCAGGGCTTCGAGATCATGCTGACGCTTGCACGGGGCACGGCGCCGCAGCGGCAGATGGCGCAGGATGCGCTCACGCGCTGGTGGTGGCCCTCGCTCATGATGTTCGGCCCGAGCGATGCCGACTCCAAGCACACCGCGCAGTCCATGCGTTGGAAGATCAAGCGGTTCACCAACGATGAGCTGCGCCAGCACTTCGTCGATGTGACCGCCCCGCAGGCCGAATACCTGGGATTGACCGTCCCGGATGCGCAGCTGCGCTGGGACGCCACGAGCGGGCACTACCAGTTCGGCGAGATCGATTGGGACGAGTTCCACAGCGTGCTTCGAGGCGAGGGGCCGTGCAACGCCGAGCGCCTCGAGGCGCGCTGCCGGGCACACGAGCAGGGGC
Source organism: uncultured Gammaproteobacteria bacterium (assembly GCA_963795975.1). GTDB lineage: Bacteria > Pseudomonadota > Gammaproteobacteria > Steroidobacterales > Steroidobacteraceae > CAWCJT01. Next base: position 148,445 of record CAWCJT010000009.1, read on the forward strand.
GCTGGGTGCGCGAAGCGGCGTTGGCCCATGCCGCAAAGCGCGCGCGTGCAGCGGAGGTGACCTGATGACCATCGCGACGACACCTGCGGCCCTGCCGACCGAGCCCGAGTGGGCGCTGTACGAGGTCTTCGTGCGTCCGCGCTCTGGCATGGAGCACAAGCATGTCGGCAGCGTTCATGCGGCCGATGCACGCATGGCCCTCGAGCACGCTCGTGACGTGTTCACCCGACGCCTGGAAGGCGTGAGTCTGTGGGTCGTGCGTTCGGCGGACATCATCGCATCCGATCCAGCGGACGCCGATGCGTTCTTCGAGCCTGCGCGCGACAAGATCTACCGGCATCCGACCTTCTATGCCATTCCGGATGAGGTGAAGAATCTGTGAATGCCGTGATGGATGGCGAAGCGCCGATCGCGCGCGTGTCCGATGAGGCGCGCGTGCGTTACGTGCTGCGCCTCGGGGATTCGAACCTGATCATCGCGCAGCGTCTCGGCGCGTGGGTCGCACATGCCCCGGCTCTCGAGGAGGATCTCGGCATGGCCAACGTCGCGCTCGATCTTCTCGGGCAGGCGCGGCTGCTGCTCACGTATGCGGGGGAGCTCGAAGGGCGCGGCCGATCCGAGGATGATCTCGCGTTTGCGCGCGATGTTGCGGAGTTTCTGAATCTGTCGCTCGTCGAGCAGCCCAACGGGGACTTCGGCTACACGATCGTGAGACAGGCTCTGTTCGATACGTATCAACTCGAGCTCTATGCCGCATTGCAGGACTCGCGCGATACGCGCCTTGCCGAAATAGCCGCCAAGGCGCTCAAGGAGACGCGTTACCACGCCCGCTACAGCGCTGGGTGGCTGGTGCGTCTGGGCGATGGCACCGATGAGAGTCACGCGCGCGTCCAGGCGGCGCTCGATGATCTTTGGCGCTTCACCGCTGAGTTCTTCAGCGCCGACGAGGTGGATGAGACGCTGGCGGCTGCAAGCATCGCACCGCGGCTCTCCGAGCTCGCACCGCGCTGGGCCGCACGGATCGAGGCGCTGCTCGCGCAGGCGACGCTCAAACAGCCCCGACCGGTTGCCTATCGCTGGCAGGGGAAAAGGGGTCAGCACTCCGAGCATCTCGGGCATCTGCTCGCCCCCATGCAGTTCCTGCATCGGGCGTATCCGGGCGCGCGCTGGTAGGAGCCTCGCGTGCCGGACATTCAGGCAAGGGAGGCACGCGTGTGGCAAGTGCTCTGCGCGGTGCCGGATCCGGAGATTCCCATCGTCAGCATCGTGGACCTGGGCATCGTCCGCTACGTGCACTGGCAAGAAAGTGGACCGCGCATCGGATTGACGCCGACGTATGTCGGTTGTCCGGCCACCGATGCGATCCGTACTGCCGTACAGCAAGCCTTGGTGGGCGCAGGCTACGCCGATGCCGTCATCGAGGAGGTGCTCTCGCCGCCCTGGACCAGCGACTGGCTCACACCCGCCGCGCACGCAAAGCTCGCCGCCTTCGGCATCGCTCCCCCGGACCCGGTCGAGCGCGAAGCGCACGGGCCCTCGTGCGCCGTACGCTGCCCGCGCTGCGCGAGTGATCAGACTCGCCTGCTCAGTCAGTTCGGCTCGACGCCCTGCAAGGCCCACTATCGGTGCGAGGCGTGTCTTGAGCCGTTTGATCGCTTCAAGTGCATTTAGGCGCGTTCCGCCCTCGAGGCCTGCATGCTGAAGTTCGCCCCCCTTCGCGTCATTGAAGCCCACAGCGAGGCGGAAGATGCTGTGAGCCTCGTGCTCGAAGTGCCCGAGGCCGCGCGCGAGAGTTTTCGGAGCCACGCGGGACAGCACGTGGTCGTGCGGGCGCAGATTCAGAGCGAGGAGGTGCGCCGCACCTACTCGCTGGTGAATGCTGCGGGTGAGTTGCCGCTGCGGATCGTTGCACGGATTCATCCGCAGGGCCGACTCTCACGGCACCTCGCGGCGAGCGTCCGCGCGGGCGATGCGCTCGAGGTGATGCCGCCCAACGGCAGCTTCGGTCCCAGGGTCCCCGCGCGTGCGCACGGCACCTACGTCGCATTCGCAGCGGGCTGTGGCATCACGCCCGTCTTCTCGATCGTGAAGACCCTGCTCGAGCGCGCGCCGCAAAGCCGCGTGCTCCTGTTCTACGGCAATCGCAGCAGCGCGCGCACGATGCTGCTGCAGGATCTGCTCGCGCTCAAGGATCGTCACATGGAGCGGCTGAGTCTGCATTTCGTGATGAGCCGCGAGCCGCAGGACATCGAGCTTCTGAACGGCCGTCTTGATGGTGAGAAGGTTCATGCGCTCGCCCGGCTGTGGCGAGCGGCCGCGGTCGATGATTACTTCGTGTGCGGGCCCGGGAGCATGATCGATGAGGTGAGCGCAGCGCTGCGCGCGCTCGGTGTCGCGAACGAGCGGATCCACGCGGAGCACTTCGCGGTAAGCGATGCGGTGAGCCTTGCGCCGGGTGGCCCCGACGCGCGTGCGGCTGTGCCCACGGGTACTCCGGCACGCACGGGCGTCACGCAGGTGAGCATTCTCATGGATGGCCGGCGCCGCACCTTCGAGATGCCCACCCGGGCGGAGACGATTCTCGATGCCGCGGCGCGCGCTGGCCTCGACCTGCCGTTCTCCTGTAAGGCCGGCGTGTGCTCGACCTGTCGCACCAAGCTTCTGAAGGGGCAGGTTCAGATGGCACAGAACTACGCGCTCGAAGACTGGGAGCTCGAGCAGGGATTCATCCTCGCCTGCCAGGCGCAGCCGCAGACGAGTGAGATCGAGCTGAGCTACGACGAGGGTTGAGCCATGACCTATGAGACGATTCTTTACGAGATGAGCGATGGCATTGGTCGGCTGACGCTCAATCGACCCGAGCGGCTCAACAGTTTCACGGTCGCGATGCACGCTGAGGTGCGCGAGCTGCTCGAGCGTCTCACGCGCGAGCCGGTGCTGCGCGTGCTCATCCTGAGCGGCGCGGGCCGCGGCTTCTGTGCCGGACAGGACTTGAGCGATCGGGCCGTTCGCACGAGTGGCGAGGCGCCCGTGGACCTCGGCGAGTCGATCGAGCAACGCTACAAGCCGCTGGTGCTCGCACTGCGCGGGCTGCCAGTTCCTGTCATCGCAGCGGTCAATGGGGTCGCCGCCGGAGCGGGGGCCAACATCGCACTCGCCTGCGATCTGGTGATTGCCGCGCGCAGTGCCACGTTCATTCAATCCTTCATCAAGATCGGACTCGTGCCCGACTGCGGTGGCACCTGGTTTCTGCCACGCCTGGTGGGTGAGGCGCGGGCGCGCGGACTTGCGCTTCTCGGGGAAAAGCTGAGTGCCGAACAGGCTGAGGATTGGGGCCTGATCTGGCGCTGCGTGGAGGACGCTGAGCTCGGCTCGGTCGTCGAGGGGGTGGCGCGGCAGCTGGCCGCATCGCCGCCGCTTGGCCTGACGCGCACCAAGCAAGCGCTGCAGGGGGCCGGCGGCCGCAGTTTGCCGGAGCAGCTCGACATCGAGCGTGACTTTCAGCGTGAGCTCGGTTACACGAGCGACTTTGCCGAGGGCGTAGCGGCTTTCATGCAGAAGCGCTCGCCCCGATTCACCGGACGCTGAGACCATGCAGCTCGAAAGCTACTTGCAGGGACGATGGGTCGCGGGCGCCGGGGATGGCACGCTGTTGCGCGACGCCACCACAGGGGACGTGATTGCGCGGGCCTCGAGCGACGGCCTCGATTTTCGCGGCGCGCTCGAGCACGCGCGTGGCGTGGGCGGGCCGCGCACTGCGCCGCATGACCTTTCATGAACGCGCGGCACGGCTCAAGGCTCTTGCGAAGCACCTGACCGGGCTCAAGGAGGAGCTGTACTCGCTTTCCTACGCGACCGGCGCGACCAGAAACGACTCCTGGATCGATATCGACGGCGGCATCGGCACGCTCTTCGTGTACGCCAGCAAGGGTACGCGCGAGCTTCCGGACGCGCACGTCTATGCGGACGGTGCGCTCGAGACGCTGTCGAAGAACGGCGCCTTCGTCGCCCAGCACGTGTGCACGCCGCTCGAGGGCGTTGCGCTTCACATCAACGCGTTCAACTTTCCGGTCTGGGGCATGCTCGAGAAGCTCGCACCGACGTTGCTTGCGGGCATGCCCGCCATCGTCAAGCCCGCCACCTCGACCGCGTATCTCACAGCGCTCACATTCAGACGGATCATCGAGTCCGGATTACTCCCGGAAGGCGCACTGCAGCTGGTGTGCGGCGGCGTCGGTGACCTGTTCGAACACCTCGGCAGCCAGGATGCGGTGGCCTTCACCGGATCGGCGCGGACAGCTGCGGGCCTGCGCCAGCAGCCGGCGATCGTGCGGCATGCGGTGCGGTTCACGGCTGAGACCGATTCTTTGAACTCCTGCATCCTCGGGGCGGACGCGACGGCCGGCACGCCGGAGTTCGAGCTCTACCTTCGCGAGGTCGTTCGGGAGATGACCGCCAAGGCAGGCCAGAAGTGCACGGCCATCCGCAAGGCGCTCGTACCGGCGGCGGCGCTCGACGCGATCCTCGCGGCCCTGCGCACCGAGCTCGATCGGATCGTGATCGGCGACCCCCGCCGAAGCGAGGTGGGCATGGGGCCGCTCGCCTCGCGCGCCCAGCGTAGCGAGGTACTCGCGCACCTCGCGCGGCTCGAGCAGGGTGCCGAGAGGATCTCCGGTGGGTCAGCCCCGCCGCGCCTGGTGGGTGCGAGCGCCGACCGAGGAGCCTTCCTGGCCCCGACCGTATTGCTGTGCCGCGACCCGCGCTCGAGCAGCGCGGCCGTCGTGCACGAGGTGGAAGCCTTTGGGCCGGTGTGTACCGTGCTGCCTTACCAGCATACGGCCGAGGCCATCGCACTCGCACGTCAGGGCGATGGGAGCCTCGTCGGATCGATTTTCAGCGCCGATGACACGCTCGCGGCACAGCTCGTCGCCGGGCTTGCGCCCTGGCACGGTCGCATTCTCGTCGTGAATCGGCACTGTGCCGCGGAATCGACCGGGCATGGCTCGCCGCTGCCGCATCTGGTGCACGGTGGCCCGGGCCGCGCCGGCGGGGGCGAGGAAATGGGCGGAATCCGCGGTGTGCTGCACTACATGCAACGTACCGCAGTGCAAGGCACCCCCGAACTCATCGCGCGCGTGACCGGACGCTGGGTCAAAGGCGCCCGCACCATCGAAACGTCCGTGCATCCCTTCCGCAAGAATTTTCACGCGCTTGAGATCGGGGACACCTTTCGCTCCGGCGAGCGCGAAGTGACGCTCGAGGACATCTCGCGATTCGCAGAGCTCTCGGGAGACCATTTCTATGCGCACACGGACGAGGCCGCCGCGCGCCGCAACCCGCTGTTCGGCGGGCGCGTCGCGCACGGCTATTTCCTGATCGCAGCGGCCGCGGGGCTGTTCGTCGATCCTGCATACGGGCCGGTGCTCGCAAATTACGGCATCGACTCGCTGCGCTTCATCAAACCGGTGAAGCCGGGGGATCGCATCAAGGTGAATCTCACGTGCAAGGAGAAGTCTTTGCGCACTGGGACCGGATACGGTGAAGTGCGCTGGGATGCACAGATCACGAACCACGGTAATGAGCCGGTGGCCTCCTACGACGTGCTCACCATGGTGAGCGAGTACACCGTACCGGATGCGGCGCGAAACGGCTGAGCTTGCGGAAGTTGCAGCCGCCTGCCCCAGGCATCATGCTGGCGCACGGCAATGCCTGGCTTATGGAGGAGTTTGTGTCCGACACGTTTTCGCACAGCCTTGACGACTTCACGGTCATGCTGCGCATACGGCACCCGAACATCGACCCCGCGGAGATCACCCAGACGCTCGGCCTCGTCCCGCAGCACAGCTGGAGGGCGGGCGAGACGCGCCGGACCGCGCAAGGTGCGCCGCTCGAAGGAGCGTATCGCGAGAGTTTCTGGACGGCCGAGTTCCAGGAGCTGGAAAGCGGCCTCAAAGGCGTCAGAGAGATCGAGGCGGTGCTCATGACTGCGGTCGTGCAGCTGCGCCGCTCGCAAGCGTTCCTGTCGAAACTGCACTCCGAGAGCGGTACCGTGGAGCTCTCCGTCGAGATCATCGGCAGCCGCGACTTCACGCTCACCTTGTCGCCACAGCTGGTGACCCTGTTGGCGCGGGCGGGCGTCGCGCTCGTGCTGACCCGCACCGAAGCCCAGGTCGCAGAGCGACGCAAGACAGGCTGAATGCGCGGGCGTTCGCGCTTCGATGATCTGTTTCCCCGAACCTGATCAGACGATCCTCGAACGGCGCACGCAGATTCTGCAGGCCCTGCACGCACTTCTGACGCCCGAGTGCGTCATCGAGGAAGCTGCGCGTCTCGCGGCCTACGAAACCGACGGTTGGACGGCATATCGCTCCAGGCCCCTTGCGGTCGTCCTGCCTCGAACCACCCAGGAAGTGGCGGCCGTTCTGCGCTACGCACATCGCGAAGGACTCAAGATCGTGCCGCGCGGCGCGGGAACCTCGCTCTCCGGAGGCGCGATTCCCGCTGTCGATGCCATCGTCGTCGGGATGGGAAAGTTCAATCGCATCCTCGACATCGACTTCGACAATCGCTGTGTCGTCGCGCAATCCGGCGTGAGTAACCTCGCCCTGACGCAGGCCGTCGCCGACCGCGGCTTCTACTACGCTCCGGATCCGTCGAGCCAGATCGCCTGCACGATCGGTGGCAATGTCGCGGAGAACTCGGGCGGCGTGCATTGCCTCAAGTACGGACTCACCACGCACAACGTGCTGGGCATCGAGCTCGTCACGCCTGAAGGGGAGATCGTGAGGCTCGGGGGTAAGCATCTCGACAGCGCTCACTACGATCTGCTCGGTCTGCTCGTGGGCTCGGAGGGCCTGCTCGGAATCGTCACCGAAGTCACCGTACGGATCTTGCGCAAGCCGGACACCGCCCGCGCACTTCTGATCGGATTTCCCTCGGCCGAGAGCGCCGGCGGCTGTGTGGCTGCGGTCATTGCCGCCGGCATCGTGCCAGCGGGAATGGAGATGATGGACCGGCCGGCGATCCATGCGGCCGAAGCGTTCGTGCACGCAGGCTATCCGCTCGATGTCGAGGCGCTCCTCATCGTCGAGCTCGACGGGGTTGCCACCGAAGTGGACACGCTCATCGAGCGTGTTCGCTCATTGGCACTCGCAAGCGGTGCGGTGTGTTGCCACGCATCCTCAGGCGAGGAAGAGCGCGCCACCTTCTGGGCGGGGCGCAAGGCGGCGTTCCCCGCGGTGGGACGCATCAGTCCCGACTACTACTGCATGGATGGGACCATTCCGCGACGCCATCTGCCGCGTGTGCTGCACGCGATCCACGAGATGTCCACCCACTATGGCCTCAGGGTCGCCAATGTGTTTCACGCGGGCGACGGCAACCTGCATCCGCTCATCCTGTACGACGCGAACCGTCCGGGTGAGCTCGAGCGCGCCGAAGCATTCGGCAACGACATCCTGCGTCTGTGCGTCGATGTGGGCGGTGTGCTCACGGGCGAGCACGGCGTGGGACTGGAGAAGCGCGATCTGATGCCGTATCAGTTCGACTGCGTCGACCTCGAGGTACAGCATCGCATCAAGCGGGCGTTTGATCCGGATGTGCGCTTCAATCCCGGCAAAGTCTTTCCCACCCTGCATCGCTGTGCCGAGGAGGGTCGGATGCACGTTCACGCAGGCGCTGAGCGCTGGCGTGAGCTGCCACGGTTCTGATCCGCGCCTCATGACCGAGGCCCTGAGTCCCCGGGACGAAGCGGATGTTGCGGAGCTGGTAGCCTCGACCAGCGGCCCGCTCGAGCTGGTTGCAGGTGGCTCCAAGCGCGCGATCGGCCGGCCCATCGATGCGCAGCGGCTCGATCTCACTCGACCTGAGCGGTGGCATCGATTACCAGCCGGACGAGTTGGTGCTGACGGCGGCCGCTGCCACGCCCCTCGCCCAAATCGAGGAACTCCTCGCGACTCGTGGCCAGCGCCTGGTGTTTGAGCCACCGCCGCTCGAGGTGCTCCTCGATACACGCGCTGCGGCAACGCTCGGTGGCACGCTCGCCGCAAACGCCTGCGGTTCGCGTCGCTTTGCGGCGGGTGCCGCGCGCGATCATTTTCTCGGATTCCGTGCCGTCAATGGACGAGGTGAGCGCTTCAAGGCCGGCGGCCGCGTGGTCAAGAACGTCACGGGCTACGACCTGCCGAAACTGCTCGCGGGCTCCTGGGGCACGCTTGCCGTGCTGACCGAAGTCACCGTTCGGGTGCATCCCACGCCCGAGTGCCAGCACACCGTGGTGATGGCCGAGCTCGATGTCGAGCAGGCGGCACCGATTTTTGCGCGCGCTCTCGCACTGCCGTGCGAGGTATCCGGCGCCGCGTTCATGCCCGGCGTGGGTGTGTGCTTGCGGCTCGAGGGGTTCGAGGCCTCCGTTATCGCGCGCACGCGCCAACTGATCGAGGCGCTGGCAAGGGATGATCACGCGCTGCTGGCGCAGAGCGAGAGCGTTGCGCTGTGGCGGCAGATCTCGGGGGTGACGGTGCTTTCTGACATGCCGATCGTGTGGCGGATCGCGCTGCCCCCGAAGGATCTGCCGCGTCTGGTGCGTGCGCTCGCGCCCGAGCGCTATCTGGTCGACTGGGGCGGCGGGTTGCTCTGGGTCGGCGCATCCGAGCCGAATGCGGCCGGCATCCGCGGCGCGCTTCACGGCGGGCACGCGACCCTCATCAAAGCGCCCGCTGCCGTGCGGGCCTCCACGGCCGTCTTCGAGCCGTTGCCCGCACCGTTGGCAGCTCTCGCGGCGCGACTCAAGGCGGCGTTCGATCCGGCCGACCGCTTCAATCCGGGCCGCATGAGGTAGCGATGCAGACGAGCTTCACGCCCGCGCAGCTCCTCGATCCTGATGTCGCCTCGAGCGAGCAGATTCTGCGCAAGTGCGTTCACTGCGGCTTCTGCATCGCCACCTGTCCGACGTACGTGCTGCTCGGCGATGAGCTCGACAGCCCGCGTGGCCGGATCTATCTGATCAAGGACATGCTCGAGGGCGAGCGCGCCGCCACGGCTGAAGTCGTGCCGCACCTCGATCGCTGTCTTTCGTGCCTCGCGTGCATGACCACCTGTCCTTCAGGTGTGAACTATCAGCATCTCATCGATCATGCGCGCGCTCACATCGAGCGAACCTATCGCCGCCCGTGGCGCGAGCGGATGCTGCGTGCGTTTCTCGCGCATACGCTGCCCTATCCTCGAAGGCTGAGGGCCGCGCTCGCGGTCGCGATCGCGCTGCGATCGTCATGGTCCGTTTTGCCCCGAGGAATGCGCCGCTGGGCGAGGAGGCTGCCTGCGCCGCTGCGTGCGCTCTTTAATCTGCTGCCGCCGCGTCTTGGCATCGCTGCGCTGGCCTCGACGGTCATCCCGAGCGCGCCGCGACGCGGCCGCGTGGCCCTGCTCGGCGGCTGCGCACAAGGCGTGCTCTCACCGCATGCCCAGGCGGCCTGCGTGCGCCTGCTCACGCGCGCAGGCTATGAGGTCGTCGTCATCGAGGGATGTTGCGGATCGCTCGTGCATCACCTGGGACGCTCGAGCCATGCGCACGCCTTCGCAGCTCGCCTCATGGGCCGGCTCCTTTTAGAGCGCGAGCGGCGCGGCCTGGATGCCATCGTCGTGAGCGCTTCGGGGTGCGGGACGCATCTGAAGGACTACGGATACCTGTTCAGGACCGATCCGGAGCTGGCACAAAAGGCCGCCACCGTGAGTGCCTTGGCGCGTGACATTACCGAGATCCTTCACGAGGGCGGACTGCCGCCGCGCACCGGGCAGCCGCGCGCGCTGCCCATTGCTTATCACTCGGCGTGCTCGATGCAGCATGGGCAGCATCTCGACACCTTGCCGCGCAAGCTGCTTCAGCAAGCCGGATTCGTGCTCGTCCCGTTCGCCGAGGGCCATTTGTGCTGCGGCTCCGCCGGCACATACAACATCCTCGAGCCGCAGCTCGCGCAGCAGTTGCGCGACCGCAAGCTCGATCACATCCACAAGACTCAAGCGCGGCTCATCGCCACCGGGAACGTGGGCTGCATGGTGCAGCTCGCCAGTGCATCACGGATACCCGTCGTGCATACCGTCGAGCTTCTCGACTGGGCCACCGGTGGCCCCGCACCCGCAGGCTCAGGCCGGACCGAAGCGGATGATTCCCTGGGCGTCGATGCTGCGTGAGAGGCGGCCGCCGGTGGCCAGGTACTCCAGGTGCGCGATGGCCTCCCCGAGGGCGAGAAACTGATGAAACCCCTTCAACTGGCGCCTGAACAGGACGCGCAGGCTCTCGTGCGCGGTCAGCGGATGCGCGCAGGCCGCAAGCAACCGTGCGAGCTGCGTGCGATGGTGCGCGTCGAGCTCGCGAGCACGTGCTTTGAGGCCGTGGAATGGACGGCCGTGCGAGGGCAGCACGAGCGTCGGTTCGGGAAGCTGCATGAGGCGTTCGAGCGAGGCGAGATAGGAGGCGAGGGGATTCGGATCATCACCCCACGCCGTGAGGCTCACATTGGGTGAGATGCTTGGCAGCAGTTGATCGCCGCAGATGAGCGCGCTCGATGCGGCCGCATGCAGGCACAGATGTCCGCTTGCGTGTCCAGGCGTCTCCAGAAAGCACCACTCGTGCTCGCCCCAGCGCACCCGCTCCGAATCCCGCGGCTGATGCGTGATGCCAGGCAAGCCGCTCACCACGGAGCGATACCGCTCACCGCGCAGGACAGTGCGAATATCTTGCGCATCCTCGACCCCGTGGCTCACGAAGAAGCGCGTGCGCTCGGTGATCTGCGCTGCAGTGAGCGGGGTCAGCAGCGCACGCATCTGCTGCTGCGTCTGCCGCGATGCCCACACGGGAACGGCGTGGCGCGCCTCGAGCCACGCCGCAAGACCTGCGTGATCCGGATGCAGGTGCGTCAGCATGATGAGCCGCAGCGGCCGCTGCCGCAGGACATCGCGCTCGAGCAGCTCCCAGGTTTCACGCACCAGATCGCATGCAAGCCCGGTGTCGACCAGTACGAAACCGTCCTCATGCTCGATGAGCCACAGGTTGATGTGATCAAGCTCGATCGGCAGCGGCATGCGGATCCAGTGCACGCCCGCGGCGACGCGCACGACCTGGCCCGCTTGCGGTGGCGCCACATCAAGGTAAGACAGCGGGGCGAGGGCGCGCTCGCTGAGCAAAGATTCGTCAGTCATGGGGGCCGCAGCGCGATTTGGATTTAGATGGCGTCGTGCGAATATGGGCGAGCCTCGGCGTTGGCCGTCATTGTAGTCCAGACCCGCGATGTCCTCGAACCGCACCGCCGCGGCCAGTACGCCTGCTGCCGAAACGACTCGCTGGGGCTACGTCGTGCTCCTGCTCGCAAGCGGGATCGGTGCGGCGACACAGGTGGGGAAGGTGCCACCATCGCTCGGGATACTGCAGAGCGAGCTGCATCTGACGATCTGGGCGGCCGCCTGGGTCATTTCGATGTTCAGTGTGGTCGGTTCATTTCTCGGCTTTCTCGCCGGATCGGTCGCAGACCATCTTGGTGCGCGGCGGGCGGCGGCCTTCGGTCTTACGTTCATGGCGCTCGCAAGTCTGCTCGGCAGCTCCGCGCCAGATGCAGCCTTTCTGCTTGCGACTCGGGCGCTCGAGGGCCTGGGATTCGTGCTGGTGGTCGTTGCGATCCCGAGCCTGCTTCTGGCGAGCTCCGCGGCCTCGGATCGCCGATTCGTGCCCGCGCTTTGGGGTACATACATGCCTCTTGGCATGGCCATCGCGCTCATGCTGGCGCCCCTGATGCTGCAGCTGCGGGGCTGGCGCTTCCTGTGGCAGGCGAGCGCGCTCCTGCTCGGCGCGCTTGCCGCCGCCGTGGTCATCGCGCCGGCTCCGATGCTGCCGGCGCGCCGGCACCCCGTTCCCACCCCCGCCGTGCTGCGCGCCGCGCTGCTGCAGCGCGGGCCTTTGCTGCTCGGGCTCATCTTCGCGTGCTACACGGTGCAGTACCTGTCGATACTCGGCTTTCTGCCGACCATTTTGATGCAGCAGGGTACCCCCGCGCAGCGGGCTGGCGATTTGACCGCACTCGCCGTGATCGCCAACGCGCTCGGCAATCTCGCCGCAAGTGCGCTTGCCGCGCGCCGCGTGCCCGCACGCCGCCTCATTGCGTGTGCCTGCGCCGCGATGGCGATCAGCGGCTGCGGAATTTATTCACCCTCGCTCGAGCCCTCGATGCGCTATGTGCTCGTCGTCGTCTTCTCGGGAGTCAGCGGACTCATACCCGCATCCATCTTTGCGTCGGTTCCCACCATGACCCCCGAGCGCGGGTCGGCGGCGACGACCATGGGTTTCGTCGTGCAGGCATCCCATTTCGGACAGCTCATCGGCCCGCCGACGGTCGCGGCCGTCGCGACGGCGGTCGGCGGCTGGCAGCTCTCGGCGCTCGTGCTCGTGCCTGCCGCGCTCGTGGCGCTGGTGGCCGCCCTCGCGTTGCGAGCATCGAATTGACACACCGGCGTGGATTGGGCAGCTTGGTCGTCGCACCTCGGGGCGCGCAAAGGAGTTGAATTGGCCGAGCAGACGCTGATCCTCGTTCCCGGCCTGCTGTGCGATGCCGCCGTGTGGGCCGCGCAAGCTGCGGCGCTCGAGGATCTGGCGCGCATTCGCATCGCCGATCACGGGCTGCGCGATTCGCTCGGCGCCATGGCCGAGGCGATCATCGCGCACGCACCGCCGCGCTTCGCTATCGCCGGACATTCGATGGGCGGCCGCGTCGCACTCGAGGTGTTTCGCCGGGCCGGACCGCGCGTGACGGGGCTGGCGCTGCTCGATACCGGGTACCTTCCGGTCGCGAGCGGCGAGGCAGGTGAGCGCGAGCGTGCCGAGCGGCAGAAGCTGCTCGAGCTGGCTCGCAGCGAAGGAATGCGCGCGCTCGGCCGTCGCTGGCTGCGCATCCCGATGATCTACTTCGATCGGCTGTCCGATACCCAGCTGGTCGATGACATTCTCGACATGTTCGAGCGCAAGAGCTACGCGATCTTCGAGGCGCAGGTACGCGCGCTGCTCGCCCGCCCGGATGCCTCCGCATTGCTGCCGATGATTCGATGCCCCACGCTCGTGCTGTGTGGCCGCGATGATGCATGGTCGCAGCTGCAGGCACATCGCGAGATGGCGGCGTTGATACCCGACAGCACGCTCATCAGCATTCCCGAATGTGGACACATGGCCACCATGGAGCGGCCGCAGCCGGTCGCCCAGGCCATGCGCTCCTGGCTCCAGTCGCTGCACGCCGCATGAGCCTTCGTTTCGCGCGCATCGCGATCATCGGCTTCGGCGAGGCCGGCAGCCTTCTCGGTGAGGATCTCGTGCGCTCTGGGCGGGATGTCGCGACCTACGACCTTCTCCTCGGCGATGCGCGAGGACGGCAAGAGCTGCTCGAGCGGGCAGAGCGCGCCGGGGTGCGCGCCCGTGACAGCACTCCTGCTGCGGTTCGGGATGCAGATCTGGTGATTTCTGCGGTCACCGCCAGCGCCGCCGTCGAGGTGGCCACACTCGCAGCGACCGCGCTGCATCCGGGGCAGATCTATCTCGACATCAACTCGGTTTCGCCTGCGACCAAACAGCAGGTGGCGTCGAGCATCGAGCGCTCCGGGGCCGATTTCATCGAGGCGGCCGTGATGGCGCCGGTGCCCCCGCAGCGACTCGCGGTTCCCATGCTGCTCGGTGGACGCCGCGCAGGCGAAGTGGCGCAGGCGCTGCGTGCGCTCGGCATGAACTGCACGGCCATCGCCGAACGCATCGGCGTTGCCGCCGCCGTGAAGATGTGCCGCAGCGTGCTCATCAAAGGTCTTGAGGCGTTGACACTGGAGAGTCTGCTCGCCGCGCGCCGTTTCGGCGCCGAGCACGAGGTTCTCGCCTCGCTCCACGCGAGCTACCCTCACATGGGCTGGCAGGGGGCACTGCCGGACTATCTGATCAGCCGCGTCGCCGAGCACGGGCGCCGCCGCGCCGCAGAGATGCGCGAAGTGGCACGGACACTCGAGGACATTGGCATCGATCCGCTGATGGCGGCGGCAACGGCGAAGCGACAGGATGCACTCATCGATGCCATGGTCGAAGGCGGCCTCACTTATCCACGCAACCGCAGCTTCTCCTGGCGTGAGCTGGCGGACGCGCTCCATGAGCCGGAGAAGTGACATGAATGACCTACCGCGAACCATGCGCGCTGTCGAGATTGCTCAACCGGGGCCGCCGAGCGCACTGCGCCTGACGAGCCGGCCCGTGCCGAACCTGCGCTGCGGGGAGGTGCTGATCCGGGTCAGCGCGGCGGGCGTCAACCGGCCCGATGTGATGCAGCGACAGGGTGCCTATCCGCCGCCTCAAGGCGCGAGTGATCTTCCAGGCCTCGAAGTGGCCGGCGAGATCGTGCAGGTCGCAAGCGACGTGACGAGTCTGCGCCGGTGCAAAGGTCTGCGCGCTCGTCGCCGGAGGCGGCTACGCCGAGTTCGTCGCGGCTCCTGCGGTGCAGTGTCTGCCGGTGCCACAGTCGGTGTCGGTCGAGGAGGCAGCCGTGCTGCCCGAGAATTTTTTCACCGTGTATCTCAACGTCTTCGAGCGTGCCGCGCTGGCAGCTGGCGAGACGCTGCTGGTGCACGGCGGTGCGAGCGGCATCGGCACGACGGCCATCCTGCTGGCCAAGGCGCATGGCGCGCGGGTGCTGGTCACAGCACGCAGCGCGCGCAAGTGCGAGGCGTGCGTTGCGCTCGGAGCCGACCGCGCGATCAACTATCGCGAGGAGGACTTCGTGACGGCGGTCGAGGAGGTGACCGGCGGCGCGGGCGCGAATGTGATTCTCGACATGGTGGCGGGCCCTACGTCACCCGCAACCTCGCCGCAGCCGCGGTCGAGGGACGCATCGCGCTCATCGCATTACTGGGCGGCGCGCGCGTCGAGCTCGATCTGCGGGTCGTGCTCAGCAAGCGGCTGCGCATCATGGGCGCAACACTGCGCCCACAATCGATCGAGGCGAAGGGCAGGCTCGCGCGCGCGCTCGAGGCGCACGTGTGGCCATGGTTCGCAGCAGGGCGCTTGCGCCCGCCGCCGATTTATGCGCGATTTCCGCTCGCGGAAGCGGCCCGTGCGCACGAGCTCATGGAGTCGGACGAGCACATCGGCAAGATCCTTCTCGAGACGATGCGCTGAGCCGGCCGCGTTCGCCGCTCGCTCAGGGTCGGGCGGATTGTGCGCGCGCAGAAAGTCGATCGAGCTCTGCAGCATCTGCAGACGCGTCTCGCTGCGCGACAGCCAGTGATCCTCGTGATTGAGAGGACGAGCTCCACGTCCTTGCCGGCACGGTGCAGCGCGTCGTACATGACATCGCTCTGCTCGTAGGGCACCACGGTGTCGTCGCGCCCGTGCATCAGAAGAATCGGTACCGTGATCGCCGATCATGTGCTTGATCGGCGAGATGGCATCCAGGAACGGATCGGTCGGGCCCGCTCACACCCATGAAGCGATCCCAGTAACGCTGCTCGAGGCTTGTGCGGCGAAGTGCTTGTCATTGACCCATTCGAGCATGCGTTTCAGATCGGACATGCCTGCGACCGAACGGCACAACGGTAGATCCCGGGCTCGAGCGTGGCGCCTGCAAGCGCCGCGTAGCCGCCGTAGCTGGCACCGACGATGCACACGCGTGCCGGATCGACGATCCCCTGCTTGACCAGGTACGCACGCCGTCGGAGAGATCGGTCTGCATCTTGCGTCCCCACTCGCCGAAGCCCGGCTGGCAGATGGTCGGTGGCCGAGGTCGGAGCCGCGGTAGTTGGGTTGCAGCACGGCATAGCCCTGTGCGGCGAGCGCCTGGGGCCACCAGCCGAAGTCCGCGGTATCGCCGGCCGCGGGGCCACCGTGCGGCAGTACGACGAGCGGCAGTGCATGCGGCTGTCCGCGCGGCAGCGTCAGTACGCGGGAATAGCAAGGCCATCGGCGGCCTTGTAGTTGAGTCGCCGGACCTCGAGCGGCGTGGTGACACCGGCGTAGACATCTCCGACTGGCTCCGCCGTCCCCTTGTCGAGGTCGACGAGTACGTAGCGGTAGCCGTAAGTGGGCGCCATCGACACGTACGACGACCTTGCGAAAATCCTCGGAGCTCGAAGCGAGCCGTACGCGTGCACCGCCGAACACCCGCACGATCGCATCCCATTGACGCTGCATGCCGGCGTCGAAGAACACGTACTGCCACTATCCTCGACGCGCACGCCGCCTACGAGGCATGAGGACAGCCGGTCCTCGATCGGGGTGGTCAGCGTCTTGCGCTCGTCCATCGGCGGGCCGAGCGTTCCGTCCTTCACGCCAAACAGCCGCCACACTGGATCGCCGCCCTCGACTGCCTGCACGAGGAGCGTCTCGGGCGTCGGTCCAAAACCGAGCAGCCGCGGGTAGTCGATGGCTTCCACGCCGGCGATCGCCTCATCCAACCGGTTCCCGCGCCGCACCCGCAAAGCCCAACGCTGATCCTGATCACTGTATTGCTGCTCGGCGGCGATCTCGCCATTCGCATCGATCAGCCAGTACTGTGTGGCTGCGGTTCCGAGGCGGGTGACGCGCTGGGCGCCCGACTCGAGGTCGACACGAATCAGCGCGGGCAGCGTGCGGCCCTGCACGTACAGACCCTGCAAGAACAGATACGTATGGCCCGCGATGCGGCGTATGGTGACGCCGCCCGAGATGACGTTCATGAAACGCTCGCCCGTAAGCCGGGAGACATCCGGGAGCGCCACGGTGCGGTGTCGCATCACATCGTACACCTGCAGCATGTACCACTCGTGCTCGGTTCCAATCATGCCGACGGGAAGGGATGTGGCGGAGGTGACCACCAGCAGATGGTCATTGTCAGCCCAGCGGATACTGCGCACCTTCTGCTCACCGACGCGCAGTCCACCGGTGACCTTGCGGCTGCTGAGCGAGAGGACCTCGATCAGGCGCACATCCTCGGTCGTACGCACGAACGCGATCTGGCTGCCGTCGGGCGAAAGTGAGACCTCTTCCAGGCTGGGGAGCCGACCGTACACTTCAATCGGGACGGCGCGGCTCACACTGTGCGCGCGAGCGCGCCTAGCATGAGAAGACAGACACCCAAAGAGCGATTGCGCGACATGACTGGATGCCTCAATCCAACTTCAGCTCCGCCGTGACCGAGCTCGCCCTGATCTTGCCGCAGTCCGGCGTGTTCCCGCCGTCTTGCACAGGCGCAGGCGCGTGCGCTACGATAGCGCGGCTCAGCCATCGAGACCGACGATCGCCACGTCCCACTGCCTGTGACAATACTGACCAAGTCCATATGGCTGGGTCTGGCGCTCATCCTCGGTGCGACCGGATCGCTGCTGTGGCTCGAGGTCCATCAGCTCGCGAGCGTCATGCCCGATCTGCGGCGCGACCGGCAGTGGGTCGCTCACACGTTCGCGGTGATCAGAGCCACCCACCGGCTCGATCAATCCTTGACGAACGCGGAGCGCGCCGAGCGCAATTTCCGTCTGGATGGTCTGGCGGAGGATCTGGAAAGCTACCGGGCAGCCGTCGCACAGGTTCCGGGCCAGGTCAGCGACTGAAGCAGTCCACGGTCGATAATCCCGCCCAGCAGGTACGGATGACGCAGCTGCGGCGCGAGATCACGGCACGCCTGGAGCAGTTCCGGGAGAACACCGAAGCGCGCCAGAGCAGCGGCTACGAAGCGGCACGCGCCATCGCGCAATCGAACAATCGGCTTGGCACGCAGCAGCGCATCGACGCGCTCATGGACGACATCGTCGAAAACGAGGACAGCCTGCTCGCGGCACGGCTCGCGCGAAGTGCCGAGGACGAGAATCGCGCGCAGCGCAGCGTGGCTGTGAGCGGCGCGCTGGCTTTGCTCATCGCGGCACTCGGCACGGTACTGCTGCTTCTGAGCCTCGCGCGCTCCAACAAAGCCGAGGCGCAGCGGCGCGACACCGAGACCCGCCTGGGCCTCCTCATCAACGCGGTCGCCGATCACGCCATCTACATGCTCGACCGACGGCCGGGTGACGAACTGGAACGCGGGCGCCGAGCGCATCAAGGGCTACACCGCCGAGGAGATCATCGGTGAGCACTTCTCGCGCTTCTACACCGAGGAGGATCGGCAGAGCGGCGTTCCCCAGCGCGTATTCATACGCGCCCCGCGAACAGGGCAAGTACGAAGCCGAGGCCTGGCGCGTGCGCAAGGACGGCAGCCGATTCTGGGCGAACGTCGTGGTCGAGCCGGTCCGGGATCCCCGGGCGGCTGCCGGCTTCGCCAAGATCACGCGCGACATGACCGAGCGTAGGCAGCAGCAGCGCGCTTTCGAGCAGGCGCGTGCGGCGCTCGCCCAGGCGCAGAAGATGGAGGCGCTCGGCCAGCTGAGCGGAGGCATCGCGCATGACTACAACAATCTGCTGCACGTGATCCGCAACGCCGTCGAAATGCTGCAGCGGCGCCTGCCGGCAGGATCGAGCAGGAAATGCGATTGCTCGACATGATCAAGCGCAACGCGGATCGCGCCGCGACGTTGACACAGCGGCTGCTCGCGTTCTCGCGCCGCCAGCCGCTCGAGGCGAAGACCGGTCGACCTCGAACCGGCTGGTCGCAGGGTATGGCCGAGCTGTGCGTCATGCGCTCGGCGAGGCGATCGACGCTGCGAGACCGTCCTCGGTGGCCGGCATCTGGACCGTGCTCGTCGATGCGAATCAGCTCGAATCGGCGATCCTCAATCTCGTCGTGAACGCGCGCGATGCGATGCCCGACGGCGGACGACTCACCATCGAGACCGCCAACGCTATCTCGATGAGGCGTACGCGGCGGCGCACGCGAACTCAGATCGGGCCAGTATGTAATGATCGCGGTCAGCGACACCGGCATGGGGATGACGCGAGGAGGTCGCGGCGAAGGCGTTCGATCCCTTCTTCACGACCAAGGACATCGGTAAAGGCACGGGACTCGGTTTGTCGCAGGTCTATGGCTTCATCAAGCAGTCCGGCGGCCATGTGAAGATCTACAGCGAGCCGGCCAGGGCACCACTGTCAAGTTGTATCTCCCGCGATCCGCGGACTCGGTCGTGGCGGACATCGCGCGATGGCCACTGGCGTCACCCCTGCCACCGCGGCGGCACCGAGGCACGATTCTCGTGGTCGAGGACGAGGAGGACGTGCGCAGCTTCACGGCGAGGTCCTGCGCGATCTGGGCTATCGGGTGCTCGAGGCGCCCGACGGCGCGACTGCGCTCAAGATGCTGGGCAGGACGCCGAGCGTCGTTCTGCTCTTCACCGACGTGGGCTTGCCGGGCGGCATGAACGGCCGGCAGCTCGCCGAGGAGGCGGGCCGTCTGCGCTCCGATTTGAAGGTGATCTTCACGACGGGTTACGCGCGCAACGCGATCGTGCACCACGGCCGTCTGGATCCGGGCGTGGAGCTGCTCACCAAGCCGTTCACCCAGTCGAGTCTCGCCGGCAAGATCAACCGCGTCCTGAATGAACCGGCAGTCGAGTCGTAGATTTCTTGGTGCGTAGCACGAAGCTCGTGTTCACCGAGCGCACTGCACCGCTCTGCAGCACGTGCGTGCTCAGGAAATGCTCATACGCCTCGATGCTCGCTGCCACGATCCGCAGCAGGTAATCGTTCGAGCCACTCATCGAGTGGCACTCGAGCACCTCGGGCCTCTCGTTCACCAGCTGATCGAACTTGCGAACACTCTCAGGATGATGGTTCTCGAGAGATACCAGCGCATAGGCCACGATCGGCAAACCCACCTGCGGGCCATCGAGGAGCGTCGCGTAGCGTGCGATGAAGCCCTCCTGCTCGAGCCGGCGCAGGCGCCGCCAGCACGGTGCGGTGGAAAGTCCGACCCGCTGCGCGAGCTCCTGATTCGACAGCCGCGCGTTCTCCTGCAGCTCATCGAGAATGCGCCGATCCAGGCGGTCCAGGGTTTTGGGCATGTTCGCTCCGAATGTGAGCAAGGATATTGCCCAAATCATGCCAATTCACGCAATCTTGGCAATACCATTGCGTGACGTGCGGCATAGACTGTGCCCATGCACTCCGCGAAAGGTGGCACGGATCCCGGTTTCGCTGCCCGAGCGGCAGGCAGCGCGCAGGCATCCGCAGGACGCCGTCGACTGGCAGCGGGTGGCCTATCTGTGCATGCCTCGCGCACTCTCGATCGGATCGAGGAGTCGCGCCTCGTCCCGCAGCGTCAGGTGCTCTATCAGTTTTCGGCGCGCGGACACGATCTCGCTCAGGTCACTGCTGGGCTCACAGCTGACCGATCCGCATGACGGCGTCGGCGTCTACTACCGTTCGCGCCCGCTGTTGCTGGCCTCGGCCTTGCGGTCGAGGAAGCGTCGGCGTCGCCGATGCGCGCGCCGGCTGCTTCAGCGACGGACGCGATATCGGGGTGGTGTTCAACATGCCGCGCAGAAGGCTGTGCGGTGCTGCCGTGTGCGGCGGCGTCGGCGCGCAGTACACGCCCGCGGCCGGCTGGGCGCAGGCGCTTCGCTATCGCCGCGAGACGCTCAAGGAGCGAGCTACGCGCGCAGCATCGCCGTCGCGCACGGCGGCGAAGCGTCGGTGGCCACCAACGGATTCTGGTCGGCGCTCACACATCGCGACCACGCTGCGACTGCCGATGCTGTTCTACATCGAGGACAACGGCTATCGGCATTTCCGTGCAGTCGCAGCTGCAGACGCCCGGGCGGCAACATCGCCGCCAATCTTGCGGGCTTCCACGGACTGCGCGTGCTCGATGGCGATGGCACGCGATCCGCAGCAGGCCGCGGCGCTGATCGCGCGAAGCCGTGCGCGGCGTGCGCGAGCGAGCGGGCCGGCGCTGCTGCGACTGACGGTGCCGCGTCTGGAAGGACACTCGGTCCAGGACACCCAGACCTACAAGATCCGCCGAGGCGATCGCGCGCGGAGCAGGCGCGCGATCCGCTGCCGCAGACTGCGCGCTGCAGCTGGTGCCGGCGCAGCTCTCGCGAGGCGGAATGGGACGGACGCTTCGCAGCGCGCAGCGCAGGTCGACGTCGAAGCCGCGGATCGAGTCGAGCGGCGCGGCCGACGCCCGACCCGCAGGCGCATTCACGCGCCATGTGTTTTGCGAAATCGGCGCGGACGGTTCGCCGATGCTGCAGCAGCAGGGCGGCACTGCGCCGCGAGGGACATGCGATGCCCGCGGCCGGCAGCGAGCGCGTCCGAGCCGCAGGGCCGCGCATCAACATGGTCACGGCCATCCGCCGCACGCTCGAGCAGGAGCTGGCGATCAATCCGCGCCTGCTGGTGTTCGGCGAGGATGTCGGCCGCAAGGGCGGCGTGCAGGCGGCAACGCTGGGACTGCAGGACAAGTTCGGCGCGCGAGCGGGTGTTCGATACCAGTCTGTCGGAGGAAGGCATCATCGGCCGCGCCGTCGGCATGGCGCTCGCGGGGCTGATGCCGGTGCCGGAGATCCAGTTCCGCAAGTACGCCGATCCGGCCGCCGAGCAGCTCAACGATTGCGGCACCATGCGCTGGCGCACCAGCAATCGTTTCGCCGCGCCCGATCGTCGTGCGCATGCCCGGCGGCTTTTTCAAATGCGGCGATCCCTGGCACAGCCAGACCAACGAAGTGCACTTCGTGCACGCGCTCGGCTGGCGGGTGGCCGTGCCGTCGAACGCCGAGGATGCGGTGGGACTGCTGCGCAGCGCGCTGCGCGGCAACGACCCGACGATCTTCTTCGAGCATCGCGCGATGCTCGATGGCGCCTGGGCGCGCCGGCCTTATCCGGGCGACGAGTTCGTCGTGCCGTTCGGCAAGCGCGCAGGCGCGTGCGCGAAGGCAGCGAGCTCACGATCGTGACGCTGGGGCGCGATGGTCGAGCGCTGCGAGCAGGCGGCGCAACGAGTCGGCGCGTCGATGCTGAGATCCTCGATCTGCGCACGCTGTTGCCCTGGGACCGCGACGCCGTGCTCGCATCGGTGCGCAAGACGCACCGCTGCCTCATCGTGCATGAGGACAATCTCACCGCCGGCTTCGGCGCCGAGATCGCCGCGGTCCTGGTCGCCGAAGGCCTTCCTCGATCTCGATGCGCCGGTGCAGCGGCTGGCGATGCCCGACATTCCCAGCCCGCACAATCCGCATCTGCTCGAGGCCGCGCTGCCGAGCGTGACGGGAATCATGCGCGCCATCCGCGATCTCGCGAGCTATTGAAAGCGATGCAGGCATGACAGCGGAGAGGCTCCAGATACGCGCGCCGGCGGAGCAGACCGAGGGTACCCGCTCGCAGGTTCTGCGCTGGCTCAAACAGATCGGCGACCGCGTCAGCGAGCACGAGCCTCTCGTCGAGCTCGAGACGGACAAGGTCACCGTCGAGGTTGCGGCGCCCGCAGCGGGCGTGCTGCGGACGATTCACCGCCAGGAGCAAGAGGAGATCGAGCCCGGTGACGTGTTGGGCGAACTCGAGCTGCAGGTCGCCGCGGCGGGCGGCATCAGCACCGGCACGCGAGCCGAGCCTTCGTCCTCCGAATCGACCGCAACGAGCGCAAATGCCGCTACGCGCACGCAGCATGAGGCACGCACGACGGCGACGCTCAGTCCCGCGGTACAGCGGCTGCTCGCCGAGCACGGCCTCGATGCTGCAGCGCTGTCCGGCAGCGGCCCCAATGGGCGCATCACCGTCGATGATGTCCTGCGTGCGGCCGAGCGCACGATCGCCGGGCCTGCGCGGCCCGAGGAGGTCCCTGCTCGCCGTGTTGAGGCCGCAGCGGCGCTCGCCGAGGACATTCTGGCCAGCCGGCGGGTGCCGCATTCACCGATGCGGCGCCGCGTTGCAGCCCACATGGTGCAAAGTCTTCTGCAGGCCGCTCCTCACGTCACCTCGGTGTTCGATGCGGACATGAGCGCCGTGCTCGCACACCGTGCGCGGCACGCCGATGCCTTCAAGGACGCCGGCGCTCCCCTGACGCTCACCGCATATTTCATCGCCGCCGCCGCGGTCGCGATTCGCGCCGTTCCGGAAGCGAACGCCCGCTGGCACGAGGATGCGCTCGAGATCTTCACGAGCATCCACATCGGTGTCGCAACAGCGCTGGCGGATGCCGGCCTCGTGGTCCCCGTCATTCGCAGCGTGGACTTGATGGATCTAAAGCAGATCGCGCGAGCACTGCACGATCTCGTTACCCGGGCGCGCGCTGCGGCCCTGACCCCTGCCGACGTGCGCGGCGGCACCTTTACGCTATCCAATCACGGCGTGAGCGGCAGCCTGCTCGCCGCACCGATCGTCATTCCCCAGCCGCAGACAGCCGTGCTCGGCGTGGGCCGGCTCGAGAAGCGTCCGGTCATCGACAGCTCGAGCGGCGAGGATCGCATCGTCGTGCGGCCGAAATGCTACGTGACACTGACCATCGATCACCGGGCCATGGACGGCTACCAGGCGAATGCCTTCCTGCGCGCCTTCGTCGGTCATCTCGAACGCTGGCAGACTGGGGTGTAATCCTGCTGCGCCGCGCTCATTTGAGCGCGAGCTCGAAGCGCACCTTGCCGTCCACGGATTTGCCGGGTGCTTCGGTCAACATGAAGACGCGCTTTGCCTCGATGCTGCCATCGCCCAACAGCGCATCCTGAATGGCCCGCGCACGCTTGCGCGCGAGCGCTGCCAAGGCCTCATCGCTCATGCTGGCTTGAGAGGTCAGCGCGCTCTCGAGCTCGCTGATCGCCGCTGTCAACGCCTCTGGAGTCGCGTTCTTGATCTTCGTGCTGCTGAGAGCCTGTGATTGCGGCGGCAGCGCCGCGTCCGCGCCACGTTGGGCGTGATAGGCCGCGACCAGCAGATTGAAGTGCTCACGCGGGTCGGACAGAACGGACGCATCGGCCGTCGTTGCACTGCCTTTCTTGCGAGCCGACTCCCCCGCGCGCAATGCCAGCAGCTGCGCCTTGAGCTGTTCATGGGCGAGCGCGCTGCCATCCACATCCGGCGCGTAGACACTGGGTACATCGAGGTCGAGCTGCGGGCGCTCGTGCATCGACTTGACGACCCCGGTCAACCGAGTACGCGCCTCCGCGCTCAGCGTCGCGCTGCCCGGATCGAAGTCGATGAGGTTCATCTGCTCGCCGCCCCCGAAGAGCCTGCCGAGCATCGCGAACGGCGCAGTTGCGGCGCGCTCGAGCAAGTGCACGACCGCCTCCCAGATGATGGGTCCGACGCTGAAGTGCGGATCATCCAGACTGCCGGTGATCGGCAATGGAACGTCAATCACGCCGTTACGATCCTTGAGCAGTGCGACGGCGAGTTTCAGGGGCAGCTTGACTGCATCCGGACTGTCCACCTTCTCACCCAGCTGCAGCTGATCGATGACGAAGCGCTGATCGGCCTGAAGCTTGCGCTGCTCGATGTGATAGGAGAGATCGACGGAGAGCTTGCCCTTCTCGATCTTGTAGCCCGCAAAACGTCCCGAGTAGGGCGTGACGGTGCTCAGGTCGACGCCGTCGAACTTCATCTTCAAATCGGTGTAGAGGCTCGCGGATAGAAGATTCACATCACCGCGAATCGTGACGGGCGCATAGCGATCGACCTTGCCGTCCAGGGACACGTGGGCGCGGGATCGGGGCTGAGACGACAGGCCCGAGATCGTGCCATTCAGACCCTGAATCGCCACGGCGAAGTTGGGCGTGATCCACAAGTCCGCGTAATGCGCCGCGCCGTCGACGACGCGAATCGTGGCGATGTTCATCGCCATCGCAGGCGTCGCGCCAGTGGCTGTGCTTGCATCGGGCGTCGATGGATGGGGCGCGCTCGCTGGCGCGGCCGACGCCGGCCGCGGCGCGGGCGGCTGAGGATTGGGACTGAAGGCCTCAGCGAGATTCAACGTCCGGTTCGACTCGACGATGACCCGTGCATAGGGGGCACGCGCCGTGATGACGCGGATCTTGAGGCTCGCGGGCCGTGAGTGATACTCGACTCCTTCGAGCGCCAGATCGTCCCACTTGATGAAGTCCTTTTGCAGCGCGTCGTCCACGATTCTCAGCTTCGGGACCTCGACTGCGCCTGCGACGCTCAGCAGATTGTCGGCCGTACGCTCGAGGCTCAGATGCGTCTCGAGCTGTCCACTTAGAAGCTTGAGGGCGGAGCGCTGCGCGAGGTAGGGCTGAACGGCGCTCAGATCGAGATGAGTGAGGTCGATCTGGCTCTGCAGCGCGCCCGTCTTCAGATCCATGCGGCCCTTGGCCGAGAGCTTGCCCGAACCGTTGATCGGAGTTGCGACCGTGATATCGAGCGGCGCATCGGCCGGGCTGCCAAATCCTGCAACATGGATGTCGAGGCCATCGAGCGTGACGGCGGCTACGGGCGTGAGCTGGCGGTTCTCCGCGATGACCTTGAGCGTGGAAACGCTGATGTCGGGAGCTCGCACCGTCCAGGGTGGGCCTTGGGCGCCGCCGGGCGGTGAGGGGGCCGGCGCCGGGGATCGAGGTGCGAGATCCAGGAGGTTGAGGCTGCCATCACGGTTGAGCCAGGCACGGATCTCGCCGCCGTCGAGGCGCACCGGACCGACGGCAAGCGAGTGCTGCGCGAGATCGAAATGCGTGTCGCGCACCTCCAGATGCTGCAGCCGGACGTAGTCCGTGTCGCCGCCGGGTGGCTTGATCGCGAGGTCGCCGATACTCACGTTGCCGACCGTAAGCCTCAAGGCAACTGGCGTGGTGGCAGCCGAGAAGTCGTAGTCGCCTGCGACCCCAATGACCCCCGAGGACAGCTCAAAGGGAATCGAACCGCTCAGATAGCTCCCGACGGTACGTGCCTGCAACGCCGTCACTTCGAAGCGACCACGCGAGGCGAGGGGCTCTATGGCGAGCCTCCCGCTCCAGTGAAAGCGCTCTCCGGCAGGCGTTGCCGCCGTGAGCTGGTATTCGTCATCCGCCTTGCCCACGGTGCTGAAGTCCTTCAGCTCAAAGGTCAGGGGAAGGATCTCCGTTTTGAAAGGCACGTCGCGAGTCTCGTCCTCGAAGTTCACTTGCCCTTCGAGCACCGCGAGACGGTCGATGAACAAGCGCATCGGCTCGGACTTCTGGGCCGGGGTCGCAGGAGGTGTGTTACTGGCGAACGGCTTGGCGAGATCGGCCAGGTTGAGTGCGCCGTTCTTGCGGATGAGCACGCGACCGAACGGACGCTCGAGGACGATCTCCTGAAAGCTCGGACCGCGGCGCCAGATGCTCGCGTACTGCAGGCTCACGAGCAGCCGCCGCAACCCGAGCAACGGCGTACCATCGGCGTCCGGAAATGAGATGTCGCGCATCTCGAGCGTCAAGGTAAAGGGATTGAAGTGGATCTCGCCGAGCGCGAGTTTCCTGGCATAGTGCTGCTCGACGAAGTTCTGCAGGCCACTGCGCAGAAAACGCGGCACGCTCCAGAAGCCGATGATCGCGTAGATGGCGAGAAGGAATGCCACCACCGCGGCGGCGATGAGACTGCGACGCACGACGGGACGTTTAAGATAATCTCGCACGACCGCATTTTCCGCCGTAAATGCCCAGCGGGCAAATGAGCATGACTGAAGATCCATTCGATCTCGAACGCTTTGTCGAGGCGCAGGAGGGCGTCTATCTACGTGTTTGCGCCGAGCTGCGTGCCGGACACAAGCGCAGCCATTGGATTTGGTTCATTTTCCCCCAGGTGCGCGGCCTCGGATCGAGTCCCACAGCCCAGCGCTTCGGAATCTCTTGCGCCGATGAGGCACGGGCGTACCTGCGGCATTCGATTCTCGGAGCGCGATTGAGGGAATGCACACAGCTCGTCCTCGACATCAAGGGGCGATCGGCACACGAGATCTTCGGCTCGCCCGATGACCTCAAGTTTCGCTCTTGTATGACGCTCTTCGCCCGCACCTCGGCAGAGGCGCTCTTCCCAGCGGCACTGCAGAAATTCTTTGCTGGTGAGGCTGACTCGTTGACGCTCGAACGGCTGGAGGCGACGTGAGCGAAGCGAAGCCGCGCGAGACACGGATGCGCTCGGCGCTCGGCCGCAGCGTGTTTCTCGGATGCTTGCTCGCCATCGCGCAGGGACTGAGCTTCAATGCGTTCGCGCGGCATGCGCACGAGAATCGAGTCGGCATCGCCGGGCAGTTCGACTATTACCTCTTGTCGCTCTCCTGGTCGCCCTCCTATTGCCTGGTTCATCCAGAGGACGACTCACAATGTCATCGGCGCGGCTACGGCTTCGTGCTGCACGGCCTGTGGCCGCAGTACGAGGATGGAGGGTATCCGCAGGACTGTGCGACCTCGGCTACGCTGACCGAGGAGGCCTTCGCACTCGGACGCACGATCTATCCGAGTCCGCGGCTGATACGGCATGAGTGGCAGCGACATGGCACCTGCAGCGGACTCGATGCGATGCGCTACTTCCGCGCCGCCGATGCGGCTCTCGCGGTGGTGCGGATCCCGCAGCTGTTCGACGCGCCCGCGACCGATCAGCATCTGGAGGTCGAAGCGATCCGCAGACAGTTCCTCGCGGTGAATCCCGCCATGCCTGCCGAGGGATTGAGCATCGGCTGCAGCCGGGGTGAGCTCACCGAAGTGCGCGTCTGCTTGAGCCGAGAATTGAAAGTGCGCCGCTGCGAAGGCCGGGTCAGCAGCCGATGCGACCGGGCTCCGCTTGCGATTCCGGCCGTGCGCTAGCGCGCGGTCACCGCCGCCGCGATCCGATCACTAAGCTGCCCGAGGGCCCGGCTGATCGTCGGTGCCATGCCCGCAGGGCACGGCGCGACGGCCGCGGCCTCGATGGACTCCGTTGCACGCTGGTCCGCTTGATTGGGTGACTGAAGGGTCCAATTCGCCCGCAGTGTGATCGCACAGGTGGGATCGGCAGACAGCGCAATCACGTCCAGGAACAAAAGCCGGCGCGGCTCGCCGCTCGAAGGCTCGCTCGCGTCGACGACGCTTGCAGGGCCCAGTCGACTTGCGAGGTCGGCCGAGACGGTGCGCCCAATGAGGTCATCCAACGGGGCTGCCCAGCTGTCCGAATCCCAGATGCGTACCTGACCGGCGGCGATGTGCTGGACGAGCCCCCGGCGCTCGAGCTCCGGGGGAATGCTGACGCGCTGCACACGCAGCGGCACCGCAGCACCGGTGCTCGCAGAGGGGCCCGGCGCACTCGCACCAGGCTGCGGCTCCAGGGTGTAGTAGCGCACCGGCGGACTTGAGCCGCAGCCGATGAGGCAGCTGGCTGCAATTGTGCCGAGTGCGAGCCGCATCCAGAGCTTCGAGGGATTCATTCGCGCTCACTCCCGCGTCCCCGGATCAAAGATTCCGGGTGCCGGTCCAGATAGTCTGCGAGCTCTCGAATGGAGCGCGCCGCGGCCCCGAGCTGTTCCATGAGTCGCGGCAGATCCACGTTGGCTGCGGCGCCGCTGCCGAGCATCGTGCGGGCAGACTCCAGAGTGCGCTGAGCCGCATCGGCGGTCGCACGCAGGCTTGCGATGAGCGGCGGGACTTCGGGCTCGAGCTCCGCAGTGATATGTTGCAGATGCGTGAGTGACTCATCGAGCGCTTTGAGAGCGTGTCCCAGCTCGGGTCCCGCAGTGGCGCGGTCGATGTGCTGCACCGTGCGCTGCAGCCCTTTGAGAATCTCGTCCACATCGGCAGCCGGTGCGCTCGGTATCACAACCGACTGACCGACACGGCGCACCGTCGCAGCAGGCGCACCGGGTACGACATCGAGCGCCACGATTTTCTGGCCGGTCAGGAAGCTCGCCGTCAACAACTGTGCGCGCAGCCCGTGTGCAACGAGCCGTTCGATCCGCTCACCGACAGCCGTGGCATACTCGGCCGGCGTCGCGCCCTTCATATCGACGATCTCGAGAACCGCCGGGTCGAGCGCCAGTGTCGTCAAGAGATAAAGCGACTGCGTTGGATCGTCGTACATCAAGTGAATCTCCGTCACCTGGCCGATGCCGATGCCCTGCAGCTCCACCGGAGTCCCATAGTCGAGACCGCGAACATCCCCTGGAAAGTCGACCCGATAGATGAGCTGCGGTCCGCGCGGCACCCGGCCGGCCGCACCGCGACTCTCATAGAGCAGGAAAAGGGCTCCGGGGGGGCTCGCGGGACCCTTGAGCGAGGCATCGGGCGTGTCGAATCCGATTCCACCACTCAGCAGCTCTTCCCACGAATTGATGCGCAGCGCGACGCCTTCCGCGCCGGCCGAGATGTTGATGCCGCTCGCCGCCCAGAAATGCGTATCCGAATGGACCAGTCGCTCGTAGGGTGAACGAACGAAGGCATAGACCTCAATCTG
Source organism: uncultured Gammaproteobacteria bacterium (assembly GCA_963795975.1). GTDB lineage: Bacteria > Pseudomonadota > Gammaproteobacteria > Steroidobacterales > Steroidobacteraceae > CAWCJT01. The sequence goes on from CAWCJT010000009.1 coordinate 177,732, forward strand.
GGTTCCCGAAGGCTTGAGTGCATAGCCCTCGACTTCGCCCACGGATATGCCGCGATAGTTGATGGGAGATCCCGCGGTGAGCGCGCCGAGATCGCTCGCGAGCAGCGTGAAGGAGCGGCCGGGGATGTCCGGCTGCAGCACCGGCGGCGCATCGAGTCCCACGAAGTGTCGCTCCGGTGGTCCCGGCGCGGGCGCCATCTCGATGTAGGCACCCGAGACGAGGGTGGCGAGCCCCGATACGCCCGTCGCCCCGACCCGCGGCTCCACGATCCAGAAACGGGTGCGATCGGTCAGGTGTGCAGCGACCGAGCGCATCATGCGCGCGTGCAGAATGACCTGCGACATGTCGCCGGTCAGCTCGAGCGACTCGACCGTTCCGACATCGATGCCCTTGTGGCGGATCTTGGTCTGACCCTCCTGCAGCCCGTCCGCCGTCTTGAACATAATGGTGATTGCGGGGCCGCGCTCGGCGAGAGTACGCCAGCCGAGCCAGCCGACGACCGCCGCAGCGAACAGGGGGGCAATCCAGAACCAGGAGAACCACGCCTGGCGAACGCTGGCCTCTGCCTCCTCCGCGGCGTCCTCCGTGTCCTCCGTCACGCGCGCTCCTTCGCCGCATCCCACATGAGCCGCGCGTCGAAGGTCTTGACGGCGATCATGGTGACGATGACGACGGCCGCGAAGGCCATCGCGCCCGGCTGCGCTCGCACTCGCGTGAGCGCGCCGAACTGAACGAGTGCGACCAGGAGGGAAATCATGAAGAACGTCGATGTTAGACCAGCGGCCGACGACATCGATGAGACGGTAAATCTGCGTGCGCGCGCGCAACAGGCCGCCGGACCGTGTACGCGTCGCGAGCAGCATCCAGGAGAGCCCGCAGAGCTTGGCAAGCGGAATGACGATGCTCGCCACGAACACGATGGCTGCGAGCGGCCAAAGGCCGCTGCGGATGAGCTCCAGAATACCTCCCATGATCGTATTGGTCTCAACCTGGCCATAGCGCTCGATCGTGAGTACCGGCAGGAGGTTCGCGGGGATATACAGGAGAAACCCGCACACGACGAGAGCCAGCGTGCGTTGCATGGCCTTCGGCTTGCGCCGCCGCAGGGCTGCGGCACAGCGGGGGCAGGACGCGTGCGCGCCGCTGACTTGAATCAGTAGATGGCAGGTCAGGCACCCGCAAGCCGAGTCAGAGGAGGAACTCGAGGGCTGCGCTGCGCGAGCGGGCCCAGGCAGAGGCAGCCGCCGCCAGATTCCGCGCTCATCGAGCTCAGCGACCGCCAGCAGTGTGAGCATCGTCGCCGCGACCAGGCACCAGCCGCAAATATCAACGTCGACGTTCGCGACCTGACGGATGCGGCTGTAGGCGACACAGCAACCGAGCAGGTAGACCTCGAGCATCATCCAGGGACGCAGATGCAATGCCCATCTGAAGAGGCGCCCACGCGCAAGCAGTCCAGTTGCAGGAGCATCCGCGAGCACGATGAGCAGCAGCACGAGGTACAGCGAGGGCACGACGATGCTGAATGCGGCGACGATGAGCGCGAGCAGACGAAAGTCCGTGGTCCAGAGCGCAGCCACGCCGCTTGAGAGGCTGCTCGAGCGGATCGCGCCAGAGAAGGAGACCGAGAGCAGCGCCCCGATCGCTCCGGGAACCCAGGCGAACAGGGCTGCGATGATCAAGGTGAGCGAGCGCGTGCGGCTTCCGGGCACCGTGCGCGCCAGGAGCTTCCCGCAGCGACGGCATTCCGCAACGCAGCCCGGAGCCACCGGCGACAGTTGCTGACCCAGCCCGCAATCCGGGCAGGCGACCGACTCGGAGTTGGGGGAGGAGAAGGCTGGGTTCATAGCGCGAGCTAAAGCTGGTATAAAAACGCCGCGCTGCGGGCGGGTGTTCCGGAATCGGCACACCTCTTGCTCCAACGGCGAAGCAGTCGCTGCCTGCGTGTGGGTGCAATGGAAATATACCGTGTCCTGGCTCTTCTGTGCGTGGCGGCTGCGGCCAGCGCGGCGGAGCAGCGCTCCTACGGACCGGAGCTACAGGGCTTCGAATACCCGTTCCCGGTCCGAGGCTACAACTTCAAGTCCGAATCCCAGCAATTCGCCATGGCATACATGGACGTCGCGCCCGAGCACGCGAACGGCCGCACGGCAGTCCTGCTGCACGGCGCCGCGTTTTGCGGCGCGAGCTGGCAGATGACGATCGTGCGGCTGCGTGCTGCCGGCTTTCGGGTGGTGGTCCCGGATCAGATCGGTACGTGCAAGTCGTCCAAACCCGTCAACTATCAATACAGTCTGCAGCAGCTCGCGGCGAACACGCGCACGCTGCTCAACGCGCTGAGTGTCGGCAAGGTCACTCTGATCGGTCATTCGATCGCGGGTGCGCTCGCCATGCGTCACGCAATGATGTACCCGGAGGAGCTCGAGCGTCTCGTGCTCGTCGACCCGCTTGGATTCGAGGATTGGAAGGCCGAGGGCGCGCCGTATCATTCGATCGATGAGCGCTATGCGGCCAACATGCGCCTGAACGCCGAGCGCATCAAGCAGTACGAGCTCGATACGTATTATGGAGGCCGCTGGAAGCCCGAATACGACCGCTGGGTCGAGATGCTCGCCGGGCAGTATGCGGGAACCGGGCGCGAGCGCTTTGCCTGGAACCAGGCCCTGATCGCAGACATGCTGTATACCCAGCCGGTGATCTATGAGCTCGAGCGCATCAAGGCGCCGACGCTCATCATCGTGGGTGGCCATGATCGAGCGGTGCCCTTCACCGAGCCGCCGCCGGGCGATATCGCCGCACATCTGGGCAACAATCTCGAGCTGGCGCGTGGCGCGGTGAGGCGCATCCCGAATGCGAAGCTCGTCGAGTTCGCAGATCTCGGGCATGTGCCGCAGATCGAGGCGCCCGAGCGTTTCAATGACGCGCTGGTGCAGTGGTTGACACAGACTTCTGCGCCAGTGCCTGGGTCGGCAGCGCCCGCGAGCGCGCCACCGACGCACAAACCTTCCCCGCGGCCATCGAATCCCCAGCCGCCGAGCGCAACGGAGCCGAATCGCTAGGCGCGTCGAGCGCTGGTGATTCCTGAAGCTTCCTCGAGCGCCGTTTCGGTAACGCCGAGGCGCTGCTGCAGCACAGGACTCGTGGTCGTGTACTGCAGGTGCACTTTTTCGCCCGGGCGCAGATGCTCTCGCACCGCGAAGGCTGCGAGTGCGGTCTCGTGGAACCCCGACAGAATCAGCTTTTTCTTGCCCGCATAGTCATTGATGTCGCCGACCGCGAAGATCCCTGGCACGCTCGTCTGAAAGCGCGCCGTGTCAACGGCGACCGTGCGACGGTTGAGCGCAAGTCCCCAGTTCGCGATGGGGCCGAGCTTCGGATGCAAGCCCCAGAAGACCAGCAGATGATCGAGCGTCACGCTGCGGGTCACACCGTCTCGCGACAGCACTCTGACCGCCTGCAGCCGGCCGTCCTGCTCGACCAGAGACTGTACCTGTCCTTCGATGAAATCGAGCGCGCCCTCATCGCGCAACGCCAGCATCCGCTCGACGGAAGCCGGGGCGGCGCGAAATTCCGCGCGCCGGTGTACGAGGACGACACTGCGCGCCTTCGCCGCCAGCTCGAGCGTCCAGTCGAGCGCGGAGTCGCCGCCGCCGAGTATCACGATGTCGCGGTCGGCGAAGAGCGCGGCATCCTTGACTCGATAGTGCAGCGCGATGCCCTCGTGCCGGGTCGCGGACTCGAGGGACAGTCTTCGGGGTTGGAAGGAGCCGACACCGCCTGCGATGATCACGGCGCCCGCATCAAAGCGCAGGCCGCGGCTCGTTGCGACATCGAAGCGCCCGTCGGCGCGTGCGTGCACCTCGGTCACCTCCTGAGCCAGGTGGAACCCGGCGCCGAAGGGGCGAATCTGTTCGGCCAGGCGCTCGATCAGCTCGCGTCCCGTGCACACCGGCACCGCCGGAATGTCATAGATCGGCTTGTCCGGATACAGCTCAATGCACTGCCCGCCGATCTGTGGCAGCGAGTCGATGATCTCGGCTCTCAGGCCGAGCAAGCCGAGCTCGAACACCTGGAACAGTCCGACGGGTCCGGCCCCGACGATGACGGCATCAGTGACCGTGGCAAGTTTGGAACGCTCAAGCGACAAGGATTCTCTCCAGTGCGATGCGCTCGATCTCGTGGGCCGGTCCGGCAAACGAGGCCAGGCCCTTCTGCTCGAGCCATTCGCGGTTGAACAGACGCGATTGATATTTGGCGCCGCCGTCACACAGTACGGTGACCACGGTATGTCCCGGACCGAGCGCGCGCGCGACCCGCACCGCCGCCGCGACGTTGATGCCGCTCGTACTGCCGAGGAGCAGTCCCTCCTCGCGCAGCAGTCGATAGACGAAGCGCACCGTCTCACCGTCCTCGACGTGCACGGCGTCATCGAGCGGCGCTCCCTCGAGATTGGCGGTCACACGTCCGATGCCGATGCCTTCGGTGATGGAGCCGGAACCCGTGGCCTTAAGAGCACCGTGCTGCACGTACTCGTAAAGGCTGCTACCGGGGGGATCGGCCAGCACGCAGCGCACGCTGCGGCGCTGTGATTTCAGATACTCGGAAACGCCCGCAAGCGTGCCGCCCGTGCCGCTCGAGGTGACGAAGGCATCCAGCTTGCCAGCCGTCTGCGCCCAGATCTCGGGGCCGGTCGTCTGCGAGGTGCGCACGGCGGTTCGCGGTGTTGTCGAACTGATTCGACCAGATGGCACCGCTCAAGGAGGCGGCCAGCCGCGCTGCGACCTTCTGATACTGATTGGGGTTGCTGTAGGGAACCGTTGGGACTTTATAGACCTCAGCACCGAGCATCTCGAGGAGCCGGTATTTCTCGGGCGATTGGTTATCCGGCATCACGATGATGCAGCGGTAGCCGCGCGCATTGCAGACATGCGCAAGTCCGATGCCCGTGTTGCCAGCGGTGCCCTCGACCACGATCCCTCCGGGACGCAACTCCCCGCGCTGCTCCGCGTCCGCCACGATGGCGCAGGCCGCCCGGTCCTTCACCGACCCGCCGGGATTCATGAACTCGGCTTTGCCGAGGATCTCGCAGCGCGTTTCCTCGCTCACGCCTCGAAGGCGGATGAGCGGAGTGTTGCCGACGCTGCCAACGAAGCCCTGTTGAATGATCATGCGCAAGTCCTCAGGCGACCCCACGCAGCGCGCCTGCGAGCGCGACGAGCGTTTCGCTGGCTTGGGCCTCGGCGACGACGTCACCGACGATCAGCACTGCGGGCGCGACAATGTGCTCGGCGCGTGCGACTTGAGCGATCTCGCACAGCGCGGCACGCCGGAGGCGCTGCTGCGGCAGCGTCGCATGCTCGATGAGTGCGGCGGGGCGTGTGGGCGGCGCGCCGGCCGCAAGCAGTCCGCTGACGATGGTCTCAAGCTGCGAGACGGCCATGTAGAACACGACCGTGTGCCGCGGACGCGCGAGCGCTTGCCAGTCAAGCGCATCCTGCGCGGCGAGATGTCCTGCGGCGAACGTGACCGACTGTGCGATGTCGCGCCGGGTCAGTGCCAGGCCCGTGCTTGCAGCGGCGCCGAGGGCTGCCGTGATCCCCGGCACGACGGTCACGGGAATGGCGTGACGCGCGAGCGCCTGGATCTCTTCACCGCCGCGACCAAAGATCATCGGATCGCCGCCCTTGAGGCGTGCGACGCGCCGCCCGCGCTGGGCATGCTCGATCAGGAGTCGATGAATCTCTTCCTGGTCGGCGCGCGGCCCGCGTGCTTGCTTGCCCACGAAAATGCGCTCGGCTTCACGTCGTGCCCGATCGAGAATGGCAGGTGAGACCAGCCGATCGTAGAGAATGACATCGGCCTGCTGCAGCAGCTGCAGGCCGCGCAGCGTCAGCAGATCCGGATCCCCAGGTCCGGCTCCAATCAAATACACCTCGCCGCGCAGGCCGCGCTCGCCCGTGCGCCATGCCGCAAGCTCACGGGTGAACTCTGACTCCGCAGTTGCCTCATCACCTTCGAGCACCCGCGCCGCGGTGGCGCTGCCGAAAAAGCGCTCCCAGAAATGCCGACGCTCGCCCGCTCGAAGCGTGCCCTGTACGCGAGCACGGCGCTGTCCCGCAAAGCGGGCGAGGTCACCGAGACGCGCGGGCAGCAGGCTCTCAAGCTGCTCGCGCAATCGCCGCGCAAGTACCGGGGCACTGCCTTGCGTGCCGACCGCGACGAGCACCGGTGCTCGATCGACGATCGCAGGCAGAATGAAGCTCGAGAGCTCGAGATTGTCGACCACGTTCACGGGGATGTTGCGCGCTTGCGCCGCGGCTGCGACGGCCGCGTTCGTCGCCTCGCAGTCCGTCGCGGCGATCACCAGGGTCATGCCCTCGAGGTGCCCGGGTTCGAACGCGGCGCGAACGTGCCGGACGCGCTCGGGCGAACGCTCCATCACTTCGCGCGCGGGTCGGTGCAGCTCCGGCGCAACCAGGGTGATCTCGGCGCCGCATCGCAGAAGGAGCTCCGCCTTGCGCGCCGCAACGGCGCCGCCGCCGACGATGAGCGCCGGCCGGCTCTGCACCCGAAGAAAGATCGGCAAATGCTCCATGAAGCGACTCGGTGCCCAAAACCTCTAAGCGAGCGCCATCGCGGGGCGTTGCCGCGGATGCAGGCCGCACTCACGTGATTCCGCGCTCTCCCACCACCAGCGGCCGGCGCGCTGGCTCTCGCCGGGCAGCACGGCACGGGTGCAGGGCGCGCAGCCTATGCTCGGAAAGTCCCGATCATGCAACGCGTTGTAGGGCACCTTGCGAGCACGGATGTAGCTCCAGACCTGCTCTTCGGTCCACTCGAGGAGCGGACTCAGTTTGAACAGGCCGTGCTGCGCATCCCATTCTACCGGAACGCTCTGCGCACGCGATTGCGACTGCTCGCGCCGCACGCCCGTCACCCAGGCGCGATAGCCGGCGGTGATCTGGCGGAAAGGCACGACCTTGCGGACGTTGCAACACGCCTCGCGCGCCTTTGCGCTCTGAAAGAAGCCGTTGATGCCATGGCGCGCGACAAGATCGCTCAGAGCGCCGGCGTCGGGATAGATGACGCGAATGCGGTTGCCGTACCGATGCTGCAGCTTCTCGAGCAGTGCATGGGTTTCCTCGTGCAGACGGCCGGTGTCGATCGTGACGATGTCGACCTCGGGAACGTGCGTGCACAGGATGTCGGTCAGCACCATCGCCTCGGCACCCAGGCTGTTGGCGTAGACCACCCGTTCATGCTCGCGCACGGCTGTGCTCAGCAGCTCGCGGATGGCGGCCGCTCGGGTTTCGAGCTCGGTGGCGTGAATCTGGCCCATGATGCTTATGAGCCACTGTATCGGTGACAATGTGGTAACAGAACGAATCATTCATTCTGAGGTTCTGCATCGCGGTTATGTCGGCATAGCATAGGCATGCAGGCTCGAGCGTGGCGCTCGAGACACTACTTGCGGGGAGTCTCGCGGATGAAGTTGCATCAACTGCGCTATCTGGCGGCCGTGGCGCAGAGCGGTCTGAACATCACCGCGGCCGCGCAGAAGCTGCATACCTCACAGCCGGGCGTCAGCAAGCAGATCAAGCTGCTCGAGGACGAGCTCGGCTTTCAGATCTTTACCCGCGAGGGGCGCAACCTCACGCGAATTACCCCCGTCGGGCAGCAGGTGATCGACCGCGCGTTGAGGATCCTCCAGGAGACGCAGGCCATCCGGGATCTCGCGACGGAGCTGCGCGATGAGGGTCGAGGCAGTCTCTCGATCGGCACCACCCACACACAGGCCCGATATGTCCTGCCGCAGGTGATCCACGACTTCCGCACGCGCTACCCGCACGTGCGGCTCAATCTGCACCAGGGCACCTCCGAGCAGATTGCGGAGATGGTGGCGCACGATCAGATCGATTTCGCCATCGCGACAGGCTCGGATCACCTGTTCGAGGATCTCACCCTGCTGCCATGCTACCGGTGGCATCGAGTCATCGTGGTGCCGCGCGAGCACCCGCTCGCCACCGTGCAGCGCCCGACGCTCAAGGTGCTGGCCGGCTACCCGATCGTCACGTACACCTTCAGCTTCAGCGGCCCCTCATCACTGCAGCAGGCGTTTGCCAAGGCCGGACTCACGCCCGATGTGGCAATCACCGCGCGCGACGCCGACGTGATCAAGACCTATGTCCGGCTGGGGCTCGGCGTCGGTATCGTTGCCGAAATGGCGGTCGATGCCGGCGAGGATGCCGATCTCATCGCCATCGACGCTTCGCACCTGTTCGCCGGCCACGTCACCTGGATCGGCTTTCGGCGCGGCGTGCTGCTGCGGCGGTACATGTACGATTTCATGCAGCGGCTGGCACCACACCTCGACCGGCGCCTCATCGATCGGGCCCACCGCATGGGTAGCGCAGCGGAGGTGGCTCAATTGTTCGAGGAGATCGTCCTGCCGGAGCGCTGAGCACGAAAGCGCTGCGCGGTGATCGAAAGATCCGCGATACCCGGCGTGTAGGCGACCGTGAATCTCGACAAAGCCGCGATCGCGGCAGCGGGGTCCTCATTCGGCGCAAGCTCGAACGAATCAAATCCCGAGCGCGCCATGAAGAAGATCTGATCACACTTCACCGCGCCGGTCGCGCGCACCTCGCCGGCGAAGCCGTAGCGCTCACGCAGCTGCCGCGCGAAGCTGTAGCCGCGTCCATCCCCGGCGTTCGGAAACTGAAACGCGATGAGCGCGAGGCGCTCGAGCTCAGGGACGAGCTCCTCGACCCGTGCGGCGGCCTCGACTCGCACACCCAGGCGTCCGGCCCAGCCTCGCCAGGTCTCGGGACCGCTCAGGAGCTGCGCGGCCGGAATAATGAGCGATGCAGTCGCGCCGGCCCCGCCCGCGCTCGCCAGCAAGCCGTCGGGGCCTGCGGGCAGCTCTTCCAGGTAGTGCCACTCGTCCCCGACGAGCTCACGCCGCCGCAAGATCTGGCGCATACGCGCGCTCCTTGAAGGGTGCGACGCCGATGCGGCGGAACGTGTCGATGAAGCGTTCGTCCTCGATGCGACGGGCGCGGTAGACATCAAGAACGCGCCCGATGGTATCTGCGACCTCGGACTGCGAGACCGACGGTCCGATGACCTGACCGAGTGCGCTGGATCCGCGGGCCGAGCCGCCGAGGGTGATCTGGTACCACTCCTCACCGTGCTTATCGACCCCGAGAATGCCGATGTGGCCCACGTGATGATGTCCGCACGCGTTCATGCAACCGGACATTTTGATCTCGAGCTCGCCGATGTCGTAGAGGAAGTCGAAAGTCATCGAAGCGTTGCTGAATCTGCTTCGCCACGTTGATCGTGCCAGCGTTCGCGAGCCCGCAGAAATCAAGTCCCGGGCAGGCAATCATGTCGGTGAGCGTGCCGATGTTGGGCGTTGCCAGATTCAAACGCCGCAGCTCCTGCCAGACCTCGAAGAGATCGATCTGGCGCACATCGGCGAGCAGCAGATTCTGGTTGTGCGTCGTGCGTACCAAGCCAAAGCTCGCGCGGTCGGCGAGATCTGCCACCGCTTCCATCTGCTCCGAGCTGATATCGCCCGGGGGCGTGCCGTGCGCCTTGAGGGAAATGAAGACCGCGCGGTAGCCCGGGATCTTGTGGGGCACCGTGTTGTAGCGATACCAGGCGCGGAACTGCGCGTCCCGGCCGGACGCTGCGTCCACATCGCTCAACCGCTCGTAGGGCGGCGGGTCGAAGAACGAGCGCATGTGCTCGATCTGCTCGCGCGTCAGCTGCGGCGCGTATGCGCGCGTCGCGAGCCAGTCAGCCTCCACCTCGGCGCGGAACGTGGCGATGCCCAGCGACTTCACGAGCACCTTGATGCGTGCCTTGTGGATGTTGTCGCGGCGCCCGTAGCGGTTGTAGACCCGCAGGATGGACTCGAGATAGCCGAGCAGCTCCAGCTCGGGAAGGAATTCACGCACGACCTGGCCGATCGCGGGTGCGCGCCCGAGGCCGCCGCCGACCAGCACTTCGAATCCCAGATCGCCCGTCGGCGTCGCGCCGGATATGCAGGCCCACGTCGTGCACCTCGGAGGCGGCACGGTCGGTCGGGGAGCCGGTGACGGCGATCTTGAATTTGCGCGGCAGATAGCGAGAACTCCGGATGCAGCGTCGACCACTGCCGGATGATTTCGCAGTAGGGTCGCGGGTCCTGCAATTCATCTGCGGCGACTCCGGCGAGGTGATCCGCGGTCACGTTGCGGATGCAGTTGCCGCTCGTCTGAATCGAGTGCATTTCGACGGTTGCCAGGTGTGCGAGGATGTCGGGCACATCCTCGAGCTTGGGCCAGTTGAGCTGGATGTTCTGGCGGGTCGTGAAGTGGCCGTAGGCGCGGTCATAGCGACGCGCCACCTGAGCCAGCATGCGCAGCTGGTCGGTGCTCAGCAGCCCGTACGGTACGGCGATGCGCAGCATCGGCGCATGGCGCTGGATGTACAGTCCGTTGCGCAGGCGCAGGGGTCGGAACTCGTCTTCCGAGAGCTTGCCCGCGAGGAAACGCTGCGTCTGGTCGCGAAACTCCGCAACCCGCTCATCGACGAGCGTCTGGTCGATACGGTCGTACCGGTACATCCTCCAGACTATAGGGCTGCGGCTCGTTTCCTCTAAATACCGGCTCGTTAGAGCTGCCCCACCTTCGGTTATGATGGGTCCGGCACGGGATCTGGGGCGCGGGCATGGCTGGCCTGTACTACGAACAGTTCACAGTCGGGCAGAGGTTCGACCACGCGGTGCGGCGTACCGTGACGGAAACCGACAATCTGCTCTTCAGCGCGCTCACGATGAACCCGGCGGCGCTGCACCTGGATGCCGAATACTGTAAAAGCACCCCCTTCGGCGAACGCATCGTCAACAGCGTTTTTACCCTGGGACTGCTGGTCGGGTTATCCGTGTATGACACGACATTGGGTACGACCCTCGGCAATCTCGGCTGGGAGAAGGTCACGTTTCCGCTTCCCGTTCGCATCGGGGATACCTTGCGCGCCGAGACGACCGTCACAGCCAAGCGTGAGAGCCGCTCGCGCACGGATTCAGGCATCGTTACCTTCGAGCACCGTGCCTTCAACCAGCGCAACGAGGAGGTGGCCTCGTGCCTGCGCGCGGCACTCATGCTGAAGACACCCGCTTGACTCCCGCCCGGTCCTGGCTTTTCGTTCCCGGCGACAGTGAGCGCAAGCAACAGCGCGGGATCGAAAGCGCCGCGGACGCACTCATTCTTGATCTGGAAGACTCGGTCGCGCCGACACGGCGCTCGGGTGCGCGCCAGCTCATACGGACCTTGCTCGATGCCCGGCGTGAACGGCGTACGCCGCAGCTGTGGGTCCGCGTCAACGCACTCGGGAGCGGGCAGTTGCTCGAGGATCTGGTCGCCGTCGTGGGCGGCGCTCCGGATGGAATCGTCCTGCCGAAGATCTCCTCGGCGGGTGAGATCCTCGAGGTGCACCACTATCTGTCGGTGCTCGAGCGTCGCGAAGGGGTGGAATCCCACGCCGCGCGGCTGCTCGTCATCGCGACCGAAACGCCGCGTGCGCTCCTTGACATGAGCGGCTATGCGCAGCCACCGGCACGGCTCGCCGCTCTGACGTGGGGTGCGGAGGACTTGTCAGCGGCGCTCGGCGCCCGTGGTAGGACGGAGGAGGATGGATCACCGAGCTTGACCTTTGAGCTCGCGCGCTCGCTGTGCGTGATCGCAGCGGCCGCTGCGGGTATCCAGGCTGTGGACGGCGTGCACGCGCAGTTTCGCGATGCGGCCGGCCTGGAGCGCGAGCTCGCACGGGCTCGTCGCGACGGCTTCACCGGCAAGCTCGCCATCCATCCCGATCAGGTCGAGGCCATCAACCAGGCGTTCACGCCGAGCGATGCCGAGCTCGAGCAGGCGCGGCGCATCGTCGCAGCGTTCGCGGCTTCGCCCGATGTGGGCGTCACCAGCGTCGATGGGCGCATGATCGATCGGCCTCACCTCGTGCAGGCTCAAAGGCTGCTCGCGACCGCTGAACGGCTGCTGCGCCGAAACTGAGCGGACGCTCACAAGCCGGCTCAGCCACCCGGATCGGGGTCGAGGCGCAGCAGATCCTCCGGCTGATCGATGTCGATGGCGGCACTCGCGATCTTCACGCGTACCACGCGCTCGCGCTGCCGATGCAGCAGCGCCCGCGCGCCCTGGTCTCCGCGCAGCTCGCCGAGCGCCGCGAAGTCCGAGCGGGGAAAGATGACGGGCGCGCCCGTGACACCTTCGTACTGGGCCGCAACGATACTGTTGGGCTGCCTGCGCCAGGTGCCCGCAAGGCGCCTCAGATCATCCGCAGTGACGGCCACCTGGTCTGCAAGGAGCAGGAGCGCCGCATCACACGTCGGAGGCAGGCGCGCGATCCCGATGCGGATGGAGCTTGCGATCCCCTCGGGCCAATCGCGGTTCACGACGATCGTCGCAGGCGAGTGCCGCAGCAGCGGTGCAAGCTCCGCGGCATGCGCGCCGAGAACGATGGTCACCGCATGGCCGGCAATCTCCGTTGCGCGCGATATCACCAGGTGCAGAACGGGCCGGCCCTGGATGCGCACCAGTTGTTTCGGCGAACCGAATCGCGTGGAGGCGCCCGCAGCGAGCACGATCGCGTGCAGCTCCGGAGGAGACTCTGTGCTCATGCAGGCGTCGCCCGATTCCTGTCACGACGCAGCGCCATGAGCTGTGCAAAGCGCTGTCTTTCCTCGAGCATCGAGTCTGCATCGAATCGGGCGCTCTGGCGCCAGTCGGAAAGCACGAAATGCTGCTCCACGAGCGGTGTGACGAGCGCGCGCATGCGCTCCGAGATCTCGAGCGCCGCGCGCGCGGCGGCGGCTGTTTCGGGCGACTGCTCGAGCTGCGCGAGCTCAATTTCGCTCGCGCGTTTAAGCTCGGCCAGATTCTCGAGCGATACACGATCCTGCGGTGCGAGCGCTGCCTTGCGCGCGAGCTGCTGCGCCATCGCTGCAGAGCGGCTCACCGCTACCTGAGTGTATCGGATGATGTAATAATTATAAGACCTTGTTATTTCAGGAGTTAGGTCGCCAGAAATCTTCAAATCATCAAGCGCCTGCACGGCCTCACGCAGATGCGCGTGCTCCACTTCATGTTGTCGTCGGATCAGACCCGCTTCATCCATGACCGCTCGCCCGCTCATCATGGCTCGAATCATCGTATGGGCCGCCGCGCCGACCATGAAGCTGCGCATGGATTTCGGCAACGATGGACAGCGCGATCGATTGCGGTGCCCGGCCACCGAGGTCCAGCCCCACCGGCGAGCGCAGACGCGGCCGCAAGGATGATGCCGCCGCCCCGCCGAGGTCCGCGAGCAGGCGCTCGCGCCTTGCCGGCGGACCGAGTAACCCGAGATAGCGGATGTCACGTGTGCTCAGCAGCCGCAGGTACTCGAGGTCCGAGGTGAGATGGTGGCTCATGACCACTGCAGCCTCGTACGTATCGAGCTCGACGAGTCGCGTCAGAGCCTGCGGGTCACCGAGCACGACGCGCGTTGCGGGCGCGAAGTGCTCGGCGCGTGCGTATGCGGGGCGGTGGTCGTACACGGTCACTTTCCATCCAAGTCGCGTGGCCAGATCGACCAACGGCATCGCATCGGGCCCCGCGCCGAGCAGCAGCAGTCGAGGGGGCAATGCAAGCGGAAGCACGAAGAGCTGTGAAGAATGGTCGATCGCGATCGTCTCGGCGCGACCCAACGTCGTCGCTCGGGTGAGCGCAGCGTCGATTTCCGCACTCTGCGGTTGGGTCGAGTGCTGCGCCGCGGACTGCGGCAGAAACACGCTGCCGAGTGCAAGGTGCGTTGCTGAGGAGTCTGTCACGACGCCCACGGCGGTCGGGCGGTGTGCCGCGAGCGCGTTCGAGAGGTGCTCGAGCGGCTGCCAGTGCGTCTTCGGACCCACGCGCATGAGCAGAATCTGCATCGCGCCTTCGCAGCCGATCCCCAGACCCCAGAGTGCATCGTCCGTGCCACGCATGTCGTAGCGGATCGTGCGCGACGTGCCACTTGAGATGACCTCGAGCGCATAGTCACGCAGGTCCGTCTCGAGACAGCCGCCTGAAAGCAGTCCCGCGAAGCTGCCATCCGATGCGATCGCCATGAGCGCGCCCGGCTTGCGGTACGTCGATCCGATGGTGTGCACCACGATGGCGAGCGCCAGGGCGCGTCCGGCGGCACGCTCGCGCTGATATAGCGGCAGAAGAGGGGCGATCTCGGCTTCCACGTGCGAATTATGCTTCAAGTTGCGCAGGCCCGACTGCGTCAGTACAGTCGCACGGCCTTTTTGCGGCCCAAAACTTGCACCGATGAGCTCCTCCGCTTCCACCGACCGCTCGCAACAAACTGGGCGCCCGACTGCGGCTCAGGCGAACGCGTGGGCGGTCCACAAGTTCGGTGGCTCGAGCGTTGCGGATGCCGAGTGCTTCAAGGCTGTCGCGACGATCCTGGAAAGCCAGACCCAGAGCCGGCTCGGGGTCGTGCTCTCGGCGTGCCGCGGTGTGACGGATGCACTGCTGCGGCTGGTGTCGCTCGCGGAGCAGCAGGATCCGGCATATCAATCGGAATTGCAGGCCCTGCGCGAGCGACACGCAGAGATTGCGGAACAGTTGCTGAGCCGCGAGGCCGCCGGGCTCTATGTGGCCGCGATGCATCGCGACTGTCACGACATCGAAGGCATCCTGCATACGGTACAGCTCACGCGCTCGGCGGCCCGTAACGTCACCGATCTGATTGCGGGTTACGGGGAGATCTGGTCGACCAAGCTGTTTCATCGCTTTTTCGAATCGCGCGGGCGGCGCCCGGGCGCCACGCAATGGCTCGATGCGCGCCGGGTGATCGTCGTCGATTGGGGCGCACTCGGACCCGCGGTCCAATGGACCGAATCGCAGCAGAACCTCGCTCGCTGGGTCGAGCGCGACTTTCAGGGCACGCTGATCATTACCGGGTTCATCGCCTCGGACCGCCGTGGTGTGCAAACCACGCTGGGACGCAACGGCAGCGATTTCTCCGGTTCCATTTTCGGAGCGTTGCTCGATGCGGCGACGATCACGATCTGGACGGATGTCGATGGAGTGCTGTCGGCGGATCCCCGGCGGGTGCCGGGCGCGAAGGTGATCGATGCGCTCTCGTACAACGAGGCCATGGAGCTTGCGTACTTCGGTGCGAAAGTCATCCATCCGCAGACGATGGCGCCCGCCGTCGGGCGTGACATTCCGATCTGGATTCGTAACACCTTCGCTCCCCAGAAGCCGGGCACGCTCATCTGCGCGCGCCCGCAGTCCGATCAGGTCGTCAAGGGAATCACGAGCATCGATCCCATCGCGCTCATCAACCTCGAGGGCGCCGGAATGATCGGGGTGCCGGGCACGGCGCATCGATTGTTTGGCGCGCTGCGCGAAGAGGGGATCTCGGTCATCTTGATCTCCCAGGGCAGCTCCGAGCACTCCATCTGCTGCGCGATCCCACGCGATCAGGCCGAGAGCGCGGCGGCCGTCGTGCGCGCTGCGTTCGATCGCGAGCTCAAGGGCGGACAGATCCAGAGCGTCGATGTCGATCCGCAGCTCGCCATTCTCGCCGTCGTCGGTGACGGGATGGCCGGCACACCCGGTGTCGCGGCCAAGCTTTTCAACGCGCTCGGCAAAGCGGGCGTGAACGTGCGCGCCATCGCGCAGGGCGCCTCCGAGCGCAATATCTCCGTCGTCATCGACGCAAAGCAGGCCACGCGTGCGCTGCGTGCGATACATGCCCGCTACTATCTGTCGCGCCACACGATCTCGATCGGCATCATCGGCCCCGGAACCGTGGGGCATGTGCTGCTCGATCAACTCGCCTCTCAGCAGGCGCGTCTGCGCGAGCAGTTTCAGCTCGATCTGCGGGTCCGGGGAATCATGACCTCGAAGCGCATGCTGCTGTCTGATCCGGGAATCGATCTTGAGCACTGGCGCACCGCGTTCGAGGGCGCGACGGATCCGGCCGACCTCGCACGCTTCGTCGAGCACGTGCACGCCGATCATCTGCCGCACGCGGTTCTCATCGACTGCACCGCGAGCGAGGATGTCGCGCAGCACTACGCGACCTGGCTTGCAGCAGGCGTCCACATCGTCACGCCCAACAAGAAGGCGAATAGCGCACCCTGGCACTCATACCGCGGCGTTCGCGAGGCGCGCCGTGCTTCGGGCACGCACTACCTCTATGAGGCGACGGTTGGCGCGGGATTGCCCGTCATCCATACACTGCGCGACCTGCGCGAGACGGGCGATGACATCTCGAGCATCGACGGCATCTTCTCCGGCACGCTTGCGTATCTGTTCAACGTCTACGACGGCAAGAAGCCGTTCTCGGAGATCGTGCGCGAGGCCAAGCAGCGCGGCTACACCGAGCCGGATCCGCGCGATGACCTCTCGGGAATGGACGTCGCGCGCAAGCTCATCATCCTCGGACGCGAGATGGGTCTGGAGCTCGAGCTGCACGATGTCGAAGTCGAAAGTCTCGTGCCGCGCGAGCTGCAGCACGGTTCGAGCGATGAGTTTCTGGCACGCCTGCCGCACTACGACGCAACGCTGCGCGATCGTCTGGAGTCCGCGCGCGCCCGCGGTCGGGTGCTGCGCTACGTCGGCCGCTTGACCGCGGACGGAAAAGCGACGGTTGGTCTCGTCGAGCTCGAAGAGACGCATCCGTTTGCCAACATCGCGCTCACCGACAACGTCGTACGCTTCACGACCGGCCGCTACTGCGACAATGCGCTCATCGTGCAGGGACCGGGCGCGGGTCCGGAGGTGACGGCGGGCGGCGTGTTCGCAGACCTGCTGCGCCTGGCTTCCTATCTGGGTGCGCGACTGTGAGCGTGAGCAGCGCCACGGCTTTCGCCCCGGCTTCGGTCGGCAATGTCGCGATCGGCTTCGACATCCTGGGATTCGCGGTCGATGCGCTCGGTGATCGGGTGACCGTGGCGCGCTCGGACGCAAAGGGCGTCCGCATCACCCGTATCGACGGCGCACAGGTCGAGCTGCCTCTCGAGCCGGAGCGCAACACCGCGGGGCGCGCGCTGCTTGCGATGCACGGTGCACTGGGTCTGGATTTCGGGCTCACGATGAGCATCGAGAAGGGCATACCGCTTGGTTCCGGGCTCGGCGGCTCGGCCGCCTCGGCCGTGGCTGCGGTGGTCGCGGCGAATGCGCTTCTCGAGCGGCCGTGCTCGAAGCTGCAGCTGCTGAAGTTCGCGATGGAGGGTGAGGCCGTGGCAAGCGGCTCGCTGCACGTCGACAATATCGCCCCCTCACTCTTTGGCGGCCTCGTCCTCACCGTCGGAATCGATCACCCGCGAGTGAAGCAGATTCCCGTACCGAGCGCCGTGCGGGCCGTCATCGCCCATCCGCATATGTTTCTCTCGACGAAGCAGGCACGCGCCATCCTGCGCCGCAGTGTCGACCTGTCGGATTTCGTGTGGCAGACGGCCAATCTGGCCGGCTTCATCTCCGGCTGCTACACCAACGACCTGGACATGATCCGAGCCTCGTTCGAGGACGTGGTGATCGAGCCGCAACGGCAGGCTTTGATCCCGGGTTTTGCCGACGTGCGCCAGGCAGCCATGTCGGCCGGCGCGCTCGGCTGCTCGATCTCAGGCGCAGGACCGGCCATGTTCGCCTGGGCCCTCGCTCCATGCGCCGAAGCCGTGCGCGCGGAAATGCGCCGCACCTTTACGCGCCACGCGATTCAGGTCGACGATTGGATCGTCGAGATGGATTCGCCCGGCGCACGCACCCTTTCCGCATGAACTGCGAAGCGAAGGCGTCATGAGCGGCCCGGGTTTCGTGAGTACGCGCGATGCGGCGCGCTCGGTCACGTTTGCCGAAGCGCTCGTGCAGGGACTTGCCCCGGATGGCGGTTTGTACGTTCCGAGCGAATGGCCCCATCTCGATGCGACGGCGGTTGCGGCCCGCACGGCCGGCACAGCGCCCATCACCTCGGGGCCGGGCCTCGCCAGGCTCGCACAAGTGATGCTCGAGCCATTCATCGCCCGCAGCACACTCGCGCCTGCGCTGCGCGAGATCGCTCAGGAGGCCTTCAGTTTCGATGCGCCGCTCGTGCAACTCGAGCCTGGGAATCGCCTGAGCGTGCTCGAGCTGTTTCACGGGCCCACGGCGGCGTTCAAGGACTTTGGTGCACGTTTTCTGGCGGCATGCCTCGCGCGGCTGCGGGTCGGTGTGACACGCCCACTACGCATCCTCGTTGCGACCTCCGGAGACACGGGCGGTGCGGTCGCCGCCGCGTTCCACCGGCGCACCGGGATCGGCGTGGACGTCCTCTTTCCAAAGGGCCTCGTCTCGCCGACTCAGCAGCATCAGCTCACTTGCTGGGGCGAGAACGTGCAGGCATTCGCGGTGCGCGGCACGTTCGATGACTGTCAGCGGCTGGTGAAGGAGGCGTTCCTCGATCGTTCTCTGCGCGAGCGTTATGATTTGTCTTCAGCCAACAGCATCAACCTCGGGCGTTTGCTGCCCCAGGCCGTTTACTATGGCGCCGCGAGCTTGGAGATCTGGCGCGCTCAGGGTGAGCCCGCATCCTTCGTCGTTCCGAGCGGAAACCTCGGCAACGCGCTCGCCTGCGTCTGGGCACGCAAGCTCGGACTGCCGATCACGGACATCGTGCTCGCGCACAATGCGAACCGGACGGTGCCGGACTATCTGGCGACGGGTGAGTGGCGCCCGCGGCCGAGCATCGCGACACTCGCATCGGCTATGGACGTAGGAAATCCCAGCAACATGGAGCGCCTGAACGCACTGTTCTCATCTGCGGCAAGCCTGCGCGGCGCTCTCACCGCCGACACGGTGGATGATGCGCAGATCCGGGCGCGCATTCGGACGGCGTTCGCGGATTATGGCCAGATCTGGTGTCCGCATACGGCCACCGCGGGCGAGGTCTACGCGCGACTGCCCGTCGAGCGCCGCGCGTCGCGCCGCTGGGTGCTCGTCGCCACGGCGCATCCGGCCAAATTCCGTGAAATCGTCGAGCCGCTGGTCGAGCGCGAGGTGCCCTTGCCGAGCTCGCTCGCGCAGCTTTTCCGACGGCCGGTGCACTGCACCGAGCTCGCTCCAGAGCTTGCGGCGCTGCGCGGAGCACTCACTTGAGCCTGCTCGGGAACCTGCCACCGCTCACCTGGGTGCTCGTGGTGTGTGCCGTCGTGCTCGGCTGGGGGCTGTCCTGGGTGTGGCGCTGGTATCGGCGCCTGCGCGCGCGCAAAGCGCTTCTCTCGACGATCACCGCGGTGGGAGCGGACCATCTGATCGATGTGCTCGTTCCGGATGGCATGGGCGGGTTCTTTCACGTCGATTTCCTGCTCCTGACGCCACGCGGTGTCGTCGTCCTCGACTTGCGCGATGTGAGCGGCAACGTCTTTGGCGGCGATCAGATGAACGAGTGGACCGTGATGGATGGAGCGCAGCGCTATACGTTCGTGAATCCCTTAAGCGCGCTCTACGATCGCATCGCCGCCGTGAAAGCCTTGAGCGGTGACATGCCGGTCGAGGGCCGGATCGTCTTCACCCGCCGCGCCAAGTTCCCCAAGGGACTTCCCAAGTGGACCTTGATGGTGGACTCGCTGGGCTCGGACTTCCCGACCATCGAGCGAGGACTCATGGCCGGAATCACCGAGCGCTTCGGAACGGATTGGCAGAACATCAAGGCCTCGGTGACACCGAGCTCGATGACGCAGGTGCGTCCGGCCGCTGCGCCGTAACGCCGGCCTGCGCGGCCTGATCGGCCAGCACGAGCGCGACACAGCAGGTCAGGCGCTTGGCGTAATCGATGTGCAGGAACTCGTTCGGGCCATGCGCATTCGACTGCGGCCCGAGCACACCCGTCACGAAGAACTGCGTGCGCGGGAAGCGCTGGCCCAGCATCCCCATGAAGGGAATCGTCCCGCCCGCGCCCACGTGCACGGCCTCACGCGCGAAGAGCGCCTGCGAGGCGCTTTGCAACGCGCGCTCAAGCCAGGGCGCGAAGGGCGGCGCATTCCAGCCACCGGCACCCGGCTCGGCCTCGAAGCGCACCTGCGCACCATAAGGCGGATCGTGCTCGAGCGCGCGTCGCAGGGCGGTGCCGGCGCGCCCGGGATCACAGGTCGGCGGCAGGCGCAGCGATAGCTTCAACGTGATCACAGGCAGCAGTACGTTGCCGGCCGATGCAATCGGCGGCAGCCCTTCGGCTCCGGTCACGGCGAGCGTCGCGCGCCAGGTGCTGTTGATGAGGAGCTCGACCGGGTCGTTCGAGAGGGGGTGCGTCCCGGCTGCGAACGGAATCTTGCCCGCGACGCCGGCGCCGAGGACGCGAGCCGCGGAGCGGATTTGCGCGCGGCGATCCTCGGGGATCACGGCGTGCAGCTCATCGAGCAGGATCTCGCCGGTCACGACGTTCTCGATGCGCGCGAGGATTTGTTCGAGCAGACGAAACGGTGTCGGAGCGATCCCGGTCGCGAGGCCCGAATGAACGCCTTCGGTCAGCACGCGAACCTCGAGCTGGCCCGTGAGGTTGCCGCGCAAGGAGGTGGTGCACCACAGCTGCTCGTAGTTGCCGCACTCCGCATCCAGACACACGACGAGCGCCGGATCGCCGATGGCATCACCGAGCGCATCGAGGTGCGCGGGCAAGTCGATGCTGCCACTTTCCTCCGAGGCTTCGATCAGAAGCACGCAGCGCGGGAGCCGCACGCCCTGCGCTTTGAGCGCCACGATCGCTGCGAGCGAGCTGAAGGCGGCGTAGCCATCGTCCGCTCCACCGCGGCCATAGAGCTTGCCGTCGCGGATGACGGGCTCCCACGGGGACAGTCCCGGCAACCAACCCGTGAACTCCGGTTGCTTATCGAGATGTCCGTAGAGCAGCACCGATCCCGGCAGATCACCCGGCACATCGACGAACAGCAAAGGCGTGCGCTCTGGAATACGCCGCACTTCGACCTGCAGGCCCGCGATCGGTTGGGCGCGACACCATTCGGCCACCAGGCCCACGGCACGTTCCATATGGCCGTGATGGCTCCATTCCCGATCGAACACCGGTGAGCGATTGGGGATGCGCACGTACGCCTGAAGGTGCTCCAGAATGGAATCATCCCAGTGGTGCGCGATGTCGCGACGGAGTCTTGCGAGGTCCATATTCGTCTCTTTTCGCTTATTAATTAATACGTTAAAGATCAATAGTCAGGTGCTACTTCACATCAGGAAGTCCGAAGAGGACACGCGCGGCGCGGGTCGTGTTTGCAGCGAGCAGTTCCGGCGGCTCATCGCGCGCCCGTGCGATCACGGCTGCGATGTGCGAAAGAAACGCAGGCTCGTTGCGGCGGCCTGCGGGCCGTGCCGGCAGATCGCGCGGTAAGAGGTAAGGGGCATCGGTCTCGAGCAGCAGTTGCTCGCAGGGAATGTCGCGCACCAGCTGCAGAAGATGTGTGCCGCGCCTTTCATCACAGATCCAACCCGTGATGCCGATCGCAAGTCCGAGCTCGAGATAGCCTTCAAGTTGGGTCTGCGATCCGGTGAAGCAGTGGGCCACGCCGCCGTGCAGATGGGGTCGGTGCTCGCGCACCATCGCCAGGAAATCCTCGTGTGCATCGCGCTGGTGCAGAAACACGGGCTTCGTGGTGCGGCCCGCGAGCTCGAGCTGGCGCTCGAAAGCCTGGCGCTGCACCGGCCGCGGTGAGTAGTCGCGAAAATAATCGAGTCCGCATTCACCGACCGCGACCACGTGTGGACTTTCCACGAGCCTCTCGAGCTGCGCAAAGCCGGCTTCATCGAGCTCGGTGGCGTGATGTGGATGCACGCCCGCCGTCGCGAACAGGCGTTGCGGTTGCTCACGCGCGAGCGCGATGGCTTTGAGCGTGCTCGCGCCGCTTGAGCCCGTGACGATCATCTGTGCGATGCCGGCTCGATACGCACGCTCCAGGACCGCTGTGCGATCAGCGTCAAAGCTGTCGTGCGCGAGGTTCGCGCCGATGTCGATGAGCTGCATGCGGCATTTTACGCAATTCGCACCACCGGGCGATCGAGTGGCAAAATGACCTGATGCTCAAGGCCACAGGCTGCATTGTTGCGCTGGTGCTCGCAGCACCGCTCGTCATGGCGGCGGACGCGTCACGGCTCGATCTCGAAAGCCGCATCCAGTACAGCTACTACACCGAGGATCTGCACGCACTGCAGAATCTCGTCGACTCCCTGCAGGGTGATACGCAGACCGACGCGTTTCATGGCTACTACGTGGGACTGGCAAGCTACCGTCTGGCGCTGCTGTACGCCGAGCGCGCGCCTGAGAAGGCCAAGAGCCTGTTCGAGCGTTGCGTGTCGGGTCTGGATGAGAGTCTCAAAGCGCGGCCCGACTTTGCCGAGGCGCTGGCGCTGCAGGCGGCATGCCTTCACCGGGTCGGCGCACTCGCCTCGCTCGCGGTACCGTTGGCCGGTCATCGCAGCGGCAGCGAGATGCGCCGAGCGCTCGAGCTCGCCCCGAAGAACCCGCGGGTGTTGCTGCTCGAGGCGGTTGAAGTGCACACGCGGCCGCAGACTTCGCAGCGCGACAGCACGCTCTCGACACTGCAACAGTCCGTGGCGGCGTTCGAGACCGAGCGCACCGGTCCTGAAACCCTGCCGAGCTGGGGCGAGGCAGAAGCCTACGCCTACCTCGCCCGGGGCTATCTGGCGCAGGGCGATGCGATCGCCGCGCGCGGGGCGCTCGAACACGCTTTATTGATGGCGCCGGATTTTGCCCTGGCGCACCGTCTCATGAAGCGCATCACCGACGGATAGCTTGGGGTAGCTCAAGCTTGGGCTTGGAAGCAGGCCGGAACGAATCGGGCGCCTCGTCGATTACTTCATCTGGTGGGACGTGAAAACGGGGCGGTCAGCCCCCACTATATGGATAGACGAGCCCGCGGAGGAGCCGCTTATGCTTAAGCGAAAATGTTCGTGGTTCATGGCAGGGGCGTCAGCAGCGCTACTGAGTGCCGCATCGATCGCGGGGGCCCAGGAAACGACCAGGCCATCCCCCGAGCTCAGCCCGCGGCCCCAGCTGGCGCTCCCACCGCCGCTCGATCTGCGCACGCCGGCTGTCACGCAGCTTTTCTCTCCGGCCGCTCTACAGCTGATGCTCGTCGAGCAGCAGGAGACGAATGACGACGAGGCCGCCGACGTGCGCGTGCAAAGCCCCCGCGCCACACCGGATGTGCCGCGTGGATTGTTCCGGGCACTGCCTTGGGCGGTCATGCATCCGACGCAGTCCTGGCGCGTCCTGACCCCGATCACGGAGTGACGACGATCTTGCCGATCTGCTGATTCGATTCCAGGTAACGGTGGGCGGCGACGATTTCGCGCAGGGGAAAGGTCCGCGCGATGATCGGTTTCAAGTGTCCCTCCTCGAGCCCGCGCAGGATGAGCTCGCGCGCGCGCGTGAAGCGTTCGGGTTTGTTCCAGATCGATGAGGCCACCCAGCCGCGCAGGCTCAGACCCTTCAGCGCCGCCGGCCAGTGCGGGTAGGGCGTGGGCTCGCCGCTCAAACCCCCGTAGATGAAAAGAATGCCTTCCTCCGCCATTGCATTCGCGAGCTTCTCGACGTTCGGACCGCCGACGGGGTCGAAGACCACCCGCGCACCCTTGCCGCGTGTGATGCGCATGACCTCGGCCACCACATCGGCCTCGGTCGTCGCGATGACGTGGCGAGCACCGTGCGCGCGCAGGGCCTGCGCCTTGCCCGAATGCCGCGTGGCTGCAATCGATTCTGCACCCGCCCAGTTTGCGAGCTGAATCGCAGCGAGCCCGACGCTGCTCGAGGCCGCTGGGATGAGGACGTAGTCGCCCATGCCGATGCGTGCGACTTCGACGATGGCGAAGGCGGTGAGGTACTGCATCCAGATGCTGGCGGCCTCGACGGGGCTCAGGCCGGCCGGAGCGGGCAGCACACAGCGCGCAGGGACGATCGCCTTCTCCCCATACACACCGTACTCACCCAGCCGGTACATCGGCAGCACGCACACGCGCTCGCCGACGCGCAAACCATCCACGCCTTCGCCGAGCGCCTCGATGGTGCCCGCGGCCTCGTAGCCGATGAGCGTCGGCAGCTTCGGCGGGGTCAGATACCGACCCGCGCGAAACATCGCTTCGGAGCGGTTCAGTCCAATCGCCTCGACTTGAATTCGAAGCTCGCCGCGCTGTAGCGCACCGAGCTCGATGTCCTCGAGCTTAAGGACCTCGGGTCCACCCGTCTCATGGATGCGTACGACTTGGCTCATCGCGTCACTCCCCCGATCGCAAGCCCACTAGTATGCTCCGGCGCGGGCTGGGAAGAGGCGAGGGTCGATACGGACACGCAATCCCTGGCGCAGGCCGCGCCCGCGATGCGGCCGCTGCGCACGTTCGATCGGGCCGAGGTCCTGAGGCGCTTCGAGCAGGCGCTTCTCGAGGCCGATGGCGCGCTCGGGGCGCATTGCCTGCACGAGCTATGGATGCGTGGCGAGTTCGCCCAGAGTATCGAGGCCGCGCTCGAGCGGCTGTGGCGCTGCGCTTCGCGCTCCATTCCGGAGTGGCTGCCGATGCGGCATGTCCATTGGCTGCCGGCGGTGTACGACATCGCCGCCCGCTTTACGGTGGAGCGCTCCGGGCGATCGAACATCTACCTCATTCTGCTCGACTACGCCGACCGGCGCGGTGAGCCTTACGGCGTGTACGTCGGGATGAGCCGCTACAGCCCCGCGCAGCGCTTCGAGCAGCACAAAGCCGGGATCCGTGCGGCGGGCAGCGTGCTCAAGCGCGGCATCGAGGTGCTGACCGGGCCGACGCTGCATCTGCAGCGGATAAGGCGCAGCGATGCCGCGCGCATCGAGGTCGAGCTGGCGGCCGCTTTGGGCGATGCGGGTCTGCGCGTGCAGGGCGGCCACTGATTCTGAGCGGCGAGGCTCATCCCACCTCGAGCCGTTGCAGAGCATCACAGATGGCGATGACGCTGCTTTCACTCTGATCCCACGAGACGACGAGTCGTGCCTCGCCCCGGCTGTCGTGACCCCAGTCGTAGAACTCGAACCCGGCCTCGCGCAGGCGCTGTTTGCCGTAAGTACCCAGTCGCAGGAAAAGCTCGTTCGACTCCACGGGGTGCAGCAGCCGCGGCCCGGCCGCGCGTGCGATGCGCTGTGCGAGCAGATTGGCGCGCTCGGCGTTACGCCGCCATACGCCGCGCTCGAGATAAGCCAGGAGCTGCGCGGAGGCATAGCGGGACTTGGAGAGCAGATGGCCCGCACGCTTGCGCCGCAGCTCGAAGTCCGCAACACGCTCAGGATCGAAGAACACCACGGCTTCGGCTGCCAGCGCGCCGTTTTTCGTGGCGCCAAAGGACAATACGTCGATCCCGGCGCGCCAGGTGATGTCGGCCGGATGGCAGCCCAGATGAACGATCGCATTGGCAATTCGCGCACCGTCCATGTGCACGCGCAAGCCGCGCCGATGGGCCGCGCCCGCAAGCGCAGCGACCTCCTCGGGGCGATACGTGGTCCCGAGCTCCGTGGACTGTGTGAGCGAGAGCGCGCTCGGCTGCACGGTGTGCACGGAGGGCACGATCACCTCGAGCGCCGCCGTGAGAGCGGCGACCGTGAGCTTGCCGTGCTCGCCGGGCACGACCACGACACGCGCGCCCCCGCTGAAAAACTCCGGCGCCCCGCACTCGTCCATGACGATGTGCGCTTCTTCGTGAGCGAACAGCGCGCCATACGGAGGCGACAGCGTCGCAAGTGCGAGCGAATTGGCCGCCGTCCCGGTGGAGACGACGAACGCGCGTACCGGGGTCTCGAAAAACTCACTGAACGCCGAGTCAAGACGCTGCGTCCACGGGTCATCGCCGTATGCGGCCTGCGCGCCCTGATTCGAAACGCTGATGGCCTCGAGAATCTCGGGGCAGATGGTCGCGGTGTTGTCGCTCAGAAAGCGCATCGCATGATCTCCGTTTCAGTCCTAGACGCGCCAGCGGAAAGACCATGCGCCAAGCGCGAGAAACACGAGCGTGGTCAGGGCGAGATAAGCGAGATCGGGCCCGATTGCGCCGATTCCCGCCCCGTCGAGCGTCACTGCGCGGGCCGCATCGAGGACATGCGTCAGCGGAAACAGCTGCGCGAGGAACCGGACCCAGCGCGGTGAGCCCTCGAGGGAGAACCAGATGCCCGAAAGCAGCATCATGGGCCAGGTCAGGAGGTTCAGCAGCCCACCGACGAGCTCCTCGCTCGAGAAGCGCGCAGCGATGATGAGCCCGAAGGCGATCATCGACAGCGCTCCAAGCACGGCGATGAGCAGCAGCAGCGGCAGGCTGCCGACGGAGACGAAGTGAATGATGGCGCCGACACCGACGTAGAGAATGGTGGTGACGAGCAGGGTGAGCCCGAGACGCGACAGGACCTGCGCCGACAGAAACTCGAACGCGGTGAGCGGGGTCGCGTGGAGGCGTTTGAGAAATCCGCTCTTGCGATAGCGCAGCACCACGTACCCGACTCCGAACAGGCAGCTGAACATCATATTCATGCCGAGGATGCCGGGGAACAGCCAGTCGACGTAGCGCACCGCCTGGCCGCGCACCGGCTCACGCAGCGCGTGCGGGTCGCTCTGCAGCAGCAGCTTCTCGATGATGTATCCCTTGGGCGAATCCGGATTGACCCAGTACCGCGCTGGCGTGCGCCGCAGGTCGATCAGCAGATCGAGCTGGTTGCGCGCGACGCCATGCATGGCGGTCGCCTCGTTCGTCTCGTCCACGAAGTCGGTGTAGCGCTCATGCCGGAAGGGATAATGCTGGGCATCTGCCGCCGTGCTTGCGAGTATGCCGACCTTGAACAGCGGGCGAGGTGGGCCGCCGAAAACGACGCCCATCCCGATGACGATTGCGATCGGCACGACGAGCGTGAAGATGAGCGTGGAGCGATCGCGCAGGAATTCGAGGTTTCGAGCGTGCCAGACCGCAAGGAGTCGCCGCATCACGCCCGCAGCTCCTTGCCCGTGAGCTCCAGGAACAGATCCTCCAGGTTCGGAGGGCGGATGCGCAGGTGCGTGAGCGGTACGCGCGCATCCATGAGCACGCGCAAGGTCCCGTCGAGGTCGTTGGTCGTGATCTCGACGCGATCGCCGGCTTCGAAGGCCTTCAGCGCGAGGCTGCGCACATCGAAGGCGAAATCCTTGCGGGGCAGCTCGAGCAGGACCTCCGCGAAGTGCTCGCGCAGCAGCGCGCGCGGAGCCCCGCGCGCGATGATTCGCCCGCCATCCATGATCGCGATCTCATCGCACAGCAGCTCGGCCTCCTCCATGTAGTGCGTCGTGAGAATGATGGTCTTGCCGCGCGCCTTGATCGAGGTCACGAGCTCCCAGAACCTGCGTCGCGCCTGTGGGTCGAGCCCGGTCGTGGGCTCATCGAGGAACAGAATCGCAGGATCGTTGACCAGTGCGACCGCGAGCAGCAGCCGCTGCAGCTGTCCGCCGGAGAGCTTGCGGTTGTCGCGGCTTTGAAGTTTCTCGAGCGCGCACATCCGGATGAGCTCATCGACCTCGAAGCCATGGTCGTAGAGCCCGCGAAAAAGCGCGATCGTCTGTCTCACCGTGAGGAAGTCCTGCAGCGCCGTCTTCTGGAAAAGAATGCCGGCCTCGGCGCGAAAGCGTCGTCCGAGCGCGCTCGCCGCGGTAGAGCACCGCACCCGAGGTCGGCTCGAGGATGCCCTCCATGATCTCGATGGTGGTCGTCTTGCCGGCGCCGTTGGGACCGAGCAGCCCGAAGCAGATGCCTTCGGGAATCTGCAGGGAAATGCCCGCCACGGCCGTCACCGTCTGGTACTGCTTCACGAGATCGCGGACTTCGAGAACGCGGTCGCTCATGCACTCGCTTGTGGCAACGGTTGAGGCCGATCGTACCTCGTGCAGCTGCTATCATGTCGCGGGCTGATCGGATGTGCCGTCACGGAATGCTGGAAGTTCAACACATCGCAATTGTCCCTGTGGTCCGACAAGGACCCCGAGCAGTCGTGGGTCGTGCGCGAGAGCCGGCGCGCGCGTCGGCTGGCGGTGCGCGTGTTTCGAACGGGGCGGGTGGAGGTCGTCGTGCCCGCCCGGACCTCGCGGTCGTGCCGTCGAGCATTTTGTCGAGCGGCATCGCGCACTGGATCGAGCGCAAGCGCGCCGAAGCGCGCCGCCAAGGCCTGGTTCGCGAGCCGTTTCCCGCCCGGCGAGGATTGCGCTCGCGGGCTGTGCTGAGAGCTGGCGCGTGCACCTGGCGGGCAGGTCCGGGCCGGCTGCGCGCTGCAGGTCGGCAGCGGGTCTGCTCACCCTGTGTCGGCGACGCATCCAACGGGCCGCGCCTTGCGCGATGCCCTGCGACGCTGGCTCATCGCGCACGCGCGCGAGGTACTCGGGCGCGCGTTGCGACAATGTGCCCGCGAGCTCGGCTTCAGTACCAGACAGAGTGTCGTCCGGCGGCAGCGCACGCGCTGGGGAAGCTGCTCGACGCGCGGTACGATCAGCCTCAACTGCTGTCTGCTGTTTCAGCGGCCCGCGGTCGTGCGCTATCTCCTCATTCATGAGCTCGCGCACACGCGCCACATGAATCATTCGCGGCGCTTCTGGCAGTGCGTCGCCGAGCACTGTCCCGACCATCGCAGAGCTCGATCGGGAATTGCTCGACGGCTGGCGGCGCGTACCATCCTGGGTGTTCGACGATGGCGTAGTCATGGGGATCGCGGCCAAGCATACGAGGAGTCCGAGCGCGGTGGATCTGACGCGGCGAGCAGCATCCATTGGGACCTGGGCTCCTCGCTCTCCTATGGCGAGTATCTGCAGCTCGAGAAGCTGCTCGATGCGCAGCAGCCGCTCTCCTCCGAGCACGACGAGATGATGTTCATCATCGTCCACCAGACCTCGGAGCTGTGGATGCGGCTGTTGCTGCACGAGCTCGCAGGCGTGCTGGAGTGTGTCCGGCGCGACGATCTCGATCCGTCGTTCAAGATGCTGCACGCATCTCGCGCGTGCAGACCCAGCTCATCGCCACCTGGGACGTGCTGTCGACCATGACGCCGTGCGACTATTCCGCATTTCGCAACGCGTTGGGGCGCTCCTCCGGGTTTCAGTCGTTGCAGTATCGGCATGCTCGAATTCATGCTCGGCAACAAGAACGCGGACATGGTCGCCGTGCACGAAGCATGATCCCGCAGCGTACGAGGCGCTGCGGCGCGCGCTGGAATCGCCCTCGTCTGTACGACGAGGTGCTGCGCGCTGCTCAGCCGCCGTGGCTACGGCATTCCGGAGGACTACCTGACGCGCGATTTCAGCGAGCCCTATCGCGCGAGCAAGCAGGTCGCGGGCGCGTGGCTCGGCGTGTACCACAACGCGCGAGAAGGACTGGGATCTGTACGAGCTCGCCGAGCGGCTGGTCGACCTGGATCACAAGTTCCAGCTGTGGCGCTGCCATCACCTGAAGACGGTGGAGCGCATCATCGGCTACAAGCCCGGCACCGGCGGCACGGGCGGGGTGTCTTATCTTGCCAAGGCGCTGGAGCTGAAGTTCTTTCCGGAGCTGTGGCAGATCCGAACGTCCATGTGATCGGCTTCAGGAGAAGTCGGCGCTCTCGTGCAGATGAACGCGCTATGCCGCTGCGGCCGTTTGCTCCCGATGCGTGCGCCAGCGCCACGCGAGACGCCAGCCGAACAGAATCACCAGGAAGCCGACGTACAGCAAGCGGCTCGCGCACGTCACGCTTGACACTGCCAGTAGTAGTGCCAGACGCCGAGGACCGCGATCAGGTAGACCAGCCGGTGCAGCTTCTGCCAGCGTCGTCCAAGACGACGCATCATCTTGTTGGTCGAGGTGACGGCAAGCGGGATGAGCAGCATCAGCGCCGTGAAGCCGATGGTGATGTACGGCCGCTTGGTGATGTCCTTCGTCACATTGGCCAGGTCGAGTTCCTGATCGAGGATCAGATAGATCAGAAAGTGCGTAGACGCATAGAAGAATGCGAAGAGGCCGAGCATGCGCCGCAGCCGCACCAGGTTCGAGAAACCGGTGAGCTGCCGCACCGGCGTCACGAGCAGCGTCAGCATCAGGAAATTGAGTGCCGTCTTGCCGCAGGTATGCGAGCAGCCGGGCGCACGGGATCGGCGCCCAGTTCGCGCCCGAACAGGTTGAACGCGCCGGCGAGCAGCAGCAGGGCCGGAGCGAGGCTCGCGATGAAGATGAGCGGCTTATAGATGAGAGCGGTAGCGCTTCTCGACGGTCAGCATCGCACGGCGCTTCAGAAGTAGCGCCGCAGATCCATGCCCTGATAGAGACTCGCGACCTGTCGGCGTAGCCGTTGAACATCAGGGTCGGCTCGCGCGACGAAGAAGCCGCTGCCGATGCGCCGCTCGGTCGCCTGGCTCCAGCGCGGATGATCGACCTGCGGGTTGACGTTCGCGTAGAAGCCGTATTCGTTCGGCGCGGCGATGTTCCAGGTGTTGCGCGGCTGCTCGGCGGTGAAGCGGATCTTGACGATCGACTTGATGCCCTTGAAGCCGTACTTCCACGGGACCACGAGGCGCAGCGGCGCGCCGTCCTGGTTCGGCAGCTCCTGGCCGTAGAGCCCGACGGCGAGGAGCGTGAGCGGATGCATGGCCTCGTCGATGCGCAGACCTTCGACGTAGGGCCAATGCAGGATCGGCATGCGCTGTCCCGGCATCTGCCTCGGGTCGTAGCAGCGTCGTGAACTCGACGTACTTCGCCCTCGAGGTCGGCTCGAAGCGCTTGATCAGGTCGCCGAGCGGAAAGCCGAGCCACGGAATCACCATCGACCAGGCCTCGACGCAGCGAAGGCGGTAGATGCGCTCCTCGAGCGCATGCGGCCGGAGGATGTCCTCGAGCGTGAAGGTCCCCGTCTTCTGCGCCTCCCCGTCGATCGTCACGCTCCAGGGCCGGGTCTTGAGAGTGTGCGCGTTCTCCTCGGGTCGCTCTTGTCGGTGCCGAACTCGTAGAAGTTGTTGTAGCTGCGTGATGTCCGCGTAGCTGTTCGGTGACTCCTTGACGGAGTAGCGGGCATTGCGGGTGTACTTGATGCTCGGATCGGGTGCGGGGGCCTCGCGCGGGCAGGCGCCGGCGGCGCAAACGCTGCGGCGCTGCCCGCAAGGGCGGTGGCGAGGAGGGCGCGCCGGCTCAAGTACACGATCACGAGGCGTGATCTCGATGCGGCGCAATGCCGCCTGGCAGCAGTCGCTTCATTACGCAGTCCTCCGTCGCGTCATCAGCGCCAGCGAGCATACGGCACGATGCCGGCTCTGGACGCCTTCCAGCGTCGTACACGGCGCCCGCATTGACCAGTCGCGGCTCCTCCGCCATCTTCAGATGCGGCGATGTCGGCCGCCGAGTTCCCGTAGGCCGTGGTCGGCGCACCTGGAAAGCGGCTCAGGAGCGCTTCGAGGCAACGCGCCTTCTCGGCGCCGCGCCGGTTGGGCGTGCTCAGGGTGCCGTCGAGCCGCTCGGAGCGCCAGCGCACGCCGGTCAGATGGACTCCTGAAAGCCGAGCTCCCGCGCGATTGCGGGAGCGTAAAGATCGGGCGCGGCCGTCAGCAGTACCAGGAAGTCGCCGTCGCGCTCGTGCTTCAGGATGGCCTCGAGCGCCTGCGGCCGAAGCCCGCGCTGGAGAAGCCTGGCCACGAACTCCGAGGTCCAAGCGTCGAGCTCGCCCCGGGTGTGCCCGCCGAAGCGTCGCTTTGATGAGCGCAGCCTTGAGCGCACCCCGATCGGTCACGCCGAGCAGAAATCCGGCAAAGGCCGGCACGACTCGCAGCAGCTTGGGAGCCGCCAGGGCCGTCGCCTCAGGAAGCCGAACACGTAGGGCGCAGCGTGTCGCGGAAGGTGACGGTACCGTCGAGATCGAAAACGACGAGCCGCACGCACGCGCGATCAGGCGGCCCGCTTGGCGGTCGCAAGCTGTCGCAGCACGTACTGCAGAATGCCGCCGTGACGGAAGTACTCCTGCTCCTTCGGTGTGTCGATGCGCACGCGCGCCTCGAACTGCACCTCGCTGCCGCCGCGGCGCCTTCGCCATGACTTTCACGGTCTTGGCATTGCCTGACTTAAGTCCACTGATGTCGAAGACCTCCTTGCCGGTGAGCCCGAGGCTCTGCGCGTTCTGTCCCTGGGTGAACTGCAGCGGCAGCACGCCCATGCCGATGAGATTGGAGCGGTGAATGCGCTCGAAGCTCTCGGCGATGACGGCACGCACGCCGAGCAGCATCGTGCCCTTCGCAGCCCAGTCGCGCGAGGATCCCGTGCCGTATTCCCGGCCGGCCAGCATGATGAGCGGTGTGCTCTCGCTCTTGTAACGCATGGCCGCGTCATAGATCGACATCTGCTCGCCGCTTGGCACGTGGATGGTGACGCCGCCCTCGGTGCCCGGCGCGAGCAGGTTGCGCAGCCGGATGTTGGCGAACGTGCCGCGCATCATCACCTCATGATTGCCGCGCCGCGCGCCGTAGGAGTTGAAGTCAGCCGGTTGCACGCCCTGCGCGATCGAGGTACTGCGCGGCCGGGCTCGACTTTGCGATGTTGCCCGCGGGTGAGATGTGATCCGTGGTGACCGAGTCTCCCAGCAGCGCGAGTATGCGTGCGCCGTGAATGTCCCGCACCGCGCGCCGGCGTCATGCGTCATGCCGTCGAAGTACGGCGGATTCTTGACGTAGGTGGATTTTCCGTCCCAGGAGTACAGACTTGCCCTGCGGGCACCTTTGATGCCGGACCAGTTCTTGTCGCCGGTGTAAACGCTCGCGTAGCTCTGCCGGAACATCTGCGAGTCGATGGACCGCAGGACCGTCTCCTGGATCTCCTGCGGGCTCGGCCACAGATCCTTCAGATACACGGGCTTGCCATCGCTGCTCGTGCCGAGCGGCTCATTGGTGAGATCGACATCGAGTGTGCCGGCCAATGCATAGGCCACGACGAGGGGCGGGGAGGCGAGGAAATTCATCCGCACCTCGGGATGAACGCGTCCTTCGAAGTTGCGATTTCCCGAGAGCACCGAGCAGCCGAACGAGATCGCCCGCCTTCACGGCCGCGGAAATCTCGGGGCTGCAGTGGACCGCAGTTTCCGATGCATGTGGTGCAGCCGTATCCCACCAGATCGAATCCCACGCTGGCGAGCTCCTCGAGCAGGCCTGCTCGCTGGAAATAGTCCGTGACCACGCGCGAGCCCGGTGCGAGGCTCGTTTTGACCCATGGCTTCGCCTTAAGACCAAGCCGGCGCGCATTGCGCGCGAGAAGACCCGCGCCCAGCATGACGGACGGATTGGAGGTGTTCGTGCAGCTCGTGATCGCTGCAATGAGCACGGCGCCATCCTTCAGGTCGAATTTCTGGCCATCGAGCGTGACGGGTGCGCTGCCGGGAGTCTTGCCGCCCGCACCCTTCTGAGTGCGCTCGTCGGCCATCTTCTTGAGGGACGCGCGATAGGTCGCCTTGCGGTGCGCAGGGGAACCCGGTCCTGCGGCCGTCTCGGCCCGGCGAGACTTGGTTCGACGCTTCCGAGATCGAGCTCGAGCACCTCGGTGTATTGCGCCGCAGTCGGCACCGCGTGTGCGCCAGAACCCCTGCCGCTTCGCGTATGCCTCGACCAGGTCGATTTGCTCGCGCGGACGCCCGGAGAGCTCAAGGTAACGGATGGTTTCCTCGTCGATCGGGAAAAAGACCGCAGGTGCTGCCGTACTCGGGCGCCATGTTGGCGATCGTCGCCCGGTCGGCGAGCGGCAGGTTCGCAAGTCCATCGCCAAAGAACTCGACGAACTTGTCAACGACACCCTTCTTGCGAAGCATCTCGGTGACGGTGAGCACCAGATCCGTCGCCGTGGCGCCGGGGCGCAGACTGCCATTCAAGCGAAAGCCCACGACCTGCGGGATGAGCATGGTGATCGGCTGTCCGAGCATCGCTGCCTCGGCCTCGATGCCGCCGACGCCCCACCCGAGGACGCCGAGCCCGTTGATCATCGTCGTGTGCGAGTCGGTGCCGACGAGTGTGTCCGGGTAGGCCTGATGCCGCATCTTTCACGGCACGATCGAACACCACGCGTCCCAGGAACTCGAGATTCACCTGATGCACGATGCCGGTATTCGGCGGCACGACCTGGAAGTTTCGAAAAGCCTTCTGTCCCCAGCGCAGGAACGCGTAGCGCTCGCCGTTGCGGGCGAATTCGATGGCCGTGTTGGCAGCGAGCGCGCGGCTCGAGCCGTATTCATCGACCTGCACGGAGTGGTCGATGACGAGCTCCACGGGCGCGAGCGGATTGACCTGCTCGGCCTGCCCGCCGAGCTTCACGATGGCCTCGCGCATCGCCGCGAGGTCGACTACGCAGGGTACTCCGGTGAAGTCCTGCAAGATCACGCGCGCGGGCGTGAAGGAGATCTCATGCGAGGGCTGGGCCTGCGGGTCCCAATCCAGCAATGCTTCGATGTCGGCACGCGTGACGTTGACCCCATCCTCGAAGCGCAGCAGGTTCTCGAGCAGGATCTTGAGCGAGAAGGGCAGGCGGGCGAGCTTCTGCGCCGGCAGCGCGGCAAGATCGTAAATCTCGTACGTGCGGTCCTTGACCTTGAGGGTCGATCGCGTCTTCAGGCTGTCGGTCATGAAATCCTCCGAAGTCGCAGCGCGATTCGGTGCCGCGCGGCGTCGGCAGAAAGTATATCGGGCTCGCATGCCTCGATGACACCGCCACCGATGCAGCGCTCGCCGTCGTATATCACTGCATATTGACCCGGAGTCACGGCGCGCTGCGGCTCATCGAACACGATGCGGACAGCGCCGTCGCACAAGGGTCTCGATCGTCGCGGCCTGATCGGCCTGCCGATAGCGCACTTTCACGGTGCAGCGGCTGTGCGTGGCGGGGGCGTGCTCAGCCAGTGCATGGTCTCGGTGCTGAGCGCACGGCTCGACAAAAGCGGATGGTCATGCCCCTGCACGACGATGAGCGCGTTGCGCGCGGTGTCCTTCTGCGCGACGTACCACGGCTCCTCGGAGCCGCCGCGCCGGCCGCCGATCGCAAGCCCTGCGCGCTGTCCGAGCGTGTAGAACGCGAGGCCTCGATGCGTACCGAGGCGTTCCCCATCCGGGGACTCGATCGCACCGGGCTCGCTCGGCAGGTAGCGGGCCAGGAAATCTCGGAAAGGGCGCTCGCCGATGAAGCAGATGCCGGTGCTGTCAGGCTTGTCGAAGACCGGCAGGCCAGCGCGGCGCGCCCGCTCGCGTACTTCGGCCTTCAGAAGCGTGCCGAGTGGCATGAGCGTGCGTGCGAGCTCGCTCATGGGCACTGCGCACAGGAAGTAGCTCTGGTCCTTGTCCGGATCGCGCGCCTTGTGCAGCTCAGCGCCGGCGGACCCCACGAGGATCTGCGCATAGTGGCCGGTGGCGAAACAGTCCGCGCCGAGGCGATGCGCGTACGGCAGAGCGAGGCCGAATTTGATTTCCCGGTTGCACAGGACATCCGGGTTGGGTGTGCGCCCGGCGCGCTGCTCGCGCAGGAAGTGGGCGAAGACGCGCTCGCGGTAGCCCTGCGCGAAGCTCACGCGGTGCAACGGGATCGCAAGCTCTCGCGCCACGGCGCGAGCGTCCTGAAAGTCCTGGGCGGCGGTGCAGTACCCGTCGTCCTCCTCCCAGTTGCTCATGAAGAGGCCGTGTACGTCGTAACCCTGGTCTTTGAGGAGCAGGGCCGTGACGGCAGAATCGACGCCGCCGGAAAGTCCCACGACGACGCGGGTTGCGGACCTGGCGCTCATGCGCCAATTGTACGCTTTAGATCGCGACGGCCTCGACCTGCGCGGCGGTCTGCAAGTCCAGGTAGGCGACGGCGTCGAGTGGCAGCCGCCGGCCGCTCAGGTAGTCATCCACGCAGCGCAGAACGAGTGGGCTGCGCAGGCGCGGTTGGCGCTCGATCAGCTCGCCGCGTGTCAGCCAATGAGT
The DNA here is from genome assembly GCA_963795975.1 of uncultured Gammaproteobacteria bacterium. GTDB lineage: Bacteria > Pseudomonadota > Gammaproteobacteria > Steroidobacterales > Steroidobacteraceae > CAWCJT01. The sequence continues at coordinate 213,741 of CAWCJT010000009.1, forward strand.
ACGCAGAATGCCTCGGTCGAGCGGTTGCGAGGGGTCGTGATCGCTGACCGCTCCCGTGAAGGCGAAGCGCAGCGTCGAGCGGCCGTGGCCCGGGTGGCGCCACAGGTACACGCCGAGCAAGGATTCGGCTTTGAAGCGCCAGGCTGTCTCCTCGCGCGTCTCCCGCGCGACGGCCTCGATGAGCGTTTCACCGTATTCGACGTGGCCGGCGGGCTGATTGAAGACGAGGCGGCTCGAGATGCGCTCTTCGACGACCAGAAAGCGGCCGCCATCCTCGGCGATCGCAGCCACCGTCACGTCTGGCTTCCATGGCATGCCCGCGAGTATAGCCAACTGACTCGCTCAGCTTCTGCGGGCAACCCGCAGCGCATTCTCCGGCGCACTCGCGTTCCAGACGCTGTCGAATTCGTTGAGGTACAGCCTGGCCACGGGCTGATTGTTGAAGTCAGCGATGCCGTCCCAGCTGTCGGCCCGTAAGCGATAGAAGATCGCTCGATCATCCGCGATCAGGTAGGCCGAGGCACGCTGCGGGGCGTGGTCCGCCACGTAGCGGATGTCGATGTAGCTCGACAGGCGCCGGCCCATGGCGATGAAACGATTGCTGTCGCGCATGACCCGAGCCGGGTCCACGAGGAGGACCCGCACCTTGGAGAAGCTGCGCGACAGCACGAAGCGCTTGATGATCTCGAGAAACGCGCTCTGATCGTAGAGCTCGGGCTCCAGATCAGGCGTGTAGATGGAGATCATGCGCTGGGCGGAGGCGGCCGCGGTGTCGACCGCAACCCGCGCCTCGGCGACGCTCGTGATGACGGTCAGTGGCTCATCGGTGCGCGCAGGGGTTGCCAGACTGACCGTTTCGCTCTCGCCTTCGGGCGAATAGCGGGCGCCGGCCAAGGCGGCCAGCACGCTCGATTCGTCTTTCTCCCCGGGCAAGTCCACGTTGGGCGGCTCGTCTGTAGGCATCTGCGTTGCCGCAGGCCACCGATGATAGGAACGGCGCGGGGAGGGAATCGCCGAATCGGTCACGCTTTCGCCCGGCGCGGGCGCGGGCACATGTAAAACGAGGCTCAGTTCGCACTTTGCCCGGCCGGCGTGCTCGCAGCGCAGAGCGCTTCGGCGGGCGTGATCTCCGCGGCAAGACGTGCGGCCAATCCGACATAATCCGCCGGCCGCAGTGCGCGCAGACGCGCCTTGTCATGCTCAGGCAGCGCGAGCGAATCGATGAAGGCGGCCAGTGCCACCCGATCGATGCCGCGGCCGCGCGTCAGCGCCTTGAGCATCTCGTAACCGCCAGGCACGCCTGCGGCGCGGAGCACCGTCTGCACCGCCTCACCCATGACCTCCCAGGCTTCCTGCACGTCCGCCGCCAGCGCTCCGGTGTCTGCGTCGATCTTGGAAAGACCGCGCATCAGCGCGCGCCACGCAATGAGCGAGTGCCCGAGAGCGACGCCGAGGTTGCGCAGCACCGTCGAGTCGGTGAGATCGCGCTGCCAGCGCGATACCGGCAGCTTCTCCGAAAAATGTCGCAGCAATGCATTCGCAACGCCGATGTTGCCTTCGGCATTCTCGAAGTCGATCGGGTTCACCTTGTGCGGCATCGTGGAGGAGCCGACTTCCTGCTCGAGCGCGCGCTGGCGCAGATAGCCGAGCGAGATGTAACCCCACATGTCGCGGCTCAGGTCGTTGAGAATCACATTGACCGCCGCGACCGCATCGCAATACTCCGCGATCCAGTCGTGCGGCTCGATCTGCGTCGTGTAGGCGTTGCAGGCGAGACCCAGGGACTCGACGAACCGGCGCGTGACGGCGGGCCAATCGACATTCGGCAGCGCCACGGCGTGCGCATTGAAGTTGCCGACGGCTCCGTTCCACTTGCCCAGCACCTCGACATTGCGCAGCCGTCGCCGCGCACGCGCCAGGCGCGCGACCACATTGGCCATTTCCTTGCCGAGGGTCGTCGGGCTCGCAGCCTGGCCGTGCGTACGCGCCAGCATCGGCGTCTGCGCGTAGCGATGTGCGAGCATCGTGAGCTCGGTGGCGAGCTGCGTCAGTACCGTCGAGGAGATGCTCGCGCGCAGCGACGAGCAGGCGAGCGTAGCTGACGTTGTTGATGTCCTCGGACGTGCAGGCGAAGTGCACGAGCTCCAGCGTCGCCGGACGAGCACCCGCCGCGCTCAAATGCTCGCGTACGTAGTACTCGACCGCCTTCACATCATGATTCGTGCGCGCCTCGATGCGCTTCACGGCCGCTGCCGCCTGCGGCGGTGGCTCGGTGGCGAGCTCTTGCGCGGCGGCGCGCACGGGTGCCTCGAGGTGGGAGCCGGCCAGCTGCGGCGCCACCTCCGTCAGCTGCAAGAGCCAGCGTGCCTCCACGCGGACGCGCTCACGGATCAGGCCCGCCTCGGAGAGCAACGCGCGCAGCGGCTGTGTCGCCGCATGATAGCGGCCATCGACGGGAGAGAGCGCATCGATCGTGTTGGATGACATGCGTCGCGAGCGTGTCGGAGTGCTACGATTTGCGATGATACCGCACGCAAGCACGCCCTGTAGCGCCGGAGTGAACCGATGACTTCCGCACACCGAATCGAACGTGACTCCATGGGAGAGCTCGAGGTTCCTGCCGATGCGCTCTGGGGTGCGCAGACGCAGCGCGCGGTGCAGAACTTTCCGATCAGCGGGCGCCCCATGCCACGCACGTTCATTCGCGCGCTCGGCCTCATCAAACAGGCGGCCGCCGCGGCGAACGCGCGGCTCGGGCTGCTGGAGGAGCCGATCGCACAGGCCATCGCCGAGAGCGCCGCGGAAGTGGCAAGCGGTCTTCACGATGCGCAGTTTCCGATCGATGTCTTTCAGACCGGCTCGGGCACGAGCACCAACATGAACGCGAACGAGGTGATCGCGCACCTCGCGACGCGGCGGCTCGGGCGGGAGGTCCATGCCAACGACCAGGTCAACATGGGACAGAGCAGCAACGATGTCATCCCCACCGCGATCCACGTGAGCGCCGCACTGGCGGTGCACGGGGAGCTGCTGCCTGCGCTCGAGCATCTGTGCGCGACGCTGCGTGCGAAGGAGCCCGAGGTCGGGCGCGATCGTGAAGACCGGGCGCACCCACCTGATGGATGCGATGCCCGTTACGCTCGGTCAGGAACTCTCCGGTTGGCGGGTGCAGATCGAGAATGGGCATGCGCGCCTCGACAGCCTGCAGCCACGGCTCCTGGCACTCGCTCAGGGTGGCACGGCGGTCGGTACCGGCATCAACGCGCACCCGAAGTTCGGAGCTGTGTTCTGCGGTGAGCTGTCGCGCCTCACGGGCCTCGCGTTTCAGCCGAGCCGCAACTATTTCGAGTCGCTGTCCAGCCAGGACACGGCCGTCGAGTTGTCCGGACAGCTCAAAGTCGTCGCGGTCAGCCTGATGAAGATCGCCAACGATCTGCGCTGGATGAACAGCGGACCCCTCGCTGGCCTTGGGGAGATCTCGCTGCCTGCGCTGCAGCCCGGCAGCAGCATCATGCCGGGCAAGGTCAATCCTGTGATCCCCGAGGCCGCAGCGATGGTGGCGGCCGAAGTGATCGGCAACGACACCACGATCACCCTGGCAGGCCAGTCGGGTCAGTTCCAGCTCAACGTCATGCTGCCCATCATCGCGTACAAGCTGCTCGAGAGCATCCGGCTGATGGCGAACGTGGTGCGCGTGCTCGCCGACAAGGCGATCGCCGGCTTCAAGGTGAACGAAGCGCGGCTCGCCGAAGCGCTCGAGCGCAATCCGATCCTCGTCACGGCGCTCAATCCCGTGATCGGGTACGAGAAGGGCGCCGCGATCGCCAAGCGCGCTTATGCGGAGGGACGGCCGATCAAGCGAGATCGCCGAGAGAATGACCGAGCTGCCGAAAGGCGAGCTTGCGCGCTTGCTTGATCCGACCGAGCTCACGCGCGGCGGCATCAAGGGCGGCACCAGCGCGGGCGGTTGATGACTCTGGAGGCTTCGCAGGCGCTCGACTGGGCAGCGCGTATTCGCGCGTGCCTTGCCGGCACTCAGCCGCAGCATGCGCGCGAGGACTGGCTGATTCCGGGTCTCACGCTCGCAGAGAGTCAAAAGTTGAAGGCTTACTTCCCGGCCAATCCGATGCCGGCCGCCGTCCTGATCCCGATCGTCGAGCGTGAGCCGCAGCTGACGGTATTGCTCACGCAGCGCGCGAGCCAGCTCAAGAATCATCCCGGTCAAATCAGCTTTCCGGGCGGGCGCATCGAGCCGGAGGACGAAGGTCCGAGTTCGGGGGCGCTGCGCGAGGCGCATGAAGAGATCGGTCTTGAACCCGGCTTCATCGAGGTTGCAGGCTATCTTCCCGATCACATCGTGATCAGCGGCTTTCGCGTGACACCGGTGGTCGCACTGGTGCGCCCCGGCTTTGAGCTGCTGCTCGATGCACAGGAAGTGCAGGACACCTTCGAGGTGCCGCTCGAGTTCGTTTTTCAGCCGAGCAATCACCGGCGCAGGGTCCGACGCTTCGGCTTCGGACAGGGCGAGACGGAGATCGAGCTGTGCGACATTCCGTACGGTGACCGTAACATCTGGGGCGCAACGGCAGGCATGTTGGTGACGCTCTACCGCCGTTGCGCGCTCAGGCCCTCAGCATGAGCGAGCCCGCGGACGCACTCACCGAGCTCCTCGCGGTGGTGGCCCGGCTGCGCGACCCGCAGCGCGGCTGCGCGTGGGATCGGGCGCAGGACTTCGCGAGCATCGCGCCCTACACGATCGAGGAGGCTTACGAGGTTTTCGATGCCATCGAGAGCGCTGAGCCGGAGCGCCTGCGCGATGAGCTCGGCGACCTGCTTTTTCAGGTGGTGTTCCACGCGCGCATGGCGCAGGAGCGCGGCTGGTTCGATTTCTCAGCCGTCGCGGAGGCGATCAGCACCAAGCTCGTTCGCCGACACCCACATGTCTTTGCCGCACCCGAGGGTTCGAAACCAGCAGAGCCCGATGCGATCCTGCGTGACTGGGAGGTGCAGAAGGAGCGCGAGCGGGCGGCGGCTGCGCAGCGGCGCGGGGGTGCGGACGGGGTGCTCGCCGATGTGCCGCGGGCCCTTCCCGCGCTGACGCGCGCCGCGAAGCTCGGCGCGCGTGCAGCGCGTGTCGGCTTCGACTGGCAACGCCCTTCGGATGTGCGCGCCAAAGTCAGTGAAGAGCTCGGCGAGCTTGATGCGGCGCTGTCAGGCCCGGAGCCGAACTCCGAGGCCGCCGCCGCGGAGGAGATCGGCGATCTTCTGTTCACGCTCGTCAACTGGAGCCGGCATCTTCAGATCGATGCGGAGGCGGCGTTGCGCTCTGCGAACGGCAAGTTCGAGCGCCGTTTCCATGAAATGGAGCGCCTCGCTGCCGAGCGTGGTCTCACCCTGCGCGCGCTTGACGCCGAGCAGTGGGATGCACTGTGGCGCGAAGCGAAGCGGCTGCTTCAAGCGTCGAGTTTGAACTCGATGCCCTGAGCGAGCGGCAGGGAACGGCTCCAGTTGATGGTGTTCGTCTGCCTGCGCATATAGGCCTTCCAGGCATCCGAGCCTGATTCGCGTCCGCCCCCGGTGTCCTTCTCTCCACCGAAGGCGCCGCCGATCTCGGCGCCGGAAGTGCCGATATTCACATTGGCGATGCCGCAGTCGCTGCCCACGGAGGACAGAAAGAGCTCCGCATGCTGCAGCCGGTCGGTAAAGATCGCCGAGGACAAGCCTTGCGCGACGGCATTGTGCAGGTCGATGGCCTCAGTGAGCGAGCGCACCGGGATCAGGTACAGGATGGGCGCAAACGTCTCGCTCTGCACGATCGACCAGTCGTTGCGCGCACGCATGAGCGCCGGCTCCACGAAGTGGCCGGGTCCAGGGAGCACCCGCCCGCCGTGCAGCAGCTCGGCACCTGCGGCACGAGCCGCTTCGATCGCCGCCGTATAGTGCTTCACCGCGTTGGCATCGATGAGAGGCCCCATGAGCGTGCCGGGATCCAGCGGATCACCGATGCGCACCTGCCGATAGGCGTGCACCAGCCGCCTCTCGAGCTCGGCCCGCTTGGACTCATGCACCAGCACGCGACGTGTGGTGGTGCAGCGCTGGCCCGCGGTGCCCACCGCGCCAAACACGATCGCCGGAACCGCCAGATCCAGATCCGCCGTCTCATCGACGATGATGCCGTTGTTGCCGCCGAGCTCCAGGAGACTCTTGCCGAGTCGCGCCGCGACGCGCTCAGCGACGACGCGCCCGACGGGCGTCGAGCCTGTGAAGGAAACCAGCGAGACCCGAGGGTCATCCACGAAGCGCGTCGCGAGCTCGGTGCCTGCATCGATGAAAAGCTGGAAAATCGCTGGCGCCCGCTGCGATTCGAGAACCCGATTGCAGAGCTGTTGAACCGCGATCGCCGTCAGCGGCGTCTTGGGCGAGGGCTTCCACACAGACACATTGCCGCAGATCGCGGCGAGGAATGCATTCCAGGACCACACAGCCACCGGGAAGTTGAAGGCGGAAATGATGCCGACGACGCCAAGAGGATGCCACTGCTCGTACATCCGATGCTGCGAGCGCTCGGAATGCATGGTCAATCCGTAGAGCATGCGCGCCTGCCCGACGGCGAAGTCCGCGATGTCGATCATCTCCTGCACTTCGCCGAGCCCCTCGGCGAGGATCTTGCCGTTCTCGAGCGAGACGAGGGTGCCGAGGTCCTGCTTGCAGCGGCGCAGTTCCTCACCGATGAGCCGCACGATCTCGCCGCGCTTGGGCGCAGGCAGCGCACGCCACGCGGCGCTGGCCTTGGTGGCCGACTCGAGCAGCTGCTCATAGTCCTCGAGACGCGCGCCGCGCACCTGCGCGAGTGGCTCGCCGCTGGACGGATTACGCACCTCGATCAATGGGCCAGCGCTCGCTTGCGACCAGCCGTGCGACCCTGACCAGGTTCCCGCCTGCGGGGACTCGATACCCAGACGCTTCAGGAGCTCCGGGACATTTGGCTTGCTCATGATCCTAGGCTGCCCCTTTGAGTCGACGCTGCTTGCCGGCCTTGCCGGTGACCACGACCTGACCGGAGATATCCTTGCTGCCGCCCGCGGCATAGTAGCGCCCGAAGCGATTGGCAAGGATGTCGGGTAACCGGAACTGTTCCTGCGCGACGAAGCCCGTGTAATGACTCGGATGCTGCAGCACCGAGTCGACGACTGCGCTGATTCCCGCGGCGGTCGTGACCTGGATCGCGGACCAGAGGCGTCCTGCAATCAACTGCGGATAAATCTTGTTGACGTAGTTCTCCTCGCGCAGCTCACCCTCCTGCTTGCCGGTGACAGCGGCGTAGACGATCACGACATCCTGCAGTGTCTGCGGCACGGCATTCTCGAGGATCCGTTTCAAGGTGGCGCGATCATGATTGAGCTTGAGGTCGTTCATGAGCAGTCGCATCTGCTCACAGTGCCCGGGATAGCGGATCGTCTTGTAGTTCATGGACTCGACGTGCACGCCGTGTGTCTCGGCGAGCGAGCCCAAGCCGCCTGAGGTGTTGAACGCCTCATACAGCGTGCCATCGATCTCGATCTCCTCGAGGCCCTCGAGCGGCGCCACATCCACGGTGCGTCCCTCCACGACCGCCTGACAGGGATTGCCGTATTCGTTGATGAGACCCTCCGTCGACCAGGTGAGGGAGTACTTGAGGACGTTGTTGGGATGCTGCGGCAGCGCGCCCACGCGCAGCTTGACGCTGCGCAGCTCATCGAAGTGGGTGATGAGCTCATTGGCTGCGATGCTGATGAAGCCCGGTGCGAGGCCGCATTGCGGTACGAAGGCCTGTCGTGCGCCGCTTGCAATGCGGCGCACGGCGCGGGTGACCTCAACGTCCTCGGTGAGATCGAAGTAATGTATGTTTGCCGCGCGCGCCGCCTCTGCGACGGCCACATTGCAGTGATAGGGCAGGCTCGAGATCACGGCGTCGACGGGATGGGCAAAGAGGTGACGGCTGAGCGCAGGGCCCGCACTGGCATCGAGCGCGAAGCCCTTCAGGTGCGGCGAGCCGTGGGCCTTCGTGACCGCTTCGGCGGTGGCGCCGTCCACGTCCGCGAGTTGCACCTCATAGGCTTCGGACTCGGCGAGCAGTCCCGAGATGAGCGCGCCGATCTTGCCGGCGCCGAGGATGAGTACACGATGCATTGAATAACCCGCCAGGCGTTCGAGCTTGCGGAAAGGGCGCGCATTCTGCTCCAAATGCGGCCTCTGGCGCCAGCTGCGCGGGCGGCCTGGCGCCCCCGGCGTTTCATGCTAGGCTCCAAGCGAAATGCGATCTCCCGAGACCACAACTTGGCACCCGGCAAGCTGGCAGTCCAAGACTGCCCAGCAGCAACCCCGCTATGGTGATGCGGCGGCACTGGAGCGGGTCGTGGCGCAGCTCTCGCGCCTGCCGCCGATCGTCGTGTCATGGGAAGTCGATGCCTTGCGTGAGCGGCTCGCGGCGGCACAGCGTGGCCAGGCGTTCCTGCTGCAGGGGGGCGATTGCGCGGAGACCTTCGCCGACTGCGAATCCGATCAGATCGCCAAGAAGCTGAAGATCCTCCTGCAGATGAGCCTGGTTTTGCTGCACGGACTGAAGCGGCCGATCCTGCGGGTCGGGCGCATGGCTGGCCAGTACGCCAAGCCGCGCTCGGCGGACACGGAGACTCGCGATGGCGTGACGCTGCCGAGCTATCGCGGGGATCTGGTGAATCGACCGGAATTCACGGCCGAAGCGCGCGCGGCGGATCCGAATCTGCTGCTGCGCGGCTACGAGCGCGCGGCCCTGACTTTGAACTTCGTGCGCGCCCTGATCGATGGTGGCTTTGCCGATCTGCACCATCCGGAGTACTGGGACCTGGGCTTCGTCAAGCATTCCCCGCGCAAGGAAGCCTTCCATCGCATCGCTGACTCGATCGCAGATGCGCTTGATTTCTTCGAGGGGGTGAGCGGGCGTGCCGTGCACGAGGCGGCGCACGTCGACTTCTATGCGAGCCACGAGGGCCTGCTACTTCTTTACGAGCAGGCGCAGACGCGCTTCATTCCGCGCCAGCAGCGCTGGTACAACCTCTCGACGCACATGCCCTGGATCGGCATGCGCACCGCACAGCTTGACGGCGCGCACGTGGAATATTTCCGTGGCATCAGCAACCCCATCGCGGTGAAAATCGGATCAGGAACCGATCGCGCCTGGGCGCAGGGTCTGGTGAGCGTGCTCAATCCTCAGAATCAGCCGGGGCGCCTCACCTTCATTCATCGCTTTGGAGCGAAGGACATCGAGAAATCGCTCCCGCCTCTCATCGAGGCGGTGCGTGAGACGGGACAGACCGTGCTTTGGGTGTGCGACCCCATGCACGGCAACACCGAGACCACGACGGGCGGCTTCAAGACGCGCCGCTTCGAGAACATCCTGAAGGAGATCGACTGCGCCTTCCGCATTCACGAGGAGATGGGCTCCTACCTCGGTGGCGTGCACGTCGAGCTGACGGGTGATGACGTGACCGAATGCACCGGTGGCGCACGCGGTTTGACCGACGGCGATCTACAGCGAGCGTATCGCTCCACGGTCGATCCGCGACTCAACTATGACCAGGCCCTCGAGCTCGCTCTGCTGATCGCGGAGCGAAGCCACAAGAGTCGCCGCACGACGTGACGTGCCGGATGCAGCCGCAGCCACGGCCGTTGGCTGAGTGGTTGCGCGTTGCGATGCAGCAACGATATTCTCGCGCGCTGTGACGCACTACGATCACATCCTCGTTCCGCAGGACGGCTCGCGGATCATCATCAATACCGACGCGAGCCTGAGCGTTCCCGACCAGCCGATCATTGCCTACATCGAAGGCGATGGCATCGGCATCGACGTGACGCCGGCCATGCTCAAAGTCGTCAATGCTGCGGTCGGCAAGGCCTACGGCGCGCGCCGCGCAGTGCGCTGGATGGAAGTCTATGCGGGCGCCAAGGCGAATCGGCTGTACGGCAACTGGCTGCCGGATGAGACGATGCAGGTCTTGCGCGAGTTCGTGGTCGCGATCAAGGGGCCGCTCGAAACCCCGGTTGGCGAGGGGATTCGCTCGCTGAATGTCGCCATGCGTCAGACGCTCGACCTGTACGCCTGTGTGCGGCCCATCCGTTACTTCCCTGGGGTCTCAAGTCCAATGCAGGACGCGAGCCTCACCGACATGGTGGTGTTTCGCGAGAACACGGAGGACATTTACGCGGGGATCGAATGGGCGGCGGGATCGGCCCAAGTTCACCAGCTCATCGCGTACCTGCATCGTGAGCTCGGGGTGACAGGGATCCGCTTTCCCTCGAGCTCCGGCATCGGCATCAAGCCCGTCTCGAAGGAAGGTAGCCAGCGCCTCATCCGCAAGGCGATCCAGTATGCGATCGACAACGATCGCGTCTCGGTGACTCTGGTGCACAAGGGCAACATCATGAAGTTCACCGAGGGTGCGTTCCGCAACTGGGGATATCAGCTTGCGAAAGACGAGTTCGGGGCGCGCGAGATCGGCGGCGGACCGTGGCTCAGCTTCAAGAACCCGCTGAGCGGCTCGGACATCATCGTGAAGGATGTGATCGCAGACAACTTTCTGCAGCAGGTGTTGATGCGACCGGAAGAGTACGACGTGATCGCCACGCTCAACCTCAACGGCGATTACATCTCCGATGCGCTCGCGGCTCAGGTCGGTGGTATCGGCATCGCTCCGGGCGGCAATATCGGCGACGGTCCTGCAGTCTTCGAGGCGACGCACGGCACGGCTCCGGGATTTGCAGGCAAGGATCGTGTGAACCCGGGCTCGCTCATCCTGTCGGCGGAAATGATGCTGCGCTATCTGCAATGGACCGAGGCCGCGGACCTCATCATCAAGGGCGTCGCCAGCACCATCGCGCACAAGGAGCTCACCTACGACTTGGCGCGTTTGCGCGAAGCGATCCGTGCTCCGAAGCGCGAGCTCGCGGCACGCAAGAACGTCGAGGAGAAGATGCAGGGACTCATTCCGGGCGCGAAGCTCATGAGCACCTCGGGCTTCGCCGACGCCGTGATTCGCCACATGGATGATTGACGACGCGCCGAGCGCCATCTACGACAGCCGCTGCACGCGCTGTCCGCGCCTCGCCAGCTATCTCGCCGAAGCCCACCTGCGCTACCCGAGTTACTGGTGTCGGCCGGTCGCGCCTTTCGGAGACCCCGCGGCACGCATCGTTCTCGTCGGCCTTGCGCCGGGCATGCACGGCGCCAACCGCACCGCACGGCCCTTCACCGGTGACTTCGCTGGCATCCTGCTCTACGAGACGCTCTTCGAGCTCGGACTGTCGAATCAAGCCGAGGGGACCGCGGCGGACGATGGCCTTGTGCTGTACGACACGCGCATCACGAACGCGGTCAAGTGCGCGCCGCCTGAGAACAAGCCGACCCCGGAAGAGATTCGGCGCTGCAACGCATACCTTTCCGCTGAGCTCGCGACCCTCGAGGGGGCCCGCGTGCTGGTCGCACTCGGACGGATCGCGCATGATGCGGCACTCGTCGCATTGGGCCTCAAGCGCACGGCCTTCAGCTTCGCTCACGGCGGCGAGCACCGTCTGAGCGACGCGCTGTACCTCCTCGACTCGTATCATTGCAGCCGCTACAACACTCAGACTCGGCGCCTGACCGCGAAGATGTTCAAGAGCGTGCTCGCACGCGCCTGCGAGCTCGCACGAGCGCGCACGCCATGACGGCCCGGACCTTCGATCCGAAGGAATACGTTTCGAGTCTCCCCCGCAGGCCAGGGGTCTATCGGATGATGGCCGCGGGAGGCGAGCTGCTGTACGTCGGCAAGGCCAAAAGCCTGCGCGACCGGGTCGGGACATATTTCAATCCGAGCAACATCGCACCGAAGGTGCAGGCTCTGGTGCAGCAGATCGCCGCGATCGAAGTCACGGTCACGAACTCCGAGACCGAGGCCCTGCTTCTGGAATACAACCTCATCAAGGAGCACAAGCCGCGGTTCAACGTCGTGCTCCGCGATGACAAGAGCTTTCCGTACATTCATCTGTGCACCGACCATGAATACCCGCGACTCGCCTTCTATCGCGGTCCGCGCAATCTTCCCGGCCGCTATTTCGGTCCCTTTCCCAACGCGGGTGTGGTGCGCGAGACGCTGCATGGCCTGCAGCGACTTTTTTTGATCCGAAACTGCCGGGACACATTTTTCGCAAATCGGAGCCGTCCCTGTCTGCAGCACCAGATCGGGCGCTGCTCCGCGCCGTGCGTGGGGTTGATCGACCGTGCGACCTACGCCCAGGACGTGGATGCGGCGGTCAAAGTGCTCGAGGGCCGCAGCTCCGAGGTCAATACGCAGCTGCAGGCGCGCATGGAGGAGGCTGCGACCCGCCTGCAGTTCGAGCGCGCCGCGCAGATCCGAGATCAGCTTGCGACGCTCAAGCGCATCCAGGCGCAGCAGATCGTCACGGCCGATGCCGAGCGGGATGCGGATGTGTTCGCAATCGTCGGAGAGCCGGGCGAGTACGCGATCAGCGTCATGCTCGTGCGCGGCGGCCGCAATCTCGGTACGACGAGCTACTTTCCGCGCGCAACGCTCGCCGAGCCTCAGGAGGCCCTGGCCTCGTTTCTGCTGCAGTACTACGCATCGCAGGAGCCGCCCACCGAGGCGCTCATCGGGCTCGAGTTACCAGACGCGGGCGCCCTCGAGCAGGTGCTGCGCGAGCGCTCAGGCCATGAAGTCAGTGTGCGTCGCCCGGTGCGCGGCATCGCCGCCCGTTGGGTCGAGCTTGCGCTTGAGAACGCGACACAGGCTCTGCGCATGCGACTCGCGCAGCGCCAGGGCACCGAGGAAATGCTGGCAGCCCTCGCCGATGAGCTCGAGCTTCCCGAGCTGCCGGGTCGCATCGAGTGCTTCGATATCAGCCATACGGGCGGGGAGGGAACGGTCGCCTCCTGTGTCGTGTTCGGCGCGGAAGGTCCCCTCAAAAAGGAATACCGGCGCTTCAACATCTCGGGTGTCGCTCCCGGCGATGACTATGGTGCTCTGCGCCAAGCCCTGGAGCGGCGCTACACGCGCATTCGCGATGGTGAGGTCGCCGCCCCGGATTTGCTGCTGATCGACGGTGGACTCGGTCAGATCAATGAAGTCCACAGCGTGCTCGCAAATCTCGGCTTCGAGGACGTCACGCTCATCGGCGTGGCGAAGGGACCGGATCGCCGGCCGGGACAGGAACGGCTCTTCATATACGGAGCCGCCGCACCACGTATGCTCGAGCCACACTCGCCGGCGCTGCGGCTCATCCAGCGCATTCGCGATGAAGCGCACCGTTTTGCGATCACGGGGCATCGCCGCAGGCGCGCCAAGCGGTATAGTGAGTCCGTGCTCGAAACGGTGCCGGGCCTTGGTCCGGCCAAGCGGCGCGCGCTGCTGAAGCACTTCGGCGGTCTGCAGGGTGTGCTGCGTGCCGGCATGGCAGAATTCGAGCAGGTCGCAGGCATCGGCGCGGCGCTCGCGCGGAGCCTTTATGACCATCTCCATCCCGGCGCGTGAGGATGTGTGTCGGCGGACCTCGTGAGTACTGACAAACCGGCCCGTCCCGCATCGATGCGCTGGACGTTGCCCAACATTTTGACCTGGATACGGATCGCGGCGATTCCGCTGGTCGTGCTCGCGTTCTACGCCCCGCTACACTGGGCCGATCCAGCGGCCGGTCTGATCTTCGCCGCCGCGGGGATCACCGATTCGCTCGATGGCTATCTGGCCCGAAGGTTGGGCCAGATCTCGCGCCTCGGTGCTTTCCTGGATCCCGTCGCCGACAAGCTGATCGTCGCCACGGCGCTGGTCCTGCTCGTCAGCAAGGATCCGCGTCCGGCGATCGTGCTCATGGCTGCGGTCATTATCGGACGCGAGATCGCGATATCGGCGCTACGCGAGTGGATGGCGGAGGTCGGACAGCGGCGCAAGGTCGCGGTGTCCGTGCTCGGCAAGTACAAGACCATACTGCAGGTGATCGGCCTCTCGATGATGCTCTACCGCTGGGACCTTTTGGGGCTGCCGATCTACAAGCTTGGCGTCATCCTGACCGTGGTCGCCGCGGTACTGACGCTGTTTTCCATGCTCGTTTACTTGCGGGCGGCATGGCCCGACTTGCGCGAACACTAGAAGCGCCGATCTAAGTCCATAAATCAAAACGGTTTTCTTGAGGGTGCGAGCCTGCAATTGCCTTGACATGCAGACCCTTGCACCTACAATCTCGGCTGCTCATCGAGACAAGATGCGGGAATAGCTCAGTTGGTAGAGCACGACCTTGCCAAGGTCGGGGTCGCGAGTTCGAGTCTCGTTTCCCGCTCCAGATTCCGATTCACAAGCCCCGGACGATCCGGGGCTTGTTGTTTCGGCGGCGACTACCGTATGTCGCCGGACCCGGGGCTAGGTGGCAGAGTGGTCATGCAGCGGCCTGCAAAGCCGTGTACGCCGGTTCGATTCCGACCCTAGCCTGATTCAGTGGCCGGAGACGCGGGCGAGCGGGCCGTCGAGGTCAAGGCGAGTCAACTCTCCCTGATCTCGCAGCCCCAATTATTTAGCAGCTGATCCTTGAAGCCGCAGGTCCCTGGTGGGACGCGGTGACTCGGACCCGTTGGCGTGAGTATGGGGATTCTCCGCCGGCCGGGGGCCAGCGTCGAACGTGCTCCGGTGAACCGAGCGCTCGGCGAGTTCATCGGGAGTGGTTGCGACGACGGACAGCAAAAGTGGACCAAGCATCCGGAGACCTCTAGGTGTTTGTCGGGGACCGGACCAGAATATGTCAGGGAACTGCGTCACACTGTTGTGCTGTGTATCCCATTTTAAGCAAGCCGGCTAAACACCCCCGCCGATGACTTTGATCATCGGAACGAACTCGATGTGGACACCGGGGCTCACCTCGTAAAGTATCTGGGGCTCCGCTACATAGCCCCGCGCAGCATAAAGACGTACGCCCGGCAGGGTTCCCATCAACTCTGCACGGGCAAAGCCGCGCGCCCGCGCTTCACGCTCGCACTCCTCGAGCAGCATGGTGCCGAGACCTTTGCGCGTGTGCTGCGGGTCCACGAAGAACGCGCGGATCTTGGCCGGATCCGTTCGCGGATCCAGCTCCGCGGCATCCCTTTCGAGGCGACTGTCTGAACCGAACAAGGTGCGGCGGTAACTCCAGCCCCCGCACGCCACGATCTCATCCGCCGCCTCGATGACGAAATACGTGCGGTCGCGGATGAGCTGGGTGTCGACTCCGAAAGCACCTCTTAGCGCGCCTTCGATCTGTTCGGATCTGTAATCAGCGGTACTGAGGGCTCGCGCAGAGCGTGCGATGAGTGAGGTCAATGCTGGACGATCATCCAGAACCGCGGCACGCAAGCGGTACGACATCAACAATTGAACCGCAGCTCGATTCGTCCTCGCGTCTGAACAGGTCTCGACTGCCATAGCGGCGGCGCGAATCTCCACTCTCGAGCGGCGCCCAAGCCTGCGTCATCAAGCTCCGATTGTCCCGAGCTTTGCACGACCTTGACCTCGACGGGTTGGCCGGATGAGTCGATCAGCAAATCGAGCACGACGGAGCGCCCCGCAGTACCCGCTGAGCACTCGCTCGCATATACCGGGCGCAGCCATCGAATCATGCGCAAGCTCGAGTGCCTGATCGCCGGCCTGGTGATGAGCCGTCCTTGCGGGTCCAGGAAGGTCTCCATCTCAGGAGGATCGGGTCGGGCATTCGTCACGGGTGCAAATTCGGAAAGGGTGGGCGACCAGCCCGGCGCGCTCGGCCACAGATCAATGGCGGGAAAAGTCCATCGGAGGGGCGGAGGAGTTCGGTCCGCCGGTGCCTCGGGTCGCCAGGGCCGCGATGAGATGCCAGCTCTTTCCGGGACCCAGACCTGCGAGATGACAGGCCCGAACATCGCAGGCCCATCCCCCCGAAGTCGCGAGCGCCATGTTCCCGCGCAATGAAGTAGAAGACCGCGCCGTGAAGCACGACGATGATCGTGATGACGATCAAGTGGGAACATGACGGCCTCAGCAACCCCGCACCCGTGGGTGCCCATTCGGTCTTGCCCTGATGCATCGCCATGTCGAGCCTCAGGCGCCAGTCTAGACCCTTCGGGGTCATGCATCAGCCCTCCGACTCAGGACTCCTCAGCACGGGTCAGCTCCTCGAGCACCCGCTGAGCGGTCGTCTCCGGCGAGTCGGACTCCAGGAACGCGATCTGCACGCGTGAGCGGGTAAAGACCTCTATGCGTCGGCCTTTGAGTCGGCGCCACCAGCCTACCCGCAGCCGCCCATCCACCTCATGGGTGAAGTAGGTCAGTGGCCCGGCGTCGTCTGGGACGTCAGGACTTCGCAAGATTGTGGACCCCGTTATGGCTCTATGCCCGCTGCGGCAATGCAAACCACGGCAAGCAGCAAGTTGCATGCCTGGGCCGCGAGATTCTCGGTAGCCTCAGTGCGCCGTGGGATTCGACAGGTTGCGTACGGCAGCGACGAGAACTTCGGGGTTCACGGGCTTGCTCAGATGGATCTGATACCCGGCTTCGAGGGCGTCCGAGCGATCCTCGGTGCGTACGAAGGCCGTCAGAGCAACCGCAGGTAGACGCTGCGGGGAATAGCCCCGTGAGCGCAGGGTGCGGATCAGTTGATAGCCGTCGGTCCGCGGCATCCCGATGTCGCTGACGAGAACGTGCGGAACCTCATTCGCGACGGCTTCGAGCGCTTCGTGCACGTCGACCGCCCCTTGGACCTCGGCACCCGCATCGCGCAACAACCGAAGGATCAGTGCCCGAGTGTCGTCCAAGTCCTCCACGACGAGTACGCGCACGCCGACGAGGCTCGGCCCCCCCGTGCCGCTCTTCGCCGCCAGTTCTCCTTCGGCCAGAGGAAACCGCACCGTAAAGCAGGCGCCGCGCCCGTCTCCTTCACTCGCGACGCTGATGGTGCCGCCGTGCATGGTCACCAGGTGACGCACGATCGTGAGCCCGATGCCGAGCCCCGCGAAGTTCTTGGCGCTGCCTGAATCCTGCTGACTGAAACGATCGAAGAGCCGCGGCAGGAACTCCGGGCTGATACCGCTGCCGGTATCGCTGATCGCGACCTCGAAGTTGCCGTCACTGTCGCGCGCCCGGATATCGACGCGTCCGCCTTTGGGGGTGAACTTGATCGCATTCGTCAGAAGGTTCCAGAACACCTGTTGCAGGCGGGCCTCGTCGGCCGAGAACCGTGACCGGACGCTCGAGCTGCCTGAGTTCCAGATGCACACCCTTGCTCTCGGCCTGTCCGGCGACGACATCCACGGCGGCTCGCAAGGCCTGCATGGGATCGATCCGGGTCCTGCTCGAGCCGCATCTTGCCAAAGCGGATGCCGGCAAAGTCCAGCAGGTCCGCGATCAGGTGCGACTGCAGGCGCGAATTGCGATCGATGGCCTCGATACCCTTGAGCGATATCGGCTGGAAGGTCCGGTGTGCGCTTGAGGACTTCGGCCCATCCGAGGATGGCATTGAGCGGATTGCGCAGCTCATGTGAGAGCGTCGCCAGAAACTCATCCTTGAGCAGGTTGCTGCGTTCGGCTTCCGCGCGCGCCGCCTGCTCGCTGTGCAGGGCATGCTCGCGCGCGGTTTCGAGCTTGCGCGGCGCGCGGTGACATCCGTTGCGATCGCGATGCGCGTGCCGGTGCCCGTATCCGGCAATGACTGCCATTCCGTCTCGGCGACGGCACCGTCGCTGCGTGGCACCCGCAGCAGTGCCGTCCCAATGCCGGTTGTCGCGCTGCGCGGTGTCGACTCTTCCAACGTCGGCACCGTGCTCCTGCCGCTGCACAGCAGCTCGCGCAACGGTCGGCCGATCGAGTTTCGCGCTCGCGGTCAAGCAGCGCAGCACAGCGCCGGGTTCACGTCCACGAAGCTCAGCGCCGCGTCGAGCATCGCGATGCCGCTCGGCGCCAGCTCGAACAGTGCCCGAAAGCGGGCGTCCGCCGTGCGCTTCTCGGCATGCGCATCCTTGCACGAACAGCAGCGCCCGCACGGTCGCCACCAGTACCGCCGGATCGGCCGGATGCATCAGGTAGCTGTCGGCGCCGGTGCGCATGCCCCGCGCGATGTCATCGGTATCGGTGAAGGTCGCCGACAGATAGCACGATCGGCAGGTTCGCGGTGCTCGCTGCGCGCCCGCAGCTGCCGGCATACTTCAAAGCCGTCGATGTCCGGCAGATTGAGTCGAGGACCACCAGGTCGATTTCTCGCTGCCAGCGCGAGCGCGTCGGCTGCCGGTTGCGGCCTCCAGAAGTCTCGAAGCCCGCGGCACGCAGCATCGCGAACCGTCGCATACCGCGAGGCCGTCGTTGTCGTCGACGACCAGGATCCTGCGTGCGCGAACCCGCTCGTGGTCGGCTCGTCAGTGCTCACAGCTTCGGCGCCTCGCAGGCTCTCATCGTAGCTCACCGGGATCACGACCCAGAATCGTGACCCCACGCCCAGCTCGCTCTCCGCGCCAACGCGTCCGCCCAGCAATCTCCGCGAGCTTGCGCGACAGCGACAGCCCCAGACCCGTGCCGCGCAGCCGCCGCTGCAGGCGCGTATCGATCTGCACGAAATCCGCGAACAGCGCGGCAGATGCTCGGGCGCGATGCCGACGCCGGTATCGGTCACCGCAAACTCGATCTGTCGGTCGCCGATCGAGCTGCGCACTCACGCGCACCTCGCCTTGCTTGGTGAACTTCAGCGCGTTGGAGATGAAGTTGCGCAGGATCTGCGACAGTCGCCGGTCGTCTGAATAGATGCGCGGGACGCTGTCCGGCTCTTCGAAGATCAGCGACACCGCGTTGCTGGTCAGAATCGGCTTGAACATGCCGCGCAGTGCGGCGAACAGATCGACCATCTCGAACCATTCCGGCGAGACCGTGATGCGACCGGCATCGACCTTGGCGAGATCGAGCAGATCATCCACCATCTCGGTGAGCTCCTGGACGGAGCTGCGGATGAACTGCACCTGCCGCTTCTGCTCGGTGGTCGAGCGGGCCGTCGAGCCCCTGCAGCAGGATTCCGCTCAGGCTGGTGACGAGGTCAGCGGCGTGCGGAACTCGTGGCTCATGTATGACAGAAAGCGGCTCTTGAGATCCAGTGCCTCGTTGAGCTGCGCGCCTGGTCATCGAGCTCGGCGTAGAGCGCCACGACCCCCCGATTGGTTTCCTCGAGCTCGGCGCGCAGCGCGCGACCGTCTCGCGGTCTCAATCTCTGCATCCCGAGTCAGGCCGTGTCGCTCATATGCTCACCACGACGATGGTGGCATCATCGCGTCCGCGCGCGTGATCGCGATACAGAGTCGCCGCGATCAGGGCCGGGTGGTGGTAGCGCAGGCCAGCGTGATCATCGAGGTCCCAGCGAGCCGAGATGTCCATCGGAGTGCATGACGAGCAAGCGCTCCACGACAGCGGGTAGTCGAACTGCTGGACGCGATGCATCTGAAATCCGAGCGTGCCGTTGTGGGATACCAGACCGCGATTCCCTCGGCATTCCAGAGCCGGCCGGCGATGTTGCCGACGCCCGCGTAGGTCAGTGTGCCGGTGCCGTTCCAGGCGGCACAGGCCGCGGCGGCGCCGCGCGTGCCGCATGAGTGCCTGGTGGGTGCGTTCGATCTGCGCACGCGGCGTGTCAAAGGGCTGCTCGGCAAAGCTCGCGGCGGCGCGGCTGCGCGGCCTCGGCAGCGGCGGGGCCGTGCCCGAGCCCGTCGATGACGACGAGCGCCGAGTGGTGCAGCTTCGTTCCGGGCGAGTCGCCAGCGTATCGCCGCACTCGACTTCCCCGTCGCGCGCAGCACAGATGGCGCCAAATCTGCTCGACGGAGTCGCGCTCCGATCCGGGACATGACGACGGTCCCTTTCTCAGGCACCGATGAGATGTCGAACTCACTGGACAGACGCTTCACCGCGCCAAGTCCCGTACCCGGCGTTGCCGCAGAGCTGAATATCCATCCCGCAGGCACTTTCGATGTCCCGCATGCCGCGTCCGCGATCGATGGCCACGATCTCGATCGCTGCACCCTCGGATCCTGCTATGCCCTGAAGCAGGATTTCGCCTTCGCCTGCGTGGCGCAAGACGTTCGTGGCGAGCTCGGTGACGACCACGCCGACCTGCGCGCTCGAGGTCTCATCGAGATTGAGCTCCGCGGCGAGGTGCTGTGAATCACGTCTTGCAGTCGCCGATGGCGCTGCTCTCGCGGATCGAGTGCCGTCTTTGCAAAGGAATGCCGTGCAGCAACGGCATTTCATCTCCACCGCGCGATCGAGACGCGTGTCCCCTCGACCGACGCGCGATTCGATCTCGAACTCGTTCACCAGTCGTTTGGCGCCTGACAATCCCATGCCGAGACCGTTTCCGGAGGTCCAGCCGTCGGTCAGGGCGAGCTCAATGTTCGGAATGCCGGGCCCTTGATCGACGAACGTGAGCCGCACCCCGCTGCGTGCCCCTCCCTCCAACACTTCCATCGTCATGGTACCGCCGAGCCCATAGACGAGCGTGTTGCGGGCGAGCTCGCTCGCCGCCGTCACGATTTTCGTCTGATCGACCAGCGACAGACCCGCCTGCTGGGCGCCACGTCGGACGAGCTGGCGCGCGATCACCACATCGTTCTGCGTGTGAATTTGCGCCTGAACCGTTTCCATTTCTAGGGTTCGTCGGCGCGCAGCCGATCCATCCCCCGTTCGACCGTCAACGCAGTCTCGACGCCGGGAAGCGACAGCCCGAGCTCCACCAGCGTGATCGCGACGGCGGGGCGCATGCCGACCAACACGGTGCGTGCGCCGAGAATGCGTCCCATCGCCGAGAGGTCGGAGATCATGCGCCCAATGAAGGAATCGACGACTTCCAGCGCCGAAATGTCGATCAGGACGCCGCGAGCTTCTTTCTTCTGAATTGCGTTGGTGAGGTCGTCCTGCAGCTGCAGAGCCAGCTGATCATGCAGGTCGATCTGGATGGTGACCAGCAGAAAGGAACCCATTCGCAGGATGGGGATTCGCTCCGTCATGGTAAGCGCGTCACAGCGTAGCCGGTGCGCTTCAGTGCGAGCGCGAGTGCGTCCGACAAGCTCGCCTTGGTGGTGACACCCTGAAGGTCGACCCCGAGATGTACGATGGTCTGCGCGATCTGCGGTCGCACACCGCTGATGATGCATTCTGCGCCCATGAGCCGCAGCGCCGTCACCGTCTTGAGCAAGTGCTGCGCGACCAGCGTGTCGACCGTGGGGACGCCCGTGATGTCGAGAATGGCCACTTGCGATTCGGTCTCGACGATCTTGTTGAGCAGCGACTCCATCACGATCTGCGTGCGCGCCGAATCGAGCGTGCCGATCATCGGCAGCGCCACGATGCCTTCCCAGAGCTTCACGACCGGCGTCGAGAGCTCGAGCATGTCTTCCTGCTGCCGATTGATGATGGCCTCGCGGGTCGACTGGAATGTCTTCACCGTATGCAGGCCGAGTCTGTCGAGGAGCTGCGTTGCCGACCAGATCTCGCCGCGCCAGGGCGCCCGCATCAGCGCCGCTGTCGATGCGCAGCTGCTCGAAGAGCGGCTGCTTGAACGAGAAAATGAACGTCGCCGTCTCGCTCGCGGTAAAGCCCTGCTGGGCACGCGCGCGGGACAGCTCCTCGAGAAAGTCGCGCAGAGGTTTGAATGGCTCCGAATTGACATCGTCGCTGCCGCTGTTGACGGCAGCCCCGAGCAGCTGCAGGAAGTCTTCGGTCTGCCTGCGCAGATTCTGTGAAATGACGGAGTCGCGGCTGGCCGTGGATCCCGTCTCAGCGAGGCGCCGGAGCCACTCCTCGTGCATGCGGGAGCGCTTTGACTCGGTATTGAGCACATTGGCGATGGCGGTCATTCCCGACACTGGATATCCCCTTATTCGAATCGCGCGGACCGCGACAGGATGAATTCCGGCCACCAACGGGGCTCGAGGCATCGGCGAGCGCAGCCGAAGCTGCGCGGCGCTTGCCTTCTTAGGCCACGCGCTGGAACGGAATCGGACGAGGCTTTTTACCCGTTCGATGGCACGGCCGCAAGGCTAACGCCCCGGGGATACGGACGGCCATGGCCGCTGATGCTGCGGCGGTGCGATATCAAGCGGCCGCGCTGAAGTGCAGCCGCTGCGCTCAGGTCAGGCGTGCTGGTCGGCAGCGCTCTTGGGGTAGAAGCCGTTGTCGATTTCGCGCTCGTCAACCAGCTTGGCCGTGCCTGCGATTCGCACAGCGCGGATCCGGCGTATGGTCTCAAGGGTTGCCATGCGCGGCGAGCGCACTTTGGCACCGAGTGTCGGGGTCCCAGACTTCGCACGCAAACACTGGAGTCACCATAATCTCCCGCAAGTGGCAGTGCGCGCACTATGGCAAATGACAGCTTGAGCGTTGCGTGACGCGCTCGACGAAATCTGCGAGCCAAGCGTGAAGTGGATCACAGCGCAATCAACCCAGAGGCTTTGTCGGCGCCCGGATACAGGCTTCTCACGCGGATCTACAGCGTTCTCACGCCTCTGCCAAACCGCGGCACGCGCGGAAGACGAAATCGGCGACCCGGCCGTACACGGCGCACTGCCAGGCCGGCGTGTCCGTATAAAACGCGTTCCGCATCTGCTGTTGAATCGAGGTTCGCACAGACGGCTCCGCCGTGCTTCCATGCGCGTACAGCCAATGGTCCGCGCGTAGTGCCGTGAGAACCTCGAGCATCGCACGCGTACCGAATTCGAGACCCATGTACGTCACGTCGCGGTCCTTCAATGCCGCCGCGATGCCATCGGCGACCGACCCCACGATCTGGGCGGACACGGACTCATCCGCCGCAAGATCCCGTACCTCAGGGCCGTACCAGCGGCGTGCGCGCTCACGCTCGGCGGCGCTGTGCGCAATGAGCGTCGGCTCCCCGTAGGCCGCCGGCCCGAGGCCGGTGTGCAGGTCGAGCACCGCCACGCAGCGAATGTCAGCTGGAAGATGCGACAGAATCTCCGCAAGAGTGCGTGCCGACCAGGTGGGAGCCGAGCCGCCGTAGAAGAGTCCCGTCGGGCGCGTGTACTGACCTGCCGTGAGCGCTGCCTGAAACGCTCGCACGCCATCGCGCGTCATCATGCTTTGCAGCGCAGCGTCTGCGGTGCGTCGTTCCTCGCCCTGCCAGTGCGTGGGTACGAGCGACTCGTGCAGCCGCTCGTACTGCGTCGAGGCAGGCAGCGGTCGTGAGAAGTCGACGAAGTTGCGATTCAGATCGACTCCATCCTCATTGACGCGCCGCAGCCATGCAAACCCATGCGGGTTGAGCGCGTGCACGAGGACAGCGCACGCCGAGGGCGGCAGGGCGGTATGCAGCCGATCCGACAAAAAGCCAACCTGACATCCCGAGCCGGCAAACCCCTCGACACCGTGCGTGCCGGAAATGACGACCAGGGCGCGGTCGGCCCTCGCAGGTCCGAGTCGCGCCACATCGATCGCGAGCGGTTCATCGTGCGGGCCGCGCCGCTGCGGCAGCTCGTAGGCCTGAAGGGATGCTCCGGCGCGCTCAGCCTGAGCGCGGAAGCGCTCCCGCGCGGATGCATAGTCGGGGCTGAAGTAATCGGCGACGGGCATGGCCCGAAAATACTAGTCTTTCTCGATGCTGCTCGTCACGGCGCGCGGACCAGGGCCATGTTCGACTCACAGCGCCGCTGGCCGACGAGCGAGAAACCGACGCTCGGATCGCTGATGCTTACGATGAGCACCTCGTGCGGCTGGAACTCGACCGCGACGATCTCGCCAGAATGCAGCAATGAGTCGGAGGTTCGCGCCTCGATGCGGCGGCCCGGCTGAGACTCGACGATATGCCAGCCCGAGCGCTGCATGAGACGGCGCACCGCCTCAAAGCTCGCCAGGGGAGTGAGCGAGGTTGGAACCGGAAGGTAACGCAGGTTGCGCAGCTGCACGCGCAGGAACGTCGCGCCAAGCGCCGCGCAGACGAGGAGTCCAAAGGCACCGGCCGCCGCGATCGCAAGCGCATCGCGCACGGTCGTCAAAAAGGCCGATGTGATGATCAGCGCCAGGCACAGCGCAGCCAGGAACGCACAGAAAGCAATCGGCGCGAAATAGCGTACGCGGTCCGCGGTATTGAGATGCAGGCTTGCCGTGTGCACGCCTGCAGTATCCGCCGCAGACCAGGCCGAGATCGTGAGCTCGATCAAATTCCTGAGCTTTCGCACGCTCGTCCTTCAGCTCGCCGGCGCAGCGCGCGCCCGCTCGAGAAGACGCGGATCGCCAAGCTGCGCCGTACAGGTCGCGAAGCCCTCGGGCGGGCCACCCCAGCGCAGTTGATCGACGCTTGCGAATACGGCTGCGTCCGTCTTGAGTGTGGCGAGCTCCTTGAACAACAACGCGAGCGTCTGGCGCTCACCCAGCACATCGCTCGGAAAATCCTCGATACGGCCGTGGCGGTTGATGAGCCGAGCAGCCGTTGCGCGGCCGATGCCTGCGATCCCCGGGTATCCGTCGGCCGAGTCGCCGACGAGTGCAAGAAAATCCGGAATGAACTGCGGCTCGACGCCGAACTTGACGCGCACCCCCTCGGCATCGCGGATCTGCTGCGTCTTGCGATCCATCTGCACGATCCGATCGCCGCGCACGCACTGGGCGAGATCCTTGTCGGGACTCCACAGACACACCTTGCGCACGCGTTCGTCGGCTGACGCTTGGAAGGCCGCACTTGCGAGCGCATCGTCGGCCTCGAGCTCGATCATCGGCCACACCGTGATGCCCAGCGCGGCGAGTGCATCCTCGAGAGGCTGGAACTGCGAGCGCAGCGTAGGTTCGATGCCATCCCCGGTCTTGTAGCCGCTCCACAGACGATTGCGAAATGACTCAATGATGTGATCCGTCGCCACGCCCAGATGGGTCGCGTCCTGCTCGATCATTTGCAGAATGGTATTGAGAACACCGATCACGGCGCCGAAGGGGCGATCGCGGCCTTTGTTGAAACGGCGCAGACCATAGAAGTGGCGGAAGAGCTCGTAGGTTCCGTCGATGAGATGAACGATCACGTTGAGAGCATCACAAGTGCAGCAGACGCGCAGTCGATCCTAATTGGGTCACCGTGATTGCGCGATGCCTTGACGTCATCATTCTATAAATGACATGATGATAACGTGTGTAACTATATGGATATGAATGTTATTATTTCATCTATAGGCGCGAGTCGATCGCGCCGCTAAGCGTGTTTGAAAAAGGCGTGTCGAGCGTCACATTGTCGCGTGTCGCCGAGGGGCCACGCTTGACGCATCGGCGAGCACTCTCATAAGGTGCATGGCGCGCGACGAGCGTCCGCGCCGCATCGCGAGCTCGGCGAGGTAAACGGAGCCACTCGAGACTGCATGTGTCGTGGGCGGCTGGAAGCCGGATCGTCGCGCGCGACAGGCCACCTGCCTGTACTTTACCGAAGAAGATTTTTCCAGATCTGTTGGGGTGTCTGAAGACCGTGATGCTTTGGCGCAAACCTCTGTCATACGCCGCCGCTGCCGTGGCGCTCGTTCAGCTCGTCATCGCACATGCGGACCCTGCGCCATTCGACCTGAACGGACCGACTCTCGAGGTGCAGATCAGCCGCGGGGCGAAGACACTTGGCGTCGGACAAGTGCCGAATCTCGCAGTCGGCGATCAACTCTCGATCAAAGCCGACCTGCCGACGACACAGTCGGCGCAGTACCTGATGGTGGCGGCGTTCTTGCGCGGCTCGACGAATCCGCCGCCACCGAGCTGGTTCTATCGTTGCGAGACCTGGACTGCGAAGTGTCTGCAGGAGGGGCTCAGCGTCACCGTGCCGCCCGAGGCGCAGCAGCTGCTCGTGTTTCTCGCGCCGCGCACCAGCGGAGATTTCCGCACGCTCGTCGATGCCGTGCGCGGTCGGCCCGGGGCCTTCGTACGCGCCTCGCAGGATCTGAATCAGGCCGCGCTCGACCGCTCGCGCCTCGAGAGCTATCTCGGCGCGGTGCGCTCGCTGGCCGCGAACGACCCCGCACGTCTGAAGGATGTGGCGCCGCTCCTGGCGCGCAGCCTCGCGATCAAGGTCGATGACAAATGCCTCGACAAGATTCCGGAGCTGCAGGCGCCCTGTCTCATGCAGGGGCGTGATCAGCTCATCCTGACCGACGGACACAGCACCTCGATCGTCGAAGCGCTGACCTCCGGGCCGGCGAGTGATCTGGCGATGGAAGCGAGCTACACCCCGCAGCTGAGCTACGGCTACTACAGCCCCTACATCGCCTCGGTGCTCGACATTGCGCACATCCTCGATTCGTTCCGTACGGCTCAATATCAATACATTCCGGCGCTCGCCTCGTTGCACGGATCACGCGTGCTGCTCACGCTCAACGCGCCCCCTTCGTTCCACAATCCGAAGTCGGTGCTGGTTGCGGCGCTGCCGGCGGTGGAGCAGCCCCAGCTGCCGCCCTTGCATGCGGTTGAGCCGAAGCAGATTTATTGCGCCCGCAAGAGCGCGCTGGTGCTGCCCGTCGAGGGCGCGCCGCTCGTGTTCTCCACCGATTACGTACACGACGTGAGCCTGCGGGTCACGGGCAAGGACGGCAAGAGCCTCGAGCTGCCGGCGCGTGCGGATGCCGAGCAGGGCGGGTTCATCATCGATACTTCGGGTCTTGGCTCGGTGTCACTGGGCGACACCATTCATGCTTCCTTGCATGGTTATTGGGGTTTCGAGCAGTACGCCGGACCGGGATTTCAGCTGGTCAACGCGCGCACCGAATCCTGGGCGCTCGCGCCGAAGGATGAGGGCGCGCTCATCGTTGGCCGCGAGGGTACGTTGCATTTGACGGCGGCAAGCGTCAGCTGCGTCGACGGCATCATGCTCAAGGATCCGGCCGGCAAGGAGCTGCAGGCGGAATGGAAGGCCATCAAACCCGATGAGGTCGAGGTCAAATTGCCGCTGCAGGAAGCCAAGCCCGGAGCGCTGACGCTGCTCGTCAATCAGTATGGCGCGAGCCAGCCTCAGCCGGTCGAGCTGCGCGCGTTCGCGGAAGCGGGACGGCTGGAAAGCTTCGCCATCCACGCGGGCGATGCTCAAGGGAATCTGCGCGGCAGCCGGCTCGATGAAGTGGCGACGCCTGACGCTCAAGGGAATCACTTTCGTGCCGGGCAAACTCTCCACCTCCGCCCAGGGCGGTGACGAGTTGCCGATGCTGGCCCAGGATGCCGCCGCGGCTGCAGCTTTGAAGGCGGGCGATTCAGGCCTTGCGAAAGTGACACTGAGCGATGGCCGCACGTTCGATCTGCGGTGCACGGTCGCCGTCGCGCGTCCGAGTGTCGTGCTCCTTGGCAAGAGTGTGCAGCTCCCCGCATCGAGCTCGGAAAACAACATTCATCTGGCCGATCAGGACGAGCTGCCGCAGGAGGCGAGGCTCATCTTCTCGGTGCGCGCGCAGACGCCTGCAGCTTTCGATCGTGAGGCCAGGATCGAAGTCGCCTCGGTCGACCAGTCATTTGCGACCGCGCTCAGTCTTGCGAATGGCTCGGTCACACTCGAGGACGCGCACGTGGCCGTTGCCACATTGGACCCTCTCAAGGCGTTCGGACCCTCGGCGTTCGGGCCGTTGCAGTTTCGAGTGTTGCAGAACGGTATCGCAGGTGACTGGCAACCCCTGGCGACACTCGTTCGGCTGCCACAGCTGAAGGACCTGACTTGCCCGGCGACGGGCGAGCTCGCTTGCAAACTCTCGGGCGCGAACCTCTTTCTGGTGCAAGCCGTGTCGGGAGATGCACACTTCGAGCACGCCGTGCAGGTGCCCGACGGCTTTCCGGGCTATGCCCTGCCCGTACCGCACCCCGCCGCGGGAGTGCTGTACGTGAAGCTGCGCGATGATCCGAACGTCATCAACTCGGCCGCTCTCGGAGTGCAGCCGCTCACGCCCACCGTCGAGGACGCCACGCGCGCCCCGGCGCGTCAGGCTGCGGTGCATACGGATGATGCGCCCGAGATGCCGCCTAGCTCACCACACTCGATGTGAGCGCGGCGCGCCCGCGCACGTGCTCGCGCAGGACGACGTAAAGGCCGGTTGCGGTCACGATCGTGCCTCCAGTGAGCGTGCGCGCGCTCGGCGCGGTGCTCCACAGCAACCAGTCGAGGAGCATTCCCCAGATCAGCGCGGTGTATTCAAACGGTGCGATGAGCGAGACGGCGCCACCGCGAAATGCCTCGATGATGAGAATCTGGGCGATGCCACCCGTGAGTCCGAGGGTGACGATCCAGCGCCAGTGGGCCGCCTCGAGTGGCACCCAGTCCGGCGCCGCGATCACGCCCGTGCCGAGCGTCACCGCAGTCACATACGAGAACGCGATGCACAGCGTCGACTCGGTGTGTGACAGCTTGCGAATCAGGATGACCCCGAGCGCATAGCACAGTGCTGAGCCGAGCGCGGCGGCCGCCCCCAGGGTCACGAGGTGCTGCGGGCTCGGGCGCAGCATGGTGATCACACCGATGAGTCCGATCCCGATGGCGAACCAGCGATGCCAATCGACGTGCTCCTTGAGCAAGGGCACGGAGAGCGCCGTGATCAGAAGTGGAGCGCACAGGAAAATCGCATAGGCCTCCGCCAAGGGCAGCGCAGAGACCGCGTAGACGAACAGTGTGAGGGTCGCCACCGCAACGACCGCCCGCATCAGATGATGTCCCCAGCGACGGGGAACAAGATCGCGCCAGCGCCCGAGCCAGGGCACGCTCAGCAGTACGATGGGAATGGCCGTCATGCCACGCAGGCACGCCACCTCGAAGGGCGGATAGGTGCGGGCAAGTTGTTTCATGCTCGCGTCCATGACGGCGAACACCGCCACGCCGGTGAGCATTGCGGCCATGCCGCGCCGGTTCGAGCTCACGCGTGTGGCTTGTCCCAGTCCTTCTTGCCTTCGTCCTGTCCGGCGACCGAGTACAGCACCTGGGCATTGCGCGTCTTCTGGAATTCCTCCAGGGACTGACCGCGCATGGCGGCGTAGATGTGCAGGTTCGTGGTTCCAATCACCGCGCCAAGCTTCTCCAGCAGGAAAAAGATCACACCGTAGTGAATCAGCGCGCGCCAGTCGCGCCGGCGAATCATGTCGCGCTCCTCATCGCTCAAGCCGGCCTCCGCGAACAGCGGCTCGGGATCCGACAAGAAAGCGGCGGCGCTGTTCGGGCTCGATGAGCCGATGCAGAAACGCATTCAGCCGATAGGCTTTCACGCTGCGGTCGAGCGTGAACGGATAAGTGCCCGTGAGCTTCTCGATGCCGCGCCACTGGTGATCGATGCGCGCGCGATAGGCCTCCAGTGACTCACCGGGCGGCTCATCGGAGGCATTCTCGTAAATCACCGTCGCGATCGGGGTCATCGAGGGCAGGTAGTAAGTCTGATGGAGCTTGCTTACGCTGCTGCGTGAGGGCGCCACGCATGATGAGCCACATGATGACCTCGGAGCCCTCGAAGCCGCCGCGCTCGGCGTACTCGGCGATGGTGATGCTCGGTGAGCTTCTCCGGGTCCTTCTCCAGCAGGTCGAGGAACTCCATGTCCCAGGGCGTGTTGTTGAAGCCCGCGCGCTCGCCGTGGACCTGGTGTGAAAGCCCGCCGGTGCCGACGATCGCGACCTTGAGATCCTCGGGATAACTCTCGATCGCCTTGCGCAGCGACTTGCCGAGATTGAAGCAGCGCTTCGCCGAGGGAATCGGAAACTCGAGCACGCCGACCTGCAGCGGCACGATCGCGCCGGGCCACTGCGGTTCGTGCGGCCAGATGAGCGACAGCGGCGAGAAGCAGCCGTGGTCGAGCCCCTTCGCCTGAAAGTACGACAGGTCGAACTCATCGGCGACGAGGCCCTTGGCGATGTGACGCGCGAGTGCGGGATGCCCCTTGATGGCAGGCAGTCGGCGCGGGCCACCGCCTTCATCGGCAGCCCAGTAACGCTCACCGACCCCGAGCGCGAAGTGCGAATAATGATCGAAGAAGAACGAGGTCACGTGATCGTTGTAGATGAAGAACAGCACGTCCGGATTCTTCTCGGCCAGCCAGTGCTGCACCGGGCTGTAGCCCGCGAAGATCGGCGCCCACACCGCGATCGTTCTGCTTGTGGGTGTCGAGCGCAAAGCCGATCGTCGGTGTATGGGAGGAGGCGATTCCGCCCACTATCGTCGCCATGTCATCACTCCTGCCGCGATTGCTGCGTTAGCGCGGCGACAGCGTATCACACGGCTTTGCGCGCTCAGGCGCTCAGAAAATCGTCGGCCCAGGCTTCGATGAGTGTGGGTCCGCGACGCGTGAGCGCTTCGGCCACGGCGGCGGTCAGCTCAGCGCTGGTGCGCGCTCGCACGGCCGCCATGCCGTAGGCTTGCGCGAGCTTCAGAAAGTCCGGATTGCGGGCGACGACCCCGAGCAAGGGGATCCGTGCCGCCAGCATGTCATCGCGGATCTGGCCGAGGGCCGCGTTGTTCCACACGACGATCGGCAGACTGATTCCGAGCTCAACGGCGGTGCCGAGATCCTGCAGCGTGAATTGCAACCCGAAGTCGCCCGCAAGCGCGAGCACGGCCCGTGACTCATCGGCGAGCTTTGCGCCGATCGCCGCCGGGAGTGCGTAACCCAGTGCCCCGAAACCGTTCGGTAGCAGCCACGTTCCCGGCTGATCGGTCGCGAACCCGTAGCTGCCGATGTAGGCAATCTGCGTCATGTCCGCACAGACGACCGCATCCTTGGGCAACGCGGCGCGCAGGGCGGCGAGCGCGCGCATGCGCGCGCGGGTGGGCGCATCGAATCCTTCCTCGAGCGAGCCCCGCAGGATCTTCGCGTCACCGCGTTCGCTGCGCCAGCGTGCGCGCGCGGGCTGCGCACGATCCGTGAGCTCGCGCACGATCAGCTGCAGGCAGGCGGCCGCATCACCCCACAATCCGACATCACACTCGTAGTGATCAATCAGACGTGTGCGATCGATGTCGATGCGAATCAGCTTGCCGGTGAGCGACAACCGCGGAATCGTGAACAGATCCGTCTCGGAAAGCTCGGTGCCGATCGCGAGCACGACATCTGCGTTCGCCGCGAGCTCGTGCATCGCGCGAAACTGCAAGGCGGCGCCGAGATTCGCTGGATGCGTCTCCGGCACCACACCCTTGCCGGCCGCAGTCGCGAGGAAGTAGCCGTCCAGTTGCTCGAGCAAACTTGTGATGAGTGGGCCCGAGTTGAGGGCACCCCCGCCTGCAATGATGAGCGGACGGCGCGCCTTGAGCAGCGCATCCACGGCAAGTCCAACGGAGCGCGCATCCGGCCGGGGCTCCCCGGCGATTCGCTCGAAGCGCTCCGGACGCAGCTCGGTCTCCTCAGCGAGCAGATCGAGTGGAACCTGCAGATAAAGCGGCCGTGGGCGGCCCACGCCGACGGAACCGAGGAGGGTGCGAAGGTGCTCGCGCACGTCTTCGGCCGAGAAGGCTGCGAGTGCAATCTCGCTCACACCAGCCGCGAGCGCGTGCTGGTCCTTGAGCTCATGAAGCACGCCCCAGTTCTTGCCGAGCGTTTCGCGCGGAGGCGCGCTCGCAATGACGAGCATCGGCACCGAGTCGGTGTAGGCCTGGCCCATTGGGGTCAGAATGTTGGTGAGTCCGGGGCCTGAGATCACGAATGCAGCCGCGGGCCGGCCGCTCACGCGTCCATAACCGTCCGCCGCGAATCCCGCGTTCTGCTCATGGCGCACGAGCACGTGACGCATGCCCGCCGTGGCAAGTCCGCGATACAGCTCGAGCGTGTGAACGCCGGGAATACCAAATACGGTGTCGATGCCGTTCGCTGCGAGTGTCTCGGCGATGTAGCGGCCGACCGGCCAGGAGGGGGCACTCATGGGTGCTAATATGCGGGCGCGGCGTGCAGCCGCGCAAGGCGCGGGACCGGGACATTGAAGTTTTCATCTCTGGTCAACCGAGTGAGCGGCGAGGGCGCGGATGCCTGGCTCACGCATTACGAAGCCATCGCTGCGCGCGAGCGCGGCGAGGACGTGATCGTGCTCAGCGTCGGCGATCCGGATCTCGACACACCGCCGAGCGTCGTCGAGCGCGCGGTCGCACAGCTGCGCGCCGGGGATACGCATTATGTCGCCGCCTCGGGCCGGCCTGCGCTGCGGGAGGCCATCGCGCGGCGCCACGCGGAGCGCACGGGCCAGCGCATCGATCCGAGCCAGGTCGTCTGCTTCGCGGGCGCACAGAACGCGCTTTTTGCGATATCGCTGTGCCTCGCAGGGCCCGGTGATGAGGTCGTCACGTTCGATCCGATGTATCCCACCTATCCGGCGACGATCGAGGTCGGCGGAGCACGACTGATCCGCGTGCCGAGCGGAGCGGGTTTGCGGCCGGATGTGGATGCATTGGGCGCCGCGATCAGCCCGCGCACGCGTGCGATCTCTGGGCCACACCCAACAATCCAAGCGGTGTGGTGCTGAGCGAAAGCGAGCTCGAGCGCATCGCCGAGATCGCTCGACGCCACAACCTGTGGCTCGTCTCCGATGAGGTCTACGCAGGGCTCGCGAGCGAAGGCCGCGTGCCATCACTGGCCGCGAGGCTGCCCGAACAGGTGGTGACCGTCAGCAGTCTGTCGAAGACGCATGCGATGACGGGCTGGCGTGCGGGCTGGCTCATCGGTCCGCGCCAGCTTGCGATTCACGCCGAAGCACTCGCGATGTGCATGCTATTCGGTCTGCCGGGCTTCATTCAGGAAGCTGCGATTGAGGCGCTTGCCATCGCCCCGACTGCCGAGCGCCGAATGCGCGAATACCTCAGCACGCGTTGCACGCAGTTCATGGAGGGCCTGCAAGGCGTGTCGTGTGTGCGTGCGGTGGCGCCGCAGGCGGGCATGTTCATGCTGCTCGAGCTCAGCGACACCGGCCTCACGGGCTACGAGTTCATGCGCGCACTGTTCGAGTCCGAGCGGGTCGCGGTGATGGATGGCGCGGCGTTTGGGGCGCAGACCGCGGGCTATGTACGCATCTGCGTTGCGACCGAGGAGTCGGTCATCGCCGAGGCGTGCGCACGCATCCGCCGTTTCTTAAGTCGCGCGCGACCGCCCGCAAGGCGGGAGACCGTCGCCGCCCGCTGAGGCCGAGCGAGCGTTTGAGGTTCCGTTCAGGAAAGGCCAAGCTCCTGCAAGATCTCCGCCGTATGCTCGCCCAGGCGCGGCGCGGGACGCTTGAGCGCAAGGCTTGCCTCGGAGAAGCGGATGGGCGTACGAATCGAGGGCAGCGTGCCGCCGGATACGTCGGCCGCGGGTAAATCGACGCGCATGGCGCGGGCGAGCACTTGCGGATCTGCGAAGACCTCGGCGACGGAATTGATGGGGCCGCAGGGTACGCCGCAAGCCTTGAGGACCGTGAGGAGCTGCGCACTGCTGAACGCGCGCACGACCTCGGCCAGTGCGGGAATGAGCACGGCGCGGTTGCGCACGCGGTCGGCGTTCGTCGCGAAGCGCGAATCCTCCCCGAGTGCCGGCGCACCGATGGCCGTGCAGAAGGCCCGATACTGGACATCGTTGCCCACACCCACGATGGCGTGCCCATCGCTCGTTTCGAACACCTGATACGGAACGATGTTCACGTGCGCGTTGCCGACCCGCCGCGGGGTGCGGCCGGAAACAAGGTAGTTGAGTGCCTGATTCGCGAGCACGGCGACCATGGTGTCGAGCAGCGCCATGTCGATGTGCTGACCGCGGCCCGTGCGCTCGCGTTGCGCCAGTGCCGCCTGGATGGCGATCACGCCGTAGGTACCGGTGAAGAGGTCCGCGAAGGCGACGCCGGTTTTCTCCGGCGGACCATCCGGCTCACCGGTGAGATCCATGATCCCGCTCATGCCCTGAATCATGAGGTCATAACCGGGCAGCGCGGCGTAGGGCCCCGATTGTCCGTAGCCGGTCACGGAGCAATAGACGAGGCGCGGGTGGAGCGCGCTCAGCGTTGGGTAATCGAGGCCATAGCGGGCGAGTCCGCCGACCTTGAAGTTCTCGATGAGCACATCGGCGCGCGCTGCGAGCGCGCGCACGAGCTCGCACCCCGCGGGCTTGCGCAAGTCCGCGATGATTGAGCGCTTGCCCCGATTGCAGCAATGAAAGTAGGCGGCCTCGCGGCCGCCCCCCTCGCGCTCGATGAAGGGAGGGCCCCAGCGACGCGTCTCATCACCCTCGGGCGATTCGACTTTCACGACGTCGGCACCCAGATCCGCCAAGGTTTGTCCGATCCAGGGCCCGGCGAGTACGCGCGCGAGCTCGAGCACGCGCAGCCCCTCGAGCGGAGCACTCACGAGGGACGAAGGAGGCGTGCGAACGGCATCGCTCGAGTGTAGGACAGGCCGTGCGTGGCCGTCGATGCGCGAAACGTGCGGCCCCCGCAGCCATCGCGGATAATCACGATCGGGGGATTATCCGCCCTCAGGCTCGAGATCACCCATGCACAGGATGCGCGGCGCGCTTGCAAGTCTTCTCCTCTTGATCCCTGGACTCGCGCTGGCCCAGGCTCCTCCGGGTGTCGCACGCGGAGAGGTTGCCGCGCTCGATCACGACAACCTCGTTCTGAAGGTCGCCGATGGCACCATCAAGACCATCGCGCTCGCCAAGGACTGGACGGTGACCGTGCTCAAGCCGGTCGACATCGACGCCATCCAGCCGGGCAGCTTCATCGGCACCGCCGAGATGCCGCAAAAAAACGGCACCGGGCGCTCGCTCGAGGTGCACGTCTTCCCACCGGGCGTCAAGGCCGGGGAGGGACACTATGCGTGGGACTTGCGCGAAGGCTCGATGATGACCAATGGCACGGTCGGCAAAGTGACTTCCCGCCCGAACGGTCGTGAGCTTCTGGTCACGTATCCGAACGGACAGCGCCGCATCGTCGTGCCCAAGGACGTGCCGATCGTGCAATTCACGAACGGCGAGCGCGCGCTCATCAAGCCTGGGGTGCCCGCATTCCTGATCGTCGTGAAGTCGCCAGCAGGTGAGCTCAGCTCCAACGGTATCGCGATCGGCGCGGATGGCGCGACGCCGCCGATGTAAGCGCAGGTCGTTGCCGTCGCCTCCGCCGTCTCAGCTCCTGGCCCATGCGACGGTGCCGATGCCGGCGAAGGTCATGAGCAGCGAGCCTGCCAGGTGCAGACCCGCGCCCAGGCACGCCCACAAGGGGCGTCCTTGCTGCAGCAAGACGACCATCTCGGCGGAGAAGGTCGAAAACGTCGTCAGTCCTCCGCAGAAACCGGTGATGACGAGCAAGCGCCACTCCGGTGCCAGCGCCGGATAGGAGGCGAAGAGCGCCACGGCCGCACCGACCACATACGCACCGACGAGATTGGCGATGAGCGTCCCGGGCGGCACGGTCGGGAAGGAGGCGTTGAACCGCACGCTCAACCACCAGCGCAGCAGGGCGCCCGCGCTGGCGCCGATGCACACCATCAACGCGGATTTCGGCATAGCACATCCATGAGGCGCAGCGATTTTGAGTTTTCCACAGCTAATCCACAAGCGATCCACGTGCGATTCACATGCGGCCGGGGTTAGCATTACCGGATGCGATTCTCGTTCGCGTCCCGCGACACGCGCCGACCCGAAGTGTCGGTTTCCCAGTACGGAATCGGGCAGCGGATCGTCGAGCTGGTCCGCCTCTCGGATGGATGCACGCGCTGGGTCTGCACCTGCGAGCGCTATCGTGCCTCCTCGGCGACGGCGCAAGGGCCGTGGTGCAAGCACGTCGCAAAGGCGGCGGCCATCCGCTCCATCGAACGACTGACCGGAGAGCGTGTGATCTCGCGGGCGACGGTCTATCCAGGCCGCATCGAGCCGGGCGTCCGCCCGGCGCCGGTCGCAAGCGAACGACCGCGTGAGCTTCTCGCTCAGGTGCAGCGCGCTCAGCTGTAAGATCTCCCGCCGGCCATTCGACGGAAGGTACCGTGGCTGACACCATCTTCACTAAGATCCTGGCAGGGAAAGTTCCTGCGCATAAAGTCTACGAGGACGATCGGGTGCTTGCGTTCCTGGACATCGCGCCGTTGAGCCGCGGCCACACGCTCGTGATTCCGAAGGAGCCGGCCGAAACGCTCGCAGAGTTGTCGGACGAATCCGCGGCCGCGCTCGGACGAGTCTTGCCGCGGATCTGCCGGGCCGTCGTGGCCGTGACAGGCGTTCAGGAATACAACGTCCTCGAGAACAACGGCGCGGGTGCACACCAAGCCGTCCGGCACGTCCATTTTCACGTGATTCCAAAGCCGGACGCGCAGCGCGGATTGGGGATCGGCTGGCCCACGGCAGCGCTTGATGCGGATGCACGCGAGCTGGCCGCGAAGATCGGCGGCGCCATCCGCTGAGGCGATCGCCTAAAGACTGAGCTCGCTGAGCCCCGGAAAATCGGCGGGCCGTGGACCTGCGGGCCAGGTCATCTTGCGTGAGCTCTGCGCAATGACCACATCGTTGATGCTGGCCTCGCGCCGCCGCATGAGGCCCTGCGCGTCGAACTCCCACTGTTCGTTGCCATGTGAGCGGTACCAGTTACCCGAGTCGTCATGCCACTCGTACTGGAAGCGCACCGCAATGCGGTGCTCATGGAAGGCCCAGAGCTCCTTGATGAGGTGGTAATCGAGCTCGCGCGCCCACTTGCGCTTGAGAAATTCGACGATCGCAGCGCGGCCCTGAAAGAACTCCGCGCGGTTACGCCAGCGGCTGTCCGGCGTGTACGCGAGCGCGACCCGTTCGGGGTCGCGTGTGTTCCAGGCATCCTCGGCCCGCCGCACCTTCTCCTGAGCGCTCGCGAGCGTGAAGGGTGGAAACGGAGGACGCGCGGATGAGTCGGTCATGCTCGTGCGTCGCTCACTGGGCGAGCACGGGCGCGTTCGCTCGCACGCGCCGCCGAGCCGTAGTAATTGGGATAGTCGTCCGTCAAGCCCTTGAAGCGCCGGTGAATCCACCAGTACTGCTCCGGGATACGACGCACCTCGGACTCGATCCAATGATGGATCCGCTCGGCATCAGCGACCGGAGACTCGCTCGGGAAGCCCTCAAGCGCAGGGCTGATCCTGAGCCGGTAGCCCTTGGCATCCGGCAGACGCTCGTGCGCGAACAGGAGCACCGCCGCGCCGGTGAGGCGCGCGAGCCGTGAGGTCGCGACGTTGGTGGCGGCGGGGATTCCGAAGAACGGCACCATCACCGCGCCCTTCTTGCGAAAGCTCTGGTCGGTCGCATACCAGATGCACTCGTTCTCGCGCAGCGCGCGCACCATGGAGCGAATGTCGTCACGGGCGATCGCTCGGTGCGCGCGACGGCTACGCTTGGCCTCGACGAAGTGCGCGAGCAGGGCGTTCTTGGGCAGACGATACAGGACGCTGAGCGGAATCGCGGTATTGAGGATGTATCCGCTGATCTCGAGTGTCGTGAAGTGCGCCGTCAGAAGAATCGCACCGCGCCCGGCGGACAGCGCCGTCTGCAGATTCTCGAGCCCCTCGATCGTGCTCACCGATCTTAGGCGCTCTTCGCTTCCCCACCACGACATGGCCGTTTCGCAAAGACTCGCCCCGAGTGCGGCGAAATGCCCCTTAAGCACGCGCTTGCGTTCAGTCTGGGAGAGCTCGGGCAGGCACAGTGCGATGTTGCAGCGGGCGACTGTGACGTAGTTGAGCGGAAGCGCGCGAGCGATGCGTCCGAGGATGCGACCGGCGCGAATCAGGCCCGGCTGGGACAGTCCGCCGAGCAGGCGCAACACTCCCAGTGCGATCCACGTGCCCCAGTAGCGTGGGCCCAGGAAGCGAAGCGGCATCGAGTCTCCCGGCGGCGCACTACGCGCGCGTACCCGGGCGCAGTATCCGCGCCGCGAGACAGAATGCAACGATTCGGATCGCGCATCTCTTCAGCCGGGCGGTGGACCCTGGGTTACACGCACGAGCTCGTTCGGCCGCATCCATTTCTTGAATGCCGCCTGCACGTCCTGCGGCTTGAGGTCGATATAACGGCGCGCCGCATCGACCGGCTCGTCGAGCGGAAGATTCCATTCGCGGCGCTCGATGA
This sequence comes from uncultured Gammaproteobacteria bacterium, assembly GCA_963795975.1. Classification (GTDB taxonomy): domain Bacteria; phylum Pseudomonadota; class Gammaproteobacteria; order Steroidobacterales; family Steroidobacteraceae; genus CAWCJT01. The sequence continues at coordinate 251,786 of CAWCJT010000009.1, forward strand.
AGCCTTGGGCGATTTCCTCGATACTCGCCTGACTGAGCGGGATTTGCCGCAGCAGCATCGACTTCACGCGGGCGAGCTCTTCATCTCCCGCGGGCTGGGCCTGCATGGAGCGCACCTCGTTGATCGCAATTGCAGCCGCTCGCCCCACGTTTTGCGGATCACAGGCGTAATGGATGATGTAAAAGCCGCGTGTGCGTCCCGCCTCAAGCTCCGATCCGACCGTGTAGACGAGCCCGGCCTTCTTGCGCAGCTCGATGCTGAGGCGCGTCGAGTAAAAACCGCCACCCAATACCGCACTGCCCAGCTCGAGGGCGTAGTAGTCGGGATCGGACCTGCGCAGCGCCAGGTTCTGCGCGAGGAGCACCGTGTCCTGCACACGGGTCGCATCGGGGACGGCAATGGTTTTCGCCGCATTCGGCGGCGCGGCGGGTCAGATCGGTCGGTGGTGCGGTCCCGCTCGCGGCCCAGCCGCCAAAATATCGGCCAATGGTCTCCTGCGCCTGCTCGGCCGTGATCTTGCCGATCACCACGATCGTCGTCAGATCCGGCCGGAACGTGGTGCGGTAGTAGCTGCGCACGTCGTCGAGCTTCAGAGAGCCCACGGTCGCAGGCGTTGATTCGCGCAAACTCGGATCGCTCGGCGGATACAGTGCACTGCGCAGTGAGCGCTGCGTGAGATAGGCGGGGCTTTTGTTGCGGGCTGCGACGACCTGCGCAAGCTGATTGCGCACTACCTCCATGGCAGGCTGCGGCAGCGCCGGATGCAGCTCATTGTCTGCAAGCAGCTCGACCGCGCGGCTGAAGCCCGGCGTGAGCGTCTCGGCGGCGAAGTCAGTGCCGGCGCGCTCGCGCACCCCCACCTCGTCGAGCGCACGCTGAAACGCCAATCGATCCAGATGCTCGCTGCCATACGAGAGCAGCTCATCGAGGATTTGCGAGACGCCCTCGTGACCTGCGGGGGTTTCAGTCTCCGGACGATTACGGATGTGGCCGAAGATACTGACCGTGTCGCTCACATCCTCGGGCTGCACGATGAGGGTGAGGCCATTCGGCAGGCGCGTCATGACGGGGTGCGTCGTAATGGCCGGAACGCTCAGGCGGCTGAGCGCCGTTTGCGCCCAGCTCGGCAGCTTGGTGGGGCGTGCCTCGCCGAGGGCGATGTTCTCCTGTCCACCGAACCCGCCGCCCGTGGCGACCGGAGCGCCGGAGCCTTGCGGCACCATGACGGCGGAGACCGCGTCATCGAGCTCGAGGTATTGACGGGCCACTCGATTCACGTCTGCGACGGTGACCTTCTCGATTCGCGCCAGGTCTTCGGCCGGTGAGGTGAGACCGTAGAGTGCGACGGCGTCGGACCAGATCGAAGCCAGTCCAGCAATGGAATTCTTCTGAAACTCCGCCTCACGCCGCTCCTGCATTTTCGCGGCATCGACGAGCTCGGCCGGAACGCCCTGCGCGATGACCTTCTTGAGAATGGCGCGCACGTCAGCTCGAGCGATTTCGGATCCGCCGCGGCCGCAAAGGACACCGTCGCGTAGGCGAGTCCCGCCTGGGGCAGCGGATCGAGCGAGAACTCCGCATCGAGTGCCTTTCCCTGAGGCACGAGGCCGTACAGATCGAAGCGTTTGCTGCTGAGGACATCTGCCAGCACCTCGAGCGCGGGAAAGTCGGGGCTATCGAGTCCGGGAGTTCGCACCGCGATCATCAGCGTCCCGTTCGGCCGATCGGTGGGCACCGTGAACGAGGTCGCCTTGAGCGGTTGCAGCATGACTTTGGGAGCGGCCGGCAAAGCCTTGCGTTGGATGTCGCCAAAGAGGTCCTTGATCTTTGCGAGCGCCGCCTGCGGCTCAAGATCGCCGACGACGACCAGAATCGCATTGTTCGGGGCATACCAGACGTCATGAAAATCTTTGAGCATGCGCGCGCTCGTCTTGTCGAACGAAGGCCGCGTGCCGAGCGCATCGTGCTCGTATGGAGTGCCTGCGAATGCGATCGAGCGCAACCGCTCATACAGGACATAGCCGGGATTGGAGAGATCCTGCGCGACCTCCTGCTCGATCGCGCCGCGCTCCTCGCTCCAATCGCGCTGCAGATCGAGCACGCCCTGCATGCGCACCGCCTCGATATGCAAAGCGACATCGAGGTCCTCCGCCGGTACCGTATACAGATACTGTGTCAGGCTCTCGCGCGTATTGGCGTTGAAATTGCCGCCCATGACATTGCCGATGTTCGCAAGCTGATCGGCGGTCAGGCCCGGGGCTGCCACGAAACATCATGTGCTCCTGGGCGTGTGCCATCCCGGGAAACCCGGCCGGCGCCTCATCCGATCCGACGAGGTAATTCACCGAGGTGGCGACCACCGGCGCCAGAGTGTTGCGCACCAGGATCACCCTCAAGCCGTTTGGCAGCGTGGCACGCAGCACTCCAGGCTCATCCGTCACCCCTGCGGTCTCATCCGCTCCAAGGGCCTGCGCCAGGCCGCCGCTCAAAACCAGGGTCGCGAGCGCCGCGATACAGAGCCGAACGCGAAGGGGGTGATTCATTTTCATGGTCATGCCAGGCAGTGATGGCGGTCGCGGATTAAATCATGTCTGGCGCAGGCGGCGCACGACGGTCTCTGCGGCGCGTGTCGCGCCATCCTCGAGCGCGATCTGGGCGCTTACCGCGCGCGCACGCCCAATCACCGGCGGGGTTTCGGCCATCCTCAGAGCGGCGATCAGAGCGCTTTCGCGATAACGCGAGCGCCTTAAGACCTGGGCGACACCCAGGCGTGCCGCACGGGCCGCGTTGTCGGGTTGATCTGCGAAGATCGGCACGATGAGCTGCGGCCTGCCTGCACGCAGCGCCTGCGCGGTCGTCCCAATCCCGCCGTGATGCACGATCAGGCGCGCGCAGGGAAAGAGCGCGGAGTAGGGGGCGTACGCACGCGCGATGATCCCTTCGCTCGCGGGCAGCACGGCGCCGCTTTCGCCGATCAGGAGAATGGCTCGACATCCGAGCCTGCGAGCCGCCTGGGCGCTCACCTCAAAAAAATCCCCCGGGGCTTCGGTCGCAAAGCTGCCAATGGTGAACACGATCGGCGGCGGCCCTGCGCTCAGAAAACTCCGCAGCCCCTCATCGAGCGTGGATTCACCGGCTGCATCACCGTCGTAGAACGCAAACCCCGCCACGGTCGTCGGCTGCGGATAGTCGGGTTGCACCGCAGCGAGGAGGCGCGAGTAAAGCGCGATCGCGCCCTCCTGCGTGAACTGGCCATCGAAAATCGGGTCCTGGCGCAACTTGGGCAGATGGAGCTCGTGCCGCAGCGCCCGGATCGCACCGGCGCGATGCGCGAGCACACGCTTCATCCCTCGCAGCACGGCGCCCGCGGCAGCCGGCGGCAGGCGGGTGAGCAGGGGCGCGAACCATCCAAACTCAGCAATGAGGGGCGGATCGTAAGCGGAGAGGAACATGCTCGGCTGCAGTACGACCGCAAGCCGCGGGCGACCGACTTTTTCCGCGGCCAGCTGTGCGGCGAATGAGAGCGAGCTCGTGAGGACGAGGTCGCAGTCGGCCACGGCGTCCAGCAGCGCCTCATAGCTCGGCCGCAGATACGGATACACGGCGCGACGGAAGATGAAGTCTGTATCCGCCAGAATGAGCCGCGCGAATTCCTCGCGCCCCATGCCGAGGTCGGCGAGGCGCTGCTCGCTGGAGGGACCCGCCGTACAGAAGGCAATCCCGGCCGCGCGTACCCGCGAGTCGTAGTCCGGCAGTGTCGCGATTGTCGGCGTGCAACCCGCCTGCTTGAGCGCGCGGGCGAGGGCGATGAACGGATGCAAATCACCCAACGAGCCAAGGGTTGCCAGCAGCACCTTGGCCATGCCGGTCGCTCAGGCGTTAAAAGGCAGACGTAGACCCGGTCGTGGCCAGCGGCAGCGGTACAGGCCTCCTGTACTCGAGCACGTCACGAACGCATCCCGCATGTCCGCGCCGCCGAAGCAGATGTTCGTGGTGATGGGGTCGGGAAATGCGATGTGCTCGTAGGCGCCGCCAGGCTCGAAGACCGTAATGCCGCCGTTCCAAAGCGTCCCGACACAGATGCGGCCGTCGGCTTCGACGGCAAGGCTATCAAGCCACTGATAGCCGGGCAGCGTGCACACGATGCGGCCCATGATCGGAAACTCTGCGGGAGTCATGACCCCGGGGCTCGTCAGGTCGTAGGCGTACAGGCGCCCGACCGCACAGTCGGCCATGTAAACGGTGCGCTCGTCCAGCGACAGGCCCACGCCATTTGGCGAGTAGAGCTCGCTGCGCCAGCGGATGATCTTCGAGCCATCGGGCAGCGCGTAATACAGGGCTCCGAGGCGTCGCACCTCGCCGTCGGACTGACCCAGACACGTAAACCAGAATCCGCCCTGCCGATCGAATACCAGATCGTTCGGACTGTTGAGTGGGCGGCCGTCGCAGGAATCGTAGAGTGTTGAAAAGCGACCGGTTCTAAGGTCGACGCGTTGAATGGATCCGCCCTGATATTGCGCGGGCGGGTCGCCCGGCAGATGCAGATCCCCGTCACGCCAGCCCCACGCGCCGCCGTTGTTGCACACGTAGACCGCGCCGTCAGGTCCGATGGCCGCGCCATTTGGGCCACCTCCGAGCTCTGCAATCACGGTGCAGCGACCATTCGGCGCCACACGCGTGAGCGTCTTGCGCCGCATCTCCACCAGCACGACCGAACCGTCAGCAAGCGCGACGGGGCCTTCCGGAAACTGCAGACCGCTCGCGACGAGCTCGATCTGCATTCAATATTCCTTGAACTTGTCGCGCTCGGCTTGTGGGCTCCTCATGTGCGCACCCGAGCTCCAGGCCGGGCGCATTCCGTAGGGTACGCTCAGAAGCACGGCCTCGATCTGGCTGATCTGGCCTTGGCCATTGATTTCAAAAATCTCGTGGATCGCCCACGTCCAGGGCGCCGTGCTGTGAACCGTGACGCTCTTGCCGTTCTTGAGCGAGTAGGTTCTCAGGGCGGCGTCGTGGTCGAAGAAAACGCCTGCATAAACGAGGCCGCGCTCCTCGTCCACGGCCAGCACGCGACGATTGCGCAGGCGCGTGTCCTCGCGGTAGTAACCGAGCCCGAATGATTCCTTGCAACTGTAGTTGAGCGGTCCCGGCTCCGCGCCGGCGGCGACGGGACGGCTGTTGGTCTGAGTTCCGTTCTCGAGGCGCAAACAATCATCTGCAAAGGGCGGGGGCTTGTCGCCCGTGTTGTTCTCGATGCCCGTGAAGTAGCTGTTGACGATGGCGGTGAGCTGTTCGCGCGTGCGCCGCTGATCAGGCGGCAGCGTCGTGAGAAACTGCTTGCGCGGACTCTCACCGAGCTGATCCTCGCGAGCGAGCACGCTCGGGCCGCCGCCGACCGTGCTGCCCAGGCGCGCAGCGATGCTCTCGATCTCCGTGATCTTGTGCTCAACGACGCGCAGCCGTGTCGCGACCAGAACCGGTGTGCCGTTCTCCTGTGCCTTGACGAAGAATCCGACCGAGCCCTGCCGAGGATCCGTGACGAAGAGGCGGTAGCTCGCAATCGTACCGACGGTGCGCCACAGGCCGTCGGGAAGTGGAAGCTCGACGCCATTCTCCGAGTAGCGGATGCCGGGCGCGAGTGGCGCCCTCGCGGGGTCATGGGCCTTCAGCGCCGTCAGGTACTGCTCGGCGAGGCCATTCAGGCAGCTACGATCGCAGTCCGCGGACGATGCGCTCGCATGGTGTGCGATCAGCCCGCACACCATGAGCAGCGCGAGCGTGCGTGTTGGGCGTTCCAAGCTTATGAGGTGTGGCGGGCTTCGGCCGCATCCTGCGAGCCGCCCTGGCCGTTCAGGACCTGTCCGCCCGGCAGCGTCACGGTGATGAGCTTGCCGCCGTGTGTCCCATCGCGCAGGGGATTGAACACCACGCTCACCTTGTCGCCCGGCTGCAGGGTGCGCGGCTTCCAGCCGGCTCGGTGCAGTCCGACGAGCGGCCCCAGCTCCAGGCTCCACTCCTCCTGGCCGCCCTTGCCGTCGGGCACCATGAGCTGCAGCCAGCTGTGCGGATTGGTCCACTGGAACTCCTTGACGGTGCCATCGAATTTCAACGTCTTGCTGGAATCGAACATGGCTCCGGAGTGGTGGGCCGGGGCCGGCAAGGCGAGGAGCAGGGCGCACGCGAGGATCGAGGCGCGAAATAGCTGTTTCATAGCCTGTCCCATGTTCAGGGTTTCTCCGCCGGAGCGATCGATTGCTTGCCGCTGCCTTCGAAGATCAGCCGCTCGTTGGTGCATTCGTATTCCTCGAACTCCCAATCCGGCTGGTACTTGTAGATCGCGACCCCCTTGACGGGATGGGTGAGCGCCTTCGGATCATCGAAGGTCAGCTCATCCTCCAAGGTGTCGTAGCTGACGCGGTGAAAGCGCTGGATGACATGCAAGGCGTCACTGTGCGGCGCGATCAGGTCGAGCGCGGAGGTGGCGCCCAGACTGACGGTATCCACCACGAGCACATCGCCTTCCCAATGACCGACGGAATCACCGTAGAAAAGGGGATACAGCTCCTCCGGACTCTTGTGCCCCCGATTGAGGAACACGCGGAACATCGCGCCGAGATTTTCCTTCTGGATCAGGATTTCCTTGTTGCCCTTCTGATAGAAGATCTCGATCGGATAAGCGCCCGTCGTCATCGAGGCTGCAAGTCCCGCAGGCAGACACAGTCCCCCTGCGACCTGGAACGGTTTGCCGGCTGCTTCATCCGCCTTGCGCTGCTTGAGAATCGCCTCGTACTCGGCGTTGTACGGATAGGACTTGAAGGGTCGATCTCGCGTCTGCATCCAGATGCCACGCAGATCGCGCGGATCGAAGGCGGGCGATTTCTTCGCCGGCTTCTCGGGCGCCGCGTCCGGTGCGGACTGCGCGCTTCCACCCACGAGAAGGGCCGCCAGTGCGATCGATGCGATGCAAGCAGAGCTCGAGCAATGCCTCATGACACGCACCTTAGCTGCGGTTTGCACCCCGTGCAACGGCCGACCGGTGACATTGCGGTCACCTCGGCAAGCTCAAAGTCGTCAGGGTTTGGGCGGCGCGATGCTGATGGTGCCGTTCACGATGGGATTGCGATCCTCCTCGCAATTCCAGGGCAGCATGCGATCCTGATCGACGCGCGTCCACTGGATCGAGATCTGCCATGGGTGGTCGAACCGCTGCGGATCCTCGATCGTCAAGTCGTCCTGCATCGAATTCGGGCCCAAGAGGCGCACGCGCTCGGTGAAATGCGCTTGCTCGCTCAGATCGGCACTCGGAAAGAACGAGAACGGCAGGATCGGTCCGGGCTTCACCTCGATGGTCTCGATGACGAGCGTCGAGCCCTCCCAGTGCCCGATCGAGTTGCCGCGCTCGGTGGCCCACAGATCGTCCTTCTTAGGATGCGGCCGGCCGTCGGTGTAGATGTGCCGTGCGTCGCCGGTCTCGTAGAAGAACAGCGTCTCCTCGGGGGTGACGAGTATTTGAAAGACGAAGGGCAATTCGAGCATCGCCGGGAAGGGCATGTTCCCGCACATCTTGCCCGGCGTCGTGGTGCTGCGCGCTGCGGACTTATGTTCCCGCTGCCAATCCGGCCTGTAGGGCGGCTTGGCCGCGAGTTTGAAATACCGGGTGATTTTCTCCTGCCCGGTCTCGTCCTGGAAATTGACGGGGTAGCCGGAAAGGTGCTCGGAGTCTGCCCCGAGCTTTGAGATCCACAGGCCGTTCCAATTCGGAAGCCGCCCGAAGATGCGCACGCGCTCGGCTTCATCGGTCGCCTGAGCGGGGGCGAGGCCCGTGATCAGCATGATCAGGGCGAGTGCCGTTCTCGCGTTCATGAATGTGAGGCCGCAACTGTCTCGAAAGCTTTGCCCGATGCGTCCGTGCCCGATACGAACGAGCCGCCGCTCGAGCCATCCTTCGCAGGATTGATCACGATCGTCACCCTGTCACCTACCTTGAGTGTGCCCGGGCGCCAGCCTTTGCGATACAACTGGGATGGCGAGCCCATCTCGACACTCCACTCGGTCGTCGTTCCTGCTGCAGGCACCAGGATCTCGATCCAGCAGTGTGGATTGACCCATTCAAAGCCCTTCACCGTGCCCATCAGGGTCAGGGACCTCGTGGCATCGAACATCGCGGCCGAGTGGTGCGCGGAGCAGGGTGACAACATCACCGCGCACGCCGCGGCAGCGGTCATCATTCGCGTGAACATCGGACGCTTACGGATGCTTGTACAGAGCGACGATGCTCGCGGACGCTTTGGCGTGACCTTCGAGCTTGGCAAGCAGCTCCTCGCGTGTCAGTCCAGCCGGCAGCGCGCTCGGCTCCAGATCCGTCGCGATGAGCGTGAACGTATAGTGATGCGGGGAAGTGTTGGGCGGCGGGCACGGCCCGAAATAGGTCGTTCTTCCGACGATGCTCTTGCCACCGACGAACTTGTCCGATGGCTTGCTGACCTCGCCCTCGGCAAAGCCAGTGACGGAGGCGGGGATGTCGTAGGCCACCCAATGCACCACCCCGAGCCCGTTTCGGCCCTCAGGGTCGACCAAGAGCAGCGCAAAGCTCTTGGTCTCCGGCGGGGCATGACTCCAGTGCAGCGCGGGCGATACATTCTCACCCAGGCAATTGGGATTGGTTTTCAGATCGCCGGTGTAGCGAAGCGGCAGCATGGTGCCGTCCTTGAAGGTCGACGACACGAGCGTGAACGGCTCGACGGCGAATGCCACCGGAGCCATCCAGATAAAGCCGAGCAGCGCGGCGCATCCGCGCCGCCAATGAAAACCCAACCTCATGACGCGCTTCCCCCGTCGTTTTCGTTTGCGATGCGCCGCAGTATAGTCCCCGCTTCGTCCGCCTCGAGATGCGATACACGATCGGGGAGTGACTCATGACCTGCATCTGGATCGCGCGCCGCAGCCCGACGCTGATCATGGCGCTTTTCGCTACCTTCCTGGTGGCCTGCGGCCATGGCGCCGCGAACTCGGCTCCCGGCGGGGGCGCGTCGGCCAAGGTCGGACCCGCGCAAGGACTGTTGCAAAAGTGCCTGGGCACCTCCTGGGGCGCTCCCCGCATGAACCGAGGGCCCGAGACGCAGCCGTACTGCGACCAGCTCCCGGCGGCTGACATATACAACCGGGCCGGCTCGATGTGGCAGTCCGGAGATGAGGCCGGGGCGATCAAGCTGGCAACGCAGGCCGCCGAAGCGGGCAACCCACTCGCGCAGCTGCGTCTGGCGGTCTCTTACGACCAAGGCGCGGGGGTTAATCGTGACCTGCGCGAAGCCATGAAGTGGTACTCGAAGGGGGCCGCCCAGGGCGAGCCGGCCTCACAGGCGGAGCTGGGATCGCTGTATGAGGGCGGTGTGGTAGCGCCAGAAGATTGGGATCTGGCCGCCAGGCTCTACTACATGAGCGCCATGCAGGGTTGGAAAAACGGTCAGTTCCTATTCGGACGTGCGTTCGAATTCGGTATTGGCGTGCCGCAAAACCGCCAGTCGGCGATCGAATGGTTTCAAAAGGCCGCCGCGCAGGACGCGCCGCGTGCCCAGTACTGGGCGCAATGGCTCTCTTCGCCGACGAATAACATCGGTTTCCGCGATGACACCGAACGAAACGTCCTGATGGGCGGCGTCAGACCGCGGTTTGGGCTCTTGGCCGGCGATCCTGCGGGGATCGCGTTCCATTCTTCTAATGAGCGGATGCAATGGCTCCGTGGAGAGAACAAAGCGGTGACGAACTCCGAGGATGAGACGCTTCGTAACATGCATCGCGCCAACGTCGAGGCGTGCCAGAGAGCCGGGGGTACGAACTGCAATTTTCAACCCTGAGGCTCGCGGTCACGGTCTCTGCACTGTCTCCCGCGCGCTGCTCGAGTTTGGCCAAACGTGCGGAGAATTGATCGTTCATTGCCTTTAGTTGCGCCCCGAAATGCGCCTTCATCACGCTGATCTGCGCCTCCATCCGAGCGATCTATGTCGGTTTTCGCATTTGCGGTCACTGACTGTCACAAATGCGGTCGCTCCGACTTTGCCGTTGAAGAGGCCGGCATAGCCGGTGTTGCTGAATCCATAGACACCCGTGCCGCCGCTGGAATAGATGCCGCCCGCGCTGTGTGCAGTGATGCCGCGTCCGGAGTCGCTGCTGGCGTAAAGACCAGTGCCGCTATCGCTGGCCGCGTAGACGCCGTAGGAGCTGCCACTTTCGCCGAACACGGCAGTGCCCGACTCGACCGTCGTGGTGCCCGGGGCCGGACTCGAACCGGCATGGGGAAGCCCCCGAGGGATTTTAAGTCCCTTGCGTCTACCGATTTCGCCACCCGGGCCATGGGGTGCAGCGGCGGATTCTACAGAACAAGGATGCCGTGACGCAGCTCCGAGACAGGTCACAGGATGGCGCTAAGCTACTGACTTTGCGAAACTAGTCGACTTGTTGGCCATGTCCGAACGGTGCTTGCGGGGTGAGAGTCTGCATCTGTGGCGCGGCGAGCGTCACGTCCTGCGCGCCGTCAGTTTTGCCGTTGAGCGTGGCCAGATCCTGCAGATCACGGGCGCCAACGGCGCGGGTAAGACGACGCTGCTGCGGGCGCTGTGCGGCCTCATGCACCTGGAGGAGGGCCGCATCAGTTGGGATGGTCGCGACGTGCATGAGGATCTCGCGGCATTCCATCAGGCACTCATCTACATCGGTCACGAGCCCCCTTTAAAGGCAGACCTGACAGCATGCGAGAACTTGCGCTACTGGGTCGGTATGCGACGGCGAACCTCAACCCACACCGTCAGCGCCGCGCTCGAACGTGCCGGCGCGCCGGGACTGAGCGAGCGACTCGTGCGCACGCTCTCCGCTGGTCAACGGCGTCGCGTCGCCCTTGCGGCGCTATTGCTTCTGGCACCCCCCCTGTGGCTCCTCGACGAGCCGACCACCAATCTCGACGCTGCAGGGCAGCTGCTCGTTGCGCAGCTGATCGAAGAGCATGCGCATCAGGGTGGACTCGTGGTCGCGGCGGTTCACCATGAGCTCGCGGTGTCTGAGCATCGCCTGCGCCGCCTCGAGCTCTCATTGGCATGAATAGCTCGGCGCTCGAGGTGTGGGCGGACGGCTCGGGCGCCTCGGCGCTCGATGCCGCACGGCTCGTTCTGTCGCGCGACCTGCGTCTCGCCTTCAGAAAGCGTGAGCAGCTCGTGCAGCCGCTCGCGTTCTTTGCGATCGTGACGATGCTCTTCCCACTGGCGATCACTCCGGAGCTGTCGCGGCTGCGCGAGATCGCCCCGGGCGTCGTGTGGGTGGCCGCTTTGCTCGCCGCGCTTCTTGCGCTTGAATTTCTGTTTCGAGATGACGCGCAGGATGGAACCCTCGAGCAATACGCGCTCTCCGGCCAGTCATTGACCTGGCTGCTGCTCGCCAAAACGGCGGCGCACTGGCTGCTGACCGGTTTGCCGCTGGCATTGGTGGCCCCGTTTGCCGGAATGGCCCTGGGCGTTCCAACCTTTTCCATCACCGGAATCATGCTGACGGTCGCTCTGGGCACGCTGGCGTTGAGCCTGATCGGGGCCATCGGCGCCGCTTTGACCCTCGGCGTGAAGCGGGGCGGCGTGCTGTTGTCGCTTCTGATCCTGCCGCTCGCGGTACCGGTCTCGTTTTTGGCTCGCGTGCGACCGAACTTGCGATCCGCGGCGAGCCTTTTGTCGCTCCGCTCGAGCTTCTGGCCGCCTTCGCCGTGCTGGGCGTGACGCTGGCTCCGCTTGCCGCGGCCGCTGCGGTGCGGATCAGCCTGGAGTAAATGCAACGTGGCCTGGACGTGGTTTCACCGGCTCGGCTCGCCTCCCTACATCTACGGCCTCGCCGCGCGACTGACGCCCTGGTTTGCATGGTCCGCCGCGATCCTGATCGCTGGCGGCCTTTACGGTGGGCTTGTGCTCGCCCCCCCGGATTATCAGCAGGGTGAGGGTTACCGGATCATCTATGTGCACGCGCCGAGCGCGTGGATGTCGCTCATGGTCTACGTCACGCTTGCGGTGTCGGCCACGGTCGGCCTCGTCTGGCGAATGAAAATCGCGCACGCCGTCGCCGCTGCCTGTGCTCCGATCGGGGCTTCTTTCACCGCGAGCGCACTCATCAGCGGGATGCTCTGGGGCCGGCCGATGTGGGGCACGTACTGGGAATGGGACCCGCGGCTTACCTCGGAGCTACTGCTGCTCTTTCTGTATCTCGGCTATATGGGGCTGCGCGCCTCATTCGATGATCTGCAGCGCGCCGACCGGGCGAGCGCGGTCCTTGCGCTCGTCGGGGTCATCGACGTGCCGATCATTCATTATTCCGTCGTGTGGTGGAACTCCTTGCATCAGGTGGCGTCTGTGATGAAGCTGGGCAAGCCGAGCATGCCGCTGCCGATGCTTGTGCCTCTGTTGCTCATGCTGGCGGGCTTCACGCTCTTCTTTGTCGCCATTCTGCTGATCCGCCTGCGGGGCGAGATCCTGCACCGCGAGCGTTCGGCCAAGTGGGTCGCCCAGGTGGTGGCCACATGACACATTTTCTGTACATGGGAGGCTATGCTCGCTTTCTCTGGCCTTCCTATGGGGTGACCTTCGCCGTGGTGCTTCTGAATGTCATGTGGGCCCGTCGTCTGCTCAGCCGGTCGCGCGCGGAGGCCCGGCGGCGCATTCTTTCGCAGGAGAGCTCGTCATGACGCCCCGGCGCCGGCGCATGTGGCTCGTCGCCGGGATCGTGGTCGGCGTCAGCATCGCGGGCGCGACTTGCGCTCAGCGCCTTCCGGCAGAACGTGACCTTCTTCTTCGATCCCTCCGAGGTCGCCGCCGGCAAAGTGTCGGGCGACTCGCACTTTCGTTTGGGCGGCATGGTTTCGCGCGGTAGTGTCCAGCGCGAGCCGGGAAGCCTGGTGGTGCATTTTACGGTCACCGACTTCAAACACGACGTGCCCGTCGTCTACGGCAAGGTCCTGCCCGACCTGTTCCGCGAGGGACAGGGGGTGATCGCCTACGGCAAGCTCGACCAGCACGGCACGTTCGTGGCCGATGAGGTGCTCGCCAAGCACGACGAAAAGTACATGCCGCCGAAGATTGCGCAGTCACTCAAGGATCAGCACGAGGCGGCGCGGCCGCATGGATCCGCGGGTCAGCCAGGAGGTTCGTGATGCTGCCCGAGCTCGGTCACTTCGCACTCATCCTGGCGTTGCTCTTGTCAGGCTTGCAGGCCTTCTTCGGCATCGCAGGACCCGCGCGCCATCGCGAGCGCTGGATCGCAGCCACGATCCCCGCTGTCGCCGGGCACGTCGTCATGGTCATCACCGCCATGGCCTGTCTCGTGACAGCCTTCGTCACGTACGATTTTTCGGTCGCATACGTCGCTGAGAATTCAAACTCGGCCTTGCCGCTCATCTATCGGATTGCGGGGCTGTGGGGCGCTCACGAGGGCTCGCTGCTCTTGTGGATCGTGCTTCTGGCGCTCTGGACACTCGCCGTGGCGATCGGCTCGACGCGGCTGCCACGCCCATTCGCCGCGCGGGTGCTCGGCGTGCTCGGCGTGGTGAGCTTCGGCTTTCTGCTGTTCACTCTTTTTACCTCCAATCCCTTCGGGCGACTCTCGCCGGCGCCGGGCGATGGACGGGACTTGAATCCGCTGCTGCAGGATCCTGGACTCGCTGCGCATCCACCCGTGCTGTATACCGGCTACGTCGGGCTCGCCGTCGCCTTCGCATTCGCCTGCGCAGCCATGCTCGAGGGACGCCTGGATCAGAGCTGGGCGCGCTGGACGCGTCCGTGGACAACGGCCGCGTGGGCCTTTCTGACGTGCGGCATCACACTCGGCAGCTGGTGGTCCTACTACACCCTCGGCTGGGGCGGCTACTGGGCGTGGGACCCGGTCGAGAACGCTTCCTTCATGCCGTGGCTTGCTGCGACCGCGCTCATTCATTCCCTCGCAGTGACCGACAAACGGGGGCTCTTCAAGAGCTGGACGCTCCTGCTCGCGATCGTCGCGTTCTCACTGAGCCTCCTCGGCACGTTCCTGGTGCGCTCTGGTGTGACGGTTTCGGTGCATTCCTTCGCGGCGGATCCATCGCGCGGGGTCTTCATCCTCGCCTTCCTGGTGACGATCGTGGGGGGCGCGCTCACGCTGTATGCGTGGCGTGCGCCGCTTCTCAAATCCAACGCCGGTTTCGAGCTCGGCGCCCGCGAGTCGTTCCTACTCTTTAATAACGTGCTCCTGGTGATCGCGGCCGCCACGGTGTTCGCAGGAACGATGGCGCCTCTCATTGCGGACACCCTGCGACAAGGAGCGCTATCGGTCGGGCCGCCGTATTTCAGGCCGACGTTTCTGCTGGCCATGCTGCCGCTGCTGTCGCTGCTCGCGATCGGCATTCATGCAAACTGGAAGCGCGGACGGCTCGGGGATAGCCGGCGCACCATTCTGCTGAGTCTTGCCATCGCCTGCGCGATTTCGCTCGCGCTCATGCTCGGCGCGGGTGCCGCAAGGCATGTGCTCACGATCGTCGGGGTGGCTCTGGGCAGCTGGATCATCCTGTCATCGCTCATCGATCCCGTGGATCGGTGGCGGCGACGGTTGAGCCTTCCGCGCGCGGTTCTCGGCATGACGGTCGCGCATGTGGGTCTCGGTATCGTCGTGATCGGCCTGACGAGCGTCGAAACCTTCACCACAGAGCGTGATATCGCGCTCTCCGATGGCACGAGCGACAGAGTCGGTGCTTATGAGTTTCGGCTCGTGGGAATCCGTCCTGTCGAGGGACCCAACTACAGCGCCACGCGCGCCGAAGTGATCGTCAGCCGCGACGGCAAGCCCATCGTGACGCTTTTTCCGGAAAAGCGAGAGTTCTGGGTCCAGCGTCAGACACGCACCGTTGCCGGCATTCGCAATCGCTGGGGCACCGACCTCTTCGTTGCGCTGGGAGATGATCTCGGCAAAGGACGCTGGAGCTTGCGCGCCCAGATTCGTCCGCTCGTGAGTCTTCTGTGGCTCGGCCCGCTGCTCATGGCGCTGGGCGGTGCCATTGCCATCTCGGACCGCCGCTATCGGCTTGCGCGCGCACAGTCGACGGAGCCGGTGGTCTCGGGTCAGGAGCCGGCACGATGAGCGCGGTCGAGGCGAATAAACAAGGCCGCGCCATTCCATTCGGCCGGTTTTTGATTCCCATTGCCTTCTTCGCGCTGCTCGTCATCGTGCTCTCGGTCGGAATCAAGCACTCACCGGATGTGGGGACCATCCATTCGCCCCTGGTTGGCCAGCAGGCGCCGGCGTGGGAGCTGCCGACACTCACCGACGCCGCCCGCACGATCGGCTCGAAGGAGTTGAGCGGACGCTGGTACGTGCTCAACGTCTGGGGCACTTGGTGCGCCGCGTGCCGACAGGAACACACCGCGCTCCTCGAGCTGCAGCGAACGAGCTCCGTGCCCATCGTCGGCATGGACTGGCACGATGATGCAGTGAGCGCACTCGACTGGCTGTCGCGCCTCGGCAATCCCTACAGCGTCGTGGCGATGGATCGTGACGGCAGCACGGCCGTCAATTTCGGCGTGTATGGAGCGCCGGAGACGTTTCTCGTAAGCCCCACTGGCCGCATCGTGCACAAGCACATCGGACCGCTCACACTGGAGATCTGGCGCAAGGATTTCGTTTCGCGCATGGGCCCGGGGGCCCCCGCGAGCTCCTGATGCGTCAGCGCAGGCTCGCCGCTTTCGCACTGCTTTGCACTGTCGCGCTCTGCGTGGCCCTGCCGGTGCTGGCGGTTGATCCGGTCGAGCTCAACGACCCCAAGTTGCAGGCGCGCTATGTCGTTCTGACGCACGAATTGCGCTGCGTGCAGTGCCAGAACGAGACGCTCGCGGACTCCGAGGTCGATGTCGCAGCCGATCTGCGCCGCGAGATCCGCAACATGCTGCTCCAGGGCAAGACGGACCAGCAGATCCTCGACTTCATGGTGTCGCGCTACAGCGAGTTCATTCTGTTCAAGCCACGCTACTCGGCACGCAATGCCTGGTTGTGGCTGTCGCCGCTCGCACTTCTTCTGATCGGGGTGTTCGTCGGGCTGCGCATCGTGCGTGCGCGCACTGCGCTGCTGCCCGCGGATGTGGATCCCATCGAGGGCGAATCGGTCGAGGAAGGCACGCCGCCGCGATGATCATCTTCGTCATACTGGCTGCGGCGCTCACTTTGGCGGCGGCGGCGGTCATCGCCGTACCGCTGCTTAAGCGCGCTGAGCCGCTCGCTCCGTCCTCGTGGACCGCATTCGCGGTACTCGGAGTGCTCGTGATCGGCAGCGCTGCGCTGTACGCGACGCTCAGCAGCTGGTCCTGGTCGCAGCCCACCGCAACGGACGCGCCGCAGAACATGGTGGCTTCACTCTCGCGCCGGCTGCAAAGCCACCCCGATGATCTCGAGGGGTGGCTGATGCTCGGGCGCTCGTACATGGTGCTCGAGGAGACACCGCTTGCGATCCGAGCCTACGAGCACGCCGACCGGCTCGCGGGCGGCAAGAGTGCGGAGGCACTGCTTGGACTTGCCGAGGCCATGAGCAATCAGGATGAGAACGAACTCGCGGGCCGCGCAGGTGAGCTGATCGAGCAAGCGCTGGCGTTGTCGCCGAACTCTCCCAAGGCGCTGTTCTTTGGAGCGGCTGCGGCGATGCATCGCGGCGACCTGACACTCGCACGCAAGCGGTTCACCGATCTGCTCGCGCTCAATCCGCCGGACAACGTGAAACCGATCCTGCAACAGCAAATCGCTGCGATCGACGCGCGGCTCGGTCAGCCGCAGGCGCCGTCCGAGCCCCCCGTGGCTGCCGCGCAAACACCGACATCCTCCTCGAGCGTGTCACCGGGCCTTGCCTCGGTGCGCGTGAAAGTCGCTCTGTCTCCGAAGCTGCAAGTCGAATCGGGCGGCTCGGCGCCGCTGTTCGTGTTCGTCCGCGACCCGACACAGCCAGGACCGCCGCTCGCGGTCAAGAAGCTGACGACACGCTTTCCTCAGACGGTCGAACTGACACCGGCTGATGCGATGGTGGCGGGGCGTGCTTTTGCGCCCGGTCAGGACGTGCAGGTCGTCGCGCGCATCTCTCACTCCGGCAGCGCCATTGCGCAGAGCGGCGATCCGTTCGGTGAGGCCGGCTATCACGTGGGACGCGACGGCGTCGTCGACATCCTGATCGATCGTCTGACGCCCTGACGTTCGGGAACCGCGGAACCTCGGCAGTAGTCTATCAGTAGACGGCATGCGTCTTGCTTCATGTGCGTCGCTCCATCGCACAAAGCGTGCGGCTGAAGCGCCGGACACATTTATTACTGTTAGGAGATCGTCTAATGGCTCACGGAAGGACTCAGGAAGGGCGCACTTCCAATCGCGGTTTTGCGTCGATGGATCAAGACCGTCAACGTCAGATCGCAAGCATGGGGGGCAAGGCTGTCCCTGACTCCAAGCGCAGTTTCTCGCAGAATCGAGAGCTCGCGGCGCAGGCGGGGCGCAAGGGCGGTCAGAGCGTGCCGGGCGCGAAGCGCAGTTTCTCGCAGAATCGAGAGCTTGCGGCACAGGCAGGGCGCAAGGGCGGCCAGAGCGTACCCGACGAGAAGCGCAGCTTCTCGCAGAATCCCAGCCTCGCGGCCGAAGCCGGACGCAAAGGCGGGCAGGCAAGCCACGGCGGCGGCGGCGACGCGAGCGCCTCCAGGAATGCGTCAAGCGATCACTAGGAACCCACTTCACCGCGGGGCGTTACGAGGATGTGACAGTCCGGCTCAACGCCCGGCGGTGAGGAGGATCAGTGGCCGCAGAGCGCCGCACGTCAAATCGCGGTTTTGCGTCGATGGATGGGGAGCAGCAGCGGCGGATCGCAAGCAAGGGCGGCCGCAGCGTGCCTAACGAGAAGCGCAGCTTCTCGATCAATCGGCGTCTGGCTGCGGAGGCGGGCCGTAAGGGCGGCCACGCGAGCCAGGGGAGCGTCCGCAAGCGCAAGCCACCCGAGAGCGAAGGCACGAACTAGCCCGACCATTTCGCCCCGGCGATAGTGCAAAGTTTGCCCTCTCGTTTGCAGAACTTGCACGCTCTAAGCTTTTTCCGGATCTGCTGCGCTGCAGCGTAAGCTAGTCGCGCACCTCCAGACTCTTCGCCAGAAGTTCGCTCAGCGCCTCTGGATCGAGGGGCTTGACCAGATGGCGGTCGAAGCCCGCCTGCTTCGCGCGCAGCTTGTCATCCTCCTGCCCCCATCCGGTCTGGGCGACGAGAAGTGCATCGCGCGCCCACGGTCGTGTGCGCAGCCGCCGCGCCGTCTCGTAGCCGTCGAGTTTCGGCATCCCGATGTCGAGGAGAATGACCTGGGGCCGAAACTCATCGGCCGCCTTCAGGGCCTCGGCGCCGTCGCTCGCGGTGCGGACCTCGTGGCCGTCGAGACGCAGCATCAGGGCGAGCGCCTGGGCCGCATCGTAGTTGTCGTCTGCGATGAGAACGCGCGCGCGCCGTTGTGGCGTCGAGGAACCGTTGCCGGCGGCAGGCCGCGCGTCGGACGCTGAGGCCGCCTCGAGAAGCGCCAGGCGCACGGCGAAGGCACTGCCCCGCCCCGGGCCCTCGCTGCTCGCGCGGATCGAGCCGCCGTGCAGCTCGATGAGCCGCTTCGCGATCGTCAGGCCGATCCCGAGCCCATCATGTGGGGCGGCTCGCGAAGGCTGTATCTGCGTGAACGGCTCAAACACGCGAGCGAGCATATCCGAGCCGATTCCGATACCGCTGTCGATCACCGTGACGACGGCTTCGGGCCCGTCGCGTTCGACGCGTATCCGGATGTGCCCGTGTGCATCACTGTACTTGGCTGCATTGCTCAGCAAATTCGTGAAGACTTGCGCGAGACGCGTCGGATCGGCCTCGACGAACAGGGCTTCGGCGGGGAGCTCGAGCCGCAGGTGATGCTGCTTGCTTTCGAGCTGGGAGCGATTGGCTTCGACCGCAGACTGTATGACGCTTGTCAGCGCGACGCGCTCCTTGCGTAATTCGAGCCTGCCTTGCGTCAGCCGCGACACATCCATCAGATCATCGATGAGGCGCACCAGATGCTTGAGCTGGCGCTCTATGACGGCGCGCGCCGCCTGTGCGGTGGCGTGATCACCGTCGGCGAGACGCATGATCTGCACGGCACTGCGGATCGGCGCGAGCGGATTGCGCAGCTCATGGGCGAGTGTTGCGAGAAACTCGTCCTTCCGGCGCTGCTCGGCGCGCAGCTCAGCTTCGGCCCGCTCGCGGGCGCGCCGCTCTTCTTCGAGCGCCTTCTCGGCCTGTTCGCGGCCGGCAATCGCGCTGGCGAGAGTCGCGGCAGGGTCTGCTTCGTGCACGCGCGAGGCGCCCGCGCCGCCTTTACACCGGGCGAATTCCTCGCAAAGCTTGAAAATTGCGCGCCCGGGCGCCCAGATGGATCGCACGAGAGGCGCAGAGCAAGAAGCGCACCTGCCCGCTTATGGCAAAGATCAGCTCGCCAGGCGCAGCGCGAGCGGGAATTGGACGCTGAAGCGGGCACCGCGGCCGGTGCGTCCGGGACTCACCGATGCCACCGCGCGGTGCACGCTTGCGATCTCCTTCACGATCGCAAGGCCCAGGCCACAGCCCTCGGCCCGGCTGTTCGCGACCCGATAGAAGCGCTCGAACACCTTGTCGCGCTCGTCGCTCGGGATGCCCGGGCCATCGTCCTCCACCGCCAGAGCCGGCACCGGCGCCGCCTCCACGGTCAGCGTGACGCGGCTCGAGGGCCCGCAGTAACGCAAGGCGTTGTCGATGAGATTGGACATAAGCTCGCCCAGCAATCCTGGGTTGCCGGTCACGATCACGGGCTCGGCGGGAGCCACGAAGCCGAAGTCGATCTGTCGCTCGATGGCACGCGGTATCCATTCCTCGCCGATGCCGCGGGCCAGTTGTACCAGGTCGACCGAGCCGAACTCGCGTGCGGTGGAGGCTTCCGGCTCGGCACGCGCGAGGGCGAGAAGCTGATGGCTCAGGCGTGCCGCGCGCGCCACCGAGGAGTGCAGGCCGCGCAGCGCCTGCTGTTCGGACTCCGCATCCACTGCGCGCTCGGCTCGCTCCGTATAGAGCAGAACCGCGGCGAGGGGTGTGCGCAGCTGATGTGCCGCATCGGCAACGAAGCGCCGCTGTGCCACCATCGCGCGCTCGAGCCGCGCGAGCAGATCGTTGATCTTTGAGACGAGGACGCGAGCCTCCTTGGGCAAGTTGAGCTCCGGCACGGGGGTCAGATTGTCCTGACCGCGCGATTCGATCACCGCGGCGAGCGCAGTGAGTGGCTTGAGTCCGTGTGCCACGGCAAACCAGGCAAAGAGCAAGGCGACGAACAGCAGACCGAGCTGCGGTCCCGCGACCGCAACCAGGATCTCGGTCATGAGCGTGCTGCGCTTGTGCAGCGTCTCGCCGACTTCGACGGTCGCGACATCCATCGCATCGGGCTCCGGCACACGGGTCACGACGAGCCGCACGGGCTCCCCGTGCACGCTTGCCGTCGAGAGGCGCACGCCGCCCTCTGCGCCCCCGGCGAGCGCGGGCAGCTCGCGATCCCCCGCAAGCAGGCCACGACGCTGCGTCGAGACGCGGAAGTAGGTCTGGTCGACTTCGTCGAACTGAAAGATCTGCAATGCGACCTGTGGCAGCTCGATGCGCACCTCTCCATCGCTTACGCTCAGAGCCTGCGCGAGCGAGCGGTTGGAGTCGATGAGCCAGCGGTCATAGACGAGGTTGGCGAAGTGCGCGGCGATCGCATAGCAGGCGATCGCATCGAGCAGCAGCAGTGCGATGGCCGCGACCGCGAATCGTACCGTCAGGCCCGAACGCAGGCTCGATTCAGCCATCCGCCTCGTGCTCTTCGGAGGTCTCGAGCAGATATCCGAACCCGCGCACCGTGCGCACGTGCAGGCTGTACGGCTCAAGACGGCGTCGCAGCCGGTGCACCGCAACCTCGATCGCCGTGTCGGACAGCGCCTCGCCGGAGCGTGCCAGACGACTTGCGATGAGATCCTTGTTCACGACGCGGCCAGCGCGCAAAGCCAGCAGCTCGAGCAGCGCAAACTCGCGCGCGGTCAGGTCGACCGCGACGCCGGACAGCAGGATGCGCGGTTGGCCCATCGTGAGCTCGAGCGGGCCGAGGCGGATCGCCTGCGCCCGATCTGCGCGACTGCGGCGGATGAGGGCGCGTGCCCGCGCCTCGAGCTCCTGCATCTCGAACGGCTTCACCAGGTAGTCATCGGCGCCGGCATCGAGGCCCGCGACGCGATCATCGACCGCATCGCGCGCCGTGATGATGAGGATGGGCAGCCCACGCTGATGCTTGCGCAGCGCCCGTATCAACGACAGCCCGTCCATCTCCGGCAGTGCGAGATCGACGATGGCGAGCTCGTAGTCCTGCGCCAGAAGCAGTCGCAGGCCTTCCCGGCCGCTCTCGATCGCATCGACGAGGTAACCCTTCTGAGTGAGGAGCGTTTGCAGCGCCGTGCGCAGCTCCTTATCGTCTTCGATGATCAGCAAACGCATGTGTGGACTTGCCGAGATGCAGATCACATTATGCGGCGTGATGCGCGGCAGTGCCATGTGGAAGTGGCGTTCTGTGCCCGTGTAAGCCTGCCGAAAAGTTCATGCTTTACAATGCGCTGCCCGGCCAACTTCACAGGCTCGGCATCAATCCAGGACATGCAGGCAGACACCTCTCCAGTGCGGCGACGCGCGTTGCCGCCGCGCCAGCAGGCGCGAATCGTCGGCATGCTTGCACTGGGGGCGGTATGCCTGCTCGCGCTCGGCTGGGGATGCTCTCATCACCAGGGAGCGAGCGCCGACGGTTCTGCAGCCACGAGCGCGGCCACCGAGCTTCATCTCACGCGGGCGCAGCTCGCGACTCTCGCGATCGATCGGGTCGCGACGGCGCGATTTCACAGCGAGCAAATCACCGACGGCAAGATTGCCCTGAATGGCGATACGACGACGCAGGTGTTCTCGCCGTACTCCGGGCGAGTCGTGCGCGTCATCGCCGCGCTCGGCGCACAGGTGAGGGCGGGCGCGCCGCTGTTGGCGGTCGCTGCCTCGGAGATCGTGCAGGCACAGAGTGATCTGCTCGATGCGGGCTCGCAGCTCAAGCTCGCGCGCATCACCGAGGAGCGGCGCCACGCCGCCTTCGATGCCAAGGGCGGCTCGCTTCAGGATTGGCAACAGTCGCAGGCCGACCTTGCCGCCGCGCAGACTGCAGCCGATGCGGCCCGTAACAAACTTCGCATCCTCGGCAAGACCGACGAGGAGATCGCGACCATGCAGACAGCCGCGAAATCCGATGCGATCGCGTACGTGCTCGCGCCGCTTGCCGGCGTCGTCACGGATCGTGAAGTCGGACCCGGTCAATACATGCAGGCCGGCAGCGCGACTCCGGTCTACACGATCGGCGATCTATCGACCGTCTGGCTCGAGGCGGACGTGCGAGAAGTGGACGCGCCGCGGATCGAGCCGGGTCAGGACATCGAGGTGCGGGTGCTCGCCTTCCCGGATCGCATCTTCAAAGCCACATTGAATGCGGTCGGTGCGACGGTCGATCCGGTCACCCGACGAGTACCCGTGCGCGCCACGATCGCGAATCCGGACCGCAAGCTCAAGCCCGAGATGTTCGCCAGCTTCAGCATCATCACCAGCCCCGACTCGCTCGCACCCGGTGTGCCCGAGGAAGCCATCGTGCGCGAGGGCGATGCGGCGCGTGTCTGGGTGGTGAGCGCGGATGACATGCTCGTCGTTGCGTGCGATCCGTACCGGACGCAGTAACAATGGCCTGGTCGAGGTGCTTGCCGGTTTGAGTGCCGGCGAGCGCGTGGTCACACGCGGAAGCCTGTTCATCGACCGGGCCGCGCACCCGGGCTGAGAAACCGTGGACGCCGTCGTCGCCTTCGCGCTCAAGCAGCGGGCATTCATCGCGATCCTGCTGCCGTTCATCCTTATCGGCGGGGCGCTCGGCTTCAAGTATCTCAACATCGAGGCATATCCCGATCCGGTGCCGCCGCTGGTCGACATCGTGACGCAGAGCACCGGCCAGTCCGCCGAGGAGATCGAGCGCTACATCACCATCCCGATCGAGATCCAGATGGCGGGCATTCCGCACGTCACGGCGGTGCGCACGATCTCGCTGTTCGGCTTGTCGGATGTGAAGGTGCAGTTCACCTATGACTTCACCTATCAGCAGGCCGAGCAATGGGTCATCAACCGGCTCTCGCAGCTGCCAGCGCTGATCCAACAGCGCTACGCCGCAGATCTCACCGACGAGCCCGATCGGCGAGATCTATCGTTACCGTGTGCGCGGGCCGCCGGGCTACTCGGTGACGGACCTGAAGACGCTCGAGGATTGGGTGCTCGAGCGACGCTTCAAGGCCGTGCCGGGTGTCATCGACGTCACGGGCTGGGGCGGGAAGACCAAGACCTACGAGGTCACGATCGATCAGCACCGCCTCCTGCAATACGGTCTGTCGCTGTCGCAGGTGCTGCAGGCGCTCAACAACAGCAACATCAATGTCGGCGGCCAGACCGTCGAACATCGGCCCACAGTCGGCGGTGGTGCGCGGCGTCGGCCTGATCCACTCGATGGACGACATCCGCAACACGATGGTGAGCTCCACCCACGGCGTTCCGGTGCTCGTCGGCGATGTCGCCAAGGTCAGAAGTCGGTCACAGCCGCGCCTCGGGATTGCCGGCAGACGACGGCGAGGACGACATCGTGCAGGGCATCGTGCTCATGCGCCGCGGCGCGCAGAGCATGCCGACCATCGAGCGCGTGAAGGCCGAGGTCGACGACATCAATGACTCCGGGGTGCTGCCGCCCGGCGTGCGCATCGAGCGGATCTACGATCGCTCCGACCTCATCAGAGTGACGACGCAGCACGGTGCTGCACAACGTGCTGGCGGGAATCCTGCTGATCTTTCTGCTGCAGTGGGCGTTCCTCGGCAACCTGCGCAGCGCCCTGATCGTCGCCTGCACGATTCCCTTCGCGCTGACCTTCGCGATCGGGCTGATGCTGCTGCGCGGCGAGTCCGCCAACCTGCTCTCGGTCGGCGCGATCGACTTCGGACTGATCGTCGATGCCACGGTCATCATGGTGGAGAACATCTTCCGCCACCTGAGCGAGAGCCGCGAGGCGCGCCGCACCGGGCAGCGCATTCATGCAGGTCGTGCGCGCGCAGCAGTACTGTTCCGCGGCAAGTTCGCGGTGATCGCCAATGCGGCCACCGAAGTCAACCAGTCGATCCTGTTCGCCGCCGCGATCATCATCGCGGGGTTCGTGCCGCTGTTCACGCTCAGCGGCATCGAGGGCCACATCTTCGGTCCCATGGCCAAGCACCTATGGCTATGCCATCGCGGGCGGGCTGATCGCGACGTTCACCATCTCGCCGGCGTCTGAGCGCGCTGCTGCTGCCGGACAGCAGTGAGCGAGATCGAGACCGGCGTCGTGCGCGGCCTGCGTCGCGTGTATGAGCCGGTGGTCGAGTTCGCGCTCGCCAACCGCGTGATCACGCTCGGAGCGTTCGGCAGTGCTGCTGGTGTTCGCGGGCTTGCGACGCGCAGCCTGGGCCTGGAGTTCTTGCCGAAGCTGGAAGAGGGCAATTTCTGGATCCGCGCCACGATGCCCACGTCGATCTCGCTCGAGGAGGGCAACGGCTACGTCAATCGGATGCGCCGGATCATCGGCAGCTTTCCGGAAGTGGAGACCGTCATCTCGCAGCATGGACGGCCCGATGACGGCACGGATGCGACGGGATTCTTCAATGCCGAATTCTTCGTGCCGCTCAAGCCGCCGATCAACTGGCCGCACGGCATCGACAAGGAGAAGCTCACCGCAGCAGCTGACCGGCGTCACTGGCAGCCGGAATTTCCGGGCGTCGACTTCAATTTCTCGCAGTACATCCAGGACAACGTCGAGGAGGCCGCCTCGGGGGTCAAGGGCGAGAACTCGGTCAAGCTGTTCGGCAACGACTTGCAGATGCTCGAGGCGACGGCGCGAAAAGATCCGCGACGTGCTGCAGACGGTGCCCGGGCATCACCGACCTCGCCGTGTTCAATCCGCTCGGACAGCCGACCGTGCGCATCGATGTCGATCGCGACGCGGGCCGCGCGCGTCGGGCTGGCGCCCGGGGACATCAATGCCGCCGATGCAGGCCGCGATCGGCGGCCAGTCGGCGGGCGATCTGTACGAGAACGGCAGCGACCGTCATTTCCCGATCCTGGTGCGCTTCGCACAACCCTTCCGCGCCGACCTCGACGCGATCCGCCGCATCACGATCGGCGCTCCCGACCCGACCGGCAATGGCGCCACCGTGCAGGTCCCGCTCGGCGATGTGGCATCGGTGCAGGCTGGTGTCCGGGCCATCGTTCATCTATCGCGAGCAGCAGGAGCGCTACGTTCCCATCAAGTTCAGCGTGCGCGGGCGCGATCTGGGCAGCGCGGTGCTGGAAGCGCAGGCAAGGTCGCCCAGCAGGTCACGATTCCCGGCGGCTATCGCCTCGAGTGGGTCGGGGAGTTCGGCAACCTGCAGGATGCCCTGCAGCGGCTCGAGGTCGCGGTGCCGTTGAGCCTCGCGCTCATCTGCATGCTGCTGTTCATCAATTTCGGCTCGCTGGTCGATGTGCTGCTGGCCGCGAGCGTGATTCCGATGGCGCTCATCGGCGGCATCTTTGCGCTGGTGCTCACCGGCACACCCTTCAGTGTTTCGGCGGCGATCGGCTTCGTGGCGCTGTTCGGCATCGCGACCATGGACGGCATCATCGTGCTGTCCTACTACAACCTGCACATCGAGCAGGGCATGGATCGGATCAGCGCCATGCTGCACACCTGTCGGGTGCAGATGCGGCCGGTAATGATGACCTGCATCGTCGCCTGCGTCGGCCTGGTGCCTGCGGCGCTGTCGACCGGCATCGGCTCGCAGGTGCAGCGGCCGCTGGCGCTGGTGGTGGTGGGCGGCATGCTGCTGACGCCGGTGCTGGTGCTGTTCGTGCTGCCGACGCTGATCCTGCTCGTCTCACGCAGGCGTCCCGTCGAGGAATCCCCCGAGACCATGGAGTCGGCGCCATGACCGGCACCGCACGCATGCTGCGAGCGCTGTGCTGCCTCATGCTCGTGGCATCCAGTGGCTGTGCCGTCGGTCCGAACTTCAAACGGCCCGCCGCGCCTGCCGTGGATCACTACACGCCGCAGCCCTTGCCCGTCGAGACCGCATCGACCGCGATCGCAGGCGGGGAAGCGCAGCGCTTCGTCACCGGCATGGATATTCCGGGTCAATGGTGGACGCTGTTTCAATCACCCGAGCTCAACGAGCTCGTGACGCGGGCTCTGCGGAATAATCCCGACTTGCGGGCCGCACAAGCGGCGCTGCGACAGGCGGAGGAGAATGTCAAAGCTCAGCGAGGCAGCTACTTACCGTCCGTGCAGGCCGGTTATGACCTGACGCGTCAGAAGAACGCGGTCGGCACGCTCGCACCGACGCTGAGCTCGGGCGCTGAG
Organism: uncultured Gammaproteobacteria bacterium; assembly: GCA_963795975.1. Lineage (GTDB taxonomy): Bacteria > Pseudomonadota > Gammaproteobacteria > Steroidobacterales > Steroidobacteraceae > CAWCJT01. The sequence continues at coordinate 278,332 of CAWCJT010000009.1, forward strand.
CTTTTCACGCTGCATACTGCACAGGTCAACGTGAGCTACATGCTCGACCTCTTCGGTGCCAATCGACGGCAGGTCGAGTCGCTTCAGGCCATCGCCGACGCTCAGCGCTACGAGCTCGCCGGAACCTATCTCACGTTGAGCTCCAATGTCGTGGCGGCGGCCGTGCAGGATGCCTGCTTGCGCGCTCAGGTGAAGGCCACGCAGGACATCGTGACGAGCGGCCGCGAATCGCTCGCGATCCTCAGGCATCAGCTTGAGATCGGCGCGATCGCATCCCTTGATGTCATGGCGCAGGAGACCGCACTCGCGGCATCCGAAGCCTCCTTGCCGGCGCTGCAGAAGCAGCTCGCGCAGCAGGAAGATCTGCTTGCGATCCTCACGGGGCGTTTTCCCGCCGAGACGACCCCGCCCGCCTTCGATCTGACGGATCTGCGACTGCCGCAGGAGCTGCCGCTGAGTGTGCCCTCCAAGCTCGTACGCCAGCGGCCGGACGTGCTTGAGGCCGAAGCGCAATTGCATGCGGCCAGCGCGCAAGTGGGCGTCGCCATCGCCGATCTTCTGCCGCAGATTGCAATCACGGCTCAGGCCGGTGGCGCATCGACCAGCCCCGGCACTCTCTTCGCCGCGGGCAACACGTTCTGGAGCGCAGGGGCGAGCCTCACGCAGACATTGTTCGCGGGCGGGGCCTTATGGCACCACAAGCTCGCCGCAGATGCGGCGCTCGATCAGGCCGGCGAGCAATACCGCAGTGTCGTCCTCAGTGCATTCCAGAATGTCGCAGACACCTTGCGCGCGCTCGAGCTTGATGCGGACGCCGTCGCCGCCGCCGAGCGCGCGAATGCCGCAGCCACGGCCACCTTAACGGCGACGCGCCGGAACGTCGAGATCGGCGCCTCGAGCTATCTGGCGCTACTCAATGCCCAGCAGGCCTATCAACAGGCCGCGCTTAATCTCGCCCAGGCGCTCGCGAACCGCTATGCGGATACGGCGGCGCTGTTTCAGGCGCTGGGTGGCGGATGGTGGAGTCAGCAGGTCGCCTCTGCCTCGCGGTAGGATAAACGCCGCGCCACGGGGGCGGCGGAGGGGGCGATGAAGCGATCGAATGTGGGCGGGCTCGGATTCGCGAGCCTGCTGTTCCTGGGACCCATCTACGCGGCCGCGTCGTTGCAGCCCGCGTGGATCACGGCGGAGCGCATCGGCCATGCCGATACCGAGCCGCAGAATTGGCTCAGCAGCGGCCGCGATTACTCGGAGCAGCGCTTCAGCCCACTCAAGAGCATCGAGGAGGGCAACGTCGGGCAGCTCGGGCTTGCCTGGTACTACGACTTGGATACCCATCGCGGTCAGGAAGCCACACCGCTGGTGATAGACGGGGTCATGTATACGACGAGCGCATGGAGCAAGGTGCAGGCTTTCACCGCGGCGACTGGCAAGCTTTTGTGGCAGTTCGATCCGAAGGTTCCAGGCAATGTGGCCATTCATGCCTGCTGCGACGTAGTCAATCGCGGCGTGGCGGCCTGGCAGGGTCGGCTGTTCGTCGGCACGCTCGATGGCCGGCTGATCGCGCTCGATGCCCGCTCTGGCCAGCCGATCTGGTCGGTGCTCACCATCGATGCGGCGCGTCCCTATACGGTCACCGGCGCACCCCTTGCCATCGATGGACGCATCATCATCGGCAATGCGGGCGCAGAGTACGGTGTGCGCGGCTACGTGAGCGCTTACGATGCCGAGAACGGCAAGCTCGTGTGGCGCTTCTACACCGTGCCGGGCGATCCGAAACGCGGCTTCGAGGACCAGGCCCTCGCACGGGCCGCCCGCACCTGGTCCGGAGAGTGGTGGAAGGACGGAGGCGGCGCGACGGTTTGGAACGCGCTGTCATACGACCCCGAGCTCGGTCTTTTGTATTTCGGCACCGGCAACGGTTCCCCCTGGGCGCGCAAGCTCGGCGACGGATCGCTCGCGGACAGTCTTTTCTCCGCATCCATCGTGGCGGTTCATGCCTCGACGGGAACGTACGCCTGGCACTATCAAACGACGCCCGGTGATATCTGGGATTACGACTCGACTCAAACGCTGACCCTGGCCACGCTCAGCCTCGATGGGCGGCCGCGCCGGGTCATCATGCAGGCTGCAAAGAATGGTTTCTTCTATGTGCTCGACCGTGCCAGCGGCCAGCTCCTGAGCGCGCACAACTTCGTGCCGGTCAACTGGGCGAGCGGTGTCGATCTGAAGAGCGGTCGTCCGCAAGTGCGCGCAGAGGCGCGCTACGATCAAACGGGCGCGGTCTGGGTTGGAGCCCCGGGCGCTTCGGGTGCTCACAACTGGCAACCCATGAGCTACAGCCCTTTGAGCGGACTCGTGTACATCCCGGCGCAGGAGCTTCCATTTCCGTATCTGCGCGACCCGGATTTCGAGCCTCATCGCCTTGCGCCCAACATGGGGATCGATCAGATGAAGACCAGTTTGCCCCAGGATCCGAAGCTCAAGGCGCAGGCGCTGGCGGGTTTGAAGGGTTATCTGTCGGCGTGGGATCCCGTCGCGGGCCGCGAGCGTTGGCGGGCGCCCTATCCGGGTCCGTGGAACGGCGGCATCCTCTCAACCGCCGGCAACCTGGTGTTTCAGGGCAGCGCGGCCGGCGACTTCATCGCCTATCGCGCGAGTGACGGCAAGAAGCTCTGGGCGTTTGCCGCGCAGACCGGAATCATCGCCGCGCCGATGACGTTCTCCGTCGAAGGCACACAGTACGTCACGGTGCTCGCCGGCTGGGGTGGTGTCTTCCCGCTCGTTGCGGGTGAGCTGTCCTTCAAATCCGGCCGCCAAGTCAATCGCAGCCGAGTCCTGACGTTCGCCCTGGGCGCGAACGCACAATTGCCCGTGCCGATCCGACCCACTCCAAACATGGCACCGCCGCCTGCGACGGTGGTAAATACCGTGCTCGCGAGTGAGGGCGCCGCCGTGTACGCACGCCGCTGTGGATCCTGTCACGGCGATGGCGCGGTCTCCGGTGGATTGGTCCCGGATCTGCGCTACAGCGCGGCGCTCAGCAACGATGCGCTGTGGAAGGCCGTCGTGGAAGAGGGTGCGCTCGCGCCGAACGGGATGGTTGCATTCAAAACCGAGCTGTCGCGCAGGCAGCAGGATGCCCTGCGGGCGTTTCTCATCAAGCGTGCACAGGACAGTTACGACGCACGGGCGAAGTAGCGGTAAAATCCGAGATTCCATGTCCAGTGCTCGTCGCTCCAAGCGCGCCCGCACGCGCATCCTCGCCATCGATCTCGGCGGGACACACGTGAAGATCCTGCTCAACGGAGCGGCGCAGCCGCGCGAAGCGACTTCCGGACCCAAGATGACCCCCGCGCAGTTCGTCCGCACGGTGCGTGAGCTTGCCCGGGGTTGGCGTTACGAGGCGATTTCGCTGGGATTTCCCGGCGTCGTGCTGCACGGCAGGCCGGTCGCGGAGCCGCACAACCTCGGCCGCGGCTGGGTCGGGTTTCAATACAGCCGCGCATTCGGCTGCCCCGTCCGCATCGTCAACGATGCGACCATGCAAGCTATCGGAAGCTATGAGGGGGGGCGGATGCTCTTTCTTGGATTGGGCACCGGCCTTGGCTCCACGCTCATCATCGACGGCGTGGCGGAGTCAACTGAGCTTGCGCACCTGCCATACAAGAAAGGACGCACCTACGAGGACTACGCCGGAGAGCGCGGATTGGAGCGGCTCGGACACAAGAAGTGGCGGCGCGCCGTTGCGGATATCTGTGAGCGCCTCGGCGCGGCTTTGGAGATCGACTACATCGTTCTCGGCGGCGGTAATGCGCGCCGTCTCAGGAAACTGCCGATGAACGTGCGCCTGGGGAGCAACGCGAACGCCTTTACAGGGGGTTTTCGCATCTGGTCGGATCCGCACTGGACGATGTCGACGGCGACCTCGCAACAGGAGCCGATCCGCAAGCCTCGCGCATGACATTGCCCAGCGATGCGCCCGGCGCGCCGGGCATTGCGCCCACTTGGTCGAGCAGCGCCAAGGAAATGGTCGGCTGCGCGCTCGGATCCGCACGCGTCTGGTTCACCGTCGGCGGTGGCGTACTCAACGAGGTTTACTATCCGCGGGTCGATACCCCGCAGATTCGCGATCTCGGGTTCCTGGTCGCGGACGGCCAGGGATTCTGGGTGGAAGTGAAGCGCCTCGAGCATCACACGCTCACCCTCGCGGCCGACGGCGTGCCGGCCGTCACGCTGGTACACAAGCACGAGCGCTTCGAGCTCACCGTGCGCATCGTGCCGGCGATCTATCGGGACGTGCTGCGCATCGATCTCGCGCTGAGCTCGGACAAGCCGATGCGCATCTACGTGCTGCTGGCACCGCATCTGGGCGGCAGCGGCTACAACAATAGCGCGGAAGTCGTTGCGAGCCGGGACCGCAAGATCCTGGCGGCGCAGCAGGGACCTTTCGCGCTTGCGCTCGCGGCCTCGGATGAGCAGCAGCGCGATGTGTGGGGACGCGCGAGCGCTGGCTACGTCGGCGTGAGTGACGGCTGGCAGGATTTCGCTCGCAACGGTGTGATGAGCTGGCAGTACCCGCGCGCCGGTCCAGGAAACGTGGCGCTGCTCGGTGAGCTCCCGGCCCGCGCCACGCTCGCGCTCGGATTCGCGAGCAGCTACGGCGCGGCGGCGACGCTCGCCGTGTCCGCGCTGTGCGAGCCTTTCGAGCGCACCTGGGCGCGGCAGATCGAGGAGTGGAACGCGTGGTACGCGCGCGGTCGCGTTCGCAAGGATCCGACGCCCGTGCTTCCGCCGGTCCTCGAGCGCGAGCTGCGGACTTCGGCAATGGTGCTGCGCACCCACCAGGACAAGACCTATCCGGGCACGATGGTGGCGAGCCTCAGCATCCCCTGGGGCAATACCACTGACACCATCGGTGGCTATCATCTCGTGTGGCCGCGTGATCTGGTCGAGTGCGCGAGCGCACTGCTGGCGCTCGGCGCGGACGGAGAGGCGCGCAACACGCTGCGCTATCTGATTGCAACTCAACAGCCGGACGGGCACTGGAATCAAAACCAGTGGCTCGGCGGCACGAGCTACTGGACGGGCCTGCAGCTCGATGAGACGGCGTTTCCGGTGCTGCTCGCGTACGGACTCGCGCAGCGCAGTGCTCTCGAGGGCACCGAGGTCGCTGACATGGTCACACGGGCGCTCGGCCATATCGTGCGCATGGGCCCCGCGACCGATCAGGATCGCTGGGAAGAGGATGCAGGCATCAACACCTTTACCCTTGCGGTCTGCATCGCCGCGCTCATCGCCGGTGCACCCTACCTCGAGCCCCGCGCCCGCGAGCTCGCGCTCACGGTCGCCGACTATTGGAACGCACGGCTGGAGGATTGGACGACGGCCGGGAACACCGCGCTCGCCGCGCAGCATGGAATCGAGGCGTACTACGTGCGCGTGGCGCCCACGCGGATCATCTGCGATCCCGCCGCGATCGAGGAGGTGCTGCCTGTGAGGAACTGGCGCACGGATCCGAACATGCGTGCCTCGCAGCAGATCGGTGTCGATTTTCTTCAGCTCGTGCGTTTCGGACTGCGTCGCGCCGATGATCCTTTGATTCTCTCGACCATCAAGCTTGCGGACACGTTGCTGAAAGTCGATTTGCCCACCGGGCCCTCCTGGTATCGCTACACGGCGGATGGTTACGGAGAGCATGAGGATGGCTCGCCATTCGACGGCAGCGGCCGCGGTCGTCCCTGGCCCCTGCTGACGGGGGAGCGAGGTCACTATGAGGTTGCGGCCGGACGCGATCCGCTCGCTTACCTTGAGGCCATGACGGCCATGGCATCGAAGGGAGGAATGATTCCCGAGCAGGTCTGGGACGGCGCGAGCATTCCGGATCTGGGGCTGCAGATGGGGCAGGCGACCGGTTCGGCGATGCCGCTCGCGTGGGCGCACGCGGAATTCATCAAGCTCGCGGTATCGCGCGAGCTGCGCCGCCCCTTCGACCGGCCGCTGTGCGTGTGGCAACGCTACGAGGGACGCAGGCCGAAAATCACCCGTGCGGTATGGTCGGAAGCGGCGCCGATCAGCCGCATGCCTCCGGGGGTGCCGTTGCTCGTTTGTTTGAGCGCGCCCGGCGCGCTCGTGTGGAGCACCGATGCCTGGCAGTCGGTGCACGATCGTGCCACGGCCGATGCCGGACTCGGCGTGCATGCCGTTGAGATCGACGCGCGCAGTCTTGATGGTGTCATGCGGCTCGAGTTGACTTTCCGCTTCGGAACGGGCCGCTGGATCGGACGAAATTTCACGATTGACGTGACACCGGAGCGAGCCTCAGGATCCACCGCATCATGAGGGCTTTGTCGGGCATCGTTGCCGCCGCCGCACTGCTGCAGATGCAGGCATTGGGTGTGCGTGCGGAAACGATGCGCGCCGCGGTCGCTGCGGACGCCGTGGTACATGTGGAGAGCGTTCCGAAGCCCGAACCGCAAGCGGGCCAGGTACGCATCCGGGTGCGCGCCGCCTCCGTCAATCCGGTCGACTGGAAGCTTGCCGCGCACGCAAGCGCTGGATCGCGCCAGATTCCCGGGCGGGATCTTGCGGGGATCATCGATGCAGTCGGTCCCGATGCCGATCGCTGGCGGCCCGGTGATGCCGTCATCGCCGTCGCAACCGGCGGGGCCTATGCGGAATTCGCTCTGGCGGGCGTGCGTGCCGTCGCCTCCAAACCCACGGACATGTCATTCGCAGAGGCCGCAGGAATTCCCGTCGTCGGTGAGACGGCATGGCGCGCTGTCGTGACCGTGGCGGACGTACAGAGCGGCCAGCGCGTGCTGATTCAAGGCGGGGCAGGCGGGGTCGGCTCCTCCGCGGTGCAGGTCGCGAAAGCGCGTGGCGCCTACGTGATCGCCACCGCCTCGCCCAATCATGATGCGTTCGTTCGATCGCTCGGCGCCGACGAGATCATCGACTATCACACGGTCCACTTCGAAGAGCGCATCAAGAGCGTCGACATGGTGCTCAATACCGTCGATGCCGAGACGGGCATGCGCTCGATGCGCATGATCCGACCAGGCGGCATCCTCGTGTCCGTGGTTGGTCCAGCCCCGCCGGAGGCCTGCACCGCCGCGCACATTCGCTGTGCCGAGACGGGTCACGTGACAGGTGAGCTCCTCGCACCCGTCGTCGAGCTGGCGAATGCGGGCAAGTTTCACGTCCGCGTCGATGAGCAGCTCAGTTTGGATGACGTGGCCAAGGCCTGGCAGTTGAGCCGCGAAGGCCATACCGCTGGCAAGATCGTGCTCGAGATCACCCACTGAGGATGCAGCTCAGCGACACGATACCCGTGCCGGCGTTTGCCATCGGGACCGTGGCACTCGTTCTGCTCACGGTGGCGGCGTGCGCCGTGGGGCCGGACTTTCACGAGCCGGCACCGCCGGCCTCCGTCCGTTACACACCCGAGCCCATGCCCCGAGCACGGCGGATGCGCCGGGGCATGCCGGTGCCGCGCAGACCTTCGCGAGCGATCGGCGAGATTCCCGCGGACTGGTGGACCTTGTTTCAGTCCGAGCCGCTCGATCAGCTGATGCGCGCGTCGCTGCGCGATAGCCCGAGCATCACCGAGGCCAAGGCCGCCTTGCGCTCGGCGGCGGCAACCTATGCGGCCGAGCGGGGCGCGCTGCTGTTGCCGACGGCCGATGGCGTTGCCCAGGTGACGCGCGAGAAGGTCCCCGGCGCTGCGTTCGGCGAGCCCAGATTCCGTCCACTCTGTTCACCCTCTACGACGCATCCGTGAACGTCTCGTACCGGCTCGATATTTTTGGCGCCTCTCGGCGCCAGCTCGAGGCCTGCGAGCGCAGCGGGACTATCAGCGCTGGGAGCTCGAAGCGGCCAATCTGTCGCTGACCGGCAATGTCGTGACGACCGCGGTCACGACCGCTTCACTGCACGCGCAGATCGCCGCAGTCAACGAAATCGTCGCAAGTGAGCGTGACCAGCTCAAGGTCGTCGCAGCGGCAGCGCAACGCCGGCGGAGCGGCCGCGCCGATGTACTCACGCAGCGCACACAAGTGGCGCAGACGGAGGCGGCGTTGCCCGCACTCGAGAAGAAGCTCGCCCAGGCGCGACATCGGCTCGCGGTGCTGTCCGGGCGAGCGCCGGATTCGACCGACGTTCCGGAGTTCGGGCTCGAGGACCTCACGTTGCCGACGGAGCTTCCGCTCAGCGTGCCGGCGAAACTCGTGCGCCAGCGACCCGACGTGCAGGCCGCGGAGGCGCAGCTTGCATCAGGCGAGCGCGCAGGCCGGGGTCGCGACCGCGAATCTGTACCCGCAGCTGAATCTGACCGGCAGCATCGGCTCGGAGACGCTGCGCGCGAGCGATCTTTTCAAGCCCGGCACCGCGGCCTGGAGCATCGGCGGGTCTCTCACGCAGCCGCTGTTTCACGGCGGCGAGCTGATCGAGAAGCGCGCAGCGGCCTTCGCCGATCTCGACCGCGCCGCGGCGCAGTATCGCGGAGGCGGTGCTGGCTGCGCTGCAGGACGTGGCCGATACGCTGCGCGCGCTGGAGAGCGATGCGCGCAACCTGCGCGTGCAGGCCGATGCGCGAGGAGGCCGCCGCGCGAGACGCTCGAGATCGCCGCGCAAGCAGTTCGAGGCCGGCGGCGATCAGCTACGTCACGCTGCTGATTGCCCAACGGCAATCCGCGCAGGCGCGCGAGAGCCGCGTGCAGGCCGAGGCGCCGCGCTATGCCGATACCGCGGCGCTTTTGCAGGCACTGGGTGGCGGCTGGTGGAATCGAGCGCCACTGCGGAGGCGACACGTGAGCGCGGAGTCCGACGTTTCGACGCACCGCGGCGCGATGCGGCGCCGTCTGATCATCGATGCTCGTCGCGGTAGGCGTGCTGCTCGGCCTGCATCGTGGCATTCAATCTGTTCAAGCACCACATGATCGCCAGGCGATGTCGCAGAACGCATCCCCGCCGCAGACCGTCACGACCGCTGAGCGTGGATTCTCGGACTGGCAGCCGCAGATACAGGCCGTGGGCAGTCTGCGCGCTGTGCGCGGCGTGGATGTCACGACCGAGGTCGCAGGGCTGGTGCGCAACGTGAACTTCCGCTCCGGCGAGGACGCGCAACGCTGGACAGGTGCTGGTCGAGCTGAACGCCGATTCGGATGTCGCGCAGCTGCACGCGCTCGAGGCGGCCGCCGACCTTCCCGCCACGGTGTACACGCGCGACAAGGTGCAGTTCGAGGCGCAGGCCATCAGCCAGGCGCAGCTCGACGCCGATGCCGCGGACCTGAAGAACCGGCGCGCGCAGGCCGCATCGCAGGCCGCGACTGGTGGCGAAGAAGACCCTGCGTGCGCCGTTCGACGGGCCGGCTGGGCATCACCACCTTGAATCCGGGCCAGTACCTCAATCCCGGCGACAAGGTCGTGACGCTGCAGTCGCTCGATCCCATCATGGTGGACTTCCGGCGTGCCGCAGCAGCAGCTCGGCGCGGGTCGCCACCGGCCAGACCGTGCAGCTGACCACCGATGCCTTCCCCGGCGCAGCCTTCGAGGGCAAGGTCACCGCGATCGATCCGCTGGTGGATACCGCCACCCGCAACTTCCAGGTCGAGGCCTCCGTCGCCAATCCCGAGCCGGCGGCTGCTGCCCGGCATGTTCGCGCGCGTCGCGGTCGCATCGGGTCGAGAAGCAGCGCTATCTGACCCTGCCGCAGACGGCCATCACCTACAACCCCTACGGCGCGACCGTGTTCCTCGCGCAAGCCCGCGGGCGGCACGGCGGGCTCACGCCCAGCAGATCTTCGTCACCTCGGGGCGACCCGCGGCGACCAGGTCGCGGTCCTCAGGGGCATCAAGGGGGTGACACGGTGGTGACCAGCGGGCAGCTGAAGTTGAAGAACGGCACGCCGCTGCACGTCGACAACTCGATCACGCCCAAGGACGATCCGAACCCGACTCCCCAGGAGCAGTGAGGGCGCGGCGATGAAGTTCACGGACCTGTTCATCCAGCGGCCGGTGCTCGCGGCGGTCGTCAGCCTGCTGATCCTGGTGCTGGGCTGCGCGCGATTTTTCAGCTGCCGATCACGCAATATCCCGCAGACCGAGAACGCCGTCGTCACCATCTACGACCACCTACTACGGTGCCGATGCCGCGACGGTCGCGGGCTTCATCACTCAGCCGCTGGAGCCGGCGATCGCCCAGGCGCAGGGCATCGAGTACCTGTCCTCCTCGAGCAGCACCGGCAGTCTCGGTCATCACCGCGACGCTGCGCCTGAACTACGACTCGAACCGCGCGCTGACCGAGATCAACACCAAGGTCAACTCGGTGCGCAATCAGCTGCCGCCGCAGGCGCAGCAGCCGGTGCTCGCCGTGCAGGTCGGGCAGACCACCGACGACGATGTACATCGGCTATTTCAGCAACACGCTGCCGCGCCAACGGCGTGACGGACTATCTGCTGCGCGTCGTGAAGCCGAAGCTCGATGCCATCGAGGGCGTGCAGACCGCGGAAGTCATCGGCGCGCGGCAGTATCGCGCTGCGCGCGTGGCTGGATCCGGACCGCATGGCGGCGCACAACGTCGCGGCCAGCGATGTCTACTACCGCGCTTGCGGCCAACAACTACCTGACCGCCGTCGGCACCACCAAGGGCCAGATGGTGAGCGTCGATCTGACCGCGTCGACCGATCTGCATTCGCTGGATGGAGTTCCGGCGAGCTCATCGTCGCCAGCAGAACAATGCGATGGTGCGCCTGGAGGACGTGGCGACCGTCGTCGCTGGGCGCGGAGAACTACGATTTCAGCGTGGCCTTCAACGGCCAGCGCTCGGTGTTCATCGGCATCCAGACTGCGCCCGCGGCCAATGTGCTGGACGTGGTGCAGGCGTGCGTCGAAGGCGCTGCCGGCCATCGCCGCGCAGCTGCCGGCGGGCATGCACGCAGGAGCTGGTCTACGACACGACCATGTTCATCGACACCTCGATCACGCGAGGTCATCAAGACGCTGGTCGAGGCGCTGATCATCGTGACGGTGGTGATCTTCCTGTTCCTGGGCAGTCCGCGCGCCGTCCTCGATGCCGGTGGTGGCCATGCCGCTGTCGCTGGTGGGCGCATTCTTCCTGATGCTGGCGCTGGGTTACTCGATCAATCTGCTGACGCTGCTGGCGCTGGTGCTGGCGATCGGGCTGGTGGTGGACGATGCCATCATCGTCGTCGAGAACGTCGACCGTCATCTGAAGGAGGGCATGTCGCCCTGTCGCGGCCGCTATTCAGGCGGCGCGCGAGCTCGGCGGTCCGATCATCGCCATGACCATCGTGCTGGTCGCCGCCTACGTGCCGATCGGCTTCCAGGGCGGCCTGACCGGCGCGCTGTTCACGCAGTTCGCGTTCACGCTCGCCGGCGCCGTCACCGTCTCCGGCGTCATCGCGCTGACCCTGTCGCCGATGATGTGCTCGAAGATCTTTCGCGCCGAGCAGGAGGAGGGCCGTTTCGCGCACTTCCTCGACCGCACATTCACGCGGCTGCGCGACAGCTACCAGCGCGGTGCTCGCGCGTTGGCTCGAGACCTGGCAGGTGCTGGTGCTGCTCGGGCGTGCTGCTGCTGGCCGGCACGGTCTTTCTGTTCATGACCTCGCAGTCGGAGCTCGCGCCCCAGGAGGACCAGGGCGTCGTGCGTCGCGCAGACGATCGGGCCGCCGAATGCGACCATCACGCAGATGCAGAACTATGCCGACCAGATGTTCGACTGTCGCACGCATGCTGCCCGAGTACTACGCGATGTTCCAGATCATCGGCCAGCCCTCGGTCAACCAGGGCTTCGGCGGCGTGCTGTTCAAGCCCTGGGGCGAGCGCAAGCGCAACGCCGACGCAGCTGCAGCAGATCCTGCAGGAGCAGTGGAACCAGATCGCCGGCGCGCGGGTCGCGGCGTTCCAGTTCCCGGCGCTGCCCGGCTCGCAGGGCCTGCCGCTGCAGTTCGTGATCACGACCACCGAGCCCGTCGAGAATCTCAACGAGGTCGCGCACGCAGGTGCTGGAGAAGGCGCAAGGCGAGCGGCATGTTCTTCTTCATCGACTCGGACCTGAAGCTCGACAAGCCGCAGGCGACCCTCGACGTGGATCGCGACATGGTCGGCGACATGGGCCTCACCCAGCAGGACGTCGGCAGCGCCCTCGGGGCTGCGCTGGGCGGCGGCTACGTCAACTATTTCTCCATCGCCGGCCGCTCCTACAAAGTGATTCCGCAGGTGCTGCAGAAGGACCGGCTGAATCCCGACCAGGTGCTCGATTACTACGTGCGCGCGGGCGACGGCTCGCTCGATTCCGGCGCGCACGGTCGCGCAACATCAACGACCAGCACCGTGCCGGAGTCCATCAACCACTTCCAGCAGCTCAACTCCGCGACCATCGCCGGCGCGCCCGGCGGTCTCGCAGGCGACGGCCCTGCAAGTTCCTGCGCGACGACGCTGCAGCGAGGTCGCGCCCTCGGGCTACACCGCCGACTATTCCGGGCCAGTCGCGGCAGTTCATGCTGGGCTCGGGCAGCTTCGTGGTCACGCTGCTTCTTCGCGCTCATCATCGTGTACCTGGCGCTGGCCGCGCAGTTCGAGAGCTTCCGCGATCCGGCGGTCATCCTGGTGTCGGTGCCGATGGCGCTGTTCGGCGCGCTGCTGTTCATCAACATCGGCGTCTTGCGACGCTCAACATCTACACCCAGGTGGGACTCGTGACGCTGCTCGGCCTGATCAGCAAGCACGGCATTCTCATCGTGCAGTTCGCCAACGAGCTGCAGCGCGCCGGGCGCGCCAAGCTGCGAGGCGATCGAGGAGGCCGCCGCGGTGCGGTTGCGGCCCATCCTGATGACCACCGCGGCGATGGTGCTCGGCGTCGTGCCGCTGGTCATCGCCTCCGGCGCGGGCGCCGCCGGACGGCGCGCAATGGGTATCGTGCTGTTCACGGGCTGTCGATCGGCACGCTGTTCACGCTGTTCATCGTGCCGGCCGTGTACATGCTTCTCGGCGCGGACCACGGTCACGACCGACAACCGCGGCCGACCCTCTCAGCCTTGCCCGACGGCTAGAGGACGGCACCTTCGAGCGAATCTATGTCGTCCAAAAAGCGCAGCAAGCGCTCGCCCAAGTCGACATTGCAGCGCTACGCCGAGAAGCGCTCGTTCGACGACACCCCGGAGCCTGGGCCGACGCTCGCGCCGGCGCGGCAAGGACCGCTCCTGTTCGTGATCCAGAAGCATGCGGCGCGCCGTCTGCACTATGACTTTCGTCTGGAGCTCGACGGAGTCCTGAAGTCCTGGGCGGTGCCGAAGGGCCCTACGCTCGAGGCAGGGATAAAGCGTCTTGCGGTCGAGGTGGAGGACCACCCGTTCGACTACGCCTCGTTCGAGGGAATCATTCCGGCGAAGCAATACGGTGCGGGCCGCGTCATCGTCTGGGACTGCGGCACCTACTCACCCGATGAGGAGCAGCGCTACGACTTCGACCGGCGGGCCGAGGCCGAACAACGCATGCGGGCAGGTCTCAAAGCGGGCAAGCTCAGCATTCTGTTGCGCGGCGAGAAGCTTAAAGGCTCCTTCGCTCTGGTTCGAACCTCCGGCGAGAAGCAATGGCTGCTCCTGAAACACAAAGACCGCTTCGTCGCGCAAGATGACAAAATCCTCGAGCAGGATCGCTCGGTTCTCTCGGGACTGACTCTCGAGGAGCTGACTCCCGGCGATCGAATCCCGACGGCGGCAGGCCATGTCTCTGGCGCCGAACGGTCCCGCCGAAGCCATGCCGCAGAAGTTGCTCCCGATGCTTGCGGAGCAGGGCGCGGCGCCGCCGCGCGATGGCCGCTGGCTGTACGAGCCGAAACTCGACGGCTATCGTGTGGTCGTGTTCGTGAGCGAGCGGGGCGTGCGCCTGCAGTCACGCCGCGGGCTCGATCTGTCGGGTCCGTTTCCCGAGATCGTCGCCGAGCTCGCGCAGCAGTCGGGCGGCTCGATGATTCTCGATGCGGAGATCGTCGCGCTCGCGGACGGTAAGCCCTCGTTCAACGCTTTGCAGAATCGCGCGCAGCTCAAAGGCGCGGGCGAGATTGCGAGCGCGCAGCGCGAAACGCCGGTCGTGCTCGTGTGCTTCGATCTGCTGCACTTTGCGGGCTTGAATCTGCGCGGCATCCCGTACGAGGACCGGCGGCGTTACCTCGCGCAATGCTTATTGCCGTCGGCGCACGTGCAGCTCATGCACGCGATGGACGATCCTGTGCCGCTCTACGATGCAGCGCTCGCGAGCGGCTTCGAAGGCCTCGTCGCCAAACGCAAGGATGGCCTCTATCAGGCTGGCAAACGCTCACCGGCGTGGCGCAAGGTAAAGAGCACCCGAAGCGTAGAGCTGCTCGTGGGTGGCTACACACGCGGCAAGGGTGCCCGCGCCGCGCTCGGCGCGCTGCTTCTTGGCTACTGGCACGGCGGTGCGCTGCACTTCGCGGGTCACGTCGGCTCCGGGCTGACGCAGGAAGTCATGGACCGGCTCGCGCCACGACTGGAAGCGCTCGCGCGCAAGCGCTCGCCCTTCGCCAAAGAGCCGCCCCTGCATCGCCCGACGACCTGGCTCGAGCCGGAACTGGTCGTCGAGGTCAGCTTTTCGGACTGGACTGCCGATGGGGTGTTGCGCGCTCCGGTCTTCCTGCGTGTGCGCGATGATATCGACCCACGCAGCATTCAAGGGGACCCGCAGGAGCGTCGCGTGGGCGCCGGTGCGGCGGCGGGTCCCGCCGCTGTCGCCGCGCCGAGGCCAGAACAGAGTGAGAGCGCCGCTCAAATCGAGGCCATCGTTGAGCAGCTCGACTCGCGCGAGGCACGCCTCGACCTCGAGGTCGGCGCTGTGCGCATTGCGCTGACGAGTCTCGATCGGCAGTACTGGCCGGCGACGACGCGGCCGCGACACGCGGCCGTTACCAAGCGGGACTTCATCCGCTATCTGGCACGCGTCTCGCCCTTTATTCTGCCGCACCTTCGGGATCGGCCGCTCACGATGATCCGCATGCCCGAGGGGATTCATGGGGAGCGCTTCTTCCAGAAGCACTGGGAGCAGCGGATGCCCGAGTTCGTTGACACCGTGACGGTGTTCTCGGAGCACAAGGACGAGCAACACTCCTACATTCTTGCGAATAACCTTCCCACGCTGCTTTGGCTCGGCCAGAGCGGAACGCTCGAGTTCCACGTCTGGCACTCACGCGCCAAGGTCGAGCCGGACGCCGCAAGCGACCGCACGGACTACTCAAGCTCGATCGGGGCACTCGAGTCCTCCGTGCTCAACTACCCGGATTACCTGGTGTTCGACATCGATCCGTACATCTACTCCGGCAAGGAGGCGCGCGGAGCTGAGCCCGAGCTCAACAAGCGGGGGTTCGAGGGTGGTAAACAAGTCGCATTCTGGCTGCGCGATCTCTTGGCGCAGATGTCCCTTGAGGCCGTCGTCAAGACATCCGGCAAGACCGGCCTGCATGTGTTCGTGCCGATCGAGCGGACGGTGACGTTCGATGAGGCGCGGCAGATCTGCGAGACCGTGGGCCGTCATGTCATGCGCGTGCACCCTCGCGAGATCACCATGGAGTGGGCGGTCGTCAAACGGACTGGGAAGATCTTCATCGACTACAACATGAATGTCCGGGGCAAGACGCTCAACGTCGCCTACTCTCCGCGCGGGGTCCCGGGCGCTCCCGTCTCGATGCCGCTCAGCTGGAAGGAGCTCGAGGACGCCGAGCCAATGGATTTCCGACTTGACAATGTGATCCCCCGCTTGGAAAGCACAGGAGACCGGTGGCATGATGTCCTTGCGCAAAAACAGAGTCTTGCCAAGGCTTTCGGAAGTAACGAACGAACATGAGCCTTGGTCTAACAGGGGGCACTGATGGCCGCACGTTCTATCGGGTCTTTGACCATCTCGTTCGGGCTCGTCGCGATACCCGTGAAGCTGTACTCGGCGACGCAGTCTGGAAATGCTATTTCTTTCAATCTGTTACACAAGAATTGTGGATCTCGCCTTAAGCAGCAGTACCTTTGCCTCAAGCACGGTACGGCCGTTGAGCGCGATGACATGGTGAAGGGGTACGAGTTCGCCAAGGACCAGTACGTCTCCTTCACGCCCGAGGAGATCAAGGCACTCGAGGAGGCTGGAACGCACGCGGTCGAGATCACCGAGTTCGTGCCGGTCGAGTCGATCGATCCGGTTTACTTCGACAAGACCTACTACCTCGCACCGGACAAAGGCGCCGCCAAACCGTATGGCCTTCTCACCGAGGCATTGAAGGAGACCAAGCGCGTCGCGGTCGGCCGATGGGCGAGTCGCGGCAAAGGCTACGTCGTGGCGCTTCGGCCGATCGACAACGTGCTCGCCATGCAGCAGTTGCACTACGCCGCCGATGTACGTCCGGCGACCGAAGTCGACATCCCGAAGCCCGAAGTGAAACCGCAGGAGCTCAAGCTCGCGCGCCAGCTCATCGAGCAGCAGACGGGAGAGAGCTTCGATCCAAGCGCATACACCGATGAGGTGCGCGGGCGCATCGAGGCTGCGATCCAGCGCAAGGTCGAGGGCCAGGAAATCTCGATTTCCTCACCGACGCCCGACACCTCAGGCAAGGTCATTGATCTTATGGAAGCGCTGCGTGCCAGTCTCGACAAGAGCGAGGCGGCGCGTGCCTCAGCGGCCAAGCTCGGTCCGCGCAAGGCCCCGAAGCGAGTCGAGGAGTCCGCGAAGCCGAGCACCGCGAAGCCAGGCACCAAGGCGGGCAAACGGTAATATCATCGCGGGGTGCAAACGCAGTCCTACAGCGTACGAGACGTCGAGCGCGTACTGGCCCTGTCCCGGAGCACGATCCGAGGACTGATCGATGTGGGCTTCGTGCGCCCGGCGCGAGGACCGCGGCGTGAGTATCGCTTCTCTTTCCAGGATCTGATCGTATTGCGCGCGGCCCGCGCGCTCATCGCGGCGAAGGTCTCGCGCAAGCGTATCCATCGCTCACTCAAAGATCTGCGGCGGCATCTGCCGGAAACGGCCCCCCTCTCGGGCCTCAGCATCTGTGCGGTCGGCGATCGCGTCGTGGTGCGTGACGGAGCCCAGCACTGGCAGGTCGACGATGGTCAATATGTGCTCGGTCTTGAAGTGAGCTTCGAGAATGGCGTGCTGCACGTCGTCGACCACAAGAGCGCGCCGCCCGCAGCGCTGCCCACGGCCGCTGGCAGCGAGGATTCGATCGATTGGTTCGACCGGGCGCTCGAACTCGAGGCGACGGACCCGGTGGCCGCGATTAACGCGTATGAGCGTGCCGTCGAGCGCGAAGCGGACAACGCCTCCGCGTGGATCAACTGGGGACGGCTGCTGCATGAGCAGAAGCGCAATCGCGACGCTGAATCGGTCTATCGCCGCGCGCTTGAGCACCTCGGCCCCCACGCACTGCTCATGTTCAATTTCGGCGTGCTGCTCGAGGATCTGGGCCGCACGGGCTCGGCTCTTGAGGCCTATCAGAGCGCACTCGGCGAGGATCCGAACCTCGCGGACTGTCACTACAATCTGGCGCGGCTTTACGAGTCGCTGGGCAAGCTGCAGCACGCCATTCGCCATCTCGGGCAGTACCGGCGGCTCACGCTCAGCTCGTGACGCGCGAGCTGCGGCTGCACGATGAGCTACTGGGTCGGCACGTCCGGCTTCAACTACCCGGAGTGGCGCGGAAGCTTCTATCCTGAGAAGTTTCCGGCGGCAAAGATGCTGCCTTATTATGCCGAGCGATTTCGCACGGTCGAGATCAACAATACTTTCTATCGCATGCCGAACGAAAAGGTGGTGCGCGGCTGGAGCGAGGCGACGCCCGAAGGTTTCAAGCTCACTTTGAAGGCGCCGCAGGCGATCACGCATTACGCGCGCCTGCGAGAGTGCGAAGCGCCCGTGACGCGCTTTCTGGAGCTCGCAGCGACGCTCGGGCCCAAGCAGGGCGTCATCCTCTTTCAGCTGCCGCCGTACTTAAAAAAGGACCTGCCGCTGCTGGATGCCTTCCTGAGCACACTGCCGCCGGTGCGCGCCGCGTTCGAGTTCCGGCACGCCTCCTGGCACGATGATGCCGTGTACGCGCGGCTGCGGGCTCAGAACGTCGCGCTGTGCGTGGCCGACAGCGAGAAGCTCTCGACCCCGGTCGAAATCACCGCCAACTACGGCTACTTCAGGCTGCGCGACGAGGGGTACACGAGGGCGGACATTGCGCGCTGGGCCCGCACCATCGCGCAGGCGAGCGCGGCCTGCGACGATGTTTTCGTCTACTTCAAACATGAGGAATCCGGCATCGGGCCGGAGTTCGCGCGCCTCTTGCTCGCGGACCTGGAAGCGTAGATGACGAGGACACTCTCAAGGCTCGTGCGCGTCACCTGCGGCTGCCTCGCCGCCTGTGCAAGCCTCTGTGCGGGCGCACAGTCCTTCGAGAATGTCGTGCTGCAGACGCCGGGTGCAGAACCGACCGACGTGCATGCACCCGCTCCGGGCTCGAAGCTCCCGACCTGGCTCAATCCGGACACGGCGCCCTTCATCCCCGTTCCCGTGATCGCGGCGGATCCTGATAGCGGCACGACTCTGGGCTTTCTGGCGGCGAAGGTTCGCACCGATGCCAATCGGGACATCGATCGCATCATTGCGCCGGACCTGGTCCACAACCCGTATTTCGGCGTCGGCGCGCACATGCGTCTGTATGAGTATCCCTCGCAGGACGAGCGCTGGTCGCTGATTGGCGATTACTACCAGAAGGTGCAGCGCGGAGTGGATGGGGAATTTCAGATCGGGCGCTTGCGCCAGAGTCCTTGGTCATTCACTGCGAGCCTGATCTACGACCGCAATGGCACCCCGCGATTCTACGGGGTTGGCAACGCGTCCCCCTCGATCGACGCGACCGATTACACCGCCGTCGAGAAGCTGGCGCAGGTGCAGGTCGGATACAACTTCAATCCCAACTGGCAGCTTCTATACACGCTGCGCGAGGAGCAGGTGGAGGTTCTGCCGGGTACGCTCGAAGGCATCGCATCGATCGAGCAGCGCTTCGCACAGCTTCTGGGACTCGGAACCAATTCGATGCTCCTGAATCGACTCGCCATCGTCTACGACACGCGCGATGACCAGACGGTGCCGAGCCGCGGCATGGAGTGGATCACGTACGGAGGCTTTGCAACCCGAACCGGATTTGGCGATTCGCTCGACACCGAGGCGGGAATCGACGGGCGAGGATTCTGGCCGCTTCCGTGGGAGACGACGCTCGCGGGACATCTGGCGCTGCGCTATCTGCTCACCGAGCATCTGCTGCCTTTCTGGGCGCTCAGCAGCATCGGCGGCGAGGACAGCGTCGTCGGTGGCACGCAGCCTTTGAGGGGATTCGGTGCCGGACGCTTCTATGACCGGGATTCCTTCTCGATGAGCGTCGAGCTGCGCCACAACGTGTTCTCGTTCGATGCATCGACTCGAGTCGACATCGAGCTGGCACCCTTCGTGGATGTCGGACGCGTGTTTGACCGAACGGGCACGTTTCCCTTATCTCAACTGCACAAGGTGGTCGGCGTCGGCTTTCGCGGCATCGCGCGTCCCTCGGTCGTGGGCTTCGTCGATGTGGGCTACGGCAGCGAGGGTGCCGCCGTGTTCACGGGCATCAACTACCCCTTTTAGTTCGCTCGGTATCCCCCGAAGGAGGGGTTCTATTTCACTTTGATGACACCGTGAATTTGCGTAAGCTAGCTGTAAGACGAACAGCTTTTCCGTCTGCGTCCGCATGACCTCAGCGCCCTCCGAAAACCCCGCCGCTCAACGTCCCTGGGATGCGCGGTTGGGACATCAGCTGGTGCTGAGGCTGAAGGACAGCTGGGTGACCCCCAATCACCTGACCACGGTGCGCCTGCTCTTCGGACTGGCTGCGGGAGCCGCCTTCACGCGCGGAACCTACGGCTGGTCGAATCTCGCGGCGCTCCTGCTCGTCATCTCCAATTTTCTCGATCACAGCGACGGCGAGCTGGCACGGATCAGTGGTAAATCGAGCCGTGTCGGACATTGGTATGACCTCGTAAGCGATGCGCTCGTCACCGTTGCGCTATTCATCGGAATGGGCATCGGTGCCGCCGTGCGCACGCCGAGGCTGCTCGGTGTATCCCCGACGCTGCTCGGCACTGTGGCGGGGTGTGCGATCGCGCTCATCTTCTGGGTGCGCATGCGCATCGAGGCCAGGGCCGGTAAGGCCGCGACCCACCAGGCGGCCCTCGCGGGCTTCGAGACCGAGGATGTGCTCTATCTGCTGCCGCTCGTCACATTGTTGAACGGGGTGCCCGCATGTCTGGTTGCGGCGTCGGTTGGAGCGCCACTCTTCGCCGTCTGGGTTCTGATCGACGCCAGCCTCAGATCGAATGTGAACTCACCTGTCGAGAGCCACGCCGTCGCTCCGGCGGCGCCTGATCCGAGGCTGCAGATCCGCGCTCGCTCCCAAGGTGCGCGAGTTGCAGACTGGTCCCCTGCGCAACGCCTTC
The DNA here is from genome assembly GCA_963795975.1 of uncultured Gammaproteobacteria bacterium. Taxonomy (GTDB): domain Bacteria; phylum Pseudomonadota; class Gammaproteobacteria; order Steroidobacterales; family Steroidobacteraceae; genus CAWCJT01. The sequence continues at coordinate 298,867 of CAWCJT010000009.1, forward strand.
ATGGCGCAAGGGGCATTCATCCATATCGCTGAGTTTCTGCCCGCGGCCCTGACGGCGCGCCTCATCGAGTGCGTCGGCGCGGTCCGCGAATACGTGCATCGCAATTACGTGCCCGGACACAAGCAGGGTGGCAGCGTGAGCCGCCACATCCTCGATGAGAGGGCGCCGTTCATCGGCGAGCTTTATCGCTCGCGCGCGCTCATCGGTTGGCTGGAGGAACTGGCAGGTGAGCCGCTGCAGCTTTCACCGCCGGATGATCCGCATGCGTACGCGCTGTACTTCTACACGCGCCCGGGCGATCACATCGGATGGCACTACGACACCTCGTACTACCGTGGTCGACGCTATACCGTTCTGCTGGGAGTGATCGATCACTCTTCATGCTCCTTGGATTACGAGCTGCATACCCGCGAGCCAGGCGTGCCCGTGGTGAGCGGTACAGTGCAGATCCCGCCTGGCGGCCTCGTCTTCTTCGATGGTGACAAGCTGCGCCATCGCATCACGCCGCTCAGCGCCGGCGAGGAGCGCGTCTCGCTCACTTTCGAGTACGTGACCGATCCGCGCATGCACCGTGCGGGACGCGTCGTCTCGAACCTCAAGGATGCGGTTGCGTACTTCGGCTTCCGGCAGGTCTTTCGCCGCGGGCGGGCGCGTGGTTCGGGGTTGACGTGAGGTGGAGCGCGACGACCCTTCTGCTCCTCGCCGGCGTGATCCTGTTCGTGGTCCTGCTCGCATCGCAGGGCGTGGAGGCGGTCCTCATGACCCTGTCTGTGGCGGGGTGGGGCCTCATCGCCGTCGCACTGTTTCATCTGCTGCCGCTGCTTCTCGATGCGCTGGCCATTCGCGTGCTGCTCGTCACGCCCGGCCAACCCGGCTCCTATGCGGATACGGTGCTGGCCAGATGGACAGGAGAGAGTACGCAACAGTCTCATGCCCGCAGGCCAGATCGGCGGCCCGGTTCTGATGGCGCGCCATCTCGCTCAGCGCGGTGTGGCTCTACCGGAGGCGGCCGCCGCGGTGACCGTCAGCACGACGCTGCAAGCCTTGGCGCAGATCATTTTCGTGCTGCTCGGCCTTGCGATGCTCTTCGCGCGCACGCAGGGGACGGCGCAGCACGCGCTGAGCTTTTCACTGATCATCGCGGCCGTCGTGCTCGTGCTGCCGCTCGGTCCGTTCTATCTGGTGCAGCGGCGTGGGCTGTTTGCGGGCCTCGTGCGCTGGACCAATCGGTTCGCGGGCAAGCGCGATTGGACTACGCTCATCATGCGCGCACAAGAAATCGATGCCGCGATCGAGCGATCCTATGGCAAGCGCAGTCGTATCGCGGCGAGCTTCGCGCTGAGCCTCGTGGGTTGGATCGTGGGCACTGGCGAGGTCTATCTGATCGTGCGACTGATCGGATTCTCGATCGGCTGGGCGGATGCCTTGCTCCTCGAGAGCCTTGGTCAGGCGGTTCGGGGGGCGGCGTTCGCGATACCGGCCGCGCTCGGAGTGCAGGAGGGCGGGTACCTGCTGCTGGGACCGCTCGTCGGTCTGCCCGCGGATGCCGCATTGGCCTTGTCGCTCGCGAAGCGAGCGCGCGAGATCCTGCTCGGCGTTCCGGGTCTGCTGTACCTGCATCACGCCGAGCGCCTGGCAGCCACCCGTTAGAACATCGTTTGTTCTCAGCATCGAAAGGAACCCATGCGAGCCATCATTCTCGCGGCCGGCCGCGGGCTGCGAATGCGACAACCGGAAGATCAACAGCTTCCCAAGTGCCTGCTGCGATTCGATGGCTCGAGCTTGCTCGAGCGCCATCTGCGCGCGCTGCGCGCGGCCGGCGTGCACGAGATCGTGCTCGCACTGGGCTTTCGCCATGAGCTCGTCGAGGCCGAGCTCGAGCGCCTCAACTGGCAGCCTCGCCCGAGAATCGTGCTCAACCCGCGCTTCGACCTGGGCAGCGTGCTCACCGTCCACACCGTCGCTGAGGCGATGACGGCAGGCGGTGAGGTGCTGCTCATGGATGCGGACGTGCTCTATGACGAGCGCATCCTTCGCGCGCTGATCGCGGGCAGTGCGCCGGTGAACCGCCTGCTCATCGATCGCGACTTCGAAGCCGGCGATGAGCCGGTCAAGCTGTGTCTGCGGGATGGAGTGCCGATCGAGCTGCGCAAGCAGCTTGCTGCGGATCTGCGCTACGACACGATCGGCGAGTCCGTCGGATTCTTCCGCTTCGAAGAGGGCGCCGCGCGCCGGCTCGCACACATCGTGGCGGACTACGCAACAGGCTCGCGCGCGAACATGCCGCACGAGGAGGCGGTGCGGGATCTGCTCATCGAGCGCGGCGGCGAATTCGAAGTCGCCGACATCACCGGTTGGCCGTGGATCGAGATCGACTTTACCGAGGATGTCGCACGCGCCGAGATCGAGGTGCTTCCCCTCGTCGCAGGGGCCGGCGACCCGGCCGAGCTTACGCGCTGAGGCCTTCGGCGGTCAGCACCCGGCGCACCGCCGGGCGCGCTTCGACGCGCTCGCGATGTGCCCGGACGTTCGCGAAACGCTCGGGGTGACCGAGTTTGCCCAAAGTGAACCAGCGCTCGAATACCATGAGGTAGGGATCGCACAGCGTGTAGTTGTTGCCCTGCACGAACGGGCGTGCGTCGCTGAGCTTGGCGTCGATCGTGGCGAAGGCCTCATCGAGCGCTTCGCCAGCCTTCGCCTTCATGGCGGCTGCGGCGACCTCGCCGTCCGCATAGCGTGACGGGCGAAACACGTGCGCGAAGGCGATGTGCACCGACGAGGCAAGATAGACGTTGAAAGCCTGCACCTCGGCGAAGGCGAAGGGGTCCTCCACATCGGCGAGCTTTGACTGCGGAAAGCGCTGCGCGATGTAGGCAAGAATGGCAGGGTTCTCGGTGATGATGCCGCGCTCGGTCGCAAGTGCCGGCACGCGCCCTTTGGGGTTGACCTTCAGATACTCACCCGAGCGCTGCTGCCCGGCTTTCAGATCGACGAGCTGGATCTCATAGTCGGCGCCGGCTTCCTCGAGCGCAGCGTGCGCGGCGAGTGAGCACGCGCCGGGTGAGTAGAAGAGCTTGAGCATGGGGCGAATCTCCTGCGGGATAACCGTAGGGTAGACTAGCTGCGCAGCCATGGCCAACGATCTGGACCGCGCCGTCCGCCAGCTCTGCCTGGCGTTTCCTCAAGCCGAAGCACTGACTTCCCACGGCTCGCCGAATTTTCGTGTGCGCAAGGGAAAGATCTTCGCGACCTACGCCATCAATCATCACGGTGATGGGCGGATCGCACTGTGGCTCAATGTGCCCGCTGGCGTGCAGGACGCTTATGTGCGCGCAGAGCCGAAACACTTTTTCGTGCCCGCATACGTCGGCCCGAGTGGCTGGCTCGGGGTGCGCCTCGATCAGGGACTTGGGTGGAAGAGGGTGGCTGAGCTCGTGCGCATGGCATACGAGCGCGTCGCCCCGCCGATGCTTAGGCAGACCTTGCAGGCGACGCCGGTCGTGCCGGCACCGAAACGGCGCATCACCGCCGCCGCTGTGGATCCGAAAAAAACACCGCGCGGCAAGCGTGTGCTCGCCCTGATGCGCAAGATCTGTCTCGCGCTTCCCGAGACCACGGAAGCCGTGCAGTTCGGCCAGCCAGTCTGGCGCGCGGGGGCGAAGGTGTTCGCACAGGCCTACTGCTACGAGGCAGTCTGGCGGGTGGCCTTCTGGGTTGGAGTCGAGGCGCAAAGCATGATGCGCACCGATCGGCGCTATGAGATTCCGCCGTACATGGGGCATCTCGGCTGGATCGCGCTCGATGTCTCCAAATCCATGAACGAGCGCGAGCTGCGCTCGCTCGCGCTCGAAAGCTATCGCCATTTCGCACTCAAGAGAATGCTCGCGCAGATTTGAATCTGCGCGTGACATAACGCCGCTTGGAAAGGTTCCTGTAACTTAAGTTACGAGCCGCGCGCGCGCGGGCGCCTTTCTGCAAGAATGGCCGCAAGGAAGAACAACAACATGCTGGAAGGCGTCTTAGGGCGGGGCCGGGCCCGGAATTTTTGTCTCGAGCCGGCGCCGGGTGCGAGCGCACTCGACGCACACGAGATCCTGCGACGGGTCGAGGCCGCCGCCACAGCACTTCGAACTCTCGGAGTGGGCGCTGGCGACCGCGTGCTCTTTTGCGGCGATCAGGGCCTGCCGGCATTCATCGCGTTCTGGGCGACGGTCACAAACGGCGCGGCATTCGTGCCGGTCGATCCGGCGTGGCCCCTGTTCACCTGTCGCCGCGCTCTTGCGAGGATCGCGCCGCGCCTGGTTCTCCTCGAGGAAGCAAGTCCGGACTTACCCTGGCACTCGCTTTCCGGCTCTGCGCAGATGGTGCCGATCGATTCGGAGGCCAGAATCGGCAGCGCCACGAGCGAGCGGCTTTGTCCCGCCCGGCGTCACGGACGATGCGCCGGCCGCGTGTCTTTTCACCTCCGGGTCCACCGCCGATCCGAAGATCGTGGTGCTGAGTCGAGATGCTCTGCTACGAAGCGGTGAACTCGTCGTCGCAAGCTTCGGCTGGTGTACGGGTGAGCGGCTGCTGAATCTCGCAGATCCGCACACCATGAGTGGCCTGCGCAACGCGTTCCTCGCAGCGCCGATCGCCGGCATGCGCTGGGTGTGCGCGCCGCGGCAAGTCCGAGCGACGATCTTCAGCCTTCTGGAGGTGCTGCGAGCCGTCGCGCCACAACGCATCGTCGTGGCGCCACTTTTCTTGCGCCACGTCAATCTTCTTGGCTCGCGCGTGCCACACGATCTGTTCAGTCGGGCGCGGGCCGTGTACTGCACGGGTGCCGAGCTCAATGCGCTCGAAGTGCAGCACTTCCACGCCCGCTTCGGCATTCCCGTCATCAACTATTACGGTCTGACGGAAACGGTCGGACTCTGCCTCACTCAAACTCTGGAGCACTGGCAGCCGGAGGATTCCAGCATCGGCCATCCCGTCGGCTGCGAGGTCCGGATCGTCGATGAACGGGGCAACGAAGCTCCGGCGGGCGAGGAGGGCGAGCTACAGGTGCGACAGCGCTGCCCCATGAGCGGCTATCTCGAAGATCCACGGGCGACGGCCGAGATTCTCCAAGGTGGCTGGCTGCGGACGGGCGATGTCGTTCGACGCCGCGCCGATGGCAGTGTCGTGATCGTCGGCCGACGCGCGAATTTCATCAAAGTGCCGACCACGGAGAAGATTCACCCCCGCGAGATCGAGGCGGTCCTGGAAGAGCACGAGCTAATCGCTGAGGCCGCCGTCTGCGGACTGCCGGATGTGGCGGGCGGAGAGCGCATCGCCGCCCTGCTCGTTGCCAGGAACGCTGCGCCCGCTGCCGCTTGTTCATCCGGTGAGATCGCCCGGTTCGTCATCGAGCGGCTGGGCTTCGCGCGCGCTCCGAAGATCGTTCGCTGGGTCGGCTCGATTCCACGCAGCGCGAACGGAAAGATCGTGCGCACGCAATTGTGCGAGCGTTTCAATGAGTGAATGGCCATGACGGATGACCGCAAGCGATCTGCCTTCGAGTGCTACCGCGAGATCTGCTCGCCCGGCCTCGCCTCTCGAGTCTGGCTTACCACCGAGACCCGCACGATCACGTTCGGTCAGCTCAGGGAACGCATCGAGAGGGTCGCAAGCCTTCTGGCGCAGCGCAAAGTCTCGGCGGGCGACCGTGTGATCATCGCGAGCCGCGATGATGGCGAAGCCGCGCTGTTATTCGTCGCGCTCATCTGCAGTGGCGTGACTGCGGTCAACCTCGATCCCGAGGCGGGCCCGCATCGCGCGCAGACGCTGATTGCGAAGGCGGCGGCGCGGCTGGTGCTCGCGGATCGCGAGGTCGCGCAGCGCTGGCGGCTCCAATCGCAGGATCTGCTGGAGATCGTGCCCGAGTCCAGGCGCGGCCTTTTCGCCGGCGTGCGCAAGGCAACGCGCGAGGGGCTGCACGGCGTACTCGATGCACAGGCGCCCACCGCTCCAGTCGGCCGTGTTGATCCTGAAACACTGGCCTACATCATGTTCACGTCGGGCACGACGGAGCAGCCCAAGGGCGTATGCATCAGTCATCGCGCCTTGTTTGCGCATCTGGCGACGCTGCGCAGGCGCTACGACTATCGACCCGACTCCCGCATCATGAACACGCTCATGCTCGCGCACGCGGACGGCATGATTCAAGGTCCGGTCATGGGGTTCGCGGCGGCGATCCCGGTGTTTCGTCCGGTGCGCTTCGAGATCTCGGCCATCGAGCGGCTGCTCGATGCCATCTATCAGCTGCGCATCACGCACCTCGTGGCCGTGCCGACGATGCTCGCGCTGATACAGCGCCTGGGCGCATCACAGCATGATGCGTTTCAGGGCGGTGACTTCAAGCTTCTCATCTCCTGCGGTGCGCAGCTCGAGGCGGCGCTGTGTGAGAGCTTCGAGACCACATTCCGGGTGCCGATCGTCAATGTGTACGGATTGACGGAAACGGTCGTGGGCGGTGTGTTCGCCGGCCCCACTGGTCCAAGTCGGGTCCCCGGAGGGATCGGTCTGCCGGAGGACTGTGAGCTTCGCATCGTCGACGCACACGGCGATGCGGTCACGCCTGGACAGCCGGGCGAGCTGCGCATGCGGGGCGAGCTCTTGATGAGCGGGTATTTCGCGGCCCCCGAGTTGACCGCCGAAGTGCTGATCGATGGCTGGCTTCGCACCGGAGATGTGGCGATACAGGATGCCGCTGGGCGCTTCTTCGTCACGGGGCGGATCAAGAACATCATCATCCGCGGCGGTTACAACATTCATCCCGAGGAGATCACCGAGGTGCTGCAACGGCACCCTGCGGTCATCGAAGCAGTGACGTTGGGAGTCCCTGACTGCGTGTGGGGTGAGACCGTCGCATCACTCGTCGTCGCCGCGGACTGGGTCAGTGACGAAGAACTGCTCGCGCACTGCAGCCGGCACCTTGAGCCGCGCAAGCTGCCCACGCGGCTTGCACGCGTTGCGGCACTTCCGCGCGGGCTCTCCGGAAAGGTCGTCATGGAGCGCGCGCGCGAGTTGCTGCAGTCAGCTTCGGCCGGCAGCTCTCAGGTCGCGGCGCATCGCAACGGCGCATCGGCCGATCATCTCCTTGAGATCGCATCGAGCTGCTTCAAGGCGGAGCGTAGTGCGCTGAGCCTTTCGAGTGTGCCGCGTGATGTGCCGGGGTGGGATTCGCTCGCGCACCTCGAGTTCGTGTGCGCCCTCGAGAAGCAATTCGGTCTGCAGTTGAGCGCGCGCGACATCATGTCGCTCGATCGCCTGGACAAAGCGCTCGAACTGGTCACGCGAACATGAGACAGAGCCACGCCGCACCCCCTCTGCGTGTCTGGGTGTACATGGCGCTCATCCTGGGCGGGGTGCTTTTGGTTCTCGGCAGCGAAGATCGCCTGCCGGGGCTGCGCCGCGGCGGTGGCTCGAGGGCCGCGGAATACATGAAGCTCGAGCGCCTGGATGACAAGCCCGCGGGCCGGCTCGAGATCATCGCCCTCGGGAGCTCGAAGGTCCTCTACGCGGTGGACTACGACGACACCTTCGCGCGACGACTCGCGCGTGAGCCAAGTCCCATCGTGTTCCGCCGTTTGACCTGGTTGGGCGCGAACGTCGCAGACATGGAGCCAGTGCTCGAGCGCCTCCTCGAGCATCCGCCGGATTGGTTGCTGGTCGAGTCCGACCTTCTGCTCTTCGATCACTCCGCGCGCTTTCCGATTCGCGATCATCTTCGCCCACTCGAGCTTCGACTCAACGCGCTGTTCACGCAGACCCCGCCTGAAAAGGCGCTGCAATCGAACCTCGCCCTGAACGATGGCGAGGACAGCTTTCCGAGCTCCCAGGAGTGCCTCGCCAGTCAGTCTCCCGACATGCGTGTCGTCTACGCGGTCCATGTGGCGAGCTGGAAGACGAGCACGGCGCATCAGCGTGAGCATTACCTTCGCTGGCTGCGGTTGCTGCGCGATCGGGGCACGCGAGTCGTACTGCTCGACATTCCGCGTGCACCCTGGGCCCAGGCCGTCTTTCCCGCGAGGTTGAGCGCCGACAACCGGGAGGTGCTGAACGAGCTCGTCAACGAGGAGGGCTTTGCGCTGTGGCAACCGCGCCCGCTGCCCGAGGCCGCATTCTGCGACGAGGCCCACATGACGGCGATCGGGCGTGAACAGTTCAGCGATTGGCTCGCGCACCGACTCGAAAGCTCGCTGCAATCGCAGCTTGTGGGAATTGCCCAGCATGTTCGGTGAACAAAGCCTCCTGATGATCGTCGTCGGATGGTCGGCATTGGCCGTGGGTTGCGCGTGGCTTGCGCCCGGGCGATGGCAGACGACGCTGGTTGCTCTGTGTGGGATCGGGTTGCTGGCCTGCGTATCGCCCATTGCAATCGTGTTGCTGGGTGCGGGCACTGCGGTCACGTATGTCTTGCATGCCCGTGGGCCCGTCAGCAAAAGGACTCTCTGGGTCGCGGTGGTGATGATTGCCCTCCTGTACGCGGGGTTTGTCCTCGAGAGCCGGCACCTGTCTTACGCGCCTGCCGCAGCGATCTCCCCCGCAGCGGCGCGCGTCGTGCTGCCACTCGGTCTTGCTTTCGCCTGCCTGAGGTGGATTCACTATCTGTGCGAATCGTACAAGGGGACCCTTCGCCAACACACTTTCGCCGAGTACTGCTGCTACCAGTTTCTGCCGAGTACGCTGCCGGTCGGTCCGATCCATCGGTTCGATGAGTTTCATCGCGACTTGAGACGCAAGCGCTGGGACGCCACATTCTTTTCCTACGGCGGCCAACGCATCCTGTACGGCCTCGTGAAGCTCGTCGTCATCGGCAATTACCTGCTGGGCGAGCAGATGACGCATGCGCTCGCGTACCCGATGGCGCAGCCCACCGTGTGGGGTGCCTACCTCTCCGCCGTCCTCTTCTGGGCGAAGCTCTATGTGCTCTTCAGCGGCTACAGCGACGTGGCCATCGGCTTCGGCGCGGCCATGGGGCTTGAGATCCGTGAGAACTTCAACTGGCCGTTCATGGCGCGCAATATTCGGGAGTTCTGGCAGCGCTGGCACAACTCGCTCGCATCCTGGTGTCGCGACTACGTGTTCATGCCGGTGCTGTCGGCAACGCGCAGCCAGGCGCTGGCTGTCCTCAGTGCGATGGTCGTGCTCGGCTTGTGGCACGACATCTCGCTGCGCTATCTCATCTGGGGGGCGTATCACGGCTGCGGAATCGCGGTGTTTCGCTGGTTCGAGGCGAGGACCGGCTCGCTCATCGACTCGCTCCCCGGGTGGCTCGATACCTCGTGGCGTGCGCTGGCGAGCCTTCTCACTTTGCACTTCGTCATTCTGAGTTTCCCGGTCACATCGGCCATCGAGCATCTGGTGGAGGGGCTGTAGGTGTATCGCCTGTTGTCCTGCGTGCTGCCGCAAGCCGTCGTGAACGTCCTCTACGCGCTCTGGTACGCGAGTCTGCTGATCCTCGTGTACTACTTCCTGGATCGCGACACCGTCAGCTTCTACTACCTGCACATGTAGGGCTCGAGTGCAGCCTGCGACTCTCAACGCTCTCGAGTGCCCAGGGTGTCGCAGTCCGTATCGCGGCGTCGCCCATGTCAGGCAGGGCGAGCGGATCCTCCAGGGATACCTGACCTGCGATTGCCGCGCCGGTGTGATTCCGATCGTCGAGGGCTTCGCTTTCTTCACCGAGCCGTTACTGCATCCGGGCTTGGCCGATCCAGCCTCACTCGCGGTTTTCTCCGACAAATGGTTCGGGCCTGCGGCGGCTTTCGAGCACCTGTACGAGCAGAAGCGATCACGCTCGCTCTTTGAATCCTACGCCGCCTTCCAGCCCTTCAATGAATCCAGCCGCGCCATCGAGCCCCTGATGCCGCGGCTGCGCGGCGGCCTGCGCGAGGGTGACCTGGTGCTGGATGTCTGGTCGAGAACCGGCTGGAGTGCCGAGTGGCTCGCCGGGGAGCTGCCCGCGCAGCACGTCGTGGCGCTGTGGGAAGGCAACGCGAGCGTCCTCGGGTATCGCGGCTACCGGCATTTGCTGAATATCGCGCGCCGCTCGCCCAATCTCGATGTGATCTTCGCGCACGCCGATCGAGGCTTGCCCTTCCGCAACGATGCCTTTGGACTGCTCTACGCCCACGATGTCCTGCACCGGATGAGCCTGCATCCGGGTGCGGCGGAATGCCTGCGCGTGACCCGAGAGTCCGGGGCGATGGTGTTCCCGCATGTTCATCTTTCGAACAACGAGCCGGAGCCGTTCTTCGAGCGCGGCGGGGCCATCCGTCACGGACGCGACTACCGCGCGTGGCTCGATGCGGTGATTCAGAACAGCTCGCGCGCCGCGCTCGTGTGCAGCGAGAAGACGCTGTTCGAGTCTGACAGGAGCGCAGAGCCGGTCGATGAGGCGGACACGACGCACTACAACGCGCTGATCACCATACTGCCGCGGACGCAAACCGCGCTCGATGCTCCGCCGCAGTCGGATCGGGACCGATTCATCGTGAGCCCATTCTTCCGCATCGATCTGGCTCGTAGTACAGCCAGCATCAACGAGCAATCGCTGGGCGGTGGTTTCGCAGATCTGATGCTTCGCCATCCGGTCTATCGCCTGCGCTTGCCGATGGCGCCTGTCAGCCTTGCGGGGAGCGGGCTCCTCGCGCTGCTGCTCGCCGCCTCAGGTCTCGACCGAAGATCCATCGTGGAATCACTCGGTGCTCACGGTGGGACGTCGGCAGCGGTGGCACTGCGCGAGCTCGCCGCAGGCGAGCTGCTGCGACCTGCGCCTGTCAGTGCGGGCGCCCACCGCCTGCAGCGCTATCACTGCAATCAGCTGGCGAGCCTTGAGGATGAGGTGTGGCCGCTCTGGGTACGCCGACTCTCCGGTTCCGAGAAGCCGATGCTCTCGCTTTCAGATGGAACGCCCGTTGCGCCCGCCGAGGTCCTCGAATTCATGTTGCGCGTGGCGACATGGCTCGAGGAGCAGCAGATCTCCCCGCGGGAGTGGATTTGTGTGGGCCCGGGCCAGCACCCTCTGCTTTGGCTGACCGTCATCGCAGCGGCTCTCTCGGGGGTGAACGTCGAGATCAGCGAACGCTCGAGCTCAAACGAGCCTGAGCATCAGCTGTGGCTCGATGACGAGGAGTCGCTGCTCGCAAGGCTGACGGGCGGGACAAACCGCTCATCGATCTACAGCGATCGACAGGGTCAGATCAGCTTCCTTCTGGATGGCCATCGGGTCATCTGTCGGATGGAGGACTTCTGCCGCGGCTGTCTCACCCTGCAAGGGCAGGTGACTCGGCAGATGTGGCTGCTCAGACGTGATGATCCGGTGAAAAATCTCGCCAGCTGCGCCCTTGCGCTGGCAAGCGCCGGGCCGCTCACGATTGGTGAATGGTCTTCTTGATGAGGCAGGCCTCCAGTCCCTCTGGCCCGTCCTCCTGCCCGTGCCCACTTTCTTTTACGCCGCCGAACGGCGCGTCTGCCGCCGCCATCACGACGTGATTGATGCCCACGAGTCCCGCCTCGAGCGCATCGCCGATCAGAAGCACCTTCTTTGCGGACTCGGTGAACGCGTAGGCGGCGAGCCCATAGGGGAGGCGGTTTGCCTGCTCGACGGCCTCGTCGAACGTGGCGAAGGGCGCGAACACAGCCACCGGTCCAAATGGCTCCTCGTTCATGATGCGAGCGCTGACCGGAACGTCGGCGAGCACGGTCGGCTGCCAGAAAAAGCCCTCACGGCCGTGTCGCTCGCCGCCGTAGCGCAGCTTGGCACCGTGGCTGACGGCATCCGCGATGAATTTCTCGATGGCCGCCGGTCGGCGCGGATTGGCCATGGGCCCCATCTGGCTCGAGGGCGCAAGACCGTCGCCGACGTTCACTTTGCGTATGCGCTCGGTGAATGCCGTCACGAACTTCTCGTAGATCCCCTGCTGCACGTAGAACCGCGTGGGCGACACGCACACCTGCCCGGCATTGCGGCACTTGGCGGTCACGAGAAGCTCGACTGAGCGCTCGAGGTCCGCGTCGTCAAATACGATCACGGGAGCGTGGCCACCGAGCTCCATGGTCGTGCGTTTGACGGTCGCCGCTGCGAGAGCGAGCAGATGCTTACCGACCGGGATCGATCCGGTGAACGACAGCTTGCGGATGATGGGGGAGGCGAGGAGGTGGCGCGAGACCTCATCCGGCACGCCGAAGACGAGCTGGACGACTCCTTGGGGGACACCCGCATCGACGAGTGCGCGGACGATCTCCATGGCAGAGCCAGGCGCCTCCTCGGCGGGCTTGAGGATGACCGAGCATCCCGCGGCCACCGGAGCACCGAGCTTGCGACCCGGGTTGCCCACCGGAAAGTTCCACGGCGCAAAGGCGGCCACGGGTCCGACGGGCTCCTTGACGATGACCGAGCGCGTACCGGGCGGGCGCACGAGGACGCGACCGTAGGTGCGGCGGCATTCCTCGGCGTAGAACTCGAAGAGGTTCGCGGTCGCGTGTGTCTCGATGCGTGTCTCGGCGAGCGTCTTGCCTTCCTCGAGCGTTGCAATGCGTGCGATGTGTTCGACGCGCTCGCGAATGAGCTGCGCCGCACCTTTGAGAACTTTGGCCCGCTCATCCGTGCTCGAGCGTCGCCAGCGCCGGAATCCCCGCTCCGCGGCTTCAAGTGCGCGGTCCAGGTCGGCGCGATCGGCGAGCGGCAGCTCGGCGAGCGTGCCGCCGGTTGCAGGATTGAGCACCGGTTGTACGCGTCGCGAGCCCGCACCCAGCCATTCGCCATCGATGTAAAGCTTAGGATCGGAATAGGTGTCCATGCAGGCATCATTCCCGCATTCCACAAGCGGGGTCAAGGCGGCTCGGTCGCGCCTCAGCCTCCGCCAATCCAGCGCAGCAACGCGTGAACGACGGCGAACGGAATACCGAGAAAGAGCGCGGAGAGCGGAATCGACACGTAGGCCAGGAGGCCCGCGGCGAGCGCCATGAGCCCTCCGAGAAAGGCGCACAGCAGGATGATGATCGCGAGCGCAAGGGGTGGTATGCGTGTCGAGGCGACTGTGACGTGTGCTCCCATCTTTCGAAGCGCGCGCAAGCGTCGCGTCGCCGACGGACATAAAGGCACGATCGACCCGCCGACGAAGCCGCTGTCGCGGGATTGCGCGTCGATGATGGAGAAGTGCGCCGCCCACGATGCGAATGCGGCCTTCGAATCCGCGCTCTCGAGTGCCTTGAGCGCGCCGGCGAGCGAGTCGGGGTCACGCGTCAGGCGCACCGCAGTGGCATCGGCCATGTACTTGCGCTGCCGCCAGGCGACTGCGACGAGCGGAGCCAGGAAGAACCCGTTCACGATGCCCGCAAAGAAGCCCGTGATCACGACCGGTCCCATGAGCGGAAGCCACACCCAATCGCGCCACGTGCGCTGTTTCGTGGTCACGCTGTCTCGGCTTGTCACCCGCGCCGAGGATGCGCGCTGGCCGGCCGTGCGGTTCTCCTCAGGCGCGCGGAAGGGGTCCGCAAGCTCCTGTTGCAGTCGGCGCACATTGGTCGCCGTGGGATGCATCATCTGGGCAGCCAGCCGCCACAGGCCACGTCCGCGCGCTTCATCACCGAAAATCCCCGCGAATCGCGCGACGAACCCGAACAGGCTGAGCGTCGTCGCTGCGCGCATGCCGATCAGCATATCGCCGTCGGCGATCGAGCCGACGAGGTGCGCGGCGACGCCCTGCAGCTGGTCGCGATTGAGCTGTGCCAGCAGGCCCTGCGAGACGAGCACCGTCGCGTGTTGCTCGTCGTTGCCGAACACCGCCGCATTCATCTGAGGCACATCGACGATGCGCACACGCGGTGCAGGCAGGCTCGCTGCCAGCGCCATCTCCTGCACGACGTTACCGAAGCGCTGCTCGGCGAGAACCTGCGCATGGGGTGCTCGGCCTAGGCTGTCGTCCGCATTGAATGTTCCCGAGAGCTTCAAAGCGCGGTGGAGCATGACGAGGACGAGCCCCATCCAGAGCAGTCCGGGCACTGCGGCAAGCCACGCCACGTAGAACCATGCCGCGAGCGGGATGTGTCCGCCTGCGGGGTGAAGGATGGGGTTCAGCACCTGACCGATCACGGTCACGATGTTTGGAGCGCGGTGCACCAGGTTGATGAGATCGAACAGCAGTGCAATCGCCGCATAGAAGATAGGCGACATCAGAAGGGCGACCACGAACGCAAGCAGCACATCGGCGACGGCCACTGCGAGCGTCACGCGCCAGGAGGCGCGCCGATGACGCTCGACGGCCGCAAAGAAGCTCTCGCGCTCGCTCGCCGTCCAACCGGTGAATCCGGTCTCGGGGGTCACCGAGCCGGCATCCGCCATCGTGTTCATGAGCCAGGCAGTATACTGAATCGCTCCCGATCCACGCCGACACGAGTAAGGAGAACCCGGCATGCACGCCTATTCCCAGATCTTTGCGCTGACGGCGCTGCTCGGGATGGCCGCGGTGAGTCATGACTCCTCATACCGAGGGCCGGCGCGGCTACACCGACGCCGGATGCCGCGTTGCTGCATGAGGTGCACGATCGAGGCGAGATCGATGCACTCATGTGGCGCTACGTCCGCGCGCTCGACTCGCTCGATGAGAACGCCTACGCCGACCTCTACACGCCCGACGGCAGCTTCGGCAGCGGGGCGCGCGCTGCCAAGGGGCGCGAAGCCCTCAGAAAGATGATCACCGATGTGAAGCAAACCCAGGCGGAGCGCGCAGCGAAGGGCGGGGCGCCCTCAGGCAAGATGTACCACGTGATCACCAACCCGTATCTGGAGTTCGTGGACTCCGATCATGCCCGGCTGCACGCCTATTGGATGACCGCGTTCGCGGCGGCCGATGCACAATCCCAGCCGCGCATTGCGGCGGTCGGGCGCAGCGTCGATGAGCTCGTGCGCGTGCAGGGTCACTGGCTCATTCACGCACGCGATGTCGCACCGACGGATTGAGTGCAGTTAGCAAGAGAGGGGGATCGCGTGAAACATCGAGTCAGCTCGTGGCGGCACACACTCGCACGGCTTTGCAGCATCGCTCTGGGATTGGCTATTTTCACAAGCTACTCCGCGCCCGCGCCGCCCAAGAGTCTGCGTCTGTACGTGCTCGACTGCGGGACGATCGCGCCGATGGATCCGGCGCTTTTCAACCTCAAGCCCGGCGAGTTCAAGGGTGACCTGCACTTCGTCTCGCCTTGCTACCTCATCGTGCACCCCAAGGGCCGTCCTGATCTGGGACGTGGGCCAGGTGCAGGACAAGGATATCCCCGATGATGGAACCGAGGTCGTGAAGCAAAGGCTTCTCAAGGCCAAGCGACGCCTGCTGCCGCAGCTCGCGGCGCTCGGCTATCAGCCGAAGGACGTCACCTACCTTGCGATGTCTCACTACCACGCCGACCACACGGCCAACGCGAATCTGTTTGCCGGCTCGACATGGATTGTGCAGCAGGCGGAATACGACGTGATGTTTGGCGACAAGCAGGTGGGCATCCTGTCGCGCGATACGTACAGCGAGCTCAAGAATTCCAAGCGCATCACGCTCGACAATATGGATTACGATGTCTTCGGAGACGGCAAGGTCGTGATCAAGACGGCTCCGGGGCACACTCCGGGACATCAGATGCTGTTCCTGCGGCTCGCGAAATTCGGTCCATTGCTACTCGGCGGTGATCTCTATCACCTGCCCGAAGAGCGCACGCTGGATCGCGTACCGACATTCGACAGCGATCCGGCGATGACACGCGCGACCCGCAAGAAGGTCGACGCATTCCTCAAGCAGACCGGTGCGAAGTTCTGGATCCAGCACGACCCAGCGACCTATGCGCCGCTGAAGAAAGCGCCGCAGTACTACGACTGATTCTCGCCCGGAGAGATCGATGCGGAAGATCGTTGCCATTACTCAACTCACGTTGGACGGTGTGATGCAGGCGCCGGGCGGCACTGAGGAGGATCCTAGTAATGGATTCACCCTCGGCGGCTGGGCCATGCCGTTCGTCGACGAGACGGCGCACCAGATCATTAGCGAAACGATTGCTGGCGAGTTCGACATGCTGCTGGGTCGTCGAACGTACGACATCTTCGCCGGATATTGGCCCAACCAGCCCGGCGACGATCCGATCGCAAAGGCATTCAATCGGGCGACGAAGTACGTCGTGACGCACAAGCCTGAGCGGCTCAGCTGGGCGAAATCCCTTCACGTCGGCGGTGACATCGTGGCTGAAATCCGGCGTCTCAAGGCATCGGATGGGCCGGTGTTGCATGTCTGGGGCAGCGGCGCCGTGCTGCAGATGCTCATGGCCGCTGACCTCGTCGACGAACATCGGCTCTGGATATTTCCGGTGGTGCTCGGCGGCGGAAAGCGGCTGTTCGAAAGAGGCGGTCAGCCGCGCGATCTCGATCTGGTCGAAACCCGAAGCACGCCGAGTGGGGTGCTCGTGAATACGTACCGTCGCGAGCCGAAGGGTGGGGTTGCGTGAGTCATTGCGCGCCAAGCGGCCTGCTCGGGCAGCGGTTCGTGCGCTGCCCGAGCATGCGCCCACTCACTTCGAAAGATTCTGCGCAATGGCAGGAGCAGGAGTCTTCACGCGTGCCAACTCCTCGACCTTCGGCAGCGCTTGCATCATCGTCGCTTCAACACAGGCTGAGAAGTTCGCCTGCTGCGACAGATCAAGATGATCGGCAACCCGCATGCACAACTTGCCAGCGACCCGCTGCAGCCGCTCGTGCGCGGCCCGCGCGCCTTGCGGAGTGGACAAGTCGAGATCGGCGAACGACACCGACTTGGAGATCCCTTCCGGAAACGTGACGGCGGCAACGGGCTTGGTCACAACCGCTGGTGTGGCCTTCGCCTGCAGCGGCTTTGGATCCGATAGCTGCTGAAGGGCACTCGTCATCGTCGCGTCCACGCACTCAATGAAGTTGGATTGATGATCAAGATCCGTCGAATGCTGGATTCTCGAGCACACCTTCCGGGCTGTCTGATGTACCCGCTCTTTTGCCACCACCATGCCCTCGGGCGTGGAGAGGTCGAGCCCGGCCAGGGAAGCCTTCGCTGAGGCGGACTCCGCGACGCCCTCTGGCTGCTGCGCCATCGTGGTCGCGGATCCGATTACAGAAAGGACCGTCAGGACGGCGAGGGGGGCAGAATTCATTTTGAAAGTGGTCATGTCGTAAGCTCCTAAGAGTTGAGGTTGTGTGTACTTCAGCGTCTGCGGCAAACCGGCTGGGTCGTCGCTGACTGCGGGGCGACGATGGGCTGCAAGCACGCCGCACGTCCTGAGGAAGGGCTGAATAGGAGCGGAGTAAGCCGTGAAGCCTTTCTGAAACGTTTGAAATAGCTTCAGAAACAATATCTTATGGAGTTCCAGAGGGATGAAGCCGCCCGCTCACGCGGTGCTTCGGATCGGCAAGCTGCGGGTTGATCCGGCGCTCGACGAGATCTGCAAGGACGGCAAGGTCATCAAGCTTGAGCCGCGCACCATGCGCCTGCTCGTGTGCCTCGCCGAGCACGCGGGCGAGGTTGTGAGTGTCGAGCAGCTGCTAACCGAGGTCTGGAAAGACGTCATCGTCAGCCAGGACTCGGTTTACCAGGCGATCGCCGGCTTACGGCGGATCCTGGGCGATGACCCGCGGGCCCCGGTCTATGTCGCCAACGTCGTCCGTCGGGGATATCGATTGGTGGCGCCAGTCGCTCCTTGGACGGAGCCCCCCGCCGGAATCGCGAGCGATCCGCAGAGCCCTGAGCCATCTCCCGTGTACGCCCCGCAGGTTGGGGCCGCACCGCGGTCCCCGACAATCCGGCCTTGGGCCGTCGCCGCGGTCATTCTCGTCGTGTTGACGCTCGGGGTCTTCGCGGGGCGTTTGCTTTGGAGGGCCAACCCAGCCAGCGCAGACAAGTCGGTCGCCGTGCTGCCGTTTCTTGACCTGAGCGAAAAGCACGATGAGGGATATTTCGCAGACGGGATGTCCGAGGAACTGATCGATGAACTCGCGAGAGTGCCGGATCTGCGTGTCCCGGCCAGAACGTCCTCGTTTTATTTCAAGGGCAAGCAAGCCACGCTCGCCGAGATCGCAAAAGCTCTCGGGGTTTCCCGCGTGCTCGAGGGTAGCGTGCGCAAATCCGGCGACACCTTGCGGATCACTGCCCAGCTGATCCGGGTCGACACCGGATACCACGAATGGTCCGCGACCTTCGACCGGCCGGTGGCGGATGTATTCAAAGTCCAGGACGAGATCGCCTCCGAGGTGGTTCGAGTCCTGAAGACTTCACTCCTGAAGGTGCCGCGCGGCCTGACTCCGGCGGCGAATGGCGCTGCCTATGCACTCTACTTGAAGGCGCGGGCGCTCGAGCTCAACGGCGGCCCCGATGACTACGCACTCGCGGAGAAGTACATCCAGCAGTCCCTGGCATTGGATCCGACGTTCGCGCCGGGATGGGCAGGGCTCGCGCAGATCATCGTCGCCGACGAGGGCTGGTCCAGCCGAGACTCTTATATCCAGGCCTGCACGCGAGGCCGCAACGCCGTCAATGAGGCCCTCAAGCTCAGAACCGCGGGTGCCGGCAGTCATCGGGTGCTCGCCAATGTCCTGTACAACTGTGATTGGGACTGGAACGGCGCGGAGGCCGAATATCAGCGTGCGCTCGAGCTCGATCCCGGTAGCGCGGAGACTCTGCGTCAATATGCAACTCTGGCCTGGGCCATCAGGCGACCCCAACAAGCGATCGCACTTGCCCAACGGGCCGTGCTTCGTGACCCGCTCGATCCCTGGAGCTACAACGCGCTCGCACTCGGTCAGAATGAAGCCGGTCAGATCGAAGATTCGATTGCCTCCTGGCGCAAAGCCCTTGAGCTCGACCCCACAGTCGGCTTGTTCACCGCGCTCCTCGCGAACGCGTATCTCGCGGACCGCAAGCCAGCCGAGGCGTTGTCGACGATCGCGCGAGAGCCCATAGAGCAGATGAAGCAGATGAACCTTCCGTTCATCTACGAAGCGCTCGGCCGTAAAGAGGACGCAACTCGCGCGTTAGCCGCGTTCGAGGAACGTTATGGCGCACAGGATCCTTTATCGCTCGGTGAATTCTATGCGTGCCGACACGAGATCGATCGGGCTATCGGCTTTCTCCAAAGCGCCGTCGAGATGCACTCCTTGCTCACGGAACGTCGCCAATCGTTCAGCCTGCTACCAGCCGCTCGAGGGCGATTCCCGCTATCGCGAGCTATTGCGCAAAACGCATCTGAGCGAATAGGAGGGATGCGAGCTGCCGACCACAGACCTCCATCATTAATTTAACATAAGATATATTATGCGAACTAGAGGGGCCATTGGCACACGCAGCTTGCGAATGCCTGCTGCAATTACCGATCGCGGTGAATTCCTCGCACGGCGTCCCTGATGGCATCCGTAGGGCTCGGGAGCCTTCATCAGAAGTTGCGCTGATTGAAGGGGCTACTGGTATCACTGGATGAGCCCGGCTCAGGATAAGGACAACCTGCATCCTTCAGGTTCGACGGTGGTCGAATATATATCAGGAAGGTGCATGGGAGTTGGCCGGGGAATCCGATAGTTGTAGTTTGGTTCTTGCTCTTCGGGCTGTACTGGCTCCCGGCTGGAAACTTAAGTTTCTCCCTGGTCTTAGGGGAGTTATTGAGATCGGACTGTAACGATCTCAGGGCGGCCCACGCGTCTGAATCAAACTCACTTTGAAGCTGCATATATTCTTTCGGGTACTGTCCCACTGCGCGGCCACCTTCTAATCCAAAAAGGCCGTCGCTGCGATACTGCACAGCAGTTGCTCTGAACTGAAAATAAATTTGCTTATAGTCTTTGTAGAACCTAGCACCGTATTTTTTGCTCAAAGTGTCAACCACCTTCGCCGTGAATAGCTCTTGCCACGCCAGGCACCACTGCTCCCACTCTGCGCTAAGTAGCTGCCCTGTTATCCGATCGGTGCCCGTCTCAGGAGGCTTCTCCTGGCAGGTGTCCGTGCTGGCTTCCCGCCCACCCGGATCTCCCGGTCCGCCATTGCCAGCCTGGCCGGCTGCACCCGGTCTAGCAGGTTCTCCTGTATAGACAGTTTGTCCTTTGTCTGTGCACCAGGCTGGCGCACTCGGGTTATCACACGGGTCGTACGCGCCCTTACATCGCACCCGCCCGCTGAGCACATTCTCCTGATACCAGCGAGCACGATCGGCAATCGAGAGATTATCGGGCGGCGTGCAACCGCCCGCCGCTTGCCGTCCGGTGGAGGTGGGTGGGCTCTGACTGGGAGGCACATATCTTCCGCCGCCCATGCACACCGCATAGCACTTGGGATCCGCCTCATCGATGCCGCATCGAAACCCTTGCTGGTTGGCCGGTCCGAGCTGATCCATCGGAACGATAATGCCCTGAATCGGCGGATTGAGCGGCTGGCAGTAGTAACACGTGTTGCCGTACTGATGCAGTAACCTCATACCCTTGAGGCTGCAGCGTCCGGCCGTGTCCGCCGGGCCCTGAACACCTTTGCAGATCAGTGGATTCATACCTGCATAGGGATTCTGGGATCCGCTACTGCAGCTGTTGCTGAACTGATCTGAAAAGACTTGCGACGGCTGGCCCGTCCCAGAAAACTGATAGCCCTTGCTCAGCGTCGCGCCCTGCTGCGCGCGAGCCGGTAGCGCGATGACAATGAAGATTATCGCTAGGGACCGCATGGGACGCGTCGGCTGACTTGCTCGGCGCAGGCATTCCGCTTTCCTGGCCATTAGCTGCAACAGCGTGAAAGTCACAGCGCGGATCATCAGTAGCAAAGGGTGTCCTCTACCTGGCTGTTGGTGGCGAAATTCCATCTTCTCGTTACATGGCAGGCAGCGCGGTGGACAGTGGATGTGCTTTGCTGCTGTGCGCGGGCTTGTTGGAGACTCGCGTAATTCTGTGAGGCCAGCCGATCTCCGAGCTGGGACGCGCGTTGATAGTCAGCAAGCGCTTTCGCGCTCTGTCCCAAGCTCTCTTCTTCGACGCCGAGATTGTTCCAGGCATTAGCGTACATGGGATTCATCTGCAGCGAATGCGCATAGGCGGCGATGGCCTCTTGATGATGCTTGAGATTCGAGAACCCGTTCCCAAGGTTGTACCAGTCAAACGAAGTGGCTTGGGTCATGTGCTGCTGTTGTTGCGTCAGAGCCTGCAGCTCATCGTTCCAGTCCGACATTTCGGAGTACGCCACTGCTAACGTATTCCAATAATTGGGACGGTCGGCTGCTTGCTCGATTGCCTTTTTGGCAGCGGGTACGGCCTGGGCATATTGACCTGACTGGACCAAAGTGAAGGCCAGCGCGTGCCAGGCTTCCGGCCACATGGGACGCAGGCTAACGGCATGCTGTATAGCTCCGGCCGCGGCCGCCGGCTGATTGAGCTGCCCATATGTCTGCCCCAGGTAATACCAGGCCAATGGGTCGCCGGGCTGGGCCCGCGTCCATCCCTGTGTGTAAGCCAGCAGTCCGGCCCAGTTCTTGGATGCCAGATAGGCGTTGGCGCCGTTAACGGAAAAGGATTCAGCAGTTGCACTTCGCGGCGCGACTACCGCCAGATCTACTAAAAGCACGATTGCCGCTGCGACTCTGCCGATCATTCGAGCTCTCCTCAGGCGTGTCTTGCTAATTCTGTTTGCCCGTTTCGATGCAGATTACTCCTACTGCTCGAGGCCGACGACTGCCAACCAACCCTCAGTCGTTGAGGCCCAGTGCTTTTTGGTGCTGGCGTCGATATCGCATTGTCGATCGCAAGATCGCCGAGCACTGGAACATCGCCTGGGCGCGGGCCAAACACGTAGCCGGCGCCCTGGTGGGAATTCTTGTAAGCGGCACCGATGATGGCCGCTGAATCCAGGGATTGACTGTGGCCGGGGACGTCCCGCTGGACCCGGACGCACAGCTCATGAAGCAAACGAGAAACACGACGATGAACGTCGTGCTACTTTATTGAGCGCGCCTGCGAGCGGTCACTTCGATTTCTATTTTCATGCGCGGATCCGCGAGTCCGGCGGCGATCATCGTCGCCGCCGGCCGTATCTCACCGAAATAACGGCGCAGTACCGGCCAGCACTGGGGAAAGTCCGCGCCGTTGGGCAGCATGTAAGTGACGCGCACCACGTCATCCAGGCTTGAGCCTGCCTGCTGCAAGGCGGCCGCAATGTTCTTCAGGCATTGCTCGGTCTGTTCCGTAAGGCTCTCGGAAATCGTCATCTTCGAATAGTCGAAGCCGGTCGTTCCCGAAACGAAGATCCATTCGCCATCAACGACCGCGCGCGAATAACCGATCTCGGCCTCGAACGTGGATCCGGAGCTGATGAGCCTTCTCGACATCAGCGGCGCGGCCGGGCAACCGTTGATGGCGCGCTGGCCTGCACCGCAGCGTCCTTCTCGGTGGCCTTATGCATGCGCGCACGGCTGTCGGCTGCGTGGGCACGCAGCACCTGGCCGGCGCGCCCGGGATCGCGTGAGGCGATCGCCTTGACGATCGCCTTGTGCTCGGCGTGAGAGACGGCAAAGCCGCCGCCGTCCTCCAGACCGCGCAGCCGAAACAACAGCAGCTCCTTGGTGAGGCGACGGTAGGTGTCGCTCAGATGCTTGTTGCCGGTGAACTCGACGAGCGCATCGTGGAACTCGAGGTTGAGCGCGTGGTAGCCCTGTACGTCACCGGCCGCGGTTGCGGCTTCCATCCTGGTCAAAAACGCGCGCAGCGCGCTGAGCTGCTGAGCGCTGATGCGCTCGGCCAGGCGCTGACCAATGAGCTCGTCCAGGGCTTCGCGGACATCGTAGGCCTCGTCGGCCTCGGCGATCGTGACCTCGCGCACGAAGACGCCGCGGTTGCGCTCGGCGCGCACCAGGCCACATTCCTCGAGCGCGCGTAATGCCTCGCGCACGGGGCCGCGGCTCGTGCGGAAACGGTTCGCGAGCTCCACCTCGTTGATGCGCTGGCCGACGCTGAGCTCGCCGCGCAGAATCATCTGCTCGATCTCGGCCTGAACGAGCGACGGGAGCGAATTCTCCCGCAGGATCTGCAGCGCCGTCGGTGCGTTCGTCATGACCCCATTGCATCCCAGTGCGGCCACTTTGTCCACATAAAACTGTCGGCAGTTGACAATTTTGTGCGGCAGGCCGAAAGTGCGCATGGGCGGACCTGCCGCCTTTTCCGAGCCTGCCGGGTACCCTCCATGGCTGCCGAACCGATCCTCCTCACTCCCGGACCGCTGACGATCTCGCTGCGCACCAAGCAAAGCATGCTGCGGGATTGGGGCTCCTGGGATTCCGACTTCAACCGCATCACGGGCCGCATCTGTGGCCGGTTGCTTGAGATCGTGCACGCAAGCGACACCCACGAGTGCGTGCCCTTGCAGGGCAGCGGCACATTCGCCGTCGAGGCAGCCATTGGCACCCTCGTGCCCCGCGATGGCCATGTCCTGGTGCCGCTCAACGGTGCCTACTGTCAGCGCATCGCGCGCATCTGTCGGGTGCTCGGGCGCAAGCTTACGACGCTCGAGTATGCCGAGAATGCGCAGGTGCAGCCGCAGGACATCGAGCGCGCCCTCCTCGCGGATCGCTCGATCACGCACGTGGCGCTGGTTCACTGCGAGACGAGCACGGGCATCTTGAATCCGCTTGGGGAGATCGCACTCACCGTCGCCCGCCACGGCCGCGGGCTCATCGTCGATGCCATGAGCTCGTTCGGCGCACTCGAGATCGACGCTCGCAGCATGCCCTTCGACGCCGTCATCGCGGCCTCCGGCAAGTGTCTGGAGGGTCCCCCAGGCATGGGCTTTGCGGTCATGCGGCGCGACGCGCTGGAGCGCTGTGAAGGCCAGTCGCACTCGCTCGCGATGGATCTGTACGACCAGTGGGTCTACATGAAGAAGACGACGCAATGGCGATTCACGCCGCCCACGCACGTGGTTGCGGCCTTCGATGCGGCGATCGAGCAGTACCTGGAAGAAGGCGGTCTGAGCGCGCGCGGAGCGCGCTACGCGCGCAACTGCCGCACCCTCATCGAGGGCATGGCGCGTCTCGGACTCAAGAGCTTCCTCCCGGCCGCCATTCAAGCTCCCATCATCGTGACGTTTCACGCGCCCGACAGCCCGAACTACCGTTTCAAGAGCTTCTACGATGCGGTGAAGGAGCGCGGCTACATCCTCTATCCAGGCAAGCTCACGAGTCTGGAAACCTTTCGCGTCGGCTGCATGGGCCAGCTCGGTCCGCGCGGGATCGGCGGTGCGGTCGAGGCCGTGGAACAAGTCCTCGCGGACATGAAGGAGCCCGCCTGATATGCGAGTCATCGAGGTCAACAAGCGCAGCTATCGGTTGCCGGCGCAACCGTCGGTCGTGGTCTGCGTCGATGGGTGCGAGCCTGACTACATCGCGCAGGCGGTGGCGGGTGGCCACGCGCCCTGGCTCAAGCGGGTGCTCGCAAACGGTACCTCGGTGATCGCCGACTGTGTCGTCCCGAGCTTCACCAACCCGAATAATCTGTCGATCGTGACCGGCGTGCCCCCCGCAGTGCACGGCATCTGCGGCAATTTTCTCTACGATGTCGAGAGCGGTACCGAGCTCATGATGAATGACCCCAAATGGCTGCGCTGCCCGACACTGCTCGCGGCACTTGCGGATGCGGGCTGCTCCGTGGCGGTCATCACCGCAAAGGACAAGCTGCGTGCGCTCCTCGGTCATCGCATGCGCGGGATCTGTTTTTCGGCCGAGAAGGCGGATCGCGTGAGCGAGGAGGAGCATGGCATCACGGGGGCGCTCGATCTTGTCGGTCTGCCGCTTCCGAGTGTCTATAGCGCTGCACTGTCCGAATTCGTATTCGCCGCCGGTGTGAAGCTCATGCAGACGCGTCGACCTGACGTCATGTATCTCTCAACGACCGACTACGTGCAGCACAAGCACGCACCGGGGACGCCCGAAGCCAACGCGTTCTATCAAATGATGGACCGCTACCTCGGTGCGCTCGATGATCTCGGCTGCGCCATCGCCGTGACTGCAGACCACGGGATGAATGCCAAGACGCGGATGGATGCAAGCCCGGATGTCATCTATCTGCAGGACGTGCTTGATGAGTGGCTCGATCGCGGACGCGCGCGGGTGATCCTGCCGATCACCGATCCTTACGTGGTGCATCACGGCGCTTTGGGTTCCTATGCGACGGTGTATTTACCTTCCGATGTCGACCCTGGCTCACTGGCGCGGCGCATCGCAGGCCTGCGCGGCGTCGAGTCGGTGCTCACCCGCGCGGAGGCCGCGCGGCGCTTCGAGTTGCCGGCGGACCGGATCGGCGATCTGGTCGTGGTCGCGACGCGCTTCGTCGTGATCGGGAGCGCCGCCGCGAAGCACGATCTTTCCGGACTCGATGCGCCGCTGCGCTCGCACGGCGGGGTCTCCGAGCAACAGGTTCCGCTCATCCTGAATCGACGCATCGAGCGTCTCGACACCGAGCGGCGCTGGCGCAATTTCGATGCCTTCGACTGGGTGCTGAATCATGTCATCTAGCGCGGGCCGCCGCCTCGAGGTCCTCAATCCGTATACCGGCGCCGTCGTCGGCACGGTGCCGAAGGCGAGCATCGATGCTGTGCGTCGCGCATTTGGCATTGCCAAAGCATTCCGCTCGAATCTGTCACGCTATGATCGTTACCGCATCTGCTATCGAGCGGCAGAGAGCATCCGCGCGCGCACGGAGCAGATCGCGAACCTGATCACCGCCGAGAGCGGACTATCCAAGAAGGACTCGATCTACGAGGTCGGCCGCGCGTGCGATGTGTTCCTGTTCGCAGGCAACGCCGCACTGCAGGATGACGGCCAGATCTTCTCCTGCGATCTCACGGCGCATGGCAAGCGCCGCAAGGTCTATACCCTGCGCGAGCCTCTGCAAGGGGTCATCTCCGCGATCACACCGTTCAATCATCCGCTCAACCAGGTCGCGCACAAAGTGGCTCCGTCTATCGCGACCAACAATCGCATGGTATTGAAGCCCTCGGAGAAGACCCCCCTGACCGCCCTGCTCCTGGCTGAGCTGCTTTACGAATGCGGTCTGCCGCCGCAGATGTTCTGCGTCATCACCGGTGATCCGAAGGAGATTGCCGATGAGATGCTTACGCATGCCGATGTCGATCTGGTGACCTTCACGGGCGGAGTCGCAGTTGGCAAATACATTGCCGCGAAGGCCGTCTACAAGCGCCAGATCCTCGAGCTCGGGGGCAATGACCCGCTCATCGTGATGGAGGATGCCGACATCGAGGAGGCGGCGACGCTCGCGGCCGCAGGCTCCTACAAGAACTCCGGCCAGCGCTGCACCGCGGTCAAGCGAATGCTCGTGCAGCGCTCCGTCGCCGATCGATTCGTCGAGCTCCTGCTCGAGAAAACCCGTGCCATCAAGTACGGCGACCCGATGGATCCCACGACGGACATGGGCACGGTCATCGATGAGGCAGCGGCCTGCTCGTTCGAGGACAAGGTCAACGATGCCGTCGGACGCGGTGCCCGGCTGCTGTACGGCAACATCAGAAAAGGCGCGCTCTACTCGCCCACCGTCGTCGATCGGGTGACGCCGGACATGTCGGTGGTCAAGGACGAGACGTTCGGTCCGGTCTCGCCGGTCATCCGCTTCGATACGATCGATGAGGCGATTGAGATCGCGAACTCGACTGCCTATGGCCTGTCTTCGGCCGTGTGCACCAACCGCCTCGACTACATCACGCGCTTCGTCTCGGGGTTGAATGTCGGCAGCGTGAACGTCCGCGAGGTTCCGGGCTATCGCCTCGAGCTGACCCCGTTCGGCGGCATCAAAGATTCAGGACTGGGTATCAAAGAGGGTGTGCAGGAGAGCTTGAAGAACTTCACCAACCTCAAGACCTATTCACTGCCCTGGCTACCCTAGTCACACTCCGCTCCTGCAGCATCGGGTTGTGGTGGCTCTCCGTGCTGATTTAGAGGACACTCGCGCTCCACCTTGGGTCGCGGATGGCCGCGAGCGCTACCATGCCGGCCGAAGTCCGATCGGGCGCCGCTGAACGCGCTGGCGCGCACACCGATCCAGCGCCTCCTCTTCCCAGCATTCTGGGCTTCCTGCTCATTGCCTATGCGCTGCTCCTGTGCGCCATCGCATGGAGCTACGCGGCCCTGAGCATTCGCACCGATCTCGAGCGCACCCTCGATGGGGAGCGCAGCCGGCTGCACGATGTGGCGTTGACGATCGGTGCGCAGGTGGAGGCGATGCTCCACGATGGCGTCGGCGCGGCAGTCGCCGCTGCCAACGAGATCCGCGCGCTCGAGCCGCGCGGCGACGCGAGCGATACGCGCAAGGCGCAGACGCTGGCCCACATGTTGACGGGCGGTGACTACGTGCGCTCGTTGTTCCTCGCCGCGCCCGATCATTTCGTCCGTGTGGGTCACGCGAGCACCCAGACGACACAATCCCTGCCGCCCTGGCTCAAACCGGCACTGGAGCTGCGCTCCGGGGACACCTGGATCGGCGTACCGATCGCCGATCCGGAAAACCCCGAAGTGCGCGTCATTCCGGTCGCTCGACGCGTGGGCCAAGCGGGCGACGCCGTGACTTGGGCGGGCGCCTTGTTCGCGTTCGGACGCATGGACGGGCTGTATCGACAGTTCGAGCCTGAAAGCGGGATCGCCATCCTGCGCAACGACGGCGTTGCTCTGATGCTTCGGGTGACCGGTGAGACCTATCCCTTCGAGGGCGCGAGTATCGCTGGATCGACCCTGTTTCGCCGCGCGACGCAAGGACCGGAGTCCGACGTGCTCGAGGGGCCCGGGCCTTATCGGCCGATCGCCGTGATCGCGGCCTATACGCGCTTGCACGGCTTCCCGCTGATGGCGGCTGCATCGCGGCCTCGGGCCGTCGCGCTCGCAGCGTGGCTCGGACGGCGGCGTGCGACGCTGTGGCTCACGGCCGTCTCGAGCCTCGTGCTCGTCGCGATGACGGGTCTCATCGGCTACTTCGTTGCAGCGCTTCGGCGTCGCGAGAGACATTACTCGACGTTGTTCAACAACGCGGCCTTCAGCGCCTTCGTGCTCGAGGGGGAGCGCTTCACGGAAGCCAATCGCACGACTGCGCGCATGTTCGGGATCGAGGATCCGACTCAGTTGCGCGGCAAGACGCCCTGGGATGTTTCGCCGGCGCAGCAGCCGGACGGCAAATCCTCGGAGATCCGCGCGCGCGAGCAGATCGCCCGCGCCCTCGCGCGCGGCTCGAACAGCTTCGAGTGGATACACAAACGGCTCGACACGAATGAGCCCTTTCCGGCGGAGGTGGACCTTTCGAGCCTGCAGGCTGGCGGCAAGACGCTCACTCTGGCCGTCGTGCACGATGTGACGGAGCGCCAGCACGCCGATCGCGAGCGCGAACGCGCTCTGCGAGACCTGCACGAGCTCGCCGGCACGCTCGTGGGACTGCAGGATGAGGAGCGGCGACGCATCGGCCGCGACCTGCACGACACGACCGGCCAGGCCCTCGCGGCGCTCGAATTCAAGCTCGAGCGGCTCGCTCGAGGGGCCGCCTCGCTGAGCGAGGCGCAGCGCTCACTGGTGCACGACAGTCTGGAGCTTGCGCAGCAGTGCTCGCGCGAGATCCGAACCGCCTCCGATCCGCTGCACCCGCCACTCCTCGATGAGATCGGGCTCCTGAGCGCGCTGCGCTGGCTCGCCGATGGTTTGCGCCAGCGCAGCGAGATCGATGTGCGGCTCGAGCTGCCGCAATCCACCGAGCGGCTGCCGCGTGACCAGGAGCTCGCGATCTTCCGCGTCGCGCAGGAGGCGCTCACCAACGTGCATCGGCACTCCGGCACCCGCTCGGCCACGCTGCGTCTTTTCGAGTTGGAGGGTGCGGTGGTGCTCGAGGTCGAGGATGCCGGCCGCGGAATCGCGCCGACATCGGCGAACGGTCTGGTCGAAGAGGCCTCGGCACTTGGAGTCGGCCTTGCAGGCATGCGCGAGCGGATGCGCCAGCTCGGCGGAGCGCTGATCGTGCGCTCGGGGCCCGACGGGACGCGCGTGCGCGCGAGCCTGCCGCTCGTTCGCGATGTGACGCCGCACGTCTCTGAATCCGTGAGCGCCGCCTCGAAATGACCTGCAGCGCGCGCATTCTCATCGCGGACGACCATGAGCTCATTCGACGCGGGCTCATCTCGGCGCTCGCTGAGATGCCCCACTGGAGCGTCGTAGGGCAAGCCGGCAACGGGAGGGAGGCGGCCGAACTCACTGAACGGCTGCAGCCGGACATCGCGGTGCTCGATCTGTCCATGCCCGAGCTCAATGGGCTCGAGGCGACTCGCCTGATCAAAGCCCACTCGCCGCGTACTCGCGTCCTCATCGTGACCGCGCACGAATCAGAACAGCTCGTGCGCGAAGTCCTGGATGCGGGCGCCGTGGGCTACGTTCTCAAGTCGGATGCCGGACGCGTACTGGTGCAGGCCATCGAGGCCCTGCTCGATGAGCGCCCGTTCTTCAGCTCCAAGATCGCCCAGCGCGTACTTGAGGGCTATCTCAAGGCGACGGCGCCCGCCGATGAATCGCAGTCGAGCGGGCCGCTTTCACCGCGCGAGCGGCAGATCGTCCAGCTGCTCGCGGAGGGCAAGAGCAACAAGGAGGTCGCGCGCATCCTCGAAGTCACCGTGAAAACGGCGGAGACGCACCGCAGCAACATCATGCGAAAAATGGGTTTCGGCTCTCTGCCGGATCTCGTCCGGTACGCCGTTCGCAATCGGATCGTGGAGCCCTAGCCGCACGGTCCGATACACAGTTTCCCCCGCCCCGATGCGGAATCCTCCCGATATCGCGGTCCCTGGAACATCCCTAAGGTACGCATCCCGAAGCCACCCCCACGGTGGAGATATGGGAGCGATTGAGGAATGGATCCGGAGATTCCCGAGGACGAGCTCGAGCTCGATTGCGGCCCCGCCACCGGTGCCGAGGATTCTGCTGTGGAGCAGATTCCCGATCGGCATGTCGAGCAGGCGCTGCAGGCGCAGCGACTCGCGAGCCTGGGACAGATGGCGACCCATATCGCCCATGACTTTCGCGCGCTCCTGATTCCGATCGCGGGCTATGCACATGCATTGCGGACACAGCTGCCGGCGGATCCACTCGTGCAGCAGCGTGCCACTGAGATCGTGCGCGCCGCCGAGCTCGGCCGCGAGCTCGTGCAACAGATCCTGGCGTTCGCCTACGCACAGCCGCGTGGCAGGCGCGCCTTGTCCCTCGGCCGTGCCGTTCACGATGCGCTGCCGCTGCTGCGCGCCGCCGTGGACGCGCACGTCGATCTGCGGGTGAGCGTCGATCCGCGCACACCGCCGGTGATGGCCGATACGGTCGATATCCTGCGCGTCCTGCTCAATCTGGTGCTCAACGCCTCGCAGGCCGTGCGTCCTCCGCTTGGAGTCATCGAGATCGGCGTCGTCGGTACGAATGCGCCGCAACCCGGCAGCGCGCTTAGTCAAACCGAAACCCCGCCGAGCCTCGTTCGTCTGACCATCGCCGACAATGGTGCGGGCATGAGCCAGTCGGTGCTGGTGCGCATCATCGAGGGCTTCTCATCCCCGGCGGCCAGCACACTCGGCAGCGGGCTCGGACTCACGATCGTGCATCAGCTCGTGCAGACGCATGGCGGGCGGCTGTGGATCGAGAGTGAACCTGGCGTCGGGACGACCGTCCGGATCGACTTGCCTGCGACCGCGAGCGCTCAGTAACTGATCGCCGGGTTGTCTCCCGGATAGATCACGCCCACCACATCGAAGCCACCCGGACTGGTGCATTGCACCGAATGCAGTTGTTTGCGGGGCAGGAACACCACATCGCCCGCGCCGACGCTCGCTTTGCTGTGCTCGGTCCACACGACACCCGAGCCGTTGAGCACGAGCAGCGCTTCCTCGTAGAGGTGCCGATGAGGCTCGGCTTTGGAGAGCGGAATGTTGCCGATGAATTGCGTCATCCGCTCGGAGCCTTGTTGACGGTGTACGAGAAGCTGAAAGTACCGCTCCGCCATGGCGTGCCGCTGCGCAGGATCGACGACGGCGCGACGCTGATCGAGCGGCAAGGCGCGCCTCTCGGGCATCTCCTCCCCAAATACGAGCTCCTCGCGCGCCGGTCCGTTCGAGATGAAGATCCGCAATGAGCTCGGGCCCGGGTTGTGGACTCGGTACGCCTCATCCGGGCGCACATACACGCCCGTGAGCGGCTCGACTGCAATGCGCTGTGCGTTCACTTCGATCTCGCCCCGCCCTGCGCTGATGAAAAGCACCGTGTGACTGTGCTCCGCGACGATGATCGGCGAGATGCCCGGCTCCGCCTCGACATAAAACTGAGACTGAAACACCGCGTCCAGCGCCGGGCTGAGCACGGTGCAGTAGCGCAGCGTGCCGCGCCTTTTCAAGGATGCCCGCGAGGTCGAGTAGACATAGCAGGCACCATCGAGCTGCACCCGTGGGCCCGTGTCAGGCATGACGAGCCGTACTTCGCGGTTTTGCGCGCTGTCCGGATCGTCTTCCCGATACCCACCCGGAAGGTTGTTGTGGCTGCCGTCGCAGAAGGGCCTGGTGCCCGTGTGCTTGCAGCCGCAGAAGATGACCTCCTCGTCCCGCTCGGCACGGAATGCAACCGGCCGAATGGCCGTGCCCATGTGTGAGCCGTCGCAGAAGGGTTGCGAGCGCGAACGCCCGCATCGGCACCACAGGTACTGCTCGCCCGCCTTGATCTCGAAGTAGAAGCCCTTGCGATGCAGCGGCGGCGCAGGCTTGCTCATGCTCTTCGCCTCAAGCTGATCCAGTAACCCAGGGATACCAGAACGAGCCAGGGGACGCCGACGATCCAGGAGATGCGCCAGTCTCCTTGTCGAGGCCCATGGTCACGAGCACCGCGCACAGCAGCGCCAGACCGGCGATCTGCACGACGGGAACAGCGGCATGCGAACCGGCAGGTCGGCCGCCTGTGCGGCGGCGGAAGCTCAGGTGGCTGAGCAGGATGATGATCCACACGATCATCGCGTCGAACAGGGCGACGCCGAACAGATAGTTGTAGGCGAGCGGCGTCAGCTTCGAGAGTGCCGCGGCAGCCAGGATGCAGGCGCCGGAGACCAGGATGGCCGCGACCGGCGTGCCGTTCTTGCTCAGCGGCCCAGAAATCGCGGCGCAAATCCGCCGCGCGACAAGCGAGAACAGCATGCGCGAGCACAGGTACACGTTGGTGTTCATGCTCGACAGCGCGGCGCTCAGCACCACGAAGTTCATGATGCCCGCGGCATGCGCGGATGCCGGAATGGGCGAAGACGCGTACGAACGGGCTTTGCGTCACGACTGTGGCGCCGGTCTCGGTCCAGGGCACGAAGGTGACCACGATGCCGAGCGCCAGGATGTAGAACAGGAACAGGCGCAGCGCCATGGTGCGCAGGGCCGCGGGAATGGTGCGCACCGGATCGCGCGGCCTCGCCGGAGGTCACCGCGATGACCTCGATGCCGTTGAACGACAGGACGCCCACGATCACCGCCATCCAGACGCCGCTCGAAGCCGTGCGGCATGAAGCCGCCGGGCAGGCCGGTCAGATTGTGGAAGCCCGACCGGCTGGCCGTCCCGAGCCCGAAGATCATCGCGGCGCCGAGGATAATGAAGAGGACGATGGCCACCACTTTGATGAGGGCGAACCAGTACTCGATCGAGCCGAAGTTATTGACCGAGCGCGAGTTGAAATACAGCAGCACGAAGGCGAATCCCAGCGACCACAGCCACACCGGCGTGCCCGGGAAACCAGAAGGTCATGTAGACGCCCGCCGCCACCGCCTCGGCGCCGACGGCGATCACCTGCGCCATCCAATAGGAGTAGCGCACGATGAAGCCGGCCCAGGGATTCAGGTAGATCTCCGCGTAGGTGCCGAACGAGCCGGCGGTCGGATGCACCACCGCCATCTCGGAGAGGCTGAAGACGATCACGGCCGCGGCGAATCCCGCGATCGCATAACTGACCATCACGGCCGGGCCGGCGTAGCCGATCGCAACGCCGCTGCCCATGAACAGGCCGGTGCCGATGGCGCCGCCGAGGCCGATCATGACGAGCTGCGGCGGCTCAACTCCTTGTGCAGGCCCGCCTCGCGGGCAGCCAGAGAAGAGGGTGACGCGCTCAAGGGCGGGCCCGGGGAAGGCGCCCTGCCCCGCGTCAGGCCTTGAGGACGCCTTTCGCCTTCGCCGTATGCGTCGCGATCAGATCCATCAGCGCCGGCGACAGACAGTCGTACGGTTCGAGTCGGAGCTCCTTCAGCCGCGCGCGTACAGCCGGCATCTGCTCGGGCTTGGCGCCGGACTCGATGATCGAGGATACGAAGGCCGCAAACTCGGGCGCAGCCCAGCCGCTGTCCTTCGAGAGCTCGGTGTGAATGAAGTCGAAGCCGTAGAACGGATGCGCCTTGTTCTCGATGCGACCGTACAGGTGTACACCGCAGCCGGTGCAGGCATGCCTTTGAATGGCGGCCGAGGGGTCCACGACCTTCAGCTTGTTCTCGTTCGCCGTCACACTTGAGCTTGTCGCGCGGCACGACGGAGACCATCGAGAACAGAGCGCCCTGCGGCTTCCAGCACTTCGTACAACCGCAAACGTGGTTGAAAGCGACGTTGGCCGAGAGTCTGACGCTGACCGGCGACTGCGCGCATTTGCACGTCAACGTCCCACCGGCGAAATCCGTTTTGCCGGGCTTCACGCCGCCGTCGACGCTCGGATGAATTGCCACGCTCGCCATCGCCGCTCTCCTCGCAGGACCGCCGGGGGCTCGCAGGTTACACCCTCACCTTGAGTCGCGACAGGGCCGCTGGAGCTTGACTTCAGAATCGCGCCATGATGCCGGCACCCCAGATCAGTTCGCGCGTGCGCAGATCGGGGTACCAGATGCCGCCCTCGCCGACGCAGTCGTTGGCTCCCATGGCAGCACCGTTGTTGCAGACGAACTGCGCAGGCACACCGGTATTGCCTGCCGGGGGCGTCACACCGCCTGAACCGGACCAGTACGGAACGTTCGAATGGCGGAAACGTAAACTCGGTCCAGAACGTGATCCAGTCTTTCGGCATGTACTGAAGGTTGAGCTGGGTGTCCCACTGATACAGCGTCTGCCCGGGGTTCTCCGTGAAGTATGCGGATCCGGTTGATGCCGTCGCGCCGTTGATGGGCGGAAGAAGCGCAAGATAGCGACCTGGATTGTTCATGAAGCCGCCGCCGAGCGTAACCGCGAAAAGGTCATGGTCGAACCAGGTGCGGTCATAGAGCATCATGCCGAAGAAGTTCGCCTTGTTGGGGCCGCCCGTGCAGCTCACTCCACCGCCGTACTCGCAGCCCACATCCCACGTGAACGACAGTGCCATTTTCGAAATCCCGCCGACCTTCGTCTCGGGTGCCCTGGTAGTAACGCCATACGACACTGTCGTCCTCGTGGATCCGATGCACGTGGGCGTAATTCACGTAGGGTGCAGTGGGATTCGGGGCGCCCGATGTCCGCCGTGGGGCTGCCGCCGTTTGCCGGGTTGCCGCTGCCGGCTACGAGGTTGTCCTCGCCCAGGAAGTAGCTGTTGAACACCAGCTTGATGTCGTTGTTGGGGATCCAAAGCACCTGCCGCCCGTATTGAGATCGATCGCTACGACCGTCGTGTGCGCAAGAGGCGCGTGCGCCGCATCGGTCAGCAGGCCGACCAGCGTGCCGAATTTTGAAACGGGTCGCTGGGTTTCTTGCGCCTGTGCCTGCGCGCGCGGGGCCTGCGCGAGGACGGCCAGGGACACAACGACGAGGATCTCGCGCACACTGGTCACGATCTGCCGCTCCTGAGGACCACAGCCAGGGCGCTGCGGAAAAGCGGCATTCTTCCCGGATTGCCATAATCCGGGCGTGAATTTTTTGGGCGGGGAAGCCGGCTAGGCGGCTGCCGATTTATCCGTCGCGGATGCCTTCTCGGCCGGCTTCGCGGGGGTCGGGCTCGGCGGGCTCGGGATCTGCTTTGCTTCGGCCGCCTGCGCCGTCTGCTCGTCCTTGGGGTCCTGTTCGGCCTCGCGCATGGAGTCCTTGAAGCCGCGAACGGCTGAGCCCAGGTCAGAACCCAGCGTCTTCAGCTTCTTGGTGCCGAAAACGAGCAGAGCGATCACCAGGATGATCAAGAGATGTCGAGGTGAGAATAAGTCCACGGTCGGTGCCGCTCCTGTTGGCAGACTTCCATAATACGCCAGGCTCCCACCTGAGGCGACTCAACGCCCGTGTTCTGACGGCAGCGTCACAGATGAAGATTGGAATGGCCGCTGCGTGTGCCTGTGATGTCTTCAACGCATCGAGCGGCGAGAGGATTCCGAGCGTGGGGATTTCGGAGCCAATGGCCGTCGTCAGGTGTTTTCAGCGCATTTATGGAGATAATATGATTAAAATCCGTATGATATGAATGTTTACTCATGTCATGGATCACATTGGACCGTTCCGAAGCCGAAGTCAACTTTGACAATTGTTTTTCTTAGAGGCTGCGGTATATTTCAGCGCTAAGTACTTTGACCGTTTACGGTTCTTCTAAAAACAACAACACGACCGAGGTCACGATGAGCACGTGGGAGAAACTCCAGGGCGCAACGATGTCACTGGTGCGTTCTGGCTGCATCAAGGACCGCCTCGCGGAAGCCTATCGTGCCTATCTTGCTGAGCTCTCCGAGGAGGAGTTGCCGCGAGACGTGCGCGAGGAATTCCATGCGGTCACCGAAGCATTGACGCGCGAGCGGCCCATGCTGCGCGGTGAGGATGCCGTGCGCGCCACACTTCGCAAGATGTCGAGCGAGGAAGCCGACCGCATCGCTTGCAGCGTCGTGCGTTTGTTCGCCGCCGTGCCGCGAGTCTCGATCGCTCCGCGTCACATCCCGAGCGCACAAGTGGTTCCGCTCTACCTCGCCGAGGCCTGAAACGCGCCTCAGTCGAGCTTGAACTCAACAACGTCCCAGCGCGTTGTATCCTCGTGACGGGCCTGGCGACGCACCGCATCGACGAGCGCACGCTCGTCCCAATCGATGATCTCGTTCGCAAGCTCGGCGAGCTGCTTGGGCAGCGGGCGCTGCGTCCCGAAGGGTTTCATCAGGATCACCGGCTTGCTGCACGCCTGCGCGTACAGCAGCTGAAAAGTCAGCAGGTCCTGATGCTTCTCGTAAAGGCTCGCAAGCGCGATCACGGCTTCAGCGGGCGCAATCTGCCGCCGCAGATCCTCCTTGAGCGCTTCCTTGTCGCCTTCCGGGCGCTTTTCCGGGGTACTGTAGTTGCGATAGTAAAAGTTGCGCGCGCTTTCCAGGTACTCGAAGGTCCGCAGATACTCGTCGCTGTGCTCCCACACATGGGTTACGAACAGCAGAATGGGATTTGTCTTCGACATGGCGGCCTTCCGAGAAATGCCGAAACAGTTGCCCGCGTGCCTCGCAGTGTGGCACAGATAGTAGAATCCTGCATTTTCGCGGGCCAGGGAAGCATCTGCATTGCGATTGCTCGTCTACAACATTCGTTACGCCACCGGAACCGGGCCCGCATTCCACCTGCCAGTGCCGGGTGCGGGCTACCTGCGCAGCAATCGCAGAGTCCTCGGCGGCATCACCGAGTTCCTGCGCAATGAGCACCCGGACATCGTCGGCCTGATCGAGGTCGATACCGGCTCGATCCGCACCGGGATGCTCAACCAGGCCGAGCACATCGCGCAGGAGCTCGGTCACTATTCGACCTACGAGTGCAAGTACGGCGCGAGCTCCATCAACCAGTTCGTCCCGATCGTGCGCAAGCAGGCGAACGCGTTCCTGTCCGCGCCACACGTGACGGGCGAGCGCTTTCACTACTTCGACACCGGCATCAAGCGGCTCATCATCGAGCTCGAGCTCGAGCACCTGTGCGTTTTCCTGGTGCACCTGTCACTGAAATTCCGCCAACGCCAGTACCAGCTGCGTTCGCTCCACGACCTCATCATGCAGTCGCGCAAGCCGGTCATCGTGGCGGGCGACTTCAATACCTTCTGGGGCACGCACGAGATCTACCTTTTCATGCGCGCCACCGGTCTGAAGAGCGCGAACACCGCCGGACTGCCCTCCTTTCCCGCACGCGTCCCGCGCATCGAGCTCGACTTCATCCTCCTGAGCGCCGGCATCGAGGTCACGCAGTTTCGAGTGCCGGACGTGCGCTTCTCGGACCACCGTCCCCTCGTGTGTGACTTCGAGGTCGACCCGGAAATCATCGGACGCAGGACGGCCGCATGAGCGGGGCGTGGCGAGTCGAGCGCGATGCCGAGCAGATCGCCTGGGCGACTCTGGACAAGCCCGGCGCGTCCACCAACGTGCTTTCGCGCAACGTCCTCGAGGAGCTTGGCACGCTGCTCGAGCCGCTCGAACAATCTCTCCCACGAGCCCTCGTCATCCGCTCCGGCAAGCCGAACGGTTTCATTGCCGGCGCGGATATCAAGGAATTCACCGCGCTCAAGAGTCCGGAGCAGGGCTTCGAGCTCACCCGTGCCGGACAGCACGTGCTCGAGCGTCTGGAGGCGCTGCCGTGCGTGAGCGTTGCGGTTCTGCATGGCTTCGCCCTGGGAGGCGGCCTGGAGCTCGCACTCGCCTGTCGTTACCGCGTTGCCGTGGATGACGAGCGCCTCGGGCTCGGACTACCGGAGGTGCAGCTCGGCATTCATCCCGGATTTGGCGGTACGGTGCGATCGGTGCGCCTGCTCGGTGTGCGGCCGGCCATGGACCTGATGCTCACCGGGCGTACGGTGCGAGGCCAGAAGGTGCTGCGGATGGGGCTCGTCGACCGCCTCGTGCCTGCAAACGAGATTGATGCCGCGGTACGGGAACTCATTCGTCATCCACCGGCGCCGCGCAAGGCGCCGCTCATCGAGCGGCTGCTCAACACGTCCGCCGTGAGGCCCTTCGTCAGCTCGGCGCTGCGCAAGCAGGTGAGCGCCAAGGCACCCCGCGAACACTATCCGGCCCCGTATGCGCTCATCGATCTTTGGGCGCGCCACGCAGCGCGCGGCGAGGCGGCCTACGTGGCAGAGGCGCGCTCGATCGCCGAGCTCTTCGGCACGGAGACGGCCCACAACCTGGTGCGCGTCTTTCTGCTGCAGGATCGCCTCAAGTCACTCGCCGGCAAGAGCACCGGTGGTGAAAACGTGCACGTCATCGGCGCGGGCGTGATGGGCGGGGACATCGCGGCGTGGTGCGCGCTTCGCGGTTGCAACGTGACCTTGCAGGACCGGGCGATCGAGTTCATCGAGCCCGCGCTGCAGCGGGCACGTGAGCTGTTCGAGCGGCGGCTGCGTGATCCGGCGCGCATCGAGGCGGCGCGCTCGCGCCTGCGCGCGGATGTGAATGGGGATGGCGTACCCGCAGCCGATGTGGTCATCGAGGCCATCTTCGAAAGCCTGAACGCGAAACGCGAGCTGTATGCGACGCTCGAGCCCCGGATGAAGCCCGAGGCCGTTCTCGCGACCAATACCTCAAGTCTCATGCTCGAGCCGCTTGCTGCAAAGCTCGCCCGACCCTCGCGACTCGTGGGGTTGCATTTCTTCAATCCCGTCGCACAAATGCCGCTGGTCGAGGTCGTCCAGTCGGCGCAGACGGAGTCCGCCGCGCTCGCGGCCGCCCTCGCCTTCACACGCAAGCTCGACAAGCTGCCACTGCCCTGTCGCAGCGCGCCGGGTTTCGTCGTCAACCGCGTGCTCATGCCCTATCTGCATGAGGCGATGTTCGCGGCGCAGGACGGCATCGCGCTCGCGACGATTGATGAGGTGGCCGTGCGCTTCGGCATGCCCATGGGCCCCATCGAGCTTGCGGATGTGGTGGGCCTCGATGTAGCAAGTCATGTCGGTGAGATCATCGCCGCTGAGCTCGGTCGTCCAGCACCGGACCTCACGCGGCTCAAGCAGCTCGTCGCCGCCAAGAAGCTCGGTCGCAAGAGTGGTGAAGGGTTCTACGTGTGGCGCGATGGCAAGGCGGTGAAGCCCACGGCAAGCGCACCCGCGCCTCAGGATCTCGAGGATCGGCTCATCCTTGCGATGGTGAACGAATCGGTTGCCTGCCTGCGCGATGGTGTCGTGACGGAGGCCGATCTCATCGATGCGGCAGTCATCTTCGGCACCGGGTTCGCGCCTTTCCGCGGTGGCCCTATCGCCTACGCGCGACGCCGCGGAACGACGCAAGTGGTGATCCGCCTCAAGGAGCTCGCCACGCGTCATGGTTCTCGCTTCGCGCCCGATTCCGGCTGGGACCGCCTCGAGACGCTCGGAAAAGCGTGAACGGCGTTGCTGAGCGCAAAAATCGCTGTGGTACCATCCGCAGGGTCGCGCTGCATCAACTTAGCTACTGAATCTACAGGGAAAATGGCCGAGGAGCGAGAAGCCAGCGTTCAGGTGTTGAAGGGCTTTGCGCCCCTCGACGGACTGAAGAGGGACAACCTCTCGGCACTCGCCAAGAAGGTGAGCGTACGGACGATGTCCGCCGGGCGCTTCCTGTTCAAGGAGGGAGACAACGACAAGCGCACCGTTTGGCTCGTCGCGGGCATGGTCGAGCTGCGCGAGGGCGACCGCACGATCGCGATGATCCGAGGCGGGACGGCCGAGGCGCGCAATCCGCTCTCGCCTCAGTTTCCGCGTCGGGTGAGCGCGCGCGCAGTCGATGAGATCAGCTACCTGTCGATCGACAGCGAGCTGCTCGACGTCATGATCACCTGGGATCAGACCGGGACTTACGAGGTCGCGGAGCTCCAGGAGCAGCTAGGCGGGGCCAGCGACGATTGGATGACGACGCTGCTGCAGACGAAATCGTTTCATCGCATTCCGCCTGCCAATATCCAGGCGATCTTCCTGCGCATGCAGCGCGTGCCTTACAAGGCGGGCGAAGTCGTCATCAAGCAGGGGGACGAGGGGGATTACTTCTACGTGATCGTCAACGGCAAGTGCGCCGTGACACGCGAGACGCCACTCAACAAGGAAGGCATCAAGCTCGCCGAGCTTGGACTCGGAGACACCTTCGGCGAGGAGGCTCTGATCGCGGAGGCGAAGCGCAACGCCACCATCACCATGCTCACGGACGGCGCATTGATGCGGCTTGCGAAGCAGGACTTCCGCGAGCTCATGAACGAGCCTCTGCTGCAGTGGGTGACCTATGAGCAGGCGCGCGACCTCGTGGCGCGCGGCGGCAAGTGGCTCGATGTGCGCCTGCCGAGCGAGCACCAGAATCTCAGCATCGAGGACTCGCTCAACATTCCGCTGTATTTCATTCGCCTGAAGCTCTCGACGCTCGATCGCGGCACACGCTACGTCGTCTACTGCGACACGGGTCGCCGCAGTTCCGCAGCGGCCTACATTCTCGTCGAGCGCGGTTTCGACGCCTACGTGCTGCGTGGTGGACTCACCAGCGGCGGTGTGGCCCTCAGGCGTTCGGGCTAGAAGCCGGCGCTCGCACGCTGAGCTGCAATCGGCGTACGATGGGCTGCATGTCCCGTAGCCGAAAGCCCATCCGCTACGCCCCTGCCCTGCGTCTGGGCCAAGGGCGCGATGGCGAGCAGGGTGAGTTTCAGCTCCTCGTCGAGTCCGCTCCCCAGGAGATGCTCAAGGAATCATTCATCGTGCGCGAGACCGCGGCTCTTCGCGAGATCCGCGGCCGGCTTCCGCGTGGCCGTAGCGTGCGCGACTACTTCACCGAATCGGACGTGGCCCAGATCCTCCGCAAGCACGGCTTTGCGAGCGAGGAAGACTACGAGCTGCAGCACTACCTGGCATTCCCTCCGGCGCGCAGGCAATAGCACCGCTACATCGTGTGTGTGGCCTTGTCCCCGGCGAGCGCGCCGGCGAGATAGGTCTCGATCTTCTTCTGCGTCTGGCCCGCGGTCCTGCTCGCTGAACTGCACGCCGATGCCTGCGGTGCGCTTGCCCTGCGCGCCCTTGGGCGTCACCCAGATCACGCGTCCGGCGACCGGCAGCTTCTCATCCTCTCCCATGAGGTTGAGCAGCATGAACACTTCGTCGCCCAGGCGGTAGTTGCTGTTCGTCGGGATGAACAGGCCGCCGTTGCGCACGAACGGCATGTAAGCGAGGTACAGGGCGCTCTTGTCCTTGATGGTCAGAGTGAGCAGGCCCGGTTTGTTGGCTCCCATCCGCGCAGTCATCTCGAGTTCACGTCCGAAGCGATCGTAGCAGGGTCTCGAGCGCGAGCGAGCGATTCATCGGCGTGCTGAGCGCCGCCTTGAGCTCGTGCACCCGGTCGAGCATATGGAACAAGTCACGGCTATTGATGACCGAATCGGCCGCGCGCGTGTGCGCGCCAGCCCGCACTTCTGTCGAATGCGGGCGCGGCGCGAGGCTGCGCTCGATGCGTTGTGTGAGCCAGTTCTCAACGCACGCGAGACGCAGCGGCAGCTCCGAGCGGCTCCACCGCTCGGCCGTGGCCATCGGATCACCCGCGCCAGAACAGGCCTCCTCGAGCGCCCGCAGCGTCTCCGCGCGCAGCTCCGCGACGCGCGCAGGATCGAGCCGTGCGGCCGCGAACGGGGCCTCGCCGATCACATCGAGCACGGCGCCCCAGTCGGCGGCACCGTGCTGTGCTTCGAGCCAAGTCAGACTTTGCGCACGCGTAGGCCGGCTCACGCGGATGCGCTGGCAGCGGCTGACGATGGTGGCCGGCAGGCGCGACGGCTGCACCGCGACGAGGATCAGCATCGTCTCGGGGGTGGGCTCCTCCAGAGTCTTGAGCAGCGCGTTCGCGGCGAATGGGTTGAGCGCGTCGGCCGGATCGAGGATGCGCGAGCTTGTAGCCGCCCTGGTGACTCGTGAGCGAGAGCTCGCGCGCAAGCTCGCGAATCTGATCGATGCGGATCTGCAGCGAGTCATCGACGAGCCCGACGCGATAGGAGGTCGGGATGTCGACCCTGCTGCACCCGCATGCAGGCTTGGCAGATTCCGCACGGGCGCGGCGGGGAGCCCGTGCACAGCAGCAGCTGAGCGACCCAGCTCGCAAGCCAGGCTCCTCCCGCGCCGGGCGCATCGTGGATCAAGAGCGCGTGCGGCATGCGCTGCGCCGCGTGCGCCTTCTCAAGCGATGCCATCGGCGCTTGAAGCCATGCGGGCGCGACCATCACGCCCCCCGACGCCCGAGCAAGGGCTTCAGCACCTCGATGACCTGTGCCTGCACGACCTCGAGCGTACCGGCTCGCATCGATCACGTCGAACGCGGCCTGGCTCACGGCGGGCAACCTCGAGGTAGGCCTCGCGGACGCGCTCGAAGAATGGCGCGCGCTCGGCCTCGAAGCGATCCGGCACGGCACCGCGGCCGCGCAAGCGCTCGAGATCCGAGCGGCACCGGCAGATGTCGAGCAGCAGCGTGCAGTCGGGCCACAGATCGCCGTGCACGCTCGCTCGCGAGCGATTCGATGATGCGGCATCCACTCCCCGGCCGCCTCCCTGATAGGCGCGCGTGGCATCCGTGAAGCGATCGCATACGACCCACGTCGCCGCGCGGCGAGCGCGGGCCGGATCAGATTGTCGAGATGGATGCTGCGCGCGGCGAACATCAGCAACGTCTCCGCGGCGGGCGGCGATCTGCTCTTCGCCAGGCTGCAAGCACGATCTCGCGAACACGCTCGGCCAGCGGCGTGCCTCCGGGCTCTCGCGTGAGCTCCGCACGGCATGCCCTGCGCCGTGAGCCATCGGTGTACGAGCGCGCGACGTCGATTTGCCCGCGCCCTCGATGCCCTCGAGCGTGATGAAGCGCCCTGCGCGCGTCATCGGCTGTGAGTCCCTGCTGTGCACGCAACCGGTGCAAGATAGTGCCGGACGGCCGCGTCGTGCTCCGCGAGCGTCGCCGAGAAGTGGTGCGCGCCATCGCCATCCCCGGTCGCGACGAAGTACAGGTCGCCCGTCTCATCCGGACGCACCGCCGCGAGCAGCGACTCGCGCCCGGGCAGTGCGATGGGCGTGGGCGGAAGTCCGGCACGCGTGTAGGTGTTGTACGGCGTGTCGGTGGTGAGATCGCGATCGTGGATGTGCCCGTCATAGCGCTGCGCCGAGGCCATAGATGACGGTCGGATCCGACTGCAGGCGCATCCCCTTGCGCAGCCGAGCGACGAAGACGCCTGCGATCACGGGCCGCTCGCTCGGCAAGGCCTGTCTCCTTCTCGACGATCGAGGCGAGGATCAAGCGCCTGGTACGGCGAGTGCACGCGGCAGATCCTGCGCGCGCTTGCATCCAGCACTCGGCGAGCATGGCGTGCATGCGGTCGTAGGCCAGCCGCAGGATCTCAAGATCGCTGGTGCCGGCCGCGAACCGGTAGGTATCCGGAAAGAACAGCCCTTCGGGCGACTCCGCCGGCGTGGCCGATTGCGAGCCATGACCTCGGCATCGCTCTTGCCCGTGAGCGTCGCATGCACGTTGCGGATGCTGCCGCGAGCTCCCGCCGAAAGTCAGCGAACGTCGCGCCTTCGACCACGGTCAGCTGCTCCAGCACCACTCGACCCTCGCCGAGCATGCGTCATGACATGCGCTGCGCTCGCGCGCGGGGGCGATTTCGTAGTCGCCGGCCTTGATCCGAGGGTGCGCCCGTGCAGTCGCAGATACAGCTCCGTGAGTCGCGCGCTCCGCAACGCGCCCTGCCTTTGCAGCCGTCCGAGCACGCCGCGCGCGCTCATGCCCGCGGCGACCTGCACGCGCAGAGCCTGCTGGCGCCGGGCCCGGCGCCACGAACGCACGGGCCAGCCACAGCATCGGCAACGAACGGCGGCCGCGCCGAGTGCGAGCAGAGCAGCGACCAGACAGGATGAGGCGCTTAAGCATCGCGGGTGCTTCGAGCAGCGGCTGCAAGAGCTGCTGCAGGCGGCGCGTCACCGGGCCCGCGGCCAGGTGCGGCCCTCGAGCGTGCGCACCGGCCAGATGCCAATGCGTGCATTGGTGAGAAAGATCTCCTGCGCCGCATCGAGGTCGGCACGCCACAGTGCGCGCTCCTCGATGGGACGCTGCGCCTGGGCAGCCTCGCGCATCACGACGCGGCGCATGACGCCGCGACGCCGCACAGGTCCAGGCGCGGGGTCGCCACTTCGTTGTCACGCACCAGGAACACGTTGGTCATCGTGCCTGAGATCAGCCGCCCGGAGCTACTGAAGAGCAGGCTCTCGAGTGCTCCGGAGGCATCGGTCTCACTGCGCTGGCGAGTACTTGCTCCAGGCGGTTCAGATGCTTGAGCCCAGCCAGCGCCGGATTCTCGCCCGAGCTTGAGCTCACGCCACGCGCGCCACGATGCCATCGTGCGGCAAGGCCTGGATCCTCCGGCGGCCACGGATAGCGCAGCAGCATTCGGGTCGATTGCTCATCGCCGCGCGGCCGATAGCCGCGCGCCGTCGCGCGGCCGCGCGTGACGATGAGCTTGATGAGTGCGGAAGCATCCCCCGGCAGCGAGCTGCTCGATCTGCGCACGCAGGCACTTCAGGTCGGGTGCGCAGAGCCCGAGGCGTTCGCAGCCCTTCGCGAGCCGCTTGCAGGTGCAGAGCCAGAAAGCGTGCCCTGCCGCGCTGGCAGGCGATGGTCTCGAAGAGGCCGTCACCGTATTGCAAGCCCCGATCGAGCGCACTCAGCTGCGGATCGGCTCGCCGTCCACCGAGCACAGATATCGGGC
Source organism: uncultured Gammaproteobacteria bacterium (assembly GCA_963795975.1). Classification (GTDB taxonomy): domain Bacteria; phylum Pseudomonadota; class Gammaproteobacteria; order Steroidobacterales; family Steroidobacteraceae; genus CAWCJT01. The sequence continues at coordinate 343,570 of CAWCJT010000009.1, forward strand.
CTCATGAGGCCTCGAAGACCGCGAGCATGCCGCGCGCCTTGGCTCGGGTCTCCTCCAGTTCGCGCTGCGGATCCGAATCGGCCACGATGCCCCCGCCGGCGCGCAGCTCGATGCGCCCGGGCGCGACCGTATGGTGCGAATCAGGATGTTCAGATCGAGCTGCCATCCGCCCCCAGGAAGCCCGAGCGAGCCGGTGTAGGCACCCGCGGCCCTCGGCCTTCGAGCTCCGCGATGATCTGCATGCAGCGGAACTTCGGGCAGCCGGTGATGGTGCCGCCGGGGAACACGGCGCGCAACGCGCCGATGGGCGTCACCTGCGACGCGCAGCCGGCCGCGCACGCTCGAGACGATATGGTGCACATGCGCGTACGTCTCGGTCACCATGAACTCCTCGACGCGCACCGTCCCCGCCTCGCACACGCGCCCGAGGTCATTGCGCTCGAGGTCGATCAGCATGATGTGCTCGGCGCGCTCCTTGGGGTGCGCGACGAGAGCGGCGGCCTCTGCGCGCGTCTTCTCCCGGCTGCCGGCTGCGCGGCCGGGTCCCTGCGATGGGTCGCGTCTCGACCTCGGCACCGCTGATCCGGAGCAGCCGCTCGGGCGAGGAGCTCAGCAAGGCGACATCGCGCCACTGCACGAGCGCTGCAAAGGGTGCCGGATTGACGGTACACAGCCGCGAGTACAGTCGCTCGATGGTGCCGGCCACTGCGAAATCAGAGCGGTCCGCATCGACACGCCACGGCCGCGACAGGTTGGCCTGATAGATGTCACCCGCGGCGAATGTAGTGCTGGGCGCGACGCACGCGCTCGATAAAAAGCTCAGGCTCCTCCTCCTGCATCCGAACAATGTGCGCCGCGGGTTGTGGCGCAGGCGCGCTCGCGAGCTGCTCAGCCGCGCGATACGCGGCCCGTTCGAGGGCCTGAAGCTGCGCCGCTGCGCCCTCCTCTGCCACCGCAAGGACGGTATCGCTTGCGAGGTCGTGGATGAGCGCGCAGGGCGTGCGCAGCGCAAAGGCTCGCCACGGCAACGGAGTCTGCGGCAGCGCGAGCCGTGGCTCGATCTCGGTTGCGGCCTCGTATCCCAGAAAAATGACCCAGCCACCGGCGAAAGGCAGCGCCGCGGACGATTGCGCGGCGTCCTGCTCGACGCGCTCTCGGCGCCACCACATCTCGAGCGCATCGAGGAAGCCGGGCGCGGCAGGCGTCACACCCTGCGCGCAAGTCCTGCCTTCCCGGTCAGACCACAGCGCCGCCCGGGGATAGGCCGCAAGAATGCTCGCACGACCGAGCGCCCCATGCGCCACGCTGTCGAAGAGCGCCGGGAACTGCGCAGGATCCGTAGCCGCAAGGAAGCGCAGTACCGCGGCGGGTACGCCAACGCGGCGGCAGTACCCGTGCATGCCGTTCAGCCGAAGCGGCGAAAGACCAAAGTGCCGTTGGTGCCGCCGAAGCCGAAGGAATTGGAGACGGCGACGTCGATTTTCATCGCTCGCGCCTCGTTGGGGACGAAGTCGAGATCGCAGTGCGGGTCGGGCGTGCGGTAATTGATTGTCGGGGGTGCGACGCCGTCGCGGATGGCAAGCACGCAGAAGATCGCCTCGAGCACGCCGGCGGCGCCAAGCAGGTGCCCCGTCATGGACTTGGTCGAGCTGACCGCCAGGCGATATGCGTGATCGCCGAACGCCCGCTTGATGGCGACCGTCTCCGCGCGATCTCCGAGAGGTGTCGAGGTCGCATGCGCGTTGAGGTACTGCACCTCGGTTGCCGCAAGGCCCGCATCGCGCAGCGCGTTCGCCATCGCAAGCCGTGCGCCCTCGCCGTCTTCGGGCGGCGCGGTGATGTGATAGGCATCCCCGCTCATGCCGAAGCCGACGAGCTCTGCGTAAATGTGTGCGCCGCGCTTGCGTGCATGCTCGAGCTCCTCGAGCAGCACGGCGCCGCCCCCATCGCTCAGCACGAAGCCGTCGCGCTCGAGGTCCCAGGGACGGCTCGCTTCAGTGGGCGCATCGTTGCGCATCGACAGCGCCTTCGCCTGACCGAAGCTCCCGAGGCCGCACACCGTCGTCGCCATCTCGGCGCCGCCGGCGACGACCACGTCGGCATCGCCGTATTGGATCGTGCGCATCGCAAGGCCGATCGCATGGGTCGAGGTGGTGCAGGCGGTCACGATACCGAGGTTCGGACCCTTGAGCCCGTACTTGATCGACAGGTGTCCCGCGATCATGTTGACGATGGTCGCGGGCACGAAGAAGGGTGAGATCTTGCGCGGATTGTGCGCCTTCAGATAATCGCCGTATTCGCTCTCGATCGTTCCGAGTCCGCCGATCCCTGCCCCGCAGATCGCGCCGCAGCGTGCGGCGTCTTCCTTTGAGAAATCGATGCCCGAGTCCGTGACGGCCTGAATGCCCGCGGCAACGCCGTAGTGCATGAAATCATCCATGCGGCGCGCCTCTTTGGGTGTGATGTACGCGCCGACATCGAAGTCGCGTACCTGTCCGCCGAAGCGCACGGGAAACGCGGACACATCGAAGCGGGTGATGGGGCCGATGCCGCTCTCGCCCTTGAGAATGGCCTCCCAGGCTTTGGGAACGGTGCTGCCGACGGGGGAGACGACGCCGAGACCGGTTATGACGATGCGACGTTTGCTCACGGTCTACCCGTGCTCAATGCGAGCGCACACCGAGGCGCACTCAGGCTTTGCTGCGCCGCTCGTTGATGTATTCGATGGCCTGATGAACCGTGGTGATTTTCTCGGCATCCTCATCCGGAATCTCGATCTCGAATTCCTCTTCGAGTGCCATGACCAGTTCCACCGTGTCGAGCGAGTCGGCGCCCAGATCGTCGACGAAGGAGGCATCGTTCGTGACCTGTTCTTGTTTGACGCCCAATTGCTCGGCGACGATCGCCTTTACTTGTTGCTCAACCGTGCTCATTACGCGATTGTCCTTTTAAGGATGATGGATCTCGGGTGCCGCCAAGGCGGTCGGCACGGGCGCGGTATTGTAGGGGAACACCCCCGGGGGTGCCACCGGAGTTTGGCGTGCGAGTGGTTGTTTTTCCTGACGAAACCGGCACCCTTGTGGCAATTTCCCAACGCCGGCAGATGCACCGCCGCCGTGCTCAGGGCATGTACAGGCCACCGTTGATGTGCAGTGTTTCGCCGGTGATGTACGCCGCGGCCGGTGAGGCCAGGAACGTGACGGCTGCGGCAACGTCCTCTGGCGTACCGAGTCGTTCCATCGGAATCTGACGCGCGAGCACCGCGCGTTGATCCTCGGACAGCGTGCGCGTCATGTCGGTGTCGATGAAGCCGGGTGCAACGCAGTTGACGGTAATGCCGCGCGATGCGACCTCGCGCGCCAGGGATTTGGTAAATCCGATGATGCCGGCCTTCGCGGCGGCGTAATTCGACTGTCCTGGGTTGCCGGTGAGCGCGACCACTGAGGTGACGTTGACGATGCGCCCGCGGCGCTCCTTCATCATGCGCCGCAAGACGGCCTTCGAGATGCGAAAGACCGCGGTCAGATTCGTCCCGATCACGCGATCCCAGTCCTCGGGCTTCATGCGCACGAGCAACATGTCACGCGTGATCGCGGCGTTGTTGACCAGAATCGTCGGCATGCATGCGGACTGATCGAGTTGCGCCAGGAGCGCATCGATCGACTCCGCGCTTGCGGCATCGAGCACCGCGCCCCGCCCGTTGTATCCGTGCGACGCGAGCATTTCGCTGACGCTGCGCGCGCCCTCCTCGCTCGTTGCCGTGCCGATCACCTGCGCGCCCCGAGCGGCGAGGCCCATGGCGATGGCGCGCCCAATCCCGCGCGAGGCGCCCGTCACGAGCGCGATGTCCTGCTCAAGCATGGGACTCTCCCGTCGCCTGCACCGCTTGTTTCGCGGCATCGATCGAGGCGGCATCCTCGATCGCGAGACACTGAAGGTCCGGCCGGCGCTCGATTCTGCGATTGAGCGCGGTCAGCACCTTGCCAGGACCGCATTCAATGATCTGGCGGGCTCCCGAGGCGGCGAGTGCCCGGACCGTGTCCGTCCAGCGCACGGGACTTGCCAGCTGCCGCACCAGCAGATCACGCACCTCTGCAGGCTCGCGGTGCAAGCTCGCATCGACGGCGCTTCGGTAAGGAATTCGCGGTGGCTGAACGGACACACTTTGAAGCTTCTGCGCAAAAGGAGTCATCGCCGAGCGCATGAGGGAACTGTGCGAGGGCACGCTTAGGGGAAGCACCACGGCCCGCTTGGCACCCAGGCGCTTGGCCGCCTCGATGGCGCGCTCGACCGCCGCCTTCTCCCCCGCAATGACCACTTGCCCTGGAGCGTTGTAGTTGACGGCCTCGACGATCGCACCCTGCGCCGCCTCGGCGCAGGCCTGCGACACCTGAGCATCCTCGAGACCGAGCACCGCAGCCATCGCGCCCACACCCACGGGCACGGCTTGCTGCATCAGCCGGCCGCGGTCGCGCACCAGCTCTACGGCGGCCGCGAAGTCGAATGCACCGGCACACGTGAGTGCCGTGAACTCCCCGAGACTGTGCCCCGAGACTTCGCTCGGCTGCGGCCCGTCCCGCTCGCTCCAGAGTCTCCACACGGCGACCGCTGCGGCCAGCATCGCCGGCTGCGTGCGCTCGGTGGCGTTCAGCTCCGCCTCGGGTCCGCTCTGGATCAGCTGCCACAGATCGTAGCCGAGCACGCTGGAGGCTTCGGAGAACGTCGCGCGCACCGCGGGCTCGGATGCAAGCCCCGAGAGCATGCCGACGGACTGCGAGCCCTGACCCGGAAACACCATTGCAAAGGACATTGGCCCCCATCCCCCTGCGTCAGCAGCACGCCTCGGCTGTTGCGACGCGATTATAGCGAGGCCCTCCGGGCGCTCAGGCCGAATGCAGCCAGGAGTCCCCCTGCCGCACCGTACAGGTGCGCGTCCACCACGACCGGGGCTTGGTCGGCGAATGGCAAGGATCCACTGAGCTGCTCGTACAGCAGCTTCGCCACCAGAAACACCGCGAGGATCCAGCCGTCGAGGTCGCGCCGCCGCAGATGTGCCAGCGTCCCGGCCGCCAGGACACCGTGCAGGACACCGGAGGAACCAACGTACCACTCCAGGGTCGAACCGCGAATCCACAGGCCTGCGTCGATCGCCGCGATCGACGCAGCCAGGATCACGAGCCACGCTCGGGCGCTGTAGTCGCGGGCGAACAGTGCCCACATCAGCACGAGCCCGAGCGCATTGAGAACGGCATGCTCCAGGCCCAGGTGCACGAAGTGCGCAGTCACGAGTCGCCACCACTCGCCCATCGCGATGGCCGTCCGGTCGTAGCGCAGCAGCGCCCGTGCGTGATCACCGCCGAGCTCCAAAAGCACCAGCAGTGCGCAGATCGTGAGCAGCGCGAAGCCCCAGCGGCCGTCGCAATTGAGCGACTTCAGCACGCGAGTGAATTGATCGGCAGGCTTCGCAAGGCTCATTTGCTATGATCCGCCGCCACTTGACTCTCCCTTAGCCACATTTCGGTCAACGCTCATGCGCAACCGTGCCACCGGCTTCACGCTCATCGAGATCATGGTCGTCGTGATCATCATCGGCCTGCTTGCGGCCGTGATCGTGCCCCAGGTCATCGGACGCGTCGATGATGCACGCGTGGCGAAGGCCCGTCAGGACATCCAGGCGCTGCAGACGGCACTGACGATGTATCGACTGGATAATTTCAAGTATCCGAACACGGATCAGGGCCTGGTGGCGCTCGTGCAGCAGCCCGCCGATCCGACCATCCGCAACTGGCGCCCAGGGGGGTATGTCCAGCGCGGTTCCACCAAGGATCCCTGGGGTAACGACTACCAGTACGTTTTCCCAGGGACACACGGCGGCGAATACGACCTGTATTCCTTCGGTGCCGACGGCCAGGAGGGCGGCGAAGGTGTCAACGCCGATATTGGCAACTGGAATCTCGACGCCAACCCCAACGCGCCCAGCAACGGTGCGAACGGAACCAACGGCGTCCCGAGCCGGTAGCGCTCGCGGGACAAGCGGCGGCGTTCCCATGCGAAGGAGCGGCGCTCGGACGCGTGCGGTGCGGGGTCGCGCTCGCGGTTTCACGCTCATCGAGATCCTGGTCGTCGTCACGATCATTGGGATCGTCGTGGTCGGCGCGCTTCTGTCGATGTCCGCCCTGGGTCGAGATCGTGAGCTCGAGACCGAGAGCGAACGGCTCGTCACACTCATGAACTACGCGCGTGAGCAGGCCGAGCTTCAGACCCGAGAGCTCGGCCTGTATTGCGGCTCGCACCGCTATCAGTTCCTGGCTTTCGATCCGCTCAAGAACCAGTGGGCGGACATCGGCGCGGACGATGCGATGCGGGTGCGTGATGTGCCGCCGGGACTCACGCTCAGTCTTGCGGTCGAAGGGCGCGATGTGGTGCTCGACAAAGTGCCTGACGCCAAGAAGGTGCCGGCAGACGAGCTTCGCCCGCACGTCATGATCTTCTCCAACGGGGACCTCACATCGTTCTCCCTCACCATCGCACGCGATGGCACCGAGCGTTACTCCACGCTCACGCCCGATGATCAGGGCAAGATCGCGGCGCGCATCGCGCAGCCGGGCAAGAGTTGATGCGAGCTCGCGGATTCACGCTCGTCGAGGTGTTGGTCGCGCTCGTGATCGTCGCGATCGGAATGGCGGTGCTCATGAGCGCGATGGGCTCGGCGGCCGACACGACGGCCTATCTGCGCGACAAGACTCTCGCCGAATGGATCGCACTCAACGAGGTCGCGGTCGTGCGCCTGGGCACGCAGCAGCCATCGCAAGGCAAGTCCGAAGGTGATCTGGATTATGCCGGGCGAAAGTGGCACTGGGAGCAGACCGTGACTCCGCTTGATTTCCCGGGAATGCTGCGCGTGGACGTGAAGGTTCGAATTGCGGATACCGCCGCGGGAAAAGACGCATCCTGGCTCGCGACCATCACGGGGGCGCTCGGTGATGCGGTCTCGCCGCCGCAGCTCACGTCGCTGTATCTTGACTACCAGGCCGCACCCCAGGGCGCGAACGGCAATCCGACGCAACCCGGTGCCAACCGTACCGGCATTACGACGCCGTCCACCTCACCCACAACCAGCCCCACGAACCCGACGACGCCTGCGCCCACGACGCCTCCCCCGACCACGGGAGGCAACCCATGAGAGGCCGTCCATATCGCCCATGGCGCACTCGCGCCTTCACCCTGGTCGAGCTCCTCGTGGCGCTTTTCATCACCGCGGTGGTATTCGCAATCGGCTACGGCACCATCAATCAGGCGCTGCGCAACGGCGATTCCATCAAGGATCGTCAGGAGCGCCTCACGGCCGTGCAGACTGCAATGCGGGTGATGGTGCAGGATTTCGCGCAGCTCACACCGCGGCCGGTCCGGGATCTGCTGGGCACCACCTCGCTCGCGTGCCTCATCGCCAATCCTCCGAGTGACGCATCGCTGTCGACTGGGCCCACGGCGCTCTCGAGCTCGATGGGTGTTGGTGTCTCATCGAGCTCCTCAAGCTCATCGAGCTCCTTTCGCTCTTCCTCGTCGAGCTCCTCAAGCAGCTCGTCCGACAACGCCTCGAGCACCCCGAGCGGCACGAGCCTCGGGGGATCGCCGAGCTCTTTGGGCTCTTCGACCACGTCGGACTCCTCGACGCACGTTGACCTGGTCGCGCTGACTCGAACGGGTTGGGCCAACCCTGCGGGCATCCAGCGTCCGGCTCTCGAGCGGGTCTCCTATCGTCTGGAGAATGGCGTACTCAAGCGCATGCACTGGGCCGTCCTCGATGCCACCGAGGCGAGCGTTCCGATCGGGCGGGATCTTCTCACTCACGTGAAGTCCGTCAGATTCCGCTACCTGACCGATGCGCGACAATGGATCACGCAATGGCCTCCCATCGGTAACACCAGCTTGCGCATGCGTCCGTTCGCGGTCGAGATCACTCTGGAGCTCGAGGACTGGGGGCGCATCGTGCGGGTCATCGAGGTGCCAGCGTGAGAAGCGGCGGTCACCCGGCCCGGCAACGCGGCATCGCCCTCTTGACGGCGATCATGCTGGTCGCGCTCGCAACGATTCTGGCGGCGACCATCGGCTATCAGAACGCCATGACCGCGCGGCGCGGTCAGGCGATCTTTGCGTTCGATCAGAGTCTGCTGATTGCCGAGGCGGGCGAGGCCATCGCGGCGTACGCGCTGCGCGAGACGCGCAAAAGCGATGCTCAGCACGTTTATCCGGGACAGCCCTGGTCGATGCCCTATGGGCCGGTCGAGGTGATCCCGGGCGTCATGCTGCTCGCGCAGCTCGAGGATATGCAGGGCCGCTTCAATCTCAACAGCCTGGTCAAGGTCGATGGCACCGTCGATGAGGACGCGCTCGGAGAGTTCGAGAATCTGCTGACGATCCTGCAGCTTGAGACCAAATGGGCCCCGATGATCGCGGATTGGATCGACGCCGATCAGGTGGCCACTGGTGCCGACGGCGCCGAGGACGGCACTTATCTGTCGCAGGTGCCGCCGTACCGCACAGCAAACGCGCAGATCACGAGTCCGAGCGAGCTTCTGGCGCTCCCCGGGTTCGGCCGCGATCGCTATCTGCGCATCGCGCCGTATGTGACCGCCCTGCCGCGCAACGTCGGCGTCAATCTGTGCTCGGCCTCCGGGCCGGTGCTCGATGCGCTGGGACCCCAAGGTCAGAGACAGTACAGCCTGATGACGGCCCAGCAGCTGCAGATGGAGCGCCAGAGCGGCTGCTTTCCGAGCCTTACCGACTTCAACGCCTCCTTCAACGGCAATGCCGTCGCGCTTGGCAAGGTGCAGAATCGGATCGGGATGGTGTCCAACTACTTCCGCCTGACCAGTGTCATCAGCGTTGGCACCATGCGCTTCGCCTTGTACAGTCTGCTGCACCAGGAGGGAGACTTGCGCACGCGGCCCATTCAACGCAGCTTCACATCGGATTGACGCATGGCGGACTGGCTCATCATTCGCATGCTTCACGAGGCGACTTCACCAGTGTCCTGGGTCGTCGCCGACTCCGGCGGTCGCATCGTGACGGCAACGCAGAGCGGTACGCTCACACAGGCCGCGGCGTTCGCCGGCGGTCGGCGCGTCTGTGTCCTGGTTCCCGCCGCGGACGTGCTGCTCACCGAGGCCGATGTACCGCTCAAGGCGGGCACGAAGCTGCATCAGGTCGTGCCGTTCGCCCTCGAGGAACAGCTCGCCGAGGATATTGAGAGTCTGCATTTCGCGATCGGGCGGCGCGGCGGTGACTCGAGCCGCACGCCGGTGGCCGTGGTGTCGCGGTCGCTCATGGATGAGTGGTCAGCCTTGCTGCACGTCGCGGGACTTCGTGCGGAGACGATGTACTGCGAAAGCAGCGTCATCCCCGAGAATCCCGGCCAGGCCGTCGCGCTCCTGGATGGGGATGCGGTGATCGTGCGACCAGCGGGAGGTCTGCCCGTCACCATGCCGCTCGATGCGCTCGCGCAAGCCCTGGAGCTGGTGCGGCCCGCGGACGCTGAGACCCTGGCGGCCGAGCGGACGGCGAGCGGACTGATCCTCTACACCGGCGCCTCCGAGTGGCACCAGTACTCGCCGATCGTCGAGGCCGTGCGGGATCGCTTCGATGGCATCAAGGTTCAGCTGCTCACGGACGGACCGCTCGGACTGTTCGCACAGCAACTGCCCGCGGCGAACACCCAGGCCATCAATCTGCTGCAAGGACCGTACGCACCAGCCGACGGACTCGCGACGGGCTGGCGCGCATGGCGCGTCGCCGCCGTTCTTCTCGCCTGTCTGATCGGTCTGCACGCGGCAGGCGCAGCGACCCAGTTGCTTGCGCTGCATCGGGCCGAGCGCAAGCTCGACAGCTCGATCGAGGAGGCGTTCCGCTCCGCGATGCCTGGGGAGCACAACGCGACCAATGCGCGCCGTCGCATGGAACAGCGCCTGCTTGGCGCCCAGGGCGGGGACAGCGTCGGTCTGCTCGCAGCCTTGGGTGCGCTTGCCCAGGCGCGCAGCGGTGACTCCGGTGCCGTGCTGCAAGCGCTGAGCTTTCGCGAAGGCGCCCTCGAGTTGAGGCTCACCGCGCCGAACGCCGAGGCGCTCGATCACATGAGCCAGCTGCTGCGCGCCGGTGGCTGGCAGGCGGATCTCACTTCAGGTAACGCCGTCGGATCGCGCTACGAAGGGCGCATCCAGATCAAGCCGAGGGTCTAGTGACACCGCTACCGCAATGGTTTCAGTCCCTGCAGCCACGTGAGCGACGCATCGTGACGATCGGAGGAGTGGCCGCAGCCATGCTGCTCATCTTCGCAGTGCTCGTGCCGCTCGATCAGAGCGTCGCGCGCGCGCACGCGCGCCTCGAGCACAAGCAGGCCGATCTCGCCTGGATGCGCAGCGTCGCGCCGCGGCTTGCTGCGGCTGGACCCGTGAACATCCCGACTTCGCAGCGCTCGCTGATCGTCGTCGTCGACAATGCGGCACGCGAGGCTGGTCTCGGCAAGGCACTCACGAGCAGCGAGCCGAGCGGTCAGGGTGGCCTGCGCGTGCGTCTGGATAACGCTCAGTTCGATACGCTCGTCGGCTGGATTGCGCGGCTGTCCGAGCAGCACGGCATCCGGGTCGAGTCCGCGACGGTTGATGCGGTGGGTCCGCCGGGAATCGTCAACGCGGGCATCGTGCTGCACGGGCGTCAGTAGTCGCGGCATGAAGCGCGGAGTCTGGATCGGCGCGGCCGCGCTCGTCGTCTTTCTGCTGGTGCTCGTTGCGGAGTTTCCTGCGGCGTGGGCCGCCGGATTCATGCCGAGCGCCGTGAGCTGTCAGCAGCTGAGTGGGTCGATCTGGAACGGGACCTGCTCGGGTCTCGCGGCCCAAGGCACGCCATTCGGCGATCTGTCCTGGACGTTGCGTCCGGCGCGTCTGCTCGCGGGACGGCTCAATCTTGATGTGGACTGGATGCAGGCGACGAATTTCGCGCGCGGCAATCTCGAGTTCGGCTTCGGCGGGGCCCTCACCGCCCGGGACTTTCACGCGACGTTTCCACTTGATCGTCAGATGGTTCCGCAGCTCCCGCCCGGCATTCACGGCAGCGCGCAGGCCGACCTTGCAGCCCTGCAGTTCGATGGCAAGCGCATCACGGCGGTACAGGGTCAGCTCGACGTGCACGGGCTGGCTGAATCCGATGGCACACCGCTCGGTGACTACCGTCTGTCATTTCCCGGGGGCGGCTCCGATGAGCCCTCTGGGCACCTGAGCGACCTGGGCGGTCCTCTGTCCGTCGATGGCACGCTGCGCCTGACGCGCGAGCCCGGATTCATGCTCGATGCTCACGTTGCGGCGCGGCCGAGCGCGCCGCCGGATCTCGCGCAGCAGATTCAATATCTGGGCTCACCCGATGCGCAGGGTCGCAGGCCGTTCTCGGTCGCGGCGACGTTCTGAGCGCTCGCACTAGCTAAGCTCTGCGAGCTTCTGCACCGCCGGAAAATAGACAGCGGCGCGCACCGCTTGCGAAAAATGCCGCCGCGCGAGCGCGAGCTGCCTGGCCGTCTCGGCGCCGCGGCGCTCGAGCTCGTGCGTCACGAATTTCTCCCCATCCGCATCCTGTGGCGAGGCGCCGCTGAACTCGACGAGCCATCGCATCCCCTGCTCGTCGGTGAAGCTGCGGTCAACGGTGAGGCTCGTCAGTCGTCCTTCATACATGCCGGTGAGCTCAAGCGGGCTCGACACATCGGCGTGGGAGGAGGCAAAGATCCACTGCAATCTCGAGTCGGCGAGACAGGCCTCGAGCAGGCGACTCGCCTCGAGCGCGCACCGCTCGAGCAGCTCGTCGGTGTAACCGAGCCGAACGAGGCGATCACGCAGGGCGCGCACGCTCGCAACACGCTCCGCATGCGGCAGCCGACCTCGGCGCGCACAGCGACGCAGATGGTCGCGCACGACGCGCGCGCCGACCTGCGCGGGCGAAGCATCGAGCCCGTGCTGCGTGTCCTCATCGAGCGGCGGCTCATAGGTCGCGACGGCAATGGGTTCGATGGCAGGCGTACGCGGTGGCTGCGGCAGCGTCCAGTTGCTCGTCAGCCGCTCGAGCGCAGGGGACGCTCGGGGCGGCGCCGTTCTGTCAGCGGCGCGTCCCGGAAGCCGCGCCCCCGGTTCGAGAAACTGCGCCGCGGCGGCGGGCCAGAGGGTTGCCAGAAGGGTGCCCGAAGGCGGCGCGGGCTCACGCTGTGAATCACTCTGCGGCGAAGCCACCTCGCCGAACAGGTGCAGCTCGCTTCGCGCGCGCGTGGCTGCGACGTAAAGCAGGCGCGTGCGCTCATGCGCGCTGCGCCGCTCCTGCAGGGATTTCACGTATTCATTGAGCGGATCGAGCCCGCGTCGCTCCGGAGCTGCAATCGGCGCCATCAGCAGATCACTGCCGTGCGTTTCGCGAGGCAGCTCGAGCCAGCGCATGAGCGGCTCCCGATCGGCGCGTAACCGGCGCGCCAGACCCGGAACGATCACCTTGTCGAACTCCAGCCCCTTCGCCCGGTGGATGGTCATGATCTGAACCGGGTTCACGTCGCGGTCGGCGTGCTCGGCATACAGCTCCTCGAGCAGCGCCGGTAGATTCTGTGATCCTGTCCACTGGGGCTCGGCCGCCCAGCGCGCGAGCGCTTCGAAGAAGGCCCGGGCGTGCTCGAGATCGTTCGCCGTCGCGGCCGCTGCCGGACCGCCCAGGCGCAGCCACGTGGTCTCGACCCAGCGGCTGGGCTCGTGCCGATCTCGCTCGGCAAGCGCCTGCGCGAGCACGGCACGTGTACGCAGCAGCCGAGCGCGCGCGGCGGGGGCCAGCTGTGCCACGCGCGCCTCATCCTGAAGCAGCTCCCAGACGGTGCGCGTCGGGGCCCCCTCGATGAGGGCGCTGATGTCGGTCAGTGCGAGTCCGCACCAGGGCGCGCGCAGCACCGCGAGCCACGCCGTGCGATCACCGAGATGCTCGAGCGCCTGTGCGAGCGCGGTCAGATCGCGGATGACCGGTAGCTCGGCAAGGGATACCAGCTCTACGGCAGCCACGGGCAGGTGCAGCGCGCGCAAGGCGGCCACGATCGGCGCGGCGTGGGGTCGCGCGCTCAGGAGAATTGCGATGCTCGCCGAGGGCTCGCGCGTGCGCATGCCCGCGACCAGGGCTGCGATCGCAGCCGCCTCCTGCGCCGCATCATCTGCGGTGGCATGCACCTGTACCGAGCCGGTGCCGGGACCGGATCGGGCCGCGGTGCAGGGCACATAGCGGACGGCGCTCGTGCGCGGATCATCCTGCGTGGCAAACATCGTTGCGAACACACGGTTGATCCACTCGACGAGCGGCTCCACGGCGCGGAAGTTACTCGACAGCGCGAGCGGCTCAAGCGCCAGGGTGCCGAGCCCGTGTGTGCGCGCCCGCAGGAACAGTCCCACCTCCGCTTCGCGGAACTGATAGATCGACTGCATGGGATCGCCGACCAGGAAGAGCGTACGGCCATCGCCGGCCTCCCAGCCTGCCGTGAGCGCCTCGATGAGCGCACATTGCTCGATCGAGGTGTCCTGAAACTCATCAACGAGCAGATGACGGATGCGGCTGCCCAGGCGCAGTGCGAGCTCAGTCGGCGCGGACTCCTCGGTCAGGGCGCGCCGCGCGGCTGCGGCGACGTATGGAAAGTCGACGCGACCGAACTCGCCGAACACGACCTCGAGCTCGCTCGCGCCGAGCTGCAGCACCCGGGCGAGCGCATTCAGAGCAGCGATGTCATCGGTCGGAAAAACGGGCTCGGGCAAGAGCGTGAGCTCGCGCAGCAGTTCGCGCGCACCGCTCAGCGCCCGCATGTCATGCAGCCAGTGCAGTGCTCGCTCCTTCAGGCCCCTGTCCTCGGGAAAAAATCCCTGCCGGCGTGTGAGGCTGGTGCGCCATGTCCCGAGCCCCGTGAGCGCAAGCTGCGCGAGGGCTTGCCAGTGGCCAAGCGCCGGTGCTTGCGTCGGTTGCGGTGCCCCGCTGCGCCAGGCTCCCGCAGTCGCATCACCGCTGATCAGTCTTGCCCGGGTCGCCGCCTCCACGAGTGCGAACCCCTCTGTGAGAAGTGTCGCAGGGATGAGCGCGCGCGCACGCTGCAGCCGCTCTGAGACGATGGTGCGCAGGCTCTCCTCGATGCGCTCGCACAACTGCAGCTCCTGCTCATGCGGGAGCGGGCTCTCGAGCAGGGCGCTGGTCGAAAGCCGCGCGGATTTCAGAAAGTGCGGGAGCCAGTGTGCGCGCACGCCCAGCATGAGCGTCAGCAGCTCCTCGAAGCGCGCGAAATCATTGTCGAGCCGGTCGAAGAGAAGCCCGACATCGCCTGCCAGAGCCGGATGCGACTGGGCATCGAGCAGCGTGCGACGCGCCGCTTCCGCGTAGAGCGTCTGCGGCTGCGCAGCGACGGCCAGGCTTCCCGCCCCGCGCGCGGCAAGTGGCAGCCGCAACGCCAGTGCGCGATTCAACGCATCGATCGTCTCGATGCGAAGCCGCGCCGGGTGGCTAAGGAGTGCCCAGCCCAGACGATCCGAGCGCGCAGCCGCGGCGCGCGCGAGCTGCGTGAGAACTGTGCCGTGCTCACTCGAGTCATCCTCCCCGCCCTGCAGCGCACGCATGACGCGCTCGCGCATCTCCGCCGCGGCCTTGCGGGTAAAGGTGACGGCGAGGATTTCGTCGGGGTCATCGACCGTGCACAAAAGACGCAGGAAGCGCTGCGTGAGGACGGTCGTCTTTCCCGAGCCTGCGGGGGCCTGCAGAATGATCGAGCGCGCAGGATCGAGCGCGCGCTGACGCGCCTCATGATCACTCATCGGCGGACCCCGGCGCAGGATCCGGCGTCTCACGCTCAGTCCGGTCGGCAATGCGGCAGAATGCGTGCAGGTGACAGATCTGACAGGCCTGCGCGATCGGCTCTGCAGCGGCGTGACCTGAGATGAAGTCGCTCGCCAGCTGCTCGATGCGCTCGCCCCACATGCGCACCTGCGCCGGCCACGGTGTCTCCTCGAGGGCATTCACTCGCGGCAGCCTTCCGATCCGATCGGCGAGCCCGCGATAGCCGCACTGCTGCGAGCTCACGTACACCGCCGCAACGGTGCTCACATCAAGCTTCGCTGCGCGAAGGTACACCGGCAATTGCGGCTGGGCCATGCGCTCATCGGACCAGCCAAGCTGTGTCGGGCGGCCGGTCTTGTAGTCGAAAACCGCAAACGTGCCGTCATCGAGCTCATCGATGCGATCGATGCGCACTTCGAGCTGGGCGCCTGCGAGCATGAGTGTCCGGCGCGCTTCGAGGGCGTGCACGGTGAAAGGCGCACGCGTGAGCTCGAGCTCACACAGCTGACGCACGAGGCGCACGGTTCGGCGCAGCTCGCGAGTCAAGTTGGGCTGGTCGGCGCGCAGCGTGCGTGCGGCCGTGAGCTGCTCGAGCGCACGCGCCGCGCTGTGCTCGATCCAGCCATCCAGCTGCCCCGCGGCGTGCGCCTCGCGCAGGTTGCGAGCGTTGGCCAACCGTTGCCACAGAAGCTCGAGCGTGCGATGGATGAAGCGCCCGCGTGCGCGCGGGTCGATCCCTGGGCGAGGCGTCTCCATGCGGGCGCTCGCGAGACGCAGCTCGGCGTAGGCACGGAACGCACATCGACTCTGCTGTTCGATCAAGCGCGCGCCCGCCGGCAGGACCTGCGCGGCCCAAGGTGTACCCATCCGATCGTGGTAGCGCTCGCTGCGGCGTGCAGTGCGCACGCACTGCGCGAGGGAGATGAATCGATGCGCCGCTGCGCCGGTCCAGGCCGGAAGTGTGGCGAGCAGCGGTGACATCGGCTGCTCCCGGTCTTCGGTGTGCTGCGGTGAGCTCAACACGACCTGCGGTGCAGCGCGGCGCCAGCGCTCGAGAAGAACGCCCGTGTGCGCGAGCAGCTGCTCTGCATTGGCATCCGTGATGCCGGCGCGCCGCTGCGCCGCGGCCGGGATGAACGGGTCAAGACGGGGTGGCGGCGGCCACGCATCCGCATGCATCCCCGCCACCCAGATTCCGTCGTAGCGCACGATCGGATCGACGAGCGCTGCGGTCACGGTGACCGCCGCGTCCCCCGTGGCGGGCGCGAACATGGCGCGCTCGCTCAGGCTTCTCAAGATCCCAAGCGCCCGCACGCTCGAGACGGGACCGAACCGAGGCGCAATCGCCGCGCCCTCTTCGAGCACCTCGGCAAACCGGGCGCGCGTCTGCTCCTCCTCGCTCGAAAGGGGCCGAGCGCCCGGCCAGCCCGTGGCAAGCAAGGCGTGTTGGAACCGCTGATACCAGACCCGCGTACTCATGGAAGCGCTCAGAGGTCCGAGTCTTTGAGAGGCAGCACTCAGGCTTCGTGCGATGAGGCCGGCCGCGACACTGAGCCCGGCCGGGGCCGTGCGCAGCGCTGCAACCAGGCTCGCCGCATCGACCTCGACCGAGAGTGACCCACGAAGCCAGACATCCAAGCGAGCCCGCTCGGCAGGCCCCGGTGCGTTCCAGAAAGCATCGCGCAGCCATGCGCTCATGGCATCGAAGGGCACCGATCCGCACAGGAGCGCAAGCGTGCGCAGCGCCTGCTGCACGAGCGGATAGCCGCCAAGTGGCTTGCCACCCTCGATGCTGGCGCCCGTCCCCGCCCGACTCCGGAGAGCACGTGCGCTGCGCTCAGAGCATCCTCGAAGACCCGCTGTATCGTTGCCGCCCGGCGGCTCAGGTCCGGGATCATCACGAGGAGCCGACGCCGCGCATCTTCCTGAAGCTGCGCTCGGCACCACTCGGCTGCGAGCTCGAGCTCGGCGAGCGCATCGGGGGCTTCGAGCTGCGATGCCGCACCCAGGGACGCATTGCTGTGAAACGCTCGCAGCGTCACGCCCTGTTGCGACCAGGCGTGCGCGAGCGCCTGGCGCGCCGGTATCTGCTCCGTAAAGCCCGCGAGCGTGAGGTGTGCGCGTGCAGCGCCCTCGCGCCACAGACGCCGCCTCAAGAGCGGATAGCGCTCATGCGTGGCCGCTGCGTTCAGATCCAGGCAGCGCCGCTCGACGCCTGCGAGCGTGCGCTCGAGCAGCGCGCTCTCCGCGCCTGCGCCGCGCAGCGTATCGGTCGGGATACCCCACGCAAAGAGCAATCGTGCGGAGTCACGCAGCGCGCTCGCTCAGGCAGTCCGCCAGGGCTGCGTCGCTCTCGCCCAGCGCCTCCGCGCAGGCTTCGCGCCACACGCACCATTCTTCGGCGGCACGCAGCGGGCGGGGCATGATCTCGCCCGCATCCGAAGCGCGCAGCAGCTCACGATCGAGCCAATCGGACTCCGACAGGACGACAGGCGTGCGCCACACGGACTGACCCTGATCGAGGCAGCTTGCAGCGAAGGCGAGGCGAATTGCGGCGGCGCGCTGGGTCGAGGGAACGACGAGGGTGTGATGCACCCTGAGGGCTTCGGCTAGTTCCTTATAAAGTCCGTACAAAACAGAGGTTTATAGAATATTCTTTATAGACTATCTGAAGCGTGCGCTCGCATCGAGGACATTGTCGCGAGCACTCGCCTGCGCCGCCTCGGCGTATCCCATGAGCACCTCATCGATGCGGGCAAACACCTGTCTTAAGAGGGCGGGATCAGGAAGCGTGGTGATGCGAAAGTGCGTGCGGTAGGGCACGTTGAAGCTGACCCCCGGAGCCACCAGCACATGCTTCTGCTCGAGCAGATCCAGTGCGAAGGCCTGATCGTCGAAGGCGGGCAGCTCGCGAGTGTCGACGCCGACGAACGCATACATGGCACCGCGCGGCGGCGCAAGTTTGAGAAAGCGACTGCGCGTGGTCGCGGCCAGAATCTCCTTGCGCGATTCATAGAGCCGGCCGGCGGGCGCGACGAGCTCGCGCACGCTTTGGTAGCCGCCGAGCGCGGTCTGTACCGCCCATTGCGCAGGCACATTACTGCACAGACGCAACGAGCTCAGCAGCTCGAGCGCATTCAGATACTCGCCCGCGCCGCGCACTCGCCCCGAGAAGACCGCCCAGCCCACGCGGTACCCACACGCGCGGTAGATCTTCGACAGCCCCGAGAGCGTCGCACACAGCGTATCGCGCACCAGGGTCGCGAGCGGCACGAACTCCGCATCCTCGTACACCATCTGATCGTAGATTTCGTCGCTGAAGATGACGAGGCCGCGGCTCTCCGCAAGCCGCACGATCTGCTCGAGCACCGCACGCGGGTAAACCGCGCCGGTGGGATTGTTCGGATTGATGATGACGATCGCGCGGGTGCGCGGCGTCACGAGGCCTGCGATCTCCTGGGGGTCGGGCACGAAATCGTTCTCGGGCCGGCACGGATAGTGCACTGCATGGCCGCGATTCAAGGTCACTGCCGCGGTCCACAGGGGATAGTCCGGACTCGGCACCAGGACTTCGTCCCCGTCATTCAGGAGTGCCCGCAGCACCAGATCGATGAGCTCGCTCACGCCATTGCCGATGAAAACCTCATCGGCGCTGACACCCTGAACGCCCCGCGCCTGCTGTTGCATCACGACGGCTTCGCGCGCGGGAAAGATGCCCTTCTGGTGACAATAACCTTCGGCGTTCGAGAGGTTCTCGATCATCGCGAGCCGCATCGTCTCGGGCGTCCGAAAACCGAATGCGCCGGGATTGCCGATGTTGAGCGAGATGATCTCGTACCCCAGCCGTTCGAGCTCATGCGCTCGACGTGCAAGCCGTCCGCGGATTTCATAGCGGACGTGGCGCAAGCTGTCGCTGGGACGTGGTGCAATCTCAGAAGTCATGCATCGAGAATAACGGGTCCGCCGGATCGATGCACGGCACGGCGTCCACAGTTTTCAGGGGCTCCCGGCTCCCAGGGCATCGAGCTCGCGCCAGCGGTGGCAGGCAACCCAGCGCGCCGCGCCCGCGGATTCGAGCGGCGGCACCACGCTCTCGCACAGCGCGATGCGGTGTGCGCAACGAGCGTGGAACACGCAGCCCGAAGGCGGCGCGTCGCTCGAGGGCGGCTCGCCCTCGAGCGCGCGCAGCAACCGTGCCGGTTGAATTTCAGGATCAGGCACCGGCACCGCCGCGAGCAGCGCGCGCGTGTAGGGATGCAGTGGACGCACGTAGAGCGCATCCGCGGGCGCGATCTCGAGCGCGTGCCCCAGATACAGCACCAGAACCCGGTCGCACAGCTCGCGCACGACGGCGAGATCGTGGCTCACGAACAAAATCGCGGTGCCGCTTTCCAGACGTGTCGCCTCGATGAGCCGCGTGATCTGGCGCTGTACGGACACATCCAGAGCACTCAGTGGCTCATCGCACACCAGGAGCTTGGGGCCGAGGATCATCGCGCGCGCGATGCCGACGCGTTGCCCCTGCCCGCCAGACAGCTCGTGCGGATAGCGTTCGCCGATGTCGGCCGACAGCCCGACCCGTTCGAGCATTTTTTCCGCCGCTTCCCGCCGTGCCGGCGCAGTCATCTGCGTGCGATGCAGGGCGAGCGGCTCCGCCACGATCTCGAGCGCCGTCATGCGCGGATCCAGGCTCGCAATCGGGTCCTGGAAGATGATCTGCAAGTCGCGCCGCAGCGGCCGAAGCTCTGCGGGCGTGAGCGCCTGCAACGCGGTACCCAGCCACACCACTTCCCCCGCCGCGAGGCGCACGAGCTGCAGCACTGCTCGTACGAGGGTGGACTTGCCGCTACCCGATTCGCCGACGATGCCGACGGTCTCGCCGGCTTTAAGCTCGAGGCTCACACCCTCGAGTGCGGCGAACGCCGCACGACGGCGTAGCCAATGGCCCCTGAGCGGAAACTGCACCGAGACCTGGCGCAGCTCAAGGAGCGTGCCTCGCTCTGCGCCTGAAGCCCGCGCGCGCGATGGAGCACCGAGTCGTGGCACCGCCTCAAGCAACGCGCGCGTGTACGGATGCTCTGGCGCATCGAACAGGCGGCGGATCGGCGCGAGCTCCACGAGCCTTCCGGACTGCATGACTGCGATGCGATCTGCGATGCCCGCGGCAACACCCAGATCGTGCGTAATCAGAACGATCGCCATGGCACGCGTGCGCTTGAGCTGCGCGAGCAGCGCCAGGATCTGCGCCTGAATGGTGACATCGAGCGCGGTCGTCGGCTCATCGGCGATGAGCAGGACGGGATCACACGCCAGCGCAATCGCGAGCATGACCCGTTGGCGCATGCCTCCGGAAAGCTCATGCGGGTACTGGCGAGCGCGCCGCCGGGGGTCGGGCACGTGCAGATCGTCGAGCAGACTCGTTGCAAGCGCGCGCGCTTCGCGCCAGCTCGCTCCACGGTGGGCGACGATGGACTCGGCGATCTGATCTGCGATGCGCAGGTGTGGTGCGAGCGAGCTCATCGGATCCTGAAAGATCATTCCGATGCGCGCGCCACGCACCTGATTCAAAAGACCGCGGCGCGCGCCAAGAAGTTGCAGCTGACCGAGGCGCACGCTGCCCGAAGTCTGGGCCGACTTCGGCGTGAGATTCATCACGGCAAGCATGGCCTGGCTCTTGCCCGCGCCTGACTCGCCGACCAGCGCGAGGCACTCACCTGCCGCCACGGTGAAAGACAGATCCGATACGGCCTCGACCACGCCTCGCCTGCCACCAAAGCGCACGCTGAGCCCCTCAACGCTCAGCACGGGGCTCGCTGCAAGCCCGAGCTCAGGACTCGCGGGGATCGAGCGCATCACGCAGAGCATCGCCGATGAAATTGAAAGCCAGAAGCAGCGTCACGAGGACGCCCGCCGCACAAGGAGCATCCAGCTCGCCGATTCCATCTCCTGGGCGCCGTCGCGAATGAGGCTGCCGAGGCTCGCGAGCGGTTCTTGAACACCCAATCCCAGAAAGCTCAGAAAGCTCTCGAACAGAATCATCTGTGGCACGGTGAGCGCGGCGTAGACGACGACGGGCCCGAGCACGTTCGGCACGACATGACGCACCAGAATATGGCCCGTGCTCGGCACCGCTCGCACGCGCCGCCTCGATGAAGGGCTGGTGACGCAGTGAGATGGTCTGGCCTCGCACGATGCGCGCCATCGTAAGCCAGCCGACGGCCCCGATCGCCGCGAACAGGACATACGGATTGCCGCGCCCGAAGAGCGTCATGAGCGCGATCACGAGAAACAGATACGGCAGGGAGTTGAGAACGTCGACGGTGCGCATCATCGGCGCTGTCCGCACGTCCGCCGATGTAGCCCGCAATGGCGCCCCAGGAAACGCCGATCACGGCACTCACCAGGGTCGCAAGAAGACCGATCGCGAGCGAGATGCGCGCCCCGGAGAGCGTGCGTACGAGCAGATCGCGACCCAGCCGGTCGGTGCCGAGCCAATGGGCGCCGTGCAGCTGCGGTGCGACCGCGATGCTGGTCCAGTCGAGCTTGTCGTAAGCATAGGGACTGAGCGCGGGGCCGACCCATGCCGCAAGCGTAATGAGCAGCACCGCAGCGCCAGCCATCACCGCGGCAGGGTTCACCCGCAGACGGCGCCCCGCATCGCGCCACAGGCCGCGGGCATGCACTGCCTCAGTCATGGCGCACGCGTGGGTCAAGCCAGCCATGGAGCAGATCCGCCGTCAGATTGCAGATGAGCGTGAACGTTCCGTACAGAATCACCATGCCCATGACGAGCGTGTAGTCGCGATTGATGGCGCCCTCGACCAGGTAGCGCCCGGTGCCTGGCAGCGCGAACACGGTCTCGACGACCAGTGAGCCGGTGAGTACGGCGGCGCTCGCGGGCCCGAGGTAGCTCACGACCGGCAGCAACGCCGGCCGCAGCGCATGCCGCAGAATGACCCACGGTTCGCGCAGCCCCTTGGCGCGTGCGGTGCGGATGAAATCGGCGCGCAGCACCTCGAGCAGACTGCCACGGGTGAGACGTGCGATGTACGCACCAACCGGCAACGCGAGCGTGATCACCGGAAGCGCGAGATGCCGCAGGTCGAGCTGCCATCCAGCGACCGGCAGCCAGTGCAGGCGCAAACCAAAGATGAGCGCCAGAAATGGGCCGACCACGAAACTCGGCAAGGCCATGCCGAGCACCGCAACGAGCGTCGCGGTGTGATCGAGAGCCGAGTTGCGGCGCAGTGCACCGAGAGTCCCAAGTGCCGTACCGAGGAGCCAGGCGAGGCCGATCGCGCTCACTCCCAAGGTGAGGCTGATCGGCATCCCGCGCGCGATGAGCTCGGAGACCGGGATGTCGCGAAGCTTCAAAGAAGGCCCGAAGTCCCCGCGCAGCAGTCCTTTGACATAGCGCGCGTACTGCACCAGCCATGGCTGATCGAGCCCATAGGCGGCCTCGAGATTCGCGCGAATCTGTGGGGGCAGCGGCTGCTCGGTGTCGAATGGACCGCCCGGCGCGAGGCGAATCACGAAGAAGGAAATCGTGACGACAATGAGCAGTGTCGGAAGAATTCCGGCGAGGCGCCTGAGCGCGTATCCGAGCATGCGCTACGCCCGCGCGCGCGTGGCTTGCGATACACTGTGCGCCGCTGCAGGCGCTGTCACGAAGCGGCTCTGATGCAATCGTAGCCCTCAAAGCCCGTGCGACCCACGGGCTCGAAGTCTAGAAAGCCTGCAATTAATAAGTCAACGAGCAAGGTAGTCACCGCAGATATGGATTCCACCCGCCCCATCCGCGCGCTCATCCGCGGCCTCGAGGCCCTGGCCGTGCTCAACCGAAAAAATGGCGCCACCGTCTCCGAGGTCACGGCGAGACCAAGTTACCACGCACGACGACCTACCGGCTGCTCGAGACACTGAGCCGAGCGGGCTATATCTATCGCGATGCGACCGACGATCGCTATCGCCTTACGGTGCTGGTGCGCAGCCTCGCGGACGGCTTCGACGATGAAGCCTGGGTGACACAGATCGCCCGGCCCTGCATCAACGAGCTGTGCCGCGAGATCGTGTGGCCCATCTCTCTGACTTCACCCTCGGGCACCTCCATGCTGATCAGAGACACGACGGACCATACCAGTCCGCTTGCGGTTGAGCGCTTCAACGCCGGCTTTCGCATTCCCCTTCTGACCACCTCCTCCGGGCGTGTGTATCTCGCCTTCTGTCCGCGCGAGCAGCGCGACTGCCTGCTCGAGATCCTGAGCCGCTCACCGCGCGCGGAGGACGCGCTCGCGAAAAGCCGGCCCGAGGTCGAGCGCCTGCTCGAGGAGACGCGGGAGCAGGGCTATGCCACGGCCACACGGCCGCGGCGTGTGTCGGAAGAGAGTGTGATGGCCGTGCCGGTGCTGGTTGAGGACCGGGTCCTCGCCACCGTCGCCGTGCGGTTTTCGGCCACCGCGGTTTCACAGCGGGTCGCGGTCGAGCGATTCCTGCCCAAGCTGCGTGCGACCGCGCAGAAGATCCGGCAGAAATTCACTGATGCGCAGCGCGAGCGGATCCTTCCGGGGAGCACCCGGCGCGGATTGGAGGCCTGCCATGAAACGTATCCTGGTCGGCATCAAGCGCGTCGTGGACTACAACGTGCGCATGCGGGTCAAGCCCGATGGCAGCGGCGTCGTCACCGACGGCGTGAAGATGAGCATCAATCCATTCGATGAGATCGCGCTCGAGGAGGCGCTGCGAATCAAGGAGCGCGGCGGCGCCAGGAGATCGTCGTGCTCAGCGTCGGCGCCGCGGAGGCTCAGCAGCAGCTGCGCACCGCCCTGGCAATGGGCGCCGATCGGGCTCTGCTCGTCGATGTGGGCAGCGCGGCCGCCACCCTGGAGCCCCTTGCCACCGCCCGGATCTTCCTCAAGGTGATCGAGCGTGAACAGCCCTTGCTGGTCATCGTTGGCAAGCAGGCGATCGATGACGACAACAGTCAAACCGGGCCGATGCTTGCCGCTTTGTGGCAGCGTCCTCAGGCGACATTCGCCTCGAAGGTCACGCTCGAGGCAGACAAGGCGACGGTAGTGCGCGAAGTCGACGCGGGTCTGGAGACCATCGAGGTGGATCTGCCTGCCGTCTTCACCACGGATCTGCGGCTCAATGAGCCACGCTACGTGAAGCTGCCGGACATCATGAAGGCCAAGAAAAAGCCGCTCGATACCCTGACACTCGAATCCCTGGGTGTGCAGCTGCGGGCGCGCGTCAAGGCGGTGCGGTTCGACACGCCACCGCAGCGGCAGAAGGGAGTGCTGGTGAAGGATGCGCAAGAGCTGGTCAGCGCCCTCAAGTCCCGAGGTGTGCTATGAGTCGAGTACTGGTGGTGGGCGAGCATGACGGCTCGACTCTGAATCCGAGCACCGCAAAGTGCGTCAGCTGCGCGCTGCGCATCCCGGATGCGCAAGTCACGGTGCTGGTGTGCGCCTCGAGCGCGGCGGGTGTGGCCGCACAGGCCGCGAAGCTCAAGGGCGTGACGCGTGTCTTGACCATCGAAAGCCCGGGCAATGCCCACGCTCTCGCCGAGTCCTTGGCCCCACAGATCGCTGCGGTGGCGGCCGAGTACACCCACGTGCTCGGGCCATCCACGACGTTCGGTAAGGATTTGATGCCGCGCGTCGCCGCCCTCCTCGATGCGCCCCAGATCAGCGACATCATGGCGGTCGATAGCGCGATGCGCTTTCGGCGGCCGATCTATGCCGGCAACGTCATCGTGACGGTGGAGGTCGAGGCTGGCGGAAAGGTCGTGGGCACGGTGCGCGCCGCCTCCTTCGAGGCCGCACCCGCCGAGGGCTCTGCCGCCATCGAGGCAGCCAGCGTGGCCGCACCGCCGGCTGCACACACGCGCTTCGTTTCGGTCTCGGCTGCGAAATCGGATCGTCCCGACCTGCAGACGGCGCGACGCGTCGTGTCCGGCGGGCGCGCGCTGGGCAGTGCCGAGGGGTTCAAGCTGCTCTTTTCGCTCGCGGATCGATTGGGAGCCGCGGTCGGCGCCTCGCGTGCCGCAGTCGATGCGGGCTATGCGCCCAACGAGATGCAGGTGGGACAGACCGGCAAGATCATCGCCCCGGAGCTGTACATGGCGATCGGTATCTCGGGTGCGATCCAGCATCTCACCGGCATCAAGGACGCACGCACCATCGTCGCCATCAACAAGGATGCCGAAGCGCCCATCTTCGAAATGGCCGACTATCGGGCTGGTGGGCGATCTGTTCGAGATCGTGCCGCAGATCGAGAAGCTTTTGAGCTGAGGCGGCCGCGAGGCCGCTGCAGCCGCGATGAGGGCCTCAGAGGCCCGCGAGCACGTGCTCCGCGGATGAGACCTTGAACTCGCGCGGCGCCTCGATGTTCACCTGCTTCGCGATGCCGTTGTCGACGACAATCGCGAATCGCTGGCCGCGCATGCCCATGCCGAAGCCGCTGCCATCCATCGTCGAGGCCGAGCGCCTTCGCGTAATCGCCATTGCCGTCGGCCAGCATCAGGATCTTGTCACCGACTCTGGAGGCCTTGCCCCAGGCATTCATGACGAACACGTCATTGACGGCCATGCAGGCGATGGTGTCGACGCCCTTCGCTTTGATCTGATCGGCGTGCTGCACGAAACCCGGCAGGTGCTTGGCATCGCAGGTCGGCGTAAAGGCCCCTGGGACCGAGAACAGGACCACCTTCTTGCCCTTGAACAGCTCATCGGTGGTGAGGTCCTTCGGACCGTCCTTGGTCATCGTCTTGAAGGTGCCCGAGGGCATCGGTTGACCGGCCTTGATCGTCACGGTATTGCCTCGTGCATCACGCCTGCTTGGCGTGCAGGGTCCACAGGTTTGCAAGCCGCTCGAGCGTCTTGTCACCCTTGACCTGCTTGAACGACTGCGAGGCCTCGTCCTTGTGTCCGGCTTTGAGCTGCGCGATGCCAAGCAGCAGCCGCGTCTCG
This sequence comes from uncultured Gammaproteobacteria bacterium, assembly GCA_963795975.1. GTDB lineage: Bacteria > Pseudomonadota > Gammaproteobacteria > Steroidobacterales > Steroidobacteraceae > CAWCJT01. The sequence goes on from CAWCJT010000009.1 coordinate 369,411, forward strand.
GCTTCGTTCTTGATGCCACCCTTGATGAGGCCCTTCTTGAGCGCGTCCACCGCCTTGTCGTATTGCTGGTAGCCAAGGTATGCCACGCCGAGCGATACATCCTTGTCGCCGGTCGCTGCCTTGTCCGCCTCCATCTCCTCCTTCGCAAGCGATGCCTGGTCGGCTGCCGCCTGCTTCTTGGCGGACTCGAGCAGACGCTGGTTGCGATCCTTCTCGCGCTGATCGGCGAAGACATTCTTGGCGAAGCCCTTATCGAGGATCTGCACGGCCTCACCGGGTGAGCCTGCCTCGATGGCGAGCTGCGCCATCTCGGTGTATTGGTCGGAGTGCTCCAGCACGTCCACGTCGGCGGCCAGCCGATAGACATCGCAGCAGCGTCTTGTCGTTCGTTGGCCTCCTTGTTCTGGAACATGGTGTAGACCAGGTTCTTCCAGTACTCGGGCTTCGGGTAGTACGTGACCATCCGCTCCAGTGGCCCGTTGCTCACAATCGTTGTCGTTGAGCTTGATGCACGAGCTCAGGACGAGGGAGATCTGCGGCTCCTTCGGCATCTTGCCTTCCTTGATCTCCATATCCACCAGGCCCTCGGTGAACTTGAGCGCGCCCTTGTAGTCGCCCTTCAGGTAGTACGCCTGGCTGACGATCGTCTGGATATCCTCGTCGGCGAAGCCACCCTTGATGGCCTGCTGGCCATACTCGATGGCCTTGTCGTAGTTCTTCAGCTGATAGTTGAGCTGCGGCGAGGCGTCTTGGTGAACTGCGGGATCTCGGACTGCTCGAGGTACTGTGAGCCGATGATGCGCCTCGAAGGCACTTGATGGCTCCCGCCTGATCGCCCGTGCTTGAGCGTAGGCAGAACCCCATGAGCTCGTACATGCGCGTACTCGTCGTACGGCGATCTTCTTCGGGAGCGCTTCGACCTTGTCCAGCTCCGTGAGCGCGTCCTGGTATTCTTCGCCGTGCATGTCGTCCTGCGCCGCCTTCAGCGGCTTGGCGGCCTCCTTGCTGACGGTGGGCTTTTCCTTCTTCTCGTCCGCGGCGAACACCGAGACCGGTGGCAGCGACAATGGAGGCTGCCGGCGAGGGCCACTCCGATGAGCAGCGCCCTGGCGAATCTCAAATGCATTGGTGGTTGTCCTGATCGTTACTGGCTGAATTCGGCCGTGTTGACGAATCCGATCTTCTTCATGTGATTGCGCTGCGCGGCTGCCAGCACCTTCGCCACGAAGTCGTACTTGACGCGGCTGTCGGGCCGCAGATGAATCTCCGGCTGCGGGTCCTTCATCGCCTCCGTCCGGAAATAGCTGTTCGAGTGTCGCTGTATCGGTCACGACGTTGCCGTTCCAGACGATCGTACCGTCGAAATCGACCTCGATATCAATGACCTCAGGACGCTGATCCGGGGGCGGTGGCGGATTATTCGGATTGGGCATGTCGAGCTTCACCGCGTGGGTCATGATCGGCAGCGTGAGGATCAGCATGATCAGCAACACCAGCATCACGTCGATGAGCGGCGTGGTGTTGATGTCGCACATCTCGTCGCCGCCGGTGCCAACACTCATTGCCATGGTATGAAGCTCCTACCGCGCCTTATTTCGAGGCCATCGTGCGCAAGATGGCGTCTTTGTCAGGCTCGCTGATGAATCCGACTTTGACCATGCCACCGCGCTGGATGGCGTACAGCACCTTGCCTACTGCGCCATAGCGCACGTCACGGTCGGCCCGGATATGGATCTCGGGCTGCGGCACCCGTACGGCGACTTCCTTGACGCGATTGAGTAGTTCCTGAGGATTCGCCAGTAGCCATTGTTCCAGTAGATATTGCCGTTGGAATCAACCGCGATCGTGATGTTCTCGGGCTTGGTCTGCGTCGGAATGTTGGCCGCATTCGGCAAGCTTGACCGGGACCGTCTTGTTGATCACGGGAATGGTGATCAGAAAGATGATCAGCAGCACCAGCATCACATCGACGAGCGGCGTGGTGTTGATGGTCGAGTTCAGGGCTCGGTCCTCGTCGTCTCCGCCAATCGCGACATTCATTGCCATGAGTGAGTTCCTGCGCTAGCGATCGTGGACGGACGCCGCCGCCGACTCTGAGGCGGCGCCCGACACCATCAAACCTACTTGCGGCCCGCAGCGGTCGCCGCAGCCGGGGCGGCCGATGCGGCGGCGGGTGCGGGGCGGGCGACGACATCGCCGGTCGCAACGCGGGCACCGCCTACCAGGAAGGCATGCAGATCGCTCGCAAAGTTCCGCAGATCGTATCATGCACGAACTTGTTGCGGCCAGCAGCCAGTTGTAACCAAGCACGGCCGGCACCGCCACGATGAGGCCGAGCGCGGTCATGATCAGCGCCTCGCCGACGGGGCCTGCTACCCGATCGATGCTGGGCTGTCCCGACAGGCCGATCGACGACGAGGGCGTTGATGATACCCACGACGGTGCCGAACAGACCCACGAACGGTGCGGTCGAGCCGACTGTTGCGAGGAATCCCAGTCCGGTCTGCAGCTTACCGGTGACGTTGTTGACCGAGCGCTGCAGGGACATGGTGATCCACTCGTTCAGGTCGATGCGGTCGGTGAGACGACCGTCATGATGCGCTGCGGCGCGCAACCCGTCCTCGGCGATAGCGCGGAAATCGTCGCCCTTCTTCAGGCGCTCGACGCCGTCCTTCAGCGAGGGCGCTGTCCAGAACTGCTTCTCGGCGATCTTCGCCGACTGCTTCAGCTTTCGCTGATCCCAGACCTTGGTCAGCATGATGTACCAGGAGAAGAACGACATGATCGCTAAGACGATGAGCACGCCGTGGGAGATCATGTCCCCGTTTTGTACGAGCGCTGAGAGGCCGTACGGGTTTGATGCAGCGGGAGCCGGTGTAATTTCCATAGTTTCCTCGTCTTGAAAAGCGAGGGCGCCGCGAAGCGCCCTGTCCAAACTCTGGTGGTCCTTAATCGGTCAGCACGAATTTCACGTTAAACGGAGTACAGCCCTCGACCGGTTTGCCGTTCTCGGTGCTGGGGGTAAAGCGAGCATGTGAGGCCCACTTGACCGCAGCCTCATCGAGGCGCGAGGAACCGGAGCTCTTCGACACCTTCGGCTGGCCTGAGATCTTGGCATCGGGGGTCACGCACACGCTGATCAAGGCGGTGCCCTGCTCGCCCATGCGGCGCGAGGTCGGCGGATAGTAATCGTCCGTCGAGGGCGAGTGCTTCTGATCGAGCCGTGCCGGGGTGCGGCTCACGGCCACCGGGGGCGGCGGCGCTGCCTGCACCGGGCGATCGGTGACGTCACGAATGGCGGTCGTGGACTCCTCCGCCGGAACGTTGATCGCGACATCGGGCGGTGGTACTTCGACCGGCGGCCGCTCCATCTTGGGTGGCGGCGGCGGCGGCGGTTCATCGCGCTTCTGAACTTCCTGGACGATGTCAGTCTGGATGGGTGGCGCGATCGCCTCGATCATCCGATGAGCAAGTCCGGTGTTGAAGGCGTAGATGACGACGACATGCAGCGCCAGGGCGATCGCCAGGACGATCGCGCGGCGCGAGAAGAAAGTTGCATCGTGTTGTGCGTAGGCGGCCATGCTCTTGTATCAGTGCTTACAAGGATTAAGAACGAACGGGAACCGTCGCAAAGTAGCTACGTTTTAGGCTGTACGCAAGCCCGCGCCGAGCCTTCGCTCGCCGCATGGGTCTGCGCCTCGACCATTCGTGCTTTCCAGGACTCGCGGTCTCCGACGGCGGCGCCGCGACTTTTACTGTTATATCGATCTCCCCAGAATCGAAGCCGGTGTCTCGGCCGACGATGATCGTTTCGGGAACTCTAACCTCTGACCCGCGCACTGACAACTCCGCTCAAGCTCGTGTGCTCGGCGCTTACCCACGCTCGTGACCGCACCCAATGAGGCGCTGCCCACGAGGTGCGCATACTTTGTGAGCACGCCGGCATCCCGGTGGGCGCTGCGCGGGCGCCAGCCGCGGCGCCGCTCCCTGAGCTGCGCCGCCGTCAAATCCACCTCGATGGTCCGCTTCGCCGCATCGATGGTGATCCGATCGCCGTTGCGCAGTAACGCGAGCGGTCCACCCACCGCCGCCTCTGGCGCGATATGTCCAACGACGAACCCATGACTGCCGCCTGAAAAGCGGCCATCGGTGATCAGCGCAACGTCTGCCGCCCAGGCCGCGGCCCATGAGGGCGCCGGTGGGACTGAGCATCTCGCGCATGCCTGGGCCGCCCTTCGGGCCCTTCGTATCGGATCACTACCACATCTCCCGCGCGTACCGCGCCTTGAGTATGGCCTCCGTGGCCCGCTCCTCGCCGTCGAACACTCGCGCGCGGCCCGTGAAGGACAGGCCTTCCTTGCCCGTGATCTTGGCGACGGCTCCCTCCGGGGCCACATTGCCGTACAGGACGACCAGGTGGCTGTCCTTCTTGATGGGGTCCGAAAGCGGCCGTACTACGTCTTGTCAAGCAATATATGTACCTGCCGCGGCCAGGTTTTGCGCCAGCGTCCGCCCGGTGACGGTGAGGCATTCACCGTGCAGCAGACCTGCATCCAGCAGCATTTTCATCAGCGGCTGGATGCCACCGATCGCGATGAGCTCGGACATCAGATAGCGTCCGCTTGGGCGCAGATCCGCGAGCACCGGCACGCGTCGGCCGATGCGCGTGAAGTCATCGAGACTGCAGCTTCACGCGCGCATCGTGCGCGATGGCCAGCAGATGCAGCACCGCGTTGGTCGAGCCGCCGAGCGCGATGACTCACGGTGATCGCGTTTTCAAATGCCTTGCGGGTCAGGATGTCGCGCGGCCGGATCCCGGCGTTCACCAGGGCCACGACAGCTTCGCCGGCGCGGCGGCAATCCTCGCGCTTCGCGTCGCTCACCGCCTCCTGCGCCGAGCTGCCAGGCAGTGACAGGCCGAGCGCCTCGATCGCCGAGGCCATGGTGTTCGCCGTGTACATGCCGCCGCAGCTGCCCGGCCCCGGGATGGCGGTGCGCTCGACTTCGGCGAGTTGCGCATCGGTGATCTTGCCGGCGGCGTGCGCGCCGACCGCCTCGAACACCGCGACGATGTCGCGCCGCTGCGCACCGGGGCGGATGGTGCCTCCGTAGACAAAGACCGATGGCCGGTTCAGCCGCGCCATCGCCATGGCGCAGCCCGGCATATTCTTGTCGCAGCCGCCGAGGGCGACGAAGCCGTCGAAGCCCTCGGCCGCCACCACCGTCTCGATGGAGTCGGCGATGACTTCGCGGGACACCAGCGAATAGCGCATCCCGGGCGAGCCCATCGAAATGCCGTCCGAGACGGTGATCGTGTTGAACAGGACGCTCTTGCCGCCCGCCGCATCGACGCCGCGCGCGGCTTCGCGCGCGAGCTCCGCAATGTGCATGTTGCAAGGCGTCAGGTTGGCCCAGGTGGAGGCGATGCCGATCTGCGGCCTGTTGAAGTCCGCGTCCGCGAAACCCACAGCACGCAGCATCGCGCGCGATGGCGCCTGTTTCACGCCATCGACGACCAGCCGCGAATACTGGCGTGGATCGGTCTTGGACTTGCTCATGCGGGTGAGCGGCGAAGAGTAGCACCGCTTGCCGGCTACGCAATGGCCGATTTCGACTCGAGGGTCCTCAGCCGAGTCGGTCGCGGATCAGCTGATACAGGCCACGCACGCACTGCGCCTCGGCGCCCACGGGACGGCCGGGCCGCTCCTTGGCGTTCCAGGCATACAGGTCGACGTGCAGCCACGCGGGCGTCGCGGTCACAAAACGCTTGCAGGAACAAGCGCCGCGATGATCGAGCCGGCAAAGGCGGTTGGCCGAGACATTGCCGAGATCTGCGACCTTGCTTGCGAGCTCATCGTCGTAGCCCGGCCACAGCGGCATCGGCCAGATCGGATCGGCCTCGGCATCACCGGCGCTGCGCGCGGCACTGCCAGCAGCTGCTCATCGGTCGAGAACGCGGCCGGCAGCTCCGGGCCGAGCGCCGTGCGCGCCGCGCCGGTCAGGGTCGCCAGATCGATCAGCAAGCGCGGGCCGCTCGCGTCGGCTTCGGCGAGCGCATCGGCGAGCACGAGACGGCCTTCGGCATCGGTATTGCCGATCTCGACCGTCAGTCCCTTGCGCGAGCGCAGCACATCGCCAGGGCGATACGCGAGCCCATCGATGCTGTTCTCGACGCACGGGATGAGCACCCGCAGCTGAATGGGTGCCTCCAGGCTCATGAGAAGGCTCGCGAGCGCCGAGTACGCAGGCAGCGCCGCCCATGTCCTTCTTCATGAGCAGCATCGCGGCGGAGGGTTTCAGATCCAGGCCACCCGTATCGAAGCAAACACCTTTGCCGACGAGCGTGACCCGGGGGGCCGTGGCCTCGCCCCAGCGAAGATCCAGCAACCGCGGCTCGCGCGGGCTGCCGGCGCCGACCGCGCGGATGAGTGGATAGCCCTGCGCTCTCGAGCTCGCTTGCGCTCAGCACCCGACCGCGCGCATGGCAGCGCGCCGCGAGCTCGAGACCCGGCCTGTGCGAGCTCGGCCGGCCCCAGGTCATTTGCCGGCGTATTGATGAGATCGCGCGCCAGCGCACAGGCTTCGCGCCGCGGCCCGCGCATACGTTGAGATCGGCTCCGGCCGGGGCGCACAGGGAAGCTTGCGCCGGCTGAGTGCGCGCTGCGATAGCGGGTCATGCGGTAGCAGCCCATCAGCCAACCGAGCACGAATTGCGTTGCAGCAGTCGGCGATAGAGCCGACGCCAGGGCGTAATGGCCCGGGGGCAGACGATCGGGTAACGCCGGCGGCGTGCCAGATCGAGAGCTCGCTCGGTGCGCGCAGCGCGCCAAGGCCGACGGCAACCCCAGCGAGGCCACCCTCCGGCGAGGGAAGCGCAAGGATGCGGTGGCGCTCGGCCTGAAAGGCGTGCGCGCGCACCCAGGCGCCGATCGCCGCCTGCTGTCCCGCGAGCCAGATCGGCAGCTCGGACTCGGTCAGCAGCCACAGCGGGCGGCCCCCGCCCTCATTCGAGACGGACATCATCACTGTTGCGGCATCTCACAGCAGCTACGCAGGCGATGCTCCACTTTAGCGAAACTCGGCATTTTCCGGGGAATCGCAGCCGGCGATTCGTTGACAAGCTCGCGGCAGTTATGCTCCCATCGCCCGAGGACTCAGCTTTTTTCACGAGCGCAGCACAGTGACTTTGCACCTGGACCGATTCGGTAACCTCGCGGCGGCGACGCAGATGTCTTCGCTCGGGCTCCTTTCGGTCGGACTGCTCCTTCTTAGGAGCGGCCGGTGCGGGTCACCGCGAGCGCGTTAAGAGCGAGCCGCGGACACCAAAGACCCCGCACCGGCCCTCACAGCAGGGCGGGTGCGGGGTTTTTTTTGCGCCGTCGGTTTGCGGCCACAGTCGCACAACGGGAGCCTAACGATGAGGTTGTATTCGCAGAAGGACGTGAAGCAAGAAGGCGCTGCGCGGCGCGCGGATCGCCGTGCTCGGCTATGGCAGCCAGGGCCGCGCGCATGCGCTCAACCTGAAGGACAGCGGCTTCGATGTGGTGGTCGGCGTGCGCAAAGGCGGTGCGAGCCTGAAGAAGGCGCAGAAGGACGGCATGGAAGTCGCGGAGCCCGCCGAGGCGGCCGCCGGCGCCGACCTCGTGGCGATGCTGGTGCCGGATCTCGCCCAGGCGACGCTGTACGAAGTCCATCGGCCAAGCACCTGAAGCGGGGTTCGGCGCTGCTCTTCGCGCACGGATTCAACATCCACTTCAAGCAGATCAAGCCGCGCAAGGACCTGGACGTCGTGCTCATCGCCCCCAAGGGACCCGGAGACCTGGTGCGCCGCCAGTACCAGCAGGGCCGCGGCGTCCCCTGTCTGATCGCAGTCGCGCAGGACGCCACCGGCAACGCGCACGCAGCGCGCGTTCGCGTACGCGCACGGCATCGGCGGCACGCGCGGCGGGGTGCTCGAAACCACGTTCGCCGAGGAGACCGAGACCGATCTGTTCGGCGAGCAGGCGGTGCTGTGCGGCGGTGCGACGGAGCTGGTCGTCAAGGGCTTCGAGACGCTGGTCGAGGCCGGCTATCAGCCCGAGGTCGCCTACTACGAGTGCCTGCACGAGCTGAAGCTCATCGTCGATCTGCTGCACGAGGGCGGCATCACCAAGATGCACCAGTTCATCAGCGAGACGGCCAAGTACGGTGATCTGACGCGCGGGCCGCGCATCATCAACGAGCGAGATCAAGAACGAGATGCGCAAGATCCTCAAGGAGATCCAGACGCGGCAAGTTCGCCCGCCAGTGGATCGACGAGAACGCCGCCGGGCGTAGGCAGTATCGCAAGATGCTCAAGGAAGACATGGACCGTCAGATCGAGACGGTGGGGCGCGGCGCTGCGCGCCCGCATGCCCTGGCTCAACGAGCGGCGCGCCTGAGCGACGAGGACATCATCATGGCTGCCACGACCCGAACGCGTCATCATCTTCGATACCACGCTGCGCGATGGCGAGCAGTCGCCCGGCTGCAGCATGACGCCGCCCGAAAAGCTGCGCGTGGCGCGGGCACTCGCCGAGCTCGGCGTCGATGTGATCGAGGCGGGCTTTCCGGCCGCCTCCCGGGGGGACTGGGAGAGCGTCAATGCCGTCGCGCGCGAAGTGCAGGGGCCGATCATCTGTGGCCTTGCGCGCTGCAACTGCGAGCGACATCGAGCTCGCCGCGCAGGCGCTGCGCGATGCACCGCGCCGCCGCCTGCATGTCTTTCTCGCGACCAGCGCCATTCACCGCGAACACAAACTCAACATGGCGCAGGATGAGATCCTGCGCAGCGCGGTCGAGGGCGTCCGGGCGGCGCGGCAGCTGTGCGACGACGTGGAGTTCTCACCCGAAGATGCCTCGCGCACGGAGCTCGAGTTTCTGGCGCAAGTGGTCGAGGCGGCGATCGAGGCCGGCGCGATCACGGTCAACATTCCCGACACGGTGGGCTATACGGTGCCGGATGAGTTCGCCGAGCTGTTCCGCTATCTGCGCAAGAACGTGCGTGGCATCGACCGGGTCGACCTGTCGGTGCACTGCCACGACGATCTGGGTATGGCGGTGGCCAACAGCCTCACGGCCGTGGTCGCCGGCGCACGGCAGATCGAGTGCACCATCAACGGCATCGGCGAGCGTGCCGGCAACTGCTCGCTCGAGGAGGTCGTGATGGCGCTGCAAGACGCGCGAGACTTTCTTCAACGTGCGCACGAACATCCAGACGACGCGGCTCTATCCCACATCGCGGCTGGTATCGAACATCACCGGCACGCTGATCCCGCGCAATAAAGCGGTGGTCGGCGAAAACGCCTTCGCGCACGAGGCGGGCATTCATCAGCATGGAATGCTCAAGCATCACTCGACCTACGAGATCATGCGTCCCGAGGATGTGGGTCTGCCGCGCAGCAGCCTCGTGCTGGGCAAGCACAGCGGACGTCACGCTTTGCGCGAGCGTATCCACCAATTGGGGTTCGAGCTCGAGGAAGCTCGAGTTCAACCGCGTATTCACCGAGTTCAAGGCCCTCGCCGACAAGAAGAAGGAATTGTTCGACGGCGATATCGAGGCGCTGGTGCTGCGGGCCGAGGGCAGCGCGAGCGGTCCGTGGACGCTGCTGTCGCTGCGGACGCTGGCCGACAGCCACAGCCCGGCCGAGGCGAGCGTGCAGCTGCAGCACAGCGACGGCCGCCGCATCGATCAGAGTGCGCACGGCGACGGCCCGGTGGATGCTGCTTTCAAGGCGATCGAGGCGGCGACCGGGATCACCGCGGCGTTGCGTAAGTTCGAGGTGCGAGCCGTGACGGGAGGCGAGGATGCGCAGGGCGAGGCGATGGTCTATGTCGAGTACAACCAGCGCACCTATCGCGGCTCGAGCGTGAGCACGAACATCGTCGAGTCGAGCACGCGCGCGTTCCTCGAGGTCATCAATCGCATCGAGCTCGCCCAGCGCGCCGGTACGCGCGGACGCGATGAGCCGAGCGGCGCGGCGCGTGCCGCGCAAGCGGTCGTCTGAGGATCAGGACCAGCCGGAGGGACCGTGCCGAAGACGATGTTCGAGAAAGTGTGGCAGCAGCACGAGGTCGTGGGCGAGACACCGGACACGCCCGCGGTGCTCTACATCGACGTGCACCTCATTCACGAAGTTACCTCACCCCAGGCATTTGCGTGCTGCGCGAGCGCGGGCTGCCGGTGCGCCGGCGCGACCTGACGCTCGCGACCATGGATCACTCGACGCCGACGCGCACGGAGCAGATCTTCGGCGGCGCGCCGATCACGCTCGAGATGCCGCCCGCCAGGTGCGCGAGCTCGAACGCAATTGCGCCGAGTTCGGAGTCGAGCTGCTGGGTCTCAGGCAGCCACAGCGCGGCATCGTGCACATCATCGGACCCGAGCTCGGTCTGACGCAGCCGGCACGGACGATCGTGTGCGGCGACAGTCACACGAGTACCCACGGCGCGTTCGGCGCGCTCGCCTTCGGCATCGGCACGACGGAAGTGGGCCACGTGTTCGCAACACAGAGTCTGCTGCAGCGAAAGCCGCGCACGTTTGCCATCAACGTCGCCAGCCGCCTGCGCGCCGGCGTCACGGCGAAGGATCTGGTTCTTGCGATCATCGGCAAGATCGGCGTTCCGGGCGGCACCGGCCATGTGCTGGAGTTCCGCGGCGAGGCCATTCGCGCTCTCGACATGGAAGGGCGGATGACGGTGTGCAACATGTCGATCGAGGCGGGCGCGCGCGCCGGCATGATCGCGCCGGATGAGACAACGTACAGCTACCTCGCGGGCGGCCGCGCGCGCCACAGGGCGCACGCGTGGCAACGCGCCCTGGAGCGCTGGCGTCAACTGCCCACGGATCCGGGCGCCCGCTTCGACCGCGAGGATGAGTTCGACGCCGCGCTCATCGAGCCGATGATCACCTACGGCACGAATCCTGGCATGGTCATTCCCATCAACGGCGCCGTGCCGGACCGGCGGGCGATCCGGTGTTCGACAAGGCGCTGACCTACATGGGGCTCACGGCCGGTGCACCGCTGCGCGATCGGCCCGTCAATGTCGTCTTCATCGGCAGCTGCACCAACGGCCGCCTCGTCGGACCTGCGTGCGGCGGCGCAGGTGCTCAGGGGACGCAAGATCGCGAAAGGCGTGCGCATGCTCGTCGTACCGGGCTCGCAGCAGGTCAAGGCTGCAGCTGAGGCCGAAGGTCTCGATCGGATCTTCACGGCTGCCGGTGCGGACTGGCGCGAGTCGGGCTGCTCCATGTGCATCGGCATGAACGGGGACACCGTGGCGCGCGGGGAGTACTCGGTGAGCACGAGCAACCGCAACTTCGAGGGCCGTCAGGGTGCGGGCTCCCGCACACTGCTCGCAAGTCCCCTGACTGCCGCGGCCTGCGCGGTACGCGGCTGGGTGACCGATCCACGCGAGCTGCTCAACGGGTAACGTATGCAGCCGATTACGGTCATTCGTTCGCGCACCGTCGTGATGCCAGCGACGGACATCGACACCGACCAGATCATTCCCGCCCGTTTTCTGACCTCGACGACGCGCGAGGGGTTCGGATCACGCCTGTTCGCCGACTGGCGCTACGACGCGCACGGCGTGCCGCGCGCCGACTTCGTGCTCAATCAGCCGGAGGCACAGGGCTGCGGGATCCTCGTCGCGGGCCACAATTTTGGCTGCGGCTCATCGCGCGAGCATGCACCGTGGGCGCTCGTTGACTATGGCTTTCGCGCCGTGGTGAGCACGCAGATCGCCGACATCTTCCGCAACAACTCTCTCAAGAACGGTCTCCTGCCCCTCGTCGTCGATGAGAACACGGCTCGCTGGCTCATCGAGCATCCGGGCGCCGAGATCGAGATCGATCTTGCCCAAGGCACACTCAGTCTGCCGACCGGCACGCGCGTGCATTTCTCCATCGATGCGTTTGCGCGCTATTGCCTGCTCAATGGGATCGATGAGCTCGGATTTCTTCTGAGTCAGCGTGATCGCATCGACGCTTACGAACGGCGCGGGTGAGCGATGCGTGCGGTGATCGCGGTTTTGCCGGGCGACGGCATCGGTCCTGAGGTCATCGCCGAAGGCATCCGTTGCCTGCGTGCCATTGGTGCGCGCTGCGGTCATGAGCTCGTACTGCACGAGCTTGCCTTCGGAGGCGCGGCGATCGACGCGTGTGCAGATCCCCTTCCGGTTGCGACACTCAATGCGTGTCTGAGCGCCGATGCCGTACTGCTCGGTGCGATCGGCGGACCCAAGTGGTCCGCGCCGACCGCGAAGGTGCGCCCGGAAGCGGGGCTGCTGCGCCTGCGCACGCGAGCTCGGAACCTTCGCCAATCTGCGCCCGGTCGCACTGCATCCGAGCCTGCGCGCGGTATCTCCGCTGCGTGCAGAGGTGCTCGAGGGCGTCGATCTCGTGTTCGTGCGCGAGCTCACGGGCGGGATTTACTTCGGTCCGAAGACGCGCGATGCCACCGAGGCTACGGACCTGTGCACGCTATTCCGTCCCTGAGATCGAGCGCGTGACGCGCGTCGCCTGCGCTCTCGCGCGCACCCGCCGGCGCAAGCTGACCTCGATCGACAAGTCGAACGTGCTCGAGACCTCCCGCCTGTGGCGCGAGGTATGCGACGCCGTCGTGCGTGCGGAATTCTCCGATGTGACGCTCGAGCACATGCTGGTCGATGCGGCCGCGATGCACCTCATTCGCCGGCCACGCGACTTCGATGTGCTGCTGACCGAGAATATGTTCGGCGACATCCTGACCGATGAAGCCTCGATGCTCGCAGGTTCGCTGGGCCTGCTACCCTCGGCGTCGCTCGGCGAGGGCCGGCGCGGACTCTACGAGCCGATTCATGGCTCGGCACCCGACATCGCCGGCCAAGGCATCGCCAATCCCTATGGAGCAATTTTGAGCGTCGCGCTGCTGCTGCGGCATTCCCTGGGGCTCGAGCGCGAGGCGATGCTGATCGAGCAGGCCGTCGAGCGTGCCATTGCAGCCGGAGCGTGCACGACGGACATTGCACAGCCTGGCGCGCGCGCGCTCGGCACGCGCGAGGTCGGCGATGCCGTCCTTGCGCAGCTCGCTTCGGGCGCCTAAGCCTCGGCCAGTGCTCGTCGTGGAGTCGTGATCGAGCGGCGTGCTCGCTCCAGAGCCGCGGCCAGATCGGCGCGCAGATCCTCGAGCGCCTCGATCCCCACCGACAGGCGGAGAGCCCGTCGGTCAGGCCGGCCCTGCGCCGCGCTTCCGGGTCCATGGCCGCGTGGGTCATCGTGGCCGGGTGCGCGACGAGGCTCTCGACGCCGCCGAGGGACTCGGCCAGCGAGAAGTACGAAAGGTCGGACAGAAAGCCCGCACGGCATCGTGGCCGCCGGCGAGCTCCAAGGTCACGATGGCGCCGAAAGCCTGTCTGCTGGCGCCGGGCGATCTCATGACCGGGGTGCTGCGGCAGGCCGGGGTAGTAAACCCGCTCGACGCCGGGCTGCTCCACCAGCCAATGGGCCAGCGACTCGGCGTTGCGTCCGTGCTGCTCGAGGCGCGCGTGCAGAGTGCGCAGGCCGCGCAGCGTCATGAAGCTGTCGAACGGCGCGCCGGTCAGGCCCAGGCAGTTCGCCCACCAGCACGAGCTGCTCGTGAGCTCTGCAGTGCGCGCGATCACCGCCCCGCCCACCACATCGCTGTGGCCGTTGAGGTACTTGGTGGTCGAATGCACGACGAGGTCGGCGCCGAGGTCGATGGGCTGCTGCCACACGGGCGACAGGAAGGTATTGTCGACCACCACCAGTGCGCCGGCGCTCGTGGCCGAGGGCCGCCACGCGCTCGATATCGGTGATCCGCAGCAGCGGATTGCTCGGCGTCTCGATCCACAGCATCGCCGTCGGCTCTGTCGAGCGCGGCGCGCAGGGCGGCCTCGTCGCCGAAATTCACGAAGTCGACTGCGCAGCTCGCCGCGCCTGCGCCAGGCATCGAACAGCCGATAGGTGCCGCCGTAACAGTCGTGTGGCGCGACGATGCGCGCGCTGGCCGGCAGCAGGTAACCGAACAGGGTCACGGCCGCCATGCCGGTGGCGGTGACCACCGCACCGGCGCCACCCTCGAGCTCCGCCAGCGCCTGCGCCAGCAGGTCGCGGGTCGGATTGCCGGAGCGCGAGTAATCGTAGGCGCGCTTCTCGCCGAAGCCGCGAAATGCGAACGTCGAGGTCAGATGAATCGGCGGCACCACCGCGCCGGTCACCTGATCGCTCTCGAGCCCGGCGCGCACGGCCTGCGTGATCGGATCAGGCTTCTGACTCATGTACCGCTCCTCAGCGCGCACATGAAAAGGGTGCGCAGTTGCTCGGCCTCCTTCAAGAAACGCGTCATGGCCGTACACCGACGAGATCTCATGCAGGCGGCCCCGCGGCAGCCGCGCCACCATGGCGCGCATGTCGGCGCAGCGGCACCAGTTGATCCTCGCGCACGGCAATCGGCCGTGGTCGGCACGAAAATCGCGCTCGCATCCACGCGATGCAGATCGATCGACTCCGACAGGCACAGGAACGATTCCGGCTCGATGGCGCAGCGCGTAGTCGCGGCCGCGCGCTGACAGGTAGCGCTCGACCGGAAATGTGAATCGGCCGTGCTCGCAGCTCGGCACGCCGTCGAAGCGCGCGGCGAACTCCTCCGCGCTGCGGTAGGTCGTCATCGCCAGCGCGCGCGCGAGCTCGATTCCCGCGCCGCCTGTCCTGACTCGAGGGCGAAGCGCACGATGCGCCGCTGCACGCTGCGCCAGGCCGTGGCCATCGGATGGGCGCGGTCGCAGGCGCCGATGACGATGAGCTGCGCGACGCGATCGGGATAGCGCTGCGCGAAAGCGAGCGCCACCATGCCGCCGTAGGAGCCGCCGGCGATCGCGCGCAGTGGCTCGATGCCCAGGTGATCGAGCAGCGCCGCAGCGCCTCGGCCTGATCGTAGCTCGAGAGGCTCGGGAACTCCTGCCCGGGCGCAGGCCCGGTCGACTCACCGCTGCCGCCGATGAAGTCGAAGCTCAGGATGCGAAGGCTGCGGGTGTCGAGCGCGCGACCCGGTCCAGCGATCTGCGGCCACCAGCTGTCGCGCGCTCTCCGCGGTGAGCACACGCGCCGGTGTGCCGAGATGCCGCCCAGGGCACAGACCACCGGAGCGCCGCTCGGACCGACGAGGCGCCAGGCGACTGCGCCTGGGAAAGCTCCGCTCCGTGATGCAGGGCGAAGCTGCCCGGTATCCGCAGGATGCCTTCGCGAAGCGACTCCTTGGGACGCACGCGCGAAACGACGCCGGACTGTGGCGCGGCGGTGGCGAGGGGCTCGGCTTGGGCGTTCATTGCAGTGCTCCGCAGAAGTCTCGGCTCACCGATTCTCCTGTCAGAGCACCCGCGGATCTGGCGGGTTTGTCGCGTCCATCTTCCCCCGCCTGCTGCGGCGAGAGGCTACGCCGACTGCTCATCTGCCGGCCCGCCATGCGGCAGGTCGCAGGAGTTGGCACCTTTCCGAGCTGGTTAGGCCGGCGGTTGCCCCGGCGTCTAAGGGCCTTTTCCCTCAGCCGGTCTCGATGAGTGGCGGAAAGTCTAGGCGGCGTCCCGCGCAGCGTCAAGGAAGCTGGGCAGCAGTGTGCGCCAAGCAGGCTGACAGGCGCCCGCCTCTCGTGCTAATGTACTAGCGTATTAATACAATCTGGGGCTGCATGAAACCTCACCGCACCGTGACGCCGCGCCAGGAGGCGCTCGCCGAGCGCAATCTGTTCGCGGCCATTGCCGCACTGCGCCAGCGCGAGGAGTGCCGCGCGTTTCTGCGCGACCTGTGCACGCCGGCGGAGCTGCAGGCCATGGCGGACCGCTGGGCCGTGGTCGAGTGCCTGCAGCGCGGCCTGCCCTATCGGGAGATTCATCGCCAGACCGGCGTCAGCGTCACGACCATCGGCCGCGTGGCGCGCTTCCTGGCCCACGGCAATGGCGGCTACGCGCTGGCGGCCGCAGCGGCGTCGATGGACCGTCAAGCGCACGGAGGCGGTACGCCATGGCTAGCGACATGCGCCTGAAGCTCGCGGTGCAGAAGTCCGGCCGCCTGACCGACCCGTCGCTCGATCTGCTCACGCGCTGCGGCCTGAAGCTCTCGCGCGGCAAGGATCAGCTGATGGGCTTCGGCGAGAACATGCCGCTCGATGTGCTGTTCGTGCGCGACGACGACATCCCGGACCTGGTGCAGGAGGACGTGTGCGACCTCGGGCTGGTCGGCCTGAACGTGCTCGAGGAGAAGCGCCTGGAGCTCGCCGCGCGCGGCCAGCCGGCGCGCTTCCAGACGCGTGCGCACGCTCGATTTCGGCCGCTGCCGGCTGTCGCTCGCGGTGCCGGACGGACGTCGACTACGACGGGCCTGCGAGTCTCTGCAGCGGCAAGCGCATCGCCACGACCTATCCCTTTCTGCTCGAGCGCTATCTGCGCGAGCACGACCTCGAGCGCCGAGATCGTGACGCTGTCGGGCGCGGTCGAGATCGCCCCGCGGCTGGGGCGCGCCGATCTGATCTGTGATCTGGTCTCGACCGGCTCGACGCTGCAGGCCAATCACCTGCGCGAGGTCGCAGACCGTGCTCGAGAGCCACGCCGTGCTGATCCGCACGCCGCTGACGCTGCCGCCCGACAAAGACGAGTGGGTGGAGCGGCTGCTGATGCGCATCGAGGGCGTGCAGCAGGTCACGCGAGAGCAAGTACATCATGCTGCATGCGCCGCGCGCGGCGCTGCCGGAGATCCGCAGGCTGCTGCCCGGCAGCGAGTCGCCGACCATCATTCCGCTCGAGGGCTCGCCCGACCGGGTGGCGGTCCACGCCGTGTGCCGCGAGAACGTGTTCTGGGAGACGCTCGAGAGCCTGAAGAAGGCCGGCGCCAGCGCGCTGCTGGTGCTGCCGGTCGAGAAGATGCTGGCCTGAGGCGCCATGCGCATCCTCGACTGGCAAGAGCCTCGATGAGCGCGGCCGGCGACGCGCGCGCTGGCGCGCCCGACGCATGCGAGTCGGGCCGACGGTCGCAGCCACGGTGCGCACGAGATCATCGACGCAGGTGCGCGCGCGAGGGCGATGCGGCGCTGCGTCGCACTACACGCGCGCTTCGACGGCGTCGAGCTCGAGAGTTCGCGGTCGTCGCGGCGGAGTTCGCCGCGGCGCGCAACGCCGCTGACGCCGCGAACAGCTCGCCGCCCTCGAGCGCGCCATCGCGAACGTCAGACGCTTTCATGCCGCACAGCTGCCGCAGCCGCTGGCCGCTCGAGACCATGCCCGGGGTGCGCTGCGAGCGCATCATTCGCCCGATCGACGCCGTCGGACTGTACGTGCCCGCGGGCTCCGCACCGCTGCCCTCCACCGTCATCATGCTGGCGGTGCCGGCGCGCATCGCCGGCTGTGCGCAGCGGGTGCTGTGCACGCCGCCGCGGCCGCGACGGTGCGCGCGCATCCGGCCGTGCTGGTCGCCGCAGAGCTCTGCGGCATCGACAGCGTATTCAAGGTCGGCGGCGCGCAGGCGATCGCCGCGCTCGCCTACGGCACCGCGAGCGTCCCGAAGGTCGACAAGATCTTCGGCCCGGGCAACGCCTGGGTCACCGCTGCCAAGCAGCTGGTCGCCGACCGATCCGGCAGGGCGCCGCCTGCGACATGCCGGCGGGGCCCTCCGAAGTGCTGGTGCATCGCCGATGACACGCGCGCGGGCGGATTTCGTGGCCGCCGATCTGCTGGCGCAGGCCGAGCACGATGCGCAGCGCGCAGGCGATGCTGCGTGACGACCAGCGCGGCACTCGCCGAGCAGGTGGCGCGCGAGGTCGAGACCAGCAGCTGCGCGGCTCGTCGCGCCAGCGCGATCCTGCGAGCAGCTCGATCGCGAGCAGCCGCTGCATCGTCGTGCCGGATCTCGCGACGGCGCATCGAGCGTCGCGAACCGCTACGCGCCCGAGCATCTGATCCTCGCAGATCGCGCGAGCCGCGACGCGCTGCTCGAGCAGATTCGCAACGCCGGCTCGGTCTTCCTGGGCGACTGGTCGCCAGAGCCGATGGGCGACTACTGCTCGGGCACCAACCACGTGCTGCCGACCTACGGCTACGCGCGCGCCTACAGCGGCCTGTCGGTGCTCGACTTCATCAAGCGCATCACGGTGCAGGAGCTCTCACCGCAGGACTTGCCGCGCTCGGGCCCGACTGCGGTACGCTCGCGCGAGCTCGAAGGGCTGGATGCGCACGCCGCGCGCGGTCGACGCTGCGGCTGACGCGCTAGTTGCGTCGCGGAGCGCGCGGCGTGAGCTGGCTCGCTCGAGCTCGCGCGGCCCGAGATTCGTCGCGCTCGAAGCCTACGAGCACGCCGCCTGGGAGCCGAGCCTCGAGCGCCTGCATGCCAACGAGCTGCCCTGGCGCGCGCAGCGGCGATGCACTCGCGAGCGGCCTGAACCGCTATCCCGAGCCGCAACCGCGCGCGCTGCGTCGAGCGGCTCGCGAGCCTCTACGATGTGCCACCCGAGTCATGCTGCTGGTCGGCCGCGGCAGCGATGAGGCGATCGATCTGCTGACCCGCGCCTTCTGCCGCGCCGGCGAGGATGCGGTGATCGTCTGCCCGCCGACCTTCGGCATGTATGCCGTGGCCGCGCGCATTCAGGGCGCCGAGGTGCTTGCGGTGCCGCTGCGCGCGCGACGCAGGCTTTGCGCTCGATCGAGCCGGCGCTGCTGGAGCGCTGCACGGCCGCCGGTGAAGCTGGTGTTCCTGTGCTCGCCCAACAACCCCACCGGCAATCGGCTGACCGAGGCGCACGATGCTGCGAGCTGCCGCGCGCGCTCGCCGGCCGCGCGCTGCTCGTGGTCGATGAGGCCTACGTCGAGTTCGCCGAGCAGCGCGAGTCTCGCGCGGCATGTGTCGCACTACCCGCACCTGGTCGTGCTGCGCACCTCTCCAAGGCACACGGGCTGGCCGGCGCGCGCTGCGGCGCCTGATCGCCTCACCCGAGATCGTGATCGCGCTGCTGCGCAAGGTCATCCCGCCCTACGCGCTCACGCAGCTGACCATCGAGGCGGTGTTGCGCCAGCTCGAGCCCGCGCGCTCGAGCAGCATGCGAGCGCGCGCGTCGCTGCATCGTGCGTGCGAGCGCGCGCTGGCTCAGCGCGGCACTGCGCGCGGCTGCGCGGAGTCGTGCACGGTGTGGCCGAGCGAGGCGAATTTCCTGCTGGTCGAGTTCGAGGATGCCGCCGCGGCCTTCGGCAGCGCGCGCGCGACGCGGGCCTGCTGGTGCGCGATGTGCGCACGGCAGCCCGGTCTTGAGCGCGCGCTGCGCATCACGATCGGCACGCCAGAGCAGAACCGCACGGCTCGCTGCGAGGCCTGGCGATGAACGAGCGCCGCCCCGTGCTGTTCATCGACCGCGACGGCACCCTGATCGAGGAGCCTGCCGACCAGCAGGTCGACTCGCTCGAGAAGGTGCGCTTCATGCCCGGCGTCTTCGCCGCCCTCGCAGACACTGCTGCGGCGCCGGCTATCGACTCGTCATGGTGACGCAACCAGGATGGCCTGGGCACCTCCGCCTATCCCCGCCGCGTTCGAGGAGGCGCACGGGTTCATCCTCGACGCCTTCGCCTCACAGGGCATTCGCTTCGAAGCGGTCTTCATCTGCCCGCATCGCGCACACGATGGCTGCGAGTGCCGCAAGCCGCGCACCGGGCTGGTGCGCGAATACCTGCGCGCGGCGGCACGTCGATCTCGAGCGCAGCGCCGTGATCGGCGATCGGGACACCGACCTCGAGTTCGCGCGCAATCTCGGCATGCGGGGGCTGCGGGTG
The DNA here is from genome assembly GCA_963795975.1 of uncultured Gammaproteobacteria bacterium. Taxonomy (GTDB): domain Bacteria; phylum Pseudomonadota; class Gammaproteobacteria; order Steroidobacterales; family Steroidobacteraceae; genus CAWCJT01. The sequence goes on from CAWCJT010000009.1 coordinate 389,232, forward strand.
CGGCGCCACGGCAGCGACGCAGGAGACCTGGGCCGCAGTCGTGCGCGAGCTCACACGCGCCGTCGCGCAGGCGTGCGAGCGCACGACGCGCGAGACGCAGATCGACGGTGGCGGTCGATCTCGAGCGTACCGCGCCGATCCGAGTCGCAGACCGGCATCGGGTTTTTCGATCACATGCTCGAGCAGCTCGCCAAGCACGGCGGCTTCGCGCTCGAGCTCGAGCTGCCGCGGCGACCTGCACATCGACGAGCATCACACGGTCGAGGACTGCGCACTCGCGCTCGGCGAGGCGCTGCGCCGCGCGCTGGGTGCGAAGGCGCGGCATCGCTCGCTACGGTTTCCTGCTGCCGATGGACGAGGCGCGCGGCGCAGGTGGCGATCGATCTGTCCGGCCGCGCCTTCGCCGTGTTCGAGGGACGCTTCGGTCGCGATGAGGTGGGAGGCTTGCCGACGCGAGCTGGTGCCGCACTTCTTCCGCTCGCTCGCCGACAGCCTTGGGGCGGCGATCCACGTGAGCGTCACGGGTGAGAACACTCACCACATGATCGAAGCGTGCTTCAAGGGCGTGGGGCGGGCGCTGCGCCAGGCGCTGCGGCGCGAAGGTCACGAATTGCCCAGCACCAAGGGTGTGCTGTGAGCCGTCATGACGCGCTCGAGGTGGTGATCATCGACAGCGGCGGCGCCAATCTTGCCTCGCTGCAATTTGCGCTCGAGCGACTCGGCGCGCGCACGCACGTCGTCACCGTGATGCGCGCGAGATTACGGCCGCGCCACGCGTCATCCTGCCGGGCGTCGGCGCGGCCGGCGCAGCCATGCAGCGTCTGCGCGCTGCCGGTCTCGACGGACACGCTGACCGCAGCTGACAGCAGCCGGTGCTGGGCATCTGCCTGGGCATGCAGCTGCTGTTCCAGCACCTCATCCGAGGGCGATACCGCCTGCCTCGGTGTCTTGCCGGACAGCGTGCGCAGGCTGCAAGTCCGCACCCGGTCGGCCCGTGCCGCACATGGGTTGGAATCGCCTCGAGCGCGGTGCGATCGGATCCGCTGCTCGAGGGTCTGGCCTCCGAACGATTACCTCTACTTCGTGCACAGTTATGCGGCGCCTGTGTCGGGCGCGACGCTTGCGAGCGCGCGCTACGGAATCGAGCTGGCAGCGGTCGTGCGGCAAGGCAATTTCTGCGGCACCCAGTTTCATCCCGAGCGCTCCGCGCAGGCCGGCGCACGCTTGCTCGCCAACTTCCTGCGGCTCGAGCTGATGCTGCTGATCCCCGCGATCGATCTGCGCGGCGGACGCTGCGTGCGGCTGTACCAGGGCGACTTTGCCGCCGAGACGCGCTACGACCTCGAGCCGCACGCAGCTGCTGCGGCGCTACCGCGCGCTCGGCGCAAGCTGGCTCCACGTGGTCGATCTCGATGGCGCGAAGGACGGCACGCTCGGTCAATCGCGCCGTCATTCTCGCGCTCGCCGCGCAGCACGGACTTGCGCTTCAGGTGGGCGGCGGCGTGCGCAGTGTCGACACGGTCGAGGATCTGCTCGCGCGCGGCGTGCAGCGGCGTCGTGATCGGCAGCGCCGCGGTCGAGCATCCGCAGGAGGTACTCGGCTGGCTCGCGCGCTTCGGACCCGAGCGCATCTGTCTCGCCTTCGACGTGCGCCTGGATGACGAGGGGATACCACGGGTACGCACGCACGGCTGGAAGCGAGGTAGCGTGCTCAGCCTGTGGCAGGCGCTCGAGCCCTTTCGCGGCCGCGGCCTGCGCCACGTGCTGTGTACCGACATCGAACGCGACGGTGCGCTCACGGGTCCGAATGTCGCGCTGTATCGGCAGGCCATGCGAGCTGTCCTGAGCTCGCGTGGCAGGCCTCCGGCGGAGTACGCGATGCCGCTGACTTACACGCGCTCGTCGAGACGGGCGTTGCGGCGGCGATCAGCGGCACGGCGCTGCTCGAAGAACGCATGAGTGCCGAGGAGCTGCGCCCATTCTTGCCAAACGCATCATTCCCTGCCTCGACGTGCGCGACGGTCAGGTCGTAAAGGGAGTCCGCTTCCGCGATCACCGCGTCGTCGGGGACATCCTCGAGCTCGCCCGACGCTATCGCGATGAGGGTGCGGACGAGCTGGTGTTCTACGACATCACGGCCAGTCCCGAGGGTCGCTCCGTCGAGCCGAAGTGGGTACGAGACGTGGCGCGGGTGCTCGACATTCCATTCTGTGTGGCGGGGGGCATTCGCTCGGTCGCACGACGCGGAGGCCGTGCTCAATGCCGGCGCGGAGAAGATTTCCATCAACTCGCCAGCACTCGCCGAGCCGGACCTCATCGATGCGCTGTGCGAGCGCTTTGGCAGCCAATGCGTGGTCGTCGGCATCGACAGCCAAACGAGCGAGCGCGGCTATCGTGTCTTTCAATTCACGGGCGATCCGCACCGCAGCCGCGACAGCGGGCGCGACACGCTCGAGTGGGTGCGCGAGGTGCAGCGGCGCGGCGCGGGTGAGATCGTGCTCAATTGCATGGCAAGTGATGGAGTGCGCGCCGGGTACGACATCGCGCAGCTCGCGGCGGTGCGTGCCCAGTGCGACGTGCCGCTCGTCGCATCGGGCGGTGCCGGAACGGCCGAGCACTTCCGCGCCGCCTTCCTCGAGGCGGGGGTCGATGCGACGCTTGCGGCGAGCGTCTTTCACTCGGGCGAGATCACGGTCGGCCATCTGAAGGCGTTGCTGCAGGAGCGCGGCATCGAGGTGCGGCCATGGGCTTGACGGCCGGGGACCTCGAGTCTCTCGACTTCGCGAAGGGCGGCGGCCTGCTGCCGGCGATCGTGCAAGACGCCGTCAGCGGCAGCGTGCTGATGCTCGGTTTCATGACGGTCGAGGCGCTGCGGGCCACGCTCGAGCGCGGCCGTGTCGTTTTCTTCAGCCGGGGCCGCCAGGAGCTGTGGGAAAAGGGTGCAACCTCCGGCCACTATCTCGAGCTCGTCGATGTGCACATGGACTGCGATCACGACACCCTGCTGGTGAGCGCTCGGCCGCATGGCCCGACGTGCCATCGCGGCACCGCGAGCTGTTTCGGAAATGAGCCCTTGAGCGATGCCGCACGGCTCGCGTTTCTGTCAGTCCTCGCACGCATCATTCGTGAGCGCCGCAAGGCGAGTCCCGCGGAGAGCTACACCGCCAGGCTGATCGCTCAAGGCCGCAAGCGGCTCGCACAGAAAGTCGGCGAAGAAGGTCTCGAGGTCGCCCTCGCAGGAGTCGCCGAGGACGACGCTGCGCTCATCGGCGAGGCGGCTGATCTGGTCTTTCATCTGCTCGTGCTGCTCGAGAGCCGCGAGCTGTCACTCGAGCAGGTCGCAGTCGAGCTACAGCGCCGTCATACCACCCGGTGAGGCACGTTGCGCGCGTGCGGACCTGGCGCCGCCCGCAGAGGCCGTCCGCGCCGCCCACTCGTGCAGCAGCTCCAGTTGCAACCGCAGCTGCTCGATCTGCCGCGCCGGGGGCCAGTCGCCGCGGCTCACCACAGCGCTCGCCGTGATGCCGTTGATGAACGTCACGACCGAGCGGCGGACGTGGTCACGCGTCGTGGCTGGCCACTGCGGCCAATCGCGCCAGCCCTGCGCGAGGCAACGCTCGAACAATCGCATGTATTCGCGGTGCACCCACGCATTGATGCGCCTCAAGCGCTTGTCGGCACTCACCTGTCCCCAGAATGCCGTCCAGAATGCACACTCGATGTAGCGCTGCTCATCGATGGGCAGCGCTTCGGTGAGCACCGTGAGCAGATCAGGCGCCGGCGCCTGCGCCGGGCGTGTGAGCCGTTCCTCGATGCGTCTGAGGATCAGCCGCAAGGCTGCGACGATGATCTCCTGCTTGGTGTCGAAATAATGCGCGACCATCCCCGAGGTGAACCCGGCCTCGCGCGCGATGCGCACGATGGTCGCCTGATCGAAGCCATGCGTCGCGACGACCCGGCAGGCCACCAGCGCGATCTCATCGCGCCGCTTCTCGTGATCGACGATCTTCGGCATCGTTCGCTCGATTATATCGTTACTGTAATAATATCACCGCAATCGCGATCGCCGGATATCGGGGGCTTTCTGCCATGGCGGGGCTGATCGAGAGTCACTCCATCGATTACGTGCCGCTTGCCGAGCGCCACGGCAAGGTCTGGCACCTGTGGCCGGTGTGGTTCTCGGGCAGTGCCCATCTTGCGACGCCGGCGGTCGGCATCATCGGCATCGCGCTCGGCGGCAATCTGCTCTGGAGCGCGCTTGCCGTGCTCATCGGGTGTGGGCTCGGCACCTTCTTCATGGCCTTTCATTCGACGCAGGGCCCTCAGCTCGGCCTGCCGCAGATGATCCAGTCACGGCCGCAGTTCGGCTACGTCGGTGCTTTACTCGTGTGGGCCGTCGCGCTCGTCAGCTACATCGGCTACAACGCATTCAATCAGGTGCTTGCCGCACAGGCGCTGCATCAACTGGTGGAGCGCATCGCGCCCGGCTCGCCGATCGCGATCATCGCCCTGGCGCTGATGGCGCTTGCCATCGCGATCATCGGCTATGACAAGCTGCACCTCGCCCAGCGTGTCTTCGCCTATCTGATGCTCGCCATTCTCTTAGTCTGCTCGCTCGTGGCTGTGTGGGTGCTGCGATTTCCGGCCTCGGCGTGGAGTCCCGAAGGCTTTCGCGCCGTGCCGTTCCTCGCCCAGCTTTTCGCCGCCGCCTCGTACGAGCTCAGCTGGTCCATCTACGTGTCCGACTATTCGCGCTACCTGCCACGGGAAGTGAGCGTGCGCGAGTCGTTCTGGTGGACCTACGTCGGCGCGTACATCGGCGGTGCGTGGATGATGCTCGTGGGCACCGTGGCCGCGGCGCTTTATCCCCGACTCGACATCGCCGCCGCGATGAAACGCGCGGCGGATGCCGCCGTGCCCGGACTTGGGATCGTGTTGCTCCTCGGCGCCCTCCTGGGACTCATCTGCGTCTCGGCACTTAACTTCTATGGCGCCTCGCTCACGTTGCTGAGCGTCGCGGACACCGTTCGACCGATTCGCTCGACGGTGACGAAACGCCTCGTGAGCCTGTTGGTCGCGGCGATCATCGCAACCGGCATTGCCCTCAGCGCCTCGAGTCATTTCATCGACCGGTTCTCGGATCTGCTCGCGCTGCTGCTCTACCTGTTCACGCCCTGGACCGCCATCAATCTCGTGGACTTCTATTGGGTGCGCCACGGACATTACTCGATCCGCGAGATCTTCAATCCCGACGGCATGTACGGGCGCTGGAACTGGCGTGGCCTGTGCGCCTACGCCGTGGGCTTCATCGTGATGATCCCGTTCTTCAGCACGGGTCTTTATACCGGCCCGATCGCGCACGCGCTCGGCGGCGCGGATCTCGCGATGCTGATCGGCCTGCCGGTGGCCGCAGTGGTGTACCTGCTCGCGTGCCGTACACTCGATCGCGAGGCCGAGCGGCGTCGCGCGCAGATCGCAGATGCCGGTCTTGAGGCGGGCGAGACTCGGGGCGCTGTGGCTAGGGCGTCGGCTTTCGACGAAAGAACTGCGTGACGCGCTTGACAGCGTCCGGGGCGAGACCTTCGTTCTTGAAGAGCTCGAGCGCGTGTGCATCGTGCAGAGTCAAGCCGTCGCTCGCCATCAGCGCGCGCTTGATCACCTGATTCGCGTACCAGGAGTTCTCGAGGATCTCGGAGCACAGCTTGGCGAGCTCTGCGTCGAACCGGTCATCGGGGAAACAGAAGTTCGCGAGGTGCATGGCATGCGCTTCGGCGCCCGAATAATTGCGGCACGTGTACATCATCTCCGCCGCGATGGTGGTACCTACGCGGTGTGGCAGCCGCAGGCTCAGTCCCCACACGGGCGTGAGGCCCCAACGGGCATAGACATCCGAGAACTGCGCGGATTCGGAGGCGACGATGAGATCGGCTGCGAGCGCGAGCTCGAGAGCGCCGGTCGAGCAGTAGCCCTGTACCGCCGAGATCACCGGCTGCGGGAGGTCGGCCATCTTCTGGATCACCTCGGAGTGATAGTGCGGCTTGGCATGTGCCTTGACGTGCTCGAGCACCTCGTTCATGTCGTAGCCGGAGGAGAAGTTTCCGCCGGCGCCGCGCAGCACGACGAGCCCCACGGAACGGGTCTCGCGCGCGATTCGCTGCAAGTGCTCATCGAGCGCCTCGAACACTTCCTTGCACAGCGCATTCATCTTCCCGGGCACGTTGAGCGTGAGTGTGGCGCAGCCGTGATCGTCCTGACGCAACACAAGGCTACTCATGGTGAGGCCCCTCCCCCGTTTCGGTTCCACCAGCCACCGCCCAGGGCCTGAAACAGGCCTGCCGTGTCGGCGTAGCGGTTGGCCTGCGCCTGCACGAAAGCGAGCTCCGCCTGCTCATAGCTCTGCTCCAGGCTCGAGAGCGCGACCGAGCTGATCGTACCGAGTCGCAACTGTTGCTGTGCCATCTCGAAGGTCTTCCTGGCCGCCGCATCGCCCTCGGCGCTCGCCTGCAGCGCCCGCGCATCTGCATCCAGTGCGCGCAGTGCGTCGGCGACATTCTGGCAGGCGAGGATCACGGCGGCACGATACTGGGCGCCCGCCTGATCCAGTGCCGCATCGGCCGCGCGATACTTGTGAATGAGGGCGCCGGCATCGAACAGCGTTTGGGTCAAGGAGGCTCCCACGTTCCAGAATCCCGTGTAGGGGGTGAACAGGCTCTTGAGCGTGAGCGCGCTCGAGCCGAGATCTCCCGTGATGGCGAACTGCGGCAGCATGTCTGCGAGCGCGACGCCCGCCTCCGCCGAGGCGAAATGCAGATTCTCCTCCGCCTGGCGCACGTCAGGCCGCTGCCGGACGAGCTTCGAGGGCACGCTGGCCGGAAGATCCTCGGGCAGCCTCAGGTCCTCGAACGTGAAACTGACCTCGGGCTCCTTTGACGGCAGGCGTCCCAGAAGCGCGCTCAGCGCATCGCGCGTCTGACCGAGCTGCTTGTCGAGTGGCGGTAATGTCTGCGCGGTCTGCGCCTCGGATGACTCCTGGGCCAGCACATCGAGAGCGCTCGCCGTTCCGAGCGAGCGCTGCTGGCGAACGATCTCGGTGAGATGATGCTGCAGCTCGAGCAAGCGTCGCGTGGCGGCGATCTGTCCGCGCAGTGAAGCCTCCTGCACGACGGTGACCACGACATTGGTGCTCAGCGTCACGTCGGTGGCTTGCAGCTGATAGCGGCTTGCCTCCTGCTGCGCTTTGGCCGCCTCGACCGCACGGCGCGTCGCACCGAAGACATCGGGCAGATAGCTGACGCTGAGCTGGGCGGTGAACAGATTGTAGTAGGGGCTCGCCTGTGGGAGGCTCGTCGGATTGGCAATGGTCCCGAGCGCGTTCTTCGCGCGGTCGGCGCTGAAAGATCCCTGCACCGTCGGGAAAAAGGCAGTCCATTGCGCGAGGTAAAGCTCGTGCGCCTGGCGCAGAGCGGCCTTGGCGGCATCCACATCCGGGTTTACCCGCAGCGCTTCCTCCACGAGCGCACTCAGTTTCGCTGACTGGAAGAGCGTCCACCAGTCGCCCGGGATGTCCAGATCGGCTACGAAGTGCTGCGCGTTCCCTGCCGGAGCCTGTGCGCTTGCGGTCGTCGAGATTTGGGAGGCCACACCGTACGTCGGATCCTGCGGCGGCGCCGGTGTCTTGAAATGATGACCCACAGCGCAACCGGATAGCCCGGCGAGCAGGAAAGCCGCTATGCGCTGCCGTCGCGTCACGCGCCCCACCGCGCCTGCCCGTGTCGTTCCTCGGCCCAATGTTCGATGACGTGATACATCGAGGGCAGCACGAACAAGGTGAGGAGCGTCGCGATGGCGAGGCCACCCACCACCACTGTCGCGATACCGCGCTGCACGTCACTGCCCACGCCGGTATGAATGGCGGCCGGCAACATACCGAGCGTCGCCACCGTCGCGGTCATCAAAACCGGGCGCAACCGCTCCGTTGCGCCTTTCATGATCGCCTCGTGAAGCTCGAATCCGGATTTTCGCATGCGGTTGAGGTTCGCCACCATGATGATGCCGTTCTGCACCGCGACGCCGAACAGCGCAATGAACCCGACGCCGCTCGCGACATTCAGATTCTGTCCGGTCAAGTGCAGCGAGATGAGTCCGCCGAGCGTGGCGAGCGGTACGACGCTCAAGATCAGCAGCGCCTGGCGGAACGAATGCGTCCCCACGGTCAGAAAGATGAGCATCAATCCCATCACGAGCCCCAGGATCACGAGCAGCCGCGCCTCGGCGCGTCGCTGGTTCTCGAACTGCCCCCCCCACTCGAGGCGGATGCGAGCGGGATCGAAATGCACCTGCGCGGCGATCTTGCGCTGCGCCTCATCCAGATACGAGGTGAGATCGCGATCGCGATTGTCGATGCGGATCGTGAGATTGCGCTGACCGTTCTCGCGCGTGACGGTGCTCTCCCCGACGCGCTCGCGAATCTGTGCAAGCTGGGACAATGGTATCTGCGCGCCGCTCGCCGTATTCACGAACAGATTGCCGAGCGCTTCGGGTCGATCGCGCGATGCGGCGGCGAAGCGAACGGTCAATGGATAGACGCGCTCCGCGACGTACACCGTCGACACGGGCGCCTGGCCCACGCCCGTTTGAATCACGTTCTGCAAGTCGGTCATGCTGACGCCATAGCGTGCCGCCTTCTCCCGGTCGAGCTTGATCTCGATCTGCGGGATGGGCGGCTCCTGGAAGATCGACGCACTCGAGGTCCCACCCACGGTGTACAGCACATTGACGATCTCGCCTCCGATGCGGCGCAGCTCATCGAGGTCGTCGCCGTAGATCTTGATCACGAGCGGACTGTGCGCGCCGCCCATCATGTCGTTGACGCCATCGATGATGGGCTGGCTGATACCGATCGCATAGCCGGGCAATGAACCGTTGAGGTCCTCTGCAAGACGGTCCACGAATGCCCGCTTCGACTCGCGGCCGGGCCAGGTGTCATAGGGGCGAAGTCCGACCGGAGCCTCGATGTGCGACATCGTCCACGAATCGGTGCCGTCATCATTGCGGCCGGTCTGGGTCACGACATAGGACACCTCGGGGTATTTGAGAATCGCGCGTCGCAGATCGCTCGCCATGTCGCTCGCCTTGTTGAGCGACAGTCCGGTCGGCATCTGCACCTGCAGCCACAGCGCCCCCTCATCCAGATCCGGCAGGAAGTCGCGCCCCACCGTCCATCCGAGCCCGATCACCGCGAGCAGCGCGAACAGCACGACCCCGTAGATGATCTGCGGTTGATCCAGACAGGCGGCGAGCAGGCGATCGTAGAACTCGGTCAGCCGCTCGAGCCAGCGGTTGTGATAGACGTGTCCCGGCTTGCGGAACGCCATGTAGGCGAGCCCTGGAACGAGGGCAAGCGTGGTCAGGAGGGCGCCGAAAAGCGCGTAGCCCATGGTGTATGCCATTGGGGTGAACAGCTTCGCTTCAGCGCGTTCGAACGAGAAAAGTGGCAGATAGGCCGTGATGATGATCAGGCTTGCGAAGAAGATGGGCCGCGTGACCTGCAGGGTGGCCGCCTTGGCCTCGCTTTCACTGAGCTCCTCGTTGGGCAGCGCCTCGCGCCGGCGCAGCACGGCCTCGGTGACCACGATCGCTCCATCGACCAGGATGCCAAAATCGATCGCACCGAGCGACAGCAGATTCGCCGAGACGTGGGTGAGGTTGAGCAGCGAGAACACCGACACCAGGGCGAGCGGGATGGAGACCGCCACCACCAGGGCGCTGCGCGGGCTGCCCAGAAAGATGATCAGGATCACGAACACGAGCGTGATGCCCTCGAGGATCGTTCGGCCCACCTTCTCGACCGTCGCTTTCACCAGATTGTCCCGATCGCTATACGCAACGATTCGCACGTCCTCGCTTCGCGAGTCGTCGGTTGAGCTCCTCGACCTTCGCGTGAATGCCGCGCAGGGTTTGGGAGGGGTTTTGGTACTTGAGCATCAGGACGATGCCCTCGATCGTGTCAGGATTGTGGTCCTTGCCGAGAATGCCCTCGCGCTCCTGGTGACTCAGCGTCGTGCGCCCGAGATCGCGTACCAGCACTGGCGCACCGTTTACCTGGGTGACGACGATCGAGCCGAACGTCCTCGAGGGTATGCAGCAAACCGACTCCACGGATGACGTAGCTCTGATCGCCGCGCGAGACCCGGCCCCCGCCGGCGTTGGTGTTGTTGTTGTTGATCGCGTTGATCACAGCGTTGATGCCAAGACCGTAATGCTCGAGCTGCTTCGGATCGAGGTCGAGCTGATACTCGGTGGTGAAGCCGCCGAAATTCGTGTCATCCACCACGCCCGGAACGGACTTGAGCGCGGGAATGACGATCCAGCGCTGAATCTCGGACAGCTCCTGCAGGTTCTTGGTATCCGACTCGAGCGTGTAGCGGTAGATCTCGCCGCCCGGTCCGGCGACGGGATCCAGCCCCGGCGTCGCCCCGGGAGGCAAGAGCGCCTGACCGATGCGCTCGGTCAGGCGCTGGCGCACCCAGTAGTCCTCATATCCGTCGCGGAACAGGACCGTGATGAGCGACAGACCGAAGGTGCTCGATGAGCGCATGAGCAGAAGGCCCGGCGTGCCGTTGATCTGGCGCTCGAGCGGCACGGTGATCAGCTGCTCGACCTCTTCGGCAGCAAGTCCGGGCATCTGCGTCGTCACCTGTGCTGCGACATCCCCCAGCTCGGGATAAGCCTCGACCGACAAGGTTTCCCACGCATAGACTCCGAAGGCACTGAGCAGCACCGCGAGCACGATGATGGCAACGCGGCGGTGCAGGCAGAAGCCGACGAACTGGTCAATCATTCAGAAGAATCCCGCCGCGCACGACGACCTGCTCTCCGGCCTTCAGTCCGGCAGCGATCGCGACCGTCGGTCCTTCCTGCAGTTGCGGCTCGACTGTGCGGCGCTCGAAGGTCCAGGGTGCCGTCGCAACGAACACGGTGGTGCGATCGTTGTTCATGAGGAGCGCCGAGCTCGGCACGACGACACGAGTGCGCGCCGCGCCGAGCAGCGTCACGGTCGCGAACATATTGGGCTTGAGCTCGTAGGAGGGGTTCGCAAAGGGGATCCGAATCTTGTCGCGCCGCGAGTCAGGCTCGATCACGTCCGACACAAACAGCACCTTGCCCTTGAGCTGCCGGTCCGGATAGGCGAGCAGCGACACCTCCGCATCCTGATCCTTGCTGATCGCCGCTGCGTCCTTCTCCGGCACGAGGGCCGTGACCCAGACGGTGCTCAAGTCTGCGACGGTCATGAGTGGCTGGGTCGGATCGTTGACCATGTTCCCCGGCGCAATCGCGAGCGTCGTGATGCTGCCGGCGAGCGGTGCCGTGACGCGAAGCAGTCGCGAGCCGCGGTGCTCGGAATCGCCGACGCCGAGCGCTTTCAAGCGCGCCTGGGTACGGGTGTACTCCGCGCGCGCCTGCGCATCGTCGCTGCGTGCCTGATCCAGATCGCGATCCGAGACCGCCCCAAGCTTCGACTGCTCTTCCTGGCGCGCCAGGTTCTTCTGGGTGAGCTTGTGGGCGACCGACGCCTTGTCGTCGTCGTCGTAAGCCTGCGCGAGATCCGCAGAGTCGAGAATCGCGAGCACCTGACCGCGTTGCACCCGATCCCCGAGCGCCACTCGCAGCGCGACGACGCGCCCGCTGAGCGGCGTGAGCACCGCCGCCGTGCGGGCCGGATCTGCCTCGATGACTCCCGGCAACATCCAGCGCGCGCTCACGGGCTCGGCACGCGCCGCCGTTACGGTGAGTCGGGTGCGCAGTGCGGAGCCTTCGGGAATGACGATCCTGTCGCCCTGATGAACCAGTGATGGCGCAGGCGCCTCGTTCGCGCGGTTCGCGAGCAGCCCGAAGCCGTGCGTCAGAAGCAAGACCACCAGCAACACGCCGGCCGCGATGCCGCCCCAGAAGAACCTGCGGCCGCGCGCGCTAGTGACGTGCTCTTTCAGCAGCGACATGGGATGCCCCTCGCCTTTAGAACTGGGTGTGAAGGCGAAACGCCACGATCGACACGGGACCGCGATCTGCGTTGTACGCCGGGTTGTTGGCCCATTGAAAATCGACACTGCACGCGGCCCACGAGGCGAGCGTCAGGCGGTAGAAAAGCTCGATGATCTCCTCGGGCGCCGGATGCGGCAGCCTGCCGTCACCGACCAGTATTCCCAGCCCGCCTGCATTGAGGTAGCGCTCGCGTGCCGCCGAGATGCCATTCACCACAGCGCCGAGACCCACGGCATCGTCCTTTCGCCCCCAGCGAGCGCCGGCCAGGGAGAGTCCCATGCTGACAGTGCGATCGATATCAGTGAACTCGTAGGCTTCCACGTTGCCCCCGGCCTTGCCCACGCGTGCAAAAAAACCCAGATCGGACGTGAGCTGCTGTTCGAGATTGAGGCTCATGCCCGTGCGGCTGCGGAAGCTGCGCACGGCCGCGATGTCGATGGGCGTACCGGTTTGCTCGGCCAGCTCGACGGCGGCATCGAGCACACCCATCCGAGCGCGGGTATCAAAGACGGTGAGCGCGAGGCGTCCGGGGGCCGGTCCGATCTGATGGCGGTGCTCGAGCTCGAGGAGGAGCTGGAACTCATGAAAGCCGGGCTCCAGGCGCGGGCTGTTCGGGACATCCGAGAGGTCGAAGAATCCGGCGCGCAACGCCCAGTCACGGTGGTAGGCCTCGGCGGCTGCGCCCACCGTGTAGCCCCACGAATCGGCAGCATAGTCGAACGTGCCGGCATCGATCAGCGCCCAGTTGAGAAAGTCGTTGCGCGGATCGTGCGCGTACTGGTTTACATCGAACAGGTCGGTCACCGAGATCTTCCCGACCGTGATGACCAGCCGATCAGCGCTGATCGGCTCACCGAGCTCGTTGACCGAGGCCTCGTTGCGCTGGTCCGCCGTACCCAGATTGAGCGTCTGGCGCACGAACAGACGCTGCAGGCGCAGGTACGGCTGATTGCGTCCGATCTTGTAGGCAGCGCCGCTCGGAAAGCCGGCGAGCCCAAGGGTGTCATCGAGACCGAATCCCTGATCGAGCTCCGGATTGATCCAGGCCTGCGCCCCGGACCAGAGCCGTGCGCCCAGGAACAGCGTCGCATCCACGCTCTCCCGGCCCTCATTCGGGGTGAGGCTGTTCGCGCCGCTATAGGGCGCCGTGAAGCCGAGCGTCTCCTGCTCGACGTACGTCGCCTGGCCGTGCAGGGCGATCTCGTCCGCGTGCGCAGCGCGCGCGCACAAGAGCAGTGTCACCGCCGCCGTTGACAGTCGTGCTCGCACTGATGCGCCCCATGATCCGGCTTCACGGCCGCCATCGGCCGGCGCGGATTCTTTTCTGCCCGACACCTCGTGTCAAGCCATGCAGCTGCATTTTCACGCAACCTTCACATACCATACCCCCCTCCCTATGCTATACCCCGGGCCCTATAGGAGGACGCAAGACCCATGGCACACACGCAGCACGAAAAAACGCGCCTGCTGCAGCGAGTCAGCCGGCTGCGCGGTCAGGTGCAGGCAATCGAGCGCGCCCTGGAGGCCGATGCGGACTGCGCCAAGGTCATGCAGCTCACCGTTTCGGTGCGCGGCGCCGCGAACAGTCTCATGGCCGAGCTGCTCGAGGACCACATACGCCTGCACGTTTCCGATCCGGAGAGTGAGCGCGATCGCAGGCGCGCACGCGGCGCGAGACATCTCATCGACGTGGTGCACGCATACCTGAAGTAGGCCGGATTGGCCGCTGCACCCGCGCGCTCTATTGCGGCGCGAGCCCGCGGGCGCGTGTTTCGGCCTCGGCCGCTTCGGGATTGCGGTCGCGCGCGCGCAGGGACTGCGCGATCAGTCGCCAGGCGCTCGCCTGGGCCCGCGGGTCACCGCCAGCGAGCTGCAGGGCCTTGTGTCCCAGGCTGTCGGCCTGCGCGTAGTGGCCCGCCCCCTCGTGCACGGCGCCGAGCTCGATCCACAAGAGCGGATTGTCCGGCTCGATGCGCAGCGCACGCTCCAAAGTCGAGAGTGCCAAGGGAATCTCACCTTGAGCCGCTTGCGTGCGTGCCTGGGCTACGAGCGCGGCCGAGGCCGTCCCCAGATGAAAGTGGCGCTGCGCAGTCGGCGGAGCCGCAGGGGGACCCGGTGCAGGTGTCGCGGAACCGCCGGGGGGCTCGAGCGCCTGACCCGAGGGGGACTCGAAGGGACGCGGTCCACAACCACCGAGTATCCCGAGCGCGGCAGACAAAGCGAGCAGGACGAGCGAGCGTGTCATCGTACGGATTGTAGCGGCTCGAGGCTCAGTGCCCGAGGCTGCGCAACCACTTGCCGGCACGATCCAGAATGCCCTCCTGCGTGGCCTCGCATCCGGGTTTCCAGGGCAGGTCCGCTTTCGGTGCTGCGACGATCGTGACCGGGTCTGCCGCACAACCCGGATGCACTCGCAAGCCGCTCGGGTAGTCGATGCTCACTTCCTGCAATGACTCCGGAACGGGCGAGTTCCACGGCGTGCCGCCGAGACTGGCCATGAGGTGCGACCAGATCGACAGCGCGCCCTGCGAGCCCGTGAGCCCCGTCACCCGATCATCGTCGTAGCCGATCCACACCACGGCGAGCTCGCTTCCCGAGAAACCGGCGAACCAGCTGTCACGCAGGTCGGACGAGGTCCCCGATTTGCCCGCCACCTCAAAGTTGGACGGCAGAACGGCGCGCGCAGGTGTGCCGGTGCCCCGCTCCATCACCTGCGTGAGCATGCGATCGACGGTATAGACGGCATCAGGCTGCGCCACTGGCATGACCTCGACCGGGAACGCCTTGAGCGGCTTTCCGTCGGCGCTGATGACGCCGCGAACGGCACGCAGGTCAGCGCGAAATCCGCCGTTTGCAAGCCCCACGTACAGCTGAGCCACTTCGAGCGGGGTCGCATCGAGCGCGCCGAGCAGGAGCGCAGGCACCTTCTGCGGCTCCGCGTTGAGTCCGAAGCGGGCAATCGAATGCGCGACCGCATCGAGTCCGATATCCATGCCCAGTGCGACCGTTGCGAGATTCAGCGATTCGGCGAGCGCACGCACCAGCGGCACGGGTCCGTAGGTCTGATGGGTGAAGTTTTCCGGACGCCAGTCCTTGCCGTCCGGGAGCCTGATGCTGACTGGAGCATCCTGCACGATGCTCGCCGGCGTGTAACGACCGGTCTCAAGCGCCGCCAGATAGATGAAGGGCTTCACGAGTGAGCCGATCGGACGGTGCGCATCGAGCGCGCGATCGAAGCCGTCGTAGCCCGCATCGCGACCTCCGACGATGGCAATCACATCGGCGCTCTGCGGAGCCGCGACGACCACCGAGCCCTCGAGTGGCGCTCCCTTTTGTTTGCGCGTGCGCTCGAGTCGAGCCAGCTCGCGATCGAGGGTCTGCTCGGCGAGTTCCTGGGCGCGCGGATCCAGGTTCGTGAAGATCTTGAGTCCCGCCTCGGTGAGGTCCTCATCGCGATAGTCGCGTCGCAGCGTCCGGCGCACGAGGTCGAGGTAGGCGGGGTAGTAAGCGCCGATGGCGCGCGTGGTCACGCCGAGCGGCCGGGCGCTCGCCTGCTCAGCCTGCGCCGCGGTCACGATCTTCTGCTCGGTCATGAGCTTCAGGACCAGGTTGCGGCGCCTCAGAGCGCGGTCGGGATGCCGTCGTGGATCGTAGTAGGAGGGGCCGCGTGTAATGGCGACAAGCGTTGCGACCTCGGCGAGGTCGAGCTCCACGAGCGGCTTGCCGAAGTAGAACTGCGCGGCCAGTCCGAAGCCGTGAATGGCGCGGTTGCCATCCTGACCGAGGTGAATCTCGTTGATGTACGCATTCATGAGATCCGCTTTGGTGAAGTGCGCCTCGAGCGCCATCGCCATGATCGCCTCGCGCAGCTTGCGCGAAGCCGTCCGGCGCGGATCCAGGAAGTAGCTCTTCACGAGCTGCTGTGTGAGCGTGCTCCCGCCTTGCTCCACCTGCCCTGCGCGTGCATCGATCCACAGCGCGCGCAGGATCGCCATCGGATCGATTCCATGATGGGTGTCGAAATTGCGGTCCTCCACCGCCTTCAATGCCGCGGGTAAGAGCGGCGGCACCTCCTGCGGCGTGACGACGATCCGGTCCTCACCGTGAATGGGAAAGATGCTCCCGATGAGAAGCGGCTCGAAACGTGCCACGGGCACCTCGTGGCCGGCGCCATCGCGCAGCCCCTCGATGGCCGTCACACCGGACAGGATGGTCAGCGTCGTGACCGGACGCACCTCATCGACGAAGCGCGCCGCTCGCAGCGCAACGTCGAAGCGCGCGCCGACGCGCCGGTAGGTGCCTGCGTGGGTCAACGTGTCTGCGCGCCGATACCGCAGTCGTTGCAGCTCACGCTCGAGATCGCTCGCGGAAAGGGTCAGTCCGCCGTAGAGCTCGAGCGGCGCCGCAAAGACCTGGGCGGGCAGCGTCCAGCGGCGACCCTCGAACTGATGCGTCACCATGTGATCGAGGTAGATCACGTAGATCACCGCCGCCCCTGCGCAGATGAGCAGCGCAAAGGCGAGGAGGCGCCAGGGCCTCAGAGGCACAGCTCCTCGGCCGGCGGACGCGAGTTGTAGTGCGAGCTCATGGCGTGACCATAGGCGCCGGCATTGGCGATGAGAATGAGATCACCCTCGCGGCACGGTGGCAGCAGACGGTCGTGCCCGAGCGTGTCGGCACTTTCGCAAATCGGTCCCACGACGTTCGTGAGCTCGGTGGCCGGATCCTCGAGCCGAGTCAGATTCACGATCTCATGATAGGCGCCATAGAGCGCCGGGCGGATGAGCGAATTCATTCCGGTCGAGATCCCGACATAGCGCAGATCGCCCTTGCCCTTGAGCTGCGTGACGCGCGCGATGAGAACACCTGCCCCGGCGACGAGGTAGCGGCCCGACTCGAGCCAGATGGACACGCTCGGGTGCGCTTGCTTGATCTGCGCAAGAGCCACATCGAGCTTCTCGACATCGAGGTTCGGCTGCTCGGGGCGCTCCGGAACCCCGAGGCCGCCACCCACGTCGATCACACGCGCAGCGGGGAAGCGCTGCGCAAGCTCGGCGAGCAAGCGTGCGTTCTCCGACCAGTTGAGCACCTCGAGAATGCCACTGCCGCTGTGCGTGTGCAGTCCGACGATGCGGACCTCGGCCGCGGCAGCGAGACGGGCGAAGCGATCGAGCTCGGACAGCGGTACGCCGAATTTGGAGTCCGAGCCGGCGGTGCGCACGTGCCGGTGATGACCGCGGCCGGTACCGAGATCGATCCGCACGAAGATGTCTCGGCCGGCGAACAACTCAGGCCAGGCTTCGAGGCTGTACAGGCTGTCGAGCGTCACCCGCGCACCCTGCTCGATGGCCCACGCGTACTCCTCGCGGGGGGCGAAGTTGGGCGTATAGAGCAGCCGCTCGCGCTCGAGTTCCGGGACCGCTGCGAGCACCTCCTCGATCTCACCGCGCGACACGCAATCGAAGTGCAGGCCTTCGGAGTACAGCACCCGCAGGAGCTCGGGATGAGGATTCGCCTTGACGGCGTACAGCACCCGCTCGACCGATTGCAGAGCACGCAGGGTGCGCGCGGCGCCGCGCACGCTCGAGCGATCGTAGACGAATGCGCAGCTGCGCCCCTCGAGCAGGCGCTCGAGCTCGCGATGCTTCAGCCGCCACCACGACGCAGTGCCCGGTGGCCGTGCTGCGGCCGGCGCGAACAGCTGCTGCCAGGTCGCACCGAGGACCCGATCCGACACGCTGGGCCTGATCAGTGCCTCGTGCAATTGCTCAACCAGGCGGTCACCCTGACTTTCGTCGACGACAAAGGTGAAATTCAGATCGTTCGCCGCCTGGCTCACGAGGTAGACCTTCTGTTCGGCAAAGAGCTCGAACGCATTTCCGAGCCGGTGCAGTATTCCGCGGATGTTGCGCCCGACCAGGCTCACCGAAGCGCACGGCCCGAGGACTTGAGCCCGGCACACCCGTGACAGATCCTCGACCAGCTCATCGAGCATGTCGCGATCGAGCGCGTTCGCCGCCGGATCGAGCGACACGGTGACATTGGTCTCGGAGGTGGAGACGAGATCGACCGACATCCCGTGCTCCTTGAAGATCTGGAAGGCATCGGCCAGGAAGCCTACCTGGTGCCACATGCCGGGGCTGTCCATGGCGATGAGCGTGATGCCCTTCTTGATGCAGATCGCCTTCACCTGCGCCGTGGCGCCGCCGCCCTCGGCACTCACGACGGTGCCGCTGAGCTCCGGGTGTTGGGTCGCATGCACGTGCAAGGGAATCTGATGCTGGCGCACGGGCAGGATACAGCGCGGATGCAGCACCTTCGCGCCGCTGCTGGCGATCTCCTGCGCCTCGTCGTAGTGCAACGCGCGCAGCAGCCGTGCCGTCGGCGTCGAGCGCGGATTCGCGCTGAACATTCCCGGAACGTCGGTCCAGATCTCGAGCCTCTGCGCATTCAGTTTCGCCGCCAGATAGGCGGCAGAGGTATCCGAGCCGCCCCGTCCGAGCAGGATGGTACTGCCCTCCGAATCACTCGCGATGAAGCCCTGCGTGATGCATACACCTGCGTGCCCCTCGAGGCGCTGCCTTAGCGCAAGATCCGGAGCAAAGTCACACGTCGCCGATAGCACGCTCGCCTTGGCGGATGCCCCGCGGCGTTCGTCCGACTGGAGCATCGAGCGCGCATCGAGCCACTCGACGTCCAGCTCCTGCGAGCGCAGGAATCGCGCACCCAGATCGGTCGCCATGAGCTCGCCCGTTGCCATCACGCGTGCGCGCGTGCGATCGCTGACCTCCCCGACCAGCGCGAGGCCGGCGGCGATCTGACTCAGCTCCTCGAAATGCCGCTCGAGCTGCTCGCCCACGGAGATGCCGAGCTCCGCTGCAAGATCGCGATGCCGCTGCATGATGGCGTTCAAGGTCAACGCATAGCTGCCCTGCAGCGCGCTCTCGAGCAGCCGCTCGAGCAGATCCGTGACCCCGGTCAGTGCCGAGTGAACGATCAGCACGCGCGCGCCGCTCGAGCGTCGCTCGCGGGCGATGTGCGCGACGTTGCGCCAATTGACGAGGGAAGAAACGCTCGTGCCGCCGAACTTGAGGACGATCCAAGAGGATGCGGTGCGCATGCCCAGGCCCGCGGGTGATGCCGTGTTAAGGGGTATTCAGGCCCCTAGAGCTCGTCGTCGAAGATATCGCGCAGGTCCTTCTCGAGCTTCTTGTCCGCGAGTACCTCTTCGAGCTTGCTCCAGGCGGCCTTGCCACGCTTGCCTTGGTTGCGCGCGCGCTTGTCCACGCGGTCGAGCAAGCGGTCGTAGTCGGTGCCGTCCTCGGTCTGATTCAGGAACTCGTCGTCGAGATCGAAGCTTTCGTTGTCGCGCTCTGACATCGCTGGAGGTCTGGATTCTCTTGTAAAATCAAGAGCTAAAGCACTACCCTAGTGCCTAGCGGGGAGCGCGAACTATAGCGGATTCGCGCCGCCGATCAACTATAGAACGCGCTCAGCTGCGGCGTGCTCCCTCCTCTACGATGACTGGCGCCCCTCTGTTCAAGCCCAAGCTTTCTGCTGCACTGCGCTGAGCGCAGGCGATCTCGAGCACGTCGAAGGCATTGATCAAAGCCAGGTATTCGCCCGGTCGCACATCCCCATACGTTCGCAGCAGCTGGAACGTGTGGCTCCCCGCGCGCACAGCGGGCTGCTCAAAACGCTTCACCAGGGCGGCGTCGATGTTGGTGATCAAGTTGCCGAAGTGATCGATGGTGATCACGGTACCGACGATCTGGCCTCCGCGCGTCTCGGGCTCCTCGACCCACGAAGGGATGAGCGCGCTGGCGGGCGGTCCGAGTGATTCAGGCGAGCGCCGACCAGCGGCCAGCTCGGCTGCGATGGGGGCGAAGATGTCGCGGCCGTGAAAAGTCGGACTGACCCGATCGATTCGCAGCTCGGCGAGCACGGTCGGCGCAAGTCTCACCGTGCGGGCATCCTCGCAGCGTGCGACCACGGGGGCCAGCAAGCCATTGTCGGGTGCGACCAGCACATGCCCGCGCGCGCTCACCACCACGATCTCTCGAGCGGTGCCGACCCCCGGGTCGACCACGGCAGCGTGCACGGTGCCCGGCGGAAAATACTCGAAGCTGCGCGCCAGCCAGAAGCCTGCCTCCGCCGGCCAGTGCACGACGATCTCATGCGTCAGGTCGATCAGGCGTGCGGAGGGGAAGCGTGTCAGGATACTGCCCTTCATCACCGCGACGAACGGATCCTGCTGTCCGAAGTCCGTCGTCAGGGTGATGATTCCGGAGGGCTTGAACGGTGGGGTCATTCGATTACCTCCTGGTACGGGACGGCTCGTCGGTGGGCGCGCCGACCTTGTGGCGGCCGATGTATTCTGTCAACTGCCGAACGCGCCGCCTGCGCAAATGTGATGCGCTGCGCGCATCCGCGGCCTTGCGAACGGCGTAGTCACAGTCATGGGGAGCGAGTCGGGAACGCAGATGCAAAGCGACATCGCTGAACCCGTCGTCGCTGATGCGGAGCTCGAGCAGCTCATTGCCGCTTGCGCGCGCCGCGACTCCCAGGCGCTGCGGCGTCTGTACACACTCGTTTCGCCCAAGCTGTTCGGCTGCATGGTGCGGATTCTGAAGCGCCGTGCCTTGGCAGAGGAGGCCTTGCAGGATGTGTTCGTCTCGATCTGGCAGAGGGCCGCGCAGTTTGACGCTTCGCGCGGCCGGCCTTGGGCATGGCTCATCTCCATTGCGCGCTACCGTGCGATCGATGTGCTGCGTAACGAGCGTGTCGAGCTTTATCGGGAAGCAGAGCTCGAGGATCTGCCCGAGCTCGCCGTCACACCGGAGGCTGCGAGCGGGGACAGTCGTTGGACTGCCGAGGCGCTCTCGCGTTGCCTCGGCTCCCTCAGCGCCGAGCAGCGCCAGGGTATCGAGCTCGCCTTCATCAATGGCCGCTCGCACGCCCAGATCGCGCAGACGATCGGTCAGCCCCTCGGGACGGTCAAAAGCTGGATACGCCGCGGCCTGAAGTCGCTGCGTGAATGCCTGGGGCCATGAAACACGACGACCCACAAATGATTGAAGCCTTGGCGGCGGAATACGTGCTTGGGACGCTGCGCGGTCGGGCGCGCGCGCGGTTCGAGCGTTGGCGCAGCGCCTCCCAGACGATCGATGCGGCGATTCGTGCGTGGGAAGAGCGCTTGGTGCACATGGCCTTCGCCACCCGCTCGGTGCAACCACCAAGCTCCGCGTGGGCCGGAATCGATCGACGCGTCCGCACGCTCGAGGGACGCGAGCGCCACAGTTCGCAGTGGCTCGCATTCGCGGCGGTGGTCGCGTTCGTCGTCCTCGCAGGTGTGGGAATCTTCCTCTGGCGCGGCGAGCGCACGCTTGCTCTGCAAACCTACGCGACGATCGCGCAGACGAGCGGTGCTCCGCTTTGGCGCGTGGAAGTCAGTCCCGATTATCAGCATCTGCGCGCCGTCGCGCTCGGGAGCTATGCGAAGCGCCCCGACCGATCGCTCGAGTTGTGGGCGCTGCCCGAGGGTAAGGCGCCCGTGTCGCTTGGGCTGCTGCCCGATCAGGGCGGGATCGAGCGGATGCTGAACAGCCAGCAGGCGGCCGCGCTGCGCGTCGCCGCGCACGTCGCAGTGAGTCTCGAGCCAACCGGCGGTTCTCCCACCGGTGCGCCCACGGGCCCGGTGCTCTTCGTCGCCAACCGTTTGCAGAGCTAGGCGGCGGCGCGCCTCGTGCCCGCGGTGTCGAGCGCCGCGGCAAGAACCTCTTCGACCCGCTCGACCCACACGAACTGCAGTTTCTGGCGCGCGCTCTCGGGGATGTCGTCATAGTCACGCCGATTGCGCGACGGCAGGATCACGGTCCGAATGCCGGCGCGGGCCGCCGCGACGGTCTTCTCCTTGATCCCGCCGACCGGCAGCACGAGCCCGCGCAGGCTGATCTCGCCCGTCATCGCGATGTCGCTGCGGATCGTACGCCCCGACAGGAGTGAGGCGAGTGAGGCAAAGATGGCAACGCCTGCGCTCGGCCCGTCCTTCGGGATCGCTCCGGCAGGCACGTGGATATGCAGATCGAGCTTGTCGAAACCCAATGGGTCTGCACCCAGCCGCTCGGCCTGCCCTTTCACGAGTGTGACGGCGGCCTGAGCACTCTCCTTCATGACCTCGCCGAGCTGGCCGGTCAGGATCAGCCGTCCGGTGCCGGGTACCCTGCTCGACTCGACGAACAGAATGTCGCCACCCACCGGAGTCCAGGCGAGTCCCGTTGCGACGCCTGGGACGCTCGTCCGCATCGCGATCTCACCTTCGAAGCGCGGCGCTCCGAGAATGCGCGTGACGTCCTCGGGCGTGACGTTGACGTGCGCAGAGCCGTCAGTGGCAATGGTGACCGCAAGGGAACGCAGCACGGCGCCGAGCTGCCGCTCGAGGCTGCGCACGCCTGACTCGCGGGTGTAGTCGCCGATGATTCTGCGCAGTGCCTCATCGCCCAGCTCGATCTGATCCGCGCGCAGGCCATTCGCAGCGAGCTGGCGCGGGAGCAGGTAGCGCTTGGCGATCTCGAGCTTCTCCTCTTCCGTGTATCCGGTGAGCTCGATGATCTCCATGCGGTCGCGCACCGGCGCCGGGATGGAATCGAGCACGTTGGCCGTGCACACGAACAGCACCTTGCTCAGATCGAAGG
This sequence comes from uncultured Gammaproteobacteria bacterium, assembly GCA_963795975.1. Classification (GTDB taxonomy): domain Bacteria; phylum Pseudomonadota; class Gammaproteobacteria; order Steroidobacterales; family Steroidobacteraceae; genus CAWCJT01. The sequence goes on from CAWCJT010000009.1 coordinate 411,968, forward strand.
GAAGTCCGAGATAGTTGTCGCGGAAGGTGGAGTTCTGCTCCGGATCGAGCACCTCGAGCAGCGCAGAATAAGGATCACCCTGGAAGCTCGCGCTCAACTTGTCGACCTCATCGAGCATCATCACCGGATTGCGGGCGCCGGCTCGGCGCAGGCTCTGGATGATGTTGCCGGGCAGAGCTCCGACATACGTGCGGCGGTGTCCGCGAATCTCGGCCTCGTCATGCACGCCGCCCAGGCTCACGCGCACGAACTTCAGACCGAGCGCGCGCGCAATGCTCTGGCCGAGCGAGGTCTTGCCGACACCAGGCGGACCGACAAAGCACAGGATCGGGCTTCGGCCCTCGGGATTGAGCTTGCGTACGGCCAGGAACTCGAGGATGCGCCGCTTGACCTTCTGCAGCCCGAAATGATCCTCATCGAGGATGCGCCGTGCCCGCTCGATGTCGAGGTTTTCGGGGTCGAGCTTTGACCAGGGCAGTGCCACCAGCCAGTCGAGGTAGGTGCGGATCATGGAATGCTCACCGCCCGCCTCGGACATGCGCTCCAGACGCCGCAGCTCCCGTCGCGCCTGCTCCTCGACTTCGGTCGGCATCCCCGCTTGCTCGATCGCCTCTTTGAGCTCACGCACGTCCGTCGAGCCGCCCTCGTCCTCCTCGCCCAGCTCGCGACGGATCTGGCGCAGCTGTTCGCGCAGGACCGCCTCTTTCTGTCGCTCGGTGAATGCTTCGCGCGTCTTCTCTCCGATGTCGCGCGAGAGCTTCAGGACTTCGATGCGCTTGTTGAGCAAGGCGATAACCCGATCGAGCCGTGCAGTCAGATCGTAGGTCTGCAGGATCTCCTGTTTCTCGGCAGACTTGATGTCCATGACGCTCACGACCAGATCGGCGAGCAGGCCGGGCGCCTGGACGGATTGGATGCTCGTGAGAAGCTCTGCGGGCGCCTGGGGCAGGAGCTGCAGCGCCTCGATGGCGCGATCGCGCAGATAGAGCGCGCGCGCTTCAACCTCGCGGCTCACCGTCTCCGGGTCCGGCCGCAACGTCACACGCGCCTTGAGAAAGGGCTGTGTGCTCACGAACTCGCGCACCTCGAAGCGCTCCTCGCCCTGGGCGATCAGGTGATGCACCCCGTCGGCCGCAGTCACGAAACGTGCGATGTTCGCCGCGGTGCCGGCTGCGAACAGATCCTCCGGACCCGGATCATCGACGCCGGGGTCCTTCTGCAGCAGAAAGCCGATCTTCGCTCGAGTCCGCACGGCCTCCTGCGCAGCCGCGGTCGAGCGAGGCCGATTGACCGCGACCGGCAGCACGACGCCGGGGAGCATCACCATGTCCCGCACCGGCAGAATGATCAGCTCGGTGTCGCCTTGTTCGGCCATTGCCTACTCCTTCGAAAGCCTGAGCTCGAGGCAACCGTCGATCATGCGACGGTCCTTGAGCACATACTGTCCGCTCGCCAGCTCGATGTGACGCTCGAAGCGGCCGTAGGGAATTTCCAGCCGACGAACGCGCATGCAGCCAAAGTCCGTGGAAGGCGTTCGTTCCGCGCTCACGACGAGGCCCGCCGGCGCGACCTCCACCGTCACCGCATCCACACTGACCCCGGGCAGTGCAATGAGCACGAGAACTTCCGTGTCCGTCTCAAGCACATCTGCGGGCGGCTCCCATACCGGCTGCGCCGAGCGCACGCCGGTCAGACCATAGAAATGGCGGTGCCGGCGCTCGGCACGCTCCAGAACCTGCAAGGCCTCATCCCACATCCACGCGATTCGGTTCGAAGACACCTACGGCCTCCTCAAATAGGGGCTGCGCCAACACCTCGGCGCTCCGCGCTGCCGAGGACAGTGACATAGGGGCGGGACGATCCGGTTACAAGGCGCAGCAGCACGCCGCGACCTGCACTCGCGGTGCCAAACTACGCGCTCGAGCTCGGTATGTTCAGTACGAGACGGCGAGCTCTGCGCCAGTGGCATTGATCGAAGAAGCGGACCCCGTGCCGGCGATCGGCTCAACGGGGTCCGGCGCCTGATAGAAGAACCAGTCCACACAACCGTATATGGCTTCAGCGCCGGGGACACTCAAGAAGCCCGCCGGTGATATTGGCTGAGCCGAGGGAACGGTGAGATATGCATGCATCGGCCACCTCGATTGACGCCGAGGCCGAGCGCTGTGCGTCCGTCGCAGCGTCGCGCGGAGCATGCCACCCGATGCACCATGTGTCTACGTCGATATGCGTCCTGACGGTGCAGCAATGGGTACGCTCCTTGCTGCCTGCCCGGAATGGGGAGTTCGAAGTTGGATTCAGAGGCGCTGGCACGGGACACCTTGGCGCTCACCCTTGCTGGTGGAAACGGGACTCGACTCGGCGAGCTGACGCGCTGGCACTGCAAGCCAGCCATTCCCTTCGCCGGACATTTTCGCAACATCGACTTCACACTCTCGAACTGCGTCAACTCGCAGGTGCGCCGCATCGCCGTGCTGACGCAGTACAAGGCACAATCGCTCATTGACCACATCACGCGCGGCTGGAACTTCCTGCCGCGCGCGCTCGGCGAGTTCGTGGAGATCTGGCCCGCGCAGCAGCGCATCCACTCCGCGTGGTACGCGGGCACGGCCGATGCAATCCACCAGAATCTGGATCAGGTCCTGGCGCAAGGCAGAAAGTACACACTCGTGCTGGCGGGCGATCATGTTTACAAGATGGACTACCGGGCACTGCTCGCGCGGCACGTCGAAAGCGGCGCGGATGTGACCGTGGCGTGTCTGCCGGTGCCGATCGAACGGGCCGGCGCGTTCGGTGTGCTCGGAGTGGACCGCAACGGGCGCGCGCGCAGCTTCATCGAGAAACCACCGCCGGCTGCGCTGGGTTGTGATCGCGGCGATGTGCTCGCATCGATGGGAGTGTATGTGTTCGACACCCGCTTCCTGGTCGAGTGGCTCGTGCGGGACGCCCACAACAACGCTTCGACGCATGACTTCGGTCGCGACATCCTGCCGGTTGCCGTTCGAGAGGATCACGTCGGAACGTTCCAGTTTCAGGACTCGCGCGGACGGCCGGGCTACTGGCGCGACGTAGGAACGCTGCAGTCCTACTGGAGCGCGCACATGGAGCTGCTCGCCAGTGACCCGCCCATTGATCTGTACGACCCGACCTGGCCGATCCTGACGCAGGCCGAGCCGCTGCCGCCGGCACGCGTGCTCTGTGATGGACGCCGCGGTGAGGTCACCAACTCCATGCTCGCGAACGGAACGGTCGTCGGTGCCGCTCAGGTTTCTCGCAGCGTGCTCGCAAGCAACGTGCATGTGGGCGACGATTGTTTCATCGAAGAAGCGGTGATCCTGCCCGGTGTCCGCATCGGCCCCCGCTGCATCCTTCGGCGCATCATCGTGGACAGCGGGGCCATCGTGCCGGAGGGTACGGTGGCCGGTGCCGGCACGCCGGATGCGAGCGCAGGCGCGACCGGCATCACGCTCCTGACCCACGGTTCGACGGGCCCCGCCCTGCAAAGCGTTGCCTAGCCCCTTCGGACCTACGCTCGTTTGCGATGGCGGACGCGCAGCGCTGCAAGATCGATGAGGACGAACGCCAACGTCACGGCGGCCACCTCGATGGCACGCAGATGCAGTGGCGCCGCCAGCACGCCAAGCGGTAGCAACGCCTCCGGTAGTTGATCGACGATCGGCAAGTCACCGCCCGGCCTGCGTCCCAGCCTTCGCTTGAGCAGGCTCGAGAAGGCATCGCCCGCGAGCGCGAGCGCGCCGAACGAAACGCCCAGAGCGAACCCGAGACCAAAAAGGCCCGCGACGAGGCCGCAGGCAAGCGCTCCGCTGAGGAGGCCGCGCCACGTTTTGTGCTCGCCGAGCAGGCGATGCCCGTCCGGAAGCGTTGCGCCGAAGTCGAGCGGCCAGCCGTAGCGCGCACCCAAAAGCCGTCCGAGCATCCAGGGCGCCGCGTTCGCGGCCAGGAGCAGAAGCAGCGCGCGGGCCGCAGATGAACCGTCCGTCACGGTGCGGGCGGGGTCGCGAAGAGCTCGTTGCGGCGGACGAATGCGAGCAGAAAGCGCTGCTCCAGGCCGAACATCTGCGTGCGATGCGCTTCGAGCGCCGCTCGCTTGTCGTTCACTCCCGCGTCCTCGAGCGGCAAGCTCGTCCAGGCAAGCGCCGTGGCCACGCCAGGCGGTTGCAGTAAAGTGGAAGGATGCCAACCGCGCGGCCAAGGCCACCAGGCTCCGCCATGCACGATCCAGACGCGCAACCGCCCGAGCTCGTGACGCTCTTGCAGCACACGAACGGCAAACTGACCGGTCGCACGGTGGTCCGGGTGCTCATCGAGCACGCTCGGGGCGAGAATGAACGTGGGCTTCCAGTCATCGACGATGCGTCCGAGCTGCAGCTCGAGGCTGCGTCCCTTGAAACTCGAGCCACGTGCCACGGTCCCCTCGTAGCTCACGGCCTGCAGACCGGTGTGTGGGGAGGTATAGGCAACCTCGAAGTTCGCTCTCTGCATCGCTTGCAGTCCGCCATCCGGATAGCCGAGAAAAAATTCATCCGTGGCCGGGACGTGCAGAGCGCGCGCTGCCGCGCGCGCTTCCCCCATTCGCTGCACACCAAGCTCACGCATGCCACCCGGTCCAGGCCAGAGCGAATGCTCGAGCAGGGCTGCCGCGAGCGTGAACCCATCACCGCTTGTCATCCAGACGATGCCGACGCGAGCGCCCTTGGAGAGAGCCTGCTCGATGAGTCCGCCACAGCAGAGCGTCTCGTCATCCGGATGCGGTGCCAGGATCAGCACTCGATCCGTAGATCCGACTCGCGCCAGATCCGAAACGGGATAGCCGCTCGCGGTGCGCGCCGTCGCCCACCCCAGCGCCGTGGCGGCAGCGACGGCGGCGAGCGCCGCTAGACCCCGCGGCGTTCGAACGGCCATTCCCAGTTGCGCACCTCGGGCAAATCCAAGCCGTAGCGTGTCACGTACGCACGATGCTCGGTGCGCTTGTCGCGCATCTGCTGGCGCAGGGCTGCAGCGCGGTAGCCAAGCTTTGGTACGCGATCGATCACGTCCATGACCAGATGGAAGCGGTCGAGGTCGTTGAGCACGACCATGTCAAAAGGAGTCGTCGTCGTGCCGCGCTCCTTGTAGCCGCGCACGTGCAGATTGGCGTGATTCGTGCGGCGATAGGTCAGACGGTGGATGAGCCAGGGGTAGCCGTGATACGCGAAAATCACCGGCTTGTCCGGCGTGAACAGCGCATCGAACTCGGCATTGGGCAGGCCGTTCGGGTGCTCCTCGGGGGGCTGCAGCGTCATGAGGTCCACGACGTTCACGACGCGCACTGCCAGGTGCGGTAGATTCCGTCGCAACAGATCCACCGCCGCAAGCACCTCGAGCGTCGGCACATCGCCCGCACAGGCGAGCACCACGTCGGGCTCGCCGGCCGAATCGCTGCTCGCCCACTCGAAGATGCCGATACCCGCGGCGCAATGACGCTGGGCTGCAGCCATGTCGAGCCACTGCGGCGCGGGCTGTTTACCCGCCACGATCACATTAATGAGATTGCGGCTGCGCAGGCAACGCTCGCCGATGCACAGGAGGCTGTTCGCATCGGGAGCGAGATAGACGCGCACCAGATCTCCCTTGTTGACGACGAGATCGATGAAACCGGGGTCCTGGTGTGAGAAGCCGTTGTGATCCTGCCGCCACACATGCGAGCTCAAAAGAATGTTCAGCGAGGCGATCGGCGCGCGCCATGGCAGGTCGCGACAGGACTTGAGCCACTTGGCGTGCTGATTGAACATGGAGTCGACGATGTGAATGAAGGCCTCGTAGCAGTTGAAAAGACCGTGACGCCCGGTGAGCACATAACCCTCGAGCCAGCCCTGGCACATGTGCTCCGACAACACCTCCATGACGCGACCGTCGGTTGAGAGGTGCACGTCATCCGCATCGCGTGCAGCAAGCCAGACACGGTCAGTCGCCTCGAATACGTCGCTCAGCCGATTCGAGTCCGTCTCGTCGGGCCCGACGAGACGAAAATTTCGCGGCGCGGTATTGCGGTTGAACACCTCGCGCAGGAATTTGCCGAGCACGCGCGTCGCCTCACCCGTGACGGCGCCGGGATTTTCGACCGCCAGGGCAAAGTCGGTGATGTCCGGAAGGTTGAGGTCCTGCAGCAGCAGGCCTCCGTTCGCATGCGGATTGCTGCCCATGCGCCGTGAGCTCTCTGGAGGCAGCGCTTGCAGCTCCGCACGCAGCGATCCATCCGGCGTGAACAGCTCCTGGGGCCGATAGCTGCGCATCCACTCCTCGAGCATGCGCAGATGTGCCGGATGCTCACTGAGCTCCGCGAGCGGCACCTGGTGCGAGCGCCAGGAACCTTCGACCTTCTTGCCGTCCACGTACTTAGGCCCGGTCCAGCCCTTGGGCGTCACCATCACGATGAGAGGCCAGCGCGGACGGCTCACTTCGCCGCCGGAGCGCGCCTCGGCCTGGATACTGCGGATGCGCTCGAACACACGGTCGAGCGTCGCCGCCATCTGCCGGTGCACCAGCTCCGGCTCATGCCCTTCCACGAAGTACAGCTCGTAGCCATAGCCCTCGAGCAGACTCTCGAGCTCGCTGCGCGGGATTCGCGCAAGCACGGTCGGATTGGCGATCTTGTAACCGTTGAGATGCAGAATCGGCAGCACAGCGCCGTCGAGGCGCGGATTCAGGAATTTGTTGGAATGCCACGAGGCGGCAAGCGGACCGGTTTCGGCCTCGCCATCACCGACCACGCACACCGCGATCAGGTCGGGATTGTCGAACACCGCTCCGAAGGCATGCGCGAGCGAGTAGCCGAGCTCGCCCCCTTCGTTGATCGAGCCCGGCACCTCGGCTGCAACGTGGCTCGGAATGCCGCCGGGAAAGGAGAACTGCTTGAAGAGACGCGCTATGCCTTCGGCGTTCTGCGCGACATCAGGATGACGTTCGCTCCAGCTACCCTCGAGCCAGGACTGCGCAACGAGCGCCGGGCCGCCGTGTCCGGGACCGGTCACGAAGATCACATCGAGATCGTGTGCCTTGATGACCCGGTTCACGTGGGTATAGATGAAATTGAGGCCGGGGGTCGTGCCCCAGTGCCCGAGCAGGCGCGGCTTGATGTGCTCGAGAGTCAGCGGCGTTCGCAGCAGCGCATTTGCGAGCAAGTAGATCTGCCCGACCGAGAGGTAGTTGGCCGCGCGCCAATAGGCATCGATGAGCTCGAGCTCTCGCGGTGACAGACTCGCACTTTCCTCGAGAGACTGCGGTTGCGCTGACATGGATCACCTGCGGCTGGAGTCGTCAATCATACCTGCTGCATATGTCTTATAGTCATACGCGCGGGCTCTTACATTTGCGCGACAGGCGCCGGACATGACTCTTCTGACGATCAACAGCGGCAGCACATCCGTCAAGCTTGCGGCCTTCGCGGGCGGCAACGCAGCACAACCGGAGCTGCTCCAGCGCGAGTCGCTGTCGGCTACAGCGGATCAGGCACGCGAGGTCATTGAAGGATTCCTGCAACGACATGGGCTTCGACCCATCGAGGCCGTCGCACACCGCGTCGTGCATGGCGGCACGCGCTTCCAGAGCGCGGTGCGCATCGATGCGGCGGTCATCGAGGCTTTGACGGAACTGTGCGCGCTCGCGCCACTGCACAATCCGGTCGCGCTGCGCTGGATCGCGGCCGCGCGCGCGATGTTTGAGCCGAGCGTGGCTCAGTTCGCGGTGTTTGACACGGCATTCTTTGCCCGACTGCCACGTGTCGCCACGGAGTATGCCGTGCCCTCCTCCTTGGGCACCGCACTCGGCGTGCGCCGCTACGGCTTTCACGGCCTCGCCCACGAGGCGATGTGGAGGCGCTGGTGTCAGCTGCGGCCCGAGCTGCCGGGAGGTGGCCGACTCATCAGCCTGCAGCTCGGCGGAGGCTGCTCCATGACCGCGCATGATCGCGGTCAACCACTCGACACGACGATGGGCTTCTCGCCGCTTGAGGGGCTCGTCATGGCGACGCGCTCCGGGGACGTGGACGCTGCGATCGTTCCGTTTCTTGCCGGCCGGCGCGGCGTCACGGCCGATCGGATCGTCGAGATTCTGAATCGCGAGTCCGGACTGCTCGGCGTCTCGGGGCGCTCGAGCGACCTGCGCGTGCTGCTCGCGCAGGCATCGCCGGAGGCGCAGCTGGCAGTGGACCTGTATTGCTACCGCGCGAGAAAATACATCGGTGCGTTTCTCGCCGTGCTGGGCGGCTGCGATGGGCTGGTCTTCGGTGGCGGGGTCGGCGAGCACATGCCTCAGATCCGCGAGCGCATCCTCGCATCACTCGGCTGGGCGGGCATCAGGCTCGATCCGACGGCCAACGCGGCTGCCCGCGGTGAGGATGCGCGCATCAGCGCTGCCGAAAGCCGCGTGCATGTGCACGTGATTCCGGTCGATGAGGAGCACGTGCTCGCAGCCGCCGCGCTCGGGTGCATTCAGACATCGGCCTGAGCAGCTCGGCTCACGCGGGCGTTTGCAGCACCGCCGCGCCCTGCAGCCTGCCCGCGCGCACACTCTCCAGAGCCTCATTCGCATCCTCAAGGGCGAAGAGCTGCACGGCCGGCTCAAGCGCGACATGGGCTGCCATGCGCATGAATTCTTCGCCGTCGGCGCGGGTGAGGTTTGCGATCGAGCACACGCAGCGCTCACCCCAGAGGAGCTGATAGGGAAAGCTCGGAATGTCACTCATGTGTATGCCGGCGCAGATGACTCGACCCGCCTTGCGCGTGGCGGCCAGAGCTGCGGGCACCAAAGCGCCGACCGGAGCAAACAGGATCGCCGCATCGAGCGGCTCCGGTGGAAGCTCATCGGAGCCTCCAGCCCAGTGCGCGCCGAGGGAGCGCGCGAACTTCTGGGCTGCGGTATCGCCGGCGCGCGTGAAAGCGAACACCCGCCGATCCTCGGCCCGAGCGAGCTGCGCCAGCAGATGCGCGGCGGCGCCGAAACCATAAAGTCCCAGACGCATCGCCTCTCCGGCCGCACGATAGGCACGGTAGCCGATCAGACCCGCGCACAGCAGCGGTGCCGCCTGCGCATCCGAGTATTGGTCTGGGATTGCGAAGCAATAGCGCTCATCCGCGAGCACGTACTCGGCGTACCCTCCGGGGAGCGTGTAGCCCGTGAAGCGCGCTCGCTCGCACAGATTCTCCAGGCCGCGACGGCAGTACTCGCACACGCCGCAGGTGTAGCCGAGCCACGGCACACCGACGCGAGTACCCACATCGAAGCGTTGCGCGCCCTTTCCGCACCCCTCGATGACACCGACGATCTCGTGACCGGGAGTGAGCGGCAGCGGAACCGCCGGAAGCTCGGCATCTACGACGTGCAGATCCGTGCGGCACACACCGCACGCCTTCACGCGCAGCAGGATTTGCCCAGCCGAGGGCTCAGGTAGGGGAAGCTCGTCACAACGCAGCGGCGAGTGCGTGGCGTGCAGCCGCATCGCCTTCATCGAAGCCTCAGGGTGTGCCGGGTGTGGCCGCCGCGGTCGGTTGGGCCGCGGGCGCGGGCGGCGCATCCGCATTCGCGGGCGCATCCTGCACCGCCTCGAGGCCCACCGTCACCGGCATGCCACGCGCGGCTTGCAGCGTCTCGACCGCATAGTCCCAGTGAATCGCGGCCGTGCTGGTTCCGAGCACCTTGCCGAGCAGGTCCGTGAACTCGGCCAGCACCGGCTCAACAGTCTGGCCCTGGTCATCCACGGGGGGATGCACCTCGAGCAGCAGCTCACCATCGACCCAGGCGACTTTCACCGGATCGTTGATGAGCCGCACCTGCGTCCCATTGGGCACGGTCTGGAAGAACGCGGCAACATCCTCCGGGTACATGCGAATGCAACCGTGTGTGACCGGCAGGCCCACGGCGAGCGGATTGTTGGTGCCGTGAATCAGATAGCTGCCCGGATGGATATCGAGCCGCATCGCGTATTCGCCGAGCGGATTGTCCGGGCCGGGCGGCACGACGGCGGGCAACGGATCACCTGCCGCGGCGTGCTCCTTGCGGACCGACTCAGGCGGATACCACGAGGGCAGCTTCTGCTTGCTGATGATGTGCGTCACGCCGAGGGGCGTTTTCCAGTCCATCTTGCCGATGCTCACCGGATAGGTGACCACGACCGCCTTCTGCCCGCGCTTCGGCTTGGGGAAATAGTAGAGCCGATGCTCGGGAAGGTTGACGATGATGCCCTCGTGCGGAACCGCCGGCAGAATGCGACGCCCCGGAACGACGATCTGGGTCCCCGCGCCCGGAAGCCAGGGATCGACGCCGGGATTGGCGCGAATGAGCTCCTCGTAGCCCAGGCTGTAACGCCGCGCAATGTCGGCGAACGTATCCTCGTAGCGCGTCTGGATGTGCAGATCCTCACCGAAGACCTGTGTGTCGCCGTCGCCGAGCTCGTAGACGGTCGCGCCGGCCGGCAGGGCAGCCGCAAGAAGCGTCAGACAGAGGACCGTTTGCTTCATGCGCATGATTCTACTGAAAAGTTCATTCAATGTGCTGCGTCAGCGTTCCGACCGCATCGATACCCGCCTCGATTCGGTCACCGCGCTGCAGTGGCCCCACTCCGGCGGGTGTGCCGGTGTAGATCAGGTCCCCGGGTGCAAGCTCGAAGAACGTCGAGAGCTCGGCGATGATCTCCGGTGTTTTCCAGATCATGTCTGCGATGTCAGATTGCTGGCGGATCGCTCCGTTTACCTTGAGCCAGATGCGGCCGCGATCGATGTGCCCGCGAGCCGCCGGCCGCACTTTACTGATGCCGGCCGAGTGGTCGAATCCCTTGCTCGTATCCCAAGGATTCTCGCTCGCGCGCGCCGCGTGCTGCAGATCGCGGCGGGTGAAATCATTGCCGACCGCGTACCCGAATACGCACTCGAGTGCGCGCTCTGCCGCAATGGAGCGTCCACCGCGGCCGAGGGCGAGTACGAGCTCGACCTCGTGATGCAGGTTTTGGGTACGGCTCGGATAGGGAACCGCCGCACCGTCTTCGATGACGGCGTCCGCGGGCTTGCAGAAGAAGATCGGCGCCTCGCGCGCGGGATCACCGCCCATCTCGCGCGTATGCTCAGCGTAGTTTCGCCCGACGCAATAGATCCGGTGCACGGGAAAGCGGTCCGCTGTGGCGTCGATTGCGACGCTGACGGGTGCCCGCGGCGCGAAAGCGTAGGTCGTGGTCATCGCCGCTCTCCTTCGAGCAGGTATGATGCATCATGGCACAACTCGCGCGCGGGCCAGAAGCAGGCGACGCGGCACACCCCCGCGCACTGCCTCGCCGATTCTATGCGCGCTCACCGCTTATTGTGGCGCGCGCCCTTCTTGGAATGCATCTCGCCCATGACGATGGGCGCAAAATTCGCGTCGGTCGAATCGTCGAGACCGAGGCTTATATGGGCCCAAAGGACCTCGCGGCTCACTCCGCGGGCGGACGCCGAACCGCGCGCACGGAGATCATGTTTGGTCCGGCCGGTCACGCGTACGTCTACTTCATCTACGGGTTCTGGAACTGCCTCAACGTCGTGACCGCCGCGATCGGAAAGCCTCAGGCGGTGCTGCTGCGTGCGCTCGAGCCGGTCGCGAATGTAAGCGACAGCACCTGGGGTCCGGGTCTTCTATGCCGTGCGCTCGCAGTGGACCGGACTTTGAATGGAGCGGATCTGTGCGCCGGGCCGCTCTGGATCGAGCGTCCGGCCAAAACGCGCACGGTGCGGATCGGCCGCAGCGCACGCATCGGCGTGGCCTACGCGCAGGAATGGGCGCTGCGACCGTGGCGCTTCTTTGATCGGGACTCGCCGTACGTCTCGACGGTCTCAGCGGCCGCGCGACGCCGCGCTATCCAAGGATCGAGCGAGACTCGAGCTCCTCGATGATGCGCTGAGCCGCTTCATCCGCGCTGCCCTGCGTCGCAATGATGATCTCGGGGTTCTCGGGAGTTTCGTATGGTGAGTCGATGCCGGTGAAATTCTTGATCTTGCCCGCCTGAGCGCGCGCGTACAGGCCTTTCGGGTCGCGGCGCATGCACTCCTCGAGCGGTGTGTCCACGAAGATCTCGATGAACTCGCCCTCGGTGACGAGCTCGCGCACCATGCGCCGCTCCGCTCGGAACGGCGAGATGAACGAGCACAGCACGAGCAGTCCCGCATCCACGAACAGGCGCGCCATCTCACCGACACGGCGGATGTTCTCGACGCGGTCTGCATCGGTGAACCCCAGATCGCGATTCAGACCATGACGTACGTTGTCACCGTCGAGGAGGTAGGTGTGCGCGCCGCGCGTGTACAGCTCTTTCTCCACGAGATTCGCGATCGTCGATTTGCCTGAGCCCGACAGACCCGTAAACCACAACACTGCGGCGCTGTGTCCGTTGCGTCGCAGCCGCGCCGCCTTGTCGATCGTCACGCTCTGGCGATGCACGTTCGTCGCACGGCGCAACCCGAAGGAGATCATGCCCGCGCCGGCGGTGGCGTTGCTGAATCGATCGATGAGAATGAAGGCGCCCGTTTCGCGGTTCTCGGCGTAAGGATCGAAGGCAACCGGCAGCTGCGTGGCCACATTGCATACGCCGATGTCGTTGAGGCCGAGAGTCTTGGCGGCGATGTGCTCGAGGGTATTCACGTCGACTTTGTGCTTGAGGGTCGTGACGCGCGCGGGTACGTACTGCGTACCAATGCGCATGAGATAGGAGCGGCCTGGCAGCATCGGGTCCTCGGTCATCCACAGCACGTGCGCTGCGAACTGATCGACGACCTCGGGGCGTGCTTCAGCGCGCGCAAGGACATCCCCGCGTGCGATATCGACTTCGTCCGCGAGCACCAGCGTCACCGCATCGCCCGCACGTGCATCCGGTAAATCGCCGTCTGCGGTCACGATCCGCGTCACATGCGACTCTCGACCCGAGGCGGCCACCGCCACGCGCGCTCCCACCTCGATCGAGCCGGACACGATGGTGCCCGAGAAGCCGCGAAAATCGAGGTTCGGCCGGTTGACCCACTGCACCGGGAAACGAAATGGCTTGCGAGGCAAGCTCGCGCTCGACATCGAGGCTCTCGAGAAAATCAAGCAGCGATGGACCGTCGTACCAGCGTGTTCGCGGCGAAACCGCGGTCACGTTGTCGCCGAAGCGGGCCGAAATCGGAATCGGCGTGACGGAGGCGAAGCCGAGCTGCTGCGCGAAGCCGAAATAGTCGCCGACGATGTGATGGAAGCGCTCGGCCGAAAAATCGACCAGATCGATCTTGTTGACGGCGAGCGCCACGTGCCGGATCCCGAGCAGTGAACAGATATAGCTGTGGCGGCGCGTCTGGGTCAAAACGCCCTTGCGCGCGTCGATGAGGATGACGGCCGCGTCGGAGCTGGAGGCGCCGGTCGCCATGTTGCGCGTGTACTGCTCGTGCCCCGGCGTGTCGGCGACGATGAAGGAGCGGCGTGGCGTGTTGAAGAAGCGATAAGCGACATCGATCGTGATGCCCTGCTCGCGCTCTGCCTCGAGTCCATCCACCAGCAGTGCGAGGTCGATGTCCTCGCCGGTCGTGCCGTGCTTGCGGCTGTCGCGCCGCAGGGCATCGAGCTGATCTTCGAGAATGAGCTTGCTGTCATACAGCAAGCCGCCCGATCAGCGTCGACTTGCCATCATCGACCGAGCCGCAGGTGAGGAAGCGCAGCAGGCCCTTGGCCTGATCGGTCATCAGAAATACCCCTCACGCTTCTTCTTTTCCATGGATGCCGCCTCATCGCTGTCGATGAGTCGGCCGGAGCGCTCCGACGTGCGCGCCGTCATCATCTCCTCGATGATGTCATCGAGCGTCGCCGCCGTGCTTTCGATCGCGGCCGACAACGGATAGCAGCCCAGGGAGCGGAAACGCACCATGCGCGATTCCTCGGTCTCGCCGGGGAGCAGCGGCATGCGATCGTCGTCGCGCATGATGAGCAAGCCATCACGCCTCACCACCGGCCGCGGCGCCGCGAAGTAAAGCGGCACCACCGGAATCATCTCGGCACGCGTGTACTGCCAGACGTCGAGCTCCGTCCAGTTCGAAAGCGGGAACACACGGATCGTCTCGCCCTTGTTGATCCGCGTATTGTAGAGATGCCAGAGCTCGGGTCGCTGGTTGCGCGGATCCCACGCATGCCCTGCGGAGCGGAAAGAGAAGATGCGCTCCTTGGCACGGCTCTTCTCCTCATCGCGCCGCGCGCCGCCAAAGGCGGCATCGAACTCCCACTTGTCCAGCGCCTGCTTCGAGCGCTTCGGTCTTCATGACCTGGGTATGCAACTGCGATCCGGAGCGGATCGGGTTGATGCCGCGCGCCTGACCCTCGAGGTTCGTGTACACCCGCAGCTCGAGGCCGTAGCGCTGCGCGATCATGTCGCGATGCCGGATCATGTCGCGAAATTTCCAGCCGGTATCCACGTGCAGCAGCGGAAACGGAGGCTTCGAAGGATAGAAAGCCTTGAGCGCCAGATGCAGCATGACCCCCGAGTCCTTGCCGATCGAGTACAGCATGACCGGGTTAGCGAACTCTGCGGCCACCTCGCGCATGATGCCGATCGATTCGGCCTCGAGACTCTTGAGCTGCGCCGACAGCCGCTGAGCGGAGGCGGGCGCGCTCATGAAGCCCTCGCGATCGGGCGCGGCTCGACAGCGCCGCTCGCGATGAACCATGGATTGGCGAAGCCCGGCTTGCCGTAACGCAAAGGGGTGCCATCGGCTGCGCTGACGCGGCCGCCCGCGGCGGTGAGGACCGCGTGCCCTGCTGCAGTGTCCCACTCCATCGTGCGACCGAGTCTTGGATAAAGGTCCGCCTCGCCGGATGCGACGAGACAGAACTTGAGCGAGGAACCGACCGATACCAGGTGCGCGATGCGATAGCGCGCCAGGTAGGCGTCGGTCTCCGGTGTGCGATGCGAGCGCGATGCCACCGCTGTCAGACCCTCCGCGGGGGCCATCCGCACCTGGATCGGCTCAAGCGGCGCGTGCGCTGCACTTTCAGGATCCTGGGCGCTGCGCAGCGCCCTCATCTGCCGCACGTTGCCCGCAAAGAGCCGCCGGTTTGCCGGTGCATAGACGACTCCCAGCTCGGGCGTGCCGGAACGAATGAGTGCAATGTTCACGGTGAAATCGCCCCGGCGCTCGATGAACTCCTTGGTGCCATCGAGGGGATCGACCAGAAAGAACGCCTCGGCCGCGGCCGGAATCCGCCCCGCAGCGACCTCCTCTTCGGCGACGACGGCCGTGCCGGGGGCGGCCGCCGCCAGTCGCTCGAGGATCACCGCCTCCGCGGCATGATCCGCGCTCGTGACCGGCGAGCTGTCCGCCTTGTATTGCACATCAAAGCCCTGGCGATAAATCGCGTGGGCCACCCGTCCGGCGTCGATCGCGGCACCGATCATGGCTTCGAGGAGTTCTTGATCTGAGGGCTGAGTGTGCGGCACCGGGCCGAAGTGTACACAGCGGGCACGGCGCGGCGCAGTGAAGGAGACCTAAGCGGTGACGCCCCGCCCTTGAGAGTCAGCGGATCGGACATAAGTCAGGCGCTGGAACACCCCTGGGTATAATGGGTCCAAGCAGTTACGCCGGTCTCCAGGGGTTGTAAGGCTTTGTAAGCAATGGCTTTTGGGTAAACCCTGGCCACGCCCGTGCGTTAATTCAGGTAACAGTCTCGGAGACGTATCACCGATGAAAGCTCGCCTGCGAAGTCACAGGATGTCTCTCGTTGCGCGCCCGGCGCTCATTGGAGTCGTGGCTGCGATGGCCCTGGCCGGCTGCGTGGTGGGTCCGCCCCCCCGGCCCCGACCGCCCCCGCCGCCACCCCCAGCGCCGAACACGACCGTCTATGCGTATCCGCAGCAGGGTCAGACACCGGAGCAGCTCGATCGCGATCGGTACGAGTGCTATCTGTGGGCCAGCCAGCAAACTGGCTTTGATCCGAGCGCTGCGAGCGTCCCACCGCATGACCGTGTCGTCGTGGTCGGCGGACCACCCCCCGCGCCTCCCGGAGCCCAGACCGCCGTCGGCGCGGTGACGGGCGGGATCATCGGGGCCCTGATCTCACCGCCTCGGGCGGCCGGCTTCGGCGCGCTCGCAGGAGCCGTCGTGGGTGGCACCATCGGCGCGAGCGCCGAGGCCTCGCAGAATCAGCAGGCGCAATATGTCGCCAGTCAGAATGCCGCGGCTCAGCAGGCTCAGATGGCCCAGGTCGAGCGCAAGGCATCGGACTATCGTCGAGCTCTCGGGGCGTGCCTCGAGGGCCGCGGGTACACCGTCAAGTGAGATGGAAGCGAACGCCATGAGATACGCCACGATCGGTCCCAGTTTGCTCGCCGCCGCAGCGATCGGGGTGTGCGGCATGCTTGCTGCCTCAACGCTGCTGGCCCAGCCCCCGGAGCGTGGCAGATACGGGCGCTACGATCACTACGATGGTCGCTTCAACCACAACCACGTCTATCCGGGTCGCGGCTATTTCATTGGCGCGCTGCCGCGCGAGCGCTTTGAGGTCGTGCGCGGCCCCAATCGCTTCTTCTACTCAGGCGGAGTGTGGTACGCGCCGCGTGGTGCGGGATTCGTCGTGGTGGGCGCACCGATCGGGGTATTCGTACCAGTGCTGCCGCCCTTCTACACGACGGTGTGGGTCGCCGGTGCGCCCTACTACTACGCCGATGACACGTACTACACGTATCGCGGACCTCAGGGGTACGAGGTCGTGGATCCACCGGATGAGCAGGCGGCGACGACGCAGGCTCCCGTGAGCGACAACGTCTTCATCTATCCCAAGAACGGCCAGAGCGCCGAGCAGCAGGCGAGCGACAAGTATGACTGTCACCGCTGGGCGACGAGCCAGGCCGGGTTCGATCCGACGCAGCCGGGTGGCGGTGGCGATCCGCAGCAGACGGCACCCAGGCGGGCCGACTACCAGCGGGCCATGACGGCGTGTCTTGAGGGCCGCGGCTATACCGTGAAATGAGCGGGCCGGCGTGGCGCTGCTCAGGAGCGCAAGCCGCTGTCTCGCAGGATCTGCGGAATTCGGTCCTCCCAGCCGAGGCCCATGATGTGCAGGCCGCCGCAGAGCTTCGGCAGGCCGCGCACGAGCCGGCAGGCAATGTCGAGTCCCACCGCCTCCTCACGTCCGGACTCTGCCGCCGCCTGCATCTCCTGAAGCAGCACATCGGGTACGCGGATTCCGGGCACGTTGGAGTTGAGCCAGCCAGCCATTTTTGCGGACTTGAGCGGGATCACGCCCGCGAGGAGCGGCACATTCCCCAGGCGCGCGGCGCCCAGGAAGCGCTCGAAGGCCTCAAGATCATAGACGGCCTGCGTCTGCAGGAACTGTGCCCCCGCATCGATCTTGCGCGCGGTGTTCTCGACCTCAGCCTGCGTGTCCGCGGCCCCGGGATTCGCGGTCGCGCCGATAAAGATACTCGGGGATCCCTTCAGTTCGTTGCCCGCCATATCACGGCCCTCGCGCAGCGAGCGAGCCGTCCGCAGGAGCTCCAGCGTCGTGAGGTCGAACACGGGCTTGGCATCCGGATGGTCGCCGTTCTTCGGCGAGTCGCCCGTCATGAAGACGAAGTTTCGCAACGACAGCGCGGCCGCTCCCATGAGATCAGCCTGTATGGCAATGCGATTGCGATCCCGCGCCGTTATCTGCACGATCGGCTCCAGGCCACGATCAAGCAGTAGGTGCCCAACGGATTTCGGCTCGATCGCAAGCCGGGCGCGGGGTGACTCGGTCAGATTCACGGCATCGACGTACGGCTTCAGCAGGTCGGCCTTGGCGTAGATGTCCGTCAGATCGATGCCCTTGGGCGGCGTCAGCTCCGTCGTGACCACGAAGGTCTTCGAACGGATTTTCTCTTCGAACGTCGGCATCGATTCTCTCTCCACGGAACACTCGCTACCATCAAGCATATCAAGGGAGCGCGCCTGATTTCCGCGCCGCGCGAGGACACATGACGAGCGAGATCCAGTCTCTGACCGCTGCCTTCGAGCAGCAGCAACTCGATGCGGACGAGATCGAGCGGCTCACGGCATATCACCCTCTCGAGGCACTCGTTGAGGCCGCGGAGGAACTCACGCTCGCAGGGCACGGCAACATCGTCACCTATTCGCGCAAGGTGTTCGTTCCATTGACGCAGCTGTGCCGCGATGTCTGCCATTACTGCACGTTCGCAAAGGCGCCCCGCTCGCTGCGCGCCCCCTATCTGACGATCGATGAGGTCCTGGAGATCGCACGTTCGGGCGTCGCCGCAGGCTGCAAGGAGGCGCTCTTCACGCTCGGGGACAAACCCGAGCTGCGTTACTCGACGGCTCGGCGTGCACTGGCGGACATGGGTCATGCGACGACGCTCGAGTATCTCGCCCGCGCCGCCCGTGAGACTCATGCCCAGACCGGACTGCTGCCCCACTTGAACCCCGGAGTCATGAGCGCCGCGGAGCTGCGAGCGTTGCGGACGGTGTCGGTCTCGATGGGCATCATGCTCGAGACTGCCTCACAGCGGCTGTCGGAGCGCGGCGGCCCGCACTTCGGGTCGCCCGACAAGGAGCCTGCGGTGCGGCTCGCGACGATCGAGCGCGCCGGAGAGCTTGCGATTCCCTTCACCACAGGACTTCTCATCGGCATCGGTGAGAGCCGCCGTGAGCGCATCGAGGCACTTCTCGCCATCCGTGACGCGCACGCACGCCACGGGCATATCCAGGAAATCATCATCCAGAATTTCCGCGCCAAGCCGGGCACGCGCATGGCGCGTGCGCCCGAGCCCGCACTCGAGGAGCACTTATGGACCGTCGCGATGACGCGGCTGCTCTTCGGTCCCCAGATGTCGGTGCAATCGCCCCCGAATCTGCAGCCGCAGGCACTCGCTGCCTTGGTTCGAGCAGGCGTCAATGATTGGGGGGGCGTGTCTCCCGTCACCCCAGATCATGTCAATCCCGAAGCGCCATGGCCTCAGCTCCTCGAGCTTGAGTCACAGACACGCCTCGCGGGCCGTCTGCTTCGCGAGCGGCTCGCCATTGCGCCACGGCACGCGCGCCGGCCGGATCGCTGGGTCGATGCGGCATTGAGGACTTCGGTGCTTCAGCGAGCGGACAGCTTCGGGCGAGCCCGAATGGGGAACTGGTTCGCAGGTGCTGGGGAGACCGCCGCGACGCTCGCGAGCCGGGCCGATTCTCGACCGCATGCGGGAGCGCTCGAGAGGCTTCTCCTGCGGGCCACTCGAGGCGAGGCACTCGAAGAATCCGAGCTCGTCCGGCTCTTTGCAGCCCAGGGCGAGGAAGCCGACGCGCTCACCGAGGCGGCGGACCGGCTGCGACAGGATGTCACCGGATCCGCGGTGACGTTCGTGGTGAACCGCAATATCAACTACACGAACATCTGCCTGTATCACTGCGGCTTCTGCGCCTTCTCCAAATCCGGCAGCAAGATGCTGCGCGGACCGGCCTACCGGCTCGATCTCGAGGAGATCGGCCGCCGTACCCTCGAGGCGTGGGAGCGAGGTGCCACGGAGGTGTGCCTCCAGGGAGGTATTCATCCGGAGTACACCGGCCGGACCTACCTCGACATCGTTGCGGCCGTGAAGTCTGCGGTACCGCAAATGCACGTCCATGCGTTCTCTCCGCTCGAGGTGAGCCACGGCGCGCGCACCCTCGGCTCCTCGCTCGAGACGTTCCTGCGTCAGCTGAAGGCCGCGGGACTGTCGACATTGCCCGGCACCGCCGCCGAGATCCTGGACGACGAGGTGCGAGCCGTCATCTGTCCGGACAAGCTGACGACCGACGAATGGCTCGAGGTCATGCGGACGGCGCATGAGGTCGGCCTGCGCAGCACGGCCACGATCATGTTCGGTCACGTGGAGGAGCCGCATCACTGGGCCCGGCATCTGTTGCGGTTGCGAGCCCTGCAGCAGCGCACCGGAGGATTCACCGAATTCGTGCCACTGCCCTTCGTTCACATGGAGGCACCCCTCTGGCGCAAGGGGCGCGCGCGCTCGGGTCCAACCTTTCTGGAGGCGGTGCTGATGCACGCCGTGTCCCGGCTCGCACTGCATCCGCTCATCCCCAACATTCAGACATCCTGGGTGAAGATGGGACCGCACGGTGCAGCCGCGTGTTTGAAGGCCGGCGCCAACGATCTGGGCGGCACGCTCATGAACGAATCCATCACCCGTGCAGCAGGCGGTCTGAATGGTCAGGAGATGACCAGCGAGGATCTGACTCGAGTCGCTGCGGCTGCCGGTCGCCCGCTCGTTCAACGCACCACGCTGTATGCCTTGGCGGATCCCGTGGTGCGCAAGCCGACTCTCAATGTCGTGTCGGACTCGCGCCCTTACGCACCGAGCTGTTGAGCGAAGGCAGCACCTGTCGGGCGTAGAAGTCGATCACATCACGCTGATTTTGCTGACCGGCGTGAATGTTCACGACGGTCGCACCGGCGTCGAAGAGCTCGCCGATGATCGATGCATGCACGGCAGGGTCCGTGCCGATGCTCCAGCCCTCGATCACTTTCTCGAAGGGCAGGTCGCGCTCGGCGTTTCGCTGAATGCGCGCCGGATCGGCGATATCGTGATAGCCCTTGAATGCTTTGGGAATAAAGTGCCATAGCTTCGCGGCTTCGCGCGCTTCTGCCTCACCGCCGACGACCACGAACTGCTCTACGAGCACCGGCATTTGATCCGGATTCTTGCCGGCTTTGCGCGCTGCGCTTTGCCATTCGTCCTTATGTTGCTTCCAGGTCTGGGCGTCGGTAATGAGCCCATCACCGTGCTCTCCCGCGAGCCGCATCGCCTTGGGTCCATTCGCCGCAGTCAGAAGCGGGATTGGCCGGGGCGGAGGATCATAAAGTTTCGCGCGCACCTGATAATGCTTGCCCGCGTGCTCGATGGAGCGGCCGCTCCAGAGCTCACGAATGAGGCCGAGCGCCTCGATGAGGCGATCCCAGCGCTCGCGCCAGTCGGGCCACTGCCCCGTCGCCGCCTGCTCGTTGAGCGCCTCGCCCGATCCGACGCCCAGGAAAATCCGCCCGGGCGCGAGCGAACTGATGGTCGCGAATGCCTCAGCCACTACCGCCGGGTGGTAGCGCAGCGTGGGGCACGTCACCGTCGGCCCCATCCAAGCTTTCCGGACATGCTGAGTCAGGGCTCCGAGCGTGACCCATGCGGCTCCGCTGTGGCCTTCGTTCGTCTGCCAGGGTTGAAAGTGGTCGCTCGTGACGAGCGGATTGAATCCGGCGGACTCGGCCTGCCCGCCCAGCTGCAGGAGCTCGGGCACCGTGAATTGCTCGTGCGAGAGCATGAAGCCAACCTGTCGATGTGGCATTGCCGGCGCAGCGACAGGTGGGTTGGGCATGGGTGTCTCCGCGAAGCCAACTCAGCGGCCTCCGCGGTTAAACGTGCCCCCGCTGATTTGGGTTCCGGCCGCGCGGCGCGCGGAGGAGCCCTTGTTCAGCCAAGTTGCCGAGAGACGTCGTTGAACAGAGCGACGCCCAGCAAGAGCACGAGCAGTGCAATGCCGATCTGCTGCCCGAATACCTGCGTGCGCTCGGACAGTGGCTTGCCCTTCACCCACTCGGCCACCTGGAACACGATCTGGCCGCCGTCGAGGATCGGAATGGGCAGCAGATTGAACAACGCGATCGCGAGCGAAATGAGCACCAGGAAGCTCAGAAAAGAAGCCGCGCCAGCGTCCGCGGACTCACCGGCGAACTGGGCAATGCTGATGGGCCCGCTCAGGTTCTTGAGAGAGACTTGGCCCAGCACCATGCGCCACAGCAGCCGAGACTGCATGGCCGTGAGATTCCACGCTTCGCTCGCCGCAGCGCCGAGCGCGGCGGGGGGCGACAGGTCAGTATGCCGCATCATGGAGGCCGGATATTTGAGGCCGGCGGGCGGCGAGACTCCGATACGGCCGGTCGGGTGACCCTCGACCTGCACCGTTGCGGTGGTCAGGCGCACGCTGTGCTCCGCGCCCGCCCGCTCATAGCGGATGAGCACGTTCTTGCCGGGCATCGCGGACAGATAACGGCTGATGTCGCGGAAGTCGTGCACCGGAATGTCATCGACGGCGAGGATGCGATCTCCGCTTGCCAGGCCTGCGCGTGCCGCTGGACTGTCGTGCTGCACGTCCCCGACCAGCGGGGGCATCGGCGGCTCCATGAAGTGAAAGCCGACGCCGTTCAGAAGCACGCTCGGCTCGGTGAGGCGGCGGCGCTCCGCACTGTCGGGCACCGTCAGCGTGAGTGAGCGTGCGTGCCCGTCGCTGCCATGCACGTCCAGGCGAGCCTCGCCGCGCGCAAGAATGGAGTCGAGCATGCCGAAGATCAGATCGCGCTCGTCCGCGACCGCCTGCGAGTTCACGGCCACGATCTCATCACCGCTGCGCAACCCAGCCACGGCGGCCGGAGAACCGACCGTGACGTCGCCGACGATCGGCTTGAGATCATTGATGCCGTTGACCCAGAACATGCCCCACAGGACGAGGATCGCGAAGGCGACGTTGAACCCCGGGCCGGCGAACAGCACGAGAATGCGCTGCCAGGGTGGGCGGCGCGTGAACGAGCGCGCCAGATCCTCCGGCGGCACGGGTCCCTCACGCTCGTCGAGCATCTTGACGTAGCCACCCATCGGAATGGGTGCGAGGACGATCTCGGTCCGATCGGCACCGATCACTTTGCGAACGAGCGGTTTGCCGAAGCCGATCGAGAACCGCAGCACTTTGAATCCCAGCCGGCGCGCCACCCAGAAGTGGCCGAACTCGTGAACGATCACGAGAAAGCCGACGGCGATGATGTACCAGAGGATGTACCAGAGACTGGAAAAGACGGCGCTCATACGGCGGAAAGTCTACCTGCTCCGGCGCGGTGCGGCCATGCGCCCGGTCACAGGGGTCCGTCAGCCGCCAGGCTCAGAAAAACCCATGCAGCTCCAGGAAATACAGCTTCTGATGCTGGGCGTCCGCCTGCGGGATGCCATCGAGATCGCGGAACCCAAGCCTGAGCTGCACGAACTGAATGGGCGTGAGCTCGTAAACGATGCTCCAGCGCGCC
This sequence comes from uncultured Gammaproteobacteria bacterium, assembly GCA_963795975.1. Classification (GTDB taxonomy): domain Bacteria; phylum Pseudomonadota; class Gammaproteobacteria; order Steroidobacterales; family Steroidobacteraceae; genus CAWCJT01. The sequence goes on from CAWCJT010000009.1 coordinate 435,044, forward strand.
TCGCCGTTGTGGTGGACGCTCGTGTCGGGATACAGCTGTTCGGCCGTGATCTTGAGGTTGTTGCCACGCGCGATGAGCCAGTTGGCCTCGAGAAGCCCGGCGGCGCTCTTATGCTGGCCTTCCGCGAGACTCTGATCATCCACGATGTCAGCCTCGGCGAGCCACGCGATCGGCCCCGTGCGCAGACCGCCGAACAGCGCAAAGGCGTCTCGTTTCCCCGAGCTCGAGGCATCGTTCACATTGGCCGCGACTCCCAGCCGCCAGCCTGGCTGCACGAACGCGAGTTGTGAGCTGTACTGCTTGCCGTCCCCTGTCACCGCTCCACCCGCGGTTCCGTTGCTGACAGCGAATTGCGCATCCCAGGCTCCCTTCAGGTAACCGAATTCGACGCCTCGATCCGGAGTCGTCATGTCGATTTGCGAGACTTCCTGCACGAAGGCCGTCTGATCCTGCAAACGCAGTCCGAACGGCAGATAGAACTGGCCGCCCTTCACGTACCAGTCATGATTCTCCGACCAGTAAAGACCATAGGCCTCGCGGTTCGTCGCACCGCCCGGCGCCACCTGCTCATCGACGTACACGAGCAGACGATTGGGGATCGCCTGGGCCTCCAGATAGACACGCGTCTGCTGCAGATCGAACTGCTGCACCGAGGGCTGATTGCGTGCCTGCTGCACTTCAGCGTCGTAGCGCAGATCACCGCCGATCGAGATGAACGAGTTGAGCGCCCCCGTCCAGGTGTCGGCACCCGTGTCGATGTGCTTGGCCGGCAGCAGCGTCTGCGCGAACACATCGCCGTACGTGTTGCGCAACCCGCCGCCCGTCGGATTGACGTGACATTGGCTGCACTTGAAGCCCTGTTGAACGGCCAGATACGGCTCCCCGTGGGCAAGGCTCGCGAACAGCAAAGCCGCCAGTACGAGCCAACTCCTCCTGTTCACGGCTGCCCCTCCACGGTAAAGGAGAATGCCTGGTCGCTGGCCAACGTGTGCGCACTCAAGTCTGCGAGCGCGCCGCCGCCTGAGCCGCGAAGGGTGATGCGGTAACTCCCTGGGCCGAGCGGTTGGCGCGGGATGATGAGAATGGCTTCAAGATTGCCGCGCGCGAGCGCGCGCGTGGCAATCACGACTTCACTGTTCGTGGCCGCTTCCCCATCGGAGCTCGGCACCAGCCGCTCGAGGACGACGGTCGTCGAATTGACGAGCGTCGCGTCGAGCTCGTGATTGAATGCGGCGATGACCTGCGTGACCGGCGCGAAGACTCGGGAACCGTCCTCGGGGGATGTGAAGCGTGACCGCCAGGGACTCACTGCTGCGCTCACGCACCAAGCGCGCGAGGGCATTTGTTTGAGACACATTGGCCGCGCCGTCAGTGATCCACTGCCGGATCACATCGATGGTCGACTGCGGCAGATACGGACCACCGAATGGCATGCGCACGCCCGCGATGCCGGGACTGCCCTGGATCTTGAGCACCATGTAACTTTGGTCGGGATTGCCTGCCTGTACGCGCAGCAGGCTCGGCTCCTCGACGCTTGGCACGCCGACGAGCAGATCGTACGCATGCGCCGCATCGAGCTGCAGACCCTCGGGCGCGCCTGCGCCAATGTGACAACGCGAGCAGATCGGCGTGAAGACGTTGGCTTCGATCGAGGCCAGGTCCGCGGTCAGTGGAGTCGAGGAGCCGCCAGAGCCGACAGGCTGGCCATTCTGATCGAGACCTTGACCGCTTCCGGCACAGCCTGTCAGCGCCGCGGCAATCAAAAGAAGTGCTCGCGACTCGGCGCGGCTCTGCTGCATGCTCCCTCACTCGTGCAGGAAAGTCTGCACTGAGTACCGCCGCAGCGGCGCAGGGTTCAAACGAGAGCGGCGCGCAAAGTCACCGGGCGAAGTCCCGCGTTGGAGAACGCGGTAAGCAATTGTGGCAGCACTTCGAGCACCACTGGGGTGCCGCGTGCCGTGCGCGCGGCGCTGCCATCGTGAAGCAGAAGGATGTCCCGTGCGCGCAGATTGTGAGTCAACTTGGCGAGGACCGAATCGCTGTCGTGATTGACCGTATCGAATCCGCGTCGCGTCCAGCTCGCAAGGCGCAGCCCGAGCTCGCGCAGGACGGGCTCGAGCAACGGGCTGCGCAAGCCCGCAGGAGCCCGAAAGAACGCGGGCCGCACGCCTGCGATCTTGAAGATGGTGTCCTGCGCTTCGCGAATCTCGCGCTCGATCGCCTTCGGTCCGAGCACCGAGAAACGATGCAGATGATGCTGGCTGTGATTCTCGATGGCATGTCCGTCGCGCACGATCGCGCGCGCCAGGTCCGGGTGCGCATCGACGCGCTCGCCGATGCAGAAGAAGGTTGCCTTCACGCCGGCGGCGGCGAGGAGCGTGAGCACATGCGGTGTGACCTCAGGGTCGGGTCCATCATCGATCGTGAGCGCAACGGCATTACCCGCACTCTCGGGTAAGCGCGTCCAGTTGGGACCGAGCAATGCGCTGCGCGGCCAAAGGCCGCAGCCGGTCAGGAAGAGATGATTCGCGGCGACCGTGCCGAGTGCCCAGGGCCAGAGCAATGGGCGTGAGATGGCCAAGCCGGCTGCGCCGACGTGCAGCAACGCCGACAGCTTCATGAGCGGGCTCGCCATCCAGCGCTTCATGAGCGAAGCCTGCGAAAGGCCTGGATCATTTGACCGCGCGCACCGCGCGCGCGAGGAACGCGTATCGCGTGCCGCCGTCGCGCAGCAGCGTCTCGAGGTGCGCGGGCTCGTCAATGTCGCAGGCGAGGCCGCGACGATGAACCGGCGTCACGGTCAGCCCCGCCGATTGCGCGGCGCGCGTGTGTGCACCGAAGCTCTGCGCCCCGAAACAGAAATCGATGGCTGCGGACGGCGCCAGCGCGAGTCCGTTCGTTCCCACGTCGGCCCAGTCGGGTGCGATCGCGAGCACACCCGAGTGATGAGCCGCAGTCAGATCGGAGATCTCCCCGCTGGTGACGAACGGGAGATCACCTGGAAGCACGAGGAGCCCTGCGTCGGACTTGGCATCCTGCTCGCGGGTGACGTTCTGAAGCGCGCCGTTGAGGCCGAGGCCCGGATCCTCGATGTACTGCCAGCCCGGCGGCACGATGGACGGGTCGGAGGTGATCACGCTTCGGTGCGTGACCTCGGCGACGCCGTCGAGCGCCCGGGTCACATCCTGCAGCATCGTGACGACGAGTTGGCGGCGCTCATCCGGCCTGAGCACGCCGGCCAGCCGCATCTTGCCCTGCGAGAGCATTTTCACGGGGACGACGGCGTGCCATTTCATCGAAACAAATCCTCTGCCTGGGTTCTCAGCAGCGCCGAAGCGCTGCGCTCGGGCGCTCGCGGCGCAAGGCCGCGCACATGCACGATCGGTGTGCCTTCGGCGGCCTCTCCCATCGCAAGTCCCGCCCCCGCCGCGACGGCATCCGCAAAGGCCACCTCGGTGACCTCGAGCTTACGACCGTCGCGGTCAAGCTCGCCGCGCCGATCGATCAAGGCAGGAACGCCCGCAGAGCCGAGCGCGACGTTCAAGACGCCGCGCCGCCAGGGTCGGCCGAAGCTGTCGCTGATGATGATACCGAGGCTCACGCGCCGAAGCTCGAGGAGGCGTGCCCGGAGCGCTTGCGCCGAGCCCTCGGGGTCACGGGGCAGCAGCAGCACACGCTCACCCGCCTCTTGAGGAATGTTCGAGCGATCGACGCCGGCATTCGCCATGACGAAGCCGAGGCGGTGGCGCACGATGAGCACGTTGCGCACCGCGCGCACCACCTCCTCGCTTTCAGCAAGGATCACTTCAACGAGGCGCGGGTCCTTGCCCGTGACTTGCGCAAGATGTCGCGCTTGCTCGGATGGAACGACGCTCCCGAGCTCGACGAACCGTCCCTCGGCTTTCGAGACGATCTTCTGCGCGACGACCAGCACGTCATCGCTTGCAAGCGCGAGACCTTGATGCTCGATCGCTTGCACGATGAGGTGCGCGAGATCCGCGCCCGGCTCGATCTCGCCGAGGCCGCACAGCGCCGTAAAACCGATCATCCGCGATGCCATCGCTGGCCCTTCCTTACAGGCTCATTGTCGCGCGTCTGCACGCGAATTTGTCTTATTTCGGATGTGTCGCCAAACGCACACGCCGCATTGAATTACCTGCGGGCGCCTGTCAACCAAACAAATCCCGCATCGCTTTTACGCGCAGTTGCGAAGGATGGAGATTTGCGCCATGAAGCTCACGACTCTCAAACGCATCGCGTGCGGTACGGCTCTCGCGGGCCTCGCAGCCTGTGGCAGCGACGGCAGCGACTCGATGTCGCAGCCGGTCACCTCGAGCACGCCCCCGCCCAACGGCAATGTCTCGATGATGATCAGTGATGCCACCACGGAGGACTGGGCCACGATCGGCGTGAAGGTACTGTCCATCGCGCTCGTTCCGCAGGGCGGTGGCAGCAACGTCACCGTTTATACCGCGCCCGCGACCCCGCCGGTGATCAACCTCGTACAGCTGGACCAACTCGGCGAGCTCATCGGCAACGCATCCGTGCCGGTCGGTACGTACACCGGCGCGGTGGTGACGATCAGCGCGAATCGCGGAGATGTGCTGCTCACCGCTTCAAGCGATCCGTCCAGCGGCTTCGCCGGAACACCGGGGGCGAGCGTGCCCGCGAGCGAGATTCAAATTCAAAATGCAAAAGGCGTCGCGCCCAATCTGACGGTCACCGTTCCGGTCGATTTCGTCGCGCCGCTGCAGGTCGCGTCGAACGCGAACAATCAGCTTGACCTGGAGTTCGATCTGGCACATCCGGCGTTTCTGGTCGGGCGCACTCCCATCGGGGGTGGCGCGACCGTCTGGGCGGTGAACTTTCGCGGACCGTTGCGCCACCACCCTGTCGCGGATATCGCCTGGCTGGTACTGCGACACCTCTATGGCGAGGTGACGACGGCGTCGGGTACTTCGATGACGGTCTCGCGGGAGTTTCCGAGCGTCCCCCTCGTTAGCCCGGAGACCTACGTGACCGGCACGCACTCGTTGACCATTGGTCTGGATCAGACCGCAGGCGGCGGAACGATTTTCTATGATCTCGACTCGAAGCCCGTCGTCCCCGTGACGATCTCGAGCTTCGCGCAGCTTTCGAGCACGCTGCAAAGCGCGCTCGCTGCTGGCTCGGAGCAGGTGCGCGTCGCCGCACGCTACCAGGAGGACGGCACGCTCATCGCGACCCGGATCTTTGCAAGCGCCAGCTTTGATACCGTGTGGCTGAGCCCCGAGGGCCATGTTCTGCACGTCAATCCGGCGAGCGGCCTGGTCACGGTATTGAATGACCTGGGTCAGCCGGTCGACTTCCTGGTGAATTCGAGCACGCTGATCTACTTCCGCGCGCCGCAGGATGCGTTGGCTGATGCGACGCCGATCTCGACCAATGGCGCCCAGTTCGTGGCCGGCGGCAATCTGGTACGCGGGTTCAAGGTGCATGCCACAGTGGATGCGACCGTCTCACCGATGGTCGCCGAGTCGATCGACATCGAGACCGCGCGCTTTGATGGCACGATCTCCTCGTCCTCGACGAGCAGCTTCACCTACACGCACGACTTCCGCACGGCGAGCGATGACTACGGCTCGCCCGCAAACCCGAACGGAATCACACTCAGCTATATCCCCGACACGATGGCGAACGGCACGAGCCCAGTTCCGAGCGCGAACGGGATGGCGGTCGAGGGATACAAGTGGTGGGACTTCGCCTACCCGGTCAGCACGTTTGATTGCTGCGGGTCGACGGCGATCACCGATTGGGTCTCCGCAACCAACAAGGCGATCAACTTCGGCGGCAGCATCGGTGCTGTGCCGGCCTACGGGGCGAGCTTCGCGGCCTGGAACGCCGCGGCGAGCACACCGGGCTGGGCAGCGGCGACGAGCATTCTCGCGCCATCGCTCCTGCCGCTGGGCACTGTGCTGACTCCGCTCATTCAGTCGAGCTCCGCCAACGTGTACGACTTCACGATGACGGTTCCCGGCGCCGCAAGCGGAACTACGGCGACCATACAGCTCAGCACCGCGGCAGACAGCGCCACGCTCGTCTATCAGGTGGATTACTCGAGCGGAGTACTCACGATCTCGCCGCTGGACATCACGCAAGCGGCAAATCTCGCGACGCTCGAGCAGAGCCTCATCGCGGGCGCTCTCGTGAAGGTTTACGCGGTCCCTGTCGCGAATGCGAGCAACACCGCAACGGCATACGTGCTCGTCTACTACGCAGGTGACCTCCCCACCAGCTGAAGCCTTGACGATGAGCGCGTACATGGGGCCCGCATGGGCCCCATGTTTTTTCGTCGTCTCAGCGATGCAGGACGATCCGCCGTACCCCATATGGTCGCCCTCCAACGGTCACGCTTGCGTGGAGGGTCGCGCGGCGCGGCACGAGGAATTAGTATTGGAATGCATCCCAGGCGTGCTGCGTGCATCCGGAGTAAACCATGGCGACGAACCTCGATTCCTATCTCGATCTGCTGCAACAGAAGAAGCCGCTCGCATCGCTCGCGACCGTCATGCCCGATGGCTCGCCGCAGCTGACCCCGGTCTGGTTCGACTTCGATGGCCGGCACATTCGCGTGAACACTGCAAAGGGTCGGGTCAAGGCGCGCAACATGCAGGAAGGCTCACGGGTTGCGGTGATGATCGTCGATCCCGAAAACCCCTATCGCTACGTGCAGATTCGCGGGCGGGTGGCGCGCGCGACGGAGAGCGGCGCTGACGACCATATCAACTCGCTCGCCAAGAAATATCTCGGCAAGGACAAATACCCGTTCGGGCAGCCAGGCGAGGTCCGTATTCGCTACGAGATCGAGCCGGTGGCCGTTCAGGGTATGGGCTGAGCGCACGACACCGACCCCGTGTTGAGACTCGGCTACAAGGCCTCTGCCGAGCAATTCGGCCCGCGCGAGCTACTTGCATTCGCGCAGCTGGCCGAGGAGCTGGGCTACGAATCGGTATTCGTGAGCGATCATTTCCAGTCCTGGAAGCATACCGGCGCGCACGCCCCCTTTTCCCTGTCCTGGCTCGGTGCCCTCGGGGCGAGCACCAAGCGCATCATCATGGGCACGAGCGTGCTCACGCCGACATTTCGCTATCAACCCGCCGATCGTTGCGCAGGCGTTCGGAACACTCGGAGCACTCTTTCCGGATCGGGTCGTGCTCGGGATGGGCTCGGGCGAATCCATCAATGAAATACCCGCGACCGGTCTTGCCTGGCCCGAGCAGCGCGAGCGCACGCTGCGCTTCCGCGAGGCGCTCGCCCTCATCCAGCAACTGTGGACCGAGGAGCGCGTCTCATTTCGCGGGCAGTACTATCGCACCGAGAAGGCGACGATCTACGACAAACCCGCAACGCCGGTACCCATCTACATTGCCGCGGCGGGACCGGTGCTCGCGAAGCTCGCCGGCGCGCAGGCCCAGGGATTCATCTGCACGAGCGGCAAGGATCCCGCAGCTCTACCGCGATACGCTGCTGCCGAATCTCGCCAAGGGACTGAGCGAGTCGGCTCGAGCTCCGGGCTCCGTCGATCGGATGATCGAGATGAAGGTCTCCTTCGATACCGATCACCAGCGCGCGCTCGAGGACACGCGCGAATGGAGCGCGCTCGCGCTGTCCCCGGAAGAGAAGATGAGCGTCGAGGATCCCGTGGAGATGGAGCGGCTCGCGGCGGCGTTGCCGCTCGAACGCATCGCCAAGCGCTGGATCGTGTCAAGCGATCCGCAGGCCCAGATCGAGGCGATCGCGCCTTACATTGAAATGGGTTTCAATCATCTGGTCTTTCATGCGCCCGGGCCTGATCAGGCTCGGTTCCTGCGTTTGTACGCGCAGCAGGTACTACCCGGCCTGCGGGCTCGCTACGGGTAGCACCAAGACGCGAGATGGCCGTGACGGCGCGTCCGACGCATCACCGGTTGCCACACTTCGCGTGGGCGATCCTGGAGCTCAGCGGTGCTCAGTCCCTGATGCCGGAGCCCAGACTCCAAATTAGGCCACGGAGCAGAACTCGAGGCACGCGACGAAGTCGTGATCAGCGCGCTGAGCTAGCAAAGGGCGACTGTGTGCTCGCACACAGTCGCCCCTCAGTCTCAGCCGCTTCTGCGTTTACGTCAGAAGGTCAAGCGGAACCCGATGCGATACGCAAGTCCCAAGCGTATCGAAGAAGATCGGGTTCGTGCCGCCGTATACGTTCGCCGGCCCAAAGAGGTTCTCGCCTCCGGTGAACGGCGGGGTCTTGTTGAAGATGTTGTTCACCTGGCCGAAGAGTTGCAGTCCCTTCAACGCCTGGATGCCGCCGTTCGCGAAGGTATAGGTGGCATTCAGGCCGAACAGGAAGTAGCTCGGCACGTAGTTGTACGGCATGGGATGGAACCCGATATGCCTGCAGGGCGGCAGGCAGTGTGCCGTTGAGCGTCTCCGTATAGAGCGCCCCCTGGGCCGGAGTCACGCCCAGATAGTCCATGACGCCGCGGCCCACGAAGTTCATGTTGGGCGTGATGCTCAGCGGGACCCTTCGCCCAGGTGATGAGCAGGCTGCCGCGCCACTTTGCGCTCGGCGTGTAGTCGTTCAGGAACCCGTTTCCAGTGCCCGTTTGCCCGAGGATGCTCAGCACCGGGCCGCCCGGGTAGGACTGAAAGTCCTGCTGGTCCATCCAGGTCGTGAGCAATCGGGTGTTAACCGTGCCCACGGCCCCAAGGTCCATGAGGTAGTTGAGCGAGAAGTCGACGCCACGGACCTCGTAGAACGCACCGTTGTAGGAGGTCGGCGCGATCTCTGGAGGTTGTAGCAGCCCAGCGCGTAGGCCGCCTGACCCTGCAGTCCCCCACCGCACGGCGCGCCGGCCGCATTCACCGGATTGTCGTTGAAGGTGATCCCGGCGCACTGCGCGTCAGCTGCAGTTGTTGAAGAGCAGGGTGGGGTTCGCCTGTTCGATGGCGTCATTGATCTTGATGTGGAACCAGTCCGCAGAGAACTGGAAGCCCGGCAGGAAGTCTGTGGGCGTCAGCACGATGCCCACCGTGGTGGTGTCGGAGCTTTCAGGCTTCAGATTTGGATTGCCGAGCAGATTCCAGGTGCAGGGGTCGACAGTGGTGCCGAAGGGACCGCACTGGCCGAAGAGTCCACCCGCGCCGATGACCTGGTTGTAGTACAGCTCGCGGAAGTTGGGCGCGCGCTCATCGCGCGACTGGCTCGCCCGGAATCGCAAGCCCTCGACCGGCTCCCAGATCCCGGAGGCCTTCCAGGTGAAGAACTTAGCGTGAAGGTCGTGCCCGGAGGAGCGTTTGAGAGCGGACAGCCATTGACGCCGGGAGTGTGCAGACGTTGACACCATAGAGTGCCGAATTCTCGTACTGCGATTCGCGCCCCGCGATATCGAACTCGAGCAGATGCGCGCCGGGCAGGTCCTTCATGAGCGGCAGGTTCGTCTCGAGATACCCCTCGTTGACCGTCATGATGCCGCCGAACGAGGAGCCGTACTGGATCTCGTAATCATCGGCCAGAGTACGTGGGCTGTCCCGGCTGGTCGATATTGTCGCCGCGCTCCTGGCGCCACTCGTAGCCGACAGCGACCGAGAACGGGCCCGCGCCGATGCCGTTGAAGATAGTTGCCCGAGGCATTGAGGGTCACGTCGGTCTGGGCATTGCGCAGCTGCTCCATCGAGGTTGCCGAACGAGTAGCTGAGGCGGCTGCGGAAAGCGGCTGATGCCGAAGGGATTGAGCGGCACGCAGCCATGCGCGAGCAGCGGATTGGCGGACCCAAGCCACCGAATGGATTTGCGCGCAAGCTGCAGCCGGCAAATCCGTCGGCCGTCACGCGACACTCCGGCCCGTTCGGCGTATTGACTGAATCGAGAGCCATCAGGATGCGGTAGAGGCTGACCGGCTGCTGAACGAGCTGGTCATGATGGGTCAGGCCGTAGTTGTAGTCCGCGTCCCAGGTCCAGGAGGAATCCCCGAATTTGCCGTCAAACCCGAAGGTGACGCGAGTCACGTCGGTGTGAATCGGGTCAGCCCTTGAGTCTGGCATGTCCAGTCCTTGTTCAGAATGCACCGTCGGCGCCCCGGAGAACTGCTGCTGATTAGGCCGCGTGCAGCGTGGGCGAGCCAGCATTGACGCAGGTCGAGCCGACGACGAAAACGCATTGACATTGGGCGTGCCGGGCAGCCGTAGGCGTTCTGCGGGATGAGATAGTCGGCGAGCGTCGAGGCACCGCCGTTATAGTTGGTCGTCTCCTCACGCGCCAAGAGCACATCGGCCTTGAAGTTGATGGTCTCCGTGACCTGCGCGGTGACGGCGAACATTCCAGTACCGCGGTTCACCGGAGCCTGCAGATTGGCGTACTGATAGATCGGTATCCCCTCGCCGCCTTGTACATCGTCTGCGAAGGAGAATTGTGGGGTTCCGGTCGTGTATGGCAGCGCTGCGCTGCCATCCGGGGTCAAGACACACCGGGGGCGCGCCGTGAAAGCCCCCGAAGTTCGCCAAGCTATATAGAACGCCCGTCGTGCTGTTGAAATTGGAGCGCACGTTCGACCCATAGCCCAGAATACCGGCCGATCCGCTCGAGGGGGGGTGTTACCCAGCTGATATTCACCCACGTTCTGCGCGCACCAGCTGCGGGCGAACTCGCAGCCGATGGCGTCCTGTTCTCGTACTCGCCGCCAATCACGAAATGGACGCGGTTATCGAAGAGACCGTGCCCATACGCTGCGCCGAAGTGGCTGGTCGCGCCCATCGCTATGGCTTGGTCTGGTAGAAATCGCCGGTGATCTTGCCGCCTTCGAGCTTGTTGTCGAGAATCACGTTGACGACACCCGCGATGGCGCCGGAGCCGTAGGCTGCCGAGGCACCGCCCGTTACCGTGTCGATGCGCGTGACGAGGATCTGCGGAATGAAGTTCAGGTCGAAGCTGTCGCCCTGGTTGGTCTGTACGACGCTGTCCGTCGACCAGCATCAGGGTGCGGCTGCCGAAGTAGGGATTCAGGCCGCGCAGGTCAGCGATGTAGGCGCCGGTAAAGAAGTTGGAGTTACCCGTGTTCGCCGGCGTGAACGTCGGAAACGTTCGACGGGGAAAACTGCAGCGCTTGACCGATGTTCACCAAGCCCAGGCTGTCCATCGTCGCGCTGTCGATGACCGTCGTGGGCGTCGGGGTGTTGAAGTCGGTGGTGCGCTTGATGCGCGAGCCCGTGACCGTGACTTCCTCCAGCGAGACCGCGCCACCGGCTACTCGAGCGTCGCGGGCGTCGCTCCTGCGCCGACGGCTGGACTGTTCAGGTCCATCAGGCTCGTGCGTAGACCGCAGCTCCCAGAAAACCGATCCATGAGACGCTATTGGACCGATGTGATCGTCCGGCAACTGCGCCCAGCGCAGTCCCGACCGCATGACGGATCGTGATCATTTATCCCCCTGAACTAAATAAATGTCGCCAGATCGCCGTGTTGCGGGCATCCGTGCTCAAACGTGATGTGTGCTTCTTGACCTGCCTTCAAAGATCGAGTTGCGCCGTACTGTACGGCGAGTCTGTGCGATGCGCAACGGACGCTTGCAAGCAACACAACGAGGATGGCGCGCCCCTGCAGATTTCCGACCGATGAGCGTGAGGCTCGCATTCGTGACATTCTCGAAGATACTATGCAATCGCACCATCTCAGAATCGATCCGCGCTTAAGGGTGGCCCGAGCGACTCGTGCCGAGCATCTCGATTCGTCTAAAGATGTTATATCATCATATTGCGCTGCGCATTCCGCAAGTTGTCGCACTATGAAACTCTCGGCACTCAATATCCCTCGCCATTGGACGACTGTAGCTGCATATGCCTCTGTCGAAATGAGCGGTCTTTGGCCGCGGGCTCGCGTTGCGCCATTGCGAAAGGCCCTCCGGAGTGTAGCGCGAGCATTTAGACGGCGGGCTGTCACGACTGGTCGTCAAGCCGCACTCTGGCCTCGGCGAGTAAATGTTGACGATTCGTCACACGGTTCGATCCGCTGTAGCAACTGTTGCGAGACTGTCACATCTCGCAGGTAAACGGGGCCAATCGGAGCGCCGGTCGAGCTTCGCGTTCGGCCTCGTCCTTCGGCGGGTACGCGTCTTCCGGCGAGTACCCCACGAGGCTCCGCCACCGTCGATGACATGGCGTGCAAGGCATGCTTGTCCTCATCAATGGAACGATGTGAATTTGATTCGGGGCGGACGGATCGACGGAGACTTCTTTCAAACAAGCCAGGGCGATGCACGCGCCCTCGTGAGCGATGGCGTCACGGACTTCCTGGGTGGCACGCGTCGCCCCGGCGTTCGCAGCTGCAAAAGTGCGGGTCAGCGCCGCCCCGGTGCGTTTTGTGACAATTCGCCCGCACGGACTGTCCCGCCCCGCTTGCGATGCGGATAATAGCCACTGTGGAAAAGACCACCGACCTGCTGGATTACGAGATCTTCGCGCGGGTGATCAAGGCGGGAAGCCTCTCGGCGGCAGCGCGCGAGTTGCATTCTTCTCCAGCCATGATCTCCAAGCGTGTGACGCGACTGGAGGATCGCCTGGGGGTCCGGCTGCTGCAACGGACCACACGCCGTGTCACGCCAACTGATGTCGGACACAGCTTTTATGAGCGAGTACTGTCCGTGCTCGCGGCCGTCGAGGATGCCGAGAACTTCGCCGCGGTGGACTCGGAAAGACCTCGCGGCGTATTGAAGATCTCGTTGCCGACGGCTTTTGGCCGATTGCATGTCGCCCCCCGGCTCAAGACGTTCCTGGACATGTACCCGGATCTGCGGCTGCGGGTCGACCTCGATGATGACTATGTCGATCTCGTCGCCGGCAGCTTCGATCTCGCCGTCCGGATCGGCACGCTGCCCGATTCGAGCCTGGTGGCGCGGCGTCTTGCGCCGAATCGCCGCGTACTGTGCGCCGCTCCGGAGTACCTGCAGCGTCACGGTGAGCCGCGCGATATTGCCGATCTGCATCGGCATCGGCTGCTCTCGGCGGGGCCGCAGATCATCTGGCGCCTCGAAGGTCCGGAGGGTCCGGTCACCTTCAAGCCTGAGAGCATCGTGCAGACCAACTCCAGCGAAGTCGTGCGCGAGGCTGTCATCAGTGGCCTCGGCGTCGGCTTTCGCTCGACATGGGATGTGAGCCGGGAGCTGCGCCGGGGCATTCTCAAGCGAATAATGCCGACGTACTGCGGCGCTGCCGATGTCGCCATCTATGCCGTCTACTCCGGACGGCGTCTGGTGCCGGTCAAGGTTCGAGCGTTCGTGGATTATCTGGCGGGCATTTTCGGTCCGGAGACTCCGTACTGGGATCGAGACATCCCGCCCGTCGTTCTGGGCGAAGCGCTCGCCGTCTGAACATCGGGCGGCCCGCCGGTACAGGGCCTCTGCTACACTTCAACGCGACGGCCAACAATATGGGGAGATGGACGCGATGAATGGCTTCTCTAAGTTGGGTTGGGCAGCGATCGGCTCGCTGGCGGCACTTTCCGTGGCAGTCGGGCAGCCCGCCCCTCCGACACCCGAACAGCAGGCGGAGAACGCCACCCTCATCCGCCAGGGGCTTTTCAAGGTACAGGCATTCTCGTTCGGCCCAGTCGGCGCCATGCTCAAAGGCGCCCCGTTCGATGCCGCCGTCGCACAGAAGGCCGGTGCCCGCATTCAGATCACCGCCGGACTGATTCCGGACGTGTTTCAGACCGACACGCGCAAGTTTCCGGTCAAGACCAAGGCGCGCGAAGGCATCTGGACCAACAAGTCCGACTTCGAACAGAAGGCCAAGGACTTGCAGGACGCCGCCTTGAATCTCGAGACGGCCGCGAAGACTGGCGACAAGGGCGCGACGCTCAAGGCGGCCGGTGCAGTCGGCAAGGCATGCGGCTCCTGCCACGATCAGTTCAGAGACAAATAGCCGCACCCACGTGCCGTTTAAAACGTATTGCTGGCCGGCGCCGGCGGCGCCGCGCTCAGCAAGAGATAGACCACTGCGCTGCTGCACACGATCACGATCAGTGCTTTCAGCAGCTCTGAGCTCTCGATCGCCTCTTCTGCCGGAACCGCCTCGGCGGGTTTCCATCCGTTGATCATGGCGCCGACGAGATTCTGTTTCTTCACGAACGCGTAGAACAGGATCGCGCTCACGTGCAGCGCGACCGCGGCCAGAATCAGATTGAAGTTGGCGTGGTGCAGCTTGGTCAGCAACTGTGCCGTCGCGCCGCTCACCGATGGGTTGTAGGGTCCGGTCCAGACGATGTCGTCGGTCGAGAAGAGCCCCGTCGTCGCCTGAAACGCGACCAGTGCCAGCATCAGGATCACCATGAGGCCGCCGAGGGGATTGTGGCCGACGCTGTGGAGCACCGTTCCTGCACCGAAGAGTCCGCGCAGATAGCTCCAGGCCCTGCGCGGTGAGGCCAGAAAACTGCTGAAACGCGCGTGACGCGGACCGATGAACCCCCAGGTCACACGGAAAATCAACAGCCCGATCATCCAGTAGCCAAGCCGCATGTGCCACGGCGTCCATTCGAAGCCCGCCTTGCCCGTGGCCCATGAGGCGAGGATGCTCACGGCGAAAAGCCAATGAAACAGGCGCAGCGGCAGGTCCCAGACCAGGCGTCTAGAGTCTTCGTTCGACATCGGTTCGGTCAGTTAAGCTGGTGGTCCTGCGTTGCTTGCGGTGGTATTGGTTGCCATCAGCTGCTTCAACAGCTTCGCGGTCGCCTCGTGAACCTCGATGCTCTGGCCGCCGCGCCCGTGCCCTCCGGCCCGTCCCATCGCGGAGTCGACCGGCGTGATGCCCTTCGCGTCCTTCGCGTCCAGGTCGGCGTGGTGCGGCGACGAGGCATCCTGACCACATCATTCCAACCCCAGTACGCGGCGCCGTGCAGCGCCGTCTGGCCGCTGCGGTCGGCGGCATTCACGTCGGCGCCGGCCGCGACGAGCAGATCGATGGAGGCGATCGGCCTGCTGCTGCGGACTTGTACTTGCCGCGGGTGTCGATGTCGTTCGAGCCCAGGCCGGCCGCCGCCATGAGCGGCGTGATGCCCGGTCACTGTTGGCCAGATCGGCATTGGCGTGGTGCGCGAGCAGCAGCCGGATCGCGGGCGCATCGCCGGCCTTGGCGGCGCGCAGCAGCGGCGTCGTGCCGATGGTCAGCATCTGATCCGCGCCGCGATCCGCACCGAGCGAGCGGTACGGCGGAAACAGCTTCAGTTGCGCGTTCGGGATTGGCGCCGGCATCGAGCAGCAGCTCGATCATCTTCAGGCTGGTCGTGTCATCCAGCGAGGGTCGATCCGGCCGGCCGCCATAGGGCAAGCGTGTTCAGATCCACCGCCGCATACAGCGGGCGTGCGTCCCCACCAGTCCCAGCGATTCGGATCGGCGCCCTTCTTGAGCAGGTAGGCCGCCAGATCGAAGTGAAAGTTCTCCGTCGCGATGAGCAGCGGCGTGATGCCGTCCGGGATCGCGTCAGGTTCGGATCCGCATCGGCCTTCGATCAGATGCCTGCACGCATTCCAGGCAGCCCTGGCGCGCCGCATACAGCAGCGGCGTCATGCCGCCGGGCGGTCGCGCACTGCGACGCGCGGCTCGCGCGGTGACCTGGCGCGGTCGATGATTCGATGGTCGAGACGCGCGTTCGACGTTGGCGCGATGCGCGCGAGCAGCTCTTCACCATCTGCCGGCTGGCTTTCCGCGGCCGCCCAGATGCAGCGCCGTCTGGCCGCGGCAATTTCTCGGTCGCATTGACGTGCGCGCCATGCTGCAGCAGCAGCTTCGGCGGCCTCGACATTGCTCGGTGCGCGCGACGAGCATCAGCGCCGTCTGGCCATCGGCATTGGCCGATTCGACGTCCGCGCCCGCCTTCAGCAGCTGCTCCATGATGCGCCGCATCGCCGAACACCGCCGCCTCCGAGCATGGGCGTCGCGCCGTAGTCGTTGGCGACGTTCGGCGTTCGCATGCGCCTTGAGCAGCGCGCTCGACGAGCGCGCGATCGCCGCGATGCGCGGCCCAATCAGCGCGCGTCGTGCCATCGTCCGAGGCGCGCATTCACATCGGCGCCCTGCGTCGATCAGCGCGAGCGCCTGGCGCTGGGTCCTGGCCGCTGCGCCAGCGTCCACCAGCGACGGCTGCGCTGGCGCCGCGCAGCTGCCGGCGCCTGCGACGGCGAGCATCAGTGCGACGAGCGAGCCAGGCGTTTCATCTCAGATCTCCGCGAACTGGCCGGTGCTGTCGCCGAGCTTGTCCGGTCGGAATGCCCGCGCGGTCCAGCATGCGTCAGCAGCAGATTCGCGAGCGGCGTGTGCTCCGGGTAGCTGCAGATGCTGGCCGCCCTTCATCTTGCCGCAGGCCCCGCCGAGCACGCGCGGTGGGCAGCGGGTACTGGTCGTGGGCGTTGCTGTTGCTCATGTTGCTGCCGTACAGAATCATCGAATGATCGCAGCAGCGAGCCATCGCCGTCGGGCGTATCCGCCAGCCGCTTGAGGAACTTGGCCACCTTCTGGCGTGTGGTAGGTCTGGATCTTCACCAGCTTCTCGATCTTCGTCGGCATCGCCCTGGTGATGCGAGACCGGATGGAAGGCGTCCGGCACGCCGATGAAGTTGTAGGTCATGTTGCTCACTTCGGCCGCCATCATCATGGTGGCGATGCGCGTGAGATTGGCCTGGAAGGCCAGCGCGATCATGTCGAACATCAGCATCTGCTGCTGCGGGAACTGCTCCGGAATGCCCATCGGCACCGCCGGCAGCTTCAGCTGCGACAGATCCTGCGCTCTCCATCTTCTGCACGCGCCGCTCGACCTCGCGCACGCTGTCCAGGTAGTCGCTCGAGCACCGCGCGGTCGCGCGCGCCCGAGCTCGCTGCGCATGGTCGCGGCATCGCTGTGCACCATGTCGAGGATGCTGTCGTACTGCTCGCCGAGCGCCTTGCGCTCCGCCGGGCGTGTCGCCGCGGCCGAACAGGCGCTGGAACAGGTTGCGCGGGTTGTATTCCATCGGCAGCGGCGTGGTGGGCGTGCGGAACGAAATCGTGCCCGAGATAGCTGCAGCCGTAGGCGCGATCGCAGGACGCCGCCGCCGCCGTCCTGATTCGGTGCGCGACCTCCAGCGACGGGAGCGGGGTGTCCTGGCCGATGTTCTGCGCGGCGATCTGATCGATGGTCACGCCGCCGATACGGATCCTGGCTCTCCTGCGGATGCACGCAGCGACAGCCACGTGCCGGGCACGATGGCATGCACGGCGGCGCTCTCGGCCGGGCGGTTGCCGAGATTGCTGACCACGATCAGCTGCTTTCTGGTACGGCTCGAGCGGCTGTCAGGATGCGGCGAGAGCTTGAAATCCCGGCCGGTGCCGGCTCGGCGTCCACTGATCCATGATGGCGCCATGCGGGAAGTAGATGAACGCCAGCTGCATCTTCGGCGCCGCCGCGGTCTGGGCCAGCGCGGTGCTGCGCCGGAATCATGGCATCCAGCAGCGGCAGCGCGATCGTCGCGCCGACGCCGCGCAGCACGGTGCGGCGGGACAGATGCTTCTTGGTGATGAAATTCATATCGAGTGCCTCTGTCGCGTCAGTGCGGCGCGCGATCGCCGTGCGGTCATTGTTCGCGTCTTGGCTGGCGCGCGCCTCGGTGCTGCCGCGCGGCTGCTGCATCTGGAACTCGGGGCTGTGCGACGATGCCGAGCACGATGGCCGAGAAGCGATCGTCATTGTGCGCCGCCTCGCGCACGATCTGTGCGCACCGATCGGCATGTCGTAATACTCGAGCGTGCGGCCCAAGCGCGTAGGTCATCAGATTCTCGGTGAGCGTCTGCACGAACTGGTCCGGGCGCGCCATCAGCGCCTTGCGCAGATCGTCCGGCCCGTTGACGGCGCGTGCCATCCGCCATCTTGCCGGAGGTATCGATCGGCGTGCCGGTCTCGGAATCCTTGCGTCTGCCACTTGCCCATGGCATCGAAGTTCTCGAGCGACATGCCGATCGGATCCATGATGCCGTGGCAGGCGTTGCAGGAGGGCTGCGAGCGATGCATCTCCATGCGCTCGCGGATGGTGAGCGGTCTGCGCGCCCGGGACGTTTTCCTTCAGCGCCGGGATGGCCGGCGGCGGCGCATGCGGCGGGGTGCCGGTGATCGACCTCGAGCACCCAGGCGCCGCGCAGCACCGGCGCGGTGCGGTTGGCGTAGGAGGTGCCCATCAGAATCGCGCCCTTGCCGAGCAAGCCCGAAGCGGTGCGAATCGGTGAGCGTCGACGCGGCGGAACTCGCTGCCCGGACATTGCGGATGCCGTAGTGCAGCGCCAGGCGCTCGTTGACGAAGGTGTAGTTCGCCGTGAGCAGGTCGAGCACGTCGTGATCCTGCAGCAGCACGCTGCCGACGAACAGCTCCATCTCCTTGTGGAAGGCGGCGCGCAGGTCCTCGTCGAAGTACGGGAACACGACCGGGTCCGGCTTGATCTTGTCCATGCCGTCGACCTTCAGCCACTGGAACGCGAAGTTCGTGACCAGCGACATTGGCGCGCGGATCGGCCAGCATGCGCTTGCACCTGCGCCTCGAGGACTGCCGGCTCATGCAGCTGTGTTCGCTGACGGCCAGACTCGAGCAGCTCCTCGTCCGGTCCCTCGCTCCACAGGAAGAACGACAGGCGCGAGGCCAGTTCCAGATCGCTGATGCGATAGGCTGCCGCAGGCGCCGTGCTGACCTTGACGGTCGCCTGGGCGAGCAGTCTGGCCGTGGTGACCTGCGGATCTCCGACGCGATACAGGAACTTCGGGCTCGACGAGAATCGCGACCAGCGCGTTCTCGATGCCCGCATCAAAGTCCTTGCCCTGGCGGCCGTCCTGGAAGAAATGCAGCGGCGCGCGCCAGGTCCGCCTCGGTCACCGGGCGCCGGTAGGCGATCGCGGCTCAGCGAGGTCGAGGATCTGCCGCGCGCAGGCAGCTCCTCGCTCTGCCTCGGCCGGATGACAGGCAGAAGATCTTGCGCGCGGCTCGGCGTCTCGCTGACGCCGGTCAGATCCGTCGGGCCCGTGATCTCAAGGCCGCCGATGCGCGGCAGACGCGCCAATGCCGCCCAGCGGATTGAAGGGCTCAGCCAGTCGTCCGACTCGGACTCGGCACGCTGCCACGAAGGTCGCGACCAGCTCGTGCGGGCCCGCCGTGACGGCACACGTGATGTCGCGGAAGCGCCCGCGAATTCCTTGGTGCGCCTCCTGCTGCTTCTGGTCGGCATCCTTCAAGTCCTGCGGTCCGCCGATGCTCGCGCTCGAAACCTGCTTGCCGTCGATCAGGAAGATGACTTTGTGTTCCTGCGCCAGCTCGCCGATGTAGCCCAGCCGGTACCGACACTGAGGTTGAACGTCGTAGGTGCCGTCGGCCGGGAAGTTGTGCACCACCAGCATGCCGCCGCGGGTGCCCAGCGGCAGTCCCTCGATATGGAAGGCCTGCTCGTGCGGGCGGCGCGCGATAGGTCGACGATGGCCTGGGCGCGTGCGGATTGCCGACGGCCAGCGCGGCGACGGTGCGGGCCGCGGAAATGTACTGATCGAGAAACGTCGGCGAGACCTTCAGGACATTCGCGACGTCGTCGAAGCCGTCGCTCTTGGTGTCCTTGGGCAACAGCGCCTCCGGGTCCACATCGACGATCGAGCAGATCCTTGACCGCGCGCGCGTACTCGGTGCGATTCAGGCGATGCAGGGACACATAGCCCGGGATCCGGATGCGCGGCGGCCGCCTCATCGAGGTTGTCTCCATCCAGGACACGAACGAGTCGATGCGTCGCCTGGTCGGGCTGCTTTTCGCCCGGCGGCGGCATCAGGCGGCCGCGCAGCTTGCTGACCGCCGCTTCCCAGATCTTGGCATCCTGGGGAATGCCTGCCGGCTGCATGGTGTCGAAGGCGACGCCTGCCGGCCCAGTCCGTCGCGTTGTGGCATTTCTCGCAGTAGTCGTCGAGCAAGTGCCCAGTGCTTATCGGCGCTGCGCTGCGCCGGGCGTCGCGCGGCGCATCGGCCGCCGAGCAGCCGCGACGCTGGCGAGCACCGAAGTGCCAGAATGCATTGCGTCTCACGTCGAGATCTGCGCGCTCGATGCCTAGACACCCCGCGCATTTCGCGCACATGTCCGTACAGGCCCCGGTAGGCATTGGTGATGAACAGATCCGGATTGCCCCACTTGGCGTCGAATTCGTGGTCGCGCCCGCGGCGATGATGTCGTCGGCCCCCATGCCCTTGCGCATCAGCTGCCACAGATTCTCGTGCAGCGTCGCCAGCATGTCGTGCTCGGCCGCCAGATCCGCGCTTGGTCTGCACCGGGCCCGTGCCCGGCACGATGCGCGTCTGGTCATCGCTCAGGTCGAGCAGCTTCTTGGTGGCATTGACCATGCCGCACGATCCAGCCGCCGGTGCAGTAGTCGAGGATCGGATAGCTGGCCGACGGCCACCACATCGCCCGCCACCAGCACATTCTGGCTCGCGGAAATAGACATAGATGTCGCCGTCCGTATGCGCCTGCGGCAGATAGCCATACTCGATCGGCTGGCTTGCCGAAGCTGAGCTTCCGCTCTTGTAGAACGTCTGCGTCGGCAGCGCCTTGGGCCGGGCGGGCAGTAGGTGCGGTTCTGCCACGCTTCCCAGACTGGGTGTGCCCAGCCACAGGCGCGTGTTCTCGTGCGCGATGATCGTCGCTCCGGCCTTGCGCAAGAGCTCATTCGCGCCGGTATGGTCCCAATGCCAGTGGGTGTTGAAGACGGTACGGATGTGGTGCCCGGCAGGCAGGCCGGCGAGCAGCTTCAGAAGCTCCGGCGAGCGCTCTGCCGATCCGCCGTCGACGATCAAAAGCCCATCAGCTCCGCTCAGGGCCACGACGTTTCCACCGGCACCCGAGATCAGCACCAATCCATCGCCAAGCGGCTCGACCGTCAGCCGAGCCGGCGGCGCGGCTGCGGACAGGCCAGGCAGCGACAAGCCTGCGGCCACGCCACAGCTGGCTATCAGAAAATCCCGTCGACCGGCGATGCTGCGCATCGAGCCTCAGGCTCTCGTAAATTGCGGATTACATGGGAGTTAGCACATGTCCTATAGAGGGTCAACGCGCGAGTTTCCGGCTGTTTCCCCTCCTCCATCAACTGCGCGCTGCGCATCACGAACGGGATAGTTCCGGTATGCTCCCAAGCTTATGACACACGCGCGGGGCGTTCGATGATGGGCGAAGCCGCGGGCCAGGGCATACCCTGGAGTCAGTGGCGGGTCATCATCCTCTCGAGCCTCGGCGGAGCCCTCGAGTTCTACGACTTCGTCGTCTACAGCACCTTCGCGCAGTACATCGGCGGCGCCTTTTTCCCCGTCAGCGATCCGCTGGTGCGTCTCATGTTCTCGTTTGCCGTCTTCGCAGTCGGCTACGTCGCGCGCCCTTTGGGTGGCGTCGTGTTCAGCCATTTCGGCGACCGCTACGGCCGCCGCAAAGTATTCATCGTCGCGATGCTGACCATGTCCGCCGCGACGGTCTGCATGGGCCTGCTGCCGGGCTATGCGCGCTGGGGGTTCGTGGCCTCGGGCTGCATGGTCGTGCTGCGGCTCGATCCAGGGCTTCTCGTTGGGCGGTGAGCTCCCGGGCGCCATCACCTATGTGGTCGAGACCGCACCGCGCAAGGCTGGGTTCGCATCGGGGTTCATCTTCTTTTGCGTGAACACGGGCGTCGCGCTCGCCTCGCTTTTGAGCCTCATCATTCACAAGACCCTCGCCCCGTCCGAGGTCGCGGACTGGGGTTGGCGCATCGGCTTCCTGGTCGGCGGCGCGCTCGGCCTCATCGCGTTTTATCTGCGCCTGTCGCTCGAGGAGACCGCCGAGTTCCGCAAGATGCGGCATGCGCCCTCGCAGCGTCCGTTCATGGATCTCATACGCACGTGCCCCGGTGCCGCCCTCGTCGGAGTCGCCGCCCTGACCGCGACGGCGGGGTTCAACGGACTGCTGTTCGCGATGCCCGCGTTCCTGCCGAACGTCATGCACTACAGCGCGCTCGAGGCTATCGAGGCGCAGAACCTCGGTCTTTTGGTGCTCTCGTTCGGGCTTTTGGGCGCCGCATGGCTCGGGGATCGGGTGCCTCGACGCCGCCTGCTTCGGATCGGCTCGCTGCTCCTTGCGCTGCTGTGCGTGCCGTTCTTCAATTCGGCCGCGGCACACAGCGTCGATCTGAATCTGCTTTTCATTGCGGCTGGAGCGGCCGCATCACTCTGCAACGGTCCGATGTGTGGAATCGTCGGTGATCTGTTCCCCACGCGCATCCGCTTCAGCGGAGTCGCGGTGTCTTTCAATCTGGCATTCTCGATCTTCAGCGGCGCGGCGCCGCTTTCGGCAACGGCTCTGGTCAAGGCGACCGGGCGGCCCGCTGACGCGGCGTATTACATGCTCGGATGCGCCTTGATTACTTTTCTCGGCACACTGTTCCTCAAGCGCTACGACGGCCGCATCTTGAGCGAGCACGTGCAGGCTGCTTCGGCTACCCCTGTCGCGGGCGCCGAGGCATAGTGCCGTTGTCCGTTCGCGCCCGCTTCCCCGAGGAGATTATGTCCACTGCTGCCCCTGATCGTCGCTCCACCCCGACCCTCCCCCAGGGAGTGCTCACCCATCAACGCTGGGGCTCGCGCTACGACGAGATCCTCACGAGCGAGGCGCTGGAGTTCCTGGCAGCGCTGCACCGGCGCTTCGATGCGCGACGCGCACAGGTGCTGCACGCACGCGCCGGCCGCCAGGCACGCTATAACGCGGGCGAGCTGCCGGATTTTCTGCCGCGATACCAGCGATGTGCGCGCATCGGACTGGCGCGTCGGCATCGATTCCGCGCCGATCTGCTCGACCGGCGCGTCGAGATCACCGGGCCGGTCGATCGCAAGATGATCATCAACGCGCTGAACTCGGGCGCCAAGGTGTTCATGGCGGACTTCGAGGACGCGAATGCGCCCACCTGGCACAACAATCTCGAAGGCCAGATCAATCTGCTCGATCGCTGGCACGCGACACTCGACTATCGCGATCCCTCCAGCGGCAAGCACTACGCGCTCGGTCCGAATCCGGCGGTGCTGCTGGTGCGACCGCGCGGCTGGCATCTGCCTGAGCCTGCGATGACGGTCGACGGCGCTCCGATCTCCGGCGCGCTGTTCGATTTCGGACTGTATTTCTTCCACAACGCCCGAGCGCAGCTTGCCACAGGGCAGCGGGCCGTACTTCTACCTGCCGAAGCTCGAGAGCCATCAGGAAGCGCGGCTGTGGAATGAGCGTCTTCGTGTTCGCACAGGAGCGCCTCGGTCTGCCCACGGGAACCATCAAGGCGACGGTGCTGATCGAGACGCTGCCCGCCGCATTCGAGATGGACGAAATCCTCTACGAACTGCGCGAGCACATCGTGGGACTCAACTGCGGCCGCTGGGACTACATGTTCTCCTTCATCAAGAAGCTGCGCGCGAACGCGGCCTATGTCCTGCCGGATCGCTCACAGGTCGTGATGGGAAAGGCGTTCCTGCGTGCGTACTCGCTGCTCCTCATCAAGACGTGTCATCGGCGCGGCGCCTTCGCGATGGGCGGCATGGCGGCGCAGATTCCCAACCGCAAGGATCCCGCGGCCAATGCCGCAGCGCTGGCACGCGTGCGGGCAGACAAGGAGCGTGAAGCAGGAGACGGCCACGACGGTACCTGGGTCGCGCATCCGGATCTGGTGCCCGTGGCGCAGGAGGTGTTCGACCGTCTGATGCCGCAGCCCAATCAGCTCGAGCGCTTGCGTGAGGACGTGAGCGTGGGTCAGAAGGATCTTCTCGCCGTACACGAGGGCACGAAGAGCGAGGCGGGGCTGCGCGAGAACATTCGGGTGGGCGTTCAGTACATCGAGGCCTGGCTGCGCGGCAAGGGCGCAGTGCCGCTCTATAACCTCATGGAGGATGCGGCCACGGCCGAGATCAGCCGCGCGCAGGTGTGGCAGTGGGTGCACTACCGGATCGCGCTCGCCGACGGTGCCACGGCGACCCCGGAGCTTCTCGATCGACTGCATCAACGAGGAGATGCAGCGCGTCTCACAGGAGCTCGGTGCCGAGGTCTACGCGCAAGGACGCTTCGATGAGGCGATCCGGCTTTTTCGGGATCTGTCGCTGTCGATGGACTTCGAGGAATTCCTCACTCTGCCCGCGCTGCCGTTGTTGCGGGCGCACGAGGTCGAGGAGAGCACTGCTTGAAGACCGATGCGGCCATCGCCGAGATCCTCAAGCGCGAAGGGATCGATGTGCTGTTCGGTTACCCGCGCAACCGCCTGCTCGAGGCGGCTGCGGCGGCCGATATCCGCACGGTCATCGTGCGCCAGGAGCGCACGGGCCTGCACATGGCGGACGCCGTCTCACGCGTGACTCGTGGCCGCAAGCTCGGCGCCTTCTGCATGCAGCACGGGCCGGGCGCCGAGAACGCATACGGTGGCGTTGCGCAGGCTTACGGTGACTCGGTGCCGGTGCTCGTGATGCCACAAGGCTACGCGCGCCGCCTCGCGCACGTGCCTCATAACTTCAACTCCAGCATCCAGATGGCCGGCATCAGCAAGCACGCCGAGCCGGTCACCATCGGTGCGGAAGTGCCGAACATTTTCCGGCGCGCCTTCACGCAGCTGCGCAACGGGCGCCCGCAGCCGGTGGTGGTGGAGATTCCTCACGATGCCTTTGGCGATGAGGTGCCCGAGCCGCTCGACTATGCCCCCGTCGTCCGCACCCGCTCGGGGCCGGATCCTGATGCGGTGGAGCGCGTCGCGGAGGTGCTCATCAAGGCGCAGCGGCCCGTGATCTATGCCGGGCAAGGCGTGCACTGGGCGAACGCCTACGAGGAGCTGCGCGAGCTTGCGGAGCTCCTCGCCATTCCCGTATGCACGAGCCTGCCGGGCAAGAGCTCCTTCGATGAGACGCACCCGCTCGCACTCGGCTCCGGGCGGTAACGCGCATCCAAAGGCCGTGCCGCACTTCCTGCGCCAGGCGGATGTGATCTTCGGGATCGGTTGCAGCTTCTCGGAGAGCGCGTTCGCGATCGCGATTCCGACAGGCAAGGTCCTGATTCACGCGACGCTGGACTCTGTCGATCTCAACAAGTCGGTGATCGCGCAGCATGGGCTCATCGGTGATGCGCAGCTGACGCTGCTCGCGCTTCTGGCTGCGTGCCGCAAGCGCGTGAGCGCGAACCGGGACGCATCGCGCGTCGTCGCAGAGATCCAGGCCGTCGAGCATGAATGGATGCGGGAGTGGATGCCGCGCTTGACCTCGGACGCGACACCGCTCACCCCCTACCGCGTGCTCTGGGACCTGCAGCATACGGTCGATGTTTCCGAGACCATCATCACTCACGATGCGGGAAGTCCCCGCGATCAGTTGATGCCTTTCTGGAAGACCAAGCGCCCGATGACCTACATCGGCTGGGGGAAGACCACTCAGCTTGGCTACGGACTCGGGCTCGCCATGGGGGCGAAGCTCGCGCACCCCGAGAAACTCTGCATCAACGTGTGGGGCGATGCGGCCATCGGCTTCACCGGCATGGACTTCGAGACCGCGGTGCGGGAGCGCCTGCCGATCCTGTCGATTCTGCTCAACAACTTCTCGATGGCGATCGAGCTGTCCGTGATGCCGCAGGCCACGGCGAAATATCGTGCGACGGATATCTCCGGCGATTACGCGGCGATGGCGCGTGCGTTCGGCGGCTACGGTGAGCGGGTCACCGAGCCCGCGCAGATCGTGCCTGCGATCCGGCGCGGCATCGAGCAGACGCGTGCCGGCAAGCCTGCGCTGCTGGAGTTCATTACCGCGCAGGAGACGCGTATCTCCAAGTTCTGAAGAGGGGTCTCGAGTCCATGTCGCAGCACGAGCAGCGGCCGGGTCGCACCGTCCGCGTGGCAACGATCGCTTTCATCTGTCTGAGCGCGCACGTCTACGCCGCGTCCAACAACGCAGATCACGGTATCGTCTCGGCGCCCGCGTTCTCCAAGGAACAGCTCGCCGCTGCACCAACCACCGGCTGGATGACGAACGGCGGCAACCTCTTCAATCAGCGCTACTCACCTCTTTCGCAGATCAACCGCGACAATATCCGGACCCTCAAGGCGCAGTGGCGCACGCATTTGAACGGCTCGGGCGACGGCCCCAGTACTCCGGGCAGGCACAGCCGATCGTGTACGCAGGGGTGCTCTACGTCGTGACGGGCGCGGACGATGTGTTCGCGCTCGACGTGAAGACCGGTGCGATCCTCTGGAGCCATGAGGCCAAGCTCGATCCCGGGCACGTCAAAGTCTGCTGCGGCTGGGTGGCGCGAGGGCTTGGACTCGGGGATGGCAAGATCTTCGTCGGGCAGCTCGATGCGAAGCTCGTCGCGCTTGATCAGCGCAGCGGCAAAGTGTTGTGGGTCACCCAGGGCGAGGACCCTTTGCAGGGCTACTCGCTCACTGGCGCCCCGCTCTACTACGACGGTATGGTGATCGTCGGTTACGCCGGGGGCGATATGGGCATTCGGGGGCGCGTGAAATCCTACGATGCGCGCACCGGTAAGCTGCTTGTGGACTTTCTATACGGTGCCCGCTCCGGGCGAGGTCGGCGCCGACACGTGGCCACAGAACAACGACTACTACAAGTACGGCGGCGCGCCGGTGTGGCAGACCCCCGCGGTCGATCCGCAGCTCGGATTGCTGTATTTCTCCACCGGTAACGCTGGCCCCGATTACGGCGGCGCGCAGCGCGCGGGCGACAATCTCTTCACTTCCTCGATCGTCGCCATCGAGGCGAAGACCGGGAAGTACCGCTGGCACTTTCAGCAGGTTCATCACGACATCTGGGATTACGATTCCCCCAATCCCGTGGTTCTGTTCGATGCGCCCTACGATGGCGTGACGCGCAAGGGGATCGCGGAGATCTCAAAGACCGGCTGGGTCTACATCCTCGATCGCGCCACGGGCAAGCCTCTCATCGGAATCGAGGAGCGCCCGGTGCCGCAGGAGCCGCGTCAGCGCACGGCCGCGACGCAGCCCTATCCGATCGGCGATCCGCTCTTTCCGCAGTCGGTCGATATCGCGCCGGAAGGCTTTGAGCTCGTGAACGGAGGCCGCATCTTCACTCCGTACTGGGACAAGCCCATCGTCTATCGGCCCCAGATGGCCGTGAACTGGCCGCCGAGCTCCTATGATCCGGAGACCAACCTCTTCTACGTCTGTGGCATCGACAATCTGGCAACGTCCTCGCACGATGCGAAGCCGTTCGCGCCACCGCGCTACGATGGCATGTGGATGCAGAACGGCCCGTTCGTGTTCACGGGAGTCGCCAGCCGCGGAATCTTCGCTGCATTTGATTTGAAAACGAACCGGCTCGCATGGGAGCAGGCCTGGCCGCAGGCCTGCATGAGCGGCTCGATGGTCACCGGTGGCGGACTCGTGTTCGTCGGTCGCAGCGACGGCCGCTTGACGGCGCTCGACAAGGCGAGCGGGCAGAAGCTGTGGGAATTCGGTACGGACGCGGGGGTCAACGCTCCACCGAGCACGTTCGAGTCCGACGGCCAGCAATACGTCGCGGTGGTCTCGGCCGGCACGCTGTTCGGCGGCGGCAAGCGCGGCGACAGCGTGTGGCTCTTCTCCTTGAACGGGAAGATCGAGTCGCTACCCATCGCGGTGCGTGCGCGCAGACCGGGTGGCGGTAATGCGGCACCCGCGGTCGCCGACATCGTGTACAGCCCCGGCGATACCGACTTGAGCAATGGCAAGACGGTCTATGACCAGTTCTGCGTGGCCTGCCATGGCGCCGAGGGCCTCGGCGGCCACGGAGGCGGGGCCTCGCTCGCAAACGTCGCCAAAGATCCCAAGGCGATCATCGCGACGGCCACCGCGGGCAAGGGCCAGAACATGCCGCCCTTTGCCGGGGCGTTGACGAGTGAGCAGCTGCGCGATGTCGCGGGCTACATCTCAAAGATGCTCATTCACTGAGCCTTATTTGTTGTAGTCCTCGCGGGCGCGCGCCAGCAGATAGAAACGGATGTCGTCCGTCTCCTCCGCTGTCACGACATCGGAGAAGTTGGCCATTCCCTTCTGCAGGCGCTTACCCCTGAGCACGATGTCCTTGAACTCGGCGCGTGTCTCGGGAGTCATGTGACGCAGATCCGGAATGGCGTTCGTGCTGATGGCGTCGCGTCCGTGGCACTGCGCACACACGCGATGGTAGGCCGCCATCCCGAGCTTCACTTGCGCCTCGCTGCCGCCGATCAGGAAGGGCGGCGGCGGGATGTCGGGCGTTGGTGGAATGGGTGGCAGCTGCGCGTTCCCGTCGAGCTTGAGTGCAAGGATGCGGCCCGCGGCGCGATGCGCTGAGCCGCGCGCGAAACCGAAGCTCGCGCCACCGGCGCTGATGGCGATGTACTGCTCGCCCTCCACGGTGTACGTGACGGCGCCAGCCATCGGAACGGTCTGTGCGGGCATCTCCCACAGCTTCGCGCCGTCGCTGGCGCGGTAGATATCGAGCGTCATGGCGCTCGTGCCCTCGATCACCAGATTGCCCGCGGTCGTCAGGGTGCCGCCATTGCCGCCGTTGTCGTAGGAGACTCGCCAGGCTTCCTTCTGTCGCACCGGATCCCAGGCGAGCAGATAACCATAGACCTTCTTCTGCGCGGCCGCGGCGCGCACCGCCGCGTTGCGCTCCGATGGCGGCGCGTTCGTGCCCCAGCTCATGCGGAACTTCTGCCATTTGTAGTTGGGCTCGAGCTCGTAGGCGTACCAGTTCTCGAGTACCGGGAAATAGACCAACCCGGTTTGCGGGTTGTACGACATCGGCTGCCAGCTGTGTGCGGCGACGGCGTTGGGTGTGAGGAGCTGCGGACCCTCCTCGTAGTTGGCAGTCGGCAGCAGGACCGGCCGCCCTGTCTTCGGATCGATGCTGCTTGCGAACGTGTTGTGATCGACGAACTGACCGGTGGAGATCAGCTTGCCGTTGAGACGATCGATGACGTAGAAAAACCCGTGCTTCGGCGCCTGCATGATCACCTTGCGGCGCCGCCCCGCGATCGTCAGATCGGCGAGCACCAGCGGCTGGGTGACATCGAAATCCCAGCTTTCCTGCGGAATGATCTGATAGTGCCAGACGTACTCACCCGTATCGGCATTGACGGCGATGATCGATGCCAGGAAAAGATTGTCGCCCTTGCCCTCGCTGCGCAGCTTGTGGGGCCAGGGACTGCCGTTGCCGGTACCGAAGTACAGATGGTTTGACTCGGGATCGTAAACAATCGAGTCCCAGACCGCGCCGCCGCCGCCTTGCGTCCACCATTGGCCGCTCCAGGTCTTGGCGGCCATCGCCATCGTCTGGTTCTCGAAGCCATCCGCCGGATTGCCCGGCGCGGTCCAGAAGCGCCAGATGAGCTTGCCGGTATTCACATCGTATGCGGACACATAGCCGCGCACGCCGAGCTCGACCCCACCGTTACCGATCACGACCTTGCCATTGAAGACGCGCGGCGCACCCGTGATGGAGTATGGCCACTGCTTGTTGTCGACGGTGAGTGTCGTCCACAGCGGCGTTCCAGTGTGGGCATCGAGCGCGATCAGCCGTCCGTCGAGCGTCGCGATAATGACCTTGCCCTGCCAGACGGCAAGCCCGCGGCTCACCACATCACAGCACACGTAGCGACTCCATTCGGGCGGCACCTTGGGGTCGTAGCGCCACAGCTCCCGTCCGGTCTTGGCATCGAGCGCGACGGTGACCGTCCAGGCGGACGTCGCATACATGACACCATCCACCAC
Source organism: uncultured Gammaproteobacteria bacterium (assembly GCA_963795975.1). Classification (GTDB taxonomy): domain Bacteria; phylum Pseudomonadota; class Gammaproteobacteria; order Steroidobacterales; family Steroidobacteraceae; genus CAWCJT01. The sequence continues at coordinate 464,836 of CAWCJT010000009.1, forward strand.
GATCGGGGTTCCCTCGATGCCGCGCTGCGTATTGAGGTCGTAGTACCAGGCAAGCCCGAGCCTGTGGACGTTGTGCTCATCGATCTGCTTTAAGGGACTGAAGCGCTGCTCATCGTACGTGCGCCCGACGCTCATCCAATTGCCCGGCTCGCGATCGGCGTGAACGATGCGCTGGGTGTCGACATCGGCGGGTCCATGCGTCGCGGTGCCCGTCTGGCGCGAGCCGACCACACAGCCATAGATGAGCGCGCTCACACCGACGAGCGCGATGCCCGCTGCGATCTTCATTCGATGGCCCCCGGATGATGGCTGAGAGCGCGACGGCCTCAGTTCGAGTTCAGGTTCCCATTGCCCCCGGTGAGCGGCGCGCCTTGGGCACCCCCCGTGCCGCGAGTAGAGCGATTGAGCGTGCCGGAGAACTCCTTGGGATCGCGCCCGGTGGCGGCCACGATGTATCCCTTGAGGAGTGAGATCGTCTCTTCCTTGCGGGTGTGCTCGGGCTCGAGGAAGGCGCGCGGATGACGGCCCACCGCGTAGTCGATGGGTGCGAGCCCATTCGCATCGAGGGGCTCGCAGCTCGGCGCCATCCGCGACGAGAACTTTGACAGTCTCGTTCCAGCCGTGCTCCGCGGCGGCGTGCAAAGCCGTCAAGCCGCCCGCCGCGCGACCATTCACCTCACCGCCCGCCGCGCGAATGAGCTGCACCGATTCTGCGGCTTGCGCATCGGTCTTGTAGCGACCCCGCGTCGGGTTGAAGCTGTGACCCAAACCCGCCGCAGCCATGAGCGGTGTGATACCGGCCGCGCTCGGCAGATTGACGAGCGCTTTGTATCGAAGCAGAAGCTTGATGGCATCCAGGTCACCGCTCTTGCACGCGAGCAGCAGCGGCGTGGCTCCGGTCGAGAGCACCTGATCGCCGCCGCGATCGAATACCCCGTTGCGATACTGCGGTCGCAGCTTCAGCTGTGCGTTGACGTTCGCTCCAGCCTTGAGCAGTTGCTCGGCCACCTGAAGTCCGGTGGCGTTGTCCTCCGATGGCAGATCGGGACGGCCCCCTACGGGAAGCGTGTTCATGTCGATCGCCACATACAGTGGCGTCTGACCGTAGAAATCCCACTTGTTGACATCGGCCCCGGCCGATATCAGATACGAGGCCATGTCGAAGTGCATGTTGAGGAGCGCGAGCACGAGCGGTGTCGTCTGATCCGGATCGGGCAGATTCAGATCGGCGCCTGCCCTTGATGAGATACTTCGCGCACTCGATGCAGCCTTCGCGCGCCGCATACAGCAGCGGCGTGAAGCCGCCGTGATTCATCGTTCTTGGGCCGTCCCTCGGCCGTGACGCGGCGTTGCCAGTCGCGCACGGCGCCGTGGGCATTCACCTCGGCGTGATGCTCGATGAGAAGCTTCACCATCTAGGCTGGCGCTGCGCCGCAGCCCACATGAGCGCAGTTTGGCCGCCCCACTGCTCGCGCGCGTCCACCTCGGCGCCCGTGACTCAGGAGCAGCTTGGCGGACTTCGAGGTTGCCTGACCGTGCGACGACCATGAGTGCGGTCTGGCCCTCGGGATTCGGTGAGTCCACGTTCGCGCCGGCGCGCAAGAGGGATCGCAGACGAGAGGATCGGCGGTCACCGCGGCCTCCTGCATCGGCGAGGAGCCGTAGTCGTTGACGGCCGATACGTCCGCGCCGGCTCGGATCAAGCGCTCCACCAGCGCCGCATCGGCGTTGTAGGCCGCCCAATGCAGCGCCGTCGTCCCGTCCGGCTCGCGAGCGCGCACGTCCGCACCCTGGTTGATGAGAGCGAGCGCGCCGTCGTGATGCTTCGCCTTGACGGCATCGATCAAGGAATCATCGGCGCCGAATGCGCGGCGCCACGGCGACCCACGCCGCCGCCAGAGCCCAAGCCCTCAAGGGTGTCCGCCGAACATGTCGTTGGCACCGTGTTACACCTCAGCGAGCTGACCCGAGCTGATGCCGATCGCGGGCGACGCGATGCCCGCGCGGTTGAGCAGCGTCAGCAGCAGATTGGCGTGCGGCGTGTCCTGCGGGTAGTGCAGGTGCTGGCCGCCCTTGATCTTGCCGTACCCGCGACCGAGAACCGCGCTCGGCAGCGGATCATTGTTGTGCAGGTCGCTGTTGCTCATGTTGCTGCCGTACAGAATGATCGAGTGATCGAGCAGATTGCCGTCGCCGTCCGGCGTCGATCGCCAGGCGTTTGATGAAGCGCGCGAACGCCTCGGTGTGGAAAGTCTGGATCTTGGCGAGCTTGTCGAGCTTCGCCGGGTCGTTCTGGTGATGCGACAGCGGATGGAAGGCATCGGTCACGCCGAGGTTCGGTACGTGCGCATGCTCACTTCCTTCGCGATCATGAAGGAGGCCACGCGCGTGGTGTTCGCCTGGTAGGCCAGCGCGATCATGTCGAACATGGTGTCGAGCATCTTGCGCGAAATCATCCGGCACGCCCTGCGGCGCATTGGGCAGCTTGAATCCCGGAGCTCTCCTTCGCCATCATCTTCTGCACGCGGCGCTCGACCTCGCGCACCGAGTCCAGATAGTCGCTCACCATCGCGCTTGTCCGGCGGGCCGAGATCGCGCTGCAGGTCCGCGGCGCTCTGCCTGCACGAAGTCGAGGAGGCTGCCGGTCTCGCTGGTGATCTGCATGACGCTCCTGCGGCGGTATCACCCTGCCCGAACAAGCGCTCGAACACCTTGCGCGGGTTGTTCTCCATCGGCAGCGGCTGAGTCGGCGTGCGAAAGGCAATGGTGCCCGGAGTACGCGCAGCCGTACGCCGGATCGCAGGCGCCGCCGCCACCCTCGCCGGCGAGCTCGAGCGACGGCAGCGGCGTGTCCTGTCCGATGTGCTGGGCCGCGATCTGATCGGCCGAAGACCCCGCCATGCGGCGCCTGGCTCACCGGCGGTGGCACGCAGGTCAGCCAGGTGCCGGCGATGATGGCGTGCGGCGCCGGGCTCTCGCCCGCCTTGTTGCGCAGGCCGCTGACGATCGTCATCTGCTGCGCGATAAGGCTCGAGCGGCTTCAGGATCTGGCGAGATCTCGAAGTCCGTTGCCGGTCGTGCGTCGGCGCCCAGCGGTTCATGATCGCGCCGTGCGGGAAGTAGACGAAGCCCATGCGCGGCGCCGGCGCGGCAGCGGTGTCGGCGAGCGCGGTGCCTGCCGGGATCATGGCATCCAGCAGCGGCAGACCGATCGACACGCCCGCGCCCTTGCAGAACGGTGCGGCGGGACAGATGCTTCCTGGTGATGAACATGCGTACGTCTACCTCGCTACTGCGTCAGTGGCGCGCTGTCTTGGTCGCAGGCGCCGTCCGCGGCCGGCTGACGCTTCTCATCTGGAACTGGTCACTGGTCACGATGTCCATCACCAGTCGCTAGAACCGGTAGTTGTCCTTGGCGCTGTCGCACGCACGATGGCGCGCACCGTCGGCATATCGTGGTAGTCGAGCGCGCGGCCCAGGCCGTAGGTCATCAGCTTCTCGGTCAGGGTCTGCACGAACTGCTCCGGGTTCGACGGCCAGCGCGTTGCTCAGGTCATCGACGCCCGTCGATCTTGGTGCCATCGGGCAGCACGCCGGAGGCGTCGATCGGCGTGCCGGCGATCCGGTCCTTGTCGCGCCACTTGCCCACCGCATCGAAGTTCTCGAGCGCAAGCCCGAGCGGATCCAGGATGCCATGGCAGGCGAAGCAGCTGGGCTTGTCGCGGTGCTGCGCCATCAACTCGCGCACGGTGTGCGCCTTCTCGCCGGTCTTGTTTTCCTTCAGCGAGGGCACGGCCGGCGGCGGCGCGCGCCGGCGGCGTGCCGGTCGATGCGCTCCAGGATCCACTCGCCGCGCAGCACCGGGGCCGTGCGGTTCGGATAGGACGGTCGCCCATCAGCACGGCGCCCTTGCCCAGCAGCCCGAAGCGATGCGAGTCCGGTCAGCTGCACGCGGCGGAACTGGTCGCCCTTGCACATTGTTGATGCCATAGAGCAGCGCCAGGCGCTCGTTCACGTAGGTGTAGTTGGCGGTCAGCAGGTCCATGACGTTGTGGTCTTCGCGGAAAATGCTGTCCACGAACAGCTTCATCTCCGTGCTGGTAGTCCTCGCGCGGATCCCTGACGTACGGGAAAGATATTCGGGTCGGGCTTGATCTCAGCCAGCCGGCCGACATCGAGCCACTGGAACGCGAAGTTCTCGGCAGCGTCTGCGACGCGGGTCGCCGAGCATGCGATGCACCTGCGCGGCGAGCACCTGCGGGTCGTGCAGTTGCGGTTCTGCTCGGCAAGCGTCAGCAGCTCCTGGTCCGGCAGCGTGCTCCACAGGAAGAACGACAGCCGCGAGGCAAGCTCGTAGTCGTTGAGCCGGATAGCAGCGCCGCCGTGTTGACATCGGCGACCTGACGGGTCGCGGCGGCGTCGACTCCGACGCGATACAGGAAGTAAGGGCTCGCCAGGATCGCCGTGACGCGCGGCGGATACCCGCCGTCGAAGCCACCAGTCTCGCGGCCCGCCGTATACAACCCATCAGGGGCTGCATGTCCTTTCGGTCACCGGGCCGGCGGAACGCGCGCTCGGCCAGGATGCTGATGATCTGCTGGGCGCACGGCTCCTCCTCGGCTGCGACTGCGGATGGCAGACGAAGATCTTCTGACGGCTGGGCGTCTCGCTGATGCCGGTGACGCTGAGCGGCCCTTTGATCTCGAAGTCCGAGGAATGCGCAGCACCCGGTCCTGGCCGCCGCCGGGAACTTGCGAGATGAGAGCGATCATCGGACTCGGCAAAGGTGCGATGGAGGAAGGTGACGGCGACCTTGTGCGGGCCGGCCGTCGCCTTGAAGTGGATGCGCTTCAGGCGCTGATTGATGGCATCGACCGCCGGGATCCTGCTTCTGGTCGATGGACTTCATGTCCTCCTCACCGCCGATTTCGTCTCGCAGAACTTCTTGCCGTCGAGCGTTGCGACCAGGGTGTTCTTGAACTCGAGGTTGTGACCCAGAGCGCGACGGCCATGTTGCCGATGTTGAGCTCGTACTCCCCATCGGCCGGAAAGTTGTGCTCCACGAGCATGCCACCGCGGGTCCCGAGCGGCAGCCCATCGACATGAGAACTCCTGATTGCCGGCGCCCATGACGACGTATTGCGTGCCGATCGGGCTTCGCCGTCGCATCACCCATCGCCTGCACGGCCACCGTGCGCGCGGCGGAGATATAGGATCGACGAACGACGGAGAGACCTGCAACACGTTGGCGACGTTGTCGAAGCCGTCGCTCTGATCATCCTGCGGCAGCAGCGTCGCGCGCATCGACCTTCACGCCGAGCAGCTCCCAGACGGCGTTCGCGTATTCTTTGCGGTTCAGCCGATGCAAGGCGACACGACCCGGGTCTTCGCGGTGCGCGCGCCGCCTGGTCGAGCGAGTTCTCCATCCAGGCGACGAAGGAATGCACGTCGGCCTTGTCAGGCTGCGGATTGCCCGGCGGGGGCATCAGGCGGCCGCGCAGCTTGCACCATCGCGTGCTCCCAGATCTTCGCATCGTCCGGGAATGCCTCCGCGCTCATGGTGTCGAAGGCAACGCCTCCGGCCCAGTCCTCGGCGTTATGACACTTGCTGCAGTATTGCTTGAGAAATGCCCAGTGCTCATCACCCGCCTGGCCGTTGGGGTCGGCGGGGCCGCTCGCTGCGGCGGCGCCCGAGCTTTGCGCGGCAGGCGACGCCGGCGGCGGTGTGACCTCAGAAGGAGTCGCACTCAGCGCGAGCGTCGTCATGCCGCCGATACCGGCGGTCAGAAGGCAACGGCCGAAAAAACGCTTACGCATCAGTCTGGTTCGCCCATGAGGCCCGCTCGCGCCCCGTATAATAACGCGCGCCCGTCGGGTCGTGTCCCGGCAACATCACAGAGTGTGGACGCGATGTTACAAAGTGCCCCTGCCGCGCCACGGAGTGTCTCTGGACCGCTACCGCAGGCGCCGCACTGGATTGCCAAGCGCGAATTGCCTGCGGGATGCTCCTGACATGTCGCATGTGCGCGGACGCAGAGCCTTCTTGAGCGGAGCGCTGGCAGCAACGGTTGGGCTGACGCTCGCCGAGCTCGCACCGCTTCGCGCCATCGCACGGGAGGCCCAAGAGCCGATCGTCGGCACGCCTCTGAGCGATGACCTGACGGTGTTCTCGGGCGCCGGGTGTAACGTTCTCGCCGCGCGCGATCGCGACGGGGTCGTGCTCATCGACGGGGGACTCGAGGCGCGCTCCAAGGATCTGATTCAGGCGGTCAATCGGGCGATACCCGGCCGCATACACACGCTCGTGAACACCCACTGGCACCCCGAGCAGACGGGTTCCAACGAGCGGTTGGGAAAAGACGGGGCGACCATCGTGTCGCACGAGAACACGCGGCTGTGGTTGGGGTACACCAATCGGGACCCGGATGACGTATCGCGGAACTACGGCCCCTTGCCGCCCAAGGCGCGCCCGAATCACACCTTTTACGCAACGGAGAAAGTTCAAGTCGGTGGTGAGCCCGTCGAATACGGCTATCTCCTGCAGGCGCACACCGACGGTGACATCTACGCTTTCTTTCGCAAGGCCAACGTGCTCGTGACTGGGGGACCCGTCTCGGGAGCCGGCTGGCCGATCATCGACTACCGCACCGGCGGCTGGCTCATTGGCATGATCGACGGGTTGAAGACTCTCGCATCCCTGGCGGATGAGCACACGCGCGTCGTCCCGGCGAACGGCCCCGTTCTCACCCGTGCAGACCTGCAGACGCAGGTGAAGATGTACTCGACGATCTCCGAGCGGCTGCAGAAATCGCTGCGCCAGGGACTCGGTCCCGATGAGGCCGTGGCGCGCAAGCCGACCGAAGAATTCGAAAAAGACTGGGGTGATCCCACGCAGTTCGTGACACTTGCGTTCAAGAGCCTGTGGGGACACTTCGCTCCGGACGCCTAGACCAGGGGGAATTTGCAATGACCAACCTTTACACGCGTCGCGCCGTCACTCACAGCGTGGGCGCGACCATCACGCTCGGCATGCTCGCGAGCGCCTTCGGCGCGGTGCTCCCCAAAGGAGCTCGCGCCGCCGAAAGCGCAGCCGGAAGCAACTGCCTCACGATCCTCTACCCGGCTGGCGAAGGCATCACATTCAACGCCGACTATTATCGCGATCATCATCTCGTCACGATCATGAAGCTCTACGGCAAGACGATCGATCGCTTCGAGCTGCGTACCGTTGCAGCACCCGCGCCACGCTTCGCCGCCGCGGTGAACATCTGGATCAATGATCTCGAGGCCTTCAACGCGAACAATCAGTCGCACGGCGCAACGTTGCGGGATGACGTCCACAACTTCACCAATGGCCAGCCGACCATTCAGTACGACAAAGTCCACGGCGCCATGGGCGAGCCTCGCTCGGCCATGAAGCGCGGCGACACCTGCCTGACGATTGTTTACCCGAACGGGAAAGACGTGCGCTGGGACGTCGATTACTACCGCACGCACCACATGCCGCTGATCATGAAGCTCTACGGCAGCGCGGCGATCAAGCGCTTCGAGTTACGCAAGGGAGACTCCGGACAGCAAGGCGGAGCCCCCGCCGTACATCGGCAGCGTGAACATCTACATCAACGATCAGCAGGCTTTCGATGCGGCCGGTAAGGAACACGGCCCGACGCTCGTGAAAGACGTGCCCCATTTCTCGAGCGTGATGCCGCTCGCCTTCCCGACGACGCTCTACGGCGTCGCTTAAGGCCCCTCGACGCGATAGCCCTTCGCGCGCAGCTGCGCGAGCGTGCCATCCTCGCCGAGGAGGTCGTAGATGGGCTTCATCGCGAGGGTGGTGTGGTTGCGCGCGAGCGCAGCCTCGAGTGCCGCGTTCCAATCGGCGTTGGCACGGTCGACCAGGCCTTTGATGCGCGGGGAGTTTGCGATGACGCCGAGACACACCTCGCGCTGTTTCGGAAACGGCAGCTTGCGCAAGGCCGGCACGTCACCCTCGGACCAGGCACGGGCTCGCTGCTGCATGGCGCTCAAGTCTGTCTCAAGACGCTCGATCGTCGCATCGAGACAGTTGATCTCGGCCTGGCGCGGGATCTCGCCTACTTCATCGAGCACGCCGCGCGGGTCTTCGATCCTCAGGCTCGTGCGCACGATCTGCACGTTGTGCTTGTGTGCGAGCCGCAGCACCGTGTCCTGGATGTCGTTGCGGGAGGTGAGCCCGGAGGCATCGATCACTTCCTCGTACAGACGGCGCGCTGCGAAGATCGGACGCAGCTCCTCGATGCGCGAGTCATGCGGAGCGAACCGCGTCTTCAGTGCCGTGAAACGTGCGTAGATCGGCTGTGGCAGCAGCGCCTTCAAATCGGCTTTCTCGGGGATCTTCTCGGTACGCCGCCACTGCAGGTAGAGCCGGATCGCGCTGATGGGGCCGACGTGCGCGCTGACGGAAGGATTGCTGGCCAGAATCTGTTGGGACTGCGCGATGACGGCTTCGACATCGCGCGAGCGCCAGGTCATCTTCCGCGGCAGCGGATCGAGGGTACCGAGCAGCCACAGCACGTGGTCGCCCCGTGAGACCTGCCACAGGCTGGGACCCGGCCGCTCGCCGATGACCTCGACCTCCTCGATCGGCGCGCTCGCGGGGCTCGTGGCGGCCGGCGAATCAGCATGGCTCGGTTGCGCGCGTGCGTGTGCTGTCACGAGGAGGAGCGCGCCGAGGCCCGCCCAGATCGACGAGGATCTCATTCGGAAATGCTTTCCCGCACTCGCCCGTAGGTCTCACCCCATGCGTCGGTCATCTGCGAGCGAATCTCCCACAGCGGCGGGAAGAAACGCTGCCGCACGCCCTTCTCCAGCAGATCGACCGAGCGCCCCTTGAGAGAAGCGGCGCCCATACCGATCGAGCGGTGGATCAGGAAGATGTGGTGGCTGCGGAATTTCTGCATCAGCTCGTCGAGCTCCATCAGACACTCCGCGATGGCGTACGCATCATCGTGGGTGTACTTGGAATCATAAATCTCCTCGACCGTGAGCTGCCGCCGCTGCAGATAGTGCGTCTCGAAGCTGCGCCACACCAGAGGCAATATCTGCAGGAGCGCGCGAAACCCGGGTGATTCCTGGCCGCTGCCATTGCCGAGCTGAAGGCGAATCTGCTGATACTCCTTCGGTGACATCGTCTCGAGCAGATCGAGTTGGGCCGTCATGAGTCGCAACAGGCGATGACAGCGGCCGAAGAGCGTCATCGCACGCACGCTTGCGCCCTGCTCCAGATATTCGTCGACATCGAGCAGCGTGTAAGCCAGCAGCTTCATCCACAGCTCCTCGACCTGATGCACGATCTGAAACTGAAGCTCGTCTGGATTACAGAGCGCATCGAAGGGCTTCTGGCAGGCGAGCAATGCCTGAGTGTTGAGATAAACCTCGTAGTCGAGTTCCTTGCCGCCCGCCATGAGTGCGTAGAACTTCTGTCGATCCATAGCGCTTCTCCGAGCCGGAAAGGCACGAGGGTACGCACCGCGCGCCTGGACATTGTTCTCTAGTGGACGCCAATACCGCCTTCGCGTAGAACGCTGATCTATGAATCCATGACTTTGCAGGACGTGCGTTTTGGACAAGACCGATGTTCGAATTCTCAAAGCGCTCGAGGAGGACGCCCGGCGTTCCTTCGCAGAGCTCGGTCAGAGCGTGGGGCTGTCGAAGACGCCCTGCTGGCAGCGCGTGCGCGCGCTCGAGCGCGACGGCATCATCAAGGGCTACCGGACCGAGCTCGACGCCAACCGCCTAGGGCTGAACGTGCACGCGTTCGTGCACATCACCATTCATCCGGCGAAGTACGATGAGTTCGAAGGCGCTGTCCTGCGTCATCCGGCCATTCTGCAGTGCTTCACCACCGCTGGGCAGGCGGACTATCTGGTGCACGTGCTCGCTGCGGGCATCACGGAGCTTGATCACCTGCTGCGCATGCAGATCGCGCGGCTGCCTGGCGTGCAGCGCATCGAGACCACGATCTGCATGAAGACGATCAAGGAGCGCGCACCCCTGATGGGATGCCTTGCGGCAACGTGAGGGCTCCCTAGCGCTTCGTGAACTGGACGGTGACGCGCCGATTCTGTGCGCGCCCATCTGCCGTCGCATTGTCCGCGATCGGGTTGGCCTCACCCATGCCTTCGGCCACGAGCATGTCCGCCGGTACCCCGTGTTGCACGAGGTAATCCTTGACGGAATGCGCCCGTCGATCCGAGAGACCTCGATTGAAAGTCGCACTGCCGACCGAGTCGGTGTACCCGCGGATCGCCACCTGCGAGCAGTTGCAGCCCTTGATCGAGACCACGACCTGATCGAGCGCGGCGTTTGATGCCGGCAGCAGGACTGCTGATCCGGTCTCGAAGTTCACGCCCTTGAGCACGGCCTCGGGCGCTGGCGGGAGCGGTGGCGGCGGTGGTGGGGGCGGCGGCGGAGCCGCGGCAACGGGCGGAGGCGGAGGCGGCGGCTCGGGTGCCGGCGACACCTCGCGCGAGATGCCAGGCGAACCGCCGCTGTCCAGCTTCACACGGATTGTCGCATACCACTCGCGCGGTGGATTGATGTAGCCCTGCGCCACACCGGCGCCGTAGTTGGTCGCTCCCGCCATGAAGTAGCGATCATCGGTGAGGTTCGTTCCGCCGATCGCCAAATCATAGCGTTCACTCGCAGACACGTAGTGGATGGACGCATCCAGCGATCGGGTCGCGGGGCGACGCAGCAATGGCGTGTTCAATGCGTCGTTGTAAAGCTCAGAGGTGTAGCTGAACACTGGGATGAAACGGATGCTCGCCTCGTTCGGCAGCGCAATGTCGTACTCCGGATCGAAGGCGAACTTCCACTTCGGCGTCTTCGGGAGCTTCGCGCTCGTCTGCAGTACGACCGGTAGCCCGTTCAGATTGCCCGGGCCGTTATACAGGCCGCACGCCGGCAGGCTCGTTCCCTGCTTCGTCACCAACGCGGGACACACCGTCGTGCCATCGGCCAGCGCGTACTCCGGAATGTTTGCCGATGGATTGACCGAGGTGTAGTACGCGTCGATGAAGGACGCGGAGCCGTTGAGCGAGAGCCCGCCGGGCAGGCGCGACTGGAACTCGAGCTCGCCGCCCCTGATCTTGGCGTTGCCCGCGTTCTGATAGACCGGCGAAATGCCCTGCTGAATGTTGAGCTGGATGCCCTGATAATCGGTGTAGAAGGCCGCGGCGTTGACGAGCAAGCGGTGATTGAGCCACTCGGACTTCACCCCCAGCTCCCACTGCTTCGCGTATTCCGGTCCGAAGCGCGCATCGGTTGGGCTCGGGATCTCTGCCGACAGGCGCGTCGTCCAGCCACCCTGCTTGAAGCCCTTACCCCAGGTGAGATAGGTCATCACGTCGCTGTTGAAGTGGTACTGGACCGTTCCCATCGGCGTGAACACGTGCCACGCCTGGCTGTCGGGCGTCGCGGGGAAGTAGCGGTAGTACGCGTTACCCGGGGCCGCGGCGTTGGGGATGATGTCCGAGTAGGGCACCGGTGCGCCGCACTGGGCCAGATTGCCGTTCTGCCAGCAGTACGATCCGAACGGGAAGGAATTCAGATCGCCCTGGCCGCCGATGAAGTACGTCTGCGCATCCGTATAGCGACCGCCTGCAATGAATTCCCAGTTGTCCGTCATTGCATAGTCGAGGTGCACGAACGTCGCGTAGTACTTGTTCTGCACATCGTTCGCCGTGCCGTCGTAAACGTACAGAAGGCTCTCGAACGGAACGTAGTCGTGCACGTAGCCCGATTCATTGAAGAAATACAAACCGCCGACATAGTTGAGCTTGTTGTCGAGGGCTTTGCCAAGCAGCTGCACCTCTTCGGAGACCTGGTACTGATGCTGCTGGTCCGTCACTTCGAGGGCGGTCTCGGGCGTGCCATCGAGCTGCGTGCCGATGTTCCACTTGTCCTGCCTGTAGCCCGTGATGGACTTGACCGTCATGGCATCGGAAATCTCGTACGCGCCGGTCATCGAGAAGCCAAACACGTCCTGCTTCGCAAAGTCCGGCCGGTTGGCGGCGTAAGTGGTGTCGTAGTTACCGGTCTGCGCGGTCTGGTTCCAGTAGAAGATGCGCGGCTGGTTCGTGCCGCAGTATTTGAGACCGGCGGCGATGTTGTTGTAGTTGTAGCAAGGATCGACGCCCGGGAACGGCGTGACACCGACCGGGACACCGACGTAGCCCGTGCCGCCAAGTGCAGCACCGCCGATGGAGCCGAGGCTCGGCACCTGGGCTCGTGGCTGAGCACACACGCCGCCAAGAATGCCGTACGGCGCGAGTCCTGCCGCGCCGTTACTGATACACAGGTCATACAACGTCGAGAACGTGGAGGAGTTGAGGTTGCCGTAGTACGTGCTCAGCACCACTTCGGGCAGCGCGGTCTGATCCTCGTGGGTCCAGTCGCCGGTGAATGTGACGTTCAATTTGTCCGATGCGTTCCAGAGCAGCTTGGCGCGCATGGTCGTGGTGCCCGTGCCGCCGTAGTTATCACCGCTCTGATAGCCCGCTTTCAGATACACGTCCTGCGGATCGACCACGAAGGGCGCATCACCGACCGGTCCGTTGGTCGGATAGGGGATGACCTTCTGATAGCCATCCTGCTGCCGCGAAGCGACGGTGATCGTCGAGAGCAGCGTATCCGCGATGATCGGCAGATCGACCGTGAAGCCGAGATCGCGACGATTGAATTCGCCGCCCGTCGCCTCGAGCGTCGCTTTGAAATCATTACCAGGCGTATGGGTGACGATGCTGATGGCGCCGCCGATGGTGTTGGCGCCGAACAGGGTGCCCTGGGCGCCCTTCAGGATCTCGACTCGATCGACATCGAGCAGATTGATGTTCGCGCCAATCGTGCGCGCGAGGAACACGCCGTCGACGTAGACGCCGACGCCGGGATTCAAGTTGAAGGCGAAGTCGTCCTGGCCGATACCGCGAATCGATGCGGATAGAACCGAGCTGTCACCCGAGAAAGGCGCGCCGGCATCGAGGTTGACGCCGGGAGTCAGCGCTGTGAGGGAGTGAATATCGTTGAGATTCTTCTCCTGCAGCTCAGCCGTCGTGAATGCGGTGACGGAGATGGGGACGCTCTGAATGCTCTGTGAGCGCTTGGTCGCCGTGACGACGACTTCCTGCAGCCCGCCGGTATCCGCGGCCTGCGCGTCAGGCGTCGCAGGTTGCTGCGCGAATGCCGCACCCATGGCGCCCGCGAGGATCAAACCCATCGCAACGGACAACTCGCGCGCACACGTTGAGCGCGCAGACCTGTTTCTCGTCATGCTCCCCCTCCCCAAACCCGCGCCACGCACGGGTTCTCGCACATCTCCATGGACGATGGTCGCCGTCCGAATCGAGTCACGCCGCGCTTGTTATTCGTTGCGCGGACGACGCACCCGTCCGAACGGACGGCAGCCTAGCGAAGCACAGCAATCGACGCGCGGACTATAGCGCAGTCCTAATCGTCCATGAGTGCAATCTCGGCCGGCCCCAGGCGAACGTTGCGGCTTCGCAACAGCCGGAGTGGCGCTATCCGTCGCGCTAAGAGGCGGCCGAACGCCATCCGGGCGCGTAGGCGACGCGCGCGACCTCCGAGTACGGCACTGGACTTACGATCGCGCGAATCTCCGTCTGGACGTGGCGTTCGACCGTCGGCTTGGAGGTCCCGCCACCTTCTTCGCCCCAGACGAACGTAACTTCGGTGCCATGGCGCGCGTACTCCGGATCGAGCATCGCAAGCGTCAGCATCTTGCCCTCGTTCCAGCTGTACCCACACCAGGTGCTGATGCCTGCCGTCTTGCCCTCGTGCAGCACTTTGTCGTACGGCCACGTGGAGTAGACCGCCGAGGGCCAGTCGAAATACTTGGCCCGATCCTTCTTCTGAAACATCGTGCCGATCGCTCGCGTGACGTCCTCACTGTTCAGTGCGAGTGTCACTTTCTTTCGCGCCGCGTGCGGATCCATCTTCTCGAGCGCCTCACGGCCGATGAAGTCATGATCGAACTTCACGAACGGGCCGTAACCGAGCTCATAGGGCGTCAGGTAATAGTCTTCGATCTTGCCCGCGGCGAGGCTGCCGCCGAGCGAGCCGATGGCCTCGTAGCTATTCGCCGGAAGCCATTCGCGATACTTGCGCATGGCCTCCCCGGTATAGACGGCCGGCAGGGGCGAGGGTATCCAGCCTGACTCGAGTGTATTGGAGGAATAGGCGCGTGCGCCCACCTGCCGCAAGCCGAAGTCGCGGCCCGCCTCCACGATCGCCGCCTTGACCGCATCGCCTTCTGCCCACGGCCCGAAGAGCTCGAATCCCGGCTGACCCGCCATGCCGTGGCGCAATGCGCGCACCTTGTGTCCTGCGATGGAGAACTCGGTCATGTTGAAGAACTTCACGTCCGGAACCGGCTTGCCCGTTACCTTCTGAATCAGCTTGAGCGCGTTCGGACCCTGCACCTGGAAACGGTAGACCTTGCGCACGATCGGTCCCAGGCGTGCGGCCGCACGCTCGTCGCGCTCGACCTTGGCGTTGTAGCCACCTGTCTCGCAGTGATACTGCACCCAGTTGTGAATCGACGGCCGCCCCACGAGATTGAACAAGTCCTTCTCGAGGTGGAACAGAATCACATCGCCGATGACGTAGCCGTCGTAGTTGCAGGCGACGAACTGCTTGGCCTTATTGGGTCCGAATCCCGCAAAACTGTTGATGCCGAGGCGCGTCAGGAGCTTGAGCGCATCGGACCCCTGCACGTACATGTCCGTCATGTGGTAGGACTGATTGAACAGCACGCAGTCCTGCTGCCAGGCGCGCTGCTCGTCACGCCAGCTGGTGAACTCCGGTGGCACCACCGGGTAGACGTACGGGCCGGTCTGCGAATTGCGCAATACCTTGACGGCGCCACCGCCGGCGCGCAGCAGTTCTTCCAGATTCTTGTGACTCATGACTTTCGGCCCCAGAGCTCCTCGGTTGCTATGCGTGCGCCTTCCACCAGCGCCTCGAACTTCGCCCACATCACTTTCGGATGCACGCGTTTGATGATATCGACTTGAGCAAAGCCACAGTCGGTGCCCGCGATGACATTCTCGCGCCCGACGAGCCGCGCGAAGCGCACGATGCGATCGGCGATCAGTCGCGGATGCTCGACGGTGATGAGGTGATGCGTGATCACTCCCGGAATGAGCAGGCGGCCCGCGGGCAGCTTCACTTTCTCCCAGACGCGCCACTCGTGCTCGTGGCGCGGATTGGCGGCCTCGATCGAGTATGCGCCCGCGCGCACCCGCAAGATCAGATCGACGATGTCCTCGAGCGGCGCATCGGAGATGTGCGGCAGATGCCAGCTGCCGAAGCACACGTGATAGCGGACACGGTCCTCCGGAATGCCCTCGAGTGCGTGATTGAGCGCATCGACCCGCAGCCCGGCCCATTCGCGGTAGCGCTGCGGGCTCTGCTGCATCAGCGTGTCGTACATGTTGGCGAGGACGGCATCATCCACCTGCACGAGCAAACCGGCACGATGGATCGCGCGATATTCGCTGCGCAGCGCCTCGGCGATCGCGAACACATAGTCGCGCTCGCTCGGGTAGAACTCGTTCACGCCGTTATAGGCGGTGCTCGCCGGTGCGACCGCCGTCATGAAGGCCTCGGTGACCTCAACGCCCTGAAGCGCGGAGGTGAGATTTGAGATGGCCTGCTCGATCGGTTGCGCGTCGGCGTAGCGGATCTCCGCAACGCACACCTCGGTCGGCATGCCGGTGATCGCCTGCGGCAGCTCCAGTGCCACCGTCTCGGCAAAGCGCTCGAGATCGCGCCCGAGCCATTCGACCTTGCGCAGCCGATCGGGCCGCGTCTCGAAGCCGCTGATGCGCTTCAAAATGTAATTGGCCCAATTCTCCTTGCCAAATTCCCCGTCATTGATGATGTCGAGGCCGACGCGCGCCTGCTGGCCGACGACCTCGGCGACGGCGAGCTTGCGCCTGCGTTCGTACTCGAGCGGGTCGCTCGGTGGGCCAATCCGGTAATTGGACAGCTCAAGAAGATCGTCAGGGCGCGGCAGGCTGCCGACGTGGGTCGTCAGAATCCGCTCTTGGCTACGTTTCACCGCAGTACTTTACGGGGCATCCGGCGAGCAGGCGCGTCTCAGGGTGCAAGGCTGATCGGCTGGTGGTGAACACTCGCCCGATAGACTGAAGGCGCCGAGCCGTACTGCTCGCGAAAGCAGCGCGCGAAATGGCTCGCCTCCGCAAACCCGCACGAGGCGGCGACTTCCCCGATGGGCATCTGCGAGAAGCGCGGGTCGCCGAGCACATCGCGCGCGCGCTCGAGCCGTACCTTCAAAAGCTGCTCGCCAAAGGTCGTCTGCCGGCGCGCGAACAGCATGTGCAGGTAACGGACCGACATCCGAAGATCGGTCGCGACGGCCGCCGGCGTGAGCCCGATCTCATGGTAGCGATCGCGCAGCGCACGGCTCAATCGAACATAAAGCTGCTCGCTGCGCGAGGGCGCAGGCTGGACCGGACCGCCGGCGAGCGCGAGGAGCGTTGCAATCTGCTCGGCGACGACGCCCGCCGGCACGGGCAGCCCATCGAGGGTGTCTGGGCGCAGATTGTCCACCGCGGTGCTCAGCGCCGCGGCCCAGCCGCCGCTCGCATGCAGAACGCGCCCAAGGAGACTCTCCGGCGCCGGCACCCAGGCGCGCAGCCAGTCCTGGGGCAGCTGCACGATGAGGCAAGAGGTTGGCTGGGGACACGACACGAAATGAGGCTCGCCGCTGTCCACCAGCACGCAGTCCCCGGCGTGCAGCTCGGCGGTCTGGCCGCAGTGCTCCATGCGAAAACGCCCGGAGCGCAGGTGTACGAGGTGAAACACGGCATGGCGTGCGCGCGAGATCGCATCCCGGCTGCGAATGACCTGCTGCGAGGTAGCCCAGAGGAAGTTCAAGGTGGCAGGCCCGAGCGCGCACTGCTCGAGCCGCGCCCGAAAGGACTCGCCGCGCGCGGACTCGATGTCCAGTTCGAGCATGGCGTGGCAGATCGAGTCGCACCAATAAGCGAGCGCGTCTCGTGAATCCACGTCGGTCGTCGACCAACGGCGCACGGGCGGCGCGCCGCAGGCTCGATCTGCCGTCGTTACGGAGTCCATGGAAAACACGATATGTCAGCCGTTATCAAATGGGAAGCATGCATCGAGGGCACGATCTATTTCGCCTGACCCTCATTCGAAGCGTGCGCGGCGGCCTGAGCCGCTGCGCGCGCCTCGTGTGCGACATACGCCCGGATGCTCTCGGCTTGCGAGGGGCTGATCACATCGGACCAGCCCACCATGCCGTGATCGGTGAGCGCTCCTGCGATGACGATCGCCTGCCACGCGTCGCGGTCCACGAGTGCGGCGGAGCGGCGCAGATCCGGCACGATGTTCGCAGAGTGCATGTTCAGGCCGTGGCAACGCCCACAGACGCGCCCGTAACGCTCCTTGCCTTCGGCGATCACATCCGCGGGCCAGCTCTGTTGGGTCTGAATCGGCGCTGATGCCACCGCCGGATCTGCCGGCAGCACCGCACTGCCTCCGAGCTTGAACGCGAGTACTCGACCAACCTCACGCTCGCGCACCGGATCGGCGCCGAAAATGATATTGGCGCCGCCAGCACCCGACATCACGGCGATGTATTGCTCGCCAGCGACGCGGTAGGAGACTGGCCCAGGCATGATCGCGTTCGGCGTGTCGAAGCTCCAGAGGGGGCGGCCGTCGTCGGCGCGATAGGCGGCGAGCGTACCCATCATGGCGCTGCCGCGTGCGTGACCCTCAAACACGAGATTTCCCGCGGTCACGAGCACACCGCCGCCGGCGCGCACATCGATGTGCCAGGCGGCCTGTTGCTTGACTGGATCCCACGCGAGGAGATAGGAACGTCCGAATGACGCCGCGGCGCCGTGCGCTGGACTTGCGGACGCGCCCGCGCTTGGCTGCGCGCCGTGCACGATGCCGGGATTGTCGAGTCCGGCAATGAATTCGTAGGTCGGGGTGGGCAGGTAATAGGTCGAGCTCTCGGCCGCAGGGAAATAGACAAGCCCGGTACGCGGGCTGTATGCCATCGGCTGCCATCCGTGCGCCCCGCCCTCGCCCGGGTGCGCCGTGAAGGGTGCATTCGCGTAGTACGCCTGCGGTAGCACATCGGGCCGTCCCGTCCCGACATCCACGCCCGTGGCCCAGTTGATGCCAGGCACGTACGGGGCCACGGAGAGCAGCTTTCCCGTGCGCCGGTCGAGCACGTAGAAAAAGCCGTTCTTCGGCGCGTGCAGCAAAACCTGGTGCGCGCTGCCCGCGACAGACAGCGTGGTGAGCACCATGTCCTGCACGGAGTCGTAATCCCAGCTCTCACCGGGGGTTTCCTGGTAGTGCCACACGTAGCGTCCCGTGTCGGCATCGACGGCGACGATCGAGGCGATGAAGAGATTGTCGCCGCGCCCCGCAGAGCGGAAGTTGCGGTTCATCGGAAAGCCGTTGCCGGTCGCGAGATAGACTTGTGCGAGCTCCGGGTCGTAGACGATGGCATTCCAGACCTGGCCGCCGCCCTTGTAGGCGGGCCAAGGACCCTCCCACGTCGGACGCGCTATTTTTTCGAGCGCGTCATCCGATGCCGCGCCGTCGCGCCGCGAGGGATCAGCGGGAACCGTGTAGAACCGCCACACGAGCGCGCCGGTGCCGGCGTCGTATGCGCTCAGGTAGCC
Organism: uncultured Gammaproteobacteria bacterium; assembly: GCA_963795975.1. GTDB lineage: Bacteria > Pseudomonadota > Gammaproteobacteria > Steroidobacterales > Steroidobacteraceae > CAWCJT01. The sequence continues at coordinate 483,582 of CAWCJT010000009.1, forward strand.
CCGACCACCGAACTCACCACCGCCGTTGCCGATGAATACTTTGCCGCGGGCGACACGTGGCGCGCCAGTGATCGAGTACATCTGCTTTGGATCGACCGTGAGAACGCTCCAGCGCTCGCGCCCGGTACGTGCATCGAGTGCGATCAGCCGCCCGTCGATGGTGCCGAAATAGACTGAGCCGCGATAGACGGCCGCGCCACGATTGACCACATCGCAGCAAGGCTTCGGACCTGCGGTGCCCGGCACTTTGGGATCATAGAACCAGAGCTCTCGGCCCGTGCGTGCATCGAGTGCATACACCTTGCTCCATGCCGTGGTGACGTACATCACGTCCATCCACGACGATCGGTGTGGCCTCCTGTCCACGGGTGGTATCGGCCTCGAAATACCACGCCGGCCGCAGGCGGCTCACGTTGTCGACGTTGATCCCATCGAGACGCGAGAAGCGCTCCTCGAGATAGGTGCCGCCGTAGGTGAGCCAGTCGTCGGGATCCTCAGCCGCGTGCAGCAAGCGCGCATCATCGACTGCAGCGTAGCGAGTGGGAGCCGAACTCGGCGCGGCGGCGTGCGCGCACGCAAGGCTTGCCGCCGCCGCGAGTGCGATGATCCGGCCGAGTGTCATGGTGTCGGTTCCCCCTTGCAGCGAACACTAACGCACGAGCGATGCGTTACGATAGCCGTCGAGAGGTGACAGCATGGCCGAGCTTTTCAACCAGTCGACCGGACGCGGCTTCAATGCGCCGATGCGCTTCGAGGCGGCGGTCGACGACTGCGAAGTGGTAGGGCGCATTCCTTCTGATCTCGATGGCGCCTTCTATCGTGTCGGCGCCGAGTGGTACTACCCGCCGAAATTTGCCGATGACGCCATTCTCAATGCGGACGGCTACATCAGCGCGTTTCGTTTCAAGGGTGGCAAAGTGGACTTCAAGGGACGCTGGGTCCGGACGCATCGCTTGCAGAAGGAGCGTGAGGCTCGCCGGCAGCTCTACGGCTACTACCGCAATCCGTACACGGACGATGAAAGCGTTCGCGATCCGCGGCACCCGAATTTGCGCACCGTATCGAACACGGCGCCACTCATTCATGCCGGCAAGCTTTTTACGTTGAAGGAGGACGGGCTGCCGCATCAGATCGATCCGAACTCGCTCGAGACGATCGGGCCATGGACGTTCAACGACGCATGGAAAGCGGAGACATTCTCGGCGCATCCCAAGCTCGACCCGCTCACGGGCGAGATGGTGGCGTTCGGCTACGAGGCAACCGGCCTCGCGAGCGACGATCTCTTCATCTACACCATCGATCGCGCTGGCCACGTGCGCCACGAGGTGCGCGTGAAGGTGCCGTACGTGAGCATCATCCACGACTGCGCCCTCACCCACCGCCACGTCGTGATTCCCTTTGGCGGCTACGTCACGAGCGCCGAGCGGCTGAGCGCGGGCAAGATCCACTGGGGCTGGGACGACCACAAGCCGGGCTACATCGGTGTGATGCCGCGCGAGGGCACGGCGAAGGACATGCGTTGGTTCAAGGGACCTCTGCGCTGCATGATGCACACCTTCAATGCCTACTCCGACGGCAACAAGGTCATCCTGTATGCGCCGTTCTGGGAATCAAACTTCTTCCCCTTCTTTCCACCGTGTAGATGGCAGCCCTTGGGATCCATCCAAGGCGCGCGCGTACATTCGCAAGATCACACTCGATCTCGGCTCGAGCGCGGACGGGTGGAAAGAGGAGATCCTCTGGCCGATGCAGGTGGTCGACCTCGGCAAGGTCGATCCGCGCGCGCTCACCTTACAGTCGCGCTATCTGTACACCTCGTACGGCGATGCCGCGCGGCCCTTCGATCGCGAGCACGCGGGACCGAACGCTCCGGCGCGCGTCACCAACTGCTACGGTCGCTTCGACGTCCCGACGGGCAAGGTCGAATCGTACTTCGCAGGCCCGACCCACAACCTGCAGGAGTGCACGTTCGTTCCACGCGGGACCGCCGAGGGAGACGGTTATTTGATCGGCGTCGCCTCGAACCTCGCTGAGATGCGTTCCGAGCTCGTCATTGCGGATGCGCAAAGACTGTCGGAAGGTGATGTGGCGCGCGTCATTTTGCCGTTTCGCATCAGCTCACAGGTGCATGGTGTCTGGGCGAGCGGCGATCAGCTGACGCTGACCTGAGCGATGCGGCGATCCGCGAGCACGCGCGGAGCCGTCTCCCGCAGACCAAGAGCGAGCGCCGCGGACACCAAGCACAGGCCGAGCATGATCCACAGGGGTGCTTGCAACCCGACGAGATCCGCGGCCTTGCCTGCGATCGAGGGCGAAAGGACACCGCCCAGAACCTCGCCCGTACCCATGCACAGCCCGAGCACGGTTGCGCGCAAGTGAGGGTCGACGCTCTCTGATGGCACCGTTGCCATGAAGAGCGGAAAGATTCCGTTCAGGCCCCAGCCGACGAAGAAGATGGCCGCGAGCACCCCGATCGAGCCCATGAAATACATGGCGCCGAGCGGCAGAATGACGCCGATCACGGGCATGGCGATCATGAGCGGACGCCGGCCGATGCGGTCTGACAGGCCGGAGATGGCAAACGAGCCTACGGTCGCCGAAATGCCGAGCGTACCCATGAGCCAGCCCGCGGTCTTGGGATCGAAGTGCCGCACCTGCGTCAGGTACAGCGGCATGAAAGCCCAGCAGACGACCAAGTAGGAGACGAGCAGGATGCTCATGAGCGCACAGAGCACGACGTTACGCTCGGCCAGTGCAGCCCGCAGCAACGCGCCTCCCGTCGAGCCTTGGGAGACGGGACTTTCGGGCTCGATGGGCGGCGGCCGCAAATACCACGCGATGAGCGCCGCGGCCACAAGTCCCGGCACTCCGGCGAGAAAGAACGCCGGACGCCAGCCGTACGCCGTCGCGAAAGCGGCGAGCAGTACCGGTGCAACGAATGAGCCGAGAAGGTTGGAGCCAAAGTTTTGCGTGACACCCATCGCAATGCCGCGATGCTCTGGCCGCACCTCGGCCGCGATGATGGCCTGGCTGATCGGCATGACACCGCCCTCGGCGACACCCATGAGCATGCGCGAGGCGAGCAACACGGCGAAGGAACCCGCGATACCCGATAGAAATGAGCAGGCCGAGAAAAAGAGCGTCGCGACGATGAGCACGCCTTTGCGGCTGCCGGTCCGGTCTGAGATGAACCCGATCGCGAATGCCGCGCAGGCCCAGGTGAGTGACAGCGCGCTTGCGAGCATGCCAATCTGCGTATTGCTCAAGCGCAGATCGCGCAGCACGAACGGCATCAGGAAATTGAGGGCATTGCGGTCAAAGAAGACGATGCCGAACGTCGCGCTGAGAAGGGCGACGAGCAGCACCTGGTAGGTCGTCGATGCCGTCGCGCGGGCTGGTGCGGATCGCATGGTTTCGATCATGCCTCAGCACTATAGCGCGATTGCCAGTCGCCGTGACCCGCACCTAGAATGAATCCAAGCTGTCCGCTCGCGCTGGCGAGGAGGCACCGTGACCCTGAGCATCCGGCCCCTGCACCCGCTTTTCATGGCCGAAGTGAGCGGTGTGGATCTGACTCGTCCGCTGGACTCCGAGGCACTGCGGTCGATCGTCGATGCAATGGATCGCTACGCGGTCTGCGTCTATCGCGCGACCGGCCTCACCGATGAGACGCACATTGCGTTCAGTCGTCGTCTGGGCGAGCTCGAGCTCGCACCGCGACTCTTCGGCTCCGCGCTCGTGCGTTTCAAACATCCGGAGCTCTTCGATGCCGGCAATCTCGATGCCTCCGGCAACATCCTCGTGGACGAGCGCAGGCGCGTGTACAACAAAGGCAACGCGCTGTGGCATACGGACTCCTCCTTCAATGCGCACCGCTCGGCGTACTCGTTGCTGCTCGCGCACGAGATCCCGCCCGAGGGCGGTGCCACACAGTTCGCCGACATGCGAGCCGCGTACGATGCGCTGCCCGAGGCCATGCGCCAGAGGATCGAGGGCCTTGTCGTTGAGCACTGGCTGTGGCATTCGCGCCAGCTCGCTGGTTATCCGGAGCCCACCGAAGCCGAGCGCAAGGCAAAACCGCCGGCGCGGCATCCTTTGGTCCAGATTCATCCGGGATCAAAGCGCAAGACCCTGTATCTCGCCTCGCATGCATCGCACGTGGTCGGCTGGCCCGTCGAGGAAGGCAGGGAGCTCCTGCGGGAGCTCATTGCTTTTGCGACGCAGCCCCAATTCTGCTACGAGTTGCACTGGCATTCGGCGGGTGATCTGGTGATCTGGGACAATCGCTGCACCATGCACCGGGCAACCGCCTTCGACGAACGGAAATATCGTCGCGACATGCGCCGCACGACGGTCTTCGAGACGCTCGCATAGCTGCCAGCGACCCCGACGGTCTAGCGGTCCCGCGCCGTTACTGGGCCATCGTCGCGATTGCCATGGCAGTCGCGCTATCGGTGCTCGACAGCACGATCGCCAATGTGGCGCTGCCGACGCTGGCGCGCGAGTTTCACACGACCGATGCGGCCTCGGTCTGGGTGATCAATGCCTATCAGATCGCGATTCTGGTGCTGTTGCTGCCGCTCGCCTCGCTCGGGGAGATCGTTGGCTACCGGCGTGTGTCACAGTGCGGTCTTGCGGTCTTCACGCTGGCATCACTCAGCTGTGCGCTCGCTCCGTCGCTGCTGACGCTCACGCTCGCGCGCATCGTGCAGGGGGCCGGCGCTGCCGGCATCATGGCCGTCAATGCCGCGCTGGTGCGCTTCACGTATCCGCACCGCATGCTCGGCCGTGCCATCGGCATCAATGCGTTCGTCGTGGCGTGCTCCGCGGCCGTCGGACCCACGATTGCATCCGCCATTCTGGCGATGGCGACGTGGCGCTGGCTGTTCGCGGTCAATGTCCCACTCGGAGTCTTCACGATCGTGATCGCAGTGTGGGCGTTGCCTGTCACGCCACGCTCCCGGCGCGGACTCAACTACGTGGGCGCGTTCCTGCATGCGTTGACTTTCGGACTGCTCCTGAGCGGATTGCAGGCGTTCGCGCACCATGCCGCGCTTGCCTTCGCCTGCGCGCAGGTCGCACTGGCCTGCGTCTTCGGCTGGCTTCTGGTGCGTCACGAGCTGCTTCGGTCAGCCCCGCTGATTCCCTTTGACTTGCTGCGCATCCGGCTGTTCTCGCTGTCGATTGCGACATCGGTGTGCTCGTTCTTCGCGCAAACGGCCTCCCTCGTCGCCCTGCCCTTCATGATTCAGCACCTCGGGCGAAGCGCTTCCGAGACCGGGCTTCTGATGACGCCGTGGCCGATCTGCGTCGCAGTGGCGGCGCCGATTGCGGGCAGGCTCGCGGATCGCTATCCGGCGGGCCTCCTCGGCGGCGCAGGACTCATCACGCTGACAGCCGGGCTCACACTGCTCGGACTGTATCCGCACGATGGCACGGTCGACGGTCTCATCTGGCGCATGGCGCTGTGTGGCCTGGGCTTCGGACTTTTTCAATCGCCCAACAATCGCGCCCTGCTCTCGAGCGCCCCGCGTGCGCGAAGCGGTGCGGCCGGTGGAATGCTGAGTACGGCACGGCTCCTCGGACAGGCGCTCGGCGCGGCCGGCGTCGCGATCTTGTTCCGGGCGTTTCCAGATCGCGGGGCCAACTGGGCTTTGTTGGCCGCCGCGGCGGCGGCACTCATCGCGGCAGCGGTGAGCCTTCGCGGCTATCGCTGCAGCCCGTCGTGCCGGAGTCGGGCTAGTGCTGGGGATCGCGCTCACGACGCTGCGCAGCAGCGTCGACGGCGATGAGGGTCCCGATCGTCAGGATCTGCACGGCGAGAACCGCCGAGCCCATGGTCAGCGCGATGCTCGCCATCGAGTACAAAGATGCGCGCTCGGCCGGCGTGGACTGCCAGGCCGACAGCAGACCGCTCGCGATCGCAAGGATCAGCATGACCGCGAGCGCGGCGGGTCGCCAGTCCCGAATCGGGATCGCCTTGAGCTGGCTGCGCGCGCGCAGCACACGTGCACGGTACCAGACGAAGACGATGGCGAGGCCAACGATGGAGCTCGCGTACTGCAAGAGGTGATAGACGGCGGCTTCCTTGCCAAAAAGCGGCACGGGCAAACGCAGTAGCGCGACCCGCTCGACGATCCACCCATCGTAGTGTGTGAATGCGTCCCAGCCGATGTGCAACCAGATCCCAACCAGAAGCGCCGGCACCGCGTACAGCCAACGTCGCGGCAGGCTTTCGAATTCTTCGAGCGCGCGACGCAGTAACGTGCGGTGAGGTTCCCAGAGCACTGCCGTGAGCGGTGCCCGCAGCGCGATGAGAAGCCACAGCGCGATGAGTCCGGCTGGCAGGCTCACCACGAGCGATCCTTTGAAGCTGTGGGAGTACGTGAAGGCGCGCGACACCACCCGAGGTATGTAGAACGGTGTGTCGGGAGCGATGCTACCGATCAGAAGAGGCAGAAACGGTAGCGCACGAAAGCGACGCAGCGGCAGCACGGCCGCTGGATGGGCCAGCGTATAGGGCATTTCAGCTCACTATACCGAGATCCCAGCTTCGGGCACGCGCGTGACCGGCTCGCGCAGGCGGCCGCGGCGGCGGGCAAGTCGGGCGCCCAGAAGATCCACTGCCGCGCCCGTGACCAGCGATGCGATGAGGAGCTTCCAGAACCACGGCACGACGCACAGCCCGATCGTGATCGCGGACGTGACGATCAGCAGCGCAAGTCCGATGCGCAGCCGCGCCGATGTCCGCAGCGCAAGGATGAGCGCCACGACGAGGTACAACGCGCCAATGGCGGCGAGATACCAGACGACGAACGTCACCATGAGGATTCTTTTACGCCTTCAAGCAGGCGCAAAACCGGCCCGTCGTCTCATTCCCACCTCCATGGCTGCTTATTGACGAATAGCCGGCTGTTCGACTTCACTTAACGCCCGTTCCTCCTGGAGCTGCCATGGCCGATCTCTCCCAATACCGCATCACGCAGAAATGGCCCGCGCAGCACCCCGAGCGCATTCAGCTGTATTCGCTGCCGACGCCGAATGGCGTGAAGGTCTCGATCATGCTCGAGGAGACCGGGCTGCCTTACGAGCCGCACCGGTAGGCTTCGAGGCCAACGAGCAGATGACGTCCGGAATTCCTCTCGCTCAACCCCAACAACAAGATTCCTGCGATTCTGGATCCCCAGGGACCTGAGGGGCGACCCATCGCCCTGTTTGAGTCGGGCGCGATCCTGATGTATCTCGCGGACAAGATCCGGTCGTCTACTGCCGGATCAAAGGAGCGCACGCTACGAGACCATCCAATGGCTGATGTTCCAGATGGCGCGCATCGGCCCGATGTTCGGCCAGGTCGGATTCTTCCATAAGTTTGCCGGCAAGGACTACGAGGACAAGCGTCCCCGCGACCGCTACGTCGCTGAGGCCACGCCGCCTGCTCGCCGTGCTCGATGGCAGGCTGGCCGAGCGGGCCTGGATCATGGGTTCGTGATTTACACGATCGTCGATATCGCGACGTTTCCCTGGATTCGCAACCTCGTCGGTTTCTACGGCGCCCGTGAGCTCGTCGGATTCGACGATTTCGCGCACATCGAGCGCGCACTCGGGGAATTCGTCGCTCGCCCCGCGGTTCAACGGGGTCTGGAGATTCCGCGACCCTGAAGCCTCGTCAGTGACTGGGCGCCCTGGAGAAAAAGCCGCACGGTGTCCTCGACCCAGCTATCGAGCTCTGCGCGCGTCATCGGCACGCCGATACCGAGCGCCCGGCGCTGGGGCACCGTGACGACCATCTGCAGGAATTGCTCGGCCGCAAACCCAGCGGCGCGCGGGCTCGGGCGCCCATCGGGCAGCGCCCGCCCGAGCACGCTGCCGATCAATGCAGCCGCTTCATCGGCCCAGCCTTCATCGTAGACAGCGCGCACGAGTTCCGGAAACCGCGCGGCCTCGGCCATCACGAGCCGGTGCAACGCAATGGCCTGAGGCGACAGCGCTGCCTGCAGCACGAACCCGGCAAGCCGTCGCAAAATCTCGTGCGGGTTCGAGCCCTCCAGCAGTGCAACGCCGGGCGGCGGGCGGATCTGCGAGATGATCCGATGCACGACGGCAACGAAGAGCGCGCGACTTATCCTCGAATCGATGATAGAGCGTGCGCTTGGAAACACCGGCACGCGCGGCCACGGCTTCTATCGTCGCCGAGCCGTAGCCCTCCGTGAGAAAAAGCTCCGTCGCGACCTCGAGGATGTGCTCGCCGAGGCGCGCCGCATCGGCCTGCGAGGGCCGTCCGCCACGGCGCGGTTGCGCACGTCGCTTGCGGATTCGGCGACTACCATCCCCGGCGGTAGGATCCGTGCGAGCCGTACGCACCGTGCGGGCTGTAGTAATGGGCGCCATAGGAGGGACGATAGTACACCTGCGGGCGCGGATAGTACGCAGGGCCCCGGGCATATGGCCGCCCACCGTAGTAGCCGGGCGTGGAGTAATAGCGCGGCCCAGCGTAGTAGCTCGGCGCGGTGTAATACGGCGGCGCGGCGTAGGACGGTGCGGGGCCGTAAGAGGCGGGCGCGGGATAATAACGGGGCTGCTGCGGATAGTAAGCGGCGGGCGGCGCCGCATAGGGCGCGGGTGGTGGCGCTGCCGCCACCGACGCGAGGGTGGCAAGCCCGATCACGCCTGCGATGACGTGCCGGCCAATGAGCCACGGTAGGATCATCGTCGCTGCCGGTGCTGCCGCAAACGCTGGAGCGCTGAGGCCCGACGAGGACCGCGGCGATGGCAATCAAGACGGTGTGCTTTGAGCGGCTCACGTGACTCCCCATTCGAGAGTGCGATCGATGCGTCGCACCCTACTCGCCGTCATAACGAAACGCAACGGTACCGTTGCGTTAATGGTCAGGCTTCACGCTCGCGAAAAGCTAGCCGAGAAGCTCGCGCAGATCGGCGAGGATGCGGTGGGGACGCCGCGTCGGCGGCTGAGCCAGCCAGTCCTCGCGGCTCGTGGTACCGGTCGTCACGGCGAATGCGGTCGCCCCGCCCCGGTGCGCCATCAGCGTCTCGACGACTGGATCATCACCCACCACGCCCACGGTGTGGATGGCAACCCCGAGACGTTTAGCGACGAAGCGCAGCGCCTGCAACGAAGGTTTCCCCGTCAGGGTCGCGCGTGCACGGGTCAGACGGCGCACCGCGGCGACGATCGCGAAACTGTAACCGATGGCACGGCCGTGCTTGGTCGCAAAGAAAGGCACGTCGGATGCGACGTACAGCTTCGCCCCCGCCCAGATTGCCGCGCACGCGGTCTCGATGTCCTTCATGCCGCACTCCGGATGCCAGCCGACGTATACGGCATCCACCTCAGCCGCGCGCGCCTCACCGGTATAAAGCGTCTCGATGTCGGCCTCGCGCAGCGCATGACCCACGCCGCGGGTGCCGAGCACCAAAGCGCGCCGCACGCCTCGGCGCGCGAGGAGATCGGCGGCCACGCTCGAGGGCGTGATCATCTGCGCATCCTCGACGGGCAATCCAGCGGCACGCAGCCGCGCCGCCTGCTCGGTGGGGGGATAGGCGCTACCATTGGTCAAGAGTACGAAGGGAACTGCGCGCTTCTTGAGCTCGCTCAGGGTCTCGATGGCGCCGGGCAGAAGCTCGTAGGCCCCGAGCGAGCGATCACTCAGAAGCAACGTACCGTCGACATCAAACATGTATCCATCGATGCGTGGCAGAGCACTGCCCGTCACGAGCGCATCCCCGTCACGAACCCGGTATCCACGCCACCCGCGCGGAAACCCGCATTGGCGAGCGCTGCTGAATGAAATGCCAGGTTGGTTGCGATCCCCTCGACACGTGTGATGGCGATGGCGCGCTCGAGTCTTTCAAGCGCCTGCGCGCGATCGGGCGCATGAGCGATGATCTTGGCCAGGAGCGAATCATAGAAAGGCGGAACGCGCGAGCCCGCCTCGATATGCGTATCCACGCGAATGCCCGGCCCGCACGGCCAGCTCACCTCGCGCACACGCCCGGGCTCGGGCGAAAGTCGCGCGCCGGATCCTCGGCATTGATGCGGCATTCGATGGCGCAGCCCTGCAGCACGGATGTCGGACTGCGCAAGCCGCAGGCCCTGCGCCCTCGGCGATGGCGATCTGCTCGGCGACCAGGTCGACTCCCGTCACCGCTTCGGTGACCGGATGCTCGACCTGAATGCGTGCATTCATCTCCAGGAAATAGAAGGCGTCGCGCTCGCGATCGACCAGAAATTCAACGGTGCCGGCGCCGCGATACGGCAGCCGCTGCGCAAAGCGGACCGCGGCTGCATGCAGGCGCGCGCGCAGGGCCTCCGACAGACCGGGCGCGGGCGTTTCCTCGACGAGCTTCTGATAGCGGCGCTGGACCGAGCAGTCACGCTCGCCCAGATGGATGATCTCGCCGCGGCCATCGCCTAGAACCTGCACCTCGACATGCCGGCCGCTGCGTGACGAATCGCTCCAGATACACGCGCGCATCACCGAACGCAGCGCCGGCTTCCGACTGCAGCCAGCTCCAGGGCGGCCGGCAGATCCTCGAGTCGATCGACACGCTTCATGCCACGGCCGCCGCCGCCGCCGACGGCCTTGACCAGCAGCGGCAGCGCCGATGTGCTCGCGCAAGCGCCACTGCCGCACGACTGAGATCGACAGCGCCACCCGGCACGACGGGGACGCCGGCCGCTTCGGCCTCGGCGCGCGCCCGCAACTTGTCTCCCACCGCCTCGATCTGCTGCGGCACGTCGGGCCGATGAAGACGACGCCTTGCGCCTCGCAGAGCCGAGCCAGTGCGGGCGCGCTCCGACAGGAATCCGTAGCCCGGATGGATCGCATCGCACTTGCGTCCCGAGAGCGGCCTGCACGATGGCTTCGACTTTGAGATAGCTCTCGCTCGGACGTGGGGGGCCGATGCAAACCGTGCGATCCGCGAGCCGCGCGGGCATGCGAGTCCCGATCCGCCTCCGATACCGCCAGCACCGTTTCGATTGCCGAGCTCCGGCAAGTGCGAATGATTCGCACGGCGATCTCTCCGCGGTTCGCGATGAGCACGCGCGCGGATGGCCAGCGCTAAGCCGACTTGCGCACGCGCAGCAGGATCTCGCCGTATTCGACGAGCGCTCCGTCACGAGCGAGGATCTCGGCGACCGTGCCCTGAACGCCGGCGCGAACGGTGTTCATGAGCTTCATGACTTCGATGATGCCGACGATCGTTTCCGCCTCGACTCGCGCGCCGACCTCCACGAAGGGCGGCGCGCCGGGCTTCGGCGCGCGATAGAACGTGCCGAGCAGGGGCGCGACGACGCTGCGAACCTCAGCTTCGTCGCAGAGCGGGCGGTGCCGCCGGCGGCCGCTGCGGTTTGCGCAGGCGCTGCGGGCGCTGTCACCTGCCGCACTGGGCGGCTGGCTCGATGCCTTGGCGCCACTGCGCTTCAATGTCAGCTTGATCCCATCGATTTCGAGGTACAGCTCATCGAAGCCGGATTCCTCCAGCAGCCGCAGTGATCTCCGCGACGTCTCGGCGGTCAGGCTCAACGCCGTACCTCCGAAAATCGACATCACATGCGACGCGCGGATCGGTCGGCGGCGCGCGCGACCGGACGCCGACTCCTTCGCGGACCAGACCGTCTCCGGACGGCTTTGCAGCAGCAGGATGGCGTTGCTGCCGCGCTCGACCGCCCACTCGATGTCCTGCGGCAGTCCCGTAGTGACGCTCGACCGCCGCGGCCGATGGCGCGAAGTCCCTGCAGTTCCTCATCGCTCATACACGGGCTGCGACGCTGCGCCTCGGCGACCGGCGACAGCTCTCGATGCCGCCCTCGCGGCTGGCAGCATGCTCGATGGCCTTGTCCGAGATTTCACGCACCGAGATCTCGCCGGTAATCTTGCCGAGCACCCAGCGATCCGGTGTGACTTCCCCGCCCACCACCGCGGAGCCCAGGCCCCACGAGCCCTCGATCGTCATGACCGAGCGATCGCCCGTCGTCGGACTGCGTGTAAACATCACGCCGGCCGTGCGCGCATCCACCATCTTCTGCACGACCACTGCCATCGCCACGCTCTCCTCCGGGAAGCCGCGTCTCGCGGCGGTAGCTGATCGACTCCACCGAATACAGGCTTGCCCAGCAGCTGCGAACGCGCTGCGAGTGTGTCGGCCTGCCGTGACCCAAAGATACGTGTCCTGCAGGCCGGCAAAGCTGGCATCCGCGGCATCCTCGGTCGTCGCCGAGGAGCGCACGGCGACCGGGCGGTCCGCTCGTCGCCGCAAAGAGCTGCGTGCGCATGCCGAATCGCATCGGCACATCGCAGCCGGCAGCGGCGCGGCCTCGAGTCGCGCGCGCAGCTGCAGCGACTGCAGTGCGTCACTGCCGCAAGATCATCCGGATCGAGCGACTCCACCCGTGCGCGCAGTGGCGCTTCATGCTCGAGCTGCTCGATGAAGCGCTCGAAAGCCGCGGTCTTGACGACGAATCCGGGCGGCACGGCGATGCCGGCGCGCTGCAGCTCGCCGAGGCTGCCGCCCTTGCCGCCGACATGCGGCCGATCGGCGAGTCCGATGTCGGCGAACCAGCCGACGTGCTCGCGTCGATGCATCGCGCGCTACTGCAGGATGCGTGACGATGCCGCGCCCGCCGTCGACGCGAATGCGCTGCCCATCTTTGATGCGCGAGGTGGCGTTGCCGGTACCGACGACCGCCGGCAAGCCGTACTCGCGCGCGACGATGGCGGCGTGGCTCATCGAGCCGCCGATGTCGGAGACCGCTGCGGCGATCTTCTGGAAGATCGGTGCCCAGGTCGGATTGGTGATCTGGCAGACGAGAATGTCACCCTTCTGCAGGCGCGAGATCTCCTCGACCGACTTCACGATGCGGGCGGGCCCTTCGACGACGCCGCTGGAGGCGGCAAAACCCTTGATCTCGTTGCTGCTGCCGTCGCCGCTCGCCGCGCAGCCAGGTGTCGAGGCTCTCGCGGGTGATGCCCCAGAGCATCACGATGGCAGGATCGTCGATCACATCCGGCACCGGCCCGAGCGCCGGTGGCGTAGTCGTGCTTGGCCCATTCGCTGATGGCCGCGCGCCGCTCGGCGACGATCTTCGGCCAGTGACTCGGTCCGCGCGGCGCCGAGCCGTTGGACCAGGCCGTCATCAGATCGATGATCGCCGCCTCGACCTCGTAGTGCGTGAGCTGGAATACATCCTCGGGCTCGGGAAAAAGCCATGCGCCGCGAGCAGCTGCGCCGAACTCGCGGATCTTGTTGAAGAAGAGATTCGTGTACCAGTGCTCGCAGTAGAACTTGTGCCCCTCGACATACGGGAACACGCGATGCGCCAGCGTGATCATCTGATCGTACGCGGCGCGCTCCTCATCCGAGCTCAACAGCTCCCGGTAGTCCGCGATGAGCTGCCGCCGCTCGGCCTGCAGCTTCTCGACCGGCCGCTCGCAGGGACTCGCCCGCGTTGACCCGCTCGATGTAGCCGGGCAGGCCCGCAAACGGCATCGACAGGTCGTCGTTCCACGCGCGATGGTAGTGATAGAACCCATCGCCGACGTTGATGTTGAACCAGGGATCGCGCGAGATCTCGAGCTCCTTCGAGCCAGCGCGCCCCGGTTCGCCCGCTCGCTGCAGCGAGCGCGATGATCGCCTCGCGCCGAGGCGCCTTCTCTGAAATGCGCATCCACGCCGAGCTCCACGGCGCAGCGCGCCAGTCGCCGCAGCTCCTCGTCGGGCCGGAAGATCTCCGCTTCGATGCCGGCCACCATGCGCGCGACGGTCTGGTCGGCTGATCTCGGGAAAGGCCTTCTTGCAGAACGCGAAGAACGTCAGATAGGCGCCATAGCCGAGCAGCAGGAACTCGAAGTGGTGATGCCACATCCGGAAGTACCCTTCGAGCGTCTTCTGGTAGGTGTCGAGCAGATAGTGATTCGAGGCGACCCCGCGACCCGGCATGGACATGCGCGAGCGGCTCGAACTCCGGCAGCTCGGGCTTGGGAAGCGCCTGTGCGTCCTTGATCAGCGCCATCATCTTCTCGCGCCACTGCGCGTAGAGCCGCTCCCAGTTCTCGTAGTAATAGAACGCGCGCTTCTGGAACTCCTGCGTGCGGCGCGCGATCTCGGCCGGATCGGTGACGGCGTTGCCGCCGATGTAGACGCGGCCGTTGATGATCCGATGGTCGATCCCGAGCGTCGTCGGCAGGCAGTGCACGCGGGTGTTGGCCGAGCCCAGCGCGCAGTACGCGGCCTCCGCCGTCACCATGTCGAACGCCGACATGGGCTCGGGAAAGTGCATGGAGTTGTAGAACCAGAAGCGCTGGTCGTCCGCCGGCGTGAACTGCGTGTAGTACGGGTACGCCGCCTGCGCGCGCTCGGTTCCCGGAACGACCTTCAGCGAGCTCGGTAACGGAAAGCCGCTCGGTTTGGCTAAGGTGTCCATGGTCAGGGCCTGTGTGGCAGATTATAGAGCAGCTGCCCGTTCGGCAGCTTCACGCTCACGTTGAAGCCTCCCTTGCGTCCGTCCTTGAGCGGGTGGATGGTCAACACGACCTTGTCTCCAGGGTTCAAGGTGTGCTTCGTCCAGCCATTGCGAGCGAGATAATTGGGGCTCATGCCCTCGATGCCGTATTCATCGACTGCACCCTGCGCGTTTGAAACATCGAAAACGATCCAGGTGTGCGGGTTCATCCATTGAAACTGTTTGACGGTGCCCGTGAGTGTCACAGCCTTGTTCATGTCGAACATCGCAGTCGAGTGATGGGCCCACGCTGAAGGCGCGAGGCAAAGACCGATCGCCGCCGTCACGCTCATGCGCTTGTTCACTGATTTAGCCTCTGTCCCGGCCGCCCCTGCGCGTCGGTGCTGTCGTGATTGTTCTCCTCGCAGACGTACTCGCGCAGGTCATCGTGCACGCGCACATAGGGGTGCACGGTCGTCCAGGGTTTGGCCAGCACCTGCGGATCGCTGATCGTCGTCTCGATCTGTAGGTGCTCGGGATCGACCTTGCGGATGCGCTCCAGGATGTGCATCTGATCGCTGTGGCCGATGCCCGGCGCGATCTGGCTGTCCGGCACGAAGCCCACGGTGTCGACGACCAGGGTGTCGCCGTCCCAGTGGCCTGTCGAATGTCCTTGAAATGCGGGATCCGGATCGGCGGGATGCGCCCGCCCATCGGTATAGATGTGGCGCACCTGACTGTAGGCCTCGATCAGCATGACGACCTTGCCGGGATTGAACAGGAATTCGATCGGGTAGGGCTGCGTCATGATCTGCGGCATGCCCGGCGGCAGGCAGTTGGCAGCCTCGCTCTGCAGGTTCTCGCCCTTCTCCTGGCCGCGCTGGTATGCGGTAAGCTTCGCCTGTGCGGCAGGCACGAGCGTCGGCGGCGAGGAGCCCATCAGGCGCGGATTGTGCTGCCAGTCGAGCTCCCAGATTCCTTGCCAGTCCGGAAGCTTTGCGATGGATGCCCAGTCCCGCCCTTGCGGTGTCGGATCGTGTGCGGTCGCGGCGTTACTTCGGCTCGAGAAGCCGACGGTGAGGACGAGCGTACCGAGCGCCATCGGCGCGATCCACCGGGTCCGCTGTGCCATGATTGAACTCATCCGTCGCCCGCTACGCATGTTCTCGGTGATGATGAGGCCGCTCTCTGCTGCGCGCAATCCTCGCCCCACGGTCAAGCCGTGCAGGCAATGGCGCGCGCTGTATGTCACATCCGCCGCCGCGGGTCTTTGCCTTCTGAGCGGCTGCGGTCGTCTATCCGTGCTGTCACCGGCGGGGCCGGTGAGCAGCGCGGAGCGAACTCTTCTGCTCGACTCTCTCACGATCATGCTCGCGATCATTATCCCGACCGGGCTTGCGATCGCCGCGTTCGCCTTTTGGTTCCGACAAGGTAATACCCGGGCGCGCTACCTGCCCGACTTCGCCTTTTCGGGCCGCCTGGAGCTTCTGGTGTGGTCGATCCCGGCACTCACGATTTTGTTTCTCGGCGGGATTGCCTGGCTCGGGTCGCATCAGCTCGACCCGGCGACGCCATTGAAGTCACGCCGGCCTGCGCTCGACATTCAGGTCGTTGCGCTTGATTGGAAGTGGCTCTTCATCTATCCGCAGCAGAACATCGCCACGCTCAACCGAATCGTCGCGCCGGCCGGGGTGCCGCTGCACTTCCACATCACTTCGGCAACGGTTTTCAATGTGTTCTTCATTCCGCGGCTCGGCAGTGAGATCTATGGCATGTATGGCATGACGACCCAGCTCTACCTGCAGGCGGACGCGCCCGGCACCTACCCCGGCCTGTCCGCTCACTTCAGCGGGGATGGCTTTCCCGACATGCACTTCGAGCTGCAAGCCGTCACGCCGCAGGAATTTGCCGCCTGGGCGAGCGCGACGCGCGCATCGGACCGAGTGCTCGATGAGGCGGCCTACGACGTGCTGCGCCGCCAAAGTGCGCGCGTGCCGGTTGCGAGCTATGGCCGCGTGCAGCCGGGGCTTTTCGACGCCATCGTCATGCAGCGGCTTCCGCCAGGCGAAGGTCCAGGGAAACAGTGATCGTGTTCGGCAAGCTCACCTGGCAGGCGATCCCCTGGCACGAGCCGATCCCGCTCGCCGCGGCCGCGCTCGTCGTGCTCGTCCTGTGCGGCGTTTGGGTGTGGGTCATCGCCAAAGGCTATCTGCCCTATCTGTGGCGCGAGTGGATCACGAGTGTCGATCACAAGCGCATCGGGGTGATGTATTGCCTGCTCGCGCTCGTCATGCTGCTGCGCGGCTTCATCGATGCGCTGATGATGCGCTCGCAGCAGGCGCTCGCGTTTCATGCTCCGGGCTATCTGCCTCCGGAGCATTTCGATCAGATCTTCTCCGCGCACGGCACGATCATGATCTTCTTCGTGGCGATGCCCTTCGTCATCGGGCTCATGAACTTCGTGGTGCCCCTGCAGCTCGGCGTGCGCGATGTGGCCTTCCCGACGCTCAACGCGGTGAGCTTCTGGCTGACCGCCACGGGTGCTGCGCTCATCAACCTTTCGCTCGTGGTCGGCGAGTTCGCCCGCACCGGCTGGTTGGCTTTCCCGCCTCTGTCCGAATCCACCTACTCTCCCGGCGTGGGCGTCGACTACTACCTCGTGGCGCTACAGATATCGGGCGCCGGGACCCTCATGGCGGGGGTCAACATGGTCACGACCATCCTGAAGATGCGCGCGCCCGGCATGAGCTATGGCCGCATGCCCATGTTTTGTTGGACCGCGCTCGCCTCGAGCCTGCTCATCATCGCGGCTTTTCCCATCCTCACGGCCACTCTGGCCATGCTGCTGCTCGATCGCTACTGCGATTTTCACTTCTTCACGAACGAAGCCGGCGGCAACGCGATGATGTACATGAACCTCATCTGGGCGTGGGGACATCCGGAGGTGTACATCCTCGTGCTGCCCGCGTTCGGCGTCTTTTCCGAGGTGATCTCGACCTTCTCGCGCAAGCCCCTGTTCGGCTATCGCTCGATGGTCTACGCGACGATGGCAATCTGTCTGCTGTCGTTCATGGTGTGGCTGCATCACTTCTTCACCATGGGCGCGGGCGGGGACGTGAACGGCTTCTTCGGCATCATGAGCATGGTCATCGCGGTGCCGACGGGCGTGAAGATCTACAACTGGCTCTTCACGATGTACGGCGGCCGCGTTCAGTTCAGCTCCTGCATGATGTGGGCACTCGGCTTCATGCTGACCTTCATGATCGGGGGCGTGACCGGGGTCCTCCTCGCGATGCCGCCAGCGGACTTCGTGCTGCACAACAGCCTGTTCCTGGTCGCTCACTTCCACAACGTCATCATCGGCGGCGTGCTGTTCGGAGCGTTCGCCGGCTACACCTACTGGTTCCCCAAGGCGTTCGGCTTTCAACTCGATGAACGGCTCGGCAAGGCGGCGTTCTGGTTCTGGCTCGTCGGCTTCTACGTGGCCTTCATGCCGTTGTACGTGCTCGGCTTTTTGGGCATGACACGGCGCATGCAGCACTACGATGAGCCGGAGTGGTATCCGTGGCTGCTCATCGCAGGCGTGGGCGCCCTCCTCATCCTGTGCGGCATCGCACTTCAAGTCGCTCAGCTCACCGTCTCCATTCGCACCCGCGAGCGCCGCCGTGATCGCGCAGGCGACCCCTGGGACGGACGCACCCTGGAGTGGTCGACCACATCGCCCCCGCCGCCTTTCAACTTCGCGGTCCTGCCGCAGGTCCGCAGCGTCCAACCGTATTGGGACGTGAAGTCGAAGGCCCGCGAGGCGTCGTCCTCACGCGAGAGTGAGCCGAAATACGAGCCGATCGAGATGCCTGTGAACTCTCCAACGGGGTTCATCACCGCGTTCTTCGCATTGGTCACCGGCTTTGCCATGATCTGGCATATCTGGTGGCTCTTCGGCGCAGGACTCATCGGCGCCTACGCGACGTTCGTCTGGTTTGCCTGGCGAGACATTGCCGAACACGAAGTCCCCGTCGAGGAGGTTGCCCAGCTCGACCGTGCCAATCGCGCAGCGCGCGCGCACCCAGGGCCGGAGCCTTCAACGATGAATGCGGCCCTGATCGAGGACGATGCCGACCGGGCGAGCCGGTTCGCGCGCGGACCCGCGGCACCCAAGCGCATCATCGTCGGTTACGGCTTCTGGATTTTCCTGCTGTCGGATGTCGTCATCTTCGCGACGTTCTTCGCTGCGTATGCCGTGCTCACGCCGGCGACTGCCGGAGGTCCGACGCCGCGGGATATCTTCCATCTGCCCAACGTCGCGGTCGAAACGGCGTGCCTTCTGCTTTCGAGCTTCGCGTGCGGCATGGCGACCCTCGCGGTCGCCGAGCGCAGTCAGCTGGGCGTACAGCTCGCGCTTTTGGTGACGGGCCTGCTCGGAGTCGCCTTCCTGAGTCTCGAGGCGCACGAGTTCGCCGGACTCGTCGCGCAAGGAGCCGGTCCCACGCGCAGCGCGTTCCTGTCCAGCTTCTTCACGCTCGTGGGCTGTCATGGCCTGCACGTGACCGCGGGACTTCTGTGGCTCGGGACGATGATGGCGCAGTTCTTCGCCAAGGGATTCCGTCAGGACATCCGTCATCGCTTTTTGTGCTTCAGCCTTTTCTGGCATGCCCTCGACATCATCTGGGTCGGCATCTTCAGCCTGGTTTACCTCGTGGGAGTCAGCACTTGAGTACCGACTCGGTCGACAGCGCGCCGGGTCGATGAGCTCGAGGCAGGTAGCAGCTTCCGCAAGGGTCTGCGAGGCTATCTCATCGGTCTTGCGCTGGCCGCGGGTTTGACGGTTGCATCGTTCTGGGCCGTTTCGACCCATCTGATCTACGGACCCGGTATCCCGGTTGCCGTACTGGTCCTCGCGATTGCGCAGATGGGTATCCATCTCGTTTTCTTCCTGCACATCACGACCGACCCGGACAACGCCAATAACGCTCTCGCACTCGCGTTCGGCGTCCTCATCGTATCCCTGGTCGTATTTGGTTCCTTGTGGATCATGAATCACTTGAACCAGAACATGGTGCCGATGCGAGAACTCCTCGAAATGCGGCGCTGAAGCCGCGCCGGTCGCGGCGCGCCACACCCCTACATCATGATGAGGCTGTAGAGCGTCGTCAGCGTCACCATGATGAGCCCACAGACCAGATACGCCGCACACAGGAGCGCAAACTTGAGGGTCGTCCGGAGTCTCGACTGCGCATACGTGCGCCGCACGCTCATGAAGAGGTAATAGATGGCGTAAAGCCACAGCACGAGCGTCAGAGCCGAGTCCACGCGTTGAGGCAGCACGCGCGCCGCGAGCATACCGATGATGAAGAGCAGGAACACGAAGGACTGTACGTAAAGTAGAAACAGCCAATGCTCGGCGTAGTAGCGTCGCGGCCGCCAGTACACGGCTTTCATGAACAAGGCCAGGAGCGGCAGGAACAGGAACATGGCGCGCGGCAGGTTATGCATGTACGCCGCGGCGAGTGACTTGCCACCATCGCTCACGAGTTCAGGGCAGCGTGTGTGCATGAACTCCTGGACGATGCGTGCGCCGGGCCCGTGGTAATCGCTCTGACAAACATGCTCCCGCTCGAGTGCTTCCCGACTAAGGGCTTCAGTCTGTCCCAGATGCCCGTGTTCGAGATGTACGACGTAGGCATGCTCAGGCGAGGCCGTCGCCAGTGCGAAGAACACGATGCTCAGGATCAGATAGAGCCTGAACGGTGGCAGGTAACGCGCCCGTCGGCCGATGAGGTATTCGTGCAGGAGAAAGCCCGGCCGCGCCGCAAGACCGGAGAGGCTCTGCCAGACCCGGGAGTCGGTGTGCGTCAGATCCTCGGCTGCATCGCGCACGAGGTGCCACACCGAATGGACGGGCTCAATGCGACACTGGCCGCATTCGCTGCAGTACTCGCCGCGCAGGATGGCCGCGCAGTTGGTGCACGTGGCTGTGGCGGTCTCTGTGGAGGGCATCCCCAGGGCTTTGCGAAGCAGGTAGGCGCTCGCTCATAGTATGCGTCATGGCGCCCCCATCCGTCTCGAACCGCGGAATGATCGTGCTCACGTCGAGGCATTCGGTGAGCGCCACCATCGATCGGCTCGAGAGTCTGCTCAAGGAGCGCGGAGTCCTCATCTTCGCGCGCATCGACTTCAGTGCCGATGCAGCGCGCGCCGGCCTGCAAATGCGTCCAGAGCAGCTTCTCATCTTCGGCAATCCGAAGGCCGGCACGGCGCTCATGGTGGCCGAGCCGGCGGCGGGGATCGATCTGCCGCTCAAAGCGCTCGCCTGGGAAGCCTCCGACGGACAAGTCCGGCTCGCCTACAACGATCCGGCGTACATCCTCGAGCGTCATGCCCTCGCAGGCGCGCTCGCAGCGAATCTGGCCGCTGTTGACCGATCATTGAGCGCGCCGCGCAGGCATAGCGTGCGCGGGGAGCTGGGATCGCGCTTTAGGGAATCAGAACGATCTTCCCGTGCGCTCCGGGTTGCATGATGCGCCGGTGGGCCTCGGACGCATCGGCCAGAGCAAGCTCAAGGCCGATGATCGGCTTCAAGGCGCCGCTGCGAAGACCGGCATCGATGGCACGATGGAGCTGTCCGCGCTCCCCGATTGACAGGCCGCCGAGCATCATGCCCGTGACGGAGGCGCCACGGGGCATGAGATCACGCGGGTTGATCTGCACTGGCCACGGCTGCCGATGACGACGACGCGTCCATGATTTGCGAGCATCGGCAGATCGAGGCCGAGGTTGACGTTCGCGAGCATCTCCAGGATCACATCGACACCGCGTCCGCCCGTGAGGCTGAGAACCTCGTGCGCATGCTCGGGGTCACGGTGATCGATCGCATGATGCGCCCCGTGTTCGCGAATGAGCCGCAAGCCTTCCTCGGAGCCTGCCGTGCCGATGATCGTAAGACCCGCAGCGCGGGCAAATTGCACGGCGGCGAGGCCAACTCCACCACTTGCGCCGTGTACCAGGAGCGTCTGTCCGAGGGTCGCGTGCGCCACCTGGAAGAGCGCGCGGAACGCCGTTCCGTAGGGCACGTAGAGCGCCGCGGCTTCGGAATAGCTCACCGCCTGAGGCAGACTCTGTACGGCATCGGAGTCGCACAGTGCGAGCTCGGCGTAGGCGCCGGTCAACGTGCCCGTCGTGTACACACGGTCGCCGACCGCAATTCCCGTCACGCCCTCGCCCAGGGCCTCGATGATGCCGCCGGCATCCGAACCTGGGGTAAAAGGCAGCTTCGGATTGCCGGGGCCATAGGCGCCCGCGCGCATGTACGTATCGTAGGGGTTGACGCCCGCGGCCTTGATCCGCACGAGCACCTGGCCGGCTTGAGGCCTCGGATCGGCGCTCTCCTCGAGCCGCAGAACCTCGGGGCCTCCGAACTCATGCACGCGGATTCGCTTCACGGTGGGCCGATCATACTTTGCTGTAGGACAGTTTCCGACACTCGCTCGGGAGTTTCTTTCCTCAAGGGCCGACCCGATTACCCCCTACGCTGCAGCAGCAGGTCCCGCTTTTGCTCCATCTTCGCCAGGTCCAATTCAGAGGACGCGATTGTGGCGATGCGGCGAGAATGGGTAGCGGTCATGCTTCTGTGCGCTACGGCAGCGCACGCGGGTAGCCGAACCACCTACGCGAGTCCGGCCGAAGCCAACCTCTTGAATCGCCAGTTGGGGTCCTCTCCCGGGATCATGCTGTATTTCAGCCACGCGATCGGCGGCGGCGGCGGAGGTGGGGGCTTCTCAAAGCCGGCTGTCGGGCTGCGGCTCAACCGGATGCATCTGGTCTCGGGCTACTTCAAGCCCGACGCCCCCGACCCCATGCAGTCGCGTGAGCTCGTCAACTGGCACTTCGGACGTGGAGCCAACAACCGGGTCGAGCTGGGGCGTCGGGTTTCCTGGAGTCCGAGCGAAGGAAGCTTCGGCCGGCACTCTGGCGATCAAGGTGCCTTCGTGCTGCCGAGCCGGGCCGCCCTCGCCCTGCATGAGCCGGTGGTGACACAACCGCAGACGGTCCGGTCATTCGATACGACGCGCACGCTGAGCGATCCCATCGTGGTCACCAGGCAAGGGCATTCGAGCGACTTGCTCGAGGCAAGAATGGATCCTTCAGAGCTGCGGCTCGATCGCCGCGTCCACGACACCCGCAACATACACCTCGCGCGGCATTAACTCGCGACGCTGGCGCGCATGCGCTTGATCTGCTCGCTGAGCTTGCGCATGTCATCGAGGGTTCGGCGCGGGGCCGGAGCCGTCTGCTCGGGCACGACCGGCTGGTCACGGTTGTACGGGTCGCCGCCCGCGGGCTGAGCTGCGGCCGTAGCGGGCTTGGCGATTGCGCTGATCGGCAAAAGTTTGAGCGGCACGGTGTCCATGTCGGTCAGATCCTGCTGAATCCGGCAGTACCAGGTGCCCTCAGTCGTACGTTCGTGGTCCATAGGTTTTTCCTCACAGCTGCGGTTCATCTTCCGCGACCCGGCCGGCGCTGACCGCGAGCTGTCTCACGAAAATTCTCGGGAAAAACCCTCTCCCGGAGCTCCCTCTTTGACAATGCCGAGGGCTCTGCCGGCATCTGGCGACAGCATCGGAGCACACTGTTACTCTTTGCCGACAGTCATGTGCGGCCGCTACGCTCTGCATCGAGTCTCCTTCGCCGACCGCGAGTTCCAGGTGAATCATCCCGCGTGGACTCTTGAAGCGCGCTACAACGTCGCGCCCCATCATTCCGTGCCCGTCGTACGCGCCCAAAGCGGTGAGCGAGAAGGGCTGATGATGCGCTGGGGTTTGATTCGCGCATCCTCCTCTGTGGCGGGGGCGCCGCCCGCGTATTCGACGATCAACGCGCGTGTCGAGGTGATCGAGACGGCCGCGAGCTTCCGTGGAGCATGGCACCGGCGACAGCGTTGTTTGCAGCTCGCATGCGGCCTTCATGAGTGGCACATGGATGCAGCGGGACACAAAGTCCCGTACTTCATTCATCTCGAGGACCAGGAGACCTTCGCCTTCGCCTGGGCTCTGGGACCGCTCGACGGGACCCGACGAATGACTTACGAGAGTGTCGCGCTCGTCACCATTCCGGGAAACCACCTGCTGCGCGACATCCACAACTGCGGCACCACCCCGTACCGCATGCCCGCGATCCTGCGGAAGGAAGACCAGCAGATCTGGCTCACGGGCACGCCCGAGCAGGCCCGAAGCGCACCCACACCCTACGCGTCCGAGCGGATGAGTGCCTATGAAGTGAGCGCGCGGGTGAACCTCATCGCGAACGACGACGAGCGTCTGCTCGAGCCTGTGAACCGGCCTTCCTGAGGCTTCGCGAGCCTCGCCCTATTTCCAGATCGTTCGATGAGTCGAGCGGGCGGCGGCATCGGTGTGGATCTCACGCCCGATGCGCTCGATGATGCGGCGAATCTCCTTCACATCGCCGGCGGTGACTGCTTCGGAGAGCTGCCCCATCACTGCCATGACACCGGCGTAAAAGGCCTGTCGTGCCTGCTGCCGCACGGCTGGAGCGGCTCCGGGCGAGACGATCAGCTTCTCGGCGCCCGACCACAGATCTCCGAGCGGTACCGTGGGCGTGGTCACTCGACGGTCCCTTCGATGATGAACGATCGGGTCTTGGGCAGACTTGTGCCTGATTGCGGCGATCGTCTGATACGCCGCGGAGTTGTACCACGCCTGCGCCTGCGCCACGCTCTCGAACTCGATGATGGCAAAGCGCTTGGGAGGCTCGCCCTCGAGCGCGGTGACCTTTCCAGCCCGCACCACGTAGTGAGCCTTGTAAGGAGCGAGGGTCGCGGAACTTGAGTGCGGTATTTCTCGAAGGTGTCTGGGTCAGTCACCTCGAGCTCTGCAACGAGATAGCCGTGAGGCACTTTCGGACCTCTCGGGCCTGAATGGCGCTCGCAGCGGCCAACCCCAGGATCGCGCCGGCGAGGATTCCTGAAATCAAGCGAAGTATTGGTCGCATGGTGGGCTCCCTTGTTGTTCTGCAAACGGACGGCGCTAGTTTAATGGAACCATCCGGCCCTGCGGGGACGGCCGCACGAAGCGGCGCGCGAGCGCCGGCAGCACCAGAAGGTTCAGCAAGGTCGAGGACATCAGTCCGCCGAGCACGGTCACCGCCATCGGACCCTCGATCTCCTGGCCCGGGCTGATTCATGCCGAACGCCAGCGGCGCAAGCCCGAGCGCCGTCACTGCGGCCGTCATCAGGATGGGAACGAGCCGTTCATTGGCGCCGCGGATCACCGTCTCGAGTCTCCAGGCCGCACCTCTCGACTTCCACCAGATGCTCGTAGTGCGCGAGCTGCAGGATGGCGTTGCGGGCGCTGACGCCGAATACCGTGACCAGGCCCACCACGCTGCCGAGCGAGAGGCCGATGCCGGTCAGCGGCGATGGCGAGCACGCTGCCGATCAGGCTGAACGGCAGGTTGGCCAGCACCAGCCAGCTATTGGCGCGCCAGTGAAATGAGATGAACAGGATCATCACGATCAGCGCCAGCGCGAGCCCGGAATACAGCGGCAGCTCGTTGCGGGTCTGCGCTTCGGCCTCGGCGGCGCCGCGTGAACTCGATGATACACCCCGCCGGCAGCTTCACGTTGCGCGGCGATCGCTGCCTGCGCCTGCTGCACCACGCTCCTGCAGCGAGCCCCGCCGACGTTGAAGGTCATGCTGACGCGCCGCTGGCCGCCGTCATGCTCGATGCTGTAGCGGTCCTGCGTGGGCGTGATCGCGAGCGACCTGCGACAGCGGCACGGGCCCGAAGGGCTCGCCGATCATGAGCTGCGCCAGCCGCTGCGGGCTGATGCGCGCAGCGCATCGGGCAGCAGCACCACCACATCGACGGTGCGGGTGCCCTGGATAGGTCTGGCCGACCGCTGGCCCGGCATACGCGGACTCGATCGGCATCCAGCACATCCTGCACCTTCAGACCGCTGGCGGCGAGCGCTTCCGGGATCAAGCTGATCGCGATGCGTCGGCGTGCCGCTCTGGCGCTTGAACTGCAGATCGACGATCGCCGGGCATCTTGCCGAGCACCGCGACGATCTTTCGGCCGGTCGGCGTCGAGCGTATCCAGATCGTCGCCAAACACCTTGACCGCCACTTGCGCGGTCTCGCCCGCTCAGGCTCTCGCTGATGCGATCGCCGAGAAAGGTCACGACCTCGCTCTGCATGCCCGGGATAGTTCTCCAGGATCGACGCGCAGCGCTTCCTGCGCGGCGCCCTGGTCGACGGTCGCATCCGGCTTGAGCTCGACGTGAAATTCACTGCGATGCGGACCCCAGGTGTCCTCGCCCAGCTCGGCGCGGCCGATCTGCTGCTCGATGGTCTGCACGTACGGCAGAGCGAGGACCTCGGCGCTGATGCGCTTGCCGACGGCCATCATCTCGTCCAGCGAGGTGCCCGGGATGGAGCTCGACACCTGCATCACGAAATGGCCTTCGCGAAAGTCCGGCATGAAGGTGCCGCCGACGAAGGGCAGCGACCGCGACGGCCGCCACGACCAGGGCGACGAGACAGCGCGCCGACACGACTTTGAAATGCCTGCCCACGCCATGCACCGCGCGCGTCTGCCAGCATCTTGAGACGCGCGCAGCCAGCCCGCCTCGGGCCGCGCATCGTGCCGCGCGCAGAAGCAGCGCGCACAGCGCCGGGCGTCGAGGTCATCGCGACCAGCAGCGAGGCCAGCACGGCGAAAATGAAGGCCAGCGCCAGCGGCCCGACGAAATGGCCCTGGACGCTGGAGGTGAACAGCTCGGGCAGAAACACCGCGATGACGACGGCGGTGGCATAGATCACCGGGCCGCGCACCTCGAGCGAGGCCTCGCGCATCACCTCGAGCCGCGGCCGGGGCTGCGCCAGCAGCGCCGTTCTCGCGCAAGCGCCGCATGATGTTCTCGATGCCGATGATGGCATCGTCCACCAGCACGCCCAGCGCCACGGCGAAGCCGCCCAGGGTCATGGTGTTGAGGGTCTGGCCCATAGTGATCGAGCACCGCGACCGCCGCCAGCAGCGACAGAGGAATGGCGATGAAGGCGATCAGGGCCGCGCGACATCGCGCAGAAACAGGTACAGCACCACGAGGATGAGGACGCCGGCGATCAGCAAGCGAATGCTTCGAGATCGCCCAAGCGCGCGCTCGATGAAGTTGGCCGGCCGGTGCAGCGCCGGATAGAGCGATGATGCCGCGGCCTTCAGCGCCGGCTCGAGATCGGCCAGCGCCTTCTCGACCGCCAGCGTGGTGGTGAGCGTGTTGGCGCCGTACTGGCTGGCCAGCGACAGCAGCACGCCGGGCTTGCCCATGATGAGCGCATCGCCCGAGCGCAGCGCCGGCGCCATCTTCACCTGCGCGACATCGCGCAGCAGGACGGGAGTGCCGTTGCGCATGGTGACGACCGCCTTGCCCGATCGCGTGCGACATCCGGCTGCGGCGTCGGTGATCTGCAGCAGAATGCGTTGTTGCGGCATGTCGATGAAGCCCGCGCCGCGCAGCGGCAGCGCCGCTGCGCGCCGCATCGGCCACATCGGCGATCGTGATGCCGTAGGCCGCGAGCTTCTGCACGTCCGGCAGAATCTGGATCTGCGCGGCGCTGCCGCCGAACACGATGACGTGGGCGACGCCCGGGCACCGCCAGCAGCCGCGGCTTGATGATCCAGTCGGCCGTATCGCGCAGCTCATAGGCATCGACCTTGTCGGACAGCAGGCCGATCTTCAGCAGGTCCATGGTGCTCGAGACCAGCGGCGAGAGCTTCGGCGGCCCGACGCCCGCCGGCAGGCTGCTGCCCAGCTCGGACAGGCGCTCGGAGATGCCCTGACGGGCAACGTGCACGTCGATGTCGTCGGCGAACGTGATGGTGACGACCGAGAGACCCGGAATGGACTCGGAGCGCAGCGTCGCAAGCCCGCTCGCACCATTGACGGCATTCTCGACCGGCTTGGTGACGAGCTCCTCGACCTGCTCGGCGGCAAAGCCCGGCGCTTCGGTCTGGACTGTCGACCTGCGAAGGCACGAACTCCGGAAAAACATCGAGCGGCAGCCTGTTCGGCCATCATCCAGCCGAGCACCAGAGCGACGGCCGTCAGCGCGGTTGCCGCTCCGAAATGCCGGACACAGAGTGCGACCAGCGCGCGCATCGGCTGTCAGTACGCCGCCATCAATCCGGCTCCTCGCCGGTGTTCGACTCCTGCGCCAGGAGCCAGCCCGCCGCCGTGGTGACGACTTTGTCGCCGGCATGAACGCCCGTCGTGACGAAGTAGCCCTGCGCGGTGGGTTCGTTGACGGGAATCGCGACGCGGACATAGGTTCCCGGCATGTGCTCGATGTAGCACCAGAACTTGCCGTCGCTCATGACGACGGCATTCGCGGGGACATCCAAGCCGCTGCGCTGTGTGCCGACGGGCGCATAGGCATCGAGGCGATCGCCTTCTGCCACGCCATCCTGGTCGAGCACGGCGAAAAAGCTGCGGCCCGGCACACTGGCGTCGGCCGGCGCCGCCCACACGGGCGTGAGCATCGAGCCGCGCTCGCCCTGCGGTGCAGCGAGTGCGGTCACGCGCAGCGATGCGGGCGACTCGCCACTCAATGCACCGAGCGGGAACGTCATCCGCACGAGTTTGATCCTGGCTGCGGCGAGCTTCTCGAGGATGGTCTCGCGCTCCGCGCTGGGCCACGGAGGATGCGTGCCGACGATGAGTGCGAGCTTGCGCTCGGCGAGTGCGACGGAGGCGTCGTCCACGGAGCTCTGGCGCACCGCTGCATCGAGCACGTCGGCGGAGACTGCACCTGGACTCCCGGTGAGACTGCGCGCGCGCTCGAGTGCCGCACGGCTCTGGCGCGCGGCGGCCTGCGCCATGCGCAGCTCCGCCACCGCCTGTGCGATCAGATCGTGGGAGAGGACGATGGCATAACCCACGGTCTCCGCCCGATGCTCGGCCGCGCTCACCGGCGCGGTGGCAAGCCCGATGGACTGAATCTGCTCCGGCTTCAAGGTCACGGTGCCAGGCTCTGACTTGCCCTGCGCGGCTGCGCCGGAATCCTTGGCATCGTTCTGATCCGACCCGGAGCTCGACTTGCCGCATGCCCCAATCAGCAACAAGGCGCCACACAGCGCGCTGATGAGCAACCGGTGCGCGAGCCGCATCACGGCTGCCCCGCTGCCGCGGCATGCACGGCCACGGCGTTGCCCAACTGCGCGGGCGCATCGATCGCATCAAGTTGCCATCCTCCGCCGAGCGCTTTGAACAGACTCACGCTCGCCTGAAGGCGGGCAAGTCGATACTGGTTGAGCTGATCCCGGGCGGCGAAGACGGCGGTCTGTGCTTGAAGGGTGCTCAAGAGATCTCCGGAGCCGCGCTCATAGCGTGCGCGCGCACCCTCGAGCGCGCGCTCGCTCTGCGCGAGAAACTGCACCTGCGCAGCGCGCCCTTCATCCAGATGAGCCATGCTTGAGAGCGCATTCTCGACATCCACGAGCGAGGACAGAATGCTTGCCCGGTAGCCGATGAGGAGCTCCTGCTCGTGGCTCTCGGCCTCGCGGCGCTGGGCTCGCAGCCGTCCGGCATCGAAAATGGTCTGCACGACCGATGCGGAGAGATTCAAGCTGGGCCCGAACCCGGCCAGGGTATTGACTGCGGCGTTCACGGCCGGATTCTGCACACCTCCGGCCGCCGTAAGCGTCAGGCTCGGGAACATTGCCGCGCGTGCAGCCTGCAGATCCGCATGCGCCGAAGCCAGATTTGCCTCAGCGAGCGCGATGTCCGGGCGCCGCCGCAAGAGCTCCGCGGGCATGCCGGGCGCGACGGTTGGCTCGTGCAGCTCACTCAAAGACTCAGCCTGCACGGTGAAGCTCTCCGGGGCCCGCCCGAGGAGAACGGCCAGGGCCGACAGAGCTCGGGTTTGAGACTGCTCGAGCTCCGGAATCGCGGCCTCCAGACTCGCAACCGCCGCCGTCTGCGTTGCGACCTCGACCGGCGCTGCGTAACCGGCTTTGAATCGCGACTGCACGATGCCGAGCACCTGGCGGGCCGAGTCGATGTTCGCGCGTGCCGTGGTCAGTCGCTCACGCAGCGAGACGACCTCGAAGTAGGTACTTGCCACGGCGGCTTCAGTCGTAAGCCGTACGGTGTCGCGGTCCGCACGCGAGGCGAGACTCAAGTAGGCCGCGGAGTCGGCCTTCGCGCGATTCTTGCCCCAGAAATCGACCTCGTAGCTCGCCGTAAGCATGACGCCATAGTCAAGCTCGTGGGCGGAGCCACTCGAGGAGTGACCCGCGAGATAATCCGTAGCGGGATTCAATTCCAGGCCCGGAAGGATGGCCGCATGCGCTTGCCGCGCGCGCGCGTCGGCTTGCACGACGCGCTCCGCGGCCCCCTGCAGATCGAGGTTCTGCTGCAGGGCCTCGCTCATGAGGCTCGTGAGCTCCGCGCTGCCGAAATCCCTGAACCACTCTCGCGTCGGCCAGCTCGGCGTCGCAGCGCGTGCGTCCCATTCGAACTTCGCGGGCAGGGGCACATCGACACGCCGCGCGGGCGTCGCGCATGCGGCCAGCAGGGCAGCGATCGCGCCGGCCGCAAGGCACGGACCGGTCGAGCACTTCGGGCCAGGCCTCATACGCGCATCCTACCTATCCAAACCTTTGGTTTTGCTCAAGGCGCTGCCTGCGGGGGCTATCCGCGCGGGGTAAACTGCGAGGATGAAGCTCCTCCTCGTCGAGGACTCCCATCGACTCGCTGCAGCGCTCACGTCCAGCTTCCGCGGCGACGGGCTCGCCGTCGATCACGCCGCCGACGGTCGCGAGGCTCTGCGCCAGCTCGAGGCCTACGACTACGATCTCATGATCCTCGACCTCATGCTCCCAGAGGTGTCCGGGCTCGCGGTCCTCCGGTCCCTCAGAAGCTCGCAGGCCCTCACACGTGTGCTCGTGCTCTCCGCGCGCGATCAGATCGAGGATCGCGTGACCGCGCTCAACCTCGGGGCGGACGACTATCTGGTGAAACCGTTTGAGCTGGCTGAGCTCAAGGCACGTGTTCTGGCGCTTCTCAGGCGTCGCTATGGTGAGACTTCGGGCGTGTTGACCCATGGAGAGCTGACGCTCGATACCAACGCGCGCCTGGCCGTCGTGCGGGGATCCGCCCTGCCCCTCACGCCCAAGGAATATGCCCTGCTCGAAACGCTGCTGCGTCACCGTGGCAAGTGCCTGACGCGCGCTGCGCTCTTCGGGCGTCTGTACGACGGGTTGAGCGAGGCGTCCGATCGGGTGATCGAGGTCATCGTGAGCACGTTGCGCAACAAGCTCGTCAGCGCCGGAATCAAGACGCTGATCGAGACACGACGCGGGTTCGGTTACCGTGTTCCGTGAATGGGTCCGCATCTCGCTGCAGCGCCGCCTGCTGGTCTCGCTGCTGCTCGGCGTCGGCATCTGCCTGGCGGCCTTTCAGATCGTGGTCGATCAGCTCGTCGATCGCCACATCGCGAGCACCTTCGATGCCCATGCCGTCAACCTGGAGGAGCGCGACCGGCTGCTGCGCGAGGTGGATCTGCTGCTGCTCTCAGGCGTCGTGACGGTGCTCGGGGTGTGTGCGCTCGCCACGGTGATGGCCGTGCGACGCGGGCTTGAGCCGCTCGGGCGAGTGGCCGCCGAGGCACAGAAGATCTCGATCGATCATTCGGCGCGCGCGCTCACGCTGGTCGATGTCCCGGCCGAGATTCAACCGCTGTGTATTCGCTTCAATCAGCTGATTGCGCGCCTCTCGGAAGCGCTCGAGCACGAGCGGCGCTTTGCAGCGAGCCTCGCGCACGAGCTGCGCACGCCGCTCGCAGAGATCCGCACCCTCGGTGAGGCCGGTCTCGCACGAGAGGACGTTGCGGGTTTGCACGAGTTTCTGCGCCAGACGGCGGCGGCGGCGATCGGAATGCAAGGTGTCATCGAGTCCTTGCTGGCGGTTGCCCGTGCGGATCGGGCCGCACTCGAGCAGGCGCTCGAGCCCATGCCGGTCGCGGCCGCCGTGCGCGCGCGTTGCGATCGATTGCGGATCACCGAGCCCGAGGGCTTCGCACGCATCGTCGCGCAGGTGCCCGAGGCACTTTGGATCCAGTCGGAGCCGCGACTCTTCGATGTGATGCTCACGAATCTGCTCACCAATGCGATCCAGCATGGCGACCGCGCAGCACCGATCGAGATCAAGTGGCTGGAGGACGGCAGCGCCGGGTCAGCCGGCGCTCTCGAGGTGCGCAACCTCGCTCCCCGCCTCTCGCGCGAGGAGCTGCCGCGTCTGCTTGATCGCTCTGCCGCGCTCGGACTGTGGGTGGTCCGAAGTCTGTGCGGCAAGCTCGGGCTGACCCTGAGTCTCGATCTGGATGAAACAAGTCGACTGAGCGTGCGGCTCGCGGGGTTTCGCGCGGTGTAGGACGGCTACGTCTCTCGCATGGCAAGCGCCACTGGAACGCGCGCGGCACGGATCGCAGGCAGCAGTCCTCCGGCAAGTCCAATCACCAGTGCCCAAAGGATGCTGATCAGCACCAGATGCGGTGTCACGGCCAGAGGAAAGGTCAACCCCACCGTGGTGATGACCTTGCCGTTGAAAATGAGCCAGGCGATGAGAGCCCCCACGATCGCGGCACCGAGCGCGAGCAGCATGCCCTCGATGAGGACCGAGGCGAGCACCGGCAGCGAGCCGAACCCGAGTGCTCGAAGCGTCGCAATCTCACGCCCGCGCGCGTCCACCGAGGCGTAGAGGCTCGACAGGGCCGCGCAGATGGCGCCCATCGCCATCAGCGTCCCGATGAAATAGCTTAGGAAATCGAGCAGCCCGCGCAGCCCCCGGAAATTCGCTTCCCGATTCGCGGCCTCCGTGTAGACATCCACCTTGAGCGAGGGATCGGCGAGCACCGCCTGCTTGAAGCGGGAAAAGTCGGCCGGCGAGTCGAGCATCACGACGAACTGCTGGTAGGCGTCCCGACCCAATGCGCTGAGCACGGTGTCGCCGTCGCCGAACAGAATCTGCTCGTACACGCCCTTGGCATCTTCGAAGACCCCGACGATCGTCCAGTCGGAGCCACGCAGATGCACGCGGTCTCCGATCTCGACGCCCTGATCGAGTCGCTGCGCGACCTTGCTCACCGCAAGCTCATGCAATCCGGCCCTCGGCCAGTGACCCGCGAGGAGGAGAATCTCCGGGTAAACGAGGTGATTGGTCATCCCGAGCAGATAAAGCGTGCCGCGCTCGTTGGCGCGCGTGACGACATCGACCGCCACCATGCTGCCCGCGGTCGCAAGCGGCGCGCCGTCGGGACTCGACTTGACGCCGGGCTCATGCGAGAGGATCGCCATCTGGTCGCGGGTGATCCGGCTGGCAAAGGGGCTGAGTGCGCCCTTGCTCAGCATCACGGCCCGGTCCGGCCGTGCCTGACCGGTCTCCCAGAACTGCGCCCCCTGACCCATCGACAGGAGCGAAAGCAACACGGCCACGACCGTCATGACACCGATCACGGTGACGAGGGAGGCACCGACTCGCTGCGGAATGCTGCGCAGGCCGAAGGATGTCAGAGCGATCGTCTGCCGAAGAGAGCGCATCGCAACCTCAATGTCTCGACAGTGCAGTCGCCACCTGAAGCCGCAGTCCACGCCAGGCCGGTATCGCGCCGCTCACGAATGCCAACAGGACCGCGAATCCGAAACCGAGCGCGACGACGATCCCAGGGACAGCGCCCACGCCGATCAGCTGGCGGGCCCGCGGCAGCAAAAGCGCCGCGATCGTAAGCCCGATCGCCGCGCCGAGAAGACAAGACAGCAGCGCCTCCGACAGGATCAGAGCCATGACACCGCGGTCGGGGAAACCGACCGTCTTCAGCACGGCGAGCTCGGAGGTGCGCTCTCGGATGCTCTGCATCATGAGCGCACCGGTCGAGAAGAGCAGCGCGAAGAACGCTGCCGCGGTGACCGCGTGCGCGAGGAAATCGATATCGCCGATGCGCTGAACTTGAGTGGAGGCGAGATCGGATTCGGACTGCGTGCGGGTCTCGTGCGAGGAGTTGGCGAACAGCGTATCGATGTCGTGGCCGATGCTGGCGGATCGCTTTGGGTCATCGATCTGCACGACGAAGCCGCCCACCGTGTCGCGATTGGCCTCGCGTGCCTCGTTCAAATAGGTGTAGTTGATAATCATGTAGTTCGCGCGATCCGGATCCTCGGGCACCGAGAAGAATCCGACGATGTCGAAGCTCCATTCCCGGGACCCGTCACGCTGGGTCAGCGGTGACTGCATCGGAATCCGCTGGCCGAGCTTCCAGCCATATTTTTTTGCAAGTTGATCGCCCACGATCGCGCCGGTTCGCGTGCTGATGAGCGTGCGCAGCTGAGCCGGCGGAATCACGATCTCGGGAAAGATGCGCGCAAAGCTCGCTGCATCCACCGCGTTGGCGCCGATCTGCTGCTCTGGATTCTGGTACGTGCCGCCGATAAAGCCCTGGTAGGTCACGGCGATGACTCCGGGCACCCTCCGGATGTCGGGGAGTAACGAGGAAGGCAGCGAGTCGCCGCTGCTCACGCGGCTAAGAACATAGAGTCGATTGGCGTGCGCCTTGGCGACCGCCTGCTTGATGCCCGTATCAAGGCCCTGAAGCACACCGAACAGGCTGAACGCGATGGTGACCTGCAAGAGGATGAGCGCAGCGCGCATGCGCTTGCGCCACACGCCGGACCATACGAGCAGGAGGTACTTCAAGTGTGCTACTTGGGGATCTGCCCCGCGCGAATTGCCTCTGCGATCGTCTTGGCCATTGGGGTGCTCGCACGGCCGAGCACCCCGCTGAGCTGACGACCGCCATCCAATAAGGCGCCTTCAGCCGTCAGCGCGTCCGAGCGCGCGAGCATCGGCGCATAGGCGGCGGGAATGCCACCTTTCTCGAGTGCCTCCTTGAACTCGTTCTCCGTGATGTTCCTGTAGGCGATCGGTTTGCCGAGCTGTCCCGACAATTCTCTTGCGAGCTCGCTCAACGTGAAGGAGTCATCTCCCGCGAGCTCATAGGTGCGACCTGCCTGACCAGGCTTCGTCAACGCCACGGCCGCCGCTTCGGCGTAATCGGCGCGCGGCGCGGCCGAAATTCTGCCGTCACCCGCGCAGCCGACGAGCTCACCGCTTTTGGCCGCGCCAGCCGCACGAAACAGGTAGTTTTCGCTGTACCAGCCATTTCTCAGGAGCACGGCGGGCAACCCGGAGTCCTTGATCGCGGCTTCGGTCTCTCGATGATCCGGTCCGACCATGAGCTTGGTGGCGGGCGCGTGCAAAACGCTCGTGTAGCCGAACAGTTGCACGCCGGCGTTGCGCGCAGCCTCGATCATGGCTCGATGCTGCGCGACACGTCGACCGAGGACATTTCCCGAGATCAGCAGAACCTTCTCTGCCCCCTTGAGCGCACTGGCAAGGGTCTCCGGACGATCGTAGTCGGCTTCCCTCACGGTCACGCCGACCTGCGCCAGGTCGCTTGCCTTGTCGGGGCTTCTCACGGCAGCCACGACCTGCGACGGCGACGTGCGCTTGAGGAGTGCTTTGACCACCAGACGGCCGAGCTGACCGGTGGCACCGGTGATGACGATCATCGAGTACGCTCCTTAAGATTTCACCGCGGATTCCTTGCCCGCTCCCCACGCCCAGGCGGTGATGCGCCACGCTCCGCCCGTCTTCTGCAACACGAAGGTCCATACCGAACCCGTCTCCTGCGTGGGCTTGCCTGCCTGCTTGAAGGTGAGGCTCGCCGGCACGACTACGTAGGCGCGATCACCGGTCACATCGACGTGCCGAGCCTTGCCGAGGCTGACGACGACATCCGTCAGTTGCGTTTTCTTGTTCATCGCGTCGAAGTCATTGGCCCACTTCGCGCAAGCACCGGCACCGTCCCACACATGAGGCGGAAAATCATCGACGATCACGGCTTGATCAGCGCAGGCGGCGTTCGCGGACTTGACGTCACCCTTATTGAAGTCATCGACGTACTGATGCACCACTTTCATCGCATCGCTCGCGTCGGAGGCGAACACCGGGCCGACAGCGCATGCTGTCACGACGAGCGCAAAGATCGTTCTTAGCATTTTTGTGCCCCCAAGTTAGCTGGATGCCGCCGGGCGGCGGTCGACTTTCGCATCCTCACACGCGACTGCGCTCGCTGGCAACCCCGCGAACATCTAAGCTAAGACCCAGACGTGATGCGACGGACGAGCACGCACTTATCTTGGACCAGCGCCCGCCGATCATGGCGGCGGGCGTGTCCGATTTTGCTCTGCTCTCTGCTTGGCCGCGGCGCATTGGCACAGCATGCCGCCGACAACGTCGTGACCGCCGCGGAAGATGCATTCGGGACCTCGCTCGGCTATTCGGCGATCGGCCTGTATACACCCTATGACGCCCGTGGATTCAGTCCGGCTCAGGCCGGGAATCTGCGCATCGAGGGTCTGTACTTCGACAACCAGAACTTCGGCTTCGACTCGTGTCTGGTGCGCTCCTCCTCGATGCGCATCGGTATCGCCGCGCAGTCCTACAGCTTTCCCTCGCCGAGCGGCATTGCCGATCTGAACCTGAACATTCCGGGACAGGCCTGGCAGGCCAGTGCCATCGCATACCGAGGTCCGTTCGACGGCAACGGCGCGTACCTGGAGGTGCAGGCGCCCCTGTCATCGAACTTCGCCATAGATGTGTGTGCCGCATACACCAACGACAACCAACCCGACGTGCTGCGCAGCTCTCATCAGCTCAGCTTGGGATCGGTATGGCGCTGGCGCCCCACACAAAGGACCGAGGTGATTCCCTTCGTGAGCTACGTGCCCGGTGGCGGGGTGAGGATTACGCCTGCGGTCTATACCGATGCCGTCGTGCCGCCACCGCTTTTCAGCGAGTTCAATTTGGCGACCCAGAACTTCACCACCTGGGACTGGTACCACGACACCGCCGGCCTTCTCGTGCGCCACGCGGCCTCGGCGTGGGCGCTGGCTGCGGGACTTTTCTGGTCGCACGACCGGGCGCCGACGTATTTCACGGAGGAGTATCTGTCGGTTCTTCCGAATCGCACGGTGGATCACGTGCTCGACATTTCTCCGACCCTGACGGCGGGGTCGACCTCGGGGGAGCTGCGACTGTCGCGTTTCGTCGATATGGGAAGACAGCGCGCCAAACTGGAGCTCTCCGTGCGTGGACGGGGCTCGCAGCGCTCTTACGGCGGTGACGCACTGATCGACTACGGAGTCGTCAGTCTCGATAGCGGCCCGCCTGCAGCGCTGACTTCGTTCACAACCGGAGCGGAGAGTCTGGACCGAACCCGCCAGATCGACGTGGGCATGGTCTTCGAGGATCGAATCTCGGATGTCGGATCGTTCGCTGTGGGCGTCCTCAAGGACCAGTACCGGCGCACCATCGAGACGCCCGATGCGCCGAGCGAGACCTCGAGCGTCAGCCCCTGGCTCGTCAATGTACGCGGCACACTGCAGATGCGCGCCACGACAACGCTCTACGCGAGCTACATCCAGGGACTGGAAGATTCGGCGCTTGCACCGAGTTCCGCGAACAACCGCGGCGAGCCGCCGCCTGCCACCCGCACGCACCAGACCGATGCCGGTGTGCGCTATCAACCCTGGCCCGCGTTGACGCTCATCGCGGGCGTATTCGACATCCACAAGACCTATTTCAACTCCGACGCCGCCAATGTCTACACCGCACTGGGCACCATCGATCATCGGGGCTTCGAGACATCGATGACCTATCACGACTACGGACTGACGATCGTTGCGGGGGCGGTCGGACTGCACCCGCGTGTCTCGCGAACGATCCCGGAGCCGGGAGCGACGGGCGATGTGCCACTCGGTCCGGTGCCGCTCGAATTCAAGCTCAACGCCGACTATCAGATCCACGGGCCCTGGTCGATCAATGGCCAGTGGAACTACTACTCCCCGCGCGTCGTCACTGCGGATGACCGTGACTATTTGCCGTACCTGTCGACGTTCGGCGCGGGCATTCGGTATTCATCTGACCTGTGGCGCCATCCCTGGAGCCTGCGAGTCGATGCCTGGAATCTCACCAATGCTCAAGGGCTGCATGTCAGCAGCGTGTGGTATCTGTCTCCTGAGCTGCAGCGCAGAGTGCAGGTGACGTTCTCGGTCGATACCTGAGCGCCTCGGAGCCGTAATCAGGCTCCGAGGCGCTGCACGCGTTTCCTTAAGTCCAAAGCCCCTCAGTGTCGCGGACGGGTCGTACCACTCGCCGGTGTGGCCGTCGCGCTGCCAGTCCCGGCGCCGGTGACTGTGCTCGCGTTGGCCGCAGTCTCATGCGGGTCACGAACGCGCAGGTTGTTTTGCACGTGGCGAACGCCTGAGACACTGTCGGTGAGATCTTCGGCCCGACGCTTGGCGGAGCGGCTGTCGACGTGACCATTCAGCGTCACCTCGCCGGCCGCTACCTGCACCTCGATATCGGAGGCGTCGAGCCAGCCCTCGCTCAGCCGGTCGCTCACGTCTTCCTTGATGCGATCATCGGAGCGTGTGTAGCCGCGGGGACCACGCTTTCGCCGCTCGCGCATCTCGTCCAATTCGCGGCGACGATTGGCCTCCTCATCGCCCATCCAGGAACGCACCTCATCCGTGGTTCGCTGCCACCAGTCGCGCGCGCCGCCGTGGTATTCGCCCGGGCCCTCGCCGTAACTTCTGCCGTATCGGGTCTCGCTGCCGCTGAGATACGCACGCCCGCGAGCGCGATCCCAGTCACCGCCGTACCGGTCGTCGGATTCACCTCCGTAGCGACGCGGCCAGCCGCTCCCGCCGCTCGACCGCTCGCGCTGGCCGTACGATCTACGCCAATCATCGCCGTGACCAGAGCCGGTCGTTCGCTCACTGGCGTACCGGTCACCACTCGAGCGGGCGCCGATGCGTTCGTCGTCGCGGATATCTCGCTCAAACTCCTCTCTGCGGGCGTAGCTCGGCCGCTCGAAGCGTGTGCGGTCATCTTCCCATTCGTTCATGCTGACCTCCTGGTCGCAAACTGACGAGGTACGTGCAAGACCTCGCACGCTTGGCGAACGGCTCGTCTTGAATGAAGTTCCGCGCTCAGCGAGAACGACCGATCTCGGCGAGAACGAGCGATGGCTCGGGCGGCACGGTGTACTCTTGAGCGCGCGATTGGACGGGAGATGACCTCAGTGCCGCAAGCTCGCTGTCTGTTTCAGTTGATGGCCACGGTTCTTGGTTTCGCGCTCAGCAGTGCAACGATCGCAAGTGCCGCACCCGCGGACGGGGCGACCATTTTCTATGACGTGCACGTGTTCACCGCCGAGCCGGAGCATCCCTACGCCGAAGCGGTTGCCATCCGGGGCGATCGAATCCTTGCGGTAGGCTCGCTCTCGGCCGTCGAGCAACTTGCGGGCGCATCGAGTCGTCGCGTCGATCTCAAGGGCCGGTTCTTGATGCCTGGGATGATCGATGCGCACGCACACCCGATCGATGGAGGCCTGACGTTGCTCGAGGCGAACTTCCCGGACACCAGCGACTCGGTCCCGGATCTGGTCCGCTACGTCTCGGAGCAAGCCGCTCGAGGTGCAAGCCGCCGTGGCGACGTATTGGTCATCAATAGCCTCGACCTGGGCTTTTGGACGCAGATCGCACAGATCGACGCTGCTTTGAGCAACGGGGCTTATGCACATCAGCCGATCGTGTTGTACGGCTCGGACGGACACACGGCATGGGCGAATCGCGCGCTGCTGAGAGCGCGCACGGATCACGCGCTCGTACATCCGCCATCTTCCCGCCGAGGAGCGCCGCTACTTCGGTACGGACGCACACTCGAACCCAACCGGTTTTCTGGTGGATGCGGGCCAGATCAAGCTCAACGCCAGTATTCCTGAGCCCTCGGCACAAAGATGGCTCGAAGCCGGTCATGCTGCGATACGGTACATGAACGAACAGGGAATCACGGCGTGGCTCGATGCGGCGCCGAACGGTGGCGTTTCAGGCGCAATTCCCGCGCAGTCGACAAGCCGGGCGAACTCCCCGCTTACCTGTCGCTCGCGCGCAGCGGTGAGCTCACGGCGCATGTGGTCGCCTATCCGGTCGTCAAGCCGGATGCGGGGCTTGCGCAGCTCGATGTGGTCGAGGCGCTGCGCGCGCGCTACCAGATGGCTCCGGATTTCATGATTCCGGGACCCAAGGTGTTTGCCGACGGAGTCGTCGAAATCCCTTCGCACACCGCTGCGCTCACCAAGCCGTATCGGGATCTCGGGCGTTCCGCACCGCTTTTCTTCATGCAGGAGAACATGAACCGGCTCGTCATCGAGGCCGGGCATCGCGGGATGAGCGTACACGTGCACGCGATCGGTGATCTCGCCGTCAAGGCATCGCTCGATGCCTTCGCCGCGGCTCGAGCGGCGCAGCTGCCCGGCGCGACCGCAGACACCATCACCCACGCGCAGTTCGTGGACCCGGAGGACATTCCTCGATTCGCCGAGCTGCACGTCAACGCGGCTCTGCAGCTGCTGTGGGCGGTGGCCGATCCCAGCACCAACGAGCAGGTCAAGCCCTACATCGACCCCGATATCTACCGCTGGATGTATCCGGCGCGATCGATGCTCGAGACCGGCGCTGTGATCGCGGGCGCGAGCGACTGGCCCGTCAGTTCCGCAAATCCGTTCCTGGCCATCTATCAGGCGGAAACCCGTGATGGCCCGCAGGGCGTGCTCTTGCCAAGCGAGCGCATGCCGCGAGAGGCCATGCTCATCGCCTACACGCGCAACGCAGCGCGCGTGCTCGACCAGCTCGATCGGATCGGCACGCTCGCGCCGGGCAAACTCGCAGACCTGGTCCTCATCGACCGCGACATACTGAGCGTGCCTGCGGGCGAGCTCAAAGAGGCGAAGGTCCTTTGGACCATGTTCGGCGGGCGGGTCATCTACGGCGAGCCGCCCTGATCGCGGATCAGATCGGCAGCTGCGCGAGAAGCCAGAATGAGCCCGCCACGCTCAGACATGCAGCCAGAATCTGCTTGAACGGGCGCCAGTGATGAAGCGGCGCCCGGACCCCTATCCGTTTGCCTGCCGCGAAAAGGAGGCCGGCGGCCAATAGCATCAGCAGCGCTGCGGTGAACCAGGCGCCCAGATCAAAGCCCACGAGCATCGGCCACTGCACGTGCATGGGGAGTTGCATCGGCGCCTGTTCCACCGGCAACACGCAGCCGTCCAGAAACCCAAAGAGCAGCCCCGGAATGAGCTGAGTCCATGGCAGTGCTGAACGGGCAGCCGCCATCGCGAGGAAGCTGCCGGAGAAGCAGGCCCCCCCGATGAGCAGCCAGGCCGGCGCGCTCGCGTGCCGCATCGCCTCAATGAGCCCGATGATCGCGAGGAGTACGGGCCAGGTCGCAACTGCAATGCGCGGTCGATCGATCTGCGGCTGCATGATCGTGAAGGCGAGCAGTCCGATCATGAGCGCCGTCCAGACTTCGAGGAGATCCTCGTGCGGCATCACAGGGCTCGCTGAGGCGAGCGCCAACGCGAGCGCATATCCCGCGCCGAGCCCGAGCCACGCATAGGCCACGTCGCGCTTGCGGCGCGCGAGCGCAAGGATCGCAAGAAGAAGAGCCATGCGATCAAGGCTGTTAAGGACGTGCGTGATCCCGAGCCGCAGGTACGTGCTCAGGGATGTCTGAGGCAAGGCATCGGGCGTGGCAAACCGCACGGACGGCCGAGCGCGGCTGAAAAGCGCCTCGCCGTGGCGGCCGCCCCATTCCAGGCGCGCGAAGTTCACGTGCGATGGAATGCGATCAATGACAGCGTGGTCGATCAGCTGTACATCGCGCAACTCGGTGCAGCGATAGAAAATCTCGAAGCCGTAGTCATCGCGACCGACCGCGAGCGGGTCCACCCGCCCGAGGTCATAGCCCTGATCAATCGCCGGACAGTCCTGACCGGCCGCGCGAACTGCGATATGGGTGAGCAGGTACTCGCCCAGCTTGGCGGAGGTGAGTACTGGCACTTCCACTCCAACCAGCTGCAGCGCATCGCGCGCCGGCAGGATGAATCGCAGCGTAACGGTGTCCCCGGCGATGACCCAGGTCGAGTAGCTCACACTTCGACTGTCAGCGAGCGCGACGGGTGCCGCGAGAATGGCGACAACCGACAACGCGAACAGTGCCCATCGCCTCACTCGGATTGCCCCGGCGCGAGCAAGATTTGGGCTTGAGAGCGCAGCGTGCTGAGATTCTGCTCGACGGCGCTGTCACCTCGGGTGCGGCGGTAGTCGTCGTAGACCTGGGATCGCACCGAGCCGAAATCCGCGAGGACCGGCGGATCCCGCTGTTGCATGATCAGAACGTGGACCCCATCGGCGTCGACGATCGGGTCGGAGATCTCTCCGGTTGCAAGCGTCGTCGCCACCGTATACAGCTTCTCACCGAGCAGCACCTGCGCGGTTGCCTCGACCTGCTCGATGTCGCTCGTTCGGTGCGTGTCGATGAAGCCGAAGTGCTCGAGGATATGGTCGATCGAGGCGCCCGAGCGCAGTTGATAGACCGCCTCGTTGGCATCGCTTTGCGCTTGCGAGAGACTCTGATCTGCGTTCTCGTAGCCGCCGATGCGCAGCACGAGGTCACGCAGAAGCATGGTGCCCCCCTTGGTGTAGTTCGTGCGGTGCGCTTCGTAGAAGCGGCGCAGCTCATCATCGGTCGGCGGTATCGACTCCAGCGGCGCGACGACCTGCGCCCGAACCGCGCTAACCATGACCTCCCGCACCTGCGTGGTCGTCTCCGGAAGGTCCAGAATCAACGCGCGCTGTACGATGAGCTCTTCGTCGATCATCTCCCGCAGGACTCGACGGCGCTCAGCGGCAGTGCTCTCCGCGAACGGTTTGGCCGTCTCGGTGGCTGTCTGGGTGATGAAGTCGCTCATGAGCACGCCTTTTTGATTGACCAGAGCGACATACCCCGGGGGCACGCGATTGAGGGCGCGCCGCGGCGCATGGAACAGGCCGATCCCCGCCATCAGAAGTCCGACGGCGACTCCCAACACAGGCCACGTCAGTCCGCTCTGGAGTGCAAGTCGTTCAGCCGATCGCAATGACAGGGTGACCAACCTCGTTGCTCCTCAACGCGCCCTCGCAAGAGTCGGCGCGTGTGAACTGGAATGAAGATAGACGGCAAGAGCACGGATCTGCTCCAGGCTCAGTACACCGAACCATGCCGGCATGATGTGGTGCTGTCCGGAATAGATTGATCGATAGAGCGATTGAGCATCGCCCCCACTGTTCCACACGTTGCGGGTCAGATCCGGTGCGCCGTAGTCGCTGTTGCCGCGCGCATCAAATCCATGGCAATCAGCGCAATTGGCCGCAAAGAGTGCCGTGGCTTCGCTACCCGGCTCGCCATTCCGCTCAACTCCGCTCAAGCGCCGGATGTACTGCACCAGAGAGTGGATCTGTACGTCACTGAGCTTACCCGTGAGTCCGAATGCGGGCATTTCAGTCACATTGCGCGTCTTGCCCGAGCCGGCGCGGATGCCGTAAAGGATCGTACGTTCGATGTCGTAGGCGCTTCCATCGCCGTAGAGCCACACTGCATCCGTCAGATTGGGCGCACCCAGATCCTGATGCCCGCGCAGGTCACTGCCGTGGCACGCGGAACAATAAGTCGCGTAGATGGGCTGCGCCTGCGTGATCGCAAACCGCACGAGCGCCGGATCGGTGGCGGCCGCATCCGGCTCCAGTGCCAGCAATTGATCACGCAGCCGCTCGCGACGCAGATGCATCGCACCCACGCTGGCCAGGACCCCCAGCAGGATCACCGCCGCCGTGACGACCGCCGCGATCCTGATCCCTCTCGGGCTCATCGACTGCTTCATTGCGGGTCTGCTAAGCTCATACGCGCGAAGTAAGCGCCGCCCTCAGTGCAGGTGCAAGGCCAGCACCATCGGATCGCGTCGGCACCAGCGCCAGACGCGACATGAGCCTCCGCAAGACGCGAGATGAGCCTCTGACGAGCTGCTATGGATCACCCTGACACCGGTGCGAGTCAGCGGGACGAACGCGTCGTACCGCGCTCGCACCGACTGGTTCGACGCCTCTGTGTCGTCTACGCACTGGCGATCGTCGGCGTCGTACTGCTGCTGTCGGCCGCCACGCTGCCGGAGGGCACTTTAGCGCCCGTTCGTGCGCTGGGGCGAGAGCTTTTCGTCGGCGGCAGCGCCGGTGCCGTCCTGGCGGTGACGCTCCTTGCGTTGACAAGTCTACTCGGCACGCTCGCTCTGACTGCGACCCGATTCCGTTACGCCGCCATCGCCGAGCGCACACCGGACGATCTGGAATCT
Organism: uncultured Gammaproteobacteria bacterium; assembly: GCA_963795975.1. Classification (GTDB taxonomy): domain Bacteria; phylum Pseudomonadota; class Gammaproteobacteria; order Steroidobacterales; family Steroidobacteraceae; genus CAWCJT01. The sequence continues at coordinate 527,403 of CAWCJT010000009.1, forward strand.
CGGCCGCGCGCGGCGGATCCGGGTTTCGCCGCACGCCAGGGGCAGGCCGTCGTGGTCTCGGCAGGAACGCTCCTCATCATACTGGTAGCGTGGCTACTGCCTCCCTCGGCCGCGCCAGCCAGCGACGTGAGCGGCGCGAACATCGCCGCCGCCTTCATCTTCGCGTTGGCCTTCGTGTCGCTGGTCGGCGAGCGCATCATGAACGAGTTCCCAGCCCCGCAGCTTGCGGAGGCCCCGGCGCTGCGACGACTGCTTCTTCTCACGACCGTGGTGCTGGCCGCGACCGCTTGCATCGAGTTGGGACGGGCCGCGGGATGGAGCTGGGTCCGCTGGGCGCTGTATGTGCTCACTGCAGCACCCTGTGTGGTTGCGCTGGAACTTGCGCTGCGCGCACTGGCGCGGCTGTTCCTGCCTCCTCCGGAGCCGCAGGACGCTCGCGCCGTCACCGACAGTCTCGTCGCAGGCCTGCTGACCGGCGGGCCCCGCTCACCGGGAACCATTCTGCGTGCGCATCTCGGACTGGACTTTGCGCGCAGCTGGGCGCTGCAATTCTTGAGTGCGGCGATTCTGCCGGCGCTGCTTGGAACCGCGTTGCTGTGCTGGGCGCTGTCGGGCGTGAAACTCATCGATCTGGGTGAGCGCGGTATCTACGAGCGCTTCGGCGCGCCGGTCGCCGTGTTGGGTCCGGGGCTGCACCTGCTGCTGCCTTGGCCGCTCGGGCGGCTGCGACCGGTGGAGTTCGGCACCATCCATGCCGTGGCGATCGGCGTGGATCAGGCTCATGCGGATGACATGCAGCAGATCGCCGCGGAAGCCACACCGCCGGTGAGTCTCAATCGCCTCTGGGAGAGCACACATCCGGGACAGGCGAGCTACCTGGTTCCCAGTCCGGGCACCGGCCAGCAGGGATTTCAGAGTGTCAGCACCGAGATCAGCGTACTGTATCGCGTGGGGCTGACCGACACTGCCGCGCTGCAGTCGGTCTACACGGTCGCCGATCCCGAATCCCTGATTCGGGAGGCCGCAAGCCGTCTGGTGCTGCGCTATTTCAATTCCCGCACTCTGGAGACGGTGCTCGGCGCGCGCCGCGAAAATGTCGCGAGCTCACTGCGTGAGGCATTGACGCGGACCTGGACGCCCACATGCGGGGATCGATATCGTCTCGGTCCTGATCGAGGAGATCCATCCGCCGCCCGGCGCCGCCGCGGCCTACCATGCCGTGCAGGCCGCTGAGATCAACGCGAGTGCCAGTATCTCCGATGAGCGCGGACGGGCGCAGCGCGTGGCTGGAGTCGCGCAACAGGAAGCGCACGCGATGCTGACCGCATCGAGCGCCAAGGCATCCGAGACGCTGCATGTCGCCAATGCCGAAGCCTATCGATTCAATGCCGACCGACGCGCCTATGGCGAAGGCGGGCGCTCGTTCCTGCTCGAACGCTCGTTCGCGACACTCAAGAAGGCGCTTGGTCGCGCTCCGCTCACCATCGTCGATCACCGCCTGAGCCCCGGCCAGGGCCCGGTCTTCGATCTGCGCTCGCCGAGCGGTGCGCCCCGGGGCACCAGCCAGCCCCGCCGGCACCCGCCACACGCCTGCCAGCGGTGCTACACCGCCTCCCTACACACCAGCCGTCGAGGACCAAAATTGAGTGAGACTGACTCGGTAAGCACGCGATTCGCGGCCCAACTGCGCATCGGGGTCGCGGCTCTGATCCTGCTCGCGGCGATCGCCGCCGCCTGCATCGTCATGGTGCCGGCGGGCAAGCCGGCGTCATCACCCGCTTCGGCAATCCGGTGCGCGTGTCATCACGACCCCGGGCTTGCCTGGAAGCTGCCGGCGCCGTTTGAGAGCACCATTCCGATCGATCTGCGCCTGCGCACCACCTCGACCGGTCTGCAGGATGTGGGTACCCGCGATGGACTGCGCGTGCTGGTGCAGGCGTATGTCGCCTGGCAGGTGCCGAGCGATCCGCAGCGCGTGCGCCAGTTCCTGCGCTCGGTTCGCAACCAACCCGATGAGGCGGCGCGCCAGCTGCGCAGCTTCGTCAGCGCGGCGCTGCATATCACCTCCAGCAATTTCGAACTCACGGACCTGGTCAACGTCGATGCGCGCAAGGTGCAGCTGGACCAGTTTGAGCAGCAGCTGCGTGACCAGGTCGCACCGCGCATGCTGCAGGTCTATGGCATCGAGATGCGACAGGTGGGCATCGAGCGCATGACCCTGCCGGATGAGACGCTGGCGGCCACCGTTGCGCGCATGCGCGCGGAGCGCGAGACCGTCGCGGCGGAGCGTACCGCAGAAGGGTTGCGTCAGGCGGCCGCGATCCGCGCCGACGCGGATCGGGACGCGCGCGAAGTGGTCGCGCAGGCGCGCGAGCAGGCCGCACACACCGAGGCGGACGCGCAGCAGGCTGCCGCCCGCATCTACGCCAAGGCCTACGAGAGCGACCCGGGGCTGTACGCCACGCTGCGCTCGCTCGATGCGCATCAATGCAGGTCATCGGCCGCAACACGAGCCTGATCTTGCGCACCGATGCCGCGCCGTTTCGGGTGCTGGTGGACGGGCCCGCGGCAAGTGCAGCCAGGTTCGTCTGTGCGAGCCTGCAGCCGCGGACCGGGGCACCTGAGGGGCCGCCGCCACCCCCGCCGCCAGGACCGATCGCGCAGTCGGTCGCGATCGGCTTTCGCACGCGTCTATGTCGCCTCGCTGCTGCTCGCTTCCTTTGGCTCACGAGCAACGTGCGCGAGATCGCCTCGGACAGCCAGGCCGTCGTGCTGCGCTTCGGACGCATCGTGCGCACCCAGGAAGCGGGACTGCTGGTGGCATGGCCCCGACCGATCGAGCAGGTGCAGCTGCTGCCTGGGCCCGGAACGGCAACTGAGCCAGGAGGTCCTCGCCCTGCCCGCCGGCCAGCGAGAAGTCGCGGGCTCTGATTGGGCCTTCGATCGCACGGCTTCCATCCCTGCCGAATGTGGGTCGGCCTACCTGACCGGCGATGGCAACGTGGTGCTGCTGAATGCGACGCTGATCTATCGCATCAACGATCCCATGGCCTACGCGCTCGAACAGACCCACGTCGCGGCGGCGCTGGACCGGCTGTTCCGCGCGACCACGGTGCGGGTCACGGCGGGCCGAAACCTCAACGACTTCCTGGTGGTCCAAGCCGCGCAGTGGACAGGATGCGGACAATCAGGCGGTCGTGGCGCTGCGCGCCGAGGTGCGCGACTCGCTGCTTCGGCTCGATGAATGCGCGCCTCGCCGGCTCGCCGCCTGCCGGAAGCGCGCTGGGCGTCGAGGTCGAGCGCATCGACATGACGGCGTGGCTGCCGCCGGAGGCGAAGATCGGCATTCGATGCGGTGCTGATCGCGACGCAGGCGGCGGACCGCGGCGTGGCCGTGGCGCGCACCGATGCCGAGCGGCGCCGCCAGGAAGCCGATCGCGAGCGCGACCGGCTGCTGAGCGCCGCCCAGGCGACGGCGCTCGGAGCGTGTCAGCGACGCCGAGGTCGACGACCGCGCGCATAGTCGCGCTTGAGCATGAGGAGACCCCTGCGACCCGCAACAGCTCTGCTGTTGCGCGAGTACCGAGCCGGGGTCGGCGAGATCATGAATCGGGTGGGCTCGGCGACGCTGGTGGATCCGCAAGGTGGCGCACGTCTCGTGCTGCCTGGAAAGCGAGAGATGAACGCAAGCTCCGGAACGTCCCTGATCGATGAGGCACGAACCCAATCCTCCTGGGCGGTGCGACCTGTGCCCTTGCTCGATCGCGCCGAGCGCCTGATCCTGGGGTTGCGCTCTGACGCTGGCGCTCGCGGCGCTGTGTCTGCTGGTGGTCGCTTTCGGCATGCGGTTCTGCTGCCGGCGCAGCGCGGCGTCGCGGAGCTGGTCGCCGGAGTTTGCCGCCGCGCTGGTCGCGATGCCGGTATTCGTCGAGGCGTGGGCGAGCCTGCGTCACCCGAGCCTGCACGGCATCACCGACCGGCTGGTGGCGCTGGCGCTGATCGCCGCGTGGGCCACCGGCGATCTGATGACCGCCGCCCTGCTGCCGATCATCATGACCGTCGGCCACGTGCTCGAAGAGCGCAGCATGCTCGGCTCTCAGGAGGCCGTGCGCGCCTTGAGCCGGCTGACCGAGGCCGACAGCCGCCGCCTGCGACCGGATGGGACGATCGAGGTGGTCCCGAGCGCACAGCTGCAGGTCGGCGATCTCATCGAACTGCGCGCCGGCGAGCGCGTCCCGGCCGATGGCATCGTCCGCCGCGGTACATCGAGTCTGGATCTGGCCTCGTTGACTGGTGAATCGGTGCCGGTCGAAGTCAGCGAAGGTCAGACAGGCGCTCGCCGGCGCGATGAATCTCGATGGCCTGCTGCAGGTCGAGCTCACCCGCGTGGGTGAGGAAAGCACCGTCGGCCGCATCATCCCTCTCATGCGTGAGGCGGAGAATGCCAAGCCGCCGGTCACGCGACTGCTCGATCGATACGCCGGTCAATACATGGTGCTGGTGCTGCTGGTCGCCGCGGGCACGTGGCTGATCACGGGCAATGTGCCGGCGATGCTCGCCGTGCTGGTGGCCTCCTGCCCGTGCGCGCTGGTGCTGGCCGCGCCGGCCACGGCCGTCGCCGCCATCGCCGTCGCGGCACGCCACGGCATCCTGATCAAGGGCTCGGGCTTTCTCGAGCATCTGGCCGATGTCTCCTCGGTGATCTTCGACAAGACCGGAACGATCACGACCGGTGACTTGCGTCTGGCCGAGGTGCGGCCGATGCCGGGCGATCGATCCGGCTTTGCTCAAGCGGCTCGGCGCAAGCCTGGGCGCGGCAAGCAACCATCCGCTTGAGCCGCGCGGCCGCGGCGGCCGTCCCCGTAGCGGAGCGCCTGACGGTCGAGGATGCGCGCGAGCTGGGTGGCTTCGGCGTCACGGGCCGTCATCGCGACAAGCCGTCGTCGCGTTGGGCCGGGTCGATCTGTTCGAGCGCTTGGGGATCCGCACACCACCGGTCCGTCGCACAACGGCCCGATCGCAGGCGTCAGCCGGGATCAGGAGTTTCTGGGCTGGCTGCTGTTCACCGATCAGCTGCGCAGCAGCGCCGACGAGCGCCGTGCAGCGATTTAAAGGGTCTTGGAATCGAGCACATGGTGCTGCTCACCGGGGATCGCGCCGCGGTCGCGCGGCAGGTGGCGGCGGAAGTCGGCATTCACACCGTGTACGCCGAGATGCTGCCCGAGCAGAAAATGGATCGGGTCATGCACGAGATCAAGCTCGGCCATCGACCGATGGTGGTCGGCGATGGCATCAATGACTCGCTGGCCTTGCGCGCCGGTGCGGTCGGGGTCGCCATGGGCACGCAGGGCGCCGATGTCGCCCTCGCCTCAGCCGATCTGGCGCTGATGACCAACGATCTGCGGCGGCTCGGCACCTGCATTCGCCTGAGCCGCCGCTGCCGCGCGAACGATCTACGTCAACGTCGGCATCGGCCTGGGCTTCACGTTCGTGCTCACGGTGCTTGCGGGAGCCGGCGTGCTCGGCATCGAGGCGCCGATCATCGCGGCGCTGCTGCACAACGTGAGCACGTTCCTCGGCATCGGCAATGCCGGTCGCCTGCTGCTCTTCGATGAGACCCGAGGCGCAGCGGCCCCTTCAGTCGCGAGCGTGAGAGCCTGACGGCTCGAGCAGTTTCAGGAACGCTTCCGCGGAGCGCGGCAGCGGATCGTTGGCGCCGAGGAGCCCAACACGTCGCGCCTGCAACCCGAGCTTAAGCAAGAAGGGCGCACCGAGATGCGCTTGGGACAGCAGCTCAGCGCGGCAGAAGATTTCCTCGATCGGACCCTGCCCCAGCGTCCGGCCCTGGCAGAAGAGCGCGACATCGTGCGCGAAGTGGTACGCCAGCTCCACATCGTGCGTCGTAAAGACGAGTGTCGTGCCCGCACGCTCGAGCTCGGACAGCACGGCCAGCAGATCCTCGGTCCCCTGATGATCGAGCCCTGCGGTCGGCTCATCCAGTAGCAGAATCTCCGGTTGCATCGCGATGAGTCCTGCGATGGCGACGCGCTTTTTCTGTCCGGATGAGAGCATGTGTGTGGCGCGATCCGCGAGCTCGGTGATGTGCAGCGCGCCGAGCGCGGCTTCGACCCGTCGCGCCGTCTCGGCCTCGCTGAGGCCGAGATTGAGTGGACCGAAGGAGACATCTTCAGCCACGGTTGCGGCAAAGAGCTGGTCATCCGCATCCTGCAGCACGAGGCCGACCCGGCGCCTGAGGGCGATCAAGGATTCAGAACCGTATGCGACGGGCTGGCCATCGAGCAGGATCTGGCCAGATCGAGGGCGCAGCGTCCCATTGAGGTGGAGCAGGACCGTCGTCTTCCCCGATCCATTGGCCCCCAGGATCGCGAGCCGCCGCCCGCGCTCGATTCGCAGATCAAGCCCATCGAGCGCACACACTCCTCCGGGATAGAAGTGACTGACTGCTCGAGCCTCGAGCAGGCTCATGAGGTCTTAAGCCCGATGACGAGCACGATGAGCTCCAGGAGCGCAATGAGGCCCAGCGAGCTCACCGAAATCTTGCGCACCGGACTTAAGACCCGAAGCTCGCCGCGCCAGCCGCGTGCTGCGAGGCCCACTTCCAGCGATCGCGCGCGCGCCAACGCTCGGGGCATCAGATTGGCGATCAGCATGCCCAGGGATTTCATCCAGCGCCGGTAGCTGCTGTGACCGAGCCTTGCCGACTGCGCGATGTTCATCGCGGTGGCCGTACCGGTGAGCAAGAACAGGAAGCGGTACATGAGCAGCGTCACCTCGGCGATCTCGGGTGGCACACCGATACGGCGCAAGCCAGCGATCAAATCGGTGACGGGCGTCGTGAGGGCGAGAAACAGCAAGCACGAAACGCCCGCGCCTGCCCGTGCGGCGACGCGACCGGCGAGCTCAAGTCCATGAGGGGCGAGTGCCAGGTGTCCCTGGTGGATTTGGAAAACGATGCTCAGCAGGCCCGCCGCCAGGAAGCCGAGGGGCGCAGTCACCACCTTGGACCAGATCGATGGGGCGACGCGAGCCCCCACGAGTGTGGCGAAGGTCATCAGCGCCGCGACCAGAATCGCGCCCACCCAGGAGGGCACGACAATCGCGATGAGGAGCATGCCGAATGCAAGCAAGGCCTTTTCGGCAAGGGACTTTCGGCGCCAGCGGTTCAGGTTCGCGCTGGTGTCAATGATGGACATCGTTCAGCGATGCCTTTCTGTGCGCCTCCCGCTCCCGGGCTGCCCCATGAATGCGACCCAGGACGTAGCCGATCACCCCGGCGCCAAGGGCGGCTTGCACCGCGAACAGCAGACTCTCGATCTCCGGGCTCGGCGGCTTCCAGATCGGCTGGAACCACGGCTTGAAACCGGGCTGCTGCTCGGCGATGGCCTTCGAGGCCTGATCGTCCGAGCCACCATACTCTCCGTGTACGAAGATGAGCGGTAGCACGACCAGAGCGATGACACCGAGCAACAACAAGTAGCGCGCCCGCCGCGAGACGAGTCTCACGAGCGCGCCTTCACGAGGCCGAGGTCTTCGAGCACGGTGCTTTTTTCCGCCAGTGCATTCATGACGATGACCGTGAGGAAGCCCTCGGCAATGGCCAACGGCACCTGCGTGAAGGAGAAAATCCCAGCGAACTTGAGGACCGCTCCCACATAGCCGCTCGTCGCATCGGGGTATGCCATCGCAAGCTCGACCGATGTCGTGACGTAGGTAGCCAGGTCACCGAGCATCGCCGCGATGAAGACGCTGACCGCCATGGACAGGCCCAGGGATTGGCATAGTCGCCACAGCCCGAAGCTCACCCAGGGTCCCACGATCGCCATCGAGAAGATGTTGGCGCCGAGCGTCGTGATGCCCCCGTGCGCCAGGAGAAGCGCCTGAAAGAGCAACACGATCGCACCGAGGACGCTCATGACAGGCGGACCGAAGAGAACTGCACCCAGGCCGGTACCGGTCGGATGAGAGCACGATCCGGTGACACTCGGCATTTTCAGCGCCGAGAGCACGAAGGTGAAAGCGCCGGCCGCCGCGAGCGTCAAGCGCATTTGCGGTTGCTCTCGGATGATCCGCCTCAAGCGGATGGCGCCGTGAACGACGAAAGGCGCAGACACGGCGGCCCACCCCACACAGTGGGCCGGCGGCAGGAAGCCTTCCATAATGTGCATGTGCTTTTCCTACAGACAATACGCGCCCACTCGCCTCACCCCTCCAACGGATCACAGGGGGCTGCCTGAGCTGCGCGGGGCCGAGAAATGGCCCCACCGTTAACGGCGGGTTAACGATGATAAACAATGATACAACAGTAACTTACGTGACGGCGAAGGGCCGGCGGTCGAGGCTCACGATGGATTCCGCAAGAAGGTTAGATCGTGCAACCGGGAGTTCATTCCCCTGCCCCGAACGACCCGGAGCTCGTGAGCAGCGCGCTCGGCGGGGCCGGACACGCCTTTGCGCACTTGATGGGGCGTCACGCGCCCCATCTCAGGCGCGTGATTGCCAAACGGCTGCGAAATCCCGAGGACGTGCTCGATGTGTTGCAGGATACTCGGTTGGCGATCTGGCGGGCGCTCGGCAGCTATGACGCGGGGCGCCCCTTCGAGGCCTGGGTGACGAGCATCGCTTTGAATAAGTGTCGCGATTGGGGACGCCGTCAACTCGTGCGCCGGCGCGTCCTGCTGCAAATGCAGGAGCAGATTGCGCTTCAAGCGGGGCACCTGCATGCGCAAAGTCCGGAGAAGCTCATCATTGAACGCGAGAGCGTCCACGTGCTGCGACGAGCACTCGATGAGCTGCCGCAGCAGTTTCGTCAGCCGTTGTTGCTCACCGCCTTTCGGGAGCTCTCTCAGGCCGATGCCGGTCGGGCATTGAGGCTGACTCCCAAGGCCATCGAGAATCGCGTGCGCAGGGCGCGCGGGCGTCTGTCGCAGGCATTACTCGCTTCAGCGTGACCGACCTGCGAGGACCGTTTGCTGCCTTGGGCGCCGCAGTGCTCTTCGGAGCGAGCACGCCCGTTGCGAAGCTTCTGCTCGGCGAAACCTCACCACTCCTTCTGGCCGGACTGCTCTACACAGGAGCAGGACTCGGGCTCCTCTGCCTGCGTGCGCTGCGTCCCGGTTCGGCCGCACCGGAGGCCCGACTGCGCCGAGCCGACCTACCGACCCTCGCTGGCGTCATCGCGGCCGGCGGCATCCTGGGGCCGGTGCTTTTGATGCTGGGACTTTCGGTCAGCTCAGGCGCCGCCACCTCTTTGCTGCTCAATCTCGAGGGCGTCTTCACGCTTGCGGTTGCGTGGGTCGTTTATGGCGAGAACGTCAGCGTGCGGATCGGCCTTGGGGCGGCCGCCATTCTCGTTGGAGCGACCTTGCTGAGCTTCAAGGCAGATGCTGGCTCGGTGAACCTCGGTGGACTCGCCGTTGCCGGAGCGTGCCTCTGTTGGGCCCTCGACAACAATTTGACCCGGAATCTGTCCGCTTCCGATCCGATCGAGCTTGCCATGATCAAGGGACTCGTCGCCGGTCCCGCGAACCTGCTTCTTGCCTTTGCTGCAGGCGCGAGCGCTCCGACGCTCGCGCTGGTCGGCGCGGCCGGAGTGGTTGGATTTCTGGGCTATGGAGTCAGCCTTGCGCTCTTTGTCGTCGCGCTTCGCCACGTGGGCACCGCACGCACCGGGGCGTACTTCTCGGTGGGCCCATTCCTGGGTGCCGCGCTCGCCGTTCCGCTACTGGGCGAGTCCGTCACATGGCAGCTCGCTACGGCGGCGATCCTCATGGGCATCGGGCTCTGGATTCACCTGACCGAGCATCATGAGCATGAACACGTGCATGAGCGAATCATCCACGAGCACCCGCACGTCCACGACCTGCACCACCAGCATGCGCATGCTCCTGGTGATGCGGATGTCGAGCCGCACACTCATGTGCACGAGCATGCGCGGCTCGTGCATTCACACGCGCACTTTCCCGACATTCACCATCGACACCGGCATGGCAGCGTCGGACACGATGAGCCACGAGACTGAAGAGCAGGCGCCGCCGGCTCGAAGCCGGCGGCGCTCGATCACTAACGCTGTCCGCTTGGAGTGAAGCTGAGGTCAGGTCGATACTTGACGATCGTGACTTGCTCGTTCGCGATCGTCTCGTCGAGGGCGTCAAGGATCGCGTGTGCCGCAGGTGCTCCGTAGGCAGCCGTCAATACCTCGGTGGCGGATTTCTGCTGGTGCCCGAAATCGGCGAAGTTCGGATGCCCGATGGCGACCGCGACCGCATCGGCGTCACCGCCCGCGACGGTCGTATACACGATCACGGGGTTGGGGCTCGGATTGAACTTCTGCTCTGCGGTCGACAACTGCCCCACGGCGGCGAGGAAAGCATCCATTCTGGCGGGCCTGATTTTGAGATTGAGCAGCTCGTAATACTTCGATGGGGTCGCATTCGCGGGGCGATTTCCGAGATTCGGCATCTGCCTGACGAGCTGCGTGTGGGCCGAGGTCAGATACGGCTCGACGTTCTTGGCGATGGATTGCCCGAGTCCCGCTTCATAGCTCGGCGGGTTGTCCTCGTTCTCCCACTTGAACGGGATCAGGATTTCGAGGTTGCCTTCATCGGGTCCATACAGCACCTCAAAGACTCCCGTCCCGGTGGTGTCTCCATGGCTCCCGGCGTACGCATTGACTTGCTTCAACCCCTCCTCCAATTTCGCTGTCATGCCCGGCTTGGCCACGGCGTGCACCACTTCGTAGAGAGCCGCCTGCTCTGCCTGCGCAAGGCACGACAACGGCGCGAGGCACAGTGAGGTCAAAGAGATCGCTGCAAGTTTGAGCTGCTTGATGGAAGTCATCGGTGGGTCCTCGAGTTTATTGTTGAGACAAGCCCTCCGTAGCGGTAACTCCGGGTCGCGACGTGACGCCCTCAACTCATGGGGGCCTTATAGGTTTGTGCGACCTTTTTAGAAATGCTGACGCCTTTCGCCACGTCCGCAAAAGTGTAGAGCGGAATCGTCTTGTAGGACTCGAAAGTTCCGGCACCGATCGCGGGCATCACGGCGCCGAGATACTCGGCGTGACCTGGCGCTTCAACGATCATTGCGATCTGGTATTCCTGGCCAAACATTCCATAGAAACCATGCAACTTGCCGCCAGCGGCCTCGATAGTCTGGCGCGCGATGGCTTCGCGGTCGCTCGCCTTTTCAATGATCCCCCTCAGCGCGGCAGCAGAATACTTTGCCATCAGCATATACATCGCCATAACGGACTCCGCATGGTTCTTGTAGTGGTTGTGAGGGCGGTGAGCTTACGCCAATCCGAGGCCTCCTCGTACAAGTAACAGGGCGAGGACTTCCCTGGGCGTCTTTGCCAGGTCCTTTGCGTAGCTCCTGAGTGGGAATTTTCCCATTACTTATCAACTCAGGAGTACACGATCCATGAAGAAGTATCATCTCTCCGCCGTAGCACGCCTACAGCAGCGCCAGCTATGGCCTCTCGGCCAACAGCTACTCCTCGGAAGCCATTAACGCGCACAGTGTCTCCGGACTTGCGCTCTTTGCTGAGAGCCAAAACGGCTACGGTATTTGGGGTCAGAGCCACAATCAGTATGGTGTGATCGGCGAGGACTCCGGCAGCGGGATTGGCGTCTACGGCGCGAGCGTGTCGGGCTACGCCGGCTACTTCGCGGGCAAGCTCGGTGCGACCTCGTTCGTCACGTTGAGCGATCGCAACGCAAAGACGGCGTTCTCTTCAGTGAACGGCGCGGACGTCCTCGAGCGCATCAGTGCACTACCTATCACCTCCTGGACGTTCAAGGGCGACCCGGCCCACCGCCACATGGGGCCGATGGCGCAGGACTTCCACGCTGCGTTCGGGCTGAACGGCGATGACGACACACACATCAATCTGTCGGACAGTGCCGGTGTCAGCCTTGCAGCGATCCAGGAGCTCACCAAGCGCCTGAGTCAGAAGGACGCGCAGATCGCCGAACTAAAAGCGCAGGGGGCCCGGAACAATGCGCAGATTGCTGACATGAAGGCGCAGATCGCCGCAGTGAAAGCCGCGAACGAAAGCTTCTCGGCGCGCATGGCCAAACTCGAGCAGCAGGCCGCCGTTGCCTCTGGGGCAGTGGCCAAGACTGTGAGCAGAACTCAGCCTATTGCGCTGTCGGAGGTGCGGGAATAGGTGCGTCAAAAACCGCCGCCTCGGCCAGAATCCCTGCGCGGATTGGCCGGGGCGGCGCTGCCTTACACATTCGCAACGGTCGAGCCGCTCGACGAATCGCGCAATATACATAACGCGCATCACTTGAACTCCATCCTCGCTCTCTGGCCCGGTGCTTGCAGAGCCAGGTAGTTCTACCGGGGAAAGAATTGTGAAGACGCTAGGGAATTGGCTCGGATGGACCTTTATTTCGCTCGTTGCGGCGCTCGCGCCAATCTTGGTAGTGCTGATGTTTGTATTTCCGCGCATCTGCTGGGCGCTAATTTGCTCACGTTGCTACGGGTGGGCACGTTATGTAAATGGTTCGATAAACGACGTTCCGGGGAGATGATCCATGACCATTCGCTTCCATGCTGTCGGAGTAACACTCGATCGGCGTACGGGGATGCAGCTCGAAAGTGCCCGTTTGATCGAGCAGCAGCGTATTGATCTTGCGCTTGAGGTCGAGTGGCGCCGCAGAGTCCGGGAAAACGAAAAGCGCCGATCGCTTTGCCGCGTTCAGCAGGTGCTGCACGAGATGAGACAGACGGCTTGAATCGGGTTCGGGCAGGTACCCGCTCTGCCCGGGCATTCGACGGATCTCAACAGTTTCCGTACGATCCCGACTGGCGTTTTGCGGAAGGTAGCCTCGATGGTGTATCGATGCGTGATCGCATTGGGGGTCTTCGCATCCCTGAGCGGGGGTCTTAGCTTCGGGCAACAGGCAACCCGTGCGGCAACCTGCAGCGCTCCGAATAGCGCGGGGCCGGGTTCGACGAATCTGTACGGGACACGGAACCCGTGTGCCTTCACCTACAGCCTGCCGCCCGCCGCTCAGATTCGACTCCTGCAAGAAAATCCTCAGTGCACCATGTCAAGTGCCACGTCGTGAACTGCTCCAGGGCGGTCGCCGGCAACTACGGACAAACGCAGATCGCGCCTGGCGCGCCCCGACCAGCTCAGGTGCAATACATCGTGCCCGCGACGCCTGCGCCGTTGGGTGTTTCGCCGGAGCAGAAGGCGATGGCGGAGCAATTGTGGCAGCGAGCGGCTGCGCTCATTGATCAGGAGCGCGTACGCGATGCGATGGGGTTTCTCTTCAAATGCGCGACCCTCGGCGATGCTCGCTGCCAAGCCACTCTTGGGATTCGATTTCAGGACGGGAGCGGTGTGCAGCGAAACGATCGCGCAGCCGCATACTGGTTTTCGGCCGCTGCAGCCCAAGGTCATCGCGCCGCAGAATTCGCCCTCGGCGGTATGTATGAAGAGGGAGAGGGTGGGCTCCCAAAGGACCTGCACAAGGCCACTGAGCTTTATATCAAGAGCGCTGATCAGGGATTTGACCGTGCAAAAGTCGCGCTAGCGACGCAGTACGAGCTCGGGCAGGTTATTCCCCGCAGCCGCGCGAAAGCCATCGAGCTTTATCGTGCCTCGGGCGATCAGGATGCACTCTGGATCGCACAGGTACTGGCCAATCCAAAGACACCGGCCCGCTTCGCGGGAGAAACGGCGCTGGACGAGTACGTGGCCGGCGTGCGAAGTGCAGAGATCGCCGCCGCGTGGGCACGTGCGCATCCAAATGCCGGAAGCTCCGGGGAAGAAATGCCCCACATGGTCACCGCAGACCAGGCACTGGTGATGAAATGGGAGCGGGAAGGCAAGAACGGACCCAATCCGCTCTCGCGCTAATTCTTGGGCGCTGGATCTCGGTTTTGCAATCCCTCTAAGGGGATATCGGCAGACACACGTAATAGCACGACGGTGGCAACGTGCGTTTGGTACCGTGCACCGCCCTCTATAGATTCAAGGATTTTTCCACATGGAACTCATTCAGATTCAGGTGGTCGGGATCATCGTTATGCTAATTGCTCATAGTTTTGTCATCGTGCGGAACCGCCTGCGCTCCTAGCGAGGAGACGGGGGCGAATGCAGTGAGGGGAGCGCATGGGCTGGTGCTTGCATGCCTTTTTGGACTCAGCAGCGCGATCGCCAACGCGCAAGGTATTTCCGAGGCCGATCACCCAGAGCTGACGATGCGCGCTTCTGATGCCAAGGTCAGCGTCAACGGCATCGATGGTGTACGGCTCCGCCGCATCCTTCATAAGCAGAACCTGCTCGCAGATCCCGAGCATTCGGCGTTTGGGTCTCTGCTTTACGACTTGCAGGGGCACCTTGTGTTGCACGCGGGTTCAAAGACCTGGTTGTACACGACGAGCCTCTTTCAGCCGCCAGCGGGAGGCCGGCGCGACTGGTATGGCAAGTGGATCAGCGACGTTCGCGAGTTTGATGCGCGAAGTCTCGTTGCAGAACCCAAGAGGGTGGCGCTTGGTCTGGCACAGGGCGATCAATGGGCCGTCATACACGATGTCATTGAGGTGAACGAGCAGCTGTTTGTGGCCTTTTACTCCTCCAATGTCGGTGTGCGCGCCGCGGTGAGTGCAGCACCCGAAGGCCCGTTCAGCTCCGTTGCCGGCTTTGAAATCCCCGTGACGGAAGCATGGGAAAAGGAAGGCGGCCACGAGCGCAGTCTCGAAGCCAACGGTGCCCACGTGCTGGTGTCGCAGACTGCAGCGGATGCAGTTCTATGGCTAGGCTATGATTCCTATCACGTCGATCGCACTGCCGGGCAGCTCGGATGGGCCAAGGTGCGGATCGATAACGCGCAGCGCAACGTTCACTTGATCGAGAAGGCGCGGGCCAACCCCTTACCCCTCCTGCCGCCAACCTACCTGGCTGCGAGGTGCGGCGGGAACTTGAGCACGGACTTGAGGCTCGGCGGACGTCACGTCTTCCTGTATTACACGCGACCGAGTCAGCAAAGGATCATGCTCACGATCGCCACGAGCTCAGATCCGCTCTTCGAGCAGGATGTCCATGTAGTCGAATTCGAACCACCACTTGTGGATGAACAGGTGATCGAAAAGTTCGAATCCTACATGCTGGATGGCCAGCTCCATGTTCTCTACGAGGATCATCTGTCGTCCGGTCACTGGGGCACTGGAATCCGGATTTACGAGCTGAACCGGCAATGAAGACGAGAGTGCGGGAACCTGCCGCACGAAGTGAGTAAACTCGCAGACGGAGAACATAAGAGGAGCAATCCATGTCGAATTCAGTGACCACTCCCTTGTACATCGGCGGCAAGGAACGCCAGACCGCGGACAAGATGGCGATTGCCGATCCCGCCAAGCCGGGTGTGGTCGTTGGTTATGCCGCCGCGGCCACGACGCAGGATGTCAGCGACGCGGTCGCCGCCGCGAAGGCCGCCTATCCCGGCTTGGGCCGCGCTGTCACCGCAGCAGCGCGCCGAGAAGATGCTGGCGGCGCTGGCGGGCATCGCCGAGAACCGCGATGACGATGCCGCCATCCTGTCGCAGGAGAACGGCAAAATCCGTTTTGAAGCCTGGATCGATTCACTGGTGCTGGAGCTGCGCTGGAAGCTGGCCCTGAGCCACGCCGACGAAGTCAACGCGGCGAAGGTGCTGCCGCCAATTCCCGGTGCGATTCCGGTGGAGACCACCGTGGCCTACCAGCCGCTGGGCGTGGTCACCATCATCGTGCCATTCAACTGGCCGATCGCCATCCTCGGCGCCGCGCTGCCGCACGCGCTGCTGGCTGGCAATACCGTCATCGTGAAGCCGCCCTTGACCGCCCCGCTCGCAACGACCCGCATCGTGGAGCGCATCGCCAAACAGCTGCCGCCCGGCGTGCTCAACGTCATCACGGGCCCCGATGCCAACATGAGCGCGCTGATTCGCAATCCCGACGTGGCCAAGGTCTGTTTCACAGGTTCGGTCAACGGCGGCAAGAAGATGATGGAACTGGCCTCGCAGAGCCTCACTCGCGTCACGCTGGAACTGGGCGGCAACGATGCCGCCATCGTGCTCAAGGATGCCATCATCGACGATGTGCACCTGGATCGCCTGTTCGCGGCCATCTACGACACCACCGGCCAGATCTGCATGAACGCCAAGCGCCTGTTCGTGCACAAGTCGCGGGTCGATGAAGTGGTCAAGGGCCTTTCCGCTCGTCTGCAGAAGGTCAAGCTCGGCTATGGCCTCGACAAGGGCACGACCATGGGCCCGCTGCATTCGCCAGCGCAGAAAGCCTTCGTCGAAGCCTGATCAAGGAAGCCAAGGAGTCCGGCGCCAAGGTACTGGAATTCGGCGAACTGCCGGGCGGCGACATGAAAGGCGGGAACTTCGTGCGTCCGGCCATCGTCGTCAATCCCGACCTCAAGCTGCGCGTCGTGACCGAAGAGCAGTTCGGCCCGGTGATTCCGGTGATCCCGTTCGAAACCGAAGAGGAAGCCATCCGGATGGCGAATGATAGCTTGGGCCGGGCTCGCGGGTTCGGTGTGGACGGCCGATCCCAAGACAGCCAATCGCGTCGGCGGCCAGCTGGTCTGCGGTTATGTCTGGGTCAACGATCACGGCGCCACGCGCCTCGATCTGCGCGCGCCCTTCGGCGGCATGAAGGCATCGGGCATTGGCCGCGAGCAGGGCATCGAAGGAGTCCGCGCCTTCCAAGACACCCGCTCCATCGCCCATCTCGACGCGGCCGCACTGGCGTCCATGGCGCACTAGTAACTGGTCGTGGCTAGTAGTGCACGACAGGATCACGCCCCGACCAGGAAATTGGCTGCCCGGAGAATCAGTTGCCCTTCCGATCATTGGCGGGGCGATCGCGTAGTTTTTCGTGCGTAGCATCCAGGTGCCGCGCCATCTCGATTCGCGTGTTAAGTCGCGGGAACGGCGTAGCTGGAACGGAAGTGCCTAGGAAACCGCACAGCGGTTTCCAGCCCTGCGATATCTCGCAAACGAGAAGCCGACCTTTCGGGATCGTCCGCTCGACCTCCGCGTTATGGCGTCGGAAGCGCTCGATCATGAAATCCCGGTCGTGGATCCTTGTTACATTTCCCGCGCCAAGGTGTTTGCCCAGGATTTTGGCGAAAAATCCTGCCAACGGAGACGAGCCGATACGCTCTTGAGTCCCCGGAGAAAGCACTGTCGCCTGCCCGGACTCGTACCAGCTGTCAGGATCGCGAACAGTGAGGATCACCTTAGCTTGAGGATAGAAGTCCGCCAGTTCGCGCCAAAAGATGCAGGTAGGCACGTCGACGCCGGACTTGAAGCCTTCGTAGATCGACTCCCAGTCCGGCTCGCCCTCTGCCGCCCGCACCCAGAGCGGTGCGCGGGTCGGGTCCAGCATTAGCTCGGTCATGTGATGGCACGGTCCGAAGCCCAACTGCTCAAGTGCAATTTTGAGAGACTTCGTGCCGGTGCGGCCGAAACCAGCGCCAATCACAGAGAGCGACATGACGTTGCCTCTGCGAATCCTCAGTGGGACACCTCGGTCACGAGGGAATCGGACAGCACCTTGATTCCCGACGCATCCACCTCTGCGAAGAGGGCTTCGAGCTCCGGCACGCCTCGCGTTCTGTCTTCCGACTCTGCGAGTGAACGAAGGCTGGGGTATTCGACCGTCACGATCACGCGCCCCGCCTCGCTACCCGCCCAGCTGCCTTCCCAGATCCGTGCCTTGCCAGTGCTCTGATATTTTGTCTGTATCGCTTCCATGCGCTTTGACAGCTCGAGGAGCTTTTGCATGTGCGCGCCAACGTCCAACACGATGACTTCGGTCACATGCGGTGCTGCCGTCGGCGGCGCGGCTGACGAGGCTGCAGTCATGATGGCTCCAACCACGAACAACGTCGCAAGTACAATTGAAGTTTTCAAGGTCGTCTCCCATTTAATGCCCAAGTGGGCAGTGTTGATAAACCTTTAGGCAAGGCGCCCGAGCGCAATGCGGAGACCACGTCCCGCGCCCCTATTAGCCGCCCGCTAGACGTTCTCGGTCTTATCGCGCATTTATACGCCATGTGCCCTATTTGAACTATTGGAGTGCGATCACTAGTGCTCGACCCGCGGTAGTGGCTGGCAACGCGATGTTGGAGCCGATACCAACCAGCCAATAACCAATAGCCGACCAGAGCGTCGCTGGATGCAGCCTTCGCGTAGTACGTAAGTCGTGCACCACAAGCGTCAGCGGCAACATGAATACAGTGAGAGCCACTAAGATAACGAGCAGCGATACCAAACGCGGAGCAGTCGATTGGTCTTTCCAGATGTTCAGGTATGCGATATAGCGGCCGACTGCCGGACCGACCAATACAATTGACGCCATTAGCATCAGCCGCTTATGGATGTCGGTACGCCGACGCAGCCCGATAGCGGCGCCAACGAATGCTGTGAAAAGGACCATCGCCCCGAAATTTCCCCAAACGATCCCGATCATTCCATCGTGCGTCATCGGTACACCGTTCGGTGCCGGATCTATCTTGTAGTGGGCTGGAAGCCCTAGCGTCGTGGCCGTGGTGACAACTATCAAACAAGTTGCCAGTACGGCGCCGAGGATGCCCAGCCGCCGATGCAGATCGACGCGATGAACGGTAATGAGCGAGGTCTGCACAACGAAAAGGACGAACCACCCCGTCATGAGCAAAGCATGTATGTAGACATGCACGGCGATCGGCGGAACCGAAAAGGCGGATCGCAGGAAGAACGTCCTAGAGAAACCTGTCAGGACGATCGCGAACAAAAATAGCGACATCCCCTGAAAAAATCGGCTCTCACGCCGAGTGCTCGAGACCCAGGAATCGCGCGCAAGGCCAGCTGAAGGAAGCAACACCTGGTTGTGCATCGGATTATCTCCATTGCTGACCGCGCCGGGGCGGAGGCCTACGCAATCAAGGGCATGTCGTATTACAGTCGAACCTCACGGACACGATTGGCGTGTCCGTCGGATTTCCGGATAAGTCACGATCCAGTCTCCTGTATCGAACTGCTTAGAATGAATAACCGCAAATGACGGCGAAAGCCGCCACGCGCCTCTTCGGCCCGGCGCAGCGCATCCTCGATGCGGCCTGGCGTGTGCAGCGTTGCCTCGCGTCCGAAGGCACGAATCAGCAAGCCGACGGTGAGCTCCGCCGTCCATCCAGTACGGTGCCGAAAGAACGGCTGGATAATCGGCACGCTCCAGCGGTGCTGACACGGCTTACCCTAAGGGACTCACCATGCAATCAGCGATTGGACTTCATTCGACAGGCGTTAGATCCGCAGATCAACCGAAGGCCGCGCCCGTCTCGGACCGCGCATAGTCCCGCAGGACCGCGGGAAGTAGGGACTGCGTGGCCTCCTTGAAGGCGCTGACGTCCTGACGATCAAACTCATCCTGCAAAGCGGGTGGTCGCGTTCAGGCACAAGTTGCCACGCCTGCGCCGCGAGTGGCATAGTCGCAGTGTGGATGCACTCCTGCACTTGGCGGGACTGAAGCACCTGGTCGTTGCGCACCAGTGCGCCGCCATGCATCGGTGGCTTTTGCAACCCACCTCCTCCTCGATTTCGATTATTTAGGATCGCGCGCTGCGGCGGCGCCGGTGCGCAGCGATCCTCCAACCTCATAGTTCTCTTCGGTTCCACTCGAAGGCGACCGTCTGCCTACTCGCATCGGTCACCATGGTCTTTGCCTGCGAGGTTAAGCACCCTATGAAGACAGATGACAACAAAGCATTAATCCGCTGATGGCTCCGGATGGGCGAGCAGGGATTTATCGGCGATTTCAACGAGTACTTCACCCCCGACTACCTGGGGCATCTGAGCGGAGAGCAGCCTCAATCGTTGCATGATCTCATGAGATTGGAGCGCGGCTTTGCCGCCGCCTTTTCTAACATCTCTTACAACCTTGAGGATCTCTTTGCTGTCGGGGACAGAGTGGTACTCAGGGTTACAACTCGTGCAACTCACACCGGTGAGTTTCACGGAGTCGCTTCTACCGATCGCCAAGTCACGATGACCGGAGTCGTAATCTATAGAATCGTTGACAAGCGGATCGCCGAGTCGTGGGGCGAATTAGATCTCTTGGGACTATTTCGACAGCTCAGGGCCCCATGACGTGATCACCAAAGCTGACCGGCATCGCGCGCAGTCTTGTCAGAACCTATTTCGGCCGCCGCGGCCCGCAGCTCCGCCCCAAGATTGCGGCGCCAGCCGCAGCGCATCCTTGATGCGACCTGGCCATCCACGTGGCGCGGGGCTCGGTTCAGGCGTTCGGCGCACGAACCCTGAAGTGCCATACCACTAGACATATGGTCCTCGAGCGGCCATGCTCATGCCCGGCCGATCTTGCGATGCGATCCGTCTTGCGAGTCTTGACTAGACTCCGAATCGGACACGTCCTGAGACCGAGCTAGGCACCGATTAAGGGCAAACCCGTTCGAAAGGCGGGGACGCAAAGCTACCGGTCTAAGGGCGAAGAGCCTAAGACAGCGGGGTTGCCACTCCACTCCCGGGTGTGAGCGTGCAAGCTCGCCTGCATTAGATCTGGCGCTCTCCCGACCGTCATTCGAACGTCCGTTCGGGGAGAGGTTATGACATCAACATCGGCAAAGCCCACTGGGTCGTCGAACCCCAATCCACTGCATCAGGCGCAGACCGGTACTGGCCATTTCATGCTCACGCTGTGCCGACTGGCTGCACCTGTGTCCATTCGGCCGCCCCAAACACCCCGGCTAAAGCCTTTCACGTTCTTCATGAGTCGTGCGCGTCAGCCGGACGGCAGTGAGCAGTTGTACCTCAACATGGGGTACTTCGAGACGCTGGCGGATGCCGAGAGACGGTTAGAAGCTGTGCGTCGCCACTATCCCAATGCGTTCGCAACCATCGCACCAGTCGCGCTTGCGCACCCGACCAATTCCGAGGCGGCTTCCCTGCCATCCGCTGCTTCTCAGCCGGTAGCTCCCACGAGCAGCAACCCTACACCGGTCAAAGACGAATCGTTGACCGACACACAGGTCCTAAGGATTCTCGAAGCGCGTAGCGTTTCCGCAGTTCAGGACGAGGTTGATAAGAGGGATTGCGATCAAATCGCGTTGCTCCGGCCCGACGACACAAGTACTCGGCAGGCTTTGAAGGAGGCTGTCGCTCAGGGTGCACCGGTTTCGTTTGCCGTGCAGCTCCACTGGTCGGAGCAGCCCATCGACCTGAGCCGCGTGCCGTCGCTCGCCATATTCAAGGCATATTCGCTCTACGCGACAGAAAGTCGCCGGGCGGGGCGTTCACGCCATTTTATTCGGCTGGGGTTCTTCGCAGATCCGATCTCTGCGAAGTTAGTCGCTGTACAGGTGCGCTCGACCTTCGCATCCGCAGCTGTGGTGCCCATTGTCGAGCCGGAGGTGACGCGGGCACGCGAAGCCTGTCTGGACACCTCTGCGATCCCGTATCTAGTGGAGCAACGAATCGATCAAGGCTTCGATTCCAACGGCACGCCGGCATCGCCGACACAATCAACGCCTGTGACTGATGCGTCGCGGCGCGACTTCCGAGGCGCCGAGACAGTCAAACAGGCGGGAAATGTGGACTGACCCCGACTTATTAAGCGAAAGCGGCGTGCGCCACCTGCGAGTCGAGGTGCAAGAGCAATCGTCAGGCCGTTGGAGAGTTGTCCGTCTCCGCGCCACGCCGTCGAACATGGCGGATGTCGAGTCCTGATCCGTCCGGAGTTTATTCTTGCGCGCGTGTCTCAGGTCGCACTTGCGGCGCGTGCCCCGCTGGGCAGTGAGCATTGCAAAGCTAATTTGTTGATCGTCGTCAGTCGTGAGCCTGCTCGGTTGCTTAGGAATGGTGGGCGCGAGGCAGGAAGATGTTCAATGATGACGTGAAGGGATCCCACGATCGACCGCTTCATCGATTCATCGCGCCCGTGCGTGTGTGGGACAAGGGTGGGCTTCCGGCGACAGCAAAGATCCTGCAAGCAGGCGGCTCTGCTGCTGATGAAGATGCCAAGCGCAGTGACCTATCAAATAACCGCGCCGACTGGAAATATCTACCGCGTAAGCGCTCCAGAAATGACGGAGCAACGCAGCAGTAGGTAGGGCAGGAACTGCTCCGTCATCGTGCATACGGCGCGAAACACCGAGTTGGCACCTGATCGCTTCAAGGGATTCTGGCGGGACTGACGGCGCCTGACGCGGCCGTCTGGAAAACCGTCGAGCCGAGATTTCGAACGTTTTTCAGACTGTCTTCAGGCCGCGGGCGAGGACCAGAGAGATGCTGCACGCGAACGAAACAGCAGCACCGCCGAGCAAGCGAACGCCGCGCCCGGCCAATCAGGGGAGATCGTCATGAACCACAAGCACATCAGCGCTCTCGCGCTGGCAGTAGCCGCCGCAATCACAGCATCGGTGGCGTTCGGCCAAGCCCCGATCCCTCCGGTCGACCTCGGGACGGTCATTCTGCCGCCACCGCCACCGAAACGGGCCGTGCCGCCGCACCTGCCCCACGCTGCCATACCGGCGGCAGCGGACGAAGAGGCCCAACCTGTGGGGTCGAGTAACCCAGCCGCCGACATCTCGCCTGTGCCCGCCGGCGGCTCTACCCTGAATCCGCCCGTCACGATCACGTACAGCGGCAGTTCCAATGCCGTGACGATCAACGACAGTGGCACAGGCCGCGGCCTGTCCTCATCGCTCACGAATTCCAAGGATAGCCTCAGCGCGGTTTACGGCGAAACCAAGGGCAGCGGGCCGGCGTCAAAGGCATCAACTCGGGCACCACCGGCTCGGGAGGGGTGTTTGAGATCACCGACTCGGCCAGCTCAGCGCCCGCGCTGTCTGCGAGCACGGCCGGGCCAGGTCTAGCGATACTCGCTACCGCGAACAATCCGTACGGGAGCGCGCTTCGAGTAACGAACACAGCGACGCAAGGGGAAAAGGAGAACGGTATCGGGATCGAAACGAGTGGCTATGGTGGCGGTATTTCCGCTGTGAGCGACTCCGGAGTAGGCGTTCATGGCGCGAGTAACGGAAACATTGGCGTGTTTGGCGAAAGTCAGACCAGCTACGGAGTCTATGGCAGCAGCACCCGATCTGTTGCGGTTTACGGGTATAGCATTGACTCAAACGGCGTCTATGCGCACAGCGACAGCGCGGTTGGCCTTTACGCGTCCAGCAACACGAATTACGCCATCTTTGCCCAGAGCACGAACACGATCGGCGTATTGGGCGAGGATTTGGGCAGCGGCGTCGGCATCTACGGCTACAGCGCGTCAGGCTATGCCGGATACTTCGCCGGCAAGCTCGGTGCGACCTCGTTCGTAACGCTGAGCGATCGCAACGCGAAGACGGCATTTGCGCCGGTCAGCGGCTCCAACGTCCTCGCGCGCGTCAGCCAGCTGCCTATTACGTCCTGGACGTTCAAGGGTGATCCAGCCCATCGCCACGTCGGCCCGATGGCACAGGATTTCCACGCCGCCTTCGGATTGAACGGCGACGACGACACCCACATCAATCTGTCAGACAGCGCCGGTCTGAGTCTTGTTGCAATCCAGGAGCTCAACAAGCGGTTGAAACAGAAGGATGAGCAGATCACTCAAAACAATGCACGGATCGCCGCATTGCAAGCGCGACTGAAGGCGATGAACGATCAGCTCTCAGCGCGCGTTGCCAAACTGGAGCAACGCACTTCAGGCAGTGCCGGGACGGCGACCGCGAGTCTGAAGAGCGGGGCTCGAGTCAGTGCGCTGTCCGAAGCTCTGGAATAGAGTTCAAACGGGTTAGGATTTACACGCGTCGCCTCGGCCAGGATCTCGAACGACTTGGCCGCGGCAACCGCTCGATCCCCTCACTTAGTTCAGCCCTTTCACCGAATCCTCGCCGGAATCACGATCTGGTATTTCGACGACACTCTGACGGTGCTAATCCGATTCTTGCGCGCGGCCTTGCCAGACCTTATTTCCGCCGCCGCGGCCCGCAGCTCCGCGCCAAGATTGCGGCTAGCCTCGTACCCTGCAGGGCCTTACCCCGGATTCTTGCCAGAATACCGGCCTCAATGTTTCCGCGAACGTTCTTCGCATACATAGTCATCAGCCGGATCTCTCCCATACAGCTCGCGAGATGCCGGCTTGCTGGTCGGCCAGTACCGCGAACTACGATCGCGCCATGCGCCATACCAGCCGCAAGCGCTCATCGCATGATCCGCTCGGGAGTGTGAATGCTCCGACCTGGCTCGTCGTGCGCGACAGGGTCAACACCGTGCTCCAAAGCACGCAACTCGCGCCCGCTGGGTGGCTGACGATATTGGGCGTGCGTGCGGGTTCTTCTTCGCAAGCCGGGACGGGAACCGAGTCAGGGTGGCTGTCGAGAATGTGCAGCGGAACCCGTTGGGCTAAGCAGTATGCGTGGGCTCTGCGGAGCGCCGATCGAGGTCATATCCGAGGTCTGGCTCTGCTGCGGCGCGGGGCCGCAGTTGGCCTAATGCGTGCGCACCTACGCGCAAGTAGATTGCCAGCGTAGATGCGCGATGGCGGCGATAGCCTTGCGGGCTATGCACGCAACGCGCATGCTGCCGCGCGCCGCATGGGTGCAAAACACGTTCGCGGCAACATCAAAACGATCGATAAGCAGAGCATTAAGGTAGGGCCAATCATGAGCAAGATTCTTTCTACAGCATTTCTTCTTGGGGCACTTTTCACAATCGGCAGCGCCTCGATCGCGGCGGGCGCCGATGCTGACCCGGTGGTCGGCACGTGGAAGCTCAACGTGGCGAAGTCCAAGTTCAGTGTGGGCCCGGCAATAAAGAGCCAAACGCGTATCTACTCGCAGACCGCCCAGGGCATAACCCTGAACATGAAGACTGTCGGCGCGGACGGTAAGGAAGCCACGACCCAGACGACGTACCATTTCGACGGCAAGGACTATCCGGTGATGGGTACCCCTGACTACGATAGCCTCTCAGCGAAACAGATCAACGCCAACACCGCCGAGTTCAGATTGAAGAAGGCCGGCAAGGCGATGGGCACAACCCGCCGAACGGTTTCCAAGGATGGTACAACGCTCACGGCGACCACCCGTTTAACCGACGCGAATGGCGCGAAGTCCGAGCAAGTCACGGTCTACGATAAACAACAATAGGAACACTGTCGGAGGTGGGCGATCGTCTGTGCTTTGACTTGGCGGCGGTCGCCCCTTCTCCCACAAAGCATGGCGGCACTTGATCCGTCGGCGGCAGCAGTAGGGCTCGTTTCCGGCCGCCCAAGTGTCCAAAGCTCGCAGTAAACCCACATTCGTAGAGCCGATGGCAGCGCAGCTGGTCGGCAAGCTGCCCGAAGGCCCGGAATGGCTCTACGAGCTCAAGTTCGACGGCTACCGGGCCTGCTCGTTAAGGACGGCGCCAACGTCCGTATCATCTCCAGGAACCGGAAGGATCTAACCCGCTCTTATCCCACCGTCGTCGCTGCCGCCCGCAAGCTCACAGCGCGGCAGGCGCTCGCGCCGGATCGGTTCAGGGATTTTTGGCGCGACCGATAACGCTGACTCATTGCGCCGTCACCGCTGCTTGCTGACTCTGCTGGCTGAGTTTCTTGGCCTCACGCATCAGGGGACCGTGATGAAGCCAAGCGATGCTCATCTCTTCAGGCTGGCCGAATGCCTCCGGCGTCAGGTAATAGCCACGCTCTTGTTCGCTCTTGTCCTCTTCCACCGGCACGGGGTGCGCCTTTACGGAGGCGTCCGAGCGCACTCCGGTCACCTGCCAGGAGATCTTGACTGAGGGTTTGTCAGTCTTGATGACAAACTGATTATTTTGGATTTCCTCAGAAACGATGGCCTGCGCGAATTGCCCAATTACGGTGAGTTGATAGCGGAAATTCGTGTTTAAAGCCTGAAAATAATTCGGCAGTGTAACGGTCGCCGTGCCACCCCCGTCTGTCGTGACGTTCCCACTATAGGTGTCCAGGACCTCGTTCGATTCAATGGCGAAATGGTTCAGATACCTGTTGGCAGGATCGAGCGGGTGATCGATGTGAAATTCCTTCTTCCCGGTAACCACGAAGTCGCCCATGACTTGAACCTTACCGACGAAGTCGGCGGCAAGCTCGCCCTTCCCGACGACAGCGGCAGCGCCTGTGGAGCAATTGCAGGCAATGCCGCCGATCCCATCGCCGACAGTCCCGGTGTTCTCACCAACCGTCGCGGCGAAGATACTTCCTGTCTTACCCAGGACGCCGTTGCCTTTAGTGCTCGAGCCGAGTACGCCCGTGTTGGTAACACTGTCACCCTCTACGCCGATGCCGGTGTGTGAGCCTGCATCGACCCCAGTTCCCGTTTGGGACGTAGCAGAAACGCCGTCGCCGGCTACAGCGTCGGCAATCACAGCGAAGCCCTGGGACGTGCTCGTGACCTCCAGCACGTGACCGCCGGTGGAGTTGGTCATGGTAAAGGTACCCCCCGGAATCGCTTGGCGCATGTTCGACGTGCCCAAACTGGAGTCGCCTGTCCAGATGGGAATCGCTCCCTTTAGACCTCCGCCAGTTATCGTCCCCAGTGGCCCACTAGGCGTTGTCGTATCGGGAATTGTCTGCGCATTCAGACTACCCGTGGCCAGTGCGGCTAAAGCGACGCACGACCCTAATGTCGATGTGACCCGCATGGATCCTCTCCCTATATAGTGATGATTAGAATTCGAATCGAGGCGCGCGGCGAGCGTTGCCAAATTTATGGGGTGCCGCCACGTGTGTCCGCCTGTACTGGCAACAACTAGGGGTCCGCCGCAACGCTCAGGGGCGTTGATATCCCGAGATGGTGCATGTTAGGTCTAGAACGACGGCGCTTACACTGAACACCTCGATCATCGGTTTCTGGCCCGCGGAGATGAACAAGTACGTCTCGGCGTTGGTTCCGAAATTGCTAATCCCGCCCGAGCGAACAGTCTCGAAGACTGGGAGCTCGTTGTATTCGTTAGCCCCTTGGATGCCGAGGATCAGGCTTCCGACCCCGCCCGACTCCAGTTCAAAGAAGCATGAGGTGTGCAGTATCACCGTCTCTCTTGCCACCGCCGGGAAGAACATCTGACACAGACCAATTTCCTCGCAGTTCGCTAGGACGTATTGCTGATACGGATTGTTAATCGGATTATCGGCCTGAGTGGCTGCCGACCAAGTAAGCGTCGCCGCTGCCATCAAAAACAAACCGCGCATAAGCCCCCCTGCTCCTTAGTGAGTTGTATGGATGCCCTAGGGCCGAGAGAGTATTCAATGGACCTGAATGGTAAGAGTGGTCCACTGAGAAAATCGGCTACCTTAATACGCGCTGACCGGGGGATTGTCAGTGGCTGCGGCGATTTTCATTTCTGTGACCCCGTCTCCGCGGATGCGTCTGCAGTCGACGCATTTCGAAAGTCTTTCAACGGCACGATGACGGCTGAGAGCGAAGGATTGAATCTGTTCTTCACCGTGCCGGATGGCAAACAGCTTGTCATCGAGTAGGCCTCTGGCAACTGTTCCGTGCCGCCTGGGCAAGTTTGCGACCTGTCCGTACTTATCCAGAACGGTGTGGGCACTGTCTGGGCGCCGCGCATCGCGCAGTCGGCGCAGCGCATCCGAGCGGCGACCTGGCCGAGCGTTATCTCAGACCCGAAGGCGCGAATCAGTAGCCCGATCGTGAGCTCGCGGCGATGTGTGCATCCTGATCGTCGGCAGCAGACAGTGAGCTGAAAGTCCCTCTCGAAGAGTCGCAGAGGATCGGTATCCGCTCCTCGGCGCCGCGCCTCGGGCTCCGGATTGATGAATCCAGAGGCTACTAGGTGCCGCACCGCAGCGACAGAGATAGGGGTTGATGGCGCTCGCGCACACTGCTATAGAGCGGTTGACCTTAGTAATTGTCCTATGGCCGCCGCGCACAATCCGCAACAAAATCACTTGCTCGCTGCGCTACCAAGTGGGGAGCGCGAGCGACTTTATCCGCACCTGCAACTCGTGCCGATGCCCCTCGGAAAGGTCTTATACGAATCGGGCGATCGACTGCGCAACGTCTATTTCCCGACTGACTCGATCGTGTCACTGCTGTACGTGATGGCAGACGGCGCCTCGGCGGAAATCTCAGTTGTCGGAAATGAGGGTCTGATCGGGATTGCTCTGTTCATGGGAGGTGAAACCACACCGAGCCGGGCAATCGTGCAGAGCGCCGGACACGCATACCGGCTGATCGGGCAACGGCTCAAGGACGAGTTCCACCGCAACGGGGAAATGCAGCTGTTGCTGCTGCGCTATACGCAGGCACTCATCACGCAGATGGCCCAAACGGCGGTGTGCAACCGGCACCACTCGGTCGATCAACAGTTATGTCGCTGGCTACTGCTGTCTCTGGATCGACTGTCGTCGAACCACTTGACGATGACCCAGGAGCTCATCGCCAACATGCTCGGCGTGCGCCGCGAGGGGGTCACCGATGCCGCCGGCAAGTTACAGAAACTCGGCGTTATCCATTACAGCCGTGGACAGATCACGGTCCTGGACCGGCCAAGGCTTGAGCAGTTGTGCTGCGAATGCTATGCCGTGGTTAGAAAGGAGACGGACCGGCTTTTGCCGGCTGCGCCACAGTTGCAGTAGCGGTTACGTGACGGGCAGGGGGTTCAACAGCTTACTCTGCTGCCGGTGATATGGCGTTCTTCTGTGCAGCTCGGTGACGGCAGTGGAAAACGCGGCCGTGGCAGCTTCGTACTCTCGCAATAGGCGGGTTTTTTCCTCGCAGCTCATGGCCGCGTGCCTCCCCTTGGCGCAGACGGTAGCGTCCTGCTAACGCACCAATTGGAAGTTTGCTCCGTACTTATGCGCGTCAGGGATACTGTCCCCCTAAAGCAAGGACATCCCCATGGCAGACACCAACGAGCCCACCCTATTCGGCCAGCTTTGGGCGCAAGTCGAGCCCACGATACTCGGCGAGGACGCCAGTAAGACGGATCGGATCAACGCTCGTACGGCGTTCCTGTCCGGCGCGAATGCCGTACTCCTATTCGTCGCCAGGGCGCAGAAGCGCGGCGGAGAGCCGTCCGTATCGGACGCCCTGCGTGATCTGAGCCTTGATCTGACGCGCGAGGTCGGGAGCCGGTGGGTCGGTCCGCGAATGCAGTGACCATTTCTTGTGTGGGCTATTTCACTCACCATTCCCTGATACCGGCGCCTTTACCTGGCAGGACGCTTCGGCCAGGTAGTTGCACATCGTAATTCTCGTGATGTTCCAGAGCTGCCTATGGAGATCTTGTTGCGTGCTCCAAGGCGGGTCCCAACCGACGAAACCCGACGGGCCTGGTGCGGCTTTTCGAGGAACGCGCAACCGCACGCGACGCGCTTCCGCCGTGGAACGCGGAACGACATCATTTATCCAGCTCAGTGACCGTGGCATCGCTTCGCTCGAATGGAAGCGCCTTCGCTCCCCATCCGGTGAAGGTCCTTTCCTCCTTGGCGATATCCGGCTGCGGACGTAATCCATCACCATGCATACAAGGAAGACGAGCTGCGGGAACTAGAGATGTTCTGCCTCGCGGATAGAACATTTCCTCCAGAGGAATCCGGTCCGCTGGGAAAGCGCTATCTGCGATCGCGAATCCGCGAGTTGAGCCGAGATCTGGACGCTCGTCGAGGCTCGAATCAATGACTGAAGCCCGCCTGATCGGCGAGCCTGGGAAGAGCTAATTTTGTTATACCAGGGCACCTTCAGCTAGGTTGCCGACGGCGTAGTAGGCGCGTCGTCGCACATTGATTGATTGCCGTCAAATGGCTACGCCATATCCTCGAGGGCAGTGGCAGCGACCGTGTCGAAGAAAGCATCGAGTGACTCGCGCAGTGCCTCTTTCTGCACGCTTCGGCAGCAGATGGCGCACTGTATTTCGTTGTGCTGATTGGGCGCCTTGGCATCTTCCTTCAGATTTGTATTTGAGGCAGTATTCGACCGGAAACGACCTGCCCAGGGAGGGTGCTGATATGCCAATCAATCGCAAGGTCGGCCTGATTGCGGTCGGCGTCGACAAAACCAACGTGTTACAGACGCTCAAGGGCGCCGCTTCAGGCGCCGGCAAATTGGCCCAGTGGCTCCAAGATCAGCAACCCTTTGGCGTCACACCCGTCGTGAAGCTCCTCGTCGATGCGGCAAATAAGGTGTCCGCCAGGGATGTACAGGACGCGGCCCGCGCCATGGTGGCCGCAGGTGACCTGGATGCCTTGATTCTGTATTTCGCCGGTCACGGGATCGTCAAGGCGGGGTTCGATGAGCAGGTGCTGCTCTCGGATGTGGGCACGTACAAGGATGAGGCCATCGCGATCACGCCCACCGCGTTAAACGCCCGCTATTCAGGCGTAGCCCACGTCATCATCATTTCTGATTCTTGTCGGAATGCCATCGATCCCTTTGGCCCCTTGGGTACCGTGGTCGGCAAACCGGTCTTGGAGCGTGGCGACGTTGTTGGCGCCCACCGATCCAAGGTAGATGTCTTCTACGCCACCGAACCGTCGCAAACGGCGAAAGAGTTCAACGGCGAAGGCTTCTTCACCGACGTACTGCTGGATGTCCTCACCCACCCCACACCCGGCGTGTGCGAGTCTTGGGCAGACTTGCCGCCCGGGGTCGTCGTGATTCCGGCCTGGAAGCTCGAGACTTATCTCGATACCGAAGTGCCCTTAAGGGCAGCGCAACAAAAGCCCGCCTTCGATCAATCTCCCGACTTCACGGTGACATCGCGCGAGCCGCTATTTTTTGGCTATGCCAAGTCGCCACCGCCGAATGCACGCGCGGATCCGGCGCCCGAGCCCTACATTCCCGCCGAGCCCGGCGGCCCGCCTGGTGCCCCGCCACCCGACGCGGGCGGACCCGTGTATGGGGAGATCCTCGACGCGCCGCTTCGCCTTAGAACCATCGCCATCTCGGAGGTCGCCTCTATTGTCAAGGCCCCGTGGGGTGGTGTCGTGCCGGGTGGGCGAATCGCGGAGGATGCGGGCCTGTCGGAAGCGATCAAGGACTACGTCGGCAGCGATCAGGGCAGACAGGCGTTTGAAACGCGCACGGGCTATTCGATCATTGGTGATCAGATCGAGCGCGCCTTTCTTTCGGGCGGTGCCGCCGGCGAGTTGGCGGTGACCGACGAAGGCATCATCGGCCGGGATCTGCGTCTCTACCCAGAGCCGTTCTCAGATCCCGGCCAGGAAGGCACGGTCGCCGTTTGTTTGAAGAGCGGGTCGATCTGTTTCCTACCCATCATGCCGGGATATATCGGCACACTTCACGTGCGCGACGGCCAGGCGGTCTCCCTGTCATTTGAGATATCTGCCCAACTTCAACCGCCGTTGGTGACCGAGGAACAACGGAGCAGGCTCGCCCACCGGCGTGCGCTCGCCGCCTCCTTGGCAACCTCCGGCAAGCTCGGACGCCTTGCCAAAGCTGAAGGGGACCGGCACGGAACCTTCCTCCGTGAAGACAAACTCGCGGATCCGACACTCGGCATCTACGCTTCTTACGCGTATGCCTTATCGGGCAATGACGAGGATGCCCGCTCGGTCTACGACTGGTTCATTCAACACCCGTCCTTAGATCCGCCGGGGCTGCGCGCCGCACCGACACCGTTCGATGTCGCGATGTTGGCTGGTGCGTCGATTCAAGGGACCATCGAGAATCCGCCGGCGATCGCACCCTTTTGCCCCATGATGTCGCTGGGCTGGAGCGTTCTCTCTTCCTATCTCACTACTCAATCGCTGCACGGCGCCATCGTTCAAGCCGGGCGATGCCGGCTCAATTGCGAGTGGACCACGTTCCGGCAGCGCGATGTAAAACCCTTGATCGCCGCCTTCGAATCTGGACAAATCAAATGAAGGTCATCTTCGTTCATGGAAGATCACAAGAGCACAAGGATCCGGCCGGCTTGCTCGCCGCCTGGTCGAACGCTGCGAACACGGCGTTGACGGCGCTCAAGCTCTCAAGTTTCCCCGCCGGCGACGTCTCGCTGCCCTATTACGGCGACCTGCTCTTCAACTTAACCGAAGAGGCCGGCCGCCAATCGTTCCAGAATCTCATGGATCGTGGCGCTGAAGCCGCTGCGCCAGATGCCCAGGAGCGGCAATTCACGCAAGACATCGTCCTCGAGATGGCCGCGAAACGAGGCATATCCGAAGAGGCAATCGCAAAGGAAGCAAACCTTGGAGCGGTTGATCGCGGCATTCAGAACTGGAAGGTGGTTCTCGCGGCCGTGCGCCTGCTCAACAAGATCGGTGGGGTTGGCGAGACCTCGATCGAACTCTTTACACGGGACGTCTGGTACTACTTGATACGCAAGGGGCTGCGCCTGCAAATCAATGCTATCGTCGATGCGGCCATTCCGAAAGATCAACCTTGCATGGTCGTGTCCCACTCCTTGGGTACTATCGTCGCATACAACATTCTGATGAATCGCCCGTCGCGGCAGAATGTGAAAGCGTTTATCACCATCGGTTCACCGTTAGGGATCGAAGCCATCTACTCCCGGATACCCTCGGACACTGCACCGCGACGCTCCCCCACCGACATTCCCGTCTGGTTCAATGCCCGCGACCCACAAGACATCGTCGCGCTCTATGAAATCCCTGCCAACTTTTACCAAGGTGCGCCAATCGTCGCGAACTTCAGCGGCGTCAAGAATATGAGCGAAAACCACCACGGCATCGTCGAATATCTCGCGGATCCCACTCTCGCAAAGGCCTTGGGCGACGCATTTAACGCAGGTGAAGCACCCGTCGGCCTGAAGCCACTCTAAATGTGCTCGGCAAGGAAGGTTTCGCAAGTGGCGTTGAACCGGGTCAGGCGCCGATGCGGCTCTCGAAGAGCACAGCGCCGTAGCGGCCGCACTGCGTGAGGCGCTCGAGACACTGGAAGGGATGAAGGCAGATGGGCGGTAACAAACTTCAAGCATCAAGGTAAGGCAGGCGCACCGGCCGAAGGCGTCGAGACCACGGCGTGGCGGAACGCGGAGACTGTCCTGGATTGTGGGTCGACCTATGTTGGCCGCAGAGCTGCCGCTACTCGCAGCCGTGCTGCGCGAGTCGCGGGAGCAGTCCACCGAAAAGCCCCAGAATTATCGCGCACGCAGTCGCCAGCGCGATGAGCGATGGTTTCATGGTCAGGGAGTAGATGTAGTAGTCACTAACAACAACAGTGCCATTGAAGAAGAGCCACGCGATAGCGACCCCTGCCAACGCACCAATGAGCGTCAGAAGCAGCGCTTCAGTCAGCACGGCCACCACGACAGGTCCGCCACCAAAGCCGATTGCGCGCAGCGTTGCGATCTCCGTTGAGCGCGTACTGATCGCCGAGTACATCGTATTTAGTGCGCCGAAGGCGGCACCGAGGCCCATTATCGCGCCAACAACGACGGCGACGAGAGTAAGAAAATCATTGATAGGCTTGGCGAGCTTCGCGAAATACACGTTCTCGCGGACGACATCCACGCTCAAGGCGGGATTCATCATGAGTTGGGCCCTGAAGGCGTCAAACGCGTCCGCTGAACTGAGCATCACCGTCATGCTGTTGTAACTCGTGCGTTGCTGGGCCGACATCAGCGCCTCCACGTCACCGAGCAATTCGGATTCGTGCTGGTCATCGTCGCTTTCAAAACTTCCCACGATGGACCAGTCGCCGTCGGACAGCGCCACCATACTCCCCACTTGAAGACCCACGAACTGCGAGGCCATCATTCGACCGACAATTAATTCGTGCAATCCGGGTGTAAAGGACCTGCCGGTGATCAGCTTGATCTGGGGAAGCAGGGCGAATGCTTGGGGGCCGACTCCGTGGATCGTTGCAGGTGCCAGCAAACCATCGGACGTTTTCGTGACTAACTGGTAGGCAAAGATGTCCGCTGACGCGATGGGATGACCAGCGGTGTCCTTCCTAACGCCGGCACCGTCCAAAATGACCGGAATTGCGCTGCGAGGTACGCTGCTAAGGGATTCCGTCGGTGCACCCGCCTGTGTCACGATGGCTCGATCCGCGCGTCCTGTCTTAGCGACCGATTCGAGGAACCCGTTCGACATCGAAAGAACCGAAACCATGACAGCGACGACGCCCGCCATGCCAACCACAATGACGGACGAGCTGCCGATGCGGCTTGGCAAGCTGCGGAGACTTGTAAGCGTGATAGCCGAGATCTGGTGCAGAGCGCTCACGAGCTCGCATCACCTTGCAGCGAGTGCATTCGCGACGCTTAGTCGTTGCGCGCGCCTTGCCGGTACTGCGGCGCTGATCAATGCGACAAGCAGGGCTGCGATGGCGGCATCGAGGAACACGACGGGCCTTAGACTTGCAATTCCGACGATGTTCTTCGCCATCGGCATCAGAACAGAGGCGAGCGCAGTTCCGAGCACGGCTCCCGTCAGGGTCATAACGGCTGATTCGATCATCACGAGAAGGAAGACCGATGTGCCAGAGAACCCGACGGCTTTGAGAACTGCTAACTCCGGGATTCGCTCTCTTACGGACTGCATCATGGTGTTCCCGGTGAGAAAAAGTAAGGTGAAGAGTGACGCACGAATGACACTCGTAATGAAGAATTTGGCGTTGAATGTCATGCTTTGCTGCGACTGACCGGCGGCCCGTTCGGAAAGCGTGCGTGTCTGATTGCCTGAATTGGCGAAGTGTTTGTCGATCGCCTGGCTAATCGATGCTGCCTGCCCGGCATTGCGCGTCCGCTCGACGATCGAGGTGACTGTGCCGCGTCCTTCAGCGCGCGCCTCATCCACATAGCTATAGTTGGCGACAATGAACCGATCTGCCTCATGACCCTCGAAGGCAAAGACTCCGGCGATGTCGAACGTCAGACCGTTCGAGCCGTTTCGTTGTGGCAGCGTCGTCGTTAGAGAGATGCGATCCCCGGTTTTCCAGCCAAACTGCTCAGCGCATGCCGCACTGATCAGCGCGGCGATACGCGAGGTTGCGAAGGATCTAACCTCGGAATGACTCAAGCGTATTTCCGGGAATGCCTCCAAGAAATTAGGTTCAATCGCCACGATTCCAAGTGCGTTTTTTTGGTCTCGCCAGTACGCGCCCGCCTGAATGCTGGCGGCGACTAGGGTAACGCCGGGTATCGCTGCAATCTGGGCAACGTAGGACGACGGAAGCGGCACGCCAAAGCGCGACGCCGTAAACAAACGGTCAAGACGCTGCAACTGTGTTATATGAGCAAATCCGGCATTCACTCCCTGGAGGATGCCAAACAGCAAAAAGGCGACCGTTATCGAGAGGATCGTAAGAACTGTGCGCAACTTCTTGCGCCAGATCGCTGCCCAAACGAGAGGAAGGTACTTCACTTGGTGATAGCCCAATGCTCGACGTGGCCCGATTGGATGATCGTGCTCGCATCCACGGACTCAGGTCAATGCGACCCACGAGCGGCGCGGCCAATCGCCGAACTTTTCCTTGAATTTGTAGGCTGCCCACCCGGGGGCCCAGCCTGTTGATGGCGCCCCGGATTGTTTCGATGAGCTGCTCTGTGAGCGTGATGCGAAGCTCCTTCTGGTCCGCAGTTCCGATCACCAGAATGCAGTCGTTCGCGGAGGTCTGAATGACCTCGGCACGGAGCGCAAGCCCAGAAATGTGCTCGACCGGACGAGCGGCGCCTTGCGCGACTTGCTGCGTATCGACCATCTGGTTGACGACCACGGATAGCATCGTGTTTATGAACGGCATGATCGATTCAACGGGAAGAACCGCCTGCGCATGCAGCGCTCTCGTATCATTGTCGTCGCCGAACACAAGCCGGACCGTCTTTCCATCTCGCGCCGGCTCCGTCCCGTAGAAGCTCGACGTAGGAGGCGGCGTCTCCTTACCGGTGAGGAGGTCTCTCGAGTGTGCGACGACGGAGTCGATCGCATCGATAATCCTTCCGGACACACGCTGCTCAAGCGGTTCGAGAGACCGCTCCCGTTCGATTTCACGCATCTGGGCGTGCGCTCTTCCGAGCACGTCGGCGAGCCGCGCTCGCGCCTCTTCGAGGCGGTCTGCTCGTTCGGTCATGATTTGGATTCTTCAGCCTGGGCGGGCGCCCTCAGCGTACTCCTTGACATTGCACAAGAAAAAAAAGGCCGCCGAAGGCGACCGACACCCATACAGTCCGCGCATGCCGGGGTTTGCTGAGGACGCCCCCGCCGGCGCTATCCTCGCACCATGGCACTGTCGCCCCGTCCCGCGGCCTTCGAACCGACACCCTTGGAATGGCGAATGCTCGCCGATGCCGCAGCGCTCCTCGCATTGGAGGGCCTACCGGAGACGATGCAGGCACACGCAGATATCGCCGCTGGCTGCCTGCGCAATGTCGAGGCGTACCTCACGCAGCCGATCGACGAAGGGTGACGCGGGCCGCTAACGGCTGGCGCGCTCCTCGCAAGCCCGCCGCCATGCGATGTGGCACAGCCCATGGAACCGCGGACACCCGCTGTCGGCACGGGAAGTTAGGTTGATCTGTGCGTGCCCGTTCTCGATCGGCAGTCCGCACACCGTGCACGGTAGGCCCGAGCCGTTACCGCCCCAGAACCGATTTGTGGGCACAGAGGGAAGAAGCCCAGCAACGATGGCTTGCCTGGCCTTCTCGCGCAGGCGCATGTAATCGGAGTCAGCGCTACGATCCATAGCACGCCTCCCGTTTTTCTTGTGCGGGTCGAATGCTGATCGCGAGCCACCGCACAGTCAAGCTTGCATCGGGAAGTGTTTGGAGATGGTCATGCCGTATCAAGAGACAATCTGAGGAACCTGCGCCAAGGCCCTGACGCGCCGGCAGCCGCCCCACGAGGTGCGCGCAGGTCCCTACAATCCTCGCGATGCCTGCCAAGAAAAACCGGCACCCTTCGAAGCCACCGAAGGCGGCCCCAATCGATATCGTCGAGGCCGTGAAGCTCCACATCGCGGCCACAAAGCGCCTCTCCGAGCTCGCCGACGAGATCGAGACGCTAAGTCGAGCCGGCAAGATTCGCCAAGCGAAGCGGCTGTACACGCACATGGAGCAGATCGCCGAGCAGCAGCGCAATCTCGAGGACGCAGTGCGACCGGCGCGGGAGTGAGAACCTGTACGATCGCACCCGACATGCGTGCTGAGGCCGGCGCCGACGAATCGCAGTCACCGGCCGGCGGGCGCAGTGTTCTGATAGCGCGGGTCGGTCGGGTCAAGGCACATGAAGGTAATCGAGCTGTTCGCTCCAGGTCCAACGCCCGCCTTGTCGGTGGTCAGCAGCTTTACTTTCTTGCCCTGCTGAGCACAGAAGCTCGTGGCCTTGTCGAGCGCTGGGCGTACCGTCATGTTGGTGCCCATCGTCTCAACCATGTATGTATCGCGGCCGATGCTTTGCGGCTGAGTCGTCACGCAGCCCACGAGCGTCGCTGTGACCAAGCAAGCCGCGGAAGGAAACAGAGCGACAGGCGGTCCCACTGCTACTTGCTCTCGATTGTGGTGACGCCGTTATCCCGACGCAGAGTCGGAGCGACGTATTCCGGACTGTCCTTCGCGACGCAACTGAAGACGGTCTGATTGCCGTTGTCGTATCCGAAAGGATTCACTGCTCCGGATGTGTTCCGCACAACGACGCCTTTGCCTTGCTTCTCACAATAGGCGTTTGCCGTCTTAAGACTCTGCACCGCAGCCGAGCAAGATATGCACGCCGCGACGTGTGACGAAACCATGTAGGTATCTCGTCCAGCAGGCACGACCTGCGAAGAAGTCTCGCACCCAAGGAGGAGCACCGTGCATGGCAGCATTGTTATTGTTCTTCGCACAGTCTCGAGCCTACGCGAGCGTTATCCGTGCGGCAATGCTGCCGGCGGAATGACGAGGACCGGGAGGCCGCACCCGAGTGACAGTTGCCGGGGCGACCTTCGCGAGCCGTCCGAATCTCGCCGGCCTCGAGACCGCGCGAATGTTCACCCGCGCGTGCTTTCAGAACCAGTACCTTCGGAATTCCCTCGCTGGTGCTGGCGCCGCCGGCACCGGCGCTATCGCATCATCGCTCCGATGACGGCGGTAGTCGATCACGCCCAAGCAGACCAGCGCGCCCGTGAGAATTACGAGCGCGATGGTGAACACGACCAACCAGCACGTCAGCCGCCTGATGGAGCGTTCCTCGGCGATGATCGCCACGCGCAACCGCCGTTGTGACTCGACTACTGTCCCAACCTGCCAGGACACCGAGTTCCGGATTAGCTCCTCGTCCGGTGCCTCGATGACGCGTCGCATTTCCTCGGCCGTGAGGTCTTGCAGATTCTTTCCATAGAGATCGCGCAGGCTCATGTCTTTGCGTCCGAGGCGGCCCGCGCCTTGCGATTGGCAATCATGATTCACCTGCATTTCCCCTGAGCGCCGCGGGGGGTCCGGCTGTCGCAATTTGGGACGCCCCGATACTACGCCCCGCCCAAAAAGAAGGGCCGCCGGAAGGCGGCCTGAGCCGCTGAGGGCGGAGTGAATATCTGCGCGATCGCACCCGAAACTGCGCAGACGCCAGTGCCAGGAGCGGCCTGTCGTGCCCGCATGCTCGCCCGATACGACGATCTCGAGCCCCTGCTGCGCCGCCACATGGAGGCGACGCGCCTGCTCGAGGAGTCTGATGGACGAGGCGACGCGCCTGCGCCACGATGGTCGCATGCAGGACGCGCAGCACATCGAGCACGCAATCGTCGACGCGCTCAATTTGGCATGATCAGGCGAAAGACGGTCTTCGTGCTTGGCGCCGGTGCGCATTGCCCATACCGCCTACCGGACGGCGGCGAGTTGACCAGGCGGATCGTGAGCCTGCTGCCCACGCAGTCGAATACCAACAACCGCTCTGTGCAGCTCATCTTCGAGCTTTACGAACGACAATTCGGCTCGATCCGAGAGACGATGGTCGAGTTCCGAAGGCTACTTGAGCACAGCGGTCACCGGACGATAGACAGCTTTCTGCTGACTCATGCCAACCGCGCCGGGTATCCGGAGATCGGCAAGACGGCCGTCGCCGACATCTTACTGCCTTTGGAGTTCCAGTCGCGCCTCTCGCGTCTTGCGAGGGTGGCCACGGGAGGCAATCCGGATCAGGATTGGATGTCTTATCTGTTCGAGCACATGCTCGTCGGCTGTGCAGGCTCGGTGGACAGCTTCATCGGTGCAAACGACATATCGTTCGTCACCTTCAACTACGATCGCACGCTCGAGCATTTCTTCTGGTCGCGGATCGCTCATACCTTCAGCCTCGATTCACGGACGGCGTGGGAGCATGCGAGCAGAATCAAGATCATCCACGTCTACGGATCACTCGGTCCATTCAGCCCCGCACGCGTCGGCGCGCGTCGACCAGATGAGTCTCCGTCATCGCAGCTCATCCAGGAGAGCGCCTCGACGATTCAACTGATGTACGGAGACCGCGGTCAGGCAACGATCGATGAGGCCAAAGCGGCAATCCTTGCAGCCGGGCTCGTGTGTTTCTTGGGCTTCGGATTCGACCCCGACAATATCGAACGTCTGGAGTTGAACAAGCTGAGCGCCGGTAAGGCGATGGTGGGCGCAACGCGGTACGAAGTCGCAGAAGGCGAATGGACCCGCATCGCCTCTGCGATGAACCCCACGCAGTTCACCTTTCCGAACGTCGCGGAGCCGCGCAAACTGGATAGCCTACAGTTCCTGCGAGAGTCAACGATTTTGGGATAGCTTGGGCGCACGCAGGCGCCCTTCGCATCGCATCTGAGCGCGGCTCTACGGCGGCAGCACACCGCCGAACTGAGCTTCGCAGCGCACCAGCTCGTTGCGCATCTCGGCAATGTAGACCGCACAGACCTCGTGGAGAGTGGCTCGCTTGTCCGAGCGAGCTGCACTTTCCAGTAGGCCATTGAAAGCTGTTGCGAAGGATCGGCGGGCCGTCTCCGCAAGTCGCCGCTCACGTTCTGCGCGCTCGCGCTCTGCGTGCCCGCGGATCGGCGTGACGCTGCCCATGGGATTGTTCTCCGCGCTCATGGTGCTGCACCTCCAAGGGGCCGCGCGCTTCAGCATGTGAAGCGCGTACGTGTTGCGCGATAGATGGTCGCAGCAAAGTGTTCAAGCATGCTTGGCTTCGCGGTGTTGCGGAGAATTCTCATTCGGGTGCTGCCTCGCACAACCAGTGCGTCAGGTAACGACTCGACGAGCTGCGCGAGAACGTGTGCCAGACCGGCGCACGTCGCGCCAGTGACACGATCCTCAGCGAGTCGAGTCAGAGCAGCGCTGCGAGCTGCTTCAGGGGGGTCATTTTTCGGAAGTAGACACGGCAGTAGACACAAGCTCGCTGCCGGGTCCTCGTAAGTCCTTGATCGGAGCGCCGAGATTTGAACTCGGGACCCCTTGCACCCCATGCAAGTGCGCTACCAGGCTGCGCCACGCTCCGATATTTGAAGAGACCGTATGCGGATGGAGAAGGTCCGCACGAGGCGTACATGATACGCCGTTCCGTCACCGCTTAGCGGCGCAGCAGTTTTAGGACTTCCTCGAGCTCGAGCCTGAGCTGCCGCACGATCTGCTGGCTCTGGCTTACATCGCTGCGTGCCTCTTCGCCGGTCAGCTTGTTGCGCGCACCGCCGATCGTGAATCCCTGCTCGTAGAGAAGGCTACGGATCTGCCGTATGACAATCACATCCTGTCGCTGGTAATAGCGTCGATTGCCACGCCGCTTGACCGGCTTTAACTGGGGGAATTCCTGTTCCCAGTAGCGCAGCACGTGCGGCTTCACACCGCACAACTCGCTTACCTCGCCGATCGTGAAATAGCGCTTGCCGGGAATGGGCGGTAGCGTGTCGTTATTCTTTGGCTCCAACATATGCCTCAACCCGAGCTTTTAATTTTTGCCCCGGACGGAACGTCACCACTCGACGGGCGCTGATCGGAATCTCCTCGCCCGTCTTCGGATTTCGTCCAGGACGCTGGTTCTTATCACGCAGGTCAAAGTTGCCGAAGCCCGACAGCTTGACCTGCTCCCCGTTTGACAGTGCGGCACGAACTTCTTCGAAGAATAGATCGACGAGCTCTCGCGCCTCACGCTTGTTCAGGCCCAGTTGGTTGAACAGCGCCTCCGCCATTTCCGCCTTCGTCAGAGCCGTCATAGCGTTATTCTCTTATTCTCGCATTCAGGTTAACTCGCAACTCCGCCAGCACGGCTGCCACCGCCTGGTCGACCTCTTCGTCCGTAAGGGTGCGAGAAATATCCTGAAAAATCAAGCCTAAAGCGACGCTTTTTCGACCTTTTTCTACGCCCGGGCCTCGATATATGTCGAAAATGCGCATGCTTACGAGCATGTTCGACGACGACAAGGTTACACGCTCGCGTAAAGCACTTAAAGTCACGGCTTCATCGACCACCACGGCGATGTCGCGGCGCACCTGTGGATAACGTGACACCTCGTGGAATTGCGGCAATTCGACCCGCAGGGTGGCCGTGTAC
Organism: uncultured Gammaproteobacteria bacterium; assembly: GCA_963795975.1. GTDB lineage: Bacteria > Pseudomonadota > Gammaproteobacteria > Steroidobacterales > Steroidobacteraceae > CAWCJT01. Next base: position 568,876 of record CAWCJT010000009.1, read on the forward strand.
TCGACCTCGAACAGGACCGGAGCCTGTACGAACCCGAGTTCCCGAACGAGCGTTGGATGAAGCTCGCCGATGACTCCGACCACGCGTTTCGGGGCGGGCTCCTCGCCGCTCGCCACCATCTCCTCGTCGGCATAGCGGACGATCTGCGCCGTTCGACCCGGATGCAGACAAGGAAGCGTCGCCGGCTCGAAACCGAATCGATCAAGGCCCGCTGCCGCGCTCAGCAGTGCCTCGACATCGCCCTTCACGTCGAAGAAGTCCACGGCGCTTTTTGACTCGACGCTTGCGCCCCACTGCTCGGGCAACCGTGGCCCAAAGGCAAAGCCTGCGAGCGAGTCGACCTCGCGGACCGCGCCTGCAGAGATCGCGAATCGCGCAGCATGCTCGAAGAGCCGGATTCGGTCCTGCTGGCGGCGCTCGTTCTCCAGGGCCGCTTTGATGAGGCCAGGCCAAAGTGAAAGCCGCATCGTCGAGAGATCGCTCGCGATCGGGTTCGCAAGCGTCAGCGATTCGCTGCCCGGAAAGAGCTTCGACTGCAGCACCGGATCGACGAATGCGTAGGTGATGACTTCGTGATAGCCGCGCGCAGCGAGCGCATCAAGCACGGTGCGCTCGACGGGGCGCGCCTCCGGCAGCCGCAGAAACCGCTGCGGACTTAAGGCCGGCATTTCTGGGATCGCATCGAAGCCGACGATGCGGGCGACTTCCTCGATGAGATCGGGCTCGATGCTGATATCGAAGCGATGCGGCGGCGGCGTGACGGCCCACCCTTCCAGAGTCCGCGCTGCGCTCATCTGCAATGCGTTGAAGGTGGCCTCGACTCGATCGGGATGCACGGTGGCACCGAGCAGACGGGAGAGCTGTGAGCGCCGGAGGCGCACGGTGTGTCGCTGGGGCAAGTAGCCTTCGGCCTGCGTCACGCTGACCGGACCCGCTGTTCCGCCTGCGATGCCGAGGAGCAGCTGCGTCGCATACTCCACTGCCCGCTCCTGTTTCGAGGGATCGACGCCGCGCTCGAAGCGCTGGCTCGCATCGGTGTGCAGGCCAATGCGACGCGCCCGGCCGGCGACGGCGTCGGGGCTGAACCACGCCGACTCGAAGAACACCTCGACGGTATTCTCGGACACGGCGGTGCGCTCACCACCCATGATGCCTGCCATGCCGACGGGGCCTTCGGCATCGGCGATGACGAGCATGTCCGCTTCAAGCTTGACCGTACGGCCGTCGAGAAGCGTGATGGATTCCTGGTGAGCCGCCATCCTTGCGCGGATGCTGCCCCGCAAGCGCGCGAGGTCATACGCGTGCATGGGCTGGCCAAGATCGAGCAGAACGTAGTTGGTGACATCAACGATGGGGCTGATCGAGCGCAAGCCCGCGCGACGCAGCCGCTCTCGCATCCACTGCGGTGTGGGCTTGCGGTTGTCGATGCCGCGGATGACACGGCCCACGAACTTCGGGCATGCGACCGGCGCCTCGAGCTGCACGTCGAAGCGCTCGTGGTTCCGCGATTTCGCGCTTTCGATTTTCGGACCCGTGAGCGCTCGTCCGCTCAAGGCGACGACCTCACGGGCAATGCCGAGCACCGACATGGCATCGCCGCGATTGGGTGTCACATTGATCTCGAGCACCGCGTCATCGAGATCCAGGTACTGCCGCAGCGAGACGCCGAGCGGTGAATCCTCGGGAAGCTCGAGAATCCCGCTGCTGCTCTCGGCAAGCCCCAGCTCCTTGGCCGAACAAAGCATGCCGTTTGATTCAACGCCCCGAAGGCTGGCCCGCTCGATGCGCACCTCTCCCGGAAGGCTCGCGCCGACGCGCGCGAGGGCGCTCTTCAAGCCCGCGCGGGCGTTGCTTGCACCACAGACGATCTGGAGTGGCTCGCCCTCCCCCATGCTCACGCGACACACGCGCAGTCGCTCTGCCTGCGGGTGCGGTACCGCCTCGAGGATCTGCGCAACGACCACATCGCTGAAGGGAGGCGCCGCGGGCGTGAGGGCCTCGAGCTCGAAGCCTGCCATAGTCAGCCGTGCGCCAAGCTCACGCGCTGGCCAGGGCACATCAACCCAGCTCTTGAGCCACAAGTACGGGACTTTCATGGTGCGGACCGGTGCTGGCTAGAAGCGCGCGAACTGCTTCAGGAAGCGCAGGTCGTTCTCGAAGAACAGGCGCACGTCGTTCACGTCGTAGCGCAGCATCGCAAGCCGATCGATGCCAGCTCCGAAGGCGTAGCCGGTGTATCGCTCCGGATCAACGCCGCTTGCCTTGAGCACATTCGGATGGACCATGCCGCAGCCGGAGATCTCGAGCCATCCGGTCTGCTTGCACACGCGACAGCCCTTGCCATCACAGAACACACAGGTCATGTCGACCTCTGCGGAGGGCTCCGTGAACGGGAAGTAGGAGGGACGAAGGCGCATGGCCAGGTCCTTCTCGAAGAACGCCTCGACGAACTGGTGCAGTACCGCCTTCATGTTCGCGAAGCTCACGTTTTCACCGACCACGAGGCCCTCGAGCTGATGGAACATCGGTGAGTGCGTGACATCGGCATCGTTACGGTACACACGCCCGGGCGCGATGATGGCAATGGGAGCACCGTGTGCGAGCAGAGCTCTGATCTGCACCGGCGAGGTGTGCGTGCGCAGCAGGCGCCCGTCCGGAAAATAGAACGTGTCGTGCATCGCCCGCGCCGGATGGTTGGGCGGGATGTTGAGCGCTTCGAAGTTGTGGAAGTCGTCCTCGATCTCAGGTCCCGTCGCGACCTCAAACCCGGCGCTGCGAAACAGCGCTTCGATCCGAAGCCGCGCCTTGGTCACCGGATGCAGGCTGCCGTATTCCTCGCCCCGGCCTGGCAGCGTGACATCGATGCGGCCCGCCGCGAGTCGCTGTTCGTCCTCGCGGCGCTCGAGCTCGCCGCGATGAGCTTCAAACGCTGTCTGCAGACGCTCCTTCGCCTCATTGATACGCTGCCCCGCGGCGGGACGCTCGGCGGCGGGCAGGTTTCCGAGCGCCTTCAGTTGCTCGGTGAGCTGCCCCTTCTTGCCGAGCCAGCGCACGCGGGTTTCCTCGAGCGCAATGAGATCAGCGCTCGAAGCACACTCCTGCAACGCCTGCTCGATGAGTTGGCGAAGGTCACTCACGGACGACGGCCCGAAGACTCAGGCGATGCCGAGAGCGGTCTTCACCTGCTGTGCGATCGCACCGAATGCCGCCTCATCATGCACGGCAAGCTCCGCGAGCACCTTGCGATCGATGGCAAGCCCGATCTTGCCAAGGCCATCGATGAGCCTGCTGTATGAGAGGCCGTGCACGCGCGCCGCCGCGTTGATGCGCGCGATCCACAACGCACGAAATTCGCGCTTTTTCGCGCGCCGGTCGCGAAAGGCGTACTGGCCGGCCTTGATGACCGCCTGCTTCGCCGCGCGATAGACCTTGCGCCGGGCGTTGTAGTAACCCTTCGCCTTGCCGAGAACCTTCTTGTGACGGCGCCCTGCCGTCACGCCACGCTTGACTCGTGCCATGGAAATCTCCGTCAGCGACGCGCCGCCCTAGGGCGCGCGCCGAGAAATAAAGGGAACGCTTACTTGTGATACGGGAGCAGCGGGTCGAGACGACCGACATCCGCCTTGTCCACGAGACTGCTGCCGCCGGAGCGCAAATGACGTTTGCGCTTGCGATCCTTATGGCCGAGATTGTGGCGGCGGCCGGACGAGTAGGCTTTGAAACCCTTCGCCGTCTTGCGAAAACGCTTGGCCGCTGCCCGGTTGGTCTTCAACTTGGGCATGTTTCTCTCCTTTAATAATGGCCCCGATCGCAGGAGCACTCTCGCACTCCGCTACGGGCGAACGTCCCAGGCGCGACCTTTCAGGGTCGCGCTCGAGCCGTTACTTCTTTTTTGGTGCAAACACCATGATCATCTGCTTGCCTTCCATCATCGGGTTCTGCTCGACCACGCTGTACTGAGCGAGATCGGCGGAGACCCGCGCGAGAAGCTTGCGGCCGATGTCCTGGTGCACCATCTCACGGCCGCGGAACCGCAGGGTTACCTTGGCCTTGTCACCTTCGGTCAGGAAGCGGATCAGATTACGCAGCTTGACCTGATAATCCGCCTCTTCCGTACCGGGTCGAAACTTCACTTCCTTCACCTGGATCTGTTTCTGTTTGCGCTTGGCCGAGTGGGCCTTCTTGTTCTGCTCAAACAGGAACTTTCCATAGTCCATGATGCGCACGACCGGCGGCTCCGCCGTCGGCGACACCTCGACCAGATCCAGCTCCGCAGATGTCGCCATCTGCAGAGCGTCAAAACGCGACATGACTCCAGCTTGCGCTCCGTCTGCTGCGATCACTCGCAGCTGGGGCGAGGTGATCTCCTCATTGCGCCGGACGCGCTTCGATGCTGCACTAGCGATGCGTTAATCCTCCCAAGTTCGGCGCCCACGGCTTTCCAGCTCGACCCCGAGACGTTCCACGAACACTCTGCGTTGACATCGTGCCGAGATCCTTGCCGCTGCGGGTGCGCACTGCCACAAGATCCGCGGCGACCTCCTTGTCACCCGCGACCAACAAGTATGGAACACGCTGCAGCGTGTGTTCGCGAATTTTAAAACCCACTTTCTCGTTCCGCAAGTCAGAAGCGACGCGAAACCCCTGTTTTCTAAGCTTTTCCGTAACGCTTCCGACGTACTCGGCCTGGCGGTCGGTGATGTTCATGACGACGACCTGCACCGGTGCCAGCCAGGTAGGCAGCCGGCCGGCATGATGCTCGATCAGGATCGCGAAGAAGCGCTCCAGGGAGCCCAGAATGGCACGATGCAGCATGACTGGCGTGCGCTTCTGGCTATGGTCATCGATGTAATGCGCGCCGAGCCGCGCCGGCATGTTGAGATCGACCTGTAAGGTCCCGCACTGCCAATCCCGGCCGATCGCATCCCTGAGCACGAACTCGAGCTTCGGGCCGTAAAAGGCGCCCTCCCCCGGGTTCAGGGTGTATTCGATGCCCGCGGCGCTCGCGGCTTGCTTGAGGGCGGCTTCTGCCTGATCCCAGACCTCATCGCTCCCGACCCGTTTCGGGGGACGGTCCGAGAACTTGATGTGCACGTCCTCGAAGCCAAAGTCCCGATAAATGTCGAGCAGAAGCTTCGTGATGGCGACCGCTTCGGAGGTGATCTGCTCCTCGGTCAGAAACACGTGCGCATCATCCTGGGTGAATGCGCGAACCCGCATGAGGCCATGCAACGCGCCCGAGGGCTCGTAACGGTGGCACTTGCCGAACTCGGCGAAGCGCAGCGGCAGATCCCGGTAGCTGCGCAGACCCTGCTTGAAGATCTGCACATGCCCCGGACAGTTCATGGGCTTGATGGCGTATTTGCGGTGATCGGGTGTCTCGGTGAGATACATGTTCTCGCCGAACTTCTCCAGATGGCCGGACTGGCGCCACAGCTCCACATCCATGAGCTCCGGCCCGTTCACTTCCTGGTAGCCCGCCGGTCCGAGACGCCCCCGCATGTAGGCGACCAGCTCCTGGAAAACCAGCCAGCCCTTGGGGTGCCAGAACACCGCACCGGGGGCTTCCTCCTGCATGTGGAAGAGGCCGAGCTCGCGCCCGATCCGCCGGTGGTCACGCTTTTCAGCCTCCTCCAGGCGATGCAGGTAGTCCTCGAGCTGCTTCTTGTCCGGCCAGGCTGTGCCGTAGATCCGCTGCAGCATTTCGTTGCGGGAGTCGCCTCTCCAGTAGGCTCCCGCGATCTTCGTGAGCTTGAACGCCTTGAGCTTGCCGGTCGACGGCACGTGCGGTCCGCGGCACAGATCGACCCAATCACCCTGGCCGTAGAGGCTGATCTCCTCGTTCGCGGGAATGCTGGCGATGATCTCGGCCTTGTAGAACTCCCCGAGGTTCTTGAAAAACTGCACGGCCTCATCGCGCGACATCACCCGCCGGGTGACCTGCTCGTCTGCCTTTGAGAGCTCGACCATGCGCGCCTCGATCGCGCCCATGTCCTCGGGCGTGAAGGGCCGCTTGTACGCGAAGTCATAGTAGAAGCCATCCTCGATCACAGGACCGATCGTGACCTGTGCTTCGGGAAAGAGCTCCTTCACCGCCTGCGCAAGCAAGTGCGCAGTCGAGTGACGGATGATCGAAAGTCCGTCGGGGTCCTTGTCCGTGACGATCGCGACGTTCGCATCGCGCGCGATGCGGTACGAGGTGTCGACGAGCTTGCCGTCGACTCGACCCGCGAGCGCAGCCTTGCGAAGCCCCGGTCCAATGGACGCAGCGAGCTCGTCCACGGTCAGGGGCTCATCGAAACGACGCTGACTGCCATCCGGCAGAGTCACAACGGGCATCGGGTCTTCCATCTGCGGGGTCTGGTAGGCGCGAGTGGGATCGAACCACCGACCTTCTCCATGTCAAGGAGATGCTCTACCACTGAGCTACGCGCCTGCCGGGCCGGGGACGATACCGAAGCGAGTTCGCTGAAGCAAGGCAACTCGTGCCTCGCCAAGGACTTACACGTGGATACGCGAAGCCGCGGTTTCTTCCTCGATCAGCCTCGGCGGTGGCTGATCGATCTGCGAGGGTTGAGCGCCGATCTCCGGCCCTGCGCGCGAGAGCCCGGCTAATGCGGTTGCGAACGTCGTCGCGACCTCCGAAGCGCCGGCTGCCGCTCAGGCGCTGGACCGACTTATCTGGCTCCCCTGCCACGTACCACAGTCCCACGAGAATGGGGCAGTCGCCAAACAGCGCGCGCACGCGCCGGCACAGGTGACGCGCCTGGGTCACCGTATCCAGGCCCAGCGCCGAGATGACCACCGCGCGCGGAGCGCTCGAAGCCTCGAGTGCCCGGGTTTCGGCGCGCGAGAGGGCTCGTGCCGGAAGGCCCTGATCCTCGAGCGCAACCGCGAGCATCTTCGCGGCGATCTCATCCGCCCGAGCCGTGGTCGGCAGACACAGAATGCCGGCGCTCTCCCATTGTCCCGGCGGCGGAGCGCCGGGCCGACGTGCAGGCCTGGCGTGGGTGACCTCATCACACCAGTGCTCGATATGATCGAGCATGAAGCGCCGCTTCGCTTCGCGGACCGAACCCTGGTGCAGATCGCGTTCGGAGAGCTGCAGGGCCGGGAGAACGATGCGATCGCAGGTGGCAATGAGAGAGTGCTGGCGCAGCGCGGCCTCAAGGATGTCGTCTGCCTCATCGGCGTTGCCCGCGAGCAGCCTCTGGTACAGCCGCTCATGCAGCGCGAGCACCGGGTCATCACCCAGGAGCACATGCAGGAACGCGAGCTGGGGGATGTATTTGCCCATGACCACCAGGCACACGGTCAAAGGAATCGCCAAAAAGAGGCCTGCGGCGCCCCAGAGCCATGCCCAGAACGCCGCAGCGACCAGTAGCGCGACCGGTGAGATGCCGGTCCCACTCGAGTAGAGCCAGGGCTCGAGCACGAGGTAGCTCACGAGCTCCACGCCCAGGAAGAGTCCGAACGTCAGAAGCGGTGGCGTCCAGTGGTCGAATACCGCGAAGGAAAGAAGGAGCGGCATGGAAGCCGCGATCCAGATTCCCACATAGGGAATGAATCGCAATAGCCCCGTCAAAACCCCCCAAAGAATCGCGTTGGGAACGCCGATGAAGGACAGCCCGACGGCGATGCACAGTCCTTCCCAGCTGTTGATCAGTGTCTGGATGACGAGATAGCGGCTCACTCGGCGTGCCGCATCGTCAATGGCCTCGGTGACCACCCGCAGGTGTCGCGGACCCATGAGTCGGATCAGCCTGTCGCGAAGATCCGCAAAGCGCAGCAGCATGAAGATGACGAACACGACCACCACGGCTGCGGTGGAGACGGGTCCAATCAAGGGGCCGAACACCTGCCGCAGCGCCTGGATGCCATCGAGGGGCGGCTCGACCACCTGCACCTTGGGAATGGGATGTCCACTTGAAGCGGGCGCGACCTTGCGCAGCTCCGCGGCCACGTCCTCGAAGGTCTTCGTCGCGCGCGTGACGCCGCCCTTCAGGAACCCCGACAGGCTCTCGATGTTGTGCGCCAGCTGGCGACGGTACAGGGGCAGCTGGTGCGAAAGGTCCCGCAGCTGATCGAACACGATGTAAAAGAGGCCTGCGACGATCGCAAAGGCGACCAGTACGGTCACGAGCACGGCGAGATGCCGGTGGATGTGCCAGCGCTGCAGCCGGTCGACGATGGGTGCGAGGAGAAATGTCATCAGCACCGCAAGCGCCAGGGGAATCAGCACGTCCTGACCCAGACGCAGAGCCGCGATCAGGATGACCACGGTCAGCACGGTGAAGAAGTGCCGGGAGGCTTGGGCCGAGCCGTTCATGACACCGTACCGGCAGGAATCGTTCCCGCAAACCGACGATATGTCAGCCGGTCGCGCGGACCGCGAGCCCGAGCTCGATCTGCTTCAGCCGCTCGATCTCATCGCGAAGCTTCGCCGCCTCTTCGAACTCGAGGTTTCTCGCCTTTTTATACATCTCGGCCTCGAGCTTCTTGATCTGCCGCACGATGCTTTGCGGTTTCAAGTCAGCCGGCTCGGCAGCCCCTCGACCCTTGCCGCCACGGCCGCGTTCCTCGCCCGTTGCAGTGCCCGTCGCCCGCGCCCCTTCCATGATGTCCGCCACCGCCTTCTGGATGCCGCGCGGGGTGATGCCGTGAGCGCGGTTGTACTCGATCTGCCTCTCGCGCCGCCGATTGGTCTCCTCGATGGCGCGTCGCATCGAGCCCGTCATGATGTCCGCGTATAGGATTGCACGGCCGTTGATGTGGCGCGCCGCACGGCCGATGGTCTGGATCAGTGAGTTATCCGAGCGCAGGAAGCCTTCCTTGTCGGCATCGAGCACCGCGACGAGCGACACCTCGGGCATGTCGAGACCCTCGCGCAGCAGGTTGATGCCGACGAGCACATCGAACACCCCGAGGCGCAGGTCGCGAATGATCTCCGTGCGCTCGACGGTTTCGATGTCGGAGTGCAGGTAGCGAACCCGCACGTCGTGTTCGTTCAGGTACTCGGTCAGATCCTCGGCCATGCGCTTGGTGAGCGTCGTGATCAGCACGCGCTCGTTTCGCGGCCACATTCTTGTTGATCTCCGAGAGCACATCGTCCACCTGCGTGCGTACCGGGCGCACCTCGACCTCCGGATCGACCAGACCCGTCGGCCGCACCAGCTGCTCGACGACCTGTGCAGAGCGCGAGCGCTCGTAGGACCCGGGTGTGGCCGAGACGAAAATCATCTGCGGCGCGAGCTGCTCCCATTCCTCGAACTTCAGGGGCCGGTTGTCGAGCGCCGAGGGCAAGCGGAAGCCGTACTCGACCAGGGTCTCCTTGCGCGAGCGGTCGCCCTTGTACATGGCGCCGAGCTGCGGAATCGTCTGATGACTTTCATCGACAAAGAGCAAGGCGTTTCGGGGCAGATAATCAAAAAGACACGGCGGCGGCTCCCCGGGTGCGCGGCCCGAGAGATAGCGCGAATAGTTCTCGATGCCCGCGCAGTAGCCGACCTCCTGCATCATTTCCATATCAAAGAGCGTGCGCTGCTCCAGGCGCTGCGCTTCGAGAAGCTTGCCCGCTTCGCGCAGCTCAGCCGAGCCGCAGCCGTAAATCGTCCCGGACCTGGTCGACCGCGCCGATCACGCGCTCTCGCGGCGTCACGTAATGGGTGCCTGGATAGACCGTATACCGCGGCACTTTGCGCGCGATCGCGCCGGTCAAGGGATCGAACAACGTCAGTGAGTCGATCGAGTCATCGAAGAGCTCGATGCGAATCGCTTCACGTTCGGACTCGGCGGGGAACACATCGACGACATCGCCGCGGACGCGATACGTGCCCTGCGTGAGATCCATCTCGTTGCGCGTGTACTGCATGTCGGCGAGGCGCCGCAGAAGCTTTCGCTGGTCGATGCGATCACCCCGCACCAGGTGCAGCACCATCGCAAGGTAGGCCTGCGGATCGCCCAGGCCGTAGATCGCCGAGACAGTGGCCACGATGATGGCATCGGGCCGCTCGAGCAGCGCCTTGGTTGCGGAGAGGCGCATCTGCTCGATGTGCTCGTTGACCGAGGAGTCCTTCTCTATATAGGTGTCGGATGAGGGGACGTACGCCTCGGGCTGGTAATAGTCGTAATAGGAGACGAAATACTCGACGGCATTCTGCGGGAAGAACTCGCGAAACTCTCCGTACAGCTGCGCCGCGAGCGTCTTGTTGTGCGCCAGGACCAAAGTCGGGCGCTGCACGCGCTCGATGACCTGCGCCGCCGAGAAGGTCTTGCCACTTCCCGTGACGCCCAGAAGCGTCTGGTGTGCCAGGCCGCTCGCAAGTCCGTCGACGAGCTTGGCGATCGCCTCCGGTTGATCGCCCGCAGGCTGGTAGTCCGCCGTGAGCTTGAATTCCATCTTCTCCATCGGGCCCTCGTCGGCGTGCGACGCCATCCCGTAATATAACGCGAAGGTCGCCGCCGCCGATCTTCAGGGAGTCCTGTGAGTCTACCCGTCGCCCGACGCGTCCAGCGCGTCAAGCCCTCCCCCACACTCGCCGTCACCGCCCGCGCCGCCAAGCTCAAAGCCGAAGGCCACGATGTCATCGGTTTGGGTGCGGGCGAGCCGGATTTCGACACGCCGCGTCACATCGCGCAGGCGGGCATCGATGCCATCAAGAATGGCTTCACCCGCTACACCAATGTGGATGGTATCCAGGAACTCAAGGATGCGATCATCGCGAAAGTTCGAGCGCGACAACGGCCTTACACTACGAGCGCTCGCAGATTCTGGTCTCATCCGGAGCCAAGCAGACGGTTTACAACCTGTGCATGGCGGTGATCGACCCGGGTGATGAGGCCATCATCCCGGCGCCCTATTGGGTCTCCTACCCGGACATGGTGCTCCTGGCGGACGGCCTGCCAGTCACGCCCTACGCGGGACCTGCGCAGGGCTACAAGATCACGCCGCGCCAGCTTGCGACCTCGATCACCTCGAAGACCAAGCTGCTATTGCTCAACAGTCCCTGCAATCCGACCGGCGCCGCATACACGCGCTCGGAACTGCGCGCCCTGGGTGAAGTGCTGCTCGAGCATCCGCGTATCATCATCGGCACCGATGACATGTACGAGAAGATCTATTGGGGAGCGGAGCCTTTCTGCAGTCTCGCTGACTGCGGTCCCTGAGCTCTATCCGCCGCACCGTGACCATCAACGGGGTCTCGAAGGCCTATGCCATGACGGGTTGGCGCATCGGCTACTGCGGCGGTCCGAAAGAGCTCATCACGGCCATGGCGACGATTCAGGGTCAGTCGACCTCGAACGCCTCGAGCATCTCGCAAAAGGCGGCGACCCTCGCGCTCAACGGTGATCAGCACTGCGTGAGCGAGATGAACGCGGCGTTCAAGGAGCGCCATGATTTCATCGTGCGCCGGCCTGAACGCACTGCCTGGCGTTTCGTGCGTGCCTGCGGCAGGCACTTTCTACGCGTTCGCCGATGTGAGCCGCGCCATGAGCGCGCTCGGATGCCGAGACGATGGCGAGTTTGCCGAGCTGCTCCTGACTCAGGGCGGCGTGGCCGTCGTACCCGGCGGAGGTTTCGGGGCACCGGGGCACATCCGGCTCTCCTTCGCCTGCAGCAAGCAGATGCTCGAGAAAGCGCTCGAGCGCATGCGTCGTGTACTGAAATCCGAGGCCGTCGCGAAAACGGCCTAGGCGGGGCTGCGCCGCTCCTCATGCCGTGGAGCCTCGCGGCCGATGTAGTGCTCACACTGCATCTGTGCTTTGTGGTCTTTGCGGTCGGAGGCGGATTTCTGACCTGGCGTTGGCCTTGGGTCGCATGGCTGCATGTCCCGGCACTCCTGTGGGGTGCGTGGGTCGAGCTCAGCAGCCAGATCTGCCCTCTTACGCCGCTCGAGAATCATCTGCGGATTCTCGCTGGCGAGGCGGGCTACAGCGGAGGGTTCCTACAGCACTATCTGGTGCCAGTGCTCTACCCGCTCGGGCTGACACGCCACATTCAGTGGGCGCTCGCAGCGGTCCTCGTCAGCCTCAATGCGATCGCATACGGACGACTGATGCGCCATCGTCACGAAGGGGGTAAGGCAGCCTGACGGCCCTGCAGGAACGAGCGCACGGCATCGTCACTCTCGAGGCCGATCGCCCGATCGTACGCCTCGCGAGCGCTCTGCGTTTCCCCAGCGCGCGCGAGCAGATCCGCACGCGTTGCCCAGTACGGCTGATAGCCCAAGACGCGGGCGTCGGCCGCAATCAGCTCCAGCTCCGCGAGCGCCCTGCGCGCTCCGGCCACTTCGGCAAGCGCGAGCACGCGGTTGATCGCAACGACCGGTGAGCCCGAAAGCTCCAGCAAGCGATCATAGAGCTGAAGGACCGCTGGCCAGTTATTTTCATCCGTACGACGCCGGTGCACATGCGCCGACTGCACGGCGCCTTCGAGCTGAAAGCGTCCGATCCGGTTGAGCGTGCTCGCGCGATGCAGCAGCGATTCCGCCACATCGATCATGTCGCTGTCCCACAGCGACATGTCCTGCTGGCTGAGCGGCACGTAGGCGCCGAGCGGGCTGCGCCTCGCGTGGCGGCGCGCATGTGCATGCAGCATGAGCGCAAGCAGACCCAGCGCCTCCGGTTCCGTCGGCAGCAGCTCTACGAGCAGGCGGCCCAGAAACAGCGCCTCCTCCGCCAGATCACGGCGCGAGACATCCGTGGCGCCGGGATCCATCCAGCCCTGTGCAAACGCCGCGTAGATCGCATCGAGCACGGTCTGCAGACGCGCCAGGCAACTCCTCCGACCCAGGCTCTTTGAAGGGGATGCCGGCCTGTCGGATCTTGCTCTTGGCGCGCACGAGGCGCTGACTCATCGCCGTGGGCGATGTGAGAAAGGCCGAAGCGATCAGTTGCGCATCCAGTCCGAGAAGAGCTTGCAACATCAAAGGCGCGCGAACTGCCACGTCGATTGCGGGATGCGCACAGGCAAACATGAGCGCCAAACGCCGATCCGGAATTTCCATTTCGATCGGCGCGCCCTCGAGCTCGCTCGCAAGGAGCTGGAGGTCGGGTGCCGCCTGCTCGGCGGTACGCGCACGGCGGTTAAGATCGATCAGCTTGCGGCGCGCGACTGTGAGCAGCCAGGCCTCGGGATTTTCAGGGCAACCGCTCACCGGCCAGGCAGCGAGCGCTGAGGCGAAGGCCTCCGAAAGCGCATCCTCCGCCGCGGCCACATCGCGCGACCGAGCCGAAAGAAAGGCGACGAGCTTGCCGTAACTGCGGCGCGCCACCGCTTCCGCGATGCTACGTGCCGACTCGTCGCCTCCCGAGGGGATCATCGACCAACACCTGGGCTCAGCCAGGACTCGTCCACACGGGGCGAACCTCAACGGCACCGTGACTGGCTCCCGGGCAGCGCGCCGCCCAGGCGATTGCCGCATCGAGGTCCGGCGCTTCGATCAAGTAATAGCCGGCCAGTTCTTCCTTGGACTCCGCGTAGGGTCCGTCGAGCACTTGCGACTTTCCGTTGGCCACACGTACCGTCGTTGCAGTCGAGGCGTATTGCAGACGATTTGCGCCGAGGAATGCGCGCTCACCCTTCAGTGCCTCGGTGAAGGCCTGGTAGGCCGCCATACCCTGTTGCTGCTGAGCCGGAGTCATTTTCGCGAAGGTGTTGGTGTCCGAAAAAAGTAAGAGCAGGTATTGCATGCGTATCTCCAAGAATGTGCGGGCACAATGCACCGCCGCACCAATGACGCTCAAGAGTGGGCGCGTTCGACACTCGATGAGAGCGTGCGTAGGGCCGCATAGTGTGCGCGGCGGGGTTGACGCCGGACCGGCGCTATCCGCAAAATCCGGCCGCGCTGAATGCACACCGTGTTCCCCGGTAGCTCAGTGGTAGAGCGTCGGACTGTTAATCCGTTGGTCGTTCGTTCGAATCGAACCCGGGGAGCCATAAAAACAACGAGTTAGCTCACTCTAACGCGGTGTTGAGGCGACGCTGCCGATTGGTTCAAGGGGCAGCGCTTCAGCGGACCGCGCACCGGACAGCAGTGCCCTGAAAGCGCCGGCCGACATTGCTTCACTCATGAGAAATCCCTGCACCAGATCGCAGCCTTCGGTTCGCAGGAATCGCAGCTGCTCGGCCGTCTCTACGCCTTCTGCGACGAGCTTCAGGCTGAGGTGGTGACCCAGACCGATGATGGCGCGAACGATCGCTGCATTGTCTGCGTCGACGATGGTGTCGCTCACGAATGCTTGATCGATCTTCAGCGTATCGAGTGGAAAACGCTTTAGGTAGTTCAGTGAGCAATAGCCGGTGCCAAAGTCATCCATTGCCAGGGCAAAGCCAAATTCCTTGAGCGCCTGCAAGGTGCGCTGCCCGTTCTCGAGGTCTTGCATCAGGACGCTCTCGGTCAGCTCCAGCTCGAACAGGGAGGCCGGCAAATGCGCTTCCTCGAGGATCTTGGAAATGCGCAACACTACGTCGCGGCGCATGAAGTCCCGCCCCGAGACGTTGACTGAGATTGCGGGCATCGCGAGGCCACCCTCGCGCCAGTGGCGAACGTCACGGCACACTCTCTGCAGTGCCCATCGGTCAATGTCACTGATGAGTCCGGTTTCTTCAGCCACGGCGACAAAATCGCCGGTCGGAATCTGCCCACGCTGCGGGTGGAACCAGCGCAGCAAAGCCTCCCCGCCGGCAAGCGCCAAGGTGCGGGCCTCGTACTGCGGCTGGTAGTACACCTCGAGCTGCTCGTTCTCGAAGGCCCGGCGCAACTCCATCTCGAGTGAAAGCCGCTTTGCTGCGCGCGCGTTGACGGCGCTCGTGTACAGGCGAAACTGATTGCGGCCGCTCGCTTTGGCCTCGTACATCGCACCATCTGCATTTTTCAGCAGCGTCTGTGCATCGGTCCCGTGTTCAGGGTACAACGCGATGCCGATGCTCGGCGTGACGATCAACTCGAAGCCCGCTTGTTGAAATGGCGAAGCGAGCGCGCTCTGGATGCGCAGCGCCACCTGCTCGGCATCCGCGACGGTCGGTTCCCCGGTCAGCACCAGGATGAACTCATCGCCCCCGACGCGCGCCAACTGGCAGCGAACGCGAATCTTCAGCTTGTCCGCTTCGCGCTCGCTCAGCGCCCCGGAGAGCCTCTCTGCGACCTGGTGCAGCAGAGCGTCCCCGGTTTCATGCCCTAACGTATCGTTGATGCGCTTGAACTGATCGAGATCGATGAACAGCAGTGCGAGGTTGCTCTTACCCTTGGCTGCCTCGGTGAGTGACTGCGCCAAGTAGTTCCCGATCCACTCGCGATTGGGAAGTGCGGTGAGCGCATCGAAGTACGCCAAGCGGTGAATGCGTGCTTGAGTCTCGCGACGCGCCATCCACCAACGCCACAGTAGCGCGAGCAATGCGAGAGCAACGATCAGGTACGCCAGGCGGGCTGCCGAAGTGTTCCACGGTGCCGAGCCGACCTGCACGGGAAACCTGAGCTCATTGGGGCTCCAGGAGCCCTCGGCATTCGCCGCTCGAACTCGGAACACGTATCGGCCCGAATCGAGGTTCGTGTACGTGGCACGGTGGGCAGCACCAACGTCGACCCAGGCGGAGTCGAAGCCGTCGAGACGATATGAATAATGGTTGTTCGCCGGCGCGGTGAAATCGAGTGCTGCGAAGTCGAACGTCACGAGTCGATCGTCGTACGCGAGCCTCAGCGCGTGGCCGGGCCCGGGCAGATCGCGCTCGGGGAGCGCCTGGTTCAGAATCGCCACGGTGGTCAGAACAACCTTCGGTGCCGGTGCCGCCGTGTCGAGGGTCTCCGGCGAGAACGCGTTGAAACCGTTGTTACCCCCGAAGTACAGCGTCCCCTCACCGTCGCGGTAATAGGCATTGCTGTCAAAGTCCTCACTCTGCAGGCCGTCCCACTCATGAAATGAGCGCACCGCGCGCGTTCGCGGATCGAGGCGCGCGATGCCGTTTGCTGTGCTGACCCACAGCCGATCCTCGCGGTCGCTCTCGATGCCGTCGATCTCACGGCTAGGCAACAGGTGTGCGAAGTTCTCAAATCGCACCGCTTGCGGCGCAGCGGAGCTGCCTGTCACCCGATCCAGGCCGCCATTGGCGGTCCCCACCCAAACGCGGTCCTGCCGGTCGACATGCAGCGCGAAGATCACATTGTCGGATAAGCTGCGCGGGTCGCGATCATCACGGCGGTAGTGATAGAAATGTCCGCTCGCGCGGTCGAAAAGATTGAGGCCGCCCCCGGCGGTTCCGATCCACAGATTCCCGCTCGAATCTTCGGCAAATGCACTGGCCCGCGGGTCGCTCAGCGCATCTGCAGCATCGCTCCCGTACGGATAGCGCGTCACCACGCCACTGATCGGGTCAATACTGGCTACGCCGCCGCCGAATGTTCCCACCCAGATCGTGCCGCGCGGATCCTGGTACAGCGCCATCACTCCGTCCGCCGGCAAACTCTGAGGATCTGACGAGGAGCGCCACACGCTGACTTTGCCGCTCACGAAGTCGATACGGTTGAGGCCACCGCCCATGGTGCCGACCCAGAGGTTTTTCCTTGAGTCGTACAAAAGAGCCATGATGCGATCGTCGGTCAGGCGCAGCGGCCGTGTTTGCGTGCCATAGCGGCGTTCCTCGCCGATGCGGGCATCGATCTCGATGAGGCCATTGCCCTGGGTTCCCACCCAGACACGTCCCGCTCCGTCAGCCGCAAAGCTGACGACCAGAGTGTTTGTGAGCGCGGCGCTGCGATAGTGTCCAAGCCGCCAGCTGCTGGGATTCCAGTGACTGGCGCCGCTCGAGCGGGTGCCGACCCACAGAACCCCACCCCGATCCTGATAAAGCGCGATGACGTTGTTGTCCCGCAGACTGTGCGGATTGTCGGGGTCGCGGCCGTAGTGCACGAAGTTCTCAGCGGTCCGGTCGAATAGATTCAGACCATCAGCGGTCGCCACCCAGAGCCGCTCGGCGCCATCCTCGAGAATCGCGGTGACTCGATCGTTGCTCAAAGAGCGCGAGTTGCCTGAGTCGTGGCGAAAAACCGTGATACGACCGCTCTGCGGATCCAGTCGGTCGAGGCCGCCCTTCAACGTGCCGATCCAGAGCACCCCAGTGTGATCTTCACTGATGGCGCGTACCTGCAGATCTGAGAGCCCCAATCCATCGCGAGAGGTTCCGAAATTGGCAAAATCGGCGGTGGACGGCTGATAGCGGCTCAGGCCCGCATCCGTTCCCACCCACATGTGGCCAGCGCGATCCTTGTACAGGGCATAGACGCGATCTGCGGGAAGGGAATGCGGGTCGTCGTCGTGGTGGCGGAAATGCCGTGCGGTCCCAGTGCGAGGGTCGAAGAGATCCAGTCCGCCCCCGAGGGTGCCGGCCCAGATGCGCCCATCCGTATCGACGAGGAGGGTGCGGAACGTCATCGCTTGCGAGCGAATCCGCCCGGGTCGGGTCATGGGCAAACTGCTGAAATTGATCGGTGGCGCGCCGCCAGCGCACCAAACCACCGCCGATGGTTGCGAGCCACAGATCGTGTTGCTGATCCTCGGCGACCGTCCAGATCGAGTCGCTGGGGAGCGCGCCCGGCATGCCTCGCTCGCGACGGTACACGCGAACGCTGTAGCCATCGTATCGGTTCAATCCGCTCTCGGTCGTGAGCCAGACGTACTCCTGTGAGTCCTGAAGAATTCCCTGCACCGAACTCTCGGAAAGTCCGTCACGCATCGTCAAGTGATCAAAGTAGACCGGGCGCACCGCGGGTACGGGTGGTGCGGCCCTGACGGTGCCGGCCGCCGCAGCAATCAGGGCGCCTCCCATCACGATCGCGCCGATAAACCTCGGGGCTCGCCGCGGGTTCTTGCGCTCTTCTTCGGGCAGGGGGGGCACGCTGCGCATAGCTGCATTGTTGTGGAGTCTGCGCGGCGGCCGAAGTGACAGCGGCACCCCGGACCAGCCACAGATGCGACCCGTGTCGCAGTTTGGGGCTCACTCCTGGCCGGGGATCGTGATTCCCGTGGCGCTCGCGTCCGATACGGTGCTGCTGCTCCAGCTATAGTTGCTGCTCCAGCTGTAATTGCTGCTCCAGCTGTAGTTGCTACTCCAGCTGTAGTTGCTGCTCCAACTGTAATTGCTGCTCCAGCTATAGTTACTTCCCGAGCTGTATGTGCCGTTCCACAAGAGACCATCGCCGGGCTGGGCGGTGCCCCAAAGCAACTGCCCTTTAAGCGCCGCCGTAATGTAGTAATCGCCAGTTACGCGATCCTGGTTGGCCGGACCCCCGAAGTGCAGCAGGCCTGCAAGGTCCTTGATCAGGTTCAGCCCCTGGTTCGCGCAGTTGGACGCCGTGCTGTACGCCGCCCGCTGCGCGTTGATGAGGCCCGCCCCCTGCTGGAAGACGGAGTAGGCGAGCGCGCCGTCGGCATTCACAGCAGGCTCGGCGCTCGCCATCAATCGACACTTCACTTGGTCAGGCGTGAGGTTCGGACTCACCTGCAGCATGAGAGCGACCACGCCGCTGGTCACCGCAGTGGCCTGCGAAGTACCCGTGAGTGTGAAGTCATCGTAGGTCGTGTTCAGCCATTGTGGGTACTCGTTTGCCAGCGTGGAGTTGTTCGGCGCATAGGCGAGTACGTGGCCGCCCATCGCCACAACGTCGGGCTTCACGAAGCCGTCTGCCGTGGGGCCGGCGGACGAGAACGAGCCGAGTTTGTAGAAGCTCGGTTGCAGGGGGTGATAACTGTCCGTCACCGCGCCCACTGTGATGGCATACGGATTGTTGCCTGGCACACCGATGGTCATCGGATCAGGGCCATAGTTGCCTGCCGCGGCCACCACCACAATACCGGCGGTCCATGCTGCCATCACGGCCTGGTTTACCGGGTCGTTGAAATACGCAGAATGGGCCGGGGCGCTCAAGGAGAGGTTCATCACCCGAATGTTGTAGCGGAGTTTCTGAGCGATGACCCACTGAATGCCGGCGATCACGTTGGCGTAGGTCCCCTGCCCGTTCGAGCCCAACACCCGTACCGACACGAGATTCACGCCCGGGGCGACGCCCTGATAGTTGCCGGTCGTTGCGATTCCACTGCTCGCGATCACGGAAGACACGTGCGTTCCGTGACCATAGAGGTCATTGATGTTTGTGCTATTGGAGGCCACCAGCGACAAGGTCCCCCCAAGCAATGCTGCGACAGCCCCCTTCTGATTCGCGGCAAAGACGTCGTACTGCGCGACCACCGCATTTTGATCCGGTCCGAGCTGATTCCAGATCCCGGAATCCACCACCGCGACCGTGACGCCGGTTCCGATAACCCCACCGGTCTGCAGCGGCTGAGCGCCAATCTCGGTGGGATAATAGGTCTCCGGCAGTGTGCCCAGGGAACTAGCCTGGACGCTTGCATCCGCGTACACATGCAGAGCGGAGATGTGCGCATCATGTAGCGCAGCAAGTTCGCTCGGGCTTAAGGATGCGGCGACTGCACGGATGACCGAAAGATCTCTCGTGAGTTCGCCGCCGGCACGCAGCACGGCGTTCGCGGCCTCGAGAGCGCTTGCGGCCTGCACGATGTAACCGCGCCGTTCAGGCATCGATCCTGAGAAGAGCAGCAGACTCGCAGCGCCCGCCGCCCATCGCCAATGTTTCTTGTCTGGCCGCATCGGCATCGCTCCTACCCCTCTTGTTATTGGAGCCCATGCTCGCGCGTTCATTTGAAATGAAGGCGCTGTCGCCGAACAGTGACAGACCGCCTGAACGGCAGGCCAAAGTGTGAACCGGGCCACGAGAATCACTTCGGCTGCGGTTATGTCTCGCTTGACGCGTTTGACTCGCGGCCCTGCGCAACATAAGTGCTGACGCGTGGTCCGGGCATCCCGGTACCTGGCCTCGGGCGTGGGAACGCGGACGCTGATACCGGCATTTCAGGCTGCGGGGGGCCGAGCGTTGCGCTGCAGGCCGGGGTCCCGCATCCTTAGACGTTCGCTGACAAAAAACCCCTCCCGTGCCCCAATCCCCGAAGGCCGTATTTCTCAGCTATGCGTCGCAGGACACTGAGGCAGCCAGCCGCCTCGCCGCGGCCCTGCGCGCCGGCGGCGTCGAGGTGTGGCTCGACACGACGGAGCTTCGCGGCGGGGATGCGTGGGACCAGAAGATTCAGCGCCAGATCAAGGACTGCGCGCTTTTCATACCCGTCATTTCACTGACCACTCAGTCGCGCGACGAAGGCTACTTCCGCCTGGAGTGGAGGCTCGCGGTTGAACGCACGCGGCTGCTGGCCGATGATCGCTCGTTCCTGGTTCCCGTCGTCATCGATGACATCGCAGACGCCAGCGCGCGCGTGCCGGAAGCGTTCCGCTATGTGCAGTGGACCCGGTTGCCGCTCGGTGAGACACCGCCCGCGTTCGTCGAGCGCATCAAGGGGTTGCTCGGTTCAGGCAGCGTTCGCGTGGAACCGACGCGGCGCGTCGGCACATCCTGGAGCGGGCCCACCCCAGTCACACCGCCGCCGATCGCGTCGAAGACAACACGCAAACTGTCACCGATCGCCATCGTACTCATCGCGGCCCTCGCTCCGGTCGCATTCTTCGGATGGCAGCAATTGAAGGGCGCAAAGCCCCCGGTGGGAGCTGCGACCGTGACCACGACTCCACCGAATGCCATCCTGACGAAAGCCGCCCTTCCCGCTGAGCAATCGGTCGCCGTTCTGCCCTTCGTCAACGAGTCCTCGGACAAAGAGCAGGAGTACTTCGCCGACGGCCTCACCGAGACGATGATTGACCTGCTATCGAAGGTTCCCGATCTTCACGTCGCAGCGCGTACCTCCTCGTTCTACTTCAAAGGCAAGAGCGAGAAGCTGCCGACGATCGCCAAGGAGCTCAACGTCGCCAACGTGCTGGAAGGATCGGTGCGCAAGGCCGCGGTCAGGCTGCGGATCACGGCCAGGCTCGTACGGGCTGACAATGGTTATCAGCTGTGGTCCGAGACCTATGATCGCAATACCAAAGACATCTTCAAGGTACAGGACGAGATCTCGGCGGCCGTCGTGACGGCGCTGAAACTCAAGCTCGCTGCACCGGCCAGCGTCGCCGGGAATCGCGGTACCACCAACTCGGAGGCCTACAATCAGTACCTCATTGGCCTGCACTTTTCCCGGACCAACACGCTCGTTGGATACCGCCGCGCGCTCGTCGCGTACGACAAGGCCTTGGCGCTGGACCCTCACTATGAGCTGGCGCGCGTTGCGTCGGCCTTTACGAGCGCAAATATCGCCGACGAGACCGGTGATGCGGTAGGGCTCAAGCAGGCGATCGCCGAGATGGAGCAGAGCGTCGTCCGCGCGCCAGATCAAGCGTGGTCATATCGCTTCCGCAGCATCGCGCGCACAACCTGGCTGTGGGACTACGCGGGCGCGAAGGCCGACGCAGAGAAGGCCATCGCGCTTGATCCCACCGAGCCTCTGTATTTGCAGGACTACGGTGTCGCGCTTTCAGACATGGGACAGATGCAGACTGCAATCGAGGTGACGCAGAAGGCGCTGGAGCTCGATCCCCTCGCTGCCGATGCGATCTGTAACGTTGGGCAATATCAGCTTGCGCTGCGCGACTGGGCGGGCGCGGAGGCGAGCTTCACGCGTGTGCTGCAGATTACGCCGGGTAACGACACGGCGCTCGGCACCAGCACGAATCCCGGCATGGCGGCCCTGCGGCTGTTGGAGGGACGGCCGGCGGAAGCCCTCGTGTTCTGCCAGCAGATCACTGACGAACGCATCAGGATGCCGTGCGTCGCGCAGTCAGAATATTCGGCGGGTCACAGGACTAAAGCCGACGCCGCGCTGGCGGACCTTCTCAAGACCGGGGCCACGAACAACACCTACGCGATTGCGCAAACGTACGCCTGGCGAGGTGAGGCCGATAAGGCGTTCGAGTGGTTCGACAAGGCCGTCGCCCGGCGCGATGCCGGGATGGCGTCGATATTGGGAGACCGCCAGCTCGATCTATTGCACACGGATCCGCGCTGGAAAGCGCTGCTCAAGAAGGTAAACTTGCGCAAGCCAACTAAACGGATATCGACAAATCAACAAGTTATAGTACTTTTATACTCTAATTTATGACGATGCGCGATTCGGCTTGTCCTGCATCGCCGGTTCTATTTTCGTCATGGCATTTGCGGCATCTTGCGAGCGACGGCAAGGAGATGCGCACTGCAGCCCATGACCGATCGCTCCGATTCCAGCGCTCGTGCCACGCGCATAATCGTGTCCCGTCGCGCGGGATCGTCCCAGCGTTCATCCAGATCGCTCAGGTTTCCACCAGGCCCCTCGATACCGTAGAGGCCCTCGACATGAAATCCGGCTTCCGCGACCTCGCGCTGCAGGTCCTCGGGATGATGAAAGAAGGCGGTCGTGAAGTAGTCAAGCCGAGCGGTCGTGTTGAGATGGACGCCGCTTGCGAGATCCCGCTGCACGATTCCCGCAAACTCCGGATCATCCAGGAGCTCGCGGGTCAGACCATCGAGGATGGAGGCAAAACGGGAAATGCCTGCAGCAAACAGCAAACCCCCTGGACGTAAGACTCGCGCGGCCTCCACGAGCGCTCTATGACGGTCCCCCTCATCAACGAGGTGATACAGCGGTCCGAGCAACAGCACTACGTCCGCGGAGTTGTCGGCTTGTGCCAGTGCGCGCGCATCACCGATGTTGCAAGCTTCCAGAGGATGGACCGCATGCTTGTTACGGGCGCTTGCAATCTCGACCAGTCGGGGCGCCGCGTCGACAAGGTGCACACTGTAACCCAGCTCCGCGAGCCAGAAGGCGTACACACCTGCCGCGCCGCCTACGTCCAGCACCCAGGCGGGTGGCGCGGGGATATGCCGCAGAATCAGCTCCCGGGTGCGAGCAGCCTCGAGCCGGAACGCCCCCGATTCCAGGCGCTTCTCCTCCGCAGCCTGCTCGTAGTAGGCGCGGATCGCACGGTCAAAGAGTCCTGGCGCCTCCTCGCGCATCAGCGTCTCCGAAGATCAGCCCGGCGGGCATATTACTGCACGCCTCGGATGCGCTAGCCTGCCCCGAGCCCGAGCACGCGGATGGCGTTGCCCTTTAAGATCTGATCGTGGATTTCCGGCCTGAAGCCGGCCTCTTTGAAATCCTTAATCCACCGCTCTGGGGTGATCAGCGGAAAGTCAGAGCCAAAGAGCATCTTGCTCCGCAACTGACCATTCGCGTACTGCACGATCTGCGGCGGAAAGTACTTGGGCGACCAGCCTGACAAGTCCATGAAGACGTTCGTCTTGTGCAGGCACATTGAGAGCGACTCGTCGGTCCACGGCCAGGACGGGTGCGCAGCGATGATCGTCATGTCCGGAAACTCCACCGCGACATCGTCCAGGTAAATCGGCTGCGAATATCTCAGGCGCAGGCCGCCTCCTCCACGCATTCCTGTGCCGATGCCGGAGTGCCCAGTGTGAAAGATCGCAGGTAGCTTGTGCTCCGCAATGACCTCATAGATTGGGTAGGCCAGTTTGTCGTTCGGAAAGAATCCCTGGACTGTAGGGTGAAACTTGAAGCCGCGAACTCCCTCGCCGATGAGACGCCTGGCCTCTCGCGCACCGAACTTGCCTTTGTGCGGGTCGATGCTCGCGAACGCGATCATCATGTCCGAATTCTCTTGCGCGGCCTCGAGTATCTCTTCATTCGGAATGCGACGATTTCCAAGCTCGCACTCTGAATCCACCGTGAACATCACGAGCCCGATCTTGCGCTCACGATAGTACGCCACGGTTTCCGCGATGGTCGGCCGCTTCCCGGCCTTGAAATATTTGCTCGCCGCATCTTCGAATTGCTTCCAGACCTCATCGGGAGCTTGTCGGCACGAGACCTCCGCATGAACATGGATATCGATCGCGACCAACTCGTCAACTTTCATAGTATTTCGGGGTGTCGGCCCCAGTGGGCTCAAAAGCTCTTTTGCAGCTGCACCGATATCATCCGGTCGATCGGATTGGCGACGTTCGGATCGAATCCTCCCCCGCCGTTCGGGCCGATCGGAATACTGACATACGGCGGGATCTTATTGGCAAGATTGAGCACATTGAACGTCAGCTGCAGATCCTTCGTCGCAGGATTGGGAAAGGCGACACCAAGGTCGTACACCAGGTTGAAGTCGACAGTCGTGTAGGAGTCGACCGTTTGTACGGGGGTGGCCTCATTATTCGTATAGGAATTCACGAAGTTGACGAAGACCCGTGCGTTGAAGGGGCCTTCCATCCAGCCGACGTTGCCGCGCAGCCGCAGAGCTGGCGGGAAGCCGATGACGTTGCGCTCATCGAAGGTTTGTCCGGTCGGCGTGAAACGAACGTCAAACTTGGTGAAATAACTCCCCGTGAGGCCGACGCTCCAGGTTCCCGCGCCGGCCACGTCCCAGGTATATCCACTTTGCAGATCGAAGCCCGCGGCCCGAGTGCGCCCGAGATTGAGCTCGACACCGTTCACGAAAACGCTCGGGTTGGCCAGTATCGGACCGAACACCGGTAGCGGGGAGGCATTGGGTCCGACACCGAGGATGTATTGGTCGATCAGGGCGGTACATGCTGCCGACGGACAGCGTGTCACCAGCGAGCCGAGCTGGGCCGGCTGCTGCAGGATCGTGAGATCCGACAGGTAGCTTGAAATCTGATTCTTGTAGTCGATATTGAAGTAGTCGAGGTCGATTTTCGCCCCGTGCACTGGTTTGAACTCCACGCCGAACGTAACCGTGGTCGCCTTCTCGGGTTGCAGATTGAGGTTGCCGCCGCCGAGCGTGTAACCCACGGATGTGCCGGTCGGGGATTGAGGATCTGAATAGGTCTGTACGAACGTTCCTCTCAAGGGACCTACCAGTTCAGACAACAGCGGCGCACGGAAGGAAGTGCCGTATGTGCCATGGACGGTCACTTCGTCGACGGGGCTCCAGTTGATCCCGATCTTGGGATTCGTGGTACTACCGAAGTCACTGTAGTCCTCGTACCGAACCGCAACGTCGAGATCGAGCTTTCGCACGCCTGGAATGGCATTTGCCGATCCAAAGAAAGGGAATAACACCTCGGCATAGGCCGCCTTCGAGTTCCGATTCAGCACTTGTCTGAGCACGAGTTCGCCACCAGGCGGCCCGCTGTTGATTCCATAGGCGAGGTCATCGTGCCGCCACTGGCCACCCACGGCAACGTTGATATCGCCCCCCGGCACATGCAAGGGTGAACCGGTCAGCTTGAGGTCCGCGACCTGCTCGCCGGAGAATCCGGGTGCGAAAAAGAGGCTGTTGAAGATGCTCCCCAGCACCGCGGACGAGTTCGCGCCCCCAAAGACGTTCAGTGCCGAGCCGGGCGAGCCGCTCGCCAGTGCCGGCCCAAGAGCGCCATTGTTGGTTCCATTAGCCGTGAACGACTGGTCATGGTCCCGACCGCTCGTTCCGGACAAGTTCAAGAGCCATCCGGAACCGAGGTCGGCATTGAAGCCGACAGTTCCCTGATAGTTGACCGAGAACCCCGGCGAGAACGTTCTCGGGCCAATATCGTTGCCGAACCAGTAGTCGACCTGCTCGCACAGCGGTGCGCCGGGTGCGGGTGAACACGGTGCCAACGCCGCGCCGGGTGGCGACACAAAGTAGGCGTTGGTATTGGGCACTTCGAGCTGACCCGTCGCCTGCGCGCCTTCAACGAGAATCGTGCGCTTCGAGTAAGTCACATCCCCGTACATCGAGATGTTGTCCGTGATGCGTTGATCGAACGTCATCGCGACATTGCTATGGGCGACCTGAGGCAAAATATCCTGATACTTTGCAACGTCACAGAGGTTCAGCGTGCCAGCCGCAAGCTGCCCCGCGGTGGCCGGAGTGACGCCGCCGCGTGGAATCGCGTAGGTCGTGTTGCCGAGGACGATGTTGCCGGGGTTACATTGGGGAACGTCGTAGTTGAACCCGCCGCGATCGGTCTGATCCGACTCAAAGAAGGATCGACTCTGTCCGTTGAGAGCCGAGTGATAGTCGTACTCGTAGCCTATCGTGATCTGGCCACTTCCCCAGTTGTGGCCCGCGAGCAGACCGAGATTGTGCGCCTGATAGCCGTTCGCCCACCCGCCGCGCACGCGTGCCTCCACACCCTCGACGTCGCGCCGCAGAATCAGGTTGGCGACCCCCGCCACGGCGTCTGAGCCGTAGATCGCCGAGGCGCCGTCCGCCACCACGTCCACTCGCTGCAGCATGATCCCCGGGAACGAGTCCGGATCCACGGTTGATCCGCTCGTCCCCGCCGGCGGCACGCGGTGGCCGTCGAGGAGCGTGAGGGTGGCAAAGGGACTGAGTCCACGGATATTGATCGCATTGCCGTAGTTGATATTGATCGCGCCGCCCGTGCCCGTGCGCGAAGCTTCCGTAATTCCGAGGTTGTCGATCTGAGGCAGCGTCTGCAGCTGATCGATGACCGTCGTCCCGCCTGTCTCGTTGAGGGCCGCCTGGTCGAGAGTGACCAATGACGAGCCGACAGGCGCCGCGTTCTTGAGCAGGGTTCCTGTCACCACCACTTCCTGCAGCGAAGGCGCTTGGGCCTCATCGGCGGCGAGAGCCGTTACGGGCTGGCCGTTGGCGTTGGTGGGTTGTTGCGCATGCGCTGCACCGACCCCAGCACACACAGTGATCGTAAGCGTGAGCAATACGCGATGTGTCATCTCCCCCTCCCCTCAAATCCGAATCCGGTGCAAACCTGCACTTTGGTTTACACCGTATTCTTTTTGCATCTATATACCAACGGTAAAGACAGCGCAATTAGTTTATTGTTTCTACTAATTGTGCAGCGCTTCACTTCGGCTGGATCAAGACTTCGTCTGAGCTTCTGGTTGGCGCGGGCGTGACCCGCCCGTGCTGGCTAGTCGATCTTTTTCTTCTGCACGACCCAGCGCGGGTTCACGCACAAACCGCAATTCGCACCGGTGAACATGCGACCCGCATGTCGGTCGCCTTGCAGCTGCCATTGGAGCCAAGCGACTGCTACGCCACCGAACTCGCCCCCGTTCGGCTGGCCGTATGTGCCGCCATGCGTGACGCCTCGCTCGTAGGCGCGAAATACCGGTACTGCGCTCAGCCTCTTGAAGTCGTCATTCGCGTTCGCAAAAGCGATATCTACGCTATCCCCGGAAATATAGGCGGCAGGAGTGTGCAACTTGCTCAGGTCGTCCTTGCTCAAAGTGCGTCCACCGCCCATGGCCGTGGGCTGCGGCAAGAGTCCGCTGTTCCAGATCATGACCGTCTTGATGCGCGGATCGGCTGCCGCCTCGATGGCCTGGACCCCACCGCATGACTGCCCCATCACCGCGATCTGCTCACTTGCGAGCTTGCCGTTCAGCGCACTTCCGGCGCGCCGACCCTCCGCGAGCGCCCAGTCAATGGCCTCGAGAAGCTGCGCCGTGTGCGTTGCCGGCGGCGGCAGCTCGGAAGGTTGAAGGATGCGCGTCGGCATCGAGCGCGGTGCGCGTGGGTCGGCACCGATCGATCCGTTGGCGATGACGAGAAACCCATAGGAAGCCACTTCGCTCAAGAACCAACGAAATCCGCTGCCGTTGTCAAAGCAGCCGCCGTTTCCCCAGGCGATGATCGGGAGCTTCCGATCGCCCAGGGCGCCAAGATTCTGGGGGCGATAGATGGCATGGTTCGGGAGTGTCGCCTCATCGGTGACGATGGCCTGATAAGGTCCCGAGCCCAGCAGCGTGTCGCGGGGCATCGGTGCCTCGGCCGAGTTGGGCGGCGGCGCGAGTGGTGGATCCGCGCCGGACGCTGCGGATGCTGCGGCCCATAGACTCAGACAACCGATTGCCCTGAGTAATCGCATGAGGTCCCCCGTGGCGGCGTAGCGCAGTATAGTGCCGAATGTAAGCGCTTGCACAGCCACCCTCGGCACCGGGTTTGATCCGCGCCGACCGGCTTCTGCATAATCCGTGCAGTGCGGGCGGGGGAACGGTATTCGAGTGAGCGCCGCGAGCGACAACCACAACAAGCGCAGACGCCAGACGACGGCCTCACCGCCGATCGCGGTCGGCATCCTGCCGAACCTCATCGGCTTCAATGTGCGCCGCGCGCAGATCGCCTTGTGGCGCGACTTCAGCCGCACGGTCGGCCGGGGCGAGGTTCGGCCTGCAGTTTTCAGTCTGCTGATACTCGTTGAGGCCAACCCGGGTATCGCACAGTTCGAGCTCGCACATGCGCTGGATCTGGACAAGGCGGCCGTCGTGGGTCTGCTGCACCGACTGCAGCGGCGCCAGTGGCTCACCCGCCGGCGCTCGACCGAGGATCGGCGACGCCACGGAATCTTTCTCACACCGCGCGGCCAGGACGCGGTCAACCGATTGCGCGACGAGATGATCGAGCATGAGAAAAGGTTCACGCGGCTCTTCACTCGTGACGAGCTGACCCAGTTGTTCGCCTACTTAAGACGCATTCACCCGTAGCCGGCGCCGGTCGCACTATTGCGCGGCGCGAACGATGCCAGCCGCGGCGAGTGAGGCAATCTCCGTCGCGCTGTATCCGAGCTCGCTGAGGACGGGGCCGTTGTGCTCACCAAGCCGCGGCGCACAGCCTTGGACGCCCGGACCGTCGTGTCCAAATACGAATCCCGCACCGATGAACCCAGCAGCCTGCGGCCTGTTATTTGGCCGAGCCTCGCTCGGCAGGATCAGGCCACGATCCTCGAGCCGCGCCGCATCGCACACCTCGCCGATATTGCGTACCAGCCCACAGGGCACGCCAAGGGCGGACAGGTCGCGCTCCCATTCGGCGCCCGAGCGCCGCACGAAGATGTTCGCGAGCATTGCCCGCAATGGCTGGACGTTCCGCGGAGTAGCGCGCGCGACCGGGTCGCGAAAGCGTTCATCGTCGGCAAGTTCGACGTGCCCCAGCACACGGCAGAGCAGCGTAAAGTGATTGTTCTGCACGACTCCGAGCGACAGCCGGGTACCATCCGCCGTCTCATAGGTCGCCGAGGTTGGCGAACCGCTGTAGCCCACATCGCCCGTGCGCGGCAGCAACTGGCCGGTGACCAGGTACGGCGTGGCAAGCGAGGTGAGTAGCACGACCGAAGCATCGAGCATGGCAAGGTCGATGTACTGCCCCCCGCCAAAGCGTTCCCGTTGCAGCAGTGCAGCGAGCACCGCCATGGCCGCAAGCGTGCCGGTATAGGTATCGACCACCGGCCAGCCCACACGCGAGGGCGGGTCGTCGGCGTCTCCGTTCGATGCCATGATCCCACTCGTCGCCTGGACGATGTTGTCGATGGCCGGATAGTCGCGACGCGGGCCGCCTTGTCCATAACCGGATATGGCACAGTAGATGAGGTCTGGGCGCAGCGCCTTACAGACCTCATAGCCAAGACCCAAGCGCTGCATGACACCCGGACGGAAGTTCTCCAGGACGACATCGCTCGACGCAATGAGGCGTCTGGCGATCTCGACGCCTTCGGGACGCTTCAAGTCGACCGCCAGCGACTGTTTGCCGACATTCGCAGCGATGAACGCGGGCGATAGTCCATCGTGCTCGCGGAACGGACCGTAGTTGCGCATGGCGTCGCCGCGGTGGGACTCAACCTTGACCACCTCGGCGCCGAGCAGTCGCAAAAAGTGGGAACAGAAGGGTCCCGCCATGACGTGGCTGAAATCCGCGACTTTAAGACCAGTCAGGGGCTGCGGCATGGCATTCTCAGCGTATGGTTTAAAGTCATAACTTTAGTGACATGAGACCCACGAAATGCTCTGGATGCTGCCCCGGCAGGCCTGAGAAATTAGGTGATGTTGTAAACTAATTTTCGATGATCGACAATCTCGGTGAGACCATCCACGGGGGTGCAGCATGGCGTACGTTGGTTGCTACGGGGTGGCGATCCTGTTCTTGGGCACGCTCTTGCCGCATTCTGCGAGCGTATCTGCTGCCGAGGGTGCCTTCGGGGCATACCAGCCGACGCCGCTTTATCACGAGCGCGTGAGTCATTCCCTCTATGTTGCCGTCCGCGATGGCGTGCGGCTTGCCGTCAGAGTCAGCCAACCGGCCGTCGATGGCAAGCCGGCGCGCCGGACAGTTTCCCGTGATATGGCAGCACACCATCGATATCACCGAACAGCTTCCGAGTGCGGCCATGGCTGATTTCCGCTATGCCGCGGTGCCAGGCCTGACCCAATACGGTTACGTCGTCGTGCAAGTCGCTCGCCGCGGCAACGGCCAGTCGTTCGGTACCCGGCGCGGATACAATGATCGAACCGAGGACGATGATGCCTACGACGTCACTGAATGGCTGGCGCGACAACCCTGGTCGAACGGCCGCATCGGCATCTACGGTTGCTCGAATACCGGCGATGCGGCGATGCATGCGGTGGCCGTCGCACCTCCGCATCTCAAGGCCGCATTTGCCGGCTGCTTTTCGTGGAGCAAATGGGACGCGTTTCATCGCGGTGGGCTCTATGCCCAGTGGGGTGTCGGCATCGAACGCACCATTGAGCAGGATATGAAGGTCGAGCCGGTCGAAGGTGACGAGCAGCGCGTGCTGCTGCACGCGGCCGCCGTCGAGCACCAGCGTGCGGTGCCGCTTCGTACCCTCTGGCGCAGCATGCCGTTCCGCGATACCTGGTCGCAGGATGCGCTGAGTCGCTTCTGGTATGAGGGGAGCGTGAGCAGTTACGCCGAAGCGCTGCGACATTCTGGTGTTGCGCTTTATATCCAGGGCGGCTGGCAAGACGAGTTGCGCGATCAGGGACTCATCACGCTCATGAACTATCCGGGTGCTCACCTGATGATAGGGCCCTGGCGGCATTGCATGAGCCCGAACTTCGCGCTGCTTCAGGAAATCCATCGATTCTTCGATACGTATCTGAAGGACATCGACACGGGGCTGCGTGATGAACCCGCCATGCACTACTACGTGCAGCACGGGGACGCAGGTGAATGGCGCGGCGCGAGTCATTGGCCCCTGGCTGGAACGCTCACACGGCGGCTCTATCTCGCAGCGGGGCAGAAGCTGCTCACAGCACCGAGCGCTAAGGCCGGCGCGAACCACGTTCACGGTTGACAAGGCACCGGATTGCGCCGATGGCTCGGGCCCGTTCATGCAGCCATGTGTGCGAGACCGCGCGGGTGTCGAGTATCGCTCCTCCGTGCTCAAGGAGCCGACGG
The DNA here is from genome assembly GCA_963795975.1 of uncultured Gammaproteobacteria bacterium. GTDB lineage: Bacteria > Pseudomonadota > Gammaproteobacteria > Steroidobacterales > Steroidobacteraceae > CAWCJT01. Next base: position 600,050 of record CAWCJT010000009.1, read on the forward strand.
AGGTCACCGGCCATCCGATCGTGACCCTGCAGTTGCAGAGCGATCGCGACGACGCCCACGTCTTTGCCTATCTGGTGGATGTGGGGCCTGATGGCGCGAAAAAGGTCGTCACGGACGGCCGCCTCAAGGCTTCGTTGCGAGCGACTTCTGAAGCGCCTTGGACTCTGCCCGGCATACCCTGGCATCGCGGCTGGGCAGAGGATGCGAGCCCTCTCGCTTCGGGTCAGTCTGCAAGCTTGCAATTCGACCTCATGCCGACCTCCTACGTCTTTGCCGCCGGGCACCGCATTGCCCTGGTCGTGACTGGCTCTGATGGCCGTGAGAGCGATCCCGCGCCGGTCGGCGCTACCGTGACGATCCTCGGCACGGCGACGCTTGCCTCCTATCTTGAGATCCCTGTCGCGCGGCCGACCCTACCCGCCCCGAGTCAAAGCACGCACTGAGTCCGTGAGTTCCACGTTGGACATTCTGCTCACTGGCGATCTGATTCTCGATGAGCCTGATCCCGATCACTGGCTGAGTGGAATCGCGTCCGCCACCCGCCACTCCGATCTGACGATCGGCCACCTGGAGGTTCCTCACACACATCGTGGCCACGAAAGTGAAGACGATGTTCCGGCTCCGGCCGCCGAGCCTGCGCACCTTTCAGCCCTTCGGCGTGCGGGCTTTGGGGCCGTGACTCTGGCTGGAAACCATATGGCTGACCGCGGCGCGGAGGGCATCATCGACACCATCGATACCCTCGAGCGCAACGGACTTGCGCATTGCGGCGCAGGTCGCTCGCTCGAGGAGGCTCGACGCCCTGCTTCCTTGAGTCGCAATGGCCGGCGCGTAGCGCTCCTCAGCTACAACTGCGTCGGCCCCGAGAGTAGCTGGGCTGGCCCCGACCGTGCCGGTTGCGCGTACGTGCGTATCGACACCGCGGATGGTGGGCCGATCGTGCCCTCGGCTGAGCTCACGCGCATCCACCCAGAGTCTCTGCATGCGCTCCTACACGACGTGAGCCAGGCACGCGCGCATGCCGACCTCCTCATCGTCGCGTTGCACAAGGGCATCGTGCACCGACCCGCGGTGCTCGCATCGTATGAGCGCGCACTCTCGCAAGCGGCGATCGACGCGGGCGCCGATGTCGTCGTTGGTCACCATGCCCACATCCTGAAGGGCATCGAGCTGTACCGCGGGCGCCCCATCTTCCACGGGCTCGGCAATGGTTGCGTCGTCACGCGTGCGCTGAGCCCGGGCGAGGCCCACCCGCGCCGCGCCGCCTGGGCGCGCCGGCGTCGGGAGCTGTTCGGATTCGAGCCGGACCCCGCGTACGTCCTAGCGCCGTTTCATCCGGAGGCCGTCCACGGCATGATCGCGCGCGTCCATCAGCGCACGGATGGTGTCGTCGAAGCGGGCTTTATCGCCGTGCATGTCGAACCGCCCGGGCGTCCGGTCCTGGCGACGACCGCTCAGACCCTGCGTGTCCGCGACTACGTCAGCAAGATCACCGAGCAGGCGGGACTGCCGGACCTGCACCTCACGCTGACCGACGATGAGATCAAGGTCGTGCCGTGAGCGCGAAGCCTGAGCCGGGAAGCATGCTCGCAGACTGGGTCATAGGGCTCGGCGGACTCGCCCTCCTGTGTTGCATGTTTCTTGGGACCCTCGGTGTCGTGACGCGACACCTCGGTGTCGCGCTCGCAGGTGATGTCGAGCTCATCCAGAGCGCGATGGTGTTGAGCTCCTCGCTCGCCCTCGTGTGCGCGACGCAAGCCCGGCGCCACGCGCGGGTGCATCTTCTTGTCAATCGCGTTCCGGCGCTCTGGCGAGCACGCCTCTCGTTCGCGAGTGCTCTCTTGTCCACGCTCTTCTTTGCTCTCTTGAGCCTTGGTCTGGGCTGGGTCACGTGGGAGCTGCGTGCGGCGCATGAAGAGAGTGAGCTCTTGCACATTCCGTACGCCCCGCTGCGCTGGGTTGCGCTCGCGGCCCTGCTTGCAGCGACGGTGCTCAGCGCGCGCCGTACGGTTTCGCGAGTCCCAGCGTGACCCCCACTCTGGCTGGCGGTATCGGTGTACTCGCGCTTTTCGTGCTGCTCACCGCCGGCGTGCCAATCGGCGTCGCTTTGGGGCTCGTCGGTATGGGCGGTCTGACTCTGCTCCTGGGGCTGGAGCCTGCGCTCATCAAGTCTGCGGTCATACTCTTTCAGACGCTCTCGCGCTACGAACTCGGGGTCCTGCCCCTTTTCTTGCTCATGGCGCACCTTTGCTTCGTAGCCGATGCAAGCCGTGACTTCTTCAATGCTGCCGCCCGACTGTTCGGTCACAGGCCCGGCGGGCTCGCGCTCGCCTCCATCGGGGCATGCGCCGGATTCGGTGCGATCAGCGGCTCGAGCCTTGCCACCGCGGCGACGATCGGGCTCGTCGCGCTGCCCGAGATGCGTCAGCGCGGGTACTCGGACGCACTGGCGGCAGGGGCTGTCGCCGCGGGTGGCACCCTCGGGCAGGCCGTTCCCCCATCGGCCGCACTCATCGTGTTCGGCATCATCGCCGAGCAGTCGATCGGCAAGCTCTTCGTTGCATCCCTTTTGCCAGCGCTGACGCAAATCCTTTTCTATTTCGCCGTGGTCGTGCTCGTCGCGCGCTGGCGGCCGCGCGCCGCACCGGCCGTGCCGCGAGCAAGCTGGAGGGAGCGCGGCTCCGCGCTGCTGCGCATTGCTGATGTGAGTCTGCTGGTGTTGCTGGTGATCGGCGGCATTTCGCTGGGCTGGTTCACGGCGCCCGAAGCCGCCTCGGTCGGAGCGTGCGCCGCACTGCTGCTTTGCTTCGTGCGCCGTCGACTCAGCTGGACTGCCCTGCGTCGTGCGATCACCGACACCCTACGCACGAGTGGCATGATCTATCTCGTCATCATCGGTGCGCTGATCTTCTCCGTATTCATCTCGGTGTCGGGGTTGAGCGGGGAGCTCGCGCGACTCATCGGTGCGGCGGGCGGCAATCACGCGCTGACCCTCGTGATCGTGACCGTCATACTGCTTTTGCTCGGCTCGCTGCTCGATGGTCTCGCCCTCATGCTGTTGACGACCCCGTTGCTGCTGCCCGTCCTTGAGGGAATGGGGTACTCCCCGATCTGGTTCGGAATCTTCCTGGTGCGTGCCATGGAGATCGGCTTCGTGCACCCGCCGATCGGCATGAATCTATACGTGATCCAGGAGATCGCGCCCGAGATACCACTGGGTCGTATCTTTAAAGGGGTGCTCCCCTTTCTCGCCGCCGACCTTGTGCATCTTAGTCTGCTGATCAGTGTGCCCGCCCTCGCCCTGTTCCTTCCGCAGGTGCTGTTGAAGTGAACGCACTACCGCAAGAGATTTCGACTGCACTCGCCGATCCCTTGAGCAACGCGCGCGCGGCGGCCGAGCGCGGCCAGCGAGTGATCGGCGCCATCGGCTTCGACATACCCTTCGAGCTGGTGTTCGCGGCAGGAGCCTACCCAGTCCTACTGCCGAGCTTCGCCGGCCTGCCCACGGAGCATTCGGATCAAGTGCTCGAGCCCGGATTCAGCCCCCTCGCGCGCTCCATTGCCGAGCAGTGGCTCGCGGGCCGCTTCGAATTCATGGACGCCGTCGTGTTCTCACGCGGTGATGACAGCGCACAGCGCAGCTATTACTACTTTTGCGAGCTACAACGCAGCTCTCGCGTGCGCGGTCCGCGCCCGCTCATATTCGACGTCGCAAAGATTCCGCGCGCGAGCAGCCTTGCACACACGGAGGCGGCTCTGCGCCAGCTGGGAAGCGAGCTCGGTAGCGATTGGGCGCGAATTCCCGAAGCAATCCACAAGCGCGATCGTCGGCGCAGTCTGTTCAATCGACTCGAGCAGCGGCGCCGGACGGACCGCCCGCCGGCAGGGTCTCTCGTGGCGAACCTCTTGGGTGCGGCCGATGCGCTGCCGGCCGAAACCTTTGATGAAGCGCTCGACTCATGGCTCGCGAACGAGTTTCCGCAGTTGCATGGACGACGAGTGCTGCTTGCCGGCACAGCGCCTCCGGATGCGCGTTTGCATGTGGCTGTGGAGCGAGCCGGCGGATGTGTCGTCGCGGAGGTCGGAGACCATTCAGCGGAGCGGCTCGGGGGCCCGATCGGCGAGCACGCTGCGTCACTCACGGCACTGGCGAGCCACTATCACAACCTCAGGGCAGGACCGCGCGGCTTCGAGGACGTCGCCGACCAGTTGGTCCAGTCCGCGGCCGCATCGCGAGCCGATGCGGCGATTTTCTGGCTCATCGAGCAGGACGAGGCGCTCGCCTGGCAGCTTCCCAGCATCGCCGCCGCCCTCGCTCGCAAGCACGTTCCCCTCCTCACGCTCACACGGCGGCGTTGGGATGCTTCGGACGGCGCGCTCGAGGAAATCATCCGATTCACGCAGAGGCTGGGATTCGCCACATGAAGACGCTGCAGGAGCATCGCGTGTTGCTGCTCGGCGATGAGGGCACGAGCGCCCTCGCCCGCTTCTTCGTCGGCCTCGGCGCGCGCCTCGTTCCGACGAGCCTCGATCGTATCGAGCGGAATCTCACCGATGCCTCCTTTCTCATCGACCGACTGAGCGCCTCCGATTGGGCCAGGACTGCACTGTCACCCGAGGGGCTCGAGGCACAGTATCCAAAGCTGATTCAGGTGGTCGTCACGCCCCTGGGTCGGGAGGGGGCACGCGCGCAGTGGCGCGCCGGTGAGCTCGTCGTGTCCGCCCTGGGCGGTGTGCTGACGTTCACTGGCGACCCCGACCGGCCTCCGGTGAAGGAAGCACTCGATGCGTGCCTGTTCCACGCGGATATGGTTGCCGCGGCTGCGGCGCTTGCCGCCCATTGCGAACGGGCTGTAAGCGGGTACGGACAACGCATCGACATATCCGTGCAGCATGTCGCCTTCAGCCGCGGCGTCAATCCGCTCCTGATCTGGCAGTTTGATCGGCGCAAGCTGCACCGTGTCGGGGGTGCTCTGAGTTATGGGCGTGCGACGGTGCGCTGCATCTGGCGCTTGAAGGATGGTTGGTGCTTTCACACACTCATGACTGGGCGCTTGGGTGCGCCCGCAAACCAGGCGCTCAGCGACTGGATCGATGCCAAGGGTCTCGACAACCCGCTCCATGGCGTCGATTGGCTGCGTTACGATCGATCGCGGCTCCCGCCGGATCGACGTGCGCAGTGGGAGCGCGCGATCGCGGCATTCTTTCAGTGCTGCACGAAGTCTGAGATCGCAAGTGAAGGACGCCGGCGCGGCGTCAATGCCACGGTCGTCTGTGAGCCCAGTGACGCCCTCGCCGATCCCCATCTTGAAGCCCGGAACTTCTGGCATGAACAGTCCGGAAGGCGCGTACCGAGCCGATTCTTCCGAGTCGTCGAAGGCGAAAGCGACGCAGCGGAGATTCGTGGAGGCACTCGGCCCGGTCCACTGAGCGGCCTTCGGGTCCTTGATTTCTCCTGGGCACTCGTTGGGTCGATCACCACCAAGGTGCTGGGCGATCTCGGGGCCGATGTCATCAAGGTCGAGACCCGTGCGCGCCCGTGCCTGTCGCGGATCGACCGCCAAGTGGAGGTCTCTCGCAGCGACAGTCTCGATGACAAGCCCTGGTTTGCCCATCTCAACACTTCGAAGAAGAGTCTCGCGCTGGACTTGAAGAAAGCCGAAAGCCGCGAAGTCATCGATCCGCTCGTGCGCTGGGCTGACATCGTGGTCGAAAACTTCTCCCCTGGAACGATGCAGAAGTTGGGACTGGACTACGCGGCGCTCGCTCGACTGAATCCGGGAATCATCATGGTCTCGGGCAGCGTGTACGGCCAGACTGGTCCGCTCGCTCGCGAATGGGGTGTCGATGGGACGGGCGCTGCACTCTCCGGGCGCACATTCCTCACCGGCTGGGAGGATCGTGATCCTGTCATTCCGGGCTCGCTGCCTTATGGAGATGTCATTGTCCCCTACGTAATGGCGGCCGCCGCCTGCGCGGCGCTCCAGCAGCGCCGTGAAAGCGGCCGCGGATGCCACATCGATACGGCGATGTATGAGGTCTGTCTACAACAGACCTACGATGCGCTGTGGCAAACGCAAAGCGGTGCGATTCCGCATCGCCACGGTAATGTGGACGCCCGCTGCTATCACCAAGGCGTCTATCCGGCACAGGGCCTCGATCGCTGGATCGCTATCTGCTGTCACGATCACTCTGAATGGTCACGGTTGTGCGCGCTGGCCGAGATCGATCCCCATGAGCCGGGACCGTTCAGCGCCAGCCTCGCTGTCTGGACTGCGACCCAAGATGCAAGTGCGCTCGCCGAACGGCTGCAGTCCGAAGGAGTCGAAGCCGGTGCCGTACAGGACATTGAGGACCTCTTGGAGCACGATGGCGCTCTCGCCGCCCGCGCGCCGCTCGTACAGCTCGAGCACCCGATTCTCGGGCGCTTCGGGCACATGAACACGCCCATGCATTTCTCACGCACCTCGTTTCAGCCCTTCAGAGCTCCGAGCCTCGGGGAGCATTCTCGTGCGGTCGCGATCGAAGTAGCCGGCCTGAGCGCGGCCCGAGCCGATGAGCTGCAAGGGTGCGGAGTCTTCGAGTGAGCAGCAGTGCCCGTGGCAGTCGCAAGGATCTGGCCTCAACGGCTGCGGCAGGCGCGTATCAGAGGAATTACGTCGGCGAGCTCAAACGCCGTGTGGTTGAGCGCGGCGAGCCGTTCGTGATCGCTCAGGCCGATACCCCTCACGAGATCTTTCACGCGATGGATATCGCGCTCATCACCAACCAGTGGTGGTCGGCCTACCTGTCCGCGAAGCAACTCTCGACTCGCTACTTCGAGGCGCTGGAGAGCCTGGGGTATCCGAGCAGCAGCTGTCGCTACTGCACGCTCGGGCTTGCGTGCACGCTTGCGGGCGATGCGAAGAGCGCCCCGTGGGGGGGCTTGCCGCGCCCTGCAGCGCTGGTTGCGCGCCTGACGTGCGACTGTATCCAGCACGTGTTCACGATCTGGGCGCGCGCGCTCGGAACCGACTTCTTCCCCCTCGAGGCACCGGCCTGGCGCCACAAGGATCCAGAATGGTTCGAGCACTCCTATGAGCACTGGTCCGAGGTCTACGAGCCGGCACGCATTGCTCTCATGGTCGATGAGATGCGGCAGATGATCGAGTTGCTCGAGCGCAAGACCGGACATCGCTTCGAGGAGCAGCGCCTCGCCGCGCTGATGGAGGGCATCAACGAGCAGGAGGGCTACATCGCCGAGGCATCGGCATTGATCGGAGCCACACGCCCGTGTCCGGTTGCGATCACCGATCAAATGCCCAATACCATGATTCCGCAGTGGCATCGAGGCTCTGCATGGGCAATCGCACACGCGCGCCGCTTCCGCGATGAGGTCGCCGAGCGGGTGCGCACCGGCCAGGTCGTCTGTGCGAACGAACGCGTCCGCCTGATGTGGATCGGGGCCGGGCTCTGGCATGACGTGGGGTTCTACAACGCACTCGAGGAGCAGTTCGGAGCGGTATTTGTCTGGTCGATGTATATGCCGTTCGCGAAGCCTCAGTATCTGCGGCTCTTGCGGGGCCGCCCGCTCGAAGCTCTGGCGAGCCGTATCTGCTCGATGAACGAGGTCCTGCATCTGCCGCCATGGATGAATGCCTGGATGGTGAGTGAGGCCGAGCGCTGTGAGGTCGACGCCGCAGTGATCCTGATGCCGCCGGGCAACCGGCTTTCGCAATCCGGGATCTACCTGACCGCGCGTGCGCTCGAGGACGCCGGGGTGCCCGCGCTGACGCTCACCGCAGATATGGTGAATACCGAGGGCTGGAAGCGCGAGCAGTTCATCGCGCTAGTCGCAGACTTTCTGTCCGCCAGAAAGCTGATATGAGAGCCCTGGGTCTGGGTCTCCTCATTGTGCTCGCGGCGCTCTGTGCGTGTGTGCCCGACTCGTCAGTGGGTATCACGACCCTGGTGTACGCCAGTCCCTACAGTCCGAATCACCCTTTCAGCCGGGCAGATCAGGCCTGGATCGCCTGGGTGCAGGCTCAATCCGGAGGACGCCTGCGCATCAAAGCGTTCTGGTCGGCGACTCTCATATCTTCGGATGAGTCCATGACCGAGCTTCGGCACGGAGTCTCCGATATCGGGCTCATCACGCCGATCTATGAGCGTGCGGGTGAGCAACTGTTGCGGGCGCAGTCGGGATTCTATGCAGGCGTGCGCACGATCGACCAGCAGGTTGCGCTGTACGATTGCCTGCAGAAGACCTTTCCCTCGATCCGGCAGGAACTTGAGGGCCTGCACGTTCTTGCGGTTCAGGGAGGCGCGCTTCCCGGGATTCTGACGCGAACCCGACCGCTCCATGCGCTCGCGGACCTCAAGGGCCTGCGCATTCGAGCTCCCTCCGAGCTCCTCGAGGTGTTACGAGATCTCGGCGCCGACGCCATCAACATGCCCATGGACCAGGTGTACTCGCAGCTTGCAAAGGGCATGCTGGACGGTGTCGTCGCTCCGCCGGACACGTTGCGGGCGTTGCATTTCTCAGAGGTCGCGAAATTCTATTGGCAGATCGCAATCCCCCGCGGAGCATATCCGGCCCGCGCAATCGGCGCGCGGCGCTGGCAGTCGCTCACGCAGGATCAGCAGGCCTTGCTCACAGCCTCGCGTTCGGCCTGGGAAGCGGCGATCGCACGCGAAATCATCGCTTCGGTGCATTCGGGTACGCTCTTCGGCACACAAGACGGGGTCGTCTTCAGCCCGGTTTCTGCTGCCGAACAGCGTGCGTTCAACGCACTTTACGATCGCGACGAGGCTCGAGTTGCAGCGCGTCTCAGCCGCTACGGCGTCGACGGCTCGGCTGTGTACCGCTACGCGCGGGCGCTAGCCGCTGGCATCGAGTCGAGCGGCCGCTGCGACTGCGACACTCAGCAGCCGGCCATCCAGGCACCCACGGCTAGTTCTGAAGCGGAGATGCACCCGCCCAGGGGAACAGATCGCTCTGCGGATGAGCCGGTGTCTTAGGCGCGAAGCTGCTCGATGCATTGATATCGCCGCGGCCGACGTAGTGCGCGATCACGGGGTACGCGTATAGAGGGCGCTCCCGCACAGCACCGTCCGGCAAACGAGCGCTCGCCAGGATCTGCTCGGGTGCATCAGCGGTCTCAACCCAACGGACCAACGCTCCGAGAAAATCTTCCTGATAGGGCACGTAGCCCGAACCGCAGTGATACACACCGGGAACCATGAAGTAGCGTGCGAATGTCTGGGTCGTCACGAGATCGCCGATGCGATCGCGCAGCCGTTGATAGTAGTCGGCGAGCCCATACGCGCCGGCTGCCATGTCAGCGGCTCCTTGCCAGAGGATCAACTTGCCACCCGCGGCGCGAAATGCCGCCAGGTCCGGATCATTGGCATCAAACAGCGCGCCACGCCGGCGCAGCTCGTTGAAGGTCTGAAGGTCGAACGACCAGGTACTCGCATCGAGGTCCCCCGCAAGCTGACCTTGATAGATCATGTCGCGCACGGTTGCATTGAGCATCATGGTCCCGGCCTCGGACAACGCCCCGCGGCCGGCCCAAGTGAGCTCACCTCCGTACGGCTCACCGCCGTAGAAGAGCGCCGTGCCATCCGGTGCACGCGGACCTTCATAGAACTTCCGTGCGACGTTGACTTGAGTGGCCGTCAGGCAGCCCGTGCTCTGGCCGGCGCGGCAGCGCAATGCGGCGGGATCGTAATGACAGCGTCGCGCATCGTCGATCTGTCCGTCTTGAACGCCATCGAGTGCGTCGCAGGCCTTGAGCACCGCGGCGTGCAAGAGAGCAAGCGAGCCCTCGTCCCAAATCGGGCGCCCGCTTGCGTCATGACCCCAGCGCGCTTCCCAAATGAAGCGCTCCATGGCCTCCGCGATCGCAAATGCGGGCGAGCCAGCAGTCACGCCGTTGAAGTCCTGCGGATAGCGCTGCGTCTCGGCCATGCCCTCGCGGCCACCGTCCGAGCATCCCTGAAAGTAACGATACGTCGGCGCGACGCCGTAGTAGCTCGTAATGATGCGTTGCGCCGCCGCCGCAAACACGTGCGCCGCACGGTAGGCAAAGTCCTCGCGCACCTGGGACCCACCGAGGGCCCAGGCACCATCCGTGCCGACGTGCCCCGAGTCCTCAAAACCAACGGCAAATGCGCCGCCGAAGGCGACCTCGGTGTCACATTCGGGTGCGAGGCCCTGAAGGATCATCCCGCAGTTGCCGCCGCAGCCACCCTGAAGATATCGGCCCGTATAGCCGCGCGTCGGCAGCCACAGCTCGAATTGAATAGTCGGCGCGACGTAGCCCTTGACCGAGCAGAACTCGGCTCGCGCGGAGCTCGCCGGCACGATCTTGGCGCTTAGCACCCGCGCGGGACTTGCGAGGTCGCGGTCAAAGACCTGCCGTGCGAGCGTCTCGCAACTCACCACGGGTGTCACGATCGGGCGCGGTGGCAACGCGATCCAGCGAACCGGAGCAGGCGCAGTTGAGCCTTGCGCCTGGGCGTGAGCAACGCCGCACCCGAGGAGCGCGGCAGCAGTCGCAAGCAGTAGCGCATGGGTCCCCAGATCTTTCATCCTCAAGTGCAAATTACGAGCTCATCGCTCTCGAGCTCGAAGCGGGTATCAAAACCCACTGCCTGGGTACTCGATACCAGGAAATCCCGCACGGCTCCAAAGCGCTGATCGGACGCGCGCAACATGCGCGGGACACTGTCGTCATCGATCCACGCCGGACAGAAGCGGCACTCCATCGCACCCGATTCACCGATCACGAGCTTCGCAAGCCCTGTCCAACGCGTGACCTCGGGAAGCATGTAATGCCGCGCGAGATTCCATTCCGGGTGCAGGCTGACGAGGTGCCGAAAGGATGGAGCTTGAAGTATCGCGGGGTCCCAGATGTGCGGCTGTTCGATCGCGAAGTTCCCGAGGCTGTAATACACCGGCTTTCCGCGGTAGAGCTCCACGGCCTTCAGCAGGTGGGGGTGGTGGCCGATAATGGCGTCGGCTCCGGCCTCGATCAGCGCATGCGCCGCTTCGATCTGATAGTCGGCCAGCACAGAGGGCACCATGTGAATGCCCCAATGCAGGGATACGAGCACGAGGTCAGCCTCGGTGCGAGTGCGGCGCACCGCATCGCAGAGCGCCGTGAGATCCTCGCGATGAGCAAATGTGCGTGTGCGCGCCGCCGTACCCGGCTGGTCCGGTTCATGAGGCTCGTACGCGGTGAACGCACGTAGCGGTGCGCACCCGGGTTTGGCGTCCGCCGCGGCATATCCCTCCGGCAGGATCGCGCATGCGGCGAGCACGGCCACGCGGTGTGCACCTAGCATGCAAAAGGCCGCTCTTCGGGCGCAGGCGAGGTCTTCGCCGGCACCGCACAGTTTGACCCCGGCGGCCTCGATGTGATGCAGGGTATCGCTGAAGGCCTCGTAACCGAAGTCAAGGCAATGGTTGCTCGCGAAGGAAACCACATCGATCCCGGCTTCGCGCAGTGCGTGCGCCATCTCGACGGGCGCGCGCATCGCGAGACGCGCGTTCGGGACCTTCGATCCGCGCGTGCTGATCGTCGTCTCCAGCTGGGCGACGCACAGATCGGCTTCCTGAAGTGTTCGGCGGCACCCATCAAAGATGGTGGCGCACTGTGCTCGGCGCACGCCGATATCGCCGCAAGCGACGATGTGCGTCATGAGGAGCTGGCGTGCGAGGCCCGCGCGGTACCGAGCGCGCGCATCGACAGGACGAGCACGGCGCCCGCGGCGAGCATGGCAGCAATCAGAGCGGACGGAGCGCCGAATCCGCCACCGCGCTCGAGCGCGTACCCCATGAGGTGCGGCATCACGAAGCCGCCGGAACTGCCCGCGATGTTGATCGCCACGGCAGCGACCGCGAGCGTGCTGCGGGTCAGCATCCGAGTGGGCAGCGCCCAAAACGCTCCTTGAGCCGCCCCGAGACCCGTGCCCGCCAGCAGAAGCGCGATGAGCGCGATGGGCCCGGGCCCTGCGCTCCAGGCCGCGAGAATCGCCATCGCCGCCACCCCCGCTGGAAGCGCGATGTGCCAGAAACGCTCTCCCGTCTTATCGGAGTGAGCCGAGTTGAAATAGATTCCGGCCATCGCACCGAGCCACGGGAGCGCGTTAATCCATCCCACCGCGATTGGATCGAGCCCGGACAGGCGCTTGATGATCTGCGGCAGCCAGAACATGATTCCATAGGCGCCGGAAAGTAAGCAGAACCAGAGTACTGCGGCGACCCAAACGAATGGGCTCCGCAGCACGCTCCAGTCGTTGGCCACTGGGCGCGGTCCACCCTCCGCGGCGTTCGAAGCAAGCCAGCGCCTCTCTGCCTCAGTGAGCCAGTGCGCCTCCTGCGGCGTATCCGGGAAGTAGAACCAGGCCGCGACCCCGAGCAGTAACGCCGGCAGGGCTTCCGCAAGCAGCATCCAGCGCCACGGTGCGATGCCCAGGGGCGGATGGATGCTGAGCAGCCATCCCGAGATCGGGCTTCCGACCACAATCGAAAGCGGAATCGCGAGCATAGGCAATGCGAACGTGGTCGCACGCTGGCGTTCGGTCGCGAACCGGCTGAGGTAAAGAACAATGCCTGGGGCGAGCCCTCCCTCGGCAAATCCCAGGAAAACGCGCAGGACGTAGAACTCGAGCGGGGTACGCACCAAGGCGATACCACCGGCACAAATCGCCCAGACGACCGCGCAGCCGGCGATCCAGCGATGCATCCCGATGCGTTGAAGGACCAGCACACTCGGATACTGACCCGCGAGAAAACCGATGAACAACACTCCCGCAGCGAAGCCGTACTCGCGCGGGCTGAGCCGGAGGTCACTGTTCATCCCCAGGGCAGCGAAGCTGATATTCACCCGATCAAGCGAGCTGAGAAGCATGAAGAGGATGGCCGGAACCCCAAGTCGCCAGTGGACCTTTCGGCGCAACTTCTAAGGGCGTGCTCATCGCCCTTCTCCGCGCGACTTGCGCCTCTGCAACGCTGCCGACATGATCGGAACATGCCGATCAAGACACGCAAACAGAATCACCAGCCGGCGCGTGCGCGTCGTACGACCGAAGCGCGTGGACGCAAGCCTGGTCAAATCGCACTCAGCTCGACACTCGACCAAGTGGCGTCCGCGGCGGATGTGTCCTCGGCGACCGTCTCGCGATTCTTCAACGCCCCACAGAAACTTGCGCCCGGCACGGCACAGCGCGTGCGCGAGGCTGTGCAGCGGCTCGGCTACATTCCCAATCTCATGGCCGGCGCCTTGGCGACCAATCGCACGCGACTCGTCGCGGCCGTGATTCCGGCCATCTCGCAGTCGATCTTCGCGAGCACCATCCAGGCACTGACCGATGCCCTTGCGCAGAGCGGCTACAGCGTGCTCCTCGCGCTGACGGGTTCTCAGGATGAGAACGCCGAACGGCAGATCCTGTCGATCATCGGACGCCGGCCGGACGGGATCATACTGACGGGTACGGCGCTCGCCCCCGCAACCCGACGGCTCCTCAAGAGCACCGAAATCTCGACGATTGAAACCTGGGATCTTCCGGATGACCCGATCGACCTCGTCGTGGGTTTCTCGCACGACGCAGTCGGGCGAGCGATCGCGGCTCACGCGCTCGACCGCGATCGACGGCGTGCCTTCGTGGTCTCTGCCTCCGGAGTTCGCGCACGTGCGCGCTGTAACGGCTTCACGCAAGCCATGCGCAAGCAGGGAGCGCCGGAACCGGTCGTGGCTTTCTTCGGCGGGGTGACCACTTATCGCCACGGACGCACCGCCGTGGCTGGCCACCTGGATGGCGGCGGCACACCGCAAATCGTCGTCTGCTCTTCAGATTGGAGTGCGCACGGGGCGCTCGATGAGCTGCGTTCGCGCGGGATGCGGGTCCCGACAGATGTCGCCGTCGTCGGATTCGGAGATCTCGATTTCGCCGCGGAGCTCGACCCCGCACTGACGACCGTGAAGATTGATGGCAGCGTGATCGGGCAGCGATCCGTGGATTTCCTCTTGCGCAGGATGCAGCGCCAACGCATTCGCGAACCGATCATCGACATCGGCTTTACGCTCGTACTCCGAGCGAGCAGCTGATGGCCCACGGTGGGAGCCGGGCACGCATCGTTCACCGCCAATTTTGTAACCGCTTTCATCTGGGCTGTCAAACGAGCAGCTCGCTTACATGAACCGCGATCGCAGCGTATCATCGCGGGCCCTATGCAAAGCAGTCCGCAATCGGACCGCATTCCCAGCGCACGGCTCTCGATCGAGCTGCTCTCGCTGCTCTATCTTCTGAGCTACGTTCCCTACGCCGTCCTGACCCGCTATCTGGCGACGGTCAGCTACGCGCCGCTCGGCCGTGCCCTCACCGGACTTGAAGTGTTGCCGGCCACCACCTTGCTGAGCGGGCTTCTGACTTTCGCCTTCGTTGGCGTAAGCGGCTGGTGGCGCGAGGCTCACCAGGCTCATCTTCTTGGCCATTCGATTCCGCGCCCGACACGCTGGACTTTGCTATCGGGGGTAGGTACGTCGTTGCTTCTGTTCACGGTGCCCCTGTCATTCACCTTTCCCGGCGTCAGCATTCCCTTCATGCAACTGCTGATGCGTGGCGACGTCCTAGTCATCGCACCGCTCGTTGACTTGCTGCTCGGCCGCCGAGTGCGCTGGTATTCCTGGGTCGCGCTCCTGCTGGTTGCCGTCGGGTTGTGGCTCAGCATTCGTGCGCGTGGCGGCCTGTCGTTGCCGCCTCTGGCGATCGTGACGGTCGTGCTCTACACGCTGGGCTACCTGGTGCGTCTGCTGGTCATGACGCGAGTCGCCAAATCCGCAAGCCTACAGTCGAAGAAAGGCTACTTCGTCGAAGAGAAGATCATCGCGATACCGGGCGCACTCATCGCGCTCGCACTGCTCTCTGCGACGGGCATCGGAGCGCAGGGCCACGAGCTTTGGTTCGGATTCGTACGCATCTGGAGCAGTGGGCAGCTGCTGTACCTGTGTTTGCTTTCGGTTCTTCTCTTTGTGATCTCGGTGTTCTCCATCCTCATCCTGCTGGATGAACGTGAGAACACCTTCTGTGTCCCCTTGGAGCGCTCGGCCAGCATTCTCGCCGGTATCGCGGCGGCCTACGTGCTCGCCGCCATGCATCTGGGCACGGCACCGAGCACCGGCGAGCTCGAGGGCGCCGGTTTGCTCGTTGCCGCCATTGTCTTGCTGTCGATCGCTCCGCGGCTTTCGTCCCCTGCGGCGGTCGCGGGGCGGCTGCGCACAGTGCGATGACCGCGGAAAGCCACGACCCGGCTGGCGGCGCTGCTCAGAACCTGAGCCACAGGCTCGCTGCGCATGGGATGAGCTTCGATGCGCGTGCGCTCGCACCACAAACTCTGCATGCGGCCAAGCGCGCGGTGCTCGACGGGATAGGAGTCATGCTGGCCGCGAGCGGCACGAGCACGGATATCCTGCCGTTTCGAGAGCTTGCGCTAGCGCAAAGCGGCGCGCCGCAGGCGAGCGTGCTCGGCTTCGGCGATCGCCTCAGCGTCGATCAAGCAGCACTCGTGAACGGGGCGATGGCGCATGCCCTTGACTACGAGGACGCTTTCGATCCGGTTCCATTGCATCCGAACGCCTCGCTCCTCCCGGCAGCCCTCGCCTGTGCAGAAGCATTCGGCTGCACCGGACGCGAATTCCTGGCCGCCGTGATTCTCGGATGTGACCTCGTGTGCCGAATGGGCCTCGCGCTTCGAGGACCGATGGAGAGACTGGGCTGGTATCCGCCCCCTATTCTCGGCGCCTTCGGTGCGACGCTCGCTGCGGCACGCATCATGCGCCTCTCGCCACGGCAGCTATGTGACGCCTGGTCGCTGCTACTGTGTCAGAACAGCTGCGCAGGTGAGATCAAATTCAGCCCCGACTCGACGTTGCGAGCCGTTCGCGAAGCGTTTCCGGCACACGCGGCCGTGTTATGCGTGCAACTCGCCTCTCGCGGCGTGCGAGGATTCGACGCCCCGCTGGAAGGACGGGCCGGCTTTTATCAGCTGTTCGCCGGCGGCGCCTACGACGCCGATGTGTTGCTCGAGCATCTGGGCGAAACATTCTGGATTGAGCAGCTGAGCTTCAAATGCTGGCCAGCGTGCCGAGGCACGCACGCGCACATCGAGGCAGCCCAGGTCCTCAGGAGCCGCGCCGGCGTCGACCCGAATCTGATTGAGTCGTTCGAGTGCGTGGGTGGGCAAGCTCAGCAGATGCTCGCAGAGCCCAGGGGGAGCAAACAGGCGCCGCATACCCTCATCGATGCCAAGTTCAGTCTGCCGTTCACGGTCGCCCTCGCGCTGGTGCATGGAGGGATCGACTTGAACAGTTTCACGGAGCGCACGCTCGCCGATCGGGCGGTGCTCGCACTCGCGGCGCGCGGCAACTTCCGGTTCGAGCCGGACGCGAGCTGGAACGAAGCCACTCGCGGCAAGCTCATCGTGCGCCTGAGCTCCGGAGAAACACTCACCCACGAGGTCCACGCTGCGCTGGGCGATCCGCAACGGCCGTTGAGCGATGAGGCGCTCTGCGGCAAGTTCGTCGACTGCGCTGCGCATGCGGCCCGTCCGTTCTCCTCCAAACGCGCTCACCGCCTGGTACAACGGATCTTCGCGCTGGAGAACGAGCCCGAGGTAGCGAGCCTATTGCGTGAGGCGTGAAGCGGCAGCAAACCGCCAGCGCATCAGTGCGGAATGACTGGAAGCGTGACGTAAGAGGCGGTTTGGCCTCCGCGGAGCAACTCAACCGTCGGGACACCCTCCGTGCGCCCTTGCGCATCCGTGAAGGTGACCGTAATCCGCACACGGTGCCCGGCCTTGAACAGGTAGGACATCGGCAACAGCGCGAATGAGAGCTCCGTGGGCTTGTTTGCCTCCAAAGGTTTTACGTCCTTCTTGAGGAAACTGTGCCAGGGCAACCCCATGTTGTCGTATGGACTTCTCGCCAGCGCGCGATCGGAGGCGAGGAGCCGACCGAGCATTTGATAAGAGCGAGCCGTGCCGTCGGGCGCCAGATCGTCGATCCACACCATAGCAAGGGTATCTGGGGCGCGCGTGCGGATCCACAGATGGGCAGACGGATTGCCCGTGACCTCGAGGTCTGCGGGCAGTGGTCCCGTCTCGTAGGAGGCGCCGCCATCCTGTCGCTCGATCTTGATGACCGTGGACCGGCTCGGCGAGCTCATGGCGACGGAGTCGCGGCCTGCGGAGGGCGCGCTCTCGACAAGGCTGGCGCTCCCTAGATAAAACCGAGTGGGTCTCTCGGTGGGCAATGGCCAGGAGCGTGAGCTGCGCCACTCGGAGCCTTTTGGCGCGTTGTACGTGTAGTACGTCACCCGCTGCTCGGGGTCCGTGACGTGGTTGTCCAGACCCTTCAGCCAGTGGTCGAAGAAACGCAGTTCCTCCGTCACGATCGAGAGACCGGTCTCCTGCTGTACCTCATCCCAACGGCAGTGACCGCTCGGGCCCACGATCAGCTTCGTCCTGGATGAAGGCAGATTCGCCATGATCCAAAACGCCCCGGGCTTCGTGCCGGCCTCGTCCCAATTCGCGGCCACATAGATGCCCAAATCGCCGCGCTCGAGTGCCTCGAGGTAAGTGCTCGGACTCGAGACTCGCCACCAATCCAGATCCAGTGCGGCATCGTGACTGTCGCGATATGGCAGCCGGCCGGGCATCTCGACGTTGTCGCGATGAGTCGCGATGGCCTCGGCAAGCCACAGCGGCCCTTGCTGCCCATCGACTGGCACGGCCTTGGCGTCGCGCTCCGCGTTGGCCTTCGCTGCCGTCGTATCGGGCCAAGGCTCCGGAAACTGAACGCCGCCCAAAACGACAAAGTTGTACGCATCGAATTCTGCGCTCATCGGCATGATGGCCTTGAGCGAGGGTGGCCGCGTGGAAGCCGCCTGCAGTTGACTCCCGCCGGTCGCAGAACAACCCCACATGCCGATCTTGCCGCTGCTCCAGGGCTGGCGCGCAAACCACTCGGTCACGTCGTAGGCATCCATGCGAGCCGCGTCGACCCACTCGCCGCGGTTGTAGCCTCGGTTCTGACCGTACGACGCATAGAGACCGCGGAAGTCGACGACCGCCACGACGTAGCCATATTTCACGAGCTGGATGGCATATCCGGGATACTTCTCGACGGTCGCAGCGCCGCTCGAAGTATTGATTCTTCTGTTGTATGGGGTATGCATCCAGACCACCGGGAGACGCTCGACCGCGGCAGTCCCACCGTGCGTCGGACGGAAGATATCAACCGCAAGGCGAGTGCCATCGCGCATCGGCACGTAGAGCGAGGTCCGCGCAAAGCCATCGTACGTCGCGCCCGAGTAGCCCTCGTTACGGCCGGGCCCCGACTCCTTGTCCGCGCTGACCCCCAGGGTGGGTTGTAGCAGCGGCAGTAGCGTAGCGATGAGAACCCAGGCCAGATCCCGAGCCGAACTCAGCATTGGCCTTCGACTTTTATCTTCGACTGCACGCAGCATGAGCACCTCGCAATTTGGTCGCGATACTGGCGAATCGGGTGCGCCGTTGCAAGCGCTTACATACTCTGGGAAATACGTCATCCACGTCATGCGTTCTTCTCATCCAGAGGACTTCAACCCGCTTAAACCCGAAACGGCCGACAGCCCCTACGAGCTCTTTCGAGCATTGCGGGCCCGGTGTCCGGTCGCTTGGAGCAACGCCTGGAACGGGTTCTGGAGCCTCAATAAATACGACGACGTGGCACGCGCGGCAACGGATTACTCGACGTTCATCAATTCCGTGCAGAACGTCGTACCCAAGGTCGCCTTCACAGGGCGCCGGCCGCCACTTCACCTCGATCCGCCGGCGCACACGCCCTACCGGCTGGTGCTCAATCCCCTGCTGTCCGAGCGCCGCATTCAACATCTGGAGCCAGTGGTGCGGCGCATCTGCGGGAAACTTCTGTCGCCCTTGATCGAGGCTGGCCAAGGCAATCTTTGCGACGACTTCTCCAGCCGTCTGCCTGTACACGTGTTTGTGGAATGGATGCGTATTCCGCCCGATATGGCCGAGCCGCTACGCGAGGCCGGACGCGCTTTCAACGTGGCGGTGCAATCCAATCTCGATGCGGTCGTTCGCGAGACGAGCCTCGCTCTGTATTCGATGGCACGCGGGCTGATCGCGCTGCGTAAGCGCGAGCCCGCCGATCCCGAGGAGGATTTCACGAGCGCACTGCTGGCCGCGCGGCACCAAGATCAGCCGTTGCCTGAAGAACTACTGGTGGGATGCGTCCGTCAGGTGCTGGTCGTCGGCATCATTGCTCCGACCGTGCTCATCGGCTCGATCGGTGTGCATTTGAGTCGCGATCGGGAGCTGCAGCACCGGCTGCGCGCGGAACCGACACTCATCCCGGCGGCGCTCGAAGAATTTCTACGACTCTATACACCGTATCGAGGCTTTGCCCGCACTGCTAACCGCGACGTGGAAATTCGTGGCTGCCCGATTCGGGCCGGCGAGCCGATTGCGTTGAATTACGCGTCCGCGAACCGTGACGAAGAGGTGTTTGAAAATGCCGACGAGTTTCGCATCAATCGGCCGAACATCGGACAGAGTCTGGCATTTGGGCGTGGCCCACACCATTGCCCGGGCGCGCCACTGGCGCGCCTGCAACTGCGCATTGCGCTCGAGGAGCTGTTGGGCCGCACACGAGAGTTCGAAGCGATCGGGCCGATCATTCCGACGCGCATGCCGGAGGTCGGCGTATTGTCCGTGAACATGCGCTTCAGGGGGTTATGAGGAGGGTCGTGCGTCGCCGGCTCGGATCGGTCACGCCGTCGGCGGGCTCTGTCGTTTCACTCCACTTTGTCGTGAGTATCGTCGAGCCGGGTAGCCCGAGCCTGCGCAACATCGTTGCGGCCTCCTCTGCGCGCAAGCGCCCGATTGCCGGGATCTCGCGCGTCACGGTTCCGTCGGACAAGAGTGTCGCGCCGCGATAGCCGACGATCGTCAGCTCCTTTGCCTGCACCGCCTGCGCGTATTGAACGGCCTTCAGCGCCTCAATCTGGCGTGATGCGAGCTCGGAATCGAAGTCGTATGTCAGCGTAAAGGTCCTCGGCTGATAGGGCCGGGCCACCTGTGGGGGCGCGGGCGGTGGGGGAAATTTGCGAAAAGCAGAGGCCACTGTATTAGGACCCGGCCCGCGTCGCCCGACGATCTGAAACCGCGGATCTGCGGGTAGGAGCGTGCGGCACGAAGCATCGAGCTCTCGCGACACTGAAACGACCGGAGGTTCGGGCAAGGGCCGGCCATCCGAGGTGCCCGAAGACGGCGCCCCGGTGGGAGAGCTCGCGGTCAGCGCGACGCCACCGCAAATCCGCGGTCCCGGCGCGAGCTTCCCCTCGACCAGCACGCGATGCCCCAGCCACGGCGGCGACCAGCCGGCGGAATCAGTCTGGATGCCCAGAAAGTAGAGTTCGCCACCATATTCGGCGAGCCAGCAGGGAACCGTATCGGTGTCCTGAATGATGGGACACGCAATGAAATTACGGAATTCGCTGGGCGGTCGCTTGAGCGCTGATTCGCCATTCGCGGCCATCGCGGCAGTCGAGAAGAGCAGGAACGCCGAGTGCGTGCCCCATCGCGCCATGAGATTCGCGCTCATACGTCGCACTGGCTATAACACACTCATGAAGTTTACGAGATCAACGCGCTCCTGCTCGCTGAGCCCCATGTTGAAACGGCGGTCGTAGAAGTCGACGACGGCCCGGAGGTCCTCCGCGGAGCCGCTCGCGAAGTACGGAGCGCGGGCTGCAAGACCTCGCAGCTGCCCCATGACGATCGACCCCACGTCGTAGCACTTGCCGGAGACCAGCGCGCGCCCAGGGTCGTGCGTGAATATGACGCGCCCCAAGAACGGGTGCGGGCGAGCCTCGGGTTTGCACACGATGCGAAAGAGTGGCAGCTGCGGTGCCGTGCCGTAGGTCGGTGAATACAAGGACTCATCGGCCCATGGCTCATTTGTGGTCCCGAGATCGGCCCAGCCGGCGGAGGCATCCGTTCCGACCATCTGCAGGTTGTGGCAAGTCACGCACGTGCGTTTGGCGGGGTTGCCCAGTCCGCACCGTATTGATGTGGGACACGTCCCCAATCCAGAAGGGACGATTGAAGAACACCTCGTAGCCGCGGCTCACGGAATCCCGAAAGCTTTGTTGAGGGCTTGTCGCGGTTTTCGCTCTTCGTGGCCCACGCATCGAAAGACTTGAAAATCGGCGTGCCGAAGTTATCCCCCAGGATTCCCGAACGCGAGTCGAGAAGCTGGTGCGCGCCCAGTGCCGGCGGCATCTGCGGCAGCGAAAAATCATCTCCGACCCTATCGACGCCCTGGGCTGCATAGACCTGGGATTCGAATGCGAGGATCTCCTTGAGCTGTCTTGCGTGAGCGGTGTCTGCACCTGCAGGTGGTCGCGCGCGGCGTCCTGCGCCTGCATCGTCAGCGTCGGCGCTCGGGCATCCGACATGATGTTCATCGACATATACCGCCCGCTCTCCGGGTCCCGATCCATCACCATTCCCAGGCGCTTGGCGTTGAAGGGCCCGAGAGGTCCGTAGACCTCACCGCCAGCGTCGACGGCCACGTACTTCAGGTTGGCGACGACTCGAGGCCGACGGAAGACCGAAACGTGCGGCTCGGCACTCTTGAGGCCATAGAGCGGATCGGTGTTGCAGCTCGTTGGGTCACGAACCACTTCAATCGTGAACTCGGGCTGTATCGATGTGCCGTCGGGTGCGGGCTTGGGCGGCCAAGGCAACGACACTCGAAACAATCCGCGATCGAGCAGCAGTGAGTGAGAACTCTCCTTGTCCTGCGGCAGACTGGGACAGTTCGAGCCATCGATGGCCGCAAACAGCGGGTCATGGCCGTTCGACTCCGTCCAGCGGCTTTTGATGATCGCAACCGATAGCCCCATCCCACTCGCAGGCTGGTGGCAGGTGACGCAGCCACGACCGTTACTCCCGAGTGGCTCGAAGAAGGCGCTGTGCGCCATGTCGAGCGGACCGTCTGCGTATAGCACCTCGGCCTGGCCGGCGGAATTGTTGTAGCGGGAGCGCTCGGGTGCGAAACCACCCTGCCCCGCCGGAACCCAATACGCACCTGGCGCCGCGGAAGGCTGAGCTTCTTGAATCGGGTCGCCTCTGGCGGATTGCGAGGCAAGGGAGCACATGAGGCTGTAGGCGAGAGCCGCCAGAGTGAGCCCTAGCAGCCGGCGTCGATGCGCCAGGTGGCGTGGTGGTCCGATAAATACTTGCTCTCGAATCATATGCACCGCAGCGCTCGCGGAAAGTATAGCCCTGGGTGTCGGCCTTGCAAGCGCTTACACCCAAGCGCTTAGCTGACGTTGTCGGGGGTCGATCGAGTCCGGCAGGGCACAGTCAAGCAGAGGCTGGCATAATCGTCTCAGCCCTCGAGCAGGTACTCGCACATGCCCCCCACCAGAAAAAGGGCCTCACATCGAATCGACAAGAAGATGAACCCACGCGTAACGAAGGTTCATCACAAAGAACTGCGATGGAACGCCGAATATGCCGCGCTTCGCCAGCTCTGTCTCGCGTCTGGCCTCAACGAAGAACTGAAATGGGGGCACGCTTGTTACGATTACGATGGTCGCAACGTGATGGTGATCCATGGTTTCAAGGATTACTGCGCATTGCTCTTCATGAAGGGTGCCTTACTCAAGGCCCCTGAGGGCATCCTCATTCAGCAGACTCCCAATGTTCAGGCGGCGAGGCAAATCAGGTTCGCATCGCTTTCGGAAATCAAGAGGAAGAAACCCGCAGTAAAGGCTTGCATCGTGCAGGCAATTTCCCTGGAGAAATCCGGCGCGAAGGTGAAGCTGAAAAGTGCCGCGGAGTTCGCTGTGCCAGAGGAATTCAAAAGGCGGTTGGATGATGATCCCCGACTCGCCGCAGCCTTCCGCGCACTCACCCCTGGGAGGCAAAGGGGTTACTTGCTGTATTTCGCGAGTGCGAAACAATCCTCTACACGGGCCGCGCGTGTGGAGAAGCATGCGTCACGGATTCAAAAAGGGCTAGGCCTGCTAGACGACTAGCCTCCTTCGGTATCAAAGCGGCGCGAGGTTGCGAGAGGCCCGATATTCCTTGATCCGAGGAGAGAGAACGCGGCGACGCTCCAAGCTCGCGGCCGGCCAATATTTCTCGCGCTCGTAGTATTGGGGGACGGCCGGAACGCCTGCTGGAATGACGACCCATGGCTGCTTCGACGCCGTGAAAATGTGGATGTCGGGCGGAAGGGCATCAGGGTTGTCCAAGGTTCCAACCCTGACAAACGACAACAGCGGGCCAGCCCCGGAGTAGTGGCTCCAGAGGGCGATGCGGCACTTCGGGCAGCGCGCGATGATCTGCCCGAGTCCGCTTTCGGAAGGTGTCTCAACGGCCTCTGGCGCAACACCTAGTGTCAGAACCCGATCCGTCTCGATCATTGCATTGAGTGCGAAGGACGCCCCGGACTCGCGCTGGCACCAACGGCAGTGGCAGCAATGAACGAAAAGTGGCGGCGTCAATACGCGGTAGCGCACTGATCCGCAGTCGCATCCTCCATCGACGGGGAATAGGCTCGACTCTGACATTGCACCCTCGCCCACGCGTGAGCATTACCGCCGGTCTGTTGTAACGCAGCGTACCCGATCCGATTTCGCGTCGTCTCATTCGGTTAGAATGGGCTCTCGTGCAGACCTTAAGCTAATACATAACAACCACTTATGGATGATTCTTCAGACTCTACCGAGCAGCCGGGGCGCAGAGAAATGATCGTCATTACCGCTCCAACAGGAAACATCGGAAGCCAGGTCCTGGCCAGCATCTTGGGCAGTGGCGCGAGGATCCGGGTCATCGCGCGCAATCCGTCGAAGCTTCCGATTGAGACGCGCAATCGCGTGGAAGTATTTGAAGGATCGCATCGCGCGTTCGACGTCGTAATGAGAGCTCTCGACGGAGCGGACGCTCTCTTCTGGCTCGTGACAGGCGATATGAGCGCGCCCAGCGCCGATGCCGCGTACGTGGAATTCTCTCGATCGGGCTGCCAGGCCATGCGGGCCAGTGGCGTAAAGCGAGTGGTCGGAATCTCGGCACTTGGCCGAGGATGGAAGCAGAACGCGGGACACGTGACGGCGACACTGAAGCTCGACGACATGATCGCTGCGACCGGCGTCAGCTACCGCGGACTGGCGTGCGGGTCCTTGATGGAAAATATGTTGCGTCAGGTCCCCTCGATTCGAGATCGCGGCGTTTTCTATTGGCCCTCGTCGGGCGATGCCAAGAATCCGTTCGTCGCAACGCGCGACGTTGCAGCCCTCGCCGCGCGATCGTTACTGGATCGAGCCTGGGCTGGTGTCGAGAGCATCCCGCTCATGGGGCCAGAAGACCTCTCGTTCAATGACATGGCACGCATCATGTCGGAAGTGCTCGGCAAGCCTATCGTCTATCAGGAGACCTCGATGGACGACATGCGCTCCATGCTGACGGGTCGTGGAGCGACGGAAGAAATGGCGCAGGCCATGATCAACATGCTGATCGCGAAGAATGAAGGCATGGATCATTTGGTTGCGCGGACCAATGCCTTCGAGACGCCGACGAGCTTCAGGCAATGGTGTGAGTCGGTATTAAAGCCTGCGCTATGAGATGCGATCAATCCGCGGTCCGAGGAAGTTTCTGGAGCCAATCGACCACTACCGCCGCAAGCGCGATTCGGCGGTCCTGAAAGCTGTGATCGCTCTCGAGAGTCACACCAGTAACTTTGCCGCCGGCTTTGGTCACGGCTTCCGCAAGCTTGTGGTTCTCCTCGCCTCTTCCCCTCGACGCGCCGATCACCAGTAACGGCTGATGCGTCAGTTGCGACGCCCAGGACTGAAAGTTCCATTCGGTGCGATGCGCAACCGTTTCAGCGGCCACGCTGGCGGCGGTCGCGCCGTGAAGGGAATTGCCGATATCGTCGAATCGCTTTTCCGCCGCCGTGGGCAGTTCGTTCTTTGAGACTTTGCTCATCTCATCCCCGGTCGAGCCCACGTTCCAAGCGTCGATCACTACGACACCTTGGAGAGCGCGATCGTGACGGGTATGCGCAGCGGTCGCAAAACCGCCCATGCTATGGCCGCCCAGGACGATTCGCCGGGTATCAATGCCAAACTTGGTCGCAACATCGGGGCGGCGCACGAATTCCAGCGCGGCATCCGTATCTTCCAATACGTGCGCGAGCGAAAACACGCCCGGACTCCCCCAGGCACCACGGTAATGCAGAGTGAGTACATTCCATCCGGCGCGGCGAACGGCCTGAGCCAAGTCGAGGTTCTGCTCATTGCCGGGGAATCCATGCAAAAGCACCATGGTCGGATGTCGACCTGCTCCACCCGCCAGATAAAACAGGGCATTCATTCCCGCACCGTGACTGGGTACGAGCACTTCCGCCGAGCTGGGTGGATGCGCTGGATCTGGCTGTGGGTCACTGATCACCGAGGGCGGAATCGGTTGACTCAGGTCGGCAGCCGGCGTTACGCCCGACAGCGCGAGCAGCAGAGCTACGCTAATCACTATCTTCATTGACGGGTCGACTCCTCGATCCGGGCACGCAGTATGCGCTCTGTTGTGCTGTCGGGACGACGCAGTCTCTCGCGCCATTGTTGGGGGGGCGGATCGGAACACCAATCCGCCCCCAGATCAGCCAGAGCGCGCACAGCACACGTCCTCACTTCCCGCTAGCGGTTCTGTGTAGCCGAGGCGACGGTGACCGGCAAGGGGTCGCGGTTCCTCGCGTTGTAGGCCGCGTATAACGCCGGCTGGTTAACTTTGGCCACTGCATTCCTGACTGCGTCGTGAACGCATGCACTTACTCGGTTCAGATCAGATTGACCGTATCGATCGACATCGAAGGACCGGCAAACGTCGTATGCCGCGGCATGGATCCGGTTGTAGAGCGTAGCCGCACCGTCGCGCACTGAGAGGCTGAGATCGCCGAACTTCACCGCGGTTTGAGGTATCCCGCCATTGTCGGCAGCCAGCGCCGCTGGGGGACCCGCAATGGCCAGCGAGCCGAGGATGGTGGCCGCAAGCAGGCGCGACCGCTTAGTGGCAGCAATCAGGGTCTTCATGATGATCTCCGTTAATGTTGAGCAATTCGTAGAAACTTTCGGGCCGTTTCAGCTGACGGGTTTTAACCCCGCTGGCTTGAGGTAAACGATGCGCCAGGGCGACCCCGATAGTCCTGATGACGGCCTGAAGATGGGCTAGGGATTGGCCATGTACAATCGCCACTGCGATGCCAATACCCAGTTCAGCTGCTCATTCCCTGCTTCGGATCGCGGATGTGCGGGTCGATCCGGCGCTGGATGAAATCTACAAGGACGGACGCAAGATCAAGGTCGAACGCAAGACGATGCAGCTGCTGATGTGTCTTGCCGAGCGCGCCGGCCAGGTGGTCAGCGTGGAAGAGCTGCTGGATGTGGTGTGGAAAGACGTGGTGGTCAGCCAGGACTCCGTCTATGCGGCAGTAGCGGCTCTGCGGCGTACGCTGGGCGACGATCCGAAAAGCCCAAAGTACATCGCGAACGTCGTACGCCGCGGTTATCGCCTCATTGCGCCCGTGTCGCCCTGGGAAGAGCCGCCGGCCGGCCACTCGAGTGACGACACCGCGGCATCGGTACCCGACAGGCCGTCAATCGCGGTCATGCCGTTCGTGAACCTAAGCGGCGATCCGTCGCAGGAGTACTTCAGCGAAGGTATCGCAGAGGACATCAGCACCGAGCTGGCGCGCTGGCGACTGCTTGCCGTGCGCTCGCGCTCTGCCCTATTTCGGTATCGCGGTGTCTCAGTGGACATCAAGCAGGTTGCCCGCGAGCTAAATGTTCGCTTCGTCGTCGAGGGAAGTGTCCGGCGGACAGGTGAGCGCATCCGGATCAACGTCCAGCTAGTCGACGGTGAAACCGGCAACCATATTTGGATCGAGAAATTTGATCACAGAATCGAAGAGATTTTCGCGGTTCAGGACCGCGTCGTGCAGACGATCGTCAGTACGCTCGTCGGTCGGGTTGAAGTGTCGGCTGCCGAGCAGGCGCGACGCAAGCCGCCGACGAGTCTTGCGGCGTACGAGTGCGTACTAAAGGGGAACGCGCTGTCGTGGGACGATCCGTCCGGAGCCGCCGAAGCGACACGCCTGTTCGAGAAGGCCATCGAACTTGACCCCGGCTATGCCTATGCACATGCGTTACTCGCCGTGATGTTCCGCAGGCAGTGGCACGATGACCTGCGTAGCCCGGAAAGTACTCTCGAGAAGGCGTACACGCTCGCGAGGCGAGCCGTCGAGCTCGACGATAGCGAGAGCACGTGTCATGCGATCCTCGGTCACGTCTGCCTGCTGCAACGGCACCACGATTTGGCCGTGCGATACACACGGCGAGCGGTCGAGATCAATCCAAACAACCAGTGGAACGCGGCCGACTTGGGATCTTGTCTGGTCTACGCAGGCGAACCGGAAGAAGCGCTGACTTGGTTCTCGAAGGCGAAAGAGATTGACCCGTACTTCGATGTGCCGTGGTACTGGCGCGAAGCCGGGCTGGCGTGCATGAATTTACGTCGCTACGCGGATGCCCTTTCGAGTCTGGGCCAAGCTCGCGCCCGCCTGTACAGAAATGCTGCGCTGACGGCGGGATGTCATGCCCGCTTGGGCGATATGGAGCGCGCGAGAGCCAGTGTCGCCGCTTGCCTATCTCTCAGCCCAGACTTTTCGATTGCCCGGTTCATGAGTAAGGAGCCCTTTAAGAATCCGGCTGACGCCGACCAGGTTGCCTCTTCGTTGCGCCTTGCCGGCCTTCCGGAGTGACTGGCGGCGACCTCAGCCGCTCCCATAGACGGGAATCGACGCACCGTGAATCAATTTCGCGTCTTCACTGCATAAGAACAGAATGACGCGCGCAATGTCCTGCGGCTTGGGCCATTTGGCGAAGTCGGCCTTGGGCATCGCGCTGCGATTGGCGGTGGTATCGATGATGCTCGGTAGGACCGAATTGGCTCGGACGCCCGTTCCGAGCAATTCAGCCGCCAAAGAATCCATCATTGCAATCTCTGCAGCCTTGGCCGCTGCATAGGCTGCAGCCTTCGGCGGGTGGTCGAGGCCCGCCTTGGCGGCGACGTTGACGATGCACCCGTGCCTTTGCTTGAGCATCGCCGGGACCACGGCGCGCATGAGCACATGCGGTGCCCGCACGTTCAGCGCCAACATGAGATCCAGCGCTGCATCGTCGGTTCTCCACAACTCAGCGCCACCCGTGTAACCGCCGACAGTATTGACCAGCGTGTCGATGCGAGAGTGGCGATCGATCACGCCCTGCACGAACTCGCTCGTCGCTGACTCGTTGGTCACATCGACGCGGCTGCCTTCGAGGCGATCGCTCGCGGTGCCGACACCTCTCTTCAGCTCCTCGAACTCCTGCTCTGAACGATAGGTGACGATGACCACGGCGCCCTCGGCCTGAAAAGCTTGGCTCACCGCACGCCCGAGGCCTCCGGTACCGCCTGTAACGATCACGACCGAGTTCTGGAATCTGGTGCTCATGACTGCCCTCCTCTGGGCTCCTCCGCCTCCATCGCCGCTTCGGCTTTCAGGCTATCGCGATCGCGGCCGATGGTGGCAACAGCGAGAGTACGCTCGCCGCGCTTGTAGCGGATGGTGCAATCCTGCGACATCAATGCGCCGTCCACATCGACACGATCCCAGCCCTCGGCGTGGCCGACATAATTGACCGTGAGGTCGTAGTGCTGGCTCCAGAAAAAGGGCACCGCCTCGAACTTTTCTCTCTGACCGAGGATATTTCGTGCCGCCACCTGGCCCTGCCGCTCGGCGACGACCCAGTGCTCCACGCGGATCCGCTGACCGGAGCGCCGATCAGACCAGCGGGCAATATCGCCTGCGGCGAATACGCCGGGTGCGCTCGTCTGGAGGTGCTCATCCACCAAGACTCCACGATCGACCGCCAGCCCTGCCTGCTCAGCCAACTGAAGAGCAGGCCTTACGCCGGCTCCGACGACCACGAAGTCCACATCCAGTGTCGTCGCATCGCTCAATGTCAGCCGACGGCCCTCCATGTGCGCCGCGCCGACACCCATATGGAATACGACGCCATGCGACTCGTGCAGTGTCTGAAGGAAGCGCCCGACCTGCGCCCCGAGGACGCGCTCCATCGGTACGCTGTCGCGCCCGACCACATGGACGTCGATGTTTCGAGCGCGAAGCGACGCGGCCACTTCCATTCCAATGAAGCTCGTGCCGATGATGACCACACGCTTGGCTGTAGCAGCCTTCGCCGCGATCGCCCGACCGTCCGCGAACGTGCGCAGATAGTGGATCTGATCGGCGGCAGCGCCGGGAATGGGTGGCCGGTTTGGTTCGGCACCCGTGGCGAGCAGCAACGCACCAAACTCGAGTTGCCGGCCGTCGGCCAGTTGCAGGCGCTTCTGGGCTACGTCGAGCGAGATCACGCGGGTGCTGAGCTCAAGGTCAATGCGATTGTCGGTGTAGAACTCGGGCGCGCGAAGTGGCATCCACTCTTCCGGTGCCGTGCCGGCGAGGAAATCCTTCGACAGATTGGGCCGGTCATACGGTGGAGAATCGTCCGCGCTGATCACGGATAGCTCACTCGGATAGCCTTGATCACGCAGCGTGACAGCGGCGGCCACTCCTGCGGCCCCGCCCCCGATAATGACGACCGATTTGGGCGCGTTCGACAACGATGAGGCTGGGCGCTTGAACTGGGGACGTTTTTCGCGAACGAAGATCGAATCACCGACCCGCTCGACGCGCCAACAGGGAATAGGGTCCAACGCGGGTGCACGCAGCGCCTCGCCGGTGCGAATGTCGAAGCAGGCATGGTGCAGCGGACAGCGCAGCGAGTCGCCACTGAGAAGGCCGTCGGCAAGGGAGCCATGGTAGTGCGTACACGAGGCGCCGATCGCAAAGATGGCATCACCCCGCCGCAGCACGAGCACCTCCTCGCCCCCAACCTTCGTGCGGATCATTCCGCCATCCGGGAGATCGCTGATCGCGATGGGACTGCCCGAACCAGGACGTTCCGAATCTTTCATAGGTGAGCGGTTACATCCTGTCGACCAGCGCCCGGAGTCGCGTGTTCATCTCGGCCGCAGGCAGGTGCACACTATGACCATGTCCGGGAAGGATCCACTCGAATCGGTACTCTGCAAGCCGCCCAAGTGAACGCTTGAGCTCAGTCCACGAGTACCAGCAGGCCTCGCGGAAAGCGACCAGGTCATGCGTCTCGCGACTCCAGGCAAGAGAGTCGCCCGAGAACAGATAATGTCACGCCACAGGTAGACCACGCTGCCGCGCGTATGCCCGGGTACCGGAATGCGAGCATGTTTCCTCCGATGTCCGTCATCTCCGTCCCCTTCAGCAGATTCGTCGCATAGCTCGCAGCCGCAGCGGTCATCCTCGTGGATCCAGACTCGCGCACTGAACCTATCGGCATACTTGTCGGCATCAGCCACGTCGTCTTGATGCGAAAGCAGAACGTCGGTGAGACCACCCATACGCTCGAAGGCCTCGACCAGTTTGCGCGACGTAACGTGGTGAATCGATGAGCACGTTTCCTTCTTTCCTCTGGATGAAATATGAGTGAGCGCCGAATGAGGAGCGCGCGTTGTAACCGCAGCGGTATATGCCCGGCTCGAGTTCTTGAGGGAACAAGTCAGGCGGCTGCTCGCGGCGTCCTTCCTTGCCAATAGATGCCGTTGGACAGAGAAGCACCGCACGCCAAGCCGCTCGCAGTGTCATCTTCTGTTACCGGCTGCCGCGCAAACACTGACTTGCCGCCGCGCTCCACAATCAGCCCCGGCGCGACCTCTCTTGATGCTGCGCAATCGATGCAGCGGTCATCTATGTACCAGTCGCCCTTCGCTGAGGCGGGGTTTCGAGCGTCACGTTTCGCCATATGATTCTGGCTCCCTGAGCGGCAGCTTCACCGTGAACATCTCTCACAAGGATGATGCGCGACAAGATTGAAGGGAAGTATCCTGACCCGAGATCAGCAGGAGTCTTTCAAGATGACAACCAAGGTCTGGTTCATAACGGGTACGTCAAAAGGCTTCGGCCGTGTCTGGGCCGAAGCTGCCTTAGCGCGCGGCGATCGCGTCGCCGCCACGGCTCGCAATGTCGCCACGCTCTCGCCATTGGTCGAGCGCTACGGCGACCGAGTCGCGGCGATCACTCTTGACGTAACGGATCGGGCGGGCGTGTTCAATGCGGTGACTGAAGCGCATCAGCGATTCGGGCGCATCGATGTGGCCATCAATAATGCTGGCTATGGCTTGTTCGGTGCGATCGAAGAGGTCAGCGAGTCAGAAGCGCGCGGGCAGATTGAGACGAACCTCTTCGGTGCCCTATGGGTGACACAAGCGGTGCTTCCGATCATGCGTGCCCAAGGCGCGGGGCACATCATTCAAGTTTCATCGATCGGCGGCGTGAACGCATTCCCGACGATCGGCCTCTACCACGCGTCAAAGTGGGGCTTGGAAGGCTTTAGCCAGTCGCTCGCTGCAGAAGTGGCTCCGTTTGGGATCAAAGTGACGATCGTCGAACCCGCAGGCTACGCCACGGAGTGGGGTCGGGCGTCCGCCATCCACTCCAAGCCCATGGCACCCTATGAGCCGGCGCGAGCCGCGATAGCATCATTCAGATCCAGTGCAGTGCCGGGAGATCCTGACGCGACGGGTGCCGCAATCCTAAAGCTCGTCGATGCGCCGGATCCGCCGCTGCGTCTTTTCCTTGGCTCCCTCGGACTGCCGATGACTCGCGCGGAATACACGAAGCGAATCGAGACCTGGGAGCGCTGGAATGACTTATCCGTTGCGGCGCAGGGAAGCACTCCTCAACGCGCACATTAGTGTCTCGCGATTTCATTTGTATAATATTGAGATTAAACAATAGCTTATATTCTACTCATAATGTTGTATCGAATGACAGTTCCGCCTCAGAGATCTGCCGGCAGCTCATCTCTCACCATGTAGATGTGAAACCCCGCCCGCTGATAGACGGCGATGGCACTTGGATGATCCCATTCATCGGTATGGAGCCAGATGCGTCGGGGGTGTCGCTCCCACTCTTGATGAAGGGTCGTCAGCAGAAGCCATAAGCCGAGCCCCCGACCCTGGACTTGGCGAATGAGTCCAAAGTTCTTCAGCTCAATCTCTGGAAGAGCGCGTTCGAATTCGCAGAACCCCAGCGCGCCACCAAGTCGATCTCTCAGCACGTACAGCTGATTGCGCTCAGACTCGAGAAGCCGGATGAGATCGGCGCGTGGCATTTTTAGCCGCTGGTCCCAGCGCAGCGGCTCCCCAACGCGCATATACAATTCGAGGTACTCTTCAATGTTCAGCTTTTGTGCGCAGATACGCTCGTCTCCGGCGCGCGCGGGAACGGGCGCTGGAGCCGATGTGAGCTCAAGGTAGCTCACTCTCACAGTTGTATCAGGGGAAGCCCGAATTGAAGGTGCGCTTATCAGAGCACATCTACGATGCTCCGGATGAGCCCACCAAAGTAAGCTTATTTGTCGCTAGGCGCCAGAAAGTCGCATTTCGGTCCCTTCGCCCTTGAAAGAGTCGCGTCCAATGTAGCAAGCGGAAGGTTGAGCACTTCGGCGACCGCGACATACCAGGCGTCATAGCTCGTGAGGTGATGACGAAGCTCCCAGATACGCTCTGCGAAGGGCTCGAAGGAGAACAATTGGATATCAAGCAGCATGAGATCCGCGTGCGCGGCGTTTGCCTCGGCGCGGGCGATCTTCTTGGCCCGCTCCAGGCGCCGCAGGATGTTTGTCGCTTCGACCTGCACCAGCTCGGGCGCATAAGGCGAGCCGCGCGCCAGGATTCCCTCGGCCCATCTTCCATGCGGACCGCAATCAACGAGCGCTGCGACCAGGAGGGACGAATCGACGACGACGCTCACCGCCGGTCGGCGTCACGATTCTTGAGTATCAGGCCCGAGGAAACCCGGCTCTGAGCCGCATCCTTTCTCCTGACCACTTGCTGTAGCCAAGCGTCGACGGACGGTCGCGCAGCAAGGCGTTCGAGCTCGCTGCGCAGAAACTCCTGCATGGACTTGCCCTGCGAAGCCGCACGAGCGGCGAGCTCGTCGCGCACCTTCTCCGAAACGTCGCGGATGGTGATCTGAATAGGCATGCTTGCATTTTGACCGCATTGCGGTCACATTGCAAGCACGGGAGGCTCAACTACACTTACGCCAGATGAGGCCGCTCGACCCCTACGACTGGATCGCGTCCGTTGCACGCTCGGACCCCTCGCGTCTCTGCGTATCAGACGGCGATCACCGGCGGCTATCCTATTCCGAGGTGGATCGCGCAGCCGGCCTACACGGCGCAGCGCTGGCGCAACTCGGCGTACATCCCGGCGACCGAGTCGCGGTGCATGTCGATAAGTCGCTCGAGGCCGTGCTCGTCTACCTCGCCTGCCTGCGCATCGGTGCGGTCATCGTGCCGCTCAACCCTGCATACACGGCGGCCGAGCTTGAATACTTCCTCTCTGACAGCGAGCCGCGTCTGCTACTGACACGTCCCGAGAATGCAACTGAAGCGGCGCACCCCGCGTGCACCCGACGCACACACGTGGAGACGCTCGGCACGAGTGGGGATGGAAGCTACGCCGCACGCGTCGCAGCTGAAACCACTCCCATGCCTGCGGTCGCCGTTGCGGACTCGGCGCTGGCCTCGCTGCTCTACACGTCTGGAACGACTGGGCGATCGAAGGGCGCGATGATTACGCGCGCCAATCTCCTCGCAAACGCACAGGCGCTGGTTGCGACCTGGCACATGAGCGTGCACGACACATTGCTGCACGTGCTGCCGCTGTTCCACGTCCACGGTCTGTTTCTGACTCTCAACGTGCTGTTCGCGGCCGGAGGCTCGGTGCGCCTGCTGCAACGATTCGATCCCACCGAGACCATCATGCAGCTGGCGAGCGCGTCGGTATTCATGGGCGTGCCGACTCACTACACACGCTTGCTCAGCTGCCCGGCGCTGACGCGGGAGGCCGTGGCCGGCATGCGCCTCTTCGTGTCCGGATCTGCGCCCCTGCTTGCCGAGACCCATCGTGCATTCGAGGCGCGCACCGGCAAGGTGATCCTCGAACGGTACGGCATGACCGAGACACTTGTGAACACGAGTAATCCTTATTTCGGGCTGCGCAAGCCTGGCTCCGTCGGATTGCCGCTGCCAGGAGTGGACCTGCGCATCATGGATGCCCTGCGTGCCGAGGACGGGACCGAAGTCGGCATGATCGAGATCCGCGGTCCAAATGTTTGCGCAGGCTATTGGCGAGCACCGGAGAAGACAGCCACGGATCGCACAGCAGACGGTTTCTTCCGCACCGGCGACCTCGGCACACTGGACGCCGACGGCTATCTGTCGATTGTCGGGCGGGCCAAGGATCTGGTCATCAGTGGAGGGCTCAACGTCTATCCCAGGGAGGTCGAGTTGGAGCTTGATGCGCTCCCCGGCATCGTGGAGAGCGCGGTCTTCGGCGTGCCCCACCCGGATCTTGGCGAGGGCGTCACGGCCGCCATCACCGTCTCGGCCGGCGCGACCATCGATGAGACCACTCTGGTGCGTGCACTGCGCGCACGACTCGCCGTGTACAAGGTGCCCAAACGCATCCTGGTGGTGAGTGAGCTGCCGCGCAATTCGATGGGCAAGGTGCAGAAGAACCGCCTGCGCGAGGATCATCGAGATCTCTATCGCCGCTAGAATGACGCACGCGAAACTGCAACCCGAGCAGGTGCGCGGGTTCTGGGCGGCCTGGTCGGGCTGGGTACTCGATGGCATGGACTCCTTTATCTATGCCCTCGCACTCGCACCGGCGCTCAGGGAGCTTTTGCCGGCTTCCGGCTACTCAGGCTCCCCGGTCCAGGTTGGCTTCGTGGGCTCCGTCCTCTTCGCGCTGTTCCTGGTCGGATGGGGCCTGTCATTCATGTGGGGGCCGGTGGCGGACCGCATTGGCAGGACGCGGACGCTCGCGGCCGCGATTCTCTGCTATGCCGTGTTCACCGGAGCCGCCGCCTTCGCGCACGACGTGTGGCAGTTTGCGATCTGCCGCCTCCTCGCTGGCATCGGCATCGGCGGGGAGTGGTCGCTCGCGGGCACGTACGTCGCGGAGTCCTGGCCCGAGGAGCGGCGGGTCCGCGGCGCCGGTTACCTGCAGACGGGCTACTACGTGGGATTCTTCCTCGCCGCGGCACTGAACTACACCGTAGGTGCCACCTTCGGATGGCGTGCCCTCTTCCTGTGCGGCGCTCTACCGGTGCTCGTGGCGATCTATGTCCTCCGCAGCGTTCCCGAGCCCGTGCGCTGGCGAGCGCCAGCTGAAGGTGCTCCGCTCCGTCGGATTTTCACCGGTCCATTCCAGCGCCGGACCTTGATCAATGCGGGCTTGGCGACCGTTTCTATCGTGGGACTCTGGGCCGGCACAGTGTATGAGCCCACCGCCATCCTTCAGCTCGCGAAGCGGGCGGGCTACTCTGCCATCGCAGCGACCCGCTGGGCATCGCTTGGCACCGGACTGCTGTCGATCTGCACCATCCTTGGCTGCCTTGCGGTCCCCCCGTTGGCGCAGATGCTGGGTCGTCGCAGGGCTCATGCCGTGTTCTTCGTGGGCATGGCCGTGTCCATTTATCTGTCGTTCGGCTGGGCGTTCTACTCTGATCACCCCCTGCCGCTGTTCATTGCGGCGCTGGTGCCGCTCGGCTTCTTCGGCGGTAACTTCGCGATGTACAGCCTGTGGCTGCCGGAACAATACCCCACGTCGATGCGGGCCACGGCGTTTGCGTTCGTAACGTCGTTCGGGCGGTTCATCGGCGCGGGCATCAATTTCGCGATTGGTGCTGGCGTCGCAGCCTACGGCAGCATCGGCATCCCGGTTGCCTCAACGGCACTCGCCTTCCTCGTCGGCCTGCTGCTGCTACCCGCTGCGCTGGAAACCCGCGGCTCGCGCTTGCCGGACTAGGTTAAGCTGCCCTGGGGTGACTGAGCCGTCACGTGAACGAACAATGAACAAGCGACTTTGGCCGAGCACTACGCTCAGCCTACTCCTCCTCGGTCTGAGCCTCGAAGTCTGCGGGGCCGAAGACTCCGGCACGCTGCTGCTGCGCGAGCCCACGCTGTCGCGCGAGCACCTCGCGTTCATCTATGGCGGAGACGTCTGGGTAGCGGATCGCGATGGCCAGCGTCCCGAGCGCCTCACGATGCACGCGAGCGCCTCCCGTCCGCGCTTCTCGCCGGACGGCCAGTGGATCGCCTACTCCAGCACTTATGCGGGCAACACCGATGTCTACGTCATTCCGGTTAGCGGCGGGCAGCCGCGCCGGCTCACCTTCCATCCGGCGCGCGACGAGGTGGACGGCTGGAGTCCGGACGGCAAACAGATTCTCTTTGCCTCACCGCGAGAGGTCGCCAACAACCGCTCGAATCAGCTCTACGAGATTGCGCTCGCCGGTGGCTTCGAGCACAGGGTGATGGAGGCGGTGGCCGCGGAAGGCGCTTGGTCGCCGGACGGCACGCGCCTGGCCTACCGTCCCTATCGCACCGCCTACGAGGCGCCTTCCGGTTGGCGCCGCTATCGCGGCGGCATGACCACACCCATCTGGATCCTCAATCCCGCGAGCGGTGCTTGGGAGGAGGTGCCGCACGAGAATGCCACGGACCGCGCGCCGCTCTGGGCTGGCGATGAGGTCGTGTTCATCTCGGATCGCAGCCCAGGAGCGGCGAATCTTTTTGCCTACGACACCCGCCGCAAGCAGCTGCGTCAGCTTTCGAAAGAGTCGGTGTGGGACGTGCGCAATGTCGCAGTCGCCGGGCGCACTGCGGTCTACGAGACCGGGGGGCGGCTCAAGCAGCTCGACCTCGACTCCGGCAACACGACGCCTCTCGCGATCACCCTCGCGACCGAGTCGGCACAGCTGCGCCCGCAATGGAAGGACGCGAGCAAGACCATCACTGCTGCATTTCTGTCGCCCACCGGCAAACGCGTCGTCGTCACGGCGCGCGGCGATGTCTTCACGGTGCCGGTCAAGGACGGCTCTATCCGCAACCTCACCCGCACCTCTGGCGTGCGCGAGCAGGATGCCATGTGGAGCCGCGACGGCACGCGCATCGCCTACCTCACCGACCTCGGCATGCAGCATGCGCTCGTGGTGCGCGATCAGGCCGGGCTCGAGAAGCCGAAGGTGTATCCGTTGCCGAAGCCCAGCTATTACAAGCTTCTTGCCTGGTCGCCCGACAGTGCCACGCTCATCTATCAGGACAATCATCTCAACTTGTATGCGTTCGCGCTCGAGAAGACATCAAGCACACGCATCGAACGCAGCCTCGACCGCGGCCCCTTCCACGTGGCCTTTTCCCCGGACAGCCGCTGGCTTGCTTACACCGTGCAGGGCGAGAATCACTTCACCCGCATCCGGCTGCACGACTTCCAGACCGGGAAGAATGTGGACCTCACCGACGGTCTCTCAGATGCCGATAGCCCGGTCTTCGCGCCCGGCGGCTATCTTTATTTCACGGCCTCGATCAACTCAGGCCCCAGCCAGGTCGGGCTCGATCTCTCCACGCAAGAGCGCTCCCTGCGGCGCGGCCTATACGTCGCAGTGCTCGCCGCCGATGGCCGCTCGCCACTCCTGCCCAAAGCGGGTGATGAAGACGCGAGCCACGCGGATGCTGACGACGATAAGGGCGGCTGCAAGGCATCTGCCGACAAACCCGAAAAGGCTGACGCGAAGACTACTGCGAAGACCGAAGCCACGAGTGATGCCAAGGGCGGCAAGCCGCGGCAGTCTGTGCGCATCGACTTCGAAGGCTTGCAGAGCCGAATAGCCGGCTTTCCCGTCGCCGAGCGCCGCTATGAATCGCTCGCAGTCGGGTGCGACGGGGCGCTCTTCTATCTCGAGCGCCGCCAGCCGGGTGTCACCGCCGAGCCACCGGATGTCGAGCCCGGCAACGACGGCGAGCTCTACCGCTTCGATTTCACCGAGCGCAAAGCGAAATCTCTCAAGCAAGGGATCCAGGACTTCACGATCAGCGCCGACGGCAAGAAGCTGCTGCTCCAATATACGAAGGGCAAGCTTGAGATCGCCGACGCAAACGACAAACCCGAACCGAAGCCGATCGATCTCGGCCAGCTCGGCATGTATGTCGATCCGGCCGCGGAATGGCAGCAGATCTTCGATGAGGCGTGGTGGATGGAGAAGGAGTTCTTCTACGATCCGAACATGCATGGCCTCGACTGGAATGCCGTCTACGCGCGCTATAAGCCGCTCGTCAAATTCGTGCAGCGGCGTGAGGATCTCACGGATCTCCTCCTCGAGATGATCGGCGAGCTGCAGGTGGGTCACAACCGAACCGCGGGCGGTGACGTACCGGCCGAAGCACCGATCAAAACCGGGCTCCTCGGCGCCGACATCGCGGTCGAGAATGGGCATTACCGCATCAAAGCCATCCTGCGCGGCGACCGCTGGAACCCGTTCTTGCGCGCGCCGCTGGGGGTCCCGGGGCTGAACGTCACCGAAGGTGATTACCTGCTCGCGGTCAACGGTGTGCCGGTCGATGCCACGCAGAATCTGTACGCGTTTTTCGAGCAGACGGTAGACAAGCAGGTGACGCTCCGAGTCGGTCCCGACGCCTTGGGCGCCGGCGCCCACAATATCGTGGTCGAGCCGATCGCCGATGAGGTGGCGCTGCGCCAATGGCGCTGGATCGAGCACAACCGCGAGTACGTGGAGAAGAAGACCACAGGGAAGGTCGCCTACGTGTATCTCCCCGATACCACGGCGGGTGGCTTCCAGTACTTCAACCGCATGTTCTTCGCGCAGATCGAGAAGCCTGCGCTCATCATCGATGAGCGCAAGAACAACGGCGGCCAGGCGGCCAACTACATCATCGAAGCCCTGGGTCGGCCGTATCTGTCGAGCTGGAAGGACCGTGACGCGCAGATCTTCAGCACCCCGGGCGGCGGCATCTACGGCCCGAAGGTGATGCTCGCCGACCAGGACTCAGGCTCGGGCGGAGACTTCCTTCCTTACGCCTTCAAGCACCAGAAGCTCGGTACCCTGATCGGCACGCGCACGTGGGGAGGACTGATCGGCGTCGCGATCAATCCGCCCTTCAGCGACGGCGGCCAGCTGACGGTGCCCTTCTTTCGATTCTTCAACCCCGAAGGTGAGTGGGGCGTCGAGAACGAGGGCGTCGCGCCCGACATCGAGGTGAGGCTCGATCCCGCGGCCGTCAACCGCGGCGAGGATCCGCAGCTCGATGCGGCGATCGCCACCGCCCTCGGACAGCTAAAGAACTTCAAGGCCGTGGAACTCAAGCAGGCGCCGCCGTACCCGACCACACCCGGTAAGTGAAACAACAAGGGATTCTCCCATGAACGTCTTTTTGTGGATTCTCCAGATCGCACTCGCGCTGTTCTCCTTCATGGGTGGGCAGTACAAGCTGTTGCACTTCGAGGAGCTCGCGAAGATGCCGCAGACGGCCGCGCTTCCGCGAGGCGTCTGGGGAGCGATCGGCGTCATTGAGATGTTGTGCGCAATCCTGCTCATCGTCCCGGCCGCCCTGAAGTGGATTCCGGTCCTGACCCCGCTGGCCGCAGCCGCACTCGCATTGGACAGCCTGATCCTCGCCGTGATCTTCGCGCAGTATTCGCTCGCACTCACCGCAACCAACCCGCTGTGCTATGTCGTCGTGATGGGGTTGGTGGCAGCCTTCGTGGCTTACGGACGATTCGTGCTCAGGCCCCTGCCCTAACGCTCTCGTATCGAGGCGCCGACGGCGTTACATTAGAGCCCGCTGGAACCCCACACGAACCGGGTGGTATATGAAACGAGCGATCATTCCTGCACTGCTCATGGTTGGTAGCGTGAGTGCACTTGCGCAAGCACCCGCCGGCTCCAATGCGCCACCGGCACCGGCGCCAACGCCACTGCCGAAGGAGCTACCGCTCTCGGTAGCCATGACGTGGGCCGAGGCGGCGATCGCCGATTGCAAATCGAAGAGTTACAACGTCACAGCCACCTACATGAACGTCAATGGGGACGTAAAGCTCGTGATGCGCTCAGATGACACGGCCGCGCGCACGGTGGATATCGGGCGCCGCAAAGCTTATACGGTCATCAAGACGGGCAAGAGCTCGGGGGACTACGGCGCCTCCATCGGATTTGGCCCGGGCAAGCCGATGCCACCGGCTACACCGGGTCGTCCACCGGGTGCCCCGCCCGGGGCGGATGCTGATGTGAATCTCGTCGTATTTGCCGGCGGCTTGCCAATCAAAAAGGCGGGCGAACTGATCGGTGCCATCAGCATCTCGGGCGCTCCGGGCGGTGAGAAGGACGTTGCGTGCGCGGAAGCTGGCCTTGCCAAGATCGCCGACAAATTGAAGTAAGTTATCGATGGCGGATGAACGAAGCGTCACATCACTCGGGCGAGATGAGCCTCACCGTCGGAGAGTATGTGCGATAGCGATTGACGTCTCGCGTGAGAATGGCACAACGCGCGACCGCGGCGTGCGCGCCGATGTAGAAGTCCGGCAGGACGCTTTGCTTAGTTCCTTGGCGGCGCCAGTAGTTGAGGTACGCCTTCGCGGCGAGGAACAACGCCTCCCGGGGGATTGGCTCGACCTCAACGACGCTTCCGCTAGAACCGCCTCGAGTTCCTCTATGCGCTCGAGCGCCATCGAGAGTTCTGAATAGATCACTGCGTTGATGGCCAGCGTATCTGCCAGGCTCGCGGTCTCCATTTGCCCCTGGGACCAACCTGCCCATTTGGGATCGTCCGCGAGGACGTTCCAACAGCACGTGTCGACGAGAATCATTGCCTCAGGGGTCGCGGGTCAGAGTCAGTATCTCCTCGGTTTTCATCCTGACAGTCGCCCGACCCCGAAGCTTCGCGAATACGCTGGTGCGCTCTTTACTTCGACGCTTGGCAGGACGCAGAACGATCTCGCCGCTGGCAAGACGCTCGAACAGCACCGAACTTCCGGCTTTGAGGCCTAGATACTCACGAACCTTTTTGGGCACCGTTACCTGGCCCTTTCTGGTCATCGTCGTTGCCATAGAAGTAATACCTCGCATATATCTGGTATTACTTTAGCGATCCGACAATGCGACCACGAGTTGCCCAGACACCCGGGAGGGGCCTCGCCAAGCCACGCGCCGATCCCTGGACCTGCATCACACCCGCATGAGGACTCCTGACAGATTCCGAACGGTGATGCCCACATGACGAAGCGTTGTTGGCCTGTACCAGTAACGGGCTGCTAGCTTTGCGATCGGGCGCCGCGGTACGCGAATGATCCTGGCGCGGTTGAATGCCCCCTCGTTCGATCCCCTGGTGTTCGAGCCGCGGACGCTCACCACTCGTCTGCCAACTCGGAGTTCGAGATGTTCGCGATGCTGCTTCCCGGAATCGGTGCTTGGACACTCTTCGCGTTGGTTACCGCATCCGCATGGCTGGCGGTCGGCGAACGACACGAGAAAGGCGCCGCTGACGCATCCTGACGGAGCGTAACCACCGCAGCGTTAGGTTAAGCTGCCGCCCACGACGAAGAACCGTGGGCAAGCGTGGACCGAACTCGATCGATTGCCAACGATCCACGCTTCGCTGCGTATTTATCGATTGCCAACGATCCACGCTTCGCTGCGTATTTAAAGCGGCTCGGAATGCCCAACGTCGACTAAGAGGACGCCGGCCCGTCCTACCAGGGAACGGCGCGGCCCAGATAGTCCAGGTACCTGAGACCCGGCACACCCTGTGCGGCAAGGAGCGTGCTCACGAGGTTGGGAATACTCTCCTCGATCGTCAAACGAGCCTGCGAACCGCCCATTTCGGTGCGCACCCAGCCAGGCGCCATCAGGACCATGGCGCGCCGATCGCCGGCGCGGCGAGCCGCAAAGCTGCGCATGAACGTGTTGAGGGCGGCCTTGCTCCCGCGGTAGACCTCGCGCTGGCCGTTCGTATTGTTTGCGACGCTACCTTGACCTGAGGACATCACCCCGAGCGTGCCTTCATCAGCAAGGATGGCATAGAGCATCTCCACCACACGCATCGGGCTCAAGGCGTTGGTCACCATGACGCGAATGAACTCCTCCGTCGATACCTCCCCGATCGTCTCATTAGGATTGTTGGTCACGCCGGCGTTCACGAACAGCATGTCGAGTCGCCTGTCCTCAAGACGAGCGCGCAGCGCGGAGATCTGATCCGGGTTCGTGATGTCGAGCCTCTCGATTTCGACCCGCCCGGGCGAGCGCAGCGACAGCTCATGCAATCGCGTCGGCGCCGCACCGCGAACGGTACCGATGACGCTCCAGTCTCGTTTCAGAAACTCCTCGGCCATGGCGTAGCCGAGTCCGCGCGAAGCGCCGATGAGCAGCACGGTCCTTCGCGGTTGCGCATCCGGGCTCACTGCTGATCCTCAGAGTTTCATGCTGAGTTCAACGTCGCCGGCGAACGGGACGGAGACATATCCGCCAGTTGGGCCACGGACGCGCGCGAGATATTCCGGACTCCAGTCCGCGTTGTCCGCCACGATCAAGGCGCCCGGTCGAAGCCGCGCCTCGAGCAGGGAGAGCACCTTGGGATACAGGTTCTTGGCTCCATCGAGGAGAAGGAGATCCACCGTGTCCGGCAGATCCCGCGCCAGTGTTTCCAGCGCATCTCCAGCTCGAATGTCGACGAGGTCATCGAGGCCCGCTGCGGCGAGGTTCGCTCGTGCCTGGGCGACCTTGGTCGGCTCGAACTCGGTGCCGATCAGCCGGCCACCACCGTTGTCGCGTACCGCTGCCGCAAGATGCAGGGTCGAAACGCCGAACGAGGTCCCAAACTCGACAATGGTCCTCGCCCCGCTCGAGCGGGCAAGAAGGTACAGCAGCCTCGCCGTCTCTCTCGATACCGCCAGGTGGAAATCCTTCATACGTCCGTAAAGCGTCCGATAGTCCTCCGTGGTCGCGGACCACTTGGCTTGATCATTCGGAGCGAGCGCACGTCGTTGCTCCTGCAGCCTGGCATCGCTCGCATCTGCTTCGGCAAACAGTCTTGTGATGACAACTGAGCACGGGGAACCCATGAGTGTGTTCATGCGGGTTAGAATACGAATAAAGCATCGCATTTACTATTCGCATTCAGGATTCGCATATGGCAAGAGGCAGGAAACCCATCATTTCCGCGCGAAAACAACCGAGGCAGGCCCGCTCCACGAGGCTGGTCGCCGATATTCTGGAGGCATCTGCTCGTGTTCTCGTGCGCTACGGTGCGCACCGCTTCACGACAGCACGCGTCGCCGAAGCAAC
Organism: uncultured Gammaproteobacteria bacterium; assembly: GCA_963795975.1. GTDB lineage: Bacteria > Pseudomonadota > Gammaproteobacteria > Steroidobacterales > Steroidobacteraceae > CAWCJT01. The sequence continues at coordinate 643,456 of CAWCJT010000009.1, forward strand.
CGGCATCAGCGTCGGGTCGCTGTATCAGTACTTTCCGAACAAAGAGGCGATCCTGTTTCGGCTCCAGGCGGAGGAATGGAAGGACACGATGGCCCAGCTGCAACGTATCCTCGGCGAGCAGAGCGTGCAGCCACTGGAGCGAGTCCAGGCTGCGGTCAGGATGTTCTTCCGTTCAGAGTGCGACGAAGCGGCATTTCGCAGCGCTTTGGAAGAAGCCGCGCCGCTGTACCGCGAAGCGCCGGAGTCCCGAGTGCATGCCGCGGAAGGTCGTCACCTCATGGAGCGCTTCATGGAGGACGCGCTTCCGGGTGCCTCGGCGCGTGAACGTACGTTCGCGGCGAACCTGATCGGACTCGTGATGTCCGCAACCGGCAAAGCGATCTCCAGTCAGAACCGGCCCCACGCCGAAGTGGACGAGCTTGCGGTGGCGATCGGGGAGATGCTTTGTGCCTACTTGAGGGCACGCGGCACTGCTGCGTCAGTGCGTTGAGCGGCCGGCTAGATTGCGCGCCGTTTCGGAGAAACGATCCGTCCGCGAGGCCTGACCCGCCACCAAGGGAGGGTCTCCTCCAATACCAACAATCCACCCGCGTCAGCTGCGGGCCGGTAACCCGAAAGGTTCTTCAGGATTTCCGCCCACTGTCGACTGGCAAGGATCTCGCGCAGTCGCCGCACAGCCGGGTCGTCCAATGCCTCACAGAGGCACGCCAGGAAGTAGCTTTCCTCGACCAGCGGCACGAAATCGAGTCCAAACTGACGAGCTGCAGCTTCGATCCCAATGCCGACATCGGCCACCCCGCTGGCGATACACAAACCCACAGAGACATGCGTCTTCTCGATGTGGTCCCGGTACCCAGGCAGGCTGGCGGGTGAGATCGACTGCTCGCTCATCAAATGATCGACGAGCATCCGAGTCCCCGAACCAGTCTGTCGATTGACGAAACGCAACCCCTCTCGGATCACGTCCGAAAGCGTGCGCGCACGATCGGCATGTTCCCTACGCAGGATCAATCCTTGCATGCGGTACGAGCAGGCAATCAGCTTGTGTGTTTTGGGCTTCAAGAGCGGCTTCAGGGCCTTTGCGAACACTGGAGCAGCGTCACGCAACGCAGGAACGTGAAACCCAGCGACCAGGCACTGATGGTCGTTCAGATCCCGAAGCGCATGTACGCTTCCGGAGAACTCGATCTCCACATGAAAGTCCGGGGATTCAAACGCATGACGTTGCAGCGCTGCGAGCGCGAGATCGTGACTTGCCCGGATCGTAAGCAGTTGTTGTCGCTCATCGCGTGCGCGCCTAATGGCCCGCATCAGATCCGAGCGGAGCGCCTCAAGATGAGGCTGCATGCGGATGCGGGCACGGCGCTCAGCCCACAATAGTCGGCGCGCTGACTGCGTCAGGCGCGCGGGCCGCCCCTGCGACCAGGTGACGAGAGGCTCGCCCAGGATGCCTTCCCATTTCCGAATTGCCGACCAGACGTGCCGATATGACGCGCCCAACAGTCGCGCAGCGTGCGTGATCGATCCACCTTCCATGATCGCCGAGAGGAGGTCGAACAGTGGATTATCGAGCGAGGCTCCTTGCTGTTCGCCGGGCTCCAGCGAATACCGAAGGTGAACGCCGAATTGATCGGCGTGACCGCCCCCTCGTGACGCGGTCGGCAATTGGCTGTCCGTGCCGCCTTTTGTCGATTTGCTCGATTTCACCGGCGGCAATCGTAAGCGCAAGTGGGCCGCCCGTGAGTGATTGATTTTATTACCCGTCCGAGCTCCTTCAAAGGAGGTATGAAATCAACAGCATATGTGTGCTAATAATTGCGCACCGAATCGAGTCACTTGGGCCCCCATGACCAGGATTCGTCGTCGCGACCTCGCTCGTGTCGCAGCGGCCGCCGCCGTTGCCACACTCGCCGCCGTTCCGGCTGCTCCCTCCGACGAGAAAGCGGTGCGAGAAGGCAAGCGCCGACCTCAGTACCAGCCCGACTCAGCGGAAGTGCAGACCTTCTACCGCGTCAACCGCTACCCCGTGAAGTGAGCGCTGCATGCTGATACCGCGACCGGATCGGCAGGTTGCCCCGGCGGCAGAGACCACGGTGACGCGCGCCGCCGCGGGGCTCGATCGCAGAGCCTTCCTGCGGCGCTCCGGTCTGATTGCGGGCGGACTTGCCGGATTGGGTCTGCTGCCCGCAGGGTCGATCCGAAAAGCTGCGGCCGGACCACCCCCTCCGCCCGGCTTGCAGATCATCCGCCGCAAGAATATCTGCACTCATTGCTCGGTGGGCTGTTCCGTGATCGCCGAGGTCGTCAATGACGTGTGGGTCGGCCAGGAGCCCGACTATCGACAGCCCGATCAACCGGGGCTCGCATTGCTGCAAGGGAGCGGCGGTGCGTGATGACGTCGTGGGCGAGCGCCGACTGCGATATCCGGTCAAGCTCGTTGAGGGTCAGTGGCAGCGGATCTCCTGGGATCAAGCGATCAACGAGGTCGGCGACAAGCTCCTGGCGATCCGCGCGAAGTCCGGCCCGGACTCCGTCTACTGGCTCGGCTCGGCGAAATTCACCAATGAGGCTGCCTACCTCAATCCGCAAGTTGGCTGCCTTCTGGGGTACCAACAACTCCGACCACCAGGCGCGCATTTGCCACTCCACGACGGTCACTGGCGTAGCCAACACCTGGGGCTACGGAGCGATGACCAACAGCTACAACGACATCCGCAACGCCAAGACCATCGTGGTTATGGGGGGCAATCCCGCCGAGGCGCATCCGGTATCACTGCAGCACATCCTCGAGGGGAAGGAGCTCAATCGCGCCAACATGATCGTGATCGACCCGAGGATGACGCGCACGGCGGCGCACGCGACCGAATATGTGCGGGTGCGCCCCGGGACCCACATCGCGACCATCTACGGAATGATCTGGCACATCCTCAAGAACGGCTGGGAGGACAAGGAATTCATCCGGCAGCGTGTCTATGGGCTCGACGATGCGCGCGTGGAGGTCGAGAAGTGGACGCCCGATGAGGTCGAGCGGGTCACGGGACTCCCCGAGGCGCAAGTGAAGCGTGTCGCAGAGACCTTTGCCAAGCAGCGGCCTGCGACGCTGATCTGGGCGATGGGCCAGACACAATTCGCGACCGGAACGGCCAATGTCCGCGCCAGCTGCCTGCTTCTTCTCGTCACCGGCAACATGGGTTTCGCCGGCAGTGGAGCGAACATCTTCCGCGGCCACACGAACGTCCAGGGCGCCACCGACCTCGGCCTGGATGTGACCACGCTCCCCCTTTACTACGGCCTCTCGGAGGACGCCTGGAAGCACTGGTGTCGAGTGTGGGAAGTCGACTATGACTGGATGCGCTCGCGCTTCTCCGACAAGAGCCTCATGGAGACTCCGGGCATCCCGAGCACGCGCTGGTTCGATGCCACGCTGCTGCCGAAGGATCAGATTGCGCAGCCCAACCCGGTCCAGGCCATGTTCATCATGGGACACGGCGCCAACACCATCACGCGCATGCCCGAATCGGCGCGCGGCATCGAAAAGCTGGAGCTGCTGGTTGTGTGCGATCCGTACCCCACGACCTGGTCGGTACTGTCGGGACGCAAGAACGGCACGTACCTGCTTCCAACCTGTACGAGTTTCGAGATGGACGGCTCGCGCACTGCATCGAATCGCTCGCTGCAGTGGGGAGAGCAGATCGTCAAGCCAGTCTTCGAATCCAAGAACGACTACGACCTCATGTACCTGCTGGCCAAGAAGCTCGGCTTCGCGGACGGGCTTTTCAAGAACATCAAAGTCGAGAACGGTGCCGTCTCCGCCGAAGACCTGCTGCGCGAGATCAACCGCGGTGGCTGGTCCACCGGGTACTGCGGCCAATCGCCTGAACGGCTCAAGGCGCACATGCGCAATCAGGGGAAATTTGATCTGGTCACACTGCGGGCGCCGAAGGACGACCCCGAGGTCGGCGGTGATTACTACGGCCTGCCCTGGCCCTGCTGGGGCACACCCGAGCTGCGTCACCCGGGGTCGGCCATCCTTTACAACACCAATCTCCCGGTGGCCGAAGGCGGCGGCACGTTCCGCGCGCGTTTTGGAGTGGAACGTGTCGTCAAGCGCAAGGTCACGGAAAACGGCCAGGAGATCGAGAAGGAAGTTCACGAGAACCTGCTCGCGGAGGGGTCCTATTCGGTCGGGTTCCGAGATCAAGGACGGCTACCCCGAGTTCACTTACGCGGTTTTGAAGAAGCTCGGCTGGGACAAAGACCTGTCGCCTCAGGAACTGGCAGTCATCCGCCGCATCAATCCCGACAAGCCCGAAGCGGTGTCCTGGTCTACGGACCTCTCAGGCGGTATCCAGCGTGTCGCGATCAAGCACGGGTGCAGCCCCTACGGCAACGGCAAGGCGCGGATGATCGCGTGGAATCTTCCGGACCCGGTTCCCGTACACCGCGAGCCGATCTATACCCCGCGTCCGGATTTCGTCGCCAAGTACCCGACCCTGCCCGATGCGAAGCAATTTCGCGTACCCAACATCGGGTTCACTATCCAGAAGGCGGCGGTCGACAAAGGCATCGCCAAGAGCTTCCCCTTGATCCTGAGCTCGGGGCGGCTGGTCGAATACGAAGGCGGCGGTGAAGAGACGCGGTCAAACAAATGGCTGGCCGAGTTGAAGCAGGACATGTACGTCGAGATCAATCCGGCGGACGCGGCCGAGCGTGGGATCGAGAACGGCGCCTGGGTCTGGGTCACCGGTCCGGAGAATCAGTCGAAGGCGCGTGTGAAGGCGCTCGTCACGGAGCGCGTCGGCAAGGGCGTCGCATGGATGCCGTTCCATTTTGCCGGTTGGTTCGAGGGTGTGGATCAGCGCAGCAAGTATCCCAAGGGTACGGACCCGTACGTGCTTGGCGAGAGTGTGAATGTCTTGACCACCTACGGCTTCGACCCTGCGACCGGAATGCAGGAACCCAAGGCGACCCTCTGTCAGATTGCACGGGCGTAAGGTACACCCATGGCGCGAATGAAGTTCCTGTGCGATGCCGACCGCTGTATCGACTGCAACGCGTGCGTCACGGCGTGCAAGAACGAGAACGAAGTTCCCTGGGGTATCAATCGGCGGCGCGTCGTCACGATCAACGACGGCAAACCCGGCGAGCGCTCGGTCTCCATGGCCTGCATGCACTGCACAGATGCCCCCTGCGCCGCCGTGTGTCCGGTGAAGTGCATCTTCCCGACCGAGGAAGGCGTCGTCCTGCACTCGAAGGATCTGTGCATCGGATGCGGTTACTGCTTCTATGCCTGTCCGTTCGGCGCACCTCAATATCCGCGCGTGGGCAACTTCGGCTCGCGCGGCAAGATGGACAAGTGCACCTTCTGTGCCGGCGGCGGTGGTGACGAGAAGACCGGCAGCATCGAAGAGTTCCGCAAATACGGCTCCAACCGGCTCGCGCAAGGCAAGCTGCCGCTGTGTGCCGAGATGTGCTCGACCAAATCGCTCTTGGCCGGCGACGGCGAGATCATTGGGCAGATCTACAAAGATCGCGTGGCAAAGCGAGGATACGGTTCCGGCGCCTGGGGTTGGACCACGGCCTACAAGGAGGAGGTCTGATGCGCGCCCTCCTTGCCCTGTGTCTGTGGCTATCGCTGTGCCGCTGCTTTGGCCGCGCATGCGCAGCCCGCCCCCGGGAGCGTCCCCGTTTCACCCGATGGGAGCGCGGTGCAGGAACGGCAGCTGCTCAAGGAGTCATCGCGTATCGAAGGGCGCATCGACATCGTGGATCCAAAGTCGAGCGTCCTCATTCAGCCCGCCGGCCGAAGGTGGGAGTATTTTCACGAAGTGCAACTGCAGTGGCTCGGACGCATCGCGATTCTCGGGATCCTCGTCCTGCTGGCGCTCGCCTACTTTATTTTCGGCCGCATTCGGATCTCGGCCGGTCGCTCCGGACACAGAATCGTTCGATTTAGCCCGTTCGAGCGCTTCTCTCACTGGCTGACCGCGGTATCCTTCGTGCTGCTTGCGGTGACGGGACTCAACATCACGTTCGGCAAGCACCTTTTACTGCCAGCGGTCGGGGCCGGACGCCTTCAGTGCCTGGGCTCAATGGTCCAAGTATGTCCACAACTTCGTAAGCTTCGCTTTCGTGCTTGGTCTGATATTGGTCATCGGCCTATGGCTGAAGGACAACATTCCGCACCAGGTTGATCTGGACTGGTTGAAGCAAGGCGGCGGGTTCGTCAAATCCAGGCACGCACCTGCCGGGCGATTCAACGCCGGCGAGAAGGCGGTTTTCTGGCTCGCACTCCTTGGCGGCATTGCCGTCATCGTTTCGGGAACGTATCTGCTCTTCCCGTTCTACTTCACGAACATTGCCGGCATGCAGACGACGCAGGTGATTCATGCGGTCGTCGCCGTGCTGTTCGTCGCACTCATCCTCGCTCACATCTATATTGGCACGCTGGGTATGGAAGGGGCTTTCGAGGCCATGGGGACGGGCGAAGTCGATGTGAATTGGGCGAAGGAGCACCACGATCAGTGGTTTGCTGCGGAGGCAGCCAAAGGCCACGTGTCCAATCTCTAATCGTCGGCGGTGCGAACTGGTGGCCGAGGCGCCGAGTGAGGATCGAACTGCCGCTCCGTCACGAACGCGACGCGGCACTGCTCACACATTCGAACCAGATCGAGCCGCTCCGGCGCCTCCTTGAACATCCAGTGCTTGCCCTCGAGCGCTGCGATGACCCGCTCGATGGCGCTTCTGACGCCAAAAGGCGTTCCACAGCGGATACAACAGAAGGGTGTCTCCTCTTTCAGTATCCGCGAGACAGGTGGCTTGAAGGAAAGTCGGGGCTCGAGCGTGATGACCTTCTCCGGGCACGTCGCCTTGCACAGCCCGCACTGCACGCACGCATCCTCCGAAAATCGCAGGACAGGACGCTCCGGGTCATCCGCCAAGGCGCCCGTGGGACACGCGGACACGCAAGACAAACAGAACGTGCAACCGGCTGTGTTCACGATCACGTTGCCGAAGGGTGCGCCGACAGGCAGCGAAATGATTTCAGGCCGAGCCGAAGTGGCGAGGTGAAGTTCTCGCAGAGCGAAGCGCAAAACGCTGCGCTTTTCGCCACTCGGAAGGAAGCTCGAAGGGGATGGAACGGGCGGAAGCGGCGGAATCCCGCTCAGTTGCGCAATAAGATCCTCTGGATCGTCGGTCTCGATTCGCAAGAGGCGCTCGCCTTCGAGCCCGAGCGCTGCGAGCAGAGTCTCGATTACTTCCAAGGTCTGCGTGAGCCCAGCGCGACTGTGTCGAGGCTTCGCGCCACTTAAGATCCTCGCCGCCGCGGCGCCATAGGCAAAGAGCGCGACAAACAATTCCAGCCCCACCTGGGTCACTTCGTTGACACACACGGGCAGCACGTTTTCCGGTAACGGCCTCCCGATTGCGTCACTGCATCCAACAACGGCTGTCCGTGCGAGTGGTCATGAAGCAGCACAATCGGTTGTTCCCCCGCAGCGCCCCGGAACGCCAGCAGCAGCGAGCGCAGCTGGCGCATCAGAACGTCAGATGGAGGTACTGCGTAGGACGCGGCTCCGGTGGGGCACGCGGCGGCGCACTCGCCACAGCCCGCGCATACGTACGGATCGATGACGACTCGATCGCCCGCGGGCACGATGGCACCCGCTGGGCACAGATCAAGACATCGCCGACAACCGACGATGCGAGAGCGTGAATGCGCGCAAAGCTGTTCGCTGAAGGTGATGTATCGCGGCTTATCGAAGCTGCCGATCAGGTCGCGAGCTTTCGATACCGCCTCTGAAATCGCACCGGGATGATCCGGGTCTGCGCGAAGGTAGCCGTCACGCAGGTCGGGCGCCGCGAACAAAGCTGGCCCACCGGAGAGGTCGAGCACCATGTCAGAACGTGAGACTCCACCGTCGCGCGAGGGGCCCGGGACCTCGCTTGGCCCCCCGGAATACGACAGAAGAGCGAAGTCATCGACCGTCAGCTCAAAGCTCCCCAAATATCCCTTCGCTGTCCGAATCGCTCCCTTCGCGACCGGAAACTCAGTGGCGGGAAGCACGGGTGGGTTGGCGGGCGGCTTGATGAGCACCGTCACGTCCAACCTGTCCTTGAGGAGTTCGGCGGCCTGTACCGCTGCTTCGTCACGCCCGTAGATCAGGATGACGCCGCGGCTGTCAAGGCGGACGAAAGACGGCTGCGGAACCGCTTCCGAAGCGAGTGCCCGCAGTGCGGCTGCCTTCGGGCTATCCCTCATGACACGATCGCTTTCGCAAATGATAAGCGAAGGTCAGAATAACAAGCACAAAGGTGTTTCCGCCAATGTCGAAGGATCCGCATCCGGACTTCTGGCTTTCCAGTGGTCATCATCTGCTCGACCGGGGTGTAGACGGCCGTCTCGTCTTGACGGACGAGTTCCTCAAGGCGTACCTAGCGCGACCGGAGCTAATGCCGCCACCCGAGGCTTGCGCCATGGAGCGAGACCTTCACTCGACGTTGATGCAAGACCCGCGCAGCCCCGTTGCGCCATCGCAAATTGCTGCGATGACTGACCCGGACGCCCAGGAGAACTGGCGCTTCGCGCTCGCTTGGAGAGACGTTCTGCTGCATGAGCCAACACTGGAGTCAGCCTATCTCGCCATCGTGCGCGAGAGACGATCGTTGCCTCCCCTGTTTCTCAGCCAGCTCATCCAGGTCGTTCTGCGCAACATACTGGATGGCTGTACCGACTCCTTTGTGCTGCGGGCCGCGGAGATCTTCTTTCGCCCTCAGCAACTCTCGGTGGTCGAGGGCGCCTTGCTGGCGTGCGACTCGGAATTTGCATCGGGGCCAATGCAGTGGACTGAGGTGATGAGCGATGAAAACTCAACCAGCTACTGGGACCGAAGTGATGCATTCGACCTGGCGCTTGATCTGACGGCCGGGCGCCGCGGGTTGAGCGCCCTCGGCCACGTCGCCGCTCGATGGATAGAGCATCTGCTTGGCGTCACGGTCACGATTGAGGTGGTGACGGAGCTACGGGATGCGAAACTTACGTGGTACGTCGGCCTGGACTCCCAGGCGACGCGCATCGGCGATGCGCTTTGGCAAGGCGAGGAAGTCGGAGCGTCCACACGAGAGCTCCTGGTGGGCCTGTTTCAACTCACCTTCGCCGAGCAGCAGGCTATCCTGGAGAGTGCCCGTGGTACGCCGACGTACCTGATCTCCGCCATGACACCGGACATGACATTGCGAATGAAACCACAGAACCTGATTACGGGACTACCCCTGAATCCGAGCTGGAGTCGCGCGAATTGAGTCCGACTCAGACAGTGCGCATCCCCGTCGGGGTGGTCGTCGAGCGCCACAGAGCGCAGAGTCCGTGGCTCGATGCCATCTATCGGCCCGTGTCGATCCTGACCGGTGTACCCGAGACGACACCTTGGGCAACGATCGATTCAGCCGATGGAATCACCACCCTCTACGCCGGTGAGGCGGCTGGTCGAACTCTTTCGAGCCGACGCCGCTCAATATCAGGCGAATTTGGCGTCAGGCCGCCCTTCGTTGTGGGTCGTGCTGCGTCCGGTTGATGCCGAGATTCCCTTTTCGCTGTTGCTGGTCACCGCAGATCCCTCCGAAGGTGAAGCCTTCACGAGTGCCGGAAACGATCTGGTGGAAGCCGTCCCGATGCCGCCTTCGATCGTTGACACTGTTGCGCGCTTCGTCGCCCAACACCCGCCAAGTGGATCTTTCTACAAGCGCGAGCGTGATCGCTCAGGTTCACGGACATGACGGAGAACTTTTTGGAGCGGTGGGCACGCCTGAAGGGGCAATCCGCGACGGAACCCGAAGCTCATAGAGAGGCGGACCCAGCGGACACTGTGCCCGAACCGGGCGCCCCGCTGGCGGTACCGCCAGTGGACCGGTGCGACCTGCCCCCGATCGATTCGATCTCACCCGACAGCAGCATTAGTGAGTTTCTTAAGCCCGGCGTGCCTGAAGAGCTGACACGCCTCGCGTTGCGAGGCGCTTGGACGTCCGATCCAGCCATTCGGGACTTCGTCGGCATTGCCGAAGGTCAGTGGGACTTCAACGCCGAAGGGGCCATTGCCGGGTTCGGGTCGCTCAGTGCCGATGAATATGCTCGCTACATAGCAGCCCGAGCATTGCAAGCCGAACACGATGCCCCGGCGACCCACAGCGACGAGAGGCAGCTCACGACCGAACGCGACACGGTCCGCACTGCAAGGGCAGGCAGACGACTCTAACGAGAATCGAATCGACAAATCCGACACAGCCATCGCGAGGCCTCCGGCTGCGCCGCAGTCGGATCACTCGCCGCCGCAGAAGCGCACGCATGGAAGTGCGCTCCCGAAATAGCCGTTGATGCCCGATCACGATCCCCAGAATCAGCATCGGGATGTCGATGAGATCGACGCCGCACGCGCGCAGGAATATACGCTCCTGTCCACGTTACTACTTCGCAGCCCGGACTCCGGCCTTCTCGAACGCCTTCGACATCTGCCCGGCGACGACAGCGCCGTCGGCAAGGCGCATCATGCGTTAGCCGGATCTGCGGCCCAAACGGATGCCGAGAGCGTCGCGCGTGAATATTTCGCCCTGTTTCTCGGACTCGGGCGAGGCGAACTGCTGCCGTACGCTTCCCATTATCTGACTGGATTTGTGCACGGCCGTCCTTTGGCGAATCTTCGTCAGGAGCTGCAACGCCTGGGCCTCGAGCGCGCCGAGGGGCAATCGGAGCCGGAGGATCACGCCGGAGTCCTGCTCGAGGTCATGGCAGGGCTTGCTGGAGGGGGTATCGCGATACCCGGAGCCACGGATCAAGAGTTCTTCGAGGTCCATCTGGCGCCATGGATAGCCAGGTTTTTCTCCGATCTGGAGCGCGCGAGCTGTGCCAAGTTCTATGCGGCCGTCGGTAAGCTAGGCTCGACGTTCATGGAGATCGAGCGACAAGCGTTCGAGCTCACTCCCTAGAGACGCACGGCGGTCGTGGAGAACGCAGCGCTTGCGGGTTCCTGCACGGCATTCACGAGAATCACTGCCGCCAGGATCCCGATCACTGCAACGGCGAGACAGGCAACGAGAAAACTGCGCATGAGCGTACTCGCTAAACCCGCAAGCCGCCCGGATTGTACCGCCTCGACGCGCGGCTGGAGAAGGCCATGACAAGCGCCGCAGATCCCCACTACTTCGACTGTCCGAGCTGTAAGGCATTTGCAACTCTGAGAAAGCTTCGTCGACAAGATCGGCGAACCCCCTCCGATGAATATGAATGCCGTGAATGTCATGGCCGATACCGGGAAGAGGATCTAGAACGGGAGGCGGCCAAGCGGCGGACGGCCGATCCAGCGAGAAATATGAGCGCGCTCGAGCTTGCCAGGATCCAGTTCGGATTCACGGTCTCTTTCCACATCGTCTTTCCGGCGATCTCGATCGGGCTTGCGAGCTACCTCTTCGTTCTCGAGGGCCTATGGCTCTGGAAACACGATCAGGTCTATCGCGACCTCTACCATTTCTGGTCGAAGATTTTCGCGGTCACCTTTGCGATGGGCGTCGTCTCCGGCGTGGTGATGGCCTACGAGTTCGGCACGAACTGGAGCAGGTTCTCGGCCTTTGCCGGCGGCATCACGGGCCCGCTGCTCTCCTACGAGGTTTTGACCGCATTTTTTCTCGAGGCGGGATTCCTCGGGGTCATGCTATTTGGCTGGAACAGGGTTGGACCCGGACTGCATTTCCTGGCGACGGCGATGGTGGCTCTCGGAACTGTGATCTCTGCGACCTGGATTCTGGCCTCGAACAGTTGGCTGCACACCCCGCAGGGCTTCCAGATCGTGAACGGTCGAGCCGTGCCCGTGAATTGGCTACAGGTGATCTTCAACCCGTCCTTTCCATTCCGCCTCGCTCACATGACGATGGCGGCGTACCTGTCCACGGCGTTATTGGTCGGCGCCTCGGGCGCCTGGCACTTGCGACGCGGCCGCGAGACGGCAAGCATCCGGACCATGACGTCCATGGCGATGTGGATGATCCTCTTCGCTGCGCCTGTTCAGATGGGGCTCGGTGATGCTCAGGGCCTCAATACCCTGCGGTACCAACCCGCAAAGATCGCCGCGATCGAAGGCCATTGGCGAAACACGCCCGGCGAGAGCGTGCCTCTCATCCTCGTGGGGCTGCCGGACATGCAGAGCGAGACGACTCGCTATGCCATCGAGATACCGTACCTGGGAAGCCTCGTCCTCACGCACAGCCTGCGGGGGCAGGTTCCGGTCTTGAGTCAGTTCCCGCGCGAGGATCGCCCCAACTCCACGGTGATTTTCTGGACTTTCCGGGTGATGGTCGGGCTTGGGCTGCTGATGTTGCTGACCGGCCTGTGCGGCGCATGGTTGCGCTGGCGTCGCCGGCTCTTTCAGGCGCGCCGCTTCCTGTGGCTCGTGACGGTGATGGGTCCGAGCGGACTGATCGCGCTCCTTGCAGGCTGGCTCACTACGGAGATGGGCCGCCAGCCCTGGATCGTCTACGGCGTCATGCGTACCGCCGATGCGGTGTCCAATCACTCCGTGCCGGCACTCTCGACGACGCTCGCTCTCTTCGTCGCCATGTACTGCACCGTGTTCGGCATTGGCATCGGGTACATACTCAGACTGATCGCTGCCGGCCCGCCGGAAGGTGCGCTCGGCGAGCCCGTGGCGACGGAACTGGAGCGCTCGCAGCGACCCGCGCGCCCATTGTCGGCTGTCCCCAATGATGGCGGCGCAGGCAGTTCACTGAGGAGCGGCCGTGGGTATCGAACTCTCAGTCTTGTGGTTCCTCATCATTGGCTTCGCACTGATGATGTACGTCATCATGGATGGCTTTGATCTCGGTATCGGTATTCTCTTTCCCCTGGTACATGCGCCCGAGGATCGGGACACCATGATCAACACGGTGGCACCCGTCTGGGATGGAAACGAGACCTGGCTCGTGTTCGGCGGTGCTGCACTCTTTGCGGCTTTCTCGCTTGCCTATGCGGTGATCTTGAGCGCGCTGTATCTGCCAATCGTGCTCATGCTCGCGGGGTTGATCTGGCGGGGCGTGGCTTTCGAGTTCCGCTTCAAGGCAGACCCAGGCCACAAGAGCTTCTGGGACAAGGCCTTTGCGGGGGGATCCTTCGTCGCAAGCTTTGCGCAAGGGGTCTCGCTCGGCGCCTTTATCGACGGCTTCAAGGTTGTGGATGGCGCGTATGCAGGCGGCGCGCTCGACTGGTTCACGCCTTTCAGCCTCTTCACTGGCTTGAGTGTGTGCATGGCCTATGCACTGCTCGGCTCGACCTGGCTCGTGATGAAGACCGAGGGCGCGCTGCAGCAGCGCATGCGCGCGCTGGCCCGCCAGATCACCGTTGCCGTGTTCCTGACGATCCTGATCGTGAGCGTGTGGACACCGCTCGCGCACGCTCAGGTCGCCGCGCGCTGGTTTGCCCTGCCCAATCTGCTGTACTTCTCGCCCGTTCCGATTCTCGTTTTGCTCGCAACCTGGGGCCTGCGACGGACGCTCGTGCGCGAGACCCATGCCGCGCCTTTTCTGCTCGCGCTCGCGCTCGTCTTTCTCGGCTACACGGGCCTGGTCATCAGCATCTGGCCCAATATCGTGCCGCCGCATATCTCGATCTGGGAGGCCGCTTCGCCACCGGAGAGCATGGGCTTTACGCTCGTGGGAGCGCTGTTCGTCATTCCCTTCATCCTGGTCTACACATCCTGGTCCTACTACGTCTTCCGCGGCAAGGTACGCGCCGGTGAGGGCTATCACTGATGGCGCAGCGCTCTGGTTCGGGGCATCCGTGGATGACACGGATTGGCTGGCTACTGCTTCTGTGGGCCGCGGGAGTCGCAGCGCTCGGTGCGGCAGCGCTGCTGATACGTGGACTCATGTGGGCGGCCGGCCTGAAGGTCTAAGTGCCCGATCGCGCTCAAGCGACGATGCTTGAGAACACGATCTTCACGAACGATTTGAGTGCTCTGGGATTTTTCTCGACGCGCATCCGCAAGATCGCACCCTCGTACGAGTCGATCAGGAATGCAGCCAGATCATCGGCCTTGAGGTCCTTACGTATAGTACCCTCGGCCTGCCCTTGCGCGATCGCGGAGGCGAGCTGCTCGCCCCAGAGGTTCAGGACGCTCAAGAGGCTTTCGCGAATCCGCGGCGTGTGCTCCGACACCTCGGCCATGAATTTTCCGACGAGACAGCCATCGTTGCACTGAGAGTAGTACTCATTGAGTGCGGCGAAGTGCTTCTTGGGCGGATCAGCGCGGGCATCCCTGGCCTGGTCAGGATGCTCCGATCGTGGTCCCCTTGGCGTACTCGGCCAGGATCTCTGTCGCGAGAGCTTCCTTGCGCTTGAAATGATTATAAAATGAGCCCTTCGGGACACGCGCCTCATCGCAGATGTCTTGAACGCTACAGGCGTTGAATCCTCGCTCTATGAAGAGTGTCAGCGCTGCTTCGAGGACGGCTTTACGGGTGTTCAGGCGAGCCAAGGCTTTCCCGCGACGATCATTCCTGGGCCACGCAGCCCGGCGCTCTATTTTACCCGCTTTCGGAACTGCGCATGTTCGTACTCACGACGCGAGGCAGGTCCAAGACGGCTCGTTCCGCCCAAGGTTAGCGTCGTTCCGGCGTTGCTTGAATATTTAAGACGACCGGTCGTATTATGAACGGCGCCGATAACGAGGGG
>CAWCJT010000010.1:0-357284 GCA_963795975.1 uncultured Gammaproteobacteria bacterium
CGTGTAACGGCGTCGGCCGGCACGCGGGGCGTTCAGCTCTACGTGCACTCGCGATCCCACGAATCGCTCGAAGTGCGCCCGCTTGCGCAACACTCGATCATCGCCGGGTGAGGACACCTCCAGCGCGTACGCCCCCGGAATCGGATCCTCGACGTCAAGGAGCGCGGACACCTCCCGGCTCACTCGCTCACAATCTTCGAGTCCGACTCCCTCGGGCTTGTCGATGAAGATCCGCAAGGATCCCCGCCCGTGCGTCGGAGCAAACTCGAGCTCAACCAGCTCGTACCCCAGTTGGGACAGCAGTGGCTCTATGAGGGCGATGAGCCGTTCCCGCAAGAGCGCCGCCATGAGCCAAGCCCCTGTCGCCACAAACAAAAATGGGCCCAGAGGCCCACTTCAAAAAAAAGAAAAGCCCCTCGGGGGGCCTCTCCTGATCAGCACTCGCGGGCTCGCACCCGCCTTGTGGTGACGGTGCCGGGCACCGACCCACCGAGGGCGCGCATTCTACGGCAGGCTTTCCGAGGCGTAAACCTTAAATCGGGGTCTTCGAGACAAACTAGAGCTTTAACTTGACAATTTACTCGAGCGGCAGGCCGACATAGTTCTCGGCAAGACTGCTCGAGGCGGCTCTCGAGCTGACCACGTAGTCGAGCTCGGCACCCTGGCGTCGCTCGTCGAAGGGACTGTCGTCCGGAAAGCGGTGCAGCAGCTGGGTCATCCACCAGGAGAAGCGCTGGACCTTCCAGATACGGCGCAGGCAGCGGGCCGAATAGCTTTGCAAGAGCGACTCGTCCCGCGCCTTGTAGTAGCGCTCCAGTGCCCGCGCGAGCACGTGCACATCGGCGATCGCGAGATTCATTCCCTTGGCACCGGTCGGCGGCACGATATGCGCCGCATCACCCGTCAGATACAGACGCCCGTACTGCATCGGCTCGGCGACGAAGCTGCGCATCGGGGTGACCGACTTCTGCTGCACGGGCCCCCTCGGAATCCGCAGCCCGTCATTGCGCGACAGTCGCAGCTGCAGTTCCTCCCAGATGCGCTCGTCCGACCAGTTCGCGACAGCCTCATCGGGCTCGCACTGCAGGTACAGCCGCGTCAGCGTGGCCGAGCGCATGCTGAGGAGCGCAAACCCGTGCGCATGCCGTGCGTAGATCAGCTCCTGCGAGGCGGGCGGCGCCTCCGCGAGGATCCCGAGCCAGCCGAAGGGATAAACCCGCTCGAAGATACGAATCGCATCCTCGGGAATGCTCGGCCGGCAAATGCCATGGAAGCCGTCGCAGCCGGCGATGAAGTCGCAGCGCAGCTCCTGAGGCTGGCCCTGGCTCAGGAAGTGGACGGCTGGAGCAGCGCCCGCCGCGCCCTCGATACGCACCGCCTCCACGCAGAAATGCAGCGGCCGCGTGCTCGCCAGGCGTGCCGCCACCAGATCTTTGACGACTTCCTGCTGGCCGTAGATCATCACGGCCTTTCCGGTCAAATCGGCAAAATCGATCCGGTGCGTCTCGCCCGCGAATTGCAGCTCGATGCCGTGATGCGGCAGCCCCTCGGCGCGCATCCGCTCGCCCACGCCCGCCGCCTCCAGAATCTGCACACTCTGGTGCTCGAGCACTCCGGCGCGCACGCGCTGCTCGATGTACTCGCGGCTCCTGGCCTCGAGCACGACCGAATCGATGCCGCGCTGGTGCAGCAGCTGCGCAAGCAGCAATCCGGCCGGACCCGCACCGATGATCGCGACCTGAGTTCGCATCGGCTGTGTCATCGAGCCTACGCTAGCGCGCTCCCGGCGGTTTGCCATGGATAAAAGGAGCGACGGCGTGGACTCTTCGCAATCCGGCGCAGCAATCCCGCGCTTCTTTCTATATGGTGAGCCGCCGCGCGATGCGCCGAGCGGTTTCCTGCACGTCGAGAGCATCGCCGAGCGCAGCCGGCTCTATGACTGGAAAATTGAGCCGCATGCGCACGCCGAGCTCAACCAGCTGCTGCTCGTACTCTCAGGCCGCGGGCAGATGCGCATCGAGAGCGGCCTGCAGCCCTTCGCAGCGCCCGCGTTGCTCATCGTTCCGGCGGCCGCCGTGCATGCGTTCGAGTTCGAGCCCGACACCGCAGGCTACGTACTGACCATCGCCGAGGCTTCGGTGCGTGAGGTCGCGCGGCGCGAGGCGGCCCTCGGCACCCTTTTCAATGCGGGCGCGAATATCACCCTGAGCGCAGGCGATCCGGAGCCTGGCGAGCTCGAGCGGGCGGTGCGCAGCCTGCGCCGTGAGATCGTGTGGTCCGCGCCCGCCCAAAGCATCGCGGCCGAGGCGCATCTGGTCACGGTGCTCGTCGGGGCGTTGCGGGCGCTGCTGCAGCACACTTGCGGTCCGGGACTGCAACGCGGTCCACGTGCCGCACTGGTTGCGCGCTTCCGTGACACTCTCGACCAGCACTTCCGCGCCGGCTGGTCGCTCGGCCGCTATGCGCGGGAATTGAAGGTGAGCCCGACGCGGTTGCGAGCCGCCTGCATGCAGGTGACGGGCAAGCCGCCCATGCGACTGGTCCATGAGCGCGTGCTCCTCGAGGCGAAGCGCAGTCTCACCTATTCGAACCTCGGCATCGCCGAGATCGGCTACGACCTCGGGTTTCTCGACCCGGGATACTTCTCGCGATTCTTCGCGCAGCGCGTCGGCGAGTCGCCCGCTCAGTTTCGGCTGCGTACCGCGCGCGCATGACGCTCATCGCGCTGCGTGGCGGACGCCTCGCGTTCGGCGGGCAGCCGCTGCTCGATGACGCCGATCTGACTTTGCAGGCCGGCGAGCGCATCGGACTCATCGGCCGCAACGGCACCGGCAAATCGACCTTGCTCAGGCTGCTCGCCGGCAAGCTTGCCCTCGATGAAGGCGAGATCCAGCGCCGTGACGGGCTGCGCGTCGCACTCGTCGAGCAGGAGCCCGTGCTCGCGCACGCAGCCACCCTGCGCGAGGCCCTGCTGCGCGAGAGCGCGGCGCGCGCTTGGAGCGCCTCCGCGGATGAGCGCGAGCAGATCCACGCGGCGACCCAGGTGGCGGAGTATCTCGAGCGGTTCGAGGTTTCCGGCGAAGGCGTACCCGATCTGGCCTCCGGCGGTGAGCGCAAGCGTGCCGCGCTGGCATCCGCCTTTGCCGCGCAGGCCGACGTGCTGCTGCTCGATGAGCCGACCAATCATCTGGACATCGAGGCGATCGAGCGACTCGAGACACTGCTCGTGCGCGTCCCGGCCGCCATCGTCATTACCCACGACCGCGCGTTCCTGGACCGTACCGTGACACGCATCGTGGAGCTCGATCGTGGACGGCTGCGCTCGTATGCCGGCAATTTCGCCCGCTACGAGGAGCTCAAGCGTTCGGAGCTCGATGCGGAAAGCGCCGCGCAGGAGCGCTTCGACAAGCAGCTGGCACAGGAGGAGGTCTGGATTCGCAAAGGGGTCGAGGCGCGACGGACGCGGGATGAGGGCCGCGTGCGCCGGCTCGAGAGACTGCGTGTTGAGCGCGCGCAGCGGCGAGACCGCCTCGGCAGTATCGATCTGAATCTGGATGCCGGCGAGCGCTCCGGACGACTGGTTGTCGAGCTTCACGCTGTCAGCAAGCGCTTCGGCGAGCGCCAGATCGTCAAGGACCTCTCGCTGCGCGTCATGCGCGGCGACCGCATCGGCCTCATCGGACGCAATGGCGTCGGCAAGACGACGCTCATTCGCATATTGCTTGGACTTGAGCCGCCGGACAGCGGCAGCGTGCGCCTGGGCACGAATCTGAAGATCGCCTACTTCGATCAGATGCGCGCGGTGCTCGATCCGGAGCAAATCCGTTCTCGACACCATCGCAAACGGTTCGGACTGGGTGGAGACGGGGACTCAGCGCAAGCACGTGATGAGCTACCTGGCCGACTTCCTGTTCGCGCCACAGCGCGCTCATGCGCCCGTCAAGATGCTCTCGGGCGGCGAGCGCAACCGGCTCATGCTGGCGCAGCTCTTCGCACGCCCGGCAAATCTGCTGGTGCTCGATGAGCCGACCAACGATCTCGACATCGACTCACTCGAGCTGCTCGAGCAGACCTTGCAGGATTATGCGGGCACGATTCTGCTCGTGAGCCATGACCGGCGCTTCCTGGACAACATCGTCACTCAAACGCTGGCCCCCGAGGGGGCGGGCCGCTGGCGCGAATACGTGGGAGGCTATAGCGATTGGTTGACGCAGCGTCGCACCGAGCCGCGACCTGCTGCGCCGAAGCCGTCCGCCTCCGCGGCATCAAAACCTCCTGCGGTGCGCGCTCGGCTCGGCTACAACGAACAGCGCGAGCTCGAGGCGTTGCCGGGTGAGATCGAGTCGCTCGAGAGCGAGCAGGCCGAGCTCACCGCGCGGATGTCGGATGCAGCTTACTATCGGCTAGGCCCGCAACGGCTGAAGGAGGATCGCGCCCGAGTCGCGCAGCTCGAGCAGCAACTGCTCGACAAGTACGCCCGCTGGGAAGCACTCGAGGCGCGCCGGCCCAGCCGGACGTAGTCGGGGTGTCCCGAGCTAGTGGCCCGCGGTGATCTTGAGCTCGCCGAAGGAGATCCCGAGGTCCCAGCCGCGACCCTTGCCGCTCAGCGCGAGCGACACCTCGCCCTTCGTCATCACCTGGGCCTGTGCCGACTTCACCGCGCCTGCCTGAACCTCCGCGGCGGCGTAGGAGCCTGGCAGCTCACTCATCGCTGCGACTGCGGAGAACTCGCCGCGGCCTGACTCGACCGACTTGC
This sequence comes from uncultured Gammaproteobacteria bacterium, assembly GCA_963795975.1. Taxonomy (GTDB): domain Bacteria; phylum Pseudomonadota; class Gammaproteobacteria; order Steroidobacterales; family Steroidobacteraceae; genus CAWCJT01. The sequence continues at coordinate 4,757 of CAWCJT010000010.1, forward strand.
CGACGGTCAGACCACCGCCCTTCGCCTCCAGCTGCACGTGCAGAGACTTGCCGTTCGAGCAATGAATCGTGCCGCTGCCCGAGGCGGTCTTATAGATCGCCGACCAGCCGTGCATGCTGAAGGTGAGTGTGCACTTGAGTGACTCATCCGCGCGCGCGCGTTCGCCGCAGAGCCCGAGCGTCAGTACTGTCGCTGCAATCAACTTGATCGTGTTCATGCGATAGCCCTCAATGACTCCGCGACCATGCAAGCGGGCGCGGCGGTGTTGGTGAGCACGGCCTGCTTGCGCAGGAATGGCAGTATTCCCGAGCCCCGACCGCCCATTCCGGAGAACTTGAAAGAATCCCACTCCGCGACGCCGAACCCCGCGAAGGTGAGAAAGGTGTCCTGCACGCTGACCACGCCGGCATCGATGCGATCGGCGATGCGTCGAGCTTCGGCCTCACTTCCGGCAACGACGGCGGCGGACAGCCCATAGTAGCTGTCGTTTGCGAGCCGTACGGCCTCGTCCTCGGTCGCAAAGCGCATCACGGGCATCACCGGGCCGAAGGTCTCATCCTTCATGATCTTCATGTCGTGCGTCACATCGGTGAGGATGGTCGGATACATATAGAGTCCGCCGCCCAGATTGGCGCTCTTGCCGCCACAGCGTAGCTTCGCGCCCTTCGCAAGCGCCTCATCGATGTGCTCATCGACGATCTGTGCCTGGCGGGCAAAGATGAAGGGACCGATCTGGCCACGGTTTGGATCCGGATAGTTGAGCTCGACGCGCGCAGCCTCGCGGGCCAGGAGCTCGACGAAGCGGTCATGAACGCTCTCGTGGACGTAGATGCGTTCGATCGAGAAGCACACCTGTCCAGTGCTCGTGACCGCGCCACGCAGCACCGCAGTCGCGGCCCGCTCCAGATCCGCCGTTTGAGTGATCACGACGGGATCCTTGCCTCCGAGCTCCAGCATGGCGGGGATGAAGCGTCGGGCACACGCCTCGGCCACTTTGCGCCCATTGGCGACGCTTCCCGTGAAGTTGACGATATCGACGTTTTCGACAATGGACTGACCAGTTTCGGCATCCCCGAGCACGAAGGTCAGCACGCGAGCGAGCTCGGGCACTTCGCTGATCGTCTGCATCATGGGGCGCACGAAGCGCGGCGCGACCTCGCTTGGCTTGACCATGACCGCGCAGCCCGCAAAGAGGGCCGGAATCGCATGCAAGGTCGAGAGCATGAGAGGCGCGTTCCAGGGGCCGATCACGCCGAGCAACGGATACGGCTTCAAATTCGTATCGAAATTCACGTGCGGCGCGCCCGGCGAGCGGCCTGCGCGGCGCGCCTGCTGCAACACCGCCGGAGCATGGGCGCACGTGCGCAGGATGGCATTGATGACCATATCGGGCGCGACGCGCGAGATCTGACCATGTCCGGTATCGAGCGAATCGGCCGCAATCAGCGCAGTCCGGTGTGCCTTCAGGCGGTCCGCCCACTCCTTCATCACGGAAATCCGCTGCTCGAGCGGCGCCGCCGCCCAGGCGGGCTGCGCCTCCCTGAGGCGGGCCGCGGTCGTTGCGATCTCGGATGCCGAGGCCGGAATGAGTGTGCAGATCGATCTCGCCCGTACGGGGGTTGCGGACCGCGAGGGGCGTGCGTGTCGTGGCGCTCATGTTGCGATCCTGCACCAGATGCGCATGCACGTTCAACGCCGCGCCGAGCGAGCGCTTCCGATAGAATGAGACGCACCCGTCGTGTAGGCCACCCAACAACGACATGTCACGTTTTCAATCGCGCGGCCTGCTGCTCGCTGCGCTTGCTTTGTCCACCGGCTGCGCGCGAGCACCCCAGACACCTGCATCGGCGCCACAGGAAGTCGGCGTCGTGCGCGCGCACGCGCAATCGGTGCCTTTGACGCGTGACCTCGTCGGGCGGCTCTCGGCGCTGCGCACCGCGGACGTGAGAGCCCGGGTCGCCGGGATACTGCTCAAACGCCTTTACAAGGAGGGAACGGAGGTACGCGAAGGTCAGGCGCTGTTTCAGATCGATCCCGCCCCGCTGAAGGCGGCGCTCGATGCGGCCGTCGCCTCACTCGCGCAGGCTCACGCCAACGCCACCAATGCGCACGTCGTGGCACAGCGCAACCGCGATCTGGTGCCCAACGGACTCGTCTCGCGCGCCGATACCGACAACAGCGAGGCCGCCGAGCGCTCGAGCGCTGCACAGGTCCAGCAGGCCGAAGCCAATGTCGAGACGGCGCGCATCAATCTCGGCTACGCGACCGTGACTGCGCCGATTTCGGGGCGCTCGGGCCAGCAGCGCGTGACCGAAGGCGCGCTCGTGGGTCAGGGCGAGGCGACGCTTCTGACGACCGTCGAGCAGATCGATCAGGTTTATGTGAACTTCGATCGGCCGGCGGAGGAGATCCTGCGCCTGCGGCGCGCTCAGGCTACGGGCGATGTCACCTTGTACGAGCGTGACAAGGCACAACTGCAGATCGTCCTGCCCGACGGGGCGACCTATCCGCAAACGGGAATCGTCGATTTCGCCGACGTGAGCGTGGATCCGAGCAACGGCGCCCTCGCCTTTCGCGGCATCATTTCAAATCCGGACCGGCAGCTCCTGCCGGGCATGTTCGTGAACGTGCGATTGATGCTCGGGACGCAGAATCGTGCCTTTCTGGTCTCGCAAGCGGCGGTGCGCCGCGACGGTAACGGTGCCTACGTCGAGATCGTCGATGCCGACAACCGCGTGCAGCAGCGGCGCGTGCAGGCCGAGGTCATGAACGGAGCCGACTGGGTCGTGACCGCGGGGCTCAACGAGGGTGACAGCGTCATCGTCTCGGGCGTCGAGCAGGCCAGGCCGGGAAGTCTCGCGAAAGTCGTCTCCTACGAGCCCACCGGTGCGGCCGCGGGCGCGGTCGGCACGGTCGCAGCGCGGCCTGAATAAAAGGCCATGGCCCAGTTCTTCATCGATCATCCGGTCTTTGCATGGGTCATTGCCATTCTCATCACGCTTGCGGGCGTGATCTCCGTCAGTCGCTTGCCGATCGAGGCCTATCCGGACATCGCCCCACCGCAGATCAATGTCCAGGCGACCTATCCGGGCGCGAATGCCGACACGGTGGAGCGCACCGTCACGCAGGTCATCGAGCAGCAATTGACCGGCATCGATCGGCTGCTGTACTTCACGGCGAGCTCCAATTCGGCGGGATCTTCCTCGATCACGTTGACCTTCGAGCCCGGCACCGATCCTGACATTGCGGCCGTTCAGACGCAGAACCACGTCTCGCTCGCGCTGCCGCGGCTTCCGTCGGAGGTGACGCAGCAGGGAATATCGGTCTTCAAAGCGGCCGCGGGTAGTGTGCTCGTGGTCGCACTGCGCTCCGATGACGGCACGCTCGACTCGTTCGCGCTCAACAACGTTCTCGCCTCGCGCATCCTCGATCCCATCCAGCGCGTCAACGGCGTCGGCGCCGCACAGCAATGGGGGTCGGAGTACGCCATGCGCATCTGGCTCAATCCAGACAAGCTGCATGCGCTCGGGATGTCGCCGCAACTGGTGCTCGACACGGTGCGCAGCCAGAACGTGCAGTTCGCGTCGGGCTCCATCGGCGCGCTCCCAGCCGTGCACGGGCAGCAGCTCTCGATTGCGGTCAACACGCAGGGACGCTTCACGAGTCCCGAGCAGTTCGAGGACATCATCCTGCGTGCCGATCCCAACGGCACCGCCGTGCGGCTGCGCGACGTGGCCACCGTGGCGCTTGCGCCGTATCAGTACCGCGAGGAGCTGCGCATCGATGGCCACCCCATCGCCGGCTTCTCCGTGCAGGTGCTGCCAGGCGCCGATGCACTCGATGTCGTCAAGCGCATTCGCGCTCGCATGGCCGAGCTGCAATCGACCCTGCCGCCGGGTGTGTCGTGGTTCGTCCCCATCGATGCGACCCAGTTCATCACCATCTCCATCCGCGAAGTCGTCTTGACGCTGATCGGCGCCGTGGTGCTGGTCTTCATCGTGATGCTCGTCTTCCTGCAGAGCTTCCGCGCCACGCTGATCCCGACGCTCGTCATGCCCGTCGCGCTCATGGGCGCGTTCATCGGCATCTACCTGGTCGGGTTCTCGGTCAACACCCTGAGCCTGTTCGGCGTTGCGCTCGCGATCGGCATCGTCGTCGATGATGCGATCGTCGTCGTTGAGTCGGTCGAGCGCATCATGCGCGAGGAACACCTGTCACCGCGCGAGGCGACGCGCAAGGCGATGGGACAGATCACCGGTGCGATCGTCGCGATCACGACGGTGCTTGCGGCCGTGTTCATCCCGAGCGCGATGCAAACCGGCAGCGTCGGTGCGATCTATCGGCAATTCGCTCTCACGATCGCGATCTCGATGGTGTTCTCGGCGTTCCTGGCGCTGAGCTTCACCCCGGCGCTGTGCGCGACGCTGCTGCAGCCCACGCATTTGCGTCCCAATGTGATTTTCCGCGCGTTCAACCGCGCCTATGAGTTCTCGCTGGGCACTTACATGCGCGGTGTATACCAGAGTGTGCGGCGCGTGCCGCTCTGGGTCGGGGTGTTCCTCGTTTTGGTGGTCGTCGGCGTGCTGCTCTTCGCCCGCATGCCGGGCGGGTTTCTGCCGGAGGAAGACCAGGGCTACGTCTACGGGATCGTGCAGACACCGCCGGGCGCGACTCTCAAGCGCACCTCCGATGCGCTGACTCACGTTGGCGAGATTCTGCACCGCAATCCCGCCGTCGCCGCCGTGCTGCAGACTTCCGGCTACTCGTTCATCGGCCAGGGTGAGAACGTCGGACTTGCCAACATTCGCTTTCAGCCGTGGGATCAGCGCAAGACGACCGCGGCTCAGTTCATCCAGTGGGCCAATCGCACACTCTCCAAGGAAGTCCACGATGCGACCGCGTACGTCGTCAACGTGTCGACGGTGCGCGCCCTGGGAAATTACGGCGGCTTTGATTTCTGGCTGGAAGATCGCTCAGGCGCGGGCCACGATGCGCTCATCGCCGCGCGCGACAAGCTGCTCGAGCATGCCGCGAAGTCGCCCGTCCTCACCAACGTGCGGGCCAATACGGTCGAGGATGCGCCGCGGCTCGAGCTCACGGTGGATCGCGTCCAGGCCGAGTCCATGGGACTCTCGGTGAGCGACATCTACACGGCCATTCAACTCATGCTGGCGCCCGTGTATGCGAACGACTTCTTCTATCAGGGACGGGTACTGCGCGTGATGCTCGAGGCCGACGCGCCCTTTCGGATGGGTCCGGATGCGCTGAGCCACTTCTACGTGCCGAGCACGCTGCCGGCGTCGAGCCTGCCCGCGGGCACGAGCGGCCTCGCACAAGCGGGCACGACCCCGGGTATGCCGACGATGATCCCGCTTTCAAGCATCGTGCATTCCCATTGGGTCGTCGCGGCCCCGAGCCTCAGCCGCTACAACGGATTCTCTGCCGTCGAGATCACCGGCTCGAACGCTCCTGGCCGCAGCTCGGGCGAGGCCATGCAGGAGATGCAGCACCTGGTCGAGCAATACATGCCGCACGGAATCGGCTTTGACTGGGCGGGTCAGTCGCTGCAGGAGATCATCTCGGGTGCGCAGGCACCGGCGCTCTTCGCGCTCTCCATTTTGATCGTGTACCTGTGTCTGGCCGCGCTCTATGAGAGCTGGGCCATCCCGGTCGCCGTCATGCTCGTCGTGCCGATCGGCGTGCTCGGCTCGCTGATCGCGGCCCAGGCGCGCGGTTTGCCGAACGACGTGTTCTTCAAGGTGGGACTCATCACCATCATCGGCCTCGCCGCGAAGAATGCGATTCTGATCGTCGAGTTCGCGGCGACCGAGCATGCCGCGGGCAAGACCCTGCACGATGCCGTGGTCGAGGCCGCGCGGCTGCGCTTCCGGCCCATCATGATGACCTCGTTCGCGTTCATTCTCGGCGTCATGCCGCTTGTGCTCTCGAGCGGCGCCGGCGCCAACGCCCGTCATGCCATCGGCACCGGTGTCGCTGGCGGGATGCTCGCCGCCGCGATTCTCGGCATTCTGTTCGTCCCCGTGTTCTACGTCGCCGTACGACGCGTGCTGCGCGATCCGCTCGATGGACCGCAGCGGCGCCGGACCAAGCTGCCACCGTCCGCGCCGGTGCCGGCGACGGCCGAGTAGCACTCGCGGCGGCTCATCCTGACGGAGACCAAGGCCATGCGTTGCATCACCGTGCTCTACCCGAACTCCGAGGGCGTTCGTTTCGACTTCGATTATTACCGCGACAAGCACGCGACTCTGATCCTGCGCCTCTACGGCAAGGGCATCGCAAAGTACGAGTTGCGCAAGGGCGTGAGCGCACCGGATGGCGGAAAGCCGGCCTACGTCGCCACCGTGAATTTCTGGATCGGCTCGCAGGAGCTGTTCGATGCGGCTCAGGCAAAGCACACCCAGCAGCTGATCGACGACGTGCCGAATTTCACCAACGTGATGCCGACGATTCAGATCGACGAGGTCGTCTCCTAGCGCACGGACCGGCTCGCGGACCTGCGCATGCCCTCCACGTCGGCTTCCGCTTACGACTACGTCATCGTCGGGGCAGGCTCCGCGGGCTGCGTACTCGCGAATCGACTCACCGCGGATCCGAACACTCGGGTTCTGCTGCTCGAGGCCGGAGGCCGACCGCGCGGCCTCTTCCTGCACATGCCGGTCGCCTTTCCGCGCTATGCGAACGGCCCCGCCCTGAACTGGAATTTCCACAGCGAGCCCGAGCCGGCACTCGAGGGTCGGCGCATCGATGTGCCGCGCGGACGCGTGCTCGGAGGCTCCTCGACCATCAACGGCATGGTGTACGCGCGCGGGCACCGTCTGGACTACGACGACTGGGCGGCGCAAGGATGCGATGGCTGGAGCTATCGCGACGTGCTCCCCTATTTCAAACGCTCGGAGAAAAGCTGGCTCGGAGCAGGGACCTACCATGGGGATTCGGGCGAGCTCAGCGTGTGCGTGCCCGATGCGGCGACGGTGTTGTCGGACGTCGTCGGTCAGGCGGCGGTTGCAGCAGGCTATCGCATCACCCCGGATTATCACGGCCAGGAAGCCGAGGGCTTCATGCGCATGGAAATGACCGTCCGAAATGGCCGGCGCGCAAGCGCCGCCCGGGCATTCCTGTATCCCGTGATGCACCGGCCGAACCTGACGGTGGAGACCGAGTCGCTTGCGGTGCGCTTGCGAATCGAGCACGGCCGTGCGAGCGGGATCGACTATCGCAGCCGAGGCGAGCCACGCACGGCGCTCGCCGCGCGCGAGGTCATTCTCGCAGCCGGTGTCTACGGCTCACCGCAACTGCTCATGCTTTCGGGCATTGGACCTCCTTCGGAGCTCGCGGCGCACGGCATCCGCGTCACGCACTCACTCGAGGGCGTCGGCCGCAACCTCATCGAGCATCCCCTCGCCTTCGTTCTGTACGAGGCTCAATCGCGCACCTTCCTCAAAGAACTGCGAGTCGATCGCGCAATGCTCTCCGTGCTGCGCTGGTTTGCGTTCGGCAGCGGACCCTTCGCCACGAATGCCTGCGCGGGGAATCTTTTTGTGCGCAGTGAGCCGGCCGCCGATCGACCGGACATTCAACTGACTTGCCCCGCAGGCGGTGAGGCTGCGTTGCCCGGCGCGCACGTTTGGTTTCCGCTCATCCAGAAACCTCCGGTACACGGCCTCGCATGCGTCGTCTCCATGATCCGCGAGGACAGCCGCGGATGGGTGACGCTGCGATCGGGGAGCCCGGATGATCCGCCGCGCATCCTCTTCAATCTCTTTCAGGAGCCGAGCGATGTGGCGCGCATGATCCGCGGCATCCGCGCGGCCCGGCGTGTATACGCGCAGGAGCCGCTCAGGAGCCTGATCGTTCGTGAACGGGTGCCGGGCCCGCAGTGCGAGAGCGATGCGGATCTGGAGCGCTTCATCCGCGCGAACGCAGCCATCACACAACATGCCGTCGGCACCTGCCGCATGGGCATCGATGCAGGTGCGGTTGTCGATGCGCAGCTGCGCGTGCACGGCCTTAACGGGCTTCGAATTGCAGACGCTTCGATCATGCCGAACGTACCGGGTGGAAACACCAACGCGCCGACCATGATGATTGCCGAGATGGCGGCCGATCTCATTCGCGGGCGACGCCTCCCGCCCGCCGAGCTTTAGGGTGCGCTCTTGCCGGGTCAACGCGCAGGCATCGGGCGCGTTGAGTGCGGGCGTACAATGGGGTGCGCGCTCGAAAAGGAGGGTTTTCATGCTCAGGCGAGCTCATCCCTCGATCGGTCTGTTTGCGGCCTTGGGCCTTGCGGCCTGTGCCACGACGCCAGGCTCCTCCACGCCCGTCATCAACCATGAGGGCGCGACTCGTGAGCAGTTCCTGCAGTACGCCGGCCCGCCCGTAGAGCGCTTCACCTGGATCGGGCGCTATTACGGCTTCAAGGCGCTCGGCAAGCAAGAGGTCGTCATGTGGACCTCCATCAACGATGCCTATCTTCTGACCGTCACGCCGCCGTGCGTCGGCCTGGACTTCGTCAACGGCATCCACCTCACGACGACGGCTCGGACCGTGACGCGCGGGATGGACGGGCTTTTGGTGCAGGGCCAGAAGTGTTTCATCACGCAGATTCGCCCAGTCGACTACCTCGCCATGAAGAAGGCTCTGCATACCATCCCGTGAACGGGATAAACTGATCGTTCCTTCTTGGAAGGGGCGATAACGTGAAACGCACTCTCTGGGTTCTCATCGTCCTCATCGCCATCGGTGTGCTCATCACCTGGCGGGCCTTCAGCATGAGCGTTCCGCATCACCCGGATGTGGCCGCCACACCGGAGACCATCAAGCGCGGTGAATACCTGGTGCAGGCCGGTGACTGTGTCAGCTGTCACAGCGCACCCGGCCATACCGAGTTTGCCGGCGGCCGCGAGTTCGATCTCGCGGACATGGGCAAGCTGTACTCGCCCAACATCACGCCCGACCGCGACACCGGGATCGGCACCTGGAGCGATGATGACTTCCGCTCAGCCATGCAGATCGGTGTCGGCAAGGGCGGAGAGCATCTCTACCCGGCATTTCCCTACGCGTCCTTCACGCTCGTCAGCGACGACGACGTGCTCGCCATCAAGGCTTATCTCTTCAGTCTGAAGCCGGTGCGCAGCGAGACGCCTGCGAATGCCATGCGCTTTCCCTACAACCAGCGCTGGCTCATGGCATTCTGGAGCTGGATGTTCGATTCCAACGAGCGCTTCGTGGCTGACAGTGGCCAGTCACCGGAATGGAATCGCGGCAAATACCTCGTGGAGGGGCTCGGGCACTGCGGCGAGTGTCACACGCCACGCAACATGCTGCAGGCGCGCAAGAGCTCCGAGCCTTACGGTGGCGCGGTCACGCAGGGGTGGAAGGCCTACGACATCAGCTCCGATCAGCAAAGTGGCATCGGCGCCTGGACCCCGCAGGCCATGGAAGCCTACCTCTCGACGGGCTTTGCCGAAGGGCATGGCCCGGCCTCAGGCCCGATGGCCGAAGCGATCTCAAACAGCCTGCGCCATCTGACGGTGGATGACGTTCACTCGATGGTGGTGTACCTGCGCACCGTGAAAGCCGTTCCGGATCAGACTGCATCGGCAAGCAGCCCTGGCCGGGCGGGCGTGGCGACGGCGGCCCAGGCCGATCCATATCTTGCGTATGGCCGGCAAGTCTTTGCGGGCAACTGCGCGAATTGTCACAAGCCAGACGGTTCCGCATCCCAGAGCGCCTATGAGGCGCTGCAGGGTTCGCGCACCGTATCGGATCCGCAGGCCATCAATCTGACGCAGGTCGTGCTCTACGGCTCGACCCTCGAGACGCCCAACGGTCGCGTCAACATGCCGGCATTCGGCAAGAGCCATTCGGATACGGAGGTCGCCGCGCTCGTGGACTTTGTGAGCGCGCAGCTCGGCGGGCACTCGGCCGGTCTTAAGCCCGAGGAAATCGCGAAACGGCGCTGACAGACGCTCTCTGTCAGGTGCTCTTGAGCTCCGCAGGATCGATCGGCAGCTTGCGCACCCGCTTACCGGTCGCTGCGAAGATGGCATTGCACAGTGCAGGCACGACCGGCGGCAGCGCCGGCTCACCCAGACCCGTCGGTGGATTGGGTGTCAGCCGAAAGTCCACCTGAACCTGCGGCGCCTGATTCATGCGCAGCAGATTGTAGTCGTGGAAATTGGTCTGCATGACCCGACCACGGTCGATCGTGATCTGTTGTCCAAGCGCAGCACTGATGCCATCGATCGCCGCGCCCTGACACTGATTGAGCGCTCCGGTCGGGTTGATGATCTGGCTGCCACAGTCGCCGGCCACCCAGACCTTATCGACCTTCACGATGCCCTCGCGTGACACCCTGGCCTGGACCACTTCTGCGAAATAGCCGAGGTGGCTGTAGTAGAAGGCGACGCCCATCCCGGTGCCCTTGGGCAGCTCGCGCTGTCCCCAACCGGATTTCTCTCCGACGAGCTTGAGCACACCGACCGCCCGCGCCGTATCAAAGCCGGGCATCGGTCCAAATGGACTCGGCGGCGCCTTGAGCACACGCGCTGGTCCGAAAAGCTCGATCCGATACTGCAGCGGGTCCTTGCCTGCAGCGTGGGCGATCTCATCGATGAAGGACTGGAAGGCGAACGCCAGGGCATTGCTTCCTGGCGCGCGCAGCGGCCCGGTCGGCACGCCAAGCGGTATCATCGACACGCCGTATTGAAGATGCTCGACGAAGCGCGCTGGGAATTCCGTCGGCGCCATGTCGGCGCTGTCCGCGGCCTTCTCGCCCTCGCCGAACGTCACGAAGTGGTCCGTGAATGCCACCAGCTTCCCGTTCGCATCGATGCCGGCCTTGAAGAAGTGAAATCCCGCCGGCCGGTAGAAGTCGTGCTGCAGATCCTGCGTGCGGTTCCACAGCACTTTCACAGGCTCGCCGGCAAGCTTGGAGATCACCGCCGCCTCGACCATGAAATCGCTGCCGAGACGCCGGCCAAAACCGCCGCCCGAGCGGGTGATGTGCACATTCACGTCGGCCTCGGGAATCCCCAGGGTCTTGGCAACGGCCGTGCGTCCACCGCCCGGCATTTGCGTCGGCGACCAGATCTCGACCTTGCCGTCGCGGAAATAGGCCGTCGTGTTCATCGGCTCGAGAGGCTGGTGCGAGATGAACGGATAGAAATAGGACGCCTCGAGCGTCTTTGCAGCGCCTGCGAGCGCCGTCTTCACATCGCCGTCGCTCTGCACGATCTTCGCCGGGGCCTGCTTGCTGAAATCAGCTGCCGCTTTTGCAAAGCCCGCCGAGCTCTGCGAGGCGACCGGGCCCTCGTTCCATTCCACTTCGAGCTTCTGCAGCGCCTTGTTGGCGGCCCACCAGCTCTCCCCGATGATGGCAACGCCCTCTTGCAGAGTCGTCTTCATGCCATCCGGCAGTCCGGTCGGTCCGTTTGCCTTGACGATGAAGGCATTGCGGATGCCGGGCAGCGCCTTGATTGCATCGAGGTTCGCGCTGATCACCGTGCCGCCGAACACCGGACACTTCTGGAACACCGCGTAGCGCATGCCGGGAACCGTCACGTCGATTCCGAAGATCGGCTTGCCCTGCACGATGAGCGGGCTATCGACCCCGCCGATCGAGGTACCGATGATCTTGAAGTCCTTGGGATCCTTGAGCTGCACCGTCTTCAGGTCCGGCGGTGCGACCAGACAGGCGCGCGGGCACAGGGCACCGTAGGACAGCGTGCGTCCCGTGGGCTTGTGGCGCACCGTGCCGGACGCCGTGTCACATTCCGACTCGGGCACGTGCCAGGTCTGTGCTGCGGCCGCGATCAGCATCTGGCGCGCCGCCGCACCGGCGCGGCGCATCGGCTCGTAATTCATGGGCGTCGAGAAGCTGCCGCCGGCGAACTGCGGACCATAGGCCTTCGGATCAAGTCCGGCCTGTTCGGTGCGCACATCCTTCCAATCGACATCGAGCTCCTCGGCGACGATCATCGGCAGAGCCGTCTTGATGCCCTGCCCGATCTCCGGGTTCTTGGCAACGATGGTCACCACGCCATCCGGCGCAATGCGGATGTAGGCGTTCAGCTCGGGACCCTGGGGACTCATCTGCGCGGGGTGACCCGCCGAGGCCCCGACGATACCGGGCAGACTCATCTCCAGAAGAAGCCCACCACCCATGGCGGCACTTGCCTTCAAAAATCCGCGACGTGCGAGGCTTTCCGGGGCAATGCTTCTGGGATCGACAGCGCGTGCGAGAGTCATGGTCATGCCTCCCTCGTGTCGTTCGTGGGCATCCCGGCCGCGTGCTTGATGGCAGCCCGGATGCGCGTGTACGTGGCGCAGCGGCACAGATTGCCGCTCATGGCATCGTCGATGTCCTGGTCCGTCGGCTTTGGCTTCTGCGAAAGCAGCGCGCTCGCGGCCATGATCTGGCCCGCCTGACAGTACCCACACTGCATCACATCGACCTTGAGCCACGCATCCTGCACCTGCTTGCCGATCGGAGTCCCACCGACCCCTTCGATGGTGGTGACCTGCGCGGCACCCACTGTTGCGATCGGCGTGATGCACGAGCGTATGGCCTTGCCGTTGATATGGACCGTGCAGGCGCCGCACAGCCCCATGCCGCAGCCGAATTTGCTGCCTTTGAGATCGAGCGTATCTCGCAGGACCCAAAGCAGAGGAGTCTCGCCGTCGACGTCGACCGTCTGCGGCGTGCCGTTCACGTTGATGGTGTAGCTCATGGCTGCGTCCTGTATTGGCAAACGCTGGCTGGCGGGGGCGGCCCGGGGAACGCCGCACCCAATGTTAGCAGAGGTGAGGCTCGCCGGAGCGCTGCGATTAAGTCAAAACAGGCTGTTCCGAGGGTTATAGAAGGCGCCGCCTCAGACAAAGTGCTCAAGCGGCATGACGGCGGCCGGGTCCGGACTCGCCTTGCGTGGATCGGTCGGCCCCGGATGGGGATTCGGTTGTGGCGATGGAGCAGGCGTCGGCTGGCATGCTGCCAGGAATGCGCAGCCGGCAAGCGCCAGGGTCAGGCACAGGGTGGTTCGAGAGTGCTGCATGGCGCCGTCCTGGGCAGCAAGGACTGTTCCGCCACCGCTTGCCTGCGCCTCAACGAGGCGCTTCAGCGGCCGCGCGATCCGTCCCGGCCGGATCGGCGCAGGCTGACCTCTGCCAGCGCAGCCCAGTCCTGCTCCGCGGCGCCATGTGCGATCCCATCCAGGAACTGGTCGCGCAGAACGCTGGCAATCGGCAGCGGCGCATGCACCGCCTCGCCGGCCGCGAGTGCGAGGCGCACATCCTTGAGACCCAGCGTGAATTTGAAAGCGGCCGGCTCGTAGCGCCGCTCGGCGATGAGGCGCCCGTAGATCTGGTACACGGGAGCGGCGAAAAGTGTGCTCGACATGATCTCGAGGAATTGCCCCGCCTCGACGCCGTAGCCTTGGGTTAAGGCCACCGCTTCTCCCATGGTCTCGATCGCGCTCGCGATCATGAAGTTGCCCGCAAGCTTGATCGCGTTCGCACGCGCGGGCTCCGAGCCGACGGACCAGACGCGCTGGCTTGTCGCCGCGAGAAGCGACTCGACACGACTCACCGCCGCGGGCTCTCCTGCGACGACGGTGTTGAGCTTGCCGCTGCGCGCCACGTCGGGCCGCCCGAACACGGGAGCTGCGACGTACTCGAGACCGCGCGTGCGATGCAGCTCCGTCATCTCCTGCGCGAGCTGCACCGAGACGGTCGCGAGATTCACATGGATCAAGCCTTGCGCAGCCCGATCGAGCACGCCTTGATCGAGGAGCACGGCTCGCGCTGCGGCATCGTCGGCGAGCATGCTCATGAGCACCTCGCCCCGCGCCGTCTGTGAAGGCTCAGAGGCGATCTGTGCACCCTCCTTTGCAAGCGCACGCGCCGGCTCCTGAGAGCGATTCCAGACCGTGAGCTCGTGACCCGCACGCAGAAGGTTGCCTGCGATCGCAGCGCCCATCTGACCGAGGCCAATGAATCCGACGCGCATGATCCCTCAGCGCGGGTTGTCGTGGTGGGTGTCGTCGACCAGATGTTTGAGATCCTGGTCGACGCAAGGCGCGGCTTCGACGAGCTCGACCGGCGTCAGATGCAGCACGCGCGGCGTCGTTTTCCACGGCTCACTCAGCACCTTGGGATCATAGGCGACTGCCTGATATTCAATCACGTCGCCGGTTCGGTGCAGCCGCTCGACCACGCGCAGCTGATCGGAGTGAAACGCGCCGTTATCCGTGAGCCATGTCTGATCATTGAATTGGTTGGCCTCCACGACGAGCGTGTCGCCCTCCCAGTGGCCAACCGAGTCCCCGAGTGCACTTTCCTCGACATCCGTGCGATGCGCCCGTCCGCCGGTCGGAATGATGCGAAAGAAGTTGCCCGACACATCGTCGTACAGAAAAACGAATTGACCCGGGATCTGCACGATTTTGTCGGGCGGCCCGATCCGCGGTAATCCGGGGTTCTGACAGCGCAGGACCGGATCGCGCTCAACCTGATGCTTGTCGAGGTCCTGAACCTTCTGGGCAAATTCGGGACGGTACTTGGGTTTATTGGGTGGCGGCCGGCCGCCGCTCGCCGGCGCGGTCGAGACCTTCGTCGGCTGCGCGCTCGCGGCCGGCGGACAGCCGGCGACGCACACCGAGCCGCCCTCGAGGTGCTCGGGGTGCAGGAAATCGATCCCCGAGCCATTGTCCCAGGTTCCGTTGAGGTCGGGGTGCCCATCGGACAGCCGTGGCACCGGTGCGCTGCCCGCATCGACCGATCCGAACAAAGCGACACTCAGGACAGCGGCTGCCAGGGTTTTCATGTGGCGGGCTCCGGATGATCCGGCGCGAACTGGAAATGATGTCCATCCGCGTAGGTGATCTTGACGATATAGGCGAGGTTTCTCGTGCCATCGCGTGCCGGATACGCATCGACGACCGCCACCTGTCCGTTGCTGAGCAGCAGAGCCTTCGTGAGCCCGGCCTTGCGCATCATGGCCGTCGGCACGCTCGCCAGGCGCCAGGAGGTGACGGCGCCACTTGGCTCCTTCACGTCGAAGCGCAGGTAGACGTGCGGATTCGCCCACTCGACTCCCGAGACGACGCCCTTCAGCTTGAGCATCTTGTGGACGTCGAACTCGCCCGCGACCGAGTGATGCGCCGGGACCGAGCGCACGATCAGCATCAAGAGGACGCTCAGCAGTACCGGAGCAGCTCTTCCAAATGGCATCGAATCTCCCCTCGTCGGCCGCTCTCAAAACATACTCTCAACGCCGCGGTTGATCCATCAACGGGGAGGCGTCCTCAGCCCGGGCTCGCTCGATGCTCGAAGATCGCATAGAGCTTGCGGCATCTCTCTAAGACCTCCCAGGTGCCGCTGAACCCGGCAGGCACGACGAAGCTGTCCCCGGCTGCGAACACGCTGCGCTCACCAGTATCGCTCGTGATGATGATCCGGCCCGCCAGGAGATGGCAGAATTCATGCTCGCTGTAGCGCACACGCCAGCTCCCCGGCGTTGCCTCCCACACTCCAGCGAAGAATTGCTGCGTCTCATCCGCGTAGTGGTTCCAGACCGTCAGTTGCGGCTGACCCGAGAGCAGGCGGTCGGGGTCGGGCGAGGACATTCTCGGGAGCCACGCTGCGGCTGAAGGTTACGATTCCAGGCATCAGCACACCTTTGCAAGGCTGGAAAAGACGCAGCTTGACGCGCACCGGCGGCGCGCGTCTACTCATTGAGTCACTGCGAGGTGCTTATGCGACACACACGACTCATGGGCTTGGCCGTCATTCTGGCCGCCTCGCTCGCAGCCTCGGGCGCATGGGCAGACGAGCCGGCTCCGACCCCGTCTCCCAAGGCGGACAAGTCCCACACCACGACAAATACTTCGCAAGCGAAGGACTCGAGCGCGACGAAGAAGGCAGACCCCCGCAAGACCGCGGCGAATACCAGCAAGGACCGCCCGAACTGCATCAAGAGCACGGGCTCGCGCATTCCGGCGCGACCGGGTGAGTGCTTGTCCGAGCCGGGACACAGCTGGTCACGGGACGACGTGGAGAGCACTGGCAAGACCACGGCCGGTGGGGCCTTGCGCCAGATGGATCCGCTGCTGCACTGAGAAGCTAGAACTCCCAGCTGAGCCCGCCATAGAAGCCGCGGCGCGCGCCGTATTGGGGCGCAAACACGCCGATGCCTGTGCCGCTGCGGATCTGGTAGACCTTGTCGGCGAGGTTGATCACATCGAAACGCGCCGTCAGAGGCCCGGTGCTCGACAGGTGAAATTCATGACTTAACCCGACGTTCACCTGGGTGTAACTCGGTGTGTGATCGCCGTTCGGAACCGTGAAGCCGTTCGGCAGCGTGAGGTCATCACGCAGCCCCGTGCCGAGGATCATGTCCGCACTGAATCGCGTCCCCTGCCACAGATAGGAAAAGCCGCTCGAGGCGGCTACCCGCCCCTCGTGGTCGAGGTGGATGTAATTGTTCTGCAGGAAGGCAAGCGACTCCTGATCAAAGTTGAACTGCGAGGACTCGACGTCCTTGCCGTGGGCCGTCTGGAACGAGAGATTGGCGTACGTGGATAGGTTGTGAACCGAGTAATTGGCCGTCAGCTCCACGCCGCCGATGAGCCCATACCGATAGTTGAACGGTGTCAGGATGATGGGCGCGCCGAACTGTCCTTCGTCGATCAAGTGCTGCGCCTGTTCGTAGAAGGTATCGACACCCAGGGTGAGCGTGTTCGCGAGCAGCTTCTGCTGCACGCCAAAATCGTAGTAGTTGGCGCGCTCGGCGATCGGGGCCGCATCCTCGGTCACCGTGCCGGGCGGTAGCGCGGTCGTGCCCGCGAACTTGGTGAAGGTCTCGCTTCCGATGAGCTCGAACGGCGGCGGAGTGTAGTAGCGCGAGTAGCCGCCATGCACGGTCGTTCCCGTGGGCAACTGCCACACGAAGTTGACCCGCGGACTGAGTTGGCTGCCGCTCGAATAGGCGCTGTAGTGATCGAAGCGCACGCCGTAGTTGAGGGTCAGCGGCTCGAAAAGCCTCCACTCATCCTGCAGATACGCGCTCTGCATCGTTTGCGTCTGGCTCCCGTTGTCGATCACGGAGATGGGAACGTCGCCGGTCTGTACGCCGTTCACATCGGTCGGCAGCACCTGCGAGGTCGTGTGCGAGTTTGCGCGGTCGTACTGCACGTAGGCGCCCGTGCGCACCGTGTGCGTGTCGTTCAGCTTGTAGGAGGCATCGGTCTGCCAGCCGACCGCCGAGTCGTCCTTGAACGCATCCTGGGCGATCCCGTTATAGAGCAGATCGCCGATGACGTCGGGTGCGAAATGCAGGCTCGTGTAACGAACGGACAGGGAGGTCTGCCAGTTGAGTGCGCCCTCGGAATGCTGCAGGGCCACGATCGCGTACTCGGCGAGCTCGTGCTGCGTCTCGTTAAGCGCGTCACTGAGATATGAGCTCTGGCCGAGCACGACAAGCCCGAGCCCGGGTTGAAGCCCGCGCTGATTCGGAATCTCGAAATGATCGTCCGAGCTGCCCAAGATCACGGAAAGGCGATTGCTCTCATCGAGGATCTGCTCCAGGTATGCGAACGCGTGCCCCTGGGTCGTGTGATCGTGGAGCGGATCGGCGCTGCCGTCGGGAGACTCGATGCCGAGATTGTCCTGTTTGTAATCGCCGCTCACGTAGTAGCTGAAGTTACCCACGCTGCCACCGTATTCGGCCGCCGGCTGCAAGGTGCTGCGGCTTCCGCCGTAGATGGATACCTCGCCGCCCGGCTGCAGCAGCCCGCTGTTCGTCGTGAGGTCGATGATTCCGGCCGTGCGCAGGCCGTATTCGGCGGGCAGCGCTCCGGTAATGAGGCTGAGTGAGGAGATCAGCCGCGGACTCAACGTCTGGCTGAAAACGCTGATGCCCTCGGGCAGGATGATTCCGTTCAGGCGGTACTGCAGATCGTTGTGATCCGCGCGCACGTGCAGCTGACCGAAAGAATCCTGTACGACATCAGGCGCCTGCAGGAGGACCTGGTTGAGCTGCACGTTCTCACCGCCCGGGGTGGCCGCGATCGCTGTGCTGTCGATCTTGTAGGTCGAGGCCCCCGTCTGGGTCTCGATCTCCGAGCGTGCCGCATTCAATCGTCGTGCGGTCACGACGACGGTCGTCGGCCCGTTGTCGGCGTTGTCGGCGTTGTCGTCCTCCGCGGCGAGGGCAAGCGGAGGCACGATCAACCACATAGTCAGCAGTGCCGCGGCTTTGATGCCAGCCACGGCGGCAAGAGATCGAATTGCGTACATGGGTCACCCCGAAATCAGAACTGCAGCGTCAGGGCGGCCTCATCCGAAGCCGCCGCCGATCAGATAGGAAAGCTCAGTTCAGACTTGAGGCGGTCCGCGACTGCGCGCGGTGGGTGCGTCGGCGCCGACGACGCTGTAACAGCGGGCCGGGGTGGGGATGAACGCGGAGGGGCATGCGGCAAATTCGAGCGCACGCGAGCTTGCGGGATTTGCGACCTGTGCGAATGCCTGACAGGTCGCGCAGGGTGTGCTTTGCGAGGCGTGAAGGTCAGGACCGACCGAGGTGCCGGCCACCGCGCTGTTGTGCAGGTGGCCGAGCTCATGCAACACGGCGCCGTGCTGGGCAAACACCAGCAACAGCGACAGCACCCAAGCGAAAGACAACCGACGCAAAGTGCAGTACCCGAAGCTCCGGCGCGCGAGAGTCTAGCGTAAGAGTTGCGAGCTTCCTAGACTGTGAGCCGATGAGCACTTCCCCACGATGCATGCGCCGACCGCATGCCCCCACTCGCACCCGAAGTGCTGACCCCGGCGCAACAGCGGGCTGCGGCGGCAATCGTGAGCGGACGGCGCGGCGCCCTCTTCGGGCCGTTCATTCCGCTGCTGCGCAGTCCCGAGCTGCTCGATCGCACGCAGCGCCTCGGCGAATATCTGCGCTACGACTGCACCATCCCACAACGCTTGCGGGAACTTGCCATTCTCGTGACCGCCCGTCACTACGATCAGACCTACGAGTGGTACGTGCATGCGCCGGCGGCCGCGGACGCGGGACTCGCGGCGAGTGTGATCACGGCCATCGCGGCCCGAAGCACGCCCGCACATGCGCAGGCGGATGAGCAAACGGTGCACGCCTTCTGTAGCGAGCTGCTCGCCGGGCACTCAGTCAGCGATGCGACGTACGCCCGTGCACTCGCCTTGCTGGGTGAAGCCGGCATCGTCGATCTGTGTGGCTTGTGCGGCTACTACGGCCTGCTCGCGCTCGTGCTCAATGTCGCACGTACGCCCTTGCCCGAAGGCGTCGTGCCATGGGCCACGCAAAGCTGAACCGCCAACGGGGCGAGGTTATGCGAGAAGCCGAGTGAGGCTGCGCCGATAGCGGCCCTCGATGGCATCGCGTACGCCGTGCCGCCCGCCGGACACGAGCTTTCGCCCCCGGCGCCACACGCAGTCCACGATCGGCTCCCGCGCCGCGAAGATCCAGCTGTCGAGAATCGCATCCCCGCGCCGTGCAACAAGAGCGGGATGAGATGCCTTGAGACTCACGAGGTCGGCGGGCTCGCCCGCGCTCAACCGGCCGCCGCCGCCTGCGAGAGCCTGCGCGCCGCCGTGATTTGAGGCATCGTAGAGCCGCCGCCCCGTCGAGGCGGTTTGCGCGCTGGCGAGCAGATTACGCCCGCGCAGGGTGAGGCGCTGCGAGTACTCGAGCGAGCGCAGCTCGGCTGCCGCATCGATCAGTACGTTTGAGTCGGAGCCGATGCCATAACTCCCGCCGCATTCGAGAAAGGCCGGCGCGGGAAAGACACCATCACCGAGATTGGCTTCGGTGATGGGACACAGCCCGGCGACGGCTCCGCTTCCTGCAACGCCGCGGGTCTCCGTTTCGGTCATGTGCGTCGCATGCACGAGGCACCAGCGCGAATCCACCTTCACTTGCTCGAGCAGCCATTCGACCGGGCGGCGGCCGCTCCAGGCGACGCACTCGTCGACCTCCCGTGTCTGCTCGGCGATGTGAATGTGAATCGGACCTCCCTGTGAGAGCTCGACCGCGTGACGCAGCTCCTCGGCCGTCACAGCGCGCAGACTGTGCGGTGCGACCCCGACGACGGCGCCCTCGAGCGAGGCCACGGCACGCCGGCTCGCCTCGAGCAGCCGTGCGAATCCGTCGATGTCCTTCACGAAGCGGCGCTGGCCCGGATTCGGCGCACGGCCGCCGAAGTTGCTGTGCGCATACAGCACCGGCAACAGCGTCAAGCCGATGCCGCTCGTCTGAGCCGCCGCCGCAATGCGCTGCGCGAGCTCGCCCGGATCGCCATAAGCCTTGCCGTCGCGATCGTTGTGCAGATAGTGAAACTCACCGACTCGCGTGAAGCCCGCCTCCAGCATCTCGATATAAGCGAGCGCGGCGATCACCTCGATGTCCTCCGGATCGAGGCGCTCGACGAAGCGGTACATCACATCGCGCCATGTCCAGAAGCTATCCGCCTGCGGTCCCTTGGTCTCGGTGAGTCCCGCCATCGCCCGCTGGAATGCGTGACTGTGCAGATTGGGTACGCCCGCAATACCGATCTCGTGCGGCTCATCGTCTGCCTCGGCATGCGTTCCCACCTCGATGCGCTCGATCACGCCGTCGCGAATGCCACAGCGCACTCCGTCAGCCCAGCCGGAATCGATGAGTGCCGTGCGGAACCAAAGACTCGTCATGCCAGAACTACTCCTGCCTTGCGACACACGTGCCCTTGCGGTTCGCCGGGCGCGACGGCACATAATACCAACGTGAACGCGCGACCCGATTGGCTGCACGTGCGCCGCAAGGAGGCGCCCCTCATCCTGAGCATGCCGCACTCGGGGACGCAGCTGGTGCCCGAGATCGAGCCCGATCTCGTATCCGCCTGGCTGGCAAGGCGCGATGCAGACTGGTGGGTGGACCACCTGTACGACTTCGGCGCCGAGCTCGGCGCGACGATCGTGCAGACGCACCTGTCGCGCACCGTGATCGATGTCAATCGAGACCCATCCGGTCGCTCGCTGTATCCGGGTCAGGCAACCACCGAGCTGTGCCCCACCAGCACCTTCGATGGTGATGCGCTCTACCGCGCGGGCCGCGCGCCGGATGCGACCGCGATCGCAGTGCGCCGCGAGCGCTACTTCGCGCCTTACCATGCGGCGCTTGCCGAGGAGATCACGCGGCTGCGCGAGCGGCACCCGGCCGTAGTGCTGTATGACTGCCACTCGATCCGCTCACGTGTGCCGCGGCTCTTCGAGGGCGATCTGCCGCACTTCAACATCGGCACGAATTCCGGCGCGAGCTGCGCACGAGAGCTCACCGCGGCGGTGGAGGCGGCGTGCGCCACCGGCAACTTCACTCGCGTCACGAACGGACGCTGGAAGGGTGGCTATATCACCCGCCAGTACGGTGTACCCGCGCAGGGCGTGCACGCCGTGCAGATGGAGCTGGCCTGCCGCGGCTACCTGAAGGAGCAACCCGGGTCCATCTCGCCCGAGAACTGGCCCGTACCGTATGAGGAAGCGTACGCCGCTCCCATACGCAGCGTCCTCAGGCGCGTGCTCGAAGCCTGCCTCGATTTTGCGGCAGGCCGGCGTTGAGCCGGCTCGAGTCCCTCAACGCCACCCGCGTACGACGAAGACCACACCCAGCACCGCAAACAGCGCCGCCGCGC
This sequence comes from uncultured Gammaproteobacteria bacterium, assembly GCA_963795975.1. Lineage (GTDB taxonomy): Bacteria > Pseudomonadota > Gammaproteobacteria > Steroidobacterales > Steroidobacteraceae > CAWCJT01. The sequence continues at coordinate 26,470 of CAWCJT010000010.1, forward strand.
CGAAGCGGATCGCCCGCAGCGGCAATCGATGCGCGAACGCTTTGCCGAGGAAAACCACCGGCGCATTCGCAAGCAGCATTCCGCAGGTCGTTCCGGCCACCACCGCCACGAGGTTCGTATACGCCGCAGCCAGGGCGACCGTTGCGATCTGTGTCTTGTCGCCGATCTCCGCGATGAAGAACGCCACGAGCGTTGCGAGAAAAACCCCCGAGGAATTGAGCGTCTTGACTTCCTCGTCGAGCTTGTCGGGCTTGAGCGTCCACAGTGCCATGACGATGAGGCTCGCCCCGACGACGAGATCGAGCACATGAGGTTGCAGGAAGCGGCCGAACCACACGCCGATGAATCCTGCGGCGGCATGATTCGCGATCGTCGCGAGTAGAATTCCGGCAAGAATGGGCCAGGGCCGGCCGTAGCGCGCCGCGAGGATCAGCGACAGGAGCTGGGTTCGATCCCCCATCTCCGCGACGGCGATCGTGGTCACGGAGACGAGCAGCGCCTCCATCAGGGTTGCCCGTGTGCACGGCCCGACGCAAAGCTGCTAGCCTGCGGAGCATGGCATGGCGGCGCCGGATATTTCGCGGCTCTGACTTGAGTCGCGCGCTCAACATCGCCGACCTGCGCGAGCGTGCGCACCGGCGCGTGCCTGGCTTTGTTTTCGAGTACGTCGAGGGAGGTGCAGAAGACGAGGCCACTCTGCGGCGCAACCGCGCCGCGCTCGATGCCCTGCGATTCATCCCGCACACGCTGGTGGATACGAGCGGGCGTCATCAGCGCATTACTCTCTTCGGCCGTGAAAGCCCCAGTGCGCTGATCATCGCTCCCACCGGCGGCAATGGCGTGCTCTATCCGCGCGGCGATTTCGTGCTGGCCCGCATCGCCGCACGAGCGGGCATTCCATTCTGCCTGAGTACCGTCTCGACGGCGCGCCTCGAGGACATCGCCAAAGAGGTGGGCGGGCGTCTTTGGATGCAGCTCTACGTGATGCACGAGCGCCGCGCCGCCGCCGAGATCGTCGCCCGCGCGGACGCGGCCGGATACGAGGCGCTCGTGCTCACGAGCGATGCGCAGGTGTTCGGCCATCGTGAATGGGACCGGCGCAACTATCGTGCGCCGGGCAAGCCGACGCTGCGCAACGTTCTCGGGCTCGCGCGTCATCCGCGCTGGGTCTACGAGGTGCTGCTGCGTCGAGGCGTGCCGCGCTTCGAGAATATCGCACCGTACTTGCCGCCCGGTGAAGCGCGAGCCGTCGGCGGCAGCACCATCATTCCGACGCTGTTCACGCCCACCATTACCTGGGATGAGATCACGTGGTTGCGGGGCCTGTGGAAGCGCAAGCTCCTGCTCAAGGGCGTGCTGAGCCGCGCGGATGCCGAGCGTGCCGCAGCGCTCGGCTGCGATGGGATCGTCCTCACCAATCATGGTGGCCGACAACTCGATCACTGCGTCGCGCCCATCGAGATGCTTGCGGAGATTGCTGCGACGGTCGGTGATCGCATGACCATCATCATCGACAGCGGCTTTCGGCGCGGCACCGACGTGGTCAAAGCGCTCGCCCTCGGCGCAGACGCCGTCATGATCGGCAGGCCGACGCTCTATGGCCTGGCGGCGGGTGGCGAGAGGGGTGCATGGCGTGCGCTTGAGATTCTGACCACGGAGATCGATCGCACGCTCGGTCTCCTCGGCTGCTGTTCGCCCGCGGAGCTCGGACCACACATGGTGCTGCGATGAAGTCGACGGCCACCGCGCCCGTCGAGTTCGCGAAGGCGATCTCGCGACTCGATGCCACCGCGCTCGTGGTCGGTACCATGATCGGCTCGGGCATCTTCATCGTCTCGGCCGACATCGCCCGCGCCGTCGGCTCGCCGGCCCTGCTCCTCTTCGTGTGGCTGCTCGCCGGAATCATGACGGTGATGGGCGCACTCACCTACAGTGAGCTCGCGGCGATGTTTCCGCGGGCCGGCGGCCAGTACGTTTACCTGCGCGAGGGTCTGTCGCCCGTCTTTGGCTTCCTGTACGGGTGGACGCTCTTCAGCGTGATTCAAACGGGCACGATCGCGGCGGTCGCCGTCGCCTTCGCGCGCTTTGCGGGCGTTGTGTTTCCTGCGCTCTCGCCCGATGTGTTTCTCGGGTTCACGCTCTCGCTGCCCAGCGGCGCCATCGAGGTCGGACTGTCTGCGCAACGAGTGCTTGCGATTGCCTGCATCGTGGTGCTCACTGCGATCAATGTGCGCGGCGTGCGCGATGCGGCTCTGATTCAAACAGGCCTCACGTTCATCAAGGTGGCCGCGCTGGTGGCGCTCATCGCTCTGGGGTTCACCCTGGGCTGGCACCCGCAAGCGGTCGCCGACAACTTTGGCAACGGTTTCTGGCCGCCGCATGGGCTGTCCCTGGGCGTGCTGCCTGCCATCGGTGCCGCCATGGTGGGCTCGCTTTTCTCGATGGACTCCTGGCACAACGTCGGCTTCGCCGCCGCCGAGCTCAAGGATCCGCGTCGCGATGTGCCTTTTGCCATGATCAATGGCGTGCTCGGCGTGACGCTGCTGTACCTCGCCGCCAATATCGCTTATCTGTGCGTGCTGCCTCTTCAGGCCATTGCGACGGCGCCCCAGGATCGGGTCGCGACGGCCGTGCTGCAGTCGATCCTCGGCTACGCCGGACTCGTGACCATGGCCGTCGCGATCATGATCTCGACCTTCGGCTGCGCCAACGGACTCATCCTTTCCGGGGCGCGTGTCTACTACGCGATGGGACGTGATGGATTGTTCTTTCGCAGAACCGCCCTGCTGCACGCGCGCTGCAAGACGCCCGCCTTCGCCCTCATAATCCAGGCACTGTGGGCAAGCGTGCTGTGCCTTTCGGGCACGTACAGTCAGCTGTTGGACTATGTGATGTTCGCTGCGGTGCTGTTCTACCTGCTGACGGCCGTCAGTCTTTTCGTGCTGCGCTCTCGACGAGCGCAGGCCGAGCGTCCGGTGCGCGTTCCCCTCTACCCCTGGCTTCCGGCAGCCTATGTCGCGCTGACCGCGGCCATGTGCATCAACCTCCTCATCGAGCGGCCGCGCTACACCTGGCCCGGGCTGGCCATCGTCGCGCTGGGTCTGCCGGTGTATTACGCGTGGAAGCGATCAGGCCGGCGCGTCATCGCCCCAGCATGAGCACGCCGCGCCTTTTGGGACTTGCAGCGCTCGTGATGCTCACCATCGGACCGCTGTCGTGCGCCGCGGAGCAATCGGACACGCTGCACGTGGACGGCGTCTTGATTCATGTCGCATTCACCGGCGAGGACTTCGCGCACGGCGCGCAGCCCATTCGCATCTGGATCGAGCGCTCGGCGCAAATCGTGAGCCGTTACTACGGAGGCTTTCCCGTTCCGGAGCTCTGGATCAGCGTGCAGGCGACCGACGGGGAGCGCATGGGCGGCGGAACGACCTACGGAGAGCCGCGCCCCCACATTCGCATGCGGCTGGGGCGCGAGGTCACTGACTCGATCCTGCTGTCGGACTGGGTCCTGGTCCACGAGATGACCCATCTCGCCTTGCCTGAGGTGGGCGAGGAGCATGCGTGGCTTTCCGAGGGACTGGCGACGTACGTCGAGGGCGTGGAGCGCGTCCAGGCGGGCAACCGGACCGAGACCGATGTCTGGGCCGAGGACGCGCGCTCAATGCCCCGCGGTCTACCCCAGCCGGGTGATCAGGGACTGAACCACACACACACCTGGGGGCGCACCTACTGGGGGGGCGCGCTTTTCTGCCTGCTCGCTGACCTTGATATCCGGCGCCGGACCCAGAACCGGCACGGATTGCAGGATGCGCTGCGCGCCATTGCGCACCAGAGCGGTGGTCTCACGGTCGAATGGCCCGTCGACAAAATCTTTGCTGCGGGGGATGCGGCCGTGGGAGTGCCGGTGCTCGAGGAGCTCTACGCGCGCGCCAAGGATCATCCGGTCGACACGGACCTGCCCGCGCTCTGGCGCAATCTGGGTATCGAGGTGCAGGGGGGAACGGTGACGCTGCGTTCGGATGCGCCCCTCGCCGCGGAGCGCAAGGCCATCATGACCGCGCCGCGGTGATCCAGCCCTCTTTGAGCCAAATGTGCAGCAGCGTCGCCGCGCGCACGGGCACCTCGTCCGCATCCACGAGACTGGAGAGTGCCGCACACAGCTCGCCAAAAGTACCGCCCGCCGCTGCGCTCTGGAGCGCGCATGCCTCGGGTGCGGACAGCGGACGAAAGTAGATCGCCAGCTCCTGGCGCCACAGGACCCACTCGGCGGGACGCTGCACGCGCCAACGCCTGGGCCGCGTCGCACCGGAGCAGGCCCACTTCCACCAGTTGACCGCATTCGTTTCGAGCCGCATCCGTCGCAACGTGGGGGTCAGCTCAAAGCGTAACTGCGGCCACTGTTCGGGCTCAATACCCCCGAGATCAACTTGCGTCAGCGTGCGCTGGTCGGCCGCATCGAAGACCTCCGCGAGCAGCCACTCCCATCGGGCAAGCTCCGCAAGTCCGTTGCCCTTGGGACCTTTGAAGTGCTCCTGGAGCACAGCTGCGAGCTCGACGCCGTAGCGGCGCACGGAAAAATGGGTGGAAGGCTGGCTGTGGGCCAGGCGATCGATCAGGCGGCCCCACTGGGGATCGCCGAGTGCGCTTTTGACGGCCGGATAGGTCTGGGCCAGCGCCTCGCTCAGCCGCTCGGCGTAGCCGCCCGAGTACACACCGAGGCGCTCCGTCGTCGGGAAGCGATCAGTACCCGCCACGATCGACTCGATGTCCCGGGATCCATCCAGAACGTTACGCTGAAAAGCGCGTTGCAGCTCGGCGAGACGCATCACGCCGCCCGCCGCTGCACGGCGCCGGCGAGACGACGCGCGGTATCGAGCTCGCTCACGAGCTCCCCGAGAGCGGGGATGTGGGCGTCGCGCTCGATCATCGTCGCGACATCCCCGAAGCGAGCCACGGCCGCCTGGTAGAGCTCCCACACCGGGCGCCACGATCGGGGCGTCGTGCGTATCGATGATGTAGCGGCCGTGATCCTGATGTCCGGCAAGATGAAACTGCCGCACGCGCTCAATGGGGATGGCGTTCAGGAACGCGAGCGGTTCGAAGCCGTGGTTTACGCTGCTCACGTAGATATTGTTGATGTCGAGCAGAATCTCGCAGTCGGCGAGCGCTGCGAGCTGCGCCAGAAATTCCCACTCCGTCATCTCGGAGCTCTGGTACGACACGTAGCTCGAGACGTTCTCGAGGAGAATGCGCCGCCCCAGAAAATCCTGAACCTGAGTCACGCGCTGTGCGAGGTGTCGCAGCGCCTCCTCGGTATACGGCAGCGGCATGAGGTCGTGAAGGTTGATGCCATCGACTCCGGTCCAGCACAGGTGATCGGAGATCCAGCGCGGCTCGAAGCGCGCGGCGAGCTGCTTGAGCTCGCGCAGATACTGCACATCAAGCGACGCCGTGCTGCCGATCGAGAGCGACACGCCGTGCATGACGATGGGGTAGCGCTCACGGATGCGTTCGAGGTAGTGCAGCGGCTTGCCGCCGGCGACGAGGTAGTTCTCGCTCAGGACTTCGAACCAGTCGACGCGAGGGCGTTCCTGCAGCACCGCCTCGTAGTGCTCGGCGCGCAGTCCGAGACCGAAACCCAGGCAGGACATCAGCCGATTTCCACAGAGTGACGGGGCGCGTCGGGGCGTTCAGCCCCGAGCGCGCCCCGTCCCATTGCAACTTAGCTCGAGCTCTTGTCAGCCTTGGCTTTCGCCTTTGCTGCCGAGCAGTCCTTCTTGCTGTCCATCTCTACGAAGCCCTGCCCCTTGCAGGAATTCATGCCCTTGCAGGCATGCTGTCCGGATTTGCACGCGGACTGGCCCTTGCATGCGTTCACACCCATGCACTTCACCTTCGCTTCGTCCGCGCTAGCCGTGTTGACGGCCAACGTGCTGAACAGCAGCGCAGCGGCGGTTGCAATGGCTGCACCGCCGAGTTTCTTCGTCGTAGTCATGACTCTCTCCAGTTGATAGGGAACGAGGTAGCGCCCACCACGGACGCGGGACGATATTTCACCGGCCCGACACTAAGACCGGGCAAGTCCCGCCGCTATTACTCCGCCAATTCGCGTCTGGATTCAAGCGGTCTTGGAACCGACTATGATCTTCCCGCCCCATGCGCAATTCCCCGCCCGGAACTCCGGTCTCCCCTGCTGAGACTGCCACGCTGCTCGCATCCTTGCGGCCCGAGCTGCTGCGGTTCGCCTGCTGGCTGACCCGGGATCGCGCCACGGCCGAGGACGTTGTGCAGGAGGCATTGCTTCGGGCCTGGCGCTCGAGGGAAGCGCTGAAGGACCGGCATGCCGTTCGCGCCTGGATGTTGACCATCGTGCGGCGCGAACACGCCCGTCTGTACGAGCGCAAGCGTCTGGACACCCTGAACCTGGAGGAGGCGATGTCCGCTCCCGACGGTGGACCGGTGGCGCCGGAGGAAGGCGAGATCGCCGCTTTGAGGCTCGCGATTTTTAAGCTGCCGGATGACTACCGCATTCCCCTGCTGATGCAGGTGATGGGCGGCTTCAGTGCGCAGGAGATTGCCCGCGAGCTCGAGCTTTCCACAGCCGCGGTCCTCACCCGGCTCTTTCGCGCCCGCAACCGGCTTCGGGGAGTCTATGGCTTGACGGCCGAGCCGGCTCGGCCAGCGCCGGCGGAGGAGTCGCCGTGAACTGCGACGAGGCTCGCCTCTTGATCGGCGCTGACCCCGACGCTCACGGTGCCGAGCTTGAGCAGCACCTGAGCGGATGTGCCGACTGCCGGCGCTTGCGGGACGAGATGCGCGCGCTCGAGCCGAAGGTGCGCAAGGCTCTCGAAACGCTGCCGACCGACTCATCGGTCTGCGCCCAGACCGTGCCGCGCGCCCCATCTCGAGCGCCCGCCCGGCTTTGGGCTCTTGCGGCGACGGTCGTCGCGGCGCTGGCGGCGGCTCTGCTTCTTTGGGGCCTGCGTCCCCCGACCAGCCTGGCTGCGGATGTCGTCCGCCACGTGGACGGGGAGCCCCAGAGCTGGTCCGGAAGCCAGCCGATCGGTGCGCAGCAGGTCGTGTACGTCCTGCAGGCCGCGGGTGTCGAGCTCACCGATCCGAGCAACGTCGTGTACGCGCGCACCTGCCGCTTCCGGGGTCATGATGTGCCCCATCTCGTCGTCCTCGTGGACCATCGTCCGTACACCGTGATGGTTCTGCGCTTCGAGTCGCTGCGGGAGCCGCAACACTTCAACGAAGGCGGCTATGCCGGCATGCTCGTGCCGACGACCTCCGGGTCGCTTGCGATCCTCGGCCTCGGTGCAGCGGAGGTGGATGCTGTTGCGCGCGAGGTGTTTCGCCAGCTGCGCTTCGTGAAGAGGCCCTGAGCCTCCGAGCGCAACGTGCATCCCATCACGGTCCTCTTTCTCCTCGTGCTGAGCGCCAGTTTGTGTGTGCGCCTTTATCTGGCGGCGCGGCAGCTGCGCGCGGCCCGTGCGCACCGAGAGCGCGTTCCTGCGCCATTCGCCGCGGTGATCGATGTGACGGCGCAGCGCAAGGCGACCGATTACACCGTGGCGCGAATCCGCCTGGGAGCACTCGAGACCTTGATCGAGACGCTCTGGGTCTTGTGCCTGACGCTCGGGGGAGGCATCGCCGCGATCGACGCCTGGTGGCGCCTCACGGGCTGGCAGCAGCTCTGGTCGGGAGCCGCCACCGTCGCAAGCGTTTTGCTCTTGGGCGCGCTCGTCTCGCTACCGTTTTCGCTTTGGAGCACTTTTCGGATTGAGACAGCCTTCGGGTTCAACCGTACGACGCCCCTGCTCTTTGTGACCGATCGACTGAAAGGTCTGCTCCTGGCAATCGTGCTCGGTCTGCCCCTGCTCTTGGGCGTACTGTGGCTCATGCAGCACGCAGGACGGGCGTGGTGGTTGCTCGCCTGGTTCGCCTGGCTCGCCTTTTCCACGCTTCTCACCTGGGCGTGGCCCGCATTCATCGCGCCGCTCTTCAATCGCTTCTCGCCCCTCGATGATGCCGCCCTGCGCGGCCGCATCGAGGCTCTGCTCGAGCGCTGCCGCTTTGCCTCCCGAGGCGTCTTCGTGATCGACGGATCGCGGCGCTCTGCACATGGCAATGCGTATTTCACCGGCCTCGGCCGCAACAAGCGCATCGTGTTTTTCGACACCTTGCTCGAGACACTCGGACCGACTGAGATCGAGGCTGTCCTCGCTCACGAGCTCGGGCACTTCCGGCTGCGCCATACCTTGCAGCGCCTGCTCGTCACCGCGGCGAGCGCGCTCGCCGCGCTCGCGCTGCTCGCCTGGCTGGCGGGTCGCCCCTGGTTCTATGTGGGGCTCGGAGTTCCCAACCCCTCAGCGCACGTGGCGCTGCTGCTTTTTCTGCTGGTGACCCCGGCTTTCACCTACTTTGCGACACCCCTCGCCGCCTGGTGGTCGCGCCTGCACGAGTTTGCCGCCGACCGCTTCGCCGCGCAGCACGCCGATGCCTCGGCGCTCGCTGCCGCACTCATCAAGCTTTACCGGGACAACGCCTCCCTGCTGACGCCCGACCACCTGCACTCGGCCTTCTACGACTCGCATCCGCCGGCGCTCGCGCGGATCGCCGTACTTCGAGGGCTCGAGCGCAGCTGATCCGCGTGCGCTGCGCTCCTTAAGCCGCGGCGCTGAGACGCGCGGCTTCGGCGGTGTGCACTTTGACCGGCGCCGTCTCGGTGAGCAGCAGCGCGAGCAGGCCCGCCAGCAGCGCACATCCGGCCTGCAGCAACAGCGTCGTGCTCAGGCTGGTTCGATCGGCGAGCACGCCGGCCAGGGAAACGATGCCGAATCCGCCCACGACCTCACCCGCGCACACGACCAGTCCCATCGCCGTCGCGGCAAAGCGCCGCGAGATCGTCTCGCCCGGAATGACGCCCATGAAAAGCGGAAACGCTCCGCACCCGAGCCAGCCCAGAAACATGAACGCGCCGATGAGGAAGGTCGGCCCCGGCAGATACAGCGATGCGAGGGGTGTCGCAAGTCCGAGCAGGCAGAAGCACACGACCACGGGCTTGCGCCCGATGCGGTCGGAAATGATCGGCGCAGCGAACGCCGAAAGCGCCGATCCGATGCCGAGTGCCGTCATCAGGTAGCTCATCACCTGCGGCGAGAAGTGACGGTCGTCGGTGAAGAACTTAGGCAGGAACGCCCAACCGAGAATGAGCCAGGCGACCATGAACGACGCGATGATGGAGCACAACAGAATGTTGCGGATCTTCAGCATCGCAAAGAATCCCAGATGCTCGGCGGCGCGCTCGGATTGGTCCGCCGCGCTCGGTGCCACCCGCGCGGGCTCACGCACCCACAGGAGCACCGCGACTGCGCACACAAGGCCCGGCACGCCTGCAAGATAGAACGCCGGGCGCCAGCCCAGATGCGTCGCCAGCGGCACCAGCAGCAAGGGCGCGAGACTCTGCCCGAGGATCGAAGCGAAGAAGTTTTGCATGATCCCCGCGTTGATACCGCGGCGATGAGGCGAGGACTCGGCCGCCATGATCGCCAGGCACACCGGCAGGAAAGGTCCCTCCACCGCACCCATGATCATCCGTGACGCGAGGAGCACCGGAAACGACTGCGACAGACCCGAGAGGAACGAGCAGGCCGAGAAAATGAAAAGAAACGACAGCAGAAAGGGCTTGCGTACACCGCTCGCATCGGACCAGCGACTGATCAGATAGGCGCCGAGCGCCCAGGTGATGGAAAGCCCGGAGCCGATGAAACCGACCTGCGTGTTGTCGAGATGCAGATCGTGTTCGATGAACGGGACAAGGATGCTCGCCGAGTTGCGGTCAAAGAATGCGACCCCGAAGGCGACTCCGAGCAGCAGCAGCAATCCATTCTCGTAGGTCAAGATGCGGCTTTGTGCTTGTGCCATCGCAGGTCGCCTCTAGCGCTGAGGATGCTCGTAGGGAATCTCACGCTCGACAGCCTTCCACATGGCATCCGCCGCCGGATTGGTGCTCTCCTCGAGCAAATGGCCGACGAGCCCGGCACAGCGAGCGGTGAGCACGGCTCCACGGATGGCCTGCGCCGGTATTCCCGCCTCGCGCAGGCCGGCCGCGATCGCTGCGCTCACGTTGGTGGGAATGCGTCGCCCGAGACTTTGAGTCACGGCGCTCTCGAGCAGGCCGAGCGCCTCGATGTACTGACCTTGCGCTCCTGCCGCGCGCGCGATCTCGATGAGCTTCGCCACGCGCGGGTCGCTCTGCTTGTGTGTCGGATGGCCGAAACCGGGCAAGGGAATGTGCTGGTCGCGATGCGTCTGCACGGCGGCGGCGGCGGCCTGCGCCCGCTCGGCGGGTGCGGCCGCGACGATCTCATCGAGCACGAGTGCACAGCGGCTCGCTGTGCCGGCAAAGCGATCGCCGACCCCGAGCAGACCCGCGGCGATGGCCCCCTGATACGACTCGGGCGCACCGAGCAGTGTCAGGCGCGAGGCGATGACCGAGGGCACGAGCCCGTGCTCCATGATCGCGACCAGAACGGCATCCGTGATCCTGACCTGCTGGGGCGTCGGGCGCCGGCCCAGTAGATGAAACAGAAACATCTCTGTGAACGTCAGCTTGCCCATGAGCTCGTTCACCAGATCGGTGCCGCGAATGTCGATGCGGTCCGGGGTGCTGCCTGCAAGCTCGGTGTGCGTCGCTGGGCGCGTCGTCATGTGGGCTCCTCGGCGCTGGCCGCCCCCCGGTCAAGGTTCGAGTTGTGACTGTACACGCAGCGCCGCTGGCTGCGCACGGCAATCCACGTCATGATGCGGCCATGGCACGCATCAAGCTGGTCGATGTATCGATCCGCGATGGCAATCAAAGCATCTGGAGCGCCACCGGCCTCAACACGGCGCAGACCCTGGAGATTGCCCCCCTCCTCGAGCGCATGGGACTGCAGGCGATCGATTTCAGCTCGAGCACGCACATGGGCATCGCCGTGCGCACTCATAAGGAGAACCCCTGGGAGCTGTTGCGCGCCATGCGCGCAGCGACTGCAACGACTCCCCTGCAGTTCATCACGACCGGGTTCCGATTCATTTCATGGGAGACCTCGAGCCCGGAGTTCATGCGCCTCGCCTACCGCTGCCTCGTACGCAATGGCATCGGGCGCTTCGCGCTCATCGACCCGATGCATGATCTGCCGGCATTCCTCGAAGCCGCACACATCATTCATTCCGAAGGCGGCGAAGTGCTCGGCGGCCTCACCTATACGATCAGCGAGGTTCACGACGACGCCTTCTACGCCCACTTCGCCGAGACGATCGCTGCGTCGCCTTACGTGTCGCGCCTGTATATCAAGGATCCGACCGGACTTCTGACGCCCGAGCGCGCGCGCACCCTCATTCCTGCCGTGCGCGCACGCATCGGCAGCAAAGCGCTCGAGTTGCACTCCCACTGCACCATCGGACTTGCGCCACTCACCTATCTTGCGGCCGCGGAGCTCGGCATCGAGGCGCTGCATGTCGCCTTCGGCCCGCTATCCAACGGCACATCGCTTCCTTCTGCTTTGCGCATCGTCGCCAATCTGCGCGAGCTCGGGCATGCCGTTGATGCCGACGAGAAACTCCTCCACGAGGCCACCGACTACTTCAGCAGGCTCGCCGCCGCGGAGGGTCTGCCGAGCGGTGCGCCGCAGGAGTACGACGCGGCATTCCTGCGCCACCAGCTGCCCGGCGGCGCGATCACGACGACGCGTCGGCAGCTCGAGGAGCTCAAGCTGCAGGATCGGCTGCCGGCCGTCATCGAAGAGACGATTCGGGTGCGCGCCGAGCTCGGCTATCCGATCATGGTCACGCCCTTTCCGCAGATCGTTTGCACGCAGGCGCTGCTCAACGTCATCGGCAAGGAGCGCTACGCCAACGTTCCCGATCAGGTCGTTCGCTTCGTGCTCGGCCGCTTCGGGCGGCCGACCGCGCCGGTTGATCCGAATGTCATGCAGCGCATCCTTGATCGGCCACGCGCGCGCGAAGTGATGGCCGAGCCGCCTGCGCCCTCGCTCGCAGAGCTGCGTCGCAAGTTCGACGCCGGCATGAGCGATGAGGAATTTCTGCTGCGCGCGGTCATGCCGGCCGACCAGGTCGACGCCATGCTCGCGGCCGGCCCCGCGCCCCAGCATTACAGCCCCGACGCGCCGCCCGTCCTCAAGCTGCTGCGCGAGCTGACGCGGCGCCCCGCGGCCCACGTCAACATCGAGAAGCCGGGCTTTCGGCTGACATTGCGTCGACACGCCAGCTGAGGGTCACGCACTTGGCAGGGGGGAAAGAGCAAGCGGGCCACCTCGAGCTGCACACGATTCAGCCGATCGCACTCGATGAGCGCCATGGCACGGCGGCGGATCTTTTCACCGTCTGGTTCGGCACGAATCTCATGCTGCTCACGATCGTGACGGGAGGCCTCGCCGTCACGGTGTTCGCCTTGCCCTTCACCTGGGCCATCGCCGGTTTGACGCTCGGCAATCTGCTCGGCGCGGTGTTCATGGCGCTTCACTCCGCACAGGGCCCGACGCTCGGCGTGCCGCAGATGATCCAGACGCGGGGTCAGTTTGGATCGTTGGGCTCGCTCCTCGTCGTCGGCATCGTCGTCGTCATGTATCTGGGGTTTCTGGCATCCAACCTCGTCCTCGGAGGTGAAGCGCTCGCGAGTCTCACTCCAGGGCTAACGGATTTGCCCGGTATCGCATTGGTGGGCATTCTCAGCGTCATCGCCGCGATCTTCGGCTATGACCTCATCCATGCGTACGCTCGCGTTCTGAGCTACGTGGCAGGTGCCGCGCTCGCCCTGGCCATCCTGTGGATCCTGTACGTGCACGGCCTGCCATCCGATTTCCTGAAGCGCAACACATTCAGCGTGCTGGGCCTGCTCGGCTCGATCTCCGCCGCGGCGCTCTGGCAGATCGCCTACGCACCGTATGTGTCGGATTACTCACGCTACATGCCGCGCGACACCGGCGCGCGCGCGGCATTCTGGGCGAGCTACTGGGGCTGCACACTCGGCTCGTTGCTGCCGATGATCCTCGGGGCGATCGTCGCTCTTGCCGCGCCGCGCGGACTCACCCCGATGCAGCAGCTCGCCGTCATGACCTCCGGTATCGCGCCACTCATTCTCATCGTGTTCTCGGTCGGAATTGCGGCTGCAAACGCGATGAGCCTGTACTGCTGCACGCTCTCGGCGGCGACCTTCGGCCAAACGCTGCTTCCCCGATGGTCGCCGGGAGCCTGGGCTCGAACTACGATCGTCCTGGTCCTGTTCGGCCTCTCACTGGTTGGGGCCGTGCTTGCCAAAAGCTCATTCCTCATGAGCTATGCGGATTTCATCTCGCTCCTTTTGTATGTGCTCGTGCCCTGGACCGCGATCAATCTCGTCGACTACTACCTCGTGCGTCACGGGCACTACGATGTGGATTCATTCTTCCGCCAGGACGGCGGGATCTACGGGCGCGTGAATCAAGTGGCTGTCGGGTGCTACGTGCTCGGCATCCTGGTGCAGCTGCCCTTCGTCTCGACACCGCTGTACACCGGTCCGATCGCCCGCGCGCTCGGAGGCGTCGACCTCGCCTGGATCGTTGGCCTCATGCTGACGAGTCCGATCTACTACTGGCTTGCGAAACGCGCGCAGCGGCGCGATCCGGCACGTTGATTGCTGCTGCCCGGGTGGTAGTGGACTCAGGAGTTTCGGACACATGCCACGCAAATACAGCAAATCCGCCGGCCGCAAGGTGAAGCGCGCGATGCACGAGATGAAACGCGGAACGCTGCGGAGCGGTCGATCGGGTCGCAAGGTCAAGAGCCGCAAGCAAGCAATCGCCATCGGACTCTCCGAAGCGCGACGGGCCGGCAAGAAGGTGCCACGCAAGCGCGCCTGAGCGGCACTCCTGTGGTGGCAGCGCGGATGGCGGGCTAACATGCCGTCCTCTTGCAGCTCCCGGAGTGCCGCATGTCCCCTCGCTTCTGCCTTCTCGCTTTGATCGCCGCAGCCGCGGCCCACGCTGCCGATGCACCCGGCCCGGGTGGCCGCGTCGCGCTTCGCTGCGGCCACTTGCTCGACACACTGCACGGCAAGATGCTCGATGCGACGACGGTCGTGATCGATGGCAAGCGCATCGCAGAGGTCATCACCGGAGATCAGGTGCCCCCTGGTACGACGGTCATCGATCTGTCGGCACAGACCTGCGTTCCTGGGCTCATCGACGCCCACACGCACCTCACGGAGGAAACGAGTCCGACGGAGTACGTGGACAAGTTCCACTGGAACCTGGCCGATTACGTGGTGCGCTCGACCGTATACGCGCGCCGCACGCTGCTCGCCGGCTTCACGACCGTGCGCAACGTCGGCGATCGCAACAATGAGTCCGCCGCTTTGAGAAACGCGATCAATGCCGGCGTTGTCCCGGGCCCGCGGATGTTCACGGCCGGAAAGGCAATGGGTTCGACCGGTGGTCACGCGGATCCAACGAACGGCTATCGCATGGATCTCGCCGGCGATCCGACCCCCGTGGATGGCATCATCAACGGCCCCGAGGATGCGGCCAAGGCCGTGCGCCTGCACTACAAGCTCGGAGATGATCTCATCAAGATCATGCCTTCGGGCGGTGTGATGGATGAAGGCACCAATGGTGAGAATCCGCAGCTGACCCTCGAGGAAATTCAGGCCGTCGTGCGCACCGCGCACGACTACGGCTTCACGGTCGCGGCCCACGCGCACGGCGCGGAGGCGATCCGTCGTGCCGTCCTCGGCGGTGTGGATTCCATCGAGCATGGAACGCTGATGAACGACGAAGACATGAAGCTCATGAAAGAGCACGGCACCTGGTATGTGCCGACGATCATCGCGGGTGACTTCGTCGCTCGAATGGCGAAGGTACCGGGCTACTACCCGCCGCAGGTGGCTGCCAAAGCGGCGGCGATTGGACCCCAGATTCTCGCTACCGCCGGCCGGGCCTACCGCGCGGGTGTAAAGATCGCTTTCGGAACCGACGCGGCCGTCTATCCGCATGGGCAGAACGCCCATGAGTTCGAGCTCATGGTGCAGGCAGGCATGCCGCCCCTGTACGCGCTGCAGGCGGCAACGACGCACGCCGCCGAGCTCTTGAGACATGACAAGGATCTCGGAAGCATCACGCAGGGCAAGTTCGCGGACGTGGTGGCGGTGCCAGGCGATCCCTTGAGCGACATCAGCCTCATGAAGCGCGTCAGCTTCGTCATGAAGGAGGGGAAGGTCTACAAGCAGGACGGCAAGGCGATCGACCTCGATCCAGGACCCGGCGAGATCAAGTGACCGAGACCGTCGCCCTTCCGGCGACGCTCTTGCAGCGCTCCGACGTGCGAGGGCTGCGACAGCTCGCGGCCCACACGCTGCTGCTGGGGTTGACCGGAACGGGGATCTTTCTGACGCGAGGCACGCTTTGGCTGGTGCCCGCCGTGCTCCTGCAGGGGATCGTGCTCGTGTGCGTGTTCTGTCCGCTGCACGAGACGACGCATCGCACGGCCTTCGCAAGCCGCACGCTCAACCGTGGCGTCGCCTGGGCGTGCGGCGCGCTGCTGCTCCTGCCGCCGGAGTTTTTCCGCCAGTTCCACTTCGCACATCACCGCTACGCGCAGGACGCCGCGCGCGACCCCGAGCTCGCTCAGCCGCCGCCCGCCTCGCTCGGTGTGTACCTGTGGCGTGCATCAGGCTTTCCCAACTGGCACCGCCGGCTGAGCGTCACGCTGCGGCACGCGCTCACAGGGCAGATCGACGAGCCGTTCGTGCCGGCGCACCAGCATGCCGCCATCGTGCGCGAGGCGCGCCTTCTGTGGAGTCTCTATCTCGCAGTGCTCGTGATATCGCTCGCGTTGCGCAGGGCGGACGCCTTGATGTACTGGATCGTGCCGGTGATGGCCGGTCAGCCCTTCCTGAGGTTGTTCCTGCTGTCAGAGCATTTCGGTTGCGCGGCCAGTGATGACACCCTGCTCAACACGCGCACCACCCTCACGAATCCCCTGATGCGGCTTCTGACCTGGCAGATGTCCTACCATGCCGAGCACCATTGGTTTCCTGCAGTGCCGTTTCATGCGCTCGCCAGGCTCAATGCGCTCATGCCGCCGCACGTGACGGCCGAGCGCGGCTACATCGCCTCACATTGCGCGATGATTCTCAGTCTGCGTCGCGGCGGCAGACCAGGAGAACTTCGTCGACGTTCTCCGTCGGGATCATTCCGCTGACGAACTGCAGCGGCTTCTGCAGCTTCAGACCAAGCGGCATCATCGCGCGGTTGTAGAGCCACAATGCGCGCTCGCGATGATTGGTCAGCCACCACATGCCAAGGTCGACGAGACGTGAGGAACGCGGCTTCATGCCGAAAACAGCGCTTCGCAGCACGCTCAGGCGATGCTGTGCCAGCTTGGCGAGCAGATGGGGCGGCTCGTAGCGGCGCTTGTGTCCGACGAAGTCATCAAATGAGGTCCACAGCGCAGGATGAAGCGGCGCAGAGATGAGCAGCATGGCGCCTCGCGCGGCCACTCGCGACAGCTCGGCCAGCGCCTGATCCTCCTCCTCGACGTGCTCGATGATATCGAGCGCGCACACCAGATCGAACGTGCTGTCTGCGAATGGCAGCGAGGTCACCTGACCGAGCGTGACCTGCGCGCCCCGCTCAGCAAGCTTCAGCAGCGCCGCGTGGCTGATATCGACGAACTGCGTGCCCTCGATCGGCAGCCTCGGGCGCAAGCCCGGTGCCACCTCGAGCTGGCGGCCAGAGCTGGGCAACAGTGAGCGCACGAGCGACCACGTGTTGAAGCGCTCGGGCTCGACGAGCTGCGCACCCGACCACAAAGAGTCGTAGAAGCGTCGGTTATCTTCGCGCAGTTGCTGGGAAGCGCGCTCGGGCGGCGGGTCAGTGCGCATGGTGCCCCACTCTAGCACCCAAGTCGCAGCGCGCGGATTCAGTGTACTTGCGCGCTCACCGCGCGGACGTAGTCGAGCACGGGCCCCGACAGAGACTCATCCTCGGTGCCCACGGCATAGGTCTCCGAGATGTGCGAGTGGCCATGCAGATAGACGCGCAGCACGGGCTTGCCGATCTGCGAGCGCTGCTCGGTGAGCTTTTCGGCCTCGCCCTGGAACATCTCCGGATCGAGCTCCGCATCCGTCACCAGGAGCGGCGTCGGCGTCTTGAGCAGCCCAGGGAGCGATGAGCGCTCGGGATAGCGGGTGATGTCCTCGCCGTAGTAGGCCTTCCAGACGGACACCTCATGCCCCAGATCATAAAAGCCCGAGGTGAGGATCGCACCTGCGATTTCGGCACTCGCGCCATTGCGTGCTCGCTGCGCGAGGTAGTCGGCGACATGTGCCGCACCCGAGGAATGCCCCCACAGAAAGATCTTGGCGGAGGACCCGCCGTATTCAGCCGCGTGCGCGCTCAGCCAGTTGACGAGCCGCGTCACATCTTCGATGCCGGACGGAAATTGAGACTCGGGCGCGAGACGGTAATTGACCGTGACGCCGACCAGGCCATGCGAGGCCGCCCAGACCCCGATGTTGTCGTAGAACGGCGAGCCCGGCGTGTGCTTCGCTCCGCGCTGAAAGCCGCCGCCGTGAATGAAGACGACGACCGGCTTGCCTTCGCCTTTGTCAGGCGATGTGAAGACATCGAGCACGTTGCGCTCATGGGGACCGTAGGACAGATCGCGCGTGAGCACGACACCCGCATAAGGCTCCTTCGGCAACAGCGGCACGTACAGCTCTGCCGTGCGTTGAGCCTCGATGCGCGGGCCGATCTCGCGCAGTGTCGATGCGATCTCGGGCGGCATTCCTTTCACGGGCGGCGGCGGGGTTCCCTCGGCGCCCGTCTCACCGGGCGCGAGCGCGATCGCCGGGAGCGCCGTCTTTCCCGTGACCGGATTCGAGTAGTGAAACGGAATATCGTAGATGACCGGAAACATCTCGAATGCGAGCGCTGGGCGGTCCGTCCGGCGGATAGTCCTTGCTCGGACCCGGCATGCCGCGATTCGCGCTCTTCGCCCAGCCGCCTTCGTAAGCCGCCGTGAACGTGTTGTAGGCGTGATCGAACCTCAGCTTCCAGCGGCCGTCCTCCTTGACCGCCTCATTCTCGTACACTCCGCTGCCGAGCGAAGCACGTGCACCGAAGCTCATCTGTTGCCACACGCGCGAGCGGATGTGCGCGCTCCTGCCGTCCGCCGCGACGCTGATGACGGGCTGCAGCTGCAAGTGATTGGCGAGTTGTCCCGCGAACCGGACCTTCACGGCCACGCCCGAACACCTTGAGCAGGAAGGCGCGCACGTGATCCTGGCCGTGATAGATGCCGCGCTGCGCGAGCTCAATGGAGCCGTCTTTGGAGAACAGATCCGCGAGATCGTTCCACTGAAACTTGTCGAGATAGTATCCGTACGCGCTCTCAAGATTCTCGAGCTCGTAGTAGTCCTTCACTCGCTCGAGTGCGTGCTGCGCGCTCTTGAGCGCCGCAGGCACGTCCCGCACAGAAGCAGCGCTCGAGCGTTGGTCGGTTGATTGCAGCGCCGCCGCAGCCCGCCCGGCGTCCGGGCCGCCGACAGAGGGGTATTGAGGCGGCGCGCCCGTGACCGGATTGCGGTAATGAAACGGCAGGCACGTGCGCCTTCGGATAGATCGCGTAGGTCTCGCTCGGCGGCCGATCCGGCGGCAACGCGGCGCTCGCGGTCGGCGCGGGCTGCGCGTCCTTCGCCCACCCTTTGTCGTAGTCGGTGATGAACGTCGGATAAAAATGCACGGACTTGAACTTCCACACTCCGTTCTGCTTCACGAAGGCATTCTCGTAGACGCCTGCGCTCCACGCCGCGGGACCGCCATACTGTCCGGTCATCGCAAGCTCGCGGCTGCGCGACCTCGCTGTCTTGCCATCGGGGGCAACATCGACGATGACCTGCAGCTGCAGATGATCATTGAGCCAACCCTCGGTGAGGCCATCGTGGCCCAGCAGATCCAGGAACGCGCGCACGCGGCGCTTGCCCACATACACCCCGCGCAGATCCCAGCTCGATCGTACCGTCTGCGGCGAAGAGATCGGCGACCTGATCCCACATGGCCCGATCGAGGTAATAACCATAGATGCGCTGCAGATTCTCGATCTGCTGCTCGTCATCCAGGAGCTCGATGCGATGCGCGAGCTCGGCCACGCGCTTGCGCGGATCGCCCGTGATGGTGCGGATCTTGCGGTGACGCGGCGACATCGCCGTCCGAGATCATCCACACGTGGCCTGCAGAGGTCGTGCCGGGATTGCTGTAGTGAAACGGCGCGATGCATGCCTTTGAAGCGTCATCGCATGACGTGTCGCGCTCGCGCTCGCGATCGGCCGGGTGCGCGAGCTTGCGCCGCGGCGGCGGTGCATCCGCGGCGCCGCTGGGGGCAGCCGGCCGGGCACCCCATCCTGTTTGATACGGCGCACCGAAGTCCGAGTAGTAATCGAGCTTGCGGATCTTCCAGACCCCGCCCTCCTTGGCGTACTGCATCTCGTAAACACCTTCGGCCCACACTGCCGAACCGCCGAAGTTGCCGAACAGCGCAAGTGCGCGCCAACGGCCGTGCGCGCTCTTTGCGCCGGGATCCAGATGAATGACCGGCTGGGTCTGCATGTGGTCGTACAGCCTGCCGTCGCCCAGGCCGACCTCGCCCATTTTCACGCCGCCGACGTTCAGGAACAGATGCTCACGGATGCTGGAGGCGCCGATGAAGATGCCGGCCGGATAGTTTGCAATGGCATCCTCGGTAAAGAAGGACGCAACGTCGGCCCACATGCCCTTGTCGACGTAGTAGCCATACGCGCGCTGCAGCTTCTCGATGGCCCGCACGTCCTCCGCGGCGGCGACTTCGGCCTCGAGTCGATCGAGCTGCTGCCAGTTCGGATCGGACGCGTGCTCTGCGGCGGGCGCCGCACCCGTCAGGGCCATCGCCGTAGCGATGAGCGCAACGGCTGCGCTCGATGCGAGTCGGATGCGCACTCTTCTGCTTCGCGCTAGATCATGAGGATGTGATCGATGGCGTCCCAGTGCTCCCAGGTGACCGGGGCATAGGAGACGCCTGCGTGCGGTATCGGCTGCGCGTAGCGTGGCGTGTGACCCCACATGTCATCGACGTGCCAGGGTTCGGCATCACCGAGTGCGCGTGCCTCAAACAACGCCGCACGCCGCACCGCTCCCGGCAGGAACGCGTATGCGGCCGCTGCACCTGCCGCGGCGCCTGCGCCTGCCAGGAACTTGCGGCGCGCGATCACGTGTACTCATCCTGGATGGGCGGCAGCACGGACTGTGGATACCAGTTCGTGTGCGTGCCGCTGCGCAACCGGAAGGGCAGCTTCACCGTCGCGATGACGCCCTGCTCCAGCTTCTGCGCATCGGCGATGAGAAGGTCGAACTCGAGGTGGACTCGTAATTGCTGCGCGATGGCCATCACATAACCGTCGCCCTCGCCCTTCGCGCCGGTGCGCGGCACGAAGCAGCTCTCCTGCAGGGCATAGATCGGCTCGACCGCGCATTGCTTGATCTCGCCCGTGCGTACATCGAGGCGCTGGACCACATTGGATGCGAACGGCCCCATGCGCGCCATCGCCGGCGCGCGCTTCAGGTCCGGCTGAGCGCTTGGGTCCCGGCTGCTGAGAACGCGTAGCGATAATCGAGCGACAGGAATCGATCGTCCATGCGCGGCAGGAAGCCGGGCGTGATCGAAACGACCTCCTCCTCGAAGGCGTCCTTTTTGGATTTCAGATCGAACGTCCAGCGCCGGATCTGCGAAGGATCGCGCTCGCCGCTCGAGGTCGGCAGCTCCATCGTGACCTTGCGGCCGCGATCGGTGGCGTTCAGGAAGTGCAGCGTATTGCGCGCCGGCCCTTTGTACCAGCGCACGTCCTTGGCCTCGCCATCACGCGGCAGGACGCCGACCATCGTCGGCAGGCTCCCGTCCCACTCCCACATCGGCTCGCCCGACTTCAGCCGCTCGAGACTGGTCGTGCGCGCAATCACCGGAATGATGACGTGCTTCTGCGTGATCGCGATGTCGTGAATGATCCCGAGGTATGGCGAGGTGAGCCAGACCTCCTTCACGACCTCGCCCTGCGGATTCATGGTGTAGACGGCGATGTCCTTGGTGAGATCGCCCTTCGCCTCATAGCCGTAGGCGATCATTTCACCTGTGACCGGATCGATCTTCGGGTGCGCCGACATCGTCTTGGCGGTGTACTTGCCGTTGAAATTCCAGTCGCCGAGTGTCTCGAGCGTATGCGGATCGACGCTGTACGGCAGCGAGTCCTCTTTCAGCGCGAACAGCTTGCCGCCATGCCAGTAGGTATGGGTGTTGGCCGCAGAGCGGTTGATGTTCGCGACGCTCGGATCATCCGTGAAGCGGTTACGATAGACGCCGAACAGTCGCTTGCGCGCCTTGCGCTCGACCATGAGCCGCGCCGTCTTCACGTAGCGGCCCTTGTAATCGACCGAGCCATTGGCAAAGCGCAGCCGGCTGATGTGGCCGTCACCGTTGAAGCCCGTCATCCATTCGTTCATCGGCGGGCGATACTCGAAGTCGCACTGCATGCGATAGAAGTTGCCCTGGATGTCCGACGGGAACAGTGCCCCAGACCTCGCAGTCGTACACGTCAGCCTCGAAGCGCGTGGGGCTGTTGAATCCGGGCGGAAAGAGCGGATGGCCTCTGAAATCTGGCATGGTGGTACTCCTGGACCCGGCTGCCACGCAACGCAGCGACAGTCGGAACCCCGATGATAACTCAACGACGCTCGAGCCATCCGCGCTTCACGCGAGCGTGCAGACCGCCTTTGCCTTGCGGGAATCGTGCTTTGGATCTGTCAGAAACGCTTCGTCAAACTCACCGTCCATTCTCGCGGAAAACCTGGGGTTCCGACGCGCCCGATCGCCGGGATCAAGTTCGGTCCCGACACCGAAGTGGCTGCGCCGAGCTGTTCCCAATAGAACTTGTTGAAAAGGTTGGTCACCCCAGCAGCGAACGACCACTTCGCCGCCTCGGGATTGAAGGTCACCCGCAGGTTGAAGAGGCTGTAGCCGGGCACGATCCAGTCCGGATGCACCTGCGGCAGGTTGAGCGGACCATTCGTCATGTACGACTGATAGATCCAGTCGAGGCGCGGTGTCAGTGTGCCGCCCGACCCGAGCGGCACACCGTACTGGATCCCGCCGCTCATGTTGATCTCAGGCTGCATCTTGACCGAAGAATCGACGAAACCAACGGCCAGCGGATCGGTGGTCTTGCTGCGGAATTGGTTGAATCCAAAGGTCAGGTTGAGCTGGAGCCGGTCGATCGGGTTCGCAAACAGTTGCTCCTCGACGCCGCGTATCGACGCGGGCGCGGCCGTATAGAGGAACCAAGGCAGGCCCGTCGTTCCGGCAAAGAACGTTCCCGTGGGACACACTCCGCCGGCGAGCTGATACGGAACTGGGTTCAGATTGAACGGCGAATCGCATTGAGTTCCGAATGTACTGTTCAGGTGCGACTGATAGTCGATGTAGAAGATCGCCGTGTTCGCGCGCAGACGATGCTCGAAGAAATCGCTCTTGTTTCCGATCTCGTACTGGACCGCTTTCTCGCCCGGCACCTCCTGCAGCTGTCCGGCCGTGAAGATGCGCGGGTTGAAGCCGGGCGAGCGGAAGCCGGTCGCGACAGAGCCGTAGAACAGGATGTCTTTCGTGGCCTGAAAATTGATGCTGCCGTTCCAGTCGAAGCGTACCGAGGTGAGCCCCTTGGGGAATGGCACGACGACTGACTCTGTCGGAATCTCGTTCACATGCTGGAATAGATTCGACTTGAGCTCGTCGGTATAGCGCGTGCCCGCGGACACCGACCACTGGTCGGTCAGCTTGTACTCCGCGTGCAGGTACGCCGCCTTGTCCTTGTCGGTGTAATAGTCATTGGCGACGAAGTTCCCCAGGAGACCCGAGAACGCGAATGCATCGAAATTCGTCGTGTTGTAGGCCCGCTCGCGCGCATTGTAGTAAAACAGGCCTGCGGTCCAATCCAGTCGGTCCGCGAGTGCAATGCCGTTCAGGCGAAATTCGGCTTGGTACTGGCGGTGCTCCTGCTGGTAGTACGTCTGCGTAATGCCGAAGGGCGTGAGGTCGCTGTCATTGATCCAGTTCGACTGATAGCTCTCGTAAGCCAGAATCAGCTTGGCATTCATCTTGTCCGTGATCCGGTACTCCGCGGTGAACGGCAGCCCCCACTCAGTCAGGTATTGCGTCGCGTCGTATTGCTGGCCCGTCACCACGTCGCCGAAGGTCGAGTAATTGTCGTATGGACTCGGGGAGAGAAAATTGACATTGCCCACCCCGCCCGGGGTCGTTGCGGCATAGCCGACTCCGTATTTGGGGACCAGAACGGCATTCGAGTAGAGGTAGTTGAAGAAATCGGTCGCCGCGTTCCCGTAAGGACTGAGCAGTGCCTGCGGATAGGGCTGGTCGGCCTGCTTCGTGTAGTTGGCATCCAGGTTGAATTCGAGATTATCGTTCGGCACGTAGCGCAGCTCGATCTTTCCAGCGTGATGGTCGTGGCCGCCCAGACCTCTGATGGAGCAGCCATTCCCCTGCGTCGGTGAAACGGTTTCGGGGAGGCTGCCGGAGTCCTGCGGTGTACCGCGCGCCGCCATCTCGCACGCGAAGTCGAGATCGCTGCCGAACCCTTCCTGGGTGCTCGAGAGGCCGATGATGCGCACGAACAGCTGATTCGGTATCAGCGAGAAATCACCCACGCCCTTCACATCCATGCGGTTATGCTGGCCGTAGATCGCCTCGAGCGTGCCCGTATCATCGCCCTTCGGTCTCACCGTGATCAGGCGGATGGCGCCCCCCAGGGCATTCTTGCCGAAGAGCGTACCCTGCGGACCGTTCAGCACCTCCACGCGCTCCAAGTCGGTCAGGTCGAGTGAGCCACCTGTCTCCGTGGCGTGATAGACGTCATCGACATAGACCGCAACCGCCGGCTCGAAGGTGTAACTGAAATCGACTTGGTTGATGCCTCGCAGGCCGATCGTCTCGGTGGGACCGAAATTGCTGACCGGAGTGCGGAAATAGGCATTCGGAACCACCGAGCCCAGATCGTTGACGTTGATCAATTGGTGCTCTTCGATGTCCTCCGTGGTGAGCGCCGTGATCGCAATGGGTGTCTCCTGCAGGCTCTCGTTGCGGTATCGGGCACTGACGACCACCTCGGCAAGGCCGCCGGTCTCCTCCGCCTGCACGGTCTGCGGCGGGGGCGTCGTCTGCGACTGTTGAGCGAGCGCGGTGCCGCCGCCCAGGCTTGAGGTCGCCGCGGCCAGCGCCCACAAAGAAGTGCGAGCAGGGTGGCGGCGAATCGCCACGGCAACCGTCGATGGCTCTAGTTGTGAATCCTTGATCATGGCTCCCCCTCGAAACAATCGGTGCGGTCGCGACTCCGTGAAGCCGTTGCCGCGCGTGCTTCTACAGCGTCGGGATCGTGAGACCCGCGCTTGATTTTGTTAGAGTCTGCACCGATCAGCTGAGTGCCGCAAGAATCCGCGACGTGCGTGGCCCCGGCGCAACAGGCGCCTCGGTTGCCAAGTCAACCGCGCTTCGGCGGCAGCGGTGGATTTGGGGGAAGCAATGCACCGGAAGATGCTCCAGCGGTTCGCGCTCTGGGCGGCGGTTGCGGCCACAACAGGGCTTCCGGGTGCGCATAGCGGTGCGGCCGATGGATCTGGCTCGCAGGCGAGACGCTTCAGCGCCGCGCAACTCGCGGACTACCCGCGCGAGGGCTGGCTCACCAACGGCGGCAGCCTCTCCAATGAGCGCTACTCGCCGCTCGATCAGATCAACCGCAGCAACGTTGCGCAGCTCAAGGCGCGCTGGCGCGCATCGCTGCATGGCTCGGGCATGAGCCCGCGCAGTGGCAATCAGGCACAGCCCATCGTGTATGACGGAGTCATCTACCTGATGACGGGCGATGGCGATGCATTCGCGCTGCGACTCGATACGGGCGAGAGGCTGTGGGAGTTCAAGGCCAACCTCGATCCCAAGGTGGCAAGGCCATGCTGTGGCTGGCCCGGCCGCGGCGTCGCAATCGGTGACGGCAAGGTCTTCGTGGGCGAGCTCGACGCCCGGCTCATTGCTCTCGACATGCGCACGGGTGCGGTCGCGTGGTCCATTCAGGCCGAGGACCCACGCGCAGGCTACGTGATTGCGAGCGCACCGCTGTACTACGAGGGTCTGGTCATCACCGGATTCGGGGGCAGCGACATGGGCACGCGCGGCCGGGTGAAAGCGTACGACGCCAAGAGCGGCAAGCTGCGCTGGACCTTCTACACCGTGCCCGGCCCGGGCGAGCCCGGACACGAGACCTGGCCGCAGACGAACGATGTGTGGAAGCACGGCGGTGCGGCGATCTGGCAGACGCCGGCGATCGATCCCGAGCTCGGGCTCATCTACTTCTCTACCGCGAATCCCGGCCCCGTGCTCAACGGAAACGTGCGGCCCGGCGACAATCTGTTTTCGGTCTCGATCGTCGCCATCGAGGCGAAGACCGGCAGGTATCGCTGGCATTTCCAACAGGTTCACCACGATATCTGGGACTACGACTCGCCGAATCCCGTGATCCTGTTCGATGCGCCCTACCAGGGCACGATGCGCAAGGCGCTCGCCGAAGCCGCCAAAACGGGTTGGGTGTACATCCTCGATCGCGTCACCGGCAAGCCGCTGCTCGATATCGTTGAGACGCCGGTGATGCAGGAGCCACTGCAGCACACCTCCCCGACGCAACCGGTGCCGGTTGGCGATGCACTCGTGCCGCAGAGCATCGACATCGCGCCCGAGGGCTTCGACCTCGTCAATGACGGGCGCATTTTCACGCCGTTCACCAAGCATCCAGCCGTGTGGAAGCCACTCGCGGCGGTGAACTGGCCGCCGAGCTCTTACGATCCGATATCGCACAGCATGTTCATCTGCGCCGCCGATTCCCTGTGGGGTGCGGTCGGCGGTGATCCCAACTACCCCATCGAGCCCGGTGCGCTGTATTCCGGCAGTGTCGTCGCGCGCTTCGCCGCGCCCCGGCGCGGCGTATTCGCTGCACTCGATGTCACCACGAACCGCATCCTCTGGCGCCAGCAGTGGGTGGATCAGTGCTACAGCGGCTCGGTTGCCACGGCGGGCGGCCTCGTATTCGTGGGACGCAATGACGGACGCCTGACAGCGCTCGACAGCGCCAACGGCCACAAGCTGTGGGAGTTTCAAACCGATGGCGGCGTCAACGCCCCGGCGAGCGTGTTCGAGCACGCGGGCAAAGAGTACGTTGTCGTGCTCGCGGGCGGTACCGCGCTCGCCGGCAGCAAGCGCAGTGACGGCGTGTGGCTGTTCGCGCTCGATGGCACCATCGCCTCGCTGCCGCGTGGCTCTGCCGATCCGGCCGGACAGTTCCCGAGGCCGGCGGGCCCGCCCGGCGCCGCCACCGAGCCGCCCGAGAACCACGCTGAGAACATCGCCCGGGGCCAGGAGCTGTATACGACGAGCTGCGTCGTTTGCCACGGGGACAAAGGTCAGGGTGGCTCGCATGGCGGAGCGAAGCTCACCTCCGCGCTCACACACGACTCGGTCGTCAACGTCGTCACGCGCGGCCGCAACGATATGCCCGCATTCGGCGCAGCGCTGTCGCCAGCGGATCTGCAGGCCCTCACCGACTATGTGCTGGAGCTCAGTGCCGGCCACTGAGCGGAATCTGTCACATTGAGGGTTCGCTGAAAGCTATTCTCGGTAAGGTCTGCTCATGCGCGACCTGCGTATCGACAGTCTGCGCGGCCTCATGCTCGTCGAGATCGCCCTGGTGCACCTCGGTGGGCGGGTCGGCGCGTTCTGTAACGAGGCGCTCGGACGCGTGTCGGTCGCCGCAGGCTTCGTTTTTCTGTCCGGGCTCGTGGCGGGCGCCGTCTACAGCCGCACTGCCGAGCGCGGACTGGCCGAGCTCACGCGGCGCTGCGGGCGGCGCTGTCTCTACATTCAAAAGTATCATCTGGCCGCGTTCCTGGTCCTGCTCGCGGTCGTACTGCTGAAGCCTCATTTCAACAGTGTGTTCGAGTTTCCGCTGAGTACCCTCTCGAGCGGGTTGCGGACGACCGCATCGTTCGCGGTGTGGTTCTATCAGCCGGATCTGTTCGACATCCTGCCGATGTATGGACTTTTCGTGTTGTGCATGCCCGCGGCGCTCTGGGCGCTGCGCAACGAGCGCGGATACCTGCTGTGGCTTGCGAGTCTCGCGCTATGGGTGTGCGCGCAGCTCGGGCTCGGACATCGACCCGATCACGCGGATCGGTTCGGGTTCTTCTCGGGCGCATTCAATCCGCTTGCCTGGCAGTTCGTATTTTTTTCCGGCCTGTACTTCGGCCACACGCATCTGTACCGCGGACGACGGATCGTGGCCCGCCACCTCGGACTCGTCGCATTCAGCATCGCGATCTGCATGCTCGGGCTTACGATGCGCTGGGAGCTTCTGCCGTGGCCAGCGGCGTTCGAACCGGGCGGATGGCTCGCCTCGAAGCGCGATTACGGGCTGGCCTATCTCCTCAATTTTCTGGCGCTCGCGTACCTCATGTACTGCGCGGCAGAGCGCGCCCCGCGCCTGTTTCAGTGGCGCAGCCTGGCGTTCCTCGGACAACACTCGATCCAGGTCTTCGCGTTTCACATCGTCGCCGTGTATCTGCTGCTGACCCAGATGTATCGCATCGCCTGGTGGGGCGAGGTCGGTCGCGGTGCGCTCGGCGTCGCGCTCGTGGCCGCCCTCTTCATTCCGGCCTTCTGTCATGCGCAATGGAGGTCGCGCAGCAGCCGTCACCTTCAGCGCGGCGTCGCCGCTCCTGCCTTGCCTAGCACCTCGACGATATAGGTCGCGATGTCGTTCAAGTCATCGGCGGAATAGACCGACGCAAACGCAGGCATGTTGTTGCGTCCGGTGCTGGCGATGAGAAGGATCGCATCGTGGGTC
Organism: uncultured Gammaproteobacteria bacterium; assembly: GCA_963795975.1. Lineage (GTDB taxonomy): Bacteria > Pseudomonadota > Gammaproteobacteria > Steroidobacterales > Steroidobacteraceae > CAWCJT01. The sequence continues at coordinate 54,494 of CAWCJT010000010.1, forward strand.
TGTCCCTTCACGAGACTTGCGCCGCCTCCTTCACCCCCCTCGCCCGTCGCGCCGTGGCAGGGAAGACATGCGGACTTGTAGGCCTCGCCCCCGTGCGCAGTGTTCGCTGCGCGTGTGGGCTTCGGGAGCGCCGGTGGCTCGGGAGCACCGCCGAACAGCCCGCCACCGCCAGCACCGCGTCCTCCGCCGGGCTGTAGCGAGGGGATCATTCCATCGAGTGAGAACATCCAGATGCCATCGCCGCGCTTGCCGTTGGCAAACAATCCGCCACCGGCATGCACGACGACGTACTGCTTGCCCCGGTGCTCGAAAGTCGTCACGGTGGTGTTGACGCCGGCGTCGGTCTGGAATTCCCACAGTTTTTCGCCGTTCGACTTGTCGAGCGCCGTGAGCCTGCCATCGGCACGGCCGACGAAGAGCAGCCCACCTGCCGTGACGATCGAGCCGCTGAAACAGATCTCGCGCCACTGCTGGCGCCACACGAGGCGATTCGTCGTCACATCAAGTGCCGCCAGGATGCCGGCGTCGGCGACCTGCGCCTGGGTGAAGGCGCCGCCCATGTAGGGCTTGTTGGGACTCGGCTCCTCGAGTTTCGCGCGAGCGGAGAAATTGCTGATCCGATCCGAGGCGCACACGTAGAGGAGGTGCGTCGCCGGATCATAGGAGCTCGGTGGCCAGTTGGCGCCTCCCATCGTTCCGGGCTTGGCCATGGTGGGCTCGGTCCAGAAGGGGGTGAAGATCCGCCCGTGATTGGGCAGCTCTGCGGTTCCCGGGACCAGGCGCGCACCTTCAGGGGCGATGTCGATCTGCTGCGGAACGATGGCATCCCCGACAGGATAGGGCTGGGTCGCCGCCGTCGCCTGACGCGGCTCCTGCGGGACCGGCCGCTCTTCGATTCCAATGAGTGGCACGCCCGTCTGCCGATCGAGGATGTACGCCCAGCCGGTTTTTGAAACTTCGACCAGACCTTTGCGCATGACGCCGTTCAGGGGCGCATCGAAGAGGATCACCGGATTGGGCGAGTCGTAGTCCCAGATGTCGTGATGGACCTGCTGGAAATGCCAGCGGTATTTCCCGCTCTTCGCCTCGAGTGCGATGATCGACACGGAAAAAAGATTGTTGCCGGGGCGTACATCTCCGTGCAGATCGGGCCCGGGATTGCCGGTCGAGAAATACAAAAGACCCAGATCCGGATCGATCGCCGGAGTCTGCCAGATACCGGCACCGCCGCGGGTCCACGCATCGCTGCCACCCGGCCACGAATCGGAGCCGGGCTCCCCGGGCGCAGGCACGGTGTAGAAGACCCAACGCAGCTTGCCCGTTTTTGCGTCATAGGCCTTGAGGCGGCCACGCGTGCCGAGCTCACCACCGTTGAACCCGACGATGACGAGACCCTCGTAGTAAAGCGGCGCGGCGGTGATGGCGAAGCCGTCCTGCCAGCGCTCACCGACGATGGACCAGATGACCTTGCCGGTGCGTTGGTCGAGCGCCGCGATCCGCGCGTCCGTATGCCCAACGAATACCTTGCCCTCGCCGAGCGCGACGCCGCGGCTCGCCCGTCCGATCGGACTGCCGCCCTGCGGGTTGGGATTGCCGTGATAGGTCCACAGGATGCGTCCGCTTACGATGTCGATGGCAAAGACATCGTTGGCGCCATTGGCGACGTACATCGTATCCCCGTAGGCGAGGATCTGAGCTTCGCCGGCGTAGCCAGGCGCCGTGGCGGAGCCCATGCCGGTACGCCACAAGGCCTTCAGCTTGCCTACGTTGTCACGATTCAAGGTCTCGAGCGGCGAGTAGCGCTGATTGAAGAGAGTGCCCCCGTTGGTGACCCAGCCCTCGCGCGGCAGTGCGAGCAGCTCACGCGCCGAGAAGCCCGGTGCGACCTTGATGGCAGGCTCTTCAGCGAACGCAGACGTGGTGACGAGGAGCGCCAGGGCGGCCCAGCGCGAGGTCGAAGCCATGTATCCCCCGAAAAAAATGCCGCGAGCACCGCCGCGCTCAGTTGAATCCGGTGTGCCCCTTCTCATCGACCGGGTTGCGATCGTTCTCCGCGCACACGAACTCGAGCAGTGTCTGATCGCGCGCGCGTTTGAAGGTGAGGTTGTTGTGCCACGGCTTCTCGAGTGCGACCGGATCGTCCGCGGTGAGCTCATCAACGAGGGTATCCGGATCACCCTTCTGCAGATGGATGCGCTCGGTCAGGCGCAGCTTGTCGCTGTGCTTCACGCCCATCGAGAGCTCCGTGACGGTCTTGATGCCGACGGTGTCGACGACGAGCGTGTCGCCTTCCCAGTGGCCGACCGAGTCGCCCGAAAATGTCGCATCGAGATCGTCCGGATGTCCGCGGCCGTCGGTCCAGATGTTGCGCCACTGCATCCAGGCTTCGTGGTGAATCGTCACCCGCCCGGGGGTGAACAGGAACTCGATCGGGTACTGGCCGACGGCCATGATGCCGGGCATTCCGGGCGGACGGCAGTAAGAACCCTTGCGCGTGACCTGACCGTGGTTCGCCTGCACCTGCGCCTGCCATGCCTTGTAATCGGTGAGGTACTGGCCCTTGGGCTCGGGATGCTCGCGCTGCGCTCCGGGTCCGGGGAAGTTGAGCGTCCAGACTCCGCCCCAGTCAGGCAGTGCGTTCAAAGAGGAATAGTGGCCCTTCGGGTTGGCTGCGGCGGGTGCGTCCGCGCCGCAGCCCGGCCGCGTCGCGGCGATGCAAAGTGCGCCCAGGAGCGCAGCCGGCAACACGCTTCTCACATCGTGACTCCTCAAGAAGGCATCCGGGCATCGAGTGCGCTCGGAGTATAAGGCGCGACCTGCGCCTTTGACATGTCATCCGCCTCCCACGCTTGACATGCCATCTCGGAGGCCGTACATCACAGCCACACCCACCTGCGGAGCGAGCCGATGAGAACTGGACTTGCGGGATGCTTGGCCGCCGCAGCGCTGGCGCTCAGCGGGACGGCGCTCGCACATCATTCCTTCGCCATGTTCGATCAGTCGAAGCAGCTGCCTCTGAAGGGCACGGTGCGCGAGTTTCAGTGGACCAATCCGCATGCCTTCATTCACATCGATGTACCGGAGGCCGGCGGCGGCAGCGAGACCTGGAAAGTCGAGCTGAACAGCCCCAACAATCTGAAGCGGCAGGGATGGAAGTCGAACGCGTTGAAGCCCGGCGACAAGGTCACCGTCGTGATCAACCCGCTGCGTGACGGGACCAAAGGCGGCCTGTTCGTCTCGGCGACACTGCCGGATGGCAAGGTGCTCGGCGATCCGACGCGCGCGCGCGGCGGACCGATCAACGTCCCGAGCGCGCACTGATTCGCGAGGTTCGCCGCCTCCTGATTGGTGCTTTGCTTGTCCTGGTCTCGAGGCTTGCCGTGAGTGCGCCGCAGTCCTTCGACATCGGGCTCACCGCCGCTGGCACGCTCATCAAAGGAACGCTCGCCGTCGCGCCGAAGGGAGCGGATGCGCCGACGGTGCTTCTGATCGGCGGTCTCGGCGGCCCCGATGACAGCGTCGCTGCCGTGCACCTTGCGACGGCGCAGCTCGAGCGGATACGCGCACGCGCGGGAAGTTTGCGAGTCCTCGCGATCGAGCTCGCCAATCCAAAAGCTGCGAGCCTGCAGTTTCCCCCGACGGGCATCGCCTATCGCGATCATCCCGAGTCCCACGCCTTGTGGCGCTGGATCGGTCTGCACGCGCCCGATCTCGTCGTGATCTTCGGATCCGACGCGGCGGGCCTGGCCCCTGCGCTATCGAGCTCGGCGGTGGCCGAGGTGGGCCGCATTCCCGCCCGTACCGTTCGCGATCCGCACGAGCACCTCGACTTTCTGGGGAGCCAGCCACCGCCCTCAGAAGCTCACCGCGAAATGCAGCGCCGACGAGTGCGCACACCGCTGCAGCTTGCCACCGAGCTCGCCCCCTACTACGGACACGAGCTCAACCAACCGCTCTACATCGAGGCGATCGCACTCATCGCGCAGCTGCGACTCGGGCACGTGGAAGAAGTTCGCGCCCTCGCGGAGCCCTACGTCGACGGCACGCGTGACAGTCTCGCCCGCGCCAACTCCCTGGTGCTTGCCGGACACATGCTGTTCACGGAGCTTGCGCGCCGTACGGGCGATGCTCGCTACACGCAGCGTGTGCGCGCGGCGGCAGATCTCGGCTTCGATGAAGCCGGACAGATGAAGGAGGCCATGCCCTATCACAACGAGTTCAGCGACTCCCTCTTCATGGGCACGGCGATCCTTGCGCAGGCCGGAGGGTTGACGGGTGAGTCCCGCTATTTCGATATGGCGGCTCGGCACGTCGCGTTCATGCAGAAGCTGGACTTGCGTCCGGACGGTCTGTATCGGCATCAACCAGCAACCGATGCCGCGTGGGCGCGTGGCAATGCGTTTCCGGCGATTGGATTTGCCCTGGCGCTCAGCGAATTTCCACCCACTCACCCTCAGTATGGCGCCCTTCTCGATTCCTACCGCAAGCTCATGGCCGTGCTTGTGAGCTTTCAAACACAGGAGGGTCTGTGGCGCAACGTCGTCGACTACCCCGGGGCGTACCCGGAATTCTCGGCGACGGCCATGATCGGCTGGGCAATGCTTCGCGGCATCGAGCGCGGCTGGCTCGACGGGGCCACCTACCGTCCCGCCGTCGATCGGGCCTGGCGGGCCGTTCTCGAGCGCGTCGGGCCCGAAGGGCACCTGGTCGATGTGTGCGAATCCACCGCACGCATGACCTCGCTCGATGAGTACCTGCACCGCGCGGCCATTCTCGGGCCTGATCCGCGCGGAGGCGCGATGGCCATGCTTTTCGCCACGGAGCTGGCCGGACTCAAGTAGAGCCGCAACTTTCGCGTGCCAGCGGTGTTCTGGACGTGAAACGATGACACGCCAGTGCCTACGCCAACCCCGGAGTCAGCCCCGAAGGCCGAATTCGCGACGTTCATGCGCGCCTATCAAGACATGGTTTTTACGACCGCTGCCCGGATCACGGGCAACGACGCGCAGGCTCAGGACATCGCTCAGGAGGTGTTCCTGAAGGCCTACGGCCAGTTCGATCAGCTGCGCACCAGCGCGACCGCGGGCGGCTGGCTCAAGACCGTCACCACGCGCCTGGCGCTCAACCACCTGTCTCGCTACCGCAAGCGTTGGCGCTTCTTCTCCGAGCTGCAGCAAGAGGACACGACGGACGAGGAGTCCGGCCCGCAGGTCGAGTTCCCGGCCGCCGATGACGTGCTCGCCGAAGTCGAGGCGCAGCAGCGCGATGCGCTCATCGAGCGCGCGCTGCAGGAGCTGCCGCCCCATCAGCGCGTACCCCTCGTCCTCTATCACTTCGAGGCATTCTCGTACGAGCAGATCGCGCGCGAGCTCAGCGTCTCGCTCGCCAAGGTGAAGACGGACATTTTCCGCGGTCGTGCGGCGCTGTTTCGCGCCATCGGCAGGCCCACATGAGTGCGCCTCGAGAGCATGACCTGGAGCGTGCAACCCTGCGGGCGCTCGAGAGGCTACCGCTGCGGCGCGCGCCTGCGGAGCTCGAGGCGCGTGTGCTCGGCGAGATCGAGCGGCGCGCAGTGTTGCCCTGGTGGCGTCTGCGGTTCACGCGCTGGCCGGCAGCAGCACAAGCCTCGCTCGTGGTGTGCTCGGCGTATCTCGCGTGGCTTTCGATCAACGGCGTCCTCTGGGTCATTGCGCGGGCGAGCTCGGCACGCATGGCCTACGATGCCTCGCCGTCGCTCTCGGCGGTGCGCGCAGCGGCGCAGCTCGTCCTGTTCATCGGGCACCTTTTCGTTTCGGTCCTGCACAGCATTCCGGCCGAGTGGCTCTATCTGACGGCGGCGTTTGCGGCCCTGCTGTACGTGGGAGTTTTCGGCATCGCCGCCGTGGCTTACCGCATTCTTTATGTCCGCTCTTAGATATCTGCTCATCGCATTCATCCTGGTGCTCGCACAGCCCGCGAGCGCACAGAACCCCTCCAATGCCGAACGCGAGGCCGATGCCGCTCCCAGCGCCAATGCGGCCCCTGACTCCGATGCAGCCCCCGACGCCGATGCGGCCGAGGACTCCGACCCCGAGCAGATCTCGCGCTTTCACGGCCATCAGGTCCGCATCCACCACGGTGACAATTCCATCGTCTCGATCGGCAAGGACGCCACGCTCGACAAGGACGGAACCGCGGACGATGTGGTCGCGGTATTCGGCTCGGCGTCGAGCGCCGGCCAGGTGATGGATGCGGTGGTCTCCGTGTTCGGCGACACGCACATGACCGGTTCAGCGGGCGACAGTGCCGTTGCGGTGTTCGGCGACACCTACGTCGACGGCAAGGTCGGCAATTCGGTCGTGGCGGTGCTCGGCAATGTGGTGCTCGGTCCCAATGCGGACATCGCCGGCGCGGTCGTGGACATCGGCGGAAGCGTCAGTCGCGATCCGGCGGCCATCGTGCGCGGCGGCATCCAGCACGTCTTCCCCGGCCTGTTTGGTTTTCACTGGCTGCGCCCCTGGATCGAGCATTGCCTGCTCTACGGACGACCGCTCGCGATCGCTCCGGGACTCGAGTGGGCGTGGATTGCGTGCGCGTGCTTTCTGGCGCTGTACCTGCTTCTGGCCCTGGTGTTTCCCGATGGCGTTGAACGCTGCGTGCAGACGCTGGAGACACATCCCGGACGCTCCGTGCTCGCAGCCATCCTCACGGTGCTCTTCTCGCCTTGGCTGATCCTGCTTCTGCTGATCACGGTGATCGGCATCCTCGCCGTGCCGTTCGTGCTCCTGGGGTTGGCCTGCGCCGCGCTCTTCGGTAAGACCGTGGTGCTCGCCTGGCTCGGACATCGCTGTCTTGCGGTGCGCGGGACTGAGCAGCCGCGCGCCCACGCCGTCATTGCCGTACTCGTCGGAGGACTCATCGTGACCGCTCTTTATCTGGTGCCCGTGTTGGGTGCCATCCTTTTCAACATCATCGGCATCCTGGGCATCGGCGTCGTGATCTACACATTGATGCTCATCGCGCGCAGCTCACGGCAAGAGCAGCCCGCCCGCATGGCGGCCGCCGCTGCGGGCGCTGCTGCAACCGCAGCGGCATTTACAACGGCCGCGTCGCCCTCGGATGCGGGGCCATCCGCAGCCGGCCCATCCGCAACATCCGGGCCATCGGCAACATCCGCCGAAGAGCCGCCGCCTGCGGCGGGCGCGCCCGGCACCGCAAAACGCGCCCCGCCGGTCCTCACGAGTGCCCTGCCCCGCGCCGGGTTCTGGATTCGGATCGCGGCCCTGCTGATCGATGCCCTGCTCGTCGGCATTGTGCTCAATTTCCTGCACCACTCGGCGCGTCTTGAGCTGCTCGCACTGGCCGCCTATGGCGCCGTCATGTGGAAGCTCAAGGGCACGACGATCGGCGGTATCGTCTGCGGGCTGTGTGTGGTGCGCATTGATGATCGACCTATCGATTGGCCCACCGCGATCGTGCGCGCGCTCAGCTGCTTCCTTTCGCTCGCCGTCGTCGGACTCGGGTTCATCTGGATCGCTTTCGACGAGGAGCACCAGAGTTGGCACGACAAGATTGCCGGCACGGTCGTCGTGCGCGTGCCGCAGGGAGTCTCACTTCTGTGAGTTAGAGTAGCGGCGTCTGATCGGAGCACGAACCATGAAGCGATTTGGCGCGGCGCTCGGCGTCCTGACTCTAGCCGTGACCCTCAACGGGCAAGCTCGGGCGCAACCTGCGAAAGCCGAGGACTTTCCCGCACCGAAGCCGGCGTTCGCGGGGCAGACCAACGCTCCGCCACCCGCCAAGGCCTCAACGCCCGTGCAAATCGAGGTTCTCGTGCGCGGCTTGAGCCATCCCTGGTCGTTTGCGTTCTTGCCGGACGGCCGCTTTCTCGTTGCAGAGCGGACGGGCGTCCTGCGGATCGCCAATCGCGACGGCATCTATTCCGCACCCATCGCCGGCGTCCCGGATGTGAAGGTCGTCGCCGCTCAGGGTCTGCACGACGTCGTGCTCGATCCTCACTTTGCGCAGAACCGGCTCATCTACCTCACCTATTTCGCGCCGCCGCCCGGCGAGGACCCGGCCGTCTGGCCCAGCGACTATTTTTACGATCGCATGACAAAGCTGCCTCTCGCGGAGCGCCGGCGTACCTCCATCGGCTCGGAGCGCGTCGCGCGGGCTCGGCTCGCCGACGACAACAAGCATCTCGAGAACGTCACGGTGCTCCTGGAAGGCGTCGAGCGGCGCATGGTTTTCGCGCCGGATGGCACGTTGTTCGTGACCGGTGCGGACCGGTTCCGGTTTTACGACTCGGACATGGATGGCGTGGAGCACGAGATCGATGATCCGAACGTGCTGCGCAATTTCACGGGGCGTGTCGCCCGCATCAACCCGGATGGTTCGATACCGAAGGACAATCCGTTCCTGAGTCAACCGACCGTGTTGCCGGAGACGTACTCGTACGGCCATCGGGATCCCGAAGGCGCGGCCATTCATCCAACAACGGGTGAGCTTTGGCTCGTGGAACACGGTCCCCTGGGCGGTGACGAGCTCAATCTGATCCGGCCCGGGCGCGATTACGGCTGGCCCAACGTCTCGTACGGACGACAGTACTCAGGGGTTCCGGTCGCAAAAGGCGCGACCACGCGCGAGGGCACGGAGCAGCCCTTGTATTTCTGGTATCCCGACATCGCCCCTTCGAGCATGCTCTTCTACACCGGGAACGCCTTCCCGGAGTGGAAAGGTGATCTGCTCATCGGGTCGATGGGAGCGAAGGAGCTGCGACGACTCGTGCTGCGCGGCGAGAAAGTCATCGCCGAGGAACGCATTCTCACAGAATCTCGGCCAACGTGCGCGTGATTTGCATCAAGGGACTGACGGCGCAGTTTATCTGCTGACCGATGAGGGCAACCTCATGCGTCTGACGCCGCGCGCCGGTGCGGCGAAGTAACTGCAGCATCTTTTTCTGCCGGTGGTCGGCTCGAAGCTCAATGCGCCGCGGCGACGCTCTTGCCCTTCTGTTCAGGCACCATGATATCCGCCGACAGCTCATTGCCACCGAGCGTCAGCTGGTGCGGAATGCACTGGGGGTTGAACACGACGTTCTTGGCGGCAAAGAGCGGCAGCACGTACTGCTTCAGCTGCTCGACCAGCTCGCATTCGCCGGCCTGACCCAACGGGTCCGTATCGAGCTTTAATTTCACGTGCTTCCACTGTGTGGCGACCACGGTCGCCGGGTCCTTCGGATTGGCGGCATCGGCGGGAGCGAGCGGCTGCAGCACCCAGATCTTCGCCCTGACGCCCGGGAACGGATCCGGCCTGCCCAGGCTGGCGGAACAGCCGTATTCATAGATCTTCGAATCCTTACGAGCGCCGAGTTGCATCACGACGCTTTGCACCTTGTCACGTAGGCCGTCACATGAATAGTGCGTGGTAAACCCTTGATATACGAAGTTAAACTCTTTCTGGGTCCACTGCGCAGGCTGATTCGGCTCGTCCGCTGCGGAGGCAGCGCCGACCGCGCCTGACAGCAGTATTCCCAGTGTGGCCGCGGCGGTGAGTCTCATCGTTGGAGCAAGGCGGGATGCGTGCATGGCTTCGTCCTCCTCGAGTCGAGGTATCGCCATCTGATCAAACGGGGCTATCGTTGTTGCGTTGACCTGAAGCCCTGACTCCAACAATACGCCAACGGGGAGGCCAATGTTCCATCAGTTGCTGGCGCCAGTCGCGCTCAATCTGCCGCTGTCCTTTGCGGTTGCCGCAATTCCCATCGTCACGGTGCTCGTGATGCTCGGGGTCCTTCGCCTGCCCGCCTGGGTCGCCTCGCTCGGCGGCGTCGTGGTTGCGTTCGTGCTGGCGGCGCTCATCTGGAAGTTGCCCATCGCCACGGCAGTCAGCGCCACGGCAGCCGGCATCACGTTCGGACTGTGGCCGGTGATGTGGATCGTGGTGAACGCTCTGCTCCTCTACAACATCTGCGTCGTGACCGGCCGCTTCGATGCCTTCCGTGACTGGATGCTCGAGCACCTGCCGGATGACCGGCGCATCATTCTCGTGGTCGTCGGATTCTGCTTCGGGGGATTGCTCGAGGGCGTCGCGGGCTTCGGCGCTCCCGTTGCGATCACGAGCGCGCTGCTCATTGCGCTCGGGTTTCCGGCGCGCGATGCCCTGACATACTCATTGATCTTCAACACCGCGCCGGTCGCCTTCGGCGCGCTCGGCGCACCCATCGCAACGCTCGGCACGGTCACGCACTTGTCGGACGTGACGCTCGGGGCGATGGTTGGCCGGCAGCTGCCCTTCATCGCGCTTTTGCTGCCCTTCTATGTCACGGGGCTGCACGGCGGGCGGCGCTCGCTCGCGGCGTTGTGGCCGGTCTTGCTCGTGGCCGGCGCGAGCTTCGCGGTGACGCAGTTCCTGGTTTCGAACTTCCTGAGCTACAACCTCACGGATGTGCTCTCCTCGTTGGGAAGCCTGCTCGTGACACTGGGCTTTCTGCGCGTATGGCGGCCGCGGCTTGATCCGGCGTTCAGCCTTTCGGCACAGCGCAAGGCCGAGATGCGTCGCGGCCCGGTCGCGCCCTGGCAGGGGTGGATCCCGTGGGTCGTCGTGTGCCTCGTCGTCATCCTCTGGACGACGTTCAAGATTGCGCAGAAGTTCGATGTGAAGGTTCCCTGGCCTCATCTGCACAACGCCGTCTTCATCACGCTTTATCAGAGCCCGTACAGCGCCGTCTGGGACTTCCAGCCGCTCGCAACGGGCAGCGCGATCTTGCTCGCCGCGGTCCTCACGGCGCTGATACTTGGCTGTGGCGTGCGGGGCTTCACCGAGGCCATTGCTCTCACGGCGAGACAAAGCCGGCTCACCATCGTCACGGTCGGTCTGATCGTGGGGCTTGCGTACCTCATGAACTACTCCGGAATGAACTACACGCTCGGCCTGGGAGTCGCCTCGGCGGGTCCGCTGTTTCCACTGCTTTCCGCGTTCCTGGGCTGGGTTGCGGTTTTTCTCTCCGGCAGTGACACCTCGGGAAATGCCCTCTTCGGCAACCTTCAGGTCGTCGCGGCGCATCAGCTCAACCTCAACCCGGTGCTGATCGCCGCAACGAATTCCTCGGGCGGAGTCATGGGCAAGATGATCTCACCGCAGAACATCGCGACAGGCGCTTCGGTCACGAGCCTCAAGGGACAGGAGGGGAGCATCCTGGCAACGACCTTCAAACACAGCGTGATTCTCACGCTGATCCTCGGCGGCATCGTATTGCTGCAGCAATACGTGATGCCCTGGATGTTGCCGCACTGACACGGTTGGTATCATCCGCGCCATGAGCTCGTCTCAATCCGGCGCCCACCCGTCGCACGGCCACGACCATGACGATGACCACGATCATGGTCACGGTCACGGCCATGCGCATTCGCATGACCCTGGGCACTCACACGGCCACGGTCATGCGCACGACCCCGGTCATGGGCACATGCACGGCGCCGGCGCCGATGAGCACCGCATCGCCTGGGCGTTCTGTCTCATCGTGCTGTTCATGGGGATCGAAGTGGCGGGGGCCGTCTGGTCGGGCTCGCTCGCACTGCTTGCGGATGCGGGCCACATGGTCTCCGATGCGGCCGCGCTCGGCATGAGCTGGGCTGCGCTGCGGATCGGCCGGCGGCCGGCCGATCCCAAGCGCTCGTACGGCTATCGGCGGCTCGAGGTACTGGTTGCCTTCGCGAACGGCTGCACGCTGTTCGCGATCGCGGCATGGATCGCGTTCGAGGCGCTCTGGCGCCTCGCCCGGCCGGTCACCGTGCTGGGGCGGCCGATGCTCGCCGTTGCGGTCGCAGGTCTGCTTGCGAATGCGGCAGCGTTCTGGATTCTGAGCGGCGGTAATCGATCGAATCTCAACGTGCGCAGTGCCTGGCTGCACGTGCTCGGCGATCTGCTGGGATTCGTCATCACGATCGTCGCGGCGGGTCTCATCCTCGCGACCGGATGGTCACGGATCGATCCGCTGCTGTCGCTTGCGGTGGGCGTGCTGATTCTGCGCAGTGCCTGGCAGATCGTGAGGTCCTCGGCGCACATCCTGCTCGAGGGCACGCCCGTCGGTTTCAACGTCGACACCGTGCGGGCCGATCTCCTGGCTTCCCTCCCCTCCGTCGGCGATGTGCACCACGTACACGCCTGGTCGCTTACGCAGCAGGAAACGTTCATCACGCTTCATGTCCGCTGTGCGCCGGGTGCGGATCTCGATGCGGTCGTTCCGGCCGTCAACCGCCATCTCGAGCAGCGCTTCGGCATCACGCACTCCACCATCCAGGTCGACCATTCGGCCTGCGAAGACGAGCATCACGCCTGAGTCTCCTCGCCACCACACGTCGCGGCGTGTTCGCCCTGATCACGTGCGCTGCGGCCTCGAGCGCTGCCCTCGGCGCCGCCGACGTGGACGATGCCAGGCTCCTGCACGCGCAGCGCGAGCCGCAGAACTGGCTGACACACGGCGGTGATTGGAGCGAGCAACGCTACTCGCGCCTCGATGCGATCAACGTACAGAACGTCGGCCGGCTGAGCGCCGCGTGGTCGTTCGAGTTCGACACGACCCGCGGCCAGGAATCCACTCCGCTCGTTGTCGATGGCGTGATGTACGTCACGACGGCCTGGAGCAAGGTGTACGCGCTCGATGCCGCGACGGGTGCGCTGCGCTGGCTCTTTGATCCGAAGGTTCCCGGCGCCGCTGGCGTGCCCACCTGCTGCGATGTGAGCAATCGCGGCGTGGCCGTCTATCGCGGCAAAGTCTACGTCGGCGCCGTCGATGGCCGCCTCATCGCCCTTGATGCCGCGAATGGCCACCTCATCTGGAGTACGGCGACGACGCCACCGGGAAGCCTTTACTCCATCACCGGTGCACCACGCGCCGCTCACGGTAAGATCTTCATCGGCAATGCAGGAGCGGACTTCGGCGGCCGGGGCTATGTCAGCGCTTACGATGCGGCGAGCGGCCGGCTCATCTGGCGCTTCTATACCGTACCCGGGGACCCCGCCGCTGCGCCCGATGGCGCGGCGTCGGATGAAGTGCTGGCACGCGTGGCCCGCCCGACCTGGTTCGGCGAGTGGTACCGGCACGGCGGCGGCGGCCATGTCTGGAACGCCATCGTCTATGACCCCGATTTCAATCGACTCTATTTCGGCACGGGCAACGGCTATCCGTGGAATCAGAACTTTCGCTCATCCGATCGCGGCGACAATCTCTTCATATCCTCGATCGTCGCCGTCGATGCCGACACCGGGCGCTACGTCTGGCACTATCAGGAGGCGCCGGGTGACCGCTGGGATTTCGATTCCGTCGCGGACATCACGCTCGTCGATCTCACGCTCGATGGGAAGCCGCGCAAGGTCCTGCTGCACGCACCGAAGGACGGATTCTTCTATGTCATCGATCGGCAGAGCGGGAAGCTCCTGTCGGCCAAACCCTTCGTCCCGGTCAACTGGGCAACACACGTCGACCTGAAAACGGGGCGCCCGGCCATCGTGCCGGCCGCACGCTATAAGGACACGCCCTTCACGGGTCGACCAGGCGGAGGCGGCGGGCACAACTGGAATCCGGTCGCCTTCAGCCCGCGCACTCAGCTTCTCTACATTCCTGCTCGACTGGGCTTCACCCGATATCGGCCGCTCTCGACTTATCAGGACGTTCCGGGCCTGCCGAATCTCGGCATCGAGCTGTTTGAAGCACCGCACGGCAATACGCAGCCCGCCGTTGCGGCGCTCGCCGGCCGGCCGGAGCCGGACTATCTGCTCGCCTGGAATCCTGTGAGTCAGAAAGAGGCGTGGCGCGCCGAAGGCGGCGGTGGCGGTGTGCTTGCGACCGCCGGAGGCCTGGTTTTTCAAGGCCGCAGTCGCGACGGTCTGCTTGGTGAGCTCGTCGCCTTCAAAGCCGATGACGGTCAGAAGCTTTGGAGCGCCGACACCCCTGACGCCATCATCGCGGGACCGGTGACCTACAGTGTCGCCGGTCGGCAGTACCTCGCTGCAAGCTCGGGCGCATCGCTCATGAGTTTCGGCGCGCGCGCACGCGTGCGCCACTCCGGGCATCTGGTCGCCTTTACGCTCGACGGCTCCGCAAGGCTCCCGCCCGATCCCGACCTCGCCCAGCCTGCCAACCCGCCGGCCGAAGCGGCGCGCGCTGCAGATGTCATGGCGGGTGAAGGCCACTACGGACGCTTGTGTTCGCGCTGCCATGGAATCGAGACCGTCTCATCCAACGTCATTCCGGATCTGCGCCGCTCAGCGGTATTGAGCAATCCTGAGGCGTGGCAGCAGATCGTCATCGGTGGCGCGCTCGCCGATCACGGCATGGTGAGCTGGAGCCGGTTTTTGACGGCCGTCGATGCGGAACAGATTCGCCGGTACGTCGGTGAGAAGGCCCGAGCGTTGCAGAAGAGCGAGTCTCTTGCCCGCTAGAACCCTGCGGTTTGCCCGCCAGGGCTGAAAGGTGCCACCGCCTCAAAGGTGTTTATACTCGGGGACGGCATTTGACGTGCCAAGATGGCCCGCTCGCCGATCGAGCCGCCCCTGGAGATCCCCATGAGAGTTGCAGAAGTCGCCGCCGAGATCATGAAGCGCGAGGGGTGCGAATATCTGCTCGCCTACCCTCTCAATCCGCTCACCGAATCCTGCGCCGCCGCCGGCATCCGACCCATCATCGTTCGGCAGGAGCGCATCGGCATGCACATGGCGGATGCGATCAGCCGCACGACCTCCGGCGAGAAGGTCGGCGTGTTCTGCCAGCAGGCCGGTCCGGGCGTCGAGAACTCCTTCGGCGCCGTCGCGCAAGCCTGGTCGGAAGGGGTTCCGCTGGTCGTCATGCCGGGTGGCTCGGCGAGGGCCATGAGCTGGGTGCGGCCCGACTTCAACGCCACGCTCAATTTTCAGCACATCACCAAGTCCTGTGAGCAGATCACGACTGCGGCGCAGATCGTGCCGGCGATGCGTCGCGCGTTCACCATGGCGCGCAACGGGCGACCCGGGCCGGTCCTGATCGAAGTCCCCGGTGACATGTGGAATGAGGAGGTGCCCGGTCAGCTCGACTATGTCGCGACCAAACGCTTTCTGTCGGCGCCGGATCCGGCGACCGTGGACAAAGCCGCTGCCGCTCTCATCGCTGCAAAGCGGCCGCTGATCTACGCCGGTCAGGGCGTGCACTACGCGCGCGCGTGGGACGAGCTGCGCCGGGTCGCCGAGCTGCTCGAGGCTCCGGTCACGACCAGTCTCGAAGGCAAGAGCGCATTTCCTGAGACGCATCCGCTCTCGCTCGGCTCAGGCGGGGTCTCGATGCCCCGCTCCGTGTTTCAGCACGTGCAGGATGCCGATGTCGTGTTCGGCACTGGCGCGAGCTTCACGGCGACCGGTTTCGGAATCCGCTTCCCGACCGCCAACAAGGTGTTCATCCACAACACCGTCGATCCCGATGGACATCAACAAGAACATCCCGACGGACTATCCGCTCGTCGGTGACTCCAAGTCGCACTCGGCATGCTGGCCGAGGCGCTCAAGGAGCGGCTGCGCGGCAAGCCGCGCGGACATCAGCCGGAGGTGGCTGCCCGCATCAAGCAGCAGAAGGACGCCTGGCTCACCGAGTGGATGCCGCATCTCACCGGCGATGAGAAACCCCTCTCTCCGTATCGCGTCATCTGGGATCTGATGCAGATCGCCGATGTCCCGAACACGATCATCACCCACGATGCCGGCAGTCCGCGCGATGAGCTCTCGCCCTTCTGGCGGCCCACGGCACCGCTTAGCTACATCGGCTGGGGAAAAACCACTCAGCTCGGCTACGGTCTCGGGCTTGCGATGGGCGCCAAGCTCGCGCATCCGGAAAAGCTGTGCATCAATGTGTGGGGCGATGCCGCCATCGGCATGACGGGCATGGATTTCGAGACGGCAGTGCGCGACCGCATTCCGATTCTCTCGATCCTCTTCAACAATTACTCGATGGCCATGGAGATCAAGGCCATGCAGGTGTCGACCGACAGGTACCACTCGACGGACATCTCTGGAAACTACGCCGACTGGGCCCGTGCGCTCGGCGGCTACGGCGAGCGCGTGACCGATCCCGACCAGGTCGTGCACGCGCTGATTCGCGGTATCGCGGCGACGCGCAACGGCCAGCCGGCGCTGCTCGAGTTCATCACCACCAAGACCAAACTGTACTCGACCTTCCAGAGTGGCTACGGCTCGGCCTGAGGAGCACCATGGGCACGTTCATCATCCAGCCGCACTTCCGGCTGCAGGAGTGGGTGGCCGAGGAGAAGGGCTACTTCAAGGCCGAAGGGCTCGATTACATCTTCAACGAAGAAGTGCAATCAAGCGATGGCAAGGTTCACGACCGCGGCAATCAGGTCGGCGCCTATCAATCGTTCGAGGAAGGTCGCTCCTCGGATGTGAGCTGTGCCTGTCACTGGACGGTCAACGTTGCCGCCTCGAGCGGTCACGGCAAGCTCTACATCGACGCCTACTCGGTCGCACCGGCGGGAATCTTCGTGCCGCCCGACTCCGCGGTGCAGCAGCCCGCTGACCTCGCGGAGGTGCCCATCTCGGTCGGCTATCAGTCCGGCAGTCACTACTCGAGCGTGCAGGCGCTCGAGCAGTACTTGCCCGTTTCGCAGATTCGGCTCTCATTCAATGACGGCATGCTCTTCAAACGCCTGGAGCTGCTTCTGGAGGGCAAGATCCCGGCCGCGGCGCTCTTCAGCGGTCCGTACTATCTCGCCGAGCAGCTCGGATTCCGCAAGATCATCGACACGACCTTCATGATCGCGACGATGATCAGCGGCAACCCGGACGCGGAGGATGTGCGCAAGTATTTTCGGGCGCTGCGCCGCGCTCAGCGCGACATCGACCTGCGGCCCGAGCGCTACACGCATTACTACCAGCGCGAGTTCCCGCTCCGGTATCACGCGTTGATGGACACCCGGCGCTGGGGCCCGGGTGAGCGGCTGGTGTTCGAGCCGTACACGCAAGAGGCCTTCGAGCAATCGCGGGCGTGGATCGCTCAGCACGCGATGTTCCCAGCCGAAGCTCTGCACAGCGGACTCTACGAGCGCGTGACCGTGGGCGACGCGTGAAAATCGGCGTCGTCTATCCGCAGACGGAACTGCGTGGTGACCCCGAGGCCGTGCGGCGCATCGGTCTTGAGGTCGAGGCGGCCGGCTACGATTATCTCCTCGCCTTCGATCACGTCCTCGGCGCAACGCACGACCGCGAGCCCAAGCTCGCGGGGCCCTATACCGAGCATCACCCCTTCCATGACCCGCTCGTCATGTTCGCGCACGTGGCAGCGATCACGCGCCGCATCGAGCTCGTCACCGGAGTCTTGATTCTGCCGCAGCGACAGACGGTCCTGGTCGCGCGGCAGGCTGCGGATCTGGATCTTTTGAGCGGCGGGCGCCTGCGGCTCGGCGTGGGCATCGGCTGGAACTACGTCGAATACCAGGCGCTTGGAGAGGACTTCAAGACGCGCGGGCGTCGCTGCGAGGAGCAGGTGCAGCTGCTGCGCCGGCTGTGGAGCGAGCCTCTGGTCAGTTTCGAGGGCGAGTTCGATCGCATCGATCGGGCGGCGCTCAATCCTAGACCCACCCGGCGCATTCCCCTCTGGTTCGGCGGATTCTCCGATCCGGTCTATCGGCGTGCCGCGCGCTTTGGCGATGGATTCATCTTCGTCGGAAGTCTCGAGCGGGCAGCCGAGGGCTGGGCGCGCATCGAGAGCCATCTCAAAGAGTTGGGCCGTCCCGCCGCGGAGTTCGGTCGCGAGGTTGTCGTGGGAGGCGCGGATCGAACGCCCGCCGACGTGGCGCGCTCGCTCGAGGCGTGCCGCAAGTGGGGCTGCACCCACGCGGCCGTCAACACCATGGGGAGAGGATTCGACAGCGCAGAGGCGCACGTCGCATTCATCCACGAAGTGCGGCGCCACATCACTCAGTAAGGAGAGCGCATGGCCACCATCAAAGTGCTGCAGAACGGACCCTACCTGGTGCAAGGCGATGACGTGACGGCGGTCGACTGGAACGGCGCCTCGTATCCCATCACCAAGCGCCCCTTCGCCCTGTGTCGCTGCGGCGGATCGACCAACAAGCCATTCTGCGACGGAACGCATTCGCGCACGGGATTCAAGGCGGCCGAAGCCGCGGTGCCGGGCAGTGAGGACAGGCCGGCGACGAAGCCCTAGAGTTCTCGTCCTGGAATGTGACGCCGCAGTGAGAAAAAGCTGACGGTGGTCGCGAGCGCGATGCTCGCCAGGATGTAGAAGAAGGTCGTGCTCGGCAGCCCGAGCGCGAAGAGGCTGCTGCCGACCGCAGAGCTGAGTGCTCCACCGACACGCGAGACCGCAGCTGCACTGCCGACTCCAGAGGATCGGATCGGCGTTGGATACGAGTGCGCGGCGACCGCGAACAAAAACGCTTGCATGCCATTGAGGCTCGCGCCCGCGGCCGCCACGAACGCGAGC
Organism: uncultured Gammaproteobacteria bacterium; assembly: GCA_963795975.1. Classification (GTDB taxonomy): domain Bacteria; phylum Pseudomonadota; class Gammaproteobacteria; order Steroidobacterales; family Steroidobacteraceae; genus CAWCJT01. Next base: position 72,960 of record CAWCJT010000010.1, read on the forward strand.
AGCAGAACCGCGTCCGCCTGCAGGTGCGCTTCGGAAAACGCGGTGCGGCCGATCAGAAAGGCTGCGGCAGCGCCCCCGAGTGCGATGCTCGAGCCGACGATTCGCGAGCCGTAGCGGCCGATCAGTATCGACCCGGAGACCGCACCAATCAGACCGCCGATGTTGAACAACAAAGAGCCGTTCAGCGCCGATTTCAAGGAGGCGCCGGCCGAGGAAAGCACGGTTGGCAGCCAGTTCACGAATCCATACAGCACGAGCGTATTGCATGAGAACGCAAGCCACAGTAACAGCGTCGTCGCGAGGTACGGGCGCCGCACGAGATCGATCAGCGCACCCCGCCGAGCCGCCTCGCTCTCGATGACCACAAAATGGTCGCGCGCATCGAAGCGTTGCGCCTGCACGAGGCGGTTGAGCAGCTGTGCGAGCTCGGCCGCACGGGAAGGCCTGCTTGCCAGATACTTCGGTGACTCCGGTAGCTGGCTCCAGGCGACCGCAAGCAGTGCAAGCGGAGTCACGGCTCCGGCCAGGAAGACCGAGCGCCAGCCGTAGACCGGAATAAGCCCTTGCGATAAAGCCGCTCCGACGATACCTCCGATCGGGACGGCGACGATAACGACCGCGACGCTGAGGCCCCGCCAGCGCCGCGGCGTCCACTCCGCAACCAGTGCCGCCGCAAGCGGCGCAGCGCCACCCAAGCCGATGCCCGTCAGGAAACGGTACAGCGTCAGCGTGGTCAGACTGCCCGCGCCAGTGCTCGCAAGCGACCCGAGGGCCAGCAATGCCATGGCGGCGCAGAATGAGGTCTTGCGGCCGATTCGATCGCCGAGCCATCCCAGCAACACCGACCCCACCGCCATGCCGACGATGCTCGCGGTCAGCACCGGTCCAAGCAGCTCGCGGCGCAGATTCCAAGCCGCAGTCAGGGCCGGGGCGACGAAGGCCATCGACTGAATGTCGAATCCGTCGGTGATGATGATGAGAAAGCTGAGGACACTCACTCCCCAGCAGACGGCCCCGAACGGCGCCGTATCAATGACGGCGGCGATGTCTACGGGGGAGCGATCATCGGTCAATTGGGTGCAGGCTCGAGAACGGATGGCGCGACACGCCGCAGAAACACCCAGCGGCCGTTCTCACGCACGAACGTGTCGTCGTAATGTCCCGCGAGCGCGATGCTGAGCTTGTTATCGGCCGCCCGCACGAACGTCCATTTCGAGACCGCAGTCGCCCGATCACCGCTCACCTGAATCATGACGTTCGTCAGGAGATGGAAGTTCGGAGCCGCGGGCGGACTGCCGGGCGCTCTGTGGAAGGCTTTTTGCATCGCCTCTTCGATGGCCGCCGGACCCTTGAATGTTCCCATGCTGCCGCTCCACTCGCCGTTGGCGGCAAACAGGCTCGCGTACGTGTGGAAATCGCGCGCGTCGAGCGTGCTTCCATAAAGCATGATAACCCGCTCGATCTGTTGCTGATCCTCGAGCTCGCGAACTCGGGCAGCCAGGGCGGAGATCGACTGCTCGGCCGACGCCTGGCTGTAGGCGCGGGGAGGAACCGTGGTCACGGCGAGCAGACCCAATGCCAGGACACCGATCGCATAGATCAATCGCACGACTGCGTACTCCTGTGAATCCTACACGCCGCCCTGCGGTCGTTCCGTCGAGGTCAGGGCGACTCCGCTCGTGTTCTCGAGTACGCGCACGAGCTCGCTCACGCTCCCGCCTTTGGGAATGTGCTTCTGAGACTGCCGCCACAGCTTCTGTGCCATCGCCGAAAGCTGCATCTTCAGTCCGAGATCATCCGCCACCCGCAGCGCGATCTTGATGTCCTTGACCATCAGATCGAATTTGAACGGATCATCGAATCGGCGGCTGATGATGCGCTGAGGAATGTGAGTACGCGAGATCCACGACATGCCGGTGGACTCGTTCAGCACGTCGTTCATGACGGCAGGGTCAAGCCCATAACCCTTGCCGATGATCAGGCCCTCAGCCGTCGCCAGGAACGTGACCGCCGTGATCAGGTTGTTGATGGACTTCATGACGTGCCCGGCGCCGACCGGGCCGAGATGAAATACCTGACGCCCGAGCACGTGCAGTAGCGGCAATACGCGCTTCACCGAGCTCGTCTCTCCACCGACCATGAATACGAGCTCGGCAGCCTGCGCACCCGCCTCGGCCCCTGACACCGGTGCATCCACCATGGCCACGGACGCGGCCGACAGGCCGCTCGCGACTTCTTTCGTGTACCAGGGCTCGGATGAGGACGTATCGAGCAGCAAGGCGCCGGGAGCAAATCCCTCCAGCAAGCCCGCGGGGCCGAATACGGCATCACGAACCTCGAGTCCGGATGGCAGCATCGTGATGACGATGTCCGAGGCCGCTGCGACGGCCTTGGCGGTGGCCGCGATCTGGATCGTCGGATTCTGGCTCTTGAAGCGGGCCGCGGTACTCTCATTGATGTCGTGCACGGTCAGGCGATAGCCGGCCGTTACCAGGTGCGCGGCCATCGGCATTCCCATCACGCCGAGTCCGATGAAACCGATTCGCTGCTCTTCCAAGGGCGCACCCATCCTCTCCCGCCAGACCCATGCATGGCGGGCGGATATCGATTGACAGGTCCTACGCTTTCGGTCCGGGCACTATGCCCACAGTCTTCAGGCGAATCTTGTAGACGGCGTCGCAGGCGGCGATGAACAGCGTCCTGCCGTCCGGACCCCCGAACGCTTCATTGGTCGCGCAGATCTGCTTCTTGGGCTCGCCGCCATAGATCGGCAGATTGATGAAACCCAACAGCTTCCCCTCGGGCGATGTGATTCGAATGATGCCCGGGCCGGCACCACTTGCGGAGAAGATGTTGCCCTTCACATCGGATTTCATGCCGTCGCCGATTCCGTCGCCTTCAGCCACGAGAATGGAGGCGCCGAGCGTACCGTCGGCCTTGACCTCGTAGCGCTTCAGCTTTCTGTTCGCGGTGAGATACAGATACTTCTCATCCGGCGAGAGCACGATGCCGTTGGGTGTTCCACCGAGGTCTGTGCCGTCGAGGACCTTGGTGGCCCGGCCGTCGCGCACCAGCCAGATCGCGTTTGGCAGCTCCTTCTGCGGACTCTTACCGGCATCGCGCAATCCGAAGTCGTTATCGGTGAAGTAGATCGCGCCGTCCTTGCGGATCACGAGGTCATTCGGACCACTGAAATGCTTGCCCTCGAATCCATCCGCCAGCACCGTGCGCGTGCCGTCCTTCTCGAGCCGCATGATCCTGAGATCGTTGTCCGCGCACCAGACGAGGCGACCTTGCGCATCGATGCTGGTGCACGAAGGTCCGATCAGGAGCACGTGCGAGCGGCCGCTGCGAGTTTGAGTGCCGACGTGATTGACGTCGCTGCCCGTGTACCCGGCGTTGTCGAGAAAGACCGAGACCTTGTTGTCGGGTGTGATCTTGTAGATCACGTTGTCGAGCAGCCCGCTCACGAGCAGGTAGCCGCCATGGGCGTCGTTCACCCACACCGGACCTTCATTGAGGCCGAATCCCGTCGCCATCAGCTCGAGTTTTGCGTTCGGCGCCACGATCTCATCGAGCGCAGGGTCACTTCGAGTGATGCTGAAGGGCTTCGCCGCCGGCGGAGGTCCATCACCTCTCATCTGCGGCCCGGGGGAGGCCGCGGGCTGTGCTTCCACATGCACCGCAGCCGCGCCAGCGGTCAGCAGTAGTGCGCCACCGATCAATGCCCTGAGCTTGCTCATAACGACCTCGGATCGACCTGAAGCGTCGGCCTACTTGCTGTCCTTGGTGTCGGCCGGCGGAGCGGCAAACAGCTTGGCCTGTTCCGCTGCTGTGTCAGGCCAGTCGTGTCCAGGCCAGGTGTGGTATCGCGATTTGAATTTCCACCCCTTGGCGGTCTTCACGTACGTGTCCTCGTAGCCACCCTGCCACTCGATCTTCGGCGGAGTGTCCTTGGTGGCCCCCGTCACGGCCATCAGCGTCGACTTGCCGCTCGCGCCGCTGGCGCTCGGCGTGATGACTTGACTCGTGACGACGTGATGCACCTCGGGGCGACCGGTGTTGCTGCGTCTCGGGCGGCACCCGCCCTTGCCACCGCCTCCGGCGTTCGCGAGCTCCTCGCGCCCGCGGTACCAGATCTTCGGTGTACCACCCCAGGCGGAGCTGACGCCGAACACCGCATCGTCGGTGTATTGATCCGCGTAGTCATAGCCGCTGTTGGTACAGTTATCGATCTTGTAGGGATATCCAGCGGTCAGTTGTTCGATCTCGATGTAATCCTGAGTGGTGAGCTTGCCCCCGCTCTGAACCATCGCCGTGCCCGGAACGAGCGCAGCCGCACAGGCCATGAGTGCAGTGAGCGTTCCAATTCTGATCATGGTATTTCCCCTCGGTCGCAACGATGATCCGGGTCAGAAGAACTCGCGCCGCGCGGTGAACCTGAACTCACGTGGTGGTGCCGCGACGCCCGCCAATGCCACGGTCGATCCCGTGAACAGCTCGTACAGATAATACTTGTTCGTCAGATTACTCACGTTGAACATGAACGACCATTTGCCGTTGTCGGGCGCGAACGTGGCCTGCGCGTTGAACGTAGAACGGCCACCCAGTGTGTAAAGCGGGCGCGGTGGAATGAGCGCCGACTCGGGATCGAAGGTCGACTCGCTCTGATACACCCAATCGACGCGCGGCGTGAACATCCCTTGCAGAAAACGCACCCCATACGACGCGCCACCCGTCATGTTCCATTCGGGCATCGGCAGGTTTCCCGGCGCGATGTATCCAGGCAGCCCTTTCGTGGTGACGCCGTCGACGAAGTGGTTGTAGCCGCCGCTGAAGTTGAATATCAGGCGCTCGATCGGCTCTGCGGTGGTCTCGAACTCAAAGCCGCGAATCGTTGCCGGCCGCGACACGGTCGTGTACCAGTTGATCGCACCCCCAGGCGGGCAATCCGAGGCAACCGGCACCGGTGACGGCGGCGGCGCCTGGGCGAGACACTGGAATTGAATCTGCGTGACGTTGCGCTTGCTGTAGTCGCTGTAGAACCCCGTGAGATTGACGCGCAGCCGATGCTCCAGGAACTCGCTCTTGATACCGCCTTCGTACGACACCAGCTCCTCTTGGGGAATGGCCTGCAGCTGATAGATTGAATTGACGATCGTCGTGATGCCGGGCGGCCTCGAACCGCTGGCTATCGTCGCGTAGCCCATCAGGGTATCGGTGAACTTGTAGCTCAGCGAGGTCAGCCAGTCGAAGCGGGATGCGCTGGTCGTAAAGGGGATGACCCCCTGCAACAGCCCAGCATGGTCGATGTTGGCCGTGCTCGCGTTCCACGAATAGCGCCCACCGGCCGCAAAGCTCAGTTTGTCCGTGATGTGGTACTCGCCGTGAGTGAACCCGGAGCGTGACTGGTTGCGATAGTGATCGTCCTCTGTGAAGTTCTCAGTCACGAAATCGATCGCACCCGAGAGATGATCCCTCGCCTCGAGATCGAACAGGCCGGCGACCCAATCAAGCTTGTGATCGAATGAGGAGCCCGTCAGGCGGATCTCGCCGGTCTGCTCCATGATTCTGAAGAAGACTTGTCCTTGTACATACCCGAGGGGCGATACGTCGCCAGCCTGGTGCAGATAGCCACCGTAGTCGCTGTAGCCATAGATCGCCTTCAGATGGATGTCGTCGGTGATGCTGTAGTCGGCTCGCAGGGATCCGTCCGTCGAATCCTGTCCCTGCGTATTGCTGAAGCAGATGCCGGTCAAGGGACGACAGAACGTCGCATAGCTCGAATACGGATCGCCCGGCGGCGGCAGGAACCGGTTGTCGTAGACGATCCCGTACTTGGCAAGTAGTTGCGCACTCACCACGGAATCGAAGCCGTCGTTCTTCGCCGGGTTGGTGTTCACGAGCACCTCGGCCGGCGCCTCGTCATCCTCCTTGCTGTACGACAATGAAGCATTGAGCTCCAGTTTGTCGGTCGCCAGGTAGCGCACCATCATCTTTGCCGCACCAAGATCGGTACCACCGAAGCTCCCGATCTTGCAATCGCGCTCGTAGGCGCTGTTATCAGCGGTGGGGAAGCTGCCCGCCAATTGCGGCGTTCCAAGCCGTTGCATCTCGCAGGTGAAATCCAGCTGATCGACGTAGCCGTCCTGCTTGCGCGATACGCCCGATATCCGCATGAATAGCTTGTCGGGAATGAGCGCCGTATCGAACGCGCCCTTCAGCTCGATCTCGTTGTAGCTGCCGTAGGCCGCGGAAAAGCTGCCCGTATCATCGCCCTTGGGGGTCTTCGAGAAGATATTGATGGACCCTGCAATGCTCGCGTTGCCGGACAGAGTTCCCTGCGGCCCACGCTTGACCTCGATGTGATCGATGTCGGTCAGATCGAGGACCGATCCGACCATGGTGCTGTGGTACACATCGTCGACGTAGATGCCGACAGCCGGAAACGCCTCGAAGCTGTAGTCTCCCGCCGTCACGCCGCGCATCGAGATGGTCGGCGTCGGACCTTCTTCCGCATCGCCCGGTCGCGTGTACAGATTGGGCACGACTGCGCCGAGGCTCGTCGTGTTGATGACTTCGTGCGCGGTCAGATCCGCCGCGCTGAGCGCGGTGATCGCCAGCGGAGTCGTCTGCAGGTCCTCGCGCTGATAGCGCGCGGTGACCTCGACGGTCTGCAGCTCGCCGCTCTCGGCGGAGCTCTGCTGGGCGTTTGGATTGGGACTTTGCGCGAAGGTCGGCGTCGCCGCTGCTGCGATCGTCACTGCACACACCGTCGCGCAAGCACTCGGAATGGCGCGCATGCTGCGCCACGTTTCAAACAGAGCCATATCTCCCCCTCTTCGTTGCGGCCGCGCTGCTCTGGGTCCGCAACCGCTTTCGGGGCGAGAGACTAGTCCGCACGTTGCTGTGCAGGAACACAGCAATCGAGTGATCAGCTTTCGTAATTTGGAAATTTCAGCGTGCTAGGTCAGCTCGTCGAGGGATCTGTCCCAGCTGAGTATCGCTTCAGTGTTGTCGCGTTGAGCTCCAAGCCGGTCGCGCGCGAGACTCCAGCGCGCGCTGACCAGCCGCAGAACCGGGGCGTCCATGCGCACCTGCTCTGCCAGATGCTCCGCCGTCATCACGTCCTTCGCCAGAAGACCGAGCGAAAAGCCGCTCGCGAACTTGCCACCGACGACATGCTCGGGCATCACCATCTCGGTGATGAAGTTGCGGCCGGTCGAGACATTCATGATCGCGAGCATGGTTGCCGGATCCAACCCGAAGCGTCGACCGATCAGTAGTGCCTCCGCCGCCGCGGCGTATCCTGCGGCGGCGACGAAGTTGTTGAGCGCCTTGAGTGCGTGGCCGCAGCCGAGCGACCCGACCTCGAACAATCGATTCCCCATGCACGCAAGCACGGGCTTCACGCGCTCGATCGCAGCCGGATCGTCACCGCCGATCATGATGGTGAGCGTTGCGGGCACTGCGCGCGTGACGGTTCCGGATACCGGCGCATCGAGCAGCGTGATTGCGTCGGCTGCGAGCTTGACGCCGAGCGCGCGCGTTCCGGTCGGATCGGACGAGCTCATGTCGATCGCAATGGTGCCGGCACGCAGCTCGCGGGCGAGCCCGAAGGCGCCGAAATACACATCGTGTACGGCCCGACCGTCGGGCAACATCGTGATGATGGCTTCGGTGGCCGCGAGGTCAGCGGCGCAGACAGCCGCCACACAACCGTGCTCACGCGCGAAGGCGGCAGCGCGCTCTCGATCCAGGTCGTAGACCGTCACGTTGTGGCCGCCCTTCACCAGATTCGCGGCCATCGGCCAGCCCATCGTACCCACACCCACGAAACTCACGTCCATTGCGCCCGCCCCCGTGTTTCTCCGGACATAGTCGCCGGGTTCGCGGCGCAAGGCCAGTCGAACGTCGCTTGCCAACTTACGCGCGGCGGAGAAATATACGGCACGATGGATACGATTCAGAACATCAGCGCGTTCGTGATGGTTGCGAGGCTCGGCAGCTTCTCGGCAGCGGCCCGCGAATCAAGTGCAGCGCCGTCCGTCATCACCAAGCGCATCTCGCAGCTTGAGAGAAAACTGGGCTTGCGCCTGATCCATCGCTCCACCCGGGGGCTGTCTCTCACGTCGGATGGGGAACGCCACCTGCCGAAGTTCGTGCGCTTGCTGGCGGAGCACGAGGAGATTTTTGCCGGCTCGGCATCGCCACGCGATCGCGTGGAGGGGCTGATCAGAATCCAGACGCCGCCGACGATTACGTCGATGTTTCTAGGGGCGATCCTGACGGACTTTCAAACCCGGCATCCCCGCATCGACATGGACGTGATTCTCATGGAGCGCTCGGTCAATCCGCTCGAGGAAGGGTTCGATATCGCCTTGGGCGCATGGCCGATCTCGTACCCCAATGTGATCGACGTGGCTCTTTGCCCCTACGAGCTGATCACGGTTTGCGCACCGTCGTACTTGCGAAATCGCGCCGCCCCCACTCACCCCACCGAGCTCGCGGATCACTCGTGCCTGACCACGGTCCTCTTCAGGACCACATGGTCATTCACGCATCCGCGCGGCTCGATGAACATCGAGGTGCATTCGCGTCTTCAATCCAGTGACGCCAGGATGGTGCGCGATGCTGCCGTGAAGGGCATGGGGATTTCGATCCTGCCGCGCTTTCTGGTCAAAGGCGATCTGGAAAATGGACTGCTCGTGCGTATTCTCGATGAGTTTGCGGTCACGGGTTACTGGTTCAAGGTACTCGTCCCGCGGATGAAGATGAACCGGCCCCCGGTACGCGAGCTGGTCGCCTTCTTGAAGTCACGCATGCAGCCCGTCCCGCCCTGGGAACGCTAGCGACGGCACAAGCTGTCCTCAGCGGCCGTCTTCGGTCGGATTTGGAATGTCGTGTAGCGCGACGCGACTCAGAAACTTCCACTGACCGTCCTCGCGGACGAACGTGTCATCGTAGTGACCAGCAAGCCGCGGCTGAAGCTTGTTGTCTTCGGTGCGGCCGAAGAAAGTCCACTTGGAGCGGGCGCTGGCTCGATCGCCGTCGACGTGAATCGAGAAGTTCGTGAGCAGGTGGAAGCTCCGGACTTTGTTGGGATCGTACGGCGGCGCCTTGCCAAGTGCCTTCTGCAGCATGGCCAGAATGCCGGCAGGTCCCTGCGCCGATCCGATACCGCCCTTCCACGTCCCCGTTCTGGCAAACAACTTCGAATACGCAACGAAATCCTGGGTATCGAGGTCGTGTCCGTACTCGACGAGAAGATTGCGGATCGCCTGTTCGTCCTCGAGCCGTTGCACCTTCGCCTCGAGCGATGATTGAGAGGCTGCGCCCGCTGCTTGCGCGTGCAGCGTGAGAGCAGCCGCGATGACGCACAGAGCACCCGTTCGCGCGAGCAGGGAGCACGGTCGAAGGCTTCGGCATGTCATTCTGGTCTCCTCGGCAGCAACGAGCCGGCTCGTCGGCCGTTGATCGTAGCAGCGGCGAATATGGACGTGAACATCACAAATGGAGTGATCAGCTTTCGCAGTTGAACGCGCTCTGGAAAAAGATGCGACGGAGGAAGATCATGTCAGCGCTCACAGCAGCGATGGAGCCCAGGTGCGATGAACTCAAAGACGCCGAAGACACTGCAGGACGTGATCGATTCCGGAAATATCGTCGAAATGCTGCGCAACGCCCAGAACCCCGCCTACGTCGTACCCGTCGTCCACCGGAATACTCGAACTGGCGCCTCGAGCTGCGAGCCTGGCGCGAGACCGCCGCACTGTTTGACCAGTCGCATCACATGGACAACGTGATCCTGCGCGGGCTCGGACGCGATCAGGCTGATCAGCGATACCGCGATCAACAGCGTCGCCGACTTCGAGGTCGACATGGCCAAGCAGTACGTGCCGATCAACGATGAGGGCTACGTGATCGGCGACGGCATCCTGTTTCGCGAGAGCCAAGGACGAGTTCCTATTCGTCGGCCGCGCGCAGGCCGGAAACTGGCTGCGGTATCACGGCGAAACCGGAGGCTACCCGAATCTGGAGATCGAGACCGATCGCCGCTCGCCGATGAATCCGATGGGCCAGCCCGTGACGCGCAAGTATTGGCGCTTCCAGATCCAGGGGCCGAACGCATGGGCGATCATCGAGAAGCTCAATGGCGGCGCCGGTCGAGAAGCTCAAATTCTTCCGCATGTGGCACATGAGCATTGCCGGGGAGCGCGTGCGGACGTTGCGCCACGGCATGTCCGGAGTGCCGGGGCTGGAGATCTGGGGCGACTACCGCTCGTACACCAAGATCCGCGAAGCGATCATGGGGCCGGGCGAGGAGTTCGGTCTGCGGCCGTGCGGTGGCCGCGCGTATCCACCAACACCCTTGAGTCGGGCTGGATTCCGGATCCGCTGCCCGGCGATCTACAGCGACGGCGCGTTGCGCCCCTATCGCGAATGGCTGCCGGCCGACAGCGTTGAAGCCGAGAACGCGATCGCCGGGCAGCTATCGTGTCGAACGCATCGAAGACTATTACCTCATGCCGTGGGCGCTCGGATACGGCGCTTCATCAAGTACGACCACGACTTCATCGGTCGCTCTGCGCTCGAGAAGATGGAGCACGCTCTCAGCGCAAAGAAGGTGACGTTTGCCTGGAACGCGCGGATCTGACGAAGATTTTCGCGTCGAACTCGGCAAGGGCGGCATGGGTACAAGTATTTCGACTTGCCGCTCGCCAACTACGGCTACTTCAATTTCGACTCCGTAGTCGACGGCAGCGGCTCGCCGTCGGACTTCTCCATGTGGACCGGCTACAGCGAGAACGAAGGCCGCGCGCTATCGATCGGACCGTCGATCCGAGCGTCGAGATCGGCAGCGAGGTCCGGGTCATTTGGGGTGAGCCGGATGGCGGCACTCGCAAGGCGACCGTCGAGCCGCATCAGCAGTTCGAGGTCAGGGCGATCGTCAGTCCGGCACCCTACTCCAATGTAGCCCGCGGCGACTATAAAGTAGGCTGGCGGACCGCGACCGCCTGAGATTCCGCTCGTAGTGGGCCGACCGACGAGGCATGGCGATACACAAGCTTCCATTCCACGCCGACCACATCGGCAGCCTGCTGCGGCCTCAAGAGCTGCGTGACGCTCGAGCCGCGTTCGATCAGGGGCGCCTGGACGCGCAGGCGCTGCGTGCGATCGAGGACGGCTGCATCCGCAGCGCGGTGAAGCTGCAGGAGGAGGTCGGGCTCGAGTCGATCACGGATGGCGAATTTCGCCGTGGCGTTTATTTCGGCCATTTTCCCGAAGCGGTCAGTGGGTTCACGGACGTGGAATCGGATCTGACGCTTTCACGACGAGCATGGCCGGCCGATGAAATACCGGACCCCGATCATCACGGGGCGCCTCAAGCGACACCGCGGCATCGCGACGCAAGAGTTCGAGTTCGTGCGGGCGCTGAGCCGCCGAATCGTGAAAGTCACCCTGCCCTCACCGTGCTCGCAGCACTACTTCCGCTGGCGCGACGGCACCTCGGAGAAGGCCTATCCGGACATCGAGGTGCTGTTCGCGGACATTGCGGCCGTCTACCGCGAGGAGCTGGCCGACCTCGCAGCGCTCGGCGCAACCCTGGTGCAGCTCGATGATGTCTCACTGCCTCTGCTGTGCGATGACAGGCTGCGTGAGCGCTTCGCTGCGCGGGGCTACGATCCGGACCTCTGGGTCGGACGCTACATCGAGCTGGTCAACCGCGCCCTGCACGGCCGTCCCTCTCAGCTCATGATCGGAATTCACTTGTGCCGCGGCAACAATCAGGGCAAGTGGATCGGCGAAGGCGGCTACGAGTACATCGCCGAGCGCCTGTTCAACGAGCTGGAGGTCGACTTCTTCATGATGGAGTACGACTCTGCGCGCGCAGGCTCATTCGCACCGCTGCGTTTCGTGCCGAAGACCAAGTCGGTGGTGCTGGGGCTGATTTCCTCCAAGGTGGCTCAACTCGAGCAGCCGGATGAGCTGCGCCGGCGGATCGATGAAGCCGCCCGACATGTTGAGCTCGCACGGCTCGCGCTCAGTCCGCAATGCGGCTTTGCATCGACCGCTCCGGGTAACCCCGTCAGCGCAGCGGACCAGCGCGCGAAGCTTCAGCTCACGGTGGATGTAGCGCGCGCCGTCTGGAGCGCAAGCAGCTGACGCGCGTGCGCCCACGCGGACTCGCTCCTCAGGGGCGCTCAGCCTTGAAGCGCAGGATGCCGCGCGCGGCCAGTAACACGCTGGCAGCAAATGCCACGTAGGCCCCCATCCCGACCGAGACCTTCTGGGCCACGACGCCGCCCAGGCGGTCGGTCAGCTTGTTGGCGAACTCGATGACCTGCGATCCGATCTGGCCATAGCGATCGGTCGCGGCGATCACGTCCTGGGAGGACTTGAAGTACAGCCACGCGCCGCAGGCGATCATGAGAACGCATGGAAGCACCGAACCGAGCCACGCGAAACGGGAGCGCCACCGGTACGGCGCAAAGACTCCGCAGGCGGCGATGAGGCAGATGAGGCCGAAGAAGAACGATTCGGCGGCGTGGCCCGAGGGGATGCCGATGACGATGCGCGCGGGATTCCCGATGAGCGTCAACATGTTGTAGAAACGGAACGTGAGCCGCGCGGAGCCGACCTCGGTGACGAGCGTGTTCATGAAGAACCAGCCCAGAAGCAGGCACGCCGTTGCGATCAGGGCCGAAGAATCCAGCCAGGCCAGGGGCCGGGCCACACCGCTCTGTAAGAGTTTCACTTATTGCTCGCAAAAGTGACCATAAGTATCTGGGGGAACAGCCAAGTTAGCCCCAACTTCGGAACCCGTCCAGCCGCATCGCGGTCGTGCCCGCAGCGTGCTAGATTGTCTGCAACGCTCACGAAGACATACAAGGTGAAGAGCGTTACGGAGCAGGGGATGCGGCACTGGCAGCGGATTTTGGCGCCGGTCATGGTTCTCACCGTGGCGAACTGTGCGAGCTTGAACGACAACAAGGTTTATCAGGAAACTCGCGACCTTTCGGTGAAGACGGCGAGCACGGTGGTCGATGCCACCTCGAAGACCGTCACCAAGATGAAGCATTACATGGCCGAGAAAGACGTACTCATGACGTTCCATGACGCCGGAGAGCACAGTGAGACGGCTGTGCTCTCGGTGCTTCACAAGGCGGGTGTGGGCAAGGGCAGCGCCGCGACGGGCAGTGGCAAAAGTGCATCACCGCCGGCCAAGGGCGTCAAGCCCAAGGCTCCGACGACCCCGCTGCAGGTCCCTGAGCAGTACTCCGGAGGGCTGCGCTGGCCCCTGGATGCGTACATCGTCAGCTCGGAATATGGCGAGCGCTGGGGAAAGATGCACAAGGGCCTCGATCTCGCCGCCGATGCGGGCGAGCCGGTCTATGCGATCGCAGGCGGCGAGGTGATTTACGCTGGAGACGGGCTGCGCGGGTACGGTAACGTTGTGATCGTGCGCCACGACCGGCAACTGACGAGCCTGTACGCCCACAACAGCGCGCTCAAGGTGCATCAGGGCGACCACGTGTCCCAGGGCATGCTGATCGCGCTTCTCGGCAACACGGGACATTCGACCGGCCCGCACGTACACTTCGAGATCCGCGAAGGCGACACGCCCGTCAATCCACGCACCGTCCTACCCAAGTCGAACGTGGCGGACGCGGCAGAACAAGGCGCGCGCGTGCGGGTTGCGGGGCAATCAGCACGATGACTCCGATCGCACCAATCCGGGGTCAATGGTTTGAGGCCGGCATGTGGCTTGCTGCCCAGTCCGGGACGCAGCCAGAGAGGCGGTCATGAGCCAGCAAGGGGAGTGCGCAAGGGGTCTCCCGCCAAAATGACTATTCTCGGTACGCGTCCGGCGCGCATTTTACTCATCGGGCCCTACGATCCGCACTGTGGTGAGTACACGTTTCTGGCTCCGCCGCTCGGGGTGTGGCGACTGGCCGGAGTGCTCAAGCTGCCGGCGTACAGGCGGAGGTGTTCGATCCGAACTGCTGCACGCGGGCCGCCGCAGCGCGCGCTCGAGCGCGAGCTGCTTCAGCTGCCGCTGGGACGTCATCGGTGTCTCGACCACCGGCATGACGCTGCGCTTCGATCTCGAGCTGGCGCATCTGGCGCGCCGCCTCGCACCGCGTGCGCTGATCGTCGCGGGCGGCATGGAGGCGACGTTTCGGCCCGAGCTGATGTTCGAGCTCGGGCCCATTCGATCGGGTGGTGCTCGGCGAAGGCGAGCGGCCGCTGCTCGAGCTCGCGGCGCGGCTGCGCGCGGGCGGCCCGCGAGCGGCATCGCCGGCATGGCGGAGCGGCGGCCGGACGGCACGATCGTGCAAGCTGCCGCAGCGCGCGCTCGAGCAGCGAGGAGCTGCGCGACGCGATCTTCAGCACCCCCTACGAGAAGATGCCGTACGCGGCCTACTGGGAGCGGCTCGAGGAGGCGTATCGCGTCGGGTCGCTTCCGAGCAAGGCGGCGCGCGAGGCGCACCTCGCGGAGATCCGCTCGGTGCGGCTCATCACGCTCAACTACTGTCCGATGGCCTGCACATTCTGCTCCTCGACCAACTTCCTGCACGAGGCACAGGGCAGCGTCGCGGCGGTCGCGCGGCTCGACGCCGACGAGTGCATGCGCATGATCGAGCGCATCGTCGCGGCGCATCCCGCTGTGCGCACCATCATCTTTCAGGACGACATCTTCGTCATTCACCAGGGACCGGCGCGTGCTGCCGCTGTGCGAGGCGATCGTCGACGCGAAGGAGCGCGGCAAGATGCCGCGCGGCTTGCAGTTCATCAGCACCAACCGCATCGATGCCATGACGCGCCGAGCGTCTCACGGCGATGCGGCGCGCGGGTTTTCGCGTACTGGGTTTCGGCATCGAGAGCTTCTCGCCGCGGGTACTCGGGAGTTCAACAAGGCGCACATTCACCGCACATCGAGCCGATGCTGCCCGCCGCGCTGCGCGCTCGGCATCACGCCGTTCCTCGATCTGATCCTGAGCTCGCCGCGGGCGCACCTGCGGATGTCGCCGAGACACTGCGCGAGGCTTACCGCTGGTTGCGGCAGGGCTGCGAGATCGGGCATGTACCCCTACGTGATTCCGTTTTCGGGCGCGGCGTTCGCGCGCGACCCGAGGCTTCTGCCGCACACCGTCATTCGAGCGACGGCAGCGTCGCCGGCACCGCGATCGAGTGGGACCAGGCGGCGAAGATCCTGCCGATCGACCCCGCGGTGCGCGAGGTCATCTTGCGCATCGAGCAGTGACTTCGAGGCGACGCT
The DNA here is from genome assembly GCA_963795975.1 of uncultured Gammaproteobacteria bacterium. Lineage (GTDB taxonomy): Bacteria > Pseudomonadota > Gammaproteobacteria > Steroidobacterales > Steroidobacteraceae > CAWCJT01. The sequence goes on from CAWCJT010000010.1 coordinate 88,246, forward strand.
TGCCGCGCTGCAGCAACACGTCGCGCATCTGCCCTCGCGCGTGCGCTCGCTGGTGTGGATCCTGTGCTCACTGCCGATCCTGGCGGAGTACGGGCATTCGCATCGCCGATCCGCGCGAGGTGCGCGCCGAGCTCGTGGCGCGTCTGCCGCGTGTGCAGGAGGACCGCGCCGGCTCGCGGTCGCGAACGCTATGAGAATCCGGCGCTCACGTGGATCGCTGCTCGCGCCGCTCGGCGTGTGCGCGCTGCTGCGCGTGGATCGCGCTGTCGGCGGCCAACGTGCAGGCGGCGAGCTTCTCCGTCCTGGTCTCCGCCCTCGCCAATCTCATCGTCTATACGGATGCGCTCGATTTGCGCTGCGCCTGTACGTGCGCCGGCGGCATACGGCGACCGCGCGCGGAGCCGGAGCGACCAGCGGACCTCTCGATCGACCTCGCGCCGGCGATGTCCCGGGCATGCGCAGAGTCGTGCCGATCGCGCCCTACGCCATCATCGCGTCGGTCTATCAACCTCGAAGAGCGGCTCGATGAGTTCATGGAAGCGTTCGGGCCGTACCGAGATCGGGTCTGGCTCATCAGCGACGGTTCAACCGATGACACCGTGCAGCGCCTGCGCCAGGCGGGCTGGCGCTGTTTCGATGACGGCATCAACCGCCGCAAGCCCGGCGCCATCAAGCGCCTGCTCGAGCGTCTGCCGGACTTCATCGAGACGGTGATGGTGGTCGATCCGGATATCCGCATCCGAGGACGCAAGGGCGGCAGCACGATCGACTTTGAGCAGTTCGTCAGCCGACTTCCAGCAGTCCGGCGCGGCGGCTGCCTGTCCGCGCGTGATGATCGAGCCGGATGGCTTTCTTGCACGCTTTCAGGCCTTCGAGTACGCGCTGGCCTTCCGCGTCGGCCGCGAGAGCCTGGCCGACTTCAGCATCACCTCCGGCGTTTCGCTGTACCGTCGCGATGCGCTGCGAGCGCGCTGAGCGAGCATTCGTTGTCGGTGTACGCTGAGGACTTCGAGAATGCGTGATCCTGCTGCTCAGCGGCGGCGAGCGTATCTACTACGACGGCCGGCTCGTCGTCAGCACCGAGGGCCCGGGCCCGTTGCGGCGCTGGTTCTCCCAGCGCGTCGGCTGGTATCACGGGCTGCTCAAGGTCTATATCGAGCGCTTCGGTGCGATGTGGCGCACTGCGCGACGCTCACCCTTCGCGTTCTATCACTTCATCGTCTACGTCGGGGTGCTGTCGCTCGCAATGCACTGTTCTGAAGGTGCGTGAGCGCAGTGCTGCTGGTCATCAGCTTCGCAAGCGGCTTCGACAACCTTTTCCTGACACACCTCGTCCCCACCGGCAACGTTTGGACCAACCCGCGTATTTCACTGACCGCGATCGGCAGCTATCTCGCGCTCGGGGTCATCGCGCTCTTCACGGTCGTGCCCAAGGCCGAGCGCGCCTACGTGGCTCCGATCGTGCCGCTGTATCTGTTCTATGCACTGGTCCACGTGATCCCCATGACGCTCGGCTTCGCCAACTGGGTTGCCCTGAAGCTCTGGGGTCATCGCGTCTATCGCGATCACTACGAGCCGGGTGAAAGCGCGAGCGTATCCATCGCCGGTCAAGTGCTGGCGCGGAGGCTCGAGTGACACTGCGAGGAGCGCCTGCACCACTGACTTACCAGCCAAGCGTGTACTGGGAGGATCGCGCGCGCCGCTTCGCTGCTGAGGGCGAAGGTCTCGCCGCTGTGTGCTCCTACGGCATGCCGGAGTTCTACAACCGCCTGATCCATCTGTCGCAGCGGCTCGCGCTCGCGCCCTGGCTGCGCGTCGGTCCCGGAACGCGGGTGCTCGACGTCGGCTGCGGAGTCGGCCGCTGGAGCCGGCTGCTGGCTGCGCGCGGCGCGCAGGTCACCGGTGTCGATTTGAGTCCCACCATGATCGCCGAATCGCAGCGGCGCGCAGCGGCTGCGGGGCTCGCGAAACGTTGCCGATTCATCGTCCAGGATACTGGCGCACCTGCAGCTCGATCAGCGCTTTGATCTGGTGCTCGGCGTCACGGTCCTGCAGCACATCCTGGAACCGCGGCGCTGCGGTCGGCGCTGCAGCGCATCCACTCACACCTGGCACCCGGGGGCCGGATGGTCTTGCTCGAGGCGGCACCCACCCAGCTCGTCAATCGGTGCGATACATCAGTATTCACAGCGCGCCATCGGGGGAGTCTACCTGCAACTGTTCCAAGAATGCGGACTGCGCCTGCGCACAGTCTCCGGCGTCGATCCGGCGCCGTTCAAAACCTGGTTGCTGCCGCACCTGCCGCAGCTGTCGCGTCCGTTGTCGGTTGCGGCGCTCGCGCTGGTGACGGCGCTGTCGGCACCGATCGATGCCCTGTTCGGAAGGATCGCCGTGCAGCGCTCGTGGCACGCCGTATTCGTCCTTGAGCGCGCGGCGGGAGCCTGACATGCGTATCTCCCGTCGCTCCTCACTGGCCGTCGGCGTCTTCGTCCTGCTCGCTGCGGTGCTGTTCGCAGCGAAGTGGTACGAGGACAAGCGCTCGGCACCCGTGGCGGCCGCGAATGCCGTCGCCGTGAACGTCACGAGCGGAGCCGATCGCGGCCCAGGCAGCCTGCGCGAAGCATTGTTCGTGGTGGCAACCGCGACGACCGATGCCCGTATCACGATCAAGGTCCAGAAGATCTCGCTCGAGACCGCGTTGCCGCCGCTCGTCAACGCCCATGGCGTGAGCATCGTCGCGCAGACCCCGGGCGCGGAGATCGATGCCCGCGAGCTGCACGCCGGACCTGTGTTCGATGTGGCGGCCGCGCGCACCTCGATCGAGGGGCTCCTGATTCGCAACTGCGCCGCCTCCGCGGTGTTGCTGCGCGCCACGCAGTTCCACATGCAGGCGACGACCATCACCGCGTGCGATGTCGGCGTGGATGTGGCGGAGAATGCCAGTGACGTTCTGCTCGAGCACAACCGATTCACGAGTGATCGGATCGGCGTGCGCTTCGCTGCCTCGAGCCGCAATACCTCGGTGGTGAGCAACGAGTTCACGACCGACACCGACGCGGGCGTGTGGGCAGTGCGCAGCGAGCCCGATCTGCGCGGTGCGGCGATCAGCGTGCGCGATAACCGGTTCGAGGACGATCACACCGGCATCGTCGCGGGCAACATTCTCGGTGCTGGTGGAGCGCAACGATGTGACGAACGCCCGCGAGGCGGCCGTGCACCTGGTGGGTGCGGGCGCGGTGATCCGCGGCAATCGCATCAGCGGCGGAGCCGGCATGGGAGTCATCGCCGAGAATGCCCGCTCGGCCATCATCGACAGCAACGAGCTCGATGGCATCGCGGCCTATGGAATCCTGGTGCGCAATTCCTCGAACACGCTCGTACGGGCCAATCGGCTGCACAACTGCGGCTACGGCATGGCCTTCGTGCTCGGTGATACGCGCAACCCCAGCACGGCGATCGACAACACCATCATCGAGCCGAAGTTCAACGGCATCGATGTGATCGGCGACAACCCGATCCTGCGGCGCAACCAGGTCATGCGCCCGCATGCCTTGGCACTGCACGTCGAGGATTTCCAGCCGGCCGGCGGCGGCGCAAAGGTGCGCGGCGAGCCCCTGCTCGATTCAAACACGTTCGAGAACGCGACGGTCGCCGTCGCCCCGAAGACGGCAGGACCGCCCGGTACGGCGGTCACCAATCAATGAAGATGCTCGAGGCAACGCAGGTCCTGCCGGCTCCCGCTTGGGAGGATCCGCGCGCGCATCTGCTCGATGACATCTGGCTGCTCACGATCTTTGCGATCCTGCTGAGCGTCGGAGTGCCGTGGTTCGTCACCTCATTCGACATCCAGATCTGGGCCGCGCTGCTCGGCCTTCTGGTGCTCGCAGGAATTCATGTCGCTTTCACCGCCCTCGCGGCCCCGCACCGTACGGCCACGGCGTGGCGCAAGCGCGCTCTGACCGGATTGCACGTGATCGGCGTCGCGGTCGTGGGATTCATCTGGCAGCACACCGGCGGACTGCAGAATCCGCTGTTTCTTCTGGTGTTCGCATTGCCGGTCGTGGGCGCGATCTTCCTCTCGCGCTGGCAACCCTACCTGATGGCGATCGTGGCGGTCGCGGCCGTCACGGCGGTTGCGTTGGTCCAGGCACCCGAGCTGCGCTGGTATGCGAGCAGCCTCAACACCGTGGGCGGATGGCTCGCAGCAGTCCTCGGAGGCCAGAGCGGTACGACCACACCGCCCTTTCCGGGCTTCTATGCCCCTTCGGGCTATTTCGTCGTACTGCTCGAAGCGTTCGCGATCCTGCTCTTCAGCTGCGCGTTCGCAGCGGAGTATCTGGGCACCGTGTTCGACCGCCTCTACAGCCAGGTCGCCGTTGCCCGTGCGGAGGCGGAGCGGGGCCAGGAGCTGTGGGCCACGCTGATCGAGAATCTGCCGATGCCCGCGTTGCTCGTCGACGCAAGCACGTTGCAGGTCATGTGCGTCAGTACCGCGGCGATGGATTTCTGTCCGAGCGATGCCGTCGAGAAGGCGCGCACGCTGACCGAAGCGGTGCGCTTCTCCTATCCCGACCTGGTCGAGGATCTCATCGCCGGCACCGGCGGTGCACTCCATAGCATCATCATTCACCTCGGCGAGCAGCTGCGCGTTGCCGACGTGCGCGTCCAGCACGTCGCACATCGCGGCCGGCGCTTTGCGCTGATTCTCATCGAGGACAACACCGAATCGTTCGGTATCCGCACCGCGCTCGATGCGGCGGATCACGCGGCACTCGTGGTCGGACTCGCACGGCACCGTCCTCGCCTTCAACAAGCCGGCACTCGGTTTGTTCACTGGTGCCCGCATCGGCGCCGATGCGGCGCGGCTCTTCGCGCAGCCCGCGGCGAACGGGCACTGGTGGGAACCTGGACTGAGTGGCCGGCGCAAGATGCACATGCGCATTGCGCCGCGGATCTATCAGGTGACGAGCTCGGCCGTCACGTTGCCCGGAGAGGACGATCGTATTTTCGTCGTGGCATTCCTGCCTGTCGTGCGCGCGGATGCCGATCCGACGGTCATCCGCGCGGCCATGAGCACGCCCGCCGCAAACACGGTGGTGCAGGAGCCATGAGGGCATCGTGGGCGTACGGACTGTGCCTCAGCGCGCTCATCGGGCACCAGCTGGCAGGCGCCAGCGAGGAAGCAACGCTTGCGGATCCAACGAATCCGCCCACACCTGGCGCGCCCGTCACGCCAACGCCGCCCGAGGCGCCGAGCTCACCGGTGACACCGGCGCCCGCGGCCGCAGTGCCTCTCACGGATGACCGGATCATCCTCAGCGGCGATGTCATGCGACTCACCGGTAATCACGGCGGCGGCGGCGGCTCGCTTGACTGGCTGCACAACTTCAACCCCGACACCGTGCTCGGCGTCGGCGCGGAGCATGACTTCATCTACAACTCTCACTGGACGTTCGGGTCCGCATTGGGCTCCTTCAGCGGCGGCGCGCCCGATCTGCGCTGGAACGTATACGGAGAAGTGCACCGCGGCGCAGGCGACATCGGCGACAAGAGCTTCGATTATGGCGTCGAGGCGCTCGGCACAGGAATCACGCTTCACGGAATGTTTTCCATACAGGTCGAGTCCCGGCAGTTCGACATCGATCCGACGCACGGCAATCTTCCCAAGCTCACCCTCGCCTATCTCGTTGGCAAGCAGTGGCTCGTCACAGGGGCGTACGCGCACTCCTTCGGCGGCAACCTCGATACGGAGCTCACCTATTTGAAGCTCGACCACTACGGACGGACGGTCAACTGGCTCATCGGCGGCGCCGCGGGACACGCGTCTCCGGCGGTGGTGAATCTGATTACCGGGGAGACCGGCACGCCGCCTCAGTTGCGCGAGGCGTTCGTCGGTCTGTCCAAAGCGTATTCGCGCGTCGAGTTGGCGCTGCTGGGTGACTACCTCGATCTCAGCGGTGGCAAACGCGTGACCGTCACGCTCTCGTGCACGTTCCACGCCCGCTCAGGCGCTCCCAAATGAAGCTCACATTCCTCAAACGCGGCTCGGCCTGGCTTCCCACGGTGCTCGTACTTCTGATCGTGCTCGCCGCCGGAGGACGACTCATCAGCCTGAGCGTACAGGAGCACGCCGAGCAGGCGCGCCGGTCTGCGCAGACCTTGGGTACACGCGATGCCCGTGCCATCGAGACACAGCTGCAGTCGCTCGCGCGCGTCGCCTACACCGCATCCTCCCGGGCCGACAATCTGATCACGACGGCCGCATCCTCGAGCGCGGAGCCGCAAGATGCCAATGCGGGCTTCAGCGCGCTGCGCGGTACCGCCCCGCTGGGTCACGACGTTTTCTGGATGGCACAGGACGGCACCCTCGTCAGCTCCTCCAAGGACTCGGACAAGGCGCTCGCACGCTCCATCGCCAGCGAGTGGACCTCAGCCGATGCGGCGCGGCGCACAGCGCCGGCCGCACTCCTGGGTCCCGTGCGACAGGGAAGCCAGTGGTATATCGCGGCCCGCTTCCCCATCGTCGTACCGACGGCCGAGGCGACTCAAACCCTCGGCTGGTCCGTGGCGTACCTCGAGCTTGATCGGCTGCTTGCGAGCACCCATCTCGCCAAGCTCGTCGATGCCGGATTTGACTTCGCCCTCACACAGCTCGACCCGACGAGCGCCGGCACGCGCATTTTCGTGAGCTCGCGCAACTCCCCGCTCGATGGGCCGATGCAAATTGCCATCCGCTCGCCCGCAGGGTTTGCCCACGGACTCTCGGGCGGTGAGCTGCGCCTGGAGATCATGCCGCGCAACGGCTGGTATCCCCTCACGGAGCTCGCGGCCGATATCGGACTGCTTGCCGTGCTCGCATGGGCCATTGGCTTCACGACCCATGATGTGATTCACCGCCTGCAGCGCCTGCGCGATGCGCTCGCCATCTCCCGCGGTCAGCTTCGCACGGCGCACCAGCGCTTGATGAACGAGGTCGAGCAGCGCGAGAACCTGCAGAAGAGCTTTGATCACGCGCGTTACCACGATGCCTTCACCGGGCTGCCGAACCGCCGTTACTTCATGGACCAGCTCGATCGCGCGCTGCGCGATGTCCGCAGCCGCAAACGGCGACGCGTTGCGGTGATCCTGATCGACATCGATCGCTTCGCGCTCATCAATGAGACGCTCGGACACACGGCCGGCGATGAGCTCATGTTGCAGGCGGCTCGCCGTTTCGAGAAGGCCACCGCTGCGCTCGAGTGTGTGCTCGCCCGCTGGGGCGGCAATCAGTTCGCGGTGCTGGTCTTCGAGTCTGAATCGCCCGAGGCGGCCGTCACGCTGGCCAACGATCTGCAGACTGCGCTGCAGGAGCCCTTCGAGCTGCGCCGACATCGCCTGAGCGTCACCGCGCGCATGGGCATCACCTGCGCAGATGGCGGGCCACAGCGGGCGGAGGACCTGCTGCGCGAGGCCGACATCGCGGTCGCCTTCGCGAGGCGGCATGAGAACACGCGCCCGATCGCCTACACCTCTGCGATGGGTGGTGATGTCGCAAGCCTCGTGAGTCTCGAGGCCGATCTGCATGTCGCGCTCGAGCGCAACGAGTTGATGCTGCTGTATCAGCCGATCGTGGAGCTGCATGGGCGTCACATGGTGGGTGCGGAGGTGCTGCTGCGCTGGCGCCACCCCGTCGAGGGGATACTGCGGCCGGAGAAGTTCCTGGGCATCGCGGAGGAATCGGGCCTCATCGTGCCGATCACCCGCTGGATCATCCGGCGTGTGTCGCGGCTCGCGAGCGACTGGCGCCGCCGCCTGCCCCAGGCCCGCTTCTACCTGAGCATCAATCTCTCCGCGACGGCGCTGCGCGATCCTGGACTTTCGGAATACGTGGCTCAGGTGCTGCGCGAGACGGACACACCGCCCGAGGTACTGAAATTCGAGCTGACTGAAGGCGGCCTGATCAGCAACGTCGGTGTCGCGCGTGAAGCGCTCGAGCAGCTGCACAACATGGGTATCGAGCTGATGCTCGATGACTTCGGCACGGGCTACTCCTCACTCAACTATCTGCAGCTCTTCCCGTTCGACTACGTGAAGATCGATCGGCCACGCGTCGACGGCTCCGAGCCGGATCGCGCCAATGGCGGACTGACATCCGCGATGGTTCAGATGGCATCGAGTCTCGGCCTGACTGCGATTGCCGAGGTCGTCGAGACGCAGGCGACCGCGCAGGTGCTCGAGCAGATGGGTTGCCGTTACGGGCAGGGCTATTTCTTCAGTGCGCCCATCGAGGCCGAGGAAGCCTTGCAGTGTCTGCGCGGTGAGGACTTCCGCAGGTCGAGCGAGACGGACCTGTCCGCGGTGACCATGGTCGAGAAGTGGGGCGATGACTCACCCACATTGTTGCTGCCGGTCCTTGCCGATCCCGGCGAAGATTCGGACATCGATCCGCCGCGACTCCCGCGCCCCCGCTCGGCGCGCTGAAGCCCTCCCCTACGGGCGCGGCGTCGCGCCCGGCGTCCACCAGCCGTGAATCTGGCCGACGATCCGCGTCGGCAGTTTCACCGTCGCGATCGGTCCGTCCTGCAGATGCTCGGCATCGAGCACGAGGAGATCCGCGCGTCCGCCTTCGTTCAGGTGCGTGGCGACGCCGATGAGATAGCCTGAGCCCTCGGGTGAGGTGGCGCTGCGCGGCGCGAAGCACGCCTCGGCCAGTATCGTGGCAGGGCCGGCGCGATGCAGCTGTGCGCTGCGGGTCTGATGATCGAAGCGTGCGTAGCAGGTGCTCGGACGCCAGGCCGGATTGCTCGGATCAGGCTCCGGGCAGGGCAGAAAGCCGATCCGGTAGGGCACGGTGTGGTAGCGGTCATCCTGGCGTGGCAACGCGCCGATGTGATGCGGATACAGCACCTCCATGCGGTAGTCCTTCACGCTCTTGTCGGCTAGATCCACCGACAGGCGGGTGATATGACTCGCGCCGCGCACCGGATCCCATTTCGTGCCGTCGCGGAACGGCATGAACGGAAAGGGGTTGAAGCGCGACATTTCCACATCGACGATCACCCGCTCGCCATCATCGAATGCGCCCATCACGTGCGTGGAGCTGCGCTCGGGGCCGTTGAACCAGCGAATGTCCCGCCCGTCACCCCCGCGACGCATGACGCCGAAGTACGTCGGCTTGCTCGAGTCCCACGACCAGTGAATGCCGCCGCGCTTCATCTGCTCCAGATCGAACGCGAGTGGCATGACGTAGAACACCACGTGCTTGCGCGTCACTGCAAAATCGTGCAGCAGCCCGATGTAGGGCACCTTGATCCAGGCGTCCCACACGCGGCGCCCCTGCGGCGTGTACTCGAACACGTTCACATCGTCGCTGCCGAAGCCCTTGGCCTCGTAGCCGAAGGCGACGAGATTGCCGCTCTCCGAGTCGATTTTGGGATGCGCGGTGAAGGTCTTGCTCTCGAGCTGCCCGTCGAAAGTGTAGTAATCGTCCACGGTCTCGAGCGTGTGCGGGTCGAGCGCGACCGGGGGGCTGTCCTCCTTGAGCGCGAGCAGATGTCCGTTGTGATGGATGACGTGCGTGTTCGCAGTGCCGCGTGAGAGGCCACGCGCGCTCGGATCGTCCATGAAGTGATTGCGGTAGATCGGAAAGAGCAGCCGGTGCGCCGCCGCCTGCGCTTTGTAGCGCTGATTGCGGACGAAGCGGCTCTTGTAGCTCACCCGGCCGCCGGCAAAACGGAACATGCTGACGTGACCCTCGCCGTCGAAGGGAATGTTGCCGGGGTGCAGGGGGTACTGGGCGTCGGGTCCGACCCGATAGAACGCGCCCTCGAGATCAGTGGGAAGCTTGCCCTCGATCTCGCAATCCTCGATATCGCTCTCGAGGCGAAACATTCCCATGTCCCGTCCGAGAAGCTCCATGCGTGGCGCTTCGGGCGGCGCACTGCCGCTGCGGTCTTTCACTTCGCTCATCGCTCTCGACCCTCGATCGAATAACTGCAAGGGATCATAGGACACCCCCGCCGGGCCTGCAGGGGAGCTCGCTGCGAGTTGTTGCGGCGCCGCTGCAAACGCCGCGGCGTCGGACTCAAGCGCCTTCATTCTTGCTATGCTTCGTGCCCGTGGCGTAAGCGCAAGCCGGAACACTTAAGATAACGAGCGTTGCACTGCCGCGACAGAGCGTCGTACTCGGAGGCAAGCATGGATATCAGAGGGGGGCTGCTTTGCGCCGCAGTCGCCGCCATCGGACTGGCGGGCTGCGGATCGGATTCACAGACGTCGAGCGTGGCAGCGACCATGGCGCGCGGCACGCTGGTACAGAATCCGCCCTTTCGGATCGCAACTCTGACCGCGGCAGATTTCAAGAGTCAGCTCGCCGCGACGAGCGCCGGGCAGCAGCTGCTGCAGCTCACGGGCGATCCCACCTGCGGTGTGGACTTCTACTACCTCGAGTTCTGGACGGCCGATCCACAGACCAATCCGATCGAGTCTTCGGGCGCTTTGATGGTGCCGACGGGCGGCACGGGCTGCTCCGGTCCGCGCCCCATCGTGCTCTACGCCCATGGGACCAATCCCAACAAGGCGCTCAACATCGCGGACATCACCAACACCTCCAACACCGAAGGCGCGCTGATCGCCGCCATGTTCGCCGCGCAGGGCTACATCGTGGTCGCTCCCAACTACGCGGGCTATGACATCTCGACGCTCGGCTACCATCCGTTTCTCAACGCCGCGCAGCAGTCCGGCGAGATGATCGATATCCTCGCCGCAGCGCGCAGCGGCCTGCCCAATACACTTGCTTCTGCGACGAGCGACGGCGGCAGCCTGTTTCTGACCGGCTACTCCGAGGGGGGGTTCGTCGCGATGGCGACGCTGCGCGCCATGGAGGCTGCGAAGCAGAAGGTCACGGCCGCAGCACCGATGTCAGGCCCTTACGCACTCGAAGCGCTGTTCGATGCCGTGTTCTATGGCAACGTGAATATCGATTCCACGATCTTCTCCCCGCTGGTCACGACGAGCTACCAGCACGCCTACGGCGATATCTACAGCGCGACGACCGACGTCTATTCCTCCACCTACGCGACGGGCATCGATACGCTGCTGCCGAGCACGACGCCGATCGCGACCATCATCCAGGACGGCAAGCTGCCGGAGACGGCCCTGTTCGACAGCACGACGCCCGTCGTGACGATACCGAACAACCCAACGCTCTCTGCCGAGCTCACGGCCGCTTTGATGGTGCCGAGCAATCCGGTGTTTGCGATCGGTTTCGGATCGCCGTTCCTGATCACCAACGACTATCGCGTGAGCTACGTGCTCGATGCGGCGGCGAATCCGGACGGCGCGGTCCCGACGCCCGTCGCGGGGGTGCCGCTCGCGGCCGTCGCGCCGACGCAGGGGCTGCGCAAAGCGGCCTACGTCAACGACCTGCGCAATGGCGGCTGGGCACCGACGGTGCCGCTCCTCATGTGTGGTGGCAATCAGGATCCGACGGTCTTCTTCAGCGTCGACACCGAGACCATGGCGACCTTCTGGAGCACGCTGCCGTTGCCGCCCGGACTCATCAACGTGCTGGATGTGGATGCCGCGACGCCCGCAGGCCCCTTCCAGCCGATCCAGGAGGCCTTCAAGGCCAGTCAGATCGCCCTGCTTCAATACTACGAGTCACCCGCCGGAGGGAGCTTGTCGCCCGCGGCAGCCGAGGAGCAGGTCATCGCCAACTATCACTCGAACGTGGCCCCGTTCTGCACGCTGGGCGCGCGCGCGTTCTTCAGCCAACTGTGAAGCGAGGGGTTATGAAAGTCGTAATCATCGCCACACTGCTGGCCGTATCGTCCACACTGGTTGCACCGGTCGCCCGCGCCGATGAGACCACGCCGAATGAGCTGCGACTGGGCATGTACTGGGTTCAATACTCCGTGCATGCCGATGACATCACCGGGCCGTACGTGCCGCCGGGCGTCAACTTGCGTCTCCAGGATGTCGAGACGCTCTACGCGGCGTACGTGCGGCGACTCTCGAATCATTTCAATCTTGAGCTCGCCTTCGGCTGGCCGCCGCTCACCAAGACCGTGGGCAAAGGCCCGGCGACGCTCGGCTCGGCTCCGTACAACGGTCAGGTGATCGCAACCGCACGCTGGCTGGCACCGACGCTGCTCCTGAACTACAGCTTCTTCGATGAGTCGAGCCCGTTGCGTCCCTACGTGGGCGCCGGCGTCAATTACACGAAGTTCTACGATCGGCAGTCGACCTACGCGGGTGATCAGGGAAGCGGCGGACCGACCTCGATCTCATTGCCGGTCTCCGTGGGTCCTGCCGCGACGGTCGGCCTCGCCTATCACTTGAACCAGCGTTTCGGCGTGTACGCCTCGTACTCCATATCCGAGGTGAACAGTCGTCTCACCGCGGACACGGCCGGCGTCATCCGCACGACGCACATCGATTTCTGGCCACGCGCGCTCGTGATCTCCGCGGGCTACTCGTTCTGAGGCACGCGCGCGTCACATCAAACCAGGAAGCCTCTCGGCCAGAAAATCCACGAACGCGCGTACCGCGGGCAGAAGCCCGCGCCGGCTGGGAAAGACGACGTGCAGGATGCCCTGCGGCGTGCGCCACTGAGGCAGCACGCGCTCGAGCCGGCCCTCGGCGATGTCGCGACCGACGACGCTCTGAGGCAGCAGCGCGATCCCCAGGCCCGCGAGCACCGCGGCCCGCAGCACCACGAAGTCCTGGCAAATGGCGCGCGGCGTGTGTTCGATGCGTATCGATTCGCCTTGCGGTCCGGTCAACTCCCACACGTCACGGTCCGGCTCCGGCGCGAAGCCCAAGGTCGCACGCTCGCAGATCTGGGCAGGCTCGCTCACCCGGCCGACTCGGTCGAGGTAGGCCGGGCTCGCCACCAGATAGTTGTTGAGCTGACTGAAGCTGCGCATCACGAGCGCGTCCTCTCCGCTCGGGCGTGCGCGCACCCGTAGCGCCACATCAAAGCCCTCGTTCAGGACATCCACGCGACGATCGCTCACGTGCAGCTGCAGGCGCACCGCGGGACACCTCTGCAGGAAATCCGGAAGAATGACGGCGAGCGCCGTCTGCGCCACCGCGATGGGCGCACTCACCTTGATGAGCCCGCGCGGCTGGGTCTGGGCCACCTCGGCGGCCTCGAGCGCAGCCTCGGCATCGGACAACATCGCGAGCGCGCGGCTGTGGACTTCCCGGCCGACCTCCGTGAGGACGAAGCGCCGGGTGGAGCGATTGAGGAGGCGCACGTTGAGCTGCGACTCGAGCGCGGCCACGTGGCGGGACAGCCGCGATTTCGGGATGCCGAGCGCCCTCGAGGCCTTGGCGTAGCCCCCATGGTCGACGACTTTCGCGAAGTAGAAGAGCCCTTCGAGCGGGGGTGATTTCCCGTCTATTGACACCATTTATAGAACAATATGTCCCAGTTTAACCGGATTATCAATCATCGTTCCGAATACTATGCTTCTAGCCCATGGAATCAACCCTTGGGAGAACCGCCATGAGGCTACTTCACATCGATTCGAGCATTCTGGGTGGGCACTCTGCGAGCCGCGTCCTGACGCACGAGATCGTCGCGCAGTCGCAGCAGCGTCATCCCGATCTCGAGGTTCAGTACCTGGATCTGGCCGCGCAGGATCTGCCTCACTTGTCGGGTGCGGCCCTCGGGGGACAGCTCGAGACCGAGCGCGAGCGCAATGCGCGCACGCTCGAGGACTTCCTGCGTGCCGATGTGGTCGTGATCGGCGCGCCCACGTACAACTTTGCGATCCCCTCGCAGCTCAAGGCGTGGATCGATCGCATCGCGGTCGCCGGCAAGACGTTTCGCTACACCGCCTCGGGACCTCAGGGACTCGTCGGCGGCAAGCGGGTCATCGTGGCACTCTCGCGTGGCGGGGTGCACTCTCCGGGCGCGCCCGGGGAGTTCGTCGAGTCGTACCTTCGGCATTTGTTCGGATTCCTGGGCATCGATACAGTCACGTTCGTTCGCGCCGAGGGCCTTTCGCTTTCGGCCGAACACCGGCAGGCAAGCCTGAGCACCGCGCTCGGTGAGGCACCGATGGCGGTGGCGGCATGAGGAGTTCCACCATGACAGACACACAAGTCAGCATCGCGCGCGGTCGCGCGCCTGGTGCGCGGCATGCCGACTTCCGATGGAGCCGGCGTCAAGCTCAACGCGTGATCGGCCAACCGCAGCTCGGCGAGCTCGATCCGTTTTTGCTGCTCGATGAGTTCGGCACCGAGAAGGCAGAGGACTACATCGCGGGGTTTCCCGATCATCCGCATCGCGGCTTCGAGACCGTGACGTACATGCTCGATGGACGCATGCGCCATCGAGACAACCACGGTAACGAGGGTGTCCTCGTGCCGGGCAGCGTGCAGTGGATGACCGCGGGCCGCGGCCTCGTCCATTCGGAGATGCCCGAGCAGCAAGAGGGCCGCATGCGGGGCTTTCAGCTGTGGGTGAATCTGCCGGCACGCGACAAGATGACGGCGCCGCGCTATCAGGAGTTTGGCCCGGAGAAGATTCCGACGGTCACTGCGGGTCCCGGCGTTCAGATCAAGGTCATTGCCGGAACGGCGGGTGGCGTGAGGGGGCCGATCTCCCAGCCGGCCACGGATCCGACGTACCTTGATCTATCGCTCGAGGTGGGCGCGCAGTGGGTTCAGCCGCTGCATGCGGACCATGCGGCCTTCCTGTACGTGTTCGAGGGAGCCGTGAAGGTGGGCACAGGGGCTGCGGCGAGCCTGGTTCGCTCGCAGCAGCTTGCGGTGCTCACCGAAGGCGATGAGGTGCGCATCGGCGGTGCCGAGACCGGAGCGGACGGCAAGACGGCACGTGCCATTCTGGTGGCCGGGCAGCCCTTGCGTGAGCCCGTTGCCAAGTACGGACCGTTCGTGATGAACACGCGCGAGGAGCTGCAGCAGGCCTTTCAGGACTATCAAAGCGGCCGCTTCTAGCGCGAGACTTCATCCCGCCGCCCGAGGTGCGGCGGGATGAAGTCGGCGAGCTCCGCGACGAAACGCGGGGCCGACGCGGGGTCATGGGAGAAGAAGAGCGACGGTTCCGTCAGCTCGAGCTCCAGAACACACGGAGCGCCTCGGCTGTCGCGCACGAGATCGACGCGCGCATACAAAAGATCCGCAAAGGGAATCGCATCGAGCGCGAGCGCGCCGACCCGCAGCTCATCGGCGTCGGGCACCCGTCGCGTGATCTGCTCCGTCGCGAACAACTGGTCGGTGGGACCCGCCCCTGGGCGCAGCAAGGGACCCTTGCGGATGGCGTGGCTGAAGCGGCTACGGAAGAACATGAGCGCTGTCTCACCGTGGTCATCCACGCGCTCGAGGTACGGTTGCAGCAAGGCCGTGCCGCCGGCCGCCGTCAGCCGCTGAATGTGCGAGAGGATCGGCTCGCGAACGGTGCGATCGTGGCGCTGCGCATCACGTGATCCTGAGCCGATCGCGGGCTTCACGACGAGCTCCGCAGCATCAAGCGCATCAAGATGCGCCTCGATCTGCGCGCGCTCGGTGGCAGGCTCGATGAAGTGGCTCGGCACGATGGGAACGTGCGCGCGCTCGAGCTCGGCGAGATAGTGCTTGTCCGTATTCCAGCGCACCACCTCCAGAGGATTCAAAAGGAGCGTGAGCCTGGAGACCTCCTGCGCCCAGCGCAGGAATTGCGGCAAGCGCATCGAGTAGTCCCAGGTCGAGCGCAGCAACGCGACTTCGAACCTCCCCCACGAGATGCCCGGATCGTCCCAGTCGACGATGCTGACCTCGGCGCCTTGAGCGCGCAGAGCCGCCTCGAGTGGCGCCAGATCCTCATCCTGATCACGCGCTGCAGCAGCCGTCACCAACGCCACGCGGGTCCTTGCCAGGCTCACCTTGAACATCTCCATTCCTCGTGCTTCCATGGCGCGGTCAGCGGCAAGGGGGTACGTCGATGCAGGACCATCCACGCGGCGCTGCGGGCGTCGAGCTTTGCACGCGGCGACTCGTTGCGGGCAGTCTGATCGCAGCCGTGAGTCTCGTGACGCTTCCGGCAGCTGCTCAAGGGCGAACGTACAGCACGGCCCCCGATGCTTCGCCGCCCTCCGGCGCAAGTGACGTGCACACCTCGCTGCATCAGCAGGTCGACTTTCGGGCCACTCCACCGCGCATCTACGAGGCACTCCTCAATTCGCGGCAGTTCACCGCGATCACGGGCGAGCCGGCCAAGATCGACCCGGCACCGGGGGGCGCGTTCTCGCTGTTCGGCAACCGGATCACGGGCCGCAACGTCGAGCTCGCTCCCAATCTGCGCATCGTGCAGGCATGGCGCTCGGAGAGCTGGGAACCGGGAGTGTATTCGATCGTGAGATTCCAGCTCCGCAACCACGGACCTCAGACCCGGCTGCTGCTTGATCAGGCGGGCTTTCCGGAGGGCGAGTACGACTCGCTCTTCGCCGGCTGGAAGGCGCACTACTGGGATCCGCTCGAGCGCTACATGGGCTGAGGGGCGCGCGCTCTAGGCGGATGCGGCCTCGGCGCCCACGATCGCCTTGATCTCCAGGAAGTCGCGCAGGCCGTGCTCGCCCCACTCGCGACCATTGCCGGATTGTTTGAATCCTCCAAATGGCGTGTGCATGTCGCCCTGCGCGCCATTGATGAGCACTTGTCCCGCGCGGATGCGTCCCGCCACGGCGCGAGCGCGCTGCGGGTCTTGCGCCCAGACGTAGGCGGCGAGCCCGTAAGGTGTGTCGTTTGCGATCCGGATCGCCTCCTCCTCGCTTTCGTACGGCAGGATGCACAACACCGGTCCGAAGATTTCCTCGCGCGCGATCTTCATGTCGTTGCGCACGTCGGAGAACACGGTCGGACGCACGAAGTAGCCTTTGGCAAGCCCGGACGGCCGACCGGCACCTCCGGTCACCACCTTCGCGCCTTCGGCGATCCCGGCCTCGATGTAGCCCTGAACGCGATCGAACTGGATCTTCGAGACGACGGGACCCACGGCGGTGCTTGGCGATTTCACATCACCGACGACCGTCGATTCGGCGGCGCGCTTCGCGATCGCCTCGACCGCTGCGAGCTTGTCGGCAGGGACGAGCATTCGCGTCGGGGCGTTGCATGACTGACCGGTGTTACGCATCACGTGCGCCACGCTTGCCGTCACGGCCTTCTCGAAGTCCACATCATCCAGCAGAACGTTCGGCGACTTGCCGCCGAGCTCTTGGTGCACCCGCTTCACACTGGAGGCGGCCTGGCGTGCGACCTCGGTGCCCGCACGCGTCGAGCCCGTAAAGGAGATCATGTCGATGTCCGGATGGCTCGCAAGCGCGGCCCCGACCACCGGCCCGGTGCCGTTGATCAGATTGAAGACCCCTGGCGGCACGCCCGCCTCGTGCAGCGCGTGGGCCCACAGGATTGCGCTGAACGGAGAGAACTCCGAGGGTTTGAGCACCATCGTGCACCCGGCGGCGAGGGCCGGAACGACCTTGGCAGCCACTTGATTGATCGGCCAGTTCCAGGGCGTGATGAGCCCGCACACACCGACGGGCTCGTAGGCGAGCCGGGTCTTGCCTCGCCGCTCTTCGAACTGGAAGTGCTCGAGCACCTCGATCATCGCCGTCAGGTGCCCGATGCCGACTCCCGCCTGCGCCTGACGTGCGAGGGAGATCGGAGCGCCCATCTCATCGCTGATCGCCTGCGCGATCTGATCGTAACGAGCCTTGTACGCGGCAAGAATGCGCTCGAGGAGCGCGCGCCGCTCGGCGGCGGAGGTGCGCGAGTAGCTGTCGAATGCGCGGCGCGCGGCAGAGACGGCCCGATTGACATCCTCGGCGCTACCCATCGCGATCACGCCTGCGACCTCTTCCGTCGCGGGATTGATCACCTCGAACTCACGCGGCTCGAGCGGTGCAACCCAGCGACCGTCGATGTAGAACTCCATGCACTCGTATTTCACCGCGGGGGCCTCCGTCATCTGCGACACGAAGGCTGCCATGATAATCCGGCGTGCCCGATCACGCCGCCTGATCGAAGCTCGCGAGACTCAAGTTGCGCGTCTCGGGCGCCCAGCGCTGGCACACGAGCCCTCCGATGACGAGAACGCCGACGCAGGCGGCCAGAGCACTGCGGGCACCGTAGGCCTCGACGATCACGGGCAGGAGGAACGTGCTGACGGCAGAGCCGATCCGGCTTGCCGCGATGGCAAGTCCGATACCCGATGCCCGAAGGTCAGTCGGATACAACTCCGGCAGGTACACATAGACGAGGTTGGAGGCGGCCGAGATGACCCCGGCAAAGATCGCGAAGAGGAGCACGATCAGTCCCGCTGGCGCTCCCGGCCACGCGCTCAGAATGAGAAGGGTGAGCGCACCCGAGGCAAAGCTGCCGATCAGAAAAGCGCGGCGGGAGATCCGATCGACGATCAATAAACCCACGACCGCACCGAGGAGCAGTGAAAGGTTGTAGATCAACCCACCGAGGTAACCGCCCGCCAGATGCAGCGCCGTCATCACCTGCGTGACGAAGGTTCCGAGCGCGAAATACGGGATGACCTGGCAGGTGAAGAACGTGCAGCCGACGAGCGTGCGCAGCCGCCACCGCCGCGAGAGCAACTGCCGCCATCGCCCGCGGCTCCTCGCAGCATCCGACACCGGGGTGCCGGCGAGGGGCACAGGCAGCAGGATCCCCGGGCCGAATTTGGCCGCGACCACACGCTCGGCACGCTCGCGTTGTCCATGCTTCAGCAGCCACAAAGGTGACTCCGGCATGGTGATGCGAAGCGGCGCGATGAGGAGGCACGGCAGCGCGCTCGTGAGCAGCATCCAGCGCCAGGACTGCGCACCATGACCGACCAGCGCAAATCCCACCGCATAGGCGCAGGCGTAGCCGCCTGCCCACGCGACCGAGAGCGTGCCGAGCACGCGCCCACGCAAGCGACGCGGAATGAACTCCGTGAGCAACGTCTTGCTCACGACGTAGTCCGTGCCGAGCACGAAGCCGATGGCAAGCCTGAGCAGGAACAGGTCCAGTCCCGAGGTCACGCCGAACTGCAGCACCGAAAGCGCCGCCGCGATCAGCATGTTGCTTGCAAAGATCCAGCGTCGGCCCGAGTGATCGGCGACCGGGCCCGTGAGCAGTGCTCCGAGGAACAATCCCGCGAGCGAGGCGCCACCGAGCAGCCCGAGCCAGATCGAGTTGAGCGCAAGTTGAGGCGTTGCGAGACTGAGCGCAATCCCGATGATGCCCAGGCCGAAGCCATCGGCGAACACCCCGCCCGTGCTCGCGATGCCGATGCGAACGTGAAAGGCCCGAAAAGGCGCATCGTCGTACGCGATCATGCCCTTCCCTCAAGCTGTCGCGGCTGCTCATCGGAAGGTCGGATTTGCGCATGAGCGGGGGCGAAGGCCGTTCGACCATTGAGGCCATGGATATCAGCACGAGCCGTCGGCGTGCAGGCGCTCGCGGCAGACGGGTCGGCGGAACCCAGGTTCCGCAGCTTGCCTGGCGCGAGGTCGTAAATCCTTACGCGCCCGTCGAGGTGCTTTCCGCCGATCAGCTCGAGGCGATCCACGGGACCTCGATCCGGATTCTCGAGGAGCTCGGCATCGAGGTGATGTCGCCGCGGGCGCTCGCCGTGCTGCGCGCCGCCGGTGCCGAGGTCAATGAAAGCAATCTCGTGCGCCTGGACCGCGGGCTCGTCGAGAATGCGCTGCGCACCGCGCCATCGATATTCAAACTGACTCCGCGCAATGAGGAGCGCTGCGTCACCCTCGGCGCGAATCACGTGAACTTTGGTCTCGTTGCAGGACCGCCCAACGTGCACGACTTCGTGCGTGGCCGCAGGGCAGGCAACCTTCAGGATTACTGCGACTTCGTGCGGCTCGCGCAGTTCTTCAACGCCATCCATCTGCTCGGCAATCAAGTGTGCGCGCCCGTCGAGCTGCCGGCGATGAGCCGGCATCTGGACACCTATCGCGCCAATCTCATCTACTCCGACCGCGTTTTCCATTGCTCGGCCATCGGCGCGGGCCGGGCGCTCGACGGCATTCGCATGATGGCGATCGCGCGAGGCATCACGCTCGAGCAGATCGCGCTGAGCCCCGGCGTGATCACCATCATCTCGGTGAACAGTCCGCGTCGCTTCGATGAGGCGATGTCCGATGGCTTGATGACCATGGCGCGACACGGCCAGGCCGTGGTGATTACCCCGTTTACGCTCATGGGGGCGATGGCGCCCGTGACTCTCGCGGCGGCGCTCGCCCAGCAGAATGCCGAGGCGCTCTTCGGCGTGGTGCTCTCCCAGCTCGTGCGGCCCGGGGCCCCCGTCATGTACGGCGCATTCACATCCAACGTCGACATGCGCTCGGGCGCGCCTGCGTTCGGCACACCCGAGAACGCGAAGGCCAATGTCGCAAGCGGGCAGCTGGCGCGACGCTATCGGCTGCCGTATCGCACCTCCAATGCAAGCGCATCCAACGTCGCGGATGCCCAGGGCGCCTACGAGACGCAGATGTCGCTCTGGGGGGCGATCCTCGGGCACGGCAATCTCATCTATCACGCTGCCGGCTGGCAGGAAGGGGGCCTCACCGCCTCGTTCGAGAAGCTGGTGCTCGATGTCGAGATGCTGCAGCTGATGATGGAGTTCCTGCAGCCGGTGCAGGTCGATGCGCAGGAGCTCGGCTTCGATGCGATCAAGGGTGTGCCGACGGGCGGCCATTTCTTCGGCGAGCCCCACACCATGCAGCGCTACGAGCATGCGTTCTATCGTCCGCTCGTGTCGAACTGGCAAAACTACGAGAACTGGCAGATCGCCGGCGGCAAGGACGCCACCCAGCGTGCGACCGTGATCTGGCAGCAGGCGCTCAAGGAGTACGAGCAGCCGCCGCTCGCACCGGAGATTCGCGAGGCGCTTGACGCATATGTCGAGCAGCGACGCGCCGAGATCGGCACGGGCGAGCCGTGAGCGCATCGGCTCAAGTCGCGCCGGCCGGCGGATAGAGCCGCTGCAGCAGCTGCGCCGAGGCCTTCTGCCCGGCAAGCTGGCCGCCATCGATCACGAACACCTGCCCGGTGATGAACGAGGCCTCATCGCTCGCAAGAAAGACGAACAGCGGCGCCACATCGCCCACTCGTCCGCTGCGGCCGAGCGGAATGTAGCGCTCGATGAAATCGCGGACGAACTCCGGACTGTCGATCGCTTCGGACATCGGTGTCTGCAGGTAGCCCGGGGCGATCGCATTGACGCGAATTGCGAACTGCGCAAGCTCGAGCGCCAGGGTCTTCGTGAACATCACCACCCCGCCCTTGCTCGCGTTGTAGTGCGCGTAGCCCGCTTCGCCGTCAAGTGCGTTCTTGCTCGCCATGTTGAGAATCACACCGCGACGCCGCGCGACCATCCGACGTGCGACGGCCTGACCGACGATGAACATGCCGGTCAGATTGACCTCGAGCACACGACGCCATTCCTCGAGCGCCATGTTGAGGAATGAGGTCTCGTACGCAATCCCGGCGTTGTTCACGAGCACATCGATCGGCGCCTGACGCTCCGCCTCGCTGACGGCGGCTTCGACCGCGACCGGATCGGTGATATCGAGCACGCTGCCGTGCGCATCGACCCCAGCGTCTCGCAGCGCGCGCAAGGTCTGCTCGAGATTCTGGGCATGCGAATCCACGATCGACACGCGCGCGCGCTCCGCTCCGAAGGCGGTCGCGATCGCAAGCCCGATACCGCGGGCAGCGCCCGTGACGAATGCATGCTTGCCGGCGAGTCGTGTGCTCAAGGCTGATTGACTCCACGTGCCGCGAACGCGGCACGCGCTCGCGGCAGATACAGATCCTCGTACACGGTCATGATCAGGGTGCTCACGAGCACGACCAGCCCACCGATCGCCATGCGTGCGGTCAGGCGCTCACCGAGCACGGCGGCGGCGATGAGTACTCCGAAGACGGGAATCAGGTAGTTCGAAAGGCCCGCCTGTACCGCATCCAGACGCGTGAGCACCTTGAGAAAGATGACCATGGACAGGAAGTACTGCAGCGCTGCGAGCAGAAAGATGCCGAGCCAGACCTTCGGACCGAACGAGACGACGCTGCGAAACGCACCGGGCTCCAGATACAGAACCAGCGGCACCAGACAGATGAGCACGGCGTAGTAGCTGTAGAGCAGGACCTCGAGCGGTGTGTAGCGGCCGAGCAGCTTCTTGCTGTACACATTGTAGAACGCGCTGCCGAGGACGCCCAAAAGGATCAGGAAGTTCCCCGTGAGGATCCCGCCGCTTGCGAAGCGCAGCTCGCTCCACTCGATGCCCGAGCACTGCAGAGCGCCACCCACCGCGAGCGCAAAGCTGATCCAGCGAATGAGCGTCATGCGCTCGGCGAGGAGCACATACGCCATGATGGCCGTGGCGATGGGCAACGTGAGCGACAGGAGCGCGGCGTTGGAGGCCGGTGCCGTGCGCACACCCCAGGTCACACCGAGCTGAGCCACCACCTGTCCGAACACACCGATGAGGGCGAACCGCGCGATGTCGCCCACCCCGATGCGGGGCCGGGGTGCGGTGCGATCGGCACGGGCGTGCACCAACGGCACGAGCCCGAGCGTTGCGAGCGCCATCGGCAGGAGCGTTGCGAAGATCGGACCCATCTGCTCCTGGACCAGCTTCGCGAGCACGAACTGGCTCGCCCAGATGAGATTGCAGACGATGAGCAGCAGCCAGTCGACGAGCCGAGAATTTGTCCGCGCACTCATTGCAGGACTAGAACGGTGCCAGCCGTTCGACCGCTCGCATCGTGACGGGTCCCTCGTCGGAGCGCGTCTTCACATGGCCGAGGACTTCGAGCCCGGCCTTCGCGATCGTGATGGAGGCCATTTGATTGGGATACAGAAACACCTCGAGCCCCTCGGAGCCCTGCATGCTCGGCAAATACCTCTCGGCGCCGCTCGCGGTCACATAGCGTACATAGTGGAATCCCATCCCGTAGAGCCCATCTTGGCTCGACCCGGCCAGCGGGTGGGCGACGGGCCCCAAAGAGGCATCCGCGTTCTTGACCAGAGCACCCCGCGCGGCCAGCACGTCCGCAGTGAGCTCCCGATTCAGAATCTGTTCCGTGCCGTGGGCGCCCAGGGACTGATAGAGCAATGAGATTTTCGCAAGATCATCGAGCATCGGGTAATAACCTGCGTTGCACCAGAGCAGCCCGTCGCGCCCGCCCGCTTCGCGGGTTCGCACCGCGGGCACCTGATGAATGCCGATCTTCTCAAGCACCTCGCTCGTCACGAAACCGTACAAGTCCGCCTGCGGTCCACGCACGGACTTGATGAATCCCTCGATCGCGGCGCCCAGCAGAAAGTAGTCCTGGTCGCGGTAGCGCACGACCGTTCCGGGCTCCCAGGGATAAGGCTTCCACTGGGCGTTGATCACCTTGATCTTCTCGGCGAAGGACGGTGCGGTGTACCAGGCGTCGTAGTCGCCACCGAGGTAACCGTCGTGGTCTTCGTTCGGATGGGTCTTGGTGCTACCCGTGCCTCCAAAACCGGTCGCCATGTTCGCCGCATCGATGAGGCGGATCCGCTTCCATTTCGGATCCGTAAGGCCCGGCACGTAATCTGCGACCTTGAGCGTCAGCACCCAGGGCCCGTAGAGCTGCGCGAGTCGCAGCAGCGCCAGCGGAGCGAACACACCCTTCGTCACCGAGCGCACGCCGAAGCGCATCTCGAGCGGATACGGATAAGGTCCGTACGGCGTTTGTGCCTCCTGATAATACAGCGTGCCATCGCGCACCAATGCGTCAACGACCCGCCACTCGGGCAGGATCGGTCCCCCAAAATCATCGAGCGTGCCGCGCGGTACGCTTTTCAGAAGCTCGCTCCACGGCTTTGCCGGAAGTCGGTCCGCGAGTTCCGCCTGTGCCTCCTTGCGACGGGCTTCGAGCCGGGATGCGTCCCCGGCGGCGAAGTCATCCGGTGCGAAACCCCAGGCGACGAAGTACTGTTTGATCAGATAGGGACCGGTTTGTTGAATGAACTGGAGCATGAGTCCGCTCGTCTGCCCGGTCCGATACAGAAAGGTCGCCAGACCCTGATGGGCGTGATTCTCCGTGTCGTTGACGAGCATGACCGGGAAGGCGGCGCGCGACCAATCGCCATCACCCGCCTCGCGCCACACCTTGCCGATCTGCGGAATGACACGCCAATAGCTGGGCGTCGATCCGCCGCCGCTTTCACGCACCATCTCACCGCGCTGCACTGGAACGAGCACATCCCCGAGCGTGAAGAATTCGAGCTCGATCGAGGGAAACTTGCGCACGTCGCGGCCCTGGATGACAGGCGCGTTGAGCACGGGCAGGGTGCGCAGCTGCGTTGCGTGGATCTTGAGCACACCCGTGAAAGCCGGCGCGCGCTGCGCGTCAACTGGCGGTGCAAAAACACTGTTTGCGACCGGCGCATCGGGCACCTTGGCCGACTCGAATGCGCTCACGGGCAGGTTTATCGACCCGAGCTCCGGGACATTACCGGCTGCGCCCGAAGTGCCCGCGAGCGTCATGAGCGCCGCCGCGAGGCTCGATGCGCGCGCCAACGCGCGCACCACCCTGCAGTGTCTACCAGTCACCGACGGACCCATCTGCGTAAAACACTCTCTGCAGCAGCTCCTGTTTGAAGGGATGCCTGGCGATCACGGCCTCATCAATCTCCACACCGAGCCCTGGCTGATCGGCCGGACGCACCGTCCGACCGCGCTTCTCCAGGGGATGTGCGTCGCGCACGACCTCGGAACGCCAGGGGACATCTTCGTTGACGGTTTCGCAGATCACATAGTCGGACTGCGCGAAGCCGAACTCGAAGGAGGCAGCGGTGCTCACGGGTCCTTGTGGGTTGTGGGGCGCGAGCCCGATCCGGTGGGCTTCGGCGAGTGCCCCGATCTTACGGGCAGCCGAAAGGCCGCCGCAGTGCGTGATGTCGAGCTGCGCGATTTCGCAGCCGCGTACCGCAAACAGGTCCCGAAACTCGCTGAGACTCGTGAGCCGCTCGCCGGTCGCAATCGGCGTCGACACCGAGGCGTTGATATGGCGCAGAGATTCGACGCTTTCCGGCCAGCACGGCTCCTCCAGGAAGAAAAGCCGATAGGGCTCCAAGGCTTTCGCGAACAGCAATCCCATCGCGGGCGAAGGCCGTGCGTGACAGTCGACCATGATGTCGATCTCGGGGCCGACCGCCTCGCGCATGCTGGCCACGGCCTTTTCGGCGGCGAGGACGGGCTTCATGCCCTCGAGCGGTCCAGTGCTCGGTACGGCCATGGACTTGAAGGCGGTGAAGCCGTTCGCGACCGCGGTACGCGCAAGCTCGGCAAAGCGCTCCGCGTTCTCGACCGGCGTCTCGTAGAAGTCCTCCATCCGTCCGCCACCGAGGTGGCAGTACAGGCGGATGTAGTCGCGCACCGGGCCGCCCCAGAGCCGGTGACACGGCACGCCCAGCTCCTTGCCTGCGATATCCCACAGGGCGATGTCGATACCGGACATTGCGGTCGCGCGCACGATTCCGGAGCTGTGCCAGAAGTGCTGGCGGAACATCATCTGCCACAAGTGCTCGATACGGCGCGGATCCTCCCCCACGACGAGGGTCGCGAGATCCTCGAGCGCTCCCACGACTGCGCGCGTGTGCCACTCGAGCGTCGCCTCGCCCCAGCCGATGAGACCGGGCTGGTCGGTCTCGACCTTGACGAAGATCCAGTTGCGCATCCGCGCGTTGCAGACGAGTGCTTTGATCGCAGTGATTTTCATGATCGGGCCAGCATCCGATGGGCTCTCAGCACAGGATTACGCAGATCCGACTTCCGCATGCGCCGATGCGACATCAACAGGCTTCCTGAAAACCCGGTAGATCGTGGTCGACGACCACCATCTACCGGGTACGAGCAGCGTGCTCGGGAAGTGCGCATGGTTGGGAGAATTCGGAAAGTGTTGCGTCTCAAGCGCGATGCCATCGCCCTGCCGATAAAGCCGGGACGACTTTCCAAGGATGTCACCGCAGAGGAAATTGCCCGTATAGAGCTGCAACCCCGGCTCCGTGGTCAGCACCTCGAGCACCCGGCCGTTGCGGGGCTCCTCGAGCCGCGCCGCGAGCCGCAGTGACCCGCGCTCTCCCCGCAGCACGAAGTTGTGGTCATAGCCTTTGGCGATGACGAGCTGCGGCTCAGCGCCCTCGCGGATGCGGGTGTCGATCGGCGCGGAGGTCCGAAAGTCGAAGACCGTCCCTGCGACCGCACGGATCTCCCCCGTCGGGATCATGTGGGCGTCGATGGGTGTGAACGCATCGGCCTCGATCCGTAGGTGTGCGCCCAGCGCATGACCCGCATGGGCCCCTGCCAGGTTCCAGTAGCTGTGATGGGACAAGTTGATGACCGTCGGCGCCGTCGTCGCAGCTCGATACTCGATGCACAGCTCATCCTCCTGGGTGAGCGTATAGGTGAGCTTCACGCTCAGCTTTCCCGGAAATCCCTGATCACCGTCCGCACTGACGAGCGATAGGGTGAGGACGGGCTGCGCCTCATCGTGCAGTTCGCAGATTTCCCAGACGCGCCGGTCGAACCCATCGGGGCCGCCATGCTCGGCGTTCGGCGGGTCATTGACCCCGATCTGATGGAGCTTCCCGTCGAGCCGGAACTGGCCGCCTGCAATCCGATTCGCGTACCGGCCGACCGTCGCGCCGAAGTAATGCCGCCCGGAAAGGTAGGACTCGAAGCCGTCGAAGCCCAGAACGATGTCGTCGCGGACCCCGCCCGTGCCGCTGATCGTCAGCGCACGCAGCGTTGCCCCGAGGGTCAAGATGTCAGCCTGCGTTCCTCGATGATTGGTGAGCTGGCACTCGTGCACGGCCGTGCCGTCCGGCATCCGGCCAACCAGGGATCGGCAGATGCTCACGAGCGCTGACGCTCTTGCGTCGGTGCCCGGCCGAAGACTCGCTTGTAGGCGTTGCTGAAGTGCGAGGTGGAGGCGAAACCACATTCCATGGCCACCTCGCGGATGGGATTCAGGGTCTGACGCAGCAGCGTCTGCGCGCGCGCCACCCGCAGGCGCAGATAAAACAGCTTGGGGGAGATGTCGAGATGCTCGCGGAACAGCCTCTCGACCTGGCGCGTCGAGATGCAGACGCGCCGCGCAAGCACGCCCACATCGACGGGCTCATCGAGTGTGCTCTCCATGAGATGGATGACTTCCACGAGCTTCGGACTGTCGATCCCGTAGCGCTCGTGCATCATCATGCGCTGGCGGTCTTCCTGACGCCGGATGTAGGGATGAATGAACTGCTCGGCGACCGCCACCGCGAGCTGTCCACTCGAGGCCTCGCTCACGAAGTGCAGCATCATATCAAGCGCTGCGGTACCGCCCGAGCAGGTGAATACGTCCCGGTCGACGACGTAGAGTTCCTGCGTCATCTCGATTCCAGGATAACGGGAGCGGAAGAGATCCGTGTACTCCCAGTGCACGGTGCAACGCCGGTCGGTCAGAAGGCCCGCATCCGCCAGAGCGAAGGCGCCGCTGCTGATCCCGCCCACGCGGCAGCCGTGACGCGCGAGGCGGCGCAGCAGGTGATGCACTTTGTGGTTGCGACCGAACTGCAGTGGCTCCAGTGCCATGCAGACGATCACCATGTCGGCTTTGGCGATGTGCTCGAGGGCTCCGTGCACGCCAACAGGGATGCCGTTGCTCGCCATGACCGGCTCACCATCGATCGATGCGAGCTGCCACTCGAAGAGCCGACGCTCGCTCACGCGGTTGGCTGCACGCAAGGGCTCGATGGCCGCGGAGAATGCCATCATCGAGAACTGCGGCGCGAGCAGGTAGGCGAGCCTGAGCGGTTCAGCCAATGGCTGGATCATCGCTCTACTCTAGCCTCGCGGGTCGGAAACCGCTATTTTGCAGCGTGAGAAGAAGAATGATCCGTGCAGCCTGGCTCCTCATCGGAGCCGCCGTCCTGACTTCGGCCAGCGGATCGCAGGATATCTACGTCAACGCGCAAGTGCCCTGGCACTCGGTCGTGCTGGACGCGCAAGGCAAGCTCCTCGCCTGGTATCAGCCCGCTCGAAACCTCGGTTACGACCAGGTGATTCGTCTTGGCTGGGACTTCATCGAACACAAGGTGCCGACGGACACCCGCCATGGCACCGGCCTCAAGATCTATCTCATCAACTCCGTATACGACGCCAAAACCCTCCAGGGTACGTACTGGCAGCACAACCCTGCCATGGTGTTCGCCTCCTTCGTCGACTCGCTCGTCGGCTGGTACCCCTACTCGGGCGATGAGCAGGCGGTTCAGGCCGTGCGCGAGATGCTCGATCATCAGCTTGCGCATGGAACGACGCCGGCGGACTGGGAGTGGGCTCAGGTTCCCTTCGCGACTTCCTGCGACGACCAGGTCGACTATGGTCATTGCGTCCAGGACATGCCGCATGAGTTCTATGGCGGAATCGAGACGGACAAGGTCGGCGAGCTCGGCACCGGCTACGCACTCTTCTACGAGCTCACCGGCGATCGCAAATATCTGGACGCCGCCGTTCGCTGCGCGCAGGCGCTGGCGCGTCACGTACGCGCGGGTGATGCAGAGCACACGCCGTGGCCGTTCCGCGTGGATGCGCACACGGGCGTCACCCTGGCGCTCGAGGAATACGGAGGCGATGTGGCCGGATCGCTCCGACTCTTCGAGGAGCTCATCAAACTCAATGCCGGCGATCTCGGCGCCTGGCGCAAGGCGCGTCAGACGGCACTTGCCTGGCTCCTCGAATATCCGCTCAACGCGCAAAGTCCTGCCTGGAACAAATGGTCCGGGTATTTCGAAGACATCCCGCGCCATACCGATGATGTGAACCAGCTGCTGCCGATGATCACGGCCTACTACATCCTCGCGCGAGAGAATCCTGCCGAAGTCGATCCCCAATGGATGGGCCACGTCGGACGCCTCCTCGACTGGGTCAGAATCAAACTGGGGCGCGGACCGTTCTTCGGCGCGCAGGCCATCGACGAGCAGACGACTCCGGATGCCAGTTTCGGGTGCTGCTCGCGCGCCGGACAGGGTGATCACACGGCACGCTGGGCGGCGATCAACGCGATGTTTTTCGAGAAGACCCGCGACGGACAGGCGCGCGAGGATGCGTTCCGGTCACTCAACTATGGAACGTATTTCGCCGGCTCCGATGGACGCATCGCCTGCTGCGGCGTCGACTACCACGATCCTTACTGGTTCAGCGACGGCTATGCGGACTACATGCGGCATTTTCAGTGGGCCATGGGTGCGATCCCCGAGTTTGCACCGGCTCGCGCCGACCATCTGCTGCGTTCGAGCTCCGTCGTGCAAAAGGTTCATTACGCTCAACGACACGTGAGCTATCGCACCTTCGATCCCGCGGCCATCGAGGTCCTGCGTCTGAGCTTCAAGCCCGCGCAAGTCCACGCGGGCGGTGCAGCGCTACGGGAGCAGAGTGATACCCGCGAGGCCGGTTACGCGGTCGAGGCGTTGCCGGGTGGCGATTGGATCGTGCGCGTCCGGCACGTCAACTCGGGCGAGATCGACATTTCCGGCTGATCGCGCTAGGAAGCGCGGCCGAAGACCGATGAGACTGCGCGCTCGAACTGCTCGAGCGTGAAGCGGATATCCTCGGCCGTGTGAGCGGCGGAGATCGAGCATTGCTTCGTCGCGATCGGCACGAAGAACACCCCAAGCTCGATGAGAGTGCGCCTGAGCTTCACGTCGCGATCGAAGTCGTGCGCCATGATGTCGTGGAAATCGACCGGCGCCTTCGGCATCAGATAGTAGGAGAACGCCGAGCCCTGGCGCGTGATCGAGGCGGTGATGCGGTGTGCCGCGAAGATCCGGCGCAGGCCCTCCTCCATCTGCAGTCCCAGCGCCTCGATATGTCCGTAGACCCGCGTTCGATTCTCAAGCAGATACTCGACCGTGCGGATCGCGGCCGCGACGGCCACCGGATGCCCGTTGTACGTACCGCCGATGAGTGGGCGCTTCGCCGGATCGCGATGAAAGATGTAGTCCATGTACTCGCGCTTGCCGCCGACGAGTGCGAGCGGAAAGCCGTTGGCCACGGCCTTCCCGTACGTGACGAGATCCGGCTTCACGCCGCAGATTTCGCTATAGCCGCCGAGCGCGTGCCGGAAGCCGGTCTTGACCTCATCGAAGATCAGCACAAATCCCAGCTCATCGGCCAGCGCCCGCAGCTCCGCGAGGTAGCCTTCGCGCGGCCGCACGACTCCGATGTTCTGCAGAATCGGCTCGGTGATCAAAGCTGCGACCGGATAGCGCCGGCAGACATAGCGCACCGAGTCGGGATCATTGAAGTTGATGGGATGGATGAAGCGGGTCGTCTCGAGCGTGGTGCCGGCTCCGAGTGGCCGCAGCGGATACTCGCCCGGTGAAACGCGCGGTCCGATTTCCCCGAGCGTGTTGAACACGTTGCACGCGAGCTCATCCTGGTTGCCGTTGTAGCTGCCCTGAATGACGATGACGTGCTGACGCCCGGTGATGGCGCGGGCCATCCGCACTGCGAGCGAGGTCGCCTCGCTCCCGGTGTTGAGCAGGCACACCTTCTCGACGGCGGCCACATTGGCGCAGATGAGCTCGGCGAGACGGCCCTCGAGGAGCGTGGGTCCGGCACCGAACAGACTGTCGCCGCTGCGCAGAATCTCGATGACGGCATCGTTGATCGGGGCGAAGTTGTGCCCCAGGAAGTGCGGCGCGAATGCCGCGTGGTAATCGACGTAGCGCTTCTGCTGGATGTCCCAGATATAGGCGCCGTCGCCCTTCACGAAGGTGATCGGCGGATCGATGATGCGGTTGATCGAGCTGACACCGCCCGGGATGAAGGCGCTGTTGTGCGCGAGGACGGAGTCGGGATTAGCGTTCACAGCCGCGCCACGTTACCGGAGGCAGATGGTGCTTTCAAATGCTTTCCGGGATACTCATCGACTGAATGCACAGGAGCCAGGCCTGCTCATCTCAAGGAACACCCACGATGGACTGCGAAATCAAGCGCGAGTTCTGGCTCGAATGGCTCGACACGGCGATGCGCTTGCGCGACCCCGGGGCTCATTGGGTTGAAGGTGGATCCACTGATGGATCCCGTCCGCAATGAACCGCGTTTCCAGGCAACGTTGCTCGAACTGAAGTTTCCACAATGAATGACACAGCTCATCGGCACTACGGCCGGACTCTGAGCGCCTTCGCTGCGCTTGCGGCGAGCGCGCAAATCGCAAGCGCGGCTTCGCCCGCGGCAAACGCGGACGACTGGCCGGCTTATAACCGCACGCCTGCCGGGGATCGATACTCTCCGCTCAGCGAGATCACCGCGGCGAATGTCGCTCAGCTCAAGCAGCGTTGCGAATACGCGCTTCCGGAGGTAGTCGCATTTCAGACGGGGCCGCTCGTCATCGACGCAACCATGTATTTCACGACATACGAAGGGTCCTATGCGATCGATGCCTCGACCTGCAAGGAAAAGTGGAGCCGCCACGACAAAAGCAGCGGGCCGCCAGGCCTTGCCGTCAATCGCGGCTTCGCCTACCTCGATCACCATCTCTTCCGCGGGACCGCGGATGCGCACGTGGTCTCGCTCGATGCCGCGGACGGTCACATCCTTTGGGACCGCGCGCTCGAGGTCGAGGGACCTGGCATCTCCATTCCGATGGCGCCGATCGCGGCGAACGGCCGGGTCTATGTAGGCAATGCCGGCGGGGATACCGTGGGTGTCACCGGACACGTCTATGCGCTAGATGCGAAAGATGGCCACCTCCTCTGGCGCTTCGATGTGGTACCTCAACATGGACCTGCGCGCGCAACGTGGACGAACTCGCGATTGCCGATCTCGGGCGGCGCGTTCTGGACGTCCTTCACGCTCGATGAGGCTCAGGACATTCTCTATGTTCCGGCGGGAAATCCGGCGCCGGACTTCGACACGCTCGATCGCACGGGCGAGGACTTATATGCGGACTCGGTGATCGCGCTCGATGCCGCAAGCGGACACATGCTCGGCTATAACCAGCTCGTCAAGCATGACAGCCACGACTGGGATGTCGATAGCGCGCCCACCCTGGCGACGACACGCGCCGGGCGGCAGATCATCGCCTCCGCCAACAAGGACGGGCTTCTCTCCATCCTGGACCGTTCGGGCATCAGCCGCTCCAGCACGGCTCCGGACGATCGGCCGCCCATCATCCCGCTTCTGTCACAGACCGCGACGACGACGCGCGAGAACGTAGAGGCACCGCTTTCACGTGAGCATGCGGTCCACTTCTGTCCCGGAATGGGTGGCGGTACGGAGTGGAACGGCGCCGCCTTCAGCCCACCGACCGACACGCTCTTTGTTGGGGCGGTTGATCTTTGTGCTCACGTGCAGCTCGTACGTGAACTGACAGTGCCATCCGCCGGCCAGGTGTGGTTCGGAAGCGCCGGCTCCATGGCAGACATGATCGACCCCGCAGACAGCGCTCACGGCTGGCTGACAGCGTTCGATGCGGAAACCGGGCACGTGCGCTGGAAATTCAAGGCGCCGCATCCAATCGTCGCCGGCGTCACGCCTACCGGCGGCGGCCTCGTGTTTGCAGCCGATCTCGGCGGTGACGTATTTGCATTCGATCAGACAGACGGCCGCGTGCTGTGGCAGACGAGCACTCAGCAGCCCATCGGGGGCGGGCTCGTTGCATATCGAGCGGGCGGGCATGAGCTTCTCGGCGTCGCCTCCGGCATGAAATCAATGGCGTGGGCCGGCAGCACCGACAAGAGCCGAATGATTGTCTACGGACTGCGCTGAGCCTGCGCCCTTCGGGCCCGTGCAACAGCCTCAACCCGCAAACCGCGCGGCGGGAAGTCCGCCGACACTAAGATCGACGGCGAATACCGCTCCGGCGAGCCCGTTCGCATTCGCGGCGGGTTCGAGCCCCGTGGAGGCCGTCGTAATGAAAAGTCGCCGCAGCTCGGGCCCGCCAAACGTGCAGCTCGTGGGCTGGGACACGGGGAGCGAGATCGTATCGAGCAACTCACCCGCCGGACTGAAGCGCGAAAGGCGTGCTGCGCCCCAGTGTGCCGATCCGAAAGACACCCCTGAACGTCACAGGTGAGCCCGTCGGGATAACCCCAGCCATCGCGCGCAAAGCTGCAGAAGACCTGTTGGTCGACCAGGTCCCCCGAGGAGCCGACCGAGCAGCGATACACCGCGCGGCCGTAGCTGTCGACGCAGTAGATGAGGCGCCCGTCGGGCGAGAAGGCGGGCCCGTTGGTGCAGATGAAGGGCCCGAGCGTCCGCGCGAGCTCCACCGGCGCCCGTCAGGCGATACGAACCAGCCGCTCGCGCTCTTCATCGCATCATCGCAGGTGCCGAGCCCAGAAGCGTCCCGTCGGGTCGCACTTGCCGTCGTTGCAGCGGTTGCCCGGAAGATCAGGCTCGATGGGCGTGATCGTCTGGATCTCGAGGGGATCCAGGCTGAGGTACGCAATCGTGCGCTGCAGGTTCCGCGATGAACCCGGGCGCAGCTCGCCGCAGCGCAATGCATCCGATCTTGTGTCCGATCTGGACGGAGCTCTCGCCGAACCGTCCGCGCCCACATGATGCACTGCGCCGCGCTCGTGTCGACCCAGTAAAGGCGTTGCGTACGCTCGTCCCAGACCGGGCTTTCGCCCAGCAAGGCGCGGCATTCCGCACTCATGAGTTGCGCGGTGTGCTTGGTCATCGTAGCCTGATCAGGTTGTTAAGAATTGTTCATTCAACTTTAATCCCACGCGCGCGGCACCGGAACTACTCTTCCTGCACACGACTTCGGGAGCTTCTCATGCGCACCCAGCTCGTTGTACTTCTTGCTGCCTTCGCTCTGGCAAGCCCCGCAGTCATCTTCGCCGCCGGAGGTTCGACCGGAAATAGCGGTAGCGGAGGCTCTTCATCGGGCGGCGGCGGCGCGAGTTTTCGCCCGCTCGGCTCCTCGGCTCCACGGATCATCCGGCGGTGGCGGCGCCGGGCATGGCTTCGGCGGCGCAAATCAGGGCTTCGGCGGCCACGCCATCCTGGGACACGGCACCGCGCTCGGTGCTTCGAGCTCCCTGCACGCGAACCGAGCGAGCACCTCGGCGCAGGTCGCCGCCACGTTGGGTCCAGCTGCGCGCAGCGCTCGGACCGCCGAGCGCTTGCAAGTCGCGAGCGTCACGTCTGCCGGGCATCACCACCATCTGCATCATCGCCTGCGCGCGGCCAAGTACAACGGTTGTGCTTTCAACGACCGGGTATCTCTGCGCAATCCCCGACATACTCTGCCTCGACTGGGTCGATCGTTCCCGGTCATGTCCGGCTCGAGTGCCCTCCCCCCACCAGTCGATGATCGGACGTCCCTCAGCAACGTCTGCGCTTCCTCACACTCGCCAGTCTGGCCGCCTGGTCGCTGGCGCCGGATGCTGGGGCGACCAAAGCCACTCGAGACGCCCGAGGCTTCCCGGCGCAGCTCACCGCTCGCATCGCCGATGTCGAATCCCTCGTTGAAGACGCCGCAGAGGCGTGCAGTCGACGCCTAGATGAGGCGCAGGCCGAACTCGATGCCGTAAACGCGAGTCGCAGCGCGCAGGTGATGTTCCCGGAAGGCTGGGCTCGTGCGGCGGATGACCGCTATCGCATCCATCAGGCCCGCGCAGACTGCACCGCCAGCCCGGATGTGCGTGCCAGCAAGCTGCGAGCGGCGGCCGAGGCGGCACGCGCGGCCGTTCGACTGTACCGCGACGAGTTCGACTATCGCTCGATGGTCATCCTGCAGTTCAACGTGGCCGCGAGCGAGCGGGCACTGGGTGAGGATGCGATCGCCGTCGATGCCCTGGTGGCCGCCATCCAGATGGATCTCGAGTACGGTTTCCGCGACGATGCCGAGGAGAATTATCGGCAGCTCCTTGCGTGGAAGGTTGAAAAAGCCGAAGCGCACCGCATCGCCGCGCTGATCGAGGCCGCTTCCCTCGCATCGTCAAATTCAAGTTTGGTTGGACAAGCGGCGCCAAGCTCGATGCAGATCGAGACCTCATCGCCGGGGCCTGATCCATGGGCAGGTCGTGGATAGTCACACCTTAGGCACGCTGCACCGCCTGGTCACAGCGAGCTCGCACGGGCTCAAAGTTGCCTTCGACTCTGGGAATGCTCCCTATGAGCTCGGCCGTCTCGCCCCATCCCTGACGGATCCTGCGGCTGCGCCGGCTGCCCATCTTTCCGCCTGTGCTGCCGCGATTCCCCCGGACATGGAGCTGCGTCCATCGGGCGAGCTCAAAACCATCGATGATCCGGCTGGCTTCGCCGCGCAGCTGGCCGATGCGGCGCGGCACTCATTCGCGACCACGCGCCGCCCGGTGCAGACACGACGCCTTTGGTCGACGAGGCCTTGCGCTCGGTTGATGTTGCGTTTGCACCGGAAGTGATCGAGGCCGCGGCAAGACAGTCCTACAACTTCGAGACCGCCATGTGGATCGGGGCGAGACTCGAGCAAGGCGTCTGGTATGCGCTGTCCGCTCCACTGACACTGCCCGGCATGCCGGTCTGGTCGGGGACCATCAGCCTCGCGTTCTCATTTACCCATGCCGTACCGTGCACCGCCGCTTCAGCGGATCCACGCTGCGTCGAGCTCGTGGTGAAGACCAACGAGCCGATTTTCGACTCGCAGGTCGCCCCGGGATGGCCGTTTCGCTACTCCGCCTCGCGCGTGATGCGCATCGTCGTTGATCCGCAGAACCTGCTGCCCTACTCGCGCGACGTGCACAGCTATTGGTACATGGAGACCGAAAAAGGCGGGGCTCGGGATTCTCTGCTCGAGTCGGAGCGGCTTCTGGAAACCACCACATACCCGTAGACTCCGCGGCGTGGCAAGACGGAGAGCGTTGTCGCCCCAGAAGAGTCGTGGACCTCAGCGCAGCGGCGCGCGGTGCTCGCGGCATTTCTGGGGTGGATGTTCGATGCATTCGACTTTTTCCTGGTGGTGTTCGCGCTCGAGCGCATCGCGGGTGATCTGGGCACGAACGTCAAGAGCGTCACGTACGCCATTTTTCTGACTCTTGCCATGCGCCCGCTCGGCGCTTTTTTGTTTGGCCGCTGGGCCGATCACATCGGCCGCCGCCCAGTGCTGATGCTGAATGTGGTCTTGTATTCGGTCATGGAGTTCGCCTCCGCTTTCGCGCCCACGCTCACCGTGTTTCTCGTGCTGCGTGCGCTTTTCGGAGTGGCAATGGGCGGGGAATGGGGGGTGGGCGCCTCGCTTGCGATGGAGAGCATCCCGGCGCGCTCACGAGGTGCCGTGTCGGGCATTCTGCAAAGTGGATACCCGACCGGGTATCTCCTGGCCGCCATCATCTTCGGTCTGCTGTATGACCACATTGGCTGGCGCGGGATGCTCATGGTCGGGGCTGCGCCCGCGATCCTCGTGCTGTGGGTTTTGCGCGGTGTGCCCGAATCAAAGGCCTGGGTATCAAACCGCGCCAAGAAGAGCAGTCTCTGGGCGGGTCTCTCCGGTCATTGGCGTTTGGTTGTTTACGCGGTCGTGCTGATGACCGTGTTCAACTTCTTCAGCCATGGGACCCAGGATCTGTATCCGACGTTCCTGCGCTCGCAACGCGGCTTTTCCACCGCGACCATCTCGCGCGTGGCCATCGTCTACAACATCGGCGGGATCTGCGCGGGCATTTTCACAGGCTGGCTGTCGAGTCGTATTGGCCGACGCCGTGCCATTGCGCTTGCCGCGCTGCTTGCCTTGCCCGTGCTGCCTTTCTGGACTTACGGCGGCAGCGCCGTCGCTCTGGGCGCGGCGGCATTCTTCATGCAGCTCATGGTGCAGGGCGCCTGGGCGGTCGTGCCAGCGCATCTGAACGAGTTGTCTCCACCGAGCTTGCGCGCCACGTTTCCCGGTGTGGTCTATCAGCTCGGCAATTTGCTCGCTTCCTCGAATCTGACGCTGCAGACAATCATAGCGAACCACCACGGCAGCGAGACGCAACCCGATTACGCGTTTGCGCTGGCCCTCGTCTGTGGAATCATCGCGCCCAGCCTCGCTTTGCTTGCGCTTCTCGGTCCCGAAAGGCGCGATGTGAGATTCACCCCCTGAAGCCTCAACCGCGCTGACCGGCCAGCGCCCCCGTCGTCGACGACGCCACAGCGCGCACGCGCCGCGCGCCCAGCAGTGCCGCGTGAACCAGCGAGATGCTCACCCAGACCGCCACGCTGAAGTAGAGCGACATCCAGGCAATCTCCGTGCGCCAGTCCTGCCATCGATACGAGATCACCCGCCGTCCGAAGGCATCAAGAACGCCCTGCACGATGCTCAGATAGTGCCGCCCGTGCGCCTCGTCCGCGACCCAGCGTTCCCAGTACATCGGCACATCCATGAGCAGCATGTAGGCCACGTACAGGCTCCCCGCTACGCTCCAGGCGATGTAAAGCGAACGCTTCTGACCCGCGCAGCGCGATGAGACTGCAATCATGCTCGCAACGAACAGTGCCGCCGACAACGCCCAAAGCGACTCCTCGACGACGTGACCGAGGTTGGATGTGGTGAGCACGGAATACCAGGAGCAGACCTCGGCGATCACAATCAAAGGCAGCAGCATTCGCGATGCCCGCTGCGTCACGACGCTATCCATGATGCGTCCGGTCTCGCGCAGCATCAGTGCCCACTGCGCGACGAAGCACAGCTCCGCCACCGTCGCGACGGAGCGTCCGACGATGACGCTCGAGACCCAGGAGTTGAAAAGGCACAGCCGCTGAACATCGAAGACCGGAACGGCCGAGCGGAAGGCGCATCCGAAGACATAGACGGCCGAGAGTGCGAGTTGAAGCCGGCAGGCGCCATAGGAGTCGATGTGCAGCAAGCGTCTTCGACGCTTGAGAATCACCGCGGACACGGACCACGCCACGATGTTGAGGAGCGCGACTGCGCACAGCAGCGCCCACCACACGATCACACCATCTTGATGCAAGCCCCAGCCCACGACCCGCTTCGGCTCCTAAAGGGTCGAGACACGCCAACAACGAGGGTACACTGAACCGGTCCCACAGCAACCTCCATACCCGGCTGGGTAACGTAACTTAATCCCGATGAAAGACCTCACTCAGGGCTCCATTGCGGGCCATATCCTGCAGATGGCTGCAGTCATGGTCATCGGCATGGTCGGACAGACCCTCTACTATCTGGTCGACCTTTACTTCGTCTCGGGCCTGGGGGCCCAGGCGATCGCCGGGGTCGGAGCGGCCGGCAACATCACCTTCGTGGTCCTGGCGCTGACTCAGATTCTGAACGTCGGGACCGCGGCGCTGATCTCCCATGCCGCCGGACGCAAGGACCAGCGGGACGCCAACCTCGTATTCAACCAGTCGATCGTTCTATCTGCTCTGGTCGGCCTCTTCGTGCTTGTCGCGGGCTACGGGCTCACACGACCGTTTCTGGATCTGGTCGGAGCCGACGAGGGCACCCGCGAGGCCGGTGTGACTTACCTTTACTGGTTCATGCCCGGCCTGGCGCTGCAGTTCGCGATGATATCGATGGGAGCTGCGCTGCGCGGTACCGGGATCGTGCGGCCTACCATGACGGTACAAGTCCTCACCGTGCTCTTGAACGTCGTGCTCGCGCCGATCCTCATTGCCGGCTGGGGGACGGGGCACCCGCTCGGTGTTGCGGGCGCGGGGCTCGCGAGCACGCTCGCGATCGTCGCCGGGGTGGTCATGCTGACCGCGTACTTTGAGCGGCTCGAGAAATACGTGGGCTTTCACCGCGAGCAGTGGCGGCCTCAGCTTATCTACTGGAAGCGCATTCTCAACATCGGTCTGCCGGCCGGCGGCGAGTTTGCCGTGATGTTTGTGCTGATCGGTCTTACCTATTGGCTCATTCGCAGCTTCGGTTCCGAGGCGCAGGCCGGTTATGGCATCGGGTCGCGCGTGATGCAGGCCATTTTCCTGCCCGCCATGGCCATCGCCTTCTCCGCCGCACCCGTCGCCGGCCAGAACTTCGGCGCTCGCCATGGTTCCCGGGTACGCGAGACGTTCCGTGCCGCGGTGCTTCTCGAGACGACCATCATGGCGGTGATCATCGTCTTGTGCCAGATCGCGCCGGCATCGCTCATCGGTGCCTTCACGCGAGATCCGCGGGTGATCGCGGTAGGCACCGACTTCCTGCGGGTGATCTCGTGGAACTTCATCGGCAGCGGCATCATCTTCACCTGCTCCGGCCTGTTTCAGGCGATGGGGAACACCTGGCCCGCGCTGCTGAGCGGAGTGAGCCGGCTTGTGATCTTCGCCGTCCCTGCAGTCTGGCTGTCGCGCCAGCCCGGGTTCACGCTGCGCCAGGTCTGGATCGTCTCGGTCGCCACCGTGATCCTGCAGGCGATATTGAGTTACGCGCTCGTTCAGTGGGAGATGCGAAAGAAGCTCGTGTTCGCATCAGTACCCAGCTCCAATCCGGCCGTGCCCGCGGTTTGAGAGATCGTCATGTCCGATCATCCGTCACAGCGCCACGCCGCGATGGAGGGTCAAGGTGCCTACAATCGTCATTCGCAACTGCCGGCAGGCGGCGGTGGCCTGGCTCTTGCGCACTTGGAGCGGGCGATTGCGACGGTACCGCTAGGAGCCGAGGCGCCGGTCGTGGTCGCGGATTACGGCTCATCGCAAGGACGAAACTCGCTGACGCCCATGCGGGTCGCAATCCAAACCATTCGGGCGCGCGCCGGCGCGGACCGCGCGATTCTCGTGTTCCATGAAGATCAGCCCGAAAACGACTTCGCCGCGCTCTTTGAGCTGCTGCACACGCATCCCGAGCGCTATCACGCGCGCGATGCCAATGTCTTTCCGTGCGCCATCGGACGCTCGTTCTATGAGCGCCTCCTGCCCTCGGAGTTCATCCACGTAGGCTGGAGCTCGTATGCGGCGATGTGGATCAGCCGGGCACCGCGGTTGATTCCCAGTCATTTCGCCTTCTCGCGCAGCAGCGGCGCAGTGCGCGCCGCGTTCGAAGAGCAGGCCGACAGAGATTGGCGAAGCTTCCTGTGCTTGCGCGCGCGTGAGTTGCGCCCGGGGGCCTGTCTCATTGTCACGATTCCGGGCGCTGATGAATCCGGGAGCTCGGTGTTCGAGGGAATCTGGGATCACGCCAATGATGAGTTAGGTGAGCTGGTTGCCGAGGGCACGGTAACTGCCGATGAACGTCGAAACATGGTTCTTCCCGTCTGGCCGCGACGCCTGTCGGATTTGATCGCACCCTTCACCGCGAGCGGGTGCTTCGAGACCCTGAGGCTCGAGGAAAGCGAAACGGCAACCGTCAGGGATGCTGCCTGGGAGGAATACGAGCGCGATCGGGATGCCGGCGCGCTCGCCGACAAGCATTCCATGTTCTTTCGTGCCGTGTTCGCGCCCACCCTGGCATCGGCTTTGACTCGCGGGCCTTCGGGCGACGCCGCAGCCAGAGCGTTCGCCGATCGCTTGACGAGCGGGCTCAGGCGTCGTCTGCAAGCCGCGCCTGCGCACATGCACTCACTGGTACAGATTCTCGTGCTCCGGAAGCAGATCTAGCCGATGACGCCCAGCGCACGGCGTGTCCCGGTCTGGTTGATGGGGCTGAGCGGGGGTACGAGTTTCGGTCTGGTCGGCGGATTCATCGCGTTCGCGCTCCCCCAAGCCCTCGCCGCCCGGCACGTTCCTGAGGTCACGATCGCCTCGATCACGGCCGTCGGGCTATCGCCGGGATTTTTCGCGTTTCTGTTCAGTCCGATGCTGGATGTCTGGTTGAGCCGGCGCGTTTACGCGGCCGTACTCGCAACGGCGGCGGCGGTACTCACAGGCGCAAGTCTTCTGCTCCTGGACCGTCTGTCGTTGCTGGAGGCGACGTTGACGCTCGCCTTCACGGCAAACCAGCTCTCCTACTCCGCTCTCGGTGGATGGCTCTCGACGGTGTGCGATCCCGCCAGCGAGAACCGACTCGGTGCATGGATCACCGCGGGTAACGTGGGCGGTTTTGGCGTGATGGCGATCCTCGGTGGAGAGCTGATTCGCGCCGAGCCGATCGCTTTCTGCGCGCTCGCCATCGGCGTCCTCGTGTTTCTGCCCGTCTGCGTCTATCCGTTCATCCCCGCGCCCGGGCCCGACCGACGCCTCGCAGGTGAGAGCTTCCGCGCATTCTGGCGGGATGTCTTCCATCTCTTTGGTCGCAGAGAGGTGTTGATTGCGTTGCTCTTGTTTCTGACCCCCTGTGGAACATTCTCGCTCACGAACTTCGTGGGCGGCATCGGCACCGACTTCGGCGCAAGTCCGCGCATGGTCAGTCTCCTTGGTGGCATCGGGACCCTTGCTGCCGGAGTCTGCGGAAGCCTGCTGCTCCCGAGGCTCGCGCCCTACGTGCGTCTGCGACCACTTTATCTCCTGAT
Organism: uncultured Gammaproteobacteria bacterium; assembly: GCA_963795975.1. Taxonomy (GTDB): domain Bacteria; phylum Pseudomonadota; class Gammaproteobacteria; order Steroidobacterales; family Steroidobacteraceae; genus CAWCJT01. The sequence continues at coordinate 129,641 of CAWCJT010000010.1, forward strand.
GGGTGCTATCGGTGCGCTCTTCACGCTGAGCATCCTGTTACTGCCGCGCAGCCCGCCGTCGTTCGCCCTTGCAGTCATTGGCGCGAACATCTTTCAATCCCTCGAGATCGCCTGCTCGGTGGCCATCATCTTCGAGGTGATCGGTCCAAGAAATCCACTTGCGGCGACGAACTTCGCCGTGCTGAGCGCGGCCTACAATGTGCCGATCGCGTACATGCTCTGGGTCGATGGCTGGGGCTACGGTCACCGCGGCCTCGGCGGGGCCTTCACAGCGGATGCGGTCTTCAGCCTCTTGGCGTGTCTTCTGATTGCGCTACTGCTCTTCGGCCTGCGTCCGCGCCTCACTCCTGATCCAGGAACTTCTCTCCCGCGCTGACCTCGACGGCCAAGCGATTCTCGGGCGGAGGAATCGGGCACATCACGTTGGGATTGACCGAGCAGTAGGGATTGAATGCCTTGTTGAAATCGAGGATCGTGCGTCCATTCTTCGGCAGCGGTGCATGCACGAAGCGTCCTCCCCCGTAGCTCCCACGCCCGTTGGTTTCATCGAGAAACATCACGAAAAGCTGCCCATCATCAATATATGTCTTGAGCCTAGCCCGCTTGCCTTTGAGCTTGAGAATGACATCACCCGTCGATGGGAAGGACTGCTTGGAGTCGACATGCGTCATCGGCACCGGCTCGTTCCGCTCTTGAGCATACGGCTCAAATTTCACCTCGACCCGGTAGGCGGGGTCGATCTCGTACCAGCTCGTACCTTTGAAAGCGGAAACGGCCGCAGCCTGGGGATCAACGACGAACAGATACGGATCGCCCCCCACGAGACGCACGCTCAGCGTCAAGCCCGCCGCTACGATGCTCCCGGTGCCCGATTCGGTCGAGAGGCTCACCGGATCACGCGCCGGCTTTCCATCGATGACCGCACCCGCACCGGGCGCAGGTTCGAAGCGAAACGTCTGCGCCTGCTTGCGCAGGACGCCCAGATGAGCCGGTGCGCGTGACGGCAGGGATATGCTCGATTTCGGATCGCTGCCCAATGTCCACATGTCCCCATCGAGCCTCATACGTCCGACGAGCGTGAGCCAACCGCCCGTACGAACGTCCGCGTCGAAATCCCGACGCCACTTTTCGATCCCGGCCGTGTAGGTGTCATCCCGCGCTTGCGCTGCGAAGCCGCAGAAAAGCAGCACTGCGAGGGCGATTACTCTCAGCATCACTCTACTCAGTGACCGGAAAGGGCCTTCTGGAACTCTGCGCTCTGCAGCATCGAGCTCACCGTGTTCACGATCGCGTCCGAAAGCACCTCGTGGTAATTCTCGAGCCTGTAAGAGCGGCCGAATCGCGTCGCATCGCCCGAGACGAGTCCATGCCAGAGCGTCGTTCCGTCACGCCCCGTCACCGTCAGGCGCACGTCAACCTCGGACTTGTAGAGGCTCGTCTCGCGCACGAAGAACTGCGTCACCTCGCCTTTGATGACCACATCACCCTGGTGGTCCACGGTCTTCAAACCTGCTTGATCGAATAGCTCGCGCATGTGGGCGCCCACGAATGCACCCACATCGTCACGGGTCGTCACGGGCTTCGGCGTCGCATCCTCGTCGTTCTCGCCAATCGATTTCTTGTTCGTGCGCGCATCGAGGAATGTCTGGAACTCGATCGGCGTTTGTGACATCTGCGCAGCACCCAATTGAAGGTGCGACGTCGGCCGCCACTGCAATGTGACTCCCTCGAGTGTCTTAGCCTGCGCGGGCGCACCCAACGAGGCGCAGATCAGCACAGCCCACAACACAGTCCTTCGCACGTTCTTTCCTCCCAAAAATGGCCGTGGCGCAGGGGATGATATGCCGCCGCAGGCGATGGGTCACCCGCTGTTACGCAGCGCCGTGGCGACCGCGCTCACCGAAAGCTGCAACCCCTCGACCACTCGCGCGTCTCGCTCTCCCGAGCGCAGGCGCTTGAGCAGCTCGACTTGGAGCAAGTTCAGCGGCTCGATGTACGGCAATCGCAAGCGAATCGACCGGTCGAGCGCCGGCGTTCGCTCCAGAAGCCTGGTCTGTCCTGTGGCCTCGAGTAATTGGTCGTGCGTCAGCTGCCAGGCTGCCCGGATGCGGCTGAAAACGCGCGTGGCCAGCGCTCGATCACTCACGAGAGTGACGTAGTGCTCCGCGATCGCCATGTCGGACTTCGCCAGCACCATCTCCAGATTCGCGAGGGTGGCGCGGAAGAAGGGCCACGCATCGACCATCTCGCGCAGGCGCTGCGGGTCGCCGAGCGCGTGCATCGCTTCTCCGACCCCGTACCAGCCTGGCAGCATCACGCGCGCCTGCGCCCAGCTGAAGACCCACGGAATGGCTCGCAAGTCCTCGATACGCTCGGAGGGCGTGCGGGAGGCCGGTCGCGAGCCGATCTTCAGTTCCGCAATCTCCGCGATGGGTGTCATCTGTCGGAAGAAGTCCGTGAAACCGGGGCTCTCATAGACGAGTTCGCGATATGCCTGAAACGCGTGCCGTGACATTTCCGCGAGTGCCGTTTCGAACGGCTCCTGCTCCGCGCTCGGCAAAACCGGCGCATCGAGCGAAGCGAGCACCGTCGCCGCAGTCATGGTCTGAAGATTTGCCGCCGCGCTCTCACGCGTGCCGTACTTGGCGGCGATGACTTCGCCCTGCTCGGTGATCCGGATGCGACCCTGCACGGTCCCCGCGGGCTGCGCCCGGATGGCAGCGAAGGATGAGCCGCCACCGCGGCCAACCGCTCCACCGCGTCCGTGAAACAGCTGCAGCCGCGTCGCGTGCTCCTTGAAGACCCGAGCGAGCGCGCGCGTGGCTTGATGCAGACTCCACACCGAGGTGAGATAGCCGCCATCCTTGTTCGAGTCCGAGTAACCCACCATCACTTCCTGGTGGCCGTGAGCGCGCACCGCCTCCGCGACTTCCGGGAAGCGAGAGCCAGCGTTGCATGATGGCCGTCGAGCGCTCGAGATCTGCGATCGTCTCGAAGAGCGGCACGACGAGGAGCGCCGCGCGCTGCGGGGCATGGCCTCGATACAGTCCGACCTCCTTGAGCAGGATGTTGACCTCGAGCAAGTCGGACACGCTGTCCGACTTGGAGACGACGTAATACTGAATGCACTCGTGGCCGTAGCGCCGATGCGCATCGGCGGCAGCCCGTACGACGGCGAGCTCGGCGCGCGTCTCATCGGTGTATTCGGCGTAGGGGCTGGCGAGCAGTCGTTCGCTGGCCAGCTCCCGCCGCAGGACCTCGATGCGCTCCTCCTCGCCGAGTCGCGCGTAATCGGCCGTGACGCCCGCAACGCGCAGCAGCTCGGCGACGACTCGCTCATGCACGTCCGAGTTCTGCCGCAAGTCGAGCGTTGCGAGGTGAAAGCCGAAGCTCTCCACGGCCCGGATCAGGCGACCCAGCAGTCCTCCGGTTGCAAGAAGCCCCTCCCCGGCTGCGCCCAATGAGCGCGCCAGGGTGCGCAGATCCCGGCACAGCTCAGCAGAGCCAGCGTACGGTTCGCCTGGCGCAGTGGCGCCCCGCTGTGGTGCATGCCCGGTAAACGACTCGTAGGTCGCAGCAAGGCGCGCGTAGATACCTGTGAGTGCCCGACGGTATGGCTCATCCTGCCGCGCCGCACTGTGGTCTCCGCTGCGCGCGGCGAGTCGATCGACATCGGCGCTCGCGGCCGCAAGCTCGGTTGAAATCGACAGTTCGGCCCCAAGCGCATGCACCTGATCGAGGTACCAGGACAGAACGACTTCGGATGCGCGCGCCATGGCGAGCGTCAAGGAGCTGGCGTTGACGTTGGGGTTGCCATCGCGATCGCCGCCGATCCAGCTGCCGAGACGCAGAAAGCTCTGCGGTCGGTGCTTGAGCAAGCGCTCCCAGCGGGCATATAGAGCCGGTAACACCGGAATGAACACGTCGCGCATATAGGAAAGCGCGATGTCGATCTCCTCTGCGACGTGCAGCCGCTCCCGACGCAAGGGCCGTGTCTGCCACAGCAGTGCAATCTGCCGCAGGATCGCCTGCTCGATCGCATCGCCATCGCGCGTTTCCTCACGCCCTTCGTCGCGCAGGCGCATCAGATCCGCAATGCGGTTGCGGTGATCGAGCATGCTCTTGCGCATGACCTCGGTCGGATGCGCTGTCAGAACAGGAACGATGCGGGCGCGGTCCAGCAACGCATTGACTTCCCCGGACAGAGTTCCGCGCTCCTCGAGCTGTGCGAGTGCGGCCTCCAGATCGACACCCGTGTCGCTCGCCCCGGTTTGCCGATCCTCGGCGAGGTTCGCGAGCATCGAGAACAGCATGAAGCTGCGGGTAAAGGCGAGCGCCTCATCGAGCGTGAGCGTATCGAGCCCGGCGCCGGAAACCCGCGCTCCGCCCAACCCCCTGTGCCGGTCGACCGAGCTTGCACGGATGTTCTCGATGCGCTGAAAGAGCTCGCGTCCACCGTAAGCGCGGATCACATCGCCAAGCAGCTTGCCGAGGTAGCGCACGTCGGGGTTTTGAGAGATCGAGACGGGTTCGACTTTCACGACGGGCGCCAGGCAGGCCGGGGGTTGGCCACCAAGCATGTCCGCAGCCGGACCGTGCTGCAACTCAGGGCAAGCTAAGCGTAGTTGCCACCCGGTCGCTGAGATGCCCTGACAGGTTTCAGCCACAGAAACAGGCCAAGCAGCAGGACGATCTTCAAGACCACTGCGAGCAAAATGAACTTGATCACAACTGCCAGTGCGTGGACCCAGCGAGCATGGTGCAGAATCATGACGCCATTCAAACAGAATCGGAAGAGGACTGCCAGCCTGACTTCAGAGGGCCCCGCCTGCTAAGAGCCAGGCGGGAGACCTGAGGTTAGATCACGGAGCGATCCGCTTCGCGCTTGCAGTGCCAATCAGCGTAACGACCGTTGACTTCGTTGACGGCGCGACAGGGTAAAAGTGGAGTGTCGTGGTATTGAGTCCGCTGTATGCGTTTCCATCCCATGCCACTTCATCGGTCTCGGTCTCGTTGAACCAGCCCGCGAGCATTCCATTGTTGAACAGCCACCCATAGTGGTTCCGAAAGACATGTGAGTGATCGATTGCCTTCCACGAACCCATGCAGATGTTTCCGCTCAGTACCGGGTAATTGATGTTCTCCCATTCCGTGCCGTCACTGTGCCATTGGATGAAGGCCTCTCCGGGCGGCGCCCCTTCGGTTGTGTAGTGCACGTGCCAGGTCCCTACGATGTTCTCGGCAGCAACGTGGCCGGAGCGATCAGGCATCGCCAGGTTAAGATCGAAAGAGATTGCCTCCGGTACCTGATAATGACCTGCGTTTCTCGGATCTACGCAGCCTGCACGAGCAGATAATGCCGCGAGACTTAACGTTCCAAGCACCGCGGTTCCAATTAGAAGCTTTTTCATGAGAGTGATCCCCTGTTTTGGGTTACTACCGTCGACCTGTAATTTGAATAGAAGAGACCGCGCCTGAGCTGAGCTGGAAAGGTTGATCGATGCCGGGGGCATCACAGTTCGCACTCGGCTAGACCGCCGGAGTATGCCCTCTTTACTTATCCGATGTATGCGGACGAGGCGGAAAGATACATCTCGACGAGCACAACTCGCGGCGCGCTGATTGGACCACTTGCGCTCCTCCCGCGTGTCGCTACGCAGCAGGCAACTGTTAAATCACCAAGGGTCCAACGAGCCGCTCGGGCGTCGCTGGCATGCCGGCTGCGTCCGTGGCGCCTTTCCGGAGCCGATTGCGTATCGCCATGTAGGCAACACGCAATTTGGGGAGGGACGAATGAAGACCGCAAGATTGCTCGGCAGCTACCTCGTATCGGCCGCGCTGGTGCTTCTAAGCCTGATCTGCTTCGCGCTGGTCCTGCCCTGCCTGCTCGGCGCATGTGGCGGTCCGGGCCGGTCGCGGTGGATGTGAGTTACTCCGGCAGCTGTCCGCTGCTGCGCAGCTGACGAAGACGAATCCTCTTGCTCATTGGATTCGATGGGGGCGCCTTGGGATGGGGAACGAAGCTGATGTCATCCAGCGCATTCTCAGAACGTTGATGGCAGCAGCCGATCGGACGAGCTCGCCGCCTACCTCGCGTTCGTTGCTCAACGTCTGGCACCGATCAGACGCCAGGGGCTTCAAATGCTCGGCCTGCAATCCGGCGCATCGGCCAAGCACGCGCAGCTCCAAATCCGCGTCTCCGAACAGGAAAAGACGGCAATCCGAGATGCCGCCCGACGTGCAGGCATGGACATGTCCTCCTACGTCCTGAGCCGAGTGCTCCCGGCACCAGCCCGCGAGTTCCAGCTAGGCCACCGCTGCTCTTGCTGGATCTGCCCGCCCGTCGTTTGCCCTCGCTCACATGAATGAGCTCCTCGCAAAGCTCGCGCCGAGCGAGCTGCAGGATGCCATCGTCGATGCGCCGAAGACACCCCTCACACCTTTCCTGATGAATTACGTCGCGGCCATGGTCGAGGTGGCCTGCCAGAGGCGAGCCATCCCGCCACCCGCTTGGACACGCGGGATTGCGCCGCTCGATGAGCCTGCATTCGGCTCTACATTGCGATCGCTGCGCATGCATCTGCTCACGCACTCCCCCGCCGCATTCCGTCGACGCAACATCTTCATCGACGCGAGCCTGGGCGATCGCGTCTGATCGTGATGGCTTTATCGCAGGCGGATATTCGGCGACTGCTCGATCTCCTGAACGAAGAGTTGCGAGAGGCGAGCACCACTGGCGAGCTCTATCTCGTCGGTGGCGGTGATGTGCCTGGCATACAACGCCCGGCCATCAACGGCCGACGTCGACGCGGTTTTCCAGCCGTCGGCCGTTGTGCGCAAAGCCGCGGCACGCGCGGCAGCCAAGGCGGGTTTGGCGCCCGACTGGCTCAACGAGGGCGTGAAGGGATATCTCAGTCAGCAGGGTGATTTCGCACCGTTTCTCGAACTCGATCACTTGCGCGTGCTCATCGCCCAACCGCAGTACCTACTGGCCATGAAGTGTCTGGCGATGCGAATCGGTGCGGAATTTCACGACGAGGATGACATCCGCTTCCTGCTGCGGCTGCTCGATATCCGTACCCACGAAGATGCCATTCACGTTATTGCGCAGTACTACCCGGTCGAGCGCTTTGCGCAGAAGACCTTGTATGCGCTCGAGGAGCTCCTGCCGAAGGCGGGGCGCTAACCCCAGGCATTCATCCGGGCGTTCCGGCGCGAGTATGGAGTTCCGCCCGCGGCATGGCGCCCTCACCAATCGACTCGCGCGCAGGTACCGTGATTTTTTCCTGGCGGAGAGGGGGAGATTCGAACTCCCGAGACCCGTGAAGGGCTGCCGGTTTTCAAGACCGGTGCAATCAACCGCTCTGCCACCTCTCCGTCATGTTCGAAGTCACCTTTCGGCCCGCTATTTTGCCTGACTGAGCTGCCATCCGCAGTGCTCCGATGAGCGGCCATTGCAGATCGGATAAGCTGCCGCGGGGTGATGCCAGGGGTGCGGGGCTTGTCGGTGGAGTCCAAGGCCGTCTTTTTAAGTTATGCGTCCGAGGACTCGGAGGCCGCGCAACGCATTGCCACCGCCCTCGCCGCGAGCGGCGTCGAGGTCTGGTTCGATCAAAGCGAGCTTCGCGGCGGTGACGCGTGGGATCAGCGCATCCGCAAGCAGATCGGTACGTGCGCGCTGTTTGTGCCAGTGATTTCCGCAAGAACTCAGGCTCGCTCCGAAGGGTACTTCCGGCTCGAATGGCACCTCGCCGAGCGACGCACTCACCTCATGGCAAGGAGCCGTCCATTTCTCGTGCCGATTTGCATCGACAATGTGGAGAACGGCGAAGCGGAGGTACCTGAGGCGTTCCTGGCGGTGCAGTGGACGCGCCTCCCGGCTGGCGAGACTCCAGCGTCCTTCGTTGATCACGTCACCCGGCTGCTCACACAGGACGCATCGACACCATCGAGCCGGCCCACAACTGCGGCGCGCGCGCCGAGCGCGGCTCCGAGCAAGTCGATCGCGGTGCTGCCATTCGCGAACGTCAGCGCAGACCGAGACAATGAATACTTCAGCGATGGGCTCGCCGAGGAGATTCTCAATCTTCTTTCGAAGGTACCCGATCTTTTCGTACCTGGACGGTCGTCGTCGTTTTACTTCAAGGGCAAGACGGCGCGCGCCACGGATGTCGGAAGGGAGCTGAATGTTGCCCATGTGCTCGAGGGCAGCGTACGCCGCGCAGGCGACCGCTTGCGTGTATCCGTGCAGCTGGTCAGGGCAGACAACGGCTACCAGCAGTGGTCCCAGACCTACGACCGGCAGCTGCACGACGTGTTCGCGATTCAGGACGAGATCGCGAATGCGGTCGTTGGAGCGTTGCAAATCACATTGAGCGGGGGACCCCTGCACCGCGACGTGGGCGGTACCGCGAATCTCGAGGCATACCAGTCCTACCTGCGCGGTCTGAGCGCGTTCCATCAGATCTCGGCCGCTTCCTATCTGGAGGCGATCGAGCACTTCGAGCGCGCGACCAACCTGGACCCCGCGTTCGGGCTTGCATGGGCGATGCTCTCAGGCGTGACATCCTCGCGCGCGATATACGGAATCGTGCCGACGAGCGAGGCCGTTGAGCGCTCTCGGGAATTCACGCTGCGTGCCTTGGAGCTCAGTCCTTTGAACGTCGTCGCGCACACCGGCATGGCGATGATTCACCTGTACTTCGACCGCGACTGGGCGGCCGCGGAGACGCGGACCCGGCGAGCGCTCGAGCTCAACCCCCGGTTTGCGGACGCTTTGATGGCATCCGCGCTGCACGCGGCCGCGCACAGGCGCTGGGACGTGGCGCAAGCCCGGATGGAGGAAGCGCTCCGCGGTGATCCGTTCAAGACCGTCGTGCAGCGACTGTCCGGGTTGTTCCACTACAAGGCCGGCCGCTACGCGGACGCAAAAGCGGCGTATCGGAAAGTGCTGGAGGTCGCGCCGAATGCCCGTTGGACCCACCTGTCCATCGCAAAGTGTCTGACGGTCGAGGGAGACCTCGAAGGCGCCCTGCGGACCGTCGGGCGCGAGCCCGACCCCGCGATGCGCCTCGCGATGAGCTCGGGCGTATTGTATGGGCTCGGCCGCGCGGCTGAGTCCGATGTGCTGCTCGATGAGCTCATCGCAGGCTACGCGCATCTGCACGCGGTTGCGATCGCAATCACCTATGCTCAACGAGGCGAACCCGATCAAGCGTTCAGATGGCTCGACCGCGCCGTCGAGCAACGCGAAGCCTCACTGATCCATACGGTTGACGAGCCCATGCTCGCACGTCTCGTTGGCGACCCGCGCTACCTGTCATTCGTGCGCAAGGCGGGCCTTCCGGAGTGACCGGCTATCGCCAATGGCCTTGGCTGACGGCCACTGTGCTGCTGGCTGTCTCCAGCTTCGCCGCGGCCGCGCCCCCGCCCTCACCCCTCGAAACGGTCACCATCGAGGCGCAGCGCAAGAAGAAGGAAATCGAGCAGCAAGTCGGTCACTTCGTCTCCTCGGTGCCCAGACGTTACCTCGACGATTCACTGTCGCGCTGGAACATTCGGATCTGTCCGCTCGTGGGGGGCTTGACCCACGATCAGGGCGAATTCTTCCTTGCGCGCTTATCGCAGATTGCCCGCGATGCCGGTGCGCCACTTGCAGGCGCGAAGTGCTCGCCCAATCTCTACGTGATCGTGACCCACGAGCCGGATGACTTGCTGAAAAAATGGTACGCGCGCGATCGGCACATGTTCATCACGCGCAATGGCATGGGGTACGTGCGCGACTTCTTCGCTTCGCACCGCCCGATACGGGTCTGGTACAACACGGACTTCACCTCACACGATGGTGCACCCGCCAGTTCCGAGGGACTCTCAGCAGCACTGGTCGGAACTTCGCTTCAGATGGGCTTCGGCCTCGAGGACGTTCCCACGAACACCGTCCAAATGGCGACCCGGCTGCAGCGAAGCGCGGTGCAGACATTCTCAAGCGTCGTCGTGATCGTCGATGCGAATCAGATCGGAGACCTGAACTTCGGTCAGCTCGGAGACTACGTCGGCATGCTGGCATTGGCGGAGATCAATCTGGATGTCGATGTCAGCACCATGCCGACGATCCTGCGCCTGTTCCGTGACCGCGCGAGCGCACCGCAGGCACTGACGGAATTGGACAAGGCGTTCCTGTTTGCCTTGTACTCGGTCAACCAGGCCTCCGCAGCGCAGGCACCCTTGATGAAGGCAAGCATGGTGCAGCACGTCGCGCCTTGAGCGCGCCTGCCAGCACTGAAAGGCGTAAGCTTCGCGCAACATGCCTGTGATCACGACCCTGTATGCGGGTCTGCTCGGACTGATTCTGATCGGAGTGGCCTTTCCGGCCGGGTTTCAGCGCGGTCGCAAGAACATCCCCGTCGGCGATGGCGGTGATCCCGCGATGCTGCTTGCGATGCGCCGGCACGCGAACTTTGCCGAGTGGGTGCCGTTCACGCTGCTGCTCATCGCGCTTCTTGAGCTGGATCACGTGCGGGGCGCAGCCATTCACGCGCTCGGAGCCGGGTTGGTCCTGGCGCGAATCTGCCATGCGCTCGGTCTGAAAGCCGACACGATGAAAAATCCGCTGCGCTTCATCGGCGCTATCTTGCAGGTCCTGGTCACCGCCATCGCGACGGTGTGGGCCATTACGATCGCGCTGTGACCAAGCGCTTCAGCGCTCGATACGCGTGATGCCGTCCATGTAGCGTTCGAGCACGCCGGGCACGGCGACGGAGCCGTCCTCGTTCTGGTAGTTCTCGAGCACCGCGACCAGCGTGCGGCCGACCGCGAGCCCGGAGCCGTTGAGCGTGTGCACCGGCTCGGGCTTGCCGCTGGCCGGATTGCGCCAGCGCGCCTGCATGCGCCGCGCCTGGAACGCCTCGAAGTTGCTGCAGGAGGAGATCTCGCGGTAGCTGCTTCTGCGACGGCAGCCACACTTCCAGGTCGTAGGTCTTGGCGCTGCCGAAGCCGATATCGCCGGCGCACAGCGCCACCGTCCGGTACGGCAATTCGAGCTTGCGCAGCACTGTCTCCGCATGTCGCGGTCAGCTCCTCGAGCGCCGCATAGGAGTCCGCGGGCCGCACGATCTGCACCAGCTCGACTTTGTCGAACTGATGCTTGCGGATCATGCCGCGCGTGTCCTTGCCGGCGGCGCCGGCCTCGGAGCGAAAGCACGGCGTGTGGCAGACGAACTTCAGCGGCAGATCGCTCGGCGGCGACGATCTGCTCGCGCACGAGGTTGGTCACCGGCACCTCGGCGGTCGGAATCAGATAGAAGCCCGCTGCTCGCCGCGCATGCGCGAACAGATCCTGCTCGAACTTCGGCAGCTGCCCGGTGCCGACCAGCGCGTGCGCGTGCACCAGGTACGGCGCATAGATCTCGGTGTAGCCGTGCTCGCGGGTGTGCAGGTCGAGCATGAACTGCGCGAGCGCGCGATGCAGGTGCGCGACCTGTGCCGCGCATGCACGACGAAGCGCGCGCCCGAGATGCGCCCGGCGGCTTCGAAATCGAGTCCGCCGCAGGTCCTCGCCGAGCTCGACGTGATCGCGCGGCTTGAAGCCGAACGCGCGCGGCTCGCCCCAGCGGCGCACCTCGACGTTCGCACTCTCGTCGCGGCCGTCCGGCACCGATTCGTGCAGCAGGTTCGGCAGTCCGAGCTGCCAGCTCTCGAGCTGCCGCCTGCACCGCCGTGAGCTGCGGCATCGACATGCTGCAAGCTCGCGGGTCAGCGCTTCACCGCGCGCCAGCAGCGCGCTCGTATCCTCGCCCTTGCCCTTGGCCATACCGACGGCCTTGGCATTGCTGTTGCGCTCGGCGCGCAGCCGATCGGACTCGATCTGCCAGCGCTTGCGCTCCTCCTCGAGAGCGCTGATGCGCGCTCACATCGAGTGCGAAGCCGCGGCGCGCAAGATTGCGCGCCACGCCCGGCAGGTCGCTGCGCAGCAGCTTCGGATCGATCACGACACGCCTTTCAGGAGCTTGCGTCTCCGCCAGATCCTGATGGTGGCGTCTTATTGCGCAAGCCGCGCAAGGCCTCGCCGATGCGGATCTCGAGCCCGCGTGGGCTCGGACGGTAATAGCGCCGATCGGGCATCTCATCAGGCAGGTAGCGCTCGCCGGCCGCATAGGCGTCCGGCTCATCGTGCGCGTAGCGATAGCCCTGCCCGTGGCCCAGCTCCTTCATCAGCCGGGTCGGCGCATTGCGAAAGCGCAGCGGCACCTCGAGCGTCCCGAACCGCTCGACATCCTGCATCGCCTCGCCCATCGCGACGTAGACGGCATTGCTCTTGGGCGCGCAGGCCAGATAGACGACGGCTTCGGCGAGGGCGAGCTCGCCCTCGGGCTGACCCGAGCCGCTCGTAGGTCTCCCAGGCATCGAGCGTCATGGCCAGCGCCCGCGGGTCGGCGAGGCCGATGTCCTCGACGGCCATGCGCACGATGCGTCGCGCGACGTACAAGCGGATCGCAGCCGCCATCGAGCATGCGCGCGAGCCAGTAGAGCGCCGCGTCGGGATCAGTGCCGCGCACCGCCTTGTGCAGCGCTGAGATCTGGTCGTAGAACTGGTCGCCGCCCTTGTCGAAGCGGCGCCGGCCGCCGCTGGCCACCTCCTGTGCCAGGGCGAGCGTCAGCGTTCGCTGCCGCCTGCGCTTCGGCGAGGCCCGCCGCCAGCTCCAGCATGTTGAGCGCCGCGGCGCGCATCGCCATCGGCGGCGCGCGCGAGCAGATCCAGCGCCTCGGGCTCCGCGGTGAGCGTTCTGGCGGCCGAGGCCGCGCTCGCGTATCGGTGAGCGCGGTGCGCAACAGCTGCACGATGTCGGTCGACCGTCGAGCGCTCGCAGCACATAGACGCGCGCCCGCGACAGCAACGCGCTCACGACCTCGAACGACGGATTCTCGGTGGTGGCGCCGATGAAGGTGAGCGTGCCGTCCTCGACGAACGGCAAGAACGTGTCCTGCTGCGCCTTGTTGAAGCGGTGCACCTCATCGAGGAACAGCACCGTCGGCTTGCCGCTGACGCGCGCGCGCGTCGCGTGCCGCCTCGACCGCGGCGCGGATGTCCTTGACGCCGGCCATCACCGCCGAGAGCGCGATGAACTGCGGCATCGGCGCGCCGGGCGATGAGCCGCGCGAGCGTGGTCTTGCCGGTGCCCGGCGGCCCCCAGAGGATCATCGAATGCAGCCGTGCCTTCCTCGAGCGCCGCACGCAGCGGCTTGCCCGGACCCAGGAGGTGCGGCTGACCGACGAACTCATCGAGAGTGCGCGGCCGCATGCGATCGGCAAGCGGCCGCAGCGGTTCGCGTGTGCTCGGCTCACGAGGGCTCAAGTGACAGCCCGAAGATCCGCTCGAATCGCTCCGTCCAGGAGCCCAGACCGAGGTACAGCATCACGAGCGCGATGGCGACACCGATCGTGTCCGCGGCGAAATCCATCACGTCCATATCGCGCCCGAGCCCCATGGTCCCCTGCGCGACTTCGATGCTGGCGCCGAAAAGCAGCATCCAGGCGGCGAGCCGCCAGTAGCTGCGCTCGCGGATGAGACCGCCGAACCACAAGGTCATGCCAAAGAACGCCAAAGCATGCTCGGGCTTGTCCCATAGATGCAGGTTCGGAACATAGCGCGGCGGCTCCAGACAGGAGACGGTGATGAACGCCACGATGAACCAGCCCATGGCCCACCAGATGCGGGCGAAGCGCAGCTTTGGAACATCGAGCGGATCGCGGAACACGATCATTTCGCGGGAACTCCAATCACATCGGTGCCGGCCGGGGGCGTAAAGCTTACCTCCGAGGCAGAACACTAGCGTTACGCTCGGCGCGGTCGAAGATGAGCGTCGCAGTCTGGCCTAATTTGTCCTTGCAGGATCATCCGCCGCAGCTCATTACCCGAGAATCCTAGCAATGCGTCACGAAAATCCGCCTCTGCGCTGCGCGGCTTGACGCGCACCCAGTCGAGTCCGTCACGCTTGCCGTCCTCATTGATCGCGAATGACCTGCGCACATCACCGGCTCCCGACAAAAGCATCGCCGGCGTAGCCGAAAGGGCTGCGGACATCGGCTTGACCGTGACCTGCTGCAGATCGCGATCGTAGAACCAAAGATTCTTGCCGTCGGCGATGAGCAGCTGGCCCGAACCCCCGCGGCGACTGACGGGCCGCACCTCCCAGCGAAATCGGCCCGGGCGCAGCACCAGCAACTCGCCCGCTCGAGCGATCGGTCTGATGTCCCTGCGCATCGGTGATCGATCTGCGAGAAGCTGATCCGCAGCGAATGCAGCCCATCCAGATAACGATCGAGCGTGCGGTCGTTGGCTCCGCAGCCTGCAAGCCGCCAGCGCAAGCTGCGCCAGGACGCACGACCGTGACGAGCCCCGCGTGCGCACCCTCAGTCCCCGGGCGGCGGCGGCGCGAGCACTTCGCGCGCGCCGTTGGACTGCAGCGGGCCGACGAGTCCCGCCAGTCTCCATCGCCTCAAGCAGGCGCGCGGCGCGGTTGTAGCCGATCTTCAGGCGCCGCTGAACGTAGGAGATGGAGGGCTTGCGCTCCTGCGTGACGATCTTGACGGCCTCGTCGTACAGCGGATCCTGCTCGGCATCATCTGGCGCGAGCGCGCCGTTCTCGCCTTCCTCCGCCGGAAATCCGGGAATCGGCATGCGGGGTCCGGAAAGCACCTCCTCGATGTAGTTCGGCGCACCGCCCTTCAGCGCCGTCACGACGCGGTGTACTTCTGCATCCGAAACGAAGGCACCGTGCACGCGCGTAGGCATGGAAGTTCCCGAGGGCAGATACAGCATGTCACCGTGACCCAGCAGTGTCTCGGCACCCATCTGATCGAGAATCGTGCGCGAATCGACTTTCGCGGAAACCTGAAATGCGATGCGGCACGGGATGTTCGCCTTGATGAGACCGGTGATGACATCGACCGATGGGCGCTGCGTCGCCAGGACCAGATGAATGCCCGAGGCGCGCGCCTTCTGCGCCAGCCGCGCGATCAGCTCCTCGACCTTCTTGCCGACGATCATCATGAGGTCGGCGAGCTCATCGATGATGACGACGACGTACGGAAGTGGCGTCAAGTCCGGAATCTGCGACTGATCGATCGAAGGATCGTTGGCGGCCTGCTGGGTGAGCACCGGATCACGGATCGGCTTGCCTGCCTCGATCGCGTCCTTCACGTGACGATTGAAGCCCGCGATGTTGCGCACCCCGAGCGCGGCCATGAGCTGATAGCGGCGCTCCATCTCGGCGACGCACCAGCGCAGCGCATTCGCCGCCTGCTTCATGTCGGTGACGACGGGCGCGAGCAGGTGCGGAATGCCCTCGTACACGGACAGCTCGAGCATCTTCGGATCGATCATGATCAGCCGCACGTGCTCGGCGGTCGCCTTGTAGAGCAGCGAGAGCACCATGGCGTTGATGGCGACGGATTTGCCCGAGCCGGTCGTTCCGGCAATGAGCAGATGCGGCATGCGCGCCAGATCCGCCACCATCGGCTGACCGCCGATGTCCTTGCCGAGCGCGATGGCCAGCGGCGAGCCCATGGCGTCGTACGCCTTGGAGCGCACG
This sequence comes from uncultured Gammaproteobacteria bacterium, assembly GCA_963795975.1. Lineage (GTDB taxonomy): Bacteria > Pseudomonadota > Gammaproteobacteria > Steroidobacterales > Steroidobacteraceae > CAWCJT01. The sequence continues at coordinate 145,232 of CAWCJT010000010.1, forward strand.
ATCTCCCCGAGCGTCACCATCTCGCGCTTCTCGTTGGCGATCTCCAGGCCCATCACGGACTTGCCCGGGATGACCTCCACCACGCGCACGCTCATCACCGAAAGCGCACGCGCCAGATCCTTGGCGAGCCCGGTGATCTGGCGAGGCCTTGACCCCCGGGGCCGGCCGCAGCTCGAACCGTGTCACCACCGGCCCAGGCTGCACCGCGACGACCTCGGCTTCGACGCCGAAATCCTTGAGTTTGATCTCGACCAGGCGCGACATCGCCTCGAGTGCCTCGGAGGAGTACGAGGCCTCCTGCGCCGGCGGATCATCGAGAAGCTTGAGCGGCGGCAGCTCGCCTGCCTTCGGCGCATCGAAGAGCGGCACCTGGCGCTCCTTCTCCACCCGCTCGCTCTTCTCGACGAGGAACGGCGGGGATTCGATGCGGGGCGGCGGGCGCACGGCGCTCTTGCGCTGCTCGCTCTGGAGTGACTCCTTGCGCGCCTGGCGGCGCTCCTTACCCTCTGCGACCTGGCGCGAAGTCGACAGGCGCTCGCGCGCCCAGGCAGCCCCTTCCCAGGCCCAGCGACCGACGCGGTCCATGATGGTGAGCCACGAGACGCCAAAGGCGAGCGCCACGCCCGCCATCCAGGCGGCCATCATGAGCAGCGTCGCACCAAGAAAGTTGAGGCCGGAGGCCAGATTCTGGCCGACGAGCGTACCGACGATGCCGCCTGCAGTTTGTCGCAGCTGCCCCGGGTCCCAATGCAGCGTCGCGAGCGCGCAGCTTGCAACGAGCAGCAGCACGAAACCGGCCATGCGCACCGCCGTATTGGCGCGCGAGCGCTGCTCGCGGCTTTCGATGGCGAAACAGCGTCCAGCCGGCCGCACCGATCATCGATCGGGAACAGGAACGCCGGCCGGCCAAAAAGCGAGAACAGGACGTCCGCGATCCATGCGCCGATCGGGCCGATACGGTTGTGGATCGTCAAGGCGCTGCCGACGTAAAAGAAGCTGGGATCATCGGCGCTGTAGCTTCCGAGCGCCGCAAACAATACGAGCGCCAGAACGACGAGCGCGATGACCGCGCTCTCACGCAGTCCGCGGCTGACGGCCTCGGAAAATCGCGACGCCCCGCGCCTGTGCTGTGGTCTCTGCCAAGCTTCGTGTTCTCTCTGATGAATACGTCGTAGAATGCTGATTCTACGGAGCTTATACCCGGCTGAACAAGGCGAGTTCTCAGGGGTGCGTGTTCTCGGGCTGAGACCCCGGGTCACACCGATCCGTCGATGAAGCGATAGTATCGCCGAGCATCTCGCTGGGCGTCGCCGAGCGAACTGTAGATTCGGAGCGGCATTATACATGGCGAAATCGCGGCATAGCCGGCTCATCATTCTCGGCTCGGGGCCCGCGGGCTACAGCGCCGCCGTCTATGCGGCCCGGGCAAATCGCTCGCCACTTCTGATCACCGGCGTCGAACAGGGTGGCCAGCTCATGACCACCACCGATGTGGATAACTGGCCCGGAGATGTCGAGGGGCTGCAGGGTCCTGCGCTCATGCAGCGCATGCCCGAGCATGCAGAGCGATTCGCCACCGAGATCGTCAATGACCATATTCAGCGGGTGGCACTGGATCGAGCGACCCTTCGAGCTCAAGGGAGACTCCGGACAGTACACCTGCGACGCGCTGATCATCGCCACCGGCGCTGCAGCCAAGTACCTGGGCCTGCCCTCGGAGGAGAAGTTTCGCGGCCGCGGCGTCTCGGCATGTGCCACCTGCGATGGATTTTTCTTTCGCGGGCAGCGCGTGGCCGTCATCGGAGGCGGCAACACGGCCGTGGAGGAAGCGCTTTATCTGTCCCACATCACTCAGCACGTGACGCTCGTGCACCGCGGGAACCGGCTGCGCGCAGAAAAGATCCTGCAGGATCGATTGTTCGAGGCCGAGCGCGCGGGAAAGGTGGCGCTCCTGTGGGATCACGCAGTGCATGAAGTCCTCGGGGACGAACAGGGCGTGACCGGCCTCGAGGCGCGCTCCACCCACAATGGCCACGCAACGCGGCTGCCCGTGACGGGCGTCTTCGTCGCGATCGGTCATTCGCCGAATACCGCGATATTTTCGGGGCAGCTTGCGATGCGGGAAGGTTATATTCGTCGTGAAGGGCGGACTCGACGGAGATGCCACGGCGACCAGCCGTGCCGGGCGTCTTCGCCGCCGGTGACGTCGCCGATCACGTCTACCGGCAGGCAATCACCTCAGCGGGTTCAGGCTGCATGGCGGCGCTCGACAGCGACCGCTACCTGGAGAGCCTGGACAGCGAGCGAAAATGAGTAAGGATGCGTACAGCGGTCATCAAGAGCATCGATGAGCTCGATCCACGGCAGTGGAATGCGCTGAGCGGTACCGACGTCCCCTTTCTCCGACACGAGTTCCTGGCCGCGCTCGAGCACAGTGGGTGCGTCGGCACAGGGACGCGGCTGGACCCCCTCCTACGTGACGCTTGGCGATGCGCGCGGGCTTGCCGCAGCGGTGCCGGCATTCATCAAGACGCATTCATACGGGGAATTCGTCTTCGACTTCAGCTGGGCGCAGGCTTACTCACGGCTCGGGCGCAGGTACTACCCGAAGCTCACCCTCTCGGTGCCCTTCACTCCGGCCACCTGCGCCCGACTTCTCGTACGACCCGAGCTCGACCGAGCGACGACCTCGCGCCGTCTCATCGAGGCGATCGAAGCGCACGCACGCGAACGCTCGCTGTCCTCGACGCACGCCCTCTTTCTCGATGCGAGCGATCGCTCCGCCTTTCATCGGGCCGGGTGGCTCGAGCGGCGCGACTGTCAGTTCCATTGGACCAACCGCGGGTACGCAAGCTTCGATGCCTACCTCGAGACCTTTACTGCCGAGAAACGCAAGAAGGCGCGGCGCGAGCGCCGGCGCGTCGCCGAGGCGGGTATCGCATTCGAGACGCGCCTCGGCTCGCAACTCGATGAGCGCCTGCTCGATGCGGTTTACCTGCTGCATCGAGACACGTTCCTGCGGCATGGACATGAGCCGTATCTGACGCGCGCCTTCTTCAGCGAAATCGTCCGCACCCTGGGCGATGCGCTCATGGTGAAACTGGCGGTACAAAAGGGGCACGTGGTCGCGGCGGCCATTTTCTTCTGGTGCCCCTCCGCGCTGTACGGCCGCTACTGGGGGGCGGCCGCCGAGCACCACAGCCTGCACTTCGAGGCCTGCTATCACCAGGGCATCGAGTTTTGCATCGAGCGCGGCATCGCGCGCTTCGAGCCGGGCACGCAGGGCGAGCACAAGGTGAGTCGCGGCTTCGAGCCCGCCATGACCTGGTCGGCGCACTGGATCACCGACGCCCGCTTTCGCGAAGCCGTGCGCGATTATCTGGCGCGCGAGCGCGAGGCCATCGATGCGTATGCGGCCGAGGTCCAAACGCACGTGCCGTATCGTGAGCGACGCATCACGCCGGATGAGGGCTGCGCGTGAAGACGATCACGTGGCTTTCGCCGCAGGATGCACCCGAGCGCTTTCCGCCGCTCGAACGCGCGCTCGATGACCCCGCTGGACTCCTCGCGGCCGGAGGGGATCTTTCGCCCGCGCGGCTGCTCGCGGCGTACGAGCGCGGGATCTTCCCCTGGTACTCGCCGGGTCAGCCCGTGCTGTGGTGGTCGCCGGATCCCCGAGCGGTGCTCTACCCCGAGCGAGTTTCGCTGCACGCGCAGCCTTGCGAAAACCCTGCGCAACCGGGGCTTCGAGCTCGCCATCGACCGTGACTTCAGGGCGGTCATCGAAGGCTGCGCCGCGCCGCGCGCCAGCAGCCTCGGGACCTGGATCACCGCGGAGATGCGCACCGCCTACCTCGAGCTGCACCGGCATGGCTACGCCCACAGTGTCGAGACCTACCTCGAGGGCCAGCTCGCGGGCGGCCTTTATGGCGTGCGGCTCGGCGGGATCTTCTTCGGCGAGTCGATGTTCAGTCGGGAGCGCGACGCGTCCAAGGCAGCCCTGGCCCGGCTGGTCCAATACGCACTCGATGAAGGCATCGCCGTCATCGACTGCCAGCTGCCCTCCCGGCACCTGCAGAGTCTCGGCAGTCGCACCATTGCGCGGTCACACTTTCAGGACCTGCTGCGCCAGCACGTCGGTTCGCGCTGACTCAATCACAAAATTGCATTGGCGCGGCCGTTTATGCAGAATTCGCGCCCCCATGTCCAAAGAAGACGCGATTCAGATGGAAGGCGAAGTCGTAGAGACTTTGCCCAATACGACTTTCCGCGTGAAGCTCAAGAACGGACACGTGGTGACGGCGCACATCTCAGGCAAGATGCGCAAGAACTACATCCGGATTTTGACCGGCGATCAGGTGACGGTGGAGATGACACCGTATGACCTGTCGAAGGGACGCATCATTTATAGAGGTCGCTAGCCGGTAAGAGCCCTACGCCGGCACCTCTTGCTGCGTCGGGGAGCACTCCAGGTCGAGTTTCGTGCCGTCCTTCGACACGCGATGACCCGCACCAGCCCCCCGCCTGCCAGTGAGCCAAACAGCAGCTCCTCCGCGAGCGGCCGCTTGATGTGCTCCTGGATGATGCGCGCCATGGGCCGAGCACCCATCTTCGGGTCGTAGCCCTTCTCGGCAACCCAGCGGCGTGCGGCATCATCGAGCGTGAGCGTCACGCCCTTCTGCTCGAGCTGCATCTCCACTTCGACGATCAGCTTCTCGACGACCCGCTCGATGGTCGGGGGGTCGAGTGCCGCGAACTGGATGATCGCATCGATTCGATTGCGGAACTCGGGCGAGAACAGCCTGCGGACCGCCTCCATCCCATCGGTCGAATGATCCGAGTGCGTGAAGCCGATGGAAGGCCGATTCATCTCCGAAGCGCCTGCATTCGTCGTCATGACGATGATCACGTGGCGGAAGTCGGCTTTGCGCCCGTTGTTGTCGGTGAGCGTGCCGTGATCCATGACCTGCAGCAGCAGGTTAAAGACATCGGGGTGCGCTTTCTCGATCTCATCGAGCAGCAGCACGCAGTGCGGATGCTTGGTGATTGCCTCGGTGAGAAGGCCGCCCTGATCGAATCCGACGTAGCCCGGAGGCGCGCCGATCAGACGCGACACCGTATGCCGCTCCATGTACTCGGACATATCGAAGCGCAGGAACTCGATGCCCATCGCGATGGCGAGCTGACGCGTGACTTCGGTCTTGCCGACTCCAGTCGGACCCGCGAAGAGGAAGCTGCCCACGGGCTTGCGCTGATCGCCGAGGCCGGAACGCGCCATCTTGATGGCCGAGCCCAATGCCTCGATGGCCTTGTCCTGCCCGAAGATCACGAGCTTGAGATTGCGCTCGAGCGTCTTCAGGACCTCCCGATCCGAAGTCGAGACCGACTTCGCCGGAATACGCGCCATGCGGGCGACCACATCCTCGATGTGGCGTACCTCGACCGTGCCCTCGCGCTCGCCAACCGGCTTCAGGCGCAGGCGCGCGCCCGCCTCATCGACCACGTCGATGGCCTTGTCCGGGAGGTGCCGCTCGTTGATATGACGCGCTGCGAGCTCGGCGGCGGCCTTGAGCGCATCGTCGGCGTACTTGATCGCATGATGCTCTTCAAAGCGCGTCTTCAGACCCTGCAGGATCTCGATCGTCTCCTGCACGCTCGGCTCGACCACGTCGATCTTCTGGAAGCGGCGCGCCAGGGCGTGGTCCTTCTCGAAGATGCCGCGGTACTCCTGGTAGGTGGTCGATCCGATGCAGCGGATCTCGCCGTTCGTGAGCACGGGCTTGATGAGATTCGAGGCGTCCATCACGCCGCCTGAAGCCGCCCCTGCTCCGATGACCGTGTGGATCTCATCGATGAAAAGGATGGCGCCCGGCTGCTTCTTGAGCTCGGTGATCACGCCCTTCAGTCGCTTCTCGAAATCGCCGCGGTACTTCGTCCCCGCGATGAGGGCGCCCATGTCGAGCGCGTAGATGCTGCAGTCGGATAGCACATCGGGGACCTTGCCCTCGACGATGAGCCGCGCGAGACCCTCGGCAATCGCCGTCTTGCCGACGCCGGCCTCACCGACGTAGAGCGGATTGTTCTTGCGCCGCCGGCACAGGATCTCGATGGTCCGCTCCACCTCGAGCTTGCGTCCGATCAGGGGATCGATCCGTCCCTCCTGAGCGAGACGATTGAGGTTGGAGGTGTATTTCTCGAGCGCAGTGCCCGCGCCTTCCGGATCACGCTCGGCCTCGGTGCCTGCCTCGTCCTTGTCGGATTTTTCCTCGGCGATCTTCGACAGGCCATGCGAGATGTAGTTGACGACGTCGAGCCGGGTCACGTGCTGGCGATTGAGCAGGTAGACCGCGTGGCTCTGCTTCTCGCTGAAAATCGCGACCAGAACGTTCGCGACACCGACTTCCTTCTTGCCGCTCGATTGAACGTGAAAGACGGCGCGCTGCAATACGCGCTGGAACCCGAGCGTCGGCTGCACTTCGCGCTCCTCGCCCTCTTCCAGGCGCGGCGTCGACTGCTCGAGATGGTCCTTCAGCTCCTGCTTAAGCTTTGCCAGATCGGCGCCGCACGCGCGCAGCACTTCGCGCACCTTCGGCGTATCGAGGATGGCGAGCAGCAGATGCTCGACCGTCAGATACTCGTGGCGCGCTTCACGCGCCTGGTGAAACGCATCGTTGAGACAGTATTCCAGCTCGTTGGACAGCACTTTCTAAGCCTTCCGAATGTTCGACCTTCGATGGTTCCGGTTGTTCAGCTGTTCACTCTTACTCAATGTATCAAGCCTCTTCGAGGGTGCACATCAGCGGATGCTGATGATCACGCGCGTAGGTGGTCACCTGCGCCACCTTAGTTTCCGCAATCTCGTATGTGAAGACCCCGCACACTCCTTTGCCCTTCGTATGTACCTCCAGCATGACGCGCGTCGCGGTCGGACGGTTCATGCTGAAGAACTTTTCGAGCACATCCACGACAAACTCCATGGGGGTGTAATCGTCATTGAGTAGTACCACTTGGTAGAGGGGCGGCTGCTTGACTTGCGGCCGGGACTCTTCGACGACGACGCCGGTATCGGGGCGAGCAGGATGCGGATCCGACATGGCTATCCTTTATAGGGGTCGCCAAAGGCCAACACAAGAGCTCAATGCCGGCGGCAAAAGCGTGCTGTGAAACCGATTGGAAAACAATTGCTTGAGAGCGAAAGCATGGCGCTCGTATGATGGGGCCCGCGCAGGCGCCCCAAGCGCCGCTGTGCGCGCGGATTCGTGCTTCGCACGAAAGGGACACGGTAGGCAATGAATGCAGTTTCCTGGCTCGACGGAGCGGCAGCGCCCGACCGCTGGCGCGGGCTGCTGCAATTGCGTGGGCCGCAGATCGCCATCTGGGCTCTGGCGCTCGCACTCGCCGCTCAGGCGGCGATCATCGTCACACACCTTGCGGGCGCCGGACGCACGCCCGCGACGGGTCCCACGACGATGGCGGCGCAGGCTCAACGCGTGGATGTCGCGATGATCGCGAATAGTCACCTTTTTGGGGCGGCGCCCGTTGCACACGAGGATAAGGATGCTACGGATGCGCCGAAGACGAGCATGCCGCTCGTGCTGACGGGCATCATCGCGGCCAAGGATCCCAAGGACGGTCTCGCCATCCTCGGTGAGAACGCCTCGGGGGCGAAAGTGTACGCGGTCGGCAACAACGTGCCCGGCGGCGCGCGGGTCCAGTCGGTGTACGAGGATCGGGTGCTGTTGCTGCGCGATGGGCATCTGGAGTCTTTGACGCTGCCCCGGCAATACGCAAGCCGCGGACCCGGACCGGTCGTTGCTGCGCCGGCCGAGAACCCCATCGACCGCATGCGTCGCGTGCTCAGCGATCAGCCCGGCCTGATCGCGGACGTGATGCGACCGCAGCCGGTGTTCGCGGACGGTAAGCAGCGTGGCTATCGGGTGTACCCGGGACCGAACCGTCAGGCTTTCATGCGCCTCGGACTGCGTCCAGGTGACCTCGTGACCGGTATCAACGGCACGCCGCTCGATGATCCGACCCGGGGCCAGGAGATTTTTCGCACCCTGGGATCCTCGAGCGAGGCACGCGTCACAGTCATGCGCAACGGCCGGCAGCAAGATCTCACGTTGAATATGACGCAACTGGCATCGGAAGCGGACCAGCTCGCAAGCCCTCCGGGTGCGCCGGGCCCACAACCCATCCAGATGCCGGAGCAGATGCCTGTGGGGGAGCCGCCTCCTCCGCCCACCGGCAACGACTGACGCTGCAGGCGGCGTCCGGGGGGAATTGATGACACGAATGAGACTTCTGGCGCGGCTCGCGCGCCGCTGTAGTGGCGCCGGCCTCGCCTGCGCCGCTGCGGTACTCGCCGCCATGTCCGTGGCCTCGGCCCAGCAGGGCGCCGAGCGCATCACGCCGAACTTCAAGGACGCGGACATCGGGCAGATTGCCGAAGCGGTCAGCATGGCGACGCACAAGACGTTCATCATCGACCCGAGAGTGCGCGCGAATGTGACGATGCTCTCGACGACGCCGATGACGACGGATGCGTTCTACCAGACGTTTTTGAATATCCTGCAGGTCCACGGTTTCATCGCAGTCCCCTCCGGCAACGTCATCAAGATCGTTCCGGATGCCAACCAGCGCTTCTACCCCTCCGACGACCTGCCCGATCACGTGAGCGCCACCTCCGATGAGATCGTGACGCAGGTCTTGCCCATCAAGAACGTCAGCGCCGCGCAACTCGTTCCGGTGCTGCGACCGCTGGTTCCCCAGCAGGGACACCTCGCAGCATATCCGCCCTCGAACATCCTCATCATCTCCGACCACGCCGCGAACGTGAATCGGATCATGCGCATCATCGAGCGCATCGATCAGGCGGGTGACTCGGACATCGAAGTCATTCCGATGCAGAATTCCTCCGCGACAGAGATCGTGCGAGTCATCACCTCTTTGTATCAGGGCCAGCAGCAGCAGGCGGAGCAAGGCGGATTGCCGCTCAAGGTCGTCGCCGATGAGCGCTCGAACAGCGTCCTGATCAGCGGTGAGGGCGCGGCGCGGCTTCGCATCAGGGCTCTGGTGGCGCACCTCGACACCCCGTTGCAGCACGGCGGCGAGACTCAGGTCCGATACCTGCGCTATGCCGATGCCGAGAAGCTCGCTACCAAGCTCAAGGAACAGATCAACTCGACGAGCGGCGGCGGCCCGGGCGGCGCGGCCCCTGGGCCCGCGTCGGCCACTCAGGCGGAGAAGGGCACCAACATCTGGGCCGATCCGCAGAACAACGCGCTCGTCATCACTGCACCGCCGAAGACGATGCGCTCGCTCATGGCGATCATCGACAAGCTCGATATCCGGCGCGCGCAGGTGCTGGTCGAGGCCATCATCGTCGATGTGAACCTGGACAAGTCCGCGGAGCTCGGCGTGAACTGGGCGATTTTCTCCGAGAGCTCCAGCAACACCACGATCCCCGGCGCAACCTTCCTGACACCGGTCGGTGGAGCGAGCCTCATCGATCTGGCCGGCGCCATCGAGAATCCGACGAGCCTCACCTCCTCCTCCGCGCTCGCGACTGGCACGACCGTCGCGCTCGGCCGAGTCGCACAGTCGGGGTTGAGCTTCGCGGCGATGCTTCGCGCATTGCGCAGCGATGACAACTCGAACGTCATCGCGACCCCGACGGCGGTGACGATGGACAACCAGGAAGCGACCGTCAAAGTCGCGGATGAGGTGCCCTTCGTGACCGGTCAGTACACGAGTGCCAGCACGGCCGTTGCGGGCTCGGTCACGCCTTTCCAGACCATTCAGCGCGAGGAAGTCGGCACCATCCTCAAGATCACCCCTTATATCAATGAGGGTGATGCGATTCGTCTGAAGATCGAGCTCGAGAGCTCGAGCGTCATTCCCAAGAACTCAGGTCCCCAGGGCGCGGTCGACCTGACGACCAGCAAGCGCACCGTCAGCACGAACGTGCTCATCGAGGATGGCGGCATCATCGTGCTCGGCGGCTTGATCAGTAACGAGTACGACCGCACGAGCACGCAGGTGCCGGGGCTCGGCAGCATTCCGATCATCGGCAATCTCTTCAAGGATCGCAGCGCGACCCACACCAAGAAGAACCTCATGATCTTCATCCGTCCGCAGATCCTGCGCGACGGTACGCAGACCGCGATCGAGACGAACTCCAAGTACAATTACATCCGCGAGGAGCAGCGTCAGGTCGGCGGTCGCGACGATGTGATACCGCTTCTGCCGGGCGTGAGCTCCCCGATATTGCCCAAGCTACCGCCGCCACCACCGGCCGGGACGACACCCGCGGGTCAGGCTGGGCAGCCGGCATCGCATGACGGCTCCGCCCTTGGGCAGCCGAAGTACCAGTTGCCCGCCACGAATCCGAAGCCCCCGCCGCCCGTCCCGCACCCAAGTGGCGTGCCCTCGGATCAGCCGGTACCGCAGAGCGGCACGCCAGAGTCATCGGATCAGTCTGCGACGCCCTCTGCCGCGCCGCCTGCAGAGGCGACGCCGGTGACGCCGGCGGTGCCTCAGGAACCGCCGAAATGAACGACGTGGCGGCCACCCCCCTCGAGGCGACGGAAGGGCGACGGCTGTCGTTCGCGTTCGCCAAGCGCCACGGCATTCTGGTCAGGAACGTCACAGACGGCTTTGCGCAGTGCGCCTATCGCCCGTCGGCGACACCGCTCGCGCTCGCGGAGGTCCGTCGGTTCCTGCGCGTGCCCATGAAGCTCGAACGCGTCGATGAAGGTGCGTTCGATGAGATGCTGCGCCTGGCATACGAGGCGGGCTCGAATGCGATGCAGGCGGTGGAGGGCTTCGAGGACACGACCGACCTTGCGCACCTGGCGCAGGACCTGCCTGAGCAAGCCGATCTGCTCGACAGCGAAGACGACGCGCCGATCATCCGCCTCATCAATGCCGTGCTCACCGAGGCGGTGAAAGAGAACGCCTCGGACATCCACATCGAGCCGTTCGAGAACCGTCTCGTGATCCGTTTTCGCGTGGACGGGGTGTTGCGCGAGGTCCTGCAATCCAAGCGCGCGGTCGCACCGCTGGTGGTCTCGCGCGTGAAGGTCATGTCCAAGCTCGACATCGCCGAGAAGCGCCTGCCGCAGGATGGTCGGATCAGCCTGCGCGTCGCAGGGCGTGCGGTCGACGTGCGCGTCTCGACGATCCCGTCCGGACACGGCGAGCGCGTCGTGCTGCGTATCCTCGACAAGCAGGCCGGCCGGCTCGATCTGAACGCACTCGGCATGGATCCGGAGACCGAGCAGCTGATCGATGACCTCATCCACAAGCCGCACGGCATTCTCCTGGTGACCGGACCTACAGGCTCGGGCAAAACCACCACGTTGTATGCGGCGCTCGAGCGTCTGAACGACAACACCCGCAACATCATGACGGTCGAGGATCCGATCGAGTACTACATCGACGGCATCGGCCAGACACAGGTCAACACCAAGGTGGAGATGACCTTCGCACGCGGCCTGCGTGCGATTCTGCGTCAGGACCCTGACGTCGTCCTCGTGGGTGAGATTCGTGACCTCGAGACGGCGCAGATCGCCGTCCAGGCGAGTCTCACGGGTCACCTCGTGCTCTCCACCTTGCACACCAACACCGCGGTCGGTGCCGTGACGCGCCTGCGTGACATGGGCATCGAGCCTTTTCTGCTCTCTTCGAGCTTGATCGGGATTCTGGCCCAGCGCCTCGTGCGCGTGCTGAACCCGGAAACGAAGGAGCCTTTCGTCGCCGGAGAGTACGAGCGCCGGCTGCTCAACCTGCGGCCCAATGACCCCTCCCCGTCACTGTTTCGGCCGGGAACCAATGCCTCGGGTACCGGCTACCGCGGCCGCAGCGGTGTCTACGAGCTCATCGTCGTCGATGATCAGATGCGAACCATGATTCACGACGGCTCGGCGGAGCACGAACTCGAGCGCTATGCGCGCACCATGACGCCCTCCATTCGCGATGACGGGCGCGCCAAGGTGCTCAAGGGCGAGACGACGCTGGAAGAAATCCTGCGCGTGACGGGCGAGGACTGAGCGTTGCCGGGGCTCAGCGGCGAGTCGGACTGAGACGCCTTCGTGGGAGCTTTCGAATACACCGCACTCGATACCGGGGGTCGTGAGCGCAAGGGCGTTCTCGAGGGCGACACCCCGCGACAGGTGCGCCAGCTCCTGCGCGAGCGCCAGCTGCTACCGGTCACCGTGACCGAGGTCGCCCGCAAAGAGGCGACCCAGCAGCGCTCCTTCAGCCTGGTGCGGCGCGTCTCCGCCGGCGATCTGTCCCTGTTCACCCGTCAGCTCGCGACGCTCGTGCGTGCGGGGCTACCGCTCGAGGAGTCGCTCCTCGCGGTCTCGCAGCAGACCGAGCGTGCGCGCATGCAGAGCATCATCATCGGTGTGCGCTCGCGCGTCATGGAAGGCCATACGCTGGCCGACGGTCTTGCGGACTTTCCGCGCGTCTTTCCGGAGATCTATCGCGCAACCGTCGCCGCGGGCGAGCAATCCGGGCATCTGGACTTGGTGCTGGAGCGCCTGGCTGACTATACCGAGAGCCGCGAGGAGATCCGGCAGAAGGTGTTGGGCGCGATGCTCTACCCGATCGCACTGACCGTGATGTGCTTCGGCATCGTCTCGGCGCTCCTGGTCTACGTCGTGCCCAAGGTGGTCAACGTATTCGAGACCCAGCACGCCGAATTGCCGATCATGACGCGCGCACTGATCGCGGTGAGTAACTTTTTCCGCTCTTACGGGATCTACCTTCTCATCGCGGTCGCGCTCGCCGCGTTCCTGATCGCACGCTGGCTGCGCAACCCCGGGCCGCGGCGCCGCTTTCACTTGTGGCTGCTGCGGGTTCCGTTGATGGGCAAGCTCACCCGTGGATTCAACACGGCGCGCTTCACCCGCACGCTGAGCATCCTGTCCGCAAGCTCGGTGCCCGTGCTCGAGGCACTGCGCATCGCCGGAGAAGTCGTCACGAACCTGCCGATGCGCGATGCCGTCATCGAAGCGTCACAAAGGGTGCGTGAGGGCGCCGCCATCGGCCGCTCACTCGCCGCCAGCAGGCTCTTCCCGCCGATGACTATCCATCTGATCTCGAGCGGCGAGGCGAGCGGTGAGCTCGAGAGCATGCTCGATCGCGCCGCGCTCAGTCAGGAGCGCGAGCTCGACGGGCTCTTGACCGCGCTCGTGGGTCTGCTTGGTCCGCTGCTCATCGTGCTCATGGGGCTCTTCGTCATGGGCATCGTTTTTGCAATGTTGTTACCGATCTTCGAGATGAACCAGCTGATCCGCTGACGAGTGTGATGGAGACCGTTGCACAGTCACGCGAATCGAATTAACTTTCGGCGCATCGTCGTTCGAGGAACTTTGCCAGCGCTCCAGCGCGTGTTACGAACCGTTACCTGCGGTGCCTCAAGGTATGAACGAGAAGTCCGAGTCCGAGGAATTTGAAGACGAGGATGCTGACGAGCCGGTCAGCGAGGTCGAGGAGACCGACGTTGACCTGGATCAGGTCATCAAGGATCTGGATCTCGCCAAGCGGCGCGCTCAGAAAGCGGGCGATCCTGCCTGGCGTCGCCTTGAGAAGCTGCTCGAAGACAGGCGCACCGCGGAGCTGACCAGCGACTTCGACGACTACGACATCGGGGAAGAGGAACCGGAACAAGCGAAGCGAAGCTCCAAGGGCTAGCGCCTGTGACGCGCATCACACGGCTGGCGTCCCTCTGAACAGACATTGAATCGCGGGCTCAAAGGGATCATTGTCCTCACAAAAGCGCGCGCGAACACGGGATTCACCATTATGTTCAAAGCTTCGACGATGGCATTCTCGTCCCGCATCGCGCTCTTTTTGGCGAGCTGTCTTGCGCTCGGCGCGTGCGAGACGCGCACCAATGTGTCCGCCACCGCGAATGTCCCAGCGCAATACTCCCACGCATACATCACCGTGCAGGAGATCTGGTTCAACACCAGCGCGACCGCGGGCCCCAGCGATGCGGGATGGCAGAAGTTTCCGCTCGGCACGACCTCAACGTTCGATCTCGTGACGCTCACGCAGGGCAACCTTGCGCAGTTCGCCACTTCGCTCAAACTGCCGATCGCCACCTACAACCAGGTGCGTCTGCTGCTCACGGACTCGGCGGCGGCGCTGACCAGTTCGGCGCAGGCGCTCGGTGCGCTCTACAACGACGAGGTCGACTATGTCGACAGCAACGGGACGTTGCATCAATTGGCGCTGCAGATCCCGAATGCGGCCCAAGGCATCTCGATACCGATCTCCCTGAAGGTCGAAATCTCGACGGGCGGACTGGGCCTCGGCATTGGCGGCACCTCGACGACGGGCACGACCACGACTGACACCGCGGGCACCACGGGCACCACGGGCACGACGGGCAGGACGACGGGCACCACGGGCACCACGGGCACGATCGGCACGACGTTCGAGCACCACGAGCACGACCTCGAACGTGACGATCATCTCTGCCGGCCTGGTGTTCGATGGCGCCCGGGATCTAGTACCGGTAACCTTAAGCGGCCAGCCAGGCTTCGTTCTCAACCCACATTTCAGTGGCAACGATCTGTCCAAGGCCGGCACGATTCAAGGAACGCTCGACCTCACTGCGATCACCAATTCCACGACCAGCAGTGGCAGCCTCGGCATCATCGTCACCGCTGAGACGCTGAGCGCCGATGGCTCGCGCCATATCATCGTTGCGAGCACACCGACCGATTCCTCGGGCAACTTCGTTCTCTATCCGCTCTATACGGACGCATCCACCTCGAGCGCCGTGACGACGAGCAGCAACACACCGACGAGCTACGACATCGTCATCCATGGTCCGACGATCGGCACCGTGATCGTGAAATCAATCCCGGTCGGCCTCAATCAAGCCAACAGCGGTTCGAGCGTGACGCTGCCGAGCATCCCGGTGACCGCGGCGAGCCCCTATACGGTCAATGCGGTAAGTGCCGTCTCACCAGCCGGAAGCTGGGTCGGCTTCTATCAGACGATTCCGCTCTCCGGCGAGGTACCGTATCTGATCGAGGCGCGGCCGATCGATCCCTTCACGGGACTCTTCGACACCGCTCAGTCGCTCTCGGGCGCGAGCATCTCGTTCGGCACCTTCAGCGCGAACAACAGCACGAGCACGACCAGCTCGACCTCGACCACCTCCACTGATACCACCAGCACCACGAGCGACTCGACGGACACGAGCACGACACCCGTTTCAGGGACACTCACGCTGACGACCGTAGCGCCCAGCGAGGGCGCGGCGACCTACCGGGTCGCATCTTCGGCAGCCATCTATGGTGACGGTCCGCTCTCCGCCACCGTCACCGCGCCGGCGGCCAACAGCACCGCGACCTTCACGCTGAGCGCGCTCCCGATTCCCTCCGGAACCGCAGCCGCTTCCGTGGCGGGCTCCGTGAAAGTGGGCACGCCCGGCAAGTACGACAAGGGCGAGCTGCTCCTGACTCAGGGTGGTGCGCTCGTCGCGGTCACGCCGCTTGACTCCTATCTCGCGCAGGCACAGAGCTCCGCGACGCTCTTCAGCAATGTGCCAGGCGGCGGGATTGACTACGCCGAAGCGTGGGTTTGGAGCTCCGCCAACCCGAGCGGCACCCTGAGTCGCCAGCCCGACTTGACTCCGATCGACTTGACGAGCGGAAGCGCGAGCAGCGTCGCCGTGAGCATCCAGTAAGGCCACGGAAAGCCTCCCTGGGTGAGCATTGGGGCGGGGGACCTCCATGTCAGCCAGGTTGCCCCTGGCACGTTCATAGGCACAGGAGTCTACTTTGGGAGATGTGCCATGAAGGTCATCCTGGTTTTGGTTGCAGCGATCGGTTTCGGCGCCCTGTCCGGCTGTGTGGTCGTGCCGGCCCGGGGTTACGTCGTCGGGCCGCGGGTCGCGATCGTGGCCCCCGCGCCTTATGTCGCAGTGCGACCCTATTACGGGTACGGCCCCCGCTGAGGGTCATACGCTGAGTTGAGCCCACCACGGCCCGAGCGGCTGGCCGGTTGCCCCAGGATGGGGCAGCCGACCAGCAGGCAAGGTCGGTCATCCAGCCGTCACAAGTCTGTCATACGATCCCCGCTCCCACGATAAGACTGAACCGGGGGTCTCTGTGCTGGCGAGTCTGGGCATCGATCTGCCGAGCGCGATCCTTCTGTGTCTGGCCGTGCTTCTGGCACTGAGCTTTGAGTTCGTCAACGGGTTTCATGACACCGCCAACGCCGTTGCGACGGTCATCTACACCCACTCACTGAAGCCGACCCAGGCCGTCGTCTGGTCGGGGGCCTGGAACCTGATCGGCGTACTCACCTCCTCCGGCACCGTGGCCTTCGGCATCGTGGCCCTGCTGCCTGTCGAGCTCGTCATCAACGTAGGCTCGGGCGCAGGCTTTGCCATGGTGTTCGCGCTCCTCGTCTCGGCGATCGTCTGGAACCTGGGAACCTGGTACCTCGGCCTGCCGGCCTCGAGCTCCCATACCCTGATCGGCTCGATCGTCGGGGTCGGTCTGATGAACTCGCTCTTGAGTCCCGACAGCGCGTTCGGCGAGGGCGTCAACTGGGCGAAAGTGTCCGACACGGTGAAGGCGCTGGTGTTCTCGCCCCTCATCGGATTCATCGCCGCAGGATTGCTGCTGCTCCTCATGCGAGCGTTGCTGAAGTCACCGCAACTCTTCAAGGCGCCTGAAGGTGACACGCCGCCGCCACTGTGGATCCGGACTCTGCTGGTGCTGACCTGCACCGGAGTCAGCTTCGCGCACGGCTCAAACGATGGTCAGAAGGGCATGGGACTCATCGTGCTCATCCTGGTGGGGATCGTGCCCGCCGTCTATGCACTGAATCTCCAGACCCCTGCGACGACGCTGACTCAAATCCATGCGACGGCGCAGCAACTCGAGCCGCAGCTCTCGAATCCCGCCGCATCGCCGCCGCCGGACGCCACGAGCTCGCAGCGCATCCTCACACGCTATCTGCGCAACAGCACAATGACCCCGGACGTTTACCCGGCACTGGCGAGCGTCAACCGTGAAGTCCTGAATGGGCTGAACGGCGTCAGCGACCTGCACAGCACCTCCGGTGATCAGCGCCGCACGCTTCGCCTCAATATCTATCTGCTCTCGGAGAGCCTCACACGGCTGCAGAAGGCGAAGCAGCTACCGCCCGGTGTGGCCGCGCCCACCGCCGCGGCCTACACGAAGAGTCTGAAATCCGTGACCACGTTCATCCCCACGTGGATCAAGATCGCGGTCGCGCTCGCACTGGGCTTCGGCACCATGATCGGCTGGAAGCGTATCGTCGTGACCGTCGGTGAGAAAATCGGCAAGGCGCATCTCACCTATGGTCAGGGCGCTGCCGCCGAGCTCATCGCCTTCGGCACGATCGAGGCGGCCGATCAGCTCGGGCTTCCAGTGAGCACGACCCACATTCTCTCTTCGGGCATCGCCGGCACCATGGTGGCGAACGGCTCGGGAATTCAGCGCGACACGGTGCGCAACATCATTCTCGCCTGGGTCCTGACGTTGCCCGTGTGCGTTCTGCTGGGTGCCGCGCTCTTTGCCGCCGGATTGCTCTTCGTGTTCCGCGTGCTCGGCGTGCATTAGAAAAGGACGCGCTGCAGCAACACAACTGGTGTACGAAGCGAGGCCATAGCGCGCTTCAATCGGCCGGGCTCGCATCAACCTGCGGGCCCGGCTCCTCGAAGGCCGCAAGTCTCAACATCAAGCCTGCGGCCAGACGCAGCACATCGCGCTCGGTCGGGCTCAGCTGCTGGCGTAATGCCGCCTCGAGCCAGCGCCGCCGCGGCCGCATGTCGCGCGCGAGTGCCGCCTGCCCTTTGCGTGTGATCTCGAGCTCGAGCGTGCGCCGATCCGTGCGCCCGCGCCGCCGCGCGATCAAACCCTTGGCCGAGAGCTCGGCCAGCAGCCGGGTGAGCGATTGCGGCTGCAGCCGCTCGTGCGCGGCGAGCCGCGCCCCGGGCATCGGCCCGAGGCGCTGCAAGGTCGCAAGCACCGCGAGCTGCGAGAGCGTGACGGATGCGGCCGGACGCTGCGCGCGCAATCGCCGTCCCAGCTGCAGCACCGCCGTCACGATCGAACGTGCGTCCTGAGTGGAAGTGTCGTGCACGCCCGGCATATTACGCTCTGCGTATCATATCTAGAAGATTCTACGCGTATTCATCCAAATATAGTACGCTAATCTTACTATCTACAAATGGAGAGCCATCGTGCTGCACGGCACCTGCATCCGCGGCGTTGGATTGACGATTGCGCTCATCGTGCCCTGTCTCGGCCTCACCGCCGCGCCACAGGGAGCGCATGTCGAAAGCGGTGATCTCGAAGGTCTCGTATCGGGCGAGGTGATCTCTTATCGCGGCATCCCCTATGCGGCGCCACCGGTCGGCGCGCTGCGCTGGCGGACACCGCGACCTCCAGCCCACTGGTCAGGTGTTCGATCGGCAAAGGACTTCGGATTCTCATGCCCGCAGTCGGCGCTCTCCGAGCGCACCGCAGCCGGTGATGCCAGACAGATGAGCGAGGACTGCCTGACCCTCAATGTCTGGACCCGGCCCTCCGGCGCTGCCCGCCCCGTCATGGTCTGGATTCACGGCGGAGGTGATGTCGAGGGCTCGAGCGCCAACCGTTACTACGATGGGACCGCCTTCGCGCGCGATGGCATCGTGCTCGTGAGCTTCAATTATCGCCTCGGAAACTTGGGCTTCTTCGCACATCCGGCGCTCACCCGCGAGGACAAGGGCTCGGGCGCGAACTACGCATTGCTCGATCAACTTGCGGCCCTGGCGTGGGTACAGCGCAATATCGCGACCTTCGGAGGCGACCCGGCCAATATCACTTTGTTCGGTGAGTCCGCTGGCGCGCTCGATGTGCTTGCGCTCATGACGACGGCACAAGCGCGCGGACTCTTTCACAAGGCCATCGTCGAGTCCGCTGGGATCTGGACCTCCTGGCCCAGTTTCAAGGATGCGGAAGCGGCGGGAGTACGAATCGCGACCCGTTTGAAGCTGCCCGGGGCAGAGGCCACGGCCGCGCAGCTGCGGGCACTGCCTGCCCAGCAACTCGTCCAGGGAAACGACTCGCCCGGCCTCCTCCCGGTGATCGATGGCACGCTCTTGCGCGATGAGCCGTTGCGGATGTTCGCGCAAGGCAAGGCGCTCGCGATCCCACTCATGATCGGCAGCAACGATGCCGAGGGCTCACTGCTGGGCGAGAATGCGACGAATGGCTTCTCGAGCGACGACGGCGCCGCTGGCCGCAAGGTTCGCAGTCTCTACGGCGAGTCGGCGAAGGATGATGCCGTGTTCGCGCGCCTGCTGTTTCGTGATGAGCATTTCGCGGCGCCGGCTCGCTTCATTGCCGCGCAGCAATCCGCGCGCGCTCCCGTCTTCCTGTATCGCTTCGACTACGTCCTCGACATACTGCGCGCGAGACGCGCCGGCGCCTTTCATGGCTCGGAGATTCCTTTCGTGTTCGCGACCGCGCCGGAGTACCGGCTGACGTCGACCGATCGGAGCGTCGAGGACACCCTGCATGCCTGCTGGATTGGTTTCGCCCAGTCCGGGACACCGCACTGCTCCGAGCTCAACAACTGGCCGGCATACAAACGCGATCAGGATCTGATGATCCGCTTCGAGGACGCGCCCTCGGTGCAGAAGAGTGTGAATGCGACGGTGCTCGATGCGCTCGAGCGGCAGTTTCAATGAAAATCGCGTGAGCGTGCGCCCAGGCCGTTGATAAGCTCCGAGCGATCGATGAGACGATGTGCCACGACGTGCAGAATCGGTCCTTGTCGTTGCAGCTTGCCGCGCACTTCGAGCAGCCGCGACTCCACCAGGGGTCGCCTCTGCGCGTCCCCGACACTGCTCCAGACGATGAGATTCACCTGACCGGTCTCATCCTCGATGGTCAGGAAAGTCACTCCGTGAGCATTCGCGGGATGCTGTCGCAGCAACACGAGTCCGATGGTGCGCACGAATCGGCCGTGTGGCAGCGCGTAGAGCTCCGCAGCCGAGCAGAGCCGTTCCGCGCGAAATCGCTCCCGTAGCAGCGCGAGCGGATGCCGCCCGAGCGTGAGCCCGGTGGAGGCGTAATCCGCCTCGATGCTCTGCCGCTCGGTTGGCGCCGTAAGAAGCGGTCGACCCTCGCCGCTGCATGCATCGAGGCTGCGCGGTGCAAGCGGCAGGATCCGCTCGGCTCCTGCGACTTCCCAAAAAGCAAGATGTCGATTGCCGCTCAAGGATGCAAGCGCCCCGGCCGCCGCGAGCGCCTCGAGATCGCCACGCTCGAGCGCCGCGCGCTCGGCAAGATCCTGCACGCTCGCGAACGACCTCTGCAGGCGCGCGGCAACGACACGGGCCGCACCTGCCTCGGACAAGGACTTGACGAGCCGCATGCCCAAGCGCACGGCCGGCTGGGCGGCAGCCTCGATCGGCTCCAAAGTGCAGTCCCAGTCGCTCGCTGCGACGCTCACGGGCCTGACCTCAGTGCCATGCTCACGCGCATCGCGCACCAGCTGCGCAGGCGCATAGAACCCCATCGGCTGGCTGTTGAGCAGCCCGCACGCGAAGGCTGCGGGCTCGTAATGCTTGAGCCATGCGGAGTCGTACACCAGCAAGGCGAAACTGGCGGCGTGAGAATTGTGAACGATCAAATTATTGGCGATGAAATTGTGATGCCCTTCGATCGTCAGATCGTAGGTCTCCGCTTGGCCTGCAGATTCGATCGAGACGATTCGATCCCATTGAGCGCTGTCGCCTGCGCGAGGCTCCGAGCGCACCGCCGCGACATAGTCTCCACGCTTCAAATTCCCAAGCTTGCGCCATCCGTCTGGCGTCATGAAGGGGTGTTCCGCAGTCGCTGTGACCGTGTGGCCCAGAGCGGTACGCAGGCGCGACACTGGTTTCACGCCACTTGAAATCGCCGCGAGGACCTTGCGTTTGACGAGGTGCAAATCCTCATCGCACGTCAAAGTATTCTGCAAGCGCATGCGGCCGAAAACGATATCGTCCACCCTCACCCATCGGCCTGTGTCGGCGTCCACCACTCGTGTCTCACCCACGACACATTCCGGAAATCCGTATTCCCCGAATCCCTCGATCTGCTTGCACAGACGCTGCGCGAACTCCGGGGCGTAGCCGCGTTCAGTCAAGCCGCGCATCAGCTTTTCCTGGAAGCGCTGAATGTCCCCATGACGCTTCCAGGCGGCCATGGCGCGCCGCAGCCGATCCGCCTCACCGGGCGTGAAGCCCGCCGCCTTGATGGCAAGCTGCATCACCTGCTCTTGAAAAATCGGCACTCCGAGCGTGCGCTCGAGCACTTCCTTCACCTCGGGACGCGGATAATCGACGGCCTCCTTGCCCTCCCGCCGGCGCAGATAAGGGTGCACCATGTCGCCTTGAATGGGGCCCGGGCGCACGATCGCAACTTCGATCACCAGATCGTAGAACCGCTCGGGCCGCAGGCGCGGCAGCATCGCCATCTGCGCGCGCGACTCGATCTGAAATACTCCGACGGTGTCGGCGCGCGACATCATCGCGTACACCTCCGGGTCTTCGGGTGGCAGATGTCCCAGCGACCAGCTCGTGCTGCGGTGCTGATTGACGAGCGTGAACGCACGACGCAACGCCGTCAGCATGCCAAGGCCGAGCAGATCGACTTTCAGCAGGCCAAGATCATTCAGATCATCCTTGTCCCACTGCACGACCGTGCGATCCGCCATGGCCGCATTCTCGACCGGCACGAGCTCCTCGAGCGGGCCTGCCGAGATCACGAAGCCGCCTACGTGCTGTGAGAGATGGCGTGGAAAGCCGACGAGCTGCTGTGCGAGCTCGAGGACCATCTTGAGCACGGGCGTTTGCGGATCGAGACCCACCTCACGCACTCGCTCGGGCGCGATTCCCGGGTCCCACCACTGCGCGCATTGCGCAAGAGCGCGGATCTGTACTGGATCGAGTCCGAAGACTTTGCCAAGGTCGCGTATGGCGCTGCGGGGTCGGTACATGATGACGGTGGCGGCGAGCGCTGCGCGCTCGCGTCCGTACTTTCGGTACACGTACTGCAGCACTTCCTCGCGCCGCTCATGCTCGAAGTCGATATCGATGTCGGGGGGCTCTCTGCGCTCGCGCGAGATGAAGCGCTCGATGAGCAGTGAGGTGCGCTCAAGACCGACCGCCGTAACCCCCAGGCAGTAGCACACGATCGAATTGGCCGCCGAGCCTCGTCCCTGGCAGAGAATGCCTTGGCTGCGAGCGTAGGCAACGATGTCCTGTACCGTCAGGAAATAAGGCTCATAGCCAAGCTCGGCGATGAGTGCGAGCTCATACTCGATGACGGAAAGCGCCTTGTCCGGCAGTCCGTGCGGCCAGCGCCAGCGCGCACCTTCCTCGGTGAGCTTGCGCAGGTAGGAGGTCGGGGTTTCTCCATCCGGCACGAGCTCGCGCGGATATTCGTAGCGCAGCTCATCGAGCGAGAATGTGCAGCGCTCGGCAACGATGAGGGTCTCCCTCAGGAGCTCGCGCGGATACAGACGCGCAAGGCGCTTCGGCTCGCGCAAGTGACGCTCGCCGTTGGGGTACAGATGCCAGCCTGCCTCGGCGAGCGGCATGTTGAGCCGGATCGCAGTAAGCGCATCCTGCAGATTGCGCCGCTCGCGCACATGCATGTGCACATCGCCGCTTGCAAGCAGCGGCAGCTCGAATCTGTGACCGAACTGTCTCAAAGTCTCGAGACGCTCGCGATCCGCGCCATCGCGTGTCAGCTCAACAGCGATCCAGAGCGCTGACGAAAAGCGCTCACGCAGCCAGGCACCGGCTGTCGCATCCGGCTCAAGCCCCGGCAACCACAGGATGAGACACTGATCCAGACAGTCGACATCGGCACGCGTGAGAGCGTATTCCCCTTTGGGAGCCGCACGGCGACCGCAGGTGATGAGACGACACAGCCTGGCATAGCCTCGGCGATTCACCGCCAGCGCGACGAAGCGCGTTCCGCACGTCAGGCGAAACTCCGCACCCACGATGAGTTTGAGAGGTGGCGCAGACGAATCCGGAGCCTTTGCCGCAACGTGCGCGCGCACGACTCCGGCGACCGAGCATTCGTCCGTGATCGCGAGTGCCGCATAGTTGAGCTGACGTGCGCGTCGGACCAGCTCCTCCGGTTGCGAGGCACCGCGCAGGAAGGTGAAGTTCGAGAGGCAATGCAGCTCGGCGTAGGACATGCGAGAGCAAACCTGACCGTGCGCTGGCGCTCAACCGAACACGCCGTGCAGAAACCATCGGTGCGGCACGGTACGCTCGCGGAAAACCCACAGGCGCGTGCCGCGCTGATCGATGGCGCAGTAATAGTCACGCGCAACTTCGGTCCCTTCCCACCAGGCCGTCTCGAGCCGCTCGGGCTCGCTGCACAGCTTGAGAGCGCCATGCCACACCGGCAGCCCGTCGCTCTGTGCGAGTGGCTCTGGCATCGACAGCAGCCATACGGGGCGGCGGAAAGCCGGCCACGGGATGGGCTGCGTCTTTGCGACCGCGAGCGCTGAGCTGTGTGAAACATCCTCGGGGCGGTGTCCGGGCTTGAGCTCGAGGCCATACACAGCCTCAACGCCCAGCCGCGCACGCAAGCGCTCGATGAAAGCCGGCGCTTCAACGCTCACACCGCCGCCATGCTCTCCCGGCTGCCACAGTCCGGACGTGACACAGGCGTGCGGCAGCAGCAGCCCGGAGCGCAGCTCGCAGGCACGCACCGGCTCGGGCAGATTGAGCACCGCCAGTCTCTCACCGAGCAGCTCGCTCAAACGCTGCGGGTCCGCCTCGGTCGATGCGAGCTTCAGCACACAAAGCGTGTCCGGTGCATGACGATGTCGCAGCCAACAGTGCAGCTCGCTGATCCCGCATTGACGCAGCTGCAGAAAGCGACCCAGATTCTTCAACAGAGGCTCGAGAGCTGCGAGAACGGCATCCTGCTGCTCGAGCTCGTAGGTGAAGCTCTGTCGCGCGCGAAAGCGCTCCGTAGCACGGAAGCTCGGACGCAGGTCGGCACTGCGACCCGTGAGATGATCGAGCGAGGCGAGCTGCTCGGCGCCGAAACGGCGTGCGAAACCCGCTCGGGGGAGCCGCAGCGCCTGACCCATCGTGCGTACCCCAATGCGCGCAAGCCGATCGAGCACTGAGTCGGGCCAGCGAAGCAGCGCCAGCGGCAGCGGCGTCAAAGCACCGCGAAGCTGCGCCTCGCTCAGCACCTGAAAAGATTCGCCAAGGCGTGCACCCGCCAGCGCAGCGAGCGGCGTGGGTGCGATAGAGAGCCGCGGCCGCACGCCTGCACTTTGGCAGCTGCTCAAAAACTGCTGCTGCAGCGGCGCCGGCCCGCCGAACAGATGCAGGCTGCCTTTGACCTCGAGCAGCAATCCATCCGGCGGCTCCAGGCACACACGCGGTGTGAAGCACTGTGCGAGCTGTGCCAGCCGTCGCAGGAGCATCTGCTCGCGGTGCAGATTGCGGGCTCGTGTCTGAAGCGCCGGCACCAGCACCATCGCCGCCGTTGCGCTTAGCCCAGGGCGTGCGCCGGCGCTTCGTGCTGCCTGATCGGCTGCGACGATGAGCTGAGTGCGATCGTGCAATTCGAACACGGCACGGGGCCGGGATGATTCTCCTGTGATTGGCCATGCCAGCGCTTCGAGCGGCAGGTTGGGAAGATGCGCCGCCATCCAAAGCTCGCGCGGCGCTACGTGCGGCTGTGCAAGCGGCCGCGGCAGCGGCTTGATGCGTGCAGCGAGCCGACGAGTCGCTGGCAGACCATCGGCCTTGCGAAGCGTGCGCGGCGGTATCATGTCCGAGCCTCTGCGGCAGTGCGCAGGCCGATCTCAAACGTGCCTTGCAGACCGCCTCGGCTCTTCAGCACGGTGAGCCGAGTCGCCGCCTCCCCAGCGGGCTCGACCCTCAGACGCAATGCCGCGCATGAGGACTCCTGCGCGCTCTGGCGTGTCAGGGTACGGAATAAGAATCCGAGCGTACGACCACGCTCGGTCGCCAGCTGCAAACGGCGCAGCACCCGCGGCTCGGTTTTCTGCATCCAGGTGAGCACCGTTTCGCAGGCGCCCGAGCCCAATGCCTGCTCGCAGGCCCAGAGTGGCGATTCAGCGCGCACGACGAGCACACGCGACAAGGCAACCCCATGCGCTGCTAGTGCCGGCGCAAAGGGCTCGAGCGGACGCTCGACTGAAAGATCAGGCGGAGCAATCCACGCGCACCAGCGCGCGAGTGGACGGCTCGTGAGCTGTGCGAGCGCCGGCAACAGCAGATAGATCTCGCCGATGCCGATGTGCGAGAGAAGGATCTCCACCAGCCCGACTCGCGGCCAGCCATTGCCGGGCAGACGTGCATCGAGTGCGGAAAATCCGGTCGGCACGACGTTCAGGCGGGCTGCGCTGCGGCCCCGCCAGATGGCGGGATGCTCCAACAGCCTGTTGAGGCGGGATTCGACGGACATGAACGGACATCCCGCAGTGCCCTACATCAAACCCGCTTTGCCCCGTCGCAGCACTCCGACCACGATGCCCTCGATGAGCAGCGGCTCCTCTTTGAGATCGACACGAATGGGCTCGAACTCTTCGTTCTCGGGCATCAGCCAGACCACGGAGCCTTCCTGGCGATAGCGCTTGACGGTGACTTCGTTCTCCAGCCGCGCCACGACGATCTGGCGACTGCGCACTTCGGAGGTGCGATGCACCGCAACCAGATCACCATCGAGGATGCCTGCGTCCTTCATGCTCATACCGGTGACCTTCAACAGATAGTGCGGCCGCGGCTGAAAGAGCACCGGATCGATCTGAAAACGCGCCTCGACGTTCTCTTCGGCCAGGATGGGTTTACCCGCGGCGACACGGCCGATGAGCGGCAGACCCATCTGCTCACGTATGGTGTCCTTCAACTGAATGCCCCGCGAAGTGCCGGGCACCAGCGCAATGACACCCTTGCGAGCGAGGGCGCGCAGATGCTCTTCAGCCGCGTTTGCCGACCTGAACCCCAGCTCACGGGCGATCTCCGCTCGGGTGGGGGGCATGCCAGTCTCGCCAATAAAGCGTTGAATGAGGCGCAAAATCTGCGTTTGTCGAGGTGTCAGATCGGACATGACTGCCAGCCTGTGGATTTATACAATACTGTGATTATATCCAGGTTACCGGACCGCGCAAGCTCACGACGAGCGAATGCCTGAGGAACCGCCGCAGGGCTGCCCCGTTTCTTGCTACGCCTCTGTCAGCCTCGAGCTCACGGATCCCAGGCCGCCCATGATCGATGCTCTCCAATGCGCTTGCGCCGCACCGCGGCTTCGCGCATTGCACGCGCATCGCGTGAGCAGCTCGGTCGCATCCGCTTGCTCGATGTCATCTCTGCGATCACGCGCGATCAAGACGCGCACCTTCGCAAATGCGACGCTGCATTCCGCGCCGCCTGTACGATTGCTCGGATCGTCAGCAAATGTCGTGAGACACCGACATGAGCGCGATCCGCAGTTGCAATCCGCGGCCAAATTTGATGCAGTTGCGCCCCTTGCGGAGGCTGTAGCGGAACCCATGCGCTTGCTCGCAGTCATCACTGCTATAGTCACTCACTCAGGGACCTCCCGGATCTCAACAACCCAAAAGGGGATGTTTGTATGAAGAGCGCGATCGTTATGAAGTTGGCTGCTGTAGCAGCCGTGGCAGGACTCGTGGGCTGCACAGATCTGAAGCCCATCCAGGCACAGCTCGATGACCTCAAGTCGCAGATCAGCAAGCTGTCGTCGGATGTCGCTGGTGCGAAGTCCTCTGCCGACTCGGCGGCGAGCTCAGCTCAGGCGGCGAACCAGGCTGCCAGCGGCGCGCAGAGCACCGCGAACCAGGCACTGGCCGCGGCCCAGGCTTCACAGTCTGCAGTCGACGCGACCAACGAGAAGATCGATCGCATGTTCAAGCGATCGATCTCGAAGTAAGCGGTCGCTTTCTTCGACAGAATCAAGGGCGCCGCGCAGCCGCGCGGTGCCCTGGTTCCTCCTCGTGTTTGAAAGCGGCGCCCGACTGCGCTAGTAGCGCACCAGCGCCGAGCCCCACGTAAACCCTCCGCCGAACGCCTCGAGCAGCAGCAGCTGCCCGCGACGGATGCGTCCATCCCGCACGGCCACATCGAGCGCCAGTGGCACCGATGCCGACGAGGTATTGCCGTGTTCCTGCAGGGTCACGACGATGCGCTCCATCGGCATGTCGAGCCTGCGCGCCGTCGCCTGGATGATGCGGATGTTCGCCTGATGCGGGACGAGCCAGTCGACGGCGGATCGCTCGAGCCCATTCGCCTTGAGCGCCTCATCCACGGCTCGACCGAGGTTCGTCACGGCAAGCCGGAAGACCTCATTGCCGGTCATTGCGATGACGCGACGCAGGTGTCGCTCATCGCGCGGCGGAAAGCCCTGCGATGCGCCGCCCGGACAGTACAGCAGATCCTTGTAGCTGCCGTCGGCGTGTAAATGGGTGGAGAGGATGCCGGGCTCTGCGGACGGTCGCAGCACGAGTGCGCCTGCGCCATCGGCGAACAGCACCGCGGTCCCCCGATCCTTCCAGTCGGTGATCCGCGAGAGCGTCTCGGCGCCGACGACCAGCGCGCATTTCGCCTCGCCCGCCCGTACGAACTTGTCCGCGATCGACAGTGCGTACATGAAGCCGCTGCAGGCGGTCTCGACGCTGAATGCCGGTCCGCCCACGCACCCCAGGCGCTGCTGCAGCAGCACTCCGCAGTTAGGGAATATGAAGTCGGGCGTGGTCGTGCCAAAGGCGATGAAATCGATGTCACCCGGCTTCAGTCCGGCGGCCTCGATGGCACGCCGCGCGGCGTGCTCGGACAGGTCGACCGTGGTCTCGCCCTCCGCGGCGATGTGGCGCCGCTCGATGCCGGTGCGATCGCGAATCCATTCGTCGGAGGTGTCCATCATCTTCTCGAGATCATGGTTCGTAAGAACCTTCTCGGGCAGATACGCGCCGGTGCCGACGATTTGTGAGTACATCAGGACCTCTGGGCTTCGATCGCTTGTGTGATGTGCGTCGTGAGAGCGCCGCGCACCGCGCGGGCTGCGACCTCGACCGCGCGCGCAAATGCAGTCGCATCGGCTCGGCCGTGGCTCTTCACCACCATCCCGGATAGTCCGACCATGCAAGCACCATTGTAGCGGCGCGGATCAAGTCCGGCGGCGAGCCGCCGCAGCACGGGGCTTGCGACCCAACCTGCCAGGCGCGCGCTCATGGATGCACGAAACTCGTTGCGAGTGCGCTCGGCGATCAAGCGCGCAAGTCCTTCCATCGTTTTGAGTGCGACATTTCCCGTGAAGCCGTCGGTCACCACGACATCAACGACGCCCGAGAAAATACCATCCCCCTCCACGAAACCGACATAGCGCAGATTACCTCTGGCGAGCATCTCGTGCGCCTCCCGTACGAGCTCATGACCCTTGATGTCCTCCTCGCCGATATTGAGCAGACCCACTCGCGGGGCCGGGACCCCGTGCAGATCACGCGCGACCACCGTTCCCATCGCGGCGAACTGACACAGCTGATGTGGCGACGCGCGGGTGTTCGCGCCCAGATCGAGCATCTGGGTGTGCCCGTGGGCAGAAGGAATGGCCGACACGATGGCCGCCCGCTCGACGTTCGCGACGGTCTTCAGGACGAAATGGGAGATCGCGGTCAGGGCACCGGTGTTGCCAGCGCTCACGCACGCCGCGGCGCGACCTTCCTTCACGAGCTTGACGGCGACCCGCATGGAGGAGTCACGTCCACGCCGTACGGCAGCGCGCGGCAGCTCATCCATCGCAACCACCTGGGAGGCGGCCGCAATCTCAAGGCGCGCGCGTACCGACGGGGGGGCGTCCCTGAGCTCGGTCTCGATGACGGCGGGCTTGCCGACCAGAACGGCGCGCAGCTCCTGATCGGCTTGCAGCGCGTACAAAGCGCCCGCCACGCACTCGTGGGGGCCGTGATCGCCGCTCATCACGTCGATGGCGATCACCAACATGCGAGCGGACTACACTCGGGCTCGCGAGTCGTGCCCGCTGCCGCTCACTCCTCTTCGGCTTGCGGCTTCTCGATCACACGGCGGCCGCGATAGAACCCGTCGGCGCTGATGCGATGGCGCAGGTGCGTCTCGCCCGACTGCGGATCGGTGGAGAGTGCCGGCTTCTCGAGTCCATCGTGCGAGCGATGCATCCCACGGCGGGAGGGTGTTTTGCGGCTCTTTTGGACGGCCATCGTCAATCTCCTCTTTTGAACAGCTCACCGAGCTGCTCGAACGGTCTTTGTCTGTCATGCTGCCCCGTGTCAGGCGTCGACGCCACGGCGGGCGCGCCCGTCACGCATTGCGAGGCTTCGTGTAGTGGCACGACCGGGAGGCACAGCAGCAGCTCCTCCTCGACGAGATCCAATACGCTCAAGCGCCGCCCCGGCGCGAGAATCGTCTCGAGCTCCGCAGGCACGCGCTCCGCCTCGGAACCCTCTTCCACCATCGCGACGCGGCCGCGACTGTGCACGACTTGCTCCAACGGCGCGAGGCATCGCTGACACAGCAGGTGCACCGTCGCATCCACGCTCACATCCGCCACGGCGATGCCGTCCCGGCGATCGAACCGAACGGTTCCGCGCGCATCGCCCACGGCGTCCGCGAGCTGTGGCGCCAGGCGCGGAAATTCCTTCAGCGGGATTGAAAAATCGAGTTCCGTCCGCGCGTCGGCCCAACGGTCGATGTCATGCAGTTTCGACCAGCCGACCGACATGGGGCGCGTATCATAGGTATCGGTTCCTTCTAAGTCAAAGCGATGGGGCGCCCCTAAGCCCTTGTTTCTGGTAGGTGAACAGTGCCCTCCAGCGCGCCTTTGATTCTGGCGTCGACCTCGGCCTATCGGCGCATGCTGCTCGAGCGGCTCGGTCTGCCCTTCCAAGCGGTCAGTCCAGGCGTCGATGAGACCCCTCGGGCGAACGAGGAGCCCCAGTCGCGCGCCGTTCGGCTCGCGCGTGCGAAGACCGATGCCGTATCCGCCCGCCATCCCGAGGCCGTCGTCATTGGAAGCGATCAGGTCGCAGCCTGCGGGGATGCCATTCTTGATAAGCCGGGTGAGGCGCCGCGCGCGCACGCTCAGCTCGCATACCTGAGCGGCACGAGCGCGCAGTTCCTGACCGCATGCTGCGTGAGCTGCCCGTCGACGGGCTTCCTGGAGGCGCACGTCGATGTCACGCGGGTAACGTTTCGAGCGCTGACGAGCGAGGAAATCGAGCGCTACGTCAGCCTGGAGCAGCCCCTCGACTGCGCGGGCAGCTTCAAATCCGAAGGCCTCGGCATCGCGCTGCTCGAGCGCATCGACAGCCACGATCCGAGCGGCCTCATCGGCCTGCCTTTGATTTGGCTCGCCAAGAGCCTGCGACGCGCCGGCTACCTCTTGCCCTGACGCGGAGCCGTGAGCCGATCGAGCACGGCGCGAAGCTCGTCCGGCAATGGCGCACTGGCGCTGAAGCTGCCTGCCGCCCGGCCATTCGAAGCTCACCGTGTGCGCGTGCAGGAACATGCGCTTGAGACCGAGCTCGTGCATGCGGCGATTGAATGCCTCATCGCCGTACTTCTCATCGCCGGCCACCGGATGGCCCGCAGTGCAGCGCATGCACCCGAATCTGGTGCGTGCGGCCGGTATGGATCGCAACCTCCATCAGGGTCGCGCGACTTCCAAAGAACTGCATCGGCTTGAAATCGGTGAGCGCCTGCTTGCCACTCGCGTGCGCCTGAACCGTGCGCTCGCCGCCCACGCGCAGATCGGTGCGCAGAGGCACATCGATCCGCTTGCGCCCGAGATTCCAGGGGCCTCGAACCAGCGCCAGATAGCCCTTCTCCAGCTGACCCTCGCGCAGCAGCGCATGCAGCGCGCGTAACGCGCTGGGCTTGCGGGCGACCAGCAGGCAGCCGCTGGTATCGCGATCGAGGCGGTGCGCAAGCTCAGAGCTCTTCGTTGGGGCGCGCGGCGCGCAGTGCCTCGATGAGGCCGAAGCTGACGCCACTGCCGCCGTGCACGGCGATGCCCGCCGGCTTGTCGAGCACCAGCAGGCGCTCGTCTTCGTGGATGACCGCCTTATTGACGAGCTCGATCATGGCGGCTGGGCACCCGCGGGACACTGGGTTGCGGCTCGGTCGCACCGGCGGCACACGGATGCGATCGCTCGCAGCCAGGCGCTGATCCGGGCTCGCGCGGCGGCCGTTGACGCGAACCTCGCCACGGCGAATCAGCCGAAAAATACGGCTGCGCGGCACGCCGGGCAGCGCGCATCAGCAACTTGTCGAGCCGCTGCCCGGCTCGCTCGGCATCGACGTCGATGTGTCGCACAGCCGTGCGAGGAGACTCTGGTTGTTGCGTCGGCACGTCGGCGTTAGCGTAAGATGTTGTTTTTACAGTGGTCCAATGGGTATACTGCGCCCCGCCGTCCCAACTGGACGGTCAATCGGTAGGCGGCCTGGGCCGGCCCCCGCAACGGTTCCCGCGACATGGAGCGTCGAGGTGCACATGTTACGCACTGGCTCACTGACGCGGGCGCCCATCAGTTGATCCTCGAAATCGAGGACCATCGTGTTGGGCCGACAAGATTGCAGCGCCTATGGCCGATCGATCAGCGATCCACGGGCGCGCCGTCGGTTGAGCTACAGAAGGTTTTCGGCGCCCCCCCGCCTTGCGGCGGAACTCATGAACAAAGAGCCTCGAGCGCCCCGACTTCTTCGTGCCTTGCCGCGACCGACTCCTTGGCGAGTCGCCTGCGGACGACCTCCCGCCGCGTCCTGTCGGTCCCTCACTGCTAGTAGGGCCGCATGAAAAGAATGCTCGTCAACGCAACCCAGCAGGAAGAGCTGCGGGTTGCACTGGTTGATGGACAGAAACTCTATGATCTGAGCATCGAGCTACCCTCACGCGAACAGAAAAAAGCCAACATCTACAAGGCCCGAATCTCGCGCGTCGAGCCCTCGCTCGAGGCTGCGTTCGTCGACTACGGCGCGCAGCGCCACGGCTTCCTGCCGCTGAAGGAAGTCTCCCGCGAATACTTCCGCGCGCAGCCGCAGGGCGGCCGCATGAACATCCGCGAGCTCCTGTCACGAAGGGCCAGGAGCTGCTGGTCCAGGTCGAGAAGGAGGAGCGCGGCAACAAGGGTGCAGCGCTCACGACCTTCATCAGCCTCGCGGGCCGCTTTCTGGTCCTGATGCCGAACAATCCGCGCGCCGGCGGCGTCTCGCGCCGCATCGAGGGCGAGGATCGCGACCAGATGCGCGAGGTGATGAGCCAGCTGCAGATCCCCGAGGGCATGGGCGCCATCGTGCGCACCGCCGGCGTCGGCCGCTCGGTCGAGGAGCTGCAATGGGATCTCGACAACCTGCGTACCCAGTGGGATGCGATCGCAGCCGCGGCGCAGGATCCGCCCGCGCCGTTCCTGGTGTACCAGGAGAGCGACGCGGTCACGCGCGCGCTGCGCGACTACCTGTCCGACGACATCGGCGAGGTCCTGGTCGACGACGAGGCCGCGTTCCAGAAGGCGCAGGAATACATGCAGCGCTTCATGCCCGACGATGCGCAGCGCCGGCTCAAGCTCTACGCCGACGACATTCCGCTGTTCACGCGCTACCAGATCGAAAGCCAGATCGAGTCGGCCTACGCGCACAAGGTGCAGCTGCCCTCGGGCGGCAGCATCGTGATCGACTACACCGAGGCGCTGGTCTCGATCGACATCAACTCCGCGCGCGCCACGCGCGGCGGCGACATCGAGACCACGGCTCTCAACACCAATCTCGAGGCCGCCGAGGAGATCGCGCGCCAGCTGCGCATCCGCGACATCGGCGGCCTGATCGTCATCGACTTCATCGACATGGAGTCGCAGAAGAATCAGCGCGACGTCGAGGATCGGCTGCGCGATGCGATGAAGATGGATCGCGCGCGCATCCAGATCGGCCGCCTGTCGCGCTTCGGGCTGCTCGAGATGTCGCGCCAGCGACTGCGTCCCAGGCTCGGCGAGTCGAGCCATCTGGTGTGCCCGCGCTGCAACGGCATCGGCAGCATCCGCAGCATCGAATCGATGGCGCTCGTCGATCCTGCGCCTGATCGGCGAGGAACCGCGCAAGGACCGCACCGCGCGCGTGATCGTGCAGGTGCCGGTCGACGTCGCGACCTATCTGATCAACGAGAAGCGCGACTGGTTGCGCGCCCTCGAGGACAAGACCGAGATCGACCTCGTGATCGTGCCGAATCCGCACATTCAGACGCCCGAGTACTCGATCCGGCGGGTGCGCGACGATGAGGCGCAGCTGCCCGAGAACAGGCAGGTGAGCTATCTCATGCCGACCCCGGCGGAGGTTGCCGACCCGATGGGTCGTGAGAAGAAACCTGCACAGGACATCGCGGCGGTTGCGAGCATCCTGCCGGCGACCGTCGCGCCGGCAGCATCGGCGCCACCCATGGTTTCTGCTCCACCCGATGGGGCTTCTGAGTCCAGACCCGTGGGCTTCTGGGGACACGTGCGACGCTGGCTAGCTGGAGAGGAAGCATCCAGTAGGGCACCGACGACGAGTGCGCCGGCTCCGGCCGCCGCCCCCAGCACTTCGCGCGAGAGCACTGATCGCGCAACGGATCGCTCCTCGGGACAAGACGGACATTCCCGCTCGCGCCGCTATGGTGGCGACGGCGGCTATCGCGACCGCGATCGACACCGCTCCGCTTCACGCGATCGTGGCCGTGATCGCGATCGCGATCGCTCCGGTGAGCGTTCTGCCGACCGCGATCGATCGCGAGATGGAGATCGCGACCGCACGCGTCACGGCGGCAATCGCTCCTCGCGCGATGGTGGCAGCCGTCCGCTGCCGGCCCCGCCTGCCGAGATGAGCTCCGCCCCGCAAGGCGATGTCGAGGAATCGCGCCGCGAGGCCGGTCCGACCAGTGATTCGGAAATGCGCTCCGAGCCTGGAATGCGCAACGAGCGCAACGATCGTGCTGATCGTGGCGAGCGGCGCGGACGGCGTGGCCGGCGGCGTGGACGCCGCGGCGGTGGCGGATCGCGTGAATCGGGCGCCGGCGGCTCAAACGGCACGGGTCCCGGTTACAGTTCTGGCTTCGAGCCGAGCGATGAAGTCTCCGGCGGCGAGCCGATGTCGGCGGATGTGCCGCCACCGCCTGTGAATTCGCCTGCGCCACCCCCGCGCGAGACAGAAACGCACCAAGCCCCGGCAACTGAGCATCGACCGCTCGCCCACTTCGAGCCCGCACCGCCCATCGAGAGCAGCTCCAGTGGATCGAGCAAGCAGCCTTATGTGGTCTGGTCGTCGGCGCCGAGCTCCCCCGAGAGCCCGCCCCGCGACAACGAGGAGTAGCTACGAGGCGGCGCGGGCCTGCGCTCGCACGTGCTCGAGCAAGCCGCGGGAGGCGGCTTCGATGAGGTCGAGCACGGCCTCAAAGCCGTTGACCCCGCCGTAGTACGGATCGGGCACCTCGAGCGTCTCGGGGTCGCCCGCGAACTCCATGAAGAGCCGCACACGCCGGCGCCCTGGATCGGTGGCCTGACGTTGCAGGACCGTCAGGTTGTTGCGATCCATGGCGAGGATCAAGTCAAAGCGCTCGAAGTCCTCGGGCTCGATGCTGCGCGCGCGGATGCTCGACATCTCGTAGCCGCGCCGCCGCGCGGCCTGCTGTGCCCGCCGATCCGGCGGCGAGCCGACGTGATAGCCGGCGGTGCCGGCGGAATCGATCAGGATCTCGAGCTCCGGCGCATCCCGCGCGACCACGGTGCGGAACACGGCCTCGGCGGTGGGTGAGCGGCAGATATTACCCAAGCAGACGAAAAGAATTCGCATGCGCGCATTTTAAAAGAAAGGCCGCCCGAAGGCGGCCAAGTTTGGGAGTAACCGAGCATGAGTACCCCGGCAGCGGCCGGAGGTTCACTTCAGAAGCGCGCGCACCCGCTCCAGATCCCCGGCGGTATTCACATCCGCGCCTGGCCGCTCGGCAGCGATGCCGACTCTCACATCCAAACCATTCTCGAGCGCGCGCAGCTGCTCGAGCTTCTCGCGCAGCTCAAGCGGACTCGGCGCGAGCGCAGCCAGACGCTGCAAGGCGCGAACCCGGTAGGCATACATCCCGATGTGCTTGAGCGCACCGGCAAAGCTGCGCTGGCTGGCAAGGCCTCCCGGCGCTCCGTCGCGATCCCAGGGGATGGGTGCACGGCTGAAGTACAGGGCGCGCTCCTCGTGCCCCACGACGACCTTGACGGCGTTCGGGTCGAGGAATTCCTCGAGGGAGGCGATCGGCGTCGCGAGCGTGGCGAGGGCGGCGCCCGCGTGCTGCTGCAGAAGCTCCCGCACCTGGTCGATGAGTGCCGGGGGCATGAGCGGCTCATCGGCCTGTAGATTCACGATGATGTGCTCGGGGTCCCAGCGCTGTGACCACGCCGCCTCTGCGATGCGGTCGGTTCCGGAGCGCGTGCGTCGTCGAGGTCATCGCGACCGGCGCACCGCAGTCCCGAGCGACCCGTGCGATGCGCTCGTCATCCGTCGCCACCCACACCTCATCGGCGCTCGAGGCGCGCGCACGCTCGAGCACCCACTCCAGCATGGTTCGCCCAGCGATCGGCAGCAGTACCTTGCCGGCAAGGCGGCTGGAATCGTGGCGTGCGGGAACGACCACGCGAAACATGGGGTGCCCTCAGCGCTCGAGGAGCGGATCGTCCGCGGACAGCTGACGCGCCTCCTCTTCCAGCATCACGGGCACATCATCGCGGATCGGGTATGCGAGACGGTCCATGCGACACACGAGTGCGAGCGCATCGCGGCGATACTGCAGAGGCCCCTTGCAGACAGGGCAGGCGAGAATCTCGAGAAGCCGCGCGTCCATTTGCGGACTCTACCGCGTTGCGGCGGCCGCGTCACAGTCGATGCGTCGCTTGATGCAGCTCAGAAGAGTGGCTTCGTCGGCTGTGTTGAACTGAGCTGTTACCGGCACATACCACATCGATGGCGTGGCCCACGCACTGCAGCGCACGGCGTCTTTCTCCGTCATGAGAACGGGTAAACCATCATCGAATGCGAGCTCGCCCGGACCAAAGGGATGATGATCCGGAAATGGCCGCTCGATGAGCTCGACTCCGTGCGCGGCGAGCAGGCGGAAAAAGCGTCCGGGATGGCCGATGCCGGCGATGGCGTGTACGCGCTGGCCGCGAAATTCCTCGAGCGATCGGCTGATGCCTGCGCCAGTGAGGGATCGTGCCGCAAGCGATGCGACAGGTCGGACCGCCCCGGGCGCAAGGCGCATCTCGAGAAACCGCTTTGCATGCACCCATGCCGGCTCGGCCGCGAGCCGCTCGCTGGGCGAGCCGTTGCAGATGAGCGCATCCGCGCGCGCGAGATGGCCCGTGCGCTCCCGCAGCGGCCCTGCCGGCAGCAGCCGACCATTGCCAAACCCGCGCTCGCCATCGACGACGATGATCTCGCAGTCGCGCGCCAGGCGAAAATGCTGCAGGCCATCATCGCAGACGATCACCTGCACGCCGGCTGCGATCGCTGCGCGTGCGGCCGCGACGCGGTCGGCGCCGACGAAGACGGCGCAACCGCTGCGACGCTGCAGCAGAAGGGCCTCATCGCCGACCTCGCGCCAGTCCGCATCCGAGCGTGACCGCACGCACATGCGCGGCGTTGCGTCCGTAGCCCCGCATGACGATGCCGACCGAGACGCCTTGCGCCGTGAGCCGTTCTGCAATCCAGGCAACAAGCGGAGTCTTGCCGGTTCCACCGACGGTGAGATTGCCCACGACGATGACGGGCCGGCCGACCTGGACACTTTTCAACCAGCCCGCGGCATACGCGCGCTCGCGCAGGGCGGTCACCGTGCCATAGAGAAACGCAAGCGGTTCGAGCCAGCCCCCACCGCCTCGGCCATACCACATGCGCATCACCCAGCGCTCGAGGCCGGACATGTCAGTCGCTGAATTGCAGCCGATGCAGCTGTGCGTACAGGCCGCCGCGGCCCAGAAGCTCCGCGTGCGTCCCGTCCTCGACGATCGCGCCCGCATCGAGCACGATGATGCGGTCAGCCTGCTCCACGGTCGAAAGCCGGTGCGCGATCACGAACGTCGTGCGGTTGCGCACAAGCTCGCCGATGGCTGCCCGGATCTGCCGCTCGGCCTCGGTATCGAGCGCCGAGGTGGCCTCATCCAGGATCAGGATCGGCGCATCCTTGAGCAGCGCGCGCGCGATGGCGATGCGCTGTCGCTGACCGCCCGAAAGCAGCACGCCCCGATCGCCGACGAGCGTATCGAGACCCTGTGGCTGTGTGGCGATGAACTCCATCGCGTAGGCGGCCTCGGCGGCGCGCTCCACGGCGCCGCGCGACACGTCGCGGCCGAAGGCGATGTTGTTGCGGATGCTGTCGTTGAAGAGCACGACTTCCTGGCTGACGACGGCAATCTGCTCACGCAGGCTGCGCAGCTCGTACTCGCGCACGTTGCGGCCGTCGATGCGCACGCTTCCCGAGTCGGCCTCATAGAAGCGCGGCAGGAGGCTCACCAGCGTCGACTTGCCGCTGCCCGAGCGCCCGACGATCGCGATGCTCTGGCCCGCTGGCACGGACAGGGAGACGTTGCGCAGCGCGGCCTGTTTGCCCCCCTCATAGGCAAACGACACCTCCTGAAAGTCGACCTCTCCGCGCGCGCGCTGCGCGACGAATCCATGGGCGTGTGACTCGCCCGGCTCGTCGATGAGCTCGAACAGGCTCTGTCCCGCGGCCACGCCCTGCTGTATCGGACCCGCCACGCCCATGAGGTTGCGCAGCGGCTGCGCGACGCTCACGAGCGCGGCCAGAAATGCGAGCAGGTCGCCCATCGTCATGCGGCCGTGAATCGCGTCGGCAATCGCTATCGAGAGCACGACTGCGCCGCCCGTCGCCGCGATGAGCTGAATCACGGGATTGGCGAGCGCCTTGGTCAGGATGAGACGCATGTTCGAGCGTCGGTTGTACTCGTTCACCGTCTCGAACTGACGGCTCAAATGGGGCTCGGCGTTGTACACCTTGATGAGGCGCGGCGCATCGAAAGACTCCTTCGCGACGCGAGTCACATCGCCCATCGAATCCTGGATGCGACGGCTGTAGCGGCGGAAGTAGCGGTTGATGACCGTGATGAGCCACGCGATCAACGGCGCAATCGCGAGCGCAATGATAGTGAGACGCAGGTTGAGCCACAGCAGTACCGCCACACAGCCGACGATCGTCAGGCTCTCGCGCACCAGCGTCACGACCGCATCCGTCGCTGCCTGTCCGACCATCTCGACGTTGAAGGTGAGCCGCGAAAGCAGCGCCGCGGATGAGTTGCGGTCGAAGTAGCTCATGGGCAAGCGTACGACGCACTCGAACATCTCCTGCCGCAGCCGCTTGACCACATAGCGGCTCGCATGGCCCATGAAATAGGTTTGAGTGAAATCGCCGACTCCGCGCAGCGCAAACAAGCCCACGAGCGCTGCCGGAATCCATACGATCGCGCGCGGGTCCGGATGAGTGAAGGTGCCGTCGCCGAGCACCTTTGCAAACAGCGGCACGCTCACCTGCGTCAGCGAGAACAGCACCCCGCCGAGGATCCCGAGCACGAATGTGCCCCAGTGCGGCCGCAGATAGCTGAGCAGACGCCGATACGTCTGCACCCCATCGGGTGCAGCGGTCGGGGCCGCACGCACCACGTCGTTCAAGGCTTGCCTGCCGGCTCGTCCTTGATGGTCGCGATGTTGAGCTCACCGAAGCCAAGCCGCGCGAGCACATCCATGGCCGTGATCACCGATTGATGCGTCGTGCGTGCATCCGCGCGGATGGTCACGCGCATGCTGCGGTCGGTGCCTGCTTCCTTCAATAAGGCCGCACGCAGCGTCTCGGGGCTCGCGTTGATGAGCTCGCGCTCATTGACGAGATAGCCGCCCTGTTGCGGTGACGGTGACGACCAGCGGGTCGGCCTGGGGCGCGAGGTGGGCACGTTGCTTGCGCTGCGGCAGATGGATGTGCACCCTGCCCTCATCGACGAGCGAGCTCGAGAGCATGAAGAACACCACCATCATGAGCACCACGTCGATCAGCGAGACGAGGTTGATCTCCGGGTCCTCGACGCGGCGTGCACGCAGGTTCATTGACGCGACGCCTCCACCGCATCGGCAAGCCTGATGGCGTCCTTCTCCATCTCCACCACGAAGCGCTCGACGCGCCCGCGCAGATAGCGATAGGCGATCAGCGCCGGAATCGCGACGCACAGCCCGGCGGCCGTGGCGATCAGCGCCTCGGCGATGCCGCCGGAGAGCATGCGCGGATCGCCTGCGGCTCCGGCCTGCAGCGCATTGAAGGCCTTGATGATGCCGGTGACGGTGCCGAGCAGCCCGAGCAGCGGTGAGATGCTGGCGATGGTGCCGAGCGTGTTGAGGAAGCGCTCGAGCTCATGCACCACGTGCCGGCCGGCGTCCTCCAGCCGCTCCATCATGATCTCGCGCGGTCGGTGGCGGTTGGCGAGCCCGGCCGCGAGTACCTTGCCCAGCGGCGAGTTCTGCTCCAGCGCGGCGATCACCTTGTCATTGACCTGGTTGGCCTCGACGAGCTGCCACACGCGCTGCGTGAGGTCCCGCGGCAGCACGCGCTGCTCCTGCAGCGTCCATAACCGCTCGAGGATGATCGCCGCCGCGCCGATGGAGCACAGAATGATCGGCCACATGAACGGGCCGCCGGCCCGCACGATTTCCCACATCCGTTTGATTCCAGACCCCGTTGACAGCGGCCATCATACCGGACGCCGATGCGCCTGCGTACGGCGGACCGATCTGCTAGAGTTGCGCGCCCATGCCCCGCCTGCTCAAGAAACTCGCGCCACGCGTCCACGCACTCCGCGACAAGTGGTACCTGCGGGCATTTCGGCTCCCAGCTCACCGATCCGCATCTGTGGACGCTGCATCGCCGCAGCGTCACCGCCGCATTTGCGGCCGGGCTTGCGATCATGCTTCATGCCGCTGCCGGTGCATCTGCCGCTCGCCGCGTTCATCGCCGTCACCTGGCGGCTCAACATCCCGACCATCATCGCAACGGTGTTCATCGTGAATCCATTCACGATGGTGCCGATCTACTATGCGCCTATCGCGTCGGGGCGGCGCTCCTGCGCGTGCACGCGCGGCCATTCGGCTTCCGGCTGAGCTGGAACTGGCTAGAGCACGGCCTGGGGCCGATGTGGAAGCCGTTTCTGGTCGGCTGCCTGGTATCCGCGATCATCTGCAGCATACTCGGCTGGGCCGTGCTCGGGCTTCTCTGGCGCCTGCACGTGCTGCAACCGCCGCAGCGCATGCGGCGTGCCGCCTCTTCTACGGGCTGAGCAGTACCCTGCTCGAGCGTCAGCACGCGGTCCATGCGCGCCGCGAGCCGCGGATCGTGGGTGACGACCACCAGGCTGGTCCCAAGCTCGCGATTGAGCTCGAGCATCAGCGCGAACACCTGCTCGGCGTTCGCGCCATCGAGATTGCCGGTCGGCTCATCCGCCAGCACCAGCGCCGGCTCGGTGACCAGTGCGCGCGCCACGGCGGCGCGCTGACGCTCGCCGCCTGAGAGCTGATGCGGGCGGTGCGTCAGGCGCTCGGCCAGTCCCACGCGTCGCAGCAGCTCGCGCGCTCGCGCCCGCGCCTCGGCGACGGGCTCGCGCCGCACCAGCAGCGGCATCGCCACATTCTCCAGCGCCGAGAACTCCGGCAGCAGATGATGGAACTGATAGACGAAGCCGAGCGCGCGGTTGCGCAGCGCGCCGCGCTCGCGCTCGCCCAGCGCGTGGATGTCGCGGCCCGTCACGAGCACCCGCCCCGAGGAGGGTCGATCGAGTCCGCCCAGGATCTGCAGCAGCGTGGTCTTGCCGGAGCCGGAGGCGCCGACAATGGCGAGGCGCTCGCCGGTCCCGATCCTCAAGCTCGACGCCGCTCAGCACGGTCAAGGTGCCGGTCCTTGCGGAAGTTCTTGTGAACATCGCTCGCCTGCGAGCACCGCGTCAGTCATGGCGCAGCGCCTCCGCGGGTGCCGTGCGGGACGCGCGCCAGGCCGGATAGAGCGTCGCCAGCGCGCACAGCGCGAAGGCCACGGCGCAGATGCGCACGCACGTCAAGCCATTCGACATAGGCCGGCAGATCACTCATGAAGTACACCTGCGCATCCAGAAAATGCGTGCCGAGCAGGCGCTCCAGATCATGCACCGAGACTTCGCAGATTATGCGCCACAGGACGCCCAGCGCCGCACCCAGCAGCGTTCCGGCAAGACCGATGAACACGCCCTGGATGGCGAAGGTGAGCGAGCATGTTGCGCGGCCCGGCGCCCAGCGTGCGCAGGATCGCGATGTCGGAGCGCTTTTCCTTCACGACCATGACCAGCGTCGCAATGATGTTGAAGGCCGCGACGCCGACGATCATCAGCAGGATCACGAACAGCATCGACTTGGTGATCTCGATCGAGCGGAAGAAGTTCGCGTGGCTGCGGGTCCAGTCGCTCACGTAGAAGCCGCCGCCCGAGCGCAAGCGCGAGCGACGCACCAGCGCGGTGCGCCGCAACGGGTCGCGCGAGCGCCAGCCGCACGCCGGTCGCCCGATCATCGAGGCGATAGATGCGCGCCGCATCGCTGCATGCTGATCAGCGCAAGGCCGCGGTCGTATTCGTACATGCCGGACTGAAAGATGCCGGTGACGTGAAAGCGCCGCATGCGCGGCTGCATGCCGCTCGGCGTCGCCGTGCCCTGCGGCG
This sequence comes from uncultured Gammaproteobacteria bacterium, assembly GCA_963795975.1. Classification (GTDB taxonomy): domain Bacteria; phylum Pseudomonadota; class Gammaproteobacteria; order Steroidobacterales; family Steroidobacteraceae; genus CAWCJT01. Next base: position 187,070 of record CAWCJT010000010.1, read on the forward strand.
CGATCAGCACCACGGAGCATCGCCGACCTCGCGCATCGAGCGCATGCGCCAGCGCCGCTCCCAGGATGATGCGATAGCGACCGGGCTCAGATCCTCGATGCGCCCGCGGATCGATGTGCTGCGCAAGCCCGTCGGCGTGCGCTCCTCGGTCCGGCAGAACGCCGCGCACTGGTGCCGACGACGTGCTGCCCATGGGCCAGCAGCGCCTGCGCCTCGATGTACGGCACCGCGGCCAGCACGCCCGGCTCTGCAGGGCCCTGTGCCGCGCGCCCGCCAGTCGGCGAGCGTGCCCTCAAGGCCGGTGAGCGTCGCGTGCGCGGTGACACTCAGGATGCGGGTGCGCAGTTCGCGCTCGAAGCCATTCATGACCGACAGCACCACGATCAGCACGGCGACGCCGAGCATCAGGCCCGAGCGCCGACACCACCGCGACGAAGGAAAGGAAACCGCGGCCGCGGCGTCGAGCGCAGATAGCGCGTGCCGATCAGCCATTCGTAGCCGGCGCGCGCATGACGCATCACTCGTAGCGCAGCGCCTCGGCCGGCGGCGGTGCGCGCGGCGCGCAGCGCCGGATAGACCGTCGCAAGCAGCGTCAGGAGCAGCGCCGCCAGCGCTGATCCAGCCGACTTCGCGCGCAGTGCAGGTCGGACGGAATGGCGGTGCTGTAGTAGACGTCCGCATCGAGGAACTGAAAGCGAAACGTGCGCTCGAGCACACGGCACGACGTGCTCGACGTTGAGCGCCAGCAGCACCCCGAGCGCTCACCCCGAGCGCCACGCCGACCCAGCCGATGACCAGTCCCTGCGTCATGAACACGCCCATGACCGTGCGCGGCGAGGCGCCGAAGCGTGCGCAGGATCGCGATGTCGGTGCGCTTGTCGGTCACCACCATGACCAGCATCGCCACGATATTGAAGGCCGCGACCGCGACGATCAGCAGCAGGATCAGCGACATCATGGTCTTCTCGATGCGGATGGCGCGAAAGTAGCTGGCGTTGTCCTGCGGTCCAGTCGATGACCTGAAGTGCGCCGGCAGCAGCGCCGCGCAGCGCGCCTGCATGAGCGCGGCGCATCTGCAGCGCATCGGCGAAGCGCAGCCGCAGCCCCTCGCCGCTCGCGGCCTGCGGCGCAAACGCGCGCACATCGGCGATGTGCGCGAGAATCAGCGTGTGCTCCTGCTCCTGCAGGCCGGCCTCGAAGACGCCGGCGACGGTGAACTCGCGCAGTCGCGGCTCGGGCGTGCCGTCGGCGGCGACCATCGGAATCAGCAGCGTCAGCGCGTCGCCGAGGCGCAAGTCCCGAGCTGATCGGCGATGATCGCGCCGACGCAGCACGCGATCGTGTCCGCGGCCAGAGATCCGTGAAGCCGCCCCTCCAGCAACAGCTGGCCGATGCTCGCTGACGCGAGCTTCTCGAGCGCCGGATCGATGCCGCGCAGCACGCACCGGCAGCATGTCGGGCTGTGGCACCGCCAGGGCCTGCAGATCCATGTAGGGCGCCACCCCGACCACGCCCGGCACGGGCGCGCAGCCGCGCGGCAGCGCGCTGCCATCGGCCTGCGTCGGGCGGCTGCCCCGGCGCCGTGCTGGCACCACGGGCATGCGGCGACTCAGCGCCAGCAGCTGCTCGCGCAGCTCGCCTTCGAAACCGTTCATCACCGAGAGGATCACGATCAGCGCGGCGACCCCCAGCCCCACGCCGAGCAGCGACACCCAGGTGATGAAGGAGACGAAGAATTTGTGCGTGTCGCGCGCGCACATAGCGCAGCCCGACGAACAGCGCAAAGCGGGTGAAACACGCGCGCGGCATTAAACCACACTGGCGCCGACCGTGCAAGGCAGGACGTGCGTCACAGATCCGCGGCCGGCCGCGCCGCGGACAGCTTTGACAGATTGCGCCCGGTGCTATAGTTCCGCCGGTGCGAGTGGGAGCATTGCCATGCAAGAATCCGTCCCCGGTATCACTGCTGTGCTCTGAGCGCGCGCCGGCCTTGCCCAGCGCGGCTGGCCCGCGCCGACACTCGTCGTCGATGACGGCAGGTCGCGGTGCGTGACTTCGAACGTGCCGCGGCCCCGCGCCGCGGCATGCACGATGAAGACCGTCGAAGAGCAGTTCGGCGCGCCGCGCGAACCGCCATCCGACACGGTGGGGAAGCCGCCGATCACCCGCTGGGACTACCCGGGTTTTTCGGTGTTTTTCGAGAAGGCCGTGATCCACGCCGTCGCCACTAGCACCGTCGCCACCGGCAGCTGGCACCATCGTCGCCAACGGCGGCTGAGGCGCTCACAGCCGAAGCTTTGTAATTCACGCTCGGCGCCGGGTAAGCTGCCGCGTTCTGCGCTGCGCCTCACCCTGTCCTGATCGATGACGACCCTGCTCAATCCTCCGCGTCCCGACAGCGCCGGCGCTCACGCATCGCGCTGGCATCGGCTGCACGGCAGCGCCCGCGCTCTGGCGCTGGCCGAGGCCATGCGCGACGATCTCGCGGCTATACGTGGTCGTGGTCACCGCCGACGCCCGCGAGCTCGAGCGGCTGGCCGCGGAATTCGTTTCTTCGGCGGCGCGAGCACCACGCAGTCGCTCTGCCGCTGCCGGACTGGGAGGTGCTGCCCTACGACGTGTTCTCGCCGCACCCGGACATCGTCTCGCGAGCGGCTGCGCACGCTCTTCGAGCTGCCCGACGCTCGCGCGCGGCATCCTGATGCTCGCGCCGACACCCTGCTGCAGCGCCTGCCGCCCGGTCGGCTACGTGCAGGCCGCGCCTTCGAGCTGCAGCGTGGCGCAGACGCTCGCGATCGAGCCGTTGCGCGCAGCGCCTGATCGAAGCCGGCTACGCCAGCGTCAGCCAGGTTGCCGGCCCCGGGCGAATTCGCGCTGCGCGGCTCGCTGTTCGATGTGTTTCCGATGGGCACCGAGACGCCGCTGCGCGTCGATCTGTTCGACGATCGAGATCGAGTCGATCCGCCGCTTCGATCCCGACACGCAGCGCTCGCTCGGATCCGATCGAGAGCGTGCGGCTGCTGCCGGCGCGCGAGATGCCGCTGGATGCGGAGGCGGTCAAGGGCTTCCGGCGCCGCTACCGCGCGCGCTTCGAGGGCGATGTCGACGCGTCGAGCCGTCTATCGCGGCGTGAGCGAAGGGCTCGCGCCGCCGGGCATCGAGTTCTATCTGCCGCTGTTCTTCGAGGCGACCGCGTCGCTCTTCGACTATCTGCCGCGCGATGCGGTGATCGTGCACGACAGCGGCGCCGGTGCCGGCGCTCGAGCAGCTGGGAGGCGCATCGAGCACCGCTACGAGGAGCGCCGCCACGACATCGAGCGTCCGCTGCTGCCGCCGCACGAGCTGTTCATGACGCCGCAGGAACTGGCCAGGCGCCGCAGCCGCTCACCAGCATCAGCATCGAGCGCTTCAAGGCCGAGCTGGACCTGCGATCCCGAGACGATGCAGCGTGCACGATTTTCCGAGCCGCGCATGCCGCCGCGAGTTGCGGCTCGATGCGCGCGCCGCGGAGCCGCTCGCGCCGCTCGACGCGGATTCCTCGGCGAGCTTCGCCGGCCGCGTGCTGATCGCCGCCGATTCGCCCGGGCCGGCGCGAAGTGCTGCAGTGAGATGCTGCGGCCGCACGGCCACCAGCGTCACGGCGCGTGCCGGACTGGGAGGCGTTCGCGCGACGGCGATGCGCGCTCGCGATCTCCGTCGCCGAGGATATCGGCGGCCTGCAGCTCGCGCAGCCCGCCGTTGCGCTGCTCTCGCGAATCGCAGCTGTTCGGCACGCGCGCGCGCCAGGAGCGGCGGCGCGCAGCCGGTCGGCCTCGGATCCGGCGGCGATCCTGCGCGATCTGCAGACCTCGAACCCGGCGCGCCGGTGGTGCACGAGAACTACGGCGTCGGCCGCTACGTCGGCCTGCAGGTCGATGGAGATCGGCGGACAACCGGGCGAGTTCCTGGTGCTCGAGTACCGGGACGGCGATCGCGTCTATGTGCCGGTGCACGCGCTGCATCTGGTCAATCGCTACACCGGCGCGGCGCCCGGAGAGCGCGCCGCTGCACAAGCTCGGCACCGACCAGTGGGCCAAGGCGCGCAAGCGCGCCGCCGAGCAGGTGCGCGACGTCGCCGCCGAGCTGCTCGATCTGCACGCGCGCCGCGCGGCGCACCAGGCCGCCGCGCCTGCGGCGTGCGCGAACTCGAATACCAGGCCTTCGCCAACGCTTTCCCGTTCGAGGAGACCGCCGACCAGGCCGAGGCCATCCGCCAGGTGCTCGAGGATCTGGCAAGCACGCAGCCGATGGATCGCATCGTCTGCGGCGATGTCGGCTTCGGCAAGACCGAGGTGGCGATGCGCGCCGCGTTCGTCGCCGTGCAGGCCGGGCGCCAGGTCGCGGTGCTGGTGCCGACGACGCTGCTGGCGCAGCAGCACCTGCGAACTTTCGCGACCGCTTCGCCGACTGGCCGGTGCGCATCGAGGCGCTGTCGCGCTTTCGCACAGCGCCGAGACCGCACGCGGTCCTCGAAGGGCATCGAGCAGGGCAACGATCGACATCGTCATCGCGACCCATCGCCTGCTGCACGCCAACGTGCGCTTCCGCGATCTGGGCCTGATCATCGTCGATGAGGAGCATCGCTTCGGCGTGCGCGACAAGGAGCGGCTCAAGGCGCTGCGCGCCGAGGTGCACGTGCTGACGCTCACCGCGACGCCGATTCCGCGCACGCTCAACATGGCGCTCGGGCGGACTGCGCGATCTGTCGCTGATCACGACGCCGCCGGCGGCGCGCCTGGCGATCAAGACCTTCGTCACGCGAGTGGCACGGTGCCGACGCTGCGCGAGGCGGTGCTGCGCGAGCTGCGCCGCGGCGGCCAGGTGTACTTCGTGCACAACGAGGTCCGCGAGCATCGAGAAGATCGCGGCCGAGTTCGCGACGCTGGTGCCCGAGGCCGACGTGCGCATCGGCCACGGCCAGATGCGCGAGCGCGAACTCGAGCAGCTGATGGTGGATTTCTATCATCGGCGCTTCAACCTGCTGGTGTGCACGACCATCATCGAGAGCGGCATCGACGTGCCCAGCGCCAACACCATCCTGATCAACCGCGCCGATCGCCTCGGCCTGGCGCAGCTGCACCAGCTGCGCGGCCGCGTCGGCCGCTCGCATCACCGCGCCTACGCCTACCTGATCGTGCCGTCGCGCAGAGCGCTGAGCCGGCGATGCGCTCAAGCGCCTGGAGGCGATCGAGTCGCTCGAGGAGCTCGGCGCCGGCTTCGTGCTGGCCACCCACGATCTGGAGATCCGCGGCGCCGGCGAGTTCCTCGGCGAGGCGCAGAGCGGCGAGCTCAGCGAGGTCGGGCTGGCATGTACCTGGACATGCTCGAGCACGCGGTGCGCGGCGCTCAAGGAGGGGCGCGAGCCGGCGCTCGACGGCCGCTGGCGGCCGCCACCGAGATCGAGCTGCACGTGCCGGCGTTGCTGCCGGAGGACTACGTCGCCGACGTGCACGTGCGGCTGGCGCTCTACAAGCGCATCGCCGCCGCCGCGGACGACGCCGCGCTGGAGGAAATGACCGCCGAACTCGTCGACCGCTTCGGCGAGCTGCCCGCCGCGGCGCAAATCTGCTGCGCCTGGCGCGCCTGAAGCTGCGTGCCGGCGCGCTCGGGGTGCGCCGCCTGGATCTCGGCGCGCACGGCGGCAACGTGCAGTTCGAGGAGCAGAACCGCGTCGACGCCGGCGCCGTGATTCGCCTGATGCAGCGCTCGAGCCGTGAATTCCGGCTCGAGGGGCCGCTGAAGCTGCGCATCACGCGCGCACTGCCAACTGAAGCCGCAGCGCTTCGAGTTCGCTGGACAGCTGCTGCAGCGTCTGGCGGGGCCGCCCCGCGCAGCCTGATACGAATGCGGCCGATGAGAGCTGGGGTGAGTCTGCGTCCTGGGTGAGCCTGTCTGGCCTGCTCGCCGTGGGCATCGCAGCCGCTGCACAGGCGCCCGTCAACCCACCCGCCCCTGCTGGCACCACTGCAGCGCCCGCCGCGCAAGCGCCGCCTGCCGCGCAGCCGTTGCCTGCCGGACACGCCGATCTACAACGTCGAGGTCATCGTCTTTCGGGCGCTATCCGCGCTCGGGCCACCCGAGGACTGGAATCTTGAGACGGGCGCACCGGCGACGGGAACCGCCGACAATGACACCGCCCGCAGCCCCAACCGGTGCAGCGGCCCAGGCAGGCCGCTTCGTGCGCGCTCTTGCACCGACGGAGTTTCAGCTGAAGACATCGAGGCGCAACTCAAAGCCAGCGGTGGCTATGCACCCGTCGCGCATGTCGGGTGGGCGCAGACGGCGAGCCTCTGGGGCACTCATGATAGCATCAGCCTGCAGCGGCTCGGCTTCGATACTCCCGAGCTGACGGGCGCGGTGTCGCTCGAGCGCGGCCAGTTCCTGCATCTGGGATGCAGCTGAGCTTCACGCCTTCCTCGGCCCCTGGCGGACTGGGCGCGGCGCCCGGTACGACGTTCCTGATCAACGACAATCACCGCGTGCAGATTCTACGAGCGCAATTATTTCGATCATCCCGCCTTCGGTGTGATCGCGCTCGTGACGCCGGCCCAGGGCACGCGTCCGCCGGACGCTGAGGCGCGCTACGCGCCGGCGCTAGCTGAAGTCCTTGGCCTCGGCCGCGCGGATCGAATTCTTGCCCTCGCGCTTCGCGCGCTTCAGAGCCGCGGTGCACGCGTTGACCAAGGCCGTGAGCGGCAGCTCCCGCGGCGGCACCAGCTTGCCACCCCGGCGCTCACCGTGACATAACGGCCGCCGGTGCCCGAGCGCGGATGATGAATCAGCAGGTCGCGCACGCGCTGCACCACCACCGCGCGTATTCAGCCGCCTTCTCCGACGCATCGCCCTGCGTGAGCACCGCGAACGTGCCGCCATCCCAGCGACCGACCAGATCGCCGCCGCGCCGATAGGAGCCGGTGATCACGCGCGCCACGCGGCGGATGCAGGCATCGCCGGCGGCTTTGTCGAAGATGTCGTTGTAGGGCCGAGATCATCGATATCGAAGAGCGTCAGACCGATCTCGTGCGAGTCGCGCTGCGCGACGAGCCAGTCGCGCTGCAGCAGCTCCTCGAAGTAGGCGCGCGAGTGCAGGCCGGTCAGCCGGTCCTCGCGCACCAGGCCGGCAAGCCGGCCTGCGGCGCGATCGCTCGGCGTCGCAGGCGCTCGCTGGCATCGCGATGATAGCCGACCCAATTGCACCACGCCGGCCGCGCTTGTCGCGCACCGGCTGAATCAGCATCTCGTTCCAGAACAGCGTGCCATCGGGCCGGTAGTTGCGCATCAGCACGCGGCACGGCTCGCCGCGCTCGAGCGCCTCGCGCAGGCGCTGCCGTCCCTCCTGGTCGCGGTCGCTCGCCCTGCAGGATGCGCAGATTCGTGCCGAGCAGCGCTGCCGACGGGATAGCCGCACAGCTGCGCGAATGCCGCATTGGCATAGACGACCGGATGATCCGCGAGCGGTGGCGTCGCAGACACGATGCCCTCCGGCGCTGGTCGACGATATCCCGCCAGGCATCCGCTGTCAGATTGCTCATGCAGGCACCCGATTGCAGGGTCAGTGCCGGCGCCGCCAGCGCCTGCGTCAGGGACGCCTGCGCGCGCACGCCAGCTGCGCTCGAAGCGTGCAGCTCCCCGGGCGAGATTCCTCGCGCCCGCGCATGCGCACCAGCCGCAGCTGCGAGGCGGGCTCGGGCTCGACGCGCAGCCGATCGAGCAGCGCCGCGACCGCCGGCGCGATCGTTGCACACCGGCAGCATGTCGCAGCCGGCGCGCGAGCGCACGCTCGGCACGCGCGTCACGATGTCGCCGGCGGCCGCAGCCCCGCCCATCGACAGTCGTCGGCGAACACCGCGCCTTGAAAGTGCAGCTCGCCTCGCAGCACGCCCCGGATCCAGCGCTGCGAGAGGCTCGCCGGACGCGGCGTCCACCGCCGGAAACAGGATGTGCGCGACCATGACGCCCGGCAGGCCGTTGGCGATCAGGCGGCGGTACGGGGCGAGATCCTCGCTCCAGGTCGGCGAGCTCGCGCCGATCGACCGGCAGGGCCAGGTGCGAGTCGGCGACGACCGCGCCGTGCCCGGGAAAGTGCTTCGCGGTCGCGGCCATGCCGGCATCCCGCATGCCATGCATGTAGGCGACGGCGAGCTGCGCGACCACATCGGCCCGCGCATGAAAGGCGCGGTCGCCGATCGCCTCATTCGACGCCGTAGTCGAGGTCCACGCACGGCGCGAACGACAGATCGACGCCGTGGGCGCGCAGCTCCGCCGCCATGAGCCAGCCCATGCGCCGCGCGAGCGCAAGTCCCGCTGCGCGCATCGGGATCAAACTCGTGGCCGACCGTCGCGCGGCCGGCAAGCGCGAGAAGCCGCTGCCGGAAGCGCTGCACCCGGCCGCCCTCATGATCGACTGCGACGATCAGCGGCGGGCTGCGCTCGGCATGGATCGCCGCGACCAGCGCGCGCAGCTGCGCGGGGTCGACGTAATTGCGCGTGAACAGGATGACGCCGCCGACGAGCGGATGCGCGCAGCAGCTCGCGCTCCTCGGCCGGCTCGAGTCGCGGACCGGCGAGATCGATCATCAGCGGCCCGAGCGTCATGTAGCCGCAGTCCTGCCCTGTCGGCGGCGTCAGCAGCGCCATCGACTCCACGTGAGTCGTATGCGGGAACATGTCGAGCACGCCGGCGGCGCGCAGCACGAAGCCGTGATCGTGGACCAGCACGCCGACATCTCGCGCAAGGCTGCCCGGATGACAGGAAATATACAGCGACCCGCTGCGGTGCAAGCCGTGCGATGGTCGCGCAACATCGCGCGCGCACCGGCCCGCGGCGGGTCGAGCATCACGTGGCTGATAGCCCTGCGCAGCCACGGCGCAGCCTGCGGCAGCGGCTGGGCGAGGTCCGCGGCCATGGAACTGCGCGTTGTCGATCCCATTCGGCTGCGCGTTATGCGCGCTCGCTCGACCAGGCGCGCATCGCCCTCGACGCCGACCACGCGCGCCGCGCGGCGCGCCAGCGCCAGCGAGAAGTTACCCAGCCCGCAATACAGATCGAGCACCCGCGAGCTCGGGTCCAGCTCCAGCAGCTCCATGGCACGCGCGACCAGGGCCTGATTCACCGCCGCGTTGACCTGGACGAAGTCGGTCGGCTCGAACTCGAGTTCGCAGCCCGAACTGCGGCAGCGCATAGCGCAGCGCCGCGCTCCGCGGGCGCATCCTCGCAGGCGCGCGCACGGTGTCGAGGCCGCCCGGCTGCAGGTAGAGGCGCACGCCGTGCTCGCGCTCGAATGCCCGCAGTGCCTGCAGGTCCGCCTCGCGCGCGGTGCGCTCGAGCACCCGCAGCACCAGCGCGACGGCGTTGTCCGCGACGGCGCACTTCGATCTGCGGCACGCGCTCGCGGATGCTGAGGCTGCGTGATCATGCGCGCACAGCGGGCCCGATCAGCGCGTCCGACCGGCGGCGCGAGCACCTCGCAGCGTGTCGAGTCGCGCTGACGTAGGGCGTGAGATCGCTCGCGAAAGCCGACCAGCACCCGTCCCTTCTTGACCACATACTTTGCGCCCAGCCGCGCGCGGCGGCGATAACCCCAATGCGGCCCCGTGAGCGGCGCGAGCCAGCGCGTGCGGCGTCACGCGCGCGACGCGCTCGAGGCTGTCGCGCAGCTCGGCTTCTTTGGCGGCGAGCTGCGCGGCCGGCAGACAGATGCTGCAGCGCGCAGCCGCCGCAGACCCCGAAGTGCGCGCAGCGCGGCGTCACGCGCTCCGGCGACGCCTCGATGCACCTCCAGCAGCTGGCCCTCATCGTGCTGCCGATGGCGCGCGTGCGCCGAAAGCGGACGATCTCCCCGGGCAGCGCGCCGGCGACGAAAGCCGTCTTGCCGGCGCGGACGATGCCCTCGCCCTCGTGCGTCGAGTGCAGCGACCGCGCCGGTCTCGAGCTCGCAGGAGCGCTGTGCGCCGTCAGAGCCGCGCTTCCCAGGCACGCAGGAACTCGCGCGAGATGCGGCTCGGCTGACGCGCGCAGCAGGGCTCTTCACGCGCTCGACTTCCTCGGCGTGGCGCGCCGCGGGCAGCTGCCCGCGCATCAACTCGAAGCGCAGATAGATGAGATAGGTATTGAGCACGTCGGTCTCGCAGTAGCGGCGGATCCGACGAGATCGCCCGCCAGCTACGCATCCCAGACCTGGGCGCCCGAGAATCCGAGCTTGCCCGGCAGATCCCAGCAGCGCCGCGACGTCGGCAAGCGAGGCGCGCGCGCGCGCCTGGAAGCCCGACAGCACATCCATCAGATCCAGGTGCCGCCAGTGAAAGCGGCTCAGATAGTTGTTGTAGCGGAAAGCGGTATCCGCGCTCGCCCGTCTCCCAGTAGCGCGGCGCCTGCACGCCGGCCGCGAGCGCGCGGTAGTGCAGCACCGGCAGATCGAAATCCGCCGCCGTTCCAGGACACGAGATCCGGCGAGAAGTTCTCGATGCCGTCGAAGAAGCGCTCGATCAGTTCCGCCTCTCGGCGAATGCGGATCGCCCAGGCTCCAGACCTTCAGCCCCTCGCGGCTGCGCAGCACGCAGGAGATCGCCACCACGCGCTGCTGCACGTGCGGCAGAAATCTCGTGCCGGCGTCCTGGCGGCCGCAGGGCGAACATGGCCTTGGCGACCGCGGCATCGTCGAGGCCCTCGAGGCCGTACAGATCCGCCGGCCGAGCTCCACGTCCGGCACGGTCTCGATGTCGAACACCAATGTGGTCATGCTGCGCTCTTCATCAACACCGCGACCGCGACGACCAGCCCGGCCTCATCGGTGAGCGTGACATGCCCTTCGCCGATACCAAGCTGCCGGCGAACCGCTCGCCGCGCTCCGAGTAGATCACTTCGGGCTTGCCCCAGGCGTTCTGCACCACGCCGACATCGCGGATCCAGACGCCGTGCGCGAAGCCGGTGCCCATGGCCTTGACGATCGCCTCCTTGGCGGCAAAGCGCATCGCGAGGAAACGCTCCGGCCGCGGCGTGTGCTCGAACTGCGCCCGCTCCTGCGGCAGCAGCAGCCGATCGAAGAAGTGTTGCCGAAGCGCTCGAGCGTCTCGTCGATGCGCCGCGCCTCGAGCACATCGATGCCGATGCCGAAGATCATGCGCGCGCCGCCAGCATCAGCGCCTTCATCTCGCGCACCGCCTGCCAGGCCGTCGAACAGCGCGCGCGCGATGATGGCGTGGCCGATGTTGAGCTCGACGATCTCGCGCGATCGCCGCCACCGGCTGCACGTTGTGATAGTTCAGGCCGTGGCCCGGCGTGCACCTCAAGGCCCAGGCTCGCCGCGAGGTGCGCGCGCCGCCTGCAGCCGCTCGAGCTCGCGCGCCTGGCGCGCGCCGGCAGATGTCGGCATAGGCGCCGGTATGCAGCTCGACGACCGGCGCGCCGATCTGCGCGCGCGGCCTCGATCTGCGCGCGATCCGGATCGATGAACAGCGCCACGCGAATGCCCTGCGCCAGCGAGCACGCAGTCGCCTCCTTCAGGCGCTGCACCTGGCCGCGGCATCCAGGCCGCCTTCGGTGGTGACTCGGCGCGCCGCTCGGGCACCAGGCAGCAGTCGGCCGGCCGCACCGCGCAGGCGAAGTCGAGCATCTCATCGGTCACCGCCATCTCCAGATTCATGCGCGTCTTCAGCAGGTCCTGCAGCAGCGCACGTCGCGCTCCTGGATGTGGCGGCGGTCCTCGCGCAGATGCAGCGTGATGTTGTCGGCGCCGGCCTGCTCGGCGAGCAGCGCCGCCTGCACCGGCTCCGGATAGCGCGCGTGGCGCTCCTGGCGCAGCGTGGCGACGTGATCGATATTGACGCCCAGGGCGATGGACGAGTGACTCATGGTATGCGCGCTCCTCTGCGCGCCATCGAGCGCGCCACCGACGCGTGTGGCCAGCTCGCGGCCCTCCAGACAGTGATCGAGCGCCGCGTGCATCAGGCCGCGCGCCTCCGCAGCTCGCGCGCGCTCGTCGAGCGTGCTCGCTCGCCAGGCTGCACGAGCGAGCTGCCCGGCGAGCGCCCCGGGCTGCCGGCGTCGGCCAGCAACAAGCCCCTGCCCGGGCGGAAATGATAGTACGCATGCCGGGTCGACCGGCCGCCCGCTGTCAGCTTCGGCCGCCAGATCCAGCCCGTAGCCGAGAATCCTCGAGCAGCCGCTCCTCGAAGACTCGCAAGGTCGGCGCTCGACGGCGCGCCTTGCGCGCAGCTCCTCGAAGTCGCGGCGTGATAGGCGTCGAACAGTCCGGATGCGGATCGTGCCGCGTCATCAGCTTGCAGCAGCAGCTCATTCAGATAGAAGCGCTCATCAGGCACGCCGGCGGCAGCGACGTCAGCCGCTCCGTGCGCTTCTCCGCCGCCGGTGAGCTGCGGCGCCTCGCCGCGCCCGCTCCAGGACAGCAGCAGCGGCTGAAACGGCTGCAAACGCGCGGCGAGCGCGCCTTGGGCCGCGCACGCCCGCGCGCAAACACCGATAAGCGGCCGTGATCGCGCGCCAACACCTCGAGGATCAGGCTGGTGTCGCGGAACGGGCGCTGGTGCAGCACGTAGGCCCGCGCGAGCTGCATGCGGCGCGTGGCATTGCGCCTCATTCCAGCCCCAGCTGCTGCAGGGCGCGGGCGTCGTCGGCCCAGTCCTCGCGCACCTTGACCCAGAGGTCAGATGAAAGCGCTCGCCGAGCAGCTGATTGAGCTCCAGCCGCGCCGCGCGTCCGACGCGCTTCAGGCGCGCGCCGCCGGCGCCGATGACGATCGGCTTCTGGCCGGCGCGATCGACCCAGATGGCCGCGCGAGACACTCAGCGGCCGTCCTCCTCCGCCGGTCTGCTCGATCTCCACCGCAATGCCGTACGGCAGTTCCTGATCCAGCTCCAGCGTCAGCTTCTCGCGGATCAGTCTCGGCGATGCGAAACGTCAGGTCGCGGTCGGTGAGCTGATCGCGGGGAAACAGCGGCGGCGCCACCGGCAGTGCGCGCGATGACGCCGCGCAGCGCCTCGAGATTGCTCGCCCTTGGGGCCGAGACCGGCACGATTTCCGCGAACGCAAGCGCTGCGCCAGCTCGGCAGATACGGCAGCAGGCGCTCGCGCGGCCGCACCCGATCGACCTTGTTGACCGCGGCGACGCCGGCTCGGCCGACTTTGCGCGATGCGCTCGAGCGCCAGATCATCCTCGCGGTCCATTTCAGCGCCTCGACCACGAGCACGCACAGATCGGCCTCGGCGAGCGCCGCAGCGGCCGTGCGATTCATGGCGCGGTTGAGCGCGCGCGCGCCGCCGCTGGTGCAGCCCCGGCGTATCGACGAAGGCGATCTGCGCCATGCGGCCGCTGCGCAGATCCGAGGACCCGGTGGCGCGTGGTCTGCGGCCGCGGCGTCACGATGCTCAGCTTCTGGCCGATCAGCGCATTCAGCAGCGTCGACTTGCCGACGTTGGGCCGGCCGACGAGCGCGGCAAAGCCGCAGCGAAAATCCGGCAGTGCTCGGTGCATCCGCGCTCACGGCTGCCCCGCCGAGTCTCGTTGAATCTCCCCAAGGACGCGCTCGGCGGCCGCCTGCTCGGCGCGCCGCCGGCTCGGTCCCTGTGCCGCGCGCGCGCAGGTCCAGCGGCTCCACCTCGCAGGTGACCCGGAACGTCTGCGCGTGCGCTTCGCCCTCGATGCGCTCGACCTGATAGCGCGGCAGCGGCAGGCCGCGCGCCTGCAGCTGCTCCTGCAGCCGCGTCTTCGGGTCCTTGAGCTCCGCGGGCTCCGGCAGTGCCGCGATCCGCGCGCGCGAAGAGCAGCCGGATGAGCGCTCGCGCCTGCCCAGACCCCCGTCCAGAAACAGCGCGCCGCACAGCGCCTCGAGCGCATCGGCCAGGATCGACTCGCGCCGAAAGCCGCCGGTCTTGAGCTCGCCGGACCCGAGCTGCAGCACCTCGCCGAGCTCCAGGCCCGCGGCGAGCTGCGCCAGCGGCTCGCCGCTGACGAGCCGTGCGCGCAGGCGGCTCAGATCGCCCTCGTCGGCCTCGGGAAAGCGCTCGAACAGATGCTCGGCGATGATCAGGTTGAGCACCGCGTCGCCGAGGAACTCGAGCCGCTCGTTGTGCGCCGGCGGCGCTGCGATGCGTCAGCGCCGCGTCGAACAGCGCCAGATCCCGCGGCTCGTAGCCGAACCGCTCGCGCAGCCAGCCGCGCCGGCCAGTCGGCGATCTGCGCACGCGCTCAGCCGCCGATGTGCACGACCTTGTCGAAGGTCGACGAGCAGCGAGATATTGCCGAACAGCGGCGCCGTGTCCTCGTATTTGGCCTCGATGGTCCATGCCGTTGCCTTCGCGGTCGATGCTCACATCCTTGATCATCGGATAGTCGATGCTCTCGATGTCGAAGTGCTTGATCGAGGTCGTGCGGATGGCCTCGCGGTTGAGGGCACTCGTCCGATTTCATGTTCGACGCCGTCGCATCGAGCGCGCGCACCACCTTCATGTAGTTGAGATAGATCGGTGCGAGCGCGGATGCCGGCGTAGACCACGATGGCGACCGGAATGAGCAGGACCAGCCAGCCGATGAATGTGACGCCGCGTTGCTTGCTCGTACATCGAACCTCCCCCGAGCACTCGAGGCTACTCGATGGCGTGACCGATGCGACTCCAGACCGGGCCACCCGAGCGCTGCAAATCCCAATTGAACCAGATTCGGGTCGCTTTGCCGACCAGATTGTCCTCGGGCACGAAACCCCAGTAGCGGCCGTCGTCGCTGTTGTCGCGATTGTCGCCGATCATCAGGTACTGCCCGGGCGGCATGACATGCTCCGGCCAGTCGCCGCGGTCGGGCACTTCGTTGGATTGTGAAGCAACGCACACATAGCTGCGCGACTGGTGACGGTTGCAGGTCGGCAGGGGCTCGACCGCAATGTCCCCGGGGGTCGGGCAGAACATGATCTGGTGCCGGTGCTCTGCCGAGCTGCTCCTGCGCAAGGCGCATGCCCTGGTAGCAGCCATCGTCGTACAGGCCGAGATCGACCGCTGAACCGGCTTGCCGTTGACGATCAGCTGGTCGTCGTGAACCTGCACCCGATCGCCCGGCAGGCCGACGAGGCGCTTGATGTAGTTGATCGAGGGGTCCGGCGGATAGCGGAACACGACCACATCGCCGCGCTGCGGCTCGCCGATCGGCACGATCTTCTGATTGATCACCGGCAGCCGCAGACCATAGGCGTACTTGTTGACGATGATGAAATCGCCATCGAGCAGCGTCGGCATCATCGAGTCCGAGGGAATGCGAAACGGCTCGAAGACGAAGGAGCGCAACACCAGCACCACGACCGCCACCGGGAAGAAGCTGCGCGCATAGTCGACGGTGCCCGGCTCGCTGCACGAGATCGGGGTCCTTGCCGGCGGTCACGCGCCGCCGCAGTGCGCGCGGGGCTCAGACCAGCACATCGAGCAGCCAGAACGACTCCCGTCACCACCGCGATGAGAAGCAGCACGAGACTGAAATCGAGCCGCTCGGAGAGCAGCAGCTCCACGACGCCCGCGACCAGGAGCACCGGCAGCGCGTAGTAGATCACCGCCATGAGCGGCGGATCGCGTGCCGGCTGCGGCGCCGCCGCGATCTGGCGCCGCGGCCGCAGGAACCAGTCATCGACCACGCAGATGAGCGCCGCGGGGATCGCAAGCCAAGCCAGCACAGTGATGATTTGCATCAACATGGAATGCCCTTAGTGTTTGCGTCCGACCTGCAGCACCGCCAGAAATGCTTCCTGCGGGATCTCCACCTGACCGACCTGCTTCATGCGCTTCTTGCCCTCTTTCTGCTTCTCGAGCAGCTTGCGCTTGCGCGTCACGTCGCCGCCGTAGCACTTCGCGAGCACGTTCTTGCGCAGCGCCTTGACCGTGGCCCGCGCGATCACGTGAGCTGCCGATCGCGGCCTGCACCGCGACCTCGAACATCTGGCGCGGAATGAGCTCCTGCATCTTGTCGACCAGCTCGCGGCCGCGCTGATAGGCGCTGCTCGCGATGCACGATGATCGACAGCGCATCGACCCGCTCGCCGTTGATCAGGATATCGAGCTTCACCAGCGGCGCGCCTTGGAAATGGCTGAACTCGTAGTCGAACGAGGCATAGCCGCGGCTCACGGACTTGAGCCGGTCGAAGAAATCCAGCACCACTTCGGCCAGCGGCAGCTCGTACTGCAGCGAAACCTGGGTACCGCAGATACAGCATCTTCTTCTGCGCGCCGCGCTTGTCGCTGCACAGCTTGAGCACCGCGCCGACGTAGTCCGGCGGCACCAGGATGTTGGCGGTGATGATCGGCTCGCGGATCTCCTCGATCTCGTTGACCGGCGGCAGCTTCGCCGGATTGTCGACGTATTCGACCGTGCCGTCGGTGCGCGCCACCTCGTAGACCACGGTCGGCGCGCTGGTCACCAGATCGAGCTGATACTCGCGCTCCAGCCGCTCCTGCACGATGTCCATGTGCAGCAGACCCAGGAAGCCGCAGCGGAAAGCCGAAGCCGAGGGCGGTCGATACCTCCGGCTCGTAGTGCAGCGCCGAGTCATTGAGCTTGAGCTTGGCGAGCGCATCGCGAAAGGCTTCGTAGTCCTCGGAGTTGACCGGAAACAGGCCGGCGAACACACGCGGCTTGATCTGCTTGAAGCCGGGCAGCGCCGCGCTGGCCGGCCGATTCTCGAGCGTGATGGTGTCGCCCGACCGGCGCGCCGTCGATCTCCTTGATGCCGGCGACGACGAAGCCCACCTCGCCCGGCCGAGCAGCTCGCGCAGCGGCACCGACTTGGGCGTAAAGCGCCCGAGCTTGTCGACGCTGTGACTGCGGCCCGGTGGACATCACGCGAATCTTGTCGCCCGCCTTGATCGCGCCGTTGACCACGCGCACCAGCGAGACCACGCCGACGTAGTTGTCGAACCAGGAATCGACGATCAGCGCCTGCAGCGGCGCCGTCCGGGTCGCCCTTGGGCGCGGGAATGCGCCGGATGATGGCCTCGAGCAGCTCCGGCACGCCCTCGCCGGTCTTGGCGCTGACGCGCACCGCATCGTGGCATCGATGCCGATGATCTCCTCGATCTCCTTGGCCACGCGCGTCCGGGTCGGCCGAGGGCAGATCGATCTTGTTGATGACCGGCAGCACCTCCAGACCCTGCTCGATGGCGGTGTAGCAGTTGGCGACGCTCTGCGCCTCGACGCCCTGGGAGGCATCGACCACCAGCAGCGCGCCGTCGCAGGCGGCGAGCGAGCGCGAGACCTCGTAGGAGAAGTCCACGTGGCCCGGGGTATCGATCAGATTGAGCTGATAGCGCTCGCCGTCGTGCGCGCCGTAGTAGCAGCGTGACGCTCTGCGCCTTGATGGTGATGCCGCGCTCGCGCTCCAGATCCATGGAGTCGAGCACCTGGGCCTGCATCTCGCGCGCTTCGAGCCCGCCGCACAGCTGGATCAGCCGGTCGGCCAGCGTCGATTTGCCGTGATCGACGTGCGCGATGATGGAGAAATTGCGTATGAGCTGCATGAAACCCGAAGTCCGCCGCGCGGGGTGTCTTGCGGCGGGGCGGGATTGTATAGCGTCCCGCGTCCCGGCTGCGCTCATGGGCGGCGCAGGAGCCGCAGCAGCTCCAGTTTCATCGAGCCGATGGCGGCACACGACGGCTGCCATCGAGCAGCAGCACGGGAACATTCAGGCCATAGCGCCGCGTCAGCTCTGGGTCGGTGTCGACGTCCACGCACTTCATCGGCGGCAGCTGCACGCGCCGGCCGAGCGCCTGCAGCTCTGCCAGCATCTGCTCGCACAGCTCGCAGTCCTCGCGGTGCACGACCGTGAGGCGTGCGGACATAGGAGCGGCGCTGCGAGTGAGTGTGTGCGCGAGCCTCAGTGACTCGCCGGGAGGGACGAAGGTGCGAGCGCACCCGGGCTCAGCACCGGTGGCGCGGACTGCTCGGTGACCGAATTGACGATGAAGCGCACGGTCTGCGGGCGGCACCTCGCCGACGCCGGTGACCTCGTGCCCCTCGACACGGTGAAGAACGCCGAGGAGGGCCCGACCTGAGTCGACCGGAGACTGACTGTGCTGGCGTATGCAGGCCGCGCCTGCGAGCCGACGAACACCGAGACCGAAGCGAGGCCGTCCTGAACACCAGATGCGCCACGGTCGTCGCCGGGCAGCACCTGCGCGCGCGCGCCGATCAGCCGAAACCCGGCGGAAGCTGAGCGCGCTCCACATGCACGGGTGCGCGCAAACGACCGGGCTGGAGCTCGATCGTTGCGCAGCCAGCGAAACCCGTCGCGTCGACAGTCCGGTTTGAAGGCGGAGTCCGGGATGTGAGCGGGCGTATTGCAGACTCGAGAACACCACCTGCTCGATCACCTGGCCGTGCCCGTCGCAGCAGCTGCGTCTTCAGCGGCATCGCCGTGGACTCATCGATCCAGAGCCGATAGCCGTAGCGTAGCTCATCCGTCGGCGTGACTGCGATCACGCTGCGCGTTGCGCCCGAGCACGCGCGTGCGCTCGAGTGTCCAGATCTCGTAGAACTCGGCCATCGTCGCATCGAATGCCGGCAGACTGCCGAGCAGCAGGCTCGCCGTGGCCGCTGTCTCGACCAGCACCGTGCGCTGATCGGGCAGGTAGCAGGTGAGCTCGCTGCCGTTGCGGATGAATTCGCGTCCGGAGCCGTCCAGCGACAGCAGCCGCTCGGTCACCGCGCCGCCTTGACGCGGTGGATGATGCGCAGCGTCTCGACGCTGCCCGCCTGCCAGTGCGAGAACACGCCTTCGTAGTTGCGCGTGGTGAGCGCCTCGTTCATGCGCGCGAGCCACGTCTGCGGCTCGTCGGCGCGGCGACACGCGGCGATCGCGAGCGCCAGGGCAAGCGCAGCCCAGAGTGATCGCTACGCGCGCCGGTTCGCGCATGCTGGATCCTGCGGCGGTCATGCCGCTCGCGACGACGGGCCGCGCGGCGCCGCGGCACCGCGCCTCCGCGCGCCACCAGTGCCGACAGCAGGTTGCGCCGCATCAGCGGCGTCGAGTACTCGCTGTGCGCGACGATGTAGTCGGCGAGTTCGGTGCGGCGGCACGATCAGCGTGACTCGGATGACTGGCCGGCACGACGTAGCTGTCGGGCTCGATCGGCGCGGCGCTGTGCGCTGGACGCGCTCGGCTGGCCGGCGCAGCTCGTCGAGCTGCTGCGGGGTCGGGACCTGCGGCAACGAGTGCGGGCTCGGGCGGCTGCTGCGCGCATCCGACGCACGCGCGACGCGCCGCGACCGATGCGCAGCCATGCGCCAGCGGCCGCAACGCGGCTGCCACCAGCGCGCCGCAGCGAGTCGGCCAGGGATTGCTGCGTACGGCTCGTCCGCCGGAGCCCCGAGGCGCGAGCGGCTCTGCCGCGATGCACCGAGCTCGCACGCACCGGCAGCGGACTGCCGAGCGCAGCGCCACGTTCGGCCGCGCATCGCGGCGCCGATCGCGCATAGCGCCCCCAGCGCGCCCGCAGATGCTCATCGCGCGCGAGACGGCGCGCCAGCAGCTCGCATTCGGCTGCCGGCAGCTCGCCATCGAACATGGCCGACAATTGGCTGTCGAGCTCTCGTTCCCGCTCATCCCAGCTCCTCCGCGCGGCCCAGGCCGCCTTCGAAGACTTCACGCAGCCGCCGATCGATGGCCTCGCGCGCCCGGAAGATGCGCGAACGCACCGTGCCGACCGGACAATCCATCGAGGCGGCGATCTCCTCGTAGCTCAAGCCCTCGAGCTCGCGCAGCACGATCGCGGTGCGCAGGTCCTCGGGCAGCGCGTCGATCGCGGCATTGACGGTATTGCGGATCTCGTCCGTCAGCGCCAGGCCTCGGGCGTCTCGGGATCCTTCAGGCGGCCTTGCATGTCGTAGGACTCGTCGGTGTTCTGCATGTCGAGTCGTAGTCGACCGGATTGCGATCGCGCGCGACCACGGCATTCTTGGCGGTATTGATCGCGATGCGGTAGAGCCAGGTGTAGAAGGCGCTGTCGCCGCGGAACTGCGGCAGCGCCCGGTAGGCCTTGATGAAGCCTCCTGGGCAACGTCCTCGGCTTCCGCCGGGTTGCGCACATAGCGCATCACCAGCTTGACCACTTTGTGCTGGTACTTGAGCACCAGCGCATCGAAGCCCCCTGTCGCCGCGCTGCACGCGCCGCACCAGACTCAAGATCGCTCGCGTCGGCGCTCATGCGCGCCCTCTGCTCCTTGGTACAGAAGGCCGCCGCGCTCGCGACCTGAATAGACCCTGAGCGCTCGGGAAAGTTCAGGCATTCTCGACGCGGATCGAACGTGATGCCGCCTCACAGCCGTGAGGCTGGAGTCTTACGAGTAGCTCGGACGCATCGAGGGTCCCGCCGCGGCTGCGCCGGACGGCTGCGGCCGCGACCCGGGCGCACGATGCGCCGCGAGCCCGGCAGCGGGCGCTCGCATAGCCAAAAGGTAATCGGCCAAACGCGGGTCGGGCAGCTCCAGAGCCGCTCGAAGGCGCGGCGCTCGTCGGCTCGAGGCGCTGACGTAATGCGCTGCACGCAGCGCTCAGCAGCACATCGAGCTCCTTCATGCCCCGCCGGCAGCGCCACAGCAGCGCGCCGCTGCTCGCAGCCGGCGCGCATCAGCTGGCCTCATGCGCCGCTCGACCAGCATCTTCTTGATCTCGGCGATGGCCTTGGCCGGGTTCAGGTCCTTCGGGCACACCTCGGTGCAGTTCATGATGGTGTGGCAGCGATACAGCCGGAACGGATCCTCGAGCTGATCCAGGCGCTCGCCGGTGGCCTCATCGCGGCTGTCGACGATCCAGCGATAGGCGGCCAGCAGCGCCGCCGGGCCCGAGAAAGCGATCGCTGTTCCACCAGTAGCTCGGGCAGGCGGTCGAGCAGCAGGCGCACAGGATGCAGGCCGCCGGGCGATCGATCTGCTCCTGCTCCGCCTTCGATTGCAGCCGCTCGCGATCGGGCGGCGCCGGGGTGCGCGTCTTGAGCCATGGCTCGACGGCGGCGTACTGCGCGTAGAAGTGCGTCAGGTCGGGAACCAGGTCCTTGACCACCGGCATGTGCGGCAGCGGGTAGATGCGGATCTCGCCGGCCCAGATCCGCCACGCCGTGGTGCAGGCGAGGCGGTTCACTCCATTGATGTTCATGGCGCAGGAGCCGCAGATGCCCTCGCGGCACGAGCGCCGAAACGTCAGCGTGGAATCGACCTCGTTTTTGATCTGGATCAGCGCATCGAGAACCATCGGCCCGCAGCGCGGCAGGTCGAGCTCGAAGGTATCAACGCGCGGACTCTCGGCCGGACTCGGGGTCGAAGCGATAGATGCGAAACGTGCGCACCTCGGCCGCACCCGCCGGGGCTCGATGCACGCGGCCGCGTGAGTTCACGCGCGAGCCAGCCGGAAGGAAAAATTCAGCCATGGCCTGTCCTTTGCGCTGCCTTGAGCTCTCAGTAGGTCCGCGCCTTGGGCGGTATCGCTTGCACTTCCTGCGTCAGGGTCTGCAGGTGCACCGGCCGGTAGTCGAACCGAACCTCGCCGCCCGTGTCGACCCACACGAGCGTGTGCTTCAGCCAGTTCACATCGTCGCGCTCTGGAAAATCCTCGCGCGCATGCGCGCCGCGGCTCTCGTGACGTTGCTCCGCCGAATGGATCGTCGCGATGGCCTGCAGCAGCAGGTTCTCGAGCTCGAGGGTCTCGATGAGATCGGTGTTCCAGATCAGCGTACGGTCCGAGACGTGCACATCCGCGAGCGACGGCAAAGGTGCGCGCAAGCTTTTCGACCCCTTCGTGCAGCGTCTTGCCGGTGCGAAACACCGCCGCATCGACCTGCATGATCTTCTGCATCTCCAGGCGCAGCGCCGCGGTCGGACGCGACCCGTTCGCGTGGCGCAACCGCTCGAGGCGCGCGACCGCAGGATCGGCGGCCTCGGCGGCAAGCGGCCTGTGCGGGCTGCGGGGCTTCGACGCAGCTCGGCGCAGCGCCGCGCAGCCTCGCGGCCGAAGACGACCAGGTCGAGCAGCGAATTGGAGCCCAGGCGGTTGGCGCCGTGCACGGAGACGCAGGCCGCTTCACCCACCGCCATCAGACCCGGGCACGACGGCTTCGGAGTCGCCGATTGCGGGCGCAGACAACCTCGCCGTGATAGTTGCAGGGAATGCCGCCCATGTTGTAGTGCACGGTGGGCAGCACCGGGATGGGCTCACGTGTCACATCCACACCGGCAAAGATGCGTGCCGTCTCGGCGATGCCGGGCAGGCGCTCGTGGATGACCTCGCGGCCCGAGGTGCTCGAGGTGCAGATGAATATGATCGTGCTCGGCGCCGACGCCACGGCCCTCGCGCATCTCGATGGTCATCGCACGGCTCACCACGTCGCGCGATGCCAGATCCTTCGCATTCGGGGCGTAGCGCTCCATGAAGCGCTCGGCCTTGGAGTTGGTGAGATATCCGCCCTCGCCGCGCGCCCCCTCGGTGATGAGGCAGCCGGCGGTGTAGATGCCCGTCGGATGGAACTGCACGAACTCCATGTCCTGCAGCGGCAGTCCGGCGCGCAGCACCATGGCGTTGCCGTCACCCGTGCACGAGTGCGCCGAAGTACAGGAGAAATAGGCGCGCCCATAGCCACCCGTGGCCAGAAGCGTCGCGTGAGCGCGAAAGCGGTGCAGCTTGCCCTCGGTCATGTCGAGTGCCACGACACCCCGGCACACCCCATCCTCCATCATGAGGTCGAGCGCGAAGTACTCGATGAAGAACGTCGCCGAGTGCCGCACGGACTGCTGATACAGCGTGTGCAGCATCGCATGTCCCGTGCGGTCCGCCGCCGCGCAGGTGCGCTGCGCGATGCCCTTGCCGAAGTGAGTCGTCATCCCGCCGAAGGGACGCTGATAGATCAGGCCCTGCTCGGTGCGTGAAAACGGCAGCGCCATAGTGCTCGAGCTCGATAACGGCCGCTGGTGCCTCCTTGCACATGAACTCGATGGCATCCTGATCGCCGAGCCAGTCCGACCCCTTGACGGTGTCGTACATGTGCCAGCGCCAATCGTCCTCACCCATGTTACCGAGCGCCGCGCTGATGCCACCCTGCGCGGCCACGGTGTGACTGCGCGTGGGGAAGAGCTTGCTGATGCAGGCGGTCGAGAGGCCGGCTTCGGCGAGACCCAGCGTGGCGCGCAGGCCCGCGCCGCCCGCTCCGACCACCACGACATCGTAGGTGTGATCGATGAACTCGTACGCGCTCACGCCATCCGTCCGAGCATCACACGCAGGATGGCGAGCGCGCCGGCTGCCCCGAGCAGGATGTGAGCGAAGTTCGACAAGGTCAGCGCGAGCGCCTTGAGTCCCTCATCGTGCACGTAGTCCTCGATCACGACCTGGACTCCGAGCTGCGAGTGCCGAGTCGAGGTGAGGAGAAAGAGCATGAGCAGGAGCGCCGTCCAGGTGCCGCTCATCCACGCAACGAGCGTCGGATGATCGAAGGACGGCAGCGAGACCATCGAAACGATGAACCAGCAGCCAAGCGGCACGAGCGCAATCGAGGTCAGACGCTGCTGCCACCAGTGACTCACGCCTTCTTTGGCCGAGCCCAGACCGCGCACCCGGCCCAATGGCGAACGCCAGCTCATCGGGAAACCGCGTGCGCCGCTGACAGCCAGTAGCCCAGCGCGAGGACGAGCACGACCGTGGCCGCAAGCACGATCCAGGTGCTGCGCTGAGATTGGCGGCGCTCGAGGCCATGACCCGTGTCCCACACCAGATGACGGATGCCGGCGGCCAGATGGTAGGAAAAGGCCACGATGAGGAGCGCGTACAGCACTTTCATGGGTGGCGTCGAGAACCAGCCGCTCGCGCGTTGATAAAGGAGCGGTCCGCGCGCGATGGCGATGAGCCAGAGCACGAACACGATGAGCCCGACACTCAGTCCCAGGCCCGTGATTCGATTCGAGAATGAGCTCAAAAGAGTGTACCGCGTCATTTTGTACGCGGTCAGATGCGGCGACAGCGGACGTTCACGATCGTGCATGCGAGCCGGAAAGTCTGCCAGAATTCACCTCATCAGGCCACGAAATTGCAGGAAAAACAGCACCATGCCAACCGAATGGCGCGCATTTAAGCTCGATCGCTGGGGCGTCGTGCATATCAGCGGGGCCGATGTCGTGCGCTTCCTGCAAGGTCAGCTGTCCAACGATGTGACGCGGCTGACGGCCGAGCGCTCGCTCATTGCGGGACTGCACAACCCGCAAGGACGCGTCATCGCGATCCTGCGCCTGCTGTACGTGCAACCCGATGCCGTGCTGGTGCTGCTGCCGCGTGAGCTCGTCACGATCGTCCTCGAGCGCCTGCGGCGCTTCGTGCTGCGCGCGAAGGTGCGACTCACTGATGCAACCCCGGAGTGGCAGGTGCTGGGACTCCTGGGTGGCAAGGACGCCGCTCCGGCGCAACTCAAGCTGCCGCGATCGGCCGGCGCCCAGCTGCACGATGCGTCGCGGCTCAGCGTGTGCATCGCCGAGATGCCGCCGCGCTGGATCGTGCTCGCGCCGGCGGGAAGTCCCGCGCTCTTCGACTTCACGATCGCGCAGTCGAGTGAGTGGCTGCGCCTCGACATCGCCGCCGGAATACCTCAGGTGTACGCGCAGACGAGCGAGCTTTTCGTGGCCCAGATGCTCAACCTCGATCTCGTCGATGGCATTTCCTTCGACAAGGGTTGCTACACGGGCCAGGAGGTCATCGCACGCGCGCACTACCGCGGTCGGGTCAAACGGCGCATGCAGCGTTTTCGCACGAGCGAGCCCGCCGGGCTCACGCCCGGTGAGGCCGGGCAACTCCCCGATGGCCGCAGCGTACGCATCGTCGAGGCAGCGGCACTCGAGGATGGGCGCTGCGATTTCCTCGCCGTCGCACCCTTGAGCGCGGAGGCCGAATCCACGCGCGAGCCGGATGCGAAGACGCTCATCGCCGAACCGATGCCCCTGCCCTACGCGCTGCCTGCCTGAGACCAAGGGCTTCACAGATCGATGAGGTCCACTTCCTCGGCTGCGATCTCACGGCCGAGAAAGCGGCTGCCCACGCGCGCGAAGCGCTCCGGACCATCGGTCGCGAGGAACTGCACGCTGCCACGACCCTCGCGCTCGAGTGTCCCGGCGGCGTGCAGCCGCACACGTACGGCTCGAGCGGTTGTCTGCGCGGAGTCCACGATTCCCACGCGCTCGCCGATGACGGTGCTGATCGCGCGCGCAAGCACAGGAAAGTGCGTACAGCCAAGAACGAGCGTGTCAGGCGGCTGCGTGATCGATGCCTGAAAAAGCGCGCCGAGATAGTGGCGGATCACGCCTTGCACGATCGGCCCATCGCACAGCCCCTCCTCCGCGAGCGCCACGAAGAGCTGGGTCGCGACTGCGCTCACGCGCGCGTTGCGACGAGCGCCGATGATGGCCTCCTGATACGCGCCTTCGCGGATCGTGCGTTCGGTTCCGATGACGGCGATATGGCCCGTGCGAGTGGCCGCGCAGGCGGCCTGTGCCCCCGGCTCGATGACGCCGAGGACGGGCAGAGCTCCCACGCGCTCGCGGACGGCGGCAAGACCGACCGAGGAGGCGGTATTGCAGGCGACGACCAGGCATTTGACGCCCAGATCCATCAGCGCTTCTGCCGCCTGCACCGAATAGCGCACGACCGACTCGGCGGTCTTGGTGCCGTAGGGCAACCGCGCGGTGTCCCCCAGATAGATGAAGTGCTCGCACGGCAGCTCGCGCATGAGCGCGGAGAGGACCGTAAGTCCACCGATGCCTGAGTCGAATACGCCGATCGGGCGCGCCGCGCCGCCCGTCACGAGGATTCGGGGCGCAGCTGCGGAAAGGCGATCACATCGCGGATGGAGGCTGAGTCGGTGAAGAACATGACGAGCCGGTCGATCCCGACGCCGAGCCCGGCCGCGGGCGGCAGCCCGTACTCGAGCGCGCGCACGTAGTCGGCGTCGTAGAACATGGCTTCCTCGTCACCGCCCTCCTTGCGCAACGCCTGCGCCCTGAAGCGCGCGGCCTGGTCTTCCGGATCGTTGAGCTCGGAGAAGCCGTTCGCGAGCTCACGCCCGCCCAGGAAGAACTCGAAGCGATCCGTGATGAACGGGTCCGCATCGTTGGTGCGCGACAGGGGCGAGATCTCGGTCGGATAGGCGTAGAGGAACGTCGGGTCGAGCAACGCATGCTCCGCGGTCTTCTCGAAGATCTCGATCTGGAGCTTCCCGGGACCGTAGCTTTCCTCGACGGGAATGCCCAGTCGCTCGCACGTGCGGCGCAGATAGGTGGTGTCGCGCAGCGAGAGCGGATCGATGCCCGGGTTGTGCGCGAGGATCGCCTGCTCTACGGTCAGCCGCGCAAAGGGCTTGCTGAGCTCGTAGGTGCGGCCCTGGTAGATGATCTGCTGCGTGCCGCGCAGCGTGGTCGCAAGCCCCCGCACCGCCTTCTCCACCCAGTTCATCAGGTCGTTGAAGTCGGCATACGCGAGATACAGCTCGAGCATGGTGAATTCGGGATTGTGCTGCGTCGAGAGCCCCTCGTTGCGGAACACGCGGCTGATCTCGTAGACCCGCTCGAAGCCGCCGACCACCAGGCGCTTCAAGTACAGCTCCGGCGCAATGCGCAGGTACATGTCCACATCGAGCGCGTTGTAATGCGTGACGAACGGCCGCGCAGCCGCCCCGCCGGGGATCGGCTGCATCATCGGCGTCTCGACCTCCAGGAAATCGAGCGCATCGAGAAAGTCGCGCAGGTAGCGGATGATGCGCGTTCGCGTGCGCAGCACCTCGCGGCTCTCTTCGCTCACGATCAGATCGACGTAGCGCTGACGGTAGCGGGTCTCGGTGTCCGCAAGCCCATGCCACTTGTCAGGCAGCGGTCGCAGCGATTTCACCAGGATCCGCAGCGCCTCGGCGCGCACCGACAGCTCGCCCGTCTTGGTGCGAAACAGCACGCCCTCGGCGCCCAGGATGTCGCCCACGTCCGAGCTCTTGAAGAGCTCGTAGGCATCCCCGAGCGCCTCCTGCTGCAGAAAGATCTGAATCTGGCCGGTGCGGTCGGCGAGCTTGGCAAAGCTCGCCTTGCCCATCACGCGCTTGAACATCATGCGCCCGCCGACGCGCACGCGTGTCGGGTGTGCGGCAAGCCAGGCGTCGTCGCGCTCACCGAACGCCGCCTGCAGCTGCGAGGCGAGCACGTCGCGACGGAAGTCGTTCGGGAAGGCGATGCCCGCTGCACGCAGCTGCGCGAGCTTGGCGCGCCGCTCCGCGATCAGCTTGTTCTCATCGCTCATGTCGCGCCTGCCTTCAATGACGCCTCGAGGAACTGATCGAGGTCGCCGTCAAGGACAGCGGTCGGTGTTCCCAACCTCGATACCGGTGCGCAGATCCTTGATGCGCGACTGGTCGAGCACGTAGGAGCGGATCTGATTCCCCCAGCTCACGTCGGACTTGGAGTCCTCGAGCACCTTTGCGGCCGCGTTGCGCTTGTTCACTTCGAGCTCATACAGCTTCGCCTTGAGCATTTTCATGGCCGTCGAGCGGTTCTTGTGCTGGCTGCGCTCGTTCTGGCAGGCGACGACTATACCGCTCGGAATGTGGGTGATGCGCACCGCCGATTCGGTCTTGTTCACGTGCTGGCCGCCGGCGCCGCTCGAGCGGTACACGTCCACCCTCAGATCGGCGGGATTCACTTCGACCTCGATGTCCTCATCGATCTCCGGGGAAACGAACACCGAGGCGAAGGAGGTGTGGCGGCGGTTGCCGGAGTCGAACGGCGACTTGCGCACGAGGCGATGCACCCCGGTCTCGGTGCGCAGCCAGCCGTAGGCGTAGTCGCCTTCCACCTGCACGGTCGCACTCTTGATGCCTGCGACTTCGCCCGGGCTGGAATCGATGACCTCGCACTGGAAGCCGCGCGCGGCGCCCCAGCGCAGGTACATCCGCAGCAGCATCTGCGCCCAGTCCTGCGCCTCCGTGCCGCCCGCGCCCGCTTGAATGTCCAGGAACGCGTTGTGGGAGTCCATCTCCCCGCGGAACATGCGCTGCAATTCGAGCTTGCGTACGGCGCCTTCGAGCCCGGTCGCCTCACGGGCGATGTCGGAGGCGGCGGCCTCATCGGCGTCGGCCTCGGCGAGCTCGAGCAACTCGCTCGCATCCTGGATCGCCGAGGCGGTGCGGTCGATCGCACCGAGGTCGGCGGTCAGCCGGGCGCGCTCGCGACCGAGCTCCTGCGCGCGGGTCTGATCGGTCCACACGGTCGGCTCTTCAAGCTCGCGCGCGACCTCCTCGAGGCGTTCCTTCTTGCGATCGTACTCAAAGAAACCCCCGTAACGAGCCGATGCGCTCGCCGAGGTCTTTGAGCTGACGTTTGAGCTGATTGAGTTCCATGCGCCGCCGATCCGAATGTGGACGCGGATTCTAGCCTACGCCGGCAGCACGTGGTCGATCAGAAGCTGCAGCCGGCGCTCGCCCTGGTACTCGTTGATGTCGAGCCGATACACCAGCCGGGCCGTGCCGAGCTCGGGCTCGAAGCTCGAAGGATCACGTGACGGCTCGAGGTGGTTGAAGGCGATCGCATCGAAGGAGCGCCCGCTGTGAGGCACTTCGAGCCACATCTTCAGATGACGCTCTGCGACCAGACGCGCGCTTCGCACCATGAAAAGTCCGTCGAAGCTCGGCTCGGGAAACGCCTGTCCCCAAGGACCGCCGCCTCGCAACGCGACCGCCGTGTCGAGCGCAATCTCAGGCAGCGTGAGCTCCCCGTCCGTCTCGATGCAATCGGCCCCGCAGATTCCCTGTGTCGCCCGTGCGACTTCCTGCTCGAACGCGCGCGCGAACCGATCCAGATGATCCGGATGCAACGTGAGCCCAGCGGCCATGGCGTGGCCCCCGAAGCGATGAATCAGATCCGGATGACGCGCGGCGATGGTATCGAGCACGTCGCGAATGTGCAGTCCCGTGATCGAACGCGCGGAGCCCCGAAGCATCCCATCGCCCGCACGCGCGAACGCGACGACGGGCCGACCGGTGCGATCCTTCACCCGGCTCGCAACGAGTCCGACGACGCCCTGATGCCAGCCATCGTCATACAGGCAAAGCCCGGCGCGGCCTTCTGCGTGCGCGGGCTCGCGCAGGGCGCGCACGGCCGCGTGGGCCTCCGTCTGCATGCGTGCCTCGATCGCGCGGCGCTCTTCATTGAGATGATCGAGACGGGCCGCGAGCGCGACCGCCTCGACGGGATCATCGGCGAGCAGGCACTGGATCCCGATGGTCATGTCATCGAGGCGGCCGGCCGCATTGAGCCGCGGGGCGACGCCGAAGCCCAGGTCGGCCGCACACAGGTCATCGCGCTCGCGGCGCGCAACCTCGAGCAGCGCGCGAATACCGGCAACGCAGCGCCCGGCCCGGATGCGCCTGAGACCCTGTGCCACGAGAACCCGGTTGTTTGCATCCAGGGGCACGAGGTCGGCGACGGTCCCGAGCGCGACCAGGTCCAGAAAGTGCGCCGCCGAAGGCGCCGCGGCGGGCAGCTCATGCTGCTCATCCAGACGGTGCCGCACCGCTGCGATGACGTAGAACGCGACCCCGACACCTGCGAGCGCGCGGCTGCCGAAACGGCTGTCGCCGATGTTGGGGTTTACGATCACGTTGGCTTGCGGAAGCTCGGCTCCAGGCAGGTGATGGTCCGTGACCAGGACCGCGATGCCGCGCTCGCGCGCCGCGATCACCCCGGCGAGGCTCGAGACCCCGTTGTCCACCGTGACGATGAGCGTGGGCCGGCGCTCGGCCGCGAGCGCCACGATCTCAGGCGTCAGTCCATAGCCGAAGGCGAAGCGATTGGGAACCAGGAAGTCCACGCTCGCGAAGCCCCAGGCGCGCAGGGCACGCACCATGAGCGCGGTGCTCGTCGCACCATCCGCATCGAAGTCACCGACGATGAGCACCCGTCCGGCAACGCGGTGTTGCAGGAGAAGCTCGACTGCCGCCTCGACGCCCTCGAGGCTGCTGACGGGCAGCAGCCGCTCGAGCGAAAAAGTGAGCTCATCGACCATGCGGATGCCGCGCGCTGCATAGACTCGGCGCAACACCGGATGCACTTCGGCGCCCAGTCCGCAGGCCTCGAGCGGCAGCTCGCGTCGACGGATCTGAAGTCTCATGCGAGCGCCTCGAGCGCATCGCGGGGGGGTCGCCACAAGCGCAGTCGATGGCGCGATGCGAAGGTGAGACTGCGATCATTGGCGATGAGCGTGAGGCGCCCTACCTCGGCGCGAGTGACCGCGGCGAGCGCCGGCGTCACCCAGTCGCGATCGAATGCCTCGAGTGCATCAAGCGGGCTGCCTTGAGGCAGCACCGCGCGCGCGAACACCTCCGCCACGATCACGGTGCGCGATGCCGTGAGCTGCGGGAAGCCCGAGGGCAGCGGCTGCCAGGCAACGCCGTTCAATTTCGCAAGACCCGCCACATAAGGATCATCGCCGATGAGCGTGGTCGGCGGGGGGCGAATTTGCGGCGTGTCTGCGCCGCTCGAGCCGAGCGTGCGCGGCGCTGGGCCGCAACCCCACAACCACAGCGTGCTGATCGCCGGCATCCCGGCGCGGGCGCGCTCGATATTGAGCGGATGCTCGTGCAGCCACATCTCGATCTCACTTCCCAGACCACGCAATGCGCGTGCACCCTCACCACGCGGCAGCGAATCCTCGATGCTCGTACCGAGCACCCGCGCCGGATCGGTGCTGATGACGTCTCGCCCCGGGTGCGCAGTCAGGAGCGCAAAGCGCCCCGCTAAAAGCGGAGCGAGCTCGTAGCCGGAGGCCGCGAACGCGGTCGCGAAGCCCGCGCTCAGGCGCTGCTGTGAGGAGTGATCCGGATGCAGGCGACCCTGCTGCGACAGGTGAACCGTGCGCAGGCTTGCGGATAAATGCAGCGGCTCGGCAAGCCATACCGAGGCCGCGGCGCTCGACTCGAGCGCGACGTGCGAGCAGGCGGCGACGGTGGCTGGACCGATCCGAGCGAGGCCCGCGCGAGGCAGCGAGGCAGCAAGCCAGGCGCGCCAGTCCGCGGCCAGACGCTCACGCGTTGCAAGGCGTGCGAGACGCTTGAGGCCCGGCAGCTCGGGCTTCAATGTCATGGCGCGCGCGGTCATCGACGTACCGAAGTAAAGATCCGATGCGATGATGACGAGCTCGCTCACGAGCGGGTATCGTACAAGAGCATGCAATTCACTCTGGATGCGCGCGGCGACATCAACGTCGTGCGCGCGTACGCGGCTGGCGAGATACGCGTGGGTGAGCGCATCGTGCGCTCCAACTGCCTCCTCGCTGCGCACACACTCATCGAGTCCTGGGGGCCGCAGTCAGCGCAGGAGCTGGCAGCCGAGCATCTGACTTCCGTCTTCGAGCTCGAGCCGCAGCTCGTGCTTCTCAGCACCGGCTCCGTGCACGTCATTCCAAGCGCAAGCGTGCGCTCCACATTCGCGTCCCGCGGAGTGGGACTCGAGGCGATGACACTCGGGGCCGCGTGCCGAACCTACAACGTACTCGTGCAGGAGGAACGGCGAGTCGTCGCGATGCTCTTCTTGCGATGAGCGCAGGTCGAAGGAAGGGGATTTGGCGCTGTGGAAAAGACGAAGGGCGATCAGCAGAAGACACAGGGGGAGAAGTCTCAACCAACCAGACAATCATTCGAAGCTGACAGACTCGAACAATTGGCTCTTTCTTATTGTTTTTGCGGATATTTTTGTTGCTTTTTTCTACCTTCCTCCACCCTGTGTCTTCTGCCGATCGCCCTCCTTGATGTCGTTGTTCGGCGACATGTTAAACACCTCGCACTTCAGCACGCAAGGGGTTTAACGATAAATACATTTTCGTGCGAAGCCCGCGCTCAGACAGGCTTTTTTGGCCTCCAATTGGCGCGTTTTTTGCGCTCCATAGCCATGTGCGTGGCACGTGCTGGTAATTCATAAACTTACGTATTTAATCTCATGTTGGATCGCGTTGATTTTCACGCGATTCCACCGAGCATGGGCACGAACGCAACCGGGCCGAGCGAATGACGCTCGATGCGCTGCTCCTTGCGAGTAAAGCGAGTGAGCTCCTGTTGCCCTTCGGGCCCAATCGGCACGATGAGTCGCCCGCCGACCTTCAACTGTTCGAGCAACATCTCGGGCACTGTGAGCGGCGCAGCGGCGGCGAGAATTCCATCGAAGGGCGCCTGTGTCTTCCAGCCCGCGGTTCCATCCCCGTGTCTGAAGCGCACGTTGCGCAGCTCGAGCTCTTTGATTCTGGATTTCGCGCGCACGAGCAGAGGCTCGATGCGTTCGATCGTGTACAGCCTCTCCACCAGCGGTGAGAGCACGGCCGTCTGATAACCGCAGCCCGTTCCCACCTCGAGCACCTTGCGCAACGGCGTGCCTTCGAGCAGCGCTTCAGTCATGCGTGCCACGATGTAGGGCTGCGAAATGGTCTGCCCAAAGCCGATCGGCAGCGCCGTGTCCTCGTAAGCGCGGCTGCTCAACGCCTCATCGACGAAGATGTGGCGCGGAACGTTGCGCACGCGCTCGAGCACGAGCGGGTTCACGATGCCCTGCTCCCGCAGCCTGTGCACGAGCCGGTCGCGGGTGCGCGCGGAGGTCATGCCGATACCGCTCAGGCGCAGATCAACCATTGATGCCGTCCAGCCAGTTCGCGATCAGATCGAGCGCCGTGTGACGCGTCAGATCGACCTGCAGCGGCGTCACCGAGACGAAGCCTTGCGCGACGGCGTCGAAGTCGGTTCCGGGCCCGGCGTCCTGCTGCGCACCTGCTGGACCAATCCAGTACACCTGTCGTCCGCGCGGATCGCGGGCGGGCACGACCCGCTCCGAGCGATGACGAAAACCCAGACGCGTGCTGCGAAAGCCTCGCAGGCTCTCGAAGGGCACATCCGGGACATTCACATTGAAAATGAGCGCGCTCTCGAGCGGGCTTGCGAGCAGGCGCTGCACCAGAGTGTGCGCGACCCTGGCCCCCGTCTCGAAGTGTCGGCCGCTTTGCGCTTCGGTAACCAACGAGACCGCAATCGTCGGCAAGCCCAGGAAGCGTCCTTCCACCGCCGCGGCCACGGTGCCCGAGTACAGGACGTCATCGCCGAGATTGGGGCCGTCGTTGACTCCGGAGACGACCATGTCGTACTCGAAGTTGAAGAGTCCGGAGATGGCAAGATGGACGCAGTCGGTCGGAGTGCCCATCACGTAGTACACATCCGGCTCGGACTCGAAGACCCGCAGCGGCACATCGAGCGTCAGAGAATTGCTCGCGCCACTGCGATTGCGATCCGGCGCGACCACGGTCACTTGCGCCAGACTCATCAAGGCGGACCTCAGGCGCCGAATGCCCTCCGCGCGGTACCCGTCGTCGTTGCTCACCAGGATCTTCATTGTCCGGGCGTATTATCGATGTTCGCGAGCGCCCGCGCTGCGTCTCGTGGGAGGGAAGCTTGAGCAGCAAGCGAGATCCGGAGGAGGAGGCGCTGTTTCGCGAGGCCATGCGCGATGTGAAGCCGCTGGCGCGCGATTCTCAGGCACCGCCCGCTGCCAGGCCTGCCCCCCCTGCCCCACGTGCTCGCTTCGCCCGGGCCGATCGGCGGGCGATTCTGGAGGAGAGTCTCGGCGGCATCGCCGATGACCCGGCGCTGGGCGGGGGTGAGGAGATCGCCTTTGCACGCGCCGGAGTCTCGGCTGCGGTGCTGCGCAAACTGCGCCGCGGCCAGTACCGCATCCAGGCCGAGATCGACCTGCACGGACTCACGGTGCGGGAGGCCAAGCAGGTGCTGCGCGAGTTCCTGGTCGAAGCTTTGCATCGAGGCATGCGCTGCGTGCGCATCGTGCATGGCAAGGGACTGCGCTCCGGCGTCCGTGGCCCGGTGCTCAAGCATGTCGTCGGCGGCATCCTCAAGCGCACGGGACCGGTGCTCGCAGTCGTCTCGGCCCCGCGCACCGACGGCGGCTCGGGTGCCGTGTACGTCCTGCTCTCGCCGCCCTAGTCGCTTGCAAGCGGATCGAGCTCGAAAAGCTCGCGCAACACTGCCGTCGCGAAGCTGCCGCGGCCGAGCGCGAAGCTCAGCGTCAGGCGGTTCGAGGCGCGCTCGTAATGGTGCGCGAGATCCCGCACACCAAGCCGCAAGGCGCGCCGCTCCTGGACCATGCCTGCCGCCGTCACGAGCGCGCAGGCTTCGGGGAAGGACGCGGCGCGCGTACGCTCGAGCTCGAACGGGCGCCCCTTCGAGAGAAGCTCGCCGCGCCCCCAGAGCGGTCCCGTCGGATGGATGTCGAGCCGCCGGCAGCGATCCAGGAGCTCCGGGCTCACCTCGGGGATCGAGAACACGCTCCCGCGACCATCGAGATTGGCGACATCGCCGCTCTCGAGCCGCTCCCAGCTGCCGTCCCGCACGCGCTCCGCGAGCACGGCATTGAAGATCAGGCTGCGGGCGCTCGAGAGCACGAACCCATCCACCCGGCCCCTGGATGAGCCTGCCTGCAGGCGCGCGAGGTTGCCGCCGTCGCGACCGAAGCGCTGTGCACCGAAGTAGTTGGGTACTCCCCTTGTCCCGATCGTCTCGAGCGCGGCGGAGACGGTGTCTGGGTCGACATCGAGCTCGCGCACACAGATCCGGAAGTGGTTGCTCTTGAGCGCCCCGCGCGGAAGCTTGCGGCCATGGGGGCACGCCTCGAGCACCTCGAATTCCGGATCGCTGAAATCCCGCCAGGCCTCGAGGCTGCGGCCCCGCGCCGGCACCGAGAACCATTGCACCGCGATCGCGCGCCGATCCTTGAGCCCGGCGTAGCCCACATCCGCCGCTCGACAGTCCGCTGCCCGCGCGAGCGCGCGGGCGACCCACTCCGTGTTCGCATTGCGTTTTTTGACTCGCAGGAGCACGTGCTGGCCGGCCCCGTCGGGTGAAAACCCGAGCTCCTCCTCGACGATGAAGTCCTCGATCTCGACGCGCAGCCGGCCCCGCGTCCGCGGCAGATCCAACGCGCGCGGCGGCGAAAGCGCGGCCTCGTGCCACGAGTCCGGAATCATGAGGACTAGCGGCGAGCGGCGCCCGCGAGGAGCACGATCGCCTGCGCGGCGATGCCCTCGCCACGGCCCAGGAAGCCCAGTCGCTCCGTGGTCGTCGCCTTGATGTTCACACAGCCGGGCTCGACCTCGAGGAGCCCTGCAATGCTGCGGCGGATCTCATCACGGCGGGACGAGAGCCTGGGCGCCTCGGCGATGAGCGTGATGTCCGCGTTGGCGATGCGCAGATCGCGCGCCTTGAGCATGGCGAGCACGCTGCGCACGAACCTCGAGCTGTCCGCGCCGCGCCACTGCGGGTCATCATCACGAAAGTGCTGACCGATGTCCCCGAGACCGCAGGCGCCGAGCATCGCATCGCATAGCGCGTGCAGGATGACATCGCCGTCCGAGTGCGCCACGACTCCACGGCTGTGCGGCACACGCACCCCGCCGAGCATGACGAAGTCGCCGGCACCGAAGGCATGCACGTCGACACCGGATCCGATTCGCATGGAGATCTCCGTGCCGGTGCTCCCAAGCAGCGCAGCGGCGATGAGCGTGTCCTCACGATGGGTGATCTTGATGTTGGAGGCCGAGCCCGGACACAGAAGCACACGAGCCCCCGTCCACTCGAGCGCCTGGGCTTCATCGGTCGGCACATGCCCAGAGCTGAGGGCCGCGTCGAGCGCCGCGACGAGGCGCCCCAGTCGAAACATCTGTGGCGTGAGGGCGCGCCACAGGGCGGTTCGATCCACCGTCTCAACCGTGTGCTCATCGGCACCCCGCTTGAGGGTATCCGCGACCGGCACCGCGAGAATGCCGCCGATCGCATCCGAAGCGACCGACTCGATCAGCCGGTCGAGGTCGGCCCGGGCAAGGCAGGGTCGCGCTGCATCGTGCACCAGCACCCAGTCCTCGGGATCCGCCAGCGACTCGAGCGCCCGCAGGCCGTTGCGCACCGAGTGACAGCGCTGCGATCCACCCTCGACGGTGCGCAGGCGGACCGACGAGGCGATCGGGAGTCCTGACCAGTGCGCATCCTGCGCGCCCAGGGCGACGATGATGCCGGCACAGCGCTCGTCGTCCAGAAACGGGCGCAGGGCCCACTCCATGACCGTTCGGCCGCAAAGCTCGAAGTACTGCTTGGGAACGGGCTCGCCGAATCGGTGCCCGGCACCCGCCGCGGGCATGACGACCCAGTAGCGCATCAGGCAGGCGGAGGCGCTCAGCGCGCGGCAGTGCGCACGTGCGTCTCAGGCGGCTGGGGCGGGCTTCGGCGGCACGACCTGATAGAACGTTTCGTTGCCCGCGACCATCCCGAGCTCGCTGCGGGCGCGCTCCTCGAGCGCGGCCATGCCATTCTTGAGATCGCGCACTTCGGCGGCGAGCTGGCGATTGCGCTCTTCGAGATGGGAATTCTCGCCGCGCTGTGCGGCCACCGCGCCCTCAAGACGGCCGAGCTCACGCACGCCGTTGTCCGAAAGCCAGAGCCGGTACTGCAGAAGTCCGGTGACGACGACGAGCACTGCGGCGAGCCACTTCATGAGCGGCGAAGACTAACAGAGCATCCTAGAGTTTCACAGGAAACGCGTCGCGTCCGGCGTAGCGCACCTGGCCGAGCTCCGCCTCGATGCGCAGCAGCTGGTTGTACTTGGCGATGCGATCGGAGCGCGACAGCGAGCCGGTTTTGATCTGGCTCGCGGCGGTCGCGACCGCGATATCCGCGATGGTGGTGTCCTCGGTCTCACCCGAGCGATGTGACACGACCGATGCGTAGCCGGCCTTCTCCGCCATGTCGATCGCGGCGCGCGTCTCGGTGAGGGTGCCGATCTGGTTGGGCTTGATGAGAATCGCGTTGGCGACCCCCTTCTCGATGCCTTCGGCCAGAATCCGGGTGTTGGTGACGAAGACATCATCACCGACGAGCTGCACGCGCTGCCCGAGGGCGCGCGTAAGCTCCGCCCAGCCGCTCCAATCGCCCTCGCTCATGCCATCCTCGATGCTGATGATCGGGTAGCGGCCTGCGAGATCCGCGAGGTAGCGCGTGAACTCGCCGGCGGTAAATTGACGCCCCTCGGACTCGAGCTCGTAGTGGCCGTTGCGAAAGAACTCCGTGCTTGCCGCATCGAGTCCCAGATAGATATCGCGGCCGGCCTTGTATCCAGCCCGATCGATGGCCTCGAGGATCACCTCGAGCGCCTGCTCGTTTGAGTCAAGATCCGGCGCGAACCCGCCCTCATCGCCCACGGCCGTCGAAAGCCCGCGGTCGGCCAGGATCTTCTTGAGCGCATGGAAGACCTCGGCGCCATAGCGCAACGCCTCGCGAAAGCTCGGTGCACCGACCGGCAGGATCATGAATTCCTGGATATCGAGGCTGTTGTTGGCGTGCGCGCCGCCGTTCACGATGTTCATCATGGGAACGGGCATGCTCGGCTCGCGTCCGGCTGCGAGGTAGCGGAACAGCGACTGGCGGGCATCGCGCGCCGCCGCGTGCGCCGTGGCAAGGGAGATGGCGAGCAACGCATTCGCACCCAGCCGCCCCTTCGTGTCGGTGCCATCGAGCTCGAGCATGTTGCGATCGAGGCCGGTCTGATCGCGCGCGTCGCGGCCGATGAGAGCACTGCGCAGCACCGTGTTCACGTGCTCGACCGCCTTCAACACCCCTTTGCCGCCGTAGCGCTTCGGATCCCCGTCGCGCAGCTCGACCGCCTCGCGTGTTCCGGTGGAGGCGCCGGAGGGCACGGCGGCGCGTCCGAGGACACCGGACTCGAGAATCACGTCGGCTTCGACGGTCGGATTGCCGCGCGAATCCATGATCTCGCGTCCGCGGATATCGGTGATCTTGCTCAAAGCAGGCTCTCCTCGAAAGGCTTGCGCTTGGCCGCCTGATCGAGCTGCGTGAGCGTCTCGAGCAGCGGCTGCATGCGCGCGAGCGGCCACGCATTCGGTCCGTCGGAGCGCGCATGCGCCGGATCGGGGTGCGTCTCCATGAAAAGACCGGCGACGCCTGCGGCCACGGCGGCGCGCGCGAGCACGGGAATGAATTCGCGCTGGCCGCCCGAGGAGCTCCCCTGACCACCCGGAAGCTGCACCGAATGGGTCGCATCGAAGACGACCGGGCAGCCGGTCGCACGCATCACCGCGAGCGAGCGCATATCGGCAATCAGATTGTTGTAGCCGAACGAGAATCCGCGCTCGCACACCATGATCGAGTCATTGCCGGTGGAACGCGCCTTGTCGACGACATTCTGCATCTCCCAGGGAGACAGGAACTGGCCCTTCTTGATGTTGACGGGCTTGCCCTGGGATGCGGTGCTGATGATGAAATTCGTCTGCCGGCACAGAAACGCCGGCGTCTGCAGCACATCGACCACGGCGGCGACCTCGGCGAGCGGAGTGTCCTCGTGCACATCGGTCAGCACCGGCACACCGATGCTGCGGCGAACTTCCTCCAGAACCTTCAATCCGGCCTCGATGCCGGGGCCGCGGTAGCTCGCGCGCGAAGAGCGGTTCGCCTTGTCGAAGGAGGCTTTGAACACGAACGGTATCGCAAGCCGGTCGGTGATCTCCTTGAGGCGGCCCGCGATCTCGAGCGTGAGCGCCGGCTCCTCGATCACGCACGGGCCGGCAATCAGGAAGAACGGCCGCTCCGGGCCGATGTCATGCCCGGCGAGCTTCATGCTCCGGCGGCAGCGGGCAGCTGCGCGGCCCGCTGCGCGCGCGCAGCGCGAATGAACGCCGCGAAGAGCGGGTGGCCATCGCGTGGGGTCGAGGTGAACTCCGGATGAAACTGAGTCGCGATGAACCACGGATGGCTCGGCAGCTCGATGATCTCCACGAGCCCGTCGCGCGAGAATCCCGAGAAACGCAGGCCGGCGTGCCGGTAGCGATCCAGATAGTTGTTGTTGAATTCGAAGCGATGACGATGACGCTCGAGAATGCTGTCGCGACCGTAGAGCTCGCGCACGCGCGTACCCGCACCGAGCAGCACCTCCTGTGCACCGAGCCGCATCGTGCCCCCCTTGCCGCAGCTCTCATCACGCATCTGCGATCCCCGCGCCGCATCCTGCCACTCCGTGATGAGGGCGATCACCGGATGCTGCGTGGCACGATTGAATTCGGTGCTGTTGGCATCGGTCAGTCCGAGGACGTGGCGGCCATATTCGACGATCGCGATCTGCATTCCGAGGCACAGTCCCAGGTACGGAATGCGATTCTCGCGAGCGTAGCGCACCGCCTGGATCTTGCCCTCGACCCCACGCTCGCCGAAGCCGCCCGGCACGAGGATCGCATCCATGCCCGCGAGGGCGCGGGTGCCATGCTGCTCGATGTCCGTCGACTCGATGTAGTGCACGTTGACCCGCGTGCGCGACTTGAGCCCCCCGTGGGTGAGCGCCTCGTTGAGTGAGATGTAGGAGTCGCGGATCTGCACGTACTTGCCGACCATCGCGACATCGACCTGCCCGTCCTGGTT
The DNA here is from genome assembly GCA_963795975.1 of uncultured Gammaproteobacteria bacterium. Classification (GTDB taxonomy): domain Bacteria; phylum Pseudomonadota; class Gammaproteobacteria; order Steroidobacterales; family Steroidobacteraceae; genus CAWCJT01. Next base: position 226,622 of record CAWCJT010000010.1, read on the forward strand.
GCTCTTCGCCGTGACGACCTGGCGCCATTCACCAAGCTCGGTCGGGGGTACTTCCAGGCGCAGCTTGTCGACCACGATGTCATCGAGGCCCTGCTCGTGCAGCAGCATCGGGATCCTGTAGATGTCATCGGCGTCGACGGCCGAGATCACCGCACGCTCCTCGACATTGGTGAAGAGCGCGATCTTGCGCCGCTGCTCATCGGGCAGCGCATGCTTGCAGCGGCACAGGAGCACATCCGGCTGGATGCCGATGCCGCGCAGCTCCTTGACGGAGTGCTGGGTCGGCTTGGTCTTGATCTCTCCCGAGCCGGCGCCGCCGACGACGGGCACGAGGGTGAGGTGCATGTAGACACAGTTGCTGCGGCCGAGCTCGACGCCGAGCTGGCGGATCGCCTCGAGGAACGGCAGTGATTCGATGTCACCCACCGTGCCGCCGATCTCGACCATGCAGAACGTCGGCCTCATTGGCCCCGAGCTGAATGCTGCGCTTGATCTCATCGGTGATGTGGGGGATGACCTGCACCGTTGCGCCGAGATAATCGCCGCGCCGCTCTTTCGCGATCACCCGCTCGTAGATCCGCCCCGTCGTGAAGTTGCTGTGGCGTCCGGTGGTGGTGCGCACGAACCGCTCGTAGTGTCCGAGATCCAGGTCGGTCTCGGTGCCATCGGCCGTGACGAAGACCTCGCCGTGCTGAAAGGGGCTCATCGTGCCCGGATCGACGTTGATGTACGGGTCGAGCTTGACCATCGCGACCCTGAGGCCCCGCGCCTCGAGGATGGCCCCGAGCGAGGCGGAAGCGATTCCCTTCCCCAACGAGGAAACGACACCGCCGGTCACGAAAACGAAACGGCTCATGATCTTTAGGGGGATTCCCGTCGCGAGACAACGCGGCGCATCGTGCCGCAGGACCGACGGGCCGACAGGTTAGCAAAGGATCATGCGCGATGCCAGATGAGCCGAGCGCGGCGCGTCGTGGCCGCGCCCGCCTGCACGGCGGCATCGAGCCACAGATCACCGGCGGCGATCAGTCGCTCGCCATCGAACAGAAGAGGTAATCGCGCGCGCTCCGTCAGCGGTACGCGCGCAGCCTGAAGCAGGCCTTTCAGGGAGCGCATCGGTCCTTGCGGGAGCGGGCGCAGCCGCTCGCCTCCCCGCCGCAGACGCACCGTGAGCGCGGGCGGCATCGCCGACAGGTCGATCGGCCCGAGCGGCGCCGCAGCAAGCTCGAGCCGGCCGATGCCCGCCGGCAACTCCAGTGACGGCATGGCAAGCAGCGGCCACTCGAGCGGCTCGAGCGCAACGGGCGCGGCGGCAGGGCTCAGAGTCAACCGATCGGCATGCCGCTGCACGGACACCCCGTTCCAGCTCACGCGCGGATTGCAATCCGCGCGCGCCATCAGCATGGCACCGGCGAGCTCGTGCAAGCGGCGCGTGTCGGGCAGTGGATGACTGCTGTGCGCGATCCAGTACCGCAGTGCGTTGCAACGCCGAGCGAGATCCAGGGCGCGAAGCCTCGTGACGCGCAGCGCGGCGCCGTCGGCGGCGCGCTCCACATCGGCGCGGGCGAGCTGATCAAGAAGCCCTTGTCCTTCGGCCGCATGACGTGCCGTTCGCGCGATCGCCCGCGTCGCAGCCGGCCAGCGCTCGCGAACCAGGGGCACGACGCGGCGGCGCAGGTAGTTGCGGTCGCGCTGCTCGTCTGCGTTGCTGTCGTCCTCGATCCAGTTCAGTCCGCGCGCGCGCCCCCACGCCTCGATCTCGGAGCGCTCGATGTCGAGAAGCGGGCGCACGATGCGCCCTTGCGCAAAGGGCGCCACGGCGGGCATGGCAGCAATGCCCGGGAGTCCCGCGCCGCGCAGGAGCTGCAGCACAACGGTCTCGAGCTGGTCGTCCGCATGATGCGCGGTGAGCAGCACTTCTGCAGGCTTCAGATGCCGCTCCAAAAGAGCGTACCGCCAGCCGCGCGCCAGCGCCTCGAGCGAGGCGCCCCGCGGACGCCGCGCGCGCACGGTCAGCACCTCGAGCGGCACTTCGAGCGCTTGCGCGGCGGTGCGGCAGTGCGCGGCCCACGCGGCCGAGTTCGCCTGAAGTCCATGATCGACGTGCAGCGCCCGAAGCCGCGTTCGCACCTCGGGTAAGGCCGAAAGCGCGGTGAGAAGCACGGTGGAGTCGAGGCCGCCGCTGAAGGCGACGCAGAGTGGCAGCGCCGGGAATTCCGGCAGCAACGCAGTGAGCCGTGCTGCGATACGCTCTTCGAATGCGCGCGCGGAAGCAGCGCGGGCACGCACGCGCGTGCCACGGGCGGTCACGTCTCGGCGCCCTCGGTAAACACACCAAACGAGGCGACCCGCGCGCTGCGTTGCGCGCGCAACTGATCAACGGGCAGGGCATCGAGCACATCGAGGTGGCGGATGAGAGCCTCCTTGAGTGTCGCCGACATCGCCACCGGATCTCGATGTGCACCGCCGAGCGGCTCCTCGAGAATCTCATCGATGAGACCGAGCTGACGCAGCCGGTCGGCCGTGAGCCCCAGGGCTTCGGCGGCCGCCTCTTTCTTGTCGGCGCTGCGCCAGAGAATCGAGGCGCAGCCCTCGGGTGAGATGACCGAGTAGGTACTGTACTGAAGCATGAGCAGCCGATCGCACACGCCGATCGCGAGCGCGCCACCCGATCCGCCCTCGCCGGTCACGACGGTCACGATCGGAATGCTGAGCACCGACATCTCGAACAGATTGCGCGCGATGGCCTCGCTCTGACCGCGCTCCTCGGCACCGATTCCGGGATAGGCGCCTTGGGTGTCGATGAAGGTGACGAGCGGCAGGTGGAAGCGCTCGGCGAGCCGCATCAGCCGCAAGGCCTTGCGGTAACCTTCGGGCTTCGGCATTCCGTAGTTGCGGCGCACACGCTCCTTGGTGTCCCGACCTTTCTGATGGCCGATCACCATGACGGTGCGATCCTCGAGCCGGGCAAGGCCGCCGACGATCGCGCCGTCATCGGCGAACATGCGATCACCGTGCAGCTCGTGAAACTCGCGGGCGATCGCATTCATGTAGTCGAGCGTGTAGGGCCGTTGCGGGTGGCGCGCGAGCTGAGTGATCTGCCAGGGCGTGAGGTTCGCGAAGATGCTGATCGTCAGCTGCCGGCTCTTGGCCTGCAGGCGAGCGATCTCATCGTGAATGTTGACTTCGGAGTCCGCGCCGACGTGCTTGAGCTCCTCGATCTTCGCTTCGAGCTCGGCGATGGGTTGTTCGAAGTCGAGAAACGCGACGGCCATGTAACTAAAGGCTTCCGCTCGAGCTCAGTGTGGACCGCGCGAGGTTACGGGCGCGGCAGCGCCACCGCAAGCGGCCCTAGCGGCGCCCGGCGCCGAACGAGGGTCCGTGCCCCAGACCGGGCGGCGGACCGTACAGGAGCGTCAGCCCGTCGCGTCCGACCAGGCCCTCCAGATGCTCGAGCAGCTCGCGTCCCGGCCTCACGGCCCACTCTGCCGCCAGGTTGAACGCGCCGCTCGCGCCACCGCCCGTGTACTGAACACTGATCTGGCACGCGCCGCCGCGCCACGGCGCCAGCACTTCGGCGAGGCGTGTGAGCAGCGTGTTCGCATTGGCCTGTGCCGGCCAGCGCAGAACGATGCGACGAACCTGCTCCTCGCGCACCTTGTGCAGATCGGTGATGCGGCGAGCCGCGAGGCGCCAGCCGTCCGTGAATTCATCGAAGCGCAGCATGCCCTCGACGAGGACCAGCGCATCCTTTGCGATCAGATCACGGTGCTGCTGATAGATCTCATCGAACAGCGTGACCTCGAGCCGTCCCGAGCGATCATCCAACACCACGCTGGTGCGCTGGCCGCGCTTGCGTACCTCGTCGATGAGTCCGGCGACGCTCGTGGGCTTGCCCGCATTGAAGCCCCGGGCCTCGCTCGCACCGAGCGGCCGCTCGCTCAGAAGATCGCCGATGCGACGCGGACACGAAGCGCGGCAGATCCGATTCGAAGCGGTCGATCGGGTGCCCGGTGAGATACAGGCCGAGCGTCTCGCGCTCGCCGGTGAGCCGCACCGCCTCGCTCCAATCCGGCAGGGGTGCCCGAGCCTGCGGCGTCGCGGCGGCCGCACGCGGCTCGGCACCGAGCCCGAAGAGATCATCCTGACCTGCCTGATGGGCGCGTGTGTTCTGCTCACCGAGCTGCATGGCGGTCGGCAGGCGCGCCATCAGGGTCGCCCGGTTGGCGCCGAGGTGATCCATGCTGCCGCTTCGAATCAGCGCCTCGAGCGCGCGTCGATTGAGTCGCGACAGATCCATGCGCTGGCAGAGCTCTTCGAGCTGTAGAGAATCCGCCGCGCAGCGCGCGCTCGGTCATCAGGGCCTCGACCGCACCCTGCCCCACGCCCTTCACGGCGCCGAGACCGTAACGAATCGTGCGCTCGTCTGCGACCGCGAACTCGTAGCGCGAGCGATTGACATCGGGCGGCTCGACGGTCAGGCCGAGCTGCTTGCACTCATCGATCAACGTCACGACCTTGTCGGTGTGGTCCATGTCGGCCGACAGCACGGCCGCCATGAACGCGGCGGTGTAGTGTGCCTTCAGATACGCGGTCTGATAGGACAGGAGCGCATACGCGGCCGAGTGCGACTTGTTGAAGCCGTAGCCGGCGAATTTTTCCATGAGATCGAAGATATGGGCTGCCCGCTCGGGCTCGACACCGCGCGCGACGGCGCCGCTCGACGAAGACCGAGCGCTGCTTGGCCATCTCCTCGGCCTTCTTCTTGCCCATCGCGCGCCGCAGCAGATCGGCGCCGCCGAGCGTGTAGCCGGCGAGCACCTGCGCGATCTGCATCACCTGCTCCTGATACAGGATGACGCCGTAGGTCGGTGCGAGCACGCTTTCAGGTTCGGATGCAGGTAGTCGATCGGGCCATCGATGCGGCCGTGCTTGCGATTGATGAAGTCATCGACCATGCCCGACTGCAGCGGGCCCGGCCGGAACAGCGCGTCCATCGCGACGATGTCCTCGAAGCAGTCGGGCTGCAGGCGGCGGATCAGGTCCTTCATGCCGCGCGACTCGAGCTGGAAGACAGCGGTCGTGCGGCAAGACTTGAGCAGTGCGTAGGTCGGCGCATCGTCCATCGGCACGGCGCCAATCGAGAGCGGGCTTCGCCCTCGGCGGCGCGAATGCGATTGATGGTCGCGACCGCGCGCTCGATGATGGTGAGGGTGCGCAGGCCCAGGAAGTCGAACTTCACGAGCCCCGCCGACTCCACGTCGTCCTTGTCGAACTGCGTGACGACACTCGTGGCGCCCGGCTCGCAGTAAAGCGGAGCGAAGTCGGTGAGCACCGAGGGCGCGATGACGACGCCACCCGCGTGCGTACCGGCGTTGCGCGTCAGGCCCTCGAGCGAGCGCGCCAGGTCGATGAGGTTTCGAATCTCATCTTCACTCTCGTAGAGACGCTTGAGCTCGGGCTCCTTGGCGAGCGCATCATCGAGCGTGATGCCGAGCTCGAACGGAATGAGCTTCGCGATGCGGTCGACGAAGCCGTAACTCATGCCGAGCACGCGGCCCACATCGCGCACCACGGCCTTCGCCGCCATCGTGCCGTAGGTGATGATCTGCGAGACGCGCTCGCGGCCGTACTTCTGGGCGACGTACTCGATGACCCGATCGCGCCCCTCCATGCAGAAGTCGACGTCGAAGTCCGGCATCGACACGCGCTCGGGATTGAGGAAGCGCTCGAACAGCAGATCGTGCTCGAGCGGATCAAGATCGGTGATGCCGAGCGAGTAGGCGACGAGCGAGCCCGCGCCCGAGCCGCGTCCGGGCCCGACCGGAACGCCGTTGTTGCGTGCCCAGCGGATGAAGTCGGCGACGATCAGAAAGTAGCCCGCAAATCCCATCTGACAGATGACATCGAGCTCAGAATGCAGCCGCTTGCGATAGGGCTCGCTCTCGCGGCCTGGGCGGGGCTCGAGTCGGGACTCGAGACCGCGCTCGGACTCGGTCCACAGGTGCCGCTCGGCGCTCGAGCCATCGGGCACCGGATAGGCGGGCAGGCGCATCTCCCCGAGACGCAGCGCCAGGCTGCAGCGTCGGGCGATCTCGACCGTGTTCGTCAGCGCCTCGGGAATATCGGCAAACAGGGCCGCCATCTCTGCCGGGGTGCGCAGGTACTGCTGCCCCGTATAGCGCCGCGGCCGGCTCGGATCGGCGAGCAGCGTCCCCTCCTGGATGCACACGCGCGCCTCGTGCGACTCGAAATCCTGCGCCGCCAGAAAGCGCACATCGTTTGAGGCGACCACGGGCAGCCCACGGCGTGCAGCGAGCGCCACCGCAGCGGCGATGTGCGCTTCCTCGTCGGGTCTGCCGATGCGCTGCAACTCCAGGTAGAAGCGATCGCCGAAGAGCTCGAGCCAGAAATCGAGCGCGCGCATCGCGTCCTGCTCGCGCCCATGCACGAGTGCGCGTCCCACATCACCGTCGCTCGCGCAGGAAAGCGCGATCAGCCCCTGCAGCTCACTCGCCTGCAGCCAGCCTCGCTCGAGCATCGGCGCACCGCGTGCCTGACCCTCCAGATACACGCGGCTCAACAGTCGCGTGACGTTGCGATAGCCGGTTTGCGACTGGCACAGAAGCGCGATGCGCGAGCTTTGCCGGCGCTCGCCGGCTTCGGCAACGGCAAGCTCCACCCCGATGATGGGCTTGATGCCGCGCTCGAGGGCCGCGCGGTAGAACTTGACCATCGCGAAGAGGTTGCTCTGATCGGTGAGCGCGACGGCGGGCATCTGTGCGCCGGCCAATGCCTGCATCAGATTGGGCACGCGCACGACGCTGTCGACGAGCGAGAACTCGGTGTGCAGGCGCAAATGCACGAAGCTCTGCGACATCACTCCACTCCGCGCGGATCCGCTGCGTCGCTCAGACGCACCGGAGCGAACGAACGCCGGTGCACCGGCGAGGGCTCGCGTGCGCTGAGCGCGGCCAGATGCGCCGGAGTCGCGTAGCCCTTGTGCTGCGCGAAGTCAAAGCCCGGATAGCATCTGTCCAGACATTCCATCATCGCATCACGATGGGTCTTGGCAAGGATCGATGCCGCACTGATCGCGGCGATATTGGCATCGCCCGCGACGATGGCCTCGACCGTGCAACCGAGCGGCAGATCGGAAATGCACGGCACGCGATCCCCATCCACCTGAATGTGGGTGGGACAGACCGGCAGACGCAGCAGCGCGCGGCGCATGGCAAGGAGCGTTGCCTGCAGGATGTTGAGCGTGTCGATTTCCTCCCGATCCGACCAGGCGACCGCCCACGCGAGCGCACGGGCCCGAATGATCGGCGCGAGCTCGGCGCGCTCCTCCGGGGTCAGGACTTTGGAGTCTGCGAGCCCGTGAATGCGCCTGCGCGGATTCAGGATCACCGCCGCAGCGACGACGGGCCCGGCGAGCGGTCCGCGGCCCGCCTCATCGACACCCGCAATGCGCCGGTAGATCATGGCGTGCGCCCCTGCACCAGCTCGAGAATGGCACTCGCGGCGAGCTCGGCACCACCCCGGCGCAGGCGCTCGTGCACGCGGCGGAACTCCGCTTCGAGTTCAGCCGCGCGGGCCGGATCGCCGAGCTCGGCGAGCAACGCTGCGCCCAGCGACTCGGCCGTCACGGCTTCTTGAAGAAATTCCGGCACCAGGCGCCGCCCCGCGAGCAGATTCGGTTGCGAGAAGTATGGCACTTTAACGAGACCGAGCCGCCTGATCACGAAGGCCGTGAGCGCTCCGAAGCGATAGGCTGCGACCATGGGCCGCTTGCTGAGCAGCGTCTCAAGAGTGGCGGTGCCGGAGGCGACCAGTGCCACGTTCGAGGCGGCGAGCAGCACGTTGTGCCTGTCCGTCGAGCAGGCGCACGTGCCGCACATTCGCACGCGCCAACTGCGCCTCGAAGACTGCGCGCACCGCAGCTGAGGCCATCGGCGCGATGAACTGAAGATCGGGCCGGCGCTGCTCCAGCCAGTCGACCGCGGCGATGAAATCCGAACCGAGCCGCTGGACCTCCCCGATTCGACTGCCCGGCAGTAGCGCCACGAGCGTGGCCTCGGCGGCTATGCCGAGCTCGCGCCGGGCAGCGGCTCGATCGACATCGAGCGGAATCTGATCCGCCAGGGGATGGCCCACGAACAGCGCGCGCACGCCCTGCCGCTCGTAGAACTCGGTCTCGAAAGGCAGCAGGCACAGCACCAGATCGCAGGCGCGTGCGATCGCGCGAACCCGGCTCTGCCGCCAGGCCCAAACTTGCGGGCTCACGTACTGCACAGTGCGCAGCCCTGCGGCCTTGAGCTGCGCCTCGAGGCCGAGATTGAACGCCGGCGCATCGATGCCCACGAACACGTGCGGCTGCTCGCTCGCGAGGCGGGCTCGCAGCATGCGCCGCAGCCGCATCAGACGGGGAAGCCGCCGCAAGGGCTCAAACAGACCCATCACCGCAAGCTCGTCCGAAGAGGCCCACGCCTCACAGCCCGCCGCGCGCATTTTCGCGCCGGCGACACCGAAGCAGCGCAATTGCGGAACGCGGGCACGCAATGCGGTGATGAGGGCCGCGCCGAGCTGGTCACCGGAGGACTCCCCGGCGACGAAACCGATACGCAGCGGTTCGGCCATGCTCGCCCCGCGCTGCGCGCTCAACGCACCAGACTGCGGGTCGATTTGCCGATGAACTCGACGAAGATCGCGAGCTCCGGCTGCTCCGGTACGAGGCTCTGCAGGCGCTCGAGCGCCGCGGCGAGCAGCAGATCCGAGCGGTAAAGAATCCGGTAGGCGTTGCGGATATTGCGGATCGCCTCGGGCGAGAAGCCGCGCCGCTTGAGGCCTTCGCTGTTGACCACTCCGGCTTTGCCGGATTGCCAGCGACCATCACATACGGAGGGCAGTCCGTGTCGAAGCGCCGAGCCGCCGGCCAGGAACGCGTGCGCTCCGATCTTCACGAACTGATGAATCGCGACGAGCCCGCCGACGATGACCCAATCGCCCACTTCGGTATGACCGCCCATCGCCGAGCAGTTCGCGAACACCGTCTGGCTGCCGATGTGGCAATCATGCGCCACATGCGTGAAGGCCATGAACAGGTTGTCGCTGCCGATCGTCGTGACGCCGCCGCCCTGGGCCGTGCCGCGATTGATGGTGCAGGACTCGCGAAACACGTTGCGATCACCGATCTCCAGGCGCGTCGGCTCGCCCTTGTACTTCTTGTCCTGCGGATCATCACCGATCGAGGCGAACTGGAAGATGTGGTTCTCGGTACCGATGCGCGTCGGGCCCTTGATGACGGCGTGCGACTCGACCACCGTGCCCGCGCCGATCGTGACATTCGGTCCGATGAGACTGAAGGGACCGACGGAGACATCGGGGGCCAGCTCGGCGTGCGGCGAGACGACGGCCCGCGGATCGATCACGGTGCGCGGCCCCGGGCCGCCGGGCGCCTCATTTCCCCGCCCCGGGTGCAATCATCATCTCGGCACCCGCGACTTCCTCCGTCCCCACGAATGCGGCGGTTGCAAATCGCCAGATGCCTTTCAAGGCGCGCTCGATGCGCGCGGTGAGGATGAGCTGATCTCCAGGCACGACGGGCTTGCGGAACCGCGCGCTGTCGATGCCGACGAAATAAAAGCGCGTGTCCTCGTCGGGCATCACATCGCTGGTCACGAAGGCGAGAATGCCCGCCGATTGAGCGAGTGCCTCGATGATGATGACGCCCGGCATGACGGGCCGATGCGGGAAGTGGCCTGTGAAATACGGCTCGTTGTACGTGACGTTCTTCAGCGCACGGATGCTCTCGCCCTTCTTGATCTCGAGCACCCGGTCTACCAGCATGAATGGGTAGCGATGCGGCAGGTACCGCATGATGGTGTGGATGTCCATCTGGATGGGTTCAGTCATCGCTCTCATCCCGTTTCACGCGATCGAGGCGCTTGAAGCGCGCGACCAATCGGCGCCAGGTGCGTGCATCCTCGAATGGAATCCCGGAGGAGTATACGCCGGGGCGCGTAATCGAACGGCTGATCATCGTGGTCCCGGTGATGATCACATCATCGCAGATCGTCAGATGTCCGCCGATGGAGACGGCGCCGCCGATCTGGCAACGTGAGCCGATCTCGGTGCTGCCCGAAACGCCCGTGCATCCGGCAATCGCCGTGTGCGCACCGATGCGCACGTTGTGGCCGATCTGGATGAGGTTGTCGAGTTTGACGCCATCCTCGATGACGGTGTCCTCGATGGCGCCGCGGTCTATGGTTGAGTTCGATCCGACCTCAACGTCCGCGCCGAGCCGAACGCCCCCGAGCTGGGGTACCTTGAGCCACGCGCCACGCTCGAGAGCGAATCCAAAACCGTCGCTGCCGATGACGACGCCGGGATGCAGCAGAGCGCGCGCACCGACTTTCACGCCGCGACACAGCGTGACACGGGCCACCAAGTCGCATCGGCCCCGATCGCCACATCCTCCTCGATCACGCACTGCGGGCCGAGTCGGGCGTGCGCACCGATGCTCGCGCGTGCCCCGATGACGACGTGCGGGCCAATGTGAGCGGACGGGTCGATGCGTGCCGTCGCAGCGATCACGGCGCTCGGATGCGTCCCCGGCGGCTCTGCCTCGCGCGCCGGCTGCAGTACGGCCGCAACACGCGCATAGGTTGCATAGGGATTGGGGACCATGAGTGCGGCGACCGGACACTCGGCTGCATAGCGCGGCTCAAGAATGACGGCGGCCGCGGTCGTGTCGGAGAGCTGGTGCCGATAGCGTGGATTGGCCAGGAAACACACCGCACGCGGGTGGGCGCGCCCGAGCGTCGCGACGCTGTCCACGAGAGTCGCGGGGTCGCCACGCAACTCACAGCCGAAGCGGACGGCGAGCTCTCCCAGCGAGACCGTCATGGCGCCTCCCCCGGCCGCCGTGGGGCTCCGTCGATTACTTGCTCTGCGTCTTCGGGGCGGCCGCCGGTGCGGTCCCGGATCCAGCCGCTGCCTTCGGCGCGCGCGACTGCAGCACGCTCAGCATGGCGGGCGTGATGTCGATCGCCTGGGCGGCGTAGATCACCCCGTCGGCCAGCACGAGATCGAAGCTCTGAGCCTTCGCGTAGGTACGCACTTCTTCGATGAGCGTCTTCTGCAGGCGCGACAGCTCCTCGTTGCGGCGCGCATTGAAGTCGTCCTGCGCCTCCTGCTTCTTGCGCTCGAGCTCGCGGGCACCCTCGCGCACTTCTTTTTCCTCGCGCGTGCGCTGATCATCGCTCATCGTCGCGCCATCCTTCTGCAGCTTGTCGGCCCGCGTCCGCAGGGTCTGCTCCTGGGTCTGCAGCTCCCGCTGGCGCGGCATGAATTCGCTGCGCATGGAGTCCGAGATCACCTTGGCCTGCGGTGACTGCTCCAACAGCTGCCCGTAGTTGACATAACCGATCTTGAGCTCCGCTGCCCAAAGCGGTGCCGCGGCCAGCAACGCTGCAACCGCCGATCCCCACAACGCCGACTTGAGAACACCCTTCACCGAAGAAACCCCACTTTTGACGGCCTGCGGCCTTCTAGAATGCTTGACCGATCGAGAACTGGAACCGCTCGGTCTCATCGCCCCAGGTAGCCCCACCGGGACCACAGGCGGTGTCGCACTCAGGTTTCGCATTCAGCGGGAAACCCAGGCTGAAGCGGAACAAACCGAGCGGAGCCAGCCACTGTACGGCGACGCCCACCGATCTCTTCAAGTTATCATAGCTGAACTTGTAGTCGACCGGCGGGCCGAGCGCGCCAATCGCCGCGGTACCCGTCGAAACGCCGACCGCGGGCGCATAGAACGGCACTTTGTTGTTGGTTGTGTTGAAGACGTTGCCGATGTCGAAGAAGAGGCTCACCCGGGCGCTCGAGGCGAACTTCTCGGGCATGGGTGGGATGAGCTCCAGCGCGCCCGAGCACGTTCATATTGCCGCCGTAGGGATTGCCGAACTGGTCTTTCGGGCCCAGCCGGCTTTCGCGGAACCCCCGCACCGAATCCGGGCCGCCGCCGTAGAAGTTCTCGAAGGGCGGCAGGGCCGTGGTGCCGCCCATGGCAGCACCGTACCCCAACAGCGCATTGGTCGATACCCGCCATGTGCGCCACAGCGGGATGTACTTGATGAACTCGTAGTTCGCTTTCCAGTAGCGAACGTGGCCGACCGGAACGGTGGAGGAGACCGAGAGGGTCTGACGCATGCCCCGGTCGGCGAAAATCGATTTGTTGCGCGAGTCGTAGCTCCAGCCCGCGATGAGCTGACCGGTCGCGAACTTGGTGCCATAGACGTCGACCGCCGGAGAGGTGATGTAGCTTGCGGTGGTCGGGTCGTAGATCAGGCCGGTGAGAATGCTATGGTAAGGATTACCATTGTCCTTCACCCAATCGAGCGCCTGGATGGCGCTGCTGCCCTGCACCGTCACGAGCTGATCGTAGTTGGCGTTCGCGCCGAGACTCACGAACTGGTACTCAGTGATCGGATAGCTGTAGCTCACTCCGGTGGTGAAGATCTTGGTGGAGAACTGCGAGGATGCGGAGGTGAACTGACTCACGTCGCGGAACGTGAATTGGACCGTGCGCACCAGGTTGTCGATCGTCGAGTACGGATTGGTCTGCGAGACGCTGTAGACCTTGTTGTAGATGCCGCCCTCGAGGTTGACTGAGATGCGCTCGCCCGTCCCCAGGAAGTTCGCGTCGGTGTAGTTGCCGTTCAGGGTGAACTTGTAGGTTTCGGAATAGCCGATTCCGCCGGAGAGCTGGGCACCTGGCCCCTCTTCGATCTTGTATTCCACATCGACCTGGTCCGGCGAGCCGGCAACGGGCGTGGTCTCCGAGTCCACCTTCTTGACGTACGGCAGGCGCTGAATGCGCTGCTTGGAGCGCTCGAGGGCGATATTGGAGAGCCACCCGCCTTCGAGCTGGCGCAACTCCCGGCGCAGCACTTCATCGTTGATCTTGCTGACGCCGTTGAAGATGATGTTGCGCACGTAAACGCGATTGCCCGGATCGATGAAGAAGGTGATTCCCACCGTGTTGTGCGCGTTGTCGGGCGTTGGGACCGGGTCGACCTTCGCGAACGCATAGCCGTCCTGGCCAAGTCGATTCTGGATCAAGGTCTGCGTCGCGGTGATGCTCTTTCTCGAGTAGGTCTCCCCTGAGCTCACGAGCACGAGCCTGCGCAGCTCGGGCTCTGGCACGACGAAGGTGCCGGCGAGCTTCACGTCGGAGAGCTTGAAGACCTTGCCCTCCTCGATGTTCACGGTGATGAAGATGTCGTCCTTCTCAGGTGCGATCGCCACCTGCGTGGACATGATCTGGAAGTTGGCATAGCCGCGATCCATGTAGAAGGAGCGCAGCTTCTCCAGATCTCCCTCGAGTGACTCGCGCGAGTAGCGGTCATCCTGCTTGTACCAGGAGAGCCAGTTGGGCATGTGCAGCTCGAAATCCTGCACGATCTGCTTGTCCGTGTAGCGCTGATTGCCTACGACGTTGATCTCGCGGATCTTGGCGCGCTTGCCTTCCTTGATGTCGATCTTCACCTTGACGCGATTGCCAGGCTGCTCCTCGACCTTCTCATCGATGCGGATCGCATACTTGCCGCGGCTGAAGTACTGATCGGTGAGGTAGCCCTTCACGTCCTCGAGCACTGAGCGGTCGAAGGTCTTGCCCGTTGCCAGGCCCACGTTGCGCAGGGACTTCTGCAGATCCTCGGTCTTGATGTCCTTGTTGCCGGTGATCTCGAAGCTCTCGATCGAGGGTCGCTCGAGCACCACGATCACGAGCGAGTTGCCGTCGCGGCGCACCTGCACGTCGCGAAAGAAGCCGGTGTTATAGAGCGCCTTCACGGCCTCGCGCACCCGCACGGGAGTCAGCTTGTCGCCGATGTTGACGGGCAGGTAATTGTAGACCGTGCCCTCGGAGATCCTCTGCAGACCCTCGATGCGAATGTCACCAACTGTGAAATTGGCGTCGCCGCTGCGCTCCTGCGATCCGGGTGCGCCGGCACCGGGCCGCGGGTGCGGGCGCTGCGGGTGCGGGAGGCTCTTGGGCGAAGCACACTGCCGAACAGGCGAGCAGCGCCAGGGAGGCCGCCAGGCGCATGAACCTCATGCAGGACCGCCGATCCGGACATCGTGCAATTTCATCCCCCCAAGAACCGATCACGCGTAAGCGGTCCGGACGCCCTTGTGCCGGTTGCGACAGCTTTCGAGGGCGAGGGCTCGCGCCTCGGCGTCGGCCTGCAACACGTCATCCAAAGAGCGAAGACTTCCCGTGGCCGCCTTCGTGATCACCGTTTCAATGACCGCGGCGATATCGTGAAAGTTCAATTCGCGCTCCAGGAACGCATTGACGGCGATCTCGTTGGCCGCGTTGAGAACGGCGGGCTGCAGGCCGCCGCCGCGCGCGGCCGCCTGTGCCAGAGCAAGGCAACGGAATCGGTTCGTGTCGGGAGCACAGAAGTCGAGGCGGGCGGTCCGGACCAAATCGAGGAATTGTACACCGGCGCCGACCCGATCCGGCCATGCAAGTGCATGCGCGATCGGTGTTCGCATGTCGGGCGAGGACAGTTGCGCGAGCAACGAGCCGTCCACGTACTCGACCAGCGAGTGCACGATGCTTTGTCGATGCACCACGATGTCCACCCTCTCGGGAGGCAGGCCGAACAAAAAGCAGGCTTCGATGAGCTCGAGGCCCTTGTTCATCAGCGATGCCGAATCGACCGAGATCTTGCGGCCCATGACCCAGTTCGGGTGAGCGCACGCCTGCTCCGGCGTCGCGGCCGCAATCGCCTCGAAGGTCCAATCGAAGAACGGGCCACCCGAGGCCGTCAGCAGAATGCGTCGCACGCCCGGCGGCGGCTGGCCCGCGACGTAGCCCTGCGGCAGACACTGAAAGATCGCGTTGTGCTCGCTGTCGATGGGTAACAGCAGCGCTCCGGAGGCGCGAACCTGCGCCATGAGGAGCGGGCCTGCCATGACGAGCGACTCCTTGTTGGCGAGCAGCAGTCTCTTACCGGCCCGTGCCGCAGCGAGCGTCGAGCGCAATCCTGCCGCGCCCACCACGGCCGCCATCACCTGCTCGACCTGAGGCAGCTGCGCGATCTCCTCGAGGGCATCCGGACCTGCGAGCACGCGCGTGCTGCAGCGAGCCGCCGACAGGCGCTCGCTGAGCTCGCGCGCAGCCGACACATCGGTCAGCGCCGCATATTCGGGACGCCAGTGAATCGCCTGCTCGGCGAGGCGGGCGGCGTTGCGATGCGCACCGAGCGCGATGACCTGGAAGCGATCAGGATGGCGCTCGATCACATCGAGCGTGCTCACACCGACCGAGCCCGTCGAGCCGAGGACGGCAATCCCGCTCATGGCGCTACTCCGAGTGCGATCAAGCCCAGAAAAAGTACCGGTGCGGCGCCCGTGATGCTGTCGATCCGATCCATGACACCTCCGTGCCCTGGAAACAGCGTGCCACTGTCCTTGAGCCCTGCGTAGCGTTTCAGCAGGCTCTCGGTGAGATCGCCCACGATCGAGAAGCCCACCGCAATCAGACACAGCGGCACAAAGAGCATAACCGGTACATTGAGCCATTCGCTTCCGGCCACGGCAACGAGCGCGCTCGCGGCCGTCCCGCCGATGGCACCTTCCCAGGTTTTACCCGGTGAGACCGCAGGCGCCAAGCGCCTGCGGCCGAAGCGGCGTCCAACGAAGTAGGCGCCGATGTCGGCGACCCATACGAGCAGCAGCACGAATAGCATCCACTCCGGTCCGCGCGGCAGGTCAACGCGCAGCCGCACGAGCGCGACCCAGGCCGGAACCAGTGCACAGATTCCCGCCAGGGCAGCAGAAGAGCGCGATGCGCGCTGTGGTGCGAAGACAATCCAGGCGATGGCCACGATCCACCACAGCACGGCGAGCGAGAGCACGAGCGTGCGTGCGCCCTCCTGCGCGGTGAGGAGCCAGCTCAGCGGTAAAAGCGCGGCAATCAGGGCGACGTAACCGACGCGCACCAGCACCGGAGGGCTGCGCACAAAAGCGGACCACTCCCAGGCACCGGCGAGAACGACCAGAGTGAGCGCAGCGATGGTCGCGATCGGCGGAAGCCACAGCACCACGATCAGCAGGACCGCGATCAGCACCGCCGCGGTGATGATTCGCGTTCTAAGCACGTGCCCGCGTTCCGGACTGCTCGCCGGTCCGGCCGAAACGACGCTCACACTGATCGAAATAATCGATGGCCGCATCGAACGCGGCGGTGTCGAAATCGGGCCACAGCTGATCGGTGAAGTACAGCTCCGTGTAGGCGAGATTCCAGAGCAGAAAGTTGCTGATACGGCGTTCGCCGCCCGTGCGGATGAAGAGGTCGGGCTCGGGCAGACCGGCGAGCTCCAGTGCGGCCTCGAAGCGCTCCTCGTCGATGTCTTGCGCGCGCAGGCTGCCCGCCGCGCACTGCCCTGCCAGAGCCTGCGCGGCTTTGACGATGTCCCAGCGGCCGCCATAGCCGACCGCGACCTGCAGCTGCAGTCCATGATTGGCCGCGGTCTCGGCTTCGGCCGCCGCGATGCGCCCTGTAATCGCACGCTCAGCCGCCGCCGCTCGCCGATGAAGCGCAAGCGCACGCCGTTGCGCATGCAGCGCTGCGACCTCGCGATCGAGTGCCTCGACGAACAATCCCATGAGCTGCGTGACTTCATCCGCGGGACGGCGCCAGTTCTCGCTGGAGAAGGCGAACACCGTCAGCGCCTCGATGCCGCGCTCGCTGCAGCGCTCGACACAGCCGCGCACGCGCTCCACTCCCTCCTTGTGTCCCGCGTGCCGGGGCAGCCCGCGGGCTCGAGCCCAGCGGCCGTTGCCGTCCATGACGATCGCGATATGGCGCGGCAAGCTCACGCCGGCCTTAGACCTGCATGATCTCTTTTTCCTTCGCGGCGAGCAGCTGATCGATCTCGGCGACGTGCCGATCGGTGAGCTTCTGCACCTCGGTCTCGGCGCGCCGCTCGTCGTCCTGCGAGACCAGCTTCTCCTTCAGCATCTCCTTGATGTCCGCCATCACGTCGCGCCGCACGTTGCGCACGGCGACGCGCGCACTTTCCGCATCGTGGCGCACGACCTTGGTGATGTCGCGGCGACGCTCCTCGGTGAGCGGCGGCATCGGGATGCGGATGATCGTGCCCGCCGTCATGGGATTCAGGCCCAGATCCGACTTGTGGATCGCCTTCTCGATCGCAGAGACCACCGTCTTCTCCCACGGCGAGACCACCAGCGTGCGTCCCTCCTCGACGTTGATGCTCGCAATCTGCTGCAGTGGCACCTCGGAGCCGTAGTAGTCGACTTTCAGGTGCTCGATGAGGCTCGGATGTGCGCGCCCGGTGCGCAGCTTCTTGAGGTCGGCCTGGAAGGTGTGCACGCACTTGGTCATGCGCGCTTGGGCGTCCTTTTTCAGATCATCGAGCATGGTCGTCTCCCGAGGCGCCGCATCACTCGAACGTGACGGCGGTGCCTATGTCCTCGCCGCGCACGATACGCAGGAGGTCTCCCGGGTTGTTGAGATTGAAGACCCGTAAAGGCAAACGGTTGTCACGGCACATGACGATCGCCGTGGCGTCCATGACGTTGAGCTTGTCGTTAAGCACCTTGTCGAACGTCAGATGCGAATAGCGCTGAGCCGCCGGATTGCGCAGCGGATCGTCCGAGTACACGCCGTTCGACCTTGGTCGCCTTGAGCAGCACATCGGCGCTGATCTCGATCGCCCGCAACGAGGCGGCGGTGTCCGTGGTGAAGAAGGGGTTGCCGGTGCCGGCGGCGAAGATCACGACGCGGCCCTTCTCCAGGTGACGGATGGCGCGGCGGCGGATGTAGTCCTCGCACACCTGATTGATGCGGATCGCCGACATGACGCGCGACTGCAGGCCGATGCTCTCCAGCGCGTCCTGCATCGCGAGCGCGTTCATGACCGTGGCCAGCATGCCCATGTGATCGCCGGTGACGCGATCCATCCCGGCGCGCGCGAGTCCGGCGCCGCGGAAGATATTGCCGCCGCCGATGACCACGGCGATCTGCACGCCCATCTGAATGATTTCCTGGATCTCCCCGGCGATGCGCTTGAGCACCGCCGGATCGATGCCGTAGTCGCTGGCACCCAGCAACGCCTCGCCGGAAAGCTTGACCAGGATGCGCGAATAGCGAGGCGGCGCGTTCATGGCGAGTGGGCTCAGTGGCGAACCGGGCCGCCATCGCTGCCCTGTACCTGGGCCATGACTTCGGCTACGAAGTCATCCTGCTTTTTTTCGATCCCCGCTCCCACCTCGAAGCGCTCGAAGCCGGTGACACTCGCGCGCGCGTTCTTCAGCAGCTTCTCGATGCTGAGATCCGGATCCTTCACGAACGGCTGGCCGTTGAGCGTGATCTCGCCCAGGGACTTGCGCAGTCTGCCCTCGACCATCTTGGCCACGATCTCGGGCGGCTTGCCCTCGCCGCTGCGCCTGCTCGGTCAGAATCTCGCGCTCCTTGGCAACGACCTCGGCCGGAACATCCGCGAGCGAGACGTACGCGGATTGCTCGCT
The DNA here is from genome assembly GCA_963795975.1 of uncultured Gammaproteobacteria bacterium. Classification (GTDB taxonomy): domain Bacteria; phylum Pseudomonadota; class Gammaproteobacteria; order Steroidobacterales; family Steroidobacteraceae; genus CAWCJT01. Next base: position 245,192 of record CAWCJT010000010.1, read on the forward strand.
GCGACGTGCATCGCAAGATCGTGGGCGAGCGTGGCATCGCCGCCCTCGAGCGCCACCAGGGCGCCGATGCGCGTGCCGTGCACATAGGCGCCGAGATGGCCGGTCGCGGTCAGGATCGCGAAGCGACGCACGCTGATGTTCTCGCCGATCTTGGCGACCAGCGCGCGGCGGCGCTCATCAATGCTCTCTCCGCTGGCGAGCCGCGCCTCGAGCAGCGCCTCGAGCGCTCGCCGGACGCAGCGGCAGCGCCTTGGCGCGCGACTTCCTGCGCGAAGTGACGAAAGTCCTGCTCGCGGCCGACGAAATCGGTCTCGCAGTTCACCTCGACCATGGCAGCGGCGTGGCCGTCGGCCGCGCGCTCGATGACGATGACGCCTTCGGCGGCGACGCGGGTCGGCCTTCTTGTCCGCCTTCGCGATGCCCTGCTTGCGCATGAGCTCGGCGGCGGCGTCCAGGTCGCCCTTGGTCTCCACCAGCGCCTTCTTGCACTCCATCATTCCGGCGCCGGTGCGCTCGCGCAGCTGCTTCACTGCCTCTGCTGTGATATTCATGTCTACGGCCTCCGGCCGAATGCTGTCGGGGTCGCGCGGCGCGCGGCCCCGGGGATTGAGTTATTCCGCTCTCAGGGCTTGGAGTCGGTCTCGACTTCGCCCTCGCCGCGCTTGCGGCGCACAGCGCCAGCGCCGCGGCGAGCCACCGCGGCCGGCGGCGGCGCGCGTGGCTGCAGCGGCTGCAGCGGCTGCAGCGGCCGGCACGCCGGCGCACCTCCTCGGTTTCGTCGAGATCGTCGAAGTCGCCACTGAGATCCTCGGGCCCCTCGACCGGCGCCTTCACCGGCGGCAAGCGGCGGCGCGGCGGTGTCTTCTTGCGCACCGCGGGCTGCGGCTTCTGGCGTGCCGCGCGCCGATTTCTTGCGCGGCTGGCCGGCCTCGTCCAGCTCCACGAATTCGTCCTCGCCGACGGCGACCTGCGGAACCGAGGCCTTGCCCTCGATCACCGCGTCGGCCATTCCCGAGGCATACAGCTGGATGGCGCGCATCGCGTCGTCGTTGCCCGGGATCACATACTCGATCCCTTCGGGGCAGCAGTTCGTGTCCACCACGGCGACCACCGGGATGCCGAGCTTCTTGGCCTCGTGGATCGCGATCTTCTCGTGACCCACGTCGATCACGAACAGCGCATCCGGCAGCGCCTCCATGTCCTTGATGCCGCCGAGGCTGCGCTCGAGCTTGTCCATCTCGCGGCGCAGCTGCGTGGCTTCCTTCTTGCCGCGCTTGTCCAGCGCGCCGCTGGTGTGCAGCTCGTTGATCTCCGCCAGCCGCTTGATCGACTGCCGGATGGTCTTGAAATTGGTGAGCATGCCCCCCAGCCAGCGCTGGTTGACATAGGGCATGCCGCTGCGCTCGGCCTCCTTCTGGACGGCCTCACGCGCGGAGCGCTTGGTGCCGACGAACAGCACCTTGCCGCCGTCGGCGATGATGCCCTTGACGAAGCTCGCCGCCTCTGCGTACAGCGGCTGGGTCTTCTCGAGGTTGATGATATGGATCTTGTTACGCTCGCCGAAGATGAATGGGGCCATCTTCGGGTTCCAGAAGCGGGTCTGGTGTCCGAAATGGACACCCGCTTCCAGCATCTGTCGCATGGACACGCCGGACATGACAAACTCCTCAGTTAGGGTTGAGCCTTCGCGTATCCCGGGCGGCCACCGTGAACATTTGAGGTCCAAGCACCCAGCCACCAGGTTAGTGATACGCGTATGGGATTTCTCGTCGTTGCCAACGAGGGCCGCGCTTTATACCATGAACGTCCCGTCGGAACAATGTCTTACGGGCCACCTCGATCCACAGCCGATGCACATCACCATCAAGTCCCCTGAAGAGCAGCAAAAGATGCGCGACGCCGGGCGGCTCGCAGCCGAAGTGCTCGACATGATCGGCCCCCACGTCGTGCCCGGCGTGACGACCGAGGAGCTGGACCGGCTCTGCCACGAGCACATCGTCAACGTCCAGGGACGGTCCCGGCGAACCTCAATTACCGGGGTTTTCCCAAGACCATCTGCTCCTCGGTGAACCACGTGGTCTGCCACGGCATCCCGAACGACGGCAAGCTGAAGGCCGGCGACATCATCAATATCGACGTGACGGTCATCAAGGATGGCTTTCACGGCGACACCAGCCGGATGTACTTCGTCGGCAAGCCCCCCGTGGCACGCTCAGCGCCTGACCGAGGTGTGCTACGAGGCGATGTGGCGCGGCATCCGCACGGTGCGTCCGGGAGCGCGGCTCGGCGACATCGGCCATGCCATCCAGAGATACGTCGAGGAGCTGAGTTTCTCGGTGGTGCGCGAGTATTGCGGCCACGGCATCGGCCGCATCTATCACGAGGATCCGCAGGTCCTGCACTACGGTGAGCCCGGGACGGGCCTGGAGCTGCAGCCCGGCATGACCTTCACCGTCGAGCCGATGGTCAACGCCGGCAAGCGCCATGTGCGGCTGCTGCCGGACGGTTGGACGGTCGTCACCAAGGACCATTCGCTCTCGGCCCAGTGGGAACACACGGTGCTGGTCACGCGAACCGGGGTGGATGTCCTGACGTTCGGCGCCGGCAGTCGCCACTGACCGGGCGCGTACGCGCGCGAGCCCATGCCCGCCTCCGACCCCGATTCATACGATGAGTCGTTGCCGGCGGCAGCGACGCGCGCCGCCCTGGCCGCTTCTGAGCCGACTGCCCGCGCTCATCGAGACTGCACTCGCTCGCGGCGAGGCCTACCGCAGCTTTTCTGCGCGAGGGCACCGAGGAGCTGCAAGGCGCGCTTTCAGGCCGAGGAGCCGGTCGAAGAGCTGGTGCACGCGCGCGCCGCACTCATCGATACCCTGCTGCGACAGGTGTGGCGCGAGCATTTCGCCGCGGACGATGCACGCTGGGCGCTGGTCGCCGTCGGTGGCTACGGCCGCGGCGAGCTGCACCCCTGCTCGGATATCGACCTGCTGCTGCTCGTCGCTGCGCCCCTTGATGAGGTGCGAACGCGCGCAGGTCGAGCGCCTCATCGCCTTCCTGTGGGATATCGGGCTTGAGGTCGGCCACAGCGTGCGCACCATCGCGGAGTGCGCCGAGGAGAGCGCCGCCGATGTGGGCGTGATGACGACGCTGCTCGATGCGCGACTGCTCGCGGGCAGCGAGCCCGTGCTCGAGGGCATGCGCGCGGCGCTCGACCCGGAGCACCTCTGGCCGGAGCGCGAGTTCTTCGAGGCCAAGGTGCGCGAGCAAGTGCAGCGGCACCTGAAGGCGAACGACACCGCCTACAACCTCGAGCCCAACGTCAAGACCGGTCCCGGGGGCCTGCGCGACATCCAGACGATCGGCTGGGTGGCCAAGCGCCTGTTCGGCGCCGAGGCGCTCGATGCGCTGGTGCAGCGCGGCTTTCTTTCGCCCGGTGAGCTGCGCCGGCTCAAACAGGCGCAAGCGTTCCTGTGGAAGGTCCGCTTCGGCCTGCACATTCTGAACGGGCGACGCGAGGATCGGCTGCTGTTCGATCATCAGATCCGGCTCGCGCAGAGCTTCGGCTACGAGGACGCCTCGTACACGCTCGCGGTCGAGCAGTTCATGCAGCGCTACTACCGCACCGTCATGGACGTGAGCTTGCTCAACGAGCTGCTGCTGCAGCTGTTCCGCGAGGCGACCTTGGGCGAGGACGAGCCTCCGCGACCACTCAATGCGCGCTTTCAAGTGCGCAACGGCGCCCTCGAGGCACGCAGCGACGATGTCTTCGCGCGCACGCCCTCGGCGCTGCTCGAGCTGTTCGTGCTGCTGCAGCAGAATGCCGATATCGACGGTGTGCGTGCCTCCACCATGCGCGCAGTCACGCGCAATCTGTGGCTGATCGATGAGGAATTCCGCCAGAATCCGCGCCATCACCGACTGTTCCTCGATATCCTGCGCGCGCCGGTCGGCGTCACCCACGAGCTGCGGCGCATGAACACCTACGGCGTGCTCGGGCGCTACATCACCGCTTTCGGCCGCATCGTCGGGCGCATGCAGTACGACCTGTTCCATGCCTACACGGTCGATGCGCACACGCTGTTCGTGGTGAGCAATCTGCGTCGCTTCGCGATCCCGCGCTACGATCACGAGCTGCCCGAGCTGTCGAGCATCATGCAGCAGCTGCCGAGGCCCGAGATCGCCTATCTCGCGGCGCTGTTTCACGACATCGCGAAGGGCCGCGGCGGAGATCACTCCGAGCTGGGCGCGGTCGATGCGGAGGCCTTCTGCCTCGAGCAGGGCCTGTCGCGCTACGACGCGCGGCTGGTGGCCTGGCTGGTGCGCAACCATCTCGAGCTGTCGCTCACGGCGCAGAAGCAGGACATCGCCGACCCGCAGGTCATCAATGGCTTCGCGCGCAAGGTGGGCGATGAGGCGCACCTCGACTATCTGTACGTGCTCACGTGCGCCGACGTGCGCGGCACCAACCCCAAGCTGTGGAACTCCTGGAAGGCATCGCTGTTTCACGAGTTCTACGAGCGCGTGAAGCGCGCGCTGCGCCGCGGGCTCGAAAGCCCGATCGATCAGGACGAGCTGATTCGCGAGACCCAGGACAGTGCGCGGCGACTGCTCGCCGAGCACGGCGTATCCGAGGCGACCATCGAGCGCGCGTGGGCACGCTTCGCGGCGCCGTACTTTCTGCGGCATACGAGCGAGGAGGTCGCCTGGCACACGCGGCTTCTGGCCGAGCGGGAACCCGGCTCGGAGGAGCCGCTCGTCGCGGTCGAGGCGCACAGCGAGCGCGGCACGACCGCAGTGCTCACATTTGCACCGCGCTCCAAGCAGGGTTTTGCGCGCACCACCGCGGTGCTCGATCAGCTCGGCTTCACCATCGTCGATGCGCGCATTACACCCACCGGGGATGGCTTCAGCCTCGACCTGTACCACGTGCTGGAGGACGACGGCGATTCGATCACCGATCCGGAGCGGCAGAGCGAGATCGAGCGCGCACTGTGGCGCTCGATGCAGCGCGCGGACGGCGCGTTGCCAGGCGGTCTCGCGGCGCGCGCCGCGCCAGGCGCGCATGTTCAATACGCCGACTCACATCGCATTGAGTGATGATGTGCGCAACCGTCGCTCGGTGCTCGAGCTCGTCGCCGGAGATCGTCCCGGCCTGCTGTGCGATATCGGCAAAGTGCTGCTGGCCGAGCGCGTCGAGCTGCATGCAGCCAAGATCATGACCGTCGGCGAGCGCGCCGAGGACGTGTTCTACGTCACCGATGCCGAGCATCGCCCGCTGTCGGAAGCCGCGGCGGAGCACCTGAAGGAGAGCCTCGCGCAAGCGCTCGATCGGCGCGCTGCGGCATGAATCCGGGCCTCGAGAAGCTCAGCGCCTATCCCTTCGAGAAACTGGCGCGGCTCAAGGCCGGAATCGCTGCACCTGCAAGGCTTCGGCATATCCCGATGTCGATCGGCGAGCCGCAGCACGACACCGCCCGGGTTCGTTCTCGAGGCGCTGCGCGCGGCAGTCACCCAGCTCGCAAGCTATCCCCCGACGCTCGGCAGCCTCGAGCTGCGCGACGCCGCCGCGCGCTGGCTCGAGCGGCGCTTTGAGCTTCCATCCGGACACGTCGATCGGACGCACCATGGTGCTGCCGGTCAACGGCACGCGCGAGGCGCTGTTCTCATTCGTGCAGGCCGCGGTCGACCCGCGCGATGCTCCGCGCGTTCTCATGCCGAACCCGTTCTATCAGATCTACGAGGGTGCGGCGTGGCTTGCCGGTGCAGAGCCGTATTTTCTCGACTGCACGGCCGCGACGGGCTATGCGCCGGACCTCGATAGCGTGCCTGCTGCGGTATGGGAGCGTTGCCAGATCCTGTTCCTGTGCAGCCCCGGAAATCCGACCGGCGCGGTGCTGACCTGCGCCTATCTGCGGCATGCGCTCGAGCTGGCCGAGCGCTACGACTTCATCGTCGCCGCCGACGAATGCTATGCCGAGATCTACCTCGATGAGGCAGGCGCCGCCACCGAGCCTGCTCGACGCCGCCAGTCGCCTCGGGCCGCGACCGCTTTGAGCGCTGCATCGTCTTTCACAGCCTCTCGAAGCGATCGAGCGTGCCGGGGACTGCGCTCCGGGTTCGTGGCCGGCGATCCGCAGCTGATTGCGCGATTCCTGCTCTATCGCACGTATCATGGCTCGCGCGATGTCACCGATGATGCAGATCGCGAGCACGGCGGCGTGGAGCGACGATGCGCACGCGCGCGCGAACCGCCGTCTGTATCAGGAGAAATTCGCCCGCGTGCTGCCGATTCTCACGCCGGTGCTCGATGTGCAAGCGCCTGCAGGTGCGTTCTATCTCTGGCCGGACGTCGGTGGCGATGATGAGAATTTCATACGTGAGCTCTTTGCACAACAGAACGTCACGGCGCTGCCCGGAAGCTACCTTGCTCGCGGCGCCCGACGGTGCAAACCCGGGCGCGGGGCGCGTTCGTATCTCGCTCACCGCCGGCCTCGATGACTGTATCGAGGCGGCCGAGCGCATCCGCGCCTTCGCAACTCGAGGGTGAATGACCTCCATGAGTGATTCACGACAGCTCGAGCCGCTCATCGAAGCCGCCTTCGAGCGCCGCGCCGAGCTTTCATCGCAGAACGTACCGCAGGAGCTGCGCGTTGCACTCGATGAGTGCGTGGATCTGCTCGACAGGGGCACCGTGCGGGTCGCGGAGAAGCGCGATGGTCACTGGAGCGTCAACCAGTGGCTCAAGAAAGCGGTGCTGCTGTACTTTCGCACGCACGACAACGCGGTCATCGATGCCGGCTACGCCCGCTTCTACGACAAGGTGCCGCTCAAATACGCCACGACCAGCGAGGCTGAGTTTCGCGCGGGCGGCGCCCGGATCGTGCCGCATGCCATCGTGCGCAAGGGGGCGTACGTCGCAGCCGATGCGGTGCTCATGCCGAGCTACGTCAACATCGGCGCCTACGTCGATCGCGGCTCGATGGTCGACACCTGGGTCGACGGTCGGCTCGTGCGCGCAGATCGGCAGGAACGTGCACCTCTCGGGCGGCGTGGGGATCGGCGGGGTGCTCGAGCCGCTGCAGGCGACAGCCGACCATCATCGAGGACGACTGCTTCATCGGCGCTCGATCGGAGATCGTCGAGGGCGTGGTCGTCGAGGCCGGATCGGTGATCTCGATGGGCGTCTTCATCGGCCAGAGCACGAGGATCTATGACCGCGAGACGCGGTGAGATCCTGCAGGGACGAGTGCCGGCAGGTTCGGTCGTGGTTCCGGGGACGTTGCCCTCCGCCGATGGCCGCTACGGCCTCGTATTGCGCCGTCATCGTCAAAAGCGTCGACGCACAGACGCGCGCCAAGACCTCGATCAACGAGCTGCTGCGAGCGGCCGATTAGATTTCGGGCCGTTCGTAACCGCCTTGTTACCGCCGCGCGACTGACCGCATAACTGCCGGCTCCTATGCTGTTTGCAAAGGTCATGAAGCAAACAGGGAGCTGCAGGGGTGGATCAACTTACCAGTCGATGGCGCGCACTTTTATTGATCGTTGCCATGAGCGTGTCGGTCCCAGGGTGGGCCCAGCAGAAGACAGGACCGGGCATCATCGATGAGGACGCTCTGACGCTGGCATGGCATCACCCTGTATGGCGTCGTTGACGTCGGTATCCAATACGACACCCACAGTGCGCCGTTCACCCCCTACCGACCGGCCGCCAGCGGGAACATCGTGCGGCAGAACAGCACCGGCTCGGTGGTCGGCATCACGCCGAGCAACATGGGCCAGTCGCGAATCGGCCTGCAAGGGCTCGAGCACCTCAATGAGGAGTGGTCGGCGATCTTCCAGGTGGAGAGCTTCTTCAATCCCCAGTCCGGGGAGCTCGCGGACTCGCTCAAGTCGCTCGTCGTCAACAATGGTCGTTCCCTCGCCGCTCAGAACGTTGCCGTCGACGGAAGCTCTGCGGGCCAGGCCTTCCAGACGGCTTTCATCGGATTGCAATCGCCGCGGTTCGGCCGTCTGACCTTCGGTCGCCAGCTGACGCTGCTCTTGGAAGGAATCATCAAGTACGACCCCAACTACAACGCCTCGGCGTTCGGCCTGCTCGGCGCTTCGAACACCTATTCGGGCGCTGGCTCACAGGAGGACAACCGGATCGATTCGAGCGCGAAGTACTTCGTGAGCTTCAACGATCTGGTCCACGCTGCTGCGCTCTACAAGTTCAACGATTCGAAGGGATCGGCCGGTACGGGCTTTCAGGCGAACCTAGGCGGCGCGTACGCGAACGCATCGGTGGATGCCTATTACTCCAAGTTCAACAGCGCCATCACTGCGACCTCGCTGACCGCCGCGCAGGTTGCCGCGCTGCCGGCACTCGGGTATTCGGAGTCGAACTCGCTCGCGGCCACCGTGTCGGACAACACGGCCTTTGCGTTCACGGGATTGTATCGGCTCGACCCGCTCAAATTCTTTGCCGGGTATGAGCACATCAAATCCGCCAATCCCGGTGTTCCGGTCAGCCCGGGGTTCGTCGATATCGGCGGGTACGTTCTCGCCTTCATCACCAACAATGCCTACGGCAAACCGAAAATCACGCAGCTCTGGTGGACCGGCGTTCGCTATAGCGTCCTGCCCCATCTTGATCTGACGGCGGCCTATTATGGCTATGAGCAGAACGCGTATGGCACGGGGAAGCAGGCTGACTGCGCGACATCCGCGCACAGTGTCTGCAGCGGCAGCTTCGAGGCCTTCTCCTTCGATGCGGACTACCGCTTCAACGAGCACTTCGATGTGTACGCGGGCGCCATGTACAGTGCGGTAAGCGACGGCGTGGCGAGCGGCTATCTGTCCACGACGAACGTGAATCCGACGGTCGGCGCGCGCTACAAATTCTGAGCCTTCGATCGCCCACTACAGGCCGAACAGCCGCCAGATACGCAGCACCGTGGTCTGCGACACGCCGGCGAGCCCGGCGAGCCGGCGGCTGGTCAAACGGGGCGCGCCGGCACGCCGCTCGAGTGTCAATCTGAGAACCACCTCGACAGCGGAGTCGCTGATCGAGCGTGGCGCCCCCGAGCGCGGCGCATCCGTAAGGCCTGCGAGGCGGCGCGCGGCAAAGCGCGTGCGCCACTTGCCAACCGTGCGTGGCGTCACCTGCAGCCGGCGCGCAATCTCGCGATCCGATCCGCCGCCGTTGCAACTTAATATGACGCGTGCGCGCATGGCGAGATGACGCTCGATCAGCGCACCCGCAGCCCATGACTCGAGCTGCCGCAGCTCCTCGCGCGTGAGTCTCAGCGAGTGCGCCGCATCCCCCCGCACGCCCCGCCACGCCATGAACTTGCGACTCAGCTCGTTCATGTTTGATACCCAAATCCTTGGTTCTCCCCTTATATTTGCTGCGCTGTCGCAATTCAATCCCGTCTCAAACATGCGACACGTCGACTCCGCATCTACGGCCCTTTAGAAATCGCCACGGGTCGCATCGAATCGGGGAGTCTCAAAAATGCCATCGCACAAACATGTGCGCGCCTGCGGCGCGCGCATCGCTCTCATCGCTCTCATGCTCACATCAGGGCTTGCCGCGGGATCTGCGTTCGCACAGGCGAGGGATCCAGGCGTACGTCATGCGTCGACCGATGGCGGTCCACCGCCTGCGCTTGCCGGGCTCAGCGCCGAGGAACTTGCGTTCTATCAGGACGGACTCGCGCGCTTCACTGAGGTGGAGGTCGTATCCGGCGCGAGTGTCGGGCAGGGCAACGGCCTCGGTCCGCGCTTCAATTCAAACCAGTGCTCTTCGTGTCACTTGCAACCTTATGTCGGCGGCTCGAGCCCCGCGGGCAATCCCTTGATTGCGGTTGCGCATGCGCAGGGCGCGGCCAACGCGCTGCCCTGGTTCATCGTCGCCGATGGTCCGGTGCGCGAAGTGCGGTTCGTGAAGATCGAACGGTGATCCGGACGGAGGCGTGCACAATCTATTCGTGGTGAGCGGGCGCAGCGACGCTGGCAGCTGCGCATCGCGCAGCCGAATTTTGGTCCGGCAGGCAATGCGCTCACGGGCCAGGGCGGCGACAGCAACGTCGTCTTCAGAATCCCGACGCCGACGCTCGGCGCCGGACTTATCGAGGCCATTCCGGATGGTCATACTCGCCAACATGAGCGTGGAGGCGGCGGCGAAGCAGCGAGCGGGCATATTCGGCCACCCCAACGCCTTCATCAGCGGCACCATGAACTTCAGCGCCAACGACGGCACCATCACGCGCTTCGGCTGGAAAGCGCAGAACAAATCGCTGCTCATGTTCGCGGGCGAGGCCTACAACGTCGAGATGGGCATCTCGAATCAGCTCTTTCCGCAAGAGCGCGACGAGACGCGAATTGCCAGGGAGAAACCGCCACACCGAATGACACCGCGAACTTTTCGGCGATCTCGACGGGCGGCCCGCGCCGGCGGTGCTGTCTGACATCGAGGCCTTCGCGAACTTCATGCGCCTGCTTGCGCCACCGAGCCCGGCACCAGCCACAGCTTCGACGATCCGCGGCAGCGCGATCTTCGCGGGCATCGGCTGCACGCTTTGCCACACGCCGACGTTCACGACCGGGACCGCGGTGGCGAGCGGCTCGGCGCATGTGCCGAGCGCGCGCTCATCGAACAAGCCCGTGCGGCTCTTCTCCGACTTGCTCGTGCACCACATGGGCACCGGGCTCGCCGATGGCATCTCCCAAGGCGCGGCGGGGCCGGATGAGTTCCGCACGGCGCCGCTGTGGGGCCTCGGCAGCGGATGTTCTTCCTGCACGACGGCCGGACCAGGATCTGTTGCAGGCGATTCAGGCGCACGCGAGCCCGGGAGCGAGGCCAACCAGGTCGTGCACGGCTTCGGTGCTCTGACAGCGCAGCAGCAGCAGGACCTGCTCAATTTCCTGCGCTCGTTATGACGGGCTCAGCGCGCGGGAGTTGACGGTGTTGCGTTGAGTTACAAAGAGCGCGCCACCGAAGGTACCGCTGCGCTATAAAGCGGGCATGGATCAGTCCCCGCACATCCTCTTCGTGGAGGATGACGCCGACATTCGCACGATGGTCGCGGATTTCCTGCGGCAGAACGGCTACCGCGTCAGCGTCGCACGCGAGGGCCGGGAGATGGACAAGATCCTCGGGGTGAGCCGCATCGAGCTGCTCATCCTGGACATCATGCTGCCGCGCGAGGACGGGCTGTCACTGTGCCGACGCGTGCGGGCAAGCAGCAACGTGCCGATCATCATGCTCACCGCGCGCGGCAGTGAGATCGAGAGGGTCGTGGGTCTGGAGATGGGTGCGGATGACTACCTCACCAAGCCCTTCAGCACGCACGAACTGCTCGCGCGCATCCGCGCCGTGCTGCGCCGTGCACAGACCGTCTCGCGCACGCCGCGCGATGAGCGCCACAACGCGTTGAGCTTTGCGGGCTGGCGGCTCGATCTGGGGACGCGCCGCCTGCAGTCGGCGGATGGAACCCGTGTTCCACTGACCGGCGGGGAGTTCGAGCTCCTGGTCGCTTTCTGCGAGCATCCCAACCGCGTGCTGACCCGCGATCAGCTGCTCGATCTGACGCGCGGGCGCAGTCCCGCACTCTTCGACCGCAGCATCGACATTCAGGTGAGCCGATTGCGTCGCAAGATCGAGCCGGACCCCAAGGATCCGGTGATCATCCAGACCGTGCGAGCCGGCGGCTATCTCTTCACCCCCGAAGTGATCGCGACTTGACCCGCCTCCTGCGTTGGCTTTTGCCCGCGGGCTTTCGCGGCCAGGTCGCAGGGATTCTGCTTTTGGGACTGGCGCTGTCGCAGGTGATGGCCGCCATCCTCTACATGGTGCTCTTGCCGCAGTGGCAACGCGTGCTGCGTCCCGAGCTCGCGGTCACCAAGGTCGCCATGGTGGTCCAGCTGGTTGAATCGGTGCCCGTTAGCGACCGCGCTCGCTTCGCGGGCATCTGGAACGATGCGGACTTTCACGTCACGTACGCAAGCGGCGCGCACGAGTTCTCTTCCGGCGCCGGGGCCTCGGATGTCGGACTGACCATGCAGATCGCCGCAAAGCTGGCAGCCTCGCTCGATCAGATCCATGTGGAGGCAGCGCCCACCAAGAGCCAACCGGACTTGAAGCGCGTGCAGGTGCTGCTGCATGAGGGCGGCCGGGTGGAGGTGCTCACGCCGGTCGGCCTCGAGCATCGTATCGGGCTCCTCGAGCAGCTCGCCATCGTGCGCCTTCCTGGTGTTCGCAACCGGCGGCCTGTGGGCGTGGCTCACCTGGACCGTGAACACGCCGCTCGATCGATTCTCGCGCGCGGCGGAGCGCGTCGGCCTTGACGTGAATGCGCCGCCTCTGCCGGAGGAAGGTCCGCTGCAGTTGAAACGTGCCACGCGCGCCTTCAACGAGATGCAGATCCGGCTGCAACGCTTCTTGAGCGATCGCACGCGCATGCTCGGTGCGATCAGTCACGACCTCGGAACCCCGCTCACCCGATTGCGGCTTCGGATCGAGACGGACCGGGTCGAGGCGGACAAAGCGAAGATGCTGGCCGACATCGAGACCATGGAGGCCATGCTCACCTCGACGCTCTCCTTCATTCGCGGCGCGGAGGAAGTCGAAGCGCTCGATGTGGTCGACCTCGACTCTCTGCTGCAGACGGTCTGCGACCTGGTGGCGGATCTGGGGGCCGAGGTCAGCTATGAAGGACCGCCCCGCTCGCGCTACACCTGCAAGCCGCAGGCGATGCTGCGCGCTCTGACCAACATCGTGTCGAACGCCGCCAAGTATGGCGATCGCGCGCAGGTCGTACTGGAGCGCTATGCGGGCGGATACCTGATCGAGGTCGGCGACGATGGCCCGGGAATTCCAGACGGCGAAAAGGAGAAGGTGTTCGAGCCCTTCTACCGCACGCCAGCAGCGCTCGACTCCGACAGCGAAGGCATGGGGCTGGGGCTCGCCATCGCGCGCTCCATCATCCTCGCCCATGGCGGCACCATCGAGCTGCATGATCGCGAGCCCCGCGGACTCCTGGTCCGAATCCTGCTTCGCGAAACCTCGGCTGCGGACCCCGGTCGGGCTAGTTTTGTGTAACGGAGTGTGTCTGACTCACCCTCGCGAAATCGAGCGGTGCAATTGGCTTTCGGCCCGCTGATAGGCTCCTGACCCATGCGCGTCGTCGAGTACGTCCTCGGCCGACCCTACACGGTCGCCGCGATCCTGATTCTGGTGTCCCTGCTTGGGCGTCGGCGCCGCCGTGCGCATGCCGGTCGACATCTTCCCGGACATCGACATTCCGGTCGTCAGCGTCGTCTGGACGTACGCCGGCATGAGCGCGCCAGGACATCCAGAATCGCATCCTCACCCTGCACGAGCGTCAGCTCGCCTCGCTGGTCGATGACATCTCGCGGATCGAAGCCACCAGCTATCAGGGCGTCGGGGTCGAGAAGATCTATCTGCATGAGGGCGCCGATGTGACGCGCGCCATCTCGCAGCTCGGTAGCAGCGCCGCTCGTGGTGCTCAAGTACATGCCGCCGAATATCACACCGCCGCTGGTCATCCGCTACGGCGCGACGGACGTTCCCATCATCCAGCTGAGCCTGTCCAGCAACGCCCTGCCTGACACTCGGCTCAACGATCTGGGCCAGAACATCATTCGCCCGGCACTGGCCGTGGTACACGGCGCCGAGGTGCCCTACCCGTACGGTGGCAAGCCGCGCGTGATCATGGCGGATCTCGACCAGCAGGCACTGCAGTCGCGCGGACTCTCACCCGCGGACGTGAGCGATGCGCTGCAGGAGCAGAACGTCATCCTGCCATCGGGGGACGTGAAGATCGGCTCGAAAGACTACACGTTGGTGATGAACAACAGCCCGAACCTCATCGACACGATCAATTCGTTTCCGATCAAAGAGGTCGACGGCCGCACGGTGTTCATGCGTGACGTGGCTCACGTGCATGACGGCTTTCAGGTGCAGACGAACTCGGTGTCGGTCGATGGCGTGCCCGGCGCCCTCATGATGATCCGCAATACCGGCGGTGTCTCGACGCTCGCGGTCATCAATGGCATCAAAGCGGTGCTGCCCGAGATTCGCCACGATGATCCCGAGCGAGGTCTCGATCAAGCCGATATTCGATCAGTCGGTGTTCGTACAGGGCGGCGCTCAACAGCGTGATCATGGGCGGATGCATGGCCGCCGGGCTCACGGCGCTGATGATCCTGCTGTTCCTGGGCAACGGGCGTCTGACGCGTGATCATTCTGGCCTCGATCCCGCTGTCGATCGTCACGGCCGTGCTCATCATGGCCGTCGGCGGCGAGACCTTGAACACGATGACACTGGGTGGCTTCGCGCTCGCCGTCGGCATTCTGGTGGACAACGGCACGGTCGTGATCGAGAACATCGAACGGCACACAGGCCTGCACGCGCACCTGCGCGATGCGATCGTCGAAGGCGCGGGCGAAGTGGGCACACCGACGTTTCTGTCCACCCTGTGCATCTGCATCGTGTTCGTTCCGGTGTTCCTGCTCGAGGGCACGGCGAAGTATCTGTTCTCGCCGCTCTCGGTCTCGGTGATCGTCGCGCTGCTCGCGAGCCTGGCGCTGTCCTTCACGCTCGTTCCGGTCCTGTTCAACTATCTGATGCGTGATGCGAAGCACGGGCCCGGCGAGCAAGGGCACGGCTCAAGCTCCGGCGCCAATCCTTTCAGGCGCATCCACTTGGGGCTTCGAGCGAGGGTTTCAGTCGCTTTCGCGAGACCTATCGCAACACGGTGGCCTGGGCGCTCGCGTATCCAAAACGCCACCGCCGGCGCGTTCGCTCTGCATCATGCTGGTATCGCTGCTGCTCTTCCCGCAGCTCGGGCGCGACTTCTTTCCGCAAGTGGATGCGGGGCAGATGCGCCTGCACGTGCGCGCCCCCACCGGGCACGCGACTTGAGACCACCCAGCAGGACTTCGCGCGCGTCGAGTCGGCCATTCGAGGCCTCGTGGGAAGCAGCAGATCAGCGTCGTGCTGGACAATATCGGGCTGCCCTATAGCGGCATCAATCTGGCGCTCAGCGATACGACGACCGTCGGGCCGATGGACGGTGAGATCCTCATCTCCCTGCGCCCCGCACGATCCCGACGGCTGAACTGACGGCGATGCTGCGCCGCGAACTGCCACACCGCTTTCCGGAGCTGCAGTTTTTCTTTCAGCCGGCCAACATGGTCGATCAAGTGCTGAACTTCGGCCAGCCCGCGCCCATCGACGTGCGCGTTTCAGGCTCGGACAGCGCAGCGACCTACGCGCTGGCATCCCATCTCGCCGAGGCGCTTTCGGGCGTGCCCGGTGTCGTCGACTCCCACGTCTTCCAGGTGCCCGATGCGCCCGCGCTCAGCGTCGATGTCGATCGCGCGTTCGCAAACGAGGTCGGCATGACGCAGCGCTCGGCCGCCGAAAACGTGCTCGTGACCACCAACTCCAGCGCCCAGTCGGCGCCGAACTTCTGGGTCGACCCCAAGAGCGGCGTGAGCTACCCGCTCGTCGTGCAGCAGCCGACCTACGACATCGGCGCATCCCAGGACCTGCAGACGATGCCGGTTGCGGCACAAGGCGGCGGCGCCCGCGGCCAGCTCCTCATGAATCTGTCCTCGTTCGGCCGTCAGAGGGTGCCGCTCGTCACCTCACAGCTCAACATACGGCCCGTGTTCGACGTGCAGGCGAACGTTCAAGGACGAGACCTGTATTCGGCCTCGCAGGACATCGAGCGAGTGCTCAATGCCAATCGCCCGCCGGCGGAAAAAGCGATGTCCGTGACCCTGAGCGGTCAGGTCGAGACGATGCGTGAGAGCTACTCGGGTCTGTTCACCGGAATTGCGCTCGCGATCGTCCTGGTCTACCTGTTCCTGGTCATCAATTTCCAGAGCTGGATCGATCCGTTGATCGTTCTGCATGGCGGTACCGTTTGCGCTCGGCGGGAGTCATGTGGATGCTGTTTCTGACGCAGACGCCGTTGTCCGTACCCGCGCTCATGGGAACATTGATGTGCATCGGGTTGACCACGGCCAACAGCATTCTGGTGGTGAGCTTCGCCAATCAGCGCATGGCGCTCGGTGACGAGGCCCGCCTGGCAGCAGCCACCGCCGGCTACACGCGACTGCGCCCCGTGCTCATGACCGCGGGCGCCATGATCATTGGCATGGTCCCGATGGCGCTCGGTGTGGGTGAGGGGGGCGAGCAGAACGCGCCCCTCGCACGAGCGGTCATCGGCGGATTGCTGTTCGCCACGTTCGCGACCCTGATTTTCGTTCCGACCATGTATCGGCTACTGCGGCGCCGTGAATCGGACGCCGCCTCCCCACGAGGTGCCCATGCAACCGCCTGATCACTCGATTGCTGATGCCGAGGCTGATCGCAAGGCGGATGCGCGGCCGACCGACTACGGCGCGGATCTGAACCAGACGGAGTCGCGCGCCGTCTCGATGCAGTTCGATCCGCAGACAAGTCAGCGAATCAAGAAGGCGGGTCTCATTTTCCTCGCGGTCCTGGCCGTTGCGTTCGTGATCGTGCGCATCGATCGGTACTTCAAGGGACGCGCGATCGCGCGTGAGGCGAACCAGGCACTGACGGCGCCGCACCCAGTGGATGTCATCGAGGCGAAGCGGGTCGGAGCCGCTCGAGCGCTTCGTGCTGCCGGGGCAGACCGCTGCGTGGCACCAGAGCACGATCTATGCCCGGGTCAATGGCTATGTGGCACGTTGGCTCGTCGATATCGGTGATCGGGTGCACAAGGGCCAGTTGCTGGCGGTCATCGAGACTCCGGAGCTCGATGCAGAGCTCGCGGCCGCGCGCGCCCAGCTCAAGGCATCCGACGCCCAGGTGCTCGTGCGCCGGGCCGAAGCCGATTTCAGCAAGTCGACGTATGAGCGCTGGCGCGATTCGCCCAAGGGCGTGGTGTCCGAGCAGGAGCGCGAGGAGAAGCGCGCCGACTACGACAGCTCGGTCGCGCGCTCGAAGTCCGCAGAAGCGCAGGTCGCTCTCGATCAGGCCCGCGTGAATCAATATGCCGCGCTTTCGCAGTTCAAGCAGGTGACGGCGCCGTTCGACGGCGTCATTGCCGATCGCAACATCGATATCGGCAACCTCGTGACCGCGGGCAGCACCAGTGCGACCACCTCCTTATATGTGATCACGCAGAACGACCCGATGCGCATCTTCGTTGACGTCCCACAAAGTGCAGCCGCCGACCTCATGCAGGGCCACCTGCCGGTCGGTATTCAGACGAGCGAGGGCCTGACCCACACGTACTCGGGCAACGTCGCGCGTGCAGCCGGCGCGATCAATCCGCAGGCGCGGACGCTTCGCGTCGAGGTGGACATACCCAATCCGCAGCAGCAGCTGGTCCCCGGCATGTACGTCAAAGTCGCTTTCGCGCTGCAACCGAAGGGTCTGGTGCAGGTGCCGGCGGCTGCCTTGCTCTTTCGTGCAGGCGGACCCCAGGTCGCGCGCGTGACGCGCGCCGGGCGCATCGAATTTCGCAACGTCACGATTGCGCGCGACGACGGCAGCGTCGTCGAACTCGGATCCGGCGTCTCCCCGGGAGACAAGCTGGCGCTGAACTTGAGCAGCCAGATCGGAGCAGGCGATCTCGTCAAGATCAACGACCTGGACGCTGCGCCACAGCCCGTGCCCCTGACGGCCTCGGAGCGCTGAGCCGCAGCGCCATGAAGAAGCTGCGACGCCTTGTGCCTCTGTGCGGTGCGGCCGCCTTGACGGCCTGCGCAGTCGGTCCGAACTACCGCACGCCCGACATGCACCCGCCGGCGACCTACGGCGCTGCGCAGCCCGGGAGCACGCCGACCGGGGCGGCGCCAGAGCTCGCGGCGTGGTGGCGCGCGCTCAACGATCCGGAGCTGGATTCTCTGATCGAGCGCGCCGTCAAGGCGAACCCCGACATTCTGATTGCGCTCGACCGACTGCAGGCCGCCCGAACCTACGAGGCGGCGCTCGTCGGCACGGTCTTGCCCGACGCCGAGGCGAGCGGCGGCGCCGGTCGCGGTACCGGCTCGGATCTCGCGCGCGGCCGCGCTGCCCAGTCACTCATCTCGGCCGACAATTCCAACGGCCTCAAACACATCAATGAGGTCGGCGGGTTCGATGCGCTGTGGCAGCTCGATATCTTCGGCAAGTACCGGCGCGAGATCGAGGCGGCGCGGGCCGACCGGCAGGCAGATGCCGCCGCGCGCAATGCGGTCCTCGTCACGGTGGTCGCCGATGTCGCGCGCGCCTACGTCGATCTGCGCGGCGAGCAAGTGCGTACCGCCGTGCTCGAGGCGGCCGCGGACTCGCTGCGCGAGTCCCTGCGCATCGTCCGGATCCGCTACGAGCGTGGCATCACCAACGAGCTTGACGTGACTCTGGCCACTCGTGAGCTCGCAAGCCTCGAGTCCCAGCTCGGCCCGGCGCGGGCTCAGATCAGTGCCGGCGAGTATGCGATCGCAACTTTGATCGGTGCGTACCCCGAGGAGTTGCTCCAGGAGCTCGCCGCCAGGACCATGATTCCCACGGTGCCGGGCGTCGCGCAGACCGGGCTTCCCGTCGACCTTCTGCGCCGGCGACCCGACGTGATCGAAGCCGAGCGGCAACTCGCAGCCTCGACCGCGCGGGTCGGGGTGGCGACTGCGAACCTCTTTCCGCAGCTCGCGGTCACCGGGGCCGTGGGTTACCAGCGCCAGGGACTGGGCACCTCGCCGGTCGCTCGGCCAGCACATCTGGTCCGTCGGTCCTGCGGCGGTGTGGCCGCTCCTGGATTTCGGCGCGCTCGATGCGCAGGTGGAGATCGCAAATCTTGAGACACGCGCGCTGCTTGCCAACTATCGCAAGACCATCCAGGGCGCCGTGCAGGATGTGGATACGGCCTGGAGCGCCTACGTGGGCCAGGAAGACAGTCTCGGCAAGCTCGGTGAGGCACTGGTCGCGAGCCAGCGCGCCGTCACGCTCGCGAACGAGCGCTACACCCGCGGCCTGACCGATTTCCTGAACGTCGTCGATGCGGAACGCCAGGAGTACGAGATCGAGGAGCAGTACACCGCCGCGCAGGTCGCGGTGGCAGAAGAGTTCATCGCCCTCTATCGCAGTCTCGGGGGCGGCTGGCAGAACTATCAGTCACTGCCGCCGATCCGCCGCCCGCTTCCGGCGGTCGTTGCCGTCTTCAAAGAAGTCTTGAGTCCGGATCACCCGCTGCGGTCCCCGCACTGACATAAAACTGTAATCTGACTGCATTCGAACTGTCATACATTCGAATCACAGTGTCGCTGCCTGGCGATCGGCAGCACCGGAGGTCGGTCTCCAGGTTTCCGCACCAATAACAGGAAGCCTGAAGATGCGCCCCACTCTCTCAGCCTCAACCATTTCGCAATTCGTCGCCGCGACACTCGGGTTGCTGTGTGCACCCCTCGCGATGGCGCAGGCAGGCGACAGCACCGCAGCCCAGCTGCAGAGCCTGCAGGAACAGATACAGCAACAGCAGAGGCAGATACAGCAACAGCAGAGGCAGTTGGACGAGCTCAGGGCGCGGCAGTCTGCGGCACAGTCGACACCGCCCGCCCCGACCCCTTCACCGACACCGGCTGCCGAGGCATCGGATGCGAGCCTCCACGCCGGGCCGGTGAAATTGACCTTCGGGGGCTTCACCGAATTGGCGAGTATCTATCGCGACCGTACCGAATATGCGGACGTGGGCTCACTGCCCTTCTCGCAGCTGCCGTTGCCAAATGCCGAGAATTACTATCCTTCAGAGTTCCGCGAAAGCGCGCGCCAGAGCCGCTTCTCGTTTCTGGCGCAGGGGGAACCCTGGAACGGCGCCAAGGCGGAGTACTACATGGAGACGGACTTCCTCGGTGCCGCTCCCACCGCCAACTCGCGCGAGAGCAACAGCTACAACCTGCGCATGCGGGTGTTCTACGCCGACTTCAGGACCGACAGCGGCTTCTACCTCCTCGCGGGGCAGAGCTGGTCGCTCGCGACGCTTTACAAGAAAGGGCTGCTTGCGCGCGACGAGGATGTGCCGTCGACGATCGACGCACAGTACACGGCCGGCTTCAACTGGACTCGCAATCCGCAGATCCGGGCCGTGCAGAAACTCGGCGATGCGCTCTCGGTGGGCCTCTCGCTTGAGAGTCCGCAGGCCGTGACCAATGCTTCCAACAACGTTCCGTCGGCGCTCGCCGGCTCGGCGTACCCTGCGAACTTCCTGTATCAGGCCGCCGGCAACGCCGGTGGACTGCTGGACAATGCCACCAACTACACGATCGACGTGGCACCGGATGTGATCGCGAAGGTTGCCCTTGATCCGGGTTGGGGCCATTACGAGCTGTACGGTCTCGGTCGCTGGTTCCGCACGGCAGTCGGGACCACGACGAACACCACGGGCGGTGGCGGCGTCGGTGCCGGCGCGATCCTGCCCATCGTTCCGAAGATACTGTCGGTGCAGGTGAGCGGACTGGTCGGCAGGGGAATCGGGCGATACAGCTCCTCGCAGCTACCCGATGTGACCGTCAGGCCGGACGGCACATTCGCGGCGATCAAGGGCTACGACGTGCTCTTTGGACTGATGTTTACCCCCGTTGAGCCGCTCACGATCTACGCCTACCTCGGGCGCGACCAGGCGAGCTCGGAGTACGACTACGCGACCATCGGCACGGGCACGACCCTGTACGGCTATGGCTACGGCAACCCGCTGTACAACAACAGCGGGTGCTACACGCTCGCTGGCAAGTGCTCGGGGAACGTCATGAGATCAGACGAAGCCACCGCCGGTGTTTGGTGGAAGTACTATCAGGGCAAGCTCGGCAATCTGCAGCTCGGTCTGCAGCTCGCCTACAACGAGGATGTCTTCTTCAGCGGTGCGGGCGGCGCGCCCAGCACCAACGTCTTCGAGGGCGAGGTGTCCTTCCGCTACTACCCGTACCAGAAATAAGACTCGAGTCGAGTCGATTCACCGGAGGGGCCGGCGCGCGAGCGCCGGCCCTCTCGTTTTGCGCTCGGCGACAGGGTCGTGTTATATACTGGCGTATATAACGAGTCGAACAGCAGGTCTCGGACTCAATGCGATCCGTCTCTTTGGGCGCCCTTGCGTCTCTGGCCTCAACTTTTGCTTTGAACCCCGCGGTGCGCGCGCAGAACGCGCCGACAGCCGCGCCAAGTCCGGCCGCCGCGCCCGCCGCGGCAGCGTGTGACAGCGTCCAGGCGTTCGCCACCAGCGATTGCCCGCTCACCTGGCATGGCATCACGCTTTACGGCACGTACGACATCGGAGTGGGCTGGGTCAGCCACGGCCTGCCGGTCAATCCCTACAACTACGAAGGCGAATCACTGATCAATCGCAACGGCAACAACTCCGAATGGCTCGTTGCGCCGAACAATCTCTCGCAGACGGGTCTTGGAATCCGGGGCAAGGAGGAGTTCGCCGACGGCTGGTCCGTCGTCTTCAACGCATCGACCGGCATCAACCCCAATTCCGGACAGCTCGCGAACGCATCCCAAACGCAGATCGCCAACAATGGCCTTCCCCGGGGCAGCTATTCGGAAGCCATCGATGGCGCGCGCGCGGGCCAGCCCTTCAACGACGAATACTTTGGCGGGGTCTCCTCGGCGTATCTTGGCACGCTGACCTTCGGCCGGCAGCGCGCGCTCGGTACCGATGCGATGCTTGCGTACGATCCGGCGAGCGGGTCCTACGCCTTCTCCTACATCGGCTACAACGGCACGATGGCCGGCGGCGGCGACACCGAGGACACGCGCTGGGACGACGCCGTGAAATACCGGCTCGACCTACGGTCCGGTCCATTTTGGCGCCATGTACAAGCTCGCCGACGGCTCCGGGGGCTGCTACTCCGCCGCCAACACGCTGGACGGCCGCCACCTGTACGCCCGAACAGCCGCACAACACGGCCTACGGATTCGATCTTGGCGGAACGTACGCCAATCTCTCCGTCGACCTCGTCTATCAGCACTACAACCAGGCGATCAGCGTGCTCAACCCTCTGCTTGGGCCTCAGAGTCCGACGCAGCCCTACCAGTCGACCACCGACAGCATCAATACCAACCCCATCACCGGCGACCAATCTGATCGACACGGACAACACCCTGTACGGCATCGTGACCGACAACAGCGCCTTGATGGTCGCCGCCAAGTACACCTGGGACCCGTTCAAGTTCTTCGCGGGCTTACGAACACATCCAGCAGACCAACCCCGACGAACCCGCTGGGTGTGGGCGCCACGGACCAGGGCGGCTACTTCCTGAGCGGGGTCGAGGACAACAATCTCGATTCGCCGAAGATCGTGCAGATCTGGTGGACCGGCGTGAAATACGCCTTCGACAGCAAAACCGACATCACGGCGGCCTGGTATCACCAGCTGCAGAACGACTTCCGTATCCCGGCGACCTGCTCGGCCAGCGCGGATATGCGCAGCTCCTGCGCGGGTGACCCTCAACGAGTTCTCACTCTACGCCGATCATCACTTCACCCAGCGCTTCGATGTCTTTGCCGGCGTTGCGTATTCCGATGTGAGCGGCGGCCTGGCGATCGCGATTCCCGCACGGGCCCGGCGTTCCCTACTACCACGACAACAACACTGCGCCGACGATCGGAGGTCGCTTCACGCTTCTGATGATCGCGCACATGATCGGCGATGGTTCCGCAATCTGCTGGGTGGCGAGATTGCGTGCCTGATCGCCGATGCGCTCGAGTGATTTCAGGACGAATGCGGCCTCGAGCGCCACCTCCAAGTTGCGCGGGATCTTCCATGGGCGCGCGTCAACAGCCGGCGCAGACCCGCCGCATATTCTGCGTCGAGCTCCTCGTCGCGCGTCGATCACCTTCGGCGCGACTTCGCCGTCCAACCGATCCAGCGCCTCGAGCGACAGGCGCAGAAGGCGCGTCGCGAGCACTGCGCGAGATGGCGAACATCGCTCGAGGTGCCGCGTCCCGGCCGGCCGCCCTGCTGCAGGACGATGCGTGCAATCTTGCGGCTTCGTGTCCCGCCCGCTCCAGCTCGGCGGCGATCTTGGCCAGCGCGACGATGGCGCGCAGGTCGCTCGCGACGGGATTGCCCGCCGGGCGATCAGCGTGAACTGGTCATCGTTGACCATGCTCGCGTACTCAGCGCACCCTCGCCTCGCGCTCGATCACGCGCAGCGCCGCCTGCGCAATCCCACTCGCAGTAGGCGTGCGTGGCCTCGCGCACCTGGTCGAGCACGAGGCCGCCCATCTCCAGCACGCGCATGTGCAGGGCGGCCAGTGCCCCATCGAACGCCTTGCTGATGTGGCCTTCGAGCATGCTGGCCGCGCGCTGCTGCGCCTCAACCAAACCGGCCGGTGATGTAGTCCTCGGTCAGGCGGTGACCGCGGGTTCGTGAAGATCCGGTCGGTCTCGCCGACTTCGACCAGCGAGCCCAGGTGGAAGTACGCCGTTCGCTGCGAGACGCGCGCGGCCTGCTGCATCGAGTGCGTGACGATGACGATGGCGAAGACTCTTGCTGAGCTCATCGATCAGGTCCTCGATTCGCGCGGTCGCGATGGGATCGAGCGCCGAGCACGGCTCGTCCATGAGGATCACATCCGGCTTGCACGGCGATGGTGCGCGCAATGCACAGCCGCTGCTGCTGGCCGCCGGACAAGTCCCGTGCCGGATCTGCGTCAGACGGTCCTTCACCTCATCCCACAGGCCGGCGCGCTGCAGGCTCGTGCACACCAGATCATCGAGGTCGGCACGGCTTTCCGTCAGCCCATGCAGGCGAGGTCCATAGGCGACGTTGTCATAGATGGACTTCGGAAACGGGTTGGGCTTCTGGAACACCATGCCGACGCGGGCGCGCAGCTGCACCACGTCCTGCGCGCGCTCGTGAATGTCCTGGCCGTCGAGCCGGATCTGCTCCGGTGACGCGCGCGCCGGCAATGGTGTCGTTCATGCGGTTCAGGCAGCGCAGGAATGTGGATTTGCCGCAGCCCGATGGGCCGATCATGGCGAGCACCTGCTTGTTGCCGACGTCCAGGCTCACGTTCTTGACCGCGTGCTTGCTGCCGTAGAACACATCGACATTGCGGCAGGAGAAGATCGCATCGGTGACGGTCGCCTCGCCGACCGTGCGGCCCGTGCCTCCTCGCCGAGTGGCGTTGCGGACCTGCGGCCGCTCGGCTTGAGATTCAAGCCGCCGTCCGGGGAGCCTGCGCCGCGGTATCAGACGCGGCGCGCGTCGCTGCGGGGGTCGGGCTTGCCGTCTGCTGTAGATTCGCTCATGCGTTCCTCATCCGAAACGGCCGGTGACGTAATCGTCGGTACGGCGATCCTTGGGCGCCGTGAAAATCTGCTCCGTCGGCCCGACCTCGACGAGCTCACCCAGGTACATGAAGGCCGTGACGTTCGAGACGCGCGCCGCCTGCTGCAGGTTGTGCGTGACGATGGCGATGCAGAAGCTCTCGCGCAGCGTCTGCAGGGTCTCCTCGATGCGCAGCGTCGAGATCGGATCGAGCGCCGCGGTCGGCTCATCGAACAGGATCACTTCGGCTGCATGGCGATGGTGCGTGCGATGCACAGGCGCTGCTGCTGGCCGCCGGAGAGGCTGCGGCCATCCTCGTGCAGCTTGTCCTTGACCTCATCCCACATGGCCGCATCCCGCAGCGCGGCTTCGACCCGCTCGGTCAGCTCCGCGGCGAGGAGTGCGCTGCGCCAGCCGGAGGCCGAAGGCGACATTGTCGAAGATCGACATCGGAAAGGGCGTCGGCTTCTGAAACACCATGCCGACCCGGAACCGCAGCTCCGCCACGTCGACCGTGGGCTCGAGGATATTCTCGCCATCCAGCAGCACCTCGCCTGTCGGCGCGATGCCCGGGATACAGCGCGTACATGCGGTTGAAGCACCCGCAGCAGCGTCGACTTGCCGCAGCCCGAGGGGCCGATGAAGGCGGTGATGCTGCGATCGCCAAGCCTCAGGTTGATGTCCTTCAGCGCTGCGCGTTGCCGTAGTAGAAATCCAGGTGCCGCACGTCGAACTTGGGCGGCTGACGGCTCGGCCGCCGCCGCACCGTTCAGGACCTGGTTCCGTGGCCGGTCGAGCGCCATGTCGTCGGACGTGCGCATCACCGGCGCCCCCGCGGGCTGCAGTGCCGAGACGACGATGCGCGCGATGATGCTCAAGAGCAGGATGGTGAGCGTGATCAGCAGCGCGCCCGACCACGCAAGCTGCTGCCAGTCCTTGTAGGGGCTCAGCGCGAACTGATAGATGACGACCGGCAGGTTCGCCATCGGCGCGTTCAGGTTGCTGCTCCAGAACTGGTTGTTGAGCGACGTGAACAGCAGCGGCGCGGTCTCGCCGCTGACGCGCGCGATGGCCAGCAGCAGTCCGGTCACGATGCCGCTGCGCGCGGCCGGATAGATGACGCTCAGAGGTCGTGCGCCAGGGATAGGCACCCAGCGCGGTGGAGGCATCCTTCATTCCCTGGGTACCAGGCGCAGCATGTCCTCGGTGGTGCGCACGGTCACCGGCATCGCGATGACCGCGAGCGCCACGGCGCCGGCGATGGCCGAGAAGTGCCCCATCGGCACGACCACGCATCTGATAGACGAACAGGCCGACGATGATCGACGGCGCGCTCAGCAGCACATCGTTCACGAAGCGGATGACCGCGCGACAGGCGCGAGTTGCGGCCGTATTCGGCGAGATAGGTCCCGGCCAGCACGCCGATCGGCGCGCCGATCAGGATGCCGATCACGCGTCATGACGGCGCTGCCGTAGATGGCGTTCAACAAGCCGCCCCTGCCGAGCCCGGCGGCGGCGTCATCTGGGTGAACAGCGCGACGGACATGCCCGCGAGGCCGTTCTTCAGCAGCGTCCACAGAATCGCGCCGAGGAACAAGCAAGCCCGACGCGGTGGCGAGCGACGGACGAGCGCCAGGCGCCACCACGTTCGTGAACTTGCGCAGTGCGGCGCTGCGGCTTCATACCGAGGTCAATGCGCGCGCGGTCGAGGCGCAGCAGCATGCAGCGCGCCGCGGCGATGACCGAGAAGGTGATCAGAAACAGCAGCACGCCGAGCGCGATCAGCGACGAGGTGTACAGATCGCCGACCGCCTCGGTGAATTCATTGGCGATGGAGGCCGAGATCGTCGTGCCGGGCGCGAGCAGCGAGGTGCTGACGCGATGCGCGTTGCCGATCACGAAGGTGACGGCCATCGTCTCGCCGAGCGCGCGGCCAAGCCCGAGCATGATGCCGCCGACCACGCCGGTGCGCGCATGCGGCAGCACCACCTTCCAGATCACTTCCCAGGTCGTCGCGCCGAGGCCGTAGGCCGATTCCTTGCAGCACATCGGGAACGGTCTCGAACACATCGCGCATCACCGAGGAGATGAAGGGCAGCACCATGATCGCGAGCACGAAACCGGCGGTCAGCATGCCGATGCCAAACGGCGGCCCCTGGAACAGCATGCCGATGCCCGGCAGCGGGCCGAGGTGCTCGATGAGCCAGGGTTGCACGTGGCGCTGCAGGATCGGCGCGAGCACGAACATCCCCAGATGCCGAAGATGATGCTCGGCACGGCGGCGAGGAGCTCGATCGCGATGCCCGACCGGGCGCTTCAGCCACGACGGGACACAGCTCGGTCAGGAAAATGGCGATGCCGAAGCTGATCGGAATGGCGATCGAGCATCGCGATCAGCGAGGTGACGAGCGTGCCGTAGATCGGCGCCAGCGCGCCGAACTTGCTCGGTGACGGGATTCCAGATCTCGCGCGTCAGGAAGCGCGAGCTTGAAGTGCGCGAAAGCCGGCCAGGCGCCCTTGACGAGGGCGATGGTGACGCCGCCCAGCAGCGCCAGCACCAGAATGGCGGCCGGCCAGCGTGGCGCACTGCGAAACAGCTGCTCGCCGATGCGTTGCCGCGCCGGCGTGCCGCGGCTCGAGCTCAGCCACGCTATCTGATCCGATCGGACACCGATGCGGCGCCGTCTGGCTGCGAGTGTCGCACGCCGAAAGGCGACGCCGCGTCACCGCGCTCCTGTCACGGCCGCGCGCGGCGAGGCGCGCGGCCTGGCGGTGTCTAACCCTTCCAGACCGGGGCGCCGTTCCCTTGATCTCGGTCTTCCAGGTGGCCTGTACCTGCTTGATCAGCGCCGTCCGGCAGCGGCACGTAGTCGAGGTCGCTCGCCATCTGGGTGCCGTTCTTGTACGCCCAGTCGAAGAACTTCAGCGCTTCGCCGGTTCGGCCGCGGATCTGGCGGAGTGCGTACACCAGGATGAAGCTCGCGCCGGTGATGGGCCAGCTCTTGCGCGCCCGCCTGATCCGTCAGGATCAGGTAGTAGCTGTCGGCATGCGCCCAATCGGCGTTGGCGGCGGCGGCCTGGAACGACTCGGCGCTCGGCGCGACGGCCTTGCCGGCCTTGTTCACGAGCAGCGCATAGGCCATCTTGTTCTGCTTGGCGTACGCGTACTCGACGTAGCCGATGGCGCCGTCCGTCTGCGTGGTCATGGTTGGCCTCGCCCTCGTTGCCCTTGGCGCCGATGCCGACCGGCCATTGCACCGAGGTAGTCGCGCCGACGGTCGTCCTTGAACTTCGGCGCTCGCCTTGGACAGATAGTCGGTGAACAGGAAGTTCGTGCCCGAGCCGTCGGAGCGATAGATCGGCGCGATCGCCGTGGCGGGCAGCGCGAGCTTCGGGTTCAGCTTCTTGATGCGCGCGATCGTTCCACATCGTGATCTCGCCCAGGTAGATGGCCGCGAGCGTGGGGCCATCGAGCGTGAGCTGCCCGGCAGCGACGCCCTTGAGGTTCACGACCGGCACGACGCCGCCGATGATCATCGGGAACTGCACCAGGCCGGCGGCCTTGAGCTCGTCGGGCTTCAGCGGCATGTCGGAGGCCCCGAAGGTCACGGTCTTGGCCTTGATCTGCTTGATTCCGCCGCCCGAGCCGATCGACTGATAGTTCAAGCCCACTGCCGGTCTTGGCCTTGTAGGCGTCCGCCCACTTGGAATAGATCGGATAGGGAAAGGTCGCACCAGCGCCGGAAATGTCTGCAGCCTGGGCCATGCCGATGAGCGCGACGGCGGAGGCCGCGAGCCAGCACGCTCTCAGGGCGGGGATTCTCATGATCGATGCTCCTGCGCTGTATGGTTTTCGCGGCGATACCGCACCGTGACGGAGCGCGGATGGCTCTTGTAAGCGCCGCGCAAGCATTACATGACGAATGTATGACGCTCTCATGACACCCCCCCGCCAGCACGCCCTCGGGCCCGGTGTTAACCGATTGGCGTCTGCAGGCGCGTCGCTTGCCGTTCCGTCTCGCGCTCCGTATAAAGCGTCCTCCAACGATGTCGCAGACCCTTGAACTCACTCTCAATCTGATGTCGCGTCCTTCGGTGACCCCCGCGGATGAGGGTTGCCAGGAGGTCATGACAGAGCGTCTGGCTGCCGCCGGGTTTCAGATCGAGCGGCTGCGATACGGCAACGTCGACAATTTCTGGGCGCGCCACGGAGCGGGCGGCCCGGTCTTCTGCTTCGCCGGGCACACCGATGTCGTGCCGACCGGCCCGCTGGAGGAATGGAAGAGCCATCCCTTCGAGCCGACCTTACGAGACGGTGTGCTCTACGGTCGCGGCGCAGCCGACATGAAAAGCGGGCTTGCCGCCATGATCACTGCCGCGCAGGAATTCATCGCGCATCATCCGCGGCACCGCGGGACGCTGGCCTTCCTGATCACGAGCGACGAGGAAGGGCCCTCGGTCGATGGGACCAAGCGAGTCGTCGAGACACTCGCTGGCCCGTCACGAGCGCATCGACTGGTGCGTCGTCGGTGAGCCCTCGAGCGAGAGCGTCATCGGTGACACGATCAAGATCGGCCGCCGTGGCTCGCTCAGCGGTCGCTTGACGGTGCACGGGGTGCAGGGCCATGTGGCGTACCCGCACCTGGCGGAGAACCCGATTCACACGCTCGCACCCGCGATCGCAGAGCTCACGAGCCGCATCTGGGATCAGGGGACCGAGCACTTTCAGCCCACGACGTTCCAGGTTTCGAACCTCAACGCCGGCACGGGTGCCCCCAACGTCATTCCCGGAGAGCTCAAGGCGCGGTTCAATCTGCGCTACTCGCCCGTGCAGACGCTCGCAGGACTGCAGGAGACGGTCGAGGGAATCCTCAAAAAGCATGGAGTCCGCTATTCGCTCGAGTGGTACGTCTCCGGAGAGCCTTTCTACACACCGCCCGGTCAGCTTTCAGAGGCGGTGTGCGCGGCGATTGCCGAGGTCGCGGGCGATGCGCCGCGTCTGTCGACCGGGGGTGGCACATCGGATGGGCGCTTCATCGCGACCCTTGGTGCGCAAGTGGTCGAGCTTGGCGTGGTGAATGCCACCATCCACAAGGTCAACGAGCACGTGCGTGCCGCCGACATCGACAGGCTGCATCAAATGTACGCCGCTGTGCTGCGGCGCCTGTTGGCGTAGCGGTGGTCTATCGTGCGCCTGGCCCGGCAGCAGGCGGCGCATTTTTCAGTTGGTTGGCCCGCTCGATCACATAGGCGCGAATCGACTGCGCCTGCTCCTCGGTGATGCGATCCTTGAACGAGGCCATGCCGGAGCTCTGCAACGCGCCGAGCATCACGATCGCATCGAAGGCCTGCGCGCTGTGCAAGGCCGGTGAGTAACGCAGGTCAGGAAACAAAGCGCGATTGGCATATTGGGTGTCGTGGCACATCGCGCAATGGCCCACGAACTGTTGATGCCCCGCCTCGATCTCCTCTTGGGTTGCCGTGGAAGGCGGCGGATCCAGCACGGGTGGCGGCAGTGGCGGCGGCGCGGGAGGCAGCTTCGCGGCGCCGCCGAGTTTCAGAACCAACAAGCGTGACTCGTTGCCCGTACCGTATGGGGCAAGACCGTAGCCGACCTCCTGCGCGATGTACTGCTGCCCATCGAGCTCGAAGGTGGAGGGCGCTGCGACCACGCCCGTCTGGGCCTGCATCGACCACAACACTTTGCCGTCGGTCGCGCGGTAGGCGACGAGCTGGCCTTTGGTCGTGCCCTGGAAAACCAATCCGCCCGCCGTGGAGAGTGTGCCGGCGCCGATGTTCCCCAACACATCCGTGCGCCAGACCTGCCTGTTGTGCACCGGATCCCAGGCAACCAAGGTCGATTGTCCAGTGCGAGGCAGCCTGGCGCGCTGCTCAGCCGTCAGCGCATCGGGCGGCGCGAAGGCGATGCCGGTGTTGGCCCCCATCGGCTGGAACCTGTAGCTCTTGGCACTCGTCATCACGCCACCGGTCTCGATGCCCGAGAAGTACACGAGACCCGTCTGCGGATCGAAGGAAAACGGATGCCAGGAATGGGCGCCCTGCCCGCCCGGCTGCACGAGTGCAGGCTTTCCCGTCACGTCGTAGCGCGCTGTCGGGATTGAGGAGCGGCCGGCCGCTCTTGAGGTCGACGCCCTTCGCCCAATTCACCGTCACGTATGGCTCGGCCGAGAGGACCTTGCCGCTCTTCGCATCGAGGACGTAGAAGAACCCGTCCTTGGATGCCTGCAGGAGCACATGGCGGAGCGGACCAGATGATCCACCCCGCCCCATCTTCAAGTCGGCGATCATCAAAGGCGAGGTCGCATCAAAGTCCCACTCCTCTCCGGGCACCTCCTGGTAGTGCCAGGCGTACGCGCCGGTGTCGGCATTCACCGCGATGATCGAAGCGACGAACAGATTGTCGCCGCCGCCCGCCCCGCGGTATTGACGGTTCCACGGCGAGCCGTTGCCGGTGCCGAAGTACAAAAGATTGAGCTTGGAGTCATAGAGGATTGCATCCCACACCGTGCCGCCGCCGCCGGCGATCCACCAGTCGCCGTTCCACGTGGCAGCCGCCTTCTTGAGTACGGGCTGCTCGAACCCCTCGGACGGATTGGCCGGGATGGTATAGAAACGCCAGATTTGCTTGCCGGTCTCTGCATCGTAAGCGGTGAGGTATCCGCGGACGCCGAACTCTCCGCCCGCATTGCCGATGACGATTTTGCCGTTGAAGGCGAGCGGAGCACCGGTGCTGGTCACGGGCTTGTCGTGGTCCAGTGTCAGCACCGACCAGACCGGCGTGCCGGTCCTGGCATCGAGTGCAACCAGATGGCCATCGTACGTGGCAACGTAGATCTTGCCGTTCCAGGCCGCCAAGCCACGGTTGACGACATCGCAGCAGCCACGCCCGGCAAATTCACCGGGAACCTTAGGATCGTAGGCCCACAGCTGGCGGCCGCTGCGCGCGTCGTACGCTTTCACCTTACTCCAGGCCGTGGAGAGGTAGATGACACCGTCGATCACGAGCGGAGTCGCTTCCTGTCCGCGGTTGGAATCGAAGTCTGCGTACCAGGCGAGGCCGAGCCCGGAGACGCTCTCCGTATTGATCTGTTTGAGCGGGCTGAACCGCTGTCCGTCGTAGGTCCGGCCTTCGGTCATCCACTGGCCAGGCTCATCGTTGGCGTGCGACAGTCGGGTCGCATCGACCGCCGCAGGCGTTGCGCCCGACGCTGCGGACGACAGCGCCAGAGCACAAACAAGGGCACACTTTTCCTTCATCCGACTCAGGCTTGATCTCGACTCAGTGCCACACGGTCGCGCGCGCCCGTCGTGGAACATTGCCGAGCACTCCGGCGACGCCGAGGATGCCGGCACAGATCAGCACCCACACCGGCATGCTGAGCCCCAGGAAGGTCCAGTTGATCTGCGCGCACTCACCGCCGGCATGGAGGACCTTGCGGATCACTTCGGTGACCGGAAACATCTCAAGCAGCGTATTGAGCGGAGCTCCGCAGGCAGGAATCGAGCCCGCGGGCTGACTCTGGACGTACCAGTGGCGTCCCGAGACACCAATCGTCGCCAGCGCTGCGAGCGCGATCAGCGCCATGTAGACGTACGCGCCCCAGCCGCGCGGGTGGTGCAGCGCCGCCACCAGAAAGGTCACTCCGAGTACCAGAATGGTGATGCGCTGGAAGATGCACAGAGGACACGGCTCGAGGTGCAGCGCGTACTGCGCGTAGAGCGCGTACCCGAGCAGCGCGAGGCATGCGCACGCCCCTGCGACGTTGATGGGTCGGCGATTAAAGGCCATCGCCCCCAATGTTAACGCCAGCGCGCCCCTAGTTGTGAGCGGACTGACGCCCCTGCAGCTCGCGCTCGACATCCTCGAGCGAGGTATGCCGAACGTCCTTGCCGTGCACCATGTAGATGACGTACTCGCCGATGTTCTTGGCGTGATCGCCAATGCGCTCGAGCGAGCGCACCACCCACATCACATCGAGGGCGCGACGAATCGAACGCGGATCCTCAAGCATGAAGGTGATGGTCTGGCGCTGAATGGATTCGTATTCCTCGTCCACGGCGCGGTCCTGACGAGCCACCTGCAGCGCCGCGTCCGCATCCATCCGCGCGAACGCATCGAGCGCGCTGTGAACCATGTCGGAAACGACGCGCCCGAGATGCTTGATCTCGCGGTACTTGTCCGCCGGACGCTCCATGGTGGCAAGCCGTGAGGCGATATAGCCGATCTTCTCGCCCTCATCCCCGATGCGCTCGAGGTCGGTGATGGTCTTGATGATCGCGACGATCACGCGCAGGTCTCCGGCCGCCGGGGCGCGGGTCGCGAGAATGCGGCTGCACTCCTCGTCGATCGAGACTTCCATGTTGTTGACCTTGAAGTCGTCCATCGCAACAGCCTCGCCGAGCGAGCTATCGCCGTCGACCAGCGCCGTGACCGCTTTCTGCAGCTGCTGCTCGACGAATCCGCCCATCGCGAGCACGCGATTGCGCACCCGCTCGAGATCCTCGTTGAAGCGACGGGAAATATGATGAGTGAGATCGGCGGTTTCCATCTGAGCCATCCTCGCGCCGGCCCGCGTGCGGGTGCCAATGGATAATAGAGCCGAATGGGAGCGCAGTGCGAGTGTCATGGGCCTGCCGCTCATGATCACGTGCGCAAACTGCCGACCGGATCACGGCGGACGCGGATCAATCTGACGAAGCCGTGAGGGCTCAGGAGCTCCACTCGACGCCGAACGCGAGCCGCGCACGCGTGCGCCGCCTCGCCCGGACCGGCATCGGCGCGAGACCCGCAATAAATTGCTCCGTCGCGGCCTGCCACGTGAAGCGCTGCGCCGCCTCGACGCAGCGCCGGCGGTCCAATCGCAAAGCCCCCTCGACCGCCGCGGCCAGATTCTCATGCAACACGCCCGAGACGCCTTGCTCGATGACATCGAGGGGGCCCGGAACCGGGAACGCGGCCACCGGCACGCCGCAGGCGATCGCCTCGAGCATCGCGATACCGAACGTATCCGTCAGACTCGGAAACACGAAGACATCCGCCGCGGCCAGAAGCTGCGTGAGCTCAGCGCCATGGCGAAATCCTGCGAACTCGACGCTCGGGTAGCGGGCCTGGAGCAACTGAAGCTGCGGGCCGCCGCCGATGACCAGCTTGTGACCCGGCACATCGAGCGTCAAAAAAGCCTCGAGATTCTTCTCGACGGCAACACGCCCCACGTACACGAGTAAGGGCCTGCCGCGCGGGGTCGCCGGCTGCGCGCTCGGTGTGAAGCGCGCCAGATCGACGCCCCGCCTCCAGATATGCAGACGCTCGAAAAACCGTGCCCCGCAAGCTCGCGAGCGCAGCGTCTCGCTGCTCACGAAGGTGCGCACGGCACGGCCATGAAAATGCCGCAGCCAGCCGTAGCTCACCTTCAAAGGAATCGGCCAACGCGCGCGCAGGTACTCGGGGTAGCGGGTGTGGTAGGAGGTCGTGAAGGGCAGCCGGCGCTCCAGGCAATAGCGGCGCGCCGAAAGACCTACCGGCCCCTCGGTTGCGATGTGAATCGCACCGGGTCGCAGGCCATCGAGATGTCGCGCGACGTGCTTACCCGGGCAGATCGCGAGGCGGATCTCAGGATAGCTCGGGCAGGCGATGCTCGGCATACCTTCTGCGCAGATGACATGCGGCTCATAGCCGCGACGCTCCAACTCGGCAGCGGTGGCCTTGAGCGTCGTGACGACACCATTGGTCTGCGGTGTCCACGCATCCGTCACCAGTGCGATTCTCATGCCCATGCTTGACTCACGCGGCGTCGGCGAGCAGCGGTGGCTCGAGCCGGTGGATCCGCGCCTCGCTGTGCGGCCAGCGACGCAGCTGCAGTTCCCCGCTCGTTTCCTCGATGAGAGCCGAACAGGACTCGACCCAGTCGCCCGTGTTGCAGTAGATCGTGCCCCCGATACGGCACAGATTCGGGTGATGAATATGGCCGCAGATGATGCCGTCGTAGCCCTCGGCGCGCGCGTGCTCGGCAGCGAGGTTCTCGAAGCGCCGGATATAGCGCACGCTCGTTCCCACGGAGAGCTTCAGGCGCTCCGCGAGCGGATGGTAGGGCCAGCCCAATGAGCGGCGCAGATCATTGAGCCGATGGTTCACCGCGAGGGTGGCCTCATAGAGCACATCGCCCAGGAAGTAGAGCCAAGGGGGGCACGCCATGTCCTCATCGAAGCGATCGCCATGGGTGATCAGGAGCCGCTCGCCACGCAGGGTCCGATGGACCCATTCACGGTGGACCTCGACCTGACCGCGCAGCAGGTCCGCGAAGATCGAGAGGCTGGCGTCATGATTGCCTGGCAGGTACAGCAGCCGTGCACCGGCGCGGCGCCGCGCGAGGAGCAGCCGCACGACCTGCGTGTGCTCCTCAGCCCAGAAGAAGCGCTTGGCGAGGCTCATCCCATCGACGATATCGCCGACGAGGACGATGCATTCGGCCTCGATGCTGTGCAGGAAGTCGACAAGTTCGCGTGCGCGCGCGCGGCTGTAACCGAGATGAATATCGGACAGGAAGAGTGTCCGTACCTTGTGGGGTCGCTGTCTTGCGCTGTCGCTCATACGGCTCCGCGATCCCGGACCATCCCGGTGGATGGCTCCAGCCTCGGCCTGCTGCGTTGCGCAGAGATGACAACGGTGCGAAGTTTTTCTTAATCGATTAGGAGTTTACGACGCTTAGTTAAACTGCAGCTGCGCGAACGCCCACGAGGGGTTTGCCGATGCGGTAGGTGGGGAAATGACAACTGAACACGCTGCCGCGGCCCTGCGCGCTTTGCACTTCCAGAGTCGCCCCATGCCGCTGCAGCACATGTTTGACGATCGCGAGGCCGAGGCCCGAGCCGCCCGTGCCGCGCGAGCGGCCCGGATCGACCCGGTAGAAGCGCTCGGTCAGCCTCGGGATGTGCTCGTTCGCAATTCCGATTCCCGTATCGCTCACGGCAAAATGCCCGCCATCGGCATCGACCCACCAGCGCATCTCGATGGAGCCCTCGACCGAGGTGTACTTGGCGGCGTTGTCCACCAGATTGGAGAAGGCAGAGTGGATCTCCGATTCATTGCCGATGAGCGCCGCCGGCGACTCGATTCGGACGCGGACTTCGTGCGGATGCTCACTGCGAGCGAGCACATCCTTGCGCAGCATCGAAAGCAAAGCCGCCACATCGACCGGTGCACCCTCGATCTCGCTCTCGTCTGACTCGAGCCGGGACAGCTCGAGCAGGTCACCGATGATGGTCGTCATACGCTCTGCCTGGCGGCGCATCTCGGCGACGGGAGCGGCGAGGTCCGAGTCGAGCGCCGGATCCTGACTCAGGGTCTCGAGATATCCCGAGATCACCGTCAGCGGCGAGCGCAGCTCGTGCGAGGCATTCGCGACGAAGTCCTTGCGCATGTTTTCAAGTCGCATCTGCCGCGAAACGTCCCGAACCAACAGGAGCAGCTGGCCCTCACCGTACGGCACGACCTGCAGCGACAGATACAGTCCATCGGCTGCGCCCGTGCGGATGATGACCGGATTCGCGTACTGCCCCTCGTTGAGGTAGCGCGCGAACTCAGGTTGACGCACGAGATTGTCGATGCGCAGCCCGAGATCGGCGGTGCGCCTGAGGTTGAGCAGATGAGCCGCCATGCGGTTGAACCAGGCGATTTCGCGCTGGTCGTTCAGGATGACCACGCCGTCGGGCAGCGCCGCAGTGGAGCGCTGGATCTGGCGGAACAGCTGCACGAAGCGTTGCTTGTGAAAGCGCTTGCGCCGATGCAGGCGCACGATATGCGTGATCGCTTCCCCCCACGCGCCTCCGATATCGGGCGGCTCTGCGAATCCGCGATGCCGCAACCACCACTCGACCCGGAACAGATTGACGAGATGCCAGCCGAGATAGAGGGCGAACACCACGGCCAAGCCGGCCCATAGATGCCCGAACATCCAGCCGACCAGCAGCCCCACGAGCGTTGCGAGCGCAACGCGTGCTGCCGCGAACCACCACGCTTGAGCGGCCAGAGTCACGGTCGGGTGTTCATCTGCGCCGAAGCGCCACCTTGATCAGACGGTGCGCGCCGAGAAACGATATCCCGAGCCACGCACGGTTTGGATGAAGCGATCGTATCCGAACTCCTCCAGCGCCTTGCGTAAGCGCCGGATATGCACATCAATGGTGCGCTCCTCGACGTACACGTTGCCACCCCAGATCCGATCGAGCAGCTGGTCGCGCGTATAGACACGCTCCGGATGCGTCATGAAGAACTCGAGCATGCGGTACTCGGTCGGTCCGAGCGGAACCGTTTGCGGACCCACCATCACCCGATGACTGGCTTGATCCAGGGCCAGGCCCTCGAAATCAATGCGCTCGCCCTCCCCGTTCGGAGCCGCCCTGCGCAGCACCGCATTGATGCGCGCCAGCAGCTCGCGGGGCGAAAACGGCTTGGTCACATAATCGTCGGCGCCGCCTTCGAGGCCCGCGACCTTGTCACCTTCTTCGGAGCGCGCGGTGAGCATGATGATCGGCAGCTCGCGCGTCTCACGGTCGCGCTTCAATGCGCGCGTGAGCTCGAGGCCGCTCATGTCCGGCAGCATCCAATCGACGAGCAGCAGATCCGGCCGACGATCTGCGAGAAGAGCGCGCGCGGAACGACAATCCTCCGCCTCGCGCACCTCGAAACCGGCGCGCTTGAGGCCAAAGGCAATCATCTCCCGGATCGGGCGCTCATCCTCGACGATCAAGACTTGCTTGCTGGTCATTGGCTACCAAACATGCGGGCGCGGTCATTACAGGGCCCCTCTATTACAGACTCATGACGCGCGCGCAAATCTATTTCAGTCGCGTGACGGCGGCGGCGGCCGCGCCACATCGTTGCGCACGTACACCGGCAGTGCGTGCTCAGGCTGCACCGCCCGGCCTTCTTGAAGCTCGAGCGCTGCGAGGCGTGCGATGTCCTCGGCATGGGGAAGGGCTGAGTCATCAACATAATCCAGACGCCCGGGGAAACGCCCGGCAAGCGGCGGATACACGCGAAACCCGCTACCGACACCGGCAATGGGGCCGGACGCCTGAACCGGAAGCTCAACCTGCTCAATACTCCCGACACGCTCGAGGGTATCCGCCTCGGCAAACCCCCGCGGGTGGCGCGGAGCATATGTCCAGTACACCTCATTCATACGGGCATCGTTGCACACCAGGACACCCCTCAGCCGTGGATCGCGTTCAAGGGTGCGCTGGGCCACGGCGCGCAGATCGGAAATGGGGGCGACCCGAAGTCCGGAGCCGAACGCGAGCCCCTGTGCGATGGACACCGCAAGCCGAACGCCCGTGAATCCTCCGG
Source organism: uncultured Gammaproteobacteria bacterium (assembly GCA_963795975.1). Taxonomy (GTDB): domain Bacteria; phylum Pseudomonadota; class Gammaproteobacteria; order Steroidobacterales; family Steroidobacteraceae; genus CAWCJT01. The sequence goes on from CAWCJT010000010.1 coordinate 282,856, forward strand.
GGCCTCGCCCGACACCGATTCCATCGAGGGCATCAAGCGTGAGAGCGGCCTCCTTGAGGACTTCATCGATCATGCTGAGGATCCGCTCGGCATGCCCGCGCTCGAGAAGCTCGAAGCGACTGAATGTATCATCGCCGTTCAGTATCGCCGCCGAGCACGCCTGCGTTGCGGTATCGAGAGCGAGCACCTTCACGCCAACCTCTGGGAGCCCGATGCGTAGCGCCGCAGAAACCGCATCACCTCGTCGGGGTCGCGCGTGCCCGTCATGCTGGGTAGCGCCGCCATGAACACGCGCCCGTAGGCACGCTCGGTCAAGCGGCGGTCACAGATCACGACGACTCCATAGTCTTCTTCGCTGCGAATCAATCGACCGACGCCCTGCTTCAAGGCGAGCGCCGCCTCGGGCAGCTGGTATTCGCGAAAGGCATTGCCGCCTGTCGCCTGAATGTGCTCGATGCGCGCCTTCACCACCGGATCATCGGGCGAGGCGAACGGCAACTTCTCGATCACGACCAGCCGCAACGCCGAGCCCTTCACATCGACGCCCTCCCAGAAGCTCGTCGTGCCGAGAAGGACGCCATCGCCGTCGGCGCGAAAATCCTGCAGCAGCCGCTCGCGTGGCGCCTCGCCCTGGACGTAGAGCCGGTAGGGAGGAGCCTCCGCCCAGCGCTCACGCAACAGGGCCGCACCTTGCGCGAGCGCGCGGTGACTCGTGAACAGGATGAACGCACCGCCCCGCGAGGCCTCGATGAGCGGAACCGCCGCCGCGAGCACGGCCGAAACGTGACTTCGATCGGACGGCTCGGGCATCCCGCCAGGAAGATAAAGGAGCGACTGTCGCTCGTAGTCGAAGGGACTTTCGATCTTCAGCGTCGCGGCGGAGTCGAGCCCGAGCCGCGTGGTGAAGGGTCTGAAATCCTCTCCGATCGAGAGCGTCGCCGAGGTAAATATCCACGCGCATGGGCGGGCCTCGATGAGCGATCGGAATCGAGCCGAGACATCGAAGGGCAGAAGGTGCAGCACGAATCCGCGTGCGCTTCTTTCTACCGTGCGCGCCCCGTCGAGCTCGTCCACCGAGGCGATGCGCGTGAGCGCCGCTGCAAGCTCGGCGGTACGTACGCCGAGCGAGCCCAGCGCGGCGACGCTCTGGTGATGCTCGAGCTCGGCGCCCAGCGCATCAACGCAATGCGAAAGCTCGGCGAGCGTCTGCGTCAGTGCCGCGCCGCAGTCTTCCCATGCGGTGCGCCCCTCGCGAGCCGGCAGACAGCGCGACAGACCGTGGAGCGCCTCCTCCGTCGCGCTGACGGCTGCGGCCACCCCATTCAACGCCGCACTCGCTGAAGCGCTCGCCGCCGCAGATTCCAGGGAAAGCTCGCTCTTGACCGCGAGCAGGAGAGACTCGATACGCCGGCTGCCCACGTTCGCGCCGAAGAACTGTGCGGCCAGGTCGGCCAGCTGGTGTGCCTCATCGAGGATCACCGCGTCCGCCGAGCCCAGAATGTCTCCGAAGCCGTCCTCTTTGAGTGCAAGGTCGGCGAGCAGCAGATGATGATTGACGATGACGATATCGGCCTCGAGCGCGCTACGGCGCGCAGCAGCGACGTGGCAGCGTGAAATCTCGCTGCAACGCGAGCCGAGGCAGTTCTCGCGCGTGGAGGTGATCTGGGGCCACAGCGGATGCGAATCCTTAAGGCCAGCCACCTCGGCAAGATCACCGGTGCGGGTGATCCGTGCCCAGCGCTCGATGCGGGCGAGCCAGCGATCCGGACGCGCAACGCCATCGAGCGTGAGCTGAACCCCGCTGCGGTTGAGGCGGTATTGACACAGGTAATTGGCACGCCCTTTGAGAAGGGCGACCCGCGCCGGCCGCCCCAAGGCCGCGGCCACCAGGGGCAGATCCTTGGCAAAGAGCTGATCCTGGAGCGTCCGCGTCCCGGTCGAGATCAACACCCGGGCCCCCGAAAGCAGGGCCGGCACGAGATATGCGAAGGTCTTGCCGGTGCCCGTGCCGGCCTCGACGACCAGGCTCGCGCGCTGCTCGAGCGCCTCGGCGACGCGGCGGGCCATCGCGAGCTGCGAACGGCGCAACGTAAAATCCGGCAGCGCCCGTTTCAGCGGACCTTCGAGGCCGAAAATGTCTTCCAGATCAAGCACGGCTGACAAGGATGCCTGAGCCGTGGTCATTGCGTCTTGCGAGCCTCGGATAATGTTGCAGACGCGTGGCAAGGAAAGATGGAACGTCGCATCATTGGGACGACGGGGGAAGGAGCAGTATGTTGCGCCGCAACAATGCGGCTGGAGCGAAGCATATGCCCATGTCCAGCGACTTCTTGCGGACGGCGCAGCATCAGGCCGAGCGCGCCGCCGGACAACTGAGCGGCTGTGACGGTGCCATCAGCACTCTCGCGGGCGCCGGCCTTCGCCTGACGGAGCTCTCCCATCGCTGTGCCGATGGTCTTCTGAATCAGACCCTGGCGAGCGCGCGTGGCGCACTCGCCGACGGTGTCAGCCGCCTGCGCACGGCCGCCGAAGCCGACAGCTGGAGCGCGCTCTACCGCGGGCAGCTCGAGGCAACGCCCGCATCGAGGCATCGTGTCACGAGCGAGGTTGCAGCCACGTGGCGCATTCTCGCCGGCGCGGGGCGCGAGCTCGGCACCCTGGCTCGCGATACCGCACGCGAGCTGGTCGGCCAGATCCCTTCGACGCGAGGCCCACGACGCAGCCCCCGCCGGTCGCGCCCGGTGCACGCATAGCTATAATCGAGGGTGCCCGCGCTCTTTCCGAGCGCTCGGGACGGAAACGCACAAAAACAGGACAAAACCCCATGGCCACTGCCCCACACGCGATCGTTGCCCTACCGGATGTCAGTCGGGCGGTTTTCGAGTGGGTCGAGTCCGTGCGCAAGCTCACTCAGCCGAGCTCGGTGTACTGGTGCGAGGGCTCCGCGAGTGAGACTCGCGAGCTGACCGCACAGCTGGTGCGCAGCGGGGAGCTCACGGCGCTCAATGCTCAACAGTTCCCCGGTTGCCTGCTGGCGCGTTCAAGCCCGAACGATGTGGCGCGCGTCGAGCACCTGACGTTCGTGTGCACCCGTGCCAAAGCCGATGCGGGTCCCAACAACAACTGGATGGCGCCCGAGGAAGCGCACGCCAAAATGCGTGCGCTCTTCAATGGCTGTATGCGCGGCCGCACGCTGTATGTGGTGCCCTACTGCATGGGGCCTCTTGACTCGCCGTACGCACGTTGCGGTGTCGAGATCACCGACAGCCTGTACGTCGTCCTCAACATGAACATCATGACGCGCATCGGCCGGCCTGCGCTCGAGTTGATCGCGCACACCGAGAAGTTCGTGAAGGGGCTGCACTCGATCGGAGAGCTCGATCCGGCGCGACGGTTCATCATGCACTTTCCGGAGGAGCTTTCGATCCAGAGCTTCGGCTCCGGGTATGGTGGCAACGCCCTCCTCGGCAAGAAATGTCACGCCTTGCGCATCGCAAGCTATCAGGCGCGCACGGAGGGGTGGCTCGCGGAGCACATGCTGCTCGTCGGCCTCGAGAGTCCGCGCGGCGAAACGCACTACGTGGCCGCGGCGTTTCCTTCCGCCTGCGGCAAGACCAACCTCGCCATGCTCATTCCTCCAGCCTCGATGCCAGGATGGAAGGTCCATACGGTCGGCGATGACATCGCGTGGCTACATCCCGGAAGCGATGGGCGGCTTTGGGCCATCAATCCGGAGGCTGGACTATTTCGGTGTGGTTCCGGGCACCAATCCGGATACGAATCGCAACGCCTACGAGATGATCCGCCGCGATACGCTCTTCACGAACGTTGCGCTCACCGCGGACAAGCAGCCCTGGTGGGAAGGACTCAAGAGCGGCACGCCGGTCATCGATTGGCAGGGACGACCCTACGATCCCGCGCGCGGCCCCGCGGCTCATCCTAACGCGCGCTTCACCGTCTCGGCGAAGCGCAATCCCGGCTACTCGCCTCACACCGAGGACCCGACGCGGCGTGCCGATCAGTGCCCTGGTGTTCGGCGGGCGGCGACGCGAAGTCGCACCGCTCGTCTATCAGGCGCGCGACTGGTCCCACGGCGTGCTCGTCGCCGCATCGGTCGCCTCCGAGACGACGGCGGCCGCGGTCGGTCAGGTCGGCGTGGTGCGGCGTGATCCGATGGCCATGCAGCCCTTCTGCGGCTACAACTTCGCGGACTATTGGCGGCACTGGCTGCAGCGTTGGCTCGAAGCTCAAGAATCCGCCGCCCATCTTTCACGTCAACTGGTTTCGCCGCGATACGCAGGGGCAATTTCTGTGGCCGGGATTCGGCGACAACCTGCGAGTGCTTGCCTGGATGCTCGAGCGAGCCGCCGGACGAGCGACGGCGACTGATTCGCCGATCGGTTTTCTGCCGCGGCCCGAGGATCTCAACACCAACGGCCTGTCGATCAGCGCCGAGGCGATGCGCGGAGCTTCTGGCTGTCGATCGCACGCTCTGGCGCAAGGAGACGGCCGACATGCGCCAGTATCTGCTGCAGTACGGAGATCGGCTGCCGGCGGCGATGCTCGAGCAGCTCTCAGCGCGTCGAAGCACGCCTGAATTAGCTTTCTTCGCAGTCGAAGCGGATCACCTGAGGTGAGTCGTGCTCGGGAAGCTTGCCCGAGCCCGATCATGCCCTTGCCTTTGATCTGCATGCTGTCGCGCCGCACGAAGGCCTCATCACCGTCCTCCGACTGCACGAAGGTTCCGTTCGTGCTCTGATCGATCAGCACGAACTTGTGGCGATTGATCTCGATCCGGGCGTGCAGGCGCGAGATCAGATTGCCCTTCACGACCACATCGTTGTCTTCCGCCCGCCCGATGGCGATCCCAGGGTGGTGCTCGTCGAGCAGGATGTCGCGGTCCTGGTAGCGCAGCCGCAGCCGCACGGCCGCGCCGGGCTTACGCGCCGTCGCGATGGCCGGGACCATGCTGGTCACGTCCTCGGTCTGCCACAGCACTTCGTACAGCACGATCTCGCTGCCCTGACCTTTGAGCATGGCCACATCGACCTGCCGCACGGCCGCACGCCATTGTGCCGACAGCTGATCGACCATCGCAGCGGTGGTCATGATCTGCGCCGCCTTCGCCTGGCTCGTCATGCGGTTCGCGGTGTGCACCGTCGCGCCGAACACATCGCGGTTCTCGAGCACGACCGGCCCGAAGTGACAGCCGATGCGGATCGCGACGGGCTGTCCCTCGATCTTGAGCTGAGAGTGACGCATGATCTGCTGCTGCATCTGCGCCGCGGCGTTCAGGGCCTGATCAGGGCTCGGAAACGTCGCCATGATCTCATCGCCCATCGTCTTGATGACCGTGCCCTGATACTGCTCGGTCGCGCTGCGCATCACATCGATGCAGATCGCCACCATGTCGCGCGCGCGCAGATCGCCCATCTGCTCATAGAGTCGGGTCGAGCCGACGACATCGGCGAACAATATGGCAAGCTCGATATCTTTTCCCATGGAGCAGAACGGCCACGCTGCGCGAACGCGCTGCGCCGATGCGCCGAGCACATGGCCGCGCTTCGGCGCGATTATACGCGACTGCCCTCGAGCCGCTACGGCCGTCGCTGGCTCGCGACGGCGCAGGCCTGGCGCAACAGCTGCTGTGCATCGATCTGAGCCGTGCGCGCACCTTCGCTGAGCAACCGGCGGTACTCGCGTGCGCCGGGCTCACCCGCGCAAAGACCGAGCATGTGCCGTGTGATCGAGGCCAAGTGCTCACCGGAGCGCATCTGCTCCGCGGCGTAACGTGCCATGCGTTCGATCAGTTGCGTGCGCGAAGGCACGAGCCGGGGTCGAACGCAGTGCTGCCGATAACTCCGCGAGCAAGTAGGGACGATGGTAGGCCTCGCGCCCGAGCATCACACCATCGCACCAGTTGAGCGCGTTCAGCACCTCATCGCAGAGCCGAAGACCGCCGTTCACCACGATGCTCATCTCGGGCAGGGCGCACTTGAGCTCGCGCACGATGTCATAGCGAAGCGGCGGCACTTCACGGTTGGCTTTCGGTGATAGGCCGCCCAGCACCGCTTTGCGCGCGTGCACGATGAGCACGGTGCAGCCCGCATCGCGTATCCCGGTCGCGAACCGCATCAGCGCCTCGCGATCAGCCGAATCGAAGCGGGCGCAGGCAGCCGCGGCGCTCGCACCGCGGCCCTCGACGACGCCGATGCGCATCTTCACGGTCACCGGCACGCGCACGGCCGCGCGCATCGCCGCGACGCATTCGGCGACCCGCTCCGGCTCGCGCATCAGACAGGCTCCGAACGCGCCGCTTCTGACGCGATCGCTCGGGCAACCACAGTTGAGATTGATCTCATCGTAGCCCGCTTGCTCGCCGTAGCGCGCCGCGGCCGCAAGCTCCTGCGGATCGCTGCCGCCGAGCTGCAGCGCGACGGGATGCTCCTCGGGGTGAAACTGCAGCAGCCGGGCCCGATTGCCCCTCACGATCGCCGCAGCCGTGATCATCTCCGTATAGAGGAGTACGTCCGGGGCGAAGCCACGCAGGAAGAACCGGCAGTGTCGATCGGTCCAATCCATCATCGGGGCCACGGCAAGGAGCCGATCCGGCTTCGGAACGTCGACGTGACTTGTGGTCGGATGCGTCGTCATCCACGCCCTTGAAAGTCGCGGGCGATCTGCTTGCTGACTCGATCGCGCACCTGTTCGTCCACAGGGGTTTGATCCAGCAGCGAGAGCAATCGCTCCTCGGAGACGATGCCACGGCGTGCGAGCTCACGCGTAAAGATCAGATCCTTTTCGCGGGAAGCGACGTACTTTGAGATCGCCAGATCGTGTGGCTCCAGACACAGTCCCTTCACACCTTCTGTGTCTCCTGGAGGCAGATCGACCAATCGGCCCTTCCAACCCTTGGGAAGGGTTGCGGTCCTCTCATCGACAGGATCGGCGTAATAGCCGAAGGTTTCGTGGAATGGCGAGTAGACTCCGATCGCATTCAGCCATTCGGTTCGTTTGGGACCTTTTGCAGCCACCAGGTCCACCTCAGCAGACTTGATGATGTCGTCAGCGATATCGGGATGCTTCCCATGAAGAGCCTGACTTCCGACGACGATGAAGTGCTTCTCGCCCGTGAGACGACCGGCGGCCCGCAGCACGTGATCAAGCTCCCGCTTCTTCATGGAGCCTTCTCACCTCAGCCTGTGATAACAGCCCCACATACGGCATGGATTGCCGCAGTCTCGCCGCGTCATCGTCGCGTCCCAGCATCGCGGCAAATAGCACGCCGTCGTCACTGCTTTGAGCGATGCGCCGCCACTCATCGTACGCTGAGACCCAAACGCCTTGACGTTCCCAGCGATGGAGATTTGCAAGAATCTGTGCGCGTATCTCCCGCGGCGTGCAACGGCGAATTACCGCCAGAGAGAGCGCCAGTCTGAGTTGATCCAACTGCTGATGCGAGAATCCCCCGCGCTCCCTGGGGCGCAGGCACTGCTCGCTGAGTTCAAGCGCATCTCCTTCACCCACGCCCCAAGCTTCGAGCGTCGATTTGGGCAAGATGACCCCGAGGGAGTTTCCGATGCGCCGTACGGGGACCTTCATACGCGCTATTATTACGTGTTATAACATCACTGGGCAACCGGCAACCGCGGGCTGAGCACCTCACCCGCGCCGCAGGGCCAGCTGCGCCTGGCGCAAGGGGGCTCGATATTGCTCCCCGAGCGCAGATTGTGCCGCCTGTGCTCGTGCCGCAAGCTCGATCAAGCCTGCCGCCTCATCCACTCGATGCTGCGCAAGCAAGCAGTTGGCAAGGCTGATGCGCGCCTCGGCGAGCCAGGGACTCGTTGGATCGTCCGACCCCGTGCGCAACGCGACCACCCGCCGCAATTCCACTTCGGCCTCGGCGGCTCTTCCCATCCGCGTGATCGCCTCACCATGCAGTCGCAGAGCACTCACTTCCGCATCCTGCAGTGTCGTGCGCTCAGGGGACTGGCGAATGCGCTGGAGCAGATCGGCAGTCGTTGCGCGGGCCTCCTCGAAGCGGCCCTGCGCGAGCCGGACTTCCGCTGTGCGCACCATCGCCCTGACATAGGCATCGGGAAATTCGCCGGGCCCTGCAGGCCAGCTGGTGAGAATGTGATGCAGGGTCGCATCCGCATCGGTGAGCCGGCCCGATGCAATATCCAGCATGGCGCCCCGCAGCAGGTTCTGCGCATACGCGACCGAACCCTCACCGATGTAGCGACCCAGCACATCGCTCGAGCGCTCGTAGTAGGTGCGCGCCTCTGCCAGTTTCCCCTCCGCAGTGAGGACAGTCGAGAGCACCGCGGCGCTGACTCCGTAGCGTAGTTCCTTGTCCTGTCCCGCCTGCAGCTGCGACAGATTCTCGCGCATCAGTTGCTCGGCCTGTCCCAGCCGGCCTCGAGAGTACTCGAGCGCGCCGAGCGTCTTGCGCGTCTCGGTCGCGTCATCGAAGCCCTGCGCCGTTTTCTCCTGTGCCTCCAGAGCGGCGGTGAGGAGGGGTTCCGCCTCGGCCTTCCGCCCTGCCCGCAGCAGCATTTCACCCCAGCGGGATTTCGCCAGCGCCGTCGCCGGATGGGCCGGGCCCGCGGCGGCGGACAGGATCTCAACTGCCTTGCGAAGGTTCGAGTCCGCATCCTTGTAGTGCTGCATGAGCGCCTGGTCATCACCCAGGTTCAGGTAGGTCTCGCCGACGGCAAACGCATCACTCGCGGAACCCGCCGACTTCTGAAAATCCAGGAGCGCGTCGAACCAATGCTCGGCTCCCTCGTAGTCCTCGTCCAGCTGCGCGTACTGCCCGAGGTAGTCGAGGATGCGTCCATGCAAGGGGTCGGCCGGATTCGTTGCGCGCACGATGTCCAGGGCCGAGCGCAATTCGGCGCGCCCCGTGTGCTTTTCCTCTTGAGTGCCCTCGTAGGCGATACGGGCCAGCGCCACGAGGACGGCAGCCTTCTCGATGGTGGCGCGATCGCCCAGCTGATGCAGCGCAGCCTGCGCGGCCAGCAGATGAGCTGCAGCATCGTTTGCCCGGCCGCCGTCGAGCAACGCAGTCGCGAGCCGCGTCTCGGCGCGAACCGTGTCGAGACTGGACCCACCCTCGCGGGCGTGAACCAGCCGAAGGTTTTCCTGCGCGAGCGCCGCGGCCCGATCCGAGATGCCAAGATCGTCATAGAGAAGTGCCAACGTATCGAGCAGCTCAGTGCGAATCTCCGGCTCGGAGCGAAGCTCGACTTCGATGCGGTTCGCGCCCACGTCCAGCAGCTGTTCTGCGGTGACGTTGCGGGCGGCGACACCACCCGGATTCTGCACGCTGCTTTGCTTGAAGATATTGACCAGAAAATCCTTGACGGCGGTCGCCTTCTGGTTCGCGACTTCGGCGCGCCGTGCCTCCGCGGTGGCCACTCGAGCCTGCCAGAGCACGCCCGCGGCGCCGGCCACGAGCACTGCGATCACCAGTGCACTGCTCGCGACGCCTACGCGATGGCGCCGCGCAAAGCGGCCCATGGCGTACCACCGCGCCCCGTCGCGCGCGGTGACGGGCTCATGGCGGCGCGCACGCTCAACGTCCGCACGCAGCGAACCGACCGATTCGTAGCGCCGCTCGGGCTCCTTGCGGACTGACTTGGAAACGATGGCGTCGAAGTCGCCACGCAACTGCTTTGCTGCCACGGGAGGCCTTGCGCGCAAAGCGGCGAACTCGCTCGGCAGAGGCGGTGCCTCGCGCAGAACCCTATCGATTCCTTCGACCAGGGACAGGTCGCTGAAACGCCACGGCGGCTCGCCGGTGAGCAGTTCGAACAACAGCATGCCGAGCGCATAGATGTCGGTCGCGGTCGTGATGCCGTGGCGGAGCAGCTGCTCCGGTGCCGCATAGCCCGGCGTCATCGGCGCGTGTTGAGTCGCCTCGTCCTGGCTGTCGACACCCATCAGCTTGGCGATCCCGAAGTCCAGCAGCTTGACGGCGCCTTCTGCGGTCACGAGTACGTTTGCGGGCTTCAGGTCGCGATGCACGACGAGATTGCGATGCGCGTACTCCAGCGCCGAACACATCGCCGAGAAGAGTTCCAGCCGCTCATCGAGCGAGGCACCACGATCACGGCACCAGGCGACGACGTTCTGTCCGACCACCAGCTCCATGACCATGAAGGGGCGCCCATCTTCGGTCACGCCGCCATCGAGCAGCCGCGCGATCCCCGGGTGGTCGAGCCGCGCCAACGTCTGCCGCTCGCGGTCGAAAGCGCTCCGGCTGATCGGCGAGCTCTTGACGCATCAGCTTGAGAGCGACCTGCTGAACGTACTGACCATCGGCGCGCTCGGCCCGGTAGACCTCGCCCATGCCGCCGCGTCCGATCAACTCAAGCAGGCGGTAGGCCCCGATCCGCGTCCCCGGCGCGCGGCTTCCATCGAACGCTGCCTCTTCGGCGAGCGGCGTGAGAGCGGGCTGGTCGAGCACCGGATCGGTGCCATCGACCTGAGCGAGCAGCGATTCGATCTCCGCACGCAAAGCCGCATCACCGTCGGCAAGAGTATCGAGCGCCGCGGAGCGGTCCTCGGGCGGCAGATCCAGCACGGCATCCAGTGCCGCCTCCACTCGCGCCCATTCGAGGCGGGGCTTCAGGTCATCCGGCACCATTCGATCCATCATCCGGCGCACCCGGATCGCGTCCGAGCTCACGCCGCAGCCAGGCTCGCGCCTTGACCCAGTCGCGGCGCACGGTGCGATCCGTGAGCTGCAGCGCCTGCGCCGTCTCGGCATCATCAAAGCCGGCGAAGTAGCGGCACTCGACCACCTGCGCCAGCCGCGGACTCAGCGTGGCGAGCCGCATCAGTGCGTCGTTCACGTCGACCAGGCTTTCATCGGAAGCGACGGCGGCGTCTTCGGCCTGATCCAGCGGCAACTTGACCGCCGTGCCGCCGCGCTTCGCGGCGATACGATCGCGGGCATGGTTGATGAGGATGTGGCGCATGGCGAGCGCCGACGCCCGCAGGAAGTGCGCGCGATCGTTGAACAACGGCGTGCCATGAAGCTTGAGATAGGCCTCGTGAATCAAGGCCGTCGTCTGCAGCGTTTCGCCTGCGCGTACCCGGTAGCGCTCGCGCCGGGCCAAGCGCCGCAGATCAGAGTAGAGAAGTGGCAGCAGTACGCTTGCGCTCTGAAGCACGCTCGCGGAGGCTCCGATCGCTTCGCTCTGGTCAATCGGCGGGATCGAGGACATCTGTGTTGTTTTGCCTCGATCAAAAGTATTTCGTCCGCCTCTGACAAAGTCAAGGCTGAGCGGTCGACGAACCGTTTCACATATCGCACCTACAGTGATAATCCCGCATCCCACGAAAACGCGATGGCGAATGACGGACAGGTGGATTGAGTTTCCTGTCCGCCATTCGCCATCCGCTGCTTGCCCTCAACGGCCCGCGTCGCCCGCGCGCTGTTCGAGCGCATTCAACCGGGCAGCCAGGTCGTCGAGCTGCTGGTCTCTCTGCCGCAGCATCTGTGCCTGCCTTTGCAGTTCATTGAGCAACATCGGCGTCAACTCCTGGTAGCGGATGGCCTCGATCTGGCCGTCATCGCCTCGGACCACCAGGTCCGGATAAATCGCGCCCACTTGCTCGGCGATCAATCCGTACTCCAGCGGTCCTTTGGGATCCTGTTTGTAATGGAACGTCACGGGCTTGAGCTGCATCAGCGACTCGCTGCGATCGGCCATCGGCGCGATGTCCTGCTTGTAACGTGCGGAGGAGGTCTGCACGCCCAACTGGCCGTTCTTATTGATGAGGACCGGAACACCGGTCACAGTCGCGCCGTGGACGCCACCGATGAACGTCTTGCTCAGTATGCTCGTGTTGCCCAGGCGCATCGTGTCCGATTCACTGGAGCTGCCCGCAGGGCTGCCCACGTAGACATTGTTGCTCCCGTTCACGAGCGAGTATCCCGCCAGCAGACCTACGGCCACGTTGTTGTCGCCGCTGCTGTGGGACTCAAGGGCAAGCGCCCCGAGCGCCGTATTGTCGCTCCCCCCGCTCACGTGGAGAGCATCGTAGCCCGCGGCGGTGTTCTCGTTGCCCATGCGGTTGCCGTTCAACGCATTGGTGCCGAACGCGGAATTGTTGCTGCCGGTCGTCGTGGCTTGCAGCGACGCAGAACCGAGGGCCGCGTTGTTGCTGTTGAGCGAATTCTGCAAAGCAAAGTCACCCACGGCGGTATTGTTGTTGCCCAGGGAATTCGACGACAGGGCATAGATACCGACGGCCGTGTTCTCGCTGCCAGTCGTGGTTGCGAACAGGGCGGCCAGGCCGACCGCCGTATTGCTGTTACCCCCGGTATTGTTCTGGAGCGCATCCATTCCGGTCGCGGTGTTGGCGCTGCCGGTCGTATTGCGCAACAAGGTGAAATAACCGACCGCCGTGTTGGAATTGCCCTTCGTATTGTCGCCGAGCGCGTTTTCACCATTGGCCGTGTTCTCCTGGCCGCTGGTGTTGGCATGTAGCGCGTCGACCCCCGTCGCGGTATTCGCGATGCCGGAGGTGTTGAGCTCCAAGGCGCCGGCGCCGAAGGCGGTATTGAACCGGCCCGTGCTGTTGTCGAACAAGGCGTCCGTACCCCCAGCGGTGTTCAGATTCGAGTCGCTGGAGGTCGGATCGGGCGGCTGACCCGCCCAAGACGCTGTCGTTCCGATCAGCACCAGAGCTGCGCACGGCAGGACTGGGCGGATTTTGAGGTTCATGCGAATTCTCCCAAGTTAGGTGGCCCTGTTTGTAGAACCCCAACTACCGCCGCTACCGGACATTCATTGGGTCATAATCCGCGACGCAAGCCGCCCGCGCCGCGCCCACCCGGAGTTACTCGCTTGACCTTGGCCACTGATTCGACGACTGCGAGTCACGGGGAGCCCGGCAACGCTCCATTCGTGTGGTACCTGCCGCTGTTCGTGTTCGCGATGTTCTTTTTCTTCGGCGGCATCACGAGCCTGAACGACATCGTGATCCCGAAACTCAAGGAGCTGTTCACCCTCTCCTATGCCGAGGTGATGACGATCCAATCGGCGTTCTTCGGCGCCTACCTGGTCGTGTCGCTCCCCGCCGCCAGCATCGTCGAGCACATCGGCTATCTGCGTACGGCGGTGCTCGGACTCGGACTCATGATGCTCGGTTGCGTGCTGTTCATTCCGGCCTCCTCCTACGTCATTTTTCAACTGTTCCTGGTCGCGGTCTTCGTGCTGGCTACCGGAGTGACCTGCCTGCAGGTCGTGGCGAACCCGCTCATCTCGCTCCTGGGCCCTGCCCGCACCGTGCATAGTCGGCTCACGTTCGCGCAGGCGTTCAACTCCCTCGGCACCACCATCTTTCCGTACGTGGGCTCCGTGCTGATCCTCGGCAACCTCAACACCGGGACCGATGTGCGCCGCTTGAGCGGGGCTGCGCTCGCTGCGTACCGCAGTCAAGAGACGCAGGTCATCGTGCATACCTACCTGGGGCTTGCCGCGCTGCTCCTCGCGCTGGCCGTGCTCTTCTGGGTTCAGCGCGATCGCATGCCGCTGCACGCGGGTGCGGAGGGCGGGCGCGGACGCCGGCGCGCGCTTCTGCACCGTCCCCGTTTCGCCTTCGGCGCAACGTGCATCTTCCTGTACGTGGGCGCCGAGGTCGCGATCGGTTCGCTCATTGTCAACTATCTGATGCAGCAGGATGTGCTGGGCCTCGGGGCCGAGGCGGCCGGCAAGCACGTGCCTTTCTACTGGGGAGGAGCCATGGTCGGTCGCTTCATTGGCGCCTACGTTCTGCGGCTCATCTCCCCAGGCAAGATCCTCGCGACCGTCGCTGCGTGCGTGATTGCGCTGCTCGCCGTGTCATCGCATACGACCGGCGCCGTTTCGGGCTGGTCGCTGCTCGCGATCGGGCTCTTCAACTCCATCATGTTCCCGACGATCTTCTCGCTCGCCTGCGAGGGGCTCGGCAATTGGGCCGCCGCAGGCTCCGGGATCATCAGCGTGGCGATCGTGGGTGGCGCCGTCGTACCGCCGATCACCGGCAAGATCGCGGACGTCATGGGCCTGAAGACCGCGCTTCTCGTGCCCGCCATCTGCTACGCGGGGATCCTGGCGTACGGCATCTACGCGCGTCGCTCGGCCGCGGAACAAGGCTTGCCCGAGATGGCCTGAGCGGCTCGGCCCGCATGGTGAAATGCGCTCTGCTCGCGCTCGTGTTTGCCACTGCAGTCGCGGCGGCGGGGCCGCAACTGGCTTTCTCGGTACACGAAGGGCTCAACGACAACGCATTCCTGCGCGACGCTGATGTCGCCGCGCATCTGGTGCTGCGCTCCGGGACCGATCCGCGGTTGCTGATCGCGTTTCCCGCGGGCGACAGCGGCGTCGGGGTGTGGTTTGAACACCAGAGGCGACCGCTGAGGTGGCATCTGGTGTCTGCGCCGATGCCTGTTCACGAGCGCGACAGCCGGGGCCGACCGCTCACCGGTATCGTCGCCGATGCGAGCCTGGACGGCGCCGATGTCCAAATCCGGCACGCAGTCCTTTCAAGCATCCGCGTGCTGCGAGACTACGAGCAACTGCACAGAGTGCCGCGAGGGCTCGAGGTCACGCCCGCGATCGAGCGCAAGAGCCTGCGATGGGCGCGCGACCGGCTCGACGGAGCCGCAGGGTACAGCCTGACGCTCGAGCTCCTGGACGGCCAGGTCGATGGGGATCATCTGCACGCGGGTGCTGATGGGCGTATCCAGCTGCGCATCCGCGCGCTGACGGGCGAGCCACCGCTGAGTCCGCTCAGCGGCGATGCGCTGCTCAACGCGGCGGCCGCCGAGGATCCGCACGCGCGCGAGACACTGGGCTTTCTCGCCTACCGCGAGAAATTGCTCGCTGGCTCCTGGCGCTTCGACACCTACTTCGGGCGTGACACCCTCATGACGCTGCGGCTGCTCCTGCCTGCGCTCGCAGCGCGCGCTGCGCAGGACGCACTCTCTTCCGTGCTCGAGCGACTCTCGCCTCGAGGCGAGGTGGCACACGAGGAGGACATCGGCGAGCGTGCCGTGCTCGATCATCTCGAGCGCGATGGCACGCGCTCGGCGGCCCCGATGTTCGACTACAAGATGATCGATGGCGACTTCCTGCTTGCGCCCGTTGCGGGCGCGTTGTTGCTCGAGTCCGACCGCAAGGACGCTCGGGCTCAAACGTGGGCAGCACGGTTTCTCGATGCGAGCATCGTCACCGCTTCAGGTCAAAGTCGCCCCGCCGGCGTCGAGCTCGTGCGCAACCTCACCTACGTGATCGAGCGTGCCGCCGCCTTTGCCTCAAAGCCGATTGCGCGCAATCTGATCGGACTTAAGCCAGGGTTCACGGTCGGGGATTGGCGCGACAGTGACTGGGGCCTTGGGGGCGGCCACTACCCCTATGATGTGAACGCGGTTCTCGTGCCCGCGGCACTCGAAGCGGCCGCTCGACTCTACGCGAGTGGTTTGCTGAAGCCCTACTTGGTGCGCACCGATCCGCGCAAGCTCGCCGCTGCCGCAGCGATGGCGGCTACCTGGCGCACCGAGGCGCCGCGGCTCTTCGAGGTGGCCATCGCGCATGACACGGCAGAGCGCGCGGTCAAGGCGTATGCCGGTGCGCAGGCGATCCCTGCGCAACCGGCACTCGCGGCACTCGGCACCGGCCCGGTACGCTTCCATGCCCTCGCATTGGATGCCTCCGGAGCACCGATTCCGGTGATGCATTCGGATGAGGGCTTTGCGCTGCTTTTCGGCGAGCTGGACGCAGACACCGTCGATCAAGCGGTCCATGCGCTCGTGCGGCCCTTTCCCGCCGGCCTCATCACCGGCGCAGGCCTCCTCGTCGCCAATGCTGTTTTCTGCACGCCCTCGCTTCAGGCTCGATTCAATCGCAACGCCTATCACGGCACGGTCGTCTGGTCCTGGCAGCAGGCGCTTTTCGCCGCAGGGCTCGAGCGCCAGCTCGAGCGCAACGATCTGCCGGCCTCCGTGCGCGAGCACCTGCTGCACGCCCGCTCGCAGCTCTGGTCTGCCATCGACGCAGCGCGGTCGATGCGCAATTCCGAGCTCTGGTCGTGGTCGTTTCGCCAAGGACGTTATGAAATCGTGCCCTTCGGTGCAGAGGCGGCGGATGCGGACGAGTCGAATGCGGCACAGCTCTGGAGCACCGTGTATCTTGCCGTGCGTCCGAGCGCACCGAAGTGACCCATTCGCATATGAAGAAAGGATTCGCGCCGCTGCTCGCTGCACTCCTGTGCTGGTCCGCATGGACCGTGGACGCTGCGCAGCGCGCAGAGCCGCCGGGCTACATTCAGTGGCTCGAAGCGCGCGCCATGCTGCATCAGGCGCAGGTCCTTGCACGGCAATACTCCGGAAATTCCATCCAGTGGCATCACCCTTACGGCGAGCCTCAACCGCGGGTCGCGACGGGGCGTGCCTCAGTGTGGTTTACCGCCTATCCGGCCTCGACCATCCCAGCTCGGCCCGGTGAGTCCGTCCTCAGTACTTTGGCGGATGAGCGTCTGTGGCGCGCCTTTGAGCAGATCGGAATCCAGGGTGTGCACACGGGCCCCATGAAGCGCTCGGGCGGTGTGCGTGAGCTCCGGTACACGCCTTCCGTCGACGGTAACTTTGACCGTATCAGCTTCGAGATCGATCCGGCGTTCGGCACAGAGGCGCAGTACCGCGCGATGGTGCACGAGGCGCAGCGACACGGCGCGATCGTGATCGGTGATGTCATTCCCGGACACACCGGCAAAGGACCGGACTTCCGCCTCGCCGAGCGCGACTACGCCGACTACCCGGGCCTCTATCACATGGTGCGCATTAAGCCGACCGACTGGAGTTTATTGCCGGACGTGCCCGCCGATCGTGATTCCGTGAATCTGCAGCCCGCGACGGTCGATGCGCTCGCCGCAAAGGGCTACATCGTCGGCCGACTGTCCTCCTCGATCTTCTATGAACCCGGGGTGAAGGACACCGACTGGAGCGCGACCGACATCGTACGTGGAGTCGATGGCGTGCGGCGCCGCTGGGTATACCTGCATTACTTCAAGCAAGGCCAGCCGACGCTCAACTGGCTCGACCCGAGTTTCGCCGCCGAGCGGCTCGTCATCGGCGATGCCGTACATGAACTCGGGGTGCTGGGCGACGCAGGCCTGAGGCTCGATGCCAATGGCTTGCTCGGCATCGAGCGCGAGCCGAGCGGCAAGGTCTGGTCGGAGGGGCATCCGCTTTCGGTCACCGCGAATCAACTGATCGCCGACATGGTGCGCAAGCTCGGAGGCTTCACGTTCGAGGAGCTGGCGCTCGCCTTCGATCATATGCGCGACATGTCGCGTGGCGGTCCGGACCTGTCGTATGACTTCGTCACACGGCCCGCCTACGATGACGCGCTCGTCATGGGCGACACCTCGCTGCTGCGGCTCGTCTTTGCACTCATGCGCAAGTACGACATCGACTCCGGTCGTCTGGTGCACGCGCTGCAAAACCACGACGAGCTCACCATGGGTCTCGGACACTTCAGTGAGCACGCGCAGGAGCAGTTCGATTTTCGCGGCCGCTCGATGAGCGGAGGTGAGCTGCGCGAAAGCATCCAGCGCGAGATGTACGCACACCTCATGGGCGATGCAGCGCCTTATAACCTCAAGTTCGGGGATGGCATCGCCTCCACGACCGCCACGGTCATCAGCGCGATCCTGGGAATACGCGACCTCGCAAAGCTCACACCCGCGGACACCGAGCGCATCAAGCGTCTGCACCTGCTGCTTGCCTTCTATAACGCCATGCAGCCTGGCGTGTTCGCGTTGTCCGGGTGGGACCTCGTCGGTGCGCTCACATTGCCGGCGGACAGCGTGCGGGGCCGGCTCGCGGATGGTGATACGCGCTGGATCAACCGTGGAGCCTACGATCTGCTGGGCACGAATCCGCAGGCGACGGCCTCTGCGGGCGGATTGCCGCGCGCGGTTGCGCTTTACGGCTCGCTGCCAGCGCAGCTGCGCGAGCCTGATTCATTCGCCTCGCAGCTTGCGCGGCTCCTTGCAGCACGCCGGCGGTTGAAACTCTACGCTGCACGCCTCGTCGACGTGCCGAATGTCGCGGCCAAGGGCCTGCTCGTTCTGGTGCACGAGCTGCCGGAGCACGGTGGGCTCGAGGTGTCCTCGATGAACTTCTCCGCCGAGCCCATCGAGGAAGCCGTGCTCATCGGCCCGGCCAGCGCTCACATGCGCGGCCAGGATGCGCTTGATCCGCAGGCGGCCCCGCTCGAAATCGACCGGGAGCAACGGCTGACCGTCAAGCTCCGCCCTTACGAAGCGCGGGCCTTCGTATTCAAAGGATGATGTTCATGCACACGCCGGACTCGGCTGCGTGGGAGAGCTTTCAGCGACTCGTCGACCGCTGACATTGAAAGTTCGCGGCATCATCGATGCTTCCCTGACCCGAATACCGTGCCATTTGCGGATAGGCGCAAAGGGGCCGAGTGCGCACGGTCTGATTGTCCACGATGCGGGCGGCGTGGATGATTCCGGTGCACTGCCCTTCTCCACCCAGTCAATCAGCGCCGTCATGGCATCGTAGCGATCGGTGCCGATACCCCCGCCGCAGTGGCCCATGCCCGGCACCATGAACAGCCGAAAGAAGCTCGGCGTCCCGGCTACCATTCGCTGCCACGGCCTTCTCGTAGTAGTTCACGCCCATCATCGGCTGCAGGATGGATCGGCCCATCCGTAGGTCATGAGGAGCTTGCCGCCGCGGCTGCGGAACCTCGCCAGATCCGTGTTCGTCGCGTCGGCCTTCTTGCCCCATGCATCGAGCAGGTGCACATCGTGGTCGAAGTCGAAAGTCTTGTAGTCGTAGTCGGGCTGCGGCGGGTTGAAGCACCAGATACCGCATGATGCCCTCGGCCAGATTGAAGTCCGCAGCCTTGCGGTCCGGCTGGCCGCTGACGATGAGATTCATCCAGCCGCTCACGGGGGCCCGCCACCAAACAGAGAAGGCGCGACGCCTTCGCTGCCCAGCATGAAGCCCGGAAAGAACGGTTTGCCATTGCTGACGGGACCCCGTAGATCTTCATGGCAGCGTCGGCCTGAGCCGCCGTCAGGCACGATCCATCCGTCCTTGCCGGCGGCGCATGCCGGCACGTCCTTGTGTGCATCGAACGAGCAGGTGCGCGGGTCGTCGATGAGACCGTCCTTCAGGCCATCGAGCGCGTCGCACTTGGCCATCACCGGCCTGCCCCAGCATGGCGAGTTTGCCGGGCGTCAGCTGCGCCGAGTCGAGCGCGCGCTGATTCCACAACGCCCCACGTGAAGCCGGTCTGATCCACCCACGGGGAGTTCGCGAGAACTCCGTCGAAGTCCTGCGGATAACGCTGCGCTTCGATCAGGCCCTGGCGCCCGCCGTTGGAGCAGCAGTTCCAGTAGGAACGTGGCGATGGTGTTGCCGTAATAATCGCTCGGTGATGTCCTTGGCGTCGTGACCGTCAGGTTGCACCGCGCGATACGCATAGTCGATGGCCTTCTCAGGATTGCTCAGCACGAAAGAGCCGCTCGGCTCCTTGCGGGCATCATGACCGGTATTGGTCTGCGCGAAGGCGAAGCCGAGCTTCAGCGCCGTCATCACGCTGGGCGACGCGGCCTGCGATCCTCGAGCGATTCGCCCGCGAGGCCGCCGTTGCCGATCATGTAGAAGCGCCCGTTCCAGCGATCCGGTAGGCGACCTCGAAGGCGATCTCGGGCGCGAGCACCCCTGTCACCTGGCAGAAAGCCGGAGCGGACGGCGTGGCGGTGACCTCCTGGGCGTGGATCTCACGCAGTTCGGAGCGGTGATAGCGCTCCATCGATGCGCAGCTCGCGCGCGGCGTGGCGGATGCCTTCGAATAGGCCGACCGTGACTGGTCCGCATCGGTAAATGCCTGCGCCTTCAGCGTCGAGCTGAACGTAGAGAACGCCACGAGCGCCGACAACGCGACGATCTGCAGTATTCGATTTCATAGGGTACCCGACCATCCCATGATGGCTTTCGCGCGGATCTTCCATGCACCGTCGACCTTGACCACGACATCGCGCACGTGTCCGCACCAGTGCAGGTACGGCGGCTTGGGTGGACGATTGATCGTAGCCCATGCATAGGATCGCACGATCCAATGCTCGGGGCGTGCCTGAGGATCGGGCTCAAAAACGAATTGTGCCATCTGCAGCTGATGGCCCGGAAAGTCCGCCCGGTCATGGAACTTGCGCACCAGCAGGCGAATCTCGTCGTGCCCCCTGCGCACGTCGATCGCGCCGCTTGCAGTTTCCTCCGTCACCTCGGCGTCGGCGGTAAAGAACGCGACGTAGCCGTCCGTGTCCCCGGTGTCGAGCGCCCAGCTGTAGCGGGCGTACATTTCGTAGATCTCGATCCGATCCTGCAGTCGCGGCTGCTTCATGCTGGCCCTCCCTGCCCGAAACGGTAGCGCAAGCCGCTGCGAATGGGTGAACATACGCACCTCCACGGAGCGTCTTGATGATCAACCGGCGCGAAATACTCAAAGCGGCCGCCGTCTCGGTCTTGCCTGCGGGTGGGTTCAGGCGCATGGCAGCGCCTGCGGTGCTGATCGACTCACGGCATGCTCAGGCCCGAGGCGTGAGGGCCGAGCTCATGGCTCGAGGCGTGCCGGTGCGGACCCTGCGGGACGGGGACATCACGCAGCTTTGGATGCGAGAAATCGACCCTGCCTGGCGCGACAAGCCGGTCCCGGTGGCCGGTCTCACCGAGCGAGCGGCGCTCTTCTGTCTCGAGCAGCTCTCCTTCTCCTACGGCCTGCGGGTCGTCTATCACGGCGAGCACATCGTGCACCCCGGCGGCCGAACGCGACATGCGCTACTGAGAGGTGGATCATCGGTGGGCCTCTGCGTTCGGGACCTCGAGCGCTCCGGTGCCCTGTGGCCCGCGCTCATCGCCGAAGCGTTCGCGCAGGATCGCCCGCAGACACGACGCGCGCGTGTCGGCCGTAGTGAAGCGGCGCTCGAGCCTGCACTGCCCGCGGGCGCACGCCTCCTGACCTCCTGGATCATCGCTTCGGTCTGACATGGCACTGCCCCCGAAAGTGACGGCCGCAGACTTCAATGCCGCGCTGGCCGCCTGGCGGCAGGCCGATCGGAGATGAATGGGTCTTCACCTCCGAGGAGGATCTTGCGCTCTACCGCGATGCCTACTCACCGTTCTGGGGCGAGCCGGAGGAACGCCTCGCGGCGGGTGCGATCGCGCCCGTGACAGTGGAGCAGGTGCAGGCGGTGGTGCGCATCGCCAATCAGCACCGCATTCCCGCTGTATCCCATCTCGACGGGGCGAAATCTCGCCTATGGAGGCTCGGCCCCCGTTTACTCCGGCAGCGTGGTGCTCGATCTCAAGCGCATGAATCGGGTGCTCGAGGTGAGCGAGCGCAACGCCTACGCGCTCGTGGAGCCCGGAGTCAGCTACTTCGATCTCTACGAGCACATTCGCAAGGCGAATCTCGATGTCTGGATCGACCCGCCCGATCCGGGCTGGGGCAGCGTGATCGGCAATGCCCTCGATGGCGGCGGGGGTTGGACCGCCTCGCCATTCCGCGACCACTTCGGCTCGCACTGCGGTATGGAGGTCGTTCTCGCCAACGGCGAGGTCGTGCGCACCGGCATGGGCGCCCTGCCACACGTCCAAATCCTGGCAGCACAACCGCTGGGGCTACGGCGCCTGGGTGGATGGGCTGTTCCGCCAGTCGAACTTTGGCGTCGTCACCAAGATGGGCTTCTATCTCATGCCTCGGCCGGAGGCCTTGCTCATGTCGCGACCGTGACATCGATGCGCGATGAAGACATCGTGCCCATGCTCGATGTGCTCAACCTGCTCGAGAACGAGCACCTCGTGAACGGCTCGACTCGATCTTCGGCCGCGGTCCGACTGGACCGGCTGCCAACGCGCCGGCCTGGAGCATCCAGCGTGCCCATCTACGGACCCGAAGAGGTCGTGCGCGCGCAGATGGAATACGCCAAGAACCAAAGTTCTCGGCCATCGCCGGCGTCAACTATCTCGAGGGCGAATTGTTTCGCACGCCCTTGTCGCCGGATCGACTCGGCGCGTGTGCGTCTGGTCAATTTCGGCATTCCGAACCTGTCCACGTTCGCAATGCTCGGGCGCAGCCCTGCCAATCCGGATCCCGCGGGCGGCCATATCGGCTTTTCTCCGATCGTGCCGCGCACCGGAGAGTCGCTGCTCGAGTTCAAGCGCTTCTACAGCGAGAACCTCTCCAAGGTGAGCGGCGGAGAGAACCTCGGCATCATCGGTCCCGTGTACATGACGTGCTGGGAGCGCACGCTGGTGTGCCTGATCATGTTTCCGATCAGCCGCGACAAAGAGCACAACGCCAAGATCCGCGCGCGCGTTCGAGAGCTGGGTCGAAGCTCGCGGCCGATCGGGGCTGGGCGGAATACCGCGCGCCGGCCGTGTTTCAGGATCTGGTCGCGGAAACCTACTCGTACAACGACCACGCGCTGCGGCGACTGCGCGAACCATCAAGGACGCCATCGATCCCAAGGGCATCCTCGCAGCCGGCCGCTACGGTGTTTGGCCGAAGCACCTGAGGAAGGCATGACATGACGCCGGTCCTTCTCGGCTGCGGCCGCAGCGCGCTGCTCATGGCATCCCTGTGGCGCTCAGCACTCCCGCGCTTGCCGCAGATCCGCCGCCCGCTGACAACGCACCCAAAGGGCAGGCAGTGTACGAGCACTGGTGTGCGCCCTGCCACGCCTCGGGGCCGGGTCATCCGGGCACGCAATCGCTGCAGATGAAATATCACGGCAAGGTCCCAGCCGTACTGCTCGAGCGGACCGATCTTCCTCCGCAGACGGTCGCGCGAATTCGTGCGCCAGGGGATTCTGCTGATGGCGCCGTTTCGCAAGACGGAGATCACGGATGCGGAGCTTTCTGCCCTGAGTGCGTACGTCGCGCACAACTTCAAAGGAAGCTAAGGGCGGCTCAGTATCATCACCGAGTTGGTGTTGGCTCGGAGGGAACGACATGTTCGCGCACTTTGCCATTCTGGTATTCGCAGGCGCGGTGGGCGCCAGCGAGATCACAGGACCCGATCTCATCGCCGCGCTGCGTCATGGTGGATGCGTGATCGTAATGCGCCACGCAAGCTCGCCGCGCACACCTCCGGATGCAGCGCACGCTGATCCGCAGAACACGAACCACGAGCGTCAGCTTGATGAGGAAGGTCGCGCATCGGCTCGAGTATTCGGGGATGCGCTGCGCCGGCTGCAGTTACCCCTGGGCGCGGTGCTCGCGAGTCCGACCTACCGCGCTCTTGAGACCGCGCGTCTGGCGCAACTCACGGCGACTCCCACGTCCGAGCTTGGGGATGCGGGCCACAGCATGCAGCCGGATCCTGATGGGGGTCGTGGCCACTGGCTGCGCACACGCGTCGACCAGGCGTCATCGCCCGGCAAGGATGACTTGCTGATCACCCACCTGCCCAACATCGCAGAGGCTTTCGGCCAGGACGCCGCGGGACTGGAAGACGGCGAGGCGCTCGTTTTTCGCCCCGATGGCCACGGTGGCACGCGGCAGATCGCGCGCGTCAAGATCTCCGAATGGACGCGTCTCGCTGGCGGACCCTAAGGATGGCCCGGCGCCACCGTACCCGGCTCGGCGCGCAGCGCCTCGGGAAAGAGTGCATTCAGCGAAGTCAATGACTCGGCCAGTGTATGCAGCGCAGCCTGCACCTGCGCTTTGTCGTGCGACTTGCTCGCCTCTGCGACCTGATTGGCGTCCGCAAGCGTTTTGTCGAGTGCCGTCTTCACGTGGCCCTTGAAGTCGCGAGGCTCGTGCGCGACTGCATCCCGCAAGGCACCGGACCCTTCCTGAAATTCCTGATTCTCATGCGGTAAACGGTCGTACTGATCGGCGGCCAGCTTGCGGTCCATGTCGCCATACACCCCCGCGAGGATCCGTAGACCCATCTTCACCATGTCCGGCGACTTGAGCTCAGCGCTCGACGCGCTAAGAGTCGACGCCAGGGACATGGCGCCCGCTAAAAGGAAACTGGTCCATCGGCTCGCCCGGGGCATGACTGCTTCTCCCATCTCTATGCTGTGACGTGGAGGATGCCGTGCATCACGGCTCCGTGCCCGGGGTTCGTGCACAGGAACGGATAATCGCCGGGCGCCGGAGCGATGAAGTCTACGCTCACCTCTTTGCCTTTGTCGCACAAAGCGGTTGCGGCCAGCACTCGCGGATCGTTCTTGGGAACGAAGCCGGATGACTCACCGGCGGCAATGCCGGCGGTCGCGATGGCATCCGCCGCTCCCGGTACGGTCAGGACCCAGTTGTGGGTCTGCGAGATGTATTTGCCGTTGTGATGAAAGATCAAATGCACCGCGGCGCCCGTCGGACAGGTCAGCTGATCCGGCTTGTACGCGAGCAGATCACCGTCGGTACCGATCGTGAGGCGGATCCGCCTGCGGCTCGGGCCAGACGCAAGAACCAGAAAACCGAGAAACTGTCTGCGAGACGGCATGTTCAACTGAGGCTGAACGCGGAGGCACTCCGATAAAGCACATACGCCGCGACCACGACGAGCATAACGGCAAACACGCGCTCGAGTACGCCTCGGCTGGCAAGACGGCGCGACAGACGTGCGCCGGCGATTCCACCGACGACACCGCCGCCGATGAAGATGACAGCGAGCGGCCAGTCGATGTCCCCGGAGCGCGCGTAACTCAATGCCGTAGTCAACCCAAAGGCGGTGACGGCAACGAGCGAGGTGGCGATGGCGGAGAGTATTCCGAGACCCGCGGCGTAGATGAGACCGGGGACGATGAGAAAGCCACCACCGATGCCGAAGAATCCGCTGATCGCGCCCGTGGCGAGACCCACGAACGGCAGCGCGACGCTGAGGTGACCCTTGCTCTGCGCCCGTGGAAATTGGGATCTCGCGCTTCTGCGCAACATCATGAGGGCGACGAACAGCATCAAAACACCGAAGCAGGCCAAAAGCTTCTCGCCCGCGACGGCTTTCCCGGCGATCGAGCCGCACCAGGCGCCGACAATCCCAAAGGCGGCGAAGATGAGCGCGATGTTCCAGCGAACGGCGCCCGTGCGCGCATGGCTGCAGGCGTTGATGAGCGCGTTCGTCGCCACGGCGAGCGCACTCGTACCCACTGCAACGTGCGGGTCGCGAACGCCGACCGCATAAACCATGAGCGGCACGGCGAGAATGGAGCCGCCACCGCCCGTGAGCGCAAGAGAGAAGCTGACGAATGCGCCTGCGATGAGCGCGATCGAATACTGCAGTGGACTCAGAGACGCGGACCTGGATGCACCGAGTCGCGTCCGAGCAAATGGCCTTCGACCGTTTTGCCGTATAGCGAGTCGTCACTGTCGTGAAACTGTGAGCGCGTATCGGCCACGGAGCCGGTGTAGCGCGGGTCCTGCGGCCGCTCGTGGCCATCCACGAAGAATGCGACGTCCCAGGCTTCCTGATCGCTGAGCGTGCCGCCGACACTGAAAGGCATATTGGCTTTGATGAATCCGGCGGCGACGGGTACGCCCACCATGCCGGCGCCCCAGTTGTACGAGTCGGGTCCCCACAGCGCCGGGAACGCCGGCGCGCCATTGGCTGCACGCTGGCCCTCGCCTTCATTGCCGTGACACAGCGCGCAGGCTCTGGAGTACACCTCGCGGCCGCGGGCGTAGTCGGGCATTTGCGGCGGCTTCTCGAGTCTCGGATAGCCACGTCCTGCGATGCCCGGATCCACCGGCACGCCTCTTGCCATCCAATAGGAATAGCTTTCGAGCGCGATCAGTACCGGGTCTCCGAGCGGCGGTGCCGTCCCGTTCATGCTGTATTGGAAGCAGCCTTGCAGACGCTCCGCAAACGTATTCACGTGATGGTTCTTGGCCCGATAGGCCGGGTAGGACACATAGGCGGCCCACAGCGGCGCGGAGCCGACGTGACGCCCTTCATCGAGATGACAGCTGCTGCAGCGAAGATCGTTGCCCATGTAGCGGGCTGCATATTTGGTCGGATTCTCGAAGATGTCACGACCGAGCCGAATGACCTTGCCGAATTCGTCATTTGGAATGGGGCGCTCGTTGGCCCCCGGCGCCGCGGGATGGGACCCGCTCGTGGGCCGCTCGGTCGCGGCCGGCCCGGGCGACGCCGCTGCGACGGCAAGTGGCGGCAGTCCAAGCTCATTGGCGACGGCGACGATGTCGGATTCTGAAAGCCGACTCGCAACACTCTGCATCAGCGAGAGAGGATCACCCTTTCGCGTGCCCTCTTTCCACGCGTGCAGCTGCTTCGCGATGTACGTCGCGGGTTGACCGGCGAGCGCCGGAAAAGCCGTACCCACCCCGCTGCCACCCTCGCCGTGACACTGCACGCATGCAGGAATCTCTTGCGACCAGCGGCCGGTGAGAGCAAGCCCTCCATCGAGCGCGCTCGTCATCAGAACCGTCGGCTTTGCGAGATCCGCGTAGTAACGCGAGAGCTTGAGACGCAAGGATCCGCTCATAGCGCGGGCGAGGGGCGTCATGACCGGATCCTGCCGTGTGCCTGCAGCCAGTGCATTGAGCTGCGCAAGCTGATACGCGGCCGGAAGTCCGGCAAGGCGCGGCAGCGCCGCGGCCGAGTTGCCCTCGCCGCTCATTCCGTGACACGCCGAGCAGGCCGGCAGGTTACGGCCGTCACCGCGCTCGACGATCTGTGCTACTGAAGGCTCGGCAGAAGCCACAGCGCAGGCTCCGGCCCCGGCCAGAAGCAGCAGCGTCAGGCTTGCGAGTCGTGTGTGCGGGTCAATGCGCTGAGGGCTCATAGGGCTTGAATCCATAGCGCTCGAAGATAGCAAGGCTTTCGGGGGATTGGATGAAGCGCAGCCACAGACGCCCCGCCTCCTCATGGGGCGCACCTTTGACGAGGGCTCCCGCATACACGCCCGTCGCATTCTGAGCTTCAGGAATGTCGACGTGGGTAATGGGGTGACCGATCTGCTCCTGAAAGATCGCCTCGGACTTCCACGTCACACCCGCCTCGGCTCGACATTGCATGAGCCACAGGGGTGTTTGTCGATGATGGATCCGGGTCAGCCGCGTGGTCCCATCGTGAACCTTCGTGTCATAGACGGCCTTGACCAGATCGGTGCCACCGGCCTTCTCGAGTGACGCGCGAATCTGCTGAACGATACCTTCGGTTTCCGGGTTTGGCATCGCCAGACGCACGTCGGATTTCGCCAGATCCGACAAAGTGCCGATGTGCGCAGGATTTCCGGCGGGCACCATGATCGCAAGCGTATTGGTGGCGTACGGCACGGCAGGAGCGCTCAGCAGTCCGCCATCGATTTGCGCGCGCACCGCCCGCAGGCCTGCCAGATATACGTCGGCCTTCACGGTCCAGCTCATGTTGCCTACGGTGATTCGGCCACCCGCCTTGATCTGCTGCACCAGGATTCCCGGCGGGACCGTCTCCCAGTACAGGCGGGCGCGGTATTGCGGATAGCGGGCCTCGAAAGCCTGCACTAGTGGTGCCATCGCGAAGAAATAATTGCCGCCGACGTAGATCGCGAGCAGTGGCCGTGCCGGATCGCCATGAAAATCGGCGAGATCATCCGCGTCGGGCACCGTGAATTCGACCCCACGATCGATCGCATCATTGTTGGCGCCGTGCTGCCACGGTGGATAGATGCTCTCATCCTGGGCCGTCGAGCAACTCGTCGTGCCCTGTGCGTCGGCCGCGCTCAACGCCGGTCCGGCCGTGAAGCACAGCGCGAACGCCATGCCAAAGGCACATCCCACCTTCACGCGTGCAAACCCCACTTCAAAGGGGCATGAGGGAATAGCCTTGGTGCTCGAGCGTCGTGATCGTCGTGATTGCTGAAAGGGCGAGCGTGACCGAGGAGTCGATCGACTCGTAGGCGACCTTGTGCTCGGCCACTGCCTGCGCACAGACCGCAACGTCCACGCCGGCCTTACGCAGGCTCGCAATCAACGCAAGATTGGGATTGGAGACACCATAGGTTTGCTTGTACGCCGCATCGTTCAGTGCGAGCGGCATGGCAGCGGCATAGGCGACCGCGACGAATTTGAGATGGCTCATGGGTACACCTGCCGCCGCATACAGATTCACGGTGCGCGCCACGCGCTCGAGCGCAGGGTTGAGATCGCCCGGTCCCTTCGGCGCCGCGGTCATACCGAACACGATCTTGTACGACTGATGAGGATCGGGCTTGTAGGCGCCCTGCGGCACGAAGTGGATCTTGCCGAACCCCTGGATGGCGGGCGTCGTCCAGAAGCCCTCCGGCTCATCGGCCGCGACGGCTGCGAGTGAAGCGATGCCCAGGGCGATGGTACTCATCAAGACGGTGATCCGACGCATGGGACTTTCTCCGGTGAGCGCCTCTTGGGCGGCGCCGCAACTGTATTACATTACATGATGGCACTTGCAAGACTCGTCGCTTTGGCGTTCCTCGTGGCACTGGTGCGGGTGAGCGCTGCGGATGCGCAAAGCGCAGCGGCGGAGCCCGAGAGTCCGCGACTGCGCGAGCTCGCGCGCGCACTCGATGCGGGTGAACCGCACGTGCTCGAGGCTTTCTGGCAGTCGCTCGGCGCGACGCATGCGCCTCTCATCGAGGACGTTCCCGGGCATCCGCAGGATGTGCTTTACACCTTCCTATGGCACGCGCGGCCCGATCAGGTCGCGCTCAACGTCCTTTTCAACGGCTGGTTTCCACTGCATCAGACCACAGGTTTCGACTCGTTCACACGACTGCGCGCAAGTGACCTCTGGTACACGAGCTACACCCTCACCCGCAGCGCGCACCTGCGCTACGAGCTCATCGCACCGAAGGGTTGGCACGCCTCACCCGATCGCATCACCTACTTCACGATGGACAATCGGGAGTACGAGACCTTCCACGACCCGCTCAATCCCGGGATCATCGATTGGAACGGCACCGTGGTGTCGTATGCGCAAGGCCCGGAGGCGCGATCGAGTCCCTACCTCAATAAATGTGCCGGGACTGCGGGCGGCTCACTCGAGACGCTGGAGCTCAATAGCAGGATTCTCGGCAACACCCGAACGCTCCGCGTCTACCTGCCCGCTCACTATGCGGGCGGAACGCGCTCCTACGGACTTCTCCTTGCCTACGACGGCAATCAGTACACGATGGGAGTCCCGACTCCGACGATACTCGACAACATGATCGATGCCGGGGTGGTGAGACCGCTCGTCGCGGTGTTTCTGGAGTCGCCCGACCGCGATCACGAGTTTCCACCGAACGATGCGTTTCAAAGATTCGTTGCAGAGGAGCTTTTGCCCGAACTGCGCACCCACTACCGGCTGAGCCGCGATCCGCGCGGCAGCGCGGTGCTGGGATCAAGCTACGGAGGCCTTGCGGCAACGTACACCGCGGTTTCTCACCCCGAGCTCTTTGGCAACGTCATCTCCCAATCCGGTTCCTACGCATGGTCACCGCCTGCCCCAGGACTGCCCTCGACGCCGCGCGCCCTGGGTCCGGAGAGCATGTGGCTCATCAAGCGCGTCGCGGAAATGAAGCGGCAGAACGTTCGCTTCAGCCTGGATGTCGGAACCTGGGAAGGAAGCGGCATGCTGCTCGCGAACCGCGTCATGCACTCGATGCTCATCGGCAAGGGCTACGATGTCACGTATCTCGAGGCCGATGGCACGCACTCCTCCTTCTACTGGATGCTGCGCCTGCCCGGGGCGCTGCAGGCACTCCTCGGAAGCACCGTGAAACCGGTTGAGGCATACTCGAAGAACTGTCACTGAGAGGACCCTATGTCCAAGACAGACCGTTTTGCCGCCGAGCGGCGTCGCTTCCTGGCCGAAGGAGCGCTCTACGGCGCAGGCGCGGTGAGCATCCTCGCGGAGCTCGGCCTTGCCGGTTGCGTGACACCGAGGCAGACCTCGAGCGCGCCTCCCACGCCGACGCCCCCTTCTGATCCGCCCCCAGCGGCAGGTGGTGCCGCACCGGCACGCCCCATGATGCCGCCCATGCCGCCTGAGCCTGCCGTGTCTCAAGCCGCGCCGCTGCATGATCTGAAGGGAAAGGTCGCCTACATCACCGCGTCATCCGATGGCATCGGTCTTGGGATCGCGCGCGCCGCGTCCAACGCAGGCATGAAGGTGTGCATCGGCTATCGCAACGAGGCGCGCCTCAAGGCCGCGCTGCCGCTCTTCAAGCCCGGCAACGCCGGCGTGCTGCCCATCAAACACGACGTGACCGATCGTGATGGCTGGGCAAAGGTGCTTGAGCAGATCAAGGGCCAATACGGCCGTTTGCATCTCGTCGTCAATAACGCGGGGGTAAAAACCTTTGCCCGCGTCAGTCAGCGTCTCGTATGCGGACTGGGACAATGCGGTCGCCGTCAACTACACCGCCACCTACAACAGCGTGGCCGTGTGTCTGCCGCACATGCTCGAGCATGGTGAGGGCTCGCACATCGTCGTGACCTCATCAATGAGCGGGCTTCTCCCGGGCGGACCGCTCGGTGTCTATACCGCCACGAAAATCGCCGCGGTCGGACTCATCGAGGCGCTGCGCGTCGAGCTCGAGGGCTCGACCGTCGGTACCTCGGCTTTCTGCCCCGGCGGTGTGAATACGGACAACTACCTCGGCACCGGCGAGGAGAATCCTTTCCGCGCCGCCAATCCACCTGCCACGTGGGGTGCCGCGATTCAACGGACCTCCGCCGGGCATGGATCCGCTCGAGGCGGGAGAGCGCGTGCTGAACGGTGTCATCCACAATGACCTGTTCATTCTCACGCACCCCGAATACATGCCGGGAACCCAGCAGCGCTTCGAGGCAGTCCTGCAGTCGGAGCCGATCGAGGACCCACCGCCACCCGAGGCGCGCGTGCGCGGTGAGACCCGGGTGCTGCACGCCGGCATCTATCCGCGCGAGATCGCGCACCGGACCAAGAAGCGCAACTCGTTCCGCAGCGTGACTCTTTGAGAAAGAGAGCTCCCATGACTCGAAGCAAAGCTCCAGAGCGCACCGCTGCAACACTCGCAGCCCTCGATCGGCGTCGATTCCTGGGCGGTGTGGCCCTGGGCGCCGGAGGGCTGCTCGCCGCGCTGGGCGTTTCGACCCCCGCCGCGTCGCAGAATGCCGCACCCGCAGCCTCCAGGCCGCCAGCGCGACCGCCCCTTCCGCCCGAGCCGAGCGTCTCGCAGCCGCCGCCGCTTCGCGATCTCAAGGGTAAGGTCGCCTACGTCACGGCGGCCTCCGACGGCATCGGGCTTGGTATCGCGCGCGCCGCGTCCAATGCCGGGATGAAGGTGGTGATCGGTTACCGCAACGATGAGCGATTGAAGGCGGCGCTGCCGCTCTTCAAGCCCGGCAATCCGGGTGTCCTGCCCGTCAAGCACGACGTGACGGACCGAGATGGCTGGAAGCGGCTGCTCGAGCAGGTCAAAGCGCAGTACGGCAAGCTGCATCTCGTGGTCAACAACGCCGGCATCAAGACGCTGCGACAGGCGAGCCAGGCGAAATTCGATGAATGGGACAACGCCGTGGCCGTCAACTTCACCGCGATCTACAACAGCGTCGCAGTGTGTCTGCCGCACATGCTCGAGCACGGCGAGGGCGGACATTTCGTGACGACGGCATCGATGGGCGGACTTCTGCCGGGCGTGAACGCGGGCGTCTATACCTCCACCAAGATCGCTGCGGTCGGCATCATGGAGGCGCTGCGCGTGGAGTTGGAGTCCACCAACATCGGTACTTCGGTCTTCTGCCCAGGCGGCGTGAACACGGACAACTACGTGGGCACGGGCGAGCTCGAACCCGTTCCGCAAAGCGCCGGCGAATGGCCGCCCCAACTTCATGTCGGCCGCCATGGACCCGCTCGAGGCCGGCGAGCGCGTGCTGAACGGTGTCGTCAATAACGATCTGTTCATTCTCAGCCATCCTGAGTTCAAGCCCGGCATCGGCGAGCGCTTCGATGCGATCATGGCCTCGACGCCGAGCATCGAGACGCCCATTCGCACAACCACGCATCGACTATGAGCGCGTGGTGCTCCGCTGCGGCATCTACCCGCGGGAGATCGAGCACCGCAAGGTCAAGCGCGGGAGCTACCGCACCGTCTGACGGATGCTCAAAGCACCTGAGCGCATCGCGACGGCGCGACTCGTCCTGCGCATGCCCGCGCTCGCGGACGCCGAGCGCATTTACGTTCGATACGCCGGCGACCCGGTGGTCACGCGCTATCTCTCCTGGCGATGCCACGAGTCGGTGCACGACACCCGTGCGTTCCTGCGCTTCAGCGACGAGGAATGGGCTCGTTGGCCAGCCGGCCCCTATCTCATTGAGGCAGTCACCGGCGAGCTGCTCGGAAGCACTGGATTAGGCTTCGAGAGCACACAGGAAGCGATTACCGGCTACGTGCTGGCGCGCGATGCCTGGGGCAAGGGCTACGCGACCGAAGCGTTGCGCAGGATTCAAGGCCTCGGTCACGACCTGGGCCTGAAACGGATGAGCGCGCAGTGTCACCCGGACAATGTCGCTTCGCGCCGCGTACTGGAAAAATGCGGCTTCATCCGGCAGCGCTTGCAGAATCGCGCGGAGTTCCCCAACCTCCTACGCGCAGTCCCAGTGGACGTGCTCTCTTACAGTTATCAACCATGAACTCACCGACCCGCAGATTCCTCATGGTCTCAGCCGCCTGCGCCGTCGCGGCGCAGACCTTCGCGGCGGACGGCGGCCCGGGAGAGTCGGCGCACAAGGCAATCCTGAAGCTGATTGCGGACATGCAGGATGCATGGAACCGCGGTGACTTCCGCGGCTACATGCAGGGCTTCAAGAATCCCGATGTGATCTTCGTCTCCGGCGGACGCTTTCAGGCTGGCTGGCAGGGGACGCTCGATCACTACGTGCGCGACTACGGCGGTGCGAGCGAGCGTCGCGGAACCCTGCGCTTTCACGACATCCAGATCGAGCTGCTCGCGCCGGATGCCGCACAGCTCATCAGCCAGTTCGATCTGGTGCGCCCCGAGCATCCTCAGTACGGCATCAATACCCGCTTGCTGCGCAAGATCGATGCACGCTGGCTGATCACGCTCAATCACGTCTCTGCCCTCGAGACGCCGGTCGCGCAGCAGACGCCCAAGATGGGCGCTCGCTGACAGCCGGGCGGCCCGCACGCACATGCAGTACGTACGTTTCGGCCGCACGGGCCTCGAGGTCTCACGGCTCTGCCTCGGCACGATGTCGCTCGGCAGCTCCGCCTGGAAATCCTGGGTGCTCGATGAAGAGCGCTCGTTACCGATCCTGCGGCGTGCCCTCGATCTGGGAATCACCTTCTTCGACATGGCCGACTGGTATTCGACCGGCCGGAACGAGGAAGTCGTCGGACGCAACCTGCTGCGCTGGGCGCCGCGCGATGAGCTCGTGCTCGCGACCAAGGTCTTCTATCCCATGAGCGCGGCGGTGAACGACCAGGGCCTGTCGCGCAAGCACCTGATGGCCTCGATCGATGCATCGCTGCGCCGGCTCGGCACGGACTATGTCGATCTTTACATCATCCATGCGTTCGATGCGCAAACGCCGCTCGAGGAAACGATGGATGCGCTGCATGCGATCGTCCGGGCGGGCAAGGCGCGTTACCTCGGCGCCTCGACGATGTATGCCTGGCAATTCGCGAAGCTGAATCATGCGGCGCAAAGGCTCGGCGGAACGCCATTCAGCAACATGCAGTGCCAGTACAACCTCCTGTATCGCGAGGAGGAGCGTGAGATGATCCCGTACTGTCAGGATCAGGGCATCGCAGTCACGGCGTTCAGTCCACTCGCTCGCGGCTTTCTCGCACGCTCCGGCAGCACGGCGCGTACCGCGCACGATCCGTACGTCAGCTTCTACGGTGATGACATCGATTGCGAGATCGCCCGGCGCGTGCGCGAGCTGGCGCAGCGGCGCGCAGTTGCTGCCTCACAGGTGGCGCTTGCATGGGTCGCACAGAATCCCAACGTGACGCTACCCGTGATCGGCGCGGGCAGCGCAGCGCACATCGATGCGGCCGTCTCGGCGATCGAGCTCACGCTCGATGCGGAGGAAAAAGCGTATCTCGAGAAGCCCTATCGTCCGCGCGATGAGATCAACGATTTCAATCCGGTGCGACGGCCACGCGCTCTGCATCCGGAATGATCCACGAGCCCATGTCCTTCGGTGAGGCGACTTGGGGAGAGCTCGCGCGCGGCGCCCGCGGCGTGCTCGAGAGCGTAGGTGACGGTGGCGTCGCCTCGCAGATTGGCGAATGGCCTGCGCCGCAGCGTCCTCGTCCGATCACGCCTCAGACTCTCGCGGTGCTGCAATGGTTGCCGCAGGCTGTGCGCGCAGCTCCGGCAGGGCCGCTGCGCGAGCTTGCGTTGCGCATACAGCAGGCATCCGGTGCGCTGGCGTGGCGTCAGAGCTATCGCGCACCGCAGGTTTCCGCGCACTTCCTCGCGCGCTATGGCTGGTGCGAGCTCCTCGGGCTTTCCGGACCCCTGCCTTGTGCGACGCTCGCCTGCGGCATTCTGCTGCTCGGACCCGAGACGCTCTATCCGCCGCACAGCCATCAAGCGCAAGAGCTCTACGTGCCGCTCTCTGGCAGCGCCGAGTGGTCTTGCGGGGAAAAGCGCTTCGAGCTTCGGACGCCAGGTGAGCTCATCAGACACCAACCCTACGAGCTGCATGCCATGCGCACCGGCTCCGAGCCCTTGCTCGCACTTTATGTCTGGCATGGCGCCGGAATTGCGCAGTCTACGCAGCTGCAGCAAAGCTAATGGCTGAACCACCCCACGAGTGAGGTACCGAAGCGGTTAGAATTGGACTAAGCTTTGTTGCAGTGCAGATCGGAGTGGTGAAATGATTCGCTCGCGGTGCGTGCGCGTGGTCCTCACGACACTGCTCGCGTCAGTGCTGCTGCCGCTTCAAAGCGCTCTTGCTGCGCAGACACGCAGCTTCGTTCTCAACTACTTCTACGCGGCCAATTACTACGGCGAGGACACCTGTCCGCAGGGCCTGAATCCGTTGCCGGACGTGTTCTTCAAGCGCGATCTGAAAATCCTTGGTGTGCCACAGGCCAAGGTCGATGCGATGTTCAACAAGGACTACAACATCCAGAATGGCCGTACGACGACCGGCTGGGTCGCATTGGCTGCGACACGTGGGAACGGACACGATAACGTCTATCTGTATCCGACCACCGTGCCCGATGCCCATCTGAAGCCTGCGGTCGGACGCTTCGCGTATGGCTTCAATCTCGACGGCAAAGGAGCCGCCTCGCCAAACTCCTACGAAGATCCGGAGACGCATCACAAGGGCGTCAACAATCAGCTGTTCCGCACCATCGGATGCATTCAGGCCTACAAAGGCTATCCGCCTCCTCAACCTCCGCTCGAGGCCGAGTACCGCTGGGACTACGCGCGTCCGGCGATGGGCGCCTGGCTCATCTCCATCACGGGCGAGGATCTCAGCCGCGACGGTGATGTGACGGTGACACTCGAGACATCAATCGATCCGGTGAAGACGCAGGATGCAAACGCCCATGTCCAACGAGACATGGCCTACCGGGTGGCCGAGCATCCTGCGTCATTCAATGTCTTGCGTGGGAAGCTTAGAGACGGCGTCATCCTCACCGATCCGGCCGAAATTGCGATGCGCTGCGATGCGTACATTCAGCCGCTGTACGAGTTTCGCGGCGCTCGTTTGCGCCTGCGCCTGAAGCCGGATGGCAATCTTGAGGGTGTGCTCGGCGCCTATCAGCCGTGGTATCCGGTGTACTGGAGCCACGCCAAGGTCGGCTATATCGACGAGCGCGGCTTCGGTATCGATGCGCCCGCTCTGTACTATGCCTTGAAACGCAATGCCGATGGCTACCCCGATCCAAAAACCGGCGAGAACACCGCGATCTCGGCCGCGTACATGATCGAGGCGGTGCCGACCTTCATCACTCGGGCCGGCGCCGCGCAGAACGCGAGCCTCATGGCGGCAGCGTCGGTCTCATCGAGCTCTTGGCCGCAGTTGCAGCGGCTCTCGATCAAGGAGCCCGAGCTACCCGGCGTGCCCGCGATCGCGCGCCGACTGACGCCCGAGCAGTATCGACGCGTCATTGCAGATGTCTTTGGTCCGACGATCAAAGTCGAGGGACGTTTCGAGCCTGGCGTGCGTGATGATGGCCTCGTCGCCGTAGGCACGGGACACGTGGGCATCACCTCGACCGGAATGGAACAGTACGATGCGATGGCGCGCGGCATCGCCGCGCAGGTCGTGAGCGAGGAGCACCGAGGCACGTTGCCTTGCGCGCCGCGCAGGGTCAATGCGGCGGATGACGCCTGTGCTGCGCAGTTTTTCGAGAAGGCCGGCGCACTCCTGTATCGCAGGCCCCTCGCGCCGGCGCAGCTCAAGAACTCCGTCGCGATCGCAAATCTTGCCGCCACTGCACTGCAGAGCTTCTACGCAGGCCTCGAGATGAGCCTTGCGGGAATGCTCGAATCGCCACCATTCCTGTTCCGGCAGGAGTGGGCCGAAGCCGATCCACAGCAGCCGGGCGCCTTCCGTCTGGATGCGTACAGCAAGGCCTCGCAGCTGAGCTTCTTTCTGTGGAATGCAGGTCCTGATGCGCGGCTCACCGCGGCCGCGCACAGCGGGGCGCTGAACACGCGCTCGGGTCTCGAGAGCGAGGTCGATCGGATGCTGCAGTCACCGCGTCTTGAGGCGGGGCTGCGAGCCTTCTTCAGCGACATGCTGCAGTTTGATCTCTTCGATACGCTGGCGAAGGATGCGAAGATCTATCCGAAGTGGACCGTCAACGTCAGCAAGGACGCCGAAGAGCAGACGTTGCGTACCATCGTCGACCACATCATGGTTCAGCACGGCGATTACCGCGACCTCTTCACCACACGCAGGACGTTTCTGACGCCGCTTCTGGGCTCGATCTATCGCGTGCCGGTCGCCCAGAATGGCGATCACTGGCAGCCTTACGAATTCGCACAGGGTGATCCGCGAGCCGGCATCCTCTCGCAGGCAAGCTTCGTCGCGCTGCACTCCCACGAAGGCCTGAGCTCCCCGACGCTGCGTGGCAAGGCGCTGCGTGAGCTCCTGCTGTGCGAGCCCGTACCGGCGCCGCCGGGTAACGTCAATCTCTCCGGAGCGCAGGACGTGCACGACCCGCATTTCCGCACCATGCGCGAGCGGCTCACGGCACATCGCACCGATCCGACCTGTGCGGGCTGCCACAAGAACATCGATCCGATGGGTCTTGCGCTCGAGAACTTCGATTCCGATGGCAGTTATCGCACCGCGGAGAACGGGCAGGCGCTCGATACCAGCGGCGAGCTCGACGGTATCGGTTTCAACGATGCTCCGGGGCTCGGACGCGCGATGCGCGAGAATCCGGCGACGAGCGCCTGTCTGGTGCGTCGCATGTACTCCTACGCCACAGGCCGCGGCGCCTCGCGTCGTGACATGCCGTGGATCCGCTATCTGGAGAAGGGTTTTGCCGCCGACGGCTATCGGCCGCTCGATTTGATGCGGCGTATTGCGCTGAGCCCGAATCTGTATCGTGTGAGCGCTCCGGCACCCGCGGCAACGATGGTCGCGTCGCGCGCTCAGCCGACCCAGGAGAGTGAGAGATGAATTCCGTGTCGAAGTTAAGTCGCAGGCGTGTGTTGCGCGGCATGATGAGCGGCGCGGCGGTGACGGTCGGCCTGCCCTTCCTGGACTGCTTCCTGGATAGCAAAGGCGTCGCGCTTGCCGGAACGAGCGCGCCGCTGCCCGTCTGCTTTGGTACCTGGTACTACGGATGCGGATTCAATCCCGGACGCTGGGAACCGAAGAGCGTCGGTCCGAACTACGAGTTCGGCATCGAGCTGCAGCCGCTCACCCCGTTCAGGCACAAGCTCAATATCTACAGCCAGATGTCGGCGCTGCTCGACGGTCGACCGCCTGCGGCACACACGGTCGCGCCCGCGGTCGTCACCCAGGGCACGGCGCCGCCCACGGTGGATCATCCGATGAATCCGGGGCCGAGCATTGACCAGCTGATTGCCGATGTCATTGGCAGTCGTACGCGCTTTCGCTCTCTGGAGGTGTCGTGTACCGGCAGCGCCGCGAGCAGTCACAGCAAACGCACCGGAACGGCCACCAATCCGGCCGAGATCTCACCGCTTGCGCTCTACACGCGCGTCTTCGGGCCTGAGTTCAGGGATCCGAATGCGGCGCAGTTCGTGCCCGATCCCACGGTGATGGTCCGCAAGAGCGTGCTGTCCGCCGTCAGCGAGCAAAGCAAGAGCCTGATGCAGCAGCTCGGCGCCGCCGACCGGGCGCACCTCGACCAATATCTGACCTCCGTGCGCGAGCTCGAGCAGCAGCTCGATCTGCAGCTCAAGAAGCCGGCGCCCGTCGCCGCGTGCTCGCTGCCCCCGAAGCCACAGGAGACTCCGATCGGCTGCGAAGTCGGCGAAGTCACGCTGAACCATCGCCTGTTCGCACGCATTCTCGCCCATGCACTGGCCTGCGATCAGACGCGGGTCTTCAACGTGATGCAGACCGATGGGCTTTCGCAGCTGCGCTTCGCCGGCGAGGCGAACACGCATCACCTGTTCACCCACGAGGATCCGATCGATGAGCGGCTCGGTTATCAGCCGAACGTCGCCAAGTTCTTCCCCGTCATCCTCGGCATGTTCAACACCCTGCTCGCCGAGCTTGATGCCATCCGCGAAGGCGATCGCACGCTGCTCGACCGCACTCTGGTGCTCAACTACACCGACTCGGGGTACGCAAAGAATCACACGACCGACAACATTCCACTGCTGACCGCCGGAAGCGCCGGCGGACGCATGAAGACGGGAATCCATTTCGCGGCGCCGAAGGGCGATCCCGTGACGCGAGTATCCCTCACCGTGCAACAGGCCGTCGGTGTACCGATCGATTCGTTCGGCACGGAATCCAACCACACGACCAAGACCATCACCGAAGTGATGGCCTGAGGTCCGGCGCGCGCTGCGAAACCAACGATGAAGGCGGGTGGGGTGGTTCTCGCAGTGAGCGCGGCGTGCGCGGTGATTGCCGCGTTCGTCGTCCATCGCATCCCGTCGCATTCCACCCTCTCGCGCACGGATTCGCGGCCGGCGCTCGAGACACCGCCGGGCATCACCTTGCAGGCGCGTACGAGCGGCGTGCGCTACTCGATGACTGCGACCGCGCCGCAAGTGTTCTACGCCGATGCGAAGGGCATGACGCTCTACACGTACGCCAGGGACTCCGCACGCGGTGTCTCGACGTGCATCGATGAGTGCGCGGGCCTGTGGCCTGCAGCGGCCGCACCCTCGGGCAGCACGCCAAGCGGCGACTGGGGCGTGCTCCATCGTGCGGATGGGACGGCGCAATGGACCTTTCGCGGCGCACCGCTCTACCGGTACTCGAAGGATGCAGCGATTGGCGAGGTCCGCGGCGACGCGCTCGATGGCCTCTGGCACGCGCTGCGATTTGAGCCTGCCACCGCTTTGCGGCTTCCCGACGGCATCAGCGTACACGAGCTCGCCGATGCTGGCGGTGCGGCGCTGGTCAACGCGCAAGGCATGACGCTTTACCGATTCGCGGGTGATGCACACCATCCCAGCGTCGGCTGCGATGCCGGTGCGGACTGTGAGCGACACTGGATCCCGCTCGAAGCGCCCGAAATCGCAAGCACGGTCGGCGACTTCGCACCCATCGCGCGCGAGGACGGCATCACGCAGTGGGCCTATCGAGGCGCCCTGCTTTTCATGTTCGACGGCGATATCAAATCGGGTGATGTCCATGGCAGCGACGCCGATCCGCGATTTCACATCGCCTACGTGCTTCGCGACTTCATGCCTTCGGATGCGACGATCGAGGCCACCGCCGCACTCGGGCGGATCCTCACGCGAACCGACGGCGCCACACTGTATCAGCGCGATCGCGTCACGCCAGATGAGGGTCACGACTTCCGCGGCGACCACGGAGCGCCGGCGCTCGGCCGCGCGATCGGCACCACAGGCTGTGATGCCCGCTGCACACAGACGTGGCGGCCATACGTCGCTCCTGCGAGCGCCCTGCCCTCGGGCAACTGGGAGATCGCCGTGCGGCCCGACGGCTCGCGCCAATGGGCCTACAAGGGTTTCGCGCTGTACACGTACGCGCTCGAGAGGCCGCATGAGATCAAGGGTAACGGAACCTACGAGCTGGCCCAGGTCGGCACCACTCAGAAGGTCATTGCGATCGATCAGTACATCACCGCAGGCGGCGATGCGGCCGGCATCGGTATAGGCGCCATGTTCTGGCATGCCGTCGTGCCGTAGGCCCGGCGTCGCGGTCCTGGCTGGCGCGCTGGTGCTCGCCGCCATCGGCACCGCCCAGGAGCCACCGGCCGGTACGCCTGCAAGCTCCGACGCCGCCCTCATCGAACAGGGCCGCTATCTCGCGATCGCCGGCGACTGCGTTTCCTGCCACACACGACCCCACGGTCCGAGCTTCGCAGGTGGAGTGCCCCTCAGCACACCGTTCGGCATCATCTATTCGGCGAACATCACACCTGACAGAGTCTCCGGCATTGGTGGCTGGAGCGAGCCGCAATTCACACAAGCGATGCGCGAGGGCATCGCGCCGGATGGCACGCATCTGTATCCGGCCTTTCCCTATCCGGAGTTCACCAAGGTGAGCGATCCGACTTGCACGCGATCTATGCGTATCTGCGCTCACTTCGCTCGGTCCGATACACACCTCCGCGCAACGAGATGTCTTTCCCCTTCGGCATGCGCTCGCTTCTGATCGGTTGGAACGTCCTGTTCTTGAGAAACGAGCGCTTTGCCGCCGATCCGGCGCGATCCGCCGAATGGAACCGCGGCGCCTATCTCACGCAGGGACTCGGTCATTGCGGAGCGTGCCATACGCCACGCAACATGCTCGGCGGCGAGCGCAGTCCCAGGCGCTCACCGGCGGAACCTATCGCGATGAGGTTCCCGATGAGGTCATCGAGGA
The DNA here is from genome assembly GCA_963795975.1 of uncultured Gammaproteobacteria bacterium. Taxonomy (GTDB): domain Bacteria; phylum Pseudomonadota; class Gammaproteobacteria; order Steroidobacterales; family Steroidobacteraceae; genus CAWCJT01. The sequence goes on from CAWCJT010000010.1 coordinate 323,889, forward strand.
TCAGGTCGTCCCGATGGACGAACGCACCGTGCGGACCTGGTCAGCGGCAAACCTGACGCCCGCGCGCGGCGGTCTCGGTGCGTGGTCGCTCGAGGACATCGCAGCGTATTTGAGGAGCGGCCACAACGCCCGCGCCGGTGCCTTCGGTCCGATGAGCACGGTCATCACCAACAGCACGAGCCATCTCAGTGACGCCGACGTGCATGCAATGGCCGTGTACCTGAAAAGCCTCGCACCGGCGGCGCAGGGTACGCCAATCCGAGCATCCGAAGAGCGGCGCCACGCGGGCGAGATCGTCTACACCACGCGCTGCACGGATTGTCATCAGCCGACCGGACTCGGTATGCCGCAAACCCGCAGTGCCGATCCCTCGAAGACGGCTCCGCCCCTTGCGGGCAACGCCGCCCTGCAAGCCCCCGACCCGGCGACGTTGATCAACGTGATTCTCTACGGCGCCCACGAGGCGATCCTCGGGCGGCGGCTCGTGGCCGAAAATGAGCGGGTTCGAGCTCAGTGTCGGTCTGGATGACGAACAGATCGCGGACTTGTGCACCTATGTGCGCTCGAGCTGGGGCAATCAGGCGGGCCCCGTCGACGCAGCGGCGGTCAGCCAAACAGCACTGAGGGGAATACGCATGCGGCTCAAGACCCGCTGGGGAGTGATGCTCCTCGCATCGATGCAGGCCCTGGCGGCACAGGCCGCTCAGACGGACTCATCCTGCGCCAACTGGCTTCGGCCAGCGCTGCCGGATCGATCTCGCGACCGGCGTGCACATGAGTTATTTCGAGCTGGGACCCGCGGCCGGCGAGACGTCTCATTCTGCTGCACACGGACACGACGAGCGCGGTCGAGTGGGCCTGGACGGTGCGCGCGCTCACGCACCTCGATCCGGATCTGCACATCTTCGCACTCGATCAGCGCGGAGCGGGCGCGACCGATCTGCCCGACACCGCAACAGTGCTGGTCGACACCCAACCTGTGCATGGCGATCGATGCGCTCACTGCGGATGTGCTGGCGTTCATGCAGGCGCGGCAGATCGAGCGCGCCACGCTCTTCGGCCATGCATTCGGTGCGATGGTGGCGCGTCACTTCACGCTTGAGCATCCGCAACGAGTCGTGCGTCTGATTCTGTCCGGCACCGGCCTGCCGCGCACACTCGACTCCGTCCGCCGAGGCGCGCCTTGCCGGCATGGAGCCACTCGGCTGGCGACCCCTGCTCGAGGCGAAGGGTGTACGGTGGCCGCAGGGCGCATTGCACATGCGTCCCATCGACATCGATCCGGATGCGGTGCGCACGCTGACACGCAGCTGGGACATCTCCGCCATTGCGGCGCCCGAGGTCGTCACCACAATCGCTGCAGAGACTGCGGCGGAGTGGCTCGACAGCTGGGGCACGCTCGACCCGACGCCGATGCCGCCGGAGCCTGCGGATGATCTCGCAAGCCTCGCCGTGCCGACCTTGATCCTGTGGGGGAGCGAGGACTTTTACCTCAATCGAGCCTCGCAGGAGGCCCTCATGGAGCGGCTGAGACAGGCGAGCGCGACTCACCGGGGAATGTACTTCTACTGGAAGCAGTACGGCGTGCGTCCGGCGCCGCGTTCGGGCAACAAGCATGAGGCCGACGACATCGGCCACAACCTATCGTGGGAAGCTCCAGAGCAGCTTGCGGCCGATATTCGAAGCTTCATGCGCCATGGCGCACCGACGCGCGATCGTTACCGCACCGATGCGCCCACGGACATGCATCGAATTCTCGTGGAGCCCGGGCAGGCGACGATCGTGTCGTCCCGGCCTTGAGCCGCTTTGCTCAAACGGGCTGATCGATCGAGGTCGCGAGCGCAGTGAAGAGCTTCGGTCCCGCATCGGTCATGTGCCAGCAATCCTCGAGCCGGATGCCGAACTCGCCGGGTACATAAAGCCCCGGCTCGTCCGAGAAGCACATCCCACTCTCAAGCGGCGTCGTGTCACTGCGCACCAGGTACGGCGCCTCGTGTCCCTCCATGCCGATGCCGTGGCCCGTGCGGTGCGAGAGTCCCGGCAAGCCGTAGTTGCGGCTCCAGCCCTTGCTCTCGTAGAAGTCGCGCACCGCCTTGTCGATCGCACCCACCGGAACGCCGATCCTGGCCGTCTCCAGAGCGATCTCCTGTCCGCGCTTGACCGTGTTCCAGAGCTCACGCTGGCGTGCGCTCGGCTCGCCGAACACCCAGCTGCGCGAAATGTCCGACTGATAGCCATGCACTTCGCACCCGGTGTCGATGAGGATCACCGAGCCCGCGTGCACCTGCTGCGGTTTCACCGAGCCGTGCGGAAAGGCGCTCGCCTCATTCAGCAGCACGAGCGTGAACAGGTGCGTGCCACCGAGCGCCTCCGTCGTCGAGATCACGAGGTCCTCGATCTCGGAGTTGCGCATACCAGAGCGCACCTGGGCATGCACGTGGCGGAGCGCAGCGAGGGTCACATCGTTCGCGCTCTGCAGCAACGCGAGCTCCGCCGGAGACTTGCGCATGCGACAGGCACGCACCAGCCCATCGCCCGGCACTACGGTCTTCGCGCCACCGATGGAGCGAGCCACCTTGTCCCAGACGAAAAAGCGCGTGTAGGGATCCACCGCGAGCGCGCCGTGGGCGGCTCCGCGCTCGCGATAAGCCGCTGCGAGCAGGTCAAACGGACTTTCATCTTCCTGCCAGTGGCGTACGTCGCCGTCGATGCCGAGCGATTCACGAATCGAGGGCTCCTCGAAGAAAGGCGTGACGATGGCCACACGCCCCTGTGCGGGGATCACGGCGGCCGTCGTGCGTTCGGAGGTCCTCCAGCGCACGCCGGTGAAGTATTCGAGTGTCGCTCCGGCCTCGACGAGCAGTGCGCCCACCTTCTGCTGCTGCATCAGGCCCTGAACCTTATCGAGGCGCGCCTTGCGCTCCGCAGAGGCGATCGGTTGCGCTGCGCGGGTCATGGACTTGAGTCCGGCGCCGGACTCGGTCGCCAGGGAGAGGCCGGGTGCGACCGCACCGGCGGCGCCCGCCGCCGTCGCTGCAGCGAGTAGCCCGCGTCTTGAGATCATGCTGTCGCTCCGCAACCTTTGAAGGGGCCGTGATTCTGCACGGCTTGTCGCGACGCCGCTAGACGCACTCACCGAGCCGGCGCAACAGGCTCTCCGGGTCGACGGGCTTGGTGAAATGCGCATCGAACCCAGCGCTGCGAGCGCGCTCCTTGTCGTCCCGCGTGCCGTATCCGCTCAGCGCATACAGATGCAGCGGCTTTCCCGCCATTCGCTTGCGCATCTCCTGCGCGACGACGTAGCCGTTCATCTTCGGAAGTCCAATGTCGAGGAGCACGACTTGCGGATCGAACTGCGGCATGAGCGCGAGAGCCGCTGGACCATCGTATGCGACCTGCACCTGGTGTCCCGCATCGCGCAGCACCAGGGCGAGCGACCCCGCCGAATCGACGTTGTCCTCCACGACCAGTATCCGACGTGCCATCCCGCGGATCGGATTGGGACTTATCGCCTCGGTCGGGGGAGCGAGCGCCTCAAGAGGCAGCCGCACGATGAATTCGCTTCCGCGAGCCGCGCCATCGCTGCGCGCTTCGACCGTTCCACCATGCAGCGCGACCAGGTGGCGCACGATCGTGAGCCCCATGCCGAGTCCCCCCTGCGCACGATCGAGCGAAGCATCCTCCTGCATGAAAAGGTCGAACACCTTCGGCAGCAGACGCGCATCGATACCCGAGCCCTCGTCCTTCACATGGACGCTGATGCTCGTGCCATCGCCGCTGTAAAAGATGCGGATGGAGGTGCGATCGGGCGAGTACTTCACTGCATTCGAGAGCAGGTTCTCGAACACCTGTCGCAGTCGCACCCGATCACCGAACACCCACACGGAACCTGAAGGCGGCTCGCGCATGATCGTCTGGCGCTTGAGCGCGATCAGCGGCTGCAGCGTCTCAGCGGCCTCATCGACGACGCGATCGAGCGAGACCGGAGTCTTCTTGAGCTCGATGAGTCCGCGTGTGATGCGCGCCGCATCAAGCAGATCATCGAGAAGGTGCGCAAGCTGCGCGGTCTGACGCCCGAGAACCTCGCCCAGACGCTTCGCCTCCTGGGACTCGACCGGCTTCGCCGCGAGCAGGTTGGCCACATTCGAGATCGGTGCCAGTGGATTGCGCAGCTCGTGCGCCAGCATGGCCAGGAACTGATCCTTGTGCTGGTCGGCCGCGCGCAGCGCCTCTTCTGCCTGCGTGCGCAAGGTCACATCGGTCACCGCGCCTAAAACGTGCGCGACCCTGCCGTCGGCATCGATGATGGGATTGAGACGCACCTCCGCATGCCGCAGACCGGTCGCAGAGGCCACGGTCTCGTGAAATGCGACGGGCTGTCCCATGTCGATCGCCTGCAGATACTTCTCACGCACCGCGGCACGCTGCTCTGCCGTCAGCGTCTCATCGACCGTGCGTCCGATCACCTCCTCACGGCGATGACCACCGATCCTCAGGTATGTCTCGTTGACCGAGACCAGACGCAGTACCGGGCCGGACTCGACCCTCACCAGCCACAGACCATCGGAGGAGCTGTCATAGATCAGCTGCAGGCGGCGTTCACTCTCGAGCAGCTCGCGCTCAGCCTGCTTGCGAGCGGTCACATCCTCGACGAGCGTGACGAGGCCGCGCACGGTTCCATCCTCCGCGACATCGGGCATCAGATGCGCGCTCACTTCCCGCACTCTCGTGGCGGCGTACACCATGCGGGTCTCGTAGTGCACTGCCTCCCCGCTCAGGGCTCGCTGCAGATGCTGTTCGACCTCACGATAGGCCTCCGGTCCCAGAAGCTCCGAAACGGATCGACCGATGAGTCCGCGCGCGCGCTCGCCGAACCAGCTCTCATAACAGGCGTTCGTGAAGCGATAGCACAGATCAGTGTCCACGTAGGCGATGAGCACCGGCAATGAATCGGCAATCAGGCGCAGCTGGGCGCGGCTCTCACTCGCTGCGGCCTGCGCGAGGCGCGCCGCGATGAGCGCGGCGTGCTGGGCAGCGGCAATTCGACGCAACCGATCCAGAACGAGCGTGATGATGACGCCGACGATGAAAAGCGCGGTGACATGTGCGCCCCACTGCAGCGGATGATCTCCGCCGAGCGGAGAGGTGAAGAGCGCGGTGCCGAGTATTCCCGACAGCACCGTCGCGAGAATTCCGGGCCCGACGCCTCCCAGATAGCCTGCGAGGTAGATCGCGAGCACGAAGGGCAGAAGAGGCGTCTGCAACCCCAGAAGGGGGATGAGCGCATAACGCGCTGCCGCAACCAGCACGACGGCGCAGATCGCAGCACCGTAGCGTGCCGTCGCACCGCCGCGCGTGAGGCGCGGCCCGAGGGCGGGCTGGGCGGAACGCTCCAGGCGGACATCGCGGCTCACAATGCCACCGTTCAGCTCGAACCTCAACGCAGCGCCCGCCGCACATCTGTCAAATAGCGTCTCGCGATGAGGACGGGCAAAATGTTCGACCATGAAAAAGCGCTTCGATGGACACAGTGTCATCGTGACGGGTGCCGGATCCGGAATCGGCCGCGCCACCGTCATCGCCTTCGCCGCGGAAGGCGCCAAGCTCATCGTGTGCGATGTGAACGATGCCGAGGGCGAGGAGACCGTCGCGCTCGCGCGCAAGCAGGGCGCCACCGCGGAGTTTCAGCACTGCGATGTCGCCCGCGCTTCGGACTGCGCAGCGATGGTGGAGCGGGCCGTCGAACGTTTTGGACGCCTGGATGTCGCATTTAACAATGCCGGCATCAACCTCGCGGTGGCCCCGATCGCGGACGTCGATGAGTCCGAGTGGCAGAGGATCGTCGCGACGAATCTCACCGGAGTGTTCCTTTGCATGAAATACGAGGTTCCGGCCATGAAACGGCACGGCGGCGGGCGGATCATCAATACGGCCTCCGTCGGCGGGCTCATCGGCACGGCGGGCGTGACCGCGTACTGCGCGACCAAGCATGGCGTGGTCGGGCTGACGAAGTCCGCGGCGCTCGATTACATCAAGGACGGGGTGCGCATCAACGCGATCTGCCCGGGCGGCACGCTCACGCCGATGCTCAAGGAGTGGTTCAAGCATCCCGAGGTCGAGCGCGCGGCCATCGCGGGCACACCGCTCGGGCGTATGGCCGATCCCGCGGAGATCGCCCGCGCGGTGCTGTTTCTGGCGAGTGAGGACTCATCGTTCATGGTGGGGCACGCGCTCGTCGCGGACGGCGGACTCACGGCGCAATAGGAGAAACGCAGATGGCTACCGGTTGGGCCGGCGACGGCGCGGTGCAGGAACAGATCGATGCGACCATCAAGGACGGAATCAGCCGGGCAAAGAGCCACCTGCCGCACGGGCCTGGCCTCACGCACTGCGCCGAGTGCGCCGCGGAGATCCCGCAGGCGCGCCGAGATGCGGTACCCGGTGTGCGACTGTGCCTGAAGTGCCAGGACGCGCATGACCGCGAGGAGGCCGCATTCGCCGGCTACAACCGCCGCGGCAGCAAAGACAGTCAGCTGCGCTAAGCGCGCTTCCGCCGCCAACACCCGCGGCTTCAGTCGTGCGATTTGCGCGCCTCCTCGCGGCGCCCGGCGAAGTATCCGTCGAGCGCTTCGAGTTGAGAGCGGTTCGGGAGCGGCTTTGCGCCCGTTGTGCCGTCGATGTACATCACCTGCTCTGATGAGGTGCTGAAGGCGGGCCATGCGGGCAGACCCGTACCGTTCGGGTCGCCCTTGGTCGCGAAGTTGACCCAGTAGCTCATCATGAGCTCCGAGGTCGCGGTGTCCTGCACGCCGAGGCGGCGCCTGCAAGCCTGCTGGTCCACCCCCGAGTTCACCGAGGGTGCCGAATACATAGCCGAGCTCGGCAGCGTGCGTGGAGCCGTTCGGGGATTGCGGGGTGCGGTGGTCAAAGTAGTACACGTACGCTTTGCCATGACCCTTGTGCGTCTGCAGGCGCGCCCAGGTCCAGGTGGGCCACGCGAACAGCGAATCGCGCATCAGGTCGCGCGCTGCTTTCAGCGCCTGCGTGTCGGTCGCATGCGGGTAGGCGGCCAGAATAGCGTCGGCCTTCGAACCGTAGCCCGTGCGGGTCGAGGACTCGAACATCGCCGCCGTCTGCTGCTGGATGAAGAGCGAGCCTTCATCCGAATTGGTGCCGATGAGAATCGCGGTGTCGTTGAAGCGTCCGCTCTGGTAGAGCCCGTACTGATCCCCGAGCAGCACGTGTCCGTCGAACACCGGCCAGAAGCCGCCCTGCAGGCCCGGTCCCACGGCTTTCTGCACGACATCGGCACTCAACGCGCGAGCATCGGCGATGTGATTCGCGCCGAGCTTGGCGAGAAACTTCCGTCCGGTCTCCTCCGCCACGTTGAGTGGCGGCACGTTCTCGCCAGCCTCGCTGTCGCGGCGCGCCGGCGCGAAGTTGCCGCCGCTTTCGGAGATCGCGCGCAGAAAAAGGCCGCGTGCCAGCGGAGATGCGCTCAGCATGCTCACGGAGATGCCGCCCGCGGACTCACCGAAGATGGTGACGCGGCCGGGATCGCCACCGAATCGCGCGATGTTGGCCTTGACCCAGCGCAGGCCCGCGATCTGGTCCTCGAGTCCGTAGTTCCCCGAGCCGTGGCCGCTCTCGTGGCTGAGCTCGGGGTGCGCCGAGAAAGCCGAATGCGCCGAGCCGGTAGGCAATGCTCACGAGCACGACCCCCTTGCGGGCGAAATGTGTGCCGTCGTAGGCGGGCACGCTCGTCATGCCACCGACGAAGCCGCCTCCGTAAATCCACACCATGACGGGCAGCTTGTCGCTCGCTGCGCGCGCGGGCGTCCAGACGTTCACGTACAGGCAGTCCTCGCTGATCGCAGGCGGAGCGCCAAACAATCGGGCGAAGTTCGGATCCTGCATGCAGCTCGGGCCGAACGTGTCGGCCTTGCGCGCGCCAGTCCATGGAGCGACCGGTTGGGGGGACTTCCAGCGCAGCGTACCGGTCGGCGGTGCCGCGAACGGAATGCCCTTGTACGAGACGACGCCATCGGCAAGGACGCCTGTCACCTCGCCTCCCGTCACCGTAGCCGTCGTGACTTGCGCGCCGGCCGGATTGATTGCCAGCAACGCCGCGGTCAACATCGCCGGGCCAGCCCAGGTATGGTTCATCTCTCCCCCTCCCAAGTGCGGTGTGGGCCAAGAATACGATGCTGCACGAGATCTGGTGGGTCTCTTTCAGGCTCGGTTTGACCTCGTTCGGCGGACCGATCGCTCATCTTGGCTACTTCGAGCGCGCGTACGTGCGCGAGCGAGGCTGGCTGAGCGCCGAGGCGTATACGAGCACCGTGGCGCTCTGTCAGATGCTCCCGGGCCCGACCAGCAGCCAGGTCGGATTCCTGATCGGACTGCAGCGCGGCGGTTTCATGGGCGCGCTCACGGCGTGGGCGGGGTTCACGCTCCCCTCGGCACTTCTGATGTATGCGTTCGCGCTCTTCACACCGCATTTGACCGGAGCCTTCGCTCAAGCGGTGCTCCACGGTCTCATGCTCGCAGCGGTCGCGGTCGTTGCACAGGCGCTGTGGAGCATGGCCCGGGCGCTCTGCCCGGACCGCGAGCGCAAAGTCATCGCGCTCGTGAGCGGGGCGCTCATCTTGTGGCACGCCGGCGCGCGCATGCAGCTCACGCTGATTGCTCTAGGCGCTCTCGCGGGCTGGATCTGCCGCCGACGGCTTCCCTCGCCCGATCTACCGCTCACCACACCCATCTCCGTACGCAGCGGCATTGCCGCCCTCAGCCTGTTCTTCGCCGCACTGCTGCTCCTGCCCGCGCTCGCCTCCCTGGATGAGCACGGACCACTCGCGCTCGCCAACGTGTTCTTTCGCTCGGGGGCCCTCGTGTTCGGAGGCGGTCACGTCGTGCTGCCGCTCCTTCGCGAGGCACTCGTACCTGCAGGGTGGATCACGGACAGTACCTTTCTGGAAGGCTACGGATTTGCGCAGGCTCTGCCCGGTCCACTCTTCACCGTGGCGACATTCCTCGGCGCCGAAAGCTCCGCTTCGCACACCTCGGTGCTCTGGGCAGCACTCGCGCTGGTGTCGATCTTCGTTCCAGGCCTTCTGCTTGCGGTCGCTGCGCTGTCCTTGTGGACACGCCACGCCCGAACGCGCGCCGTCGCGCCCGTGGTTGCCGGAGTCAACGCGGCCGTGGTCGGGCTTCTGGCCGTGGCGTTCTACGACCCCGTGTGGCTGAGTGCGGTGCACGGGGTTGCAGATTTCGGAATCGCAGCGATCGGGCTCGCGCTGCTCACGTACGCGCGTCTGCCCTCGTTCGTCACCGTGCTCTGGTGCGCGCTCGCGAGTATTGCCTGCGCAAAATGAAGCGAGGCCGCTTCCTGCGACCTCGTTTCGGTGAATGCGAGGGGCCAACACGTGATTGGTCTCGGATCCACGGTTCGCATCTTGCGCGCGATCTGAAGCCCGCACCAGCGCTCTGAACCGCATCCGTGCGTCGGAAATTTCCTACAGCGGCTTCACCTGCACCCACGTCGGCGCATGATCGCTCGCGCGCGGCTGGCCGCGCACCCAGCGATCGACATCCGCAGCGACGATGCGCGATGCGAGCGGCTTGCTCAGGAGCAGATGATCGATGCGCAGGCCCGCGTTGCGCGCCCAATGATCGCGGAAATAATCCCAGAAGGTGTAGATGCGCTCCTTCGGGTGCTGAGCGCGCAGCGCGTCCGTCCATCCCTGCGCGAGCAGCCGCTCGTAGCAGGCGCGCGTCTGCGGCTGCAGCAGCGCATCCTTGCGCCAGGATTTCGGATCGTAGATATCGAAGTCCGTCGGAATGACGTTGTAGTCTCCAGCGAGCACCACGGGCTTGTTTGAATCGAAGAGCCCTTGCGCGTGCCGGATGAAGCGCTCGAACCAGGCGAGCTTGTAGTCGAACTTGGGGCCCGGCTGCGGATTGCCGTTCGGCAGATACAGTGATGCCACCGTGATGCCCCGCACCTCCGCCTCGATGTAGCGGCTATGCGTGTCATCCGGATCGCCCGGCAACCCCCGGCGAATCTCACTCGGCGCGGTCTCCTTGGCGAGGATCGCAACACCGTTCCAGGAGCGCTGCCCGTGCCAGACGGCCTCATACCCCGCTGCGCGGATGGGAACGATGGGAAAAGCGGCGTCAGGTGCTTTAAGCTCCTGCAGGCAGGCAACGTCGGGCGCATCCTTTGCAAGCCATTCCAGCAGCGCGCCGAGTCGGCTCGCGATCCCATTCACGTTGTATGTCGCAATTTTCATCGGAGCCTGCGCTGGTGGCGATGCACAAATCTTTCACAATCCTTGACGGTTGTTAACAGTTTCGGGGTGCCGTAGGGTGCAACCAAACAGCACAGTCCGCGTTCATATGCGGCATGCCTGCCGCCTACCGCAGCCTGCGTATCGAACATGAATGACGAGTCCCGCAGCCGGTTCGAGGAGGCTCATTCCAGCACGCTGGGGCCCAGGCACAAGCTTTTCGTGGGCCGTCGCCTGCTTTTGGTCATCGCCGTGCTCCTGGCGGTGGTCCTCATCGCCTGGTTGGTCACGCCGAAGTCGGGCTCGACGCAGCGCGGCGGGCGTCAGTCCGGCACCGGGCCCATGCCCGTCGTGGCGGCGACGGCAGCCACCGGCGACATGCCGATCCTCATCAACGGCCTGGGCACCGTGACACCGGTCGCAACCGTTACGGTGCAGAGTCAGATCAGCGGTCAAATCACGAAAATCGCCTTCAAGGAAGGCGATCGCGTCAAGGCGGGGGACTTCCTGATCCAGATCGATCCGCGCCCCTACCAGGTCGCGCTCGAGCAGGCCGAAGGCTCACTGGTGCGCGATCAGGCGCTGCTCGCCAACGCAAAAGTCGACCTCAATCGCTACGAGACCCTCAACAAGGAGGATTCGATCGCCGAACAGCAGGTCGCGACCCAGAAGGCACTCGTGGTGCAGGACCAAGGGAACGTCAAGACGGATCAAGGCCTGATCGACGCGGCGAAGTTGAACCTCGTCTACTGTCACATCACCTCACCGATCAGCGGACGGGTCGGCCTGCAGCAGGTCAACGTCGGTAACTACGTGACTCCCTCCGAGGCCAATGGACTCGTGGTGGTCACGCAGATGATGCCGATCACCGTGGTATTCACCCTTGCCGAGGATCAGTTGCCCGCGGTGCGCGATCAGGTGCAGGCACAGAGCTCCGGGCTTGAGGTCACGGCCTACGATCGCAGCCGCACGACGCGTCTTGCCGCCGGGACGCTCGCGGCCATCGACAGCCAGATCGATACGACGACCGGAACGGTCAAGCTCAAGGCAACGTTCTCCAACGACGACGAGAAGCTCTTTCCGAACCAGTTCGTCAATGTGGATCTGCTGCTCAACACCCTGCACGGCGCGGTGCTCGTGCCGCAGGCGGCGATCGAGCGCGGCGCGCCCGGCACCTATGTCTATGTAGTCAACGCTGATGAGAGCGTCAGCGTGCGCAAAGTGACTCTGGGCCCGGGTGATCCGACGAACATCGTCATCACCCAGGGACTCAAGGCGGGCGAGCGGGTCGTCATCGACGGCGCCGACAAGCTCAAAGATGGGGCGAAGGTGAGCCTGCGGCAGCCGAACAGCGGCCCGAGCACGCCCACTCAGCAGGGGCGCGGCGCGAAAGGCAAAGCAACCGGCAACGCGCGCGCGCAGTCCTAGCCGCCGATGAGTCCGTCTCGCATTTTCATCCTGCGGCCGGTCGGCACGTCCTTGCTCATGGTCGCGATCCTGCTCGTAGGGGTAGTCGCCTACCGATTTCTGCCGCTCTCGGCGCTGCCCGAGGTCGATTACCCGACGATTCAGGTGCAGACCTTCTATCCGGGTGCGAGCCCGGAGGTCATGACCTCCTCGGTGACGGCGCCGCTTGAAGTGCAGTTCGGGCAGATGCCCGGACTTAATCAGATGTCTTCCACGAGCTCCGGTGGCGCCTCGGTCATCACGCTGCAGTTCAATCTGGATTTGAGTCTCGACATCGCCGAGCAGGAGGTACAGGCCGCGATCAACGCCGCGGGCAATCTGCTGCCTTCGGATCTGCCAGCCCCGCCGATCTACGCCAAGGTCAACCCCGCCGATGCGCCCATCCTCACGCTCGGCATCGTCTCGAAAACCCTGCCGCTCACGCAGCTCGAGGATCTGGCCGACACCCGGATGGCGCAGAAGATCTCGCAGCTCGAGGGCGTGGGACTCGTGAGCGTGAGCGGGGGGCAGCGCCCGGCCGTGCGCATCGTCGCGAACGTACGTGCGCTCGCCGCCTACGGACTCAACATCGACGATCTGCGCACCACCGTGAGCAACGCGAACGTCAACTCGCCCAAGGGCACCCTCGATGGTCCCGCGCGCTCGTGGACGCTGAATGCGAACGATCAGATTCAAAGCGCCGATGCCTACCGCAGCATCATCGTCGCGTACAAGAACGGCAACCCCGTGCGGCTATCCGATGTCGCCGATGTCATCCAGGCGGCGGAGAACACTTATCTTGCCGGCTGGGTCAACAATACCCCGGGCATCATTCTCAACGTCCAGCGCCAGCCCGGCGCCAACGTCATCCAGGTCGTCGATCGGGTAAAGGCGCTGCTGCCGAATCTCGAGAGCACGCTGCCGGCGGCCGTCGAGGTCTCGATCCTCACCGATCGCACCAACACCATCCGCGCCTCGGTGCGTGATGTGGAATTCGAGCTGGCGCTCGCCGTCGTGCTGGTGGTGCTCGTCATCTTTTTGTTCCTGCGCAGCATCCCGGCAACGATCATCCCGAGCCTGAGTGTGCCGCTGTCGCTCGTCGGCACGCTCGCCGTCATGTACGTGCTCGGCTTCAGTCTCGACAATCTTTCGCTGATGGCACTGACGATCTCGACTGGATTCGTCGTCGATGACGCCATCGTCATGATCGAGAACATCTCGCGCTACATCGAGCAGGGTGAGGCGCCGCTCGAAGCGGCGCTCAAGGGAGCCGGTGAGATCGGCTTCACGATCATCTCCCTGACCGTGTCGCTGATTGCGGTGCTGATCCCGCTCCTTTTCATGGGGGATGTGGTCGGGCGGCTCTTCCATGAATTCGCGATCACGCTCGCGGTGACGATCGTGATCTCGGCCATCGTTTCGTTGACGCTCGTGCCGATGCTGTGCGCCAGGCTGCTGCGGCATCAAGTCCGAGGCCGAAGAGACGGGCATTGCGCGCTGGGCGAACGAGAAGTTTCAGGCCCTGATCGACCACTACGACGAGGCTCTCAAGTGGGTGCTCGAGCACCAGCCGCTCACCCTGCTCGTCGCCTTCGGCACGCTCGCGCTCACCGCACTTCTGTATGTCCTCATTCCCAAAGGGTTCTTCCCGGTGCAGGACACCGGTCTCATCCAGGCGATCACCGAGGCGCCCCAGTCGGTCTCGTTCGCAGGCATGGCGGAGCGCCAGTCCCGGCTCGCAGCGGCCATCCTCAAGGATCCGGATATCGTGAGCCTGTCCTCGTTCATCGGCGTGGACGGCACGAACATCACCCTCAACAGCGGCCGCATGCTCATCAACCTGAAGCCCGTCAACGACCGCAAGCTCTCGGCGAGCGACATCATTCACCGCATTCAGGACGAGACGGCCGAGGTGACCGGCATCTCACTCTACATGCAGCCGGTACAGGACCTGTCGATCGACAGCACCGTCAGCCGCACGCAGTACCAGTTCGTGCTCGAGGATGCCAATCCCACCGAGTTCGAGCTGTGGGTGCCCCGGCTACTCGAGCGGCTGCGCCAGCTGCCGCAGCTCGAGGATGTGGCGAGCGATCAGGAGCAGGAGGGCTTATCCGCCTATCTGACCATCGATCGGGACACGGCCGGACGCTTCGGCATCACGCCCGCGACGGTTGATAACGCCCTGTATGACGCCTTCGGCCAGCGCATCGTGTCGACCATCTTCACGCAGTCGAACCAGTATCGCGTGATCCTGCAGGCAGATCCCTCGCTCATGGCTTCGCTCGATGCACTCGGCACGATCTATCTGCCCTCCTCCACCGCCATCGGCGGCGAGGTGCCGCTTTCGGCGCTCGTGAAAGTGAGCGAGCGCACAGCGCCGCTCTCGGTCGATCATCTCGGGCCAGTTTCCCTCGACCACCATCTCGTTCAATCTTGCGCCGCGTGCCGCGCTCGGCAGTGCAGTCGATGCCATCCGCAAGGCCGAGCACGATATCGACCTGCCACCGAGCGTCATGACCAGCTTCCAGGGTGCGACCCTCGCCTTTCAGGCGACGCTCGGCAACGAGCTGCTGCTCATTCTCGCAGCCATCGTCACGGTCTACATCGTCCTCGGCGTGCTCTACGAGAGCTTCATTCATCCGGTCACGATCTTGTCGACGCTGCCCTCGGCGGGTGTGGGTGCGCTGGTGGCGCTCTTCATCGCGCGCAGCGATCTCGGTGTGATCGGCATCATCGGCATCATTCTGCTGATCGGTATCGTCAAGAAAAACGCGATCATGATGATCGACTTCGCGCTCGTCGCAGAGCGCGAGCAGGGCATGAGTCCGCGTGATGCCATCCATCATGCATCGCTGCTGCGCTTCCGGCCCATCCTCATGACGACCATGGCGGCCCTCCTCGGCGCCGTGCCCCTGATGGTGGGTACCGGCACCGGCTCGGAACTGCGCCACCCGCTTGGCATCACGATCGTCGGCGGACTCATCGTGAGCCAGCTCCTCACGCTTTTCACGACACCCGTGATCTATCTGTACTTCGATCGACTGGAGCGACGCGTGACCGGGCGCACCGGCGCACCGCTCGCGCAGGGCCCGGCGACGCCATGAGTGTTTCCGCGGCCTTCATCCGCCGACCGGTCGCAACGACCCTGCTGACGCTCGGCATCGCGCTCGCCGGGGTGATCGCCTACTTCAAGCTGCCCGTATCACCGCTGCCGCAGGTGGATTTCCCGACCATCTCCGTGTCGGCGCAAATGGCGGGCGCGAGCCCGGATATGATGGCCGCGACCGTCGCGACGCCGCTCGAGCGACACCTCGGCCAGATCGCGGACGTGACCGAGATGACCTCCTCGAGCTCGACGGGCTCGAGCCGCATCACCCTGCAATTCGGTCTCGATCGCGACATCGACGGGGCCGCGCGCGATGTCGAGGCGGCCATCAATGCGGCGCGGGCCGATCTGCCGACCTCGCTGCGCAGCAACCCGACCTACCGCAAGGTCAATCCGGCCGATGCGCCCATCATGATCATGGCGCTCACCTCGAACACCCTCACGCCCGGGCAGCTCTACGATGCCGCCGATACGATCCTCGCGCAGAAGCTCTCGCAGGTCTCCGGCATCGGCCAGGTGCAGATCGGAGGCAGCTCGTTGCCCGCCGTCCGCGTCGAGCTCAACCCGAGCGCACTCTTCAAGTACGGCATTGGCCTCGAGGACGTGCGGGCGGCGCTTGCCGCCGCCAACGCCAACACGCCCAAGGGCTCCGTCGATGTGGGCGGCCAGCGATTCCAGATCTACGACAACGATCAGGCCACCAAGGCCCTCGAGTACCTGAACCTCGTGATCGCTTACCGCAACGGCGCACCGGTGCGCCTGAGGATGTGGCCGAGGTGCTCGACTCGGTCGAGAACGTGCGCAATCTCGGGCTTTTCAACGGCAAGCCGGCCGTTCTCGTGATCCTGTTTCGACAGCCGGGCGCGAACATCATCTCGACCGTCGATCGGGTTCGAGCGCTGCTTCCGGCGCTGCAGGCCTCGATTCCCACCGACATCGACATCACGGTCGCGAACGATCGCACCACCACCATCCGCGCATCCCTTCACGATGTGGAGCGGACGCTTCTCATCGCGATCACGCTCGTCGTGCTGGTGGTGTTCCTGTTCCTGCGCAATGGGCGCGCCACATCCGTGCCCGCGGTCGCGGTGCCGATCTCGCTCCTCGGCACCTTCGGGGTGATGTACCTGCTTGGCTACAGCCTGGACAACCTGTCGCTCATGGCGCTCATCATCGCGACGGGCTTCGTCGTCGATGATGCCATCGTGGTGCTGGAGAACATCACGCGGCACATGGAAGCGGGCAAGTCGCGCATGGAGGCGGCGCTGCTCGGTGCGGCCGAGGTGGGCTTCACCGTGCTTTCCATGAGCCTGTCGCTGGTGGCGGTGTTCATTCCGATTCTGATGATGGGCGGAATCGTCGGCCGGCTGTTTCGCGAGTTCTCGATCACACTGTCGGTGGCGGTCCTGGTGTCACTGGTGATCTCGCTCACGACGACACCGATGATGTGCTCGCGCCTGATACGCCTGCAGGATCCGAGTCAGCAGGGGCGCCTGTTTCATTTCAGCGAGCGTGTGTTCGAAGGGATGTTGCATGGCTATGGACGAGCACTCACCTGGGCGCTCAGCAACCGTCTGCTGATGGTGCGGCATCCTCGCCGTCACCATCGCTCTCAACATCTATCTATTCGTCGTGATTCCGAAGGGGTTCTTCCCCGAGCAGGACACCGGCCGGCTGAACGGCGGTCTTCAGGCCGATCAGGCCATTTCCTTCCAGTCGATGTCGCAGAAGCTGCAGCAATTCATGATGCTCGTGAGATCAGACCCCGCGGTCGATACGGTGGTCGGCTTCACCGGCGGCGGCTCGCAGGGAGGCGCGCAGACCAACAGCGGTAATATCTTCGTGGCGCTCAAGCCCAAATCACAGCGCCACGCGTCCGCCGAGCAGGTGATCGCGCGCCTGCGGCCCAAGCTCAGCGCCGTCGCCGGCGCGCGCCTGTTCCTGCAGGCCGTGCAGGACATCCGCGTGGGCGGCCGGCAGTCCAATGCCGAGTATCAATACACGCTGCAGGCCGACAGCGCCGCCGATCTGTATCTGTGGGCGCCGACGTCTGACGAACGCGCTGCTACGCATGCACGCGCTCGCCGATGTCAACTCCGATCAGCAGCAGAACGGGCTCGAGATCGATGTGAAAATCGATCGCGACACGGCATCGCGTCTGCAGCTCACGCCCGCCGCAATCGACAACACGCTCTATGACGCGTTCGGCCAGCGCAACGTCTCGACCATCTACAATCCGTTGAATCAATATCATGTCGTCATGGAGGTCGCGCCGCAGTACTGGCAAAGTCCGCAGACGCTCGACAACCTCTGGGTGAGCACCGCCGGCGGCGCGGTGAGCGGCAGTGAGTCCACCAATGCGGTGCCCGGCACCGTCACTTCGGCGCAGGCTTCCGCCAACAGGAGCGCCGCGAACCTCGCATCCGATGTGGCGCTCAATCAGGCGACCAACAGCATCGCCCAATCAGGGCGCGGAACGGTCTCCACCGGCGCGGCCGACAGCACCGCGGCCGAAGCGATGGTGCCGCTTGCGACCTTCGCGGGCTACGGCCCGGGGAACACACCGCTCGCCGTCAATCATCAGGGTAGCTTCATCGCGGCGACGCTGTCGTTCAATCTCGCGCCGGGCGCATCGCTGAGCCAGGCGACGGCGCAAATCAACCAGGCGATCCGCGAGATCGGCATGCCCGGAACGATTCACGGCAGCTTCCAGGGAACGGCGCGGACCTATCAGGAATCACTCGCCAACGAACCGGTGCTCATTCTGTCGGCACTCGCCGCCGTGTATATCGTTCTCGGGGTGCTCTACGAGAGCTACATCCACCCCCTCACGATCCTCTCGACGCTGCCTTCGGCCGGCACCGGCGCGGTGCTTGCGCTGTTGCTGTTCAGGAGCGAATTCAGCATCATCGCCTTGATCGGCGTCATCCTCCTGATCGGGATCGTCAAGAAGAACGCCATCATGATGATCGACTTCGCGCTCGACCAGCAGCGCGATGCAGGACTCGCGCCGCGCGATGCCATCTACATGGCTGCCATGATGCGCTTTCGGCCGATCATGATGACGACGATGGCGGCGATGCTGGGCGCGTTACCGCTCGCCTTCGGCACAGGCGACGGTGCCGAGATCCGTCAGCCGCTCGGGATTGCGATCGTCGGAGGACTGATCGTAAGCCAGGTGCTGACACTTTTCACGACGCCCGTGATCTATCTGTACCTGGAGCGCTTCGGAAGCTGGTGCGAAAAGATGTGGCAGCGACTTTATCCCGAGCGCGGTGATCAGGGGCGTCCCGCGCCTGCCGGAGGAACATGAGACGCTCGAGAACCGTTTCGCTCGGCGCCCTGTGCGCGCTCGCCGCGAGCTGCGCCGTCGGGCCGAACTACCACCGGCCGTCCGCGCCGGTGGAGACGCGCTTCAAGGAGGCCGAAGGCTGGAAGCCCGCCGAGCCGCGTGAAGCCGCGAGCGGTACGCCCTGGTGGTCCGTATTCGACGATCCGATGCTCGATGATCTGGAGAAGCAGATCGATGTCTCCAATCAAACACTGAAGGCCTCCGAGGCGGCATGGAGGCAGGCCGTTGCAGTCGCCGACCAGGCGCGCGCGGGCTTGTTTCCGCTCCTCGGTGTGAGTGCATCGGGTACGCGCTCCTCGGGCGGCATCGCGACGAACCTCTCGAATTTCAATACGGGCACAGGTGGAACGGGTACGGGAACCGGAACGGGGACAGGGACCGGGACGGGTACCGGGACCGGCACGGGTACCGGAACGACGACGGCCGTGACGCCCACGGGGACTCGCAGTATCAACAACACGTTCTCGGCGACGGGAAATGCGTCCTGGGACCTCGACATCTGGGGCAAGATCCGCCGAACACTCGAAAGCAACGTCGCAAGCGCTCAGGCGACCGAGGCCGAGCTCGCGGCGGCGCGGCTGTCGGCGCAAGCGACACTTGCGACTGATTACGTGGAGCTGCGCGTCACCGATGAGATGAAGCATCTCTTCGACCAGACGGTGGAGGCCTACAAGCGCTCGCTGCAGATCACGCAGAATCAATACAAGGTGGGCATCGTCGCCAAGGCCGACGTGATCACCGCGGAGACGCAACTCGAGGGCACGCAGGCACAGCAGATCGGGCTCGATGTGACCCGCAACCAGCTCGAGCACGCCATCGCTGTGCTCGTGGGCAAGACGCCGGCGGAGTTTTCCATGGCACCGGCAAATCTCGGTGATGCGATTCCGGTCGCTCCGCTCGGCGTCCCGACGACTCTGCTCGAGCGACGCCCCGACATCGCCGAATCCGAGCGCAAGATGGCCGCGGCGAACGCACAGGTCGGCGTCGCCATCGCGGCGTACTTTCCCGACCTGACTCTGACGGGCGAGTATGGCTATTCGAGCAGCAAGGTGAACGGGCTGTTTCATGCGGCCAACAATCTGTGGTCCTTCGGCGGCACGCTGAGCGACGAGATTCTTGATTTCGGCTCCCGCTCGGCGCAGGTGCGCCAGGCGCGAGAGTCGTACAACGGCGCGGTCGCGACCTATCGACAGACCGTGCTCGCGGCCTTTCAACAGGTCGAGGATGAGCTCTCGGCGCTTCGGATCTATGAGCAGGAATATGCAGTGCAGGATCAGACCGTCAAATCCGCCAACGAGGCGGTGCGGCTCACGCTCAACGAGTACAAGGCAGGAACGGTCGCGTACACCTCGGTCGTGACCGCTCAGGCGCTCGCCTTGAGTGACGCTCAGACCCTGCTGACGACCCGCGAGAATCGGCTGGTTGCGAGTATTGCGCTCATCCAGGCGCTCGGCGGCGGATGGAACGCATCGAGTGTCGGCTCACCGCTCGCGCCCGAGCAGGCCGCGACGAAGATCTCACAAACTCAGCCTGCATCGACTGCGCCATCCACGCCGCCCTGACACGTACAGCTGAGCCGTTTCAAACAGCTTGGCATTCAATTGATTTGAGTTGATACGAGTTGACTCGTCCTTCGCATGCGCCTATTTTGAGCGCCACTCGGCCGTCGGCATATAAGCAAACAAACACCCGACGCGATTGACGGCCGTGGTCCTGGAGAGTTTCCCGCACACGCTGCGACAGCAGTGCGCGCGCCCATGCGAGAGGGAGTCTGACAATGAGAAGCCGTACGACGGTGCCAGGCCGGCACGTTTCTTTCAACAAACCTTCGGCGACGTTTAGACAAGCGGCGGCGCCTGCGGTGCTCTTTGCGTGCACACTGGGATTTGCCATTTCCGTGAATGCGGCAGATGCGAGCTCGGCGCTGGATCCAAAGCTGCAGATGCTTCAGCGGCTCATCGGTGCGCAGCACGGTCTCTACGGTGCTGCGAATGCGGCTCAGCAACGAGCACGCGCGCAGGGGGCAGCCGCAACGTCCGCACCCGACCCGCGCGAGGTCGTGTTGCATCATTTCGCGACCCCGTTGCAGGGTGCCTATCCGAACAACGGCGTGATTCGCGACTCCGAGGGCAATCTTTACGGAACGACCAACGGGTCTTTCTCCGATATCGGCGGTGGCGGCTCAAAGGATGCGGGCGTGGTGTTCAAAGTGAATGCCGCAGGTGAAGAGACCGTGCTCTACAGCTTCACCGGCGGCGCCGATGGCAGCTCTCCGAATGCTGTCATCCGCGATGCCGCGGGCAACCTTTATGGGACGACGAATTCGGGCGGCGCAGCGAACTCCGGCGTGATATTCAAACTCTATCCATCCGGCCATGAGACGGTGCTGTACAGCTTCACAGGCGGCAACGACGGCGGCAACCCGAACAGTGTCGAGCGCGATGCGCAGGGGAATCTGTACGGCGCGACCAACAGCGGTGGCTCGGCGGGCTGGGGCGTCATCTTCAAGATCGACGCCGCAGGTCATGAGAGCACCCTCCACACCTTCAGTGGGGGCGCCGACGGCGGATCGCCGAATCCGTACGGTATCCTCGACTCACAAGGCAACTATTACGGCACGACCAGCTACGGCGGCGATGAGTCCGGCTTCTCGGGATCAGGAGTCGTCTTCAAGATCGACGCGTTCGGCCAGGAGAAGGTTCTATACACCTTCAAGGGCGGGAACGACGGGCAGTATCCCAACGGTGTGATCCGCGACGCGCAAGGCAACTTGTACGCGACAACCACGGGTGGCGGCGCATTTGGCGCCGGCGTGGTGTTCAAGCTCGATTCCAAGGACCATGAGAGCGTGCTCTACAACTTCACGGGCGGCAATGATGGCGGCAGTTCCAACGCGAGTTTGACCCGCGATGCGGCTGGCAACTTGTACGGCACGGCTTTTGGTGGTGCGCACGCTGACGGCGTCGTGTTCAAGCTCGATCCGTTGGGTCACGAGACGGTGCTGCTGGCGTTCGCGCGCGGAGCACTCGGCGCCTACCCCAACGAGGCGGGCGTCATCCTGGATCCTGCCGGCGATCTCTATGGGACAGCTGCCTTCCACGGAACCGGTGGTCAAGGCGTGGTCTACAAAATCGACCCCACGGGCAAGACGACGGTCGTCTACGCCTTTCCGGGCAGGCCAGGCGGCCAGTACCCATACAACGCGGGTGTCACGGTTGGCTCGGACGGACACCTGTACGGCGCGACTTTCTATGGCGGTCATACCGGTCAAGGCGTCGTCTACGAGCTCGGTGACAAGGATGTCGAGCAGGTGCTCTACGCATTCTCGTTCTTCACACCGCAAGGTTTCGGCCAAACGGCCGGCGGCGTGGTTCGGGACGATTCGGGCAACTTGTATGGATCGACCTTCGCCGGTCAGTCCGACATGGGTTCAGGTTATGGAGTGGTATACCGGCTGAATACGTCGGGACGTGCCACGGTGCTGCACAACTTCACCGGTGGGGAGGACGGCGCCAATCCCTACGACGGCGTAATCCTGGGGCCGAAGGGCACCCTCTACGGGACGGCGGTCGGCGGCGGCACGACAAATAATGGCGTCGTGTTTGAAATCGACTCGCACGGAAATGAGCGCGTGCTCTACAGCTTTAGCGGCGGAAACGATGGCAGCGGCCCTCTGGGCGGCATCATCCGCGACTCGGCTGGGAACTTGTACGGCACGACCACCTACGGTGGCGCATCGGGCGCGGGCGTGGTGTTCAAAGTCGATCCGACTGGAAACGAGACCGTGCTGTACACCTTCACCGGCGGATCCGATGGGGGCGGCCCCATTGCCGGACTCCTTCGCGATGCAGAGGGCAACCTCTACGGGACCACCAACGGCGGCGGCACAGCCAACGCGGGCGTGGTGTTCAAAGTTGATCCGACCGGTCATGAGACCGTGCTGTACAGCTTCACGGGCGGCGCCGACGGTCAGTCCCCATTGTGGTCGACGCTGGTGCGCGACTCGGCCGGCAACCTGTATGGCACGACCCCGGGCGGCGGCGCATTCGGAGCGGGTGTGGTGTTCAAGGTCGATCCCAACGGACATGAAACCGTATTGCACAGTTTCACCGGTGGTAACGATGGCGCCTTCCCCTACGCGGGCGTGGTCTTCGGCCCCGAAGGCCACCTGTATGGGACCACTGCTTTCGGTGGTGAATCCAACGTCGGTGTAGTGTTCGAAATCCTACCGCCGTAGGCGAGCGCAGGAGCACCGGCGACACTCTCAGGCGTCGAGCGATTAGAATCGATCGCTCGAGGCCCGAGAAAGGATCGTCATGCTCTTTCCGACCACGCTCGTGGGTAGTTACCCGCAGCCCGATTGGCTCATCGATCGCGCAACGCTCGCCGCTCGCTTTCCGCCGCGGGTTCGCATGCAGACCCTGTGGCGCGTGCCCGAGCCGTATCTCGCCCAGGCGCAGGATGATGCGACGCTGCTCGCCATCCGCGCCCAGGAGGAGGCGGGTCTCGACATCATCACGGACGGAGAGATCCGCCGTGAAAGCTACTCGAACCGCTTCGCGACGGCTCTGGAGGGCGTCGATCTGGACAATCCGGGTACGGCGCTCGACCGCTCCGGACACCCGAACCCCGTGCCGCGAATCGTCGGCAAGATCCGCCGCAGGGAGCCGGTGGTGGTGAGCGACCTGAAATTCCTGATGCGCGCACACGCGCTCGCGCGTGAAGATCACCGTGCCTGGTCCCTTCACCATGACGCAGCAGGCGCAGAACGATTTTTATCCGACGGAGGAAGCCGCGGCACTGGACTACGCGGCCGCCGTGAACGAGGAGATTCGGGATCTTTTCGCCGCCGGCGCGGACGTCGTGCAGATCGATGAGCCGTACCTTCAGGCGAGGCCCGAGAAGGCACGCCAGTATGGCCTCACGGCGCTGAACCGGGCGCTCGAAGGCGTCCCGGGGGCCACCGCGGTACACATCTGCTTCGGCTACGCCGCAATCATCCATCAGCGTCCGAGCGGTTATTCGTTCCTGGGCGAGCTTGCCGGCTGCGGCTGTGAGCAGATCTCCATCGAGACGGCACAATCGAATCTCGACTGCGCGGTGCTCGCCGGGCTTGCCGGCAAGCAGATCATGGTCGGAGCGATCGATCTGTCGGCATCCGAAGGTGGAATCTGCCGCAGACGGTCGCCGAGCGCGCATCCGGCGGGCACTGAAGTACGTGAGCCCCGAGAACGTGATCGTCGCGCCCGACTGCGGCATGAAATACCTGCCACGCGAGATCGCATTCGCGAAAATGCGCGCGATGGTCGAAGGGGCCGCAATTCTGCGGCGCGAGTATTAGAGAAGCGCCTGCACCGAGCGCGTGATACCGGCGGGGTCGAGGCCCTGATGGCCCATCTGCTGCCACAGCCCGCCCGAGCCTTCGCGGTTGGTGCCGATGTGGTCGTAGCGGCCCTTGAAGCCCGCCTGCAGCAGATAGCTGCCGAAGCGGCTGCCGAGGCCGGTGCTTGACGTTCCAGCCTTCGGCGACGAGCACGAACGGAACGCCTGCGAGCCTCTTCATCATGTCGCCGTCGACGACGTTGAGCGTCGGCTTGTTGATGAGCCCGACCTTCACGCCCTTCTCCTGCAAGCCCGATGACCGCATCGAGCGCGCGATATACCGTCTCGCCCATCGCGACGACATAGCCGCCGCCGGGCGGCGCCTCGCGCACGATGTAATCCTTGCCCGGCTCGAACGGCTTGCCCTGGTAGAGCGGCTTGCCGTCCTCGTCGAGGATGTCAGGAACGGGGGCGCGCGTGGTGAACACGAATCGCAGACCGGGATCCTTGAAGATGCGCTTCATGCAGGCCGCGAACTGGTGCTGATCGACGGGAAAGTACAGGCGCGTCGTGTCCTCGCCGTGCGACGGGCGTGAGCCCGCCGTCGGCAAACATGCTGTTGATGCCGAAATGGCAGGTGTTGTCCGCCATGTCATCGACGCCGCTGTGGCTGAAATGCGCCAGCACGTTGGAGAAGTTCAGCCGCGCCATGGTGATCTCGCTGATGCACATCTCGAGAAAGGCGCTGAAGGTGGCGAAGATGCCCTGTTTGCCCGGCGACCGAACCGAAGCCGGCGGCGGCGGAGTAGTTGCCGCGCTCCATGATGCCGCCGCGCACGAACACCTCCGGATGCTTCTTGCGGATGTGGTGCAGGCCGCAGGAGCCTTCGAGGTCGTTGTCGAACACCTTGACGCTGGCGATGCGCTCGCTCTCGCTCATGCCGTCGAGAATCTCGTTGATGATCTTGCCGAAATCGTCGCGGTTCTTGCCGACGCCGCTGGAGCCGTTGATAGGTGAGCGGGCTCTTGTCGGGCTTGGCCGCCTTGAGCATCTCGATCGCCTTCTCGTAGCCGCCGCGCTTCTCGAGATAGTGGATCGCGATCTCGGTCTTCAGCACCTCGTGCGCGCTCGGGGCTGCCTTCGACGCCGGCGATGCCGGGCGCCATGGGGCGCTTGATGATCAGCGGCGTGCGGCAGCTGGTCGGCGAAACGCGCGGCAGAGATCGACGTACAGCGCGTCGAGATCCTCGCCCATGGTGGTTTCGGTGGTGAGCCCGTAGCCCGACAGCGTCCGGGTCAGATCGTAGCCGGTCATGTACTCCTGCGGGTGGCCGGCGATGGTGACGTTGTTGTCATCGACCAGCACTTTGACGTTGAGCTGCTTGCCGACGGCAAGCCGGGCCGCCTCGGCGTTGTCGCCCTCCATCTGGCTGCCATCCGAGCCCAGCAGCACGACGGCCTTGCCCGGGTTCGCCATGGCGACGCCATTGCAGAACGCCCACGATGTGCCCGAGCCGGCCGGAGCTGAACTCGACGCCGGGCGTCAGCATCTTCTCGGGATGGCCGGGCAGGCCGCTGTCGAACTCCCGATAGTGCAGCAGCTTCTCGCGCCGGCATCGCGCCATTCGAGCACGCACAGCAGATACTGAGTCGCGACGCGGTGGCCGGCCTCGTCGTAGAAAATCGGCACGATCGGCGCGCCGTTGGCGATGAAGGCGCGCACGATGGTCATTTCCGGAACGGTGTCATACGCGCCGCCCGTGTGGCCGGACAGCCCTTTCGCGCCCGCGAGCGCGGTAAAGAACACGATCGTGTCGCGGCAGAGCTGGATATTGTGCCGCAGCGTCGCCTTCTGCGCGTCGGTCAGCGTGGTGACGTCGGATCGAGCTTCAGCGGCTGGAGCTTGCTCAGATCGATCGGAAAGGTTTCATTGGCCATGATGTCTGCCTCGCACTCCAGCATGCTCTGGGAGCAGTTTAGCGCGACCAGCGCACCAGCTGGCCCAGATACTCGTGCAGCACTCGGTGCGAGCGTGCGAGCGCGTCCGCGGTCGGAACCCACGTGGTGAGTCCCGCATCGCGCTCCCTCCAGATCGACATCGGCGCCGGGGTGACGCTGAAGCCGGCGCTCTCGAATTCGGCGCGGGCGCGAGGCATGTGTACGGCGGAGGTGACGAGCACGATGTTGCGCACGCCCGCCGGCGCGAGAATGGCCCACGAGCGGCGCGCGTTGTCGTAGGTGTCCGCAGAGCGGTTTTCGATCCAGGTCGCCGTGACCCCTAGATCGCGCCTCAGGAAATCGCCCATGGCCGTGGCTTCCAAGTGGGTGCCGGTGACCAGCACCGGCAGCGCCGTGGCTTGCGCCAGCCGGGCCCCGTACACCAGCCGCTCGAGCGTCGCGCCGCTCGGTGCGACCGAGCCGTATTCGGGTGCGTCGGCGCGCGCGCCACCACCACCGAGGATCACCAGCGCCTGGGCGCCCAGGGGCTTCGTGGCATCAAGCGGCGCGTCCGTCTGCTCCCAGCGCACCAGATGGTCGGCGAACCGCGGGGTTGCGAGCAGCCACAGCACGCCCACTGCCGCAGCACACAGTGACAGGCCGAGGCGACGCCAGCGTGTGCTTGCGCTGAGTGCGAGCGCGAGTCCGATGACCGCGAGGACGAGCGGCCCGCCGGGCGGCAGCACCCAGTTCTGCAACACTTGCTTCCACACGAACGCATTCATGCAATAGCTCTGCGCATGCATGGCGTTTGCCATGGCTGCGCGGTTAACATTCTCGGGCACGGCAACGATAACAAAGCTCGAGGTTGGACACGCACGCGAGCTGCCGCTTCGGGCACGACCACCGGTAGTCTCGCAACATCATGGCGCAGCAATGCATTCTCGTCGTCGACGATGATCGCGACAGCGCAGAAGCGCTCGCCGTACTGTTGCGCGTCGAGGGATATCGGGCCGAGACCTCCTACGACGGCATCGAGGCGCTGCGCGTTGCCGCAGGTTGCCAGCCCGACCTCGTCCTGCTCGACATCTCCATGCCGGAGCTCGACGGCTTCGATGTCGCCTCGAGACTGCGCGGAGAGCCCTGGGCCCGCAACTTGCGGATCGTTGCGATCACGGGCTGGAAACGGGTCGATGACCGCGAGCGAGCCCGCACGGCCGGCTTCGACGAGTATCTCGTGAAACCGCTCGACTTTGATCGCCTCAAGGCCGTCCTTGATTCCCAGCTGCGCCCGTGATTCATCTGGTCTTTTATCGCCCATCGCGCGGCAGCCTGGTGGTGGGACCGGCGCCCTTCTTTCGATTCGTGCGTGGCCAGGTCTGCTTCGGCAATGTTGGCTCGACCATTGCGCGATTTGATCGGCATGCCTGGATCGTCGATGGCTCGCGCTTCACGAGCATCGAGTGCCCCGCCCTGATCCGTGCTCGGCTCGAGGACCAGTTCGGCAATGCGGGCGAAGCTGTCGGTCCTGCTCCGGACTTTCGCGTCCTCAATACCTATGCGTACGTCGGGCGCCACAAGCTGGCAAAGCTCTCGACCGACACGCTGCTGTGGGATGGCTCCGAGCGCGCGGACTGGCCCATTCTGCGGGTCGAACCAGCCGAATGACCCTCGGGCACGAGCCTTGCGTTTTTGATGCCCGCAAGGCTTGACTGGGATAGAGTATCCAATCCGCGCGCGGGTGGCGTGCCCTGTCGTGCGGCTTTGAAAAACCAACACTAGCTCGCAGTGAGATTCGCTATGACGGTAAAAGCCCGATCGCGATCCGCGGAATTGTTACTTTTCGCCCGCAATTTCATCCGTCATCCGCGGATGCTGGGCTCGATAATCCCGAGCTCACGCTTTCTCATCAATCAGGTGCTCGAGCCCATCGACTGGCAGCGTGCCCGGGTCATCGTCGAGTACGGACCGGGCGTCGGGAGCATCACCAAGGAGATCCTGCGACGGATGCGCCCCGACGCGCATCTGGTGGCGATCGAGACCAACCGGGATTTCGTCGAATTCCTGCGCAATGCCCTGCCCGATCCCCGCCTGCATGTGGTGCAGGATTCCGCCGCCGAGGTCGAGGCGGTCCTGCGAAGGCTGCACCTGGCGCCGGCGAGTTATATCGTCTCCGGGATTCCATTCAGCACCATGTCGGACGCGCTGCGTATGGACATCGTGCGCACGACCCGAGCGGCACTCGAGCCCGGTGGGGCATTCCTCGTGTATCAGTTCTCGAGCCGGGTACTGCCCGATCTGCAGCGTACGTTCCAGGTCGTGCAGCGTGGCTTTCAACCGCTCAACGTTCTGCCCGCACACCTCTTCGTGTGCGCAACCGAAGCCGCCTAGTTTCTGTACGGCAGGCGAGAGCGCGCGAACCGCAATTCGATCAGCGTTGGAATTGATAGCTCACGTGCACTCCGATGCTCCTCGGGCGATTCACCGTGATCGACTTGTAGTACTGTCGGTCGCTGGCATATAGCTCGGCGCGCATGTCGGTTAAATGTCCCGTACAGCTGGAGCTGCCACCCATTCCTCCCCGCGCCGAGGGCCGCGTCGTAGGTGGTAAAGGGCGGTAGATCGTAGTAGACGGAGTTGCCCTGGATATCGATCGTCAGCCGATCCACGGTCGCGAGTTGGAATGCGCCTGGTGTACCACTCCCACCTGTGCGAAGGCTTCGTAACCGCCGAGGTCGAGGCCTGGTGGCGACGCCACATTGCCCTGGAACGGTGGCGCGCCGGCGAGCGGACTCCACGCAGTCCGGCAGGATTCGAGAGCGTCGGCCGGCCTGGTCCGTAGCGTCGCGAAATCGATCGGTGTGCCGTCAGCCCAGAAAAACGTCGCCTCCCTGACCAGCTCGCTGTGATTCCAAGCCGCGCCGAACTCGATGGCGAGTCCGGTGTCGAGGCGCGCCTGCGCGGAGGTCTCGAGACCGCGCACCCGGTAGTCACCCCCATTGATAATGGCGCCTCGCGATCACGTGAGAATCGAATCGCGCCGATCTGCGCGTGATCCCAGTCCTCCTGGTAGCCGGCCCCATCCAATAGCAGGCGCTCGTCCAACCAACTCGTCTTCCAGCCGACCTCGTTGTTAGTGAGTGTGTCGGGCGCCGTAGCGCAAGGGAGCTGTCCATCCCCCATGTGCGATGGCCTGCGCCTGCCACGAATTGCGGATGCTCGTGGCTCAGGGGTGAGTGGACCGGCGTTCCGATGCCCCGATTGAACCGCCCGGACGAAAGCCCTGCGACCAGGTGTAGTACACCAGCGCATCCGTCGTCGATCTTCCAGCTCAGGTTCGCACGGCTTCTGAAACCCGATAGGTGCGGTCATGAGATCCCGCGCATCGAGGTTGACGAATTCTTGATGATTGATACAGGGTTCGGCTGCCGCGGGTCGCTGGAGCTGTGGCATCCGAAACTGCCCACATCCGAGCCGACCTCGTGTTGCTCGTATGATAGTAGCGGGTTCCGAGCGGTCAGTGTCAGCGTCTCGGGGAATAAGATCGAAGTCGACGACGCGAACGCGGCCTTCTGCTTGTAACCGCGGGTGACATCGTTGAAGAAACCAACGCCTGGCGGCCGCACCGTGGGTTGTGGAGGTCGACCGGGCCGGGCACCGAGCACGTACCCTGGCACGCACCGCAGACCGACTGGCCGTTCAGCCATGTAATAGCCGGTAGGGGGGCGATCGGATTGAAGTACGGCAAGCGCCGTCAGGTAAAACCAGTCGGCTTGGTCATGGATCGCGATAGCTCTCGTAGAACAGATCCACCAACGCCCCGCACCCGCCAGTCATCCGGCGTGCTGAGGCGCAGCTCTTGGCTCAGATGGGTGTTGCGCTCGCCGTCGCGCCAGTCGAACTTGGCGTGAAGCACTGCGCCTGGGGCTCGCGCTTGTGCTGTAACCGTGAAATTGATGCACTGATAGTAGTCGACATAGAGGCCGCCATGGGCGTAAGCCGTGTAGTCCTGCGACCTGCTCGACGTTGCGACCAGGTAGGAGCCCGCGTAGAAGACCTTCAGCGACCGAGCGCGGCCGTCGATCGTCAGCGCGGTATTCTCGAACCGGTCCTTGTTATAACGAAGGGTTGAACAGCTGCACGCGTCAGATGGGGCTGCGGCTCGCCGAAGGAATTGCTCGTCGTCTCGGCAAACACGCCCTCGGACTCCATGGTCTGGTAGGACTGAGCGATGAGCGCGCTCCAGTCGTCGTTGAAGCTGGTACAGTGCCTCGACGCGCATGCCCTGCGTAGGTCACGGGATTGATATCGTCGGCGACGATCGGCGGAGTTGTTGATCGACCGGGCTGTGGGCCGGCGACGTACGCCCCCGTTATAGGCCGCAATGCCCGGGTCGGTAGGCGGACGGGTAAAAGGTGCCGGGGATGTTATTGATATACCCGCCGCGCCGGTCATTGTAGATCACGGCGCGCACTGCGAGCGTGTTCGGTGATGAGCGGCAGGTTGATCATCGCGTCGACTCGCGTGACTGGCGCCTCCGTGCGCGGTCGATTGCCGTAGCCCGCATTCACCGCCGCCTCGGTCACGATCGAGCTTCGGCTTGTTCGTGATGTAGCGCAGCACGCCCGCCTCGGCGCCGGCGCCGAACAGCGTGCCCTGAGGACCCTCCAGCACCTCGATGCGCTCGAGGTCGGCGGCGTAGATGTCGAGATTGCGGCCCGGCAGCTGCGCCGATTGATCATCGAGGTAGATCGCGACGTTGGGAAAGCTCGCGGTGAATCCTGCAGCTTGGACTTCCCCTTCGCCGGCGCCGAGTCCGCGTACGTAGATACTGTTCTGCGCGGGCCCCGTGCCGTGCGCCGTAACTCCCGGGAGGTAGCTTACGAAGTCGTCGAAAGTTCGGCTGCCGAGCTGCTTGAGCGTCGCGTTTGTCAGCACCTGGATCGTGATCGGCACTGTCTGCAGCGCCTCTGTGCGGCGATTGGCGGTGCACGATGACCTCGTCCGACTCCCCCACGGCACTCATTGGCGTAGCCTTCGGCGCCGGCGCGGCAACAAGGATGCGGATACTGTGCGCGGTGAGATATTCGAATTTGAGTCCCGTACCCTGCAGCAGGCGCGTGAGTGCTTGCGGCGGGCTCAGGCCGGCCGCCGCGGCCTGGGATTTCTGGTTACCAACGATCCCGGAGACATAGACCAGCTGGAGACCCGTCTGGCTGGCAAACGCGGCGAGTGCCCGGTCGAGGGGTTGCGGCGGGATGTCGGTGGAGAGTGTTGCCGGTGCGATCGCCTCGGCGAGCGCCGCGGACGCCTGCACGAGAGCCGCTGGGCCGCACATTGGGAGCGAACGAAAGACCCCGCAGACGACTGCCGCGATTTCGCTCGATCGGTGCGGCAAGCGGAACCCCCATGCACTGCTCCTCAATGCGTTGCGAATGCCCTGAGAGTTTACGCGCTGGAGCTGCGTCTAGTTCTGAGACACGCGAATTCGTGTCGGCGTCACCTCGACGTGTACGCCCTCTAGACTTCTCAGGAAGGCAATGAAGGCGTCGGTGTCATCGGTGGAGAAAACCCCGCTGATCTTCAGGGTGCGTAATGCGGGAGTCGTAATCTCGATCGGCTTGCGCGAGTAGCGATTGAATTCCCCCGCGACGCGCTCGAGCGGCTGGTGATCGAAACTGATCTGCCGATGCAGCCAAGCTGCGCTGCGCTGCGCATCCACCGCGACGGGTGCGGCCGGCCAGTCGCCATCGGCAACGGTGATCTGCTGGTTGGCCTCGACCTGCACGCTTGCCGACTTGGAGGACAGACCCACATCGACACGCCCCTCGATCACCGTCACGATGGTCGAGCCGTGCTCCAGGCGCACGTCGAATTTGGTTCCGACATCCACGACCTCCGCCGAGCCCGCCAGTACCCGGAACGGACGCGCGGTCTCGTGGGTGACCTCGAAGTAGGCCTCACCGGAGGCGAGCTCGACGAGCCGTTGTTGCCTACTGAGCGGACGGTGACGGCACTGTCTGTGTTCAGGTGCAACACTGAATTGTCCGCCAGACGCTCGGCCTGCTGCTCCCCGTGGCGGGTCTCATAGTGGATTGCGGCACTCTCAGCGGCGCGCGGAACGTGCGCACCGCGCCGGTGGTTCCACAGCAGACCCAGGCACACCACAGCGAGTGCCCCCAGCGCGACTGGGGCAGTCCACCATGGCAACGATCCTACCCCCCTGATACCCGCGATGAAGCGTGGCCAGAGGGTTGGTGCCTTACGGATTCAGATCCACCGCGCCCCGCGCCTGCTCAAGCAGCGCATCCACAAACTCCGCAGACTCCTCACAGGCCGCGCGCAGATCGCGGGCGATGACCGACAGGGCCAGATATTCCTCGACGTGCACGGGGGAAGCTCGAGCCAGGCTGCGAACGCCTGGCGTTCATTACGCAAGGCCGGCGCGATTAGCCACAAACCAGTCGGCCGCTTCCCGCGTTATCAGGCTGCGCACGCGTTCGTCATTTGCACTCATGGGCTCACCCCAGCCGCGCCATGCGCCGTCGGCAGTGCACCAGCGCCTTACTCAGGTACTTCTTCACCATGTTGCTCGACACTCCGAGCCGCTGCGCGATCTCCTCGTAGCTCAGCCGTGCCAGTACTGCAGGACCACCGCGGCCTGGCATTTCGGGGGCAGCTCGTGCAACACCTCCCGTAGCCGCTTGATCTGCCGCTCTGTGTCGAGTTGCCCGGCGAACGTGGGCAGCTCCGCGAGCTGCTCCTGTATCAGCGGATCGTCGACATCGAGTGAAGCACCATCCCTGCGCTCAATACGGCCATGCTCTTTCGCGAGGTTGCTCGCGACCGTATAGAGGTAGGCCTCGGGATTGCGGATGACGCCAAGTCCGGCACCCGCAGCATACGCACGTACACTTCCTGCGCGAGCTCCGCGGCATCCGGATTTCGGTGGACACGGCGGAGCAGGAATGCCTGCACGGCATTGGCGTGCTGCGCAAATAGCCGCTCCACCAGCGTTTTCTTCGTCTCGGCCATCATGAGCGCTTAAATGCCCGAATGCAGACCAGTAGCAATTGCTAGGAGTGACATGGGAGCGATTCGGGTACCTGTAAATGAGTTCGGCCCGCTGGCCGTCCTGCCACATCGACGAACGCCACACGAGGCGGTACCCGACTTTCCCGCGCCACACTCTTATTCATTCGATAGCTCGCATCTTGCGCTACCAAGCGCTGCGCAACACACATTCACGGTCAGACCATAAGACCAACCACAGGGGAAAATGGCATGAAGCTCACTGTTACGCTCACACTGGCCGTCATGGCGACGGCAATGGCCTCAAGTGCAGTACTCGCGGATGAACATCACTCGGACTACCAGGATCTCGACGCACTCAAACAACTGCACGTTGCTTTCCACGAGGCCGTCTCGCACGCGGGTGTCGACGCGGCTACGAAGGGTGCACACCTTATCGAGGTGCTGGATCTTTGGACCGACGATGGCGTCCTCATTGCAGGGGGTGCGACATATGAGGGCAAGGGAACACCGGGCACCACGAGCTGCGCACTTGGTCGATGACCCTGTGTGATTTTTTCGCCAATCACGCCGGCTCTTTCGTGCTGGGCCGCGACTGGGTTTCGCTCACCCCGATATTTACAGAGGCCATCAGCGTGCATGATGGCGGTGACAGGGCGGACATCTATTGGCAGTGCATTTACCTGGATGCCAACAATAACGACCTCAAAGTTTCCAACGTTACCTTCGGCCTTCCGGGACTGCCGGATACGGGTCGGGCCAAGAAGGTCCATGGCCGCTGGCTTTTCTCGCATGTGGAGAGCGAGCCGATCCCGGCGCCCACTATCGATGTCTATCAGTAGAGTTCGGACGCATGCCCCGGGCACGAGGTGCGCTCGTGCCCGGGCAGATTTTCTACCGCGGCCGTTCG